>CAVTIV010000001.1:0-116521 GCA_963734865.1 Pirellulaceae bacterium
CCTCTTCGGTCGAAACCATGCTAACCTTCAAAAAAATTGGAACCCTAGTGCTGGTCGCAACCTGTCGCCGCACATGTGCCCTTACGTGGAGTCAGATTCCGAAGCCGATACTCAACCTCATTCACAAGCCGATGGCGAGCATTTGCGGCCGATTCCAATGACGAATCCGAAAAAGGATACGCTCTCACACCGTTTTGTAAATCACCCTCCCATGGATGTCACGGGGTGCTCAGTGACATTCAGCCCCATTTCTCGCATTGCGGTATCCACGGTGTTTCGGCAAGCAGATTCCAAGTCAAGACTATTCTGAAGCCGATCAGCGATCTTGTAACTGCCATAAATCTCATCTGATTCCTTGTGGACTTGCCTGATTCCTTGTCGGATTCTCTCAATGCGAAGGGCTCGTGGACTGCCAAGCCGTGCAGCATGCTCATCAGAAGGGCATCATTTATCGCGACCTGAAACCGGGCAATATTCTAGTGGAACTGAATGATGTCGGGCACGTTCCCAAAGTGATCGATTTCGGCGGTACCATTCCTCTGACGTTCTTGCGCGTACAGGACGAACCGACCGACAGCGTCATGTGCTGAGGACGACAAATGCCACGTCCTCATGTTTCGCGAACTGAACCGACTTATGTGGCGTCGGCGTTTCACTCCGACGCATCGTAGCCAACTGCCATTGATGCCCCAGGGCGATGTGTCCTGATCGCCCATGCGCTGCAGCGATCGCGCAAGGCGATCGTAAGCTAGAATTGAACTATCGGATGCACGCGACGCGCCACTGCGTGCGGTTTCAAGTAAAGAATTATGCGTCCCGCCCGCATAATCCGTGGCGTTAGGCACCATGTGCGGATTCCTGGACAATCTTGACGTATGGACGACAAGTTACTTAAGAAATACCGTGAATACGCCAACACCGAAGAGGCCTTTGCAGTTCTCTTTGTGAAGAAGCATCTCGCTCAAGCAAAAGGGCATTGGATAGATATTGTTGATTTCCGACGCTATGAGATGTCCTCGGATAATTTACATTTCCGATTCGTCGAAGGCGGCCTTTTTAAGCGAAGAATACAACCACAGTATCCATCAAAACTCGCATACACCATTGATGGAAAACTTGATGAACGCAGGTATTACTTGATGACACGCGCCGTAACGTGGGAAACCGCACACAAAGACATAGAGCAGCAAAAGTCAATCAGCGTGGCGGCGTCGGACTTCAAGATAACAGGCGTGAGCTACGATAAAAATCGAAGCAACAAGGACTATTTTCGGGACGACGCGCCACCGGAGATAAAGGCTCTTGCAGAGGATCTTTATAACCGTACCAATCCACTGTGGGACAAGGCCATGCAATACGTCAAAAAGCCGGAATTCGTTTTTAGAATAAAGCAGGTGTACATCAGCTAACATGGTGCCTAACGAAACGCTCGGCCACGGTCGCCAATCTAGTCGGAATCAAAATAAGGCTGATCGGTGGCCGTCGCTCCTTGGACCGGCATGCGTCGTCTTATACCTAACCGGTCGGAATCCAATTGTCGTAAAATTACGACGCCGGTCTCTGACAAGCTTCTCGGAAATTCACGCTGCACCCTCTGTGCCAACATGAGTGACACACCGAAGCGGATTGGAGTGCTTCCCAATCCGCCGAAGTTGCATCAGCCGAACGCAGAACTGAAACCCGCTAAACTGCAGAGGTGCAATAGACCGACGCACTTTTAGGGATCCCCGAACCTGCGTCGGCTTCATCGTCCGACGCAGTTTCCAAGTCCCCTCAGTGTTTCACTCGGACGCAAATTAGCGAATTGAAGTGAAATGAGGTTTGTTCCAGCTATCGTCTCACTGCTTCGGATTTCCAGTTTACCAAACTGCTGATGCACGACGTTGGACGACAATATCGGGTGATGCCATCTGAAAGGGACGACACTTTCCGTATGCGGTGCGATGGCAGGTGGAAAATTTTATTGCTAGATCCAGACGCCAACAGCTAGCTCAGACGCGATCGCATCATTGGTACAGTCGTTGCAACCGCTATTTTCTTGTTTTCGTTGTCGGGGAGGGCTCAATCCAACCTAAGTTTCAAGTGTGCCCACTTCTGTTGCGGCAATTCACGTCGGGGCATTCAAATGGACATTCAAGTCGCTCAATCGACCTTCATCGATCATCTATACGACCTTTCCGCCTCAATCGTCGGCGGTGCAACTCTTGAGGAATCGCTCGATCACATATTCGATTCCTTTCACGATCTGATTCCGTACGACCGCATTGGCTACGCCGATATTGATATGGAAAATGGATCTGCGACTGCAAGGTGGGCGAAGTCCAACGACCGGGTCTTGCTTCGCACCGGCTACTCGGCGCCGCTTGCCGGTTCATCACTTTCGATTGTCATCGACCATCGACAGCCGCGCGTTTTGAACAACCTGCCGAAGTACCTTGAGCGCAGGCCGCAGTCCAGGTCTACGAGTTTGATTGTGAGAGAGGGCATCAAGTCGTCAATGACGTGTCCTCTTTTCGTTGATCACCAGCCCATCGGTATCTTGTTCTTCAGCAGTCGCGAGTATGATGCCTACACGAGTGAGCACGTCAAGCTCATGAAAGAGATTGCTATGCATCTCGCTTTGTTGTTGATGGCATCCCAGCGGGCGACACCAGCCATCACAACGCCGCAATGCACCCTTGAACACAAGGATGCATCGGAAGTGGTAACGCTTTCTCAGTTGTCGCCTGGAATGATCCTGGCTGACGCGATTCGTGTAGGCTCGGGAACGTTGTTACTCGCACGTGGCACCGAGCTTACTGAACAATCGATCGACCGATTGATCACACTGAATCAACAAGGGCTAGCTCGGATCGGCTCCGTCCACGTTCGTCATTTGCAGCCTTAGCCAGTTCAGCTTCCGGATGTGCAACTATGCCAGCCACCAGAGTACGGCAAGCGTCCGCAGCAACACCGCGGGAAACAGCAATCTGCGCAGTGCATTCTGTGGCGCGCCGCCACGGTTCAATTGCCGCGGTGCATGCCCAGACTGCGGGCGATTGAGTCGCCCTGAATCAACTCCACTCAGTAACTCAAATTCGCGATCGGCTGGACAACGCGCTGTCTCTGTCTAGCGACAATTAGCTTTCCGGGGCGGCGACAACTAGAACTCCCGGATTGAGGGCATCCTTTGGGTGTGTTTCACGGGGCTGTTTCCCAGCCAGCGACAATTAGAATTCCCGGGTGCGGATTCAGTTGAAATGATTGCAACTTCCCGTCTTCATGGAGGTTGCGATGGTCACGGATGGACGAACATTCAAGAATCAATTGGCAAACCATCCTTAACCAGTTGATGTCGCCCCTCGTACATGAATCCGTTCTTTTCGAGAACCCGCCGAGAGGCCACGTTCGACTGAAAACAACTGGCAAGGATCACGTCCACATCCCACTTGAAGAAGGCATGGTGACAGGCCGCACGCACAGCAACAGTCGTGATGCCTTGGCCCCACCACGGCTTGGCGAGCCAATATCCAAGCTCGATCACGCCGTCGTCTTGGAAGGCAAGCATCCCGATGAGCCAACCGTTTGATTGACGGATTGCAAGGTACAGGGGATGGCCGAATTCGGCATCCATTGCCGCGTCTCTCGCCAGCCTTTGAGCGAAGTCATCGGGGCCAAACGGGTATGGAATGCCGACAGTCGTGCCTGCCACTGCGGGGTCGGCAAGGTGGTGGCAGACGGCTTGCTGATCGGTGGGGAAGAGTTTGGTGAGGGATAGATGGTCGTTGATTGGGACTTGCATCCCGGTACGACGCGGGAGGGCGGGATCGGTTCAGCGATAGGAACACGGCCGATAAATGAGCCGCCAAAATCTGTTGAGTGATCTGTTGAGTGGACTCGGTGAAACAGGCTCTAGCTGGTACTTGATCGCTCAACAGGGAGTTTTGCGGCTTCCAACCGCCCCGCCGAAACACAGGTCGCCACAAGTGCTTTATTTGCAGGGACTTGGAAGATGGAAGCGAAAAAAGCCAGCCCGTTATGGACTGGCTTTTCTGAGTACACCCCAGAGGATTCGAACCTCTAACCTTCGGTTCCGTAGACCGATGCTCTATCCAATTGAGCTAGGGGTGCAAGTTGTTTCTTGTAAAGCGTTTACGTCGTTTTTTTGCGGTCCGCCAATTCTGACTGTGACACCTGCGACCGTACGACGTACCCTTTCTATCTATGTGTGACACCCGCCAGCGGTAACTGACGGGTGTCTTTGACAACACCTGTATTCCTGTTCCGGAGGTGAAGACACGTGGCAGATACTACAGCTATTCCGACCAAAAACAAGCCCAACAAACCCAACCCCCAGGTTCCCGCTATTCCCCCACGCGACGCCACGATGGGCAAAGAAGATCAAGGGCAAGTTTCACTATTTCGGCCCCTGGGATCACCCGGACGCGGCACTTGAGAACTATCTGGCAGACAATCGCGGCATGCCCTGCCAGCGGAGTGGCAGGACTACCACAAAAGTGACGCTGTCCAGCTAGCAGCATCACCGCTGTACCGATGCGGCAGGGATAGCAGCGGCTTGCCGAAGCATCGGATCCGGCCGCATTGCGAGCGGAAAATGGCAACACGCGGGGGCAAGCCAACCGGCCAACCGGCAGCCTCCGACGTGTCGAATATTGACAAATAACGTCACCGATGGTATCCTCGGTTGATGACTGAAGGAGACCGATCCAGTGGCTAACTCGCTCAATTTATCGCTAACTGACGAGCTTCGGGCATTTATCGATGAAAACTGCGGTGACGGCACGCTCTACGCCACTCCCAGCGAGTTTGTGCGGGATGTGTTGCGTCAGATGAAGCTCAAGAAAGAAGCATCGGAGGCTCGCGACAATATTCTTACTGGCTACCGCGACGCAATCGAAGGCCGCACTGTGGAATTCACTGGTGACCTTCGAAAGGCCATGAAAAAAGCCCGGTCGTGAGCCCTAAGAAATCCAAAGCACTTGCCCTCACCCAGTCCGCACTGGCTTCGATCAACGAGATCGAACGGTTCTCCATTGAGAACTGGGGAAAGAAAGTAGCTGCGCGGTATATCGATGACCTGGAAGCCGGGCTCATCAGAATCCAAGAACACTCGGAATTGCTTCGCCCGCAACCGGAGTTCCATCCCGACTTCTGCTTTTACCGAGTCAACAAACACCTGCTGGTTTGCGATCGACAGGCAAATTCGATCATCGTTTTGGCCGCGATTCACGCTGCACAAGACATCCCGGAACGTTTGGCTGAACTCGAGCCAACGCTTGCGCAAGAAGTCGAGATTCTACACAAGAAACTCCAGGCGACTGAACGCAAGAAATAGCGGGTCTTTGCTGCCTCACGCGCCCACCGTGAAATGAGCCGACCGGACAAACGCAACCAAAATCTCACAAAATAGGTCATCAGCTGGCATTGCGATGACGCTGTCTTTTTCTGGCTTACTCGTACTGCTTGTTCCTTAGGTTGGTGTTACTACTGACAGAGCATTCATCGGATGCCGGGCATGAAGCAGCCGCCCTCGCGGACTCGCTCAGGCCGCTTCGCTTTGGTTGGCCGCCGTGATCGCTTGCAGAGATCGACACATTCCCTCAATCACCTCGTCTCTCACCACCAACGAACGACCCACCCATGCTCGATTGAACTGAACCTCGATGCCAATATAACTGCTGCCCGCAAATTCACTTCGCATCGCCTTGGTGATGCTGTCCGTCGTGCCCCGACCCGGATAGTTGCGCCGCACTCGCAGCATCGGAACCTGCTCGTACATCTCGTCGATCCAATCGAGACAGAAATCGACTTCGTCCTGTTCGCCAGGATCGTACAACAAACCAACATCCGCTCGGCGGTGCTGCCCCTTCTGCCGCAGCGCAAAGGTTGTCACCGAAAGATGAATCACGTAAGGATAGCGACGAAAAAGAGCTGCCACCGCGTTCTGGATGCGTTCGCGGTAGGGTGCGTGAATCTGATCGATCAATCGCTGACGATCCGCCACAGGCCAGGACCGTGTCAGAGAGGAAAAAAGTTGCCGATGATGCAATGATCGCGTGACGTCGATCAGCTCTCGTGAATACTCATTGGCAATCAACGGCGCAGACAACCGCTCGGACATCTTTCGTGCCACATAACCCGCCGCGGCGTCCGACGGCAAGAACTCGGGAAGTTGTCCGGGGGCAACCTTCTTGGTCCCCATGGAAGTTCCGGCAGAGGGACTCGGTGCCGGCAACACGGTTGCAGCCAAGGGGGATGAACGTGTCGCTGCCATCAACGCGGCCGGGACACGGTCGCCCCCAACCTCGCAGCTGATCAGCACACTCATCGACTCCCCCTGTTTCACCTACAAGCAAACACCAGAACTGACACACCTGCGCATTCTAAAGACGCTTCGACATGGTGGTAAATGTGAATCCACCGAATCCCGAATCATTTCCTCATTGAACCGGTCGCTTCGCTAGCAATTCAGCTAGAATTAGCGGTTTGAACCGCATGACGCCGAACCATGCCACCGATTGACCGCCGCCGCGCGAGGATATCGAAAAATGGTCGCGAGCGGTCTTGTGCCCGATCGTCAAACTTGGCTATCGACGTCCGTGGTCATTGTGACCGATTCCGTTTTCAGCCCTTGGCAAGGAAGCAGCGCACGATGCATTCGCTTCGAAGTGTCTTTCGTCTCTCTGTTGCACGACTCAGTTTCACGCTGCTTGCCGCGATCGCCGGTTGCTTGTCGGCCAGCGCCGAGAACGGCTTGTCCTCGGAACCGTACGTCGTCTACGTGGCGCAGGAAGGCGCCTACGCTCGATGCGGTCCGTCCGGTGAATACTATCGCACCGATCCGCTGGTACACGGACAGGCCTTGGACGTCTATGCCGAGACCGACGACGGCTGGCTAGGCATTCGTCCTCCCGAAGACAGTTTCTGTTGGATCGTCGCTGAAACCATCGAACCGGACGCTAGCCAGGAACATGGCACCGTGATTGAAGACCGCACGGTCGCCTGGATCGGAACACATCTGGGACGGGCACGCGAGTATCGCTGGCAGGTCCAGCTTGCCAAGGGCGAACCGGTATCGATCATTGGACGAAGCGAGCGAGAGGGCCCCGACGGGCCGCAGCTCTGGTACCGGATCGTGCCTCCCTCGGGCGAGTTCCGCTGGGTACACCGCGACCAAGTCGTTTTGAGTTCGCAGGAGTTGGTTGCATCGGCGAATCGAAATGTCGCCAGCGGTGAGAACGAATTCCTGGCGGGCGATCAAACCGCTTCGCAACCACAAACAACGTCGATGGCCGCCGCACGAGCATCGGAGGATCGATCCTCGTCGTCCAGCCCCAGATCATCACGGCGAAACGGGGCGACACCGCAAGCGCAGGCAAATCTTGATCCGTTGGAGCCAGCGATTGGCAGTGGCCTGAACGACAATTGGCGTGCCGGCGGTGACCGAGACATCGCTGACGATTCGCTGTCGACAACCCTGCCGAACAAGAAACCTTCGTCGTTGAAGGAAGCGGTCACGCAAAATGGGCTGCTGGCTTCGATGGAGTTCCTCGGTCGACCGCGTCTGCTGGACATCGGCGCGGACGCGACCGCACCAAACGGATCCGAGTCGGCGGGTGACGAGAACTGGGTTACCGGCGTGTCGCGATCAATGCGCGGACGGCCGCGTCGCTTCAGTCACCCCAACCGATCACGACAAGCTCTGGCGATCGTGCCGTTCAGCAGGTCGTTGCTCAGGAACCGATCCATCCGACTGGATCATTAACGCCAACGGTGGCACCCGCACTGCGAACGCTGCAGGTGGTCACTTCCGAGCAGGTCGCCAAGGTGGAAGCGGAAGCGAGAGCAGCGGATGTCGACCAATTGAGTTTGATCCTATCGCGACTGATGGCGGCTCGCGCTTCGGCGGCAGAGACCGAGCCGGTGGTTCGGGCTGCGAAGCTGCTAACGACTTCATCGATCGATCAGGTGATGGCGGGCCGAGCAAGGTTGTTGG
Source organism: Pirellulaceae bacterium (assembly GCA_963734865.1). Taxonomy (GTDB): domain Bacteria; phylum Planctomycetota; class Planctomycetia; order Pirellulales; family Pirellulaceae; genus CBDCUW01. The sequence goes on from CAVTIV010000001.1 coordinate 7,997, forward strand.
CCGAACGCGCCGAACAGTATCAACGCGTCTCACAGCGGCGCGACGGTGAGGTGGTGATTCAAAGCAGTTCGGTTCCGTCGATCCCGCAAAATGAACCGCTGGCCGCGGCGACTCTTCCACAAACGTCCGTTTCCCAGGTGGGTTACCTGGTCCAAGTCTATTCGGCGAGAGCCAACAGCCCACCTTTTGCTTTGACCGATCACAGCGGCCGGACGCTTGCCTACGTCACTCCCGCTCCCGGCGTGAACATTCGCATGCATCTGAATAGTCATATCAAAGTGACGGGGCAGCAGGGCTTTTTGCGAGGTTTGAACACACCCCATCTGTTGGCGACCCAGGCCTCTCGGACGCTCGAATAGGCAGCGATTGGCCGATGCCGGGGCCGTCACACCGATCACCGCTGGCTGCTGGATTCGGTTCCGCCGAATCGTTACCATCTTGGTCATGAACAGTGACAAGTTAACGAAACGACGTCAGCAACTGCGTAATCTGGTGGTGATGGCACTGGCCGACGGATCCCTTGGTGAACGAGAAGTGAACCTGGTCGCCGATCGTTGTGCCGAGTTGGGACTTGACGATTACGACTTGCAGAAGGCGGTCGAATTCGGATTGGCCGACGATGCGGCGTTGGCGATTCCCACCAGCCAAGAGGATCGAGAGTCATTGATGCGTGATCTGATCCGCATGATGGCCGCCGACGGACGATTGGATGAAGGTGAAAAACGACTGTTCGCGCTCGCTGCGGCGAAGATGTCGATGACGGCGGCAGATGTCGATCACATGATCGATGAAATCCTTGGGTGATTGGTGTGGCTCGTATTCTGATTACATCGGGCGCGACGCGTCAATATCTTGACCCGGTCCGTTATTTGACCAATGCCTCGAGTGGACGGATGGGCGCGGCGCTGGCAACCGCTGCCCTGCGACTCGGTCACGAGGTGGTGATCGTCAGCGGACCGTGTTCCGCCGAATACCCCGTCGGCGCCGAGGTGATCTCTGTCGTGACCACGGACGAAATGTTGCAGGCGGCGGTTGAGACATTCAAGCATTGCGATGGCGCGATTGGGGCCGCCGCACCGTGCGATTACATGCCACGCATTGTGCACACTCAGAAGATCGCCAAAACGGGTGGACCACTGACGCTGGAACTGATCGAAACGAAGGATGTTGTCGCAACGCTGGGTCAATGCAAGCGAGGCGACCAATGGGTTGTCGGTTTTGCATTGGAGACGGAGGACCATCGATTTCGAGCGATTGTGAAATTGGAAAAGAAACATTGTGACCTGATGGTCAGCAACGGACCTGCCGCGATCGATTCCTTGGACAACGATGTCGAATTGCTCGATCATGACGGTGGCGTGATCGCAAAGATTTCCGGGAGCAAATCCAAGGTTGCTTCGGAACTGCTCCAGGAGATCGACCGACGATTGATTCGATCGGCAATGAACCGGAAATCCAGGGTTGGTCGGCAGGATGAATCGGGCTGATTGGGTGTGACACCCATTGCCTGACGTCGGCCCAGGATTGATGATTCCTGCGTCACCCATCGCGTTGAACACCTCGGCGGTTACCGCAATATGAATCTCTCTGTCTCACTCGGTCGCTTGCAGTTGAAGAACCCGATCATGGTGGCCTCGGGTACGTTCGGATATGCGCGTGAAATGAAGGGGATCGTCGACGTTTCCCGGTTGGGCGCGGTGCTTCCCAAAACGATCACAGCAGCGCCTCGTATCGGGAATGCTCCCTGGCGAACGGTCGAAACGTCGGCCGGCTTGCTGAATGCGATTGGCCTGGACAACGACGGTGTGGACGCATTTTTGCAGCATCATCTGCCCTACCTGAGAGAGATCGGCACGGCGGTGATCGTCAGCGTGGCTGGTCGGACCTTGGACGAGTTTGTTGCCTTGTCGGAGCGGGTGGGATCCGAATCGGGGGTCGCCGCGATCGAGCTGAACCTGTCTTGCCCCAATGTGAGTGGTGGTGTCGATTTTGGTACCAACGCCCAATCCTGCCAATCGGTGGTCCGTGAAGCGAGAAACCGGTGCCCCGTGCCGATCCTGGCCAAGTTGACCCCCAATGTCACGAGCATTGCCGAGATCGCCCGAGGGGCCGCCGATGGCGGCGCCGACGCGGTTTGCCTGATCAATACGGTGTTGGGGATGTCGGTCGACTGGCGTCGTCGAAAACCGATGTTGGGCAATGTCGTGGGCGGGTTGAGCGGGCCGGCGATCAAGCCGATCGCGCTTCGCTGTGTTCACCAGGTTGCCACCGCGGTTGATCTCCCAATCATCGGGATCGGAGGAATCGCGACCATCGATGATGTGATGCAGTTTCTGGTGACCGGTGCCAGCGCGGTTCAGATCGGCACGGCCAACTATTACGACCCCACCGTGTCGACACGGATTCTCGATCAGCTTCCCGGTGCATTGGAAGAGGCGGGTGCGGAATCGGTTTCGGATTGTGTCGGGACGTTGCAGTTTGGTCGCTAGGAAAAACGGCCATGCAACATCCAGCGATCACCATTTTTTGTATCGGCATCATGAGCCTTGGAGACGAGCTCGCGAAAGATCCACCACCATAGCCCGCGATCGGTTTCGATCCGGTAATAGTCGCGACGAACGGACGGACCTTTCCACCAACCCGTTTCGATTCGCTCGGGACCCCAATAGCGAACAATTCGATGGTTCACTCCGTCTAGACGGAAGTGATCGGGAAGCCAATGATCGGACGAGCAAAGGGACGAACCGTTTTCGACTTGCAGCGGGATCGGTCGAACCAGAAGTGACAAGGGTCGACGCATTGCATCCTCTGGTGACGGATCGTCGCTCGAATGGCGAATTTTTTCAGCGTTGAAGTACTGACGCGATGAATCTCGGAAAGTAAGATCATGACCAGGAGCAGAAAGGCGGGAACTTTCCGAAGGTCGACGTGATCGAAAGGTTTTTGGCTTTTTAGCCATTGGTTTCTTTTTAGCCATTGATTTGTTGCCCGTCAGCGGCCAAACATGGAAGCCGTTTTCTGGTAATGGATCGTCGCTCATCATCACACCAAGAACCGCGTCTCGTCCCAAACGACCACTGAGTGCATCGACCAAACGACAAACCGCTGATCCACTCATCCAATTCGCAGATGTGTTCGCATCATAGGAATCATTTTTGAACAGAGAGGTTTGCGAGCTGCGAAGCGGGCCGGTGAGTGTCACCGAAATCGTGATCCGAACCACACAAGAAGGTAATTTTTTGTTCTCGACCTGGTTGATCATCAAGCCGGTAAGATGATGGACGTCAAGAGTCGGTGCGAACAAACCGATCTCGAAGGTCAGTGGCGGGTGGACCGTGAGGTCCAGGCGGCATGTGAATCGTAGTGCCCCACGGTTGCATGTCGCCAAGCCCGCCCTGGCCTTCTCGATCAACTTCCCGACTCGATCCGCCAGAATTCTTTGGTCGCAGGTCGGGTATTCAAGTTCCAGCGTGTAGCAGTGGTCGGCTGGCTGTCGATGGACGGTCAACGGTTCGTCGATCTCGCCGGTGGCTTGATCGATACGACGGACCAACGTTTTCCCCAGCCGTGTCGCCAGGCCACTTTTGGGTAGCTGTAGCAATGAATCAATTCCTTCGATGCCCAGCCGGCGAAGTGTGGCAACCGTTGCCGGCGCGATGCGAAGCGATTCAACTGGCAGTGATGCGATCTGCTGCCTGGATGTTCCGTGCGGCGCGATAAAACCATCCACGGAGCGATCCTGTTGGACAACCGCATTGGCATCGTACGGTTTGGCATAGTGGGCCAAGGCCCAAGCGGCCCCGACCGAGTCGGCAATCGCCATCCGACCGACCAGCCCGATGGTTGCCAACAGCTCTTTGGTAGCGTGTAGCAGGCCGATTTCGCCAGCAAACAGGTGGGCGATTCCGCTGATGTCCGACAACAGCGATTCCGGTTGATGCAACGGATGGCCGGCCCATGGGTGGTCATCGAGCATCTCGATCGCAACCAGCGGGCTGATGTTTTCTTGCAGCAGGGTCGCGATTTGTCCGAGCGTTTCTTGGTCGAGCCAGGAATCGTGTTGTTCAATACGCGGCTGGCAACCACCGGCCCTGGTCATCTCGCTGGCCTGGGCAATCGGCATCGCGATACGAACGCCCATCGCCACACTGGCCCGACAACAGGCAACCACCAACCGGCCACGTCGAGGGTCGTGGTCCCACAAGACGATCGGTGGCTTCTTGTCCGGTCTGCTGGTCGGATCAGGCGAGTCGCCGCTGGTGGCCAGCTTTCGCAGACGTTGGATGGGCCAATTCGGAAGCCAAACGCACATGAGACGTTTCATGATTTGCCGATTCGATGGAGTGTGCCGGACGAGGAATGCCGATGGGTCTGTCAGCGATTTCGTGAACACCGCCCCAATCATCCACTCGGATCCGAACGCCTTGACCCACCACGCCGCCACGACAACGATCAAGCGTGATTCGCATCAACCGGTTGTTCTGCTCGCCGATCCCGCTGCGAGGATTTGGGTTCCCCGCCAATCGACTTTTCCACTGGCTCGTCCAATGGAGGCCGGCAACATGGAAACGCACATCGGCAAAACTGGGGCGGCCACGTACCGATGATGGTCGAACCAAAAGCCCAGCCGTGCTGCCGATCTCGGCAGCCAGCTGAAAACGTCTGGCGTCACGGTCATCCAAGTTCGGTCCGACGTGCGCCCAAACGGCGGCAATCGCTTCACACCGGAGCGCTTGATCGATCGCCCAAACCACATCGGCATGTCGAGTCGGTCGAACCCAGATGATGCGATCGGACGGAATGCCCCATGCCACGGCGGCGGGAGGATAAAAAGCGTTTTCGCTGCCAACGACCAGCAACGGACCGACCCTGCCGCGCAACCGGTTTGCCGCGGCGATGATCGCCAGCGACGCCCCGCCACACCCATCCGCATCGGCAACCCACTCGGTGACCCCGTCGGCTCGCAAGCCGCCACGAGGCAACAAGCGATCGAGGCAGTCGGAACCTGTCGAGAATTTTTCGCCCGTATCGGCCGGCGCGGTTGTCAGACATCCCACTTTGGACCGTAATTGACGAATCACCGACTCGCGATCTTGCGGTTCTTCGCAAACGGACGTTTCCGCTGGTTGGACACAGGATGGGGATGCGGAGGGTGGTGGTGCCGGTAGTTGTTCCAAGCGGTTTTCGACAAACGGAGGTTTTGGCTCGCTCGTCTGTCGTTCGTCAAATTGGAAAGTTTGCTGGATCGCCATCGTCTTGTTGGCTCGTGACAAAAATGATTGGCTTGGACAACAAGGACCCAACCGGCCCGATAAAATCACGCCCTCCCCGGCCGGTCGGCCTACAATGGACAGCGGCGACGGGAGCTGCAATTGCTATCATTGAACTATATGTTTGTACAGTATCCATTCGTCATCAGGAACAACCGAAATGCAGAAAATCCGTTGGTTTCTTTTGATCTTGGCAATCGTGGTCGCCTTGGCGGTGGCGCTGCAGAACAACGAAGCGGCTGAAATACAGCTCTTTTTCTTCAAGCGAGCGATCCCCCTTTCGGTCCTGCTGCTTTCGACCACCGCGATCGGATTTTTGCTCGTGCGCTGACGACCCTGTGGATGCTTCGTGCCAGCAAACCGAAGGCGACCCAATTGGACCGGAGCCCGAAAGCGGCTGAGGAAAAAAAAGAACCGAACGCTGCCCAATCGACATCCTTGGGATGATCGTCGACATCCTTGGGATGATCGTCGACATCCTTGGGATGATCGTCGACTCGTTTGGGTTGAGTCGGACCGGGAATTGGTTGATTGGAAATGGGGGATTGCGATTCTCATGCGGTCCCATCATTTCGCGCTCCGCTCTGCCCTCCGCGCCGCCATCGCTGCCCGACGCTTGGCCACCAGATCGTATCGCAACAAAACCAGACGAGCCAAATCGCCCATATGATGCATCCCACTTTGGTGCTCGATCGCAGCAGCAATGTTCTGCGGGTGGGGGCTCGTTGAGTTGGCCGCGACCTCCGAGCTGACGACCGTCGCGGATGTTCTGTTTGTCGCCAGGGTGCTCGAATCGAAGAGAAGCATTTGCGTCATCGGGATGTCTCCGCAGAAAGAACCTGTCCTGCTCGAGCGATTGATCACTCGAGTAGGACGATTCTTTGCCGAGCCAATGACAAGTCTGGTCACGTGAAGGAAAAGAAAAACGCGGATCGTCCTCGAACCCATCCGAATCACGTGAATCCATGCAAAAAATGAAATTTCGTGGCTACCAGTTGTTTCATGACAACCGGGATGCCACCGCCTCGATGGTTCGACAGACCGACGATTTTCCATCGTTTTTCACGCCGGTCGGCGACTTTCCCCTGATCATTGACTGTGGGGCCAACATCGGTGTTTCGGTACTCGAATGGAAATCTCGTTGGCCACAATCACGAGTCATCTGCTTCGAACCCGACCCGTTCGCCTTTGCGTTGCTGCGCAAGAACATTGACGGCAACGACATCCCGGGGGTCGAGTGCGTCAACGCCGCGGTCTCGGATTGCGATGGCAGGGCGACGTTGTACGGCGATATTTCTCGTTCTGCCGACGCCCGCGGCAATTCGATCGATGCCGCCTGGGGCAAACGAACGGGCAGCGAACAGACAAGTGTTGCCTGCACCCGTCTGTCGCCCTACCTCGCCGACCGGGAAATCAGTTTCCTGAAACTTGACATCGAGGGGGCCGAGGAACGTGTGTTGAAGGAAGCCGCCGCGTATCTGGGCAACGTCCAGGCGATTTATGTCGAGGTCCATGAAACGGACGACAGTCTTTCGTACAACTCCCAGCGACGCATCAGGCAACTGCTAGCCGAAGCCGGATTCCAGATCGAAGCCGAATCTCGATACGACGAGCATTCGCTTCCGGCCCATCTCGATTCGTGGCGGCGAAGTGTCAACGCGCGACAGGCTCAGCTGATCGGCTGGCGCGAGCTGCTGGTTGATTTTCAGGTCGAGCGTCTTCGTCGAGCGAAACGATCGGTAGCGATGTTCCGGCGAGTTGGCGCCAAAAAAATGGGCATTTGGCGATCGGAGAGACTTTCTTGGCCGGAACTTTGGATTGCGGGCCTGCTATAATCAGCCTGATGTAGCCCATCCTCTTCCTTCAATCTCTTCGACGATGGCATCGACTGAGCCCAAGCTCGATTTCCTCGATCCACCATCTCAACCGGGTGATCTGGGCACGTTGAGTCACTACCGAGTGATCAACGAACTCGGTCGCGGCGGGATGGGCTATGTCTTTCGCGCCCAGGACAAGCGTCTGCAGCGCGAGGTGGCGATGAAGGTGATGAATGACAAGTTCGCCAGCACACCCTACAGCCGGCGGCGCTTTATCCACGAAGCCCGCGCGATGGCGGCGGTTCATCACGACAACGTAGCGACGATCTTTGAAGTCGGTGAAAAGTCGGGCACGCCCTTCATGGCGATGGAGATGCTAAAAGGGGCCACGCTGGAGAGATTCAATCAAGGCGATCAACGGCTCGGCTATGAAGAAATCATTCGCTATGCCACTCAGATCGCGCGTGGGCTTGCCGCCGCCCATGCCAAAGGGATCGTTCATCGCGACATCAAGCCGGCCAACCTTTGGATCGACTCCGAGAAGGATCGCATCAAAATCCTCGACTTCGGACTCGCGCTCGCCGCAACGCCCGTGGACCAACTGGCCGGACGCGGTGCCGTGATCGGGACACCCGGTTACCTTTCGCCCGAACAGGCCAGGACCGAACCGCTGGATGATCGCAGCGACTTGTACAGTTTGGGTGTCGTGCTTTATGAGCTCTGTACCGGTCGACTGCCGCTGCAGGCAAGCACGGTCGCGGGTCAGCTGATCGCCATTCTCGCGCATCGTCCCCAACCGATTGTGGAAATCAACCCCGAGATTCCTTCTCCCCTGGCCAATCTGGTTCATCGCTTATTGTGCAAGGAACCGCGTGCCCGCATTCGCTCGGCGGCTCTGTTGGAGCAAGAACTTGCGCGTGTTGAGGTGGAATGTCACGCCAAGAGTGAAGTGGCTCAAACGATCAGCAAGCTGCAGCAAGGTTTGGAGAGTGTGGTCAGCAGGAAGGCGGCAGCGGTCTTCACCGAGCCGGCCGAGACAGTCGAGGCTTTGGACCCTTTTGCAGCATTGCCCGACATTCCCCTGGCCGCGACAGCGACACCCGCGGTGCCCCTTGCCGCGGTGCCCCTGGCCGCGGTTCCCTATGCCGATTCGCGGATTCGCAAGGCGCCGCCGCCGCCGTCGGTGAACTGGCAAAGGTATCTGCCGTTTGCCGCAATCGCCGGTGTTGGGCTGATCGTGCTGCCGATCGTGATTTATGCCATGAGCGGAGGGGAGAGAAACGAGGCGGCGATCGCCGTTGCGCAACAGTCTTCACCGGACGGGGCCAAGGACGACTCATCATCGGCGACGAAGAATTCTCAGCAAGAACGAGACGCCAAAGGGGCGGGCAACCAGCAAGGGGGCAACGCCAATGGACAAAACCAGCGCAAGCAGCCAAACACCGGCAAAGGTGCCGGCAAGAACAATGCTCAGGGTAAGAAGAACGCCCAGGGGACCAACGCCCAAGCAAGAGCCAACGCCCAAGCAAAAGCCAACGGCCAGGCAAAAGCCAACGCCCAGCGGAAAAACGCCCAGCCCAATAGCGGTGTCCCGGCACAGAAATCGTCCAAGAATAACGCGCAGCGGAATCGTCCAGAGACCGTGAATCTCAATGCGAAAACTCGTGCCGGCAGTCCCAACCAGGCGAACCAATCCACAGATTCGGGAAACGACAATCGCGACGAAGAGAGAACTCCGGGGACATCGGTTTCGAGTTCAAACACAAACGTTGCGGATCGCGAACGCATTCAAAATCCGATGTCCGCACCAGCATCGATCGCTGCATCGGCCGCGGTTCCCAGTGCGCCAGCTCGGGACATGCAGCGGTCAAAGATCTCGACCGCCCAAGGACGTGGTGCCGACACGATGGTGCAAATCGGCACGACGGCGAATCAGGGATTGAAGCCGAGCATCGGGATCCACAAGCGGGGAGCGATCGAGAGCCACCACAGTTATGTTCGCTTCGATTTGGCGAGCATCGAGGAGGTAAGGGACGAATTGGCGAGCGCAGAATTGGTGCTGACCATGGTGGGTCGCAATCGCCCGGTGGGGGCGACGGTGCGGGTTTATGGCATCGTCAGCGGAGGTCAGCCGTTATGGCAAGAGGACGGTCCGCTGTCACTCGTTTGGGCCAACACGCCGTCGAGCGTTGGTTTCCAGTCGCAGCCGCTGCTTGGCACGGCGACCGTTTCTGATCAGATCGATCCCCGTGACGATTCCAACAACGCGATTCGAATCTCCAGTCCTGAATTGGCCGCATTCATTCGTGACACCGATGGCGACACGATCACGCTGGCGCTCGCCGGAGACAGCAACAGCAGGACTCCGCTGCGATTCGTCAGCCGTGAGGGCAGTTCGACAGAGGCACCACGGCTGGAGATTGAAGCGCCGAAAGAGAAGTTGCCCAACAAGGGGGGCAACGCTCGCCGGAGCCGTGGGCAACGTTAGGTCGTCGGTGTTTCCGTTCCCAGTCGCTTGCGGATTGCCATGGAACGAGCCAATCAACCGACGATTCACGCCGTTGGGGCAAACGTTCCCTGTTGCTCCCGATCGCGCCGGAATTCGCAGCACATGGTCCGGCCTTTCCTCGGCCTAACCACCTTGGGATTTTTTTTCTAAGGATCTGGCTGCTGGATCGTTTGAATCTTTGCAAGGACGAACATCCTTCTGCTGGCAGCGGCAATGAATGAATCGAAATCCATTTCGGACGAGGCTTGGTTGAGTCTCGTATTCCGAGAACACGAGGTCCCGTTGATGGGGTACGCGACTCATTTGATGGGGGATGCCGACCGGGCCAGCGACGTCGTGCAGGATGCCTTCGTGCGTCTTTGCAAACAGCCTCGTGGTGAGGTCGAAGATCGTATTCGCCAGTGGCTGTACACCGTTTGTCGCAACCGTGCCTTTGACATCCTTCACAAGGAAAAACGGATGAAAGCGCTTGATGACGCCCAGGCCTCCAGACAGGAAAGCCGTGATCCCGATCCGCAATTGCAAGTTCAGCAAAAAGAATCGGCGGCACAGGCCGGAACCCTGATGGAAATCCTGCCGGACCGCCAGCGGGAAGTCGTGCGGCTGAAGGTTCAAGGCGGCCTCAGCTACCAGGAAATCAGCGAGTTGACTGGGCTGAGTGTCAGCAACGTCGGCTATCTGCTGCACACCGGGTTGAAATCCATCCGCAGCCGATTGGCGACGATCGAGTGACCAGCCCCTGCCACCGCGTGCAAAAAACCATTCATCCCGTTTCAGGATCTCAGGAAGATGTCACACGAATCACACGAATCAGATGACACGCGGATCACCGCGTACGTGTTTGGCGAATTGTCTGCCGAACAGACCGCGGCGTTTGAGCAAGAACTGAAGCAATCCAGCGTTCTGCGTGACGAGGTTGCTGGGATTCGCGACGCGTTGGTCGCGGTCAGCGCCGAGCTGGAAGCCGAAGCACCGGCCGTTAACGGGCCCTGCCGGAAGCAGATTGAACAAGCGATCACCACAGCATCGTCATCGCCCCCTCGAGTTCGCTCGGATGACTCTTCCAATCGCCGGAATGTTTTGATTGCGATCGCACTGGCGGCCAGCATCCTGATTGTCTGCGGTTTGATTTATCCGCGACTGCGACACGAGGACGTCCAGTCTTTGACGCAATCGGATCAGGCGGACCCGATCGCTACGGTGGTGATCGAAAACGGCTTGACGACGGCCAAGCCCGAGGATCGGCCCGATGATCGGCCCCAAGAGCAGGCATCGAGTTCGCTGTCCGCCGTGGCCGAACAGGAGAGTGGCCGTTTGGATGACGAGTCATTCGAGTTTCGGCAACAAAGGGAATTGCGTTCAGCGGAGCATGCGATTGCACCGTACGTCGCCGAATCCCAGGATTCCCCCGCCGCCGCCCCGTCACAGACGCTCGGCGAATCCCATGTCGCAGCAAAAGAGGATGCAGCAAAAGACGAGGCAGCGTTCATGAAAGTCGCCGGCGACACGATCGTCGGCGATTCGCGCGAGGCGAACGATGCCGTCGGACCGCTGTCCGAACAGGAGCCGCAGCCTAGTAAGTCGATTGCAAACCTTGCCGATCAAAGCCCAACGGCCCGGTACCTATACTTTGGGACCGAGCCGCAAGCTGCCCAGTCAACGCCCAATCGTCGTTCAAGACGTCGTGCCACCGTCGACGGACTCGAGATGTCGGAGATGGGGATGGAGATGGGGATGGGGATAGCCATGGGCGGGACGGCGAACGATTCCAAGTTTTCGGATGCCGGCGTTGCTGTCGGCCCGGTCGCGGATGCGAGAGCGTCAGGATCAGGAGTCGAAATCACCGCGGATTATGAAATGGACATGATGATGGCGATGGACGTCAGCGGAGGAATGGGTGGGGGCATGGCTGGTGATCGCTACGAGCCGATCGAGGACAATCCGTTCATGGAAGTCAACAACGCGCCGTTGTCGACATTCTCAATCGATGTCGATACGGCGTCCTATGCCAAGGTCCGGATGTACTTGTTGCAGCACCATTCGCTACCGCGTCCCGATGCGGTACGGATCGAAGAACTGGTCAATTACTTCAGTTACGACTACGCACCACCGACGGACGAACATCCGTTCGCGGCGGCGATGGACATCGCCTCATGTCCCTGGAACCCGAAACACCGGCTGGCACGAATCGGAATCAAGGGAAAGGTGCTCGGCGACGAACGGCCATCGAGCAATCTGGTGTTTCTGTTGGACGTTTCCGGGTCGATGAATCAACCCAATAAGTTGCCGTTGGTCATCGAGGGAATGAAAATGCTGACTGATCAGTTGACCGAGAACGATTCGGTCGCGATCGTCGTGTACGCCGGCGCTGCGGGTCGGGTACTCGATTCCACCAGCGGCGATCAGAAGCAAACGATCGTCGCGGCGTTAGAGCGTTTGAAGGCGGGTGGCAGCACCAATGGCGGCCAAGGAATCGCATTGGCCTATCAGATCGCACGCGACAACTTCATTGTCGGTGGCACCAACCGTGTCATCCTGTGCAGCGATGGTGACTTCAACGTTGGCGTCACGGGGACCGACGAATTGGTTCGCATCGCTGAAGAGAATGCCAAGAGCAATGTTTATCTATCGGTGCTCGGGTTTGGAATGGGCAACCACAACGATTCGATGATGGAAACGGTGTCCAACAAAGGCAACGGGAATTACGCCTTCATCGATAGCAAGTCCGAGGCGAAAAAGGTGCTGGTCGAGCAGATGGGTGGCACACTGGTGACGATCGCCAAGGATGTGAAGATTCAAGTCGAATTCAATCCGAAGGAAATCGCGTCGTATCGCTTGATCGGCTACGAAAACCGAATCATGGCTGCGCAAGATTTCAATGACGACAGCAAAGACGCCGGTGAGATCGGAGCGGGTCATACCGTGACGGCGTTGTACGAATTGGTCCCGACGGGAGCGGACATGGAGGTAACCATCCCGCCCGTGGATGACCTGCGTTACCAAACGAAGGGGAGGCTCAGCAAAGCGGCTTCTGGCGGCGAAGCATTGACGCTAAAACTTCGCTACAAGACACCCGAATCGGCACCGGGAGCCGAGAGCACGTTGATCATGTTTCCGGTCGCCAACAATGATCAGGGTTTCAGCAAAACGGACAAAGACTTTCAGTTCGCGGCCTCGGTCGCGGAATTCGGAATGCTGCTGCGAAACTCGCCTCACAAGGGTGACGCGACTTTCGCCGCGGTGGAGGAAATCGCCGGGGCGGCGGCCGAGGATGACGACAACGGCTATCGCGCCGAGTTTCTGAAGATGGTCGCCACAGCGAAACAGCTCCGCGGCGAGTGAGCGAACACCAAATCTACGGAGCTAGTTCGACCGCCCGATGGGTGGTTGCGGATTCGTAACAGGCATCGACCAGGGCCATCGTCTTTAGGTTATCGATGCCATTCATGGCTGGCTGCTCGTTTCTCTCGAGCGCCACGAGCAGCTCGGCCATTGGGCCGACGAAGGCATCGGGAAACCAGACCTTGTTCCAACGCGGCTTGTGCCATTTTCCCGTCTGGATCGTGGTGAAGTCGATCGTGCTGGGCGTCGGCTTGGGATAGTCGGGCCAGCCGATCGTTCCCCGGGCGAGTCCTTCGGTTCCTTCCACGCGCCATTTGATTCCGATATCGGATGCCGCTCCTTCACGTGCCGGGCCGGTCCAGACATCATCGCAAATCATGCATCGCATCCCGCTTGCGTACTCCAGGATGTAGAGCCCGATTCCGTCGACATGCTTGAACTTGGTTCGCGGATCTTGACGAAAGCTGGCGAAGACGCGGGTCGGATCGCCGAACCAGTAGCGCATCGTGTCCAGGTGATGGATCGACATGATTCGGCAGGTGGCCCAACCTTGACGCTTTTGCCAGGGCATCCAGTGGGGGATTGCGCGCATGTCGATCGTTGCCAGGACGGGTTGACCCAAATAGCCTCGATCGATGACACACTTACAGGCTCGGATCGATTGGTCGTAGCGCATGTTTTGATTGACGCACAAAGTGATCTTCGCTTTGCTGCATAGATCGACGATCTTTTTTGCTTGGGCGAGATTCACGCCGAGTGGCTTCTGCGCCAAAATTCCGCGCACCTGCTTGTGACGGACCACCTCGCGAACGACCTCCAGTTGCACGTCCGGGGGCACCGCGATGTCAACCACCACGACTCGTTCGTCGGCCAGTAATTCCTGGTAAGACTTGTAGACCGACGGTATGTCGTGTCGCTCGGCAATTTTTTTCGCACTGCTGTAACGCCTGGAAGCGATTGCCACCGGTCGAATTCGCTCGCGGCGATAGGCGACCAGATGGCAGTCGGCCATGATGAAGCCGCTGCCGATGCATCCGATACCGACTTTCCGATCGCGAGGAAAGGTTGGAAGATAATCGAGCTTGCTGGAGATTCTCGCGTGCGTCATCCGAGTTCCACGGCTTTCAGGTAGGAGTGGTTCCATCGTTTCATCGGCCGAAACGGGCAGTCGCGACACACACTTTCCATCGAGCGCGATGCAATCGCCGCAAGGCGTGTCGCTCGGGCACCTTGTTGCCGCCCTCCGTTGCCAGCTCAGATAGCAATCATCGGAGATAGTAAAACGATTTCATGTTCAGCAACGCGTGGGCAAGATCGGACCAGGCGCGTTTGTCGAGCGCACCATATTCATCCGCCTGCTGCCGTAGGAACTGCGAGAATGCGTCAATCTGGTCCGCACTGGGTGCGACACCTTGGGATTCTTGGATCATCAACGAGATTCGCTCCTGATCCGTCAGATTGGCACGGGCAAGAACCTTCTCGGCCCAAACCGCCGCCTGTTCGATGACGAACGGATCATTCATCAACGTCAACGCCTGGGCCGGAACGTTGGAGGTGCTGCGACGTCCTTGGGGCCCGAACGGACTAGGCATGTCAAACGTCAGCATGAACGGATTCAAGAAATTGCGATAAATCGATAGATAGACGCTACGTCGCCCGGCACCATCCAGCGGACCGCTGCCCCGAGCGCCCCGGCCCGTCATGAACGGAGTCCGATAGGTCGCAATGCTCTCGCCGAATTGGGTCGGATCGAGCCGTCCGGAAACCGCAAGGATCGCGTCATGAATCGATTCGGCAGGCAGTCGCCGAACACGCATTCGATACAACAGCGCATTGGTCGGGTCGACTGTTGCGATCCTCTGGGGGTCCAATCGAGGGCGAGCAACGCTGTCCTGGCGGTATGTTTGCGAAAGAACCACGCTGCGGATCAGATCTTTCAATGACCAACCATTTGCAACAAAGCCACTGGCCAACCATTCCAGCAATTCGGGGTGGCTGGGGGGTTGTCCTTGAGGCCCGAAGTCGTCAACGGTGGGAACAATGCCGCGTCCGAACAAGTGATGCCAAACTCGATTGACGATCACGCGAGATGTTAGTGGATTGTCGGGGCTGGCAATTCGGTTGGCCAAATCGAGACGTGTGCCCGGTTCGCCGCCGAGTGCCTGCAAGAACCGCGGCGGCACTTCCTGGCCCAGGTTGGTGTGACTGCCACGAACGTAGATGTACGCGTTTTCGGTCGTGCCTTCGGCCATCGCCAGTACGTACCGAGGCTGTGGTAGGTTGCGTGCGATCGAGCCGGCTTTGGCGAGCGACTCGCCCGCGGCGCGGCTGAGATCGCTGATCGAGACGAGATCCTTGTCCAGCAGCCAAGCCAAAAAGCTGTTGTATCGACTCGCTTTCAAATCGCCGACCGCTTGCATCCAAAGTTGATCGAGCGAATCGCCGCCAGCGGCCAACGAAACGACCAACTCGTCAATCGATTGAGTTGGAGCGGCCTGGTCCGAAAAACGAATCTCATCAACGGCAACGGCGGCCGGGCCTTCATCAATGAATTCGAGATACGCTTTGTGGCCGAGGTACTTTTGCAAATCACCGCCAAAGCTCTTCCACTGCCACGTACCTTTGGTATCCGTCGCATCGCCCTTGAGAAACGTGCCGTTGAAAAGCAGTCCGCTGAATCTGGCCATCTGATAGCCGTCAATGACGACGTTGACCGTGACATTCGCGGTCGCTCGCATTCGCACATGGATATTGCGGGTCGTGATTTCGAATGTCGGTGATCGCAGAATGCCCGCTTGCATGGTCCCCAGCAGCGAGCTGTCGACAGTGCCCGGCGCTGGGCAAGCGGCGCCGCCAATCGAGACGGCAATTTCGTTGCCGGTGGGGCAAAATGCCTGGCCTGACGTCGACCAACCTTCCGGCAGACCGACGGAGTCAAAGTCGGCAAACAACACGGACGATTCGCGGAATTTCTCGAGCTGTCGTTGCTGGTCATCATATCGGCGGACGAGCTGATCGGCGTCCGCGGGCTGACGGGCCGCGCAGGCCAAGAGTCCGCCGGGGTCGATCGGGTTGTCGCTGGTCGGAGCGGAAAGCAATGCGATCCATTTCTCGAGCCGGGGCAATTCCAAATCATTTGCCGCCGCAGCCTCGGCGATCCACTCCTTTGGCGGCGTGGCCTGCGGGCCTTCACCCGGGGGTCGCTCGGAGGCCACGATCTGATCCACATTGATATGCCCCCATCGGCCCTGGTGATCATCGAAAATCCGCAGCGTCGCCTCCTTGCCTTCGAATTCTGTCACGTCCCAAACTTGTTGGATCAAATCTTCCTTGTTGCTTCCTTTGGCACTTCGAACGACCTTGCCGTCGATTCTCAGCTCGACACCGACTCGCTTTTTTCCACCACCGACCCGTAGATGGATGTAAGGCAGCTTGATTTTGAACGGTTTGTACGTGAGCGAACCGAGCAAATGGTCACTGCCACCATAGGAGCTTGCCGTGGCACGTCCGACGGCCCCGACAAACGGCCCCTGCGGCTTGATCGGCTCGGTGGCCGGTCGTTCGCCGAAGGCTTCACCGTCAACGGTCCAATTCCCATAACCTTGCTCAAAGTCTTCTAGAACGAGTTCGTTGATCGCAGTGCCCGATGGAGACTGAATCGCGCGGCGGAGCAATTCCGCGGCGACCTCGTAGTATCGGGCCGGACGAAATCGTTGCGGCTCCGATTGCAAATCCGTTAGTGACGCGATCGCCTGCTGCCGCAGCTCTCGAATTTTGCACGTCGCATCTTCGATTCGCCGCCCTGGATCGAGTGGATACCGCTGGCGACAACTGCTTTGAATGTACGCGCTAAGCGCGTAGTAGTCGGCGGTCGAAATCGCATCGAATTTGTGATCGTGACAGCGGGCACAGGCGACCGTCAATCCAAGAAACGCCTTGCCAAAAACGTTGATCTGGTTATCGATGATGCCCGCTTCGTTTCCCAGCACGTCGGTCGGTGCATGCGTTGCCTCATGCAGATACCAAAACCCGGTTCCAATGATTGACTCGTTGAAGCCGGCATCGGGATGTCGACGCGGCTGGGGCAACAGGTCACCGGCGATCTGTTCTCGGATGAATTGATCGTATGGCAGGTCGGCGTTGAAGGCACGAATCAGATAATCACGGTACTCGTACGAATCTTGAATTGGGTAATCGAATTCGTGTCCGTATGTTTCCGCATAGCGGACAAGGTCCATCCAATGTCGCGCCCATTTCTCACCGAATTGGGGCGAGCCGAGCAATTGATCGACAACTCTCTCGTAAGCATCTTGCGACGGGTCGGCGAGAAATTGCTCGGATTGTTGCGGTGTTGGCGGCAACCCGATCAGGTCAAAGTAAACACGTCGCAGCCAGATCCGCCGGTCGGCCTCAAGGGCGGGCAGCAATCCGGCTGCTTCGATCCGTGCCAGGATGAACCGGTCCAAATCGGATCGCGGCCATGTCTTGTCTTGCACGTCGGGCAGAGCCGGAACCTGAACCGGCCTCCAACTCCAATGATCCCTCAACCGTTTGTTCAAATCGAACGCTTCGATCTGGGAGACGGTCGATCGAACCGCCTTGGGACGGGGATCGGGCGGCTCCCATCTTGACCCATTGTTCCAGCAAGCCGATCTGCTGGTCGGACAATTTGGATTTGGGCGGCATCGCACTGACGACGTCTTCCTGGTAGCGAATCGCCTCGACCAGCAAGCTTTCATCGGGATTGCCAGGAACGATCGCTGGCCCCGAATCGCCTCCCGTCTGCCAGCCCCATTTGGAATCAAGCAGCAAGCCCCCCTCGGTATCCTCGGCGTTGACCGAATGGCACTCGTAACAATTGTCCGCGAAGATCGGCCGGATCTTTGTCTCGAAGAATTCCTGTTGTTCGGGCGTCAGTTGTTCGCCAAAGACCGAAGTACCACCTTGCCACCCGATCAGGATAGTCGCCAGCAGCATTGTGAATCTGAAATCCCAACGAGTCACGCGAGCACCTCTTTGATCACGTGTCCGTGCACGTCGGTCAGTCGCATGTCCCGTCCGCTAAACCGGAATGTACTCTTCGTGTGCTCAATTCCCAGTAAGTGCAACATCGTTGCGTGCAGGTCGTGGATCTCGAATCGGTTTTCGACCGCCTTATATCCCCACTCGTCGGTCGCGCCAACCGAAACGCCACCCTTGGTGCCACCGCCCGCCATCCAGATGGTGAAGCCGAATGGATTGTGGTCTCGTCCGTCCGATCCCTGGGCGAATGGGGTTCGTCCAAATTCGCCGGCCCATACGATCAGCGTCGAATCGAGTAGTCCGACACGCCTCAAATCTTTGATCAGCGCCGCGATCGGTTGGTCGACGGTCCGGCAATTTTTGTTATGGCCGTCCACCAATCCGCCATGCTGATCCCAGCGATCCCCGTTTCCACCGGGACAGGTCAGTTCAATGAACCGGACCCCGCGTTCGACCAAGCGCCGTGCCAACAAACATTGCATGCCAAATGTTTTCGTGTTCTGGAAGTCCGATTCCAGGCCATACAGTCGTTTGACTTCGGACGTTTCGCCGCTCAGATCCATCAACTCGGGAACGGCAGTCTGCATCCGATAGGCGGTTTCATAATTGTGAATCGCAGCCTCGACCTCTGGATCGCCCTGCAGGTCGACCAATGTTTGCTCATCCTGCTGGCGAATCAAATCGAGTTTATTGCGCTGCAGTTGTTTGCTCTTTTCGGACGGCCGAATGTTAGCGATGGGAATTTCGTTGGGAAGAAAGATCGAGCCTTGGTAGGCAGAGGGCAGAAAGCCCGACCCAAAACAATCGAGCCCACCTGGTGGAATCAATCCGCCGTTGAGCACGACAAATCCCGGAAGTTCTGCGTTCTCGCTGCCCAATCCATATCCGAACCAGGCCCCCATGCTGGGACGACCCTGCAGTCCGTTACCGGTGTGCAAGAAATAGTTTGCCGAGGTGTGCTCGGAAAACTTGGACGTCATCGACTTGATGATCGCCAGATCATCGGCAACTTCGGCGAGGTATGGAAACAGTGAACTGATCCAGTGCCCGCTTTCACCGTGTCGTTTGAATTCCCATTGGTTTTTCAATACCTTGCCGATGTTATCAAATTGAGTCGGCGCCAGTTTGCCGATGACTTCGCGAGGATCCCTGCCGTCAAACTTTTCCAACAATGGTTTGTAGTCAAACGTATCGACCTGAGACGGACCGCCGTCCATGTACAGGAAAATCACGTTCTTCGCGGTGGCCGGAAAATGGGGCATCTTGGGGGCCAGCGGACCAGCCTCGATGTTGCCCGGCGAAGCGATCTCGGCTGCCGCCGACACCTCTTCCAGCATGGCGGTCATCGCGATGGCGCCAAATCCATTGGCGCACCACTTCAGCAATTCACGCCGATTCGCCCCGCGCGATGCATAACGTCGACAATGGTGATGATCAGAATTCTTCATTCAACTCCTCTTTCGACAACCGCTTCCTAGCTAACATCCTTGCATTCTAAACCAATGACCTGAATCGACACCCCCGCCCATTGGCCCGCCCGAACAAAAAACGGCCAATTCGACGACAAAGGAGGCATCAAGCTGGCTTTTGATTGCGGGGGATCGACGTCGGCCCAACCGCGCGGAACGCTGTTTCGGCGGGCAGAAATCAACGCCTGCCCGGTTGCCGGAATTTGTGTCGCTGTCGCTGCTTGACGGTACGGCGGATCCGGTCGCAACGCCTGGCGGTGTGGTCGCGATTGTGATGATCCTGCGATCGATGGGAATCAAAAAACCAGGATGTGTCCATTTCATTGCGACCAATCCGCCGATCCCGTCGTTGATCGGGACAACTGGAAGGTAGACTCCTCTCGTCCATCCACGTCCGCGGGCACCCATTGAGTGTCGAGATCCGCATTTTGATTAGCAAATGACCACAAGCGGCGTCGAGAACCGGAGAATCGAAAACATCGCAACCTACCGTTGCGCGTGCGGCGAGCTGCTGGAGATTCGGCAGCAATCGGCCGAATGTAACGACTGCGGCCGCTGCTACGATTCCGAATATCTAGCGGCGGTAGAGGTCGATACGATCAGCATCGACTCGGATCTGCTGCCGGCGCGGCTTCACGAGCGGCCGGAGGTCGACCCATTCGTTGGACAGCGTCTCGGGCACTTCAAGATTCTGTGGCGAATCGGTGATGGTGGAATGGGGGCGGTGTATCGCGCACTCGATGAATCGCTGCAGCGTGATGTCGCACTCAAAGTCATTCATAGCGAACCGGGCGAGTCCGAGAGTGCGGATATCGAACGGTTGTTTGAGGAAGCTCGAGCTCAGGCCCGTGTCAATCATCCGCACGTCGTCCATGTCTATTACGTTGGCATGGAAAACAAGACGCCTTTTCTGGCGATGGAGCTGGTCGGAAATCGAACGCTGGCCGACAGAATCCGAGAAGAAGTGATTCCGTTCCAGGATATCGTGCGGTACGCGATTCAAATCACCCGCGCGTTGGGCCGCGCCGCCGAATATGACATCGTGCATGGTGATATCAAGCCGAGCAATGTCCTGCTTGCGGACAACACAACCGGAAAGCTTTCTGACTTTGGCCTGGCCCGTCGCTTGTCGGCTCCCTCCGCGGTGTCGTCCCGGGTTTCGGGCACGCCCGACTACATGCCACCGGAATCAACTCGCGGCGGCAGCGTCGACCACCGTGGCGACATGTATTCGCTTGGTGTCACGCTCTTTCAAATGACATTTGGCCGCTTGCCGTACACCGCAGTGGCGGGCGACGACGTGAATGCTCGGCTGAAACTGCATCGCGAGGCGCCCGTCGAGTTTCCGGAAAGGTGGCCGGCACAGCTTCCCGAGACATGGAAGTTCTTATTGGCAAGGTTGTTGAGCAAAGAACCCGATGGACGCTACGCGAGTTTTGCGGAATTGGAGGACGAATTGAAGCGAGTGGCTCCGATCGACATGCCGATCGCGAATTCACTGCTCCGCGGACTCGCTTGGGGCATCGACGCAATGTTGTTGATTGTCGGATTGATCGTGATCCAGGTCGCCGTCGGCTCGATCGAAACCACATTCAATCCGGATGCCGCGGCCAACGCGACGCGAATGTCCCAGTTCGGCCTGTTTTCGATGCTGTTGAACGCGCTGATCGGTGGCGGATTCCTTTCCGCGATCGCGCTGCTGCAGGCCCATTGGGGAAGCACGACGGGCAAGCGATTCTTGCAAATACGGATCGTCGACCAGCACGGACTCAAACCACGACCGCGAGTCTTGGCAGCTCGCAGTGCATTTCAGTTCAGCTTTGCATGGTGGTTTGTGATCAGCGGCCCACTCCAATTCGTCGGTCTCGATCGACTGGCAACCGCACTCGGATACTCAGTCGCAGTCATTCTGCTGGCCGAGATCGGATGTGTCTTGCTGCGAAGGGGGCGAAGCTTGCACGACATCATCTTTGCCACACGCGTCGTGCTGGACGCGACACCTGAATCGGATCGCATCGCCTGAGCCAATCGAAAAAATTGGCGAACGAGCCAGGCAATGTTCCCGATCGCGACGAGCTGGCAGGAATCTCGCGGCCAGATGGTCGACCCAAGAAACGGCAGGATGGAACCATTTAATTTCGACTGCCCTACACGTTTCCTGCATTTCGCCGATAGACTTGGTGGCAAATCACGTCCACCGCGAGCCGAGTTTTATCGATGTCGATCGAGCAGCCAAGCAATCCGTTTGCGCATCATTCGCCCCATCCTGTTCGCCGGAATCCCAACCCGATCTGGTGGATCTTGGGGGGCGGCCTGTTTTTGGGCGTGCTTTGTTGCGGCGGAATCATTGCTGCGCTCGCCTATGTTGGGATCGCTGGGCCGGAGACCTCGGTGTATACCGGCAATCAGGTGCCAGCGAGATTCATTCAGACGGCCCGCGAGGTCGGAGCTCTCGATGCGGACGAAACCGTCCGATTCTTTTACTCCGATTCACTCATTGACATTCGCGAAGGATTCTACTTCGTCAGCGACAGAAAGGTGGCGATTTACATCGACGACGGTCGAGAGTCTCCGTTGACGGCGATCGAATTCAACCAAATAGCCAACGTCGAAATCTTTCGCGATGAATCGTTCTTTGACGATAGTCAGATCACGATCGAAACGACCGATGGCGATTTTTTCGCGTTCCCCGTCTCCAGCGAATTTGACCGCGATCAGCATTTCTTCGACGCCATTGAGACCAAACACGCCGCTCACGAATGATTGGCTTTCGATCGCTGCGGTCAGCCTTGTCGTCACGGTTGGATTTGCGAGTTGGGGCAATTTGCGAGCAATGGGGGAGTTGTCAAACTGTAGTGGTTTTGACGGTTCTTCCGATTGGCCGAACGAGGTTTCGGCTGGCGATCGGATCGTGACGATCATACCGGTAGTACGTCTTGTTCCGCTTGCACCGGTGGTCATTCATGATTCCTGTTCGATATCAAATGGCCGCGGTCACTCTGCTGCTGGTGTCGGGAGCGGTTAGCGGCCAGGACGATCGATCGCGGTATTCGGGACGGCAGCCAACTGTGGCCGATCTGAACGGGTATCCCAGCGACGCCCGTTCCTACGTCGGAGACGACGACGTCCAATGGCGACCGGCCGCGGAAGCCGACCGCCTCGACCCGACCGACGGCGCCGATCTTTACACGCAGATCGATGAAACCGCCCAGTACGTGATTGAATCCGAAGGGGCAGCATTGCCGACGGAATGTCAATGCGGCACGAAGCATTGTCACGGAGTCTGTCGTGATCCCGGACGTCCGGCCAAGCCGCGGTGGACGAAGCCTGGCGATGTCGATCGCGGTGATTGCCCGCCGCTACGCTATCGGATGGACGACTGTAAACGTGCCGGCAATCCGCACCGCGTCGCATGTTGGGCAAAGTGCAGCGTAAACGAAAAGTACAGTTCGTGGTTCGTGGGTGGTGGTGCACCATGGTTTCGCGGTCGCTGTCGCAAACCCAGCGAAGGGACTTGGGGGTTGGATTACGGCGGGATGTTTGGCCACGCAAATGTTTGGCTGAATTATACTCGCGGCCGCAACCAGGGCGGTGAGGGAGCGTATGCAACCGACAGCGAGCCGGCGATCATTAGCAAGGCGCACCACCTGTTGCACTTCGGCCACTAACGCCCCGGTCGTTCATGACGGGTTCGCCAGACGCAGCGCGGGCGCCACAACGATCCGATCGCAAAGCCGAAGTTTGTATCCACACGCGCTTGCCCCAGTGCATGCCCACCTTGGCGGTATCGTGATAATCACGCGGAAAAAGCGACGAATTCGTGTTCACGACCTGGTCGTTGCCGGCTAAAACTCGGCGGTGGGCTACAATCAACCTGGTGTCTCTGTTCGCCCCCCCGATCGCGATTCTTACCATTTGAACATGCTCAAACGTGGATTTCAGTTCGCCCCCGGATATCGGCTACAGGAATTTCTGGGTCGTGGACAATTTGGGCAGGTCTGGCGGGCGACAGCACCGGGCGGTGCGGCGGCAGCGGTCAAATTCATTGATTTATCGGATGGCCAGGGCCAGAAGGAATACGACGGCGTACGACGTGTGAAGCAGATTCGGCACGCCAATTTGATGCCGATCACTGCGATCTGGTTGCTCGATGCGCAGGGGCAGGTCATCGAAGAGGCCCCCGATGAAGCGATGGAAACAATCGATTTGACGGCTCCCGAGCCGAAGGGTCAGTCCGGAATCATCGTCGGGGTGGAACCGAGTTGGCTGGTGGTTTCCATGCTGTTGGGTGGCAAGAGCCTGCAGCAACGACTTCGCGAATGCATCCAGGAGGGCCTGCCAGGGATTCCGCCCAAAGAACTGATTTCCTACATGGACGAGTCGGCGAAGGGGATCGACTTTCTGAATGCGCCACAGCATGATCTGGGCGAGGGCCCGATCGCGATTCAACACTCGGACGTGAAGCCGGCCAATATTGTGTTGATCGGCTCCTCGGCGGTTGTCTGCGATTTTGGTTTGGCGCGAATTCTGACTCGCAATCAAGTCACAGCAACCAGCGCTGCGGGAACGCCTGCCTACATGGCACCCGAGGCCATCTCCGGGAAACCTGCCCGCACGAGTGACCAATACTCTTTGGCCGTGACGTACTATCACCTTCGCACCGGGGCGCTACCGGTCAATGACGGATCGTTATGGGAAGTGTTGGATGCACATCGTCAGGGCAAGCTGAAACTGGGGTTGGTATCCGAGGCCGAACAGGCGGTGATTCGCAAGGCAACCAATCTGGATTGGGAAAAACGTTTTGACACGAACGTCGAAATGGTCGACGCGTTGCGCGACGCATTACGAGCGGAAGGCCACACCAAGCCCAGCTTTGTCCCCCCGGTCGGCAGCGGTTCGCTGCCGACGTCAGCAGTCAATGCCAGCGGAGCCACCGTCGTTGTCGCCGATGACCCAACCGCCACGATCGATACGGCAAGGATGGAGGACAACGAGGCGACGATTGCGACCAAGCCATTTATGCAGGCGGAACAGCCAACCGGCGAACACTTTCTCAATGAGCCCCTGCCCCAACTCGACGATCGGGCCAGTGCGGATCAATCGTTCTACGAGTCGGTCAAACGCCAACCGAAATGGATCGCCGGATTGCTTGTCGCGTCGCTGTTCGTATTCTTAACCGGTGTTGGCTATATTTTTTCCAGGGATCCGATCGTGACCGAGCGTGGTGCGGACGAACTTTTTCATGAAGCACTGTCGGTTTTCGATGATGACCAAACCGCCGCGGTCGCACTGTTTTCCAAGGCGATGAAGAATGATCCCGGACTTGCCTTCGTAAAAATGAAAAAGTTATCGGGACACAAAAGTGCCGTGCTGTTCGCCGCGGTGACACCCGATGGCAAGCAATTGGTGACGGCCGCAGACTCACCGTTACTGTGGGACATGACGGCCAGCGATATCAAGCCTGTGCGGTTAACCGATCAGGGCTTGATCGAGGCGATTGCATTGAACCCCGATGGCGATCTGTTGGTCACTGCTGGCTTTGGCAGCAAACCATCCGTTTGGGACTTGAAACAGGACGATGTGGCGGGGTCGGCGATTGTATTAGCCGGTCAGACCGATGACAGCGACTCCGTGGGCGTTCGTGCCGTGGCCTGGCATCCGTTGGAGCCGATCGTCGTGACGACCACGAACGTGCCGGACATCGGGATTTGGAAACTGGGACGCACGACTCACAGCGTGACCGAGTCGCACAAAATTCCAACACTACAGACCATGACGGCAGCCGCAATCGACCCCAAGGGACGCTGGTTCGTCACGATCAGTGACTCGCTTGACGGTCCCAGCGAAACATTGGCCTACCGATGGGGCGAGGTATCCCAAACATTGACATCGGCAGGCACGCCGAAGCCAATCAGCCTGACCAGCGAAGACGGTGCCCGGCCGACGCGAATCGCGTTCGCGAGTGACCAGAACGATACCGCCGTCCTCGTGGTGGCAGATGACATGGGCGGTATCACGCTTTATCAGATGACCAATCCGCCTAGCTCGGAATCGATCAAACCGCACAACGCGCAGGTCGAATCGCTGTATGTCTTGCCGGCCAGCGACACAGACAACCCAACGGACGTGGTTGTCAGTGGTGCGAGCGATGGATCGGTTCATCATTGGCAACTGCAGACAAGCCGCGAGCAACAGCATTTTTTTGGAACGATGTCGATCGCATCGGTCGACGTGTCCGCCGACGGTCACTGGGTCGCCGTTGGATCCTGGGACGGATCGGTTTGGCTTTGGAATGCCAATGCTACCGATTGGACCGCCATTCAATTGGTGACCGACTCGACGGTTCATGTGGTTCGCATCGATCCCATGTCTAAGTGGTTGATGGCCGGTTGCGAAGACGGCACCGTACGAATTTGGGATTTGAAATGGGCGAAACTCTTGGCCATGGAACAGCCCACTCCCAGCAGCGAAGCGATGGACGGGCCATCCAAAAAGATTGAAACCAAATCATTAACACTGTGATCCACTGCTTCGCCAAAACCTGCCGGCGACTTCCAACGTTTCTCCGGTCGTGCAATCACAATGGCGATCGACAATCCCCTTTCCACGAGATGAATTGATGGCACTGCCTCCCTGGTCAATCGAACTTTTGCGACGCGGTATCACGGATGTGGCGAGGAAAGCGAGTGAACCGCAGACTTTGGCCAAGATCAAGTCACAGGCAACGGAGATCCTGCAAGATCTTCCCGACACTGCGGCTCGCGGTATCGATGCAATGCTGCGAAGTGCGGAAGCCGGTAAAAAACGTGTTGAGCGTTGGTCGCGAAAACATACCGCCCTGGCCGTACCGATGCTGAACGCTAGCGGTGTGTTGTTGAACGAAGTTGGCAGCGGCGCGCCGTTGGCCGATATCGTTACCGAAGTGGGGCGTGAGATGATGGGGGGCGACGTGGTTCATGGCCAGGCTTGCGACGAGCGATTGTCGCGGCGGATCGCCAGACTGCTTCCGGTCGGCGGCGATTACGCCATCGCCATTACCTCCAGTTTTCCGGCGGCGATGACGGCGTTCTCGCTGCTCGTGCAGCAGACACCGTTGGTCATCCATCGTAACCACTGCTTGCGGTTGCCCGACGGCCGTCCGCTGCCAGACGCTTTCGGGATGTTTGTGCCGGTCATTCAAGAGGTCGGTGCGGTCGGGCATGTTGCTGCCAGCGACTTCGACGAACTGGACGATTTCTGCGCCATCCTGGCCGATGGCGGCATCCGCCCAGTGGAACTGTTGGACCTGGACAACCGCCACTTTCTTCAGGCGGTCGTCCTGCCAGTAGGAACATTGGCATCGTGTGGGCAAGACTCGATTCCTTCGGCCGAGTCAATGCTCACTCAGGGCGCCGATTTTGTGATCTTCCCGGGTGATGGAATCAGTGGTGGTCCGTCATGTGGGATCCTGGTCGGACGTCGTGAGCAGATCGAAGTGATCAAGACATCCGCGACATGGCCGGCGCTGGCGGCCAGCGACGCGACGAAAGCGATGATGACGGTGGCCTTGGAGACGGCCAACGATCACGACCAGCAGATGCCGATCCGCCAACTTCTTGATGCGAGCGAGGAGAATCTTCGCGGGCGAGCCGAGCGGATGGCCACGCGACTGAGCGGAAGCGATTCGATTGTCAGCTGCCAAGTCACCGCGGACGACGCGCGGCTGACGACCGATGGGCGTTGGCGGTTTCCCTCGCGGCAAGTTCGTTTGCGGCATGCGAATCGATCGGCCGCGGATTGGGCCGCCAGCCTTCGCGACGAGATCCCCGCTGTGATTGCGTTTGCCGATGGCGACGATCTGAAGATTGATCTTCGCTGGATCGCCGCCTCCGACGACGGGAAACTTGCCGAGGCGTTGGGCGACAGATTGAACGACGGTGAAACACACGCCCCCCAAGAGTCGTGAGCATGGAAAACCGCGAACTGTCCTGACGGCGTGGAGCGATGGCGGCGTGGACCTTGTCAATGATGACGATTGTTCTGGATTGACAGACCTATCGTGCCGATGAGCAAAACGTGTACGTGCGGCGATACACGCGTGCCGTTTGCTGGCAATGCGTCGAGAGTTCAATCGGGGATAATGGACCTGCCATGGGCAATCAACAGCCACCGGATGTTCGGCGGTACATCGATATGTGGGCGCTGCCCGGGATGCATCCCAGCAATGTCGAGTTTCTTCAAAAGCTGAAGACCGCGGACACGAATCACTTCACGACGCACATGGACACGGTGGGCACGGTTTCCGAGCAGGATGGGGAATCGGGCAAGTGGCAGAAAACGCATCTGATTGGGGTTCGCACCGACATTTGGAAACCAGATGCCGAAGAGATGACCGACGCCTTGGATGTCCTGCAGGACCGGCGGCGGCGTGAGTTGAAAAAGGAGATCAAGAGGCACGGTCGACTCAGCGCCAAGCAAACCGAGTTGCTTGATCAGCAATTGGCCGAGGACGATGTTCTGAAGATGCAATCGGGCGATATCGAGAAACGTCGCCTCGTTTTGAAACTGTTCAAGACCACCGGCACGCGTGTTCAATGGTGTGGCACGATCGAACAGGTCACGACGACAGAAATCCATAACTCGATCGGCTCGAACCGAAATTTATTGACGATGGTTGTGATGTTGCCGCGCAACGACTTTGTGACTTACGTGCAGCAGAACCATCGGACGTTCCGCATTCCCGCCGTTTTCACATTCGGTTTCTACGACGGACGGCGAATGTGGAATCTAACGTTGAAACGGCGTTGGATCTCGCTTGGCGCCGATTTTGATGTTGAAGCCGACGGCCAATCGATCGGCGAAGTCGATGGACGCGTCTTCTCATTCGGTTCCGACAGTTACGTCGACCTTGATGCTCACGAATTGTCGAGCAATACTCAATTCGTCGATTTGATCACGCTTTTTACAGCGACGACGGGCTATCACCGCGCGATGCGGCGAAGTGTGCGCCGCCGGGTCGAGGCAGCACTCGCGGGCCGGTCGCACTGTCATGTGATCGAGGATGAAGAATTGCGACTCCGCCATAACGGTCGGGCCGCGGCCTGAACTCTGCCAAACGGAACTGGTGAGAGCGACCGGAGCACGGCGGGTCCAGCCAGATGGACAACTCGGGCAATGTGACCGAAGCGGGTTGAAACCTGCAGTTGCTGCAGCGACGCGCCGGTGTCTCTGTTCAAGTAGCGAAAGGTTCCTTTTCGACTCATGGTTCTGTACGCTCGAATCCACTGCCACAGGCGATGATTGACAGCGTCAACCATGAAAGTTCGTCATCGCAATCGAAACGGCATCTCTAAGCTGTCTTTCGGTTTGCCGTTGATCTTTCAAAAGACCGCTCGCGCCCATGATGTACCGAGCATCAGCGTAATAGTCGAAAAAGAACGTTTCATCCTCGCCGCGAAATACGATTCCCGACGGCTGTCCGTCTCCATGGCGTGCCGCGACGAAGTAGGTATTCTTGCCGAGCTTCTTGTGCGTATTCGATCTTGCGAATCCGTGGTCATGGAGAAACTGGCCCGCCATTGCAGCGTTCGGAAAGTCATCTGCCAATTGATCCTCAATCTTTCCCACGCATTCCTTCGCGGGGGATCCTTTGACGGGGTACCAATCTGCGAAACGAAAATCGGACTCGGGTCGGTGAGGGATGCAGCTTTTGCCTCGAATAATGAACCGATGCAGAGGTTGGTACTGAATGAGGTACCTGCCGATCTTGAACTTCACAAAGAAAGCCCGCAAAGCCGCCTCGCTTGCCTGTCCGCCAGGCGTCTTGATGCCGTATTCGAGTTCGTCGACTTCGGCGGTTTCGATGCGTCGATAGCCAAGCGACTCAAGCAGTTCGATCGTCGGCTGCAATCGTTCCTCAGCCGGAAAACCGTCGATCACCATGATCAAGGCTCCCAGTTCGTCAAAGCCCTCGTGGACGAATCGGTCGAATTGTGTTTTCAACATTGAAATGCGGCTGTATGAGGAAGTCACGGAATTGGACTGTCGATCATCCTAGTCACCGTGACACGTCTGGTCAGCAACGCGGGAGGACGGGGCCAGCGCATTTTTGCCCATCACCTTTGACCCACGGACCTCGTTTACCACAGCGGGAACGATAACTGCGAAGCAGTGTCAGGTGATAGCCTGGGGCAAGAAATGCTCGTCTCAGCGAGCATTTCGCAGCCCCAGGAGGGTCAAGCGAAACCGGAAATCCCCGGCGGCGATTTGGCGGCGACGCCGCCAAATCGCCGCCGGGAAGGTTTGTCGAATGCGTGTCGTTTCCTGGGGTTCCACCAGCCTCGCTAACGCTCGTTGGTTCACCCCAGGCTATCACCTGCCACCGCTTCGCGGCTTTCCTTTTTCTTAGCGACTGCGCGTCACTCCGATGGCGAACGAATAGTTGATCGATTTCGTCATTCGACATTCCTTGTTCGGTGTTCGGAGTTTTCGATGCGCAGAGAATACCGAATGTCGAACAAGGAACGCCGAAATCGGAAGGGTTGGAAAGGCAATGAGCCCGTTCTGTGCTGATCTCCGACCCCGTGACTGCCTGAAAACTGCGAAGCAGTGGCAGGTGATAGCCTGGGGCAAGCAATGCTCGTCTCGGCGAGCATTTCGCAGCCCCAGGAGGGTCAAGCGAAACCGAGCAGCGGATGGAGCAGCGGATGGGCAGCGGTGGAGCGCGGATGGCAGCGGATGGGGTCAGTGCTTTTTCGAACACGCAGGGCAGGCAGGATGACGCGACTAGGAAAGGCAGCGGGGTAGCGCAGCGGACGGGGTCAGTGCATTTTCGAATACGTAGGGCAGGCAGAACGTCGGTTCTAGGCAAGACAGGGCGAGCGAGGGAAGGAGAGAAGGTCGTGCCGTAACCGCAAGCTGGTGGTGGGGGCGATTTGCGTTCACCGAGGGCGTTCTCAACGTAGCACGCCCAGACCAATCTTGGCTGTTAGACTTTCATAAGTCATGGTTCAGTTTTTGCGGGCATTCCCGAACCTAAAGCCACGTTTCGGGTTCTGAAAGCAACCCAACGCGGCTCGCTTCAGCTAGGAACTGTCGCGATCGATCGCGCGGTCGGCTACATGAACATCGAGCTGAACGTCAACCAACGCGCGGTCACCAAGGTCAGCAGCAAACAACTCCACCACGACGCGACTTGCGCGATCGGAAGCCGCTGCAGCCAGTAGAGCAAGCCGACGGCAGTGGCTACCGTGATCGACTTGAACAGGATCAGCTGCACCGGATCGTGGATCATATGATGACCCAACGGGTTCAATTCCCGCATCGAACCGACTTGCGACGCGGCGACCGTCAAGATCAGATCGACAAGAGAGAGCAGAGCGACGATCAACAGCGATCGACCAACCGCCTGTCGAGTCTTCGGTGTCATGGTTTCGCCGGACAATTCGCCATGCGGGTGATTCGTCAACAAGTGTCCAAACGCGAAGACGACGATCACCATCGCGAAAACCGTTACCGGAAAGGTGATCCGCTCAACCCAGATGTTCGCGGCCACTGCCGACTCATTTTGCGCCTGGACGCTTTCTTGCCGTGCAATCTGTTCCGTTGCTCGCGCCAGAAAATCGGGCGTCGGTTGGAACTCCGACGCCAATTGTGTCCAAGTTTCTCGATCGACATCCGACGTCACTGTTTCCGGGATTCCAAAGTTTCCATGGACGGCTGCCTTGGAGCTGCACAGCGTTTTGATCAAATCTTGTCCCTCGCGCAAAGCATCCAGGACCAGCGGAGGCCGCTGCGAGGCGAGCACGACGATCTGTCCCATGCGAGTGGCCTCGAGCACCTCCGCCAACTGCCGAGCGGCGCGCCGTTCCGGTCGCGCCCTTTCGGAACCAAAACGATGTCGACGGCCGCGATTGAAACCATACTCCAGGTCAAATTCTTCTTCGTCAATTTGCGAGAGGTCAAAGTCGTTTGGGTTCAGAGGCTGCCCGTTGACCTGGACGGTCTCAACCTCGAGTTGCAGGTGATAAGGTGCCGGGATGTAGCGACCATCGATGAACAGGAAAGCTCGATCTTGCAGAGAATTGCCATACGTCACAAACCCTCTGGCTGTGACGGCCGACTCTTGGGCCCTGCACAAGCAAGGCATGAACGACAAAAACCCGATCGCCAACGTCGCCAATCGGATCGGACCGACCGTGCCAACCGAGGCAACGTTAAAACCAGGCAATCCCAGCCCTTTGCAAACCCTGGCAACCATGGAAAGCTCCGCAGGAACGTTGTGAATGATTTGTCGCCGCATTGGCGCTATTGATGAAACGCCACGCGAGTTGTGAGGTTTCGTTCCGCGCCGCGAATCTTTTCCCGTCGACGACGGCCGCCAAAGTAGCCCGATCGCGAAGCCGAAACGCCAGCGGGCCGACCAAAACTTGCCATTGATGGAATCCACGGGGCGAATCCGAGTCAGTTTTGGTCGAACCCCGCTGTCACCCAGCGTTGAACATTCGGCCGTCCAATCACTGATTCAGTTGTTCTTCGATCGTTTCTTTCGCGGCTCGCGTACCCAACGCCCCCCACAGGCCGTATCGGCTTGCGGCGCCCGGAACGGCCGGTGCCACGCTGTTGGTGCTCAAGTAGTTGACGTAAATCGTTTGCCCGTGAGAGTCACCCGCTTCGATCGAATTGGTCATGAAGACGACCGCGCCATCACCCATCAGGACGTGTGCGCCGCCCTGATGCCGGCTACTTGGCGGCACGATCCCAACGCCATTGATCCCATTGCGGAGGCAGATTTCGCGATTTGGCGGAGTAATCGTGGTGATTTGTGACCAAAAGGGATAGCCCATGGCCCACTTGTATCCCCGTCCGTTCTCGACACCCGTGATCGGATTGGGTGCTCCTGTACCCCAGAATTGAGGGCGTACCGGGTCAGCAAACTGTTGACAATAGCTCGGATCGTCCATCACCGCGATCAAAGTGTCCGACGCTCCGGGGCTGGTGGTCACGGCGCGGTCACCCAAGTCAGTCGCGATTTCCGCCGCCGCGATGGTGTTGGACAAACCGTCCAGGATGTCGCGGAATTTCATATTCTGGCGGGGGACAAAGAATCCTCGCAGCGACTCGCGCGCCGCTGCGCTCGACCACTGCTGAGGATGAATCGCGCGGCGGTCGCATCAAAGTTCAACAAGCCAACATTGGACTGATGGATCGAGTCACCAATCGAGGCGGCATAATTCGTTCTTCCTTGGGACGGCAGCCCTTCACCGGGATCGCTCGGGCAGCGCAGTGTTGGAATCTGGGTCATCCAAGGTTGGTAGACACCGTTGGTATTGTGGTTACCCAAGGACATGTTGGGGACTGGGCCCATCGGATTGTAGGTATTGGCCCCGACCAAAAACGGATTGCTGATTTGTTCCCACACCGATTGTTGTTCCATGAACGGGGTGAGTCCGACGAAAATGCTCAACTGCATCGAGTTGTTACTGGAGGCGGGCACCGCGTTATTGGCATTCGTAAAGGAATCGGTGCCTCCCATTAGCATTGGCAGCTGCTTGTAGGCGGCATGGTAGTTGTGCATCGCCAACCCAATCTGCTTGAAATTGTTGCTGCAACTCATCCGACGGGCCGCCTCGCGTGCCGCTTGGACGGCAGGCAACAACAGCCCGACAAGGACGCCGATGATCGCAATCACGACCAGCAACTCGACTAGCGTAAAACCTTCGTGAATATGACGCCTTTTCATGGTCCGACCTTCGATAGAGACAAGGAACAAAGAAAGAAAGAAAAATGGACGAGCAAGCAATTGAACACTGGACCTTCGCCCGCCGTTTCTTCGTGATTGTCTTGATCGCTTTTGATTTCGTCCGTTTTCCACGATCCTCCGTCCCACGCCAGTCGCACAAATGAAAAGTTCTTCGGCAGTGACCGATCGCTCGGCTGCGGGCCGACCGATCCTTCACCACCGGGCTACGATCTTGGATCCTGTTAGGATCGTGCGCCGACGAGCCACCGGGCCATCGGCGCACCGCTGCCACAAACTTGCGTTTTGACGAAGATCGGTCCGGAAATTTGGCTATTTGTGGTGACTCAACAAGCCTGGCGGTGTTGAATACACGGACCAGTATTCGTCACTGTTCGCCTCGGTTTTGGTTCGGGGCTGTCGGCGGGCGTCCGACTTCGGTGGCTCAAGAGGAAATCTGCAAATCGTTGTCAACTTAGTGAATCTCAATCAGGTCGACCCACTGACCAGCCTTTTCGACAGAATTTATTTGCCGGAGTGGACGGCAACCGAGTTCACATTTGCCTCCGACTGGGGACTGCAGATTCCATCCACCATCGGTTGCATGTATGTGTTCATTCGAGGCGGCGGCTGGTTTCTGCCCGAGGGGCGTGATGCGATACCGATCCGCGTCGAACAGGGCGATCACCTGATTACCAGCTGTGGAATCGCGCATCGAATGGTGCGTGACCTCGGCAGTCGCACGGAGGGGGTAGAAACGCAGCTTGGATGCCAAGCGTGGTTCGCGCCCGATGACTCCGAGTCGCAGTCAACCAGATTCATTTATGGCCAGTTCGGCCTGTTGGCGTCGAAGGCAAATCCCCTGGACATTGGCCTGCCGGAGATCATCCACCTCAACCACCACCGCGATAGCGAACTGGCACCCTGTTTGCCGCTATTGGACCTGCTGCATGCGCTGCGACAAAGCGGCGACGCCGATTGGCAAACCTGCGTTCGACGGCTGGCGGAGTTGGTTTTCATCAAAACGCTCCGGGCCACGATGACGAAAGGATTCTGCGTCAATTTGGCCCCAGCGGTTCCCAGCCAAATTGTACGAGCGGCAGCAGATTCGGTGGTCGGCCCGGTACTCAGGGCGATTGTTGATCAGCCGGCACGGGAATGGACCATTCCGCGAATGGCGCGGATGGCGAAGACATCGAAGTCATCATTCTCCGAAAGGTTTCGAAACGTGGTTGGCCAATCTCCGCTGCAGTTCGTCACCGCGATTCGAATGCAGAACGCGTGTCGATTGTTGCGAGAAACCCAAGTCGACATCTCGCAAGTGGGCAAGCTCGTCGGGTACGACTCGCCATCCTCGTTCAGTACGGCATTCCGGCGTTGGCATTTTCGGTCTCCAGTCGAGTACCGCCGAGACGGGCTGGCAGGCGTTTCTCCGTTGATCGTTGCGTAAGCCAAAGCGGTAGCGAAACAGACGGCCACGTGCCGGACTGGCAACACGTGCCGGACTGGCAAAAAAAACACCGAGAGCCTACCGACTCTCGGTGTTCCGATTCACTTGTAAGACTCGAAGATGGCACGGCTGTTGCTCGTGTCCATTACGGAACAGTTGCAAGACAACGCGTTACCGCCGGCTCACAAACTGTGCGGCCATCGGTGATTGCAGGAGTTTGGAATACCTCGCTCCCAGCAATCGGGCCCGCTACTCTTCAACCCTACGCACGTTTTCGGCACGAGGTCCCTTTGGTCCCTGCCCGACGCTGTACTCGACAAGTTGTCCTTCCCGCAGTTCTTCATAGCTGACGCCTTCTAAGGCCGAGCTATGAAAAAACATGTCGGTGCCGGTATCAGTTTCGATGAAACCAAATCCCTTGTCCGTAATGCGTTTGATTTTGCCTTCTGCCATCTCTCTGTCCAATACTCTCATAACATTTCGCAGTCATCGGTGCGTGAAACGCTCACGCGACTTTGACTGCATTCTGGGTCTGCTGCGATCATCGAATCGGAGTCAGGAATGACCTGATGCGATGTCTAACTGCGGCGTATTTGATAATTTTTGGGGCACGGACGCCATCCCACTGCCAAAACGCGATCGGCAGCGCGTGTGGAAAGGGGCATCGGATCTCCGTTTTTCGGATTATTAGGCACGTTTTCGGCCTAAATCGCTTCATCCGGTGTCTCTGGCTCATCGGATGTCTCGAACTCTTCGCCGTTGTCTTGCGACTGCTTTCGCTCGATGCGGCGATTCCGCTTTTCCTGGGCTTTGAATTTCTTGTCCATCTCGCGTTGTTTTTTTGCGAACGTATTTTGGTTTTTTGCGATGGGTTCTCTCCTGGTTTCGTGGGTCGGATTGGGTCGGGCGATTGGCTGGTCGACCTGCAGCGTGCAACGGAAAACCGCTGTTGGCTTCGGTCTGATGTCTGAAGGATGTCCCATCGGCAGGTGAATGAGTGGGGATCGTTCAAGACGCCCGGTGTTTACCGTGCTTTGCTGGTGCGTTGCCCCTGGTTGCCACCTTTGCGTCGTGGTCGCCGTTTGAGGTTCAGTTTGTTGGCCTCGCCTGACGCGCCAGTCAGATGTCGGGTAGCGGGCCGCTGGGAGGCGGCGCCGTTGGATACTGGATGCAAGAATGCGGCGCCGCGACGGCCGCCTGTCTTCAGCGTGGTTCGGCGACCCTTTGATTCGGATCGCGATTGTTTTTCGGGCTTCGGCTGATTGGGGGCAAGTGGAACCTTTTGGCCAATCAGTTGCTCGATCGCACGCAGTTCGTTTCGCTCGCTGGCCGAGCAGAACGAGAGGGCAATTCCCTCGGCACCGGCGCGGCCGGTTCGTCCGATCCGGTGGACATAGCATTCCGGTTCAACGGGAAGATCGAAATTGACGACATGCGAGATGCCGTCGATATCGATTCCACGGGCCGCAACATCCGTGGCCACAAGTACCTGGATCTGCTTTTGTCGGAATGATTCCAATGCCCGCTGACGCGCGCCCTGTGACTTGTTGCCATGAATGGCAGCCGCCTTGATCCCGTTTCGCAACAGCTTTTCGGTGAGCACATTGGCGCCGCGCTTCGTTCTGGTGAACACCAACGCGCGGTCGACATCGTCGTCAACGAGAATTTGCTGCAACAGCGACTGCTTCTCGCTCCGCTCGACGAACAATACTTGCTGCTCGATCCGTTCAACGCTTGTCATTTTTGGTGTGACGTTGACGTTGACCGGGTCGCTGAGCAATCGCTGCGAAAGATCGGTAATTTTGGGAGGCAGGGTGGCCGAAAAGAAAAGCGACTGCCGCTCGTCCGGTAGTTCGCTAATGATTCGTTTAAGATCGGGCAGAAAGCCCATGTCAAGCATTCGATCGGCTTCATCGAGAACGAACACCTGCAAAAGATCCAATTCGATGTGTCCCTGATTCATCAGGTCGAGCAATCGACCGGGTGTGGCCACCACGATGTGTGCCCCGCGATTCAATGCCCGCACCTGGCTGACCTGGCTGACACCGCCGTAGACCAACGCCTGACGTAGTCGCAGATGCTTGCCGTAGGTTGCAAAGCTCTCACCGATCTGGATTGCCAGTTCGCGTGTCGGCGCCAACACGAGCGCGAAAGGTCGATTGGGTACTGCCGGCCGATTTCGCTGGCCGAGTCGGCAAAGAATCGGCAACGCGAACGCGGCGGTCTTTCCTGTGCCGGTTTCGGCGCATCCCAGGACATCACGCCCTTGAATCGCCGCCGGAATCGTCTGTGCCTGAATGGGCGTCGGTGTGTGGTACTTCTCGTCAGCCAGCGCACGTTGGACTGGCGCGATCAGGTCAAGTGTCTCGAAAGTCTTCAAACTTCATCCTTCATGAGGTTGTTTCAAAGTCCGGTTTCCATGTCCGCCGACACCCCTGGGTGCCGAACGCTGTTAACTCACTGCCTTGGAAACGATTTCTTTCCAGGCTCGGAAAACGGATTTTCATTGGGTTTCAATACGGAGTGCGATGACGGTTCATCGCGTTGCATTCCGTTTGGCCGACGCCGAATGATCGGGACCCGCATTCGCTGGGTTCACCATCCTTCTTGATCGCGCCGACCGAATCGAATCGAGCGGTGCCACGACAACTCGTAGCACCCCAAAATTCAAATTGCCTGCTCGAAGAGCAAGCGCCGCTTCTCTCGGGAACTCTGGATAAACAAGACAATCACAGAATCCGGTGCGTCCAATCGGACGCCAGCGGCTTTCCAGAGCGGTCGACACAACCGATGGTTGGCAGCATAAATCGTCGGCAAAGAACCGACAGTGTTGCAACGGGCTGCATGAGCATCCAACTCTGCTAGAAAGCCCTGCCGGCCGAAAAACGCTGTCAACTCATGTCGACAACACTACTCGCTTACTTTCGGCCGCATTTCCCTGAACGTCGCCAGGGGTATCGCGGAAGTATACCTCCGAACAGTCGATTCGCCAAGGCGAAGAAAACCCTCGACGCCGAAATCCGAATCACCGGCAACCGACCTACTGCCAAGAACCAACATTCATTCGCGGCCCCATCCATTCGGGGGCCAATCCATTCGGGGGCCCAGGGCCCGGTGTCGGATGCGAATTTGGCGGTCAATCTCTAACCTTTTGGCTTCGCCTGACCCAGGAAATCGTTGACGGTAGTGGTGTGCTGCGGCTCCGGCTGAGCCCCAAACAGCGACCCAAAGAATCCTGGCTGATCACTCTTGGGGGGTCGCGCGGGAGTTTTGTTCGATGCCGGGAATAGTCGGATCGGATTCAATTTCTGCGGATTGAACGCTTTTTTCGTCCGTTCCCAGCTGCCCGATGCCGTTTGTGTCAGATCATCCAACAGGCTGTCTTTTTTCTTCTTGATCCGCACCTTTTCTTCCTTGGCCGGCAACAGCCCCCGGAAGCTTGGCATTTTCCACTGCGGCATCTGCCAATTCAACGGGTTCAGGGCGCTGGCGACACGGGTTACTGGCCCCGGCTGGTGGACCTCGTCCGCCGGGGCGCCTTGGCGCTGATCACCAGGGCCATTGCCACCATCGCCGCCACCATACGTTTCACATTCAAATCCATCGATCAAGTTCCCTACAATCAACGTTCGACGTTGCCGTGATCGCTTGCTGGTACGCAACGAGCCCGACGTCGGAATTTGGTTCGCGTCAGCTATCGCAATTTCCCACCAGCGGCAGCAAGACCAGTTTTGAATCGTCGCTGCGGAATTCGGGGCAACGGGACAACCGAGTGATTGAAGGTGACTGGGGAGCGAAATTGGATGGCCTCTTCGAGAAAGCCCTGTTTCGATATCATCTCGATTGACCCTCCACCACCGCCCAAGCACGCGACCCATGAAAACTGACGAGCTACGCGAAAAATACCTGGAATTCTTCGAGTCAAAAGGTTGTGTGCGGCAGCCGAGCGATGTGCTGGTTCCGGCCTGGGACCCTTCGGTGCTGTTCACGCCCGCCGGCATGAACCAGTTCAAAGACCATTTTTTGGGCAAAGTGAAACTCGATTTCACGCGTGCCACTACCTGCCAAAAGTGTCTCCGCACCGGCGATATCGACAACGTCGGCAGGACCGCGTTTCACCATACGTTCTTTGAAATGCTGGGCAATTTCAGCTTCGGCGATTATTTCAAGGAGGATGCGATTCGCTGGGCATGGCAGTTTCTGACCGAGAAGAAATGGCTTGGTATCGCACCCGATCGACTTAGCGTGACCGTTTACAAGGATGACGATGAGGCACACCGGATCTGGAAAGAGATCGTCGGTTTGCCTGAACAGCGGATCACTCGGATGGATGAGGACGAGAACTTTTGGCCCGCTTCGGCGCCCAGCCAAGGTCCCGACGGTGTCTGTGGTCCCTGCAGCGAGATCTACTTTCACCTGGACGATGGCAGCGATGTAGAAATTTGGAATCTGGTATTCACTCAATTCAATCGGATCGGTGATCCGCCGGACAACTTGCATGCCCTGCCTAGCAAGAACATCGATACCGGCATGGGGTTGGAGCGTACCGCCAGCGTGCTGCAGGGAGTACCGACAAATTTCCACATCGACATTTTGTATCCCATTGTCCTCGCGGCGGCGGAAGTCGTCGGCGTCAAGTATGAATACAAGAGCGACGACGGGCGGCGGTTGCGGCGGATCACCGACCATGCCCGTGCAACCGTGTTTGCCGTTCATGAAAACGTCTATCCGGGTGCCAAGGATGCGCGCAGCGTGATTCGCAGACTCGTCCGTCGCGCGGTCTTGGACGGATACCAGATGAACCTTCGAGAACCGTTTCTGTTCAAGTTGGTCGATGCCGTCGCCGACGCGTCCAAAGTTCCCTATCCGGAATTGGGCCAAACGACACAACGCGTCGCCGAAGTGATCGAAGCCGAGGAGAAGGCTTTCTTTGCCACGATCGATGGTGGCATGAGCCGCATCGGACAGCTGTTTTCTCAAATGCGTGACTCCTCGGCGGTCATGGTTCCGGGAAAGGAAGCTGCCGACCTGCTGACCACTTATGGAGTGCCTCCGGAGCTCGTGCAAACGCTCGCCGCAGAGCAAAACTTTACGTTTGATTGGGTTGGATTTCGCGAGGCCATGGACGAACATGGCGGTATCAGCGGTCGCGGGAAGAATGTGCTGTTCCAAACCGGTCCACTGGAAACGCTCAAAGAGGCGCTGCGCGAAACGCCGTTCGTGGGATACGAATCGATGCAGTCGACGGTGATCGTCAAAGGGATCATCACGGGCAAGGGGGGCAAGGCGGACGAAGGACAACTGCTCAGCCATGTCGATCGGCCGGCAGCTGCCGAAATGCGATTGGTGTTGAACCAGTCGCCGTTCTACGCTGAATCGGGTGGCCAGATTGGCGATTCCGGCGTGATCGGTAACGACGACTTCGAGTTCCAAGTACTCGACACGCAGAAACACGCGGGCTTGATCGTCCATCACGGCAAATTGGTCCGCGGTGCGATTCATGAAGGCGACACATGCCTCGCGACGGTGGACGCGGCTCGCCGTGAAGCTCTTTGCCGAGCCCATTCGGCAACGCATATCCTGCATCATGCACTGCACCGCAATGTCGGTGATCACGCCGAACAACAGGGCAGCAAGGTCGAAGCCGACCGTCTTCGCTTTGACTTCACCAATCCCAAGGCAATCCCCGATGACACGCTGATTCAAATCGAACACGACGTGCTCGAGTTGGTCGCAGAAGCGAAGCCGATTCGATGGGATACCGTGTCGCTTGCCGAAGCGCGGCAGGCCGGCGCCATGATGTTGTTTGGCGAGAAGTACCCAGATCCCTGTCGAATGGTGTCGATGGGTGAATTCAGTCGAGAGTTGTGCGGCGGTACCCATCTGACCAATACCAGCCAGGTCGGCGCATTCGAGGTGGTGGTCGAAGAAAGCGTTTCGACCGGGACACGACGCATCGAAGCCTTGACCGGCGACCGCGCTCGCGAACATCGCCAGCAAACGCGTGATCTGCTGAATGTTGTCGCCGATAAACTTGGCTGCGATGCCAAGTTCGCAGTGGCATCGACCAACCAGTTGGTCAAGGAGGTGCGTCAACTAAAGAAAGAACTCGCTGCGGGCAAGCCGGTTGAACATTCAGCGGAATTCCGGTTTTCCGGTGAGGGACCCGTTACCAGCCTCGACG
Source organism: Pirellulaceae bacterium (assembly GCA_963734865.1). Lineage (GTDB taxonomy): Bacteria > Planctomycetota > Planctomycetia > Pirellulales > Pirellulaceae > CBDCUW01. The sequence continues at coordinate 48,777 of CAVTIV010000001.1, forward strand.
ATTACAACTCCGTTCGCTCTGCGGTGCGGGACATCACGCGGCGGTTGAACGTCTCGATCGATGAGGTTCCGGCGCGTATCGATGCATTATTGTCCGACCGACAAGATCTGAGCGAGGAACTGAAGCGGGTGACCGCCGGCGGAAAACTTTCGGCCGACGACTTGATCAGTCATGGTGAGGTGGTGGGTGATTCGCTGTTGATTGTCGCTGATACGCCGGGTGCAAATCCAAATGTGATGCGGGGATGGATCGACCAGATTCGCAAAAAAAGTGACGGCCCGACCGCGGTGTTGCTGGCGGCGGTGCAAGGAGAAAAGGTGCTGCTGGTCGGCGGATTGAGCAAAGTGCTTGTCGATCGAGGTCTGAAAGCCGGCGATTGGGTCGGGCAGACCGCGCGCGTGGGCGGCGGCGGCGGAGGCCGCGCCGACATGGCACAAGCCGGTGGCAAGGATCCCAGCAAGTTGCCCTCCGCATTGGAAGCGGCACGAGAATCGATGCGGAATCAGTTGGCCCGCTGAGCGATAATCGTGGCGATCTTTCCAGCCAAAGCGTTGACACTTCCCTTGCCGTCGGGATGCAGTCGGTTGCTCAGGAAAATGAAGATCCGTTGTTGTGACTGGTCAATCCACAGCACCGTTCCGGTGAATCCACCATGGCCAAAGGCGGCACCGGAAAACCCCTCGCCACGGTTGCTCGAATAGGGTGAACGATGGTCCCAGCCATAGGTTCGGGTGCCACGTGGGATTTCGCGAGCTCGGGTCATCACAGCGACCGTATCCGAGTTCAGGATGGTCGTGGATTGACGGGTCCCGTTGCCCAACATCATCTGACCGAAGGTAACCAGATCTGCGGCCGTGGAAAACAGGCCCGCGTGACCCGCCACGCCCCCCAGCCGAAAGGCGCGCGGGTCATGGACCTGACCCACCAGCCATTGTCCATCACGCATCTCGGTCGCCGCAGCACGGCGACAAAGTTCGTCGTTTGGGTTGAACGTGGTGTCCGTCATTCCCAGCGGCTGGAAGATGTTTTGGGCCGCAAACCGGTCAAGCGGTTGTCCGCCCACACGGCGGACCAATTCACCGAGCACGATGAAACCGACGTCCGTGTAGGCAAACTTTTCACCCCGCGGAGCAATCGGCATCAATTGGCAAATCCGTTCCCATGCCTTCTCGGGACCGTCGTCATAATCACCAAGTGCGTTGTCGGGAATCAACCCTCCGACATGGAGCAACAAGTCGCTGACCGTAATCGTATCTTTCTGGTTTTGTCCGAATTCCGGAAGGTAGCGAGAGATCGGAGCATCCAACTCGACCTTTCCCTGTTCGACCAATTTCATCACGGAAGTCGCGGTCGCGATCGGCTTGGTCAACGATGCCAGATCAAATACCGTGTCCAATGTCATCGGTATGGCGGACGGTTGCAATTGACGGTGGCCGAATGCCCTGGCGTAAAACACCTGCGAGGGACCAGCGACGACGACCACCGCTCCCGGCATCTCGCCGTTGGCGATGCCAGCCTCCACGAGTTGCCGAATCTGATCCGCGTAATCCCGGTCGTCGCCGGTGGGCAACAACTCCGCGGCGCAGGTTTGGGGCACCGCCGAGCAGCAGAACATCGCCGGAACAAGGAGCGTGGCAACAAGGAGCGTGGCAACAAGGAACAGCTTTGCGAGGGGCATCGGGTCGCGACCTGGGGACGGGTGACGAATGCGAGAGAATGTCCGGGTGAGTGATTTGTCACACCCCAAAATGGTAGTTGGTCGGCAAAAAACCACCATCCCCGCTTTTTTCCCAGGGCCGGAACGGCACCACAGGCTTGTTTCGGCCCACAAAACGACTCCTCGTCGGACGGGGACGCGGTATCGAGGGAGCGTTCCCGTCTGCCTCCTTTGTGCACCGCCCGCGGTTTCGTCTTGTGTCGTAGGAGATGCGGCGATACTCTGCCGACAGACAACGGATTGTTTCACGCGACTGGCTAGGGAGGGCAAGAGCGTGCTAAGGCGGAGGTCGATTCGAACGAAACTGATCATCGCGGTGGGGCTCCTCTCCGCGATCGTTTTGTTGCTAGCTATCAGTGGCTTTTGGGGGCTACGTGGTTATCAAGAGATCGCCAACGCCGTCATTCTTCGAGCAACGGAACTGCCTCACGCGAGAAAGTTGAAGGACTACGCCGAGGAACTGCGAGGCAGCAACGATCGCATCCTTGACCTCTCGAACGATGGGGGTATTAGCGATCATTTCTATTACAAGCAAAACGCGATCATCATGGAAACCGCGAGGTTCAATGTTGCGATCGTTTCGTTTGAGATGATGCTCGATCAAGATCCACGTAGACTCGCTGGTAGCGCGACGGGGACAAATGAGATCACCAACGCGATCAATCAGCAACAAAGTTTGGTGGACGTGCACAAAGCGTTCGCAAAACTAGAAAATTGCTGTAACCGGCCACAGCCAAAGACTTGGAGCACCCTGCTATCCCTGCGTGAACCGCTGGAGCAGCTGGTTGCGATAACCGATGAACATGTCGCGGTTGTCGAAGCAGACATGAAGCGGCTCAGCCATGCCTTGAGTACCCATTATGACAAATGGACGCGGATCGCCTGTTTTGGTGCAGCGATGGCGCTGGCCATGGTCGGGCTGTTGCTCTATTCCTTCAACTCACTGGTGGTCAAACCGTTCCGCACACTCTTGGACGGTTCGCGGTTGGTGGCCGGTGGCCAATTCGATCATCGCATTGATCTTGGCACCGGCGACGAATTGAGCGAATTAGCCGTTGCGATGAATGAGATGACGGATCGATTCCAAGGCGCCTCAATAAAGTCAACTCCTGGTGTACCGACTTGGACCAGCAGGTTCGCGACCGCACTCGGGAAGTGATCCAGAACGAACATTTAGCCAGCGTCGGGTTTCTGGCCGCCGGAGTCGCTCACGAAATCAACAATCCATTGGCGACGATTGCCTGGAGCGCCGAGTCGCTCGAGTCGCGCGTGGGTGAGATAGCTCAACTGCCTTTGGACCAGCGGACGGTCAATGACGAACTATCCAAGTGCCTCTCGGATAACCTGCGTCGCATCGAAGAAGAGGCATATCGCTGCAAGGGCATTACCGAAAAGCTGCTCGACTTCAGCCGGCTCAGCGAAGTTCGCCGGGCGCCGACCGATTTGGGCGCGTTGGTCAAGGATGTCGTCGAAATGGTTGGCAAAGTCGGTAAATTTCGCTGCAAGACGATGCGGCTTCACTGCAGCGAAAATGTCATCGCGCATGTCAACCCGCAAGAGATCCGTCAGGTTGTTCTGAATCTGGTCACCAATGCGCTGGAGAGTGTTGATACCGATGGTGCGGTACAAGTTCACGTTGATAGTGACGGCGTGACTGCCTCGATCGCGATCGAAGACAACGGCTGCGGCATGAACAATGAAGTGCTGAAACATCTGTTCGAGCCGTTCTTTACCCGCCGCCGTGATGGAACCGGTACAGGCCTGGGACTCAGTATCACCTATCGAATCGTCTCGCAGCACGGTGGATCACTGACCGCGCACAGCGCGGGCGAGGGTTGCGGGTCCCGGATGGAGATTCTGTTGCCGATCGAACCGGACTGCAGCGACGTAGCACATAGCCGCAATACACTTGGATTGACACATGGGCCGTATAAAGCAAGCTAACGCATCGAAAATGCACATCTTGTTTGCCGACGATGAGAAAAACCTGCAAGAACTGATGCGCACCGAACTGCCCCGAATGGGTTACTCGGTGACGGTATGCCCCGATGGGCTGACGGCGGTCGCGGCGCTCGAAAAAGAACCGTTTGACTGTCTGCTCGTCGATTTGGACATGCCTGGCATGAACGGGATCGACGTGATCGAAAAGGCGCGACAGCTGCGTCCCGAACTCGAAGCTGTCGTGATGACGGGCAAGCCAAGTCAGGAAACGGCGATCGCTGCCCTGCGTCATCAAGTCTTCGACTATTTGACCAAACCGTGCCGCCTGGCCGACATCGCCGGTCTGATGGGTCGCGTCAATGAGCGGCGCCAGATGAAACGGCAGCTCGCCGCGATGGAGCATCGCTTGCGGCGGGCCGAGGGGGATTCGCAACTGGTCGGCAGCGGAAAGGCAATGGAATCGGTCAAACAGCTGATCTCGAAGGTCGCGCCGACCGAGAGCACGGTGTTGATTCGCGGCGAAACCGGTTGTGGTAAGGAGCTCGTGGCACGCGCCGTCCACGACGCAAGCCTTCGCGCCGATCAGCCCCTGGTCGCGATCAATTGTGGCGCACTGCCCGAAAACTTGATCGAAAGCGAGTTGTTTGGCCACTGTCGGGGTGCCTTCACCGGGGCAGACGCGGCACGAATCGGACTATTCGAGGTTGCCGATGGCGGCACAATCTTTCTCGATGAGATCGGTGAACTGCCGCTGTCGATGCAGGCCAAGCTGCTGCGCGTCTTGGAGACCGGCGACATTCGGCGGCTAGGCGATAACCAGACCGTACATGTCGACGTGCGAGTCATTTGTGCGACGCATCGTGATCTGGAAAAAATGGTCGAGGAAGGCGATTTTCGCGAAGACTTGATGTTCCGCATCAATACGTTTGAGATCACTGTGCCGCCGCTACGCGAGCGCCCCGAGGATTTTGAGACACTGGCCACCCACCTGTTGAGGCGACACCTCAGCGTGGGTGAAGGTGATCTGCTGTTTACCGAACAAGCGATGAATGAGCTGAAGTCACATCAGTGGCCCGGAAACGTGCGAGAATTGGCGAACGTCATTGAGCACGCGGCGATCCTCTGTGATCAGCTGCCGATCGACGCCGAGCACCTGCCCCGGCACTTCGGAAAACGACAGCTGCGAAAACAACTTCGCGATGCGGGCCCGATGAGCCTGCGCCAAATCGAGATGCTGGCGATCGAACGGGCGATCGAACGTCACAACGGAAACAAGCCAGCTGTCGCCGAGGAACTGGGTGTCAGCTTGAAGACGCTGTACAACAAGGTGAATGCGGCCGAAGAAAGAAAGCAGGCGGGATAGCTTCGCGTCAGCCGTGACACCACCCTCCACCGAGACCGTGTCGCTCGCTCACGCTTCAACTTGGGAAAGCAATGCGCTCCCCAGGCGAAGGCTCCCTAAAGTCCGGTGCGAACGACGCCAACGGCAACTCCGATCACTTCCGCGTCTTTCACGTAGATCGGTTCCATCGACGCATTGGCCGGCTGCAGCCGAATCCGACCCGACTCGGGATGCCAATACTTCAACGTTGCTTCGCCCTCGGCTGTCTGAGCCACCACCATCTGGCCCGGTTCGGCATCGATTGCTTCTGAACGACGACATAGTCCCCGTCGGTAATATGGGCATCGATCATCGAGTCGCCGGAGACACGTAAGATGAAGCGATCATCCTTGAAAAAGATTTCGCTAAAGTCGACACGATCATTCTGAAGAAATGCTAGCGTCGTTGGTCCTGCCGCAACCATCCCAGCCATGGGCAGCGAGTGTCCGTTTCGATCCGCACTATGTGTCAGCTCGATCGCGCGACTTATTGGGGCTACGACGGATCAGGCCCTTTCGTTCCAGAGCGCGAAGATGACACATCACCCCATTGGGGCTCTTGATGCCAAAGTGTTCACCAATCTCTCGGACTGTTGGCCCATAACCCCGTTTGACGATCAGCGAACGAATCATGTCGTACACATTTTGTTGACGATCGGTCAGCTGGCTAGCCATCGGTGGGACCCTATTGCGGCACGGGGTGGGGGGGCTGTAGGTCAGAGATGTGCGACCGATTGTACCACATGCTAAACACGTGTCCACACTATTTATGGGTTGCTACAACACCCCTGACCCGAAGGCCGCAGCGACCGCGATTCCGACCGGAATGCACCACCAAGCGAACCAGTGCAGCCGATCAAGACGGCTCCAGCCAATCAGCCAATTCAAGGCGAAAATGCCAGTAATGAAGGCAATCATGACGCCCACCATCAACTCGCCGAGCGGCCGATCGAACCCAATTCCCGAGGACTGCTGGTCAACGAGGTCTTTGATCGCCAACACGGTCGCACCGAGAATGGCAGGAATTGCCAGCAAAAAGGAGAAGGTGATGGAGTCTTCGTTCTTCAATCCCAGCAATCGCCCACCCAAGATGGTCGCACCACTGCGGCTGATGCCTGGCAGGATTGCAAACGCTTGAAAACATCCCACCAGGAAGGCATTCCTCCAGTTCATCGACTGGTAATTGCCATCGCGGGGTTTAAGCTTTCCCAAACCGATCAGCATCCCACCGGTGACAACCAGCATCGCTCCGGCAAGCTTGGGGTCCTGAAGTATCCACTCGAATTGAGACTTGATGGTGAGCCCGATCACCGCCGCCGGGACCGTGCCGACGATCAGCAGCGGAATGACCCGTTTGTCACTTGCCAGCAGATCAAGAATTCGCCGCCAGTAGATCACGCAGATTGAACCGAGTGTTCCGGCATGCAGAAAAATCACCAACGTTGGCGATTCTGGCATTTCGCCCATCATCGCACCCAACACGACCAAATGTCCTGACGAACTGATCGGCAGGAATTCGGCGATCCCTTGGACGATCGCGAGAATCACAATTTCGAGCACGCCGCTATTGATCCGCTGGAAGAAATTGACGAAGGGAAGACAGCCTTTGAGACGTTCAGCCGACTGCCGGAAAAAGATTCATAAGAGACTCTTGCTCAGTATCGCAGCGCTCGGCGTTGCAGGGGATGATTGATGCATCGGACCGACCACCAGACCAAACTTGCCCCGTCGGTTGAGAGCGTCAGTACGAACGCACCGGTCGTAGGGATCGACCCTCCGTCGCAGGAATCGCTCGATCAGGATCATCGACGCCCCCATTCGCTGCCTGGCGACCTGATCAACGTCGCGCGAGGATTCTGCATGGGAGCGGCCGATACCGTTCCCGGCGTCAGCGGCGGCACCGTGGCGCTGATTTTGGGTCACTACCAACGATTGGTGACGGCCATCAGCAACATCGACTCGAACTTGTTGTCACTCGTTGTCCATCGTCAATTTCGTCGCGCTGCCGAGCATGTGGACCTGCGTTTCCTGCTTGCCCTGGGCGTCGGAATCGGATTCGGGATCCTCTCGCTTGCCGGTCTGATGCACTGGCTGCTCGAGCACCGAATGCCACAAACGTTTGCGGTATTCTTTGGCTTGGTGCTGGCCAGCGTTTGGATCGTGAAGAGCTACATCGATCGCTGGACCGCATCGCGCAGTTGTCGCCTGCTTGGGTGGGATCGTGGTGGCAGTTGTGATTACCATTTTGCCGGCGGAATCCGGCAGCATGAGTTTGCCGTATTTGTTCCTGTCCGCGTCGGTCGCGATCTGCGCCATGATCCTGCCCGGGATCAGCGGTGCGTTTGTGCTGTTGCTGCTCGGCGTTTACCAACCGGTCACCGGGTTGGTCAAGAATGCGGCTCGCGGGGAGATTACGGTGGACATGCTGATTCAGTTGGCCGTGTTCGCAGCAGGTTGCACTTTTGGGCTGCTGGCCTTTTCGCGACTGCTGCGGTGGCTTCTGGAGCACTATCGGGGCGCCACCATGGCATCGCTGATGGGGCTGATGATCGGTAGCGTTGCCAAGCTGTGGCCGCTGCAAATGCCAACACTTGAAACCGCGGACAAAGCAGCGAAATTTCGAGTCCTGGAGTATGTCTCGCCAGCCGACTGGTCGGGTAGTCTGGCCAGCCTCATCGCGCTGGCAGTTGGATCCGCCGTGGTCGTCCTGGTGATCGAGAGATTCGCGAATCAGCAGGACAAGCACGCATCGTCGTCGTGACACGGAAGGCGGAGTCGATGGAGGCCGCAAGGAGCGACAACGACGCAGTTACCGGGAACGGAAAACCGCGATCGGTTACTCCGAGGGAAATGCCAGGATCGTACTCGACTTGTACTCTTCGCCCGGTCGTAAAATCGTGGATGGAAAGTTGTCGTGGTTCACGCTGTCGGGGAAGTGTTGCGTTTCCAGGCACACGGCGCTGCGGTGCGGATAGACTTTGCCGCCTTTGCCCTTTTGTCCTTTGAGGAAATTGCCGGAATAGAACTGGATTCCGATCTCCGTTGTGGAGATCCGCAATGTGCGCCCCGACTCGGGATCTTTCAGCGAAGCGGCGAAGCGATAGGGTTTTCCCTGTTCGGCGTCGTTCAATACGAAATTGTGGTCGTATCCGATCGCCGCAGTGTCGGTCAGCGGATCGATTCGCTTGCCAATCTTGGTCGGTTTGCGAAAGTCAAGTTCAGTCCCTTCCACACTCTTGAGTTCGCCGGTCGGAATCAATGTGTCATCGACGGGAGTGTATTTGTCCGCATTCAATCGCAGCACATGATCGAGCACGGTGTCACTCCCTTCGCCAGCCAAATTGAAGTAGGCATGGTTGGTCAGATTGACGGGCGTTGGCTTGTCGGTCGTCGCGGTGTAGTTGATCACCAACCGATTAGCATCTTTGGGGATGAAGTACCGTACGGTTACATTCAGTGTTCCCGGATACCCCTCTTCGCCATCGGGACTGGTGTACTTGAACGTGACGCCATCACCGCGATCATTGCTGAATGGCGTTGCCTTCCACAGGACCTTGTCCAGACTTCGCTCGACGCCGCCGTGCAAATGATTCGGCGGGTCGTTGATGGCGAGTGAATACTCTTTCCCATCTAAGCTGAATTTACCCTTGGCGATTCGATTGCAAACGCGACCGGCGGTACAGCCAAAGTATTGGTTGTCATCGCTTTCATAACCCGAGACATCATCGAAACCGAGGAGCACATCAGCCGTTTTTCCGTCGGCATCGGGGACGAGCAGTTGCACGAGCGTCGCGCCCCGCGTCATCACTTTGGCCACCAGTCCCTTGCCGCTCTTGATCGTGTACAGCTCGACTTCCGTTCCGTCCTTTGACTTGCCGAATGGTTCGGCCATCGGTTTGGAGGCGGTCGCGACTGAAGGGACCAGGACGCCCGACATGAACAGGGCGACCATCAGAGCAGGGGAAAGGGTTTTCATGTGTTCATTCTTGAAAGAGCGGAATTAGGCCATTCGTGTTGCTCCCAAAGTGTAGATGCTTGGCATCCGGGTCACAAATCCGGGACACATTTTTTTGGCCACGCGCCGCCATGCTCGCACTTTGTCGCCACGACAGCGGAGGTGTCCAACCCTTTTGGTGATAGGGTTGATAGGATGGATGATTCAACGCAACCCAGGGTTGCGGCAAGCTCGTTCGCAGTCGCCCTGCCTCAACCTGCGATATCATCTGCCATGAAAATGGCTAGCCAAGATTTCCTCGCTCGTGGAGCGGAGAAATTGATTCGTCGATTGATCGCAAATCATATTCGGCTTCCATGTCGCGGCGGCGGTGACTGGCTGATAACTGCGAAGCAGTGGCAGGTGATAGCCTGGGGCAAGCAATGCTCGTCTCAGCGAGCATTTCGCAGCCCCAGGACCGTCAGCCGAAACCGGAAGTTCCCCGCGGCGATTTGGCGGCGTCGCCGCCAAATCGCCGCGGGGAAGGTGTGTCGCATGCGTATCGTACTCCTGGGGTTCCACCAGCCTCGCTGACGCTCGTTGGTTCACCCCAGGCTATCACCTGCCACCGCTTCGCGGCTTTCCTTTTTGCTTAACAGTCCGAACGGGCTCCGCGCATTTCGAACGCTCAGGACAGGCACAAGGAAAGACAGGGCGAGCAAGGACAGAAGAGAAGATCGTGCCGTAACAGCAAGCTGGCGGTGGGGCGATTTGCTACACCGAGGGCTTTCTCAACCTACCACACCCAGACTCCCCCATCTTACCTCGTCGAAAATGCACTGACCCTGTTCGTCCTGGACCCTGTTCGTCCTGGTGACTGGCTGATAACTGCGAAGCAGTGGCAGGTGATAGCCTGGGGCAAGCAATGCTCGTCTCAGCGAGCATTTCGCAGCCCCAGGACCGTCAAGCGAAACCGGAAGGTGTGTCGCATGCGTATCGTACTCCTGGGGTTCCGTTGGCTCACCCCAGGCTATCACCCCACCGCTTCGCGGCTTTCCTTTTTGCTTAACAGTCCGAACGGGCTCGGCGCATTTTCGAAACGCGCAGCAAGCTGTCGGCGTGCGCGATGAACTTCGATTGCGGAACGAATCAAACGAATGACGGCACACGGGGGCTTCCTTGCTTGGCGTGTTTGAAGGGTGAGATCTCCAAACTCATCGCAAGCGAAGCCCGTTGCTATCAACCGGATCTAAGGTCAGGCATCTCAAGTCGTTACGTCGATTAAGCGTTATTCGTTCCTGACCCCTGGTTATTCCATCCGCGCCTGGCTCTGTCGTATACAGTTGCCGAATCGCTTCATCACTGGCCGCTGCGATCATAACGACCTTGTCACTGCGTTGGCCGATCGGCGGCACGATTGACGAATCCATATCGCTCGCAATCCGATTCTCGATCGTTGTGTCGCTTTTGCGAGCGTCTGGGAGTACGGCGAGGTCAATCCGCTCACCTTCGGTGCCCAATTGTCGACGGCCGAGCTCATTGATCACTCGCAGCGCGTCAACTGCCGTGATCTGGCCATCCCCCGATACATCGAAGTACGAACCGCTGAACTGGTCAATCGACGTCAATGGTGGCAGGGTCGAGCCGCTGATTCGGGCAAGCTGATTGACGACAACGAGCGCGTCCAGCGCGGTCACGTCGCCGCTGCGATTGACATCCCATCGGCTCAACGTATTTTGCCATGGCGATGGACTAATGACATGCAATCGATTGTCGCCGAACCGAATGACCTGCGCAAACTCGTTTCCGATCATGATCGGATCCTCGGTCGATCCCTCCCCGATGAATCTCCAACGCTGATCTTGAGCGAGACGGACCAGCAAGGTCGCGTCGTTGGAAACAATCGATCCGAGCTGTTGTCCGTCAATGGACAACTCGGCTCCCGTCTCACTGGCAAGGACGATTTCCTCGAAGCCGGCAACCCGGCCATCCAAAAACTCAACGAGCTCCACGGCAGCATTGAGGTTGAGGACGAGTCGGTCGTAGCCGTCACCGCCGAACAGCGTGCTAAATCGCAGGCCATGAACCACCACCACATCGTCGCCACCCGACGCATCCACTTGGACCGCGCCGCTGACGAGTGGCAAAGGATCAATATGAATCGTTTGTGCAAGATCGTTGGCAATCACTTCGATTCCATCCGCATACGTGCCGCTCGCGATCCGAATACCTAAATCTTGGTCAACGACAAACACGGACGTGTCATCTTCACCTACCCGCAGCGTGATGGGCTGGTGGTCTCGAACGATCACCTCCAGCTGGGTGTCGGCCGCCGGGACATAGGACGAATCCGAGGCGACGCGATCCACAACCAACGTCAATGCAACGATTTCATCCTGCTCGATCAGCAGGTCGGGGATCCCGCGGACCGTTACAGCCTGGGGGTCGCTCCAATGATCCGGAGTGAACGAAAGTCGTGCGATGTCCACCGACAGATCATCGGACGTGACAACGATGTTCACGAACACTTCGGACAGAGGCTGTGAGAAGAGTGACACCTGAAAACTGTCTTGCCCCGCTGACTCATCGATCTCCGTGGACCCGTCGGATTGGATCACCACCAACCCCGCAAGGTCATCGTCCGCGATGCCCAGCGATGCGCTCGACGACGCGTAGCCGTCAGCTGATGCGGTGATAGTCACGGTTCGGTCGCCATCAAAGATCGCGTTATCGTTGACGGTGAATGAAAACTCGGCCGCACGTTGTCCAGCGGGGATCGTCACGGTTGACGGCAGCGAAAGTTGGCCGCTTGAGTCCGCCGACAAAGCAATGTCGAGCGAAAGTTGTGTGTCGGCAACGTTGCGATGAACAACCATGCGGCCTCCACCGCCCGATTCACCAAGGGTAGGTGTGTCGACCGACAAGGAAAGAATCGCGATATCATCATCAACGATCGTGACGCCAACGCTCGACGATACGTATGAATTTGCGCGAACGCCAAGTATGACGGGTTGGTCCCCATCAACGAGCGCGTCGTCGATGACCTCCAGTGGTACGGTGACCGATGCCTGACCGGCGGGGATCGTCGCGGTCGGTGGCAGTACTGCCGCAGTTTGATCACTGCTGGAAAGGGTGACGTCGAGTGGTCCGTTGAGATCGAGCACGTTGCGTCGTAGCGTCACCGTTGGCGACGGCTCCGGACGCAGCAGGCCAATGTTGTCGACCGCAAAATAAGCAGGCGTATTCATGCCAAAATCACCGACGTCCGACGAACTCAGGGAAAACCGCAAAGCAACGGCGTCGGACAGGTCTGACAGATCGACCGTCGTCCACTGGTCGACGACGTAGTCCAAGCTGTTATCCGCAAAGCGAAAATCGGCCAGATAGAAATCAATCGTACCGACGGATATTTCGCCGCTGTCAAATCCCTCGATGGTGAGCAAGAAAAAGTCGGCATCGTCGCCACTGTTGCCACCGAATTTCTTCGAGAAGTCATCGCCTTGCAGCATCGACAACGCGGCATAGGTCGTATTGGTGATCGCGATCGATCGGAAACCGACGGTGGCTGATGAATCACGCGTGATCGTGGGTACGAGGGCACCACTGAATGCGGTGCCCACCGCATAGCTGTCACTGCCGGCGGCGCCACCACCCGCCACCGCGCTGTACTGGTTGGTAAATCCGGGCGTCGTCGTATCGGTGGTGTTGGAGTACGACCAACCCGACCAGCTGCCGAACGTCGGGTCAAAGTCGTTGTTGAATTGAAGACCGTCGCTATCAAAACCTCCGGTCTGATCGGATCCGTTGTTGAACGACTTGGCGCGAGATGTCTGCCAACATCCTCGATCCCCGCCGAGGGTGTCGCCTCCGATTCGGAATAGGTGTTCATCTCGACTTCGATCGATACGGTGGGTTGATCGTTGTCGGTCACTTCCAGCAATGCGGACGCACCAACATGGTCCAGGGCGGATACGGAAATCGACGCTTGACTGTCGGGCCGATCGATCGAGTCTTCGACCGCCATGATGGCGAATGTCGTCGACGTCTGACCCGCCGCGATGGTGGCCGTCGCGCCGAATGAGAGTAGAGATGGCTGCGTCGATTCAATCTGAAGCGTCAGCGGTGCCGACAGATCGCCGTCATTGCGAACGACGGTAGAGACGATCGAACTCCCCTCCTCCAGGGCGCTCTGGTCCAGCGTCAATGTCAATTGCCGCACGTCATCGTCCTGAACCGTCAGCATGCGACTGGTACCGACAAAACCATCCGCAGAGGCCTCGAGCGTGATCAGTCGATCCCCGTCGACGAGATCATTGTTCACCACTCCAATTGGAAACTCCACGAATGGTTGGCCGGCGGGAATCGTCACCGACCTTGGAACAATGGCGATGTCGGGATTGACTGGCGCGATGCCAACGACGACTTCGTCGACCGTGTCAATGTCCGGACGGCTAATCCGAACGATCGTCGCATTCGCTCCGTCGGACTCGAGCACTTCACGATCGGCGATGCCGATCTGCAGAACGGGTTTTGCCAGCGTGATGTTGTCGACAGCAAAGTAAGCGGGCGTATTGATTCCGAATCCGCCGATGTCGGATGATGTGACGGCGAACTGCAAAGATTGGGCGTGAGCAACGGGACTCAAATCGACCTCGACCCAATCGTCGACAATGTAGTCGAGTGAGTCATCTGCGAATCGATAATCGGCAAGATAAAACTCGATCGTGCCAATCGACGTGTTGTTGGAATCTTTACCGGTGATCGTCAGCAACAAAAAATCAGGGTCGCTGCCATCGGCGCCACCGAACTGTTTTGCAAATGAATCGCCGTCTCGCATCGACAACGCCGCATAAGTTGTGTTGGTCAGCATCAGCGAATCGAATCGACGCCTGTCCGCGGTCTCTCGGGTGATCGCAGGCGGATCAAAAAAGTTGCTTTGATCGGGAAATCCGATTCCGAACGTGGCCGAACCGCCGGCTCCACCGCCCGCAAACGAACTGAACTGATTCGTGTATCCCGGTGTCGTTGTATTAGCGGTATTGGAATAGGCAAATTGGTTCCAGGAGCCGAAGTCGATCGAGTGAGCGTTGTTGAACGTGAGCGTCTCGCTTTGGAAACTGCCGATAACCACGGTGTCCTCAAACGGCCCCACGATGGCCATGCCGCCAGGGACCGGACCGCGCCATGCTGATCCGGCGGCTAGCGTTGAACCAACGTCCTCAAACCCAATGACATCACGCACGAAACTCGCTTGATGGATCACCCCCACCGCATCAACATCCATACCGGCACTGCCGACCGTCGGATAGGGATCATAGATCGGATCCCCGCTCGTATCGAATTGCGAACCGTCGCCAACGATGTCGATTAACCGGATCTGCGTCACGTTCGAGGGATCCAACAGCGGACTGATGCCGGTCAGTTCTGCAAGATCGAACGGCGTACCAAACCCTTGACGATACTTTCCGGCCAGATTGTTGATCTCGGTCGGATCGACGGAGCCAAACGCGTTGACGGCCGAGGGTGTCAACGAATCATTGTTGAATCGAAAGAAGTTTGTGCCATCCGATGAAACTTCGACAAAGCCGAGTTCCAAAAAAGTATCGCTAAATCCGTTCTCGAAGACGGCAAAGTCGGGTCCCGCGCCATCCGCAATCGGTACGTCGAAGGTGACGGTCATCTGGCCACCACGGCCGAGTGAGACAATATCACCGGGATTACCTGTGGCCGGGCCGATCGCGTTGCCGGCAGTCTGAAACTCCGCGTCGACGTTCGATCCCGGCAGGTAGCTCAACACGCCGGTTGCCCAGGCCACAATGGACGGCGCATCTTTGGCGATCGCGGTGGAACCCGGCTGATCGGCGGCCGGCGCGTAGGGTCCGGCGAGCAATCGTCGGTCCTCAAGTTGCTCGGCGAGCAAACGTCGCTGTCTCGGTAAATGTCTGGCTGGCAAGCGATTCATATCGATCCATGAGGTTGTGGTGATAGGATCATTCGAGATCGGCAACGTTTTCGCCACCGTTGCGAGTGCAGATTGCCGCGAGCAACTCGAGGTCGATGTTCTCGTTCATAAAGTTGACCGATCCGTCGGCAAACAGGCCGTTGGCGCCCTGGGGATGAAAGCTGCGGATGTCGTTCTCGAATTTGGGGGCATGGTTGATCGAGAACGCTTGATCAAAAAGGTTCCTGGCATTGATCCATTGACCATCCGGAAAATTTGCGTCCTCGGAAACCATCAATGTGTGTGAGGTCCCGTCGGTGATATCACGGAAACGAATCGCCTGGTCGTGGATCATCACTCCCCGAGGTGGCCGATTGGTGCTAACAATTCGCTCGCCAAAGATGCCGCCGTAGTCGGTCGCGCCCCGGCCATGATTGAGCGGAAAGTCTCGCAGTGTGCTCGGACAGAGATAGGTTTCGATCGGAGTCGCCGCCGCCGATTCATTGATGGGATGATCAAATGCGTAGCGAAAGTCGACGTGGACGTAGACCGCCGATTGTTCCAGAAAAGGCAACACGAACGCCGACCAGGCAAGTTGCTTTCCGTGGGGGACTTCGGGCCGCACCTCGAGCCCTCCGGGTGGCAGTTTGCGAAATGCCGCATGGTAGTTGTGAAGAGCGATGCCGATCTGTCGCAGGTTGTTTTGGCACTGCATGCGTCTGGCCGCTTCGCGAACCGCCTGCACGGCAGGCAACAACAGCGCCAGAAGAATTGCGATGATCGCCAAGACCACCAGCAATTCGATCAACGTGAACGCGCCTCGAGCCGAGCCCCATTCACGACAATCGTGTTCGCCAAGACAATCGTGTCGTTGACGACGAACATTTCGCTCAAGACGATCCTGTCCAGCAGCGTTCATGGTGGGCGTTCCATTGCGCAACAACTGCCGCAACCGGATGCAACAAGCGGCCCGCGACAACATTGACGATGATCTGAGCTTCTGCGGCGTAGCCGCGCATTGGCTTCGTGACAATTCAGCTCATGACACGGACCTTACCCGAGAAAGTCACCTCGTGTCTGGTGAAGGGTAGGTCTTCTGACTTCCGATGCCCCCGCCAGATCGCCTTCTCGCAGGATCCGCGGCCTCAAACGTGAGGCGTCGCTGGTCCAACAATGGCCGATAGAGTGAACGGACGGGTGATTCGAGGAAATCTTCCCCCAATCACATCGGTTACAGCGGCCGGGCCGTCCCGGAATTTCACCGGAGTTCCCTGTTCACGTGGTCGAGCAATCGAATCCACGTCACCACTCACCATGGACGGGGAATCTAACCGTGGTGACCGCAGGTGTCAAACGGATATCGACCGACGTGAGAGGGTTGCTGGATCTGCTCGCCGGTTGAAGGCGTCGCCGACAGGCAAACTCGCTCCCTGGGAGGCTCCGTGAGCGCGAAGTGGCAGTGAAAACGGGCTTGTGTTCAGTACTAACTGGATAGTAGAAGCCGGTTTTCAGGAAAGAACCGCTGCGCACGTCGTTTTTGGATGGAAACCAGGCGGAGCCCAAAACGGAGCTTGGAGTACGTCTTGGGCGACGAGATTACCGGCGGTCTGCAGTGGGAAACCCCAATGGAAGGGGATGGCACGAGGATGGTGAACGGTGAAACACGCACGCTGACGGCTGCGGAGGCGGAAGTGATGGATGTGGTTTGGGAGCGGGTGCCGGCCGCCGTTGGGGACATTGTCGAAAACTTACCGCGACCGCTGGCCTACACCACCGTGATGACGACGGTCCGCATCTTGGAGGCGAAAGGATTCATAAAAAAATGTGGCAAACGCGGTCGAGCCTACCTGTACAAGGCGGTTGTTGACCGTGACGAGGTTTGCAGCTCGATGTTCCGCGAGCTGGCCCGTCGCTTGTTTGATGGATCGGTCAAAACATTGGTTTTGAACCTGGTGCAGCGTGCAGAGATCACCAGCAAAGATCTGGCCGAGGTGAAGCAGATGATCGAGCGGTTGGAGAGCGAAGAATGAACTCACTTCTGATTTGACTATCGAACTGGTGATCCAATACCCGCACGTCCATTCAACTAGAATCCCCTAACCGCATCTTGATCTGGCCCAGCAAAATCCATCGCACGATCACGAAAGAGATCTTAATGATTTTCTTTGTGACACTGCTTGTGCTGACCTGTCTGCTAATGCTGATCGGCGTGGGCCGCGAAGCACTTCGCCAAGGCTTGTCGATTGGCGGTGTGCTGCAACTGATCCCCTATGCGATCCCGAACGCTTTGGCGATTTCGTTACCAGGGACGATGTTGTTCAGCGTTTGCAGTGTGTACGGCCGAATGTCTTCGTCGAATGAAATCATGGCCCTTCAGTCGGTTGGGGTCTCACCCTTTGTGATCATGAGACCAGCCTTGCTGTTGGGTTTGGTGCTCAGTGTGATCACGGTCGGACTAGTCAATATAGCCTTCACTTGGGGACATCACGGAATTCAGAATGTTGTTTTTAGATCCGTTGAGCAAGTCGCTTACAAAGTGTTGGAGCGTGACCGACGCTTCCAGCAAGGCACGCTGTCGATCACCGTACTCGGTGTCGCGGAGAAGCGATTGCTGCATCCCACCATTACGGTGGGCCAGGGGACTGGACCGCCAATCGTGATTGAAGCGAGGGAGGCGAAACTCGCATCGAGTGCCAGCGGTGATGCACTGATTTTGACACTAACCGACGGAAACGCTGTGCTGGGCAATCGTGCGTCGTTCGCGTTCCCAGGCATCTTTCAGCACTCGTTTTCTCTGCAAACAGATGGTCCCACAGGCTTGCTGCACGAGAATCCGTCGCACATGCAGATGTCCGATCTATCGCCCGCGACGATCGAGCAAAACCGTGATGTTCATCGCCAGGAAGGTGCAATCGCCGCCTGTACAGGGTTCAGTTTGCTGACCTCGCAATTAGAAAAGATTGCCGATCAGGATGCTCAGTCACGACTTCAGGCACTCAACAACAGCCGTCGCCGTATCAGTCGACTGGAAACCGAAAAGGTTCGACGATGGGCCAGCGGATTTACCTGTCTGGCACTGACAATGGTCGGAATTCCGCTCGCGATTTTGCTGAAGACGTCCGACCTGATGACGACATTTGGGATCTGCTTTCTGCCCACCTTGCTGGTTTACTATCCCGTCTTCGCAATGACCTTGGACATGGCAAAAAGCGGAACCCTGCCGCCCGCCTCGGTGTGGATCGCAAATTACGTGTTTATGAGTACCGGAATCGCGCTGATGCGAAAAGCTTTACGCGCCTAGGGCAGTCGATCGAAATGATATTCCCATCAAACGCGGACCAAAATCTCGTGCACCTACGGAGAAACGTCAACATGGAAGTTGATGACATGAGTATCTCATTGGTATTGCCTGTCCATGACCCGCAGGTGCCCGTGGGGCCGATGATTGAGCAAGCCGAAGGTATCCTTCACACGATTCCGGGCGACCATGAGATCTTGGTCGTCGATGCTGTCGGAAACGAAAATACACTTTCCGAAATTGCGCAATGGGCTGAAGCGAATCCGGCCGTTCGAAATCCTCCGTTCGGCACACCGTACCGTCGGCGCAGCAATCGCCTGTGGAGTTGGCGAAGCGACGAAGGACGTGGTCGTCGTCACGGATCCTGGTTATCAGTTCGATCTCTCGCAACTTCCTCGGCTGACCGATCCGATTCGTCATCACGACATTGTGGTTGGATATCGCATCGACCGGCAAGATCGCTTGATTCGCAGGCTCGGCTCCGCCGGATACAACGCGCTCGTTCGCCTGTTGCTGGGGACCGAAGTCCGCGATTGCAATTGTCCGCTGAAAGTATTTCGTCGCGAAGTCATCCAAGGTATTCGGATCGATTCAGCGGGGCAGTTTGTCAACGCCGAGGTGCTGGCAAAAGCGAGGCTTCAAGGCCGATCCATCGCGGAAGTCGCAGTCACGCTAGCACCGACGCGTTCGGGCTATCCGGCAGTTTCGACATGGCAAATCATGCCGCTGGCGGTCTCGGTCCTGCGATTCTGGTGGAATGCAGTCCTGTTTCCAAGGCCCCAGTCTGATGACGAGGCCGTCGCTCCGCGATGGAGTTCTGCACGAGAGTCCGTTGCATTGCTGCTGCTGTGCGCAGTCTGTTGCCTGGTGATGTTTCCACGACTGTTCTATCCGTTGATCGAGCCGGACGAGTCGCGTTACGTGCAGATCGCCTTGGAGATGATCGAGTCCGGCAACTGGATTACACCAACGCTCGACGGCCAGCCCTATTTAGACAAACCACCGCTTTTGTACTGGATGACCGCGACCAGCATCTCGATCTTTGGGCCGCATGAACTTGCCGCGCGACTTCCGTCGGTTGTGTGCGCGATCCTCACAGTGTTGCTGATATTCTGGGGCGGTTGTCGAATCCTCGGTAGCCGCGGAGCATGGTGCGGCGCGATCGCTTTGCTGTTATGTGGCGGCTTTGTCTTGGCCGGGCGTTTTTTGGTGATGGACTCGCTGTTGACCGTTTGTACGACGGCCAGCCTGATCGGCGGTTACCTCGCAACGTCAGGGCCGGCGATCCGATGGCGCTGGTGGATTGTCGCCGCGATCGCTTGCGCATTAGGCATTCTGGCAAAAGGACCAATCGCCGCTGTGTTGTGCGTGCCGCCGCTGGTCGCCAATGGATGGTTAACGCAATCAGGTACGAAGCTGCGATTCGTTCACTGGGGCATATTCCTGGTGCCGATCTCGCTGATGTGCGTGCCTTGGTACATCGCAATCTCGGCGACCAACGGCGAGTTTGGCGGGTATTTCTTTTGGAAACACAATATTATGCGATTCGCGACGGGTCTGAATCACCAACGGCCGTGGTGGTTCTACGTGCCCGTGGTGTTCGCCGGCATGTTTCCGGCATCTCTGCTGTTGCCCACTCTGGCGGTATTTCTGCTCAGTCGCAGGGAAGCCATCCGTCGTTTCCGCAGCAAAGAAATTGGTTTCCTCTTTTTGAGTGTGGTTTGGATCCTTGCCTTCTTCAGTTTGTCCAGTTGCAAATTGCCGACTTATATCTTGCCGGCGCTGCCGCTGTTGTGTCTGCTGCTTGGCTGCATGCTTGACCGCTCCGTTTTCAGGCCCGGCTCAGCGAATTGGATCGCATCCTACCTGAAACCGTTTCCTCAGCGCGCCAATCTGATCGTCTTAGCGGCGTGTTTGCTGGTCGCGGCGATGGATCTGGTGATCAAAGACGACAGCCGATTGCTACCCGTTCTGGCCATCTTGATCTGCATTGTCTTGGCAAGCCTAACAATCCATTACCGAAATCGGCCACATGCCTCGTCGCAGTTGGGTTGGTCGCTTAGCTCTGCGATTGGTATCGCAGTCGTGACCTTCACCTTCGCCGAATTTGTCGCAACTGCGTCATTCGTTCGATCCGTTCACGCCCGTGCAGCAGAACTGTCACGGCAGTCCGATCTGCCGGTCGTCTACTTTGGAAAAGACACATACGCGGCGTCGTTTTACCTACCCCGGGAAAGAGTGATTGGGTTCACAACTGACCAGCCAACGGCGTTCGCAGCGTACCTCGCCGATCATCCCGGCGCCGTCGTTGTGACCTCCAATGAAACGATTGAATCAACGCGAAAGCAGGTCGCATTAACGACGCGACTGGTGGAAGCGGGTGGCCGTCGCTATGTGTATCTATCCGAGCCGATTGAAGAGCAGTCCCCGCGATCCGCGGCAGATGTTCGTCCACTGATCCGTTAGTATGGGTTGATCAACCGAAAATCATCGCCCTCTTGGCGTGTACTTCGCATGTTTGTGCATCACTTGAATCGAATCAGGCAATGGGTTGCCATCGTCGTCACGACGATTGGGGTCGCGCTATGCCTGGACGGAACATTCACCTGGGCCGATCGACCGCTCTTGGACGAACCTTTCGTCGGTGAAGGCAGCTCGGACGTGCTGCCAATCGGCCAGGACATCGATGATTACTTTCAAACCGCCGAGGCTGCCTGTAATGCGATCTGCCTGAGGACGGTAGATGCCGGATCTCACACAGAACCATGGCAGTGGCTCGCGCTGCCCGACGGACTGCTTTGGCACTCCTACTTGGCCGGACCGCAGGAACCGAGGATCTCTTCCGTCCTGTTCCGAAATCAAGATAGGGGAGACCTCTGGGACGCGACCCTGGGCGGCCGAGTGGGCTTGTTGCGATACGGAACAGCCAACGCATTCAACGCGCAGGGATGGCAGTGGGATCTGGAAGGCGCGGTCATGACGCGATTGGATCTGTTACACGCCGAAGACGTCGAGTCGATGGACTATCGATTCGGTACCGAGATCACCACCAGACAAGGGCGCTGGTCCGCAAAGTTTGGATATTTCCACATTAGCTCGCATGTCGGTGATGAGTACTTGATTCGTAATGGCACTTTCCAACGCATCAACTACGTCACCGAGTCTTTGGTGCTGGGCATAAGGCTGCAGGCTAGTGAGGCGGTTCGTATCTACGGCGAATCGGCCTTCGCCTTTCGATACTCCGGCGGTGCCCAACCGTGGCAATTCCAGACCGGAATCGAGTACCTGCCGCAGATTCGCGACCCGAGGCTCGGTGGCCCCTTCTTTGCGCCTGAACCTCGACATCCGTGAAGCGGTCGATTTTGTTCCCACCGCGACGGTCCAAACCGGATGGCAATGGCAAAGCGATCGATCCGGCAGGCGATTTCGCGTCGGTGCCCAATATTTCAACGGCAATTCCAGCCAATTCTCGTTTTTTCGTGACAAACAAGAAACGATTGGGCTGGGAGTTTGGTTCGACTACTAATTGGCCATCTCGGGGTCACGGCCGTTGTTTTTCAACCGATCGACGTCGGGATGAAACTCGGCCGCCGGCCTCTTTCCGGGATACTCCGCTGAGAAATAGAGCGGAACCTTTTATCGATCCCAGTGCACCTGCACAAACGATTCCCGATTGCAACCTCGATCGCCAGTGGTATCGCCCAGTCAGCAACGTATACCTTGATGGCGTGCAAACTGCCGAACTCGAATGCGCATCGGTGAACCGCATCCCTTCACTCGCCAGCCGATCAATATTTGGCGTGTCGATCTTTCCACGTTGTTGGTTGTAGCAAGACAGATCGCCAAAACCCAAATCGTCGGCATAGATCACCACAATATTGGGCGCCGTCTCGCCGGCCGATACGCATGTCGCCAACAACGTCGTGGAAACGAATATCGCCAACCATCGCCCCTCGTATCATCGCCGCCCCTCGTATCATCGCCGCCGTTTAACACTAGGAATTGTACCTAATTGAGTTGAGCAATTTGGATCGGCTACGATCCATCGATCATTGTTGCTGTGCCGGTTGCCTCAGGGAATTGACGGAGGGTCGGAGGGAAATGACAATGATTTGCGAAGCATTACCGGTTCCTCGCCATTGGGGGGATCGTCATGCGGGTTGCCGACGCTTGTGCCTTGGTTGCTTTTTGTGTCGCCATAGGAACGAGCGCCCATTGGATGTGTCTCGCGCAAGCGAACAATCGAGGATTTTTCATGCATCGAGTTTTTCTTGGCTCGCTGACCGATTGCCACGGTTCCTTTCCGAGTCAACGGCTACGCCGCATGACCGCATGGACCATCGCCCTGTGTGCTGCATGGGTGCCGCAACTGGTATTGGTCCTGCCGGCTTCTTCCCAGTCAGGCGACCGACCCAACATCGTCGTCATTCTGACGGACGATCAGGGCTGGGGCGATCTGAGTGTCAACGGCAACAGCAATCTGGCGACCCCCAACATCGACCAACTGGCCAGTGACGGCACGACCTTGCAAAACTTTTACGTCTGCCAAGTATGTGCGCCGACGCGAGCCGAATTTCTGACCGGACGCTACTACCCGCGGACGGGAGTCAGCGGGGTTAGCCGCGGACAAGGTCGCTTGAATGCCGACGAAACGACGATCGCGGATGTGTTCAAGGCTGCCGGATACGCGACCGGAGCTTTCGGGAAATGGCACAACGGTACCCAGCCGCCACTGCATCCCAACGATCGTGGATTTGACGAGTTTTACGGATTCACCTCGGGCCATTGGGGCCATTACTTCAGTCCGCCACTGGATCACAACGGCAAACGCGTCCGCGGCGATGGTTTCATTGTCGATGACTTCACCGAACATGCGATGGCGTTTATCGCCGAAAACCGAGAGCGGCCATTCTTCTGCTACGTTCCGTTGAACACGCCCCATTCACCAATGATGGTCCCGGACCGATTTTATGAAAAGTTCGAGGGTGTCGATCCGGCCATGTGGCATCGGGACCGCGAAAAGGAGGACGTGATGATGACCCGCGCGGCGCTCGCGATGTGCGAAAACATCGACTGGAATGTTGGCCGGATTCTGAGACAACTTGATGAGCTGAATCTCCGAGATCAGACGATCGTGATCTACTTTTCCGACAATGGCCCCAATTCCTATCGTTGGAACGGCGGAATGAAGGGCCGAAAGGGATCGATCGACGAAGGCGGACTGCGCTCACCCTTCTTTATTCGTTGGCCCGGGCGGGTCCAAGCCGGTGCGACCATTGATCCAATTGCAGGTGCCATCGATTTGCTGCCCACGCTCGCCGAATTGGCGGGCGTCGAAGCGACCACAAGCAAGCCGTTGGATGGACGAAGCCTCTGTCCGCTGTTGCGCAACCATTCCACACAATGGCAGCCGCGCTCGCTGTTCGCGACCAAGAACGATCAAGTGAGCATTCGCACCCAGCGATTCAGGCTCGATGCGGATGGCCAGTTGTTCGACATCGAAACGGATCGTGGGCAACATCACAATGTGGCCGATCGACATCCGCTCCTGGTGTCGGAACTAGTCCGTCAAGCCAAGCAGCACGCGAAACAGATGAGAGTGTCCTTCCAGGCCTATGCCGATCGACCATTCACGGTTGGTTATGGTCCGTCGACGACGCTGCCGGCACGAGACGGGGTCGAACACGGAACGATCAGGCGAAGCTCCAAAGCCCCCAATAACTCGTTTTTTACAGACTGGAGTCGCGCCGACGATTTCATCAGCTGGGATATCGATGTTGGAAAGACCGCTGACTACGAGGCGATTGTGTACTACACCTGCGCCGCGGGGGACGAAGGTGTCACGATCCGACTGTCCATGGATTCGCACTCCGTCCAGGCACCGGTGAAGCAGGCTTTCGATCCGCCGTTGTACGACAAGTCGAAAGAACGGGTGGCAGATTCGCACTACTTTGTGAAGGATTTCAAACCGCTGCATCTCGGCAGATTGCATTTGGAATCTGGGCGTGGCGAGTTACGGCTGGATGCGCGAGATGGTGGGTAAACACGCGATCGACGTGTATTCGGTCGAGCTGAATTGGGTCGACCCTGGCTAGCACCACAAAAGCAACACGTCTCAATTCCCTTGGCGACACCTGGGACCTTCATGCGTGGGACCTTTGGTGGCAGGCCGAGCGCGAGACCGCTTATCCATCGACATTCATCATTGGGAACGATGGCATGACAACCTTGACCCCTTTTCATCATGCATTTCCGGTTCGCGACATTGCGGAGGCACGCCACTTTTACGGCGAGATTCTCGGTCTTCCCGAGGGTCGCAGCGACACGACCTGGATTGATTTCGACCTTTTTGGCCATCAGATCGTTGCACATCAGAAAGCGGGCTTGTTGCCGTCGGTTGCAAAAAACCATTTCAACGCGGTTGACGGTCACGATGTCCCGGTGCCCCATTTTGGCGTCATCCTTCCGATGGACCAATGGACTCAACTGGCTGAACGATTGAAGGAGAAAGGGATCGAATTCGTTATCGAACCCTACATCCGCTTCGCCGGTGAAGTGGGCGAACAGGCAACCATGTTCTTTTTAGATCCATCGGGTAATGCGCTGGAATTCAAGGCGTTCAAGGATCTTCGACAGCTGTTCGCGAAATGATCACGGCGAGACGGTTGGCGCAATTCCTTCGTCGCAACCCGCATGGGAAATCGTTCCACCCTTGGACTATCGGCGCAACGATGGACAAGCACACCGAAAGTGTCGACAGGAGGCCGTTAGGTAACCACTGCGGTCAATACCGTCCAGGCGACCATCGCACAGCCGCCGGCAAAGAGTGCCGGAACGATCTGGGTGCGAACGTGCTCCATCAGGTCACATCCGGAAACGAGTGAGCTGAGGATCGTGGTGTCAGAGATCGGCGAACACTGGTCACCGAACACGCTGCCATTGAGAACTGCTGCGAAACAAATCATCACGAACCATTGTCCGGCATCGGCAGGCAATGAACTGGCGATCACGATCGCCAGGGGCATCGTTAACGGAAAGGCGATGGCATAGGTGCCCCAACTTGTTCCTGTCGCAAATGCGATGATGGATGTCAGGGCAAACAGTACGGCGGGGAAAGCCAGCCGCGGAATGTTGTCGCCAATCGCCGAGGAGAGATACAACCCGCCTCCGAGTTCGGTGGTCAAACCGCCCAGCACAACGGCCAGGACAAGGATTACCGAAGCAACCGTGACGCTCTTCAAACCGGTACTGATGCCTTCGACCAGCGACGGCAGAGACATCCCGCGCCACAGTGCGGTTCCCACGGCGATCGCCAAGGCCGCCGCGAACGCCCACCTGACCTGGGGACTGCTGCCAAATAGTCCCGTGCCCACCGCGATTCCGATCAGCACCACCAGCGGAATGACAAACTCCAAAGGATGGGGTTGGTAGGTCGGATCCATGTTGGAATCGGGATCGCCGTCAATTTCAGCATTTTCAATCGTTTCAAAAACATGGGGAAGCGGCGGCCCGGCTTCGCTCGACTCGATGGGCGAAGATTCGACGGACCTTGCCCTCGCGATCGCTTCGCGGAATCGGCGACCTAGGATCGGCGCCCTGTCGATCGCCAGTAAGAACGTTCCGAAAACGGCGAAGATGCTGTAAAAGCTCAGCGGCGCCGACTTGAAGAAAAATCGAATCCGATCGGCCTCGGTCGCCAGATAGGCGACACCGGGAACGAAGATCAACGACTGAACATAGCCCGGCCAGGCATTGAATGCGATCAACGATGCGATCGGCGATGCGGTCGAGTCGACGATGTAGCTGAGTTCTTCCTTGCTAATTCGATTCGCATCAGTGATGGGCCGAACCGTCGTGCCCACCAGAACGGTACTGACAGTTCCGCCCTGAAAGAACAGCACACCCAAAACCCAGGCCACCAACTTGGCCGACCGCGGGCCACGGACGAAGTGCCGACAGGTCCACTCGGCGAATGCGATTGCCGCCCCCGTGCGAGACCAGATACCCAGCAGGCCACCCAATAGCCACAAGTACAGCAATACGATTCCGGCGCTTCGCGTCGATGCCAATCCCGGCAGAAACACTTCGTCGGTCAAATCATACCGCCCCAATAGAAATGCACCGGCGATGATGCCCAACACGAGCGCGGGCAGCGGTTCGCGAAACGCAATGCAAAAGCCGAGCGTGACAACGGCCGGCAATATGGACCAAATTCCAAAGTGCCGGCCGACCGTGACTCGCACCGAACGCTCGAGGGCAGTCGGTTTACCTTCGACAACCGCACTGGCCGTCGAAACATGGTCCTCGATGATCTGTTTTTTCAGCTCGTCGACCGTTGCGTCCAGTCGGTCGATCGGGATGGTTTTTCGGTCACCCATCGTATCGCTGTGCTGGACCCACACCGGCTGAGAAATCCGACCAGCCCACAGACTGATCGCGATCACGACCAAAATCGCAGCGGGAATGATCAGCTTGCTGCGGTATCCGACGTTCATGCTCACGCCAAAGGTGTGGGGAATAGCCGCCTATCGGCTTGCCAGTTGGACGGCGACCGGCAGCGACAGCGACAAAGTTTCGGCATTCCCGATGGACGACCTGGAATCCGAACCCACAGAAGTGTAACGCAGCATCGTCGCCGCAGGTTGTCGGTGACCCGCTATCGCATGGCACGAGCTTTCCATACCGCTCCCAACGGGAACTCATGATCGCGAATCGATGCGGACTTCATCGTGATGCTGTAACCGGGCATCGTTGGCAGACGGTACCTCGCATTCTGCACACGTAATTCATCGACGAAGTGCTCGTGCAAGTGATCGGAGAACTCCAGCACGACGTTATCGAGAGTTGGCGCGATGGCAATGTAATTGAACGCGGACAGGTGCTGGATGTAGTTGCACAAGCCAACTCCTCCGGCGTGCGGGCAAACCGGAATCTTGAACTTGGCGGCAAGAAGCATGATGGCCAGCAATTCGTTGACTCCGCCCACACGGCAGGAATCGATCTGGCAGAACTGCATCGCGCCAGCCTGCATGAATTGCTTGAACATAACGCGATTGGACACCGCTTCACCGGTCGCTACGCCGATCGGCGCGACCGCCTTTGAGATTTTTGCATGGGCGAGTATGTCATCGGGCGAAGTCGGCTCCTCGATCCATAGGGGATTGAAGCGAGCCAGTTCACGCATCTGTTCGATCGCCTGATCCGCATCCCATACCTGGTTCGCATCCATCATCAGTTTGCAATCGTCACCAATCTCCTGGCGAATGATCGTGGCCCGATGAACGTCATCGCGCAGGTCGGCGCAACTTTCATCTTGAACCATTGGAATCCATCGGCCAGGTATTTCTGACACAGTTCGCGTCGGTGATCGTCGGCGTAGCCCATCCAACCGGCGCTGGATGTGTAGGCAGGCAGACCGATTTCCAGCAATTCGTTTTCCCGCTCAAGCTTCGTCCGCTCATTTTCCCTCAGAATCGCCAACGCCTCTTCGGCTGTCAAAGCGTCGGTGATGTGGTGAAAATCGATGCAGGCGACGATCTGCTCAGGCGACATATCCGCCAGCAATTTCCATAGCGTTTTTCCTTCGCTCTTGGCGTACAAGTCCCACAGAGCGTTGACGACGGCTGCAAACGACATGTGCACCAGGCCACGTTCGGGGCCCAGCCATCGCAATTGACTGTCGTTGCACGTCCGATGCCAGAATCCGGCGAAATCGCAAACGATCGACTCAAGCGTCCTGCCGATGACGAATCGTTTCAGAGTCTGGATGACGGCGACGCACAACTCGGTTCCGCGGCCAAGGGTAAACGTAATGCCATCCCCCTCCAATCCATCCACATTGGTGATCAACGTGACATACGCACACGAGTAATCAGGATCGACATGAATCGCGTCCGACCCGTGCAGCGCGTCGGAAGTCGGGAAGCGAATGTCACGGACCCTCAGGTCGATGATGGTGATCGATTGGTTTGACATCTATTTGTGAGTCTGCGGTGACTTGGTCAGCGGGTCAATGAATCGTATCGATCGATAGCTGGCAATCAATCCCGGCTTTTCATCTGCCCGCAGTACCGCAATGCGATTCGATGGCAGATCGACCATACGGGGATACCAGTTGCCGAGCAGCGGCAGGTGATGGCATCGGGCCTGCAAACCTCTGGGAACTCATTTTCAAAACGGTCATTTTGGTTTCTGAAAGCCATCAATCACGCTGTCCGGCTAGTAAACCAACAACGACACATCGCTGGCCAGAACGGTGATCGCGACCTGCGTCCACGCCGCAACCTCACCCGGATCGAGCTGCTCATCCCGCGGGGCGTCGCCAATCGATAAGTATTCCAATGCATCTCGCTTCGACACGGCGAATCTTGCCCGCATCTGCTCGAGCAATCCCTCACATGCAGCACGCTCGATATCCGATGCGTCGCGACAGGCGAGCAGTCGGAACAGTTCGTCAATTCGGGCACGATCACTTTGGCTCTCGTGCAATAACCGCTCGGCCAACACACGCGACATTTCGACACGCTGTGTTTCGTTCAACAGTCCGAGTGATTGCAGTGATGTGTTGGTTCGTGATCTGCGAACACAGCTCGATTCACGATCCGGTGCGTCGAACAGCGTCATGATCGGGGGTGGGCTTGTCCGCTTCCAATAAACGTACACGCTTCGCCGATACAACCGTTGGCCCGTGTCACGCGAGTAACTCTTGGTGTTGCTGGCCGGATGAGCCAGCGCCAGCCACATTCCCTCAGGCTGATAAGGTTTCACGCCTTCACCGCCCATGTGTGGATCGAGCAAGCCGCTAGCCCAGAGCCCGATATCTCGCAAAACCTCGGCGTCAAGTCGATATCGAGCCCCTCTGGCCAGCAACCGATTGGCGGGATCATCGATCTCCTGGCGCCAAGCCGAACTTTGGCGAAAGGTTCGGCTGATCACCATCAGCCGAAGCATGTGTTTGAGATCCCAACCGCTGTCATGCAACTCAACGGCTAGCCAGTCCAACAACTCGGGATGGGTCGGTTGCTGTCCCTGCAATCCAAAATCTTCAGGCGTTCGGACCAGTCCTGCGCCGAAGGTGCGTTGCCAAACGCGATTGATCAAAACGCGAGCGACCAACGGATGCTCTGGCGAGGTCAGCCAGCGAGCTAATCCCAGTCGGTTGCGTGGGGCATCGGCGGGGAATTCACCCATCACTTTCAATATCCCGGGCTGCAGCGGGTCGCCAGTCGGCTGGTCGTACTCCCCCCGTCTCAATAATCGTGTTTCGCGGGGCGTTTCGAGATCTTGTGCGACCAGACTGGTTGTGAAGTTTGCTTCTGCTGCCGTGAGTCGTTTGGCAAGTCTCGCTGCCTGCGATTGCACCGGCAATTGCCCGAAGGGACCTTTCACATCGGCCAGCATTCGCATCCGCTGATTCGCGTCGCATGCCTCCCAGCTTTCCGTTTGTGCCAGCGCGTCCCAGGGATTGTCGAGACGGACCTCCAATTCGGCCATCTCTTTGCTTCCATGCACGAGCACGCGGACCTCATGAGCACCGGCAGTGAAACGAACCGGAACGATCGCAGTACGATCACTCGAGTGCTTCTGCGCAACGGGAACGTTGTTGTCATCCATCATCACTTGCGATCCGTCGGCACCAGAAAACGTCAACTGCAGATGCTGGTCGGTCGGAACCTTGACTCGAAAGGCGACCCACACTGCTTGGTCCGCATCCGGAAGCTTCCCGCGCGCGTCACGGCCTGATATCGCGCCGGGCAGTCCCGTCGTCTTGTTCCACTCGAGCGGCTCGGGGGCATCCAATGCGACCGGTTCGCTGATTCGCCAGTTTTCACTTCTCCATCCGCGACGGGCCTTGGCAAAGGCAACGACATCCGGCAGATCTTTGATCGAATCCGCGGCGTCCGATAGGAGCTTGTCGCGCGCCGACTCCAGTACTCGCCACTGTCGCCAAGCAGCTTGATCCTGGGGGACCTTTGCCACGGGACCGTAGGTATAGGAATTGCCATCCATCGCAGGTTCGGCGGTGCTGTTGAAGAACGCCAACAGCCGGTAGTACTCCGTTTGCGAAATCGGGTCGTACTTGTGCGTGTGACAGCGGGCACAGGTCAACGACATCCCCAGGAAAACGGTTCCCATCGTTTCGACGCGATCGAAGTTGTTCTTCATTTGAAACTCGTCCGGAATCGCGCCCCCTTCACCAGTGCTGGGATTCAGTCGCACGTAACCGGTCGCGACGCGCTGCTGCAACGTCGCGTTGGGAAGCAGATCGCCGGCAAGCTGCCAAGTGATGAAATCATCAAGCGGCAGATTTTCGTTGAAAGCGCCAACGACCCAGTCACGGTAGGGATAAATCCCGCGGCGGTTGTCCAAATGCAACCCATGCGTATCGCCGTAGCGAACCGCATCGAGCCAGTAGCGTGCCTGATGTTCCCCGAATCGGGGACTCTCGAGCAATTGATCGACCAGTTTCGCGTAGGCATCATCGCTCGGGTCGGCGAGAAACGCGGCCAGCTGTTGAGGCTCGGGCGGAAGTCCGGTGAGCACCAGGGCGACCCGCCGCGCCAACGTCGCTGGGTCCGCCTGCGGGGAAAAATCGATACCGTTTTCTTTCAGTTGTTGGGAGACATACCAGTCGATCACCGAGCCGACATCAGCGACATCCGGATCCTTTTGCGGAGCAACAAAAGCCCAGTGTTGCTCGTATCGCCCCCCCTGTCGCACCCAACGACTCAACAGATCTCGTTCGACGCCGGTTAACTGCCGCTCCGCTTCCTCGGGCGGCATCGGATCATCGGCAGAATGAATGCGCACGAGCAATTCGCTCTCTTCTGGATGCTCGGGATTGATCGCACGATAACCGCCCCGGTCAATCGTCGCGGCTTCCTGCGAGTCGAGTCGCAGATCACTCGCATCTCTGGCATCCGGACCATGACAGACGAAACACTTGTTCGACAGGATCGGAAGAATCTCTCGCGAGAAATTGACGGCTGCCTCTTGGGCGGGAATCGGAGTCGCGCCGATGACGTTCATGGAGATGACGATCGCCGCCACGATCGGCCCCGCCCAAGATCGAAAACAACCGAACGGTCCCAGCGGTATCCGCGCCGAGGGAGAGCAGACGTTGCGATCCACAGTCGGCGCAACACCACTCAAGAATCGGCAAAGGGATGCATTCGCGCGAGCGTGTTTCACGTCAATTTCTTGGGGAGACGGGGGCAATCGTTGTCGGAGGCGGTCAATCTTCCGGCCAAACCAGAGACCATTCAAGTATAGCATCCCCGCGCCGCTTTCCGACGGCACGCGTTGCCGCGCGGAAATGGCGGCTCCGATTCCAGGATCTGCTGGGAATTCCGATTTGCCCCGTAAAGTACTTGCCAGATGTTTCGGCGATCGTGCTGTGCGATACCCTTCTTCCCTGCGGTTCCCTGTCAATGGGTGCGGCTGGCCGTGCGGTTACGGGCACCAGGTGATTGGGATGACATTGATCGACGCCTCGCCTGACAGGCGGAGCGCTGCCCCGACTTCGAACCTCGAGGCATTCGGCCCCAGCATTGTGGACACAGCATGATCCGAATCTACCGTTGTATTGTCGTCATCGCATCTTTCGTTGCCGCGGCGACCGAATCGCCCAGCATCCTGCTGATCGTGTGCGACGATCAGGGACCAACCGACGAGCTCCTCGTGCCAAAACAAAGACGGCTTACGCGTCTTTTTGCACAAAAACGCCCTCGGCGAATCGAGGTAAATTGACTTCCACAGGGTACGATTGGGGGAGATTGAACGACACCTTACGACACGATCTGCCTTCGTCCCCGTCGCCCACCCGGCTCGCGTCCACGACCTGTTCACCGCCCGGTCGCACGTTCGAGTCCTGCCGGGGGAGCTTACCGCTGTGGTCAGCGGTGGAGCTCAATGGAGCCAAGTCGCGATTGTCCCGGTTTTTGCCGGGCCTTTGCGACTTGGCTCCACTCTATTCCGTTCGGTGCTGCTTAGCATTTTGCTTCGTGTTTTCATCCGAATCGTCATTTCGTGCTTCGCTTTTCGCTTCGCCTAATTTGGCGTTCGATCCGAACGAACTAGCCGTCGTCTTCGTGGACTCGAAACTCGCCTTCGTCGCCATCGCGTAGTGCATCATCGCTACCGGTTCGCTGTTGCCCAACCAGGTCGCAACGTCCTTCGCGGGGAACCGTGCCATCAGTTCTGTTTCGCGGGTGGCTCGCAGGTTCTGGAACAGTCGTGGCCACGGCTGATGCCCGGCTCGCGTGATGATCCGCTCAAACTGCGTTCGCAGGTTCTGTTTCGGATTTGAATATCGTGAAATCACTCGCGTGGCTCCATCATCCGCCACGTCCCAGGCTTCCTCCAAGTATGGACGCAGTTCGGGAAAGATCGGGCAGACCCGGACGCCGCCGGTGGCGGTGTGTTCCGTTTTCGGTGCCCGAATCACCATTTCGCCCGCTGGCAGGTTCACGTCATTCCACATCAGCCCAATGACTTCAGTGGGACATCGCAGGCCGCCGAAGCGGCAAAGCGCAATGATGGTCTCCCAGTCGATGCAGGGAGCTTGCTCGATGCAGTCGTAAATTACGCTGGATTCCACGAAAAACTGGCGTTTTGGATTGCCACGCGTGCATGAAACGATTTCCTGGAAAGGATTGGTTACAGCGAAGCCGCGTTTGATCGCATGCCGGAAGATCGTTTTCGAGCGACCACAACGGCGTCGAACCGTATCATCGGCCAATCCCGGTTTCCCTGTTTGTCGATTGGATTTCTCGGTAGCCATCCAATCGCGAAAGTCTTCCGCATCCAAGCGGGTAAACGAATCGAGTCGCCGGTTGCCATCGAAGTATTCGAGCAGGCAATCGCGTGTCGCGTTGTAGTTCTCGATCGAGCTTTTCTTCCAACTCTTGTTTCGCTCGCGAAACTCTTTCAACCATTCTTCAAGCGTACGACTCTGACGAGCTGGCTCCGCCAAGCCAAGTACGACGAGACGCTGGCGAACCTTGCCTTGGCAGCGAACGAGCCATTCCGCCGTTTGCTGGTCGATGGAATTACCGGCAGTCTTCGCCGCCAACAGTGCTTCCACCTTGGAGCAGACTTCTTGAGCGTGTTTCTTGGTTGTCTTTCCGAGCCGGATCGTTCTACGCTTCTCGATTTGATCGACGAATTGAATCCAACGATGTCCATTCGGACGATTGATAATGGAGGCCACTTCTATTCCCTTATTGATGTTGTGCGAATTGTAGAGCGAATTTGTGTAAGTCAAATTTTCCACTGGCAGCCTGAGCGGTCGCTGGTGGGATTGCGTGCGGGTGGTGATGAATGAGTCACGGTTGCGGGTGCAAGTGCGTGACGTGTCAATCTGAGAGACTGTTTTCACGTTTGATGCGTTCAACTTGCGAAAGCAAGCGTGAAGTGCGTTTGCGTCGTTCCTCCGCCGCTGGATCGCAGTGCGAACAGTGCCAAACATCGTCGAGCGATTGCACATCGCAGTAGCGACCACAGGAACAAACCGGCACGTCGTCGAAGTCAACTTCTTCCAGGTCGTCGAGAATCGCGGCGGCTTCGGCGTCGATGATCCAACAACCATCGTCGTCGCGGGACGCTGGCTCCTCTCCTCCTCCGTCAACGGATAAGTGCTTCTCTCCTCCTCCGGTCGCCGATACAGGCTTCGGTTCATTCGCGGGAGTGTCGTTGGCAAACCTTCCAAAGAGTGCCGGGATACCTCCGGTTTGCGACCTTTGCGGCACCCCCGGCACCCGGCAATGCGGTTGGTCATGCGTGCAGTTGCTCGGAGCGGAAGCGGAACCCGTGCGGGTGCCGCAATGGTCGCAAAGGTCGCAAAATGCGGGCGTGTCGGAAGTGCTATTTGCGACCATCAGAAATTACTTCCCGCTGTTTGCGGCACCGTGCTATCGGTCTCGTCGATTTCGTAGCCGTATCGCTTCGCGACGGTGGCGACGTCAGAAGCGTTCAATCGGTAGAGCCGCTTGCCGTGCGATCGGGTCGTCCGCAGTCCATAACGACGAAGAACGACGGAAACTCGCCGAGCGTTCCATCCTTCGTCGAAGGCATCCGGGTCAATGTCCTTTGCCGTTTCCAAAACGTCGCCGGGCGTGATTCGTGGAGTCGTCGCAACGAGTTGATAAAGTGCGGCCAACAATGATGGATCGGCTTCGGGCGTTGAGTCTTCGTGATCCGTTTCGATCTGCCGTGCGGCGTGGCCGATGACGAAATCGAGTAGCGAGGGATCGGACGAGAGCGAAGCGATCCGAAACAACGGTTCCCATCGCTCCGCGTCACGATTGGCAAGCGTTGATGCTGGCGGCGGTGTCTCGATCAGCTTCGCCGCGTGTTCAAGCATCCAACAATGCAGTAGATCGCGGACACGCTGTTCGTCGGTACCCGATTCGTCGAGCGACCGACCCGCTCGCGGGCTGTCCGCTGACGCTCGCGACAATCGAACGCTGATGCAACGCGACGATAATGCTGGCGGTAGTCCGCGAATGCAGGCAAGCAATTTTGGAGCGAACACATCGAACGAAACTGATCGGAACGAATCGCCGGAGGGTTCCAGGCGATTCGCACGGCCACCGCGCCGATAACCCGAAAGCAGGATCGACGTGATTTCGCCAACATCGGGTGAACGGTCATCCTTCAATCGTTCGGCTTCATCAAGTAGCAGTGTGCCGCCGCGTGCGTGCAGGCTGCGAAACACATTCGCCGCCGTCGTGTTCGACGAGAACATTGGTCGAAAAACCATGCGACCGATCAAATCCATCGTTCGCGTTTTGCCGCTGCCGGCAGGACCGGCCAGGTACAAGTACGGAACGGCGGGGAAGACCGGATAGCAATACGACAACATCACCCAAAGGCTGAGCGTCGCCGCGTGACCGATCCAACCAGCTTCGCCGTCCGCTGGATCGGTTGTAGCCGACTCGCAAACGAACAAGCGTCCGCGGCTCGACGAACAATCGTTTTGCCAACGATTCACGGCGTTCGCGGCTCATCTCGCAAAAGAACTGCTTGGCAGCACCTCCCCGCGTCCGTAGAGATTCACGAGCTTCAACAACCGACGCAGGTGCACCAGCGGTTTGACGGGGCGCGAGAGCAGCTTCAAATGAAACGTTTGTGCGGCCGGACCTATATCAGAAAACGCTTCTTCCACTGCGTTCCTTGTTTGCCGGCGGCGCATCGTCCTGGCCTGCAGAAGATGCTCGTCTTGGCGGATCAATTGCCCTCGCTCGAAGCAGCGGGCATGACAAGCCACTTCCCCGCCTTGATGGTGAACACGAACCTGGCGATGATCGGCGCGGACCAGCACGGTTTTGCGAGCCAGGCTGGGCGGCACGGAGTAGCGATTGGAATCGAATTGGATGCGGGCGTGCGAGTTGACGACGACCGGCACCACTTCGTCGGTGGAGAAGGCCATGGTTGGTAAGCAGCGCAGCATGGGTTGCTCGTCGCCAAACCGATCCACAGGACGCTGGTGCGTCGTCCCATGGATCCGCACGTTGGCCACTTGATCGCGCCAATAGATGGCCAGTGCCTGATAATCGTCCCAGAGAGTCAGTTCGTCATCACGCCCTTGCAGGGCATTCTGTTTCACATAGCGGACATTCGTTTCGACGGTGCCCTTCGATTCGGGATCTCTGGCCGCGCAGGCCAGTGGCTGCATACAGAAGTGCCCACAGAGTTCGAGAAACTCAGGATGAAAGGTGGCATGCCTTCCCGAACCGCTGATCACGGCAGTCTTCAGGTTGTCGAAAATGATCTTGCGGGGACAACCTCCAAAAAAGTTCAGCGAGTTCACCACGCAACGGTAAAAGTCGGCCTTGCGTTCGGAGAGACTGAATTCGATATAGCACAGTCGGCTATAACACAACACCGAGACCAACACCGAGACACGGCGTGATGTGTTGCCGATCTTCAGCCGCCCGCATTCACCCCAGTCCACTTGAACCGCCTCGCCCGCGTCGTAGAAAACCTCCCGGTAAACCCGTCCTCGCGGCGGTCGAATGGCGTGCAGGTAGTCCTTCACCAAGGTGATTCCACCTCGGTAACCGTCTTCACCTTTGGAAATTTCCTCCCGTACCCGCACCGCTGAGAGATTGGGATAGCGAGCGATCAAGTTGTCGATTTTGACCTTGTAAGGGTCTAACTTGCTCTTCCTCGCTGGTGCGGTTCTCTGACTTGGCGGTTCTCCCATCGCCATGGCTTTGCTGACCGTGGTGTGGCAACACTGCAATCGATCGGCGATCGCTCGTTTGGATAAGCGTTCTACTTCATGCAGACGGCGGATTTCCGCCCAGAGGGAGACCTTCATGGCTGTTCGCTTCCAAAGAGTTGGCGGATCTGGCCACCACGGTACGCGCGCTGGACACGTGAATCCGGTAGCGAAAGGACCTGCGTCAGTGGCGCGTGATAAGCGACCAGGTCGGCGGCAATCAGCTCGTCGCGAGCGTGGACCACGGCGGTTTCTTCTGTCCGCATGCGAACAGCCAGCGTCGAGTCGCTATAGAAAGAGAGACCCTGCTTGTCGCTGACGGCGGTCAGAAAGAAATACAAGAAGACCGCATCGCCAGAGAGCCGCACGGCATACTCGCGGAGAAAGCGACGGTCGATCCATGAAAAGCCGTCAGTGGGTGGGTGGCGGACGCGATCGGCGGCCAAGATGCGTTTTTGGATTGTCATCTTCTTCAGCGCTCCGTGGTTCGAGCCGCGAAAAAGGTAGTGTCTCCTTGCGGCCTTCCCTATAGTCGCCGACTGGACTGGCAACCGTATGGATCGACGCATTGCCGGCCGCTGATCGTGGCAGTCCTCGTGGCTGATTTACCTTGAGAGGATCCCTGGGCTGCGCGAGTTGCTCGCCGTAACGATTGTCCCGTGCGGACTCGTCCGGGGAGGTTTTGCAAGAACCTCCCTGGACACTTCTAACAACGACTTACGCGATCAGCATACGTGCTCCCGGCTACAAAAGCGAAGTAAACGTACGTCTGGGCACTTCCAGCCCCTCTGTTGAAGAAGACAGAGAAGGAGACCAATGAGAGAGTCTCTGAGGTGGAAGGAAACGCTCAAAGGGAAGAAAACGACGGAAGTAGACTCAGAAAAGTGCTGCGCCGGGAAACCGGCGAAAGTGGCGCGTTTCCACCGGCGGTACCAAGGCGGTTCGTTACGCGCTGAATCAGTGGGAAGAGTTGTCGGTGTTCCTGGGCGACGGAGCGATTCCGTTTGACAACAACGAAACTGAAGGCGAGCTTCGCAGCCTCACGATCGGCAGACAGAACTGGTTGTTCGTCGGTTCGCGTCGTGGAGGCGAGGTGTCCGCAGCGATGTACAGTTTGGTGTCTTCGGCGGCGCGTCACAACGTGGACGTA
The DNA here is from genome assembly GCA_963734865.1 of Pirellulaceae bacterium. Lineage (GTDB taxonomy): Bacteria > Planctomycetota > Planctomycetia > Pirellulales > Pirellulaceae > CBDCUW01. The sequence goes on from CAVTIV010000001.1 coordinate 86,364, forward strand.
TGGGCTTATGTCGATGACTGCCTTCGCCGACTTGCCGGTGGCTCTGCGAACTACGAAGCGATGCTTCCTGACGTTTGGCGAGCCGCCCACCCGGAATCAATTCGAGTGTATCGCGATGCTGAGAAGGAGTCGCGTCGGTTGACGACTCAGCAGCGCCGCGTGCGTCGGCGCGAAGCCAGGGTGGCGTGATGGCGGATCTGACTGAGCGAATCCAACTAACCGCTGAACACCGTGATCTGATTCGGAAGTATGGCTACGTGTCAGGTCGATTGGAGGCGTCGCTGCGTCGCTGGCCCAAGGCTCAACCGATTCGCCGGATTGGGATGACCCGGGTGGAGCTGCACTGGTTGATCGGCGACCTGAGCCATTCGTGTGTCAAAGGCAAGGCAGGCTCGGACGTGGAAGCGGTGGCCGAGTTGTGCGAGCACCTCGAGTACGCCCAGCGCACCGGCGACGGAGATTTGGACATCTTGTGGTAATCGCTGCCGTACGACGCCCCGGCAAGCCAGATCGTCGGATGGGCAGATAGAACGCTTACATTAAAGAAGCGGCGGCCAGTCGCGAAACGCCGTAGTCCTAGAAAGAAATAGCCACTAACGAGGCTTCGGGCGTGATCCAGTTTCCGAGATCGTTTCAACGACCTGCTCTTCTTCCTGTTCCTTCATGAAATCAAACTCAAACTGATGTTCATGTCCGTAAGCATTAGGATTGTTTTCTAAGAAACTCTCCAGATCGCGGGTAGCGCTTCGACGTTGTTTCGTAATGTTACCGTCGCGTTGTTCAAAAGCGTTGAGGGCATGATCCACACTCATGCGATGAATGTGATTGTACTTGAGATCGAAAAGCAAGTTCCCGTTCTCGTCCGTGAGGCCGTTAGGAACTTTGGCGGCGAGCATGGTTCGTACTCGCCTTCCTTGCGGATCGTCCATCCGCAATCGCCGCATTGCTTCCTTGAACCGCTTCCTGAGTATCGTCTTAGGATCGACCGTCGGCAGATCAGCCAGACCATGCCTCAAAGCATACTCAACCACGTCATTAGGTCGAAAAGCACCGGGATGCTCTCTCTGAAACTGCTGAGAAATATCTCTCCAGGTTTCCGCTTCGGTTTTAGCCGTACTTGTGTGAGACATGTTCAGTCAACTCCTCGTCAATCTCGCGGATATGCACGTGAAGTGCTTTTACCAGACGTTGGGCGATGAGTGTGCGACTTTCATCCCACTCGGGATGCTCGACAAGCTCTTCGACGCTGCCGTACTCGGTTCGTATGGTCGTCAACATTCCACTGACACTCTGAAGCCACACGATAAACTGGTCGGATGCTTTCCCCGCCATGATTTGTTATCCCCAATTAATTTTGCGTTTCAGGTCATTGCAATGGGACGGCGGAAGCAAACCATCGAACTGCAATCGCCCGACCACAATCCCGGGCGACACGCCGACTTGCTTCGCAAATGCCTTAATGGATCGTTTTGTCTTCAATAGCGCCAAATCGCCAGCCCGCTCCGGTGGAATCAACAAATCGCGAGCAAATACGTTTGCTTCCTTTTCCTCTGCAGTATCGTCGTGTCGCCCGAACTCGACGAACATCTTGCGTTTTCCGTGCAATAGGATGTGACCCGCTTCGTGAAAGAAGCTGAACCACAATTGGTCGTCGGATTTGAATTTCAGGCTCACTTGAATAAGCGCCTTGTCCTTGGACAGCCACCTTGCGACACCGCTCACGCCGGCACGCGGAATCTCTTTGACAAATACAACCGCCACACCAGTCGGAGCAAACAGGTCAGAAAGTGCATCCGGCCAAGTTGCCGCCGATCCAACCGTCAATTCGCGGGCTTCACGAAGTGCCTCTGCGAATTGCTTTCCGTCGAAAGCGTCACATTCGATCTCCGTCGCTTTCAATTCGCCCATTCGCAACCAAGCAGCTACAAAGCCTGGGTATTTTGAGTGAGCAGCTCTGCCACGATATTGGGCCGCTGGATTCGTCCAGGTCTTGCGCCATGACTGAACGCTACTAACCTGAAAAAACTTAAACGCCTCGCGGACCACAACAACCGAGTCCTTCGATTTGGGAAGCAATCCCCGTTCCACCAATTCTTTTACCGGAATCTCTTTCAGCCAGTCTTTGAAACTGGCAAGCCGTTCGGCTTCTTCACCCTGAGCGATCGCCTGTCGATAGGCGACTTCGCGAGCATTCCAGAACGATGCGGGGACACCAGTTGCCAACTCCAACTTCTCTGCTGTTTCGTAAGAAATCGGAGCGACACCGTTGACGATTTGGCTTATCGTCTTTTCGGCTAAACCAGTACGCAGACACAAGTCAGCCTGAGACATCCCCTTGGTATCGAGGATTTCCTTTAACGTTGCTCCCGGGGGGACAGCGTAGTCGGGTTCAAACTTGTAACTACCCATAAGTGTTTCTCGCGTGACCGTGTTTGTTTTGCGTAATTTGCCACTCGCTATGAGTGGTAGTCGCCAATTCCGACCACTTCAACTTTCGTGACCAATTCCCATATCAACGCCCCTTCTTTCATCGGCACCGGATCGTGGTCAGGGCGAAACAAAAACCGATCCGGATGAACCAAATCCAATGCCAAATGGCCCGCGAAATTACCAACGAGCTCGTGACAGCGTCCCGGTAATAGCCGCATGATGGCCAGCGTTTCCGCCGCTGCCAGATCGGACAGGCGCTGTTGGATCAACGCCGATTGGCGTGGGCCGTACTTACCTCGCAACTTCTTCTCCGAATTACACAGTTTGGCGAGCTTCGCCGTTTCAAACGTTATTTCCATCTCAGCAACCCTGCCATAAACACTTTACCTGAATGGTAAAGACAATTCAATCCGAGGATGGAATTTACCTTAACCTATCAGGTAAATCAAATCGGAATCGCAGAATTCGCTAAATCTGGCGAAAAGCACTGGTTTCGCGACGTTTTGCAGCTTGATTTCTGGCCCGATTCACAGTGCCAGGATACGATGGCCCGCATGAGAAACGTCTTTGACCAGTATTCACAACCGGAAAACCGGCTCACACACGCGTTACTAACTGCGTTGGACCAAGATCGCAGTTTGCTCGTGCCGTTCTTGAAGTGGCTCGGGATCAAGGATGTTCCAAAACCGACAACACTGACGATCGTTGAGCAATCGGTACCGGGTGACTATCAGCCAGACATCTCTGAGGAAGAAGCCGAAAGACGCGGACTTCCCGATGGCGAATCCATGACAACAACGAATGGGCTGTTCTGTTTGAAAGTAAGGTCCAAGCGAAAGTCAGTCTCAGCCAGCTGAACCGCCATCGCAAAACGACAATAAAGCATGGTTTCGCCTCGCCAACCGTGGTTGTCATCAGCGTCGATCAAATCGAGAAGACCTTGCCGGCGGATGTCATCGCCATCCAATGGCAACAGATTTACGCGTGGTTCAATGCGAAACCATCCAAGTGGGCTCGCTATCTCGCAGAATACATGCGGGTATTCGAGCGAAAGATGATCTTGGACAAGTACCAGATACGGGGAACGGTAACCATGTTTGACGGAATGCGTTTCGACAAGGAATCGCCATACACCTACCGCGAGGGAAAACGCTTGATTCGTCTGCTCGGCGACAAACTGCAAAAGCGATCCGATCTAAAGAAAATCGGGATCGACCCAAAGGGAGGACGACGAACCGCAATCACCAGAGGAGGTTCGGGAGGCGTTTGGGATTTTCTGCCACTCAAAGTAGCGAGCGGTCACGAGTTCACAAAGTTTCCGCACCTAACCCTCGGTATAAACCGTAACAATGCCATCGCGGCAATTACGGTTCCCAATGGAGTCAAAGGAGGGTTTCGATCGAAGCTCAAGAGCGCAGGGCTAGACGGGTTCACCGATCTGCTCACGGAAATCGAAAAAAGCTATCGGCCGATCGTGTCCAAATCCAAAAAGTCGAAGCCGATCATGTATGTTTCGCAACGACGGTATCGAAGTATGCGATCTGTCCCCGAAATCGACGGCGACCTCCGTGCGGATTTACGGACCGCAACGAAAGGGCATCGGTCAAAGGTGAAGTACCAGCCGCAATGGGCGGAGGCAATCTATGACCTGCTAGTGAATAAGAAATCCAACATTCAGTTTGGGATCGAGATTCTGTTTTCATACGAGTGTCCGATCGTCGGTTCTCAAAAGGCAACTGATCTTTTCGCCGCCTCCTGGATCGCGATGAGTCCGCTCTTGGACTTCACGCTAGACGACGCCTAATCGCATTCGGCTTGGAAGCAACATCGTGCAGCAACATTGCGTTGGTACGACAAACGAACGGACCAGCGATTGTTCGCTTCGGTCATGCGGGTTTGGAAGCCGCATCGTGCAGCAATATCGTGTTGGAGCGGTTGTCTCGACGATGGAGACTCCGGTCGGGACGTACCGAACCGCGACGACACCGTTGTCCACTCCTTGGGTGGTGTGATCGTCGCGTTTCGGAACGTCCCTCCCTCCAAGCCTTCGTTCCGTTCCGCTCGTTGCGGACACCTTGTCTCTCTCCGCTCGTCCCTCGCTCCGTTCGCCTTCGGTCACCGCAACGGCTCCGCAAGACGCTATCGCGAGCATCTGGAGTCGTGGGCTTCGGTCGGGGGGCGTTTTCGCCACAACGTGGCCCGACTTTCAGGAATGTGCTGCGCCATCCATGGCTTCGCCAATAAGCCGCGGGCATCCATGCCCTGATTCCCTTGGCGGCGACTCCGCACGAGTTGGATCGTCAATCACGTGGTTCAACAGTTGGCTCCTTCGATCAACGGGCGAACCGCTGCAAATGTCGCCGTCCCTTACCGGCACCGCTCCGGTGTTTGGCGGTTTAATCCTCGCTGGCATTGGAATGTCGGTTGATGATTCACGGTTTACGCTTCGTTCGGTCGCTTCCGTGCCGTACGGGATTCCCTCGGGCACGGGCGGACGGCTCCCTACGGTCGGCCTCCACTACGGCCATCCATGGCCTGCGTTCCGGCTGCATCCATGCCCCGCCCGCCCATTCCGCGGCGACCATCCATGAGTCGCCGTGCCTTACGGCATTTCGTCGCTCGCTCTCTCGGGCGTCACCGCCCGCGGTCGCTCCGACGTGAGGCTTCCGTTTACGTTGCATATGCGTTTTGCGGGATGGAGACTCGTTCCCAGCTGCCCATTGGAACGTCTACCGAAGTTCCGGCGGCGTGGTGACGTTATCTCCTTCGGCAACGGTGTTAACGCCGCCGGTTTTAGTTTGAAGCCGTGAATTGCGTTGCGTCTTCGATGCTGTTAACTCCTGATCTGGTCGCACCTTGCGACGTTGTCGCGGGTCCACCATGATTGTGCGTTCACTACAAAAGGACTTTCTGGCAAACTGAGGCGACGACCACTTTGACTGAGGAACAAAAGAGACGACTGGAGAAAAAGCTCTGGGACATCGCCGATACGCTTCGCGGCAAGATGGATGCCGACGACTTTCGTGACTACATCCTCGGTTTCATCTTCTACAAATACTTGTCTGAGAAGATGCGTTTGTACGCCAATGCGATCCTCAAAGAGGATCGTAGCGGACACTGTCAGCAAGCTGGCTAACTGCCTTTTTGCCGACTTTGCTTTTGAACCATTTCGATTCAGTTTCAATGTCAGCGGTCGCATCGTTTCGGTTCCGGCTCTTGGCCTGGAACAGAATCAACAGATTGTCAAGCCAGATAGCGCCATCGCATAGCTCTAGCTCTTGTCCGGGAACCTTCGCATAGATCAACACCTTGCCCGTTTGCTTGCGCACTTCAACGCACGCAAAGTTCTTGATCCGCTTGAATGCAAAGAAGAACTTGAGCGTCTTCATCTGGACGTCGTCGCCAAGACCAAGCAAATAGGCTTTCACCGTGACCGAGACGAATGGTGACGCGTTGACGCGAAATTGACTTTGACGCGTCCGAGCCGACGACCCGCGGGCATCGTAAGATGCTTCGCGATAATTCATGCATCGTTTGGTGCCGCATCCAACCCGTCACCTTTGATGGTGATTGCAGCGTAGGCAGCATCTCGTCTTGCTGGAGCTTCGTTACCAATTCATCGGGTAGACAAGCACATTGACGCCAACCGTCGGATTCGAGCGATTCGGCGTCAAAGATTTCTTCGCTGCTTGGCTCTGGTTCATTGCTGGTCATCCGCTGCGTCCACATCCGTTGCAAACCGCTTGGTGACAGCCATTTCCCTATCGCCTTCCGAATCCGATTTAGGCTCTGCCGAAATTCCATGTTTGGTTGCGAGCTCCTTCACTGAAATCGGCCGTTTCTCGGGCAGCTGCGCAAGCCTTTCGAGGTGTTCGCGGATGTGGCTGGGCTCGAATTGGTCGGCCTTCAACATGCCAAATAGGCTACGCCCAGACTCGTCGAACGTATGACGCAAATGTCGGTAGACGGGCCGCCCCGCAAGCGTCCACCAATCCGCGGCGATCCTTTTCAGGTCTTCGAGCCTATCTAGATTGCGTTGATGGGGGTCGGACTCGCCACGAAGCCACGCGTAGACGGTTGGTCTTCCAACCTGGAGGATTGCAGCGAGTTCTGTGACGCTAAGCGACAATCTCTCTCGAACTTCCGCGACGATATCAGCAACGCTCTGAACGACTACCGGTGCCGCACTGTCAAACTCGATCGCTGCAGCTTCGAGCTCATTGCCTCCAACATCCAAATTTGAATGTAGAGAGCTACAGCGCCCGTAAATGTCGCGATACTCTTCTTCGAGAGGATCGGCGGAGCCGAGAGGATTCTTCCGCAATCTCATAGACGACCATCACGCCGGAACCCGATCCAATGGCGCCGGATAGATATTCGACAATTGTCTGCAAACGAATGTTTCGCCGAGACACTTCATCTCGCGGAGAGAACGCATCATTCGTTTGCGACCAACCGACTGGGCCATCGGATTCCGTCTGTTCACTGAGCGACACGCAAGGATTTGTCGACTGAAACTCATTCAGCCAAGGGTATTCCTGAGCCGTCAATCGATTCTTGCTGTTCGGTCGATTCGCTGTCAGCATGATTCGGTGCTCCAAAGTCGGATCGCATCATCCGTGACTGAGCGTAGGAAAGCGAGGCGAGTGAAGCGGTGCAGGTCTTTCATTCGCTTCATCGTATCCCTTGCGATTCGGCATCACGAAACACTTCAATGACGTCAATCGATGGCTACCGGAATCGGCGACGACCGTTGCCGAGCTGTTGAAGAATGCCGGGTACAACACCGCGCATGTTGGTAAGTGGCATCTGGGTGGACTGCATCTCGACGAAGACGGAAAGCGGCTCAAGGATCAGCCAGGTCCTCGCCAGCACGGGTTTGACTTTTATCAAACGCAGATTGAGCAGCAGCCTCTTCGCGGCCAAATGGGCCGAGAGCGAACGCTCTTCCGGCAGGGTGGAACGGTGCTTCTTCGAAATGACAAGCGGGTCGGCGACGATGATTCGTACTATCGCAAGCACTTCACTGATGCAAATGGCGACTTTGCGGTTGAGATGATCGAACGGTTTCCCGCCAAAGAAAAGCCTTTCTTTATCAATGTGTGGTGGCTCGTTCCTCACAAACCCTATGAGCCAGCTCCTGAGCCGCATTGGTCCAGCACCTCCGCAGACGGTATCAGTGATGATCAGCATCGCTTCCGGTCGATGGTGCAGCACATGGATGCCAAAGTTGGCGAGATCCTCAAAAAGCTTGACGAACTCGAAATCGCAGACAACACACTCGTCTTATTCACAAGCGACAACGGTGCGGCCTACGAAGGTTTTATCCACGATTTAAATGGCGGTAAGACCGATCTGCATGACGGTGGAATACGCGTGCCGATGGTCGTGCGTTGGCCAGCTGCGATTCCGGCTGGTCAAACATCGGAGGCGTTCGGGCACACGAACGATCTGCTTCCTACCTTCTGCGATGCTGCAGGAGTTGAATTGCCGAGTGAATTGCCCATCGATGGGCTGAGCCTGTTGCCGCATTTGAAGGGTGAAGCCCCACCGAGCGACGAAGCGAGGGGGACCGTATTCTGGCAACTCGACCTGTACAGGAATTTGCAACGCCACTATCCGAAACCGAAACCTTACGCGACCGAAGTCGCCATGCGAGGGAAGTGGAAGTTGCTTGCTCTCGGCGGAAAGCCCGTAGAACTGTTTGATATGGAAGCCGACCCGAACGAGAAGCGAAACATTATGGCCGACCATCCTGATTTGGTTGCTTCATTCAGTGCTCAGCTGACCGAATGGCTGAGCGCACCACGGACGACCAAATAACTCGGCCAAAGGCAGACTGATGACGAAACGATTCCCCCAGCCACTTGTCTTCCCGCTCCTATTTGCCATCGCAATGTTGGCGACGGGGTTGTGCCCAGCGGTGGAGCCAACCGCCGACTTTTATGTGTCGCCCGGAGGTTGTGACACGTGGTCGGGGACGCTATCGGAATCAAATGGTCTGCGAACGGATGGGCCGTTTGCGACACTCCAGCGTGCGCGTGATGCCGTACGGGAATCAGGTACGAATCGCTCTGGCGACGTCGTCGTTTTGATCCGCGGCGGAACATACCGTCTGAACAAGACCGTTGTGTTCGGGGTAAAGGATCTCCGAGAGGTGATTCGACCATCACCTATGCTGCTTATCCCGGCGAGACTCCCGTCTTCAGTTCGGGCCAAGAGATCTCGGAGTGGAAAGCATTGGCCGACTGTACTGCCTGGCCTGCCAAAGGAAGCCACTCGGCAAGGTGCAGGTGGCGGATGTGACCGGACGGTTTCATGCACTCTTCGATGCGGACGGAATGTTGCCGCGAGCCAGGTCGGAGGGTTTCATTCCGCTTGCAGGCGGGAGTCGCGACCGAGCTGCATTTTCCCGCGGGCCGATTGAAGAACTGGCCGAATGTCGAAGATGTGGAAATCGTTGTCCGGCCGCACCACGCCTGGATTTCGAATGTGCTGCCGTTGGCATCGGTCGATGAGCAAAAGCAGATCGCCAAGACGTCGATCGACGCGACCTATGCGATGAACCGACTTCATTTCCTGAAGGACACGCGAATCGTGCTGGGTGGAGAACGCACTGGAGGAACTCGACGAACCAGGCGAATGGGTTCTCAATACAAAGCAAGGCAAAGTCTACCTCTGGCCGACGAAACGAGTCGCCCGTCTTGGCTCCACAATTGATGGAGTTGATTCGCATCGAAGGCGACATCGACAAGGAGGGCCCGGAAGACACGCCAGTGCGAAAACTCTGCTTTCGCGGTCTGACGTTCATGCATGGCGAGCGGTACACGTCACCGACGACGACGCCGGATTGCAGCACGACTGGGATATGCATGACAAGGCCAATGCGCTGGTTCGGCTGCGGGGCACCGAGAATTGCACGATCGAGCAATGCCATTTTGCCCACAGCGGCAGCGGTGCGATCCGCGTCGATCTGCATGGGAAGAAAACACGATCGCGGGCAACCATATCGAGCACATGGGCGGGGCAGGCATCCTGCTTTGCGGCTACGGCCCGGGAACCAAGGACGTCAATCGCAAGAATCTCGTCTTCAACAACCACATTCATCATGTCGGCCAGATCTATTTGCACTCGCCCGGCATCATGGTCTGGCAGAGCGGCGAGAATCGCGTGGCGAACAATCTCGATCCACCATGCGCCCTACTGCGGAATCATCGTTTCCGGCTTCATGACCCATTTCTTCCGACGGAAGGGCCGCGAGCTATGCCGAACGATCCGACAGCATGAAGTGGGTGACTTGCCCAAAGAACCGCAACTGGAAGATGTGCGTCCTTATCTTCACACGCACGACAACGATCGAATACAACGAGATCCACCACGTGATGGAAATGATGGGTGACGGCAACGGAATCTACATTCGCGGTGCCGGTGCCGGCAACGTGATTCGTCGCAACTACATCCATCACTTGGTTGCGCCAATGCATGATGCAAGCGGCGATCCGAACCGATGGCGGGCAGATGGATACGCTGATCGCCGAGAACCTGATCTACAAGTGCATGTCGCAAGGGATCATTTTGAAGCTGAACAATCGTGCGAAAACAACATCGTCGCCGACATGCATTGCACCGCCTCGCGGCTACTACCTATCGCTACGCGAAGGCCCATGACGGATGCGGTGATCAAACGCAACATCTTCTATTCCGCTGGCAAAGATACGGTGTTCATCGATGAGTTGCCTCCCGGCAATGGACAGGAAGACCGAAGATCGCCGAGGGCGTGCATTGGCGCGAGCGAAGGATGCCAAGACGGATTTCAACATCTATTACCACGCCGTGGATCCCGAGCTGGGCAAAACGATGCTGAAGAAACAACAGCCGATGGAGTGGACGCCCACAGCCTGGCCGTGGATCCGATGTTCGTTGATCCGGCGAATGGTGACTTTCGACTGCGAGCCTGATTCGCCGGCACTGAAGCTGGGATTCACACCGATCGACTGGTCGAAGGCTGGAACGAACACCGGCAAGAAGAGTGACACCGATGATGAGAATGCAATCGAAGAGCAACGGTAAAGATTTTGCTACGACGAAGGAGTCGAGACCTTGAAGTGCGACGATACAGCAGTTTTCTTGGCCCGTTTCAGAGTCGTCTTGTGCCTGACCGCATTGCTAGTGGTTCAGTCGACAGATGCTTTCGGTCAGGACAACCATGCGTTGGTTTCCGCCGGCAGGGAAGCGGCACAGGCAAGGGTGTTCAACATCAAGAACCACGGTGCCATCGGCGACGGCGTCGCGATGGAGACCGACGCAATCCAAAAGACCATCGATGCCTGTCACGCGGCCGGCGGCGGCATCGTGCGGGTTCCGGCGGGTGATTTTCAAATCGGCACGATTCGCTTGAAAAGCAATGTCACTCTGTCGCTGGATCATGGCGCGAATCTACTGGGCAGCACGAATATGGCCGACTACCGCACGGAAGGCCTTCGCCCAGCGCGAGAGGGAAATTCTGAATGCCTTTTCTATGCAGAGGATGCAACCAATATCCGACTGGAAGGTCTCGGCGTCGTCGACGGGCGTGGAACGCGGGAACATTTTCCAAGACGCTCTGGGCCCGGTGGCAAAGACAATCGCCCAAGGCTGCTTCGCTTCGAAGACTGTGAGAATGTGACCTTTTCCGGAATGACTTGGAAGCGGCCAGCATTTTGGGGATTGCATCTGATCGATTGCAAGAACATCCATTTCGACGCAGTGACGATCCGGTTTCGCAACAACAATTTCAACAATGACGGGCTCGATCTCGACGGTTGTGAAAACGCACTGATTGAAAACTGCGATATCGAGTCCGGCGACGACGCCATCTGCTTGAAGAGTTCCAAGAATCCCTGCCGCAACATTGTGGTGCGCGGATGCAAAGTAGCCAGCAATACGGCTCCATTGAAACTTGGCACGTCGTCCCACGGCGGCTTCATCGATGTCCGTGTCACGAACTGTTATTTCTATGACAGCCCCATGGGTGCCATCAAGCTGCAATTGGTTGACGGCGGACGTCTGGAAAATGTCCACATTTCCAGAATCGTGATGCAAAATGTTGGCAATCCCCTGTTCATCCGTCTGGGCAATCGAGGGAATACGTACGCTGGAGGACGAGCAGGCAAGGCCCCCGTTGGCACATTGAAGAACATTCGCATCAGCGATGTCGTTGCGGAGGTGACTGTGGAGGATCGGGCCAAGGCGGCTGAGGCGATATACAGGAATCTTGAAGTGGATACGACTCCAGGCGTAACGGATCACGAAAAGGCGAAAGCCGGGCCGATCATGATCACAGGAATTCCTGGCCATTATGTGGAAAATGTGGTCCTGGAAAACATCAAGATCTCCTATCCGGGCCACGGCACCGAAGAGGATGCCAAACGCGTCGTACCGGAGGATGAAGACCGCTATCCCGAGCAGTTCTTCTTTGGCGTATTGCCGGCTTGGGCGCCTATACCTACGCCGACAGATCGGAGCGGATAAGAAAGAACAGACGATGGACGGCTACCACTTGCTGATGAAACAAACTCGTGAAGCCATCGGCCCGAACAAACTGATAATCGGTAATATCCTTCGCGCACGTTTCGAGGATGCGGGACTTGAGTATCTGGATTACTTCGACGGCTCTTACCTCGAAGGCTTCTTCCACAACGTGGGTGGGGTCAGCAATGAGGAATATGTCGCCAAAGGCATCGACGCGATACATCAAGCGGCACGCCAGGGAAAGATCATCGCGTTCACAGCCGGCTTCAACACTCCAAAGAACACGAGCGATCTTGGCATCGACGAAAGTCATGAAAAGGCCAGTTCCGACGAGGCTGCGAGAAAAGCCCTTGTCTATCCTCTGGCCATCTTTCTGATCTGCGCTGAAGAGCACAGTTACTTTCGCATCCACGAAGGATACTCCGCTGACGAGGACGACCGTTGGATGCGATGGCTTCCAGAATATGACCGCCCTCTTGGCCCGCCCAGCGGTCCGGCAAAGAAGGACGGTTTTAGTTATTCTCGAAGCTTCCAGCATGCTTCGGTTAGCGTCGACATCAAAAACCGCACCGCGGAGATCCGTTGGAAGTCCCCAGGGAATGATCAGTAACCGATCTTTTTCGAGAATGAGCAAGTATCCGAATCAGCGAAATGTTCGAATCGCCGATCGACTTTTTAAACACCAACCAAATCGCGACCAAGGCATCTATGTTTTCAAGACATTCCGTATTTTCCTTGGCCATCGTAGTGATGGCTTTGGATGCAGCACCGTTGATCGCCAGCGATACACCCTTGACTCCAAATATCGTCATCATCTTCGCTGATGATTTGGGCTATGGTGACGTCAGTTGCTACGGGGCGACTAAAATCCACACGCCGAACATTGATAGCCTTGCACGAGCCGGGATGAAGTTTACCGATGCTCACTCGGCGGCTTCGCTTTGTTCACCCTCCCGTTACGGATTGATGACGGGCTATTGCCCTTGGAGACTTCATCGCAAGGGTAATGGATATCGGCTCGGGCAAGACCGGTTGACGATCGCGGGCTTTCTTCAGAGGCATGGCTACACGACCGCCGCGATTGGCAAATGGCACCTTGGATACAGCAAGGATTGGAACAAGCTGCCGATCACCGGACCGCTGGAGCTAGGCTTTGACTACCATTTCGGTGTACCTTCCAATCACAACGACTCGACGCGAGCTTTCATCGAGAATCACGATTTGGTGGGGCGCTCGCCTGGCGAGGATTTTCGCATTGTCCAAGGACGTGACTTCCCAGAAGGCCTTGCGGAGCCACGAGTTGAGGACCAGGTGGATACCACGCTGACCAATAGGGCGGTGGATTTTATTCGCCAGAATGCAGCCAAGCCATTCTTTCTCTACTTCACTCCGTGCGCGCCACACACTCACGTGACCCCGAAGGCCGAATTCCGTGGCACTAGTGACGCGGGGCTCTTCGGTGATCATATCCAAGAGCTGGATTCTCACGTCGGCGCCCTGCTCAAGACGCTAGACGAACTCGATCTGACGGATCGCACGCTTGTCGTCTTTACGAGCGACAATGGTTCCACTCCCAAAGACTTCAAGGGTACGCAGAACGTCAAATTGAACCTTGCCGACGAATCGGGGGAGATTCGTGAGAAATTCAAGACGGCCAAGGAAGATGCGAAAAAGCTGGGCCATGTCACGAACGGACCGTGGCGAGACGGCAAGGGACATCCCTACGAGGGTGGGCATCGAGTTCCATTTATCGCCCGATTGCCAGGCAAAATCGATCCGGGAACCACATCCGACTACACGGTTAACATGACGGACCTTTTCGCCACGCTTGCAGACATTGTGGGCCACGAACTGCCGCGAGATGCGGCTGAGGACTCGATCAGCCTCTGCCCCGTGTTGCTTGGCCAGGAACCCCGAGATGCTCGCGGTGGACCGGTGTTCATTCTGGGTGACGGACAGGACAGCTCGATTGCAGTGTGTGCCGGACGCTGGAAGTTAATCGTTAGGTATGACGCTGAGAGAAATGAATCCTACGAACTTTACGACTTGGAAAAAGATCCTGGTGAACTCAACAATTTGTCTAAGCAACAGACGGATGTAACCCGTGAATTGGCGAATGCCCTGAAGCAGGCTGAAGCACTTGGCGCACCCGCAACTGAAAAGGACGACGGAGAATTATCGTCTTCAACATTCGATGAATGAACTCCCAGGGAGAAGATATAGTGAACACCTCTTACACGGCGGTTCGAGCCCTTCTTTCCTTGTTTGTCTGTTTGGTTTTTCCGCAGGCGACGAAAGGAGAATTCCTCCATCCGGGTGTTTCCCACAGTCAGGTTGACCTCGATTTCATCAAGTCGCAAATCGAGAGCGGTGAACAGCCTTGGTCGAAAGCTTGGGAGGCTGTTAAAGACTCTCGCCACGCCTCCCTCGACTGGCAACCGACTCCCTTCGCCCAGGTCGAGCGTGGTGCCTACAACAATCCGGATATCGGTTCATCTGAATTTAGCGACGACGCCCGGGCAGCCTACATTCATGCTTTGTGTTGGACGTTGACAGGGAATACAGCCCATGCCAGAAAATCCTCAGAAATACTTGACGCGTGGACGAGCACATTGCAATCGATTTCCAACCACGACGCGCGGCTGTTGGTTGGAATGGAGGGCTGCGAATTCTGTAACGCATCGGAATTGCTGAAGCACACGTGGGATGGGTGGCCGCAATCCGAGCAGACGCAGTTCGAGAATATGCTGCGTGAGATCTTTTACCCGATCATCAAAGACTATTACCCTTCTGCAAACGGTAACTGGGATGCGTCAATGATCCAGACCATGCTGGCCATGGGAGTCTATCTCGACGATCAAGCCATTTTCGATCGTGGTGTGGACTACTATCTCAACGGCGAAGGCAACGGTGCGGTGCGCAATTACTTTAAGCCCTCGGGGCAGTGTCAGGAGAGCGGGCGTGATCAGGGGCACACGCAGATGGGACTCGACTTTCTCGCCTGTGCCTGTGAGATCGCGTGGAATCAGGGGGTCGATCTCTACGGCGCCTACGACAATCGATTGCTAAAAGGATTCGAGTACACCGCGAAATACAACCTTGGCTTTGACGTCCCGTACCAGGCCTACCGAAGCGTTGATGGCCGCTATTACTACAAGTCCATTTCCGATAGGAGCCGTGGTCGTTTGCGTCCCATGTATGAAAAGGTGCTCAACCACTATGTGAACCGCGAGCGGCTTGAGGCAGAGTTTACTCGGCAAGCAGCGGAGAGACTGCGTGAGGTGGCGGACACTCGTCAATCGCCGGGTCGACGCGCCAGGCGACAAAGCTCCGCCGCGCTCGATACGCTCATGTTCTACCGAGCCAACGCGAACCCACCAGCGAAGAACGAATGAAAGCGGACTCGATTCCCATTGCCCCCGGAGGCTGTCCGGATACCGCAGCGGAACTCGTCAAGAGTTTCGACGCCCCAATAAATAATACCGAAAGTTTTGATGCCTTCCGCTACTACAACACCTTGCGTTCCCGGAAGGCGACATCCCGTCGAGCCTGCGGTCGGCGTCGGTTCAGCCCGAATGAGATATCAGTGATTAAGAATTTAGTATTTTCGACTTTGCTAATTGCGATCGCCGGAGGAAGCGAAATTGCCGCTCAGCAACCGAGCGGTCAAGGCAAGCTGTCGCCCACGACCGATCGAGCCAGGTACCTCGAAACGCGGGGGGAACGCAGGCTTGAGATCACGTACAAGCAAGTTGGAAAAAGGGAACTGAAGCTCGATCTGTACTACCCAACTGCGAAACGCACCGAGAAATGCCCGGTGATTCTTTTCACCCATGGCGGGGGCTGGGCGGCAGGCAATCGCTACAAGGCGGCGAGTGGATCGTTTGCGGTGGTGTTCCAGCGATTGATCGAAGAAGGTTTCGCGGTCGCGCCGGTATCGTACCGCTTGGCGAAAAAAGACAGCAACGTGGCGATGCGAGACTGCGTCACCGATTGCAAGGACGCCATTCGCTATCTCGCCATGAACAGCGACTCCCTCGACATTGATCCTCAGCGGGTTTGTGTGATGGGGGATTCAGCAGGTGGCCACATCGCGCAGATGCTACTTCTTGCAAAGCCTGAGCAACTGCCGGGGGACGAGAAGCTAGCGTCGACTTCTTACAAAATGATGGCGGGCGTTTCGTGGTATGGCCCCTGTGACTTCGAAAATACGGACCTGTTCAACCACGACGACCGACCCGACTTTCGAGATCGATTTGCCGATCGCATACTCGGTTCGGATTCTGGTCCCAAGAACAAACTTGCTCGCTACCAAGAAGTAAGTCCTATCAATTATCTGACGAAGGACAGTCCGCCTTTGCTAATGATCCAGGGTGACAAGGACACGACCATTCCGGTGAAGCACGCGTACTACATGAAGACAAAAGCTGATGCCGTCGGCGCTCCGGTCGAAATCATGATCATAACAAACTCGGGCCATAACTGGCGCAGGGTCGACGCGGACATCGATCCGTCCCGCGAAACGATCATCGAACGCACGGTGCAATTTTTTGTAGACCAACTTTGAGAAACGCTTGACCGATTCCACAGATACCAATTCACAACGATCACCGAACGGGTGTAGGCTCCATTCAGCAGGCGAGATAAACATTGAGAAGAGCATTATTAGTTATTCTGGCACTTTTCTGTTTTCAGATGAGATGTGCGGCGGCCGCTGACCAACCCAATGTCATCATCGTCATGACAGACGATCAGGGTTATGGCGACCTTGGTTGTCAGGGGAATCCAATTCTGACAACGCCCAATCTCGATGCGCTGTATCGCGAATCGGTTCGCTTTACGGATTTCCATGTGAGCCCATTCTGCACGCCCACGCGTGCAGCACTGATGACGGGCAACCATCCGGGATTTACGGGGGCGTACCGAACCAGTTCGGGACGCACGATGATGCACCAGGACGAGAAGACCATTGCGAATCTCTTCGCCGATGCGGGCTACGCCACCGGGATGGTGGGAAAGTGGCACCTCGGTGACAACGCTCCGCACCGGCCGCAGGACCGGGGATTTCAGGATGTGGTCTGGCATCGCTGTGGCGGGATTGGGCAGGCATCGGACTACTGGGGCAACGATTACTTCGACGACACCTACGAGCGCGCGACAGCCGACAACAGGCAGGGGACTTTTGAGAAGTTTGAGGGCTACTGCACTGACGTTTGGTTTCGGGAAGGAATGCGTTTTATTGAAGAGAACAAAGACAAACCCTTCTTTCTCTATCTAGCACCAAATGCCCCGCATGGACCCTACCGTGTGCCGGACGAATGGGCGAAGCCATATATCGGCAACCCGAACGTGGCCAATGCCAACTTCTATGGGATGATCGCCAACATTGATCACAACATGGGGCTGCTGAGGGAACATCTGGCAGAATTGGGGCTGACCGAGGATACCATCCTGATCTTCATGACCGACAATGGGACGGCGGCCGGTGCGAAGTTCCAGGGACTGGATTCCGAACCCGTCGTGGGATTCAATGCAGGCATGCGTGGCAAGAAGTCATCGATTTATGACGGCGGCCATCGCGTCCCGTTTTTCATCCACTGGCCGCAGCGTGGACTAAGCGGAGGCAAGGATGTTGACACGCTGGCTGCCCATATCGATGTCCTTCCGACACTGGCAGATCTTTGCAACATCCAAGTGCCGGAGGATTACCGGCCGGACGGCGTTTCGTTGAAACCGTTGCTTGATGAGTCCGATCCATCGTGGGTGCGAAATCATCACGTTATTCAGTTTCATGGCGGCGCAGGTGGGACGGCACTGCCTTCAAAGCCCTTCGAGCAAACGGTTGTATTGACGGAGCGCTGGCGGCTGGTCAATTCCCATCAGCTGTATCTCTTCGACATTCAAACCGACCCAGCACAGCGAAACGACGTGGCAGCTCAACACCCTGAAGTGGTGAATCAGTTGCGGGCAATGTACGAGCCATTCTGGCAGCACGTTTCTCCTCGCATGACACCGGTTCGTATCGATCTGGGCAATCCGGACCAGAATCCGACCGAGTTGTGTTCTCAGGACTGGTACATGCCTACCGGAAATCCACCATGGAATTTTGGTTCGATCAAGAAGTTGCCCAAGGTCACCGGGCCGTGGATGGTGCAACTTCAGCAGGCCGGCAGATACCGAATCACGCTTCGCCAGTTTCCCCGAGAGGCAGACAAACCCGTCGTTGCCTCGCGCGCGAAAATCGAGATCGCCGGTCTGACGATGGAGCAACCCGTGGAAGTAGGTAGCAAGGGCGTTGTCTTTGAAATCGAATTGCCATCCGGTCCCACGGAACTGATGACATATCTCTACGACAAGAACGGCAAGGCCGGTGGAGCCTATTTCACAGAGGTGGAAGCTCTGGATGGTAGTGGAACTCGGCAGAGTTCCCGCCAAAAGAATGGGATTCTGGCGCATCCCAAGCCTGCAGCTAAGACGACAGCGACACCGCGCTATGACGGGAGTTGGGAATCACTGCAGACGATGCCCGTGCCGGCGTGGTTTGATGACGGCAAGATCGGCATCTTTATTCACTGGGGACCCTACAGTGCGATCGGCTATCGCAAGGGTAATAGGGGCTACGCTGAGCATGTGCCGAAGATACTTTATGAAGACTCTGAACACTATTATCGCTGGATGAAAGGGCGATGGGGGAAGGCACCGCCGGAGTTTGGATACAAGGATATTATTCGCGAGTTCAAAGCGGAGCAGTGGGATCCCGAACAGTGGGCTGAACTGTTCAAGGAAGTCGGTGCCAGGTACGTCGTGCTGACGGCGGAACATCACGACGGCTGGGCCAACTGGGACTCTGAACTGACGCCGTGGAATGCGGTCGACATGGGGCCGAATCGAGATCTCGTCGGCGAGCTGGGAAAGCGGTCCGAAAGAGAGGGCTCAAATACGCTCCGTCCTATCATCGCGAACGGCACACCGGCTTCTTCGCGAAGGAAAAGTACGTCGTCCACAGCGAGCCCCGGCCCGACATCGCGGAAGAGATTCGGCGAGTCCCTGAAGCGGCTTCGCTATACGGGCCGTTCAGCTACGACAAGGCCTTCGTCGATGACTACGTCGCAAGATGGAGGGAGATTCAAGACAAAGTACAGACCGGACTTCCTGTGGGTCGATGACTTCCCCGTCTATACCCGTGACGGCAATCAGGTGCGTAGCGGAAAGATGAGACCGGAGATCAAATACTTTGACGATCAGGTTCGCCTGATGATCACCGACTTTATGAACGACGCAGCAGCCCGGGGCCAAGAGGTGTACTGCAACAACAAAGGCGCCAATCGCAATTGGCCCGACGGTGTTGGCTGCCTGGAGAAGGACAATCTCAAGCTTAGAGTGATCGGCCCAAAGTGGCAGAGCTGCACGACGTTTGGTACGTCCTTCGGTTATCTGGAAGGCGATAAGTACAAAACCGTTGAAAGCGTCATCCATGAAATGATCGAAGTAGTGAGCCGCAACGGCAACTTTCTAATCAATATTGGCCCGAAAGCGGACGGCACACTCGTTCCTGAACAGGTCGAGCGTCTTCGCGCGATGGGAGACTGGCTAAAGATCAACAGCGACGCCATCTATGGCACGCGTTACTGGAAGGTCAGCGGACAGGAAGATGAGCACCTCGCCTTCACCACGAAGGGCAAGACGCTTTACGCCATCAAACTCGAAAAACCATCGGCTCCATTTGCTGTCGAGGCAACAGCAGGTTGGCATCCAGAGGACGTGAAATCCGTCCGATTGCTCGGAAGCGAGTCGCCGGTCGACTGGTCGATCGAACCAGACGGACTCCGCATTACACCGCCGAGTGATGAGGGCATCAGTCAGTTCGCATGGTCATTTGAAATCGTCACCAGCTCCGACCAGTACCAGCCGCACGCCATCGTTTCGGATTCCGATCAGGCGTTGAAAAAAACTCGCAAAGTCGATCTTGATGGAATCGCCAAATGACTGATCCAACCGTGATCCAGTTCCGAAAGATGACAACGGAATAAAAGTAATGACAACAGGGAACTCACTGATGCGACTATTCTCGCTGATATTGGTTGCTTCTCTCGGAACAGCCTCAGTAGTCACGGCCGAGAACTCCTCATCATTGACGCTTGGCCTCGCCCCACCGGAAGGAGCCGTAGTGCTGTTCGATGGCTCGAACTTCGATGCCTGGAAGCCGTTCTCGTGGCAGATGGATCAATCCAGAAGATGACCAGGCGAACATTCAGTGGAAACTTGTCGATGGCGACGCGATGGAGATCGCCTTTGAATTCGAGGGCAAGCGACGCAAGCAGTTTCTTTGCACGAAACAAAATTTCGGCGACTATCGACTGCATCTCGAGTTTCAGTTGCCTAAAGAAGACAGCGGCAACAGCGGTCTCTTCTTCGGTCCTTTGTACGAGCTTCAGATCCTCAACAGCGAAGGAAAAGAAAACCCGGGCATGGGCGACTGCGGCGCGATTTATCAAATTCGCGTGCCCGATGAGAACGCCGGATTGGGGCCGGGCCAGTGGCAGACGGTCGACTTGGAATATCAGGCGGCCAAGATCGGCAAGAATGGCTTCATGACTGAAAAGGGCGCAGCCCGTGTCACCGTGCGGCTCAACGGAAAGTTGATTCACAACAACGTTAAGCTATCGCTACGAAGAAACAAGTACGCGGCATTTCCCGAAGAGCCGACCTCGCTGATCGTTCTGCAAGAGCATGGCTCTAGAGTGAAATTCAGAAACATTTGGGTGGTTGAGAAAAAGTTCTCACCGTAGTTAATGTCACATGAGGCACCTATTGTTTTTTTTGAGCAAAATAATCCACCTTTAGCCCGAACCCTGATCGCAGATTGCCAACTTATGAAACGAGCAGTTCAATTGCTGACCTTCCTCCTCATGGCAACTTGTCTAGCCTTTGCTGCGGAACAGTCTGATGGTGCAGATCGGCCAAACATTCTGTTCATCTTTACCGACGACTGGGGGTGGGGCGATCTCGGCTGCCACGGGCATCCTTATCTGAAGACGCCGAATATCGACCGGCTTGCTAGGGAAGGGACCGACTTCCATCGTTTCACGGTCGCCAGCGGCGTATGCTCTCCGAGTCGCACCGCTGTGATGACCGGTCATTTCCCCGCGCGTTACAACATTGATGGTCATTTCGCGGCGGTTATGGCAACAGGATCGGACTTTGGAGTGCTGCTGGCCGGCGATACCAAGGGATTGAATCCCAAGGAAATGACGATCGCTGAAGTCCTCAAGTCGGCTGACTACAAAACGGGGATGTTTGGCAAATGGCACCTCGGAGATCAGCCCGAGTTTCTTCCAACACGGCAGGGATTCGATGAGTCCTTCGGACTGCCTTACAGCCACGACATTCACCCGTTCCATCCACGGCAGGACAAATTCAACTTCCCGCCATTGCCGCTGCTCGACGGCGACACTGTGATTGAGATGGACCCGGATGCGGACTACCTCACCAAACGCATCACCGAGCGAGCTGTATCGTTCATTGAGCAGAACAAAGACGTTCCTTTCTTCTTGTATGTTCCGCATCCAATTCCTCATGCTCCGCTGCACGTGTCTCCGCCGTTCATGGAAGGCGTCGCCGATGAAGTTGTTTCGAAGCTGAAGGACGAAGATGGCAAGATCGACTATCGCACGCGTGACGAACTGTTCCGACAGGCGATCGCCGAAATCGACTGGTCGGTCGGAACCATTCTCGACACACTCAATGCCAATGGATTGGATGAAAAGACTCTCGTTATTTTCACTTCCGACAACGGTCCTCCGAAGAACACCCTTCACGCCAGCCCCGGCCCGCTAAAAGGTCATAAGGGAACGACGTTCGAAGGCGGAATGCGGGAACCAACCGTCATCCGCTGGCCCGGAATGATTCCCGCGGGCCACGACAACAATGAATTGATGACGACGATGGACCTGCTTCCGACGTTCGCCAAATTGGCCGGAGCTGAACTTCCCACCGATCGCATCATCGACGGGAAAGACATCTGGCCGACACTTGTCGGCCAGTCCACAACGCCGCGCGAAGCATTCTTTTATCATCAAGGCAACGCGCTCACGGCCGTCCGATCAGGTAAGTGGAAGCTCCACACCAACAAAGGTCGACCGGTGCAACTCTACAATCTCGACGACGACATTGGCGAAACGAACAATGTCATCGAGTCGCACCCCGAAGTTGTGAAACAGCTCAATAATCGCCTGCATGAGTTTGCAAAGGACATCGCTAAAAACAGCCGACCTGCGGCATTCGTCGAGAATCCAAAACCGCTGTCAACGGGAACAAAACATCATGAACTCAGCCCATGACCCAGGCAGATTCTTAGAGCTAGGAAAATGTCCATTCAACATCTTCCTTCCCCTGTTCTTCTGTCCAATTCTTCTGATTCTCATCGCGTGCTCATCCGTCGATGCAGCGGACCGACCGAATATCGTTGTCATCATGACGAATGAGAAGTCTGAAATCACGGAGCAGCGCACAAACCGGAACGGAAAAAGGTCGCATGAAATTAGCAATCGTGCTTCCAATAACGCACTCGCTTCCAAAGAAGAACTCTACCTCGACAGAAAGCTGGCCTTCGCCAATCCCGAGGTTGACAATCCAGATCTTCCGAACGTCTTGCTGATCGGTGATTCGATCTCCATCGGCTACACGGCATATGTCCGACGAGATCTAATCGGGAAGGCAGATGTCTATCGTATTCCGACCAATGCAAAGAATTCAGCGTACGGTCTGGAACACTTAGACGATTGGCTGGAGATGAAGTCGCTCAAGTGGGACGTCATTCATTTCAATTGGGGTCTATGGGATCTCTGCTATCGCCACCCCGAGTCCAAGGTGCAGGGTAACCGCGACAAGGTAAATGGCACTTTGACAGAAACGCTGGAAGGCTATCGATCCAATATGGAGGAAATCGTCGCTCGCTTGAAACAGACTGATGCGACGCTGATTTGGTGCACAACGACTCCTGTCCCGGAAGGTGAAGCGGGCCGAAAGCTGGGCGACGATGTCAAATACAATCAGGTAGCTGCCGAGATCATGAAAGCGAACAACGTGAGGATTAATGACCTACATTCCCACGCACTATTGAGGCTTCCCGAGACAATGATTCGTGAAGGCGATGTTCACTTCACCGAGGAGGGTTACATTCACTTAGGAAGCAAGGTCGCTAAAGAGGTCTCCGCGGTGCTTGCCAAACAGGCTGCGGACTAACAGTCACGAGAAAGATTGGGACACGCTTGATCCAGCCACAGTCGAAGCAATTGCGATGGAACGGCAGAAGCGACATCCAAACCATGGGGCAATGAAAGCACAGCCCCGACGGAAGAATCGGAAATGAACTACCAGTGCTTCACGACTTGATCCTTATCAGTGAAATAGAATTTTAAGGTCTGCCCATGTCCAAAACCATTCTTGCCATCACCTTGGCTCTAGCAGCCTTCTGCCCGTTCAACGTTGCTGAAGGGGCGGGAGATTCGCCCAATTTCATCGTGTTCCTAACAGATGATCAGGGCTGGGGCGATCTTGGCTGTTACGGCCATCCAATCATAAAGTCGCCAAACCTGGACAAGTTTGCCAGCGAAGGGTTGCGACTCACCCAGTGCTATGCGGCATGCTCGGTGTGTTCACCATCACGGTCGGCAATCCTGACGGGGCGAACTCCCTATCGCAACGGTGTCTGGCGGTGGATTCCGGGCGGCAGCATTTACCACCTGCGTGACAGCGAGATCACGATCGCCTCGCTGCTAAAGCAGAGAGGGTACGAAACCTGCCATGCCGGAAAGTGGCACCTCAATGGGAAATTCAATTCTGACGATCAGCCGCAGCCGGATGATCACGGCTACGACCACTGGTTGGCCACGCAGAACAACGCTGCGCCGAACCATATCGAATCCAACCAACTACGTACGAAATCGTGAAGCAGTTGGCCGGATGGAAGGCCCCAGTGCGGTGATTGCGGCCAGCGAGGCGATCAACTGGTTGAAGGGTCGGAAGGATTCGGAGACGCCATTTTTCATCACCGTATGGACTCATGAACCACACATGCCCATCGAATCCGCACCCCAATACATGAAGCACTACGCAGATATTGAGGACGAGGGAATTCGTCAGCACCATGGCAACATCACGCAGCTTGATGACGCTTTCGGTAAGCTGATGGCGGCAGTAGACGAGATGGGATATCGTGACAACACGTTTGTCTTCTTCACCTCCGATAATGGCCCCGAAGGCAACGGAACGAACGGCCGAACGCGTGGATCGACTGGCGGGCTACGCGGCCGAAAGCGGGCAACTCATGAAGGCGGAATCCGAGTGCCAGGCATCGTCCGTTGGCCCGGAAAGATCAAAGCCGGAAGCGTTAGCGGTACGCCGGTGATCGGATCAGACGTTTTTCCGACGATCTGCGATGTACTTGACATCCCACTTCCCGCCGACCGCACCATTGACGGAACCAGTCTTCTCCCGTTGTTCAGTGGAAACGCAATCCACCGTGAACAGCCACTGTATTGGCGGAATCATCTGGCGCCGGCCGAGTACCGAGTCGGCATGCGCATTGGTGACTGGAAGATTGTTGGATCCGACAACCTCACATCGTTCGAGCTCTATAACATTAAGGAGGACTGGCAGGAAACGACCGACGTTGCGGACGAGTTTCCTGACAGGTTCGCCGAAATGCGAGAAGCTCTGATCAGGCATGACGCGGCCGTGCTGGCTGAAGGGCCTGACTGGTGGAAGCTCGAAACTCAAAATCAACGTGGCACGCGAAAGTCGGCTGAGCCTCCGGCCGGCGCAGATCCGACCGGTGATTTTGATGTCGTACTTGGAACAGGCATTTCTGAGACGGACTTTGGCTACCTCATTTCTCCGGAAGCCGAAGGACTCGCGTTTCAGAAGCTGGACAATCCGATCACCGATCGCGCGACCATTCGACTGAAGTACCGAAGTACTCAGAAGAATGGAGTGACGCGTAACGGCGCCCTGGTCCTGGCGTCGACACCAACCAACGGAGCGAGCTTCAAGATCGGCACGGCGATCGGGATGAAGCAGCATGTCGCATTTACGGGCGGATGGGACAATGTCGGCAATGCGGCCTCGCAAAAGGCGAACTTCAAGCCGGAGGACACTTTCGAGATTACTGTCTCCCTGAATCTTTCGAAGGGAGCAGGCTCTGCAGAGATTAACGGGACGACCTTGAGCTTCTCGCTACCACCCGAGTTGAAATTGATCAAGTACGTTGGCTTCTACGCCAAGGACACCTCGACCGAATTCTCTGTTCCCGTCATCGAGTGACGCGACGCACCGTACCGAATACATCATGAAAAGCCCTGCCATTTTCGTTGCAACTCTTCTGATGACGGTATCCGCGCTGGCGGACGAAGCCGCTCTGCCAACCGTAAATGTAACGCACCGGCCGGTCGAAGGCATCGGAGCGGAAGCTGGCGTCATGCGCCGAGATCCGAGCGACATCATCAAAGTCGGCGACCTCTATTACGTGTGGTACTCCAAAGGGATGATATCTCCGGGATACGATGCGACCATCTGGTATGCGACCTCCAAAGACGGGTACACCTGGACCGAGAAAGGCATGGCGCTCGCAAAAGGTAAGCCGGGTAGTTGGGAAGGTGCGAGCGTTTTTACGCCTAACATTCTCGTTTCCAAAGGACGCTACTGGCTGTTCTACACGGGGACATCGCGAGAATATGGCAAGGGTTTCAACCCCGATTCAAAAATCGGGATCGCAGTTTCTGATTCGCCCGACGGTCCTTGGGAAAGGCTCGCCAAGAATCCCGCACTCAAAAACAGTGACGATCCGAATGATTTCGATAGCCATCTGGTCGACGATGCCTGTCTGATCACGCGGGAAGGAAAATACTGGTTCTACTACAAGGGTCGGCAGTTGGGAAAGAGCCCGGGCCAAACACAAATGGGTCTGGCAATCGCCGATCATCCGGAAGGACCTTATGTAAGACATGAAGCCAATCCGGTCATTCCTGGAAACCACGAAGTCTTGGTTTGGCCGCAGGGAAACGGTGTCGCGGCAATGATCGGCACGACAGGACCAAAGCGATTATTAATTCGATACTCTATGCCAAGGATGGAGTCCACTTTTCCAAGACTCACCGAGTGGTCAATGGACCGTGGGCAGGCGGTGCGTACCGCCCGGAAGCTTTCACTCAAAGCGGCGATGGCCGGCTTCCTGAATGGGGAGTTGAAATTGGAAGAGCGAAAGGCAACGGAGATCGATTGCCATTCATTCAGCGATTTGACACAGCGGTAGAGAACTGAACAGTGGACGGAAGACTTGTAGCGGAAGTCGTCAAGACTTTCGGAAATAATTGCACGATACCGATATTCTCGACGAATTCCGCTACTGGTTGCGGCAGCCATGTGTCTTCTGCCCGGGTCGGCTGCGGCAGGCGACGGGTTCGCCGACGATTTGGCTTTCATGAAAAAGCATACGCAGATCGTGCTCCTGAAGGACGGTGATTCAGCGGTGGCGTTGGCTCCCGCTTACCAAGGGCGCGTGATGACCAGCACGTTTGACGTCAATTCCGGTCCCAGCTTCGGCTGGATCAATCGCCCAGTTATCGAGCGAGGATTGCTTTCGGACGAAGAGGAGAAGGGCAAGCTTGAAGAACACATCTATATCTTCGGCGGTGAAGAACGATTCTGGCTCGGACCCGAGGGCGGGCAATATGCCCTGTTTTTCAAACCTGGATCGAAATTTGAGTTCTCTCAGTGGGCCACCCCACCGGCTATCGATACCGAAGCATTCGAACTGGACCGGCAATCAACATCGTCGGCGAAGTTCACGCACTCGACAGAGCTGATCAATCACAGCGGCACGGAATTCAAGGTAGGCATTGAACGCACGGTGAAGCTATTGGGCAAAGAGGATGCCTCCACGCTGTTGGGCGTCCAGCTCACAGACGGGTTGCGCATGGTGGCTTATGAAACGGACAACCGGATCACGAATACTGGCACGGACGCCTGGGAGCCCCACAGCGGGCTGCTGTCCATCTGGATCCTGGGCATGTACAACCCTTCGCCTGAAACCACCGTTGTGATTCCCTTTAAAGTAGGTGATGAAAAAACGCTTGGCTCGATAGTAAATGACTCGTACTTCGGCAAAGTCCCGGAGGAGTACCTGAAGGTCGAGAAGGAGAGATTGTTCTTCCGAGGTGACGGCACGCGCCGTGGAAAAATCGGCATCACTCCACAGCGTTCGCAGGGAATTGCCGGAAGCTACGATTCCGCCGCCCAAGTACTTAACATCGTCACCTACAACGTGCAGGAGGCGCCAGACGGTTTCGTCAATTCCATGTGGGAATTGCAAGAGAAGCCGTACGCCGGTGATGCGATCAATGCCTACAACGACGGTTCGCCCGAGCCAGGTCAGCCGCCGCTGGGACCATTTTACGAGCTGGAAACTTCTTCTCCTGCCGCCGCCCTCGAACCCGGAGAGACAATGAAACACATCCAGCGAACGTTTCACTTCCAAGGCTCAGAAGAAGAACTCAATCCACTTGCGAAACGATTGCTCGGAGTATCGCTGGAAACGATTAACGCTGCCTTTTGATGGAGGCTATCTGTTCGGCTTTTTCGCTAAGCGGCCACGCGGTATGACTTCAGCAAGCCGCCGAGTTCGGTATGGCACTCGATCTTCGTGACTTTCAAGTCGACCACCGGTTGCGCACCGACATCGTGTAGCGGAGGCAGATGATCTCGAGGAATGCCCGCGTCGATGGTTGTACCAGTCCTGCGACACGCGAAGGATGTGGTCCAGGTGCTGCTCGCTGACCACGCAAAAGGCATTGAGCACTTCATGCTTGAGCGTCTGAATCACCCGTTCGACGAAAGCTTGCAGGTTCGGTGAACGCGGGCAAGTTTTCTTGATCTTGCAGCCGGTCGATCGGAAGACTTCGTCGAACGAGTCGACGTATTTCGAATCTTGGTCCCGCTGCAGAATCTCACACGGCAGATCCCTCGTCTTGAAGGATGCATGTCGAAGTTTCGAGCCTGCTGCGTCGTCCATTCTCCAGTCGGATTTGCCGTGCACGGCGAGACCCAGATCCGCCGCGTCTCGACGTGGATGAAGACGAGGAAGTAGAGATCGACCATGCCTTTGATCGTCCACTTCCGTTTCGAGGCGAAGTCGCACTGCCACATCGTGGCGGCGTGGCGTTTCAGAAAGTCCGACCACGTATCGGGATGGTCGCTGGGATCGGGACCGAGGCCAGCTTCGACCAGGATGTTCTTCACGGTTTGCCGTGAGATACTGATGGCCAAGCCGCCGCATCGCCTGGACGATTTTGGTGTAACCCCAGCCGGTCTCTTTCCGGATCCGGATGATCGTGTCGGCGATGCTTTCGTCGATTCGTCGGCCGGCCAGGTTTGCCTTCCGACTTTCGATTTCGGCCGTTTCGTCGGTCCGTCCTCCATGGTCCGGATCCAGCGGCGGAAGGTGGAGTAGCTGACGATCGAGATCAGTTCCTTGATCCGCGGCCCAAGCTTCTTGCCGTGGCGGACCAGCCGGCGACGTTCCTGATTGTTCAGCGTGATCCGATCAGGTAACTTACTCCGAAGGATTGCGTTCTCCGCTTTCAGATAGGTCACTTGCTGGGCCAATTCCTGCCGCGTAAGCGACGCAAGCAGTGTCAAAAGCGGGTGAACGATCGCGGCCATTCGTGCTGCCGATTCCCTTGCAAATCCTGGAATAATCGGGGTGGCATCATTTTTTTACCCCGCTGAAATGACGAGCGTACGGACCGATTCGCCCACCGCAATGGCCGCAGGCTTGAACCGTGTTGGGCCAGTCAGATTGTCGTTGCGTCGATCAGAGTAACCGGCACAAACTGCCGGTGGTGGGGCCGTTTCGGGCAGACGTTCTCTCTCCCTGTTAACCACTCGCAGAATTGCGAGAAATAGCAGCTTTGGTTAACAGCAAAGCGTTAACCGAATTTCTTATTCGATTCGTCGCGGGACCAGTCGAAAGAGACGCGAATCGCATCAGAACAGCCATTTCAGGCAGAAAAAGCCTGCGAAATCCGCTGACTCTCTCCGGATTGGTTTTGTACAGGGAGACTACGCGCAGACTCTGATTTGCACCGGAAGTCAAAGTCATCACGCAGGCCCCGAACCGTTTCGATTTGATCGCAGCACGGCAGCGAAACCATCGTCATTCGAGTTTCGCTTTATGGTGGGCGACGAGATTTTTACATACGGCTTTGACGTTGGTCGTCGCGGGATCGTGGGCGAGTGGCTGAGCGCACTTCGTGGTTCTGCGCGAGAAGGACATTTTTGTTCGCGATGAAAAAGGGCAAACCCAAGTAGGGGACGCACCCAAGTCATTCTTTGCTGACGACGCCGAGATGCAACATACCTTGTCGGTGCTGTCACAGTTGCCGATTCGCCCAACCCAATTGTTTCTCAGTCGTGCCAATTCGCTGCCGGAGGAAAGCCTTGGAGCAACGCTACGCGGAGTGATTGAGTGGCTGACGGAGGATTTGATCATTCTTGAAGCAGAAGCTCGATCTTGCGACATGCTTGAAAGACTCTACTCGGACGCACCCTTCAAGAAGTTTGCGGAGTCGTTTCTGTGCAACGTCGATACGGGAATTTGTGAATTGAAATTCCACGAACAGTCCCGTGATTGCCGAGACCACGAACGTGAGGTTTTCCAGAGCTTCGGCGATGAAGGATACATGCCTTACTACCGATATGGGTGCTCGGGCGACATGGATGAGCGAATTGATCCAAGTGATCCGACCAAAGTCATTACGCGTCAACTGATGTCGTTGCATCATGGAAGTGATGGTGACGTGCGATTCATGCTGCCGTTTGGTGAGGAATCGGATGGTACGCAACAACTTCTGCACTACCTGCCATATCTGAATCCGCAGCAGGGCCGGAGCCGTGTTGTCGTGATCGACGAACTCGACCGCAGCCTTCATCCCAAGCTGTGCTGGGAGTTGGTAGAGTTTTTCAGCACGAGTTGCCCTGGTGTACGACGCCAGATGATCGTCACGACACACGAGGCTCACTTGCTCGACCAAGACTTACTTCGTCGAGACGAGTATTGGATGGTGGAGAAAGACAAGACGAGCCAGAGCAGGCTGACTCCGTTAACCGACTTTAATGTTCGCAAGGATCTAAACTTGCGAAAGGGATATTTGCAGGGACGG
>CAVTIV010000002.1:0-48377 GCA_963734865.1 Pirellulaceae bacterium
ACCCACTTGGTAAATCGGGGATGGGTGGTACCCGATTTTAGCCGGTTTGGGATTCGGATTGGTTGCCATTTTTGTGGGTTTTTTGGTGCATTGGCAATGCGTTCGCTTCGTCGGGTATCGGCGTTACCCGACGAAGCGCAAATCGGGTGATTGCCCATTACCCGATCTGCGCAGGACGGCTTCGTCGGGGAATCCCCTCTTTCCCGACAGGGAGCAGCCAGGAAATCTTAGGTGATCTGCGGCGACGGAGACCCACATCAAAACGTCGTCAAAAATAGCGACCAATTTCCTTGAATGCGCGAGACCCCGATTCGTGGTCCTTCACCGATCAGGACCTCACCGGGTTCTTGCGGGCCGTCAGCAAGAATCGGTCGCTGAGAAGGGTTTCGCCGACGAGAAGACGAGGAGCAATCGGGTCCCTGTGATTCTGATGCGCGGGCTGGGCTCGCCACGGAGGGCTTTTTTGTTGAGGCCGGTTGGCGAACCGACCCATGTCCCGCCGCAAAGTGCGATTGGTTGAGAGCATCCCGTTGCCAAAGTACGACGCTATTTGCGGAGGAGACGGCGACTCTCGATGCCCCCGATTGCCGCTAGGCGATCACCCCGTCCACGACGCGGCCGTGCACGTCGGTCAGCCGATAGTCACGGCCGGAGTAACGGAACGTCAAACGGGTGTGATCGATCCCCATCAGATGCAGCACCGTGGCGTGCAGGTCGTGCACGTGGACGCGGTCTTCAATCGCGTGCATCCCGAATTCGTCAGTGGCCCCGTAGGTCAGGCCGCCGCGAACACCGCCGCCAGAGAGCAGCATGGAGAACCCCGTGTTGTGATGGTCGCGTCCCGCCTTCTTCACATCCTTCGACTTGTCGACCTGTGCGTAGGGCGTGCGTCCGAATTCGCCACCCCAGATCACCAGTGTCTCATCCAAGAGTCCGCGACTTTTCAAATCGGTCAATAGCGCCGCCGTCGCCCGATCCGAATCCGCACACAACGATTGGTGCCCCGAGTTGTTGTTCGTATGTGTGTCCCAAGGCTGTTTATTCTTGCCCTTGACATAGAAGACCTGAACCACGCGAACGCCGCGTTCCAACAGCCGTCGACCCAGCAGACAACTGCGACCGAACTCGGTTTCGCCATACGCCTCGCGTGTCACCTGCGACTCGCGCGACAGATCAAACGCCTCGGACGCTTCGGTCTGCATCTGAAACGCCAACTCCATCGAGCGGATATGCGTCTCCAACGCCGCCTCGCCGGCTCGCACAGCCAGGTGCTGGGCATTCAAGTTTCGCAGCAACTCGAGTTGTCGCCGTTGGGAAGCGTCGTCCATCTTGGGATGATGCAGATTCGCGATCAGCTTGTTGACGTCGGTTTGATTCGTATTCACTTCGACGCCCTGATGCTGTCCGGGCAAAAAGGCACTGGACCACAATTGCGGGCCAACCACTGGTAAACCGGGACACAGCGCCACGTAGGGCGGCAGGTTCTCATTCTCGGTACCCAGCCCGTAGGACAGCCAAGATCCCATGCTCGGGCGGGTCGGCTGCCGATGCCCCGACTGCATCAACAACAAACCCGGCTCGTGATTGGGCTCGTCGGTGTGCATCGATCGGACGACGCAAAGATCGTCGGCATGAGCGGCCAGATTCGGAAACAGTTCGCTCATCACCAAGCCACTTTCACCGTGTGCGGCGAACTTGAATGGCGACGGCATGTATCCGGCGGCGCGATTCTTCTTGGCCACGTCCTCGCCCGGCGTTTCCCCCTCGTGTTTGGCCAAAGCCGGTTTCGGATCGAACGTGTCGACGTGAGACGGCGCGCCATTCATGAACAAAAAGATCACGCGTTTGGCACGGGCTCGATGGTGCAGCCCGCCACCGGCCGCGGCTGGCGTCAAAGATCCGGACGCTTCCATCGCGCCCAACATTCCCACGGCGCCAAAGCCGGCACCGCAACGGGCCAACATCGCCCGGCGTGAAGTCACTGGTGGGTCACGGTGTGGTTGATTCATCATTTCTTGTGCTCTCAGTCAACGTTTCAAACGCCGCGTGGTCGTGGCGCTGCCGAACATCAATCGATCATGAACATTTCGTTACTGATCAACAATGCTTGTGCGTATTGCTCCCAATCTTCCTCGCCACCTCGATCGACGAATGACTCGCCCAACAGGCACTCCTGCTCGGTCGGTTGTCGGCCGAACAACAGCGTGTAAGCGTGCTCGATCCGGCTGCGGCGCGAACCTCCGTGGCTTGCCAGCTTTTGGGCCAGAGCCTCGGATTGGTGAACCAAGAACGGACTGTTCAACAGGAACAATTTCTGCAGCGGAGTCGTTGTCTCGAATCGCTTGGGACTGTGCGCGTTGGGATCGGGAAAATCAAACCTGGCCAGCATCGGGTTCAGGTCCATGCGGCTGATCTCGCTGTATAGCGTTCGTCGATGTGACTGGGGATCATCCGGTTTGAGTGATGGTCCGCCGACTTGGTGATCGAGCCGGCCGGCGACGGCCAGGACGGCGTCGCGGTAGGCTTCGACGCTGAGACGGCGACGCGGCATCCGCCACAGCAGCCGGTTTTGCGGATCGATCGACGATTTTGAAACATCGATTTGACTCGATTGAGCATAGGTCGACGACAATACGATTTCACGCTGCAGCCATTTCAGTGACCAACCGTTATCCATGAATCGCACCGCCAGATCGTCAAGCAGCTCGGGGTGGGTGGGCGTTTCGCCCAAGCGTCCAAAGTTGCTCGGCGTGCGAACCAGCGGTTGGCCGATCAGTTCGGTCCAAACACGATTGACGATGACCCGCGCGGTGAGCGGATTGGAACGGTCGACGATCGCATCGGCTAGTTGTTCGCGGCCGCTGCCACGATCAAATCGCACCTTGCCGTCGGGACTCAGCACGCTCAGGAAGGCCCGCTCGGCAACCGGGCCCGTCTTGTTGACGTCGCCACGAATCATCACGCTCAAGTCGTGCGGTTTCCCCTCACGAACGATGTGGACCGCGTCCTGAGGCTTTTTCGCTTCTTTGACGTCGCTTTGGTTCCCATCGTCTTTATCCTCGTCGCCTTTGTCGGCTTCGCTGCCACTGGGTTCGCTGCCACTGGGTTCGAGCGGCCGGTTGTACATTTCGGTGCTGGCGAACACGCCGGCCAGGGCGTAGTAGTCCGATGTCGGTATCGGATCGTACTTGTGATCGTGACAGCGTGCGCAAGCGACGGTCAGCCCCAGCAGCCCTCGGGCGACCGTATCGACACGGTCCTCCCACTCATCGGCCATCACTTCCGGACTGCTGCGACGATAGTACTTCGGACCAAGACCCAAATAGCCGAGTGCGACATGCGCGTCGGAATCGTCAGGAACGATCAAGTCGGCGGCCAATTGCATCCGCACGAATTGATCATAGGGCATGTCGCCGGCGAGAGCCTCGACCACCCAGTCGCGGTAAAGGTAGGCGTTGGGGTAAGTCAACGAATCGTTATCGCCCACCTTGTGCGCCTGGTCCTCAGCATAGCGAGCCACGTCCAACCACGGTCGCGCCCACCGCTGGGCATGTTCCGGAGCGCTCAACAATCGATCGACCAATCGCCGCGTCGCACCAGGCCGATCATCGGCCAAGAACGATTCGATTTGGTCAGCGGTGGGAGGCAAACCGACGAGGTCGAATGTCAGTCGTCGCAGCAACGTCCGGCGATCGGCCGGCGCGTTGGGAGTCAGCCCGGCTTCGTCGAGTCTCGCCAAAACAAACGAATCGATTGGGCCCGTTGCCCGGCCGCCGGTGACCGATCGCGGCACCTCGTGACGCACCGGACTCTGGAACGCCCAAAACTGACGCGCGACTTTCCAGTCGATCTCGGCGTGTTCTTCTTCTTCCGATACTTCCGACGAGTCGGCGGCGGAAGGTTGCGCGGGTCCGGAGCACCGGCTTTGATCCAATGCTCGAAGTCGCGAACAATCCGCTCGTCCAATCGGCCCGACGGCGGCATCTCCAGCCCGTCGTAACGGATTGCCGCCAACATCAAACTCTTGTCGGGCTGGCCAGGCATCACCGCGGCACCGGAATCACCGCCACGAAGCATTGCGGCCGGATCATCCAATCGCAGTCCGCCTTTGATATCCTCCGCCGCACCAGCATGGCACTCATAGCAATGCTCGACCAGGACGGGCCGAACCTTCCGCTCGAAGAACTCGGTATCCTCGCCGGCAAAGGTTGGTCGGCAACAAACGATCACCGCGATCAGGGTGGTCAGCCGGAGCAATGGAGTTCGGATGGATTGCGAGGCCAGCACCAAGCACCAGCATTTCTGTCGAGTGGGTGGGGATGAAGTGATTCGGTCGACAACACTTCAGGAGGGAAACCCATTGTACTGCAAATGGTAGCCAGCGGCCCACACTATCCCCCCGCAAAAGGCGAACTGGGACGAGGATATTTGGGAGCGAGGATATTCTTGACCGGTGGTTCGACCGGATGCCCCGCCGCGATCGCAGCTTTCGCGTCTGTCCCGGCTACAGGACGATAGGGAACATCCAGGGCTGATACCGACGCCGACCGCAAGCGTTGCACATGTAGGCCCTTTGGATCAACAACACTCGCTCGAACCAACGCCGACGAATTCGGTAGATCGAGCGATTGCAACGTGGGCATTTTGCCGAGTGTGCCATCGTTCCTCTGTATCGATTAAAAAAAACGGGAGGTATACAAAAATCTCCCTATCACTACTTTAAGCAGCGTCGCCGCAACGTCCATCGCTGGGCGGACGAAAAACGCGTGGGCGTCGGTGAACATGTGGCAATCGCCCCTTCCCCAGGCCGACGAACCGGCCCACGACGGTTGCATGTTCGGCAGCCGATTCTGATCCCGGCGGCTGGACACTTGCAAACCGCTGGACACTTGCAAACCGCTGGACACTTGCAAACCGCTGGACACTTGCAAACCGCTGGACACTTGCAAACCGCTGGACACTTGCAAACCGGTGGATGGGCAAACCGCTGGATGGGCAGCGATAAACCGCTAGCCTTCCTTCGCCGAGACGAGGGCGACGCGGAGATCGCACACGTTGGTGCCCGTCGGTCCGGTCAACATCAGGCCGCCGGCGCGGCGAAAAAACGTATAGGCGTCATTTCGCCACAGATGATCCTGAACGTCCAGATGGAGCGAGACCGCTTGACGGTGCACCTGATCACAGAGAATCGCCCCAGCGGCATCGGTCGGCCCGTCCTCTCCGTCGGTTCCGCCCGACAGCAA
The DNA here is from genome assembly GCA_963734865.1 of Pirellulaceae bacterium. Lineage (GTDB taxonomy): Bacteria > Planctomycetota > Planctomycetia > Pirellulales > Pirellulaceae > CBDCUW01. The sequence continues at coordinate 5,244 of CAVTIV010000002.1, forward strand.
CGCCAGCCGTCGCCACTGGTCATCGGATAGGCCGGCCGATCGCAGATATTGGTAGCCGGCCAACACCAATTGTTGATTGCGACCGCCGCGGCCACGGATTTCCGCCGGCGCCAGCGAGACCGTGGGCTCGCCACCGGTGATCAGGCAGTCCAAGCGATGCTTGTCTTGATCGGCGCGAAGCATCTCGACCGTCATTTTTGCCAGCTGGCGACCGACCTGCTCGGCAGCGCCTTCGCATCTGTTTGCCGACTGCATCACGTGGTTGTATCCCAGCTGTTCGGCGCGGATCCCCGCTTCGTCGACGGCGATCGCGTTATTGCCAATGACGATGTTGATGCCAACGGTCCTGATCGGCGTGGCACTGGCCAGGCTCGGCTTGGCCAATGCGTTATAGATTCGCTCAGCGAGCTTCCGCTGCGGATCATATTTTTTCAATACGGCAAGCGCATCATCGGCTGTCGAGCGGTCAACGACCGTTGGCCCCGACGCGATCAAATCGATGGGGTCGCCCAATACATCGGATAGGATCAGCGTGACGAGCTGGCTGCTATGACACGCTTTCAGCAATCCACCTCCTTTGACGCTGCTGAGATGTTTCCGGACGGTGTTCAGTTCAATGATATCGGCTCCTCCACCGCTGAGCAGCCGGATCACCGCTAACTTATCGTCGAGCGTGATGGCATCGATCGGTGCGGGCAGCAGTGCGCTGCCGCCACCGGAGATCAGGGCGATGCACAGATCACGATCGCTGGCGTCACTCAACAACCGCAGGATTTCCCTTGTCCCTTGCACACCGGCGATCGTCGGTTCGTTGACTCCCGCTGGTCGCGCCGCATGAACTTCGATGCCCCGAAGCGGTTGGACCGTGCCCTCGGGAACATTGATCCAACCGCTGATGGGTAACCAATCCCCGAGTGAATGGAGCAAACCCGCGGCCATTTCGGTCGCCGCCTTTCCGGCCCCGACGACGATCACGCGGTCAAATTGCTGACGTCGCCAAGTGTGCTCGCCGATCGCCAGCGAGTCTCCTTGTCGCTGCACCGAGCGTTCCACCAGCGGTCGTGCGCGGACGGCGTCGACTCCCGCATTCCAGATCGCCAATGCGTCTCGGCGTGGTCTGTCCATCGATCCCATCCATTTTTTGTGTCCGCCAGCTACAGACCTGCGATGATAAACTTTCCGGTTGATGTGTACAGGGAATCGACACGACGGCAGACCCTCCCACGTTTTCTGCGGGTAACTCTGCTACAACTTTGCGACCATGACGCAAGCACCTGACACGCCCGATCGCGACACGCTGGCCGCAGAATACTTCGATTTACTGCCGTTCGATCCCTATCCGGTCCAGGAAGAATCGCTGCTTGCCTATTTCACAAATGAACAAGGCGTGCTGGTTTGTGCCCCCACCGGCACGGGGAAAACGCTCATTGCCGAAGCCGCCGTGTACGAGGCACTGCGAACGGGCAAACAGATGTATTACACCACACCGCTGATCGCGCTGACCGATCAAAAGTTGGATGAACTGCGCGAGAGCGCATTGCGATGGGGATTCTCGGCCGATCAGGTGGGTCTGGTGACCGGAAATCGACGCGTCAATGCCGATGCCCCGGTGCTGGTGGTGGTCGCCGAGATTCTGCTCAATCGGTTATTGAATCCCGACGCCTTTGATTTCGACGACGTCTCTTCGGTGGTCATGGACGAGTTCCATTCGTTCAACGACAAGGAGCGGGGAATCGTTTGGGAACTGACCCTGGCGCTTTTGCCCGAACACGTCCGAACCATGCTGCTGAGTGCCACCGTCGGCAATGCGATGGATTTCACTTCGTGGCTCTCGCGGGCTCACAATCGGCGATTGCAATTGGTGGTCGGCACGGAGCGAAAGGTACCACTTCAATACGAATGGGTGGGGGACGAACTGCTTGCCGATTTCGCCGAGAAAATCGCCGCGGGGGACACCGAGACGCGACGCACGCCGGCACTGCTCTTCTGCTTTAGCCGCTCCCAGTGTTGGACGACGGCCGAAATGCTCAAAGGCAAGAGTCTGATCGATAAGCAGCGGCAGGGGGAATTGGCCGATTACCTCCATGACGCCGACATGTCGCGCGGTGCCGGACCGAAGTTGAAACAGATTCTGATGCGCGGTGTCGGTGTCCATCACGCCGGCGTCCTGCCACGGTACCGTCGGATGGTGGAAGAGTTGTTTCAACGAAAGCTGCTGAGCATTTGTGTGTGTACCGAGACGTTGGCCGCGGGCATCAATCTGCCGGCCAGAAGTGTCGTGCTGCCGAGCCTGTTGAAAGGGCCGCGCGACAAAATGAAATTGATCGAAACGGCTTCGGCCCAGCAAATCTTTGGACGAGCCGGGCGTCCGCAATTCGATGATCGCGGATATGTGTATGCGCTGGCCCACGAAGACGATGTCAAAATCAGTCGATGGCGTGAAAAGTACGATTCGATCCCTGAAGACACCAAAGACCCAGGACTTCTGAAAGCGAAAAAACAACTCAAGAAGAAGATGCCCAAGCGTCGTAGCGGCGAGTCGTACTGGAGCGAGCAACAGTTCCTGCAGCTGCAACAAGCCGCCGCTGCCGACCTGTCCAGCCGTGGCGGACTGCCCTGGCGATTGCTGGCCTACCTATTCGGTCGCAATCCCGAAGTGCAGCCGATTCGTGACCTTGTCGGCCGCCGCTTGCTGTCGCCAAAAGGCATCGAGGAAGCACAGCGTGATTTGAACCGAATGCTGATCACACTGTGGTCGGCCGGTTATATCGAGCTCGACCCCAAGCCGCATGCCGCCTCTGCGAAACCGATCAAACCGGCGGGAGACATCAAAGCTGCCGATGCCACGGCGGGCTTGTTCGGAGAGATTCTGGACAAGATGCAACGGAACGATCCGACAACCGATTCCCAGACCGATGACAACCAAGACCCCGATTTGATCGAGAGTCGTGGCTATGAAGTCGACAACTATCGGCCGGCGACAGCGACGCCCACCGAACATTTGGATCGACTCGTCCATTTGCGGAGTATCAATCCGCTGTTCGGCGTCTATTTGGCAGACCAGTTGGCGATTGCCGATCCCGAAGAACGGATTGCTGCATTGGAAAGTGTCCTGGAGGTCCCGGGAACCGTCGCCCGTTTCACGCGGATGCCGTCCTTGGACGAAATGCCGCCAGGCACGTTGGCCAAGACTCGACTCGACCCACAATTGCTGCAACTCGGATTGGCGACGGCGGAAGAACTGGGCGCCGCCAGTGATGACCAGGAACAGGAAGTCAGCGACCGAGGCTTCGGCCGGGTTATGTTTGACGAGCCCCGTGTTTGGCCGTTGACGATCGGCGAAAAAATCCTGCGTCTCTTTCGCGATGAGTACCCCCGGGTTCACAATGTGGACGTGCGACCGGTCTGGATCGTCGGTGAGCTGATGCAATTCGGAGGCGATTTTGACAAATACGTCACCACGCGAAAGCTGCAGAAAGAGGAAGGAATCCTGTTTCGCCATTGCCTGCGAATGATTCTGCTACTCGATGAAATGGCAAACATCCCGCCGGTGGAAACGACCGTCGAAACGTGGGAAGATCCGCTGGACGAATTGGCTGCGCGTCTGGCCGAGTCGTGTCGATCGATCGATCCGCAGAGCACTGACGAGATTCTCGCCGAAGAGAGCTGCGAGGCCGACGACCTGATCGCCCTGGGTCGACGGAACCAGTAATCGCTCGAACCGCTGAATCCAACCAACATGTCTGTGGACTATCAATCGATCATGAGTGGCCGGCGGAATGACCCGCTGGCCGTTGTGATGCGCGGGGGTCTGTGGCTCGCAAGCGTCCCCTACAAGTCGGCGGTCGCGATTCGAAATCGGCGCTACGATCAGGGAACGACGGAAGTGTATCGCTGCGGCATCCCGGTCATTAGCGTCGGAAATTTGACCACTGGAGGCACGGGAAAGACACCGATCGTTTGCATGCTAGCCAAATGGTTCCGCGCCCGAGGCATCCGAGTGGCCATTGTCAGCCGTGGCTACGGTCGCGTTGGCCACGACAGCAACGACGAAGCGATGGAACTGCACGCCAGGCTTCCCGATGTCCCTCATCTGCAAGACGTTGACCGGGTGGCTGTCGCAAAAATAGCCGTCGAAGAGCTTGATTCACAGGTCATCTTGATGGACGACGGCTTTCAACATCGACGCCTTCATCGCGATCTGGACATTGTCGTCATCGACGCACTGTGCCCCTTCGGTCATGGCCACCTACTGCCTCGCGGCCTGCTGCGTGAACCGATCAGCAGCCTCCGTCGAGCCGATCTGGTGATTCTCTCAAGATGCTCAGCGGTCACCAGCGATGTGATCACTGCGATCAAGAACCGGATTCGCCAAGCGAACGACTCGATCGCGATCGTCTGCAGTGATCATCGCCCCCGTCAGTTGCTCGAATATCCCGGTCGACCACTACCGATCGAGGAATTGCGGGGACAAAACGTGGCCTTGGTCTCAGCGATCGGAAACCCAGACGCGTTCGAGGAGACGGTCCGGCGGTGCGGTGCCCAGATTGTCGACACTCGCCGACTTGCCGACCATGATCCCTATGCCCCCGAGACCGTTGCTCAACTGTGTCAATGGATCCGGTCGCTAGGTGATCAAATCACGCGAGTCGTGTGCACACACAAAGACTTGGTGAAACTGAAGACCGACCGGCTCGAATCGCAGCCCCTGGCAGCGATTCTGATCGAACTGCAGACGATCGGCGATACCAGCGAACTCGACGCGGCGCTGCGGGGGATCGTGGCCAGGATTCCCGAACCCTAACGCGGCTGGAGCGATTTTGCCGGCGATTGCTCCTGACCGGACAATCTTCTCGCCCTGGCGAGTGTCGCCACCAGTGATACGAATTGCCCGCGTTGGACAACCTTGCCATGTTGGTTTAACAACTGACGAAGCCAAGTCACGCGCCCGGCACGACGACCGTGTTGCTGAATCGCGACGACCTCGGTCAAGACCTGGACGCGATCACCAAAAAAAATGGGTGATTCAAACTGCCAATCGGTAATGCCGATCAACGCTAACGTTGCCGCATTGGGTTGAGCACTACTCAAACCCGCTAAAACACTCAGCCCCAGCAGACCATGGGCGACCGGTTCGCCGAAAGGCGATTCCTCCGCATCCTCGCTGTGCAAGGGATCATGATCTCCCGTCAACGCCGCGAAATCGGCAACGTCACTTCCGGTGATTTCTCGCCATGGGCTTAGCCAATGATCGCCAACGCGGAGGTCTTCCAGGTACAATAGGCCCGTGTCGAGGCCAGTGTCGGTTAAAGGTATCAAGGATCACTCGAAGTTCGTGGAAGGATCAACGTTTTGAATCGATGACTATCCCCTGACGAGCATCCGTCTTCGACAGTCCATCGTTTCGCAAACCAACGTTCAAGATCATGGCGATCATTTCAGTCGATCAAAAGGTGCCAAGTCCTCTTCGCCACTGTCAAAACCACATCCAAGTGAGACCTGTGTGGATCAGGTAAACCATCACACGGTGACAAGCCGCTAGCATAACTGATCCGACCGGTCGTTAATACAGACGTCGCCACTCCCCTGAGAATCTTCGCGGTTGGGTGCAGCCATCGACGCGGTTCATTTTTCGGATCCGTGGGCGGCAGAGGACCCCGTGCAGGGCATGCCGTCACCGGGACTGTGGTAAAAAGAATGGTTCATTCATCCCCGCCCTGAGAGGTAAACGCTCGATGACAAGTCGCCTACTTGCCTGTTTTTTGTGCTTTTTTGCCGTTTTATCCAGTTCTTACGCCGTCCGAGGCGAGTCTCCCAGACAATTTCAGCCCCGGCTGTTGGCCCTCGATGCCAACGAGGGCATCGCCGCCGGCGATGTCGATGGTGATGGGAAGACCGATTTGGTTGCCGGACGTAACTGGTTTCGTGGCGGTGACTGGGCGCCACGCCCGCTTCGCAACATCGAGGATTGGAACGGATATGTCCAAAGCAACGGCGACTTTCTGTTTGACGTCAACGGAGACGGCCGCTTGGACGTGATTGCTGGATCCTTCATCCCCACGGAAATCCACTGGTACGAAAACCCTGGCAGCGAATCACTGAGACTCGGCAAACTGTGGCCAGAACATTTATTGGTCGATACGGACGGTACCTGCAACGAGGGTCAGTTGATGCACGACCTCGATGGCGATGGTCGCCCCGAATGGATTGTCAATAGCTGGAAGAAAGACGTCCCCACCATCGTCTGGAGACTCGTGAACAAACCGAAACCGGCTGAAGACGTTGCCAGTGAGAAGAAATCTGGCGATGCCGAGAAACAAGATTCGGCGGAACCGGCGGACGATGGTGGTGCGATTTACGAAATGAAGCCACATCACTTGGGCGAGCAAGGCAACGGACACGGGTTGGCGGTGGGCGACCTTGATGGCGACGGCCTGACCGATGTGATCGTCGGGCAGGGTTGGTACCAACAGCCCAAAAGTGATCCCTGGAATCAACCATGGAAGTTTCGCAAGGACTGGGATCTACATGCCAGCATCCCAATGATCGTCGCTGACTTGGATGACGACGGCGATGGAGACATGATCATCGGGAACGGTCACGACTATGGGCTGTATTGGTGGCGCAACGAAGGCCACGATGAAACCGGAAAGATCCAATGGAGCGAACACGAAATCGACAAGAGTTTCAGCCAACCACACACGCTGGCGTGGGCCGACATTGACTCCGACGGCGCACCGGAATTGATCACCGGTAAACGGTATTTCGGTCACAACGGCCGCGACCCAGGGGGAACGGAGATGCCGGCCCTGTATTACTATCGATGGGACGCGAAGACGAATCAGTTCAGCCGACACACCATCGAACAAGGGCACGTCGGTTGTGGTCTGCAGCTCGTGACCGGCGACCTGAATGGCGATCAAAAAGTCGATATCGCGGTAGCCGGCAAGAGTGGCACCTATCTATTGCTAGCGAAATGACCCCGTCCGATCACGACGACCCGCTTCTGGACGACCGTTCGCTCGGCAGGGATACCGATCTGTCGGTTCGCGGCGCACAGCAGGTCGTCGACGAGTGGATTCAAACCGTTGGCGTGCGTTACTTTGACCCTCTGACGAACCTCGCCCAATTGGTCGAGGAGGTGGGTGAAGTGGCGCGGATTCTCTCTCGCAGCCATGGCGAACAGTCGTCCAAGCCTGGCGAGAATCCTGGCGATCTGGCCGACGAATTGGCCGACGTGATGTTTGTGACGATCTGCTTGGCCAACCAGTCTGGCATTGACTTGACCGACGCCCTGATGCGGAATCTGGACAAGAAAACGCATCGCGATGTCGATCGCCACCGGGAAAACGTCAAATTGCAGTGACCTTGCTACGCTTGGCAAGCGTTCGCTATGACCGCCGGTGTCGGTTGTTCCCACCCGATTGAAAGCAAGCACGCAGAGCGGTCCATGAGCGGGAAACTCGGATGCACTGCAGTCACTGAACTGGAAGGCGTGGCAGGATGCCCCAACACTCAACGATCAATCGCCATTGCTGCACTGTGGTTGGCGTCTTGCTTGCCCTCACGATCGCAGTGACCGGCTGCGCCTCGCTGTTGCCCGGCAGATCCGAAGACACAGAACAGGAAAGACTGCGGGAATTGATGAAGGTTCCCGAAGCCCCGGATCTGATCCGTGAAGCCGCGATCGCCCACGGGATGCGTTCGATCCAAGTCGACGGTGTGGCCCTGGTCCATCAATTGCAAGGCACCGGCGGACCGGCGGACCCATCGATGTTTCGCGATCAGCTGATCGAAGAGATGAAACGCGATGACATGCCCGACCCCAATCACCTGCTCGAACGAACGGACACGGCGCTCGTTCAAGTGCGGGCGATTGTCCCACCGGGCGCCCATCGCCGCGATCGGCTCGACTTGAGGATTCTCTCGCCGGCTCGGAGCCGTGTGTCGGACCTGCACGGCGGCGTCTTGAACAAATCGCGACTGCGTCACCAGCAATTGATCAAGAGCGCGGTCCGTAAGAGCAACGTGATGGTCATCGGCCAGGGGCAAATCCTGACGCGTGCCGATTTCGAACCAATCGGTGACGAGACGTTGCAAACCGAAGGCATCGTCCTTTCCGGTGGGATGGTCCAGATCGATCGTAAGCTCGGCCTGGTGCTGCGGCCTGAGTTTGAACACGCGAAAATGGCATCGGACTTGGCGGCAGCGGTGAACCGACGATTCTTCTTTTTTGACGGAACGACCCGACGGGGCATCGCCAAAGCGGTCGAGGACGACTTCATCGAACTCGAACTCCATCCACGATATCGCGACAACGTCTATCGGATGATGGCAGTTGTCCGCGTGATCGGCGTCAAAAACGAATCCTCCGAGTCGCAAGCACGCTTGACCGAGTTGGCAGAACGACTTGCCAATCCGGCTACCGCTGCCGACGCGGCGTTGCAATTGGAAGCGATCGGCGAGAGTGCCATTCCGACCTTGCTCGAAGCGATCGAATCGACCAACCCCGAATTGCGTTTTTACGCAGCCGAAGGCTCGCCTATCTTGATCGTTCCGAAGCGATCAAACCGCTCGAGCAAGCGGCACGCGAAGTCGCCGCTTTCCGTCACGACGCGATTCTGGCGATCCAGGGGCTGCCACGACAAGTCGCGGTCGACGCATTGACCCGATTGATGGACGAGCCGAGTTTGGAGACGCGATACGGTTCGTTCTGTGCAATCCGCCATCGCCGGGATGTTGACAATCCATTATTCGCCCACGATCTGGGCACTTTGAAACTGTATCAAGTCCCTTCAACGGCACCACCGGCTGTCGTCGTATCACTGCGAGAAGCACCCGAAGTCGTGCTGTTCGGCACACCTGCGGCATTACAGATCGCCAGTTTCTTGCGAGAGCCCGGCGGCCTGTTGCTAATGCCCGAGCCGACCCAACCCGGCAAGATAAAAATCAGCCGCTTTGCCGCCGGTGAAGAGGACCAGCGAACAATCGTGGACGCCGCGGTCGACTCGGTCGTCGCAGGAATCGTCGAGGTTGGCGGTAAGTACGGAGACGTCGTTGCGGTGCTGCGGATGGCCAAAGAAAAAGGTTATCTGATCGATCAGCTGGCAATCGATCCGCTGCCCAAACCGCTGCGAACTTACCATCGTGATGCCGAGGACGGCGAAGACCAGGATTCCGCCGAGGAGAGCGACGCCGAATTGGTGCTCACCAGCCATTCGGCAGATTGACCATCGCTGTCGCACCCGGTGGGCCACGGATCGCGAACATGGTGCCGCCGTCCGGACCGGAAGGCCGGATCACCGCCCGCGGGCGATTCCGGGGGGGTGAATGCCGCAGCAACGCCATCAAACGAGGCCTGCGACGTCGAGATCGACAATCTTGACGTCGATCCGTTGACTTTCATCGCCGCTTGACGCACTCTGAACCGCGTCATGCAAAAATGGATCCGCTTTCTCGCCGTTCTGCTCTTCGTCTCGACCGCCGGATGTCCGCTGTCGAGCGACCCAGCGATCTCCGTCCCCGCTCCCAGCGGTGAGACCGAATCGCTCGACCAGATCGTCGCGCGGACGCTGCGCGACAACTTGACGAATCGAACTTTGTCCACCGATAAACATGGGGCTTGGCAGATTCTGCATGGCATCCTCGCTTACGGCGATCAATTCACGATTCAAACCGCCGATGGCAGCCAACCGGCCATCGAATATGTGACCAGTGGCGGCAGGGTCGATGGATTCGAGCCACTGCCGGGTGACGCGTTTGGTGATCCGCCCCGTCTCGGATTACGAATGGAGATGCAACCTTCGACCAAGGTGGGTCAGGGACATCGGGATCAGTGGTTGGCCGTGCTGGCGCAAACGGGGCTGGCGATCGATACCGCCATCGACTCCGCCAACGGTACGTTCACGATCGCCGACTGGGTACGACAAACCGAGTACGACATTCCGCGCAACCTTGAACGCGAATTCAGTTGGACTCTGATCGCCTTGACGTCTTATCGAGAAACAACGCACAACTGGGACGCACGCAACGGCGGACGATACAGCATCGAAGACCTATTGGCATCCGAACTCGATCAGAGCATCGCCGAGGGCGCTTGCGGAGGCACTCATCGATTGATCGGAATTTCGATGTCATTGAATCGCCGGCGTGCCGAACGGGCACCGATTTCCGGTGTCTGGTCCGAGGCCGAAACGGCACTCTCGAGAGCGATTGAATTGGCGCAACAAAACCAGAACCCCGACGGGTCCTATTCGGTCGCCTATCTCAGTCGTCCCGGTTGGACGCGCGATCTCGGTGAAACGCTCGGAACCACAGGCCATGTCCTGGAGTTTCTATCCTTCGCGGCATCCGACGAAACGTTGCAAGAGCCGTGGGTCAAGCGGAGTGTGCGACGGCTGTGCCAAGTGCTGGACGAATGCAAAGAGGTCGATCTCGAATGTGGCGTGCTGTACCACGCCCTGCATGGCCTTGCGGTATACCAAAACCGCATCCGCCGGATCGCGGCGACGAACGAAAGTTGATCGCTTAAATGTAAAACATGGTGGCATCACCATGCCGGCATCGTTCCACCAGATCACTCAGCCGCGCCTGGGCGAGAACGGCTCGTGAGGCCTCCGCCGCATCGTCCCAAAACTCTTGCAGCATCTGGTCGGCCTTCGTCGCATTGGTTTCGGTCTGGCAGCCCCCATCCTGACATCCCACCGCTTCGGCAATGTCCAACAACGTGACCGTCGCAGGATCCACCGCCAAACGATAACCGCCCTGGCTGCCCCGGATGCTCTGGACCCACCCGGCCGCGCGCAACGCACGAAGAATCTGCACCAGAAAGGGACCGGGAATGCCGTGCCGATCGGTGATCTCGCGGACCGCAACGGGCGCCGACGCGTCGCCGCGGATCGCCAATTCCAACATTGCCAAAGCCGCGTAGTGAACACGAGCCGAGATTGCCATGCCTTGCTCAGCTCCCTACGAGGTATGCAAACCACATTCCGTCTTTTTGAATCCGCTCCATCGGCCCGCCCGCTCGTCTTCGCCGATCAACACTGCTCGCGTGCAAGGCCAGCAGCCAACGCTCGGGTAGCCCTGATCATGAAGCGGGTTGTAGGGAATGTTTTCCGATGTGATCAACGACCAAACTTCTTTCTTTGTCCAATTCGCCAGGGGACTGATCTTGACCAGTTGAAACTTGCGGTCCCAGCCGACAATCGGCGCCGTCGCGCGATCGGGACTCTGATCGCGTCGGATGGCGCTCGCCCAGGCGTATTGTCCCTTGGCAGCCTGATGCAACACACGCAATTTGCGATCGAAACAACATTGATTCGGGTCGGTTTGGTAAAGCGGGCCTCCGTTTGCCGACTCGTACTCTTCCACCGTCGTATCGGGGTACTTGAATTCAACCTCCATCCCATATCGTTGCTTGACCTTCTCACGCAGTTCCAGCGTCTCGGCAAACTGATAACCCGTTTCTAAATTGAAAACGGGCGTCTCGGGCGCGATCTCGGCAAGCATGTGAATGATCGTCATCCCCTCGGGACCAAACGCCGTGGCCATCGTGAACCGAGGAGCAAAGCGGTCAATCGCCCAACGAAGAATCTCCTGCGGAGTGGCCGACTCCAACTTCACACTCTCCCGCTCCAACTCGCTGAGAAACTCGTCGCTCGGATCGAGCGGTGGGTCAGCAGCCAACGCGCCGCGAGGCTCACCCGAATCGATCGAAAAAACCCGCAGTGGCGCGGCCGACCCAGGTTTCGTGGCCAGTGGGTTGCCGGCTTTCTTGCCGGGGACGGGGTTCGTCGAGGGATCGTGCATCTCGGTTCGCTGAGACGGTTGGGGTAGGGCAGACATCACAGTTTTCCTGCAAAACAGACCGAATCTTCTTTCATAGACTACAATCCTGATCCGATTAGTCAAGTATGTTCATCGGTTTTTCCGCCATCCGGGTTGAACGATTTTTCCTCTCGCCCGCCACCATTATCGGCATTTGCCGAAAATCGATCGGCGTACCACCGGCAAAGGGGGTTAAATTGAGAGGTACAGTCCTCTCGCCCGATTCCTCGCGACTTCCAATTTTCGACCATGACTCGTGCACCGTCGGTTGCTTTGCTGATCGTCGTCACCGCCATTGGGGTCACCGCCATTGGGATTGGCCCGGCATCGCTCTGCGCCGATACGGTCGAACTGTCCGGTGGCGGCCATCTGACGGGCGAGGTGACGCGGCTGGCCGACCAGAAAACGGTCGTCGTCAAGGTCGACGATGAGATCCGCGTGGCGTTGCCCGCCAGCCGAGTCCGCCGGGTGGTGATGTCGAGCCAGCTGTCGGAATACGAACAAAACGTGATCAAAGCAGGCGACGACGCCGAGCTGAACTATCAACTCGGGATTTGGTGTGTCCGAACCACGAACTTTCCCGGGGATTCGGATCACTACAAGCGGTATCACATGCGACGCGCGATCGAGTTGGATCCCAACCATGCCGAAGCACGAGCATCGCTGGGATATAAGAAAGAAAAGGGCGAGTGGGTGCGGGTCGCCGATTTGATGCGACGCCGTGGGATGATTTCGGTGAACGGGCAATGGCAACTGCCCGAATCGGTTGCGATGGAAGAGGCTCAAAGCGCCGCCGAGGTCCAAGCGAAGAAATGGATCAAGGAAGTCAGCCGGCGGACTGGGATCTTGATGAGTGGCAAGGGCAAGACGAATGAAGCTTGGGAATCGCTCAAAGCAATCAATGATCCGCTGGCCGCCGCCGCGATCGCCTGGCAACTGAAAGAATATCGCGGCACACGAGCGCAAAGCCGCGACCTGCGGTCACTGTGGATCACGCTGTTGGGTCGCTTCCACAATTTGGAATCGGTGAAAGCACTTGTGTTGGCCGGAATCGACGAACCCGATGCAATGATTCGCGAAGCGGCCCTGACCGAACTTCAGCAATTCGGCTGGGACTCTGCTGTGGCGACCTATTTGCCTATGTTGAAGTCCAACGACAATGTGATCGTCAACAGGGCTGCTCATGCGCTCAGCTGGTTCCCCGATCCCGAGTTGGCACTGACCTATGTCGATGCGTTGCGGACAACTCACAAACAGGAGATCCTGCCGGGCGCTGCGATGCAGGTCGGGATGGGTGGCCAAGTCGGCGGCGGGGGTGGCGGCGGTGGTCTTGCGATGGGTGGCAAGAAGGTGGTGATGGTGACGGAAAAGCAGAACCCTTCGGTGCTGGGTCTGTTGAACACCATCGAACCGGACGTCAACTTGGGTTATGACGAGCAGGCCTGGCGCGAATACTTCGCCGCCAAGTTGACGAATTACCAAGGCGACCTGCGTCGGGATCCATGACCGCCGACCCGAACGGATCGCCGAACCGAACGACTTTCCCTGTCATCCTTCTGCTGCTGAGCCCGTGTCGTGAGCGAACAACGTGGGCAGCTTCGAATCGAATTGGCCTCTCGTCAGCACGACGGGTATTCCCGCTTCTCGTGCCGCCGCCAGCTTGCCGAGTTGGACATGCGGTGCATAGGCGATCAACTTCGCTTGCGGGCAGTTGTCCAAACAGAAGTTGACGATTTCGGCCGTCAATCCGCTTCGCGTCGACAAGTCGAGGACCACGAACCGGATCGAGTCGGTATCGCTCTCGGGAAACGAACCGCTGAGGCGACAGTTCAGCCCCGCCTGTTCGGCGGCGCCTTTGACGCGGGAGGCGAAAATCAAATCGCCCGACAGGAACACGACGGATCCTGTCGATGAATCTTCCTTTGCTTGCTGTGGCATCATGAACGCTTGGCGATTTCGTGTTTCATGAAATTCAAGCCTTCGGTGGCCAAGCTGATCTCATCCTTGAACATCCGTCTCCAAATCTTGGTCGCCGCGGCGATTTCAGGGAGTGCCAGCCCGAACGCTTCGATCACCAGCCAACCGTCATAGCCCATGCTCGTGATGGCATCAAAATTCTCGTCCCAGCGGACGGCGCCCTGTCCGGGCGTGCTGCGATCGTTTTCGCTGATGTGAATGTGCAACAGTTTGTCGCCACCGGCGTGCACAGCGGCGGTAACGTTCTTCTCTTCGATATTCGAGTGAAACGTGTCGTACATCATTCCGCAGGCAGGATGATCGACTTCCCGGACAAACCGATTCGAGTCGGCATGCGTGTTCAGGAAGTAACATTCAAACCGGTTCAGTGCCTCGACACCAAGCTTGACACCAACCTTTCCCGCATGCTCGGCGACGTCACGCATGCTCTCAACACCCCACTTCCATTCGTCCTCGGTCGGACCGGCGCCGCTGAAGTAACCGAGTGCCGAATGATAGGGGCCAACCAACGTTTCCACGCCGGCGGCGGCACAACAATCGAGCGTCTGTTTCGTCAGCGCGACGCCCTTGGCACGCACCGCCGCGTCGGGCGAAATCGGATTGTCTTGCTCACCACGAATCGTCACGGCCGTTCGGGCCAAACCCATCGCGTCAAGTTTGTTGCCCAGGGCCGCGTAGTCCAAATCGAGATTGAACATCGGAATCTCGACGCCGTCGTAACCGGCCGCCTTCAGCTGCTCGCACGTCGGCAACATTTCGTCGGTCACTTCGCCGGTCCACAACAGCAAGTTCATGCCATATTTCATTGGGCATCGTCTCGTTAGGAGCCAATCGACTGAACGACATCAGTCAACTCGCAGGAATCGGGGGAAAGGAATAGGAAGCGTCAGCGGCACCGAGCAATCGCTGTCGACGTGATTCTACCAAGTTACTGGCCCGCGGCAGCCACCCACCTACCTCAGGCGGCAATGGTGGCAGTCCGACACGACTCATGACCTGATTCAGTCGCAGCAAAAGTTTTTCGTCGTCCAGATAGTCGTACAAAAACCTTGCTTCGACAAACCGATCGATCACCGCTGCCAGTTCGGCGGTCGGCTTTCCAGTAATCATGTTCACGCAACGCTGTACCAAACGGGATGTGTCCGCCTGAAAACATTCGTAATATCGCTCGGCGGTTTTCGGGTCGTCACGAATCCAGTACGAATCCAACAACATCTCGATCAAAATGTGCCCGACGAACGTGGGGCGAAATCCTTCGTCTCCGGGCAGCAACTGGCGCAGCTGCACCGCCAAAGTAAGATTCGTTTCCACAAATGCCTGCGTGCCGTGAAACCAGCGGTCATCCTCGACGTGTCGAATCACACCGCGGGCGACGGCGGCAAGATCGGCATCGTCACTGTCGAGAAACCCGGCAGCCAGTTTTCCGCGGGCGCGGATCTGTCGATCAACGACGCTCAACCAATCCGGCACACCGGTCGCAATCGCCAGCAACGGACGGTCCAAGTAAGGGATCGCATGGCACAG
This sequence comes from Pirellulaceae bacterium, assembly GCA_963734865.1. Taxonomy (GTDB): domain Bacteria; phylum Planctomycetota; class Planctomycetia; order Pirellulales; family Pirellulaceae; genus CBDCUW01. The sequence goes on from CAVTIV010000002.1 coordinate 20,574, forward strand.
AAAATTCATCCCGCCAGCCTATCGGCTCGTTTCCTCGCGGGCCAGTGACCCACCGGGCACAGCCCCTTGACCCGCCATCTGTTTCGGTGTACCATTTCACTAGTACACATACGAGGTGCGATATTCATGTTCTTTTCGATTGATCCCGCCGGCGACGTGCCGATCTACGAACAGATCGTTCGGCAAGTGAAGCTGGCGGTGGCCGACGGACTTCTGGTCGGCGGGCAAATGGTGCCGAGTGTTCGGCAGCTGGCGTCCGACTTGGCGATCAACCCCAACACGATCGCCCGAGCGTATCAAGAGCTGCAGTCGGACCTCGTGCTCGAGTCACTTCGTGGACGAGGGATGGTGGTCCGACGCGACTCGATTCTTCGCTGCACGAAAGCGCGAAACAATCTTGTTGCCGAAGGGGTCCGCCAGGCGCTTGCCGATGCACTTTCGGGCGGCATGACGGCGGACGAATTACGCGAATTGTTTGAGGCAGAACTTTCTCTGCAAGCCACTTCGGGCAAACCCAACGGCAAACCTGGCTGATCCAGACTTCTTCTCTTTTTGGTAGACGTGGCAATGGACACACAACCGGTCATCACTCTTGAAAATGTTTGCAAGCGATTCGGGCGCACAACGGCACTGGATCATGTCAGTCTGCAGATTCCGCCTGGCGTCGTGTTCGCATTGTTGGGTGAAAACGGTGCTGGCAAGACGACACTGATCCGCATCCTGACCGGGTTCACCAAACCCGATGATGGCCAGGCGTTCGTGCTCGGGCACCGCTGCAGCGATGCCGGCTTCGCGATTCGCAAAGCGATCGGATATGTGTCGGATGCGCCGGCGATGTACGAATGGATGACAGCCGAAGAGATTGGCTGGTTCACGGCGGCGTTTTACGATCCGACTTTTCCAGATCGGTATCTGGAGTTGATGGCCGCATTCGATATCCCGACAGGTGTCCGATTGAAGAATCTCAGTAAAGGCCAACGTGCCAAGGTCGCGTTAGCGTTGGCGACCGCGCACGACCCGCAATTGTTGATCCTCGATGAACCGACCAGCGGACTCGACCCGATGGTTCGCCGACAGTTCCTGGAGTCGATGGTTGATCGCGCGGCGCTGGGCCGTACGGTTCTGCTGAGCAGTCATCAGATCAGCGAAGTCGAGCGGGTCGCCGATTGGATCGCGATCTTGCATCAAGGACAGCTGAAGCTGGTGCAACCGTTGGACGCGTTGCGGAATTCGATCGCGATCGTGACGGCCACGCTCGATGATCCCGCGACAACGGTGGTGACCCCATCGGGAAAAGTTCTCACCGAGTCCCAGAACTCGCGGCAGATGCGATGGGTCGTCCAAGATTTGCCCGAAGATTGGGCGGCGCAGTACGACGGCGACAGCGGCGTGACCAACTTGTCGGCCGAGCATGCGACGTTGGAGGAGATTTTTGTCGCCGTTTGCGATCCGAGGGCCAACCGACCGCCACAGCGTCCACGACACCCAACAGAAGTGCATTCGAGCCCCACCGGATCTCAGGTTTCCTAATTGTGTTGGGATCAACACCCTCCCTCGCGTGAAGAGTGATTAGCCATGATGATGCGACACTTGCTGTGGAAGGACGCCATGACCGTCCGGCCGCTGTTGTTCGCGGTCGCTGCTGGGATTGTCGGTCTGAATCTGCTGATGATCGTGATGACGATGGTGCTTGAAATAACCGACCGCGAATCGGCGAATCTGTTCGTATCGCTATGGATTCTGATGCCCAACCTGGTCGCACTTGGCACCACCGGCTTTGTTGGTCGGCAGTGAAGAGGAAAGCGGCACACTCACTTGGCTGAGAACGCTGCCGGTCAGTTGGAAAAAGATCGTCGACTCAAAGTTCTTGATATCGCTGGCGGCGGTGGCGACCACATGGGTTCTCGCGTCGCTGGTGTTGATGTCGATCTTGTCGACATTGACTCTGTACCACACGCCCTATTCCGGGCACTTCATGAACGTCGCAGGCGTCTTGCATTTATTGTTCTTCAGCATCCTGCTGTTATCAACCGGTTTCGTAACCGCGTATCTGTTTCGATCTCCGGTCTCGGGACTGATCTCGCTGATTCCGGTGATCACCATGATCAATGCAATCTCGCTAGGGATCGGTCATTGGATCCTGTCGCACAGCGATCAGCTGACAGTCGTGCCAGGACTGCTTCCGCAGCCGCGTCTGCTCATAGCGATTGCTGCGGGCATCGCGGCGCTCGTTGCCATTTGGGTCATCCAACGTCTGTTCGGATGGCGAAGAATGACGAAGATGGAGGGGTCGAGAATTTTGCGTTGGCTGCCCTCGTCGTCGACGATGGAAGCTTATCGACCGCCGGCGAGAGTTGGCGCGAGTCGTCCGTCGGTGATCGGAGCTTTGCTCTGGCAGCAATATCGCCAGGTGTTCTGGCCCGGCCTGTTACTGACCGCGGTCGTCGCCTGCTTTTTGCTGCGCAACGCGGCGGCCGGCCTTTCGGTCGATGAACCGCTGTTGGTCATCGGCCTTGGCTCTTGCTGGCTTGGCGGTCTGGTGTTTTATGGCGACAACGTCCGCCGCCGTTGTGAATTCTTTACGGATCGAGGAATCTCGCCGACACATGTTTGGTGGACGCGATTGCTGCTGCCGACGATTTTCGTTGTCGCGATCGTGGCCCTGGATGGAATCATTCGCCTGACCAATGGTGAACAGAACAGGGCGGTGCAGCGGTGGCCGATATCCAGCATCATGATCGTCGCCTTTACGTTTGGTCAACTTGTCGGGCAATGGGTACGGCGGCCAGCGCTGCGCTGGGGGCGGCACCGGCCTACGCGCTGGTCAGTTGTCTGGTGCTTTTCTTTCTTTATGCGATCTATCCCACTTATTTGGCGTCGGTATGGTTGGTGGCGCCAATCCTGTTGTTTGCCACATGGCGACTGACCCCACGTTGGCTGGCCGGAAAATTCGATTGGCGGTACAACGGGGCGGTTGTCGGTTACACGGTGTTGGCGGTGCTGGTTCCGATCGTGGCAGTTCAGGGATCGCGTTTTCTTACCATGCCAGAACGGATGCCTCGGTGGCGTGCCGAAATGCTGGCGATTGATGACCCCGCCGTCGATGCGATCGAGCAATTGTCGAATTCTGCATGGGGTGTACCGACGGAATTGGCGATTGGGCTTGGGTCCTCGCAAGCGATCGACCAGGCTCGAACGATCAGTGACCTGCAAGCCTTACTGGAACAGGAACTTGCCAACGATGGGCCGGTGGGTTCCTACATCGGCTATGACGACATCGACGAATATCTAAGCTTTGGATCGCCCAACCGTTTTCAGAGTACGCAAGTGGTCAATATCTTGCGAGCCGCGGACGCCGATCAGAGATTACAATTGCAGCTCCGCGGCATCGCGGTATTGCTGAAGTGGTCGCACACCATTCGCGAACACGTGGCTGCCGGTCGCCTCAGTGGTTGGAGTTTGAGCTACGCCGATCGAGCGGAATCGCTTGCCATTGCCAGCCTCCGTCGGCTTACCGAGCAACAGGGAACGACGCCCGAACTGGCACGACTGGTGGACTCGATTCCCTCCCAGGATTTGCGACGTCGGTCGAGGCGAATCGGGTTGATCGGGGAATGGCGGGCCTACCAGAAACGCCCCTGGACTGTGGAGATCGACGGCGTGAGCTACTACCACCGAGTGTTTCTGGGAACTTCCCTGGCCCACGGGTTGGCGTGGAATCCGTTGGAGCGAATGCGGGCCGATCGCTTCATCGATCTGGCCACGCGACGAACGCTCGAGCAGTTCGAACGAGGACTTCCGAGCGTTGAGTCGGAGGAGTACCGACAGACAAAGCGACTGTGGGACCAAGCCGCTCGACCACAGCAGTACTCCGACGAACACAATTACACCAATCTCGGCTGGAACAATCGTACGGATCTGGCGATCGAGTCGCTACGATCGCTTTATGCCAATGTGCCGAGAGAGTAGCACACCGCCGGGCGAACTTCATTCTTGATAGTCACAAACGATGAAGCTCGCCAACGCGTCATGGCGATCGAGGTATGCTGGTAGGTCGACGCAGCAGGAGTGTGACTGCTGCTATTTGATCGGCCCCTCTGCTTGGACGTCCTCGATGCGCACGCACGATTTTCGACGGTTTCTTTGTTTCGTATTTGGTTGGTTGGCGACGACGGCCATCGCCGCTGACAGGCCGCACGTTGTGCTCGTCATGGCGGACGATCTTGGTTATGGCGACGTCGTGCCGTTGAATCCCGATTCATCGATTCCCACACCGGCATTTTCCAAGCTCGCAGCCGAGGGGATCACGTTCACCGACGCGCACACCCCTTCGGCCGTTTGTACTCCGACACGGTATGGACTGTTGACCGGCAGGTATTGTTGGCGTTCGCGTTTGAAGCGTGGAGTGTTAAATGGGTATGGCGAACCGCTGATCGAGGAAACCCGCGCCACGCTTGGGTCGGTGCTCGGCGCTGCCGGTTATCAGACCGCGATCGTAGGCAAGTGGCACTTGGGTCTGGGGCTTCATGGTGGCGAAAGGAATTTGGATCTCAGCAAGCCGTTATCGTATCATCCCGGCAGCGTTGGCTTTGATCGATCATTCGTCATCCCGGCATCGTTGGATTTTCCTCCCTATGTGTATTTTCGCGACGGCATGGCGACAACAAGTGACACGGTGACCCAAGACGGCAGACCGTTTCCGCCGTTCACGCGAAAGGGCCCCCGCGCGGTCGATTTTGACATGCGGGGATGTCTGGATCGATTGACCGATGAGGCGGTCGATGTGATCCGAAAGATGAACAACGCCGACCAGCCAACCTTTCTGTACTTTCCGCTGACGGCGCCGCATAAACCGGTTCTGCCCAGTGAAAAATTTGCCGGCAGCACCAAGCTGGGGCCTTATGGCGATTTTCTTCGTCAAGTGGATGCGACGGTCGGACGAGTCATCGCGGCACTTGAAACCGAAGGTGTCATCGATCAAACGATCCTGATCGTGACCAGTGACAACGGTTCCTACATGTATCGTCTCGGTGCCGACGCGCAGGATCATGTCGATGATGATTCGGTGCAGGGTTATCGGCCCGAGCATCACACCGCCAACGCAATTTGGCGGGGCACCAAGGCAGATATTTGGGAAGCGGGACACCGTGTGCCGTTTTTTGTTCGCTTGCCGGGCGGAGCTCACGCGGGAAAACGTGTTGACGATGTCGTCGGCCTGGTCGACGTGATGGCAACATTGGCCGAGATCTTGGACGCACCTCTGCCGGACGGCGCGGGGCCCGATTCGGTTAGCTTCGCATCACTGTTGAACCATCCTTCTGACGCCTTCGATCGGCCACCGTTGATTTGTCACTCATCGGGTGGAATGTTTGCCATTCGCGACGGGAAATGGAAGCTGATTGCCGGCAACGGTAGCGGCGGCCGTGAAAAACCAACGGGAACGCCATTCGCCGAACCGTGGATGCTGGTCGATCTGGACCAGGACCCCGGCGAGCAAACCAATGTCGCGAAAGCGAATCCCGAGGTATTCGCCCGGCTGAAGAGGCAACTCGAACAGATCAAGGGGGACGATTAGTGTGACATGTCAATCACAGAGAACCAGCACGCCGAAATGACGAAAAGCTCGAGACGCCTCATGGCGTGCTCGAGCTATTCGTTTACGAGGGTTGTGGTTCCCGACGCTTTTGGGCAACCCTCGTAGAGCCTCCGCCCTCAGGAGTATCGGTAGGATTTATGGGGCAGAAGGAACAGGCTTGCGTCGTACCGGCTGCGGTGCATAACTGATCTCGACGTCGGACTCGTGACTCATCGGCGAGACCATTGTCGAATCGGGCACGTTCAGTGGTCTCAGGAAACTGTGATTGTCATCGGGCAGTGGATCGGGAGCAGGCATCGGCAATTCCGCTGGCAGGCCTGCATCAGGTGCGGCGGTACCGCGTTCGATTTGCTCGACGTTTGGTCCGATGCCGACTTCGGGTGACAACATTTCAATGGGCGTTCCCATCTCGCCCAGCGGCGTGTCGTTGATTTCGATCGGTTCTCGATCCGATTGCCCTTCAAAGCCGACTCCCTCATCGGGGCCTTCCAGGATGATCCCGTCGGGCGGCAGAGTTTCTCCAAACGTCGATGCGCCGCTGCCAATGATTCCCATCGCGGCGTCAGCATCTTGCAATCGTCCGCGGCGAACGACACCCGGTCGGCTCACACCATACTGCAGTTCTTTGCCGGCACTTCGCTCTCGAGCTCGTTCCAATGCGTCCCAGTAAGCCTTTTTGTTCCACGGGCCTTCGGCGAGCGTAATGTTGCTGTTGGCCAGCATCGTTCCCTTCAGGTAGTCCACGTAATTGAGCGACTTGTTGTACTCGCCCAACGCTCGATAGTAGGCAATTTGTGCATCGGCACGTCGCTGTTGACTCTGTAGCACGACATTGATCGGGCTTCGACCACCTTTGAATTCAACCAACCGTGCTTCAACTTCTTCCTCGGCCGCTTTCCAGCGTTGGGAAGTGGTCCGCAGTAACTGAAAGTGGGTTGCCGATTTGGCGACGGCATCACTCAATTCGCTGACCTGCAGTCGCTCCTGTTCTTGCAGGAATGCCTTTGCTTTTTGCAATCGTATCTGGGCACCACGAATGCGTGCCAATTCGCGGCGAGCACCAAAGGCGGGCGGAGTAATCTCGAGCCGGATCGCACCTTCCTGGTAGTCACCGCCGGTCAGAGCGCCAGCGCGCTTGTGCCTTGAAAGGGATTGAGGTTTGTCGGATCGGCAATGCCGCTAGCCAGGTTGTTGCCTCCGTTGGGAGGTCCCAGCGTATCGCCGACGCCGACCCAGCGGTAAAGCAGCGACAGATTGACGTCCGGTAGGATTTGGTTCTTCGCTGAGATCAGTTCCAACTCGCTCTGTTTGATTCTGGTTTTGTTGCGGCGCAGTTCGGGACTGAGGTACAGCATTTGGGCGACCGATTCGTTCCAATCGAACTCGACTCGGGCAATGGATGGTTCTTGGATCGGTCGAATCAGCAGCCCATCGGTGGCTGCCAATCCGAGCAATTCGCGGAGTGCACGTTCTCGGCCATAGACACCGAATCGGTCGTCGCCGGGCAGATTCGAACCGGACAAAGCGGCTTCCAGCACGCCGCGAAACTGAAAGTACTGGCCTTTCGCTTGCGCCAACTCTTGGCTTGTTCCCGTTCCTCCGACGTCGGAGTTCAAACGTGCGATCCGAGCGGTCGCGATCGCGCTGTTTCGGCCAATGATCGCTGTCGAGACGTTCCGGTAAGCAACGTACAGGTCCCAGTAGGTGCTCTCCACATCACGGACGAGGTTGCGAACCTGGACTTCAAAATCCACGATCGACAGGTCTTCGTTCAAACTTGCCAACACGATGGGAATACGATTGACCAGCGTGCCACGATTTCGCATCAACGGGTGTTGGACCTGAGCTTCGAGCAGCGCCGTCCAATCACTGGGCACCGCTCGAATGCCACCTTGCCCCGGGATGGGATTGAAGATGGGATTGTTATTGCGTGAATAGAGGAACTGCTGACGGATCGTCGCCACGCCACCGGTGGCAAACCGCTTGCTGATTGCCGATTGTTGCGTGGTGTTGGTGCCGGTGGAGACAACAGGACTGACCACGTTGTTCTGCGTCGAGTTACTGGGGCGGTCAGTCGTGCTGAAGTTCACGAAGCCACTTGCCTGGGCATCGAATTCCGCCAGCGCGTCTTCCACGCCGCCAACTTGATTTGCCCGCAGCACGCCTCGCGGCAGCACACGATTTCCATTACCGTCGATCGTCAGCGGTATCGATTGCGTCGTCGATTGCTGAATCGCGACGTCGTAGATACTGCCGAACTGGTCAGCCGTTCCGCTGGTGAACTGGGCGGCGACGTTTTGCCGAAACTCGGCATTGCCGCCCGTGGTGACAAAAAACTTGGCGTTTTGCAGCGCAATCGAAACGCACTCTTCCAGCGTCAGGTCCCAGAATTGGTAGTCGTGATTCCCAATGCTCAGCGGGCGCACCGATTCGGTTGTCTCGGCCAAGCTTTCCACTTCAACGTCGGGATATTCAATCGCCGTGGCCGAATTCAGATAGTACTGAAGATCAGGCGACTCGTTGATGAAAAACGGCTGAGTCGGCGCGCAACCTGCTGATAACAGGATCGTAATCCCGAGTTGCAGATAGGCAGTGATTCGAAACAGCGAGCGGTTCATGCTCTGGACTTCCTGAGTCGTGCCGCCGTGAAACACGCCGCACAATGCCGCAACCAAGCGACATGGCGTGAATCCCGTACGGGCCGAGTGTGGAAGCCCCCCACACAACGTTTTCTCGCGCCAAAATTCGATGCCTCGGCATCGACCCTCGACGGAAAAGACCTCGTCCAGGGAATGTTATCGGAGACCGGTTAGGTAAACTTTGACGGTTCTTAGAAAAATCCTCAATCCGATCGCGGGTCACTCGATCAGGGCGCCGTTGATCATCATCGGTTCGACCGGAACCGACTGGAGGTTCGAATCGGATTCCTGCAAATCGTATTCAGACGCCTCATAAAGTTCGTCCTGAAGTGACGGTGACGATGCTGCTTGCCCGGTCGCCACACGTGGTCCGATCTGCAGGGCTTCCCACGGTTTGGGATAAAAGTAGTGCTTTTCGATTCGTGGCCGATGATCCGCATAGGCCCTTAAATGGGTCGCTTCGTGCCAGGCCATCGCCTCCTGACTGCTGGGCGCGATCCAGTAGGCGATCTTGCCACCGAGGTAGGTCGGCCGATTGTATTTGCGGCGATACGACATCGGCAATCGATTTCCCAACGGCCCAATCAAATCGATCCGCGGATGAACAGGCTTGTTTTCGCGGTCGGGATGATGTGCCGACGCCGACACCGCGAATCCGACCAACAAAGCAACAGCAGTGAACCAGCGCATGTGAATGCCCATTACGGGAAACAATTTCTCCATCCTCCGTGAAACTGTTCATTGAATCACGGACGGCCGCGAAAGTGTCTTCGTCAGGCGGACCAGCGAACCGTGATCGGGCTAACGAATAAGACGGTTATCGGGGCGAGTGTCTCTGGCAGACTGCTGGTTTGCTGGGGTGGCCGTCGGCTTGTTGCTGGAGCGCCCGCCCACACTCGACCCCATCCGCCAGCCATGCTGGAAGCAGCGACCAGCAAAGGTCAGCAAACGCCATTTTTCAAAACCCATCCTCAGCCGGGCTTGCGTGATCGGTAATGGCCAGCCAGGCCGATCAGTCCCACGAGCCACATCGTTCCAAAGAGCAGCGGCGCGGCGGTGACAAAGATGGTCGTCACGATCGACACGACCAAAAATCCCAATCCGTACAGCGCCGACCCGCCCCAAACATGACCTGCCATGGCGATGAAGCCGAATCCGCTCAGAGCGGACGCGATCGGAATGAGAGCACCTTGGTCGGCTCCACCGATCCACAACAACAAATTCATCACGCCAAGGGTAGCCAGGTAACCGAGCCAAATCGACCATACCGGCCGCTCGGCAACGGTCCGCGGCAAGACCGCGCCGTCGCGGGCGTGGTAGATCGTCGCGAAGATCGCCACCAGCATCGTCGCCCGCGGCGCCGAACAAGCAATCCAGTTTGGCATCGCCGACTGGGATAGGACAAAAATCAGCACGTGGGCGACGAAGATAATGACTCCGATTCGAACCAGCGTGCGGCCCCAGGCCTCGAAGTAGTTCTGATGTTGGTCACGACGGATCTCGCGGGCCATCCGATCGAGTAGTCCACTACCGGCGGCATGGATCGTCTCGCCCGAGAGATACCGATCCAAATCTTCTGCCAATGCCTCAGCCGACTCATACCGATCACACGGTTCATAGCGGATCGCCTTGAGGCAGATATGCTCCAGATCAAGGGGAATCTCTCGGCGGATCTGTCGCGGGGATTCCGGTTCATCTTGAAGCACACTCCGTAACACTTCCGCTGCGGAACCGCCCGAATGAGGCGGCCGGCCAGTGAGCAATGCATAGAGAATCGCGCCCAGAGAATAGATGTCGGTTGCCATGTCGCCGTCACCACGCCCGCATGCCTGTTCGGGGCTCATGTAGTGCGGCGTTCCCAATACCTGGCCGGTCCGGGTAATCGTCGTTCCTTCGCGATGCCACTTCGCCAAACCAAAGTCGGTTACCAACGGTCGACCATCTTCGCTGACCAGAACATTATCGGGTTTCAAATCACGATGAACGATTCCGGCGCGATGGGCATAGGCCACCGCATGAGCGACATCGCGAACCATGCGTGCCGCCTCATCGTCATCGAAATGGCCATTGACAACGCGTGACTGCAATGTTGGCCCATCGACCAAGGTCATCGAAAAATACTCATAGCCCTGCCAAGAACCGATCTCGTGAATCGCGATGATTCCCGGATGGTGAAGTCTTGCCGCCGCCTCCGCTTCGATCCGAAATCGACGGCGTTCTTCCTCGCCCGCCAGCACACCACTGCTGATCAATTTGAGCGCGACCGGACGCTCCAGTCCCTGTTGACGAGCTCGATAAACGACCCCCATCCCGCCGCGAGCGATCTCGCACTCAAGTTCGTAGGGACCAATCTGAACGCCATCCAGCGACATCGCCTGCGGCGAAGGTGCCTCGCGCAACCAATGATGATTGCGAAAAAAGCTTCGCAACTCCGCGGCCTGCTGCGGGTAGTCACGAAGGTACTGGGCCGGATCGGGCGTCTCACCCCGTTCGATCCGCTCCAGGTACTCGGCCATCACCGTCTCCAGCGTTTCGACATCGCCTGCGGATGAGCCGGAATCATCGGCCGAGTCACGCATGGAATCAGGGGAATTGCTCATCGAGTCAGTATAGCGACGACCGGTCACGCATGACTGCGGACGATCATGAGTCGGCCGACGCGGAGAGATCGCTCGATCAATCGGCCGCGTCGTGCTGCAAATAGCGGCGAAAGAATGAATTCGTCGCTTCAATCGTTCGGTCGCGATCCTTGCCGCCCCAGCCATGACCGGCGTCAATCAGAAATTCAACGCGTCCCGGCACGTCCGCTTCGGTCATCGCGGTCACCATTTTGATCGCCTGCGAATAGGGCACCAACACATCCGCGGTGCCTTGAAACAGCAGCATCGCGGCGTCCCCTTTGTTCACGTACGAGATTGGCGAAGCGCGCCGATACGCGTCGGCCTGTGCCTCTCTCGATCCACCAATCAGATCCTTGACCAGTGGCAAGCTCCGAGCCGGCATATCCTCGGCACCAAGCTCCGTTGGTCCGAAAAAGGAAACGACGGCTTGGACTTTACTGGATTGGTCGGGCCAGCCGCCATCGCCTTCCAGCCCGTCTTCCGAGTCCATTGTGCCAAGCATCATTGCCAGGTGCGCGCCGGCGGAGAAACCGAGGGCGCCGATCCGACTCGGGTCGATCCCATATTGCTCCGCGTTCTTACGCAAGTATCGAATCGCGCATTTCACATCTTCCACTTGCGCCGGAAATCGATAGTCGGGACAGAACCGATACTGCACGGTCGCTGCGACGTAGCCCTGCGATGCCAAGGCAAAGACTTCGTTGCGATGATCCCGTTTGTCACCGCCCCGCCAGGCGCCGCCGTGAATCACTAAAATGCAAGGTGCCGGCTTGTTCAAATCCTTCCGCGACGCGATGTCCATGTGCAATTCGACGTCACCGCCTTTGCCGTAGACAACATCCTCGTGATATTCAAGTTGCCGATTCTCTTGTTGGGCGCAGAGATCGAAAGAAAGGGTGAGAACCAGACAACCAACAGCGGCAACACGAAACAGCTTGATCATGCTTCACACTTCAATGGGCGGAACAGGCCTTCAGCCTGACTGATGCGTTGCCCCATCCGAAGCCTATCGCACGGTCTCGGCACGGTCCAGACTCTCAGCGTCATACGACCGCCATTTCTTGCCGACGATCAATCGCGAACCTCGCCGGAAGGAGAAGAACGACCACGCCCAACTGAGCACCACAAACAAACGGTTCTTGAATCCGGTCAAGAAATAAATATGGACGACAAGCCATACGAGCCAGGCAAAAACGCCCGTAAATCCGTACCTGCCGACCGCGGCGATCGCCCGGGTTCGACCGATCGTCGCCATTTGGCCCTTGTCGTGATATTGAAACTCCGTTCTCGGCTGCCCGTGCAATTCGCGACAAATCGTGTCGGCGACGTGCCTACCTTGTTGGACAGCAACGGGAGCCAAACCGGGGAGTTGGCGGTTGGTTTTCTGATCCATGAAAGCGCATTGATCACCCGCCACAAAGATGTTCGCGTGACCGGGGATCGATAGATCGCGGTCCACGACAATTCGACCCGCCTGATCACACTCCATCCCACTCTGGTTACCGAGTCTGGCGGCCTTCACGCCAGCTGCCCAGAGCACGGTCGCGGCGCGGATTCGCTCGCCCGACACGTCGACGCCGTCCTCGTCAATCTTGGTCACTCGACTGCTGGTCCAGGTCTGAACGCCCAGTTGTTCCAAATCACGCATCGCTCGACTCGACAGCGCTTCGGAAAACATCGGCAAGATCCTTTTGCCAGCCTCGACCAGGATGATTCTCGCTTGCTTGGAGTCGATGTTTCGAAAATCGCGAGACAGCGTGAATCGGCTCATCTCGCCAATCGCGCCGGCCAATTCGACGCCCGTCGGTCCGCCGCCAACGACCACAAACGTCAATTGCCGACGCCGCTCGTCCGCGTCATCGGTCAATTCGGCAAACTCAAATGCGGACAAGACACGTCGGCGAATCTCGGTCGCCTGCTCGATCGTCTTCAGACCGGGAGCGTTCGGTTCCCAATCGTTGTTTCCGAAGTAGCTGTGCATGGCTCCGCAGGCGAGCAGCAAATAGTCGTAGGAAAGCGTGCCGTTGCTGGTGTTCAGTTTTGAGTGCTCGACATCAACCGAATCCACTTCACCGCAGACGACACGTACGTTCTTGAGGCGTGAAACAATGCTGCGAATCGGCGCGGCGATATCGGCGGGACTCAAGCCGGCCATCGCCACCTGATAAAGCAGCGGCTGAAACAGGTGATAATTACGGCGATCGATTAACGTAATCTCGAGCTGCTTCTCTTTCGCCAGACGCTTGACGGCCGACAGGCCAGCGAACCCACCGCCGACAATGACCACATGGTGGCTCACGAGATCTCTTTCACGGGAAAAATGGTGTTCTGATCATCCGCTCTTGCCATAGGGTGGCCAGAATCGGGATAGTGCCTAGCTGGACAGCGCCACTTTTTAACGAAGACCTCGTGTTTTACCGGGCGATGCAATCCAAGTCGTCCCGCGACTCCGCTGGCGGGTCATTTGCCGCAAATCGCGGCATGCCCTGCCAGCGGAGTGGCAGGACTACAACAAAAGTGGCGCTGTCCAGCTAGGCACCGGGCTTTCAAAAACGCTCAGGCTCTCAAAACGCTTCTGCCATCCGCCGTATTCTTCCCCTCCCACGTCGTTTGCGACAGGCCACTACCCGTGACCAAAATTGATCGCTACATCCTGGTGCTGTTTCTGAGGACGGTGGCCGTCTGCTTTTTCTCGATCGCCGGTATCTTCATCGTGTTTCACGCCTTTACCAGCTTGGATGACCTGGTGCGACATGGCGAATCCGAGGGCGGGCTGTTGAAGGTCATGGTGCGGTTTTATGGTCCCTACATGTTGCTGTTATTCGATTGGACCGCAGCCATCATCGCCCTGATGGCCCTGCTGTTTACGGTCGGCTGGCTACGGCGGTCGGGTGAACTCACCGCAACGCTATCGGCCGGAATCTCCCACGGTCGGATCCTTCGACCGATGATCGTGGCATCGCTCTTGATTGTCTTGCTGCAGCTGGCCGATCGCGAGTTGCTGTTGCCTCAATTTCGTGACGCTCTGACCATGAAAGCAAAAGACATTTCCGGGGAAAGCGAACAGGCGATCCTTGCCAAATACGATGAAACCAGCCGCGTTCTCGTCGATGGGACATCCCTGCTGACACACAGCCGCGTGATTCGACAGCCCAGCTTCCGGCTCGACGGTGACTACCCCGGTTACGGCGATCTGATGCTGGCCGAGACGGCGACGTGGGTCGAGGCGAATGATCAGCATCCATCGGGATACATGCTGGACCACGTTCAGCGTCCCGACCAGATCGACCAACTTCCATCAGTCTCGGCCAATGACCGGCCAATCTTCATGACCAGCCGGGATCGGATCTGGTTGGGGGCGCATCAATGCTTCTTCGCAACCACCGTGAACACGGATCTGCTGCAGTCCAACCAGTCCGCAACCCGGTACGCCTCCGTCGCAGAACTCCTGAAACAAGTCCGAAATCCGGCGGTATACAGCAGCATGAGCTTTCATGTGCTGCTGCACGAGCGAATCATTCGGCTACCATTGGACTTCGCTCTGGTGTTGTTGGGGTTACCTTTGGTCGTCAATCGCCACGGTCGCAACCTGTTTGTGATGATCGGCGTGGCGATGGTCACCGTATTGTTCTTCTTTGCGGTCAAGACGCTGGCCGGGGCAATGGGCGGTAGCGGGTATCTGTTATCGCCGACAATGGCGGCCTGGGTTCCGCTGTTGGTCTTTGGACCAATCGCCTACATGCGTTTGCGCGAAGTACAAACGGTATGACACCGAGCGATATCTCTGTGGTCATCCCCGCGATCGATGAACAAGATTCGATCGCAACGGCGATCCAATCGGCACTGCGTGCCGGTGCAATCGATGTGATTGTTTCCGATGGCGGCAGCAGTGACCAAACTGCTCGGCGGGCAACGGAATCCGGTGCCACCAAAGTGATCCGTTCTCTACCAGGCCGTGGAATTCAACTCAATTCCGGCGCGATGTTTGCCACAGGACACTTCGTACTCTTCTTGCATGCCGACAACCGTCTGGATGCCAGTTGCCTGGAGCAGATTTGTGAACATCCCGACGCGATCTGGGGCGCTTTTCGGCAGCGGATCGATTCATCACGTCGCATCTTTCGCGTGCTGGAGATGGGCAATGCGATGCGAGTGAAATATCGTCGAGTTCCGTTTGGCGACCAAGCGATTTTCGTTCGCCGGGACGTGTTGAAAGAGCAGGGCGGGTTCGCAGAGATCCCACTGATGGAAGATGTCGAATTTTCAAAGCGGCTGGGCACGATCTCGAGACCATTGCTGCTGCAAGGCCCGGTGACGATCAACCCGCGACGCTGGCAACGGCGAGGCGTCATCAGGCAAACGCTGCAAAACTGGTCGATCCAAGTGTCCTATGCCTTGGGAGCCTCACCGGAAAGGCTGAACCGACGTTATCGGTAAGTCGCCTGCCGCAAAACTCATGAGGCCCGGGGATGAGCCTTTTCGTACACCTTCCGCAAGTTAGCGGCGCTGACGTGCGTATAGATTTGTGTTGTTGTCAGACTTTTGTGTCCCAGTAACTCCTGAACACTGCGAATGTCCGCACCGCGATCGAGCAGATGCGTCGCGAAACTGTGTCGCAGCGTGTGTGGGCTGGTTCGTGAATCGAGCTGGGCAACCGCAATGTGTTTTTCCAACATTCGCCCAACACTTCGCGTGGTCAAATTGCGTCCGAATCGATTCACGAATACAGGGGCCTGCGCGGCCAAGAGCTTCTGTCTTGGCCGCTCGAACGCGTTGCTTCGCGTATCGATTGAGTCGCGCGAATTGCGAACGATCCGAGTGGGCTCATCCGCTCTTTACGGCCCTTTCCGCGAACTCGGACCACTTGCTGGCCGGCGTCAATGTCGCCGTCTCGCAACCCAACCAATTCGCTCACCCGGAGTCCGGACGAGTACATCGTTTCCAAGATCGCTCGATCTCGCAGTCCCGCAACATTGTCGGCCGGTGGTGTCAGCAACAATCGCCCCACTTCGTCGGTCGATAGCACGAGGGGCAACTTGCGCTGTCGTCGCGGATTGCGGAGCGGCTTGGCAGGATTGCTCTTGGCCAACCCCTGACGCATCGCGAATCGAAAAAAACTGCGAAGCGACGCCAGCTTTCGGGCAATGGTTGTCCTGGCATAGTCGGCCTCGGCGAGCGCGGCCTGAAAAGTACGAAGATCCTGAGGCGTCAGCGAGTCTGGTCGTGGTACCTTGCCCTGCTGCGATTCAAGCCATTCGATCAGCCCGAACAGGTCTTCACGATAAGCCTTGATGGTAAAAGCGGAAGCGTTCCGCTCGATCGCCAGATACTTCAAGAATTGTGCGACGGCACTTCGCATCGATCATCACTTGGTTCAAACGGTGGATACCAGAACCATCTCGGTCACTCTTGGCGGACCGTGGTCAGCCCCCGTGAAAGTCATCCATCGACAGACTGTCAAATTCTTGGCTCGCTTGCATGTCGTCATCGGTTGGAACCGCGTCGCGAATCTTGCGGCTGAGCATCGCGGCGTCATACCACGAGAAATCGAGTTCCGGGTCGGCTGCGAATCGCGCCAACTGACGAAGCGTCTCGTCCCGATTCTCGTCATCAAAGAGGAAGATGAATCGCTCCTCGCCTTTGACCAACGCCAAAACGTTGATTTCTCTTTCCATCTGCGTGGATATCCGATAGCAATTTGCAGCCCGACTTACCAACACGCCAGTTTCTTACCTGGCTTACCTGGGCTCAGTATCGGCTCAGAGGCCATCGCAAGATGAGGTCGCTTTGGTCACTACCACCCCGGGATTCCAGCATTTCGGTGATGTGCAGGTGACAACAGAAACGGATGAAATCATCGCTACGTTTTAAATAATCCTGCCATCCTCCCGGACGGGCATCATCGCCGGTCTCGACATAGTCCGCGAGCCGATTTGTGAAGTATCTGTCATCACCTCGGTACAACCGCGTATGCGAAAGAACAGGCTCGTGACTGACCAACGCAATCGGTCGCTCGGCCGATGGCGGGTCGGGAATCAGGTCGGTCGGGTCGGGCCAATCGGGCGGCAGCGGCGCGGCGATTTCCTCCATCACCAAACGGTTGCCGACCCATCCGTCTTCGATCGATCCCGCGGCAACGATCCCTTCGGGAAGCGGTACCGGTGCGACATTCCCAGCGACGTGGCCCTGCTCCGCTGAGCGGAGCTCGCTCTGACCAGAAACGCGTTCGACTTGCTGTTGTGCCGTCGGTACCTGTTGATCACTGATCAATGGTGTTTGAGTCGCTAGCTGACTGCGGGCCAGTTCAAACTCCGCCTCTCGAACGATTCGGGGTGGGATCTGTTTCTCTGCATCGGTACCCCAGGGCAGTCCATATCCCGAAGGGATCGCATGAAAACCCTCGTTGGCCGCGTACCAATGAACCGTCATTGCCAATCGCGGCGGATAGTAGGCGTCGAAGTCCGTCACCGAACCGACCACCAATGCCTCAACGCCCATCTGTTGGGCGAGCTGCTGAAACTCTTTTCCGGTCCGCGGTTCGCCGTGGATCAACGCGTATTGAAGCCATTGTGCCTTTGCCACGCCGACCGGAAGCACCTCGAAACCGGGGATCGCTTGAAGTGCCGCATAGTAACTCTCAGCCACTTGATCCGAGTTGACCGTTGGCTCGCTGCTCTGGTTGAAAAACGGCAGCACTGCCACCCGTTTCAACTGCGGAAAGGGATTGTGCAAGACATCGCGGTGCCGCGTCTCGGGGATCAGCGAACAACCGCTGATCAGCAGTACCAGAATTGGCAGCAGCAGAAAGAGCAGACGCAGCAGGGATCGGAAGTGCAGTTTCACGGTTTTTATGCCAGCGCAAGATTCGCGCGCGGCGTCCCCACCCCCGTCAAGTGACTTCGGCAGTGGCAACGGTGAATCTTTACCCGAAACCCAAAGATAAAAAAACCGTGGCGCGATCGCCGCCAGGACGCACTACCGCGTATGCACATAGAGGGGCACATAAACTTGCCGGCCAGTGTAACGACTGGACATCATTGGAATCGAATTCCAATTCGGCCTCAGCGGTTCGTATCCCATCCAGAGGTTGTACTCCAAGCGAGCAATTCGCTGTCGGGACCGATATTGTGCGCGAGCCTGGCGAAGTTCCGACGCCGACATTCGGCTGTTGCGAACATCCGAAGTCGTCGACCTCGATCCAGCACCCGACGCACCGAACTGCGGCACACCCTGCAGCCCGTGGATCGCCGCCGGCTCGGCGGCACGCGGCTTCGCGGTTGCCCCCGGTTGCTGGCCATGAGCGAGATCTGCCGTGATCAGGCAGATCGCCGCGATGGAGGCTGCGAAAAGGGTCATTTGGCGAATTTTCATGGCAGTTCCCTACCGAATACCAAGGCCGGAAAACAGAGGTCTTCGTGGACATCGACGATCGCGATGGCCGCCAGCCACTGCGTCCATCGAGCAGGAGGGAGGTTCCGCCGAAAACGGACCGATCATGCCGATTATTTTGATCGTCCCCCTTTCAATCTGCAGAAAAGCGATTCCACTGTAGGGATTGACGTACAAATCATCCGGAATTGATCGCGATTGTGTACGATTCGACATTCGCTCGAATTGGCAACTTATCTAGCGCTGGATGAGATTCTGCCAATCCTTCACCTCACGGAGATCCTTTCCTGTGAAACACATTCCATTGATCCTTCGAGGCGCTGCCGCCACGGCCGTGCTAAGCCTGACCATCGGTTGCAACCCGCCGCCACCATCCACCGACGTCAACACGTCCACAGCGATGCCGACCGAAAGTGCCAGCTCGAACATCACAGCCACGGCCGAAACGCCAAGCAGCAGCAATGTAACGGCCGGTACCGAAACGCCCGCTACCGAAACCCCCAAAGCGAAGGCTCCCGAAGCGAAGGCTCCCGAAGCTGATGCTCCTGAAGCAAAGGCCCCCGAAGCTGATGCTCCTGAAGCAAAGGCTCCCGAAGCTGATGCTCCTGAAGCGAAGGCTCCCGAAGCTGATGCTCCTGAAGCGAAGGCTCCTGAAGCAAAGGCTCCTGAAGCGGACGCCCCGGAAAAAACCGAAGCTCCCTAGGGCATCTTGGGTCCGTGGCAATGGCGCGTGCCGGAACGGCTCCAGAGGCTTGTTTCGGCCGATGGGGCTGCCCGGCGCGGATGCAACGAGATGCACCGTAACAACCGCGAGCAGCCCGTTGATTTTTGATGGTTGCCGATCGCTCCGCGATCGTACCGTCCAAAAACGCAACGTTTGGTTAGCAAACGGCGGCTATCCCAGCACTGGATTTTGAAAATCACCAGGCTGTCAGGCCACGGGCTTTTTCATGAACTCCGTCTCGGCGGCGATGTCACTGCCATCGGGCGTCGCATCGCTGTCGATCTGGAACCACTCCTCTTGGAACGCGAGATAGCCCCCTTTGCCCGCGGCGGCGTTCCTGAGGGCTACGTTGGTCCCCAACGCGATCACTGCGTCACCCATTGCAACTTCGGGATAGCACCGTGGGCGATTTTCCTTGTCAGGGTTGCGAATGCAGTAGGCCCAGTGCTCGATTTCTTCGCGGTATCCGCGGCTAACGGGTCCCGAATCGGCCGCCTGGGCGACCGGCGCGTTGACATCACCGCTGGCGCTCGTGTCCAAGGCGTAACCACCTTCCTTCTTGGACACGCCAACTTTGCTACTGGTATCGCTGTCGCGGTACAGCAGCACATCGGTTTCTTTGTCCAGAATCAGCGTACCCTTGGTGCCAAGCACGACCTCGCCCCAACCGCCAAAACCGTTGCCGTTGATCGACGAGTAAGTGACGACGACTTTCTTGTTCGGATCCGTATCGTATCCGGGAACAGCACCATCGGGATAATCCTCGACCCGGTCGTAGTAGCCGACGTCGAAGGATTGGGGATATTCGGGCCCGGGAAATTCGAACATGCAATAGACATGATCGTCGACTTCACGGTCCAGCGGCATGATGTGCCGGCCCCCAACCGCGTGAACGCTTAACGGATGAACTTTCTTTCCGTCATCCCTCAGCGAACTCAGGAAAATACTGACGGCATCGAGTTGATGACTTCCCAATTCGGCCATCAAACCCGCACCGGTCCGGTCGAACAGTCGCCAACGATGCAGTTCCTCCATCGCCGTGAAAACCTTGTCGCCGGAGGTAAAGTCTAGGTAGCCGAATTCCTTGGGGTCCACATTCTTATCGGCATCCCAGGCCAGCAATTGTGCCAGTTCGGCTTCGAGCGGTGGGATCGCCGCGGGATTGAAATCGGGACCCTTCGGATCGGACGCGGCGAGGATTTTTTTGCGCCGATCATTGATATCACCGGCAATTTTATCGAACTTCTTGTTTTTGGCGGTCATCTCGCCGCCCGGGATCGGCATCTTCCAACTGTCGCCACCGGGCAGGTTTCCGCGGTGCCATTGGGCTCGGATGTGATGCAATTGGCCGAGCAATCCCCAACGAATCAGGTTCACCGCATTGTCGTACTTGACGTTGTAGTGACGCTGGTGCCCGGTCGCCAAGTGAATGGGATTGCCAGCCCTGTCCTCCAGTTGGCCCGCCATCCGCGCCATCACTTTGCACTGGGCAACGTTGTGCGCCATCAGCTTTTCGGTGAGCACGTGAAGGCCTTTTTCCATCGCCAAGGCGGCAACCGGTGCGTGCAACCACAGCGGCAGCGCGATGATCACGGCTTCGATGTCAGGGTGATCCAAACAGGCCATGATGCCGCCGTTGCTGCCATCATAAACCTTGACGTTCCTTCTCGCTTCCGCTTCGTCCTTGTAGCCAGCGACCCTGACCAATCCGGGGCGACGCACCAGTGCCGAGGGGGAACTGTAATCACCGTTGAACGCCCGGTACTGCCCAAACGGCCGAATGTCGCAGATCGCTTTGACGTCGACGTACTCCGGATTGCAACCGCCAATCAGAACGTTGCCCTCATCACCCGTACCGATCACCGCAATCCGTACCGGATCGTTGACCTTGTTGTAACCAAAATAGACAGCACCAAGACCGGCGCCGCTAACGGCACCGGCCGCCACGATGCCGCGAAGAAAGTCGCGACGGTTGACGTCGTAGTAACTGCCGATGGCCTCGTAGTAATTGGCCTGACCGACCTGGCGTTGATCGCTAGAGAGTTTATCAACCATATTCTTAACCTCTGTCGGTGGGAGTGCCCCACACTTTGCGGACAATTAAATGGAGGAAATAGTCGAGACCGGCAAAACGTCCGGCCCCAGTCCCGGCCAACACGAGGCAGGCCATGCTCTCGATCAGTTGGTAGTTGCTGGAAGTCGGCCCGGTCGAGGGGGGATACTGGCTCAAAAATACGGAACCGAGAAAACCGGCCGCGGCCAACGCCGCCACAGGAGTGAACAGGCCAAACAACAAACAAAGCCCGATCACCAAGTCAAAATAGGGCATGACGGCATTGATCACGTTGGTGTCCATCGCTGCCACGCGCGGCCTTCCCAACGACAGCGGTGGATACTCAAGTTTCTGGTCGCCAGTGGCGATCGCATTCTGGGCCGACTCGTAATTATCCCAAACGGCGTCGATCTCAACGAGCACCGGATCCAATTGTTGATTCAATTCACGACGAACGGTCTCTCGCTGCCCCCGCAAGCTGGCCACGCCGTTTCGTACCGGGTCTTCGTTCAAGTCGGCCAACCGCTGAACACCCAAATCGTATTCCGCCAAAGTGGCTTCGTTGTCCTCTAACACTTTCGTCAGCCGCTCGACCGCGGCGCTGTAATTGGCTTGTGCCAGATTTACCTGCTGTTCATTAAACCCGTAATGTTGGCCAACGCGGTCGCGAAACTGCGCCCACCACAACATTGTATCGTCCATGTTGCGGCGCAAACCGCCGTCGGCATCCCAAACCAATTTCCGATAGTCCTCGGCAAACGGACCTCGGGCATTGGCAAAGAAGGGCGACGCGTCCCAGGTACCGGATTGGACCTTGTCGACTCCTTCGCTATAGAAATGCCACCCGATCGACAGCCTGAGCAACACCAACATCGTGGCCCCGATCAGACTCAACAGCCGCGGGGACAGCCCCCATCCGACGCACAAACGCAGTGGGAACAACAACAGCTTCTGCACGAATGGTGGGCTCCGGAATGGTGTGGATGCAAGTCTTCTCGCGCCGACCGACTTCGGCTGGCAGATGAGCAGGTGGTGCACGACAGTCTCACCGCCGGCGAGACCGCCAAAACATGACGGGTAACGATCCCGATCTCCTGATCGGCCGAGATCGACGTTGTCGCCGAGACCGATAGTATGGCCGAAACCGATAGTATGGCAAGGATTGCGCCCTTCGCCAAGCAGAAAGGCGTTCTGCCATCGCATTTCCTGAACAACGCCACCGACCCCCCTCCCAACTCTGTGCCAGCGGTTCGCGGAGGCGGATTTGGTACCTTGGGCGGTCACGCTCGCTAACCTGGGTGGGACCGACTTTCTTGTCAAGTCGCTGTCCTGTTCGGATCGCTGCGGTAGGCTAACCGATGCGGTGAATCCTTGTTGAATGCTCTCGAGATCACGACCCACGAAGGCGACTGATGACTGAATCTGCCACCTCTACGCAGCTTGCAACCGAAACGATCGGCGAAAACGCGGAAGAACGTCCGTTTGTCCATCTGCATTGCCACAGCCATTACAGCCTGCTTGATGGAGCCGGGGATATCGGCCGTTTGGTCGATCGCTGTGTTGACCACGGCATGAACTCGCTGGCGCTGACCGATCACGGAAATCTACACGGCGCTCTGGAGTTTTATCGCAAATGCAAATCGGCCCAGATCAATCCGATCATCGGCTACGAGGCGTACATCGCCCCGGGCAGCCGCTTTGACAAAGGGGGTGCCACGAGCAGCAAAGCAGCGAGCTATCACCTGACACTGTTGGCCCAGAATCGAACCGGATTCAAAAACCTGGTCAAGCTCGCCAGCGCCGCGTCGTTGGAGGGTTTCTATTTCAAACCGAGAATCGACAAAGAGATTCTGGAAAAATACAGCGAAGGGATCGTCTGTTTGTCGGGATGTGTCAGTAGCGAATTCAGCCGCGCCGTGGTGAAGGGAATCGATACCGCCGAACACGAGCAAGAGGCTCGCGATATCGCTGGATGGTTTCACAAAGTGTTTGCCGATCGCTACTTCATCGAGATCATGAACAACGATGTCGAGATCCAGAGATTGCAGTTGGACGGCGCTGTCGAAATCGCCAAGCGGATGGGATTGCCACTGGTGGCAACCAGCGACACACATTACGTCGATCCGGAAGATGCCGAGGCACAGGACATCATGCTGTGCATCAACACGGGCAGATTCAGGACCGACACGTCCCGAATGAAGATGGAGAACGATCAGTTCTTCCTGCGCAGCCCGCAGCAGATGTACGACAAGTTTCCGGGTCTGGATCATGCGGTCGCCCGCAGCCAGGAAATCGCCAACTCGGTCGACATCGATCTCGAACTCGGCAAGTACTATTTTCCCGGATTTGATTGCCCAGATCAAAAGAAGCCGATCGACTATCTGCGTGAATTGTGCATCACCGGATTGCTGCAACGGTATCAAGAGGACGACGAACGGATCGTTGACGGAAAGCTCAGCGACGAGGTGATGGCGCGGCTCGATCGCGAGCTGGATGTGATCGAAAAGCTCGGCTACCCGACCTACTTCTTGATCGTCTGGGACTTCGTCAAGTACGCCCGCGAGTGTGGAATTTCGGCCACGGCTCGCGGTAGCGGCGTGGGCGCGATCGTTTGTTACGCGCTGTATCTGTCCCACGTTTGTCCGTTGCGGTACGACTTGCTGTTCGAACGATTTCTGGACGAGAGCCGGACCGAACCGCCCGACATCGATATCGATTTTGAAAAAGAACGCCGCGTCGAAGTGATCGATTATGTCAAACAGCGGTACGGCCATGAAATGGTCTGCCAAATCGGAACGTTCGGAACGCTCGCGGCCAGAGCGGCGATCAAAGATACCGGGCGTGCCCTGGGCATCCCCCTTGCCCGGGTCAATCAAGTCACCGAGATGGTCCCCGATGAACTGAAGATCACGATCAAGAAGGCGCTGGACAAAAGCGCCGACCTGAAAATGACTTACGAGGGGGACCCGGAAATTCGCGAGTTGCTCGATTTGGCGATGAAGATCGAGGGTCTCGCACGGAACGTCGGCACTCATGCCGCCGCCGTCGTGATCGCCGACAAACCGCTAACCGAATACGTGCCGCTGGGCCGCGTTCCGGGAAAGCAGGACGTCATCACCCAATGGTCGATGGGCGACGTCGAAGCATCGGGTTTGTTGAAGATGGACTTCCTCGGTCTGCGAAACCTGACCATCCTCAGCCGTGCCGTTCAGCTGATTGAACAAACAACGGGCCAGGCCGTCGATCCGCTAAAATTCCCGCTCGATGACAAAGCAACTTTCGCCTTGTTGCAACGCGGTGAAACGAAGGGCGTTTTCCAACTCGAATCGGGTGGCATCCGTGACCTGCTGCTGCGGATGAAGCCGGACCACTTTACCGACATCATCGCCACCGCGGCACTCTATCGTCCCGGCCCCCTGGAAGGCGGCATGGTCGACGACTATGTCAACATCAAGCACGGCCGGCAACAACCCGAGTACAAACATCCGGTTCTGAAAGAAGTGCTTGAAGAGACCCATTCGATCATGGTCTATCAAGAACAGGTGATGCGGATCCTCAATCGACTGGGCAATGTGCCGCTGGCGAAAGCCTACACCTGCATCAAAGCGATCAGCAAAAAGAAAGAGGATCTGATCAACCAGAACCACGAAGTGTTCATCAAAGGATCGCGTCGAAAGTGGACTCTGCGGAAAAAGACGCCGAGGATATCTGGACCCTGATCGTCAAATTTGCCGGTTACGGTTTCAATAAAAGTCCACAGTACCGCGTACGCTTTGGTCGCCTATCAAACCGCGTACTTGAAAGCACACTATCCGGTGGAATTCATGGCGGCGCTGTTGTCCAGCGATATCTCGGGGCGCAATTTCAAACGCAAAGATGCGCTGGTCGAGCACATGGAGGATTGCGATCGGATGGAGATCGAAGTCGTGCACCCGGATGTGAACACCAGCGATGCCGATTTTTCGGTCGCCGACGGAAAGATCCACTTCGCGCTCTCGGCCATCAAAGGCTGCGGCGGATCGACCTCGATTTCGATCGCCCAAGAACGAAAAAAGAACGGACCGTTCAAAGACATCTTTGATTTTTGTGAACGCGTCGACCCAAGTGCTTGTAACAAGAGCGCTATCGAAACTCTGATCAAGGCCGGCGCGATGGATAGCTTCGGGGCCCGCCGCAGCCAACTGAACGCCGTGATCGAACGCGCCGTTCAGGCCGGTGCGTCCGTCCAGGCCGACAAGAAAAGTGGCCAAGCAAGTTTGTTCGGGGCGTTCGAGGACGAACAGACGACACAGATCGTATCGACGCCGCTTCCCGACATCGACGAATGGCCCGAACGAGAAAAATTGCTCGCCGAAAAAGAAGTACTCGGCTTCTATCTGGCCAGCCATCCGCTGGCCGAATTCGAACCCAAACTCGCTTCGTTCCGCTCCCACACGACCGATCGACTCGCCGACGTCAAAGATCGTAGCGAAGTGATCCTCGGCGGCATGATCAGCGCGATCAAGTTCGCCCACACCAAGAATGGCAAACCTGGTGCTCCCACCAAGTACGCCAATTTTGACTTGGAAGATATGCAGGGTTCGATCCGATGCATCCTATGGCCCAAAGGGTTCGCCGTCTGTGGCGAACGTGTTCAGCCCGACGCAGTCGTTCTGGCCAAAGGAAAAGTGACCGTCGTGGCGGCGGCGATGAAGCCAACCTGATCATTGACGAATTGATTCCACTGTCCGATCTCGACACCCGTTATACCCATGGCATGCGGATCCGCTTGGATGAACAAGAACATGACCAAAGCACCATCAGCCGGCTACGCGAAATCGTCCGCGGCTATCCGGGGTCCCAGGAACTGCTGTTCAGCATCAGTCTTAGCGAAGGCGAGACCGTGCATTTGAAAAGCGACAAGTATCGCGTCGAGGTGACGACCGAATTGAGGCATCGCATCGACGATCTGCTGGGATCGGGCCACTACAAACTGATGATGAGCAAACCCTCCCCACGGTGAGCCCTTCCTTTTCCGCTTCCGCTTGATCGTCCCTCACTCGCGGTCACGCATTTCGATTGTCGCGACACTGATCAGAAACTGGCCTGAATGGGGGATTTATCGAGTAAGATGACGGCCAAGGGGTAGGGCCTTCGCCGCGCTCCTGCAAACGACCAGTTCGTCAGCTCCCAATCTCCGATCCGTCAGACATTGACCATTGATGCGCATTCTTGTCCGCCTCCTGATCGTGATCGCTATCTTGGCGGCCCTAGGCGGTTCGGTCCGCTGGGCCCAGCTTTACTGGCAGGAACGCAACAAGCCTCAATTTCGCACCGTCAACGTCAGCGAAGGTTCGATCACCTCGGTTGTCAATTCCACCGGCGAGGTCAAACCGGTGCTGTCGGTGGCCGTTGGCTCGTTCGTATCGGCCCAATTCTTGAACTGCATGTTGATTTCAATGATGAGGTGAAACGAGGGCAGTTGCTGGCCAAGATCGATCCCCGCATCTATCAGGCTGTCGTGGAAGGTGACTGCGCGGTCTTGGCGATTCGCCGCGGCGAGGTGAAACGCGTGGAGGCCGATCTTGGACGTGCCATCGCCGACGAGAAGCGGGCAGACCAATTGCTGGAGAAAGGAAAAAGTCACATCTCCGACGGCGAGGTTGACCAGTTTCGCTTCGCCAGACAATCGCTGGAAGCTCAGTTGGTCATCGCCCAAGCAGGCGTGGCTCAAGCCGAAGCATCGCTGGCCAATTCGCAAGCGAACCTCGAATACACACGGATCGAATCACCCGTCGATGGGACCATCATCGATCGCAAGATCGAACCGGGACAAACGTTGGCAGCCCAGTTTCAAACCCCCGAATTGTTTGTGGTCGCCCCCAACATCCGCGATGAAATGCACGTCTTCGCCTCGGTGGATGAAGCAGACATCGGCTTGATCCGTGCCGCGAAGGACGCCGGGCAATCGGTCGAATTCAGTGTCGACGCGTACCCGCAGGACTTGTTTCGCGGGTCGATCAAGCAGGTGCGGCTAAGCCCTTCGATGACACAAAATGTTGTCACTTATCCGGTAATCGTTTCAGCGTCCAATCAAGATGGCAAGTTGATGCCGGGAATGACCGCAGCTTGTCGTTTCGAATCGTCCGGCGTGAACATTGTGTTCGTATTCCGAATTCGGCACTGCTTTTTTTCCCGAAGTTGATCTCGTTCGGCCTGAAGATAAAGTGATCGTCACCGGGATTAGCGATCAAGAAGACAATGATCGGTGGACGAAGAATCGGCCGAAGAAAAGGCGTCGGTGCGAGCCGTAAGAACAACCGTTACGTTTGGGTCTTCAAAAAACCATTTTTGCGAGCCATTGGGTGACCATGGGAGTCCGGGACGGGACATGGACCGAAATGGTTGACGGCGATTGAAGATCGGTGACACGTTGGTGGTTGCGAAAAAGCAGAATCTGTAGGGCGACGAACAGTATGGGCTCTGGAATTCCGTCCGTATTCCCTGCGATCGCTGGCCAAGAATCGGATGCGGGCGGCGCTGACAATTCTCGGCGTGGTCATTGGCATCGCCGCGGTGACCGCGATGGTCTCGATCGGACAGATGCCGAACGACTGGTCCGCGGCGAACTTGAAGGCCTCGGTACCAATGTGATCATCGTCTTTCCCAAGATGATGCAGCGAGGTGGCGTGCATGTGGATCCTGCGCCATCACTTTGAACGCGGATGACTCCGACGCAATTTCCGAACATTGCCCGTCAATCGCAGCGAGCAGTGGACTCGTCGGGTTTGCCAATCAGGTCG
>CAVTIV010000003.1:0-162440 GCA_963734865.1 Pirellulaceae bacterium
GAGTGGTTCGTCAGGGTCTGCCGGATATTGGCAAGGGAAATGAAATTTTCGTATCGAAGTTCGTGAAGACGCCCAAGCCGCGGCCCCTCACCCTGCTGGTTGCAATCGCGACTGCGTTCCCCGCGAACAAGGATGCGTCAGAGGCACCGCGTGGACGAGGAAGTAGAAAAGATACTTACGCACCGGAAAGTCGAGTCGCTGCTCAATGTTGTCGTGAAAGAGGAGGAAGAAGTAAAGCTTAAGCAGAAGACGCCAGGACGAAGAAGCGAGAAGACGCAATACACACGCGAAGTCAAGCTGCGTTTCGACTTGAGTTGGACGATTGATGCAGAGAGTCTGGAGCGTGCCCGACGCGCCGATGGCGTGTTCCCGTTGATCACCAACGATCAGAAGATGACACCCGAAGAGGTGCTGCGTGCATACAAGCGTCAGCCGATCATCGAGAAACGCTTCAGTCAATTGAAAACTGACTTCAACGTGGCACCGGTTTACTTGAAAGAAGTGAGCCGAATCGAATCGCTCCTGTGTGTCTACTTCTTGACGCTGGTCATTCAAACATTGATGGAACGCGAGATTCGTCAAGCGATGGAAACCTCGGAGATAGATGCACTGCCCCTTTATCCAGAGGGGCGAGACTGTCAGCGTCCCACGACACGACGTCTCATCGATGCAATGAGCACCCTCAGTCGTCATCGCTTGGCAACCGACGAAGGAGACAGCCTGGATCTATACACCAATCCCACACCACTGCAGCACAAGATCATGAAACTTTTTGGGATCAAACCATCCGCCTACGGACGCAAAAAATGACCCGCGGGAAATTCAAAGAAATGCGTTTCGAGAAGTGCGGAATCTAAGTTGCATGGCGTTGTTATCGGATGCAGTGGCGATCCGTTGACGACCAGGAAACGGCATCCTATCATTGCATCTCAGAGCATGGGCGACCGCAAGACCCAGATTAACCACGCACCTTCGAGAATCCGATCCGACTGCGCATTGTCTGCCTGGCCTTCGGCCTCATCGGTGACAGCCTGCACCCGCAATCACGCGATCCAACGTCGCGACGAAGAATCCACGTGCTGGTCCCGATCATGTCTGATGCCGACGACCTCGCATCTCTGGACCCGAGGAGTCCGCCAACTCTTCATCCCGATAACGGTAGGGGTTCAGCGGGGCCGTGCGGACGACTCTCCAATTCAAAGATCGGCAACTCTGCGTGCCTCTTCGTTCAACCTCATGGTTCCCACCCCCGCGATTCTTTCGACACGACTCGCGAGCCCACCAAGCAACTGTACCTAAGGCCTCCTGATTCTCTGCGATCGTCCCTTATCTGTCGTATTTTGATGCCATGTTTCTGAAGGTGCAGTGGTCACAAACAACCAAGGCGGGGGCCGAACCCATGCTCGGAAATCAAATAGTAGGCTAAGTTTCTTAACGAGCTCACTGTTTCCATGTTTTTGGAGCAATCGCGTCAAGGTATGTCAGGGGACGGCGAAGTCGCCAATGGGGCATGTACCGGTTTCACAAAGATCGAGACAAGTATATCGACCTGGCTGTTCTCGGGCTGGGTCGGCCGTAGTTGTTTGCCAATCGACAGGTGACAAGATGTCCTGGAGTAACGCACCAACGCGTTTGGATCGCGCGCTATAAATCCTTTTTGGTGCTTGCATTGCGGAGTTGGTGCATATGCATGTGCGTTTGTGTGACCTGGAAGTGTTATATCTAAGGGATATCGAACTGTTGCTGGTCATCCGTTAGAGTCATGCCATTCAGTCGGGTAACGTTACCGATCAGCCGGCGGCGACGGTTGATCATCCACTTCAAAACGCCCGACTTCGCCGCTCGGTTGCATCGGATGGTTCATCCAATTGTCGGTCAACGCTCGTACATCGCGATCCTTGTAAGGAATTCATCGAATGATCCAGACAACAGGAAGCCGTGTGACATTTTGAAGTGCACATGTCCCTCCTCGTCCTCGTCTTCAACATCGACTGACTCATGATCCCAAAAGTAGACACAGCCCGGTTTAGAATCGAGAGATAGCGTGAAAATGTCGCTGTCGCCTGCAATCGGTAATTGCCCCTTGGGCAGATAAGGCAGTTTGCGATCCATGACGGCGTTCAGGCTTTGCCAGGGTTCTGATCTTCCGTAAATGCCCAGCAAATACCCGACAGCAACGTTGTTGATGTAGGGATGCCCTGGAATGGTTACAAAATAGGGGGTAGGAACGCCGCCATTTTGCGTGAGCAGAAAGGTGCGGTAGTCCTCCGGTAGCTCAGTTCTGAGCTTAGTTTCTAATGCCCGCACTTGGGTCTCCGTAGCTTTGCGTTTGCCTTTCGGCCTGGAGATCTTCAGTTTGGAAGGTTCGACAAGGACGTATCCCTTTGAAAGTTTCTGACGCAACAGTTTCTCGGTATCGGCAACCGCCGCTGCGGAAGTTGGAAACAATTTCTTGGTTTCACGCCCGGTTGCCCCGATTCGTCCGTGACGGACCGTTTGTTTCTTACCGCTTTGCGTGCAGTTCCAGAACTTTCGGGATTTGCCGTCGTCAAAGAAACAGCGAGCCAACATCATTTTCAAATCTGCGATTCGTGAGAACCATCACGGATGAACGGTGGTCATCAGCCGGTCCGAGCGTTTGAGCAACCATTGCCCAAGATCAACTCGAGGACTCGGTTGCATCACGTGGTTACCCGATCGTGCCCTTATCTCTGACTTGGGTCTGTGTAGGAGTTTGCCTCAAGCTACACACGAATCGGTCGACGCGATCTCCGAGTATTAATAAAGCGCTGATAAGAAGTAAAGTCAGCATACCCGCGGCAACGAATAGCGTCGAAGTCCATAGTGTTTTGCCGATGAGGGTATCCAACACCGTGACAGCGAGTGCAGTCACAAGAACCTGCAGGATGAATACACAGCAACGGCCAATCAATGGTTTGATGCAAATCGACGAGCCGATAGCGCCAAGCAAGCAGCCCAACACAATCGCGAGAAAGCCGATTTGCCCGTAGTTGGCGGGGCCATTCAACGGTGGTGTCAGCAGCAGATCCAATGCGATTGCAATCGGAACAAAGCATCCAGCTCCAAGCATTCCTCCCAATATGACACCGAAAAGACCGAGTTCAAGTGCAGTGCCGGTGACTTGCGATGTTGCATTCTGGGTCGCATTCATAGCCACGCCCAAACTCGTAGTGTCATCCAACTATTCCGGGTAACAAGTAATTATGTGAAGGAAGAGTACGAAGTATCCGCCAAAAACCAAAGGAGGAGTACGAAATATCTCCTTCCCCCCAATAGTACGGGCGACCCCGCTGGTACGCAACGATTCGCCTTGCTAATATCCCTGTATCTGAACTTTTGATCATCTGCTACATGGGGGCATGAAAGATGTCGGCTGATCGGTTTCGACGCGCACTTTCGCTCATGAACCTGAGCGAGAATGAACGGACTTAGTACCCGAATTGGGTCCAGGGATACGCCGGATTTCACTCGACTTTCGGCCCATCCGGGAAAAGTTACAGGAAATCGCCAGACGCGAAAAACGCACTTGCGGCGCGGTCACATCCGCCGAGGCAGCCCTGGTGGGCGGGGAAGGCAACGCCGGCCTGATTGATCCGGGTGAGCCGGAGGTGATTCAGCGGATGCAGCGAATGGGGTCAGTGCATTTTCGAACGCGTAGGGCAGGCACGGTGGCGGCCCTAGGAAAGACAGGCGAGCGAGAACGCGAGGACAGACCGCGCTGGCGACGGCAAGCTGCGCCCGAAGGCGGTTTTGTAAACAATGGGCTCACCGAACCTACCACACCGCCCCCACTCCCTCGCATCTTCCCTCGCCGAAAGTGCACTGGGCCCCCAGCATGCCCGCCGAAAGTGCACTGGCCCCCCAGCATGCCGCCCCCAGCATGCCTTGGCCTCGAGCGAGGTTCGTTTAGTCCCAGCTAAAGATTGCGAGGTATTGTGTTCGGGCGGCTCCTCCGCCCGATCGCCGCCCGAAAAATGTTTTTTTTGCGACACGAACCCGGGGTTACGGCAGGCTCGCTCAAGGCTCGCCAGCCTCACCCCGGGCTATCTCCTTCCATCGCTTCGCGATTCAAGAACCGGGTGTTGCATCCACCACGACCGATCCACGAAGGGCAAGCCTGGTTGCCGCCGGGAATTGACCCCCGAAACGCAAGAGAAGACAATACGGTGGGAACTTGAGTCGGGTCTCTGCCGATTCGGAATCACCGTCTGCGTTGCCGCCAGCGGTATGGTTTTTTTCTTTTTGCCCCTCTCACAACGGTGAACCAAGTGCGCCGCGTGCGCATCCACCACGAGGACATGCCATGGATCTGCATCCTGCCCGGACACAAGCCGCCGGTCGATCCTGCCTGCGACATTTACAAAACCAACTCGCAATGTTGGCCATGTCGGCCTTGGTGATTGTGTTGCCCACACTGCTGAGCATTACGCCGCTGAGCACCAGTCCAACGATCGGCCGAATATTGTATTGATCATGGCCGATGATCTCGGTTTTTCGGATCTCGGATGCTATGGCGGCGAAATCGAAACACCGAACTTGGATTCGTTGGCCGACGCCGGCTTGCGATTCACCCAGTTCCATAACGCCGGGCGATGTTGGCCGACGCGCGGATCGCTGCTAACGGGCTACTACCCTCAGAGTATCCGCCGTGACTTTGTGCCCGGCGTGCCCAGTGGCGGAGGAGGAGAGCGGCCCGTTTGGGCACCGCTGATCTGCGCGCATTAAAACGCGCCGGTTACCGCACCTATCACACTGGTAAGTGGCACCTGGACGGGATGCCCATCGCTCAGGGATTCGATCACTCGTACTACTTGAAGGACCAGCATCGATTCTTCAATCCGACACTGCACTGGAAAGATGACAAGAAATTGCCGCCGGTACCCAAGGGAACCGACTTTTACGCAACCAACGCGTTGGGCGACCATGTGCTGGAGTGTTTGCAGGATCACGCAGCAAACCATTCCGACAAACCATTCTTTCACTACTTGGCTTTTGCGGCGCCCCACTTTCCGTTGCAGGCATTGCCCGAGGACATCGACCGTTATCGCGATCGTTATCGCTGCGGTTGGGAAAAGATCCGCGAGGAGCGCTGGCGACGCATTCGGTCGATGGGCATCGTTACGGGGAAGTTGTCGGACGTGATGCCCGCGGTCGGCCCACCCTACGACTTTCCCGATGCGATCCGAAAGCTTGGCGACGGCGAAGTCAATCGTCCGCTGCCGTGGGACACTCTGACCGACCGGCAGCAAGAATTTCAGTCGACCAAGATGGCGATTCACGCCGCGATGATCGATTGCATGGATCGTCAGATCGGAAGAGTGCTCGATCAGCTTCGAAAGATGAACGCGATCGACAACACCGTGATCTTTTTCCTATCCGACAACGGGGCCAGCGCCGAGATCATGGTCCGTGGTGATGGTCATGATCCCGCGGCGCCGATGGGATCCTGGGCGAGTCACCTGTGTCTGGGTCCCGGTTGGTCGACGACCTGCAATACACCGTTTCGCTATCACAAGACATGGACCCACGAGGGCGGAACGGCGACACCCTTGATCGTGCATTGGCCGGCGGGAATCGATGCCCGAGGCGAACTGCGATCGCAGGCCGGGCATGTGATCGACATTTGGCCCACCGTGCTGGAACTGGCACAGACGGTGGACCAGGACGGGGACGGCCCCAACCGCCCGGGGCAGAGCCTCGTCCCAGCATTTTCGGGCGAAACCCATTTCGCACGCACCTTGTGGTGGTCGCACGAAGGAAACCGAGCCCTTCGCAAAGGCGATTGGAAAATCAGTGCGGCCGGCGAGCACGGCGATTGGGAACTGTATCGTTTGAGCGAAGACCGTACGGAGACAAACAATCTCGCGACCGCCTATCCTGACAAACTCGCCGAGCTCGCCGCGATCTGGACGAGGCTCGATCAGCAACACACCGAGATGGCGACCGCCGAATAGAAACCGTGCAGCTCTCGGATTGGGTTCAAACCTGGAAAACGTAGCGGCTTTGCGTTTTCACCTGGATGGGTGACAATGGAGCGAAGACCAACGACCCATTTTGTGATCTGTTGGCGACACCTACCTCCAAAAGTCACAACCACGTGCCCAATCTATCTGCAGCAGGAATGCAACTTGTCCAGGATCTCGCGCAGCGTCATGGTGTTTCCACCGATGCGGCCACACACATGCTGATCGCGGTCCGCAACGGCAATGGGTCCATGGCTCAATTCAGCCACCCCGAGTTTGGCGGCTCGGGCCAGTGGATGCGGGGCGGAATGACGATGGTCAGCGATCTGTTTAACAATCAGCTGAAATATAAAGTTGATAACATCTGCAGCGACATCTCGCGAGAATTGGCGAACCACCAGCAGTCGCCGTTCAGCGGATCGTTTCAATCGCAAAGTCAAAATGGCACGCACAACCAATCACAAGCATCCGGCGGCATGGGGTCGATCGGCTCGTCCAGCAGTCTGTTCGTTCCCGATCCCACCACGAACTGGTGGCCGAGAGAACTGGGTATCCCAAACGCGATCGGCTCACAAAACAATGTCCGCTATGCCTACTTCGCTCAAGGCCGACGTTTGGCAGTGACGACCGGCGGCGAAGTTTGGGTCTACGATACGCTGGATCATCGAATCGGCGGCTTTGCTCAGCAGCAGGGCGTGGGTGGCTCGATCACGTTCACCAGCCAATACGGGACCGTGAATCTGTCAACGCTGCCGGTGGTATCGAAGGGGGGCGTGGCACAACCACCAACGGCGCGTCCAAGCACGGTCGTTCCAGAACACGCGTGCCCTTCACCCTCATCAAGTATTGGTGATCATCCCACACCGGTGTCGACTTCGGGATCCGTCCCGGTGAACGACCCAGGAGCAGCGCAGTCGATCGGCAATCCGGTGACCAGCGAAGAAGTCATCGGCACGCTGGAACGACTCGGCGAACTGCTCGAAAAGGGCTATCTTACCGAGGATGAGTTCAGCAGCAAAAAGGCTGAGCTGCTGAAACGACTGTAACCGGTACAGTACTGCATGCAGCTGTGTGGTGTGGATCGATCTACGCCCGTGGCGGCAGCACGACGCAGCTTGATCCCACGTCCAGCTGCAAACATTCCGCGGTTTGGCGATCGATCATAAGTTGTTCGTCGCCGGTTTGTGCGGCTGCCCGGACGCTGGTGAATCCGTTGGCGGTGCTACACAATATCATCTCCGGAGTGTCATCGGGCAGGGCATCGACAATCTTGGTGACTGTCGTTTGACGACTACGGCGGACCGCCTTGATCCTGTCGGTTTTGCAGCTGAGCATCGGTCCGGCATCAAAGATGTCGACCAGGTCGGTGACCCGGAAGCCTTCACTTTCGAGCAGTCGAATCGCGGGGACCGTTTCTTGGTGGACTTGGCCGATTCCTTGGCGGATCTCATCGGGCAACAGGTCCAGATAGATCGGGTGTTTGGGCATCATCTCTTCGATGAATTGTTTGGAGATCGTTGACATTGCGTCGACGGTGGCAAAATCGGTGGGGATGAATCGCCCCGGCACAGCCTCCCAAAAAGGTACGCTGCCGTCAGCGTTTGCTTTCCCTCGCATTTCGGCAATGACACGATCCGCAAAGCGATGGGGCAGCATCGCGATCAGGGCAAATCGTGACAGCGAAAGCCAGCGACCGCGGCCTGCACCGCGATACTTGCCTCGGAGAAACAGGCTGCCGATTTCAGTGGGACCGTCGTGAATCCGTTGCAAGACCAAAGCGGTGCGATGATGACTGACGCCCAACAAATTGCTGTGATGATCGGATTCCACCAGCCGATAGGCATACAACGGTTGATAGCCGCCGGTCTTCGCGTAAATCGTTGACGTGCCGACCAATTCGCCGGTCTGATCATTGACCAGCACCAACACGTAAGGTTCACCGCGCGGCGACAGGCCGGTACGCGAAAAGGCAAAATTCGATTGTTCCACACGATCGAGCAAGCGGTCGCGGTCCAACTGCAACGACGTCAATCCTCGCGTCGCCGATTGCACCAGTTCGTGCAATGCGTCGAGGTCCTCGATTTGAACGGCCCGCACGGTCCACATGTTCGTCGCCAAATTCAGTGTTCAAGTTGTTCAAGTTGCTGTTTGAATTTCTGCAGCGACGTATCGAGCAACTGTAGCGCCGCATCGATGTGAGCCAACGTCGTCGTTGCCGGGGGAGGCAGGAAACGAATGCGAGTCGGTTCCGATCCGCAGACAAAGCCCAGCAGTCCGGTATCGAACATGGTCATCATCAGCGTTTTGGCCTGGTCGAAAGTGCCGTCCGCTGGCGTGAATCCAACCATCATCCCCTCACCGTAAGGTCCACGAATCAGACCCGAGTGCTGTTCACCAAGTCTTGCCAAGCCGTCGGCAAAATATTGATGGCGGTTCATGTTTTGGCCACTTGCGCCGTAACATTCGCCGGCATCGAGAGCGTCCAACATCGCCAGCCCGGTCGCGATCGACGATGAGGCTCCGGTGAATGTCTGGCTGAGAATCGGTCCCTGGGGCTTGAAGGCTGTACCGTACAAGGTGGCACACACCTGGGTGATCTTGCCGACGGTTACAATGTCGGCGAACTCATCCAATCCGTAATGCTGAAAAGCGAATGGGCGACTGGTCCGCGAGAACGATTGGACTTCATCGAAGATGATCGGCACCCCCGCCTCGCGCAATGGTTCGCAGAGGGCACGAAAGAACTCGTGGCTGCCCGGATAGTAACCGCCTTCACCGGCAATCGGTTCGGCCCAAAATGCGGCATAGCGATGGGGATGGCGTTTCAACAGTCGGTGCAACTCATCGACCGCCCACCGTTGGCTGCGGTTGGCGTTTGCCGGATCGCGAAACGGCAAGTAATCGACTTCCAATACTCGTGGCAAACCCATCCGATAGCTGGGGCGATCGGTCAGCGCCGCGGTCGCCAGCGAGCGTCCGGCGAAGGCGTTGTCAAAGGCAATGATTCGATCGGCAGGCGACTGGTGGTGCAACGCGATCTTGAGGGCGTTTTCATTCGCCATCGCGCCGCTGGTCGACAACAGACAATGGTGCAAATTCGCGCCCGAGACCGATGCCATCGCGATCAATCGCTCGCACATCGCGATGCTTGGTGGGTGCTGCTGCAGATTGCCTTGCATGACGGTGTCTTCGATCGCGGCGTCGATCGCCGCCTCGACCATCCGCTCGTTGCTGTGACCGCAACCGTGAACGCCAATCCCGCAGATAAAGTCCAGCTTGACACTGCCGTCCGCCAATTCAACGTAGGGACCATTTCCCAATCCGGAGGAGAGATACGGCCAGAAAGGGGGCCCCCCCCGAGCAATGCCCAAGCGATCAAGCAGCGAGTGAAAACCAGCGACCAATTTTGGATCGGCGGGGGCGACGTCGGTAATCGCAGCGGCGTGTTCGGCGACGGCCTCCGCGATCAGTTTCCTGGCCGCTAGGATGCGCGGATCGGCGCGCAATGCATCGGCGTGTGTGACCGATGCGCTCGAAGCAGGTTGATTCACGGTGGCAGACTCCTCTGTGGTTCGATTTACCACGACGCGGGACAATTATCAGGGCCGGGATTGTTTCCGGGCGCAGGAATAAATGACATAGTAGCGTTCCAGAGCGAAAAGGTTCAGTGTTCGACTCGGCGGGTGCTCAAACCGAATTTTTCCGCGGAGGTGCCAAGCTTGGACAGGATGTCGACCGAGCCGCAAATCGATGCGTGCGACATCTTGACCAAAACGGTTGGCACGACAATTGGTTAACATGAATTTGGTCACTGTGATGACGGCGACCGAAGCGAGTATCCTTCCCGACAAGCATGTTGATGCCAGAAACGTGAGCAGCACCGAAAAAGATTCGCCGGGCGACAATCTGGTCACTCTCGACACCCAACACCCGATTTGGGATCGATTCTTTACCGTCGCCCCATTGGTGGTCGTGGGCACGCGTGAGCAGAACGGTGACTACGACTTGGCACCCAAGCATATGGTAACGCCGCTGGGTTGGGAGAACTATTTCGGATTTGTCTGCACCCCCAGCCATTCGACCTATCGGAACATTCAACGTGAAAAGGTGTTCACGGTCAGCTTTCCGACGGCCGAGTCGGTGGTGCTCGCGAGTCTAGCTGCATCGCCCAGGTGCGGCGACGAGTCAAAGCCCGTTCTTGCCGCGCTGCCGACCTTTGCGGCGAGCAAGATCGATGGCCGATTTCTCGTGCAATCGCGCCTGTTTTTCGAGTGCGAGTTGGATCGCATCGTGGATGGCTTTGGCGTCAACTGCTTGATCGCCGGTCGGATCATCGCAGCACAGATCGCCGCCAACGCGCTGTCGCCGGATGGACGTCGATGACCAGGACACGTTATCGGCATCGCCGCTGCTCGCCTACATCTCGCCGGGCAGGTACGCCAAGTTGGATGTCAGCCAGTCGTTTCCCTTTCCCGACGGCTTTCGGCGCAGCGAGGACGACGCACCGTGACGAAAGCGATCGCACAAAAGATATTGTCTCAGCTCAACACGCGGCGCGACGAGATGGTCGATCTGCTGCGTCGATGCGCGTCCTTGGAGTCGCCGTCGCGTGTGCCGGAGTCACAGGAGCCTGTGATTCAACTTCTTTCTACGAAGCTAGCCGATCTTGGGTTCCGCTGTCTGCGGATCGCGGGACACCAGACGGGCGGTCAATTGCTGGCGGTGCCTCGAGACTACCAACGGCGATCGGCCAAACAATTGCTGCTTGGTCACTGCGACACCGTTTGGCCCCAGGGAACGCTGGAAAAGATGCCCGTTGTGTCGCGTGACGGATGCCTTCACGGCCCCGGCGTGTACGACATGAAGGGTGGACTCGTCCAGGCGATCTATGCGATCCAAGCGCTACGCGAGCTGCGATTATTTCCACAAGTCGCTCCGATCTTCTTTATCAACTCGGACGAAGAGATCGGCAGCCCCGAGTCGGCAGCGAACATCATCAGGCTGTCGCGAATCGTCGACCGCACATTTGTGATGGAACCATCGCTCGGCATCGAGGGACGATTGAAAACGGCTCGCAAGGGTGTCGGACGTTTCGTGATCAAAATCCGTGGACGGGCGGCACATGCCGGGTTGGACCCCGAGAAGGGGATCAGCGCCATCCTGGAACTGTCGCATGTCGTTCAAGCGTTGTTTGCGCTGAACGACCCCGCCAGCGGAACGACCGTCAACGTGGGAACGATCGACGGCGGGATGCGGGCCAACGTGATCGCACCGGAAAGCCGCGCGGAAGTCGATGTTCGCGTACGCACAAAAGAAGATGCCGATCGAATCGAAAAAGCGATTTACGCCTTGGCACCAACCGTGCCCGGAACCGAGCTGGAAGTGAGCGGCCATATCGGTCGTCCGCCGCTTGAGCCGACTGCCCGCAATCGGACCCTATGGCACCAGGCATGTGATGCTGCCCGGCTGCTGGACATCACGATCGACGAGGGAGCTGCCGGCGGCGGTTCGGATGGCAATTGGACGAGCCTGTACACCGCCACGCTGGACGGCTTGGGTGCTGTCGGCGATGGGGCACATGCGGTGACCGAGCATGTGGTTGAGGAAAAGATGCCCCAACGTGCGGCGCTTCTGGCCTGCCTTTTGCTGCGTGCACCGATTCTTGGTGGCGATGCTACGATCGATGCGTCCGCCACAACCACGGCCGACCACCTGAGTCACTGAGCACCTTTTAAAATCGGCGGGCCCAGACATCGCAGACCTACCAATCATTTTTGCATCGCTCACACGAATCGCCGACCTGCACCTGAAACCTTTCGAGATCGAACGGATCGATCGATCGGTGTGGGCAACGGGTGATTATGTGGTAGGGGAAGTGACCAGCACGTCCCGCACATCTCTGGTCGAATTGACGTCCGGTCGAATGGTCGAGGTTTCGATCGGCGATTTGTTGGTGGGCGCGTTGGGAATTCGTGCGGCGACGTTGGAAGCTGTCGGTCATTGGCGCGACATTCCCGAAGACGGTTTCATGCAAGCGATGACGGCGGCAGGAATCTTCGGGCGGGTTACCTCGCAATCTTCCTTCATCCCACGACCGATCGAACTGCAGTACCGAGGTCATGTCACCCGCACCAACAGGAAAGTGCGGATGCAGGATTTCGTTCCGCCGTCGAATGAAATGTCGCTTGACTGCCCGGTATTGCTGCTGATTGGGACTTCGATGTCTTCTGGTAAGACAACATCGGCGCGGGCGATGATTCGTCGCTTGAAACAGAAAGGTGCCCGGGTCGTTGGCGCGAAATTGACCGGCGCCGGTCGGTACCGCGATATTCTTGCCATGTCCGATGCGGGTGCCGACGCGATCTTCGATTTTGTCGATCAAGGCTTACCATCGACGGTCTGCGACGAAGAGCAGTTTCGACGTTGCACTCGAGCCTTGCTGGGACGTGTCGCGGCGGCAAAACCAGACGTGTTGGTTGCCGAAGCGGGTGCGTCACCTTTGGAACCCTACAATGGCGACGCGGCCATGGAGGAACTGGGCGCGAGTGTCCGATGCACCGTGCTCTGCGCATCGGATCCTTATGCGGTCGTGGGTGTCATGAACGGGTTCGGGATCAGACCAGACTTTGTTTCCGGAGTGGCAACGAGCACATCGGCTGGCGTGGATGTGATCAAGAAGCTGGCCGGA
This sequence comes from Pirellulaceae bacterium, assembly GCA_963734865.1. Classification (GTDB taxonomy): domain Bacteria; phylum Planctomycetota; class Planctomycetia; order Pirellulales; family Pirellulaceae; genus CBDCUW01. Next base: position 12,673 of record CAVTIV010000003.1, read on the forward strand.
ACGCCCGCCCTGAATCTTTTGGACAGGGCATCGTACGACGAACTGGATCGGCTACTGAGCGAAAAGCTAGGACTCGGTTAGACAAGTCCTGTAAATGTTTCTGGCTGGCAATTCCAGCCCTGGCATGCATCTCAGCTGATTTTGGTCCTCCGTTGACCGGATACCACCCGAGGATGTCGCAGGCAACACGTGATCATGCTTTTCACGTCCCTGGAATGTGCTTATTCTGGTAGGCTTCCGAATCAAATCACGACCAACTTGGGAACTGGGGGCGGCCCCTGAACGGGCCTCCTCGATCCTATGAGCGAAATCTTGCTCTATTACCGGCGTCCCGATCCGACGACCTGGGTGTACCTGTCGTCCTTTTTGACGATTGGTCTGTATTTTGTGTTCCATCGATTTTGGAGCATCCGTAACCTCGATATCGTGCTGCTGATTCTGCTCGCCCCCGGCCTGCTGATGGTCCACGAGGGCTACCGCCGCCAGCTCCGCGAACTCGAATCCGAGGCGGTAGCGGCGCGGCAATCCGAGGCGACCACGCTGCCCACGACACCCGAGACCCAATACGACTCGGATGCGGCAACCAAGTCCCTTTTCGATCCGGTCGAGGCAGCGGCGCCCCTGAGTGCAGCGGCGCCCCTCGCTGCAGCGACGACTTTGGCTCAAGAGAGTCACCTCGTCTCGCTCGTTCAAATCAACGATCCCGGCGACGAGCCCGCGGAAAGGCCGACCGAATCGATGGAAAGCATTCCTCAACCCGACGCCGACCAGGCGGAATCGATGGCGAGTGGTGACGGTTCGATGGCTGCCCAGGGCCAAAGCGATAGCAACGATCCGGCCACCCTTGCCGGGGACACCGACCAATACACACCGCGTGACATCCAGCGGCTGGGGTTCATTTCTCTGTTTGTGGTCCAGGCATTCATCCTACTGCGACTGCTGCTGGACCCGCTGATGGTCAGACGGCCGCTGTTGGATCCCAATTTGACGATCGGCGGGTTGACCTTCATTGGCATCTCGATGTTCATTTTCATGATGGCCAATGTGGTCACCAGCAATCCGCGGATCCAAGTGACGCAAGGTCCTGAGCTGGGCCCGGGTTACGCCTTGATGAACATGTTGCCTGCGATTCCGACGCGGCCTGTCAGCGATGCGTTGGGGGGTGCGGCGCCTCCGACCGATGGAGAAATGAGTCCGTCACAAGCGCGGCTGGCGACGATCGCGAAAGTGCTTGCGATTCTAGCTCACCTGGCGATCGTCACGGGAATCGTGTTGATCGGGAATCGCCACTTCAGCAACCTGCGGGCCGGGGTGGGTTGCGCGACGTTGTACCTGCTACTGCCCTATACGGCACAAATGACCGGTCGCGTGGACCATTCGGTACCGGCGGCGCTGTTGTTGTGGGCTTTACTGATGTACCGCAAGCCGATGGTAGCCGGCATCTTTCTCGGCTTGGCTGGCGGGTTGGTGTATTATCCGCTATTTCTGCTGCCGCTGTGGTTCAGTTTTTATTGGCAGCGGGGCGCTCGTCGATTGGGTGTTGGTGTTGTCGCCATGCTTGCCCTGTTGATGTTGTTGCTGTCTCTTGCCGGCACAGAATCGATGATTGACCACTTGCGACGGATGTATGGTTTGTTTTCGCCGAACAAGGAAGCTCATGAGTTGCGTGGGTTGTGGGGACTCGGTTGGAATCCGATTTGGCGGCTTCCGGTGATCGTTGGCTTTGTGATTCTGAGTGTATTCTTTGCGATTTGGCCGGCGCAAAAGAATCTCGGTACGTTGATCAGCGGTTCGGCCGCCGTGATGGTAGCGGCCCAGTTTTGGCATGGTTTTGGCGGCGGCTTGTACATCGCATGGTTCCTGCCCTTATTGTTGCTCACAATTTTCCGCCCGAATCTTCAAGATCGTGTGGCGATCAAAGTCGTCGATGGCCCACGTGCCAGTCCTGTGGCCCGCGAATCTCGGCTGGAGGTTGAAGCGGCTTGACCGTTCCACATCCAGCCACCGATTGCGCCGTGGGCGATGCGAGCGAAGCGCTATCGCGATACCACGCGCAACTCGATTCGATTTCAGCCGAGCGAGACCAGCTGAAGGCGAGGGACCGCCAGTTCGGATCGGCGCGAGTCGTTTTATTTTTCTTGACGCTTGTGTTTTGGATCGTGGGATATGGTTTTGACGCCATGCCCGGCGTCGGCTGGATCGGCTGGGTCACGCTGGCGATCTTCCTGGTCGTCGTCACCGTCAATGAACCGATCCGGGAGAAGCTAGAGGAGCAGAGGCGTCACCGCAGCGTGATCCGTCGTTTGATCGCCCGGCTGGAGCGAGACTGGGATCGTCTTGACACGACGAGCCTCTCGAAACAACTCGCCGAGATCGAACTTACCGCTCATCGCCGCAATGTCGCCGACGACCTGGACTTGCTTGGACGGGCATCGTTGTTTCATCTGGTCTCCATGACGGCTACCACACCAGGTATACGGACGCTGGCCCATTGGCTGTCGGGCCCAACCATCGCAGCGGTGGCCATGGAACGTGCGACGGCGATCGAAGCCCTCGCTCCTCTGCGGGACGAACGGTTGCGTTTCTACACGCTTTCGCGACAGGTCGGCGAGAGCAGTGGTGATCCGCAGCGGTTTGCCCACTGGGCGACCAGCCCGCCATGGCTCGATTCGCGTCGCCCCTTGGTGGTCTGGGCAAATGTGTCAGCGATCATCGCGTTGGCCTCGCTGCTGATTGCGGTGGTATCGGGTTTCGGTCTACTGCCGGTCGTGTGGTTCAAATCCAGCCTGATCACTTTGTTCGTGCTGACTACTTTTAACTTTCTTTTGACTGCCGCTTTGCTGGGACCCGCACACGCGATCTTTTCGATCGCGATGGCCAACCGGAGTGCGGTGAACGATTACGAAGAGATTTTCTCGGCGGCGAAATGGATCCCGGAAGCCAGCGGCGGATCACTCGCGAGAATACGTCAAACGCTATTGGACGGACCGCATTCGGCCGTCGTCGGAATGCGGGCGATGAAGAAAGTTGCCTCGGCGGGCGGGTTGCGACAATCGGCCGGAACCTTTTTGTTGTACTTGCCATTGCAGGCGCTTGGGTTATGGGATGTTCGTGTGTTACGTCGACTCGAACAGTGGCAAGCCGATTACCGTGATCATGTCGGACCCTGGTTTGATGCATTGGGCGAGCTCGAGTCACTGCTATCGCTCGCGGCACTGCGTGACGAATACCCCCGCTGGGCAAAACCGGTATGGTGCATCGACACCGACCAACCGGTACTGCAAGCCACTTCGATCGGGCATCCGCTGCTCAATGACGGCGATCGGGTGAGCAACGATGTCACGATCGGCCCGCCGGGTACATTGTTGTTGGTCACAGGCAGCAACATGTCAGGCAAGAGCACGATGCTGCGAAGCGTTGGTCTGAATGTCGCACTCGCGGGCGCCGGCGCACAGTCTGTGCAAGCGAATTCACGTTGCCATCGGTCGAACTGGCTACCAGCATTCGTGTCAGCGACAATGTCAGCGAGGGCGTGTCGTTCTACATGGCCGAGTTGAAGCGATTGAAGAGCGTTGTCGATCAAGCTCGCGAGATGTCCGCGGTCGACGATCGTGTCTGCCTATTCTTGCTCGACGAGATCCTGCAGGGAACCAACAGCCGTGAGCGGCAAATCGCGGTTGTTCAGGTACTCGGCCATCTGATGCGGTCGCGATCGATTGGCGCCATCAGTACTCATGACCTGGAACTTGCCGACGAACCCGAATTGCAATCGATTGCCACCGCAGTCCATTTTCGCGAAACGATCCGTCCAGATGCCGAGGGCAACGAACAAATGACCTTCGATTACAAAATGCACCAGGGAGTCTCACCCACCACCAACGCGTTGAGATTGTTAGAGATCGTCGGTTTAGGTCAGCACGAAGAATAATGATGTTTTGTTCCGTTCTATCTGATGGCGTCAGCGATGGAAAATCATCCCTACGGACTCCTGAGTTTCCTTCCCCCGGTGGTGGCCATTGTGTTGGCAATTGTCACCCGCCGGCCCGTCATCTCGCTGTTGATCGGCATTTATTCCGGTGCGCTTGTTACCGCGGGCGGCAACCCGCTTGTCGCGATGGCCGATACCTGCGAGGTCCATCTGTGGCCGACGTTGATCGACCCGGGAAAGATGCGAGTCTTTGCCTTCACGCTGCTGATGGCTGGAATGATCGGAGTGATCTGTCGCTGCGGTGGGATGAATGGCTTGATTCAACTCATTTCCCCGTTGGCGAAAACGCGCCGCAGCGGCCAGTTGATCACCTGGCTGCTCGGACTGGTCGTCTTCTTTGATGATTATGCCAATACGATTCTGCTTGGTAGCACCCTCCGCCCGTTGTGTGACCGCTTAAGGATTTCGCGAGAGAAGCTGGCCTATCTGGTCGATTCGACGGCCGCGCCGGTCGCCAGCTTGGCGTTGCTTTCGACCTGGATCGCTGTGGAAGTCGATTACATCGGCGAAGGCATTGCTGGGACCGGTGCGGTGAACTTTACCAACGCCATGGAGTTGTTCGTGGCCAGCATTCCGTACCGGTTTTATGCCGTGATGGCATTGCTGATGGTACCCCTGATTGCACTCACCGGTCGTGACTTCGGTCCGATGCTGATCAAGGAGCGTGAGCGAATCGCCGCACCGTTGGTCGATGATCGGCTGCCACCGAGTTACGACCTGGTCGACGAGCTGTCGCCCGACACGGCGCGGTGGTACAACGCCGTGGCGCCGATCGCGCTGACGCTCGTCGTGGTGATGATCCTGTTGTATGTGACCGGCGTGCACAACCTCGACGCGGCAAGCGCGGGCGCGTCACCCGCGCTACGTGAGATCGTGGGTGCGGCCGATTCGAGTCTGGCACTGCAATACGGATCGCTGGCAGGGCTGGCATTGGTTTCGCTGCTGTGTCGGGCCCAAGGTTTGTTGACCAATGCGGCGATTTTCCAGGCCGCCGGAAACGGCATGCGAGTCGTTCTGCCGGCCATTGCGATCCTGTGGTGTGCCTCGGCCCTGTCGCGGATGACCGGTAACAAATCGGTGGATGGTGATAGCGGCAGCGGCTACGAGTTCCGGGATCATCGCCTCTATACCGGTGACTTCCTGGCGGAAAACATCATGCCCTCATCGGAATCCCCAAACGCTGCCAATGGTCTCGCCAGACCGACTCTGATCAAGTTGCTGCCCACGGCGGTTTTTGTACTGGCAGCGATTCTCTCGTTCTCGACCGGAACCAGCTTCGGTACGCTGGGATTGCTGATGCCGATGACGATCACGTTGACGTACAGCTTGCTGCAATCTCAAGCAGGCACGGTTGAACCGAGCAACGGAATATTGCTGGCCTGCATCGCCGGCGTGCTGTCGGGTGCCGTGTTTGGCGATCATTGTTCGCCGATCTCCGACACCACGATCCTGTCTTCCCAATCTTGCGCGTGCGACCACATCTCCCATGTCCTGACGCAACTGCCGTACGCGCTTCTGGTTGCCTTCGTCTCCATCGTATTGGGGACACTGCCCTTGGGCTGGGGAGTCTCGGTTTGGTTGCTGCTTCCGCTACAGCTTGCCGCCTTGCTGGCGATTTTGATGACCTTTGGCAAAAAGGTCGAAGAGGTCGATTGATCGCCCGAAATCGGGCTTGGAGTCCAATGAACTGCGGCACCCTGTGCCCTTGATCGGTTCAGCTCCGCTTGCGGTCCAATTCGGCGAAGGCGTCTTACCGTATCGCCGGTTCCAGTGATGCCGCTCGCGATGCGCGCCCCACTTTTCCCGGTACTCGGGGGTCGTGGACCCCGAACAGTGATCCGGATTCGTCGAGCCCGATTGCCTGTGTGACACCACTGGATGACGTACGAGTGATGTCGTGTCCGTACATCTTGAGTGACTCAACCAACTCCTTTCCCGCCGCTTCTTCAACAAGTACCGAATCGGGACGCCACTGATGATGAAATCGGGGCGCCGCTATCGCATCGTCAAGTGAATCGCCGAAATCAAGATACCGGATGATCGCCAGCAGCACTTGTGTGATGATCTTGGGACCGCCCGCGGCACCGACCGTCATCACCGGTTTGTCCGCGGCATCGAGAACAATCGTCGGACTCATGCTCGAAAGCGGACGTTTGCCTGGCGCAATCGCGTTGTTCGCCGCTCCGACCAGACCAAATGCATTGGGCACACCCGGCTGACTGGAAAAGTCATCCATTTCATTATTCAACACGACACCCGTACCGGGCACGATCACCTTGGAGCCGAAGTGAGTATTGACGGTAGCCGTGATCGCGACCCAATAACCTTCGCTGTCCGCGGCAGCAATGTGGGTGGTGTGTCGACCAAAGAACTGCTCGTTCACCGTCAGCGGGTTTCCATGCGCTGGCACATCGGAACTGCGATCGATACGAATTCGACTGGCCAGGGATCGAGCATACTTTTTGTCGACAAGCCCGAGCGGAACATCGACAAAATCGGCGTCGCCGAGCCAGTGCGCTCGATCGGCGAAGGCCAGTTTCATCGCTTCGATGATGATGTGCGATGCCCGCGCCGGGTCGTTTCGCCATAGAGATGCCAAATCAAACGTTTCCAAAATATTCAACATCTGCGCCACGTGGACACCGCCGGAGCTGGGTGGCGGAAATCCAATTACTTTCCAGCCGCGATAGGTCGTGACAATCGGAGTCCGCTCGATCGGTTGGTAAGCGGCGAAGTCGGCGGCTGTTAATAGGCCCCCGTTGTCGGCCATCCAGCGCTGAACCGCCTGGGCGAAAGGCCCACGATAGAACCAGTCGACCTCCCTGATCAGCGATCGCGCGATAGGTTCGCGCCAAATCGGGTTGTCGAAGAATCTCGCCTGCCCGGTAGGGTTTGCCATCGGGCTTCAACAATACCGCTCGCGAACCCTCGAACTTGGAGATCGCTTCCATTTCGCTGCGCAGGTTTCGCGCGAAGACGCGATCAACGGCGAAGCCCTGATCGGCGAGCTCCGCGGCGGGCTCAAGGAGATCGCCGAGTTTGCAGGCACCTGCTTTCTTTAGGGCAAGCGCATAAGCAGCCACAGCACCGGGGATGCCGACCGCAAGGGGACCGGTGGTGCTGAGATCCGTCCGAACCTGACCGTCGCGAACAAACATCTGTTCGCTGGCGGCCGAGGGTGCGGTTTCGCGGCCATCGATCGCAAGGATGCTGCCATCGGGCTTTCGAATCAGGATGAAACATCCACCGCCAATCCCCGAGTTGTGGCTGTCGACCACTCCCAGAGTCAGGGCCGCTGCGACCGCTGCGTCCACGGCGTTGCCACCATTTCGATAAGCGATCAACCCGGCATCGGTTGCCAACGGTTGGACCGTCGCCACAACGCACTGTTGGTCCTGGGCAATGCAATGCGATTGCGGGGAAAAACACGCCGCGACGAGCAGGATAAGTATGCAACCATTGCCACGCAGATGCCGGTTGCCGATAGGGTCATTGATTGCGATCCGGTTCATGGAACATTCTTTCTATTTCCCGACCAAAGCTAATCGGGACGGCCATTGATACAGTCGATCAGCATCCGCAACCGGCCGAGCGATCGTCGATTGAAGTGAAAGACGAGCCTTGGCATATGAGCCAGATCAGGTTCACCACTTTCCTCGACGAGTGCTTCGCGTTGCTTGTAGTTGCCATCAATCAAGATATCGGCAAAGCGGTCCTGGATCTGGTCGAGGTGCTCATCGGTCAGTCGCTCTTTGAGACGGAACACCAATCGATCATGGACGTATCGCATGCTGTGATAGACCTTGTAGAAACCGAGTGTCTCTTCGATCGCTTGATCAACCGAGTTGGTGATCTTGTACAGCCGCACATCTTCGGGGCTAATCATTCCCTCGGCGAGCAATTGCTTATCGAGGAATTTTCCCAGATCGCTCCAATACGACCCGCCCGGATGATCCAACAGCACCAATGGGATCAGCGTTTGCTTTCCCGTTTGCATCAGCGTCAATGTCTCCAGTGCTTCGTCCAGTGTGCCAAACCCGCCGGGAAGACAAACAACGCCGCTGCACTCTTTCACAAACATCAACTTCCGAGTGAAGAAGTACTTCATCGTCACCAGTTTTGGATCACCGTCGATGTATTCGTTTGCACTCTGCTCGAAGGGCAACATGATGTTCAAGCCCATCGACGCTTCGCGGCCGGCACCTTTATGACCGGCTTCCATGATTCCGCCCCCGGCGCCGGTAATGACCATCCAGCCATGTGCGGCCATCTGGCGACCCAGTTCGACGGCGCTGAAGGTATTCGGAATGATCGGGCTTGGTCCGCGCCGAGCCAAATATCGTCACTTTTCGGCGACGTCGAAAGGGCCGAAACACCGTGAACGCGTAACGAAGCTCGCGGAGCGTCCGCGAGAGAATTTTGAGATCGCCTCGAGCCGTTTGATCCTTCTCCAGTCGGTCGATCGTCCGCCGCATGACCTGCAACAAGTCTTGCGAATCGACCGTCGAGATCGGCTCGTCCGCCGGTTGCGGGCGTTGAATTTCATCTTCACCAATTGCTTCGGCGGGAAGTTCATCCTGATGCATCAAGCGTGATCCTGTGGAGGAAATGTACGTCTCGCGAGGGCGGCGCTGCCGATCGATCGGGCAAACGCGGCTGGGTCCGATGCGTCACATGCTCAGGCAGCCTGGGACGCTTCATGGTCATCCGTCTTTACCATCCGAAACGGCCGAACGCCGAGCACTCGGCCGAGGATGATTGCCAGCGGTGCGGCGCCAAAGCTTAGCAGCGCGCCCATTTTGACCGAATCCTGAATCGCGCCGGGAACCGCAAAGGCGGCGACCGAAACAAAGAGGGCAACGGTGAACCCGATACCCGCGACCATTCCCAGCGTGACAACGTGCCGGTAGTCCATGCCTGCCGGCTTTTCGAGCTTCAATCCTTTTTCGGCAAACAGAGTTAGCAACGTGATGCCCACCGGCTTGCCGACCAGCAGACCCGTCACCACCAACCACGTTCCCGTGCCCAGACTACTGAGCACAACCCCGGCATTGGCCAAGCCAAACAATCCCAGGAAACATTCAACCGGAATCTTCCAAAAATGCTCGAATTCATTGAGCGTATCATCACGATCCAGTTCGGCCTTGGCGAAGATTCCAAGGTCGGTGTGTGCGTGCGGAAGCAGCGGAATGATCGGCACCAAACCGAGGGCAGGGTGGATGTTGGCTTGAAAGAAGCTGTACCAACAAAGCACACCAGGTCCAAGGATGTACGCCCAGTGCGTATGGACTTTCATTCGTCGCAGCAACAACGCGGCCAACATCGCACCCACCGTCAATAACAACCATTGCGGCACGATCGGCGCCTGGGGGTAGAAGACGGCCAAAATCATCAGTCCGGCCGCGTCATCGGCGATTGCCAGCAATAACAAGAATGCGATCGCCGGGTGACCGGAACCGAAGATGACCCGGGCAACCAGGTAGCTGAAGGCGATATCGGTCGCACAGGGAATCGCCCAGCCTTTGCCCAGCGTGTCATGCGACCCGGTGAGATAGGATCCGGTCATGTAAATCAACGCGGGACCGACAATTCCACCGACGGTCGCCAACAGCGGCGTCGCCGCTTTCCGCGGGTTCGATAGAGCGCCACCGGGCAGCAACGACTCCCAAACTTCCTTGGCAGCGATCGCGAAAAAGAGCGCCATCAAGACGTCATTGATCAGGAACGCGATCGTCAGGCCGTGATGTCCAGCGTGCTGGTCGGGTGCATCGTGTTCGCCCCCAACGGTCGCCTCATCCGCGGGCTGCTGCAGGGCCGTTGGACCGGTCGGCGATGACTCGCCGACAGCGGGAGTGCCTGTCCCATCCCCCTCGACGCCACCCCCTCGACACCATGACCCTGAGCTCCGTGCCCTTCGGTGGCGTGGTCGGCCCACAGGGATGCGACGTCAAAGCCGACGAAATCGCTATAGCTGGTACTCCCCGTTTGGTGGGCGACATTCGCCCAGATCAGTGCCGCAACCGCACCTGCAATCAGCAGAAACGAGTTATCAATCAGTGTGCGGGCGATGCCGCGTGGTTTTGTGTGCTCGGACATGTTCCCGTGCGGGCCCCCGAATTGACGATCGATACGTGCCGGCTCGCGCGTAAGTTCTCCGGCGTCCCGGAATATAGTGCCTCACCCCAAAAGTCGTGAGGTCACTTCGCGAGGATCTTCCATAAAGAAAGGCAGCACCGGCATCAGATTGTAGGGTCTGCCAACCGTCGCTCGGACTGGAACGCCTTGGTATTCGCGGCGAAAACGCGCGACCCCGCACGACATCTCATGGCGGGCAGAGGGGCAAGAAAATCGGCGCCGCCTGCCCCGCCACTTTCGCGGAATGGAGCATTTCATTCCGACCGGCGCGAGATCCGGCGCGAGATCTGGCACGATGCGGAGCAAAACACTCCCTTTGTCGCAACGGAGCCGAGCTTGCTTTGGCTGACGCTGGTCTCCAATGACAACACAACCCCGAGGGATTCAAAGAGCCGGTTGGGGCACATTTGGCGGGGCCACGAGCGTATCGAGGAACGCCAGAATGGCGTATCGATCGGCCAATGGAAGCAACAGGAAACGGTCGCGGGTTCCGGCCGCCTCGCCGTCGTGCATGGAGATCGCTTCCAGTACGGTTTCGGCCCGGCCGTCGTGCATGTAGGGCGCCGAATCACGAAGCCCCCACAGTGGCGGCGTGCGCCATTCTTGATTGAAGTTGGTCGGTTCGTAGTGAACACGAATCAGCCTTCTTACCTCTTGCGTGCCGGAGGTGCGTTGGGTGCTTTTCGTCGTCCCCGATTGCTGTCGCCCGCTCGCGAATCGGTAGGTGTAATCTCTTTCGCTGACGGCAACTGAATCTTTCAACTCCTCCGTTTCGGTTCCCAAGTCGATGACTTTCATGGTTTCAGGCTGGCTGGGCGCCACAAAGCGATAATCGTGGCTTGCCCGCGCCCGTGGAAACCGATCCGCCGTGGATCCCGAAGGCCGGGTCGTCTGGGTCTTGGAAGTCGTCATCGAGGTATCGCCGCCGTAATACCCGGTCGAACTCGTCGCGTTTGTATTCGTCGTTGTGGAGGTAATCGATTCAACGATTCGCACCGGCGTCATCCGGACTCGATAGGGCTCGGCATGGTTCAAATCGAACGATTCATAGCCCATATCATGGAGCAACAGATCGCTATAGATTCCGGCCGCAGGTTGCATATTGGGAACGTGGCAAATCGCACAACCGACAGAAGCGAAAACACGTTCGCCGTACTCGGCTTGCATTCGCTCCTCTGAGTCACTTGGAATTTCGCGCACCGGCGCCGGCAGCGCTGCCACAAATTCGGTCAACGTTCGCACTTGCTGATCCGAGATGTCAATCGTCGGGTTTCGGTAGCCGGGAATCATTGGGTCGCGTGGTTGCGGCTTTCGTTTGGTCTCCAGACCCACTTCATTGGCGCAGGCCTGGTCATTGAAATCGAGCAGCGAGGCGATGTTGGCTCGCCAGCCGAATTTTCCATAGCGACCGTCCTTCAATACCGAGGGGCGACCACTGATTTCCGGATGTCGCTCTTGCAACCGAACTTGCGCGTCGATTTCTTGCTGGGCAACCTGGTCGATCAAGCCGCTTCCAAACAGCGGCGTTGTGTTGCGGTGAAACAGCCTCGCCTGTAGCGAGACCACGTACATGCCAATTTTTCGCTCAAAGAAAATAGGCGTGGCGAATGATCGGCGAGTCTCCTCAGCGTCCAGCGGTCCTCCCAACTCGCTGAATTCGGCGGGAACCTGAGACATCAAGTTCGCTCGCGCTTGTTCGAACGCCGGGGATCCGCCATGATGTGACAGCGGCAGCGTGTTGGAGATCACTCCGGGCGATGAGACGAAACCCGGGTGGAACGCGCCAATCATGCGAGCAACGACGTCATCGTTGACCGGGCCGCCGGTGATCTTCATCGTTTCAATGCCAATCGACTTGGCGTTGAACCGCGAATCACCTCCACCGCCGATGCCGCCCTGATGATGGCAGGCGACACAGGACTGGCCATTGAACAGCGGCCCCAAACCATCGCCGCCCAAGGCCGGATTTCCGGCCGGCCAATTCCGCTCGAACAATTGCCTGCCCTGCAAAACCGACGCCGGAGAGACGGCGATGGCGGATTGCCCGATCAACAGCAGCGAACCGGCAAGGAGCGACGCAACAAACTTGGCTTGTGGTGAGATGGTCATAGCAAGATACGTTTGATTGGAGGAACGCGGTACCTAACGGATACCGACTCTGGTTTACCTGGCTCGCTTGAGTCGTGCGACGAATCGGCCGGGCGGATCGCCTTGGCGAATCACCACAGCCGTTTTCTTCTTGGGCTCGAAAAATAGGTACCGAGCGGTCGTCGGCAACTGAATATCAACCGCTGTGAGGTCACGCGATCGAATCAACACGGACAGTTGTTGCGCATCGATGGTCCGATGGGGAAGTTGGACGACCAACTGTTGTAAATCGTGCCATCCGATGCCACGCTTGGTCGTCGTCCCGTCTAGATCAGCCGGTGGCCACGGATCGCGGCGAAACAGCGGCGGTGGCAATAGCGACAGGACGACGGCATCCGTTTCGATTTGTGAATCCCACCAATCCAATAACTCGGTCGCATCGACGTTCTTGACGATCGGCTCGATGCCCCACAGCGATTCGCACAACGGCTTCCAAAGTGTCGAAAAATCATTATCGGCGAAAAACGGAATCATCGATTCGCACCATGGGCGACGCGTCTGGGGGTGCTGTTCCAAGATGACCAACCGAGTTCGATCCGCCGCTTCGGTCAGTCCAAAACGAAGCTTCACGTCCGCCGCATAGGTTGCGGCATACGTCTCCCACAGCAACGTCAAGCGGCCAAGTTGTCGCTGCGCCATCGCACCAGGAATATCCGCATTCTCGTTCAAGTTACCGGCACCCAAGTTACCGGCACCCATCGCTACCAACATCTCTTCCAGCGCACTGCGCCACAGTCGGCTGATTCGTTCGCCGCTACGTTGGGCGATTGCAGCGACAAGCTGTTCGGAGGCCCGCTCGTGCATTTGCCTCAACGACCTCACTTCCTCGGCATCTTCGATCAACGTCAGCAACACGGCCGTGTCGGGAACACCAGCGGTGAAGGCCAGCAGCCGATAGTTACCGTCACAGATTGCGACCACGGCGCGGGCCGGTTGATTGCGGAGTTCGCCGCCGGTCAATGCCGCCGGCATTCCTGCTGCCACCGATTGCAGCGAAAGACGGTCTCGTAGATCCGCGCGACTCTGTTTCGCTTTGCGAACCGAGCGAGCGAGCACATCAGCGCACCAAACTTGCGACTCCACTTTGTTGCGGTCACGATCCGAGGATTCGTCGAAGAACGGATCATCGTTGGTGATCGCCATCAAGACCAACGCATCATCGGCGTCGGCGCAGAAATCGATGAGAAAGTTGGCACCCAGACCACAGCATCCGGATCGTTCGTGGCCGCATCCGGTAGTGGTTCATCGCTCGTCGCATCAAGCACCGCTAACAAAAGCACGATGATCGCGAGTAAAGGACGCATGATTCCCCGAAACCGAGCAAGTGAAGAAAAGTCCCGGCGCTGCCCATCCCCATGTACCGTATCGATCCGCGGATCCGCTGTCAACAAAAACGACGCGGACCGGAAAACAAGACGTTTTGTCTGATTTCAGAACGGCCGTTCCAACCTCTGGCCACAATGCAGAGCGACCGTCATCACGGAGGCGTTCGGATTTCCAGCGGGCAAAGATGGCAGGATCGAGGCATCGGCGACCCACAAATTTTGCAACCCGCGAACCCGAAATGAAGGATCAACGACCGAATCGGGCGAGGTTCCCATCTGGCACGTTCCGACGGGGTGATACAGTGTTTGTGCATAACGCCGGATTGATTTTGCAATCGATTCGTCGCTGACCCGTTTCGGACCGGGCAAGATCTCGCCAAGATGCCATTTGGCCAGCGACTCGAGTTTGGAAATCGTTCGACACAAACCGACGCCGTCGATGGTCGCTCGCAAATCGGTTTCGTCCGACAAATAGCCTGCCTCGATCCTGGCACCGCGGTTGGGATCGGACGAGGTGATCGTGATCCGACCGCGAGAGACAGGGCGCGTCATGTTCACGGCGAGCGTCATTGCCGCGGGTGAGTTCGACTGGGGGTGCGTCAGATAATGTGTCGGCGTGACGTGGATCTGGTATTTGCCGCCATCGAACAGCCCACCACACTCGGCGATGTTGCTCGATACCGGTCCGCCGCCGAGCGTCTGCCAACGGGCAAGGTCGCGCATCGAGGGCTGTGGTTCAAAGCGGTAGCGTTGTTGGAGTCCAAAGATCACCGGCATGACCAGATGATCTTGCAACCCGACGCCAACGCGCGGTGCATCGAAACGACGATCAATCCCCGCCTGGCGCAAAACGTCACGCGGTCCGATACCGCTACGCATCAGGATCGTCGGCGTGGCGATCGCCCCGGCACAAAGCACGACACCATGGCGACATCGGATCTGGCCACTCGATGTCCCGACTTGAACTTGAACGCCGATCACGTTGTCGGAATCAACAAGGACTTGGTCGACCGTTGCACGGACAATCCGCAATCGGCTGTCGAATCCCGCGAGCAGCTGCGCGGGGGTCCAGCGTCGACCCTCTCGGTTGACGCGGTAATAGACCATCGGCTGGGCATCTTGCAGGCTGCTCGCGGCATCCATGAATCGACGCGATGACTCGCTGAGCCAACGGGGCCGCTGGGGCTTGACCCAAGCTTCGACTTGTTGCAGCGACTTGGCCAGTTCAGCAAGCGACCAGCCACCTCCGCTGGCGGCCGAGAGTTGTTGCAGATCCTGGGGCGTTGGCGGGAACCAAATCATGGCATTGATACGGCTGCTGCCACCGAGTCCGCGGCCCCGCGGCCATCGCAGCGACCGACCGGCAAGCGCCGCGCTCGGCTCGGTCGCCAAATTCCAGTCCTCGGTCGAGCCCAACAGATTCAGCCATCGCGACGGACGCTCGCGCCTCCATCGCCGCCGCGGGCTTGGCGGGCGGTTCCACCAGCGTGACTCGCCAGCCGCCACGGCGAACCAACTGGCTGGCCAAAACGCATCCCGCCGAACCACCGCCGACGACAATGATGTCACAATTTGTCATCCGGGATTCACAAAAATACGGGTCAATAGTCGAGTTGGGGATTGTCGATTAGGATCTCGGTTTCTCTCTCTGGTTTCAGGAAACTTTCCACCTTTCCCGTCGAAGCGAAAATGTCGCCGGAATACGACAAAGTCACGAATTCTTGTGGCCCGCTGTCGTACTCCAGTTGATCAGATCTGCGTAGACGAAGGATTGCAAACAATCGACATGACTGCATCGGCCAGCTCACAGACAGAAAACCGTTTTGCCAATCTCGCGACCGCCCCACCCGACGCCATCTTGGGACTGACCGAGGCATTTTTGGCGGATCCCAACCCTCACAAAATGAACCTTAGCGTGGGTGTCTACAAGGACGCATCGGGCCAGACCCCGGTGCTGGCCTGCGTCAAGGAGGCCGAACGCCGGTTGCTCGAATCCGAAGCGAGCAAGGGGTATCTGTCGATCGACGGTCATCCCGGGTATCGCGAGCATGTCCGACGTTTGGTTTTTGGCGACCAGATCGATTCATCGCGCATCGCCGTTCTGCAAACACCCGGGGGCACCGGGGCGCTGCGGATTGCCGCCGACTTCCTGTCTACCCAACTGGCACCGATTCGTATCTGGATGCCGAATCCGACCTGGGCGAACCATCCAGCTGTGTTTGCCGCCGCGGGTCTGCCAGCCGAACCGTATCGCTATTTGGCGGCCGATCGTACGACGCTCGATTTCGATGGGATGATCGATGACCTGCAATCCAAAGCGTCAGCGGGCGATGCGGTATTGCTGCACGCTTGCTGTCATAACCCGACCGGCGTCGACCCGACGATCGAGCAGTGGCAGCAACTCGCCACGGTGATCGGTGATAAGCGTTTGCTGCCCCTGATCGACTTTGCCTATCAAGGTTTCGGCAACGGTCTTGAGCAGGACGCAGCGGGCCTGCATGCGATCTTGGCTGCGACAGACGAGGCGATTGTGTGTAGTTCGTTTTCAAAGAACTTTGGCCTGTACGGCGAACGCGTGGGCGCCGTTTCGTTGGTCGCGGCCGAACCATCCCAAACCAAAGCGGCACAAAGCCAGTTGAAGACGATCGTCCGCAGCAACTATAGCAACCCGCCACGACATGGCGGGGCGATCGTGGCGACCGTGCTGGATGATGCCGCGCTGACGAAAACGTGGCATGGGGAACTCGACGAGATGCGTGATCGAATCGCGCGGTTGCGTCGGCAGTTCGTCGAGACGATGAAGAACACCGGCGATGGACACGATTTTTCCTTCTTGCTCGCACAAAAAGGAATGTTCTCGTTCAGTGGTCTCAGCCAATTGCAAGTCGACGAACTCAAGAGCAAACACGGTATCTACATCGTCGGCAGTGGCCGCATCAACGTCGCAGGAATGGTCGAAGACCGAATGGGCTGGCTGTGCGAGGCGGTGGCTTCGGTAATCGAGTAACTTTATCTTGTGCCGGCGATTGGATGCTCACGCAACCGTCGTGGATGTCCGGAATTCCCCGACGATGGGGATGGATCAAAATGAAGTTTCGGTTTCGTTGAAACAGCATCGTCGTTCGCGTCGATCCGGATCATTTCAGCGGCCTCAGCCTTGCCCAGCGCGATCTGGCCGCCGTGATTGAAATGGCAGTGGTTTTCCCGCAAACAAATCATTTCGCACCCGCCTACACGAACAGATCAAGCGGTTCGTAATCGCCCAGCAGCGGCGTGTGACTGGGGCATTTCAACCAGCCCTGCAATACCGACGCATAGACCTGTCGGAAATCGGTATGGTGCTTCAAGTCGCCCTGGTCCAGATCGGTCAAGCTGGGGTGTTCGCCAATCAAACCACCGCGAATCTTGTCTCCGGCAAGAAAAATTGGCCCAGCTGTTCCGTGGTCAGTCCCTTCACTCGCGTTCTCGGCGACACGACGTCCGAATTCGCTAAAACACATCGCCAACACACGGTCACCATGTCCGTGTGCGGCCAAGTCGTTCAGCAACGTGCCGACCGCATCCCCCACCTCGCGCAATCAGCGCCCCCTGAGCCGCCGCCTGATTGGCGTGCGTATCAAAGCCGTCGATCCGCACGTAGTAAACCCGTGTTTTCATTCCCGATGCGATCAGTTTGGCAACCGTTTCGAGCTTCTTTCCCAGCGCGGTTTGCGGATAGGGCAGATCCGCTTGGTAACGCACGCCAGCGGACTCCACTCGCTCGCTGGCGGCGATTGCCGAACTCGTACTGGACTGCACAAATCCCAACAGATCGTTGGCGCCGCCACGCTCCGCCTTGCTGAGGTCTCGCACGGCATTTTTGAATTGGGGTCGATCACTGCCGTTGAGCCGAAACTGCTCCAGCGAGTCAATCGACGGCACACGAACATCACGCGACATCAAGGCAAACGGTTGCTTTTCGGAACCCAAATGGATCGCAGCGGGATCGCTACCGCCGCCCAGCCCAGCCGCTTGCAGATAGCGTCCGATCCAACCATCGCTGCGAGTTTGATCCTTCCGCTGACAGGTATGCCAGATATCCATCGATTCAAAGTGGGATCGATTGGGATTGTCGTAACCGACACCTTGCACGACAGCGAATCGGCCTTGTTCAAGCAGATCGGCGAACCCGCGCAGTGACGCATTCAACCCGATCCCATCACCGATCGCCAACGTGTCACTCTTGGCAATCGCCAGCTTTGGCCTTGCTTTCTGGTAGGCGGGATCCGAATGCGGAATGACCGCGCTGAGCCCATCGTTACCGCCTGCCATTTCGATGACCAGCAAAACGCGATCCTGATCACCTTCGGCAGCCGCGGCTTGACGCAGAACCAGCGGAGCGGTCGAGCCGAACGTGAGCACGGCCGCGCCCGTGGCTAGTTGGGAAAGAAACTCGCGGCGAGTGGAATGGTTCATCGATTCAGTCCGATCGCGTGTTGTGTCATGCCAATTGGAACTCTGGAAGCGTGCAGAGCACTTGCACGGCTTCCTTCATCCGATCTTCACTCGTGCCCGCCGATCCTCGATAGAGGCTGGCGATTCGATCTTTTGCATCCGACGAGATGCCGACTGCAAACAGTGTGGTCTCGAAAAATTCGATCAGATCGCCGGCGCTATTGATATCCATCCCATGCAAATACTCCATCAGCGACTGCTTGTCGAAACGCGTCTTGGAGTTATCGATCAAGCTGCGGATCATATTCGATCGTCCCAACAGCGTTGACGAATTGATCCACGTGCGGCCTCCGTCCCAACCCTTGACGCTGGGCGGATAAAACAGCCCTTGTCCAAGCCGATGGAATGATTCGGACAGTTCAAAGACATCGGTCGATCCTTGCAGAGCGCGCAGGAAACCGATCCCCAAGTCGACCGGCGAGCGAACCTTGCGACCTAGCGAATGCGACGAGAACATCAGGTTGCTGCCTAACATCCGCTTTACCGTCGGACCGATTTGGAAATCGTTCTCACGCAATTCAACTGCCAGAGGCTCGATCAGCGATGGCGGCGCGGCCGGTTCGTCCATCATCAAGTACCCGACCAGCTTTGATGCGATGAACCGCGGCGCGGCGGGTTGATCGGCGACGATCCGAACACCGTCTTCGCCACTCAGCGGCCCGGTCGTTCCCAACACCGTCTTGCTGCCGCTGTCGTGTTGATAACGGTTGAACCGGAATTGGTTGCGTTTGATTTCCCAGCCAGTGAAACACCTGGCCAACTCGCGAATGTCCTGCTCGCTGTAATTGCCTTCGCCCAAACAGAACAGTTCCATGATCTCACGAGCGTAATTCTCGTTCGGATGTGCCTTTCGGTTCGAGACGGAATCGAGATAAATCAACATCGCGGGGTCGTGCGAAACTTCCAGCAACAGTGTCTTGAAATCACCGAGCGCGTGCTGACGCAGAAGGTTGTTTTGGGCCAACATCAGCTCGGCATCTTCGACCTTGTCGGCGCTGGTGGCAAAATGGCCATGCCAGAACAGAGTCATTTTTTCCAGCAGAGGCACTGGTGTGTGGAGCATGCGGTATGCCCACTGCGCCGATAGTTGTTTGACGTTGCCGGTTCCCAGGGTTGCCTGAACGAGATCCGACATTTCCTGTCGAAACGATTGTGGTTCTCGCTCAACGGCCAGCAACACGTCGACGGCATCACCGGGTGTGCCCCCCAACGCATCGTGCAACTGCTGCAGTGTCGCAGAAAATCCGGCCCGGCGAAAAAGGTGAGCGGCGGTCCGCAAGTCCCATGGAGTTTGGACCGTCGGCTCAAAGGCCGACCACGCCCAGTCGACATCGATCGTTGATAGCGGATCCATCGATCACTCCCGCCTATTGCTTCAATTGGATTTGGACCTTGAGGTCCAACTGGTCATCACCGGTCGCCAACTTCAGCGAGGCGTTGTCGAAGTACCCGACCACTTCCAACAACAAGTCGATGATCGCTTCGGCCTCTTCGCGACTATTGCCATCTTCTAACATGTTTTGCGAGATCAGCTGTCCACGGTTGTCATTCAAGATCTGGCGGAGGACATCTGCCTGCAAGGCTGCCTGCGTGTTGTCATCGATCGTGACGTTGCCCTCATTCTTGGCCGACACCAAATCTCGAGCGAGACTGCTTGGTGCTGGCGACCACAAATCGCCGTCCGGAGAAACCGACCGAGGGCGAGAAGTTGTAAATGATTTCGGCCTGAGTGGATTCACGATCGTCGTCCTCCGGAACAAAGGACGAACTGATCAATTCGACATCGCCATCGAGCTTTTCCATCTCAAGCTCGAGCTGATTGTGGCCATTCTGTGCACCGATCACGTTCAGGAATCCAATCAGACTCTGAAAAATCCGCCGCAGCTCGCGGGTCATTGTCTCGGGCTCCCGCAGTTCCAACACCACGCCGAATGCCGGCAGCTTGATGGTTGGTCTGGGCAGCGTATCGGCAAAATCCTGACGGGTGGCGACGAAACCGACTTCCGGTTCCATCGAGCCAAGAATGTCTTCCCCAAAGTCGCGTCCGGCAAAGAGTGTCGTCAGGTTCGCATCGGCCTTGGCGAATCCGTCATTCGTCCGCTCACCGAACAGATCCCCGGCACGTAACCACATCTCCGAGAGATCGCGATAGGTGCTGAGCGTGAACAGGGTTGCGGTCGTTTGGGGCAGGGCAGGTCCGCGTCCGTTGCCGTCGGGACCAAAGTAGTACTCGCGGTGCTCGGGAATCCAGTCAGCTTGATAAGGCATGCTGACTTGCAATCCCAAGCCGGACGTGCTCACCGACACGCCAGCGGTCAGATAGGGTGTCTGTTTTAGAGTGCTCTGGATGCCGCCGACCAACAATTCCAATACCGGATTGTCGATTCGGTTGTCATAGATCTTTTCCGCGACACCCGAGTCGCGAATGACTTCGACGTCGACAAAAGCCCAGGCGGTCCAATCATCGCCACGACCAGATCGAGCCGTCTGGAAGCGGGCGTTGTCGGCCAACGACTCGCCGCGCCCGTCAATCAGACGATCAAGAATGGCTTGACCGAGAACAGCGTTGTTCGTCACAACCATCCGGTCGCCTTTGACGGCGAACTTCGCTTGGTTGATTTCATGAGCGGTGATCCCGCGGTACTCGCCCGTTTTGATTTTCCGATCTTGCTCACCGGCCTGTGCCAACTCGATCAATTTGTCGCGCAGCTGCAACATCGAAGGTGCGTCCTTGCCATGGACAAGGATGGCAACGCCCCGGGTCGCACCGTCAAATCCGATGCAAATGCCGTTCTCGGCGTACGTCGCGATCGCTTCACGCCAGGGCATCCCAAAGTGAGTCTCGATGAACGCGCGACCGACCTGGAACTTTCGATAGTCGGGTGTCTGGATCGCCATCTGGTAGGGCTTCAGGGATTCGATCTTTTCGCGGAGCGGGTGATCGAAGAGGGTGGATACCAGCTGATCCGGATCGACAAGTTCGGCATACGCTACGGTCGAGGGGGGAAACAACCGCGCCGACGATTCCTCGGCACCAGATCGGTCTGCCTGGGCGACAGAGAAAGTGAACAGGGCTAACAACACAGAAGATCGTGCTGGCATGATCATGAATTTCTAACTTCTCGGCGGGGACAGCGATGGGTGGCGGCAGCGACGGGTAGCAGGGTGGACTTCGGCCGTGCGGTTGCGTTCTTGGCAGAACAGGACAAAAAACGGTGGAATCACGACCGCGTCTCCCGTTTTCTCACCCAACAACCGATCGCAGGCGCACGAACCCTTGGCTCGAACCTCTGGCCTTTGGCTCGAACCTTTGGATTGTACCCGCGCCGATCCCCTCCGTTTCGGCGAAATCTCCGTGAATCACGATTTGTGTCCGATCACGTCGACAACAGAAGGCGACACGGGCAAACCTAGCCGCTAGCGGCTTCGGGGTGATGCTTGACCATCACCACTTCGCTGTAGTCACTATGGAAGATGACGTCGTCCATGAAGCTGGTCATCAACATCAAGCCGCGGCACTGCTCTAGCTCGAACGACTCGGGAGTCCCTGGTGCAGGGGTCATTCGTGTCATTCGGCCCGGACCATCATGAGACACCAAAACTCGCGTGTCGTTTCGGCCAACCGATATCTTGAGCGCAACATGACGGTCACAGTAAGGTTTGGCGTCCGCCCGGGCCCGCAACTCGGCAGCGCCAGACTCGTCACCGGCCAACATTCGGCTGATCGCTGTGTCTTGATCGTTGATCTCCAAATTGCCATAGCAGATGGCGTTGAAGACCGCACTTGCGATCGCAGTCCCGACGCGAATCCGGTTGGTCGGATTCATTTTCCCGGCCGCGGCCAAGGATTGAACGACAAACAGGGTTGCCGGCTCGATCGATGCCAACTGATTGCTCAGGGTGAAGCTGAATTCGGGCTTCAGCAGTTGTCCGGGAAAATGGCGGTAGATGGCGTCCAGTTCGGCCATTTTGACGGTCCGGGCGACCACGTGCGTGAGCAACTTGCTAAGCGAGTTCTTGGGGACAAAATTGGCCGCACCCAGCGCCAGTGCGTCAACGGCCAAAGCTTCGGATCCTCGCGCCGTCACCACGACCGATGGCAACTCGCAGTGCGTCTCGGCGATCGCCTGGACCAATTCCAGCCCGTTCATCTCAGGCATTTGAAGATCGGTCACCAGAACGTTGGGCCGCACATCGGCGAGCAACGACAACGCTTCCTTGCCATTGGCAACACAATGGACGCTGTGCGAGGCATCCTCCAGCAGTGAACGCATCAATGCGGTATGCGTCGGGCTATCGTCGGCTAGCAGGATTACCGCCATGAAATGGGTCGCCGATGGTGGGCGGGAAGTATGATGATGGAAACCGATTCAATCCAGAATGGTGCCAATGCAGCTTCTGGGCAACGGTTGTTCTACCTGATCCACTGTAGCCGGTGGGACGGCTAGCGTCGCCCGCCACTCCTTTCTCACGCGTCATTGGGAATCACATGAAATTGTCCACGTCGGTACCGTGCTTGCGTACCTGTCTCGCCGTCGTCAGCGGGGTCGTCCTGGGCGCAATCGTTGTCGGTCACCTCGGAGGAGGTCTGGGCAGTGCAGCATGGGGCGATGGTCCGACGGACAATCTGCCCCAGAACGTTCGACCGATTCCCCCGATCGGATTGCAGATTTCCGCGCCCACCGCCGATGCACTCGCTTGGCGATGCACCGCGATTCGCGCCCAATGGAAGACGCTGATCGATCATGTGGAGCAGCAGTCCGCTGTGACGAAGAACCCGGCCAGTCGGGAGAAAGTTTCGCGACTTCATTCGTTGTCAGCCGAGATTTTAGTGTTTCCGCGCGCCGTCGAATTGGCGATCGAGTTCAATCAGTTTCACAAGCCGGCCGATCCCGAGCTGGCCTCGCAATTACTCGATGAAGCGGCGCGGCGGATCGGGGTCGCAGAGGAGGGCGGTGACTGGCGCGACGTCGTCGCTCTGGGTGATGGCTCAACTGAACAACTGATCATCGGTGGTTATCAGTCCAAGATCGATGGATCGTATCAACCGTATGGGTTGGTTGTGCCAGCAGGCTTTTCCAAGTTCGACTCGCGGCAGCGGCGTTTGGACCTGTGGTTCCACGGCCGCGGCGAAACGCTCAGCGAAGTGTCATTTCTGAGCAATCAACGAACCTCGCCAGGCCAATACACGCCGCCCGATACCTTTGTGCTGCATCCCTACGGCCGCTACTGCAACGCATTCAAGTTTGCCGGCGAGATCGACGTGTTGGAAGTCTTGCAATACATCCAAACGCGTTTACCCGTCGACCCCCATCGGATCAGCGTGCGGGGATTTTCGATGGGCGGCGCCGCCTGCTGGCAACTGGCCACCCACTACTCCGATCGCTGGTTCGCGGCCAACCCCGGCGCGGGGTTCGCGGAAACTCCCGACTTCCTGGACGTCTTCCAGCATGAGAACGTTCGAGCATCGGCCCCGGCGTATCAACAAACACTGTGGCAACTTTATGACTGCCCGCTGTGGGCCGGAAACCTGGCGCAATGTCCAACCGTCGCTTACAGCGGCGAAATCGATCGTCAAAAACAAGCCGCCGATGTGATGGAATCGGCACTCGAGCGTGTTGGGATCGATCTGGTTCACATCATCGGTCCCGATACGGCTCACAAGATTCATCCGCAATCAAAAATCGAAGTCGAATCCCGGATGGCAGCCCTCGCGAGTTCACTATCAACCGAGACACCACGTCAAATCGACTTCACCACCGTGACGCTGCGGTACCACACGATGAACTGGATCGACGTTCAAGGGCTGACCGCCCACTGGACGCCGGCGCGCGTCACCGCGTCGATCGAGGGGCCGTCGGCGATCCGCGTCGCAACGGAAAACGTCACCGATCTGCGAATTCATTTCGCGCCCGGTCAATGGCCGGGAATCGGTAGCGGCAAGATCAACGTCGAGATCGATGGTGCAACCATCGAAGGCCCGAGCGTTCGATCCGACCGATCCTGGACCCTTGAGCTGACTCGCCAGGGTTCGACTTGGCAACCGGCAACAGCGCCTGGGAATCCACAAACGTCCAGGATTACAAGGACCGATCGATGATGCATTCATGGATTCATTTATCTTTGTGCTGCCCAGCGGCCAGAGCGATGATCCAGCGGTCCAAGCCTGGGTCGAGGCTGAATCCGCGCACGCCATGCTGCACTGGCGAA
Organism: Pirellulaceae bacterium; assembly: GCA_963734865.1. Taxonomy (GTDB): domain Bacteria; phylum Planctomycetota; class Planctomycetia; order Pirellulales; family Pirellulaceae; genus CBDCUW01. The sequence goes on from CAVTIV010000003.1 coordinate 36,973, forward strand.
AGCATTTCCGCGGCGATGTCACAGCAGTGCTCGACTCGGAACTAACGGACCAGCAAGTCGCAGATAGCCATCTGGTTCTTTTTGGCGATGCAAAGTCGAACCAGGTGATCAACAGAATTGTCGCCGACTTGCCGCTCAAATGGAGCGACGATTCGATCGCCGTGGGACAGGCAAAGGTCCAGCGAAAGGGTCACGTGCCGTTACTGATTTATCCCAATCCGTTGAATACGAACCGATACGTCGTCCTCAATAGCGGATTCACGTTTCGCGAATACGATTACTTGAACAACGCACGGCAGACGCCGAAGCTTCCCGATTGGGCATTGGTCGATGTCCGCGAGGGAGCCACATACCAAGCGCCGGGTATCGTCAAGGCCGCCGGCTTCTTTGACGAGAGCTGGAAACCGTAGAGTAGAGCGGTCGTTTCGAAGTCGCGGTTGTCACACCCTCGCAAGCTGGGTTTCACCAGAAGCAAAGCCCGCTGCTGGGATGGCTTCGTTTCCAGGCAATCGAGGCACGCTACGACGACGACGTCGGCTTCGCTCGCCAGTCCAACGTCAGAAAGCCGGTCATGCATGAAAAGGCCAGGATCGTGATCGCGAACAGCCCGGAAAGGAAAACCGACCAACCGTACTGTTGGGCAATCGATCCGCCAAAGAAATTGAACAACAGGGCGCCGCTATAGCCAAACACATCGATCGCGGCGACCAGAAAGCCCGAATGCTTGCCACCGAAGGTGATCGCAAAAATGCTCATCGGTACGTAATACGCCGGCGAAATCACAAACCCCATGATAAAGATGACTCCCATCGCCACGTACAAACGCATCGATAACGGGATCGGCAGATTCGCCAGATTCCAGAGCAACACCACCGACAGGCTACTCAACAGCAACATCCCGCCCAGCGTCCAAATCAATTGCCGCTTTGACAATCGGTCATAGACAAAGCCAGTGGCAACCAAGGCGGCGAACATCCCCGAGGGGAATGCGGCGGCAGCCATCCCCGCACGACTGCCGTCAATGTCCAGCGTCTCGGCAAGGTAAATCGGGATGAAGTTGATGAAATCCATGAGGATCGTGAGGAACACGATGCTGAAGCCTATCAACCAAAAGCGAGCGCTGAGCGCGAATTGAACACAGGCTTGTGATAGCGACAGCGCATCGAGCGGATGGACGGGCTCGGCCTGCACGGTCGCCTCGGCGGCCTGCTTGTCGGACGCCTCATCGGGCTGCTCGGCGAGCGGCGACAGGCCGGCACTCTCAGGATTCTCTTTCAAAAAGAAGAACGCCGCGAAGACGATCACGCCGGTCAGTACGGCCGAAAAGACGAACACCGTGCGCCACGAGTACAAACTCAACAAGAAGCCCAAAACGATTCCCGCGGCAATCGTTCCCACTCGTGAGCTGGTCGAAATGATACTCCAAACTTGTCCATATCGCCGTCGCGGATACCAGGCACCCACGATCTTGGTCATCGCCGGCCAGCCACCCGCTTTGAAGAACTGACCGAGGAAGTTAAAGATTCCCATGAAGATAAACGACGAGCAAAACGCGAACCCCACATTCGCCACCGCCGTCAACGACAGGGCTAACAAAAACATCCGGCGTCCGCCAATCAAATCGGCACCCACTCCGGTGACCAGCTTGCCGGCAATCGCACCAGCGGAATGCCAACTCATCAACCGCCCGAATGACTCTTTGTCCATCTCCAATGCCGGATCCTGGATCATCGACGCGCTCGATGCGATCAGCGTATTGCGGCACAACATGAATCCCGCATAGCCGATGTACATCGTCAGCAGAATCGTCAATTGCAACCGCAATCGCGAATGATTGTGCGGCGTCAAGCTGGCCGTGCGAACGGCTGCCGGTTCAGTCTTCAACGGCAGACTCGGCGTGGGAGGGTGAAGCGTCGCAGCGAGCATCCGCGGCGGCTTGATTGCCGATCGCCACCGGAGTGATACCCAACAACTCGTGAAGTTGCTGTTCAAGTTGCGACATCAGCGGATCTTCGGCCGCGCCGCGCGTCCGCTGGGGGCTGACTGGAATCGCTTCTCCGACACGGACGGTGACCGACATCGGACGATGAATCCGGCAGGTATCGGTCAGGTCTTCCTCGAACTTTTCGACCGTCTCGAGCATCCGCTCGTTGGTCGGATTGGACCGGATATAATCGGGCGGATAGTGACCGAGCTGTTGAGCCAGGTACATATCGGCCAACTGGTCCCATCGCCGCGCACGTTCCTGATCGGAGAGTTCGCTGCCGATCATGTCGCGCAAAATCGCGATTCGCAGCTGTTTGACACGGCCGACAATCGTCAATTCGTGACGCGACGCACCCTTGATCCACTCCTGTTCGATCGGCCCCAGGATGCCGTCGATCAACCGTCGCAGCCGGCTGGGAATGTCACCCAGTTGCGGGCTGCCGAAGTATTCGATTTCCTTGAGCCATAACAGTGCCTCGCCGACTCGATAGATACGATCGACCAGATTCGCATCTCGCTTTGGTCGCCAGGACAACCGGTTTTCGATGTCATCCAACGTGGCATGAAGGGTCTCGGTGATGTCACCGTGAAAGTGATAACGAATCGCCACCGGATGGACGACAACCTGTTTGCCGGTCTCGGCCCGCTTCTTCGCCGCCGATCTGGCGATGAACGACAAGCCCTCCATCATTGCCAGGATGCGGTCGTTGGTCCGAGTGATCACGCCCTCAGGAAAGATCACCAGCGGTCGATCCGCCTGTTCGAGGATTCCGATAGCGGCCTGCAATGCTTGCCGATCCATTCCCTCGCGATAGACACTGAACGCGCCGACCCGACGCAGGATGAACGCCTTGAATCGTCCTTCCATGAACAGGTGCCAGCTAGCCATCGTGAACGGGGCGACGCCAACTTGACGACACATCTCGCTGACAACCAATGGATCCGATGGCCGGCAGTGATTGGGTGCCAGCAGGATGCCATGACCTGCATCACGCGAGTCGCGAAGGTGCTCGAGGCCGTGCCATTGGATTCGTTCGATTCCATATTCCTTGGATAACCACCGCCGAACGAAGAGCTGCAAAAAACGCGGCCAAAGACGACCCTGATAGGGCGCGACGAATTCGTACGGTTTGTCGATCACGACAGTCTGCATGGGCAATCGCCGCGGAGAATTCGATTCGAGGAGGAGCGAAGTGCATCCGCCGAGATCGTACCAAATCCCACCGCCGCAAGCGGGGGTCCCACTACCGCGAGCGGGGAAATGCCGCGAGTTTTTTAGGGCGAATCGAATTCGCCAGGATTGGGCGTCCAGCAAGCGGCCGAGTTGACCGACAAGCTACATCCACTCTTTGATCGGCTGGCCTTCGATCAGCCGTATCGGACGGCCATCGGGACTGTGGGTGATCAAGTCGGTCGGGATCCCCAACTTGCTGTAGATCGTCGTGGCAATGTCCGACGAGAAGTACTGATCTTTGACCACTGACCCGCCGTCGGCATCGGTCGCGCCAAGCACCGCTCCGCCAGGTACGCCGGCGCCCGCCATGATCGCGAATCCGGCTGAAGACCAATGATCGCGTCCGCTCGCCGAATTGACCGTCGGCGTGCGACCAAAATCGGTCAGCCAACAAACCAGGGTTGTGTCGAGCATCCCACGCTGTTCCAAATCGATCAACAATTGCGGCAGCGCTTGATCCACAGGGGGCAAGCGACTGTCCTTGAGCGACTTGAAGTTATTCTGATGCGTATCCCAACCGCCATCGGTCACGGTGATGAAACGCACACCCGACTCGATCAATCGTCTGGCCAGTAGACAGCTCTGCCCGAACCGATTCTTGCCGTACGCTTCGCGCAGTTGGGGGTCTTCTTGATCGATCGCGAACGCCTTCTTCGTTGCCGGCGAGGTGATCATTTTGTGCGCCGTCTTGTAATGTTCGTCGAGCGCCGCGTACGGCGCCGGCTGGGCATCCACTTGCCGCTGCAGTTGATCGATACGAGCAAGCATGTTTTGCCGCCTGCTGATGCGATCCATCGTGACACCCGCTGGCGGAGTGATGTCGCGGACGGTGAACTTGTCGGCGTTCGGATCGGCCAAAATTTCAAACGGACTGTGCTCCAGTCCAAGGATTCCCGCAGATCCACCACCAAACCGTCGATCGACCTGGTCACCCAATTGAACGAATGGCGGCATCGCCGTTTTGAAACCCTTGTAGTAGCTGGTCACCGATCCATAGCAGGGATAGTGAATCGCCTGATTGAACTTGCGGCCCGACATCACGAACTGGTCTGCGGTACCGTGACTGCCGTTTTCGGGATTCCATCCACGAAGCAGCGCGAACCGCTTCTGCTCGCGGGCCATGTTCGGCACGACCTCCGCGAATCGAACGCCCGGCGTCGCCGTTGATATCACGCCAAATTCGCCGCGCACGCTGTCCGGTGCATCCGGCTTGGGGTCAAACGTGTCGTGATGACTCGTCCCACCGCGAGTCCAGATCAAAATGCAATTGACGTCATCGCGTCGATTGCCGCGCACGTTGTCGAGTGCTTCCGCCCTCAGCAACGATGGCAATGAGAGTCCCAATCCGGCGAGCGTACCAAGCTGCAGGGCATGACGTCGCGAAATCCCTTCGCAATCACGTGTGGTATGGGTAGCAACGTTGAACATTGCAAATCTCCTGGTCGTCGAATCCCCCCCCGAGTTGATGCGTTCGCATGTCACTGCATTGGGAGAAAACTCAGCGATGAATGGGCGGGAAGCAAAGGCGGGGGGTGAGCAATGCGGGGCAGCGCCCACCACCAATAGGATAGCCAATGCCAGCGACGAAGTCGCTACCGACTTCTGCGATTAACCGCTACTGTAGTAATTAGCCGCTCGGCCAGCCATAATGGTTGACTGTCGAGAGACATCCCACCCCCAACGTGCCCCTGCACGTCCCACCGACCGGCCGCGAACCTGTGCGGCTGTTTTGATTTCGCCTGCGGAGTCTATCCCCGATGCATAAGATCGTGTCGATCGCGTTCTTGTTCGCCCCCTGGCAGATCTTGCTGGCCGCTGCCCCGATATCGCTGTCGGTGACGCCGACGGAGGTCAGGCTCCATGGCAAGTATGATCGCGCCCAATTGATCGTCTGCGCCGACGATCCCACGTTACCGGCAGAACGTCGGGTCGATCTCACCCAGTCGGCCGACTACACAACGTCGGACCCCGGCGTGGCAACCGTTGACGCCAATGGCAGGTTGCAAGCGATCGCCGATGGCACTGCACAGATTTGCGTTACCGTGGACGGTCAGTCACAAATGCTGCCGGTCACCGTGAGCGACGCCGCCACCGGCATCGTTGATTTCCTCAAGGACGTTCGTCCCATTCTCAGCAAGGCGGGCTGCGCCGCCGGGGCGTGTCACGCTGCCCAATTCGGTCAGGGTGGGTTCAAACTGTCGGTCTTTGGCTTTGATCCTACTGCCGACTTTGAGGCCATCACCCGCAGCAGTCGCGGTCGGCGAATCGACTTGTCGCGGCCTCAGGAAAGTCTTCTGCTGCGCAAGCCGACGATGTTGGTCAGCCACGGCGGCGGCGCACGCCTGGCACACGACTCGGCTGAGTACCGCATCGTTCAGGACTGGATCAGCGACGGCGCACCACGGCCCAGTGATGAATCGATCAAGGTCGTCCAACTTGACGTATTTCCCAACCAACGCGTGGGCCAGCGCGGTTTGACGCAACAGCTTCGCGTCATCGCTCGCTATTCCGATCAAACACAGCGAGATGTCACGCCGCTCGCGGTTTACGACGCGATCGACCAGGGCGTCGTCAATGTCACACCCGACGGGGTCGTCACGTCGGTCGGTAAGGGACAAACATCGGTGATGATTCGTTACGACGGTCGGGCAACGATCAGCACCTTTGTGATTCCCTATGGTGACCAGGCGAATCTGCAGAACTGGACGAACGATAGTCTGATCGACCACTTCGCCGCGGACAAGTTCCGCGATCTAGGACTCGAACCGGTCCAGCTTTGTGACGATTCAACATTTGTGCGTCGCGCTTTCTTGGATTCGATCGGCTCGCTGCCAACTGCCGATGTCGTGACAAACTTCATTGCCTCGGACGACCCCGGTAAGCGAGCCAAACTGATCGATCAGTTGCTCGGATTGACCGGGAACGCCAAGCTGGACATCTACAACGACCGATACGCCGCCTATTGGACTCTTAAATGGTCCGATCTGTTGCGCAACGACAGCAAGTCGTTGGGTGAACAGGGAATGTGGGCGTTGCACAATTGGATCAAAGAATCGTTTCGCGTGAACAAACCGTTTGACCAATTTGTCCGGGAATTGGTCACCGCGCAAGGATCGATCTACTCCAGCGGACCGGCGAATTTCTTTCGGGTCCACAACAACTCATCCGCGTTGACCGAAGCGACATCGCAGTTATTTCTGGGCGTGCGACTGGAGTGTGCGAAGTGCCATCATCATCCATTCGAGGAATACAGCCAGGCAGACTACTACAGCATGGCTGCATTCTTTTCCCGTGTCGGATCAAAGAACAGTGAAGAGTTCGGGTTGTTTGGCCGGGAAACGGTCGTGATGGTGCGGTCCAGTGGTGAGGTCTCCCATCCACGCACTCGCCAACGTCTTGAACCGACACCGCTCGGTGGCCAACCGGTCGACAATCCGCTCGACCGACGGATTCCGCTGGCCCAATGGATCACGAGTCCGGAAAACGAATTCTTCGCCAAGTCGGTCGTCAATCGATACGTCGGCTACCTGCTCGGTCGTGGTCTGGTGGAACCGATCGATGACATGCGAAGCACCAATCCGCCCAGCAATGCGGCAATGCTCGATGCCCTGGCCAAGGACTTTCGCGAGCATGATTTCGACCTCAAGCACCTGATCCGAACGATCATGACCAGTCGGCTGTACGGACTCCGTTCACAACCGACGCCCGAGAATCAAAACGACCTTCAATTCTACAGTCATTTTCAGGTCAAACGCTTGTCCGCCGAGCCTCTGCTCGATGCCATCGACGACGCGACCGGTGTGCCAACCAAGTTCAAGAACTTGCCGCTCGGAACGCTGGCGATCGAATTACCGGATGCCGAGTATCCCGATTATTTTCTCAACACGTTTGCCAAACCGCGGCGAACTAGCGTCTGTGAGTGCGAGAGATCACCCGATGCCAGTCTGGCCCAGGCACTGCACACTTTGAATGGTGATACGCTGGCCAAGAAAATCGCGGACAAAAACGGCCGAGTCGCCAAGCTGATCGCCGCGGGGCGTTCACACCAGGAGATTGTCGGTGAGTTGTACATGGCGGCACTCCGCCGATCACCGACGCCGGCGGAACTGGCAGCGAGTGACGAGTTTCTGGCCGCGGCAACGGACCCACAAGAGTGTTATCAAGATTTGCTGTGGGCGCTGATCAATTCAAAACAGTTCCTTTTCGTACGATGAACAAATGACTGTCCGAATCTTGCCGACCAGCGAAATGTTCCGTTTGTGGGCAACCCCAATCGCTTTCCTGTTTTGCGTCGCCACACAGCCGGTCGTTGCTCAGACGTCGTATCCGATGTTGATGAGCATCGAACCGGTCGCGGCGCAAGTCGGCCAAACTTCCGAACACATCGTGAAGTCGCGATACACGATGGAAGGCGCCTATCAAGTCTTGGTGTCCGGATCCGGTGTGACCGGCGAAGCGGTGCTGCCGGAGATCAAGCCGGATGAAAAGCCGAAACCTCTGCAGGCGCTGACCGTGCGTTTTCGGGTCGATCCCGATGCGATGCCAGGCATTCGAGACGTTCGTATCGCCACGCCCAATGGCGTCAGCACGGTCGGCCAATTGGTGGTCGTCAAGGATCCCGTGATCGTCGAAGCGGACAACAATGACAATGCCCAGTCGGCGCAAAGCGTCGAATTGCCGGCGACGCTCTGCGGACGAATCGAACAGGCAGAGGATGTCGATTTTTTCAAGTTTCACGTCGACTCGGGCGGAACGCTTTCGTTTCACGTTCAATGCATGCGTCTGCAAGATCGCATCCACGACCTGCAACAGCACGCCGATCCAATCATGTCGATTCGGAATGCCAGCGGATCCACCATCGCCTCGTCCGACAACGTATTCCACGGTGACCCCTTTATCAGTCATTCGTTTGCCGAAGCGGGTGATTACTTTCTCGAGATTCGTGACGTTCGTTATCAAGGCAACCAGTACTGGGAATACTGCATCGAAGCAACCGGTCGACCCTTTGCCACCACCGCCTTCCCCATTGGTATCGTGGCGAATGGGCCGACATCGCTGCAACTGATCGGATATGCATTGTCGAGCGAGTCGGATCCGGAACTGGCGATCCCCAAGGATGCTGTGACCGGTTTGCAGCAATTCCCCGTGCCGGTCAATGCAACGGATCGTCAACCGATGTCGCTCGTCGTATCCGAACAACCGACTGCCGAAGAGACCGATGGCGACAACAATTCGGTTGACACGGCACAGTTGGTCACAGTTCCTACCGGCATCAACGGCCGGATCGATCCCGAAGGCGACATCGATTGCTTTGTCTTCGATGCCAAAAAGGGCCAGCGTTTGTGCGTCGAAATCTTCGCCCGCCGTGCCCAGTCGTCACTCGATTCTCACCTCAGGATCCTTGATGCGAAGGGAAACCAATTGCAGCTCAGCGATGACATGCGAATTGGGAAACGCAACGATGCTGATTCGAAGATCGAGAACTGGACGGTGCCCGCCGATGGAAAGTACCTGATCGAAGTTCGCGACTTGCACCTCCGCGGAGGCCCGCCGTTTGTCTACTTCATCTCGGTGACGCCCAGTCGACCTTCGTTCTCGCTGTACGCCGACACCGACAAGACTCCCACCACGCCGGGCACCAACGGAGTCGTGTTCGTTCGTGTGGAGAGGAAAAACGGATTCGATGCGGACGTGCAACTGCACGTGGACGGCTTACCCGCAGGAGTCACCGCCCGCTGCGGTCGGATTCTGTCCGGAAAGGGCCAAGATGGTTGCATCGTGTTCAAGGCTGCCAACGATGCAAAGCCGGCCGTTGCCAATGTCACGATTCGAGGTACGGCCCAGGGTGAAGATGCCGAAGGAAACCCGCAGCAACTGACATCCGACGCCGTCGTTTACCAGGAAACGTATCAGCCAGGCGGTGGCCGCGGTCACTGGCCGGTCGAATCTCACGCCGTCTCGGTCGACGCGCCGGCCGACATCCGCGGCGTCACACTGAGCACAAACGAGATCACGCTCAAACCGGGTGAATCAACGAGCATCGATGTCGAGATCGAGCGAGCCGAAGGCTTTGACAAGAATGTCACACTGGAAGTGACCTATTCGCATCTCAATAGCGTGTACGGAGACTCACTGCCCGAAGGTGTCACGGTCGACAAATTGGCCAGCAAGACAGCGTTGACCGGGGGTGCCACGAAAGGAACGATCACGCTGAAAGCGGCCGCCAATGCCCCGGCAGTACAGAGCCAGCAGATCGTGGTGATGGCGAACGTATCGCTGAACTTTGTGATGAAGGCAACGTACGCCAGCGACCCCGTGACCGTCACGGTGTCCAAGGAGTGAAACGCGGAACAAACGGCGTGCTCCCTACGAATCAGCTGTTTTCCCGAGGCAAGTAGAGCCTCCAGACCGATTAGCGGCGCCGACTGTCTGGAAAATCGCTTCCTTGATGCCCAGTCGCTCCAGCACTTCTTGCCCGCTGGGCTGCAACATGATGCCGGCGCCGATCCGATGCCAGATCATCACCTGAGCACCCGCGCGCCATACATTCGCCGCAGCGCCTCGGCGACATACGTCGCCATGGCTCTGCTGCCTCGCGGGTTGCTGTGGATGCCATCATCGCTGAGCTGGGAACCGGGAAACCACATTCCCGGTGGCGCCACGGGACTCCAGATGACGAGTTGGCGGATCGCCGAATCGGCAACGAGTTGCACGTCCTGCTCGTAGGCGATCTCTCGCTCCAACCCGGCATAGGGATCGAACATGAATCCGCGCGGAATCTCCATCATGATGACTTCGGCGTCTTTCTTGCGACATTCGGAGATCAATTGTTCCAGGTTCTGTTTTGTCGACGCGCGGCTGTGCCCTTTCAGAAAATCGTGCCCGCCAAGTTCGATCACGACGACCTGAGGATGGTGACCGAGGACTCTGGGAAGTTGGCCGAGTCCTTGATTCGTTGAGATCCCCGAGAAACCGGAATTGATGACCGGACACCGGATCATCTCTTTGAGCTGCTCTGGGTAACCTCGATCGGGCAACATCCCTTGCGTCAGTGAGTCACCAAGACAGACCACCGGACGAGACGGATCCATCACCAGGATGCGATCGCAATTGGCGATGTGATGCCACTCGAACACGACCAGTCCCCAGGCGATCCACAGGACCAGCGTCGCGGCGCGAAGCCACGACGATCTCGGTTCGCTGCGACGGGCATCAGAAAATCGCAAAATGGCCACGAACAATAGCAGACACGCGAACAGCAGGATGAAGGGCGTTCGCGGAACGGTCTTGACCAGCATGATCAGCAAACAGGCGACAAGCGGCAGATAGCCGGGTCGTTCACGAAACACCAGGACACTGTGCCAAATCAGCCAACCGGCCAACATCCATGGCAAGACGCTGGGAAACGCCAGCAATGAAAATGCGATCGCTGAACCGAACAACAATGTTCGGGCAATTCGTTTTGCCGAGGCTGCCAGCGACCGATCCAGCGGCGAATGTTCGTTCGTATTTGCTTTCTCTGGCAACGGTTCGGAGTTCCGGCGGACAGCGGCTGCAAATTTTCAAGTAGGGTGAATCAAGCGGCTCGAAGGCCCGCACAGGCCCACCAATTTTTATTGAGTTTTTGCGGTTGGGGGTCAGCGTCGCTGACGTTCCTTGACCTTAGGTATATCTCCATCGTTTGATCACCGTTGGGCTTGCCCCGACGGAATCGTGACTTTTAGCTACCACCCCCGTGCCGCAACTCGCCCTATTCCACCCGAGCCCAACGGCGATATCGGTCATCCGAAGCTGCTGATTCCGGCCAACCGTTATGTCTGCGGCCGTCCTCTTGGTCCCAGGCGGCCGAACATCCGGTCGAGTTCATCGCGGCTGAAAAAGAGGGCGGTGGGGCGGCCGTGGGGACAGTGATGCGTGTCCTGAAACAGATCCTTTTGTTCCAGCAAGCTGGTGATCTCCTCGGCCGACAGCGGATCGCCAGCCTTGACCGCCGCCTTGCAAGCGATGGTCGAGAGCAGATGGTTCAGCAAATCTTTGGCATCCGGTTGTTTTCCGGCCGAAAGCAGCGATTCCAAAACGGTCCGCAGCATGTCACTGGGTGATGTGTTCTTCAACATCGCCGGATAAGACTGAATCAAAATTGTCTCGCCACCGAAATCCGCGATACCGAGTCCGATTTTGGCCAGCGTTTCTTGGGCATCGAGCGCGGCGGTACGTTCGGTCGGCGTCAACGAGACAGGCTCGGGCACCAACAGCCGTTGTGATTCCAGATTGCCGCCCTCACCGAGTACCTTCTGGCATACACGTTCGTACAACACGCGTTCGTGCAGGGCGTGTTGGTCGATCACCACCATCCCCGATTCATCTTGCGTGACCAGATATCGGTTGTGCACTTGGAATCCGAGATAACAAACCGTAGGTGTATCGCTGTTGGTCTTTTCGTCTTGCTCCCAGGGTGCAACGTCCGCGGGCGATCTTGGCGCGGCGGACGCGCAAGTGGCTGGCGAGGATCCCGAGCGATCGGAAAACGGCTGGAACTCGGGGACACCCCTGGTGGCTGACAAGTTGGATTCGGCTGGTCGTGTATCACCCGTTCGCGCCCAGTCGATGACCGCCTGGCGTTGCTGCTGTTCGACTCGCGCCGGCATACCCAGCACACTTGCCGCCGGTGAGTGCATCGCGACGGACGGATCAACCGGGGGTGGCGGACCCACGCGGTGGGTCATGTCGGTCGTCAGGAACTGATGCCGCAGGGTTTGCAGCAAGCGGCTGTAGACGCGACCGCCATCGGTGAAGCGAACTTCCAGCTTGGTCGGATGAACATTGACGTCGATCATTTCGGCGGGCATGTCCATCCGCAAAAAAGAGACGGGATTTCGACCGACCATCAATAGTCCGCGATACGCTTCGCCCAGTGCATGTTGCAACGAACGGTCGCGGATGTGCCGCCCATTCAAAAACAGGTATTGCATCCGGGTGTTGCCGCGGCTAACCGACGGGTCGCATGTGTAGCCGCTGATTCGCACCTGTGCATCATCGCTGCTGATGGGGATCAGCGAGTCGGCGATTTCGGCACCGAAGAAGGTCGCGATGCGATCGGCCCAGCGAGCTGTGGCCGGCAGATCGTAAAGTTGCTTGTCGTTGTTGGTCAACACGAAATGGACATTCGGATTGGCCAGTGCCAACCGGGTGAAGGCTTCGACAATGTGCCCTCGCTCGGTTTGTGCCGTCTTGAGAAATCGGTGACGCACCGGCGTGTTGAAGAACAGATTGCGAATTTCCATCACCGTGCCGACGGGGCATCCGCAGGGTGCGGGCGGTTCGACCACTCCGCCGCGCACGTTGATTTCCGATCCACAGTCGTCGGCTTCGCTGCGGCTGCGAATGGTCAGATGCGACACACTGCCGATCGAGGCCAGCGCCTCGCCGCGAAATCCGAGCGTGCTGACATGGAACAGTGCCGCATCATCGGGCAACTTGCTGGTCGCGTGACTGGCGACGGCCAGCGGCAGCTGCTCGGCCGTCATCCCACAACCGTCATCGCTGATGCGAATCAGCTCGCTGCCGCCGCCGGTGATGGTGACTTCGATGCGACGCGCCCCGGCGTCGATGCTGTTTTCCAGCAGCTCCTTGACAACCGATGCCGGACGTTCAATGACTTCGCCGGCGGCAATTTGGTTGACTAAATTGGGGGGCAGCTGGCGAATGGTCGGCAGGGTGTTGGCGATAACAGTCATAGCTGTCGAATGTACCGACGAGCCGACAGACGACAACCGAAGGGGCGGCGAATTGGCCAAAAAAGGTAGCTCGAGCGAGCTGCCTGCACCCCTTTTTCGGCACGAACGTCGAGGCGCGAGGCAGCTGAAACTTTGACGATTGGGTGGATTGCTAGCGAATGACTAACAAGAACTCCCCGTTGCCACGGCGCACGACGCACCGCAGTGGCTGGCCACGCTTCATGGACTCCCTGAAGATTTCGGTGAGTTGTTTGACGCTCTGCAACGGCACTCCGGCCGCCGATTTGATCACATCACCCACTTGTAATTTGGCTTCCGCGGCAGCGCTTCCGTCTTCAATCCCAGTCACGATCAGACCGCTCTGCAGACCTTCATAGCCGTACTTGCGAGCCGCTTCGGGCGTGACCGAAATCATATCGGCACCGAACAATCCGCCCTCTTCGTCGAACATCGCCATCACGGCATCGGTTCGCTCTTGCAGGCTCACCTGAATTTGCATGGTGCGTCCGCTACGGTTCACTTCCATCGCTAAGTTCGATCCGGGAGGGCGGCTAGCGACGTAGTTGCGCAGTTGAGTGCCACCGAGCACGGGACGTCCGTCCAGCTTGGTGACCACATCGCCCGCCTGCAAACCCGCTTTGGCGGCCGGTTGATTCTCCAGAACGCCACCGATCAACGCACCTTTGCTGACGGCGAGGTCCAAGTCTTTGACATGGTCGGGCGTGACATCAACGACTTGAGCACCCAGAAACCCTCGTCGGACCTCGCCGTTATCGATAATCGATCGAAGCACGGGTTGGGCCAACGATACCGGAATGGCAAATCCGATCCCGGCGCTGGCGCCGGTTCGCGACAAGATCGCCGTGTTGATCCCAACCAACTCGCCACGAAGGTTCACGAGCGGGCCACCGGAGTTGCCCGGATTGATGGCGGCATCGGTTTGTAGAAAATCCTCGAAACCGTTTCCGCCGTCAATGATTCCTTGATGCCGGTTCTTTCCGCTGATGATCCCGGCGGTGACCGTTTGGTCGAGCCCGAACGGGTTGCCGATCGCCAGCACCCAATCTCCGACCTGAATTTCGTCGGAGCTTCCCAACGGCGCGGCCGAAGGCCGGGCAGGTCGATCTTGACGACCGCCAAATCGGTTTGGGGATCGGTCCCGACAATCTTGCCGAGCACTTTTCGACCGTCAAAAAGTTCGACCGTCAGCTCGTCGGCATGTTCGACCACATGGTTATTGGTCAAAATGTATCCGTCGGGGCGGACAATCACACCGCTGCCCATCCCGCTCTCCTCCCGCTCCTGTGGGACACCAAATCCCAGTGGCAGCCTGCGGACTCCCTGGGCAACAATTTTGGTGCGGGTGCTGATGCTGACGACACTTGGTCGAATCGCTTCGGCGACATTGCGGAACGCCGTGGACAAACTTTGGGCATGCTCCAGGTTCTGCTGGTTCAACACCGGCGTGCGGCCACTTTCCTGAGCGACAGCACCACTTTGCAGCGGATGCGGTAACGCCATGATGACGCCCGTTAACAGCGAGCCGACCAGCATCGCGATGAGCACAAAACTCACGTTTTTCCAAAGATTCTTCATTTCAGCCAACTCCCAACCTGACCCATTCCTTCACCAACCATGTTTCAACCATATCTCTATTATTACAACGGCAACGTGCCCTGCGCTTCGGTTTCGCCGACGGAATTCGGCGAATTGGCCGCTGAGGACCTTGCCGATTATTTCAGAGAGGGGGGGCGAGACCGCGCATGTCGAGCAATCTTCAGACCCATTGGCGACATTTCCGCTTGCGCATCTGATACCTTGTTCGCTTGGATGGGCATTGCACGGAGCAACTCGAGGGTCGAATGCGAGACATATTGACGGTCATTTTGGCTGGCGGACGGGGCTCACGACTAGAGCCGTTGACGCGAGACAGGGCAAAGCCGGCAGTTCCATTCGGCGGCCTGTACCGAATCATCGATTTCGTACTCAGCAATTGTCTCAACAGCGGCATGCGGCAACTGCTGCTGCTCACCCAATACAAGGCTCAGTCGCTCGATCGACATATCAATCTCGCCTGGCGCGGGTATTTCTGCCGCGAGCTCGGCGAGTTCATCGATGTGGTGCCCCCCCAACAACGCATTGACAACAATTGGTACCAGGGCACCGCCGACGCGGTCTATCAAAACATCTACGCGATTGAGCGCGAGCAGCCCAGCGACGTGGTGGTGTTGGCCGGCGACCACATCTACAAGATGAATTATGGGCCGATGGTCGAATTCCACCGCAAGAGGGGGGCCGACATCACGATCGGCGCCCTCCGGGTGAGCCCCGACGAGGCGAAACAGTTTGGGGTGATGCAGGCCGATTTGGACAACCGCGTCACGGGCTTTGCGGAAAAGCCGGCGAACCCGATCCCCACTGCCGAGGACCCGGACGTCTGCTTGGCATCGATGGGGATCTACGTCTTCAATACTCGTTTTCTGTTTGAGCAACTCTGTGACGACGCGACTCACGACCACAGTGATCATGACTTTGGCAAGAACATCATTCCTAGTGCGATCGACAACTACAAAGTCTTTGCCTTTCCGTTTCTCGACGAGAATCGCAAACGTGACGCGTACTGGCGCGATGTCGGCACGATCGATGCCTATTACGAAGCGACCATGGATTTGATCGGCGTTGACCCGCAATTGAATTTGTACGATCGACAATGGCCGGTGCGGTCGTATCAGCCCATGCTGCCGCCTCCCAAGTTCGTCTTCGGAAGTGAAGGCAGATCAACCCGCCGAGGCGAGGCGCTCGATTCGATCGTTTGCCAAGGAGCGATTGTCAGCGGTGGTACCGTGGCACGCAGCGTTTTGGGACCCAACGTTCGTGTCAACAGTTATGCCCAGGTCGAAGACAGCATTCTATTTGACGAAGTCGACGTCGGTCGTCGCTGCCGGCTGAGCCGGGTGATCGTTGATAAAGGGGTTCGTATCCCACCGGAGACCGAAATTGGCTATGATCCCGACGCGGATCGCGGTCGAGGTTTCACCATTACCGAGAGCGGTTTGGTGGTGATCGCTCGGGGTGAGCAGATCCGTGCATTGTGTCAGTTGTGAGCAAGCAGAGCATGTCGTTTGCGGGAGATCACGTTGCAAGGAAACGGCATCTTGATGGCGGCCGGTGGTTCGATTGCGTTCATCGTGTTGGCCATGGGCGTGGCGATTGGGATTCGGATGGGCTGCGCCGTGCCCAGCAACTCAGTGGAACCTCCCAACATGATCGGGAGCGGATACTGCAATTGCTGCAGGAACTCGGTGCGTGGACAAGCGAATACTCCGGGAGCGTCTCGGAGTATCAACTCAAGCTCGGCGAGTTGAGCGAGGCGTTTCAAGAACACCCCTCACCGCCGCCAGGTGAAGACCGTGTCGTCGTGCTGCTTCAGCAGATCATGCAGAGCAATGAGGTGCTGCAAGCGAGGCTGGATGCCGCCGAGCGGCAACTCGAAAAACAGACCAAGCAGATTGAGTCCTACCTGACCGAGGCCCGCACCGATGGGCTGACCGGGCTGTACAACCGGCGGGCGCTGGACCAGCGACTGGACGAGTTGTTCGCCAGCTACCGCAAGGGGGGTCGATCGTTCGTGCTGGGGCTGATCGACATCGACCACTTCAAGAGTATCAATGACAATTACGGTCATCAGGTTGGCGACCAGGTGCTGCAGCAGTTGTCAAGGACGCTGAACACGCTGCTCGACGATGCGCTGATCGTGGCCAGATTCGGGGGCGAGGAATTCGCCGTGATCATGAATGGGCCGCTCCGCGTCGCCGCGGCGAAGATGAACGAGGTTCGTAAAGACGTCGCCAACGAACGGCTCGATGCCGAAGGTGGGCAACTGGGGATCACGATCAGTGTCGGCCTGAGCGAACCGCGAGACGATCTTGTCGCCAGCCCGGTGGTTCGCCGCGCCGATGAAGCCTTGTATGCGGCCAAGAATATCGGCCGCAATCGCGTCTACTATCACGATGGCCGCGGCCCCACCTTGGTCGGTGCGCCCGAGATTGCGCGCGACTAGTCAATCTTGGTCGCCCGATGGATGTCGGGGCAGCGAGCGGTCGCGCCTTGGGGGTGTCGCCCACCGGTTTCGACCGTAGAATCGCATCTCGCGAGTCAGAGCAGCATCAACAGTCGGGAGTGGTAGAGACGATGAGCGGCGAACAAGACGGCCCAAACGGCATCCATCCCGAATCGAATCCCTTGCACATGTCGGACGTCGGGTTCGATAAAGAACCGGGTGCCGGTTTCACGCCGGGTGAACTGGAAACGAAACAGCCGGCAGGTCTGTGGGTGTTGTTCATCACCGAGATGTGGGAGCGATTCAGTTACTACGGCATGCGAGCGCTGCTGGTCCTGTATTTGATCTCCTCGACGGACGCCGCCAATTCGAATCCAGGATTTGGCTGGACGGAGGCACACGCCTCGATCCTCTATGCGTTTTATACTTGGGCCGTGTACCTCACCCCGATCTTCGGCGGTTTGATCGCGGATAAAATTCTAGGCACCCACCGTTCGATGTTGCTGGGTGGTTGGATCATCGCCGCCGGGCACATCACGCTTGCCGGAACCGAACTGTTCGGAGTCACTGCCGGCGAAGTCGTGACCTTGCAAACAAGTCCCGGAGCGCTGATCACCTTTGTCACCGGCCTGCTGCTGATCATCATCGGCACCGGTTTCTTCAAACCATGCGTCAGTGTCATGGTAGGTCAACTTTATGGACCCGATGACCAGCGGCGAGATTCCGGGTTCACGATTTTTTATATGGGCATCAACCTCGGTGCTGCCATGTCACCGATTATCGCCGGTACGCTCGGTCAGAAGGTCGGTTGGCACTGGGGATTCGGATCGGCAGCGGTGGGGATGATTTTTGGTCTGACCTTCTATCAGATCTTCCGGCCCAAGTATCTTGCCGGTGTTGGATTGTCGCCCAAAGACATCGCCAGCGAACGTGCAAGCGGCGGCGTGGTGCACTCGCGAGTCGACGATGAGGAAC
Organism: Pirellulaceae bacterium; assembly: GCA_963734865.1. Lineage (GTDB taxonomy): Bacteria > Planctomycetota > Planctomycetia > Pirellulales > Pirellulaceae > CBDCUW01. The sequence continues at coordinate 54,965 of CAVTIV010000003.1, forward strand.
TGCGACGCCCGCTGAACCGGGTAGACATCCAACGAATCCTCGTGATCTTGATCCTGGCGTTCCTGGGCAACATTTTCTTCTGGGCCGCCTTCGAGCAAGCCGGCAGTTCCATGAACGTCTTCGCCGACCAAAACACAAATCGTGTGATCTTCGGCTACGAATTCCCATCAACATGGTACCAATCGGTCAATGCGGTGACGATCGTTTTGTTCGCGCCCCTCTTCTCCATCCTCTGGGTCCAACTGGGTAAGCGAAACGCGAACCCCTCCACACCGGTCAAGTTTGCCATCGGTCTGTGGCTGTTGGGACTCTCGTTCATCGCCATGATCTTTGGGGCGTTGGAAGCGAAGGGCGGCAACTTGGCTGGGCCGCAGTGGCTGCTGATCACCTATGTCGTGTACACCTGGGCGGAACTGTGTCTGTCTCCGGTCGGCTTGTCCGTGGTAACGAAACTTGCCCCGGCAAAACTTCAATCGTTGATGATGGGGGCCTGGTTCTTTTCCTTCTCGCTAGCGAATCTGCTGGGCGGTTTGATGGCCGCCTTTTCCACCAAATTCAAACCGGGCGTCAATGGCGAACCGCCGGAGGCATCGTTCATCCTCGAGGGTTTGCCCGGATTCTATTTGATGTTGGTCGTGTTCCCGGTCGCTGCCGGCTTCGTCATCTTCGCTCTCTCGCCACTGCTGAAAAAAATGATGCACGGCGTCAAATGACCCGCCAGTGGCCTGCTGCGCGGCGATTGTTCAGCCGAAATGACGAATTACTTTTGCTGCCGCGCCTTTTGCAGCGCTGCCGATGAGCCATAAACTGGTCAGGGGACGCCTGCCACACGTTCGACACGATGCTTGTCCATGAACGACCTCGACGATTCACGACTGATCGGTATGCTCCGCCGCGTCGTGCGCGATTGCGGCAAGCTGTATCACAACTGCGGTACTTGGATGGTCCGCCGCTATCCGACGCTGCTGGTGGGTGAATCGGATTTTGTCGAGCTGATGGATGATCTGCACCGCGGCCTGCTGATCAAAGTCTATGTCACCGTGGTCCGCGCCGACGATCGCTGGACCGGGCCGGAAAAACGTGTCGCTGCGGCGATGATCGAGCATCTTTGGGGTCAACAGCTGCACGGCTCGCAGTTGCGCGAAGCCGCCACGGGGCTGTTTCAGCATGCCGACCAGCTGTCGTGGGAGTCGCTGGTCGCGCCGTTCGTGCGGTACGCACCCCTGGCCGACAGCAAGGCACAGGTCGAAACCATCGTGATGCGGTTGGCAAACTTGGTGGCCAAATGCGATGGCCAGACGATGCCCGAAGAATCCGTCACACTGCATACGCTGCAGCGGCAAATCGACATGGCACTGCATCCGGCAAAGCCCGAGTCGATCCTCGCACCACTCCACTCCAGCGGTCCACACGCGGCGGCCCAACAGCAGCAACTGAAAATGCAGGAGGCCGCCGACCGCGGTGTCGAGGAGGTTCCCGAAGCAGATCGTGAACAGCGATTGCAGACCGCCCTGGCAGAACTTGACCAATTGATCGGACTCGATGCCGTGAAGGACCGGGTTCGATCGTACACGAACTTTCTTCGTCTCCAGCAACAGCGACGCGATGCCGGCCTGTCGACCATGCCGATCAGCCTGCACATGGCATTCGTGGGCAATCCCGGGACCGGCAAGACAACGGTGGCTCGCATCGTCGGTCAGATCCTCGGTGCCATGGGGACCTTGCAATCCGGTCACGTCGTGGAAACCGACCGCAGCGGACTGGTCGCCGAGTACGCCGGACAAACCGCGACCAAAACCAACAAGCTCTGCGATTCGGCGCTGGGCGGGGTGTTGTTCATCGATGAAGCCTACAGCTTGGTCGATTCCTCCGGCGATGACGCCTACGGACGCGAAGCGATTCAAACGCTGCTCAAACGAATGGAGGACAATCGTGACTCCATGGCGGTGATACTGGCTGGCTATAGCGACGAAATGACCCAACTGATCCGCAGCAACCCCGGATTGTCGTCGCGAGTCAACACGCAAATCGAATTCGCGGATTACTCGCCACCCGATCTCGGCAAGATCTTCGAGAGCATGTGTGAGCAGAATCAGTATCAGTTGCCCAGCGACGCGAGATACCGGCTGCTGGTCGGTCTGGATCACCTGTATCAACAGCGGGATCGTCATTTCGGCAACGGTCGACTGGTTCGTAACGCGTTCGAGGATAGCGTCCGGCAGTTGGCCGACCGCATCGCATCGGTCACACAATTGACCGAGTCGCTGCTGACCCGTCTGACCGCAGCGGACATCAGCGTGCCAGGGTTGAGTCATGCACAGCTGGATGAATTGGCCGCTCAAGGCCATGTGCTTCGGATTCGCTGCAGTGGTTGCGATCGAATGGTTCGCATCCAACCCGAATCGCTCGGACGGCGCGTCAAATGTGGCAAGTGCAATTACGTTCAACAGGCCGATTGGGCAACGATTCATTCCTGCCCGTGATCAACCCCCCTAGCGATCTGCCCAGGCAATGAACGACGGCAACAGCGTCAGGTTGATCACCGTTCCTGCCGACATCGTCGCGGCCACCAGCAAACCAAACGTGGCGGTCGGCACGAACTCGCTGGTTGCCAGCACAGAAAAGCCGATCACCAGCGCGATGGTCGCCAACAGAACCGGCACGCCAATGTTTCCCGCCGCGTGGATCGCCGAGCGATCCGCCGGATGTCCCCGTTTTCGATGTCGCTGGTAGCTGGCCAAAAAGTGAACCGAACTGTCGATCGACAGTCCGATCGAAACGGCCGCAATCATCGCAGCCCCCATGTTGATCTTGCCGCCCAACAGTCCAACACCACTGAGAACCACCAGCACCGGCAGCAGATTGGGCAGCAGGGCGGCGGTGGCCAAACGAAATGACCGAGTCGCCGCCAACAACAATGCCCAGACGAGCAACCCGGACGCCAGGAAACAGCGCCACTGATCACTAATCAGGTGGCTGACCAAACGGGCCATCATGACATAGTAACCGGTGACCTTTCCCGGTTCGCCATCGACAACCAGCGCCTGCCAATCATCACTGGATGTATGGGCCACGACCGTACGTTCGACCTGGTCGATCAACAACGCCTTCTGGTCGGCGCCCAAATGTTCTTGACTGCGAAGCATGATTCGCAGTTTGTGATGTTGGGGTCTTTGGGCCAGCAGCGCGTCGAAAAAGACTGGCATTGTCAATTGCATCGCCGACAGACGAATCGCCGGTGGCGCGAATCGTAACAGCGGCGATCGCGCGGCGATCGCATCGGTATCGGCCAGGCTCAGGACTTTCGTAAGCCGCTGCCCATCGGCGTCGATTCCCCGCAACTTGACCTCCAAGGCACGGACTGCCTCGAGGTACTCCGCATTCAACGGATCCGGTGCATCCAGAACGACGTCCCACACACCGGCACCACCAAAATTCTGTTCCACCTCGTCATATGCCCGGACGACGGGGCTGCTGCCGCGAAAGTTCTTCAAGAAACTGGTTTCCGTCTCGACCTGCCCGATGCCCGCGACCGCGACGACAATCAGGATCGCCGAAATCGCCACGCCCAGCCGGCGATGATCGACAAACCAGTGGACCAAACCGAGACAACGTCGTCGCAGCCAGCGGGCAATCAGTCGTTGCCGCCGATGAAGTCCTTCGCCAACGTTCCATCCGGGCAACATCATGATCGCAGGGGAAAACAGCACGACCGCCGCGCAGACGCATCCGGACGCGACCGCGATCATCCCTCCGAATTGTCGGACCGGAACAATTCGCGACCAATGAAGCGCAGCGAATCCAGCCGCGTCGGTTGCACACGTCCAAAAAATCGGCAGCGCGAGCAACATGATTGTCCGCTCGGTTGCCCGCCATTGAGGATAACCCCGAGCTCGGGCGATTCGAAAACGAACGCCCAGGTGCAATACCGCGGTGACCGCGATCACGGTGACGATCGCGGTCAGGATGGTGGATACCAACGAAAGACTGACACCAATCCAAACCATGATCGCCTTGGTCAGGGTGATCGACCACACGATGACCACGCCCGTCAAAATGACAAACCGCAGGTCGACCAGCGAAACGAACACGACGATCGATAACAACAGCACCGTCAACGTCGCCAGCTTTGCGCCGTCACGCTCGATCAAAGCAAAACCATCATGGACCAGCACCGGTTCACCCACCAAGGAAACGTCGCTGATCAGCGCTGGGTACTCGCCGGGCAGGTCGCTGGCCAACTGTTGCAGTTGCTCGATCGTTGCCGGTGGATGATCAGGCTGTAACATCGCGACCACTGCGGCGCGACTGTGATCGGACGAGTGGGTGTAGCCGGCGAACAGCTGATCAAAACCCTTGGCCACCGGATCGTCCTGGCGGATCGGCGCTGGCACCCGCTCTGACAAAACGGTCAAGAATCCGCTTGGCGAAATCCGTTGCACGGCGGTACTGAGCAGCGACGGCGACAGGATTCCCTGTTCTTGTACACCTGGAATCTCAGAGACTCGCCGAGAAATCTCGCGATTGCGTTCGAATCCCGCTTGCGAGTTCAAGTCGGCGTCTCGGTACACGAGCATGATGACGGCGTTGCCACCGAAATCGCGCTGCAATTCCTGGTAGTCGATCAACGTCGGATCGGCCGAGTCGAACATGGCGCTGATCCTGCGGTCCATCTGCAATCGACGCGATGGCGGAATCGCGATTAGCATCATGATGCCAGCGACAACGACCGACAGCAGTCGAAACCGGATCAATTGATGCGCAACCCGACGGGGCCATCGCCGCAGCGAAGGATGATCTATCATCTGCGTGGGTGATTCGACGTTCAACGGGATGGATTCAACCTCATTGGGCGGGTGTCCGACCACCGGATGGCTTCGTTTGCTCGCTTCATGGGGCGGGTCTTTTTTTGGCGTTTTTCGCTTCAACAACAGGTCAATGCGTTGGTTTCAGCCACACGATCAGAAAAACGGATTCTGTTGGCGGTCGTGCTGATCGGCATGCTCGTTCGCGGTGGCGTTTGTTTTGGCAGACTTTCGGACTTTTCGTCCGACCCGGACGCCTATCGCGGAATCGCCGAAACGTTAGCCGCTACCGGTGTGTACGGAATGCTCGATCCTCAAGGTGAGGGCCGGCCCACCGCCTTTCGCCCCCCACTGTATCCCTATCTGCTCTCTTGGATCACCACCGATGGCAAGCTCGGCAACGTTGCCGTCGCGGTGCTTCATACCATCCTTGGTACCCTGACGGTATTGTGCACGTACCTTGCCAGTCGTCGATTGCTCGCTGAATCGTCCGGTCCGGCGGTGAGCATGGTGGCGGCAACTTTAGTCGCGGTCGATCCGATCCTGTTGCAACAATCGTCCCTGGTGATGACCGAAACGTTGGCAACGGCATTCACCAGCGTTGTCATTTGGCGGTGGGCGTGTCACTGCGATGCTGCGACGCTCGGCAACGCCACCGTGCTGGGCGTCCTGCTGTCACTGGCCTATCTCTGCCGGCCCACCTTTCTGGTCTGGGCCGTCATGTTGTCCGTGGCGGCCACCCTGGTCAGCAAACCGACACCCGAGAGACCGACGACTTGGTTCAAGCAGTTGTCGGCGAGCCTCGTGATGACCGCGATCGTGACGGTCACAGTCGCTCTCTGGACGATCCGTAACTGGCGCGAGATAGGACATCCGGTGTGGGCAACGACTCATGGTGGCTACACATTGTTGTTGGCAAACAACCCGTCGTTTTACGACTACTTGCAGGACGGCGAATTCGGCGCCCCCTGGGACCCGGAACCATTCTTTGTGGCCTACTCGCACCGCTACGATGGCGACCCCAATCGCGAACAGTTTTGGCGCCACGATTGGAAAACACAGGCAATCATCACCGAACGAGTGACCGAGCAGGAGGATGACCGCGTCGCGCAGGATGCGGCGCGAGCGACGATCGGCTCGCCATCCGAAGCAGTTCCTGTGGTCGTGCCTGGTGCGACTGGGACGCCTGTGGACACCGATTCCTCATCGCACGGCCGATCGGTCTTGGTCGAGCGTCGCGGCGATCGCGGTGTACTATTCATTTTTCTATTTCGCGATGCTGGTCGGGTTGTGGCGACTCGGACGCACCGCACTGGGCGCCAAGTGGTGGCCAATTTGGACGTTAGCGATCACACTTTCCCTCGTTCATGCGGTCTACTGGAGCAACCTCCGAATGCGCGCCCCGATCGTCCCCGGTCTGGCGATCATTGCCGCCGCTGCCTGCCTGCGGGAAGGAACGGCGAGAGATCCGCAGCACTGATCTCTGGATCGATCGAATTCAGTCGATTGTTGGTTGACTGGTTCGCTTCGTCCGCGCGGTGCGGTCCAACCACCCAATCGCCACACCGCCCAGAACGGTTGATAGACCTTCGCCCAGGGTCCACCAATACGGCAGGGCCGACTGCGAATCGACGACCAGCTGTAGCACGCCAAATGCGATGGTGCCAATCGCCAGGTAACCGACCAGTGGGCGGTAGCGATCGAAGTCGATTGTGATGATCCATAAGCCGGCACCGCCAAAGCCGTACAACAGCGACAGATTTCGAGCCAGGTAAAACGTCAACGGTGAGTGGGGAAACGGGTCGAACCCCAACGCCTCGGCGGTTTCCACGATCCACTTCTCGGGCATCACCGCGGCAGCGAACGCCAGCAGAGTGGTACCGGCGATGACGCGCAGGAACAGGATCAGCCAGCGATCGGGGTTGTCACCAGTTTTACCAGGATTGGTCACATCGTCGGGCATCAGCAACACTCCCATGGAAGTGGCGGGACATCTTGGGGGACCACCAATTGCGACCGCAAATCGGCAGGTATCGCGACAACTTTGCCCCCTTGCAGATCGACGTAAACCCATCGTGTTTCGACTCGGGTCAACACCGTGCGATCGGCCGGACGACAGACCACATATTTTCTGCGGGAGGCAAATTTCGCGATTTCGCTAACCCACGTCCGAACGACGATTTCGTCGCCACCGATCGCCGCGGCACGGTAGGTGGCATCGTGGCTGCGGACCACCCAACCAAACCCCCGCTGCAATTCGGCCTTCGAAATCCCAGCCATGAGCGCGGGTATGAGCGCCGGCGGCCCAAAGCGTCCACTGCAGGTAGCGGAGATTATGAACGTGGTGTTGGGCATCGATTTCGTCGTCGCTGACCGTGTGGTGGTAGTCAAAAAAAGCGTTCATTTCACCCAATATTCGCCCTTTTGGCTTGTCCTGACGTTGCATCCACTGGTGGACCGGCGCCTATCATGTAGTGTGGTTGATCGGAATCCTGTTGCTCGCCAAAAAGCGGTTTTTGAAACGAAGGTCCAACACAATGCTTTCACCTGTCCAACAACACAGACCGAAGTCCTGTGCCGTTGTTTTGTCAGTTCTCAGCGTCTTTGTCATGTCCTGTACAACCTACTCCGCAAATCCTGGAGACGAACCGGTGTCAGATCCGTCGGCAGCCCAGTCCGCGCCAGCCCAGTCCGCGCCAGCCCAGTCCGCGCCAGCCCAGCCGGTCAAGGAAGCCGTCGCGACGTTTGCCGGCGGTTGCTTCTGGTGCACCGAGGCGGTCTTCGAGCGAATGGAAGGTGTCAATGACGTCGTCTCGGGTTACATCGGCGGGCATGTCGAAAATCCGACCTATGAACAAGTCTGTGGAAAGAAGACGGGGCACGCCGAAGCGGTCGAAATCTACTATGACCCGTCCGTGGCCAGCTATGAAGACTTGTTGGAAGTCTTCTTCAAGACGCACGATCCGACCACGCTGAACCGCCAAGGCAATGACGAAGGTCCACAATACCGCAGTTCCGTCTTTTACCATGACGAACAACAGCAACAGGCCGCCGCAAAATACATCACCAAACTGAACGAGTCGGGCGAGTTCCGAAGACCGGTGGTCACCTCGCTTGAAAAGGCCACCAAATTCTATCCGGCCGAGGAGTATCACCAAGATTACTTCCGTCGGAACCCGAATGCCGGATACTGTCAAATTGTCGTGAAAAACAAAGTCCGCAAGTTCAATCGTCAGTTTGGCGACAAGATCAAGAAACCAGAAAGGGAGTAGGGCGATGTCCAGCGGTCGAACCGGTCTCGCGCTGTCAACCTTGATCGTTCTCACCGTCTCGGTCGGTGCGTCCCATCATGCCGATGCCCAACTGCCAACCACCGTGCAACTTCCCTCGTTTTCGTTTTTTACTTACTCCGGAACGGTGGTCGTCCCCGACAGTGGCGGCGCCTATTTGGGCGGCAACCGATCGTCGGCGAGCGGATGGAATCAACGCGGATGGAATCGGGGATTTGGATCGTCGCTGAGAAATTCGCAAGCGTCCGTGCAGGCCACGATCATCGATCACCGTGAGATCGATCGGCAAATCTTGGGTGCAACGCCGCAACAGTTCGTCAAGTCGCAGGCATTGCGTTCGCAGGCACCGCGTTCGCAGGCATCGCGACCAACCGTCGACCCTAGCGAAGAGGGCAAATCGCTGGTTCGCTACGCGCGGCAACAATACCTGCAAGGCAAGCGGACCGAATCATTCGATACCTATCGGATGGCGATCGAAATCCTACCTCACGGTCTAAGAGAACTGGCGACGAAGGAATTCGAGCGAGTATTTGGGGCCGCCGCCACTCAAGCCGTACAGATGGCTTCGTTGCGGCGGTAGGCCAAGCGGGTCGCAGCGAGTGTTTGGCGTTTGGCGAGAGAAAACCGACAGGCAATCGCTCGCTGCGAATCGCTATTGCCCTTCGTTCGTGTTAATCTGGTGCCTGCGCTTCGCTTGTCAGGCCCTCTCCAAGAAAGGTCCAACGATCCGCCTTCGGAATACCCCACCAGAGACTCGTGCAATGATTGACCGCCGTGACCTCCTGTTCGCCGCCACTGCCATGACTGCTGCTGCATCGCTACCCACCAATCAACCGCAGGCAGCCGAGCGTCGGGGCGACTCTGGCTCGGTCCGTTATTCGCTGAACACCAGCACGATCCGTGGACAGAATCTAACAATCCAACAGCAGGTCGACGTGGCGGCCAAGGCGGGCTATGACGGTATTGAACCGTGGATTCGCGACCTTGAAAGTTTTGTCGAATCGGGCGGCAAATTGGATGACTTGAAAAAACAGATTGCCGATTCGGGCCTCCTGGTCGTCAGTGCCATCGGTTTTGCCAATTGGATCAACGACGATGATGGCGAGCGTGCCGCGGGGCTCGAGCAAGCTCGCAAGGACATGAATTTGGTCAAGGCGATCGGTGGCTCGCTGATGGCAGCGCCACCGGTTGGGGCACATCGGGGCGACAGCGTTTCGCCACCGCTACCGGTGATCGCCGAACGTTACCGCGCGCTGTTGAACGTGGGTGACGAAACCGGCGTGGTGCCCCAGCTTGAGCTGTGGGGTTTCTCGCCCACGCTCAGCAAACTCAGTGAGTTGGCCTACGTTGCCACGGGTGCCGGACACCCCGACGCATGCGTCTTGCCCGACTTTTATCACATCTACAAAGGCGGAAACAATTTCGATTCGCTGGGCATGATCGAAGCATCGCGGATGCACTGCTTTCACATGAACGATTACCCGGCTGATCCGCCGTTGGATAAGATCGCCGATAAACACCGTGTCTTTCCTGGCGACGGTATCTGCCCGCTGCCGAAGATCATTCGCGGGCTGTTGGACCACGGCTTCCAAGGTGCGTTCTCGTTGGAATTGTTCAATCCTGAGTATTGGCAGCGCGACCCGGTCGAAGTTGCCACCGAGGGCTTGCAAAAATCGCGGGCCGTGGTTGCCGCCGCGATCGCAAATTCCTGAACGCCCAATGCCGCCGCCGGTCAACGGGAATGGTCGACGTAGGCCTGCAGTTGCTTGAGTGTTTCGATCGTCTTGCCGCGTAACTCCGCGGCGGGCTCGATCGCTTCCTGCAACCGACCCTCGCTTGCCAGGCGTTCCAACTGGGCACTCAAGTCCCGCAGTTCGCTCAATTTCAGGATCATGCAATTCCCTTTCAACGTATGGACGGTGCGCCGCAGATCGGTTTGATTGTCCGTTCGCAGCGCTTCATCCATCTGGTCGAGCAACTTCGGTCCTTCTTCGATAAAGGCCGTCAGGACTGCCTTGAGTATCCCTCGATCATGGTCCATCGATTCCAGTGCGGCATCCAAGTTAATGGTCGATTCGTCGTCCCCGATACTAGCCGCTGTGTCCGAGCGGGACTCGGCGATAGTCTCGACAGATCCGTCGGCAGGGTGTGTCGGGACAATCACAGCGTTGATTGCCTGATACAAATCTTTTTGGCGAATGGGTTTGGAAACGTAGCCATCCATTCCCGCCTCGAGGCAACGCTCTCGATCGCCGACCAATGCATGGGCCGTCATCGCGATGATCGGAACATGTGCGTCGGAACCCGCTTCAGTCTCACGAATCCGCTTCGTCGCTTCGATGCCGTCCATCACCGGCATCTGCAGGTCCATCAGGATCGCGTCAAAGGGTTGCGAGCGGCACAAATCAACCGCAACCGCACCATTTTCGGCGATCGTCACGCGATGACCCCAGCGGTGCAACAAGCCGACCGCCAGTTTCTGGTTGGCCAATCCATCTTCGACCAGCAACAGATGCAACTGCCGATCTGGCTTGATTTCTGATTCGGGCGCCGCCGGCACCACCGGTCGGCTCTGCGAGCTCCCGCCCATCGCCACCAACAGGGCATCGAGCAACTCGGACTGTTTGATCGGTTTCATCAAATGTGCGGCGATCTTCAATCGTCGGCATTGCTGGAGATCGTCCGCGCCGGCACCCGACGTCAGGACAATCACCACGGTGTCCGAGATCGATTTGGTTTCTCGTATTTGCTGGACCAGCTGGAATCCGTCTTTATCGGGCATGTGCACGTCCGTCACAACAATTGCCACCGGTTCGCCAGCCTGTTGACGTTCTTGCAATACGGCCAGGGCCTCGTCGGCGCTGGAAACCGCCGTCGCGCGGAGTCCCCAAGCGTTGAGCATGGACTTCAAAATATGGAGGTTAGTCTCGTTATCATCGACGACCAGTGCCGAGCGACCGATGATCTCATCGGGATGCGATTGGCTTGCGAGTGATTGACCGTTTCCGCGGCCGAGTCGCAACGTGAAATAGAATTGACTCCCTTCGCCGACCTTGCTGTCGACATGGATTTCACCTCCCATCAAATGGACCAGGTCGGCAGAAATGGCAAGTCCCAGCCCGGTGCCGCCGAAACGACGTGTCGTTGAGGTATCGCCCTGTGCAAATGCGTCAAAGATCGTTTTGCGTTGATCATCCGGAATCCCGATACCGGTATCGGAAACACAAAATCGCAAATCGACGGTGTCATCATCAGCTGCCGCGACATCGACTTTGACAATGACTTCCCCTTGGTCGGTGAATTTGATCGCATTGCCAACCAGATTGAGAATGATCTGGCGAAGCCGGGCAACGTCTGCCACGACGAACTTCGGGACCGCGGATGAAATCTGGCACGCGAGTTCGATTTTTTTTCGATGGGCGCGAATCGCCAACGACCGAACCATATCACCCATCTCGTCGCGAATGTCGAACTCAGATGGATCGAGTTCGATGCGACCGGCTTCGATCTTCGAGAAATCAAGGATCTCGTTGATGATGCTTAGCAACGATTCACTGGAATCCAAGACGGTCAGCAGGTAATCTCGCTCGTTGCTGGGAAGATCACTTTCCAAGACCAACTCCGTCATCCCAATGATGGCGTTCATTGGCGTACGAATTTCGTGGCTCATGTTCGCCAGGAATTCGCTCTTGGCACGATTGGCGGTATCGGCGGCATCGCGTGCCTGTTCCACTTCGCTCATCGCTCTGCGGAGCGTCGTCTCCTGTTCACAAACGACGTGTTCATAATTTTGAATCAGTTGATCGACCGCGATGATCTGTGCCTCCACGCGATCGGCGGCCGGTTCGTGGGCCAATAGGGCCAACTTGGTACTGATCGAGAGGTGCGAAAACAACGCCGCGATCTGATCGCTAATCGGCACTCGCGAAAAGCAGATCACCGCGAAAAAGTCGCCGCTTGGCAACAGATCCCCGAAACCGACCACCGACTCGATCTTGTTCGGAATGACGAACTCTTCCTGGGCCGGGATATAGGGGCTGTCGAGCGCCTTTGTGACATGAAAAACGCTGGTCTCGTACCTGTCCATCAGCAGTTGCTCTTGACCCTCGAGGATGCCGTCCACGTCGAATCCGAGCTGGCGGATCAGGTGGGCGATCATCGGCAGTTTTTCGACCGCGGCGACGTTGGGCAGTGGGATCACTTGATGTGCCTTGGAACGGCGACGATCATTCCACGCCGGTTCGACGCCGGCGGTTCCTTGCAGCGTCAAACATCGTGTCTGTGGATCGGGCTGGACACCACCGGACAATTCGATGGCGATTTTTTTTCGTTTCTCGTCGAGGTCCGCGAATCCGGTCGTTTGGAACATCCGAACAAGAGCGAATGCGGGCTGGCCGTCATCGGTCTTCATCCGTTGGTACAGGTACTCGGCCAAGGCCGTGTCAAAGCTCGCCCGTGTCTGGTGCCGCAGTGCCATCGCGCGAATGTCGCTGCCACATGAAATCATGTCTCGCAATCGAAACTGCGATAGTTGCAACGGAGCCGGTCGCTGCTCGGTGTGCTTGCGGGGCAGGGCCAGTTGCTCGGCCAGTTTTGCCAGCTTCTCCTCGGCACGTTTGATATCGGAAATGTCGTGCGAGATTCCGAACGTTCCGATCAACTGGCCCGAACAATCGCGTAGCGGTAGTCGTGTCGTCGATACCCACGTGTCATCGTCATCGGCATTCCAACGCTCCCTTTCGATCCGTCCCACAATCGCTTGCCCGCTGTCCAACACGGTTTGATCGCTCTGCTCCGATTCACGAGCCTGTGACTCAGGCAGAAAATCCGATTCGGACTTGCCGGTGGCCTGCGATGCATCCTTGAGATTGAGTTTTTCAGCCAGTGCACGACTCACTCTCACGTACTTACCCGACGTATCTTTGAAATAGATCGCGTTGGGCAGGCTATTCATCAGCGTGTGCAACAAGTTCCGCTCGAAATCCAATTTCGCTTCCGCTTCGCGTCGATCCTGTACCTCGGCATGCAACTGTTCGGGTGTTTTCAGGTCGAGTGCTCGAGGCAACGACTTTGCCAAAACAACCACTCCTAGCGACGAGACGATGGCGGTCACAACCTTCAACAATGCCGACAAGCGATAGACGGGCCACCAAAAGATCCACGATTCGACCAAATGCACGCTGCCACAAGACACGAACACCAGCCCGAGGAAAACCCAGAAGATGGGCGGAAACTTGAGCTCCGGCTTCCGCATCACGTACCACGCCACGACACACGGAACGGCGAAATAAGACGCGAACGTCACCAAGTCGCTGACGATATGAAGCCAACCGACGATCGGCTCTTCCTCCCAAGCCGAGCCGCAGTACCAGCGAGCGGGAAATCCATCCGTGTCAAAGAGGTGGAACAACCAATCAAACATCGCAGCACTCCAACTTCAATGACAGCTCGCTATCGATATCGCGCATTGTACTCCTGCGAAATTGCCCGAGGCGCTTGGGCGGCGGTTGTCGCCGATGCACCGTCTTGCTCGCCGTTGATGCGACGCTCGTGTGATGGTCGATCCATGGCCAGGTCGATTCATGGCCAAATTGTGTATTCCCTGTCGGGCGAAGCCGTTTCGCGAAAGAGCCCCCAGGGAATCGGAACGAGCATCGATGAGTTGACAGCCGCCCAGGGTACGAGTTGTGTCGAACAACGAGGGTGCAAAGCCGAGGAACTTCGAGATGGGAAATGTCACACGTTTGCCCGCTGGGCGAGACGTTGGCCACCGAAAGAGGGGTGGGGACTCGCCCAGGGGCCATCGCCAATCATCGACAAAGCTTCGAAGAAAAGGCAGAAAGGAAACCCTGAAACGGTCCGCATCGGTAAAAATGACGTCAATCGGGCCCATTTTCAACGCTCGGTGTTTACAATTCTCTTTCCCCGACAATTTTTCCTTCCCGACTGACTTCCACCCATAACAGAGGATTCCAGTGATGCAGAACGACTCGACACGTCGTAGCTTCCTGAAGAAGACATCGGCCGCGGCGGCCGGTGCCGCGCTGACCAGCACCATCGCCCGTACCGCTCATGCCCAGGGAAGTGACCAAATTCGCTTCGGACTGATCGGATGTGGTGGTCGCGGTTCAGGTGCAGCTGCCCAGATCATGAACACCAAAGGCAATACGAAGCTGGTCGCCGTCGCTGACGCGTTCGAGCACAAAGCGACCGGGATGCTCAAGGGGCTTAGCAAAAAGGACAAGGACAAGATCGACGTCCCGACCGAAAGGATCTTTACCGGACTCGATGGCTACAAGCAGGTGATCGATTCGGATTGTGACCTGGTCGTGATCGCCACGCCTCCCGGATTCAAACCGCAACAGTTCGAGTATGCGGTCAGCAAAGGCAAACATGTCTTCATGGAAAAGCCGGTCGCTTCGGATGCCGTCGGCGTCCGCCGTGTGCTCGATGCGGTGGAAGCGTCGAAACGGAAGAACCTGATGGTCGGCATCGGGCTGCAGCGTCGTCACGAACCGCGATACATCGAAACAATCCAGCGGATTCACGATGGCGCCATCGGTGACGTCATCGCGCAACGTGTTTACTGGAATGGTGGCGGGATTTGGTATCGAAACCGGACGCCCGAGATGACCGAAATGGCGTTTCAAACCAATAACTGGTATCACTTCAATTGGCTCTCGGGCGACCAGATCTGCGAACAGCACATTCACAACCTGGACGTGGGCTGCTGGGTCAAAGGTGCCTATCCGGTGGAGTGCAACGGAATGGGTGGCCGCGCAATGCGCGAAGGGGGCGATGCTACCAAGTCGCAAATCTTTGACCACACGTTCTGTGAATTCACGTTCCCCGATGGCACCAAAATGTTCAGCCAGGGACGGCACCTCAAGGGCGGCTGGAACTATGTCGGCGAAGCGGCTCATGGAACCAAAGGAACCGCAGACCCATCAGGTTCGATCCAAGGCGAAAATGCGTGGACTTTCAAGGGCGACAGCCCCAATGGTCACCAACAAGAGCAACACGATATCATCGAAGCGCTGATGCGCGGCGAGATCTACAACGAAGGCGAATACGGCGCAAAGTCGACCTTCACCGCCATCCTCGGACGGGAAGCATGCTACTCTGGCAAAGTCATCAAGTGGGATGAGTTGATGGCCAACGGCCGCGAGCTCGCACCGGGAATCGATGACTACACGCTCGATACGATCCCGCCGACTCAGCCAGGTCCCGACGGTAAGTACCCCGTGCCGGTGCCCGGCGAGTACAGCCCGTTCGCATAATGCGACCGTTGCCAGCTGTTTGACCAGCGATCCATCGCTCCAGCATTCAATTTGCTGGAGCGATTTTTTTTGTCGTTTTCACGACTCCTTGTCACCGCGCTCGCCGATCGTTTCAATTCCAATCTAGCTGTCAACGAACAACCTGCGAACAAGGAACAATGCCGTGTCGAACATCGGGCCCATGATTGCCGCATCCGCTCGTCTGGGACTCGGTTACGCCGAGCGGCTGCTGACAGATGTCAGGCCGGATCAATTTGCCCGGTTTGCCAGAATCGGTGATACCGTGATCGCGTCGAATCATCCGGCCTTCATCTATGGGCACTTGAGTCTGTATGCCTGTCGCGTGATCGATGGTGTGGGCGCCGATGCGTCGCCCTACCAGCCGAGTGCCAAGTTCGTCGAGCTGTTCTCAAAGGACGCAACCTGTGTCGACGATCCCGATCGATCCATTTATCCGCCGATGGAGGAAGTTACCGCAGCGCTGTTGAATGCTTACCGCGCCGCTGCCGACGCACTCGAGAACGCCCCGGACGATGTGTTTCTGAGCGAGAACGCGAACGAAGCAATGCGCAGCAAGTTTCCCACCACCGGCGCGATGCACACATTCTATATTGGCGGCCACTTCATGCTGCACATGGGGCAAATGAGCGCCTGGCGAAGGATCATGGGAATGGGACCGGCATGACGCCAGCGTAGATTTTCGCCGAATCAATCCTGCGGAGGAATCCCGATCAGTCGGTGTTGCCTCGGTGAACCGCCCTGCGCCAACCCCATGATTTCGCTTTTGAAAAGTTCTAGGCCCCGTACATCGCCGATTCGAAACTGTCCAAGTCGATCGCCGCGCTGAGCGACGTATCGAGGTACTGGCGGCGGGCTTCCTCGAGCAGCATTCGGCAATCGATCGAATGATCGACGTTCACACCGTAGATTTCCAATTCCAGCATCACCTCTTCGCGGCACTCAATCGCTAGATCCGTGAAACCATCAATGTCGATGTCGAAATGCGTTTGCAACCAGGCGCGACACGAACTCATGTCGATCGGTGTATTCTGCCATATCGCTTCGGCCAGGAGAGCACCTCCGTGAATGGCCAATTCGATCGGTTCGGTCACCGTGTCATCATGGTGGCGGCGTATCGCTTCAAGCGTTTGTTGGGGAAACTGCCATTCTTCAAGCAGCCTGGCACCGACAGTCGCATGGTCAAAACCGTATACCGAACGCTCGGCGTCCGTCAGCTTCGCTCCTCCGTGAGCACGGTAGAGGGCGAGGTATCGTTCACCTTCCGCTTGCGCCATGACCAGCGTCCCAACGTCAGCAAGAAGGCCGGCGGTATAGAATTCATGTCGATCCGAAGACCCTGCGTATTGACCGATTCGCGATGTACCGCTGGCCATGGTCAATGCGCCGCGCCAAAAATCGTTGTACAGCGATTTGGCAGGCCCCGTGGTGAACGTGTCCATGATGCTAAAGGTCATCGCCAAAAGGCGAACCGTCCGTTGTCCGAGCAGTGCCACCGCCTGGTTGAGACTTTTGACCGATGTACGCAGTCCGTATCGTGACGAATTGACTACTTTTAGCATCTTTGCCGACATCGCCGGGTCATGCTGAATGCATTCGACGATCTCGCGAACGTCAAAGTCGTCGTTTCGCGTGAGGTTAAGTAGCGACTGGGCGACTTCTGGTGGAGAATGCAATTGATCCGCTTTCTTGATGAGCGAATCGACTCCAGACTCGAGACTCTGGTCGGACATTTGTATTGCCCTTTGGATAATTGTCGTGCGTAATGGTTTGCGCGACGTAAAAAGGCGGAAAGCTGGACGCGCAATAGAATCCTAGCTCTCACTTTTCACACAAATCTCAAAACTTCATCAAAAATTGCGCGTTACAAATAGGACGGGTGGCGATAAGACGCCCGGGGCGCTCGGCCCTGAGCTCAGCCAACCGAACCCGGGAGGCTTTTGCGGCATCCCGGTCCATGGTGCATAATGGGGGCTCCTCCCGGACGACCCCGCCTCAACCCATTTTCCCAATCATGCGCCACACGCTGCGAATACGGATCCTTGGCCTCGCGTTGGCCGCGCTGGTTGCCGGGTCATCGGACGCGACCGAATTGCGATGGAGCTTCGATTCGCTGCCACCCGATTCGCTGGTAGGCAATGCGTCGATCGAACCGGTTGGCCCCAGTGCCAGGAACTTCGAGGGCTTGCCTGAGTCCAATGAAGCATTGCGGTTGGATGGCGACGGCGATTTTGTGCGCGTTCCCGATCAGGGTGAGTCCAGCGCGCTGGACTTTTCCAATGGCGATCCGATTTCGATCGAGGCCTGGGTTCTGCTCGAGAGAATCGGCAATGGCCAGAATGTCTACATCGTTGGCAAAGGTCGGACGCACCGCGATGGCCCCCGGGACAATCAAAACTATGCACTTCGCTTGCGCGGCGTCGATCGTGACGCGCGGGTCAGTTTCCTGTTCCGTAGTCAACCGAGCGATGGGCACAAAGCCGGTTGGCATCGCTGGACAAGCAAACGAGGCTTCCGCGCCGATGGCGGTTGGCACCACGTTGCGGTGACCTACAAATTTGGTGACCCGCAAAGCATCCGAGGTTATGTCGACGGGACTTCGGTCGCGGGATCGTGGGACATGGACGGCGCGACCGATCAACCACCGGTTGTCGACGATGACGATCTGTGGATCGGATCTTCGCTAGGTGGTAGCGCAGGTAACTCCCTCCGTGGTGCGATCGACGAGGTCGTGATTGACCGCGCGATCATCTCCAGCGAGCAGTTTGCCGAGCGACGGATCGTGATCACCCGTCCTCCGCAGCGACCCGCCGGTGGATTGAATCCGGAAGCGGTAACGGTTTCCATTCATGAAAATGCCGGCAGCGGAGACCGCTGGCCGATCGATCTGTCGCGACCGCTGGTGCAGTATGAGCAGATCGCTTTTGCCTTTCCACGAATACCGGCTCCTTATGCCACGGGAGGCGTCCGTCGCGATTGGTCTGGCCCCGTGATGCTCTCGGCGATGGCGGAAGTCGATTTGCCCGCGGGAGAAATCGAATGGATGGTGCGCGCCGGTGGACTGTCGAGACTGTGGATCGGCGACCAAGTGGTCGTCGAAACGTCCGCCCATCTGGGCAACACCAGTGGTCATGGGGAAGTGACTCGATATCAACAAGCCGATCCCTGGCTTCGTCCACCGCGGGCCGGCCACCACGAGGAACTTGCAACGCACACGCAGCTACGTGCCGGTCCGGCGTTGATCACACTGGAATCCATCATCGGTGGCGAAAAGTTGCGCTGCGAACCAGGAGAGATACTGGTTGCCTATCGCACCGATCAAAACGATCCCTGGCAGGTGATGAGTTTGGTCGACCGATTTTCCCTGACCGATGAGGATTGGCCGCGGCTTGCCGATCGGATCGACCGCGCGGTTCAACGCGTCGATGACCAGCAGCGAAGGATTGCCGCATCCGGCGAAGACAAGCATTGGCAGTCACGACATGAAAAAGCTCGCGAGTTCGTGAACTCGCTGCCGCCGATCGCGATCCCCGGCGAGATCAAATCGCTTCCCTCGGCTGGCTCGATCGACCGCTTCATCAACGCCCGCATCGACGGGGCAGGGCAGGGCAGGGCGGTCACCGCCATGACGACCGACCATCCGTTCATTCGCCGATTGTACTTGGATTGCTTGGGCGTGATTCCAACCGTGGCCGAGATCGCAGCGTTCGAATCGATGACTGGCGACAGCCAAGAACGACGCTTGCGGCTGATCGATGTTGTGCTGGACGATCCGCGCTGGGCGGATCATTGGACCGCTTACTGGATGGACGTGTTGGGTGAAAACCCGAATGTGCTCAAGCCGAGCTTGAATAATAGCGGACCTTTTCGTTGGTACCTGTACGATGTGCTGCGTGACAACGTGGCAGTTGATCGATGGGTCACCGAGTTGTTAAGGATGGAAGGAAGCGCCCCTCAGGGCGGTCCCGCCGGATTCGCGATTGCGGCGGAAAACGATGTGCCGATGGCTGCCAAGGCACACATTGTTAGCAGCGCGTTTTTGGGGGCGAACATGAAATGCGCCCGCTGCCATGACGCACCTTACCATGACTGGAAACAACAGGACCTGTTCTCGATCGCGGCGATGTTGGCCCGAAATCCCGTCAAGGTGCCAACAACAAGTAGCGTTCCCGTTGCCTTCTTTTCGGGCGCTGGAGCCAACGAATCACTGATCACCGTGAGTTTGACTCCGGGTGACGAGGTCAAGGCAGACTGGCCTCTGGAAACGTACACCTCCACGGTGCCGCTGGACGAGTCGCTGTTGGCACCACCGGCCGACTCTCGTGAACGATTGGCGGCATACTTGACCCGCGCCGAAAACCAGCAGTTTTCCAAGACGATCGTCAATCGACTTTGGCAACGAATGATGGGTGAAGGGATTGTCGAACCCGTTGACGATTGGGAAGGATCAGCACCGAGTCATCCGATTCTATTGGATCACTTGGCTCGAGAGTTGACTGCCAATGACTATGACTTCAAACATGTCGCACGACAGATTTTGAGTTCCTATGCATATCAGCGCGTCGCGACCGATCGATCGATCACGCGTGATGAATCGCAACGTCTGTTCACGGCACCAAGATTGCGACGAATGACGGCCGAACAGTTGGTCGACTCGATGCATGTGGCGGTCGGCCGCGTGATGGATGCCGACGAATTGACGTTCGATCCCGAGGCGAGAATGAATCCATCGGCGCTCAGCAACCTCGGTCGTCCACGACGCGCCTGGCAATTGACGTCGCTATCGAATGAACGGGACCGACCGGCATTGTCGTTGCCCAAGGCGGCCGCAGTGACCGAATGCCTGGAGGCTTTTGGATGGAAAGGCGCTCGGCAGGAACCGATCAACCATCGGCAAACCGACGCCAACGTGATCCAACCAGGGATCCTTGCCGCTGGCATGCTTAGCATTCAACTGACACGGCTGACCGATGATGACTCGGTGACGAGAGCCTGCTTGCAGGCGGCATCGCCGGAGGATTTGGTCGATGACCTGTTCCAGCGATTCTTCACCCGCAAGCCGACCGGCGAGGAACGTGAGCGTTTTGTGGGATTGCTCGCCGTCGGATTTGAGACACGTGTGCTGGCAACCCCGTCTGCCCGCGAAACACCGACTCGCGAACCCAGCGTCAGCTGGGCGAACCATTTGAATCCCGAAGCGACCGAGATCCGCCTGCGTGAAAGCGAAAGGCTAAGGCTCGGCCCGCCGGCGAGTCGATGGTTGCAAGAAGAATGGCGCGAACGGGCCGAGGATGCCGTCTGGGCATTGATGAATTCACCCGAGTTTCTGTTTATCCCCTAGGTGACATTTTGACTATCGATCGCCGTCGTTTTCTTCAAACTGCCGCTGTAACCACAGGCGTCTCGCTGGCAGCTTCACGCGTCGAGGCAGCTGAGCGGCAAGCGACGCTGCCTGTCCAGGGAAAAGCCGATCATTGCATTTTCGTATGGCTCGGCGGCGGGATGGCGCAAATCGATACCTTTGACCCCAAGCGTCGGGGCGACCCCAAAACACGCAAGCCGGGAAGCGACTATGACGCGATCGACACCTGTGTTGACGGGGTTCAAGTCTGTCAACACCTGCCCAGAGTGGCCGAGCGGATGGACCGCATCACCGCCGTCCGCACGGTGAATCATGATGTCATCGACGAACACGCCGCCGCCGTCAACCGAGTCCACACGGGCGCTCTGTCAGCGGCACGGTCAGCTATCCATCGATCGGTTCGGTCGTTGCCAATCAGCGCGGCGCCGGCAGCAAAGGGGTGCCAGCCTACGTGTTGATCGGTTATCCCAACCTGACGCGCGGTCCCGGGTTTTTGGGTGCCAAGGACGGATACCTCTATCTAACCGATACCGAGTCGGGGCCGGCGGGCTTGACTCGTCCCGAGTTTGTCAGTGATCGCAGAGCGGATCGTCGGCACGAATTGCTGGACGTGCTGCGTCAAACCATCCATCAAAACAGCATGTACACGGGATCACCGTCGATACGTTCCTATGACGATGCGTTGATCGAGAGCCGTCGATTGGCCGGACCGGAGTTCATGGAGGTTTTCGACTTGAAAAGCGAATCGGATGATTTGCGTGAAAGTTACGGCAGCGAATTCGGTCAACGTTGCCTGCTGTCGCGACGCTTGATCCAACGCGGAGTGCGATTTGTCGAAGTGGCCCACAACCTGAATTTTGTCAACGGAACCGGGTGGGACACGCACAACCAGGGCCAACGGAATCAGCACGTCTTGATCGACCAGCTTGACCGCGCCCTTTCGACGTTGATTGACGACCTGCAGATGCAGAAAATGCTGGATCGCACATTGGTCGTCGTGGCTACGGAATTCGGCAGACCGGCAGGGTTTGACGCCGGCGGTGGACGCGGGCATCAGTCGACAACCTTCACGATGGTGCTGGCCGGTGGCGGATTGAACCATTGCGGTGCCATCGGCGCGACCGACGAATTGTCCAAATCCATTCTCGATCGGCCCGTCAGCGTTCCCGATTTTCACGCGACGATTCACCAGGCAATGGGAATCGACCCCGACCATTACCTGTATGACGGTGATCGCCCAGTACCGATCACCGACGGTGGAACACCGATCGCCGAACTTTTTTCCTGAACCCGCGTTTGTATTCTTGCACGCAACGCTCTCACCATGAGTCTGCCATGATCCGCTGCGCTATCCCGCTCATCGTCACCGGTTGTCTATTGTTTCCATCGGTTGGATCCGCACAGAAATTCGTCGCCAATTATGACGAGACGAAGATTCCCGAATACACCTTGCCCGACCCGCTGGTCCGACAAGATGGCAAGCCGGTCACCGATGCGAAAACATGGGATTCGGTGCGCAGGCCCGAGCTATTGAAACTCTTTGAAAAATATGTTTACGGGAGAGGACCTGCACCGTGTCCGATTCGACACCAGTTGGTTAGCGTCAAGGATGACGCCGTCGGCGGGAAAGCCGTTCGACGCGAAGTCGATGTGTTCTTTGGCGAACAGGACGACGCGCTTTCCATGCGGCTCTTGATCTATACCCCCAAAGCGGTGGACCAAGCGCCGGCTTTTTTAGGCTTGAATTTCCAAGGCAACCATAGCGTCGATTCCGATCCTTCGATTTCGCTCAACACGAACTGGATGCGAAACAATGATGGCACGACCAAGGACAATCGAGCCCTCGAGGCGTCGCGCGGCGCGGCTTCGAGTCGATGGCCAATCGAGATGATCATTGATCGCGGCTACGCGCTGGTCACGATTTATTATGGCGATATCGATCCCGACTTTGACGATGGTTTTCAGAACGGAATCCATGGTCAATTTCGCGACCAGACCCAGTCAATTCCAGAGGGCGAAAAGTGGGGCAGCATCGCCGCCTGGGCCTACGGACTCGCTCGTGCACTCGATTACTTGGCCGAAGATGCCCACGTGGACCAGGATCGCGTGGCGGTGATCGGCCATTCGCGACTCGGCAAAACGTCGCTCTGGGCCGGTGCCTCGGAGCCGCGTTTCAAGATGGTGATCAGCAACGACTCGGGTTGTGGTGGCGCGGCGATCAGCCGACGCGCGATTGGCGAAACGATTGGCCGGATCAATACCTCCTTTCCGCACTGGTTTTGCGATAATTTTCTCAAATACAACGAAAACGAAAACGAATGTCCGGTAGACCAGCACGAGCTGATTGCCCTGATCGCGCCGCGTGCCGTCTACGTCGCCAGCGCGACCGATGATCAATGGGCTGATCCGAAAGGCGAATTCCTCGCCGCCGTCGCCGCCGATCCGGTCTATCGGTTGTTGGGCACCGATGGAATGGGCGGTGATGCTCCGCCCACGGAGATGCCGGCTCCCGATCATCCCATCAAACGGGGCACGATCGGTTATCACCTGCGCACTGGAAAACACGATTTGACCGCCTACGATTGGTCCCAATACCTCGATTTCGCGGACGTTCATCTTCGATAGGCTTTGTTTTGAAATGCCGGTGACTCTCTCCCGACTCCCCGGCCAAAGAGATCGCACCGTTTTTCAGTTTGGAGCCCACACCCTTTGATGAACGCGGCGATCGCCCGCCGCAGGTGATAACGTCCAGGCTCACAATCACTTAACAGCGGCATGATCTCGATCGGCTTGCCAGGCGCAGAGAATTCGTATCGGATCGCGGGACGCAACGGGCCTGGAAGCCCATCGCAAACGTTCGCAAAGAGTTGCGACGACGATATCCCAAACATCATTGGCCTGAAGATCCAACCTCGGCGATTGCGACAGCCAACGGATTGAATCCCAAAAAATAGAGCAGAATCTCTTGCCTCGCGCCGCTGTGATCGAAATCCGAAACTTGATTCGCAATGTGCCTGGTATGGATCGCCGGCTATTGGATATTGCTCAAATGGAGATTCGCCAGAACGATCGACTCGGTTTAGTCGGTCCCACCGGCAGCGGCAAGTCGAGCTTACTACGCGCGATCGCGATACTGGACCCCTGCAAACATTGTGTCGTGCAATTTCACGGCACTACCGTTACCAGCGAGGCGATTCCGGCGTATCGCCGAAAGGTCATCTACCTGCCACAGCGGCCGGCACTGGTGGCCTCGTCGGTCCGTGACAATCTGATGTTGCCGTTTCGAATCGGCAGTCCAGATTCCGATTATCAAGAGAGCAAACCGATTGCGTTACTGGATAAACTCGGCAAGCCAAGTTCATTCCTGGATCGACCCGCGGACGCACTCAGTGGCGGGGAGCGGCAGTTCGTGTCGCTGGTTCGCGCGATGCAGCTGGATCCACAAGTCCTGTTATTGGACGAGCCGACCGCCTCGCTCGACGCAACGTCCTCGCGCATGATTGAAGACTTGGTGATGGCATGGCAAAGCGAGTCAGTTGGCGAAGACTGTTGCCGCGCGTACGTCTTGGTCAGCCATGATGCCAATCAAATTGCTCGAATGTCCCATCGCAGGCTGTCGATGCAGGATGGTTCGATCCACGAAAGTGACAACGATGTTTGATCACACTTTGCTCGCCGAGACATTGAATGCAAAGGCGAATGTCGATATTAGCTTGTCCTGGTTGGAAGTGACGATCGCCGCCGGTTTGATCGGCGTCAATGCGTTGCTGTCCTGGAAACTGCGTCTTGGCTTGGCGAAACGGATCGCCGTCAGTTCGATTCGGATGTCGATCCAGCTGGCGATTCTCGGGCTGGTCTTGAAACAGATCTTCAGTCTTTCATCGGCGGCGCCGGTGCTCGCGCTGGCTGCCGTGATGACTCTGATCGCCGGCTGCGCGGCCGTGCGGCGAATCGACCAACGCTTTGATTCCATTTACCCTGCGGCCATTTTCTCGGTCTGGTCGAGCACTTGGTTGGTGACCGGAATCACGGTGCTGTTGATCGTTCGCCCGCAACCTTGGCACAGCCCGCAGGTCGTCATTCCGCTGTTGGGAATGGTACTGGGCAATTCGTTGACCGGAATCTCATTGGGTCTGGACCGTTTCCTCAGCGAGCTACAACAGCGGCGTGATGACGTGGAACTGAAGTTAACGCTTGGCGGGACACGCTGGGAAGCGTGTCGAGACATTTTCGCCAGCGCGACTCGCACTGCGATGATCCCAATTCTGAACACAATGTCGGTGGCAGGGATTGTCAGCTTACCGGGAATGATGACCGGCCAATTGCTGGCCGGAGCCGAACCCATTCAGGCGGTGCAGTACCAGATCATGATCATGTTCGTGATTGCTGCGGCGATCGCGATCGGCGTGATGCTGGCGTTGACCTCCGCGTTCTTTCGCGTCACCACCGATCAGCACCAGATCGATTGGCAACAGATACGATCGGTCAGCGCCAGGTCGAATACCGGGACAAACTGACAGCCATCAGCGCGGCGGTCACCAACAGATCCCGTGAGCAAAACGCTCGATACTGAACGCGGCACAGGGACTGATGACCAGCGCGCAAACGAGTAGAATCACCAGAAATTCTGTTTTGTTTGACAATCGATACGTTCGATAGGGGATATTCCGATGTTGAATCACCTGCAATGCCCGCGAACGATCCTCCTATTGGCATTCGCGATCGTGCTCGTTGGCTGTCGCGAACAAGCATCAACGAAACCGCCGCCGTCGAATCTCAAGACGGACGAAGAGATCTTGTTCTTCCCAACGTACGGACGTTACGACCAACAGGCGGAACTCTGGCGGTTCGATGTTCATGGAAAGGTATTCGAGTCCGAATATAGCTCGACGAAACGTGCTGCTTTGATCGCTGCATTGCGAGCTTCCGCCGACATCAGCGTTGGCGCCGACGACAGCGCGTTTCTGGATGATCGAATCAGACCCTTCTTGGTGGATAACGAACGCGGCAAATCGGTGACGATCAAAGTCGCCGGCGAACAATTCATGGCCGGGACCTCTGAGGCGAATGGTCACTTTTCGAAGTCATTGGCCCTCGGCGCGGATTCACTTGATGTGACCGAAGGGAAAAACCAGATTCAAGAAATTGAAGCGGTCCTGCGCGGCGGCGATTCGCGAACGTTCACCGGCCGTGTACATCTCATCGCTCCCCAAGGCGTTTCGGTCATCTCCGATATCGATGACACGATCAAGCATTCCCAGGTCACGGATAAGTCAGAATTACTGCAAAACACCTTTCTGCGTGAATTTCGCGCGGTCGAAGGGATGCCCGAACTGTACACCAGCTTGGCCAATTCGGAGGTAGCCTTTCATTACATATCCGGCAGCCCTTGGCAACTCTATCAACCAATCGACGCGTTCATGTCTGCTGCGGGATTTCCGCAGGGCACTTTTCACTTGAAGCAATTTCGGCTCAAGGACTCAAGTTCGCTGGACATACTTTCATCCCAGCAGGACACCAAGATTGCCGCGATCACACCGCTGCTAAATGCATTTCCCGAACGCGATTTCATTCTGATCGGCGACTCGGGAGAACAAGACCCAGAGATTTACGGCCAAATTGCCCGCGAACACTCCGATCAAATCGTTGGCATCTTCATCCGCAATGTTACCGGCGAACGGAGCGATGACGAACGGTTGACAACTGCGTTTCAGAACTTGCCTAGCGATCGCTGGACTCTGTTTGATGATGTGTCCCAAATCAGGGAACCGATCCTTCAGGGAATGGTCAGTAGCGCTTCGCATGCGGATCCCTGACCCCGGTCACCCTCCGCTCGAGCCGATTCGCATGATCGCGCGTGTGGCTATCTGCTGTCGCCGCCAGCACGACGATTCAGAATTGGAAATAGACGAACGGTCGGAATCCACGAGGTGCGTACAGCAACATGCGCCCAGATCATGATCGTCGTTGCGATCGGCGAATACCACGACGATGCTGGCAAACGCATCGCCCGCCGCAACTTCGTTCGCCAGGCGATGTGCTCGGCGATCAAACAGCCCAGTGCGGCCAGTGCCAGTGGCGGATACCAATCGATCCCTGAGGCAAGCGTGGTCATGCGATGCAAAATCGTTGCGGTCGATTCCAGATCGCGGCTACGGAACAAGATCCATCCGACCAGAACAATCGTCATTGAAATCAACCAGCATGCGATTTTCGGCGGCTGAATTGACACATGCGTGCGCAGAAAACGTTCACCGACCAGCGCCATTCCATGCCACATCCCCCACAGCACAAAGGTCCAGGCGGCGCCATGCCATAGTCCCCCCAAGGTCATCGTCACCATCAGATTCCGGTACGTCGCCGCCGCGCTGACGCGGTTGCCACCGAGCGAGATGTACAGGTAATCACGCAACCATCTGGAGAGTGTGATGTGCCAGCGACGCCAAAACTCGGCCATCGATGTGGCCAGGTAGGGGTGACGAAAATTGATCGGAAATCGATAGCCCAGCATCTTCGCGGCACCGATCGCCATGTCGCTGTAGCCAGAAAAATCGTAGTAGATCTGGCCCGCGTATGCGAAAACCGCGATCCAAACCGTCACGCCGCTGTACAGATCGGGGCCGGCAAATACGACGTCAACCGCTTCGCCCAGTCGATCGGCAAGCAACACTTTCTTGACCGCTCCGCGCAAAAGCTGTTGCCCGCCGCCATAGAACCGTCGATGGGACCAGCTTGGAACCGCGGCAAGCTGCGGCAACAATTCGCGTGCCCGGACGATCGGACCGGCAACCAGCTGCGGAAAGAATGCGACGAACAGGGCAAAGTCCAGGAAGCTATCGACCGGTTTCAGCACGCGGCGATAGACGTCGATCGTATAGCTGAGAGTCTGAAAGGTGTAGAACGAGATCCCGACCGGCAGAATGATGTCCAACGTCTGTCCGCTGAGCCCCAGCGACTCAAGGATCGGCGCATCGACTCGACGAAGAAACCGCAGTACTTGAAAAAACCGAGCACGCCGAGATTCACCACCAGGCTGACAATCAATAGTCGCTGCCGTGTCGATTGCTTCTGGCTGAGATGCATTTGGCGGGCGACCCAGTAGTCGACCACCGTCGAAAGCAACAGCAATCCGCAAAAGCGATAATCCCAATAGGCATAGAAGTAGTAACTAGCCGCGAGCAGAATCGAGTTTCGCGCGACCCGCCCGCGCGACAACCAAACGGCGACGAAGACGACAACAAAAAAGATCGGAAATTCAAGCTGCGTGAAAAGCATCGGCCCCGCCTAACGCTTGATCACAGCCGGCGTCGGACGAGGGATCAGGAACCGCTGGCCGCCAAGGGCCCTGCGGGTAGGTCGCGCGATTGGTTTCTGATCCCTGCTTTTCCGTTTCCCCTGAGCCCTTTTGCGAGGCTCGCCTGATCACCTCGACGAGTCCCCGAGCGACGACGTGGTTGCCGTTGGCATTCAAGTGCCCACTGCCGATGAATCCGTTGTGAAAGCCGTGCGGCCACTTACCCATGAGCATCGAATCAAGGAGCGGCCGGCGCAAGTCGACAACGATCAAACCCGCCGCTTCGGCCGCCAACCTCATCGCCTCGAATTCGCTATCGCCAGAATCCTCGCTGATCACGGTTCCGGCCACGATCTGCGGAAGAACCGGGGCATAGAGCAAGACCACAGGCCGATCCGTCGATCGCCGAATCGCGGTCACCACGGAAGACCAATCGTTGACTGTGGCTGGTCCGTCCGTGGCTGGATCCACGGTTTCGGACTCGATCGGTCCGATTGCAAACCGCAACTTACGAGCCGTGCTTCCGTCGGACTCGGTCAGCAAGTTTCGAGCGCCCTGGATCACAAAGGCAGGCAGCCGAGCCGATATCGTTGACCGCCTCCGTGTGACCGCGTTGTCGGCGGGACGCGGAATCGGCGCCAACGGAGCTGTCAATAGATCCGCCAGGTCGACGACCAGAATCAGATGCACATCCACCGAGAGTTCATCCTCGATGGCAGGCATTTGTGTCAACCAGACGGCAGCGTCTTCACCACTTCTGGCCAACGGAAAACAGATAGCTGCTGCCCAGCGATGCGTTGGGCTTGAGCATCGATTTTCTGGTCGTCGGCGACGCAAACACCCTCGGCTTGGGAGTCCCCCCACAAGGCGACTCGGATCGTGCGATCATCACCGCCTGGCAGTGAACGCTTTCCCGGCATCCCGAGTGGGCCGATCCAAGTGTCGGCGTATCCTTCGCTGCGCCAGCGATAGACGTGTTCGGGAGGCAACGTCCAGACACCTCGAACCGGATCCACCCGCAGTCGCAGATAGCTGCGAACAAACAGGGGTGATGTCAAGGCGATGATCCCCGTACCGACCATGCGCCGACAATCCAGTTGATGATCAGGCGTATCGATGCAGTCCGCATAGGTTCTCGGCGAGCAAGTGATCCTTCATCGCGCTGGCGGTCTGGATCAAAGTTAACGGGATAGCCTCAGCGCCCGTTGAGGGTAGTCCTGCGACTCCGATCGCCGGGCAAAGCGACGTTCGTCGTTTCGATGTTTTTGGCGATGTTGGCGTCGACGGTGCCCTGCGAGGCGGAGTCGCACGATTACAAAAGGAACTTCAGGCACATCGGTTGGGGTACCTTCCGTTCGATTTCCGTGGGGGTCAGCTGACCTGTCTGCTGATCGATCCGAAAGACGACAATGTTGTCGCTCTGCTGATTGGCCACGAGCAGGAATCTGCCGTCCGGTGAACAGCGAAAATTGCGAGGATGAACTCCGCCACTTGAGATCGCGAAAGTCCGTTTCAGCCGCCCACTTTGGGCGTCGTAATCAAAGCATGCAATCTCGCTCGGTCCGCGATTGCTGCAATAAACGAATCGGCCATTGGGATGAAACAAGATCTCGGCCGAACCTCGCGGCGCATCCTCGGCGGTATCCGCAGCCATCGTGCTGATCGTTTCGACTGTTTCGACGTCAGGTGGCGCATAACGAACGGTGGTGATGGTGCCGGAGAGTTCACCAAGGATCAACATGAACCTTTGATCGGGCGAGAAGACGAAGTGCCGCGGGCCGCTTCCCGGGGGTGTCGTGATCGCCGGTGGATTCGATGGTTTCAGCGAGCCATTGGATCCGACGTCGTACAAATAAACGTGGTCGGTTCCCAAGTCGGCCGCGGCCAGGCGTCGATCCGAGGGATCAAAGCGACTGCTATGCGCATGTGGCTCGCCCTGGCGGCGCGGATCGACGCTCGATCCGGTGTGCTGAACGTGATCGCAAGCGGGACCGACCGAGCCGTCATCACGTACCGGGAACAGGTCGATACTTCCGCCGCCGTAGTTGGCAATGGCGGCGTATCGTCCGTCTGCCGAGAGCGACACAAAACAGGGTCCGTCGCCCTGTGCATTCTGCCGATTCCGCTCGGTCAGCCGGCCGGAGGCAGGATCGATCGCCCAAGCGACGATCGCTTCGCCCGGTCCCTTGTCGTTGCGTTTCAATTCACAAATGCTGTACAGCGAATTCGTGGGTCGGTCGATCCACAAGAACGTTGGCCGCTGCGTCTGCGCGACCTTGACGGGCTCGCTAAGCGATCCCGTCTCGGAGTCCATCTGCGTCCGATAAATCCCATCAGCCCCGGTACCCACATACAAGGGAATCTGCTCCGCCAGCAACCATTCTCCGCAGAGCAAGACGATGGCCGCAACAAGCACCTGACGCATGATGATTACCTAACAAGAATTGGCTTACTCTTCGCTGACCCGCACGGTTTTCATTTTGTCGCCCTGCTTGATCGCATCAACCACATCCTGGCCTTCGATCACTTGACCAAAGACGCTGTGCCTGCGGTCCAAGTGTGGAGTCGCCAGATGGGTGATAAAAAACTGTGATCCATTCGTGTTTGGCCCCGAGTTGGCCATCGACAGGATGCCCGGCCCAGCGTGTCGCAATTCAGGGTGGAATTCGTCCTCGAACTTGTAGCCGGGTCCACCCGTGCCTGTTCCTTCGGGGCATCCACCTTGAATCATGAAATCGGGAATCACACGGTGAAAGGTCAGCCCGTCGTAGAATTTCTTTTCGCACAACTGCTCAAAGTTCTGCACCGTCTTGGGAGTCTTGTCATCGAACAGTTCGATGCGAATGATGCCTTTGTCGGTGTCGAAGGTAGCGACTTTCATGAATTGCTCAGTCTCTCTGGTGGATGGTTAACAAGAATCAGGTAGCCGTCGAACGACTATTGTTCGGAACCCGCTTTTTCAACTTCCGGCAGATCCACTTCCGCAGATCCACTTCCGGCAGATCCACTTCCGGCAGATCCACTTCCGGCAGACCCGGGTCGACTTCGCCAAGATCGACCTCGAACACACCGCTGGTCGACATTGAATCCAGCGGCACATCGAATCGACTGCCATCGGCGAGGATCAGTTCGGCCGACTCGATCCCGGTACCGTCGCCCGATTTGTCTTGCTTGATCAGGATTGTACCTGACGCCTTGGAACCTTTGATGTCAAAGGCGATCCTCTCGCCATTGGAATTCTGTCCTTGCTGTGCCGTCTTCGACAGATTCATTTCCAAAGATTCGATTTGACCGATCTGCTCCTCGATGACCGGATTACCATCGAGTTGCTGCTTGAACGCCTCGGCCAGCATGCCGGTGCCGAGGTTGAACAGCGCGTATCCGCCACCGCAGCAGGCGATGGCGCCAACCAGACCCACCACGCCAATGATTCCGATGATCCAAATCCAGGCTTTGCTGCCCTTCTTTTGCGGCTGGCCGGGGCCAGAAGCTTGGTTGGATGGAGTGGTCTCGAACGGGTTGTTGGGGGTCATGCTCATGGGTCAGCCATTCTCGTCGATTCAAAATTGACGGGTCGATTTGCACCTTTGACGACTCCGCGTCCGTTACATTAGAACGTCGACCGGCGCGGTGGCATAGTACGTTTGTCAATGCACGCAGCGCGTCAACCTCCATCCCTCATGGCCGTAGCGAACTGACATGAATCGAGTGACTCTGGGAACGATCGCCCCGCTGCTGATCCTGGCCCTCACCGCCATGCGATGCCCGGCGGACGCCCCAACGACAATCGCCGGGCGGACAATCGCCGATTACGCTACCCAGCTTGAGGATCCCGACCGCGTCGTGCGATTGCGTGCGATCCGATCGCTGGGCGCGTTCGGCCCCGACGCATCGGACGCGATCCGCACGGCACTCGACCATGACGATGCCGCGATGCGTTACATCGCCGCTGTGCAACTAGGACGGATCGGCGGAAAACCGCTCGAACTTGCCGAAGATCGTTTGCTCGAACTGACGACCGATGAACGATCGCAGGCGGTGCAGATGGCTGCTTCGTACGCGCTCTGCGAAGCGGGAAAGGCCGAACAGCATTTACCACGGTTGATCGAATCCTTGAGCTACCCCGAACGCGGCATGGCATGCAGCGCCGCCGAGTTGATCGGGATGTTAGGGTCCGATGCCAAAGCCGCGGTCGCGCCGCTGGAGGATGTCTATGAAAAGAATCGCCCCGGCGCAAAGGGTGGCGACTATCACATCGGCGGTGCGGCGATGAACGCGTTGCGAAAAATTCGCGGCGAATGATCAATGATTCACAGTGGCCAACAACCAATGTGCCATCCATGTCCAGCAGAACACAAAGGCGACGGAGTCAAAGAAGATCATGAAGGCCATTCATCCCGATGATTCGCGATCGATTGCAGCGGTACCGCTGACGCGTTGGCCGTTTCCTGTTGTCGTCTTTTCGATTTGGATGATGATCTCGTCCCACTCCGGTCTGCTCGCTGACCAGCGGCCCAACATCCTGTGGATCAGTTGCGAAGATATATCGCCGAATCTGGGCTGTTACGGCGACCCTCATGCGATCACGCCGAATCTGGATCAACTGGCTGCCGAGGGTGTTCGGTTTGATCGTGCATTCACGCCGGCTGGTGTTTGCGCCGTGGTCCGCAGCGGGATCATCACCGGAATGTTTCCACCGTCGATCGGATCGCAACACATGCGCAGCCGGATTTTGCCACCGGCCGACGTGAAAGCCTTTCCCGAGCTACTGCGGGCGGCAGGTTACTTTTGCACCAATCGCAGCAAGACCGATTATCAGTTCGAGGCGACACCGAGCATCTGGGACCGCCAAGGCAACCAACACGATGATTGGCGTGAACGCCGCAACCCGGATCAGCCATTCTTCTCCGTGATCAATTTGACCGTCTCTCACGAGAGCCAAGTTCGACACAGCGAACAGGTTCACGCACAAGTGATCGACAAAATCGGCAAACAGAATCAACACAACCCGATCGAGGTCGCTGACACGATTCCGCAGTACCTGCCCAATACGGCTGCGGTGCGAAAGAACTGGGCGTGGTATCAAGACAATATCACTCGGATGGACCAGATGTCGGGCGACATCCTTCGCCGTCTCGACGAAGACGGCTTGGCCGACAACACGCTGGTCGTGTTTTGGAGCGATCACGGAATGGGATTGCCGCGAGGCAAACGCTGGATTTACGACACCGGAACGCGGATTCCGATGATCATTCGCTGGCCCGGAAAAATAAAACCCGGCACCACCCGTGAGGACTTGGTCAGCGTGTTGGATTTGCCACCGACGATGCTCTCCGCAGCCGGTGTCGCGGTGCCGCGGTACATGCAGGGCCGCAACTTTCTGGGGGACTCCGCCGAACCCGAACCCCCTTACCTGTTCTTTCATCGCGATCGCATGGACGAGGTGTACGAACTGCAGCGCGCCGCCCGTGATCGCCGCTGGAAATACATTCGTAACTTCGAGCCTGAAAAAACCTACGCCCAACGTCTGGATTACATGGACGCCATGCCGGCGATGCAAGATTGGCGGCGATTGGCGGCGGCCGGACGGTTGAACGGAGGACAAAAAAACTGGTTCGTCGTGCCCAAGCCGATCGAAGAGCTGTACGACACCGAGACCGATCCTTGGGAGCTGAACAACTTGGCCGAACTGCCCCAGTACGCCGAGCGACTGGCCCGAATGCGGCTGGCGACCGAAGCTTGGCAGCAGCAGATCGGTGACACCGGAATGGTGCCTGAGGCTGTGCTGATGGAAGAAATGAAGCCGGGCGGAGCAATACCGGAAACCGAGCCGCCAACGATCGCCCATGCTGGCGGCATCGTTACCCTTGCCTGCGAGACGGAAGGCTCGTCGATCGTCTATCAAACCAAGGGCGACAGCGGTTGGAGCGATTGGAAGCTGTACACCAAGTCATTTCCTTCTTCGGGAGCGTTGAGGGTTCAGGCCTGCCGGCTCGGTTTTCGTGACAGCAAAGTGGCCGAATTCCCGGCCCCGAGCGGCCCAACAGGGGGTTGAGCCGCGCCGATCGGTCGCCTCGCGAGTATCTTCGGACCAGGGACTTCTGCCGCGACCGGTCAGTGACTCTTTCGTCTGGCTAAAAATTGGTTATTTTAAGATTAGCTCGATCGGCTCGACATCTCGTTGTCCGGTCGTGCGATCGGGTTTTTGCAAGATGCCGGTATCTGCAGGATGCCATGGAACCCGAAAGACTGGGTGTGGTAGGTAGATTTTTTGGGAAGTTTCCGAACGTTCACGTTGCATTGCTTCGGTCCACGACGGCTGACAAGCAGCAAACGGTCAACTCGTATCAGATTCACTAGGGGGAATCGTTTTTATGACCAAGTGCAAGTTGGAGTACATTTGGCTCGATGGCTATCAGCCCACCCAGAGCCTGCGTAGCAAGACGAAGATCGTCGAAGATTTCAGTGGCAAAGTTGAAGACGCTGCCGATGTGGGCGATTTGACGGTTCATCGACCGAACAGGCGCCGGGCGGCTCGTCAGCGATTGTTTGTTGAAGCCCGTTTTCTGTTGCCCAGATCCGGGCCGATTGGGAACCGGGTATCTTGGTCATGTGCGAAGTGCTGAGCCGACGATAGCACGCCTCACCAGCAGCAATGGACGAGCGACCATCGAAGACGATGACGACGACTTCTGGTTCGGTTTCGAGCAGGAATACACGATTTGGGATCCCGAGACCAATCGGCCGATCGGTTTCCCGGCCGAGGGTTTCCCGGCTCCTCAGGGACCGTACTACTGCAGCGTCGGCACCGGCAAAGCGGTCGGGCGTGACATCGTCGAAGAGCACCTCGAACTGTGCCTGGAAGCGGGGCTGAACGTCGAAGGCATCAATGCCGAAGTGATGATGGGCCAGTGGGAGTTCCAAGTCTTTGCCAAAGGCGCCAAAGAAGCTGGCGACCAAATCTGGGTGGCCCGTTACCTGCTGGAACGCACCGCCGAAAAGTATGGCATGTCGATCAACTTGCATTGCAAGCCAGTCCAGTGGTGACTGGAACGGCAGCGGAATGCACGCCAACTTCTCCAACACGCTGCTGCGCACCTGCGGCAGCAAAGAAGTTTATGATGCGGTCTGCCAGGCCTTCGAGCCGCGAATCAAGCATCACATCGATGTCTACGGTGCCGACAACGATCAGCGACTGACCGGACTGCACGAAACCCAGTCGATCGATAAGTTCAGCTATGGCATTTCCGATCGTGGTGCTTCGATCCGTATTCCGATCTTCACCGTCGAACACGGCTGGAAGGGTTGGCTCGAAGATCGTCGTCCCGCCTCCAACGCCGATCCCTACATGGTCGCCAGCGCGATCATCACGACGGTCAGGCAGGCAAACGTTCCCCAACCGGCCTAACCGCATTGGCCTGAATCACGAATCAACCCGGCACTGTCACTCAGTGCCGGGTTTTTTCTTGCCCCGTTCTTTCCGCCCTGACTCTCCAGCCTTGCCCCAATCTGAAGCGCGGAGTTTTGCGCTATACTAGTGACCATGGAAAATGAATCGTCAATCATTCTGGCCGGCACCGACCCCGATCTGCCTCGCGAGATTCCCCAAGGGTTGGCTCGCTATACCGGCTTTCGCGATATGGCTCGTGGGGGAAGCGCGATCTTGCGTTCCTGTTTCGATCCGGTGACCGGTCGAAGCGTCGCTGTCAAAACGCTGCTACCCGAGACGCGTCACGATCGAAACGAGCGGAGACGAATGTTGCGAGAGGCGCGCGTCACGGCCCAACTTCAACACCCCAACACGGTGCCCGTCTACGATATCGGCGAAGACGGCGAGCAGGGCATCTATTTCGTGATGAAACGGATTTCGGGAGAAAACTTTTTCGAGATTCTGAAGCGAATCGCACAAGGTGATGAAATGACGATCGCCGCGTTTCCCACCTCGCGGCGTCTCGATATCCTGGCCGACGCATGTCAGGCGCTCGCCTATGCCCATGCTCGCGGCGTGATCCACCGCGATATGAAGCCGGAAAACATTTGGGTTGGCAACTTCGGCGAAGTCATCCTGTTGGATTGGGGTGTTGCCAAAGTGTGGGGTCATACCGACGACAACGAATCAATTCGCAAAAGCGTGCTACGGTCGCGTGGCGAATCGGAGCACAGTCAATTGCAAACGCTCACCGGTGGTGGTCAACGTCCCGGGACTCCATTGTACATGTCGCCGGAACAAGTCCAAGGCAATCGCAGCATTGACGAACGAACCGATGTGTTCAGCGCCGGTGTTTGTCTGTACGAGATGCTGGCGATCCGAGAACCATTTCGCGGTGCCAATATCGACGAGACGTTTGACAACATCAAGCACAAACAGATCGACCCGCCGAGCGTCCGCTCGCCCGAGCGAAAAATATCCAAATCCGCCGACGACGTTGTCATGCGGGCGATCGCCAAACGCCCCGGAGATCGATACCAGTCGATGCGAGATCTGATCGCGGCGATTCGAGCGATCGACTGCTAAGTTAGTTCGGGATCCGCCAGACCCATGGCGCCTGCGGATCGTCACCGCTTTCGACGACCGGTGGCTGATCGGGGATTTCGCCTTGCTCTCGTCGGTCGACGCCCCACAGAACAACGCCGTCGTCCTCGATCCGATAACCGAACGACTTGTCGCCCGCCGACTTCACCGATTCCGGATCCACCTTGATTTGATTGAGTTCATCAAGGCTCTGTGGCCAGCGATCAAAGCGGTATCGAAACAAACGCACCGCGATCGCCAGTCTCGCCAGGTTGTTGTGCTCGGCCTCTCGAGCGAAAGCGACGGCGGCGGCGCCGAAAGCTGGCATGATCAAGAACGTCATCATCTTGTCGGCGCGCTCTGCCGCGCTGGCATTACCGAATGCTGCCTTCATATCAGCGTTCCAGTTCTGGCCTGCATCGCGCAGAGCCTGCAAATCGTTGCTGGGAAATGACTCGATCTTTTTCATCTCGTCAAGGTAGAAGATTCCGTCAATCGATCGAAGCTTCCCCAAAACTCGGGCGGTGGCGGACGAAGATTCCATTTCCATCACCTCGCTCGCCTTCGTAGGATCGGTGAACACGGGCAGCGCCGTGGCGACTTCACCCGTCATCCCCAAACGAAGCAATTCACTGGCCTTCTTGAACTCAGGAATGTTCGCGTCGATCTCGATCAACTGCTGTTCGCTGAGAATATCTTGCCCAATCGATCGCTGCAGCATCTCGTTGGTCATCGTGCCGATCGCGACCCCAACCAACTGAGAGATCAACAGTGGTTCACCGTCGAACGAACGCCGTAGGCCTTGCGCCGCTTGGATACAGGCAAAGGCTCGATCACCGTCTCGCTGGCGCAATGCGACGTCGTGTTCCAAGGCGACCAACCGGGCGAAGCTCCTCGCTTCCTGGGTGTCGGGAAGTAGCGTGGCGATACCGTCAAAGGTGATCGGGCGGCGAACCGGCAGTCGCTGGGGATCGAGTTCGGCCTCGGCGATTTCGTGAATCGTCTTCAATAACGACTCCCAACGCCCCAGGAACGCAGTCACATCCTCCTGCTCTGGCCACAGATCGCCCGTTGGCGGGACAGGATTTACTTCCG
Organism: Pirellulaceae bacterium; assembly: GCA_963734865.1. Taxonomy (GTDB): domain Bacteria; phylum Planctomycetota; class Planctomycetia; order Pirellulales; family Pirellulaceae; genus CBDCUW01. Next base: position 92,621 of record CAVTIV010000003.1, read on the forward strand.
CGAAGTAGGGCATCTGCGACGATTGCTGGACAAAATCCTCGGAAACGACCTGTTTTGCCGCCGCGACCCATTGCTCGGTAAATTCGTCGGAGGTGATCGAATGATGAAACGTCTCCAGCGTCACGTCATCAACCGGCACACCGCTTCGCTTGAGCTCTTCGGTACGAATGGCAAGCTCTTTCGCAGCGACCGAATAACGCCCGAAAAACCACGTCAGCAATCCCCCGCACAATAACAGCGGCACCACGACAACCAGCGCCAAGACCGTCATCATCGGGCGGTAGGGCGACACCTGATTCGGGCGAGATTCGTTCATTGCTCAATCCGCTGCGCTTTCATATCGCGACCATTTTGATGCAACGTGACCGCTGTGCACTGACCTGACTGGGGCCGCTCGAACGTCAGCTGTGCGTCGACGATTTTGTAATACCACTCGGTTTCGCTTTTGGGATAGACGCGCAACTCGGGTTGTCCCGTGGCCCGCACGAAAAGCTGGTCGTCATTGGCGCGAACCTCGAGCACGAAACCCGGAACCAGCTGGTAGTGACCTGCCAATTGCGCCACCACTTGCGGATCCACTTTCTTCATGGCTGGAAACGTTCTCGGTTTTACTTTCATTCCAGCCAATGTTTGCATGATCGATTCACCGATCGCGTCAACCTCGCCGCTGGCCGTGTTGGATAACACGATGACGCCGGCGTGAACGTCGCGGTTGACCATCAGCATCGAACGGTAACCACCGGTTTGCCCGTTGTGCCATCGCGTTTTTCCATCGCGGGCGATGTGCCAACCGAGTCCCATCGCAAAGTCATCTCCCTTGGCCGGCAAATGCTGCTTCCACGCCAAGTCGATTGCTTTCCCCAACGTACCCTCGGGAGGGTTTAGATTTGCCTGGATGAAACGAATCATGTCGGCCGCCGTGCTGCGAATCGACCCGGCACCGGCAAACGCGTCGAAGTCCCAATTCTTCTCGGGGGCCAGATCGGCATTGTGCGGCGGTGCGAGACGTTTCGTTTGGTCGTCATTCAATTTCAGACAGGTATCCCGCATTCCTAAGGGCGTGGCGATCGTCCGCTTCATGATCGTCTCGTAATCCACATGCGCCTCGGCTGCGATCAAGTCACCCAACAGCCCGACGGCCAGATTTGAGTACTCGAACGACACATCGGGCGCCCGGGTTGGTTGGACCTGGCACATGAAATCGATCAGTCGCTCGCGGCCGTAATCGGCGTACGGGTTGGTCGGATCGGCTGGTTCCATGTTGTTGGGCATGCGCGGCAAACCCGATGTATGTGTCGACAAATGTCTCAGCAAAATCGAATCGCCAACCTTTTTGTTCTCCGTGTTCAGTTTGGTCATCAGTGTGCCGATCGGCTGGTCGAGCTGCAAACGTCCCGCTTCGACCTCGTGTGCAAGCAAGATGCCGGTGAAGACTTTCGTTTCCGAGCCGATTTCGTAGATCGTTGTGTCGCTGGGGGCGCGGTTGATTGCCTTGGATAACTTGCCAAAATTTGCCGTCCAGCTCTGATCGCCGCTGACCACTCCGATCGAAACGGCATTGACGATTTCGGCATCCAGATAGGGCTGGACCAGTTCAGCAATCGCTTTTTCTGGTATTTCGGCTGCTTCGGAAATCGGGACTTGGTCCATGACAGCCAGGGAGGCCGTTAACACGAAAATCGCGGCTCGGTTGATCGGTCGGCGGATCATGACGCACTCCTCAGGTTCGGATAATTTCGACGATTCACGTCGCGCCTATCACTTTAGTCTTTCCATCGACCGAAATGCGACCGCGTACTCCACAAACGGACGGTTCCGCATTTCCGCCACGTTCATCGGACTGCGACATTTCAAGCGACTTACTTGATGCCGCCAGGGCGATCATACTCATCGCTCAGTAAATAGTCGGCAATCTGGCGGAGCAAACATCATGTGCGGGATAACGGGTGCGGTATGGCGGGACGTCTCGTCGGCCATCGATCCGGAAACGCTGACGAAGATGACCGAAGCGATTGCGCACCGCGGACCCGATGATTCGCAAACCTGGATCGGCACCGATCACCGCGACGCGTATGGGCATTCTGTGGGTGTGGCGCTAGGGTTTCGTCGCCTCAGTATCATTGACCTGCAGGGCGCACGACAACCGATGGCCAATGAAAATGGCACGGTGCGGATGGTCTTCAATGGCGAGATTTACAACTACCAAACGCTCCGACGTCGATTGGAAGGAACCGGGCACCAGTTTTCGACCGCCGGGGATGGCGAATCGATTCTGCATCTGTATGAGGATCTTGGCACCGACTGCTTTTCGCAGCTCAACGGCATGTTCGCGATTGCCATCTGGGATGCCAATCGAAACCGATTGGTCCTGGCCCGCGACCGGATCGGGCAAAAGCCACTCTACTACGCCGTACAGAATGACCGTCTGATATTCGCCAGCGAACTGAAGAGCCTGGCAACCGTGAAGGGGGTTTGCAACGAACTCGACCCCGCGGCGATCGATGAATTCCTGACTTACCAGTACATCCCGCATCCCGGCACCATCTGGAAAGGTGTGCGAAAACTCGCGCCGGGTCATTTCGCGGTTTTTGAGAATGGCCAGATTTCGGTCCATCGATACTGGAATTTCGATCCCACCATCGAACAGCCGATGCGTCGACAAGAAGCTTGCGAGCGATTACGAGAATTGCTGACCGACTCGGTTCGTTTGCGGATGCAAAGTGATGTGCCGCTCGGTTCATTTCTTTCCGGCGGAATTGACTCGTCATTGATCACCGCGATCGCACAAGCTCAGTCGGACCAGCCGGTTCGCACGTTCAGCATCGGTTTCCCGGTCGCCGACTTTGATGAGACAGCGTATGCCGCGGACGTTGCTCGACATCTGGGAACGCGGCACCAAAGGTTCGAGGTCACGCCCAGTGGCGTCGATATCATCGATAAACTGGTCTGGCATTACGACGAACCATTCGGTGACTCATCAGCGGTACCGACCTGGTATTTGTCCGAGTTGACTCGCAAAGAAGTCACGGTGGCTCTTTCGGGTGATGGTGGCGATGAGTTGTTTGCCGGCTATGAACGTTACCGAGCGCTGTGGCTGACCAACCGACTTCAGAAGTTATTCCCGATCCACAAAATTCCCGGCATCGGACTCGTCCAACGCTTACCCGACTCCGATCGCAGGCGATCACTGGCGCGACGAGCGAAAAGGCTGTTGGAGGCAATCGGGCAGCCGACGGCGCGTCGTTACCTGAACTGGCTGCAGATCTTTCCCGAATCGCTGCGGGCATCTCTCTATACCGACGATTTTGTGTCGACGTTGCCGGGTGACGATCCGTTCGACTTCTTGGCCGCTGCCTGGGCCCGTTCACAAGGCCGCGACGTGGTCACGCGAGCATCCCTCAGCGACGTGCTGACCTATTTGCCATGCGACTTGATGATGAAAGTCGACATCGCATCAATGGCCCACGGATTGGAGGTCCGCCAGCCGATGCTGGACTATCGAGTGGTCGAACTGGCCGCATCGATGCCGGTGAATCTGAAGTTTCGCGGTGGTCGCGGCAAACTGATCCTGCAAGACACATTCGCCTCGATGATTCCCAAATCGATTTTCAAGCGAAAGAAGATGGGTTTTGGCATTCCGATCGCCGGTTGGTTTCGAAACGAACTGAAACCGATGGTTCACGAGACGCTGCTCGCCGACGACGCCCGAATTGCACCCTATTTTCGCCGCGAAGCGGTCGCCGAGCTCGTTCAATCGCACGAGACGAACCGGCAAAACCACGGCTACCGACTGTGGAACCTGCTGATTCTGGAAAAGTGGCTCCGCCGCTGGACTTAACCGTCGGGTGCGGCAAACCGAACGCCGGCGCACCCGACCTTGAGCTCCGGCACGAAAACGGTCACTGCGACGGTGTTGCCACATCGTGCAGTGTCGCCCCTTTTTCTTCGCTGATCACCAGGATTGCGAAGCGGTTCGCCCCCTTCGCATCGCTGGCACTGACACTCGCATAGTCGAATCGTCCGCGGGAATCGGTATAGCCATCCTTGTAGAATCGGACTTGGCCATCGGGGTACTTCGCGTAAACCTTGACGTAAGCCGTACTGATCGGTCGATGTGACGCCGCGTCGGTCGTTTGCAGCTGACCGTAACTTTCCGAGACATAGGTGGTGATTTCACCCCCGTAGTACAGCGCGGTGCTCCGCGACGCACCAGCGACGACTTCGACCAACAGGGTCTGGCGTCGAAGGTTGTCGTCGAGGTCAAAACGCCCAACACCCGTAGGCTGCTCAAACTTCACCTGATCGCTTCGCGTCGGACGAACCATTGCCATCCGCTGCAGGTCTTCGCGAACGAAGGGTGCCTTGCTGAACAGCAACTCCAAATCGACTCCGTACAGGTTGATCGTCACCTCGGTGGCGCGACGATGATCGATCCTCAGCGAGTCGCCTTCGACACGAACGATCACCTCGGGCTGTTGTTCGGCCGCCGATTCCTGCCGACGCTCGCGATCGATGACCGACAAATCGCCCGATCCCTCGGCAATCGCCTGGTCGCTTTTCTTGTCGACCGAAACCAATTGTTCGGTCTGATTCAAGTCGCGACGTTGGTTCAGCTGAGACGCCAATTGGGCGAATCGATCCTGCCAACGCGGTATCGGATGATGGACATATTGACGTGCGATTCGTTCCGCCTGATCAAACTGCTCCTGGTGCATCGCCAGATAGGCGTCGACATAGTCGTATTGCAGTTTTGTCTCGATCGACGCGCGGTCGATCTCCGTGAATTTGGCAATCGCCTCTTCGATTCGATTCTGCAGCAACAGGTAATAGGTCAACACCAACTGTTCGGACGCTGCCGTATCCTTCGCGTAACCAAGGACGCGAACAAAGTTTTGGTACTGCCCCAGGAAGGTGGGGTTCAGAATCTCGTTTTCTTCGCCCAATCGATGGATGCGGGCGCGAACGAGAGGTGCATATTCAAGCAATTCGTAGCTGCGACGTTCGATCGGTTCGACTTCTAACAGCGGGCTCTCCAGCACCGGACCAACTCGGTTTACGAGGTCATCTCGCAGGGACAAGAAATCCTTCATCCCTGACTCATCGCGATGCTTCAGCGAATACGCCCACAATTCCATGATCGGCAACCTGGCGTCGCCGAGAACCTTCGTGACGACACGATAGACGTCTTGGTCCTGCATCCGATGCGCGACCAGCATCCAATCAAGCTTGTGCAGATTCGCTGCCGCGAGGAATTCTCGGAGCTGATCGGGTGTGCCCGTGCGAGCAACTTTCTCCCAGCTGATCGTGTCCTGCTCGGTCGGTTGATCGACGACGTCAAACGACTTATCGGCGCCCCGGGCGATCAGCTTGCCGTCGGCGGAAACCGTCGCCGGATAATGATCAAATTCGCCGGCCGCCGGGAAATAAAACTGATATTCGATCGACTGCACGGCGAACGGCTGGAGCACGATCGTGCGACTATCGGTCGATTGGCTGCCCGCCAGCGGCAGGCTGCCGGCCGGTAGTTGCCAGAAGACATCCACGACACGCTGGGCGGCGGTCGGATTGGAGACAACGATTTGTCCATGATAGGCCACCCCGATCAGGAATTCGCTGGGCTCCGAGACGGTCTCCGAGGGAGATCGTTTGCGCTGTGCGCTCTCGAGAGATTCAAAACGTTGCCCGATCAAGATGCTGCTCTCCTGGCCGGCAGCCTCCAGGGTCTTCAAACGCTTGGTGACCACAGCAACGGCATGCGCCGGTGCATACGGATCGTTCGGGTCGTTTGGCAATCCGACTTCACCGGGGGCCAGGGGCAAGCCGCACATCGCTAGCGCCACCAATGCCGAGTGTCGATTGGCAACCGGTCGCAGCAGGTTGGATGAAACCTTGATCTGTTCGGCGTCGCTGGCGGCCAAATCATTCCAGAAGCGATCGATCCGGATCAATCCCGAGGGCGCCGGTCCACCGACGGTTCGGACGCGATCCCATTGGCTTTCGGCCCATTGTTTGGTGCTATCCAGGTCACGATAGAAGGCAACGGCCTTGCCAAGCATTGCACCGGCCCGAGCGGAGAACATCGCACCGGGGGCGGGCGCGGCGCTGCCGAACACGACTGGCGGCACTTTGCTTCTCAACCGCCTTCGCCCGCTCGCCACGCTGCAAAGCACGGCTGGATCCGCCACGCCGTTCGACCTCGAAGTTCATGCTTTCGGTCACCGAATCCTCCAAATTCGCCCGCAGCTCGCTGAGATCTTTCCGTTCAGCGCGATCGCTGAGCCCGTAGCCTTTGAGCGCGCTGTCGATGCTTCTTCGTAATTCGGCATAGTTCTCGTCCTGCTGGGCAACCTGTTCGCGCAGTTCACGGCGCACCGTTTCTCGTACCGCGGGCAATCGCATCGACAACAGCACACGTTCGGCTGCATTCAATTGGTTGTATCGCCAGAGTGTGGTGTATTGAGTCAGATCCGCTCCCAGCAACCAATGATCGACGAACTGTTTTTCCTGCTTGTTTTCCAAGTAGGGCTGAACGACTTCCTCGAAGAAACCGCGGTCATGCGCCCACAAGAACAAATGCAGCTCGTGTCCCGCCAATCGCGAATAGGCGTCAAGCTTTGCATCCTGGTCGAGTGTGTGCCAAGATGCGAGCTGATCAAAATCGGCCATCCGTGGATCATTGACCAACGTCTTGTATAGCTTCATCAAACTGCCGACCGATGCGTAGACCTGCAGTTGCGCCGAACCGAGGCTATTCAGGTCAAGCGGGTCATCTTTGGATGCGATCGTCACGGTGCGCTCGAACGATAACGGTTTGGCGGCATCGAGCGCTTTGGCTAGCCGCAGGTCGACCGTTTCGGCATCTTGCAGGGGAGCGGTCACGGTTCGCTGCAGCAGGGACGCCGGATCGGCAACGACAATCTGAATCAGCGGCATCCCCCTGATCACGTCGTCGGGAATCGTGACGACGCCATCCTTATCGGGCTGCAGGTTGAACAGCATTGCACCGGGATCGGCCAAGAAATCGTAGTCCGAGGAGACCATTTGAGCCTCCGCTTCCGACTTCCTTTTCGCCTCCATCGCCGCGTCAAAGGAGGGTGCCGCCGCAGACGGTGGCGGCACCTCGCCTGCTCGGACCGATTGACTTTGGTTGGTGGTCTCCTCCGTTTCCCACGGGTTCAGAATCACGCTTGGTTGCGGCAGCATCACGCCGGGATACTTTTTTGCGTAGCGACGACGCAGCACGTACTGGTACTCGTCGCCTAGCCTCAAGTCGCTGACGTAGCCGCAACGCGGTAGCGAAATGCGTCGACCGCCAACTGGCGGCAGCGGCAGATCGAGCTGTCCCAAAGGCATTGTCGAATCGAGGTAACGCGAGGCGTAGACGTGCACCCGCGACAGTTCGGTGTTTCCCGACAACTTGATTCTCAACCCATTGTCGTCGCGGTCGATCGAGGCGATGCCGATGGGCAGGATCGGCGATATCGCCTGATGACGGACGCGGCCGGTGGCGACCGAGTCGATCACCGGGCCATCGACCACCGCGATGCCAGTTGTCACGGCCGTGGATCGATCCAGCAGTTGATAATCACCCGCTTTGAGCGACTTGATGACCAGCAGTCCGGTTTCGATGGATAGATGATCGCTTTGGTCGGCATGGTTGCTGCCGTCGCGCATTTCGATCAAACGATAGCGGGCGCCGGCCGAATCCAATTCGTCGGCCAGCGGTAACCGGATCTCGCGACCGACGATGGTATGAATCTCGTTGGGCCAGCGGACCTGGTTCAGCTGCAAGTCTCGAGTGTGCTGCAATCCCGAGGGGATGCCAAAGCGGATCTGTTTGACTCCGGGCAGTGTCGTCAGCTGTACCTTTCCGCCGTCATCGCACTGCAACGTTTGTTCAACCGGTGAGTTGCGAGTTTCGGTTGTCAGCGAGACTGTCACGGTCGCAGCGGGCACAAGTTCGCCGTTTCGACCGCGAACTTCGATCACGAAGTTTCCACCATCCGTCGTCAAAAACGCATCGTGCGTATGGCTGGTACGTCGGATACCCGCGATGTCCCAACTGCGACTGGTCTGCAGGGTCTGTTCTTGGCCGTTGGCCATGACGTCGATCTTGGCGACCAGTGTCACGTTGAGACTCGATAGCCGAGTGGGAACTCGCATCGGTACCACCAACTCTCTGTTTTGATCGAGCTGGATGTCATCGATTTGCTTCGTCGTCGTTAGGTTGTCGAGATCCTGGGCTTCGATGCGTACCGACACTTCTTTCAACGTCTTGGGATCGATCGGCGTGTTGCCCATCATCACGCGTGGTCGAATCAACAGCTCTGCCGTGCCACCGCTTTGAAGCTGAGTGCGATCCAAATACATGCCCGCGCTGAAAGTGTACTGTTCGCGGCGATGTTGGAAGGTAACTTGCCGGGCGATCTTGCCATCGCTAATGATCGCTCGTCGGGTGAGAAGGTCTACAACAGCAGGCAAGACGATACGGCCGGAATCATCGGCAACAAACTCTCGCGAGCCGACCAACATCGTCGCAACCGGGATCGGTTTTCGATTCTCGTCGATAATCGTAAAGACCATGCCATTGGCATCGGCTGAATCGACATGGTGGACTGCGCCGCGGCGAATCAACGCCCGGGCCCGCACGCCTTTCCCGACCAGGTCGACAATCCATACACCTCGCCCTTCGATTTCGCTGAGCGCGTAACGTTTCACGATGACGCTGGACCGCAGGCTGATGGAAACTGAGCTTTTTCTCATGGGTTGCGATCAGACCATCGAGATCAATGTCCGTGTCAACCGCTGAATCATGCGTGCGATAGTAGGAAGGGGTATTGATCTCGTAGATGCGAACCACCAACTCGTCGATGTTCTTGACATCCACCAGTAGTTGCGTTGCCTCATCGCCGGAAAAGCGTTTCGGATTCTCGGCCGCCAATCGCAGCTCGGTTGCATCACGAATCGACTGCCGCTGGGATGCGTTGAGCATCTTGTACCACTGTTCTTCCGGCCCAATCCCGTACAACAGCTTGGTCTCGGCGAAGACGCGACGCAGGTAGTCCGGTTGCAGATACTCGCTAAACGCATCGCTGCTCGGTGCATCCTTCAAGAAATGCTCCAAATAGGTGCGAACCAAAGGTTGCTCGTCACCAATGGGGGGCAACATTGCCAGATCCATGAAGTTGTCATTCAACTGAGCCTTCACACTGACGCCCCGTGCCCACTCTTGATGCACGATCGGGCTGACGCGAGGAAGCTGCAGGTAACGCAGGAACAACTCGCGGTCAAACAGTCCGCGGGAAAGGTTCGCTTCGAGCAAACGAAACGCCGCCGACGCCTTCAGGCTGTTGTAGCTGGCCGGCAATTGACGGAGATAGGATTCCACGGCCTCGAGGTACTGCCATCGCACGTCGTCTTGTTGACCGGGATCGCTGTCGGCGTCCGGACGCATCCGACGAAGGATTGCCGCGACAAACTCATTGTCATCGGCGACCGACGGGATCTTCGCCGCCACCTGTTGCAACTCGTCCAGCGTCAAATAGGTATGCGCCCGTAGGTCACCGAATCGCCGATCCGCCGGGCGCCGGGCAGTGAGTTCTGTGATCACCAGTTCGTCGAGTCGGTTGACGTAGGGGCCATCGACGCGGCGGAGAAACTCTTGCAGGTTGATTGGAATGCCGGCGGTCTTGCCACTGCGATACAGCTCGGCCAGGTGTTGGATTCCGAGCGGCTTGAGCGCGTCGTTGCGCTGCAGCGCCTCTTTGACCAGCCGATCGACATCCAATGCCGCCACATTGAGCTCGCTGGCGTATCGTCGCTCGCCCTTGGCCGCCGGCGGTGCGTGGTCGAGTTTGACACCGAGTCGACGGATCAGATGATCGATGGTTCGCTGTGGCGAGTCGTGATAGGTGAGCAACCGCTGACGATCGAGCATGTTGCTGATGACAGGCGTCTCGCGCCCTTTGTGTTCGGCCAACCAATCACGCAAGATCGTCTCGGCCCGCTCCAGCTGGCCCGACGTTTGAAAATGCAAACAATGGTAGAAATAGTAGTCCTCGCTGCCGGGAATCAGCTCGGCCAACATCGCCTCGCGATCTTCGGCAAGCGCGTATCGTTCCATCAATCCGATCGGTGTAGCCATGACATGACTTGAGACGAGGGTGCAGAGAACGAACGTGAGCAACCAACTCGCAGCCGCGGCGCGAGAGCTAATGACCGTAACCATGACAGGTCGTTCCTCGTTAGAAAAGTCTGTTTGCAATGGCAGAATGCCGAACCGGCGTGCAAAGCGGTGCTGAAAGTATCGCAACCGTACGATTAACGAATGATAGAACACTTTCTTAGGCAGCCCCCCCGAACCGCGGAGTGCTGGCAACCGAACCAAACCGGGATTTCGCCCTGTTCAGCCGAGCGTGATCCGACGTGGATCGATTCGGAGGGCTGGGCTTCCAGCGCCAAACACCTAGGGTGCCGTATTTCTGGCATGTCGGAGCTGATATTCCCTCTCTTTTCCTGACGATTTCCTACGCCCCAAAGACTGGGGAATTCTCGTCGATTTCTGAAAAAAAAGATCTCCTCGACTAGCAAACTTGGCCAATCGCCCTGATCAGGGCCGCCACCATCGCTTCATCGTGCGCATGGGAGAGCGAGATTCGCAGCCGTGCGGTGCCCTCGGGGACCGTCGGCGGGCGGATTGCAGGGACGTAGAAACCCCGTTCGGCGAGTCGCGCCGAGATCATCACGGCGCGCGTCGTCACCCACGGGAAACGGGATAATCGGCACCAGCTCCTCCACCGGATCGGCGTCGATCGACAATTCGTGTCGCGCCAGCCGCGCCAACTGGCGAACCTGAGACCGCCGCTGGGGCTGCTGAAAAATCGTGTCGATCGCGGCCATCGCCGCGACCACCGAGGCGGGTGCGAGCGCCGTGCTGTAGATCAGCGGACGGCACTGATTGACCAGAAAATCGATCACCCGGCGGGGTGCCGCTACAAAACCGCCTTGGCTACCGATCGCCTTGCTGAGCGTACCGATGCGAATTTTGACGCGGTCCTTGACGCCCAGCGCCTCGCACACGCCGCTGCCGCGATCGCCCAACACGCCCGTGGCATGTGCTTCATCAACGATCAAGATCGCGTCGTATTGCTCGGCAAGATCACACAGTCGCCGAAGGGGTGCGACGTGACCGTCCATGCTGAACACACCATCGGTCACCAACCAGACACGGCTGAACTCGCCGCGCCGTTGCGCCAACATTTGCGCGACCGCATCACAATCACGATGTGGAAAGATTGCACATTGGGCGCGCGATAGCCGACATCCGTCAATCAATGATGCATGATTGAGCTGATCGCTGAGAATCAGATCGCCTGCGCGGGCGAGCGTTGCAACGGTCCCGGAACAGGCCGCGAAACCGGAGGGAAAAATGACCGCCGATTCGGTCGACTCGAGTTGGGCGATTCGATCGGCAAGATGTTGATGCTGTGCCGTCCATCCACACACCAGTGCGCTCGCCGCGCTCCCGGTCGCGGTGGCGGTCGCGGTGGCCGATGCCTGACCTTCAGCCGCCAAACCCAGATAGTCATTGCCACCAAAATTGATCAGCTCGCGACCATCCGACTCGATCAAACGAATACCACGAGCGACGCGGGGCACGAGTCGACGAAGGCGATCGCTGTGACGAAGCTGATCAAGATGCGGATCAAGAAAGTTGAAATCAGAGATGACGATCCCTCAGCGGTGGTAAGTTTTCTGGATAACCGTCCATCGGAGGCTGAAACAAACGCAGCGCCGTTCCGGCAAACACAACGTTTTGCGGCTCATCAGCCCGGTGGCCAGGCCATTTTCCTGCCCCCCAGGAGATGAAAATGCAGGTGGGGTACATCTTGACCACCGTCATCTCCGCAGTTGACGATCATTCGATAACCGCTATCGAGTCGTTGCTGGGCCGCAATTTGCGAGACGACCATCACGCATCGACCCACGATTCGCTCATCTTCGTCGGACAGATCGGCCAACGAAACAATTTCTTTCTTGGGGACCACCAGCACGTGGGTCGGTGCCTGGGGTTTGATATCACGAAAGGCCAAACAGAGCTCGTCTTCATAAACGATATCCGCCGGGATCTCGCGATCGATGATTTTGGAAAACAGGGATGGCATGATGTTTTCATATCCGCAGGGGGAAGGTACGACACGCTTGATTGCAGGTGCTCTCGTATTTTGGAATGTTGTTCGGCTTTGGCAATGACCGAGCGGCGCGATCCCGAGTTCTTGATTTGGACCGCCGAAAATGCTCAGCTACAGGCTGCCAGGGCCAGACCGATCACACGTCAACGGATGCGGGAAGCAGATGCGGCAGGCAACAGCCCGATACACGATTCTTCATTTGCTGCTGCTCACCGTGATCGTCGCCTTCTACTACGTTGCGCTGCTGACAGAGTCACCATGGTGGCGGGCAACACTGATGACGATCAGTCTTTGCCTGTTTCTTCAGTCGATCATTGCGTCGATCATTACCCGCGGTGAGCGACAAGCGTTTGCTCTCGGCTACATGGCGTCGACCCTCTTTTTCCTTGTTTCGCTGTACGCGTCGTTTGGAATCGAGACGTTGCCCTATTTGCTGACGCAAATGCTATGGACCAAAATCGCGACGGTTTCCACCAGTCCGCCCTCGGAAGAACATTTCTATATTGTTGCGGCTCTGTTTTGGTCGCAGACCTGTTCCTATACCGGTGGGGCGCTGTCGCGGCGTTGGCATCGACAACGATCGGCGGTGGCTGGCGAAACTTAGCCAAGATCGGCTTCATCGCGGTCAATTGTTGGCCGATGCCGGCTCCTTCCCCGCCCGCCAGCGCAGAAACGAATCGAGAAATCCTTGCAGTTCGCTGCCGTCCATGACGCTATTGAAACTACCCACATAGTGTCCGGTACGAGCATCTTTGACACGTTGGTCGGGGTGCAGAAAATAATTGCGAATCTGGCTTCCGAATCCGGTCTTCGGCTGAGTGCCGTATCGTTTGGCCTCTTCCGCTTCCCGCCGTTCTTCTTCGATTCGTGCCATCTTGGCCCGCAACATCTTCCAGGCAGTTGCCCGGTTTTGATGTTGGCTGCGTTCGTTCTGACATTGCACGACCGTACTGGTTGGTACGTGCGTCAATCGAATCGCACTATCGGTCTTGTTGACGTGCTGACCGCCAGCGCCGCCAGCACGATAGCGGTCTTCGCGAACATCCTTTTCTTCGATATTGATGTCAATCGAATCGTCGATCTCGGGTGCCACGCTGACTGCCGCAAAGCTCGTCTGCCGCTTGCCTTCACTATTGAATGGGCTGATGCGAACCAGGCGGTGCATCCCTTCCTCGCCCTTGAGGTATCCATAGGCCATCGGGCCTCGGACCGCGATGGTGGCGTGATTGATCCCCGCTTCTTCATTGTCTTGACGGTCGAGCAGTTCGATCTTGAAGTCATGGTCGACTGCCCATGCCGAGTACATTCGCAACAGCATATCGGCCCAGTCATTGGCATCGGTACCGCCGTCGCGAGCGTTGATCGTCAGCAACGCGCCGGCGGAGTCGTTGGGGCCGTTGAGCAGCGCTTTCAGCTCGAGATCATCCAGAATCGCATCCAGCCGGTCGACTTCCGCAGCGACCTCCGACACGATCGAGTTGTCCTCGCCAGCCATCTCGAACAGCGCATCGAGATCTTCGACCGAAGTGGACAGTTCGTCCAACGGGCCGACAATGGCCTTCAGGCTTTTGAGTCGAACGATCACCTTTTGGGCGGCTTCGTTGTCATCCCAAAAGTCCGTTTCGCCCATCCGAGCTTCGATCGCTTTGATTTGATCACGCTTTCCAGCGTAGTCAAAGAGAGTCTCCCAGCTGTTTTAAACGCTGGCGGATCGCTTCACTTCGCTGAACCAGTTCGGCATCCATTCTCGTTACGGGCTCCGGACGTATGATGGGGGAAACAAAGGTTCGATTGCTGACAACCTAGCAGGCGAAAAAGGGGTCCGGAACCGATAACCTCTGGCGTGCCTGGGACGATCGGTTCCGGACCCTTTTTGCAAGTTGCCGGGAAGACAGGAATATACATGGCACGCGTGGTTCTAGCGATGAGTGGCGGAGTGGATTCGAGCGTCGCTGCGCACCTGCTGCTGGAAGCGGGTCACGAGGTGATTGGCGTGTTCATGCGACACGGGGAGGAATCGAGCCAGGTGTGTCGGGTCGATGCGGTCGCCCCGAGGGGTCCCGGGCAGGCAACCGTTGCCCGGCAACCCGAATCGCCCGATCGCTCGTCGCGCGACCGCGGTCTGCCGGTGCTAGCCGGGTTGGCCCAGGGCCGAGCGGATCACAAACAGGGGTGTTGCACCGCATCGGACGCGGCCGACGCCCGCCGCGTCGCCTCGCGGATGAACATCCCCTTTTACGCGCTCGATCTGCAGCAGGATTTTCGCCGGATCGTCGACTATTTTGTCGACGATTACCTGAACGGCCGAACGCCAAATCCGTGTGTGAAGTGCAATCATTGGATCAAGTTCGGGCGGTTGTTCGATTACGCCGATGGGGTGGACGCCGAGTTTGTCGCCACCGGCCACTACGCCCGCAAAAATGATGGCGACCAACTGCACCGGGGACGCGATTCGCAGAAAGACCAGTCCTATGCGCTATTCGGGATTCGTGGCGATCGGCTGCAACGGATGATGTTGCCGGTGGGTGACTTCGAGAAGCCGCGAATTCGCGAAATCGCCACCGAGCTGGGGCTGGGTGTGGCGGGCAAGCGTGACAGTCAAGAGATTTGCTTTGTCACCCAGGGTCACCACAGTGATTTCGTGCGCGCCCGCGAGCCGCAGCGAGCGGCTGACACCGGGGGTCAAATTGTCACCGCCGATGGCAAGGTGGTCGGCCAGCACAACGGGTACGAAGCCTTCACCGTCGGCCAACGCAAGGGACTCGGCGTGGCCATGGGAGAGCCCTACTTCGTCGTACGGATTCGAGCCGACACAAGGCAAGTCGTGATCGGCCCCAAGGAGGCTCTGGGCCGCGACTCGTTGTGGGCCAGCGACGCAAATTGGTTGATCGAGCCTGGCGATTTGCCGGCTCGCGTCTCGGTGCAGATTCGTTACAACGGGCTGCCCAAGCCGGCTCGCGTGACGCTGGATCCCGACAATTCACAGCGGTTCAAGGTGCAATTTGACGAGCCCCAGCTGGCCGTCGCGCCGGGTCAGGCCGCCGTGATTTACGACGCCACCCGGGTTCTCGGGGGCGGATGGATCGATTGAGCCGGCAACTGGCCAACTCCCGACATGGCAGCCCGCCGGGGTCGATCGCCGCGAGCCCACTGCGGCACCATTGGCAGGCCCACTGCGGCACCATTGGCAGGATTGCGGCCGATTCCAAGGATGTCGACGAGATCGGGGATGGATTGCTACGATGCACGACAGCCGATCTTGCTGAGAAAATTTGTTCCCTTTTCGCCTCTCAACCGCGGGTCATTCATGGGGCTTTACGATCGCGATTACGGACGCAACCAAGAGCGCACCCCTTGGGAACGCCGAGAGAACCCTCGCAGCATCACGATTACCTTGGTCGTGATCAACGTCGTGGTTTTTTTCGCCGACCTGATCCTCAGCAAGCCAATCGCCCCCGGAATACGAGAGAGTCTGCTTGTTCCCTGGCTGGCGATCGGCGGTCAGACGCTGATCCATCCCTGGATGTGGTGGCAATTCCTGACCTACGGGTTTCTGCACGACGTCAACGGCATCAATCACATCTTGTTCAACATGATCGCCCTGTTCTTTTTCGGTCGTGTGATTGAGCAGCGGCTGGGGCGAATGGAGTTTCTTCGCTTCTATTTGCTAGCAATTGTGATTGGGGGCATCGTCGGTTCTGCTTCCAGCTTGTTCGCAGGCTTAGCGACCGGTCTTCCGATCGATCAAATCACCGGCAAGACGATCGGTGCCAGTGGCGCGGTGATCGGCACGGTCATCTTGTTTGCCTGTTACTACCCCAATAGTGAAATCTTGTTGATGTTCGTCATCCCCGTGAAGGCATGGGTGCTGGCCGTCTTTTTCGTCGGGATGGATTTGGCAGGCGCATTTGGGTTCATTGGCGAGATGGGGGGGCAGTCGAACACTGCTTTCACCGTCCACTTGGCGGGAGCGTTTTTTGCGTTGGGGTATTACTTTCGAGGCTGGAACCTGCGGCGGTTCCATTTTTCGGCGATTGGTGAGTTACCAGGTCGGATTCGTCAGCGGTCGCGGCGAATGAGGTTCAAGGTGCACGATCCGGACAAGAAATTCGAGCAGGATGCTGCCGAAGCCGATCGCATTCTCGCTAAGATTCATGAGTTTGGCGAATCCAGCCTCAGCTCATCCGAACGAAAAACGCTGGAGCGATACAGCCGGCGTCAACGTGAAAAACGCGATCGATCCTAAGAGAAAGGAATGTCTGATGTCACTGATGCGAGCTTGTGTTTATACGATCTGTGTGTTCGCGCCGATCTCCTTGGCCAGCGCCGCCGAACGAGATGAACAGGTCAAGCGATTGCAGGTTGGCGACAAGGCGATCGACTTCGACTTACCCGTCGTTGGCGGCAAGGACTTCATCGAATTAAAAAAACAATACGAGCAGGGGCCCGTGGTGGTCATCGTATTACGTGGCTATCCCGGTTACCAATGTCCGATCTGCAGTCGGCAAGTCAGCGGATTGGTCAATCGCGCCAAAGCGCTGGCAAGTGCGACAGATCGAGTGATTCTGGTTTACCCCGGTGAACCGACTTTGTTGGAGCGGCACGCCGAGGAGTTCATGGGATCACGATCGCTGCCCGAGCCGTTGGTGATCGTCCGTGACGAAGGGCTAAAGATGGTCAACCAGTGGGGACTGCGATGGGATGCGCCGCATGAAACGGCCTATCCGGCGACCTACATCATCGATCGCAATGGTCGAGTTTCCTGGTCCAAGGTGAGTGATAACCATGCCGGGCGAAGCACGGTCGAAGAGATCATGAAAGAGCTGCGAAAACTGGAACATTAACCGATCCACGAGGAGATTCATTGACTGCTCGCATTCACATCGTCGGGATTGGCGACGACGGACTCGACGGACTGACGCCACATGCGCGTCAATTGATCGACAATGCTGCGGTGCTGATTGGCAACCGGGCACTGTTAGACAAGATCCCCCCGTCCGACGCCCAGCGGATCGAAGCGGGTGGAAATCTCGCGGAGCTTCAACAGACGATCCTTGATCTGCCCGACCGGCCGACGGCGATGCTGACCAGCGGCGATCCACTGTTTTATGGAATCGTGCGATTCCTGACCGAATCATTTGGCAAGGACCGATTCGAAGTCGTACCCCATGTCAGCAGCATGCAGTTGGCGTTTGCCCGCGTGAAAGAGAGCTGGGACGACGCTTATCTGTCGAACCTGGCGACTCAGCCTCTGGATCGCGTGGTCGACAATGTGCGTATCGCCGAGCGAGTGGGACTGTTCACCACCGAGTCGATCTCACCGGCGGTCATCGCCGAAGCGCTGCTGGACCGCCGCATCGACTATTTCACCGTGTACGTCTGCGAGAATCTTGGTACCCCCGATGAGACGGTCACGCAGGGCGACTTGCAGTCCATTCGTGAGCAGACTTTTTCGCCCATGAACGTGATGGTCTTGGTCCGACGTCAAGGCGCCGCCGACCGCCCCAGCGGCAGCAACCACCGCCGTCTGTTCGGCAACCCGGATGACTTGTTCCTTCAATCACGACCCAAACGCGGGCTGTTGACGCCATGCGAAGTACGCTGCATCGCGCTGGCAGAGTTGGACCTGACCGCCCACAGTGTGGTTTGGGATGTCGGCGCGGGGAGCGGATCGTTGGCGATTGAAGCTGCCTCGATCGCTTCGGCGGGCAAGGTCTTTGCGATCGAAATGGATGCCGAAGATTACGGTTTGATGATCGAAAACGCCAAGATGTTCGATGTGCCTTCGCTGGTTCCGGTCCACGGCCAGGCGCCCGCCGCTTGGAAAGAGCTGCCCGATCCCAACGCAATTTTTGTCGGTGGCAGTGGCCGAATGGTACCCGAGTTGGTAGCCAGCGCGGTGCAGCGATTAGCCGTCGGCGGAAGCATCGTGGTGAACGTTTCGAGCCCCGACAACCTGGTCGCCGTCCAGTCGGCCATCGATGCTGCAGGAGTACGCAGTGATGTCCGCATGATCAACATCGCCCGTGGCCGGTACCAACTCGATCGCATCCGCTTCGAGGCGCTCAATCCGACGTTTCTGGTGTTGGGCCGCAAATAGCCGATGCCCGGCGACTCCATTCTGCTTGATCCAAAAACAGCGAGTGTGACTGCTATGCAAGTCCGCAAGGCCGTCATCACGGCAGCCGCCCCCGATCAGAACCGCTTACCGCTGCAACAGCTGGTCGATCGCGACGGCCAAGACAAAACGGCGTTGCAGTTGGTCGTCGAAGAGACCATCGCCGGCGGCGTGGAAGAGATCTGCATGGTGATCAAGCCGGGTGACCAATCGGCCTACGAGGCTGCGGCCGGCAACCACGTTGGCAGCCTCCATTTTGTCGAGCAACCCGAACCGCTCGGTTATGCCGACGCGATCCACCGCGCCAAGGCGTTCACCGCGGACCAGCCGTTTCTGCATTTGGTCGGCGATCACTTGTACCTCAGTGCCGTGAGCGAACCGTGTGCAAAACAGCTGATTCGCGTGGCCGAGGAATTTGACTGCAGCGTCTCGGCGGTGCAATCAACTCGCGAGAGCAACCTGCCTTTTTTTGGCGTTGTCAGCGGCCCGCTCGTTCCGCGCCGCGACGGCTTGTACGAAATCGAACGAGTGGTCGAGAAACCGACGCCAACTCTCGCCGAGCAGGAATTGGTCACGCCAGGCCTCAGGTCAGGGCACTATTTGGGATTTTTTGGGATGCACGTGCTGACGGCAGAGATCATGACGGCGATCGAGGAATTACTCCACCACAACAATGGCGGAAAACCGACGTTGTCGGACGCCGCCGCGGTATTGTCGGCACGGGGTCGCTATCTGGCCTACCAATTGCAAGGGACGCGCTGCAATCTGGGCGTGAAATACGGGCTGTTGAAAGCCCAACTTGCGATTGGACTGTCGGGCGCGACCGCGATCAAATTCTGAGCGAAATCATTGACCTGTTTGCCAATCGTCCGGAGGCTCGATGAATCGTCTGATCGAAGTCATCACCTGCGACGATGACAACATTCGCAATCGGTCGCTCGATTCGATTTGCCGTGGTGCGTCCCTGCAAGATTTGCTCGCCGATGTGGAAGCTGTCGACCGGTTTCGCCGGGGTGAAGAAAACCTGTATCGTCGTGTGCGTGCATTGTTCTTTCTGGCGGCAATCTACCGCTATCATTTGCCGCAACGTCTGTTGCCGGCTCAAAGCGGGCTGATCCCGTTCGACGGTTACGAACATCTGTTGGCCCGTCGATTCATCGAAGCGATCGACACATTCTTGGCCATACAATCCGCGGGCGGACCCAGTGACGGATTGTGCAGCGCGCTGGCCCAGTCTTACCACCAGCTCGGTTTCCAAACTTTGGCTGATCAGGTCCGACGAAGCGTCCGCACGGTACGTGGAAATCAATGGATGTTTCGCCTGGGTCACCCTGCGGACCATCCGCTGCGGGTTCGAACGGAGTTGCTACACGTCGATCCGGACACCAAGACACGCCGATGCTTCGCGAGACGACCGCGGTGCGAATGGATTTTTCACATAGTGCTTGGAGTGACATTTTTTTTCTCGGCATGGACTTTCCCGAAGGCGCTCGTGTGATGAACGTCTCGGTCGATCTGGGCGTGCGCGGTCGCGACGACACGATCAAGCCACCGATCGAAACCTATTTGCGCGTGATCGACCGGCCGGTGATTCGTTTGGCCAGCGTGGATCTCGGCGCGACAGCAGAAATCGAATCAATCGCGGAGATGTTTGATTTCGCCCGCGATCATCTGGGGCTATTGAAAGCGGCGGTCATCGCCGCCGGAATTGTCCCACCCGGGCTCGAGGGTTGTCGTCAATCGATCCGTGAGTTGCTGCAGCACATCGCCGGCCCCGGACGCGGTTTGGAATTGGTCAGCAAGGTCAACGACATACCCAAAGGTTCCCGACTGGCCGTCTCCACAAACCTGCTCGGTTCGCTGATTTCGATCTTGATGCGGGCAACCGGTCAGGTCCAATCGTTGATCGGCCCATTGGCAGAAAACGATCGCAGAATCGTCGCCGCGCGAGCAATTCTTGGTGAGTGGATTGGTGGCAGCGGCGGCGGGTGGCAAGATTCCGGTGGCATCTGGCCGGGCATCAAATTGATCTGCGGCACCGCTGCCGGTGAGGGCGATCCGGAGTTCGCAGTGAGCCGCGGACGATTGATGCCGGTGCACCACGTGCTGGGGAAGACGATGCATCCGATCGAACCCGAGAACGGCTGCAAGACAGCCTTGTTCTCGTCCACGGCGGAATGGCACAAAACGTCGGACCGATTCTGGAGATGGTCACTGAGCATTACCTGCTGCGCAGCGAGCGTGAGTGGAATGGCCGCCGCGAAGCGATGCAAATCCTGGACAAATTGGTTGACGCACTCAAGCAAGGCGACATCCAACGCATCGGACAGCTGACCACGCGCAACTTCGAAGGCCCATTGCAAACGATCATTCCCTGGGCGACGAACCGATTCACCGACGTCGTGATCGAAAAATGCCGCGACCAATACGCTGACAAGTTCTGGGGATTCTGGATGCTCGGCGGGATGGCCGGTGGCGGCATGGGATTCATCTTTGATCCACGGATCAAAGCCGAGGCCCAGCGGTGGCTGGGCCAAATCATGATCGAAACGAAGCGTGATATGCAGACGTGCGCTGCCCTTCGCAATGGATCCTGTCGTCTACGATTTCAAGATCAATGACGTCGGGTCGAGTGCCGAATGGTTGACCGGCGAAGCGGCCATGATGCCCGATCGATACTACGCGCTCAGGCTCCCGCAACTGTTGCGCACGCCGACTCGCGACCTGTCGCCTGCGACACGCAATGAACTCGAACGAATCGGCAGCCGTTGTCGTGATTCGGAGCAAGGCAGATCCACCGCCGGCCTGCTGCTGGACAGCGTGTTGCCAAGGACCACCGACGATGATGCTCGCACCACGTCGTTACAACAAATGTTGGCTGACTGCGGGTTCGATCGACAACAACATGAAGAGATTCGAGCGAGCTTGCGTAGCGGTCGCATCGGACTGTCGCAAAATCGATTGTCGACCAACACCACAATCCGCGACGTCAGACCAGCCGATGTGATCGACGTTCGAGGGGGAATCGATGCCAAGTATGTCGATCTCGGTCGTGATGCCATCGGCAAAGGAAAAGTCGCGGTCGTGACACTCGCCGCGGGTGTCGGCAGCCGCTGGACCGAAGGTGCCGGAGTTTGCAAGGCACTCCATCCATTCAATCGTTTCGCGGGTCGTCACCGCAGCTTTCTGGAGGTGCATCTGGCCAAGAACCGCCGCACGACGGCGGAGCATGGTGGATCGATTCCGCATGTCTTCACGACCAGTTATTTGACCGACAAACCCATTCGCGATCACTTGAACAATTGCGACAATTACGGTTTTGACGGGCCGCTTCATGTTTCCACCGGTCGCAGCGTGGGGCTAAGAATGATCCCCGCCGTCCGCGACCTGCATTTCCTGTGGGAGGAAACGGCCCAGCAAGTCCTGGACGAGCAACAACAAAAGGTCCGCGAGAGCCTTCGCAACGCGCTCGTCCAATGGGCTCAAGCCGCAGGTGAGGGGAGTGACTACACCGACAACGTGCCCAACCAATGCATGCACCCGGTCGGTCACTGGTACGAAATCCCAAACATGCTCCGCAACGGCTTGCTGGGGAGAATGATTCAACAGCAGAGCGAGCTTGAGTACCTGCTGCTACACAACATCGACACGCTGGGCGCGAATGTCGACCCGGGACTTCTTGGCCGGCACATCGACGGCGGATGGACGCTGAGCTTTGAAACGATTGGTCGACGCCTGGAGGATCGCGGCGGTGGGCTGGCCTTGGTCAACGGCCGGCCACGTCTGGTCGAAGGTTTGGCGATGCCCAACGAGCAAGCCGAATTCTCACTGACTTACTACAACTCGATGACCACCTGGATTCGAATCGACGGACTCCTGGCCGCGTTCGGCCTCAGCCGTGGGGATCTTTCCGATTCGGCTCGGGTCGACGATGCGGTGCGACTGATGGCCTCTCGATTGCCGACCTACATCACGCTCAAGGACGTCAAGAAACGATGGGGTCACGCGCAGGAGGATGTTTTTCCGGTCTCGCAATTCGAGAAGCTTTGGGGAGACATGACGGCGCTGCCAGAGATTGACTGCAACTTCTTCGTCACGATGACCAGACGCGGGCAGCAGCTGAAATCTCAAGCCCAATTGGATCCCTGGAAACGGGACGGTTCGGCGGACTATGTCGATTCGTTGTGCAAATGGACGTGAACCCGATTTCTATTTCTCGAGCTCCTCGAGTCGGCTTTCCAGCGATTCGATCCGCTGGGTGACGGCATCGAGTCGAGCGACCAATTGATCAACGACATCCCGCCGCGCCTTGGGGGCGGGCACGCTTGCAGCCTGCTTCTCCATCTTCGCCTCCAAGTACTGACGTTCTTCCGGTGGGTACAACGTATGTGTGAATGTTTGGCCGCGTCCGGGCGGTGTCAGGGCTTCGACAAGTCCTTTTTCAATCAGCGTATCGATCACTGCTTGCACGGCTTGCAGATCCCCCAACGCGTACATCCGCGAAGCTCGCGTGCGGATCTCGCCGATCGTCTGCGGCCCCCGCAATAACAGCTCGGTCATGACGGCTGCACCAGGGCTGTCGACATCCAACCATTCGTAGGCGGCATGCCGATACTTCGTTGCCCGACCACTTCCCTGTACCTCGCGAGCCGCTCCGACATTCCTCAATTCGTCCAGAGCAAGCAAAGCGTCTTCGTCGTCCAAATCGAGCTTCGGTGCACGATTTGACTTTTGATTGCAGCCGCTGATCACCGCGGCCAGCGTCAGCGGATAGTTGTCGGGTGTGGTTTTCGCCTTTTCCACCAACACACCCAGCACACGACGGGCGTTCTGCGAGAGCGGAATAGGGCCCGATTTCTCGTCGTCCGTCTGGTCATTCATGGCCACGCGTCCAGCAAACATCAGGGTCGGAATCAAAGTTTCTACTGCCACCCATTCTCGCTCAGTCTAGCGATTTGTGGAATCAGGCGGCGGCCAACGATTGTCGACAAATCGTCGCTGACACTCAGCGAAGATGGTGAACGGTAAATGGCGATTCTGCAGAATCGCCAATTCATGAAACGCCTTCGTCGCGAGACCGAGCTGGTTGTGACCTGCTGGTCCCTGGCAACATTCCAACCGGCCGCCGCCCTTCGCCGATGCATTCGGCAAGAAAAATAACGTTTCACTGTTGATTTTCGGGGGGATGGCCGGCGGTCGAGCTCCAGCCACCCATTCTTCAATCTCCGCGGACAACCCAATTTCCACGCCGAACACAGTACAATGGTGAATCCGGTCGTTTGATCCCGCTTGCGTCCGTCTGCAGGCCCCCGCCACCGATTCGACCTGTACCGCCAGTTGCCTTCGATATGATCCGTGCCTCGCTTGGACTGCTGCTGATACTCGCATCGCTGCCTGCCCGCGCTGCCGATCCCGAGTTCGCGGTGGACGTGATGTCGGTGCTATCGAAAGCAGGCTGCAACGCCGGCACCTGCCACGGCAACCTGCACGGAAAAGGTGGGTTCAAGTTGTCGCTGCGAGGGCAAGATTCGCAACACGATTTCCATTCCCTGGTCCTCGCTTCCCGTGGACGTCGTGTCAATAGCACGGTACCCGAGCTCAGTCTGTTTCTGCAGAAGGCGACCGGCGATGTTGCCCATCGTGGCGGAATTCGCTTCGGCACGGATTCACAAGAGTACCAAATGTTCTGCCGCTGGCTTCGCCTGGGCGCCAGCGGTCCGTCACCCAATGCCGCGCAGCTGATCCGTTTGGAAGTCCAGCCTGCCGAAGCAATCGTCGTCGCGCCGGCGAGCGAGCTCAGCGTCAATGTCGTCGCATTTTTTTCCGATGGCAGCTCACGCAACGTGACCGACCGGGCGTGCTACGAACTATCCAATCTCAATGCCAGTGTTGACGCTGCTGGTCGAGTTGCCCGAGCCAAGTTTGGCGAAACGACCTTGATCGTTCGATACTTGCAAAAACAACTGGCCATTCCGATCGCATTCACCGCGGCGCGTCCCGAATTTCGATGGAGCGAACCCGCCCAAAACAATGACGTCGACTTGCATGTCTTCGCCAAACTGAAACGATTGCGAATCAATCCTTCACGATTGTGCGATGACACGGTCTTTGTTCGCAGAGCCTATTTGGATGCGATCGGTCGATTACCAACATCCGTCGAAGCGAGAAGTTTTGTTCACGACCCTCGTTACGACAAACGTTCGCGGCTGATCGATCAACTTCTCGCCCGCCCGGAATTCGCAGATTTCTGGGCATTGAAGTGGGCCGATATCCTGCGGACCGAAGAGAAGGTCCTGGATACGACTGGCGTCGAAACGTTCCATGCCTGGATTCGCGAATGCATCGCGACCGCGCGGCCGTTGGATCAATTTGTGCGCGATTTGGTCACTGGCACCGGCAGCACCTATCAACAACCGGCCGCCAACTATTATCGCGCAAACCGAGACGCGTCGACGCGCGGCGAAACAACCGCTCGTCTGTTTCTGGGGACGCGCTTACAGTGCGCGAAATGTCACAATCATCCTTTTGATCGCTGGACTCAGGACGACTACTACAGCTGGTCGTCACTGTTCTCGCAAATCGATTACGAACTGGGTGACAACAAACGCACAGATAAACTGGACAAGAACGAATTCGTTGGCGAGCAGGTGGTGTTGATCGCCAAGCAGGATGAAGTGCGCAATCCGTCCACAGGCCAACTGGTCGCGCCGAAATTTCTCGGCGGCGAACAACTGACGACCGATGCGACAAAAGACCGCCTGGAATCGCTGGCCGCCTGGCTGACCTCGCCCGATAACGAATTGTTCGCCAAGTCACAAACCAATTTCATCTGGTACCACGTGATGGGCCAGGGTCTGGTCGATCCGATCGACGATTTTCGGTTGACCAATCCAGCCAGCAATCCGCCCTTGCTCGATGCGCTGTCATCCGATTTTGTGGCAAGTGGTTTTGATGTCCGCCATCTGGTTCGCAAAATCATGAATTCGCGAACGTACCAACTATCGTCCGAACCAAACGAAACGAATGTCAATGATCAAGCGAGCTACTCGAGGGCACTGGTCCGGCGGTTGCCCGCGGAAGTCATCTTGGACATGCAGAGTGATGTGCTCGACACGGCTGCCGAATTTGCCGGCTACCGTCAAGGGATACGGGCCGTTCAGATACCCGGTGTGCAGCGGACGCGGCCTCGTGACGGGGCTTCCAAGGCAGGTGACCGGTTCCTGAAAACGTTTGGCAAACCGGCAAGAATCCTGGCCTGTGATTGCGAGCGGAGCAATGAGACAACGCTCAAACAGGTGTTTTCACTGATTGGCGATGGACTGAACCGGCGACTCGCTTCGCCGGCGAATCGGCTGCAGCGGCTATCGGAATCCACGATGTCGGATGCCGATGTGATTGACGAATTGTATTGGTCGGCATTGTCCCGGCCACCCAATGACAGCGAGAAATCGGCGGCTGCCCAGCTGATCGGTGCGCCCTATGTCGCGCGTCCTTCATCCATCGGTGACGTGCTGCAAACCTTTCAGCAGGGACCCAAAGCGAATCGCGCGGTCGCCTTGGAAGATCTCACCTGGGCGCTGTTGAACGCCAAGGAATTCATCTTTCGCCGATGAACCATTCACAGCCCGTGAAGGAACCAACGCCATGACCATCCGTCCCATCCATCGTCGATCGATCCTACGAGTTGGCGGCGCGGGTATGCTTGGCCTGACCATGCCCCGATTGATCCGCGCGGCCGAGCGCACGAGTTCAATCAAACCGCGTGCCAAGTCTGTGATCTTCCTGTTTCAATGGGGCGGGCCAAGTCAACTGGATACGTTTGACATGAAGGCCGACGCACCCGAAACGGTGCGTAGCCCCTATCGTCCGATCGCCTCCACCGCGCCAGGAATCCAGGTCTGCGAGTTGTTGCCTGAGATGGCGAAGCAGATGCATCAGGTAACGCTGATTCGGACGATGACGCACTCGATGAAGAACCATGCCTCCGCCGGCTACTACGCCCTCAGCGGTCATGCGCCCCCCAGCGACGACCAGCGGCTACGCGACTCGCTCGACCTGTACCCCGCTTACGGAAGTGTCGTCGATCATCTCGCCCCCAGCGAAAACGGAATGCCGACCTCGGTCGCATATCCCCATGTGATCCGCGATGGTTCGATCGTTCCGGCACAGCACGCCAGCTTTCTCGGCAAGCGGCATGACCCACTGTTGTTCCTCGAAGATCCCAACGATCCGAACTTCAAACTTCCCGAGTTGAGTCTTCCCCGAGGGCTATCGATCGATCGACTTCATCGCCGTCGCGAAATGCAACGACTGATTGATCAGCAAGTGGGATTGTTGGAATATTCTGGTGAGGTGCGTGGATTTGACGATTACTATGAACGAGCGATCGCGATGTTGACATCCGATCGCGTCCGCAATGCCTTCGATCTTTCGGCCGAAAAAGAATCGGTTCGCGACCGCTATGGACGAACCTCGTATGGCCAGAGCTGTTTGTTAGCGCGTCGATTGGTGGAATCGGGTGTAAAATTCGTGACCGTTTATTTCTCCGATAGCATCGGCGGTCGTCGCGTGAACCAAGGTGGTTGGGACACGCACGGCTTTGACAACACTCGGATGTATAACATCGTCGATAAGTACCAACTGCCGATCACCGATCAAACACTGCCGACGCTGCTGGATGATCTGGATCAACGTGGCCTGCTTGACGAAACACTTGTCGTGTGGATGGGGGAATTCGGTCGGACACCCGAAATCAACGAGAACGCCAGTCGCGATCACTGGCCCCAGTGCTACACGGCGCTGCTTGCCGGAGGCGGGGTCAAACGCGGCTACGTGTATGGCAAGTCCGACGAGCGAGCAAAGTTTCCCGCAGAAAATCCAGTGAAACCGGAAGATCTGGCGGCCACGATCTTTGAGCTGCTGGGCATCGATCCGAGCAGCGAAATTTACGATCGCAACGACCGACCGCTGGTGATTGGCGGAGACACGCTGCACGACGTTTTCGCTTAGTGCGAAGAAATGGTTGGCCGGTTCATCGCTTTGCGTGCTTGATCCACTGCCGACCAGGCGTCACATCTGCGGATGTGATCGTTGACCATGCCCATCGCTTGCATCAAGGCGTAACAAGTGGTGGGTCCGACGAACGTCCATCCCCGTCGCTTGAGTTCTTTGCTCAACGCGATCGAATCGTCCGTCGTAGCCTGGATTTGGTCTCGTGAGCGAAGCGTCCGTGCTTTCTTCGGTTCGAATTGCCAGATAAAGGCGGCCAGCGATCCGAATTGCTCGACCGTTTCCATTGCCCGACGGGCATTGTTGATGGTCGATTCGATTTTGCCTCGGTGGCGAATGATGCCAGCGTTTTGGACAAGCGTGGCGATTTTGGCGGCTCGATAGGTAGCGACCTTGTGGAAATCAAAATCGTGGAATGCTTTGCGAAATGATTCTCGTTTCCTCAAGACCGTGATCCAGCTGAGTCCGGCTTGAAATCCCTCCAGACAGACTTTCTCGAACAGTCGCCGGTCATCATCGACTGGCATTCCCCACTCCTGATCGTGGTATCGCAGATACAACGGATCGTCGCCGCACCACCAGCAACGACGCACGCCGTCGTCGCTGGTGATCACGCTGTGAGGTCTGGCCATCAGCCGCAGAATCGATGAGTTCAAGTTTGAATTCGGAAACGTAAATCGGTCACGCCGGTGTGTGGCAGGTCTTGCTGGATTTTTCGAAGAATCAACCGTTTTTGAAAGTTCAACTCCTGAAGAGTCACCGAGTCGGAAGCGAACACCTGCAACACACCTTGTCGCAGATTACCAACCTGCAGGCTTGATGCCAATTCGACGCCCACGCTCGACACGATGGCAGATTGCAATTCGGATGTCACGGTAGCCTGGGCGTAGCCCCGGCGGGACATCAGCTGGTTGACCAGCGAACCGATTTTCCGAACGCGTGTTTTTTGAACGCGAGAACCGAACGGCGATGCGGGATTTTCGCTCAACAGAATTTGCCCATGACGAGCTTGTATCAACAAATCCAGTATTGCTACTAGGACAGGACGGATTGTACGTCAAAGCCGCCTGGGGAACCAATGGCACCGATTTGTGGCTTTGACAGATAATCCGGAAACGGCTCAACTGGTCCGGGCAGCGATTCCCGGGCAGCGATTCCCGGGCGGCGTTCCCGGGCGGCGGCCGCCCGGTTTTGCGATCGATGAAGTTGCTAGAAACGGCGAGCGATTGGTTTGACACGTCCCACGGATAATGAAACTCCTCTGTTGGTCGTTGGGTGGCGAGAATGGATATCGCTGCCCGAACTAGGGATCAAGCATATCAAGGCGAAAATCGACACCGGCGCTCGTTCTTCCTGCCTACACGCCTTTGAGATCGAAAGATTTGCTCGCAATGGAAAGCCATTCGTGCGATTCAAGGTGCATCCGATCCAACGGGTCGATCGCCACACGATTTCCTGCGAAGCAGAACTGCACGATGTTCGTAGCGTGCGAAGTTCGAGTGGGAATGCATCCGATCGATTCGTCATTTTGACGACGGTTCATTGGATGGGTGATCAGTGGATGGTCGAGTTGACGTTGAACGATCGTAGCGAGATGGGATTTCGGATGCTGATCGGTGCGAAGCCATTCGCGGCCGAATGCTAGTCGATCCCAGCCGTTCCTATTTTGGCGGTCGTCCGAAAAAGAAAAAACATCGCAAACCGGACGCATGATGTTCGGGCGCTGCCCCCGGTAACTTCTGTCGCCACTCGCCGACGTTTCCTTTCGCCCTATCTTTCTAATTTCATTCCTGCATTGAGAGCTGATCATGAAGCTGGCCATCTTGTCGCGTAGCCCGCATTGCTACAGCTCGCGACGACTCCGAGAAGCGGCCGTCAAACGAGGGCACAAGGCAAAAATCCTCGATACCCTTCGATTTTCGATCGACCTCGAGAAAGGCGAACCCGATCTCTATTTTCGATCGAAACAGTTGAGCCACTACGACGCCATCGTACCCAGGATCGGCGGATCGGTCACTTACTTTGGAACCGCAGTGGTTCGTCAGTTCGAGCAGATGGATGTGTTCACGACGAGTTCATCGGGGGGGATTACGAACTCTCGCGACAAACTGCGTTGCTTACAGATTCTAAGCCGGCACCAAATCGGGATTCCGCAAACCACGTTCGTCCGCGAAAAGCGGGATGTGTTGCCCGCCATTGAACGGGTGGGTGGGACTCCGATCATCATCAAACTGTTAGAAGGAACACAAGGTATCGGCGTCATCTTGGCCGAATCGGTGAAAACCGCCGAGGCGATCATCGAGACGCTGCAGAGCACTCGCCAAAACGTGCTGGTACAGAAGTTTGTCGCCGAGAGCAAGGGTCGCGACATCCGCGCTTTCGTGGTCGGCGACCGAGTGGTTGCCGCGATGCGTCGAACGGCCCAAGGTTCGGAATTCCGCAGCAACGTTCACCGCGGTGGCCAAACGGAGGTCGTCGCTCTGGATGAGGCGTATCGCGCGACAGCGGTACGATCAGCCCAGATCATGGGCCTCCGCGTCGCTGGCGTCGACATTCTTGAAAGCAACCACGGGCCGTTGGTAATGGAAGTCAATTCGTCGCCCGGACTGGAAGGCATCGAAAGCTGCACGCAACTTGATATCGCCGGCGCGATCGTAGATTACATTGCCGCACAAGTCGATTTTCCCGAAATCGATATTCGACAACGTCTCAACGTCAGCCGCGGTTATGGCGTCACCGAGATCCATGTTCCCGAGGGTTCCGAATTCATTGGAAAAACGATTGACCAGTCGGGTTTGCCGGAACAAGACATCAACGTTCTGACGCTCTACCGAGGAACGATCGTGATCCCCAATCCGCGCCTCAAACACACGCTTCAAGGGGGTGACCGGTTACTCTGTTTTGGGAAACTCGAAGCGATGCGCGGTATGGTCCCCGAAAAGACTCGCCGCAAGCGACGTCCAAAAGTGCAGCAATTGTTGACCGAAGTCGACGCGACAAGATGACGTGCACCGGCCGCTTTGTTCGGGAAAACGGATCAGCGGTCTCGCGCCATCGGCATGATCACATACCCATAGCCGTCGTCGGTGGTCAGCACCGCCGGGGCCGCTCCCGATTCGATGTCGATCACGAAATTGGTTTCGTTATCAAGGACCTTGCAAAAGTCTGCGACGTAGCGGTGATCCATGGTCAACGTGATTGGTTCACCGTCATAGGCGATTGGCAACTCGATCTGTGATTCACCGATCTCCGCGGTGCTTGCCTCTAACTTCAGCGTTCCATCGGCAAACGTAAAGTCGATGCCACGGCTTTCATGATCCGTGACGATTGCCGCCTGGCGAAGTGCGGCGAACAGCGGACCGACCGTCAAGTCCAACAGGATCCCGTTTTCTCGTTGCGGGAAGACTTGTCGCCAATTCGGGTACCGACCTTCGACCAACCGGCTATAGATCACCGCTCGAGACGTACGGAGCAATAAATCATTGCTGCGAGCCGCCACATCGACGGTCTCCTCTTTATCGCTCAGCGCTCGTTCCATCAGCTGAATCGCTCGTGTGGGCACGATCGTGCTGGCCCCAGTGGTGTGGTGCCCACCGACCGCTTCGCCAGTTCCCTGCATTCGCGCTAGCCGACGACCATCGGTCCCGACCGCGATCACGCTGGTCTCATCCAACTCCAGCAGCACGCCACCGAGCGCATAACGGCTACTCTCGGCATCGGTTGCGAAGACAGTGCGTTTGACAAGCTCGTGAAACAACCGCGTCGGAATCACGTGGTATTTGTCTTCTTCAAATCCCGCGACCACGGGAAATTCATCAGGATTACTGCCCGGCAGTTTGAACTTGCTGCGACTGCCCTGAACGCGAATCCCCGACTCATCGGTCTCGAACGAGAGTGTCTCGTCGTTGCTCTCGCGAAGAATCGCCATCGTTCGTTGAACCGGCAGCAAGGCGGTCCCTTCCGTCTCCACTTCGACGCCTTCCTCGAGCTCCAATCGGATGCCGACCTCCATGTCCGTGGCCGTCAGGGTAATCTTGCCGCCACCAGCGGTGATTTTGACGTTCTGCAGGATCTCCTTGGGCGAGCGAGTCGGCGCAATGCTGGCGGCAAGCGAAAAAGCGGCTGTTAGCGGCTCACGTTGGCAGGTGATCTTCATGGAGTGCGAACAGGAAACCGTGGAAACAATTTTGGATCGAGTAGCGAGCAGAGAGAATGTTGTACCCCGCGAAGCCATGCGATGCATCCGGTGAACAGGGCACCGAAGGAGTGTGGATGGAGTTGGTTTCTATAGATGTATTTCTATTGACCGTCATCATCGTAATGCTTCCGGTCGAATCGTCGGAAAGTACCAGCAATCGATTCGCAACTCGTTTCGATAACAGCGTTTACGGATGTCCCAAAAAGGTGGAAAACGCGTTGATTGGCGGTCAAAGTTTTGTCCGAAACGGCCTGGGTCAGTGACAGCCAACAACAGCTCCCTGCGGTCAGGTCGCCGATCAGCTGGCGACAGCGACGGAGAATATTCAACCGACGGACAAGTTTTGCACCAAAAAAAATCACGTCAGGCGGAAAGTTTTTCCGTCACTTCGTCAACCGCACGGCGTAGATCCACGTCATCTTGCAGCAGGGCTTCGGTCTTTCGAATCGCGTGTAACACCGTCGTGTGATCGCGACCACCGAAATAGGCACCGATCTGGTGCATGCTTTTGGATGTTAGCCGTCTGGCCAAGAACATCGCCAGCGAACGCGCCCGCACGATTTGTTGTTTGCGAGAGCCGCTGCGGAGGTCGGAGGACTTTTGCCGAAAATATCGCGAAACGGCGTTGGTGATCGACGCCAGGGAAACCTCGTCACTCCGTCCGGCCAGCTCCATTGCCGCGTGGATCGCATCGGCGGTCACGGTTGATTGGTTCATACGACACCAAAGCGAGATCTGCTTGATGGCAGCCTCCAATGACCTGGTCGGCAAACGGTCATCCAGGCCCGATGCGAGTAGACCGAGCAAATCATCTTCGATTTCCAAACCATGATGCAACGCCAACTCGCGAAGCAGCAGCTTGCGGGACTCACCGAGAGGCGGTTTCATCGCAATTGTCAGTCCCGGAAACACACGGCTGATGAGCATCGGCCGCATGCCACGAATTTCCGACGGAAGACGGCGACAGGTCAGCACGGTCGCCCGGTTTCCCTGCATACGAGCATCGATCCGTAAAGCGAGCTCGTCCTGGGCGGCCGCTTTATTGGCCATCAGATGCAAGTCATCGATGACCAGAACCGCCGCATCATCGATCATGCTGCGGAAAGGAGGCATGTCGTCGGAAGCAACCGCGTCGGCATATTGCCGCGAAAAATCGACCGCTTTCATGCACAGCACCGCCGCGGGTGTCTGATCCGTCGCGAGCGCCACCCCTTGCCGGGCTGCCAAATGGAGAGCGAACGAGGTTTTGCCAACCCCGCTGGGGCCGAGCAACAACACGGGATTTCCAAGATCGAAAACCGGTATCTCCGTTTGGCCGAGGAAAGCGAC
The DNA here is from genome assembly GCA_963734865.1 of Pirellulaceae bacterium. Taxonomy (GTDB): domain Bacteria; phylum Planctomycetota; class Planctomycetia; order Pirellulales; family Pirellulaceae; genus CBDCUW01. The sequence continues at coordinate 125,466 of CAVTIV010000003.1, forward strand.
CATCCGGTTTTCTTCGCCGGCGATGAAATAGGGCAGCGAACCGTTGAAGGCATGCGCATCACGTCGCCGAACCCGAAGCGCCGGGCACTCCAGGGGAAAGGAAGTGACAGACGATTCTTGGGCGACGTTTTCCACGTGTTCAAAAACAGAAAACCAAGGCAGCGAGCTCAGCGGGCATGGGGTGACATCCGCGTGCCGAAAGCCCGATCCACGAGCAAGGGTTCGTAATGGGTGAAATGATCGGGAACGAAGTTGCCCATTCTACGGACTTTGAATCCAAAAATCGAGCGGAAAAAAACGAGTTATCCACTTAGTCGAATCGTCGTAACCGACTGTACACCAGGGAGATAGATTCAATCGCTTGATCAATTTCCGCTGATGTGGAAAACTTCGAGACACCAAATCGAAGTGCCGATTCGAGCTGGCCGTTGGGGACACCCATTGCCAACAGCACGTGACTGGGGGGGCTGCTGCCGCTGCTGCATGCGGAACCACTGCTGCAGGCGATCCCGGCGATATCGAGCGCCATCAACATCGATTGACGGTCGCTGCCGACGAATGAAATGCAGCTGGTGCCGGGCAACCGGTCGACATCGCGACCATGGATGACAAGCCGCGGATGTCGCTGCAAGAGTCCTTGTTCCAGACGATCGCGGAGCGCGCGCATCTGATCGGCAGATCGAGCCAGTTCGTCGATCGCAAGCCGAATCGCTTCGGCCATTGCCACGACCATCGCCACCGGTTCCGTCCCGGGTCGCGATTCGAGCTGTTGCTGGCCGCCATAAAAAATGGGCCGGATTTGAATCCCTCCGTCGAGCCACAACGCGCCAATTCCGGCTGGACCATGGAATTTATGAGCGGTGAACGTGACCGCTGCGGCACCGAGTGAGCGGAGGTCGACGGGCACTTTGCCGATTGATTGTGTGGCATCGACATGTAACGGTACAGCGGCGGCGCGACAGATCTTTGCCGCCTGGTCAATCGGCTGCAGGACGCCCGTTTCGTTGTTCGCCGACATGATCGAAACCAGGGCAATCGAATCACGGTGTTGGTCGATCAGTGAGCAGAGTCGATCGAGATTCACCTCGCCGTGGGCATTCACATCGAGCCAGAAAACGGGTCTCCCGCTGGCCTGCAGTGAGCTGGCGGCGGCGAGCACGCTGGGATGTTCGATCTGGCTGACAATGATCGCTCCCTGGCCGATTCCCAGCAGCGCGAGGTTGTTGGATTCGGTCCCCCCGCTCGTGAGGATCAATCGCGGACCACCGGGATGATCAAATCGGCTGCCCAGTGAGCTGCCGATGATGTCCAGTGAATGATCGATGCGGTCGCGGGCGGCCCGACCAACCGCATGCTGGCTGGAGGCGTTGGCCGGCGCCGCGCGAAGCGACTGGGCGACCACGTCCGCCACACGAGGGTCGACGAGGGTCGTCGCGTTGTTGTCCAGATAGATCACGTTTGCGGTCCGCATTCAGTCGATCGGTGGGGCGCGGGCTGCGAGCGAAGCTTGCGGATCTGCGGGTCATCGGGATAGTCCACGATCGCTTCGTCGAGCAATTGCTGTGCGAGCTCTAGGCGGTTGGAGGCCTGCATGTCCCGCACCAGTGAGTGATACCGATTCGGCAGCCATCGATCGATCCTGGCGGCCAGTTGCTCAGGTGTCTGTTCGAGTTGGGCGAGCTCGAACAATTCGGGAATCAAGATGTACAGCTCTCGCTGGGAGAGTTTTTGAACGACCGGCCACAGGACCTGGGCATGTTTGGCATGATCCATGCTCCATTTCCGCCAATAGGCGTCGCCGGAGGAACGCAGATTCAGTTGGTCTAGCAACAGGTTGGCGTCGGCGGGGGTGGAACCGGTTAGCCCCCGTGAAATGGAAACGAGGTGCCAGATTTTTGGAACACCCGTATAGGTCTTGATCAGCGAATTCTGACGAAGGTAAACAGCGGTTTGGGGTGTGGATCCTTTTCGTTTGATCGGAGTGATTTGAAGCTGGATCAGCGGAATCTCGTAAAAGCTAAAGTCTCGTTGCTGGAAATGAGTGGGTGAGAATTCCCGACCGCTGACGTAGCCCTGCGTCTTGACAATCACGAACAGGACCAGCGAGAGCAGCACTGCGGAGATGCCGATAACCCACCGTCGCAGCGAACGGCTGCGTTTTCCGGCGACGGGAGACGGAGAGGATGAAACCGAGGTGGACACAACAGCTTGGTTGCGGGATGTTTCGCGGTGAAGCGTGAGGGGTTGGGATCAAACGAGCCCGCCGAACGCGGCCTTGTCGATTGACGAACCTCCCTACTGTAAGCCATGAAGCGGACTTGGTCCCCTGCCGATTTGATCAGAACTGGCTCCGGAGCTAGCCGTTCGCTCACGAATTGCAACAATCGCCGTGGCACGCTGGTCGCTGCGATGAACGAATTTCGCGTCTCGCGACGGCCTTATGGTGTTGTGACTTCGGTCGCGATCCACCGCTCGGGGGCTGCTGGCGGCGATCCTCGGCAGCTCGGTCCCCAAGGTTTGGCCCCCGAGGATGACGACCCGAGGCTCAAACGGATGCGGATCGAGGCGGTATTGCTGCTGGCAAAAACTCCCTTGACGACCCGAAAGCTAGCCCAGTTGGCTGACTTGGCGGACGGTACGGAGGCCCGTACACTTGTCCGCCAACTCAATCGCACCTATGAAACACACGGCCGTGCGCTGCGGATCGAGCAGGTAGCTGGCGGGTATCGTTTGCTGACAAGACCGGCATTGGCCCCGTGGCTGGCCAAACTTGGGCATTTGCCTGCAGCGATTCGCCTGTCAACACCGATGATGGAAACGCTTGCCGTGGTCGCATACCGCCAGCCTGTTTCACGTGCCAGTGCTGAAGCGGTTCGGGGAGTCGCGTGTGGTGAACTATTGCGGCAATTGATGGAGCGTGACTTGATTCGAATCGCTGGGCGTGCAGAAGAGCTCGGTAGGCCCTACCTTTACGGCACCACCAAACGTTTTTTACAACTTTTTGGCTTACCCAGTGCAGACGCGTTGCCGCCCATCCAGTGGCAGACTTTGCAAGATGACCCTGATCAGGACAATGACAGTCCTGAACCCACTTCGTTAGATTGTGCCATTGATGATTTATCAACATCCTCGAAGGAGTCTGTCGTGAGTACGTCCGTCGCGTCGGTTTTCGCTGAAGCCGATCCCGAAGTCTTTTTGCTGAGCGATCGGCCCGCGCCTGATTCAGATGCGCCGTCCGAGGATCAGAATGTGCGCTCGGTAATCGATGACGATGAAGAAGACGAAGTCTGGGAAGACGACGATGATGAAGAAGAAATCGACGATGAAGACGATCTCGATGACGATTGGGACGATGACGACGACGACGACGACGATGATGAGGAAGACGAGATCGACGAAGATGAAGACGACGAGCTAGACGAAGTCGATGAAGAAGACGAAGACGACGAGTGGCAGGAAGTCGACGACGAGGACGAGGACGAGGAGTGGGACGACGACGACGAAGAAGATGATGACGAAGATTGGGACGAAGATGATGAAGGCGAAAGTGATGAGGACGAGGACTGGGACTGATCGCCCGTGATGGGCCCCCGGCTGATCCGGTTGCTCGGCATCGCTCGTTAGTCGTCGCCCAAGTTAAACAGATGCCGCAACGCGTCAAGAAGTCCGTGTCGATGGCCGGCAGCGGCATCATCTCGAATCGATGTCAGCGGCGGGTGAAGCAGTTTGTTGATCAGTCGATCAAACGACTTTTCAATTTCCTTGGTTACCACATCGGCATCAATGTTCGTGGGCTGCAACTTGTTGATCAGTCGATCGAGTTCCTCTTGCTTCAATTCTTCGGCCTGACTTCTTAGCCGCTGGATCACCGGACCGGTCGCGCGGTGGTTGATCGCTTGCATGAATCGCAGCGTCTCTTCGGCGATGATCTGTTTCGCTTTGGGCCATTCTTTCTTTCGCTCGCGGCGATTGCGTTCACAGGCCGATTCCAAATCGTCGATCTGATACAGATAGACATTGGAGTGTTCTCCGATGGCGGGGTCAAAGTCGCGAGGCACGGCCAGGTCTAAAATCAACAGCACGCGACCGTGGCGTTTGGCGTGCAGCGGAGCGAAATTCTTGTCATCGAGAATCGGTTCGCTTGCCGAGGTGGTTCCGATCAGCAAGTCGGCGTCGACGATTTGCTCGGCAAGTGTGTCCCACGGTGCCGTCTCGGCACCGAAAGCTTTCGAGAGTGCGACGGCCCGCTCAAAACTGCGATTGAGAATGCAGATATCCGAGGCCCCGGCTTGTTTGAGATAGCGCAGTGTCTCTTCGCCCATTTCACCGGCACCGCAGAGCACCACACGCTTGTCCGACAGCGTGTCAAACACCTCCGGGATGACCTCTCCGACCGCGACGCTGGGAATGCTGACGCGTCGTCGGTGAATCGACGTTTCTTGTTGCACACGTTTGGCAGTACGGCTTGCCGCCTGAAAAACCGCATGGGTCAGCGGACCAGCCGAACCGGTGGCGCAGGCCAAATCATAGGCCTGTTTCACCTGGGACAAGATTTGTGCTTCACCCAATACCATGCTGTCCAAACTGGCCGCGACGGTGAACAGATGCTCGACGGCGTCGGAGCCGGCGCGGTAGATCATCTGATCGACGACTTCATCGGCCCGGATGTGGTGCTGGTCGGCAAGGAATTCGGCCACCGCGTCGCGATCAAGTTGATCGTCTGCGCCGCCGGAGGCATACAACTCGACGCGATTGCAAGTGCTCAGAAGCACTAACTCACCGGTGGGAAACCGCTCCCGAAATGCGCTCAACGCATCACCGATCTGATCGGCTGAGAACGACACACGTTCGCGAAATTCGACTGCCGCATCATGGTGACTGCAGCCGATCATCTGCAGCTTCATGATGACGCTCCCGCCGCCCGCCGCTGCCATCGAGCGGCGAGGGCCACGGTATCGCCGCCCCGATCGGATGAATGGATAGGCGTTGAAGTCGCTCGTGAAACCTGATCCGGCGATTGTCCGTGCGAGCCCATCAATACGCCAACCATCGCCAGGATCAAGAACCCCAGACTAGCGAGCGTCAGATAGATCGCTTTGCGACCATGGCTACTTGGCGCGTAAAAGAACTCGATCAGTGTTGCCCCCACCAACCAGACCAACAGCAGGACGCTGAACAACACACCACCATCGGTCCAACCAACATGCCCCCAACGATTCAAGTTCATCACCACACCGGCCAACAATCCGATCGCCACCGCGGTGGTGCTGACGATCAAACAGCGTCGATTCAAACGACCCAGCGACTCGAGTGTCGGCAGTCGAAAGGATGAACCGGCACGCTTGTGCTTCAGTCGCCAGGATTGCACCAGATACATCACGCCGGCCAGAAAACCGATCAACACCGCCCCCGAACCGACCATCATGGCCAAGCCGTGGACGCTTCGCCAAACCTCAACCGCTTCGGTCCGTGTGAACGGGGCCAGGTCACGCAGCGCAATCGAAAGCCCGATCAGGCCCAGAATTGCCGGCAAAAAAAAGAAGCCGATGATCGTGTCGGGCCGACGTAAATAGAAGACCAAAAAGCAGATCGCCAGCCCCAACGCCAGCAGCGACGACCAATCGGACCAGGTCGCCAGCAATCCGGCATCGACACCCGGACCCTCGGACGCTCGAAGCAATAAGAACGTCACGTGGGTGAATAGCCCGATCGACGTCATCACGACCACCAGCAACCCACGGCCGGGGATCCGGCCGATCATTCGCAATAGCTCCAACACCAGCACCACCAGGTAGCTGGTAAAAAAGCAGGGAACCGATATCTCGCGGAGTAGGGCGAGCATCCATGAAGGCCGGGTCTTGAGTGCCGAACGTGCGTGACAGAAAACTACTCAATCCTACACGTTCGCCGAGAATTGTCAGCGTGACTCTTTGAATCTTCGGCTTTCGGGTGGCCATGATGCGATACTTTTGCCGTGCTCACGAGCCGATTCGAGGGGAACGCGACCGGCCCCGATTTCACCGAACCCTTTCACCAGGGCGACTGCAACCAGCTGCGAACCTCGATTTCGCCCGAGCGATCGATCCGCACGCGAATCGCCCCCACGTTCGCCGTGACATGGACTCCCGATCCGGTGATCGCCAGCATCTGTTCGACCTCGGGCCGCCCGGCGCGCTGGCCGCCGCTGACGACCGTGTCGCCAGGGCGTGACCATTGGAGCACCGATTCGGATTCCATCGTCAAGCTGCCGTGATGCGGCGCCATCAGGACTCCGCCGGGAGGTGGGCGTCGCTGATCAATCAGCATCTCCGTTCCAGGCGGTTCCAGATCCCCAGGCAGCAGCAGCGTCTTTCCGGCGTGATCGATTTGCAACACCAGACTGTTTGCGTTGTCGCTGCCGCCGGTACGCACCAGGGGAGGATGCAGAACCTGCACCTGGTAGCCGCTGAACATCAAGCGATCACCAGCGGAAAGCTCGCGGACCTCCGAGCCCGCAACATCAATCGCCCGCCGCGCTGCAGCCAATGCCCCTTCGGGCTCGCGGAGCATTCCCGGGGGCGTGATGATCTGTGCGGCGCCGAATCGACGCAGCACGCCGGGCAGCGCGTTGTAATGATCGGCGTCGGCGTGCGACAGAAAGATCCCCCGCAGTTGGTGGATCCCCATCGCCCACAGTGTGCTGTCAATGTCACGGCTGCTGCCGATCTCGTTTCCCAATCGTCCACAATCGTAAAGCCACACGTCGTCGTCGTCGAATCGCAGCACGACGCTGGTTCCGTGCCCGACGTCGACGAACGTTGCTTCCATGGTTCCCGGCGGCAACGGCGAAGGGTGCGTCGTGATCAAGTACGCCACCAACGCCCAACCGGCGATCCATCCATAGCGGAATCGAGAGGCAAGTTTCCCCGCGGGCCAGCACAGGGAAGCCGCCAGCACAACATAGAAAACGATCACCAGCCAGGTTGGTGGGGCAGGCAGCCAATGATGACCATAGGGAATCGACGCAGCCAGCTCGATCACCCACAGCATCCAACGCAAACTCTGCTCGCAGACAAAACCGGGAACGACGGCCAGTGGATCGGCGATCCAACCGCCGACAACGGTTGCCACACCGGCCCCCAGAGCGACGAACAGCATTGGCCCCAGTACCACGTTCGCGATCACACTGATCAACGACACGACATTGAACTGATGCCAAACCAACGGTGTTGACACCATTGTCACACAGAGGCTGAACCAGATCGCCTGCCCCAGTAAATAGCGGCCGAGGCGAAGCCAGCGAATCGGCCAACCGTAGGAACTGTCCACCAGCGACCGCAGTCGCTGTTCTTGGGCCAGCGTCGAATCAACGCCCCAGGATCCGCTTGTCTCGCGACGGCCGCAGATCAACAGTGTGGCCACGGCCAAGAATGACAGTTGCATGCCGACAGCAAAAACCAACTCTGGGTTGAAGCTGATCAACAACAGCGCAGCGAGTGCCAGCGTGTTGATCGGTTGGCTTGGTTTACGGATCCAGATTGATAACATCATCGCCACGACCAGGACCGCGGCCCGCACGACCGGTGGCCGTGCGCCGGTGATCGCGGTGTACAGCAAACAGATTCCGACGACACAGGCGATCCTGCTGGCCATCGGCAACCGCAGCACCGTCGCCAACCAGCTGGCCAACAAGACCACAATCGCCAGATGCAAACCGCTAACCGATAACAGGTGTGCCGTACCGGTGACCAGTAGCAAGTCGCGTGTTTCATGGTCGACAAAGTCTCGCTGGCCAATCACCAATGCGACGGCCAACGGGCCCGTCGATTCACCGGTGTGGTTGAATAGCAGATCGCGACTGCCGGCTGCGATCGCCGCGATCATTCGAGACGGCTGATAGCCAGTCTCAGCGATCACGACGATTTGATTTGCCGAATCGACGTCGACGCGGGCGTGAAGATGTCGTCGTCGATAAATCACTCGCAAGTCGCGCTGGCCGGGGTTGGTGGGTCGCGCGAATTGGCGAAGCGAACCGAAGACACGGATCGAGTCGCCCGGACGTCGATCGTCAAGCTGGGCATCACAAACGACCAAGACACGGCCGCTAACACGCTGGAAGCGGTGGCCAATGCGATACCGCTGGACGGATAGTTCGATTTGCGTTTGCCACGGTGACGCACCCTGTCGGATCCGTTGGTCGGCCATTGGGTGCCGGCGCAGTGCCACCGGCGTGTCGATGATCCCCTCGATCACGGCTGGACGAGCCGTGGGGCCGGCGACCGCCAGGATCGAGGCGGTTTGAAATCCTGCCTCGTCACCGCGATGGCGGAGCGCGAAGACCGGTACGAACACCATGACGGCGGCTAACCAGCGGACGCTGTGAGGGGCGACAAGGATCATCGCCAGCGACACGATTCCGATTGAAACCCAGAGTCCGGCAGAGAATCGATCGAACTGGGACTCCATCATCACGCCCGCCAGAGCGGCCGTTGCCAGCAGCAATAACGGTTGCCGGTGGACAAGCGTCGCTAGCCGCTGCGCCCCAGACGGGAATGACGTCAATGACCGATTTGATGCCCCAGACAACGAGTGTCTCTTTCAATCTCGGGTATGTTAGTCTCAGATTGTGTCGAGGATAGGAGGACCAAGCTCCAGAGGGACTGCCAGCATTGTAAATTCAATCCGTGTCGTACACTCGAACATTGTTAGCGGTCGTCCGCGAGCTTCTGCAGGATCGTCCCGCCGATTGCCAATCGCCCCATCGAAACGAAAAAGGAACTGAAGTGGTTTTATACCGGATTTGTCATTTGCCTACGTTTCTATGTTTACTGATCACCGCCATCATACAGATTTCCAGCCCGCCAGTTTTTGCTCAAGAGGCAGCAAGTTCTTCCCAGGCGCACAGCACGATGCATTACCCGCAAACCAAGACGGTCGACGTTGAGGATGATTACCACGGGCGGATCGTCAAAGATCCCTATCGATGGCTGGAGGATACCGAGAGTGATCAGACGGCCGAGTGGGTGAAGGCGGAAAACGAGCTGACTCAGCAATACTTGCGGTCCATCCCGGAACGGGCCGAGATCCGCGACCGTCTCGAGAAACTGTGGAACTACGAGCGATACGGATTGCCCAGACACCGCGGATCGACTTATTTCTACACGCACAACGACGGGCTCCAAGACCAGAGTCTGCTGTACAAGGCATCCTCGCTCGATGCCAAGCGGCAAACGCTGATCGATCCCAACACGTTGAGTCAAGACGGAACCGTTGCGCTGGCCAGTTGGGTTCCCAGCGATGACGGCAAGCTGCTCGCCTACGGTCTTGCCGATGGCGGAAGTGATTGGCGAACTTGGAAAGTACGGGATGTCGCCAGCGGACAGGATCTCGACGACGTTCTGCGGTGGGTGAAGTTCAGCGAGATCGCCTGGATGCCCGATGGCAGCGGATTCTTTTACGGGCGTTATGACGCGCCCGAGGAAGGGCAAGAGCTGACCGGGACGAACGAGAATCAACGGCTTTATTTTCACAAGATTGGTGACGACCAAAGCGACGATTCATTGATGCTCAGTCGCCCGGATGAACCGAAATGGGGATTCTCACCCGAGGTCACCGATGATGGCCGCTACCTGATCATTCAGAATTGGAAAGGCAGCGAACCGAAGTCACAGATCTTCATCAAGGATCTCCGCGATTGGCAATCCCCTGTCCAGCCGCTGATTACCGGGTTCGACGCGGAATACGAATGGGTCGGGTCGACCGAGGATACGTTGTACTTTCTGACCGACCACGACGCTCCCAAGCGTCGACTGATCGCGGTGACGGTAGGCAGCTCCGAGCGAAAAGATTGGCGGGAAGTGATTGCCGAGACCGAAGATGTGCTGGAATCGGTGAGTCTGTTTGACAAGACATTTTATTGTGCGGCGCTCAAAAACGCGCGGGGCAAAGTGACGCGTCACGACATCGAAGGAAAGTTGATCGACGAACTGCCGCTTCCCGGTGTCGGCAGTGTCGCCGGTTTCGGTGGTCGACAGGACTCCTCCGAAACGTTTTTCAGCTTTACCAACTACGTCACGCCTTCCTCGATCTTTCGCGTCGACCTGCAGACAGGCCAATCAGAGCTGTGGCGTCAGCCGGAGGTCGATTTCCAGGTCGATGATTTTTTGACCGAACAGCTGTTTTGCACCAGTCAAGATGGTACCAAGATCCCGATCATCGTCACTCGTCACAAGGACACGAAGCTCGATGGGACGAATCGGACTTTGTTGTATGCCTATGGCGGATTCAATATCTCGATCACGCCCTCGTTCTCGCCTGCGATTGCCGCTTGGATCGATGGTGGTGGGATCTACGCGGTCGCGAACCTGCGCGGTGGTGGCGAATATGGTCGCCAGTGGCATGAAGCCGGCATGCGGCTGAACAAGCAAAACGTATTCAATGATTTCATTGCTGCCGCCGAACACTTGATCGCGACGGGCTATACCCGACGGAGTCGTCTCGCGATCAGCGGCCGCAGCAACGGCGGTTTGTTGATCGGCGCTGCAATCACCCAGCGACCCGATCTGTTCGGCGCCTGCCTGCCGGGGGTCGGCGTGATGGACATGCTGCGCTATCATAAATTCACCATCGGCTGGGCCTGGGTGACCGAATATGGCAGCAGTGACGAGGAGGACCAGATCGATAATCTGTTATCCTATTCACCACTGCATAACCTCAAGCCGGGGACGTGCTATCCGGCAACGCTGATTACCACGGCTGACAGAGATGATCGCGTCGTGCCCGGACACAGTTTCAAGTTCGCTGCCGCATTGCAGGCAGCGCAGGGATGCGACAAACCGACGTTGATCCGCATCGAAACGCGCACCGGACACGGGGCCGGAACACCTGTCAGCAAGAGCATTGACGAGTATGCCGATCTATGGGCGTTCTTGATCGCCAACCTCCAATAGCGGCAGTGAGGGGGGGCGATGAACCTCGACGATCGGGCCGTGTCGATGGATCATGGTTCCGCTTTTGCAGAGATTATTCATGCCAACATCGGTCACGATCGATTTACCTCTGGTGATTTCGCCTCGTGGCGGCTTGACGTTGGTCCGTCCGATCGGGTTTCCCTCGATCGCACTGGCATCGAGCAGCGAGGAGTTGGCCGTTGCTGCCGTTCGCCGTCGGGTGACCGACAGCTGCAAGCATCGCGTGGGTTCCGAGTTGGTCGCTTCGTTGGTTCGCGGATTCGCAGAGCAGCGAGCGATCGTGGTTCAGATCGCACCGCAGAAAAGGTCACTCGCCTGGCGCGAGCCGATCGATGTACGGCTGGATATGTTTGTCTTTCGGCAGGACGATACCCTCGTGATCGCCTACCTTCCTGCGCTCGACTTGACGGTCGTCGCGACACCGCGAGCCAATCTGCAAAATCTGGTGCAGGAACAGATTCGATCGGCGATCCGCCGTCGCGGCGCCTGGTCCCTGGTCGGTTTGGCGGGACTCGATCCGTCGGATGAATCGACGCTTCGTCATGAGCGGTTGGAGGTAGCGGTAACAACACCCACCGAGCACGCGCGACAGCACAGCGACAAGCCACGCAGCAAGACGCCGACCTTGAAAGCTGTCGCGACGCTGCTGAAGCGAAAGTCGCTACGCGCGGCATACCATCGGGATCATGACGTCGAACGGTTGGCCCAGCTTCTTTCGGCCGACCAACCGCGCAGCGTGTTGTTGGTTGGACCTTCGGGGGTTGGCAAAACGGCGATCTTCCACCAATGGGTGCGAAATCGCGACCGCTACGGCATGAAGTCGTGGCGGTGCTGGGCGACCGATGGATCGCGGTTGATCTCGGGCCAAGGCGGATTCGGGATGTGGCAGCAACAATGCCTGCAGATGGCCGAGGAGGCTTGCAAATATCCTTCGGTCGTTCACCTGGGCAATCTCGTGGAGCTGAGTGAATCGGGGCGGTTACGCGGCAGCGGAGGCTGCGGTTCGCTGTTGGCCCACCGGCTGGCCAACGGCAGCTTGAAAGGGGTGCTGGAATGCACGGCGGAGCAGTTGACGCGAATCCGGCGCGTCGAACCACGTCTGATTGCATCACTGACCATTTTGCAGGTCGACGAGCCAACACCGGAGCAAACGCGATCGATCCTGTTGGAAGCAGCCGCCGCGTGGCGGCCGGTCGACATTAGCGCCCGGCTGAAAAAGAGCAGCCGAAAGACGAAGCGCAAGGGACCCAGCCGCCGCAGTTCAAGGGTGAACAACGAGCAGCCGTTGCCGCTGGTCGACCCCGAAGCGCTACAGATGTTGGACCGATTGCATCGACGCTTCCGCACCGATGCTGCATCACCGGGGCGGCCGCTGTCCTTCTTTCATGCCGTCATGAGCGAGCTGAAATCGGGACAAACTCTGGATCCAAAAAGGGTCATTGCCGCTTTCGGTCGACAAACCGGATTGCCCAGTTTCTTGATCGACGATTCGGTGCGACCCGACCTGGACAGCGTTCAGAGACAACTGGCATCCCAGGTCATTGGACAAGACGCGGTGATTGAGATTCTTGTCGACATGATCGCGACGCTGGCGGCGGATTTGGCCCGACCCGATCGCCCGTTGGCGTCGCTGATGTTGATCGGCCCGACCGGCGTCGGAAAAACGGAAACGGCCAAGGCGCTGGCAAGGCTGATCTATAGTGACATTTCCAGGCTGGTACGCATTGATATGTCGGAATTGTCGACGTCATCGGCGGTCGGACGTTTGATCGGTGATGCCTTGCATCCCGAAGGCGTGCTCACATCGGCGGTGCGTGCCCAGCCATTTTCGCTGGTCTTGTTGGATGAGTTCGAGAAGGCCCATGCCTCGGTATTTGATTTGCTTCTGCAGGTGCTGGGGGAGGGACGCCTGACCGATGGCCGAGGCCGCTTGGCGGACTTTCGCAATTCGATCGTGCTGATGACCAGCAACCTGGGCGTCGATACCTTTCGGGCAACGCCGTTGGGTTTGGCCGAGACTCAGCACAAGGAGCGGTATCGAAATCACTTCCACAGGCACGTTCGCGACTTTCTTCGTCCGGAAATGTTCAATCGGATCGATCGGATCCTGGCCTACGATCCGCTGGACGAAGCGACGGTGCAAAAAATTGCCCGACTACGGCTGGACGAATTGCAACGTCGAGACGGCTGGAAAAGCCGCGGTCGTCCTTTCGACGTGGATGAACAAGCACTGCGTGTGCTGGCCCGCGACGGTTACCAGGTGCAGTATGGCGCCCGCCCGCTGGCGCGAGAGCTGGAACGACGTCTCGCCGCACCGCTGTCCGAGGCGATTTGTGAATCGGGCCGGATGTCACGACTGGTGGCCAAGGTCGGGGTGCAGCAGCAGGGCGACGGGGCGATCGAGAGCGTGTCGGTTCGCGTCACAGCCGATCCGGCCGCTTCAAGTCAGCCCGATGATTCGCTAGAGATGTTGATCGAGCAGATGACGCTGTTGCGACGGCGAGGGCAATCGCTGGATCGTTGTGATGCCGTTCGGTTGTTGCGAAACCAACACACGATCTTGACCCGCAAGATCAAATCGTTGATCCGCGAGGGAAAAAGCACACGGCAACGCAACAGGATTCGTTACGGACCATTGGGCGTCCATCGGATGCAGACGCGCGAACGCATCGAACAAGTCAGACTCCTTTGTCAGGACATCGATTCAGCCGAGGCGGCACTGTTGCTGAAGTATTACCGGGGTGAGGAGATCGATCGGACTCGGCAGATCGCACAGCTGGAGCAGTTGCGAGAACGAATGTGGGCGATGCTGTGCGAACTGCACAGCGAATCGGCGGTCGAGAATCAGCGAATGACCCTGATCCTGACGGGACCGAACCTGATGGCTGCCGGGCGACTCTTAGAGGCGTATCGATTCGTCGCGGCCCATCGCGGCTGGGTCTTGCAAGTTCATGCGTTGTTAAAGCGAGAGCAGGGCAGTGGCCACGATCGAATCATCGATTGCGAAGGTTGGAGTCAACAACCGGCGTTTCGCATTGCGGTGCAAAGGGATCATGTCGCACAGTTGCTGCAGGAGTTCACGGTTGAACAAAAGCCCCAGCCGAGTCTTGCCGCGTATCGGCTGATTCGATTTGCGGCGCTGACCGCGATGCCGGTCGGGACGCTGGGTCTGATGCTGACATTTCGTGGCAAAGCGGCGAGTCTAGCAATGGCCAGCGAGATCGGTGTGCATACTTTCAATCGCCTGCACCAACCACGATCGGCCGGGCATTCGCTGCTGGTCAGCAAACACAGTGGGATGCCAATCGAGTATGTCGCGCCCGATTGGTTGCCGCTGGGCGATTTTCAAATGATCGGCCATCCGCGTCGGTGGTATGACGGGGAGAATGATTTGGTGCAAGACATGACGCAAGACGGGTCGCGATCGCTGAAGATGGATCGCGAAGGTCGCTGGCTGGATCGCTTGATCGAACAGGAAACCGAACGAAGAATTTGGTCCGAACTCGATGACCAGGGTGGCGAAAGTTCATCGGATCCCGACGTGACGGTGGCCCTCACGTACTAACTCGCTATGCAAATTTCCGTACCCATCTATGTTCAACAGCAACGTGGTCGTGCGTCGATACCGCCGATCACCGTCCGCCCATTGTTCTTTGGCCATCCCAGTTGCAGCGGATCGGAGCTGGGAAAGGTTATCGCAACACTGAACACCAAGTTGCGAGTCGAACTATCCGATCTGGCTCGTAAACCAAGCCACGATGAATTGTTGGCATGGCACGGGCCCGATCCGATCGAGGACAAAGTCGTCAAGCTGCAGTTGGATCTCCGTGACAGCTCCGCGACGCTACGAGTGCTTTTGGTGGGGATCCGCCGACAGGGTCGCAGGTTGGCTTTTTCACCGAACTTACCCGAGCTGTGGTTCGATATCGAACCTGGTGAATCAATCGAGGCGCGAGCGCTCGAAGTTTATCAGTCGTATTTCCAACAGTGTCGTAAAGAGGTACCGGACTACTCTGTCCAGCGGCACAATCTTGCCGGCAAAGCCTGGATCGATCACGTTACCATCGACGTGTTGCCTGGCCGCCCGCCCAGGCGGCACGTCGACCCGCTGCGAGCGCTGTTGGGCAGCGAAGATGTTTCCGACGGTGCGGCACAACTACGCAAAGTGGGACGCTGCTTGAATTGGGTCGACATCGACGAATTGCCCCAGCCGATCGGGGTCGATGAGGACGTGCGACGATTGACTCAATTGTTGGCCGTTGGCGATCGACGTGGGGTGGTCCTTGTCGGTCCCTCGGGAAGTGGCAAGACGGCGCGGATCGAAGGCGCGGTTCGTTGCCGTCGCGGCCGAAAGGTGTCGGCGACTCATGGGTTGGTATGGCAGCTCTCGCCGGCCAGACTGATCAGCGGCATGTCGTACTTGGGCCAATGGCAACAGCGGGTGCTGGCGATCCTTCGGCACGCGCACCATTACGATCATGTGCTGTACTTTGATGACCTGCTGGGGTTGTACGAGGCGGGCAAGACACGCGACAGTTCGATGTGCGTGGCCGATACATTGCGAACACAACTCGATGTGCGACCGGTTCGCGTGTTGGCAGAGATGACGAGCGAGGCCTGGGCGATTTTTCGTGAACGAGATCGAGCCCTGGCGGATCGGTTTGTCGTGTTGCCGACCGAAGCGCTGGATGCCCCCAGTTCGATGGAAATCCTGATTGGCGTTCGCCGACGGCTGGAAGCGATCCGGCGGTGCAAATTCGACCTGGACGTGATCCCGGAAGTCATTTCACTGTATGACCGATTCGAGAGGACTTCGGTATTGCCGGGCAAGGCCGCCGCGGCACTGTCCCGATTGGCGGCACGCTGTCAGCGGCAAACGGTGACGCGGAGCGACGCGATCGCCGAATTCCAGTCTCGAAGCGGGCTGCAGACATCGATCATCGATCGGCGGCTGAGCATCAACCGCGAGATGATCCATGCCCAGATTCGCCAACATCTGGTGGGTCAACACGAAGCGGTCGCCAAATTGATCGATCGCGTCCTGATCGCTGCGGCGCGGATGAACGACACCACCCGGCCTGTGGGAACGTTTCTGCTGGTCGGTCCGACGGGTGTCGGTAAAACGCAGCTGGCAAAGGCGGTCGCGGCCTGCCTGTTTGACTCTGGCGGAATGATTCGGCTGGACATGAACGAGCTTTCTTCCCCCAACTCGGCGGCCCGATTGATCGGCACCTTTGATGCGCCCGATGGTCTGTTGACCAGTGCCGTCAGACGTCGGCCACATGCGGTCTTGTTGCTCGATGAAATCGAAAAGGCGCACCCTTCGGTGCTCAATGTATTGCTGCAGGCTTTGGGCGAAGCGCGATTGAGCGACGTGCGCGGGCGAACGGTTGATTTGTCGGGCTTGTTGATTCTGATGACCAGCAATCTCGGTTCGCGTGAGTCGGGACGCGGCCGCGGGTTCGCGGATCCCGAGGACCCTCAGGCGATCGGCGCGGTGCATCGGAAAGCCGCCCGCGAGTTCTTTCGGCCCGAGTTTTTCAATCGCATCGATGACGTTTTGAGCTTCCATCGACTGTCGGCAGAGATGATCGAATCGATCGCCTGGATGCAATTTCACGAAATCCTTCGTCGTGACGGGCTGCAGCGCCGCAGCGTGTTGATCGACATCGAGCCCGCCGCCATTCGGGAAACCGCAACACGAGGCTATGACCCAAAGATGGGCGCCCGGGCGTTGAAGCGACAGATCGAGCGAGATCTGGTTGGACCGGCCGCCGAGTTTCTCGCCGCCAGTGCCAGCGATCAACCAACATTGTTGCGGTTGTTCATGGATGACTCAGGCGTGCAAACACGATGGCAGCCGATCGAATACGTTTCACGCGCAGCGGCGGCGTCCGAGCTGTCAATGGAAGCGTTATGCAATCGGAGTGAGCGATGGCTATCCGATGTCGCCCGTGAAATTGGTGGCGATCCGTTGAGCTTCGAGATCAAGGGCGACCGAGTTGACCCGGCGCTGCTCGAGACGATGACGCTCCGCGACAGTTTGCACGAATGCAAACAATCGCTGCGGCAATTGTTGGAAGCCTACAATCGACCGCGCCTGGAGCGGCCTCAATCGACGCCCATCCATGCCTCGCGCACAGCAATCGGATCGAGCAATTCGCGGTTTGAACCGAAACACCTGACGGGGCTGCGTGATCTACAAGCGATCGATGACATTCAAGACTACCTGCAAGATTCGTTAGTGGAAACGAACCCGGGCGAGTTGGATATCGTTCGCGATTCATTCATCAATCAACTCGGTCGGCTGCATGGACAGCTCACCGTGCGGGGTACCGGGCCGCGGTGGTTGGTCTGGATACGATGGTTTGGCGAACAGTCGGATCCTCAGGACCGCCCGCAGCCGACGGAGCAATTTGGTGAGAGCAACGAAAAATCGTTGCTGTACGATGATCTAACCAAGTGGGCGACAGAAGATGAGAATCTGGTCTGGGAGGACATCTCGCTGCCCGACCCGGGCGCGGTTTGTGTTTCCGGTGCCCTTGCCCTGGCAACGCTCAACGAAATCAGTGGGGGATGGATGTTCGTTCGCGGTAGCGGACGACTGAGTCTTGCGGATGTGCGATTGCGACCGTTGAAGAATGACCAGTCGCCCTGGGAAACTTTTCTTGCATGGCGGGCCCAATCGGGTCGCGACTCGGTGGCCAAAGTGCGCCGTATTGTCCAAACGTCTGGTCCGCTGGTTGATCTGCAGAACGGTTCCGCTGTCAATGAAAAACTCGATCAGGGTGCTATCCTGCGATTGCTGAAACAGACACGGCGGGCGACCGGTTTTCTGTCGCTCTGCCAAGAGGCGACTTCATGACAAGTGTGAAAGTGCCGGTATTGATCTCGAAGTACGCCGATGATCTGTACACATCCCGTGTCGTCGATGGGCCGGAGGCGGATGCTTGTGGTACCACCGCCGCCGAGTCATTCGGAGCGGTGCGAGACTTCTTGCGAAAACAAGGTTTGCGCGAGCCAGATCAGTACTGGCCAAAGATCGACAGCTATCAATTGTGCAGCACATCGGTTCGCGTACGGCTGTTCTATCGGGACGGCAAACGACAATTTCCGGCCAGCCGCGAGATGAAACTTCCGGTCCGATATGTGCTCGGTCACTACGTTGACAAGAGTGTCGAATGCTTCTTGGGCGACTTTGACATGGTTTTTCATTGCCCGGCGATGCGCGAATTGCCACAGTTGATCGAACAGGCGGTTCGAGCGGCAGCCTCGCAGATCAGTTCACGAGAGCTGATGGCGGCGACACCACCACCGGAAAGTGAACTGCGAATCGTTCGCGTTCGACTCAAGGAAGCCAGTGTCCGTTTTGATCTGGAGTTGACCGAGACCTTGTCAGTCGTTGCCGATCCGGTATTGCAAAGAAAACGGAAGCGAAAATCGACACCCGCAAAACATCGCGATGCCGAAGTCAACAGACTGCTGGCGTCGATCTCCGATGCCAGCATGTTGTTGGTAGGTCCAGCGGGTTGTGGGAAGACGACCGTCGCCCGTCTTGCTGCCGGTCGCCATCAGGCTGCGGCACGAGAATCGGCCATCGAGCTGGGCAGCCTGCCACCGCCACCGCTCGTTTGGCAAACCTCGGCAGAGAATCTGATCGCCGGGATGCAGTACCTGGGCGAGTGGGAGCAGCGGCTTGAACAAGTGATCGCAGAGCTGGAGTCGATCAGCGGGGTCTTATTGGTTTCATCCTTGATCGATCTGGTTCGCCTGGGTGGCACACAGCCGACCGATAGTTTGGCGGCATTCTTGATGCCCTACGTCCGGCGCGGCGAACTGCGACTGTTGGCCGAAGCGACGCCGGAGGAGCTGGATGCCGCCAGGCGGCTGTTGCCGGGATGGGCCGAGTGTTTTCAGATCGTCCGAATCGATCCGCTATCACACGATCAGACTCGTGATATCGTTGACACGATGTTGGCCGATGCGGCGAGAAATGATCGCATCGAAGTCGACGATTCTGCGGCCGAGACGGCGACCCGGCTGTTCGCCCAGTTCATGCCCTACCAGTCACCGCCGCGTGGTGTGGTTCAGTTGATCGGTGATCTGATCGAACAGACGCGCCGGGATGCGATTGGCTCATCGATATCAGGCTCCCCGCCCAGGCAAGACGGTACCGGCTTGCCGATGGCGGGTCCCTGCATCAAGACATCGGACATTGTCGATCGATTCACTCGGTTGACCGGTTTACCAGAGGCGATGTTATGTGACTCGATGACGTTACAAGCGGAACAAGTTCGCCATCAACTCGGCTACAGTGTCATCGGCCAGGCAACCGCCGTGAAGTCGGCCGCCAATGTCGTGTTACGGCTCAAGGCGGGATTGTGTGACTCGCGGCGACCCGTCGCCACGATGCTGTTTTGTGGCCCCACCGGGGTGGGCAAGACACAGCTCGCTCGCAGCCTCGCCGATTACCTTTTTGGCCGGCGTGAATCGAGCGAGCTCTTTGGTCAGCGTGAATCGAGTGAGCAGACACTGATTCGACTCGACATGAGTGAGTACGCGAATTGGGATGCGGTGGACCGGTTCCTGATCGGCGCCGATGGCGAAGTTGCGCCATGGATCGGTCGTTTGCGCCAAGCCGATGTCGGTTGTGTTGCTGGATGAATTCGAGAAATCATCACCCGAGGTGCATGATTGCTTGTTGTCGGCCCTTGATGAGGGGCGATTGACCGATCGATTCGGGCGCACGACCACACTCTGCGGCGCGATCTTGATTTTGACCAGCAATGTCGGGTCCAAGAGCAGCGAATCGATCGGCTTTGGTGGTCATGACTCGAGCACGCTGCGGCGGGCGATCGAGCACGAATTTCGACCGGAGTTCCTCAATCGACTCGATGAGGTTGTCACGTTTGATCCATTGCCACCGCCGGTGATCGAACAAATCGTCGAAAAAGAACTGCGCACGTTGCAACAACGTGAGGCGCTCGCTTCCCGAGGAGTGCATTTGAGCTGGGACCAGTCCGTTGTCAAACGAATCGCGGCGGTCGGTTTCGATCCGATGTTGGGTGCGCGTCCGCTGCAGCGTGCGATCGAACGAGAAGTCGTCGCCAAGATTGCGCGTCGGTTGCTCGCACACGGCGAGACCGAAACGCCTCTTTCGATCGACTTGCGTGAATGGTTGGCCGACGACGAATCGGCAACCATCGGCTCGCAAGCCGGCGAGAATCGTTAGAATCAATCCTTCGCCGCACCGCTCGGCCGCCCCCCTCACCGTCAAACCATCAACGCCCAATGCTGCTTCAAGAACCTGCCGAATCGCCGTATGACTTGCGGTTTCAGCTGTTTGGGTTTCCGATTCGGGTGACCTGGTCGTTTTGGGTCGGGGCGCTGGTCTTTGGCTTCTACGTCGTCCAAGGCATGGACGGGTATTTTCGCGAACTCGGTCCGGGGATCGCTGCGCTGTATGTGCTCTGGACGCTGAGTCTGTTGGTCTCCATTCTGATTCACGAACTTGGTCATTCGCTGGCGTTTCGGCTGTATGGAATCGAATCCTCGATCGTGCTTTATCACTTCGGTGGTTTGGCGGTTCCAAGAGATTCGTTCGGACGTGGTCGCTCTTATTCCCAATTATCTGCCAAGCAAGACATGTTGATCTCGCTGGCCGGTCCGGTCTTTCAGATCGTATCTGCGTTCGCCTTGATCGCCGCCTTCAAGCTTGGTGGTTTTCGCTTGAATCAAGCGATGGAAGGTTGGGTTTATCCATGGATGCCGCTGGGATTGGGCGAACTTGTCGGTTCCAGTGAGGGCAAGATGATTGACAGTCCCGGGTTGTTCGCAATGCTGGTTTTTTATGCTTGGCCGAGCATTGTTTGGGCGCTGTTGAACCTGATTCCGGTATGGCCATTGGATGGCGGACGCGTGATGAGGTCACTCGTCTTGATTGGTGGAGGTAACACCAGTCAATCGCTGATGATCAGCTTGATCGCGGCCGGATTGATGTCCGTCTATGGCTTAACAAACGGTCAAACGTTCATGGGCATCTTATTTTTTTCGCTTGCGATCACAAATTTTCAGATGCTGCAACAGAGTGGCGGATGGCGTTACTAGATCGAGTCGACAATCCGCGCGCATGCGAGTTTGCATCGTTATCTGCGCACGTTCTGCACGTTCTGTTGCGATGAGAATGTCGCAACCGCATAAAAAATGCGCCTTCTCGTAACAAAAAAGTTTTTCCATGCAAGCACTTTTTTTGCAAAAAGATGTTGCGGAATCTGCGGAAGCGCGTAAAGTTACGCGCAGTTTTTAAACGGTTGAAAGGATGAGCAGGACCGATGACGACACTGAAGGAGTCATCGAAGCTCAGAGATTCAACCACGAATGACGGTTGGTGAGCCGTGGCCGGTGGCTTCTAAAGCGTTTGTTTTAAAAGTCACGAGGACTCGCCAACGTTTCCTTTCTAGCGGAGGAAGAACGTGGCCAAGAAAAAAGCAAAGAAGAAAGTTACCAAGCGAGCGACCAAGAAGGCCGCAAAGAAGCGAGTAACGAAGAAGAAGGCGACGAAGAAGAAGGCAACCAAGAAGAAGGCTGCTAAGAAGAAGGCAACCAAGAAGAAGGCCGCTAAAAAGAAAGCGACCAAGAAGAAGGCTGCTAAGAAGCGTCGCTAGATACCCGCACGAAGGCTCGGTCGCGATCATTGAGATTGCCTCACTGACTGTGATCGAATCGACGTCATCCAAAAGCCGCGTCAGGGTTCTCCCTGATGCGGCTTTTCTCGTGGGCCAAGGACCGTTTTCCGGGCCTTAGCCCCCTCTTGAAAGGGGATCTTCATAGGGTCGGCAGGCTCGGTTTCGGCGGGCTCGCCGCCGCCCTGGCGGCCAGATTCCGCACCACAGCGATCGTGATCGCGTCCAGCGGCGCACGTGCCTGTTCGTCGTGCTCGATCACATCGGGCAACCGCCCCTCGTCCCCGGCCGTGCGCAGCGTGATGTCGATTGGCAAGCCACCCAAATACGGCACCTGCAATTCTTCCGCTTTGTCCCGCGCCCCACCCCGTCCAAAAATGTCATAAGTCTTGCCGCAATCGGGACAGACAAAACCGCTCATGTTCTCGACCATCCCCAGGATCGGAATGTTCACTTTGCGAAACATGCTGATCGCCTTGACCGCATCGAGCAACGCGACCTCCTGCGGAGTGCAAACGACAATCGATCCTGCCAGAGGCAACGCTTGAGAGAGCGTCAACGCGACGTCACCGGTACCCGGTGGCATGTCGATGATCAGATAATCCAGTTCGCCCCATTCCGTTTCACTGAGGAACTGGTTGATCGATCCATGCAACATCGGACCGCGCCAAATCACCGCCTGATCGGGTTCGATCAAGAATCCCATCGACATGACCGGTAAGTCGCCGCCGGCAGATTCACCAGTCAAGCGGATCGGCTGGATGGTCTTGTTCTCCGAGATACTTGGTCGTCCTGATAAACCCAGCAGGTGTGGGATACTTGGTCCATAGACGTCGGCATCCATCAATCCGACTTTGGATCCCATGCGACGCAACGTGAGTGCCAGCGATGCTGCGACGGTGCTCTTGCCAACGCCCCCTTTGCCACTGCCAACCGCGATCACGCTCTTGGCACGCAAACTGATCTGACCGATCCTTGCTGGCGGTCGCGGATGATTGACCACCGTGATGGTTACTTTGCTGCCGGGGGCGGCGGCAATCAGTTTCGATTCGATCGCCTCGATCACTTCACCGACAATCGGTGCCGAATGCGAGGTCAAGGCAATCGTCGCGTCGATCGATGAACCGTCGACCTGGACGTCCCGGATCTGACCCATCGACTCCAGCGGCCGACCCGTTTCGGGATCGGGATGTTGGCCGATAATATTGCGTATGGTTTCGATCGAGGGGATGCTCATGCGGAAATTCGTGGGAGAGGGTTGCGAGCTGTCATCGTTTGCCGACAGTCTAGTTCTTTGTCACCCCTTGGTCTTGGGGTTGGGGATACACGGATTTCTCTCCGGCAAGCTTCCCCGCCCCGCGTTTTAACTTGGAGGGCCCGCGTTTTAACTTGGAGGGCCCGCGTTTTAACTTGGAGGGGGGGCACGGAGAGCTAATTGGACGTTGCGAAGTAGGCTTTGATCATCGATGCCAGTCGGGGCAATTGTTCGGGGTGCCGCAGCGTCGTCGCGACACAAAATTCGGACAACACGATCAATTCGCGATCCGATAACCCCGATCCCGCCGCCAGCCGCAACGTTTTGGGCCAGCGGATCGCTGTCGTCGCCAGCCAATCACAAGCGGCGGTGAAATTGGTGCGATGGACTTCCCACAAGACGACCGCCCGCCGATGCCCTGCCAAAACCGAATCGGTATTTCCCGGGTCGGCGTGGGTGACTTCGACGACCAGCTGTCCAGGCATCAGATCGGGTGCGAATCGGCGCACGGCGGTCAACCACCGGTTACCCGACTCACAAACGACCCAGGGGCGAATCATCGATCGATCGCTGGGCAGGTCGATCATGCTTTCTCCGCCTCGTCGATCCGGCGCAACAGACGAGCCCTGCTGATGCCAAGTCGCCGCGCGGCCTCGGCCCGGTTACCAGCGGACGCTTCCATCGCTTCGGTGATCAGTCGCAGCTCGTATCTTCGTAACGCTTCGTCCAGCGAAGGCGCCGTCGACTTTGCCGCTGAACCGTCGCCGAGCCGGTACGAGCGGATCGCCAGTGGCAGGTGCTCGACGCCGATCGATTGCCGGTGAGCCGTTCGCACCGCATGACGAATGGCCCCATCGAGTTCCTCAAAGTTTCCGGGCCAGGGATAGCTGACCAGGGCATCCAACGCGTTTCGACTCAATCGTTCTGCCGTGCCTTCCCCGGCGGCGTGTCGGGCATCAACCGCCGCCGCGGCAAGCAGCGGGATGTCTTCCACCCGCGCGGCCAAAGGCTCACAGACGACCGTCAACGAGCTCAGGACTTCGATCAGGCGGCTGTCGATGCCGCGACTGGGCTCCTCGTCCAGATGATGCTCATCGGCGGTGATCAGGACATCATCCAGCGGCTCTCGCAGGACGCTCGGGCGTGCCCCACAGAGACCGATCAGCCGCAGCCTCTGGGGGTAGCTGGCCAACAACGCGGCGAGTCGCTGTTGCGCCTCGGCGGGCATCTCATCGAGTCCCCGGACAAGCGCGGTGGCGCGTGTATCGGCGGAGTCGGCAAGCTGATGGATCAAGGGCATCATGGTGGCGTCGAGCAGCTCGGCGTCCATCAGCGGCCCGTCCACGGTCACAAACGATTCGCCGGGGGCCGAGAGTTGATGAACGCGCGTTGCGATCGACTCGGCTCCGCATCCCGGCGGTCCGAAGAAGCCAATGTGTGCGCGAATCGCAGCGGCAACCTGCAATCTGGCTCTCATCCGACGTGCGGCCGCGGAAACCCCCGCGGTGGCGATCGTCGCGAGCTGCATGTGCCGCTTCCGCCAGGCATCCAATCGCTGCCGAACCGCGACCGCATCGACCAATTCCGGATCGGCAACTCGGTCGTCGAATTCGCCACCGATCGCGATTGTCAGCGGATGCTCAGCGCCCAGACGAACAAATCGGACCTGGATCGGATCGATCCGCCGGCCATCAATCGTTGGTGGTTGAACACGCAGCGATGCGGTACCCCGCTCGGACAATCCTTGCGGCGGTGACAGTGCTGCCGCCAGCGCGTCCAATGGATCATTGGAGAGCGGAGCGCCGGAAATCGAACGCCGATCCAGCAACCGATCGAGGTCAACGCCGAGCCAAACCGCCGCGCCAGCCGACAGGTAGACGATCTTTCCTGTCGGACCGATGACCCACAATGGAGCATCGGTCGCATCGAGCAGACGCGTGAGAGCGCGGATTTTTGTTCCCGAGGCCATCGGTGCTAGCGAGTTAAAACACGTCCAACATGAAGTGGTGGCCCTGGTGATACCGGCGACTGCTCGGGTACATGTTGTGCCACTGTTTGTTGTACACCGGAATTCGCATCTCCGGCGGATAACGGTGGTACAAGCTGTCGCTGCTGCGATAATACTCTTGGCCCCAGAAATTCTGAGGATAATAGACATACGGGTAGTGATAGAACCGATTCCAATCGCGGAAATCAGTCTGTCCTCCCCAACTGCGTCCGTAGGCACGTTGGTCGGCCGACGCGGTATCGGTCAAAGCCACATAGCTGCATGAGAGCACGGCGGCGATCAAAAGATGACGGAGCATCACTGCTTCCCCCTCGAAGCCTTCGATCCGGACAAAAACGACCGGACCGAGTATGTTGTGCGAAAATTCCAGCCCGGTCCCCCAATTGGGTCGGCGAACCGAGGCTGAATTCAAATGGCGGGTTCAGGACGCACCACGAACCCGGGTTACCGTCACTATCGGCAGATCTGGTAGCACCGGTTGAGTCGTTCAGGGTGGGAATTTGACGTGAAACGTCGGCGGCAGCGGCAGTATGGCTGGGCCATTGGTTGGGATAATCTTGGTTTTTTGCCGCCGAATTTCCTGCCTCAACCGCATGATCGCCGAGTTTCGTGGGCCACCGCGATCGGTTTCCGAGGCGACAAAACCGAACAACGACTTCTCACAAATGGTGCCTGCCACCTATGATTAGGGCAGGTGCCGACCGCACGGCAAGCCTTGGGCTCGGCCCGTTTCCTCCCCACTTGGCAGTTTTCCAACAATGTCATTCACACGCGCCGCCGCAGTTCTGCTATCTGTCGCCGTTTTTCTGCCCGGCTTCGCCGCCCAGGCTTGTCCGTTCTGCAACGCTGTCTCGCAAACGTTGCGTCAAGAGATGGCCGTGATGGATGCGGTGGTGATCGCCACTTCGATTCAAAAAGATGAGACCCGCAATCAAGACACCGGCGAAGTCCTGATGAGAATCGAAAAGGTGCTCAAAGGAGGCGATCTGGTTCACAAGGGCCAAGAAGTTCGCGCGGTTTATTACGGCGACGTTTCGGTTGGGCGACGATTCATGCTCTCGGGTGTCGATCCGCCACAGCTGCAATGGTCCTGCCTGCCGCTCAGCGAACGAGCCGAAGCGTATGTCGGCAAGATCACCGAGCTGGGAGATGACACGATGGAGCGACTGCCGTTTTACTACGACTACCTGCAAGACGAAGAGTCGATGTTGGCCCGCGATGCCTACGACGAGTTTGCGATTGCACCCTACGCTGCGATCAAGAAACTCGCTCCTGCATTGAACCACGATCAACTGATCCAGTGGATCAGTGATCCGGAGTTGTCGACCGATCGCAAACGCTTGTACTTGACGATGTTGGGTGTATGCGGCGACGAGAAAGACCTGCCGCTTCTGGAGAAGATGTTGCGGAGTACGCAGAAAAGCACACGGGGCGGTTTGGATGCGCTGATCGCTTGTTATCTGACACTGGCGGGCGAAAAAGGGTTGCCACTGATGAACGAACTGTTCTTGGCCAACCACAAGGCACCCTATGCGGACACCTATGCCGTAATCATGGCGATTCGATTTCATGGAACCGAAGGCACGGTGATTCCGCGCACGCACTGGTCGAATCGCTGCATCTGGTATTGGATCGCAAAGACCTCGCCGACCTGGTGATCCCCGACCTGGCCCGCTGGAGCGACTGGAGTCAGATCGATCGCCTCACCGATCTGTTTGTCAACGCCGATCCGGACAACAACTGGGTCCGTGTGCCGGTGGTGAACTATCCTGCGCCTGTCCTTTGCCCGAGGCGAAGGAGGCATTGAAAAAGCTGGAGGAAGTGGATCCCGAGAGCGTGCGTCGGGCGAACACTTTTTTCTCGATCCCGGTGCCGGCGACCAACAGTGGGTCCGACAGCTCCGCGATCGAGCACAAATTGGATCGGCGGTTTGCGGCGGCCCCCGCGACGATTGCCAAACCGGGCCAGCCGACTGCCGCGGTTTCCGCCGCTCCCCAGCTGGCCGTCGTGGCCCTGGCCCAGCCAATGAACCCCTGGCGATTGGCCTACGTACTCTCTCTGGCGACCGCTACGGTGATGATCGCCCAGTTCTTGTTGCTCGCCGGTGGCCCCAAGCCGACCGCTGATTGAGTTGCAGGTTCCGATCGCAACGATGGTTGATTCTTTGAGAGAGACATGTCCGCCGAGATCCAAATGTCATCGGCCGATTCGGTCGAATTTCCCTACCGGGCGCTGAGTCGCTCGGCCGTGACTTCGGTCATTTTCGCGATCCTGGCAGTTCCCGGGCTGATCCCCGTATTTGCCCCGCTGCTCAGTTTGACACCGATCGGAATTGTGGCCGCGGTGGTCGGGCTCCGCGCGATCCGCCGTTTTCCCGACGAGTTCAGTGGTGCCGGTTTGGCCCGTTTCGCTCTGGCGGCGAACGTGCTGCTGTTGATCGTCGGGGTCAGTTTGCACAGCTACATTTACCTGACGGAGGTCCCCGAGGGCTACACCAGGGTCGCGTTCTACGAGCTCCAATCCGACGCCAACAGGCCGTCGCCCAAGGCGGTCGAGATCAACGGCCAACCGATTTTTTTGAAGGGCTACATTCATCCCTCCTCCGGAAGTGGCATGCTGCGGCAATTCATTCTGGTCCCCGACTTGGGGACATGTTGTTTTGGTGGACAACCCGCGAGCAGCGATATGATTGAGGTCACATTGACGGGGGGCCAGACCACCAAGGCCGGAATGGTGAAAAAAAAACTGGCCGGAAAATTCATCGTCAACCAAGCGCAATCGCTGACAGATTTCGACAACCCGGTCTTCTATCAAATGCGAGTCGACGAGATTCGCTGATGCAGATTGGGCCGTGACCCGGTACGCTAGGAGAACCGCAACGATTTTTCTGGTAACAACCCGACCCCCTGGTAACGACCCGCATGAATGCCTATCGCACGTCTCTCCCAGTCGCTCTGGTTGGTCTGGTTTGGATCACCGCCCCCGTTGCCGGGATGTTCGTTGCCGGGATGTTCGCTCCCGGGATGTTATTTGCCCAGCGTCCGGTCGAAGCGCCGCCAACGACGGCGTCGGAGACCGGGAAAACCAAAGTCGTGTCACGCAAGAGCAGCGATTCGGCCCGGGCAAAAGGTGAAATCAACTTCGATGACCTGAAGTTCAAGATTGAAAAGGATCAGCCCTTCGATCGTGAGATGCTGTCCGAGGAAGTCGAAAACCTGAGCGGGAAGAAAGTCAAGCTACGGGGATACATTTTGCCCAGCACGCTGTTCAAGGAAACAGACATCAGCCAATTCGTTTTGGTGCGTGACAATCAGGAATGTTGCTTCGGGCCGGGTGCCGCCCTGTTCGACTGTGTGATCATCGAAATGGTCCCCGGAAAGACGACCGACTTCGTGACCCGTCCGGTGACCGTCGAGGGCAAGTTCAAGATCGACACGAAAACGTACAAATACCCGGGGGGCGCCGGACCGCAAGGCGCCAGTCACTTTGCGATCTTCAAGATCGACGGAATCTCGGTCAAGTAGCTGCGGCGAAATCAAGCGTCCGGTGACCAAGTGGGTCTTGGCTGGTTGTGCAGGTCCGCCGGTTGATCGCCTTCGAGCGCCCTGATCTTTGCCGACATTTCTTCCACCGTCGCCGCGTCGGTCAACGGGTGAAGTGTGACGCGAAACGATTTGGTTTCACCCGCGGCGATCTCGACCACGCGTCCCTGTTTTTCCTCGAACGAGCGAGTATTGGGATAATTCGTGGCCGGTTCCAGTCCCGCGACATAGCCATCGGACCTGGCGGCCGTGTTTTTCCAGAGAATGAATCGGGGCAATCCGCTTGTCTTGAACGTCACTCCGAGCCCATAGGTCCGGTCGGCAGATCGCAACATCGCTTTTGTCTGATTGGATTCATCGGCGCGTAGCGTTGCGAAATAGACGCGCTCGGAATAGTCGTTCTCGGGGCCCATCAAACTGATTCCAACGATCGATTTCGGTGGCCGATAATGCGTCTTTTGGCGCCAGCGAATCGATCGGTGCTTCGAGTACCGAACCCTCCCCGAGAACCGGCTCACCGACGTTGATGTGATAGAGCAGTTGCATCGTTGCCGGTTTCGACAAATCGTTCGTGACATCATCGAGCAGGTCAACATCAGCCCTTCCGGCGTGAAAACGTGTGCGACTACGCAGCCTCAGCCGATTGACGAACAGTCGCGACTCCAAGACTTCGCCGATCACCTCCAGTCGACCGGAAGCTTCGTCGTATTCGATGGCCAGCGAATCGGCAGCCAGGTTTCCGATGCGACCGTGCAGCGGATGGATCAGCTTGCCCTGGCCATCATGCTCCGGTGCACCATTGCTGTGCAGGCCGCAGCGAACGAGCAACTCGTCAAATCCCTCTAGCCAGCCGATGCCGCTGGGATCAAAAAGCGGGACCCGTGAGGGATGCACCGGACCGGCGACCGGAGAATCCCAGCCGAAGCGGATGCCGTCGGCGACCATCTTCCAAATCGACATGCCTCGACCCGGCAGGATCGTCGCGCACCGCGCCGGTGTCGACTTCGATCACCTCCACCTGATCCGACGCACCCCCGATGAAGCGACCGTGTCGCGTTTGAATCACCCCCGAACGAGTTTCGATGCTCATCGTCAGGGGCGATTCCTCGTCCCAGCGGATGTTTTCGGAGCGATTGCCGAGCGAGCGTGCAATGGAGGATCGGGTCGTCATGGTGTCCGGTTTTGGTGCGTTCGAGTACGTTTTCGCCGTTGCAGCGACAGGCAACAGACCCGTGCGGTGCGGGGGAACCGTTGCCGAGAACCTGAGCGGTCGCGGCAGTGGAGCACAGTCGATAAACTCGCGTTCTTGTACCGCGTGCAACCAGCCAATAAAACATTTAACTTCGACGTCCGCCAGCAGATGGCAGGAAAGTCGATCGAAAACGACCCACCCCACCTATTTTTTTAGACGAAGTAGCCAGATTCATGAGCACTGTGAAGTTGGATGAAGGGTTGATTCAGGGTGACAGTATCACCGCCATTCTGGATTCTGCCATCGATGCCGCGGGCGGATTGCTGCGCTTGACACCCACTTGGGTTCCCCGCTCGTTCCTGCATCCGGGACGACGGATCAAACTGCATCCGAGCGACTACTACCGATTCGGAGCCGATCGCGGCGGAATCGATGAACGCTGGTTCGGCAGCACGACCGAAGCGGCCAACGAAGGTCGCGTTTGGCACGAAGGACTCAGCTTTTGTCTGTTCGAAGGCAAAAAGTTCTTGCTCCGTGACGCCGTCGCCGAACGGGGTGCCGATCTGGTCGGCGCGAACGATCTTCGACCAGTACAATCGCTGGCCTGTGTACTCGAAGTTTTTTGACAACATGGGCCCGATTCCTCACCACATGCACCAAAGCTTCGAGGATGCCGCATTGGTCGGACAAGAAGGCAAGCCGGAAAGCTACTATTTCCCGCCCCAGTTGAACAACGTCGACAACAACTTTGCCTACACGTTTATGGGGCTGGAACCGGGAACGACAACCCGAAGACGTCCGGCGTTGTCTTGGAGAATTGGAACGCGGGCGACAACGGGATTTTGGATCTCAGCCGCGCCTATCGACTGAAACGGGGTACCGGTTGGTTGATTCCGCCGGGCGTTCTGCACGCCCCGGTTCAGCTTTGCACCTACGAGCCGCAGTGGGGCAGCGACGTGTTCGGAATGTACCAATCGATCGTCGAAGGCCGATACGTCCCCTGGTCGCTGTTGGTCAAGGACATGCCGGAAGACAAGCATCAAGATCTGGACTTCATCGTCGGCCAACTCGATTGGGACAAGAACGTCGATACCCACTTCAAGCAAAGCAATTACTTGGAACCGATTCGCGACGAAGATCGCAGCGGCGACGGTTACGAGGATCTGTGGATCGTTTACGGCACGGTCGACGGCCAGCAGCTATTCAGTGCCAAAGAGCTGACGATTGCTCCCGGTGCAAAGTGCACACTGCAAGATCCGGGTGCCAGCAGTTGGATCACCGTTCAAGGTCGTGGCCGAATCGGATCACTTGATTTGCAGACACCAGCGATGATTCGATTTGGTGAACATACGACCGACGAAGTCTTCATCTCGCACATGGCGGCAACCGCTGGTGTGGAAATCGAAAACACCGGCAGCGAACCCCTTGTCGGCCTTCGCTATTTTGGCCCCGACACGCACAGCAATCTGCCCCAAGGCGGTAGCTGATTTCGACCACTGACGCTCACCAATTGCAATAGACAAAACCATGGCTGATCATCCCAATCACTTTCCGAAACTTCATAACGCTGCCTGGCCCGGTGTGGTCGGCAAAGGCGGCGAAGATAATGAACCGATCATCGATCTTGATACGATGCTCGACCTGACCGCCGCCGCCGAGGTGGATGGTCGCAAATTTGATGGCGTCGACCTGTTCTTGTTCGATCCGCATGTCTCGATCGATGCCACCGATGCCGAGCTGGAGGACCTGGCCCAGCGGGTTCGCAGTCGCGGGCTCGTCATCGGCAGCGTCGTCGCGCCGGTCTGGGAGCCAACCGGTGGCGGATCGGCTGCCGGCGAAAGCGACGAGATCCAGGCGTTTCTGACACAAGTGCGCAAGGGCTGTACGATCGCGAAAAAACTGCGGGAGCTGGGCATTCGACCCTACGGCGTGGTTCGCTTGGACACCGCGACGTCGGTCGCCGATTGGATGGCCGACCCCGAGGCCAACCAGTCGAAAATCGCCGACACGATGAAGGCCGCGGTTGACATCGCTGAAGAGTACGACGAACGACTGGCCGCCGAAGGTGAAATTTGTTGGGGCGGCATGCATAGCTGGCGAAAAATGGTCGATCTTCTCGAACGTGTCGGACATCCCGAGCGATTCGGCTTCCAAGCCGACATGGCACATACCCTGCTTTATCTGCTCGGTTACAACGCCCCCGAAGATGCCATTCTTCCCGAAGGCTTTGCCTGGGATGACGTCGAAAAGAAAGACGCGGCGCTGAAAGAGCTGACTCATGCGCTGCGACCCTGGACGATCGATTTCCACGTGGCCCAGAACGACGCCACCGTCCATGGCACCGGCAGCCATGACAAAACCGGGCGGCACTGCTTGCCGAATGATCCCAATGGCAAACTGGACATCGCCCACGATGCCGGATTCTGGTTGCGCGATGAACACGGCGACGTCTTGCACACTTGTCGCCATATCTGTTGGGACGGATGCATGTTCCCGAACGAAACGATGCACAAACCGGAAACCTGGAACAGTATCCTCAGCGCGATGCTCGCCGTCCAAGATGCGCATGGGTGGAATGAATAGCGGCGCCGCAACCTGATCCCTCAGATACGATTCACTTCGGAACGACAGAAAAATGAAACCACTGAACATCGGATTGATTGGCTACGGATTCATGGGTCGTACCCACAGTAACGGGTACAAACGGGTCAACGACTTTTTCCCCGAGCTCGGACTTCGTCCCGTGTTGAAGGCCGTTTGCGGTCGTAACGCCGAGCAGGTACAAGCGTTTGCCGATCAATGGCAATACGAATCGATCGAGACCGATTGGCGCGAGGTGGTCAAGCGTGATGACATTGACGCGGTCGATATTTGCACGCCCAATAACTCGCATGCCGAGATCGCGATTGCCGCCGCCGAAGCGGGCAAGATGATCTTGTGCGAGAAACCGCTCGCCCTCAATCCGGAGCAGGGCCAGCGAATGGTCGACGCTGTGGAAAAAGCCGGCGTCGCCAATACCGTCTGGTACAACTACCGCCGTGTGCCAGCGGTGACGATGGCCAAGCAACTGATCGACGAAGGTCGACTGGGTCGTATCTTTCATTATCGGGCAAACTTCCTGCAAGATTGGACGATCTCGGACGACGTTCCTCAGGGTGGTGCCGCACTTTGGCGGCTCGATGCCGCGGCAGCCGGCTCGGGAGTGACCGGTGATTTGCTCGCACACTGCATCGATACCGCGATCTGGCTCAATGGCTCGATCGCCGACGTGACTGCCATGACCGAGACTTTCATCAAACAGCGGATGCACACCGAAACGGGCAAGCTGGAACCCGTCGGAATTGATGATGCCTGTGCGTTTCTGTGCCATTTCGAGAACGGTTCGCTCGGCCTGTTCGAGTCGACTCGATATGCTCGCGGTCACAAAGCGCTCTACACGTTCGAGATCAATGGCGAGAATGGTTCGATCCGCTGGGACCTGCACGACTTGCATCGCCTGGAATGGTTTGATTACCGCGACGAGGCGAAATTGCGAGGTTGGAAGTCAATTCATGTCACCGATCACAGCGGCGACCATCCCTACATGGACAAGTGGTGGGTACCAGGCCTGCAAATCGGCTATGAACACACCTTTGTGCATCAGGTTGCCGACTTCATCAAGAGCGTCGAGTCGGGCGGAATCTGTCATCCCGATTTCCGTGACGCCCTGGAAACGCAAAAGATTTGCGACGCCGTGCTCGCCAGCGCGGCCGACAAGTCGTGGAAAGAGGTCAGCAAGTAAGCTCGGCGATTTCTCCGAAATCGAATGCGCAACCGGTTCGCAGAACCGGTCGACCCTGGTTACTGAATCTCGTAGATGATCGATTGGATCGGCGAAGCGATCGCGATCGTTCCTTGGCCGGATTCTTCAACGGCAACCTGAATGCCAATCACTTCATGTTCGACGTTCAGCAGCGCACCGCCACTCGCGGCGGCCATTGCCAATGTCGGCTCGTCGAGGCGATAGTGGTACCAATCGCCGCTGCTGCCAAGCCAGCGACCGGCATGCACGAGCCCGTCGGTGCCACCGGCGGGCGCCAGCAGCCATACGCGGTCACCCGGATTGGGAATCGTGGATGTCACTGCCAGCGGTTTCAAGCCAATCTGACGATCCGGCTCGAACACCAGTGAATCACCGTGGACAGACATCGACGGGTACTCCGCGGTGCGAAGACGGATCGCTCGCCCGTTGCCACTTGCGTTCGACCCGAAACGCAATCGCTGATCTCCAGTCCTTCCAGGTGCATCAAGACCTCTGCCCCGCGAAGTTGACGTTTCAGTCCCGTCGCAGGTCCTAGTAGCTGTGCCGCACCGACTAGCACCATTCGCTTCGAGCGACCAAAACGAGCCGCAAACATGGTTCCCCCCGCAGCTTGCCCCATCGAAGTGCGGAACGAGGGTCGAAACAGGGTACCGACCCCAACGACCGGCGGTGGACCGTCGGCTGCAGTCGGCAGATCGCTGGATGCATCCCGTTGGGAATCGACCTCTGCGGCGGTCGTATCCTTGGACGGGGCAATCGTATTGGCCGATCCACGATAGAGCACGACGAGACCGATTCCGGCGGCAACCGTCGACAAGCCGAGCACGCCCACAGCGACGAGCAACACCACGTTCGCCGAATGCTTCGCGGATTGTTCTTCCCGACGCGGGGGGCGTCGTGCCGCAACAGCCTGGGGTGCAGGACGCCAGCGGCGAGACAGGGGGGCTTCGCGGGCCGAGTCCTCCCGCGCCGCGTACTGGTACGTTGGGTCATCCGGTTGGGGAGGCAAAGCGACCGGTTCGGCGACCATCACCACCTCGATCGGTCTCGGATCGTCGACCACCGCCGCGCCGCTGACCGCCGCGGCCGGCGAACGGGCCGGTCGATTGTGCTCCGATGGTAGACCCTCGCTTCCGCGCTGGACCGCTTGAAGTCTTTGCAACAGCCGGCTCGCGGACACCCAGTCGGCGTGAATACCGACTTTGGCCTGGACACCCTTGAGGCTCGTTTCGGCCAGCACATCGATCGCCTTGCTGGCGGTGAACGGTCCCTCGACGTCGCCATGGCGACGCACGTAGATGCCATCCTGGGCAAGTTGCTCGAACTTCTTTAGTACCACGTGGGCAGGGTACCAATCGCCCTCTCCCTGCTTGACGAACATCGACTTCAGGCTGTCGCCGGCCCGACGCAGTCGTCGCACGAGTTGAGCTTCACTCAGCTCTTGGATCTCGTCCGATCCGGCTTCCCCGGATTCGCTCCTAACGAACCATCGACTTGATTGACCGTCGGCCTTGTCATTCATGAGTGCCGCGCTGGCCTCCACGATTCAGCTCGTCATCTCCGCGGCGATGGACGCCTCGGATTGTTTGCCGATTGGGTCCGAAGATGGCGTACTTGGCAAAATCGACCAGTCCGGCAAATCGAAAATCGGGGTCGACGTAATGTTCAATGACATAAAAGGCAAAGTAGTAGGCGCGACAGCTGGCCCAAACACAAATCACCAGCAGTGCCAAAATGTCCAAATGGGGTGCTTGAAGGATCAAGGATCCGCCAGCAACCAGGGCCAAGACGGCGAACAAGATGCCTTTCGCATAAAGCCACTTCGCCGATCGAATATCGTGGAAAAAATTCATCGAATTCCGCAGCTTGCTGACAGACCTGTGAGCCCCGTCCTATTCTAGCGGCAATTGGCAGGGAGTCATGAAACTTCACGCATTCGAATCATTCGTTAAGATGGGGGTGGTTCCGCGTTGCGCTCGTGACGGCGGGACATTCAACTCAAATTGCTGTTGCCACCGAAAGACGTTTGATGAACCACGAAGAACTCACCACCGCACTGGAAACGGTCCATCGTGAATTGACCAAGGCGGATGACCTGGACAGCAGCGATGTAGCCCAACTTCAGGCGACGATGACCGAGATCCAGTCGCTGCTGGACCGGAAGCCTGGCAACTCGGAAAGTCTTAGCGATCGGGTGGCCAACTCAGCCAAACGGTTCGAGCAGTCGCACCCCATTCTTACCGATTCGCTGGGCCGGATCGCTGACATCTTGCAACAAATGGGCATCTGATCGTTCAAGTCCACGGGCGAGAATTCGCCCGCTTGGTTTTCGCGTCTGCAGGCTGACGCCTGCCACTATACTGCTGTCGTGGCTTCGCCACTGCTGCGCTGCCCAGTGCGGTCCTGCTCCGCGGTGCAGCGGCGGTGCTCGTGCTCGAATCGGCGCTGACGCGTGAAAACCCGGCAAGCTCGATGTTGAACCTTGGCGGAAACGAATTGTTCACGATGCAAACCCAATTACCGTTGCCCCGTGAATTCCGCCGTGACGCGTTTTAAACGGATCGACGCTTCGTTCACGGCTGATCGGTCAACTCAACGGAGCAGTCCGTCTGTGACACCCTTGGGGGTCAATCGGCCATTTGGATCCGCCAGACCGGCGGTTGCTGCGCACCGCCGGCTACTCTCTGTGACTGCTTCGCATTCGTAGCGCACCGTCCCTGGAAGGGACAGACTTCGCATTCGTATCGCAGCGTCCCTGGAAGGGACAAAGACAGTAGCCGTGGGTCGCAGCGCACCCACGGACTTCGGATCAAAACCGGATGATCGACCTCGAAGAGGTCGCACTCTCGCACCTTGTTTTCAATCGTGCTGCTGCTCCGCGGCAGCGGCGGTATTCGTGCTCGAATCTACCGCCGAAGGGGCCGAGCAGCCCGAAGGGGTCAGTGCTTGTTCGAGCGGAAAGGGCTCCAGTCCTCTCTGGCACGGACCCCATTCGGACCCGAAAGTGAGAACCACATCCACCATGCCCAGCTAATTTTGCTGGAAAACCGGCTCGTAACTGGACTTTCTTAGCCCAGGTGACCGGCAGTGCACAAATGCACTCGCTCATATCAAGCCTCAGCGAACAGCTGCGGGCAGCTCTTCTTGTTCTCTTCCCACGGGCCGGACGAATCGTCGACGATTGCTTCCATCAACGAGCTTTCAAAAGGTTCGACGCCCAAGGCTGACTTCTCGGTGGCCGCGCGGCTTTGCCGCGCTCCGTGCAGCCGACGTCTCGAAGCGGGTCGCAGACGCCGCAAAACACGCAGTTCCCCTGGTTGCTACCGATCGGGTAAGAAGTTGTTACCCGACGAAGCGAGGCAGCGCGGAACGGGTAATGGCCAATACCCGTTCCGGCGCCCCTCGGGTAACGGCGATACCCGACGAAGCAAACGCTGACCAAAAGAGTCAAAAAGCCATCAAAAAAGGGGAACCAACTCCCATCCCAAACCGGCTAAGATCGGGTAACACCCATCCCCGATCTACCATGTGGGTGAATAACAAGT
>CAVTIV010000004.1:0-356716 GCA_963734865.1 Pirellulaceae bacterium
GGCCCAGGGTCATGTGGGTGTAGATCTGCGTGGTGCTGATGTGCTCGTGGCCCAGGTAGGCTTGAAGCGAGCGGAGGTCGGCGCCGTTCTCCATCATTTGTGTTGCCGCGCTGTGACGAAGCAGGTGGCATGCGCCGTGCTTCGTGATCCCGGCAGACTGCTTGATGTCGGCGACGAGTTGCGTGAGCGAACCGCGCACCATCGCACGGCCACGGATGCCGATGAACAGCGACGCAGCGGCGCGACCGCGGTCGAACTTGGGGCGAACGTCGGTGATGTACTTGTCGAGCCACTCAAGAGCGCCCGTGCTGACCGGTGACAAGCGATGCTTTGTCGCCTTTGCCGTGATGGATCACGATCAGGCCGCGGTTGCGGTCGATGTCATTCAGCGTCAGCGCCGCCAGCTCGCTGACCCGGATCGCAGAGGAGTAGAGAAGTTCGAGGATCGCTCGGTTGCGGATGCCCAAGGGAGTCTTGATGTCGGGAACGTTCAGCACGGTGGCAACTTCGTCGAGCGTGAGGAACTCGCCCAGACGACGGGCCGATTGCTTGGGTAGCTCGATGTCAGTGCTGAGATCATTGGCGAGAAGCTTGTGTTTGAGCAGCCAACGAAGCAGGCCTCGCAGCACGATCAGATGATGAGCCTGCGTGGTGGTCGAGAGTGGTTTGCCGCTGCTTGCGCTCTTGAAGTGGTAGAGGTAACGCCGGTAACCGGCCACCACTTCGCTGGACAGATCGCCGACCGTTTCAATTCCCCGCTCGGCGCACCAATCGGTGAAGCGTTTCAAGCAATGCGCGGTAGGTGTCGATCGTGCGCGGGCGTTGGTTGGCCACTTGCCGATCCAGTAAGAAGCGATCGACGACGAGGGGAAGCTTGGCGGTACGGAGGTGGTCCAGTGACATGATGTTTTCCTTTCAGGAAGTTGTGTCGGCGCGAAGCGTAGACAGTTCGCGCCAACGGGAGTGAAGCGGCAACGACGACGTGTCGATGCCAATCAGAAAGCCGGTCAAGAAACGCCTGACCGGCTACGGAGTACGACGACGCTAAAGCGTTAGCGGGTCTGGTTCAGTTTCGGCGAAACCGCAACAGTTTCGCGTTTGACTCGGCGATTCGTTGGGTTTTGCCTCCTGAGTGCCTGGAAAGACTGTGTGAAAGTAACGTAAAAGTAGGGGTAACTCTGGATCGCTGGGGGACAAGAGTCGTGTTTTAGCTGCCAAGAGTTGGCGTGGTAGCAGGCCTCTTGAGCCTGGCAGGATCGATCAGGCCCATCAGGAACGGCTGGCCCTCGTGGCCTTCGCCGCTATAGAGCAGTTCGTAGACGAAACGCCGCCCGTGCTTGCCCCGATGCACGACGAGGTATTCCAAGTCGGCCAGTCGCGTGAGGTGTTTATGCAGTTGGCTGTCGCTCCACTGCACCGCGTCACGAACGTCGCGGCGGGTGAATCGGAAGGCGTGACGACTGACGCCGGTGGCTTTGGATTCGCTGGCGACGAACTCGTGAACGAGTCCCAGCAGACGGCGGGTTTGTGGCGCCAGTACATCCAGGCTGCGACCGAGGACTTCGCCGGCGATGCCGTTGGCCACCGCGATGTCCGATGGCTCGACGTTAATGAACTCGATCGATTCGCCGTCGATCTGCGTCAGGCAGACTTGTCGTTGATGTTGATGCAACAGCGCGACGGTGTCAATCAGGGTGAGGTATTTTTGGTGATCGCGGCGCAGCCGTGTCTTGTTGTCGGGGAAGGTTAGCTGGGAAGCGTAAGGGTTGAACACCCGCAGAGGTTTGAGTAACCGCTGTGCGTTTTGATGAAGCGTGCGAATTCGTTTGGACGAGATTCCAGCTTGCAACTCTGGGAGACTTCTTGCTTGGCGCTGTTGGGTTTGGATCGCGCCGGTTTGATGGCGGCTTTCATCGACCGAAAGAACGAGACAGCGATTGACCAGTTCTTCGTCGATCTCCATCGCGGTGGTGGTCAGCATGATTTGTACCGGGCCCTCGACGCAGTACGTCTCGGTGCCCATTCGTCCGCTGGACTTCTTGGCGACGGTGGCGTGCCGCAGTTCGCCTTCGCTTTGCAGGAGTTTCAACGCGTAAGTGGCCTGGCCGATCCCTTCGTCTTCGCTGATCGCCAGGATGTTGTGCTTGATTGATTCGTCAAGGTAGTACAGTGATTGGCCGGTGATGCCGCTGAACCGTACCGTTTCTTCCCACGGCATCATTTCCAGGATCGCATCCATCAGTGATGTTTTACCGGCCGATGACGAAGATTGAATGATGATCGCCAGCGGGCTGCGGAGCTTGCGACTGGTGGCGGCGAGATAGCCAGTGAGCTTGTTGGTCGCTTCGCCAACCATCCCGCAAGCGTCCATGTCGGCCACGATGCGTTGGAGCAGATTCGGGTCGCGAAGGAGGGAGAGTGCTTCGCTGCGCTCAGCCTCGGAGAGTTCGACGACTCGACGCTGAGGCGACTTGGCGTCGGCGATTTGTTGCTCTTGGAGGGCTTCGAGTTTCAGAAGTAGCTGACCGATGTCTCGCTTGATGAGATCGGCGTCGACGAACAGTTCGGCGGCGGTCGCTTTCACGAACGAGGCACGAGATCTTGATTTCACCAGGTCGATGGCATCGAGGTGAACCAGATCGTCACGGCTGACCATGATGTTGATTTTGAGTGTTCCGGCGCACGTGTTGCGTTCCAAACCGCGAACTCGATAGCGGCGATCCTCACAAAGATAGACGATTTGATCTTCGCTGATTTGTAAGTCGTCGGTATTGGTCTTTGGCTGAGCGTCGTTGCCAACTGCCTCGATGAGCTTCGGGTCGCGCGGCTCCAATTGATGTGAGGGGTCGTTGATCGCAGCGTGCGGGGTGCCGGTTCCGATCGTGATCTCTTGATCGCCATTGCCGTGGCGGTCGATGCGACGGCCATGGATGCCGGTAATCGTCCCGGCATCATCGAACAGCGGAAACGTCACACAGCCGCGCAAGGTTTCGTGGCCGCTGGACTTGTAGAGCCCGATTTCCTTGAGCTGCTGGCGCAACTCTCGTCCGCGCGCCGAATCGGTCGAGGGAAGATTCTTGCCGAGCCGTCGATCGGATAAGCCAATTTCTTGCTCGGCTGCTTGTTCGATGGAGAGTTTGAACTCATCAGCGAGAAAGGCGACAGCTTTATCATGAAGGGGCAGCCGCGCGGCGTAGAATTCGGCTGCGGTCTTGAAAGGATTGGCCTGGAGAGCTTCCAGGAATGAGAGTTGGATGGTTCGTTCTTTGGTTGGCGTTGGCATGGGAGGAAGTTTGAAGTTTGAGGAGTGAAGTGTGAAAAAGCGGTGTTCGGTGGCGCACCGGCGAGCGTGCGCACACAAGAGAGGCATACGCCGGTCTCTTGATGACGCGACAAACTCGCCTGGCTGTCAACCGATGGCGACCATCTCTGTAATTCTTTTCTGCTAAAATTTCTGCGGCATGGCGTTACAGCTTGCCAGGCCTCGTTGGCCGTGTCTCCTTCAACCAGAAAAGGATGTCCGTTGATGACCACGCTTGACCCGGCTTCCCGGCATGAGGCTTAAACACAAAGGCAAGACGCCGCGAACTCGGCCGAGAAATCCGCTTGGCAGAAAGTCTCGTCTGCCAAAATCACGTCGTCCACGCCTCACCGAGGTGGCGGCCGGACGGATCATTGCGGCGATCGTCGATCGCTATGGGGGTGATCTTGATTACAGCGACGGCTTGCCACAGCGAGCGGACGATCGCACGGCGCGAGTGATGGAAATGATCCCCAAGTGCCGTAGCGGCGCCCTTGGCGGGTGCTCTTGGAAGTGCGGCCAGTGTGATGCCAGCCAGTTGGTGCTCAAGTCGTGCGGCGATCGACACTGTCCCACTTGCGGCGGCCGGCGGCGACACCGTTGGCATGAGCAGGTGACCGAGTGGGCGCTGGGCTGTGATTACCTGCACACGGTTCTCACGGTGCCGCATGAGCTCAATGACTTGATCGCCGCCAACCCGGGCATTCTGCTGAGGCTGCTGGCCAGTTGTTCGCGACAAGCCAACTTGGAGATCGCGGCACATCGCTACGGTGTCCTTCCCGGTCTGGTGCAAGTGCTGCACACCTGGGGTCAGTTCTTGCTGTTTCATTACCATGTCCACACGATTTTGACGGCCGGAGGACTGGCGATCGGCAAGGACGGCAAGGTGATTCGCGGCGCTCCCCGCTGGGTCGACATCAATCCCGACGACGCCCAGTCGCGAAAGGCCGAGTGGGCTTCGACCTTCAAGACGATGTTTGTCAAAGGCCTCAAAAGACTTCACAAGTCGGGCAAGCTGCGACTTCCGGTCAGTCTTGCCGATGACGAGGCGGTTGCCGGGCTGCTGGAAACGGTGGAGGGGAAGGACTGGATCGCCGACGTCCAGGGGACTCCGCCCGAGCATCGCGGTCAGAGAGAGAGTCAGCACGTGTTCGGTTACGTGGCCAAGTATGTCGGCGGGGTGGCGATCGGCAACAGCCGGATCCTCCGCATCAGTGATGCCGAAATCGTGTTCGACGCCAAAGATTACCGCGACAACCGGCATGTGGAAGTCGGTCTGCCGCCGCGAGAGTTCTGCTGGCGATTGGGGTTGCACGTGTTGCCGCGAGGGATGCCGCGACTCCGTTACGCCGGCCTGTTCGCCACCGTCAACCGCCAGGATCTGCTGCCACGGTGCCGACAACTGCTGGGTGAAATGCGGGCGGGGGACGAAGGGGAGATGACCGGCGAACCCGATGCCGCGCCCGAACCCACAGAG
The DNA here is from genome assembly GCA_963734865.1 of Pirellulaceae bacterium. Lineage (GTDB taxonomy): Bacteria > Planctomycetota > Planctomycetia > Pirellulales > Pirellulaceae > CBDCUW01. The sequence goes on from CAVTIV010000004.1 coordinate 4,779, forward strand.
ACTGGTGATCAGGAGTCGGAAAACGATTACCGTTGTCACCAGTGCGAGGGCAAGGTCGAGCTGAATGACACGCTCGATGGATCGCTCACCGTCTCGTTATTGGCGGTAGCCAAATGGATGATCGAATGGCAACAACAAAACCGATCCGGAAACCTTCGCACGCGAGCCTGGATCAATCAACTGCGAAGTGTGATCGAAGCCAAAGTCTCCGCCGGAAGTCGCAACACGTTGGCCCTCGCACTGGCGAGCGGCCTGCGGGGCTTGGACGAAGATCTGGTCAACCTGATCATTCAAGCGATCGAGCATCGCGAGCGCGAAGCCGAAAACTATTTCAAAGCCCAACCACCGTAATGCGAATCACGCACGCGTCACACTCATCACCGCACCAACGACAAGTCGATTCACTCGATCGAATCGCTCCGTGCGCGGCGAGTCAAAAAACGGGCAATTCAGTGTCAAACCCGCGTCACTTCGCGCTTCATCACCGCGCGACTTCGGCTTCAACACGCGGTGTCAACGTCTCCGCCGCCGATCGTCGAACCAAGAAACGGCTATCAACGCCCAAGTCACACTAGGCAAGAGAGGCAGTCAAAGAAGAAGCCCCGCTCAATCCCCGCGCTCAATCCGCTGCCTTGGGGACTGAGGAAGTGAACCAAAAATCCATACAGTCACAATTCGGCCGAAAATGCGACATCAAAAAGGCCGGTAACAACCGAACACAAGACCTGACTAACACCTACCCGCCTACCGCGATCCCCGGCGAAACCCTCCTCCGACACGGACGGGTAGGGGATTTCGCTGAATTAGGTCGCGGACATAGCGAACACAAAGCGATTTACTGCGCAGCTCAAGGTCTTCCATTGCAAGTTCGCCAATCTCTCGCAGGCGTATCGCCTCTCGATTTGTCGACGAGAATGCCTTATCGACGAGCGGTGATAATTCGTCACGATGGCGTTCAAGAATCTCGACCAATACTTTAACGCTGCAGTCACACACCGTCTCTCTGCTGCTGCTTCCGATCGAAGCCTTCGCACCAGCTGCGGCCCCAACGGTAAAGCAGATGAAAGACCAGCGGTAATTCTCGTCTTGCACGAATCTATCAGCATCAACAAAAGGAAGCGAATTTCCAACGAGGACACGAAGCAGAAATTCGACTTCTTCGCTGTGGAAACTGCTTTCTTGCATCGTAGGATTAACCCAGTATCTCGCTGTTAATTGGCTCAAACGCAACACCTGAACAACCTCGCTTAACGAGCTCGTCTCGTAGCTTTGATGTGCAGTAAATGGAGACGCCTCCGCCTTCAATCTGAAAAAGACCACTGTTTGCAATGTCTGACTTCTTAAGTACCAGTTTCTCAATGCTTTGAATACTGTTTGTTCCCTTAAAGTACTGAACTTCTGATTGTTCATGAACCCTCACTCGTCGCGTGAAGTGAACAACATACCCATTCATATCCGTCGAAATGTAGCTTGGAAGATCGATAAATCTGCTAATGGGTAGAAATTCAACCCCTGCAATTTCGTTGAACATCTCAAGAGCGCGAGCGTTCACGATGAGGAATTCGTCGAACAGATAAACATCAAGTTCCTTCGTTCCTTCACCACCGTCGAACTGGACAGGAATCGGAGTCCAACTCCCCGCAAGAGGCGACAGACCTCCAATTGAATCGATAAACTTTTCATGTTCTTCTTGGCTGGAGAGCAATTCTTCCGAAAGCGTCATGCAATCATCGCTCTCATCTGTAGCTATGAACTCAAATATTCTCACAATGTAATCTCCAAAAATGCGTTCCTGACAAGATGCGGTTGGTCACTTAGGTCGTGCGATGCGGAATGTCGCTCGCTTTAAATCGGGTTGCGCTCGTGATTCCATACGCTTGTTGCTGGTTTTGGGCAAGCTTCACCATTTGCCTTGCTTCTTGGGGGGTGAAGCCAGAATGGACGAGCGATTTTCGGAGTGCCGTATTGTACTGTCCGACAGTCGGCAGCGGTGTGGAGTGACGAACTGAATCCCACCAATCATCTAACTTGTTGTGGAAATTAAAATGCTGCAAACCATCGGCGATGCTGCCCCTCATGTTTACGGTCAAGCCTTGACCGTAGGGGATCCCGCCCTGAGGACCAAGGTTCCGGAACGCTCTGTCCTGACTTAAGTGATTTCGCTGAAACAGCGATGAACCAATTCCGGTCGCTTTGTTGAACTTGCCAAGCATCGAGTGCCCGGCAACATAAATCTTGTTCTTTCCCGATTTCGCCACAAGCTGTACCGGGTATTTCGCCCTGGATACGCCCTTGAACAAGGTCTTGGCAGCGCCGGTAACGCTGAATGCCATGCTTGAAGCTGACGAAGCAGTTGACCCTGCGGTAATTGCCGGACCGGCCTCGATTTCGAGAGGTCCGTTGATTCCAGATGACACCCAGTTCAGCGCGGTTTCTTCTGAGACTGTTCCGCCTCGTGATCCGAAGCCGCTTTCGATGAAAATGCCAGCTTCTATGATCGGAAGAGCGTCACGCAGCAAAGTCCCGAAAAAGCCCACCGCTTGCCCAAGCCCTTGAAGCAGAGCTGACAACGCTAGACCCATCGGATCAAGATGTACCTGTTGTCCGAGCAGGCCAGAGATTATGTCTTGACCCGCACCGACAACAGCGTCGTTATAGACAGTCGAAAGAGAGTTCCCAACAGAGATCGACGCGACCGTGCCAGTCGCGCTGAACCAGCCCGTCGGATCGATCTGTTGTATCGGATCCCCATGCACATAGGCGTATTTGTGCAAGCTCTGTGGGTCTTGCATGTTGCCCGCGAAGGGGTCGAGGCGATTGAAGCGTCCGTTGGCTGGGTTGTAGAAGCGGGCGCGGAGGTACTGCTGTTGCGCCCTGGCGTCGAAGTGTTCTCCGGAATAGCCGAGCGACGAGAGGCGAGATGCGAGCGGCGAGGAAGCAGCCTGTGAGTTGTGCAGCGCGATCATCTGACCGTAAGCACTGAACGTGAAGGCTTGAGCGATGTTGGCGGCCGCTGTCGCCAGGTCGTAGAGGACTCGGACGCTGCCATGCCCGTCGTGACCGAAGACGTGGGTAGCGTCACTGGTGATGGTGCCGCCTGAGTCACGTTCTACGACTCGCTGGGCGATTTCGTCGTGACCGAAGGTGTAGTCGATCGTTTTCGTTGAGCCGTCAGCGTTCGTTGTTCTTTCGCGGATCGTCTGCGTGTAACCGGTGTGGTTATGGTGGTCAGCTAGGAATTCGGTCGATGAAGTTTCAGTCCAGACGCCTGTGGGATCTCCGTTGCCATCAAACCCTTCGCTCTCGTTGACCAGTTGGACCCGGTAGGATTTGGAGTCGTAGGTGTAGGTGGTCCGCTCACGTGCGGTCAGGTCGCCCGATCCATCAAACGTGTCGTTCGTAACCGAGGCCATCCGTCCTTGCAGGTTGTAGCCGAAGATCTGCTTGCTGACCGTGACGGCCCCAGCGGTGACGGCCTTCTCGGTCTGCTGCGTCTGGTCGTAGGCGGTCGTCTGATCCGTCGTACCGTTGTTGTCGCTGTCCAGATACTCGAATTCAAGCCGGTCGCCTGCGTCGTAGTCGTAGGCGAACACCTCGTCGGGGACGAACGTGCCGCTTTAGCCCGTGTCCTTTTCCAGCTTCGTACGATTGCCGGTCAGGTCGTACTCGAACTTCTCGGCCTGCGAGACGCCCGAGTCGAAGTGCGTGATCGCCTCGTCGGTCAGACGGCCCACGTCATCGTAGGTCCAATCGTAGGAGGTCGACTTGACTTCACCCGCTTGCCGGATGTCGTCGTCGTTGGCGTCAAACCACACCGTTTCATCGAGACTGGTGCGTTTGCCATCGGCTCGGACTTCGTAATCGTAGCTGGCCAGGACGTTGCCCGACTGGTCGCTGTCGGTTTGGGTAGACGTTGCCGAAGGCATCGTAATAGGACTGGATGTCGACGCTTTGCTGGTCCAACACGTCGACAAAGGTCCCGTCCGTGTATTCGACATGCGCCAGTCCGCTGCGCTGGATGCTTGCTTGTCCATAGCTGCCGCTACTGCTGACCAACGGCGACGTCGATGCACAGTTCTTCCAGTTTTCTGGGCCGCCCATCGCTTCCGACGGCCTGTTCTATTCGTTCGACGTGACCACCAATTCCGTCGGAACGGGCACGATCGGTTTTGAAGCGTTCAGCGCCTTGCGCACGATGCCAATCTCTTCGTGGATGTTGAAACGAAGTCGCTCCCCCCCTTTTCCGAAACTAGCGCGTTCCAGTCTATGTTGGCGCGGCGCCCGTTGATCGATTCGGCGCGTGTCGCTTCCCGTGCAGTAACAGACCGGCTCGGACGGGGACAAGGTTGCCGCTGCACTGGGATCACGAACCGAGTTGTCGCATCACTCGCTGGACGATCTTTTCGATCGTTTCGGGTGGCAGGACGAGCGAATCGTCGAGATCGGCAACCTCGGCGACCAAGGCGTCGATTTCGCGTTGTGTTCTCGCCACGGCGTCTCGCTGTTCTGGTGACAGCGGTACGCGGCCGGCACCAAGATTCCAGCCTCTCGATCTCGCCCCGGCTCGAAATCCCTCGGGGAATTCACCCAGCGAAATCATCGCATCGAACAGTGGCAACAGTTGGAACTGCAGTCGCATCGCTTCGGAGATGTTTCCCGCGACGACGGCGCGATGGATCGCCCGAGTCAATTCTGGCACCACGCCGCTGGTCGCGTTGGTGCCTCCGTCGGCACCGGCGATCAGCATCGGCGCCAGCGAAGCATCCCAGCCGGTGAGAAAGGAAAACTCGTCGCGCATCGGCCGAATGGCTGCGATCATCCGCAGCATGTTGGGTAGATCGCCGGAACTGTCCTTGATACCGACGACCCGTGGGCATTCGGAGGCCAGACGGATGACCGTGGGTACATCGATCGGCGAAGCGAACAGCGGAATATTGTAAAGCGTCACATCAACCGAAACAGTGTCGGCGATTTCACGAAAGTACGCATAAACGCCTTCGCTGCTCAGCCGATAATAAAAAGGCGCGACGATCGCAACCGCGCGGACGCCCATGGCCCCATAAGCTTCGCACGCCTCGATCGTTTCCTTGACGTTGGCTTCGGCCGCACCTGCCAGAACGGGAACACGTCCGGCGGTTTGTTCGACCACGATCTGCACGATCCGTCGCCGTTCTTCGGCGTTGAATCGAACAAATTCGCCCGTACTGCCGTTGGGATAGAGACCATCGACGCCGCGATCGATCAACCAATCGACGTAGCCGCGCAGGCGTTCTTCGTCGACGCGGCCTGCCGAATCGACCGGAGTGATATTCGGCGTCAGGATGCCGGTGATTCGTTCAGTCATGGTGACGATCGTCTGGCCGATCGGATCGATGGAAGAATACTAAATGAGTGACGCAATCACGAGTGCAACGACACTCATCAGTTTGAGCAAGATATTCAGCGATGGGCCGGACGTGTCCTTGAACGGGTCACCGACGGTGTCACCGACGACCGCGGCCTTGTGGCTATCACTTCCTTTGACCAGCATTTGTCCGTCGCAATCGAACCCTTCCTCGATCATCTTTTTCGCATTGTCCCAGGCACCGCCGGCATTGGACTGGAACAGCGCCATCAGAACGCCGCTGACGGTTACCCCGGCGAGCAATCCGCCGAGCATCAAAGCGTTGGTGTTTCCTTCCAATCCCAAGTACAGGGGAAGGAAACCAAAGCCGACCGGGACCAGGATCGCGACCAAGCCGGGAAGGATCATTTCACGGATCGACGCTCGAGTCGAAATCGCAACGCATTTTCCGTACTCCGCTTTTCCGTCTGCGGCATGAAAGATCTCTTGATCCGCTTGCGACCACTCGTCGAATTTCTTGCCGTCGTTATTGTTCATCACGCTCAAGGCGGCCTTGAGTTCAGGAATGTCTTTGAATTGGCGGCGAACTTCTTCGATCATCGCCATCGCGGCGCGGCCCACCGCATTCATCGATAGGGCCGAAAACAGGAACGGCAACATCGCTCCCACGAACAGCGATGCCATCACGTAGGGATTGGTAATGCTGATTTCCGTGATCTGTTTGGCGGCGTCGTGTGTGGCGTTGTAGGCGGTGATGTAGGCGGCGAACAGGGCCAGGGCCGTCAACGCCGCCGAGCCGATCGCAAACCCTTTTCCGATTGCTGCGGTCGTGTTGCCAACCGCATCGAGTTTGTCGGTGCGCTGTCGAACTTCATGGGGCAGGTCGGCCATTTCGGCGATCCCACCGGCGTTGTCTGAAATGGGGCCATACGCGTCGACGGCCAATTGAATCCCCGTATTGGAAAGCATGCCCACGGCGGCAATCGCGATGCCATACAGGCCGGCGAAATAGTTCGCACCGAGGATTGCGGCGGCGATGATCAGGATCGGAATCGCGGTCGACATCATGCCCACGCCTAATCCGGCAATGATCGTCGTGGCCGGTCCGGTGACGCATTGGCGGACAATCGATCTCACCGGCGCGGTCCCGGTTCCGGTGTAGTACTCGGTCACCTTGCCGATTCCCAAACCGGCGCCCAAACCGAACAGAATTGCAATGAACACACCGTTGCTGGTGTATTCGACGTCTGCGTGAGTCCAGCTGCCGGGCAACATGAACTTGATGATCGCGTAGGTCAAAATCAGCAGAATGCCTGCCGAGCCGAATTCACCGATGTTCAGCGCATGATGGGGGTTGCCACCTTCCTTGACCTTCACGAAGAACGTTCCGGCGATCGAAGTGAGGATCCCCATTCCGGCCAGAACCAGCGGCAATAGGACGGCCGACAATCCACCGAAAACGTCCATCTCTCCGGAATCGAAAACGGTAAAGAAGGCCGCCCCCAAAACCATCGTGCCGATAATCGATCCGACGTACGACTCGAACAAGTCGGCACCCATCCCAGCGACGTCGCCGACATTGTCGCCAACGTTGTCCGCGATGGTCGCGGGGTTCAACGGATGATCTTCGGGAATTCCCGCCTCGACCTTCCCCACAAGGTCGGCCCCCACGTCGGCAGCTTTCGTATAAATGCCGCCGCCAACCCGCGCGAACAGGGCGATGGAAGAGGCACCAAACGAGAATCCGGTCAGCACCGTGATCACTCGAGTCACGCTCGATTGCGAGTCCAATCCGAACAGGGTTCCATAAACCACAAACAGAACGCTCAATCCGAGCACACCCAGTCCGACGACGCCCATTCCCATCACCGAGCCGCCGGCAAAGGCGACTTCCAAGGCCGCACCGAGGCTGGTTCTTGCCGCCTGCGTTGTTCTCACATTGGCTTTGGTCGCCACTCGCATTCCGATAAAGCCCGCCGATGCCGAGCAGGTCGCTCCGAGTGCGAACGACAGCGCGATCAGGGGCGAGGACAGTTCGCCTTCGGTGCTGCCGCCGTATCCCAATAACAGGGCAACCGCGATCACGAACATCGCCAGGATGGTGTATTCCGCTTTCAGGAAAGACATCGCGCCTTCGGTAATGCTGGCGGCAATCCGAGTCATCCGCTCGGTACCGACTTCCTGACGGGCGACCCAGGACGATTTCCAATAGGTAAACACGAGACCGGCCACACCAAATAAAGGAATCAGGTAGGAGATCCAGGGAAACCACCACCACCACCGGAACCGACGCGGGGCGAATCGGCATTCTGGCTCGGTGCCGTCGGCACCGGTACCGCAGTCTGCTGCGGCTCTGCGGCCTGCGCCGCCGTGTCAGCTGGATTTTGGAACGCGATCGCCTGGACCGGAGCCATCGCCAGTCCAAGAACCAAAACCAGACCGAACGACGTGACCATCTGGCCGCTACAACCATGCTCTCGAAGCCGAGCGGTGAGCGATGATGCGGTCGCCATGATCCAAACGATGAAAGCCACGGTGTGATTCCTTGTCTACACGGGAGACGAGCGGTAAGAGCTTGATGAGGACGGCAAGCCGGTCCAATCTGGGGGGGCATTATGTGCCGAAACAGTCGCTGCTGAACATACGACTGTGGGCAGATTAACGGGCCGAGCAAGGACTCGCTAGCTGAGAGACCAGTCGATCACCCCGATCCGGCTCCCTGCGACAGGTTGCCTCAGCAGAGCTAGCGGACCAATCGTGGCCGCCCCTTCGCTTCGCTCAACAATTGGTGCAGCGCCGCCGGCGGTTGGTATCCCATGCGGTGTCCGATCACCTTGCCCCGTGGTTCTCCGATCAACGTCATCGGGAACATTTTGATGTCGATCCGTTTGAGCGTGGCCGCGTTCTTTCGTGGCGTCAAACGAATCGCGACAAAGCCGTTGGCGATTCGCTCGCGGACGGACGGATTGCCCCAGGTCTCACGCTTCATCGCGTCACAGTAGGTGCAGTTCTCGCTGGTGATGAAGATCACCATCGGCAGATCGCGGCGACGCGATTCGCGCCAACCCGATTCCAGGTCGTCGTGCCAAAGAATCGCGGGGGCGTCGGATGAGGTCTTGATCAGGGTTCCCCACGTCGGCGCTTCGCATCTGGTTGCTCGACGTGTTTGGGCGGCAGCCGGTACTGCTGCCAGTGCCACCGACCACACGGATACCCATCCCAACAGAACCATGCTTCTGGTCACGGTCGTCTCCATTGTGTTTGTGTCCAGCTCCGAGTAGAGAGCTTCCTGCGAGCCGATTCCCATCGGGCGATCACGCCTGACAGGATTGATGGAGAGAAGCTAGGAGGTCTTGATGGAGAGGGCAACCTGCCACGACTGGGCTAGTTGCTAGCCACATGTCGCTAAGGATTGGCTTGATTGGGGGGTGTGGGTGTCGCCATTGGTGCGGCGGCGACGCCAAGTTTCGCGCAAACGTCTCAACAAACCGCCGCGATTTGTGCGGTCGCGATCAATGAGACCGCTGATAGATCGATGTCAGCAGCGATTCGGTATCTTTGAATTTTTTTCCTGACGCGAGCACATCATCGACCAGCTTTCTTGCGTCGGCTTCGCTGTGACCGAGTGCCACCAACGCGTCAAAGGTCTCGGTGACGACTTGCGAGCCGCCTTCGTTGGTTTCGCCGACACTGTCGCGTTGGACCATCAAGGCGAAGCGAGGCATTTTTCGGCGCAGCTTTGCGATCACTCGTTCGCTGGTCGAGGGACCGATTCCGGGTAGTGCCGATAGCCCTTTGGCGTCTTGTCCTTCGATCAAGACGGCCAGTTCCTTGACCGGTCGGACCATCGCCCGCAGGGCTTTTTTCACTCCCACGCCGTCGACGCTGCAGAACAGGTCAAAGAATTGGCGTTCCGGTTCGGTCATGAACCCGACCAGACGGGGCGTCAAGCGTCCGCCTTGAGTATTCCCCTCGATGTAGTCGAGTGTGTGTAGACGCGTTTGTTCGCCGATGTGGCTTTGCAGTTGTCGGCGCGTGAAGTCGGCCACCAACACTTCGTACTCGAAGGGTGCCGATTCGATCGTGACGGCTGTTTCGCCGACGTGGACCAATTTACCGGTAATCGTGACGATCAATCGCAGGGTCTCGGGATACTTGGAGAGGGAACGAACGGGCCAGTTGGTCGCTGACAGAATTACCCGCCAGATGGTGTCCGCACAAGGCGATCGCCAGTGCGTCGGCCACATCGGCGGGTTCGGGCAGGGTGGCCAGTCCGAGTTGCGTCTTGACGGCCAGTTGAATTTGATGCTTCGGAGCCCGACCGTTTCCGGTCATCACTTTTTTTACCCGGGTCGGTTCGAAATGGCTGACGGGGATTTTCGCCGACCTGCGGCCAGGCAAATCACGCCACGGGCATGACCCATCAAAATCGCGGTCCGCGGCCGCGCGTAGTGAGAAAACAATTGTTCCAGCGCCAACAGTTCGGGTTGATGTTGGGCGATCACTTCACAGACGCCATCGTAGATCTCGGCCAACTCGCGATTCGATGCCATCACGCGGGTGGCTGCGAACAATGCCCGCTTCGCAAAGCCTCGGTTGGCCGGCGGTCGAATTCGACGACGCCGTAACCGGTGGTATTCAATCCCGGGTCGATACCGACGATCCGTCTGGATGGTCACGCGGTTCGTTCCCAGGTCGTTCCTTCTTTTTTATCGAGCAGGGCGATCCCGATCTCCGCTAACCGATCACGGATCGCATCGCCGGTGGCGTAGTCTTTGCGCTCGCGAGCTTCTTTGCGGAGATCGATCAGCAATCGGACGGTGTTGTCCAGCAGCGCCGGCGTCCGCTTCGTCCCCACCGCCCGCTTTGGGTGTTGGTTTGGCGAATAGCCCTAGCAATCCTGCCAAGTTCGCGAACGACGGTTGTCGCCTTGATCAGCAACCGTGTCGGCTGGGCATGGGGATCCGAGTTTGCGGTCGAGTTGGTACTTGGTCGATGTGTCGATTCAGCAGTCGCAGCGAATCAAACAGAACGCTGATCGCGGCGCCGGTGTTGAAGTCATCGTCCATGGCGGCCAGGAACTTCTGTCGCATCGCATGGATTTCGATCAGCAAATCGTCGTCACCGGGATCGAAGTCGCCCGCACCGCGTGCCGACGCTGTGGGCAATTGGTAGAACGAGACGTTCTCGAGGGCGTGGTGATTTCGTCGAATCGGTCAAAGAACCGGTAGAACGCTTCCAGCGAGGTGCCCGCTTCTTGCAGTCCCTCTTCGCCGTAGACGATCGTCGAACGATAATGCGTTCGGAGCAGAAAGAAGCGAATTCGCTCACCGGTGTGACGACGAATCAGTTCGGACAGTCCGCCGCCACCTTTGCTGCGGCTGATTTTGCCAGCGGAAGCCTCTTCGACGGTTTCGGTCACGGTCGCTCTTGCCACCGACTTTCCCTTCTCGCCGGCCCGCATCAGGCCGTTGTGCATCCAGTACTTGACCATCGGCGCGCCGTGGCAGCAACTGCTTTGGGCCCGTTCGTTTTCGTGGTGCGGGAACATCAGATCGAGCCCACCACCATGGATATCGAAGGTGTCACCGAGAATTTCGTGGCTCATCGCCGAACATTCGATGTGCCAACCGGGGCGGCCGCGACCCCAGGGGCTGTCCCAGGCGATTTCGTCGCCCTTGGCGCTCTTCCAGAGGGCAAAGTCGCCCGGCGAACGTTTCTTTGCTGCCGCTTCGCCGCCTTCGCCCTGCTGGGCATCGACACTGCGGTTGGACAGCTGGCCGTAGTTGGGGTCTTTTGCCACATCAAAGAAGACATCGCCATCGACCGCGTAGGCGTGCCCCTTTTCTTCCAGCGTTTGGATGAAGTGGATGATTTGAGCCATATGGTCGGTCGCCCGCGGCAGATGATCGATCTGATTGACGCCCAGTTCTTTCAGGTTCGCCAAGTAGTCGGCGGTCATTTCGCAGGCGATCTGGCTCATCGGGATTCCACGTTCGTGGCTCTTCTGGATCAGCTTGTCGTCGACGTCGGTGATATTGACGACCCAAGTGACGTCATAGCCGCAGTAGGTCAGATACCGTTTGATGGTGTCAAAAATGACTGGGCCGACCATATGGCCGATGTGTGATTCGGCGTAGACGGTTGGCCCGCACAGATAGATCCCGACCTTTGGCGGATGCAGCGGCAGGAACTTCTCTTTCCGTTTGCTGAGCGTGTTGTAGACGCGAATCTCGGACATGGTCGACGGTTGGTTGGTAGGGCTTTGGGGTGCTGCAGCCGTGCTCATCGTGGCGCCTGGGGTGCGGTCAGAATCGAGTGCTTTGCCAAAGCGGGGATTATAGGGGGACCGACCGATCTGGCAGAGACCGGTTTTGGCGGCAATGGCGGCTGCGAATCAGATCTTGTAGACCAGGACCACGACGCGAGCGGCGATGGCTGCAGCGCTGCCGATCGTGCCAATACCCTCGCCCGTCTTTGCTTTGATGCTGATCCGCTCAATCGGCAGGTCCAAGACCGAGCCGATCTGCTGGCGCATGTCTTGGATATGTGGTGCCATTTGGGGGCGTTCGACCAGGATCACGCAGTCCATGTTGATGATGTCCATGCCGTGATGGCGGACCCGGTGGATCGCCTCGCGGAGGAAATCGCTACTGGCGCGGTCTCGGTTTTCCGGATCATGATCGGGAAACAGGCGGCCGATGTCTTTTTCGGCAACGGTGCCCAACAAGGCATCGGTGATTGCATGCAACAGCACGTCGGCGTCACTGTGGCCGATTGCGTGGAGTTCCGCTGGGATCTCGATCCCGCCAATTCTTAACGGTCCGCCGTTGCCCAATCGGTGTGAGTCATAACCGAGTCCCACTCGGATCGGGGGCAAATTTTCGTTCACTGGTCACCACCCATGGCTGGTCGAATGAATTGCCTGGTCGAATGAATCTTGCCGCCTACGAACAATTCGTTTGGTTCCTACAATACTGGAATTCCGTCTCTCGCGAGAGCCACCTTCTTCCGTTGTCTAAAGCCGCTGATGTCGATCATCGAAGTCCGCCAACTGACCAAGTCTTACCGTGTTTACAAGAAACGCGAAGGGCTTGGCGAAAGCATTCGGGGGCTTTTTCGGCGGGAATACAACGACGTGCAGGCGGTCCGCGGAATCGACTTGGACGTGCAGCAAGGCGAGCTGGTCGCGTTTCTCGGTCCCAATGGCGCCGGCAAGACCACGACCCTGAAATTGCTGAGCGGGGTGATCAACCCGACCAGCGGCACCGCTACTGTGATGGGGTTTGTCCCCTGGCAGCGCAAAAACGAGTATCGCCGCCGGTTCGCGCTCGTCATGGGCCAGAAAAATCAGTTGTGGTGGGACCTGCCGGCGCAAGAGTCTTATCGACTGCATCAGCAGATTTACGGGATCCCGGTTGAAAGTTTTGACGCCACGCTCGCGGAGCTAACGGACTTGCTGGATGTTGGCCGCTTGCTCAGCCAACCGGTTCGCGAATTGTCGCTAGGCGAGCGGATGAAGATGGAATTGATCGCGGCTTTGCTGCACAGTCCGGAAGTTTTGTTTCTCGATGAGCCGACGATCGGCCTGGACGTGATCGCCCAACACAATATCCAGCAGTTTTTGCGTTACTATCAAGAGAAACGGAAGATTACCATTTTATTGACCAGCCATTACATGAAGGACGTCGCGGCGCTGTGCAAACGCGTGGTGATCATTGCCGGCGGTCGAATCGAATACGACGGTTCGCTCTCGGGCATCATTGACCAGTTTTCCGGTTCCAAGATCATTACGCTGCAGTTCGCCGACGGACATCTTCCCAATAACCTGTCGAACTTCGGCGAAGTGTTGGAGGAGAATTGGCCGAAGGTCAGGATTCGTGTTCCCCGCAGCGACGTACCCCGAGCGCTTGCCGAGGTGCTGCGTGACAATCCCATTGAAGATGTGGCTGTCGAAGACCTGCCCCTGGAGGATGTCATTGCCAAACTGTTTCGTGAATCGAACGAGAAAGCCGAAGCGTTACAAGCTTCTTGACGCCAGTCGGCCCAGCAACACGCCAGCCAGCCCAGCAACGAATCCATCGTCCAACTCCAAGACAATTCCGCTCCATGCCTCTGATTGCAATCGAAGATTTGAGTATCGGTTTTCGCGGCCCGCTCCTGTTGGACGGTGTCTCGGCGCAAATCGAAGCCGGTCAACGTATCGGACTGTTAGGGCGCAATGGTGCCGGCAAGACAACGCTGTTGCGGATCTTGGACGGCAAGGTCCAGCCCGATTCGGGCAGCGTTGTCATCTCGCCGGGCGTCGTGGTCTCGCGGTTGACGCAAAATGTGCCTTCCGATCTGACCGGACGCGTCAAGTCGATCGTGATCGACGGTCAACCGTCGGCGGATGAACCCGATCAAGCGTGGCGAATCGAGCATGCCGTCGATTCGACACTCTCGCGGATGCAGCTTGACGGAGATGCCAACTTCGAGACCTTGTCCAGCGGCATGAAACGCCGCGTCCTGTTGGCACGCTCGATCGCGTCGGAACCCGATGTCCTGCTGCTGGATGAACCGACCAATCACCTGGATATCCGATCGATCTTGTGGTTGGAAGATTTTCTCAGTCGATGGAAAAAGACGCTGATTTTCGTCACGCACGACCGTTCGTTTTTGCAAAACCTGGCGACGCGAATCTGGGAAGTGGACCGCGGACGGATCTTCGATTGGTCGTGTGATTACGCGACTTTTTTGACTCGAAAAGAGCAAGCGATCGCCGCCGAAGAAAAGCAAGCCGCACTGTTCGACAAACGGTTGGCGGAGGAGGAAGCGTGGATCCGTCAGGGGGTCAAGGCCCGACGGACACGCAACGAAGGCAGAGTCAAGGCATTGAAGGCGATGCGTGTCCAACACAGCGAACGCCGCAAGAATGAAGGAACCGCGAAGCTAAACTTGCAGCAGGCCGAAAGGAGTGGTGCGCTGGTCGCCGAAGTCAAGCAGGTTTCTTTCGCCTATGGCGACCAGCAAATCGTTCGTGATTTTTCAACCACGCTGATGCGCGGCGACAAGGTGGGGATCATTGGTCCCAACGGAGCAGGGAAATCGACGCTGCTGAGATTGTTGCTCGGTCAGCTGCAACCGACGCAAGGAACGGTTCGCTTGGGCACCAATCTGCAGATCGCTTACTTTGACCAATTGCGTGACACGCTCGATCCCAACAAGACTGTCCAGGAGAACGTCGCCGACGGCAGCGACCAAATCAAGATTGGCGACAAGACCAAGCACATCATCGGCTACCTGCAGGACTTTCTGTTCACCCCCGAGCGTGCGCGCACCGAGGTCCGTTTCCTCTCCGGCGGAGAACGCAATCGCGCCTGTTGGCACGGTTGATGACCCAGCCTGCCAACGTGATCATCCTGGATGAACCGACGAACGATTTAGATAGCGAAACATTGGAACTGCTCGAAGACCAGTTGGTCACCTTCGCCGGTACGCTGTTGATGGTCAGCCACGACCGCACGTTTCTCAATAACGTGGTGACCAGCACGATTGTGTTTGAGGATGGTGAGGTCAATGAATACGTGGGCGGCTACGACGAATGGCGGGCCGCCGTCGACCGCCGCCGACAGGCCGGCGCGGCAAAATCACCCCACAGGGAAAAAAAAGCGTTGTCGAAGCCGACTCAGGTCGTGGCGCAAAAACTGTCGTACAACGATCAACGCGAACTGAAGCAATTGCCCAACATCATTGAAAAGTTGGAGTCCGAAATCAACGAGCTGCACGAGCAGATGTCGGACCCCGATTTTTATCAAAGCGGTGGCGAGCAGATTGCCGCCAAGTCGGCGAAGCTCGGCGAACTGGAGAAGAGTTTGACCGCTGCCTATGCCCGTTGGGAATCGCTGGAGGCGTGATTTCGGCGGAGCCTGGTTGCCCCGTCATCTGCGAAGCGATCGGTCGGCGTCGACAGCGGTTGCTGGTTGAACGGCGTCGCGGTCGCTCCTGGTTGCCGGTCTGCGGAATGTCCGAACGCTACCCGAACTCACGTCGGCTGGCATTTCTCGCGTGACCTGCCAACCCAGTCGCTCTTTGATGTCCATGAAGATCCGGAACATGGTGGGCACGAACACCAGCGTGAAAATGGTCGATACCAACAGCCCGCCGAGCAAGACGCTGCCGAGACCGCGATAGAGTTCGCTTCCCGATCCGGGGAACAGGACAAGCGGGCAAAGTCCCAGCACGGTCGTTGCCGTCGTCATCAGAATCGGTCGAACGCGCGTGCGGACGCTTTCCAAAATCGCGTCGTGTGATCGATAGCCTTCGTCGCGCATCAGATTCAATGCCTGGTGGACGATCAAGATGGCGTTGTTGACCACGGTTCCGATCAGGATCACAAACCCCAACATGGTCAAAACATCCAATGGTTGCGGGGCAAGATTCTGCCAGGCCAGATAGATGCCCAGCGCCCGCAAGCCCAAGATGCCGCCGACCGCCCCCAGCGGCACGCTCATGATGATGACGAACGGGTACACCCAGCTCTCAAAAAGCGCGGCCATCAACAGATAGGTGATCAGCAACGCCAGGACGACGTTCCAGCGCAGCGCCAGCCACGTGTCGCGAAGTTTATCGGCGGTACCCGAGAGTGCGATTCGATAACCGCCGGCGAGCGCACCGGAGGCGGCGATCGGTGCAACGATGTCGGCTTCGATTCGGTTGAGCGCGTCCTCGAGAGCGATTTCCGGTGGCGGCGAGACTTCGATCGTGACCGCACGCTGGCGCTCGCGATGATTCACCTGTTCCGGACCGCTGTCGAAGTCGATATCTGCTAAGGATGAGAGGGGTACCAGTTGGCCGCCGGGAGTGGCAATCGGCAGTGACTGCAGGTCTTGCGAGCGACTGGCATCTTCGGGATTGCCGATGATCGTTAAATCGATTTTGTCGCCGCCGATGTAATAGTCGGCGGCAAAGGCGCCGTCGACCAACGCGTTGACGGCGTAACCGAGGCTGGTCGCGTCGACACCCATCTGTTCGGATTGAAACAGTTTTGGTGCGATATGCACTTCGGGGTTGATCAGATCCAAACTAGGAACCGGTCTGGCCTGGGCGTTGGGTACCACGGTCATCACCTTGCCCATTACCTGTTTGCCCACATTGACCAACTGGGTCAGTTCGGGGCCGGTGATCTCGACATCGATCGTGCGCCCGGCGGTCAGTCCCTGCTCGAACAGGCTCGACTGTTTGGCGATCACGAAGGTGCCCGGCAGTAGCTCGCGAACTTGTTGAATCAGGGGAACGAGTTCTCCGGCACGGGTCGGGTCGACCGCACGAACTCCCAGGAAGACCTGACGTCCCCGAGCGACATAAAAGAAGTCGAAGATCGGCGGAAATTCCAGGTTTGCCGCTTCTGGACTCATCGGGATCGACATCCCAGTAGGGTTGCAAGTACCGCTCGACCGTCTCGCCCAACAGCTCAACTCGTCCAGGTTGTAGCCGGGCGGCGGCAGGATGATCCCGAAGACAAGGTTGCGGTTTCCCATCGGAAGGTATTCGACTTTGGGCCACAGCATGTAGCTGACGGCGCCGGTCATGGCCAGCAGCAAGGTCACGACCGCCAGCCGTCGCCCAAGGTTCTTTTGCACCATGCGGTTCAGCTGTACCGTACCGCTGACAAATCTTCCGGCCCCTCCCTTGAGGTTGTTCGACAGGCTGTCGCCGCGATCGGCACTCTGGCCAGCGGTCGCTTGTTGGTGCGGTTTCAGCAATCGCGCCGTGGCAGTCGGGATCAGCGTGATACTGACGATCAGGGACAGACCGACCGCGGCACTGATCGCCAACGCGATGTCACGAAACAACTGCCCTGCTTCTTCTTCCACAAACAGCACTGGTAAAAACACGGCCAGCGTTGTCAGGGTCGACGCGAGAACCGCTCCCCAGACTTCGATCGTACCCTCGACTGCCGCTTGGTGCGGTGACTTGCCATTCTGGTAGTGTCGATAAATGTTCTCCAAAACGACCACTGCATTATCGACCAACATGCCGACGGCAAATGCCATCCCGGCAAAACTGATCACATTCAGCGAACGCCCCCACAGATCCAGCAGCAGGAACGTACCGATGATGCTGATCGGGATCGCCAATCCGACCACCAAGGCACCGCGAGCAAACCAGAATCCGGCGATGACAATCAGTGCCACGGTGACAATGAAAAATGCCGGGTGAACCAAGACCGCTGCGATGGCCGAAGCCACCACGAACGGCATGATCAGCAGTGTTCGAACTTCAAGATGCAAGAACAGCATCAGAACCAACATCGTCAGCGTACCACCGATGATGATGTTCTGGTTGACCAAGCGGACCGACGAATTGATGTATTCAGTTTCGTCGTAAACCTGAGTGAGCTGCAATTGCTGGTTTTCCAAGACGTCATCGTTGAGTTCTTCCACGGCTTCGCGAAGCCCTTGCATCACATCCAGCACGTTGGCGCCGGTTTCACGCACGGCATTGATAGCGATTGAAGAATCACCGAATCGCCGCACCAAGCCATCCGGCTTTTTGAAACCGAGATGGACGTCGGCAACGTCGCCGACGAAAACGGGCGCACCGTCGCGAATCGCCAGCACCTGACTGCTGACCTGCTCGGGATCGCGGAATTGGTTGATCGTGCGAACGACATAGCGGCGTTTTCCTTCCCAGAAATCGCCTGCCGAAGTGTCTTGGTTTTGCGGCCGCAAGACTCGCCGCACGTCATCGATGGTCAATTGCCGGGCGGCGAGCCGCTCCGGATCGACCACGACCTGCATTTCTTCTTCCAATCCGCCCAACACGTTTGCATTGGAGACACCGCTGACGCGTTCCAGTCTCGCTTCGATCGTATTTTCGGCAAATCGCCGCATGCCGGGCACGTTCAGGTCGGGCGGCAAAAGGGGTTTGACCTCGGGGTGCGCGACTGACAGTTCTCGCAGACGCAGCACTCGCAGTCCCGGGTTGTTGGTTTCGCTGATCCGACGCAACTCGGGGGCAATCGACGGCTGTTCCGCGGCAAATGCTTCAATGTCGGCGATCTTCGGTTGCAGTGCGCTCAAGATGAACCAGGCGATCGGCCGGTCCGACGAACTGCTCGCGGTGATGACCGGTTCGTCGGCTTCTTCTGGATACTCCGGAACTTGCTGCAGGCGGCTGTTCACTTTCAGCAACGCTTCTTCCATGTTGGTGCCGACGAAGAACTCCAGTTGGATCCGTCCCATCGAGTCCATCGACTCGCTGGTCATTTTGGTCACGCCTTCGACACTCTTGAGCTGCTCTTCTTGCTCTTGAACGATTTCGCGTTCGACTTCTTGCGGGCTCGCGCCAGGCCATCGTGTCTCAACGGTCAGGGTCGGCGTTTGCACTTCCGGGGTCAGCTGCATCGGCATCCGCGCCAGTGCGATCGGTCCGAAGAGGATCAGCAGCAGAGCACCGACAGCGACTTTCACCGGATTTCGGACACAAGCTTCGATCGGATGCATGAACAGGTAACGCTAATTCAGTGGTGGTTGTTGTTCGGAAATAATAATGTCCTGTCCCGGTCGTGTTCGTTCATTTCCGCGCGTGATGACCAGGTCGCCGATCACCAGTGCGCCAGGAGCCAACGATTCAACCGCGATCCAATCTTTCAACGACGGTCCGGTTCGCAGAGGAACGATTGCTGCCTTGCCGCCATCCACTTTCAATAGTACGGGATTGGGCCCGCCGAAGATCAACGCATCTTTGGGTACCAGCATGCGCGTGCGGGCGTCTCCGGTTGGCAGCGACACTCGGGCCAGCATTCCCGGCATCAGCTCATGTCTGGAGTCGACCAGAAAACCGGATTCGGTAGCCTGTTGGGATTCGCTCGGTGCCGCTGATTCGATGGGCGGATTGGGAACAAGGATGCGAACCGGAAAGGTTCGCGAACGGGCATCGGCCAAGGGGACGATCCGATCGACGGTGCCCGTGAATGGATGTTCAGCAATGGACTCGACCGTGACTTCGCACTGGGCGCCTCGTTGGACATAGCGAATGCTTGCTTCGGGGACGAACACTTCGACTTCGACCGGATCGATTTCGATGACTTCTGCCAGCGGGTCTCCCTGTTGGACCCAGGCCCCGGCCTCGGTCAATTCGGTGGCGACATAACCGTTGAAGGGCGCGTGAATCGCATATTTTTCTTTGCGATCGCGGAGTCCTTCCACCACTTGTCGTTGCATCTCCAGACGCGCCGCGGCTTGTTCTTTCTGTTCCGCCCGGGGCCCCTCGCGCACCAGTTTCAGCGAGCTTTTGGATTCACTGAATTGCTCGATTGCCGCGGTTGCGGCGGCGCGTGCCGCCTCGAATTCGTCTTGCGATAGACCGGCCGAAGTCTTGAACAAACGTTCGGCGCGGGCCAGTCTGGCTTGAGCGTACTGCATCGCAGCTTCAGCGCCGCGCACCGCCGCCTCGGCAAGTTCGATCTCTTCGGGACGCGAGCCGTTGTTCAGCTCGTCGAGTTCGGCCTGACGAAGCGCCAGTTCCGCCTCGGCACCGTCGAGTTCGATCTCGATCGTACCGGTGCGAAGCCGAGCCAAATCCTGTCCCTTGCTGACCGGTTGGCCGGCGTCGATCAAGTACTCCTCGACTCGGCCGTCAACGGCGCTGCCGATCACGCTCTGTCGGCGCGGCTTCACGTTGGCGACGAATGATTGGCTGGGGGCAAAATGACGTTCGATCACCGGGGCGACCACCACGTTTGCCGGGCCACCCTGCCCGGGCGCAAAGCTGGCACAAAACGTCGACAAGAAGCACCCGACGATGGAGCGTCGCGGAGCAAGGCGGCGGAGCAACATAGTATCAAGAGGGGGGGGCGTGCGGCGGATGGTCGTTTTCTGGGGGCAGTCTCATTGAAGCATACGCTGTCGTCTAGGTTCGATCTGCCGCCGCGGATAAAACTGGGGCGAAACATTCAATTCGATCCCGTCAGGCGTCAGAATCGTCCTGCAAACTCCAACGATTCGGGGATCGTAGCGTTTCTGCTAAACTGAGGGTGGTTCAATCCGGTGGTTTCCGCGCCACCCTGCCCTGCACCGCCCTTCCCCACCCGCCTTCCCGCATCGGCGATCCTTTGATGTTGTGCTTCCTGTTGAGAGTGTCGATTTGTGTAATCTTGGTGGCATGCCTGCGGTGCAGCTTGGTTGCCGACCAACCGGTCGACTTCAATCGTGATATTCGTCCGCTGATGTCCGGCAACTGTTTGATCTGTCACGGCCCCGATGAAGCCGAACGCGCGGCCGATTTGCGTTTGGACACCGAGGACGGGTCGCGGCAAGATCTGGGCGGCTATGCGGCGATCGTTCCCGGGGATCCCGATGCCAGTGAGTTGATCGAGAGGCTGACCACCGATGATGAAGACTTGCGGATGCCGCCGGACGGAAAGGGGCGTCGCCTGAGCGAGGAGCAGGTCGAATTGATTCGTCGTTGGATCCGGCAAGGTGCCGACTATGCCAGGCATTGGTCGTATCAGGAATTGACTCGGCCACCGCTGCCCGCGGTCCATGACAAACAATGGCCGCGAAATCCGATCGATCATTTTGTCCTCGCCCGACTCGAGGCCGAAGGATTGCATCCCTCTGTCGAAGCGGATCGGTTGGTGCTGGCGCGTCGTCTCTCGCTCGATCTGACCGGATTACCGCCGACCTGGGAGGAAGCGGTTGCGCTGGTGCATGACGGGCGAGAAGATGCTTACGAGTTGTACGTCGATCGGTTACTTGCGAAAGCGTCGTTTGGTGAGCGATGGGCGCGAGTTTGGCTGGATCTGGCGCGGTATGCCGATTCCGCCGGATATGCCGACGACCCACCACGGACGATCTGGGCTTATCGCGATTATGTGATCCGATCGTTGAACGAGAATAAACCGTTTGACGAGTTCACGATCGAGCAGATCGCTGGTGATTTGATCGAGCATCCAAGCGACCAGCAATTGACGGCGACCGCCTTCCATCGCAACACGATGACCAACAACGAGGGTGGGACGAACAACGAAGAATTTCGAAACGTCGCGGTTGTCGATCGGGTCAATACGACGTTGGCCGTTTGGATGGGCACGACCATCGCCTGCGCCCAATGTCATACACATAAATACGATCCGATCACGCAGGATGAGTATTTCCAACTGTTCGCGTTCTTCAATAACAGCGAGGACACCGACCAAAAGGATGAACGACCGTTGCTTTCTCTGTGGTCCGACGAACAGGAAGCACAGAAGGCACAGTGGTCAGCGCGGATTGCCGAGTTGAAATCGGTCCTCGAAAGATCAACACCGGAACTCGAGGCGGCACAGGCGGATTGGCTCGCGGAGGTACGACGAGAACCGCAGTGGACTGTGCTGTCGCCTGATTCCGTTTCTGCCCGAAACCGTGATTTGAATGTCGAGGACGATGGCTGGATCAGGGCCAGCGGAGACAAAGCGGAACAGGATTCCTATTCGATTGCCTTCCCCACGACCGACAGCACGTTGTTCGGACTGAAGCTTGAGGTGGATCAGGAACAAAGATCCAATTTCGTGCTCACCGGCGCTGTTGCGACTTGGACACCGGCTGGATCAACCGCGATGGATGCTCGTTACGTGCGAATCGAGTTGCCGGGCAATCAACGGATTCTGCATTTGGCCGAGGTCGAAGCGTTTAGCGGTGGTGAAAACGTCGCACGGACAGGCAAAGCGACCCAGAGTTCGACCGCCTTTGGAGGCCAGATGGAGTACGCCAATGATGGAACCACCGACGGCGACTTTGCGAAAAACAAAACCACTCACACCGACACCGAGAAAAATCCCTGGTTGGAAATCGATTTGGGCACGGTCAAGCCGATCGATCAGGTCGTCGTTTGGAATCGGACCGACGGTGGCTCGGCGATCCTCGATCGACTGAAAGGATTCAAGGTGTTGCTGCTTGATGACCAGCATCAAGTTGTGTGGCAGCAGTCGCCCAAGGAGGTGCCGGCTCCCAGTGGCAAGTACTCGCCGGGGGGTGCGATCACGCTGAAATTTGATGCCGCGTTTGCCGACCATGAACAACAAGGTTTTCCTGCACAGTCGCTGTTGTCGGGCAATTCGGATCACAGCAAGGGTTGGGCGATCGGCGGGCAAACCGGCATCCCTCATGAGCTGACCTTGGTCTTGCAAAGTCCGCGACATTTGACCCCTGGAACACTGACACTGCGTCTGGATCAAGGATCGGTTCACCCCCAACATCTGATCGATCATTTCCGTGTCGCCATGACGACCGACGAAAACGCTGCCGGGTGGGCGAAGATGCCGGCGGCGATTCGCGAACTGGTTCGAATCGCTGACGCCGATCTGGGCGACGGACAACGGCAGCAGTTGGCAAGTTACTATCGCGGCATTGCCCCGCAGCTTGAGCCATTGCGTGATGAATTGACCAACCTCGAACAGAAGCTCCGCAAGGTCAAGCCGTACACGACCGTGCCGGTCATGCGGCAGTTGCCCGATGACCAACGGCGAGTCACCAAGGTGCAAATCCGTGGCAACTACTTGAGCACCGGCGACGAGGTGAACGAGGGAACGCCGGTCGCCTTTCACCCGCTGCCCGAGGGTCGCCCGCGCGACCGGATGGCGCTCGCCCAATGGCTGATCGACGAAGACAACCCGTTGACACCGCGCGTGATCGCCAACCGGCATTGGGAACAGATATTCGGGATCGGAATCGTGTCTACCAGCGAAGAGTTTGGCTCGCAGGGTGAGTTGCCATCGCATCCTCAGTTGCTGGACTACTTGGCCGCGGAACTGCGCGACGGCGGATGGGACTTGAAGGCGCTGCTGAAGCTATTGGTGACATCGGCCAGCTATCGCCAAAGCTCGGTCACTTCCGACGAAATGATCGAAGCCGACCCGCAAAACCGGCTGCTCGCGAGAGGTCCGCGGTTTCGTATCTCGGCCGAAATGGTGCGAGATCAAGCATTGTTTGTTAGCGGTTTGCTGAGCGACAAGATGTATGGGATGCCGGTGAACCCGCCACAACCGCAATCCGGTTTGACCGCAGCTTTCGGATCCACGACCGACTGGCAAACCAGCGCCGGCGACGACAAATACCGTCGCGGTATTTACACGACATGGCGCCGGTCGAGTCCCTATCCGTCGATGGCCCAATTCGACGCGCCCAATCGCGAAGTCTGCACGGTTCGGCGAATTCGTACCAATACTCCGCTGCAGGCATTGGTGACCTTGAATGATCCGGTGTATGTCGAGGCGGCTCAGTCGCTGGCGCGGCGGATGGTTGCTGCCGGCGAAACAGCCCGACAGCGAATCGAATTCGGATTTCACTCGGCTTTGATCCGCGACCCCAAACCGGCTGAAGTTCAGCGTCTGACACGACTGGTCGAGAACGCCACCAAGCAGTTCGCGTCCGAGCCTGACCAGGCCAAGAAATTGGCCACCGAGCCGATCGGTGATTTGCCCGCCGATTTGGACCTTGATCTGGCCGAGATGGCTGCATGGACGGTGGTCGGAAACGTGATTTTGAATCTCGACGAAATGTACATGAAACGATAACCGCTGGGCAGATCGTAGGCCGACTCGTCCCAAGTCGGCGGCCCAGTCATGAACCCCTTCCGACCCGGGACAAGTCGGTCTGCAGAAGAAACTTTATGGATCCGAGAATCGAAAGAGTGCAACTGAACACTCGACGACATTTTCTTCAGCAATCAACGATCGGGTTGGGCGGAATCGCGCTGGGCAGTCTGATTGCCAGCGAAGCTTCGTCGGCCGCTCGTTCGGCCGCGAACCCGCTAGCCCCGCAACGGCCCCATTTTCCGGCCAAGGCGAAACGGGTGATCTATTTGCACATGACCGGCTCGCCGCCGAATCTTGATCTGTTTGATTACAAGCCCGAACTTGTCAAGCGTGACGAGCAAGACTGTCCCGACGAGTTTATCGCCGGTCGCGAATTCGCATTTACCTCCGGCACACCCAAGTTGATGGGTTCGCCCCGTCAATGGTCGCAGGTTGGCAAACACGGCATGTGGATGTCCGACGCGATCCCGAACTTTCATCCGATCGCCGATGAGATGTGTGTCGTGCACTCGATGCATACCGACCAGTTCAATCACGCGCCGGCTGAGTTGCTGATCTACACCGGTTCGCCCCGCCCGGGGCGCCCATCGATGGGTTCGTGGGTCACTTACGGACTGGGCAGCGAAAACGAAAACCTGCCCGGTTTCGTCGTCTTGATCTCCAGCGGGGTCCAGCCCAATGGTGGAAAGAATTCATTCGGCAGTGGGTTTTTGCCATCGGTCTATCAGGGAGTGCAATGCCGATCGAAAGGTGACCCGGTGCTGTACTCTTCGGATCCCGCCGGGATGGACCGCGAGATGCGCCGAATGAGTCTCGATGCGTTGAAAGATCTGAACGAAATTCAGGCGGCCGAAATGGGCCATCCCGAAACGTTGACGCGGATTGCCCAATACGAACTCGCTTTCCGGATGCAGACCGCGGTGCCGGAAGTCATGGATATCTCGCAGGAGTCTCAGAAAACACTCGACGATTATGGTGCGACGCCGGGCGGATCGAGTTTGGCGAACAATTGTTTGCTCGCCCGCCGGTTGGTCGAATCGGGCGTGCGATTCGTTCAGCTTTTCGACTGGGGTTGGGATTTTCACGGTACCGGCAGCGATACCGGTCTGACCGACGGTCTGACGAAGAAGTGCGCTACCATGGACAAGCCGATCGCGGCCCTGGTCACGGACTTGAAGAACCGCGGTTTGTTGGAAGACACGCTGATCATCTGGGGGGGCGAATTTGGTCGCACTCCATTCCGCGAAGGACGGACGGCCAAGAGCGCGGTGTTGGGTCGTGATCATTATCCCGACGTGTTCTCGATGTGGATGGCGGGCGGCGGTGTGAAAGGTGGATTCGACTACGGCAGTTCGGACGAACTCGGCTTCAGCGTTGCCGAGAATCCGGTGCATGTGCACGATCTGCAAGCCACCATCATGCACCTGCTGGGGTTTGATCACGAACGGTTGACGTACCGCTTCCAAGGGCGTGATTACCGCTTGACCGATGTGCACGGGCATGTGGTCAAGGAATTGCTCGCTTAGCACGTGATCGGTGATGAATTCGCTGAACAAATCATTCAGCCGTCCGTGCGGCCTGGTCACGGTCGACGCATCGCTTCATGATTGGAATCCGACAATGAACACAAAATCTGTTTGGAAGCTGGCCGGATGTTTACTGATCCTCGCCGTTGCCGGCAGTGCCCCCGCGGAGTCGCCCGATGATGGCGTCGGCGAAGCGGATGTGGCTGGTCAACCGCTGGCATCGAATGTTCGGCGGGTCCTGTTGACGCTCGAGTCTCTGGGACATCCGTTGCCCGACGCATGGATGGCTGAGATCGACGCGGCCGTTCAGGTGCAGGATGCCGGCAAGATTCAAAGCTCGCTTGACCGTGCCGTGTTGGCGGTCGTGACGATCAGCCCTGAGGAGCGGGTCAGCGTGAAACGTGGCCCTGCAACCGCCACGATTCAACAGCAGGGTTATCGTCCGGCACTGGTAAAGGTGATCAATCACAGTACATCGACCTCGCGATTGCAGATCAGCAGTCCCCAGGCTGGTCCCGTTTACGCGGGCGCCTCCGATTTCAGCATGCGACGTCAACAACAAACGGAGTTGACCGAGAACCAAAATGATGACCAGTCAAACGAACGGTTTCTGGCGGTCGAGTTGTACGACTCGCCACCCATGACCGAGCGGCTGTCGGGATTGGAGGTGGAATATGCGATCGTGTTGCTGGCCTCCAGTGAGGCAGGAAAGCGTGAAGGTGTACTTCATTTCGACATCGGTGATGGAACGGCCGACCTGGAACACCGCAATGAGCTGCCGGTGTTGTTCGACGTCCTGCCGGCGGTCCCGCTGAGACTATCGATCTCCGACTTTGACGGATCCCCGGGAATCGCCCGGATGGAATTTCGTGATTCGTTGGGCCGCGTTTTTCCGCTGCAAGCAAAGAGACTGGCGCCTGATTTTTTCTTCCAGTCTCACGTCTATCGCATCGATGGCGAGACAATTTCATTACCGCCGGGGCGGTTTCAAGTCCAATACAGCCGCGGCCCCGAGTATCAGGTGATCCGAACAGAAGTTGAAGTCGATCCGCGGCGTGAAAACCGATTGGAGATGAAGCTGGCGCGTTGGATCAACCCGCGGGACTACGGATTCTTTAGCGGTGATCATCACATTCATGCGGCCGGTTGTGCGCACTACACGCATCCCACCGAAGGCGTGACCCCCTCGGATATGTTTCGCCAGGTACAGGGCGAGGGATTGAACGTCGGTTGCATTTTGACATGGGGGCCATGCTTCGAGTTTCAACGTCAATACTTCAATCCCGACGCGAGTATGTTCGGGACCGACGATACACTGTTGAAGTACGATTTGGAAATCAGCGGATTCGGTTCGCAGGCGTTGGGTCACGTTTGTCTGTTGAATCTCAATGACCAAACCTATCCCGATTCGCAGGGAACGAAATCCGAGGGCTGGCCAACATGGACGACACCGGTGATGCGTTGGGCGAAAGCACAAGGCGGCTATGCCGGTTACGCGCACTCGGCAAGCGGGCTGGCGATCGATCCTGTATCTGCAACCAGGCGATTGCTACGGCGATCGGACCAGAATCACAGCGGAACGATCGAAAAAGATGAAGCCGCAACTGCGTTCTTGCCGTTGGAATTCGAGCGGATCGATTCGGATCGAGACTGGCAGCTTTCCCAGGACGAGTTGATCGTCGCCCATCAGAGGGCAGCCGAGCAGTTGCCAAATTTCGCGGTTCCCGAAATGAACGGTGTCGGGGCGATGGAGATCTGTGTCAGCACGGTTGCCGGCGTGTGTGACTTCATCAGCGCGATGGATACCGCGCGAATCCAGGAGTGGAACACCTGGTATCACATTCTCAATTGCGGATTTCCGCTGAAAGTCTCGGGCGAAACCGACTTTCCCTGCATGAGTAGTCGGCGCGTTGGCCAGGGACGCGTTTATGTTCAGCTGGGCAAAGATGCGGAACTTGATTTTGCGAATTGGTGCCAGGGACTTGCCGCGGGACGATCCTATGTTTCGGATGGATACGCGCACTTGCCGATGATGACCGTCAACGGAGTCGCGCCGGGCTATGGAAAGACAACGCTTTCCCAGCCCGGTCCGGTGGCCGTCGTCGCCGACGTTGCCTTTGCCCCGCAAGTGCCTGAAGGCGTCGCCTATGGAACCCAGCAGGCGCAGGCCGGTCGCGCGGTCGCTGGGGACACGGTCTTGCTGCACCGCGACCGTTCGCAGCGCTGGCTCAAAGGCGGAACGCGAGAAGTGGAAATCATTGTCAATGGGCAGCCGGTAGCGACCCGAACCGTTCCCGCCGATGGTCAAGTGCATCGAATCGAAGTCGATGTCCCGATCGGGCAAAGCAGTTGGGTTGCCGTGCGTCAATTCCCCCAATTGCACTCGAATCCTGTTGAGGTGATCGTCGCTGGCAAGCCGATTCGTGCCTCGCGGAAAAGTGCACGCTGGTGTGTGGAAATGACCGAGTTGCTGTGGCAAAACCGCCAGCGTAACATTTCGCCGGGTGAGCGTGCGGAAGCGAAAGAAGCATTCGATCAGGCGATCGCTGTGTTCGCCAAGATTGCTGACGAGGCAACAGGTCCGTAGCGGCCTCACGACAGCATCAAACCGCGCGACTACATGAAATTCGGGGTGTGCAAATCCGATAGGGTTTGTGCCTGCTGGCTCGTGAACCCGGCGTGCAGCAAACGCTTCACTCGGCTGTCGTGCATGGTTTGCAGCAATTCGCGAAACGAGTCATGCCCGCGAGCGATCGCCTTGGAATCGGTACTGCCGGCGGCCAGCACGGTCAGTCCGTCTTGGAGCGGTTCGGCGCACCCCCGACATTGGCAAGACTCGCCGCTCGTTTGCGTACGGCGGCTTCCAGGCGCGCGTACAACGTTTCGTCATGGGCCAAGGCGTGTCGAACATGGACCATCCCAAAATGCACATGGCGCGATTCATCGTTTTTCGCACGCCGTACCACCTCGGCGGTGACCTCATCGGGAGCGTGGTCTTCAATGAAGGTCAACAGATCCAGGAAGGTCCCTTCACCGAGCACCGACAACAGGAATGCCGCCTCGGTAAAATCTTCCAGCTGGAGCAGTGACAGGAGGGACTGCGACGTGGTTGCCGACGACACGCCAAGGCCGCCGCCGCCGGCCCGGGCTCGCTTGAGAAAGACGTCGATGTGTCGAGCTTCATCGGCCATCTGCGTGGAGAGAAACATCGCCGTTTCCGCGTACGCCGGATGGATCCGCGAGATGAACTTGCTGGGCAGATAAAGCGCCGAAAGTTCATTTTCGGCCAGGAACGTGAATACCTGCCCGAGTGCTCGCTCGATCGCCTCGGGCAATTGGGGTGTCTTGTTCCACGGGATGTCGGTGGCGGCATTCCACTGCGCGGCGACGGCCTGATCGTACAGTTTGGCAATTTCGGGAGGGGCCACATGGTCACGGTCGAGCAGCGTGAACGGATAGCGTGGGCCACCCGGTTCGACTTGCGCTCCCCGTGGCGCGAACCCGGTTGCCGGATCGGCGTGCTCGGGCATCGGAGTCGACTTCAAAACATCGGCCGAGGAAATGTGGCCGTCTCGCTGGGTCAGTGTGATTCCGGTCTCTCGCGCTCCCATCGGCAGTGACAACATGCCGCGGCTGATCAGATGCCGATCGTAGCCCTGCTCGCTTGGTTGCCGCTCGCGATACTCGTGGTGCTGCAACTGGCACCACTTTGGCAGATCATCACGAAGTGCCGCATTGAGCGAATTGACGGCCAAGATTCCGCCCGGCTCGAGCAACTGCAAAGCAGGCCTGATCAGCGCCAGCAGCCCTCCTCCCAGGGGCAAGTCGCCGCCATCGATCGCCAATGCCGCGTTTTCGTTGTGCATCTCACTCGTTTCGGGAAGTGGATCGATGGGTCATACGGTCGGCTCGGCAAGCGCCGCCCGCAGACTATCGTATCCGTCTTGGCGGGGCG
This sequence comes from Pirellulaceae bacterium, assembly GCA_963734865.1. Lineage (GTDB taxonomy): Bacteria > Planctomycetota > Planctomycetia > Pirellulales > Pirellulaceae > CBDCUW01. The sequence continues at coordinate 34,163 of CAVTIV010000004.1, forward strand.
GCATCCAAACCTTCAATCCTTCCAATTCCAGCAGGCGACGATGCTCGGGCACATCCCACTTCATTCCGAACAAGGCTTTCTTGAATCGCTGGATCTTGCCGGGGTCGAGATTGGGTAGCGCGTCGAACATGCAATGGTCAAACGGCGGGGTGGTCCACAGCGAGCGGATCCGATTGGAATCGACGTGCCCAGCGGCTTGCTCATTGACCCAAATCAGGTCACCGATGGTTCCCGCATCGGCGCGCCCATCGGCGAGGGCTTGCAAGACATCGATCTCGCTGGTCCCGGTGTCACCATGTTTTCCAACGTCGCTGTCGAACGGGATGATCTGCACCTGTTGCAAATCGACGCCGGCTTGACGCAGGAAATACAGCGGCAGGATGCGAGCTTGCGTCGAGTCGCGACTGCCAACGGCCAGCCTCTTGCCATGCAGATCCTTCAACTCGTTGATCCCCGCATCATTGCGAACCAGAACGCGTGAGTGAAAGTCTTGATCGGAATCTCGCATGCCCAGCGATAACGAAGCGTTGTCGGTTTGCTGTTGTACTCGCACATGAGCCAACGGCGTGTTCCAGGCAATGTCGATATGCCCCTTGAGCAGCAGTTCCACCTGGCGTTCATAGTTCGAGAACAAAACGAAGTCCATCGGAGCGCCTTGTTTGTGAAAGTGCTCGCGAATGCCTTCCCAGATCGTTACGACCTTGGCATCGTACGCCACCGCGCCCAGCAAGATCGTTTCGTCGTCAGTCACGCTGTCTCCTGTTCGTCTCAAAAAAGCGGCAACCCTGTGAGTGCTCGGCCGACAAAATCTTTCAAGTGGTCAACGGTGGGGGCCATCACCCAGCCGGCGCGGGCGTCACGAAACATCTGTTCGATTCCCAAATGTCGCGAGAAGGCTGCTCCACCGCACGCTTTCATTGCCAGATCGGTCACGTCAATGGCCGCTTCCAAAGCCGACAACCGCGATTGCAGTACATATAGTGGTGTCTGTTCGTTGGCGCGCAGCATTGACTGCACCGTAAATCCTAACAAGGCACGGCTTTGCTCGGTGCGGCAACTCATTTCGGCCAGTCTGGCACGCAGATTCGGCAGATCTCGCAACCGCCGGCCGTCGTGTTCAAAGCCGGCACCGGTGAGATGTTCCTGAGTCGCGGCGATGGCCGCCCGGCAAATACCGTGAGCCATGGCCGCGGTGCCCACGGCAAACCATGGCAGCACGACTTCCAGCATCATCGCTGCGCCTGCCCCTTGCGGGGTGAGCAGGTCATCCTTGGCCACCACCAGGTCGATGATCTCGACCGGTGCAGAGTCATTGCCACGCAGGCCCAGGCCGTCGAATCCGCCCCCGACCTGAACACCCTGTGCGTCGCGGCGGACGAGGTAGAGCGTCGATTCCAGGGGCGAAGCGGCCGCCGGCTTCTGAACGCTGGAGACGTACGAGTCGGCGTGTCGGGCGGAGGTGACCCACGATTTGTTGGCACTGGTCAGGTAGCTGTCACGGCCATCCTCGCGAAACTGTGAGATCGGCGCCCAAAACTGAGAACGAGATCCTCGTTCGGAAAAGGCCAGCGTGGTCAGATGTTTTCCGGCGGCAATTTCTCGCAAGATCGATTCTCGACGCCCGAGAGTCTGTGATGCGATGATGCTCTGCGATCCGGTGACGTGCATCACATAGATCATCGCGGTGGAGGGGCACGCCTGGGCCAATTGCTCGACGACCGAGGCGAAGACGCCGGGCGGTTGCCCCTGACCGCCGCATGCTTGCGGCACAAAGAGCCCCAAGAATCCCTCTTCGGCCAGCACGGCAAGTGATTCCCTGGGGAACCGGGCTTGGCGATCGACTTCCGCGGCCCAGCATTTGATCTTCGCAGCAACACTGCTCGCGGCAGATTCAAGTTTCAATTCGTTGGAATCAATCCCATAGATATGTTTCATAGCATTCGTCTGCCGGTCGACGAGAACGAGGAGAGATAACCGTCCAATGGAAGGGAAAAGGACTCGACAGACCAATTGATAACCGATTCCAAGGGATTGAAGAAGGTCCGGTTTGTGTGCGACGCGTGGTCAGTCGCTTGAACCATGAGCATGACCGAGCCCGGGCCGGCGGTTCGAATCCGGTAGCAACCGGGCAGCGTTGAAAGGCCCTGGTACTTCGAACATCACGGTTTTTTGCATTGCAAATGTGGTTGGTGCATAATCATCAACTTGTGTCAGTCACGAGTCTCTTGGCTGGGAATGATGGCATGATTGGACGCTTCATCTTTGGAGCTCTATTGAGGCTGTTGGTGTACGCTTCGAGTCTCGCTGGCATATGCTGGGTTCTCAGCGTTCTTCATCCCGCCTATCCGGGTATCGACTACTACATCGCGCCGCCAGCAGCGTATGGTGTCGTTGGCGCCTGGATCGCGGTGGCGTTTCTCGGGGCCGCCTTGGCCGCGTTTTTAAGTCGCTCGGTGGTCCGTTGGTTCGTGCTCAGCTTGGAGATGCCATTTTTACGCGCCGACGATACTGGCGTTAATGCCGCGGCGACGCCCGGAAGATTCTCCCTTCATCTTGGATGATGCTATCAGGGACGCGACATCTTATGTCGATTACGAATCGGATATGTGTTTGGACTGTGGCACGCCCATTTGCCAACGGCTCGTCGATGTCCAGGGGTCGGGAGGGAACTGGAATTCCCTGGTCGTGCCGGTCTGTATCAAATGCAGTGAGCATGCGTGCATGGTTCAGGGCTGCGAGGGCCGCGCGACCGTTCCGATTCGGCATGAGTTTCGTGTAGGTAGTGGGGCGAGCGGGAATATGAGAAACGATCATTTCGCCTGCGATGTGCATGCTCAGCGAGGTCGCGTCGTGAGTCGCCTCAACACCCTCGTCATCATGGGCGTCATCGTCGCGGCAACGACATGCGGGCTGTTATGGCGGATGATGTCTTTGGAGCTATCTACCGGCGTTCTTCTGATCACGAGTTGTGCTTTGGTTGCTATTCTCTTTGCGCTGCCGATCAACATGTTCGCGCGACAGAAACTACGGATAAAGTCGATGTACGTTATTCAAGTCCAGGGTACGCTGGGAAGTGTATGGAGAGATGACGCTCCACTTGGCTCCAGTCCTCTCATTCAACTTCCAGAACCTGATAACGCGCATCTTCTTCTGCAGTATCCGGCGTATCATCTGCTCCTTTTGCTTGGTGTCGTCGCTACGGTTGGCGAGTTATCGGCGCTATTGTTGTTGCGACGCTAACGAGCGAGTCAAGACGCATGACGAGTATCCGTAAAACGATTCGTACGGTCGACAAGCAGTGTGACCATTGCAACCACTCGTATAAACACACCTACATCTGGATCTCAAGCGTCGATCCGGGTTTGCGTCAGTTCTATCGCAGCACAGAGGGCGACATCGTTGCTGATCCGAATGGGGATCCATACGAGGGCGTGCTGTGTCCATCGTGCGGCCATTTTATTGCGGCTGCGAGAAACAAGTATTTTCGCATGGGCGTCCGCCCAACGGTGACGCGTTTGTTTGCCAGCTACCGCAATGAACACGTTCATAGTGTTGCCATCCATGCGTTCACGCTGGCATTTATCTTGTTTGTGGTTTGGGTCATAAGCGGGATGCAAAGCGATCACGTATGGGTAATCGTTGTCGCTTCGACTTGCGGTCTGCTTCTGCTGATGTCCAGGTTTTGGGCGATGAGCGATTTGGAAATGGCCTTGCGTCCATCGGTGTCTCAACAGGGAAGAGCCGACACGCAGTTCTTGCTGGCGAATCTCGGCATCGTGATCCCTGTTGTGATCGTGGTCGTGCTCCTCTGGAAAAGCGGACAATCGGCTCCATTTGCGTCGCCGGAAGGTTGGACATCGCTCGTCGTGCTATTCGGATGCCTCGCACTGTATGTTGTTGAAGCAATCGCATCTATCGTGGGGCGAATCGCGGCAGTGCGGCCCCGCGTCACGTCTGTGGCGATACTGGCGGGAACGGCGACGGTGGCACTTGCCGGTTCGTATTGGCTGAGGTCGAGCCCCATTGCATACTGGTGGTTGGTGATCTGCTGTCTGCTGCTGTTTCCCATTGCGGCCATCGCGTTTGGCGTTATCTGTGCATCCCGATCCTACGATACGCTGGCGAGAACCTTGCAGACGTCAAGCGATGACCAATTACGAGCGATGTTCATTATGGCGTACCAGGAAGAGTTCGTCGTGCACAGTTTGGAAACAGGCATGCAAGATATTGTCTATCGAGAGAACCTCAGTCTGGCGTTCCAGCGATTTAGGAAACTTGCTCTGGGTGGTCTAAAATGGACAATGTCTTCTGGCACGCATACTATTTTCGTCGGGCTCGCGGCGATTGCCCTGTCTGTATTCGTCGGCCAGGGCGGTCACCTGCCAGGCGAGTCGTTATCGCAACAGATGAATCGTGATTTGACTGCGATGACGCGCGATTGGGGTGCGGCGATTGCTGACGTCATGAAAAAATCACCCTTACGCCCTCCGACCGCGCTCACGCATCGTGACCAGATCGCGAAGGAACTGACTACTGAATTGCCCGAAGTTACCCAAAAAGTTGATTTGGATGATCAAGTCGGTTCGGATGATGAAGCCACGGAGACTCGCGCCGAGGCATCCGCCACTACTGACGAATCCCTTGCAGGCGTACGTGAATGGGTTGACACCACTGGCACCATGCGTGCCCAAGCGACGTACCTCGAATCGGATGGTGCCGTTGTGCGTCTTCGCAAGGAAGACGGAAGAGAGGTCACCGTAAAGCTCGAACGACTGAGCGAAGCGGATCGTGAATATGTGCGTTCGCGTGAAGTTCGAGATTAGTCAGCAGTGATGGTTCTTCGTCGTGCGACGAATCCTGTTCCCGCGAACTCCCCCGACGATCCTGACATTGAGCGGCACGACAAAATGTTCGTGCTATCTGGCAATCATCACGACAAGCAATGTCGAGCTTGACTTCGCGGTCCACTCACTCGTCGGTGACGCAGCCTTCGCTGGCGCTTTTGACGTTTTTGATGTACTTGTACAGCGTGCCTCGTGTCGCTTTCAGGGGTGGTGCGTTCCAGGCTTTTTTGCGATTGGCCAGTTCCTCGTCCGATAGATCGACATCGAGCCGGTTGGCTTCGGCATCGATCGTGACGATATCGCCGTCCTTGAGCAACCCGATCGGTCCGCCCTCTTGCGCCTCGGGCGTGATGTGGCCGACGATGAACCCGTGGCTACCGCCGCTGAATCGACCGTCGGTTAACATGGCCACGTCGGATCCCAGTCCGGCGCCCATGATCGCGCTGGTCGGCGTTAGCATCTCCGGCATGCCGGGGCCACCTTTGGGGCCTTCGTAACGGATGACCACGACGTCACCTTTTTGAATCTTCTTTTCTTCCAGCGCGTGCGAGCATTTCCTCTTCGCTGTCGAAGACACGTGCCGGGCCGCTGAAGTGCAGTCCTTCCTTGCCGGTGATCTTGGCGACCGCGCCTTCGGGCGCGAGCGAACCTCGCAGAATGCGGATGTGGCCAGATTGCTTTGATCGGATTGTCGACCAGATGGACGATCGTTTGACCTTCTTGCAGTCCCGGCAGAGACTCCAAATTCTCGGCCAGTGTTTTTCCGGTCACGGTCAAGCAAGACCCATCCATCAACCCTTGTTCCAGCAGGTACTTCATCACCGCGGGCGTGCCGCCGATCGAGTGCAGATCTTCTTGCACAAACTTTCCGCTCGGTTTCAAGTCGGCGAGGTAAGGGATGCGATCGCTGACCGATTGAAAATCGTCGATGGTCAGATCGACGTCGACGGCTGCGCGCCATGGCAATCAAATGGAGCACCGCATTGGTGCTGCCGCCCAGGGCCATGACCGTGACCATCGCATTCTCGAATGCGGCCCGGGTCATGATGTCTCGCGGCTTGATATCAGCTTTGAGCAATTCCAGGATCGCATCGCCGGCGCGACGACACTCACCTTTCTTGTCTGGGTCTTCGGCCGGGATGCTGGCTGAATAGGGCAGCGACATGCCCATTGCTTCGATCGCGGTCGCCATCGTGTTGGCGGTGTACATGCCGCCGCAAGCACCGGCACCGGGACAGCTCCGTTTGACGATCTGTTGTCGTTCTTCCTCGCTGATTTGTCCGGCGATGAATTGGCCGTAGCATTGGAAAGCGCTGCACGATGTCGAGTTTTTCGCTGTTGAAAAAACCCGGGCGGATGGTGCCGCCGTAGACCATGATCGCCGGCCGATTGAGTCGGCCCATGGCGATCAAGCAACCCGGCATGTTCTTGTCGCAGCCGGGCAGCGCGATCAGCGCGTCGTACCACTGGGCAGCCATGATCGTCTCGATCGAGTCGGCGATCAGGTCGCGACTTTGCAGGCTGTAGCTCATTCCGTCGGTGCCCATCGAGATCCCGTCGCTGACGCCGATCGTGTTGAACCGCATTCCGACCAGCCCCGCGTCGTGGACACCCTGTTTGACCTCGGCGGCCAGGTCCAGCAGATGCATGTTGCAGCTGTTGCCCTCGTACCACATGCTGGCGATCCCGACCTGGGCCTTGTTCATGTCCTCGGACGTCAGGCCGGTGGCGTAGAGCATCGCCTGGGAAGCGCCCTGGCTCTTGGGCTGAGTGATCTTGCTGCTGTATCGGTTCAGTGGTTCGGTCATCGGGCAGGAACTTTTTGGGGAGAGCTATTTGAAGACAGTGGCATTTCGCACGCGGTGGAGGCGAAGCCGAGTGGGAAAGATTATGATCGTGAGCGTAGATTTGACAAAGGGACGCAAAATTTGACCAAAAGGGATCGCGATGAATCGACGTTTTTTTGCATCCATTGCGCTGTTCATGTTCGCCGCAGTCGCCAGCTCGGACGACTTTGAGGACCGATCGGTCGCGTTATTTGACGGTGAATCGCTGGCCGGATGGGAGGGCAACGGGGAGTGGTTTCGGGTTCAGGACAAGGCGGTTGTCGCCGGCAGCCTGAAGAAAGAAATTCCCCACAACGAGTTTCTGTGCAGCAAGGAAACGTACGAGAACTTCGAGTTGCGGCTGGAAGCGAAATTGGTCGGCGAGGGGCAAAACGCGGGTGTCCAATTCCGCTCCAAACGGGTTCCCGACAGCAGCGAAGTTTCCGGTTACCAGGCCGATATCGGAGTCGCTTGGGATCGTCCGGTTTGGGGTGCGATCTATGACGAGTCGCGTCGCCGCAAGATGTTGGCCGAACCGGACCCGGAATTGGCCAAGCGGCTGGTGAAAACAGGTCAATGGAACGAGATACGGGTTCTCTGCCAGGGATCGCGAATTCAGATCTTTCTCAACGGCCAGCGCACGGTCGATTACAGCGAGCCGGATGACGACATTTCACGTGAGGGTGTGATCGGTTTGCAGATCCACGCCGGCAAGCCGACCGAAGCCTGGTATCGAAATATCCGCATCCGAAAGCTGTAGTCCCTCGCTTGCCGAAGGTTGGAACGTGATCGGTGCAGACCGCGACAAACATCCGCTTCGTGTACTTTGACTTGGGGAACGTGCTGGTTGCGTTCGACCCGCAGTTGGCCTGCGCAAATGTGGCTCGCTGTCTTGGCGTCACGATCGAGCAGGCGGAAAACGCGATTTACCGCAGTGGACTGCAGACAAGATTTGAACACGGAGAGATCAGCGCGGACCAGTACGTTGCGTTCCTGCGGCAGCAGATCGATTCTGCCGACGCGTCACCGCCGACAAGCGACGTTTTGGATGCGGTCAGCGAGATGTTCTGGCCGATCGAATCGATGCCGCCGTTGCTCCAGCAGGTGCGTGCCAAGCGGCTCCCGGTTGGTGTTTTGTCCAATACCTGTTCGGCCCATTGGGATTGGATCATCCGCCAGTCGTACCCGGTGCTGGAGGGCGAATTTGCGGTCACGATTCTGAGTTACGAAGTCGGATCGATGAAGCCGGACGCAGCGATTTATCGAGCGGCCGAGTTGGCTGCGAACGTGCCTGCCGGCCAGATTTTGTTGTTGGATGACAAGCGGGAAAATGTTCAAGCGGCGCGAAGTCGCGGCTGGCAGGCCGAGCAATGCACCGGCGGCGCGTCGGTCGGAACCGCCCTCCGCAAGCATGGTGTGATCGCAGATTAGGATGTGAAACGGGTAAATGTTCATCGTGCGGTCGTTGCTGTTCTGGTTGCTGCTGACGTCGGGGATCGCGCTGCTGTGGCCGGCGCAGCGATGGGGCTTGGATCCCTTCGCGGTCTCCCCTGCCCTGCTCTGGTCGCTGATTGTGGTGACGATGTTGTCGTTGGGTATGTTGGTGCGACCCGAGGAGCTTCGACCTCTGAGTCAGCGACCGTGGTGGGTCGCACTCGGTGTCGCGACGCAAGTGTTGGTGATGCCGGCGGCGGCCTGGTTGGTGACTCAGATCGTGCCGATGTCCAGTGAGCTGGCGGCGGGCACGATCCTGGTGGGATGTGTTCCCGGTGCGATGGCATCGAATGTATTGACCCATACCGCCGGAGGAAGCGTCGCCTATTCGGTCAGCTTGACGACCGTGGCGACCCTGCTGTCGCCGATCACGGTGCCGACGGTATTGTGGATTGTCGCCGACGTGCGATCGGAAGCACCGCTGCTGAACCCCCAACAGACGGCGGTCATGTTGTTTTTAAAAGTGGTGTTGCCGACCATTGTTGGTCACCTGCTTGTGCGCCGGTCCGATCGCGCCCTGCGATTTGCGGACAGGTATGCATCGGGTATCGCCTCGGTTGCCTTGTTGTGGATCATTTCCAGCGTGGTCGCGGCAAATCGGACGAAGTTGTTGGATGTCGGCATGGTGCTGGCCGCTGCGTTGCTGCTGATGAACGGAATTGGCTATGCCGCAGGATTTCTGGTCGCGTCGGCCGCGAAGTTGCCCGACCGATATCGGCGCGCCTTGACTTTGGAAGTGGGGATGCAGAACGCGGGTCTGGGAACGGTCTTGGCCACGACGCTTTATCACGCCGGTTCGTCCGCCACGATCCCGACGGCGGCCTATACCTTCGGCTGTATGTTGACCGGGACGCTGCTAGCGGTGTTTTGGCGACGAGTGGGTCGAACGACGTTGATTTCGGACCAACGAGGGTTGTGAATCTCGCCCCGCTGGCCGGTCAGCGTCACCGCGGCAGGATATCCCGAATCCAGGCTGTTTGGGGAACTGGATGGCGACTTGGGGATTGAGGCCGACACGGTATGATAACAGCAGTCCTGTTCCCAGCCTCACGACGGATTCATGTCTCACCCCATCGCTCATCCGACCGCAATCACCACGGCCACTGGCCCTCGTTCGGTCGCGGTGATCGACATCGGTGCGACGAGCATCCGGATGGCGATTGCCGAGATCCATCAGCTTGGTGTCATTCGTACGCTCGACACGCTGGTCCAGGCGGTCGATTTGGGGCGGGAAGCGTTCGAGTCACGCCGCCTGTCTCGCAGGAGTATTGAAAAGGCGACCAGCATCCTGAAGCGATATCAACGGGTTTTGCGCGAGTACGGGATCACATCGCCAAGCGATGTTCGCGTCGTTGCCACGTCTGCTGTTCGCGAAGCGTCCAACCGGCTTGCGTTCACCGACCGCGTTTTCGTCGCCACGGGATTCAATGTCGATTGCATCGATGCGGCGGAGGTGAATCGCGTTACCTACATGGGCATCACACCCGACCTGCAATCGCACGCCGAGTTGGCCGACGGCAAGGTGGTGGTCGTGGAAGTGGGCGGTGGCAGCACCGAATTGCTGATCGTTCGTGGTGGGAATGTATTGCATAGCCAGTCCTATCGATTGGGATCACTGAGGCTGGTGCAGACGTTGGACATGGATCGCGCGAGTGCGCCCGTCGTCGATCGATGCTGGAAAGTCATATCCGCCGGACCCTGGTGCAGATCGCCGAAAAGGTCGAGAGCAACGCGCCAATCCATCTGGTTGCTCTCGGCGGCGATATGCGATTTGCGGCGCATCGACTGCTGGACGATTGGGATGGTGCATCGTTGGTGGAGGTACCCACCGATCAACTGGCTCGACTAACCGACGAAGTGTTGTCGCTTGATGAAGACGCGATCGTGAAACGTTTTGGCGCCAGTTTTATCGAGGCCGAGACATTAGCCCCCGCGCTGTTAGCGTACACAATGTTGGCACAGCATTTTTCTTTGCCACACGTATTCGTCTGTGATACGAATTTGCGAGACGGATTGCTGCACGACATGGCGGTCGGTGGTGGTTGGACCGCTGAGTTCCGCAATCAGATCGTGCGTTCGGCGATATCGCTTGGCCGTAAGTTCGACGTGGACGAAACGCATGCCAGAAATGTTGCCGAGCTGGCACGCAAATTGTTCGATCAGCTACACGACGAACACCAATTGGACAGTCGACACGAAGTGATCCTGTTCGTTGCCGCGTTGCTCCACGAGATCGGGATGATCGTCAACACTCGCAGTAACCACAAACACGCGCTGTACCTGATTCGAAACAGCGATTTGTTCGGATTGTCGAAGAGCGAATTGCTGAATGTCGGGTTGGTCGCTCGTTATCATCGACGCGCCAATCCGCAACCCTCTCATGAGGGCTACGGGACGCTCGCTCAAGAAGAACGAGTCGTGGTCGCGAAGTTGGCGTCGATCTTGCGATTGGCGATCGCATTGGACGACACGCGGAGCGGACGAATTCGCGAGATCGAATGCGTCCGCGAGGGAAGACGTCTGATCATCCAAGTTCCGGGCGTCGATGATGTCTCGCTGGAAGAACTCGCGATGCGTGAGAACTCGGGATTGTTTCGGGATGTCTTCGGGATGTTGGTATTGCTACGCGCGGGCAGGTGACGATGCTCCAAGGCACGCCTGATTGGCCGATTCATCTGGGGTGTCCGGTGTGGGCATGTGGCGATTGGTCCGAACAGGTCTATCCGGCGAGGACACCGCGCAAAGATTACCTGAAGTGGTATTCGCGAACGTTCAATGCGGTCGAAGGCAACAGCACGTTCTATGCGCCGCCAACAGTGAAAACGACACGTCGGTGGGCGCAGCAGACAGCGGCCGGCTTTCGTTTCTCGCTGAAAGTTCCCGGCTTGATTTCACACGAATTGGAATTGGTCCATGCCGCAGAACCGACGGCGGCGTTCTTGCGGTCGATCGAACCGCTGGCCGAAGCGGATCGACTGGGGCCGACGTTTCTGCAATTGGGACCACGGTTTGGGCCCGATCGGCTGCGAGTGTTGAGCCGGTTTCTTCACGGCCTGCCACGAGATCTGTCGTGGGCGGTTGAACTCCGTCATCACGGCTGGTTCGATTCAGGAGCGAATGAGCATCGCGTCAACGAGTTGCTGTGCCGACATCATGTCGACAAGGTGCTGTTCGACAGCAGGCCGTTGTTTCAGTCGCTGCCCGAGGACGATTTTGAAACCGATTCGCAGGAGCGGAAGCCGCAGACTCCGGTCCGCCAGACGGTCACCGGAAAACACCCGACCCTGCGCATCGTTGGACGTGATCGAGTCGAGTTGGTCGACCGGTTCTTGGATCAGTGGGCACCGATTGTGGCCGGTTGGATCGCCGACGGATTGCAACCATACGTTTTCACCCACGCCCCGAACGATGCCGTTGCACCACGAATTGCCAGGCGATTCGCCGAACGCTTGCAACGCGAGTTGCCCGGACACGATTTGACCGTGCCATTACCGCCAAAACCTGCCAGTCAGTTATCATTGTTGGATTGAGCGGCTCAACAGAGCGAGAAGGCAGGCGAGCAGGGGTCAGGGACCAATCGCCGCCAGCGGCCCTTGGAAGTGACTGGCACGTTTGGTTCCTGGCCCCTTTTCGCCTGCCGCGGAATTACGTCAACGCCGACCCCAAAATGAACAGCAGATGACGCACTCGAGCATGCCCCTGAAGACCTGCCCCGACTTCCATCCGTTGCAGCAAGTCGGTTGCGCCGTTGCGATCGCCTTGATCCTTTCGGTTGGTCCGGACTTTGCCAAAGTTTGCGCGGCGGATGATCCTTATGCCGCGGCACGCCAGCGGCTCGTGCGGGATAGGATTGCGTCGGCCGGTGTCACGAACCAAGGAGTGCTTGATTCGATTGCCGCAACACCGCGACACGAATTCGTGCCAAAGTCTCAGCGAGATCGCGCCTACCTGGACATGGCTCTGCCGATTGGCGAGTCTCAGACGATCAGTAGCCCTTTTATCGTTGCTTCGATGACCGAGTCGCTGGACCCACAACCGACCGATAAGGTATTGGAGATCGGAACCGGAAGCGGTTACCAGGCGGCCGTACTCAGCCCGCTTGTCGAGCATGTGTATACCATCGAGATCGTCGTTGATCTGGGTAAACGTGCCGCCGAAACATTGTCACGGCTGGGCTACGAAAACGTTTCGACGCGAATTGGCGATGGATTTTTGGGTTGGCCCGATGCGGCGCCCTTTGACAAAATTATCGTCACTTGCAGTCCAGAGTCGGTGCCCCAACCGTTGGTGGATCAATTGCGTGAAGGGGGGCAGATGATCATTCCGGTGGGCGAACGTTACCAGCAGACGCTGTATCGGATGACGAAAAAGAACGGCAAGCTGGAACGCGAAGTGCTACGGCCCACCCTGTTTGTCCCGATGACCGGCGAGGCCGAAGAGAACCGTCAACAACAACCCGATGCCGCGAATCCGAGTGCCGTCAATGGTGACTTCGAGGTTGCTGCCAGCGGCGAAAACGCCGATCTGGTGGATTACATCCCCGGCTGGTACTACGGTCGTCAGGTGAAACGAATCGAAGACCCAGCGGCACCTGGCGGATCGGCCTATGTTCGGTTCGAGAACGAAACGCCCGGCCTGAACTCGCACCTGTTGCAGGGCATCGCCATCGATGGTCGAGAGGTATCGATGATTCGGATCCGCGGTCAAGTGCGTACCGAAAATGTCCGCAAGGGAGAAACTCCCGAGGCGATGCCAATGATCGCGATCAGCCTGTATGACGAGCTGCGACGTGACCTGGGCACCTTTTGGCTGGGTCCGTTTCGTGGCACCCACGCTTGGCGGGGATCCAGCCGATTGGTGCGAATCCCGGTCAACACCCGCGAAGCGATCCTCCGCGTGGGGCTATTTGGAGCGACGGGGCGAGCCGATTTCGATGAAATTGCGATCGAACCGCTCCACTGAGCCCCCCAGCGTGGGCCGAATGTCTTCGTAGACTTCGCAGAGTTTGTAGTCTTCCAGGCCTGCCTTGTAGGCAAAAATTGCCAAGACTGCTTGTTTCGCGTAATCAGGCCGTTATCCTACTTCTTGCCGTCGGCACCTCGAGGGGGGACGGAGTAACCGGACACGTGCTCTGAAGATCATTTTGCGGGAGAGGATTTGGCAACTATGACATTAATTCGATTTTTGGCCTGCGCGGGTGTTGTGGCCTGCTTCGCTAGCTTGGACGGGACCGTGGAAGCGGCCGGTTCATCTGGCGGATGGGCATCTTCGGGAGGTAGCAGCGGTGGCTACTCGCATAGCCACGGCGGCGGGCTTTTCAGCGGGTTGAGAGCCCGCACGCAATCTCACGGCAGTTGGGGCAGCAGCGGCGGATCGTCTGGTGGCAGCAGCGGCGGCTCTTGGGGTTCCTCGGGTGGCGTGAGCTACGGATCCTCCGGTGGCAGTCACGGCACCGTCGTCAGTTATGCTTCGCATGGCAGCAGTGGCGGATCAAGCGGCAGCAGCGGCGGTCGCGTGGGACCATTGCGACGTTTGGTGGCCCGAATTCACGCCCGCCGTGCCTCGCATGGCAGCAGTGGTGGGTCGAGTGGCGGTTCGAGTGGTGGGTCGTACGGCAGCAGTGGTGGTTCCAGTGGTGGATCGCACGGCAGCAGTGGTGGATCGCACGGCAGCAGCACCGGCGTGGTCAGCTACGCACAACCGATCGCGTACTCGATGTCGATGGGCGCGACGAATACTTACGAGTCGCCCGTCATCCGGTCGTCGTACCAAACTTATTCCGATGCGGGTGATACGGCCGTTCAAAGCGGACACAGTCCTGCGGCGGAATCGCAGTCGCCTAAGGCTGAGGCTCCGGATACCAAGTCGGCGACTGACCAGCCGAATCCTGATTCAGCGAGTTACGAGTCGAACAAGCCAGCGATCGATTCCGATGCCGCCATGTTGACTGTTTCTGTTCCCAGCAGTGACGCGACGTTGACGGTCAATGGTCATCCGACCAGCAGCGATGGCACGATTCGTCAATTCATGTCTCGTGGCTTGAAGGACGGCTTTGTCTACACGTACGTGGTCAAGGTCAGCTACAGCCTTGACGGTCAGGAGAAGAGTGAGAGCAAGTCGATCAAGTTGCGATCCGGCGACATCGAGCAGATTGTCTTCGATTCGCCCGATGTCACCAAGACGATGGCGTCGGATCCGGTCACGGTGGTCAAGCTCCATGTCCCCTCGGACGCCGAGGTCACGCTGGCTGGTAACGTCACCACTGGCAGCGGCGAGGTGCGGACCTTCCGTACCAAGCAGTTGAAGTCTGGCGAGCAATGGGCCGGTTACACGATTCGCGTCACCCGGTTGATCAACGGACAAGCGGTCAGCAAGGAGCGGACGGTGGATGTCAAAGCCGGCAGCACAACCGAGCTGACATTCGAGTTTGACGATTCCGAAATCGCAAAACGCTGATTGCCCGCGTTTGACCGATTGAATTCTGAAGCCGCGTCCGGTTTGGACGCGGCTTTTTTGCTGGCCAAATGGCATCGCCGAGGCCGCCTCGGGATCAGCGATGGCCTTTCTGGCTGTACATCACGGTGGGTCGAGTTAACGTAGAGGTTGGATTCCTTTTCACCGATAGCTGCTCGATCCATGACGGCTGAAACACGTCCAATGCTCAAACCGTCTCTGCGACTGGGCCTCAGCGTACTCGTGTTCGCACATCTGCTGGCCGTTGTCACGCCCCCGCTGGCATTTCAGACACGCGGTCCGTTGGGCAGATCACCGTCGGTGAATGTCATCTTGAGGCTGGTGGAGCGATACAGCCAGTTCCTGTACATGGACCGCGGATACGCTTTTTTCGCACCCGATCCCGGACCGAGTCATTTGATTCAGGCAGCGATCACGTCCACTGATGGCAGCACTACCGAGCAAGTGTTTCCGAATCGTCAGGATCAGTGGCCGCGGTTGTTGTACCATCGCCACTTCATGATCACGGAATACTTGGAAGAGATTTATCAGCCACCGGGACCACCGCCTGAGCTGTTGGAAGTGGATCGTGCCGAGGCCGAGTACTGGGCCGCGGCGCGTGCGCGTTACGAGCATGTCCGTAAGTCGATCGTCGATCATCTCGAACACGTCAACCCGGGCTGCCAGGTGGTCATTCGACGAATCGAACATTTGATCCCCGATGTGATCGAATTCCAGCGTGAGCCGATCGAGTTGAGCGACGAGCGATTGTATCAAGTGCTGCTTGACCAACCAATCGACCTGAGTGCACCCCAAGAACTGGCAGCGCCCAGCGGTCCACCGGAGTCGATCCCCGCGCCCTCGGGTGATGCTGCTGCGAGCGAGAATGGTTCGGCCGAGCCCGCCGACGAATCGGGGGAAGGGTCATGAATCTTGCGGTCGGTTCGTTGACGCAGCGTTGGCTGGGCAGTTGTGCTGCGGCGTGGGATGGTTTTTGGTTCACGCCTCGATTGCCGCACACATTATCGCTGCTGCGCATCATCACCGGGCTGATGTTGCTCTATTCGCATTTGGTGCTGGCGACCGATCTAAGCTCTTTTCTCGGGGACCACGCATGGATCAATAACGAGACCGCTCGACAGTTGCACGATGGTGCCTTTGGGACATCCGACATGGGTCGAAGCTACCTTTGGTACCTAAGCAATCCGCTGGTTCTGTGGGTTCATCATGCGTTGACGATCGTGGTAACGGCAGCGTTCGCGGTTGGATTATTAACACGCATCACGGCACCGCTCGCTTATGCGATGCAGTTGATGTACCTGCACCGATTGACCGGGACCCTTTTCGGGTTGGATCAAATCGTGACGTATTCGACGATGTATTTGATGATCTCGCCTTGCGGCAGTTGCTATTCGGTGGACGCTTGGTTGCGAGAAAAAATGGCGGATCGTCGTGCCGCAAGCCGCCAATTGCAATGGTGGTTCCCCGCTGCGGTACCTAGCGTTGCGGCGAATATTGCGACCCGTCTTTTTCAGCTTCATCTGTGCACGATTTATCTGTTTGGCGGGTTGGCCAAGGCGCGAGGTCAATCTTGGTGGGACGGGACCGCGATCTGGTATTCGGTTGGTAATTATGAATACCAGTCGATCGACATGACTTGGTTGGGAGCCTATCCGCGGGTGTTTTCCGCAATGACGCACCTGACGCTGTTTTGGGAAGTCTTCTATTGTGCGCTGGTGTGGCCGAAGGCTTCACGCCCCGTCGTGCTGGCCATCGCCGTTCTCGTGCATGGCGGGATCGCGTTATTCCTGGGCATGATCACATTCGGCGTGATGATGATCGCTGCTAATATGATCTTCGTCGAACCCCGGTGGGTCGTCCGTCTTTTTCGTCGCGAAGGCGAACAACTGGCCGACTCGGACCAGCAGCCGGTCGACGAACCATCAGGCCAACGCGATCCGCTGCAGCAACAGGTCGCGACCGCAACAACCGCGGCTCAGCATTCACTCGAAGAACGCGAACGCCGTGTCCGGTTGGACTCTCAACGCGTCAAAGACAAGAGCAAGAAATTGTCGGAGCGTGAGGAGAAGTATCGTGACCGTGTCAAACGATTGAAGGAACGCGAGGCAAAGATCAAACGCTTGATCGAACGGCGAAAAAACAAGTCGGCGCGGAAGCCGGAAAACGACGAAGTGTAGGTCTGGGGCCTACCGTGTCACCGATCTCGCCAGAGTTCGCTGGCGAGGGAAGAATCACGTTTTCGCGGTAACCGATAGCAGCGGCGAGCCGGTCATTTCCGAGGGAATCGGCAGTCCCATTAACTCGAGTATGGTGGGTGCAATATCTGCCAGGCGACCGTCGGAGTGCAGTTCGCAATGTTCAACGTCTGGGTCGACGACGATCAGCGGAACGTCGTAGGTCGTGTGAGCCGTGTGGGGACCGCCCGTTTCCGGATCGATCATCTGTTCGCAATTACCATGGTCGGCGGTCACAACAAGTGATCCGCCTTTGGCCAGTGTCGCATCGACCACTTGACCGACACAGCGGTCAACCGTTTCGACCGCCTTGATGGCTGCGGCCAGATTGCCAGTATGTCCGACCATGTCGCCATTGGCGTAATTCACGATGATCAGTTCGCATTCACCCGCTTCGATTGCGGCCAAAACTTTCTCGGTGATTTCGTTGGCCGACATTTCGGGGACTTGGTCGTAAGTCGACACATCGCGGCGAGACGCGACCATCCCACGCTGTTCGCCGGGGAACGGGTCATCCCGATAGTCGTTGAAAAAGAAGGTCACATGCGGATACTTCTCCGTTTCAGCGCAGCGAAACTGTTTCAGTCCCAGCGCGGCCACATATTCGCCGAGAATGTTTGGCATGTTGGCGCGTTTTTCAAAGATCACGTGGACCGGCAGGCCCTGTTCGTAGCCCGTCATCGTTGCGAAGAACAGGTTCTCGGTCCGCTTGCCCCGGTCAAACCCGCCGCCTTCGATCGACTTCCATTGTTCGTCGGGCAGGACGAACGCTTTGGTGATTTCACGGGTCCGGTCGCCGCGATAATTCAGGAAAATGACTGAATCACCGTCGCTGACCAAGCCACTACCTGATCCGCTGATCGTTGTCGCCGTGATGAATTCGTCGCCATGACGATTGTTGTCGGTCGGGTTGTCGTAATACCGCCTGACCGCTTCGCTGGCCGACTCGGCTGTCTGATCGGCGCCCCGCGTCATCATTCGATACGCCGCTTCGACACGATCCCACCTGAGGTCACGATCCATTGCATAGAAGCGACCGATCACGCTGGCGATTCGCCCAACACCTGCTTCGCGAAGCCGCGAGTCCAGCTGCCCCAGGAACTCGATCCCGCTGGTCGGCGATGTATCGCGACCATCGGTGATGGCGTGAATGGCGAACCGATCGGCTTGCAGCCCGGATCGCTTGACCAGATCGACGATTGCAAAGGCATGTTCCAAGTCGCTGTGAACACGGCCATCGGACATCAAGCCCATCAGATGAAGCGTTCCGCCGGTCAACTTGACATGTGCGATCGCTTGCAACAGTACTTGATTTTGAAAGAAGGATTCGTCGCGAATTGCTCGAGTGATCCGCATCACTTCTTGGTCAACGATCCGACCGGCGCCAATGTTTTGGTGTCCGACCTCGCTGTTGCCCATTACACCTGCGGGCAGCCCCACGTCTTCCCCGGATGTGTGGATCAAAACGTTCGGGTAATCCCGCATCAACGCGTCGGCAACGGGCGTGTTGGCCAGGTAAACGGCATTGGCGTCATTCCACTTTGGATAAGGGTTTTTACCCCATCCGTCACGGACGATCAGTACGACAGGTTTTCGTCGGACGTTAGGCACGGGTCGATTCTCGCGTTCGCTGGGGAGCTGCTTGTAGAACACTTCATTCTATCCCAGAGGCTTGAAGCTCGGAACGCCCGGTAAAGCGGCGCGTCCGTACCCGCTTCGACACGGCCCGGCAATGCGTTAGGCTACGCCCCTGACACGATCCTATGGCCCCCATTTCGCCCGCCTGAGATCCAATCTTGAGTCTCTTACGCTTCGATCCATCCGGCAGCATCGATTCCCAATACGGTCTCCGACAAGACGAAGTCGATGGTTTGGCCGATCGACTGCAGCTGCTTCGCAAGGAGATCGTCGAAACCGATCGCGAGCAGTATGACAGCGGCAAGATACCTGCGAGTCGAGCGCCTCTGGATGCGCGTTTCTTGTGGTTGCCCGAAGAGCAGTTGGCAGAGTACGAGCAGGATCGGAAGGGGTCCGAACTAGGACGAATCTTCAAAGTCGCCAATGGGCTGCACAATGAGATTGACGCCGTTGTCGTATTGGGGATTGGCGGTTCCTACATGGCTGCACGGGCGATGATGGACGCCTGTTGCGACCCCTATCACAACGAACTGACTCGCGGTGCGCGCGGAAGCAAACCGCGAATGTACTTCGAGGGCAATGATGTCGACAACGACGCCACGGCGGCGCTACTGAATCGACTTGCCGCTGTGAATGATGGCGATTCGGTACCAGAAAAGCGTTTTGCGATCGTGGTGATCAGTAAGAGTGGTGGGACAATGGAAACCGCTATCGCGTTTCGCCAGTTCTTGGCGGCGCTCGGATCCTCGCTCGGCGACACAGCGAAAGATCGACTGGGCCGGTTGGTGATTCCGGTTACGGGATCAAGCGGCAAGCTGCATGATTTGGCGACCGCGATCGGATGTGACGAAATCTTTCGCGTGCCCTCTGGGGTTGGCGGCCGTTTCAGCGTGCTGTCGCCGGTCGGACTGATGCCAGCGGCAATGCTCGGACTCGATTGCATGAAACTGCTCGAGGGAGCGGTCGTGATGAACGAGCACTTCAGGAACACCAAATACAGCGACAACGTGGTGCTTCAATATGTCGCTGTGAATCATTTGCTGGCTGAACATCGCGGCAAGAGCATTCGTGTGATGAGTGTGTGGAGCAAGGCGCTCGAATCGGTCGGTTTTTGGTACGACCAACTATTGGCCGAATCCAATGGCAAGCGGGGATTGGGGGTCACGCCGCTGACGACCGTCAACACCCGTGATTTGCACAGTCGTCAGCAGCAGCATCAGCAAGGTGCAAATGACAAAGTGTTCAACAACGTGATCGTCCGGTCGTGTCGCAGCGATCCGCTGGTCGTGGGCGTGAGCGAGCGAAACGAAGACGCGTTGAACGATATTGCCGATAAAACACTGCCGGAAATCATGGACGCGGCGATCCGCGGCACGAATGATGCCTTGCATGCCGATGGACGCCCGACGACTGACATCATCTTGCCGCAGATCGATACATACTTTCTTGGTCAATTGTTCCAAATGCTGATGATCGCTACTGTGATCGAAGGACGCTTGCTCGGCATCAATCCTTATGGACAGCCGGGTGTCGAGCAATACAAGAAGTCCATGAACAACAACCTTGGCCGCAGCTAGCTTTGCGGCCGCTGTCACTCATTCCCCAGCCCCAGCGAATCATGTCTGCCGTCGACCAACTTTTTACCGAGCTTCGTGCCCAGGGCCAAAAGGCTTTGATGCCGTTCTTCACCGCAGGCGATCCTGATGTCGAGACAACCGCTGCGTTGTTGCGGGCCGTCGGTCCGGCCGGCGCGAACCTCTGTGAAGTTGGCGTGCCTTACAGCGATCCGATCGCTGACGGACCTGTCATCCAAGCGTCCTACCAGCGCTCGCTCGACGCAGGTTTTCGATTGCAACAACTCTTTGATCTGGGGGCCAGCGTGACCGCTGATCTGGCATTGCCGCTGGTGACCATGGTCAGCTACGCCATCATCTATCGCGTCGGTTTGGAACAGTACGTGCGGCGAGCGAAGGCGGCCGGCTATGCTGGCGCGATTGTACCCGACTTGTTGGTGGAGGAAGCCGATGCGATGGCGGCGGTTTGTCGGGCGGCCGACTTTAGTCTGGTGCAATTGGTGACCCCCACGACGCCTCGCCAACGGCAAGTTCGCATCGCCCAGTCATCGTCCGGGTTCCTGTATTATGTGTCGGTGACCGGAATCACGGGCGAGCGAACCGCGTTACCAGCGGACTTGGTCGACAACGTTGGCTGGCTGCGCGAGCAGACCGATTTACCAATCTGCATCGGGTTCGGTATTAGCGGTCCCGAGACGGCCGCCAAGCTGGCACCGGTCGCTGACGGATTGATTGTCGGATCGGCGATCGTCCGCCGTGTCGCCCAGGCAGGCGACAAATCGAACGCCGTGAAGGTGATCGCGGGCTTCGTCAGGGAGTTGCGACAAGCGATCGATGCCGCCTAGCGGTTCGATCAAGCCGGAATCTCTGCCGCGATCATCAAAGCCGGCATGACCGGCCCTTTTGCCCAGTCGTTCGCCCTTTTCTAGTCGGTAAACTGCCCCTGATCGACCGGCTCGCCGCAGTCGGTGTGCTAGGTTTCTTTGGCAAACTTCTAGAGTCGCCTCACCCGCAAAACTCTATCACCGCAAAAGGACCAAAAAGCATGGGCGTTTCCAAAGTCGTCGATCAAACCAAAAAAGAAAACGTCATCACCCTCGACCGTCGACGTGCTCAGCGTCGCAACAACGACCCGACCGCGGAGCAGACGGGTGAGATCAGGACGCCCCGTCGCAAAAAGGAGCGCCGTCGGCACATCGATCCGACCACCTGCGAGCGTGATTACAACGACGATGAGATCGAGTTCATGCGGGCAATGGACGACTACAAACACAACTCGGGCCGAATGTTCCCCACCTGCAGCGAGGTTCTGGAAGTCATCCGAGGACTGGGATACGCCAAACTAGCTGCACCGCAAGTGGCCAATCTTCAAGTGGCCCAGTTCGACGATTCGAATGACTTCGATATCGAAATCGATGACAGCGACGATTTCTCTGGCGAATAAGACTCGCCCGCAGCGTCCCATTTGACAACCAATACAGAACAGAACAGCCTGGGTATCGGCCAACGCGTTATTCGCGACCGTATCCGGGCTGTTCTCGGTTTGGGGAGTCAATCATTGCGAACACTGTTGCGATTGCCGGCATATCTGTGGCCTCTGCCCTACACCTTGATTGGCATTGCCATCGGATTGCTGTTTGCCGGTCGATTTCGGCGTGTCGACGGTGTAATCGAGGTTCATGGCCCGCTGATTGCCAGCGTACTGAATCGACTTCCCGTTCCGGCAATGGCATTGACCTTGGGCCACGTCGTGTTTGGCAAAACCGAAGCGGCGCTCGAAATCACACGCAAGCACGAACGGGTGCATGTTCGCCAGTACGAACGATGGGGACTCGTATTCGTACCTGCCTACCTGGGAAGTTCGGCGTTGCTGTACCTTCGAGGTCGCGACGGATACCGCGACAACCCGTTCGAGGTGGAAGCCTACATGGTCGACAGGCCGCCATCACTCGGTCCAGCTTCGGACCGGTAGTTCCGCTGACAATTCGTCCATCGAGCGGTTGAGCGAATCCATGAATTCCTTTTTTCCCAGTCCTGATTCGATCGGCTTGCCCACAAATAGATCGCAAAAGAAGGGAACCAAGATCGCCTCGCCTTTGGGAAGTGCTTTTCCCAGCCCATGCATGAACACGGGCGTGATCGGAACATCGGGGTGTCGCCGCGCCAGGTGTGCGATCCCAGTCTGAAATACTTCCAAGGATTCCGGTTCGCCACGAGTACCCTCGGGAAACAACAGCACAATGCCGCCGTCGTGGATCACGTCGGAAATCGGTTCCAATGGATGTTTTCCGTCTTCGCGCCGTGTGGTTTTTCGGTCAATGGGAATGATGCCGACGATCCGGGTTGCAAACCAGCGACGGACAGGACGAGTCATGAAGTAATCAGCCGCCGCGACCGGGCGAATGCATGGCAGCAGCCTGAGACCAAGCACATTCATCAACGCGAATACATCCAGGTGGCTGTTGTGATTGGCAACGATGATCGCCGGGCCTTGCTTGGGCAGTAGTTCGTGGCGACGTACATTTGTCCCTAAGACAATGATCATCAAAGGGCGAACGACGACCGCAAAGAACGCGAAACGAAGAAGATGATTCATTACCCGTAACAGTAGTACGCAAAGTGGAAGAACAGAGGTGCGGTAAAGACAAGCGAGTCGACGCGATCCAAGACCCCGCCGTGACCGGGCAGCGTGGCCCCAAAGTCCTTGATCTTTAAGTCGCGTTTTAACGCTGACATGCAGAGGTCACCGGCGAATCCGGCAACCGCGATGATCACACCCCCGAGCAGGCGCGGGTCGGGTCGAGCAGAGTGATTCGGGGCCCAATCAGGACGGCTACTGCGACCGTCGTCAGGACGCCGCCAATCAGGCCGGCGTAAGTCTTGCCCGGGCTGACCGTCGGAGCGACCTGGCGCTGTCCGAGTGTCTTGCCCCAAAGGTACTGGAAAATGTCGTTCAGTTCGGTCATCAGGAGCAAGAACATCAGTAGCCCCGGACCGGGAAACTGCTGCGACACCTGGGACGGATAAACCGCGGTAAACCGAGGATCGGCACCTGCGGGAAAGGCAGTCAAAAAGGCTGCGTGCGAGAGGCTGAAGACGGTGATCATCAGCGCCCAGTGCAGCGTACCTGCGGCGCGAAGGAACCCTTCGGTTTGTCCGATCATCCACATCCGCGTTGGCAACCAGACGAACATCCCAACCGGGATGAACATGACGAACATGCTGTACCAAGCGGTCGCCGCAAAGTAGTACTGGATGATCACCGCAAGGTAGGCATAAAACAGCACGCGACGATCTGCCCGTCGCGTCGGCGTCATCGAAAGAAATTCCTTCAGTGCCAGATAGCTGACAAAGCCAAGAAATACGATCGCGGCAATCGGAGACCACAGCAGGGCGATCGAGAACAACCCGACGATCGCCCACCAGGTGCGAATACGGCTCCGCAATTCGCGAAAATCGCGATCCGGTTTCATTCGCACCAACACAATGGATACCGCGCTGCTTGCGATGAGTGCCGCAAAAATGCAGAGGATTGTCGTACGGACTTCGGGGGCGAGGTGAGTCATGGGTCGAGTGCGGGTCGCGATCGGTGTCCATGGGGTAATGCCGGCCCAGCCCGAGTTTATCGAGTGGTTACCAGCCGGGGATCCTCTTTGGGGCGATCACGGAAAAAACGATGGAAGCCAGTACCAGAGCTAGCCCGATTACCGGTTGGGAGAGGTATCGCTTTCGTTCCATCCATTGAACGAATTCGATCAACACGCCCAGCAGCGAGCCTCCGATCGTGGCCGATGCCACGTTCATCGCCAGCGCGTTCCATGGCGATTGGAGGGTGAATACATAGACGCTCATCGACATCCTTGCTGTTCAATGGCGGGGACCGATGGTAGCGAGAAGAACGCTTGAACACCAATAGCAACGGCGATTCGCATCTGCGGCCCCTTGCCAGCAAATCGAGGCATGTTTGCCGTTGTCGCGAGCGAGCCACTTTTCGTACGCTCCGCGGCGTCTGACGCTTTCAGGGTGGGCATCATGTTCGCGCCGCCCTGTTTTTACGACATCATTTCATTTTGCGAGGCACGGATGCACGCTCGCCGCCATCAATGGACCATCTTCACGCTGATCGCCACCGTCACATTGGTGATCGGGTGTCGTGGGGCGCGACCACTGGGCAACGTGGTTCAGATCACCGAGGAGCAGGGCGTCGATCTGCCCGAGCTCGAGGCACCGCGCCAGCGACTGGCTGTCAACAAACCACGTACCGAAAGCGATTCGGGTGTCGAGCGGACCATGCCCGTTGCCGATGCGAACCCTCACGTCAATCGCGTTGTATCGGAACATCTGCCGAACACAATGGCGCCGAACACGCCGGCGCCGACCACAACGGCGCCGCGAACACGTCCCGACAGCGATACCATCAGCATCCGACTTGCCGATCATGATACGACTGGGGTCGATCCGCCAGTGGTGACCGCCGCGAGGAAAACGGCTTCGCCGAGTCCACCCCCTTCCAATCGGCAGACGGTGACCGACAGCGACGATCCGATCCGGAAGATGAGCGACCAGGAAATGACGGCGGCATTTGAGAGCCAGCCAGAATATGTAAAACGGATGGCGATGCGACAGCTGATCGCATCGATCAAGGCATCGGCAGAGAAGACCGCGCAACCCGAGGCGGTCGATTCGGCGATCGCAAACTCGGTGGATGATCTGCCTGAGCTGCCCCAAAGCACTGGCCAAGAGGCACTCGTCCCGGCAACCCGAATCGCTGCCGGCGAGTCGAGTGAACGGCCAACCAACTCGGTCGCCCAAGCGACTGGCGTCCAAGCTGATCCGGGCGCGTCCGATCTGGCGACGGCAGATCGCGACGATCAGGATTCGATCACGACGGTCAGTGATGAGCAGCAGTCGGGCCTGCAGAGGGTCGTCGCTGAATCAATCTCGGACGGCGCAAAACAACGTGAGATTCAACCGGTCTCTGCCTCTCAGGCTGCAGACGACCTGGCGATGGTGAAACAGGCCGGGGTCGAGCCGGCGGTCACTGCCCAGGCCGACCGCCTCGCCGATGTCGCGGCCACAGCCACCACCGGCAAACTGACCGAGCAGGCGTTGTACAGCGAACTCCTGCAGCGGTTGTCCATTGCGCCCGATGGCGAAAGCGAGGCCGATCGCAGCAGTCGCTTGATCAAGCAACGACACCTGCTGGTCTTGTCAGGCAATCCGGACGCTGCCGTTGAGAAGATTGAGGAGATGTCCGAGACCGAGCAAGAGTACATGCGGCATCAGTTGCTTGGCTTGTGGACGATGGTTGATCCGAATGGACATCCCATTCCCAGTCGACGGTTCACCACCGCATTGCCGCAAATGCGTGAGGCGACCAAGTTTGCTGCCGCGGCAACCGATTCCTTGGACGTTCGCTCGCTTGCGTTCTGCACCGGGATTGAATCCTACGGCCAGATCAAGACGTTCCCGGGCAATCGCTTTGACGCCGGGCAACAGGTGATTCTTTATTGCGAAATCGAAAACTTCTCGGTCGCCAAGACCAGTGAAGGTTTCCAGACTCATCTGCAAGGCAGTTACGACATTTACAACGCCGAGAACGAAAAGGTCGTTAGCCAGCTGCTGCCCGCTGACAAGCAAGTTTCGGCCAACTTCTTACGAGACTACTTCATTGCTTATCAGATGCATTTACCTCAGCAGCTTTCGGCCGGTACCTATCGGCTGCAGCTGACGATGGAGGATGTGGGCAGCAAGAAGTATGGTCAATCGAGCATCCCGTTTGAGATCGCAAAGTAGCTGCGGTCACAATTCGATCGTATCCATCACCTGATACGAGGGTCCATCTTTGTCCAGAAAGCTGGCGAATAGTTGGATCTCGTCGACGATCATGCGTCCCAGCCTCGCGTCGCGTTGTGCTTTCAACCGTTGCACCACTTCCTCCGATGCGCGGCGACTTCCACTGCGGGTGCGACCGAGTGTCAGATGGGGGCGGTAATCGCGTGGTTCGCGTTTAAATCGCAGTTCGGCCAACTCGGTTTCCAGCTGACTGACCAGCCGGCACAATGAGCCGGATTCATCATTGACGCCAGCATACAATATCTTTGGTCGGTCGATTTCCGGGAACCCGCCCGTCCCGGAAAATACCAGTTCGAACGGTTCAAACTCGCTGGCGACATTTTCGATGACGTGGCAGACCTCGGGAATTTCCGTGTTGTCAACCTCGCCAAGAAACTTGAGGGTAAGGTGTAAATTGTCAGTGGGCACCCATTTGATACCATCATCCTGCTGGCTCAGTCGCCCGATCAGGCGGACGGTGCTGCCGCGGACCTCGGGGGCGAGCGGAATTGCGATAAAGGAACGAATGGTACGCATCCAAACAGCTTACACGGAAAGATGAAAAAGTTTCAGCCGCCGCCATTTCGGCCTCACCGTTTTCTGCGGGGAGGGCATCTGCAAACGATCGCCGCGTTGCCATCACGGCAAGCGTTTAACCTGCCATCGCAGCAGCATCGTATTCTGCTGAGCGACGGTGACACGATTGTCCTGCACGAAGACATGCCGTCGTCATGGCGAACCGGTGACGCGTCGATCCTGCTGGTGCACGGTTTGTGCGGTTGTCACGCATCCGGTTATATGTTGCGTTTGGCTGAGTTGTTTTTTGCTGCTGGCGTTCGGATGTACCGCCTGGATATGCGAGGTTGTGGAGCGGGTGAGGGGTTGGCTGGGCAACTCACCCATGCCGGACGAAGCGACGACATCGTCGCCGCGATCGGCGAGATAGCGAGCCAAACAGGCGGCGGAAAAATCGGTGTGGTGGGCGTTTCTCTTGGCGGAAACCAACTGCTGCGAGCGGTGGGGCGGATCGGTGCCGGCGTCGATCCGACTCCCCCTTGGTTCGATCGCCTCGATCGTGTCGCGGCCGTGGCGCCTCCGGTGGACCTGCTGCGTTGCAGCGACAACATGGAGCGATGGATTTTACGTCCCTACAACTATTACTTCCTCCGTCTGCTGCTCTCGCGAGTGCCGACTCAAGTACGCCAGCGAGGCGATTTTCGACAGGTCATGTCGGGTCCGCGTCCAAGAACTCTGCGGCAGTTGGATGACCGAATCACCGCGCCATTGAGCGGATTTCGCGATGCGCAAGACTATTACCAGCAGTCGTCGGCGATGCAGGTGACCGAGCACAACGCCGTCAAGACATTGGTGATCGCGGCGGCCGACGATCCGGTGATACCGATCGAATGTTTTCGCGACGGCAAGGTTCGTTGGTCCGACTCAACCGAACTGCTGGTCGCCCACAGCGGCGGGCACGCCGGATTCATTGACCGCGAGCGACGATCGTGGATGGACAGGGTCTTAGCTGATTGGTTCGAGTCGTTGAGGGCATCCTGTGGCTGATGCGATTGGGATTTCCTACTTCGTGGTCCAGACCGGGGGTGGCTCGATTTCGGCGGCAACCGCTGGTCCTTGATCGGCTCGCCCGCTCCCTTCGAGACGGCTGATGATTTCCACGCTCATGTCCGATTCGCAGGTGATTTGGCAGCTCAGCCGGACACCTGGTCCGTCGATCTCGCGGGCCCGCAATGTGTGTTTCTCCGCTTCGGTCATCTTATCGGGTTCGCCGGCGGTGAAATGAACACGACAAGTGGTGCATTTTGCGAAACCGCCACAGGCGTGAAGCTGGTCCGTCGCCGCTTCCTCGACGAGCGCCTGGACGAGCCGTTTGCCGTGGGGTACCTCAAATTCTCCGATTCCGTCGACGGTCAGTTTGGGCATGGAAAGCTCCGTGTTTGATTTGCTTGTCGCGAACGGTACAACGTGGCATCGCGTTTCTGTTTTGCGGTGATAAAATAGCGGATTGGCTCAAAATATCCAAAGTGGGTCACGGAATCAGGAATCTCTTCGCCGGGTGGGAAGGCACGACATGGATTTGATGTCCGATGACGCAATCGGGGCTTTCGGCTTGTTGGTCGCCGAAGCAGCCGAGCGTTTGGTCGATTCGCACGACGGATCGCTGGACAAACGTGCGGCAATGCTGTCGGTCGATTCGCCGACTTTCAGCAAGGAAAATGGCCGGATGCAGTTCGCCTTCAAGGTGAACGGAAACCGTCAGCAGCCGGTGATTGCCTCGATCGAAGTCGCCCCCCAGGGTGAGGAGGACGACGAAGATTTCGATTTTTCTTTGCTCAGCGTGGCTTTGGACGCCAAACCCGATTGCGGCTGTGACCAATTTGCCAGCAGTCGGCGTTGTCCGCACACACTGGCGATCGCGTGGTGGCTCCAGGAACAGCTTGGACGTCGCAGCATCAATCAGGTATTTGAGTTTTTTGGCGAATTGGAAGTCGATTCACTGGCTGCCGGCCGGGAACTGGTCGACAGTCTGCTGGCGATCGCGGCGGAGTCGAGTGAGCGCGACGAAGCGGCGGAGGTGACACGGCTGCAGTGGCGAATCGGACTCTCCAATTCACGTTACTATTGTCCGGTCTTGATCACTCCCTATGAACAGCGTCCGCGTAAGAACGGGAAAGGATGGACCAAGGGGAAAGAGGTCCGTGGCTTTGATTTGCTGCGGAGGGACTTTTCCCGGCATCCGATTGACAGCCGAATTGCCGCTTTGGTGGCAACGCCAAGTTACAGTTTCAACGAGGATCACTACGGAGAGTTCCAAGCGATCGAGGCATTGGCCGGTCATCCCAGCGTGGCTTGGGATGATGGCGAGGCGACCCCGATCACCGTGCTATCGGCGGAGCTGTCCCTGACGCTCAATCCGATCGAGACGGACAACGAATCGGATCACTCCAAATCGGAGCCCAGTGAATCGGAGCCCTCGGAGCCCTCGGAACCGATCGCGACGCGGTTTCGACCACAATTGCAGGTCTCGGGGATTGATGTCGATCCGGAGGAATGCGAAATCATCTTTGGCTACCGCAGTCCGATGGAGCCAATGGTGGTGCTTGCCGATCGCACACACCATCGGCTGATTGTTTGTTCATTGCGTGACGCCCGCGCGACTCGATTGATTCAATTCTTGCTTCGCAGTGAGATGTCCGAGGTTGTGCTCGATGGTGAAGCGGCGGCGCGTTTGTCGGTCGCCAGTGCCACCGTCGACCCACTCGTTCGCGTCGATCTGCCGGCTCAGTTAGCGGGACCGATCGAGCCGATTTCGGCCGAGCTGGTGTTCGAGCTTCGTCCCCGTCCGGGAGCCGGGTTGTTCGTTTCTCTGGCGATGCATGACCCGCGTTTTCGCGAAGTGCAGGTGCCCGGGCATGTACCGAAGATCGTGACCTGTTTGACGGCCGAAGGCCCGGTTCGACTGGAACGAAATCTGGCGATTGAGAAGACGATCGCCGATGAAGCCGTCGAGCGGTTCCAGTTGGATCGATTGTCACCGGATTCGATCTATCGCTGGGTTGCCGAGTCGGACGAAATTGCACTCGACCTGCTTGGCTCGCTCTACAGTGGCGGCGATCAAACGCCCCGTTTGATCTGGCCCGAGGGTGAATCGATCCGGGTCCGCGGCGAGATCACACCGTCGGCGCTACGGGTTCAAATTGACGACCGTCGCGATTGGTTTGGACTCAGCGGATCGATCGTGCTGGGTGGTCGTGATGTCGACTTGGCCGATCTGTTGGCGGCGGTCCGTGACAACCGTTCGCTGGTCCGGGTCGGCGATCGAGAGTTCGCGAAAATCAGCGACACGTTTCGCAAGCGACTCGAGCAACTCGGTGATGTGGTGGTCAACGAACGTGGTTGCTTGAAGGTGGCCGATGCAGCGGTGCCTGTTGTCCAGGAGTTGATCGGCGAAGACGTTTCGTTAGAAGCGACCGCGCGGTGGCACGAGTCGATCCGGCGGCTGGAGTCCCTTGCCGATTGGATGCCAGAGAAACCGGATCGTCTGGAAGCGACATTGCGTGAATACCAGCTGGAGGGTTACCGCTGGCTGGCACGACTGAGTCGATGGGGTGTTGGCGGGGTGTTGGCCGACGACATGGGTTTGGGAAAAACGGTGCAGGCGCTCGGTGCGCTGATCGATCGTGCCGACGGCGGTCCGGCTTTGGTCGTCGCGCCCACCAGCGTCGGTGAGAACTGGGTTCGTGAAACGCAACGGTTCGCGCCCTCGCTGAGGCCGAAGCTGTATCGCGACAGCGATCGTGAGGAACTGGTCAAATCGGCCGCTGCGGGTGACTTGATCATCGTCAGCTATCAGCTCGTCCAGCGTGATGCCAAGCGGTTTGCCTCCCGCCCATGGCACACACTTGTGCTGGATGAGGCTCAATTCATCAAGAACGCGCAAACCAAAACGTCGCAAGCCATTCGGCGGATCGAGGCCGACTGGCGGATCGGTTTGTCGGGGACACCGTTGGAGAACCACTTGGGCGAGTTGTGGAGCTTGTTTCGCACGCTCAGCCCGGGATTGCTGGGGTCGTGGGATCGGTTTCGCAATCGTTTTGCCGATCCGATCGAGCGGCACAAGGACAATGAGCGTCGTCAATCGCTGGCCCGCTTGGTTCGCCCGTTCATCTTGCGCCGAACCAAGAACAACGTGCTCAAGGAGTTGCCGTCGCGAACCGAGATCACGCTGCAAGCCGAATTGAGCAAGCCTGAACGCAAGCGATACGAAGATGCACGACTGGCGGCGCTGGCGGAACTGAGCGGTGCCATGGATGACTCTCGACCGGGCGGTCAGCAGCGGATTCGGACGCTGGCATGGTTGACGCGATTGAGGCAGTTGGCATGTCATCCTCGTCTGGTCGACAAGACCTGGAAAAAGAGTTCCGCCAAGCTGGATCTGTTGATGGAGCTGATCGAAGAGCTTCGCGATGGCGAACATCGCGCGTTGGTGTTTAGCCAATTCGTCAAGCATCTGACGGTAATTCGCGAGACCCTGGATGAGCAAGGGATCGAGTATCAGTACCTGGACGGGGCGACGCCCGCGAAGGAACGCCAGCGTCGCGTCGACGCGTTCCAAGAGGGTCAGGGCGAACTGTTCTTGATCTCGTTGAAGGCGGGGGGTACCGGACTCAATCTGACCGCCGCCGATTACGTGATCCACTTGGATCCCTGGTGGAATCCGGCGGTCGAGGATCAAGCCACCGACCGTGCCCATCGGATTGGCCAGCAGCGGCCGGTGACCGTGTACCGATTGGTCGCCCAGGGAACGATTGAGGAACAGATCTTGGAACTTCACGCCGACAAGCGAGAACTCGTCGCCGGCGTGCTCGATGGCACCGATCGCGCCGCCAGAATGGACACTCATGACCTGATCAAGCTGATCAAGGAAGGCGTGTCGACCTCCTGAGGGCGAGCATGGACCAGACGTGTCCCGACACGATCGGATACTAGAAATGTCGGGCGAATCAGCTTCCATGGGCGACGGCGCAGAAAATGGAAACCTTTTGTTGTGGTCGAACCGCCCGATCGGTACTATATGGACGTTCACTGATTTAGGGTCGTGCGAAAGCGTGCGAGTTTGGTGGGCGAGCACATCGTTTTTTCGGGAAGGAATTGAGGCAATGGCGAAGAAGACAACAAAAACGGCGGCAAAAGAAAAGTTAGATCCGGGCCTAAAGGCAATGCTGGAACGTGAGCCGGGGCTGAAGACCACGCTGGAACAAATCGAGAAGACGTTCGGCGATGGTGCGATCATGCCGCTCGGGGCATCCCAGCGACTCAAGGTCGAGGGCATCCCCACGGGCAGCCTTAGCCTCGATATGGCTTTGGGGGGGCAAGGGATCCCACGAGGCCGGATCATTGAGATTTTTGGCCCGGAGTCGAGCGGCAAAACGACGCTGGCACTGCACGTCTGCGCGGAAGCACAAAAGACCGGCGGTATCGCGGCGATCATCGATGCCGAGCATGCCTTTGACCCTAGTTGGGCCAAAAAGCTGGGGGTGGAGCTCGACACACTGTTGGTCAGCCAGCCGGGCAGCGGGGAAGAGGCGATGCAGATCTGCGAGATGCTCGTCAAGAGCAACGCGGTGGATGTGATCGTGATCGACTCGGTCGCCGCACTGGTCCCCAAAAAGGAACTCGAGGGCGAGATCGGTGACAGCCACGTCGGCTTGCAGGCTCGACTGATGAGTCAAGCGATGCGGAAGTTGACCGGTGTGATCGCCAAGAGCAAGTGTTCGGTGATCTTCATCAATCAGATTCGGGAAAAGATCGGCGTGATGTTCGGCAGCCCCGAAACGACACCCGGCGGCAGGGCGTTGAAGTTCTACACCTCGTGCCGAATCGATGTCCGCCGGATCGGTGCGCTCAAAGATGGTGAGGAACAGGTCGGGCAACGCGTGAAGGCAAAAATCGTCAAGAACAAGGTCGCTCCGCCATTCCGGATTGCCGAATTCGACATGATGCACAGCAACGGGATCAGCTACGAAGGTGACCTTTTGGATCTCGGCACAACCCACAAGGTCGTCAGTCGTAGCGGCTCGTGGTTCAAGTATGGTGAAACGTATCTTGGTCAAGGGAAGGAAAAGGCGCGTAACTTTTTGATCGAAAATACAGACATCGCCGACGAAATCAAACAGCAGGTTCTCGCCGCTGGTGGCTATGCCACGCCCCTGGAAGATCCCCAGGGGGCCGAGCAAACCGCCGTGACTGACGACGAGGTGGAAACCGCGGATATGCCCAACAGTTGACGATTTCGGGTCACGAATCCGCTGGTGAAATCGCAAAAGGTGTGGCCGGCGCCGTGCCGGCACACCCGACGCTTGCTGCGATGAATCGCAGGGTCCGCATGGGCCATTGGCGATGGTCGAGCGACCCGGCGCTCGTCATCGCTGCGCCGCCTCCCTGATCCACCCCTGCTCCTTTTGTTCGATCGGATCCTTCGCCGACGGCGATGCCCCTTTTGATTGGAGCTATGCTCGGAGTTAGACGGTTGCCATAATCATTCAGTCGAATGAACGATTCGACGGTTCGCAATTCCTGAGAAGTGAAAGAACGCCCGTTGACTACCAAGACGACCAGATCACTCCGTGTCGGTTCGTGTCTTGGCAAATACCGCCTCGAGCGTCGTCTTGGAAACGGAGGATTTGCGACCGTTTATGCCGCATTGGATACCGTGCTGGGAGTCCGAGTGGCACTGAAAATTCCCTCGCCCGACATGGTATCGGACGAGTTGATCGATGAGTTTCGCCGCGAAGTTCGTTTGACGCTGAAGCTGGATCATCCCAATATCTTGTCGATTCGCGATGCGACGTTCATCGACGATCGATTTGTGATCATCACCCCACTGGGCAATCGTACCCTGGAGGAACGGCTTCAGAAGCGAATGGCATTTGAGACTTCCTTTGACATTCTGCACCAGTTGCTCCAAGGCGTTGCCCACGCGCACGAGCGAGGCGTGATCCATTGCGACATCAAGCCGGCCAACATCCTGCTGTTTGGACGCAGCCATATTCGTCTGGCCGACTTTGGAATCGCCAAAGCGGCACAGCGGACGATCAGCGGATCGGGGACCGGCACGGTCGGCTTCATGGCTCCCGAGCAGGCGATGGGCAGACCGTCGGCAAGGTCGGACGTCTTTTCGATCGGATTGCTTGCTTACCGGATGTTTTCGGGTAGTTGGCCCGAATATCCCTTTGAGTGGCCGTTTGCCGGGGTTGCCCAGCTGCGTCGCAAGACCCACCCTGATCTGATCGCGATCATCCGCAAATCCCTCGCAATCAACCCACGTCACCGATACCGCGATGCCAGCCAAATGCTAGCGGCGTGGGAAAAGACACGTTTGAAAGCGACCCGATTCGCTCGGCGACACCGAGTGGAAAGCTAGAATGTAGACGAACCATCACGTCCCACCAGTGACCACACATGTCGACCACCACGACAAAACGACCGCGACACATTTATGTCGAAAGCGACATGTCGTCACCCGAGTTGTTAGAAACATCCACGGGGGCGGTTGCTGTCCTCTGCCGTCGCTGTCCGGACAAGGACGAGCCCAACGATGACAGTGCGGCGGTGGTGCAGACCGAGGGGGGGCGACGGTGATGGTCGTCGCCGACGGCGTCGGCGGATGCGCACTTGGTTATAAGGCGTCCGCCATTGCTGTCACTTCCGTCGTCCAACGCGTCGAGGCTGCCGATCCGATGGCCGATCTGAGGCCGGCGATTCTGGACGCGATCGAATCGGCCAATCGTGAGATCTTGGAATTAGGGATCGGTGCGGCCACCACGATCGCGGTGGTCGAGCTTCGTGACCGTGAGGCCCGGGCCTACAACGTTGGCGACTGCATGATGTTGATTGTCGGCCAGCGTGGCGCGTTGAAGTGGAAATCGACGCCTCATTCCCCGGTGGGATACGCGATCGAATCGGGGTTCTTGGATGAGAAAACGGCGATGAGTCATGACGAGCGGCACATCGTCTCGAACGTCGTTGGATCGCAATCGATGCATATCGAAGTCGGTCCCAGCCGACCTTTGGCGGCGCGAGACACGGTTGTGATTGGCAGTGACGGTCTGTTCGACAACCTTCATCTGGCCGAGGTGATTGAACTCGCCCGCCGCGGCAAACCAGTCGATCGGCTCACGGCGATCGCCCAACTCGCCGCCACCCGGATGACGGGCAGCGATTCAGAACTGGCCGGAAAGCCGGATGATCTGACGATTCTGCTGCATGCCTAGCCGGCCCTTTTGACGGATGGAGTTGGGGCTCCTGGTCGACCGACAAAAGCTTGCGCGGTTCCGGCGACCGCGTTGAATGACATTTGGGTGTGCTCAATTCCACTGGACCTACTGCGGGTGATGTGAACCAGGATGGATTTCCCGAACGATGTGCGGCCCAATCATTTCTTGGTTCAGTCCGATGGTAATCTGCTTTTTGCAAACGTCGGTTGGTAGCTTTACCCGCCATTCCGAGCACGTGAATGAGGAACTTGCAGTTGCCCGACAAGCGTCAGCATCGAGGACCTCATCCTCAAGATCGGGAGCTTTTCGCTCCACAGCAAGTTCCCCGACTGCGGCGCGCAGCGAGTGACTTGAGTTGGTTGCTGTCCAGAGGTTACACGTCGAACGCGGCGATCAAACTGGTCGGCGATCACCATTGCCTAAGCGCGCGGCAACGACTGGCGATCGGTCGCTGCGCCTGTGGCGAGGAGCAAGCGGCTCGCCGCCGCAAACACGAAATGACCATCGGCGAGCTCGTCGATCAAGAATTGTGGATCGATGGATTCAACGTTTTAACCTCGATCGAGGCGGCGCTCTCGGGCGGAGTGATCTTGCATGCGCGTGACGACTGTTATCGAGACATGGCCAGCATGCACGGCAGCTACAAAAAGGTCCGTGAGACGATCGCGGCGATTCGATTGATCGGCAACACAGTCGAACCGTGGAATCTGAGCCGATGCCACTGGTTGCTGGATCAACCCGTGTCCAATAGCGGCATGTTGAAGTCAATGTTGCGAGAGATCGCGGCCGAGTGTGGCTGGACATGGACCGCAGAACTCGTGCCTGACCCCGATCCGATACTTGGCAGAATCCATCATGTCGTCGCCTCCGCCGATAGTCAGATCCTCGATCGCGCCGACCGGTGGCTCAACTTGGCCAGGATCATCATCGACAGGCAGATCCACGACGCCTGGCTCGTGGACTTATCGAACGTTGCCGACCGTGGTGAGCAATGACTCGAGGGGCGTGCCGAGGCAATGTCCTGGCAATGCGATACGACGAAGCCAGCAGCCTGCCGAAGCTGCTTGGTCCCGCCCGCAGGAAATGGCAAAGACTGTTTCGCCCTAGTGCGTCTTGCCCTTCGCTTCCATCTTCTGCCAACTGTCGCGCAGGGGAACGATCCGGTTGAAGATCAGATTGTCCGCTTGGCTGTCTTGATCGACGACATAGTATCCAAGCCGTTCGAATTGAACTCGGTCACCGATCTTTGCCTCGGCCAGCGCGGGTTCGACCTGGGCGGTGGTGGTCGTCAGCGATTCGGGGTTCAGGTGATCAAGAAAGGATTTGCCGTTCTCACTCGATTCCGGGTTCTCGACCTTGAACAGTCGATCGTAGTTGCGGACTTGTGCGGCAACGGCGTGATCGGCGCTGACCCAATGAATCGTTCCTTTGACTTTTCGCCCCGACGTATCCGATCCGCTCTTGGTTGCCGGGTCATAAGTGCACAGGACTTCGCTGACGTTGCCATCGGAATCGTTGACGACATCTTGGCAGTCAACGATATATCCGGCGCAGTCGGACCGCTCCGCCCTTCTTCAAACGAAAGTATTTCCGCGGAGCCTGTTCGCGAAAGTCCTCGCGTTCAATGAGCAGATTGCCCGAGAAAGGTACTTCCCGTTTTCCGGCCGTCGGATCTTCGGGGTTGTTGATCGCTTCGGTCATCTCCACCTGACCGTCGGGCCAATTGGTGATCGTCAACTTGATCGGATCCAGCACGGCCATTCGTCGCAGGGCAGTCGAGTTGAGGTGATCGCGAACCGCATTCTCCAGTCGAACCATATCGATCGTGCTGTTGAACTTGGCCACACCGACATCGCTGGCAAAGTTGCGAATCGATTCCGGCGTGTAGCCACGACGTCTTAGCCCGCTGATGGTCGGCATCCGTGGATCGTCCCAACCGCTGACGTGTCCTTCCTTGACCAATTGCAGCAATTTGCGTTTGCTCATCACCGTGTAATTGAGGTTCAGTCGAGCAAACTCGATTTGTCGCGGATGATGAATCTGCAGTTTCTCGCAGAACCAGTCATACAAGGGACGATGGTTTTCGAATTCGAGCGTACAGATCGAGAATGAAATCTTTTCGATCGAATCACTCTGGCCATGCGCCCAGTCGTACATCGGATAGATGCACCACTTGTCGCCGGTTCGATGATGTGCGGCTCGCAAGATACGATACATCACTGGATCTCGCAGATTCAGATTCGGCGATGCCATGTCGATTTTGGCCCGTAGTGTTCGTGATCCATCTGGGAACTCGCCGGCTCGCATGCGGCGAAACAGGTCCAGGCTCTCCTTCGGCAGGCGGTCTCGGTAGGGGCTATTGCGGCCCGGTTCTCTCAGTGTGCCGCGATATTCTCGCGTTTGCTCGCCCGACAGGTCGCAGACATAGGCGTTCCCATTCTCAATCAGCTTCTCGGCCCATTGGTACAGTTGATCGAAGTAGTCGCTGGCGAAGTGGAGATTGTCCCAGCGAAATCCGAGCCAGCGAATGTCATCCTGAATCGACTCGACGTATTCGGTTTCTTCCTTGGACGGATTGGTGTCGTCAAACCGCAGGTTGCATGTCCCGTTGTACCGTTTCGCGAGTCCAAAATTCAGGCAGATACTCTTGGCATGTCCGATATGAAGGTAGCCGTTGGGCTCAGGAGGGAACCGCGTGAAGACGCCGGAAAACCTGCCATCAGCAAGGTTGGCGTCGATCGCCTGTTCAATGAAGTTTTTGGATTCTCGCTTCTCTTCCGTTTCGCCGTTCATTCGGTTCGCTCCAGAGGACATTGGTTAGCAACGGTATGGTTGCAAGGGGATGATGTCACCTCGCCTCTTGGGCACCGGTCTCTGCAGATTATGGGCGACCGAGGCTCCAGGTTCCCTCTTCCCCGAATCACTCGCACGGGCAATTTTCCATTGGTAATGCCGGTCGCTCAGGCAGCGGGTGTCTGCGGGGCTTCCCCGGATGTCGCTTCCGGCGGATTGGCCGCGTCGTCGGCATCGGCGGTTTGAAGCGAGCGGACGAAGTTGATCAGGTTCCAGACATCGTCCCGTTCAAATTGTCCCGGCACAAATGTGACCGACGGCATCGGTGTCCCGTCAACTCCCTGTGTGATTCGACGATACAGGTCTTTCGAGGATGAGCCTCCACGAAAAATTCCTTCTTGGAAGTTTCTCGGGATCGCATGGATCGGCGGCAGAGCACCGCGAGCTAACAGCGGTATCAAGGCCTCGCGATCGTCCGGTTTCAGGTCGGCACGTACCGTCCAGTCTTTGGTCCAATCGTCGAAGTCGGCCGTCTGCCCATCGCCGAGACCTCGATCGCCGTGGCACTTGTTGCAAGCTGCGATCTTGCCCATGAATAACTCCTTGCCACGCTGGACCGATGCGGCCAACTGGGTTGCCTGGTCCCCGTGGCTCAATTCGACGTACTCTTTGTGGGAACCGGCCACGGGCAGTCCGGCCGGAGGCTCGGGGACCTCCAACACTTCGTCTTTGGCTTCGAGCCACGATTCGCCAATTTCCACGGCGTAGTCTTCCGCGATGCCCCAAGCCTCGACGAATAGTTCGTATTGCTTGAGTTCCTCGCCGCTGGTTTGCCGCAGTGCTTCTTTCAATCGCGTTTCAAGTGCATCGTCCGATTTCAATTCTGCGGCGAATTTGTTGTATTGAGCGAACTGTTCAAGCAGTTTCTGTTGCTGCGGTTCTGGTTGTTTCTCGGCGTTTTCTTGTTTGCCTTCCAGCCGCTCTTTCAGGCCCGGATCATTCTTCAGGCGTTTTGCAAACACCAGGTACTGCTCGTATTCGATCAGTTCGTCGGCATCCGTTTCTTCGTTGACCTTCTTGAGCTTCTCGGCGAGTTGGGGTTGGGCTCGCAGTCGGTCGCCGAATTCGCCATTGATAATTCGATCACCCGATTCCATGTCGAGTTCAATGACCGCGTCGTCGATCAACATTCGTTCCAACTCACCCCGCCATGACAGATAAATCACATAATCGACAAGCGCCTGGATATCGTCTGCGCTCAAGGTGGGAATCTTTTTCATCGCTGTGCCACCGATTCCTTGGCTGATCACGCGAGTCAGATCGTCACGCGTGGGTTTGGTGCCACGGGGGGTCGACTTGAATTTAAAGATCCCCATGCGATAGTCGCGAGGATAGGGGATTTGGACCGAGGCGGTCGGTCCCCGGCCGTTGCCGGTCACGCCGTGGCAAATTCTGCAATTCGCGCGAAACAAGCCGCGGCCGGCTGCCCCTTCCGGTCCCGAGGCTCGCTGCAGCCTTTCGAGCGAGACGATCGATGCAAGTTGTTCGTCTTTCATGACCACATCGGGAAGTTTGGGCTCATCCGGGGTCCCGAACATCTTCGTAACGATCCACGTTGCGTCCTCCGACGCCTGGTCCATCGGGATATGTTCTTTGATCTGGTACTTCATCGCTTGAACCAGATTTGGTTCAAACGTCGCGGGTCTCTCTTCACGGCTGCAGCCGACTTGCAGCAGGAGGCTGGCGGTGAGCAAACCGGTGGTAGTCAGGCATCGGCAGGGTCGATGATGAGTCATGGCGAGCACTCGAAATGGGCGAACAGAATAATCAACTTTTATCGTATCGTGTGACCGGCGATCTTGCATCGGCGCAGATTGTCGCATTGTTGCCAACCGCTCCAGGGGTTGGTGCTGTTTTCGCCGGATTTACTTGCCAGCGCGTTGCAGGGCCAAGTCGATACGATCCAACGTACTCTGTTTACCGATCACCGCGAGCGTCTCAAACATCCCAAATCCGGCCGGCTGTCCTGTGGTCGCGACACGCAACGCGTGAATGATTTGTCCCAGTCCGATCTGCTGGGATTCGCAAAACTGATGGACCGACGACTCGACCGAGGTGGTATCGAACGAGTCGGTATCGGCAAGGTGCTCGCGAAGTTTTGCCAGCAGATCGCAGGCGTCTGGCGGATTGACAATTCGTTTGTTGAAGGCCTTCTCGTCATACCCGAATTCGTCGCCGAAACAGTAATCGAAGCTCAAAATGTCGCCGCCCATCTTGAGCCGATCCCCGGCCGCTTCGACCACGCCGGTTAGTTTTTCGGCGGCCTCGTCGGTTGCCAGCAAGCCCGCTTTCGCCGCGAACGGTTGTGTTCGACGGACGCGCTCGGAGAGCGGCAAAGATGCGAATGCGTCCCCTTGAAACGAGATCAGCTTTTTGGGATCGAACGAGGCGGGTGATTTGTTGACCCGAGCGAGTGAAAAGTGTTGAATCATTTCCTCGACCGTAAACTTCTCGGTTTCACCATCCAACGACCAACCGAGCAGCAGCAGGTAGTTCAAAATCGGCTCGGGATCAAAACCGATCTCGCGATAAAAGTCGATGATCACCGGATTGAAAGTATCGGCCTCGGTCGGCAACTGGCACCGCGAGGCGATTTCACGCCCGTGCGCAAGCAATTGCGAGAAGTCTTTGTTCTTTTCATAATGGGCGAGTTTGCGTTTACTCAGCTTTGCCGTTCCGCCCGGTTCGGCGACGTACGGTAGATGTGCATACTGTGGACGCTCGTACCGGAGTGACTCGAGGATGAAGATTTGACGAGCCGTGTTGGGCAGGTGCTCTTCGGCTCGGACCACATGGGTGATCGCAAAATCATGATCGTCGATGACGCTTGCCAGGTGATAAGTGCAGCTTCCGTCGGCCCGCTGAATCACCGTGTCTTGTTGGCTGGCCCAGTCGAAGCGCACCTCTCCGCGAACAAGATCGTGGATCAGGCACTCTCCCTCGCGAGGCATCTTCAGGCGGACCACTGCCGAACGTCCCTCGGCCTCCAACGTGGCAGCCCTGCTTGCGTCTTCGGCCATCCAGCCACGGTCGTACAGGAACGTCACCCCTGCTTTTTGGGCGGCGTCGCGCTGTGCGGCATACTCGTCCGGACGTGAATAATCGCGGTACGCATGTCCGCTCTCGAGGAGGGCATCGACCGCAGCGGCATATCGGTCGCCACGCTGCGATTGATAGTAGGGCTGATGCGGACCACCGACTTCGGGCCCCTCGTCCCAATCCATTCCCAACCAACGAAAGCCCTCGAGGATCGGCTCGAGCGCTTCACTGACGTTGCGTTTGGAGTCGGTGTCATCAATCCTCAACACAAACTGCCCACCCGATTGTCGAGCCAACAGCCAATTGAACAATGCCGTTCGAACACCACCGATGTGGAGGTAGCCGGTCGGACTCGGAGCGAAACGGGTGCGGATCATCAGCGGCGTCTATCGGAGAAAGAAGGAACAGCGTGGGCTGGTTGATGGAGTGACCTGGTGAATCTTTATCGTTCAACGGCAAGCCGTAGGCGGTTGCGAGTCGCGGCAGAAACGAATTCAGCTTGCCGTTGAGCGACGAAATCAACAGCCCGAAGGTGTTGTTCCGCTCTGACAAAGAAACATCCAGGAGTAGCAAGATACCCGAACAGAGACCGGGCTTCACAGCGGAGAGGTTCACGTCGCGTTGGCCTGTGAATCCCAGGGCAGACGCGAATCGCCGAAATTCTGGGCAACGAGAGGCGGCTGTGCAGGTCAGGCGGCTCGCCCCTGGCGTCTCAGTTTCTTGCGCAATCTCCGACGTTCGGTTTTGCTCATTGCATCCCAGTCGATGTCATCCGCGTCGATCTCTTGCTCGTCGTTGCCCTGACGGGGCGGCCTGCGAGCGGTGGACTCAGGCGGATCATCGCTGGCAACGTCCTGCTCCGCGGGGGATTTTCTACCGCGGAACCATCCACCAAGCCCCCGTTTCGGTTTTGCGTCGGACTCTCCATCGGCTTGCTCAGATTTCTGATCCGCTTTCTGAT
The DNA here is from genome assembly GCA_963734865.1 of Pirellulaceae bacterium. Classification (GTDB taxonomy): domain Bacteria; phylum Planctomycetota; class Planctomycetia; order Pirellulales; family Pirellulaceae; genus CBDCUW01. Next base: position 75,730 of record CAVTIV010000004.1, read on the forward strand.
TCGATCGGGCCGCGGCGGCCGGATCGAGTCGCAGCGAAAATCGCCGCTTCGTTTCTTGTTTCGGTTTGGCTTGTTCTTCGACGCCCGATCGATCATCGCCTCCTGTGGCCGATTTGGCACGTCGCAATCCGAACCATCGTCGACCTGGACGAGCAGATTCATCGGTTCGGCGATCATCGCCGTCATCCGGCACGGCGGCGGTGTCGATTCGACGCACCTGCGTCACTTTTTCTTCGACGTCGTCCTCCCAGTCGTCATTCTCTTGCTGCCCTGGTTGGCGATCACGGCGCGGTGAAGAAGATTGGCGGCGCCACCAATGTCGTTTCGGTTCATCTTGCCGGTCGCTGTCATCCTGATCTTCGTCTTTATCGCGATCGTCGCCTGCCGTCCCGTCATCGGTTCGCTGCAAGACACGAAGTCGGAATCGTTGGACACGGATGGCCCACGAATCGCCTTCGTCGATTTGTCGTACTTCGCGATAGAGCATCCGCAGATAGCCACCAAGCGAAATGAACAGTGACGTAAATGCCAGCAGCGGTGCTGAGGTGACGAGCGCCCATACGCCAACGGAGTCAAGTTTGATGACATTCCACTTTGCCGCCTCGGGAAGGGACAACAGCGTGCAAGCGAGGATCATCGTCAGCAATGCCCACCGCGAATGTCGAACTTCGGCGATCAGACGCAGGCTGAGTATCGCGCCGCCGATCGAGACAACCAATCGAATCCAGTCGCTGCCTGATAACGCGACGCGTCTTCCTAAACCGGCATCCAACAAGGCACCGCTCCAGTCGATGATCGAGACAAGCGAATTGACACTTGCCAACATCAACACGATCAACACCAGTCGCCAAAGTCGGTATCGGCCTTGGTAATCATCGATTCTGTAGCGACGCAGTTGATAGATCAGCAGCGAGGCTCCTGCCGAACCGGTCAGCATCACACAGGTGATCCAACGGCCGAAGCTATCGGGACGGTCGAGTCGTAACGGCCTGGCGATTTCCGGACGGTAGGCGATCGATGGCCATGCGACCGACGCGTAGTGTGCGGCACAAAGCAGAAGTGAAATGCCGAACAGCACGCTGGAAGTCGTGATCAACGTTCGCCGTCGAACAGGTACCAAGGAAAACCATCGGCCGCGAAGTCTGCGTTTGACTCGCATGCCGTATGCGGCAGTGGGCCGCCGCGCTTCGCGCAATCGCTCCGCCTCACGACGGCTTGCTGCCGTCGAGGGATTGCTGTCAGCGTGATGAGCCGTGTACAGGACTCGGCGCCGACGATCGCTATTGCGCCGCCCGTTTGTCATTTCGGACCATGGGGGGAAAGAAAGACGGGAAAAGGCAGGGCCCGGCGTACCCTGCCCCTTGCCGCGGAGGAGCCGGTCTACATGAACCACTTCGGGTGACGGTAGAAAAACCTGCCCGCTCAGGTCAACGGAGTCTGCCCGTTTCGCATTGCTATCAAATCAAGACACCGACCAGAGCGATCATGACAATCGCAAACCCGACCGACATTTTGCCGAGGGTTCCCAAGGTTCTTCCCCAAAACGCCGCATGACCGATCGGCCAGCTCTCACGCCACGATTTTCCATCGGTCCATTCGCCATACATCGCTCCCGCGGTCGCCCCGAGACCGCCAAACAGGATGGCGGCTAGAACGCTGCCGATCACCGGCACCGGCACTCCGATCAGTGCACCGGCGATGGCGCCGATCATCGATCCGATCATGGCATAGATCGCCGACCGTCGACTCGCTCCGGCCCGCTGCGCCCGAAGGCACTGGCCATGAACTCGAAAATTTCACCGACCAGCGCCAGCAGAAAGGCAGAGACCAGGGCAATTCCGTCGATCGCCGCCCTGCCCTGCTCTGGGCCCAGCCATACATAGAGCGTCAGCATGGCCACCGCGATCCAGTTGCCCGGCAAGGCAATCAAGTTGGTGAGCCAAGACAGGAGGCACAGAATCACCAACAGGGAAGCGATCACGACGGTTCCGGTTCGCGCAAGCCACCCCGTCCACTGCTCGGTTACCATGAAAATGCCAGGAAGATAGTCCATGAACATGGGATAACGTGAGCGAACCCCAATGGCTCCACCGCGTGTCGGAGAAGGCAGGGACAGAAGGCAGGGACATTCGACCGCCCCGTCCAGTGGAAACCCACACCCCACCTGTTTTTAATGGTGACTCGAGATCTGGCAACCGTTTTGTGGTCGCCGGGTCGCGGTTTTCGCTGGCACTGCCCGTTTTCGCTGGCACTGCCCCCTGCTACTAGAATAAGTTTACCTCTTGCAGAAATGCTCCACCGAGGCTTTTCCTTGAATTCCCTGATTTCCACACGCCACGATCGTGGCTCCCTGGCAAAAGTATAAGTATAGCAGTCTGGCTCCAGAGTTGACGGAAGGACCGAAGCAGTAATGTCACAGCAAGCGCTTGATACCAATGTTCTTGTTCTCAACCGATTCTACATGGCGATTCGAGTCGTCAACGTACGACGCGCGATCACGCTGCTGTATCGCGAATGCGCCGAAGTGATTGACAACGAGAATGGCCAATATGTCAGCTACGACTTTGAATGTTGGTGCGAACTGAGCCAGCTAACGTCACTCGACAAGCAGCCGGGCGAAGATTATATCCGCGCGGTCGATTTCGAGTTGCAGGTACCTCGAATCGTTCGATTGAATCGCTTTGACCGAATGCCACAACAGACGGTGCGGTTCAATCGCAAGAACTTGTTTGCGCGTGACGAACATCGCTGTCAGTACTGTGGTCGTCATGAGCCGGCCCACCAGTTGAGCTTGGACCACGTCATTCCGCGATCGCATGGTGGCCCGACGACCTGGGAGAACATCGTTTGTTGTTGCTTGCGATGCAACAGTCGCAAGGGAGGGCGAACGCCCAACCAAGCTCGGATGACGTTGCTGAACCGACCGGTCAAGCCCCGTTTCAATCCGCTGGTGGCCCAATCGATTGAAGACCCGCGGTACGAATGCTGGAAGACTTTTCTGCCTGTGGCGGGTTGAATGACCGAAAAAGGCAGCCCGGCGAGGATCGCTCGTCGGGCTGCGTTGGTTCGTCACGTTGCCCAACCGATCTGCCTCAGCGAGCAGTTGGCATCGAGCAGTTGGCATCGAGCAAGCCGTCGGCACCGAACACAGCCGGAAGTACGACAGGCGGTGACAGGTGTTCAGGCGATTACTGATCGGCCAGCGGCTCTTTCTTTTCGGTAATCACGTCACACTCACCCGATTCCGCCTTCGTCGCGTTCAGTTCCAGGTAACTGTGCCACTCCGCGGGCAAGTTGTCCTCGTGAAAGATTGCCTCGACCGGACATTCGGGCACGCATGCCTCACAGTCGATGCATTCTTCGGGATGGATATAAAGCATCTGTTCGCCTTCGTAGAAACACTCCACGGGGCAAACGACGACACAGTCAGTGTATTTGCATCCCGAGCATGGCTCGGCAACGACATGGGTCATGGTTCAAACCTTTCGAAACAAATCAAATCAGGGCCACTCTCCCTGTTTCCGTCCATAATATATCGGCCCAGCAACCATTCGTCTGCAATGCGTTCTACCAACGCGGGTGTGGCCGATTCATCGATCAAAACCGGAATTGTCCCGATTGGCAACCCGCCGTCCATTTTGGATCGCCGTTGGGGCATCCTGCCCGAACGGCTGCTGGTTTACATTCATACCGCGGCGGGAGATTTTCCAGCCCTTTCAAAAACTTCAGTTCAGGACGGTTCGACGCGGCTTTTGTGACAATCTCTGACCAACCCATTCCGCTCAGACTCAAACCGCAGCGGCAGTTTCCCTTTTTGGCTCGTCACCCCTGGGTTCACGCGCATTCACTGGCCGAGGATGGACGTGACTTGTCGTCCGGCCAGGTCGTGGACATCGTTGATCATGACGGGAATTGGGTCGCCCGAGGTGTCGCCAATCCGCATAGCCGATTGCGAGTCCGGCTGTATATCTTCGATTCGGCCGTCCAAATCGACGATGATTTGTGGCGACAGCGAATCAACGATGCGGTCGCCCGTCGGCGTCTGGCCGAGCCGTTGGATCCCGCGGGTGCCGAGCGATTGGTATTCAGCGAGTCGGATTTGTTGAGCGGGCTGATCGTCGATCGGTACTCCGATTGCCTGAGCGTGCAGTTCACCGCGGGGGGGATACTGAGGTGGCAAGAAGCGATTCTCGATCACCTGAAATCGACGACCGGCTGCCGATCGATCATGGTCCGCATCGACACCAAGACGGCCAAGCACGAAGGCATCGAGCAGGTCGGTCATTCTCAAGTGGGCGAAATTGACGATCTCGTCCTCTACCACCAGAACGGATTGCAGCTGGCGGTTGACCTTCGTGGAGGGCAAAAAACGGGGGGGTACTTGGACCAGCGGCTGAACCACGTCGCCGCGGCCCGCTATCTTGCCGGTCGTCGAGTGTTGGACGTCTGTTGCTACACCGGCGGTTTCTCGTTGGTCGCGGCCAAACACGGCGCCCTCGCGGTCACCGGAATCGATAGCAGCGAAACCGCCATCGCCGCAGCCCGTGATTCGGCAACACGCAACGGCCTGCAGACGATCGAATTTCGCGTGGCCGACTGTTTCGATGAGCTGAAACGATTGGTCGACGACGGCCAAAGTTTCGATGCGGTCATTCTCGACCCGCCACGATTTGCCGGCTCGCGTCATCAGATTGATACGGCGATCCGCGCCTACTGTCGCTTGAACTCCGCGGCGGTCGAACTCCTTCCACCGGGTGGTATCCTGATCACGTGCAGCTGTTCTGGGCGAGTGTCGCGATCGGACTTTCTAAACATGCTGCTCGACGTGGGGCGTCGTCGCCGACGTGATCTGATTGTGCTGGAAAATCGCGGTCCTGCACCCGATCACCCGGTTGCCGTCGCTTGCCCGGAAACGGACTACCTGAAATGCGTGATCGCCCAGGTTTGTTGACCAACAATCCCATTCCGCGCTGCCTGGTGCAAAGCTAAAACTTACGATTGTGGGCACGCATTGTGTGTGGCATAGGGTCTATACTGTGATTCGTTGGCTTCGATCGCTCATCCTGTAACTCACTCGTCTGGAGTGCCCCCAATGCCGGGCGTGACTCTCAAGATCCTTCATGGCGCGGACCGTGGCAAGGTCTACGAAGACCTGGAGCCACCGCTCACGATTGGTCGCGAGGAGGGGAATGATATCCAGTTGAATGACGAGCGCGTCAGTCGCTGTCACTTCAAGGTCCAACGCGACAATGACCGCTTGGTGCTCACCGATCTGGACAGCACCAATGGGACAAAGGTCAACGGGATCGAATGCCAGTTAAAGATCCTTCGGCATGGCGACCTGATTGCCGTGGGACGGAGTTTGATGTTGGTCGGATCGGAGTCCCAAATTGCTGCCCGTCTGGCTGCGATGGGCGGAGAGAATCCGACAATTGGTCGCGAGATGTCTTCTTCGGAGAGCTCGATTGCCGTCGAATTCGACCACGAGCCGAAGTCGCCCTACCCGGCCGAGGTGATGCAGATCCATGAAGTTCCTTCGATTCCCGACGATCTCTCGCCCGGTCAAAAGGCTCAGCTGTGCGAGATACTTGATTACTTGCAATCGCGTTTGCATCGATTGATCGAGTCGGCTCGGACCGAAGAGAACAATCAGGAGGTGATCCTGAAACTGTCGGCCTGGCAACGAATGCTCGACACACAGGCCCGTCTGGCGACGATGACACGCCAGATTGCCGACCCCGATTGGCCCGACAGCTAAGCACGCCTCCGGTTGGAGTATCATCAGGACGTCTTCTGTCCTGATCCTCTGGAGTTATGCTCGATGCTTCGACAAATCTTGAGCGCGTTTCTCGTGACTACGCTGGGAAGGCGAACGGAAGGCGAACGGGGTCAGTGCATTTTCCCAAGGCGAAGGCGGCGAACGGGGTCAGTGCATTTTCGAACGCGCAGGGCAGGTACGACGGCGGTTCTAGGAAAGACAGGGCGAGCAAGGAAAGGAGAGAAGATCGTGCCGTAACAGCAAGCTGGCGGTGGGGGCGATTTGCCTGCACGGACGGCTTTCTCAATCTACCACGCCCAGACTCTCCCATCTTACCTCACTGAAAATGCACTGACCCCCATCACCCGTGACTGCCTGATAACTGCGAAGCAGTGGCAGGTGATAGCCTGGGGCAAGCAATGCTCGTCTCAGCGAGCATTTCGCAGCCCCAGGACCGTCAAGCGAAACCGGAAATCCCCCCGCGGCGATTTGGCGGCGTCGCCGCCAAATCGCCGCGGGGAAGGTTTGTCGAATGCGCATCGTTTTCCTGGGGTTCCACCAGCCTCGCTAACGCTCGTTGGTTCACCCCCAGGCTATCACCTGCCACCGCTTCGCGGTTTTCCTTTTTCTTTGCAGTCCGAACGAGTCCGAACGGGGTCAGTCCGAACGGGGTCAGCGCATTTGCGAACGCGCAGGACAGGCCCTAGGAAGGGGAGGGCGAGCAACAAAATGGGGGAAGATCGTGCCCCAACGGCAAAGCTGGCGGGGGGGGGGGGGGGATTTTCGCAAACCGAGGGCTCTTTCAACCTACCTCGCCCCGTCTTCCCTCGCCGAAAATGCACTGACCCCCGTTTCGCACATTTGCGAACGCGCAGGACAGGCCCTAGGAAGGGGAGAGGGCGAGCAACAAAATGAGGGAAGATCGTGCCGCAACGGCAAAGCTGCGCGGGGGGTGATTTTCGCAAACCGAGGGCACTTTCAACCTACCTCGACCCGTCTTCCCCATCTTACCTCGCTAAAAATGCACTGACCCTGTTCGTGCTTTAAAATGCACTGACCCTGTTCCGCACTGACCCCGTTCGCCCTGGGGACCCCGTTCGCCCTGGGGACCCCGTTCGCCCTGGACCCCGTTCGCCCTGGACCCCGTTCGCCCTGGACCCCGTTCGCCCTGGACCCCGTTCGCCCTGACGAAACGGGTGCGGACGAAGACGCAGTCCTGGAGTTATGCGACCGCCTGGAGTACGCCGAAAGAACCGGCGATGGCGACTTGGATATCCTATGGTGATCTGTAGCCACTCAGTCAGTGCGATCCGCTATACCACCCAAGCCAAGGCCCCGCAAGATGCAGTTCCCAGAACGCTCACAAACCACTAGACGTTCGGTGTCCAATGCCGGTACCGCCAAGCTGTCTTCAGCGCAGTCCAGCCATATGCAACCGTGAGCTTTTTGCCCTCAGCCGCAGTTCGAGGCTCGTACTGGATCGATACTTGTACGATCGGAATCCCGGATCGAATCAATTTCGTCGTTATTTCGACGCAGCCCTCGAAGCCGGACGATTCCAGCTGGATGTCGCGAAGGACTTGGGTAGGGATTAGTTTGTAGCATGTCGCGTGGTCTCGGACCAATTGACCATAAAGTAGTGCTATTGCGAAATCGATGAACAGGACGCCTGACGAAAGTATCCATCGGGATGGGCGATTCCAATGACTGGGTCGTCGACCGTAAACAGCCAATCTATCCGTGCCCGCGAACTGCATCAGGTTCGCAATCTGTCTTGGGTCGTACTCGAGGTCAGCATCCTGAACGATTATCCAGTCACCGGTGGCCACATTGAGCCCAGCACGAACTGCGGCCGTCTTGCCAATATTCGTTGGTTGCTGCAACAACGTCGCGCCAGTAGGTAGAATTTCCCTCAGGATTTCACTCGTGCCATCCATCGAACCATCGTCGACAACGATCAGCTCTAGTTCAGGAGTGTCCAATGCACCAATGCGACGTAAACCTCGTGAATTGTGGCCCGCTCGTTGAAAACCGGAACGATAACCGACAATCGCGTCATGGAACTCGTCTATGCTCTCGCTCCACGTAAAATACCGCCAGTGTTGGCGACAAGTACAAGTCGGGTTCGATCACAACTAACTGTTCGAGCAGGTTCATGTACTCGTCATCGACAATCTCGCCCGTAACGCGATTCCAGGGTGCCGGAACACAAAGCCCTCGCATCACAACCAATGCGTCGCCTGTATCAGCACGTGGACTTTTTGGTGTTGGTCTGGTGGCGTGAGAAAGGAGCAAGTCTCGAAGCAACTGCTTGTCGGGAACCCCGACACTAAACCGTATTGCTTCCTCTGGCACGGTTCCATGAAGGCAAGTCCAAATGCCACGATCGCCTTGTTTGGCCTGATCGCTCACCCATCGCTCCAGTCGCCAGATCTGGCCTCCGTCGAAGTTGCTCGCGTGCAAGGCGGGGGGCATCCTATACATTCCGCCAACCGCTGGATTGACGTACGAAAAATAGAATGGACATACGATGATAGATTCAATCCCGGACATCGTGATTAGCAAAATTATCGACCAGCGAACGACGCGAGGGCGTGTGATGCATATTTGCCACGCAACCCCAACGGAAAAGTAAACGGCTGGCAGCGACGGAAAAACGTACCGGACATTCAGAGCCATTTTTCCATTGATCGCTAAGAAAAAGAAGACGCTACTGGCTACAATGACACAGAACAGTAGTGTCGCCAGAGAAAATCGATTTGTCACCTTCCGTCAAACTTGAGACACTACCCCCTTTTCGCTTGATGCGATGGAACGCAAAAAGGAAAGCGACGGGAACCAGTAGCATCATTATAAAAGCCGCAACCTGTTCTTTAATCAGTTATGTGGGAAAAATCCACACCATGAGCTGTCGGGATACCAAGTGCCGAGCAAGTATGTCGGGTACCCTCTTTCCATATCCAGTTGCTGCTCATCAAATCCAAGCAGGTATTGTTCAGGGAACGGTGACGGTAGCTCGCGAAGAATGCAAACTGCTTGATCAATTGTGTTCTTATTGTCGCATACGGCTTGATAAACCAGCTTAGCCGTTCGCTTCGAAAATCGTGCTCGCCCAACGAGACGCCAACTTGAGATCCGCCAAACGCCGCAATAACAACCAGCAACGCGATTGCTCCTTGCAGGAGAAAGCCGCCAGCATATAACCACATTTCTCGCCTAAGTCCGCTCCAGAAAAAGAGGCGGTAACTAAACACTGCCAATGGTTCCTAATAAATTGTTTGGGCAAAAGGTAAATTTGATGGTGAGCGATGAACCCTACGCGAATCCAGACGCAATCACGTTGGTAATGTTGGGGCGCCGCAACCAACGGAGCGTCGTTATAAGTAGTACGGCGGCAGCAGTGCCCGAGAGAGCATCGGGCATGATGAGCCAACCGTGACCTAATACGAGCGGGCTCGTGAACCACATGATTGCCGACATCTGCCCCGCACGACGAAAAAGCGGCTCGGCGAGACCAACCGCCATGATGATACCGGCCAGCAGTACGAGCGGAATTCTCACTAGGCGTCCAAGAACAAAAAAACGGTGATACGAGTGCCGGTTCAGGCTTATCAATCGATCACCAAGCTGCGATCCAACGGTGATCGAGGTCAATGACGGATACGCGATATAGCCGAGCTGTGGCTTGAAGGCCAAGTCAACTGGAACTCCGCTGATCAGCTTGTGGATAGGTGGATTAACCCGATAAAACGCTAGGTCCTGAGTGCGAAACGTTGCAATCCCCGCCGCAAGGTGATTTCGCTAATCACTGGTCGGTGCGCACGCAAACGATTGCCAGACCAGCGAAATCGCACAAAACACACACGACGCCGGCGTCGCGATAGCCAGGAGTTGAGCCTGTCTAATTCGGCTTATGAGACATATTCGATCGCATACTCGATGAGCGATGAGCTTAGAGGCTGACAAAAAAACTGAGTGTTGACGACGTCATGAGGACGTCGTCTGTTGCAATATTTGGAAACAGATGACGGCGACGGACATGGTTGTACATGCATCGATCATGATTTGCTTGCGACCATATCGGACACGTATGCGTCGCAACTCTTTGATCTAACTGATCGTGCGTTCAACGACCCCGAATCCGACCGAGGCGCCTTCCATGCGTGCTGCCGCGTTTGCGATTGAATGGTTGGATACCAAGGTGGCGGAGGATTTTGCGCGTGGCCTCGCAATCGTATCCCGCGTCGGCGTAGAGTTCTCGCGGGTGTGTTTTGGGGTGTCCCGGCTTTCCTCCCACGCAAGGATAATCGATGACGGTGGGCAGGATCTCCAACTGATCGCTGCCGCGGAGCGGATGACCAACGGAACACCACGCTTGTCCACCAACAGCGTGAATTTTGTGCATTTTTCCGGCGATCAACTGGACTTGGGCCAGTTTGGTCGCCGCCGCCAAAGGCTCGCACTTGAGTGGAGTCAACGATCGTCGTATCCATGTCCAATTGATTCTCCTTGCGGAGCGAAGTCAAACAGAGCATGATGAATCTCGTCCCAGATCTTCTCTCTTTCCAGTCCGCAGTCGCATTCGCGCTGTCTCGCCGCAGCAACCCATTTCCAGCGCAACGTCTTTCCAGCGACAGCCTGTCACCAACACAAACCAGATCACTTTCAGAACGGTCCGATGGGGAACTGGCCTTCGTCCACTTGTGGTCCCGGCTCCTTTTCCTCCGGCAAGTTCTTCCGCACCATCTCATAAAACGTTTCCGGCATTCGTGCATTGGCCAGGACACTCTCCTTCCTGAAATGAGAAATGTCATCCCGGTGGCAAATATCGTGCCAGTACTGACTCATTTTTCCTGGGCGTTTTTTGTCAGCCTCTTAGTTGTCGCGTGATCTAGGAGTTAGCAGCGAGTCGAAAAGCTCTACATCAGTCGACGTGGAGAGTGTATCGACGTGCCCGTCGGCAAACGCAAAGTGGGCAAGCCCTCCATGGGCCGATCCCCAGTTGTCGCGAAAATCTATCCCAACAGCATCTGGAACGATGAGCAATCCTGTGCGTGCCCGCAGATCCACCAATGTAGATGGGCTCGTCCCAGTACCAGGTTGTCGGAACGTGGACCACGGGGTCGAACGCCTTTTCGCCCAATAAGATAGTATGGCTCGTGCCGTCCCAAATATCCCGATAGGTTTGAGCATCTGGTCTGTTTAGGATTAGACGCCCGTTCGCAACGTAATCCGTCTTTGCCATTGCGTGCCCGCCTGACTGATAGTCTCCGTACCGATCAAAACTTGCCGGCAATGCCGCACCCCCTCGGTCTCTCGAAGGGCATCGAAAAATCCCGAGCTCATCAATGTACGCGTCGCTTTCATACGCGTTACTCAGCTCAATCTGCGGCAGTATTGAAAAACACCAAGGGCCCGTTTGGTCGTGGGGCACGGCGCTTCGATGCAACACCCCACACGGCCTGCGACCCCGCGATGAAATCATGCGTAAATGGCTTTACCTTCTGACCGTTCACAGCAACAATTTTGTTCCCATTTGCCGCCCCCCTTTGTTGGGAAATCATATTTCGATGGAGTTCTGCGCCGCAGCTACTGCCGATTTGATCGGAACATTGGACGCGACGAGCAGACTCACGTACACGCTGCACGGCCGGCAACAGCATTCCAATAAGTATGGAAATGATCGATATTACCACGACCAGTTCAATGAGCGTGAAGCCACGACGTAATCTCACTTTACGCGAAGATTCGTGTGGCGCAAATACGTACGCCTAATGCAAAAACTGTACATAAACGGTTTATGATTTTGTTTTCATGGACTCACGACCACGATCGTTATTCACGAAACGCTCTCCGGCGAAACGAGTATGCAGCGATGACGATGAGTAGGCCAATCAATATAACCGAAAAAACAAGAGCATTCCTGCTCTTCGCTTCCGCCTCCGGAAATCCATAGTAGGCCAAGAAAACGGCCTATTCGTCCAGTCAATCGAGCGATGCTGAAACGTCCATGACTCCGAAAAGATTCGCGATGGTTGCCGATTTGGCGTGTCTTTTGCCTCATCCTCATTGTTGTCGGGTAGAATGAGCCATCGTCCTCGACCCAATCAGTGTAATCGACACAGTACCGCCCGTCTCCAGGCACTTTGGGCCAAGAATGCTCAGCAGTCGGTAAGGAGGATCTCGCGTAATTACGAACATCCGGTCAGGGTATTTGTCCGGTGACTCGGGAGGCGTGTACGCCAAGCTCCAGGTATCTACTTTCACCCCATCTTGTTCACCTGGTTCGCATGAAAGGATTTCAGCCATCCGAAGATAATCGGGGGCAAAGAATGGGCCAACTCGCAAATGACGACCGCTTATATCTAGCGTTCCACGATTCGTTTAACGCAATTTCATATGTAGGCTCGCCTGACTCCGCGAACCATTGCATCCTCCACCCATCATCGGCAGCAAGTCGATCCAGCGTGGCACCGTAGCCTGGATTACGATGCGCACCATTGTCAATTCGGGTCAGTTGTTCCGCCGCTTGAGGACACCAAGCCATCGCGGTCCAACAGTGTGTTGCCGGTATAAAAAAACTCATTGATCCTTTCGACGGTCCCTTCGCGACTGTTCCTTGTGCTAAATGACCGCACGGCTCCAACGCCTTGAGCGACTGCATGCGAGGCGAGCGACTCGGCTATCTCGTTTAGTCTCTGTCGATCGCTATCATTAGCCAAGAGACCCGAGCGAGGATGAATAAACATCGCAACGACCACCAAGAATATGTGTCTAACAGAAAAATCTTTCACCATATTCCTAATGAGCAAAGCTCTCTCGCGGAGACCGACTCAGACACGCCTTTAGCTGCATTGACAAGATCGCACGAAGCGGACACCGCCCGCTGGGTACCTTCACGTGCTAATGAAGGTATCCAAGCTGGCAGTAACAACTCGTACCACTGTACGGATTAAGCTTGCAGAGGCAGCTATAGTATTGACTTTCCGGATCTAGGATGCAGTTTTGGTCCGATTCGTAACACGACGCGAAGTGTTGGTTGGCGCATGACACTGCAGTATCGTTACATTCGGGGATGCCAGAAGCCCAGGCGACTGGCAGGTTGTTGATTAACATGATGCAGACAATCGCAATGCCGGCGCATTTCAACAGATTTCTCATCGGTCAAGCCTCCAAAAGAAACAAAGAAAACGAACGTCAAGAACGACTCTCGACGACATTGGCCACAACTCGTTGTTGCTCAATCTGCGCCCGAAACCTTCGCATACACTCTAAATGGAATAACACCAGCCTCGACGACTCGTCGTCTGGATACGAGAGGCACAGATACCGTCGACTGTGGCGGAATCGTTACCACGTGGCTTCCAACGCGTGCTGCAGTGCATTTACCATCGACTAACAAAAGCAAGATCGCGTCACGCGTAGGGTTCGTGAACGGCACGTTACCTAAAACGTAGTCTGATTTCTTGTATGCTGGATCCGGCGCAAAATCGCCGACGCGAAGGTTTGCAGCTCCGAGGTAGCCCGCTTTAGAAAAGTAGAATGCAAAATGAGTGATGAGCAAGAAGCAGCTAGCGGTTACGAGAGAATTCAATACGGCAGGTGCAAGCCTGACGGACGGCACAGGTGGCGAATCCTTCGCAGGAGCGCGGGCAAGCATGCCGAGACAAAGCAGTGCGACAATAAACCAGTCAAAAACTGCAACGACGAGGGTTGACGCATTGAGGCGCGCCGAGGCACTCACAGTCTCGATTGACAATAAAGCTTGACGTTGAATAGATCGCGAAGCACAAGAAGGTTCCCGCAATCAAGAACGTGACCACCCGCGAACGATTATTTGCAATACCGCCGGCGCCAAGAACAATTTCAAAAAATGCAGCGAAGGACCACAACACTTGTCCTGAAATGGGCTTTCCGGAATAGTATCCGTCGAGAAGGTCAGGCAGCTTTGCGATGCCTCCGACAAATAAGCCGACCGATGCAACGATCACTACTGTTCGCAGGTGTCTGCTCAGATGGTGGTTCATTGTGTGCACCTTGTGTGCACCTTGTGTGCACCTTGTGTGCACCTTAAATATCTCGGTCACGGGAGACACTCGAAGGTGAATGGTATGCCTTGAGTTTCAAGAATGCAAGACCCCCGTTTGGGTTTTCGTCGAATCAGCCAGGAGGGGTTGGAGAGTCGTTGGCGAAGTTCCTGGACTCGTCCGGGCCGCTGCCCCTCTAGCCGAACCTCCGCCGGGGTGGGTTCACCGGCGGTGCCATCGGGACGCCGTTGGCAGTTCGGGCAGATCATCAACCAAGCCCGGACGACCTGTTCATCGCTCATCGCCCGCACTTGGTCGGGCCGATTGCGAAGATCAGGTGATTGTGAAAGGTTTTTCTTGCCGGATTTTTGCGACTTCGGCGGTGGCGTTGGCGGTTGGTCCTCCCGTTTCCCACTCCTGCTATTACCGCATGCGCTCCTCTGGCCTCCGATGCGGTGGGCCTCGTCCGATCACTTTTCGATTCCATGACATTCCCGTGAACGAGCAGACTCGCAATGACATCATTCATCGTTGCATGCGCGGTCAATCGCAACGTGAGATCGCCAAGCGGTTGCACGTCTCGCGAAACACGGTCAGGGCGGTCTTGGATGAACTGCAGCAAGCTCGTGAAGGTAGAACGGTGCGAATCGACAAGCCAACGCCGACAAAGAAGCGGGCCAGTGTGCTCGATCCGTACGAGACAATGCTCAAAGAATTGCTCGTTCGCTATCCTGACATGCCGGTGGTTGATCTGCAAAATCGCTTACGGAAGTTCGGGTACGACGCTAGCTATACGATTCTGCGTCAACGAGTGAAGCTGATCAAACAGTCCGCGTCACAGGGCGAGCTGGCGACGGTGACAGCTCCCGGTGCGGTTGCCAGGGCCGCCTGTCGCAAGGTCGACATCCATCTGCCGCGGCCCACCCGACATGGTACGCAGTTGTTCATTTACCAACTGATCCATTCGCGGCAAGCGTATCTGCATTTTGTCGCGACAACGGATCTGGCAACGACGATTCACGAGCACGTTTGCGCCTTCGAACACTTTTCCGGCACCGCCGCTTCGGTCGAGTATGACAATGTTCCTGTCGTCAGCGAACATCCCGAGACTTCCGAGCCGGTGTTCCATCCGACGTTCCTGAGATTCGCGAGTCACTATGGTTTTCGACCGGCGAGTTGTCGCAGCCCGGCAACCGAGGACGAATCGTTTCTGGAGCGGCTGCAAACGGAGATTCTTTGCCGTCGCCCGTTCCGCTCCCTGGATCATGCCAACGATACGCTACTCTCGTGGCTTGCCAACGACGACGCTCAGGCCTGGTCATCATTCGGATCTCCGCCGACGGGTCGACCACTCGATGAGATTCCTCACCTGGTTCCCTTGCCGAGCAATGCATGGGCAGGGTAGCGCGAGCAGGAAAGGTGGCTCTGTCGGTCGTTGCGAAATTGGCTCTGTCGTTGCCGCGATTCGTCGAGAGGCCACCATTGTGGCTCTTGTTGGGACCGGACCGGCTGACTGACGTTGAAACAACTGCCTTGCCGGGTTAGGACTCGAGCGTCAGCAGCGATGATGTTGGGACGAATGGATTCATGCATGGGAGCCCACGGATATGGGTTGGCTACTGTTACCGGCGCTGATTGTCATTTTATCGCTTGCGACTTGGATGCTTGCCTTGCGCCGCGTTGAACTTCGGCGGATGTCCAGCAGTCTGGCAGCGCTGGCCGAGGCGAAGGTCAAGGGGAATCACCGCGCGCGGCTCCAGTATCCGCATATCGACCTCAGCCGTTGCATCGGTTGTGGCACCTGCGTGAAAGCATGTCCGGAGGATGGCGTGCTGGACTTGATCCATGGTCAAGCAGTCGTGATTCACGGAGCGAGATGCGTTGGCCATGGCTTGTGTGCGAAAGCATGTCCGGTCGGTGCGATTGATCTGACTCTGGGGGATTTGAACGACCGCAAGGACATTCCGGCGGTGACCGATCAGTTCGAAGTGGTCAACACTGCAGGGTTGTTCCTGGCCGGCGAGGTGACGGGGTATGCGCTGATCCGCACGGCCATTTCGCATGGCACGGCGATCGTGGATGAAGTCGCGAAACGTCTTGCCGGAAAATCGAGTGCCGCCGCCCGACAGCCAGCACTCGATCTCTGCATCGTCGGCGCCGGGCCCGCCGGCGTGGCTGCGTCGCTGCAAGCCAAGTTGCGAGGTTTGCGGTTCGTGACGCTCGAGCAGGAAATGCTCGGCGGCACCGTGGCGAGTTACCCGCGGCGAAAGTTGGTGATGACTCAGCCCGTGGAGTTGCCGTTGCATGGTCGATTGAAGCAAACGAGTTACCGCAAAGAAGAGTTGATGGAGTTATGGAGTGATCTAGCAGCGAAGTATGAACTGCCGATCCGCACGAGTGAACAACTGATCGGCGTTGAGAAGATCGGTGCGGACGAATTCATCGTCAAGACGCGAGATCACGAATACCACGCTCGTTTTGTTTGTCTCGCTTTGGGTCGACGCGGCACGCCACGAAAGCTGGGCGTACCGGGTGAGGATTTGGGCAAGGTCGCCTACAGTCTGATCGACGCCCAGTCTTATCAGAACCGCAGGATCCTTGTCGTGGGCGGCGGCGACAGCGCGATCGAGGCAGCACTCGGACTGGCCGAACAGCCGGGCAATCAGGTAACCCTTTCCTATCGCAAGCCATCGTTCTTTCGCATCAAGGCACGCAACGAAGCGCGGCTAATGGAGGCGCTGCAGGCGTCAAGGCTGGAGTGTCTGATGTCAAGCGAGGTGCGGTCGATCGCGTCGTCGTCGGTATTGCTGGACATCAGCCGCGAAGGCGAAACACCGGTCCAACGTTCGTTGGAAAACGACGAGGTGTTCGTGATGGTCGGCGGCATCCCGCCATTTGAATTGCTTGAAAAGTGCAGCATCTCGTTTGATCCGGCGGACCGCGTGGCACCGCCACCGCTGGCCGAGCGAGGCACGGGGTTGCTCAGCGCGGTGGCGTCGGCTTTGACATTGACCCTGGCGGTGCTCGCTTGGGTGCTCGCCTTCCAGCAGTACTACTGGGTGTCTCAAGCGATGCGTCCGCTATCGGAGCTGCACGAAATGCTGCGGCCGTCGAGTCCGTTTGGGTTGGCATGTGGAGTGTTGGCGGTGCTGCTGATCACCGTGAATCTGTGCTACCTGGTGCGTCGAAATTGGTTTCAGTGGATCCCCGGAACGCTTACGACTTGGATGACGTCGCATGTTGTGTCGGGGATCATCATTTTGCTGTTCGTGCTGCTTCATTCGGCGATGTCGCCACGGCAAACGGTCGGTGGCCACGCATTCGCGGCGCTCGGATTCCTGGTGATCACCGGTGCGGTCGGACGGTATTTCTATTCGTTTGTTCCGCGGGCAGCCAACGGCAAAGAGCTGGCGATTGAAGAACTGAACGACCAAGTGGCGACCGAATCGACCGAATGGGATCGATTCGGTCGTGCGTTCGGCGACGAAACTCGTCAGGAAATCCACGCGCTGGTCACCGCCGGCCGATGGAAGGGCGGATTTTTTGAACGGCTGGTCTCGCTGTTGAGCACCCAGAGCACGGTCAATGCCACCTACCGCCGGCTCCGTGATCAGGGTCAATCGCAAGGACTGAGTGAAGACCAGATCGATCGACTGATTGCATTGGCACAGCGGGCGTATCGCACGGCGCTGGTATCGGCGCACTGTGAGGATCTACGGGCGCTGCTGAATTCGTGGCGGTTCTTTCACCGCTGGGTCGCGTTGTTGATGGTGCTGTTGGCCGCGGTGCACATTTGGGTGGCTTTGAAGTATGGGAAATTCTTTCCATGACATGGTCGCCGCTGGTCCACACAACTTCGCTTGCAATCGGCATTGTCGCTGTCGCGATCGTGTTTGGGACCGTCTATTTAGAGATGCAGGACACGTCGCCGGGTGACTTTGCGGCGGCCCATGCTCAGCACGCCGGACTGGCCGGCCCGCAGAACTGTGAAGCCTGTCACGGGCAGAACGGCCAGTCGATGTCTGCGGCATGCCTGGATTGTCATCACGACGTCAACTGGCAGCTGAACGTGGGGTTCGGATTCCATGGCAAGATGTCAGACGAGTTGGCCGCCGACTGTGCGAAATGCCATTCCGAGCATCACGGCAACGAATTTGCAATCACCAACGATCGCAGTTTTGCACTGGCGGGGGTGTCGGATCCACGCCAATTCCAACACCAAGGATTGGATTTTCACTTGGCCGGCAAGCATGGGTCGGTTGGTTGCCAGACGTGTCATCCCAACGCCGGTATTGACGTTTTGCCGATCGGCGAGAAACGGTTCATGGGTCTGAGCCAGAATTGCACGAGTTGCCATCGTGACGTGCACAATGGCAATTACGGAAATGATTGTGCGTCGTGCCACGGGCAGCAGCACCCTTTTTCCCGAGTCGCGGAGTTTGAACATACGCTGGCATTCGAGTTAGCCGGATCGCACGGCAAAGCGGCGTGTGCAGCCTGTCACCAGCGCGACTCACCCGATTCGGTGGTCGCGCTGTTGTCTTTCCCTTCGACAGCGGACAGAGACCAATCACCCATTCGCGAATGCCGAGCCTGCCATGCATCACCACACCACGAGCGATTCCTTGTAGCGGTCTCGCGCGAGCTCAAAACATCGACTGGTAACTCGTGCCAGCATTGTCACGAGGTGGTTGATGAAACGTTTGTCGGTTCGAGGGAAACTCTGGACGCGAGTCTGCACGCCTGCAGCGGATTTTCGTTGGAAGCCCCGCACGACAGACTTCAGTGTGTTGCCTGCCACGTCGAATTCGGACAGCCAAAGTCGCAGCTTGGTATCTTTCATGATTCGTATCCGGGGCGGCATCCCGATGACTGCAAGGTATGTCATGGCGATCCCCATCAAGGGCAATTTGTCCGTGGTTCGTCGCGTGGTGAGGACTGTCTGGCCTGTCACCAGCGAACTGCATTCGTACCGGCGGCATTCACGATAACGCATCATGCCCAAACACGATTTCCTCTGTTGGGCGAACACTCACACGTCGCCTGCAACGAGTGTCACAAACTCGCCACCGGACAGTTTTTCGGACCGCGAACCGATCGTGCGTCGCCGTCCAGCGAGCCGACGATCGTTGCCCAGAAGGAGCCTGCTTGGGTCCGCGTCTTTGCCGGCACGTCCAGATCATGCCGGGACTGTCATGACGACCCGCACCAGGGTCAATTCGAATCGGGGCCTTTCCGCGGAAACGACTGTCAAGCGTGTCACGACGAACACTCTTTTCGTCAACCGACGTTCACGATCGAGCAGCACGCCGAGACGCGATTCCCGCTCACGGGTGCTCATGCGGCTGTGGCCTGCAACTCTTGCCATCGGCGGCCCGCTGAGCAGTCCCGTCCAGCGGCAAATGACCCGGGGATCGAATCGCGTCTGTTCCATGGCACGCCGACGCAATGCAGTTCATGTCACGCCGACGTCCACGATGGTCAGTTCGATCAGCGCCACCTGCCAGCGATCGTGGGCGGCAATAGCGGGTGCGCACGATGTCATACGACGGAGAGTTTTCAAGACAGACCGGCAGTCAATTTTGATCATGCGATGTGGACAGGCTACGAACTTGCGGGCGCTCATGCTCGGGCTCGATGCACCGACTGTCACACCCGTTCACAGCCGGCAGATTCGCACAGCAGAACGTTCGGGCGTGTTGCCGGCCGGGACTGCCAATCCTGCCACAGCGATCCGCACGTCGGCCAGTTCGGGCCGACTGCCGAAGTGAATTGCAAACAATGTCACGTCGCGGGCGACAGTTTTCGGGAGCTGGTGTTTGACCATCGGCTGCACTCACGGTTCCGATTGGATCGGGATCACGAGAAGTTGGCCTGCACGTCGTGTCACAAACCGCAGCAATTGTTGGATGGCAGGACGGCGATTCGATACAAGCCGTTGGGAACCACGTGTGGAGACTGCCATGTGGCACGCGGCCCCCGAATTCCAGGACTGCGAGGCCAACGATGAGCGTTGGAAACTGCTGCAGACTTGCGATAGCGATGCCGCTGCTCATGTCGATTGGAACCGGGCGGCTGTGCGGTCAAGACTTGCCAACCGTTGTGGTCGAAGTGACGGCGGTATTTGAAGATAGCGTCTACCTGGACAAGGGTTGGGTTCAGGGAATCAGCGAAGGCGACGTGGTGCGAATCATTGTCGAGCACGGGAGAACCATTGCGGCCAAAGTGCGTTCGGTATCAAGCCAAGATGCTCGTTGCGTTCCCGTCACTGGTGTTGAGTCGATTCAAGTCGGAATGCAAGGTAGTGTCACCATTGGCGAGCCACCGTCGATGGGAGTGCCGTCGCAATCGGATCAGCCGATACCCAAGGAAGGCAACTCCGAGGGCGTTGTCCAAGTCGATTTCGAGGAGGAAACGACCCATCCCGGCGCGATCCAACGAGTGCAGGTTCGTGTCACCGCATCTTCAGGTGGCAGCGTTTACTTGAACAAGGGCCGGGATGCGGGATTGCAACCGGGTGATGAAGTCACCTTCTTTCCGCCTGACGATGGAATCATCAACGGGACCGTACAGTCGGTATCCAAGAACAGTGTTCGCTGTACGATCCTGTCGAGCCAGCGGACCATTGACATCGGCACACGAGGCGAGGCCTTGATTCCCAGTGATCGGCTTTCGCCGGAACAAGAGCAGCCCACGCCGCGGCGGGACGTACCGGAGCACCCACCTTGGACCGACACACCGCAGAACTGGGATCAGAATCAGCCGTTACTCGCGCCCGCTTACGCGCAAGCCGCCAGCGAACGCGAAGTTCAAATTCACGGCCGAATGTTTGCCAGCTATCTGCATACCTGGAACCAGTATGACAATCAGAGCCAATACTCGCTGGGCCGCATTGGGACAGCGATGTGGATCGAGAACCCGTTTCGTCGTGGCGGTGGGTTGCACATCGATGGCGAATTGAATCGCCGAGGAGTGTTCCTCGTGGATGATTCCGACAACTTCAATGGACCAGCCAGACTGGATCGTTTGTCGTACTATTGGGGCGGAACCGACGACCGACCGCTGAGGTTCGAGATGGGGCGGTTTCTGTCGTACGAGTTTCCGGAATTTGGAATCATCGACGGCAGCGAAGTGGTCTATCGCACCGCATCCGGTCATCACATCGGCGCGAGTGTCGGTTTCTTGCCTGTACCGTTTCCCAATCTGGCAACCGGCGATGATGTCAACGTCACCGCGTTCTATCGATGGGTTTCCAATCCCGATGAGGTGTTGTCGAGTGCGGTCGGCTATCAAAAGACGTGGCATAAAGGGACGCCCGACCGGGACTTGTTGATTTGGACAACTGACTATGACCCGAACGATCGAACTTCCGTGCACAGTTCGGTCTGGGTCGATTTCTATGATTTCCGCGACACGTTGAAGACCAGTAGCGCCGAAGTCACGCAGGCGATTGTTCAGCCGACGTATCGCATCCGTCCGGGGCATGGCTTCGGTGCGAACGTTTCCGCGATCCGCTGGCCGCAACTTCTTCGCCGTGAGTTCAGTCCGTTCGTGAATCAGCAGATCGTGGGTGACAACGTGGTGCGTTGGGGTCTGTTCACCTGGCATGACCTTGGCGAGCGAACTCGGGTGGACGGTCGTGTCGATCAGTGGCACGACCAAACCCCACAGACAGGGACAAGTTGGGAGGGACGAATCGCGTTGCGCGATTGGCTGTATCCCAATGGCGAAGTTGCCTTTGCGCTGTACGCCACACAAGGCACCTACAGTTCCGGTCCTGGTGGACGAGTTTCGTTGAATCGACGCTATCGGTGGTGTTTCGCTTCCTTGTGGTACGACGTGGCCAACTATCAGTTGGCGGCGCAAACAGGGGCCACGCAAACAGGGGCCACGCAAACAGGGGCCATCGCCATGGGCAACGATCGAAGCGGACTGCTGCAACATTCGGTTCGCGCGAATCTGGACTTCACGGTTTCATCGGACAAGTCGTTGTCGCTTTCGGCGGACTATCGATTCGGTTCATCCCAGAATGCCATCCAAGCTGGGATTTTCTTCCAGAAGAGGTTGTAAAGGTTGCAGGCCATGGAAGGTAAGCGATTCCGACGACGATCTCTGTGGCTGGTGCTAGCAGTTTGCTACCTCTCCGCCTCTTGCGTGCTGTCTCCGCGGCAAAGAAAGATTGCTCCGCAGCAGTGGAATGAGAGTCGGGGACCGGTCGTTCCGCACGACACGTTTCCTCGTGACTGCTCGCTGTGCCATGAAGGTGGCGGTTGGGAAACGATCCGAGACGATTTTCAATTCGACCATGCCCGCGAGACGGGGGTCGCCCTGGTCGGTGCACATCAGAACGCGGAATGTTTGCGTTGCCACAACGATCGTGGTCCTGTTGCCGTCTTTGCCAAGCGAAGCTGTCTGGGCTGCCACGAAGACGAGCACCGCGGCCAGCTAGGTTCGCGATGCCTGCAATGTCACAACGAAAGCAACTGGGTTCCCGAAGGGCAAGTCGTTTTACACAACCGTACGCGATTTCCGCTGGTCGGTTCTCATACGGCAGTCGCCTGTTTCCGCTGTCACCCCGGAGCCCAGGTGGGCAACTTTGTCCGCGCCCCGGTGCGTTGCGAAGCGTGCCATCAGCAGGATCTGGCTCGTGCCAAACAACCCGATCACGTGGCGCTAGGCTGGACGCAGAATTGCGATCGCTGTCACGAACCGACCACTTGGGGCGGTACTGGATTCATCCATTCAACGTTCCCACTCACCGGCGCTCACATGACGGCGGCCTGTGCCCAGTGCCACAGCAATGGCGTTTTTACGGGTCTCTCCCAGGCCTGTGTTGATTGCCATCTGCCCGACTTCCAAGCGGCCATGAGCCCCAATCATCTGGCCGGCAACTTCTCGACGGACTGCCAATCGTGTCACAACACGCTGTCCTGGCAGGGGGCGATGTTCAACCATGCCGGCATCACGTCTGGATGCAACCAGTGCCACTTGCCCGACTACAACGCCACGACCAATCCGGATCATCTGGCCGGCAACTTTCCGACCAACTGCGAAGCGTGCCACAACACGGTGTCGTGGCTTGGAGCGACGTTCAACCATGCCGGCATCACATCGAATTGTGTCCAGTGCCACTTGCCTGATTATCAAGGCACGACCAATCCCAATCATCTGGCGGCAGGATTTCCGACCAACTGCGAATCGTGCCACAACACCAACAGCTGGCAGGGGGCAGTGTTTCAACACACGTTTAGGATCCATTCTGGTCCGCACCGATCCTTCAGTTGTGCGGAGTGTCATCAGACGCCGTCCAACTACCAGATCGTCTCCTGTATTCATTGTCACGAACATCGACAGTCAAATACGGACGGCAAACACAGCGGGGTACCGGGGTACTCGTGGAACAGTGCGGCCTGTGTGAGTTGCCATCCGAACGGCAACTGATTGATCGCCCTGCGGTTAGCTGGACAGCGCCACTTTTGTTGTAGCCCTGCCACTCCGCTGGCAGGGCATGCCGCGATTCGCGGCAAATGACCCGCCAGCGGAGTGGCGGGACTACTTGGATCGCATTGACCAGTAAAACACGAGGTCTTCGTTAAAAAGTGGCGCTGTCCCGGTTAGGCGCGGGGATGAAATTGCCGATGCACTTTCTTCAGCCGTGAGTGTTCGACGTGGGTATAGATTTGTGTGGTTTGGATACTGGCGTGTCCGAGCATTTCTTGCACCAGACGGAGGTCCGCGCCGCCTGCGAGCAGGTGTGTGGCGAAGCTGTGCCGCAAACTGTGGGGGCTGACATCGGAATCGAGCCCGGCGCGGAGGGCATAGTATTTGACCAGCCGCCACAGTTGGATTCGATCCAGAGGGTTGCCGTTGCGAGAGAGGAATAGCTCCTCAGGCGGTGGACCTTTTCTGCGCGCTGCAAGTTTGCCCCGCAATTGGGATGTGTAGCGGCGGATCGCTGCGATCGCGCGCGACCCGATCGGAACCATCCGTTGTTTACCACCCTTCCCTTCGCAGCGCAAATGTTTCTCGTCAAGGGACAGGTCGCGGATTCGCAGCGAACAGACCTCCGACGCGCGACAGCCGGTCGCATACAGCACTTCCAGCATGGCAACGTCGCGTTGCCAGTAGCTATCGGTCTTGCGGGGCGCCAACAGGAATGCATCGACCTGAGCAGTGCTCATCACGCCCGGCATCCGCTGCCACATCTTCTGGGTCGCGATCAGATCGGCAGGGTTGTCGGGAACGATGCCTTCGAGTTGCAGGTATTTGAAGAACGTCCGCAGCGCGACGACGTTCCGTGCGACCGATGCCGGGGCGAGCCCCTCGCTGTGTAGCAAGCCGACGAAGTCGGAAAGGTCGGCGATCCCAAGGGCAGCGAGCCGCCGGTCACCGAGCCAGCCGACAAATCGCTTCAGGTCGCGACCGTAGGCGGCGATGGTGTTGGCGGCCAAATGGCACTCACCCCTGAGATAATCCAGAAAATCGCTACAGACCGACTCCGTTGCACGTCCCGATTTCGCGGGAGGCCCGTTTTTACGCAGTTGCTGAAGTTTGGTGGTGCGTGCCAATGAGAAACTCGAATTACAGTCGTGTCGGTGGGTTGGTGGTCGGTTGGTGGTCGGTTGCCGGGGCACAGATTGCGGATTCGCAGCGTTATCGTGTATGAAGAGACTCGCGTCCTTGTGGGTTACCAATCGAAAGTGCCCCTGGGCGGAGCCTTGGCCATTGTCTGGCATCGGCCCCTGTCGGTTGTTTCGGCAACGTTCGCAGAGGAACTGTAACTCACGTTCGATTTCGTCCGTCCTTTAGGAAACAACGATTCCAATGAATGTGTTGGTCGTCGGCGGTGCCGGCTATATCGGGTCTCACGCCGTGCGACTGTTGATCGATGCTGGGCACACCGTGTCGGTGTATGACAACCTGTCGCGGGGGCATCGCGAGGCGGTTCCCGAGGGCATGTTGATCGAAGGGGAACTGGCGGATCGGGCCAAACTCGTTGCCACACTGCGGCAGAAGAAGATCGACGCGGTGATGCACTTTGCCGCCTTTGCCTTGGTCAACGAATCGGTCAATGATCCATCGTTGTACTATCGCAACAACGTGATTGCCGCACTTGAATTGCTTGATGCGATGCGGGAAGCCGACGTCAAGAAAATTGTCTTCAGCAGTACCACGGCAACTTATGGCGAACCCGATGTTGTGCCGATCCCCGAGACAACGCTTCAACAGCCGATCAATCCCTATGGTTTTACGAAACTGGTGATTGAGCGGCGCTTGCCGATTATGCATCGGCTTACGGATTCGCTTATGCGGCACTGCGTTACTTCAATGCCGCCGGCGCGAGGCCCGACGGCAGCATCGGCGAAGATCACGAGCCGGAATCGCACCTGATACCGATCGTGTTGCAAGTCGCGCTCGGGCAACGTGAAAAGATCACGATCTTTGGTGATGACTATGCCACCGCCGATGGAACCTGCGTCCGTGATTACATCCATATCGATGATCTGGGAGATGCTCATCTGCGAGCCTCTAAGCGTTTGCAGGCGGGAACGGGCCTGTGCGTCAACTTAGGCACGGGCCGGGGCACCAGCGTGCGAGAGATTGTTCAGGCCTGTCGTGAAGTCACCGGTCATCCGATTCCCGAAGTCATCGGCCAGCGCCGCGAGGGTGACCCGCCGGAGCTGATTGCCGACGCCACGCTGGCAACCGATCTACTCGGGTGGACCCCCCAATACAAGGACGTGAAATCGATCGTCGAAACGGCGTGGAAGTGGCATCGAAGTCACCCCCAGGGATACCGATCGTAACGACAGTGGACGGTGCGATCCCCTTGTTTTCGATAGCCGGGGGGCTTGGACGGCTGATTGCGAGGGCGGCGATCGGCGAGGCGAAATCAACGAAGCATCACGCGGGTGGGTACTTTATAATGGTGTTTTGCGTTCCCTTAGCGGCTCTCCGCATATCCCCGCTCTGCAAAACAACCTCCGCCACCTTCTCGATGGGTCTGATTCCCGATGCGTCACCTGATAGTTGTTTTCTGTTTGAGCATGCTGGGAGTCCCCAGCTGGTCGGCGGATTTGACCTCACGCGAACGGTCGATCATCGCCGCGGTCAATGCCTCGGTGGCGAAGGCGGGAGCCAGCTACAAGGCCGGAAACTATGACGAGGCTGGTCAGAGTATCCTGCGGGCGATGAAGCAGATTGATGTGGCGGTCAAGGTCGGTTCGGCAGAGCTTTACGATTCGCTTGACCCGGCGATGCAGCGAGTCGCCAAAGCTGCACACGATGCTGGAATTCGAGGGTGTTTCGCTTCCTCCATTCCACCGCCCCCAGAGGCCCGAACCGGATGAGTCGACCGAGCCGATGACAACGACGACGGCCAAGGGGGAAACTCGTCGACCCGTGCCGGCGCCTGCAGCCACACCTGAAACGATGATCAGCTTCACCAAGCAGATCTCGCCGATATTGGTCAGCCGATGTGGCCGCTGTCACGTGTCCGATTCCAAGGGGAAGTTCAACATGGCGACCTTTGCGGCGTTGATGAAAGGACCGCCCGAGGGAGTCGTGATTTTTGCTGGAGACACGGTCGGCAGCCGGCTGATCGAAACGATCGAAACAGGGGACATGCCGCGTGGCGGCGGCAAAGTGACCCCTGCCGAACTGGAGCTTCTCAAAGGGTGGATCATCGCTGGGGCGAAATTCGACGGCCCGGACCCTGCGGCGCCGCTGGCGGCCGGAGCGACGCCAGCACCGGCCCCGAGGAACAAACCGGAGATCCGAAGGTCGACCGGTAGCGAAACGGTCAGCTTTGCCGCGGATGTGGCGCCGTTGTTGGTCGAAAACTGCAACGGCTGTCACATCGACGCGATGCAGACGCGAGGTGGGTTGCGGATGGATACGTTCGCTCAACTGCTGCGCGGCGGTGACAGCGGCGAGATCATCTTGGCCGGCAAAGGCGACGAGAGTTTGCTGGTTCAAAAGCTGCGCGGAATGGTGGGCGAGAGGATGCCTGCGGGAGGCCGGCCGGCGTTATCGGATGAGTCGATCGCGTTGATCTCAACCTGGATCGATGAAGGGGCGACGCTGGACGGCGCGAATGAGAACCAGTCGTTACGCGTCATGAGCCAACTGGCCTGGGCCGCCTCGGCGTCACCGCAGGAGCTGAGCGAAAAACGTCAACAGCTGGCAAATCAGAACATGAAACTCGTCACCGCCTCGGGCGGAGGAATCACGTCCAAACAGACGGAGCATTTCTTGGTCATTGGAACGGCCTCCAGGGGCACGATCGACCTGGTCGCCGAGCAAGCGGAAGCGCAAATGAAATTGGCCAAGACGGTTGTCGCTGCTAAATCGGGCGAGGCCTATTTTCATGGACGAGCGACGATTTTTGTCTTGCCGCGGCGATACGACTACAGCGAGTTCGCAAAGATGGTCGAGCGTCGCAGCGTTCCGTCAAGCTGGTCGAGTCATTGGCAGTTCGATGGGATCGATGCCTACGTTTCGATGGTTGCCAGCGAGCAGGATAAAGAGGACGAGATCGCAAGCCGTTTGGCGGCGCCGATCGTTAGTCTGGCGATGTCCACTCGCGGTGGCGGCATGCCGCGGTGGTTGGCTGAGGGTGTTGGCGTGGCGACGGCGAGTCGCAAAGGCAGTAGCCGCGAAGCGAAAATGAGACTGGAAGCGGAAACGTCCGAGGCATTCGCGCAGATGGAAAACGCGAAGATGTTTCTCGATGGAAAGATGACGCCCGAGAATACCGATCGCATCGGTGCGGCGATTGCGGCGTTCATGATGGACCGCAACTACCGCCGCGGATTCGACACCATGCTGCGTCACCTTGGCTCGGGTGTTCCCTTCGAGCAGGCGTTCACACAGGCATTCAACATGCCCCCGGAGACATTTGTGGGCAACTGGCTGAAGTACGTACGCGGCGGTTGAGGCAGATTGTCCAAGGGGCTCTTTCTCCTGCGAAATCGTTGAATTTCGCGCCAGTCGGCTATGGGACTGCCACGCTTCTAGTTAACGTTCATTGCTGCAGCGTTCTATTTCAAAACAAGCCAATTTGCTGGTGAAGCGATGATAGTGGTGATGGAGCCGGGTGCGACCGATGAACAGGTCGCCGCGACGGTCAAGCGAGTCGAGAGTCTGGGGTTGAAGGCGAATGTCATTGTCGGAACAGAGCGGACAGTCGTCGCCGCGATCGGCGAAAAGCGGGAGCACTTCAAGGAATCGCTGGAAAGTGGCGAAGGGGTCTCCTCCGTGGTGCCGGTTGTGGCGCCGTACAAAATGGCAAGTCGCGAAGTGCGTCAGGAGCCGAGCTGTATCCGGGTGTTGGACTTTTCCGCCGGTGCGGGGCATGTCGGAATCATTGCCGGACCCTGCAGCGTCGAGAATGAACGCCAGATTCTCGAGACGGCTCGGGCGGTGAAGGCGGCCGGCGCGACGGGGCTCCGTGGCGGTGCCTTCAAGCCTCGCACCAGTCCGTATAGTTTCCAAGGATTGAAGGAAGAGGGGCTCAAACTGCTCGCGGCGGCGCGGGACGAGACCAACTTGGCGGTCTTCACCGAAGTGATGGGGACTGCCGATGTCGACCTGGTCGCAAAGTATGCGGACGTGCTCCAGGTCGGTGCGCGGAACATGCAGAATTATCGACTTCTCGAAGCGGTTGGCCAATCCGGAAAGCCCGTCCTGTTGAAACGTGGGCCCTCGGCGACGATGGACGAATTCTTGCTGGCCGCCGAGTACATCCTCAACGAAGGCAACGAAAACGTGATGCTGTGCGAGCGCGGCGTGCGGACGTTCGAGGGCCACACTCGGTTCACACTGCCACTGGCAAGCATCCCGTACTTGCACAAAAAGACGCACTTGCCGGTGATCATTGATCCCAGTCACGGTACGGGGCACACTTACATGGTGCCCGATTTATCGGTCGCGTCGATTGCCGCGGGTGCTGATGGGTTGATCATCGAGGTTCACCCCGATCCAAGCTCGGCGATGAGCGACGGCTATCAATCGCTGACCTTCGAGGGCTTCAGCCGGACGATGCGTCGCTGTAACGCCGTGCTCGAAGCGATTCGCAGTGTGGCCGCCGAGTGACCGATCGATTTTGGGGAGACAAGCCGATGTCGGCTCAGCAAAGAACGCTTGATCAATATCACGAACTGATGCACATCAATGCGGTGTCGCATCTGATTCGGACCGCCCGCCGCGTCGGACTGTTTGACGCACTGAACGAGGGGCAACGTACCGCGGATCAGTTGCGCGAGGAATTATCGCTTCGCGCCGAACCGGCCGGCTTGCTGCTCGATGCCTTGGTCGCCAGTGGGATCATCGAAAAATACGGCGACGACTATGCGCTTTCGCAAGCGGCACGTTTGCTGTGCCAGTATGACGAGGACCTGGGCGATCGTCGCTGGGAGCGTTTTGTCGATCATCTGCTGGGAAACCAGCAGGACGATGGCCGAGATGATCGGCAGCACCTCGAATACCTCGCTGCTACGCAGTGGATCCACACGCCGGCGGCGATGCAGGCCGCGGAGATCTTGGACATTGGTGGTGTCGGTGAGGTTGCTGGTCCCAGCATTCTGGAGTTGGGCTGTGGTTCGGCGGTCTGGAGCTGTGCGATGGCTCATCGCGATCCTGCGGCCAGGGTGACGTTGGTCGATCACGCGGGAGCATTGGCTGCTGCGATGGCCACCGCCCAGTCGATCGGGATGGCCGATCGAGTGATCACGATCGAGGGGGATCCTGCGACGGCACCGTTGCCCACCGATGAGTTCGACATCGTGTTGATCGCCCAGCGGCTACATGCGAGTTCGATGGCGGACGCCGATGCGTTGCTGGATCGGGCGGTCAGGGCGTCAAAACCGGGCGGCCGGGTCGTGGTGATCGACCTGTTTCGCGGACCTGCCCGCCCCACTCTGGCCGAGAGCATCGAAGCGTTGAAGTTGGAATTGGAAACCACAGCCGGTCGGATGCGAACGGTCGAGGAGGTCCAGGCTCAGATGGGACGTCATGGACTGCAGCGGGTGCAGTTCACTTTTTTGGCGGCCAGCCGCATCAATCTGGCCCTCGCCGTTGGCCGGAAACCGGGATGACCGACCGCTTGTCGCCATGGTTTTGTCGACATTTTGATCCATTTTCCGAAAAATCTCGGTTTGGCTGCGTTGACGAAAACGGGCCACAGTTTCTACGATACGCGGCTCGCTTCGATCACCACTGCAACTTACGGACCCCTTTGATGGCTGTCCCCAAACGAAAACATTCCAACAGCCGGACTGGCAAACGACGTTCTCACGATCGCGTGAAAAAGCGCCAGATCGGTTACTGTCCCCAGTGCAGCTCGGCAGTTCCCACCCACTCGGTCTGTCCGAAGTGTGGTTATTACCAGGGTCGCACGGTCGTCGATCACCAGGACGATTAGCTCGCGGAGCATGGATCTGGTATGGACAACAAGCACGCGGCGTGGTCTGTGGGGCTGTGTTGGTTAGCAAAGTGACCCAGCAAGGGAGCCAGTGTGGCGGGCAATGTGGATTCATTAGGAGTGGATTCGTCAGGAATTCTCTTCCCCGGCCAGGGTGCACAGTCGGTCGGCATGGGACGTTGGCTGTACGAAACCTATTCGGTTGCAAAGCAGCTGTTTGACCGTGGCTCGGAATTGCTCGATTACGATCTGGCCGAGTTGTGCTTCACCGGTCCCGAGCAAAAACTCAACGCGACCCAGTACAGTCAACCGGCGCTGTTTGTGGTTGGAATGGCGGCGGCGGGAGTGCTTGGCGAGCAACATCGGGCCGAAATGGCCAAGGTCAAGGCAGCGGCCGGCTTGAGTCTGGGCGAATACACAGCGGTTTGTTTCGCTGGTGGCCTGGAGTTCGCGGATGCGTTGGAGCTGGTTCGGCGACGCGGCGAGGCGATGCAGGCGGCGGCAGATGGGGTCGACAGCGGGATGGCGAGCGTGTTGGGGCTCGATCTGAAGACGCTCACCGAGCTCTGCCAGCAGTGCCGCGAGGGAGACGAAGTTCTTCAACCGGCCAACCTTCTTTGCCCCGGAAACATCGCAGTGTCGGGGCACCTCTCGGCCATCGATCGGCTGGAACCGATGGCGACCGCAGCCGGGGCGATGAAGGTTGTCCGCCTCAGCGTTGCCGGGGCGTTCCACACTTCGTTGATGGGGCCGGCGGTTGCAAAACTTTCCGCCGCGCTCAATGAGATACCGATTGCCGATACAAGAATCCCCGTTTACAGCAACGTGGACGCGGCGCCGCATCAAGCGGCCGACGAGATCCGCAAGCTACTCAGTCGTCAGGTGGTCAGCCCCGTGCTTTGGGAGGACTCGATTCGGCGGATGACGGACGATGGAATTGAGGGCTTCATCGAAGCGGGAACCGGCCGAGTGCTTCGCGGCACCCTGAAACGAATCAATCGAAAAATCCCCACAGAAGGTTTTGGCGACGGATAACGTCGAAAACGGGCCCTTCGGCTCGTCGTGACAGCCTGCGGAGCCGCAGGCCTCTCACACCCCCGGCGGCGCTGGGAACGCGACGTCAACGTGAGCGTCATGGGGCCGGCGACATCGGCCCCTCATTTCGATCGGACGCCGCCATCTGGCAACGGTAACAAAGAAAGAGAAACTGTCATGCAATTAACGATCACAGCCGATTTGAAGGGCCAAGTTGCCGTCGTCACAGGAGCCTCTCAGGGTTTGGGAAAGGCGGTGGCGATCGCTCTGGCGGCCAACGGCGCCAAGGTCGTCTGCCTGGCCCGAAATGCCGAAAAACTTCAGGCGACCGTCGCAGAGATCGAGTCGGCGGGCGGTTCGGCTCAAGCGGTCACCTGCGATGTGACCGATCGGGCGGCGGCGGCGGCGGCGATCAACGCAGCCAAGGATGACCATGGTCGTCTGGACATTTTGGTCAACAATGCCGGGATCACACGCGACAAGTTGCTGCGAGGCATGTCGGACGAAGAGTGGGATGATGTGATTGCCACGAATCTGACCAGCTGCTTCGTCTGTTGTCGTGCGGCCGCGGGAATCATGCGTCGTGCCAAATATGGTCGGATCATCAACATGGCCAGCATTTCTGGGATGATGGGGAACCCGGGTCAGACGAACTATTCTGCCAGCAAGGCGGGAATGATCGGTTTGACAAGAACCCTTAGTAAGGAACTGGTCAATCGTGGGGTGACGGTCAACGCGGTCGCGCCGGGCTTCATTGCCAGCGAAATGACGGCGGACGTATCGGCGGTCATATTGGAAGAGGCGAAAAAGCGAATTCCGGCCAAACGGCTGGGTGAGCCCGAAGAGGTGGCCGCCGCAGTGCTCTTCCTTGCCTCCCGTGATGCAGGGTATATCTCGGGCCAGACAATCGTCGTGGATGGGGGAATCATCGGGTGAGGACGGTCCTCGCCCGCCCATTGGGGGACAAATCGGTGCCGTCATCCGCTGATCGGTGTATTGACGTGTTTTACTTGTTTCACCTATCTTTTCGGCGAAAGCGATTCTCGTTGTTGGGCTCTATCCCTCTGCTCTGTCCGGTTTTTGTAGAACCAGGTTTTGCAGGGCCAGTGTGGCCGTGGGGAGCGGAGTCGATTGGAGCGGGCGAACGTTCCAAAGGTTCTCCCCGCCCCGGACAGCGAATCACTTCATCATCATCAACATTCAAACCACATTCAGCTTGCTGACCAATACCTGGAGACAGCCAATGGCTACCGTCGAAGAACGCGTGGTCGATATCGTGTCTGAACAACTCGGCGTCGACAAAGACAAGATCACCCGTGAAACATCTTTCGTGAATGACCTGGGAGCCGACTCCTTGGACACCGTCGAACTGGTAATGGAACTTGAAGAGGAGTTCGACATCAGCATTCCCGATGAATCGGCTGAGAAGATTCAGAAGGTCGGCGAAGCCGTCGACTTCATCGAGAACGCCAAAGGCGATGACGCCTGAGAGCGGTCCAGTCTGTTGGAAGACTGCCGGAGTCGCGTTGTCCGTTCGGTTCACACTGCCGCCCTTCGAAACCAAAGTCCTTTTCGCGAGGACGTGGTAGTTGTCGGGGCGGCATTTGTTTTGGCTGGCATTGTCGCATCGGCGATCTGTTGAAAGGTTTTTTCAAGTGCGACGACAAAGGTTGCTGACTCCGCACGCCAGGCGGCATCGATGTCAGCGGCGTCGCGCTGCTGTTATTCCCACCCTCGTGCGCCGCCGATTTCGCTGAAGGCACCTCGATGCAACAAGAACCGCAACGACGAATTGTTGTGACTGGAATTGGCATCGTCACACCGCTGGCGTCTGAAGTCGTATCGTTTTGGTCGCGACTTGTTGCTGGCGAGAGTGGTATCCACGATCTGACGACGCTCGACACCAGCCAATACAAGGTGCACTTTGGGGGAGACATTCCCGATTTTGACGTCGGCCAATACCTGCCGGCCCGTGATGCAAAGCGATTGGACCGATTCACGCAGTTTGCCGTGCATGCCGGTTGCCAGGCAATCGCCGACGCGCGGGTCGACTTCGATGCCATCGATCGAAACAAGTGCGGAGTCATCCTCGGTTCGGGCATCGGTGGACTCGGTGAGATCGAAGCGCAAATTGAACGGATGTTGACCAAGGGGCCCGATCGCGTCAGCCCGTTCACCGTTCCCAAGATGATGGTCAACGCGGCGGGCGGCAATCTTTCAATCACTTACGGTTTGAGAGGCCCCAATTACGCGGTGGCGACCGCTTGCGCCAGCGCCACCAATGCCATGGGCGACGCGCTGCGCAGCATTCGCCTGGGCGAAACGGACTTGGTGATCACCGGCGGCACCGAAGCAGCGATCACGCGGATGGGATTGGCCGCCTTCCAGAACATGAAGGCGCTCTCCACACGCAACGAGGATCCGGCTGGTGCCAGCCGCCCGTTTGATGCCCACCGTGACGGGTTTGTGCTCGGTGAGGGGGCGGGGATACTGGTCTTCGAGGAGATCGAACACGCCAAGGCTCGCGGCGCCAAGATCTACGCGGAGGTGCTTGGCTATGGAACCACCAGTGACGCCAGTCACATCACCGCGCCCGACCCCGAAGGATTGGGCGCATCGGCCGCGATGCAGGCCGCGTTGGACGATGCCGGCTTGGAACCCACAGCGATTGACTACATCAACGCCCATGGAACCAGCACGCCGCTGGGGGACAAGGCGGAAACGGGCGCCATCAAACGTGTGTTCGGCGAGCACGCCTATCAGGTCTCGATCAGCAGTACCAAGAGCGCGCTGGGGCATTCGTTGGGTGCCAGTGGTGGGATCGAAGGAGTGATCCTGTGTAAAACAATCGAGACGGCCACGATTGCCCCGACGATCAATTACCAAACCCCCGATCCCGACTGCGATCTCGATTACACGCCGAACAAAGCGAAGCCATGTGAGGTCAAGATTGCGATGAGCAACAGTTTCGGCTTTGGCGGACATAACGCGTGTATTGTCTTTGGCCGGGCTCGTTAACTCACGGTTGAAATCACTGTCCTCTATCGATCTGTCCCCTATCGATCTCAGCATACCGAGGGCGTTGGCCTGATGCCCCAGCGGTCCAATCAACTCGAGCGAGCGGAATACGTTGAACAGGCATACCTGTTTCAGCTCCTTCGTGACCGAACGGGCCAGCAAATGCCGATGCAGGAATTGCTGGAGCAGTGTGAATTCGAGTTATTGTCGACGACCCGGTTGCCGATGGCGGTCGAGTATTTATTGACGGAGCTGAAGCACTCCGGACAAATGTCACCGGCAATGTACAAGTTGGCTCACTACTTCACGTCGTTTCAATCCTATTTGGTTCAACAGGCTGAGCAGGAAGCGGGCCGTTTCACAATGGAGACGGCGCTGCATGTGATGGAGGCCGAGGCCAAGTACCGGGCCGAGGGTGCCACCCCGCCGGGGCTGTTCTTGTTTCAGTTCGAGGCGCTCTGTCGCAATCGTTTGAATTATGACAAGGGCCTGACGGCGATCAGCAACGATCCGTTCTACGATCAGCCGTGGAGCAAATGGATCTTGATGCTTCGAGCGCAAGTCGGATTGGTCGATTTGGCCGATTTGCTGTTTCTCGCCAGCGAGGAATACAGGGACCGCTTGGTGGCCGCGGGCGAATCGATCGAGGGCAAGGGACCATTTCTGTTTGGACAAAAGGAAGGGCAGATCGCGTTTGGCAACCGCCGCAAGGAGCCGCTGTTTCTGTTTGCGGGAATGCAGCGTCATCTGGGATACCCCAAGGTTCCCCGGCCTCTACCGCCCGACGCCAATCAAGAACTGGTGCCCCAATTGGCGCGGCGTGTGGAACGATTAGAAGCCCGGATCAAATTGATCGAGCAGGAACAGCGGTCGGGACTGGATATCACGAAGTTTTATGAGCAGGCCAAGAAGCAAAGTGGGTTGCCTTAGGTGGAAAAAAAAAGACGCCGAGGCCGCTTTCGCGATCTCGGCGTTTCGGGAAACATGGGAGTGGAACGCTCGAACTCACGCACTCTTGGTCTGCGGCATTTGAAACAGCTTTTGGGATCCTGAGATCACGCTTTCGTCGATCGTATAGACCGTGCCCTCTTCTTGCTCGGGCAAGTCGTACATGATGTCCAACATGACTTCTTCCAGAATGCCGCGCAGTCCACGAGCACCCACACCCTTCTCCAACGCCTTGTTGGCGACATAGTGCAGTGCTTCGTCGGTGAACTGCAGATCGCAGTTTTCCATTTGGAACAGCGCTTGGTACTGTTTGGTGAGCGAGTTTCGGGCTCTCTCATCACACGCACCAGACTCTCTTCGTCAAGCGGTTGCAGATAGCTGACCACCGGCAAACGCCCGACCAATTCAGGAATCAGGCCGAATTGCAAGATGTCTTCGGTTTGCACCTGGCTAAGCAGTTCGGTCGTCGTTTGATCATTTCGCTGGCTACCATCGGTACCAAAACCGAGCGTCTTGTGACCGAGTCGCTGACGAATGATGTCTTCGATGCCGACAAACGTTCCGCCGACGATGAACAGGATGTTACTCGTGTCCATTTGGATGTACTGTTGCTCGGGATGTTTCCGTCCACCCTGCGGCGGCACATTGGCGACGGTGCCTTCGAGCATCTTTAGCAAGCTCTGTTGCACCCCTTCACCGGACACATCGCGAGTGATCGAAACATTGGCACTGGTCTTGCCAATCTTGTCGACTTCGTCGATGTACAAGATGCCTCGCTGCGCCGCTTCGACATCAAAGTCGGCCGCGTGCAGGAGTTTCAGCAGCAGATTCTCGACGTCTTCGCCAACGTAACCCGCTTCGGTCAGCGTGGTGGCATCGCCGATCGCAAAAGGAACGTTCAGCATTCTGGCCAGCGAACGTGCCAGCAGCGTTTTACCGCTGCCGGTCGGACCGGCCAGCAGAATGTTGCTCTTTTCGATCTCGACATCCGAATTGCCATTCCCATTCGCTGGTCAGACGTTTGTAGTGGTTATGCACCGCCACGGCCAGAACACGTTTGGCGGCGGTCTGACCGATCACGTACTGATCGAGATGCTCGACGATACTCCGCGGTGACGGGATCTCGCTGAACAGCGCTTTGGTCGGTCCACGCCGACGCTGCTCTTGGTCAAGAATGGACTGGCAAAGCTCGATGCATTCTCCACAGATGTAGACGTCACCGGGACCTTCGACCAGCGGTCCGACGTCACGGTAACTCTTGCGACAAAAAGAACAGAATGCGTTCTTCTTGGTTGATGAGGTCCCGCGGCGCGAGCTAGGGTTATCCTTCGAGGGCATACACGACTCCTGGATGTGCGAATCGAATGTGGCAACGGTGGTCCAGCTCGAGTGGGACAGTTCTTGAGCCTTTCGGCTCGCCTACTCATTCTAGACCGAATTGCAACGCTTCGAATCGCGCTTCAAACGGTTCGGGCCACGGCTCGAATGCTTCCCGGCGACGCCCGCCAACAGGTTCGGTGGAACTTCTTGGCAGGAGAGGATCACCGGGATCGGTCATCCGTATCCTCGGCGCTCGAGCAAAACGTGGTGTTAAATTCAAAAACGATCTATGGTTTCCGAATTGCATGCCCACATGGAATTGGGAGGGCAAACATTGGGAAAGGGTTATCCTTCTGACTTCCGCGCTCGATCCAATGTCACGTCAACTGCCGAAAATTGGGAGTTGAGTTCGATCGGTCGGCGAACCGTGGCTGACCACCTGTGACGTGACGATGACTCGTAACGATCAATGGTGGAATACCAATGGTGCTCGCTGTACCGGACAGACTCAGGTTTTCGGTGACTCTTCGCCGGAGGGCAAATCGTCGTTGACACTCGATCGGGCGGGTCGCCGATGGGTTGTCGCTTGTATTGTTCGGAATTCCTCGTCGCTGATGTCACCTTTGCGATGCATTTCTTTCAACTTTGCGACGGCCAAGCTGGCGTGTTCCTTGTCCTCAGCGGCGTAGTCGCGAAAGCTTGCCAGGAGATAAACTGCAATCGATATCAGGACGCACAGGACCAGTATGGAAGTTCCAACCTGCACTGCCGGAGTCGTAAAAAAATCTGACATAACCCTTCATTTGAACGGGCACCCCAAAGGCCTCCATCCAACTCGTTGCGACTCGCTTGTTCGTTCTATCCGGCGGATTGTCAGCCGCCTGTTGCCGGTCTCACCGCTGGTGCTCGCAAAATGGATTGGCCGCCTGTGCCGGATCGTGCCGGTGATGAGACCGTGACTCGTTGTCCCCCCCTGCACCCTTGTCGCACTCGAATGATAGGCGCGTCCACACCGTGGGGTCCAGCAAATTCAGGGGCGGGAGTCGACTTTTTCCTGTTTCATGCGGTTTCACGTGATGGGGGCTCGGAATCAGCGAAAAACCGTGATTTGACGACGTTTTTCGTTGAACTTCGCCAGCCGGTGCCAGCCCCCTTCAAATGCCCAGCCCCGCGAAGATGTGAATGGCTTCGGCGGCGGGTACAAAACCTAATTCGCTGTGTCCATCGACGCGGACAATGGCGGGACCAGCGAATCCCTGTTCGGCAAGAGAACGGGTGATCCGCGAGAGGGCGACGTCACCATGGCCGATACGCTGATCGCCCACCACGGTGGTGCGATGGTCGCACAGATAGACACACGCCAGCGCAGCGACGTTTCGGGCCAACCGATCGCTGACCGGGAATTCGTGGCCGACGAGCATCTCACCGATATCGGCGGCAAGCAGGATCCGGTCCGGTTCGTCCAGCCATTGACGAAGCCGTTCGAAGTGGGCCACCGTGGCGATCGCGTCGCCACTTCGCGGCCGTAGTGCCAATCGGACCTTCTTACCCGCCGCACGCGAGGCCAGGTGGTTCAACTGGACCGCCAGTCGCTCCAGCGATTGTTCGGCGGTCACCGCCTCGGCAGAACTGTCGGCTTGTCCACTGGAGAAGGTGATCAGCTCCGCGTGAAGCCGATCGGCGACATCAATCCATTGCTCGATCCACTGCCGGGCCAGGTCAGCATTCGAATCGGACAAGGTGACCAACGAGGGGCCGCGCGGAACGGTCGGCTCGTGCATGAACAGCGCATCGGCATCAAGCACCAACCGGACGCCGGCCCGGGCTACCGCTTCGGCAATGCGACTGACT
Source organism: Pirellulaceae bacterium (assembly GCA_963734865.1). GTDB lineage: Bacteria > Planctomycetota > Planctomycetia > Pirellulales > Pirellulaceae > CBDCUW01. The sequence goes on from CAVTIV010000004.1 coordinate 114,110, forward strand.
TGATCGCCAAACTGGGATTCATGGGGGGCCAGGCTTCCCGGACGCGGCTTGATCGAGACGCAGCGATAGCCAAGGCGAGCGACCTGGGAAATCGCCTCGGCCTGGTCGTGGAGCAGCATTCCGCCGACGTGAAATCCAGGAATCATCAACGCTTTCTCAGGGAAAACCTGGTCCTCGCTCAGGTGACTCGTAATCGGCTGCCCAACACGATCGAAGGGACCGCTAGCGAGAACACGGCCAAGCCCCACACCGGTCCCGCGCCCAAAAAAGCGAATGCGGCCGCCAGCGGGATGATCGTCAACACCCCGACTTTGATCGTCGTTTGGATCTTGGCCGGCGTCGGATCGCTGATCACACGCAAGCCACGCAGGATAACCGGTAAAGCGATCAGGGCGATCATCATCGGGAACGGCCCGCCGGTCGACATGTGCCAGGCAATGTTGCCCTGGGCGATCTGTGGCGAGGCCGTCTGTGGGGCAAACGCCAACATCGCCGCTCCGATCATCGTCACCAGCAATCCTCGCGGCAGATTTGCCGACGGTCCGCCGGTCGCTTCGTCGCGAGCCATGGTCGTGATTCCCATCACGTACATGCCGAATCCGAGTGCGATGGCGACCACGTAACGTGGAAACAGAGGCCCCTCGTCCAAGACCCCGCTCATGCACGGGGCGGCTCCGAGCAAAAAACTCAAAACGCGGCAGCTTCCCATGGCGACGGGCGCCAGGATGGTGTTCTTCAGCGGACCGTCGTAGGCCACGATCATCGATGCCAGAGCGATCCCCACCGCCGCCGGGACCCAACTTCCCGTCAGCGTTTCGCTCGGCAGGTAGCCGCTAGCCGCCGCCAGGACGACTCCCAAGACCAGCAGTCCCCAGCCGGCAGCCTTGGCCTGAGGCAGCGAAATCTGCCCCGCGGCAAGCGGGCGGGTTGGTCGCTCTTGCCGGTCGCGGTCGACATCAAAAACGTCGTTCAATACCATGCCCGCCCAATAGAGAGCGGCGCCAGCGAGTACGACGCAGATTAGCCTCCAGTGGGGCTGGGGGCCGTGAGCGACCAACAGAAAAGCGGCGCTGACGTCGGCCAATACGGTAAAGACATTGGGGAGCCGGACGAGTTGGGCCCAGGCGATCCATGACGACGGCGGATCGGTTTCGGAGATCAAAGAGTCAGTTTCCATGTTGCCGAGCATGGTAACACAGATCGCCGGCCCAGATCTCCGAGGACCAGCGACGACCGCCCGCCATGGGATCGCTGGCCGAGGATCCGAAACTCTGGTCGGTCGAATTTCGTGGATCCGCCTGCACCACCTCCCTTGCCCTATCGCCGCAGCAGTCGCCGCTGGCTGGCGGACAACTCGACCCCATAACGCTGAATGTAGCGGTCGGTATCGTTCGCAAAGTTGACTTCCGCGTCCTGATTTTCGAACCGAAAACGTTCCATCGGTGGCCGAGCAATCGGTCGAATCGAATAGAGTTCGATCAACGTGATCAGCCGACCCTCGGGACGGGCAGCTTGATCGCTATCGGAGGTCGAGGAAACCGGGTCGCTCCAGAATTCGATTCGTGTTGGCAGGTACCTCCCGAAGCCGGTCTCGGCGTCAGCGGTCAAGGTGATCGCCACGCGAACCTTGGTCGGACACAATGGCGGCCATTGATCGAGATGAGCCTCGGTAAGCATTTTCTGACGCACCTCTTTGCGCAGGGTTCCGGTGATCACCCAAACCGGCTTGGATTGCAGTTTGGCGCCATCGACACGGACAATGTAGTCGCGATCAATCGTATCGAGCATTTCGGTCCAACCACCGATCTTCAGCCGAGGCGCGACACCTTCGGCCGTGTCGGTTTGACGAACCCATTCGTCCAACCGGCCAACGTCGACTCGCCGCAAGGTGACGGTGTCGGCAATCTCGGAACGCGTCCAAGCGAGCCGACCGTCACTGATTTGCTGCAGCCGGTGCTTCCCGTCGCCATCGTGCATGGTGACTTGCAGGTTGAATTGGCCGCTACCACCCCCGGCCTGTTCATACGTACCCACGCCGACCACCTCGCGTCCGGTCGTCCAAACGGTTTCACGGATTTTCGCATCAAAGGCGGGCCCAAGAGCGATTCGTTGAAGTACTTGGCGAAGCAATGCAGTTGCTTGCGGCTGAGAAGTGGCATCGGACTCCTCGGCGACGGTTTGTGAAACCGCGGAGGCATCCATTTCGGAGTCGGTGGCGATGGCCATACCCCCGCAGCCGAGACCTACCGATAGCGTGCACAGCAGCCGAGCCGCTTGGGTCAGCTTGCACCAGCAGCGGGGTTTCACGCGAGTTACCCGGGTGGTCGGGCTATGACGATGGAGCTTCATGATCCGGTTATGCCGATTTTTTCAAAGATACGACGTGTAACATGCCGATGAGACTCTACGAAACGGGTCTGGCCGCGTGGGGATGGATTGGATCCATCCCGGCATCGGCCGGAGGCTTGTCAACACTTCCGGATCGTAGATTCCGAGTTCGTTGCGAGTCCACCCAGATCGAACAGAACCTTACTAAACAGTCAGACCTATCCGTGCGGCAACATGTCGTGACCCATGGGGCCTGACGCCCGATGGGCCGATATCCATGGCCAGAACCGAAGGAACGGGGGAAACGATGAAACGAATCGTCACTCATTTGTCGCTGCTGGCGGCCACGGCGATCCTCGCCACCGGGTGTGTGCCGGTTCGCCATAACCTGCCACCCGAACAACGACTGATGGAGCCAGGTCCTGGGGTCGGTGGCCCCGGCCCAGGAGTCTTGGGTCCGCCGGCCATGTCACCCGGGATGGGCGGCGGGATGCCGATGATGATGGGCGCCGGCGGCATGATGGGTGCCGGTGGACCTCAAGGTGCAGCGGGCCAATCGATGGCCAACGCCGGTTCCGGCGACGTCAGTCTCGTCGGCTACAACTGCAACTGCGGCGGCTGTAACTCTGGCGGAGGTTGCCTGGCGGGCGGCGGATCGAACATCCCCCCCGGCGGTGGCGTGCTGTCAGGCATGAGTATGATGCCCGGGATACCGCCCACCGTGCAGGTCACATTCGGGCAGCCCGAAGGAATGCAGGTGCGCTACGACGCATCCGGCGGCGGCATGTTCGACAGCGAGCCACTGGTCGTCCCCGCGCGGCAGAACTTTCCGCAAGGCGGTTTGTATCGCGTCAAGTTGACCAACATTCCGGCACGCGAGGGTGTCGAGCTCTATCCCACGGTGGAGCTCGCCTATGCCAATCCTCGGACGGGAGCCTACCTCGCACACAACTCGGTGCCGATCCAATTCACCGAAGAGGACTTCGACCAAGTGTTGACCGGAAACTTTGTCACCAAGGTGATCTACCTTCCCGATCCCGATTTTCAAGGACCGGCTTTGGCAGGCATCGACACTTTGGTCAGCACGCGACTTGATCCGGGCATCGATCCGATCGTGGAAGCGGACCGTCGCGGATCGATCCTGGCGATCATTCGGCTCGGTGACAAGGATATCGAAATGGCTGGTGCCGCCGGTGGCATGATGGCGGGCATGGCTCCGCCGATCGCTGGCTTGCCCGCTCCCTTTGCCATGGCAATGACCGAAGGCTGTGGCGGACCGGGCAGCAATCGGCGCACCTCTGCCCCCCTCGCTTCCGGGAATGGTTGCCGGTGTCACCGCACCCCAATACGGGATGCCGATGTCGGGAACGCCGATTGGGCTGCCCGGACCACCCCACATTCCGCTCGGACACCCGGCCAGCTTGCAGAAGCACGTGATCCGAAACCACACGCCGATGCACATTCCGCAACCGGTCGACAAGGTCAAGGTGGGGGTCCGCATGAACCCAGGATACAGCTATCCGAATCCGGTCAGCCGGGTGAAGATCACCGAGCAGAACATCAATCCCGGTGTTCCCTACGGTCGCGGCTTGTATCAACACGCCAGCGAGGAAGTGACCCCGAACGAGCACCCGAACTGAGCACCTTCGGGTACACCCATTCGGAGACAAGCATACGAAACGCGGTGAACAATCGTCTCACCGCGTTTCTTTTGGAAACACACCTGCGGACCATCTGCGGGTGAGCAATCCGTTCAGCTAGATCCAACCCGCGCCGAACCGTGATGCGAAATCAACACCTCCTGCTGCTGTGGTCTCGATCGTCGGCCTGTTTGCTCGCCGCGGTTGCCTGGCTGATGGTTGCACCGCCAGCGATCATTGCGGCTGAGCCGTCGGATTATCTCGCAAGTGGCCAGCGGCATCGGTTGTTCAGCGGCGACATGCCGCCCGGTGCGGTCGGTCAGGCGCGGTTGTTAGGGCGTGGACCCATCGCCGGCTACTATCAACCGGTCGCGTTTTCCGGTCCGCCGGGAGTCGAGTTCACGCTGCCACAAAGTGGCATCTTTTCCGACGCCAAAGAATCCTTGCAGGCAGGCATGTTGATTGGTGCGATCTACCGCTTTCGCATCACCGCCATTCCCAGGGCTCCCGGCGCCGAACTGTATCCGACGGTCGAAGTGATCGATCGAACCTATCCGCCGCCCGGAATGGCCACTCGATATCCGATCCCAATCAATTTGGATCAGGAGGATTTGGAAGCGGCGTTGGACGGTCGGATGGTCACTCGCGTGATCCTGTTGGAGGATCCACAAACTGCCATTGCTCTGCCGCAAACGCCGACCACATCGACCGCGATTGAAATTGGCGAAGATCAAGACGCGTTGCAAGTGGCGGATCGGTTTGGCCGTCCCGTCGCGATCGTACGGATCGGCTCCGTTACGCCACCACGCGCCCCCGAACTGATGCCTCAATTCTTTTTCGGTTACCCGTCGTGGGCGCCGATCACCCAGTCCCTGTCGCAACCCGCGATGGAATCGCAAGTCAATCAACCCGCGATGGAATCGCAAGTCAATCAACCCGCGATGGAATCGCCAGTCAATCATCCCGCGGTGCAATGGCAAGTCGATCAATCAGTGCAACCATGAACCAAAGTTTCTCTCGCAAATTGACGATCACGTCGCTGGTCGCTGCGCTGGCAATTGCGGCCGGCGGATGCGCCGCACCCGGTGCCCGCGGCGACCGCGATCGGGTCGCCACCGAAGCGCCGCAGCCACCGTCCATGGCAGGGATGACTTCTTCGCCGATGTCTGGTGCTGCGCGATCGAATGCTTCCCTGCCCAACACCACGCTGGCCAGCGAGTCGGCTTGGGCCGCGGCGCCGGCGTCGTCCAATCATCAGAGCGAGCAGACGGCCCGCTACGGCGCCGACAACTCTTCGGTTGTCGCTCAAGCCGGTCACTTTGTTCCGGCCCGGTTGCAGGGTTCGTGCGGGTGCGGTGCCTGTGGTTCACCCGATTGTCGATCCTGCCCCCAGGGCTACGTGATGCAATCGCCCGAGGGCTGGAACGCCTACGGACTCGATCCACAAGAGTTTCTTTGCGACGGTGGCGACCGGATGCCTGCCGCGACACTGCGAAGGGACGATTCGATCGCGGGGTTGGGCCTTGAGGATACGGTCGTTCACTACACCACGGAGTCGGGTGACATTCATTTCCAGCCGAGCAACCATACCTGCCTCTACGCGCCACGATTCACATCGGTTCGCAAGATCACCGGAGCGGTGGCTGGCGGTCGCGCGATCGGTCTTGGTGGCGTCGATCTTCCGGTCGGTCCGATTCGTGTCGAACATGATCTGCCACGGCTGGTCATGACCGAGGCGACCGAACTAGGGCACGCCGATGTGGCCAGACGCACCGATGCGATGCGAGATCGCAATCGTGGCGTGCCGGTGGAGGGAGTTTTGCAACCGGAACAGGCCGCCGATGTGATGGCCGCACTGGCTGCGCTGAAGCTGTTCGATTTGGGCCAGACACGGGACAGCGAAATCGCAATTCTCGAGAAACTTGCCCAAGCGGCCATCTCCTGGACGATGGACGAATCATTGGAAGTTGTCGTCCAGGATCTGAAGGCTCCCACGCTGACGCGTGACCAGCGTGTCGACGGATTCACAATCTATGACTTCCCCGATGCCGGTCGCCTTCAAATTGTCAAGTTGGCCGACCGCAGCGATGCGCTTCCCGGCGAAATCGTCGCCTTCGCGATTCGGATCGACAACGTCGGCGATTCGTCGGTCAATCACGTCGTGTTGACCGACAACCTGACGACGCGGTTGGAATACGTTCCCGATAGCCAAACGTGCGAGGGCAGCAAAGCCGAGTTCACTTCCGTGATGAACGAAGGCCAGTCGCTGAAGCTGCAGTGGAAACTTAGCGAGGAACTTCCCGTGGGTGCGAGCGTCACGATCCGCTTCGAATGTAAGGTGCGATAACCCGATCGCTCGCCTAACATCAAAGTTAGCTCAGTATTTGAGTCAGCTCCGTCACCGAGTTCCTGCCGTATCGAAGTACGTCTCGCAACCGGTACGAATCCTTTCGCTCTCGCGCTCTCGGCGTTACGATGGGTGGATCGACCAATCCATCGTCTCACCGAGAAAGAACGCTATCTTGACGTTCGGCACGATCCCGAAGGCACGGCTCAGATCGGCGCGAGTGTGCTTGTCGCTGCTGCTGTTTGTACAGCTCTTCGGTTGGGGTTGCCGTACCAGGTATCGCCAGGATTTGGACTATTCCTACAAGGTTCAGCAGACATGGACGCTGGAGGAATTGCAATTCGGCGAGATCGTGCAATTCGAGAGTGTCTTTTGGGAACCGGACGATACCGTTTCCCTGCGGAAAGCGATTTGCGAGGATACGATTGCCGCAAGTCGTGATGTGTTGGAGATCGGAACCGGCACAGGCCTGATCTCCATTCTCTGTTTACAGAACGATGCCAGTCGGGTGATCGCCACCGATATCAACCCGGCTGCGGTCGCCAACGCAAAGTACAACGCCGCGATCCTTGTTCCCGATCAGAATTTGGATGTCCGGCAAGTCTCGCAAGAATCGCCTGGCGCGTTCGCGGTGATCGGCGATCAAGAGAAGTTCGATCTGATCATCTCCAATCCGCCTTGGGAGGATGGTGTCGTTGCAAAGCCGGCCGATCATGCCTTTTATGATCCCCGCTTTGAGTTGATGGATTCCTTGCTCGATGGATTGCCCAAGCACCTCAAGCCGGGCGGTCGGTGCCTACTCGCCTTCGGTCACGTGCCGGCGATCCGACGCTTGAAATCCGAATGCGAAAAACGCGAATTTGAATTCGAAATTCTGGATGATCGTGAACTCGATTCCCTGGATGAGAATTTTTTACCCGGAATGTTGATCCAGATTCGCCTGCCATTGAGTCAACAAGTTGTGTCCAAGGGTGCGTTCAAGACCATTAGCTCGGAGCAGGACTTGCCCGAAGTCCAAGAAACTCCCGTCGAGAAGAGCGTGCCGAGCGATATCGGCGCGATCAACGGCCAGCCCGCAAACGCTGAAAGCGAAAAAAGTGAACAACCCTAAGGATCGCGTGGTTTCCTCTCTGCCGGCAATAATGGTTGTGATTGGGAGAGAACTCGCAAAATGCTTGCAGATCATTTGTCGGTTCGATGGTGATCGAAAAAGTGCCCTCCGCAGGCTGCGCCAGGCCAAGCGGTGTCAAGTTGTCTTCCTTTCGCCTTTTCGTCACAAAAAGTAGGGGGTATTTGCCTTGCGAACGCGGCAATGTCGTCACTACCATGAAGTTATCTCACGACGTTCATTTATTCATTCTGTTGTTGGATCGTGCATCGTGCGCGATCACGTCGGGGGACATTACTCGCAGTCGGACACTTGATCGATGATCCATTACACCTGCGATCGTTGTCGACGTCAGATCAATACGGCAGACCAAACTCGATACGTCGTTCAAATCGATATTCAATCGGCTGCCGAAGGACCGTTCGGCGAGATGGACGACGACGTCGACCACCTGACCGAACTTCATCAGATTCTCGAAGGGATCGCCGACGACGTTTTGGAGTGCGATTCGCAGGAGTCAAGTCATCGTGGTCGATACGATCTGTGCCCCGAATGCCATCGTCAATTCTTGAAGAACCCGCTCGGCCGTGATGCGATGCTGGCGTTGGGCTTCAGCAACAACTGAAGGCGGATCAGGATGCCTCATCGGCTCGTTTCGCGAACTCTGTATTCCCCTGGTTGCTGGCGGTGTTACTGTTGATCTTCCGTATCGTTGATCGCTAAGAAGCTGTCACGGATGTCGACGTAATCAAGCACAGCCACCCGCACCGGCATCGGCAGTTTTCGTATCTCTTTGTCGAAATGCGGGTCGGCCCGGCACAGTAGCAAGCGATCGATCCACGCCAGATCGGATGAATTCGGCTGATGATCCAGTTTGCTGGCGAGGGAATGTAGCAGCGATGTCAGCGAGTGGGGTGACGGTTCGGAGCAATATTCGCGAGCAGTGCTTCGAAGCGTATACTCCGCGTCAAAGAGTTGACGAGCCTGCGCGGCTGCTTGCAGATCACCTTGCCGGTATGCTGCGACGACGAAGTCTGCCGATCCCAGTGTCTTCGTCTCACTCTCCCAGCCGGGAAACGTCTTTTGTCCCGATTGTGCGATCACCGATACATCAATCAAACCAGCTCGCCAGTTCGCTGGCACTCGCAGTGTCAAACGGAAAGTTTTTTCGCCCTCGAGAACTTGCTGTGCGGTCCAGCGCAGTTTGAAGAACACGCCCAGGCCGCGGTTGATCGTGCCCGATGCGGTGACCGCCTGAACCGGAGCGATTCGATCGAGCTGGTAACTGTCGATATCCTTGCTGCCGCGATCGATACCCGAGTTGGCGTGGGCCAGGTAACCATAGGCACCATCGACCGCGATGCCGATCGACTTGGTGCTTTCATTGCTCTTCTTGATTTGAATCGGTCCCGTGATGTCGCTGGCGACTTCGGTTCGTGGTGCATAATCCGCAATCGACAGCAACGTGTCGCGCGGTTGGCATTGCACCAGCCACTGGTCGATCCGAGGGACGTCGGGCGTCGCGATCATCGAAGAAAGTTTCAGCTCAATCGTCACGAGTGAGTCGTCGTCCAACTCGGCTTCGACTGGACGAGCGACCGTCACCGGGGGAAGGTCAAAATGAATGACCGACTGGTCGCCGTGTGCAAATGTCGCGGAACAGAGATTAGCAAAGATCAGAACACGGACAAATCGCATCGCGCTGTCCTCCCTTCCAAGGTGATTTGAAACCAGCGGCGGTCCATGACCGCCGATATCTCGTGCAACGGATCTCGCTGCCTCAGATCCATCGGTCTGGCCGGATCATCCGGGTTCAAATCGAGAGCGCGATTTGAATTCCGCTTCCGTCTTGGAAAGGGGCTCAGCTGGTAACTCGCCAACCACAGCACGTCAAGAATAGAAGGTGCCTCGTAGATGACAAGGACGGCGACATTCGCGCGTCGAACCACCGGTAGGCAAACGCGACGACGTGAAACATTGGCAATCGGCCAAATCCTGGCCGAGGATGACCGAGCAACGGGGCGTGAAACATTGCTTAGCTGTGCATCCGCGGGAGTTCGCTGCCGGCGGCAATGATCTCGCTTTCGTGGGCGGACAGTTGGTCCAGCCTGTCACGCACGACTCCGCGGTCGGCGAAGCTTTCGGCCAGTCGCACATAGGTTGTATGGTGTCGCGCTTCGCTCTCGAACAGACTGGCGTAAAAGTCGGCCAACTCTTGGTCACGGTCGCGAAGGTGACCGCTGAGCAACTGAAATCGCTCGCAACTGCGAGCTTCGATCAACGAGGCGACCAATAAACGATCGACCGCCCGCTGCGGTTCGCCGGTTGCGATCAGCCTGTTGAGCTCGCGGCCATAAGGCCCCGGTGGCAATCGCCGAAAGCGAATCTGGCGACGATCAAGCAGTTGCAACACCAATTCGAAATGCTCAAGTTCCTCCTCGACAATCCGAACCATATCGCGACACAATTCCCGATGCTCGGTGTAGGCGTTGATCAAATTCATTGCCGTCGATGCCGCCTTGCGTTCACAGTGCGCATGATCAATCAGCATTTCATCGAGGTGCTGATCGACCTGGGCGAGCCAGCGAGGTGTCGAATCGGAGTGCAAGTGAAGCATCAAAGTGCCATCGGCTCGGTGCTGGCGGCGATTGCTATGCCTGGAACAACGCTTTGGCGAACATGCTGGCGTCGAACTCGGCCAAATCGTCAACACCTTCGCCGAGTCCTACGAACTTGACGGGCAGCTGAAACTGTTGCCGGATCGGCAAGATCACGCCGCCTTTGGCAGAACCATCAAGCTTGGCCAGAACAATTCCCGTGCATCCGGCAGCTTCGCTGAAGCCGCGTGCCTGGCTGATCGCGTTTTGACCCGCGGTTGCATCCAGCACGAGTAGCACTTCATGCGGCGCCGCTGGGATCTTCTTTTCGACCACTCGCCGGATCTTTTCCAATTGTTGCATCAGGTTGGTTTGCGTTTGCAGTCGGCCCGCGGTGTCGATGATCGCGATATCCGCTCCGGTCTCGATCGCCTTGTCCACCGTTTGGTAGGCAACACTCGCCGGGTCGGCTGCGCTTTTTCCGGTCACGATGTCGCAACCGATTCGTCCCGCCCACACCGTCAACTGCTCGACCGCGGCGGCACGGAACGTATCACCAGCACCGAGCACGACGCGGTGTCCCGCCTTGGTCAGAAATCTAGCAAGTTTTCCAATCGAAGTCGTCTTACCGCTGCCATTGACACCGACCACAAGGATCACGGTCGGTCCCGACTCGGCGTAACGGATTCCTGTCGACTCCTGCTGCAGCATCGTTTGTGTCTGATCGGTGATCGTCTGCAGTACTTCGTCCAGGTGTACCACCCGAGCACGAAGACGCTTGGCCACGTCATCGCGAATCGTCTCAGCCGGTACGACTCCCATATCGGTCCGCACCAGACGTGCAAACAACTCTCTGAGGAATTCGTCATCGACCAATCGACCTTCACTTTTGAACAGGTCGCGGATGTCGGTATTGAGCGCCTGTCGGGTTTTGGACAATCCGGTCCGCATCTTCTTCAACAACCCGCCGTCCGATTTCGACGGGTCGTCGGCTGGGCCGTCGCTGGGTAGCGATCGCGAATCATCCGATCGATCGCGGTCCGAATCTTCAGTCGCCTCTTTTTTGGAACGCCAAAACGCCATCGAACGGTTCACGGTTGCGGGGGAACGAAAGTGAAAGTTTGCCGATCATGCAAGATCACACGTCATGATTCTGCCCGAACCGACGTCGAACCGGTAGACGGTCGAGAGTTCGGCACCCTAGCGATGATCTACCGTAGCTGATTCGGCCATAGCCGCCGAACAAGCCGGATTGCCGCTACAGGCCGAACGGAGTCGCAAACCCGAATAACCCGCGTGACTCCCGAATTCTGGGCGACAGTTACCCCTTCCGTGAAGCTAACTGACAGACCGAATCGACGACGATTGCCGGCTTGTTCCTGCATATCGAGGGTGTTTCACCCGCCGAGCCCCGATATCAAACCCTGATAACTGGGCGCGGACGGAAGTCGAAAGCCGATGGCCTAGCGGTCTGGGGCGGAAGACTTGGCCTCGTGCGACCGACCGCGGAAACTGTTTCCGCGTATTCCGACGTCGATATACGGTCGCTCGGATCCGCGCTCCGGTGCCTTGCAAGATCACCCGACAGGAAAATGGGGAGTTAATAAAGCAAATGAAGCTTAGTAAATTGGCGCTGGTCGCTGCGATTGCCTGCGGTACGTACGCTGGCAACGTCTTTGCTGACCAGACAAATGACATCAACTTGGTATCGCATTGTGCAGCCGCCAACTGCGACTGTGGCGAACCGGTTTGCGGATGCGAACCGGTTGCCGACGGTTGCTGTGATAAAGATTGTTGTGATTCCGGCTGTGACTCATGCGGTTGCAATTCGGGCTGTGACTCATGCGGTTGCAATTCGGGCTGCGGGTTGGGCTTGTTCAGTTGCGGCGATTGCTGCCTGGGCGATCCCTACACGCTGTTCGGTGAGCACTGTGGATGGTCCGCGGGCGGTTGGATGCAACTGGGGTACACCAGCAATGCTCTGCCGGCCTTCAACAACTATGACGATCACCTGCAATTGCAGCAGGCTTGGCTGTACGCCGAAAAGGCAATCGACACCAGCTGTGGTTTCGATATCGGTGGCCGCGTCGACTACCTGTATGGTACCGATGGTCCGAATACTCAAGCGTTCGGAACCGACCCCCGTGGTTGGGACAACGGCTGGGATCATGGCGGACAATACGGGTTCGCAATGCCGCAGTTGTACGCCGAAGCCGGTTACGGAGATCTGTCGGTCAAGGCGGGTCACTTCTACACCATCATCGGGTACGAAGTGGTCCAAGCGACCGGCAACTTCTTCTATAGCCACGCCTACACGTTCAACTTTAGCGAGCCATTTACCCACACGGGCCTCTTGGCGACCTACAACGCGAGCGACGACGTGACCCTTTATGGTGGTTACGTCATGGGCTGGGACAGCGGTTTCGACGACAACGGTGATGCCTGGTTGGGCGGAGTTTCGTTGGGTCTGACCGACGATTTGACGGTCACCTACGCATCGGTCGCTGGACGCTTCTCGGAAGCTTGGTCGATCGGTGTGGAAACGGGCTACATGCAGTCGGTCGTTGCCAACTATGCGGTGTCCGATAGCCTCAACTACGTCTTCCAGACTGACTGGCTCGATACCCAAACTGCTGCCGGCACGACGGCTCGTAATACGGTCGACATCAACCAGTACTTGTTGAAAACGATCAACGATTGCTGGGGCGTGGGGGCTCGTTTCGAGTGGTATCAAAACGAAGGCATTTTCACCAATGCCGGTGCCACGTCGGACATTTACGCTTTGACGCTGGGTGTCAATTACCGACCCCACGCCAACGTCATTGTCCGTCCCGAAATTCGTTGGGACTGGGTCGAAAACACCACCGCCATTGCCGCAGCTGGCAACAGCGTGTTGGAAAACAACGCCAACAATCAAACGACGTTTGGTATCGACACCATCCTGACTTTCTAGAAACCGGAATGAAACCCGATCTTGGCGGTCCTCGAATGGCCGATCGCCAAGTGGATTCAAACCAACGCAACCCGGTCGCCCAGTTTGGGCGACCGGGTTTTTTTTTTGTCGACCGAGGCATCCTCGGTACGCCACCCTCGGCGGTGACGACGCGTCACGGTTGCTGTAACCGTCAAACTCGAACAGCCGCTGTTGAATTGGGTAAGCCAGGTGGTTTTCGAGGATGCCGTAAAGGTGGATTCTGGTACCGGAAGTGACCGATACGCAAGAGCAGACAATTGAAGCGGTGCTGAGGGTCCGACGAATTTCATCAGTCCATCGCGACGATCTTCGGTCCTTCGCGACGCACGCTCGTCGGATGCACCCACGTGCATCGACAACGGTTGCATCGGACACCGAATCAATGGCACCGAGGCCAAGCCGTTGAACGAGCGGCGGTGCCCAACTACATCCAGGATGGGGAGTCCAGGGAAATGAATCGAATCGGATTGGCTCTAACGACTTTCCTTTGTGCGGCAGTGATGACGTTCACGGCCGATGGCCAGCAACCCTACGATCAAGAGTATCACGAATCTTATCAGGGCGTTTCCAACGACTACGTCGTCGCTGGTGAGCCTTATCAGAGCTATGGCGAAGTCGCTTGTGGTTGCGATGGACCTTGCGACGGCGGATGTGCAATGGGTGGCAGTTGTGGCTGCGACAACGGCTGTGCGGGTGGCCTGTGCGATCACGGTTGCCTGTGTGGGGATTGCGACCTGGGCGACCCGTTCACTCTGTTTGGCACGTGCGGTAATTTCAAAATGGGCGGCTGGGTGCAATTGGGCTATACCGACAAAGCGCTGCCATTGTTCAATACCTACAACGATCACCTGCAACTGCAGCAGGCATGGTTGTACGCCGAGAAAACGCTCGACACCTCTTCTGGATTCGATATCGGTGGTCGCATTGACTACATCTACGGCACCGACGGGCCCAATACACAGGCGTTCGGGACGACCCCTCGTGGCTGGGACAACCACTGGGATCATGGCGGGCAATATGGATCCGCGATCCCGCAGTTGTACGTGGAGGCAGGCTACGGAGATCTGTCGATCAAGGCAGGTCACTTCTACACCATCATTGGTTACGAAGTGGTCGGTGCACCCGACAACTTCTTCTACAGCCACGCCTACACGTTCAACAACAGCGAGCCGTTTACTCACACCGGAGCTTTGGCGACCTACCATGCCAGCGAAGATGTCACTCTCTGGGGCGGATACGTCCTCGGCTGGGACAGTGGATTCGACGACAATGGTGACGCCTGGTTGGGTGGGCTTTCGCTCGGTCTGACCGATGATTTGACGCTCACCTACGCATCGGTGGCTGGGCGGTTCTCGGAAGCTTGGTCGCTCGGTGTCGAGCAAGGCTATATGCAGTCGATCGTCGCCGACTTCGCGGTCACCGATAAGCTCAACTATGTCTTCCAAACCGATTACCTCGATACCGAAAATGCCACCGGCGCGACCGCTCGTGACACCGTCGGGATCAACCAGTACCTGCTGAAAACGGTAAGCGACTGCCTCTCCTATGGTGCCCGCTTCGAGTGGTATCGGAACAAGGGCATTTACACCAACCCGGGTGTCGCGTCGAACATCTACGATTTGACGCTGGGGCTGAACTACAAGCCCCACGCCAACGTGGTGATTCGACCCGAGATTCGTTGGGACTGGGTTGAAAACACCACCGCCATTGCCGCCGCAGGCAACAGCGTGCTGGAGAACAACGACAATCGCCAGACGACCTTCGGGATCGACACGATCTTCCTGTACTAGCCACCGCGTCGGCGCGGTGCCGAGCCGACCGAATGGCTGCCGCACCCCGGTTTCGGAAAATCCAACGCGTAGCCGACCTCGGTTGCTTTCGAGCCGAGGTCGGCTTTTTCATGGCGCGGCTTCATGGCGCGGGCCTCAGGGTGCGGCGAGGCCTGACACGGCAGAGATTGCTGTAGCCGCTCACGCTCCGATTTCTGGTGAGGCGGGCGAGCGGCTCGAAGGGTCGCCGGAGCCGCCAATGTGGAAACGATCCCCGTTAGGGTTGATTAGTGTGGAGGCCGCCCTCTGGCCCCGGCAAGGGTCACTTCTTGGCTGCTCAAATCATGAGCGATGCATTTTGCTGAATGCCTTCATGGAGGGCATGTCGGCATGTGTTGGAGTTCCGTTTGAAAAATTTTCAAAATCGCAAAGTATTTGTGAGTAGTGACTTGTGGCCGATCTGTGAGCTTAATTGGCTTGTTTGGTCCGGCCATTGCTTCCCAGCACACGCATCGAGCGACGTACCGATGCTCCTGTAATCACCTCTCGAGCGATTTTTTGATGGCCCGGGCAAGAGATGATCGCGAGACCGATGGGTTCCCGCTCGAAACGCGAGTCCTAGGATCGCATGTGGCGGTCGGCTCGTCTTTCGGTTTCACCTCACAAGTAAGGCGTTCAAGATCATGGATCACAGTTTTTTGCGGGCACCCCTGCTCACCGTCGCGGTTCTCATCGCAGTGATGGGGCTCGGCTTGGCATTGGTGCCGGCCGTATCAGCTCAAGAGGAGGTAGTGGCAACGGAGGTCGCTGAGGCCCCCACCGCGGAAGGTGCCGTGGCTGAAGTCGAAGTGGCCGAAGTCGCCGATGAAGACTTGGGCCTGGGTTACGCACTGGACAACGTTGTGTTGTTCATTTGTGCCGTACTCGTACTGTTCATGCAGGCCGGCTTTGCGATGGTCGAAGCCGGTTTGAA
Organism: Pirellulaceae bacterium; assembly: GCA_963734865.1. Taxonomy (GTDB): domain Bacteria; phylum Planctomycetota; class Planctomycetia; order Pirellulales; family Pirellulaceae; genus CBDCUW01. The sequence goes on from CAVTIV010000004.1 coordinate 129,846, forward strand.
CTCGGCCAAGAACACCGTCAACATCCTCTACAAGAACGTGATGGACCTGTCGGTCGGAGCGCTTCTGTTCTTCGTGATCGGGTTTGGGATCATGTACCCCACGCTGTACATGTCGGAGGAACAGGCTGAGACCGTTAGCAAGTTCTTTGCGTTCGGTGGTACGGGGATCTACGAAGCGGGCGCTGACCGCACTTTTTCACCTCAGACCGATTGGTTCTTCCAAGCGGTGTTTGCGGCGACCGCAGCAACGATCGTTTCGGGTGCGGTTGCCGGACGAATGAAGTTTTCGGCCTATCTGATCTACAGCGCGCTGTTGACCGGTTTGATCTATCCGATCAGCGGTTATTGGAAATGGGGCGGTGGCTTTTTGGCTGACATGGGATTCCAGGACTTTGCGGGATCTGCGGTGGTCCACGGCGTGGGTGGGTTCGCAGGTTTGGCCGGTGCACTGATTCTCGGCCCCCGTTTGGGACGGTTCACTGCCGATGGGAAATCGGTTCCGATGCCTGGTCACAACATCACATTCGCCGCCTTGGGTGTGTTCATCTTGTGGGTCGGCTGGTACGGGTTTAATCCGGGCAGCCAACTCGCCTTCCAAGGCACCGGTGACATCGACGCGTTTGTCTTGATCGCCGTGAACACAACTTTGGCAGCTGCGGCCGGTGTGGTGACGGCAACCATGGTCAGTTGGGGACTGTTTTCCAAGCCTGATCTATCGATGAGTCTCAACGGAGCCCTCGGAGGTTTGGTTGGCATCACGGCCTGCTGTGACTGCTTCAGCAACGGGTGGGCGATCGCCGTGGGGGCAATCGCCGGGGTGTTGGTTGTCGGAGGCATCATTCTGCTGGACAAGCTGAAGATCGATGATCCCGTCGGTGCCTGGCCGGTACACGGTTTGTGTGGAGTATGGGGATGCATGGCAATCGGCATCCTGCCCAATACGCACTTGGCCGCTGGCGATACGAGTTTCATGACCCAGCTGATTGGCACCGCGTCGATTTGCGGTTGGGCGTTTGCGACGATGGGGGTTTTGTTTGGTGCACTCAAAGCGGCAGGAATGTTGCGAGTCACGGCAGAGGAGGAACTGGCTGGTCTGGATGTTTCCGAACATGGGATGCACGCCTATCCGGCCGAGTTGGCTCGAGGGACCGTTGCCGGCTGATTGGTTTTTTTACTTCTACCCACCGCTGCTCCGTCGTCGGCTTGGACAAACCGGCGGCGGGGCGCCCGGTGTGGAAAGGAAAAGATTGAACGCTTCCTATGATTGAACTTCTCGGCTCTTGCCTGGGCCAGAAGATGCCCCTATGACCCGGGTGGGCGTCCGCCTCGTTCGCCCGGGTTGGGGGGTTTTTCAAAGCTTGGCAATCCGAGAATGTTGCGATCGGAGCCGACCCCAGTGGGGTCGGCTCTTTTCGTTTTCTCAAGATTCGTTACGGTAATGACCAGCAACGTCCCGTCGGATCCTCGTCGATAAGCTGTAAACCCGTGAAGCTGATCATCGCCATCATCCAGCCCGGCAAATTGGAAGCGGTCAAGGAATCGCTCACGAACGTCGAGGTCTTTCGACTGACCGTGATGGACTGCCAGGGTTTTGGTCGGCAGAAAGGGCAAACCGGTGTCTACCGCGGGCACGAATTCGGCATCAACCTGCTGCGCAAGGTGCAATTGCAAATCGCCGTCAACGAAGAATTCGTTCAGCCGACGATTGACGCGATCCTGGAGGGCGGTCGTTCGGGTGAAAGTGGTGAAATCGGCGATGGCAAGATTTTCGTTTTGCCAATGGATGACTGCATTCGCATCCGTACGGGCGAGCGTGGCAACGAGGCGATCTAACAGCAGATCGCTCAGAGTCCGTAGGCTCACTGGACCGTAGGCTCACTGGACCGGAGCTGGCAGACGATTCACAACCGCCCCCTTGGCCGCCGTCGTCGGCGGTTGTTCCGCAGAACTCAACTCGCGGTAAACCATCGGCTGAGATGATTCGTAGGGGGTAGGCATTGTCGCGTCACAGCCAGCGACATCACAATCGGCCGCACACGGCTTCTTTTCTGCCGACCAACTGTACTCGCACTTGGGGCACTTGTACTTTTCTGTCTTGAGCACACAGATTCTTCGCGTCCGCGCACCATGATGGATGCAGTTTTGACAGCCCGTGCCGTCACAGGAGTCACAGCTCTTCCTGTTCTGCCACGGGAAGACGACTCGTGGGATGCAGATGACTTTGCTTTCGACATCAAAACAAGTCTTTTCTTCGTCGACTTGCTCGGCTTTGAAGTTGCACACATGATCACAGGCGGGACAACAGAGTCCGCAACCGGTCTGGTTCAACGGACGCCAAGGCACAACGGCGGCGGCATCCGAGGCGTTGAACAGGTGGGCGGCGGCCATGAGTAGCGCTGCCGGTAAGACTCGGGCAATGATTTTTCGGGACATGCTATGTTTCCTCGTGAGTGCTGACCGGTGTCAGTTGTTCGGTTGTCTGATTCGTTGGAAAGCCCGGCACGCCCGCGGCTGCCAAGTTTGCTCTTTCAGGGGCGTGCCTTTCCATTGGCGTGCCGTTCACGCGGGGCGGCCTAAAAGTCGATCATGTATCGCATGCCAAGGATGGCGTACTTGCCATTGACGCCCGCTGGCAGTGGTACGTTGGGATTGGCCTGGCCTTGGCCGCCGTTGTTGATCTCACCCCAGACCAGGTTCGTCTGCAGTTTTGAGTAGGCCGTCCAGTACCAGTTCAGTCCCGCCGTGCAGGAATGACCTTGACCGCCGCGAATGTCCGAATCGCTGAGATCCAAATAGTCATATCGAAACGCCATCGCCAGAGCGCCCATGCCCTTGCCTGTTCCGCCACGGCAGCGATCGACAACGAAGAAGTTCTCGAACGGCTTTACGCGGCCGATTGTTCCCGATTGACGATCCAGCGGAATGTGCTCGCCAGTTAAAAAATACGAAGCGAAGATATAGCCGCCGTGGAAGTTGAGAGCGTCACCATTGAATCCACCGAGCGGTTCACGTTGAACCCAGGTGCTGATGTATTCGGCCGTGATTTGAAGTGCTCCGATGTTCAACATCGACTCCGCGCCGAGTTGCTGATATCCCTCGGCTCCCAAGATTCGGTTGGTATTCCACCACCGTGAATCACTTCTCGCTTCCGGACGGGTGCGAAAACGCGCTTCGTTGCTATTGTCGTCGTTGTCGATCGTCCCGTTGGCGTCGGTTTGATTCACCGAACCGACGATCGCACAGTGGTAGTAACCGCGTCCGCCACTGACGTCGTCATACCAGGGGCTCGCTGCCAAACGGCCATACAGACCAGCTTCGTCAAAGTTACCTCGATAGCGGCCATCATCGCTGATGTTCTCGAGCAGGAACGCACCGTACCGCCAGTTGATCATCTCGTCATCGGTAAAGCCGTACATGCAGACGCCCAAACGACGCGCGTCTTCGTTGAACGATTCGACGGCAAGTGGGCGTTCGGCGAAGATGTTGTAACGGCTACTGTTGAGGGCATCCAAACCGATTGGACGCTTTTGGTTTCCGATCAACAGCGTCTGGTTGTGTGGCAGGTTGTTGAACCCGAGGTAGACGTCTTTCATCTCGGGAAAATTGGGATTATTGAAGTCGATCTGGGTTCGGAACAGCATGTTGTTGGGTACCGTGCCGGAAAACTCCAGCCGGACGCGTCGGAAGTCCCATCGGTCCTGGGGGGGAATTGTCGGATCACCCGTTTCCAAGTAGTTCGTGCCTGCGTCGGTGTCCAGGAAATTCCAGTTGTCCAAATGGATGCGACCGGTCATCTTCCAGGAGGTCTTTTTCTTCTTATCTGCAGCTTCTTCGGCAGCCTTCTGCTGTTCCTTGTCCCAAGAGGATTCAAGTTTTTCGACCCGTTCCAGGAGCGCCGAATAGTCAGACAGCGGCACGGTTTCGGTGGCATCGTCTTCGCTGAGCGCCAGCGACAGGTGAGTCGGCGTGTAGGCAGTCGGTGTGTAGGCAGTCGCTGTGACGCTGGCGGTCGGCTGAACACCGGGTAGCCGCAATGCCTGGATCGGCGCTGGTTCCTCCGCAGATGCCGTGGCAAGCAGGCTGGTGCTCAAGATCGTGACGGCGGCGCCGATCGCGTCCAGCAAGGCGCGACGCGTCCTTTGGGAAATAGCAGTCATGAGAAACCGTCCGTGATTTCAATGGAAGTTGCATCTCGAGCCGCCGGAGAGACGACTGACCAGACCCAGAGCATCCTGCTCATCCGATTCGGTCGTGATAGGAACACGTTGTCCGGCTCTTGACGGTGGTTTCGTCCGCCGCAATGTGAAAGGAATATTAAGATACGGTTGGCACGGATGTATCGAATGTAGAGCGGTCGTAGATGCGGAATAATCGCTAGAATCCGTCACCCAGCGAACGACGCAAACCGACCCAATTGCGCGATCGATCCGTTCGTCATGACCGGTAAAGTCGGCCGCGTCAGCCAGAGTGGCCCGTTGCAGTGGCCCGCTGCAGTGGCCCGCTGCAGTGGCCCGCTGCGTCCGCCCGTTGTTGGTCGCCCAGAGGGGCTGTTGGGCGCCCGCGGGAAGGTACGCTGGTCGATCGTCTAAGATCTGGGTCCACTCTTGGGGACCGCCGACCATCCGAGAATCCCAGCGTGCTCTTCAATAGCTACACATTTATCGGTTTCTATGCCGTCGTCTATCTCGCCTATCTGGCGATGAACCGTCGGCTGGGCGCCCAAAACCTGTTGCTGTTGATTGCCAGCTATGTCTTCTATGCAGCCTGGGATTACCGCTTTTTGGCGTTGATCTTCCTGTCGACCGTCGTCGATTACGTCGCCGGGCGAGGGATCGAGAAGGCACCCACCGACGCGTCTCGCAAATCGTGGCTGATCGTCAGCCTGGTCGTGAATCTCGGTGTCCTGGCGACTTTCAAGTACCTGGGATTCGCGATCGCGTCATTCTGCCAACTGACCGCGTTTCTTGGTATGAGTTTGTCGATCCCGATCGCCAGCATCGTCTTACCAGTGGGAATCAGTTTCTACACTTTCCAGACTCTCAGTTATACGATCGACGTTTATCGAGGGAGGATCTCCGCCTGCAGAGATCCGCTTGGATTCGCAGTGTACGTCGCCTTCTTTCCGCAGTTGGTTGCGGGGCCAATCGAACGGGCGACTCATTTTCTTCCACAAGTATTGCGACACCGATCCATTGGTCGTCTTGATCTCGCGATCGGAACACAGTTCGTATTGCTCGGCTATTTTTATAAAGTTGTTTTGGCGGATTCGATCGCGCCGATGGTCGACCAATTCTATGCGTCTCCCGACCGATACGGCGGATCGATCGCTTGGCTCGCGAGCCTCGGGTTCGCCGTTCAGATCTACGGTGATTTCGCCGGTTACAGCTTGATTGCCCGAGGAATCTCACGTTGGATGGGATTTCGGCTGATGTCCAATTTTCGTCAGCCCTATCTGGCCACGAGTCCCCGTGATTTTTGGAGTCGCTGGCATCGCTCACTGTCGATGTGGCTGAGACGCTACTTGTATTTCGAACTCGGTGGCAGCCGTCAAGGTTTTGCAATGACTTGCCGTAACCTAATGGCAACCATGTTGCTCGGCGGCCTGTGGCACGGAGCGTCCTGGAATTTTGTTTTCTGGGGCGGGTTTCATGGATCGCTGCTCGTGACGCAACATTGGTGGATCGCGACAAGATCCACCGGCTCCAAGAAAAAACTCTCTCCACTTGGAATGTCCGCGAAGCGACTTCTGCAAACGGCCGTGACGTTTACCTTGACTCTGATCGGATGGACCTTGTTTCGCGGCGAATCGGTCTCGAAAATCAAGGCGACGTTGATCCAAATGTTCGCCGCGCCGCTGGGGGACGACCGATGGCACGCATTCGCCTTGCCGATCGTCTCCGCGTTCCTGGTGATGCAATCGATTGACCTTTGGCGCGAGCGGCAACAGAGCGAGTTGGTGCTGCTGCGGGCCCCCGCATTCGTGCGATGGACGCTGTACACCCTGTTCTTGACATCGGTGATAGCGGTCGGTTTTCGTCCGACGACATTTATCTATTTTCAGTTTTAGCGAGGCGAAAAGAAATGTTCGGTCGGCGTGAGCAGCTCGCGAATCGGATGGCTACCGACAACGGTCGGATCAGGCGAACGATCCTTTCGGTCGTGCCGGCCATTGCGATTGGATGGATCCTTTGCGAAGGATTGCTCAGGATTCTCATCCCTCAGCCGATCTACTATTCCACTTGGTTCACCGCCGGAGTTCATCAACACGATGATCGATTGGGTTTCGTTTTTCGGCCGAATTACAACGGCGCGATGCGAAATGCGGATCAAGTCTGGATGGAGCCGCTCCGGCTCGATGCAGATGGATTCCGACTACCGGCGGTGCGGATGGGTCGCTCGGAGTCGGGTCGACCGTTGACCATCGTCATGCTGGGGGGGGCCTCGATGGCGTTTTGCTATGGGCTGCCCGACGCGGATTGTTTGCACCAACAAGTCGCTGACCGCCTGAATCGCAATTGCCGGATCGAATTGGTTTCCTGGCCGGGGTTTACCATTGACCAGGATATTCAAAAGCTGAAACGCTTTACCAACCCTCGGCAGTTCGACATCGCCGTGTTGTACGGCTATGACGCCGATGATTTTGAATCCGCGCCCAATGGGAACCAGGTCCCACCGACGGTTGGGGACCAAACGACCTCGATTCGCATGATCGATTCCGTGGTCGTGCCCCCTGACCCCGCAGCCCGATTGGCTCCTTCCCTGTACTACCGCAGCTACCTGATCGCCGGTCTTTGCCGGATGTTGCGCGTGCCCGCCCAGGTTTTCTCGCGGCTCCTTGAGGATCGGTCCGACGCAGCGACAACGACCAGATCGATCGACACGGCTTTCGACGGCGATCTGCGGTTGATCACGGCAGCCCAGCGGCTCCGCTCGTTGGGCATCAAGGAGGTCTTGATCGTTGCCTTGCCGCGAGAGGGCCGTCGTCTCGGGCCCCCTCACTTGCCCCCTGTGCCGTCGCGCGATCTGCGCGCGATCGATCTGCGCGATGAATTTGATCAGGGAGGTTTCCATGCCGACTGGATTGCAAGCGGGCATTATGGACCGGGAGCAGCCGGTAAACTGGCCGGCAAGATCGCCACTGCGTTGACCGAAGTCGACTGAGCAAGATCGCACGCTTTTTGCTTCGATGCGGTCGAGCGTGACAATCCGCACCCCGTGGCAGTCTGCACACGCTTGGTCCGCACAAGGATCGCATTGGTGGTTTCGGCGCTTCTGACGTGGCCGAGGGTGTGCCTCGGATTGGCGGCCGCCTCGGATGGATCAAAACATTGATTTTGGAACGCAGATTGCGGCTACATGCCTGTCAGTCGAGAGAAACCGAAGTTGTCAATCGCAGATCGCTTCTGTCGGGTTGTAAATCGGGAGATGGGGGATTTTCGCCGCCAACGGGTCACGAATTCGGAGTCACGATCATGCCGGTCGAACCAGTCACCGAAATCCAAGTCCAGGATGTGATGACACGAGATGTTTTATGCGTCGGTCCGCTGACGAGCATCGGCGAAGCGCTCGATTTGATGTTCGAGGCCAGGGTGTCGGCGCTTCCGGTTGTTGATGATGCGAACCGCTGTTTCGGAATCGTGACGGTGACTGATTTGGTTGTGTTGCTGCGATCGACCGAGCAAGCGCTCAAGAGCGACTATCTGCGCTTCGATGATTACCGACAGGCAATCACATTGGTGCTACGTCGGCTTGACAGCGATCCGGTGCGGAACGTGATGAGCGAATTGATGGTCAGTGTGGCACCGGAAGTCAGCCTGGGACGTGCTGCCAAGACAATGGCCGACGAGAATGTGCATCATCTGCCGGTGATCGCCGATCGCAAGCTGGTCGGGTTCTTATCATCGTCGGACATCGTTCGCGTGGTGGCCGAAAATGCATCGGGCGGCGCGGGATCTCACAGAGAGCGACCTGACTGAATCGGCATCGATTTTTCTTTCGCAAATTGTTTCTATCAAACGACTTACGTCTGATTTATTGACCTGCGTGGTGTTGTCAAAATCGGACGAGGGGATCAATGACCTTATAATAGATTCGGGCGTTCGAACGTCTTTTCTTTGGCAGGACGGAGCGTGTGCCAATGGCGGATCCCTTGAGTTGGTTGATGCTTGCCTCAAGAGATCGGCTGGGTGCAAAGTAGCCCCACGTCTCCAGGGATGCCAGACTCGACAACGAGCTATGACTAGCAATCAATCCGACGACATACTGAAACGGTACAGCGAAGCTTACGAGAAGGACAAACTCGTTTCCTATTCGCTGAAAGAGTATTTGCTTGCCGCGAGCAAGGATCCAAATCTGTACGCATCCTCGGCCGAACGAATGGTGCAGGCGATTGGCGAACCCGAGTTCGTCGATACGGCCAACGATCCTCGACTGGGCCGGATCTTCATGAACCGGACGATCAAGACGTACAAGGCATTCAAGGACTTCTACGGTTTGGAGGAGACGATCGAGCGCATTGTGGGGTTCTTTCGCCATGCCGCACAGGGCTTGGAAGAACGCAAGCAGATTCTTTATTTGCTTGGTCCGGTCGGGGGCGGGAAAAGTTCGCTGGCCGACGCGCTGAAGACGTTGATGCAGCATCGACCGGTCTATGTGTTGGCTGCGGGTGACGAGATCAGTCCAATCTATGAGAGCCCGTTAGGTCTATTCGATCCCGAATCGATGGGAATGATGCTGGAAGAGGAGTACGGCATACCCCGTCGCCGACTGCCAGGCTACATGTCGCCCTGGGCGCTGAAGCGGCTCGACGAGTTTGGCGGCGACATTTCAAAGTTCTCCGTCGTCCGGGTGATGCCATCCGAGCAGCGACGGGCATGTGTGGCCAAGACGGAACCGGGCGACGAAAACAACCAGGACATCTCCTCTCTGGTCGGCAAGGTCGACATCCGCAAGCTTGAGCATTTCGGTCAGGACGATGCCGACGCGTACTCCTACAGCGGTGGACTCAATCGGACGACGCAGGGACTGTTGGAATTTGTCGAGATGTTCAAGGCGCCGTTAAAGATGCTGCACCCGCTGTTGACGGCGACCCAAGACGGGACGTATGTCGGCACCGAGAACGTCGGAGCGATGCCATACCAGGGAATCATCGTCGCCCACTCCAACGAATCGGAATGGGAGTCCTTCAAGGCAAATCGTCATAATGAGGCGTTTCTTGACCGCATCTGTGTGGTCAAGGTTCCTTACTGTTTGCGAGTGACCGAGGAAAAGCAGATTTACGACAAGCTGATTCAGAACTCGGAACTTGGTGACGCTCCGTGCGCGCCCGACACACTCGAGATGATGGCGCGGTTTTCGGTGCTGACTCGACTGAAGGAACATGAAAACTCGAGCCTGTACTCGAAGATGCGGGTTTATGATGGCGAGTCGCTCAAGGACACCGATCCACACGCGCGAACGAAGCAAGAGTACAGCGATGCCGCCGGCGTTACCGAAGGGATGGACGGGATGTCTACCCGCTTTGCCTATAAAATTTTGTCCGAGACGTACAACTTTGACACCCGCGAAGTGGCCGCTGACCCGGTGCACCTGATGTACGTGTTGGAAAAGTCGATTCGCCGCGAGCAATTTCCCGAAGAGACGGAACAGCGATATCTGGAGTTCGTCAAAGAGGAACTGGCCACGCGGTACGCAGAATTCATTGGCAATGAGATTCGCAAGGCCTACCTGGAGTCGTACCACAGCTACGGGCAGAACCTCTTTGACAGGTACATTTCCTATGCCGACGCTTGGATTGATGATCAAGATTACAAGGACCCCGACACCGGCCAGTTGATGGATCGTGACGTGCTCAACGAAGAGCTCGAAAAGATTGAGCACCCGGCCGGGATCGCCAACGCAAAGGACTTCCGCTACGAGGTTGTCAAGTTTTCGCTCCGAGCGCGTGCCAAGAATGAAGGACGCAATCCGGAGTGGACTTCGTACGAGAAAATTCGTGACGTGATCGAAAAGCGGATGTTCGGACAGATCGAGGAGCTGTTGCCGGTGATCAGTTTCGGTGCCAAAAAAGATAGCGAAGCCGAGCAGAAGCACAGTGAATTCGTCGATCGCATGACTCGTCGCGGTTACACCAAACGACAGGTACGTCGATTGGTTGATTGGTACATGCGGGTCAGTAAATCAAGTTGAAGGTGAAACGTGCATGTGATTGATCGTCGCCGAAACCCACAGTCCAAGAGTCTCGGCAACCGACAACGGTTCGTCCGCCGTGTCAAGGCTCACATCCGCAAGGCTGTTCGTGATTCGATTCGGGAGCGGAAGATCGCCGATCTCGAAGGCGGCGAGGAGATCACGATCGATTCCAGGGATCTCAAGGAACCCAGCTTCAATCACGATCGTGAAACTGGCAGTCGTGATTACGTCTTGCCCGGCAATCACGACTATCGTCGTGGCGACAAGATTCAAAAGCCGCAGCGGGGCGGATCGAGCGGCAGCCGCGGTAGTGCCGATGGCGATGGCGAGGATGGTTTTGTCTTCGCGTTGACCAGCGACGAATTTCTGGACATCTTTTTCGATGACTTGCAATTGCCCAATCTTGCCAAGCGAAAACTCAAGTCGATGGTCACGCCCGCCCGATCGCGCCGGGTATGCCGGCGATGGGTCGCCGCAACGGCTCAATAAACGCGAAACCATGCGGCGCTCGCTGGCCCGACGCATCGCACTGCGAAGACCGAAACGCAGCGAGATCGAAAGTTTAGAGGCCGATTTGGCCCAAGCCGAAGCGGATGGAGATGAGAGCGAGGTTCAACGGTTGCGTCAGATCATTCTCACCAGTCGCAAGCGGATGCAGTCGGTTGCCTATATCGAATCGGTCGACCTTCGTTACAACCGCTTCGAGCGGACACCCAAACCGACCACTCAGGCGGTGATGTTTTGCTTGATGGATACGTCGGCTTCGATGACCGAGGATTTGAAAGACCTGGCCAAAAGATTTTACATGTTGCTGCATTTGTTTCTGACCAGGCACTACCGCGCCGTCGAAATTGTCTTTATCCGACACACCTACACTGCTTCCGAAGTTGACGAAGAAACATTCTTTCATGGACGCGAGACCGGTGGCACGATCGTCTCTTCGGCACTTGCCGAGATGCTTCGCGTTGTTCAGGAACGGTACCCAGTTGATGATTGGAATATCTATGCCGCACAGGCGTCCGATGGCCATAACTTCGACCACGACATGCCACAAACGTTGACGCTGCTGGAACAGAAGATTCTGCCGATCTGCCAGTATTATGCTTATATCGAAGTTGGCGATGACGAGTCACGCGACGGCAGTCTGTTGTGGGATGGGTATTCGGCATTGGTCGAACGATATGATCATTTTGCCCGGGCGGGGGTCGGCGAGGCGGGCGACATTTTTCACGTCTTCCACGATCTGTTCGCCGGCAACAGTGGTCGCGATCAGCGGAAATAGGCGATCGGAGAGTCATGGACGCGAGCAAACTCATTTACAGTGGTCCCGAGTGGGACTTCGATCTCCTACATCGCGCGCACGACGCGATTGAGCAGATTGCGATCGGTGAACTCGGGTTGGACGTCTACCGCAACCAGATCGAAGTGATCACGTCGGAGCAGATGCTCGACGCCTACGCTTCGATTGGCATGCCATTGATGTATCGTCACTGGTCCTTTGGGAAAAAATTCGCCCACGAAGAATTGCTGTATCGAAAGGGCGCCCAAGCACTGGCCTACGAATTGGTCATCAACTCGGACCCCTGCGTCTCCTATGTGATGGAAGAGAACACGATGACCATGCAAGCTTTGGTCATCGCTCACGCCGCTTTTGGACACAATCATTTCTTCAAGAATAACCACTTGTTTCGTCAATGGACTCGCGCAGGCCGCGTGCTGGATCAATTGGCGTATGCCAAGCGATTCATCCATGAATGTGAGCAAAAGCACGGGATCGCGGCGGTCGAATGCATTCTCGATTCGGCGCATGCGTTGATGCCGCTGGGCGTCAGTCGCTATGCCCCCAAACGCTCCAAATCGGGCGATGACCGAGAGGCGAAGTCGCGCGCAAGGGAAGCGCACAAGACGGCGACATTCAACGACCTGTGGCGTACCGTTCCGACCGAAACGGGCGATAGCACCCAGCGCGGCGGAGACGACACGCGAGATGTCGAGAGCAAACGGATGCAAGAGCAACTTGATCTTCCCGAAGAAAATCTGCTCAGCTTCCTCGCCCAGCATGCGCCAAAGTTAGACGATTGGCAGCGCGAAATTTTGGAAATCGTGCGAGGCTTGGCGCAATACTTTTATCCGCAAAGGCAAACCAAGCTGATGAATGAAGGATGCGCTACCTTCACCCATTACGAGATCATGAACCGATTGCACGAGAAGGGCCAGATCGACGAAGGGGCAATGCTCGAGTTTCTACACATGCACTCGGCGGTCGTCACGCAACCAGATTTCGATAGTCGGCGATACAATGGCATCAACCCTTATGCGTTGGGGTTTGCGATGATGAAAGACATCCAACGTATCTGCCTGGAACCCCAACAGGAAGATCTCGATTGGTTTCCCGAATTTGCCGGCAATGGCAAACCGATCGAGACGCTTCGAGGGGCCTGGAGCGAGTATCGTGATGAGAGCTTCATCCTGCAGTTCTTGAGTCCACGATTGATGCGCGAGATGCACTTGTTCGCCGTCAGCGATCAAGCCGCAACTCCTTTCGTGTCGGTCGCCGCGATTCACGACGAAGCCGGCTACCGGGAGATTCGTCGAGAATTGGCCGGGCAACACGACCTGACAAAGCAGGAGCCAGAGATCGAAGTGACTCACGCCGACCTGACCGGCAATCGCCGACTCGTGCTCACCCATCGCGTGCGTCACAACCGGCTGCTGGAAAAGGACGATTGCAACCGCACGCTGCGGCATGTCGCCAACCTGTGGGGATATCGTGTCCGGTTGATCGAAACCGACCCCGATTCGGGACAAACGATCGCTGAGTACGATTCGGTGCCGATGCCCTGAAGCACTCCTTCGCCTGAAGTACCCCTTCTCTCCAAGCACCCGGGATTGTCTGGCTCAGGATTGTCTGGCTCAGGGCCTTTGTTTGGCACGCGAGTTGCGATCCTTGACCACATGGTCTCCCGCGGCATCACCTGCCGCGCAGCGATCGGCCGGGAGACGCAATTGTGGGGACAAGCAAGTCGTTTGCGGCGATGTATCCCTTACTGGCTGTTGCTGATGAGTGACAACGGATTCGGGAGGCGATTGGGATGATGGCAATGGTGCTCGATGGTGTGGTTTCGATGGACGAGACGGCCGAGCCGTTGCGGCTAGCCGAGTTGCCGGATCCCGTTCCGGCCCGCGGCGAGTTGTTGTTGAAGGTGCATGTGTGCGGTGTCTGTCATACCGAATTGGATGAGATTGAAGGCCGGCTGACACCGCCAACGTTTCCCATCGTGCTGGGACACGAGGTCGTCGCGTCTGTCGAGCGAACCGGCGATGGCGTGACGAAATTTTCACCGGGCGACCGAGTGGGGGTGGGTTGGATCCACGCTTCGAGCGGTGCTTGTGACGAGAACCTTTCGACGGAATTTCGCGCGACCGGCTTTGACGCCAACGGCGGTTATGCCCAGTACATGACCGTTTCTGAAGATTATGCGGTGCCCGTTCCTGACAGCTTGTCGGATGTCCAAGCGGCGCCGTTGATGTGCGCGGGCGCGATCGGCTATCGCGCGTTGCGGTTGACCGGTATCCGCGATGGACAGCCGGTAGGCTTGATGGGTTTCGGCGGCTCGGCACACCTCGTGCTTCCGATGGCAAGGCATCTCTATCCGCAATCGCGCGTGTTCGTTTTCGACCGGAAAGATGAAGCGCGTGAATTCGCGTTGCAAATGGGCGCAGATTGGGCCGGCGACATTGATCAACGGCCGCCGGAGCAGCTTGCCGCGGTAATCGACACGACGCCGGCGTGGCGGCCGGTGGTGGAAGCGATGAAGGATCTCGCGCCGGGCGGACGACTGGTGATCAATGCGATCCGCAAGGAAGACGGCGACAAGGAAGCGTTGCTGGGTTTGAGCTATCACGAGCATTTGTGGATGGAACGCGAGATCAAGTCGGTTGCCAATCTCACACACCAGGACATCGCCGAATTCTTGCCGCTGGCGGCTCGAATCCCTCTGCGGGCGGAGGTCAGGACTTACCCCCTCGCGCAAGCCAACGAAGCACTTCAGCAACTGCGTCGTGGCGGCATCAAGGGCGTCAACGTGTTGTTGGTCAGCTGAATCAGCAGCGGACGACGAATCAACGATGATCGATCGGTGAATTGTCAATGATGCAAATCCGCACGCGGTGTCGCTCTGCGAATCATTCGGCGTAGGCCAACGTCTCGGTCGGTTTTGTTGGTCGAACTCGCGGCAATTGCGCATCGACGAACCGGCCGTCCAACGTTGCCACCGTGTTGAATGTTGTGTCGGACGTTCCTTGTAGTTCCATTTCGGCGAGCAGCCAACTTCGATCGCCACGCTCCAACTGATGGGTCAGCCGACGGATCCCGCTCGTGTGTCGATCGACTTCGGAAGCTCCAACGCGTGTTTCGAGAAAAATACTCGCGTGTGCGATCGGCTGTAGTGTGTCGAAGACGGAATACGTATGGAACGACCAAGACAGGCGTGCACAGGCGCTAAGGTTGGGAGGCGGATAACCGGCAAACTCCGAGGCGGGGTTCATCGCAATGATTCGTTCGACCCCGCCAAACTGTTTGGCGATCCGCGCATTCACACAATTGCCAAAACTCTCCCCGATCAACGTGGCATTTTGCGGTGTGAATCCCAGTGTGAAAAGCATTTCGGCGGCATCGTCAGCGACTTGATCGATCCGGTTCGCGACGGGGAAGGGATTGGGCAGGCCGAAGATGGCTGTCCTCGCACGAGAGGCGTCCGACCAATCGACTAGCAATACATTGGCGGTGGGGCACGACGTTCGGATGGTCTCGGCCAAGCGGTGGAACCGATCGCCAGCGCAGGTGCCGCCCATCCCGTGCGTCACGACGAAAAACGGTGGCCCAGCAACGATCGGGCGAGCGACGGGAGATTTTAACTGTACCCCCGTACTTGCCATCTCGGTGTTGACGACATGCCATGTACTCGATTCCGTGGAGAATGCTGGTATTGCGACGGTTACCGCACAAAACAGCAGAGTCAGGGGGATTGCTTGTAACCAGTGTGTCGGTCGACGTAACATGTGGGAGCCTCGGCGTGGGGGAGGAGGGGCTTCGTCACCATTCACCAAGGCAGGTCCTGGCCGCGAATCGACCGCGTCAAAAAAAGTGTTTTTTTTGGCCAAATCGACGCGCTCGATTCGCCAGGAGAATTTGTCTATTCGAATAGTGGATAACCTGACTTTCGCAGCAACGCGAACGACTTGGTCCAAGGAATGATTTAAATTTCCATGTCACTTGAATCGAAACCGGATCTCGAACAGTACCGCAGATATCTGATGGTTCTGGCCGAGATGCAACTGAATGCGCGGCTGCGTGCGAAGGAAGATGTTTCGGACGTTGTGCAACTCACCCTGTTACAAGCTCATCAGGACATTGCCGCGTTTCGGGGAGATTGCGAAGCGGAACTGCGCGGGTGGCTCAACGTCATTTTGAACCACAACGTGATCAATCTGGCAAAACGACACACCGCGCAAAAACGCGATTTCCGTCGCGAGGTTTCGATTTATCAAACGCTCCAGAAATCTGCCGCGAACATTGCCGGTCAGCTTGCCGCAAAACAGGCGACGCCAAGCCAAGAACTGATGCGTCAGGAACGTGCGGAGCGACTGGCCGGCGCGATGTCCAAACTCTTGGAAGACGAGTGCACGGCGGTCACCCTGAAGCACGCCCAGGGATGGAAAGTGTGCGAGATCGCTGATCACCTGGGTCGTTCGCCGGAGGCCGTCGCCGGTTTGCTTCGGCGGGCCCTGAAAAAGCTTCGTACGGCGATGCAGGAGTCATCAAGCGATGGCTGATTCCCATGACTCAAAGAGCCGTCGCGAGCGAGAGTTTGATCGTATCGTCCACCGCTACTATCAGGCCATTGAACGCGGAGAAACGCCAACTCGCCAGGAGATCATCGCTGCCAATCCCGACTTTGCCAATGAACTGCGATCCTTCTTTGCCGACCTTCGTCACCTGGAAAACGCGTCCAGCCAATCGCCCAGTAATCGCGGCACCACGATCGGCGCACCCAGAGGTACGACAAACACCGGCAACGATGTTAAACCCCGAACCTCTCAATTCATTCGTGATTACCAACTGCTAAAGAAACTCGGTGAAGGCGGAATGGGTACCGTTTATCTTGCCGTGCACACTCAGCTGGAGAAACGTGTTGCGATCAAGGTCCTCAAGGGTGACCGGGAAACCGACGCGACCGCGATCGAGAGATTTCGCAGGGAGATCAGAGCGGTTGGTCGCTTTGAACACGAGCACATCGTCCGGGCATTGGATGCCGGAAAAATCAAAGGTCTCTATTTTTTGGTGATGGAGTTCATCGATGGAGCCGACCTGTCACAATTGCTCGATCGCTGTCGGCCCTTGGCGATTGCCGATGCTTGTGAACTTGCTCGTCAAGCTGCTTTAGGGCTTGAGCATGCTCATCAGTTGGGGTTGGTCCATCGCGACGTCAAGCCATCGAATTTCATGCTCACCGGTTCGGGACAAGTCAAGCTGCTTGACCTCGGCTTGGCACAGTTGCGCCAACCTTACCGCCAGAACACGGCATTGACCGTGGACGGCCAAGCTGTGGGGACATGGAGGTACATGGCGCCTGAACAACTCAAAGATTGCCGAAGCGTCGACGCGACCTGCGATATTTATAGCCTTGGCGTGACACTGTTCGAGTTACTTCACGGGGAATGTCCTGCAACTGGCATGCAGGCTGGAATCGATTGCTCGAGTTTGCTAGAGAGTCGACGCGATGTCCCCCATGAGTTGATCGAATTGATCCGCTCGATGACGTCGGTGCAGCCTTCGCTGCGCACCCAACGGGCGATCGAGGTCGCCGATCGACTTGCCTCGTGGACCGACGGTCACGACTTGGTCGCGCTTTTCCAAAGATACCGTCAACAGAATGGTCAACGGCCCATTCCCCCACCCGCTCCACCGAGTCAGCCGATTCATGCCGCCCAGCGGACAGGCTCAGATGCCGATGGCGGATCTTGGAACAGGAAACGAGTGATCAAAACGTCCATATTTGCGAGCCTGTTTCTGGTCGCAGTCGCGCTGTCGTGGTTCTTTCGGTTCTGGACGCAGCCCATCGAGAACCCACCGAAGCTGTTGCCCGAAGAAGCGACAGTGATTGTCGAGATCGACCCCAGCGCCGGAACAAATGGAGTTCTTGAGTTCACGAAGGACCTCACCAACGTCTCTTCGGGCGAAGTGTATCCATTGGTCCCCGGTTCCAATCGAGTGCCACCGGGGGACTATCAAATCGGGTTGGACGCGTGGACCAGCGAGAGTCGTCACCGATTGAGCTTTTCGCTGGAACCATCTCAACAGCGAAGACTCATCGTGCGACCGCCGGAGTTTGACTTTCCGGTTCAGTATCCCAAGATTCCACGGCAGCCCGGGGCCTGGGTGAAATACGGGGCAGAAATCGTACCCGCTGACGTGGGACAACCGCAGTCCTACGACGTCATTCTCCGTTGCCTGGAGAGCGAAACCGTCGACGGCGCGGAGTTTCGATGGATTCAAACAGAGGTGAGCAATTCGGAATACCGCGAAACGGCATGGCTTCTCGTGGATGCGGGGTTGTATGAGAATGAGCAGAAGTTGTTCATTGAGAAAGGATTTATCGAAGCGGATGTACCTGCTGTGGTGCCCCGCTTCTCGCCGTTACCCGAGCGACGTCTGGCGGTTCGGTGGAGCGATGAAGTCGATCCCCTTCAAGAGCTAGCCGAAAAATGGAGATTTGAGTGGCCGCGGGCGCGGGTCAGTACCCCGTCGTTGCTAACGATGATCTTTGACCTTCCTCATCGCGCCGTGGATCAGGGCTTCAGTGACATGCGACGGTCTCTGGGGGCCAATACCGTGCTTTCGATAAAAGAATCGAACGTCATCACGAGCTTAGGACCTGTCCCATCCTGGACGATTGTCGGATCAGCCGACGATCCGTCGAGCACGCAGCCGAAGGTTAAATTCAAGATCCAGCGCGCCATCGATAGCGAAGAGGTTCCGTTCAGCTTTCTCGATGTTGATATGTATGGGCTCGATTTGAGCGTTCACCTGAGGCAACGAAATGGTGGCTCGGATGGCTCGGTCCGTTCGGTCGATTCAGATCGACTCGCTTCTGCCGCAGACCGTTTGGACGAGCTGGACCCGCCGGAAGCCCAAGATTTCACGCTGGCTTCACTGCCGAGCGAGGAGGGTGAATTTGCCAGGTACAAAGGCACGGTACAGTGGGGGGCGACGCCTGAGCTTGCCGTCGAGCTTGCCGTCGAGGTGGTCGTCCGAGCAGGGAAATCAGAATTGGTCGATCGACGCGTGTGTCGCTGGATCGAACTCGCGGTGAGCAGTGGCGATGCGCGAACCTCGGAACGGATCACGGAAAAAGTGGCGCTGTTGGTCGATGAGCTTGCTTATCAAGATCAAAGAGAGTTCGTGATCGAACGCGGCTGGCACGAATTGGGTGGCGAGACGTTCGACTTCAACGGCGGAGACGCCGAGTCGGCAGAGGACTCGATCGCTTGGTTGAAAGATTCCCCTGCCCCGGTCCGGTTCCGCGTGCACCAAGTGCTGACGCTATTGTTCGACGCACAACTCCCTTCATCCGGTCTGGTAAGGAACCTGAGAATTTTGATCGCCGGTTCGATCGTGGAAGACGAAGCGGAGCGAAAACCAAAGCCGTGGGTGTTTGGCGACATTCCTGCCAGGGAACCGATCGAGGGCTTTCAAGTGGAAGTCAAACCGACCCACGAACATGGACTTGACTACACAATCGGTTGGAGCCAACACGTGCCGTTCGGTTTTGTGTCCGTCTCTCTGGCTTTACCGGGCCACATCGAGGTCCAAACCACATTGAATGAATTCGGAACCGGTCATGATCAACTCCTGGGCAGCCACGAGGAACTGTCCCAAAGGGCGACGGCGACGACGAAAAAGCTAGAGGAGATGGGGGTCCGGATGTGGGTGATCGATGACAACGAGACGCGGATTGTTGGGATCTATGAAAGTTATTTTGACGGTCAAGTCACGCTCCGCACACGAGACTCGGCCGGAAACGATGCCCCCCAGGAAGTCAGCTTTGCCGATCTTGTCGGCGCTGATCAAGAGTGGATCTTAGCGACCCAGTCTCGAGAATGGCGATCAAGAACGGGCAGATCCATTCGCGGCCTGTTCGACCACCTCGAAAAGAATAAAGTTTTTATCCTTCGCGACGATTTGCGTCGTGAGTTCATTTTGGTTGATGAACTCTTGGACCAGGATCGAATCGACGTGGAGCGACGAGTCAGGCAACTTCGCTAAGAGCGAATTCCACAGGCCGGCACTCAATGGCAGCGCGACGTTGACCTGGACGGTCTTGCCGTTTCGCAAAACCTCAAATTGGAGTGAGTCGGCTTCCCCTCGCTCAATTTGTTTAACGGCAGCCCGTAGCGAATCCTCCAACTCCGGCAAACGTGTAAGTGCCCGCCCTTGAAGAGCGACAACAATATCAACCTCGTTCATCCCTGCTCGTACCGCAGCCCCGCCGGTTTCGAACGAACGTTACATCCAAGCCGCTCACGTATTTCGCGAAGACATTTTGCTCGCGAAACTTGTCGCTGCTGATTGGGTGTAGATGAAGGCCGATCCACTCAAGCACATTGGCGGTTGAATCGGAAACCGGGGAGGGAGTCACTCCGT
This sequence comes from Pirellulaceae bacterium, assembly GCA_963734865.1. Taxonomy (GTDB): domain Bacteria; phylum Planctomycetota; class Planctomycetia; order Pirellulales; family Pirellulaceae; genus CBDCUW01. Next base: position 149,743 of record CAVTIV010000004.1, read on the forward strand.
ACCGTCTCCAAAGCGGAGTGGTGCATCCTCCGATTCCGACCTTGATTCAACGTGTCCGCTTTGTGTAGGGGAACGATCTTATCGGACTTAGCCGTTTGACCGATTGAACCGCCGGCATCGGACTCGGAACGGAGCTCCCTTTGATGTGAGTCGCTCATTTCAATCGCTTCGCGCACATCGATGACATCCTCACGCCGTCCACGCAATTCAATGGCTTTGCCCGAATCCGTGGCAATCGTGCGAGCAGACACAGTCCCGGCGGACGGGGACCAGCGCAAGTCAGGATTGAGCAATTCTGTGATACGGAGTTCGATGATTTCGTCCTTGATCTGCTCACGAGTTTCGATCGACTGTTCGATTCGCTCCATTTGTTGGCGGAGCTTTTGCAGCTCGGTTCGCTGGAGTTGTTGCCGCGCCTCGAATGAAGATTGAACTTCACGACGAAGACGATTTCGCAACACGTCCCTTGAGTCGCCGGAAGCTGCGTTCACTTCGTGGGCAATCTTCGCCGTGAGTTCCTCGACCTGCTTAACTTTCAGCTTGAGTGGTTCCAAATCGACGCGGATCGACGGTGACCTGTAGCGAAGTGCGGAATCGTCAAAATCGAGCCGCAGCAATAGGCTCTGCGTCGATTCGAGGTCTTCCTTTGGACCGCGGAAGATAATCGCATTTTTTGCCGCATCGGCAACAATGGTGGTCGTGTCAGTGCGAACAAGTGGTTCCAACAGACCTGCGAGTCGCAACGCGTCCGTATGTTCCAAAACATAGATTTGCACAATGTGGTCATCATTCTCGACGTTCTTAGCCTCGGTGGCGACGGCGTTGATGGGGGTAATGACTTTTGCGTCGTCGGAACCCTTTTGGAATCGAGCTATCAGTTGTCTGGCAACCTCTGAGGGCGCGAATAGGTGACGAGTTACAAGCCACTTCTGATCGTTCCGCTTCAGCTCTACCGCGAAGCATGCGGTGGTGCCGCGATTACTTTTAGGATACGCTGCCGAAATATCGACCTCATCGGAAACAGCGAGCGCCAATCCGTTCTTTTCGCTCACTTGAACGCTGACGAATTGAATCGAGTGTGCGTTCGTCATCTCGCGTGAAGATTCAAATTGTGAGAGCCAGCTGGGCTTGAAACTCGAATCGACCAGGGCTGCTGCATCAGCGTTTCTTGAGAGCATGGCTTCCGTATACTCTGTGACGACAGCAATCACATTGGAAGAGACTGTCGATGCATTGGGGCTGCTAGTAGCAATACTGGGGGCGTTGTCTGTATCACGACTCTCATTGAGTGCCTGTTCAGTTGGCGAATCGAGTCGCAGCACAAGTGCTTCGATGACTTCGAGGTCTTTCCGCTTTCCACTGGCGATGATCGAGTTAGTTGCCGGCTCGGAAACGATTTTGATCGTGTCAGGGCGAATAAGTCGGTTCAAGATTCCGGCGAGTAGAACGGCGTCCGCATGCTGCAAGCTATAGACTTCCACAATGTCGTCACCGCTCGCCGGGGTCTGGCTCCCGGTTGCGGCTGAGTTGTCGAACCGGAACACCAACGCGTCACTGTATTTCTTTTGGAAGATATCGTGCGTTTTTCTTACACCTTCAGGGGTCTGAAATCCGTGCCCTGTGACCAACCATTTTTGATCGATCCGTTTGAGTTCGACAAAGTAGCAAAGAGCGGTGTCAGCCTTGGGATTGATCCCCGATACGTCAACCACTTGCGATGAGGCCAGCCCCAGCCGCTCTCCTGGCTGACCTGAAGAGTTGCGAAATGAATCGACGCTCCATTCAGCATGTCCCGCTCCGCATCACCGATGCCAAATGGCGAGCGTTGCTGGAAAGTCGCATCGACTAAGGCTGCGGCATCAGCCTGTTTCCCTAAGCGGACGGCATTAAAAAACTCTTTGACCACCGCCATCACATCGGCAACGGCTCTGACTCTCAGATCGCCTGGTAAGTGATGTATGTCGTGAATTTCGAACTGCCCAGTCGGTTTTGCCGATCCGCCGCCAGTTGAATCGGCTCCTGGTCCGGTCCCGCCTTCCTGCGCCGGGCAGTCGAACCGGCGCACGAACACAGGCAACCTAAAATCATCAGGCAAGGAATAGTCAGGTAAAGTCTCATGGCGTGATCTCCGGTCTCGAATTTGGAATGGGTTCAGGATTGAATTGATCAAGCAGGGTTGCGGCAGGTTCGTCCCAATGTTGTTGGGTCCGCATTTCCAACGCGTCGGCACTGTTTTGTAGATCGCCGATTTGTTCTGTGGTGCCATCGTTCCAGTGCATGTCGCCAGCGGCATGGGCGGATTGCACCAGTGTTTCTGGATTGTTTAGCATTTGGTCCTCCGGTGGCCGTTGGTCGCGCGTCCACCAGAGAACCATTCCCCAGGAACTTAAGCCAACGACTGCGATCATGGCAACGATTCCTATCACACGATGCGAGATTGCCCGGAGACTCGAACCATCGGCGCGAACATCAAGTGAAGCCGGCAGCGGCACCGAAGTTGGCTGTTGCACATGAGCCAGACATGTTTCAAACAACTCCGCGACCTCGGCAGCGGACTGGTACCGATCGGATGCCTGCTTTGACATCAGCCGAGCGATAATCATGCACAGCCAGTCAGGAATCTCAGGATTGACCTCGCGAATCGGTCGCGGAGCACTATCAGTGATACGGCGAAGAATGCCGTACGCGCTCTCGGCACGGAATGGTGGGCGACCAACGCAAAGCGTGTAAAGAACGCTGCCAAGACTGAACAGGTCGCTGCGACAATCAACCGTCTCACCGCGAGCCTGCTCTGGTGACATGTATTGCGGTGTCCCTGGATGGCAGCCCGAGTGAGTGAGGCTGGCGTCATCACTGGCTCGCGCCAAGCCAAAATCGGTGAGCAACGTGCGTTCGATGCCATGCTCCAACAAAATATTCGATGGTTTCACATCACGGTGAACGAGTCCCTGAGCATGTGCCGCCGCTAGTCCCGACGACGTTTGCATCCCAATGCGAAGGATTTCGCACAATTCCAACGGACCTTCGCGATCAATTCGCTGCTGCAGCGATTCGCCAGCGACGTAGTGCATCACCAGGAATGGCGATTCACCCTCGGTTTCAACATTGTGAATCGCCACGACGTGTTCATGCACAATGGCGGCGGCCGCCCGAGCTTCCCGAGCAAAACGCTTCCGTGCGGCCCCGCTACCGGCCAAAAACGGTGCCAGAACCTTCACCGCAACCGGTCGGTTGAGTTCTGTATCAAACGCCTTGAAGACGACTCCCATGCCACCGGAACCAACAATTCGCTCCACTTCGTAACGACCGATACGCCCCAGCATCTCCGGATGCGACGGAGGAGCGAGCAACTGTTTTGCCATTGATTCGCTCCAAGCCGAGGGAACTCGCTGCCAGCGATTCGCTGCCCACGTGCCGCGATGAGAATCGCCCTTATCCGTAGCATCGCTCGACGAAAGACTCTCCTGAACCAAACGCCAGTCCTGCGGGGCCGCAGCCAGAGATTCAAAACGGGCCTGACACTTGGCGCAGGTATCGAGATGCGCCGTACCGTCGCCGCCCTGATCTGAATGCAGCAACTTGAGCAGCAATTCGTCGCTGCATTGTGTGTTCTGCTTGTTCATTCCTGCTCCTCGAATTGTTTGGCGAGTTCTCGCAATCGATTCATGATCCGGCCGCGGGCGACATAAACGCTCCCGGCACCGAGTCCCAGTTGTCGAGCAGCGTCGGGGATCGGAACCCCTTCGATATGCGTCAGATGAAAGGCCTGCCAAGTCGTTTCCGCAACCGAATCCCTGATTTGTTCGGCTGCCCAGCGAAACACTTCGCGTCGATACTCCAAATTGAACTCGCTGGACAATTCATCGGCCCGACCAGGAACCTCGTTCAATTTCAAGTCGGCATCATCGCCTCCAACGCCAGCGGTTCCGAGCGGCTTTCGAGTCAAAATGTTGACCGCGATATTGCGAGCCATCACCAGCAACCAAGCCCGGAATCGCCCTCGATCCCGTCGCTGAAGCCAATCACCAACCTGCTTCGCAACCGCAGAAAAAACTTCCTGAACCAAATCATCGGCATCGGTCGACTGCAATCCCTGCCGCCGGGCCACGCGAAACACAACCGGCCCGTATACCGCGACAAATTCGTCCCACGCATCCACATCCACTGCATTCGAAAGACGAAGAATCAGGCTTGCGCGTGTTTCCGGTGGACTGGGCAATTTCAAACCTCGAAAGAAAGATTGGTGACTCTCGTTCCTATTAGAGAGTCACGGCGACGGGAGGTTTCTAACACACATCGCTTGTGATTTTCATGTTTTTCAAGAGACTCATGTCCTGTGGGCATCTCTATTTGGATTCGCCCGACCACTTGCGAAACGCTTCGGTCGGCGTCAATTTGCGAGTCAATTCATGGTCCGGTCGAAGCCGCTTTACGAAGAATTACTCTGATTGCTCGGAATAGCCATCGGGAATTTGTATTTGCAGCGATGCAGAATCGACGTGGATATTCCAAGTTAAGTCGCGCAGGGACACGAGTGAACTCTTTCCCACCAACAAATCGATCCGCCACGGCAACATCGATTTCGGATCCACGCAGATCTTCATCGCTCCCTTACTACTATCGACGCCGAACAGCTTGATTCCGTTTACCAGAAACACGTCGACAGATTTTCCGTCAATTGTTTCCTTACCGATCGGTTCCACTTCGTCTGGTCGGACTTGGCGTAGTTGTTCCACGATCCCCGTCCCAAGCTCCGCGACAGCATGTTCATTCAAATCGAACACGCCAGTCGATTTGTTATTGGAATCATAGAGCAGGCGTTTTCGCGAATCGCGATCTCCCACGATCACAATGCCACTTGAGTGTTCCAGACGATACTTCGTTCCCGCTGCTAGCGCACGCCGCAGCAACTCCTCTAAATCCGTTACATTTGCCTGCTCTACCGGGCTCAGAGCCCGAGAGTCAATGATTCCTTCCGCAGGCCACTTCGTCAGGCGAGAACGCTGACGTGCCAATTCGCGACCGCGCTCAAGTGCGCGGGATGTCGCCATGTGTCGCAAGAGCGACGGCCAATCACGAACGGTATGCGTTTGCGAGTATTCCCAAGCCGACACAAAAGCCTTTTGAAAACAATCTTCTGAATCGGCGACGTTCGGGACCAGACGATTCACGGTCAGCCAGACAACTGGCCCGTACCGCGCAATAATCTCAGTCCAATCCGTTATTTGCTTGGTCCCATCAGTACCGGTCGTGCGCTCTCCGAAATATAAGTCGATGGAACTGAAGTTTTTCTTACAACGGATTTTCGATGTTGCCTTCTCCGAAACGAACACTTCCGATTCCGATGATTTTGAACTTGCCCCAAGTCTTCCCCAGGTCGCAAAGCGATTCATTTGCAACGAGCAACTCTGACTCCCTAGCTCGGACGAGAACCAAACTGAGAAAACTATTCTGACGATCCATCTTTAGGTTCCGTAACAAAATCGGATTCGTGGTCCGGTTTCGCGGAAACGTCGTCCGAATTCGACTTACTGTTTGCCGGACTTGACTGGAGTGCCACAACGGCTTGTCTCTCTGCTTCCATTGCCGCTCTGGCTGCTTCGCGAGCAGCGCTTTCCTGATTGCGAGCTTGCATCGTCCACAGAGGCACCATCGCAAGCAAACCCAGCAGCGACGAGCCTGCGATGCTGCCGAAAGTCCAGAGTACCAAGCGACTGAAATACTCGCCGCGACTCAAGATTGCAAACAAGAACCCAAGCAATATCGAAACAGCGGCAAAGGTAATCGCTGGCTCGGCACGTCCCATCGCCGCAATTGGCCACGGCATCAGCATGGCAGCAATTAACAGACCAAGAGAAATGATCGAAAGAATTCGTTTGTTGGACATGATCGGAATCAACCTTTCTAACCAACAGGAACGGGATGCGAACGGAGGCAGTGAATTGCGTGTTGGGGAATGAACGTGCGCAAGACAATCTTCCAACAGATTGGCAACCGCTTCCGCCGACTCAAAGCGATTTGCAGCATCTTTTGCCATGAGCTTTCGAATGATCTTGCACAACCACTCGGGAATGTCCGGATTGATTTCACGAATGGGGCGCGGGTCGTTATCGGTAATGCGGCGAAGAACTCCGTAAGCACTCTCTGCGCGAAACGGCGGTCTGCCAGTGCAAAGCGTGTACAGTACACTGCCCAGACTGAATAGATCGCTGCGATGATCGATTGAATCACCGCGTGCCTGCTCGGGCGACATGTACTGGGGCGTTCCGGCGATCACTCCCGTCTTGGTCATCGAAGCATCATCAACGGCACGAGCGAGACCGAAATCAGTAATCGCAAGCTTTCACGTGTGTCAGGGCTTTCATTCATGTTCACTGTTCCTACCAGTCTAACGTGAAATCCCCAAAAACCTGTCACGAGGTACCGGGATAAACTGGCAGCAGGCTATTCGGCTCTGTGAGCCGAACGTGCTTATCTCGTCCTGGCGTGGTGGGGGAACCGCAATGAGTTATTTACGTCTGTTTCAGTGATGACGGAAACCGGTTGGACCGAAGAACCCTCGCGATACTCATTTTGCGTGTACGATTTGGAAGTGTTCTGGCATGAACGCAACGCCTTCGTGCAGTTCATTGATTGCGAGATGTCAGATTTGGAGCGTTACCGAAGTGCAAGGTTCCCGATGAGTTCTGGCCCGTAGCTCCCGCGACGCTGCTGCTGGCGGGTGAGATTGACGTCTGGGTGCTGGGCGACCTGAAAACCCTCGAATCACAGCTGGCAGGAGGAAACACCTCACATGGGACGTGACCACATCGCGAATTACCGAGTTCTGTTCGACCACATCGAGTGGCAGTCTCCCCAGCCAGGGACACGCTTGAAAATGGCTCGCGATGGGGAGAAGCAAGTTCGTCTTGTCGAGTTTACGCGGGAATTTGTCGAGCCCGACTGGTGTCACAAGGGCCACGTCGGTTTCGTACTGTCAGGAGAACTGGAGATCGACTTCTCCGGTGAGGTTGTCCGCTTTCCCGAGGGATCCGCCCTGATGATTCCAGCAGGATCAGCACAGGCCCATAAGGCACGCGCAATCACGCCCGTCGTTCTCCTCTTTCTTGTGGAGGAAGTTTCCGCTTCAGAATAGCCAGACAGGGGCGTTCATTGAAGATTGTCTTCGTGCAGAGAAGAGGTGATCGTCATGCCGACAAATGAGACCGAATTCGACCTGATCCGCCAGGTTGTCATGCAGCTTCCCGATGTCGAGGAAAGCACGATCCACGGTGCTCCCTCATGGAAGCTGAAGGGCAAGTTGCTGACCTGTCCCGCCATCCACAAGTCGGCGGAACCGAACTCGCTGCTGGTCAAAGTCGCGCCGTTGGAACGTGCACGCCTGCTTTCCGAGGAGCCTGAGACTTACTACGTGACAGATCACTATCGGAGTGACTCAGTCATTCTCGTTCGATTGCCACATGTCAACCGAGAGTCGCTGCAGACTCTCATTCAGCAGGCATGGCAATTTGTGAGTGACAGTGGAAGCAGGCCCTCAAGAAAGAAGTGATCAGACCAGACGCATCGGCTTTTCGGAGCGGCACCTGACAACTCCACGCAAGCCCTCTCCGTCGACCAGCCGCACCCGTCGTTCCAAAATAATCGCAGGAAGAAAAAGACCGATGAACATCATCCAACCTGCAAATGCTGCCTTCCTGGTCACCTTTCTGGCAGGCGGGTTTCTTCTGCGTTTGCATTCAAGGGGCCATCCCGGTTCCGTGAGATGACACCCGATCTTCTTGGAAAGCGAGCAGATCCGATTTTTAGGCTTGCTGCGACACCAGCGGACCTGCTCGTCGTTCAACACTGCCACATGATTGGGGAAGCAGTACGAGCAACCTTGCGAGCGTTTGCAGTTGCTCCACACAACCCACGTCGATACTATTTCATTGACGGAAAAGATACGTTCAAACTTCTATCCGCCTACAACCTGCTGTGAATCGTAATTGCGGATGCCTATGCCGTGACGAACAATCGTGAACAACAATTCGACGACCAGCAGTTCTCCAACGACTACCAGTTGGTGAACGGGGTGGCCATGCACGCGGAGAACCCAGAGAACTTCCATATTCCGCCCGAGGTCATCAAGCGGCACGTTCGGCCCGGCCAGTTTGTCGAACTCAGAATCGACTCGCCTAGATTCTCCGTCCACGAAGACGCCCCGGAGAAATGCACTTGCCCTTCGTGCAATGGCGAAATGAACAAGCCAATTCTGCGGCATGAACAACCGGCATCGCTGGTGACATTGCCCAAGCAGAATGTCCTGTCCCGAGGCTGGGGCGAAGACTTCTGGGTGAAAGTCACAGAGCGGTCAGGGAGCTACTTCCGTGGTGTCGTGGACAATCCTCTTGTCGAAGCTCGGCTGCACGGCCTAAAGCAAGGCGGCGACATCGTATTCCACGCAGACCACATCCTTGCAGTTCACGACACCCATCGGCAGGAACTTGTCCTCGGGATGGGAGCCGCAGATCTCAACGAACTGGCGCAGTGGCTCGGTTCGCAACGGGATCATGCTTGATCTTCAAGCTACTTGCCGATGTACCACCACGGGCAGATTGCATCGGAGATCACGTTTACGCTCAGATTCATGCTGTCTCCACGATCTGCCGGTACGTCAGGTTGATCCGCTCACCGACAGGTTCCTTCGTCTTCGGAATCTCGTGCTTCCAGAATTGCTGCATCGTACCGGCCATGATGATGAGCGCGCCGTGGCCGAACTGACTATTCCGACCTGCGAATCACGCAGAACCACGCAAACGGCCCGCCCTCGCTGAACCGGATGTCCTTCAAGTCAGGCCGAGTCTCGAACCGAGCTTCCTTGATTGACTCAACGTCCCAGCCTTGGGCGAAAGCATCACGGATTTCATCCTGTGACACTCGGCGTGGTCCGTCGCCGGGTGGCTCTTTATCGCTGAAACACATCATGACGATCTTGCCGCCGGGCTTCACGACGCTCGCCAGTCCGGTGACGTAGCGTGCCCGGTCCTCATCGGAAAAGACATGGAACAGGCCGCAGTCGATCACCGAGTCAAAGACTTCCGGGATGTCCTTCAAATAGAGTGCATCCATCACCAAGAAGGTCGCTTCGAGGCCACGATCCTGTGCCTTTCGCTTCGCTTCGGTGATTGGGCGGCTCAAGAAAATCGATGCCGGTTGTCGGATGACCATGCTTGGCGAAGAAAAGAGCATTCTCTCCCGTTCCGCAGCCAGCATCGAGCACAGAGCCGGTGATTTGCTCCACAGCCTCGACAAAAACTGGTTGCGGTTTACCAATGTCCCACGGAGCCTTGCCGTCGTAGGCTTGTTGAAAGCGGTCTTTTGCCGGTGTGTCGTGTGGCATCAAGTGTCTCCCTTCCTGCTGACATTGTACGCACTGGCGGCTCTCGCTCGTATCGGCGACGATAAAGATTTGAAAGACTCACCAGCAAATGACGGCCCATCACTTGAGCAACTGCTCGAAGGCGGCATGTTGGGGTCGGGACTGTGTAGTGCTGCGGTTGCGAAAGGGTATCCTACGAGTAGCAACAGATGACGGCGAACAACAGGCTTCGGCAAGCAGAAATCTCACGACTGGGAGCGTCAGAGATGAGCGTTCGACTTCGGGACATTGAACGTGATGACCTGCCAACGCTTTACGAATACCAACTCGATCCCGAGGCAAACCGATTAGCGGCAACCAATCCCCGCAGCGCAGATGCATTCGATGCACATTGGGCCAACGCACTTGGAGACTCAGGCGTCATTGCTAAAGCAATCTTGGTTGGTGATACGGTTGCCGGTTGCATTTCCTGCTTCAAGTCGGATGGCCTTGATCTCGTCGGCTACTGGATTGGCAGGGATTTCTGGGGACAGGGCGTTGCCACAAGAGCTTTGGAACTGCTGCTTGTGCAAGTTCCAACTCGGCCACTTCATGCCCGTGTTGCTGTAGCGAACGGCGCATCGCTCCGGGTACTGCAAAAATGTGGCTTTACGGTGACAGGTTATCAGCAGTCACCGGCTGATGACCGCTACCACGAATGCGAGGAAGTGATTCTTGAATTGGCCAGGAGTAAGCAAACATGAATAACCTGTTCACCAACGTCCCTGCTCATCTTTCCGAGGAACTGACGGAGGTTCTTGTTGCGGAACAAGCGGACCCGCTCTGGTCGAAGAGTCATTGCAGTCCGCTGTACACTCTGCCGACTACTACTTCTCTAACCCCCGCTCGATCAATTCGGCTGGAAGCTTCCACAAGCGAAGTGTCTTATCCTCGCTGCCAGTCGCCAGCGTCGCACCGTCGGGAGCGAAAACGGCTGAGGTGACACCCGCCTTATGGTGCGCGATTGTCGGGTTGCGCTGGCCGGTCGCGACGTCCCAGAGGGTTACGGTTCCATTCCAGTCCGACGCCACCAGCAAGTGGCCGTCGGGCGAGAACGTGACGCACAGCAACCAACTCGCGGACGCTCCCTTTTCACTGGTAAACGACTTCACAAGCGTGCCGTCTCGGAGGTTATAGAGATCGACGCTCCCAATGGTCTTGTCCGCGGACGAAGCTGCCGACTGACAAGCGATCGTTTCGCCATCGGGAGAGAAATCGGCTCGGAAGCGACCTGGGAAGATGCGAGTCAACTTACCCGTTGCCACGTCGTACAATTTCACCGGTCCGTTGTTCGAAGAAGTGGCCAGGTACTTGCCATCGACCGAGTACCTGACGAACGTGACCGGCTTGTCGTCGGAGATGGACCGCACCAGGCTACTTCGCTCGACGTCCCAGAACTGGACTCCGCCGGATTCTTTTCCACCTCTTCCACCGTATCGTCCCCATTCGGTGATGCCTGCCGCCAAAATCCTGCCATCGGGGGAGAACGCCAACGGCGACAGGGGCTCGGCAGTGGTCCATTTTTGCGTGACTTTACCGGTCGCCGCGTCGCGCAACTGCACTTCGCGGCCGATGATCGTCGCGAGCGACTTTCCGTCCGCTGTTCCGGCCATCCATCCGGCGCCAGCGACCGTTTCGGACCACCTCAGCTTTCCCGTCGCCATATCCCACTGGCACAGCTCGTTCGGATTTCGCTCCAACGGCGGGACCGATTCCGGATCCTGCATCAACGCAGTGATCGTCGTGCCCTGTCGATTCCAAACGATTTGGGCGGGAACACGATCCCGAAGGACGCCATCGGCGAACGCGGGTGCGGAGTCGGGAGCAGCCGCGTCGGACGCTTTCGGTTTGCTGAGGCGTGGCGCCGTAATGACAATCCCCCGTTGAAAACCGTCGGGGACATTCAACGAGAACAGTCGGGCCTCCAGCGGCTCATTCCAGACGAACTCGTCGAACCGAATTTCCGTCTCGGCTTTCGGGTCGGAATCGTGAATTACGATCTTCGCCGGCAGTTCACTTTCCATATCAACCCACACCAGCATCTCGCCACCTCCCTTGATGCTGAGCAGGTCCACGTTGCGGAGTCGATAGACGTCTGTCCGACGTCCCTTGAGAATCTCCTGGCCGACTTGCTCTGCGTCGTTCGATTTCGCACGTCGCAGTTGGTCGATAGGATTAGCGAACTCCCGCGCCAGGCTTGCATCGATCTCGGCCGACTGAGCCAGCTTGCGATGCATGTCCAGAAACAAGGCCTGCTTGCGGTCAAGGTCTCCCACCTGAATTAGCTTGCCGTCAAACTGTTCGAGACGCAGCCGATTGCCTTCGAGATACATCTGGCCGTCGATTTCCGGCTGCTGACCGAACCGCGTGGTCATCGTAAGACGCACCGAACGGGCAGCCTTCACCTTCTCAATCACCTGTGCAAAGGCTCGGCCGGTGGTGCGGTCCAGCAACAGGGGCACCCCAGTCACCATGACCAGCAGCGCCGCAGCGATAGTCAGACCCCCGAGGACAACACGAGAGGTTTTCCATCCGCGATCGTGGGAGCCATGCATTTGCGGTTGGCTCACGATTGATGCTTTCGCCAACTGTTTGGCCCGCGATTTCACCCGTTGAATCGCATCTTCTGGGAGCGGTTCTACCAAAGTAGCCTGGAGCGCTGCTTCGAGACGTGGTTCTAGACTCTCGAAATCGTTGGGGATATGTTCGTCATTCATTTCGAATCTCCTTGGTTGAAGATGACCAGTTGCGTCGCCAAATGTTGACGCGACTTGTACATCGCCGTTGAGACGGCTTCGGGGGAAATTTCCAGAGCCGCGGAAACTTCGTCGCGCGACAGTTGCTCGAAGTGGACCATCACGAAGACCGTCGCCTGCTGGTCGGGTAGTTGAGCAATGGCCTTCCGCAGCCAGTCCGCCAACTCCGCAGCCGCGGCCTGCTCGAACGGCTCGATGGTCGAGATCCGGTCAGATTCCCGCAGTTCTACGGACGGGCGATAGCGGCGCAGCCGATCGATGGACCGCAACGTCGCAATCCGCACGAGTAACCCCGTCCAACTCTGCACAGGGCCCGCCCTGTGCAACCGGAAGGCTTCGGTGAACACGTCCTGAGACACGTCCTCGGCATCCTGCACGGATCCCAAGATCCGCAGCGCCACTCGGAACACGCGTTTCGCGTGACGCCCAACAATCTGATCCCAGTCAGGCAATACATTATCAGCCATGCAAACTACCTTTTTGCGAGGCATGTCATCAGCCTCTATAGGGTAGTCGCACCAGCCGTCTCCCCATGACCTGAAAATCCGAGTTGGATTGCGCCGGCATTCGTCTCTCCGATGTATCTCAATTTTTGCTCATTGAAGTATTTTCGTGACTCAACCAATCGTATATACCCGCGAAACTGGACTACTGTCGGCGGGAAGCCTCCATCTCCTCAGCTGAGACCTTTCCATCTTTGTTATGCGTTTCATCAACTGTTCGCAGTCGTTGTTATCGATCGGGATCGAGGCATCTTCGGTGAACCGGTTAAGTGCGTTCCAGTGACGACGCACATACCCTGCCGCCAAGCCGAGTTTACTCTTGGGAAGAACCGATGGTGACTGCATCGCTTCGCTATCGAGGTACTCCGCAATCAAGTCAAGAACGTGACGTGATAAACTTTGACGTCGCGCAAGACGCGCCACATCGTCAAGGTCCTTGATCTGGTCCTCCATCTCGTAAAGCATCCGAATCAACGATTCCAGCTTGGCCACTTGCTCCGGGAACGCTTTGCGGCACTCGTCGATCTTGCGGCGCACATGATTCCCCAAAAAGATCGGCTTACTTGCAAATAAAAACCGGCCCGGAAGAGTCGTCTTCCGAGCCGGTCGTTGGGAACATAAATGGGAACGAAGTTTGCCGCCGAGTTACGCGACCTTCATTCTCTTGCGTCTTGCTTTAGCCGATTCCAGTGAGACGCCGGCGATCCACATCGCCAACTCGACGCGGTCAATTTTTACGTGGGACGCGTCGGCTTGCGGTTTCGGCAATTCAACGGTTCCCTGTTCGAGCCTGCGGTACCACAACGTCAATCCGCCGGTTTCCCACCACAGGGCTTTGATGCGATCCTGCTTTCGGTTAACAAACAGGAACAACGATCCGTCAGTGACGTTCCTGCCCAGCGAAGTGGTGACGATGCCGGTCAGCTCGTCGAAGCCTTTTCGGAAATCGACCGGCCCCGTGCACAGATAGATCGGCGCGGATGAGGGCAGTCCAATCATGAGCGATCTTCCGGTTGCTTATCGGACATGGGCTCGGTCGGCGCTTCGACCCGGATACGAATCCCGCCGGGAAGTTCGATGGTGGCCAGTGCTCCGGACGGGTTGTCAGGCTGCTCGGCTTGGCCGGCGAGGGCCATGGGCAAGAATGCAGCGGGCGGCCTCGCTGTCGTTGGTTCGACCCCGGTTGCCGCTCTCCGCAGTTTGCCTCGCCAGTAATAGTAGGCTGGCTGGGAAACGCCTTCGGCGGCACAGAACGCCGCGACGGTGGTGACGGCCGAATCGAAACGCTGCAAACGCTCCGACCAGGATTCGACGGTCTCGGATTTGGACATGGGTTTTCTCCGTAGGGTGAAACGAAACAAAACCCACCACGCTAACCCACGCGCCTACAACGGTTCTGGTGTACGGTTACTCGAAAACAGGGGCACAAGATCGCTGTCGTTCTCGGCCATCCCGAGTTCTATCCACGCTTTGGATTCTCTGCGGAACTCGCACAGCCTTTGGAGTCACCGTTGGGAGGCGGTGACGCATGGATGGCGATGGAGCTTGAGTCAGGTGCTTTGGATGGCATCAACGGACGAGTAGAATACCCGCCACCGTTCATGATGTTTGAGTAGCTGTGGTTTCGTCGCTACCACACGCCCGGAATCAGCTTGTACCGAACCCTCGTTGCGTATTCCTTGTACCCGCTCAATTCTTCCTGCAACGTGTGATCCTCCCACTGGGTCCGCACGATCAACACCATTGAGGCAACAGCGGCAGGAATCAATGCCCACAAAGAACCCAACGATAGCGACATGCCAATTGCATGAAGAATCCCCCCGACATAACCGGGATGTCGAGCAATTGCATAGGGGCCGGTGTCGATCACCGAATGCCCCCGCTCCGTTTGAATCCGCACGGTGACTTCAAAGAACTTGTTCACGCCTTCGGCCCAAGTGACGATTCCAATCCCGGCAAGCAGCAAAGCGTAGCCAACACCGCAAACCCACCAAGAGACCGGGAACCAGTGGAACCGGCCATCATCCAAAGCCGCCACGAGTAAGACAGCCGACATCGCTGGAAAGTAAAGGCTGAGCAGAATCTTGTCCCATCCTTTCGTTCCTTCGTGGAAGCGACTTCTAGCGACGATGACTTCTGGATTTACACGATGAAGAACAAGAAACACCGCTGAAATGACGCCAATCAGAACGAAGACGAACAGCCAGCCCTTCGGCCACGCCCATGTGCCAGCAGGCAGAAACATAAACAGGGCGATGAACACAGGCAGGCAAACTAGTCGCAGCACCAGACTGCGGCGATTGATTCCTCGTGGCGGATTGTCCGAGCCGCTGGCAGCAGTCATGAGTCGTTCCCCTGTTCGACTCGCCTTTTGATCCCTAGCAACATTTTTCGCTCCATAATGAAATGGGCGGGTTCGATGAACAGCAGATTCCGAAGAGAACTGGCAAAGCTCACTTTCGGATCGACGCTAACCCGGACAATGAGCCGAGTGTGCTGGTCGGACTTCTCTTCAAGAACGAATGCCCAAACGAAATTGAGATCATCGGTCGTCTCCGGGGAGGCGATAGGCAATCCAAGATTTCTCGGTGCTGTCTCAGTTGGCGTTGTTTCGTTCGGCTGTCCACCTTGAGATGGGACACAATTGGCGAGAACGAGTGCTCGATTCTTTTCGATGACATGTACGAACATTGAGTGTTTGGGGTGGAGTCGGACAGGTTCACCGATCTGCAAGTGTTGAAATTCTGGGACAATTTGGTCTGCATTTTGTATTTGGCAACCGATCAGATTCTCCAGCCAAGCGGCAGTGAACCTTGTACTTCTTCAACCGTCGCTCCCCACTGCAAATGCCACGGACGGATGACAGCGGCATAAACCACGACGATAAGCAGGATCGCCAGAATCACTCCCAGTGCGATGAACCCAGACATCTTCTAATCCCCTTCTTCCAGCGTCTCGAAGCCCTCTCGGATAATCAAGACGGCAATCACCAGTGCAGCTACCGAGTCGATCCACCATAGCCGCCAGATGTAGAAGGTTCCCAATCCGATCAACAGAGCCACGGAGAGCATCAGACAGGCCAGCGTCTCCTTCGAGTCGGCCACGAGGCTGCGACTGCCGATGGCTTTTCCGAGCCGATACTTCAGAACGAAGAGCAGCGGCATGACGATGATCGAGGCAATCGCCAACCCGATCCCGATGAGGCTGGTCTCCGGGGCTTCCTGCTGGTACAGGGCGTAACCGGCGTCAAGAATGATGTAGCCACCGAGGACGAAGAATGAGAAAGCGACGAGTCGGGCGGCTCGTTCCTCCACTTGCTCGAACTCCTCCTCGTCGGCGGCGGGATCGAACTTCCAGAACCTCCAGACCATCATCATGCCAGACAAGGACTCGACGAAGCTGTCGAGCCCGAATCCCAAGAGAGCGTTGCTGCCCGAGAGCGTAGCCCCCAGCATCGCCATGCTACCTTCAACGATGTTGTAAGCGACCGTGAAGAAGGCTAGGGCAAGTGCTTTTGATCTCGTGGAAGGCATTTCGTGGGGATCATGATTGCAACAGGTTGGGCTGGTTCATTCTGTCGATTTTAACGGCGTTTCTTCCGAACTTGCCCACCGTACCTCTTGTCTGACGAATTAGTCCATCGGCCCTCCCGGTTGTTCACCACCGGGTGGGCCCTTCGTGTTGGTAGAATGCAGGCTCGACTTCCAGAAGAAAGTTTTGACGGCGTGAGTGAAGATCCCAAAAGAATCAAGCAGGTTATCGTGATGCGGCACGACCTGAAGATGCGTCGTGGCAAGCAAATCGCTCAAGGTGCCCATGCTTCGATGTCGTTCATCTGCCGTCGATTGCAGAAGCGGGGCTCAGTTTCACTGGATGACTTTTCAGAGGTCGAGCGTGCATGGCTGACCGGAGCGTTCGCCAAAGTATGTTGCCGAGTGGACAGCGAAGAAGAGTTGATGAGAATACACGACGAGGCCCTCGCCGCTGGCCATGAAGTCCACCTGATCACCGACAGTGGCAAGACCGAATTTCACGGTGAACCGACTCGGACCTGTCTTGCGATCGGCCCCGACGACGCCGAGAAGATCGACGAGATCACCGGCTCATTACAATTGTTGTAAAGAGAGACGCATGAAGCTCATCAAGATCGGCGAAACCGCCTTCGAGATCGAGTCCCGCCATCATGATCGGCACAGCGTCGCTGGCCACTGGGCCGATGGCTCCGAGTGCAGTGATCGGTATTTTGTGGACGGTGATGACCGTTTGCTTCGAGTTCGGTTTCTTTCACTTTGTAGCGGCAGTCCCGTGGGAGAAACTGCTTGCAGATTACAACATCCTCGCCGGTCGGCTATGGTTGCTGGTCTTGCTGACGACTTTGTTCGGTCCTCCCACGATTGGTGCAATATTGAGCCGACGAACCGGTGACGGACAGGGGCAGACTTGAATCATGTTGCCCTTCACGACCGAAGAGTTCCTTGGCGTCTTTGAGCGGTACAACGAATCCGTTTGGCCAATGCAAGTCGTCCTGTTTCTAGTGGGATTGGCGATAGTGGGCCTCGCTCTGTCCCGACAGCGTGTCGCTGGACGAGCTATCGCCGTTCTGCTTGGCATCCTTTGGCTCTGGGTGGGAGCCGCTTATCACCTCGGGTTCTTCAGCCGCATCAACCCAGCCGCCTATGGCTTCGCCGTGCTGTGCATCGTGCAAGCAATTCTCCTTCTGCACGTTGCTGCGAAGAATAGTTGGGAGCTTCGTTCACACTTTGACTCGTCGGTGGCTGTTGGGGTGATTCTCGTTGGCTGCCATCTGAATCCACGTTCCCGGCTTTCCTGCCACTGCCTCTTCGCCGACAGTCAGTTCTGCTTCGCCCTTGATGATTTGAATGATTGCTGGCAGCGGGGCGACGTGTTCTTTGAGGCCGTCGCCAGCAGCAAAAGGCGAACAATACAACTTTTGTATTGTCGTCGTCGGTCAGGACGATGCTTTGTTTGCCAGACTCAGGCGGCTAAAGTTCGTCAGCAAGTTGGCGGATTTGGAAGATGTCAGTGGTCGTGGTTCGCCTCTAATGTTGCGGTACTTTGATCTCGACACCGTAGCGATGTGCAGCTTCCAGCAGTTTTTCAATGTCGGTCTGAGTCGGTGGTGGTGCTGTCTCGGCATCTTCGGCGAGCGGTTGGCCAACCTCGAAGAACATCTCCTCCAGTCCGGCTGGAGCAAGGGTGATCAACAGGCGAGCGGTTTTGTCACTCTCGTTCTTGAAGCAATGCAGGCTGCCAACGGGCATGTTCAAAAATGTGCCTTCACCTGCGACAAAACGGTCGTCTCCAAGTTGGAACGTCATCTCACCTTCGAGAACCAAGAACGATTCTTCCTCTCGGCTGTGGATGTGCGGAGGTGGCCCGCTGCCGGGAGGCACAATGGCCTCGAACGTGGCATACTGGCCGCCCGTCTCCTCTCCCGTGGCAAGAAATCGGTACACGTCGCCGACAATGGCGATCCTTCGACCTTCTCCGGGCTTTCGTATGGTTGCTGGATGGGTCATGGTCATCAGATCGAATCCTTGTAACGGCTAATTCTTCAGCAACAGCAGCAACATGACTACGGGCGTCTTGGTCTTCACGCTGTGCTTCAATTCCGGCGACATGAGAATCCACGTACCTGCCTGCGCCTCGACAGTCTCGTCACCGAGAGTCAGCGTGGCTTCACCTGCTAATGAAGTGCAGGACTGCAGGCATGGACGCCGTGTGCTCGGACAGTTCCTCGCCTTGCCCAAAACCGAAGATCACCGCCTTCACATTGTCATCATTGAAAAGCGTCCGGGTGAGAATGCCGTCCTCCGGTGGCACGACTTCTTTGGCAAGATCAACGATGTGCGTGTAGCTTTGGCTCATTTACGCCTCCTTTGGCTTCAGCCCCATCAAGATCGTCGTCTTCGCTTTATAGTCGTCATCCCCTTCGCACGAGTGGCCGTAGACTTCCAGTGAAGGCATCGTAACAGTTTCGCCATGGGCAGAAAGCTCGGCTTTCAACGCTTGCCACTTCTGCGGTAACTCGTGGTAGGGGCCGATGTGAATGTGCTTTGAGTAGCGTTGAAGTTCCAGTTCACACGGCTCAAACTGCTCGGGAATTGTGGCCTGCTCAGCGTTTCTGACTTCCACGCCGACAAACATCCGGTCATCCGCAAAATACACCCAGTGGTTGATGCCGGTGGTCGGGAGTTTGGCACCCTTCACGATCTTCCACATCTCATCCATCAATCGACATCCGACCTCGCCGTAGGATTGGTCGCTCACGACGGACGACAAGCCATACAGACGGAATCGGATCGGGTGTTTAATGATGTCGATTTCCATACGGACTCACCTTCTCAGCGTTCCCCGCAGATCAAGCGGGTAATCGGTCAGGATTGCATCTAGTCCAACGTCGGCGCAGTGGTGCCAGTTCAGCCTTTACGTAAATCTCGTCCGGGGCCTCATCGAAGTATCGGAACAATGCTGGGCAAACCTGCGGCCTCCGACCTGCGAATCACGCAATACCAAGCAAACGGCCCGCCCTCACTGAACTGGATGTCCTTCAAATCAGGCCGGGTCTCGAACCGAGTCTGCTGAATCGACTCAACATGCCAGTCTTTGGCGAACGCATCATGGAGTTCGTCCTGCGACACTCGGCGTGGCCCGTCGCCGGGCGGTTCTTCGTCGCTGAAACACATCATGAACAACTTGCCGCCCGGCTTCACGACGCTCGCCAATCCTGCGACGTAGCGTGCCCGGTCTTCGTCGGAGAACACGTGGAACAGGCCGCAGTCGATCACCGAGTCAAGGACTTCAGGGATGTCTTCCAAATGGAGCGCATTCATCAACAAGAAGGTCGCTGCGAGGCCCCGTTCCTTTGCCTTTCGTTTTGCTTCGGCAATGGGATGTTCGAGAAAGTCGATGCCGGTAACTTCGTGGCTTCGCCCGGCAAAGAAGAGAGCATTCTCTCCCGTTCCACAGCCAGCATCGAGCAGTGAGCCGGTGATTTGCACCACCTGAAATCAACGGAGATACGGAGCTACGTCGAGTGGTCCTCAGTTTCGAAGCAATCGGACCAACCGCATCGGCGTGTTATCTATGAGTGATCTTGGGTCTGCCTTCTTGATTCCTTGCGCGATGACTCGCTCACAATCACGGCAGCGCGCAGTCCTGTGCAGGCCAACCGGGTTGGTTTAAAGATCCTCCGCCATACTGACCTTTGCCTTGACGGCAGCAACGCCCAATAGGAATGGTGGCTGGTATGATATAATCTCACGATGACTGTCAGCGAGAAAATCGATGAACTGTACCGGACGGATTCGAGGCGTGTATTTGCCACTTTGGTGAGGTTGCTGGGCGATTTCGACCTTGCTGAAGAGGCGATGCACGAAGCGTTCGCGTCCGCGATGCAGCAGTGGGAGCGAGGAGGGCGTACCCACGAATCCGCAGGCATGGCTCGTTTCCACGGGACGATTCAAGGCCATCGATGCAATTCGCCGGAGAAGTCGTTTTGCTGAAAAGCGGCCTGAGATTATGGCCCGGATTGACGAGGTCGATTCGGACAACAATACGCGAGCGGGCTATGACATCGAAGATGATCGGTTGCGGCTGATATTCACCTGCTGCCATCCGGCAATTGACCCGAAAATTCAAGTCCCGTTGACGCTGCGCGAGGTATGCGGACTGAAGACGGAAGAGATTGCTCGCGCATTCCTGACTACGCCGTCCACGATGGCCCAGCGGATCGTAAGAGGCAAATCCAAGATTCGTGACGCGAAGATTCCCTACGCTATCCCGACTCACACGGATTTGCCCGAGCGACTCGATGCCGTCCTCGCAGTGATCTATCTCGTCTTCAATGAAGGCTATTCCGCAACGGCCGGCCAGTCGCTAACGCGCAGCGAACTCTCCAGCGAAGCCATCCGTCTGGCCCGTTTGATGCTGGAACTGCTTCCCGATGCTGAGGTGATTGGATTGCTGGCTCTGATGTTGCTCCACGAATCTCGTCGTGCAGCGCACGTGTCGAAAAGCGGCGACATCGTTCTGCTTGAAGATCAAGATCGTTCGCTCTGGAACCGAGAGTTGATCGACGAGGGAAAGCGGCTTATCGAGCGGTCGCTGGCGTCTCGGCGATTCGGTGCTTACACAATTCAAGCCGCCATCTCGGCTGTTCACGCGGAAGCAAGAACAGCAGCTGACACCGACTGGTCGCAGATTATTGCGCTGTACAACGTTCTGCTGAGAGCCGATCCATCCCCAATCGTTGAACTCAATCGTGCCGTGGCAGTTGCCATGCGAGACGGCGCAGACGCCGGGTTGACCATTGTCGACAAGATTGTCAACCGCGGTGATTTGGAGAGCTATCATCTCCTGCACTCGACACGCGGCGAGTTGCTTCGCAGGACGGGCCGCGTCGACGAGTCTGCGGCAGCCTTCCGCCGCGCTCTAGAACTGGCCCGGCAGGAACCAGAGCGGCGATTTCTTCAAGCGAAGCTGAAGGAATTGCAGGCTGATACGTGAGTGATGCGTTTTGGTTAGCTCAGAACCTGCGACAAGAAGGCAGTTCTCGCGTGAAGGTGCAGTTTATTCGGTCCCTGCTTTTCCAAAACTCGCTCCGGGTCTTTCATCAGTGCAGCGTTGAAGAAGCTGATGCGAAAGTCGCCACGAAAAGCACCCAAAATCACGATGTTGCGGCCTGCATGCATGTAGCACGGATGTGCCTACTTAACTGCTTCAACCAATCCTGTCTCAAGGCAAATCTGCCGAAGCTCGTTGAGACCTCGGCTCCACTGTCGCGTCGAACAATCCGGGGTGGCAAATCGTTCGCAGCGTCCACACCCTCTGGCAAAATATGTCTCAATGTCGGTAAGCATGGCGTCATCCCACTAGTACGAAGCGACCATAAGCGATGAAACCGCAAATCGCGGCCACCACGAGCCAGTAAACCACAGGGGCGAGCGTCGAGTCGCCGGAATAATAATGCAGACCGATGAACAACAGCATTTCCGCAAGGATGCAAACTGCTACTACGGGTGCCAAGAAAGCCATGGGTTCGTAGACCAACGGTATGAGAAAGCAGATGCTCAAGAGAATCTCAAACCCACCCATCGCCATCCACGCTCCGTTTGGAATCGCCTTGAGCGAGGGCATCGTTTCTTCGACGGAATTCGAGAACTTCCAGATGGCACCCATCAAAGTGTGCAGGGCCATAAGGACTTGAAGCACCTACAGGAAGATGTTCATGTTGCTTTCCCCTCGTCGCCCGAGACAATCTTCGCGAGCTTGTTGAGCATCTCCGACCATCCGTACTCAGCTCCGTGTCGTGCTCGCTTGCCAAACGGTTGAGAGACATCGAATCCGGAATGCTCGAAAAGGAGCCGCGTGCCCGTTCCATCTCGTTCAAGCTTGAAGCTTACCTGTGTGCCGACGAGTTCGCCTGCCTCCCACGAAAACACAAGCAGATTCGGCTCATCGCACTGCAGCACTTCACATTGCACGCTCAGCCCCCAAATCCAACCTCGGGTTTCGGCGGTACCTCGAACGTGAATTGATGCCCGACCCGTGGTTCGAAATTGTTTGGATACATCCACTCGGCCAGTGCAGCACGATTGGCAAGCGATTGCCAAACCACCTCTGGAGGCTTGGGAAACGAAAGCTCTCGTCGGATGCTGCCACTCACTTCTTGTTTCCTTTAATGACATGGTCCTGAAGCTGACGCAGATGCTTGTCCCAGAACTGCTCATAGTGGGAAAGCCAATCCCGAACTGGACCCAGTTGCTCGGGGACCAACCGGTACCGCCGTTCTCGGCCATGTCGTTGTTCCGCAACGAGACCGGCGTCTGAGAGCACGCGAAGATGTTGTGATACGGCAGGCCGACTCATCTCGAAATGCTCGGCAATCGCATTGACCGGGCACTCAGCCTCGATAAGAAGATCCAACATCTGGCGGCGCGCAGGGTGGCTGATCGCAGCAAAAACGTCGTGTTCGGAGCTGACCATGGCCATGCAATCACTGTACGTAAGCAATTGCTTACGTGTCAAGTTCGTTGCAGCTTCGCCAATGCCCGTTTTTTTGGGCTGGCTGTCGATTTCGTGATTTCCCACTCGACCAGTTGATGAAAGGGCCAAAACGCTCCGCTTCAGGGAAAATCGAGACCACAGGAATCAAACCATGAAATTCATCTGCTTGGGATACCTGGACGAGTCCAGTTGGGATGGCAAGTCGGAGGATGAACGACGGCGGTTCATGAACGAATGCTTCGACTACCACGACGAATTGCACCGTAGTGGCCACGTGTTGGGCGGAGAATCGCTCGATTCGAGTCGCAACACCGTCACGCTACGACTGAAGGATGGGTCGGTCGATGTCTCGGACGGTCCGTATGCCGAGACAAAGGAAGTGCTCGCCGGATTCAGCGTGCTGGAAGCCCGCGATCTGAACCACGCAATCGCACTAATGTCGAAGCATCCCGGTTTGAGAGCCGGGCCGTTCGAGATTCGCGCCGCTGATGAAGAAGTCAGCCGGATGTTTGAAGAACATCAAGCTGCTGTCGACGATCAAAGATGAATGCAAAGGAAAAATGAAGTGCTTTGTCGATTTCGCCGGCTGCCGCACGACTATTTCATAAATGAACAGATAACCGTCATTCAAAGGGGTATACAAAATGAGCAAACAGATCTTTGTCAACTTGCCCGTGTCCGACCTCCCCACCTCGATGGCCTTCTACGAAGCGCTCGGCTTCGAGAACAATAAGCAATTCACCGATGACACGGCTGCCTGCATGGTCTGGAGCGAGGCAATCTTTGTCATGCTCCTGACGCACGACAAGTGGAAGACGTTCACCAGCCGTCCCATTCCGCCCGCCAGTTCCAGCGAGGTCATGCTGGCCCTCTCCTGCGACAGCCGCGAAACCGTCGACAAACTGAACGAGATCGCGTCTCAGAACGGCGGCACGGCCGACATCAATCCCAAACAGGACCTGGGGTTCATGTACAACCGCAACTTGGCGGACATGGATGGCCACGTCTGGGAGATGATGTGGATGAATCCGGAAGCGATGCAGGGGTAAAACAGGTTTTGGGACACGCACTCATTGAGAATCGGGAGGAAATGACATGAAAGTCATGGTGATGGTCAAAGCGTCGAAAAATTCGGAAGCAGGCGAGATGCCCAGCGAGCAATTGCTAGCCGACATGGGCAACTTCAACGAAGCGTTGGTCAAAGCTGGCATCATGCAGGCGGGTGAAGGACTGAAGCCGAGCAGCGAAGGCGTCCGCGTGCGATTCAGCGGTTCCGGTCGACACGTCATGGATGGTCCGTTTGCGGAAACGAAAGAGTTGGTTGCCGGATACTGGCTCTGGAATGTCAGTTCGATGGAGGAGGCCATCGAATGGGTTAAACGCTGCCCTAACCCGATGACGGAAGA
Organism: Pirellulaceae bacterium; assembly: GCA_963734865.1. Lineage (GTDB taxonomy): Bacteria > Planctomycetota > Planctomycetia > Pirellulales > Pirellulaceae > CBDCUW01. The sequence goes on from CAVTIV010000004.1 coordinate 173,834, forward strand.
TTCTGACATCGAGATCCGTCCCGTATTTGAAGCCGTCGACTTCGGCGAAGAGTACACGCCGGAGCTGCGAGAACAGGCGGATCAGGTGCGAGTCGACATCGCCATGCAGCAGGCGATGGTGCAGCCTTATTTGTTTTTCGGCGGCCGTTGCGAAGAAGCATTGGAGTTCTACCAATCCGCCGTCGGCGCGCGCGTCCTGATGAAGATGCGATTCAACGAATGCCCTGATCCGATGCCTGAGGGCATGTTACAGGCAGGGTTTGAGGACAAAATCATGCATGCGTCGATAACAATCGGCAAGCAGACCATTATGGCCTCCGATGGATGTGACGACAAATCAAAGTTCGAGGGTTTTCGACTGGCGCTATCGGTGGCCACGGAAGCGGCCGCCGACCGAGTCTTCGACGCACTCGCAGACGGGGGCAAAGTCGATATGCCGCTGGGCAAGACTTTCTGGTCCCCCCGTTACGGAATGGTCACCGATAAGTTCGACGTTGGTTGGATGGTGATGGTCCCCGGCGAGGCACAGTAGCCCGTAATCGATTCCAGGAAGCAAACCCAATTTAAAGAACCAACAATGAGTGCAGCAACACGAACCGATGAAGAAGCGATTCGCAGCCTGATTCAAAAGTGGTCGAGTGCGCTGGAAGCGAAGAACCTAGACGGGCTCGTCGCGGACTACGCCGATGACGCCGTCCTGTTCGACGCCATTCCGCCCTACAAGACCGTCGGCAAAGAGGCGATTCGTCAGGTTTGGGCCAACTGCCTGCCCTACTTTCCCGAGCAGTTCAGGTCCGAGCATCGCGATATCGTCATTCACGTCACCGGCGATTTGGCGATCATGCACGGCGTCCATCATTTCGTACCAACTCCGGCAGACGATCCTAGCGGCCAAACCTGGATGCGCGTCACCGTGTGCTATCGCCGCATCAACGGCCAGTGGAAGTCGGTTCACGACCACATCTCGCTTCCGTTCAATCCGATGGACAATCACGTTTGGCAGATCGCCGATCCTGACGTGCTGGACACGCCTGACTACGGCGGGATGGCAGATTCGTAAGATTAATTGAAATCGCAAGCCTTGTTGCTCTGGAGAAAACGCCATGAAATACCTGCTCATATGCTGTATGGACGAGTCCCACTGGATGAACCTGCCTGAATCGCAGCGGGACGAAATCATGAGCCAGTACGGGAAGCTCATTCAGGATCTCAAGACCAGTGGGCGACTCCTGGCCGGCGCCAAGCTCGACTGGTCCCCGAGCGCCGTCACGGTTCGTGAAAGAGAAGGAAAGCCAGTCGTCAAAGACGGTCCGTTTGCCGAAACGAAGGAGCAATTGGGCGGCTATCATCTTGTCGAGTGCCGGGATCGGGATGAAGCGGTTTCCATTGCTATGCAAATCCCGACGTTGCCCGTCGGTGGCGCCATCGAAATACGGCCTTTACTTCACACCGAGTGACGCCGCTAGAACCAATGGACCCGAGCGAAGGGACGATTCCAATGAAATACATGCGAAAGCCCGAGACTTTCGAACCGTGGTGGCAGCCGGAAGCGGTGAAAGATAAGAGTTAGATGGAGAATAATCGATGTGCCGTTGCCGCGAGGCCGCCAATAGCGGGAAGTCTAAGCCCTTGACACCTAGAGTGCGAGAATTCCTCGTCTGGCTCCTTCCGAGCGCCGTACTGGTGTTCGTGCAAAAGTGCCCAGCTTGTCTGGCGGCCTACATCGGACTATGGACCGGGCTTGGCTTGTCGCTCACCACGGCAAGCTACCTGCGCTGGGCGATGCTCCTGGTTTGCGTGACTTCCTTGCTCTTGCTGGCTGTCCGCAGCTTGAGTCGTCGGCGGGTCACTTGTAGCTAAATTCCCACTTCAAGAAGGAAAACGAACAATGAAACCTCAAATAGTCAGTCGAGACGAGTGGACGGCGGCGCGTGCGGAATTGCTCGTTCGTGAAAAGGAACATACCCACGCGGGCGACGCGCTAGCCGCGGCGCGTCGGCGGATGCCGATGACGCCCATGGAGCCGGTCACTGTCGTGGGTTCGAAAGGGCCCGTTCCCTTGCAGGAGGTGTTCGAAGGCCGGCGAATGCTGATCATCTATCACTTCATGTGGAACAAAGGCGCGCCTCACCACGAGCAGTGTGAAGGATGCACGCATAGCCAGGTTGCAATGACCGCTGCGGTTTGCGCCTATCTCGCCGAGCGCGATGTGACCTATGCGGTCTTCAGCAGTGGTCCGCTCGATGAGATTATCGCTTATCGGGACTTCATGGGCTGGACAACACCGTGGTACTCGACTGCCGACTCGGGCCCGGTGCTAGCTACCCGAAACGGCGGCGATCTCCGCTGCTATCTGAGCACCGATGATCAAGTGTTCCAAACGTACGAAACCAAATGGCGCGGGATTGAAGCCATGCTGCCCACCCTGCAGTTGCTCGACCTGACGCCGTATGGCCGACAGGAGACCTGGGAGGACTCGCCCGAGGGTTGTCCCCAGGACCAAGCTGGTTCGTGGTGGCGCCGTGACGGGCGTCCTGTTGCTCAGTGGACACGCACCGACGAGCAGGTGGATAAGAAGTGAGTACCCTTGTACGCAATTAGATTTACGGAGAACTTGAAGTGACACCACCGAAAAGCAAGATTTGCCTTTGGTACGATCACGACGCCGAAGAGGCGGCGCGGTTTTACGCCGAGACCTTTCCTGATTCTTCCGTCGGCGCGGTGCATCGAGCGCCAGCGGACTTTCCGTCAGGGAACAAGGGAGACGTGCTAACCGTCGAGTTCACGGTGATGGGCATTCCCTGTATCGGACTCAACGGCGGTCCCGGTGTCGAGCATAATTGGGCATTCTCGTTCCAAGTCGCAACCGCCGACCAGGCTGAAACGGATCGTTACTGGAACGCTATCGTCAGCAACGGTGGCGAAGAGAGTCAATGTGGCTGGTGCAAAGACAAATGGGGGCTGAACTGGCAGATTACACCGACCGCCCTGACGCAAGCGATCACCGGAAGTGACGCTGCTGTCGCCAAGCGCGTCTTCGAAGCGATGATGCAGATGAAGAAGATTGACGTCTCTGAAATCGAGGCGGCGGTTCGCGGTTGAGGTTGGTCGTACCGCAGATCCGGTAAATCCAGGTTCCACACGTCGAGACTGGAGAAGGAACATATGACGCTAAAACGAATGGATAACGTCCTTATTGTGGTCGACGATCTTGAGGCCGTGAAGGCGTTCTTTGTCGAACTCGGTATGGAAATCGAAGGCAAGACCACCGTCGAGGGCGGCCACGTTGATCGTCTCATCGGCCTACAGAACGTTCGTGCCACCCTTGTTGTGATGCGCACTCCGGACGGCCACGGACGTATTGAGCTGGACAAGTTCCATACACCGGAGGCGATCAGAACAGGATCAGAGAAGCCTCCCGTGAACGAATTCGGCCTCCGCCGCATTATGTTCGCCGTCGACGACATTGATGGCGTGATCACACGCCTGCTTGCTCACGGTGCCGAATTGGTCGGTGAGGTCGTGCAATACGAGAACGTGTATCGACTCGCCTACATCCGAGGTCCCGAGGGCATCATCGTTGGATTGGCGGAGGAACTGAAGCACGGCGTGAATGAATGAGAGCCTTGCCAATTTAGGAGTGGAGCAACATGCCGAAATTCATCACCATCGGATATGGCGATCAGTCCGGGTACGACCGCACACCTCAAGCTGCTAGAGATGCTGCTCACGCGCAGGACGCCAAGTTGCGTGCGGAAGGTGCGATCATGGGGATCGCCGATGCACCGGTGCAGGTACGAAATCCAGCCGCAAAAGGACTCGACACGCGCAAAGGCCCCTTCATGTCATCTGGCATGCCGGTCGCTGGGTTTGCCGTGATCGAAGCCGCCGATCTTGACGAAACTGTTCGCAAAGTAGCCGGCGTACCTTGCTCCGTCGCGCACGGTGTTGTTGAAATATGGCCGCTGTTGGAAACGAACGATTCTGCTAATGGCTCCACGCCGGAAACGGAAGGGAGCCCATCTCATACCTCCGAGAACAGGTAAGCAAGAAGGATTCTGGTCGATTTGTCGATTGTTGTGAACCTCGTTCGACTAACCATAAACGGTTTCAACCAACAACCTAAAAGGAGAAACATCCCATGACCGATTCCTCAAACACCGTCCGACTCCACCGCGTGCTGCGTGCCCCGGCTGACCGTGTCTACAAGGCTTTCCTCGACCCCGACGCCTTGTGTCGATGGCTCCCACCGTACGGCTATTTGGGAAAAATCGACCGCATCGACGCAAAAGTCGGCGGCAGCTATCACATGTCGTTCACAAATCTTGGAACGGGTCACAGTCATTCCTTCGAAAGCACGTTTCTGGAACTGGTTCCCGGAGAGCGAATCCGAATCGCCGACAAGTTCGACGATCCCGGTCCGGCAGGTGAGATGACCAAGACAATCACCTTGAGAACGGTAAGTTGCGGCACCGAGATTGAAGTCTTGCACGAAGGCATTCCGGACGCCATACCGACTGAGATGTGTTATCTCGGATGGCAAGACTCGCTCGTGCAGCTTGCCAATCTCGTCGAGCAAGAGACCCCAGATAGTGCGTAGCACGCAGCAGATACTTGATGCATTGGAGCAATGGAATGAATGGATCGAAGAAATTACGGATCGCTGGGTGGGTGCTCAGTGTGCTACTTTCAGCGTTTCTCATCTTTGCCAGTGCGATGGGCAAATTCACGGACTGGGAAGGCAAAGCCGAGATGTTCGCCAAGATGGGCTGGGCCGAAGACGTAATGTTCAAAATCGGAATTGTTGAAGTCGCCATTGCCGTACTGTTTCTCATTCCTCGAACGGCGTTTGTGGCGGCGATCCTGCTCGCTGCATATTTGGGCGGAGCCGTGGCCACACACGTTCGCGTCAGCGAGCCTTTCCTTTTTCCGATCATCATCGGCGTTGTCGCGTGGGCTGCCCTCGGAATGAGACAGCCGGCCGTATTCCAACTTGCGTTGGGACAACGGAGCAGTTCAGGGACGACCAGCGAACAATAGTCGAAGGAGCCACGTGCGATGGCCGGCAATCGCGACGAGAACGAAATTCGCCAAGTGAGCAAACCGTCTCCCTCTGATGTTGTCCGCGAGTGGGTTAGGCGATTCAACGAAGGCAACGTAGAAAAGCTCGTCGCGCTCTACGCGCCGGATGCGGTCAATCACCAGGTCGTCACCGAACCGCTCGTCGGACGTGAGGCCATTCGCAAGTTGTTTGAAACTGAGTTTGCCCGTGCCGAAATGGTGTGCATTCAAGAAAGCCTGTTTGAGTCGGGTGACTGGGCAATCCTGGAATGGTCTGACCCCAAAGGGCTCCGTGGATGCGGGTTCTTTCACGTCGTGAACGGGCACATTGTGTTCCAACGCGGATACTTCGACCAATTGACGTTTTTCAAATTGCAGGGTCTCCCGGTTCCCGACAGCTACCTTGCCAACAATTCATCAGAGGAGGACTGAACGATGAAATACATGCTGCTGATCTACGGAGCCGAGGATAGTTGGACTGAGGACGAACGGACGGAGTGCATGCTCGAATCCATGAGCATTTGCGACGATCTGGTCGAGCAAGGAAAGTGGATTGCCTCATCCCCATTGCATTCGGTCACTACTGCGACGTGCGTCCGTGTCCGCAACGGTCAACGCCAGGTCACTGATGGGCCGTATGCGGAAACGACCGAGCAACTCGGCGGCTACTTCGTCATCGACGTTGATAGACTGGATGAGGCAGTCGACATCGCCGTTCAGATTCCACCAGCGAAAAAGGGCACGGTTGAAATCCGGCCACTCCTTTCGACACCCAATCCACTTCCTTCGCCGGATTTGGCGAGCACAGGTCCGAACGCGAATTCAGACTCAAAGCAATACATCCTACTGGTGTACGCCGAAGAAGGAGTGTGGCCGCCCGATGATCACGCAATCGCGCTCGCCGAATCGGTGGAACTTTGCCATGACCTACACCGCAAAGGACATTACCTAGCAGCGGCGCCACTTCAACCACCGTCAACGGCTACGTGTGTGCGTGTGCGAGACGGTAAGCGGATTACCGTGGACGGACCATTTCCGGAGACAAAGGAACAACTTGGCGGGTACTTCCTGATCGAGGTAGCAAATCTGGACGAAGCGATCGCAGTCGCTTCCCGTATCCCTGGCACACGACGGGGTATCGCCGAGATTCGTCCCCTGCTTCCGTTGCCGGAACGCGCGTAACTTGAAAAAGGGAGAGCCTCTGTCCGTTGGTATATCTCCTGTCAAAATATATGGACGTACGTCGAGCGCGGACGGAGGAGATGCTGTTGCACGACAGCAAGGAAGAGTTGGCGAGCGAGAGAACCGGAGGATCAGTCCGGTTTCTCTTTCACCTTGTCGCCGGAAGCGACTGGTTGGGGAGGGACCCAGTGCGGCCAGCCCTCTTCGTAGTAGGGAGAATGGGGATCAAGTCGTTCGGCCCAGGTGCGAGAGCGGATATATACCGTAACCATTTGTAGTGTTTTCTGGCCTCGTCGAGTTTGCCGAACAGGAGCAAAGCTTTCATGGGCGATGTAATGGGAAGTTTCTCTGATTCCTCTTTGTAAATCCGGTTGATTTCTTCACGAGATGTGGCCGTATATAGCGTGAATCTCGCGATAGCGTCGATCACGTACTCATCGTCCTGCGGAAGCGCACGTAACTTTTGCAGGGCTAAATCGTATTCTTTTCTTTGGAAACATGCGGCCCAGAAAGGGTCCGTGAGCCAGCCGCGATGTTGGTATTGAATGATGTCATCCATAACATCGTTCATGCCATCAAAATCATCTGTCAGATCGTAGTAATACATTCGTACTAGATTGGCGACATAATAATTCGGCTTCCTGGCCAGGATCTCGACGTCCTCTTCCGCCAATTTCAGATATTCAGCCGCGGTCGGATCGTCCGGCCCTCCTTTCATGCGGTGGAGGTGGGCCGCCGTGAGTCGGCAAGACAATCGAAAATAGACATATGATGCTGTTTCTTCGTTGCCGGAAATGTTTTGGGCAGTTCGTAAACAAAACTCTGCTTCTTTTATGCGATCCAGGTTTCCTCCCGGTTCCGCAATCGACAGAAAAACATTCGCAAACGCGCGGGTCGTCCAGGCTTCAGCGTATCCAGACTTTTCCCGGCACGCAGTTTCAATCAGCTCCAGCGACCGACCAGGAGCAACAAAAATTAACGCCCCACCCAATCGAAACCGTTCTTCGTCCGTTGCGGGCCGACACGTCAACAATGGGATGACTGTCTTTCTATACTCTCCCCAGCGCCCACTTCCTGAATAGGCCTGAGCCAGTATTGAGGCAATCACCACCTGAGAGAGCCGAGAATCTGGTTTGTTCTGCAGTCTATCCAGGATCGCGATGGCTTCGTCAGTCTTCCCTTCCATCAAGTGGACTTGACTGATCAACAGTTCGGCATCTTCCGAGGCCATCCCCAATTCCATTGCACGTTTGAGATGGGCCTGAGCTTGATCAGGATCTACGTTGAACACAGCTTTCCGAGCAGCCTCGATTGCATTGTCCCGCTGTTCTATTCTCGATCGCCAAGATTCAAGAGTCCCCACTCCCAGAAGCACAAGTAGAATCGCACAGACCGATGCCGAGATCGACTTGTTCTTCCGCACCCAGCGGATGCCTTTCTCCAGCGGACCAACGCGCCGGGCCGAGATGGCGTGACGGTTGACGAAGCGTCGAAGGTCCTCGGCCAATTGTTCGGCCGTCTGGTATCGCCGGTCGGGATCTTTCTCCAACGACTTCATACAGATGGTTTCCAGATCCTTCGGAATCCGGGGATTGATCGAGCGCGGCGTCACTGGATCCTTGTGAATCACCTGCGACAACACCTGATCCCGCTGTTGCCCCGGAAACGGCGGCTGTAGAGTCAGCAGCTCGTAGAGTGTTGCGCCAAGGGAATAAATATCAGTACGATGGTCCAACGGCAGTCGGCCCGCTGTGATCTGCTCCGGCGACATTTACATCGGCGACCCCATCAGTTCGCCGGTCATCGTCATTCCCGGCTGTTCGAGCATGCGGGCCAGCCCAAAGTCGTTGATGCTCAAGCGTCCATCGGCAGAGAGCAAAAGGTTCGCTGGCTTGATGTCACGGTGGGCGATTCCGTGATCGTGCGCGTGTGCCAGGGCGTCCGCTACACCTGCCATCATTTTGGCCAGATTGTCGAAGTACGTACTGTCTGAACCGAGTGACGACGAACTGCTAAAACTGGAATCAGTCGTTCCCGTCGCAGAATCGGCTACCGACCGTGATGAGTCGATGAACGTCTCTTTGATCCAATCGGGAATTGGTGGCTCTCCAGCGCCGTTGGACTTGGAATCCGTCGCCGAATCGGCTTCCTGGCGGAGTTGTTTAATTACCTGATCGAGGGATGGGCCATCGATCAGTTCCATGGCGTAATAGGGAACGCTGTTCTGCTCCCCCGTCGAATAGATAGGGACAATGTTGGTGTGGTGCAGTTTGGCGGCTGCCTCTGCTTCCAGCTTGAAACGCATGATCGCCTTGGGTGGTCAGGGCCAAACCATTGGAGAGCACCTTGAGCACGACCAGGCGGTTCAACGAGCATTGGCGAGCACGGTAGACCACGCCCATGCCACCGCGCCCCAGTTCCCCCAGGATTTCGAAATCGCCAATGCGCCTCGGGAGATCCGACGGCCGGATGTTCGAATCCTGCAGAACGGCAGGGCCTTTTTCCAGAAAGCTGGCTTCAGGAGCCCCTTCCTCCAGTAACGCTTGAATTCGAGCGACTTGCTCGTGATCCCGGCAGACCCGCCTGAGGAAGTCCCGGCGAGCCTTGGGTGACTCCAATTCAAATGCCTGTTCAAAAATCTCTTCTTCGCTCAACTGTTCAAGACTCACCATGTACCTCCACGTTGACTAACGTTTCGATCTGAAGAGCAGTGCGAAAACAGGCTCCGAATCAACCGATAAAACTCCAGAGTTTTTACAGATTCTTTGAAATCTCCAATTTGAGCCAGCCCTTGGCGTACGACCAATCGGCAATTGCGGTCGAGGGAGCGATTCCAATCGCCTCGGCCGTCTGCGGAATCGTCAGGCCTGCGAAATAACGAAGTTTGACGACTTGCGCTTTGCGGGGACTCTGTGCTTCCAGCTTCTGCAACGCTTCATCCAACGCCAGCAAATCGTCGGACTCTCCATCGGCGGCAAACTCGCTTTCATGGATCGAGATGCGATCGAAACCGCCACCGGCCCGGAGCGACTGTTTTCGCCGAGCCGCTTCGATCAGAATCCGCCGCATGGCTTCGGCAGCGGCTCCGAAGAAGTGACCGAGGGAATTCCAGTGCTGCGCGTTCTCGACATTCACCAGCCGGATATAAACGTCATGCACCAGGGCTGTCGCCTGCAAGGTCTGGCCTGGCTTCTCATTGGCGAGCTTCGCCGCCGCGAGTTTGCGCAGCTCTTCGTAAACCAGCGGCAACAGCTGCTCGGCACCACTGGAGTCCCCCTGTTTCATCTGGGAGAGAATGTCGGTAATCTCGGTCATAAACACCAGAATACCGCTATGGTTGTGCCCTTTCCATCATCGCTGGTGAGAGAGAGCCCGATTTCACATCACCTGTGGTCGTCTTGACAGTTCGGAAGGTCAGGTCTTGAGGCCCTAGGGCGCTGAGGAGACCACAGCAAAAACAGGTCCCTCCGGGTTTTTCGTGGGTCGGAAACGTGACCATGTGTGTGGGTGCAGCCGATTGGCAGCACCACTGGTTCTAAACTCCAATCCCGAGTGACATTCCGGTTTTCTTCGGAAGGAAAGAGCGACAGTACCCGAGAAAACTCGGGAAACTCTCACGTTGGACGGGATGTTCCTCAACCGCGCTCGACATTCGACCCGCCGACAGCACTGAAGTGATGGCGTTGCTTATTCGTTTGCTGCGAACAGCTTCCCAAAAACTAAGTGCCATTCGTGAATCCGACCTCTGCAGTCATGACTGACCCCTGCGATCGCATTGATGGTGACCGTCGCTGGATGCGGAAAGGCCAATCATCACAGACTGAATCTTCTGAAAGAGGCGACGAGATTTGAACTCGCTACGTCGTTTTCAAATAAGAGGTTATGCAAGAAGAAGGTCCTGGAGTTCGGAATTGGCAGAACTGTTTGAACTCACTGAACCAAGGCACGAGAACACGTAAACCGTTGCAGTGGAACGAGAAACAGCTCGAAACGAACGGGCGCGTCGAGCTGTTTTGATTTCAAGTCGGGGCGACAAGATTTGAACTTGCGACCTCGGCGTCCCGCACGAAACCAGCAGGCTCGTTCGGCTTGACGTTCGACGACTTCATCAATCCACCGCTCACGCGGTCAGCTGCAAGTGTTGGCCAATCGACGCCGACTACTCTTCCTTGATGTCGTAGCAGAGCAAAATGTCCTGGTCGCGAAGGTACAGCTTTCCGTTGGCGATGACCGGATGCGGCCAGGCCCTCTCGTCGCTGCGCTCTGGTTGATCAAAGTGGCTCGTTTCGATCAGGCCAGCGGTGGACGCTTCGATCAATGCAACGGGACCTCCTTCGCTACGCAAGTAGAAATGGCCGTCGGCGTAAACGGTCGCACCCTTGCCGACACTTCGTTCCTTGAAAACCAGTTCGCCACTTTCAAGATCCAGGCAGCGAAACGTGACGTCCGTGGAGCCGAACACGTGATCATCCAGCAAGATCACACCGCCATGATGATTGGCGATGTTCGTGTTGGCGTACATCTCGTCGCTCGACCAGACGCTGCCCGATTTGCTGATTCGAAACGCGTCGCAACCGACGCCGTATCCCGAGGTGACAAAGACAATGTCTCCTTTCACCACGGGTGTCGGAATCACGGCGGTCTTGCCCTTCCGGTCCGCTCTCCAGAGCACATGGCCAGAGTCGGGATCGATGCCGGCAACGCTCTGACCGGTCAGCTGGATGTACTGACGAGTCCCGTGAATGGTAGCAATGATCACTGATGAATAGGCAGCCGGGTCGGTCCACTCACTTGTCTGCCAGATCTTTTCGCCGGTCTTACGGTTGACTGCGAGCAGCGTCCCGTCATTGCCACCAGGTGTGCAGATGACTTTGTCGCCGTCGACCAGCGGTGACTCGCTGTACTTCCATCCCGACATCATTTTGCCACCGAAGTCTTTGACCAGGTTTCGACTCCAAACCTTGTCTCCCGATTCACGGTCGAGGCAAACGAGATCCGAGTGCTGGTTCAGGGCAAAGATCTGGTCGCCATCGACGGTCGGGGTGCTCCGCGGTCCCGGGTACTTGCTGTGGCCGCCGGCATCGCCAATCCTTGTTTTCCAGGCGATCGTGCCGTCGGTCTCATGCAACGCGATCACATAACTGCCGTCGTCCAAATCGCCGAGCGTGTAAATGTATCCGCCCGCGACGGCAACGCTGGAGTATCCGCCACCAAGACCCGTCGCCTTCCAGGACAGTTTTGGTCCCTCGGCAGGCCACTGCTTGAGCAATCCCGATTCACGTGACATCCCGTCGCGGTTGGGGCCGCGCCATTGCGGCCAGTCGTCTGACAGCGCCGAGCTCGCGATGGACAACGTCAGCGCGAATGCAACGCTGAGGGCGGCGGTGGGAGCAAGATCAACGTTTCGCATGGTGATTCCTTATTCGCCATCGCGAGCAGGCTTATTCGCACTGAAGTCGAGGGCGTGTTGAAGATGAATGATTGCCGCTGCCATCAGCGCACACATTCAGCGGATCGGCGGGAAGCTCCGTCCGCTGTCCCCGCCATGATAGCGGAATTCGCCGCCGAAGAACCGGGGTGGTCGCCACCCCCATTCGTGGCAATCGTGCCCCATGCGTGGCAATCGTGCCCCATGCGTGGCAATCGTGATTCAATCGTCCGACTCGGTCGGCATCAACAACTCAACACTTTCGGCCTCCTGATCCTCGTGCCGCTCCAGGGCGACCACGAACGACTCGACTTCGTCCATCGCCGATTCCCAGGATGTGAAGGGAGGATCGAGTGCGTCAAGGCGAGAGATCAAATCAGAAAGCCTATTCCGCAACTGTCGATGATCCCGTTCTGCCTGTCGCCGCGCCGCGTCCAGTTCGGTCGAATCGGCGTAGTGATCGGCCAACTGAGTGCCGATTTCATCCTCCCGATCGAAGTGCATCGTCAGTCGATCACGAAACTGCTGCAGGCGGTTTGCCGTCTCGCCAAACCGGGGAATGCCAAGTTGGCTGACTTCGTTCATCCAGCTACGCACACCATCGACATATCGCTCCAATTCCTGATCTTCATTCTTCCACTTCCCAAAGAGTGAATGAATGGTTGCATTTGGGTGTTCGTCCATTGTACGACTCGCAATGTCCTTGGTAGTTCACGCCAGTGATCGCCGTCACGACGATCGCCTGAAACTGGATGCAGTTATGGTGCCAAACTACGCGAATCGTTCCAAGCTGATCCGGTTGTCCAGCGATGCGACCGCTAGGAGCGATCATCCCGGCTGGCCCGACATCGGGGGGGCAATGATGTGTGCATTAACGCACATTTGCCCCGCACGACTCGTTTTGCTACGTGCGGCGGGGAGATCGATCGTCAAGTTGTCGGGCCCTGGCAGGTTGTCGCCGTGATCTCGCTCGAGGATATTGGTTGTAGTTTTGCTGGGAACGATCGAGACGCAATGAGCGAGATGAGCCGAGATGAGTAATGAGCGTCAGGTTCGATTCTATGACTACGTGAACCACCCTTACGAGCAGGTGCGTGACACGTTGACCCACGACGCGCTGGCAGTATTTCAGTCCGCGACCAAGGCGGCGGCGGCCCGTGCCAAATCGGTCGCGTCCGAGTTGCGGGTCAACATTGCTGGGATCGAGGTGGGGACCGACATTTCGATCGCCGTCAAGAACATGGAGCAGCACCCTCGCGACGCCGCCTCGCCCGAGTCAACGTGTTTGTCATTGGAGTGGGAAGCCACGAATTCGCCGCGTCTGTTTCCACTGATGAAAGCCGAGCTTTCCATTTACCCATTGACGTCGACCGAAACTCAGCTCGATTTTTCAGGCCAGTATCTACCACCGCTGGGCGTCATGGGTGCCGCGATCAATTCGATCGTCGGCCATCGCATCGCCGATGCGTCGATTCATCGATTTGTTGCGGACGTCGCCGAGTACCTGAGGACAAGCCTGCAATAGGCGATCGGTCTCTCTGTCCAAACAGGTCGTTGTGGGGCGATTGCGACGCGACCGCGGATCGGCTGTTACCATCGCCGCTTCGTCGCGGTTCTTTCGTTGTCGTTCCGAAGGAGCGTGACGGAGTCTGCCGAGACGTTGTCCTTGCGTTGTCTTTGCGTTGTCCAATCAAAAAGCGAAGCCTGAATCGTGCGCTGCTAAGTCAATGAGTGAAATCCGATGAGTGAAGTCGAATTTGCTACGAAACACTGGTCGCCATGGTCGTGGTTTTCATTGTCCAGCCCGGTGGATCGCGTCACCTATGCGACGGTGGGTTTTGGCTTGGCGATGGTCAAGTATGTCACGGAAGCGACAGTGGTTTATGCCACGACCGAACAGTTTTTTTCACCCATCGACTTCGTCAATCCATGGTTGAACAGTAAAGCTCCGTTTCTTGCCGAAGCTCCGAATGCCGGTTTGCTGTGGCTTCTATTTACGCTTCCGTTCGTGTGGATCGCGATCGCGATGAGCGTACGACGGGCCGCTGACGCGGGCATCTCGCCGTGGCTGGGCCTAGTGATGTTGATCCCTCTTGTCAACCTTGCCGTGATGTGTGTTTTGGCGGTGCTTCCCACGGGTGCGTTCCGTCCCTCGATGGACGAGGTGGCGGAGAACGAACGACGACGCCGACAATTGGCGGCCGCATTCGGCCCCCCTTCGACGGCGGAATCGCAACCGTTACCCAGCGGATCGACGACATTTGTTTCGGTGATCATCGCGATCGCCGCGGGATGTGCGACTCAGGTCGTTGTGGGAGGGATCAGTGTTTGGGCATTTGAGTTGTATGGATTCATCTTGTTCTTCTGTGCCCGTCATTGCAGGGGCTGTGGCAGGGTTCGTCTACAACCAACCTGCGACATCCGATCCTGGCAACGATAGGAGTGGTTGTTGCCATGAACTTCTTGTCGTTCGCTCTGATGTTAGCCGTCGGATTGGACGGTGCGATCTGTCTGTTGATGGCGTTTCCACTGTTGGGGCCGCTGAGTGTGATGGGCGGGTTGGTCGGAGGAGCGATCGCGACGAGGAGTCTTCGCCCGGGGATCAACGAGCGTCGCGGAATGATCGGGTCGATCATTTTTTTGCCGCTGTGCTTGCCACTGGAGACTCTTGACAGCCGAGCGGCGTTGCACCACGTCACCACGATCGTGGATATCGATGCACCGCCGGCGGTGGTTTGGCGTCAGGTGATTGCGTTTCCGAAAATAGACGACGACATGGCCTGGTTCTTTCGGCTCGGAATCGCCGCGCCGCTAAGTGCCAACATTGACGGCCAGGGCATCGGTGCGACGCGTCATTGCGAGTTCACAACCGGAACATTTGTGGAGCCGATTACCGTTTGGGATCCACCCGAACGGATGGCTTTTGACGTCGCCAGCCAGCCCCAGCCGATGATGGAATGGACACCGTTCACAGATTTGCATCCACGACACTTGGACAAAGGTTTTGTTAGCCGGCGAGGTGAATTCCGGATCGAATCATTACCAAACGGGAAGACGCGACTTTACGGTACGACCTGGTACGAGATCGACGTGCGGCCAAGGCTGTATTGGAAGTGTTGGGCGGATCCGGTGGTCCACGCGATTCACCGTCGAGTGCTTGATCACATTGCCGAACAATCGATCGCAGGCTCGTCGCTGTGACGTAGGTGAGTTACAGTACGCTGCCGACAGAGGATGGGATCGATGGAGACGGTTCGCAGTTCGGATGGTGGCGGGGATCAGGTGGTGGGGATCAGGTGGAGAGACCAAGATGAAAGCAATCGTGAAAAAGCACCGCGAACCGGGTCTCTGGCTGGACGACGTGCCAGAACCGAAGATCGGGATCAACGATGTGCTGATCAAAGTCGACCGGACCGGGATTTGTGGAACCGATCTGCACATCTATCAATGGGACACTTGGGCCCAGAAGACGATCCCCGTGCCGATGGTGGTTGGCCACGAGTTTGTCGGCGAGATTGTCGAAGTCGGCTCGAATGTGGCCGATTTCTGGCCGGGAGAGATCGTTAGCGGCGAAGGACATGTGGTCTGCGGTCGTTGCCGAAACTGCCTCGCCGGTCGACGCCACCTCTGCGCCCACACGAAGGGAATCGGCGTCAACCGCCCGGGGGCGTTTGCCGAGTACATCGCGTTACCGATGACCAACGTTTGGCACCACCATGATTCGGTCGATCGCGACATCGCTGCCATCTTTGACCCGTTCGGAAACGCGGTTCACACCGCGCTGACATTTTCGGTGTTGGGCGAAGACGTATTGATCACCGGTGCCGGGCCGATCGGGTGCATGGCTGCTGCCGTGGCCCGATATGCCGGCGCCAGGTTTGTGGTCGTCACCGACATCAACCCCTGGAGGTTGGAGCTTGCCAAGCGGATGGGAGCGACCCGAGCTGTTGATGTTCGCCAGCGGCGGATCGCCGAGGTTCAGCAAGAATTGGGGATGGTCGAGGGGTTTGACGTCGGTTTGGAAATGTCGGGCAACCCCAGCGCCTTTGGAGAGATGCTGGGCAATATGAGCCATGGCGGCAAAATCGCGATGCTGGGCATTCCCTCACAGGAGATGTCGATTGATTGGAATACGGTCGTCTTCAATATGCTGACGATCAAGGGGATCTACGGACGAGAAATGTATGAAACATGGTACAAAATGACGGTGTTGCTGCAGGGCGGGTTAGACATCTCTCCGGTGGTCACGCACCGCATGCACTACACCGACTTCAAACAGGGTTTTGAGGTGATGAAGTCTGGTGAGTCGGGCAAAGTCATTTTGAATTGGAACGAAGGGTAGATCGTCGTTGGTGAGGAACAACCATGAATCATCATTTCATCGCACACGTCAAAGCTATTCTCGATGAAATTAGTGAAGCCGGATTGTATAAGGCGGAACGAATCATCACGACACCACAAGACGCGCACATTCGCGTCGCCGATGGTGCGGACGTTTTGAATCTGTGCGCCAACAACTATCTGGGCCTTGCCGAGCATCCCGAGATCGTCAAAGCGGCGCATCAAGGACTGGATCGCTGGGGATACGGACTCTCGTCGGTGAGGTTCATCTGTGGTACCCAGTCGATCCATCGCGACTTGGAACAGCGAATTAGCCGTTTTCTGGGCACCGAGGAAACGATCCTCTATACGTCCTGTTTCGATGCAAACGGCGGTTTGTTCGAGACACTGCTGAGTGCTGAGGATGCGATCATTTCTGATGAACTGAATCACGCCTCGATCATCGATGGCGTGCGTTTGTGCAAAGCCGCGCGGTTTCGTTACCGCAACAATGACATGGATGATCTGGAAACCAAGCTCAAGGTTGCCTCGTCGGCCCGATTCCGCATGATTGCCACCGACGGTGTGTTTTCGATGGATGGTTTCATCGCCGATCTGCCGCGAATCTGCGAACTGGCGGACAAGCACGATGCCCTGGTGATGGTCGATGACTCACATGCTGTCGGATTCATGGGCGCCCGCGGACGGGGTACTCATGAACATCATGGCGTGATCGATCGAATTGACATCTTGACTGGTACATTGGGGAAAGCACTTGGTGGTGCGAGCGGCGGTTACACGAGCGGAAAGAAGGAAATCATTGATCTGTTGCGACAACGCTCGCGCCCCTACCTGTTTTCGAACTCGGTCGCACCTCCGATCGTCGCCGCGTCGATTCGCGCGCTCAAGCTGTTGAGCGATTCGACCGAACTGCGCGACCGATTGCATTCCAACACTCGTTTCTTTCGCGAGCAGATGACCGCACAGGGATTCAATCTCCTGCCGGGTGCTCATCCGATCGTGCCGATTATGTTGGGCGATGCGGCGTTGGCGACCAGGTTCGCCGACTTGATGTTGAACAAAGGGGTCTACGTGATCGGGTTTTCCTATCCCGTGGTGCCAAAGGGAAAAGCACGAATACGTACGCAGATTTCCGCAGCACATAGCGAGCAGGATCTTCGTTTTGCGATCGAAAAGTTTGTCCAGGCCAAGGAAGAATTGGGGATTTAGTGCATTGTCCAGGAAGAGTGTTCGGTTTGCCCGAGATGAGTAACTTCTGACGGGAGGTTCATTGACCGGGAGTGTGCTTTTGTGGAGGTTGTTGGCAACGAAGGTGAATTCAACAGACGGTCCGTAACGATTCACGTTCCGTTTGGGTCAAGCAATGAATTCGGCAATCATCGTCGTGGAGAATGTGTCCCGGGATGGCGCGATTACTCGTTATTGAAGATCAACAAAAATTACGTCGCAATCTTCAGCAGTTGCTTGCGAAGGAAGGCTACGACGTGGTCACCTCCGGTACCGGCGAAGACGGGTTTTACCTTGCGATGACCGAGTCATTTGACTGCGTCGTTCTCGATTTGACGTTGCCCGGACGGGACGGTCTGCAGGTACTGGGCGATTTGAGAAAAGGTGGCTCCAGCGTGCCTGTGCTGATTCTCACCGCTCGCGACTCGGTTGACGATCGGGTCGATGGATTGGACAGCGGTGCTGATGATTATCTCGTCAAACCTTTCGCTCATGCCGAACTGTTGGCTCGAATTCGGGCGTTGCTCCGACGCGGTTGCATCGGGACCGAACAAACGCTGCGTTGCGACGATGTTGAGTTAGATACTGCGCGCGGAGAGTTACGCGACGTGGAATCGAGATTGAACTTAGCCAGCGCGAGTACGAGCTTTTGGAGTATCTGCTGCGTCACAAGAACTCAAATGTCACTCGCGAAATGCTCGCGCGTGACATCTGGAAGGAACCTGGCGGCATATTGACCAATGCGATCGAGGTTTGCGTCAATGGACTGCGAAAGAAGATGGAAATGGCTGATTCTTCGCCGCTGATCCTGACCATTCGTGGCGTCGGTTATTCGGTGAGAGACCGATCATGAATCGAATCAGTATTCGTTGGCGGATCGCGATCTGGAATACAGCGGCGTTCGCGGTCGTACTGTTCGGCTTCGGTGTGCTTGTGTACTCGTTGCTGCGACAGACGCACTACGATCAAGTTGACGCCGGTTTGCTCTCGCGATGTGAACAGGTGTTATTGGATCCGGATGTCAAGAACGAACCGCAACAGCGATTTGCTTTCTGGGTTCGTAAATTTGGAAAGCATGTTGAAATCTCCGGCTGGGTACTCGATCAGAACGGCGATGTGATTGCTCAGGCGGAATCCTTACGGCAGATTTCAGATGCGGACACTGCCGCGGATGTATCGACGAGCCCTCAGTTTGACTCGTTGATCGTGCCCGGGTTCGGCCATGCACGTCGCGTTCGCGTTCAAGTGCCAACGGACGAAGGACCGTATACGCTGATGTTGCTGGCCGAAATGGAGCATGTCGACGAGGAGCTTCAGGCCGTGATCAAAGTACTGTTGCTGACAATTCCAGTCACCTTGATTGTTGCCGCAGCATTATCTTATCTGTTGGCTTACAAAGCTCTCGCCCCAGTGGAACAATTGAGCCGGATGAGCGATGAGATCACCGCCGAACGACTTTACCGCCGATTGCCCGTTCCCAATCCAAGTGACGAGTTGGGGCACTTGGCTCAGACGATCAACTTGATGATCGCCAGGCTAGAACAATCGTTTGATGAGGTCCGACGATTTACCGGCGACGCTTCTCATGAATTACGTACGCCGATCGCCATCATCCGCAGCGAAGCAGAGATGGGGATCGATGTTGCCGCCGACGCTCACGAGAGTCGTTCCCGTTTCCTTAGCATTCTCGAGGAATGTGGCAGGCTGACATCCGTGACAAGTCAACTTCTGACATTATCTCGTAATGAGGCGGGGGTCTTACGAAGCTTCCAGGAACCGGTCGACTTGCGGGCATTATTGCAGGAGGTAGTCGAGTCCGTTCGATCCCAGGCAGTCGGCAAACAGCAGAGGTTGCAGTTGCACTGCGACAGCGGTCCGACTGTCGACTCCGACCGAGAAAAACTCCGCCAAGTCTTCCACAACCTGGTCGATAACGCCATCAAGTACACGCCACCTGAAGGAACCATCGAGATTCGACTTGCTTCCCGTGCTGCCGACGCCGTCGTCGAAGTGCGGGACAATGGCATCGGGATTTCCGATGAACATGCGCCGTATGTATTTGATCGCTTCTACCGCGTTAATACGAGTGGCAAGTCGGATGAAGATGGTGTCGGACTGGGGCTGAGCATTGTGAAAAGTATTCTCAATACGGTGGACGGCAAGATTGAACTCGCAAGTTCGGGTTCGCAGACGGTGTTTCGCGTTTCGATCCCAACAACCCGTTCGCGATGAGTGCCAGCGAAGACGTGGTGGTTAGCTTGATACGGAGTGACTTGCGCGATCACCGCCCAGCACGGTACGCGAAATTACGTCAATCCGAATCGTCGCGGCCGCGCGAACTGCTGTGACTCGTGATTTCCGGCGGGGGTTTTCCTGATTCATCAGCTCTCTCTTTCCGATTGATCGGATCAGGGAGCACTGACGGGCCAGCCGAGCGCCCACTGCAAACGGAACTGGGCTTGGTTGTGATCAATGATGGCGCAGATAGGCTCGGCGAGCGGATTCCAACGCTTGCACTGACTGCAAAACTTCCAGCGGCAATCCCTGGCCGTCGCGGATGCGGGCAAGGTTCAGCTCGTAGGAGTTTTGAGCGGACTGAATCGCTTGTTGCGTGATCGGTATTTGCTCGCGGCGAAATTGAACTTGCGAATACGCCTCGGAAACTTCGCGTGCGACCTGGTCCATCACTCGCAGTTTTTCATACTTGGCTTGCTGGACGCGTGCTGCTGACTCGAGACGGGCGGCTTTCTCGCCAAAACCAAGATTGCGGACTTGCCACGACATCAAGGCATCGAAGTCGTACCGGCCATTGACGTTGCTAAGGTTGTTTCCAAGGCCGCCGCCGAATCCGCCGGTGCTGAATCCGAGCAGCACGCTGGGGACAAACGGTGCGTATTTCTCGCGACGGTATGCTTCGCAAGCGGCCGCGACCAACGCTTGGGATTCTTTGAGTTCAGGACGGGTTGTCAGGCCCCTGCTGATGAGTGATGGTTGATCCGTTTCTGTGACGACCAGATCGAGTGGCACGGCAGTGATGTCCATCGGCAGAATCTGGATTCCGCCGTCAATGCTGATCGCTTGAGCCAGGCGTGCCGATGCGATGGCGATTCGTTCGCGCGCTCGGACCAATCGATTCTCGGCCAAAATCAATTCGGTTTGCATCCGATCGGCGTCAGCCTGCAACCCTTCGCCCGCTGCGGCAAAGTCGCCGGTGATTTTAGAGAGTTCCGATGTGCGGTGACGTGATTCCTCCAAAATGCGTGCGTCTTGGTGAGCATCGAGCAATTCGATGTAGGCGATCGCCACGGTGAGAAGTTGTTCGTTGACGACCGCATTTGCGGCGTGTCCTCGTGCCCACGCTGTCTTCTCAGCGATTTCGGGTTGGAAGATCGCATCAGCTAAGTGGAACTGCGCGACCAGGCCGGGACGCGGCGTCGTTCCTGCACCTACGGCTCCCATGCCGAGTCCGTATTGAAACGAGTTGCGATTGACGTCGACAATCTGGCCGTTGCTGGCTTGATAGTTGCCGTCGTGTCGATCGAAACTAAAGCCAGCTTGAATCGACGGCATCCAGAGAACTTGGGCGCGAGCGAGTTGAGCGTAGGCTTCTTGCACACGCCACTGAGCGAAGCCAACGGCAGGATGCTGGCCGCCGACCATCGCCAGCGCCGATGGCAGGTTCAGGTCGATCGTATTGGTTGGCTGAGGGATGGCCTGCTCGGTGATCGACGAGTCGCCAGCAACGAGGTCGTCTCGGGCAACAGTCAGCACAATGGCGGCCGTTTCTCGAACCGGCGCCTCGGTGATGCTTTCACGCTGAAACGCGGTGAGCGAATGCTCCGCGGTCACAACGTCAAGTTCATTCTTTGTTTCCGCCTCGACCGCCGCAACCGCCGAAGTCGGCGCAACCGCCGCGGGGGGGCTGGTGATGGCGGGATCTGGCCAATGGTGGGCCAAGTGCTGTCCGCCCGCGCAACCGATGCAGCCAAGCAAGCCAAGCGTGATTATCAGACGGGGCATCGTGCCCTCCCCTCTCGCGGTGTCCGAACTAATGTGTGCGTTGCTCCGAACGCAGTGATTCTATCGATAATGTTTCGGCAGTCGAAAGGACCGATTGTAACGTCTTCGCCTGTTAGATTAGCGGAATCTAATCTCTGGCTCATCAAAACCGCCCGTTGTGCGAACTATGCTAAATGATTGCCTCGGCGAAGGTTCTTCGCTGGTAACGGTCGTCCCGGTTATGCGGGTCGTGACGGGCGGACGGGAGTGATCCGGTTTGCGCGACTCCGAGACTCAAGCTCAAATGATGGCGCTGCTGATGCGTGCATCCGATGGATAGGAAAAAGCGGTAAATGAGTAACCACGGGTCCTGTTTCAATCTGTATTGGTTGTGCTTGCTGGGGACAACAATGGTTGTTGCCGGTTGTTCGTCGAGTCAGCCGGTAACGAAAAAGTCAGAAGACGATCGCGCAGTCCAGGTCAAGACGGTTGCCGTCGCGCAGACGCAGGTCCAGCGAACCACGCTGCAACCGGCAACGGTGCATGCCTACTTCCGGGCCGAAATTCGAGCCAAGGTGTCGGGCTTCGTCAAGGAAATCAACGCAGACATCGGTGATGATGTGGAAGCCGGTGCTGAACTCGCCGTGATCGATGTGCCCGAGATGCACAAGCAGCGACAGGTCATCGAAGCACGAATCCGGCGTCTCGAAGCGGAAGAGCAACGCGCTCGTGCGGGCATCAATCTGGCCGCCTCCCGGGTTCGTTCGTCCGTGGCGATGTTGGCCGAAGCGAAATCGCAGATGAGTCGTGCCGAAGCATCGTTGGCCGCTTCCCAAGCGGAGTTCAGTCGCACCGCGGATTTGGTCCAGCGAGGGTCGCTGCAGAATCGCATGCTCGACGAAGTTCGCATGAAACGTGATTCGGAATTGGCCAGTAAGGAGGCGGTTGCATCATCGATCGACTCCGCGGAAGCGGAAGTGGCGGTCGCGGAGGCGCAGAAAGTCTCTGCCGAAGCCGACCTCGATGCGGCTCGTGCCGAAACCGACGTCACACGTCGCCAACTTGAAGAGGTCGATGTCCTGATCGCCTATGCCACCGTGAAGGCTCCGTTTGCCGGTGTCATCACCAACCGTAATGTCGAACCGGGTGACCTTGTTCGTGAATTGAGCGAAGTTGGCACGGGGGGACCGCTATTCGTCATCAGCCAAGTCGACAAGGTTCGCATCCGCATACCGGTTCCCGAATCCGATGCACCGCTGGTCAGTCCAGGCGATGAAGTGACGTTGACCTTTCCGTCATTCGCCGCCGAAGCACCAATCACGGGAACGGTGACGCGATGTTCCGGCAGCCTGGACTCCGACACTCGTACGATGATGGTCGAAGTGGAAATGCCCAACACGGATGGCAAATTGTTGCCGGGGATGTTCGGGCAGGCATCGATCAATCTTGCCAGCAAAGTCGCCGCCAACATGTTGCCTTCGCAAGCGATCCGTTTCGAGGAATCCGGGAATGCTTATGTCTATGTGGTGGGGCAAGACGAAACCGTTTCTATCGCCCCAATCACGACAGGAATGGACGACGGGAACTCGATCGAAGTTGTGTCGGGCGTCGAGCCGGGACAACGCGTGATCGGTTCACACCTCAAGCGATTCAAGGATGGCCAGAAGGTCGCGATCATAGCGAACTAGTCAGTCGCATGAATCAACCAGCACCTGGGCGTGAAGATCCAAAATCAAAGAAGTCGATGTCCGTGGGCATCCGCAAAGCAATCGAGACGGCAGTTCATGGGATTGATTAACTTTTCGCTGAAGAACCGCTTTGCCGTCTTGTCCGCGGCGATCGCATTCTGTGTTCTGGGCGCTGCGGTGATTCCGGGCATCACGATTGACATTCTTCCCGACTTCAAGAAGCCGGTCGTGGTAAGTTTCTTTTCCTATCCGGGGTTGCCGACACTCGATATGGAAAAGTCGGTCAGCTCGCGCGTCGAGCGCGCGCTGACGTTGGCCGGAAAGATTGAGCATCAGGAATCTCGCACGATCCCCGGTGCGGCGGTGATCAAAATCTTCTTCCAGCCGGGAGCCGATGCCAGTTCCGCGATGAATGACATCGTGAACTTGGAAGCCAGCGACATGTTTCACCTGCCACCGGGGATCGAGTGGCCGTTCACGGTGCGAAGTGAACCGTCGAATCTGCCCGTGGTATTGGCCGCGATTTCTGGTGAAGGACTCAGCGAATCGGAGCTGTACACGATCGGATACTACGCCGTACGCAATAAAATGGGCGGCCTCAAGGGCGTACAAATTCCGCACCCCTTCGGCGGCAAGTTCCGTCAGATGATGGTTTACGTCGATCCCGCTAAGCTGCGTGGCTACAAGCTCAGTGCGATCGACGTTGTCGAGGCGTTGCAAACGTCGAATTTGGTTTTAGCCGGCGGTACCGCACGGATGGGTGGAACCGACTATCAAGTCCATCCACGTAACACGTTACCGACGACCGAAGAGATCGAAGCGATCCCGATCACGATTCGCGACGACCGACCGATCTTCATGCGTGATGTCGCTCGGGTCGTCGATGATGCAGCCCTGCAATACAACATCGTCCGCGTCAATGGTAAGCGTAGTGTTTACTGTCCGCTGCTGCGTGAACCGGGCGAAAACACGATCGCGGTCGTTGACCGCATCTACGAGGGAATCGCCTCCGAAATTCCAAAAATGAAGGAACGAGGCGACATTCCCGAGGCGACGGAGGTGACGCTCGTCTCGGACCAGTCGAGCTACATTCGCAACGCGATGTCGAATCTGCTAACCCAGGTCGGTTTGGGAGCCCTGCTGGTTGCGATCGTGGTGTTGGTATTCCTGCGTCGGATTCTGCCGACCGTGATTATCGTTTCCACGATTGTGTTGGCGATTCTGATCGGAGCATTGGGATTTGCCTTTACCGGACAGACGATCAATGTGATGACGCTGGGCGGAATTGCGCTCGCCATCGGTACGGTCGTCGACGCGGGAATCGTCGTCGTGGAAAACATCATCCGTCACCAACGAATGGGCAAGTCGGCGCTCGAGGCTGCTCGCGACGGAACGCAAGAAGTCTCCGGTGCGATTCTTGCCGGTACCGCGACGACGCTGGCCGTGTTTCTGCCTGCTATCTTCCTCACTGGCATGATTAAGTATTTGTTCACGCCGCTGTCATTGGCGGCGACGTTTACGATTGGGGCGTCCTACATTTTGGCGTTGACGGTCGTCCCTGCATTTTGTGCCACCTTCGTTCGTGACAAAGTTCGCGAGGGACAAGGTAACGTCGAATCAGACGACAGCGATGCAGAACCTCGTGGTTTTTACGGTCGCTTGCTCGGCACCGCGATGAAGGTTCCCGCGATCAGTTCGCTGGTCATCATCGTCGCTGTGGGAGCGACGCTATTGCTCTGGCCGATGATCGGGACCGAGCTGTTTCCCGAAGTGGATGCGGGCTCATTCGAGCTGAGAATCAAAACGCTGCCCGGTACATCGCTCGTGGAAACAGAGAAACTGGTGGCCAGAATCGAAGACGCGATCAGGGAAGTTATTCCCGAAAACGAAATCGAAGCGTTGATCGCCAATATTGGACTGCCGGTCGGCAAAGGGGCCGGCTTCTCGACCGTGTTGAGCTCGAATTCAGGCCCCGATACCGCCTACATCATCGTCAACCTGAAGCAGGACGGAAGATCGACCGGCACGAATGTCTACATCAACTCACTTCGAGACAGGCTGGCTGACGAATACCCCCTGGAAGAGTTTCTGTTTGTCTCTGGCGGCATCGTCAATATGGCACTCAATGAAGGTGTTCCGACGCCGATCAGCATCCAAGTGTCCGCTGGAACACTACAGCAGTGCCGTGCCGCGGGTGAACGAATTGTCGAAGCAGTTCGGCCGATTGCGGGTACCGCAGATGTTCAAATTGCACAGTCGCTGGACTATCCACAATTCGATGTCCAAGTTGACCGCACGCGAGCGAAGTATCTTGGCGTCGATCAGGAGCAAGTGGCTCAAACTGTGCTAACGGCACTCGGCTCGAGCGTTGGTTACCGGCCCACGATTTGGATCGATCCGAAGTCCGGCACCGACTTCTTCATGGGCGTGCAATACGAATCAAACGACTTCCAATCACTCGACGAAGTTCGCAATATTCCCTTGTCTCTGGACACCAGCGACGGCCCGATCACGATCCCATTGTCCAATATCGCAACGGTCAGCCGCGTGACCATTCCCGGCGAAATTGCGCACTACAACATTTCCCGAGTCAACGACGTGCACGTGAATGTCTCAGGCCGTGACCTCGGTTCGGTCGCCGCCGACATCGAAACGACGCTGGCTGCAATGGAGTTCGACAATGGCGTTTCGGTGACACTGCGCGGTCCCGTCGAGAAAATGCAATCAGGCATGAGTCTGTTGGGCGTGGGGCTCGCTGTTGCGACGCTCCTGGTCTACCTCGTCTTGATGGCTCAATTCCGCTCGTTTGTCGATCCGTTCATCATCATGTTGGCCGTCCCGCTGGGCATTGGCGGAGTGCTGGTGGTGCTGTACCTGACCGATACTTACATCAACATTCAATCGTTGATGGGGACCTTGATGATGATCGGCGTCGTGGTTAACAACTCGATCCTGTTGGTTGAGTTTGCGAATCGTCGTCGCGCTGACGGTCTCTCACCGCATGACGCCGCGTTGTCTGCCGCTCAAGTGCGACTGCGTCCAATTTTGATGACCTCGCTGACGCTGGTCGCTTCGATGTTGCCGCTATCGTTCCAATTTTCTCCTGGCAATGAAGCGATGATCCCTTTGGCCCGAGCGCTCCTGGGCGGAATGATTGTCTCCACGGTCTTGACACTGGTGCTCGTGCCGTGCGTTTATTCGCTGGTCCATCGAACACGCGGATCTGTGGCATAACGACGAGTCGAGCTGTCGTGCCGCAGGTATACGATCGAGCCGAAACCGTAAACCAAGCCTAACGAGGCTTGCGTTTTTCGGCCCGTTTGGAAATCTTCGCCATCTTTTTCACAAACCGTTTGTCGACGACCCAGCCTCGGCAGTTCGGTGCGCCACATTGGCAGGGCGGAATCCAGTCCAGTGCCGGCCACCGATAATCAAAATTGATCTCGGTTCCCTGCTCGATATTGCAGATCGAAATCAGCCCCAGCGTGTACTTGGTGATTTGCAGTAACTCGCAATTCGGGCTGCATGAATGATTCAAGTACGCCGCCGGAATCGTTGGCTCGAGGAACCAAGTGTCGTCCAATTCCATCACAAACTGAGATCCCTCGTAGCTCTTCTTGCGAAGCAGTTGGCCGTGAATCTCGATCACCAACTCGCCGGGAAAGAACTGTCTGGCGGCAAAGACACCATTACCGCAGCGTGACTTTTTGACCTCGACATCGTCGTCGTAGTACCGGCGGTAACCGTAATCGTTGTCGACCTTGATTTGCAGTTTCTTGCGACGTCGTTTGCCGAGTGCAGACATGTTCCATCATTTCCCCGGGGCGGCGTTGTGGGCAACACACTTTGTGTCGCAGCATGGTCAGGGAAGCTAACGCGTGCATCGCAAAACGTCAACGGCCACACCTTGGCGCTGCGTGGAAAACGGTTCGGGGACTTCGATGGCCCAGCGACCGCCGTGGTGCCGCGACCGCCGTGGTGCCGCGAAACAGGCGGGCCGATTCTAACCGGGACAAACGGTCCGTGAAACTCGTCGTATCGTGATCACGCATGGCGGGAAAAGCAGCCAGTGAAACTGTAGCGACCCTATCGATTGTGCCGACAACTCCGATATTCCGTTTTCTACGATCGAAGCTGGCGCGAGGCACAATGCTGAATCGACATCACTTCTTCGCCGCAACTGCCTTTTTGGTAAGCTCGTGCGTCGGTCAAACGTTGTTGGCACAGGGGACAATCTTCGGAGCCGGTGGAGCTGTCAATCGCAGTATGGGTGGTGCGTCTGTGGCGGCACCCATCGATGCGATCGGTGCCGTCTATTGGAATCCCGCCTCGATCAGTGGGCTGGAACATTCCGAAACGGCCTTCAGCTTGGGTATCTTGGTCCCCAATCACACCGTCGCCTCATCCATTGGCGGGGTGGGTGGATCGACCGAAGCCGATGCCGGCACGTTTCCGATTCCGAATATCGGTTGGGTGCACCACACTGAAAACCCATTGGTCACCGTTGGGCTGGGTGTCAACGCGGTGGCCGGCTTCGGTACGAACTTGCCTGTCGATCCAACCAATCCTGCGCTCGCTCCCACGGGGCTCGGCGGAGTCAACTCGAATGCCTTGTTCCTGCAATTAGCACCGATCATCTCGCTGGCACTGCAGGATAACCTATCCATTGCCGTCGGCCCCACGATCACGACGGGCCGAATCGGTTTGGATCCCTTTGTCTTTGCCTCTGCGAATGCGGACGGCAGTTATTCGTCGGCACAAGGAACTCGCTACCATTGGGGTGGCGGTTTCCAGTTGGGAGCCTATTACATCCACGACTCGTGTTGGCGTTTTGGGGCATCGTTCAAGAGCCCCACGTGGATGGAGGAATTTGAATTCAATAGCGAGGACGAGTTGGGCGGTCCGCGCAAGCTCACCGCCCACGTCGATCTCCCGATGATCATCTCCCTGGGCACCTCGTATGACGGTCTGGAAGATTGGCTGGTTGCATTGGATGTTCGCTACTTCGACTATGGCAACACCGATGGTTTCGGCGATCCAGCTGTATTCGATGCGACCGGCAAGTTGGGTGGCCTGGACTTTAGCAGTGTGATGGCAACGGCACTGGGCGTGCAACATAACGTCGGCGAACGTCTGACGATTCGTGGCGGTTATACGTTCAATCAAAACCCGATCAAGAACAGTGAAGCCTTCTATAACGTCGCTTCGCCCCTGAATTTCCAGCACGTCTTGAGCACCGGTGCGTCGTATCACTTTTCTGACAAATTGTCTGCCAATGTCGCCTACTCGTATTTCTTCGAGAACACTCGCTCGGGACAAATCGTGCTGCCCGGCGTCGGTGCGGTTCCGGGATCCACCTTCGACAATACTCTTGATGCTCACATCGTGAGTTTTGGATTGACGGTTCGTCAGTAGCTCGTGCCGAGTTCAACGTTGGTTTTGGAAGGGGGGACGATCGTCCTGGCCGACAAAAAAACGGTGGTTGGCCAGTCGTTCCCGGACCGGCGTTCGATACCGTGCTAATCCTCGAACAGGTCGTGACTTGGCCAAGCCTCGATTTTGTCGATTTCGGCCTCCAGACCCGGCAATACCGCATTGACGACTCGCGATGCATGTCGACTGAGTCGGGTGTTGAACAAGAGCGCGATGTTGCGACCGTCGCTACGGCGGATCAGCACGGTATTGGTCCCCGGCAGCGATCCACCGTGGCTTGCCGTCAATCGGCCATTTTCATCAACGGTGATGGACCAACCCAATCCGTAGTACTTGGAGGATGGATTGCCCCGTTCATCATGTCCGGCACGACCGTCGGGCCGCAGCGAAATTTGATTGACGGTATCTGCGGCCAGCAGTGGGCAATCTTCGGGCGAATCCAAGGCGCAGGCGAATCGAACGAGATCGGATGCCGATGCGATCCATGCTCCATGCGAATCCATTGCTTCGAGGTTCCAGGCCCCATAGGGTTGAGGTACATCCGAACCCAGATCGCTGGCAAACACCGAAGCTCCGGAATTTGGATCGTAGTATCTCACTTCGCCCTCGGCTCGACCCGCCAGTCGTGTGGCGCCAATTCGCATGGATGTGATTCCGATCGGAGCCAGCACGTTCGTTTTGACGTACTCTTCGTACCGCTTGCCTGAGAGTTTTTCGATCACGCGTCCCAACAAACAGTAGCCATAGTTGGAGTACGCATAGCGATCGCCTGGGTCAAAGTCGAGTTGCTTGCCCAGCATCACACGGATGATGGTATCGGGATCGGCCGGAGGATCGGATCCTAACGATCTCGCGAAATCGACCGACCGGAACATCGCGTCAAACGATTTGTCACGATCCCAGCCACCACGATGTTGCAGCAGGTGCCGGATCGTGATTTCGTTCTGCCGCTGGTCATAACTCGTGTTCGGCTCCAGATGCGGCTCGTAGGAGAGAATTTCAAACACCTTGTCATCGAGTGACAATTTCCCCTGATCGATGAGTTGCAGGATCGCGACGGCGGTGATTGGCTTTGAGATACTTGCGATCCGAAACAGGCTCGACGGAAGCACTGGTTCGCGCGCGCCGACGTCGGCATATCCATATCCGCGGGCATACACAAGCCGACCGTGGTCGCTGATCGCCAGCGAGGCACCGGGAATTCGGTGTTCGCGGATGAATGCCTGCATGACGTCATCGAGCGGCGCGAAGGCAGCCACCGGCTCGCCGGAAATCACGGCATCGGATCCTTGGGATTTTTCATAACCGGGGCCGCGGAGGACAAGTCCCGGGCGTTTGCCGGTGAATTCGCCCTCAGACAACACGACCTCACCATTGACGATGACGTGCTTCATCCCTTGGGAAACTTCGTGTGGATTTGCGAACGTTGCCCGGTCCGTCAACTGCTGGTAGTCGAAGACAATGACGTCGGCGGCGAGCCCTTCGGCGATGCGACCGCGGTCGTAGGCCAACACATCGTTGGCCGCCGCAGCGCTTGCCTGAGCAACGGCTCGTTCCAGCGAGATCGCGCCGAGATCGCGGACGTACCGTGCAAGCATGCGTGGGAATGCGCCAAAGGCACGGGGGTGGGTGGCACTGCGCGAACCTCCCGCCGGGCCGACATCGGTGCAGAACGAAACAAACTGCTGCTGGATGGCAAGAATCTTGTTGGCGTCGGTCATGCTTTCGGGCAACGCAAACGAACCGGATCTGACCAGATTGAAAAAAGTGTCCCAGGCGTCCTCTCCATTCGCGTTGGCCATCTCCGCGACACTCTTCCCAGCAAGGTCACGATAGCGGTCATCGCTGGCCTGGCCGACGATGACACGATTCCAGTCGTAGCCGACGTGGCGATACCAGTTTTCCCATCCACCTGTCGTTTCCATCTCGCTACGGATTTCGTCACGCAATTGTTGGTTGTCCAATCGGCTGATCAAGTGGGCGCGTCCATTCGCGAAGTGCCGCGGATGGATGAAGGCGTCCATGCCCAGGCCGTTGTTCACGTAAGGGTAGATGTCGGCGGTGACCTGATGCCCATCGGCGCGCGCCGCCTTGATGCGGGCAATGGCCAATTGCATTTTTCCCCAGTTCTGTCGTCCGGCCGCCTTGAGGTGAAAGATATGAACCGGTGTTCCGCCGCTGCGTCCGATATCCAACGCCTCATCGATCGCTTCGAGCAGTTGATCTCCCTCATTCCGCATGTGCGTGTAGTAGCGACCTCCATACTCACCCGCGACCGATGCCAGCGCGGCAATTTCCTCGGTCGTCGCGTAGACGGCTGGCGGATAGATTAGCGCCGTGGAGACACCGATCGCGCCCGCCTCCATTGCCTCTCGGACGAGCTCTTTCATCTGCTCCAGTTCCTCGTCGCTGGGACGTCGATTGTCCTCTCCCATCACCAGACGTCGCACTTGCGTGTGTCCGACGGTCTGAACGACATTGACCGGCAGCCCCTTCAGTTCCAGCAACTGAAAGTACTCGGCCATCGTTTGCCAGCCGAGCGATTCTGCGTCCTGCGCTGATCGGTGCGGCCGAAGATCCTTCGCCCGCATTGATCGTCGTGATTCCCTGGGTCAACAGGTTCATTGCCGTCGATGGGTCACGGAGCATCGGTGTCGCGGTTTGCCCCATCATGTCGATGAAGCCAGGGGCCACAATCAACCCATCGGCATCAATCAACTGTCCCGCCAAGGCGGGATCGATTCGCCCGATCTTGGCGATCACCCCCTGACGGATTCCTACATCGGCGACATACCACGGCGCTCCACTGCCGTCCACGATCCGGCCGCCGCGAACCACGACGTCGAACAGTTCGTCGTCCGCATTTGTGGAACCAGCAAAAACCATTGCGACGATCAGCAGCGGAACAATGCATCGGTCGAGAAACATCAATACTCTTTCGTAGGAAGCTGGAGAAAAACGGTCATGTCGCCGTTGGCCGAAACACATGGCATCTCAGCGACGGGCAGGCGGAAACGACTTGAACCATGTTAACCCAGCGTCGTCACTGAAAACGCTGCTTCCGTTGCCGCATCACATTCTGGATCGCTTCGCGGACGGGCCTCAGTTGGATACCAAATTCGTTTAGCTTTTCGGTGTTCAGCAGGCAATTGCTGCGGTCCGCTTGCAGGGTCTGCCGCAATTGCTCCATCGTCAACGCCTCGCAGTCATGGCTCGGATCCACCCATTCGCGGTACAGTTCCATGATCTGTAGTGGCGATATCGTACCCGGATTGCAAATGTTGTAGATGCCCGTGGCTTGTTGGTCGATCAATCTGCGAGCACAGGCCACGAGGTCCGCCACGCTGGTCATGGAATTTTGCACGTCGATCAGTTTTGGGTAGCTGCGCAACTTGTTGATCAGATTTCGAGGATGATCGGACGCGTCGAATGGCATCCGCGGTCGTAAGATCAACACGGGAAAGCCAGATAGCATCTGGTCCACCCAAGATTTCGTTCTGGAGTAGAAACTGCCAGAGAAATTGGGCGGGTCCGACTCGCGGTAGCCTTCCGAGTCGTTGTCACCCGAATAGACACAGCCAGTCTAGTTAAATTCGAGACAGCAAACGGATCACGGACGAAGCGGCCAACCAGGCAAGCGGGAAAAAATAGTAATGTCACCGGCGATCGTCTTTCCCGCCGGATAGTAGGAATCATCACGTGATCGGATGATCACCCCCATCGCCCATCGAGAGTTTCTTTGCCGAAATCACTTTCGCCCAGCGAACGAATCGGGCGTATGCGACGTACCAACTCCCGCGACACTCCATTCTCCTCTTGTGCTTTTCTTGAACACGATCGTCGCAGAGTATCGCTGGTATTTTCCGGCAAATTTTGATTCGTCTTTTTTGAGCGGCCGGCGCGACACCTTCGTCGGAGTTTACCGGGCGGCATTTTATGCCCACATCATCAGCGGGCCACTGGCGGTCGTGCTCGGCGCATTCTTGATGTTCAGCGGTGGCAAAGGAAGCTATCGCAATGCGCACCGCTGGGCTGGGCGGGCACAGATGCTGATGGTGATTGCCATCGTCGTCCCCAGCGGTTTTGTGATGGCGATGCAGGCGTACGGCGGGGCGATCGCCGCTGGTGGATTTCTCACGCTTTCCCTTGCGACCGCCGTCTGTGCGGCGGCAACCGTTGTCCAGGCACGCGCGAGGCAATTTGGATCGCACCAGAGGTGGGCGAGTCGCTGCTTTCTACTGTTGTGTTCACCACTGCTGCTGCGCGTGATCGCGGGAGCGCTGATTGTGATGCAGTTGGAGTCGGTTTCGTATCCGGCGATGGGTCCGGCGCCGTGGGTCTCGGCCTACACGCCGTGGCGGAAGGAGATTCCGACGTTTCGATGTCCCAGTGCCGTTGGTGAGCGAACCGGGTTTGGCCTGACGAACTACGCGTTCTGTATCGCAGACGTGGCTCGGCAGATCCATCAACCTGATTGCGTACGCGGCGTGTTTGCGTGCCGCAAGACGACACGTTTGAGCGACATCACCGACGGCCAAAGCAACACGATTGCGATGGCTGAGATCGGAACGCCTTCCGGTTTGACGGTCATCGGCCAATATGCGACCGGTCAGCCGTCGACCGTGTTCGATGATCCGAGTTTGTGCAACCAGACGCGTGACACGTCGCGACCGCGATTTTACATGGCGGAAGTGTCGCTCGGCGCGCCAGGCCGTGGCGGGCGGTGGGCCGACGGCGGGGCAGGATTCGGGATCGTCAATACGGTGCTACCGCCGAACAGTTCCAGTTGTGCGATCGGCGGATTGGACGCGGTGGACGGCATCTATTCGGCTGGCAGTTTCCACCAAGGCGGGGCGCATGTGCTGATGGCCGACGGCGCCGTTGTCTTCATGACCGAAAACATCGAGGCGGGTGATCCGTGTCACCCCACGCTGACGTCGGGGCAGTTCGCTGAGGCTCCCGTCGCTAGTCCGTATGGACTCTGGGGAGGCTTGGGAACGGCTGCCGGAGAAGAAAACTTGGAGGAAGAATTGCTACGTTGACCGGTTTGGACGCCTGTTTGCTCCGCGATCGTAGCGTCCAAAAACGCAACGTTTGCGTAGCAAACGGCGACGATCCCAGTACTGGATTTTAAAAATCCACAGGCTGCTAGGGCGCGCGTTGTTCGGCAGCGGATTCTTCACCTGGCAAATCGCAAGGCTCGAGCACGGTAAATGGTATCAGTGCAACGGTTGAAATTGGCACCAATGCATCGGTTGCCTCCGCTGTGTCGCTCGCGACCGTGCCGACACCATCCACATGACGGACGACGCGGAATGGTTGGATTGCGACACGTCCCAGATCGTGGTCGGTGACCGGTGGAGCACATCGAATTTCGCCAACTTCGCCAATCAGCCCCGGAATGACAATGCATGGCTCAGGGCATCCGCTGATGTCGTCAATCGATATACCGGACGACATTAACTGCTCACTGTCAGTTACGCTGAAACCATTCGCCGGCCTGATCATTTTGTCGATCAGTCGGACATGGTCCTCTGTCACAGCCACATCGAGCGTTAGCCCGTTTGATGTTGCCATTGTTTGGATCATCTTGAGTGTCATCGATATTTTTGCCCCGAAGGAGGATCGCTTCCCGCACACGCGTCGACTCGAATTTGGAGTATCGGCCGAAAGACAGCCGGCCATGATTTGAGTTGCAAATCGCCAGTTCGATCGATTGCAGCGATTAGGGTTGGTGATTGGGCGTACTTTGATTCTTCCGGGCGGTGATGGGGGTCAGTGCATTTTCATCGAGGTAAGACGGGAGAGTCTGGGCGTGGTAGGTTGAGAAAGTCCTCGGTGCACGCAAATCGCCCCCACCGCCAGCTTGCCGTTACGGCACGATCTTCTCTCCTTCCCTTGCTCGCCCTGTCTTTCGTAGAGCCGCTATTGTACCGGCCCTGCGTGCTCGAAAATGCACTGACCCCGTTAGCCCCGGACCGTGCTCGAAATGCACTGACCCCGTTAGCCTGCACGTTAGCCGGACCCCGTTAGCCCCGGCGTGTTCAAATGCCCCGATCACGTCGGCCGTTTTCTTTCGATCGCGTGGCGGGTTCCTGGTCGTCTTTCCGGGCTAAGTGCTGAAGCGGACCCCCGTCCGTCCCAATCAGCCACCTCCACAGGAACAAAGCCATGTCACGCCAACGCCGACCGCTGTCCGTCCAACCGCTCGAAACGCGCAAATTGATGGCTGGGGATGCCCTGGGCGGTGGGATATTCAATGACGGCACGGTTAACGTGAGCCAAGCCACCGACGAGGAAATTATCAAAGCCTTGAACGACCGAACGCAGATCACCAGCAACCCGGTGAATGATGCGGGACAAGAGGGGGGCGGACTTTGGAACTCGACCGCCGCAGCCACCGACGCGGTGATGGCACGCTATCAGCGGATCAATTCCTAACTGGACACGATGGAAGATGAAGAGTGCGGCTTGTAAGTCGCTCGCTGTCCGCCCCATCACACTCGCCACACCCACCAGCATCCGATGGCGGCACCCGAGGTGATGACGAGGTGATGGGGGTCCGGAGGTGATGGGGGTCAGTGCATTTTCATCGAGGTAAGATGGGAGAGTCTGGGCGTGGCAGGTTGAGAAAGCCCTCCGTGTACGCGAATCGCCCTCACCGCCAGCTTGCTGTTACGGCACGATCTTCTCTTCTCTCCTTTCCTTGCTTGCCCTGTCTTGCCTAGAACTGCCGCTGCTGCGCAGTTATCAGGCAGTCACGAGTGATGCAGCAGTGCGGAAGGGGTCAGTGCTTTTTTAAGGAGCGAGCTTCGATCGGGGATCCCCGATTCTTGGCTTGGGTGATGGACTGTCCCCTGCTAGAGAAACGCTGACTCCGTTTGTGGTTACCGTCCCAGCGACAGCAGCGACGTACGACCACCTTCGGGGTCGATGGCAACGAGCGATCGCATGACGACGGGTGCGCTAGCGCGACCCGCGGCGACTTTTTTGAAACCGAAGGACGCAAACGCGCGATCGTTCAATTCCTTTCGAGGCGTCACCGCCGGGGACATTTGCCTATCTGCCGTCCGACTGCGCGTCAATCAACGATGCCCAGTTTGACCGCGCGGACCGCCGCATCGGTTCGATCGTTGGCACTGATCTTGCGGAGCACGTTCTGTACATGCTCCTTGGTCAGAGGGCGTGCGCCGCGTGCGCCGGGGTCAGGTCTTGTGTTCGGTTTTCAGCCGAACAGCACGGGCGAATGCGATCTCCATTGAGCCGCGTTCACTCGACTCGAACTCGCCGGCCGTTACGAGCGAGCGTTTGTTGCTCAGAAACTTGGACATTGCGTCGCCTTGAGAAAGGCGACTAGCAACGCAGTTTTCAGTGTCGGGCGTTCGACCGGGCGTACTCGTCGATTTTGTTTCTTAGCAAAAGTGGCAAAAAACAAGTGAGGGTGCTGGGACTCGAACCCAGGACCAACGGATTAAAAGTCCGTTGCTCTACCGACTGAGCTACACCCTCTTGGCGTTGGGGCACCAAAGAAACCGCTGGATTGCGATTGATGTCACCAACAAAAATGACCCGGAGACACATTCGCGCCCCCGGGCTCCTGCGACGTTTTTATCAAGCGGAGCGGACAGGATTCGAACCTGCGGAACCAGTTACCCGGTTCACCGATTTAGCAAACCGGCGCTTTCGACCACTCAGCCACCGCTCCCTGTTTCTCGGTCGTCATCCAGAACTGCGACTGCTCGCTGCTCGAGACCCGCAGATTGTGCTCAATCACGCTGCTTCACGCAACCCTTTGCCTTTTCCGAGAAATGGTACGATTTCGCCTGTTTGGGACGTCCCGCCGGCCGGTTGGGTTCGCCCTCCCATAAGATGAGTCTGGATCGAGCAGAGACACGCCCGACGCTGTCCTGCATCGCAATCCCGTTCCCCCCCGCCCGTTCGAGCGACCGCGATCATGACATCGACCCGGCCAGATGACCCCTCGCTGATCACTCAGGTGACCCATCGAGCGATGGCTACCGAGTTTGCCGTCCTGTTGCCGTCGCATCATGCCGGCGCGGTCGAACCGGTCGTCGAGGCGCTCGATTACCTGGATGAAATCGAAGACGCGTTGACGATTTATCGCCAGCAGAGCGAAATCTCGCGATTGAACATGATCGCCGCTGACCAACCGGTCACATTGTCAGCGGAAACGTTTTCGTTGATCGAGAGGTCGGTGCTATGGAGTGCCAGGACAGGCGGTGCGTTCGATATCACAGCTGGACCGTTGGTGGAGGCGTGGGGGTTCACGCGTCGTCGCGGACGAAAACCGACCCCCCAAGAAGTCGACCGGGCCTTGGCTTGCGTCGGGTACCAACACTTGCAACTCGATACCAAACGCCGCACGGTTTCATTCAACCGGCCTGGTATGTCGGTCAATTTGGGCGGGATCGGCAAGGGAGATGCGTTGGATCGGATCGCGGCGCGATTGCGAGCCGCCGGGATCACCGACTTCTTGATCCATGGCGGTAGTAGCAGCGTGATTGCCGTGGGCGATCAAACACGCGACAGCGGCATGGGTTGGGCCGTGGGAATCTCACACCCGACCAAGCCGCGGCGGCGGCTGGGTGGGATTTGGCTTCGCAATCGTGCCTTGGCGACCAGCGGTTCGGGCAAACAGTTTTTTCATCACCGCGGTCGCCGGTTTGGGCATGTGATCGACCCCAGAACCGGCTATCCGGCAGGTGATTTGCTGGCATTGACGGTGGTCACGCCATCGGCCGCGGACGCCGATGCTTGTTCCACCGGATTCTTTGTCGGAGGCTGGCAGTCGATACCCGAGTCTGCCGATTGGCAACTACCAGCGATGATTGCGGTGCGCGCTGGCAAGCGTCAGGACGAAGCCGAATTGGAATCGCTCGGTGAGATCCAATGGGTCGACGAACAGGATGAATCCTTTCAGTCAGTTTCACGCGGCGGCGAAGAATCTTGATCGCGAAACGTGGTCAGGAAAAGTCGATCTAGACGCACGGATGGTCCGATCACTACAAGCGGCAGCCTCGTTGTTCGTCAAATCCAAATCAACACTTTGACGAGAGTACTCAACACGACTGCCGCACGATGGACGGCGATCCGCATACTCGATTTTTTGAGAGACATCTCCCATGAATGTGAATTTCTTTGAGTGGCTTCGCGATGGTGTGCGACAGTCCGTTTTGCTGGGCGTCAGCGATGCGATCGAACAGATCGGGACGCCAGCGGATGCCGATGACCTGCATCCCAATGTTGCTGCCATGCTGCACGGGGAGGGGGCACCGAAGGCGCGGTCAAGTAAAGTTGGCGGACGAAAGCGGCTCGGTAAATCGCTAAAAGACATGGACGTCGCGACACAGTCCTAGTGCCGGGCGATTGCGCCGGCGGCCGAGGCAAGTGATGGCGATGTTTCGGCCGATCGCGGCGAAGGAATGCCGAAGCGGCGTCGGCACAGAGTTGCTCGGTCGGCTCTACGATCGGTCGCAGGGAAAGCGGAACGCAATCGTCGTCGGTCCGCCCGGCTTGGAGTGGATGTTCAAGGTGCCGCCGGCCAGTTCGGCTCGTCCGATCATCGAGCGGATTCCGAATCGATCGCTGGGGATGTTGGTCGCATCAAATCCGCTGCCGTTATCGCTAACTTCGATTTGCCAATGGTCCGCAACCTTGGAACCGCGAACCGAGACATTCGTTGCGTTGCCGTGTCGGATCGCATTGCGAATCGCTTCGATCACGATTCGGTAGGCAGCCAGCGCAAGGTGTTGTTCGATCCGATTGATCTGGGGATCGACGTCCCAACTCACGATCGAATGTTGGTCACCCAGCAATCGTTCGATATCCGCCGCAGCGGTAGCGGTCCAGTTTTGGGCAGCCAGTTCGGGCGGATAGACTTGGGTCAACAATCGTCGACCGGTTTGCATCGCTTCGTCCAGCCACGAGGCGATCTGTGTGAGTCGTTGCTGTTGGTCGGAGGCGATCGATTCCGGGTCGGAGTCGCTGTCATCGATCATCCTGCCAATGCTCGCCGAGGCGGCAAAGATGAGCGGCAACAGCGCGTCATGGATTTCATGTCCGATCTGCGCCCGCTCGATTTCAATCAACCGAGAGGCTTGGTCGAGTCGCGCGTTCAAAGGATGTTTGCTTGATTCCAAAGAGCGGCTTAGCCGAACCAGCCTTTCTTATCGAAGCTGGCCATCGCTTTCTCTTCGCCGCCCTGGATGTCGAACAACTTGTTCAGCTTCGTGATTTTGAAGACTTCCAGAACATTGGGTGAAACCTCGCAAAACTTGAGGGCCACCCCCTGTGCTTTGCAGCCTTTGTTCAGCATCACCAACTTGGTGATCATTGCCGATGACATGAACGAGACGCCGCGAAAGTTCAGCAAGAGCTTTTTGTGAATGGCTTGGGGAACGGACTCCTGAAGTTCTTTGCCAACCTGCTCGATTCGCTGGCTGTCAAGAATCTTGCTGTCCGTGAATCCCACGACCAAAATTTCGCCGCTAGTTTGTGTGGTGATGGCCGCCATAGATAAATTCCGAATAACATAAGGACTTGAGGACGGTTCATCCGCCCCGCTTGCCATTCCCACAGAGTATCAGCCGCGAGCAGGGATGGCAATTCGTTGGAAATCACGTCGGTACCGGACTGGTCGCGATTTTTTCAGTTCGTCGAGCTAGGGGTCCAGATCGTCCAGTTGATCCAGAAGGTCGTCTAAATCAAGTGTTCGGGCAGCCTGTGCTGGCTGGGGACTGGCCGCGGGATCGGTGGTCGTGCCGACCACCGAAATCGCCGGGGCATGATCCGCGTCGGAGTTCTGCCGGCCCCGGGCCGGGATGCTCGCCGTTTTGGTTTCCCGGATCGGGCCCGGCAGCAACGAAAACGTGCGAATCTGGCGGCCGGACTTGATCAGGGTGATCGCACGGCACAGCGTTTGGGCATCACGAAATTTGGTCAAATCGAACGCGTAGATGCGGCGTCCGGGCAGCGACGGGGCGGCCGCGTGCGGGTCATCGGCATGAGGTGTACGATTGCCTTCCAGACCAACATTGCTGAGCGATGTGACAATCTCGGCGGCCGTCTGCCAGTCGAGCACAGCGACATCACCGCTGAGCGACTCGAGCGTCAATCGATCGGTCGCCGTGGCGGAAAGTTCCGCCAGCGGTCCGACCAAGGTCAGATCGATCCCGGGCAGCCCAATCAATTCCCCGACAACCGCTTCGGCCAGTTGACCGGCCGATACCGATGGCGGTGGTGAGTGCACCATGACAACAGACAATCGAACGGCCATGGCGGTCGTTTTTCTCGGTTGGTGGGGTGAAGCAAAAGTGGTGGGCGCGAACAAGGCGACGGGTGGGTGCGAAACGAGATCGGGGTACGAAACGGAGGCGAAGTACGAAACGGAGATGGGGGACAAGCGGAAAGCACCCGCGGGGCTGGCCCGGCTGTTGAGCTCCCTCGCCGTTTCCCCCCGGGGTCTTCACCGCGGCTGCCGCTCTCGCAGCGTCTCAGTAAAATCATACAGATCGAACCAGAGTTCGCGAACATCGCACAGCTTAGTCAAATCTCGACTTCGAAGTTCGGCGAGAACTGGATTGGAAAGATTTCCTGGGGTGTCGAGGAGGAGTGATTCGGTCAATGTCTCGATCAGTCGAGCGTTGACCTTTGTTTCAAAGATCGTCGCAAACGATCGAAGGCGACGGTGGCTGGTGCCTAAAACCGTTTGGCTTTTACGTTTGGCGGTGTGCAGCAGCCCAAGGCGGCTGGGGATCGTCAGTTGTTCGATTCCGTCGACGATCAATAGTCCCCGCTCGTCGAGCCGATTTTGATGTTGGCGAAGACGCAACGCAAGCTGACGCCGGTGGGTGAGGCGGGAAGACAAGCCATTGGACGGGCAGGCGTGGGTACGAACGGAAACAACCTTGGCAAAGCGACGTTGCAATTCGGGCAGCAGCGTCTGCAGCAGAGTTGATTTGCCACTACCGTGCGGTCCGACGACGAGGGCGAAGCGTTTGGCAACCAGTTGGTCAACGATCGTTGACGTTGGGCCGTTCGATTCGTGGCCATCTTGATCGCTGGCGAAGTGAAATTCGATTGCGCCGGGTTGTACAAACCGGGTGCAAAACGGGTTGGCGTTCCGCAGGCGACCGGACATATCGCTCAGGAGCCGACCGATTGGGGCAGCACTTCGGTCCAGGCGTCGTCATCGGCCTTGGGTTCATCTGGCGATGCCTGGGGGACAGATTTGAGGCGAGATCCTGGTGAGACCAAGTGGAAAGGTTGCTCGGCAACGATCTCGCGTCCGCCCGAAAGATACAGGCGAAGACGAATGCACCACAACACGCTGATCAGTCGCCCGTGGTAACTCAGTGGCGTGGCTGGCAACTCACAACGCAACGACTGTTCATCGGCCAAACCGGAGCGGCGGATCTGGTTTTCCACAAGCCGATGAAAATGGTGGACGTGCAAATCCTCGTCACCCTTCCCTTCGGTATGCCACAGCACAGAAACTTCGATGCCCTGAACCTCGTCCATCGGCACGCGGCTAATCCGCCACCTGACCATCAATTGTCCGCCAGCTTCGTAGATCCCGTCTTCACGACAGAGCGTCACATTCACCGCGGGGCGCGTTTCGGTGGCAAGCCCGGTGGATGGACGGCGACGGGAAAACTTCGGCAGAACGATGGCCACGGACGTGATTCTCCAATAACGTCGATCTTCCAGCGGATCGCATTGTGCGAACCCACGAACGAATGCATGATGTTGTCAGGAAGGTCGAGCAGTAATTGTTGTTCCCAAGGGTCCTTCGGGTCAACGCGTACATCGCGTTGTTTGTGAAGAACTTTCGTAAAAGCCACGTACCTGTCGACCCGTACGTCGGTTCCTTGACTATAGAAGGTTTCTTCTTCGCACGTCAGTTGGACTTGCAGTCGGCGAAGCTGAAGACGCCCCGTCTGGGAAACGAACAAGCGATATTGCTGGCCTGGGTAAAGTGGATGGTCGCTGATTTCCACGATCGTGGGTCCAACGCCGGCATGCTGGCGAAGTTGGGCAAGGAAGAAGCGAAAGGACCAGATCCCCATTCCAGCGAAGGGAACCAGTAATCCGGCCAGAATGTATCGGGGTCGGCCGTACCAAAAACCCGAAACCACGACCGCCAGCAGCACGAACCAGACCGAGTTCCAAAGCAGCGCCAGCGTGGCCGGTCCGGCGATTTCCGCGTCGGAAGATTCGGCGGCCAACCGATAGCTCAGTCGTTCGCCAGGGCTATCGGTCAGTGATCGGCCGCGCGGCACGTTGGGAAGTTTGCGGCCGTCCTCGGATGTCGGCCCGATCCGTTCCAGCGAACCGGCACGGCTGGCAATCGCTGATCGGCGTTCGCTGCTGGCGCCGATTTTCATCAACCGGAACACCAAACCGCCCGCACCACTGCCAATCGCAGCGACCGAGAGGACACCGAATACCCATGTGCTCAAGCTGCTCTCGAGCGCACC
Organism: Pirellulaceae bacterium; assembly: GCA_963734865.1. Classification (GTDB taxonomy): domain Bacteria; phylum Planctomycetota; class Planctomycetia; order Pirellulales; family Pirellulaceae; genus CBDCUW01. The sequence goes on from CAVTIV010000004.1 coordinate 215,692, forward strand.
CGAGGGAACGTTGGGAGGCGCTCTCGGGTGCAAATCGAGTGATCAAAACGAGCGAGATACCAAACACGCCGACGAGAAACAGGGTCGCGTAAAAGGCAACCTCACCGGCAACGCCGCTGAGCGCGTTGCCGATCATTCGTGCGCCCCGTTTCTTGCTCCAGGGTTGTGGAAAACGGGGCATGAATCTGTTCTTGGCCTTCAATCACGTTTGCATCGGATCAAACTCTCACCCAGAGGATGATCAGCCGAGATCAAGAGGCGCCGATCGTCTCGCGGTTGGGGCGATAGAAGCCCAGTTTTTCCAAAGCCCCATAGACCTCTTCCAGCGTCTTTTCCCCAAAGTTGCTGATCGACAGCAGTCGCCGCGGGGTCGCATTGAGCAGATCTCGAACGGTCAGGATACCGGTTTCTTCCAAGCAATTGGTCGTTCGCACCGAGAGTCCCATCTCGGCAATGCTGAGGTCCAACCGTTCACGTCGCAAGCGGGCTTCTTCTTCTGCGCGACTCAGCGGAATGCGGGTCATACCAAACTCCTTTGGATCCCTGGTTTTGTTCGTCCCGTCACCTGTTTAGCGGAGCAAACGGATGTTCCGTTTGCGGAAAGCCCCTTCGACCGCCATTGCCGAAAAGCAATGATCCAACCGAGTGCTCGCGCGATGCATCGACGCTCGTCGGATCTTCCGATTGGCGAGAATGGATAAACGCTAGCGAGCTTTCCTTCCTGGGGCGAAATACTAGGGCATCGGGGCCACTTGTCAAAGCCTTCCCAGGGACTTTTCCCACCCTTTTGTGGCGTTGATGCTAGCAAGACGTCGCACGCGCGGTCGCTGCTCGGATGCGGCCCCCCGAGGGGCGCCGATTGCCGGTTCAGGGCCCCAGCTTTGGCGGCGTGATCCACAACGGCTCGAATCGCTCCGACAGCGTCTGGGCCGAGGCCGCGTCGGGTCCGAAGTCGAGCTCGCCGTCAGCCGTCGTTGGCAGGCGTGAGGTGGTCGGTAATTCCTTGGCGTCGTCCTGGCTGGAGATTCCGATCGCCTCGGGCTGCGGGCTGGGGCCGACCGGAGTTCCCCCGAACGAGGCGTCTTGGGCACTGACCCGATCGGTGGGGGGACTGACCCGGTCGGTGGGGATCCGAATCATCGGATTGTCATACCCTGCGATCGCCGGATCGATGCATGGTCGCTGACACGCATTGCATCGCTGGCACGTTTGACTGGCCTGCCAGAACTTCCATTCGTCGCACCACGATCGTGAGGCGACAAAGATTCGATCGCCGGGCTGCAGCTGGTAATTGGTCGTGGTGTCACCAAGTTGAGTGATTTCACGATAGCAAATCGGCAGAGTGACCCGGCAAGAGGGAGGCGGTGTGGGGCGGGCCAACAAAATCTTGCAGGGGGCCGCGGCGCTGGTCAGTCCGCCGCCGGCAAGAATCCCATCAAGCACCGTTTCGTGCCCAACCAACGGATAGCTGCCCGGCGAGTTGACTTCGCCCAGCACATAGAATCGATGCACCGGTTCTAGCAGCCGCACATTGACGTTCGATGGATTCGTTCCATCCGCGGCGATCGCCCGCTCGATCATCTGTTCGGCCACTTCCAGGGTCAATCCTGCGACGTTGACACGGCCAAATTTGCCTAAATCAAGTTTGCCGTCGGCCATCACGCGTTGATCGGCGGGAAGTCGAATCTCACTTTCGTAGTCAACCGGCTCGATCAGCAATTGATCGCCGGGCTGCAGGTAGTGATCGGGCAGCACGCTTTGGCTGAGCTCACGCGGCAGGTTAGCCGCGCGAGGTGAACGGTCCAACATCGCACTGGCTTGTTTGGTCAGCTGCTGTCCGCTTGGAAACAGCGACAGCCCCAGGCTGCTGCAACCGAGTGACGACAGCAGCAGACATGCCAACAACGTTTCGCAGAGAGATCGGTATCGCATACCGGGGGAATCGGCACAATCGATAGGACTGCACCCCTCGGAGTCGTGCCGGTGATACCACCGCCGCGATCGTGTCGACTGATACGACCCAAAAAATCGTAACAACCGGCGAGCTCCTTGCGATCGTCACAGTTTGACAGCCAGCGGCCAGCAGCGGCGAATCGCTCGACTCAGAAACTATCTGCGGTGGCCGATGTCGCCACCAAGATTTCTCGTAGCAGAAACCTGGCGGCTTCTTCACGGATGATCTCAAGCGGCTTCAGGCGGACTCGCGGGTCGGTCAGCGGGCCGGTAAAAGCGAGGTGGATCGTGCGATTGCTGAGCAGCCGATTGACTTCGATCAGCGTGGCGATCGGCAGCACCGACTGAATGGCCAGCTGAGTCGCGAACGCGACCACTTTGGCGTTATCGAGAAGGAAGTTGCCGGTGGAGATCACCACGTCCAAGTCGGTTCCACCACTGGCCAGTTGGATCGTTCCCTCGGCCCAAACTCTCACGCGATTGCTGCTGAGAGAGAATTCATCCAGACGCGCCGCGCCGCCACCGATGACGCCACGCATCCGCCCCGAGTTGAATCGCACTTGGGCCAGTGAGATCACACCTAAGAATTGATCGGCCGAAAGGAGTCCGGGAACCGCTTCGGACTGAGTCCCATCGAGCTCGGCATCGAAACGGCCGCTCAGATCACCGGGACTGCGGACTCCGCGACCCCCGAGAGTCAATTCACCCGTCAATTGTCCGCCGGCATACGACGAGGCTGATCCGCTGGCTTGTTCCAGCACGCGTGCAAAGTCGACGCGATCCAATTGCCAGTGGCTCGACAGGTCGGGAGCGCCGACATAGATCGCCGACGAGGTCAACTGGGCGCTCCCGCGAACACGGCCACCTGCTAACTGGCCGCGGATGGAAGGCAGATGAAATTCCCAGCGAGTCAGATTTGGCGTCATCGATGCACGGAATCCACTACGAACGGTCCCGGTGGGAATCGCAAACAGTCGACTATCACGAGCCGACAACGAGCCTCGCAGACGCCACCGCTCGCCGCCGGTCACCGACATCGTCCCCGACAGCTTCCCAGCGATGGAATCGACGTTTTGGGGAGAAAACGGGAGCACCGCGAGCGACAAGTCGACGTTCGACATGCTGACTTGCAATTGCTGGGTCTGGCTTGCCAGCGACCAGCGACCGGCGGCCTGGACGAAGCCTCCGGCGAAAATTCCATGGACACTTTGAACCGTGATGTCACTGCCTTGCGTTTTCAACTTGGCGGTCAATCGCCGCGTCAGCGTGCGTCGATTCCGGACCACGTCAACCGCCGTCAGCTCGATGCCGACCTGCGGCCAGGTCGACGCGGATTGCCGCAGCGAATCTGTTTGGCCGGAGTGCGGCGGCAGCAGTTCGATGATTGCCGATATGTTGCCATCGATGCCCTGCAGAGCCGGTTGTCGAAACAGCTTTGTCAATTCATTGAGACGCATCGACTTGATCGTCGCTCGGCCCGTCGTCTTTGGTCGATCGCCCTGCCCGGCGTCTCCATTCTTTTTGTCGCCGCCCTGGTCCATTGGTTGTGCCGCAGGATCGACGGCAGAAAGGGTGATCAAATCGCGCACCGGGGCGGTGAGGTCCATATCGACTTTTCCGCCCAACAGTTGACCACGGCCGCTCATGCGAACCTCGCCGCGATGGACGCTGCCACTGAGATCCAGCTCACCGACATCGAGCTTTCCGACCGAAATTTCTGATAGTTTTAATTGCAACTCGCCTTCAGCCTCGGCGATCGAATCGGCCGGCGTGGACAGTTCAAGCTGTCCCGAACTGCGAGCCGAAATGGGTGCAAGGTTCGGTCCCATTCCTCGCCACTGTGGTTGGATGTCCTGCCATACCAGATTGAAACGATTCGTCCCGGCTTTGTCTCTCGCGACGCTGCCGCTGCCCACGACCGAGCCACCGAACAGGCCGGCGGTCAGATCGCGAATCGAAAAAGCTTGAGGCGTGATCGCATATTCGAACCGAACACTTTTCAGGGACAGATCATGCTCGGACGGCGACTCTCGATGGTCGATCGGGGAAAGCGTCAAGGATTGTTCACTCACTTGGAACTCATGCTCGATCAATCCCAGATCGACCCCGTACACCGCCAGGCTCGGCGACGCGATGCGACCGACCGCCAGAAATCCGGCAGTCGCCAATTCGCCTCGACCTTGCGCATTCAAATCAACCTTTCCGTCAACGATCGAACGTTCGGCAATCATCTGCGAGATCGCCGTGAGCGAAACGTCATTGGCGCGAAGCTGAAACTCATAACGTTGACGACCGGCCAGTTCGACCGTGGCGCTGGCGGTGACACTTGCCTCGGGGGATGATTGCGACGCGATGGACATTTCTTCTGCATGAAGCTTCCCCTCGTTTAGCGTCAGGCGGCCACTATCAACCGAAACCGCTGGCGATGCTCCGATCCGAACGTCAGTTGCCTGCAGTTCGGCTTCCACGTTCCAGGAGTTCGCGTCTGTTATCTGATCGATGGGCACGCGGAGCCGGATGTTGCCGCTGAATCTGCCCGTGACCGGCTCGCGTTGGGATTGCGAAGTCGTCGACATGACCAGCTGGTCAATGGGGCCGATCGGTAAAGAATCTGCTTTCACGTTGGCTTTCAAATTCCCCAGCGGCAGCAACTGCGCCGAGGCACTGCCGGACAAGGTGGAACCGGTTGCCATCGATTCGGGATCGTTCGGGTCACGATTGGGTACAGTCGCATCGGACAATCGACCCCTCAGGTTGACCAGTTCAAGCAAACCGTCGCGATAAGCGACATCCGCGGCAAACTCTTGTAGCAGCAACTGTTCCAGTCGCAGGCGTCGCGAAGTGATCGTCCCCTCGAGTCGATAAGCCTTACCGTCGCGCAAACGTGTCAACGGGACCGAGACTTGAAAGTCGACCGATACGGTGCCAAAGGTGTCGATCGGCACATCGATGCCAATGGCGTTCATCATCGAGAGCAGTCGATTGACGTCGATCTCTGAAAAGGACCAGTTGGTTTTCCAGTACGTCGTTTTCGCCGGGGCGCGATCGAGTTGCTGAGCGAAGGAAGTCGATGTTGCTAAGGTCAGAGCGAAGATCAACAGAGCACAGCAGCCGATGCACGCTCGAACGCTGGCGATCCACCTGTCGCGGAGTCGATCGGGGTGCATCACGGCGGACACTTTCAGCGGCATGGACTCCGTTTCCGAATGTCCTCAGGGGATCGGCTGACAAAGGACAAAAGGGGGTGTCAAAACGATTTCTTTGGAGAATAGCCTACCGACTCGTGCTGGTCGCAGAACCTACGGCTTCCCGGTTTTCTTTCCATCGACCCGCGGCACTTCCCAGGCCAGTTTCATGACCACAAGCGAGATTGCCGCACTGATCCGGCCAGATTGCCTGTTACGACCATCTCGGTGGAGCGATGCGGCAATGACGCATTGGGAGGGAGTGGTGGAGGATGCCGGCTGCTGATCGGAAGTCGAGCAGGGTGGCGAGCATTCTGGGGCGAAAAGCGATCAGAAAGCCCGCTTGCCCTTGGGGGATAAATGCCCAGCGGCTATACATAGAGGGTTGAACGAAGAGTGCCATTCTCGGCAATCGGGTCAGCTGACCGACATTCGCAGCGACCACCTCTCATTCAGTGGCAACAAAATAACAGCATTTCATCGCTGGATTTGCGTGACCAGATCGAATTCTCCTTGTGCTTTCGATCGATTTCGGATCCTGTCGCTGGGACAGAACGCGAACCAGTCCAACCTCACCCTCATCATCTAGCCTTTCATGAGATCTGACCATTGGAACTTCCTGGCAAATTTGCTCGGCACACCCGGACCCGCTGAGCCACCGAAGGAAGAATCGAAAAAAGAAGAACACGTCGAACCAGCCCCTCCCGCTCAGCCCAAGCCGACCGAGCAGCCCGCTGCCAAGTCCGACGCGGACGACGAATCCGAGGTTTCTCAATGGGATGACGACAGCGAGCCGTCGGAGGAAAGCGTGTTAGACGCGCTCAAGACGATTGCTCCGCAAAATATCCTCCCCGGCTTCATCTCGCCTGTTGCCGAGGAGCGATCGGACGTCGAATCTTCCGAGCAACCCGAACTCGATTCGGCGTGGAGCGGGTTGGCGGCCGAACTTGGCGTGGATCCCCAGTCGGAGCCGCCCGCGCGGCCCGCGCGGACCACCGAGCGCCGCCCGCCCGAACGATCCTCGCGAGGCGACGATCGGACCGAACGGGTGGCAACCGGTCCGGCCAAGAAAAACACCGGATTCGGAAGCGGCCTGGGTATCGATCTGGGGCCCGAACCCGAACAAGAGGCGGAGACAGACGAGCCGGAGGATACGGTTTCCCTGCCTCGTTCACAGGCAACCAGCGACGAGGTTCGCGAAGGTTCACGCGGTGATGCACGTGGGGCAGGCTCACGTGGCAAAGATTCTCGCGACCGAGATTCTCGCGACCGAGATCTGGGGGAGGATCGGCCACGGGCGGAACGACCCCGAGAGGAACGCTCCCAGGAGGAACGGCCACGTGGCCGCGATTCAGGTCGGTCAGAGGAAAGCCGGGGTCCGGGTCGCGACGAGTCGCCAGCGCCCGGCGCCGTGGGCGACGCGGCGCACGGCAAAAGATGTCGGAAGAAGATCTCGATCGGTCCCCCCGGTCCGACTCGGGTAGCTCGGAAACAACGGCCAGGTCGGAAGAAGATCGCCCCGACGATGACTCACGCGGTCGTGGACGTGGCGGCCGAGGCGAACCGCGGCCCGGCAGCGACGAGAAGACTGCGAGTCGCCGCGGCGGCCGGTCCGATCGCGACAGTGGTCGGGGACGGCGTGACCCGCGAGAGATAGGCGACAAGGAGATGATCGACGATGATTTCGATGAAATCATCGATGAGGTCGAGGAAATCGTCGACGAGTTCGGCGCCGAATCGGCTCCCGCTGCGGAGCGAGAAGGCGGCGACGAGGAAACGCCTCGCGGCCGATCACGTCGGCGTGGACGCGGGGGACGTGGCGGACGAGGCCGGAGCCGAGTTGATGGAGAAGGTCGCCAGCGAACACCCGAAGCAGAGGATCGCGAGCCACGAGACGTGGCACCCACCTTCGACGATGACCACGAAGACGATGCCGAAGCTGAAGTCCTTCGTCGCGGCCAACGGGGCCGATCGCGGAGTCGTGGCCGCGACGACGAAGAAGTCCGCCAAAGCGATGATGCGCGGCCTCGCAGTCGTGTCCCGCGCGACGACGATCAGGATGTGGCCAATGGCCGGCGGCCGCGTCGCGGCAGCGACCAGGACGATTCCGGGGGTGACGAAGAGCCACATCGCCGCAGCAGTGTCCCCACCTGGCTCGAAACCGTATCGATTCTGGTCGACGTGAATGTCGAGAACCACAAAAAATCGAAGAGTGGTGGTGGTGGTGGTGCCGGTCGTGGCAGGGGGGGGCGTCGGCGATAGCCGATCGGATCGACAGGGCAATCGGGCGGGTTTTCCACATCCATCCGGTCGCCTAGACTGAAAGCTCGGCAAGGTCGTCCAACCTTGCCGACGTCAACCCAATGGACCGGGATTGAACGGGATGCGGGATCATTGAACGGGATGCGGGATATCGTATGCGGAATGATTGACCGGAACGATATCTTGAACGCGATGATGATATCGTGAGCGGGTTTGATGGATGGATATCGTGAACGGAATCTTGTCCGGAGGTGGCGCTTCCTTGCGACTGTGAGTCGTGAACTTGGTCAGGCCTTAACTGGAGCAGCCATAAGCGGTGTAGCTTTGTGCAAGGAGCGCCACCTCCGGGCAAGAATTTTCCGTTCATTGGCCCCCCCGGTGCGTCCTGCCTGGATCGTCATCGTCAGCACCCCGCTCGCCCCTTCTTATGTCCGATTCTGCAAGCAGCTCTGATCCCCCAAGCACGCCTGATCCACCACCCCCGGGCCGCGGTTCCTCGGGTGGCAGCTATGTCGTCGTTGCCCGGCGTTACCGGCCACTGGGGTTTGATGAATTGGTTGGGCAAGACCACGTTGGCCGCGCCCTGAAGAACGCGATTGAGACCAGTCGCGTCGGTCATGCTTATCTGTTCACGGGGGCTCGAGGAGTCGGCAAAACGAGCACCGCCAGGATTTTTGCCAAGGCGCTCAATGATCCCTCCGGACCGACTGCGACACCGGACAATCACAGTGACGTTGCTCACGCGATTGACTCGGGCGAAGACATTGATGTGATCGAGATCGATGGTGCCAGCAATCGTGGGATCGATGAGATCCGCAGTCTGCGCGCCAATGTTGGGGTACGTCCCAGCCGTTCACGATTCAAAATCTACATCATCGACGAAGTTCACATGCTGACCGGCGCCGCGTTCAACGCGCTGCTCAAGACGCTCGAAGAGCCGCCCGAGCATGTAAAGTTCATTTTTTGTACGACGGATCCCGAAAAGATTCCGATCACGGTCCTCAGCCGTTGCCAGCGTTTCGATTTCGCACCGGTCGAGGTCACGAAGATCATCGGTCGACTGCGCGAAATCGTGACGGCCGAGGCGACCGAGGCCGATGATGACGCGCTCGAGTTGATCGCGCGCCGTGCGTCTGGATCGATGCGAGACAGCCAATCCCTGCTCGAACAGGTGCTCAGTTTCAGCGACGGCAAGCTGACGGCCGATCAGGTGCACACGATGCTTGGCACCGCCGATGATGAACGGCTTCATGCGTTGGCCGTGGCAATGGCCGACCGGGATGCCGCCGAGGCAATGCGTCAATTGGATGCTGGGATCGACGCCGGCGTGGACGCGGGACGTTTGGCCGAACAATTGCTCGGCTATTTTCGCGATCTGATGGCGGTGACGGTTGGTTGCGACGCTTCGCTGATGCGGCATAGTTCGGCATCGTTGCATTCGGAATTGAAGCAGCTCGGCCAGCGATGGGGGCTGCAAACCGTCTTGGCGGTGGTTGGTTTGATCGACCAGACGCTGGTGCGAATTCGACACAGCGTTCACTCGCGTGTGTTGCTCGAGGCGACGTTGATCCAGATCTGTCATCTGCCCGATCTGCAGAGCATCGTCGACCTGGCGGCCGCGGCCGGGTCCATGGGCGACGCCACGAAGGCCGGCCCCAGCGAAAAAAAAAACGCGACCGTAAAGGCGCCGCACTTTGATCGCCAGCGGTCTCAGCCGACGAGTTCGCTGAGCACATCCACGCCATCGGGGGTCTCCCAGCGGGCAACCACCACGGTGGTCGATCATGCGGGACTACCGGCAGTTGCCGTACTCGAACCGCCCCAACCGGCTGCCACCCTCAGCCCGTTGGCATTGGACTCGCAGCCCTGGAATCAGGCAACGGCCGATCAGGTCTGGTCAAAGGCTGTCGAACAGTTGGAGTCGATGACCGAAACTTTGGCCCGGTCGGTTGAACAGATCGTGCCATCGGGCGACGACAAATTACGCTTGGTCTTCCCCGCCGACTCGAAATTGGCGATGAGCCGATGTGAGTTGCCAGAGCACAAGAATGCACTGACAAATGCGATATCGAATATTGCCGGCCGCCCGATCGCCTTGGAACTGAACATCGCGGCTACCAAAATTCAGCCGAAGGCGATCGTGCCGACCGCCAATAAGCCGTCACGAATGCAGAGGATGCGGGAAATCGAAGCGAATCCCGTTGTGAAATCGTGCCTCGATCTATTCGAAGCCGAAATCGTGCGGATCGACCGTCCGCGATAGCGAGGCGACGCGAACGCAAATCATTAGCAATCCGTTACGATACCAGTCATCCAAACACTCAACTCATGGGAATTCGATCATGTTCAAGGGCCTGGGGAATATTGGCAACATCGCCTCGATGGTGGGGGCCCTGCAGAAGTTGCCCGAAAAACTGCAGCAGCTGAACGAACGGATGAAAAGCGAAAAGGTCAGCGCCAGTTCCGGATGTGGCCAAGTGAACGTATCCATGAACGGGGTCGGTCACGTGCAACAGGTCACAATCACGGGTGAGCTGGCCGGCCAAGATCTGGAGCATGCCGTCCGGGACGCCACCAACGCGGCCGGCGCGGCGGCGAAGCAGTTGTATGCCGAAGCAATCAGCCAAATGGTCAGCGACATGGATGTGAATTTGCCCGGTCTCGACGGCGTTCTGACCAATCTGACCGGGGGCGCCTGATTCCTGCCCGCAAACGGAGAGCTCCGTCTGCAAGGAAACGACAATCATGAGCAAGCACGCCGGCGCGGTGTCCGAATTGGTCGACCATCTCGGCCGCCTGCCAGGTGTCGGACGTAAAAGTGCCGAGCGGTTGGCTTTTCACCTGTTGCGAGTGAGCGAAAACGAGGCGCTGGCATTGGCCGACGCGATTCGCCGAGTCCGCAAGGATGTGCGGTATTGCGCCACTTGCTTCAATTTGGCCGAAACCGAAACGTGTGCGATTTGTGCCGATCCATCCCGAGACGCAACCCGGCTATGCGTCGTCGAACAGCCCCGCGATCTGATGAGTTTGGAACAGTCCGGCGTGTTTCGGGGCCTGTATCACGTCTTGTTGGGGAAGATCGCGCCGCTGGAGGGAGTGGGCCCCGACCAGCTGACCATCGATCCGCTGGTCGAGCGGGTGCGGACCGGAAACTTTGTCGAGGTGATCATGGCGACAAACCCGACGGTAGAGGGGGACGGCACCTCCCTCTATATCAGTAATCTGCTCAGCGAATTCCCAGTGGAGGTCACGCGGTTGGCTCGCGGCATCACAGCGGGAAGCGTTTTGGAGTACGCCAATCGCGAAATGATTGCCGACGCATTGACGGGCCGACAAAAACTATAATAAATGGAACGGAATTCGCTGCATCGCTTGCTCGACCCAAAACGTAGCACTGCTCGGCTTTGACCCGGGTGCTTTCAAGGGAGGGGGGCTATGCAGCGAGATACGATTGCCAGTGTTGCCGCCAGGCACACGCCACGGATGCACCTTTTTCACGAGATCGCTGACATGCGAATGTCGATGGGCCTTCAGGCCCGACAAATGCAAACGCAAAAGCTTGCGCCGCGAATGATCCAGTCGATGGAGATTTTGCAGCTTCCAACTCTTGCGCTGCAGGAACGGATCGAGCAGGAAATGAACGAGAACCCGCTGCTGGAGCAGCAGGAAGTCGATCCGACTGCGCCCGACGAGGGTGACGACGATGTTCCCACCCGGGACACCCGCAGCGAAGACGAAAAAGAGCTGGTGGTCGACAACGAGCATGACAATCAGGAGGATTTCGAGCGTTTGCAGAACATGATTTCCGAGTTGCCCAACACGTTTGACGATTCGTTCAAACGTTCGGCCAACCGGATGCAGGAAGACGCCGACCGCCGTCATGACCTGATGGCCAACGCCCAGTCGCGTCCCGAATCGCTGAATGATTTCTTGCTCCATCAACTTGCCGAGATGGATATTGATGATCGGGTCGAGCAGATTGCCGAGCGAATCATCAGCACGCTCGATGCCCGGGACGGCGGTTACCTGAGGACGCCGCTTGCCGACCTGTTGCCGGCCGGCCACAGCGAAGAGGATTTGGAGCTTGCTCGGGCCGCGCTGGAGATCGTCCAGTCACTCGAACCGGCCGGAATCGCGGCCCGCGACTTGAGCGAGTGTTTGCTGAAGCAGATGAAGCCCGAGTTTCCTCATTGCGAGGAAATGAAAACACTGATCAAGTCACATCTGGCCGATTTGGCAGAGAACCGTTTGCCGCAAATTGCAAAAAAAACCGGCTATTCGATCGACTTGATCCAGACCGTTCGAGACGAATTGCATGTGCTCAATCCCAAGCCTGGCGCCGCGTTCATGGAAACGTACGTGCCCAATGTCACGCCCGATATCATCTTGGAGCAGGACGATACGGGTGAATACAAAGTGCGTCTGGATGATGATCGCGTGCCGACTCTGTACATCAGCGAGTACTACCGCAGGCGTCTACAAGATCCCACCAGCACGGCCGAAGAACGCGAATTTATCAAAGGGAAGATCAGCAGTGCGCAGTGGTTGATCGATTCGATCGAACAGCGTCGCAGCACTTTGACGAAAGTGGCCCAAGCGATTGTCGAGCATCAGAAAAAGTTTCTCGATGAAGGACCCGAAGCGATCGAACCGCTGAAGATGCAGCAGATCGCCGACAAGGTGGGTGTGCATGTGACCACCGTCAGCCGGGCCGTCGATGACAAGTGGATCCAAACGCCTCGCGGGATCTTGCCACTGAAGCGATTCTTTGTCGGCGGCACGCAAACCGAAGATGGCGAAGATGTTGCCTGGGACACCATTCGATTGAAGCTGCAAGAGCTGATCGACAAGGAAGACAAGAGCGATCCCCACAGCGATGAAAAACTGGTCGAGGAGCTCAAGAAGGCCGGTATGACGGTCGCGCGACGCACCGTGACCAAATACCGAAAACGAATGGGAATCCCCAGCAGTCGCCAACGTCGCGATTGGTCACTGGTGAAAAAGTGACCCTTTTTCGCGATCGCGATTGCTAACTTTTGATCACCACAAACCACTAGGTTTGTGCGTGAGCCGACGGACCGGTTGTCTCTTTTCCCAAGGTGATTGCCGGAGGTGTGACGTCTGATTTGGCGACGGCGCCGACCAGTTTTGCGGGCCGCTGCTGGGGCGGCACGACCACTCCACAACTGACGATGAACTGAATCGCCTCGTCAATGGTCAAATTCAGGTCGATCGCTTCGCTCTTCTTGACCGTCACGGTAAAGCCCGTCATCGGCATCGGGCTCGTCGGCATCAGCACGCTCAGCATCGCCTCCCCGGTCGCTTCGGCAATCTCACCAATGCCGTTGCCGGTCACAAATCCGAGCGACCAAATACCGTCCCGCGGATATTGAATGGCGACGACACGGTTGAATTCGATCTCCCGCTCACTGAAGGCAAAATCGGTGACCTGCTTCACGCTGCCATAGACTTTGTTGACCACCGGGATCCGCAAGATTGCCGCGTCAAAGCCGCGGACAAACCATCGTCCCACACCAAACGTGAACAACCGCCCGAGGAAATAGAGTGCGGTCAAAAAGACGATCAGGAAGACCGGGACGACGATCGATCGCGGCATGTACTCCATTTGCGCATAGCGATGCCAGTACGCGTTCGCACTTGCCGGCGACGGGGAATAGGGATCGAAATAATAGGCTTTCTCGTCGACGATCTTCTTCACGTACTCCGGCATGAATCGCCGGCCCGTGTCGTCCGGGACAAAACGCGTGCCGTGGTAGGTGAACCCGTCCAGCTTTCGTGCGCCGGTGGGAGTTGCGCCCGCGGGCACGCTCGAGTACGTTTCGCTGATGCCCCATACGATGGCATGTCGTACGCCCGATTCCATCGGGCGCAGCACGTAACTTTCGATCGTATTCCAGGCCCAAATCAGGACGACGATCGTCAGCAGCGGCGGTAACACGACACCCAACCCACGGAGGATCGCGCCGAAACCCGACCATGCGAGAGTGCTCAGTCGGAATGGAATCCAGTTCGAGGTTCATCGGTTCCTTTTCGATCGGACATGATTTGGCTATTCGAGCTCAATTTTCGGATTCCGCCAGACAATCCGTATCGCAGGTTTAGACGAACCCACTGTCACAATTGTTTCCGACCGACCAGTGTTCCATCAACCGCCAAACAGCGGGCAGAGGACGACCAGGATACCCGCTTCGATCGCAATCTCGTGCTTCAAGCTCGATTTCAAGCCATCGGACCATCGGAAAAAACGGCCCCCTCCCCCACTACGATCGCAATGCTCGTGCCACCACCGCCAACGTCACTCTCTGGGCGCCCCCTTCCCGCAGCACGCGGGCAACCTCATTCGCGGTCGCACCAGTGGTCAGGACATCGTCGACGAGCAAAATGTGACGGTTGGATATTTCGGGTGGTCTAGGGAAAGCATAGCTCTTTTTCAGCGAAAACGCACCGCGAACATTTTCCAATCGCTGGCGGTCATCCAACCAAGCCTGTTTCGCGATCCGACGCACCATTTTTAGCAGGGTGTGACAAGGGCGGCCGATTTCGCGAGCAACTGCTCCGGCGATTGTCTGATTTCCGTTGCCACCACGGGAGATCTGACGCGTCAGGTGCGATGGCACGTAGGTCACCAGGTCAGGTCGCTGGGCGGCGAATCGATCGGCGTTTCGCTGTGCTAAACGCCGCCCCAGGGCATCGGCGAGCGGCGATTGGTGGGCATACTTCGCCGCCACAATCGCCTCGCAGACCCGGTCTTGATACGACCACATCGTGATCACCGCGTCGAAAATGAACTTCCGATCCCGGCAATGCACGCAACCTCCGCCGCGTGGATCATTGTCGCCGGACGATTCTTCGAGGGGTGAACGGCCGATCGACACCGCTTGGCCTGCGACCCGAGGTCTCGGAATCCCACAGCGAGGGCAAGCCGATTCCATCATCGGTTCGCTTCGCTGCAGCGCCGATTGGCAGGTTCGGCAAAAATCCCCATCGACCACCGGCAGGTTGCACAGTCGGCAAGTCGGTGGAAGAACAAGCTCCAAGACGGAGATTCCCGCCTGTTTTCCGACCCGTCTGAACAGGCTCAACGATTTTGCGAGGTTTCCCGACATGTCCGGCTGTGGATCCGCTGCTGTTTTTTTTCTTTTTTGCTGCGAACCTTGAATGTACAGGGCCGTCTATACGATCAATAACCCGATAGGTGGGCGAATTCGCTAGCCTCGGGAATGCTTCTGGTATACCTTTGAGCCGGAAGCGTGGCATCGGCCACTCGTTCATTTTGGTTTTTTCCTGCTCCGCAGCCGCACCGTCTTTGAAGGTGCCCTGGAGGTTGAAATGCGTTTCGAACAGATCATCGCAGCCGTCACACGTTCGTTGGCCATCGCCGCAGTACGTGCAATTACGGTCGTCGAGTCGTTCGTCTCCGTCATTGGCCTCCATTTTTGGCTACTGCGGACGAATCTGGGGATGCCGAGTTATTCGGGGTCCGACCTGATGGCATTGGATGATGCCGGTCGGATTCATACCGGAAGACTCGGCTGTAAACGCGGCACAGTGCAGTCCCAACTCATGTTGGTGACAGCCGGTTGTCCAGCGGGATCTGCCTCGGCCTAGCCGCCAGGTTTTTCCCACGGCCGTTTGCCCGCCTCTGGCATGACAAAGCCACGGCGCATGCAAGCGACCGACAAAGCTGACGACTTCCCGCGTTTTTGCGAACCAGCATCACGTCGCTTGGGATGCCCGTTTGCAAGCCATCCGCGGAATCGTCGTTCGGATTGCCCTGAAGACAACCCCTGTTGCCGTTTTCAGTCGCAATCCACCCAACAGATCTCAGGAACTCACAAAAACCACGATCGCTCGATTTGTGATCGATCCCGACGGCAGAATTGCGAACCCAAATTCGCAGCCGGTCGGCCTCAGTCGGAGGAACCGAATATGAACTTCACCGAAAACAACATCCTGAATTTCACTGCCGAGACACAGTCGGTTGCCGAACTGGTTCGCGCGGCACAGCGAGGCGATCAAGACGCCTTCGGCCAGTTGTTTGAACGATACCGAGTCGGAATCGTCGCCCTGGCAATGCGCCGCGTTCGCAACGCCGACGAGGCCGAGGAATTGGCGCAAGACGTGTTCATTCAAGCGATGCAAAAGATCCAGCAGTTGCGGGTTCCGGAGGCATTTGGTGGTTGGCTGCGTCGAATCGTTCATCGCATGGCGATCAACCGAATGACCCGAACGCGATGGGCCCTTGCTTGCGATCCGGAGACTCTGGAAGCGACATGCTTGGCCGATGATAACCCGGAAGATGTCGTGCAGGGTCGCGAGCAGGCGGCAGCGGTTCGAGACAGCATCGATCGTCTCGGTGCGCTGGACCAGCAGACATTGAAGGCCTTTTATTTGCAGAGCAAGTCGCTGATCGAAATGAGCCACGAGTTTGACGCGCCGGTCGGAACGATCAAGCGTCGATTGCACGTCGCCCGAAAGCGGCTGGCCAAGGAAATGGACATCCTGCAAGCTGTCTAAAAGGAAAACCGGTTTTGGAGTGAAAGCTCCAAAGCCGGTTTTTTTTTACGCATCGCGTCACTTCGCCTCGATCACCCACACCACTGATTGTTTGTCATCAGCTAGTCGTTTGTCGAACAGTTTCAGCGGCGGTTCGCTGGCCACATAGACACCCTGTCCGGCGACCGATGGACGATCGTCAATTTGCATCCGGGGTATCCGGTATTCGGTCTTGTTCGTGGTATCCGAAGCGTCCAGCATCACGACGAGCTTTGAATTCGACTCGCTCTGTCCTGCGGGATCGACTTGCAATTGAAAGCTGTGTTGACCGCCGGCCAGGGTGTGTTCTTCAAACGTGCGTGTGGTATTTCCATCGCGGTCACGGATGATCAACCGCGCCGTGTACGTTCCCGAATGGGGAATCGTTACGGTCCATTGATGCCAATTTTGAAAGTCGCGTCGGCCACCAGCAGCGACGATTGTCTTTGTCGTTGCCTCGATGGCCTGGAATTCGGACGACTCATTCGTGAGCACCCGATACAAGGAACGGTTGCCGAACATCTGCGTTGAAGGACCGAAAAACTTCTTCTGCTGCCGGTCCCACAGAATACGACGCGGTACCGTGGCACCGTCGGCAGTGACGCCGGGCAGTGTGTGGTCAATGTCTTGTCCGTTGAATTCATAACCCAAAAAGCCAAACTCGGCGATCGGCTTGCTGTCGCCATTGATGCCGCTCCATGAGTTGGAGTTGGCGTAGTGATACACCGTCAATGCCGGTTTTGTTTCAGCACCGATTCGATACCAGCGGCTGTAGTATTCGTATGGCGGATGCGACTCGAACGCGGATGTTCGCAGGAAGTGATCGCCGGTGGATCCCAGATTTGTGATCATGATGTTTTCGTTGGAGCCTGAGGCCGATGTGCCGCCGCCGAGCATCGTGATCAGGTTTCCGGCGTCATCAAAAACGAACGCCGCTTCGGGCGGAAAGCCGCCGCGTGGTTTGTCCGACCAGGTCGCTCCGTTGGGGCGGACGCTGGCCAGCGCCACGATCCGCGTGCCGGCAATGGACTCAATTCGTACCACTGCCCGATGATCGTTGTTGGTAATTCTGCTTCGATCTGGCTGCAGTTCCAGCGGTTCGGCGGCGTCGAACCCGTTCTTGGTCAACAACCGCCGCAGCCCCAAGACGGTTGGTTTGGTTACGACCTGATCCAGCATTGCGGGCAGCGAAAGATCGGCGTCTACGTTCAGATCGCTGTAGCTCGCCTGGGCTGCACGCAGGGCGTTTTTCTCACGCGGTTTTTTGGCCGGAACGATCTTGATGACTCGACCGTCCCGGTTGGCCGGCACGGTGACGTAGCTCCGACAATAGACATCCTTTTCGGGTTGCCCCTCGACGAACAAACGCAGCGAACGAACCGGCTTTCCGTCCAATGTCGATGGATAAGAGATCAACAAGCGACCATTCGGATCGGTCTTGCCTTGGCTGACCGGGCCGAGACGTTGGACGGACCATTGATTCCAGTCGTCGTCATTCTCACTCGTGGTAATATCGGTGAGCGTCAATTCGGTATCGGCAAGTGGACGTCCGTCGTGGTAGACAACCATCAATTCGCGATCGTCGCGTGGGACATCGCGTTCCATCGTGATCGTTCGCCTGGCCGTTTCGCCGTCCTTCAATTGGATCAATGCGTATCGTCCCGGGTCGATCGCAGGCGAAGTTGGGTAGGCAGCCATCACGTATCCATCGGCTTTGATTTCGTAAGAGTCTTTTCGCGAAGGGATGTTGCGAAAGCGGGCGATGCCAGCAGCATCCGTTTTGACGCTCAAGAAAGAGTTTTGGATAAACTCGCGCGGTGAGTGTGCGACGAGTCCGACCAGCATATTCAGTGCGTTGACATTCGGATGGACCATCGCTGCGGTTGACATTTCCGTACCAGGGATGAACAGTTCGCCACCGAGGAAGTAACCGTTGGGATTCATCGAGCCGACCGCTCCGGCAATCGGCTCGCCCGCCGGATTGATCACCTGGACATCCAGGCTGGCCGTCGGTCGACATGACAGCGTGACTTCGACGTGTTCGCGATCCAGTCGCACCAGTTGCGGCAGAATGTCGGGCCGGCCCAGTGCCGCGTTGATCACATTCACATCACCGGCATCGTAGCGATCGAAATAGTCTCTTAACTCCTGTTCCGTCGGGTTCTTGGTCTGGAATCCTTCCCCCAGAGCAAACAATTGCGCGTGACCTCCTGGCGGCAGCGAGACAAAGACGAACGTTCCATCCGGCTTGATCGCTACGGTGTCCTGCCACTGCAAGCCGCGCGGCGAGATTCGATGATCCTCGCCCTGGTTGATCATCAGTTCGACGAAACCATTCTTGACCGGCCGCGGAACGCTGTCGTCGAGACGCCCTTCCAATAGCACACCCGGCGCCATCCCCAGTTGCATCACTCCGTTTTCGTCGATCAGACGTTCGCTGGCCACATCCACCAAGCCGCTAAACAGCAGCGGTTGGCCAGGCAGGCTGGCGACGACTTGCATCCAGCGGCGATTCAAGCTGACGACCGGTGACACGTGCGTGCCGTCGCCCTGCCTGACGAATTCACGACCAAGGATCCGCGAACCCTGCAGAATCGGGAACGCATCCTCCAGGACGCTGCCGTCCTCGTCGACGGCGCGGACCGTGATCACCCTGCCCCGTTGAAGCTGGATCTCCGCCGTGCCTTCGGTATTGAAATCCTTCTGTTGCCTGGCAAATCCCGCCGCCGTCGTTGTCAGGCCGACTTTCGCGGTCCCCTTGGGAATCTTGACCGTCGCGATCCCGCTTTCGTTTGTCGAGCAACCCGTGACCATCGGCAGCGATGCGGTCACGCCCATCTTGTCGGTGATCGTGCCCAGCATCACTTCGGCGTGCTTGATCGGTTGGTCGGCGGCATCCACCACACGGAGTTCGAAGTCTACCGACTGGGAAAGATCGACCCCCAAAGGCTGATCACCCCAGACGATGGGACGAAAGGTTGGCTGCTGGACAACGGTGTCGGGCGCCGCTTCGGTTTTCGAATCCTCGGCGCCCCCATCCCGTGCAGGCGACGCGGCGCTGCCCGAATCTTTCTTGGCCGCCGAATCCTGGATCACTGGACCCTCGACCACTGGACCCTGGATCACCTGGGCCGCACCGCTGGCCCGACGCGTGGGGGCCACGGTGGCCACCAAAAAACAAAACACAACTGCCAAGCCGACGCAAACCGCCAGCAGGCGTTTCGTCAACGGTTTGGCGACTCGATTCTGCTGCAGCCAACGCAATCGACGAATCATCAGCGACCGTTGGGCCATCGCCAAAGTGGCCATCATGTCAACAGGCTGCTCGTTGAATTCGAGTGCCCATTTGGCAAGCTGCTTGCGATAGGCATCGGCATCACGCCCGATTCGGGATGCCGATTGATCGCAGCGGTGTTCACAGCAAAGCCGATGTGATTGAACCAACAACAAGACCAGCGGGTGAAACCACCACAGGGCGTGTGAGAATTGGGCGACTGCGTCCCACAAAGCATCGCGCCCGCGAGCATGCGATAATTCGTGCGCCAGTACCATTCGTTGCTGGGATGGCGGTTGCGATTCCAGCCATCCTGTTGGCAACAATACCACCGGCCGCCACCATCCGGCGGTGCAGGGGCCAGCCACCGCGTCCGAGCTACGGATCTCAAACGCGGGCAGCGGGCCAAGTGTTTCGGCGATCGCGTCGAAGTGCCGAACTGTCAAAGATTCACAAACAGACGACTTGCGAATGCAGTTCCATGTTCGTCCGGCCCGGCGGAAAATCCGAGCCGACAGGAACATCGCGACGGCTGCCCAGAGGCCCAGTAAAATGGTCACCGCCGATCGGATCGGTTCACGTTGGGATCGGCTTTTGGTTGCCCGGTGGTGTCCGGCCTCGGTCGCCGCCTCCGTACGACCGCCGACACCTGCTGCTGCCGCGATGGGCAGGTCCACCATTGCCGTCGATTCCTTCCAACCGCCGGGTTGCTGGACGGCGTTCCACGAATCGCTCGTCGGTTCGACGACATCCCTTGGCATGATCACGGCCGAATCATCGTCATCCGGTCGCTGCGGATCATCGATCGTGGCGTCCTGTGGCAAGGCGAACGTTGGCTGTTGGGGTGATTTCTGTGCGGGAGGCAGAACCGCGACCGGAATGCTGGGTCCGATGATGATCAACGGTGTCGCGATCCAGGTCGCGAGGATCATCGTTCGGGTCACCACAATGGCGAGACTGGGGGCGAGGATCGGAGCCACAGTGCCGCCATCAAACCGATCGCCAAGATCACGGAAATTCTGCCCAGGATCCCCAGCCAATTCTGATTGATCAGCGAATCAAACATCGGCTTGCTCCTGTGAATCGTCGGCGATTTCGCGAAGACTGAGGATTTCGTCGGGTGACAACTTTTCACTGCTGACCAGTTCCATCAGCAACTTTCCGGTCGACCCATCGGTGAATACTTCGGCGATCCGACCGACCATCCGCTTCAATAGCGTTTCGCGGCGAACACGGGGCGCATAGATAAACGCTTTCCCCTGCTTGCGACGGCGAAGCAAACCGTCGTCGACCATCGCCACCAAGACGCTTCGTAGTGTCCCGTTGTCGATTTCCCAGCCGAACGCCGATTGGATATCGGCCGGCTTTTGCGGCGATTTGCTCCATAGCAAACGAAGCACTTCCAGTTCGTTTTCGTTCAATTGCATGTTCACACTCGGCAGCGTGTTGTTCTTTCGGTTGGCCGGCAACAACGAGCGACAGCGACGCCGTTGTGGCAGTTCGAAGGCTTCCGGCCGTGGCAAACTGTGAGTGTTTCACACTTTGGGCGTCGAGTCAATCGAAAACTGTGAGGGAATCACAGATGAAAGCGGGTTGATTCCGCGGCGGGGCGAGCGGAATGACTGAATTGTTGGATCGGCGTGCGCTGGCAACAGCCGATCACAGCGAAGCGTCTGGCAGTTCCGCCTGTGGCGGCGGGGCGAGCCAGCTTTGTGTCGGTGACGGGACATTGCGTCCAATGAAATAAAGCGTCACGACGATGAACAGCGTCCATGACAAGCGCGCCGCGGCGACTCCCGTGGTTTTTTCTCGCCGCCGCGCCCGAAAAATCAGCAGCGCCATGATCGGACCGCCGATGATCAGCAGTGAATTGAAGCGGATTGCATCCAGTAATCGTCCGTGTGCAAGTGAATGCAGTGCACGCGTCGTCCCGCAACCCGGACAGTGGAATCCTGTCCAGGTGTGAAAGGCACACTTGGGGTACCAAGACTGGCCGGTCGGTTCAAACCTCCACAGGATCAGTCCCCCGCCGACACAGAGCAAGACGCCGATCAACGCCAGGGTGTTTCGGCTCGGCGTTGTTGGGGGACCATTCATCGGCGGCGGCGATGGTTTGTCACTTTAGAATCCGCCTCCGCCAGGGCCGGCATTGGCGGCTCCGACAATCGCCACGACCTGGATCACGCCGACGACAATGTTCAAAAGCAGTCCGACACCAAAACCGACCAGGGTCCAGGTCTTCGCATTTTTGGCCGCCGAGATTGCGCCAAATTGGTCACCCGAATTCCACTTCGAGTCAACTTGGGCTGCGTAAACGATTCCCACGATTCCGCACGGCAGGCAGCAGCAGAGCGTGACCAGAATCGCATACACCAGGTAGTTTTCTGGCTTGCCAGCGCCTGCCATCGGCACCTGCGGTTGGCCGCCAGCTGCCGCGGCCTGATAGGGATTGGAGAGTTCGGCTCCGCACGCCGTGCAAGTTGGAGCACCGTCTGCGTTTTGCGTACCACAGTTGCGACAGAACATAGAGAACATCCTCTGCTTTTCGTTGGGCGGTGCTCGCTCACGATTGGAGCGGCGTTCGGACAAAACTGGAAAACAGGAAACTTTGCAGCGATCACGACCTTGTCAAAGCCGCCGTCACGCCAAGGAGGATAAAGCCCACGAGAAACAGCGTAAAGATGGCGCCGATGACCAGCCCAAAGATCGCCCGGCCGCGGCCGCCCTTCTCGGGGTGCATCTTGATGTCCCGTAAAGCGAGGATTCCAAACAGCAGCGCGAAGGGCGCGGGAAAGAAGATCACGCTAAACAGACCAAAGTACCCGGCCGCGATCGCATACCCCGATCGCCCGACCGGAAGCAGCAGACGCATCGCGGGATCATTCTCGATCGAGCTTGAATACACCGGCATCTCACGCCAGCCGCAACTGGGACAAGCCACCGCCGCCTCGGGCATCTGTGATCCACAACTGGGACAATACATCAATGACCTACTGGAAAACGGAGAGCCGCGTGACTTGTTGTTGCAATCACGAGACTATAAGTCAGTGAAGTTGGCGTTGCCACTCGGGTGCCGACCGATTTCCTGGCCGTCAAGCGACTTCTGCAGAAACAGCGTATCGACGTCGGGATGATAGGGCGTCCTCGTGAAGCCGCGCTTTTCGTAGGCGCGATGCGCCGAGGCATTGTTCTGCAGTACCTCCAGGGTGATCCGACAGCAATCGCTTTCCCTCGCGATTGCCTCGACTTCGGCCAGCAGCCGTCCGGCAACGCCCTGTCCCCTCGCGTGTTCGGTGACGACCACGTCGTGCACATTGATCAGTCGCCGGCCTGTGAAGGTCGAAAGCCCGAAAAAACCATTGATCAGACCAACCGCTCGGCCATCGCAACGTGCCAACAGGCTGAATGCGGTCGGAAAATCCGCGAGCAATCGCGGCAATTGATCAAACATGTCGGGCGAAACCGGTCCGTCCACGCCGGTTTCGTGCTCGGCATATTCCAGCAACAGCCGACAAAGGTCATTACAGTGTTGTGGATTGCTGTAATCCACGCGCACGATGTTTATGTTGGGAGGCATGATTCTGAAGGGCTCGCTGGTCAATCTGCGGATCGGTTCCGGAAAAACGGTCTGAGGCCGGATCGGCGGGTCGTCGATCGATGTGATGTTGGAATGACTCTTAGCCCAGGGTAGCAAAATCCGAGATAGCGAGATGCGAGATTCTGTGCAGCGATGATCATTGCGCCTTACAACACCGACGCGCCGATCTATCATCTGCCGATTGCGACGGTCGTGATCATCGTGATCAACGTCGTGATGTTCGGCTTGACCACGCTGCAGTTGATGCTGGGTAACGTGGAACAGGAGTCGATCGAATGGCTGATGCTGCAGTTCGGCACGATCAATCCGCTGCAGTGGATCACCGGCGCATTCATGCACGGTGATCCGATGCATTTGATCGGCAACATGATTTTTTTGTGGGCATTTGGCTTGGTGGTCGAAGGAAAAATCGGCAGCCTGCAGTTCGCATTGCTTTACCTGATCATCACCTTGGTCGATGGGGCATTTGTACAGTTGCCAATGTTCTTGCTGGGTAGTGATGAAATGGCGCTCGGTGCCTCGGGTGTCATCTTTGCGTTGATGGTGATCGCCGTCATCTGGGCGCCCGAAAACGAAATGGATTGTTTCTATTGGTTCTTCATGCTTGCCGGTACGTTTGAGGTGCGGATCGTGAAGCTCGGTGGCGTGTTCATCTTCCTGCAGATCGTCTTTCTGTGGCTAGGCGGATTTTCCATGTCATCGGAAATGTTGCACCTCGTCGGGGTGATGATCGGTGCCCCGATTGGCTTCTTCATGTTGCGGCGGGACATGGTCGATTGTGAAGGCTGGGACCTGGTTTCCCGCAACGAGTTCTTGCAGCAATATGACCTGCTGTGCACCGAGAACCAACGCCGACGTCTGAAGCAGAAGCAGCAGTCGATTGAGGATCCCGTGACCGCCGCTCTGGGTTACACGCAGCCGATTCCGATCAAAGCGTCCGCACCGACTTTTCCCCAAGCGGCGAGACCGGATGAGTCGTTGCCCGAACCGGCTCCCCACGCATCGAAGGTCAAAGGCGGCTTGTCAAGGTTGCAAGGTTTGTTCGATCCCGAGCGGGTCAGACAGCAACGCAAGCAAGCGGGATCGCAGCAATCGGCGGCCGTCTCGCATCCCGACTTCAACCGCCTGGCGTTTACCTTTCGGCAAGCCGTCGAGATTCACAGTTCGGTCACAGCCACGCAGACGTTTCAGCGAATGGATCACATGAAGCTCGCGATCGGGTTGAGTGAGAAAACGCTGCTTCGATACGTATCGCTGTTGGGCAGAGAAAAAAAGTGGATCGAGGCATTGCGGCCGCTGCAGATCATCGCATCCCAGCAGGGCGAACTGGCCAATGACGCCCGGTTGCGAATCGCCCAAATCCAACTCAGTGTATTGAAGGAGCCGGGACTGGCGCTGCAGACCTTGAACCAGATTGAGGTCGGGACGAATCCGGCCGACGACGCACAGCGCAAGCGGTTGGAGACCAAGACGCGGTTGGTCGCAGCTGCTAGACAGGCGATCGGGCAATAGATCCCGATCGATTACCCGATTGCAGTATGATGGGGAGATCTTGTCCCGCTGCATTCCAATACTTTCCAACCCATCGGCCGAGCGACCCCATGCGACCATACCGTGCACTGCTTGTTCTCTTCATCTGTGCTGCCAGCACCGCTGCCTGCCACTCGCTGCACGCGCAGGGCTGGACGCGTTTTCGTGGTGAGGCGGCCTCGGGGATCGCCGGCCACGGCGTTCCCACGACATGGAGCGATACCGAGAACCTGGCTTGGAAGACGCGTCTTCCCGGAAAGGGTTCGAGCAGTCCCGTCGTGAAAGGCAACAAGATCTTTCTGACCGCTTATTCCGGGTATGGGCTGAGCGCGGAGGATCCGGGAGACAAAAGCGATTTGCGATTGCACGTACTCTGCCTGTCACTGCAAGACGGCAGCATCCTGTGGGACAAGCAGATCGATCCGGCAGCGGAAGAACAGGAGGCCGGGGTACGAGTCGCCGATCATGGCTACGCATCACCGACACCTTGTGTGGATGATCAAAATGTCTACGCGGCGTTCGGTCCCTCGGGCGTTGTCGCTTTCACGCAGGCGGGCGAGTTCCTGTGGCGTCGGTCGGTAGGAACGAAAACGGCCGGTTTCGGTGCTGCGTCCAGCCCGATCCTGTTCGAGGATCTGGTGATCATCAACGCATCAATCGAAGACGGTGCGGTTTATGGAATGGATAAAGCGAGTGGTGAAGTTCGCTGGCGGAGCGAAGCAATCGAACGGGCCTGGACGACGCCAACGCTGGTGACGCTGCACGATGGCGCGACGGAATTGGTGTTGAACCAAAAGGGTGCGATCCTTGGACTTGATCCCCGTACCGGCAACCGACTCTGGTCCTGTGAAGCGATCCAGGATTATGTCGTGCCCTGCGTGGTTGCCGATGGCGAAACTCTCTATTGCAGCGGCGGTCGTTCGAACATGACCTTTGTCGTCACAGCGGGGGGTCGAGGCGATGTTACCGATACGCATTTGGTGTGGGACGTTCCGCGTGGTGCCAATGTCACCAGCCCGTTGTTGCACAACGGCTACCTTTATTGGTCACATGACAAATCGATCGCCTTGTGCCTGCGGGCGAGTGACGGCGAAGAAATGTTTCGCGAGCGCATGCCGACTCGAAGCCGTGTTTACGCGTCAATCGTCAGCGATGGCGAAAAGCTGTTCTTGACGACACGAGATGCCGGTGTGTTGGTGATCGCCGCGGAACCGACCTATCGTGAAATTGCGATCAATAAGCTGGGATCCGAGGACGAGCGATTCAATGCCACGCCGGCCATCGTTGACGACCAACTGCTGATTCGTTCGGACCAATACCTGTATTGCGTCCGCAGCCGCAAACAGATCTAGCGTCAGATCTAGCGTATACTCGCTGTTCACGGTCTTTTCCCACTCAAGCCGTCGCGGGGCGATACACCACGTCTCAATCGCCGGTTTTTTGAGGTATCCTGGAGGGCCGGTGACCGATGCCCGCCGGCGAGTCAAAAGCCGAGGCGTCCGTTGTCCCCCCGCTTTCCCCCCTCGGTTGAAGTTTCCGAACCGTTTTGTCCCCCGTTTATCGCTCCCCGAGAGTCACTCATTCCGATGCGAATACCAACGATCCTACCGGCGCTGTTAGTTGCTTTTGGCTGCCTCGCGCCCTCCGCCTTCTGTGCTCAAGTGGAACTCAAGAAAGGGGACCACATCTGTTTGGTGGGCAATGCCTTGGGCGAGCGGATGCAGCACCAAAACCAATGGGAGTCGTTGCTGCATCAGCGTTATCCAAAGCTGGAATTGACTGTCCGCAATCTGTGCTTCCCCGGTGACGAGCCAATGGATCGAATTCGTTCCCAGAATTTTGGCGATCCCGATTCGCATCTGGCGCACAGCAAGGCATCCGTTGTGATGTACTTTTTCGGGTTCAACGAATCGTTCGCTGGTGATCGAGGATTGAAAACCTTTAGCGACCAGATGATGGAGTTAGTCGAAGACACAAAATCCAATGATTATGGCAGTGGCCCGCCCCGCGTCGTCCTCATTTCGCCGATCGCATTCGAGGATACCGGCGATCGAAATCTGCCCGATGGTACCGAGCAGAACGTGAATTTGGCGAACTACACGGAGGCTTTGTCGAAGGTTGCCGCCAAGACAGGCGTCGGCTTTGTCGACCTGTTCACGCCAACCAAAGCGCTGTTCGAAAAATCGAAGGAACGATTGACGCTCAACGGTGCGCATTTGAATGCCGCGGGTTACGCGGGCTTGGCACCGATTCTAGACGCCGGACTGTTTGCTGCCGGCGGACCAACGCAGGTGGATGCCAAGGTCAAGGCGGCGGTGGACGACAAGAATTTTCACTGGTGGCATCGCTACCGAGCCGTCAACGGCTATTCGATTTATGGCGCCCGCGGCCAGGCAGGCAGCGACGGGACTTACAACAACACCGACGTGATGGAGCGTGAGCGGTCGATTCTGGACCAGATGACCGCCAATCGTGATGCGCGAATCTGGGCGATCGCGCGAGGCGATTCGGTACCCGAGACGATCGACGATTCCAACACACTGCCGTTCATCGTTCCCAAGACAAACGTGGGCGGGCCCGATGACCCGAATGCAAAGCGCGGTAAGCTCGGGTCGTTGGACTATTTGAACGCTGCTGAACAGCAAAAGTTATTCCAGATGGGTGACGGATATCAAATCCAATTGGTTGCCTCGGAAGAGGAATTTCCCGAGCTTGCCAATCCCGTCGCGCTCAACTTTGACAACCAAGGTCGATTGTGGGTCGCCACGATGGCGTCGTATCCCCACTGGCAGCCAAAAACGAAGATGGACGACAAACTGCTGATCTTCGAGGACCACGACCAGGACGGAAAGGCAGACGAGTGCAAAGTCTTCGCCGGTGGACTGCATCAACCGACCGGCTTCGAGCTTGGCAATGGCGGTGTTTATGTCGCCCAGCAGCCCGACATCTTGTTTTTGAAAGACAACGATGGGGATGACAAAGAGGACGTTCGGGTTCGTCAATTGATCGGGTTCGACTCGGCCGACTCGCATCACGGCATCGCGGCATTTGAGTGGGGGCCGGGCGGCAATCTTTATTTCCAGGAAGGGACCTTCAAGTTTTCGCAGGTCGAAAGTCCGTACGGCCTGACACGATTGAGCGAAGCGGGCGTTTGGCGATACCATCCCAAGAGTGAAAAATTTGGTGTGTTCTCGAACTTTGCGTTTGCCAATCCATGGGGACACGTCTTCGATCGCTGGGGCCAGGATTTCATCGGCGACGCATCGCCGGGGAACAGCTATTGGGCGGCCCCGATCAGCGGTCGTATCGACCATCCGCTGAAGCATCCCGGTGGCAGCCAACACGGGCGGATGGCAAAGATCACCGGCGGTGATCCGAAGTACAAATTCCCAACCTTCTATCCCAAGCGAACGCGACCGCTGGCCGGTTGCGCGATGGTATCCAGCCGTCATTTTCCGCCCCAGACGCAGGGCAATTTCCTGGTGACCAACTGTATCGGTGACCGCATGGTGCTCAATCACGAGGTGCGTGAGCAAGGTTCGGGGTTCGTCGGCAAGGAAGTCGAGCCGATTGTGTCGTGCAATGACGGCAATTTCCGACCGGTCGACCTGCAATTCGCACCCGATGGTTCGCTGTACATCGTCGATTGGCACAACGCGCTGATCGGCCACTTGCAGCACAATTTGCGCGAGCCCAATCGTGACCACAGCCACGGCCGAATCTGGCGGGTGACGCACAAGACACGCCCCTTGGTCGAGCCTGCGAAGATTGCCGGCGAGCCAATTCCGGCACTGTTGGAATTGCTGAAGCTGCCCGAAGATCGAACACGGTATCGGGCCAAGCGTGAATTGGCCGCGCGTGATACCGACGAAGTGATCACGGCGCTAAAGAAGTGGATCGCGTCGTTGAATGAAGGCGACGACGATTACGAGCATCAATTGCTTGAGGCGTTGTGGGTCTATCAAACTCATAACGTGATCGAGCAGGACTTGCTGGAAAAGTTGTTGTCGGCAAAGGACCATCGGGCCCGGGCCGCGGCGACGCGAGTCTTGTCCTTTTGGCTGGACGATGTTGCCAACCATCAAGAATTGCTCGAGCAGTGCATCCATGACGAGCACCCACGCGTGCGTCTGGAAGCGGTTCGCGCGATCAGTTTTCTGGAGGGTGACGCGGCGATCGAATTGGCGCTCGGTGTGCTCGAACACGACGTGGACGAATACACCCAATATACGCTGGACGAAACGATGCGTCGTTTGGAACAGTAGGGATAACGAGATGGGGTGAACGGAGATTGAGAACACGTTCTGAACAGCGGCCTGGGCGCCGGAACCCTCGCCGCTGTCGCCTTTTGGCCGGCTCACGACAAAGATCAACGACAACGATGCGATTTTTCACTCTTGCTTTTTTTTCAATGGTGGTTGCCGCGTGTATCGGCGCAACGTCGGCCCAAGATCATGATCATCGCGGTCACGCCGGCTCGGACGCGGAAGTTGAACGTCCGAAGATTTTTTTGGACAAGAGCCCCCGGATCGTCGAGTACCAGCTGAAAAGGTTGGATAACCGACGTTTGCTGCTGGTCCAGCGGAGAACGGATGACGTCAAATACACTGCTGTGTATACGGCGATTCTGACTCGTGTTGGCATGTCGCCAAAGTACCGCGAAGAGGCGGTCGAGGCGCTCGTCAAGCTGGAGCAATCGAATCCCGTCGCGGTTCTGCTTGAGGCGTTGGCAAAGTTTGATCCCGACGACCCACAGCAGCGTCGCACGGCTCGACAATTGTCCGGCATGTTACTTGGCCAGCCGAGTGACGTTTTGAAAGACCAGCGGACGTCACTCGAAGCTGCCACCGAGTCTGACAATCCGTTGCTGCGGTCGGCAGGTTTCGCGGGGCTCGTTGTTGCCGGAGCGTCCCCGTGGGCGCTGGCCAAAGCGAGCGAGGGCGAGACGTTGACGCTCGATTGGTTGGCTGCGGTTTCGCTGATTCCCGGTGCCGACCAGCGTTCCATGCTGCGCGAGCCGATTGTCGCTTTGATCCATGAGACCGATTCGACGGCGGTGAAACGCGCCGCGGTGGAAGCGATGGCGTTTGTTCCCAAAAACCAGAGCGAGACATTCGATTTGATTGCCCCCTTGGTTTCCGACCCCGAACTGCGGACCGCTGCGGTACGAACGCTGTTGAAGATCCCCGATCCGCAACGTTCGCAACCGACCAGCGCCCGTTTGGTCAACGCGTTGGTCGAGCACGCCGAGACGACGCCCCCGCAAGATCGCACCAGTGGCGAGTTTATCGACGCCATGCAATTGGCCGACCAATTGTTGGCCAAGGTTCCTTCCGATGCCGCCAAGTTGTATCGAACGCGATTGGGTGCCGTGACGGTTCGCGTCGTCCGAATCCGAACGGTCGAGGAAGAGATGCGATACGATCTGCCCTACTTTGCCGTCGAAGCGGGCCGGCCGGTGCAAATCGTGCTGGAGAACCACGACCTGATGCCGCATAACCTGGTCGTGACCGTTCCGGGAGCACTGAAGGAAGTCGCCCAGTTGGGACTGCAAGCCGGCCCCAACAACGGTTGGAAGGGTTTGCCGTACGTTCCCGAATCGGAAAAGGTGTTGTTCGCGACCACCTTGGTTCCCACCGACAAGCAGGAGCGTTTGACTTTCGATGCGCCGACGGAGCCCGGTGAGTATCCGTACGTCTGCACCTTTCCGCAGCATTGGTATCGAATGTACGGAGTGATGGTGGTGGTCGAGGATCTGGACGCCTGGCTGAAGAACCCCGTGGTACCGGCCAATCCGATCGGCAGCAATCGTTCGTTTGTGCAAAGTTGGACGGTCGATGATTTGCAGAGTGAACTCGATGCCGGCCTGCGGGGACGGACCGCAGAGATCGGCAAGAAATTGTTTGTCGAGGCGTCTTGCGCGGGATGCCACAAGGTTCAAGGCGAAGGTGGCGTGATCGGGCCGGAGTTGACCGACGTATTCACACGATGGAAAGGCGATCGTGTCGGTGTGTTGCGAGAGATCTTGGAACCGTCGCATAAGGTCGACGCCAAATACGTGATGCAGCGGATCTTGACCGTCGATGGACGGACGATCACAGGCGTGTTGCTGAACGAAGACGATGATAGCGTCACCTTGCTGACCAATCCCGAAGCGAAGGAGCCGACCGTGATCCTGCAAGACGACATTGACGCAATGGTTCCGTCATCCATTTCGATGATGCCCAAGGCATTGTTGGATCAATACACCAAAGATGAAGTCTTTGAAATCATTGCTTACTTGGAAAGCGTGGACCCGAACGGACGCGATGCAGGTGAGACGGCGCCGTGAAGGACACAATCCATCATTCGCAATCCATCATGCGCAGCCCCGAAAAACATCGAGCGGCGGTTGAATCGAAGAAAGGAATGGGTTTTAAAATGAATCGAATGATCCCGACTTGTCTGGCTGTCACTTCCTTTTGGCTGGGCGTCACGGCGGCGGCCGACACAAAGCCAAATTTTCTGATCATCATGGCGGATGATTGCACGCACACCGACCTGCCGATGTACGGCGGCGAGAACGCCAAGACGCCGAATCTTGATCGGCTGGCCAGCGAAGGATTGGTGTTCAATCACGCTTATGTGAGCGAAGCGATGTGCCAGCCGTGCCGTTCGGAACTCTACACCGGGCAGTTCCCGATGCGAAACGGAGCGGCCTGGAATCACTCCGCAAGTCGACCAAACACGACCAGCGTCCCCCATCATCTTGGCAAGCTGGGCTATCGGGTTGGCCTTGCCGGGAAGACACATGTGACACCCGTCAAGGCGTTTCCGTTCGAGTTGGTCCCCGGGTTTGATCGGAATTGTGTTCGGTCGCCAACGATGCCACATCAGCTGGGGCCGATATCGGAATTCATCGGCCGTGATGACCGGCAGCCATTTTGTTTGGTCGTCGCATTGGTCGAACCACATGTGCCATGGGTGATGGGCGATCCGTCCAAGTACCCACCCCAAGAGATCAAGCTTCCGCGTTACCTGGCCGACACCGACGTGACGCGAGATGCGTATTCCAGGTACTTGGCCGAGATCACTTACATGGATGCGCAAGTTGGTCAGATACTCGCTGTGCTGGATGCGTCCGGAAAAGCGGATGACACGTTGGTGCTGTTCACATCCGAGCAGGGAGCGCAATTCCCAGGTTGCAAATGGACGAATTGGGATAACGGAATGCATACCGGATTGATCGCACGTTGGCCGGGCAAAGTCACAGCTGGGAATCGCACCGACGCGATCGTGCAATACGCGGATGTCACGCCCACATTGGTCGATCTGGCCGGCGGCGACGTTGCTGAGCACCAGTATGATGGGAAGAGTTTTCGGGAAACGCTTGGCGATCCGTCAAAGTCTCATCGTCAATTTGCGTACGGCATTCACAACAATGTACCTGAGGGACCGGCCTATCCAATTCGAACGGTCAGCGACGGCCAATATCGTTACATCCGCAACTTGACGCCCGATCAGATTTATATCGAAAAGCACCTGATGGGAATTTCCGGCGACGGCAAGCTGAACAATCCCTATTGGTCGACGTGGGTCTTTGACAGCGGCAACAACTCGTGGACCGAGACGTTGGTCAAGCGATACATGAAACGTCCGGCCGAGGAGCTTTATCACACTCAGTCGGATCCCTACGAGTTGAATAACTTGGCCGATGATGCGTCTTACGCAGAGATCAAGGATCGACTCCGTGGCGAACTGGATCGTTGGATGGAGGCACAAGGCGATCCGGGCGTCGCATTGGATACGCGAGAGACGCATGCGGCGGCCAAGAAGGGCCAGCACAAGTATTGATCGGAGACGGAAGGTGGAAGGATTGAGGCGGAAAACGGAAAACGGAAAACGGAAATGCAATATCGGAAACTTGGTAACAGCGACCTGCGACTCAGCGTGATCGGTCTGGGGACATGGGCGATTGGCGGTGGGGATTGGAAGTTTGGTTGGGGCGATCAGGATGATGACGAGGCGATCGCTTGCCTCTGCCGAGCGGTGGAGTTGGGTATCAATTGGATCGACACGGCGGCTGTCTACGGATTGGGGCACAGCGAGTCATTGGTGGGAAAGGCATTGCGATCGATTCCCGAAGCGGATCGCCCGATCATTGCGACCAAATGTGGCCGAACGAATTTGGGTGGCGGCGAGATCGGAAAGTGTTTGCAGCGAGAGAGTGTGATCGCCGAATGCGAAGGCAGTCTGAAGCGGCTGGGTGTTGACTGCATCGATTTGTATCAGCTGCACTGGCCCGAACCGGACGAGGATATCGAACAGGGCTGGCAGACGCTGGTCGACTTGAAACGGCAGGGCAAGGTCCGGCAGATTGGCGTGTCCAACCACAGTGTTGATCAAATGCGACGGTTGCAGGCGATCCACCCGATCGCATCCCTGCAGCCGCCCTACAGCATGATCGCGCGCGAGGTCGAGGATTCGATATTGCCGTATTGTGGTCAGCAGGACATTGGGGTGATCTGTTACAGCCCGATGGGCAAGGGACTGTTAACCGGGCGATTTGATGCATCGCGTGCAGCGGCGTTATCGGACAACGATCACCGGAGCAAAGATCCTCGCTTTCAATCACCGCAACTTGAGGTGAATCTTGCTTTTGTTGACGCGCTCGGCGAGATCGCAAGCGGGCTTGGCTGGACGACGGCAGAACTTGCCATCGCCTGGGTGCTGCGTCGGCCCGAAGTGACGGCGGCGATCGTTGGCGCACGGCGTCCGCAACAGATTTCCGAAACGGTGATCGCTGGCGACCGCGAGTTGGACGACGTCTCGGCGGCGGCAGTGGCGGCGGCACTCGAGACGCGGGAGACGCAATTGAACTCACTGGGGGGGGTTGAAAAGCCGCGAGTCTGACGTTCACGAAGCATGGGGGGGGAGTTTGTGGCAAATCGTCGCGCTGGTAGCCGCGCTCGCCTCTCTCGCGTACGATCTTCGCTTCAACAGTCGAGGGCGGGAGGCGATGCACCTTAGATGAAGGTCGGTATCACAAAGGAAATCTATGCGGGCGAGCGCCGCGTAGCGGCCACACCCGAGACTGCGCGACGGCTGATGGAGAAACTGGGTTTCGAGGTCTTGATCGAGGCCGGTGCGGGGGGGGCGGCCAGTTTCCCCGATCCGCTGTACGAGCAAGTGGGCTGCGCGATCGCGGCCACTGCGGCCGAGGTGTGGCAAGCGGCTGATATTGTGCTCAAAGTGCGGGGACCTCAGGAGCACGAACTGGCTCAGTTGCACGAGGGCCAGACGCTGATTTGCTTTCTAGCGCCGGCACAGAACGGCGAACTGCTGGAAAAGATCGCCGGCCGGAAGGCGTCCGCTCTTTCGATCGACGCGGTGCCGAGAATCAGCCGCGCCCAGAAGCTCGACGCGTTGAGTTCGATGGCCAACATTGCCGGTTATCGGGCCGTCGTCGAAGCGGCAGGATTGTTTGGGCGGTTCTTTACCGGTCAGATCACGGCTGCGGGAAAAGTTCCGCCTGCCAAAGTGATGGTGATTGGTGCTGGTGTCGCGGGGCTGGCGGCGATTGGCACGGCGCGTGGTCTTGGTGCGATCGTGCGTGCCTTTGACGTCCGGCCCGAAGTGGCGGAACAGGTCAAGAGCATGGGTGCGTCTTTTTTGATGCTCGATTTTGAGCAACAAGAGTCTGGGGGAACCGCTGGCGGTTATGCCAAGACGATGAGCGAAGAGTTCATTGCGGCCGAGATGGCGTTGTTCGCTGCCCAGGCGAAGGAGGTCGACATCATCATCACCACGGCCCTGATCCCAGGAAAGCCGGCACCGAAGTTGATCACTCGCGAGATGGTCGAGTCGATGCGGCCCGGGTCGATCGTGGTCGATCTGGCCGCCGAGCAGGGCGGCAATTGTGAGGTCACGGTTCCGGACCAGGTCATCCAATATCACGGCGTGCACATCGTCGGATACAGCGATCTGGCTAGCAGGCTGGCGCATACATCGAGCCAGCTCTATGGAACCAACCTGTACCATTTGCTGGACGAGTTGGGTGGTGCTGAAAACTTCAACATCGACATGGATGACGTCGTGTTGCGTAGTGCTACGGTCGTCAAAGACGGTATTGTTACATGGCCCCCGCCGCCGGTTGCCGTTTCCGCGGCGCCCAGGCAAGCGGAACCGAAGATTGAGGCGGCGATCACCAAGGCCCAGAAAGATTTTGGCCTTTTTGGATTTGTCACGCTGGCGGTGGTTGCGGCGTTATTGGTCGGCATCGGTTTTACGCAGAATCGCGGATTCATTACCGACTTTACGGTTTTTGTCCTGGCCTGCATTGTGGGTTGGCAAGTGATTTGGAACGTGACTGCGGCGCTTCACACGCCGCTGATGAGCGTTACCAATGCGATCAGCGGGATCATCATTGTCGGTGGAATGGTGCAGGTCGGTGTCGGCCATGGACCCGAACAGGTCTGGGGGCCCGCTGCGATTCTCGGTGCGATCGCAATCTTCTTCGCCACGATCAATATTGCTGGCGGATTTCTGGTCACCCATCGCATGCTGAAGATGTTTCGCAAGTAGAACTGCTGGCATCAAGTGCCCAAGGAAACGATGACCGATTCACTTCTTGTTAATCTCCGTCTGCTGGCAAACGAATCGATTGGACTTGATCAATCGATGTCGACAGTCGCCTACATCGTGGCCGGTGTGCTGTTCATCTTCAGCCTGGCTGGGCTTTCGCATCCGTCAACGGCTCGTCGCGGGAATATCCTGGGCACCTCCGGCATGTTGCTGGCCATCGGTGCAACGATCTTCGGCGTGATGTCAGGCGGTTTCACTTCGATGGCGATTGCGATGATTCCAGCGGTGATTGTCGGCGCCGCCCTGGCGGTCCGGGTACCGATGACGGGAATGCCCGAGCTGGTGGCAATGTTGCACAGTTTCGTCGGTCTTGCCGCTGTCCTGGTGGGGATCTCCAGCCACATTCAACCTGGCGTGGTGGTGCCCGAAAGTGAACTTCTGATTCACGAAATCGAAATTTTTGTTGGCGTCTTCATCGGTGCGATCACGTTCACAGGATCGATTGTCGCGTTCCTCAAGCTGAAGGGATCGGTCAGCGGAAGTCCGATCATGATTCCCGGCAGACACGCCTTGAATCTCGGGCTTTTGGTGTGCTGTGTGGCGCTGGGCATATGGTTTTGCCGCAGCGAAGATGCGAGCGATGCGATGACACCGTTGTTGATCATGACGGCGATCGCATCGTTCCTCGGAATACACATGGTGGTCGCGATTGGCGGAGCCGACATGCCGGTCGTTGTCTCGATGCTTAACTCTTACTCGGGTTGGGCCGCCGCAGCCGCAGGATTCATGTTGCAAAACCACCTGTTGATCATCACCGGCGCCTTGGTGGGTAGTTCTGGCGCGATTCTGTCCTACATCATGTGCGCAGCGATGAACCGCAGTTTCATCAGTGTGATTCTTGGTGGCTTCGGCAACGGTGGTGGTGGTGGTCCCGCGGCCGCCGTGGAAGGAACCGTGACCGAGTTCAGCGTTGCGGATACGGTCGAGATGCTTGACGAAGCTGAGAGCGTCGTGATCGTGCCGGGCTACGGAATGGCCGTTGCCCAAGCGCAACATTCGCTGGCCGAAGTCGTGAAGATACTGCTCAAACGCGGCAAAAAGGTGCGGTTCGCGATTCATCCGGTCGCCGGACGCTTGCCCGGCCACATGAATGTCTTGCTCGCCGAGGCGAACGTTCCTTACGACATTGTGTTGGAAATGGACGAAATCAACGAAGACATGTCCGATACCGATGCGATTCTGGTGATCGGCGCCAACGACATCGTCAATCCGGCGGCGTTGGAAGATCCCAACAGTCCGATTGCCGGCATGCCGGTGATCGAGGTCTGGACCGCAAAAACCTGTGTCGTCATGAAACGGGGCATGTCGACCGGATACGCAGGTGTCGACAACCCGTTGTTCTATAAAGAAAACACCCGCATGTTGTTCGGCGACGCCAAAGCGAACGTCGACGCCATTCTGCGAGCGTTACAGGCCTGATCGGTTCGCCACGGTTCGATCTCGGGAAAGCAAATCGATTGGTACAGGACTGGTCTTGGGTGATCGGGCTGCGAATACTGCCTGCTGGCGGGATGCCCAACGGCGAGGTTGTTGTGATCGTTGCAATCGGCTGTGATCGGCAGGAAATGAGCGACCCCCGAGGTGTTTTTCCGGTTGCAATCCCGACCATTCAACCGCTAGCCTTGGCACTGGCGACGATGGTTCTCGCCCGCATGGGGTGTGCTCATGTGCGACTGTGTTTGCCTGGCAATACGGCGTGCCTGCCACCATTGAGGTTGACCGGACCCCCGTTCACGAGATAACCCCGTTCACGAGATCGCAATCGAAGGAGAACAGAATGACGTCTTGGGGTTTTCGCTTGCGCGGTGCTTTGGCGTCGATCGTGTTGGTTGCGAGCATCAGCACAACCGCGATTGCCGAAGATTCGGCCACCGTCAAGGACGACGAGTTTAGGCATCCGCTTGCCTGGACCCTTCGTTACGCGACCTCACGTTCCGACTATATCCGCAAGCACATTCGCGACTATTCGTGTCGACTGATCAAACGTGAACGGATCGACGGCGAGCTGCAGGGTTACCAGTTCGCACAAGCTCAAGTGCGTTGCGAGCAACGCAGGGACGGTAAGGTCGTTCAGCCGATGGCGGTGTTCATACAATTCTTGGCGCCCGCCAGGCTGAAGGGTCGACGGGTTTTGTACGTCGACGGAGAGAACGACGGAATGATGTTGGTCCGCAAGGGCGGCGGGGCACTGAATTACTTGAAGCTAAAGATCGATCCGAATAGCGCTACGGCGCGACGCGATAGCAACTATCCGATCACCGATATCGGTTTCGACAAGATCATTGAGCGGCTGATTCAATTGGCCAAGGATGATATCGAGCACGACCCCACGGCGACCAACACGCAAGTGTCGCACTTCCTCGACGCCAAGGTCAACGATCGAGTTTGCACACACATTCGAGTGGTTCACCCCGAGCGCGGCGAGGGCATTGTATTTCACCGAGCCAGTCTCTACATCGACGACGAACTGCACGTACCGATCCGGCTTGTGGTGTACGATTGGCCGGACGGTGAGGGCCAGGAGCCTCCGCTGATCGAGGAGTACACCTATGTCGATTTGCGAATCAACGTCGGCTTGACGGACGCGGATTTCAGCAAAGAGAAGCTGGAGTCGTCGACCAAACGCCCCACCGCCACGTCGGCCAGCGTGTCGAAATAGTCTGAAATTCTTTCAAAAAAACAATTTGCGGTGTAATACTCTGCGACCACGTGCGACTGTCGTGTTTGTCGGGGCTGCTGTGACGCGGCTCGACACCTCGACCCTTTCTTTCGTGGAGCAAGTCATGTTTTCCAAGTTGGTCAAACCGGCCGCCGTGATGGCCGTGTGTGCAGTTCTGCTGGGCTATTTTCTGTTTGGCAACAGTTTCTTCAGCTATCTCAGAACCTCGGGACGAGCGGTCCAACGTGCGGCCCAGGACAACGTGTCGATCGAATTCGAGTTGCAGCGGGCTCGCGATCTGGTCGACGACATTTTGCCCCAGTTGCAAGCCAACGTTCGCTTGATCGCCGAAGAGGAAGTGGAGATTGCCACGCTGGAGAAAGATATCGACGCCAGCGGTGATCGATTGGATCAGCAACATCGAAAACTATCGGGCTTGCGAGAGAAGATGCAGGTTCGCCAGGTATCCTATCGAGTCGGCGAGCGCGAGCTGTCACGCGAACATCTGACGGAGCAATTGTCCCAGGAATTCGCTCGCTATCGCGAAGCGGAATTGATTCTCGACAGCAAGCAGCGGTTGCTGGAAACCCGCCGCCAGTCACTGCAAAACGCGATGCAAATGCACGAGCGAGCCAAGCATCAAAAACTGGCTCTGGAGCAGAAGATCGAGTCGCTCGTTGCCCAGCATCGTCTAGTGCAAAGTTCATCGATCGGATCTCGCCAGGCCGTCGACGGCAGCCAATTGACGCGGGCCGACCAGTTGCTCGCGCAAATCCAGCGGCGTCTCGATGTTTCTCAGCGGGTGCTCGCTCATGAGTCCGACTTGCACGAGATACAATTGGAGAGTGACCAGCTCAGCGAGCAAGACTTGCTTGCCGAGTATGACGAGTACTTTACCGCCGATACGGCGGAACGCCTGGTCGTCAATCCATGATCCTGTTTCTTCGTCCGCGGCAATGCGATGTTGTTCGATTTGTTGTTTGAAACGAGCTGACTCACCGTGTTAAACCTGCCACTCAAGCAAGCCGAAACGGCCCTCGCCAAGGGGCAATTGGACGAAGCGTTCTCGCTGGTTCGAGGGAAATCGGCACGATCGACGCGGCAGGCACAGCAGTTGGTTGCCCGTTTGGTTGCCGCTTTGGTCGTGCGAGGCAACGATCACCTTGTCGCCGGCAGGATTGCGGCAGCCGCATCGGATGCGGCCAGGGCGGTCGAACTGGGAGGGCAACAAACCTCCGTTGCTCAGCTATTCGAGGCGGTCCAGTCGGCAAGGTCATCACTTGGCAAACAGCAGCGGCACGAGCAGGAAATGTTGCGTCAGGCACGTCAGCAGATGAATCGTGGTGTGGGAACCGTTGGCCAACAGATTCTCAATCGCGCCAACCGCGATCACAGCGAAGTCAAGCAGTTGGCCCAACAACTTGATGTTCGGCGCGAGTTGAATGACGCGGCACTCCGTCGCGCACGTGCGGCGATCGAGGATGGACAATTCGATCGAGCGTTGGATGTCTTGATCGAGCTTTGGCAAACCCAGCCGGAGCATCCGGATCTGTTCACCGAGGTCGGGCGAGCTATCGTTCCGGTGGTTGCTTCCTTGCAAAATGATTTACGATCGGGCAGGTTGGATCGCGCATTGCAATGGAAACAGCGGCTGCAAATGATTTCTGGGCAATCGGGTGACGCCCGTGAACTTGTGGACGTGCTGGATCGTTGCCAGCGAGTTGGCAGACTGATCGACCAGTTCGCTTACGAACAGGCCGATCGCGAACTCGGTTTGCTCAGCCAAATGATTTCGGATGTCGCTTGGATCGACGATGCCCGAGCGACGTTGCGTGAGTTGATGTCTGCGGTGTCACGATTGCAATGTAGTCCGTTGGGACTGATCGAGTGCGGCAACGTGAGCGGGCAGACACCGGCCGATCCGATCTTGCCGATGACCGTGTGCCGACCCAATTCCAGTGAATTTGCCAGAGTGCAGGAGCCATCGCTGCCGTCGCGTCTGTTGCTGCAGGTCGACGGCGTGGGAAGCGTTTTGCTGCTGCGATCCGAGGCGATTCGAATCGGAGCGGCGTCCAGATCCGATTCGATCGAGATTCCTCTGATGACCGTCGGGATTGCCGGCACGGTTGAGATCTGCCGTGAAGGGGAAGACTATCTGCTGAAATCTTCTCAACCGGTCGACGTCAACGGACGCCAGGTGCGCAGCCGTCTGCTGGCCAGCGGCGATGTCATTTCGCTGGGCCGACGAGGCAGAATACGTTTTTCCAAACCGGTCGCCGCCAGCTCGACCGCAATGCTGGAGTTGACTGGCGCTTCGATGAAGCGCACCGATATCCGCCGCATCGCTCTGTTTGCCGATTCGTTGATCCTGGGAAACGAGTCCGCTTCGCAGCTTGCGATTCGTGGGGTCGAGGGCCGTTACGTGCTGTATCAATCGGGCGGTGCTTTGGCGATTCGCGCCGTCGCGACTCGCCCAATCGGAGCTGCCCCGCCTGCGACCGTGCCGGTTCGACTCGACCAATCGGTCGTGCTGGATGACGTGCGACTACGGATCACAGAATTTCATTCCTCGCAGTCGGATCGGGATCGGTCCGCGATGGGGACTCGTAACTCATGACGCGCTTTCAATTTCAAAACGGCGACCGGCCTCTTGACGGATACACGATTGAATACGCATTGGGACGCGGCGGCTTTGGTGAAGTCTATTACGCCGTGAGCGATGCCGGTCGGCAGGTCGCACTCAAAGCGGTGCAGAACTATGAAGAGATCGAATTGCGTGGAATCGGCCACTGCATGAATCTGAAGTCCCAGCATCTGGTTGCGATCTTCGACGTGAAGACCGCTGCCGACGGCATGCCCTGGGTCATCATGGAGTTTGTCGCTGGGCCGTCGTTACGCGACATCCTGGATGAATCACCTGCCGGTCTCAGCCCGGAAAAGGCCAGCTTTTTCATTCGCGAGCTGGCCAAGGGACTGACCTATCTGCACGGTGCCGGCGTGGTGCACCGTGACCTCAAGCCGCACAACGTCTTCTTTGAAGATGGGGTGGTCAAAATCGGTGACTACAGTTTGAGCAAGGTAATCACCAGCAGCCACCGAAGCGGCCACACGATGACCGTTGGCACCGTCCACTACATGGCACCCGAAATCAGTATGGGGCGATACGACAAGACAGTCGACATCTATGCCTTGGGTGTGATGCTGTTTGAAATGTTGACCGGAATCCCCCCCTACACCGGCGATAGCATGGGCGAGGTGTTGATGAAGCACCTGTCAAGTCAGCCGGATGTCTCGGGGATCGCGGAGCCGTTTGCATCGGTCATTACCAAAGCGATGCGGCGAGATCCTGCCGATCGATACCAGTCGGCCGAGGAGATGGCGGCCTCGCTTCAATGTGGCGATCAGGTTTCCGAATCGATGAGCGGATTCGGGCCGGCGAGTCTTTCGATCGTTGCCGATCACGCCGCCAAGAAAATTCGTCGGCCAAGCGAAGACTCCACCGGGCGAGTCGATGCGGCGCTGGCAACCACGCAGGTCGATCCGAGTGTCGCCGAGGATCCGCTTCATCCGATGCGACAGATCGGTCGGGATCTTGGTGCGTTGGCATTTCATGCCGCGATCTTGGGTGATTCCAAAAGTGCCGCTCGCCCGGCGCTGATGGCCGATCCGGTTTCCGGTTTTTGGCGTCGCACGCTGGCGGTCGGCACATTGCCGGTGATGGCCGTGGTGGGCGCGTTCTTGTCACAGATCGTTGGCGATACGAACAATTTCTATTGGATTGGCGGCGTGCAGCTCGGTTCGGTGGATGGACTCAGCGGAAAGAACTTCTCCTACGACGAGGCCTTTCGGATCGTGGTGATCTCCATGGCCCTGGTCGGAGGCGCCATCTTGGTTCGCGCCGCGATAGGGCGTGGCGTCCTTCCCGAGCGTGGAAAACGCTGCCGACTGGCACATGCCTGCTCAACGTTCGGTTTGTTGGCATTGCAGCTGCTGTTGTCGGGTTTGAGTCCGGTGAAAGGATACTTCATTGTCAACCTTGTGGCGGTGTTCACGCCTTTGATCATCCAGAATTGGTGCCTGCTGACATCGCCGATGCGCCCCCAGCGAATTCGGATTTGGCCTGTCCTGTTCGCCGCGACTGTTGCTTTTGTCAGCGGCGAGATCGTCGGGGCCGATTCCATCTTGTGCGTCGCGATCGCAACCGGTAGCGCTTTGTCGGTACAGGTTTGGTCGAGGTTCAGTCCGTCAACGCTTGACCGACCCCGTCGCGCCGATCAGCCGGTCGCCGCGACCGCACCTGGACCGCAGACAGCGATATCAAGTCAGACCCATTCACTCGTCGTAGCGGAGTAACGTGATGGCAGTCGGAATCCCGATACTCTTTTTGGTTGTGCTCGTCGTTGGAGCGATACTGCTGGTGGCCGGCATGGTATTGATCGTCGTGTTGATTCGAAGCGAGAGTCACGTCGCCCGCGTCCTGGGTTGGGTTCTGCTTGCTTTCGGCGCGATGATGCCGCTGTTGTTGGTTGGGTTTTTTTCTGCAGTCCACATGGACTCGACGTCGGGTGTTCCCAGTTCACCGCATGCGCCAACGCGCCGACGAGGTTACTGCCACCAACTTCGATCGATGACCACGCTGTTCTCCGTGAACCTGTCGTTAGTCCACTCGAGACGACCGTTGCAAATGATTCGGCTGCCGCCTGGTCGCCTCAGGTGGATGAAGAATTCGAGGCCGACGTCTATCCG
Source organism: Pirellulaceae bacterium (assembly GCA_963734865.1). Lineage (GTDB taxonomy): Bacteria > Planctomycetota > Planctomycetia > Pirellulales > Pirellulaceae > CBDCUW01. The sequence continues at coordinate 258,078 of CAVTIV010000004.1, forward strand.
TCGGCACTGGCAGCGGCAAGTGCCCTGGGACGAGCCGCGGCCGAAAGCATTGGCGCGGCAGTTGCCACGACCGACGAGGAACAAAAACGGTTGTCGATCCAGATCGATGCGATGATGCAAGATTCACAGTCGGAGCCGGGATTGGCCGATCCGCAGGCCCTGCTCGACGAAGTCGCGACAGAGTTGCGGCGGAAACTCCCCTTGGCAAAAGTACGTGCGCCAGCGGAAACCGCGGTGCCGGATGACGAAATTTCTGTCACCATCGAGCTGTCGATGCCTCAACGGGAGCAGATTGATTTCGCCCCCTGGGATTCGACTGTCCGGCAAGTTGCGGGACAACTCGAACTGACGATCAAGCAAGCGAATCCGGCGGTCGTCGATCGTCATCGAGCCCGGTTCGTCGACAAACCTTGGGTCGAGTCACTAAGCCGCTTCGAATCGCGGCAATCCGATGGCCGTCAATGGTTGGTTGCCCGATCCCCCAAGTTTGCATCCTCGGAATTGGAAGCGAGACGACTTGCCGTTGAGAGGGCCGGAACGTTGATCCCCGCTGGCAACCGAGGTGACACGATTTCCAAGGCGATCGGTTCGGGCGAATTGGTGGTCGACCGTTTTTCGCAGCGTCTGTCCCGTCCCTACGGTGATGTCTGGCGTGAGGCAATTTTGGTCGATGTGACTCCTCAACGGCTAGCATCCCTGACCTACCGAGAAACGGTGCGGGCCAAGGTCGTCGAGGTGGAAATGCTGTCGACGGTGACAGGACGGCTGTTCGCATGCATTCTGATCATCGTCATCGCCACGATACTCTATCTTGTATTGAATGCGATCACGCGCGGGTATTATCCGCTGCCGGTGGGCTTGATGGTTGGCGCATTGGTTGTCCTGATGGCCCTTGCCTTCCTTCTCGTGTGGGTCAAAACGCGGCGTGATCATGTTTCGGGAACCGCGGCGGCACGTTCGCTACACGCTTCGATGGAGCCACTGCGATGCTAGCTTTCCTTGCCGAGATGGTGGTCGATGTCCCCTGGGTTGTGATTGGCATTTTGCTGCTCGTGGGATTGTCTGTCGCGGTCGTTGCTGTCGTGATGATCTTGCTTCGAAGTCGCGAGCCAGTGGTGCGGTTCATTGGTTGGGCGATCGTCGTCTGTGGTGGCATCATCATTTCGCTCTTTGGGATGCTGTGGACGTTTCGAGCGGAGGTGAATGATCGCCTTGTTTTGGAGGAGGAAGCCCGTCGTGCGGCAGAAATTGTCGAGGTTCGACGCATCGAGGCGAAGGCATTGGCCAAGCAGAACGGTGGGATGGTTCCCGCCTGGGACACGAATTTCGACGCGCGGTACGAGGCCGATCGTTACTCCTCGCCCGAGCTGGCCGCCAGGGCTTTGGCCATGCGAACGAAACCCGATTTGCAGGCGGAATTAGACAAGTTGCAGACAGAACGTGACAAGCATCCGGGCGTTCCGCTGAACATTCAAGTCAACACCGCCTCGTCGGTGCGAGGATTGGATATCCGTCGAATCGTCACCGAGTTCACGAACGTCCTGCGACGAGAGTTTCCGGATACACGAGTATCGCTCGACCAAATCGAACCGGATGATGACCGTCCCCGAAGTACAGCGTCGCCGATAACGATTGATGTGGGCGTCGGAGCAGCGGGCGCAAGTAGCAGCACCAACATGCTCGACGAGCAATACGGCAGTCTATACGCCAATATATTGGGAATCGAACCGACAAAAACGATTCGGTGTCAGTTTGAAGTGAAGCCTTGGCTCGACTCATTGCAAGAATTTTCCAAGCAACATCCAGAGCGAGTTCTGGTTGTCGGGAGTTCACGCGATTTCGCCACCAGCCCGGCCGATGCCAGGATGATGGCGATCGCGGATGCCAGGAAGCAGCTCGGTATCCAGGAACGGAGTACCGATTCCACTCTCGCGCGGCTACTGGATGAGGGCCGTTTGCAAATCGATTCGTTTGTGCAAAGGCAATCGAGGCCCCAGGGTGAAGTTTGGCGAGAGGCGATCCTATTGGATGTTTCGCCTGCTCAGATCGGCTTGACTTATGGTCAGGGCGGTTCGGTCATGGATGGGTCATTCATCCAGCGGTTGCTAGGATTTATCGGTCTGTTGCTGGTGGCGATGGTGCTGTACCTCTTCCTGGCAGGCTTGACGCGTGGTGGATCGAATGTTCCGGCGGCCGTCGTGATTGCGGGAGTGATCCTGTTGGTGGTTGCCGGATTCATGTTGTTGTATCAATTTCGGCAGGCGAGTAGTGCACCGCGAGTTGGCATTCAGGGATCCATCCCAGTGCCGCTTTCGCGTTCATTCGCCGTACACGCATCGGACGGATTTGTTAATTGAATCGATCTGAATCGCTTGCGGAGGATCACCTGCTGCGTCTGATCCGTGATCGCGATCAAGATGGGTGGGCTCAGTTCGTCGATCGATATCAGGGGCGAATGATCGCCTTCGCAAGATCACAGATTGGTCAATCCAGTGATGCCGAAGACCTTGTCCAAGATGCGTTCATTGGCTTCATCCGATCGTTAGAAAGCTATCGCGAGGAATCGAAACTCGAGTCATGGCTGTTCCGCATTCTGCGTCGTCGCATCATTGATTACTTTCGTTCGCGAGGATCGACCAAGGAAATACCTGCCTGTTCCCTGAGACGTGATGGTCTGCAATCGTTGGCCGGGGGTCCGATCGACGCAATTGCCGATCCGCACGATTCGCCTAGCGTTCACGCGCGGCTTCAAGAGCAATGTGTGGACGATGATCACTCCTTGTCGGCGGCGCTGCACACGGTCATCGATCGAATCAAGCAAGAATCGAACTTGCGAGATCTGATGATCATGGAAGGGCTGTTTTATGCGGGTATCGGGAATCGTGCACTGAGCGAGCTGATTGATGTCGATGAAGGCCAGATCGCGGTAGTCCGACATCGTTTGTTGAAGCGGCTTCGATCGCGGATTGGCCGGGGTGATGCGGTGGAAGGCGATCGCGACGCCGCACTTCCCTCCCCCGACCTGCTGACCAGGATTTGGGAGCGGGACCGACCAAGTTGCCCCAAACGCACCACATTGGGAAAGTCGCTGATCGGAATCCTGGACGGTTCATGGCAGCAATATGTGACGTTTCATGTCGACGCACTCGGTTGCAGCTATTGCGCGGCGAACCGAGAGGATCTGCGACAAGCCGATCAAACGGAGATCGAGGCGGCGCGTTCGGGGCGACTGTTTCAATCCACGATCGGCTTCATCAGTCGTCCTTGACGATCCAGCCGATCAGCCGTTCGCGCAGGGACCGATCCGGTAAGCAGCACTGCTTGGCGGGCGGTTGCAGGGGATCTACGATAAAGCACAGGTGTGACGAATATACGCCACCAATGATGGCTTTCGGGGCGGTTTCGCCGCGGAGCGTCCAGGTCCCCTTTGCAAGAATCGCCATGCATTCGCCCCGCCGAGAACGAATGGGTTTCCAGCCCCCTGTCCATGGACGTCTCGGATTCACTTTGGTCGAACTGCTGGTCGTGATCGCGATCATCGCCATTTTGGTGGGGTTGTTGTTGCCCGCGGTGCAGGCGGCACGTGAAGCCGCCCGGCGGATGTCGTGTTCCAACAATCTCCGCCAGATCGGTTTGGCTGCACACAATTATCACGCCGCCTTCAAGCAGTTTCCTCGACAGGCGGTACCGAACCTGGGTCATACCTGGGTCACTGCGATGTTGCCATACTTTGAGCGCGGTGCGGTTCAGGAAAAATACAACTTCGATTATGCTTGGAACGATGCGAAAAATCGGGATGCGATCAAGTCGCGGATCGAGACGCTGCTCTGTCCTTCGTCACCCAAGGGTGACACGTTGGATGAGGTTCAGGCCGGTGTCTTTACAGCCACCACCGATTACGTCCCCCATGGCAATATTTCCGGCGAGATCATGGCTGCCGGTTACGTGAAAGCACGCCAGGACCCGAGTGGCTTGATCGTCAAAAAAGTGACCAGGTTGCGTGACGTTATCGATGGCCTTTCCAACACATTGTTGTTGGTGGAATGTTCGGGGCGTCCCGAGTATTGGGTGTTGGGCCGCTTCGGCCCCCAGACCAACAACAACGGTTGCGGGAATCTAGACGTCAGCGGCGGTCGTGCAAAGGGAGGCGGGTGGGCAGATCCGCAAAACTTCATCCCGGTGCATGGGTTTACCGAGGACGGGCTGTACTGTGTCGGCCCCAAGGTGATCAACGTGACCAATAACAACGAAGCGTATTCGTTCCATGTTGGCGGCATACAGATCAATCTCGCCGATGGTAGCACGCGATTCATCACTGCGCAGATTGACATTGAACTGTATGCTTCACTGATCACGAAGGCCGAGCACGAAGTGATCACGGGATTTGAGCAATAACGAACTTTTTTCAATCACATTGGCCGCGGTTGAAGGTTTTAGGGGATCATGGTTGAAGTCATGCAAACAACATTCGATCACATTCTCGTTCCGGTTGACTTTACGGCAAAGAACGACGCAGCGATCGAGATTGCGAAACGGCTTGCCTTGCAAGACAAATCACGAGTTTCCTTGCTGCATGTCATCGAATCGCTCGACTTTTCCGACGATGAAGAGATCAAGCAATTCCTTGACAAGATGGAAAAGCGATCGAGCGAGCAACTGCAGCTGCTGCTGGAACGATTTCAAGATTGTGATCTGGAGGTGACCGTCGAAACGGCGATCAATAACCGCAGTCGTGGCGTCGTTCTCTATGCGATGGAAAATGAGGTGGATTTGATCGTCATGAATTCGCACCGAATCGACCCCAACGTCAAACACGACCACTGGGCGACGATCAGTTATCAGGTCTCGTTGGTCTGCCCCTGTTCGATCATGCTCGTCAAATCACCTTCGCCCTCAGGCGAGCGTGGCGACCAGGCATGACGGAGCCGATTCACGTCATCGATTCGCATACCGCGGGTGAGCCGACTCGTCTGATCATCCAGGGCGGTCCGCCACTGGGTGCCGGGCCATTGGCCGATCGCGTGCAGCGTTTTCGCGACGACTTCGATCACTTTCGGACGGCAGTTGTCACAGAACCGCGTGGCAGCGATGTGCTGGTGGGGGCTCTGCTCTGCGAGCCGCAGGATTCCAGCTGCGCAGCGGGCGTGATCTTCTTTAACAACGCCGGTTACCTGGGGATGTGTGGTCATGGCCTGATGGGTGTGGTCGAATCGTTGCGGCATCTGGGGCGGATCGCCGATGGCCAGTACCGAATCGAGACCCCGGTTGGCGTGGTGACCGCGACATTGCACTGCGACCGAAGCGTGTCGGTGCGGAACGTGGCAAGTTATCGATCGGCGACCGATGTGCGGCTTCGCGTCGACGGCGTGGGGACCGTTGTTGGTGACGTGGCTTGGGGCGGAAATTGGTTTTTTGTCGTGCATCAACCGAGCCAGCCGGTGCGATTGGACTGCGTGGCCGAGTTGCGACGGATCGCGTCGGACATTCGACATGAACTCAACGGGGCCGGTTTTCCAGAAGTGGATCACGTCGAGTTATTTGACGCGTCAACTGCCAGCGATGCGGATTCACGCAACTTCGTGCTGTGCCCTGGCCTGGAATACGATCGTTCGCCGTGCGGTACAGGGACCAGCGCAAAACTTGCTTGTCTGGCCGCGGACGGAAAATTGACGCCCGGTCAGACTTGGGTGCAGGAGGGGATTCTGGGGAGCAGATTCATCGGCCAGTACCAGTGGTCGGATGAATCCCAGCAGCGAGTCGATCCCACGATCACCGGATCGGCTTACGTGACCGCGGACGCTCAGCTGATTCTCAATCCGCGAGATCCGTTTTGCTGGGGTCTTGGCAGATCGTCGTAGCTCTTCGGATCAAACCATGTCCAAGCATGTGGCAATCATCGGCGGCGGGATCATCGGGCTGGCAGCCGCCTGGTATTGTCGGCAGCGCGGCTTTCAAGTCACGGTGATCGATCGCAAGAAGCCTGAGAGTCGCGAGGGTTGTTCGTTCGGGAATGCGGGGATGATCGTACCGAGCCACTTCGTGCCGCTTGCGGCGCCGGGGATGATCCGACTCGGCTTGAAGTGGATGTGGAATCCAGAATCGCCGTTTTACATCCGCCCCCGTATTTCGCAAGATTTGCTGAGTTGGATGTGGAAGTTCAAGCAAGCATGTTCGGATCGTCATCTGCAGCGAGCGGCCCCGCTGTTGCGAGACTTGCACTTGGGCAGTCGGCGTTGTTACCAGCAACTCGAAACCGAGTTGCCCGGCGGCTTCGGGTTGCAGCAAAAAGGGCTATTGATGCTATGCCGCACGGCGGCCGCTTTGCACGAGGAAGCGGAAACGGCGGAACTGGCCGTGCGGCTGAACGTACCGGCGCGAGTTCTCGATGCGCCGCAGACCGCGAAGCTTGATCCGGGAATCGAAATGAACGTTTGTGGAAGTGTCTACTATCCCCATGACTGTCACCTTTCCCCCTCTCGGTTGATGGATTCCTTGCATCGCCAGTTGTCGCAAAACGGTTGTCAGTTCCTCTGGCAAGCAGACACAACCGGTTTCGCCACCAGCGGCGGGCGCGTCGCGGCGGTGAAGACCACGGTCGGCGAGATTGCGGCTGATGAGTTCGTTTTGTCCGGCGGGGTTTGGTCAACCGGCATCGCCGAGGGGCTGGATCTTTCCTTGCCGATGCAGGCGGGAAAGGGATATAGCGTCACGCTCGATCATCCGGTCGAGCGGCCAGAAATCTGCTCGATCCTGACCGAAGCCCGCGTCGCGGTGACGCCGATCGGATCGTCATTGCGATTCGGCGGCACGATGGAGATCGTCGGGATTGACGAATCGGTGAGCCCATCCCGGGTCCGCGGCATCATCCAGTCGGTCCCGAAGTACTTCCCAAAATTCTCGGTCGACGATTTGAAGGACCTCCAGCCATGGACAGGTCTGCGGCCATGTTCACCCGATGGGTTGCCCTATTTGGGCCGCACGTCGCGCTGGAACAACCTTATCGTTTCCACCGGTCACGCGATGATGGGAATCAGCCTGGCATTGATCTCCGGTCAGATCGTGTCGGAGTTGATCGAAGGTGCGGTACCATCGGTGAATGATTTGAAACTGCTCTCACCCGATCGCTACTCACGTTGAGTCGCCTTGCGGCTGTGCAAAGAACGGCGGTAGTGACTCGGTGGCACACCGACCTGCTTGCTGAACGCGACGGTCAAGTACTCGACGTGTTGATACCCGGTGCGATCGGCGATCTCCGAGAGCGAAAGGTCGGTGTCCGACAAAAGCTGTTTCACGCGTTCGATCCTCAATCGGGTGATTTCCTGATGTGGCGTCCGGCCGAGATACTTGCGGAAGCGGCTTTCGAGCACTCGCCGCGACAATCGCGTCCGTTTCAGGATGTCACTGACATTGATACCGCTGCAGGCATGGGCGCGAATGAATCGAACGGCGGCGGCAACTTCCGTGTCATCAATTGCCAGAATGTCTGTCGATTGCCGAGTCTGGATACCCAGGGGTGCGACCAACAACGCGTCGGGTTCAACGCGTTGGCCCGACATCATTCGATCGAGTAACTGAGCCGCTTCGTAGCCGGCTCGCTTGCTGTTGGGGATCACGCTGGTTAGCGGTGGATCCGACAGGTCGCATAGCAGTTGGTCGTTATCCGACCCGATCACCGCAACCTGCTCGGGAACCGCAAGGTCCAATTCACGGCAGACATCCAATAGTTGTTGCGCCTTGATGTCGTAGCAGGCCATGATGCCGATCGGTGTTGGCAACGATCGAAGCCACTTCGTCATGCCCTGTTTCTCGCGGTTCCAGGAGTAATGTGGGTCGAGTCGCGAGATCGATTGGTGCTGAAAGTACTGGCAACCCGCCGCCAGCACCGCCTCGCGAAAATGCTGTTCTCGCCACTTGGACCAATTGAATCCCGGATCGCCGCAGAATCCGAGATATTTGAAGCCGCGCTGGATCAGGTGATTGGCGGCCAGATTCGCGATCGCATGGTCATCCGTCTCGACCCAAGGAATGTTCGCGACGTGCCGTGCCGCGCTGACGTCGACCACAGGCAATTTGCTACGGCTCACGGCGCGGGCGACTTCGTCGGTTTCGATCCGGGCAATGATTCCATCCCCTCGCCAGCTCGCCAGCCAACCGGGTGGTCGCGCGGCACGCTCTTGTTCGGGAAGAAAGATCGACCAGCGATCATGTTGATTCACATAGGCGACCACCCCATCGAGTACCCCGCGGGCATAGGCGTTGGACGTTTCGATCAGCAGGGCCACGGAGCGGCGTGTCTTCATGGGGGGTAAATAATTCAATCAAATGGTGGTTCAAACTCGCCGGGTTCGATTAAATGATAAGCCAAAGCAACAAAAATACGACCTTTTCCTGGTTGTGGATTCGTTAAAAATATCAAATTTGCTGCGCACAATCTCATGGACTGGGCCGCTTAGCGGGGACACAATGCGTTTCAGTCGCAGCGGCCGGTGAATCGAGAAAGGAACGAGTCGAAGATGAGTAAGACAGTCAACGTGGCCATGATTGGGTTGGGCTTTGGTGCCGAGTTCATTCCCATTTACCAGGCGCATCCCAAAACCAATGTGCTCGCAATTTGTCGGCGGAACGAGGAGGAATTGCGGAAGACGGGTGACCAATTCGGGATCGAGCGGCGTAGCACCCAGTACGATGACATCCTGGCCGATCCCGATGTCGATTGTGTGCATATCAACAGTCCGATCTCGGATCACGCCTGGATGTCGCTCAAAGCGCTGGATGCCGGCAAGCACGTGATGTGCACGGTGCCGATGGCGACCACGATTGATGAGTGTCGTCAGATTGTTGAGAAGGTCCAACAGACAGGACTAAAATACATGATGGCCGAGACGGTCGTCTACAGCCGCGAGTTTTTGTTCATCAAGGAACTGTACCAGAAGGGAGAGCTGGGCAAGATTCAATACCTTGCCGCTTCGCACCCCCAGGACATGGACGGCTGGCCAGAATATTGGCAGCGGATGATTCCGATGCACTATGCGACCCACGTGGTCAGCCCCTGTTTAGGGTTGCTGGATGGGTTGGCCGAGTACGTCAGCTGTTTCGGTTCGGGAACGGTTCGCAAAGAGATTGCCGAGAAATCGGGCAATTCGTTCGCGGTCGAGTCGTGTCACATCAAGGTCAAGGACAGCGACATCACGGCCCATATCTGGCGTTTCCTGTATGACGTCGCTCGGCAGTACCGAGAGAGCTTTGATGTTTATGGCACGAAGAAGAGTTTCGAGTGGACACTCGTTGAGAACGAACCGCATGTGATTCACACCGCCAAAAAGCCAGAGCCGGAGATTCCGGAAAAGGTCGAAGTCCCCGACTTCGCGCATTTGCTTCCGCCGGAAATCCAGAAGTTCACACTTCCTCAAGAAATTCACGATACGGAGCATCTATCATTTATCCAGGGTGGCGGGCACGGCGGTTCGCATCCGCATTTGGTCAATGAGTTCGCCAGTGCTTTGCTGGAGGATCGTGATCCATGGCCAAATGCGGTGACCAGCGCGAACTGGACGTGCGTCGGCATTTGTGCCCACGAGTCAGCATTGAAGGGTGGCGAAAAAACCTTGCTGCCGGAATTTACACAGGCATAACTCAATCATGATCCATCTCAATCGAACCACCAAATTCGCGATCTTTTCGCTAGCGGTACTACTTGGGCCCATCGCATCGGGCGACAACCTGGACGTGTTGTTTCTCGGGGATTCGGGACATCATCAGCCGTGCGCCAGATTCGAGCAGTTGCAACCGGTGCTGGCGGATCGTGGCATTCAACTGGTCTATACCGATAAGCTGAAGGATCTCAACGCCGAAAACCTGGCGGGTTACGACGCCATTGTGTTGTACGCGAACATTGACTCGATCGATCCGCCCGAGGAAAAAGCTCTACTCGATTACGTTGCCGGTGGTGGTGGGTTTGTTCCCTTGCACTGTGCGACCTATTGCTTCCGCAACTCTCGCGCCATTGTGTCGTTGATGGGCGGGCAATTCCAACGTCACGGGACAGGCGTCTTTCGAACCACCATCGCACAACCCGATCACCCGATCATGAGTGGTTTTGGCGGCTTCGAGAGTTGGGATGAAACGTACGTGCATCATCTGCACAATGAAGAAAACCGCACCGTGCTGTCCTATCGTGTCGACGCCGAGGGCCGCGAGCCTTGGACCTGGATTCGCACGCAGGGGAAGGGACGTGTCTTCTATACCGCCTGGGGACACGACCAGCGGACCTGGGGGAACGCCGGTTTTCAGAATCTTGTGGAACGCGGAATTCGCTGGGCAGCAGGCGACGATCTCTCCGAAGTGCCAGCCTATTTAGCGGAGATGCCCTTCCCGGTTCCGGAAATGACCGAGCTGCGAAAAGATGTCCAACCGTTCGAGTATATCGATGTGGGGAACAAGATTCCCAATTACACACCGGGCAAACAGTGGGGTGTTCAAGGCGAAGCTCTGTCAAAAATGCAAAAGCCGCTTGAGCCTCAAGAGTCAATCAAGCATCTGGTGGTCCCGCAAGGCTTTCGTGTCGAATTGTTCGCTTCGGAACCCGACATCGGCGGCAAACCGATCGCGATGGCGTGGGACGAACGCGGGCGTTTGTGGGTCGCCGAGACTTACGACTATCCGAACGAGTTGCAGCCGCTGGGCAAAGGGCGTGACCGCATTCGCATTTTGGAAGACACCGATGGTGACTGGCGGGCCGACAAGTTCACCGTATTTGCCGACAAGTTGAGCATCCCCACCAGCATCGCCTTTCACCGTGGCGGGGTGTTCGTTCAGGACGGCACGCGAACTTTGTACTTGAAGGACACCGATGGGGATGATGTTTGCGATCAACGATCGGTCATTTTTACCGGTTGGAACGAAGGTGACACACACGGCGGTGTGAGTAACTTTCAGTATGGATTGGACAACTGGGTTTGGGCGATGCAGGGGTACAACAACTCGGCGCCGGCCATCGATGGCAAGGAACAGCAAACGTTCCGTCAGGGATTTTTTCGGTTTCGGCCCGATGGTTCGGAAGTCGAATTCATTCGCTCCACGAACAACAACACCTGGGGGTTGGGTATTAGCGAAGAGGGGCTGATTTTCGGTTCGACGGCAAACGGGAACCCAAGTATCTACATGCCAATTGCGAACCGCTATTACGAAAGTGTCCGCGGCTGGACGCCGTCACTCACTTTGTCGTCCATCGCCGATACCAACGAGTTTCATCCGATCACCGACAAGATTCGCCAGGTCGATCACCACGGCGGCTACACAGCAGCGGCTGGGCATGCCTTGTACACCGCGCGGCAGTATCCGCGCGAGTACTGGAATCGAACGGCATTCGTCAATGGCCCCACCGGCCACCTGGTCGGCACCTTCGTGTTGAAAGCCAACGGTAGCGATTTCAGTTCGACCAATCCGTTCAACCTGTTGGCCAGCGACGACGAGTGGACCGCACCGATCATGTCGGAGGTTGGTCCCGATGGGAACGTTTGGGTCATCGATTGGTACAACTACATCGTTCAACACAATCCCACACCGCGAGGATTTGAAACCGGCAAGGGCAGCGCCTATGAAACCGATCTTCGTGACAAAAAGCACGGACGGATCTATCGCGTCGTTTACGAAGGAACCGAACCGAGCCAGCCTTTTTCGCTGTCGGGAGCATCGACATCCCAATTGATCGCCGCGCTCAAGCAGCCCACGATGTTGTGGCGCAAGCACGCCCAACGATTGCTTGTCGAACAGGCCGACTTGGATGCCGTGCCGGGCCTGATCGAGCTGACCCATGACGGATCGACCGATCCGATCGGGTTGAATGTCGCAGCGATTCACGCGCTCTGGACGCTGCATGGATTGGGGCAACTCGATGGATCAAATTCGCTCGCGACCGCCGCGGCGGTCGATGCACTTGGGCACCGGTCAGCCGGCGTGCGTCGAAACGCGATCCAGGTGTTGCCACCGACCCAAGAGTCGACGGCGGCCTTGATCGCCTCCGGCGTGATCCGTGACAACGATGCCCAAGTGCGTCTTGCCGCCATGTTGGCACTTGCCGATCTTCCTCCAGCGGATGATGCCGGTGAGCTGATCCTGGCGGCAATGTCGCGAGAAAATGCCGGGGATCCGTGGCTTCACGATGCGTCGGTCAGTGCGGCGGCGGCCAATGCGGACAGTTTCCTGACCGCTCTGGCCGCTTCCCAAGAAATTCCCGTTGGCCAAATGTTCGAAACCATGCGAATCGTTGCCGGTCACTATGGTCGGACCGGACCGGTCGATTCGGTCGCCAAAGTACTGGCGCAGCTGACCAAAGCCGAGCCGAGTGTTGCCGATGCAATTTTGAGCGGGTTGGTCAGCGGTTGGCCTGCCGAAAAATCGCCACAACTGACCGAGCAACTCGAAGGCGATTTGAAGAAGCTGATGGGATCGCTGCCCCGATCCAGCGGCGGGTTGCTGGTCAAGCTCGCCCGCGGCTGGGGAAGCAAAGGGTTCGAGGATTACGCACGGGAAGTTTCTCAGTCGCTGTTGAGCCAAATCGACGACGAAAAGTTGGACACGAAGGCGCGGCAGCTGGCGGCCAGGCAGCTTGTCGAATTCCGTTCGCTCGATGACGACATTGTCGGTGAACTGCTCGACCGAGTCACGCCTCAAACCGAACCGGCCTTGGCGATGGGGATCGTGCAGGCGATGGCCGCCAGTGAATCGGCAAAGCTCGGTGACTTGATGATCGAGCGATTTGGTGATCTGACGCCACAAACGCGAACTGCCGGCATTGCTGTCTTGTTGGCTCGTCCCGACTCGACGCAAGCGTTGTTGGCGGCGATCGATGACGGCGACGTGCTGCTATCGGAGCTCAGTTTGGACCAGAAGCAGGGGCTGATGGCACATCCCAGCGACGAGATCAAACGATTAGCCCGTCGCCTGCTCAATCGGGGCGGAGCACTTCCCAACGCCGACCGGCAAGCCGTTCTCACGAGCATGATGCCCGCCACGCAGCAGCACGGTGATGTCGAAGCGGGCAAGGCGGTGTTCAAGAAGAACTGTGCCAACTGTCACGTTCATGGTGGCGAAGGGCAGCGGGTTGGTCCCGACTTGACCGGCATGGCCGTCCATCCGAAAGCCGAATTGCTGACACACATCCTCGACCCCAGCCGCGACGTCGAAGGAAACTTCCGCGTCTACACCGTGTTGACCCTCGATGGTGTCGTGCTCAACGGACTGTTGGCTTCGGAATCCAAGACGGCGATCGAAATGTTTGATGCCGAGGGCAAGAAAAAAGTCATCTTGCGCGAAGACATCGACCAGCTGCGTGCCTCGGCCAAGTCGCTGATGCCCGAGGGGTTCGAGAAACAGATCCCGCCGGCCGATATGGCAAACCTGCTGGAGTTTCTGACCGCGCGGGGACAATTCGTTCCCATCGACATGGCGAAAGTGGCGACGGTCGCCAGTGATCGCGGCATGTTCATCAGCAAAGAGGGCGATGTCGAACGTTTGATCTTCCCCGATTGGTCAGCAAAGACCTTCAACAAGGTGACCTTCAATTTGACCGATCCTCGTGATGGCAAAGTGCCCAACGCCATCTTGTTATACGGACCCAACGGCGGCGTCACGCGGCAGATGCCAAAGTCGGTGACGATTCCTTGCAATGGTCCGGTGCGGGCGATTCACATGCTCAGCGGTGTCAGCGGTTGGGGGTTTCCCTTCAGCCGTGAAAAGACCGTATCGATGATCGTTCGCCTTCACTACGCCGACGGACAGAGCGAGGATCACGAGTTGCGCAATGGCGAACATTTTGCCGACTACATTCGCCGCGTCGACGTGCCAGGATCGGAGTTTGCATTTGCGCTTCGTGGGCAACAGATTCGCTACTTGGCGATCTATCCCAAGCGAACCGAATCGATCAAAGATATCGAATTGCTCAAAGGACCAGACCGTTCGGCACCCGTCGTGATGGCCATGACACTGGAAACCAACAACAGCGACGGACATTAGCTGCGCCGCAGTCTGCCGATTTTCGGGATCGGTATCTTCGTTGGCTGCTCGTCATTTTTCGTTTCGCGAGGCCCGCTTTCTAGCGTCGGCTTTGACCTTTTCCCGGGCCTGCTTCAGCCGCTCGGGCCATTGGAACTTCGGTGCGGCCTGCGGATCGTAGTCCGCCATGTGTCCGTTCAAGCGGGTTGTCGGTTTTGTGTACACGAGTTTCGTTTTGCCAAACACTTCCTCACAGATCGCCGCCAGGCCTGGATCGTAGTCGCGCAGCTCATCGCGTGTGTCCACGTGATTGTGGTCGTGATCGGGCTGGCGGTTGTTGTCAAACCATGACTGCACACCCTCGGCGAAATACTCGGCGTGATTGGTTGCGGCGTACTTGGTCTTCCACAGCCCGGCGGCCATCGCTCGGTCATACGTTGCTCGCAGCCGATCATCGAAGGTCGGATCAACCGTCGACATTCCCAATAGATGAATGTTGTGTGCGAATTCGTGGATCAAGATGTTTTCGGTGTTGTAGGGGTCTCCCTCAAACGCCAATAAGTTTTCTTCGGCACACGAGCAAACAGGGTCATTTTTCGAGCCACCGAGTCCGCGCGCTCGTACGTCCCAGAAATCCTTGGGTGTCATCTGCGAGTACTGTGGGATGTCGGTCGTGAATTCGTCATGTGCCATCACAATCATCATCGATCCGTTCGCGATCATCGCCTCGCGAACATCCGACCGATGCGCCAGCATCAGATTGATCAAGTAGGCCGCCTCTTTCAAAGCGTAATCATTGACGTTGCCCGAACTGACGACCGGATATCCGTTCGCGCTGACATACTTCTTGTAGAAATCAGGAAGCTTGAGCTCGGTGGGAGGCGTGTTGACGGTGAATTCGACTGAGCTCGATTCCGGCACATCCTCTTGTTCCTCAGCCATGCAAGCGTTCATCGCGAGCACCATCAGCAAGAACCAGTAGCGAATCAACATGGATCCCCATCCAAAGTGGTTGTCTTGGAACAAACGTCAGGCAAGAGTTTCTGGCTTGCGGTCATCACCGTGTCGCTTTTCTCGTGATTCAGGGGGCAGCTCCTGGCCTCGCGTCGCGGCGACACAATTCACGACCGCCATGGCATGGATGAATCTGTCGACGACGACCGGCAGCGATGCCGCTGCCGTCCTGACGCAATGCTTCGACATCTTCCAGACTTTGGCGCGGGTGGCCCGGTCTGACCAACAGTGTGCCGCTAGAGCTGGACGACGTCGAGCGGGTAATGCGACAGCCAGGCGTGTATGATGTGAGTGGCAGGCTTGTGGAAGGCTGATGCGTCCGATTCGCCTCGATCGATTTTGGAAGTTGTGCAAACCGGAGTGCTGAAGGCAGGAAATGTGATAGCCTGGGGCGCAAGTCCCACGATTCCGTGCGTCCCAGGCTATCCCATGGCACCGCTGGGCGGTTCAAGCGAGCAACTTCAAAACTCACGCTTTGGATGAGCAACCGGTACCGAATTTTTTGAACCCGAATAGAAAATGTCAAAACCAATTTTTCCGCAGATTTTTCCTGCTTTGGCCCGTCGTTCACTGGTCATTTGTTTGACGCTGCTGCCGGCTGGCCTGGTCACGGCCCAGCGGGACCCGATCCGATTGACACATGGGCCGATGCTCGGACAACCGACGTCAACTTCGATGGTCGTCTGGGGGCGAACATCCGATGCAGGAACTTTCACCGTCCGTTATGGAACCGCCGCCGATCACCTGGATTCCGAGAGCGTGCCCGCTGTGACGTCGATCGATCACGACAACACGGGCACCGTGACGTTAACCGAATTGAATCCCGACACTCGATATCACTACCAGATCTGGGTGAACGATCGTCCGCACGGATTGCCCGGCAGCTTTCGGACTCTGCCGAGTGTCGATGGATCTCGCAATGCTCAGTACAACCCAAAGGGTTTGTTCAACTTTCGTTTTCAGATCGGTTCCTGTGCGAACCAAAACCCACTTCATGGAAACGGGCATCGCTCGACGACGTATGAGCACTTGAACAACGATTGGGCGGCGAAGGTTAACTTTCACATCATGAACGGCGACTGGCTGTACGAAGAGTTACGGGATTATCCGCCCGAGGCTTGGCGGCTAACGCAAGGTGTCGAAGAATTTCCGCTGGCGGTCCAGGTGATGCCGACCATCGTTGGTGTTTGGGAAAACTACAAACTGTATCTCAGTCGCGGTGTCGAGTTGGCAAAGTGGCATCGCCATGTGCCGAGCTATTTCACCTTTGATGATCACGAACTGGTCAATGACATTTGGGGATCGGGTGAAGCCGGTAAACGTCATCGCCGGACCGTTTTTCGTGATATCGGAACTCGTGCATGGCACGACTATCTCGGTTGGGCTAATCCGATGGAGTACAAGCATCCGATTCACTTCGGTAAAGCAGCGATGAAGGCGGGAAGCGACCTGTTGGTCGATACCGATGCCGATTTTGACAAGCTTCCGCTCGCCGAAATGCTGAATTTGCATGTCCATTGGGGCACTCCCGAGGCGGGGGTCAATGACATGAAGTACGACAATGACGAGGGGAACAAGAATTCGTATGTTTATGACATCGTGGAAGTAGTCGATCGCCATACGCTTCGCCTGCACATGCCGGCAAAGATCGACGACGACAGTCTGAGCTATTCGATTGGTCGTCGCAGTTACGGAAAGTTTCGTGTTTCCAATTGCGAATTCTTTTTGATGGACACGCGTGGTGACCGCGACATGCATGACGTGCGGCAGCGTGACAAACCCGGGGTTTCAATGATCGGGAGACCTCAGCGAGAATGGCTGCTGAAATCGATGCGCGAAAGCGATGCCGATTTCTTCTTTGTCGTATCAACGGTTCCGTTCATGATTCCGCACACGGGTGCTGGCGGATTCGAGGCTGACGCTGCCAATAAGGAAGAAGCGTGGACCGGATTCTTTGATGAGCGCGAGATGCTGATTGACGAGTGGGACAAGCTTGGCAAGAAAGTCTTTGTGATGACGGGGGACCTGCACAACAGCTTTGCGATCAAGGTTACCGACAACGTCTGGGAATTCTGCTGCGGGCCGCACAACAGCGTGAACCACGTTCCCAAGGATGACGAAAGCGATCGTCCCGCGACGGGCAAGTTTAAATTCGGGCCACGTGAGTGTGACATCCGCTGGAGCAGCTATATTCTGCCCGACTTGCCTCGTCTGGAGCGTCTTTATCCGCACTTCTGTGTCGTCCAGGTCAATAACGTGTTCAATATGCCGAAGAAGCTTGGTGACACGCGTTTGGTCGCCTATCCGCACCCTCAAGTGATTTTTCAATACTTCGATGGCCGTACCGGTGAACTTTCTTATGCTGAGGCAATCTCGGTGGACCGTTAGTCAGCGAGCTTCTCTATTTTTCGCTCGTTGGCTGCGCCTACACGATTGGCTCACTGCGACAATGTGCCCACCCAGTTACCGAGGAGCATTTCGTGGCTGAAGGTTGGTCGACTCGCCCCACGGTATTTGCAGCAGCATCCGAACGTTTTGACTGCCCCGCGTCGGGGTTGTCGATGGTCGGCGTCTTGACGCCGGTGAACGGCAAGTCACTGATACCGCCAACCAGGATCGATCAGGGCGAATTGTTGATCGGCCGCGGCCAACACGCCGATGGGGTTCATCTACAAGTCGCGGATGAAAACGTATCCCGCCTGCACGCTCGCATCACGAGAACGGGAAACCGTTTCATTCTTGACGACGCGAACAGCAGCAACGGAACATTCCTTGACGGCGTGCCGATCAGGTCTGCGTTGCTTCATGATGGCGATACGATTCAGATCGGCAAGAGTCTTGCCTACTTCAGTCACCTCTACGAGTATGATCACTCACTGCAGATCGATGCGACCAATGACTGGACGATGGCTGACCGGTTTGCTCGACCAAGGTTGATCGACGAGGCTGCCGGCATGTCGCTGCGGTTCTGGGGAACCCGTGGTTCGCTGCCCACGCCCGGTGCGGAAACGCGAAAGTACGGAGGTAACACGACGTGCCTGGAACTTCGTTTTGGTGACACCATCATCGTGCTCGACGCCGGCAGCGGCATTCGCGAGATGAGCCAGGCGTGGGCGGAAGAGTTTCAGCAGCAGGCGATCCGGGCGAATCTCTGTTTGACGCACCTGCATTGGGACCATATTCAGGGGTTTCCATTTTTTGGCGCGGCCTATCAAGCTAAGAACACGATTCATATTTATGGGGCGCACCGCGAGGCCGGTAGCACGAAAGAATTATTGAGCGCCCAGATGCGAGGTGACTATTTCCCCGTGCCATTGTCGACCATGCAGTCGAGCATGGATTTCTACGAAACGAGCAGGGAGTTTTCGATCGACGAAGTTGCGATTGAGACGTTTGATTTACCACATCCCAATGGCAGCCTGGGATATCGCTTCGCGGCGGGAGGTGCCGTTTTCGTGATGGCGACGGACAGCGAACTGGATCAAATTGCCGCCAACGGCAGTCAGTTGAACCAGGATTTTTTGACTCCACGAGCATACGATCCGGCATTCATGGAACCATTTCGCGGTGCGGATTTATTGGTCGTGGATTGCCAATACTCCGACGAAGAATACCGTTCCAGAGTCGGATGGGGGCACAACTCGATCGCGACCGTGGTCGATCTATGCACACAGGTGCGTCCGAAGATGGTCGCCCTCACGCACCATGATCCGACATCGAACGATTGGTCGGTGGCCGAACGAGTGAAAGAGGTTTGTGATCGACTGCAGGCATCCGGGGTCCACGACGTACTGGTTTTTGGCGCCCGCGAACAGCTCACGATCTCGGTTCAAACGCCGAAGCACCCGCAAGAAACATTTTCGTAGTCCTGCGACTCCGTTCGCAGGGCCCATTGCCTGATCCCTGCGGCTCCGTTCGCAGGGCCCTTTGCCTGATCCCTGCGACTCCGTTCGCAGGGCCCTTTGCCTGATCCCTGCGACTCCGTTCGCAGGGCCCTTTGCCTGATCCCTGCGACTCCGTTCGCAGGACCCATTGCCTGATCCCTGCGACTCCGTTCGCAGGACCACGACGACACCCCATTTCACTGCAAAATATGTCACGACAGCAAACGGGCATTACCAACCTTGATCGACTACTCGGCGGCGGATTGTTGCCGGGCACACTGACGGTCGTGATGGGGGCGACCGGGATCGGCAAAACTCAATTGGGCCTGAGCTTTGCCAATCAGGGCCAGAATCAGGAAGGTGAAACGGGCATTCTGTTCGATTTGACCGCGCGCGGCGATTCTCAAAATCATGCCGACTATGCCGGCCGGCTGTACGGCTGGGAATTGAGCGAGCAAACGGTTGATCGGGTGGCCGTCCAAGATCTATGGCAGCGAGATATCGCTCGCCGGGATTACATGCACGTCTTTCGCCAGAGCGGACGCCGAGTGACGGCTAGCGATTTGGATGCCGATGGATGGCGGCAGTGGAAGTATGAGCAGGCGAAAAAGCTGGATCAGGCAATCGCCTATTTCTACGGAAACTTCATTCATGGTGTGCGACGTTGCGTGATCGATGGCGTTGAACCGACAGACAAAGCGGCCGATTCGATTCAGTTCGAAATGTTTGAGTACATCTATCATCAGATTCTGCGAAAAGAGCACGACTGGGTGGCGCGTGACCTGTTTCGCGTCGCATTCCGCGAAAACTCAGACCGAATTGAACAGCATGCCTACAACCACCAGGAGATTGCATGTCTGTTGCTGTACACCAGTCACGAGGTGATGTTGGACGACTTGATCACGCGAAGAATCGAAAGTGGCGATGTGCTTTCCAACGCCAATACGATCATCTACATGGGGAAGACACGCGAGGGAAACAGAATGGGACGCGCCGTTCATGTCGCCAAACACCGCGGCAGCGTCTGTGACGATTCCATCGTCCCGTTCGAAATCACCGGGGACGGATTGGTTGTGGGCTGAGACCTTTCGGGCGGCATATCGGGTCAGGCCGCGGACGGTTCATTTGGGATCGCTGGTTTGGTTTTCAGCCACTCCCATCTTACCTCGATGAAAATGCGCTGACCCCCATCACCCGTGACTGCCTGATAACTGCGAAGCAGTGGCAGGTGATAGCCTGGGGCAAGCAATGCTCGTCTCAGCGAGCATTTCGCAGCCCCAGGACCGTCAAGCGAAGCCGGTAATTCCCCCCCCGCGGCGATTTGGCGGCGGGCCGCCAAATCGCCGCGGGGAAGGTTTGTCGAATGCGCATCGTTTTCCTGGGGTTCCACCAGCCTCGCTAACG
The DNA here is from genome assembly GCA_963734865.1 of Pirellulaceae bacterium. GTDB lineage: Bacteria > Planctomycetota > Planctomycetia > Pirellulales > Pirellulaceae > CBDCUW01. The sequence continues at coordinate 278,372 of CAVTIV010000004.1, forward strand.
CTCGTTGGTTCACCCCAGGCTATCACCTGCCACCGCTTCGCGGCTTTCCTTTTCCTTAGCGACTGCGCGTCACTCCGATGGTGAACGAATAGTTGATCAACTTCGTCATTCGACATTCCTTGTTCGGTGTTCGGAGTTTTCGATGCGCGCGGATGCGCGGAGAATATCGAATGTCGAACAAGGAACGCCGAAATCTGAAGGGTTGGAAAGGCACTGAGCCCGTTCTTGGTTCTCGTGACCCCGTGACTGCCTGATAACTGCGAAGCAGTGGCAGGTGATAGCCTGGGGCAAGCAATGCTCGTCTCAGCGAGCATTTCGCAGCCCCAGGACCGTCAAGCGAAACCGGTAATTCCCCCCGCGGCGATTTGGCGGCGGGCCGCCAAATCGCCGCGGGGAAGGTGTTGTCGAAATGCGCATCGTTTTCCTGGGGTTCCACCAGCCTCGCTAACGCTCGTTGGTTCACCCCAGGCTATCACCTGTCACCGCTTCGCGGCTTTCCTTTTCCTTAGCGACTGCGCGTCACTCCGATGGTGAACGAATAGTTGATCAACTTCGTCATTCGACATTCCTTGTTCGGTGTTCGGAGTTTTCGATGGCGCGGATGCGCGGAGAATATCGAATGTCGAACAAGGAACGCCGAAATCTGAAGGGTTGGAAAGGCACTGAGCCCGTTCTTGGTTCTCGTGACCCCGTGACTGCCTGATAACTGCGAAGCAGTGGCAGGTGATAGCCTGGGGCAAGCAATGCTCGTCTCAGCGAGCATTTCGCAGCCCCAGGACCGTCGAGCGAAACCGGAAATCCCCCCGCGGCGATTTGGCGGCATGGCCGCCAAATCGCCGCGGGGGAAGGTGTTTCAAATGCGCATCGTTTTCCTGGGGTTCCACCAGCCTCGCTAACGCTCGTTGGTTCACCCCCAGGCTATCACCTGTCACCGCTTCGCGGTTTTCCTTTTCCTTTGCAGTCCGAACGGGGTCAGCGCATTTCGAACGCGCAGGACAGGCCCTAGGAACGGCCGGGCGAGCAACAAAATGACGAAAGATCGTACCGCAACGGCAAGCTGGCGCGGGGCGTGGTTTTCGTAAACAGAGGGCTTCTCAACCTACCACGCCCAGACTCTCCCATCTTACCTCGATGAAAATGCACTGACCCTGTTCGATGCTTCACTGAAAATGCACGGACCCTGTTCGATGCTGAATCGTTTTTCTTCGGGGTTTCTGGCAATCATTTTCGACACTCCTATCGCTTCGGCAAACACCGGATCGGGCAATTGCTGATGTAGTTCTTCGGCGTCGGAGGTCGCGCGCAAACCGGAAAAAATGAATCCACTGGCAAATCGGTTTGGTCGTGGGCTGAGGCTTTTCGGGCGGCTTATCGGGTCAGGCCGCGGACGGTTCATTTGGGATCGCTGGTGTGGTTTTCAGCCAGGTAATCTTCGCCGTTCAGGCTGCGAGCCACCGAACCCAGCCAATCTTGCAATGCAGGTTTCAAACGTTCAGCGACGGCAGCATTTTCCCGAAGCACGTTCGTCGTTTCGGCATCGTCACTGTTCAAGTCGTAGAGTTCCCATACGATCTTGCCGCTGTTGTTTTCGATTCGATGCAACTTCCAGTCGCCATCAATCCATGCGGCGTGACCAGGGAATTTGCTGGTCGAATAGGGCGGATCAGGAAGTTGGGCGGCATGCTGGCTCGACTCGTGAGGCGGAAGGTCGCCGCCGGCCCGTTGTGCCGACAACAGCTCGCCCATCCAGACGTCCGACGGCGTGCCGATGCCCTTGATCGATGTGTAGTCCCAGAAGCCCATCGCGCGGTCACGATTCAGTTGCTTGCCCTCAATCAAAGGCAGCAGACTCACGCCGTCCAGGGGCACCGGATGGTTGACCCTGGCGCCGGTGATTTCCAACAAAGTTGGGTAAATGTCGCATGTGTTGCAGCGGGTTTCGGTTGAACGGTGGGCGCGGATTTTGGCGGGCCATTCCAGGATCGCGGGCACAAGCAGGCCGCCTTCGTAGATCGTCCCTTTGTTGCCGCGGTGCCCACCGGTCGATCCGACTTTGGGAAGGGCGCCGTTGTCGCTGCAATACCACAGTACGGTGTTGTCGCGGATCCCGAGTTCACCGAGGCCGTCACGAAGCTTGCCGAACGCGCGGTCCATGCCGGTGATCTCGCCCAAGAACTGTTGCACATTTGTCGGCTGATCGTCGTAAAGTGCACGATCTTGTTCGGCGGCACGATGGGGACTGTGTGGCGATCCGAACCAGACGACGGCCAAGAACGGCGTCTCATTCTTGACCGATTTGCCAATCCAATCGAGCGCGGCGTCGACCGCGACGATTGAGCTCTCGCCCGTCGTTTGCACCGCCTTACCTTGGTGCGACAAGATCGGATCGTTGTCATAGAAGTTGGGTGGCGCTGAGCCATTCATCGAATCCGTTTCTGCCGGGATTCGCAGGGCTATCGTTGCGCACCGAGCCGAGATGCCACTTTCCGAAATGACCTGTTGTGTAACCGACTGTTTTGACCGCCTCGGCGATGGTCGTTTCTTGAGGACGCATCGGATAGCCCCATTTGAAGACGCCCATTCGATTGGGGTGTCGACCTGTCATGACGCTGGCCCGTGTCGGCGAGCAGACTGGAGCGGCGGCATAGAATCGATCGAACCGCAATCCCGTTGCGGCTGAGGAGTCAAAATTGGGCGTCTTGACGATCGGGTGGCCGTTGTACGCCATGTCGCCCCAACCCTGATCATCGGCCATGACCAGAACGATGTTCGGCCGATCGTTTGACTGGGCAGAAAGCGGCGTGGTGCCCAGCAGCGTGGGCAACACAATCACCAAGGCCGACGTGGCTAACATCGCGAGTTGCCTTTGTGAATGTCGCAGGCAGGATCGACCAGCGGCCTGTGTCCGGGCAAGATGCAGATCCATGTCAAGTCCTCGTGGTGGATGCGCGCGACGCAGTTGGTTCACCGCTGTGAGAGGGGTATGAAAACAACGGCACCTCGAGCGGCAACGCAGAGAATGATTCCGAATCGAAAGCGACCCGAATCAAGTTTTCCACCGTATTGTCTTCTCTCTCATTTCGGGCGTCAATTCCCGGCGGCAACCGGGCTTGCACCGACATGGATGCTCAGCCGCTGACCAGATGCTCATCGGTTTGCCGTGGTGACGCGAGCCGATCAACCTGCACGTCTGATACGCGAAGTTCCGCGGTTTCCAGATAGACTCCAAGCTGGCCTTTTTCGAAAGCTTTGGTCGGCCAATGACAGGATCACTCGCCCGTCGATCGAAAATTCGATGTAACTTCCAAACGCGATCAGTTGTACCTCCGCTTCGCTGGGTGTTTGGGAGTACCAGAAACCCGATTGCAATGGTCGAAAGTGCATCATCTGTTCGCCGCTTCCGACGTCACCCGTTCCCCAGGCTCGAAGTTGTGCGATTCCCTTGAGTAAATCGAGCGAAAGGTAGTAGCCGTCGCGGGACCGGGGATCAATCCGAAACACGATTCCACATTTCCCCAGCCCCTTCATCTGGAGTGTCGAAACGAATCGAAAATGTTCGAGTGGTTGATCAAACACAAACGCTTGAAAACCGCTCTCGCAAGCCAAATCCAAGTGGCCCCCATCGGCGCGGCAGTGTTCCGCTTGGGGGCCAACGTCCTCGATCAGGCGATGGATACAGCGTGTGTCGACGGATTCACGAACGTGAGCATTGATGCCTTCGAAGGTCGCTGTTCGCAGCAGGCCCGATTCGCTGCGAACCAAACGTTTCGGCGGCGGCATCAGATTGTCCGCTGTCCGATCGGTCACGTTCATCGAGTAGAAATTCCACAGCAGCCATCCTTTTTCGTCGCGGCAAACGCGACCGGCATAATTGCCTTGTGCTAACAGCACGTTGTCATAGTAGCTCTGCCAGCGATTGCCGATTCGGTCGGTGTGCCAATAACGAATCTTTGCATCTTCGCGGATACTGCCAATCAAATAGTGATCGTCCCCCATACAGACCAGGTTCGGAACTTCGATGTCGTCGTACAGGCGAGGGTGATGCAGCGGTGGTTGGGCAACAAAGTGGTTCGGTTCGACTTCTTTCATCAGGCTGACACAGCCACGTCGAACGATTGGCCCATCATTCACTCGCGCGGCCGCGAGCAGCCAGCCATCGCGGCCGTCGTGGTAGTAGTAGGGATCACGGAAGCTGACCCAATGTCGACCTTCGTCCAAGGACGCTTCGTAGTATTTCGAGTCTGGCTCAAGCGGAAAGCAGCTGTCGGGATCCAGCAGGGCATGTCGGCTGTCGGCTTGCGGCGATCGACTTCGACGCACCGCCTCTTTGACAATCGCGGGGTCATTCGGGCCGCGGTGGTCTTCCCACCGAACCGCTGCTTTGCGCCAATGAAACAGATCATCACTGACGGCCAGTCCGAGACGCTGGAATTTACCTTGGTCGCGACGTGACAACCCGGTGTAGAACATCCGCCATTGCCCAGGCTGATGCGGATCGGCAGAAACATGCATCGTCCACAGCATCAAGTCGTCCCAGCTTCCGGGGTCTCCGATGAACAACGCATTGTTGACTCGTCGCCAATTCAACGCATCCGTGCTGACCGCGTGGGCGATGAAGTCATGATTGGGTAAAACGAGATGAAACAAATGGTACAAGCCATCGTGGAACAACACATCCACGTCGCCAATCGTCTTTCGGCTGCCATCGGTTTCAGCAAACATGTCGTCTCGTCATGGAGTGAACGGCGAAGTCGGGAATCGGCCATGGAGTATTGGGTCGGCCACAAAAAATGTGATCCGCTCAATCGGACAGATCACTCATTTGTGGTGCACGGTTGCTAAATGTAACAGATGTTTTTCTGCATTTCGCTGGGCGAATCTTGATCTTGATTGGCTGGGCACCCGACAGGATAAGGTCAACGACCAAGTTGGGTGCTGATCACCCTCTTTGACCCCAGTGATCAATCAATGTCGATGTCGAGACGGTGACGCGATTCTACGCGGCGAAGGAGTGACCAGCGGCCAGCTCTTTCCGGTCCCACGCGACGGCCGATTTGGCGGCCGGAGAGAATCGGCGTTACACTGAGCCCAGCCGACCGACGGGCGCGTGTTGAATCTCGCCGAGGGGCGTGGACTCGCGCGGCAAGACGCTGTATTACCGTCGGTGATTACGTCGCTAAAAAAATGAATTGAGAACGACCATGAGATTTGCAAGTTTTGGGTTCTGTGCCACGGTGCTGATGATGGTGGTTTGCCCCGCGGCACGCGGTGGCGAGACGCCGAACCTGCTGTTTGTGATCGCCGACGATTGCACGTTTCGCGATATCGGATGTTACGGCGGCCAAGCCTACACACCCAACATTGACAGACTGGCAAGCCAAGGGATGCGGATGACGCATTGTTTTCAATGTGCCCCGATGTGTTCGCCGACGCGTCACAATATTTATACCGGCCAATATCCGATCAAAACGGGTGCCTATCCGAACCATACCGAGACATATCCGGACGTCAAGAATATTACTCATTATCTGAAGCCGCTTGGATACCGCGTCGCGCTGTCGGGCAAGACGCACATCGGACCTCGCCAATCCTTTCCTTTCGAGTACAGCGGTAAAAACAACAACCCGGACATGGATGCCATTGATGCGATGTTTGCCGAGTGTGCGGGACAGCAAACACCGTTCTGCTTGTTTGCCTGCAGCAACGAGCCGCATACACCGTGGAATAAAGGTGACGCGTCGCGATATCCGCCGTCCCAGGTGAAGTTGCCGCCCTACCTTGCCGATACGGCGGCGGTGCGGGACGGATTCAGCCGCTATTTGGCCGAGATCACTTATTACGACGGGCAAGTCGGGAAGCTGATGGAACTTTTGCAGAAACACGATTTGGCCGACAACACACTGGTCATGGTGGTGTCCGAACAAGGCAATTCGATGCCGTTCGCGAAGTGGACTTGCTATGACAATGGATTGCAGTCGGCGATGATCGTCCGTTGGCCGGGACATGTCGTAGCGGGATCCGTTTCCGATGCCATGGTGGAATATGTCGACGTGACACCAACGTTTGTCGATCTTGCTGGCGGTCGCCAATCGACCGATCTCGATGGACGCAGTTTTGTTTCGGTGTTGACGGGCAAGGCGACCGAGCACAAGGAATTCGTGTTCGGGGAAATGACCACCAAGGGGATCATCAACGGGAATGACTGCTATCCGATTCGGTCGGTGCGTTCACGAACGCACAAGTTGATCTTGAATTTGCAGAACGACCAGGAATTCACCAACGCCTGCACGAAATCTCCCGAGTTTCTGTCGATGGTCCAGGCGGCGGATGCCGGTGACGATCACGCCAAGGCGATGGTGCATCGATACCAGTATCGGCCGGCAGTGGAGTTTTACGATGTGCAGGCCGATCCGCTGGAAATGAACAACCTGGCGGACGATCCGCAGTATGCAGATCAGATCGCTAGCCTGCGTCAACGGCTTGACGGTTGGATGGAGTCCCAGGGCGACAAGGGGATTGCGACGGAGTTGGTCGCCAATCAACACAAGCAGGGCAAGAAGAACAAGAAAAACGGTGGAAGATAGTACTTCGGACGGCGCTTGCCCGTTACGGCTGGTAATCTGCCCGTTACGGCTGGTAATCTGCCCGTTACGGCTGGTAATCACGTTGCAAGGATCGGATGGTTTCGCTGGACAGATCTCCGCGGTGAATCACCAGGCGATAGCGAAGCCGGGTTGGCTGTTTCGTCGACATCGGGACCGGGTCGCGTCCCGGATAGACGGCGTTCTGCATGCTCTTTTGCCGACGCAGGATCCATTGTCCGCGGGGCACTGGATTCTCTGCGTGGGTCAGGATTGCGAGGCCACGATCATCACCCACGATGTTGATCCAGTCGCCGGCTGCGATCGCTGTTTTGGTTGGCTCGATTTCGCCATCCGATGCGATGAACCGCTGGTCATGGGTCAATTCGATTCGAGGTGAAAAGCCGCCATAGCCTTTGTCATCTTCGCTGCCACCGATGCGCACCTGTTCAACCAAAGCAAGTAGCGAAATGTCAAAGTCAATCAATCGATACGATGGTTGAGCTGCGTGAACGGTGATGTTGGTGCGTTCGCGAACGATCGGTATCATCTCGCCGGATGCATCGGTGTATGTCGGAGATTTCCACTGAACGTCGGCGCGAATCGACGCCGCATTTTCGTGGCTCGATGTCTCGACGTCCGTGACATCCCAAACGAAATCTTTACAGAGCCAGGGATCACCGATCTGTTTGTCGCCGATCCACACCTGGTGCCAGGCCCAGAATATGCCGCGGTGATGTCCATGGTCTGCCGGAAAATCTTCGCTGATGACATTGCCGTTCAAGTCGTGTAGTGGATGGACGTATCCCGCCCTCGGCCATTTCCCGTCGAGCGATTTCGTTGTCCGCTGGTAATACAAGACCGGGGTATCGCCTTGCAGGACCAGAACGCCGTTTTCATCGGGTACCGCGTGCATTACCGGACGGCCACCCTTTCTGTATCTGCTGCGTTCGCGGGGGTGAGCCAATTGAGAACGGCCAATGCCACGAGCAGGCAAGAAAGCACGCGAGAAAGTGTCCGTGGATGCATAGCGTTTCAGGAATGGTGGTTGTGGTGTTGGCGCGATCGTGTCAGCGGATCGGTCCAGAGGGTCGCACCGATGATTGATCGGAGGGTCAGGATTGCAGGGCGAACCGACCACGCGGCGATCGTCGAGGGATTGATTGTAGTGCCTGGGCAGGGAGAACGCATCGCTGAACCCAGGCTCCTCAGGATCGGAATGCGCTTCGCGGTTTGCGATTGTCCAAAAAATGTCATTATCTCGCTTGGCATCGTCTTGGCGGAGCGAGACGGTGACTTGAGAGCTGCTACTTGAGAGCTGCGGGATGCGCTTTTGGGACAGCTCTGCACACTTGCGGCGGCCGGTCGGTCTATACTCAGGGCAAGAATCCGCCATCCAATTGGCACGTCGATTCTTCGAGCTGACCTACCTCCAGGATTCCGTCCATGAATTGCCTTTCACGCATCGCTGCGCGGTTGATGTGCATCGCCTTCTTCCTTTCGCCGGTGGCCGCCTTGTTTCTGTTCATGGTGGCGGTGGCTGGTGCCGACTCACTTGCTGGTACGCGTCCCAACATCATCTTGGTGATGACCGATGACCAGGGGATGGGTGACTTGTCGTGTTTGGGGAACGACGTTTTGAAGACTCCTCATCTTGATCGGTTTTATGGTTTGTCGACTCGGTTTACCGAATTTCATGTCAGTCCGACATGTGCGCCAACGCGATCGTCAATATTCAGCGGACGACACGAGTTTCGTAACGGCGTCACCCACACGATCAAGGAGCGTGAGCGGATGGCGCTGAGCACGACGACATTTCCTGAGTTGCTTCGCAAGGCTGGATACGAAACAGGGATTTTTGGCAAGTGGCATCTCGGCGATGAGGATGCCTACCAGCCCTACAACCGCGGTTTCAGCAAGACGTTCATTCACGGTGCCGGGGGGATTGGGCAATCTTACCAGGGTAGTTGTGCCGACTTTCCACCCAACCGAACCGACAAGTATTTCGACTGCGTGATTTTGGACGACGACACGATCGTCCAGACGAAAGGATTTTGCACGGACGTGTTCTTCACGGCCGCGCTTGGTTGGACGAAAGAGCAACTCGAATCGGGTACGCCGTTCTTTACTTATCTGACGCTCAACGCGCCTCATGGTCCGATGATCGCTCCGCAAAAATACAAACAGCGGTTCCTTGATCTCGGATACGACGAGAATACGGCTGGCCGTTATGGGATGATCGAAAACATTGACGATAATTTCGGACGGTTGATGGACAAGTTGGACCACTGGGAAGCGTGGGACAACACATTGGTCATTTTCATGACCGACAACGGGCAGGCGGGCCGCGCTGGCAAACGGAATGGTAAGCCGGTAAGCCTGTTCACGGCGGGTTTTAAGACGGGCAAGGGATCGCCCTACGAGGGCGGAACGCACGTGCCGGCATTTTGGCGATGGAAAGGTGTGCTGGGTGAAGGTGTGGACATCAACGCATTGACGGCACATATCGACTTGTACAAGACGTTCTGCGATTTGGCAGGGGCCGAGATTCCGAGCAATGTCCAGCAAATCGACGGGCGAACGATGCTGCCTTTGCTTGAAGATGCGAAAGCGGATTGGCCGGATCGAGAGCTGTTCGTGCATCAGGGACGTTGGGAAAAAGGTTCCGATCCGAATCTGTCAAAGTACAAGAATTGCGCCGTTCGGACCCAACGTTGGCGGTTCGTCAACAACGAGGAACTGTATGACATTCCTAACGATCCGTACGAAACGACCAATGTTGCCGATCAGCATCCGGAAGTCGTCGCGAGGTTGCGCAAAGCCTACGATCGGTGGTGGCAAGAGACGTTGCCATTGATGGTCAACGAAGATGCCCCCTATGCGCCGCGGCAGCCACAAGCGGTGCGGTATGAAACGCAAAAGGCCGAGCGGGGGATTCCCGATTGGGAAGTTCCATCCTTGTAGGACGACCAATGAAAGCGGCATGCCAGTTCCCTGCCCTCGTGAAATCTCGAATTCGACTGTTCGATCCAAGCATCATGAAACCGTTTCTCGCCGTTGGGTTGTTGGTTCTTTGTGACCTCGTTTTCTTGTCGCGAGCGGTCGCCGACGAGCGGCCAAATATCGTCTTTTTGTTGGCCGACGATCAGTGCACCTATTCGATGGGATGCTACGGGACACCGGGTGTGCAAACACCCAACATGGACCAATTGGCGCGAGACGGAATCGTCTTTGACAATCATTATGACACGACCGCGATCTGCATGGCGAGTCGGGCCAGCGTGATGACGGGGATGTACGAATACAAGACCGGATGCAATTTCGAGCACGGTGCGTTGCTGCGAGATCACTGGAACAAGTCGTACCCGGTGCTGTTGAAGAAGGCGGGTTACACGACCGCATTTGCGGGCAAGTTTGGGTTCGAGGTGACCGATACACCGGAACAAAAGGGGATTTTGCCGGAGCATGATTTCGATCGTTGGGGTGGCGGGCCGGGACAAACGTTCTACCAGACACGGAAGAACGAATCGATGGCGAGTTACGCCCAGCGGTATCCCCATTCGACCCTCTCCTACGGCGCCTTTGCCGCAGATTTCATTCGCGATGCGTCACGCGCTGACAAACCGTTTTGCTTGTCGATCAGCTTCAAAGCGCCGCACATGCCAGCGACGCCTGATCCGCTGTTTGACGACATCTATCAAGGCAAATCGTTCACCAAACCGGCGAATTTTGGTCGCGAGTATGGCAAACATTTTTCGATTCAGAGCCGGCAGGGTCGGCAGTACGAACGCTTTCACAGTTGGCATTACAGCGACAAGTATGATTCGGTGATGGCGACCTATTATCAGCAGATCTATGCGATCGACGTTGCCCTGGGAATGGTCCGTCAGGCTTTGGCTCAATCAGGCGTCGCGGGGAACACGGTCGTCATTTACACGTCGGACAATGGATTCATGTGTGGTTCGCATGGTTACGGTTCGAAGGTGCTTCCCTACGAGGAGGCGTCGCGTGTCCCATTGATCGTGTTCGATCCGCGTCATCACAACAGCAACAAAGGGCTGCGGTCGGATGCGTTGACGGGTAACGTCGATTTTGCACCGACGTTGCTCAGCCTGGCGGGCGTCCCCCTGCCGGCCGAGATGGATGGGAACAGTCTGATGATCTTTGTACGATGATCCTGGCTCGGTCATTCACGAGTCGTTGCCTTTGATCAACGTTTGGGGACCCAAAGCGGTTCACAGTCTCAGCGTCGTGACCAGGGACTGGAAGTACATCTACTGGCCCTACGCCGAACAAGGATTCACGCCGGCCGAGGAGTTGTACCACACCGCGGACGATCCGCTCGAGCGTACCAACCTGATCGCAGACGAAAGCAAAGTTTCCGATCGTAACAGAATGCGATCGATTTATGACAGCGCCGTCAGCCATTGGCAGCAGGCGGCCGTACCCTATCACAACTATCGCGGCTTCGGTGAGTTGTTTGAGCGAAATTGATTTTCCACCTTCGCCCGTGCACCCAATGGATCAAAAAGATGTCGAGAAGAACGTTACTTGCCTGCGCGAGCCTGGTTATCTGCTGTGGCTCGGTGCTCGCTGCCCCGTCGCGTCCCAACTTTGTATTCATTCTGACGGATGATCAATCACCCGAGACGCTCCGAGCGTATGGCAACACGGTCTGTCAGACACCCAACATTGATCGTTTGGCGGCGGAAGGAATTTTGTTGCAGGATGCCCATCACATGGGTGCGTGGTCGGGTGCCGTTTGCACGCCTTCTCGCACAATGATCATGACCGGCCGGACGGTGTGGAGGATTCCCGGGGCGAAGGGAACCGCTTCAAAATCGTCGAAGTCGTTTCGCCAACAAGCGGCGCAGCAGAGCATGCCGGCGGTGTTCAATCGCGCCGGCTACGATACATTTCGCACGTGCAAGAAGGGAAACAGTTTTCAAGAAGCGAATGATTTGTTTGCCGTCAGCAAGGTTGCGACGCGACGAGGTGGGACCGATGAGACGGGCAGCAAGTGGCATGGTGACCAGGTCATTGATTTTCTGACCGAGCGGATGGCGCTGGGGGATAAAGATCCTTTCCTGATCTATTTTGGTTTCTCGCACCCGCACGATCCTCGCGATGCCACGCCTGAGCTGGCCGCCAAATACGGCGCTCCAACACGCAGGTTCCCGCCACACCCAATCCGGCGGCACCGCCGCTGCAGGTCAACTATTTGCCGGCGCATCCATTCCCTCACGGTCACCCCGGATTGCGTGACGAAGAGAAGGTGCAGGGGGTCATGAAGAATCGCGACGAAGCCACGATTCGCAACGAGCTTGGCCGCGAATACGCCTGCATCGAAAACATTGACCGCCAGGTGGGGCGGGTGATCGAGCAACTTGAATCGATGGGCGAACTGGAAAACACCTACGTCTTCTTCACCGCCGATCACGGGATCGCGGTCGGCCGCCATGGATTGACGGGAAAGCAGAATCTGTATGAACACACCTGGCGCGTACCGATGATCGTTCGCGGCCCGGGAATCAAGCCGGGGAGTTCGGCCTCGGGATACGTTTATCTGCTGGACGTTTTTCCAACGCTATGTGATCTGGCCGGAATCGAGATTCCCGATGTCGTGGAAGGCAAGAGTTTTCGGTCCGTACTGGAGGGTCGACAGGAAAGAGTTCGTGACGTGCTGTACGGTGTCTATTGTGGTGGCACGAAACCGGGGATCCGATCGATCAAGACCGACGGCTGGAAGTTGATTGAATACGATGTGCTCGACGGAACGGTTCGGCAGACACAACTGTTCAACCTGACCGAGAATCCGAAGGAGTTGCTCGCCGAACATCACACCGAGCAGGTCAAAAGGTTGCTCGGTCACGAGCCGGCAAAGAACCAAATCAATTTGGCCGATTTGCCGGAGCACGCCCAGAAGCGGAAAGAGTTAGAAGAGCTGTTGAAGGATGAGATGAAGCGTCTCGGCGACCCGTATGAATTGTCGCCCCCAAGGATCGCGACGGAGTGACGCCCAACAACGGGGGTCTGGCCGTTTTGGCAAGCGACCCGGCTAGAGCTGCGAGGGGGGGGTGATCCGTCTTGACTCGCGACGGCGCACCTGACCCGTGATGGCCTTCTTCGACGCATGGTGGTTGTGTCGACTTCGCCAGACCACAGGGCATGAATTCCCAGGGCATGTTCCCGCGGTCGTATCGAGATCGACGTAATTGGCACGGTTAATGCAACGCAATCCGTTGACTGTTTCACTCACCACTGTCTCAGCGGAGGAAGAATCATGAAGACGAATCGTTTTTTGTTGTCAGTTGCTCTCTTGATTGGAAGTGTTCCGGTGTCGCAGCTGTGCGGTGCCGACGAAACGTCAAAAAAGTCCGACGACACGAAGGCTGTGGCGACGGATCATCAGCCCACTCAGGCCGAACTCGGTATTGGTGTTTCGCCACTCCCCCCCGTTCTGGCGAGTCATCTGCCTGAGGTGATCGGCAAGGGACGCGGCATTCTGGTTTCTGAAGTGATGAAGGGTTCGCCTGCAGCCAAGGCGGGACTTCAAAAGCACGATGTGCTGATCCGGTACGACGACCAGGACTTGTATTCACCCGAGCAGCTTGTCAAACGTGTTCGCAACGACGAGCCGGGCAAGGAGATCGAATTGGAGTACGTTCGTGGCGGGCAGCTCAAGACGACCAAAGTCAAGTTGGGAGAGAAACCGATGGTGGCTTCAATCGAAAGCGATTGGCCTGGGTTCGCTCAGAATTTTGACGTGCCTCTGATCCCTTTCAACCCCGATTTTTTGACCGAGGCCGAGGACCTTCTCAAAGAAGGCACAGAGTGGACGCACTTTGAGTCGATCAGTGTGATGAAAGATGAAGAGGGAAAGTACAGTGCGAAGGTGAAGTACAAGGACGAGAATGGAGATTCGATCGAGCGTCAATATACCGGAACGCGTCAGGAGGTTCGCGACGCGGTCGAGAACGATCAGGAACTGCCGGATTCGCAAAAGAAGCAGCTACTGCGGACTCTCGACGACCGTGGTCAAGGAATGTTGCCGGACTTCAAGTTTCCGGTAGTTCCAGGCTGGAGTCCCTGGGGGGGCAGAAATCGGTTCAATTGGCCAGACGTGAAGTTCTGAGATCGGCATGGTGGCGATGAGTCTCCCTGGCTATCGCCGCTTGGCCGATGATCAGGTGATGGTGAGCGCATTGCTGTGAATGCGTTCGCCGATTCCTCGGTCGCCTTGATGAACTTGCCAACAGCGACTCAAGGCGATCGAGTGGATGGAAAGAAAGGCGGACGACGCTCGATCCGGGACGCCGTTTTTTCTGTACCTGCCCTACACGTCGCCGCATAAACTGGTGATTCCGATCGATCCGTTTCGCGGCAAGAGCGACGCGGGGGCCTATGGAGATTTCATGATCGAGACCGATTGGCATGTCGGCCGCGTGCTGGAAGTGTTGGATCGCGAACAAATTGCCGATAGCAGGCAGGCCTATCTGGTGGATCATCTTGGGCTTCATCTTCTTTCCGATCCTCGGTTTCGGTGATGCCAAGTACAAACCCGCCGCGTCGAGTCCACTCAGTTGCTTCAACAAAGAATGAGAATCAGGGCGTCGGTTGTCCCGTTTCCGCCTGGTCCTGCTTCAGCCTGACAAGCAGCCACTGCTCGGTTTTATCTTCGCCGATATGCACCAAAGCGGGCACTTCGTCCTTGGTCAGGTTGTAGAGACCCGTTTCGATCAGATCGGATTGGTTATCGCCGACAGTGAAGGCAACCCGTTGCGTTTGCTTGTCCACCGAGCCTTGGATGGTCTGGGTCTTGTCCGTTTTGGTGTCGGTATAGTTCCCGCGAATGACACCTTGTTTATTGACCGCGAGTTCGATCGTCACGATGGAATTGGATTCGCCAGTTTTCGCGAGAGCAAACACACCCAACGGCAACCAGTCGCCATCGGCTGGAGCGTCGGCTTTCTCGCCTGCTTGGGCCAATTCGCTCGCTTGCTGGTAGTATTGCTGTGTCGTACCCGCGTCCTGGCCATTCACATACACGTTGTTGTTGTCGTAGATGACGTTGTTGCCATAGTCGTAGTAGACCGGTGTCGATGGGTAATAATTCATCCAAACGCCGACCGAATTCCAAGTGGCCGCACGCCATGCTGCGCCGGAGGCCCAGCCTGCCGCGAACCAGGCGCCGGGATGATTGGCGTGCCAAGCCCCGCCGTACAAGCCCCAGTGGTCGTAATTACTGCGCACCGCGACGGCGCTGGTGTATCGACCGGAGGGGGAAACACGCGCGAACCCGGCGGCCGCCCCGGCCGGTCCCGCAACGACGCCACGAGCAGCGGCGCCTCCATTGGGACCTCGCACCGCACCGCCGGCCGCGACTCCACCATTGGGTCCAACGGCGACGCCACGAGCAGCGGCGCCTCCATTGGGACCTCGCACCGCACCGCCGGCCGCGACTCCACCGTTGGGTCCGACTGCGACGCCACGAGCGGCCCCACCGCCGCCAGCACCTTGGACACCACCCACTGTGGCAACTCCGCCGTCGGCACCGACGCCGACCGCGCGGCCTGCCGTGTTGCCTTGCGGACCGGTCACTGTGACGCCCGCCGCCTGGCCTCCCCGAGGACCCTCCACGGTCCCGCGGTTGACGTCAAAGTTGTCACCACTTGGTTGTCGTGTGCTGCTCAGACCGTGGAGACCCTCATCGGAAGGCAGTCCAAGAAAGCTATTCAGTTGGCTTCGATTTGGGGAAGAGAATCGACCGGCTCCCGCACCCAGGCCGCCCGCACCCAGGCCGCCCGCACCGGGGAAGCCACCGCCAAATCCGGCGGCGCCACGCTGACCTGCACCGATACCGCCTGGGCTCTGCCCAGCTCCGCCGCCCAAACCACGTCCGCCGACCCCACTGAATCCTCCCGTTCCGCCACCGAATCCGCCTCCTCCATCCCCAAAGCTACGTCCACCACCGCCACCGAATCCGCCTCCTCCGAATCCTCCACTCCCCAAGCTACGTCCACCACCGCCACCGAATCCGCCTCCTCCGAATCCTCCACCCCCCAAGCTACGTCCACCACCGCCACCGAATCCGCCTCCTCCGAATCCTCCACTCCCCAAGCTACGTCCACCACCGCCACCGAATCCTCCACCTCCGAATCCTCCACCTCCGAATCCTCCACCTCCGAATCCTCCACCTCCGAATCCTCCACCGCCCATGCCGCGACCGCCACCGCCTCGACCGCGGCCCCAGCCATCAGCCAGCGGCAGGGAAAACATCAAACTCAATGTCAGCACGGTCAGAAGCGGTTGTCGGAACATCGGTATTTCCTTGACGGGAGGGAGGTGTTTTCACGTGTCGCTTGTTGAAAGACTCAACGATCGCAGTCATGCGTCTGCAGCTCGGTCTCCGCCGACGGGAATGATGGATGGTTCGATTCGTGTCGGGTTTGTCACATCCGTCCCACCATCAAGTGAATTCGCGATTCGTCGATTATGGATTTTCAGCGAATGCAGCACAATCATGGCCTCGACAGCTACCTCCGTCATGGGCAGCAGGGGCCAAAAAAATGGCGAAATCTGCCTGCTGCCCGTTTCGCCATACGTGTTTCGGTTCAAAGCATTCCCTTCGGTGGGCGATCGGCGATGTGCGTCCCACACCAGTGGCACGCGATTCGTCGCGAAGGTGGATCCTTCATTCGCTCATGCTCACCGTGTTCGTGACCGGTTTGCCTGATTCTTGAGCTCAAGGCGGTGGCCGACGTCCTACTCGATCTCCAGGATGCAGCGGTTGAGTTGCATGAACCGGGGGCAAGATGGGCTGGCCCTATTCGTTAACTATCTTCGCTTTCGTCGGTCGAGGTCCTTTTTTGGGGGGCGTCACGGGGGTCGCACCAGCGCCCCGTTGGCGTACGACCGAATCCGCGTTGGTTGCGGAGAAACCATAACCGCGTTTCATACCTCCAATGGCAGTTGGCTGGGTCTGCTAATTGCCGTGCCACGGTACCGCCAATGTTCGCACCCGAGAGCCGTAGCGGTTACATTCAACGACAGCGGCGAAATTCGCCGACAAACCCCACGCAGCGCATCCGCGTTTGCCGCGGTGAGGTCACGGGTCGGAATTCTTTTGGGAGAAGGAAGATGCAACGCAACGATCGTCGTCAGTTCTTGTCCAACGTAGGTAGCGGCATGCTGGTCGGTAGTTTGGGGGCTGCCTTGTCGAGCGACTTGGGAATCTCGTTGGCATACGCCGGCGACGATGGCGACCGTTTAACGTTCGGTGACATGGAATCGCTCGTTTCGCTGATGCAAGAGACGCCGCTGAAACGGTTGCAGCCCGTGTTGATTGACAGAATCAACGGTGGCACCGATCTGGCAACGTTGATCGCGGCCGGTGCGCTGGCCAACGCCCGCACGTTTGGCGGGCATGACTACGTCGGATTCCACACATTCATGGCATTGACGCCGGCGCTTGAAATGGCGGCCGAACTTCCAGAGCAGCGCAAGGCGTTGCCGATCTTGAAAGTTTTGTATCGCAATACCGACCGGATTCAACAGTTTGGCGGATCGAGCAGCGAAGTGTTGCGGCGGATCGACGCCAGCAAGCACGACGGCGGCGGCGTGTCAGGCGAAGCGCTGCAGGCGGCAACTCGCGAGGCTGACTTTGAGAGAGCCGAGCGACTCATGGCGTCACTCGCCGACGAGTCACCAAAGAAGATTTTTAACCGGGTCGAGTACCCCGTCCAGGACGAAGCGGACGTGCACCGCGTCGTGTTGGCTTGGCGTGCCTGGGCCGCGATTGGCATCGTCGGCGATCAGCACGCCAATACGCTGCTGCGACAATCGGTGCATTACTGTTTGCGGGTGTCGGAAGATCGGATCCGCGATGGCAGACCTGATCCGGAATTGTGGACGCTCGTGCCGAGATTGCTCGACCAGTACAAGTTGCTTGGCAGTCCCGTCGGTAATCTCCAGGGCGACGATTCCTGGATCGAGGAGTTGGCTTGGACGTTTTTTCAGAGCAATCGCGGGCAAGCTGCCGACGCAGCCGCGCAAGCATTGGCTGCGGGATTCGCGCCAGATCAAATCGGCGAGGCGATGTCCGTTGCAGCCAATTTGTTGCTGCTGCATGACCCGGGTCGGGCGAAAGATGGTGATGGCGACAAAGTCAAAGGTTCGGTTCACGGCGCTTCGGTCGGCGTTCACGCATCGGACGCGGCGAACGCTTGGCGAAACATTTCGCGGGTCAGTAATCATCGCAACAGCGTTGCCAGTCTGTTGGTGGGAGCGTACCACACCGCGGGCCAAAGCCCTCACGTGCAACGTGAACGGTGGCCGCTAAAGATGGACGCAGTTGAATCGACCGAGGACAAAGGACGGTTGCTTGGGCAAGCGGAACAGGCCATTCGCGATCGTGATCAAGCTCTGGCGGGAGCGGCGGCACAGCGGTATGGCGAACTCGGCGGTTCACCACGTGCACTGTTCCAAGTGCTGCTGCAATTTGCGACCAGTGAAGACGGTGCCTTACACGCGGAGAAATATTACCGCACGGTGACCGAAGAATTCGCCAAGACTCGTCCGTCGCTACGTTGGCGACAGCTTGTCGCGCTGGCGCGAGTTTCGGCAAGTGAGTATGGAACACCTGCGCCCGGGTATCGTGAAGCGTGTGATTTACTGCAAGTCGACGTTTAGATTCTAGATTCGGGCGGTCATGTTCGTCCTCATCGTTGGCGTGATGACGTTCGGTCCGAATTCTCGAGAGGCGTGACAATCGCCTTTCGAAAGCTCCCTGATAGAATATCGCCACTACGGTCGCACGAATCTTCCCGACCGCAGTCTCGTCTTTTCTTTTTCTCGTCACCAAGATACGAGCGGTTGTCACAGCCATGAATGGTGGTTGCGTGATTTTCCGCGCGTTGGGGGCTGATTCCATGAACCCGTCCGAAGCATATCGGCGTCTGATGCACGTCTTGCGTACAAATCGATCCACCAGGCGATCAGGCAAACTCAAACGTCGGCTTCGGGGAAAAACGCTCGAAACCCGGCAACTGTTGGCGGCCGACTTCAATGGTGTACGACACAACGCCTTGGCCGCCGAGGGCATCAATAACGATGGTGATATCAGCACGGTTGACGCCTTGGTGATGATCAATGTGTTGAGTGGCGTCACCGGTGAGGGAACGCGAAATGATCGAGGTTTGTCGGCATTCCTCTATGTCTGGGGCCAGTTCGTTGACCACGACATTGATCTTTCCGAGCCACAACAAGATGGCGAAGCGTTTGACATTGTGGTGCCGACCGGCGATCCCTGGTTTGACCCAACGGGAACTGGCGAGCGGACCATTCCGCTGACGCGTTCACAGTTTGATCCGGCAACCGGAACTTCGGTTGACAATCCGCGGCAACAGATCAACTCGATCACCGCCTTCATTGACGGTTCGATGGTCTACGGATCCGATCAACCGACGGCGGACGGCTTACGGTCGTTCGAGGGTGGACGACTGTTGATCGATGACAGTGGTTTGCTGCTGCTCGATGACAGTGGCAGCGTGTTGGCGGGCGACATCCGAGCGAGCGAGAACCTGTCACTGACCGCGATGCATACCTTGTTCGTTCGCGAACACAATCGGCTGGCTGACCAGATTGCCGACGCGAATCCTGAGCTGACCGACGAACAGATCTACCAACAAGCGCGTGCGGTTGTGATTGCTGAAATCCAGGCGATCACGTTCAACGAATTCCTGCCCGCTTTGTTGGGGACTCGTGCGATCTCAAGTGACGACGGTTACGACTCAACGGTGAATCCGTCGATTGCAAATGAGTTTTCGACAGCGGCTTACCGGTTTGGACATAGCACTTTGAACGACGACATCGAGTTTTTTGATAGCGTACGGCCAAGCTCAGCTGAAAGGATTGGACTTCGAGGTCGTCGTCTAACGGGATTTCAGGATTTTTTCTAGATCCCGTGGTACGGCGGGAAAAAAAACCTTTTTTCATAGCGATCCGTACCGGATGACCGATTCAGGAAGCATTCGTTTCTCAACGTACGGGGGGCCATCGCAACCTATTGCGGTTCGATCACGTTTGTTTGTCGTAGCGAGACGACGGCGATTGTGTCGCCCACGAGTGATTTCCTGACAACAACCGACCGCGGGGGACGTTCAGTTTGATAGATCCGAGCGACGATGGTGAAACGGATGGGACCGGCGATGTTGACGACGAGCCCTGTGACACGGGCCATCTCGGGCGAGGCTTGAACCTGTACTTGTTGGGCACGAACCCCGACGGCGACGGGTCGTTGACGGAGGACGAAGTGTCGAAGCGGTTGTGGGCAAGAATTGCGACAGCGGACACCAGTGGTGATGGGGGTGTGACGTTGGACGAATTCAACGTGTGGCTACAGAATCGGCAAAGTGAAGCGACTCCGCCCGAGGTTCATCGTCCCCATCATCCTTTCGATGAAGTCTTCGCTCGGCTCGGCAGAGGGGCTCTGCGAGGTGGACTCGCGCGATTCCGCAGGTAAGATAGAAACCGTTCGTATGACGAATCCTCCGTAGAACCAGCGATGGCAACCGATTCATTGAGCGCCGCGAAATCGAAGGTCCCATGGGCTGAACGTGCGGAGTTTCACGAACTGTTGGCAAGTGCTCGCCGTGGCGAAACGGAACCGCTCGGCCAATTGCTGCAGTGGTATGCCAGTTATTTAACGATCCTGGCGAGCACGCAGCTGGACCATCGTTTGCGGCGTCGCGTCAACCCATCGGACATTGTGCGAGAAGCGATGATGGCCGCCCATCGTGACTTTGCCGACTTTCGTGGCCAGAGCCAAGGTGAATTGCTCGGTTGGCTACGCATGATCCTGATTCACACACTTCATCGCATGTTCGCCGCGCATATCAAAGTGGCGAAGCGAGATGTCCGTCGCGAAGTCTCGATCGACGAGATTTCTCATCGATTGGAGGAGTCTGCTACGAATCTAGCGGCGATCTTACCGAGCGATGGCGAGTCACCCGCGCCCGCATGCAGGCCCGCGAGCGTGCGGTTGAACTTGCCGATCAACTCAGTGCGTTGCGTCCGCAGTACCGCGACGTGATTGTCTATCGTGTCCTGCAAGGGATGTCATTTGAGCAGATCGCCGAGCGGATGGAGCGATCCGATGGTGCCGTTCGGATGCTGTGGCTGCGGGCGTTGGAGGCGTTCAAGACTCATGGAGAATCACTCGATGATGATTCCTGAGCACGACACAGACGCCAGTATCGAGCCCGCCTTTCTTCGCCAACTGACTGACGATCAAAAGTCGCGTTTGACCGAGCAACTCGATCAGTACCTTCGCGCCTTGGAAACCGGCACACCGATCAGCGGCGAGGAACTCGCGAGACAGAATCTCGACCTGAGGGAAGTGTTTGCGGTTTATCTGCGCAAGTTGGATGCGTTGTACGGCGTCGCGGTCGGCTTTCAGAACACGGCTGGCGCCGGCCTTGCCGATCTCAGTGAAATCAGCGGCAGTTCGCTGACGCTCGGGGACTTTACGATCATTCGCGAGATCGGTCGTGGTGGCATGGGCGTCGTGTACGAGGCCCATCAGCATTCGCTCAATCGACAAGTCGCACTCAAGCTGCTGCCGATGGCGTCGCTGCTCGATTCGCGTCAGATCGCACGGTTCAGAAACGAAGCACATGCGGCCGGGCTATTGCGTGCGATCACACTGGATGACCCGCCGCGATTGGGAAACTTTTTGCCCGCAGCGCCAGCCGACCTCGGTGTGGTGTTGCAGAAGGCGATGGCGAAACGAAAGGACGACCGATACGAATCAGCCGGACAATTCGCGGATGATCTGCGTGCGGTCTTCGAAGGCCGACCGACGCTCGCGAAACCGCCATCGTTTGCGACGCTAATCGGTCGCTGGACGTTGCGACACCACACGGCGGTAACGGTCGGCGGATCGGTGCTGGCCCTTGCTCTCGTGTGGCTGATGATCAGCAGTGTGATCATCCGCCAAAAGGTTCAGGACGCCCAGTTTAGTGAGATCAGAGCGGATCGCTATGTTCGTCAAGGCCATTCGATCGTCGAACATCTCGGCTCGCGCGTTGCCGAACAACTTGCATCGGTCCCCGGCGCAGAGCATGTTCGCCAGTCATTGCTTCGCGAGACGCAAGAATTGGCCGAATCGCAATCGATCGATGCGGAAGGCCCGCGGCCAGGCTCGTCATGGCATCCCCGTCGCACGGCCGACGATCCAGAACCACCATCGAGCGTGTGGTTGAACGAGACGAGCGGCTTGTCGCTCTCGCCGACCACGCATGCCCCGATCGTGACCGTTGGTCAGGCCGACGTCCAAGCGAAACTCGCAGCCACCACAAGTGCCGGATGGACCGTCGGCATCGGTCTCTTTGAGGCGTTCGAGACCACCGAGCAAGACTCGAAAATCGGTCTTTTACTTCCGCCAACATTCGCCGCAGCTGACGCCTCCTGTTTGAATGTCCATTCGTCGAACAGCCTCCATGAGAGCGAGTCTGGCGACGACGAATCCGCCTCGCCGTCCATTGCACCCGCTACCCTGGTTGCCGGTATCACGGTTGCCATTTTCGGGGTACACCAGTTTGAGCAACGGAGTCGCAATCGACATCCGAGCACGATCCGGCTGATCAAACGGAAAATGAATTCTGAAGACCCGTCATGAAAACGTTCGACGCCAAGGATCTTTCGGACTGCCGCCGGCCATTGCGGCTTGATTTGCCAGACGCGATGGCCATCCTGATCGTTGTGGTCGTGGTGAGCGTCGCGCTGCAACTCATCGGTGCAAAGTCACTCCATGCACAGTCGGGGGTCCGTCCCAATATCGTTTTTATACTCGCGGATGATTTGGCTTGGTCGGATCTTGGTTGTTACGGACACGCATGGCATGAGACGCCGAACCTCGATCGGTTGGCCAGCGAGGGAATCCGATTCACCGATGCCTATGCACCGGCACCGATTTGCTCGGCTTCTCGCGCGAGCATTCTCACCGGAAAAACGCCGGCCCGGTTGCAGTTTGAGTTTGTGACGAAGAATGAACCGGGACGCCAGCAACGGTTGCCGGGGCAACAACTTGATACGCCGCCATACACGCTGTACCTGCCGCTGGAAGAATCAACGATTGCCGAACTTTTGCAACACGACGGTTACGCAACGGCGTTTTTCGGGAAGTGGCATTTGAATCCCCACCACAATGGTTATCTCGGTTGGAGTCCGACGCTGGGACCGAGGCAGCAGGGATTTCAAACCGCGACGGAGGGTTTTGGCAGCCATCCCTATGGTTATCCGAAGCGGTCCACCGAGCTGCCGCGGATCGTTGCGTCGGGAGTGTTTCCAAGCGATAGCGTGACGGATCATGCGGTGGAGTTTCTATCGCAAGACCATCATCGACCATTCTTCTTGATGGTCTCGCACTTTTATGTGCACACGCCGGTGGATACGCGGTGCGATTGGCTATTGGAAAAATACGAGTCGAAAGTGCCCGGCAATGCACCGGCTCGAAACAATCGCGTCAAGTATGGTGCGTTCGTGGAAACGCTCGATCACTATGTCGGCCAATTGATTCGTGATCTCGATGAAGCAGGGCATCGCGACGATACGCTGGTCGTTTTCACATCGGACAACGGTGGGCATCCTGAATACGCGAGCAATTCGCCGCTACGGGGATCCAAGTGGAATCTGTACGAAGGAGGAATCCGAGTGCCAATGATTGCACGATGGCCGAAAGTGATACCGGCGGGCCGAACATCTTCGACTCCTGTGGTCGGGTATGACTTGCTGCCAACGTTTGCTGATGTCGGCAGTGGTGAGCTTCGATCCACGATCGCCGACGATGTGGATGGGCATAGCCTTGCCGGTGTTTTTCGCGATCCTGGGTTGGTGATCGAACGCGATCTGTATTGGCACTTTCCCTACTACCATCCCGAACGTGGCTACGGCGAGTCGATTGATTCGATCGGCGTGGATGATTTCGCGATCAGCAAAACCAAGCCG
The DNA here is from genome assembly GCA_963734865.1 of Pirellulaceae bacterium. Taxonomy (GTDB): domain Bacteria; phylum Planctomycetota; class Planctomycetia; order Pirellulales; family Pirellulaceae; genus CBDCUW01. The sequence goes on from CAVTIV010000004.1 coordinate 301,960, forward strand.
CAGTCGGCGATCCGTCGCGGCAAGCACAAGTTGCTGCGATTCTACGAGGATCAGGCGATCGAGTTGTATGACCTGTCCGATGACGTGGGTGAATCGGATGACTTGCGAGATCGGCGGCGAGGAGTGGCCGACGACTTGGCCAACTCGCTCGGTGACTACCTGAGGCAGGTTGAGGCGAGGATTCCGGATCGTTAAACGCGGTCGATTATTGGGGGTCCAGCACGTGGACGGTTAACAAAAAGGAAAGCCGCGCAGCGGTGGCAGGTGATAGCCTGGGGTGAACCAACGAGCGTCAGCAAGGCTGGTGGAACCCCAGGAAAACGAGACACATTCGACAAACCTTCCCCCCGCGGCGATTTGGCGGCGGGCCGCCAAATCGCCGCGGGGAATTTCCGGTTTCGACCGGACGCACCTGGGGCTGCGAAATGCTCGCTGAGACGAGCATTGCTTGCCCCAGGCTATCACCTGCCACTGCTTCGCAGTTATCAGGCAGTTACAACGCTTGGACGGAACGCTTGAACGGGGTCTGACCCCCATCAGCAGCCCCTATCAGCAGGCTGACCCCCCATCACGATTGGAAACCGCTTAGGATGAGTGGCTAGTCAGCGCGGCCGAGTTACAATCTGGAACGAAGATTGCCACAACCGACACGTACAATGAGGATTCTCCCTGCTATGTTCGCCGAAAGCTCGAATTCGAATCGTCGTCAATTTCTGAAAGTTTCCGCCGTCGCGGCAGCCGCCACGACGCTTAGCGTCCGCGGTGCCCTTGCCGCGCCGCAGGCCTCGGGTGCTGCACCCTACAAGATCTCATTGGCCGAATGGTCGCTGCACCGCACGCTTCGCGACGACTCGAAGAATCTAACCAACTTGGATTTTCCGCGAGTGGCGAAGAAGGAATTCGGGATTGATGCGGTTGAATACGTGAACCAGTTCTTCAAGGACAAAGCGCGGGATAAGAAATACCTGACGGACTTGAATGGCAGATGCGAAGACCTTGGCGTGAAGAGCCTGCTGATCATGGTGGACGGCGAGGGTCGATTGGGGGATCCCAGCGATGAGGCAAGAAAGACAGCGGTCGAAAACCATTACCAGTGGGTCGAAGCGGCGAAATTCCTCGGTTGTCATTCGATACGCGTCAATGCGGGGTCTCAAGGATCGTATGACGAGCAACAAAAGCTGGCGACGGATGGTTTGCGACGTCTCAGCGAGTTTGCCAAGCCTCACGGGTTGAACGTGATTGTTGAGAATCACGGTGGGCTCAGCAGCAACGGCAAGTGGCTTTCGGGTGTGATCAAGATGGTCGGCCTTGACAACTGCGGAACGTTACCGGACTTCGGAAACTTCCGGATCGGCGATGGTGAAGAGTATGACCGTTATCAGGGCGTTGAAGAGCTGATGCCATATGCCAAGGCGGTTAGTGCCAAGTCACACGACTTTGATGAACAAGGCAACGAGATTCATACGGACTATGAAAAGATGATGGGTATCGTCGTCAGTCACGGATACCACGGTTACGTCGGTATCGAATACGAGGGCAGCAAGATCGGGGAAATGGAAGGGATCCAGAAGACGAAGGATTTGCTCGATCGAGTTGCCGCGAAGCTCAGCAAGTAGGCTGGCAACTTCTCCGAAACTATTGCGATTGATACTCGGCCAACGCCGACATCGAGTCTTTCAGTTGGCCGTACAGGTCGCGATAGATTGGGAACAGCTGGTCATAGTTCTTGACGGCGTTTTTGTCGGGTGCTGTTTCATCGGCGATCTGGATTGTCGCCTTGCAGGCTGCTTCGATCGAGTGGTACGCGCCGTCGCCAACTGCGGCGAGCAGAGCGACGCCGAATGCGGGCCCCTGTTCGACTTCGAGTGTTGTGATCTTTTTACCAAAGACATCGGCTTGCATTTGCCGCCAGAGGGGATTTTTGCTGCCGCCCCCGGAAGCTCGGATTTGGCGTACCGGCACGCCGAGTGATCGGATGATCTGTAGGCTGTCGCGGAGTGCGAAGGTGATTCCTTCCATCACGCTACGTGTCATGTGTCCGCGTGTATGGGTCAAATTCATGCCGACGAAGCTGCCTCGCGCATTGGGGTCGGCGTGCGGTGTTCGTTCGCCATTGAGGTACGGCAAAAAGAGTAGGCCGTTGCTTCCGGCGGCGACCAATTCCGCTTCACGCGTCGCGACTTCATAGCGATTCTTGCCACTGAAACCCGACAGCCCTTGCAAGACGGAATCGACCCACCACTGCAGCGATCCGCCGCTGGTCAGATTCACGCCCATCATATGCCATTTACCGTTGACGGCATGACAGAACGTATGCAGTCGACCGGTGGCATCATATTGAGGTTCGTCGCTGTGAACGAACACGACGCCGCTGGTGCCGATCGATGTGCTAAGTATGCCTTTCTTGACGACGCCGTTGCCAACGGCACCGGCGGCGCAATCCCCTGCCCCGCCAACGACTTTGCAGTTGGTGGACAGGCCGAGTCGTTTTGCGGCGGCCGTCGTCAGCGTGCCGGTGACTTCGTCGCTCTCGACAACTCGGGGTAATAGTTGGGGATCGAGTTCGAGTTTGCTGAGGAGTTTCTTGGACCAGTCGCGTTTGACGACATCAAGCAACAGCGTCCCACTGGCATCACTCACTTCGGTGACATAATCGCCTGTCAGTCGACGTCGAATGTCATCTTTGGGAAGCAGCACTTTTGCCAGTCGATCAAAGTTTCGTTTTTCCTGGTTGCGCAACCAGAGAATTTTGGGAGCCTGGAATCCGGTCAGTGCTGGATTGGCGACCATCTTGATCAACGCGTTGCGGCCACCGGCGGCCGACGTGATTTGGTCGCACTCGGCGGCGGTCCGTTGATCGTTCCATAACAGTGCGTTACGAATGACTTTGTCGCTGCGATCAAGAAAGACGCTGCCATGCATTTGGCCACTGAGTCCGATCGCGCGGACGTCGGTCGGTTTCAGCTTTGCCTTATTGACGACGGCGCGAACCGTTTTGACGGTCGCGGTCCACCAATCCTCGGGATCTTGTTCCGTCCAGCCAGGTTTGGGTTGATGCAGCGGGTATTCGGCATTTGCTTCTGCCAACACATTCCCATTCGTGTCGATCAGCAGAGTCTTGGTCCCGCTGGTCCCGATATCGATGCCGAGGTAATGACTCATGCTTTCTCGCCGCAGGTGACATGGATGAAAAACTGCTGCCTGATCGAACTGGCGACCACTATAGTGCGTAGAGCGCGCTAACCAAACACCCGAAATGTGCAATCACAGCTAGCGGAGAGAGACATTGCCGAACCATCCGACAGCCGAAGGACGAAGCCGCCGCGACGTGTTGATCGGAGGTGCGGCGTTGGCCTCGGCGCTAAGTCTTGGATGCCGACAACCTGTGGAGCCGACGTCGGCGCCTGCCAGTTCCAGGCGAACGGACGTACCACTGCGGGTTGTGCTATGCGGAACGGAATCGGATCGAGAAGCGATCGAGCGGGCTTGGGGCGCGGTGGCTTCGCAGCCGCTGGAGCTGACCGTGATCAACGTTGATCGCGCGGATCCGGGTGGTTTGATTGACAAGATCGTTGCAGCGAGCGCACAGAGTGATCTGATCGTTTATCCGGTGCTGGTCGTCGCTGAGCTTTCGTCTCGAGAGTTGCTGACGCCACTTTCGGACGATGAATTCAAGTTGGCGGAAGAACAGGGCGGCCCGTTTTTTCCGGCGTTGCGCAACGGTATCGCCCGCTTTGGCGGCCTGTACGTGGCGGCTCCGCTGGGGGCACGTCAGCCGGCGCTGATGTCGATCGAAGCGGTCGATGAGATGCGGACATGGAGCGACTATGATCAATGGGTCCAATCGCTCGATGGGGCCGCTGCCGAGCCGCTGGCGGATGGTTGGGCAGCGGCAATGTTCCTGTGGCGAGCGGCGTCGTCGATCGAACAGGGATGGCTGTTTGGGCCTTCCGATCTGGAGCCGCAGATTGATCGGGATCCGTACCAGAACGTTCTCGCCCAAATGCAGGAAACCGCCGGGCGATACAAAGTCACGCGAAGCACACCGCAACAGATTTGGACCGCCCTGACATCGGGGTCGCTGCGAGGGGGCCTGGGGTTCAACTTCGGTGCTGAAATGGGGGACGCCGAGATCAGCTTCCGTGATCCGCCGAGCGAAGTTTTGACGAAGATACTCGCCGATCCGTTCTCGCCAGTCGCCTCGCTGGCGGCACAGTGTCGGCAGACCGCCGCATCGAAGCAGTTCATTCGCTGGCTCTCAGGCGGTGAAGGCAGCGAGAGTGTTCGTCGCCAAGTCAGCGGCATGACGGTGACGCGAGCATCGGTTGAAGAGGTCGAAGGCGGCTCGCACACCGGTGAAGGCTACGAGCTCTGGTTGAGCGGGCGCCTGCAGATTCCGAACACGCTACCGACGCTCGAGTTGCTTGCGGCCGATGAGTACTACGCCGCACTGGATCGGCAGATCATCCGGTGCTTGGAAGGCGAGCAGGAACCGGCGTCAGCGCTTGAGGAGGTCAAGAATCGCTGGCAGGCAATCGGCGATCGGGTCGGCATCCCAAAGCAGCAACGAGCATGGCGAAGAGTCCAGGGGATGATCGCCTAAATCCATTGACCACTTTCACCATCCACTCGGGGACCTGTCGCCATGGTTGGCTGTTACAGGTCCACGTTTCTCTCGACCGGCCGCAGCGGGATCACTCGTCTTCGCTGTTGGTTTCGGTTTCGACCGTTGGCGAATCATCGACGGCCGGTTCCGCGGCCGGTTCGTCATTGGCTTGAGCCTTGGGTTGGTCGTCATCAAACGCGGGGCGTTGGGCCTTTCGTTTGACTCGGTCGTTCTTGCCAACGAATTCCAGGATCGCGCGTTCACCGGCATCTCCCAGTCGTGGAGTTGCCAGCCGCAAGACACGGGTGTAGCCGCCTGGACGATCGACGTAACGTTCGGCAATCGTATCGAACAGGATTTTGGTGGCTTCTTTATCGCCGATCAATTGAATGACACGACGGCGTGCGGCGACGACTGGGCGCGGGTATCGGCCCATTGTTGCCAATCATCGCTTTGTCGCCACTTCTTCCAGTCGTCGCTGCCCCGTTCGGCGGACGGTTCGTAGTTTTCGAGCAGCTTCGGCGGCGGGCAGCGATTTCTTGGCGATCGTGATGCACTTTTCGACCAAGGGACGTACTTCCTTGGCTTTGTGCAGCGTGGTGGTGATACGGCCGGCCACTTTGGGTGCGTTTTCGTCAAGAGTCGCATCTCGCTCGGTCAGAAACAGGGCGCTGGCGAGGTTTTTCAGCAGCGCTTTGCGGTGGCTGGGGCTTCGTCCCGAGTACGCGGCCTCGTCGTCGGTGACGCATGGCAGGTGAGTCCGTCAATCGTTGTCTAGGTGAAAATGAAATGAATGCCAAGATTCCACGCGCTCGCTCAAAAGAGCGGCTGATTGGAACTCGCATGCCAAGGTGCAATCCGTACTGGGACAGTTTTTCACGCACTTCGTTGAGCGTGGTGTCGCCGAAGTTGCGAACTTCCAGCAACTGAGTCTTCGTTTCGTTGGACCAAGTCACGAACCGTTTGAATGTTTTCGCTTTCCAGGCAGTTGTTTGCTCGAACCGACAACCGCAAGTCTGCAGCGTCATGTTCAGCTTGGCTTCCAGTTGCGCTTCGGGCGAACCGGCACCACCACGGGCGGCCGAGAAGATACTGGGACCGAGTTCGCGATACTGGACGAACGGGTTGAGATGCTTGCGCAAGATCTTTGCCGATTCGACCAACGCCAATTCGGGGTTGATCGAACCATCGGTCCAGATCTCGAGGTTCAGCTTGTCGTAGTTGGTCTTTTGACCGACGCGAGTCTCTTCGACTTCGTATCGGACACGAGTGATGGGGCTGAACACGGCGTCGATCGGAATGATGCCGATTTCGTGATCGGCGCTGCTGTGTTCGGTGCTGGGAACATAGCCACGGCCGTTTTCGACGACCATTTCCATCATGAAGGGGACGTCGTCGGTCAGCGTGGTGATGACGTGATCTTTGTTGATGATTTCGACGTCCGCATCGGTTTGAACGTCAGCACCGGTGATCACGCCAGCCTTGTCACTTTCGACGGTGATCACGCGAGTTGCTTCGCTGTGATTGCGGACGACCAAGCTCTTGACGTTCAACACGATCTCGCGTGACATCTTCCAGAACGCCGGGGATGGTTGTGAATTCGTGCTGGGCACCGCGGATCTTGATCTGTGTCACGGCGCTGCCCACAAGGCTGCTTAGCAGGACGCGGCGAAGGCTGTTGCCGACGCTGGCACCGAAACCACGTTCGAACGGCTCGGCCGTAAACTTGCCGTAGGTCTGAAGTCAGCGTGTCGCGATCGACTTCGAGGGTGCTGGGCAACTCCATACCACGCCAACGAATATGCATCGTCATGAGACCTCGATTTGGGTTTGCAAGGTGGTGGATGTACGAGATTGAAATCTGGGGGGAGCTGGCGGTGAGCAGGTTCACCGCCAGCAGGATGATTCATATTCGAATGGATCGACGTCGGGCCGGTGACGGCCATCGATCCGGTTTCGGCGAACACGATTAGACGCGTCGCTTTTTCCGCGGCCGGCATCCGTTGTGCGGGATCGGAGTGACTTCTTCGATCAACTTGACGTTCAAGCCTGCTGCTTGCAGCGAAGTGATCGCGCTTTCGCGTCCCGATCCGGGGCCTTTGACACGGACTTCGACGTCTCGCATCCCGAATTTGGTCGCCTTTTCAGCAGCCTGTTGGGCGGCGCATTGACCGGCGAATGGGGTGCTCTTGCGGCTTCCCTTGAAACCGCTCGTGCCCGCACTGGCCCAGCAGAGCGTGTCGCCTTTGGGGTCGGTGATCGTGACGGTCGTATTGTTGAACGTCGCGTGGATGTGGGCGATTCCGCTGCTGACATTCCGTCGGACGCGTTTCTTTTTGTTTGTCTTTGCCACTGCAAAGTCTCGACTTGTTGGTATCTGGTAAACGTTAGATGAAAGGCGTTCGGTGAGCTGGGGAGGGATTGTTCCGGCTAGCGGAGGTCCTTGACGCCCTTTTTGCCGGCAACCGTCTTTCGTGGGCCTTTTCGGGTGCGTGCGTTTGTCTTGGTGCGTTGGCCACGGACTGGAAGGCCGACCCGATGTCGGATCCCGCGATAACACTTCACCTCCCGAAGTCGGCTGATGTTTTGAGTCACTTGGCGACGCAGTGGGCCTTCGACCGTGTAATCACGCTCGAGCAATGCCGCGATCCGGCCCAATTCATCTTCGTGGATATCGCTGGCAGGACGGTTTGGGTCGATCCCGAGCTTCTCACAGACTTCTCGAGCGGTGTACAAGCCGATGCCGTACAGATAGGTCAGAGAATACTGAATCTTCTTATCGTTCGGGATGTCAACGCCCATCAAGCGGGGCATAACGAGACTCCTGGGTAGGTCATCAGCGTGGCGACACAGGCCGAAGCGAGGTCTGCAGCGATACAGCGAGGCAGACCCTTCGGGCAAGAATCCCGAAATATAGCGACCGGCCCCCTTTTTGCTCAATGGGGACGTGGCACCATTTTTTTAGGAATTTCGACGAATCATTCTCAGGAATTCGCTGGGCACGTCGTCTCGCGCGGATGCCGGAATTCGAGTCAGCTCGGTAATTTCAAATGAATTCAGGTCGATTTCCAGCCGAGTGTCTCCCTGGACCCCCGACCAGACTCGCGTCAGCCACAACTGACCACATTGGGGCAGCAGTTGCCGGTAAATTTCTGCCCCGCCGACGACAAATGCCCGACCCGATCGAGCCAGCGCAACGGCCTGCTGGGGGCTGCCAGCTCTCTGGACACCCTCGGCAGACCACTGGGGGCTGCGGGTGATCACGATCGTGCTGCGCCCGGGAAGGGGGCGTCCGATCGAGTCATAGGTGCGGCGACCCATGATCAGCACGCCACCCATCGTCAGCCGTTTGAAGCGTCGCAGGTCGCTGCTCAGTCGCCACGGCATGTCGCCATCACGGCCGATCACGCCACTGGGAGTCATCGCGACCACGGCGGTCAAGGTTTGCTGGGCACGGTTTGCTGGGTCAAGGTTTCGCCGCTCAGACCGCCACCGGTGCCTTGATCCGCGGGTGCGGATCATACTCGATCAACTGAAAGTCCTCGAATTGGAATCCATCGACCGATTCGGGGTTGGACGTGATGTTCATCGTCGGCAGCGGTCTGGGATGCCGAGAGAGTTGTTCGCGCGCCTGCTCGAAGTGGTTGCGATAGAGGTGTAGATCACCGAAGGTGTGGACGAAATCCCCCGGCTTGCAGCCCGGTCACCCGGGCCATCATCATCGTCAGCAACGCATAACTTGCGATGTTGAACGGGACACCAAGAAACAGGTCGGCGCTACGCTGATACATCTGGCAAGACAAACGATCACCGGCCACGTAAAACTGAAAAAGCAAATGGCAGGGTGGCAGTTTCATCTTCGGGACATCGGCAACGTTCCAGGCCGACACGATGAGCCGACGCGACTTGGGGTTGTTGCGAATCTCGTTCTGCACATCGGCGATTTGGTCGATGGTCTCGCCGCCGGGGGCCTGCCAAGATCGCCATTGGTGGCCATACACCGGCCCCAAGTTCCCCTCTCCGTCGGCCCATTCGTCCCAAATCTTCACTCCCTTTTCTTTCAGCCAGCTGACATTGGTGTCGCCGCGAAGGAACCACAGCAATTCGTAAATCACCGAGCGGATATGAATCTCTTTGGTCGTTAGCAGCGGGAAGCCTTCTGCCAAATCGAAACGAATCTGACGACCGAACAGGCCGCGCGTGCCAACACCGGTTCGATCCTCGCGATCGATCCCGTGGCTGAGAACTTCGTCAAGTAGTTGAAGGTAGGTACGCATCAGCAGGTACGCAGTGGTGTTGGCGTGGATTGGAACGCGGCGGATGAAACCGATCGTTGCACGCGATACAGCTTAGCCGACAGTGCCGGTTCATTGGGAAAAGGTGTTGCGATTTCCTGCCGCTGTTGCCCGCGGTCGGCTTCCTTGAAGGTCAGCGAACAAAACCAGCATCAGCGAACAACATTGCCATCACTGAACCTGGTAGTCACCGTCACTTTCGGGGATCGGTGTCACCGATGCCAGTCGATTGTCCAGTGACGATCACTCGTCATTTGAACGTGCTTGGCAGCGATGCCAAGGCCCCCCGCCAACTGGCGAGCCTCATCGATCGTCAACGCGGCGTGCAGTGATTGTCGAAACAGTTGTTGAGCGTGCAGATTTTCGTCCTTAGCGTAGCTGGCGACGAGTTGCTCGACCTGCGGATGCGAATCGGGCCGGGCGAGATCACGAACGAAGATTCGGCCAGTCGGTCGAACGAGTCGTTGGCACGTCTGCAGGCCGACGAGCGGATTGGCCAGATGGTGAATCAGGCTATTGCTGATCACGGTATCGGCCATGGCGTCGTCGAAATCGCCCATCTCGCTGGCGTCAGCATGTTGCAGCATGATTCGGTCGATCATGCCGGCGATGTCGATCTCGCGTTTTGCGATTTCGAGCATCTCGATTTCCGAGTCGATTGCCATCACAGTGATCGTTTCGTCGCGGCGGCACAGTTCGATCGGAATTTGCGCCGGGCCACAGCCGAGATCGATCACCTGTGGACCGACGTCGCCGCCGGCGATCAGATCATCAACGAACACCCGGTTCACGACGGAATGGTCCATCGCCTGGTACTCTTTCGCCTCTTGCAGGGGCGTGAATGTTGGCGGCTCGAGCGTGCGTGGCAGTGACAAGGCGAATCGGATCCTGTTGAGAAATGGAAATGGGAATGGTCGGCTGGTTGCGGTGGCCGCCTCGACGGGTGTGTTGTACCCGTTTTGGGGCGATTGTCATGGTCCGGCGCCCTCGAGCATGTTCGCAATCCATCCCCCCGGTGGGTGATTTGTGTGCGAGGTTCACCCCTCGGGTTCGCAATTGGGGTCGCTCTTTTGCCAACGAGACATTCTTCTTCTAAGATGTGCCGATCCTGGTACGTTCCTGCCCCTCGAAAGCCCACCCCCGAGAAAGACCACCATGCGTGTCGCCCGATTCGGTATCGTTGCTGTTATCGCCCTTGCCTGCTTGATCACAGCCGGATTGAAAGTCAGTGATCCGCCGGGCATGCAAATGAAAACGTTTGCAGATGCATTTCTTGGTACGCTGGACGAGAAACAGAAGTCGGTCGCGTTGATGCCCTATGACACTCCCCAACGTGTCGATTGGCATTTCATTCCCAAAAAGTCTCGCAAGGGTCTGGTGATGCGGGAAATGAACACGGCCCAGCGCACCGCCGCGTTGCGTTTGGTTCGGGCCGCGTTGAGCGAAGCGGGATATGCCAAAACCAGCAAGATCATGATGCTGGAAGGGGTGCTCCGCCAGTTGGAGGGTCCGGATCGCACCTGGGAGCGTGACCCGAACAAATACTACATCACCATTTTCGGCACTCCAAGCGACTCGGACGCTTGGGGATTGAGCTTCGAGGGGCACCACGTGTCGCTGAATTTCGTCTGCCGCGGCGGCGCGATCGTCGATAGCACGCCGCAGTTTTTTGCAGCCAACCCAGCGACGATCATGACGGAGGTCGAAGGCCCCTTGGGGAAAGGCACACGGGTGTTGCGACAGGAAGAGGATCTCGCCTTTGAGTTGGTGAACTCGCTCAAGGAAGATCAACTCGGGAAGGCAAAAATTGCCGACGAGCCGCTCGCGGAAATCCGCTTTGCCGGTGAACCACAGCCAAAGGTTGGCGATCCCGAAGGCGTTCCCTACAGCGCGCTATCGCCCAAGCAGCGAGAATTGCTGCAGAAGTTGGTATCGGTCTACATCGAAGCGGCGCCCGAAAACGTTGCCCAATCGCGTCTGGAGCTAATTGAGCAGGATGGTTGGAACAATGTCCACTTTGCCTGGGCGGGCGCGACCAAGCCGGGAATCGGCCATTACTATCGCGTGCGAGGCAAGGGATTTTTGATCGAGTTTGTCAACACGCAAGCCGATGCGGCAGGCAATCCGGCCAACCATATTCACAGCGTTTGGCGCGACCTGAGGGGTGACTTTGACTTGCCAGCTGCCCAATAATGCCAGCTGCCCAATAATGCCAGCTGCCCAATAATGCTTGCCGAGAGCGTTGGCCACGAGCAGGTCGCGCGAACGACTGTGGCATGTTGCGCCGATTGCCGTAGGAGCGATATCTGTGCTGGAATGGATCAGGCATCTTCGTCAGCGATGGGACGACTGGTGCGGTGACCGCGAGATGGAGCTGTCGATTCGCAAACAGCTGACGATCAATGGCTATTACGGCGGTACGGCACGGCTTCGTAACGTCCGGTTGGTCGCCGTCCAACGGCCCGGATGGCTGCAGGTTTTTCGTTTCGAGGCGACCGTGCGAGTCATTCACAAGACCGTCGAAGACGATATTCCCGACCCCCAGGCCGAATATCAGGAAGTTTACGGGTTGGTTCGTGACGACATCCGTCACAAAATCAATGTGGTACGAGTGTTCGAGTCCGACGAAGATCGGTATTTGCTCTTTCATCAATGGAGCGACGGTTTGATCTGTCTTCGCGGGGCGCACGGATTGAAGACTCACAGCAACGCTAGTTCACCAACGGACGGATGATGTCGATCAACTTTTGCAAAACGTTTTTAACACTCGCCTTCGCGATTTGCCTGCTGACTTGCGGCGGTCAAGGATTGGGTGCCGATCCGCCTGACATCAAGGTGGTTCCGCGAATCAAGCTGGAATCACGCGGCGACGGCGACGCGAAACCGGCCCCCGTCGCTGCGCTGGCAACCGATGGCCCTTCGTCGCTGCGAGAACGTGGCAACGTCAAGATTCTGACGAAGGAAGAACTCGAAGAGTCCGCGGCGAAGGAAAAGGCTGTTGCCGAAAAAGCCGCCGCCGAAAAGGCCGAGGCCGCTCGTCTGGAGTCGCGACTGGTCAGCGATGTGCATCAGATCACCTTTGAGGGGCGGCGTGCGGGCGAGGGATATTTCAGCGCCGACGGAACGCGAATGGTCTTTCAAAGCGAGCGAGATCCGGCCAACCCGTTCTATCAAATCTATGTGACCGATTTAGAAACCGGTGACATCGAGAAGGTCTCGCCGGGTCAGGGGAAGACCACCTGTGCCTGGATCCATCCCAGCGGGAATCGTGTTCTGTTTGCCAGCACGCAAGACGATCCCGCAGCGGTTGAGAAACAGAGAGCGGAGATCGAACTGCGGGAGAGCGGACAACAACGACGGTATGCGTGGGATTACGACGAGAACTTCGAGATTTACTCGCGTGATTTGCAATCGGGCCAGTACACCAGGCTGACCAACGCCAGGGGATACGACGCCGAGGGAAGCTACAGTCCGGACGGCAAACAGATCGTATTTGCCTCCAATCGTGGTGCCTACTCGAGACCGTTGAGCGAGCGTGAACAGCAGCAGTTCGAGATCGATCCCGCGTTCATGATCGACATCTACATCATGAATGCCGATGGAACGAATGTCCGCCAGTTGACCGATGTTGCCGGCTACGACGGCGGGCCCTTCTTTTCGCCGGACGGGTCGCGGATCTGTTGGCGGCGTTTTTCCGAGGATGGTGCAACAGCCGAGGTCTACACGATGAAGACCGATGGCAGCGACGTGAAACGATTGACCAACATCGGAGCGATGAGTTGGGCACCCTATTATCATCCCAGTGGTGACTACCTGATCTTCACCACCAATAAACATGGGTTCGCAAATTTCGAGCTGTATTTGGTGCGTGCCGACGGCCAAGGTGAGCCGGTACGGGTGACCTACACCGACGGATTCGACGGGTTGCCCGTTTTCCTTCCCGATGGCGAACGATTGTCGTGGACATCCAATCGCACCAAGGAAAAACGTTCGCAGATCTTCATGGGGAAATGGAACGACGCCGAGGCGCGTCGTCTGCTTGGCATTTCGTCGGGTGATCTGGCCGACCGCAGTGCGGCGCTGGCGGCTGCCGAAGATTCCACGCCCGAGTTTTCTCCAGCCGATATCGGTCGACATGTCGATTATCTGACACGGCCGGAGCTCGGTGGTCGGTTGACCGGAACCGAAGGGGAAAAACGTGCCACCGCCTACGTCGCTGCCTATTTACAGAGTTTGGGATTCGAGCCGGCCGGCGAGAATTCTAGCTATTACCAGTCGTTTGAGTTTCCGGCAGGTTCGACGCTGACCTCTGACAACGAGATGTTGGTCGCGGGACGGAAGTTGGTGCTCGACCGACAATGGCGGCCGCTGACGTTCTCGCGAGACGGGCAGACCGCCGCCGGGCCGGTGGTGTTTGCCGGCTATGGAATGCAGGTGCCCGGTAGCGACGATCGTGAAGAGTACGACAGCTATGTGCACCTGGATGTGAGTGACAAGTGGGTGCTGGTGCTCCGCGACCTGCCGCAAGAAATCAAGCCCGAGCGTCGCCAGCAATTGGCGATCTACAGTTCGCCGCGTCGAAAAGCGACCGTGGCCCGCGACCTGGGAGCACGGGGAATCATTTTCGTCGCCGGGCCGACCAGCAAGGTCAAGAACCAGCTGATTCGGTTTGATCGCGATGCGGCGCAAGCGAGTGTCAGTATCGGTGCGGTTTCGATCACGAACGAAGTGGCCGCGGAGATGTTCAAAAGAGCGGACAAGGATCTCGCGAAGACACAGGCCGCTTTGGATGACGGTTCGATGCAGATGGGATTCGAGCTGTCGGGCGTGGAGCTGACCGCGACCGTTGGAATCAAGCGAAACACCGGGACGGGACGGAACGTCATCGCACGTCTGCCGGCGGGCGAACAAGCCGACTTTGATACGCCGGTCGTGATCGTTGGCGCGCACATCGATCATCTCGGTCGTGGCGGCGGTAGCAACAGTTTGGCCAAGGAGGAGGAGAGCGACCAGATCCATGTCGGTGCCGACGACAACGCCAGTGGCGTCGCGGCAATGCTAGAAATCGCCCAGTACTTGGCGGCTGAAAAAGCGGCCGGTCGACTCCATGGAAAACGTGACCTGTTGATCGCGGCTTGGAGCGGTGAAGAGTTGGGTCTGTTCGGTTCGCAGGCATTTGTGCAATCGTTTTACAATCTCTATCCCGATGCCCCTCACGATTCCACGAGTGGCACGATTCCACGCATGTGCACGATTCCACGAGTGCGGATGCCTCGACGAGCGTCATTCCACCGGCGAACGCCGCCGTCGCGCTCGCTCACGGAACGTCGACAGATGCCCAGTCGCTCAACGCAGCGATAGCCGGCTATCTGAATCTGGACATGGTCGGTCGGTTGAGGGAGAAGTTGATCATCCAGGGGATCGGTTCGTCGCCAGGTTTTGCCGGCGACGTCCAGCGACGCAATGTCCCCGTTGGGCTCGACTTGCAGCTCGACAAAACCAGTACTCGGCTGCCCACCGACGCCTCGGCGTTTGTTGCTCGAGGGGTGCCGATCCTGTCGGCCTTCACCGGTGCTCACGAGGACTATCACACCCCGCGGGATACGCCGGAAAAACTGAATTATGAAGGCGCGGCCAAGATCTCTCGTTTGTTCGCGTTGATCGCGCGCGGGTTGCTGACCAGCAGCGAGCTGCCAAAGTTTGAGCTGGATGAGGGTGAGCGGCGCGAGGAAGTACCGCGGGCCAGGCTGACCGCCTATTTGGGCACGGTCCCCGATTATGCCGCCGGCGACGTGAAGGGATTGAAGCTCAGTGGTGTTGCGGGCGAGGGGCCGGCGGCCAAAGCGGGAGTTGCCGGGGGGGATATCATCGTCAAATTGGCGGGCCGCAAGATCGAGGATATCTACGATTATACCTATGCGATTGAAGCTCTGAAGATCGGTGAGGAAGTTGAAATCGTGGTAAAACGCGGTGACAAAACTGTCTCGCTGAAAATCACGCCCGCGGCCCGGGAATAGCAAAGCAAGATGATCCTGCGCAGAGCGAATGGTCCCATAGTTGCGTTGTCATTCGATTCGGGCGGTGCGAACTGCCGTTTTGGCTTGTTTCGTCGCAGTGGCTTGCAGCGGCCGTTTTCGCTGCGAACCGGGGCGCGCGGAATCGGCCTTAGGATTCATCGAAATCTTCAATTTCCTCCAACTCAAGTGAAGTAAGAGACCATGATTTTTGACCCGATGTATTTTCTGTTCATCGGACCTCCGCTGCTGTTGGGACTCTATGCGCAGTGGAGAGTCAAAAGCACGTTTGCAAGCATGAGTGAAGTGCCTGCGCGGATGAGCGGCGCGCAAGCTGCGCGGCAGATGTTGGATTCCGACGGTTTGCAATCGGTGGCCATCGAACAGGTCCCAGGCCACCTGAGCGACCACTATGATCCGCGGACGCGAGTCTTGCGGCTCAGTCAGGATGTCTACAACGGTCGATCGATGGCTGCCGTGGGTGTCGCCTGCCATGAAGCGGGTCATGCGTTTCAGCACGCGAAAAATTATGCACCGTTGAAGATTCGCAACATGGCGGTTCCGGCAGCCAGCTTCGGCAGCGGCATTGGGCTCAATTTGGCGTTTATCGGGTTGATCTTTCAGTTCCAGCCGTTGTTGCTGTTGGGAATCATCCTGTTCTCGGGAGTGGTCTTCTTCCAGGTAATCAACTTGCCCGTTGAATTCGACGCCAGCGCGGGGGCGCGGCGTCATTTGGTCGAGCACGGTCTGATCGCCGAGCGGGAGGAACCGTACGTCGCAAAGGTGCTCAATGCCGCCGCGTTGACCTATGTTGCCGGCACGCTGCAAGCGATCATGACGTTGGTCTACTTGATCGTCCGTTCCCGAAATTAGTTAGCGAACCGCGAAGACTCCATGCTTGATTACTTTGCCGCGCTCTCGGACCCCTCGTCGCTTCGCACCGCCGCCGAGGGGCCCTCGGGCAAGCTGCCGCTGAGCGACGAGATCCTTCGCAATTGGAGCAGCGGGGATATTTTCGGGTTGACCCAGAGTGTCGGAATGGGATTCGATCCCCGTCGTGTGTTGGGGGATCAGTATCTGATTCTCAGCACGCAAGGTGGCGTCCGACAGCCCGATGGATCGCCGATTGCCTTGGGATACCACACCGGTCATTGGGAAGTTGGCTTGTTGGTTCAAGCGGCGGCCGAGCAGATCACGGCCGACGACGGAGTGCCATTCGCCGCCTTTTGCAGCGATCCCTGTGACGGTCGCAGTCAGGGGACCGCTGGGATGTTCGATTCGCTGCCCTATCGCAACGACGCGGCGATCGTGATGCGCCGGCTGATTCGATCGTTGCCCCGTCGCAAAGGCGTGATCGGGATCGCGACCTGCGACAAGGGATTGCCGGCGATGATGATGGCGCTGGCCGGTTGCGGCGATTTGGCCAACGTGCTGGTGCCGGGCGGTGTAACGTTGCCGCCGACCGTGGGTGAAGATGCGGGAAAAGTGCAAACGATTGGCGCGCGGTACAGTCGCGGCGAAATGACTTTAGAGGAAGCATCGCTGGAAGGCTGTCGCGCCTGCGGGACGCCGGGGGCGGCTGTCAATTTCTTGGGACTGCGGCGACCAGCCAAGTCGTTGCCGAGGCGTTGGGGATGACGGTTCCCCATGCGGCGCTGGCGCCGAGCGGCCAACCGATCTGGACTCAGCTTGCCAGAGATTCGGCGGACACGTCGCGGGCGATGGTCGTGCGCGGGCAAACCTTCCGCGACGTGTTGACCGATGACGCGATCTATAACGCGATGTTGGTGCACGCTGCCGTTGGCGGCAGCACCAATTTGCTGTTGCATATCCCCGCGATCGCCGCCGCGGCGGGACTGAAACGCCCGGATGCTGCCGCGTTCCGTGATGTGAACAAACTGGTACCGCGTTTTGTCGACTGTTTGCCCAACGGGCCGATCGGGCATCCGACGGTCCGTTTGTTTTTAGCCGGTGGTGTACCCGAAGTCGCCTGGCATTTACGCGAGCTGGGGTTACTGCGAGCCGAGCAGCTGACGGTCAGCGGGATGACGTGGAACGAACTGCTTGATCGCTGGCAGACCAGCGACCGGCGTGAGGTCTGTCGTGAGCGGTTGGCGGTCGCCGATGATGTCGATCCCGACGAAGTGATCATTCCTCCTGCCGAGGCGAATCGCGCGGGGAATGACCAGCACGGTTTGTTTTCCATCGGGAAACCTTTGTCCCGAAGGGTCGGTGATCAAGGCGACGTCGATCGATCCGTCGGTGATTGACGACGATGACGTGTATCGCAAACGAGGTCCCGCGAGGGTGTTTACGACGGAACGGTCGGCGATCGCGGCGATCAAGGGCCAGAGCGAGCCACCGCTCAAAGCGGGCGATGTGATTCTGTTGATCGGCCGCGGTCCGCTGGGATGCGGCATGGAAGAGACGTATCAGATCACCTCGGCGCTGAAATACCTTTCGTTTGGCAAGGACATCGCGTTGGTGACCGATGCCCGTTTTTCCGGCGTCAGCACCGGCGCCTGCATTGGTCATGTCGGCCCCGAAGCTCTGGCAGGTGGACCGATCGCCAAGGTACGCGACGGCGACATCGTCGAAATCGAGGTCGATCGACAGT
This sequence comes from Pirellulaceae bacterium, assembly GCA_963734865.1. GTDB lineage: Bacteria > Planctomycetota > Planctomycetia > Pirellulales > Pirellulaceae > CBDCUW01. The sequence continues at coordinate 319,492 of CAVTIV010000004.1, forward strand.
CGCTTACCGGTCGCGTCGATTTGGTCGACACGGCCGAGGGTTTGCCCGAGGGCGTGACAATCGACGAGTTGCTCCGGACACGGGAGGACCACCCGGACCTGATGGTCGAGCCCGAGTTACCCGATGATACGCGGCTTTGGGCGGCATTGCAGCAGGTCGGCGGCGGCGCATGGGGCGGCTGCGTTTACGACGTGGACGAGATCGTTGAGACGCTTCAAGCGGGCCTTAAGGCGAGGCAGCGGCGGTAAGTCTTGCCTTAGGCGGTGGCCCTTGCGATGCCACCGAACGCAGAGATAAACTCCAGGAGCTCGACAACAAGATATCCAAAATACCCAAAAACCCGAGGAAGCTCGTCATGGCTTTGGTTCCGCTTCGCGTCGTTCTCGATCACGCGGCCGAGAACGAGTACGGCGTCGCCGCATTCAACGTCAATAACATGGAACAGATCCAGGCGATCATGGAAGCCGCCGAAGACACCGATTCGCCAGTCATCATTCAGGCCTCGCGTGGCGCACGGGCCTACTCGCAAGACGCCTACCTGCGTCACCTGATGATCGCTGCGACGGAACTGTATCCGCATATTCCGACCGTCATGCATCAAGATCACGGCAACAGCCCCGAGACCTGTTTTTCGGCGATCGAAAACGGATTCACCAGCGTGATGATGGACGGTTCGTTGGAAGAAGACGGCAAGACGCCGGCCAATTACGAATACAACGTTCGGGTGACCGCCGAAGTCGTGAAGATGGCACATGCTCGTGGCGTTAGCGTCGAAGGAGAACTCGGTTGCCTCGGTTCACTGGAAAGTGGCGAAGGGGAACAAGAAGATGGTCACGGTGCGGTGGGCGAATTGACGCATGATCAATTGTTGACCGACCCCGACGAAGCCAAGCGGTTCGTCGAAGAAACAGGCATGTGACGCGTTGGCGGTCGCGATCGGAACCAGTCACGGTGCCTACAAGTTCTCGAAAAAACCGACGGGCGAAGTTTTGGCGATGGACCGGATCGAAGCGATCCATGCCAAGCTGCCTAATACGCACTTGGTGATGCACGGTAGCAGCAGTGTGCCGCAGGAGCTGCAGGACATCATCAACAAGTATGGTGGCCAGATGAAGCAGACTTACGGCGTGCCCGTCGAAGAAATTCAGCGTGGGATCAAGAGTGGTGTCCGCAAGATCAATGTCGATACCGACTGCCGAATGGCGATCACCGGTGCGATTCGCAAGGTGTTTGCCGAGGATCCGTCCGCATTCGATCCGCGTGCATACCTGAAGCCCGCCCGTGAAGCGATGAAGAAAGTTTGCGTCGCTCGGATGACCGCATTTGGTCAAGCCGGCAACGGTGCGAAGCTACGGAACTGGATGTCCGCGACGGCATAACTTCGATCCTTCCAAGCAATCAACCCGTTCGGTCGGCGCCTCGGCGCCGGCCGTCTTTTATGTTCACAGATCTTCTCGACGCGTTCCAGTATCAGTTTCGACAGCGGCCGGAATCACCGGCATTGATTGTTCCGCGGCCCGAATCCGGTCGCGAACTCGAGTCGATTTCCTGGCGGCGGCTTGCCGCGACGGTTGCCGTGGTGGCTGGTAACCTGCGGTCCGCGTTGGCAGCGGAATCGTCGTCTGCCTGGCGGGTTGGTCATGCCAGCGATAACACGCTGTCGGATGTTGTGATCGCACTCGCTGCGATGGTCATTGGCGCGGTCGAAGTGCCCATCGATCATCGGTTACAGGAGTCGGAGGTCGAGAGCCGTTGGAATCGCGTCGGCGGCTATTGGCTCGATCCCAGGCATCGAGTCGACATGGTCTGGGAGGCACTGGACAATTCAATCGATGCCAGTCGCACCATCGACTGGAACCAGTTGTGTCAGAGGCGTAACGACATCGATCAAGCGTCTCTGGTGCTGTGGACCAGTGGTACGACGGGGCGGCCGCAGGGAGTGACCCTGTCGCAGCGAAACTTGTTCGGCAACGCTGCGGCGAAGCTCGGCGCGGTCGGTCAGCGGAGAGATGACGTGCGGTTGTGCGTGCTTCCGCTTTCGCACGCCTACGCGCGAACCTGTGATTTTGGGACTTGGTTGCTAAGCGGCTGCACGATGGCACTGACGATCGGATTTGATGGTTGGCGGCGACTTGGCCCGCTTGTCCGGCCGACACTTGCCAATACCGTTCCCAGCTTGGCCAGCCGATTACTCGACGGTGATCCCGGCGCACTGGGATTGGATCGACTGAGGCTGTTGGGGTGTGGCGGTGCGGCGATCTCTGAACAGGCATTCTGGCGTTGGAGTGAGCGTGGTGTGACGGTCATCCAGGGTTACGGACTGACCGAGTCATCGCCGGTGATCTGCAGCGCGACACCCGATGATGCACGGCCCGGTCTGGTGGGCAGATTGGTGGACGGCTGGGAGCATGACATTCGTGATGGCCAGCTGTTTGTGCGCGGTGCTCATAACATGATTGGTTATTGGGACGACGCGGCCGCCACGGCGAACAAGATTGACCGGCAAGGCTGGCTCGATACGGGTGATCTTGTCGAACAAGATTCTGCCTCCGGCCAACTGCGGATCGTAGGTCGCGCCGATGACGTGATCGTTCTCGATTGCGGTCGCAAGTTGAACCCGTGCCCGATCGAGCAAGCATTGGAACAGATTGTCGGCGTGCGACACGCGATTCTGATTGGCACTGAAAATGGACTGGAGTTGTGGCTCGATCAGGAACGACACGATGCGCAAGTTGCAGAGGATGTGTGGGTCGTCTTTCATGATCGACCCGGCTGGCAGCATCCCCGGGCCGTACGGCAGTTCGATCCGGTTTTATCCCGGGCTGCCGGTGAGTTGACGGACAAGGGGACGGTTCGACGCAAGCGGGTGATGGAGACACGATTTCGTGCCCGACCCAGGCATCAAGCCGGGTCGTAGGCGTCGCTTCCCAGTCCCCGGCCTCGGGGGATAAACATGCACATCAAGATTCCCAGCACATAAAGGATGACCAGCGGAACCGCCATCGCGATCATGCTCGTCACATCGGCCGGCGTTAGCAACATCGACACAACAAAGATCACGAGAATCGCGACTTTCCAGCTCTCGATGTAGGCCTGAGTCTCGAACAGTCCGATTCGCTGCAGGAATAGCATCACCAGTGGCAATTGGAATGCGATTCCGAAACCGAGTGGTAATAGCAATACGAAGTTCACGTAGTAGGTCAACCGAGGTTCGACCGCAACATCCATGCTGCCGTTGAAGGCCAGTAAGAAGGTCAACACATAGTGCAGTACCAGGAAGAAAGCCAGGATGACGCCCGATACAAACAACGCGACACTGATTGGCATGTACAGGTACACGTACTTGCGTTCGTGGAAGTGCAAACCGGCGGCAACGAACGACCAGATGTGATAGAAGATCATGGGAGAAGCGAAAATGGCTCCGACAATCAGCCCCGCTTTGACCCAAATCATGAACGACTCTTCGATCTTCAGCGAACTCACAGCCACTTTGCTTTGAATCAGCTGGACTTTCGGCGTTAACTGTGAGGGGTCGGGAATTGACGACAGCAGCTTTGCCATGTCAACCGCTTCGATCGTCGGTTCTTCTGGCGGATCCTTTTTCTTTTCTGTTGCGGCCGTTTTGCTGTTGGCCGCTTTGGGCACGACAACGGAATCCATTGTCAATGATTGATACTGCGCGGGAATTTCGTAGATCACTTGCCAGACCAGTCCGTTCTGCATCAGAAAATTGCGCAGTGGCTTCAATTCCGCGGCCGCCAGGTCTGTGTACCCGAGTCGGTGAAGGTCCCGATCGGCATTGAATTGCTGGATCGCATTTTCCAGAGGTGTTTTGACAAAGATGATGACCCGGTCGGCAAAAAATAGTCCGATGATCAATCCGGCGGCGAGCCACAGGATCGCCTTGACCAAGCATTGACGCAGCTCTTCGAGGTGTTCCCCGAAGGTCATGGTCGAGTTGTCAAACAAGTCGTCTTTGGGGCGAGTTATTCGGTCCACGAGTCAATTCTCGCTGGGGAGCCAAGATACGATCAGAACAAATCCATCGACGCATCGTCGATTACACGCCCCCTAGTGTAGCAACGGACGGCAAAATCGGCCGCACCCATTCGGAAAGTCGCCGGTCAAATGTGGTTTGCAGCGTTGGGGAGCGGTGTTTTGCCACCACTGGCGGCCCGACGGCCTGCTTCGATTCGGCACGCCGGATTTGACGCTCCAGCAAACTTCGTGATAGTAAACGCATCAAGACAATTGTTGGAACCATCGAATTCATGACCATGAAACCGTACCCGCTTCGATTTCGTCCCTTGTTCAAGCGAACCATCTGGGGAGGACGGCGGTTGGGCGAACAGTTGGGCAAGCCGATCGGCGGCGAATCGGACTATGCCGAAAGCTGGGAGGTGGTTGACCACGGAGCCGATCAGAGTGTAGTCGAAAACGGCCCGTTAGCCGGCGGTTCGCTCGCCGAATTGATCGCCGAACATTCGTCCTGGTTGCTCGGGGAGGATCACCACTGCAGGGAATTTCCGTTGTTGTTGAAGTACCTTGATTGCAATCGTGTCCTGTCGGTTCAAGTGCATCCGGACGACGCATATGGTGCCCGGATGTCGACGCCCGATTTGGGAAAAACCGAAGCGTGGTACATCGTCGCGTCGCTTCCCGACAGTTTGGTGTACGCAGGTCTGAAAAGCGGTGTCGATCAGCCCACGCTGCGTCGTGCCGTCGAGGCCGGAGAAACCGAGCAGCTTTTGCACTCGTTCCATCCGCATCCGGGCGACTGCGTTTTCATTCCCGCGGGAACGGTCCATGCACTTGGTTCGGGTTTGCTCGTCGCGGAAATCCAACAGTCTAGCGACACGACTTTTCGTCTGTTCGATTGGAATCGAGTCGATGCCGAAGGGAAACCTCGAACGCTGCACGTCGATCAAGCTCTTGAAGTGACGGACTATCGGTCCGGCCCGGTGCAGCCGCGCAAGAGTGATCCGGCGGTCGCGGGATGGCAATGTTTGGTTGAATGCGAAAAGTTCGTTTTGCGATCGCTCGAGTTGGGTGACGACGGCGTTGCAGGTGACGATCGGTTTCACATCTTGACGGTTCCACGAGGCAGGGCGAGTTTGCGGTTCGCTGGACAGAGCATGCCGCTAGCAACCGGAGAATCGGTTTTGCTGCCGGCGAAAATGGGTGGCGTCGAGATCTCCGTTGATGCCGAAAGTACCGTTCTGGACATGCACTTGCCGCACGGATGGGTATCAACCCAAATGACCCGAACGGTCCGGCATGAAAATGTCGCACTCGGAGATCCGAAGTTGCACCGAAGTGATGGCGGGGCACGATAAAGTTCTGTGGTCGCCGGCTCGATTCCCGATGCGACGAAAACTCCTCTTGTTGAGTAGTGGATTGACTTCGTACGCTCAACAACCTCCCATCGCTGGCGATCATCCGCGGACCGCGGACAGATTGACGAAAGGAAACGCAGATGCGCCGCAAACTGACACCCCTCGCCCTCTGCGTCGTCGGTGCCTGCGCCGTGACCATCTTGGCCGGATGCCGTGGTCGCGGCTTTCTGTCGCCACCCGGTTCGATGAGTCAGCAGCAGGCCAACGCGATCGTGCACGACCCCTATCCGGAGGCCGATATTGCGCCCTCGGATCCTTCGGCGCGTCCACTGGGATATCAGCAGCCATTGCCGGAGCCGGTTCGTAATCGAATCGTGCCCGACAGCATGCCATGGCTGGGACGCTAGCCCCGCCGAGCATTTTGGCTTTCTTCTTTTTTCGTCGCGTCCTGCTGAGCCGTCGGTGCTCGCCGAGCCGTCGGTGCTCGCCTCGGGGGTGGTTCAAGGTTTCGGTGGATTGCTCGCCACCATCACAAAGATCGATGGTTTTGGTAGATTGACGGCGCGACCATCAGTCAACTTCGAGAACCCCATGCCCACCCGACCCACCAAACGCCCCCCCAATCCGGCTGGCGCGCGCCAGCCAAAAGCCGCGTCTGCAGCGTTTGCTTGCCTCGGCTGGGTTCGGCAGTCGGCGACAATGCGAAGAACTGATTGAGGAGGGCCGAGTCGATGTCGACGGTGACATCGTCACAAAACTGGGCACGACGGTCGATCCGGACACCAGCAAAATCCGTGTCGATGGCGTGTTGTTGAAGAAGCAAAAGCTCGTTTACTTTGCGGTCAACAAACCGATTGGCGTGGTCACGACCAATTCCGATCCTCAGGGTCGACCACGCGTGGTGGATCTGGTGCCTCATAGCGAGAGAGTCTTTCCCGTCGGCCGCCTTGACCGCAGCAGCGAGGGATTGATCCTGCTGACCAATGATGGCGATTTGGCTCAGAAACTGACGCATCCAAAATTCGGCGTCCGCAAGGTGTATCGGGTGACGGTGGCGGGGAAAGTCACTCCCGAAACGATGAAGCAGATGCGTCAGGGCATCTACATTGCCGAGGGCCGAGTCAGTGTGGAAGGTGCCAAGATTTTGAAGGCGCGTGGCAAAGCGACCGAGATGGAGATCGTTTTGCGGGAAGGCAAGAACCGCGAAATTCGACGGATACTCGCGCGGCTGGGCCACAAGGTGCAGCAGCTGCGTCGTATTGCCGTGGGGCCTTTGCGGCTCGGCGATATGCCGCCGGGCGCTTACCGCATCGTCAGCCGAGAGGAGGTCAAGAAGCTGCACGGCGTCACGCAGGGCTCGCATGCCGGCGTTGGCTCATCGCATGCCGGCTCGGGGAAGCCTCGCGGCAGCAGCTCGGCAAAAGCTCGCGGCAGCAGCTCGGCAAAGCCGTATGGCGACTCGGGCAACAGGAACGCCAAGTCCGGCGGATCGCGAGTTGCCGGCAGACGCGCCGAGGCGACCGAGGCGCCGGTGGCGAGAGCTAAACGCAAGGGTCGAACGGCTCCATCGGTGGCCACCAGCGGACTGGGTGAATCTCGTAAGATTGGCGCGGTCATTGGCGCCGATCCGGCACCAACCGACGAGGTTCGAGAGCGAAAAAAAACTCGCAGCAGGGATGACCAGCGGGGATCACGCCGGACCGCGAAACGCAGCGTCAAGCGAAAGTCTGTGTCGGCACCGAAACGAAAGCCGATCAAAAAGGGCTCGCGTACTGCCGGCACCGTGAAGGCGCAGCGAGGCAACGCGGGCGCGAAGAAACGAGTGGCACGGAAACGCAAAAGATAGATTGATGTCGAAAATCCATGCGGACTACTACGCCGATGCGATGGTCCAGCTTGACGCGGTGATCGAACGCAACGACTTGGTTGCTGAGCAGACTTACCTGCTGAGGGTCGCTGCCGAGCCGATTGCTCGGGCCGCCGTGCCGGGGCAGTTCGTGATGATTCGTTTGAAAGGGATCGACTCGCCGCTGATTGGCCGAGCGTTGGCGATCTATGACGTCGTCCAAGATGGTCAGGGCAATCCCGTCTGGCTCGACCTGGTCTATCTGCGAAAGGGGACGCTGACGACGGCGTTGGCGCGATCCGCCTTGGGTACCGAAGTCACGTTGTGGGGACCGTTGGGCAATGGCTTTTCGAACCGACCCTGCGACCGCCTGATCATGGCGGCTGGTGGAATTGGACAGACCCCGATGTTGGTGCTCGGTCGCGAAGCTCGAGGCAGTCAGCGGTTCGGACAACCGGCGCGGGAGGCAGGTTGGTGCGGCAAAGTCGAGCTGATTTATGGTGCCCGTCGCGCGAGTCTGTTGGCGGGTGTCGACGATTTTCGCCGAGCCGGATTCGATCTGACGCTCTGCACCGACGACGGGTCGGCCGGTCAACAGCGGCTCGTTCCGGACTTGCTCGCTGAGCGACTGGGGAAGATCGACCCAGGAGAAGAAATCGTACGTGTGGTGACCTGCGGCCCTGAGATCATGATGGAAAAAGTATCCCAGGTGTGTCTGGCCGCGTCGGTCGATTGTCAGGTTTCGATGGAGACGCCGATGGCCTGCGGTATCGGTATTTGCTTTTCCTGTGTGGCCCAGATTCGACAGAATGGTCCCGAAGAGTGGGATTACAAACGAACCTGCGTGGAAGGACCGATCTTCGACGCAGAAAAGATCTGCTGGTAAGTTCGCCCGCTCCACTGATCCGGCTTTAGCGGAAGAACGAACCGTTGGTCGCCGGCACCGCGTTGCTGCTGGTCGGATAGCTCATCGCACCCGCCGTGCTTCCGGGTGAATAGCCACCGGGAGCGGATGATGGTCGCGGCGCCGCCAGCGAGGTGCTCGGCGCGATGATCTCGCTAGCATTTGCGGTCGAGAACGATGGTGCGCTGGCTGCGGGCAGGGAAAAACCGCTGGGTGGCGGCACGGAGGGATTGATCGACGCGGTCGCGGGAGCCGCCGGCGCGTCGGCGACGGCTGCCACCGCGGGACTGAGTCCAGGTGGCAACGTGAAGCCGGTCGAGCCGCCGGTGTCTGCCGTCGCGCTGGAAGCGGATAGATTGGTCGGGACGGTAAAATTGGTGGCCGGCGGTGTGTACGACGACTTCGCGTAGGAGGAGCCGGCTGGAGATGGAGCGGACGCGGAGGCCGGATCGGTTTTCGGTGTAAATGCTTTCGAGCCGAAATTGTAACCCGATGGTTTTGCACTGTTTTCCGCAGCGTAGCCCACGGGAGTCGCCGTGCCATTGAAGCCATTGGCCGCCGCGGCGGCCATGTTGGTGGCTGGCGGTGTCGCGAAACCGGGTGACACATCGACCGCGGAGACTTGCGCGGCGGTGCCCGTGGACGGGACGCCGGGAGTGACCGGGACAGCGGTGCCGCCGGCAATCGAAGCGATCGCTTCGGGTTTCGCCGACGCGCTTGGCGGCGCCGGATAGGTCGTTGTGGGTCCGCTACCGGCGAGTGTTTCAGCGGACGGTTCACTGCGCATGCCGAACCGGTTCATCCCCAGCATGCTGCTTCGACATCCGATCGAAAACAGTGCCATCGTGGCACAGCTGGTTAGCAACCACTTGCTTGCGCGAACTCTATTCTTCGTGAGCATCCCTGCGTACCTTCAACAAACTCGACGATGGAGCGACCAGTCCAATTCGATTTTCGGACATCCTTGAACCGAGAATCAAAAAAATCGGTAAAAGTCAACCGTATAATTGTGGGCAAGTCGACTGCCGCACCGGCCAACCGGTCGGACGTTAAGAGGTTGCGGCGTCGGCTGTCAATGTCAGGTTGTTCGGTAATTTGCGAGAGGAGTTTCACGGCCGGTTGTTGGGAGTCGTCAACCGACTTCCACTTCCATCGGTGTCCCCATCGTCAGTCCCGGAGCGGGCAAGTTGCTGGTGCCCCGCAGATAGATATCAATCGCTCTCGCCGCGCCGCGTCCCTCGTTGATCGCCCAAACGACGAGGCTCTGTCCGCGCCGGCAATCGCCAGCGGCGAACACTCCTTCGATGTTGGTGGCAAATTTTCCGTGCAACGCTTGGAAGTTGCTTCGCGCGTCGACTTCCAGATTCAACGATTTGGCGATGTATTGTTCGGGTCCCAGAAAGCCCATCGCCAGCAGGATCAGCTGGGCGGGCCAATCTTTCTCGCTGCCTTGCACCTCTTCCATGACCCAACCGCCATTCTCATCCTTGGTCCACCGAACCTGGACCGTTTTGATGCCACGCAAATTCCCGTTTTCATCCTTCAGGAACTCCTTGCTGAGAATTTGGTAGACACGTGGATCATGACCGAATTTCGCTTCGGCCTCCTCGTGGCCATAGTCGACTCGGAACACTCGCGGCCATTCGGGCCAAGGGTTGTCGGATGCTCGCTCGGCCGGAGGTTGCGGGAGCAGTTCGAAGTTAACGAGGCTGCGGCAGCCATCGCGAATGCTGGTACCGATGCAGTCGGTTCCGGTGTCGCCGCCGCCAATGACGATCACATCTTTGCCTTCGGCGCTGACGAAATCGTCGATCGAGCGGGTCCCGATGAACGACCTGTTTGGTATGAGCGGTTAGGAAGTCCATTGCGAAATGGACTCCCTTGGCATCTCGATTCGGGATCGGCAAGTCGCGCGGTTTGGTTGCACCACAGGCCAGCAGCAGGGCATCGAATTCATCGTGCAGCGTTTTGGGATCCAGATCCTTGCCGATGTCCACGCCGGTGATGAATTGAACTCCTTCGGCTGCTAGTTTGTCGATCCGTCGCTGGACCACTTCCTTGGACAGTTTCATGTTGGGGATACCGTACTGCAGCAATCCTCCGATTCGGTCGGCACGTTCGTAGACGATGACATGATGGCCGGCCTGGTTCAGCTGATCGGCCGCCGCGAGTCCCGCTGGTCCGCTGCCCACGATCGCGACTCTGTTCTCTGATGCGAGATTGGGGTGGTTCGGCATTGGATCCAACCTTCGGCCCAGGCCCGGTCGACGATCGCGTTTTCGATATTCTTGATCGTGACTGGTGGATTGGTGATGCCCAGAACGCAGGATCCTTCGCAGGGTGCCGGGCAGGTTCGCCCGGTGAACTCGGGGAAGTTATTGGTTTGGTGCAGACGCTCGCTGGCTTCTTTCCAGCGATTGTTGTAGACCAGGTCGTTCCATTCGGGGATCAAGTTATCGATCGGGCAACCGGAGCCGGATTGGCAAAACGGAACGCCACAATCCATGCACCGTGCGCCTTGCTCTCGCAATTGTTCGACACGAGGTTCGGTGTAGATTTCGTCGTAGTCGTTGATCCGGACGACTGGCAGACGCCAAGGCACTTTCTGGCGGTCAAATTCTTTGAATCCGGTCGGCTTTCCCATCGCTTTTTCTCGCAATTCGATCTGCGGAATCTTTCCGCCGTGAGAGTTTTGGAACGTGTTGTGTGGAGGACTCGGGCCAAGCGAGCGGGAACGAATTCCCTGGACAGCCGTGTCGCGCTGCCGACGTCTCGCTATGCGTTGGCAGTTTCGAGGCGTTTCATCTCTTCCAGCACTCGCTTGTAGTCTTTCGGCATCACCTTGACGCAGCTGGCCTGGAATTCGTCCCAGTTGTCCAACGCTTCGGCAGCGACCTCGCTACCGGTAAATTGTTGATGACGGCGAATCAGTTCTTTGACATCGTCTTGCTCTTCGAGAGAATCGATCGTCTCGAGAGCAACGGTTGCCAAGTTGCAGTTCAGATTGAATTTACCGTCGCGGTCCCAGATGTAGGCGATGCCGCCGGACATCCCCGCCGCAAAGTTGCGCCCTGTGGGTCCGAGCACGACGACACGGCCGCCGGTCATGTATTCGCAACCGTGATCGCCGACTCCTTCGATGACCGTTCGTGCACCGCTATTGCGAACCGCAAATCGCTCAGCGGCTCGGCCTCGGAAGTAGGCTTCGCCGCTGGTAGCACCATACAGACAGACGTTGCCGATCAGGATGTTATCTTGGGCGATGAAACTGCTTTCACGCGGTGGGAAGACAATCAGCCGTCCCCCGCTGAGACCTTTGCCGACATAGTCGTTCGCATCGCCTTCCAATTCGATGGTGATGCCATGGGCAAGGAATGCACCGAGACTTTGGCCGGCGGATCCGGTCAATTCGATCCGGATCGTGTCGTCGGGGAGTCCCGTTTGTCCGTACTTCTTGGCGACTTCGTTGCTGAGGATCGTGCCCACGGTTCGATTGATGTTGACGATCGGTGATTGGATGCAAACCGGCTCGCCAAATTCAATCGCCGGCGCCGCGGCATCGAGCAGCATGGTCATGTCCAACGATTTTTCCGATGCCATGATCCTGGGCTTGCGAGCAGATCACGCCGACCTCCTCGTGGGGTTTGTTGGCGGGCATCAAGACGGAGGTCAAATCCAGACCATCCGCCTTCCAGTGCTTGATCGCGGCATCGGTGTGCAACAAATCGCTGCGTCCGACCATTTCGTCGATCGATCGGAATCCCAGTTTGGCCATGATTCGCCGCGCTTCTTCGGCGACCATGAACAGGTAATTGACGACATGTTCAGGCTTGCCGGTGAACTTCTTTCGCAGTTCGGGGTCTTGAGTCGCAATCCCCACCGGGCAGGTGTTCAAGTGACACTTCCGCATCATGATGCAACCGAGCGGTGATCAGCGGGGCTGTGGAGAATCCAAATTCTTCAGCACCGAGCAAGGCTGCGATCACCACGTCGCGACCGGTCTTCAATCCGCCATCGGTCTGCAGCACCACGCGGCTGCGCAGATCATTCAGCACCAATACCTGGTGCGTTTCGGCGATTCCCAGTTCCCAAGGCAGGCCAGCGTGTTTGATGCTCGTCAACGGTGACGCACCGGTACCACCGGTGTCGCCGGAGATCAGAATGTGGTCGGCGTGAGCTTTCGCGACGCCCGAGGCGATCACGCCGACGCCGACTTCACTGACCAGTTTGACGCTGATTCGGGCATCGCGGTTGGCGTTCTTCAGATCGTGGATCAGCTGTGCGAGATCCTCGATCGAATAAATGTCGTGGTGCGGCGGTGGGCTGATCAGTCCTACACCGGGCGTGCTGTAGCGGATCCGAGCGATGTTCTCATCGACCTTTTTTCCTGGCAGTTCGCCCCCTTCGCCTGGTTTCGCTCCCTGCGAAATCTTGATTTGCAGTCTCGTCGGCGTTGGTCAGGTACTCGATCGTCACACCAAATCGGCCGGAGGCGACTTGTTTGATCGCCGACCGTTTCGAGTCGCCATTCTCGAGCGGTTGGAATCGCAGCGGATCCTCACCCCCTTCGCCGGTATTGCTTTTGCCGCCAAGTCGATTCATGGCGATCGCCAGTGTTTCGTGCGATTCGGCGCTGATGCTGCCAAAACTCATCGCCCCGGTGCAGAACCGTTTGACGATTTCGCTGGCCGGTTCGACTTCGTCCAAGTGAATCGATTGGCTGTCATCGACATCTTGAAATCGAGCAAACCACGGAGGGTGCATCGGGAGCGGTTGTCGGCGTTGATCGTGTGAGCAAATTTCCAGTATGCGTCTTGGTCGTTGTTGCGAGCGGCGACTTGAAGGCTGGAAATCGACTGTGGGGACCAGGCATGCTTTTCCCCTTCGGCCCGCCAGTGATACTCGCCCAAGTTGGGCAGTTGCTGTCATGCGATCGCCGATCCGATCGGGATAACCCAACTTGTGCCGTCGCAGCGTTTCTTCGGCGATGACGTCAAAGGAGACGCCCTGAATGCGACTTGCGGTGCCGACAAAGCATTTTTGGATGATCTCGTCTCGCAGTCCGAGTGCCTCGAAGATCTGAGCGCCCTTGTAGCTTTGCAGCGTGCTGATGCCCATCTTGGCCATCACTTTCAGCATCCCTTTGGCAACGCCCTTGCGGTAGGCGGCGACGACCTTGTCGTCGTCCAGCGAGGGGTCCATCAGCCCATCGCGGCGGGCTTGCCATAGCGACTTCGAATGCCAGGTAGGGGTTGATCGCATCGGCACCGTAGCCGATCAGCAGACAATGGTGGTGCACCTCGCGGGCTTCGCCCGATCTCGACGACCAGCCCGATTCGAGTTCGCTTGGCGTGTTTGACCAAATGATGATGGACGGCACCCGATGGCCAGCAGCGAGCTGACCGGAACCCGATCTGCTGCGATGGCACGGTCGGTCAAGACGACCAATTGGATGCCCTCGTCGGCCGCCGCTTCGGCCTCCGACGCGATCCGATCGAGCGTCTTTTGCAGTCCTGCTTTGCCTTCGCTGCGGTCGAAGGTGATGTCGATCACGCGGCTTTGCCAGCCTGTCGTAGTTGATGTGCTTGAGCGCCGCGATTTCTTCGTTGGTCAAGATCGGATGATCGACCAGCAAGCGATGGCAATGCTCGGGCGTCGTGCGTCAGCAGGTTATGCTCGGGGCCGATGTAGCACTCCAGCGACATGATCACTTCTTCGCGGATCGAGTCGATCGCCGGGTTGGTGACCTGGGCAAACAACTGCTTGAAGTAATCGTAGATCATCCGCGGTTTATCGCTCAGGCAGGCCAACGCGCTGTCGTTGCCCATCGAGCCGACCGGATCTCGAAGCTGTTCGACCAACGGGCGCAGCATGAAGTTCATGGTTTCGGCGGTGTAGCCGAAGGCCTGCATCCGCGGCAGCAACGTGTCGCTATCGAAGCCGTGCGGTTCGCTCTCGGGATGCAGGTCTGACAAGCCGAATCCGCTGTTCGCGGAGCCAATTGCCGTAGGGCATCGCCCGCGCAAACTCGCTCTTCAGTTCTTCGTCGGGGATCAACCGTCCCTGTTCAAAATCGACCAGGAACATCTTGCCCGGTTGCAGTCGCCCCTTCTCTTTGACGATTGTCGGGTCGACCGGCAACACGCCGACTTCGCTGGCCATGATCACCCGATCATCATGCGTGATGTAGTAGCGACTGGGGCGAAGACCATTGCGATCCAACGTGGCGCCGATGTAGTGACCATCGGTGAACGCGATCGACGCGGGGCCGTCCCAAGGTTCCATCAAGCACGAGAAGTACTCATAGAACGCTCGTTTGTCTTCCGGCATCGTCTCGTGCTTTTGCCAAGCTTCGGGGACCATCATCATGATCGCTTCTTGCAACGTGCGACCGTTCATCAGCAAGAATTCCAGCACATTGTCAAACGTGCCCGAGTCGCTGCAGTGCGGTTCGACGACCGGGAAACAGTTTCTTCAGGTCGTCGCCAAACAGATCGCTTCCGGCCGATCCCTCTCGCGCCCGCATCCAGTTGCTGTTGCCCCGCAGCGTGTTGATCTCGCCGTTGTGGCTCATGAATCGCAGCGGTTGTGCACGATCCCAACTGGGGAAGGTGTTGGTCGAAAACCGACTGTGCACCATCGCCAAATGCGTTTCAAAATCCTCGTCGCGAAGGTCGGGAAAATAGGGCAGTACCTGCGCCGGGGTCAGCATGCCCTTGTAGATGATCACTCTCGTGCTGAGCGAACAAATGTAGAACATCAAGCGCTTGCTTGAGTGTCTTGCTGCCGCGCAATTGATGACTGGCCTGCTTGTGAATCATGTACAGTTTTCGCTCGAACGCGTCGCCGGCAAGCCCCTCCGCCGCACCGACAAAAAGCTGTTCGATGACCGGTTCGCTGCCGCGTGCGGTGGGACCGACGTCGGCCAGGTCCGTTTCCTGAGGCACGTCGCGCCAACCCAACAGTTGCTGGCCAGTACTCGGCAATCAACTGTTCAATCGTCCGCTTGCAAAAGTCGCGTTCGGCGTCGTCTTGAGGCAGGAAGACGAGCCCGGCGGCGAAGCGGTCGGGTTCGGGAAGGTCGACGTCCAGATCGCGTTTGGCGACTTTGCGGAGGAACTTGTGGGGTAAACCACACATGATTCCCGAGCCATCGCCGGTGTTCGGTTCACACCCGCAGGCGCCCCGATGGTCCATGTTTTGCAAGATCGTGTCGGCGTCGATCACGTTCTGGTGACTGGCGACGCCCTTGATGTGCGCGATGAAACCGACACCACACGAATCCTTTTCGTGCGCCGGATCGTACAGACCCTGGGCGGGCGGAAGATGAAATGCAGCTTGCCGGTCAACCGACGCCTCCGCCGATTTGCCAATCAGGGGCGATTTGCCAACCAGGCGTTGCTCGTTGTTGTCTTTGGTTCCAGTCATAACCGTCTCGTCTGTGATGTGTTCCGATCCCGCAAGCGGGGCCGAAAGGAGCGATTGGGGCGCGGGCCGTTGTCTGTCGCTGGCGACCGATCTGGCACGCTTCAGGCGACGACCGACGTTTCCCTCCGCGAGTCGATCGTGGCACCATCCACGGCAAGCTTTCCCCCGCTGCCGGACTTACTTCGCTTGTCCGAATCGAGCGGTCGTCCCAGCAGCAGCGAGCCAAACTCTTTGGCGGCCCCACTGAGGCGTCCCGATCTTCGGAAGATAATGCCGAGCGGACGCGTCATGCGCAGCTCTCGACAGGCCACAACTCGTAACGAGCCGTTCGCAGTTTCGCGGCGAACCGCCGCTTCAGGTACGATCCCAATGCCACGGCTGGCTTGGATCGCGCGGATCATCGAGTCCGCATTGTCGAATTCCATTCGTACATTGACCGACACCCCGGCCCTGGCCAAACATTGGTCGATCTCCTGACGCAGCGTCAAGCTGGGCTCGAAGCCCACCATCTCAATGCCCATCAGCCGAGAGAGTGAAACCTCGTTTTGGCTCGCCAACGGGTGCTTCGAGGAGCAAACGATTCGCATCGGCTCCTGCTGCCACAACACATATTGAAGCTGCTTCGTGTTCTTGGGAAAACTGACCAAGCCAAAGTCGACCTCGCCTTCGCTGGTCATCTCGACCACCCGTTGACTCGATCCGAACTCCATCTTCACATCCACGTCGGGATGAAGTCGGGCAAATTCGTCGGTCGCCTCGGGCATGTAGCTGAGCCCAACCGAGTAGATCGTTCCGATCGTGATCTGACCGCTGAACTGTTTGCTGATGCCACGAACTTCTTGCTCAAGCCGTTCGTAACTGCGGAGTACCCCCCGAAGCCCACGGAGGTATGCCTTGCCAGCAACCGTCAGGATCAGCGGACGCTTGGAGCGGTCAATCAGCTGGACCCCGAGTGACTCTTCCAAGTGCTGTATCGCCTGGCTGACCGCGCTTTGTGTCAATTGATGAGCGGCCGCAGCTTTCGAAAAGCTCCGTTGTTCGGCAATCGTGCAGAAGATCTCGAGGGTTCGGAAATGCAATGAATGGATTTTTCGGTATAAGCATTACTGATACTAGGGGCTTTTGCCCACAATCAAGTTAATGCAAGGTAGGAACCAAATCCAGTCACGTCAAGCATCAATCCGCTTTCGAGGCGATCCCGGGTCGACCCAACGGGTGGCCAGACCCCAATGGTACCCGATGGTTGCCGCGTTCTGCGGAGGCTAATCCCCCGTTCTTCGGGGTTGTCTGGTCTCGCCAACGGCGGTTTCATTCGGCCGCCATGGCACGGCTCAGGCGGCGGGGCAGCGTGAACGCATAGATGATGACGACCGTGCCAGCACTCAGAATCACAAAGGGAAACCACTCCTGGGGCTGCCACTCCCGCGTCGAGGCGGATGGGTTTCCCATTGGGTTGATGAAGGCGGAAGCTTTCGTTTGGCCCGCGGCATAGAAGCTCGCACTGTCGATGAACAAGCACTCGACCCCGATGATGATCGCCATCAGTCCGAGCGCGATGAAGATGGAACGCCACATGATCCGAGATTCCCAAGCAGAGGAAGAAGGTTACGCATCGGGAGGGATCGTCACGACCGGGTGTCACAATTGAGTCGACGAACGAACAGCGATATTGCCGGCAAATGCTGCATCATCCGATTGTCACGGACCATCACTGCGACGGTTACATCGGTTGTCGGCCCCCCCGCTACGGCGTGTCCCCTTCCGCCTGCTTCTTCCTCAGTGGCAGCCGATAGAGATAAATCTCATGCGGGCCGCCGTCGTCCACAGAATTGATGTTGATCAAGCGGTCGTGTTGGAAGCCCTCGATCGCAAAGTCATGTGCCACGATTCTTGATCCGTCTTTGAGTTTCTGTAACTGCGGGACCAGTCGGTCGTTCATCTCCGGCAACAAGTACAGCGTGATCACGGTGGCCTGACGAAGGTCCAGTTTGAAAATGTCCTGACGCTCAATCCGCACTAGTTTTTCGACTCCGTTGCGTTTGACGTTCTCCCGTGACTGGCGAACCTTTCTGGGACTGATGTCATACCCCACCGCGTGGCATCCAACTTTCGAGGCGGCGGCAACCACGATGCGGCCATCGCCACAGCCCAGGTCGTACAACAGGTCGTCTTTCTTGAGTTCTGCCACTTCCAGCATCTTGGCCACGACGTCCGCTGGAGTTGGCACAAAGATAGCGCTCTCCTCTTCCTCGGTCGTGGGCGGCTGTTGGGCTCGCATCGCGTCGCCCATCCACAGCGTATTGCAGATCATCCACAAGCAAAAAAATGGTCGACCGATCATCAGCGGAGTCCTAGCGCACGTTGGTTTTCGAGTGGGAAGTCACGGCAGGTTTCCCAGAGTTCGGTGGTCGGCAATCTTTGGTCGCGGAAAGCCATGGTAACGCGCTGGAGTTTCACTCTGCGAGTGGATGCGGTCGGAAATGCGTTGTTTGACAGTGCATTTGTGACGTCGTAGATTGGTGGTCGTGTCGATCGCCACTCTTGTCTTCACTCCTCGCGTTTGGCTGGATTTGTTGTGAACCAGGAATTGCCCCCCGGACAAGAACCTGACGAGATTCACGGTTTGGCTCAGGTCGTGGCCGACAGTCTCGCCAAGGGTGAAGACCCGCAAACGATCACGAGACAATTGGTCGATAGCGGCTGGGAGCCCGATCAAGCGAACGCCTTCGTCGGTTCGATCCAGCAACAGATGTTCAAAGCTCGAAGCTCCGACGGCGGATCGGAAGCCAAGGGATGGTTGATTTGGATCGGTGCGATCGTTGGAATCAACTTGCTTAGTTGGGTGTTCAACTGGGGATTCTGGATCTACTAGTGATTGCGTCGCAGCGAATCGTCGATCTCTCGATCGGCATTTCCGTACTTGGCTGGGCGACGGCAGGGACTTGGTCCAATCTTGGTCAGCGGCCCGTTGCGATATTGCTGGCGACCTCGCTGTTGCATTTCATGGTTGGCGTTCTGTTTGTTGTCCGCATGCGAGCGAAGATCGAGGGAGACCTGCGAACTTGTCTGATTGCGATTCCGGCGGTGCTCGTTGGTGGCTGGGTGTTTCGGTTCGCACCAAACCACTGGAACGTGCCGTCGCAGATTCTGTTTGTGACCGGTGGTGCTCTGGCGATCGTGAGTTTTGCTTTCCTCGGACGTTGTTTCGCGATTCTGCCCGCGATTCGCGGTACTGTCACGCGTGGTCCGTTTTCGTTCATTCGGCATCCAGCGTATCTCGGTGAACTCGCAATGGTCGTCGCGTGTGTTCTTGCCGTTCCGCCGCATTGGGGGCAACCGATTGTCCTGACGATTGCCTCGATGCTGTTCGTCGCTCGCATACGTGTCGAAGAACGCCTGCTGTTAACCGGTGATGCCTATCAGAGCTATTGCCGCCGAGTTCGTTGGCGATTGGTGCCGTTGGTCTGGTAGAGAGCGGCGATACATGCCCATTCGCTCGGCCGGCCGGTATTGGGGGTTGGGGACTGTACCGTTCCGCGGGTATCCGACGGCGGCATTCACAGCAGATGTTTGGCTTTGACTTCCAGGTATTGATTGACCAGGGGGGCGGTCAATTCATCGGGGAAAGCGTCGACGACCAGCACCCCGCGGTGTTCGAGATCTTTCAGGACTTGATCTCGCCATAACAAAATGTCGGCGGCAGCCGCGGCCCGGTACATTTGAAAGGCGTCACCATCGGGTGAATCGGCGGCCTCGAACATCTGCCGGTCTCGCAACAGCACACCCAACGGCAGGTGTTGGCCGTTGATATTGCCCAGATAATCGACCACCGCTCCGGCGTTCACTTCGTCAATCACGTTGGTCGCCAGCACCACCAGCGAGCGGCGCTTGCAATTGGTCGATAGATACAGAAACGCCTGGTCATACCTTGATTCGACCAGTCGTGGAAACTGGTCGAATCCAGCTTGGATCAGCCGATTCATTTGGCTGCTTCCACCGCGCGGCGGAATGTAGGAATGGATCGTGTCGGAGAAACAGAGCATTCCCACCGAATCGCCCTGCGAGAGTGCGACATAGGCCATCATCAGCATCGAGTTGAGCGCATGGTCAAGCAGCGAGTACCCGCCTCGCTCGTTGGTCATCATCCGTCCGCAATCGAGCAGGAACATCACACGTTGACTCTGGTCGCTTTGGAACTGACGGACGGTCAGTTTTCGACGTCGTGCGGTGCTGCGCCAATCGATGTGCCGGTAATTGTCGTCGCGGGTGTAGTCACGGAGTCGTTCAAAATCGCTGTCCTGTCCGATTCGCCTTGTTCGTCGAACGCCGATCAGACTCAGCCGATTCGTCCTGGCCAGCAGTGCGTAGTCGGACAACTGCTTCATGTCGGGATAGACATTCAATTGATTGTTGGCATTCAGTCGCAGATGTCGGACCCACAACTTGAGCGGGCTCGTGAACCGCAAATAGACATATTCCAGGGTGAAAGCGCCCCGTCGTCCTGGCGTCAATTTTCGCTGGGCCGTCATCCGCCCCATCGGTGGCAAGCGGAGCGCGTGCTGGGCGGGCGAAGTCTGGAAATGATCGGGCAAATCGTCGCAGACCGAGCCGACCAGGGTCAGCGACGTTCGATTTTCGACCGTCAACTCGCTCGTCAGCGGCACGCCCAAAGAGCATGTCCGGGGCAAGTCACGCGTGACATGGATTCCCCGGTTGGTTGCCAGGTAAACGAGCATGAAGTCGATCGCGGCGACCGTTACGATCAAGCCATCCAAGGTGCCCACGATGACGATCGCCGGCGAGTAAAACACGGTCGCCAGGCTACCGATCATGGACACCGATAACAGCACAATCCAGACGACGGTCGGATAGATCTTCAGCCGCCAAGCGGCAAGCACCAGCGGCAAGGCGAACGCGACCAACATCAACCAGGGCAACGTTGTCAGCAGCTGGAATCTGTCTTGTGCGACTTGAGTGATCGCGTCGTCCATTGCGCGTCCGCGGTGTGATGAATGGGAGAGTAAAAACGTTGCTACAGAGCGATCGTTACCGTTTTGCTTTCGGTGTAAGCCTTGAGCCCTTCTTCACCCAATTCGCGTCCATAACCGCTCATTTTGAATCCGCCGAAGGGGGCTGCCGCATCGAACACGTCATAGCAATTGACCCAGATGGTTCCGGCTCGCACTCGGCGGGCAAAGTCATGAGCCAGGGAAACGTCGCGGGTCCAAACCGCGGCGGCTAACCCGTAGAACGTGTTGTTGGCGCGGCGGATCATGTCCTCCTTGTCGTCAAAGGTCAATACGCTCAACACGGGCCCGAAGATCTCGTCGGTTGCGATCGCCATTTCATCTTTCACGTCGGCAAAGATCGTTGGCTCGATGAAAAAGCCTTTGTCGCCAACCCGGTTGCCCCCCGTCACACACCGCGCGCCTTCGTGCTTGCCTTTGTCGATATAGGACAGGATCTTGTCGAACTGATCGCGGTCGACTTGCGGTCCCTGGTCGGTGTCGGATGCGAAGGGGTCGCCGACTTTCCGTTTTTCTGCGAGTGCTTGCAATTTTTCCAGGAATTCGTCGTGCCGACTGCTCTCGACGAACACGCGACTTCCGGCACAGCAACATTGACCCTGGTTCAGAAACAGGCCGACGTAGGCGCCCATCGCGGCGGCATCCAGATCGGCATCGGCAAAGATGACATTCGGGCTCTTGCCGCCCAATTCAAAGGTCAGCCGTTTCAGCGTGTCGGCCGATTCGCGGGTGATGATTTGCGCGGTGCGGTGTTCACCGGTGAAGGCAATCTTGTCGATCAATGGATGCTTGACGACAGCCGAGCCCGCGGTCGGTCCATATCCGGGGATGACATTGATCACGCCATCGGGGATGCCGACTTCCTTGGCCAGTTGTGCCAATCGCAAGCAGGTCAGCGGCGTTTGCTCGGCCGGTTTCATGACGATCGTGCAACCGGCGGCCAATGCCGGTCCCCACTTCCACGCGGTCATCAAGATCGGGAAGTTCCAGGGGATGATTTGACCGGCCACCCCGATCGGTTCACGACGCGTGTAACAAAAATGGTTTCCGCGAATCGGAATCGTGCTGCCGTGAATCTTGTCGGCATATCCGGCATAGTACCGCAGGCAGTCAATGGCCAGCGGCAGATCAATGTTTCGGCTATCACTCAGCGGCTTGCCATTGTCGAGCGTTTCGAGTTTGGCGAGTGAGTCGATCTGGGTTTCCATGCGGTCGGCCAGTTGGTACATCAATCGGCCACGGTCACGGGCATCCATCTTGGCCCAGTCGCCGGTATCGAACGCATTCCGCGCAGCTTTGGCGGCCGCGTCAACGTCGGCGGCGTCACCCTCGGCTATCTGAGCAATCACCTGCTCGGTGGCCGGATTGATCGTTGCAAACGTCTTGCCGCTGACCGATTCAACCCATTTGCCATCGATGAAGCATTCCGTTTCCCGAATTTCGACGTCGGGCGTGATCGAAAGGGTGGCAGACATGATCAGCCTCCGATAAGAACGAGTTACTTGCGGTGGATAGACGAACAGCAATCCTGCTTTCATTGTAGCGAGTCGGCTCGTCGAATTGGTGCGACCAAAGGGGGGCGTGAAGGTCGTAAGGATGATCAAAGACGAACAATGCGATACGATTCCCAACACGTCCTTCGCCGCTTACAGGAATTCCCCTGCGTTTACTTCTCTGCCGAGTCTGCCGAACGTGGAACAATCTTTTCTCGCTTACCTTCGCGGTCGCTGCCGCTCCCTTCCCCAGGTCGCCGTCGGCATCGGGGATGACGCGGCAGTGCTCGACCCGGTATCGGATCAATGGGTCGTTTGTACCGATCAGATCATCGATGGAGTCGACTTCGACAGTGATTCCAAAGAGCATTCATTGGCCGATGTCGGATTCAAGGCGATGGCGATCAACCTCAGTGACATCGCGGCGATGGGCGGTTCGCCGACCGCGGCACTGGTCGTGCTCGCCCTGCCCAAAGCGAATGCCACACGCGTGGCCGGTGAGGTTTACGAGGGCATTCTCGAGGCGGCGGCGGAGTTCAACGTCGCGATCGCCGGCGGCGACATTTCGACGTACGACGGGCCGTTGTCGGTCACTCTCACGCTGATGGGAACCGTACCCTCCGGTGGTGCGTGGCTTCGCAGCGGCGCCAGGGAGGGTGACGCGATTGTGGTCACCGGGTCGGTCGGGGGAAGCATCCTGGGCCGACATCTGCGTCCCGAACCGCGAGTCGGTCTTGCTCTGCGTCTTCGCCAGATGGTCGATGTCCACGCCGCGATCGACATCAGTGACGGATTGTCGCTTGACCTCGACCGCTTGTGTGCGGCCAGTGGTGTGGGGGCCGAGTTGGACATGGCGATGATCCCGATTCACGATGACGCGATCCAATTGTCCGAATCGACGGGGCGGACACCAATGCAGCACGCCTGGAGCGACGGAGAAGACTTTGAATTGATCCTGACCATGAGTCAGGGCGCCGCCGATAAGGTTTGCCAACCAAATCAGAATCTCGGTGCAACGTTAACACAGATTGGCAACATTGTCGGACGCACCGGACTTTGGAAACGGATGACCGGCAAGATGCAACGATTGTCGCCGCAAGGATACATTCACCGGTAGAGGTTCCAGCCAGTTGAGTCCATGAACGGGGTGGCTGGTGGTGGAGTGTCAGTGAACGGGGTGGCTGGTGGTCGAGCGTCAGCGAGCCCCAAGTCGCGCAACACGTCATCAACCCTCCCCCTCTTTCCATATCCCCCCCGATAGAGACATCCGTTCCCAAACCTTTCCAGAACAAACCCTTTCGCAAATCAATAGGAAAACCTCATGACCGAAGCCGAATCTGAAATCATCGAACGGACGCGTCGACTGGTCGAGGCGATCACCCAATGTGACTGGGCAACGTATGCGGAAATTTGCGCCGACGATTTGACGGCGATCGAGCCTGAGGCGGAAGGGTACCTGGTCCAGGGAATGGCGTTCCACAAGCACTATTTCGACATGGCGGATGGTTCGCCCTATGCCAATGTCACGACCACGATCGCCAGCCCTCATGTGCGATTGATGGGCGATGTCGCCGTGATCGCCTACGTCCGGCTGACTCAGCGGGTCGGTCCCGACGGGAACAGTCACACCTCGACGACGCAAGAAACGCGAGTCTGGCAGCGTCAAAATGACAGCTGGCGACATGTCCATTTTCATCGCTCGTGAAGCCGCCAGGCGACCTGCCGATGATACGGTACGGACAAGCTGTCGTTGGGTGGCTCGCGAGTTGGGATTCCCGAGTGGTTCACCAAAGAATGGAATAGTATGAAAGAATCCTCCGTTTAAAGTATCGTTTAGTAAACGTTCGTGTTCCGTGACCCGACATTGATCAGGATTTCACTGAATGAATCGCACCGTGCTCGGGATTGCCTTTGGCTCCCAAATGCTCTTGTTGGTCACGTGGGTTGTTCCGGCGACCGCTGGGGCCGATGACTCCATTGCACCGCTCGCGGTGGCGGATGCCGTCGCGGCCAATGCGTCCGAAATGAAGCCTTATGACGAGCCGATCGAGCATACCGACCAGGTCGTTGCGATGGTTCCGATTCGCGGCGGGACGTTCCTAATGGGCAGTCCCGAATCCGAAGAGGATCGAAAGGATGACGAGGGACCACAGCATGAAGTAAAAATCTCTCCCTTTTGGATGGGCAAGTACGAGATCACCTGGGACCAATACGATGCCTGGGGCGAAGAGATCGATCAGCGTCGCCGCAAACTGATGCAGATCGATGCTGGACCGCGCGACTTATTGGTCGACGGAATCTCCAAACCGACCGAGCCTTACACCGATATGAGTTTCGCGATGGGCAAGGGGGAATACCCCGCGATCTGCATGACCCAACATGCCGCGAGAACGTTTTGCAAATGGTTGTCTGCGAAAACGGGACGTTACTATCGCTTGCCAACCGAAGCCGAATGGGAGTATGCCTGTCGCGCGGGAACTACCACGGCGTACTCCTTCGGCGATGACCCCGATGACCTCGAGGACCATGCCTGGTTCTTTGACAACAGCGACAACAGCTATCAAGAGGTCGGCCAGAAGAAGCCAAATCCGTGGGGGTTGTACGACATTCATGGAAACGTTGCCGAGTGGGTGCTCGATCAATACGTCGAAGATTTCTACAGCAGCAGCGACAACAGCGTCGATCCGCTGGCCATCCCGCTGACACTCTATCCGCGTGTCGTTCGGGGCGGCGGGTGGGACGATGATCCCGACATGCTTCGCAGTGCCGCTCGCGAAGGATCGAGCGAAGAGTGGAAGAAGCAAGATCCCCAGATTCCGCGCAGCATCTGGTATCATACCGATGCCCGCAGCGTTGGCTTTCGTGTCGTTCGTCCGCTGGTCGAACCGTCTGCGGAAGAAAAAGCCAACAAATGGGACAAGACCGAACCGGAGCAAAAAGATGAAGATTGAGTTAGCTGTTAACGGTTAGCTGTTCGCCGTTCGTTTGCCCTCCCTTTTGTTCGAGAAATTCCTTCCTTTCGACCCACCTCTAATCGGATACATATGCGATGACCGACGCCAAAAACACAGACTCCACGCGACGCCAATTCCTTCATACCACCGGCCGCGTCGCTGCCGCCACGACGTTGGTTGCGGCCGCCGCGCACCATGTTCATGCCGCCGAGGATAACACCATGCGGGTGGCGCTGGTCGGTTGCGGTGGCCGCGGTACCGGAGCCGCACTTAACGCGTTATCGACCACCGGCGGCCCGATCAAGTTGGTCGCACTCGGCGATGTTGTTGAGAAGAATCTGAAGAGCACGTATGCTTCGCTATCGGGTCACAAAGACGTTGGCACGCGTGTCGAGATTCCCGAGGAGCACAAATTCATCGGATTCGACGCCTACAAAAACGTGATGGATTGTCTCCGTCCAGGCGATGTCGTGATTCTGGCAACGCCGGCAGCATTCCGCTGGGTCCATTACACCTATGCGATCGAGCGGGGACTGAATGTGTTCATGGAAAAGCCAGTGACGATTGACGGTCCAACATCACTACGAATGCTGGAAATCAATAAGCTCGCGTTGGAGAAGGACTTGAAGGTCGCCGTGGGTTTGATGTGCAGGCATTGCAAAGCCCGACAGGCGCTGTGGGATCGCATTCAAGACGGCGAGATTGGTGACATCACGATGATGCGTGCCTATCGGATGGCGGGCCCGACCGGTTCGGCCGCGGCGAAACCAAACGACACGGGTCTGAGCGAACTGAAGTACCAGATCAAGAATTTTCACGGCTTCCTGTGGCTCAGCGGCGGCGCGGTCAGTGACTTCCTGATTCACAATATCGACGAATCGTGTTGGATGAAAAACGATTGGCCGGTCCGCGCGATCGCCAGTGGTGGACGTCACTATCGCGACGGTTGCGTCGACCAGAATTTTGACACCTATTCGATCGAGTACACCTTTGCTGACGGTACGAAACTGTTTGTCGATGGACGCACCATGCCAGGTTGCAAACGTGAGTTCGCAAGCTTTGCACATGGCACGAAAGGGCTTGGCATTATCTCGACTGCCTCTCACACACCGGCCTTCTGCAAAACATTCGACGGACACAACGCCGACAAGAACAAGATGATTTGGGAGTTCGGACCGGGCGAACCGAATCCTTATCAAGTCGAATGGAATGATCTGGTCGCCGCGATTCGTGACGACGCACCGTACAACGAAGTCGAGCGAGGCGTGATGGCCAGTGCCGTGACATCGATGGGCAGGATGGCGGCTCACACCGGCCAGGAATTCACGTTCGATCAATTCTTGAACAATGGCCATGAATTCGCTCCGGACGTTGACAAGTTGACGATGGATTCGCCCTCGCCGCTGCAAGCAAACGCGAACGGTCTGTACAGTGTTCCAATGCCGGGCTTGGTCAAGAAACGCGAGTACCTGTAGGCAAACGCCTGATGCCGCTGATCGAAGTCAAAGACGTTTGCAAGTCGTATCAGCTGGAGGAAGTTCGTGTTGATGCGCTTCGTGGAGTCACGTTGACCATCGACCAAGGCGAGTTTGTCGCCTTGGTCGGGCAATCCGGCAGCGGCAAATCGACGTTGATGAATACTCTGGGCTGTCTGGATCGCCCGACGTCGGGATCTTACCGTCTGGCAGGCGAAGAGATCGTCGTGATGAATCGCGACCAGCGAGCCCGGATTCGCAACGAAAAGATTGGATTCGTGTTTCAGAGCTTCAATCTGCTCAATCGCACTTCGGCGATCGAAAACGTCGAGCTACCGCTGCTCTACCGGTCCGGTATCAGCGGATCGCAGCGCCGAGGCCGGGCAATCGAGTTGCTGCAGCGAGTGGGTCTCGGAGATCGACTGGACCATCACCCGGGGCAACTCAGTGGTGGTCAACAACAGCGAGTCGCGGTGGCGCGAGCGCTGGTCAACGAACCCAGTATCTTGATGGGGGATGAGCCGACCGGGAATCTGGATTCGCAAACCAGCGAGGAAATGATCGGTCTATTCGGCGAGCTGAACCGGCGAGATCGAATCACGGTGATCCTTGTCACGCACGATCCGGACGTGGCCCGTGTCGCCAATCGCCAGGTCGTGTTGCGAGATGGGCAAGTGATTTGTGACACCACCGACACCGACGAAGCATTCGCGGCGCTGAGACGATCCTAGGCCCTGTGTTCGCGCTAGATTTGCATCCGATCCTGCGAACGGTTGCGCCCCGGCCATTTTGTTTTGACGATGCTATCGTTTTTTCGTCGTTCACGCCGTTGGAAGTTGCGATTTCGCGTGTTTCGTTTTCCTGCGAAGTCATCGATCCGATCAGGCCGTACACCTCGTCAATTGGAAAAAAATCGAAAAAATCGGTCGACACGTGAAACGCTGGCCGTGTTTATCCGCTGTTCTTGGTAGTGGTTTTTCTGGTTTCACATCCTTCACTACCGATCATGGAGAGCAGCCATGAAACGTCTTTCGGTCCTGTTGTTCGGCGTCTTTAGCTACATCCTGTTTTGGCAGTGGCAGCCGATCGGCGGAGTGGTCTGGGACGTGCCACATCCCTGGGGCCGAGCAGCACTGTTGGGATTGTGCGCATTTGGATGGCTGACGGTGCTGGTGACGACATTCCTGATCAATCACTTCGACCTGTTCGGTCTGAGGCAAGTTTGGCTGTACTTTCGTGGCCGTCAGTACACACCGCTCGGATTCGTGACGCCTGGGCCGTACAAGATTGTCCGACATCCGATGTACATCGGATGGATCATCGCATTTTGGGCGACACCGACGATGACGATCGCGCACTTGGCGTTCGCGATTTCGATTGCGGCATACGTTATCACGGCGATCTACTTCGCGGAACGCGATCTGGTCCGATCTCTCGGACAAGGTTACGCAAGCTACCGCCAAAACGTGCCGATGTTGATTCCAAGAATGATTGGTCTTCGCAACCGCCAAGCAGACTCGCCGCCGGATTCGACTGGGGCTGACCGAATCGATCCATCCAAACGGTCGTCTGAAGCCGCCCAACACGAAGTCACTTGTGCAACCCGAGCGTCGACATGATGCGGATATGCGGATCATCGTCGCCGCGCTCATCAAACGGCGCCAACAGGAGCGACTGCCGCACCGCTGGAACCGCGAGGTCGTGGCGATGGCCCATCGACGGTATCATGGTCACCGTCTCACGGCCGAGAGTCTGGCGGTAACGTCGTGGTGTTGGGACACACGAAGATTGGGCGAAGATTGCGATTGTTCTTGTACAATGAAGGAAACAACGAATGGCGATTGACGAAGCAAAACTGAATGAATTGTTGGGCAAGATGGTTGGTGACATGGGCGCTGCTGCGGTCGCACCGCTGGTCATCCTTGGCGATAAGCTGGGACTGTACAGAGCATTGGCCGAGCAGGGCCCGCTGACCACTGAGGAACTTGCCGATCGCACCGGTACGACGGAGCGTTATGTGCGAGAGTGGTGCGCCGCCCAGGCCGGGTCCGGTTACATTACGTTGGACCAGGAGAGCGATCGTTTTCGCATGACGGCCGAGCAACAGGCCGTATTTGCGGATGCCGATAGCCCGATGTGCATGATCGGTGGGTATTATTCGATCGGCTCCATGTTCATTGATGAACCGAAGGTAACGCATGCGTTCCAGACGGGCGAGGGAGTGGCTTGGGGTGACCACAGCAGCTGTCTGTTTTGTGGTGTCGAAAAATTCTTTCGTCCCGGGTACCAAGCGAACATTGTGGCGGAATGGTTGCCCGCCCTCGATGGTGTCGTGGAAAAGCTTGAGCAAGGTGCGAAGGTGGCCGATGTCGGCTGCGGCCATGGTGCCTCCACGATCATCATGGCAAAGGCATTTCCGAATTCCGATTTCGTCGGCTTTGATTTTCACGAGCCATCGATCGAACACGCGAGAATTCACGCCCGGGAAGCGGGCATCGAGAACGTTCGTTTTGAGACGGTTGCGGCAAAACATTTCCCCGGCAGCGACTACGATCTGGTCGTGTTCTTTGATTGCTTCCATGACATGGGTGATCCATCAGGGGCGGCGATGCACACGCTTGGAGCATTGAAATCCGATGGGACAATGATGCTGGTGGAGCCGTTTGCGCACGACCGGCTCAGGGACAACTTGAATCCGGTTGGCCGTATGTATTACGCGTTTTCGACGATGATTTGTACGCCGGCGTCGATCAGCCAAGAGGTCGGGCTTGCCCTTGGCGCGCAGGCGGGTGAACAGAAACTGCGAGCTGTCGTCACGGAGGCAGGTTTCTCTCGCTTCCGTCGTGCGACGGAGACACCATTCAATCTGATTCTCGAGGCCCGACCCTAACGGACTTGCGAACGTGGAAGCGACGATCGGGAATCTATGAGTTCGGTTGGTGATTTGTCACAACTTGACATGAGGAATCGGGTTGTGCCGGGAAACACATCAGGAGCGAAGAACTGGAAGGCGAACATCTGCGTGTTGTGCGTCAAACGCGACTAGTATCATTGTTCCCTCCCAAAAAATATATCCACGCGCTCTTCCCCCCAAATCAGCCCGAGAACTTTTCACCTTCCCCGCTCCCCCCTTCGACAACCGGCTACGTGACGCTCATGACCATTTTGCAGCGAAGAAGCGTCAAGGGGTCGAGATCCCTCGAACGGCGCTAACCGGGCCCGTGACGGCATTGAACCGAATCGAGAATCGCGAGCGAATCGAGCGGGCGCTAGCGATGCTACGTGATGAACATCGCCAAGTGTTATTGCTGCGTTACTTTGAAGGCCGCAGCGCCGAAGAGACGGGGCAGAATCCTACAAGTTCATGATCGTACAAAGAGACAGCGTTGTGGGCCAGGGAACTTTCTACACAGATGGTGCAACGATTCAAGCGGCAACCAATCGTCTCTGTTTGGGGCTTGTTTCCGAAGCGGAACAACGCGAAACGCAGTGGTTAGCCGACGGCAGTACGGCCGTTTGGCAGGTCAGCGCGTTTGACGCACAAGGACGCCGGATCGGTGCGTCCGTGCAGGCCAACCGTAGCGTGCTGGTGGGACAATCGCTGAGGACCGATCACGACAAGCAATGAATTTCCGACCAGCGATCCTCTGTGCTACTCGTAGCGGAGCGCATCGATGGGATCGAGTCGACTTGCTTTTCTCGCCGGGTAGTAGCCGAAGAAGGTTCCCACGGCGGCGGAAAACACGATGGCGGTGACGGCGGCGGGAATGGAGACGACGATCGGCCAATCCGTACCGGGCGAGACGAGGTTGATCAACTGGATCACCCCGATCGAACCGGCGATGCCAAGCAGCAGCCCGATCGCACCACCGATCACCGAAAGGACGACCGCTTCGATCAGGAACTGCCGAAGGATATCACGTCCCCGGGCGCCCACGGCCATTCGCAGGCCGATTTCGCGGGTCCGCTCGGTGACCGACACGAGCATGATGTTCATGATTCCGACACCACCGACGGCCAAGCTGATCCCGGCGATCGACGCCAGCATTGCGGTCATCGAACCGGTGATCACGCCCAATACGTTCGCGATCTCGGTCGTGCTTTGCACTTCAAAATCGGCTGGCCGACCCGGCGCGATGTCATGACGCTCGCGCAGCAATTGTCGAATCTCGGTTGTCGCATCGGAGCTCAAGTGAGCCGACCGCGCCGATGCCATGATGGCATGGACGCTCTTGAATTCATTGCCGTGAATCCGTTTTTGCACTGTCGTGTAGGGCACCAGGATGACGTCGTCTTGGTCGTCGCCGACCATATTGGCACCCTTGGCTTCCAGCACACCGATCACGCGAAACGGAATGCTGCCGATACGGATCTTTTCGCCGATCGGATCGATCGTTTGAAACAGCTTCGCGACCAAGGTCTGGCCAATCACGCACACCTTTTCCGCACTGCGGATCTCCCGCACGCCAAAAAATCCACCGCGGCGAAGCTGCCAACTGCGGACGGTCAAATACTCCGTGCCAACGCCAAACGACTCTTTCGGCTGCCAGTTCACGCCACCGTAGACGACCTGATTGGCAAACCCGACGAGTCCACTGCTCGCTGCGATTGACGGGCAATGTTCGGAAATTGCGTCGGAGTCATCCGCGTTCAAAGTGATGGTGCGCAGATCATGCACGCCACCTCGCTGCATCATCTTGGGAAAGACGATGATCACATTGGTACCGAGGCCTTCAAGTTCGCCGCGGACCAGTCGTTCGGCGCTCTGTCCGATCGAGACCATCGCGGTCACCGCGGCGATGCCAATGACCACGCCGAGAATTGTGAGCGCCGCCCGCATCCGATTCTTGGCCAGCGATCGCAGGGAAATACGTACGGAATTCCAGAAGCCCATGCTGTTTGTCGTCCTACAGATTCTGCTTTTTCGCAACCACCAACGCGTCACCGATCTTCAGATCGCCGTCAACCATTTCGGTCCATGTCCCGTCCCGGATTCCCACGGTCACCCGAATGGCTCGCAAAAATGGTTCTTCCCAGACCCAAACGTAACGGTCGTTCTTACGGCTCGCAGCGGATGCCTTTTCTTCGGCCGATTCTTCGTCGACCCGATCATTGTCTTCTTGATCGCTGATCCCGGTGACGAT
Organism: Pirellulaceae bacterium; assembly: GCA_963734865.1. Lineage (GTDB taxonomy): Bacteria > Planctomycetota > Planctomycetia > Pirellulales > Pirellulaceae > CBDCUW01. The sequence goes on from CAVTIV010000004.1 coordinate 351,099, forward strand.
CACTTTATCTTCAGGCCGAACCAGATCAACTTCGGGAAAAAAACGCAGTGCCGAATTCGGAATACGAACACAATGTTCACGCCGGTCGATTTGAAACGACAAGCTGGCGGTCATTCCCGGCATCAACTTGCCATCTTGATTGGACGCTGAAACGATTACCGGATAAGTGACGACATTTTGTGTCATCGAAGGGCTTAGCCGCACCTGCTTGATCGACCCGCGAAACAAGTCCTGCGGGTACGCGTCGACACTGAATTCGACCGATTGCCCGGCGTCCTTCGCGGCACGGATCAAGCCGATGTCTGCTTCATCCACCGAGGCGAAGACGTGCATTTCATCGCGGATGTTGGGGGCGACCACAAACAATTCGGGGGTTTGAAACTGGGCTGCCAACGTTTGTCCCGGTTCGATCTTGCGATCGATGATGGTCCCATCGACGGGTGATTCGATCCGTGTGTATTCGAGGTTCGCTTGCGAATTGGCCAGCGATGCTTCGGCTTGAGCCACGCCTGCTTGGGCGATGACCAACTGAGCTTCCAGCGATTGTCTGGCGAAGCGAAACTGGTCAACCTCGCCGTCGGAGATGTAACTTTTTCCTTTCTCCAGCAATTGGTCTGCCCGCTTCTCGTCGGCGATGGCACGTCCAAGATCGGCCTCCACGCGTTTCACCTCGCCGCGGCGAATCGCCAAGACCGCGCAGTCACCTTCCACGACAGCCTGATAGATGCGGGGATCGATCTTGGCCAGCAACTGCCCTCGTTTCACCTCATCATTGAAATCAACATGCAGTTCAAGAATTGGGCCCGATACGAACGAGCCAACGGCCACCGACAGCACCGGTTTGACCTCGCCGGTGGAATTGACAACCGAGGTGATCGAACCTTCGCTGACGTTGACGGTGCGAAATTGAGGCTTGTTGCGTTCCTGCCAGTAAAGCTGGGCCCAGCGGACCGAACCGCCTAGGGCCGCCAAGATAGCGATCACGATCAGGAGGCGGACAAAAATACGCATCAATGGTCAATGTCTGACGGATCGGAGATTGGGAGCTGACGAATTGGTCGTTTGAAGGAGCGCGGCGAAGGCCCTACCCCTTGGCCGTCATCTTACTCGATAAATCCCCCATTCAGGCCAGTTTCTGATCAGTGTCGCGACAATCGAAATGCGTGACCGCGAGTGAGGGACGATCAAGCGGAAGCGGAAAAAGAAGGGCTCACCGTGGGGAGGGTTTGCTCATCATCAGTTTGTAGTGGCCCGATCCCAGCAGATCGTCGATGCGATGCCTCAATTCGGTCGTCACCTCGACGCGGTACTTGTCGCTTTTCAAATGCACGGTCTCGCCTTCGCTAAGACTGATGCTGAACAGCAGTTCCTGGGACCCCGGATAGCCGCGGACGATTTCGCGTAGCCGGCTGATGGTGCTTTGGTCGTGTTCTTGTTCATCCAAGCGGATCCGCATGCCATGGGTATAACGGGTGTCGAGATCGGACAGTGGAATCAATTCGTCAATGATCAGGTTGGCTTCATCGCCGCCGCCACGCCGGTCACATTTTCCTTTGGCCAGAACGACTGCGTCGGGCTGGACACGTTCGCCACAGACGGCGAACCCTTTGGGCCATAGGATGCATCGGATCGAACCCTGCATATCTTCCAAGTCAAAATTGGCGTACTTGGTGGGAGTGCCAGGTTTTCCATTCTTGGTGTGGGCGAACTTGATTGCGCTGATCATCCCGCCGAGGATCACTTCGCTACGATCTTTGACGTCGGCGAGTCGATCGGTCGTGTGGGAGCGGAACGAAGCGAGTTTGGGTTCGAATTCGGCCAGCGGATGGCTGGCCAGATAGAAGCCGAGTACTTCTTTTTCGGCGAGCAACTTTTCTCTTTCGGGCCATTCGTCGACGTCGGGAAGCGGCGTCGATACGATCTGTGTCGTCTGTTCGTCCTCGAACGCCCCGAACAAACTTGCTTGGCCACTTTTCTTGTCGGCTTGGACGGACGCACCGGCCTGAACGGCGCGTTCAATCACGGCGTTTAGTTGGCTGCGGCGGGCCCCGAAGCTATCCATCGCGCCGGCCTTGATCAGAGTTTCGATAGCGCTCTTGTTACAAGCACTTGGGTCGACGCGTTCACAAAAATCAAAGATGTCTTTGAACGGTCCGTTCTTTTTTCGTTCTTGGGCGATCGAAATCGAGGTCGATCCGCCGCAGCCTTTGATGGCCGAGAGCGCGAAGTGGATCTTTCCGTCGGCAACCGAAAAATCGGCATCGCTGGCGTTCACATCCGGGTGCACGACTTCGATCTCCATCCGATCGCAATCCTCCATGTGCTCGACCAGCGGGTCTTTGCGTTTGAAATTGCGCCCCGAGATATCGCTGGACAACAGCGCCGCCATGAATTCCACGGGATAGTGTGCTTTCAAGTACGCCGTTTGATAAGCGACCAAAGCGTACGCGGTACTGTGGCTTTTATTGAAACCATAACCGGCAAATTTGACGATCAGGGTCCAGATATCCTCGGCGTCTTTTTCCGAGAGTCCACTTTCGACGGATCCTTTGATGAACACTTCGTGGTTCTGGTTGATCAGATCCTCTTTCTTTTTGCTGATCGCTTTGATGCAGGTGTAGGCTTTCGCCAGCGGCACATTGCCCAGTCGATTGAGGATCCGCATCACCTGTTCTTGATAGACCATGATCGAATGGGTCTCTTCAAGCACTTCTTTCAGAACAGGATGTTTGTACTCGGGTTGTTGCCGGCCGTGCTTGATGTTCACGTAGTCGTCGACCATGCCGCCTTCCAGCGGGCCAGGACGATAGAGTGCCGCGGTGGCGATGATGTCGGTAAAATGGTCAGGTTTCATCCGCACAGCAAATCGCGAATCCCACCCGATTCGAGTTGGAAAACGCCCTTGGTTCGCCACGTTGCAACAAGGCGAAAGTTGCTTTATCGTCGAGCGGAAATTTTAGCGGGTCGACGGCCTGGCCCGTCGTTGTTCGATCAGCTGGACCGCGCGGCTGAGATGGTCAGGTTGCGAAGTCCCAGAAAATCCATCTTCAACAAACCCGATGCTTCGACGTCGCCCATCGACCATGGGTGATCACATCCTGTTTTCCCGGAACGCGGCTTAGCGGCACGTATCGGTGAGCGGTTTGTCGGCGATCACGACGGCGGCGGCATGAGTGCCGACGTTCCGTGCGAGACCCTCGATCTTCATCGCCAAATCGAGCAACTCGCGAATTTCCGGGTCCCCCTCGTAAGTCATTTTCAGGTCAGCATCTCCAGGCCTTTCTTGATCGTGATCTTCAGTTCATCGGGGACCATCTCGGTGACTTGATTGACCCGGGCAAGGGGGATGCCTGGGGCACGCCGGGTATTTTTGATCGCCGCTCTGGCCGCGAGCGTTCCGAACGTTCCGATTTGGCAGACCATTTCATGGCCGTACCGCTGTTTGACATAATCGATCACTTGGGCGAGGCGTTCTTTCTCAAAATCGATATCGATGTCGGGCGGTTCGGTCCGGCTCTCATCCAGAAATCGTTCGAACAGCAAGTCGTACCGCAACGGACAAACGTCGGACAGATACAACGCGTAACAAACAATCGCGCCCCACGCCGCTGCCCGAGCCGTCGCCGAAATTCCACGCTCGCGGGCGTACTTGACGAAGTCCCAGACGATCAGGAAGTAAGTCGGATAACCCAACTTTTCAATCACATCCAGCTCGCGATCCAGCCGCGCCATCACTTCTTCGCTGAGCTCTCCGTCGGCGATCCGTTCGTCGTCTCCTGATAACGATCCATCAATCCGTTGACACAAAATTGCCGTAGATAGTCGATCGGCGTCTTTTGATCGGGGCAATCGAATCCGGGAAAATAGTATTTGCCCAATTCGAGGTCGATGTCGACCGAGTCGGCGATCTTGGCTGCGGGCAACAGCATCATCCAGACCCGGGAACTTCTCGTACATCTGCTGCGGGCTGCGCAAGAAGAACTGGTCGTTCTCCATCTTATCCGCGACGAGTCGGTCCGGAAACGACCCGTATTGATCCACAGCATGATGTCTTGTGCTTCGGCATCCTCCGGATCGACGTAATGTGTTGTCACTGGTTGCCACCAGTGGCAATCCCATCCGTTTTGCGATTTCGACGGCGCCGTCCAACTGCAAGCGCTGGATTTCGACGTCGTTGTTCATGATCTCGATGAAGTACCGATCGGCGAACACTTTGTGAAACCATCCGGCGATATCGCGAGCTTCTTCTCGTGCTCGGCGGTATCGATCCCTTTCGTCACGGAGCGGCTGAATTCGCTGCTGACACAACCGGACAAGCAGATGATCCCTACGCTGTACCTTTCCAGGATCTCGCGGTCGATTCGCGGTTTGGAGTAGAAAACCTCCAGCGAAGCGGCACTCGCGAGCTTGACCAGGTTTTTGAAACCCGTTCGATTCTGGGCAAACAGTGTCAGGTGATAGCTCGCTTCCTTACTGCTCGCTCGCACCCCCTTTGTCGAAGCGGCTGCCCGGCACAATGTCACCCGTAGCCGATGATCGGATTGATCTGGCGTCATTTGCATTTGCGATAAAACTCCAGAGCGCCGTGGAGATTGCCGTGATCGGTCAGCGCCAGGGAGTTCATTCCATGGTCAACCGCAGCAATAGACCAATCGGCCGATATCCCGCCTCCATAGAGCAGGCTGTAATGGCTGTGGCAATGCAGATGGACAAACGGACGTTCTTCCGCGTTTTCGCCGATCGTTTCGGTTGCAAGCTGCGTAGAGGTGGCAGATTCAGTCATCAGTCGCCTTCGTGGGTCGTGATCTCGAGAGCATTCAACAAGGATTCACCGCATCGGTTAGCCTACCGCAGCGATCCGAACAGGACAGCGACTTGACAAGAAAGTCGGTCCCACCCAGGTTAGCGAGCGTGACCGCCCAAGGTACCAAATCCGCCTCCGCGAACCGCTGGCACAGAGTTGGGAGGGGGGTCGGTGGCGTTGTTCAGGAAATGCGATGGCAGAACGCCTTTCTGCTTGGCGAAGGGCGCAATCCTTGCCATACTATCGGTTTCGGCCATACTATCGGTCTCGGCGACAACGTCGATCTCGGCCGATCAGGAGATCGGGATCGTTACCCGTCATGTTTTGGCGGTCTCGCCGGCGGTGAGACTGTCGTGCACCACCTTGCTCATCTGCCAGCCGAAGTCGGTCTGAGCGAGAAGACTTGCATCCACACCATTCCGGAGCCCACCATTCGTGCAGAAGCTGTTGTTGTTCCCACTGCGTTTGTGCGTCGGATGGGGGCTGTCCCCGCGGCTGTTGAGTCTGATCGGGGCCACGATGTTGGTGTTGCTCAGGCTGTCGATCGGGTGGCATTTCTATAGCGAAGGAGTCGACAAGGTCCAATCCGGTACCTGGGACGCGTCGCCCTTCTTTGCCAATGCCCGAGGTCCGTTTGCCGAGGACTATCGGAAATTGGTTTGGGATGCCGACGGCGGTTTTCCGCCGCAACATGGACGATACAATGTTGTGGTCGGCACAGTTTCGCGACCGCGTTGGCCAACATTACGGGTTTAATGAACAGCAGGTAAATCTGGCACAAGCCAATTACAGCACCGCGGTCGAGCGGCTGACG
>CAVTIV010000005.1:0-831430 GCA_963734865.1 Pirellulaceae bacterium
CGTCGAATTATTGTTTTACTCCACGAAGCTCAACAAATGATTGAAATTAGAAACGTTCTTATCGCCGCGATACTTGTGGTAACTTCCCCAGGCCTATCCCATGCTGGCCTTATAATCGACATCTCTGAATCCGGAACGGATGTCGTTGTAGAGGGAAGTGGCGAGCTCGACCTTACCGACGCGACCTTCATCGGATTCCTTCTCGGACAGAGCCGAATCTTGCCGGACCAAGCGCTGTCAAAATTGGAACGGGAAGCCACGAAAGATTCTTGATCACTCAAGGCCCAACATCGTTTGGGCTAGGTACACTGCAGGTCCAGTCGCCACTGTTTTCCGGCGACCTGATCGGTATTCGGGGCGATGGCGCGGGCGGATCTGAGCTGCTGATCCCTGGAGGATACGTGAGTGGTACTCCACTCTCTGGCAGTGCGTTATTCCAAAACCAGTCAATCGCAAGCTTGGGATTGACATCCGGTACTTACCTTTTGGAATGGGGTTCAGACGCTACTGCTGATACACTTACGGTAAACATTGGTGCGTCTGCTGTTCCAGAACCGTCCTCGCTCGCGCTGTTTGGCATCGCCTGTACTGCAGCTTGCCTCACCCGACAAAGACCGACGAACCATGCGATGAACGTGCGGACTGGCAAGGTCTGATTGACTAGCGGGTGTGAATCCCGCCTGGGTAAGTGCTAGCCACACGCCCAGTATCGAGTGTTGCAGCCAACGTATAAGGCGTTCGCCGAAGTCGCTGGTTGAAGCGTACACAGAAAGGTAGTGAGGGTGAATGGATCGTAGGTGGCCCTGCGACCGTGAACGGGAATAGCTCCGAAATTTGGTAACTGTTGGATTCTGCCCAAGGTTTGTTCATGCCCCAAGGCAACACCGCTTGCAGCGTTATTGGCGAGCTGCAAGCGGAGACCCGGAGTCGGCGCCCCGCTCGCGCTACACACCATGTCAATCAGGCAACCAGTGAGGACCCTGAGGTTCTTGATCGATTCACGACTTCCAATCTTGATCGATCGAGTATGTCCTAGAAGTGGAATAAGCAACGAAGGCAAATGACTCTCAGGGATTCGGACGACCGAATAGTACCGCTGCACCCCGAATGCCAATCGGGGAGCGACAAGCCGAGTAATATCGGTGTAGGGAAGGCGGTCGGGATTACACGCGATCCAGACCGGGCACCGACCGTACTCAGTGACGGACCCTCGGTGCTAACCCGGCTGGATCGCATCTCTCAAAGAGCGAAGGCCAACCACGAAGAGGTGTTCAATAATCTCTTTTCACTGCTCAATTACGAGCTGTTGTGGTATGCTTTTCGCCGACTCAAACGAGGCAAAACGCCTGGTGTCGATGACGTGACGGTGGAAGACTACGAAGCAGATCTCGAAGCGAACCTTCGCGTTCTACTCGAACGACTCCATCGTGGATCGTACCGCCCTCGGCCAAGCTTGCGAAAGAACATCCCCAAAGGGCATGGGAAAACGCGACCACTTGGTATCGCTTGCGTGGAAGACAAACTAGTCCAACGCGCAGTCGTGATGATCCTGGAGCAAATCTACGAAGTTGACTTTTATGACACTTCGTATGGTTACCGTCCAGGCAAATCTTGTCATGAGGCACTGTCGACACTCGGCGGGTTCATCGCCACGCGGAAAGTAAACTGGATCAGTGACGCGGACATCAAAGGCTTCTTTGATAACGTGTCGCACCAGCACCTTGAAGAGCTATTGCGGACACGCATTAGTGACCCGAAGTTGCTGCGTCTGATCGTTCGTTTCCTAAAAGCAGGCGTGATGATCGACGGCCGGTTGCAGGCCACCGAAGACGGCGTTCCGCAAGGAGCAAGTCTCTCACCGCTACTCGCCAACGTGTACTTACATTACGTGTTGGACGAATGGTTCGAGCACGAAGTCAAACCGCGACTCGGCGGCGAAGCATACATCATACGCTTCGCTGATGATTTCGTGTGCTGCTTCGAGCGTGAATCGGAAGCGATGCGATACCAAACGGTGCTGCCCAAACGACTTGGTCGTTACTCGTTGTCAGTCGCCGAGGAGAAAACCAAGTTGATTCGGTTTGGCCGCTTCGCACGTCGCGATCACCAGCGACGTGGCGAAGGCGCACCGAGCACGTTCGACTTCCTCGGATTCACTCATTACTGTGGCCAGTCGCGAGCTGGAAAGTTCAAACTGAAGAGGAAAACGTCGAGCAAGAAGCTTCGAGTGAAGTTAACCGAGATGCGTCTATGGTTTCATCATCAGCTCTCGACACCGGTCGGTGAGATGTGGCAAACGCTCAACGCGAAACTTCGCGGCCACTACCAGTATTACGGCATCAATGACAATTGGCCGATGCTGGTGGCGTACCGTAGCAAGGTTCGTCGGATGGCGAAGCGACACTTGAGTCGTCGGAGTCAAAAGAGCTATTTGAGCTGGGACGATTTCGAACGCTTTACAGAGCTTCATCCCTTAGCGAATCCAACCCTTTTGACGGACCTGATTGCAATGAGCCGCGAGTTAACGAGTGCGGGAGCCAAGTGAAATCTGGGAGCCGGATGCTGTAACGCGGCACGTCCGGATCTGAGAGGGGCCGAGGGTCAATGCGGCAAGGTTAGAATATTGTGACACCACAACGGGAAACCCGTGGCAAACAGGGAACACAAACCCTAACCTAAACCAAAGAGACCTCGGTCTACTCGCCCGGAGATCGCCATGACGCGTTTGCTGATGGATGCCCTTGGGGGCGATCCCGGTTACGACTGCCGTTACCCGATCCGACTCTCTTTCGGCTGATCCAGAATGAACCGCATCATCTCTCTTTCGTTTCTGGTTTTGCTCTCACCCCATTGGTTGTCCGCCGATGAAACCGAGAAGCCGAAAACGAAAGTGGCGACAGCAACCGTCCTGCCGGACAAGTGTATTTTCACCTTTCCGATCGACGATATCGAGCGAGTATGGAAGTGGGGCGTGAGTCCCGCTAATCACTGCGAGTATTCCTGGATGGTTACCGTTAAAGGCGACGACGCAACGTATCAACTTGGCCTTTCCTACTTCAATCCAGACGCGTTTCCGCAGTCAGGGACGTTCGATGAACTACTCACAACAAGTGCAAACGGGGTCAGTGCATTTTCGCGGGCGTAGAACAAACACCATGGCGACACTGGAAAAAACAGGGCGAGCGAGAAGATGAGGTCCGACCTCGCCATTTGCAGACAACGGAGCATGCCAGCGATTGTCGCAAGAAACCGGCTTCCTCCACCGGCGGCGATCCCACCGATCGATTGCCTCCTTGGTCCGCACTTTTACTTCCCCCAAAAAGCACTGACCCCAATCACCGCCAATCACCCCGACCCCAATCGCCCCACATCGCACGCCTACATCAGGTATCGCAATTTGTCAGTGCCTTGGTCACGTCTTGTCTTACTTTCGACCAGTTCCGTCAACTCATCGAACCCGTAAAGCGTCTTGATGCGATGAGTTAGATGAGCGCGTTCCCTGCGGATTTTTTCGGGGCTCCAGAAGGTCGGCGTGAGCGGGTCGTCTTCCGTCGGGGTCTCCGCGCCCTTTTCCGCCGATATATCCGGCACCGTGTGAAAGAGTCGGTAGTGCTCGCGAAATGCGGGCAATCCCTTGATCGCGAGTTCCCGATAGCCATGATGTGCCAGCTCCGCCAGCGCTGCTGCATGGTTGATGATATGCCAGGGACCACCAAACCCCTCGCGACGCTCCGCTGCATGCTGTATCAGATCGTCGACGACGGTATCGGCCATCGTCCGCAGGTCGGGAAACGGCGAAATGCCGTCATCGTTCGGCAATGTAATCTTGCGGCCGTCGATACGGCCCTTCTCTTTGCCATAATAGCCACTCCCCGGCGATGCATTGTCGAACCCGGCAATCAGCTTTCGAATGCCATCAATGATTGATGGGGTGGCTAAGTCCGGATGATCTTTCAGGGCGCGGATCGCAATCGCGGCGAAGATGACGTTGTGCCCCGATTCTCGTGCGCGATTGATGTTGTGAGAAAGTGCATCCGCAATTCCGTCAATCAAATCTTCCTTCGGCTGTTCTCTCGGGAAAGGTTCAAACATCGCGGGGGCGTTCAGGGCTGCGTCCTTCTTGGGACTGAAGACCGATTCGCCACGAATGATCCGATCCAATTCCGCTTCGATCCCTTCATAGACCTTTTCATCAAGGTCTGGATGTTGTTCCCCAATGAAATACCCCGCAACGACAGCCGCCCCAAGGTGGCCGGACATCGTGCTCACGCGGTGAGCACGGGCCATCGCGTAGAGACCCTTGGGAAGATAATCAAAGTCGACCATGCGTGGATCTCCGATTCACTTGTGCGTTGTCAGAATGCCATCCTATGCTATCTGCTCCCGATCGATAACGGTGCAGCAGGCAGTGATTGTAATTACATGGTTTTGTTGTCGCACGCGGTGGCTCGGCCCAGACTTGATTGTGCCGCTGGCTTGCTCCCGCAATCATTTCGCAAAATCCCGCCTTTGGGGCAGAATCAGCACAGGGCGTCTAATCGGCGCCCTCAAGAATTCTTTCCAGTACGCCGATCCACGACGCCGAAGACAATTCAACCCAGGATTGGGTTCTGTACCATCGCATGGATGCCGAGACATCTTCGGAGACCCATCCGTGCGTTACCTACTGCTCATTCTCGTGCTAACCATTTCGGGCTGCGGATCGACGAGTTGGTTTGGTTGGCAACGGTCGGCACCGGCATGCGACAGCATGACCTGTTCCGAATGCCCATTGGAATCTGCCGGTTCAGTTCGCTTGGATCCGGCACCAGTCTTTCAAAGTCCGGTGATGGAAATCCCGATCATTGGAAGCCCGGTGATCGAAGGCACGCCCCTTCCAGCACCTGTTCCTGACTCGCTTCCCGATCTCGATTCTGGCTCGACTGCCGAGCCCGTGCTCCCTCCGACGCCTGATCCGGCGACCTGAGCATTTGCGATTGAAAAGCCCTGACCCCAATCGCTTTCCCCTGAAAAGCCCCGACCCCAATCGCCCCTGACCCCAATCGCCCCTCTGTGTGCTGGTGTCGGGGGGGAGCCGGATGAGCTAGCGGAAGTCGCCAGCACTTTCGATCCACGAATTGCACCGCCGAAACTCGCTGCGAGTTTCACTGCGTGGTGCAAACTCTTGCAGACCCTGCCATACTCTGCATCCTCGCACCCGCGGCACATCGCGATTTACCGCGATTCTGCATGGGAGGATCCTTTGGCACACCGCTTGCGGTAGGCCGTTATCAAGACCTTTAAGGACCGAACCCCTCGTATTGGAACTCGCTGAGAGTTTCGTTCCCTCTGTGTCAACGTAGCCGAAGCCGTCGAAAATCTTGGTGACTTCCGTTATGCCACTTCCATGCCGCCCCGACTCCAGGAACCCTAACCATGTCCACTCTCCACATCCCCGCGATCGAAAAGCGGGCGGAAGAAAAGATTCGCAAGTGGATCAAAGCCGAACGCAGCCGAGAACGTCTGTCAAAAGCGAGCGTCGAGCACAACGTTGGTCCGTATGTCCTGATCTCACGCGAGATCGGAGCAGGCGGTAGCCAGATTGCACGTATGGTGGGCCAACAACTTGGCTGGGATGTGCTGGACAAAGAGATCATCGACTACATGGCGGAGCAATTCGGCACCTCAGGAAGTCTGGTCAAGATTGTTGACGAGAAACATAGCAGTTGGCTGAGCGACATTCTGATCTCGTCGATCGACGGTCAGGGGTTTTCGTCGGTCGCTTTCATGCATCGTTTGAGACAGCTGTTTCTTCTGGCAGCCCATCACGGCAACATCGTGATCGTTGGCCGTGGCGCTCGGTTCATCCTGCCGCGCGAAGGCGGTCTGTCCGTTCGCATCCTGGCACCGTTGGACTTCCGCATTTCGCAAATCGCCCAGCAGCGGAACGTGAGTACGAAGGAAGCGCGCAAGTTCGTCGAGCAATCCGATCGCGAACAAGCCGCATTCATCAAAGAGAACTTCCATCACAAGGCAGCCGATCCGCACGAGTACGATCTCGTCGTCAACATGGAGAATCAGACGCTGCAAGACGCCGCCGACTTCATCGTCGACGCGGCAAAGCGATTTATCAAACGAAAAGCCGACGGAAAAGCCAACGAGGTCAGTGCATGTTCGCGGGCGTAGGGCAAACACCATAGCGATACTGTGAAAGGTAGGGCGAGCGAGAAGACAAGACCGTTTCTCATTGTTGGCGGCGAGTCGACAAGATAACCGTGTCGGCTTGGCCCTCGGACTGGCGATCTTGCCGCTCCAACTCGCACATCAGCCGGGATGCGATCCGACGAAACTCGGAAGCGAATTCGCTGGGAACTTCGGCAAGAGCCTGATGCGATTCCATGATCTGCTGCCCGAGTTCGCGTTCCGATACAGGATTGGCATCGAGCTTCATGAACGGACTGGTCGAATTTGGGGCTTCCGGGACAAGCGTCAAGTATCCGTCAAGTTGCGTCGCGGCAAGCACTCTTTTTCGCGCCGCCTCATCTGCGACAACCTGGAATTGCGTTCCCGCCCCGACTCGCTGGAGATTCAACAGACAGCCGAGAAAGGTGCTGTCAAGGTAATCGCATCCGAGCAGATCAATCGCAACACTCGCGCGTGAATCTGCGCAAAACATCCTTTGACAAAATTGGCCAGCGCCGGACTATGGGTTGCAGTGCCGCTTCCTTGGACGCGGACGACAAACCCTTGGCTTGTTCGCGCCGCGCAAAGATCGCAATGCCTTGTCATCTCTGCCACCCCCGTCGAGTCCCATGAAGTGGTTTTGTGCAGCCGATATCGAGCGTAACAGAATCTTCGTCAACCAGCAAACACAACGACTTCGTCCCGACTTGCGAGCGTATTGCTGTTAGGAGATGCCCGATGTCTTGGTACCGTGCGGCGACAATGCCCGCTTCATGAACCATTCCGTCGCGCCCAATTGCGACGCCGGTTCCGACGTGACGTACGCCCTACGGGACATTCGCGCCGGCGAAGGGAGCTCACCTGCGACTACCGGTCGTTCGACCTCGAGTCGGCCAGCACCCTCCCTGGCGTCGTGGGCCAGTGCCGGCCGGGACGGAGGTATTGCGTTGACGAGAAAGCGAAGCACGACAGCTTGGGTTGGCCCGGCACGCCGGGGCTGGGGGTTGGCCCGGCAGTCGCCGGCTGGGGGTTGGCCCGGCAGTCGCCGGCTGGGGCATCACAGGCGGCTCAGACCACCTTGGGTACCACGAATCCCTCCCGCTCGGCGCGGGTCAAAAAAGCGTCCGCCTGAGGGTCGTTTTTGAACTGTTCCGTGTCGGGATCGAACTGCAACGTACGATCGACTCGGTAAGCGATGTTGGCCAGATGGCACAATGCCGCGGACATGTGGCCTTGTTGAATTTCCGCCGACAAGTCCTCCCGTTTTCGCGATCGCACCGCCAGGGCCCAATTGCGGAAATGGGGCAAATTCGAGATTGGGCTCCCCGGCTCGAAGGCACTGGGACCTTGCTCTCGGTTTCGCCCCAGGAAGGTGTAGTAGCTCGAGTAGTCGGGGATGATCATGGTCCCCTCGGTCCCCAGGAAGATCGCTCCCACTGGAAAATCCTTCTGCACGAACGGATACTTGTCACGGAACCCGGCCTCGGCATTCGTGTACCAATCGCGAACTTCGAATTCGATCATGCGACCGTCATCCCATTTCATGGATGTCGATAACAGGCCGGGCGTTTCCGCGCTACTTTGATGCACCTTCTGTTGCATGTAGTTCGTCCCGATCGACGAAACCTGACTGGGATGCGTGTCGAGCTTCAATCCCCAACGCAAGATGTCCATTTGGTGGACCCCTTGATTGCCGATTTCGCCATTGCCGTAGTCCCAAATCCAGTGCCAACGCCGATGTTGGAAATTGCTGAACTCGTGCACCGGCGCCGGACCACACCAAGCGTTCCAGTCGAGACCTTCGGGGATTGGTCGCGGTGCGTGTTTGCCGAGATCGCCTCGAATCTTGTAGGCAATCCCACGAGCGAAATACACGTCGCCGATCACACCCTCATGCAGTTTTTCGATTCCTTCGACGATGTTCACTGACGAACGGCACTGCGTACCGTGCTGCACGATCCGGTCGTACTTGCGAGCGGCTTGGACCATCTTTCGGCCCTCGTAGATATTGTGCGAGCCCGGCTTTTCGACGTAAACATCTTTGCCTGCCTGGCAGCCCCAGATCACATTGAGCGAATGCCAATGGTTCGGGGTGGCGAACGTCACCGCATCGATGGAACGATCGTCCAAGACGCGGCGCATGTCGTCGTAGGTCTCGATGGAGTGGCCGCTTCGCTGCTGCCAAACTGTCTTGGCCGACTTTCGTTTCGCTTCGTCACAATCACACACGCCGACAAACTCGACTCCCGCGGTCGATTCCTTTTCGAGCTCGACCAGACTTTCGGCGTGCGCGTTCGCACGCCCACCCATGCCGACGATCACGACCCGGATTTTATCGTTCAGATTTTGACCACGGACAATCGCAGGTGCCGCCATCACCGCGGTTGCCGAAACCGCAGCAGTCTTTAGTAAATCACGGCGTGATTGGGTTGATTCAGTTTGCTTTTTCATTTTTGCTCACCTCGCGGAGATGTTTCTTCGTTGCCATTGGCTCGCCCAAGATTCTTGACCACCGGATCGGTCGCATCCACGGAGGGTTGCGGCTCCGCATTCATGTTCGGACCTTCAAAGAATCTCGCCACCAGAACAAGAATCGTTGCGACCGGAATCGTTTCGGTAAATGGAATCGTCATGTAGGCTGCGGTGCAGATGGCGTAGGCGATCCTCAGGTTGCGGTCAAAATTTTGGTATGCGCCGAGAATCCATCCGGCGTAGCCCCCAACGAGCGCGCCGGCGAACAGACCGATCGGGCCGAATGTCGCGAAATCGAGAAGATCCAAGACAATCCCCGCACCCAAAGGGCCGAGTGCAAAGCAGAGTCTCTGAAAAAAACCTCTGAGTTCGCCGATTGGTTCAGCTGGCTTCGGTTGATTCTCCATTCGCTCCATTCTCCCTGAAAAGTGATGCCGGCCACAAGTCTTTGGGAGGTCGTTCGACGATCTCTTCGAACAATTCGCAATCATGGTTTTCTCATCGTTCTCTCATGGACCGCCGGTAAGATTGACTTGCCGTCGCCGCCGAGGAATCCTTCGGCGCGGATCGGCGGACTGCCAACTTGTCCGATTTGAAGGAATATCTCTGATGAAACGCATCGCTCTTTCGCTCGCCCTCGCTTCGATGGCCGTCGCCGCTTCCTGGGCACTTGTCGCCGAACAAGGCGAAAAACACGAACACGCCGGACCCTCCATGATCAAGCTTGACCAGGCGCCAGCCGCTGTCCGGAAGGCGATCAAGAAGGCCGCCGGATCGACTGTGGTTGCGGAGGTTGAAAAGGAAACGGAGGATGGGGTGACGCTGTACGAGGCGGGTTGGAAAGAGGGCGACGTCGATCATGAAGTGGTCGTCAACGAGGTCGGCCAAGTGATGGCAACGGAAATGTCGGTCAGCGGCGATGCGGTGCCCAAGGCGGTACGCAAGGCTGCGGCGAAGCACTTGCCCAAATCAGCGAAAGCCGAGTTTGAATTGAAACAGGTCGTCCTATACGAAGTGATAGCGATGGTCGACGGCAAGGAAGTTGAACTGCTGGTCGATCCATCGGGCCGCGTCATGGAATTGGAAGCCGACGACGAGCACGAAGATCACGATGGCGAAGATGAAGATGATGATGATGATGATGATGACGATGACGAGGACAAGGCACGAAGACAAGGACTAAAGAATGAGACGAGGATTTTTTCCGTGCGTGTGTTAGTGATCGAAGACTACGAACCGGTTCGCAGCGCGGTCGTCCAATCGCTCAGCGAGGACGGTTTCGCGGTCGACTCTGCGGCGGACGGACGTGATGGACTGTGGCTTGCCAGATCAGGCGAGCATGACGCAATTGTGCTGGACATCATGTTGCCGCACACCAGCGGCATCGAAATCCTCGAGACGCTACGTTCCCAGCAGCAGCAAACGCCGGTGCTGCTGCTAACGGCGCTCGACGCAGTGGACCAGCGGATTCGCGGTCTCAATAGCGGTGCGGATGACTATCTCGTCAAGCCATTCGCGATTGCCGAACTGATTGCCCGTGTTCGGGCGCTGGTGCGGCGCAGCTACGGTGACGGCATTTCCGTGATTCAGGTCCGTAACTTGGTCATTGATACCT
This sequence comes from Pirellulaceae bacterium, assembly GCA_963734865.1. Taxonomy (GTDB): domain Bacteria; phylum Planctomycetota; class Planctomycetia; order Pirellulales; family Pirellulaceae; genus CBDCUW01. The sequence goes on from CAVTIV010000005.1 coordinate 10,250, forward strand.
CCACGCGAATGGTGCATCGTGACGGAGAGCTGATTGAATTAACGGCGCGAGAGTATAGCTTGTTGGAATTACTGGCACGACGTCGTGGCAAAGTGGTCACGCGTTCGGAGATTTGGAAGAGCCTTTACGATATGGAAAGCGATTCGAGCAGCAACGTCGTCGATGTCTACATTGGCTATTTGCGAAAGAAACTCGACGCGCCTACCGACCCTTCCTTGATCCAAACACGTCGCGGTCACGGCTATTTGCTTGAGGCGACGGACTCATGATTCGCTCGCTTCACGGTCGTTTGATCGCCCTCATTGGCACCAGTGTGGTGACGTTATTTGCGATCAGCGGTATTGCCGTGTGCATCCTATTGGAAGCGTCACTGTGGTCGGAATTTGACAGCGGGCTTGATCAACGCGTGATGGCTCTTAGTCAATTGGTCGAACAGGACCACGAAGGTCTTATTTTCGAGTGGCAAGAGGGGACCGGTGCGCCGACGCCCCTTTCGATCGACAGCGAAGTGTTGACGGTCTGGAAGGACGGCGAAGTCGCAAATGTTTTCCCGCCTCAAACCGCTCCACTACAAATCTCTCGCGACGTCAAGCGGGCCACCGACGTCAAGCGGGCCACGGTCGCCGTGACACTCGCCCAAGGACAGCGGGCCCGAGCTGCGGTTCGGACATTCCAGCCACGTGTCGAACTGGAAGATTTGGTGGGTGGTTCTGGTACCGATGATCCCGTCCGCCAGCGTCACGATGGCGCTTGCTCGATCCGACGGCCGCCATGGAGGGAACGATCCGGCAATTGCGATCGTCGCTAGGGTTCGTCGGCATCGTCGGATTGATTGCGACACTGGCAATGGCCTGGATCGCCGTGGGATACGGGTTACGTCCGATCGACGAAGCGGCGATTCAAATCGCAGCGATCCGTGCCGACACGCTTACCGAACGCGTCGACGAAGGAGCACGCCAGCCTCGCGAATTGCGACCGTTGCTGAAAACGATCAATCGTCTGTTGCAGCGATTACAATCGACGTTTGATCGCGAGCGAGCGTTCTCGTCAGACGTCGCGCATGAACTGCGTACACCACTTGCCGGACTACGTGCCAAGATTGATGTGGCGCTATCCAAGCCGCGGACCGCTGGCGACTACGAGCAAACACTGCAGCAATGTTTGATGATCACTGAACAGACGTCAAAAATCGTTGAGAGTCTGCTGGCGACAACACGACCGACGATCGGCAGTTCCGGCGATGAACGGATCGATATTCGATCGTTGATCGTCGAACTAGCCGATGAGTACGAAGATCGCATCAGCGAGCGCAGCTTAACGTTGCAATCGGAAATGCCGGACGGGGCGGAGCTCGAGGGCCCATTACAAACCATCACGATGCTGTTTCGCAATCTGGTCGATAACGCAATCAGCTACGCCGACACCGGATCGACGATTCACGTTCAAGGCCATCAGACACCGCAGGAAGCGACGTTTCAATTGAGCAACTCGGCCAGCGACTTTCCGGCGGGGCAGATCACGAAAGTGTTCGAGCGATTTTGGAGAGCCGATCTGGCGCGGACCGACACCGGTCAGCACAGCGGCCTTGGCTTGCCCCTCTGCAAGCGGCTGGCTGAATCCATCGGCGGAACGATCGAGACGTCGTGCGAGAATCAAGTATTCGCGGTGCGGTTGCGGTTCGGTCGCGAAGCAACAACGTCGCCCTGACTCCAGATCGTGAACAACTTGATCGAAATTCTCATGTTATTCTCATCGAACGTCGTTACAACCGTCATGACTTGCACCCCAAATGACGAAAACGATTGATTCTCAGATTCCGAAATTGGGGTATGTGTGTGATTCGCCGATGACAACGAATGTTCCGAGCACAAAGCGTTCGATGCTGACAAGCAATGAACGTCAGATTTGACATAATCGATATCGTTTGACATTGGGATCGAATCCATGACGGCTCAGCAATGCAAGACAATGCTGATGCTAGCGATGCTCGCCACCATGGGATGCCGAGCACCGCAATCCACAACAAGGTTAGCTGGGGGACCGATCATCGAGTCGGTCGAGCGATCCGCGACCGCTACGGCGATGTCGAACGATGCCAGTGACATCGAGGTGCAGATGGCGGCGCAGAGCCCTGCGGCACCCATCGTCCATTTGACGAATTATCAGAATACTGCTTCGCAAACCACGACCGATGGGCTGGTGAGAGCCAGCGAACCGATCGATTTGCCTGTCGCGAACTCGATCGGGCTATCGCTGGAAGATGCGATCGCGTTGGCGCTGCGACGGAATCCGGATCTGGCAGCAGTTCGAGCGAGTGAACCTGTCGCGATCGCGGCGATGCGTGTTGCGGAAACCTATCCCTTCAATCCACAATTCCAGACACAGGTTTTGCCTTACAGCCGGGACCGTAACGGCGCCGACGGGGCAGTGAGCCAACAACACGTGCTCGTTCAAACATTCGAGTTGGGTGGACAGCAGCAACACCGAGAAGGGATCGCGGCGGCGAGTTGGGCACAAGTCCATGGCACGATTCATCAAGCGGAGCTGATGAATGCCGCCCAGACGGCGCGTCTTTTCTTTGCCGTCATTTATCTGCGTGAGCTTCGTGATCTCAGTCAGTCGCTGGCGGATTTGAACCAGCGAATGATTGGTGTGATCGAACGCCGTGAGAAGGCAGGACAAGCGAATATGGCGGACGTTCAGTTGACTCGCCTTCAATCTCAAGCATCCCGCCGGCAACAGCGGTTGGCGGAAGCCAACTATCAAGCTGGCCTGATGAATCTACGCAATCAGTTGAATTTCGACCCGGACGCGCCGCTGGATTTGGCTGATCAATGGATGGATTGGCGATGGCAGTCAATGGATCAAGTGATTGGTGGAAACCCATCGTCGATCATGTCCAACGGCACGTCGTCGGAATTGAGATCAGGTTCGTCGCCCGATTCGCGGGGCGACGCTGCGCTACGACAACTGGTCGCGAATCGTCCCGATGTCGCGGCGGCCCGTTCAGCAGTGGCGATGGCATCGGAAAACGTACGACTGGCCGACGCGATGCGGCGACCGAACGTGCAAGCGGGGCCGATGTATCAATTTGACGAAGGATCGACAACATTTTGGGGTGTGCAGGCCCAAATCGACATACCCGTCGTCAACACGGGCAAACCGCTGGTGCAGCAGCGGCTGGCCGAGCTTCGTCTGCAGCAGACCACCGCGTCACAGCTTGAGAACCGTGCCGTGTTGGAAGCGCGGGCGGCGATTCAGCGGTATGAGCGGGCGCGGCGACTGGTCGAACAATCACGTGCCGACTTCGATCGCGATCTTTCCGATGCTCTGAAGCCATTTGAAGATCAGTTCCAAGCCGGACAAATCACGCTGCCACAAGTCTTGGCGGCCCGCACCACGTTGTCACAGTCCCAGCAGAGTTTCTTTGATCTATTGAACGAACTGTCACTGGCGACCGCTGACATCATTCAAGCGACGGGGCTACCGCCGCGGCAATTGATAACGATCGCGCAACCATGACGGACACCTCATCGCTATCGAGTAACCATCCGCAGCGGGCAAACGTCATTCTGCGTTTTGGCAAACCGATTCTATTTCTGATCGTGGCACTCTGCCTGGCAGGTGCCTACTCGGGGCTGACGATGCCATCGTCCGTGTTTCCGCAAACGGACTTTCCTCGCGTCGTGATTCTGATCGACAACGGTGTGATGCCGGGCGACGAGATGATGGCAACCGTGACTCGTCCCGTTGAAGAGTCGATGAAGGACATTCCGGGAACGATCAACATTCGCTCGACGACGGGTCGTGGTTCTGCTGCGATCAACGTGTTCTTCGATTGGTCGACCGACATGACCGAGGCGGAACAATTCGTGCTTGGACGACTGTCGCAAATCCAGGCGATGTTGCCGCCAACTGCTTCGGTCCAGGTTCATCGACTGACCTTTTCGGCATTTCCGATTCTCGGTATCAGCCTGACCAGCGACACACGTCAAGCCACCGAGCTATGGGAAACGGCTCGTTACGATATCTACCCGCGGTTTCTGCGGATCCGAGGCGTCGCCAGGGTCAAGCTCGTCGGCGGGCGTGTTCCCGAATATCACGTCGTGGTTGATCCCACGCGGCTCGACGCCAATCAACTCAGTTTTGCACAAGTCGCACAAGCTCTGGCCGATACGAATTTATTCACTCCTGCCGGGATGCACGAAGAAAACTATCAGCTTTATTTAACGACCGTCGACAATCGTCTGCACAGTAGCGAAGAGATTGAGGAGGTGATTCTGGCATGGGTCAATCAAGCTCCGATTCGTGTTCGCGACGTCGCCAAGGTCGAACGAGGTTCCGCTCCGCAGTTCAATCGCGTCACCGCGGACGCCAAGGAAGCGGTACTACTAAACATCTACGGACAACCCGATTGCAACACGGTTCAGATCGCCGAAGACCTGCATCGTGACTTGCAGCAACTGAAGCGTGAGCTTCCGCCCGACATGACGTTGGCGTTCTTTTACGATCAATCGCAATTCGTTCGCGAGGGTGTGCGGAGCGTATGGGACGCGATCATTTTGGGCTTGATCCTGTCCGTGGTCGTGTTGTTTGTGTTTCTGCGAAGTTGGCGAGCGACGCTGGTCACGGCGATGGTGATCCCCGTAACCGTACTGCTGACGCTGATCGGCATGAAGCTGATAGGAATGAGTTTTAACTTGATGACGCTGGGCGGAATCGCGGCGGTGGTGGGCATCGTGATCGATGACGCGATTGTGGTCGTGGAAGCGATTTATTCAAAGATCGAAACGGGCTTGCAACCGGCCGGCGCGGTCGTCGATGCGATTGCCGAAGTCGGCCCGGCGTTGGTTGGCAGCACTTTGACGCCAGTCGTTGTGTTCATTCCATTGGCGTTTCTGGATGGCGTCGCAGGCGTTTTTTTCCGTGCCTTGGCGACGACGATGGTAATCGCACTGTTGATTTCGCTGCTGTTGGCCATCACCTGGACGCCTGTGACGGCGGGTTTGCTGATTCGCGCCCGGAAGCAGGGCGGCGGAACACGAGGATCTCTGGGCCGAAGCCTGGCAAGTGTGGTCTCGCGAATTTGGCGGAAGCGAGTTGGAATCGAGCCGCTTGCCGAATCAAACTCCTGTGGATCGAAAATGGCGGACCTGGAGTCCGGCGGGCCGATCCTGCGCGGGTTGATTGCGGTTTATGCGATCGTGATGCGGACACTGCTGCGTTGGTCTGGGGCGGCGCTGCTGGGTATCGCGACAATTGCTGGTGCTGGCGTTTGGGTTTATGGGCAACTGGAATCCGACTTTCTTCCGGCCCAAGACGAAGGCGCGTTTGTCATCGATTATTTCTCTCGTCCGGGGACCAGCTTGACGGAGACCAATCGGATGTTGATGCATGTCGAAGAAATTCTGCGAAAGGTGCCAGAGGTCGAAGGCTTTTCGCGACGAACCGGTGCGCGACTTGCCTTCGCGATCGCGGAACCCAACACGGGTGACTTTCTGGTCAAACTAAAACCCAATCGCAACCGTACGACCGCGCAAGTGATTGAGGAAGTGCGGGGCAAAGCGAATGCTGCCGAACCGGCGCTTCAGTTCGAGTTTCCCGGCGTGCTGGGCGACTTGATCGGGGATTTGACATGGTCACCCAACCCGGTCGAGATCAAGATCTTTTCGACGGATACTGAATTGTTGAAGACCAAAGCGACGGAGATTGCCCAAAGAATCGAAACGATTCCGGGGGTGGTTGATGTCAACGACGGATTGGTTGTGGCCGGGCCGACGATGCGGCTAAAGACAAATGTTGCTGAAGCTGCTCGGGTGGGTTTGACGCCGCGTGCCGTGGGACGCGAAATCCAGGCCACGATGCTCGGGACGGTGTCGTCGTACGTGCTGCACGGCGATCGAATCTACAATGTCCGCGTGATGGCCGCACCCCAATCGCACAGCAGTCAACAAGAACTGGCGACGATGCCGCTGCGGTCCATCAGCGGTGCGAATTTGACGGTTCGCGATGTGGCGCAGATTGAACATGAACCGGGAATGCTGGAAATGCACCGCGAGGACTTGCGGCAACTGGTATCCGTGTCGGCGCGATTCGAGAATATCGACATGGGGCACGGCATTGCCGAAATCAAGAAGCAGCTCGCCGCACATGTTCGAATTCCGCCAGAAGCGTCCATCGAGTTCGGCGGCCTGTATCAACAACAGCAAGAATCGTTCCGTAATTTGGCGTTGGTTTTGGCGATGGCGTTGGTCTTGGTATTCGGCGTGCTGATCTTGGAATTTCGCGGATTCATGAAACCATTGGCGATCCTGGCCGGTTCCGTGTTGGCGATGTTTGGGGTGGCAGTGTCGTTGTGGATGACCGGTACCACGCTGAATATCATTTCATTCCTGGGGGCGATCATCGGTATCGGCATCACGGCGAAGAACGGAATTCTGATGCTGGACTATGTCGACCACTTGATGAACGACGGTCTGGCGTTGGATGAAGCTCTGATTCAGTCCGGTCGTCGCCGATTGCGTCCTGTGTTGATGACATCGCTGACGACATTCCTTGGATTGTTACCGCTTGCCTACGGTGTCGGAGCCGGTGCCGACATGCTCCGGCCGATGGCAATCGCGGTGATTGGGTCGTTGTGCATGTCGCTTGTTCTGTCACTGATCGCGACCCCAGTCTTTTACTTTTTGATGGTACGCTTTTTGGATCGAGTCGTCGGTCGCGGGTCATCCCTAGCGTCGGCAAATGACGCCCCTGTGTCATCAATGGAACTGGAGTAAACGTGGCCATCATCCGCAATGAATTGTCAATTTCTAAAAGCGCGATTGCCGGCGGTATTCTGTTCGCTTTCGTACTCGCGAGTTGCTCACGGACAACGCCAGAAGAATCAGCAGCTGTGGAACCATCCGCGGCACAACCCGAGGTTTCCGTTGAAGTGGCGACGGCGGAAGTCACAGCTTTGCAACCGATGCTTGACCTCGTCGGTGTGGTCGTCGCGATTCCGGAAAAGACAGCGGTCATCTCACCACAACTCGGCGGCTGGGTAAGCAAGCTTGATGTGGTCGAAGGTCAATCGGTCGGCGTCGACGAGCGGTTGGTTGAACTCGACCCGCGGTCGGCCGAGGTCGCGATCGCGCGTGCCGAGGCGACCGTGGCGGAGAAGGCTGCGGCGGTGAAGCGATTGCAGAGTGGTTATCTGCCTGAAGAGATCGCCGGAGCGCGCAGGATGCTGGCAATGCGGAGGCGACAGTCGATGGGCTTAAGAACGAACTTCGCGCATTGAAAGATTTGCTCGACCGCAATGAGATCTCGAGCGTCGTTTATCAAACCAAGGCGGAGGCGGTGAAGTCCGCTGAAGCGGCGCTGCGCATCGGCGCGGGAAAGAGTCAAGTTGCTCGAAGCCGGAACACGACCGGAGATGATCGCCGAAGCTCAAGGTTTACTGGATGCAGCGAAAGCGGACCTCGAACAAGCCAGGTTGACGTTGCAGTGGTGTTCGATCACGAGCCCAATCGCTGGCGTGGTGGTTCAGTTGCTGGCCAGGCGGGGACAATTCTTCGATCGCGCGGTAGCGTTGGCAACCGTGATGGATTTGTCGGAAGTATTTGTCCAGATACGCATCCCCAGCAGTCAGTTTGCCAAGGTGCACAAGGGTACGGAGATCACGATCGATTTTTCATCGCTTCCGGGCAAGACATTTCAAGGTCAGGTCACACGCATCAGTGGCCAAGCTGACCCGGCGACGGGCAATGTGATTGTCTTTGCCTCGATCAAGAACGAAGACCAACTGTTGCGTCCCGGCCTCAGTTGCCGTGTGCACGTTTCGTTACCCGAAGTCGCCGACGCGTTAGTGATCCCGGTCGCCGCGTTGGCAGACAACGCGGGAACCCCCGTCGTGACGGTGATCCGCGATGGCAAAGCGTATGAAACGGAAGTCACATTGGGTGTCGAAACAAGCGACCGCATTCAAGTTCTCAGCGGTCTCTCCGCAGGTGATCAAGTCGCCACCGCGGGAGGATACGGATTGCCGGAAGCCTACCCGGTGAAGATTGTCTCGGGGAATTGACGGGGTTCATCGCGGCGCGGCATCAAACACATGACCGTCGCTTCGTGACCATTTTCAGCTGCAGACTCCCTCTGCGCCGTCGATCAGAATTCGGGCACCTCGAGTTCAATCGTTGCTTCGAGCACAGCGAAACGAGTCTCCGCCTCGTGCATGGTCGGGGCGGGACTTTCCGCGTCCAAAGTCAATTTGAGTAGCGACGCTTCAATTTCCTGTCCAATGGTCGTGGCGTATAGAAAAGTCCTTAAATCCGTTGCTCTCGATGGCGGCGATCTGGTCGGGTCATACCGGCGGCAGCTAGAATGTTGAGCCGCGTCCCTGGCCCACCTTCGCCGCCCCGACTTTCCGATAGGTTGAGAGCGGCACTCCTACCACGCCCCCCTGCGATTCGGAAGGTTCGAAATATGCGATTGCTACGCTTGTGCTGTTTGTTGACGACGTTGTTGACGGCGTTGAGTAACTCAAACGCCGACGATGATGGCTTCGTGTCACTATTCGACGGCAAGACACTCGATGGATGGGACGGGAACCCAAAGTTTTGGCGTGTCGAAGATGGAACGATCACGGGGCAGACGACCGTGGACAACCCGACGAGCGGAAACACGTTCATCATTTGGCGGGGAGGCGAACTGACAAATTTTGAATTGCGGTTTGAATACAAGATCATTGGCGGCAATTCGGGCGTGCAGTACCGCAGTTTCGAGCCCAATCCTGTTCAGGAGAAATGGGTCGTCGGTGGCTACCAGGGCGACTTCGAGGCGGGTGACACCTACTCGGGCATTTTGTACGGCGAGCGTTTTCGTGGCATCCTTGCCAATCGCGGCCAACGGACCGAATTGGTTCGCCAAGACGGTAAGTTCGAAGTGAAGGTTCTCGGTTCGGTGGGCGATTCCGCCACGATCCAGTCCAAGATCAAGAAGGAAGATTGGAACAACTATTCGATCACGGCGAATGGATTTCATTTCGTCCATAAAATCAATGGCGTCATGACCGCCGAGTGCACCGACAACGACCTGCAAGAACGACGCAGTTCTGGCATCCTGGCGCTGCAACTGCACGCCGGACCACCAATGAAAGTTCAGTTCCGAAATATTCGTGTCAAGAAATTGGGCGAAGACGTTGGCAGCACCGCTTCCCCCGAGAAGAAGAAGATCGTGTTTATCGCCGGCATTCCAAGTCACGGTTATGGCGCGCACGAGCATTACGCTGGTTGCCGTCTGCTGGCCAGTTCGTTGCAGGAAGCGATGCCCAATTACGACGTCGAAGTCATCAAGAATGGTTGGCCAAAAGAAGGTGCCAACGCGTTGGCAGACGCCGATGCGGTGGTCGTCTACTGCGATGGCGGCGGAGGGCACTTGTTGAATCCGCACATCGATGAGTTTGAGCCGTTGATGAAAAAGGGTGCAGGCCTGGTTTGCATTCACTACGGGGTCGAAACACCCAAAGGAAAAACGGGTGATGCGTTCCTGGATTGGATCGGCGGATACTTCGAGACCGATTGGTCGGTCAATCCGCATTGGGTCGCCCAGTTCACGACCTTCCCGAATCACCCGATCAGCAATGGCGTCAAGCCATTTTCGATCAACGACGAATGGTACTTCCACATGCGGTTTCGTGAAGGGATGAAGGGCGTGACGCCGATCCTGTCGGCACACCCGCCGGAAGAGACGATGCGTCGCGGCGACGGAGCGCACAGCGGCAACCCGTCCGTTCGCAAGGCAGTCGCCAATGGCGAAATTCAGCACGTGGCTTGGGCCGCTGAACGCCCCGGTGGCGGACGCGGCTTCGGGTTCACCGGCGGTCACTTTCACTGGAATTGGGCCGATGAAAACTTTCGCAAGGTGGTGCTGAACGCGATCGTCTGGAGCGCGCATGGCGAAGTTCCAGCCAATGGCGTCACGACCAATGATCCTTCGCAAGAGGAATTAGAGGCGGACCAGGACGAACCAAAACCGGCAAGCGCCAACGCGGCAAAGCCGGGCAGGTAGATCAAGCAATTTGTGGCCAGTGACAGTTGAGGAGTGGCATCGCTTTTCAATCACGAAAATGATCTATAACGTTGAAACCGACCGAATCCATTGCTTTTCGAGGTACCCTGATGCAATCCGTCCGATTGATAATCGTCGTCTGCCTGAGCATTTTCGCCGCTGTCGTGACCGGAAACGATCGCCCCAATATCGTGTTGATTTTGGCCGATGACTTGGGATACGGCGATGTCGGATTCAATGGCTGCGTCGACATTCCCACCCCCAATATTGATTCGCTTGCTGCTGACGGTGTCCGGTTCGCCAACGGATACTCGTCCCATCCGTTTTGCAGTCCGATGCGTGCCGGCTTGATGGCAGGCCGATACCAGCATCGATTCGGTTATGTCACGAATGTCGCGTTTGATCCACACAATCAGCTGATGGGGCTGCCGACGTCGGAGCGGACAATTGCCAAACGGCTCCAAGATGCCGGCTATCGCACAGGGATGGTTGGCAAGTGGCACCTTGGTGCGGCGTCGCCTTTCCATCCATTGCGACGTGGATTCGACTTCTTCTATGGTTTCCTTGGCGGCGGCCACGATTATTTCGTCGTCGATACAACCGCTCAACTGGCAGAAAACTACAAAGCACCGTTGGACGACAATGGCAAGCCAGCTGCGTTTGAAGGCTATTTGACCAACGTGCTTACCGATCAAGCAATTCGGTTCATCAGCCAGTCCGACGATCAACCCTATTTTCTCTACGTGGCATACAATGCGCCGCACGGACCGCTGGAAGCGCCGAAGAGAAGATCGCCGAGTTTTCGTCGATCAAAGATAGCCGACGTCGTACCTACGCGGCGATGGTTTCCGCGATGGACGACCAGATCGGACGATTGTTGCGAACCATCGACGATCGCGGGCAACGTGATAATACGCTGGTCATCTTTCTTAGTGACAACGGGGGTCCCGAAAACGCGAATGCCTCGGACAACGGACCGCTGCGAGGTCAGAAAGGTGACGTTTATGAAGGTGGCATCCACGTTCCATTCGTAATGCGGATGCCGGGAACTTTGCCTTCGAATACTGTTTATGACCTGCCGGTCATCTCGATCGATGTTTCACAAACGGTGTTGGCACTAGGTGGTGCAGATCTGGACAATCACTTCGATGGAGTGAACCTTGTCCCCTATGTTCTTGGTGAACGCAAAACGCCACCGCACGAAGCTATTTTTTGGCGAACCGCGCAAGACAGCAAACAGGCGGTGCGACGAGGCAAAGACAAGTTAGTCATTTTGGATGGACAGCCATCGTTGTTCGATGTGGCAGCGGATCTGGAAGAATCGATCGACCTGGCAGCATCGAATCCGAAACTGGTGGGCGAGATTTCGGAACTGTTCGAGCATTGGAACAGCGACAACAAGCCGGCGTTTTTTCCGGGATATCGCGAATACCATGAACTGCTGAAGGAATTTCATCGGCAGGTGCTCCGCGACGCCCAGGCAAACGACCATCCCAAGCAGGATTAGCCGGACAGAGCCACTTTGTCGTCCTGCGACTCCGTTCGCAGGCACAGTCTGCTCGCGGGACGACAAAGCGCCCTGCGACAAAGCGCCCTACGAACGGAGTCGCAGGACTACGAAACATGCCTACTGGCCACTGAATGTTTGGCCTCGAAGGCCATCGCCATTGGTGTAGTCTTGTGGTGCGTCGAGACCGCCTGACAACAAGAGTCCGTCAACTTTTGCGCTCGCCTGAGCCAACTGGGCTCGGGCTTGGATGAAGCGAATGTTTGAGTCGTAGTAGCTACGGCGGACAACCAGCACTTGAAGAAAATTGAGTTCACCAGCCCGATAGGCTTCCTCCGACAGCGTCAGACTCTCTTCCACCTGTGGAAGGATTTCCTGTTTGTACTGGTTGACCGATGCCAGGGACGCATCGAATTCCTGTGCGGCGCGGGCCATTCGAGACTTGATTCCCATTTCGATCCGCTTGACGTTCTCTAAAGCTCGCGTGTAATCGGCGTAGGCGGCCGAGACGTTGCCCGAGTTGTTGTTGAACACAGGGATCGGCGCCCCGACCTGCAGATTGATCAGCCCGGCACCGGTGCCCTTATCGTATCCGGCACCAAGTTGGGCGGTCACATTCGGGATCATTTGAACTTGTTGTCGTTTCAGAATTGCCTGCTTTTCGCAGACAAGCGCGTTGGCAACCGCCAGTTCCGGGCTCTGCGAAGCAATCTCTGCGTAGGCGGCGTCCCAGTCGGGCGAATGATCAGGCGTGTCAATTTCGGCCGTCAGCCGAGTTGGCGGCAGATCGGGAACTCCGGCAACTGCCGCCAAATCTTTCCAGGCACCGTAGTAGGCAGCTTCCGATCGCTTACCAGCCAGATTGATTTCGCTGAGCAGTGTCTTGGCCTGCAACACGTCGATCCGCGTGCCCTCTTCTGCTTTCCTTCGATCGATTGCAACTTGGACACCGCGATCAGCTACTTTGGCAAACTCGGTCGTCGCATCGAGTTGCTGCTGGGCTCCGATCGCCTCGTAGAAGCGCACGCGAACGTCGGTCAGCACTCGATACCGTTGAGTTTCCATTTCCCAGCGTTGGGCGTTTGTGGTGTGCCGGAGCACTTGTCGATTCAGGGCCAACTTGTTGCCGCGAACGAACTCTTGGTCGACATAGATACCCTGTTGTTGGGTCCCAGCATCCGCGAGCTGGCTTCCGAAATAGCCGATTGTCGGATTGGGTCGAGCTCCCACCTGTTGACGAAGACCGGATGCCTTCGACCAAGCAGCGCTGGCTGCCGTGATCGCCGGGTTGTTGTTCAAAGCGATCTGTTCGATGTCCGCCAGTGTATAGACAGTTGCCACATCAACGGGCGTTACGAACGCAGTCTCCGACGGAACGACGTCGACCGATTCGATCGGGATCGCTTGTGGATCTTCGTCGGGTCGATACGCGACGGTCTCGACCAACGGCACGCTGTCTTCCGGCAAGCTATCTTCGACCGAGGTATTGGAGATCGGTTCTTCGCCGATTGAGTCGCCAGAGCTGACATCCGCAGCCACAACGGCTTGCGATTGCTGCGTTTGATTCGCATAACGATCGACGCTGGCACATCCCGATACTAACAGTGCGAGACAGTTCGTCGAACAAAGTATCAGGCTTTTCATGGCATCCTTGCGAACTCGAGCAATGGCAGTCGCGGGCGACAATGGATGGCGTGCACGCCCAGGACGATGATCGTTAGGTTCGTCACGAATGCCTTGTAGGTGATTATCGGCGTTATCGCGTCAACGATTAGGCTGCGTCCGGCCGCGGACGGCAAGAACGCCCGTCACGGCTGGTTCAATCGCTGCGACCGTTAAAGTCGAACGTTTCATTGTCACCAACTGGGGGATAGAAGAAGAACCCGCGGCGAGCGCCGTCGGCTCAGTGGATTTTTCAGCCGCGGGTCAAGACAAGGTCGGTTCAGTAGGCTGTGACGAAGAGGTAAGATGGTCGCATTCGGTAAAAAGGTGCCCTGCGAAGCGTCATCGCTGCGGGCATCAATTTCGATACGGGAGAATCACTGGAATGTCACGCTTATCACGACGATCCGCGCTGCAGTCGATTGCCACGGCAACAGCGTTGCCGACTTTGAGCGGAATGGGGATTGCACAGGAATCCGGTTCGCTTCCGCCGGTTCGCACGATCACGAAAGGGCCTCTGCATCACTGGTTCGGGTACTACGACAAGCTCGAGTTCGATCCAACCGATCGTTATGTGCTCTGCAACGAAGTCGCTTTCGAGCATCGGACGCCCACCGCCGAGGATGTCATTCGAGTCGGCATGGTTGATACGCAAGACAATGACAAATGGATACAACTTGGCAGCAGCAACGCTTGGGGCTGGCAGCAGGGTTGCATGTTGCAGTGGCGTCCCGAATCGGAATCGGAGATCGTCTGGAACGATCGGCAAAACGACCAGCATGTCTGCCGTGTGTTGGATGTCAAGACGCGAAAACTACGAACCTTGCCTCGACCGATCTATGCGCTCAGCAGTGATGGCAAATGGGCGATCACGGCGGACTTTTCACGGATTCAGCGGATGCGTCCGGGTTACGGATATGTCGGTTTGACCGATCCCTGCTCGACGCAGCGTGCCGCCGGAAGACTCAGGTGTTTGGAAAATGGACATGGACAATGGCGAGTCGGAATTGATTTTTTCGCTCGCCGATGCTGTCCGGATCGACCACAACGGACAATCGCTGGCGAACAAGTGGAACTACTTCAATCATTTGCTCATCAGTCCGGACAATTCACGCTTCATCGTGCTGCATCGCTGGCGAGAAAGCACCGGAGAGGGCGATAACGCCCAGCCCGCCGGTCGCTTCACCACCCGCATGTTCACGGTCGCGATGGACGGTTCCGAACGATACATTCTCGATCCATCTGGATTCACATCTCATTTCATCTGGCGCGATCCCAAACATATCTGTGCCTGGACGAGGCCTAAAGGCAAACCTGATGCGTTCTATCTTTTCAAAGATCAAACGGATCAGGTTGAGGTGGTTGGCGAAGGAGTGATGACGCAGAACGGTCACAACACCTACGTACCGAACACGGACAACGAGTGGATTCTAAATGACACCTATCCGAACAATCTGACTCGCGAACAGACTCCCTATCTGTATCACGTTCCGTCGGCAAGAAAGGTGGAATTGGGACGCTTTCGATCGCCGCCGGAGTACACCGGCGAATGGAGGTGCGACACGCACCCGCGCAACAGCAATGACGGTCGGACCGTTGCCATCGACTCACCGCACTCCGGTGGCCGGCAAGTTCATTTGATCGACATCAGCGAAATCGTGGGCTAGGGGACGATTCGCGTCGGTGAAAGTGCTCGGAAGTTTTCGGGATGACAAAGCAGGGTCACGCCAACGTGCTGACCGTCAATATTTCCGCTGTAGTCACACCACCGCGCGGAATTGCTGCAGATCTGTTTAGCGCCCCTGCGACCCTCCGCGTCGTGTCGTAGTCGACACCGGCGGGTGGCGAGGCTGGCTTGGCGTGGCCGATGTTCTGTCGTCGCTGAACGTTCCATCCTTTTGCCATCAGCACGTCGCCGATTGCACCTTCGCGGAGCATTTGTATCGCATTCGCGACCAACGGGTTTGTGCGACTCTGGGTTCCGTCTTGGACCACGACAATGAATCCCTGATAGAGGCTCTTTGACCGACCACCGCATCCCACCAGCCCGATGACCGGACGCCGCTGGCCGATGACCGCCCGGGCGACCCGCGTGTATGCGATTGCCGACAGACCGATGATCGTGCTCGTTTGCAGAAAGCGGCGACGCGTGCTTCTTGACATTGGGAAGATCTCGTTAAATGACGGTTGCCCAGTTGGATAGTTTAACGGCAAGATCTGGTGTCTGCTTCGCTTGCACGCCGCTGAAGACTGCGGCCATGGAAGGATCTGTCACGTGTGCCTCGCTTTACCAAGCGGTCCATCCGCCATCGACGATCAGGTTTTGGCCGGTGATGTAGCTGCCTGCGTCGCTGCACAGTAGCAGCAATGCTCCCTTGAGTTCATGGGGAAGCCCCATCCGTCCCATCGGGCTCTTTGATTCCAGCCGTGGGATCATGGCGGCCGGTGCGGATACCGGGTTGGGAAACGGACCAGGGCTGAGGCAATTGACGCGAACATCATCCTTCGCCCAATAGACTGCCAAATGACGCGTCAGATGGATCACACCTCCTTTGGTGGCATGATATGCGGCCGCACTTGCCGGACATATTCCCTGGTACGCATCGGGATACGAGCCGACCACTCCATACATGGAGCCGATCATCACGACACTCGCGCGGGCACCTCGTTCCACAGCCAAATCGCGGATGCGACGCGACAGCATGAAGTATCCGGTGACGTTGTCGAGATGTTGTTGAAAGCCTTCCGACGTCGCATCGGTCCAGTCCTCCGCTGGTCCGCTCTGGCCATTGTTGACAAGCACGTCAATTTGCCCGGCCTTTTCTAAAGCGGAATCGACTCCACGTCGAATCGACCTCTCTTGTTTGTGATCGAGCATAACGGCCTGGTGAACGACATCGCCGATGCAAGGCAACTGCGCCGCGGCGGCTTCGGCCCGTTGTTGATCGCGACTGGAAACGATCACGGATGCTCCGGCTTCGGCAAGCGACTCGCACAGGGCACGACCCAGATAGCCAGCGCCACCGGTCACGAGAGCGACTCGTCCGGCGAGGTTGAACATCTGCAGGACATTTTGATCCGTCATCTCATTCACCTCAGGACGTAATTGCTTGCCACGATCGCTCGTCAGCAGCGCGAAGTACCGCCAAATTCACACGCAACGTTTGCAGTCCTTCGGCAAGTGTGCAGAGTGGAGTACATTGCTGTTCGATGGCGTCCAGGAACCGATTGGCTTGAGCCGCAAACATTTCGTCTCGTTCGACCGGATGGTAGCCGCCGAGAGTCCAATCGGATTCCGGCGATACTTGCCAGAACCAACGTGATCGATGCAGCTGACACCTCAAAGTGCCCTCGGTACATACGACCGTAAAGGTTGTTTCATTGGGAGCTTGATATTGGTTCAAGCTGTAACTTGCCATCACCGCGCCATGTCGCGCGATTACGTGGACGGTATCTTCCACGTCGACACCAGGCAGCAATTGATGGCTGGCATCCGCGGCGACCTCCGTGATCGGTCCGATCAACCATTCGGCGGCGTTGAACCCGTGAGTCAATGCGTCCTGGATCGCCCCGCCACCGGTTGCTCGATCCGCATAATAGACCTCACGATAGGCCGGTCGATAGAACGGAAAATGCTGCCCACCGGTAAACACCAGTTGCAGCGGCGTGCCGAATCGTCCGCTTTCGATCGCGTCTCGCATTGCGGACAAGGAGCGATTTGTTCGCAACACGTAAGCAACGGCGACTGTGATCTTGCGTTGCTCGGCGAGTGCTGCCAACTCGTCGACGCCCTCGGTGGATGTGCCCAGCGGCTTCTCGATCAGCAGGTGCACACCCGCCTCTGCCAACTGTCTGGCCATCGACAAGTGCAGCGGAGCCGGCGTGCAAATCACCGCCGCGTCGGGTGGGTCGGCAAGCAAGTCTGACAATTGTGCCGAACATCGTTCCGGTGCATAGGTGTTTTCGATTCGTTGACGCAGATCATCGTTTGGCTCGCAGATCCAGATCACAGCGCGTTGGGTATTAGCGAAACACCGCAGGTGTCGCTCGCCAATCGATCCGGTTCCGATCACAAGCACACGGTGATTCATGCCGAACTCGCTCCGTAGATCTCATCGAGTTGTGCGGAATGAGTCTCAAGCATGTGGATCAAAGCTTCATAGTCACCGCCGTGAGCAAGCAACTGTGCACCTTGGTCTCGCCTTTTCTTGATGTTCTCTTGCGACATGCCGGGAGCTCCCCAAGCCTTTCCGTGCTTGGCAGCGGCAGAGGCGACGCGATCGTATGCCTCTTCCAATGTCAACGCGGTATCGGTTCGGCGAATTCGTAGTCCCAAATCACCGGGACCGACAAACAGTCCATCGACACCGTCGACAGCGGCAATCGCATCGGCATTTTCGACCGCCTCGGGCGTCTCGATTTGAACCACCAAAAACGTCTCACGGTTGGCATGTTCGACATAGTCGTCTCCGTGAACTAGGAAACCGGCGTCCAGGCCAACGCCATCCTGACCGCGATCTCCGATAGGTGGAAACTTGACCGCGTCAACCAGCATCTTTGCTTTCTGGGCCGTCGAAACGTGAGGGATCATGATCCCGGTGGCGCCATCTTCCAAATAGCGATAGAGCCGCGTCTTTTCCAGTGTCGGCGCACGGAGCATGCAATCGATGTCGAATTGATGGAAGAACGCGAACATCGCCTGCAGCTCGCGCTCGGTAAATGTACGATGTTCCGCATCGAGCCAGATACAATCGTATCCAAAGTGTGCCGCCATCCCCACATAGGCGGGGATGAAATGGCCAAGACAGCACATGCGCACTGGCTTTCCCGCACGCAACTTGGCAAGTGTTTTACTTTTTCGCAATGGAAGACTCCGTAAAAGGTGAACAGCATATCCATTCGCATGGCGATGCGGAGACAGTATTTGTTGGCGGTAATCGCAGACGTTATCGTATCTGCCTGCGGCAGTCAGCTACGGATGTTATTTTTGCAGCAAACCGAACGCCGCAGGCGAGAAACGCAAGCGAATGACTCTGATCGGCAAAGTATCCGAATTTCGATCCCCGACCATTGGTCGATTGACGAAATTCGTAGTCGGGTCGGTCTTTTCGGTGCTGCTCGTTCCATCAACGGCAGTGGCACAAGGACCTGAACCGATCGCTGTCGAAAGAATCGGTTTGCGACCGCTCGATTGGTTTTTGATTATCGTCTATGCCTGCTCGACGATTCTGTTGGGCATTTATTACTCGTGCCGCCAGACATCGACTCGCGAGTATTTCCTGGGTAATGGAAAGATGAACCCGTTTCTGGTCGGGATCTCATTGTTTGCCACCTTGCTCAGCACGATCTCGTATCTTTCGATGCCGGGCGAATCGTCGGGCAAGGGCCCTGTCGTTCTGTGCACTTTTTTAGCATTGCCGCTGGTCTATCTAGTGGTTGCCCATCTGATGTTGCCGGTTTACATGCGGCACCGGGTCACGAGCGCTTACGAGCTACTCGAATCTCGGTTGGGGCTGAGCATCCGCCTGCTGGCGCAAGCATGTTTTTGATTCTGCGTCTCTTTTGGATGACCTTGTTGGTGTATTTGGCCGCCAAAGCGATGATCGTGATGATGGGAGTCGACGGTTCGTGGATTCCCTGGATCGTTTTGGTGACGGGCATTGTGTCGGTGATTTACACGACGCTGGGCGGTCTGAACGCCGTCGTTGTTACCGACTTCATGCAGACCATATTGATGTTCGGCGGCGCGTTACTTGTCCTGGCGACCGTGAGCTACGATTTCGGAGGACTTGGCTGGGTGCCAACGACATGGCAAACGCATTGGGATATCCAGCCGATTGTCAGTCTCGATCCGAAAACTCGTGTGACCGTGCTGGGAACCATCCTTTCCATCTTTGTGTGGTACACCTCGACCCTCGGTGGTGACCAAACATCGATTCAACGATTCATGGCAACGGAAGATGTCGCGGCTGCGCGGAAGGCCCTGCTGACACAATTGTGCACGGTATGTGTGATCCAGGGAACATTGGTCGTTGTCGGCTTTGCATTGCTCAGCTATTTCCAGGCCCATGCGGATCAATTGCCAGCTGACATGAACGTCAGAGACAACGCGGACGACCTGTTTCCGAGGTACATTGCCTATCACTTGCCGGTCGGAATCTCTGGACTCGTCGTCGCGGCGATGTTTGCCGCCGCAATGAGCAGCATCGACTCGGGAGTCAACTCGATCACGGCTGTCGTCACCACCGATTTTTTGGAACGCTTTGGCTGGCACGCAAGTTCGGAACGACAACATGTCTTGCGCGTCCGACTGCTGGCACTGGGCATCGGCGCGGTAGTGGTGTTTGGCAGTTCGATGATGAAATATATCGAAGGCAATATTACGGCGGTCACCGGCAAGACGGTCAACTTGTTGACGGCCCCGATCTTCGGCCTGTTCTTCTTTGCTCTGTTTGTCCCTCGGGCCAGAGCGGTGCATGCCTGGATTGCCACGGTCGCCAGTGTGGGTGTGGCTTCATCGATCGCCTTTTCGGGGCCGTTGGTCTATTTGCTGCACACACAATTCGGGATCAATCCCGTATCACTCCACTCCGCACTCAAAGAGTCGATCGATCCATTGACCGGAGAAACCTGGATGACCTGCGTCGATCCGGTAAGCTTTCAGTGGATCGCTCCAGCGGCGTTGTTGACCAGTATTTCGGCCGGTCTTGCGGCAAAAAGTTTGTCACCTTCCCGATCATCCTGCTCCAAACACGCGTGAATCAAAATGATCGTCGATGTCCATAGCCATGCCTGGCAATACCCGGATCACTTCAGCGATGATTTCCGCCAACAAGCCCAAACGGCTCGCGGCGGGGCGGAAGTTGATCTGACGGTGCGGTATGAAAACTATCGCAAAACGGCCCCCGACGAGATAATGACCATTGTTTTCGGCGGTAAAGCGCGACGCAGCGGCTTATGGGTGGATGACGATTTCGTTGCCCAATATGTAAATCAAGATACCGATCGATTGATCGGATTCTTGAGCGTCGATCCGACCCAAGCGGACTGGGAAGACGAGTTGCGGTTTGGTCACCAGGAACTGGGGCTAAGGGGGATCAAGCTGTTGCCGATGTACGCCGGCTTTCGGCCCAGCGATCGGATGCTTGACCCATTGTGGCAATACGCGACACTACATCAACTACCTGTTCTGCTGCACACCGGAACAACATTTATCGCTCAAGCGCCGCTCGAATGCACGCTGCCGCGACATCTGGATGAGGTTGCGATGCGTTTCCCAGAGGTCCGCATCATCATGGCGCACCTTGGTCATCCCTACGAAGGGGAATGCATCGTGACGATGCGTAAACACCCGAACGTATACGCCGACATCAGCGCGCTCTACTATCGCCCCTATCAGCTCTATCAAAGCTTGATGCTTGTTCAAGAGTACGGCGTCTGGCACAAAGTGTTGTTCGGTACCGACTATCCGTTCACCGATGTCAACGCAAGCCTCGAAGGCATTCGTGATTTGAATGGCATGCTCGAGGGAACCGCCTTGCCGAGACTCGATCCCGCGCAAATCGAAACGATGATTCATCGCGACACGCTATCGCTGTTGGGCTTGTCCGTTTAAGAAAAATGTCTCATCCGCAGAATCCGCGGGTCGTTTCAGGTTCAGCAGCACACCCTCTCCCCAAGACTCGGAACGTGCGCGAACGACCGACAAATCGTGGCCAAGAGCGAAAAACGTGATCGGCCATTCAAGCGATGATGTCATGGATCGGTTTGCCGTAGTCGATCTCCAATCGCTTTTGCCCGGGCACTTCCATTTCCCTCGGATTGAGCCCCAATTGGTGCAGCAGGGTGGCATGGACGTCGGTGACGTAGTGTCTGTCTTCGACCGCGTGAAAACCGATTTCGTCCGTGGCACCGTGAGCGACCCCGCCTTTCAATCCGCCACCGGCCATCCAGATCGAAAATCCGTAGGGATGATGATCACGTCCGTCTGACTTTTCGGCACCGGGAGTTCTGCCGAATTCAGTTGCCCACACCACCAGCGTCTCCTGCAACAAACCTCGCTGTTTCAGATCCTTCAGCAATGCCGCAATCGGTTTGTCGACGCGGCCGCAATTCCTGGTGTGGTTTTCTTTCAGTTTCGTGTGCGCATCCCAACCGCCTCCGCCACCACCGCCATCGTAGATTTGCACGAAGCGAACACCACGTTCCACCAGTCGTCGAGCCGTCAAAGCCTGTCGACCCATTTCCACGGTTTCCGTTTTGTGCAGACCGTACAATTCCTGCGTTTGTTTTGATTCGCCGTTCAGATCGACCACGTCAGGCACCGACATCTGCATCCGGAAAGCGAGTTCGTACGCTTTGATCCTGGCCGTCAGACTCGGATCATCCGGGTACTGCACCGCGGTCAGCTGATTCAGGTCCTGCAGAAAGTCCAACTGATCATGCCGTTCTTCGATTCCGACGCGGTCACCGGGCGTCGCGAACGAAAGTGGGCTGTTGGGATCCACCGCCATCGCGACTCCCGCGTGTTCGGGTCCCAGATAGCTGGCGTCATGGGCGCCGGTGCCACCGCAGCAATCCCCGGGCGGCGATCCCATCACGACAAACTGCGGCAAGTTGTCGTTCAAACTTCCCAGCCCGTAATGGACCCAGGAACCGATCGACGGATAAAAGCCGTCGAAAATGTGTCGCCCGGTGTGGAACTGCAACTGCGCAGCGTGGTCGTTGTCGGTGGTCCACATCGATCGCACGACCGCGATGTCGTCGATGCAGTCGCCGACATGCGGCCACCAGTCACTGACTTCGATGCCACTTTGGCCACGACGTTGAAAGCCGACCTGCAGTGGATAGATTTGCGACATCAACGCGCGCGGCTTTCCGGAAAAGTCGCGAACGTTCTTGCGGTAATACGGCGATTCCAAAATGCCCGGCCCTGGTGGTGATTCGTCGATCGTTTGGCCCGCGTATTTATTGACCGCGGGCTTGGGATCGAACGACTCCAAGTGGCTGACGCCACCATTCATGAACAACCAAATGACGCTTTTTGCCTTCGCAGCAAGCTGTGGTTGGCCAAGGGCAGAGGAGAATTGTTGGGCAGCAAAGCCATCCCGTTGCAGCATCGCACCGAGTGCCAGCCCGGTGAAGCCGAGTCCGCAGTCGGCAAGCATTTGCCGACGGTGAACGCGGCGGCAAGGGAATCCGTTGTTCAGTGAGAATTGCATCACAGGTTTGATCTACCTCGCTTCGACGTTGCTATCGTAGGGAATGCATGAAATGTTCGGGAATGTGTTAGCGTCACCTCTTGCCGTCGGAGACGTGACGGCACTGCATCCATTCGCCCTCATCGGATCGTCACAAAGTCGTTGTGTAGGAACAGAACATGCACAAAGTTCTCTCTCGCTCGGATGACGGGATCTTGCGACGGCGCCCGGAGCGAAGAACCGCCGGAGGCAAAACGCTGCTTTGATTCCTTCGCCAACCGATTGCTTTGATCATTCAAGAACTTTCGACAGCGGTCCGCTTCTTCGCTCGTCGGTTTTCTTGCCAGAATCGTTTCAAACGCCGCAGAGATAAAGTCGGCTTCCTCCGCCAGTTGCTCTGCCACGATTCGAGCCGCATCCTGCGTCAGCCCGCTGTTCATCATCGCTAAGGATTGATGCGGAACGATGCTCTGTTTGCGACGATAACAGGCGTTGGGGTCGGCGACGTCGAACACACCGAGCATCTCCATCTTTTCGTTGGGCGTATTGCGGAAATACAGGCTGCGGCGATGGGCCGTTTCGCCCTGAGTTTCCGGAATCTCCGGGCCGCCGATGGTCAAATCGAGTTGCGACGCGAGAGACAATACCGAATCGCGCACGACTTCGGCCTCCATCGGTCGCGAGTTCATCCGCCAAAGATGGTGGTTGTCGGGATCGATCTCTTTCGCAGTGGCAAACTTACTGGACCGTTGGGCAGCATCGTCCAACCCGGTCAACAGCGGCGAACTGGCCATTCGGTAGGTTGCCGACAACACGAGCATGCTTGTGAAGTGGCTTCATCCGCCAGCCACCGTCGATCAATTCGCTAGCCAGCCAGTCGAGCAGTTGCGGGTGTGTCGGTTTGCGGCCATTGAGCCCAAAATTCTCTGGCGTCGCGACCAGCGGCTGACCAAAGTGTCGCGCCCAAATGTGGTTGACGGCAACTCGGGCGGTGCGTGGATTGTGGTTGTCGGTGATCCAATCGGCCAGCGCCGAGCGGCGACCGGTACTGGTGGTCGGAAACTGTTCGCCCGCCGGTGCGTAATCTCCCAGGGGTCTCTCTGCGGCCTGTTTTGCGGCGGCCAGCATTGCATTGGCGTCGGACAGTTTGTCCGGCACATCCAGCGCCCTGGCAACTTCCAATTCAGCTTTCAGCACATCGACCGCCAACTCCGCGGCTCGGGCGTCGTGAGCCAATCGTGGATACAGATCTTCGTTGTGATGGATGTATTTTTCCGCATCAGCGTCAAGCCGATTCCGTAGTGAGGCGACTTCGCCGCGTGCGAGATTCCATTCTGCCTGTGCAACATCGACCGCAAGCTCGGCATCACGTTTTCGCCGCTCGAGCGTCTCCCGGGATTCCGCTTGTTTTGAAATCTCGAGTTCCAAGAATTCGGCCGCCCCCTGGTGAACCCACAAGGCAAACTTTCCGTCACGGCGTTTCACCGGCATGACGTAGTTCAGCTTGCGCTGGCCAGCCAAATCGATCGTCAAGTTCGATCCGCTGATCGTCGCATCAAGCACGATCTGCTGGCCGACCTCAAGCGACGTGGCGACGATCCCATCCTTCGGATAGACCTGTTTGCCGTCGACTCGGTGAAACGCCTGCACGCTCTGGCGTTCATCGCCGCTGCTGGTGTAGACGTCTTGTGAGCTACCGCCATCCTGGTAGTCGAAACTGAACCCCACCGATCGGTAGGTGCCTGGACGAAGCGTTCGATAGCGGAGATGAACTTGAAAGTCTCCGGTAACCTTTGCTTTCGTGACGATCGTGGCGAAGCTCGTCACCGCCGATTGAGTCAGTTTACCCTCCGCGTATTCCCACGAGCCGTTGACCGTTTCCCAGGTATCTCCGCTGACCGCCGAAAAATCATCATGCAGCAAGATCTCTGGAGCGATAGTCGTGGCGTTTGCGGCAACGGATTCGGCGAGTCGTTTGGATGCGTCGTCCAACGCCAGCTGAGCCTCGCGATGTTTTCCTTCGCAACGGGCGACATCGGATTCCGCTTGCTGAATCAGCGTTCGGCGAAGCTCCGGGCGGAGCGCCGGGTACCAAACTTCGGCAGCCAGATCGATGGGTGTTACCTCCACACCACCACCCAGCGCCGCCGGTACACCGGGAGTCAGCGGTTTCTTCTGGTCGGGGTAGCGGCTGTCGCCCCGCCGGAACAGAAACGTCGGTGCGTCGGGGTGCTTGTCATAAACCAATGCGATGCCATCGCTGAGCACCTGTCCGAGAGTTGCGTCCTGCTGCGTCCCGGTCAGCGCCGATATCCGATCCGTGCGAACGTCGTGCGGCTCGAAGAAGGCTCGAAAGCGATAGTATTCTTCCTGCGTCACTGGATCGAATTTGTGATCGTGGCAGCGGCAGCAGCGAAACGTCAGCCCAAGAAACGCTTCACCGGTGCGTTCGACCGTTTCAAACAGCCAAGCGTTGCGATCGAATTTGTACCAGTTGCGACCGAGGTAACCGGTGGCTGGCAGGACGGTTGCATCACCATCTCTCGAATTCTCATCGGCGGCCAGCATTTCTCGAATCATCTGGTCGTAACCCTTGTCGCTGTTCAACGACGATACGATCCAGTCACGCCACCGCCAAATGTGTCGTTGGCTGTAGCGGATTTCGTTGATGCCGCGACTGCCGTACCAATCGCTGTACCGCCAGACATCCATCCAGTGCCGCCCCCAGCGTTCACCGTATTGCGGCCGACTCAGCAGATCGTCGACGACCGATTCATAGGCGGACGGAGAATCGTCAGCAAGGAATCGCTGTTGCTCGCGGCGAGTCGGAGGCAGACCGATCAGGTCCAAGAAAACTCGTCGCAGCCAAACGGGCTTCGACGCTTCGCCGACATGCGGCAACTCCTGTTGAGCGCGCCCGGCGGCGACAAACAAGTCGATCTCGTTGGCACATCGATCGGCCTGCGAAACATCAGGCAGCGTCGGTCGATCGATTGGTCGATAGGACCACCAGGATTTCGGGTCGGACTGCCCAGTCTCGTCTGCGGGCAGGGGTGCGCCGTCCGCGATCCACTGGGCGATCCGATCGATCTCTCCCGCAGTCAGCGGGGAGCCTTCGCTTTCGGGCGGCATCCGAAAACCGGCGTCCCCAGTCAGCACGTCGATCAACAAGCTCTCGCCAGGATTTCCCTGCTTCACCGTCGTTCCTGATTCGCCACCGGCAATCAGCAGCGCGGCGGTATCGAGTCGCAACCCAGCTTGCTGCTTGAGCGCACCGTGACAGGCATAGCATTTGTGCTCCAGCAGCGGCTTCACATCGCGAAGATAATCCGCCCCAGGACACGTCGTGGCGAAGACGACGAGTGCGGCACAGCAAAGCAATCGAGCAATGTTCTGGAACATGAACCTGCTATTCAAACACAAA
Source organism: Pirellulaceae bacterium (assembly GCA_963734865.1). Classification (GTDB taxonomy): domain Bacteria; phylum Planctomycetota; class Planctomycetia; order Pirellulales; family Pirellulaceae; genus CBDCUW01. Next base: position 36,093 of record CAVTIV010000005.1, read on the forward strand.
TCCATTAGAACACAATCGAGAACCTGGCAGCATCCGGTCCTGTCGGGGGGTGGATCTGGGGGGGGCGTGCATTTTCATCGCCCAAAGCTCGCGGACCGCCGATTCGCAATGTCGGCGATTCTCGCGTCACCCGGTTAACTTGTGGTCCGGAAAGGAACGCCGCAGGGCTAAACTGGTGCGATGGGCAAAACTGGTGCGATGGATGATACACGACAAATGAGCGACGAGACGGTTCAGCTGCAAAATGGAATCGACCGACTCAATGCTGGCGATTCCTCGGTGCGAGGGGAGTTGTTGAATATCGCCTGCACTCAACTGATGCGATTGACCAGCCAGTGGAAGCAAGAGTTCGATCGGCTTGATCCGGCCAATTCGTCGGACAAATCGTTGGATGAAGTTTTCGGCGGCGTTTCGACGCGTCTGTACCAGGCTTTGCACGACGCACCGCTGAAAGACGCACGCCATTTCTACCAATTGGCATCGCTTCACATTCGTCGGGAACTGGTCGATCTGTGTCGACACAATGCGTCTTCGGCGAACCCTGAACTGCGGCAGCTAGCGCAGTTCCATGACTCGGTGGATGCATTGCCCGACGCGCAACGGGAAGTATTCGAGCTGATTTGGTATCACGATATGACGCGAGAAGAGGTTGCCGAACTGTTGGGCATGCCTCTTTCCAGCGTCAAACGGTTGTGGAGATCCGCGAGACTGGAGCTGCACAATCACCTCGATGACGGTGGGGCAAACGGCAGCGATCAGACGAAGTTTGCGGGTGATTAGCCTGCCCGCCGATCGCGAAGTATTCTGTGAGGTGCGGGTGGGGAACCGACAACGACCAAGCCATATTCAAAGCCGGGCAATGAGCCGAACGCCGCAACCGAACGAAACGCCGGTCGATCAACCCGTCGACGAAGAATCGCAGGCAGACGCAAACAGTGATCAGGCTCGCATCGACGAGTTGCTGGACGCTTGGGAAGTGACCTACGAAGCGGGCAACCCGGTTCCGGTGGAAACGCTCTGCCAAGATCATCCAGAGCTGATTCCACAGATCCGCGAGCGGGTCGCGGCGCTTCAGGCGGTGGACAAGAAACTGGCCAATCGGAAGAAGCAGAAAGTGGGGAAAGTTCTCCCCGAATTGCCAATCGAAGCGCTGATCAAGAACCTGGAATTCCTCAGCGCCGGTGGCCTTGGCGAAGTATTCGTAGGCGAGGATGACAGCCTGCATCGTCGCGTGGCTGTCAAATTCATGCATTCACATCTCTGTGACACCGGCGAGCGTCGCGGCCAATTCGCCCTGGAAGCCGAAATCACCGGTCGACTCGAGCACCCCGGCGTGGTGCCGCTGTACGGGTTTGGATGCACTGCTGACAATCGTCCGTTCTACGCGATGCGTCACATTGACGGCGAGACGCTGAACGATGCGATCAAACGTTATTTCAGAAACTTGGAGGCCGCCGACGAAAAGCACTCCAACCAATCCCAAGCCGCCACGTCGACGGGTGATTTGGCTTTGGAGTTCCGTCGCTTGCTGGCAAGCTTTGTTTCGGTATGCAAGACGATCGCCTACGCTCACAATCGCGGTGTGGTCCATCGCGACATCAAACCGTCGAACATCATGATCGGTCGGTTTGGCGAAACGATCGTCGTCGATTGGGGACTGGCGGTGCCCGTGATGCGGGACGAACGTTTTCGCCGCAGTGGGGAAGAAACGTTGGCGATTTCGCCGGGCGGCAGCCAAAGCGGATCTGGATCGGGGCGGGGCGCCGGAACACCGGCGTTCATGAGTCCGGAACAATTCTCGGAACTTGCGCGACACCAGCCAACGACATCTATAGCCTTGGCGCAACGTTGTTTGTGCTGTTGTGCGGCAAGCCGCCGATCCGCAACAAGACACTATCAGAGATTCGCAACGATACGATCGAAGGCAAGTTGCCTGCGATCAGCGATATCCGCAAGCATGTCCCCAGGCAACTGCAAGCGATCACCTACAAGGCGATGCAGAAGGATGCAAAAGACCGCTATCCAACGGCGCTCGACTTGGCCATGGACGTCGAACGGTATCTTGCCGACGAACCGGTATCGGCATACCAAGATTCGGTCGGTTTGAAGGTCGCGAGGCTCGCCCGTCGTCATCGCTCGGCGGCCCAAGCGACGGTGCTGGGACTGTGCGGCTGTCTGATTATCGCGGGGCTTTCCGCGGTCCTGATGGGCGGTTTAGCCAATAGTGCTCAAAAGCTTCGCGACAGAAACCTGGCTAGTTCGTCCCAGTTCATGGCGCGATCCATTGGCCAAGACATCGATCGCATTTGGCGGGTTCTCGAATTCGAGGCGAATCAGGGAGAACTGCGATCGTTCGTAACCGATGCCAATCAACGAATTCAAGCCGGGCAGGAGATCAATACCGAAACCGAATCGCAGCTACAGCAATGGCTGGAAACACGATTGAAGAAGTACGATCCGCTACATACGGTCACTGCGCTGTTTGTGCTCAGCAACGAGGCAACCCAACTGGCCCGTGCACCACTGCCCGATGAACCTCAAATCGGCGAGAACTTTGCCTACCGCGACTACTTCACAGGGATCGGTTACGATCTGGCGAAGGGATCAAGATCGAATCTCAGTGAGCCGTTGACGGGCCCGATGGTTCACCCCGCCAATGTACACATGTCAGTCGTCTACAAGAGTACCCTGCAAGACGAACAAGTGTTGAAGGTGACGTTCACCGTGCCGATCTGGGATCCAGGTGGCGAGCATCGGATTGGTGTGATTGGTACCTCGGTATCGATCGGGGATATCATGCCGGAAATCACCGACGCATCCAACGTCTGGTTGGCTGACCTCCGCGATGATTACTTGGAGAACAATTTGCGTCAGCGAGGATTGCTGCTGCAGCACCCCGACCTTGACACCCAGGACCTGTCAACGAGTCTGCCGCGACTTTCGAGCCTGTTGATCGAGCAGATCCAGAAACAGCTTGCCGACGGAAGCGGACCGCGTCACGCGCCGCGGATCGGGAAGATCGCCGATCCCAGAAACGAACGGCTGGTTCAAGCATCGATCGTTCCGATTACGATTGACGGTCGCGGAGAGAAACTGCTGGATCTGAATTGGATCGTCGTCACGGCCGAGCGAGAAGCCGAATGATTAATCCCCGTCGGAAGCCTGTTCGGCATCGGGCTGCTGCAGTTCCAGCACCGGTTCACCCCAATCGGCGGCGAATTTCTGGTCGCAAGATTTGCATTCGAGCTGACAGCCAAGCATTTGATCATCCACGACTTGCGCCGTGTCACACTGTGGGCATTTGACGCGGACATGCCCCGCTTCGTCGGCCATCGCGGCCAAGTGTGCCTGGGTGATGCCGGCGACTTCGATATCGTCGGGCTCAAGCGTGGTCAGCAGGTCATGATCGATTTCCGTGATCGTCGCCAAACGATTGGCCAACCGTCGGACGCTCCGCTCGAAGCTATTGCGCGACGTCCGCCCGTTTCCGAAGTGACGATCACGTCCGATGTAGAGATAGGTGAATCCGCGCAGCAGCCGCCGGCGGGATTGAGTCGGCAAATTGTATTTGGCTTTGCTGGCGATCAAGTCGAAAATTCGACAGAGTGCCTCCGGCGGATAGTCATCAAAGTGCATCGTCGTCCCGACCCGAGAGCTGAGTCCCGGATTGCTGTGGATCATCTTTTGCATCTCGTTTGGATAACCGGCCAAGATCACCACCAGTCGATCACGTTGATCCTCCATTCGCTTGAGCAACGTCTGCACCGCCTCGCGGCCGTACTGATCTTGGCCACTTTCATCGATCAGCGAGTATGCTTCGTCGATGAACAACACACCGTCGAGCGCTTCGTCGATCTTGGCATTGGTTTTTGGACCGGTTTGTCCGGCAAATTCCGCGACCAATCCGCTGCGATCGGTTTCGACGAGCTGTCCTTTTTCCAGGATGCCCAATGCGCCATAAATCTGGGCAATGATTCTCGCGACGGTCGTTTTGCCGGTTCCCGGGTTGCCAACGAACGCCATGTGCAGACTAGGCCGTGTCGTCGGCAGTCCCGCCTCCACGCGTCGTTTCTCCATCTTTAAGAAGTTGGTCAACGTTTGAATCTGATCCTTGATCGCATCGAGCCCGACGAGGCGATCAAGTTGTTCGCGTGCTTCGGCCAGTCGCTCCGCGGGCGTGCGGTCGTCGTCAGGGGCGACCGATTTCGCGGTCGTTGTCTCGGTCGGCTCGGTCGCCGAACCGCCAGGTCCGGCGAGCGGCGTTGCTTTTTCCGCCCCCTCGACCGCGACGCCTTCGCGCAGCCGCTTCGCCTCATCACGCAACCATTTCAGTGCATCCCGCGCGTTGTTGGTATCCGTTTCACTTGCCAGATGCTCGGGCGCGCGACCCTGAAGCTCGAGGAACTGGCGGCGCATCGCCTCCAGAGCTTCGTTTTCGGCGACGCTGACGTTGCCGTCGACCGACGTCAATAGATTCGCCATCCGCATCGCCAGCGTTTCCAATTCACCCCAACGGTCGCGCAGTGCCGGCAATTCGACAAACGGACGAACCAAGTCACTCCAGCGAAAATCGGCCGAGGCGTTGATCAGCCAATCGACGGCCTCGTGTAGCTGACTGCCCATCACCGACTTGCCCCAGATGTGTTCCAGCAAGACGCGTCCCAGCTGGCGTTGTTCCAGCGTCCGTCCGTTGACGTCGGGGACGACGGCGGCAAACACCTTCATCAGAAACCCCTGATGGAGGTCATCCATTTGATCGGCGATGGACGCCGCATCGGCATCATCACGCCCCGAAAGCCAGCCGTACGATCCACGGACCAGTTGTCCGCTTTCGACGTACAACGATTGCGTCTCTTTGAGTGCGTCGCGATACAATCGAATCGATTCGATGATTTGGCCGTCGGAGGGTCGGGGCATGATGGAACCGCGTTTTCAGTGTGGGAATCAGAGCAAAACAAGCATAGCGAATTCGAGTCTAAGCAATGTCTCGTTTCCAAGCCTCGGCCAATTCCGGCAGGCCCATCAATTCGATAACGGCCATCGGATCCACTTCCCGTGAGAACATCACGTCGTTGGCTCGTGCCACGTTCCAATTCGGATGGGGCCGATCGATCAACTCCAATCGCTGGCCCTTGGTGAGCCCGCCGCCTTCGATCACTCGGACGTACCATCCCGTTCGTCCCGTTTGGGTCACGCGCTTGGTCATCGCCTTGACCCCCCAGCGCCGTGCGATCTTCCAACAGGGTTGTCGTGGCTGGCTGACTTCGACGGTGCACTCGTCGATTCGATATCGGTCTCCGATGCAAACCCCGGTTTCGTCCACGCCCGAAAGCGTCAGGTTTTCACCCCAGGCACCGGCAGTCATGTTCAACTCGGGAAACTCGGCGGCCCACTTCGGATAGTGGCTGGCGGCGTAACAGAGAACCGCTTTGTCTGGACCCCCATGATTGATGGTGTCGGCGACGGCATCGCCGACCAACCCCAGAGGCCCCAACTCGAGGCGACCCTGCACGGGCATCTTGTAAAAACCGGTGGTCCAATGACACCGGGTGACGTCGCGGGTCGAGGGGTCACCTTCGCTGCGAACGGTTCCGATTTGGATGCTTTCCAGGAGGATCATAGGCTGCGTCATGCCCTCTCCGACCGATCGTCGCAAGTAATTGGAATGAAAGGATTTGCGACAACCTTCGGGCGGCGTTGGGTCGTTGTGAGGGAACTGCAAATTCGATAGAATCTGGGTCACTTTTCTACGCAAAAACGTGCGACATTAGCTAGGACACGACGTTGGCCGACGAAACAACAACGAAAACGAAAACGGTGAAGGTACGAATCCGGGCGGGGAGAATGGCGGCGGAGGTACCGGCGAGACACGAATCATCGACCTGCCAATCGAGGATGAACTACGCGAGAGCTATTTGACCTACGCGATGAGCGTGATTGTCAGCCGCGCGCTGCCCGACGTTCGCGACGGGTTGAAACCGAGCCAGCGGCGAATCTTGGTGGCAATGAACGACCTGAATCTCGGCCCCGGCAGTAAGCGTGTCAAGTGTGCCAAGATCTCTGGCGATACATCGGGAAACTATCACCCGCACGGCGAGAGCGTGATCTATCCGACGCTTGTCCGGATGGCGCAGGAATGGAACATGCGCCGACTGTTGATCGACAAGCAGGGGAACTTTGGCAGCGTTGCGGGTCTGCCACCGGCGGCAATGCGTTATACCGAGGCGCGGCTGAGCGCGGTCTCCGCGGCCATGCTGGACGACATCAAGCTGGACACCGTCGATTTCATACCGACGTATGACGAGGCGCGGACCGAGCCAACGGTGCTGCCGAGCAAGTTCCCTAACCTGTTGATCAACGGATCGGGAGGAATCGCCGTCGGCATGGCGACCAGCATCCCGCCGCACAATCCGACCGAGATCTGTGACGCGATCATCAAGCTGATCGAAGAGCCCGAAACGACCAACGAACAGCTTTTTAGTATCGTCCCGGGCCCCGATTTTCCCACCGGCGGAATCATCTGTGGCCGCGCGGGCATTCGTCGCGGATACCTGACCGGCCGCAGCACGATCATTGTCCGCGCCAAATGCTCCATCGAGGAGATGAAGGGCAATCGATCCCGAATCATTGTCTCGGAAATCCCCTACCAGCAAACACGTGATGGGGTCGTTCGGAAAATTGCCGACCTGGTCAACGGTGACCGGATCAAGGGCATTTCTGGAATCCGCGACGAAAGCGATTTGCGGGAACCGGTTCGATTGGTGATCGAGCTGAAGCGTAACGAGGACCCCGATGTGATCCTCAACCAGCTTTATCAGTTTTCGCCCCTGCAAACGACCTTTTCGGTCATCTTCCTGGCTCTTGTCGACGGCAAGCCTCGTGAACTGACGTTGAAAGAAATGTTGACGGAGTTCATCCGTCACCGTCTGAATGTCATTCGGCGTCGCACCCAATTCTTGCTCGCCCGTGCGCGACGTCGAAAACACACGGTCGAAGGTTTGCTGTTGGCGCTGGCCGACATCGACAAAATCATTCGGACGATTCGCGAAAGTCGAACGCAGCCCGAAGCAAAACAACGGTTGATGGGAATCGAATGTCCGGCGTCGATGATGCAACGGGCATTGGGCGACGCGGGCTTCCAGCAATTCGTGCTGGAACGCGGCGAATCCGACACCTACACCCTAACCAGTGTCCAAACCGACGAAATCCTCCGAATGCGGCTCGGGCAACTGGTCAACCTCGAGCAGGAGAAGTTGTCCGATGAGCACCGAGAACTGCTCGCGGAAATCATCGACTATTTGGACATCCTCGCTGATCAGAAACGGATGTACGGAATCATCAAGGAGGACTTGGAAGATATCAAGCGACGCTTTGGTGACGCTCGGCGGACCGAAATCAGCTTTGAAGAGGTCGGCAACATCGATCTGGAGGATCTGATCACCGAAGAGACCATGGTTGTCTCGATCAGCCACCAGGGTTACATCAAGCGGACCGCCTCGAGTGTTTACAACACCCAGCGGCGAGGCGGCAAAGGTCTCAAGGGCGCCAAGACGGACGATGAAGATCCGATCCGACACCTATTTGTCGCCAGCACACATGCCTATTTATTGTTTCTCTCGACGGCCGGAAAAGTCCATTGGCAAAAGGTCTACGATCTGCCGCAATTGGCACGTGACAGCAAGGGACGGGCAATCGTCAACTTGTTGAATTTGGCCGAAGGCGAAAAGATTGCCGAATGTCTGGCGATCCGTGATTTTGACCAGGAAGGTCACTACGTCGTGATGGCGACTCGCAGCGGCTTGGTCAAGAAAACCCCGCTTGAACAATACAGTCGCCCCAAGAAGGGCGGCATCATCGCCATCAAATTGCGCGAGGGTGACGAGTTGGTTGACGCGGCCCTGATCGGACCAGGGGACGAAGTGATCCTCGTGACCGCCGCCGGAATGGCGATTCGATTCCGGGAGTCGGATTCGCGACCGATGGGTCGTAACACGTCCGGAGTCAAAGGCATTTCGCTCGTTGGCGACGATCGCGTGGTCGGAATGGTCGTCGCAGATCCGGAGGCAACCCTGTTGACCGTCTGCGAAAACGGTTATGGAAAGCGAACCTATTTCGGCCCCAATGCGGCGGCCGCCGATGCCGAAGTGTCGGAAGAGGAAAGCAGTTCCTCCTCGGCCCGCTACCGCACGCAAAAACGGGGCGGAAAGGGCCTGCGAGACATCCGTACCAGCAAACGCAATGGCAAGGTGATCAGCATCGCCCGAGTCACCGACGACGACGAGATTTTCATGATGACCGCCAAGGGGAAAATCCAGCGAATCAAAGCGGCCGACATCAATGTCATCGGGCGAAACACACAAGGCGTGCGGATCATGAACGTGGACGAAGGCGACCGCCTGGTGGCGGTCGTCCGGGTCCCCGCCGAGGAAGCTTCGGACGAGGAAATCGTCACGGTCGAGGGCCAGGTCGTCGCGTCGCAGGACACGCCATCGGAGGAAACGGCGACGGACGCTGGCGAAACTTCGGTTGACGAAAATGACGACGCATCCGAGGAACCGGCGAACGAGTAGACCGTCGCTACGGCCCTCGGCGTCTCTGCGTTGAAATGGAAACGCGGAGGACGCCGATGCCGCTGAAGCTTCGCAAGTTTTCGCTACCAAGTTCGTTCCCGTGCGAGTGACCGGTCCAGTCACATCACACCTGTAGCATCAATCTTGCGATTCCCCGGTGGCCCCTTCATCGAGTTGCCCAGCATGGCACGCGAACGGCAACGCGAACGGGCGCGAACGGGCGTGAACGGGCGCGAACGGGGTCAGCGAACGGGGTCAGCGAACGGGCAGCGAACGGGGTCAGTGGCGCGAACGGGGTCAGTGCATTTTCGAACACGTAGGGCAGGTATAACGACCGTTCTAGGCAAGACAGGGCGAGCAAGGCATGGAGAGAAGATCGTGCGGCAACAGCAAACTGGCGGTGGGGGCGATTCGGGTACACCGAGGGCGTTCTCAACCTACCACGCCCAGCCTCACCCATCTTACCTCGCTGAAAATGCACTGACCCCCATCCGCTCGACCCCCATCCGCTCATCGTAAAGCGTCAGCGAACCGTTGCGGAAGCTTTCGAGGCCGTGAGCCTTAACTGTTCCGCGAGCGAAGGCGTTGCTGCAGCGTCACCAGCATGGACGAAAGGGCATCTTCGCCAAGTCCTAGCAGATCTGCGGCTGTCTGTTCTTGATCGCCCAGCAACTGCTGAAGAAGCTGAATCTTCCCGACAAACGCACCCTCTTCACGACCTTCGGCTTTCCCCTCCGCTTTCCCCTCGGCTCGCGCAGCAATCAACCTCGCCTCCTCGTCGTGAAGAAATTTCAATCGTGCTTCGTAGAATTGTCGGTCTTCAGGGGATCGCGAGATCATTTCTAGTACCTCCACCGCTTCCTTGTACTCCGCGTCAACCAGCAGGCGAGACAACTCATCGGCTTCCAGGTCCTCGGCATTTTGAAGAAAATAGAGCCACCGCTCAAGTGGCGGCAGGTCTCCCATATTATCAACTGCTGCCGTGAACTTTGGCAACTCCAGCAGGTGAAATTGTAGGTCATCGGTGAACACCAAGTCTCGCTGGTCTGACCGGAGTCGGAAGCTCAGGTGGTATTCGGGAGCCTGGCGGAAAAGCATCGCGATCGAGCACGCAAATGCTGATCGCCGGTCGCAGATCGAGATAGGGTGATCCCTCGCCCAGCTGACGAACGTAGTTGAGACAGTTGTAATAAGTCAGCCGTTTCGGCAAATCGGTTGGCAGCGTGGTCTGCATCTCAATGTTGAACTGGTGCCCGCCAATGTCACGTGCAAGAACATCCAGTACGACCAGTTTGTCCTCGCTACGGTCCTTGTCCTGAATCGGGTTAAGAACTTCGACCCAGTCGATCGGCTGAGGAAGACCAAGTACCGAGTTGAGAAAGTGGATCGTGATCCCGGTATGTTTCGGATTCCCGAACACCATCTTGAAGGCGAAATCGACTTTGGGATCAATTCCAAGCGGCATCGGTGCATTGGTGACGGAGTATCGGCGGACGGGCGAGACTACCGTAACAACGTTCGTTCTTTTCGCCCAGCCACCGGTCGACATGGACGTTGGAGCCCGACAAGCATCCCGCCATTGTAAGTGGCTCGTGCGCGGGATGCTTGGTCGATGGTTGTTGGTCTGACCGTGGAAGCGGCGGCGGCAGAGTGGTTCGCCGACCAGTTTGGACAGATCGGTTTCGATCCAGTCTTCAGCGTGAATCCAGGCAAGCCAACGGCGTAGGCATTCGAGATGACGTGTCTGCAACAGAGGACTGTCACGGAATCCGCCCAGACGACGTTTGAGATTCAGATGGTAGCGGTAGTCATTGAGTGTGACCTCGTCGAGATCGTCGATGACATCAGCACCTTCGTCTGTCGCCTGTCGGTTGAAAACCGAACACAAGACCTGACCCCAGCGCAAACCCTGCGTCTGTCGCCTGTCGGTTGAAAACCGAACACAAGACCTGACCCCAGCGCAAACCCCCTATCACCGCATCTGCGGCTCACGGCTTGGCAGAGAACCTCGACCAGAATTTCGTGGAGTCTCAGAATCCCGCACGAGACAATGGTGAGAACATGCGCAGAAAACTCTCGAACGTTGTGATGGAGAGCATGGCGATTTGCTGTTTCCGCTCGGAAAGATTCACGATATTTTCGTTTTTCCGCCGGGAACGAGGCATGCCCAATTCTGGACATTTTGCCATTTTTCTTGACCGTGTCGTTTTACACGATTCTAATCAACCGCTGTCATCACGCCTCTGAATGTCGCTAAAACTCCTGGAATGGTTAGTGGTCCCCTTCTAAATTTGACAAGTTGTGGCGCGCTATGGGATTGCTGGACTTATTACGCGCTGCAGTTTTTGAGTTGCGGCAACGAACCAAGTCGCCGACTTCAGTTCGGTCAAGGCGAAATTTTGCGTCGCTTTGCATCGAGCCAATGGAGTCGAGGATATTGCTCAGCGCCGATCTGGTGCCCCGCGTCGATCTCGCCCCTTCAGTTCAGGATTTCGACGACAATGCGTTCGTGTTGCTCCAAGATCAGCCATTGCGTGAAAACATCACCGTCGGTCGAAGCGGCTGGGACAGCCAAACAAGTGAAGACGGGCTAACGGGCGACGTGACGAAGACTTCTGACAACGGGATTCCGGCGTCCGATGGCCGAGAAGTTGCCGACTCACTGCTCACCTCTTATTCCTTGCTTCCACTCGACGAAGCTCCGTTCACAAATTCTGGCATTACGGGCCTTGATACCCCTTCAAGCATCGCCGATCAGCTCATCGAGACGCTTTCAGCCGCCAACGCACTGCCAGCGGCGGCCGAAATGGATCTCATCAACGGCGATTTGTCGCAACTGAGCGGACAGACATTTTACCTCGACTTCGATGGGGCCAGCGGGCTGGATTACGACGGCCCGGTACGGATTGAGGACGTTGAGGTTCGTCCATTCCAGTTTTCAAGCGATCTGCCGAAAGACGACAACGATTTCATCGCTTCTATTGTTGCGGCGCTCAATGAACGATTCAGCTCCGTTGACGTATCGTTTACCCGCACCCAGCCTCAGTTAGGCGCCGAGTACTCGTCGATCTTTATCGGCGGCGACGATTCTGCTTTTTCACGATACGGTTCGTTCTTTGGTTTAGCCGAGCAGGTCGATGTCGGCAATCAAGACAGAAACGACAACGGATTTGTATTCAGTGAAAAGATTCTTCAATACGGGATGGATTCCGAGGACTATCCGTCTGCGTTGACCGAAGTGATCGAGCACGAGGCCTTGCATCTGCTCGGTTACGCCCACGCGAGTGGAGAGACATCGGGGCTGAACGCAGTGGCCGATGTCCCGCCGCCCATGGCCGACGGCGCGACGATCACAGTCAATGGTGTGAAGGACTCTAACGACCGAGACGAAGTGCTCACGCTCAGGGAAGCGATCCTGGTCAGCAACCGCACGCTCGCGGTGTCCGGCTTGACGACCGAAGAGAAAGCTCAAATCAATGGTACCCCGGACGCCAACACCCGGGACATCATTCGGTTCAACATCCCAGCAGACAGTATCAAGACGATTATCGTCGGCACCGGCGGGCTGCCGTATATTTTTGATCCGGTGTTCATCGATGGAACGACGCAACCCGGTTTCGACACCGACACACATATGCCAGTCATCGAAATCTCCCCTGTGAACGCGGGGGCCAATGAGGATGGGTTCACCGCGGCCGGGTTGGAAATCCTCGGCGGAGGCACGACCGTCAAAGGGCTCGTGATAAACAGGGCTCCAGGTGATGGCATCCGCATCCGCACCGGGGGCGGCAACACCATCATCGGAAACTTTATCTGATCCTGCGGGCGCTGGAAATAAGGTGCAGGGCAACCTGATTGGCACCAATGGCGGCGGAGCTGGCCATTTGGGGAATTCTCAGAATGGCATTCAAGTCATCGACGCGCCCGACACTGTGATTGGCGGTTTAGAAATCGATGCCGCAAACGTGATCTCATCAAACGTCCGCGACGGCATACGAATTTCCGGCAGCAACGCGACAAACACTCTGATTCAGGGGAATCTCATTGGTACGGACATGACAGGCACCCTGGATATCGGTAATGTCCGGCAAGGCATATTCATTGGCGAGTTTCTCGTCGATCCCACGATCGCCGCCGTGGACAACGTCGCCATCGAACCCAACACCGCCACCGTTCCGGAGCCATCGAGCTTTGCGTTGCTGGTTGTCGGGGGGGGGTGGATTGCTTGGAGTGACGGGACGAAAGAAGTTGCAACGACGATGCGCCGCCCAAGCCCGTATCCGTGCGGTGCGAAAGTACGCGCGGTCCAAAAACAGTGACGGACGTAAAGAGAGTTCCATTCCCTACAGCGATCCAGCTCGGTGAGCAATTCGGCTTTGACAGTTGTTTCGATAGTCAGTATTGCCGCATCCTGAGGCAAAACGGGGGTTACGGCTGGAGTGATGGGCGATCAGGTTCTGGTGATAGCTGCTGTTATTTGATCCCCAGATGCCTCCAAAACCATGGGCGTCTTTGCTGTGATTCGAGTTGAACATGCTCTCCGTAATCATGCACCATTGCACTGCGCGGCCTGTCGCCGTCCAAGGCGCCGCCAGCTGGTGACGCTGCCACCGTCCTGTAATAACCAATTGCAATAACGGTCTTCTGACTCATTTTCAACCTCCATGAAACACTCGCTATCGACTCACCTTGGTGCGGTAACCGATACATCTTGCTCGCCCGAACATCCGTGATCATTTCCGGCTTCCTTTGCAAATGAGTTGCAGAGAAAGCTGCCATCTTGTCCCGATGTTGGGAACCGAGACGACACGGCCTCACCGAGATCGAAAGATCTCGCTGGTTAAGACCTCGATCACCATGGTTCGCAGTCCGAAGTTATCGGATTTGACGCGACCCAGGATATCGTCGATCTCGAATTGATCGACCCGCTCCATGTGTCGCCCTGTTGTGTAGGTGAGAAGCTTCTCGATCAGATTGCGAGTGAATCCATCACGGCGATCTTCTACTAGCACCTTTTTGAAGCTCGCAAAGTCTTGATACGTTTCGCCGGAAGGAAATTCTCCTGAAGGATCGACCCTAGCAGCCTGCGACTTGCCCTTGGGCTTTGGGTATTTCGTTCGCCAGCGACCGATCGGATCAAACGTTTCGAGCGCAAAACCGAGCGGATCGATATTTCGATGGCACACAACACACGTTTTGTCCTCGCTATGTTTCGCCAGCTTTTCACGGATGGTCTTCGCTCCGCTTACATCGGCGTCCAGGGCGGGCACCTCGTCAGGCGGCGGGGGAGGTGTGACTCCAAGGATGTTTTCGAGAACCCACACACCGCGCGTGACTGGTGATGTGTCCACGCCATTGGCGCTGACGGTCAACACGCTGGCCATTCCCAGCAACCCGCCGCGTTGCTTGTTCTCAGCCAGGCTGACACGTTGAAAGCCATTCGCCAGGCGGATGGTGTCTTGCTCGGGCAACCGATACAGCTTCGCCAGTTTCTTGTCGACGAAGGTGTAGTCGGCGTCCAGGAAGTCCGTCACCGATCCGTTTTGCTCAAGGAGATTCCGGAAGAACAAGCGTGCTTCCTGCTTCATCGACTCCGGCAGATTCTCGGCGTAGTACTCCGACGCAGCTTTGCGGGGCGGAGGCAAATTGCCAATGTCTCGCAGGTTCAGCCAGCTATCGAGAAAGCCATTGACGAATTCTCTCGAACGGTCATCGTCGAGCAGACGGTGAATTTGCTTCTTCAATTCGGCAGGCTTGGTCAAACGGCCCGACTGGGCTGCTGCGAAGAGAGTGTCGTCCGGTGGTGCGGCCCAAAGGGCGTAGGAAAGACGCGAAGCAAGATCGAACGGCCGTAGCTCGCTTTCATCTTCCGGCGTAATTTCGCTCAGGTAAAGAAAGGAGGGCGAGCAAAGAATCATCTTCAGCGTATCCAGGGCTGCTTGGCGCGGTGTGGCTTTTTCGGACAAACGTTTTTGATAGATGGCCTCGATCCGCGTGCGATCGGATTCATCGAGTGGACGCCGGTAAGCTTTTTGGCCAAACGCAAAAAGTTGCTCCAGTGCACGATCTGCCTGAAACCCCTCGCGTCCAAAAACGGCCAGTTCTTCTTTTCCTCCGCCGACTTCCTCAACCGGACCATGGACCTTGATCTCTCCGATCCTGATATGGGGCAGCGCTCCCTCGCGAAGAAGAGTAGCACGGCTGACACCGTCCATTGGATTCTTGAATTCATCCTTGTACCGCTTGTTGGTCTCGATCACCGATGCCCGTGATTCGTACGGGCCATTGGGGAAAATGAATCGCGGTGTCTGTCCGGCCTCAAGCCAAACACGGAAGCTAAGCCACTCAGGCTGATCGTCTGGTACGATGGCGTTTCCCAGGATCGGTTCGATCGCTTGTGGATAATGGATGTGTCCCTTCGTCACGTCGCCGGGTACGACGGCCAACTGAAAGGGCTCGGAAAAATCGATGCGAAAGATCTTGCGGGTCGTAATGTGTGTCGCGGTGCATTGCCTGGGCGTGGACTTCAATATCGTAAAGTCCCGATACTGGCACGCCGCGGAGGAAATCCTCAATGTGCCCGTAACCGCCCTGTCGCGTATCCGTGTTAGGTTGCTCGTAGAGACACAGGAATTTGAACTTGAACACGCTTTCGTGAGAGCCTGTCAGTTCTTCGTACTGCCGGAAATTGTCGGTGAAGTGCCACGACTGTGGCTTCATCGCGGGCTTCCCCAGACGAGCTTCGACCAGTCGCGATGCTGCTTGAAAGTACTGGTCCAGAAGAAAGCCCGACGTCACCAGAGACTCACCGATCGTGTCCACGTGATGGCTGGTATTGTCCTTTGGAAATTCCGCTGTCAGCCCTAACGTATCGACGCGGCGGTCCAGCAGGGTCGCCAGCGTTACTTCATATTCGCGGTTTGAAAGCCGACGCATCACGGTGCGGCCACCGGTGCTTTTTAACTTGTCACGGGCCTGCCCGATG
The DNA here is from genome assembly GCA_963734865.1 of Pirellulaceae bacterium. GTDB lineage: Bacteria > Planctomycetota > Planctomycetia > Pirellulales > Pirellulaceae > CBDCUW01. Next base: position 51,648 of record CAVTIV010000005.1, read on the forward strand.
CTGCCGCGCAACTCGGTCACGACGGCCAGACGTTCCTCGTCGGTCGGTTGCTTCGCGTCCTCGGGCGGCATCGCTTTCAACGTCACCCGATCGATGATTTCATCGGCTGTGATAAGCTGCTGCACCGATGCAATGGGGAGTGCAAACGAGTCGAACTCGCGGTCACCCTCGGCTGCATCAGCGTCATGGCATTGGATGCAGTACTTCCCGATGAAGCCAACTGCCACGGAACCAGGTTTGGCCCCCGGTTTGGAATCAGCCTCTACGGCGACGGCAGTGACTACCGCCGAAAGGCAAGTGGCGAACGTCCACGCCGCAACAAACGCTTTCGATCGGATGGACCTGAATGGAGGCATGACGATCGCGTTTAAGAGAAGGTGCCGGTGCTGGTTCCGAACGAGTCCTTTTCGACGCCCATTCGCTGAGCGATGTCGACAAACAGGTTACATAGCGGAACCTTGCCGGCGCCGTCGGAAGCAACCTTCTTGAACTTACCGCTGCCGTAACCGCCACCGGCCAGCACGATAGGTAGGTCGCTGTTGGTGTGAGAGCTACCGTTGCCCATGCCGCTGCCGAAGAGCACTGCTGTTGAGTCGAGTAAGTTCTGCTCGCCATCCTGGATTCCAGCAAGACGTGTCAGGAACTTTCCAAATTGTTCAAGCTGGTAAGTCTCGAGAGTGATCAGATTCGCGATCGCATCCTCATCATTGCCGTGATGCGAAAGACTGTGATACGACTTGTCAATTCCCAGGTGCTGGGGCAGGAAGCTGCCACCGATTTCCAGAGTAGCGACCCGTGTCGAGTCGGTTTGCAGCGCCAGCGCGATCAACTCATACAGCATGGGAAGATCGTCAACCGTGTTGGTGTCCGCGGGTTTTTCAAAAGGTGCTTTCGGCTTGGGCTGGTCGGACCACCGTCGACGGCCTTCGAGCCGTTTTTCCACGTCGCGGATCGAGCTGAAGTACTCGTCCAACTTGGTCTTGTCTTCATGATTGACGCGTTTGGAAAGTGAGCCCGCCTCTTCTCGGATCGAATCCAGAATGGAAGCCTGCAACGAGTTCTCCTTGACCTGCTGAGCGCGTCGTTCTTTCGATTCAGTCACAAAGAGTTTGCTAAACAATTCTGCGGGTCCTGTGATCGGCGATACGCGGACGCCCGACTTGGTCCAGGACATTTGGCATCCTCCATGAATGCCTCCTTCGGAGCCGACCGTTAGCGATGGAAAACGCGTTTGAGTGCCAACCTCATCGGCGATGAACTGGTCAATGGTGACATTGCCATCGCGTCGATTCTTCGATTCGTGGTGGAGCACGCCAGAGAGAAAGGTGTGCACGGCGAAGTGCCCTCCCCGCAATCCGTGATCGAGTCCGCGGTAGATCGTAATCTGGTCGCGATTTGCGGCGAGCGGCTTGAGCAGAGTCGTCTCTTCATACTCGCTCCCGATGGTTTCCGGAAAAAACTGCTTCTGCTGAAAGCCAAGCAGATTGCCCACTGCGACGAATCGACGAGCGCCGGCACCCGCGCCGCGAGTCTCCCGAATAGCCGACTCGCTTCCGACTGCCTCTGGCATCAGGGATGGAAGTCCAGGAAGGGCGAGGGATCCGGCAACGGTCCGGATGACAAATCGGCGGCGATCAAGATTGTTTGATTTTGACATCCTGTAATTCTAGCCTGTCAGCGGGCGCAATTCCAAGACAGCCTGGGTTCTGGGGAGCAGAAAAGCACTGTCATGAACCATTGGCGGGGTTGGATATGCAAAACTCTGTTTCGTGGTCTTCCAGTTAAGTAGGGCCGGTTCCCACCGGCCAATCATGATCTTGCGGCCGGTGGGAATGAAAAGTCCGGAGACATGGGGAACATGTATCGAGACATCGGTAACAATGTCAGTGTTGTTCAACGACGCGAAACGCGGGAGCCATCGCCTCCTGTTCGCCACGAGAGATCCCCATATCGGCTGCAACGTCCCGCCACCCGGAAACTGCGTTTTCGACTTCGTCGGCGATAGATTTTGCTTTGTCGTTTTCGACCCTGAAGTATTCTGCGACTTCCAAAGCCAAATCAAAATTCAAAGAATTGTCTACATCAGAGATGTTCAAACTCAATCCCGCGCCAGTTGGATCTGGGTTGATGTCGTAGGCTGGCGAAAGTTTCCATCCGTCTGGTTGCAGAAGGAAACCGTGGTTGCGTAAGTGATCGTCGCAATTGGAAACGCAGATCGAAAAGACAATCCGCCGCCAAAGCTCCTGCATGTCGCCTTCGGTATCGGCCCCATGGCGGGTTAGAAATTCGACGATTTCCAGATAGCTTGCTCCGTCCTTAAAACTCGCTCCGTCAGAATACCCCAGCATCGTCATTGCAGAGGCGAAGTGTTTTCTCACGCGTTTACCGTCCTCGATGGCTCGATCGAATCTCTTGACCATGAACGTCGTGTGTGGCCTCCCGAATTTCTCCGCGGTCGCTTCAGCAACGTTCAATCCAGCGTCGACAGCCAGCCGATGGGTGACCAACTCCCAAGCACCGACGTCGAATTCGTCAGCACGTCCTGGAAATTTTGCAATCCAGAGGTTTTGTTCCTCATCGCAGACACCGGCTTTGGGCCTCGCACCACCAATCGATGAACCGGGAGCCATCAACAATCGAAGCCATTCTTGTGCTTCGTCATCATCATCGAACCCGTTGTCAGATTGAAATCTCCATGCGGCATTTTCCAATTCCGCAGTCGCGCCCAAGGTGGCGCGTTTTGGCCTTGTTCGTCCGAAAGGAACACACCGTCGGGCTCAGTTTTAAAACGCAGGCCTCCCATTCGTTGCTGATCGTGAACACCCAGCAAAAAGTCAGAACCAAGAAGCGTTTTTGGTTTTCGCTGCTCGCGTCGTGCATCCCTTGCTTCGCGCCGTTTCATCAGCAATTGCCCCCAGCGATCGGGGCTGGAGTCAAGGAACAGTCCAAAGTTGGGCCGTTCGTTGTCACTGGAATACTGGGGGCCTTGGAATAACTGAAGTTCAGGATCCAGGGACATCGCGTTGTCCCCTTCCAGCCACGCGCGAGAATACTCGAACGAAAACGTTTCTGTTCCATGAGTGAGTTCGGCGCAGCAGCCCAAGCAGTTGAGGTTCGCCCAACTGTTGCCAATCACCGAAGACATGGATTTCGCGACTCATTGGTTCGTTTCAGTTTTTGCTCTTGATCGTCTTTTCGGTTTTCGGAGCACGTGATCGAGGAGACTTTAGATTGGCGTCTTCCAATCGTCTTCCCAGCTCGTCGTCAGAAGCCAGTTTTGAAAAGTCGTTTTCCAGACCAAGCACGACGAGCACCTGAAACAGGGTAGTGATGGAGGTGTTGCTGCCTCCCTTTTCAAGCATGTAGAGCGTGTTTCGACTGATTCCAGCGCGCTCAGCGACCTTGGCAGCCGACAGCTTGCGCCGGAGCCTCGCGAGTCGAATGTTTTCTCCCAAACCCTCCAGAATTCGCCTGTGTTTGGGAAGTAACGGCTTTCCAGTTCTCATCGCAATGTACTGTATGCAGGTCAATTATTGCCTTTATTGATCAAAGTATAGTACATTGCAATGCTTTAGCAAGTGATTTCAGCGACAATCGCCCACATCATCACGCCCAGCCAAGTAGGGCCAGTTCCTACCGGTCACGTCCATCGTATTTCGGCCGGTGGGAACCGGCCCGACTCAACTAACATCGACACCCCAGGTCGACTCCGACCTATTTCACCCACGGCTCTTCGGCGGAGCTGCCTCGGGCGACGCCTCAGCCGGAGAAGGGGTTTCTCCCTGAATGTCTACATGAATCGCAGCCGGCTCCACCTTTTGTAATTGGATGCCTTCGGGCAGATTCAAGTATTTTTTCTGGACCGCGATCGACTTCTCGCGATCCGGCACATCCGCGGTGTCGATGGCCACGCGCAAGACATCCGGCTGGAGCGTGTCAAAAGCCCGCTGGGGGCCGACCAACGTGAGCGTCACTTCACTTGGCCAACTTTCCTTGACCACCCTTCCCGCGGGCACATCGTGAAACTCGATGGGAACGTGTTCCACAGTTCGCTGGATTGTCTCTACGCGAAATGCAAACCCCAGCCAGAATAGAACCGCCATGGCAAACGATAGGGCATAAATAGAGACGCGGCTCAATCGGCCCGACTGCCGGGCGGTCAGAGGAATCACTTGCTCTTCGAGAAAAGTGGTCAACTGGACGTGCAATTCCTGCGCGCCGCCGGTGATTTCCGACAACTCGCCACCGTAAGCCAGCGAAATGGTACCGGATTCCTCCGACACGACTATCGCACAGCAATCCGTTCTCTCCGCCAAGCCCAACGCAGCGGAGTGTCGAGTGCCGCGGTTGGGAGGCGCATGGAGATCGCGGGAAAGCGGCAGATGGACACCCAGCCAGGCCAAACGTTGTCCGCAAACGATCACCGCGCCGTCGTGGCCGCGCGAACCAGGGTGAAAAATGCTGTGAATGAGATCCACGCTGGGCAGAGCGTCGATAGGCACGCCGCCCTGCATGTGCCGTTCGATCGACTGCTTTCCAGGCAAGATCACCAGGGCCCCGTGTTTTTGCTTGGCCAACAATGTTAGGGCCTCCACGAGCACGCTAACGAAGTCGCTAGGGTCCTCTGACCGGCTGCCGCGGGTGAAGGGTCGGTAGGCGGACAACCGCTCGAAGGCGTATCGCAGGTCGTCCTGAAATACCACCACTAATCCGAAAATGAGCACCGTCAGGCCCGCCCGCAGGACGGCCAGCGTCATGTAGAGATCAAGAAAGTCGGCCAGCGCATAAAGAGTAAGAGTACCAATCAGGACGACCGCGACCGACGTAGTGGCTCGCTTGCGCAACCACTGCCAAAGGAGGCTGATCGCCAGCGTAAGGAGGAGCACATCCACTCCGTCCGCCAGCCTGACATTCAGTAAGAAATTATGCACAATTTGATTATACATCTGTGCCGGCGGGCCGACAAAACTGAAAAGAACGGGCCCCGGTGCGACCGCTACAAGAGCGTTACGACTCTCGGATCCAAGAGATAACGGTATCGATTCGTGCGCGGAGACACGGCTCGGCCCGATTGGCGGCCCATGACATGTATTGATTTTCCGCGGGGCCCATCCAAAGCAGTATCTGCTCGGCCAACCGTCGAACGATCGGATCCGAGTCAAGCAATCGACTTGCCTGGCAGACGGGGATACAAGTGCAAACCATGTTGCAACTGCATTGACCACCACTTTCGTCGAAGGAACGCAAGTCGACACCGTAACGACGGCTGCCTACGAGATTGTGGTCAGCACCTAGTCAGGGCTTCAACCATCGATGAAAGCCGGCGTCCTACACCGGCGGCCCTACACCTTGGGCTCGGCTCCCCATGCGTCGATCTGGCGAATCGCTTTTGAACTCAACTCCGCGTAGCAATCGGGAAGATCGAACTGCGACAACACGTTTGGCAAAAGGGTTGAAAGCGGCCAATCGTAATTCTCACTTTCGGCAATGTCGCTGTAGGACATCAGCGAGTTCTTGAGCGTCACTTGCTTGACCTGGTCCGACATCACTGCGGCAAAGGTCGCCGACAACGCTCCCCAACCACGGCCGACCAGGTGAATTTCGGTGTGTCCCAACGAAGCCATCCAGTCGAGCACCCGCAGCACGTCAAACGTCTTTTGACCCAAGTACGGCCGATCCAGCATCAGGCTGTGGATCGCATAAAAATAGTCGTTTCCGTAGTCGCTATGAAATGATCCTGGATTACACGTCTGCGGAAGTGATTCGCCGATTCCGCGCACGTCACAGGCAAACACCGGGACATCCGGTTCCGCTTGCATCACTTCTTTGACGAGCGGTTCATCCCGCAATTCGCTGTCGCTGGAAAGATGCGCCACATACAAGATCGCCCGGGTCCCGGCACGCGGCGGTCGTGAATGCCATCGCTCGTCGGTCAGCCGATAGACGATCGCCTGGATCCCAGGTTCGGTATCGACGGTGTACGCCATCGCGTGCGGCGACGGGTATCCTCGGGACCCGAGGTACCGCCAGTTGCGATAGTCGGGACTGGTATGGGAATGCTCGGGCAACTTCAGCACGTCGACAATCGCACGGCGAAGCGCATCACCGCGCAGCCCCTTGCGGTCCGCAGCGAGACGCTTTGATTTCGCGGCGGTAAAGTCGAATACCGTGCGCATGTTTTCCAGACTCGCGACTTGCCCCTTGGGCGTGCACCGCAACGTTTCGTCGGACTCGATCGCCAGCGATGGCTCGGCGACAAATTCGACCTCCGCACTCGACCGCAACACACCATCGAACTGGCCGCTGCTCGCCGCGGTCACTCCGTCACAGGCACGATTGAACCAGGAATACATCGCCTCGCGATTCTCTTGAGAATAACCGTGTCCGGTCGGCCCGACAAACAGCGCGACGTTGTCCTCGGCATCCATCAGCCGATAAAGTCTTTTGAGTTGCCGGTAGGTTTCTTCGGATCCGCGAACGTCGAAGTAGTCCCGCTCTTTGGCCAGAATGATGACCGGGTTGGGAGCCATTGCTGCCAGAAAGTCGGCATGATCCAGATCCAATGCCAATGCCTGCGGCGGACACTGTTCGGTGTCTTGCGGCAGTTCATTCTCCAAGTTGCGGCGAAACGTCGTCACGAAACAACTCGGCGCGCCCATCGTCCATCTGCCTTCCACCCCGCACAGCCAGGTGGTCATGGTTCCACCGCCAGAGTTTCCCGTCACGCCAACTTGTTGCGGATCGACTTCCGATCGGGTGAGCAGATAATCGAGCGCCCGAATTCCGTCCCAGGCTCGCCACATGCCGAAAAACTCGCCGACCAGGAACTGCTGATTGCCGGCATGAAGATGCTCCCGAGTTCCCGAACCGATCTTGGCCGACAAATCTTCCGCAACGTACTGCAATCGCTCGCCCTGGCCAATCGGATCGTAGACCAAACAGACAAAGCCAAGTCGCGCCAAACCTTGAGCGAACGATTGGTACGCTTCGGCCGCCTTGCCGTTGGTCGAATGCCCGCAGGTGCCGACGACCGCCGGCATTTTCTCGGCCGTCTGATTCGGGACGTACAGATTCGCGGTGACCGGAAAACCGGGTCGACTGTCGAAGATCACATTTTCGATCCGATACCCGTCGCGCTCCGTGACCTTGGTCACTCGCGGATTCAGCGGTGTACGCTGCGGATGTTGACCGAACGACTGGCGAATCCGTTGGCGAACGTCGCGAACGTAATCTTCCGCATCGGACTTCGTCTTCAAACCGCCGAGTCTGCGCCGATGACGGCCGGCCGACTCGCCTACCTGCCGCACAAAGAACTCATGCACCATCCGCGGAAAACGATTCAGCGGCTCGGCTTCCTCTGCCGCAAAGAGCGGTCCTGCATTCATGCCGGCCAGTGTCCCCGCGACGGTGACCTGCGATCCGATCACTTGCAAAACACGGCGCCGTGTCATTCGGTTGTACGAAATCCGGAAAGCATCGGTTCGGTCACACTTCATGGGGAATGATTCTCATCAAAGAGGGAGGGACACGTGAAGTCGAGGTGATGATTCGTTGACCGGCATTTCCCTCACGGTGCGAATTCGTACTGCACATCCAGAACGCATGCCGCACGGTTGGCGCGATCAAAGTTGGTCACTTTAAGCTCCCAGAGAATGTCGCCATTCTTCTCGATATCCTCCGCCGTGATCTCGCAGACAATCGTTAGCGGCTCGCCCTGCTTTGCGTCCTGCCGAGTCCAATGCAGTCTGTCTTTCTGGCCCATGAACAGCAACATCATAGCTTGAGAATCGGTGTGCTGCAGAGTGACCGAAAAAAGAGTGGGCTTCGTGAATTTGAAGTAGTACGTCTTGCTGGACAATTCTTCGGTCGAACGTCCTTTGCCCAGTCCAAAAACGTGCTTGCCGGGCAACAATCGCGGATACTCCGCCTTGGCAAACGGTTCTTGCTCCTGCTGCAACAATTCCGACGCGACGCCCCCAACCAATGCGCGAAGCTCGTCGGTCCAGGCACTCGGTTTTCCCGAGATCCCGATCATCACGTAGTTGTTTTGCTTTACGATCGGGGCGTAGTTCTCATCACGCTCGACACGAGCGATCACGTCAACGAAATAGACCTGCTCGCTCAACCGAGGGATGTACATGCCGAAGTCATCCCCCGGCGCGGGCTCGGCATAGGGTGTGATTTTTCGCGACTCCCATTTCTTCTCCAGCAAGTCGCTTTCCACACCGACGATATCGGGCATCGCACCAAAGTGGGCGCATGCGCCGCCATTGATCTCCAATTCCAGCTGCTCAAAAAGCTGTGCCGCTCCGTAACCGATTCCGATCACTTTCTTTTTCTTCAGTCCCTCGATCAAATCGTCCGAGTACGGGTCGCGACTGCGCGGCAGGGCGATGACCAGGACCTCGGCGCCGGATGCGACCGCCTTCTCGAGCGAATCAAACGTGGCCACCGACGAGTTCGCGTCGCCGCTAGCCAGAATCTCCTTCAGCGAATCGCGGATGTCTGCGTCAGTCGACGCAACGTAGATTCCAAAACTTGGGTTGGCATCGTCACTCCAAGCGATCGTCGCACCCAAAACCAAGGCGAACGTCGACAACCCGATCGCAAGAAAACGAACGCCAAGTGATGCACTGCCGATGGCGCTCATGCAACAATCTCCAATAGATTCTTGGTAAGAAAGGAGTGGATCTTGAACGCTGCCCTCCAGGATACACAATCGTCGCACCATGATGCGCAATTGCGACGAATCACGGATTTACTATTTCATGCGACTCATTGAGCGGTCGGCGTATGAGATCGCGACAGCATGCCGCCGGAAGCGTTCCGAGCCTGGAAGCCATTTTGCAACAGGATGCGCGTCGCATAGTAGGCACGCTGGCCTGAGCGGCAGGTCAACTGATAGGAATTTTGATTTCCCGCCAGTCTACCAGGAACAATCCCTAGTTCAAAGCGTGCGGCGGTGAGCGAAATGGGGGACGGCCTGAGTTCAAAAGGCAGGTCGATGAACGCGAAATACGGGTCGATCCCACAGCTGGTGCGCATCGTCCCCAGGCCGCTGACTTGAACCAGTCGAGAGAGACTGAAGGGACAACGAGTGATGTACTGGATCAACAACCACTGCGGTTTATCAGCACCAACGGTCAAACTCGTTTCGTGACCCACGCACCGCCGGTTGGTTGCTCCTTCTCATTCGTGCGATCGGGTGCATGCGGCGCAGATTCGATTCGTATAGCTAAGTAGTGCTCGTTGCATGGCGGTTGGGAAGGCGTGGTCATCCCCCGTGATTGACGGCAAATCCGTAAACCTGGTGCTGGAGAGGCCGCGACCACGCGCGGCGGCGATCCATTCAATATAGATTCCCAATGTAAGGGCTGCGGATCTACAGGGTGTCGTTAGATACAGAGCCTCGATAATGCGCACCAAAGATGGGAATTGTGGGCGCCCGCCGCCCGAGTTTTTGGCCGGAGGAATTGCAGAAGATGGTCTGGCCGACCAGGTCTGTAATCCGAGCAAATCACAACCGTTTGCTGGCACGAGCAATCACTTCGTGTCGTTCACCTCGAGTGGGAGACTGGATGTGGTGGTGACAGCCGTGATTGGGTCGTGGCGGACTCGGCCGAGGTTGCTGAGTCCTTTATTTTGGACGTTGAACGCAGGACTCATGCTCCAGGAAATGCAATTCTCGTTTTCTCGAATGGAAGATGGAGTCGCAGCCACGGACTCTAGTTCGTCATCAACCGATTGATCCGGCTCTCTTGCCGAGCCTGACATTCCAGTTCCGTCAACTCGGCCAAATGTTGGCAGCGATTGCTCCGCGGCGAATGGTGTGAGCTGGTCTCTGACCCTTGGTCGCAGCGTTATTCTTTTTTGGTGTCTCCATCATTCCTCCTTCGGTTGGTAAGGCCGAACACGGAAATTCAGTGCAATATATTTACCAGCCTTGGCAAGTTCGCAGATTTGGCGTAGCAACCTCGATATGATCAACGTTTATGAACAACATCACCCAAATCCTCGACGATATTAACCATAGCGATCCCGGCGCATCCGAAAAGCTGCTCCCGCTGGTTTACGAAGAATTGCGGAAGCTCGCATTCCGGCGGCTGGCTAGCGAACCTCCCGGGCAAACGCTTCAGGCCACTGCGCTGGTGCACGAAGCCTTCGTTCGCTTGGTCGATGTAAAGCATCAGCAGCGCTGGGACTCTCGCGGTCATTTCTTCGCCGCGGCTGCCGAGGCCATGAGGCGGATCCTCGTAGAAAATGTGCGGCGAAAACGCAGCCGGAAACGTGGCGGCGATCTTGAGCGATTGGAGCTCTTGGAAGGCGAAATCGCAGCGCCGGACATCAAGCACGATGTACTGGTCGTGAACGAAGCTCTGAACCGGCTCGCTTTGATTGACGAACAGGCGGCGACTCTTGTCAAGCTACGGTACTACACGGGCTTGACGGTTCAAGACTCCGCCCAGGCGCTGGGACTCTCGGTCCGATCAACGGAACGTCTCTGGACATGGGCTAAAGCATGGCTATTTAGTGAGTTGCGTTCTGAAGGCGAAGACTCGTCTTGAGTTGAATGATAGAGATCCTGGCGGAGTCCGCCAGCGGAATTCGCATTGTCAAGTGTGAGACCGGTGAACCGAACGATGACAATTGCGGAAACCAAACGATGGACGAACGAAGCATTTTTCTGGAAGCACTCAACAAAGTTAGTCCCCACGAGCGTGCTGCCTTTCTGAACGAAGCCTGCGGTGATGAACCCGAGTTGCGTCGGCGCGTTGAGATTCTGCTTGCCGCGCACGAGGACGCCGGAAGCTTTCTGGAAAAGCAACCCGAAGAATTTTTTACGACAGTTGCCACCGATGGGGGGGCGTTCGATAATAATTGTGATGCAGCCTGGCGTGAACTTCTCACTCCCAGCAACAGCCAGGGCTGCATCGGAATGCTCGGTCAGTACGAGATTCTCGAACTGATCGGACGCGGCGGGATGGGCGTGGTTCTGCATGCCTATGACCAGAAGCTGAAACGGACGGTGGCGATCAAGTTGCTTGCGCCGGAACTCGCGGCCAATCCCATGTCGGTGCGACGCTTTCTGCGGGAGGCTCAGGCGGCCGCTGCCGTCAGTCACGATCACGTGGTGACGATTCACGCAATTGACCAAGAGGTGCGACCGCCGTTCATCGTGATGGAGTACGTCGCCGGACAGTCGCTTCAGCAAAAGATCGATGAATTCGGCGCGCTGGATGTCACATCGATTTTGCGGATCGGCATGCAGACAGCCGCCGGTCTGGCGGCGGCGCATCGCCAAGGGCTGGTCCATCGTGACGTCAAACCGTCCAATGTGCTGTTGGAGAACGGCATCGAGCGGGTGAAGCTAAGCGACTTCGGCCTGGCCCGCGCGGTGGACGACGTGGGTGTCACTCGCACCGGTCAGATCACAGGGACGCCGCAGTACATGTCTCCGGAACAGGCTCAGGCGCAACGAGTCGACCACCGCAGCGACCTGTTCAGTCTCGGCTGCGTTCTTTACGCGATGTGTACCGGACGGGCAGCGTTTCGCACGACTCGGCAGTCGCCGCGATGCACCGCGTCGTTCACGACACACCAAAGCCGATTCGCCTGGTCAACCCCGAGGTACCGAACGGGTTGTGTGAGATCGTCGACAAGCTGCTGGAAAAGAATCCGGACGACCGCTTCCAGTCTGCGGAAGAAGTTGCCGACCTGCTCGGCCGACATCTGGCCCATTTGCAGCAGCCGGAAAGCGTCCCCCCGCCGGAGAGTATCGGACCATCGCCGTCGATACGTCGGGCGAGCACCACGCGCGAATCGTCCGATTCGCTTCTGCCATCCGCGAGACTCCGTCGGCGAGCCACCGGTTTGATTGCCGTTATCGCAGCTCTTGACGTTGTGTTGTGCCTCGCGTTGTTCTTTGGAATTGCTCCAGTCGCAGGCGGCGGTGAAATCCCAGCTCCCCTGGCGATGGCAACCGTTTTGGGTGGCGTGATCGGGGTGGTCTTGCTCTTAATCACGCTATTCGGCCGACGGGATCCCGTTGATGGGGCGTTGCAGAAATCAGTTGGTCTCCGTGCCGGCAGCCTGACGCTTTTGCCGATTTGTCCCGTTCATATTTTGGCAATCCCTGTTTCAATCTGGATCGTCCGTGCCTTCCTGCGTTCGCGGGAAGGGGCGGACACTTCCGGTCGGCCGGGTGTATCCGAAACGAAACCAGCATGGAACTGGCTGGCGCTCTACTTGGCGCAATCGCATTGGCATTGGTGCTCGTCTCAATGGATCATGAGAGTGGCGTGGTCACTCGAAACTGGCTCAAGCTCATGGGACACGGTACTATCACTCTCAACGTTCGTGACGGCGGAGTTCGTGTCAAGTTGAATGGTGCAGAGCAGGCAGTAACGCGTAACGGACAAGCCAAGGTTGTGGTCGTTCCGGGCGCATATGTAATTCGCAGCATGACCCCCGGCGAGGCGATAGCAACAACATATCTGCACGAGATTGGTCGTGGTTTCCAGATTACGCAAGAGATCGAAGATACCGCAACAGACGTTGCAATTATCGGTCCCTTGTTGACAGAAAAGCTCGATCCGAAAGCACGCACGGAATTACTGAAGAAGTACAGCCAGGACTAATCCCGCTCGATCGCGAAGAACGCGTTACCTATCGCAAGCTCTTAATGGACTTGTAACGGCACCAACTTTTTGCGGGCACATTGATGATAGCTGACATCTCCAGCGACCTGGCAACCGCCTTGGACGCTGTCTGTGGCCATGTTGCGGCGGTATTGGCTTGATTCGTATGCCGGACCCACGAGCCCAATTGTTGAAAGAAGTTGTTGGGCGGACCGTTTACCAACTCCATCAGGCCGGGCGACATCCGAGTTCGACGCCCACGTTGGACGTGGTACCATTGAGTGCGCGAACTCTGTTCCCCGTCCATTTTGCATCTGTCGGCCTTCCCGTATGTCGAAAAGCACGAATGTCAGCCACTGGATCGATTTGGTGAAAGCCGGTGATTCGGCCGCAGCGAATCGCATTTGGCAGCACTACTTCGACCGTCTCGTGCGTTCAGTTCGGGCTCGGTTGTATGGGCAAAACCGAGCCGTCTCGGACGAGGAAGATATCGTGCTGAGTGTCTTCGACAGCTTCTACAACGCGGCCGAAAACGGGCGGTTTCCGGACTTGTCCGATCGAGACGATCTTTGGCGTCTGTTACTGCGGATGTCGGCAAGGAAGGTCGTCGACAAGCGAAGGCACGACCAGCGGCAGCGACGCGGCGGCAACGTCGAAGTTCACTCATTGAATCAAACTGGCGAAGACGACAGCGTTATCGAAGCGATCGGAGACGAGCCATCGCCCGAAATGGTGCTGATGATGCGGGAATCCGTGGAGGAATTTTTTTCTCATTTGGGTGTCGGGCAGCTCAGAGAATTAGCGGGTGCCAAGTTAGAGGGGTACTCAAATGCGGAACTTGCCGAGCGTTTTGGCTGCTCCGAGCGGACGATTGAGCGTCGTTTGCACCTGATTCGAGAAAAATGTCAGCAGGAATTATTCGAATACGATGAGCATGCGCAAAAAGAAATTACCGATCGCGGCTCTGGAGCGGATCGATGATCTGTGCGCCGAGTTCGAGCAAAAGTGGCAAACGAACGAGCCACCTTCGATCGAATCGCTGCTCGCCGGAGAAGTCGTGCCCATCGAACGCGATGCACTGCTGGCCGAACTGATTGTTTTGGAGATCGACTATCGACGACGTCGTGGAGAAACGCCAACCGAGCAGGAATACCTCGACCGGTTCCCCGAAGATGCGCACGCCATCCACGACGCGTATCAGCGAGGTCGGCAAGCCGAGCGGCGCTTTCGAGCCACCGAGTGTCGAACGACTGGCCGAGTTGTTTCCATCGCTTCAGATCATGGAACTCATCGGGGCTGGTGGAATGGGAGCCGTCTACAAGGCTCGTCAGGAAGGACTCGATCGCGTGGTCGCGATCAAGATTTTACCAGAGGAATTCGGTCACGACGTCAAATTCGCGCTGCGGTTCACGCGTGAAGCCCGCACGCTGGCGAAACTGAATCATCCGAACATCGTCGCCCTGTACGAGTTCGGCAACGTCGCCGACACGTACTACTTTCTGATGGAGTACGTGGAAGGTTCGACGCTGCGAGACGTCGTGAAGGCGCGCGAACTAGCACCCGAACACGCACTCGCGATCGTGCCGCATCTGTGCGACGCGCTGCAATACGCTCATGATAAAGGCGTAGTGCATCGCGACATCAAACCCGAAAACATCCTGATGTCCCTAGACGGTTCGGTGAAGATCGCCGACTTCGGACTATCGCGGATACTTGGCAACGAAAGCCAGCAGTATTCGCTGACCGCCACGCATCAGGTCATGGGCACGCCGAGGTACATGGCTCCAGAACAACTGGAAGGCGCGCACGGCGTCGACCACCGAGCCGACATCTATTCGCTGGGAGTCGTCATCTACGAGATGCTAACGGGTGAACTCCCGATTGGCCGGTTCGCTGCACCGTCCACGAAAGTAGAAATCGACGTCCGCCTCGATGACGTCGTGCTTCGTACACTCGAAAAAGAACCACAACGTCGATACCAACGCGCGAGTCAGATCAAATCGGACGTGCAGTCGATCACGTCGACTAACGATCCGGCATTCGCGCCGACGGTTGTTCGCGACGCGAGTTCCCACGGATCGAGCGGGCAAGCCGCTCCCGCGACTTTGGAACAGCAGGAACTGGCTGGAAGATTGTTGCTGACGCGTCGTCAGTTGATGGATCGCGTCGAAGAATCACTGCGGCCACTGTTCCGCGGACAGTTGCTGCAAATCCTGATTGGCATTGCACTGATTCTGCTCGGAGCGCAGTGCTGGGCAAGAAATACACAGATCCCACATCGAGTTGTAAATGGAGCCATTGTGCACGTTTACGGCGTGATCGTGATTGCTCAAGCGGCGCTCGTCTGCACCAGAATCAGACGCATCGACTACTCGAAACCAGTTGACGACATCCACAGCAAACTCGACAGCCTGCGATCCGGCTACCTGCGTGCCGGCGTCATCATTGGGTTTGTGTGGTGGCTGATGTGGATTCCCGTCGTCGTTGCTCTTGGCTTCGACGCCGTGCTCCATCCTCGCTGTCTGGTTGTCTCGTTGGTCGTCGGAATCGTCGGTCTGATCGTCTCGCTCTGGCTGTACTGGAGAGCTCTTCGATCAGGCAACACAGCCTCCGATTCGTGGAGAAGGAAACTCTCTGGCGAGAGTATTGCCACCGCGTATCTCGCACTCAACGAAATCGAAAACGCTCAGATCCGCTGACGCATCGGCGAAAGAAATCGGCGTTGCATCCTCGTTCACGCTCACCTTCCCCGCCGGGAAGTTCCCGCCGGTGAACGCCTTCTGGTCGGCGACGATGTATGACGGCAAGAGCCAGCTCCTGATCAAGAACCCGATCAACCGCTACCTCATCAACTCGCCGATGCTGCCTGACTTGAAGAAAAACGAGGACGGCTCACTCACCCTCTACATCCAGAGGGACAGCCCCGGCGCCGACAAGGAATCCAATTGGCTCCCCGCGCCAAACGACACCGCCTACCTCATCATGCGGCTCTACTGGCCGAAGACCGAGGCACCGTCCGTGCTCCCGCCCGGTGAAGGCACCTGGCAACCACCTGCCATCGTGAAGGCGAAGTAGTATTCCAGACCGTCCTCGTCACGGAGGAACGGATGGACTCGGCTACGAAATCCATTGAGTGCAGACCGTTCTGAATGTGGGCTGGAATGTCCCCCTATGTCTCTGCGGTCCTGGCGCGTCATGGTTCGACAATGCCTGGAAACCAAGTGAGTTCGAGCTGGTGATGTAGAGTTGGTTGTAAGACAACTGTTATAGGCGAAAACAATTGCGATGTAGCAGTCTGTTTCAGGATCGTCGGTAGGCACCTGTCACAGAACCGATGAACAAGTGAGTTAGTGAACCCGAACCTTTACGATTCTGAACCTTAGGTTTTATGGCCCATCTGGGTGGGTTCCCAGTGGCTGCCGCTACGACTCTCTTCCGTGCTTTTACTACGCAAAGGTGACGCACCACACGAACCCAGGCGCCGTGTTCGAGTCACATGAGGACATCCGGATCGAAGCCGGGAAAACTTGTAGTTGACTTGCTGTGGTGGACACCAACCGGGGACACCGAGCCGACGTCGGTACAGCCGGATCCCATGGATGATCCGCGGCCAATAGAGCTGCAGGTGTTCCATGAAGGACCAAAAGTGGTGTCGCCAACGTCAATCGGACAGGCGAAAATGATCAACGGATCCTGGGATGTCGATGTCGCTTACTGTTAGCGTCCAGAGAATGATTTGATGACGCGAAGACACGCCGTCTACGAAGTTATTCGGTGAGACATGGTTGGAACGCGACCGGCATGCCGCGAGCCTTGATAGGCATTGTGCTAGTCCGTGGTCCAACGTTCCCGAAGGGGTATATCGTGGCAGTCGAAGCAGAAAAAACAGCACCCACCAAAAAATCGTCGCAACAAGTAGCGGCACCATCGAGTCCCGGAAAACTGCCGCTTGTGGTCGCGAAAGCGTCGATTCGAGCGGAATTCAATTCATGTCGCCGCAACCACGGTTGCGGCTTTTGTACCGTGTGATCGAACCGGAGCCAAGGCAAGTCAGTACGGTTGCCAGACACAAGAAGGATCAAGGATATGCGACGCAGTGAATTCGTTTCGGTAGTGGCGATGGGATGGTTTAGCTTCCTTTGGAAATGGTTCTGTCCATTCCCTGAGCCTGTTCCGGATCCGACTCCAATGCCTGATCGGGAGCCTGCTCCCGATCCCGTTCCATCGCCTGAAGGAATGCTGACCTACGTTCTCAACGCTGTCGACTGGCGAAACAACAATCGAGTCTCGGACCAAGAACTGGCACGACACGATGGCTTGGCCGCCCGATACTCATTTCGCGAGCTAGAGAAATCGAAAGAAAAGATCATCAACGACTTGGCTCAATGCCGCAGGCTCGGCAAGCCAATGATGCTGGAAGTTTGGGGTGGATGGCAATCTCCCATTGATCTTACGTCGTCAGGACTCCTTGCCACTGGCTCATGGAACTCCTCGGCGGGTACACGAACGCTACCAGTTCCTTGGCGACAAGATTACCAGGACCGTTACACCGCATTGAACTTCGAGCTTGCATCCCTGCCAGATGCGGAATTGATTACCCACGTTCATATTCCAGCTGGACACTCACCGGAATGGCACTGGCGACAAACGAATGTCTACGCATTTGATAACGCGGATGAATTGCTGTGCCAGTCAACCTATGACATCGGTATCTCACTGGGAGCAATGTGGCCAGGCAGGACTGTGATCGCGTCTATCGGGGACGACCGACCATGGACTTACGATGCAGTGGACGATCTTGGGATTACGTTGGCGGGCCGATTCGGCCTGTCGATGCATGCACTAGATGGGGGCACCAGCAAAACATGGTCAAACTACATTCGCGTTGCCAAGTACCCGATTCACGGATTTGAGTCGCTACAACCGTCTTGCGAAAGGAGCTTCAAGGGTGCGTTTCAAGGGATGCTCGACACGGCGGAATCAACTGGCGCAAGCTGGATGAAAATCTATCGAACGGACGCATGATGGTTAGCTGGTCGCCAGCCGAATTCATCGTGGTCGTGCTTGTCCTGGCGACCCTGGTGCCGCTGTCGCAAACAATCGCGGCTTTCATCACAACGAATCGGCTTGAGCAGTCGATCGATCGTTGCTGCACTCACGGGAAGAAGGCGTTGGCGCACGACCGGATCGAGCCGTAAATGTTCGTGACGTTCCATTGCGTCAAGCAGCTGCGCTAATCCAGCTTTCAACCGTTTAGTGCAGATCCGGTCGGCAGCTTCCCAGAGAACGATCAGCGCCTCTCGAACAGTCGCGTCCCGAAGTTGCACATCCCAGTGTAGAAACCCACGGATCTCGTATTCGTTGTTCAGACGATGATGCAATCGGTCCAAGTTGGAACGGGAAGGGATAGTACCGTAAATCTTATAGTTGACGACCTTCAGATTTTTCGACAAGTGCGGCAAGGCGAGAAAACGCATTGTCCGTAACAAAAACGTCATGGAACGATTGGATCACCGATAAATGTTCACTGTAGATGTTCATCGCCTCACGTGCATCCGAATCTCCATTCATCTCATAGGCTCGCGTCGCACGATCTAACGAACTGGACGCAAGTGGGTCTCCTTCGATCAGACTCGCGACAACGCCATGCTCGCAAAGAAAGTTTGCCAAATTTTTGGCTGCGTCCAGCGATCGGCCACCTTAGACGACGGTTGGCTCATCGCTCGTCATGTTGCGTCATTCAAATAAGAGACGTCCTAGAAGTGAAGTCTTCAGCCCGGCGAACGGCACGGATCAGCGGGGACCGGGAGTTGAGCATCCATTCGTGAAAACCGACCACCGGTCCGATCCGATGGTTACGCGAGTTTTCTACGTTGTGGTGCGAGCCGATCAAAATATTGCAATGAAGCCTGCCAAGTATAGCACGATCAGCCAAACTGGTGTTGCAATCCAAACGTAAGCAAGTGCGTTGCATCGCTTTGCCACGGTTGGGAATCGCGTTGAGAGAGCCTTGCCGTCAAACAACGCAGCAACCCCGAGTGTTACGGTGACTAGCATCGCGTAAACGGCTGCGACGAAGAACGACCCGATCAGGTGTAAATACCAAGGCGCATATGGCGTTGAGATAAGCAAGTACGTCCAAACCCACGACGTAAACGCAACGCATGTCGCGAAGAATGCGTGGTCGAATATTGTCTCGGCGATGGTGAGTTGTTTTGGAGTCAACGCTGTGATTTGTGCGTCACACGGTTTCACGCGCGTAACGGCCCGCGTCACCCGGTACGCGCGAAAGATTTTCAATTTCAAAACCGCTCGACTCGCGTACGCGCGATGGTTACCCGCCGGTTCGGGATTACGCAGCCGTGGCGGGCGGATCGAGGCGGTATCGCGATCCAAACAGAAACACACCAGTGAACGCAGCAAACAGCAACAACATCGAGACGATGTCTGCCGGTGTAATCAATGCCGCAAGTGCGGCACAAACAACTACGGCAATACCAGCACGATAGTGCCGGTGGTTTCGGGCATAGAGCAATGCAACAGGAATCGCTAGCACGGACAGCAAGAGCAATTCAATGGCACCAAGTGAAAACGGCATAAGAGAGTTCTCCAGCAACAGGGAATGGGTGGAAGTCTCGCCGAAAGCACTCCGTCGGCAATTGCCACGAATGTGAAGCGAAGCTGCGATTTTCGTTGTCTCGACGGTTGATGTCAAGAGAGACGCAGCGTGGTAGATCGGACACCTGAATCCGCGACACGTTTGCCTCGACGAAGGCCGGACGAACGCTCGCCAGCGTGTTCTCCCGACGAGCAAATCGCGATTGAGGTCATCATCCAATCCGAGCATTGTCAGTCGGGTAACGAAAGACAGTACGAGGCGAGGGCAACTGCGGCGAGGTAACAGACCGTGGAGAGGAAGCCTGCGAAGATGATCGGTAAGCCAGCAAAGAATCGTCGCTGGACATCTTCTCGCCAAGACCCGCCAGGTGACGAACAGAAATCACATACGAGGCCGACAACTCCAGATGAGCTGGCTGCTGACAGCGAAATCGAACCGGAAGACGGAGTGGAGGTAGATGTGGCACTTGGGTGGGAATGGATCACGATCCTCTCTTCACAAGAAGAGCCCCTTATTTGGGGAGATCTCTGAAGCGTTCCCGTGAGTAGAGCTTGCTCGAAAGGCGGGGCCATCCCGGTAACGGTTTGGGTGCTCAGAGAAGTCAGCAGAGGTCGTAGTACCGACCTTCCGCACTCCAGCGGAAACGGGAAGGACCGAACGTCACAAGACAACGAACGAACCACCGATGACCTCGGACAAGTCGAACGAAGGGCGTCGCCAACTCTCCTTCATCGAAGCGGTGGATGGCAACGCTTCGCCGCTGCTAGCTGAAGGTCTATCGCGACTTGCGAATTCGTCCGCCAACGCCACGCGTCGAAGGCGATTTCGACTCACTTCATACCCACGACGAAATGGCACATTCCCAAGTTTTCCACGCGATGCACCCGAAATTCGAATTCAAATTGCGCTGTAGCACTAGGTGTTGTGGGAGGAGTCCCGGGAAACCGGGCCCCTATCCCGATCGGATTGGTTTGCAGATTCGCTGGTAGGCTCTTCGAGATCAGGTTGGTCCCTCGCCATTAATTCGCTTGTGTGTTTCTTGTACCATGGGCGAGCGACGAACTGGAAAGCGAACTCGAACATCAAAAAAGGGATACCCACGAAAACGAAGAGCATGAAGAGTATTGCGATGAGTCCCTGCAGTATTCCGTTGGTCCACTCCCTGACATTCAATGCGTTTAGGCCCCAGATGACGCACTGGATGAATGAGATTCCGCCCCAGAAAATCAGACTCCCGATCCGCCAACGTCGCCAAAGCGAAAAACCCGAAGACTTCGGCGCTGCGCACGCATCATCACGCTCCTGGTCTCGATCAGGAATCGGACGTCCGTATCGAGTCGAGGTAGGGCCTTCGTAAGGATTGATTTGTTGATCCAAGTCTCTGTCTCAAACACTCTGATGCATAACGGTGGCGATATGCGGGCGGCGGGAGTTGATGAACCATGTGAATCGGTGGACCACCGCCGCTCCGTCACCATCGCATTGTTCTGCCAAGTATATCAGACCAAGTCGTCAGTGCCTCTCGCATCATATACGGGCCAACCCCAAACCCCGTCGTAGGTGCTGACCCCAAGGTAACAATGTTCGGCGCGAGGTAGATCGTTGAACACACCGTCATCACGAAGCGATTTGACGATCTCAACCAGAAACTGCCCGACGGCCTCGCATAGCGACTCTTCATCGTTGGCATCCGACGAGTGTCCCGTCCATTCAATGGTCACCGAATTACCTTCGAATGCTGCGTGACACGGTTCTGTCCAGTGCTCAGGTTCAATTTCCAGGAACCGGACCTTGTCTCGGGAACCTCCGGGTTCGCCATTGGCTTCCTGTCCAACTCTGCCCATATCATGGGTTGATCCATAGAAGTCAAATCGTACGTGACATCAACCCGTGTAACGACCTCATCGGGCGGAGTCACCTTGCGAATCCCGTCACGGATTCTGCGAACCAACTCTGAGCGGTCGGCTTCCAGATTGAATTTCATGCGCCACTTGTAAGGCAGAACGATGGAGCCAACCGGGCGGCGGTCAGCGATATTGATTTTGGATTCCGCACCCAACCGCCGCTCCGGTTGAGCGATTTGTTCTGCCGCCACGTATCTTTTTGAACACTTTTTCGACAGAAGCATACAGCCAAGACGTTATTCCAAGGCGCGTCCATATAGCTTAATGACACCGCACGACTCGCACATGAAGGCATGCACTCTTCCCTCAACTGGATACTGCGAACTCCAGAAGTCTCGCTTTGCTTCAGGGACCGTGTACGCCAGGTCGCGATCACGCAGCATCGTGTGATCAAGCATCCGGATCGGTGTCATCTTGCCACTGCAATCTGCGCAGGTCGGCTGAGTACAAAGGCTTTCATCTCGACTGCGGCTACCGAATTGATTTGCTTGTCGAAGATGTGTTGATTCTCGAACTGAAGAGCGTGGGCGAACTGACAGCGGTTCACGAAGCACAATTGCTGACGTACATGAAACTCGCGGGCGTGAAGACGGACTTGCTGATCAACTTCAACGTGACCCAACTCAAAGAGGGAATCAAGCGGTTCGTCCTTTGATCGTCTCGCTTCGTGCTCTTCGTGTCCTTCGTGGTTCAACCTTTCGCTGGACCAAGTTGTGCGGTGTAGAATGTGGAACCAAACTGTTGACCCCGTGCCCAAGACCCGAACACCGATTGCTGGCCAAAAAAATCACCGTCATGACTGATCCCAAGGAATTCAAGGACGATCCACGGTACAAGTGGCTGAAGGAGCATCTTCCCGGCGCCACCAGCGACCTGCTGAAATTGCACCGAGCTGGTTAGAAGATCGACAGGCTAGTCGGCGAGAAGCAATACGGCGCGGGCACAATGGAGAAACTTGCCGAGGGTCTGGGCAAGTCAGTTCCCCAGCTGTGCGCGTTTCGCAAACTCTCGCAGCTGTGGACCCAAGAAGAATTCAAACGCGTGTTGGCGAAGGCCATCACAGCCAGGCCAGGGCACCTGCTATTCATCATCGACTACAACAGCTTGGAACTGCGCACGCTGGCCACGGTATGCCATCAGCAGATAGGGTTCAGCAGGCTGCGGGACGTGCTGATAGATGGCATCGACCCGCACAGCTACGCCGCTGCCATGTTTGCTGGCGCAACCCTCGAACAGTTCAACGAACTGCCCAACAAAAAACAGCTGCGGCAGCGGGCTAAAGTGTTCAACTTTGGATTGCCTGCAGGGTTCGGAGCTGCGGCGCTGGTAGAGCATGCGAAGTTCAGCTACGGGGTGAAGCTGACCCAGGCCGATGCTGAAAAGTTCATCCAGCAGCTAACCTGCCAAGTCTATCCCGAACTACGGCTGTACCTGGCCGAGGATACCGCAGCGATTCTTGCCAATGCCCTGCACTGCGATGCCGTGCAGGTTCGTGCTACCTGGCCCCAGCCGTATCACACAGGCGTGCTGCGAAAGATACTCGCAGGCAATCCGAACAAGGCAGACGGCAGCCCCTACAAACCTGGCACCGCTGAGCGGGTTTGGCATCAGCTGGAAAGTTTGTGCAAGAACCCCCACCTGCTGCCGTTCGTTCAGCAGCGGGACATCGGCCAGGACAGCCCGCTGCGCAGGCTGCTGCATTCGGCAGTCAGTACCACAACGGGCAGGATGCGGGGCGGGGTGCCGTTCACAGCTGCCAAGAATGCGCCATTCCAGGGGCTGGCTGCCGATGGGTGTAAAGCTGCTATGTGGAACCTGACCAAAGCAGGCTACCGGATTGTGGCGTTTATTCACGATGAGTTCATCATCGAACTATCCCGCCTGGATGACATCGACGGAGCAGCCCAAGAGATAGCACGAATCTGCACCGAATCAATGCAGCCCTTTGTCCCCGGTATTCCGGTTCCCTGCGAGTACGCACTCACAGAGCGATGGGACAAGCGAGCCGAAGCAGTGCGAGACGATGCAGGGCGGTTGCAGGCGTGGCGAGAACGTAGCCCTAGAAATAACATACTTGTTTCGAGCCCGGACTGATGCCGTGCGGTAGGAAAACCTCACGACTCGAAACAACTCGATGATCAATAATGACTTCTACCCGACCACTGCCAGAATCAACAGAGGCTGACTCTTTGAGTACAACGAAAGCCGGACCGACCTGCGACAATGCCACGCACTGCCCAGCTACAACTAGCTTTAGCACGACTTTCGCGGAATAGGGTTTTCTGGATGCTGGCATGAACGATCTGGACTCAAAGCACCGTGCGCTGAATTATTGTGAGGCAAGAAATTATAGCGTGGATTTTGGCAACCAACTGGGAGTCGGCCAAGAGGGATTTGTTTGGAAAACGGATTACGACTCAGCAATCAAGGTATTTGACCGGATAGGTAATTTTGAGCGGGAAATACAGTGCTACAGGATCCTATCTGAACATAAGGTCACTGAGGTTGAGGGTTTCAACATACCTCAATTGGTTGGCGAGGATGCAGATTTGCGGGTGATTGAGTTAACTATTGTGGCAGCCCCTTACATCCTGGATTTTGGCAAAGCATGGGTCCATCGCAGACCGGACTATTCTTCTTAGCTGTTGGCGGAAGATGAGGAGCGGGCGGAAGAGCTATTCGAGGGGGATTGGCCGTTGGTGCAGTCTGCTCTCGGCACGCTTGAATCGATGGGCATTTACTACCTAGACGCAAGCCCACGAAATATCGACTGCACTGGACATCCAGAATCAAGGGGATAGGTAATTGCAGCGAACATCAAATGCAAGAATGGCAGCTGCATGTGTTCGTGGCAACAGACGGCTGAGTATCGACGGCATTAACCAGCTAGGGCTGACACTGGACCTGGAACTGAAAAGGAAACAGAACTGATGGCTAGTCTTTTCAAACGTAAGAACGGCACCAGGGAAATCCAGTTCACTGACCTGGACGGCAACCGGCAGACGGTGCGGCTGGGCAGGTGTTCGCAGCGAGCAGCCAATCGTGCGCAAAGCTGCATTGAGGACTTGCTATCGTCACGCAAGCTGGACGAATCGCCCAAGGACAATACCCGCAAATGGCTGCGGGACATCGACGCCAAACTACATTCCCGTTTGGCATCATTCGGGCTGGTAGAGCATCGGGAAATTGCAAAGCTGGGTCCGTTTATCGAGCGGTACATCGCAGGCCGTGCTGACCTGAAACCGCCGACCATCCGAAAGTTCAACGTCACCAAAGACTACCTGGTAAAAAAGTTTGCTGCTGACATGGACATGCACCGCATCACCGAGGGACATGCCGAGGACTTCCGTATATTCCTGCTGGGCCAGAAAACGGGCAGGATGGATATGGACACGATGGGGGAAAACACCTGCCGCAAGCATTGCCAGATTGCGGGGCAGTTTTTCAACCGGGCAGTAAAGCTGCGACTGATTGACCGCAACCCGTTCAGGGAACTGCCCAGCACCGTCCAACGCAACCACAGCAGGGACCACTACATCGACCAGGCGACGATTGAAAAGGTGCTTGCAGTCTGCCCTGATGATCAGTGGCGGCTGATATTCGGCCTGGCCAGGTTTGCTGGTCTGCGGTGCCCATCGGAGATACTGGACTTGCGCTGGACAGACATCCACTGGGCCGATGAGGACATGGTGGTGCGCAGCGCAAAGACCGAGCACCATATCGGCAAGGCGCAGCGAATCGTCCCCATCTTTTCAGACCTGCTGCCGCTGTTGCAGGATTCATTTGAACTGGCCGAGGACGGGGCCGAGTACGTCATCACCCGATACCGGCACGATTCGGTGAACCTGCGGACCCAGGCGCACCGCATCATCAAAAGGGCTGGCTACACCCCCTGGAAAAAGTGCTTCCAGAACCTGCCATCCAGTCTGGCTACTGACCTGGTGCAGTTCATCCCGCTGCACCAGACTGCCGAATGGACGGGGCACAGCATCGAAACCATGCGCAAGTTCTACCTGCAGATAACCAGGGAACACCGGGAACAAGCCAAGCTGCGGCAAAGGGCCAGAATTGAAGCGCAGCAAAAATCGCAGCAGACCGGTGCAGACATGGGCGGAAATGCTGCCCCAGATGAGGGCGGAAGTCTCGTGTTTTCTATAAAGGACTTACCATGTCCTATACCACTAATGGGCGATGAGGGACTCGAACCCCCGACATCCTCGGTGTAAACGAGGCGCTCTAGCCAACTGAGCTAATCGCCCGATGTGCGTCAGGAGCCGTGACGCCGATGACAAATTCTGCCCACTCTCTCTAGCGGCTGAGCATCCGGGTTCGGCGGGCGCGACGTTCCGCTCTTAATCTCGCCCGGCGGTTGGTCTCACTTGGCTTCTCGTAGTATTCGCGGCGACGCATCTCTTTCTTGATGCCACTTCTCTCCACCAATTTCCGGAATCGGCGGACGGCTTCTTGAATCGTTTCTCTGTCGCGAACCACTAACTTGACCATTTCTGCTCCGAATTCATCGTCTCTAAATCACTCCCCGAATGAGGGATATGGCAGGTCCGTACCGGTACCGCAGTACGGGTTCAGCAGGGAAGTCTAGCGAGCCAGTGGAGGGGACGCTAGAGCGCCAGCCAATCGCTCCCTGTTTTGCCCTGCACGCAACCGTCGCCCGCGGTTCGTCAATCGTCATACCTTTCCCACTCTCGCCGACTGGTGCGACCGGCGCTTGCTTACCGCGACCAGGGCGATTCGGCCGATGCTGTGCATGGAGCAGCGAACCCGCTCGGCGGTTTGGGGGTTCGCCTGCAGAGTTGCCTCGTATTGCGACTTTCGCGAGGGGGCAGACGATTCTTGCCGGTTGAAACTACCCACAGGAACATTTCATGTCGCCCACCCCAATCTCGCATGTCTCTGATCTTGAACCCGGGCAACTGTTGAGCGAATTGGAGCGACGACAAGACGAGGTGCTGCACGAACTGGACGCGCTGGACGCCAAGTTGAAAGAGCTGCTCAGCGGCTTGGGTGTCACCATCGACGACGACATTGATCCGATCATCGAGTGAGCCCAAAACTGGTGTTGTTGGCAAACGACTGCGTTCTTAGAATCATCATCACCCATCGATGATCGATGAAGGACCAGATCTAGTCAGGGAAGACTTGAATGCCGACCACTTGGGCCACATCCAAAGGTGATCGATGCGCAGCGACCAGTGACCGCAAACGACGACCGCGTTGCCTCTCGCGTGGTCCGTTGATGTCGGCGAATCGCTGTGGTCTGACCGTTCTTGAACTATTGGTGGCAATGTCGATTGTCGCGGTGTTGATGGCGCTGCTGTTGCCGGCCCTGGGAATGGCACGCGAGTCGTCGCGTCGCATTCAATGTGTGGAACATCTTCGCGAAGTCGGTATCGCGCTTCATTGCCATCACCATTCACGACGCAGTTTGCCGACGGGTTGGTCGTTCGATCCGTCGGGTCAGTCGGCATACGGATGGATCGTTCCGGTGCTGCCCTATTTAGAGCAGGTATCGCTTGCCGAGCAGATCGACTGTGAGGTGACCGTCACGTCGCCCTGGCACGATAGCGCCGGGAAACCTCGTTGAACGTGATGCTATGTCCCTCCGACATCACCGAGTCGACATTCACGCTGTTTCATAAGCACGATCAGGAACAGCCAAACTTGGGTAGGGTTGCCGGTGTGGGCGGGGTTGCCGGTGTGGGACGGATTGTGGACCAGGACACGGTGACGGGGCCGATCGAGTTGGCCCAATTGCCGACGGCGAATTACTTGGGTGTGTTTGGCACGATGGAGCCCGACGACGAAATCCCCGCGCCCATCGGCGACGGAGCATTCATCGAGAATCGGCCGGTTCGCTTCCGCGAGTTTCAACGTGGTCTGAGTGATACGATTGTGGTCGGCGAACGAACGATGGCTCAAGTTCCCTCCACTTGGTTCGGGGTCGCATTGGCTGGTGAGGATGCCACCGCACGTTTGGTCGGGGCAACGCTTGAAGGAATCAACAATCCGCTCGCCGACGAATGTGATTACTCCAGTCGCCACCCCGGCGGTGCAAACTTTTTGTGGGCTGACGGTCACGTCAGTTTTATCACCGAAAGCATCGATCTCGCCGAGTACCACCAACTTGCCCGTCTGCGTCGTTAACCCGGACAACGCCCATGATGATCAACCCGGACAACGCCCATGATGATCGTTGAAAGAGAAAATGAAGCGATGAATCGTATTCAGATCACCAAATGCGAAGCGGAGGTGATGGACATCGTATGGCGCAAAGGATGCGTCACGATCAACGATGTGGTCGATGCGATCGATCGCGATTTGGCTTACACGACCGTGATGACGACGATGAAAATCTTGGAAGAGAAAAAGATTGTCCGGCGAGGCGAAAAGGTCGTTCGTGCCTACACCTATCTGCCATTGGTCACACGCGAGGAAGTTCGCCGAGGAATGGTTCGCGAGTTGGCCGACCGATTGTTCGGCGGTTCGGTGCAGTCGCTGGCAATCAGCCTGATTGACTCCGATGATGTCTCGGCCGAGGACATTGCTGCCTTGAAAGAGGCCGCCAGAAAGCTCGAGGAATCTTAATGAACCCTCTGTTTGTCTGTGAAATTCTTGTCGGGATCGTGCTCCAAGTCTTGATGGTGGTGCTGGCGGCATTCGTGATCGAACGCTCCCTGGAACATCCCAAATCGATCTGTCACTTATGGACTGCCTGCTTCCTTTCGATTCTTGGACTGGTCGGTGCGGCGATGTTGCTGCCGCACTTTCGGCCTGACACGGTGTGGCTGAATGCTTCTGGCGACACACTGATGGCGGTGGTCACGTGGGAAACCGCGATCGGGAAAGCGATCGTGATCGCCTGGAGTATTGGCATTCTGTTGATCGCCGTGCTGCGGATCATTCGATATTTCTTGTTGGTCCGATTTCTGACCACTCGCTGTGAACCCATTGCGACCGAAGTCGTGGATCTGGTTGTTCGATCCAGGGCCGAGCTGCCCGATCGATTGCAACTATTGGTATCCGATGACATCCAAGGTCCATTTTGTTGGCAACTGCATCGACCGACGATCGTTCTGCCGCGATACCTGCTGGCCGAAGGTGGACACGCGTTGAGACACGTTTTGCTACACGAGTTGGAGCATTTACGTACCAATCACCCCGTCCAGCTTTTCTTGCAGCGATTGTGCACGACGATCTTGTGGTTTCATCCGGCTGTGTGGTGGGCGGGCCGACGCGCGGAATTGGCAAGGGAATTCCACTGTGACGAAGTCGCTGTCCGGGATGATGGTATGGTTTCGGCCTACTTGCGAACGTTGATTGCGATCGCCGAACGTGGCCTGGAATCGCCCTCGTGCGTGCTAGCGTTTGGTCGTCGCCGCAGTGCCATTGCCAAGCGAACGGAGAAGCTCGTCAGGCTTGCCGAGATGCAAACCAGATTCAGTGGCCGGCGGCAATCGCTGTCCTTAGCGGGGTTGCTGCTGGTCGCATTGATCGCCACTCAAGCCTGGTTGCCCGTCAACGTGCTGGCATCGTCCAGGAGTCGCTGGTCACCATGGCCGAAGTGGTCCGCTCGCGTGCTGCACGATTTCGGAATCAGTGCCCGAGATTTTGAACCGTTTGACGAGCGTTTCGCACTCCACGATCTGCTGCGAGCGGACCACTGAGCTTCGATCTTGCCGAAATCCATCCGCTAGCAAACGGAGTGGAAGCCCTTTCGTCGCCCAATTCGTCGATGAACAGAAATGTCACAGCGACATGAGACACCGAAGCACGTAAAATCGCCAAGATGTGCTTAAACGCACATCGGATTCCGCGACGTGCTGGCGGTGAATCGAACGTTTGTGATTGAATCCGGCCGCCACGGGTGAACGACACGCTTTGGTCCGTTGCTTGCTCATTGGGGGGGAGCAGCGTGTTTTCAATCTATTCAACGAAGGCATTTGAAAATGTTTGAGCGGGATGCATTCGCCAAACGCGAGAAGGCGTTAGAGGACGAGTTTTTTCATCGTGTGGACGAGAAGCTGCGAGCTGAACTGCGGCGATCGATGGAACGGGATCGATCGCGGGAAATGCTCGCGGCAGCGACAGGATTGAACGACCAGGAATTGCTAGACGCGCTGGTCGAAGAAGGGATGGAGGCGACGACCCTCGCTGCGCTTGCCCTTGTGCCTGCGATTTTCGTGGCTTGGGCCGACCATTCGGTCACCGAACTGGAGCGAGAGGTTGTCTTGAAGGCAGCTCAACATCGGGGGATCGCCGAAGACGGACTCGCGTCGCAGTTGCTGGAAACGTGGCTGATCAAGCGACCCAAGCAATCTTTGTGGGACACCTGGAAACATTACGTCAGCGCCCTGCGGGAATCGCTGTCCGCGTCATCGATGCGTCTGTTGAGCGAAGAAGTGCTTCGCGTTGCAACTGGTGTTGCCGAGGCGTCCGGAGGCATCCTCGGCCTTGGTAAGATTTCAAGAAGCGAACAGGACGTGCTTGATGAGATCCGGGAATCGCTTGGCTAGCGGCGTCTTCCGGACGAACCGATGGTTTGCGTCGATGCAATCAAGAGAACGATCGTGAATGGTGCGGAACAGGGCATGGAAGATCAGATTCGTCGGCTGGGGTTAGCGGATCCGGGCAATGGTGATGTGATTGAACGGCTTTCCAAGATGTCGAGTCTCGTGACGTATCCCGTGGGGACGCTGATTTTCAGTGAAGGCGAGTTGCACGACCGGCTGTACTTCGTTGCCCACGGAGCCGTTTCACTCGAAATGGTCACGACAAATTGTGGGCAGAAGCGGATTCTGACCACGGGAACAGGAGATCTGTTGGCATGGTCAGGCCTGCTGGGTGACGGCCGGATGACCGCGACCGCGGTGGCAATCGAGCCAACTGAGTTGATCGAGTTTCCGGCAGCGACTTTGCGGTCGCTGTGCGAATCGAATCACGATGTGGGATACGTTGTGATGTTACGAGTTGCGAAAGCACTTTCCCACCGCTTGTTGGCCACTCGGCTACAACTGCTCGACCTGTATCACATCGAGAATAGTTGATGGCCATGGGAACTTCTGGCGAGACCGAAGCCGGCTGGGCGGCACAGTCGATCCACAGCTCGGAACTGCAAACACTGATCACTGCTTTACAACAGGACGGATACGCGGTCATCGCACCGAAGGTCCAGCAAGAGGCGATCGTTTATGTCGAAGTTCAATCGGCCGACGAACTTCCCATTGGTTGGCGAGACGTCCAGTCGCCGGGCAAGTACGCTCTGGAGCGAACGGATGATTCGACATACTTTTCTTTCAATGTTGGCCCTCATTCATGGAAGCAATTCTTATTTCCACCACGATTGACCGTGTCATCGGCCCAGCGGTCGGATGGTGATTGGAAGTTCGCTGCGTCGGAGGAGCCGCAGCGCAAGTACGCTTTTCTGGGGGTTCGGGCCTGCGAGTTGGCGGCAATCGGCGTGCAAGACCGCGTTTTCCTGGAAGGTCCCTACGTCGATCCAGTCTACAAACAGCGACGGGAAAATGTGTTGATTGTGGCTGTCAATTGCACGGTGGCGGCCAAGACATGTTTTTGTACTTCCATGAACACCGGACCCCGATGCAAGCAGGGGTTTGATCTCGCGCTAACGGAAATCGAGGATGGGTTCGTGGTCGAGATTGGTAGCGGTCTTGGTGCTAAGCTGGCAAACCAGCTCGATGCCGCCAAAGCGAGTGCCGTGCAGATGCAGTCGGCTGAAACGCTTCGGCAGCGAGCCGTCGCTCAGATCGACAAACGGATGGACACGGAGAATATCCGTGATCTACTGCTGGGCAACCTCGATCATCCCCACTGGGACGAGGTCGCCAGTCGCTGTCTGTCGTGCACAAATTGCACGATGGTTTGCCCGACCTGCTTTTGCGCGACGGTATCCGAAGTCACTGAGCTGAGCGGCGATCGTGTTGAACGTGTTCGCCAGTGGGACTCCTGTTTCAACATTGATTTCAGCAATACCTCTGGCGGGATGATCCGCAGCGACACGCGGAGCCGGTATCGTCAGTGGTTGACGCACAAATTGGCCAGCTGGCACGACCAGTTCGAGTCATCGGGATGTGTCGGTTGTGGGCGCTGTATCACGTGGTGTCCGGTCGGCATCGACTTGACCGAAGAGGTGGCGGCGATTCGTGGAAAGCCTGCGGCCAGGCGTTCGCTGCCGGTGATCCAGGCAAATGAAGTCTTGGCCTGTGCCGTCAAGGAGACGAACGAGTGACCAGCCTGGCGAAGGACCGAAAGTTTGATCCATGGCGTTGGATGCCGGTCCGAGTCCAGCGAGTGATTGACGAGACTCCGGGTGTAAAGACCTATGAGCTTGCCTTGAACGATCCGGTACTTGCGGCGGAATATTCCTGGCTTCCCGGCCAATTCAACATGCTCTATGTTCCCGGTGTCGGTGAAGCGGCGATCTCGATCAGTGGTGGTGAAGCGAACCGGCACCTGCTTCGTCACACGGTTCGCCGCGTGGGCTCGGTTACCGGTTCGCTGGACGACGGGGGCGTGGGCATGTCGCTCGGTATTCGCGGCCCTTTTGGGACTTCTTGGCCGATCGATGAACTGCAGCGTGACGCAACGCAGCCGTGCGACGCGATCGTTGTGGCTGGCGGAATCGGGTTGGCACCCTTGCGGTCCTTGATCGACCATTTGATTCGGCGACAACCGCCCGCCGGCCGAGTCAGTATTTTGGTTGCGCACCGAACTCCGGCAGACCTGTTGTTTCGGCAACAGTACGGTGACTGGCAGCAGCAGGGGGCCGATGTTCAGACGACCGTCGATCGCGCCCAGAGCGGATGGAACGGACATGTGGGTGTGGTCACACTGCTGCTGCAGCGGCTAGCGATTCCCAATCCCGAATCGACGTTGGTGATGGCTTGTGGTCCCGAGGTGATGATGCGATATGTTGCCCAGGCGGCACTGGATCGCGACATTTGCAATGAGAACATTTGGGTGGCGCTGGAACGAAACATGAACTGTGCGATTGGCCTGTGTGGTCATTGTCAGCTGGGACCGGAATTTATTTGTAAAGACGGAGCGATATTTCCGTACAACCGTGTGGCCCCCTGGCTTCACGTTCAAGGCCTGTGAACATGAACCAGCAATCTTCGGCGAGCGACCGAACGCCAACGCGACCTGCCGCGCGTCCTCGGCTGGCGGTGTTCAAGTTCGCCTCGTGTGACGGATGTCAGCTGCAACTTCTTTCCTGTGAAGATGAACTGCTTGCGATTGCCGATCGATTGGACATCGTTCATTTTTTGGAAGCATCCAGTCATGTCGAGCCCGGTCCTTACGACATCACCTTGGTCGAGGGATCGATCACCACGCATGCCGACCGACAACGGATCCAGGCGATTCGTCGGGAGTCGCGATATTTGATCACGATCGGCGCCTGTGCCACCGCCGGCGGCATTCAGGCATTGAAGAATTGGGGCGATCGTGATCAGTTTCTTCGCTCCGTCTACGCGGATCCCGAATTCATTTCCACGCTTTCCACATCCACCGCCATTGCCGATCACGTCCCGGTCGATTTTGAATTGCGCGGCTGCCCGATCGATCGACATCAGTTGTTAGAAGTGATTTGTTCGCTGTTAGAGCATCGTCGACCGAAGACTCCCGCACACCCGGTTTGCCTGGATTGCAAACGACGCGGTACCGTGTGTGTCGCGGTAGCGCAGAACCTTCCCTGTCTGGGGCCGGTGACACAGTCCGGATGTGGCGCGATTTGCCCCAGTTACGACCGCGGATGTTACGGCTGCTTTGGACCCGCCGCTCAAGCGAATTGCGAAAGCCTGTCCAATCAATATCTGGGCAGTGGTACGACGGCCGCTCAATTGGTGCCGTTGTTGCGCAATTTCAACGCCAACGCATCCGCATTTCGGGACGAGGGGGATCGGATCGATCCTTCGTCGGATCCGGGGAGTGTACTTTGAGCGAAAAACGGACACGTCGAATTGAAGTCGGTGCGCTGTCGCGAGTCGAGGGCGAGGGTGCTTTGCGGATCGTTTTGGAAGACGATCACGTTGTGAGTGTGCAATTGGCGATCTACGAGCCGCCACGTTTTTTCGAAGCTCTGTTGCGCGGCCGACCCTTGGAGGATGCCCCCGATATCACGGCTCGGATTTGTGGCATCTGTCCGATTGCTTATCAGATGACTGCCGTTCATGCATTGGAAAGGGCGCTGGGCGTGACGGTTTCGCCCGAAGTTCGGCGTTTGCGACGCCTGCTGTACTGCGGTGAATGGATTGAGAGTCACGGCGTCCATATCCACCTATTGCACATTCCGGACTTCTTCGGCTGCAACAGCAGTATCGAGTTGGCACAAAGATTTCCTAATGAAGTGAATCGCGGATTGCGGCTGAAAAAGCATGGAAATCAATTGCTGGAAGTGCTTGGCGGCAGAGCGGTTCATCCGATCAATGTCGCTGTTGGCGGATTCTATCGTGCGCCACCACGGTCGGAGGTCACAGCGTTGATTGACGATTTCGCGTGGGGACTCGACGCGGCGATCGAAGTCGTGCGTTGGGTCGCCGGATTCGACTTTCCCGATTTTGTGCGGGAATGCGAGATGGTCGCATTGCGAAACGATGATGAGTACCCGTTGAACGATGGGCGGATCGCGTCGACGCATGGATGGGAAATCGAAGTGGCTGATTATGAGCGTCGTTTTCAAGAGCAACAGGTGCCCCATAGCACGGCGTTGCATGCCGTTCGATTGCCTGCCGAGTCAACCTACTTCGTCGGTCCGCTGGCACGTGTGAACCTGAATCGCGATCGCCTATCGCCCACAGCGAGACAGTTATCCGACGAAGTTGGCATCCAATGGCCATGTTTCAATCCTTTCCAATCGATCGTCGCCAGAGCCTTGGAAGTGGTGCATGCCTACGAAGAAGCACTCGAAATCATCCGCGACTACCATCCCTTTGCACCCTCGCGTGTGCAGTATCAACCCCGTGCATCCGCGGGAATGGCTGCCACCGAGGCGCCCCGTGGGCTGCTTTACCATCGCTACCAGGTGGATGACTCCGGAATCATCCAGTTTGCAAAGATCGTTCCGCCGACATCCCAGAACCAGCGGCAAATCGAATCCGACCTTCGCATGCTGTTGCCCGATATTCTGCAGGACGACGACGCGCGAACGGCGCTTGCCTGTGAAAAGCTGATTCGCAGTTACGATCCTTGTATCAGTTGCTCCACCCATTTTTTGAAATTGGAGGTCGAGCGAAGATGAATTCGCAAAGACCAAATGCATTGGTGGTGGGGATTGGCAGCCCGAACGGCGACGATCAAGCCGGTTGGCGAGTGATCGACATGTTGCAAACAAGGATGGCGGGTGTTTGCCAACTGCGTTACGCGAAAGTACCTCACGAGCTGATCGATTCGCTGGACAACGTTGATCTGCTTCACATCGTTGATGCATGTGTCGTCGGTGACCAGAACGAAGGGGTGGGTCGATACGAGTTGGTGTGCAGCGAGGACGTTGCCGGTAACCACGACGTTGCGCTCAACACTCAGCAAAAAGACCAGGTGATCCCATTGCCGAGACTGCGTTGCGATACGACTCATCATTTGGATTTGGTCTCGGTCATACGACTGGCCAGTCAACTGCGAAAGCTGCCCAGTCGGGTGAGTGTGTGGACGATTCCGGGACGGCAATTTGGCCCCGGCGCCCCCCTGGACACGGCTTGCCAGGATCCGATTCGTCACTGCGCCGACCAAATCGCCAGGGAGCTTGCCGATGCATGAATACTCGCTCGTGCGATCATTGCTCACTCAGGTCCGAGCGGTTATGAAAGACGAATCGGTGGCCGAGGTGGCAGAGGTGTCGGTGTCGATCGGGCCGCTCTCGGGCGTCGAACCGGCGCTAGTCCAGGCAGCCTTTGATCGGCTCCGCGCGACGATCGGTCTGGGCGGGACAACCCTTACGATCAGCGAGACCGCACTGCAGGCGAAGTGTTGTGATTGCGGACTGGACTTTGACGTCCAGCAGTTTGTGTTTCAATGTCCCTCATGCTGCTCGTGCGCTGTCCGCGTCACCGGCGGAGACGAATTTCGATTGCTGAATCTAACTGTCGTTGAAGACACGCAAAGAACACTCAACAAACCGGCCGAAATCTGATGCATGCACCTGCGACACGAATCATTTCGGTGGACCGAGACGTTCAAGCGGAACGCAAACAGGCAGCCGCAGAGCTGCGTAATCAGTTGACCGCGCGGGGGACGCTGGTGGTGAACCTGGTTTCATCCCCGGGAGCAGGGAAAACGAGTTTGCTGGAGGCGACGGCCCGTCACTGGGCAGGCGGTCGACGGATGGCGGTACTGGTCGGCGACATCGCGACCGAGCGAGATGCCGAGCGACTCGCGCCGTTGATTCCTGTTCGACAGTTGACAACTGGTGGTGCCTGTCATCTGGAATTGGAACTGGTCAAACGTGGGCTGCGATCGCTTCCGGATAATGACTATGAGTTTTTGTTCATCGAGAATATTGGAAACCTTGTCTGCCCCGCATCACACGATCTGGGCGAACATCTGCGAGTCGTCTTGTTGAGCACCACCGAAGGCGACGACAAACCGGGGAAGTACCCCAAAATGTTCCGTACCAGCCAATCGATGTTGATTACAAAGCTGGACCTATTGCCACACGTACCATTTATGATTGATCGCGTGGTCGAAGATGCGAGACGTATCCAAGGCGATCTGGAAGTGATCCAGGTTTGCTCGCTGACCGGCGAAGGCATTGCGGATTGGTGTGAGTATCTGGATCGTCAACGCACAGAGCATTTGGCGGGCCGATCATGTCCGCAGGGATAGACGCAAGATCAAAGAAAGCCGTGTCCGCTCGCCGAATTTTTTTGACAGGAGGTGTCGATGGTTTGGAACAAGCCCAGGCGATCGTGCACCGTCTGATCTCGGATCGGCGCGGGGCGGGCGACATCATGCGATCGGTTGTCGCTCTCCATTCACAGAAGGGTTGATACGATGTGCTTGGGAGTTCCTGGTAGAGTTGTTCGCTGGGTCACACGCGACTCTGCCTTCGCAGAGGCCGAAATCGAATTCGATGGCATCCGTCGCCGATGTCAAATGGCCTGCGTCCCCGAGGTAAATGTAGGGGACTACGTAATCATCCACGCCGGGATCGCAATTTGCCAGGTGGATGCCCAGGAAGCCGAACGCGTGTTTGAAGAGTTGCGACGCCTCGATCTGATCGATGACATTGAATCGGATTCGCCTCCCTCGGCTCGTGGGGAGACAGGGCGATGAAGTATGTCGATGAGTTTCGTGATCGCGCGCTCGCCAGACGGTTGGTCGATGAGATTCGGTCCACGGCATCACGTCGATGGGTATTGATGGATGTCTGCGGTGGCCAAACGCACAGCCTGCTTCGCAACGGCATTGAAGATGCGATTGAGGATGCCGTGGAACTGATTCACGGTCCAGGCTGTCCCGTCTGCGTGACGCCGATCGAATCGATCGATCACGCTCAGCAACTGGCGACGCAGGACGGGGTCACGTTGACCAGCTTTGGGGACATGCTGCGGGTTCCCGGCAGTCGCCGATCATTGTTGGAAGTTCGCACGCAAGGGGGAAATGTGCGTCCCGTTTACGCTCCCCAAGACGTGATTGAACTCGCCAACAGATCATCGCAGCAGATGTTCGTGTTCTTTGCCGTCGGGTTCGAGACAACCGCACCGGCAACGGCGCTGGCCGTCTTGCAAGCCGAACAACTGGGTTTGGAAAACTTTTTCTTGTTGGTATCGCACGTTCGTGTATTGCCTGCGATGGAAGCGTTGATGCTGGCACCGGAAAACCGTGTGCAAGGATTCTTGGCCGCCGGTCATGTCTGCACCATCACCGGCTACGACGATTATGCTCCTTTCGCGAATCGTTTCCGAGTCCCGGTCGTCGTGACAGGATTCGAGCCGATTGATCTGTTGCGAGGCATACTTGATGCGGTCCGCCAGCTCGAATCCGGCCGCTACGACGTTGTCAACTGCTACGGCCGTAGCGTCCGCAGCAGCGGAAACCGAGTCGCGCAGCAAGCGATCGATGATGTCTATGAAGTTGCCGATCGACCTTGGCGTGGCTTCGGTGTTGTTCCCCGAGGGGGCTTGCGATTGCGTGCCAAGTATCATCGATTCGACGCGGAACGAAAGTTCTCATGTAAAAAGAAACTGACCGTCATCGATCCCTGCGAATGTCGAAGCGCGGACGTGTTGGCCGGTCGGATCAAACCAACGCAGTGTGACCAGTTTGCCACAACGTGCCAGCCCGATCACCCCCTGGGTGCTCCGATGGTATCGAGCGAAGGAGCGTGCGCGGCCTATTACCGATATCAATCAAAGTAGCATTGGGAATGGTGTGGGCGTTACCAATCGGATGACCTTCCCGATGGAAGACGCGGTCTGACACACCAGTGTCGACCACCCACCGAGTGAGAATATGGATTCCACCAACAATCTGCCGCCATTGTGCCCGATTCCTTCGCCGGATGAGGACGATCGTGTGTCGCTCGCGCATGGTGAAGGTGGTCGATGGATGCGTCATTTGATTCGCCAGCGGATCACAGCCGTACTCTCGCCGCAGACCAGCGATTTCGGCGACGCGGCAGTCGTCGAAACAATCGACGGATCCGTTGCCATCACGACGGACAGCTACGTGGTATCGCCGCTGTTTTTCCCGGGAGGCGATATCGGATCGTTAGCCGTTTACGGCACCGTCAACGACTTGGCTGTCTCCGGCGCCAAGCCGCTGTGGCTGACGTTGTCGCTGATCATCGAAGAAGGTTTGCCATTTGAAATGCTCGATCGGGTCATTCACAGCGTGGCCGATGCCGCTCGGCGATGCAACGTGCGTGTGGTTGCGGGTGATACCAAGGTGGTACCAAGCGGCGCTGTGGACCGGTTGTTCCTGAACACGACCGGTGTGGGCCGAATGATCGATCCAGCTCCGGTCGGTCCACAGCAGATTCGCGAAGGGGATGTGTTGATGATCAGCGGACCCATCGGCCGACACGGGATTGCGGTGATGGCGGCCCGCGAGAGCCTGGGGTTCACGCCACCGCCGCAGTCTGATTCGGATCCACTACACGAAGTGACGTCCGCATTACAATCCGCCCTCGGGAAACAATTGATCGCGATGAGAGATGCGACACGCGGTGGAGTTTCGGCGGTGCTGCACGAATGGGCCCAAGATTCGGGAAAGACGATGAAGTTGCTAGAGTCGTTGATTCCGGTCTCGTCGGATGTTCGAGGTGCTTGTGAGCTACTGGGACTGGATCCGCTATACGTTGCCAATGAGGGGACATTTGTGGTTGCCGTCGCACCCGAATCAACCGAGGATGCCCTGCGAGTGTTTCGGTCATTTCGGCGGTTCGCATCGGCGGTGGTGGTCGGCCACGCGATGAGCAGAATCAACACGGCAGTCGTGATTGAAAGGCTGTTGGGGAATCTGTTGCCCCTGGACGAACCGGCCGGGGCACCGCTGCCGCGTATCTGTTGAGCTTGCGACGCGTCCAGATTGGCTTGCGATCACTCTGCGGGCGTGGGCGGTTTGTCCATCAGTTGGCCGAATAGCTATCCGCTGCAGACTTGCCAGGGAAGCGAGGCATGTTCCAAGTGAATCGCAGCGATTGATTGCCATCAAGACGCCGGGTTGCCTTCAATCAATCCTTGGCCAGCGTCCTTCTTTTCTTTGGCCTCCGAGGATCTCCGTTTGACCTCGCCGGCTTACTTTTCAGGGAGCCTCGCCGTGCTCGGCCGCATCTCCGCAGCGTCGATATCACCATCGTGATTGGCATCCAGCTTTCGTAACGACCCGGGCGCGGCAGCCAATTCGTCCGCCGACAGCTTTCCATCGCTGTTCATGTCCAACGTTGCCAACACCGGAATACGACCCATCATTTCACGCATTCGGGCGCTCGGCGACATTTCTCCGGTTCTTGCGTTGGCTATGCGGCGACCGCTCGGGATCCTGCGATTTCCGCCATCGCGATCACGTTCGAAGGAAACCAAATACTCTTGCGTCACCGGAACGCAGAACGTCTCGGCGTCATCGCAAGCAAAGTACTTGACGACGATTTTCAGCGGATCGGAAGAACGACCGGAAACGTCGATCAAGAATTCTCGCGGATCGGCATCTGCGTCGACGTCGACTTTTGGTCCATTACCGCTCTGTGGCGAGACACGGACACCGTCGGGTGATTCAATGGAAAAAGTCAGCGCCGCTGCTTTGTTGTTCCAATGAACTTGATAGAGTGGATCGAGAAAGAAACCGAG
This sequence comes from Pirellulaceae bacterium, assembly GCA_963734865.1. Lineage (GTDB taxonomy): Bacteria > Planctomycetota > Planctomycetia > Pirellulales > Pirellulaceae > CBDCUW01. The sequence goes on from CAVTIV010000005.1 coordinate 91,126, forward strand.
ATACATTTTTCCGCTGCCCAGTTCCGCTCTCAGTTTCGCGTAATGGGGTGATCTGGATTCAATCGGCGTGATCTGCAGTGGTGACATTTGCCTGGGCAACACGATCCGCTCGACGACACCCGTTTTGGCCTTTTGGGGTGGCGGCAATTGCTTCATATTCAAGTCGGCGATGCTCGTCGGCTTCTCGACTTCCCCGACCAGCTTGGCCAGGTCTTTGCGCAATTCCGACGGACTGCTCCAACCGCGTGACACGATGATCTCGCCTTTCGGATCGACAATGAACTCCGAGTTGGGGCGATCACCGAGCGCGTGCTTGAGGTCGTTGTCCATCGAGTCGCAAATCCATTCGATTCGCGAACCGAGTGTGCGTTTCGCTTCGGCAATGTGCATTAGCCGTTCTTTCAGATTGAACGGCGTGACGTAACCATTGTTCTCGGGATGGGCCAGTGACTTGTAGATGTAGTAGAACTTGACGCCTTTGGCCGCGTAATCACGCTCAATCGTCTCCAAACTGGGGACGTTACGAAGGAACGGCGGTCAGGTAAGGCAGCCAAACACCAAAACGGTGTAGCTTCCACGCAGTGACGCAGTGGAAAACTCTTTGCCCTGCTCATCAAACGCATTGACGTCTGGCAACATCGTCCCTGGTGCGGGCACTTGTTGGCCACCCGTTGGTCCGCCCGCATCGCGAGACTCTCGGCCAGGCTGCGCCATCGCCGGGTTGACGGCGGAAAACAGAAGCAGGCAGGCGGTGACAATGGTATGTCGAACCATGTGCGGGTCCCCTCAGACGAGGCATAAAAATGACGAATCGACTCGTTCAGTGTAACCCGCCGATTTGCAGGAAGTCTCGCTCCGAGCCACTTTTTCCTGGCCCTTTCGTCGTCGCGATGGCTTCCGTTCGGTGGTGCTTTGCGTAGGAAAATGGGCGGTCGGAAGCCCCGCGACGAAGTTGACACCGCCCCCCAATCAACGGCCCCCAATCAACTGCCCCCAATCAACGCCCAACCAACGGCCCCGAAGCGTGGTTCGGATGAACCGCGCGTACGCCTGGCGAAGCGTTTGGTTTGCCTGGCGGCAAATTTGCCGGTCATGATCCGCTGGGATATACTCTTGGTCGGTTCTGGATCACGGGAAACGTGCTCTGATGGGCTGCGACAATCCCGCCTGATTCCCCTCGTCCTGCCCTTTGCGTTGATTCATCCGACAGCAATCTCGGTCGTGCTCTCACCGCCGGGTTGCAATCCAACTCTCCAATTGACCACGTCGTGAAGACAATCTCAATCATCATCCATCGGCGTTGGCTTCCCTTTTTCGCCCTCCTGTTGCTGCTCGCCGGGACGGTCGCGATCGCCTGTCAGGTGCCGGTCTTTCGGTATGCGTTGGAGCGTTGGCCGGCCGATCATTACGAGATCGTCGTATTGCATGATGGACCGCTCGACGCGGCGGATCAAAAACGGGTCGGCTCGCTTCGCGAATCGGATCACCGATCTCCCATCGCGGCCAACTATGGTGTGTTGACGCTAGACGTGGGCGAACTGCAGGATGAACCGCTGAGGGAATTGTGGACCAAACATGGCGATCGTGGTAAACCGGTGATGGCGGTTCTCTATCCGCGCAACGCCCAGGAGGTTCCCGATCGGATCGCCGATGTGTCACCCTTGACGGATGAAGCAATTGCCCAGATCGCCGATTCACCAGTCCGCCAAGAGATCGTAAAAAGACTCGTCGATGGTGTCTCGGCAGTTTGGATCTTTGTTCCCAGCGGTCACGCGGATCAAGACGCGGTCGCGTTAGCGACGTTGACCGAACAAGTTGAACGAAACCAAAAGGAATTGGAGTTACCACCGCAGGACGAGATTGAAGCGGACGAGTTGTTTAACGAAGAATCGACGGTGGAGTTGCGTCTGGAGTTCTCGATCGTGACCCTCCGGCGAGACGACGAGAAAGAAAAGTTCTTGTTGAAACTGCTGTTGGGAAGCGAGCCCGACCTGGAAACGCTCGACGAGCCGATGGCATTTCCCGTGCTCGGTCGAGGTCGAGTGCTGTATGCCTTGGTAGGGAAAGGAATCTTCCGTGATACGATTGCGATGGCATCCAGCTTCATCGTTGGGCCTTGTTCCTGTCAGGTGAAAGAGCAAAATCCTGGGTTTGATTTATTGTTGGCGGTCGATTGGGATGAAAAGATTGGGGCATCGTCGATCACAAAACCACTGCCCACGACATCCGCCGAACCGATCCTGATCGATATCCCGCCCGGCAAGAAACCACGCTAGATCGGATCGGTCAATCGGTGAACGGCAGCCCGTAGGCGACTGTTTTTCGAGACCGACGCCTGTGGCCTGGCATTCAACGAAAAACACTATTTCGCCGGAGCGAAGCAAAGCAGTTGCCCGTTTTCCAGCGAAACGTAGAGGCGACCGCGATGGTCGATCGAGGTCCCTCCCTTGACCGCGTTGGCCGGTATCTTCTCGATCCAATGGTCGCTGCCGTCGGCGACATCGATCGAAACCAAAAAGGATTCGTCTTCGTGACCATCGGGATGAGCCGTTGCCAACAGTGTGCTGTCGGTCACCACGAAACTGGTGAAGCGTCGATTCTCGCTGTCTTGCCAAATGGGCTGCGGTAGTTTTCCGCCTCGCCGCGCCCAACGTGCCGCTTCCTTGATCGGCTGGGGTGTTCCGGGTGGCAGTGCTGGCTGACGCGACAGATTCACGAACTGGCTCCCTTCATAGCTGGCGTCATGGCTAAGTTGACAGCCATCATCGCATTGATAATCAAGCGAAACGTACTTTCCATAAGCCGGGTAGTACGGATAGAACGCCGTGCGGTATTGGGAGGTGACTTGAGCCTTGGGCGTGTTGAGACATTGCAGCGTTTTCAAGTCGTATCTCGCTGTTTCATAAACGCCGCCGGCAAGAAACCGCAGTTCACCATCGACAATCATCAGGTTGCCTTGCATGCTGATCCCGTTGTTGACACCCTGTTCCAGCGTCCCGGACGTGCTGTTGGATTGTTTTAGAATCCCACTCATCGCATCAAGCGCGACGACATGTGTTCCGTCGTAATGGGTGATTCCGGCGGCTGCGTAAACGGTGTCGCCGTCAACCACCACACCTCCGGCGACGGGCCATGCCGAGGAGAGATTATCGTAAATCGGGATCCAGCATTCTTGCGGGCCGACTCGATAAGACCAAAGAAACGTTCCATCGTGTGCGGCATAGGCATAGACACGACCATCGGCAGATCCGACATAGACGCGATCGTGAGCCACCGCGGGCGGATAGTAGATCGGTCCGGCCGTGTACGCGGTCCAAACGATCACGCCGTGATCATCGAATGCGCGGACGGCGCCGCTACGATCGGCGACAAAAACCATGCCTCCGGCGGTGACCGGTGCGGTTGGCAGCGCACCGCGACAGACCTCCGCCGTCCACTCGAGTTGGACACCTTTAGGAATAGCGACCAGCGACCGATCGTCGCGGGCGTTTCCGCCTCGATAGGTTGACCAATCGCCGTCGTGCAGTTCGAGACGTTTCACTTCCGAATCGGCCTCACCGACGACATGTCTCGGCTCGCTCGAGATTTCCGCGTCGCTTGCGGGACGAAGTCCGATGTTTCCATACAGCGACAATTGGCAGCCGCACATCCATGGTCCCCAGTACAGGTGCCCGCCGGCCACGATCACGCCGTCCTGGCAAGGTGGCCGCATCGGATCAATGTGCTGAGCGGTATTGGACTCGGTCAGCACACGGACGGTGCCTCCATTGGCTCGGTAAAAGATGCTGTCCGCACAGCCGGTTGCGCGGGTGCACGCGCGTCGAGCGGGAAACGTCGCCAGTATTTCTCCGGTCTTATAATCGAACTTCATTCCGTTTTCGGATTGTTGTGGACCGGCGGCCCATACGCCGTCGTCACGGAGCACGAGTTGCAAATTGCCCGTCGTCGGATAGGTCCACGCCAGTTTGCCGTCCTTGGCCGAGGCAACGACCATCTGACTGCGCTGCGGGCCGGCGAAGAACAGGTGATCTTGGCTGCACTTCATATAGCAAGTCGTGGCGTAGCCGGTGATGTAATGCTGGGCTTTTTCGTTCTCCGCGATCGCATCGAGCAGCTCCTTATCGGTGTTTTTCCACAGCAGCTTTCCGGTGTATCGATCGATCGAGGCGAGAAACGTTTCCGGGCAATAACAGAAGATTTGGCTGTCGTTCATGCACACTGCCCTGGCGTCCAAGAACTCCTCGTCCCGATAATTCCAAATCCTTTCCTTTGTCTTCAGGTCGATCGCGACGACCGTTCGACCGAATCCGAACGACGTGCGGGGATCGTCGTAGTCATGGCCATCCCACATGCCCCAAGGCCAATGTCCCAGTCCGCGTCGAATGGCTCGTTGTGTTTCGATCTTCACCTCGGGATTGCCGACCAATGCGTACAGAACGCCATCACGCATTGCCATCCACTTCCAAACGGGGCCGTCACTGATATCGGTATCAACCGTGATTTCGTCGCGAACTTCGCCTGTTTCGCCATCGATGATTTTGCAGGATTCGTGATCGCCCATGTACAACGCATCGTCGGTCGCGATCATCGTGTTGCGATGCAGCATGAAACCGGGCGACAATGGCCGTCGCCAGAGGATCGTTCCGTTGTACGCGTTGATGCACAACAGCGTGTTCAGCATCTCGTTTTGATTCGCCTTGTGAGCTATGTGCCCCATCGCTTTGTAAATTCGCCCGCCCGCGACCACCGTCTGTTCCGGCATCGGACTGAACTTTGGATAGCCGATGAACTGCGTGCGAAGACTGCCCTTGACCAGTTTGTCATCGGAATTTGGGTTGTTGTCGGGACCGTGATAGGGGTGCGACCAGTCGTCGGTCCCGACGGGAACGGGCTTGGTCAACGTCTGCTCGCCAATGATCGCAATCCCTCGCGGTCGCAGCGCACGGAGCAGTTCGTCGTTGGAAGGTCTCTCGCCGTTCGGGTTCAGGACCACAACTCGGTCCGCGACATTGTCACCAAGATGAATCGAATCGCCCGATCCGATCTCGACAAACAGACGCCGGCCCAACAGGTCAGCCCGGTCGGCAGCCTGGCGAACGTCTGCCGCCAGTTTCGGATCGGAGGTTTGGGCATAAAACGTCAATTCACTCGCCTTGCAAAGATCGATCAAATGGTTGGCGTCATTGCTGGGCAACCCGACAACTGCAACGATCCCACGTTTTAAGTTGATCCGCTTCAGCTCATCGTCGACGTCGCCTCCGCGGACAGAATTCACAAGCGGGGTGGCCAGCGTGATGACGCATGCGAGGATCGCTATTGTGGGTCTCATTTTCCAATCTCGTGCAGTCGGGGTATCGGAATGGCCGTCGAACCATTCTAGCGGTATCGGAGGGCGGCGATGGAATTGTTTTTTTGTTGCCGGCCGGCCTGAACAACTGCACGCGTCGCGTCTCGCATCACGGGCCGTGGAATGGGATCGACCGGAACAAAAAAGCGGCCTTAGCCCCCGCTCCATTTTCGCGCCGCGATGTTACGATTTGCGAGTCACTTAGATTGGCGGAAATGGTTCGACACAAGATCGCCGCGAAACCGAGGAAGCACATGGCCCTTCAGTCATCGAAGATCATTTACACTTACACCGATGAAGCCCCGGCATTGGCAACTCGATCGCTATTGCCGATCATCCGGGCCTTTACCCGTGCGGCGGGCATCTTCGTCGAGCAACAGGACATTTCCCTGGCCGGTCGAATCTTGGCAAGCTTTCCCGACAAGCTTGCCAATCACCAAAAGCGATCCGATGCGTTGGCCCAGCTGGGAGCACTGGCCAAGACTCCCGAAGCCAACATCATCAAGCTTCCCAATATCAGCGCCTCGATCCCTCAGTTGATCGCGGCGATCGACGAGCTTCAGGAGCATGGATACGATATTCCCGATTTCCCGGAGGAAGCGGATACGGACCAACAGCGGGAGATCCAGTCACGGTATGCAAAGATTCTTGGTAGTGCCGTCAATCCGGTCTTGCGCGAAGGTAACTCCGATCGCCGCGTCGCCGCGCCGGTAAAGGAGTACGCCCGCAAGCACCCGCATTCGATGGGACAGTGGAGCGCGGACTCGAAGTCACATGTCGCCCATATGAGCGAGGGTGATTTCTTTGGCAGTGAGCAATCGTATGTGATGGCCGAAGCGGGCGACGTTCGGATCGAGCTCGTGGCCACGGATGGCACAACGACGGTGTTGAAAGAATCGCTCGCTTTGCAAGCTGGTGAAGTCATCGACGCTTCGGTGATGAGCCGTCGTGCGCTGCGAGAATTCCTGGCCGAGGAAATCGACGACGCCAAGGCGAAGGATGTGCTGCTTTCGGTGCACCTGAAAGCGACCATGATGAAAGTATCCGACCCGATCATTTTTGGGCATGCCGTCAGCGTCTTTTTCGAAGACGTTTTCGATAAGTACGCGGCCGTTTTTCGCGATCTTGGGATCGAAGCTCGCAACGGTTTGGGAGACGTCTACACGAAGATTGAAACGTTGCCCCAAGACCAACAGGCGGCGATCAAGGCCGACATTGATGCGGTCTATGTCAAACGTCCAAAGCTGGCGATGGTCGACTCGGACAAAGGCATTACCAATCTTCACGTGCCCAGCGATGTAATCATTGACGCTTCGATGCCCGCCGCGATTCGCGCATCCGGCAAGATGTGGGGGCCCGATGGCAAACTGCACGACACCAAGGCGATCATTCCAGACCGCTGCTATGCGGGTGTCTATCAGGCGACGATCGAATTCTGCAAAGCCAATGGTGCGTTCGATGTCACGACCATGGGCAGCGTTGCGAATGTCGGCTTGATGGCGCAAAAAGCAGAAGAGTACGGGTCACACGACAAAACTTTCGAGATTCGCCATTCGGGAATCGTGCGTGTGGTCGATCCGTCGGGGAAAACTTTGATGCAGCATCCGGTCGAACAGGGTGATCTTTGGCGGATGTGTCAAACCAAAGACGCACCGATCCAAGACTGGGTGCGATTGGCGGTCAGCCGCGCACGCGCGACCGGCGCACCGGCGGTTTTCTGGTTGGACAAGAATCGGGCACACGACGCCAATCTGATCAAAAAAGTCAATCAATACTTGCCCAATCATGATACCACCGGGCTTGATATCCAGATCATGTCACCGGTCGACGCGACTCGACATGCCTGTCAGCGTGCCAAAGAGGGTCTGGATACGATCTCGGTAACGGGCAACGTTTTGCGAGACTACCTGACCGACCTGTTTCCGATTCTTGAATTGGGAACCAGCGCCAAGATGCTTTCGATCGTCCCGTTGTTGGCTGGCGGCGGCTTGTTCGAGACCGGCGCGGGTGGTTCGGCACCCAAACACGTCCAGCAGTTTCTCGAAGAAGGTCATCTGCGTTGGGACTCGCTCGGTGAATTCCTTGCCCTGGCAGTTTCGCTCGAAGATCTGGCGCGAAGACGAACGAGGAACCGACGCTGATTTTGGCGGAAACGCTCAATCAGGCCACCGGAAAATTGCTCGAAAATAACAAGTCACCGGGACGGAAGGTCAACGAGTTGGACAACCGCGGCAGCCATTTCTATCTCGCCCTCTACTGGGCCCAGGCACTAGCCAGTCAAACCAAGAGCCAACAGTTGCAAGATCATTTCCGTGATCTCGCCAATCAACTCAGCGAGAACGAGTCGATCATCGTCGACGAGTTGAATTCGGCTCAAGGAGCGGCGGTGGACATCGGCGGTTACTACGAACCGGATACCGACAAAACTGACAGAGCCATGCGTCCAAGCCCAACTTTCAACGGTGCGCTGGAGCCACTGCTGCGGTGATCGTTGCTTAATCGATATTCGATCAGGCCGCGATCTCGGAGGTGATACGGACTTCTGCGCCGCTACCGTCCGGTTTCGCCACGATCGAGGTCTTTTCCGAGGCCGAAAAAGTGAATCATTGATTATAATGAATCGATGGGGCGTTTCACCGCCCAGGGGTGATTTCTCTTTTTGGGATGGTTTGCCATGAATTGGCCATTTGTCCGTCGCACGTGCCTGTTGGTCCTTGTCGTGGCCAGTTTGGTTTTTACCAACAATCGACCGCTCGTCGCGCAGGATGATTCGACGCCGTCAAAAGCGGAGCCTGCGCAGGTTCCGTCGGCCGAACCACCAGCGGCCATCGAGCCGGTCACGCCGGGTGGCGACGAGCCGGCCACGCCAGTTGGCGACGAGCCGCAGGAAGTCGATCCTGCCAATGAATTGGATCCCAGTGAAGCGTCCGCGCTCGGATACAAGGTTTTGATGCAAGGGCCGGTCCATGAGGCATTCGCGGCGCCGATCGATCCGGATCCCACCGATGGTGTGCGTGTGATTCCCAAGGCGCCACCAGAACCAGTTGATGAGCAGCCGCCGGAGGTGAAGCCGGAGGATGGCCTGACTTGGATCCCCGGTTATTGGGGATGGAGTGACGACAACAACGACTACGTTTGGGTCAGCGGGCTGTGGCGAAAGTTTCCACCACAGCACAATTGGAAGCCGGGTTATTGGAGCCAAACAGGTTCCGGTTACAGGTGGACAAGCGGCTTTTGGACGGGTGACAAAACTTTACCTGATGCCGCGGACTATCTCCCGCAGCCGCCGACGTCGATCGACAATGGGCCCAGCGTACCCCCGCCCAACGACGATTACTTCTGGGTGCCCGGTCACTGGGAATATGCCAATAGTGCTTACCGCTGGCGAAGCGGTTTCTGGAGCGTGTATCAAGGTGACTGGGTTTGGAATCCCGCGAACTATTGCTCCACGCCTCGTGGCTACTTATTCGTCAATGGGTATTGGGATTATCTGCCGACGCGGCGCGGTTATCTCTACGCACCGGTCAGCTTTTACAATTCAGCCTACCTCCAGCCGAACTACATCTACCGACCGCGTTACCCACTGGTCAGCGCCGCTTCGCTGTTGCTGAACTTGTTCGTGCGTCGCGGATATTCGAGCTATTACTATGGCAATTACTATGGCCCGTCGTATCTGTCCAGCGGCTACCGTCCGTGGTACGACACTAGTTTCGGCTATGGCTACCGCGCTCCGTGGTTCAGCTACTACAACCACCACTACGGACAATCGGGAATCAACTTTGTTGGCAGCATGCAGCGTTACGAACACTATGCACGTAGTAACTCGAATCTCCCGCAGCAGCATGGTTTTTCAAATGGATCGACTGCCGGTAGGGCTGCGCATGATTTTTCGCACAGTGGGAAAAATGGCAGATTCGCTTCCTCGATGGACGAGTTTGTCCGAAGTGATGCCGGTCGCGTGGCGATGAGTCCGAGCGAAATCCGATCGCGAGGAAGCTCAGGCTGGAATGCTGGGGGCGCTGACTCCTGGCACGTCACGATCGGCAGCGTTCTCCGGTCAACGTGGCAGGGATGGCTTCAATTCGCCCGCGGGCAACGGTGTCCGTGGATCGTCTTCAAGCAACGGACGAACCAGTTCATTCCGTTCCAGCGGCACCAGCAACCTGCCATCATCGGTCGGTCGTCGCGGTAACCCGTCTGGATCACCAACCGGTAGTGCTTCCAATCCGTTTTCCCCTTTGTCGAGTTCCCGCTCGTTCGGTCCCTCTTCGTCCTTCCAGCGGGGCGGCTCTCAACCCTCCAGCCAGGGGCGCATTTCGCCGGGCTTTTCCGGCTCGATGGGTTCCTCTCGTTCGCCGGGCTTTTCGGGTTCGATGGGCTCCTCTCGTTCGCCGGGCTTTTCCGGCTCGATGGGCTCCTCTCGTTCGCCGGGCTTTTCCGGCTCGATGGGCTCCTCTCGATCGCCGGGCTTTTCCGGTTCGATGGGCTCCTCTCGATCGCCGGGCTTTTCCGGTTCGATGGGCTCCTCTCGTTCGCCGGGCTTTTCCGGTTCGATGGGCTCCTCTCGTTCATCGGGCTTTTCCGGTTCGATGGGCCGAGGTGGATTGGGGTCCAGCAGTTTCGGTGGTGGTTCCCGGTCCGGCGGCGGCGGTTTTGGGGGCGGTGGTTCCCGGTCCGGCGGCGGCGGTTTTGGGGGTGGTGGTTCCCGGTCCGGCGGCGGCGGTTTTGGGGGTGGCGGATCTCACGGTCGAGGTGGCGGCGGAAGAAGATAGCTTCCGGTGAGAAACAGGGCACTTATCACCGGTTGTCTGCGGCGGAATCGGTCCAGACTTGGCTCGCCATCATGCCCAGCGCGGCAGTGACTTGGGTCATGGTCGCGAGGCGGCAACAGCCGATGACGCGTGTGAGGTGTTCGTCGTGTCTTTCTCGCAAGTTCGCGCCGCAGAGCTTTCCGACTGGAACAGCGCGGTGACGGCATTCAAGAATGGCGCGTCTTTGATCGATGCGCCTTCGATTGCCGGTGCGCACGTGTCAGTTACAATGCGATGCCAACGCTATCTGTTCACTTGGACCAATCAACTAGGAATCTCGATCATGAAAAACGGCTCGATTTGCATCGCGATCACGTTCTCGCTGGGTATGGCGTTGTCGGTTCTTGCCGAAGAAAAGCCACAGCCGGTGCGGATGGGATGTGGGCTGATGACCTTCGACACAGTACCGGGCTGGGGGCTCCGCCCTGATGGAAACTCGGCGTTGGGCCCGACCCACGGTGCAGTCGTGATCGACAAAGCGGGCAACATCTATACCAGCGCCCAACAAGGAGTGTTTGTGTTTTCACCGGAAGGCCAAGTGATCCATTCGTATTTGGGAAAAGGATTCTCCAACATCCATGACATGGAGATCCGCCAGGAGGAGGACGGGGAATTTATCTATGGAGCCCGCAACAACGACGCCGAGGGGATCAAGTTCAACCCCAGGACCGGGGAAATCGTGCTGAAATTGACGTTACCCGACGAGTCCGGACTCGGCCCCATCAAGTTCAATCCGACGGCGATCACGGTGGCTCCCAATGGTGACATCTTTCTGTCCAACGGCTACGCGAGCGACCACATTTTCAAGTACGACAAGACGGGGAAATACCTGATGCACTTCGGGTCCCAGGGGAACGGCCTGAAGCAATTCAAAACCGCCCATGGCATGACGCTGGACACGCGTTACGAGCCGCCACGCCTGTTGATATGCGACCGCAACCACCAACCCAAGGGCCGCCTGCTTCATTACGACCTGAACGGAGAATTCATCGACGAGGTCGTGACCGGTCTGGGAATGCCAACGTCCGCCGCCGTCCAGGGCGACTACGTCTCCGTACCCGATTTGCACGGGCGGTTGGTCATTCTTGACAAGAGCAACACCATCATCGCTGTGTTGGGCAATAACCCGGATCCTCAGAAGGGAGCGAGTTACAATGTTCCTCAAGAACAGTGGAAAGAGGGTATCTTCAGTGGTACGCACGGTTCGTACTGGGACGATCACGGAAACCTTTATGTCCAAGATTGGAACATCTCCGGGCGGATCATGAAGCTAGTGCGGGTCGAGTAGACGACTCAACCTGCCTCACCCACTTTGGTCTGACGCCGGCAGGTCGTTCCCTTCGTGACGTCCGACCGAGAGGAGACGGACTTCTGCCGTTTGCATCGAGTCAAGCTGGCGATGGAGCCGCAAATCAACACCGCTGGTGGCGGTGATCAAGATTTGCAACGGATCGCCATGGGAAACCAACAGAATTTTCTTTCCGATAGTCGATCGCTCGATCTCCTGCACCAATCCGCACATCCTCGCAGCAACCGATTCGACGCTCTCGACATTCCACCTTCGCTGCGCCGCGTCATGAGCATCCTGGTTCCAGACCCGCTGGTAATGCTCATTCGATTGGCCGTCGAAATCTCCAAAGTCGCGTTCGCGTAACCGATGGGATAACTCGACTGGGGCGCCCAACATTGACGAGGCAATGGTCGCAGTCTGATGCGTGCGAAGGAAGTCAGAGGAAATGATCCGCGTCACGTCATGCAATGGTCCCTTCATCGCCGCGAGGTTCGATTGAACCTGTTGGGTGCCAATGTCGGTCAGCCCAAATCTGTGCAGCCCGACCACCGGGTTGCTGACAATCAACTGCTGCTGATTGGCAACGCTATGGCCGTGCCGAAGCAGGTAGAAAGTATTCTGCAGCGATGACAAATGGACGATCGGTGCTGGCGGTTCCTGCATCCCCAACTTTCATTCTCTGCGCAACAACTGCGCCCAACAGCGGCTGGTCTGTCCCAATTGATTTTGCAAATCGCAATTAGCCGACGTCAAGCCGAGGGCCGTGTTGGTAATGCCGATGGATGTCCGACGGTTGGCTCAATCTGCAAATGGATTGGTGTTGACATCGCCAGCTGTGAATCCGGTCGCCAGCCCACCGCTCTCTTTTCTGCCGCCGAAAAACTCGGTGACTGCGTTGTCTTCGTGATAATCGGAAAAGTGGCCATCCCCGCCACGAGGCATGCCACCCTCGATTCCCCCCATCACATAGGAAGAAGCAAAGTAGATTCCCACTGTTCCACCGACCATCAACACCACGATCCCTACAATTGTCTTCATTTTGTATTCACTTTGACGCCCAACGTACGCGTCCCGGCATTCCCCATGATTCCGGGTACCCAAAAGGAAGCTAGCACGCAGCATTACCGATCGACGCGGGAACCGAGCGTGCGGCACGCTTACCCTTTCGCGGAGGGGCGATCGTACCGATTATCCGCGTCAATGATGCATTTCAACCGCGTCCCACTGGTGTCTCGATGATTCTCGCGACACACCCGCCCCAGCCAGTTCACGCGTCCGTCGCATGCGACCCAGGTGATGACTCGGCGGAATCACCATCAGGGACGGGTGATGGATGCAATCGGGTCTCCCGTTTCACCTCAGCGGTAAGCAGCAAACGTTCCGCACAAGTGCTGCGATTCATATCTTTCACCATCGCAGTTCGTCACTTCCTGTTCCCGCTGCTCGCCATCCAAGGCAGCGGATATACTCTGGCCTGAACCGCGAATTGGAGAGATTCAATGATCTCTAACCTCCACCACTCGTCCCGCTCCGGTGATCCGCAAGGACGGCAAGCATGCGGATTCAGGATGCCGAATCAGGCAATTTTCATGGATCGCGATTCAAATTTGTGACGCGAGAGATAAGCGATGGTCCTCCGGGTAATGCAGATTTTTGTTCCGCAAGACAGCGACGACAAGCTCGACGAGTTGCTCGAAGGACGTGAAGTTCTTGGCCGCTGGCGAGACACGAATACCGATCAGAGTGTTTTGCATCTGTTGGTCCCCGCTGAGGAAACCGAACCCATCATGGATCGGTTTGAGCAACAGTTTGCCAACGCCGCAGGATTTCACGTCATTCTGTTTCCAGTCGAAGCGGTTCTGCCTCGTCCCAAGCCGGAAGCAGAGACCGAGCAGGAGGTAATGTCGGTCAATGACACGGATGCGGAGAATAGAAAACAACGGATCAGCCGTGAGGAACTCTATACCGAAGTCAGTGAGGGACTCGGTGTCTCACGTGTCTTCGTGGGGATGGCGATTCTCTCAGCTGTCGTGGCTGCGGTCGGTCTGGTGCGGAACGACGTTGCGGTGATCATTGGCGCCATGGTCATTGCCCCGTTGTTGGGACCGAATGTCGCCATGGCACTTGCAACGACCTTGGGCGACTTTGATCTTCTTCGTCGAGCGCTCGTGGCGAACCTGACCGGTCTACTTGTGGCCTTTGGAACGGCCGTTTTTAGCGGATTTTTGCTCGTGGTGGACCCATCGGTGCCAGCGATCACTTCCCGGGCAGACGTTGGCTTGGGAGACATTCTGCTCGCTCTGGCGGCAGGTTCCGCGGGCACGTTGGCGTTCACCGAGGGGCTGTCCGGCGCAGTGATCGGCGTGATGGTGGCGGTCGCATTGGTGCCACCGCTCGTCGTTTCTGGAATGCTGCTCGGTGAAGGTTACACCTCATCGGCTGGTGGAGCACTTCTGTTGGCGATGACAAATGTCATCTGCATCAACTTGGCCGGTGTTGCCACGTTTCTTGCCCAGGGGGTTCGGCCGCGAAGTTGGTGGGAGGAAAAACGAGCAAAGAAAGCAACGCGGCGGGCCATCCTCGTGTGGGTTGTTCTGCTGGCGATTTTGATTTTGATGCTGTGGTACAATCGGTGAGCGGCCGACAGCGAGCAGCCGATCGGATCACGCCTGTCGCTGCCAATTGTACGGTTTCTGTTTGCGGAATCCGTTCAGTCGGATCGTGCCGTTGGGCTCGATGTTCATCAATGAGTATCCATTATTCTCCTTGCCCGATCCTTCCACCATCGCAACCAGCGTGCAGTAGTGGATACCACCGATCTCGATCAGATCGTTCTGGTGACTATGCCCCTGAAAGACCGCCAGCACACGGCCGGATGATTCGAGAATTTTCCGCACGACTGCGTTGTTCTTCACGCCGTGGTTGTTGTTCACGTCCAACCGTTGATGAGCGAACACGATCACCTGTTTGTCGGTCGCTTCCAGGTCGGCGTCCAGCCATTCCAGTTCGGCGGCGGGAACATTGGCGTCCGTCCACTGGAAGTTCTTCCGCCCATAGGGCTCTCCATCGCTACGAAAGCAAGAATCCAGAACCACGAAATGGAAGCCACCACGGTCGAATGAGTAGTACGACTTCTGCTGTTCGACACCACCCAGAAATTCTTCCTTCTTAAGCATGTCCACACAGTGGTTGCCCAAGACGTAATGCCGTTCCTTGCAGATCGCAGCGAATTCCCGGTTGATCGTCTTCAGGTATCCTTCTTCGACGGCCACCGATTCGGCAGCGTCGATCAGGTCACCCAGTTCGACAAGGAACGTCGGTTGATCCTGCGCGAACTGCTGTCCTGCCTCTGCAAGCTTTCTGAGCGTCTCCCGGTAATGACGAGTCCCGGCTGGTCGCTTGTCCGCGTAGTGCAGGTCCGTGACGAGTCCGACACGCAAACCAGGTTGCTCTGCAGCGGCCAACCGTGACGACGGCGCCACCGAAGCCGCTGCCAGCACAAGCGTTCCGTGTTGAAGGAAGGCTCTGCGTCCGAGAGGCAGGATGTGGCTGTCATCGATCATGGGCGGATCTCGCTTATCCGAGTGGCAGCGTGCCCACCGGGATTCCGGTTATGAGGAACGACAGGAGACTGCTGAATTGGTCGCATTACGGTCATGCTCCTGCCCAAATGCTGTTAGCGAAGTTGTCGGCTCACACGAACTTGGTTATCCCTGGTCGGGCGATTTCGATTTCGGGAGCCGCACCCCACTCATATTTTTCTGGCGACAAATCCTGAGTCGAATTCATTGCCTGTTCCCAGGTAATCTCTTGGCCGGTATAGGTTGCCATCCGGCCCATGATCGCAAGCATCGTGCTGTTGGCCATGTACTCGCCGTTGTTGAGGGGTTTGCCAGCGCGAATACCGGCGAATAATTCGTCGTGCTCGACCTGATACATGTTCTTGACCTGCTCCTCGAATCGCCACGTCGTGTCCGACGTGATCTCGAGTCCGCTCTCGGAAACCTTGGCTCGGCCTTTTGACCCGAGTGCGTAACTTCCCATTTCGTTCTTACAACCACGCTGCTGACGACAGTTGCTGAAGAACCTCGCGCCGTTCTCATATTCATAGGTCACGCTGTGGTGGTCGAAGATATTGCCGTACATCGGATCGGTTCGGACCTGACGACCGCCCATCCCGATGGCTTTGACCGGATAGCCGCCCATCACCCACGCACCAACGTCGAGATAATGCACATGCTGCTCGACGTTAAAATCACCGGACAGCCAAGTGAAGTAATACCAGTTTCGCATCTGCCAATGCATATCGGTCCAATCATCCTTGCGAGGCTTGACCCAGATCGGGCCTCGATAATCATTCGCGATGAACGTATGAATGTCACCGATCGCCCCATCATGCAGCCGCTTCACGGTTTCGCGAAAACCACCGTCATAGCGAATGCAAAGGCCGGAAACGACAGACAGATTCTTACGTTTGGCTTCCGCGCAAGTTTCCAGTACAGATCTTACTCCTGGTGCATCGACTGCAACCGGTTTTTCGGCGAACACATGCTTACCGGCGTCGATCGCAGCTTTTAGCTGCAGCGGCCGAAAATGGGGCGGCGTTGTCAATAGTACAACGTCCACATCGGTTGCCAGCACGCCCTTGTAAGCGTCAAAGCCGACGAATTGTTGCTCACGTGGCACTTCAATCTTGCCAGCGAGTTCCTCTACGGCCCTCAGGGATGTCAAGCTCGACTGAAGTCGATCCGCAAACGCATCGCCCATCGCAACGAGTTTCACTTTGTCGTCAGCCTCCAAGGCTTGTCGTGCCGCTCCGGTGCCTCGTCCTCCGCACCCGATCAATCCGACTCGCAACACGTCATCGCCCGCTGCGGCGTGAACGGCCGAAGGGAAGGCAATCGTTCCGGCGCCAACAGCGGCAGCGGCCGTCGAGAGTGAAGTTCCAATGAATCGTCGTCGAGAAGAATCTTGACGCATACCGATACCGCTATCGCTCGTCGTCTTGGGCATTCGGTTCTCCGTTTTGAGGAAACTGTGGTGTTGGAAGCGGTCGAATTTGGAGGTTGCGAAAAAAAATCTCGTTCTTTTCGTTCTCCAACAGAATCTTGCCAGCCGTCGGGAAGACATCATAACACTCGTTGACGATCGTCCCGTTGATTTTGATCGTAATCCGACTTCCATCGCAGATGCACTCGACCTTCGTCCATTCTCCCAGGGGGCTAGCCACGTCATCCTTGCCGCGTGTATCGAGCAATTCTTGAAAGCCGGCTTCATGCTTGGACCACCAAAACTGTTTGCCGGAATAAAGTGTCTTCGCACCGCCGCGTTGCCAGCGAGTGCGACCGTCGGTCGCGATTCTGGTATCGCTCGTTAGACGGACTGGAATGGCGTTGCCTTTGGCGTCCTCGCCGGAAATGACAATCAGATCGCCTTCGCAGCCTTGCGCCAGTTGGCATTCGATCGAGGCCATCCAGATTCCGCGTGCGTTCCCATGCGGCCCAGTCGCGTGCAGAAGGATTCCCGAGTTCCGGACATATTTCGATCCGTCGGTCCGTTCGCCCCACTTACACTCAACACTCAGGTGATAGTCTCGGTAGGAATCAACCGTTGCCAAATATCCCATACCGCGACCGCCAAGGTGGATCATTCCATCATTGACACGGTAGTCGGACTGTGGGTCTTCATGCCCGGTGTCCTGACGCCACTTCGTGAAACCGATGAGGTCGTGTCCGTTGAAAGGTCGAATGATCGTGTCACGTGGTGAGATGGCAACGAAGTCGGAGTGGTGATCAATCTGGGCTTCGCTTTGGCCGAAGCACGGATGCCACGCGAGTGAGCTCACGAGCAAGCATGTGAATCGGATTTTCCAGCTGAACATGGATTTCTCGTTTCGCGAATTTGAATCGTCGGACCCTTGAAACGGCTGACTACCTCGCCTACATCTGAAGCCCTGCAACGACCGTCTCCAGGTACTCCCGCGCTTGTCGCGCGAGCGCGTCAATGCCCTCCGGTTTGTCGGGCCGGGGCACGAGCGGTGCGAAGATATTCTCACAGCAAAGCGGCATCCGTCGGCCAGACAAGGCGACCGGAGAAAGCAACCGGTAGTGGTCGATCTCGCCAAACCCCGGTCCGCAATCTTGATCCACGGGCCAATTGCGATGGTCCTTGATACAGAAACTGTGGACAACGTCGGCGCACTCTTGAACATCGGGAATCGGGTCAACATCCAAGTAGTCCATCACGTTGCCGGCGTCGTAGTTCACTTTGATTCCCGGATCGTCAATTTCTCGAATAATCTCTGCGCACGCCTTTCCGGTCCCAGTCGAGCCGCCATGTTGCTTGACGACCAACAGCACGCCGTTGTCTCGTGCGATTGGTCCCAGTTTCTTGAACCGCTCGATCCACAGTTCTCGGCTTCCACCATCGGTGTGGCCGAATGTGAGCACTTGAGGAATTCCCGCAGCGCTGGCTTGTTTGATCCGGCGGGTATGCACTTCCAGGCCATCAGAGGCTTCCGGATAAACGGTTGAAAACATCATCAACGGCTCCAGACCCAAATCGCGGCACTGTTTCGCCAATTCGAGTGCTTTGTGCGGCGGAGCATCGGTCGGCATCACTGGCACGCGTTCGCCGTCAGGAGTCTCCCGATGGGATGTCCCCCAAGCAACAAAGCGATAGCCCGCCGCCTTGATTCCGACCAACGCTCGCTTCAGTGGAAACGCTGAATACGGAAGGGTCATGCAAGCGATCTGAAACTCCGTGCGTCCCGCATCGCTTTCTTTGGCCCACCCGGGCGAGGCGTTGAATGCCGATAAAGCGGCACCGGCCATTCCGCCGACGGTCGTCAACAGCATGCCTCTTCGGTTGTGGGAATAGGCGTCACGTTTCATCGGGCATCCCTCATGTCAGATGATAAATAAGTGCGATGCAAAACAACGACTCGGCGAACGTTCTATGATACCGCACGGAGTTGATTTGCACGCAGGCCGGCAACCAGGAGTGACAGCGACACCGTGCCGGCAGCAGCAAACCGTGTAATTTGCTGTAATTTCAACCCGTGACCCTGAATCCCTGGTGATGTGAACGCTTCGTCGTTGGCGAGATGCCAGCGGAACGGAGATCAATCGGACCCCTGGCAACTCCTGAATTCGAGGACTTGATCAACGAACGAGAGCTGAGACGCGTCGCGCGACTGTCAATTTGTTAGGATCGCAAGACGATCCGTCCATCTGCCTTCGGCGGAGCGGCGGGCCGTGGTATTGTATGGTCGATGGTCGAATCAAACAAAGCGGAGAAAAATGATGTTGAAAAGCACATCTCTCTTGTCACGTCTGCAAGCCGGCCTGCTCGTTGGCTCCGTGATCGCCGCGCTACTCTTACCGGGCATTTCGGTTTCGGCGGACTGGCCTCAGTGGCGCGGGCCAGACCGCGATGGCACTTCGGACGAAACGGGACTCCGGCAGCAATGGCCCGAAGGTGGCCCCAAATTACTATGGCGAGTTCAGGATCTTGGCGATGGATATGGCGCCCCATCGGTGATTGACGGAATGATCTTTTTGGTCGTGAACAACGGCTTGGAACAGGAGTCGGTGAAGGCGCTCGATACCCAAGACGGCAGCCAGCTCTGGTCGACACCGATTGGCAAGGTTGGCAATCCTGATCAACGACCCAACTATCCAGCCGCACGTTCCACGCCGACGGTTGTCGGCGATTCGGTCTATGCGTTGGGATCCGACGGCGATCTGACTTGCCTGGAAAGGGGCACCGGCAAGATTCGTTGGCAACACAACCTGCGAAGCGATTTTGGTGGCAAGCCGGGTACGTGGGCATATGCCGAATCGCCTTTGGTCGACGAGGACCTGTTGATCATCGCACCGGGCAGCGAATCCGCGGCGTTGGTGGCTGTGAATCGCGACACGGGAGAACTCGTCTGGAAAGCAGCGGTCCCGGGCAGTGAAGAGGCCGGCTATGCATCCATCGTCATTGGCGAGGCGGGCGATGTGAAACAGTACATCGCCTTTCTTGGCCTCGGACTCGTTGGCGTTGACGCCAAGACCGGAAAGTTTCTTTGGTCGTACAGCGGAACCAAGGGTCAAGCGAATTCGCCAACACCGGTCGTCCACGAGGGTATGGTTTATAGCGGTGCCGGACGTGTGGGCGGCGGTCTCGTCAAACTCACGCCGAAGCCGGACGGCGTCGAAGCCAATGAAGTCTACTTCAGCCCAAAACTGCCCAACGCACAAGGTGGATTTATTTTGCTTGGCGATCACCTTTACGGAGGGGGCCGATCAACATTGATGTGCATCGATTTCAAAACCGGCGCGGCCCGTTGGGAAGAGCGGATTCCCGCGTCAACTTCCATTTGCTACGCCGACAACCGTCTTTATCTCCATTTAGAGAATGGCGACGTGATGTTGGTCGAGGCCAACCCAGAAGCCTACCGGGAGCACGGGCGGTTTTCGCCGCCGAATCAACCGGACCGTGGCAGCGCCAAGGCGTGGGCGTATCCCGTCGTCGCCAACGGTCGCCTTTATATCCGCGATTCAGGCACGCTTTGGTGCTATGACATTCGGCGATAAAGCATGTCGCTTGAGCCACTCGAGCGGCGCATCGGGTTCCTGCGTGATCCCGTCATTTTCCTCAACGCATGTTGATGCGAATGACTCGTTTGTCTTGCGACGCCACAGACAGACCGGTTTTTACGTCCGTCATGCGAAGGAAAATGAGGTGGCAGTACCGCAATGTGCCAAGCTAAAGTGACTGGGGTCACATCTGATGCAGGCTTCATCATCGGAGACAACCCCAGCTCTGAAATCACCGCGAGGTCACGGATTTGGCCCGCTATATCGTTTGCTGCGACTTCAGAAAGGCGAGTCAATTCCGGTTCACCGAATGGCTGGCTGGCGAGATTCCCGTCGATCTCCGGGATGAACAATCCTATCGGTCGACCACGGTACTCTTTTAATTTGATTGCCGCGTGAATGAAGGTGCCCTTGCTGCCGATCGAGCCTACGTAGACAAATTGGTCTTCGATCACTCCTTCAAGGGCCTTGACGACGACTGCGACGGTTAAGTCGCAATCGTCTTGCACTTCGGCCGCGAGTGGTCCCGCGGACGGGGTCCGGTCCGCGGACGGCGGCGCGGACGGCGGCGCGGACGGCGGCGCGGACGGGGTCAGGGCGGCGCGGACGGGGTCAGCGGCGCGGACGGGGTCAGTGCTTTTTCGGGTCCGCGGACGGGGTCAGTGCTTTTTCACCGCGGACGGGGTCAGTGCTTTTTCACAACTCAGAAGGGGGCCAGTGCTTTTTCAAGGAGCGTACTTCGATCGTGGATCTCCGATTCTTGGCTTGGATGACCGACTCGGTCGCGGTGATCGCGGAGAGGTCATGCTTGATCGTCGGCTAGCGGCAGCTTCCGAGCATGAACGAAGCGACGTTCAGCCAGCAGGGCGCAGAGGTTGCCCGCAAGTCGACGGAGAAAAGATTGAATCATTCCACAGAGAGAGGTGGTCGCCAGTCGATCTAGCCGCCGCCACACGGCTTGAGCGATCGCTTGCCAGGGGCGTTGAGCCGGCGACGACCGCGACGTTTCGCTTCGGCATCCAGCGATGCCGGGCAACCCACCGCTGCGCGGACGGGGTCTGCGGACGGGGTCAGTGCGCGGACGGGGTCAGTGCTTTTTCACCGCGGACGGGATCCACCGCGGACGGGGTCAGTGCTTTTTCACGGGGTCGGCGCGGACGGGGTCAGTGCTGAATGCCGCGCGGTTAAGCCTGAATCGACTGTCCGTAGTGTGCGATTTGGGACCTTGCACTACATGCAGTGCAAGCAAAACGGCCCAGCATTTTGCATGCCACAATCATTTCCTTTGGGTTTTCTCGCACCGCCATGTCGTGGCAGCCAGTCGATTGATTCGCAACTTGCTGTTAGCCAATGAGTTACGTCTTAACCACGCGGCATTCGGGTCAGTGCTTTTCAAGGAGCGTGCTTCGATCGTGGATCTCCGATTCTTGGCTTGGATGACCGACTCGGTCGCGGCGAGCGCGGAGAGGTCATGCTTGATCGTCGGCTAGCGGCAGCTTCCGAGCGTGAACGAAGCGACGTTCAGCCAGCAGGGCGCAGAGGTTGCCCGCAAAGTCGACGGAGAAAAGATTGAATCATTCCACAGAGAGAGGTGGTCGCCAGTCGATCTAGCCGCCGCCACACGGCTTGAGCGATCGCTTGCCAGGGGCGTTGAGCCGGCGACGACCGCGACGTTTCGCTTCGGCATCCAGCGATGCCGGGCAACCCACCGCCGTAAAGAAACGCTCGCTGAAGCAACTCACCAATTCGGCGAACTCAACCGGATCGAGACGGAGCCTTGCTAAGATCGAGGCGCCATCCACCTTGGGAGCCGTGCCCGCACGATTCCTCGGTTTGCCCGATAGCCAAGACAACAGATTCGCGTAGTCTTCCAGGGTCATCGGCAGGCAGCCAAGGGGTTGTTGCTGTTGGGCCGCCAAGTGCTCCTCCAACTCGCGCCGCGACAAGCGATTGACCACCGTGACCGATTGGCCATCACTCTGGCTGGCAAGTTCCAGCGGTGCCAGCCAATCCGAAGAGTCAACCGCTCGATCATCCAGCGTCCGCAACCGCTCGCCGATCGACACATGCGGATAACCTTCCAAAGAATCGGCCATCCCGGCGCGGATGGGATTGAGATCCACGTAGGCCAGGCAGGCCAGCACTGCCGATTCGTCCAGCAATCGGCGCATGCCGAAACGTGACTCCCAAAAGTGGCCGGCGATTTGGTCTTCGGCGTTGCATCGAATCCCCATGTACTGGGCAAGTTGTCGGATCAGCCAGGAGGGGTTGGAGAGTCGTTTGCGAAGTTCCTGGACTTGTCCGGGCCGCTGCCGCTGCCGTCGAACCTCCGCCGGGGTCGGTTCACCGGCGGTGCCATCGGGGCGCCGTTGGGAGTTCGGGCAGATCCTCAACCAAGCCCGGACGACCTGCTCATCGCTCATCGCCCGCACTTGGTCGGGCCGATTGCGAAGGACCAGGTGATAGTGATTGGAAAGGATCGCGTAGCCGAGCACATCGACGGCAAAGTGTTTGGCGAGATACTTCAGTCGCTGCAGGAGCCATTGCCGGCGATGCGAATAGTCGTGGTTGCTCACGGGATCGAAGCCACAGAGAAAGCTTCGCCGGACGACTCGATTGAAACAGTGGTAGAGGCCGATTGTATCGGGATCGAAGACATCGCAACGTCGCGTTCGGGTCATGGCCAGATCTCCCAGGGGGTCGGGGACATGGCCAAATGTACACTTCTGAGCGGGTGGGTCAAGTGTTTTGTTTCCGTGACTTCACCGAGTCCTCGGATTTCGTCCGCGTGTGTGCGACCTGCCGCCCACCGGAAAGGCACTGACCCCGTTTGGCTCGGATTTCGTCCGCGGCCGTGCGACCTGCCGCCCACCGGAAAGGCACTGACCCCGTTTGGGAAAGGCACTGACCCCGTTTGGGGAAAGGCACTGACCCCGTTTGGGATGTTTGGCCGTTTGGATTGGAAAGGCACTGACCCCGTTTGGGATTGAAAGCCACTGACCCCGTTTGGGACTGATTGGAAAGGCACTGACCCCGTTTGGGACTGACCCCGTTTGGGACCCGTTTGGGATCCGTTTGGGACCATTGACCCCGTTTGGGACTGACCCCGTTTGGATTTGGATTCCCGTTTGGACTGCGTTTGGATTCCCGTTTGGATTTGTTTGATTGGTTTGTTCGTTGGTTGTTTTGGCTACTGCCACGATGATCCGTCAGCGCTGATCCGACGTATTCGCCAGATCCTCGAGTCTCCGATTGAGCCGTGGGCTTCGCCGCGCCTGCACCGACTCAACGAGGCATGAGAGACCGGGTTTTGATGGGTCAATCGCGCGCACCGGTGCTGAAGGGACTGTAAAATGCGGGTCTTGGACACTCCGTCCGCTCCCGTTCTTCGAGATGGTGTCGCCATCGGCTGCCGTGTCGGAGAACCGAGTGAGCAATTGCATACCATCTCTGCTTGGGTCAATCATGCGTTTCGTCTCTATCGCCGTTGGGCTGATTGCTTCTTTGGCGTCAATCGCAACGGCTAGCGAACGTCCCAATGTCGTATTGATTTTGGTCGACGATATGGGGCTGCACGATTTGTCGATCGAGGGCAGCACGTTTTACCGCAGCCCGAATATCGACAACTTGGCTCGCGGAGGGATGCGATTCACGCAAGGATACGCAACTTGCCGCGTGTGCAGTCCATCGCGGGCCAGCATCCAGCTTGGCAAATTCACCGCTCGACATGGCATCACGAATTGGATTGGCGCCGCCAGCGGAAGGGAGTGGAACCGTGATGACCGATTGCTTCCGGCCGAGTATTTGCACAACCTTCCGCATGACGATGTGACACTCGCCGAGGCGATGCGAGAGGGTGGCTACCGCACCTTCTTTGCCGGTAAGTGGCATTTGGGAGGTGAGGGATCGCTTCCTGTCGATCACGGATTCGAGATCAATATCGGCGGACATCATCGCGGCAGCCCGCCCGGCGGATTTTTTTCGCCTTACGACAACCCCGAGATGAAAGACGGACCGCCCGGCGAGTCATTGCCGCTGCGGTTGGCCGATGAAACGGCGCAGTTCATCAAGTCGCATCGCGATCAACCTTTCTTTGCGATGTTGTCCTTCTACAGTGTTCACGCACCAGTCCAGACGACTCGCGAACTGTGGTCAAAGTATCGGCAGGCGGCGCCGATCCTGCCCGCGGGAGCCGAACGATTCAAGGTGGATCGCACGCTTCCGGTACGGCAAGTTCAAGATCACCCGGTCTATGCGGGCATGGTCGAAGCGACCGATACCGCGGTCGGACGTGTGCTCACCGCGCTGGATGAGTCGGGCCTGAGCGATTCGACGCTCGTGATCTTCACGAGCGATAACGGCGGCGTCTCGTCAGGCGATGCGTACGCAACCAGCAATTTGCCGCTTCGTGGCGGAAAGGGACGGCAGTGGGAAGGCGGCATTCGCGAACCATACTACATCCGATACCCGAACATCACAAAACCGAATTCGACTTGTGACGTGCCAGTGACGGGCGCGGATTTTTATCCCACAATTCTGGAACTATGTGGTTTGCCGGCCCGTGCGGGGCAACATGTCGATGGCGTCAGTCTGGTGCCGCTGTTGAAAGGTCAATCGATCGACACACGGCTGCTGTATTGGCATTATCCCCACTATGACAATCAGGGTGGCGAACCCAGTTCGATCATCCGCGACGGCGATTGGAAGCTGATTCATTACTACGACGATGGCCGCAACGAGCTGTACAACCTGAGCATCGATGGGGGTGAGGAAAGTGATCTCGCACGATCGCATCCCTATCGAGCCGAACGGATGGCGGAACAGCTGATGTCATGGTTGGAGTCGGTGAACGCGAAATACCCGCAGCCGGATCCACGGTATGATCCGCTGCGTACCGAAGCGAAATTTCAGCGTGCACAGACGGAGTTGAAAGAGCGGCTCGAAAAGACGCACGCCGCGATGCTCGAACCCGATTGGAGTCCCAACGCGAGCTGGTGGGGCAGTCTGGTTACCGAGGACTAATCGGTTTTGGACATCGTGTTGGTAAGCTTCGCAGCCTGTTGATCTTGGTGTGGGCAGGTAACAACAAGCGACGCAGTTCCGGCACCTCACACCAGCGTGATTTCGCCGCCTGCCGGAATGGCGTTTCGCTCGTTCGGCCTATGAGGATGGCCGTCCTGTCCGCAACCGGCTGTTAATTCTTCGAAGCATCATTGATCCGTCGCAACTGCCTTTCTGCTTCTTCTCTCGCCGGTCTTGCCCACTCATCATCGGCGTACAGGCTCAAAATGCCTTCCAGCAGTTTTCGCGTTTCCTCGCCAGATCCTTGTTCAACGCTCTGGTGAATTCGCTTGATCAGTTCTTTGGCTTTGGGATCAAGGATGATGGCGGGCGCTCGCTTGACCAATTGTTTCATCTCATGAATGGCAAGCTCAATCATTTCTTGCTCAACCGGATCCAGTTGTGAAGCTGAATGGTCGTGAATATCAAGCCACAGTCCGATGCGCTCGCTAGCGCGTTTGGGATTCTGCTGGCGATCTTCCATGGCATCGATAAATCCTTGCTGGAACGCATCGAGCGGTGTGACGCCAAGTTTGGCTTGTGTGTTCAGTCGTTTCAGAGTTCTTGACAGCTTGGTCGCCATCCGTAGGTCCAAGACCTCTTGGTACCGGGGATCGTCTTGGAACCGACGAAGGAAATCCTCCATCACTTGCAGATCGTCCGTTTCCAGTATCGTCACGTAGGCCTGATCGGCACTTGGCGGGCACGTCGCGTTGAGGAACCACCAACCACATCCCAGCAAGACGGCGATCATCGCGGCAATTGAAAACAGATGAACCCAATGGTTGTCTGTTGTGGCCGGTTCACCATGGAACAAACTCTTGCTGGGACCGTCGGCATCGACGGTTTGAAAGTGCGTTTTGGATTGTTGTGCGTGCGGATCGGAATCTTCAATCACGCGACCATCGGGCATCATCGTCTTGGCGTCGCTGAATACGGCGGTTGCATCATGGGGGGATACCTTGGAAACTTCGCCTCCGGCACCTTTCGATACAATCGTTCGACGTCGAACGTTGCTTGTACCCCGTTGGTCACTCAATCCGGTCACAGCGGAACTGCTTTTGTCCTCGATGATGCTGGTGTCCGAAGCGTTCGACGGTATGCCTGCCTCGGTGGGCAGATTGTCGGCGACGACCGTTTGCTCTCGTTGTAGCCCTGCTCGCATCGCCTTTAAACGATTCATCACAGCAAGGGCGGTTGGCGGCCGGTCCTTGGGGTCCTTTTCCAACAGTTCGTGAATCAACTCGACCAGAGCTTCGGGCAAATCGGGATTGACGAGATCAAGTGGTACGGGGCGATCGCGTTTGAGCGATTCGATGACATCGGTGATCTTTTTTCCGGTGAACGGTGGACGTCCGGTGAGCATGGCGTACATCACGCTTCCCAACGCGTACAGGTCGGTTCGCGCCGTGATCCCCTCGCTAGACGCTTGTTCGGGAGCCATGTAATCGGCTGTACCCAACACCGATCCGGCAACGGTTTGTTCACCGTCACCGAAAATCTTCGCGATTCCAAAATCGACCAACTTGACCGTGTCATCGTGAGTTAGCAACAAGTTTGCCGGTTTCAAGTCGCGGTGAATCACTCCGATGTCATGGGCGTGTTTCAGGGCACTACAGATCTGGATCGCGATATCAAGGGTCGGTCGCCAATCGAGTTTTTTTTCTCGGCCGATCCGCTTCTGCAGCGCCTCACCTTCCACCAATTCCATCGAATAAAAGAGCTGCCCACGTTGTTCACCAAAACCGATCAGCCGCACGATCCCTCGATGCCGCAGTCGCTGCAGCGTTTTCACTTCGGCGTCGAACCGCCTTCGAAACCTCGCTTCATCGGCGACGTGCTGTGCGATCAACTTGACCGCAACTCGCTCGCCGGTTTTTTCGTGAACGGCCCGAAAGACCGATCCCATTCCGCCGCGGCCGAGCGGCTCTCCGATCCGGTACGGTCCTAGAAACTGATGATCGGACATGGCAGCGAGCAGTTGGGGGAGCAGACGATGGAGCGATCATTCTAACCGGATATTGATCGATTGATCCGGCCCCGAGCCATTGAATCCGGTGTCCGAGGAAGTTGGAGGTGATGAAACCTCCATTCCATGATCCCCGGCCATCTCGTACGATGCCTCGATGAACGGACGCACCTCTGAAAACGGCACGCAGGCGGAGACATCCGATTGCGGGAAACCTGTGCCGAGAAATTGGAGATTCGCAGCGACCGCGATGGTATCAGCGGTCCTCCTGTGGGTGTCGCAACCGCCGTTTGCGATCTGGCCAATGGCGCTGGTGGCTCTCGTCCCGCTGTTGTGTCGGATCATCGATGCGAATCCCCCGAGTCGCGGCAATTATTTTTCTTTGTGGCTGCTGGCGACATTGTTCTGGCTGGTGACGTTGCAAGGCCTGCGACATGCTCACCCGGTGATGTATTTGTGCTGGATGGCGCTCGCGGGATACCTTGGCCTTTACTGGGTACTCTTCGTTTTGCTCTGTCGACGAATGTTGGTGCGAGGTGTACCGCTGTGGCTTGCGGCGCCAATCACATGGGTCGGCGGAGAGTGCCTGCGCAATTACCTGTTGACGGGGATCTCCGCCGCGATGTTGGGCCATACGATGGCCGATGTCCCGGAAATGATTCAGATCGCGGACATTTTTGGGACCTACGGCGTGAGTTTCGTTCTGGTGTCCATCAACGTCGCAATCTTGATGGCGATCGCGGTCGCGAGAAAACAAACGACCGCCCGTCAGGCAATACCGGCCTGGGCGATCGCGATCACCCTGGTCATCGCCACGATCGCCTACGGACGATTTCGATTGAACGAGCCGGCGGGCCCGCCACTGGCGACATTCGCGCTGATCCAACGCGATGAAGCAGTCGAGTATGGCCAGGACGTGAGTCGCGAGGTTGAGATCTTTCAGAACTACGCGCAGCAATCGTTGGAAGCGTTACGTGCCGCTGGCGAGAAGGTGGATGTCGTCGTCTGGCCCGAATCGATGTTTGCTGGCGGCTCGCCATGGATGATCGCCGATCGTGATGCAAAAGTCCCCGATGCGTTCCATTTGAAACCGGAAGCGTTCCAAGAAAAAATAACCGAGCATCGCAAGTTGTATCTCGAGCGTGCTTCCTACATTCAAACGGTTCTGGCTGCTGCCCAAGATGCGCCGCTAGCGCCGCCCCATTTGATTGTCGGTTGCGGTGTCGTGCATTTTGCACAGGTGCCCCAAGTTTATAGCGGGGTTGTGCACATCGCTGCCAATGGTTCGCTCGACGATTGGTACGGCAAAACTCATTTGGTGATGTTCGGAGAGTATGTTCCGATCGTACCCCACATCCCCTGGCTGCGATCGCTGGTACCGCCGGAGTTAGGGCTACGCAGGGGTGACGGTGCCAAGCGATTCATGGTCGGTAAAACCGCCGTTTCACCGAATATCTGTATCGAAACCGCGGTCGAACGAGTGACGGTCGATCAACTCGCCGACCTCCATGATCGCGATCAAATGGCCGATGTGGTTGTGACCGTTACCAACGATGGTTGGTTCGACCATTCCAGCGTCATCGCACATCACTTACGGTGTGCCCAGTTGGTAGCGGTGGGCTGTCGGCGTCCGCTGCTTTCGGCGGCCAACAGCGGACCAACCGCGTGGATCGACAATCGAGGGCAGCTCATTGAGCATTTAGCCACTGGAACGGACGGGGCGATCATCGCTACGCCCCGACGTGATGATCGGATCAGCGTCTACCTGCGGATCGGTGACTGGCCGGCCAGGTTCCTGGCGCTGCTGTGCGTCGTGGCTTTGCTAGATGGAGTTGTGTGTCGCTGCCGAAATCGCAACCGTCCTAATTCGTCTTGACAAAGCACGACGTTGAACGCCGGGGTTGATAAGGATTGCCGGTCTCGTTGCTCGGCAGGTCGACTTGAATCGAGTTGCGCGGCCAGCCCGCAATTAAATGCCGCACCAACGAGTGCGGCAATGACAACCATCGCATCGGGGGCCGCGATCGAGATGGTGGTCATCATTCCTTCTCGACCGTCGGTTTGAGCAATCCGAGGCGCCACGCCAGTTGGCCATAGCCGCCACTCCACTGGCCATCGAGCAGCCCTTGGAACAGAAACTGCAAGTTGGACGGATCAACCTCCAGGTTTTGATCGATGCCGGTGCGAATCAGTTCACCATGACTGATCGAATCGGTCCACTTGCCGGCCGGGAATCGTACGTTGATCGCGCCGGCGAATGGCGAGTCTGGCTTGGCCGCCCATGGTTTCCACTCTCCCTCGAGAGAGTCGGCGACGTATGCCTTGAAGTATCTTCGACCGCGTTCGCCACGGTGAGCTTGAGCCTCAATCAGCGTCAAATACTGCTGGGCGCCTTGGACGCGATAGGTATGACTGGCCTCAAAAACGTCGTCCTCCAAAACAATCTCTGGTGCTGCGAAACCGCGAGGGAATTCTGACAGCTTTGTCTCGGCACGCCACATTTTTCCATTCAAGGATGTGAAGAACAGATGTGCCTTGGCGGAATCGCAAATGACCCAGAAGTCGAGCCAGCCTTTGACGTTGCCGGGTTTTTGCTGGTAAATCGGTTCCGGCCGGGTCCACGATGTCGGGTCAGTGATATCCTGGGTCGTCGAAAAACAGGGGCCAAAGGGGATGTCGCGTGTTTCGTCGGCGAGTTGATAGATCAGGTACCACTTGTTGTGTGGTGCGAAAAAAAACACTTGGGGTGCCGCGTGATAGCCCGGACTCATCTCGAGCAGGTGCCAGGGAGCATTGGGCGCGTCTTGCCAATCTTTGAAGCTGATATATCCGATCCGGATGTATCCTGGCATTTCGCCGTGAAGTTTGCGGAGCGTGCAGAACAGGTGCCATCGACCTTGATAACGCACGACGCTCGGATCCTTGACCGCGTGCCACGGGTTATCGGCCGACGGCGGCAGTTTTTCCGGATCGACTGCCAACAGCGGTTCCGAGGCGTCCCAGCGAAATGACTTCGGCAGGGCCGTTGAATCGTCGCTTTGGCCGACAGCGATGCTCGAACCGGCCAAACAGAAAACGAGTAGGAATGGCGTGACACGTTTCATGGTTGCTAGGATCCGCGTGTTGGCTGGGGGCTTGGTTCATGTTCACCCGGTGGGTTTGCGCACCGAGGATACAACATGGATGGGTAGTTCGGGCAACGATTCCAAGAATAGCCGGCCATACGGTTTGGTGCGAATTCTTGGATCGAGCACGACGACGATGCCACGATCGGTTGTGGTTCGGATCAGCCGGCCAAATCCTTGGCGAAACTTGATCACCGCTTCGGGCAGTTGGTAGTCGGTGAACGGATTTCCGCCGCCAGACTTGATCGCATCGAGTCTTGCCTCTAGCAGTGGGTGATCCGGAACGGCAAAGGGAAGCTTCGTGATCACGACGTTGGTCAGCGCGTCGCCGGGCACGTCGACTCCCTGCCAAAAGCTGTCGGTGCCGAATAACACGCCGCGCGGATGGCGTCGAAAAGCGTCGAGCAATTGGGTGCGATTTTGTTTTCCGGCCTGGCTATAGAGCTGAAGTTCGTGTTCGGCCAACCAGTGTGTCAACGACGCCGCACATCGCCGCAGCAGGTCGTAACTTGTGAACAACACAAAGGCGTGCCCCTCGGTGCGGCCCACAAATCGCTTGATCTGTTCGGGCAGCGCTTGCTCGAATCGGTCACGCTCTTTGGACGGGTCGGGAAGGTCTTCGACGAGGACGAGTTTGGCTTGCCGCTGGTAATCAAATGGGCTACCGACTTGCAGAGACAATCCACCGGTCAGTCCAATTCGCGAGCGAAAGAATTTGAATTTGTCGTCCGTGCCCGTCGCCAGTGTGGCGCTGGTCATGACCACGCTGCGAATCATTTTGCTCTGAAACAAGACCTGCCGAAGCGACTGACCGACATCGATCGGAGAGGCGGCGAGCGTGACCCGGTCGAGTCCGCGACGTGAACCTGTTCGTTCCAGCCAGTAGACGGCGCCACCGAGGTCTTGGCCCAGCCATTGTCGAAGTCCGCCGGCGAGCGAAAGCATTCGATCATGTGCCGACTCGAAGTCCTTGCGGTCCGATTCGTTGTCTTGCCCCTCGGCCTGCTGCCGCAATGCGGTCGCTAGGTTTTCCATCGGTTCGCTGAGCGGATTATCGACGACCCCCGGGTGTTTGATGCGTCCGTTCTTGGGCCCCGAGTTCTCCCACCAATCGAGCAGATCGGCGAACAGATTTGTGGCCGCAAACCGACAGCGTTCGAGCTGTTGTTGCAAACCTCGCAATTCTTTCGTGACCAGCAGACCTTTCTGAGTGCGATCGCTATAAAGTCGATCAAACAGATAGTCGAATTGGCCACTCGTGATCCGGATTCCCAAATGATCTCCGGCGACCGACTCGATGGTGTGACACTCGTCCAGAATCACGGCGTCGTAGTCGGGAAGCAGCGAGATCCCTCGTTGTCGCATCGCCAAGTCGCTGAACAGCATCGCATGGTTGACGATCATCAGTTGTGCGTTGCTGGCACGCCGTCGGGCGCGAAAGTAGAAACACTCCTTGTGGTGTTCGCAGGCGCACCGCAAACAATTGCTGGTGTCGCTGGCGACCTCGTCCCAAACGCCCGAATTGGGTCGGATCGGCAAAGTCGAAAGGGATCCGTCCGCACTGTCGGTCGACCAGTTCTTGATCGCGCCAATTGGCTCAACTGTTCGTCATCAGCGAACAAGCTGGTTGCCCGGCTGATCGCGCGATTCATTCTGCGAATCGACAAGTAGTTGCTACGACCCTTCACCAGCACGGCGGAGAATTCACGAGGAATCACACTGTTCAATAGCGGAACATCTTTTCCGATCAACTGTTCCTGGAGACTGATCGTGTGTGTCGAGATCAGGACACGTCTGCGGCGAGGCTCGTCATCCCCTTGGGCGGATGTCGGCGGCTGTCCTTGGTCATCGGTCGCGTGCAGGATTGCGGGCGTTAGATAGGCAAAACTCTTTCCGGTCCCGGTTCCGGCCTCGACAACCAGATGTTGCTCGGACTTGAGCGCCGCAGCGACCTCGCGGGCCATCGCCAGTTGTTGCTGGCGTGGCTCGTAGTTCTTCAGACGCCGCGAGATGCTCCCTCCGGCGTCCAAGATCGAATCGACTGATAGTTCATCATTCACAAAATCATCCGAACTTTAATGACCAGAGGCACAATACCACTGGAAAGCCGACGGGACCATGACCGCTATTGTGCTCTGCGTTGACATCGATCGTGTACAGTATCCACGAACCACCTATCACTGACCGCCTCAGCGTGTGTCGGACGCGACGCCCGATGACCGACCTATGAACACCTTTCGTCAAGCCTGTCCCAGTTGTGGTCGCACCCTCGAGTTGCCTGGCGATGCCGAGGGCCGGCTGGGAAAATGCCCTGCCTGTGAGGCAACCTTCACGATTGGCGATTCGGCAACGCGCAACGGGACCCGATCCGAGCCAGCAACCCGATCCGAGCCAGCAACCCGGTTCCACGCAGTCGACGCTCCGATACGTCGCTGCCATCTTCCGCTGCGATCTATCGATCGCCGTCGGGCGAACCTGCAACTTCGCCTAGCTGGAATTCGGGCGAGCATCCCTTTAGTGTGCCGCTGGACTCTGGCACCACGGAATTCGAGCCGGGCAGGCCTGCGACTCCGGTGATGCAGAGCGTCTCGCAGGTGTCGACGCTGCAGATCGGACCGAGCACGATTGAAGCAATCGTCGCATCCACGTTGGCAATTTTTGCGGCGCGGTGGTCGTCTCTGGTGCTGGCGTTCTTGATTTTCGGCGCCGTGATGGCGTTCGTCGTTTTCGTACCGTTGCTCGTGATCTCGGAAATCGCCGATGCCGGTGGTGACACGATGGCCGGAATTTTGCTGCTGTTCTGGGTGCCGGTTGTGGTGTTGCTGAGCGCTTTTGTCAGTGTGGGACTGGCGCGGGTGGCAATCGCGATCGCACGCAATTCGAGCCCGACTCCGATTGCGGAATTGATCCCTCCGCTATCGCTCGTTGTTCGAATTCTGGTGGGCGTCTTGCTACTGGCTGTTGTGTTGGCCGTGTTGGGAGCGGTAGTTGGCGGGCTGTTTGCGGCACTGATTGCTGTCGCGGGAAACGAGCTGATCGTGACGCTACTGACCGTCTTGGGAGCACTGGCAGCGAGCATCACGTTGCTGGTCGTCCAGTGGTCGATCTGGTCCTGGCTGTTGATTGTCAGCGATGGCAAGGGAACCGCGATCGGGTCATTGCGATCTGCCTACGCGGTGACGACGAGTAACAGACTGACGTCGGCCTATTTGATTCTGATTGCGATCGTGTTGACCGCCCTTGGTGCAGCTATCTGCAACATCGGACACCTGGTCACGGCACCGCTGACGATGTTGATGTTCGCTGTCGCCTATCTGCGGATGACGGGCCAACCGATCGATGATCCCAACGTGCAAGCGAATAACGACGGGCCGTTGCCCCCGGCACAACCAATGTTTTGAAAACGTTCGGTCTTCGTTTCCGACGGGGTCACGCGGGGCAGGCGTCTTTGCTGACCAGCCAGGTTGTTGGCCGGATCAATTGTGAGGGGTAGAGATCCGGGCGATGATCGGGAGACAGGACATGCGACAACGCTTCCTTCTTTGCCGGACCGGCGACCAGAAACCAGATGTGCCTGGCGGAGTTGATTGCCGGCGCAGTGAGCGTGTAACGAAAACTGTCAAACTTTTCGACCCAGTTCTCGACGAACCAGCGATCGTGTTCCTCAAGGGCGCTCGTTGCGGGAAACAAAGATGCGGTATGGGCATCGTCACCCATTCCCAGCAGTGCCAAGTCCCATTCCGGAAAAGCATCGCCAGTGAAATGTTCTCGCAACGTCTGCTCGTAGTTGGCCGCCGCGGATGCCGGATCGTTCCGATCAACAGGTACGCCGTGCACGTTCGCCGGCGGCGCTTGGATCGGGTCCAGTAACGCCTGCCGTACCATCCGGTAGTTGCTGTCGCGGTGATCAAGCGGGACGTTTCGTTCGTCGCCCCAGAACCAATGAACATGCTCCCAAGGGAGGTCTCGCCTGGACAGCATCTGGTACAGTCGCTGTGGGGTCGATCCGCCCGACAGCGAAATGTTCACTCGATCGGTTTCGCCAACCCGCCGCAGCACTAACTCGCAAAAGTTGTCGGCTGCGACTTGATACAGTTGATCCAGTGAATCGAAGGGCTGAAAGGGCAATGGATCCATCAAGGTCATTCTTGATCGGGGACAGGAGGTCAGCGGTGGCAACGAGTCATCACTCGAATGTCTCTTCTGGGCCTGGGAACTTACCATTTTTGACGGCATCCGCATACGCGGTCGCAGCATCGCGGATCGTACCGCGTACGTCGGCGAATTGACGTACGAACTTGGGCAGGTAACCCGATGTCAATCCGATCAGGTCGTGCGTGACCAAAACCTGTCCGGTCGTATGTTGGCCGGCGCCGATCCCAATCGTCGGCACGGAGACCGCGTCAGTGATTGCCTTGCCGATTGCGGCCGGAACACATTCGATCAAGATCAAGAATGCACCCGCTTGCTCGGCAGCGATGGCATCATTGACAAGGCGTGCCTGGTCACGTTGAACTCGGTAGCCACCATCGACATGAACGTTTTGCGGCGCAAGCCGACATGGGCCATCACCGGGACGCCGGCGGTCACGATCGAATCGATCCGCTGTGCCTGTTCGGCCCCGCCTTCAAGCTTGACCGCGTGGCATTGCGTTTCCTTCAATACTCGCGCGGCGCAGCGGACGCTCCGCATGATGCCCAGTTGCCCTTCTGGGAACGGCAGATCGACCACCACCATCGCCCGCTGGCAGGCCCGACCGACCATCTCGGCGTGGTAGATCATTTGGTCCATCGTCACCGGCAGCGTTGTTTCGTGTCCCTGCACGACCATGGCCAACGAGTCACCGACCAACAGAATGTCAATGCCCGCCTGATCAAGCACCTCGGCGGTGGGAAAGTCGTACGCCGTCAACATCGAAATCGACTTGCCACGATCTCGCAATCGTTGCAGCGTTCGGGTGCTGACCCGTGGCGACCTGGACTCGCCCGTGGAGGGTGTGGATGGTGACATAGAAAGATTGCTTCCGACGCGATGGGTTTCCCCAAATTGGGATTGTGCATGGAGCCGACGGGTGTTTGCCCACTGCCCAACCCCCATTGTTAGCTGTGACCAAGGACAAGGGGAATCGGTCAACAAGGTCATTCACGCCGCCGACGATCATCCCGGCGACGTCAAAAATGGCGAGAATTCGCACTGGCCTGGCGGATCTTTTGTCTCGATCGACATCCCCACGGTAGAGGGTCCATGTTTGCCAGCAAATGCGTTTTCAAATCGCAAACCAGGGCGCAGTGGGCGATTTTGGTGTTTGTTGCGTACAGCCAGTGCGCCGGCAAGGTGGTCGGGCCGAAAGGAGCTGCCCACTTCCGCACGGCGCCGCCGAGGTCCATTGGCGACGGCCAATTGGCGATCGAGGCCTGTCCCCCGTTGGGCGAGACCCTAAAATCGAAGCAATCCTATCGCACTGGAAGCAAGACGATCCGATCACACTGGTTGTCGGTGGTTGCCTCCCAACCTTACCCATTTCCCAAAATAGATACAGATATTGAGACCATGAAGAATCGCTTTTTCCTGACTTTGGTTTTCTGCGTTGCGGTTGTCGCGTTGACGCTGCGGCCTGTTTCGGCGGTCGAACAGGAGCTCGAAATTGGTTCCAAAGCGCCGCCACTGGATATCGAGTACTGGATTCAAGATGGCAACGGCTTTTTCAAGCCGGTCACAGAATTCAGCGATGGCAAAGTCTATGTCGTCGAGTTTTGGGCAACTTGGTGTGGCCCCTGTATCGCCAGCATGCCGCATCTGGCCGAGCTCCAGAAGAAATATCGTGGACGGGGCGTGCAGATCATCAGTGTCTCGGACGAGACGCCGGATGAAGTGAACGATTTGCTGGGAAAAGAGAATGAGCAAGTCGGCAAGACTTTCGCCGAGATCACGTCCGCCTATTCATTGACAACGGATCCGGATCGGTCGGTATCCAAAGCGTACATGGAAGCATCCGGGCAACAGGGGATTCCGACATCATTCATCGTCGGCAAGACCGGACAGATCGAATGGATCGGTCATCCGATGGAATTGGAGGAGCCTTTGGAAGCGGTCGTGACCGATTCATGGGACCGAGCCAAGTTCAAGGCTGACCTTGATTTGGAAAAAGAGTTTCAGCGGAATGTCGAAAAGATGTCCGAGCTGGCCGGTGCCGGCAAGTTTGCTGAGGCCCTGGCATTGGCCGATGAGCAATTCGCGAAAGCCACTGACGAAAAGGTTCGTGAACAATGGAAGTCGATCCGATACAGTCTGAAACTGTTTATCGGCCCACCCGATGCCGAGGTGCTTGCCCACTATCGAAAGCAACTGGCCGAGTTGAAGGGGGACGCCAATTCGGTTGGACGTTTCGGCTTTCAGTTTTACGGGATGACGCAACAGGGCGCGAAGCTTGGGGCTCTGGCGGACGACCTGGTTGCGGCGATCGAAGCGGAAGTCGAGGGCGCCGAGGAAGCGTTGAAGCCGCTGTTGCACAACACGGTTGCACTGTTGAATGACGCGGCCGGAAAGACGGACGCAGCGATCAAGGCACAGCAAGCGGCGATCGACGCTGCCACCGATCGGCAGAAAACAAGGTTGCAACCTTACTTGGAAGAGCTTCAGAAGAAGGCGGGCGGCGGAAAAGAAGACGAGACCGAAGGTGCGAAGTAGGCGCCGACGGTCAGGTAGGGTGGGTCGCGCGGCTCTCGGGCCGCAGTCGCCCACCAGTCTTTTTTGAATTCTTTCGGTAGCGGGGTCCGGGTCACGGACGCTCCTTGACCCACCTACCGTTGTTGATCCGGGATGACCCGGTGTTCATTCCGGCGGCACGTCGAGGGTCAGGTCGAATCGCCGCCAGCAGAGGGTACAGGCGGCGATCGTGATCGCCGCCACGCTCCATGCGCCGATCATCGCGCCGCCGACCAGCGCCGGCCCAACCAGCGGCTCGGGCAGTTGTCGGCAGGTGATCGCCCACGCACCCAATACGCCAATCGCGACGGCGATCACGGCTCCTTTGCCCATGAAGGTCAGCTTGGCACGGATCATCATCGCCACCCCTTCGCTGTGCTGGTGGTGGGGAAACGCCAGGAACAGCGCGTTTTCGGTAGCGAACGTGAACACGGCCAGCGCGGCGAGGATCCCCGTCCAAAGAATCACCTGCGTGGTGCCTGGTTGCGTCACCGAGGCGGCAACGATGATCGTGATCCATTGAAAGATCCAGGTGATCAGGATCGGCAATGTTAGCTGCCCAAGGACCATCGACAGGGGGCGCATTGGCATCGACCGCAACAACAGCATCCGCCGCAGGTCGCGGCGAAAATCAATTTTCAGTGCCGGTGGTGCCAGCAGCATGGTGCACAGCGCGATACCCCCGACGACAAACAACCATTGCTGGGTCACTTGTCCGGTGAATAGCGGTGATAGGCAAAGCAAGATCGGTAACAGGAAGCTGAATGCGATCGTCCCCTTGTACCGATGCACACCAATCGCTTGTCGCGAAATCATCGCCAGCGCATCGATGCCGCCTCGTGGTAAATGTTGCTCCAGCCAGGACCGGATGGGATGGACCTTGTTGCTCTGATACAGGTTTTCGCGATTCGCTACCGTCCGCTGGAATTGATTCGAGTCCAAACGTTCTCGTTCGCGGGCCAACTGTTTTGCCGAAGTCCAGGCATCGACACGAATCAACAACAGGATCGACAGCGGGACCAAGGCAATTGCCACCGATAACTGCAGCAAAGTGATCAACTGATACTGTTCAGTGACCGCGATCTGTGCTGCGGCGATCCAAGGAATCGAGAGCCATTGAACGGCATCGCTGGCCGCCGTCTGCCCCAAGCTTTGAAACAGGCTTAGAACGTAGACCCAGGTCGGTGAACCCATTGGCGTGGCGGCGACCACGCGGGCCAGAATCTGGAATACGATCAGGGTGGCGATCAGTGACATGGCAATGCGAAATTGACGACGTCGCGCGTCGCTCAGTCCTGCCGAAAACCGTTGGATGATCAGCCGAGCCGATTCCAATAGCACCAACGACGAGAAGATGCCGACGATCAACAGTTCCAGGTGCTCGGTGTCTCTGGCGAGTACGACGGCCAACAGGAACGTTTTCAGCATCGCCGCGATGATGATGTTGCCCAAGTGATAGACGGCCAGCGAAGAACGCCTCAGAGGCGCCCGGCCAGCCATAAGTTCTCGGCCGATGTCAGTTCCAGATCGGCGATCGATTTTGTCCACGCGCAACGAACACAATGATAGATCGCGTACATCACCATGCCGCCGGAGAGCCACAACTGCAACCGCTGCGGATCGGCCGGGCGCGCGCCGAGAGAATGAAGATCCCGTTGAGCAAATAGAGCGCAAAGAACAGGACCGCCAAACTGGTCGCGACGATGCGTCGCGGCGAGCGGATCCGGCGCAAGGTGCGGGCGATGCGAAACTTGGCTCGCCAGGTGGTCAGGTTCGCCAATTGCCAATGCAGATAGATGCCGTCCCAGCGCCGGTCATCCATCGCGTGGTCCACGCCGATCACGACATGACCCCGCTGCGATACGCGGCCATTGGCAGGATCGCAGGCGAGATGACTGCTCGTTCGGCCTCCGCACTTGCCGGTGGCTGGATCGATTCACCGATCGTGGCGGCAAAGTAGGCTTCCTCCAACGAGCGAGTTTGCGGAAACTGCTCGCGCAGAGATTTGGCGGCGCCAAAGTATTGGGACTGTCCGTCCTTCATGACCAGCAAATGCGTGCAAACATCTTCGATCATGGCTAGCAGGTGGCTGCTGATGATGATCGTCGCACCCTGCTCAGCACGTCTGCGAATGGAATCCAGGAGCGTTCGGATTCCCGGCGGATCGAGCCCCGTTAGCGGTTCATCCAGCAGCAGGACGGAGGGTTCGAAGATGTAGGCGCAGCAAACCGCCAACTTTTGACGCATCCCACGTGATAGCGTGGTCGCACCGGCATCGTATTTGTCGAGCAAATCGAACTGTTCCAGCAGCCCGATCGCCTTGGAATGGTGATTGGCCACCTGGTACAGCCGGCCGATCAAATCAAGATGTTGACCGACCGACAGATCGTCAAACAGCGGCGGATCATCTGGGACATAGGCCAATCGTTGCTTCAGCTTGATCAGATCACCCGAGAGGTCACAGTCGGCAACCCGCAGTGATCCCGCGGTTGCGGGGATCAAACCGGCCAAACAACGCATGGTTGTCGTCTTGCCGGCGCCGTTGGGGCCAACGAGCCCGCAGACTTGACCGGGCGCAAGTGAAAACGAGACGCCATCGACCGCAAGATAGTCGTCGTACAGCTTTCGGAGGCCGCGAATATCGATCATGGCAAGGTTGGCCTGGTAAAACGCATCGGATCGGCAGCAAATTTTTGGTTTTTGAAAGGTAGCTCATGCGTTGCTGTGACGATGGGTCTGGTAGCGACGATTCCGATTGAAGTGACAGAATCGATTGGATGCGTCGCCGGTGGTGGCATCGATGGCACCCGGGCGGATGGCCGGGCAAGCACTGACCGAATCTTTCGTCAACCGGACGGCGTCTGGCCAGCCTCCCTGTCTCCGCCGGCTGGGGGTTGGCAGCATGTTCATCCAACATCGGTTATCCTGATAATGAGGACCCCAATCATGGGTTGATACCATCGTTTCCAGTGGCTCCTTGCCCAGTTCCCGAAAGTTCGCATCATGGACCGTCATGTCGACCGCAGAAATTTTGCCAAGCGCACTTCGGCTGCCATCGGCGGCCTGTGGTTGCTGGGCCATGGTTCAGTGACCGGTCAAGACCATGATCTAGCGGAGCAGCGTTTGGTCCGGCTCGGACTCAATGGGCTAGCGAGGGCTCACGAGTTGAATTATTTCACCGACGGACATCGCGGCGCCAGCTTGGTGGCAGCCCATCTGCTCTGTGTCGACAATGACCTGGATGAGCAGACGTCGTCACGCATTGTCGAACTGTTCGACCTCAATTGGGCGTCGTCGAAACTGTGCAAGCCCTTTCCCGAGGCCGACCCCGATCCCGCGGGGATCCACAAGATTGGTGTCGCTCTTGCCGAAGGTGGCGAGGTGCTGCGAGAGGTCGGCCACAACGTGATTTTCGCGATGCTGGCGATCAAGGCGTTTCGGATGGTGCCTACCGCCGCAACGCGTGAGCGCGTCGACGGGGTCTGCGCCTTGGTCCGCTCCTTCAAGCCTTGGCACGACATCGAACCGGACCCGGAGGTCGATCCGCCACCTTTCACCGACACGGCAGCTGCAGCGCAATTCATCCTGCGTGAAGCCGACACGGCAATCGATCGGTTCATGGGGTTCGGACAAGGGTTCGCCGGGCACATGCTGACCTTCGGTCAGGCGCTGGTCGAACTGGCGGCGATGGGCGAGGTGGAATTGGCGGAGGGTTGCCGCACCGCTTTTCGAAAATACGTGACCGTCACGCGTCGCGGACCGGAGCCCGATTCACGGCGCATCCCCGATCACAAACCGAGCAAGCTGCGGCCGAACGACTCGGCATATTGGAACAATCGCGGCGACAAGGCGGTGGACATTGGGCACGTGTTCAAGTACCCCTACGGCTACTACGACCTGTTGCGGCGGGCCGGCGATCCCAAGTTGACAAGTACCATGGACGCCAAGGCTTATCACCTGTTTTGAAGGCGAATTGGTGTGCTCAGCACTCCCCCTGCGACCGGTGCACATCGTCGGGGACGTAACGGCCGGGGCCGTCGATCCCGTAATGCTCGGCGAGCACTTGTTCCAATTCTTCGCGGGTCTTCAGTTTGGCGATCGCCACGCGTACCTGCTCGTGGTTGGGGTGACTTTGCGAGTACTTGATACAGAACTTTCGCATCAATAGTGGTGCTCGATCGGGCGTGTAAGTCTGCTCGCACAGGGCAAAGTGTTCACGCATCACCGCGGCTTGCT
This sequence comes from Pirellulaceae bacterium, assembly GCA_963734865.1. Classification (GTDB taxonomy): domain Bacteria; phylum Planctomycetota; class Planctomycetia; order Pirellulales; family Pirellulaceae; genus CBDCUW01. The sequence continues at coordinate 132,256 of CAVTIV010000005.1, forward strand.
GATGCAGCGTGGGCGGCGCCGGCAATGGTTCGCCCGCCGCCAAGACTCTTGCTTGTTGGAAGATCCATGGGTTGCCGATTGCACCCCGAGCGACGGTGACACCGTCGATGCCTGTTTGTTCCAGCATGCGCAAGCAATCTTCGGCGCTGAACAGATCGCCGCTGCCAAGAATCTTGATCGAATCGCCGACATGCCGTTTAACTTCGGCAAGAAACTCCCATCGACTGGGCCCGACGTAGCGTTGGACGACGGTTCGACCATGAACGGTTGCGGCTGATAAACCTGCCGAGATGGCACCATCAAGAATCTGAAAGAATTGATCGCGTGATTGCGCGGTATCATCGATACCTCGCCGCATTTTCACCGTCACGGGGATCTCCTCCGGGACGATGTCTCGCGTCCGCCGCAGAATCTCGATCGCCAGGCCCGGTTGCGAGAGATGAAAACCACCTCGACAGCGGCCCAGCACTTTCTTGACCGGGCAACCGAAGTTGACGTCAATGATGTCGAAACCCGCCTCGACCAACTTCATCGCGCCGGCGGAAAACTGATCCGGTTCGGCACCCATCAACTGGCCACCTACGGGGTGTTCATCGGCATGAATGTCCAAAAAGTGTTTTGTCTTTTGCCGCTTGCTCAGCGCCAGCAAGAATTGGTCGAGCATCACCTCACAAACCGCATAGCTCGCTCCGTGCCGCCGCGCGATCACCCGCATCGGCAGATCGCTGTATCCGGACAATGCCGCCTGGACCACCGGAAATCCGATTCGAACGTTGCCAATGATCAGCGGGGCAGTTTGGAAAGCGGTATCCATCAGTTTTTCTGAGTCGGCTGTATCAATCAACTTCGGGCGGCTAACTTGTACGGTACACCAACCACGTGGGAACCGTCATGACGCTGAATCGAACCGATCGGAAATTTGCTTTCCCATTCGCTGTTGTCCTTGCATTTTCCGCCACAACCTTTGCTGACTCACCAAAAATGAAGATTGAATCTCACCCTTTCGGAACGACCGAAGACGGTCGCGAAGTGACCCATTTCACGCTCACCAATTCGCACGGGCACAGCGTCTCGCTGATGAATTGGGGTGCGACACTGATGGATGTGAATGTGCCCGATCGCGATGGCAACCTTGCCAACGTCAACTTGAGCTTCGATTCGCTGCAACCCTACCTCGATGGTCATCCCTACTTTGGCAGCACGGTGGGCCGATTCTGCAATCGGATTGGCAACGGCAAGTTCACGATCGATGGCAAAGAATATCAGGTCACCACCAACTCGGGGAAGCACCACATTCACGGCGGAAAAGTCAATTTCACCTACCAGTTTTGGGATGCCGAAAGCTATCAGACCAAGGACGCTGTCGGAGTACGATTCTCGCTGACCAGCCCCGACGGCCAAGAAGGATTTCCGGGGACCGTTCAGGCGACGGTCGACTACAGTTGGAACGACAACGACGAGCTGGTCATCAAGTTCACCGCGACCACCGATGCCCCCACGCATATCAACTTGACCAACCATAGTTATTGGAATCTAGGGGGTGCCGGCAGCGGTTCGGCAATGGATCACATCGTGACGATCGAGGCCGATCAATGGCTGGATGTTGACGAAGATTTGATACCGACCGGCAAGTTAAATGACGTCGCCGGGACGGTACTCGATTTCACCACACCGACCGCGCTGGGTGATCGCGTCGATCAGTTGCCAGCGACCCACGGTTACGATCACTGTTACGTCGTCCGCGGCGAGCCAGGCAGCCTGCGCAAAGCCGCCACGGTTGTCGACCCCGACTCAGGCCGTGTGCTGGAGATCGAAACGACGCAGCCGGGAATGCAGCTTTATACTGCCAATCATCTGCCGGGAAACGAACGGTCGGGCGGATACGGGGGTCACGAGGCGTTCTGTTTGGAGACACAACATTACCCCAACGCCCCCAACCGTGAATCGTTTCCGAGCACATTATTGCGACCGGGACAGACACTGGAAGAAGTGACCGTGCATCGCTTCAGCGTCCGTTAGCAATTCAAGCCACGATCGGCTTCACCACATGTGCCGGTTCAACTCCGGTCAGACGCATGTCGAGTCCTTGAAACTTGAAAGTGAATCGCTCGTGGTCGATTCCCAACAGGTGCAACATGGTGGCGTGAAAGTCGTGGACGCTGACCACATCTTCGACCGCGTTGTAGCCCAGGTCGTCGGTCGCCCCATGGGTCACTCCGCCTTTGATTCCGCCGCCGGCCATCCACAGCGAAAAGCCTTTGATGTGGTGATCACGACCGGGGTTGTTTCCGCCACCCTGTGACATCGGCGTGCGTCCGAACTCGCCGCCCCAGACGATGAGTGTGTCCTGCAGCATTCCCCGCTGTTTCAAATCTTCGACCAGCGCCCAAGTCGCTTGATCGACCAATTTCGAGGTGGCCGCGACACCGTTCTTGACGCTGCCGTGATGATCCCAACCGCGGTGGTAAAGTTGGATAAAGCGGACGCCCCGTTCGGCCAACCGCCGGGCCAGCAAGCAGTTGCTGGCGAACGAACCGTCGCCCGGAGTGGCGCCATACATTTCCAACGTCTGCTGGGATTCGTCGCTGACGTCGACCAATTCGGGAACGCTGGCCTGCATCTTGAAAGCCAACTCGTACTGCGAGATTCCCGTGGCGATTTCGGGGTTGTCGACCCATTGGTTGCGCAACTGATTCAAGCCGTTGACCGTATCGATCACTTGTTGTTGATCGTTACGAGTCACACCCGGGGGATTGCCCACATACAGGACGGGGTCTCCTTTGGAGTGGAAGTTGACGCCTTGGAAGCGACTGGGTAGAAATCCGCTATGCCATTGTCGCGACGCGATTGGTTGTGACTGGCCGCCGCCCACCGAGGTCAACACGACGAACCCCGGCAGGTCTTTGGCCTCACTGCCAAGACCATATTGGATCCACGACCCCATGCAGGGGCGTCCAGAGATCTGCGTGCCACAGTTCATGAAGGTGTGCGCGGGATCGTGATTGATCTGCTGTGTCGTCATCGAACGAACGATGGCAATGTCGTCAGCGATCTTGCCGATGTGGGGAAACGTTTCTGAAATTTCTTGGCCCGAGCGTCCTTGTTTTGGGAAGGCATATTGGGGAGCCAAGCAGGTCAGCTCCTTGCCCTGCAGTTGGGCGATCGGCTGGCCCTCGGTGAATGACTTGGGCATCGGCTGGCCGTCCATTTCGGCAAGTTTCGGCTTGTAGTCAAACGTCTCCAGATGTGACGGTCCACCGGCCATGCACAGAAAAATCACCCGCTTGGCTGTGGCCGGAAAATGGGGAGGCATGTTGCTGGCGTGATTGCCACCCGGCTGGTCGGCAAACAGTTGGCTGGCCAGGGCGATGGACCCGATGCCAACCGACCCGCGATTGAGAAAGGTGCGACGATTGATTGGATGAAACATGGTGCTCAAGTTCAGAAACGCGAGGTGGTCTCGTACAGATTGACAATGGCCCGGGCGACTTGCGTCCAGGCGGCTAGCTGGACTTGATCGAAATTATCGGGATTGGCGGCAGTGCCAACGCCAAGCAATGCTTCGGCGTCCGCCTCGCCGCGGTGGTATCGATCGAGTTGGTTTTCATACAGTGATTTCAACAGGGACCGTTCTTCGCTGGTCGGATCACGCGAAACCGCCTCGCGAAACGCCCACGCGATGCGGGCGTCGGTGTCGCCTTCGGTTTGCAGGATTCGTCCGGCAAAGACCCGTGAAGCTTCCACGAACGTCGGATCGTTGAGCAGTACCAGGGCTTGTTGGGGGATGTTCGATCTGGCACGCTCGGCCGTGCACTCCTCGCGGCTGGTCGCATCGAAAGCCAACATCGCCGGGTGCAAAAACGTGCGACACCAGAACGTGTACACGCTGCGCCGATACAGGTCGCTGCCCTGGCCAGCCTGCCAGGTCCGTTGTGGAAAATTAAGGTGCTGCCAATATCCGGCGGGCTGGTAAGGTTTGACGCTCCGACCGCCCGGCCGATCGTCCACCAACAGCCCGCTGATCTGCAGAATCGTGTCACGCACAAACTCGGCCTCCAGACGCCAGCGACCCTGTCTGGCGTACCAACGGTTGTCCGAATCGATCGCCCGCAACTGCTCCGAAGCGACGGACGATTGCCTGTAGCTGGACGAAGTGACAATCAAACGGACCATCTGTTTGACATCCCAACCACTTTCGCGGAATTCGACGGCAAGCCAATCGAGCAATTCGGGATGTGTCGGCGGTTCACCCTGTCCGCCCAAATCATCCAGATCTCGCGAGAGCCCACGGCCGAAATACATCTTCCACAAGCGATTCATGAAGGTCCGCGATGTCAACGGATTGGAGTCGTCGACCAACCATTTTGCCAGATCGAGCCGATTGGCCCTGCGGTCCTCGATCTTGGCATGCGGCAAGAATTGAGGCACCGCCGGCAGAACCACCTCGCCCGATTCATCCAACCAATTACCGCGAGGCAAGATTCGCGTCATCCTTGGTTCAGCAAGCGTCTCGGTGACCAACATCGTTCGAACGCCCGCCTCGACGTCCTTCAATTCCTGCTCTGTGTCGGCGAGTTTCTTCTTCCACTCGTCAAGTTCCGGCGCGATGCCGCGATAGTGATCGGCGAGCATCTTGACCTGGACGTCGCTTCGCTCGCCGGGCGGCGTCCGCAGCGATCCCACGAGTTCTTCCGACAGCGAACCTTCCTCCAGAAGTGCGGCCGAAGGCTGATCGGTAACACTGATCCGAAACCGACCGAGCAGGTGTTGGCCGTAGCCCGACTGGTGCACCAGTCGGATGCTCAGCACGCGGCAATCGTCGCCAAATTCGATTGGCTGTTTCAACTGCAAAATAGCGGTGTGTTTGTCAGCTTTCTTGTGATGTCCATCAACGGCCCAACCAGATGTCTTGTCGTCATCATCGAATGCGTGCGCGATAGGAAATCCTTTTTGCTCGTAATCGGCAACGGCGCTGCCGATCTCAACTTCCCGATCACCGGCGGTCACGTGCAAACCGGTCAACACGAAGTTGCCGTTTCCTCGCGCGAACCCGGCTTGATTGGGAAAACTCGGATCGGGAAAGACTTCCAAACGAATGGTCCGAATCGTTCCGAACGAATCGATCGAAACCGTATAGTCGCCTTGGTCGGGATTCTCGCCGGTGCTGAGAATCGAACCATCGGTCTGTCGTTTCAGCACCACACCACCGGTCGCTTCCAGCTTGGATGGTTCGGGCGTCTTCCAGGAGGGCTTGTCGGCGTCGGCCAAGGCAAGCGACTTCGCTTCCCAAGCCTGCTGGCCGACGGCGACCTTCGCCGCCAGTTGTTCGTTGGTCGATAGCAACTCGGTTAGCTGCAGCGAAGCGATCTTGTTTTTCAGCGATGCGATCTTGGCTTTGTCGGCATCCGAATAGAGTTTCAAATTCGGCTGGCGTTTGCCGACCGCGGTCTCTTTGATGTCCGCGAAGAACGCGGCCATTGAATAGAAGTCGCGAGTGGTAATGGGGTCGTACTTGTGGTCATGACACTGGGCGCATCCGACGGTCGCTGCCATCCACACACCGGAGACGTTTCGCACCCGGTCAGCGGCGTAAATGGCGATGTATTCCTTCGCCTGCGCCCCACCTTCTTCGGTCGTCTGCAACAGTCGATTGTATCCCGATGCGACAAGTTGCGATTCGGTCGGCTCGGGCAACAGATCACCGGCGAGTTGTTCGATCGTGAACTGGTCAAACGGCTTGTTGTTGTTGAACGCGTCGATCACGTATTCGCGAAAGGCGGAAACTTCCATCGTGGTATCGCTGTGATAGCCGATCGTGTCGGCGTATCGCACGAGGTCCAACCAGTAGACCGCCATCCGCTCGCCGAACCGCTGGTCGCGGAGCAGTCGATCCACCAGTTTCTCCCAGGCGTCGGGCGAGTCGTCCTTGATCTCCAGGTCGACTTCCGCAGGCAGCGGTGGCACGCCAAGCAAGTCAAGATACAAGCGACGAATCAGCGTCACCTTGTCTGCCTGGGGGGCGAGATCAAGACCTTGGGCGGCAAGTCCATCCAGCACGAATGCGTCGATCGGACTGTCGTTTCTGGGATGCTTGATCGCCGGAACCTTGGGTCGCAACAGTGGTCGATAAGCCCAATGCGTCTCGTATTTGGCTCCTTCGTCGATCCAGCGGCGAATCAACGCGACTTGCTTGTCGGTCAACTCTTTCCGCGAGTGTCGCGGCGGCATCCGTTCGTCTTCGTCGTCGCTAAGGATCCGACGCATCATCTCGGACTCGTCGACGCTGCCGGCGACGAATGCCTGGTGTTCCACCGCATTCTGGCGAATGTCGAGACGCAAATCCGCTTCTCGCGCACTCTCATCCGGTCCATGACAAGCAAAACAGTTGTCCGACAAGATGGGGCGAATGTCTCGCGCGAATGAGAGTGGTTGCTCGGCGATGGCGGAATCGGATTCCGCCATCGCGATCAGCAAACAACATGTCGTGATGGTGTGGATGAATCGTTTCATGTTCATACCAACTCGGGGACTTCGTATCCCGGGCGGTACTTTCGCTTCAGGAATGGATTTCCGGCAGCTGCTCCATCGCCGACAAATCGTTCCGTTTTCGAATCGAGGGTGAGCATCGGGCTGAGACGAATGTCGTTACTTTCCAGAGTCAATCCGTGTGATTCCAAGTGCGAACCCATTTCAGCCAGCACGCTCTGCCACTGGGCCAGCTCGACCGCCTGCGCATCGTGCAGACTGAACTCGCCGCCACAGCGAAAGGCGACGTTGGCCAGATTGCACCAGCCGGTGCTGTCGTTTCCGATCGCAACCTCGGCGTTCAAAATCGAACGGTCTTGTTTGCGAACGGCATCAATGAAATTGGCTTGGTGCACGGTGTCGCCATTGTTTCCCTTGAACTCGCGAATCACCTTGCCAGCGGAATCGTAAGCCGCCGCCCGCCCTCGTTGGCCTTCCAATCGTCCACCTTCGCAGTAGGCGATGTACCCGCTGCCGGGGCCGGGGTGCTCAGGGCTCTGCTTGGCACCTGGTGCGGCAGGCAGGTTCGACAGCCCGATCACGACGGGGATCGAGCCGGTATCAAAATAGGCGAAATGAACGTTGGGAGTTTGACCGGCGTCGTTGAGCGCGACACGTCCGCCACCCCCCAGGATTCGTTTGGGCAGCGCGACGGAGTCTTGGAATACGTTGTTTCGCAGATCGTCCAGGACATGGACGCCCCAGTTTCCCATTTCGCCCGAACCGGTGTTCCAATCCCAATGCCAATCGTAGTGCAGCTTGTCACGATAAATCGGTTGGTCTTGGGCCGGACCCAACCACAGGTCATAGGCGATATTCTTGTCGATCGTTAGCGGCGTGTCCCGTTTGCCGATGGAACCACGAATGCCGTAGCGGTTGACTCGCGCGGCGGTGATTTCGCCGAGGGCCTTGTCTTGGTGTAAGAACTTCTTGATTTCCGCCTGCATCGGATCGGATCGTTGCTGTGTCCCGATTTGACAGATGCGGTTGTACTTTCGCGCAGCCGCGACGGTCTGTTTCCCTTCCCATTGAGTGTGGGAAAGCGGCTTTTCGACATACACGTCTTTGCCCGCCTCCATGGCCCAAATCGCGGCCAGGCAATGCCAATGATTGCAGGTCGAAATCACCACGGCATCGATGCTGTCGGAGGCGAGCAAATCGCGGAGGTCGGTCCAGGCCTGAGCTTTGGGAAACCGTTGCTTTGCTCGCCCCAGCAGATTTTCGTCGACATCACAAAGGCCGGCGACATTGATTCCATCGACCTTGCCGAAATAGCCCATCAATTGACCGGCTCGCCCGCCACAGCTGATGAAACCGATATTGATTTCGTCATTCGCGTTGGCGGCCGACAAAGTTTTGGCCGACAAGGCCGTCGTCAGACCTGCTGCCGCCGTCGTGGACAGAAATTGTCGTCGTGAAAAATTCGACATCGATACGCCTCGATTGCGTTCAGTGGTGATGATACGTGTCATGATATGATACATCATCGTTGCTGCGTATCGACCTGGATCAAACTCACCGCCACCACGGAGGTTCACGGCTTTGGAAGCGGGCGATCCATCGAGAACCACGATCGCTACCCTGCGCTGATCGGCGTGCTGATTTCGCTGATTCCGGCGGTCCCGATCGTCTCGTTCAGCCTATCAGGGCAGAACGGTCCTCTTCATGAGGACCATGTTTATTGGCTGGGGTCCGGGTACTACTACCAGCGCCGTGGTGTCCGGGCGGGGCGTTGCCGTGAATGAACTTGATATACGGATTGCCCGGGGTTTGATGTCTGTCTTGGCGGACGTTTGCAGACGGCCTCGGAAAGAATTGATCGTCAGCAAAGCAGCCATTGATGTTGTTCGCGATGCTTGGGCGAAGACCCGCGGTAGATCGCAGCCGTTGTGCTGTTTTTCATTCTGGGCCGATATCGGTATCCGCTGGTGCCCCTAATGCTTCCCTTTGCGGCGGCCGGGGTAACGCAACTCTGGCAAATCTTCCGATTGCGGCGTTGCACCACTATCGCCGCGCGCTGCAGATTGACCCCCAGGATGAGACTGCCAGGGCGGCGATCGCGCGGCTGGGCAACATCCAGCCCTGATCTGGCCGATCGCCGGTATCGGCTTTCCGTGGCGTGGGATCTGCCGATCGCGATGCCGCCAAACGTCGAGCGGACATCACTCAGAATCCCCCGAAAGGGGTGTGGCAAAACAGGCGTTCCATGGACAAATGGATTCGTCGACTGGATAAATTCACAATACATTGGATAATATCACACCCAAATGGACGAAAAGGAAAGAAACCAATTGCAATTTACGGTGTTTCATCGCCCTGAACCGGCGAGATGTGATCATACTGTGCGGTGCGGTACCAGACTGTCTCCCAATTGGCGATAACCGCCAAACGATCGTTCATATTCTGCGATTGTTTTACTATCCTTTTTTCAAGTCAGATTGATTGGAGTTTGCTCAATGCATCGTTACAGTGTCGCCGCCAGGGGTTCACCTTGGTGGAATTGTTGGTCGTCATCGCCATCATCGGCGTATTGGTCGGTCTTCTGCTGCCCGCCGTTCAGGCCGCGCGCGAGGCCGCCCGACGGATGTCGTGCAGCAACAACTTCAAACAAATCGGCTTGGCTTTGCACAACTATCATTCGGCCTACAAGAAACTGCCGATGAATCGTGGCGGGACCTATGACAGTATCCCGAGCTTGGGCGGTGATTTTTCCAACTACAACAGCATCAGTTGGTTGGTGGGGATCACGCCGTTCATTGAGCAACAGGCTTTGTGGGAGCAAATCAGCAATCCATTTGCGTTTAACCGCGACGGAACGACGAAGAATCCTCCCTTTCCCGCGATGGGACCAAACCCGTGGAACGAAAACTATCAACCTTGGTTGACGCAGGTTCCCGGTTACCGCTGCCCCAGTGACGTACCCGAAAGCGCCAGCAATCGCGTGGCCTTCAGCAATTACGCGGCTTGCGCTGGTGATGCTTACTTCGAGCAACACCATTCCGGAATCGATGACCAAGGCCGTCCCAACACCAGTGGAACTTGGGGCGACGAGGCGGGATCACGTTGGGCGCGTGGCGTCTTCCGCAATCGCCACTTCACGAAGTTCCGCGACATTTTGGACGGCCTGTCCAACACGATCGCCGCGGGCGAAAACGCTGTCGATAACCTCGATCGCGCCGTTGCCACCACGCCCTACCGAGACAACACCAACAACATGGCGTTGCCCCCCAACAACTGGGACCAATATCGGGATCCGCAGCGTCCTCAATTCTGGCTTTCGTCGATCCCTGGGAATGCGACCCCTGGACTGGACGATCCCGCCAATCATGGTCGCGGTCGACGTTGGTCCGATGGTCGTCCTCAGTTCTCGCAAGTCCATACCGTTCGTCCCCCGAACAATTACAGCATTTTCCGTAACCACGGTGACTTCGGTTATGGATCGGTATCCAGCCGCCACCAAGGTGGTGCGCATGTCCTGATGGCCGATGGTGCGGTGGTATTCATCACCGATTCGATCGAGTCCGGTAACCAAAGCCAAGTGCCTTATGGAAACAATGACCCGACCTACGGCGTGCAAGGCGCCGGAAGGAAAAGCCCGTACGGCTTGTGGGGTGCGCTTGGGACCAAAGCGTCCAAAGAATCGATCGAAGAACAGTTGAACCAGTAGTCGACTTGTTTGTCAGGAAACCTCGAAAGCCCCATTCGCATTTGTGAATGGGGCTTTTTTTGTATAGGCCGGACCGAGCGGAGCGAGGTGCGGCAGGATGCAACGCAAAACGTAGTGATTGCCGGAGGCTCGGTCGGTTCACTCCGGCCTGTGATGTTCAACCACTTCTCGGTTGTTGCACCGGTGCTCTGGGGGCGAGATGGGCATGCGAGCTGGACGAAATCAAATGCCAGCTGGAGTAAGTCACATGCCTTCGAGACGAAATGGCGTGAAACTACTTGCGATCCGTAGCGTTTAAATGATGTGACATGACGCGGTGCGATCATCCTATTGAATGCAATACCGCGATCGTCTGGTCGTTGGCGGAGTAAACGCCAGCGGGTAACCAATTCCTGGTACCGATTCCGTTCTCGTTTTGAGTGTCTTTGGAGTTTTGCTAAATGCATCGTTACAGCGTTCGCCGCCAGGGATTCACCTTGGTGGAATTACTGGTCGTCATCGCCATCATCGGCGTATTGGTTGGCCTTCTGCTGCCCGCCGTTCAAGCCGCGCGAGGCCGCCCGACGGATGTCGTGCAGCAACAACTTCAAGCAAATCGGCTTGGCATTGCACAACTATCATTCGGCCTACAAAAAACTGCCGATGAATCGTGGCGGGACCTATGACAGTATCCCGAGCTTGGGTGGTGATTTCTCCAACTACAACAGCATCAGTTGGTTGGTGGGGATCACGCCGTTCATTGAGCAACAGGCTTTATGGGAGCAAATCAGCAATCCATTCGCGTTCAACCGGGACGGAACGACCAAGAATCCTCCCTTTCCCCCGATGGGAGGAAACCCTTGGAACGAAAACTATCAACCTTGGTTGACGCAGGTTCCCGGTTACCGCTGTCCTAGTGACGTACCCGAAAGCGCCATCAATCGCGTGGCCTTCAGCAATTACGCGGCTTGCGCTGGTGATGCTTACTTCGAGCAACACCATTCTGGAATCGATGACCAAGGCCGTCCCAACACCAACGGAACTTGGGGCGACGAGGCGGGATCACGTTGGGCGCGTGGCGTCTTCCGCAATCGCCACTTCACGAAGTTCCGCGACATTTTGGACGGCCTGTCCAACACGATCGCCGCAGGCGAAAACGCTGTCGATAACCTCGATCGCGCCGTTGCCACCACGCCCTACCGGGACAACACCAACAACATGGCGTTGCCCCCCAACAACTGGGACCAATATCGGGATCCGCAGCGTCCTCAATTCTGGCTTTCGACGATCCCGGGCAATGCGACGCCTGGGTTGGACGATCCCGCCAATCATGGTCGCGGTCGACGTTGGTCCGATGGCCGTCCGCAGTTCTCGCAAGTCCATACCATTCGTCCCCCGAACAATTACAGCGTTTTCCGTAACCACGGCGACTTCGGTTATGGTTCGGTATCCAGCCGCCACCAAGGTGGTGCGCATGTCCTGATGGCCGATGGTGCGGTGGTATTCATCACCGATTCGATCGAGTCCGGTAACCAAAGCCAAGTGCCTTATGGAAACGATGACCCGACCTACGGCGTGCAAGGCGCCGGAAGGAAAAGCCCTTATGGGTTGTGGGGTGCGCTTGGGACCAAGGCGTCCAAAGAATCGATCGAAGAGCAGCTGAACCAGTAGTCGGCACGTCTTCAACGAAACCTCGAGAGCCTCATTCGCTTCGGCGAATGAGGCTTTTTTGTTGCGCACCTAAGTCATGAGACCAGCCTAGCCGCGTTGATTCGCGAGACCGATTCACCTGGCGGAGTGGTTGCTCGAGCGATCCATCCGTTGCTCGGATATTCTGTTTGCGATCGGCCGCGACGACCCCTTTGCCGCCGTTTTGCCGGGCTCGGAACTGGGATGGAGTTGGCAACCGTATTTCGAGACGTTACGTTTCAGTCGCGTTGGACGCGAGAAGACTGCCTGAGTGAACGACTGCTGCCGCTTATTGCCAGGTCGCCCTGATGCCCTGCCGCACTTCTCTGCCGACTATTTCGGATTGCTCTGGGTGCGGCGTCTGTTGCCTGCACATGGGATACCCCGCGTACATCCGGGCGAGCGAGGATCATCCCGCCGAAGCGGATTGGGATTCGATGCCCAGTGATTTGAAACAGGAACTGCTCCGTTACATGGCAAGCTATGAAGCCCCCGCGGGCAAACTGGAGGGGCCGTGCTTTTGGTTTGATGAGCAAAGTCGCCAGTGCAGGCACCACGAACATCGCCCGCGAGTTTGTCGAGACTTTCAAGTCGGAAGCAGAGATTGCCGAGCCTGGCGTGAGCACTATCGAGACCGGATCCTCGGCTGAGGACAAAGGGTGACCACCTCCGACAGGTTACAATGCCCTCTTCCATCCTTCCCACGCTGAGGATCCTGTCATGAAGTGGTTGCTCGTTTGTAGCTTCGTTGGCGCTACGGCGTTACCGGCCAGCGGCGAAGATTGGTCAGGTTTTCGTGGGTCCCATGGCGACGGCACGACCGTCCAAGGCGAGACGCCGTTGCGCTGGTCGGCCGACGAAGGAGTGCGCTGGACGGCAGCGCTTCCCAAGGGTGGAAACGGAAGCCCGATCGTCGCTGGAAACCGGGTGTTTGTCACCAGCGCCGAGGATGATGACGGGCTGACGCGGACGCTGTTCTGCTTTGACGCGGACTCCGGAAATCCACTTTGGAAGCGACCAGTCAAGTTTGATCGAAAGATGCCAACGCATAAGACGAATCCCTACGGTGGCTCGACGCCGGCAAGCGACGGACAGCATGTCGTCGTCTGGCATGGATCCGCCGGATTGTTCACTTATGACATGGACGGCAACCAACTGTGGTCCCATGACTTGGGTGAGTTTCGACACATGTGGGGATATGGAACGAGCCCCGTGGTCTCGGGAGGCCGCGTGATTCTGCACACCGGTCCTGGCGAAAAAGTTTTTGTCATCGCATTCGATTTAGCAACGGGAAAAGAACTTTGGCGACACGAGGAGCCCGTGGACGGAAACGGCGAGCACAATGCCAAGGGCAATTACATGGGTTCGTGGGCGACGCCCGTGTTGATCGAGCATGACGACCGGACAATCGCGGTCTGCGCCTTGGCCACACGGGTCTGTGGGTTGGATGTCAGCAATGGCGAACTCGTTTGGTACTGTGACGGACTTATCGGCGATCGAGGCGACCTGGCTTACAGTTCACCGATGATTGAAAACGACATGTGCGTGATGATCGGTGGGTTCAAGGGTCCATCGTTTGGCTTCCAGATTGCAGGTTCGGGCGATCTGTCCGGCCAGCACCGATTGTGGCGTGACACGGACAACCCTCAGAATATCGGGACGGGATTGATCTTAGGCGGATATGTCTATCGCGTCGGTGCCGGCCCCAACTTGATCGACTGTTTGGAAGCCAGGACTGGCAAGGTCGTCTGGCAAGAACGTGGTGGCGACAAGGCGTTTTGGAGTTCGATCGCCTATGACGGCAGGAACGCGTACGCCACCGACCAATCGGGCGAGACGGTTGTGTTCAAGCCTTCGACGGGAGGATTTCGCTTGATCGCACGCAATCAACTGGGTGACACTTGCAACGCCACACCGGCACTGGCCAAAAATCGCGTCTACATCCGAACCTACACCAAGCTGTGGTGCATCGACGGCGAGTAAGATGTCATCTCTATGCGAGAGAGCGAGTTGGATGGAGACCTACTTTGGCGTCCAAAGACCAGGGATACAAAGCCTGGGGAGAATTGTTTCCGTGATTGCAAAGATGAACGCATTGAGAATCGATGGGACGAGAGCCCTTGCTGGTGTCTTACTCTGTGGCATTGCCGGATGTCGTCCAGAAATTGCTGTTTCGCAGGTCTTTTCACAAGGGACTGTGATCATGCAGGAAGGGATGGAGTCAAGCGAGAAAGAATTGGCCAGCAGCGTGATGGCGGCTCCTGCGAGCATCATGAATCGATCGGGTCTTGTCGGGGCGTTGGGTGGCGCCCATGTCAAATTGTTCAAGGCCGGCGAACACGAGATACTTCTTCCTCTGCCTCAATTCGCTGACAGCCAGGTACCATTGTGCTTCTACATCCGCAGTGAGCCTCAAGATGCAGTGATCGAATATCGCCTGCGGAAACGTGAGAGTTTCAATGACGTGGTCGGCGTGAAACTGAGTGGCAAACGCGATCAACAGATTCAAATCGATTGGTCTTCGGTCGTCTTGATTGCCGGCAAGTCCATTGCATCAAACAATACCGATCCGGATCTGTACCGACGGTCGACGCCGTGTGTGCAGGCCGACGCCAAGGAGATTGCGACAATCGCCCAGGAGCTATGGCCCGAGAACGCTCAAGTTGCTGATTTTTCCAGGAACATCCAAAGATTCGTCCGTTTTGACGAGGGACAGTGGCGTCCGTTTGACCCGTCGTCGCTTCATTCCGACGTGCCGACGAATCCCTGTCAGAACATCGTCATGGCAAAAACGACGATCGCTGATGAGAACGTCGGAATGCGTCCGCGGATGGGAACGATGATCGGCTGTCCCTACGCGCAGGAGATTGAGTTGCTCAGCCACGGCATCGGCCTCTCGGGGCAAGACTTTTTCTGGACGACCGCCAAACCGATCGCGGAATTCGAACCCACTGACGATGCGATCCGCTTAGCGGTGGACGCCTGGCATCAATACCTGACAACCGGCCGTCTGAGTCGGCAGCAGGTCTCGGCAATTTCTGCACAGAACGCCAGGGAACTCTTGGAATCCTTGCAAGCGAATTGACACGGATATTCCTGTCACGTTGAAGATCCCCGTGGCTGGGTGAGCGCCCAAGCGCGTTGGCAACCACCCAGCGACGCGCGGGAGCCGGCGTTGTATGCTCATGGCACCGCTGGCGCATAGCGCAATGCTTTGCCTGCCAATGCGCCGGTGAACTTTCCGTCGACCATTGCCGGCGTCCCGTTCACGAAGACATAGCGAATTCCCTGGGCATATTGGTGCGGCTCGTCGAACGTTGCCGTGTCTCGCAGCGTATCGGGATCGAAGATGGTGATGTCGGCAGCCATCCCGTCACGAATCAGCCCGCGATCGTTCATCGACAAGATCTCAGCCGGCAATCCGGTCATGCTGCGAACCGCCTGCTCGAGCGGAATGACTTTTTCGTGAAGCGAGTAGTGGGCGAGCTTGCGTGGGAAGGTGCCATAGTTGCGCGGATGTGGCTTCGTCGCTCCGGGCAGTTTCACGCCCCCGTCGGACGCGGTCGCGACCCAATCGATCGCCATGATCTGTCGTACGTCTTGTTCGTTCATGCTGAACTTGACAATACTGGCGTCATTGTTGCGGAGGATTTCGGTCGCAATGTCCACCACCGATCGGCCTGTCGATTCGGCGATCGCTGCCAAGTCCATCCCAACCCAGCCGGTATTGGCGGAGTAGCTGGCGATGCGAATCGCTTTGCCATCGTCCGCCTTGGTGATCGCCTCTCCGATCAACTCGCGCATGCGTGGGGCATCCTCGCTGAGTCGCTTGCGCAAGTCGTCGGCGCCGCCTTCTCGGGCCCAACTTGGCAACACGGTCGCGCCCAGAGATGTGCTTGATGCGATGTAGGGATACTGGTCGGCCGTCACGATTCGGCCCGCTGCTCGTTCGGCCGCGATCACACGTGCCGCCTCACGAACGAGTCCCCAGGCATCGCGACCGCTCGATTTGAAGTGTGAAATGTGCACCGGCAGGTCGCCTTCGCGACCAATCCGCAACGCCTCGTCGACCGACTCCAGCAGTGACGTACCCTCACCCCGAATGTGGCTGGCATAGATCCCGTTGTGCTTTGCCACGATCTTCGCGATCTCGATGATTTCGTCGGTCGAGGCGAACGAGCTGGGCACGTAGATCAGTCCGGTCGACATCCCCCAAGCACCGTCGCGCATTCCTTGTTCGGCCAGTTCTCGCATTGCCTCGAGTTGTGATTCATCGGGTTCCACGCGATCCGATTTCAAGATCGCTTTTCTTAACGCCCCTTGCGGAATCAGGTGGGCGATATTCGTGCCGGCACCATGCTCATCAATCACCCCGTAGTAATGGGCGACATCCACCGGTCCGCTGCCACAATTCCCGGTGACCATCGTGGTGCATCCCTGCGTGATATAGTTCACCGCGGCACGCGTCTCAGGTTTCTCGATCTCACCGTCGGAATGGTTGTGAAGATCAATGAATCCGGGACAGATGATCAGCCCGGAACAGTCAATCGTCCATGTCGCGGTGACCAGGCAATCGTTGCCGACAGTGATGATCTTGCCATCGGCAATCGCAACGTCACCCTCTCGCATTGACGATCCCGTGCCATCGATGATTCGGCCACCTTGAAGCACAATGTCCGCGGCGATCGGTTCAGCGGTCGCTGACGCGGCGGAGCCGATCCCGAGCAGGACCATTGCCAAGGTTCGGAGATGGCGACAGAGTCCTCGAATCGATTCGCCATCGGAGGTTTCGGTTGTCATCTGTTGCTGACCCTTTGTTGCTCACAACGACGCATGAATCATTTCGTCTTGGCTGGGGATGCGGTGTAAATATTGCAGAATTCGACCGGCCCGGTCGGTTTGAGTGTGAGCTTTCCGCTGGCGTCGGTAGCGGGAACGTCCAACGGAATGCGATTTCCGTTGATCTCCAAAGAGTAACGTCCGTCTCGTGGCGACCCTTCGACTCGGTTCCAGCGACCGGCCGGTTCCAGGTAACTGGCGATCGCCGGATCGCTGAGGTCGACGTTGATGGCCGGACCAACTTGGATGACGACGTTGCTGGTTGCCGATTTCAATCGCACGTCCACCACAAAACGAACGTTTTCAAATTCGTCGATCGAAGTCAAGCGACCCTCTTCGTTCTCGGATCCGTCAAAAGCCAAAACCCAGTCTTTCGATTGCCATCGTGATGCATCCTCGGACGCTTTCCAGCCATCGAGATTCAAACCGGTGTACAGCGAGCGGTAACCGCGATTCGCGATTGCCACCTGATCGGGTGAAATCTTCGTCGGTGGCAATTCGCGAATCTTGACGTTGCGGTAATGCACCACGCCCCCTTCGGATTCCAAACAGATGTAGCCTTTGCGCGGCACGCAGTCCTTGCCTCGTGTGACGACTTTGCCGTTGACCGCCAATGAAATTTCGCCGTCCCGGCACTCAATGCGGTAGTGATTCCACTGGGGACTCGGGTTCGATCGACTTTCGGTTGGGAAGGCACGACTTCCGCCGCGACCGTTGATCGGCGTCATGGTCGCTCCATGGATCGGGAAAATGTCACCGTGAGTGGTGTGGCTTTGCGTATTGCCGTAGGCGTTCTCGAGAACCTGCACTTCAATCCCGCGATGAAACGGAACTCCGCGCAAAGTGATGTCATCGGCCCAGATAAAAACTCCTGCGTTCCCGCGGGGAACCATGTGCCGCCATTCCAACTCCAGCACGAAATTTTGATACATCTTTTCTGTTCGAATCTCGCCAATCGGCTTTCCGCTGCAAACCAACATGCCGTCTTCCCAGCTCCAGGTTTCCGGAGGTGTATTGGTCAGCACCCAACCGCTCAAATCTTTGCCGTTGAACATCGGCATGAAGTCATCCTCGGCGGTGGATGTTTGCGTCAGGGAAAGTGGGAGCAACAGGGCGGCAGCGATGATGGAGAGGAGGGATCTCGGGAGCATGGCGGATGTCTGTGCAATGGGTAGGAGAATGGTGGGGGGCGCAACCGACGTCGCCGAACCTCGGCCGCGTTGACTGCGATCACCAGATTCTAGCCGATTCGGCCAGCGGAGGTTCCTTTACCTTACCCGGGGTCGCCCGAGTTCGGGTGACGTCCTTCCGCCCTGTGACCCCTGGCCAATCCGGTGACCCCTGGCCAATCCGGCGACAAGACTTCTTTTTCCTTCGTCGGCCGCCCGGCACGTTGGCGTCGCCGACCGACCATGTGGTTCACGTTGTTTGAGTAAATGCGAATGAAATCGAGTCGCCGATCACCGATGCTTCTTGGACGACAAGCTCGCGAATCTGCGAATTTGGGTCACGAACAGCAACGTCAGCCCGGGATCAGCTGCAAGGCGTCGACCAGTACGTGACCATCCGTCTGGTCATTGCGGATTTCGATGTTCGTCTCGCCGGCATCGAAGTTGAAAGTTCCGATCGTCCCGAAGGCACCGTGCTCCGGCTTCTTGCGTTGGTTGATGTGAACAGTGGCTGTCCCGCCGGCGTGTTCAATCTTGATCGGCACATTGGTGGCTCGATTGGGGTTGGCCGACCATGCCATGCGTACTTCGTAGCGGCCGGCTTCGGGGATTTTTACGATGAACCGCGCCGACTGTTGCCCTTTGGCTGTGTCGCTGTCGTGTCGATAACCGACTCCGACGAAGGGACCGATGGATGCACTGAGTGACTGAAATCCCTGGCACTTTGCTTCGGCGTCGTCAATCACGATTCCCGGCAGAGAGTCGACATCGATTCCGGATGGCGTTGAACGCTTTGGTCCGGTCCATTGCAGTACTTGCTTGTCCTGCAGTAGACGCGCCTGCAACGGGCCGTAGTCGACATCTTGCACGGAGGTATCGTCGTGAATCGCATGCATCGCCGCGGTGGCCGCCGATTGGGCCAGCACCATGAAGACCGGTTCCATTCGGATCGATCCGAATGCCATGTGCGACGCACTCGGGCAGACCGGGACCAGCAGATTCGTGCACTCCTGTTTCTGCGGTACGATCGCACCGTAGTCGATACCATAGGGTGAGAACCCACCGATTTGAACATCTCCTTCGTTGCGGGCATGCCCGCTGGAGTCCACGTATCGCTGCACATTGTGCGAATCCATGGTGTAAGCAGCCAGACCGATCGGTTTTTCGGCGACGCGCCGGCCCTGGCAATTGTGTTGGGTCATCACATAGCTGCCGATCATTCGACGCGCCTCGCGGATGTACAACTGCTGCTGCCATCCGTCCTCGCGTTCGAACTCATCCCGTGAAGTTCCCCACCGAGACACTTCCTTGCGAATATCCGCTGGGACGCGGGGATGATTGGCAAGCGTCCACATCAATCCCTGCTGGTACGTTCGGTGCTGTCGAATGATCTCCGCACGCTGGGCATCGCTGGCTTCGGGGTAGTGGTAGTTCTGTCCGATGAAGTCGGTCGAGAAACCTCGATTGTTGTTGGTGTCCGTCTTGCGATTTGGCATCGACGAGTTGGCCCAGGGGATGATTTTCGCACCGGCCTCGAAGTTTCGCAGCAACAATTCGTATCTCAGCGGATCGTAGCCGTCAGGTTTGGCAAACGGAATCCGATTCTCGGGATGATCGGTCAGGCACATGCGAAAACAATAAGCCTGCAGCCGATGATCCGGCGACCCTTCTTCGCCCGGTCCGGTGGGGTCGATCCCTGGCAGCAATCCGCTGGTCGGGTCGCCCGGTGTGACGTAAGGATCAACGCCATCTAGCAATTGATGATGAATCGCATGGCGGGTCTGGACACCGCTGAGTGTTTCGTCGTACTCGTCGTTGCCTTCGCGGCCAACGATGTAAGACACGCCGGCGCCGGCCATCAGGTCGCCTTCATAGGTTGCGTCAATGAACATTCGTCCGCGGTAGGTCGATCCCGATTCGGTTGTGATCGCGACGATGCGTGTTTGATCGACGCGAACGCTCGCCAGCCGAACGCTGTCTTGCGACGTCGATGATCGGTCAAGTCGCTCGCCCAGAGCGAGCGGGATATCGTGCTCCGCGACCATGTCTTGCATGATCTTCAGCGCTGCCGAAGGTTCAAACGTCCACATCGTGTCTTCGCTGGCCGCGGTCTTGCTCTGGCCGCCACCTCGATATTCGTCCCGCGTTTGCCACTTCCAGTTTTTCGGATCGTCGTAATGCATTCGCACACGCCGGTAGAATTCTCGCGAGATGCCTCCGATCGCAGCCTTGTTGCCGATATCGGTTTGCCCCAGCCCGCCTGTGGTCAGCCCGCCGATCCGCCGACTCGGTTCAATCACCAGCACGCTGCCACCCATCCGCTTTACCTGAACCGCGGCCGCGATCCCGGCCGAGGTGCCTCCGTAAACGACCACGTCATATTCGCGAGACGTCAAGTCTGGTTCGGCGCTGGGAGACACTGTCTGCCCGAGCGTCGTCAAAAACAAAGCGCAAGTGGCAAGGAACAAGATTCTGCCACGAATGGTGGGGTATGATGTCATTCTGAAGTCAATGGCAAGTTGGTAGATACGAGGTTGAATGATGCAGGCATTCACGAAGCACACGACCGGTCGGGCGAAGTGCTGGCGCAAAATTTTTCGTCCAACGGGGCATTCTACTTCGCAACCGATCGCGGCATTCTCGATTGTCGCCACTACCATGATGGCCTGCAGTGTGCTCTCGGCTCAAGAGACCGAACCAAAAGAAATACCTTCCAATTCGATCCGGTTGCGTGTTGTGGGCCAAAACGGCCAGAAGGTCAAAGACGCATTGATTCACGTTTCGGTGTGGACGGACGAGCCATTTCGAGCGAATCAGGATTTCGTGACCGATGCCAACGGAGAGGCGACGTCGCCGCTTCCCAATCAGATCCGCATCCTTCGCATCTGGGCACGCAAAGAGAACCATGTGCCACTGTTCGCCCAGTGGTGGCCCGAAATGCAACCCAACGGCAACGACATACCCGACACATTTACGTTCGATCTGCCGCCGGGAACGACCATTGGAGGAAAGGTTACCGACGAAGATGGCAAACCGATCGCAGACGCACGTGTGGAGGTGATGCGAGTCAGTCGTCCGGAGGAACGTGGTGGCCTGGCCAACCACCTCAATCTCGGTACTTGGCTGGCGACGGACGAGACTGCGGTCGTGACCGATCACCAGGGCCGCTGGGAATTGGGTAACGTTCCCGCCGACGTTGATACCGTGGTCAGATTGAAAATCAGTCATCCCCACTTCATTGACGATCGAAAATGGGGTGAATTGCAGGCGGCACAAGCGGTCACGATGCCGCTTCTTCGTGACCGGACTGCTGTCATTCGCATGCAACGAGGCATCACGCTGAAAGGTCGGGTCACCGACCCCGACGGCAAGGGTGTGGCCGGCGCCGTGGTCGTATGGGGTGACGATCCCTACATGCAAAATGGCAGCCAGGAAGTGCGAACCGATGACGACGGACACTACGAACTGCCACCGCTACGGCCTGGTCCGAATGCGTTGACCGTGATCGCCGAAGGCTGGGCACCGCAGCGAAGGACGGTCGAAATCGTGAACCGCATCGAGCCGATCGATTTTCAATTGAGCAAAGGTGAACGTCTCGAAATCATTTTCGCCGATGACGAAGGGAACTCAATTCCCGGTGTCTCTGTCGGATTGGTCGAGTGGCGCGGCGTGAAATCGCTGTACAACCACAAGCACCCCAACGTGCTGGACACGAAAATTCCTGTCCGTGCAGACGACGACGGCAACTACGTTTGGGACTGGGCCCCCGAAGGCCCGGTGACCTACTCGTTTGGAAAACCGGGTTACGTGTTCATTCGCCAGCGTGAATTGGTCGCGACCGACGAGCTGGTTGTGGTGGTTCTTCAACCGAAACTAACGGTTCAAGGGAAGGTCGTCGATGCGGTGACTGGTGAGCCGATCACCGCTTTCCAAGTGGCCATCCGAGGGGAGGCCATTCGGGGACTCGCGCTGGGCGAAGATGGAAACCAATTCAGCAAATTGGGAAGCTACGCAATCGAATCCGAACGGCAAATCAGACCCTACGTGATCCGGATCGATGCGCTGGGTTACGAGCCATTCACATCGCCCGAGATGGAACAACTCGACGGCGTCGTCAAATTCGACGCCAGACTCGTGCCCGCAGTGAAATAGTCTCGATCATTCGCAATCGCCCGGCGATGAACCATTTGGTCTCGTCGGTCGACCCTGTTTGCTCGCCAATTTTCCCGATCATGATGAAATTCCTCATGGTGAAACGTCCATTTTTTTAGGACGGATATGACGACGTCTTCGTCTAGCGGGCGAGTCCAATTCTCGCTGCGAATGGTGCTGCTGGCGGTTGCGGTGTTTGCCATCGGCGTTGCCTATTGGAAAACCTACATCTGGGAGCCGCCCACCCACCGCATCGCGGCCTATGAAAAAGCACCCATGTTCTATGGACGTACCGCCAGGATCGGGCCCAATCAGATTCGCATTGAATCGGTTGCCCGGAACGACCGTGATGGGTCGATCGAGGTCGAGTCCGGACGTGGTGAGCCGGAAGACGCGGTGATCCCCAATCGTCGGGCGTTGGTCGACTGCGCGAAGTGGCTCGATGTTGCCCAGATCGATCTGCACCCCGGTGGCGACTTGGTTGAAATCATCGACGTTCGGATCTTTGATCATGCGAAACGTGAATTGCTTTCCACATTGAATTCGGCATACAGTTGGAATGTCGTTTCGCCAAACGTGCTGCAGATTTATGGAGTCGGTGAACGGCTGCCAAAACAATTGGACGTGTGGCTGCGGGTCCACAGTTATTCAGCCGATGACGCGACCTACCAACTTGCACCGTCGCCGCTAGCGAGCGTCGACGTCGAAGGATTAAAACTGACGATCCACGAAATACAAGCCGGATATCGTGGTTGGAGTTCGCAGGATGGGTTGTTCCCCGTGGACGGAAAGCATCACGCCGATTGTGCTTTGGAAATCGGTTGGACAGGAACGAACGAGATCGGCCCCTACCAAATCGCTGCCGTGACGCACGATGGCGAGAAAGTGTTTGACGATCGATTCATCACATTCAACTCGGGCGACCCGAAGGATGTTTTCAGCTTCCAACTGCCATTGGAAACGATCAGCCACTTCGAGATTCGCCGTTTCGGAGGGATGCATCGATTCTTTTTCGACGGTGTTGAGCTGCCGGATCTGAAATGGGTCGACGGCGTGTTTGCGAACCCGCCGACGGCGGTGGTTCAAGTCCATGGCAGTGAAATCTCGACGACGCTGGCAGAGTTCGAGCCACTTGATCTCCGGCTCGAGATGCGCGACGGAAACCTCTCCAGCGGATCGGTTGCTGGGGGCAACTATCTGGCACTCATCCCGCGACCCGATGGGCCCACCGAACTCGGCAGTTCGTTTAGTCTGATCCTCCGCGCCAGAGGGATCGGCAACCTGCCTTTTGCCTTTCGCTTTCGTCAACCGGGCAGTCTCACCTGGCTATCGGAGGCCATGGTGCATTCGAGAGGCGGACATTCAACCGCCACCGCAGGACGCATGCTGATCGAACGCCACTACGATTCCCCGATCGACTCGGTCGATGAAGTCGAAATCTCGGTGACGCCAGCTCCGTAGCTTGCCGTCACCGCCAATGATGGCCGTTGGGCCGATAGCCGGCAGCGGTGACGGTGGTCTCGACCGGCATGGATTCTGTTTCGACCAATCGTCTCCGTCACGGAAGTCTCCGTCAGGAAGTCTCCGTCAGGGAAGCCTTCGGGCTAGCCAATCGGTCGCCCGATCGGTCCAGCTGCCGATGTTGGAGTTCGGTCGATCGCGTGTGCCGTATCCATGCCCGCCGTTTTCGTAAACGTGCAACTCCGCTGGCACGTTGTTCCGTTTGAGTCCGGCGTAAAACAACACCGCACCCAGCGACGTCGAATGGTCGTCGTGCGTATGGACAAGGAAGGTGGGCGGCGTTTCCGCGCTGACTTTGATTTCTTTTAACAACGCATCGTTCACCGAATCGTAGATATTCCAGGGATAGACCAACATGGCAAAGTCGGGTCGAAATGATTGCGAATCGACCTCGTCCAATTTTTCATAGGCGGCCTGATCTCCAGCCGTGATCAACATCGCACCGACTTGTCCACCAGCGGAAAACGCCAGCAGACCGACTCGATTTGGATCCAGATTCCATTTTGACGCATGGGCCCGAATCCATCGCATCGCCCGCTGGGCGTCTTGCAGCGGCCGGTGCCAGCCCGGTTCGCCCTCCCCGTTTTGCTCGTTCGTTCGGTAATTCAAGACGAACGACGTCACGCCAAGTTTGCCGAGCCAAGCAGCCGCTTCAGAACCCTCCAGGTCGGGAACGACTCGCCCGAAGCCTCCGCCGGGCAGAATCAGCACGGCTGCGCCGTTGGGC
This sequence comes from Pirellulaceae bacterium, assembly GCA_963734865.1. Classification (GTDB taxonomy): domain Bacteria; phylum Planctomycetota; class Planctomycetia; order Pirellulales; family Pirellulaceae; genus CBDCUW01. Next base: position 156,524 of record CAVTIV010000005.1, read on the forward strand.
TTCGCCGTCGGCAGAAAAACTTTCATCGGCGGACGTCGAATCTTTTCGACACGCGTGATCGGTGGGTTATCCGCCGGACGCATCGGCAACATCGTTCCCGTGCTGCGATCGGATTCACCCGGTGCCAGATCGGGCCAGACGAATATCGCGTCGTTTTGTTGGGCGTTGGAATCGCTCGCCGCTATGCACAGCACGATCAAAAACAGGGCAGTCATTCGAGGCATCAACAGGTCTCCGGATTTGCGTGGCCAGTCACACTGTAGCATGACTGCGTGCGACAGGCGAGTTTGGGATCTCCGGCGTGCGTTCAGGCAGATGGAGCCCGGAGCGATTAAGTTATCTGTTCCGTCTCGTGACCATCGCCCCTGCCGTATTCCATTGTTCGGTTGAATCCATGTCAAAACTCGCCTCTGCGATCGTCGTTTGTGGCTTCTTCATTGTCGCCAGCAAGCCAGTCGCGGCCGAATCGCTCAACGTGTTGTTCATTCTCTGCGATGACCATCGATTTGATTGTCTCGGTGCGGCCGGGCATCCGTTTCTTGAGACGCCGAATCTCGACGCGATGGCCCGTGATGGAGCGATGTTGACGCACGCCTATGTCACCACATCGCTCTGTTCGCCCAGTCGGGCATCGATTCTGACCGGTCAATACGCCCACAATCATCGGGTCGTCGATAACTACCACGCCGTCGACCCAGACCTGGTCTTTTTTCCGCAGCATTTGCAACAGGCCGGGTACGAAACCGCGTTCATCGGGAAGTGGCACATGGGCGGCGACATCGATGATCCCCAGCGTGGTTTCGATCATTGGGTAGCCTTCAAAGGCCAGGGAACCTACTGGCCCGATGGGCATGGAACAACGCGCGAGGTACCACAGACGACCTATGACGGATTCAACGTCAACGGAACACGCGTGCAGCAAAAGGGGTACATCACCGATGAGTTGACCGACTATGCCATCGAATGGTTGCAGCGGCGAAAGGGTGACCAGCCATTCTTTATGTATATCAGCCACAAAGCGGTCCATAGCGACTTTGTACCGGCGGATCGGCACCGGGGTCGCTACGAAAAGAAGGTACTGCCGATTCGAATACCGACAGTTGCCGAAATGGATGCCGGGCGGATGCCGATGTGGGTACGCAATCAGCGCAACAGTCGTCATGGTGCTGATTTCGGTTACAACCTGCCCGACTTTTCACCGCAAGTTTACTACCGCCGATACTGCGAAGCATTGCTGGCAGTCGACGACAGCGTGGGCCGCTTGCGAAAATACCTTCGCGACCACGGACTTTCCGATAACACGCTCGTGGTGTACATGGGCGACAACGGTTTTCAATTTGGCGATCATGGTCTGATCGACAAACGTACGGCTTACGAAGCAAGTGCGAAGGTGCCGCTGTTGATGGTCGCACCTGGCCGGATCCCGGCGGGTGAGAAGTTTGAATCTCTGGTCGGCAACATTGACATCGCACCAACGATCCTCGAAGCGGCGTCGGCGGCACCGTTGGGCCGCGCCGACGGCCAAAGTTTTTGGACCGCCCTGTGTCGTGGTGATGCGTCGTCGCTGACTCGGAAGAATCTGCTATACGAGTACTATTGGGAGCGAAATTATCCGCAGACGCCGACCCTGCACGCCATCATCGGCGGACGTTGGAAGTACATCCGATGTCATGGCATTTGGGATCGCGACGAGCTTTATGACCTGCAAAGTGACCCAGCGGAAATGAACAACCTGATCGAATCGCCCCAGCAGGCCGAGCGAGTCCAGCAGATGAATGAACAGCTTTGGCAGATGTTGTATGGCAGTGGTGGGCACGATGTACCGCTGTTGCAAGACCGCGGTCAGCGATTCCCCTGGCGAAATCCGGATCGCTCGCCGCAAGCAAAATTCCCCGAAGAATACTTTCGCCGCTCGGAGAAAGGGTAATCCACGCCGCGCCACGTGAGACGTTCAATGGATCGCCGCCTGACGCACCGGCTTGATGATTTCGCCCTCGAAAATTTCGCAGCCGTCGCGCGTCGGCGGCTCCCAGGGCGCGCCGCATTGCGGACATTTTTCCTGGTCGACTCGCACCAGCAGCCCACAGCCGTGACATCGCTCGCAGGGAATCGACGGATAGGCCGCGATGACCGCCAGCACGATACCGATGCCCAGAAAAGTGCTGGCAACGGTCCACCCAATGGTGACCCGTCGTGACAAGCGCCTTCGTCGACAAGCCCAGACGGTCATCACCATCGCGACCAGGATGTGCATCGCAACGGCCAGGCACATGACGGCTTTCGTCGCGCGCGGCATTGGCGTCGAAAACCCACCATCCAGGTAAGTCTGGTCGATCAGCTCGGTGGCTGCCGCGGTCATCATGAATAGGGGAGGAAATACAGCACCGACCAACGTGTCCGAATTACGCCATGTCGATGGCTGGTGATAGAGGGCAATTCTGCCGCTGGCGATTTTCCCACCGGCTTGATCAAAACGCGTGAAGTAACCGCGCGTCAGGGTCGCGATGTCGAGCACAACGGTATCGGCACCTGGACGATCGACAATCGAAAGACTGTTGTGGGGCGAGTCGCCCAAATTCAATGTTTGCAGCTCGGTCACATTGATCTGGGGCAAAGTCACACTACGGATCGAATCGACGCCGGCAAACAACGGCTTGTCAGGATCGCGAGCGGACAGCTCAAACGCCGTGATCTGCTGGCCATTTTGAACCCACAGCCTCGGTGGACGGTCCTTTGATGGTGGGATGAAGCTCGCCGAATCGATCGGTTGCTCGATCAGTTTTCGCAGCGAGCGCCCGTCCTCACCAAGCTGGTACACGCCCCCGCGATCCACAAACAGGCCGAGCCATTGGTTGTTGATTCCATTCGGATCCGCGAACAAGCTTGCGGCGAACATCGAGGGCGAGGGGCCCTCGAACCTCTCGCCGAGGTTGCCCACACCACTACGAGTCAGATAAGCCCTCAATCGCGAGGCCCGGCCATCATACAACAGGTAGTAACCGTCACGGTGGTAGACGGCAATATAGGGGCCCACAGTGAGGTTTTCCCAACGGACGTAGGGGGACAGCACCGGGCGTTGCCAAGCATCGATGTTCTTGAATGCAACCGGTTCATGAAGATCCTGATTTGCATAGGGCTGTGGCTTGGGCAGCTCCGCGATCGGCTCATCCGGAACCACGATCGGAGCGGGCGACGCATGGAGAATCGTGCTGACGTAGATTACCTTGGCTGCCGTCGTACTGAGATCGTTCGATCGTGTTGAATACCTCACCCCGGTCATCAACCAGCAAATGCGTTTGCACATACTCATAACGATTCGGCTGTAGACCCGGTATCAGGGACAGAATCAGCATGCCGGCTGTCGTCACGATGACCAGACAACAGAGGACCAATAACGTCGTTGCAGGCTTGAATGATGATCGCGGCTCGCTGATGGGCGGCTGATTCGAAAGCATGCAGAAGGAATGTACTGCCGACAGGTACAGCCAACCTAAGGCGCATGCGACAACCACAGTCGGGACAAAAACCCAAGACCAGGACTGCGCCGTTGACACCGTCGCGTAACCGATCATCGGCGATCATCCCGGCGCTGACCAGCGGCAGCGTCTTGGTGCCAACCCATCGTGCCGGCCGCGTCACCATCCAACATACGGCCGGATGAAAGCCAAAGCATCCGATGCCCACAATCACACCGGAGAGTAATTCGACCGGATCGGCCGGACGGGTATCCGGAGCAACAACCGAAAGCCAGACCGCCGCAAACAGCAGCGGAATCCCTAGGCTAAGCCAGTAGACGGCGGCAGCGACGATCGTTTTGGCGAGGTAAATGCGGCTCCGAGTCAGCGGCCTGCCTAGCAACAATCCGCGCATCCGGGCGCGATTCGGGAAGCGTCTGCAGCAAGCCGAGCAGCCCCGCCGTGATCGATGCGGCGATCCCCGCGAAACCGGCAAACTGGTCATGGATACCGACCGTATTCGTTCCCGGTCCCGGCATGGACATCCAGACAAGAATCGCAAACACCGACATCGGAATGGGCAACCAGCGAACGGTCTCTCGCCATTCTTTCCAAAGCATCATGTTCATCGCAGTTGACTCCGACCGAAACGATCAAAAGCTGATCGATTGAAGAAATGACTTGTCCGCTCGGCTCCGCGAAAGGTACGCCAGTACCGCATCGTCCAGCGATGCCGGCAATCGCTCGACCTCGACAGCATCCAACCGCGCCAGTGCCGCACCGGATTCATCGTCCTGGTCGGCAATGGCCACAATCAACCGGTCGTAGATCTGCCGAGCTTCGATCAAGCCGGGGATTGCGGAAACACCTTTACGTTGCAGCAGCAGCTCGTCACTGCCACCGTCAAATCGAAGCGACCATCGTGACACTCGCTCACGAAAATCGTCCAACGTGGTGTCGACCACCAAGTGCCCGTCCGACATCACGGCCACGCGGTCCGCGACGCGCTCGACGTCATCGATCAGATGACTGCTTAGCAAGACGGTGCGATCACCGGCCGATGCAAATTCGACCAGCGTTTCATTGAGTGCCCGACGGCTGACCGGATCGAGACCCAGAGCGGGGTCATCGAGAATCATCAACTCGGGTTCGGCAGCCAGCGTCGCGGCCAGCGCGACACCGCGCGCTGGCCACGGCTGAGCATCCCAACACGCTCGGAAAGCTCGATCCCAAAGTGACGCACGATCGAATCGAATTGACGTGCGTTCCAACTCACGTGACCGCTCGCCTCGAACCGCGCCACTTCGCCTACCCGCATCCACGAATACAGGGCATGACCTTCGACCATGTATCCGATCCGGGCCCGCTCTTCGGGCCGCAGGTCACTGCTGTCGCGGGAAAGTGTATGACAGCTGCCACGCGTCGGCGACAGCAAGCCCATCATCATTCGGATCGTGGTCGTCTTGCCGGCACCATTGAGCCCCAGCAGGGCGGTCACACGACCCACCGGAACCTCGAAATCGAGATCGCGAACGACGGCCCGTGAACCGAAGTATCGTGTCAGCTTGCGAGTGATGATGGCTGCGTGCATTGGAGTTCAACCTCGAGATGGACTGGGTCGCGCCGACTCGGACGTTTCGACAGGGCGAAGTTCGGACAGTCGTTTTTCGATGGCCGACATGATTTCCTCGGACGAAAAGCCCAAGGTGATCGCTTCGGAAAGAAACGGGTCGATGATCGCAGCGAGCCGACGCCGACTCTCGGCCTTGGTATAGATTTGCCGGGGCTGGGCGACGAAATAGCCGCGTCCTTGTTGGCTCTCCAACACCCCATCGCGTACCAACTGTGAGTAGGCCTTGGCGACCGTGTTGGGGTTGACGACCAATTCTCGTGCCAATGCCCGCACGCTCGGGACCGTATCGCCCACGGCCAGTTTTCCGCTGGCGACGCCGCCGCGAATCTGGTCGACGACCTGCCGAAAGATCGGGATCGCACCGCCGGTCGTGATTTGGATCTGTTGCATCACTCGCGTCTATCCGTACTACGTTATCTAGTACAGTAGGCGCAATTGTGGCGCCGGTCAAGAGGCCAATCGGAGTATTTTCAAGATGGTCTCTTGCCGGCATCGAAATGCGAGCCGGGATCCATCGGGATCAGCGAAAGGTTCCTCAGGGTTGACGCTGGGGAAAGCCTGTCGGCTCCAGGGCCGCTGTGTCGAACGGTTTTGCGTCGGCTCGCTTCGCGGGGCTGGATCGGTGGCACCGGTTTTACCGGTAGCGGTGGTAATGGGTCGCCGTTTTTGGTTTCGCAATCGCCTCGGTCCGAAACCGTGTCGTAGGTTTGCTGGTGAGACGACTCTCAATGTCATTCAACCAGTTCAATCGAATCCGATGTCCAACACGACGATCCGACGACGAAAATCGCTAGTCGACCCAGAAGTTCAGGGCGGTGTGCTGCGCAAGATCGCCACCCACTGGGTCTTGTTCTTCATTTGCAACACGATCGCGCTGATGATTTGGATCCGTCTGTTTGAGCAACCCGACGCAGATTGGGGCCAGACACTGGGCGATACGCTGCGGCGATTTCTTCCGTTCTTCATCATCACCATGGCGCTGATCCCCGCGTTTGTCTGGGACACTTTGAAGCTGACCAACCGATTTGCCGGTCCGATTCTGCGGCTGCGAGCGGCGTTGTCGGACGCGAGCGATGGCCGCGCGGTCGCGCCGCTCCATTTCCGCACCAATGATTTCTGGCAAGAGATCGCCACGAATTTCAATGCCGTCATGGAACGTTGCGATACCAGCGTGACTTCCCTCAGCGAATCGGACGACGACGCACCGTCGCAGGAAGCTTAAGCGTGATCATAGCCGAGCAGCGTATCGGAATGCGGACCATGAAAGCCATCCACATCAAATCATTCAATCGACGCGGCGTCGCGGCCGTGGAATTCGCGGTCTGCCTGCCCGTGATCATTCTGTTGGTCTTTGGTTCGATCGAAGCGTCCAGCTTCATCTTCCTAAAACAGTCGTTGAATGTGGCGGCCTACGAAGGGATCCGAGAGTCGATCCGGGTCGGATCCTCCGACGCGGACGGCATCGACCGGGCCGAAAATATTCTCAATTCGCGCAACGTTCGCGACTTCCAGATTAGCTTTCCCAATGGCAGTTCGGCCGATGCGCGTCGCGGAGACGAAATCGTGATCGAGGTCAGTGCACCGACTCAAACGAACAGCCCGCTGGCTGGCCAATTCGTAACCAACCGTCTGTTGACCGCTCGCGTCGTGATGGTGAAAGAATGAACCGAACAAGTTTCAGTCGATCTCGTCATCAATCCGCCCCGCGTCGCCGCGGTGCAATGTTGGTGCTGATCGCGATCATGATGGTCGGGTTCATGGTGGCAGTTGCATTTTCGGTCGAGGTCGCACAGATGCAGTTGTCACGAACGGAGTTGCGGACCGCGACCGATGCCGCCTCGAAAGCCGCAGCCGCAAAGTTATCCGAAGCCGTCGATATTGAGCAAGCGATCAAGCGGGGCCAGGAAATCGCGGCCGCCAACATGGTCGGTGGTGAGCCCCTGCTGCTCCATCACAGCGACTTTGAGTTTGGTCACAGTCGCGAATCATCGACAGGACGATTCGAGTTTGTCGCCGACAGCTTTCCACGCAACAGTGTTCGCGTGGATGGTCGGCGAACCGACGGCTCTCCATCGGGCCCGGTCCCCTTGTTCTTCGCCAACATTACGGGTGTCGACTTCTTCGAGCCGACTGCCAGCGCCACGGCGACTTACATCGAGCGCGACATTTCGCTGGTGGTGGATCGTAGCGGATCGATGGTCGGTTCCAAGTTCGGTGATCTGAAAGCAGCGATCGACATCTTCGTGGAAACATTGGCCGAAACCCCGGTCGACGAAGTCGTCGGTTTGGCTTCGTACAGCGAATTTGCGACCGCCGATGTTTCATTGACCCAAGATTTGAACAAGATCTCCGCGGGACTTCGCACGCTTCCATTGGGCGGATTCACCAGCATTTCCCGTGGGATGGAGGCCGGAGCCACCGTGCTAAAAGGAAGTCGCAACGCCGAATTCATCGAGCGAACGATGATTGTGATGACCGACGGCCTGCATAACCGGGGACCGGAACCGCGTGACACAGCGTTCGATTTGGCTGCCGACGGTGTGAAGATTCACACCATCACCTTTGGACGTGACGCCGATATCAAGCGGATGAAAGAGGTCGCGCTGATCGGTGGTGGACGCCATTATCACGCCGACACCGGGATCGAATTGCGCCAGATCTATCGAGAGATCGCGTTGACGCTCAGCACCATGATTACCGAATAGACTTCATGACACGGACAGATCCATCCACCGTTCGGCGAGCTAAACGAAACCTCGCCTGCCGCTTCGGCGATCACGTCACGTCCTCGGACGAGCGACGATGCGAAGGTCGGTCTGCGGCGTTTCCTGCAGGCATGCGGAAGTCTCGAGCCGGTGCCGCCGCGATCGAGTTCGCGATTGTCGCACCACTGTTGTTCTTGTTCTTCTTTGCGGCCTTCGAGTTCTGTCGCGTGGCGATGATTCGACATACCGCCGACAACGCCGTCTATGAAGGCTGCCGCGCCGGAATCATTCCCGGTGCGACCTCGGCCGACGCGCAACGTGAGGCCACGCGGATCATGAGTTCGTTAGGGGTGACGAACGTGATCGTGGCAGTGACGCCGTCGACGATCGATCGCGAGACTCCTGAAGTGACCGTGCGAATGGAGGTGCCACTGGACGGAAACAGCTTTGTGCCCAATCAGTTCGTCGCTGGTCGCAGGATCATCCGCGAGTTGACGATGCGACGAGAACACATTCGCTAATCGAACATGATCTCGCGCATCCGTTGCGCCGCGGTCTCGATCGAGTGATTGGCCAGCACCGTCGCCCGACCAATGCTGCCGAGTCGAGTTCGCAATTCGTGGTCGTCTTTGAGCCGCTGGACCGCCTCGGCGAGAGCGAACACATCATTTGGCAGAACGACCATTCCGCCTCCGGTCGCAGCCACCAATTCGCCAAACGCTCCATGGTCAGGCTGAATCACCGGCACGCCAGCGGCCAGCGATTCGAGGATAAACAGACCTTTGGGGTCCTCGTAGTCGGTCGGTACGCTCAACAGGTCAAGCGTCCGCAGGAATTGGACCTTCTCGGCAAGTTCCGGACTGCCGTGATAAGTGAATCGGTCTTGCAAACCTGCCAACGCGATCTTCTGTTGCTGGGTTGCCAGGTAGCCGTGGTTCGCTTCGCCAAGCCACCCCGAAGCATGCAGCGTCAGATTCTCGTTTCCCGCTTGGGTGGCCAATTGAACGAACGTGTCGACGAGCCGGTGAAAGCCTTTTTCCGGCGCGATGCGGGCGAAGTATCCCAAGCGAAACTCGTGGTCGGTTGCTGGCATCCGTTCGACCAGCTCGCCAGCGAACGGTTTGGTATCGATCGACAGCGGCGTGACCACGATCTTTTCCGGAGGTATGCCAAACAACGCCCCCATCTTGTCGGCGTAGAACCGACTATTCACAACCACGCGGTCCAGCGAAGTGACCAGTTCGCGACAGAGGGCAACGCACTGGGCTCGGGCATCCTCACTGAGATGATCGAGAAAGATGTCGTCCCCCTGCAGGATCACGATCAACCGGGTCTCGGGTAGACGCCGACGGATTTCCGGCAACGCCCCGCCAATCAGCAGGTTGCTGAAGACGACGGCGTCGGGACGCACCTCGTCGGCCAGCCAATTCACCAGACGAATCACTTCCTCGGACTGTCGTCCGCCGGAACCTCGGAGCATTGACACCGCCAACTCGCCCAGTTTGGCGGCGTTGGTCGATTGTGCGCGACGCGTCGCCAGCTGAATCAGTGGCGGCCAATCGAGGCCGCGACGCAGGGTCGCTGGCAGCCACCGCATCCATGGCAATTGCTGCAGCAGGTAGATGTGAATGCCGCCAAAAAAGATGCGATCCGCGGCGACACTTTGCCCGTCGGTGCGAATCGGTGTGTAAACCGGTTGCAGCAGGCAATCGACACCCTGATCGCGTAGGGCGCGTGCCAGGGCGTTGTCGTGCATGCAACTGCCACAATACATTCCGGCAGCGCCCGCGGTCAAAAAAACAGCCTTCATCTCAAGCCCCTCGGCCGGGAGCCGCATCGGAGCTCTCGCGATGGGTCGCGAACCAGCCCTTCGGCCAATTCTGTGGTTGGAAATGCTGCACTTGCCGCCGAGACAACGGCTTTGTTGACATCGGTCGGCCGCTCGTAAAAAACGCTCGTTGTGACAATTCGGGCCCGCTCCTATACTCGCCGGTACTCACCTACTGTGCTTGTTCAACACCATCGATCATTCTCCGCATCTGCCAAGCCCTCCCCGGGGAGAAGCTGGCCGCCTTGTCCGGCCCAACGCTCGCCCCTGATCGGGAGAAACCGGTGCTTGGCGGAAACTCGTGCTGGGGAGAAACTCTCGCCTGGCAGAAACTCGTGCCTGGCAGAAAGTTGGGCTGAGTCGGGACCAAGTTGCGGACGTCTTTCCAAGGTTATTCTAGCTGCCACATGCCTGACACCCCGGCTATCACACCCGTTTCCCGAGCCCAACCTCCCTTTTACTGGGGTGTCGATGTGGGCGGGACAGGAATCAAGATCGGTTTGGTCGATGACCGTGGCCAGACCTTGGCGTTCCGGCGACTGCCCACGCGGGAGCCGGAGGGTCCGACGGCGGCGATGCGGCGTGTCGTCGACGTGATCACGGACCTCCAGGAGCAACTGAATACCGCCTCGGCGGTCAAGCGAATCGGACTGGGAGCTCCCGGACCGATGGACCTGCCCACAGGCTATCTGGTCGCGCCGCCACAGCTGCCCAGCTGGTGGGACTTTCCGATTCGTGACACTCTCGCGGACATGCTTCACCTTCCCGTTTCCTTTCTGAACGATGCCAATGCGGCTGCTTATGGCGAATTCTGGTTGGGCAGCGGGCGTGATGACAATTCGATGGTCCTTTTGACACTGGGCACCGGAGTCGGCGGAGGTATCATCATCGAGGGTGAGTTGGTCAATGGAGTGAACAGTTTTGGCAGCGAGTGCGGACACATCATTATCGACTCGTCACCGACGGCCCAACTCTGTGTCTGGGGTGGCGGCCGCGGCCAGTTGGAGGCGTACGCCTCGGCAAGCGCGGTTGTCCAGCGAACACGCACACGTTTGACCGAAGGCGCCAAGAGTTCGCTCAGCGGACTTTTGGGAGGCGGCGATTGCGAATTGACCGCCAAGAAGGTTTACCAGGCGGCCACCGAAGATGACCCGTTGGCTCTGGAGATCGTCGACGAAACGGCCCGCTGGCTCGGAATCGGCATCACCACCTTGGTGCACACGCTCGATCCCGGTTCGGTCGTCTTGGGCGGGGCCATGAATTTCGGAGGCCCCCACTGTCAGGTAGGACAGCGTTTCCTGCAAAGAATTATCTCAGAGTTTCACGAACGAACATTCGAGAACGTATTTCAAGGTACGACCATCCAGTTTGCATCCCTGGCCGGTGATGCGGGTTACCTGGGCGTGGCCGGCTACGCTCGCAAGGAATGTCAGGAACGAGCTCACCACCGTCATAACAACTAGCATCCATGTCCCCCAATATTCGCAATTTCTGCATCATCGCCCACATCGACCACGGCAAGAGCACGCTGGCCGATCGGCTCTTGGAATCGACCGGCACCGTAACGAACCGGGAGATGAAAGAGCAGCTGTTGGACGACCTCGACCTGGAGCGGCAACGTGGAATCACGATCAAGGCGCGTGCGGTGGCGCTGCAATTCGAGAGGCACGGCAAGAAATACGAACTGAATCTGATCGACACTCCCGGTCACGTCGACTTTCAATACGAAGTCTCGCGTTCGCTGGCGTGCTGTGAAGGCGTGTTGTTACTGGTCGACGCGTTTCAAGGTGTCGAAGCGCAAACCGTTGCCAACGCCTATGCCGCGATGGAACACAATCTGACGATCATTCCGGTGATCAACAAGATCGATTTGACTCACGCCCGTCCGCAAGAAGTCGCCGAAGAAATGATGAATTCGCTGGGTACCGACCCGGACGAATGCGTGCTTGTCAGTGCCAAAACGGGACAGGGCGTCGACGAACTGATTGATGCGATCATCGATCGAATCCCGCCGCCCAGCGGCAGTGCCACCGCAACGCTGCAAGCGATGGTCTTCGATTCCAACTATGACGATTACCGCGGCGCGATCACGTACGTGCGGATCATGCAAGGAACCGTACGCAAAGGGCAAAAAATCCAGTTTTTGCGTGCCGGAACGCAGCACGAAGTCGTCGAGCTGGGAAGATTCGTGCCTCAACGCGTCGCCTGCAATCAATTGAGTGCTGGCCAAGTCGGATACTTGATTTGTAACATCAAAAGCCTCAGCGACGTCCACATCGGCGACACCGTCAGCGTCACTGGTGACAACCCCGCCAAACCGCTGCCAGGTTATGCCCGCCCCAAACGGATGGTGTACTGCGGCTTGTTCCCCAGTGACGGTCAGGACTTCAGCGAATTGCGAGATGCGTTGGAACGGTTGGCGGTGAACGATCCGAGCTTTGAGTTCGAACCGGAAACGAGCGATGCACTGGGATTCGGATTTCGCTGTGGGTTCCTGGGGCTGCTGCACATGGAGATTGTCCAGCAGCGGTTGGAAAATGAGTCCGATATCGATCTCGTGCAAACCGCCCCCAACGTGACCTACGAGATCATCAACAAACGTGGCGAGCTGATCAGCATTCACAAGCCGCAAGACGTTCCCGATCCGGGTGACATCGAAGAGTTTCGTCAGCCGATTGTCCGTTGCAGCGTGATCGTGCCGACGGAATTCATCGGCCCGGTGATGAAACTGTGCCAGGACCGTCGCGGTATTCTGCAGTCGCAAGAATACTTGGGCGCGCAGCGGGCGATGTTGACCTACCATATCCCGCTGGCCGAAGTCGTTTATGACTTGCACGACAAGATCAAAAGCTGCACCCGCGGTTACGGAACTCTGGACTACGAAATGGTCGGATACGAGCCGGCGGATCTGTGCCGGTTGGATATCATGGTCAACGGCAAACGGGTCGATGCGTTGAGTGTGGTCTGCAACAAAGCCGATGCGGATCGCCGCGGCCGCGCGGTCGTCAAGAAGTTGAAATCTGAAATCGAACGACACATGTTCGAAGTCGCCGTTCAAGCGGCGATCGGCAGCCGCGTGATCGCTCGCGAAACAGTGCCGGCGATGCGCAAAAACGTGACAGCCAAGTGCTATGGGGGCGACATCACGCGGAAACGCAAACTGTTGCAAAAGCAGAAAGAGGGCAAGAAACGAATGAAGGCGATCGGCAACGTCGAGATCAGCCAGAAAGCCTTCATGGCAGTGCTCAGCGATGGTGACAAAGGCTCGTGACCGATGGCAGCCATGGGTCAATCTGCGGGACGTAAATTCAATTATTAAAACGACTTGCGTCGACGAATCCGACACCCGTGCCGGGCGACCGGCATTCGCAACACAGCGAAAACTGATCGTGCCGATCGCGGTATTGGGCGACGTGGCACTCTCGCCCGACGGACGCCAGATTCGCGCGTCAGCGATTCGGTGTGGTGCTATCAATCCACCTTCACGAAGCCTATTCTCTTAGGCCAGTCGAGAACTGGTTTTGCGCAACTTCGCAAATCAAGCAAGCAATCCGCATACGCATCGGTGGGTGCCCCGTAGACTCAGGGGCGATAGGCGGCCAAAGTGATGCCTGAAGCGGAGGTTGCCGAGAGTGGCGGTATGCGCACGTATTTTAACTCTACGAGGTGAGTGTTGTGATTCGTTTGAATCGTCTGTGGATCGTAGCCGCCCTGGTCTCCTTTGCGGTCTGTACCGGAAATCTCGCGTCGGCTCAGGACGACGCGACCGGAGCCACCACGGAGGAGGTGATTGTTGCGGAAACCGAATTAGCTCCTGCGCAAGCGGGCGGCGGAGTCGTGAACACTGGGGGTAATACCGAAGGGGCTGTCACCGATGGTGAAATTGCAGACAGCACATTGGCTGCACATAACGCCTGGATGCTAACCTGCTGTGCCTTGGTGTTGTTCATGACGGCACCGGGCCTGGCGATGTTTTACGGCGGATTGGTTCGTCGCAAGAACGTACTTAGCGTGATGATGCAGTGCATTTTTCTGATGGGATTGATGACCATCGTGTGGGCTCTCTACGGTTACTCCCTGGCCTTCGGCGGCGCACGTCCCGGAGACGATATGCCTGCGGCCGAGATCAAGAGTTGGCCGGAGGGATACAGTCCATGGGTCGGCAATTTCGATTACGTGTTCATGAACGGAGTTCAACGCGAATGGAGCGAATCGCTCGGTGAACCGGTGACACCCATGGAAGGCAGCATGACGCGACTGACTCACATGCTGTTCCAGGGAATGTTCTTTATTATCACGCCGGCGCTCATTTGCGGTGCATTTGCCGAACGAATGAAGTTCAGCTCGATGGTGCTGTTCTCGCTCGCCTGGGGCACTTTTATCTATTGTCCGCTGTGCCACTGGGTTTGGGACGAAGGGGTGCTCTCGTATTTCGCCGGTGACAAAGCCTTTGCCGGTGGCGCGCTTGACTTTGCCGGCGGCACGGTGGTTCATATCAGCAGTGGCATGTCTGCTCTGGTCGCGGCCATCTTGATCGGACCGCGGATGGGATTCATGAAAGAACCGATTCAGCCTCACAACCTCACCTACACCGCGCTGGGTGCGGCAATGCTGTGGGTCGGTTGGTTCGGATTCAATGCGGGCAGCGAATTGGTCTCCGATGGACTGACCAGCAGCGCCTTCGCAGCGACACACTTCTCGGCGGCCGCTGGCGCCGTCGCTTGGGCTTTGACCGAGTGGGTGATCCTCGGCAAACCTTCGATCCTGGGGGCAAGTAGCGGCGCCGTTGCCGGTTTGGTTTGCATCACGCCTGCGGCCGGATTCGTGCAACCGATGCCGGCGCTGTTGATGGGAGCCGCGGCAGGGGTGGTTTGTTATCTGGCTTGTTCCAAGCTAAAACACGCGTTGAAGTACGACGACGCACTGGATGCCTTTGGCGTGCACGGTGTTGGCGGTGCATTGGGTGCGATCTTGACGGGTGTGTTCGCATCGCGAGTCTGTTGGGATGTGAGCGAAGGTGATCCGATCGGTTTGATCGAATCGGGGGGCAGCGTTTCCCTGCTGATTGGTCAAATCGTTGCCGTGCTGATCACCTTTGCGTTCGCTGGAACCGGAAGTCTGATCATCTTGAAGGTCATCGATTTGGCAATCGGGCTGCGTGTCCCAGCGGAGCAGGAACAACGTGGTCTGGATGTGACCGATCACGGTGAAGAAGGCTACATGTTTGCCTAGCATCGCACGACTGTTGAAGGATGCGAATCGATGTGACAAGCGAGACAGACCAATCGGGATGACTCGGTTTGTCACATCGGGCGGATGGTGAGAGTCAGCTGGCGAGCGACTTTGCCAGCGGGAATCGGAAACTGACTGCGGCCGCTACGAGCAACGTGGCGGCCGCAATCATTTGCGTCTCGCCCAGACCGGCGGCGGCCGCGACCCGGCCCCAAACAAGCGACCCGGTCGACATCGATAATGCCATCGCCGTCAGGTAGCATCCCATCCCTCGTGCCCGCATGCGACTTGGCAGCGTCACCTGCGCCATCGCGTTGAGCGTCGTCAAGGTGATCATCCAACCGGCCCCCATCAGCAACGTCGACAGCACGACCAGAACGCCGCCAGTGGCCCATCCCATCGTCGCCAGTCCCAACGCGAACGAGGCCATCGCCCAGGCCCTGGTTCGGTTCAGCCCGAATCGTTGCTGCAGCGTCGGCAGGCACCACGCTGCCAGCACCGCACCCACACCCACCGTGGCCACCAACAACCCAAACCCGTCGGCATCCCATCCCAGGCGCTTTCGGGCCACCAGCGGCAGCAGCGACCACAGCCCACTTGCCGGCATCACGAACAGCACGACACCGATCAGCACGTTTCGCATCGCGCACTGCTGGGTCACGTATCGAACGCCCTGATACAGCGACAATCGGAACGATAAACCGTGCGAGGACTCGGTGCCCTCACGGCGCCACGCCAGCAGCACCGCGATCACCCCGGCAAAGGAAACGGCATTGACGGCAAACGCGATCCAGATTCCGGCAAACGCGATCAGGATTCCTCCGATCGCCGGCCCCACCGCGCGGGCAAGATTGAAGCTGATGCTGCCCAACGCGACCGCTCGTGAGAGTTGGCTCTTGGGGACCAATTCCGGGACGGATGCTTGCCAGGTCGGAACGTGAACCACCATTCCCAAACCGATCACGAACGTCAACGACAGCAGTATCCAAGGGGTGATCGCGCCGGCCAGCGTCAATCCCGCCAACGTCGCTGTCGTCGACAACATCACGAATTGGGTGATGATCAACAGCCGTCGTCGATCGATACGATCGGCAAGCACGCCAGCGGGGATCGCCAACACCACGATCGGTATCGACATCGCTGTGCGGACCGCCGCGACCATCTCGGGCGACGAATCGAGATTGGTCATCAGCCATCCGGCACCGATCTCGTGGATCCACGTGCCCAGGTTCGAGACCAGCGAGGCGAGCCAGAATGCGCGAAACATCGGCTCGCCGAGCGGAGCCCAGGGAGACAGTCTTGGACGATCACCGTGTTCTTCCCTCGCCGGCGCGTCCTGGTTCTGGCTATCCAAATCAAAAACTCATGGCCTCGAACAGGTCAAAGATGCTAGCCGGCTAATCGTTCACTGCAGCGCTATTCCTTCACCGTTGCTTCGACGAGCTCTTTCAATTTCGCGTGAATCTCGTTTGCCGTTGCCTCGCCAGCCCCTGTCTTCACCAACTGCACCACACCGGCGCGGTCGATCAAGACGACGTGGGGGATGCCGCGCACGCCATATTCGCTTCCCATCTTGCTCTGCTTCGGCGTTACCATCACAGGATGTTGTAGCTGGTGGTGTTCCAGAAAGCTTGCCAGCGTTGCGCGTTCATCTTCGGCGGCAACGTCGCCCTCTGATCGCGATGCTCGCTTGTTTTCGTCGTCCCATACGAAATTGTAGTATTGCGTGACGCCGACGATCTCGAATCCCTGGTCAGCGAACTCCTCACGCCACTGGCGGAGATGTGGGAAGGTCGCAATACAGGGACCGCACCACATTGCCCAGAAATCGACGAGGACCACTTTTCCTTTCAAAGATTCCTGCGAGGTTCCCACCGCATTGACCCATGCGTCGACCTCCCACGCAGGCGCCGGTTTGCCGACCAAGGAGGCGACCGGTTTGGCCGACGCTATTCGTTCTCTGTAGATCTCGATCCGACGTAGGGTCGCTGCCACGCTGCGGTTCGTGGTCGCAATCGCGTCAAGTTTACTAAACACATTGTCGATGCGTTTTTGGGTTGCCTCGGGATCATCTTGTCCCCATTGCGTGATCATCATGAACTGGGCTTCCGCAAAATCGGTTTGCAATACCGGCGATGTCGGGTATCGATCGATCGCAGTCGCGACGACTTCGTCCAGTCTGGCGATGTAGTCGTCACGCCAAGAGTCATTGCGGCGATCTTCCGAGGTCAACGAACGTAGCATCCGCACGAGTGCTTGCATGGTTTCTTCGGTCGCTCGCGGCGAATCGTTGGTCTCGCTCAGTTTCGTCCATTGCTGCTGAACCAGTGTGGTGGCTTGGTCGACCTTGCCCTCATCCACCATCAGCTGCGCTTTCAGTACCGCCAGTTGCGAAACGGGCATCAATGGCTCGACACCATCCTCGGGACCAATCGCACGCAGCACCTCGAATCCGCGATCCACCGCTTCCTTCAACTCGCTGGAACTGCCCGACTTGGCCGCGACCTGTTGCATGCTCTCCACCGTCATCCAAATACCGAATCGATTCTCGCTTTGGTCGACATGCTTGATCTGGAAATCCAAGAGTTTCCGGAACTGCGCGGTTGCGTCCTTCCAGTTTTGCTGCTCGATCAATCGAGACGCGAGGCTGTGCCGAAGCACATTCAGGTCGAGAGAATCGGGCGACGCGGCAATTTCGGATTCGAGGAACTGGGTTGCCTCGGCAAGATCTTTGTCCATCCGCTGGCGCAGTTCGCTGTGTAGCCGACGAAAGGCAGCTAAGTCATCGCGATCATCGCTCAGGCAGACGGTCGCTAGGCAAGAAAAACCGACAAGCGAAACCAACGCCAGGGCCGCGACTGACGGCAAGGCAGCGTGAATGCGAAATTGCATGTGATTCCCCTGGGGACGCATTGTGTTCACGTTCGACAATCTGAAGCGGGGACTATCCCTCTTCTTCTTCCTTCTTGTACTGATCCAAACGGCGATACAACGTTCGCGCGCCGATACCGAGCACCTTCGCAGCTTCCTCTCGGTTATCACCAGTCAACTTGAGCGTTTCCTCAATCGCCCAACGCTCGATCACGCTCAGCGGTTGACCGACCAGGTTCGATTCGCTCGACAGCACCAGCGCCTCAGCGGCGGTGTCGCCGGACTCATCGGCAAGCTCAGGCGGCAGGTCATCCAAATCGAGCGAGCCATCGGTATCAAGCACGACCAGCGTCTCGACGAAATTGCGAAGTTGTCGAACGTTACCCGGCCAGTCATAGGCGTAGAACCGTTTCGTCACCGCGGGTGTGAAGTGGGCTGTCGGCTTATCGTGCCGCCGGAGGAACATTTTTCGGAAGTGATCCATCAGCGGAATCACGTCGTCGCGTCTCTCCCGCAGCGATGGCACTTCAACCGTCACGACCTTTAACCGGAAGTACAGGTCATTTCGGAAGCTGCCCGCTTCGATCATTTCTTCGAGCGGTCGATTGGTGGCGGAGATCAATCGTACATTTACCTTGATGGGCTTGTTGTCGCCCACACGAGTGATTTCGTTCTCTTCCAGGACTCTCAACAGTTTGATCTGAGTGCTCATCGGCATGTCGCCGACTTCGTCCAAGAAAAGTGAGCCGCCATTGGCGTATTGAAAGGCACCGATACGATCGGTCACCGCATCGGTGAACGCGCCTTTGACATGACCAAATAACTCACTTTCCACCAGCGTTTCGGAAACCGCTCGTGTGTTCAGGGCAACGATTCGCTTGTTTCGACGGGGGCTGTTTTGATGAATCGCCTGCGCGATCATCTCTTTGCCCGTACCACTCTCGCCGGTGATCAACACTGTCGCGTCGGTCGCTGCGATTCGCCGCACACGATCAATCACCGTTTGCATCTTCTTGCTGGTGAAGATGATCCCCTCGAATCCGAATCGTTCGTCCAGACGCTGAAGCAATTCTGTGTTGCGACGCTTCAGAGAAACCGAGTCGGCGGCCTTTTCCGCGATCGCCCGCAACCGATTCGGTGTGATCGGTTTCTCCAAGAAGTTGAAGGCACCTTTTTGCATCGCCTCGACCGCGATTGGGACCGTCGCATGTCCGGTCACCATCACGACCTCACACTCGGGCAGACGCTCCTTGGCCAACTTGAGAATTTTCATCCCATCGACGTCGTTCATCACCATGTCGGTGATGATCACGTCATAAGTCTCACGCTCGATCAGTTTGGCCGCTTCCGGTCCACTGGTGGCAACTTCACAGCTGTAGCCCACCTTTTCCAGACTCTCGGTCATCGCGCGAGCGTGGGCCGCTTCGTTGTCGACCACCAGTAGCCTGAAATCCGACGGTTCGTAGGAAACCGTATGGTCCAGTTGCGACCTCGACGAGGCAGGTTCGGCGATCTCTCGTTCTGCGGATTCGTCAGCCATGGGTCCTGTCACGCTATCGATGAATTACGCTAAAAAATGACGGCAGTTACTGGCCAGGCTCGGTCAATCGTAACCAGTGATGCAAGCTGTTGCGGGAGTATGAAGTTCCCCCTCGCTGGACCGATATGTCGCCAGCGGCGGACTCGTTATATTCAAAACATTCAAAAGTCGGTCGCCGAGGGCGCACATCCGTCGGATCGATTCGACACACCGACCCCACACATGGAAAGGCCTTGCCCCGCTTTTCCATGTCATTGGAGTTCCTGCGGGTTGTTGCCCCACCCGCGGGAGCTCTTTTTTTATGCGATCCTATTCGTCTACTCGGTGGCAGCATATCGACTTTGCAGCGATTCCACTTCCAGCGGCGCAATCCGGGTCGCTTGCATTGCCCGCACCGCGACCTCGGCGGCGGCCAGCGTTGTGATGCAGGGGACGCCAAATTGTACCGCTGATGCTCGAATCTTTCCTTCGTCGGTGCGTGCACCCTTGCCGCTGGGTGTGTTGAGGATCAGTTGCACATCCCCGTTTTTCAGGTAATCGATCAGGTTGGGGTGGCCTTCGGCAATTTTCTTGATCGGCGTGACTTCAACGCCCCCTTCTCGTAACCGCGCCGCAGTTCCCGCAGTGGCCAGCAGCTCAAAGCCCAGGTCGGTCAGGCTCTTGCCGATCATGGTGGCCGAACCCTTGTGGCGAGCGGTGAGGCTGATAAAGATCTTTCCCGAGTCGGGCAGCACGCTTCCGGCGGCAATTTGGCTTTTCGCAAAAGCCAGTGAGAACTTGTCGCTGATTCCCATCACTTCACCGGTGCTCCGCATCTCGGGGCCCAACACGATGTCAACGCCGGCAAATTTTCGGAACGGGAAGACACTTTCTTTGATCGATACGTGTCGCGGGATCGGTTCTTGCGTGATCCCAAGTTCTTTCAGCGTCATGCCGCACATCACCTTGGTGGCAAGATTGGCGACCGCGACACCTGTCGCTTTGGCGACGAACGGTACCGTTCGGCTGGCCCGCGGATTGACTTCCAGAACATAGAGTGTGGGTACTCCCTCTTCTTCCTTGATGGCGAATTGAATATTCATCAACCCGATGACATTCAATCGTTGGGCGAGCTTGCGAGTCGACTCGCGAATTTCTGCCAACACCGGTTGTGTCAAGCTGAACGGCGGAATGGCACACGCCGAATCGCCCGAGTGCACGCCGGCTTCTTCAATGTGTTCCATGATTCCCATGATCACACAGTCTTGTCCATCGGCGATCGCGTCAACATCGACTTCGGTTGCGTCTTCGAGAAAACGGTCGATCAAGACGGGTTGTCCGTCGGCCACCACAAACGCTTCGGCGACATAGCGTTCAAACTGCGGTTGGTCGTAGCAGATTTCCATCGCCCGACCACCGAGTACGAAGCTGGGACGAACCAATGCGGGAAAGCCGATCACTTTCGCTTCGCGGCGTGCTTCGGCCATGTTTCTCGCGATCCCGCAGGGCGGTTGACGCAGACCGAGTTCGTCAATGAGCCGCTGAAACAACTCACGGTCCTCGGCCGCTTCGATCGTTTCCACACTCGTTCCGATGATCGGCACACCCGCTTCTTTCAATCCACGGGCCAGGTTCAGCGGCGTTTGTCCGCCGAATTGGGCGATCACGCCGTCGGGCTTGATCGCGTCACAGATGTTCAAGACGTCTTCGATCGTCAACGGTTCGAAGAACAGCATGTCGGAGGTGTCATAGTCGGTGCTGACCGTTTCGGGATTGCTATTGATCATCACACTTTCGATTCCGATTTCGCGGAGTGCAAAGCTGGCGTGACAGCAACAATAATCGAATTCGATTCCCTGTCCGATTCGATTGGGGCCACCACCGAGGATGATGATCCGCTTTTTGTCCCCCTTGGCCGGAAGTTCGTCTTCGGTTTCGTAGGTGCTGTAATAGTAAGGCGTGTAGGCTTCGAACTCCGCGGCACAGGTATCGACGCTCTTGAAGACCGGCCGAATGCCTTGTTCGAGCCGTTTGGCGCGGACCTTTCCCTCGGTCGTCGAGGTGATCTTGGCGATCTGACGATCGGAGAATCCGTCCCGTTTGGCCCGCCACATGTCGTCGTGGGTGATGGCATCGAGCGAACCGATCGCGATCAGCCGGTTTTCTTCTTCGACGATTTGCAGGATATGGTCCAGGAACCAGATATCGATGTGGGACAGTGCATGAATCTCTTCGATGGTCATGCCCGATTTGATCGCGTAACGGAGGTAAAAAATCCGCTCAGCACCGGGCGTGCTCAGCTTGGCCCTGATCTCGTCGGCGTCGGGCTGTGTCTTCGGTTCCCCACAAATCGCGGTTGTCCGATCCCAGGCCAAAGGCGCCGACTTCGAGTCCCCGTAATGCCTTTTGCAAGGACTCCTTGAACGTCCGGCCGATGGCCATCGTTTCGCCAACGCTCTTCATCTGCGTGGTCAGCGTGGCGTCGGCTTCGGGGAATTTCTCGAAGGCAAATCGCGGCATCTTCGTGACGACGTAGTCGATCGTCGGCTCGAAACATGCCTTGGTTTTTTGCGTGATGTCGTTGGGCAGCTCCCAAAGCCGGTATCCGACGGCCAGCTTGGCGGCGATCTTGGCGATCGGAAACCCGGTCGCTTTGCTGGCCAGCGCGCTGGAGCGGCTGACCCGCGGATTCATTTCGATCACGATCATCCGACCGGTTTCGGGCTCGATCGCGAATTGAATATTGCTGCCGCCTGTCTCGACACCGATTTCGCGAATCACCGCCAGCGAGGCGTCCCGCATCCGTTGGTATTCTTTGTCCGTCAACGTTTGTGCCGGGGCCACGGTGATCGAGTCGCCCGTGTGGACGCCCATCGCGTCAAAGTTTTCGATGCTGCAGATGATCACGACGTTGTCATCGTGATCACGCATCACTTCCATCTCGTACTCTTTCCAGCCGATGATCGATTCTTCGATCAGCACTTCGGTGACCGGCGATTGGTCCAACCCGCTTTGGACCAAGCGAGTCAAAGTCATCTTTGTTGTAGGCGATCGCCGATCCCGAACCGCCCATCGTGAAACTTGGGCCGCACGACCGCCGGCAAACCGACCAATTTCAGCGTCTCCGCGGGCCTCGGACCAGGGTATTGACCGTGCGCCCATTGCAGACATCCAGACCAATTTTTTCCATCGCCTCTTTGAACTGGTCGCGTTCCTCGGCTTTGGCGATCACATCGGCTCGCGCACCGATCATTTCGACGCCATATTTTTCCAGCACGCCGTTGGCTTCCAGATCCATCGCCGTGTTCAGGCCCGGTTTGGCCGCCCAGGGTCGGCAGCAACGCGTCCGGGCGTTCCTTTTCGATCACTTTTTCCACGATCTGCCAAGTCAGCGGCTCGATGTACGTCGCGTCGGCCAGTCCCGGGTCGGTCATGATCGTCGCCGGGTTGCTGTTGACCAGCACGACCTCATAACCCTCCTCTCGAAGCGCTTTGCAGGCCTGGGTCCCGGAGTAATCGAATTCGCAAGCTTGGCCGATCACGATCGGTCCGCTGCCGATGAGCAGTATTTTCTTGATGTCGTCGCGACGTGGCACGGTGGGATCCAACGGGGGAGAGTCATATCGGGAATCGGCCTCGCCCGCAATAATCGGTGACGGGGGCCAAATTGCCGCAGAGAATAGCAAAAAAGGAGCCGACCGTAGAGGACGCCCCATGTTGAGGCCCGCCGACACCCCACAGCGAGCGTTCAACGCGGCTTTCAACGCCAAACCGTCGCCCCGTGACCCCGGGAGCGCCCGTGACCCCGGTAGCGCCGATCGGCTGCTGCAATATCCGGGCTAACGCCGGCGGCGAATTCGACAAGTGAAACCCTACACCTGTTCTGAACAGGCTCTCGCCCCTTCAAGGATCACCGGCAGTACTCTCGGTCAGTGGGTCATCGCATAGACGGCGAGGTTGAGTGCGAGCTGGCGTCCATCTTCGGGCGAAAGGCCGCGGCCGAAGTTGCAGCGATTTTCCATGCTGAACGAACAGCACAGCCCATCTTCGCACATCACGCTCACGAGCCGGCCTTCGTGGAACAGGCCCTCGAAGTGAACGTCAACGTTGCGATGCAGACTGCGGACACGTTCGATCCGATAGAACGACCGGTAGATCGCGTGGTCGTACGGGATCACCTTCGTGGCGTTGCCGGGATACAGCCGCTGCATCTCACGCCGCCAGGCCTGCGGAAACGCCGGGTTGGTGCAGCAGCCCGAGACAAACAAGAAACCGCCGTGCTCGAGGTAGATGCGGAGGCTTTCCAGTTCGTCCTCGGCAAGGACGAAATCGTTGTGGCCATTCATGAACAAGAAGGGCGTCTCGAACAATTGCGGATCGGTAAACGCGATCCGCTCTTCATCGCCGATGCGGATCGTCGAGACTTCGGCGACCAGCTTGGTGAGGTTCTGTCCGACCCCGCTGCAATCGTTCCCGTTGTTCTTGCTGTACTTGATGCGGCCCATGAAAAAGGACGTGGAGGGGTCGGCCGGCGACTGGGCGGTTGCCGGGAGCAAGATTGCGGCAGCGAGGGTAACCAGCAGACAGCGTTGGCGAATGGTCTTCATGGTCGGTCGTTGGTTGTGCGGGAGCGGAAAGGCCCGCGCTGCCGCGCGGCGGATGGAGTGCGGGAGTGGTGGAACGGAAAACCGGGGATTCCATTCATATCATTCCCCATTGTTTGCGGCATAGCCACTCGGCCGAAATGCATGCCAACAGAACAGCGAGTGTCCAACCGTTGGTGCCGGCCGGTAAAGCGTAGGCAACTTCCAACTGCGGCGGCTCATCGGGATCGAGGTAGTCTTTCAAAAGAACCGAGAGATCGCCGCATGCTTCGGCTTCGACCGCAACGCCGCCGCTGATTCCGGCGAACTGCCGCAGCGTCTCCATGTTGCGGGCGGTCGAGGCGAGCTCGGCGGCCACGTCGCGAACCTCCATCGTGCGGCTGGCCAGGATCGTGTTGCCGGGCCCCAGGAGGGTCGCGGTCAACATACCGCTGGTGTCGGGCGTGCATGTCACCGTTGCTTGCCGGCCGGCTTCGAGATCGATGCTTCGGTCCAGTAGGTCGTGCTGCTGGCTATCCTGGACGCGTAGTCGGACGCGTCGGTTTGCCGAGGGTTGTTCGCCGGCCGTCGCGCGGTGTTCGATTCGCAATTCGACTTCGTCGCCAGGGGCAGGCTGCGGATCGGACAGCGTGAGCGTGAAAACCTCGCGGCCGGCTTCGGCGAGGTAGCGGAACAACTGGACCCAGAAGCGATCGAAATGATCCGGATTGCTGTCCCGAGCGAGCCGCCACTGCCACAGGTTCTGCATGCAAATGACCGACGCGAGTCCATTGCCATATCGCTGCGACGCCATCAGCACAGGGTGCCCGCCCGCTTCGCCAACCTGTCCGCTTTCGAGCCAGATTTCGGCCGCCGGTTTGACGTCGTCAACAACGGCCCGATTCGTAAACTGCGGCAGGTTGCTCCACGCCGCCCGGCTCGTCATGTCATCGCTGATCTGAAAGATCGGATGCAAAAGCGCGACGTCGGTCGGCTGGATGCGAAACCGTTGGTTCCCGTTCCGATTCGAAAGAACGGCGAAGCGGACCGGCAACAGTTCTTCGAGACGGCTGTCGCGCCACGAGGCGTTGAAGGTTTGCGGTCCGCCGATCATCAGGACCCCACCCCCCAGCTCGCCGCAAAACTCAGCCAGCAGCTGCTGCTGGTGCGGCGTGAGATCGCCGGGACGCAAGTTTGAAACGACGACGACGCGAAATTCACTGAGCTTCTCGATCGTGTTTGGGAATCCGTCCACGAGGTCGATGTCGCTCTGGACGTTTTCGAAGAACTTCGATGTTCTAGCCGTTCGGCTGAGTCCGGAGAGGCGAATCGTCGGGTCACGGCTCACGGCGATGTGCGCAAACTTGTAGTCCCAGGTCAGACCGCCCTGCACATAAAGCACGCGGATTTCGCTCGAGGAGACGATCCGGACCATGGTCGCTCGCTCGGCGCTGACAACGGTGACCGAGGGATCGGCGGGCGGCATCACACGGATCGCGTAGGAGTGCAGGCCGTCGACTTCTGCCGAGACCTCGAAGCCTTCGGTCCAAGTTCGTGGGCCGTTCAGGCGATCGACCTTACGACGGTCGACGAGTTGCCCGTCTCGTAACAGCAGCAACTCGAAAGCGGGAATCGAATCGCCGGTCGCCCGCAGCCGGGCGGTGACGCGGAACTGTTGCCCTGGTTCTGCGATCGCCGGGGCATCGACGTCGTCGAGACTGACGACACGGCCTCCGGCTTGGCTACCGAAGCCGATGGCCACGATCGGGACGGCGTGGGTCACGACCGCAGCGACCGCGCGGGAGTGATCACCCGGATTGGTGACGATGCCGTCGGTGAGGACGATCGCGACGAGGGGCGGGGTCTCGGTGGCAAGCACGCTGTGAACGATGGCGCGTCCCAGATTGGTGGCCGGGCCGTCGGGCAGGGCGGCGGCGATTTCCACGCCGCTGGCCTCCCGGGCATCGTCGGCAAAGAGAATCGGGCGTATCTCCAACCGCGACTGGTCGACGGCGGGCAGCAACGCGTCGCGAGCGAACTCGACAGCCTGCTCATAACGAGTCCGATCCCGTTCTCGTACCGACATGCTCTGGCTGCAATCGATCAGCAGCGCGACCTGGTTGCGAGTCTGTTCGCGTGGATCGCGGGACGTCCAGACGGGCCGGGCGACGAGCAGGACAAGCGTTGCCAGGAACACGACTCGTAAGACCAGCAGCGTCGCGATGCGGCGTGGTGCTACTCCGCGACGGTGAAGCACGGCCGTGAACCACGCCATCATCGCGGCGACCGCGATACCGCCCCACAGAATGGCCGAAGGGATCTGAAACGCAAGGTCCGTCATGCCCGTTGCCTACCGATCTTCTGACAAGGTCTGATAGTACTTTTGAATCGAATCGCGGTAACCGGGCGGGAAGCTGGCTGGATCGACATGCAGCGTCCGTCCTGCTTCGACCGGGCTCGGCGGCTGGCTCGTGAGGTCTTGTTGCAGCGATAGAATTTGCTCTCGCAGACGTTGCAGGGTCTTCAGGTCGACCGGCGACGTGGGCTCGGCCAGTTGCTCGTTCAGTTGGCGGACAACGGCCTGGCCACTTTCGTTGTGGCCGTATTGGGAATCGATTCCGGCGACGACATCGGCGATGCCGCCCCGCCGCAGGGCTTGGCTTGCTTCGGCCGTGAGCGTTCCTTGCTCGCCGCGGCGGGCCGCCGCGGCGAGTTGCGCCAGGCCCCGATCGATCGCCTGGGCGCCGCCGGGCCGCAGCGAGTCTTCGGAGCCGTGGCTCTCCGGTGACGTGGCTTGCCCGGGCTGACCGCCCCGCGGTTCGCCTCCCGGCTGGGTCTCGCCGGGTCGCTTCCCGCCGGGCCGAGACGCGTCGAGGTCCGCAGCAAGGCTTCGAAGTTGCTGTTGCAGATCCCGCGCGGCCAGCGAGGTTTCCTCGTCCCCTTCGGCTGCCGCGAGTCGATCGCTGGCGGCCCCGAGTTGCTGCTCGCGGGGGCCAGCCCCGGCTTCTTCCTGCTCCGATGACGCCCCGACTGGCGATGGGACGCCCGCCAGCGATTCTTCCGTTGACGGTTCGCTTCCCGGTGGAGTCGATGCCGATGGAGGCTCCGATGGTGACGGGCTGCCCTGGCCGCCAGCACCGGCTGAACGCCGGCTGAACTGCCGGCATTCGGTCCGGCGAGCTGGCACGCTTGAGCACCCACCGATTTGCACTGGGCGGCGGTTCGCTCTTTCTGTTGGGGCGTGATGTCGGCTGGATTCTCCGCGAAGTCATCGAGCCGCTCGTTCATCCGTTCGAGCATCTCGCGAACTTGTTTTCGGTCGGAAATGCCGCTGTATCGTTGTTGCTTGTCCAACGCGTCGTCGAGTTGTTGAAGCTGCTGGGCCGCGTGGTCGGCGACCTGCGGTGCATCGTCGCCGCCCGAACGCAGGGTCTGCGCCGATTGCTGCATCGCCGATCCGGCCGCCTGGCACTCGCCTGCTGCCTGGTCGAGCTCGTTCGGATTTTGCTCCATGGTCTGTCGGAGTTCTTTTTCGATCGCCACCTGTTTCTCGGCGAGCGCCCGGTAATTCTGCTTTTTGCCACGGTTGGAATAGGCATCGTGTTGGATCGCACGTTGACGTTCGATGGCTCGTTGGACGAACTGGCGAGCGGTTTTGAGTCCCTCGCTGCGATCCCGCATCTGTTCGAGTAGCGACGCAATTTGCTGCTGATCAAGTGTCGTCCCCCGCTCCCGGAGGTCGTTGGCGAGTGATTCGGAGAGTTGCTCGAGTGACTTGCCGTATTCCTTCGGCCATGCCCGAGCGCTCCGCACCCGTGGTAGCCTGTCCGAGTTTCTCGCATTGCCGTCGGATCTGGTCGGCCATGTCAGGCGAGAGATGCTCGGCCAATTCGTCGAGCAGTTGCTGAGTCTGGTCGATCGTCTGTTCAAGTGCGTCGGAATCGATCCGCTGAGGCTGATCCTGAATTTCGCGATACGCTTGCACATTGGCTTGCAAGCGGTCCTGCAGCGTATCGGCCTGGGCCAGCTCGTGCATCGAGCGACGGCGATTCATTTCGCGGGCGAGTTGCTGCAGGCGTTCCATGGCACGCTCGGTCGCGATCGGGGCTGCCGATGAAGCTTGTGCAAGCCGCTCGGCGGCATGGTCAAGAGCCGTGCTCGCTTGCGAGGAGAGCATGGTCAGATCGCGAAACGCTGCGGGGTGCTCTGCGCGGAGTTCCTCGAGTCGCTGTTCGATGTCGCGCTGAGTCGACGCGAGCGGCGGCAGACCCTCCGGCGGCTGACGGCGGGCCTGGTCGGCGAGCTGCCGCTGGTCGGCGGCCAGCGTTTCGAGTTGCTCGGCAGCGGTGGTCGTTTCGCGAGCCTCGCGGTCTAGCTTCTCGAGCAGCTGGGCGAAATCGGGATCGGCGGGCGTCGCGTCGCGGGCTCGCGCGTTCCTCGATCGCGGCGAGCGACGACGGCTCGAATGCGGCGCGATGATCTCGTACGAGATCGGCGAGCTGCCGACGGCTGTCGGCCAGCCGCAGCAGCGCGGTGCGTTCGGGATCGGAGGCGGCTGAGAGGTCGTTTTCGCTGAGCGCCGTTTCGGCGTCCTGGAGCGCTGCCCGAGCCGCTTCGCT
Organism: Pirellulaceae bacterium; assembly: GCA_963734865.1. Taxonomy (GTDB): domain Bacteria; phylum Planctomycetota; class Planctomycetia; order Pirellulales; family Pirellulaceae; genus CBDCUW01. Next base: position 184,969 of record CAVTIV010000005.1, read on the forward strand.
CGCAGCCGCGAACGAAGCGGTCACCTGCGGGCCGAGCTGAGTCTGGAGGGCAACTTGAAAAGACTCAGCCGATGCGGCGATGCGGTTTTCTTGTTCGGCCAGCGCTTCGATTCGCCGTGCCTGCTGCGGATCGCCCGCGTCGGTGAGGCGATCGGTCTGGTGGATCACTTCCTGTTGCTGTTCGATCAGTCCGGTGATCTGTTCGAGCTGTTCGTACGCGGCGTTCGGGAGCGCATCCAGCTCGTCGCGCGACGGGATGACTTCGACGAAGTACGTCGTCGATTCGTAACGCGTGTCGTCCTCCGCCAGCGCGACCGCACGGTAGTAGACGAGATCCCACTCGCCGAGCCCCAGTTCCTCCGGTCGCAGGATCGGCTGAAACACGGCGTACCGCGGATCTTCGAACTCGGGCAGGGCGTGTCTGGTTTCGTGGTCGAGGTTGATCGCCGTGGACCAGAACACGTCGACCAGTGGGCGATCGGCGGCGGCCTCGATCAAGAGCGGAATGTCTTCGTGTCGAGTCACGCGAAGATTGCGGCCCGGCTCGCTGATACGGACTTCGCCCCAAGGTTCCGTCGCTTCGTCGCCAGCGAGCGCCGAGGCAGCTGGGTCGTCGGCCGCGCTCTCGGGGATTGCCAGCGGCAGGTTGCCGGTTTCGGCTGATTCGTCGGGCGACGCCTCTTCGGCGAGCAACCGCAGCGGCTGGAAGTGGGCGTAGAAGCCGACCGTGAGCAGGAACAGCAGGGCGGCGGCGGCGACGTGCATGTTGGTAGCGAACCATGAAAACGGGCTGCGGTCCGGCAGCTTTCGAAGCACAGTTGCCGCTTGCTTTTCGATGGCCTTTCGGTACATCGCGGCGGAGACGTCCTGAGGGTTTTGGTCGAGTTCGAGCACCGCGTTGAGTCGATCCAAGAGCGGCTCCTGATCGCGTTCGACCGCCGCCGCCAGCCACTGGCGATCGAGCGTTTGGTCCAGGGCGCGAACGACCATGACGGCCCAGGCCACGCCGCCGGTGACGAGCGTGATCCCAATCAAGAGGTAGACGAAGGCTGGTGTTGTCGCCCAACCGAGCAACACGAGTCCGCCGACGAAGAGCGCGACCAACATGGCAAACGAGGCGACCATGGCCATCGACTTGATCACGCGTTGCCACTTCCAGAGCGCGGCCGCGCGGACGAGGCGATGTTCGAGAGTGTGGTGGATCACGGGGAACTGAGTGGGCTGATGGTTTGGGGGATTGTCAGTGTGTTCGATTGTAATGGGTGGTTTGAACGCGATTGGTCTCCTCAGGAGTTTTGGTCTTGAGTCGGTCTGCTGCTGAGGGCGGTTTCTGCGAGGACGGCGGCGAGGGCGGCGATGAGGAGGTACCACCAGAGTTGCTGTTGCAGGGCCTCGAGCGTGCTGAGTTCGAGGCCGCCCGTCCGATCGGTCGGCTCCACGTTTTGGCTGTTGTCGCCCTCCGCTTGCCACGCGGTGACGGCAATCGGTTCGGCATCATAGGTCAGGTCCGATTCGAGTGGCGAGGGATTGACGTCCAGGATCGCGGCGATTTCGTCGTTGTCGCCATAATGCACCGCGTAGTGGCCCGGTTCGGATGGCAGCTGGAATCTTGCCTGGCCGCCGCGGACCTCGACGCGAATCGGATCCGGAATACTCACTGGTGTGGTCAGCGCCTGGGGATCGAGTCGCGAGACGACGACCGGCTTCGTCGCGGCGCCGGGAGCAATGTCCCACACGACCGACTCCCCGGGCTCGTAAGCTGTGGTGGTCGTTGTTTGGGCCCGCGCGTATGCCAGACACTTGTCGAGAAAGGGGATGAACGTCGGGTGGATCGGCCAGTTGGTGTCTCGGCGGTCGAACGCGAAGGCGAATACCAACATTCGGCCCGGACTCGCGTCGACCTCGAATACGAGCGGATCGCCTGACGCCGAGAACGCGAGCGGAATCGCGTCACGAACTTTCAACCGGCGGTAGTTTGTGAACTCGATCTCCGCCAGGTTGCCGAGTTCCGCCGATTGAAACGGGGCGAAGATCGGGTGCTCCCCGAACACGTAGCGAAACGTGGCCGGATCGGTCGTCGAGGTTTGTGGCGACTCCAGCTCGATACCCAGTTCACGAAGGAAGCCAGCAATCAGCGGCGTGGCTTCGTCGACCAGCAGAATCACCCCGCAGTCGGCGCTGAGGTCCTCGCGAATCGTATCCCGGACGAGCGACGAAGAGAGAGTATGACTCTCCAGACAAAGCACATCGGGGGTCTGCGCGGCATCGCGATCGGCCATTTGCTCCCCATCCGAGCGTTGCACTTCCCATCGTCCGAGCATGACTTCCGGGGCGAGCGCTCGCCGCAGGAACATCGAGTCGGCGAGTAGTTCGACGCGGCCGGGACGAAGCGGCGGAAGTGAAAACACGACCCGGTTATCGCCCGCTAGCACGTCAGGGTCGCCCTCGATCGCGACCTCCCCGACAACCCAATCCGCTGGATCGCACTCCCACTCTGCGAACAGAGTCTGTACTTGTTGAGACTCCGAGTCGGCGAGGGTGACTTCCCGTCGGGCGACCTCGCGACCGCGATTGAGAAAGACGACAGCCGTGGGGGCGAATGAACCGTGGCTCGTCAACACGACACCAGCTTCGACCCAATGCTGGCCATCGCGGAACACCCGTCGTGCGCGTGGTTCGGAGAGACTCCCATTTGGGCGGTCGGTGGCAGGAACTTCGGGCAGATCGAGCTCGATATCCTTCAGAAACGGTGGGGAGTCGCCGCCGAGCGTCCACTGGTTCGCCTGGCTGTCACTCAACAGCACAATTCGACGATTCGCACCGAGTGATGTGCCGAGCATTTCGCCGGCAGCTCGAAAGGCGTCGATAAACGCGCCCCGCTCCCAGGAGGGCTCGAGACGTCGGACCGCCTCGGCGGCTGCCGTGTGGTCGTCACCCAAACGGACGACGACGTTCGCCGTGGAAGAGAGCTCGATGACGCCGATCTGGGTGCCAACATCTTGTCGGGCGAGCTGCTGGGCGACGTCGTCCCGGGCGGCCGCAAATGCATCGTCGACCTGGTGGCTGAGCGTGTTATCGAGGATATAGACGCGGCTCACTGCGACGACGACGGTTTGAACGTTTTCGATGTAGGGCCACATGAAGGCGGCCACAAGCAGCAGCAGCATCGCGAGTCGCAATAACAGCAGAGGCCAATTTCGAGGCCACAGGGGACGGGCGCGGGCGAGCGGCTGGTCATCAAGAAATCGCAACGTGGAAAACTCGACCAGGTTCGTCTCGTCGCGACGGCGCAGGTGCAGCCATATCGGCACCGCAGCGAACAGCATCCCCAAGGCCATCAGCGGATAGAGTATGCCCATGCTTACATCATCCGCCGGCGTTCAGAGAGGAACAGCGTGATCGCTTGCCACGGTTCGCGATCGGTTCGCACGACGCAGTGGGGCATCTCGAGGTTTCGAAAGAGTTCACGATAGTCGGCCAGGAACGCTTCGAAGCGGGTGAGATAACGGCTCTTCGCCGCCGCCGGGTCGACACTCCGGCGAGTGCCGTTCTCGAGATCGCGAAAGACGGCCGAGTCGGAGAAGGGAAACTCGATCTCGTCCTGATCGAGAACCTGAAAGATCAGGCACTCGTGCCCGAGGAACCGCAGTTGCTGAAACGACTCGGTCAGGGCGTCGGCGTCTTCCAGCAAATCGGTAAAGAACAGCACGACGCTCCGGCGATGGATCAAGCGGACGACGTGCTGCAGCAATTCGGCGAGGCGCGGCCCGCCCGCGGCCGTTATCTGTTGAAGGTGGCCGAGCAGGAGCCCGAACTGGCTCGGCTTCTGGGATGGACGAATGAATTCCGCACCCGTGGACAGTTCGTCGAGCGTCAACATGCCGACCGCGTCGTTCTGACGGAGCATCAGCGAAGTGAGCGCGGCCGCGATGGTTTTCGAGACCTCGAGCTTGGAGGCCCAGGCGTTGCGGCCGCGATACTGCATCGAGGCACTCGTGTCGATGACGACGTACATCCTGACGTTCGTCTCCTGCGTGTATTTCTTGACGCATAGACGATTGCTGCGGGCATAGAGTTGCCAGTCGAGATGACGCAAGTCGTCGCCGACCTGGTAGTCGCGGTACTCGCTGAACTCGACGCTGATGCCGTGGAACGGGCTCTTGTGCAACCCGTGCAGGAATCCCTCCACGATGTAGCGAGCCTTCAGGTCAAGGCTGTGTAGCATTGACATGACTTGCGGATCGAACCGGTCGATCAGTCGGTCGTGGTCGCGGAACGACATCCGAGCTAACTCTTGGCGTGCGTAGCGTCCTGGGGAATCTCTGTGAGCAGTCGCTCGATGATCGCATCGGTGGACTGTCCTTCGGCATCGGCATGAAAGCTGCGGATGATTCGATGTCGCAAGACCATCGGGGCGACGGCCATCACGTCTTCGCAGGCGACATTGAACCGGCCGTTGCACGCTGCGCGGGCGCGACCAGCCAAAATCAAGTTCTGACTCGCTCTCGGACTGGCTCCCCAACGAATCCAACGTGCGACGCTTTCGGCGGCGCCGTCGGTCGATGGCCGTGTGGCGCGTACGAGTCGGGTCGCATAATCGATCACGTTCATCGAGGCGGGGATGTGTTCGACGGCGTCGCGGTAGGCCATCACCTCATTCCATGACAGACGCGATTGCAGGCCGTCGAGCGGCGTGAAGGAGTGTCCGGCAACGACCTGCGTTTCCTGCTCGCGGGTGGGGTAGCCGACCTGGAGCTGAAACAGAAAGCGATCGAGTTGGGCCTCCGGCAGCGGGTAGGTTCCCTCTTGCTCGATCGGATTCTGCGTGGCGAGGACCAGAAACGGTTCCTGCAGTTGGTCGGTCCGACCGGAGACGGTGACGGTTCGTTCCTGCATGGCTTCGAGCAACGCGGCCTGGGTCTTGGGCGGCGTGCGATTGATTTCGTCCGCCAACAGAATCTGCGTGAAGATCGGTCCCCGAACGAACTGAAATTCACGGTGCCCGGTTTCTTCCTCTTGAAGGATATTGGTGCCTGTGATGTCGGGAGGCATCAGGTCGGGGGTGAACTGAATCCTTTTGAATTCGAGGTCCAGGACACGGGCGATCCGCGAACGAGCAGCGTCTTGGCCAGGCCCGGCACGCCTTCGATTAAACAGTGGCCGTAGGAAAGAAGTGCGTACAGGATCGCGTCGACGTTTTGCTGCTGACCGATGACACACTGCCCGACCTCTTTTTGGATCGCGGCGACCTTGCCCGGCAGCGTGGAGAGAATCTGGGCGGCGTTTTCCGCCGTGACATCGGTTCGACAGCCCTCAGACGCGGGATTGTCCGCGACACCGGTCGGCTCGAAGGATTCGCTGGATTCCGAATCGGTCATGGTTCGTTCAGGGCGTGCGTGGGGGGCGGCTGCGGAACGGGTCGAGTTTTCACTCTAACAAGATCTAACAAGATAAGACCCCGAACAGAGCAAAGGGCTTCGCAGGTTGAAGATAGGATCGCATTGGGACGACCCTCACCTGCCCGCAAGCCTTGTGCTTGCAGTATTCCGAGTGTGATGGGGGTCAGTGTGATGGGGGTCAGTGCATTTTCAGCGGGAGTGTGATGGGGGTCAGTGCATTTTCAGCGAGGTAAGATGGGGAAGACGGGGTGTGATGGGGGTCCGGTGTGATGGGGGTCCGAGTGCATTTTCAGCGAGGTAAGATGGGGAAGACAGTGTGATGGGGGTCAGTGCATTTTCAGCGAGGTAAGATGGGGAAGACGGGACGAGCTAGGTTGAGAAAGCCCTCCGTGTCGGCAAATCGCCCCACCGCCAGCTTGCTGTTGCGGCACGATCTTCTCTCCTTTCCTTGCTCGCCCTGCTTTTCCTAGAACCGCCGTTGTACCTGCCCTACCTGTTCAGAAATGCACTGACCCGTTCGCGCGTTCGTTCGCGCGTTTGCGCACCGCCCCGCGTGATGGGCGCGTGATGGGGGTCAGAACGTGATGGGGGTCAACGTGATGGGAACGTGATGGGGGTCAGTGCATTTTCAGCGAGGTAAGATGGGGAAGACGGGACGAGGTAGGTTGAGAAAGCCCTCCGTGTCGGCAAATCGCCCCCACCGCCAGCTTGCTGTTGCGGCACGATCTTCTCTCTTTTCCTTGCTCGCCCTGCGTTTCCTAGAACCGCCGTTGTACCTGCCCTGCGCGTTCAAAAATGCACTGACCCCGTTCGCCGAAAATGCACTGACCCCGTTCGCCGTTGTTCGCCGAAAATGCACTGACCCCGTTCGCCGTATGTTGGAAAATGCACTGACCCCGTTCGCCGTTCTGACCCCGTTCGCCGTTTAGTCCCGTGCGGGCCAAGAAGATAGTCACGACCGTTGATCGTGACTCGTGCGTTTCCGCTTGAATGCTTGCGGTACTTCGGAAGAGAATGGGTCAAACGGGCCACAGGGCACGCCCTTTCGTGGGAAGCCAAACGGGAATGTTCCCGTTTGGCAACTGGAGAAAGTGTGCTCTGCCGGCAGTCGACAGGTCGCGGTGGTACTGCAAATGACGATGAAAACAGTAAGCGACGCGGACGGGACTCGAACCCGCAACCTCCGGATCGACAGGCAGATCTGTTACGCCGCCTTGTTCGTCCTGTAATCGGCTGCCCAATCAGCGATCAAGGTCGGCGCCACCTGCTCCGGTCAATGTGGTCTTTGCTTCCAGCTTGTCCAGCGTCTGATTGTCTGCGAGGGCTTGCGCTTCGGTGAGTAGTCGGACCACATCGAACTCGGGGTATTGCTGCGTTGCGAGAGCCGCCGACACCGCCTCCATTTTTGACCTGGCTGCGTCGCTTGACGTTTTCCATGTCACGAGCGTATCAACCACCGCAACCAAGTCGGATCGTTCTTTTTCGGGTATCGATTCTACCAGTACTCTTGCCGCGCCGTAGTCGCCGCTACGGTACAACACGAGAGCACGGATCGCACGGAGTTTAGCGTTGTACTTTCCGTCATCGGTGATGGCTTCGGTCAGTCGCACACATTCGTCATTGGGATGCTCGGATTGAAGGCACAGGAGCAAGGCCAATTCCGCCGAGAACGATGCGGAATCGGGACGTACCGACAACATCTGACGACGAATCTTGATGAGTTCGATGATGGCGTTGTCAGCCCGTTGATGATGGGGATTGAGGTTCGCCAACGCACCAAGCACGCCGATATATTGATTCGAGTATTCGAACAGACTCGGATGCTGGAAGGCCAGCGCATTGAGCGTGTCGATGGCTTTTTGGTAGTACTGGGCGCTGAGCTCCTTTTCGTCTGCAAAGGCGTTTCTTGTCCCCAGGTTCGTGTAGGTCGCAGCCAGTTCACCGGCGTACTGAGGAATCGACGGGTTTTCGCGGACGAGTTTCTCGCGGATGCCCGCCGCGCGGTTGAATGCGGCCAGGCTTTCTTCGCGGCGGCGATTCATGTGAAGTGCCAAACCCACATTATTCAACCCAACCGCTAGCGCATTTTGATAAACGTGAAATTCAGGATCGATTTCGTTGCAATGTTCCCACAATGACACTGCATATTCGATCTTCTTAAGCCCCTCTTTCCAGTTGCGGAGCCGGAAGCCGTCGTGCACGCCGGCGCCCGAGTAGACAAGGCCTATCTGAAACAAGAATCTCGGGTCGTCACCATGTGTCTGCAACAAGCGATCGGATTCCTGAAGCCCGGCCAGATAGTAGTCGGTCGCCGTCGCGTTCTCACGCTTTTTGACATGGGCCTCTGCCAAGTTGTAATTGGTCTTCGCCAAGAGCAAGGCATCATCATCGTTTTCATGCTCGGCAATCAACGGTTCCAGCTGAGCGATTGCGCTCTCAAATGATGTGATCGCTGGATCGAATTCGGAGCGAGCGGCGTGGCCGTTCCCCTTCGACGCCAAGCATTCGGCAAGCTTCCGTCGGTAATCGGGATTCGAGCTCGCGTTCTCCATCAGGACCTGGTAGCGGCTAGCGGCCAGTTCGAAAAGCCGAATCACCTCCTCACTTGCCGGTTCGATGGTTTGGGCGATCTTACCAAGCCTGGCGAGTGCATTGGCGGACTGGTATTGCAGTGAGGGGTCGTTTTGCGCTTCCTTGAGGAACTGTTCGTAGTAGTCGCGAGCTTTGGCCAGCAGTTCACGTTGTAGTTGTTTGGTACCGGGCGTTCGCGCCAAATCTCCATCGGGGCTGGACACCTCCGTCAAGAAATCGTCAACCACGTGCTGCGCCTGGCGAAAGCGCTGGTCGGCGAGTTCGAGCGACGCAAGCGATTTCGTATTCGCGGTCTCGGCTTCGCCCTGAGCCTTGACGGCCAAGTCATGCGCCGATTCGGCTGCGAACCACTGAGTCGCGACGCCGACGACTCCGGCGACCAGCACCGCCGCGACCAACGACGACATGAGCACGAAGACTCGCCGACGTTTCTTTTCCTCCTGCAAACGAACGACCGCCGCGGACCGTTCGATCTCGACCTCTTTCAGTCGCTGTTGGACCCTACCGGAATATTTCGAAATCGAATCGGCAATCACTCCGGCGCTGGCCGGCCTTTCTTCCGGATCGACCTGCAGACAATGAAGACAGATTTCGCGCAGTTCCGCATCGATCCCCGGCGACTGAAGTTGTTGGATGGAATCGCCCAAGTCTCCTCGTGCGGCGCGGGACAGCACGTCGGTCACCGTATCGCCCGAATAGATTTGCCGATGCGTCAGAATCTCGAAGAGAATTGCTCCCAGGGAAAACACGTCACATCGGGCGTCCAGCCTGGCGATTTCCCCGCGCGCCTGTTCGGGCGGCATGTAGCGCGGCGTTCCCAGAACCTCGCCGGCGGAGGTCAGAAAGACTTGTTCGTCGTCGCCTTCTTCATCTGCCCGTTGGACGGTGCCGTGGAGATTCAGTGACGAGTCGAGGCTACGCGATACGGTATCGTCCTTCGATGGGGATGCGGATGACTGCGTGCCTGGATCCGCGACGGCGAAGTCGAAATCCGCGGCATTGGAGTCGATCCGCTTGGCCATGCCCCAATCCATGACCTGGACTTCGCCGAATTGGCCGACCATCACGTTCTGGGGTTTAAGGTCCCGGTGAATTACACCTTGCGAGTGCGCGTAAGCGATCGTCTGCGCGATTTGTTCAAAGATGCCGATGTGATGCGAAGCCTGATCGGCGTCCGTGTCGCGACCCAACAGGTTCATGAACGTTTCGCCTTCGACCAGCTTCATCGCGAAGAAGGTTCGCTGATCAGCGAGCATTCCGGAATCGTAAACCGGAGGTACGCCGGGATGCTGCAGCGTCCCGGTCAGCAGCGCCTCGCGTCGGAGCCGCTGATTGGCAGCCGGATCGTTGCGAAACCGATCATGCAACAGCTTGATCGCCAGTGGACGTCGCGTATGCGTGTCATAGACTCTCCAGACAGATCCGATTCCGCCTTCACCGATCTGGTTGATGAAATGATAACGCCGGGACCTGACCGCAATCAGCTCGTCGGCCGACAGACGCTCCATGGTCTGTCGGAATGCGGCTCGTGCCTGGTCGACGTCGGCGGGATTGGCGAAGTGCAGATAGTCGGCTTCTCGTGGTTGCAGCCCGCGAGACTGACGGAGCTCAATATCGAGGATGACCAACTCAAAAAGCAGTCGCTCGCGTTGCACTCCGTCGAATCCTTCCAGCCAAGGCTCGATCTGAAGATCGCCAGAACTGGCCAACGCTTCGAATCGCGTGCAGACGTCATCGATCCGACGAAGCGATTGGAGCGACAATGGTGCTGGATTGTGCATGCCGTTTCGGCCTCAGAAAAGTGGCGGTGGCCAGCCTTCGTTCTATGCGTTCGACTCCATTGCACGCCAGGTTTCGCGAATCAGACTCAGCTTCCGTTCGACCGTGCGCCTCGCGAAACCAATTCGTGTCGAGATTTCCTCGACGGTATAACCTTCGATTCGCAGGATCGCGATCGCTTGCAGAGTTTCATCCTCGAGTAGTTCGAGCAGCTGCTCACACTCATGCGAAAACTGCTCATAAGTTGCACCCGCGGTAGCCTTCGCAAACGAATGGACTCCCGATTGGCCCGATGCGACAAAGACAGAATCGCCGCGAATCTTGCCGCCGCCTCGCTTCTTGGCCGTTTCGTGACGCACGTAGCTATCCGCCTTCCGCGATGCGATACAGAACAGCAACCGCCACAAATCGTCGCGGCCACTGACATCACAAAGCGTTCCGTCGTTTGCTCTCAGGCAAAAGCTCTTGAACGCGCTCAGGGCAATGTCTTCTTCGTCCATCACACGGCGAAGTCCCTCAGGCAAGCTGCGGCGAGAGTAACGAAGCAGACGTGGCAAGCAGTAGGTCCACAATTCTGCCGTTGCATGATGGTCACCCTGCTCGACGGCTCGGATCCAAGCCGTTACGGGTGCATTGGTTTGTGGATCGTCAACCATGAATGAGAGATCCGAAAAAAACAAATGACGGAATTTCACAAGAATTTTGGCGGGAGGCACGAGCAACTTGCAATAACACCAAGGGATCGCCGCATGTCGGAGTTTAACAGTAATCTTCGACGGAGCCCAAGAAAGTGAGGGCGGTCCTCGGCGGAAACGTCACGAAACGCGGCTGCGGCAGCAGGGCGACTGTACCTTTGTCCCGTGCCGACAAGAGGTCTCAAGCCTGAGATACTTCGAGAGTCGTTTCGACTGGACCGTCACAAACATCACGATCCAAGGTCGCGCGATCATGCTCGGATCCGGTTCGCGCCTTCATCTATCCGATTGATCCGCTAACAGATTGAGTCTGTCATGCATTTTCTGGATCAAAAGCGGCGCACGGTGCTCGCGCCCGTCGCCGGCGTCAACTCCAGCGGCATACAGCGACTCAATCACGGCGATCGCAATTCGAGGTCCTCGAGGACCGCCGCCTGCTGGCCGTTCTGCTTGACCAGCTGGATCACCCCCTCGAATCGGTTTTGCCGAGCGACCAGTCGGTGATCACGGCCGACGGCAGCGACGCGGAGGGCGGTGCCGGTCGGCTTGATTCTGTATTCCTGCAGGAACGGATCGGGCAGGACGAAGTCATCGCGCTGCCAGCGTTCGACGGACACTTCTTGATCTCGCCGTCGTCGTCGAACGTCGATGCCGCGCCGGAGTCGATCTTTTTTGTCGATGGCGGCATCGATGATTACAGCTCGCTGGTCGAATCGATTGCATCATCGGATGACGGATCGGCGCAGCTGGGTACCAATGTGTTCGTGCTCGATGCAAACCGCGACGGCGTCGATCAGATTAGCGACGTGCTCAGCCGCTTCGATGACCTTTCCGAGGTGCACATCCTCTCGCACGGCTCGGCGGGCAGTTTGCAGTTGGGAAGCGCAGCTGAGCGGCGGCAATCTCGAACGCTATTCCGAGGAGCTCGGATCGTGGGGCGATGCGCTCACCGGTGATGCCGACATCTTGATCTACGGCTGCGATGTCGCCTCGGGGGACGCCGGCATCGGATTTGTGCAGAGCCTGGCCGCGGCGACCGGTGCCGACATCGCGGCATCAAGCGACCTGACCGGAGCGGCAAAGCTAGGCGGTGACTGGACGCTCGAGGTGCATCGAGGCGAGATCGAGGCAAGGTCGCTGGCGCTGATGTACAGCGGCTCGCTGGAAATTCAGAAGGTCGAGGGTACAGCAAACGAAGACCAAGTGGAGATTCGAGAGGGCGTGGCAATAATCGGCCCGCGCCGGAACGAGCCGGGGCAGAACTTCAAGCAAATCGAGTTCGTATCAATCGCTGATACTTTGAAGATCACCACCGAGGGTGCAGACGACACGATCGCATTCACGTCCTGGTGGGACTGGACCCATGTGGACATCGATGGTGGAACCGGTACGGACACGATCGATCTCTCAAATGTCGTGCCACCTCCGGGTGTCGGATTCAACGTCAGTTTTAACGGAACCGTTTCAACGGTAAAGGTCGGTTTGAAAACGATCGAACCGATCCAGAACGTCGAGATCATCAAGTTAGCCAATCGCAACAACACGCTTGACTTGAGCGACGCCACAACGTCGCTCAAGATCACCATCGAGAAGGACGCGGGCGGCAACAAGGTGACCGTCGAGAACAAGGAAGGGAATGGCGAGAAGCTGGAGGTCTACAACGTCACCAACCTCATCGGAGGTCAGGGGAACGACACCTTCATCTTCAAGAATGGAGCTTCGCTTAAGGGTACTCTTGCCGGTGGAGACAGTGGCGATCCTCAGTCGCCATCGATCAATACGTTGGACTACTCCGACTATAGGTTGGCGACGGTCATAGATCTCCAGCCCGGCACTAACGTGGAATACTTCGATTCACCTCCGACGCCCGGCGGAGGCGTCAAGCAGATCAGCCACATCATCGGCGGGGCGCCCAATCAAACACTGTTCAATTTTGTCACCGCGCTTGGCAGCGATCTTGCCGGAGACGATGGAAAGAACGAACTGACCGGCGGCAGCCTGGCCGATAAGTTATTGGGTCGAGGTGATTCGGACACGCTCTGGGGAGCGGGCGGCGACGACACGCTCACCGGCGGCTCCGGCAGTGACACGCTCATCGGCGGAGACGGAAATGACACGTATAGTTTCCAACTTTCCGATTTTGTTGATGCGAGTCACACCGACACGATTGTCGAAGAGTCGACCGCGACGAACGCGAAGGCCGGCGACCGGGACGCGCTTGATTTCTCGCAGTTTCCTGCAACCGACGACCAGGGGGAATTAGTCACACTCTATTTCGAGCTCGGTGCCGGCGAAACGACACACGACATCTCGACCGCATTGCAAATTGGGACCGGTAGTGCGCAAGACCTGTTCGCCAGTCCGGTTAGCAACCTTGAGGAAGTCATTCTAGGTGCGTCGATTCACAGGTTTGTGATCCGAGACCAGTGGCAAACGAGTTTCTCGATTCGCCGGCCCGATGATGGACCGGAGCCCGTGAGTGTCACACTCGATTTCTCCGCCGTCACCGGCGATCTCAATTTTGAAATCGGACCGGGCGGGTCGGTCACGGTAACCCGTGTTGTCGGCGGGACCACTTACACTTTGTCAGCCGAGGGCGTCCACGATTTGACCGGCGGCCAGGGGAATAACACGTATCGCTTCTTGAAGGGCGGAGCTCTGTTGGGCAAGCTGACCGGCGGCTCGCCGCAGCAGGATGCGGTCAAGCGAAACGTTCTCGACTACTCGAAGTTCAAAGAACCGGTTGACGTCAACCTGACGCCGAATCCGGTCGTGATTGAGAATACGGTCACGATCGATCCGGTTTCACCGCAACCGGCCGATCCGGCACCGGTTCTGCCGGTGAAGGAACGGTGGGTGTATACCGTAAGTGGGCTCAAGGGCGACGTGTCGATCCCTGCTGGCGCGAACGCCGACGAGAGGTTTTCCGTTACCAGCAACCCCGCACACGACGCGCTCTACGAACAACAGTTCCGGCAGCGTCTTGCCCGTCTGCTGGGTCGCAATGATTTCACGGTTGACAAGGCGGTCGAAGGCCAGAACACGAAGTGGACGGTGACGTTCGCCAATCCCGGTCCGTCCGGAGTCGCGCTCCGGCGATTGCCGTTTCCGGCACGAATTCTCCAGCCAGCATGGAGGCCGGCGATGGTGGGAGCACGGGAATCGCCCCGATCAATACGACGTATGACGTATCGACGAGGTTGCTCGACGGCACATTCCGACTGCATGTCGAATTTCGGGATCGACAATCGGTCGATAAGTCGGTCGATACGTCTAGCATCCGGAGTGACGACACACCGGACATCGTGCGACAGAGAATCCTCGATGCGATTAATCTCCTACAGCCGTCGCTCGACGTACCCCCTCAGATCCTGGTCGAAGGGATGGGGACCGAAGCGTTTCCGTGGAGGATCACTTTTGGAAACTTGGGCCCGGTCACGGTCACGGTCACGAATATTGAACCGTCCCCGACGGCAACAATTGAAATCCCGAAATACTGGGCTACCGGCCTCCCCCAGGGTCTGGAGGGAGCTGCGGTTAGCGGGATCACAGGAGTCATAGGATCCAGTGACCATGACCGCATTTATGGAACCCGTACCTCGGATGGTACGGCGGAACCGGCTCGCGAGTTGATCACCGATTTGGCGATCGGCACAGAGCCGTTGCCTGAGGGTTCGATTCGCGGCTCGATCAATGGTGACGGTCAGTTGCAAATCGAGACGTCAGCGCTTGGGTTGGTCGACGGCCAGAGTGTGCTATACCGCGCCTCGGGGGCAACGTCGATCCTCGGTCTGACCTCCGGTCGCATCTACTACATCAAATCGGTTCAAGAGGACACCAACCAACGGATCACGTTCTACTTGGATTCGAATCTCAAGCAACCAGTACGCCTGGCCCAGCCCTCGGGTGAGACGCACCATCAGCTGTTTGAAGTCTTCGAGGCGGATGGAGGCGAGGGGAACGATCGGCTGATCTCGTACATCGCTGGCGACGCCCAAGACGCGGATCGCGCGAACGCCTTGCTGGGCGGCGGCGGCGACGACGTGATCGTCGGCGGGCTCGGTACCGACTATATCGACGGGGGTGATGACGCCGATCGAATCTTTGGTGACGGGGCTCATAGCACCGGGACAGCTCAAGTTGCCTCGTCCGACGTGATCCTCGGCGGTGACGGCGACGATCGGCTTTACGGCAACCGTGGGGACGACAATCTCAGCGGTGGCGTCGACGCCGACACGCTGGTCGGCGGCGCCGGCAGCGACGTGGTCCTGGGAGGTCCTGGAAAGGATACGCTGGCGGTGATCGAAGCGGGCAGTGCGAGTGATTACGACCAGCTGCTCGGCGGCGAGAACGATGACCGCTACCAGTTTGCCGGCGGGTGGGGTGTGGCCAGTATCGGGGAGACGGGCGACACGAAGGGAATCGACACGATCGACCTGAGCGAGATGAGCGGCGACTACGTGCACGTGATGAGCAATGGCACGCTGTTTTCCACCCAGGGCGACCTGTACGGTGACACGATCACGGCCGCGGATTCGTCGAAAATCAAACTGAACGTCAACCTGAATGATCTCAAGAGTACCGTCAAATCACCGGGACAGGTGATTACCGAATCGGGCTTCGGATTGCACCAGGTATCGACCAGCGACGGGACCAAAGCGATTATCGAAGCGGTCGGACAACTGCCCAAGGACTCGGGCGGCAACATCGTCACCAGCGGTCCGATCGACATGTTGCTGTGGGTCGACCGGGGCGATGGGCCGGAAGTTCACGAGTTGGTTCTGGAAGAACTGGAACCTACATCCTCGGTGTCGACGAGTCTCAGAAAGCGGATTTCTGCATCTGAAACGATTCCGCTTTCAAACGTCGACGGCATCACAGTCTTTGTGGTCAACGGCAGGCTGAAGATCGAAGTCACTGCCGAGGGGACACGCGACGCGAGCGGGAATGTCGTTGCCGCGCAAGCGGAGATTGCCGTCAAGGCGCCCAACACGGTGGTTGCGGGGCTGGGCGCCAAGAAAGGCTTTGAGAACATCGAGGCGATCAAGACCAGCAGCGGCGCCAACACCTTCGTGTTCGGGAACGACTACTGGCAACAAGACATCTTCGGAAAGCTTACCAGTTTTGGCGATTTCTTCGCAAGTTTTGTCCGGGGACTCAGTCCCATCAACACGGGCTCCAACTCGACGCGATCGCTGAAGATTAACACCAGCGTGATTGCCAACGACGAGCCGGGGAAGGGACAACCGCTGGTGATCGACTTGCGCACGGTCAACACCAAGCTGGAGTTCTTCTTTTCGCCAGCGGCAACTGGTACGGGAGCCAGATTGACGATCCGTACCGCTTTTGACGCGAATGTCCCCGTTGTCGATTTTGGGCCGGTGTTCCGCTACAACGGCGTCGAGTTCTCCAACGTCGGCAACGACACGGTCATCTACACCGGCCGCTTCGACAACACGATCACGTTCGAGCAGGGAGTCACCTTTAACGGGACACTGGTGGCCAGCGAAGGTCACGGGATCAGCGCTGCATCGATGGCTGGCCGGCCGCTCGACGTCTTGTCGTGGGCCGGCAATGAATTGGTGGGTGAGCGGTTTTTTAACTACGCGGATGCTGCTGCCGACATCAACACGCTGCTCTTTCAGGTCAAGAACACGCTCAAGTACTCGCAGACGGCCCTTGCGGGTGGCGTTACCCGAGTTAATGTCGAAACACTCAAAACACAAGACTATTCCTTGGGCCAGCAGATCGCACTGCAGGGCATCAACCTGCTGACCTCGAATCCGACGCCTGTACTCGACCTGCCCTTTCTTCCCACTTCAAAAACGAGCGGCCTTAACGCTTTGGCCTCGAATCTGGGGAGCGAAAATGAGGGCGAGATTATCGTCAAGACAGGCGTCAACTTTGTACGAGGCAATGATTGGGATCCGTTGAACAGCCTCGTCTCTTACGAGGGAAACGTTACCGGAGGCGGGGTGGCAGCTGGGCTTGGTGAACTCGCCTTTCGTGCTGTGACAACACTGCTCGACGGATCGGACACCATCAGCGTCGGGGACGCCATCCATTCAGTGACCCCGGGGATTCACATCCTTGCCGGTGGTTCGGGGGCGGATACCTACAAGTTCCGAACGCAGTTGTGGGGCGGTGCCGTCATCCTTGAACCTCCCCGATTTGTTTTCGAAAGCGATGTCTTCGCGAACGACCCGAGTATTGGGACCCTCCTGGCACAGCTGGGGATCGAATCATGGGAAACGACGCAAAACGATACGCTTGACTTCTCTGCCCTCTACCAGGATCTGTACTTCACGGTGTTCAACGTCAGCGATGCGAATCTCGGCATCGTCACGAAGCTGGCTGAAGCCTCGGGAATGAATCTGGACGGCACTGTTCGCGAGGGGATGACCATGACGCTGGTCTCGCCCGAGGATCCGTATGATTCCGAGTTCTGGCAGAAGCTGATACCGCTGTTCGACAACGAACTTGATCCAGACAACCCTGCGTCGGGAAGCTTGGGCGACCTATTCGACACGACGATCGCAAACTTTAATTGGGCGCTGGCGTTCGGCATCGAGAGCATTATCGGTGGACGAGGAAACAATACGGTCAAACTCGTCAACGGTGCAACGCTCGAGGGGCAGGTTGTTCCAGGCTTCGGCGGCAGCATGAATCTTGACTACAGCCTCTACGGGAACTCCGTGAGTGCCGTTGACCTCGGAGCGAATCTCGACATTCCGATCGGCCAGGCGACTTATTCGGATAACTGGCCCGATCAAATCGCATCACTATTTCCTGACGTGACCAATCAATGGGGTACCGCAGACGGAATCGGCGGCATTGGTGGCAGCTATGCCGTATCCGTCGGCAAGGATGTGATCGGCACCGAATTCGACGATGTCATCACAGGCAATGACTTCACCGGCAACACGCTGCAGGGCCTTGGTGGAAACGATTCGCTTTCGGGCAAATCGGGTGACGACCTCCTCGTCGGTGGTCCTGGCGACGACACGCTCGACGGCGGGGCGGGTGTCGATGTGTTGATTGGAGACGACGGACATGACTCGATCGTCGGTGGTCCTGGCGACGACACGTATCTGCCATCCTCGCCCTCGACGGAGCTGATCGCCTTTGTCGGCGGATCGAATCAACTTGTCGTCGACGCCAACGCCCCAGCGCTCGAGGGCGCGGGAACTGAGGATGATCCCTGGCGAACGAATTTCCAGTCAACGTCCATCCACAGCCTCGAGGGAATCGAGGAATTGTTTATCGGCAAGCAATTCGCGCGCACGACCAGCGCCGTGCAAACCCGGGCCGATGGTCGCAGTGCTCTTCTCAATGACATCTCGCTGCCCGACAACGCCCTGCTGATTCTGCAGGACGGCGAGACACAAACGGTTGTGATCAATTCGACCGACATGCGAGTGGGGACCTATGACCTGCTTGTCGATCCCAGCGACAAATTCGACCTCAAGGGACACGGTACCGAGTTGATTGCTTTCACATCCTATTCGCGCGATGAGGACGTTCAGACGCTTCGTTTCTACCAGGACGAGGACGCCAAGATAAGCGGAGGAATTCCAAACCTTACGCTCGTGGTGCATGGACACGGCAGTGCGTTGTGGGCCAAAAATGCCAATTACACGCGTGAGAATCCGCTCGTCGCCAGCGAGGCTGGTTCGGCAGAGACACCTGTCACAGTGAACCGTTCTAACGAGGTGGTCGAAGCGATTATCGAACAGGCACAAATGGATTGGCACTCCAGTGCCGTTGACGCGTCTGGTGAAGCCCCAGGAACACGGGCAAACGAGGTCGACGACCGCTTGGCCCAATTCGAAATCCAAGTCGTCGATCTGCCGGGAAATGGGTTGGCACAGGTGTCCGGTACGACCATTGGTATTGACCGCGATGCTGCAGGTCACGGCTGGTTCATCGACCCGACCCCCGGCGATCTCGATGACGACGGTTTCTCGATGATTGGGCCAGGCGAATCGCGTTTCGCGACGTCCGGTGAGATTGCCTCGCAATACGATCTGCTGACCGTCCTGCGGCACGAGTTCGGGCATGCACTGGGGTTGGCTGATCGTTCGGACGATGGGGACCTGATGAACCCATCCTTGGCCCCCGGGACACGGATCGCAATTACCCTGACCGCGGAAGAAGCCAGTTCAATCCCTCGAACCATGGAGGAGGGAGGTCTCGACTCAGAGCGCTCCGATGAAGAGAAAATGCAGGCTCGGGCTGGACGCCTTCGCTACCTGGGCCCAAGACATTTCCAGCGATCTATCGGACTCGCTTTCCTTCAGCATTCCTTTCGTCGATGTCGGACTCGATCAACTTTGGGATGCCAGCGGCGGGATCATCGCCGACGCAATCACCAGCGGCATTCGTGACGAAATCCTCGCCGTCTTCGATAACGATGACGCGGTATCTGCATCCGACCTCTGGTCACTCGACGTCGTTTCTCCGTCGCCCTCGCACCGGCTGTCGGAGTTCCAGGCGAATCTGGAAGTCTCCAGCATCTCGACTGGCGTTGAGCTGAGCCTCGACACGCTCGCCGATCTCGGGCTGGACCTGACCAGCTTCGCCGAGCTGACGCAGTCCGAACCGCTGCAGTTGGAGGCGGCACTCGATGTCCGCTTCAATTTCGGTCTCGACGCCAGCGGCACGTTCTTTGTCGAAGACCCGGCGCTGGTGGGACGGGTGACGCTCGACCACGAAAACCCGCTCGACGTTTCTCTCGCGGTCGGTCCGGTCGGCATCGGCATCGAAGACGGCACAATCTTCTTCCAAGCCGGCATCGTCCTCCCCGCGTTCGGCCGCGCCCAGGTGATCGACGGCGTGCTGCAGGAGGCCGATCTGGAAATCGGATTGCCCCGCTTTGATCCGCAAAGCAGCTTCGAGGTCGACCTGCCGATCGAACTTCAAGCGCGCTGGCCGGCCTGACCGGTCCGATCGGTCGTATCTCCGGCGAGTTCAACCGGGACGGAAACCCCAGCCGGAACATCGAAGGGCTCACCGCGACGCAGTTCTTTACCTCGATCATTCCCGAATCGATCCAGTTTGACGGCAATTTCGACTCGCTGCTCGATCTTCCCAACATTTCACTCGACGCCGCTCTTCAAGGAATCAAGACGGCACTGACCTCTGCGATCGACCCCAACGGCGCTGCCTACCAGAAACTTCCATTCTTGAACCAAAGCGCCGTTGACCTGTTGGGCGGCGGTTCGGTCGATGTGGTGCAGTCGATCGTCAATGCGATCGACGTCGTTCAGGAAAACCTGTCCGATATCAATCACTTCGAGATCGACCTGAACCAGGAACTCAATCGTGCCCTGAATCTGCAGCTTGCCATCGGCGGTGAAGAAGTCGACGCGGCCTACGAGCAACTCGCGGTTCTGGGACTCGGACCGCAATCGAGCCCCACCGACGTTGCGATCGCGATCGCGCAGTTGCGCACCCGGGAAGCTTATCAAAGTCTGGTCGATGATCGTGATGTCGCGGCCGCTTCTTCGCGGCTTGCCGCACTCGGTCTGGATAGCTCGGTGACCGATCTCGACCTTGCGGAAGCGGTTGCCGAGCGGGACCAGCCCGCCGCCCTGGACCAGGCCAAAGCCGATCGTGACCTGTTGGCCGCCAATGCCGCGTTGCTGGAATCATGGAAGGCACTGGCGGCAATTGGATTCGACGGCGAAACGACCGACGCCGAGATCAACGGGCTGTTCAATGATGAACAGGCAGTTGCCAATGCCAAGGCGTTTCGTGACACGCTCGCTGATCCCGGTGCGGACGAAGGCGAACTGTTGATCGCGCGGGGCATGTTGGCTCTGCTCGGGATTCCCGAGGGTGCGGACGACACACAAATCGAAGATCTGCTCAACCAGCAGGAACAAATCGACGACACGATCGCTCACCGTGACACCGTTGCCAATGCCGATACGAGCCTCGTTGAGGCCGCTTTGCGGTTGCAGGACCTGGGCGTCGCTGTTGACGCGACCGATCTGCAAATCGCTCGGGCGATTGCCGGCGAAGCGCTGCAAGGACTGGTCGACGATCGGGCACTTGTCCGCGACTACATTGCCGATTCGATCAAGGGACAGCTCGAGTCGCTGGACGATATTGCTTCCGCCACTGTTATCGAAGGAAGCGGCATCAGCAGCGATCCATGGATCGTCCAATACGAGAGCGCCAGCGGCGATGCGATCACCTCGCCCAATTCCAACGTGGTACTCGGGGATCCGGTTCCCGTCGCCGAAAACGTCTATCGGCAATCGCTGTACCTGGCCAGCAGTTTTCAAATCGCCCTCGGTCCGACCGAGTTGACGATCCAGGCCGACCAGGCACGGGGTGAAATAGCAGACCAACTCGCGGCACTGCAGTCCGTCTTTGGCGCCAACGTGATTCGCGGCGATGGTTCCCCGGGCGACCCCTGGATCATCGAGTACACGAGCGAGTCCGCTTCCTTCGACGATGCCCTCACTGTCATCCAGTTCCAACGTCAAGCTCGGGCGACAGTCGGCGATCCGCCGGACCTACAGGCAAGAAATCTATCTCGACAGCGGCGCGGAATCGTTTGAGATCAATCTCGGCGGTCCGTCGCTGACAATCAACAGCGAGACGGCGGCCGCAGATATCCAGTCGCAGCTCGAAGGACTGGCGATCATTCACGACGTCGCGGAAATCAGTGGCGAGGGCACGCTCGAGAGTCCGTGGGTCGTTGAGTATACGACCAGCGATCTGGCGGAGCTTCCCGCCGGCGGGCTGACATCGGTCGACGCCGTGATCTCGCCGCTGCCCCAGGACTCCTTCGGCGCCGCCACTGCAACGAGAACCACGTATCGGCAGGCGCTCTCGCTGGCCAGCACGTTTGCCATCCAGTTCGGCAATCGAGATCCATTGAGCGTATCGATTGACCGTGCAGCGATCACTGACGGCAGTGACGCAGCGGCGCGTTTGGTCGCCGCCGGTCTTGCCGTCGAATCTACCGACGGCGAGATCGCCGAGTCGCTGATCGATCCGGTGGAGTATGATCTGCGCAAGGACGATCTGCTGATTCTGCAGACCTACGATGCCAACAAGATCGTCGATCTGGAATACGCCGACTCGGTGCTCGATCTCGGGCTCCATGTCAACGCGTCGGTGGCCGGCGATTATGATATCGCGTTCGATCTGGAGAACCTGCCGGGGATCGGCGAGTTTCTGACCAGTAACGGAGTGGTGGAACTCGACCTGGAAACCTCCGGCCAGGTGCATGTCGACGGCGGGATGGACCTGGACCTGAACTTCACAATCGACTTGAGCCAGCTCGGTAATCCGTCGGTACTGATCCGCGACGACAGCCAGGTCACGTTCGACCACCTGGTGATCGAGACGCTCACACCGATCGATGCGACGGGATCGCTAACAATTGACGGTATCAAGGTTCTCGAACTGGCGATTCGAGGTGCTACTGCCGATGTCGACCTGTCGGGAAAGGTCTCGCTGGTCGACGATCCCGAGGACAATCGACATACGATTACAGAACTTGCCGACAACAGCGGCCTCTGGAACGTCGACCTGGTCGGCAACGTCGATGTCGACCTGCCGCTGTACTTTCCGACCGCGTCGACTCCGATCGGGGGCTCGGAGGCAGATGATAACGGTGACGGGTTCGGCGACAACGTGCTGCACGTCGAAGGCGACTTCCGGGGTACGAATGACTTCGATCTCGAGTTTGTCGTCCCCGACCTGTTCAGCTATGGGGACCTGTTCAATCTGTTGAAGGATCCCAAGAACCTGCTCACGGGCCTGTCCGGTTTCTTCGGGGGCATCCAGGAATTGGCTGACCAGCTTGCCACGGTCAACATCCCGCTGATCGGCAGCGGTGCCTTCAAGGACCTTGGCGACAGCCTCGAGCAGCTCGAGGAATTGGTCATGGGCGACAAGTCCGAGGCCGATTTTATCTACCTCGTTGACGGTTCGGTTGCCTACACCAACGACGTGACCTACAGCGGCAAGCTGGGCGGGTTGTTGCAAAACCGCATCGAGGCTGGCGTGGAGGATGTCTTTGCCGAGATCGTCGACCAACTCCGAATTTCGCTGTGGGACGGTTTGAAGGACGTCGACAGCGATCTGTTCAGCTTCCTGGTGCCGGTCATGGACGCCGACGGCAACGTTCAATTTGATTCCGCCGGCAACGTTCGAACGGAGCGGCCTGACAGCGCCGACGACATCCAGCTGATCATCACCGACGACGGCACGCTGACGTTCAACCTGATGTTCGGCGGATTGCTGGTGGGCGAGTTGGTTGGCGAAGATCGCGTCCTGGCCGACGACGTTTGGCTGCCTGACGGCACGCTGCTTGCCGCCGGCACGACGGTTCACCAGGGCGACCGACTTCCCCAGCCGATTCCGATCGATTTCAACGCGGGAATTCCCGGCTTGAACTTCGACGTCGATGCGAATCTGAACACGCAGATCGACTACCTGATGGGCCTGGGGCTCGGACTGGGCGGGAGCGGGGTGTTCCTGGACACCAGCGGCATCAACAACGACGGCCAGGAGATTGCGCTGAACATCAGCGCTGGCCTGACGCCCGGATCGACGCGCGAGGGGACGCTCGGGTTCCTGAAAGTGAGTTTGGACGAGATCGCGG
Source organism: Pirellulaceae bacterium (assembly GCA_963734865.1). Classification (GTDB taxonomy): domain Bacteria; phylum Planctomycetota; class Planctomycetia; order Pirellulales; family Pirellulaceae; genus CBDCUW01. The sequence goes on from CAVTIV010000005.1 coordinate 208,062, forward strand.
ACGAAGATGGCGGCAGCGGTATCTTTGGTAGCCTTGCCGTAGACCTTTCCGATAGTGGCAATGACGGTCGCTGGACGATCGGCGAATCGCTGGACATGTCGCTTTCGGCATCGGCGTTTGCCGACGTCGATCTGGCCGCTCGCGTCCCGAGATTCCGCCCGTGTCGGTCGCTGGCGGTGCGAGCCTGCAGTTCCCCTCGCTGTCGACGCTGTTCCATTATGACCAGGTGCTGGCAGACGTCGAATTCGGGATCGGGCGGATCGAGTACACAATTCGGGGCGACCCCCAACGTTGTCTTCGAGGATGTGACGATCGAGCTTGGCGAGTTCATCGCCGGCTTCGTTGGCCCCCTGATCGACGAAGTATCCGAAGGTCACCGAACCGGTCAAACCGATCGTCGAATTGCTGACCACGGACATTCAACTGCTGAAGTGGACTCGGTTCCAAGGTCACATCGCTGCTGGACATCGCCGAAGTCGTGCTGGGCCCCAACCAAATTCGTGCCCGTTGCCACGGGGCTTCGGCGCGATCGAAGAGATGATCACGTTTGTCGATGCGGTCAAGGCGTTTGACATCAGCGACAATCCCGCCATCAACTTGGGCACGTTCACCGTTGGCGGGGACTTGAGAAGCGGTCGGGGATCGGCTTCGACAGCCGGTGCGGCCGATCCGCAGGAGCAGCTCGAAAGCAAACCGACAATCCCGAAGACCAAGGAGGTTACCAAGAACTTCGGAACCACCAAGGGAAGCTTCCAGTTCCCGGTGATCAGCGAGCCGCTGACGGCGTTCAATCTGCTGTTAGGTAAGCCAGTCGACTTGTTCCTTTACGACCTGCCGGGGTTGTCACTCGACTTCCGCTACGTCCAGTCATTCCCGATCTTTCCTGGGCTCAATGCCCGGCTCGGCGGCCAGGTCAGCGCGGACACGAATTTCAGTTTTGGGTTCAACACGGCCGGCGTCCAGCGTGGGCTGACGGCGGATATAGCGCGGCCGATGTGGGGGCCGTCTTTGACGGCTTCTTCATCGACGATCACGTGACCTTTGACGAATCGATCCCGGTGATCGATCCGTTGGAGGTCGATGGTGTCGGGGTCGTACAGTCCGATGCGCCGGAGGTGACGCTGACGTCCCGGATCATTGCCGGTGCTTCGGTCGGCGTCCCCGGGCTTGTCGAGGCGGGCGTCGAGGGTGGCATCGAAGCATCCATTCAGTTTGACTTGAACGACGTCCCCGACCCGATCATCGAGCGGGCACGGGACACAAGAAGGCGTACGACGGGCGTCTGAGTTTCGATGAGCTAGGCGTGCGACTGAGCCAGGGCGCCGCCTGTCTCTTCGACACGCAGGGCCAACTGTCCGCGTTTCTGGATGCCTTCTTCTGGGTCGGGGTCGATCTGGGCATCTTCGGCCGCGTGACCGTCTTCGAGGCGCGACAGAACTTCTTCAACGCTGTGATCGCCCAGTTCAATTTCGGATGCGCCGATCCCAGTGCGGATATCACCCTTCCGATCGTGGACCTGGACGTCAACGGTGACGGAATCGTGGAATCCAACGTGCTCGAACTGCAGTACACGCCCGGTCCCGGACAGCCCAACGATCCTGAGCGGGGTGAGAAATATCGGGTGACGCAGCGTGATGGGATTCTCGTCGTCACTTCGCACAGCAACGCCGACACGTTTGATGTTTCCGAGGTTGGAACGATTTACGTGACGGGAACGCCCAACAACGACGAATACATCTTCGGGCCCAATCGCACGGCCAACCTGTACATCAACGGCGCCGGCGGCAACGACGTGATTCGAGTGGATGGGGAGAGGGAGGCCAGCCGGACGCTGCTGGGTGGTGCTGGCAGTGACATGATCACCGGTTCGCTATGGAACGATTCTATCGACGGCGGCCCCGGCAACGACATGATCGAGGGCCGCGACGGTGACGACACGATCCGCGGTGGCGACGGGGCGACATTGATCGACGCCGGCCCGGCCTCGACGTTGTCTTCGGCGAAGGTGGCAACGACGTGATCTTCGGAGGGGACGGCGGTGACTTGCTGATCGGCGGCGATGGTGACGACGGGATCGAAGGCGGCTTCGGCAGCGACCAGATCTTCGGCGACAGCGTTCAGGTCGACGAGTTGGGCATGATCACCTTCGTGACGACGGGTGCGGAAGGCAATGACTTCCTCAATGGCAATGCAGGCAACGACATCCTTTGGGGGCAGGCCGGCGACGATACCCTGACCGGAGGTAAGAATCGGGACGAAACGCACGGCGGGGACGGATGGGATACGATCAACTGGACGTTTGGTGATGGAATCGATGCACCCATCGACGGCGGTGTGTCAGCGTTGGCCGCCGAGGAAGCCGAACAGGATACCTTCCGCTTGTTTTCGCTGGAGGGAGAATTCGACGACGTAATTTCCATCAGTCCCAGCTCGGTCAACCCAAGCGATGTTGTGATCGAATTCCGTTCCGGCGTTAGCAGTTCCGCCCTGCTGATGCAACAAATCGAGCGATTCGTCATCGATGCGGGTGAGGGTGGTGACACGATCAATGTGGATGACCTTCGCGGCGCGACGGTCAGCGAGTGGATGTCGATTTTGGTTCCGGCGAGATCCGTGACCTGATCTTTGCACGGGCGATAGTCCGCGGCACGGATGGTACGCCGGTCGTGTTGGCCGATGATGACCCGCTCGGTCCCGATCAGCAGGTCGTCAAGCGGTTCCTTCGGCAACAGCACGACGGCGGAGTGTTTCAGGTCGACGCCGACGGACAAACCGTATTGGTTCCGCTGGAAGTTGATGGCGAAACGTTGTTCGTGCAAGAGAATATCGGCGGAACACCGGTTTCGGACGCCGACGGGCCGGTGCTGGAAACCTTCAAGACGATTTCCGCACCCACGACGACTCCAAGGGTCTACTCACCATCGACGCCGCTTGAGGGCGGAACGTTTCCGCTGGGTCAGCCGTTCCTACGCCAGCGACACGATGGCGGGGAGTTCCTGTTCGACGAAAACAATGAACCGGTACTGGTGGAAATCCTGGATGACGGAACTCCAGTTCTGGTCCAGCAGAATATCGGCGGCGTACCGCTGGTCTCCGAGGACGGCCGACCGATACTCGATGGATTCGAGCGACGTCAGAGTTCCAAGAAGCGCATAATGATCGAGGTTCTCGACGAGAACGGCGACCAATTATTCGAAAACGAAGAAGAAACCATTCGGTTCAGGCCGTGTTTATAGTGCCGGAATTCGGTGTCGACTCCCAGTACGACGTCCTGCAACTGTTCGGCTCGCTCGAGGATGACGAATTCACCGTCACCACCGGCTACGACGAAACGGAAGACCAAGAACGTGTCGGTCGTCCAGAGCGGCGGGGTCAGTTTTGTGCTGCGAAACTCGAGGCAATTTGACGAATCGACGCAGACGATCACGAACCTGGACGAGTTGCTGATCGAAACGTTCGACGGTAACGACGTCGTGGATGCAGGCCAAGTGGAACAGAACCTGGTGGCGATGCGCCGCCATTTCGGGAAGCGGCAACGATATCCTGATCGGAACTCCGTTCGTCGACTCACTCGACAGCGGCATCGGCGACGACACCGTCACCGGCGGCGGCGGCGTGGACAGGTTCTCGGATGCCGGTGGCCAGGACACCTTGATCGAGACCCGGGACGGCAACTTTGAGTTGACCGACAGCTCGCTCACGGTCACGGTCGACGATGTCGATGAGCTAGAACTGCAAATCCAAGTCTTCGAGCGTGTCGAGCTCAACGGCTTGGACGGCGACAACGTCTTCGAAGTCAGCGACTGGACGCGCAAAGCCGTGCTCGACGGTGGTGAGGGAGCGGATCGATACGAGATTCAGTTGATCGATGGAACGATTACGTCGACCATCAGCATCGTTGACAGCGGGCTCAGCGGCGAGGACACGGTCGAGATCACGGGAACGGGCAGCAACGAGACCTATTCGTTCAAAGCGGACCGGATTGAGGGACGAGGGCAGTGGTTCCGGATTTGATCCGCCCGCGGAATATACGACGGATGTGAGGATCCGTGACACATCGTCCTCAGTACTTGATCGCCAGGCGATTTTCTATGCATCGGTCGAAGCGGTCGAACTGCTCGGTGGTGCTGGGAACGATCTGTTCCTCGTCGATGACAGTGGGACGGAACTGATCGTTCGAGGCCAACAAGGCAATGACCGGTTCTTTATCGGCAACGTGATCTCGGCGACCGGCAATGTCGTCCACGAGATCACCAATGGCGTCAGTTTTCCGGCCGAGTTCTATGGTGGTGACGGCGAAGACTACTTTGAAGTCAACCGGAATGTCGCGCGATGGATCTGTTCGGTGAGAATGGCGACGATATCTTCTTCATCCAGGCGCTGCTGACCGATTCGCAGGAAATTGGAGTCAACAGCGCGCCCGGCGAGCAGGACACGCTGTACTACGTCGACAACGCTCTGGTGAATATCAACGGCGGAGCCGGGATCGACACGCTGGTCATCATTGGCACCACCGCGGACGACACGTTCGTCGTCTACACCGACGACCAGGGAATTCGCCGAATCTTTGGGGCGGGTGTGACCATTCCGCAGATCGCCGGCGTGGAGAAAGTGCTGCTGCTTGGCGGTGGCGGCGACGATACCGTCTATCTCTATGAGACGACGGCGGGTCTCGAACTGGAGATCAATCTCGGCAGCGGCGACGACACAGTCATCGCCGGAGGTGCGTTTGACTTGCCCGGCGGCCCGTCCGCCACAGCGCGAACCCTTGCCTGCATCGACGGACCGGTCACGGTCAGCGGATTGGTTGGCAACGACACCTTGATGATTGACAACCGAGATGGGCTGCCCACCAGCGAACACTTGCTCGGCGAAGATCGGCTGACCGGATTCGGGATGCAGGCGGGGATCGAGTACAGCAGTTTCGATACGGTCGATCTCTATCTCTCCGATGTCGATGACACGGTGAACAACAATGTGCTCGAGATCGACAGTACGCTCGGCATGCCTTGACGAGAATCCTCGCCGGCTTGAGTGGTGGCCGGATCGACCTGAAGTCAGCCGCGGTGAACTTGGAGATCCTCGGTGATGTTGGCGATGACGTGGTCTATGTCTCCAACGACCAACGGAAACTGAGCGGTATCACCGCGGCGGTCCGCATTCGTGGTGGCCAGGGGAATGATCGGGTCGTGTACGATTCGTCGGGCGAAACCGCTGGGCTGACGCTGAGCATCGGCGGCACGGACGACCTCGGCACGGACATCGACCGCACGGAAGTCACCGGCTTGTTGATGGCAGGATCGGTCACGTTCGATGATCCGGCGGACCCTCACAGCGTCGAGGAAGTCGAACTGATTCTTGGAACGGTGTGCGGATGACGTTTCTGTGACGCTTGGCGGTGACGGCAGCGGCGGCTCCGACCCGGGTGATCTGAGGCGAGTGTTCGTGAATGGGGGCGACGGTCCTGGGCGAGATTCGCTCAGCTACACGCTCAACGGCCAACCGGTGGCCGACTCCAACGCGGCCTTTGTGATCGCGACCGGCGTCGAAGATGTGACGTTCGCCAACGAAGACAACTCGCTGCCAACGTCCTGGCTGCTTGCCGAGGGTCAGTTGTGGGCCGGGTCACCAGGCAACTACGACCGCCTGGTGCTGAAGACTGAGGGAGCACTCTCGACGGAACTGGGCCTGGGTACTCAAAGCGATAGCGGCGACGAGGCGCAGCGGAGACCAGCTGCGGGTCTGGAGTACGCTGCCGACTGCCGAGCGAACGGTCGTCCATCTGCGCAGCGGGAACGACGCGGCGGAGATCGGCCAGGTCGACGGCGACCTGGTCCTGGTCGGGCAGGAGGTGGCCGGTGTGGAGTACGCAATCAATCCCGCCGCGCGTTGGCTGGGCGACATCGCATCGTCACTGATCCTCAGCGCCGGCAGCGGCGGCGACGTCCTGACGGTCGATGATCGCCATGTCGGCATCTCGGAGCCACGAGACCCTATTCAATACCCAAGTAACGAAGCCCGGTTTGTTGGCTCGATCGATGCAGGACTGATTTCCGGGTTTGGCATCGCCGAGGGGGCCAGCCTCTTCATCCTCTTACTCCGAATTCTCCGGCTCGGTGTCGGCCAGTGGATTAACCTACCGCGGCCCGGATCTCGTACTGGATCACCAGCCGTACGATCTGACATTGGGTGAGACCGCGACCTCCACGGATATCATTCTGGGATCCGGCAGCGACATCGTGCATGTCGACTCCGTTTCGCATCCGACCGAAGTGAATCTGGGTTCGGGGCTGGATAACCGCATCACTGTCGTATCCGCACAAGCACTGCTGACCGTCACCGGCGGTACACAAACGGATGATAAGAATTCGCTCGACGGTCGATCTGAGCGGGCAAACCGACCCGGTCACGGCAGCGGTGAGCGGCAGCTCGATATCGATCGACCAGATCGCACCGAACATCTCGATTTCCGATCTGCAGAATTTGACGCTGGACCTCGGCCGAGGTGGAGACATCGCGCGACGGTCCATTATCCGGTCGATGTCAACGATCTGACACTGATCGGAAACGAAGGTGACGATCGGTTTTACCTGACTTCGGCGGATGACTTTGCATCACTCGCCACGGCGACCGGCGTCAGCCCGAACGCAGGTGACGACGAGGTCACGATCTCGATCGATGGCGACCCGATCGACGTTGCCGAGAGGGATTACGGCAGCGGCTCGACATTCGCCAGTCTTTTCACGTTTGACTGGGGACATGGAACTGCTGACGATCGACAACGACGGTGCGGACAGTTCGGATGGAACAGCCGGGACCGGTCGTTCGGAGGGCGCGGAACTGCGCGATGGACGGTGACACAAAACGAGTTGTTCGTGGGGGAGGCAGGATCGGACCAGGGAACTCAGCTGCTGAATAAAGTCAATGCCGAGCAGATCGACATTCGCACGGGATCGGCGGCGGACGAGATCGTCGTCGAGCAGATCGAGTTCGGTGCGATCGTCTCGATCTGATGGCAACCGCATCGACGTCGATAGCGGTGAAGTGATCCTGACCGCGAGCGGATTTGTCGACGGATTTGACGGCAGTCAGACGCGGTTCGAGGGATGCAGTCAGTCAAGGTCAGCGACGACGGAGAGTTCGCCTACGGCGTCGATCCGCAAACCGGTACGGTTTCGGTGTTCGATATCCAGCCTCTTGACCGGAAGCAGACCGTTGACAGCGTCCAAGTCTTGGATGGATCTGGGATTCTCTATACAGGGGAATCTGTAAACGGTTTGGTGGCAGACCAGTTCGCGGTCGATGGGGATTCCATCGGGATTGTTGCAGGGCGACGTGACGCTCAGCAGCAATCGGGCCGCAGCTCGATTTGGTTCCAGCTCGCTGCAATTTGGACTGACCTCGTAATTGAGCACCATCGAAATGCCGGACACGATGAATCTGGGGACGGACTTCACCCTTGCGGGTGTTCTTCCGTACGCACCGACCAGACGGGACGATTCAGGCTGTTCTCTTCCTATGACGGTGCGACTTCGGTCCGCACCGGCGAGTTGGTCTTTGACTACGGGAGCGGTCGACTGCGATTCTTGACTGGCTTGAATTCTCTGCAAACGGGTGCGGTCACACTGGCAGACAATGTGTACCACCATGTGGCGGCGACTTTTGATGCTGGGGAAGTTCGCCTTTATATCGACGGACAGCTCGTCGGTTCCGACACGTTTTCCGGACAAGAATTTGATATGTTTCGCAATCTGCGTTTCGGCGAAGACAGCGCTGGCAATGTCAACGAGCAATTCCAGGGAAGCGTGGATGACATTCTTGTCCTCCGCCAAGCCTTGACGGATGCCGAGGTTTCCGTGCTCGCAACGCTTGGCGCACAAAGATTCGAACGAGCAAATGGAGTTGGACGGAGCAAGCGATCTCGAGATCAGCGCGGACGGGCAATACGTTTACGTCACGGCGCCGGGCTACTGTGCGGTCTATACATTCCGGCGTGATGCCGACAGCGGTCAGCTGTCACTGACACACGTGCTGCATTCGGTGCTGTTCGACCGCATCAGCGATCTTGTCCCCGATAGGGCGGACGGCTCGCGGTACTACGCCGCCAGCGGTACGGATGATCTGACGATCACGCTGATCCCCGACGGCGACACGCTGCGAATTGCTGATCCGGGTCAAGGGGCTTTCGCCGCCCTAATAGCCTTCGGCAGCAAACGGTAGTCTCTTCAATTCACTCTCTCCACAGCCGCCAGGGAATCTAACAGGCTCCGATAAAGTTGTGATCGTACCCATGCATTGACGATCAATGGTGACGGCGACAGTGATCCGGGTGCGTTAGAGGAAGCCGTTCAGCAGCGTGACCATCACGGGTGGCATCGCCAGATTCGTATTCACGGGCGACCTGTACGTTCCCGATGGCACCATTTGTGCTCAAGGCGACAACGCCGTCCGATCCAGGTCGGGGAAATGTTTACATCGACGACTGAGCCGTCTTCGATGCGTCGGCCATCGATGATGGGCCCGGCCCAGGCGGTGGAGATGTGCCGGGGTGCGGTGGTGGACAACGGCGGTGGGGCGGTAACGGGGCGGGCTTTGTAACAGCTGCGCCAGCGCTGGGGCAGCCGGATGTGGTGGTGGTGGTGGTTATGGAGCGATTAGCGTCGGGGCGCGGGAAAACAGGCGTTACGGGGAACGTTGGGACGTCAGGATCGGGTGGGTCGACGAGCGGACTCGGCAATGGAGGTAACGGCACGGGTGGCTTGAACAATGAATCATCGGGTTTTGGCGGGGCTGGTGGAAAGGCTGGAATTGGTGCATCCGGGGATCGCGAGTTATGTCTGGCGGAATCCTGGGGGGGGGCGGAGTCGCTGCAGTCCATCCGGCTGGTCACGGTGGCTTTTCCGGGTATCCGGGTGATTCAGGTGGCGATGGAACCTCCGGTCACCCCGGCGGATTCGGGATGCCCGGTGAAAAACGTCCTGGCGACCCCAGTCGGCTGTCGGGCGGAGCCGGTGGTGGTAGTGGCGGCACTGGCGGCGGCGGTGGTGGCGGTGGCGGTGGTTCGAGCGGAAGCGGCGGCGGCGGCGGCGGCGGTGGAGCTGGGCTGACAACTCCTACCGGATGTGGAATCCTTGATGCGTTTCCGTGCAGCGACTACGGAGGCACCGGCGGGAGAGGCGGCGACGGAGGTCCTGGAGGTGATGGAGGCGACGGCGGCGATGGCGGTCGCGGCGGAGCCGGCGGCGGCGGGGGCGGCGCGTTTGAATTGGTCGTTCAGGGTCAGATACTCGCCGGCGGGGTGACATTCGATGCGAGCGGCGGCAACGGTGCATCCGGTTCGAATTCGACCGGACGCTCCGACGGTTCCTTTGCGTCCAACATCGTCTACTGCGGCTATGTCGTTGACGGTGTGAACGTGCCCTTCCATGAATGCGGCGCAGCCGGCGGGAATCCCAGTTCCGGCGCACTGGACGGGGGCGCGGGCGGTCCGGGAAGTGTCGGCGGATTTGGGGGTGACGGAGCCTCCGGCGGTGTTGGGGGTGCCGGCGCCGGTGGTGCTGGCGGTACGATCCGACTGGTCGGGTCGGTGATCGACGCCGATCAGTTGACGATTGATGCGGCTGGTGGCGCCGGAGGGGCGGGAATCGCTTCCCAGCCGAACGGGCCCAAGGGTGGAGTCGGCCGCTTCATTCTTTCGGCCAACGTGATCAACGGTCAAAGCCTTTCCATTCCCGCCGGCTGGGACGTCGCTTCGCAGGGGCCCGAATTCTTTTCGGGACCCATGTCTGCAAATCCGTACATCGGCGGCGCCGAAACCCCCAAGCTCCCCAACCTGGTTGGAGGTGCCGAGGCGTACGGGCTGCTTTCGGTATCCAGAGCGGAATTGCTGAGCAGTGACTTTGAGGACAACGTCCCCGACGATGCCATCGCGGCGCGGTCCGCCTCGATGCGCCGCCGTTGAATCTGACAGCCGACTTTCCCGGTTACGACATGCTGATGCTGGTCAACCTGGTCAATGGTTCGCTGGACTCTCCGAAACTGTTGTCGGGCAGCGGTGATCCGGTTGCACTGATGCAAGGCGGATTGGCAAACGAGTTGTTGGCAGGCGGACCGCAACTGCTCAATACTCTCAACGCAGGCGAGATCTTCGTCACACTGGTCCCCGAGTCGGCCAATGCCTTCTCTGCCTCGGTCAGCATCAATGTCTGGAATTTCTCGGCTTCCGTTTCCGATCTTGCCGATGGCGAGGTCGCGTTCCTGACCATCGCCACGGCGAGCCAGCCGCGGCTGGCGATCGCCGATGGCGCGGCAGTGAATCAGTCCTTACGATCGACGCCGACAACGCCGGCCTCGATGTGCTGATCCCGACAACGGACACTTCCTTTACGCTCGAAGAGAATCTTGCGGTTGCCGGACCGTCGGCAGCCATCGCCGATACGTCGAACCAGTTTCTCTACGTCACCTCGAACACGACCAACACAGTGACGGTGCTCCAGCGTGATGGGGATTCCTTTGAATCGGTTCAGACGCTGCGCGAAGGGGTCAATGCGGTGCGGGGACTCTCCGGTGCCAATTCCCGGCATTGTCGCCCAGCGAAGAGTTCCGGTACGTGACGGGACGGGACAGCAGTTCCGTCTCGGTCTTCCGTCGGGATTCGGAATCCGGCACCCTCACGTTCGTTCAGCAAATCCGCAACGGCAACAGCACGCAGTTGGGGCTGAACGAGCCGACTTCGATCGCGGTCGTTCCGGGCGACGCAGCGGATAACGCCGGATCCGTGATGATTGGTTCGGCCGCCGGTTTTGGTGAGAATGCCGGTGGCATCGCAGCTTTCTCGAGTATCCCTCCTGATGTCGAGCCGCCATCGGGTGGATTCGCCGTCAGCTTCGAGGCACCAGCGCAGACGAGCATCGCATTGCTGGGCATTGAAACCGGCGATCATGTCGACACGATTTCTCAGCTACGCCCGGCTAACTCAGCCAACACGGAGTTCAACACCGCCGGCGGTGGCGACTTTGTCACGCTGTTCGAACTTGCCGGCACGACTACATTGAATACTGCCGATGGCAGCGACGAGATCGAATTGCGCTCGGCGTTACCCGACACGACGCTAACCGTCAACGCTGGCAATGATGCTGACGTCATCCGTGTCCGGCGGACCGGGACCGGTTCAACCACGACGATCGACACCGGCGCCGGCGAAGACCGGATCGAGGTTTCGGGACTCGCCCTGCTGTCGGACATCACCATCAATGAACCTGCGGGCGATCCACCACCGCCAACAGGCGAGGACATTCTCGCGTTCGACTCGCAAGACAAACAGATTGCCCCTACCATCCCGGTGGTTCCGGATGGGACGATCAAGATCGAAGACGAAACCTCGCCAGCGGCAACGTACTACACGGTGCACTACTTCGACATTCTCGAAGTGCAGACGTTCGCGCCTCCGCTGGCCGATGCGGGCGGTCCCTACGTGATCGACGAGGGAATCGAAGCCCAGGGTGGAAGCATTACACTCGACGGCACCGGTTCGATTTCCAACAGCCCGATTGTGAGCTACCAGTGGGATATCAACGGCGATGGAAGTTTTGGGGACAAGACAACCGCTGAGCCAACGCTTACATGGGACGAGCTTCGCGATTTTGGTTTGGATGACGGACTGGCAGAATATCAGATCGCCCTGAAGGTCACCAACGAGCTTGGCCTCGACAACGAGGCGTTCGCGACGGTCACGATCAACGACACTCCGCCGACCGTCGATGTGCAGATCGTCGATCCGGCACCCACCCAACCGCCGCTGGTCGGCGATCTGGTGAGAATCGAGTTCACAAGCACGGACTTCGGCATCGACAGTCCCGTCGGCTGGTCAATCGACTGGGATGGGAGCGGAGAATTCGACGAGTACTCCGGCAACGCCTCCACAGCCTCGCATCGTTACGACGATACCGGCGATTACGAAATCGAAGTTCGGGTAACCGATGATGACGGTGCGACTGCCTCCGGTTACACAAGCGTCACCGTGGATGCGGCTCCGCCCGTCCTGGGCCAGTCCGTCACAATCGCCGAGGGCGACAACCTGGAGCTGACGGCGACCGTGATCGGTACGCCAACGGTAAACTGGGATCTCGATGGCGATGGCGAATTTGACGACGCAGAGGGCGTCACGATCAACGTACTGTGGAATACGCTTCAGCCTGTTAACGCCCCTTGCGAATGACGTGACCTACCCGGTACAGGCACAGGCAACTTATCAGGCAGGTCCACCAGCAGTCTCGGGCGTGTTGCAGCTGCAAGTCTCCAATACTCCGCCGACCGCTGACCTTGTCGCCGTGCTGTTGTCCGGCGACGAAACTTCCGAAGAGCCGATTTCCGGCGCGCTCGAGGGACCATCAGCGCGGATTCGGTTCGAATCCGTTCGACGAGGCGGATTCCGATGCCCCTTCCGCTACAGTTTCGATTTGGACAATGACGGAGTGTTCGAGTTTCCGCCAGGCGGCCCGGGTGCCAACGCGTTTGCTGATCTGTTGCTCGAAGATTCCGGTAACCGAATCGTGGCGCGGAAGGATCTACGACCAGGATGACGGGTTCAGTGTGCACGCGATCGAGTTTACCGTCGCGGAGGTTAGCCCGGGATCACGGTCGAGGTCATTGATCAATCAGGAGACGTGATTCCTGCCGTGAGCGATGAAGGGAGCACCTTCCGGCTCAGGCTATCGGCAACCGACCCGGGTGCCGGCGACGCGATCGAGTCGTGGAGAATCGAGTGGGACGACGGGCTTCGAGCGAGGTATTTGGTAACAACGTCACGGCGGATCATGTTTCCGCGAATGACGGCATCTACGACATCGTTGTCACCGCGGTCGATGATCAGGACGCTACGGAGCTGCTTTACCCGCAGCCCGCCGTGCAGACGACGGTATCGAACATCGCGCCGGAGATTTCCGTTACGCATCTGGAATCGGGGCTCACCGTGGTTTCCACCGGCGGCGAGCCGGACGCATATCAGCAGCTCGAAGTGAATGAGGGTTCACTGATCTCGCTGCGACTGGTGGCAAGCGACCCGGGCGACGATGAGATCACCTGGACCATCGATTGGGCAGATGGTTCTGACATCGAGTCGGTGACCGGACGTCAACTGCTGGTACCGCACCGCTATACGGATGACTTTGGAACGCGCGACCTACTGGTAACGGTCAACGACGGGAGTGCCCCGAGATCATTCGATATCCCCATCGAAGTCCTTGATGTCGCCCCGACAGCCACGCTCGTTGCCAGCACGACCCAACTTTCCGAAGGCGGTACCGTTTCCCTGACGATCGGAACGCCGCAAGACCCAGGCGTTGATGACGTCATCAGTAGGTACTTGATCAACTGGGGTGAAGGTGGCGTCGACGATTTCGAGGAAGTCACGTTTCCGACCGCGACGCATCCCTACACCGACGGCGATGCTGTCCATTCGATTCGCGTCCGGCTCGAAGACGAGAGCGGCCAGCAATTTGAGCTGGACGAAACCATCGAGCTGTTCGTGGCCAACGTTTCCCCGACGCTGTTAATCGACGGCGCTGCCCGCGTGACCGAGGGTTCGGTGTACCAGCTAACCCTGGGACTGGCGGAAGACCCAGGCGACGACACGGTGACAATTTACCGCGTGACCTGGGAGGAAGGGGGACGCCGAGGATATTCGCCCGAGGATCCTGGCGGCTCTCGCGTCGTTACGCATACCTATGCCGGCAGTGGGCCTCGGACGATCTCCGTCGAGATGGATGGACGAGGACGGCACCTTTGTCGCCGCTACCAAGAGCCTGCTGGTCAACGGGATTCCCGTCGCTGCGGCGATACCGTCAATGTCGAATGAAGGAAGTTCCATCCGGATCTCGCCACTGAACGAACGATAGCGATCCCGAAAACGGATTGAGCGCGGATTCGTTGTTCATCGTTGACGGAGTTGATCAACGGAACGCTCGACAGTGAACTCCAACGGAACGGTGGACTACACGCACGATGGCAGTGAAACGACAAGCGACTCCTTTACCTACACGATTCGCGATACCGACGGTGCCGAATCGAACTGGCAACGGTCAGTATCACCATCAATCCGATCAATGATGCCCCGAACTCGGCCGATAGCGATGTGGCCGGTGCCAGCGAAGGGGGCACAGATCACGATTAACGTCGCCTGGCAACGATACCGACGTCGATAACGGGCTGGATCTCAACTCGTGTGTTGATCGCGGAATCCCCGGCACACGGCACGTTGATCGTGGGCAGCGACGGGACGGTCGATTACACGCATGATGGCAGCGAGACGACCAGTGATTCATTCACTTATGTCATTCGCGATGCCAGCGGATCGCTGTCGGCTCGAGCAACGGTCACAATCGAGATCGTGCCAGTCAATGACGTTCCCCTGCTGATGCTGCCAGCCACTCAATCGACCTCGGAAGATACCCCGGTTTCGATCTCGGGGATTTCGGTCGCCGATGTGGACTCCAGCCAGTTACAGGTCACGCTGCAGGTTTCCGGTGGGCAGTTGACGCTGGCGACGACAGAGAACCTGACCGTCAGCGGCGATGGCACGTCGAGCATCGTCGCATCGGGAACGTCTGACGATCTGAACGCGGCGATCGGAACAGTCCTCTACACACCCTCGGGTGATGCTTCGGGCAGTGTCAACCTCACGGCGACCGTCGACGATGGAGAGTTTGTCGCCGGCGATGATCTGGTCGTCACCGTGACTCCGGTGAATGACGCTCCGGTCCTTTCCGGCTTGCCGGATGTCACGTTCGACGAAGACGACTCGGACAGCAGTGTCGATCTGGACGAGTATTACAGCGATGTCGAAACGCTGGCACAAGACGCTACGTTTGTCGTGTCATCCTCACCGCCAGGTGTGATCGCTACAATCGACCCGGCCACGCACCTGTTGACGCTCAGCGGGGATTCCGATTTCAACGGCGACGGAACGGTAACGATCGAGGTTACCGACGGCGGCGATGGAAGCTCCAAGGCGCTGACGACCACTGACACACTCGGTGTCTTCGTGACACCAGTCAACGACATGCCATCGCTATCGGGTATCCCGGATGTAACGCTTGCAGAAGACGGCTCGGATACGAGTATCGATCTGGACGATTACTTTAGCGATGTCGAGACGCTGGCGAGTGACGCCACGTTCGTTGTGGCAACATCCTTCCCGGGTATCACGGCAACGATCAACCCCGGTACGCATGTCCTGACGCTCATTGGTACCGCTGACTTCAGCGGCAGCGGCGAGCTGACCATTCAGGTCACCGACGCCGGCGATGGACCATCACCAGCGCTTTCGGCGACCGATATGCTGATTGTCACGGTGACACCGGTGAATGACACGCCGTCACTGTCCGGTATCCCCGATGTCGAATTTGCCGAAGACGGTTCGGACAGCAGCATCGATCTGGACGATTTCTACGGCGATGTCGAGACGCCAGCGGCCGGCGCCACCTTCGTCGTGGCATACGCATCCCCAGGTATCATTGCAACAATCGATGACGTGTCTCACCTGCTGACACTCAGTGGAGAAGCTGACTTCAATGGCGCTGGCGTGGTCACGATTCAAGTGAGCGACGGCGGCGACGGAGCCTCGGCGGCCCGTTCGGTCATCGACGGGCTGAATGTCACCGTGACGCCCGTCAATGACGCGCCTTCATTTTCGGGCATCCCCAATGTGACGTTTGACGAGGACGGCTCCGACAGCAGCATCGATCTGGACGATTACTACAGCGATGTGGAAACGCCATCGGGCGACGCTGTATTCGTCGTGACGACCACTTTCCCGGGGATCACCGCGACCATCGATCCTGACACACATATTCTAACTCTCGTTGGTGACCCCGATTTCAATGGCGGCGGCGATGTGACCGTCGAAGTCACAGATACCGGCGATGGAACGGCGACAGCGCTAACGGCAGTGGACACGCTGAGCGTCACCGTGACGCCGGTCAACGACGCACCCTCGTTGTCCGGGATTCCAGACGTGACCTTCGATGAAGACGGATCGGACAATAGCATCGATCTGGATGCCTACTTCAGCGACGTGGAAACGCTGGCCGGCGATGCCACGTTCGTCGTGGCATCGTCTTTCCCGGGAATCACTGCCACGATCGACCCCGCGACGCATGTACTGACACTCGCCGGTGACCCAGACTTCAATGGCAGCGGCGAGGTAATCATCGAAGCGATCGACCGCGTAGACGGAGCCTCCGTGGCGCTGACGGCGACTGACGCGCTGAGCGTTACGGTGACTCCGGTAAACGATGCGCCGATTGCAGCCGACGATTCAGCCAGCGTTGATGAAGGCGCCACGGTGGCGATCGACCTGGCGGCAAACGATTCCGACGCTGAAAACACGCTCGATCTGAATTCGCTTGTGATCGGTGCTGCACCGGCGCACGGGTCGCTCGTTGTCAACGCTGACGGTACCGTCGGCTACACACACGACGGCAGCGAGACGACCGGTGACTCGTTCACCTACACGATCCGCGATATCGACGGCGCCGTATCGAACGAAGCCACGGTCACCATCACGGTGACTCCCGTCAACGACGCACCCGTCGCGGCCGACGATTCGACTAGTGCCGATGAAGGCGCCACGGTGACGATCGACCTGGCGGCAAACGATACCGACGCCGAGAACTCGCTCGATCTGAATTCGATTGTGATCAGTACCGACTCGGCTCATGGGGCCGTGGTGATCAACGCCGACGGCACGGTCGACTACACGCACGACGGCAGCGAAACGACGGATGACTCGTTCACCTACACGATCCGCGATCTCGACGGCGCCGTATCGAACGAAGCCACGGTCACCATCACGGTGACTCCGATCAATGACGCGCCAGTCGCAGGTGCAGATTCGACAACTGTCGATGAAGGCGACACGGTGACGATTGACCTGGCGGCGAATGATAGCGACGCTGAAAACACGCTCGATCTGAATTCGATTGTGATCGGTGCTGCACCGGCGCACGGGTCGCTCGTTGTCAACGCTGACGGCACGATCGGCTACACACACGACGGCAGCGAGACAATCAGCGACTCGTTCACCTACACGATTCGCGATCTCGACGGCGCCGTCTCCAACGAAGCCACGGTCACCATCACGGTGACGCCTGTCAACGACGCACCGATTGCCGGCGATGACACGGCGACGGTGGACGAGGATCGTACGGTCACGATTGCGATCCTGGACAACGACAGCGATGTCGAGGGTGATGCTTTGAGTGTCTCTGCGGTCAGCGTTCCGGCCAACGGCACGACAATTATCAATGTGGATGGCACGATCACCTACACGCCCGATGCCAATTTCAACGGTACCGACGAGTTTACCTATACGGTCGAGGACGGAAACGGCGGTAGCGCAATCGGGACGGTGACGGTGACGGTCAATTCCAGGCCCGACGTCGATCTCTCCGGGATTGTCTTTGAGGACGGAAACAATGATGGCTTGATCAACGAAGCGGATGCCGGAATCGCCGGGATCTCCGTGCAGTTGTTTGATGAAAGTGATCTGCAGGTGCCTCTGGCAACCGTCCTGACAGGCATCGACGGAACTTACTTGTTTGATCTGGATCTGGAGGAGGGTTCGTACCGGATCGTGGCCGAACAGCCAGCAGGACTGCTGGACGGCACAGAGACCGCTGGAGTGCTGGGGGGCAACGTGATCAACACGGTCGATAGCAATACGATCAGCACGATCGTCGTGCCGGCGGACGTCGACGACCTTGTTGTGGACGGGTATCACTTCGCAAACATTCGCCCTTCGCGCATTCAAGGGCTCGTTTGGCGGGATGATAACGACGACGGTGAGGTCGATTTTGGCGAGCAAGCCATCGAGGGAGTCACCATTCGGCTCTCGGGCACCGACGACCGCGGTGCGGTTGTCGACCAGGTCATGCAGACGGACGGACAAGGTATTTTTGAGTTCATCGGATTGCGACCCAGCGATGCAGACGGATATACGCTCACCGAAACCCAGCCGTTGGAATACCTTGACGGAATTGATACGCTGGGCACGGTCGACGGAGTGACAAGTGGCAGTACCGCAGTGGATGACGTGTTCAGCCAGATCGGCATGACTCAGCCCGCTTCGGATGCCGTCAATTACAACTTCGGCGAGCGACTGGTCGCCGGTGGGGCGGTCGAGACCGGCCAAACCGCGGGAATCGGTTTCTGGCAGAACAAGCACGGCCAGGCTTTGATTCGCTCGCTTGGCGGAGGTAGCGACTCGACAGATCTCGCCACTTGGCTGGCTGTGACTTTCCCCAACATGTACGGCGTTAGTGCCGGACCCAACGACCTGACTGGATTGACCAACGACCAAGTCGCGAGTTTCTACAAGACGCTATTCAAGCGGAATGGAAAGACTGCCGCGGGGGCAGGCCCACCCAAGGTCGACGCCCAGGCGATGGCAGTGGCGCTGGCCGTTTATGTCACCAATGAGAACCTGGCCGGCACCACTGCCGAGGCCTACGGGTTCACGGTGAGCGAATTCGGCGCAGGCATTTCGACGATCAACATCGGCTCCAACGGCGACGCCTTCGGCGTTGAGGACGATACGGACATTTCCCTGCTCACACTGCTTCACGAGACCGATGCACGGACATCGAGCGGACTGCTCTTCGATCTCGATGGTGATGGTCAGATCGACAATGCAGAGAAAGCGCTCCGCACGATGGGCAACGACGTGTTTTCGCGAATTAACGAACAGGGTCAAATCTAAAGAATTTTTGGACTCGTCACTGGCCGCCCATTTGAAAACTCGCTTGATCCTGCCGACGTTTTTGTTGGCCGTGCAGCGAAGCTGACCGCTTTCGATGAGTTGTTGCCGGACCGCTTTGAGAGCCAACGGGCCAAACTCGGATTTGCCGGACGGTTCCTGCAGCTGATAGGTGGGTGGCGTGCCCTTATTCAGACGCGCCCTTATTCAGACGCGCCATGCGAGTGCTTCCGATGAATCCGGTAAGTTACTGGATTGATTTTGGGCAAGCGCCGCACGAGCACGTTGCCCGGTATCACGTAAGTCTTGTGATTCGGCCGGTTTAGAATAAGCGACGCGGACGGGACTCGAACCCGCAACCTCCGGATCGACAGTCCGGGGCTCTAACCAATTGAGCTACCGCGCCAGGTAGCGACAGGAGGCGAATTATATCGACAGGCACGTCGCTCGCAAGAGTGTCCACGAGCGATGACCGATTCAATCTCAAGGAGACAACCCGGTCACACCGGTTGTAGCGAATCGACCGCCCTGGTCCCCACCGTGACTGCCTGTTTTGCCAGCGATGGCGGCCCGAACCGCTACCGAGCAACCTAGGGTTGCAAGCAGGAAATCGGTCGCCGTGGGCGATCAAACCGCCTGAATCATCGGGACACCATCACGCAAGACAGGTTCGTCATGCAGACAGCCCTCCTATCAGCCTTTTCGCTCAGCGGCTGGTTTTTTGACGCTTGGGGCGAACTCGTTCGCTATTTCAACACGATGAACACGATGCAGTGGGGTGTCGTTTCCGCCTGCGCCGTGGCCTTCGGCTTCCTGTGCCTCCGCGGTACCAAGATCAATCGCTGAGACATCGTGCGTGCCGGCCCTGGCAGCACGCTCGCGATGGCCTGCAATGCGGCCCCAGCGGAAGCCCCCGACCGGCCCTCCAAAATACCCCGACCGGCCCTCCAAAATACCTCGACCGGTCCTCCAAAATACCCCGACCGGCCCTCCAAAATACCTCGACCGGCCTTCCAAAATCCCCCGACCGACCCTCCAAAATAATCGCCGATCGGCGCTGTGCCGAAGGCCCGATCGGCCATGCACGGGCCGCCGCTAGCGTTCGATTTCGAATTCCTCTTGCTTTGGGGCCCGCCCCCCTAAAACGGCAAAAACTTTGCACGGCTCGGAGTCGTCGGTATGCTGGTATGGTTGGTGGCTGTCGGGCCACCAAGCTTCTGTCGCAAAACATGATGAAGGAGTTGAGCCATGCCGCTGTTCGAAGTCGAAACAGATTCACACATAATCATCACCTGGGCCGAATGTGAGACGTCGGCGCAGGAGGTGGTTGCCGAGGCATATCCGAATGACGAGATTGTCCGGTTGACCAAGCGGCCACGCGACACGTGGGTGATCAGCAAAGGAGCGTTGGGACTGACTCGACCGACGATCGATCCTTGTGCCGTCGCCCGCGAATGCCTTAGCAAATCGGCTGGGGATAAGGTCAACGCCATTCGGCTCTATCGGATGGAAACAGGCAGCGATCTGGAGCACGCTCGAAAGGCGATCGAGTCGAACATGGTGATGGGCTGGTGACCCCCGGTTCGATCTGCACGATCCATCTCTTGCATCTCTCGTTCCCCTTGTAGGTTTGTGACTTCGGCTCATCCAGCGATCCCTGATCGAGCCCAGCAGACCTACAATCTCGATCGCAGAGATGCCGTCAACATCGACATGATCGGTTGGCTGGCGTATTCTTTCTGCTCGGCGACGTGTTCACAGCTGTGGGGCGCGTTCTGTCTTTTCTCACCACCCCTTTCGCAATGCTCATGCCGCGCGTCCCTTTTCTGCTCGCGCTCCTGTGCTTGCCTTTTGTGGTGGGCTGCGACGGCTGTCGGCGTGGCGCCGATCAGCAAGCCGAGGACGAGAAAGACAAGGAGGCTCCGCTCGAGGATTTTTCTTCCCGACCCGCCCAAGCCTTTCCCAGTGGCGGCAATCCGGCCTCTGGCGGGATCAAGCCGGGGCACTGGCTGACAGCGTCGCAATCGCTCAAGAGCAACAAAGTCGATGCTCGCGGTGAGTTACAGAGTCAGGCGTCGACCACGGGATCGAGTTATAGCACGGGGGCCGTCGAGACGGCCGAGGGTGAAATTCCTTCGGTCCGCCCGATCGTGTTGCCCAAAGGGCAACAGCGTCGCTTCGATTTTCGATTGCTCGCGCCGGTGTCGAGCAGTCATGACCAGAAACGCACTTACCTGAGCAGCCGTTTCGTGTCGGCCGGCCGAACGATCTTTTACGACACCGGCAAGCAACCATTCAACGTGCTTTCGGGCGAAGAGTTTTTCTTTGTGATCTTGACGACCCGGCCTGAGCGGTTTGCAAAGTTTCAGGTTTCCGATTGGGTCCGTCCCTTTCGCGATGAGTACGCGTTCAAGGACTCCGCGGCTAACTACCGAATCGTGTTCCCGCCAACGGAGGGCTTGTTGCCGCTTTCGGAAACGATGCTCGATTGGACAAGCACCGCGGTGGTGTTTTGGGATGATCTTTCACCCGATGCGCTGACGCCACTTCAGCAGCAGGCGATCGCCGACTGGGTACGGTTTGGCGGTCAACTGATCATCAACGGTGCAACCGCAGCCGACGCGATTTCGCGCACATCGCTGGACGATCTGTTGCCACTGCGGCCGAGTGGCAATATCGAGCTTGACCCCGACTCGGCAACCGAATTGTTGACATCGTGGTCGGTGCCGTCGGATCGTTCGACGGAAAAACAAATCGCACTTTTGCGCAGCCAATCGGGGCGCGTCGCGGTGGACGGTCAAGCGGCGGCTGACGCCGAGGCGCTTGAAAACTCGGGAAAACTTGTCTTGATCCGACATGTCGGCAATGGACGTGTCGTGCAACCGCGGTTCGATTTGACCAGTGACTGGCTGGTCAATTGGCAATCCTATGACAGTTTTGTCAATTCGGCGATGCTCGCTCGGCCGCGCAGGAAGTTCCTCAAGTCCGAGAATGCCAGCGATGAAAGTTTTGTCAGACAACGTTACCAGGACTATGGACTGCTGGCATCGGATCCTGCGATGAACACGCGATTCCGGATCACCGCTCGCGATGCGGTGTTGCGGACGTTCGTCGGCCAAGACAATGCGTCGTCGGTCGCGGCCAGCCGATTCGATCCGTTGACCGAAGTCGATTCTTCCACCGGGATCGGTGGTTGGACCGATAACAGTGATGTGATTCGGCTTTGTCGCGAAATCCTGAAGAGTGAGTCGGGAATCGAGATCCCCGATTCGAGTCTTGTCGTGCGTTCGCTTGGTTATTACCTGTTGATCCTGGTGCCGATCAATTACCTGATCTTTCGAATCCTCGGTCGACTGGAGTACGCCTGGCTTGCCGTACCGTTGATTGCGATCGGAGGCGCCGTTTGGGTCGCGCGAGCGGCAAGATTGGATATCGGTTTTGCTCGCAAGCAAACGGAACTTGCTGTGCTAGAACTTCAGCCGAGCTACGATCGCGGCCATCTTTCCCGCGTGGTGGCGATTTACAATTCGTTGTCGAGTTCTTACGACATCCAATTCAAGACCATTGACGGTGTGGCAGCCCCGATCTGGGAGCAAAGGACGGACAGTACCCCGGTTTTTCGAACCGCGTTTGCCGAGGGCCCAGCCCTTTCGGGCCTGGCCGTGGGAAGCAACAAGACGCAATTGCTGCATGCCGAACAAGTGATTGACGTCGGCGGTGCGATCACACTCGACGCGCAGGGCAAGCTGATCAACCAAACTTCCTATGAACTGTTCGATGCCTTTGTGATCGAGAAAGCGGATGAGGACAACGTGCGTGTTGCGGTGGTTGGGGCCTGCACGCCAGGTTCCATCCATCCCTTGCGTTTTCGCGACGTTTCGACTCTGGCGATCACCGACGAACTGCCGATGCAAACGGTCCGGATGATTCGCCGGCTTGCCGCGCCGGCGGCAATGCCCAACGGTTCCTCGCGGTTGGTCGCCAGGATCGATGGATCGTTGCCGGGGATGGCGATCAGCCCCGAGGCCAACCAATTCGCGGCACAGACGATCGTCCTGGCGCATTTGAAGCACGCGCCGCTGCCTATTCCTCAAATCGATCTGAACCTGCTTTCGGATTTGCGGAATGTGTTGGGACGAACCGGTAACAATGATGATTCACCACTGGATAATGAGCCATGATTTCATTGACCGGATTCGGAAAAGACTACGGTGATTTCACCGCCGTCGATAGCATTGACTTGAACATCGACGCCGGGGAAACGTTCGGGTTCATTGGACCCAACGGAGCCGGCAAGAGCACCACGATTCGATTTCTGGCAACGCTCTTGCGGGCCAGTCGTGGCAGTGGGATGGTTGCCGGATGCGACGTGATGGGAGACCCGGTGGGCGTCCGTCAGGCGGTCGGTTACATGCCCGATAACTTCGGCGTCTACGATGGCATGCGAGTCTGGGAGTTTCTTGACTTTTTTGCGGTCGCTTACCGCATCGGGCGCACCGAGCGAAAACAGATCATCGACAATGTGCTGGAACTGTTGGACTTGACCCACAAACGCAACGATTTTGTCAACGCCCTTTCACGGGGAATGAAGCAGCGACTCTGCCTGGCCAAAACGCTCGTGCATGACCCACCGGTTTTGATTCTTGATGAACCGGCTAGCGGTCTCGATCCCAGAGCGCGTGTGGAAGTCAAAGCGTTGCTGAAGGAGCTGCGCCGAATGGGAAAAACCATTTTGATCAGTAGCCATATTCTGACGGAGCTGGCCGATTGTTGCACCTCGATTGGGATCATCGAACGCGGTCAGTTGTTGATGCACGGCCCGATCGATAGCGTCTATCGCCAAATTCGACGCAATCGAATCGTTGAGATCCAGTTCACCTCGGGCGAGGAAGCGGGGCTGTCGATTATTCGTAGCAGCCCGCACCTGCGATCGCTGGAAATGGAACCGAGCGGAGTGCTGGCTGAGTTCGAAACGGACGACGAAGGGCTTGCCGAGTTGATGGCGCAGTTGATCAAGGAAGGCGTCCGGATGCGATCGTTCAACGATCGCGATCCCACGCTCGAGGACGTCTTCATGACGGTCACCAAGGGATTGGTGACCTAACGACGGTTGCGGCTGCGATCGACACTCCCGAGTTGGTGGTGGGCAAGTTTATCCCGCCACCAGCTCCGCGATTTGGTAGGCGACGTCGGCCGCTCGCAGCGGCTGGCTGACGGCCATCGATCGAATCTCGCGAAACGATCGGAACCAGGTTTCTTGTCGACGCGCGAGCTGCCTGGTGTGTGCCGCGACCCATTGGATTGTTTCCTCGAGATCGCCGCCATCACGAATCCAATCGAGCACTTCGCGATAGCCAACGGCCTGGGACGCGGTACGAGATAGTTGACCGAATTCGTCCAACAGCGATCGTACTTCAGCGGTTAAACCGTCATCGAACATCTTTTGGACGCGTTGGTTGATTCGCAGATGCAACTGGTCACGCGGCCAGGCCAGCGAAAAAACATGGCAGTTGTCCGCGTCACAGCTGTGATCAAACTGAGTTTGGCGATGACTCAACGGGACGCCCGTGTGATGGGCGACTTCCAAGGCGCGGATCATCCGACGTTTGTCATTGGGGCCGATGCGATGGGCGGCCAGCGGGTCCACTTGACGCAATCGTTCGCGAAGGGCTTCGACACCGTGTTGCTGGAGGTCGGATTCGACCGCTTGGCGGAACTGCCAATCGGCCGGCGGCCCGGGATCGAATCCGCGAAGGATACCTTTCAGGAACATCGGCGTACCACCGACAAAGATCGCCCGGCGATTCCGCGAGCGAACCTGGGCGGTCTGCTGATGAGCTGCCCGCAAGTATCTGGCGACACTGAAGTCCTCGATCGGATCGACCAGATCGATCAGGTGATGGGGCACCCGCAGACGCGCCTCGGCTGCCGGTTTGGCGGTGCCGATGTCCATGCCTCGATAGACTGCGATCGAATCGAGCGAGAGGATTTCGGCATCGAGCAACTCCGACAATGCCAACGCGACCGAACTCTTGCCCGCTGCGGTCGGCCCGGTCAGCACGATCACTTTGTCGACGATCGGTGCAAACGACTCTGGCGATTCTCGATGGACGGCAGAAGTTGTTTCGATCTTGTCGGACATGACGCTCATTGTACCGGGCGGGCGTGAGTGCTTTTCATTTGACGGCGGGCGATCCAGTGGCCGATCAAGCCGTGCCGCGTGCCAAGCAGCATGCTGACAAATAGCAAGCAGGCAGCGACAACGACGATGATGGCGCCGGTACTCAGCTTGGGTACCAGCGCGCTGGCGATCCCACCGACCGTTGCCGACAAGGCGCCGAATATCGCCGAAATCCAAATGTTCGGTCGGATCGAATCGCTCCAAAACCGCGCCGCGCTCGGTGGAATGATTAGCAACGCGACCATCAGCAGCAACCCGACCGCCTGCATGCCGGCGACGCAAACGACGACAACCAACGCCATCAACAGAAAGTCCAGCAGACCGATCGGGTATCCGAGCACTCGTGCCAGGCCCTCATCGAAACACATCAACGCCCATTCTTTGACCAGCACACTGCCGGCAAGAATCGTGACAGCCGCGATCGCCGCAATCAAGTAAACGTCATTTCGCCCGATCGCCGCGGCCTGGCCAAAGATAAAATCTTTCAGTCCGGCCTGGCTGCCACTGGGTGACGCTTGGACGATGGACAATAGGACCACACCAACGCCGAAAAACGTGCTCAACACGATCGCCAGCACGGCGTCGTCCGGAAGCCGGCCGTAGCTGCGCAGCCACATCACCGCCAGCATCCCCAAGCCACTTGTCATCGCCGCCCCGATCAACAACACCGGCATGTTCTTGGTCGCCTCGGGAAATAGCCCGGCGTAAATGAGGAATGCCAGCGCGACCCCCGGGATCGCTGAGTGACCGATCACATCGCCTGCCAAGGCACGCCCGCGGAGCATCAGAAAGGTGCCTGTGATTCCCGCGGCAATGCCCAGCAACATCGTTCCCGCCAAGACAACCAATGTGTTGTAGGCCAGCAGCGACTCGAGTGCCGATGAGCCCAACAGTGACGATGAGCCTCGGATCATCGAGGTGTCCAGCGTGATCGGAGAGCAGGGGAGCATCAATCGGCTCCGAAGATCAACAGATGCCCACCGTAAGCTTCCTTCAGCAGGCTCGGCTTCATCACCTCCGCGGCCGGCCCTTCGGCGATGATCCGCCCATTGAGCAGTAGCACCCGATCGAAATAGTCGGCCACCGTGTCCAAATCATGATGGACCACCATCGCCGTTCGACCTTGGTCACGGAGCGATCGAAGGGTTGTGATGATCGTCGTCTCGGTCGCCGCATCCACTCCCGCCAGTGGTTCGTCCATCAAAAACAGCTCGGCCCCCTGGACCAATGAACGGGCAAGAAAGACCCGCTGCTGCTGTCCCCCGGAAAGCTGGCTGATTTGACGTTTGGCATAGTCCTGCATGCCGACACTACGGAGCGCTTCCATTGCTTGATTGCGATGCCTGGCGCCGACCGGGCGAAACCAGCCGATCCGGCGATACAATCCCATGCAGACCACATCCAGCGAGGTGACGGGGAAGTCCCAATCGACACTCGTCCGCTGCGGGACATAGCTGACTCGACCGTCAACTTCGCGAAATGTCTTGCCGAAGAACTTGAACTCGCCCGCAACCGGTTCAATCAAACCGAGTGCCGCCTTGATCAAGGTACTCTTCCCCGCGCCATTGGGTCCGACAATCGCCGTCAAACTGCCCGCTGGTGTTGCAAAGCTGATGTGCTTCAAGACAGCCGTGCTGCGATACGCAATGGTGACATCCACCGCCTCGAGCGGCGGCACGCGGATTACCGTCTCGCCCTCCTGATCGTTTACCGCTGAACTGCAACGCTGCTCGATTCGATCGGCCGAGTCCGTCTGCTGGTCAGTCAAGATGCGGCTCCGACCGACACGGCAGCGGCTGTTGTCGTGGCGGGACTCATCGGTTTGACGGTCGGCCGGGCTTGGGACTGAGTCATGAACTCGTTGACTTTCCCCCCCAACGCCGTGGCAATCGTGCGAAAGTTATGTTGCATCATCCCAACATAAGTGCCCTGGGGCGTTCCGTCAGCACCCATGCTGTCGCTCAGCAGGGTCGAGTCGCTGGAAACATTGTGACCGTGTTGTTGCGCGCCCTCGACAATGGCTTTGACCTGTCGCGGTGAAACACTCGATTCAAAAAAGACTGCGGGAACGCTTTTCGTGACGATCAAATCGACCAGCCGGTTGATATCGCTGATCGCCGCCGTGCTTGCCGTCGACACCCCCTGCACGCCATGAACTTCAACGCCATACCGTCTGCCGAAATAGCGAAACGCATCATGCGCTGTGACCAGCACCCGCTGCGATGGCGGAATCGATTCGATCGCGCTGGCACCCCACTGATCAAGCTGAGCCAACTGCTGACGATAGGCGGCGGATCTATCGCGAATCGCACCGGCGTGATCGGGTAATGCGGCCGCCAACTGCTCCGCTAGCAGACCGGCCGCTTCGCTCCACAAGGCAACGTCCATCCAAATGTGTGGATCATGAACACCCGCATCGGCGCTCATCAGTTGTTCCGGACCGAGCAGTTCGCCGACCGCGATCGTGGTTCCCCCCGTCTTGTTTCGTCGTTCCATGACCTCGCCCAACCTTCCCTCCAGGTGCAATCCGTTGTAGACGACAATGTCCGCATTCAAAAGCTTGACCGAATCACCGCGCGTCGGTTGATACAGATGGGGGTCTACGCCGGCGCCCATGATCGCCTGGACATCGGCATCGGATCCGACCATCGCCAGAACCATATCGCGGACCATCCCGGTCGTCGTCACGATGGTGGTTGCACTCGATCCGCCCGGATGGGCCGTCCTGGAGTCGGAGCGATCGCATCCGGCCACAAAAATGACGGTCCACAACAACACAACCAAGGTCGCCACGACGACGAGTAATTGGCTGGTGGAGCGAGCGGTCCGCCGGAATTCGGGGGGCATGTATCGGTTCGCCGGCGTCGGTCCGCCGGTATTCGGGGGGCAGGTATTCCGTGGGCCGGCATTCGGCGGGCAGGTATTCGGCGGGCCGGCGATTCGGCGGGCTGGGGTTCGGCGGGCTGGGGTTCGGCGGGCTGGGGTTCGGGTCTCACGAGAATCGGTCCAATGATGGAAGGGCTCCAAAACGCGGGAAAACTTGGATTTATGGTTCATCCAACATAATTGTTTGGTGATCCAAAAACTAGGCCGTTTTGCGACATGTTCCGCGGAAATCTTTGCTCTCCGGTGAGTCCACCGATGCATTTACAGTAAAACGTACGTCAAGCGAAGATTTTCGTGTGTCGATAGGATTGACAGCAATCGACACCAGCGCCGCGGGAGGCGATCAAGAAGATCGGCAGAGAAGTCGCGATGGGCCTGACCTATTTCAAACGTTTTCGCATGGAATTCGATCTGACCGAGCGTCTGCCCTCGGCCGATGCGATTCCGGTCGGCTACGAATTGGTGCCCTTTTCCGAGGAGCTTGTCCGCGAGCATGCGACGGCCAAGTATCAGAGCTTTCGTCAAGAGCTTGACGCGAACGTCTTTCCCTGTCTCGGTCGACACGACGGCTGTTTGCGGTTGATGCGAGAGATTGTTGGCCGAGCCGCTTTCGTCCCCCAGGCGACATGGTTGCTTCGATACCGGGACCCGAAACTGGGCAGATCGACACCGGTTGGCACGATCCAGGGTTTGCAATTGGAAGGATGGGGGGCGATCCAGAATCTCGGCATTGAGCCGAGACACCGAGGTCGCGGCCTGGGCTCGATCCTGTTGTCTCGCGCGGCAAGCGGTTTTGCGCGGTGGGACTGAAGCGGATGCACTTGGAAGTGACGACCGACAACACGGCGGCGATCCGATTGTACGAACGACTCGGTTTCAAGCGAGTGCGAGTGGTCTACAAGGCGGCCGAGGTCGCCCGGCAGTTGAGGTCGCCGGCAGTGAACGCAGACTAGCGATCCAAGCCACCGTAGAACTGGGGGCAGCGGTCGGCGAAGCGGTCGATCACGTGGGTTCCGGGAGTGCGTTCGATTCGCTTGTTGCGTGCCTGCTGTGGATCGGCCTCGGCGTACAGAATCGTTTGTTCATCGCCTTGAGCCTTGGCCAGCACGATCCCGTCGGGGCCACAGATCGAGCTGCAGCCACAGAAACCAAACCCGTTCTCGTTGCCGACACGGTTGGCAGCGACAAAGAACAAATGGTTTTCCATACTGCGGGCCGGCGGAACGATGTCCGCGGTGTGGGCGGCGCCGTGGGGCCAATTGGTACCCAATGCGATCACGTCGGCACCGGCCAGGGCCAACACGCGCATCGGCTCGGGAAAGGAACTGTCATAGCAGATCGCCAGTCCGATCCTGACGTCGCCGGCGGAGAGGACGCGATAGGGTTGATCGCCACGATCAACGAATCGGTCGATCCCCAGATGGGGCAGATGGACTTTTCGGTAGTGACCCACCACCCCCTGGGGGCCGACCAGGGCAGCGGCATTGAACAAGCGGTCCCCATCGGTTTCCAGAAATCCGAGAGTGACGTGCAGATCGTGATTGGCAGCGGCCTGGGCAATTTCGGTAAACAACGGGTCATGGATCGCGCGGGCGTGGGGCAACGCCTGGGAACGACTATCGAAGGCATAGCCGGTCAGCATGCACTCGGGCAAAACGACCAAATCCGCGCCGCGGTTGCCAGCCTGTTCAATCGCCTCTAAAACCCGTATCAGGTTTGCCGGGACGTCGGCAAAGGTCACATCGGTCTGGACGCATGCGAGCAACATCGTAACAACCACGCTTTTGGGGGCACTGTTGCGATCGGACCATTTGGCGTGCGGGAAATCGCGGCCGACTTCGGCCAAAGGAACCCACACGAACAAGGTTGACACAGAATCGAGGGGTAAGGAACGGGATGGACGATGGATGATTCGAGATTTGACTATGACTTGATTGTCATTGGCACCGGACCTGGCGGGGAGGGAGCCGCCATGCAGGCCACCAAGGGGGGGCTGAAAGTCGCGGCAGTGGAACGATACCGACAGATCGGGGGCGGATGTACTCATTGGGGGACGATTCCCAGCAAGGCGCTGCGATACGCGATCACAAGCACGATGACATCGCTGAAGAATCCCACGTTTCGCGAGATGGGGATGCATGCCAGCCCCACGCTTGAACAGCTCAAACGGGGCACCAACGCAATCATCAGTCGTCAGGTGACGATGCGTCAATCGTTTTACGATCGTAACAACGTGCCGATCCTGCAGGGTCAAGCGAGGTTCATCGACGAGCACACGATTTCCGTCGACAGTGATTTGGTACGGGCCAAGTCGTTCGTGATCGCGACGGGCAGTCGACCGTATCGCCCCTCTGGCATTGATTTCTCGCACCCCAGGATTTTTGACAGCGACACGATTCTGGACATGGAAGAGCTGCCGTCAACGATTTGTGTCTATGGCGCCGGCGTGATCGGTGTCGAGTACGCGTCGATGTTTCGAAATCTGGGGATCAAAGTGAATTTGATCAACACCCGGGAAAAGCTGTTGGAGTTCCTGGACGACGAGATCATTGACGCGCTGGCCTATCACTTGCGCGATCAGGGCGTGATCATTCGTCACAACGAAATCATGGAAAGTGTGGAAGGGACCGCCGACGGCGTGATCTTGCAACTGAAGAGTGGCAAAGCGCGTCAAAACGGACAAATTTTTGTGGGCCAACGGCAGATCGGGGAACATCGATAGTCTTGGATTGGAGAATATTGGGGTCACGCCCAACAGCCGCGGTCAAATCCTGGTGGACGACCAATTTCAAACGTCGCTCGAGCACGTCTATGCGGTCGGAGATGTGATCGGTTTCCCGTCGCTGGCCAGCGCCGCCTACACACAGGGTCGTGCTGCCGCGATGCATCTGCTTGGCACAAAAGATGGCAACCTGCGGATCCACGACATCCCGACCGGGATCTATACCAGCCCGGAGATCAGTTCGGTCGGAAAGACCGAGCGACAATTGACCGAGGAGTGCCAACCCTACGAAGTCGGGCACAGCCTGTTTCGCAGTCTTGCCCGCGCCAGATCATCGGCGAAACGACCGGCATGCTGAAACTCCTGTTCGACCGCGACACGCTGGAGATCCTGGGCGTCCATTGTTTTGGGGTGAACGCATCGGAGATCATTCACATCGGTCAGGCGATCATGAGCCAGCCGGCGCCCCACAACACGCTCAGCTATTTCGTGGAAACGACGTTCAATTATCCGACGATGGCCGAGGCGTATCGGGTGGCGGCATTGAACGGCCTGAACCGACTGTTCTGAAGCGACTGTTCTGACGCGTCGACGTGGGAGCCGTCTAGGAATCGATTTCGACTCGTTCGCCGGCCGTATCTCGGCAGTCCATTTCCAGATGTTCGGGAAACAGACCTTCACTGCCCAGGATCTGGACGATCATCTTACCGGCGTCCTCCATCTCGGTGACTTCGCGGCGTTTCTTGTTGTTCAGGTGAGCGGCGACCTCATCATTGACACGCACGGTGACACGCGTGATGTGATCGTTTCGGACGGCAAGGTTCAACATCCTGATGACTTCGATCGACATACTTTCGGCCGTCTTGACCAAGCCTCGTCCTTCGCAGCAAGGGCAATCCCGGTAGATGCTTCGTTTCAGACTGGGTCGGATTCGCTGGCGTGTCATCTCGATCAACCCAAACGGGCTGGTCCGCAAGATCTTTGTCCGCGCACGATCGTTGGCCATGGCATCTCGCAGGACGCGTTCAAGCTTGCGGCGGTGACTCTCCTTGCGCATGTCGATAAAGTCATTGACGATCACACCACCCAGGTCGCGAAGTCGCAACTGCCGAGCGATCTCTTTTGCGGCGGCCACGTTCAAACGGAAGGCGTTTTCTTCGGCGGAATCATTGCCGCGGAAGTTTCCGCTGTTGACGTCAATGGCAACCAGCGCCTCGGTGGGGTCGATCACGATCGAACCACCGTCTTTCAATTTCACTTGCCGCTGATTGATCTTCATGATCTCCTCTTCCAGCTTGTATTTGTGGAACAGCGGTTCGCGGCCTTCGTACAGTTTGAGTCGATCGACGACGCGCGGCATGACCATCTTCAGGAAGTCACGAGCTTTCTCGAACGACGCGGGCTCATCGATCAGGATCTGGTCGATGTCGTCACTGTAGATGTCACGAATGGTCCGAATGATCAAATCGCTTTCTTCGTAGATGACCCCCGGTTCACGAGTGGTTTTGACACGGCGAACGATCGCTTTCCAGAGCCGCAGCAGGTATTCCATGTCGCGCTGCAACTCGCCTTCCTTGCGTCCGGCGCCGGCAGTGCGAACGATAAACCCGAGTCCCTTTGGCGGGCTTAAGGAGAGCAGACAACGTTTGAGTCGCCGGCGATCATCATCATCTTCGATCTTACGGCTGACGCCGACACGAGCCAGCGCGGGCATCAACACGAGGTATCGACCGGGAATCGAAATGTAGGTGCTGAGTGTCGGCCCCTTGGTTCCGATGCCCTCCTTGATGACTTGGACCAATACCTCATCGCCGCGGCGAAAGATTTCCTGGATCGGTGGCTTGACCCGCGGTCGTCCACCTTTGTAAGCGTGTTTGCCTCCGCGGCCGGATTCTCGCGCCCGGCGAGCGGATGCTTCCGCCATCTCGTCCGACTCACGCATGATCTCTTCGGGGTCGTAGCCGCCTTGTCGAAAGTACTGGGGTTCGACATCGCTGATGTGCAAGAATCCGTTGCGTCCGACGCCGAAGTCGACAAATGCTGCCTGGATACTCGGTTCCAGATTGACGATCTTGCCGCGATAAATGTTTCCGGCAAATGCCTCGACGCTTTTTCGCTCGATGTACAGTTCGTCAAGGCGACGATCTTCCAGGACTGCGATGCGGCTCTCTTCGGGCTGCAGCACGTTGATCAACATTTCTTTCTTCATTGATGTGCACCTGTTCTGGGTGTTGGGTCGGCTTGCTGCGAACGACAGTCGTCTTCGCGTGGACGCCGACATAAGTCGTGTTTGGTAATGAATTGGCTTCAACGCTGGGCATCGGATTGCTCCTTCAAGGCGTCTTGGGCCACGGATGTTGTGTTGGCGATCGCGATCATTGTCGGATCGTCAGACTCGAATTCGCTGTGCAGAATGACGCGTGTGCGAGTGATCGTCGCGCCCTGCTCGACCCAGTCGGCCAAGCCGAGCAGCTGTAGCACGTCACCCGGTCGAAGCGATGCCGAATCACTCGCGGCGAGCGACAGATGTAGCTGGCGATCGCGAATGGCGAGATCGGGTATCTGCGATTCGACGTTGGCCGTGATCGTCTTGCCCTTGCGTTCGAACGAGACTGTTTGTTGGTTTTTTAAATGATCGATTGCAGCGGCCGTCGAGTTCAGGTCAGCCGATTCGATGATCTGGATCCGATAGTCACTTTGCTTGAGCTGTGCCTTACCGAATCCATCGGGCAGACGACAGACACTGAAGATCACAAGTCCGGGTTGGTGGTCGTTTTGAAGTCGATCAAGCAATTCGGACGGCGAGAGTTGTTCGGCCAATTCCAATTCGACAACTTCGTCCAGGCTTTGGACGCCCAGTGCCAACGCAGATGGAAACGCGATCCGCGGCTTGGGGTGAAAGCCTTCGGTCATCGACAGCTTGAGCGCGGCCCGTCGAACCAAACGTTCCCACAATCGGGCCAGATCACGATGGCTGGTCCAGCGCAGCAGTCCGGCCTTGGCGAAGCGAATCCGATAGCGCACCCGCAGCGGAGCCGGTGGTGTCGCGGCGGATTGTTGTTCGCTAGGCATGAGCGTATCGGTCACGGTAATCGTGGACGCATGAACGGAATTGCTAATTGACGATAAGCTCCGGCACGAGGACACCCAGCCGATTGAGCAAGTACAGATCGACGTCCCGTGCTGCTTCGAGTTTCATCACGCGGTCGGCAATCTGTCGGCACTGTTTGATCGAGACACTGCGAATCGCCTTCTTGACCCGCGGCAACGATGATGGCGGCACACTGAGGTTGCGGACGCCCATCCCCAGCAGCAACAGAGCTCGGCCAGGGTTGCTGCTCATTTCGCCGCAAACCGAGAGCGGCGTATTGTGCTCGCTGGCGACTTGGATGCAACGTTGGATCAGTCGCAGCACTGCCGGATCGCTGGACTGATAGAGGTCGGCGACATATTCGTTGCTGCGGTCAACGGCCAGTGTGTATTGGGCAAGATCGTTGGTACCGATGCTCAAGAAATCGACTTCCCGAACGAAGAATTCCAGCATCACGACAGCCGCAGGGACTTCGACCATCATGCCCACCGGAATGTCGCTACGGTAAGGAATACCTGCTTCCTTGAGATCTTCGGCAACGACCTTCAGCAGCATTCTTGCTTGTCGTAGTTCGGCGATCGTGGTGATCAGTGGAAACATGATTCGAATGTCACCATGAACAGCGGCCCGCAGCACGGCGCGAAGTTGGGGGCGAAAGAGGTCCAGGTTTCGCAGCGACAGACGAATGCTGCGGAGTCCCAAGAACGGATTGTGTTCGTTCTCGGCAAGCGGCCGATGTCCCATCTTGTCGGCGCCCAGGTCGAGCGTGCGGATGACGACCGGTCGGCCATTCATCTGTTGCACGACTTCGCTGTACGCTTGGTAGTGATCTTCTTCGCTGGGTTCCTCGGCGCTGGATAAATAAAGGAACTCGGTGCGATAGAGTCCGATGCCATCGGCACCCCGCTCAACGCAAGCGGCTGTTTCGTGAGGGAACTCGATGTTGGCTCCCAAGTGCACACGGATCCCGTCGGCCGTTTCGGCCGGCAAGTCGCGAAGTTCGGCCAATCTGGCGGTCAATGATCGCCGTTCTTCCAGCCGCTTCTGGTAACTTTCGATCGTTTCCCGGTCAGGGTCGATGATGACCCTGCCGCGGTCACCATCGACGATCACGCGTGCCGAACCGCCGATCGAATCGAGGAACGGCCCGATCCCGACGACAGCTGGCAATTCCAGACCTTTGGCGACGATCGCGGTGTGCCCCCCCGGTCCACCCGTTTCGGTGCAGAATCCGCGGACGTAACGACGATCAAGATTTGCCGTCTCGCTGGGCGTCAGCTCATGCGACAGCACAATCACCGGTTCGGTCAAATCCGACAGTGGCTGACGGGTTACGGCACCGAGTTGCAACAACAGTTGCTTTTCGATGTCCAGCACGTCTTGAGCCCGATCCGCCAGGAGCGGGTTGTCCAATCGACGCAGCGCCGCGGCGTAGTTGTGCAGTACCTGGCTGACGGCATAGGCAGCCGAGTGGTTTTGTTCGCGGATGCGTCGTCCCAGTTCGACATGCAGTCGTGGGTCGTGCAACATCTGCAACTGGGCGGCGAAGATGTCGCCGGTGTGTTCGCCAGCGACCGCCGAGGTTTCCAGGCGGTTGTGCTCCAAATGATGGGAGACTTCGTCCACCGCGCCTCGCAGGCGCATGTATTCACTTTCCGCTTCATCGGCGGAAACGAGGCAGCGGGGAATGCTATAGCCATCGGCGTCCAGAACTAGGGCTGGACCGATCGCGACTCCCGGCGAAACAGGGATACCTTGCAGTTCGACCATCGTCGTGCGACAGATCGAGTTTCACGAGCCAGGCCAACCATCGCCGTTACCGAAATGTTCGTTCGGTAAACTGGAGGTTTGTCCTGCGACGGTGGCGGTTCGGCCAGCCCATCTGTCGTGAAGCGATCCATCAAATTGTTTGTGGGTTGTGTCAGTTGAATGAAGCTGGAAGAGACCGCGCAGAGACATCGACCAATCGAATGCGGGCGACTGGAAAACAAGCCCGCTTCGCTGTCAATCGAATTCCCTGTCCACCGGATTTTCCGGTGCCCCAGGCGTACTCCGCTTTTTCAGCACCGATCCGCACGGCAAGTCAAAAATCGACGCCCGCTACGCTCCCTGCATTTCATTGGTTTCATCAAACCCTGCCTCGAACAGATCGCTGATCGATTGCAATGCCTCGGCGGCATCGGATCCTTCGGCCGACAACGACAACTCGGTACCTTGAGCGGCCCCAAGCGTCAGTAGCGACAGGATGCTCTTGCAATCCACCACGTCACCATTCATTCCGATCAGAATGTTCGACTCGAACTTGCTGGCCGTACGGACCAGCAAATCTGCCGGACGCGCGTGCAAACCTTGCGGATTGCGCACGGTAACTTTTCGGGTAAGCGGGGCAGTATTCATCAGCCAGAAACAAACTGGTTGTCGTCGGCTTCTTGCAGCAATTGGTTGATATCGTCGGCCGTCTTGCTTTGCTTGAGGAAACGGCAGAACGTTTCGTCTCGCAGTTGTCGCGAGATGTTCTCGAGGGCTCGCAAGTGGTCACCGGGACGCTCCGGCGGGCTGATCAACAGGAAGAACAGTTGCACCCGCTCACCGTCGAGCGAATCAAAGTCGACCCCCTCGGCACTGACACCGACGGTGCCAACAAGTTTTTGGACGCTGGGGTGCTTGGTATGTGGAACGGCAACACCGCGACCGATGCCGGTGCTGCCCAGCTCTTCACGCTTCATGATCGCGGCGATGATGTCGTCACGCTGGTCGGCGTCGATTTGACCCGAGTCCAGCAATGATTGAACCAGTTCCTCGATG
This sequence comes from Pirellulaceae bacterium, assembly GCA_963734865.1. Taxonomy (GTDB): domain Bacteria; phylum Planctomycetota; class Planctomycetia; order Pirellulales; family Pirellulaceae; genus CBDCUW01. Next base: position 244,501 of record CAVTIV010000005.1, read on the forward strand.
ACCGCGTCCTTCGACTCGGACTGCAAGTCGGCGCGAATGGCTTTGGTGTTGATAAAGTCTGCGAACTTCATTTGGATGCGATTCCTTGTGTGAAATCCCGATGTGAAAGCAGCCGCCCGATTGCATCGGCTTGGTTCAGCAACTTGCAACTTGGCGGTGGTTACCGTTCGCCAAAGGCATCATCAGCCAAAAGTCTCTGGACAATTCTGACGATCGCTGGCCGCTCAGCCGCGCCTGACTTCTGTCAATGCGTGCGAGGTGAGCTACCGCAAATGTCAAATTTGACCGGATCATTGGCGCGAATCAGTCTTCGTCGGCGGCAACCTGGGTGTCAATGTGTTTGTGTCCTGTGGCTCGGTGGCCGGTCTTCTTCTGCTTCAATCGCCGCAGCTGTTGCTCGACTTTCGGAATCGCCGCGTCAAGCGAGGCAATCACGGTCGTCGATTCAGCGGTGGCGACGCAATCTTCGGCCCCCTCGGCCGAAACACGGATTTCAACGGAAGGTTTGTCGAGATTTTCCAAGCCCACGGTGACTTCAATTGCAGTAATGCGGTCGTAAAGTCGACGGAGTCTCTCCGCCTTTTCAACGATTAATTGCTGATCGCCCGGCTGAAGACTGCCGTGACGCGCCGAAACGCTAACCTGCATGCTGGAACACTCCGTCCGTTGTTTCGTTGGTGTCAGGTCCGCCGGTCCACAGCGTGGGGAGATCGCTCATTTGCCACGACGCCAATTTGCGATGGCCCCCTCCAGGATCCGAAGACCTGCGCCTCACTGGACCAGCATAGGCGACAATCGGCTCGACGAATAGCGATCCTTGGCAGATCTTGGATTTGACTGGATTGCGACAGGTGCTCGTCTCAAATGACAGCTTCTGGGGTGCCAACGGCTCCATTGCCACGGTCGCCCCCCGAGCGGACGTTTGGGGGGGCCGACGGCGAGCATCGGGCTGTGCCCGACGGCGAAGATCGGGCCGTGCCTAACGGCGAAGATCGGGCCGTGCCTAACGGCGAAGATCGGGCCGTGCGAACTTGATGCCCGAACGCTTTGCCTCCCCGTGACAAAAGTCTTCACGTCGTGGTAATCTTGCCGACTTCCAGGCGTGATTTTCGCTTCCCGATCCACTAACCCCCCATCGGTTCCATGGCCCGAAAGGTCGTCAGTCGTAAGGCAAAGGCCGCCGAGGCCGAGGCAGCTGAAAAACTGGCCACAGCCAAGAAGAAGAAGGCTGCGGCGAAAAAAACCAGCAAGCGGAAGTCCAAGAAAGACGCCGCCGACGCCCGCCTGAAACTCTATTGGGGCGTCTTCAGCCAAAATCTGAAACGCGTCGCCGTTTTCGAGTTTGACCAAAAGAAAGATGCTCAGAAACGTGCCACGGAACTGAGTAAGGGGGGGAAATCACCTCATTTTATTCAAAAGGTGAAGGAAGAAATCAAACCTGAGTGATGAATACCCGCGCAGGGAGTTGGTCGCTTGAATGAGATTGCCAGTCGATCCGATCGGCCGATGCGTCTCGATCCGTCCCCAGAAATTCGCGTTCCTGCCGAGTGGGAGCCCCAAGCGGCGGTCTGGTTGGCGTGGCCACACAACCGCGATACGTGGCCTGGGCGCTTCGAGAAAATGCCCGCGTTCTACCGCGATTGGGTGCGGCTCATCGCTCAATCCACCCCGGTACGGATCCTCGCCGCCGGCGATGCCTGGAAAGTGGCCCAGTCCATGGTCGGTGCGATCGATCAGGTCGAGATCATCGATTGCCCAACCAACGATTGCTGGATTCGAGACTTCGGTCCGACTTTCGTCAGCCGGCAAGACGATGGGTCCATCGAGGGGATCGACTGGCGGTACAACGCCTGGGGCGGGAAATACCCTCCCTGGGACGATGATCAGGCAGCCGCCCCGTTGATCTGCGAGTATGCCAAGCTGCCCTGTCGGACCAGTACGTTGTGCCTCGAGGGGGGGGCTATGGAGATCGATGGTCGTGGCAGGCTGCTCACCACGCCCAGCTGCTTGCTCACCGAGACGCGCAATCCCGGATGGTCGGTGGACGAGATTTCGCAGGAATTGCATCGCCGGATAGGCGTCCGCGAAATCGTTTGGCTCGACGGTGGCGGTTTGGTGGGTGACGACACCGATGGCCACATCGATCAACTGGCCAGATTCGTGAATGCGACCAACGTTGTCGCGGCGGTCTGCGAGGATATCGACGACCCCAATCACCTGCCGCTGGAAGAGAACTATCGACAGCTCCATTTGTGGGGTGACGCGACCCAACCACGAGTCGAAATCCACCGATTGCCAATTCCGCCGGCCCGATTCACCGACGGCCAACGCGTGCCCGAGAGCTACTGCAATTTCTTGATGCTCGGCAAAGATCGATTGCTTGTACCGACCTTTGCCGCGCCGTCGGACGATCGGGCGGTCGGTTTGCTGCGCGAGTTGAGTGGAGCCGATCTGACACGCGTCGATTGCCAAGATCTCGTTTGGGGATTGGGCGCGCTGCATTGTGCCAGCAGGGACCAACCTGCCGGGTGATTGCCACAGGGTTCAATCGGACTTCGATGGGTGCACTCGGTGTGCCCGCCGGCCCCATTTGCTCTTGCTTTGAATCAATTCGAGCTCTTACTGTCTGTGGTCGATGGCCATCAATGCGCCGACAACCAATCAAGAGCCCGCAGATGTTGTCTCTGCCAACACCAACAATTTCACCGAATCCAGCCAATCGCCTGTGCGTCCTCAGCTCCGTTGCGGTGGCCTTGGCGATCGCGGTCGGTTGTGGCGGCAACCCCTATTACGCCGCACCGGGTGGTGCGGCGTGGCAATTGCCCGCAACCGCCGCAGTCAGCGAAAATGACGCCAGGATGTCGGAATTGAGTCGTCGTGTGCAGTTGCTCGATGACAACAACCGCCAGCTGACAACCCAATTGGCCCAGAGCGAACAGCAATCCCAGGTTTTTCGCGACGAAAACGAACTGTACCGTAAACAACTTGCCGACATGACCTCGCGTCTGGAATCGGCGACCGCCGTCGCGCGCAACGCGAGGATCAAGTGCGAGGTTTTCAAGCTTCGTCGCGTGTCCGCGGCGGCGCCACGATCCAAGCCAACACCAACCTGCAGCAGATCGCCTCGCGTTTGAACCTGGGCGGTCTGACAGCCGAACAGGATGGCGAAGTGATTCGCATTGTCGTGCCGGCGGATCGATTGTTCCAGCCTGGCACGGCCCAAGTCCAACCGCAAGCGGCGGCGACGCTCGATCCGATTGCGGCCCAATTGAAAAGTGCGTTTCCGCGCCAGCGAATTGCGATCGAGGGATACACCGATAATGCGCAACTGTACGGCGGCACCGTGGCAACCAGTCACCAGCTCGCCTCCACGCAATCGGCCGTCGTGCTCGATTTGTTGACGCGTCGATCGGGAATGCCGCCCCAGCAATTCTTTACCGTGGCACAGGGAGCCAACAACCCTCGGCAAACCAATGACACGGCGGCGGGCCGCGCGGCGAATCGCCGCATCGAGTTGGTGATTTACCCGGACACGTTCTAAATTCTCCCGCTCTCCATCCCGGTCACGGATGTTCTTATCATGCAGATCGTGTCGCCGGTCGCGGGTTCACCGCAATCGGAGCTCTCCGTTTGCTCGCTAGGAGGAGTCACGATGAGTGCTGCTCGGAATTGCTGTCGATTACTGCTGCTATTAACCGCATCGGTCGGCTACTCGCTGGCCCATGGCGACGATCCGGTCACCAACGCCGCGGACGAGGCGAAACCATCCCGGTTGAAACTGAAGGACGAGGTTCGTGAAGCGCTGCTTCCACTGTTCTCGTCGATTGCCAAAGCCGATGTCTCCCGCGTCACTGTCGAGTTGACTGCCGAGTCTGTGATTGGCGGTGCCGTCGTCGACAGCCAGAAATCGACTTATCAGATCGCATCAAACCGACCGGACAAATTCACGATCTACTTGAAGGAACCGCAGCAACGCACGCGGGTCTATTGCAACGGCACGTCGATGATCGTCGCGCTGGCAGCGGATGCTTACTTGCGATTGCCCGACGCGCTCGACACCCAGAATGCCGTGGTCTCGATGCCCGTTCCGTTGGGACCCTACCCGGAACCGATTTTGGCACTCTCGCTGGCCGGTGTGGATCCCGCAATTTCGTTGTTGGGTGGGATGAAATCGGTTGAATTGGTCGATCGAAACAAGCTCCGCGGCGAGATCCCGGCGATTCATCTGCGCGGTGTGCAAGACGACCTCGTCTCTTGGGAGTTCTGGATCACCGAGGGCGACCAACCCCGGCCGCTGCGATTGTTGATTGACCTGACGGCAATGTTGAAGGCAACCGAGCAGGTCCAGGTGCCCGAGGACTTCTGCTATCAGCTTCGGATCGACTTTCTCAGTTGGCGGATCAGCGGCGAGGTCGACGCCCAACTGTTCGAGTACGTTCCGCCCGAAGACGCGGTCGAATACAAGTCGCTCGAGGACTACTTCCAGACGATCGCCGGTGTGGTTGCCGAGCATCCGCTGCTCGGCAAACCGGCCCCGAACTTCGTCGCCAAGACGATCGATGGAAAAGAATTCCATTGGAAAGATATGGCCGACAAAGTGGTGGTGCTCGATTTTTGGGCGACTTGGTGTGATCCCTGTGTAGCGGCCATCCCGGTGCTGAAACAGGTTGCGGACGACTTTGCCGACCAGGGCGTAGTCTTTTATGCGGTCAATGCCGGCGAAGCGACTCCAGTAATCAAGGAGTTCGTCGATCAACAGAAGTGGGATGTGAACGTGTTGATCGATCCGGAGGGAAAGATCACCGATGCGTTCAAGGCCGACGCGATTCCCCAAACCGTGATCGTGGGCAAGAACGGGATCATCGAATCGGTACACATCGGATTCACAGGTCCCGAGGGACTGACGCAACGTTTGACCGACGAACTGAAGGTGCTGAGCATTGGTGGTCAAATCGCCTCGGCCGAAAACAAGTTGCCCAGTGACAAGTTGCCCAGTGACAAGTTGCCCAGTGACAAGTTGCCCAGTGACAAGTTGCCCAGTGAAACGGATCCGGTTGGTCGGTGAACGAATGAGGGCAAGCCGCCGAACCGCTATTTCACAGCGATGCTGGCTTCAATCTTGGGAAGTTGTCGAACGATGTAACGCGGCAACAGCATGATCGCCCGATCACTGTCGGGATCCATGGTGACGCGGAACGTGTCCGCTGGGGACATCACGCTGGCGATGCGACTGGACAACGACGCCGCTGTTTCGCCCAGCGGTTTTGTCCAGACAACGACCGCCGCACGGTCATAGGTTGACGCCGCACCGACCCACCAACGATGCGCATCGACCCGACGCACCTGCAATCCGAAATCCAAAAGCAACTGGTCTAGCATCGTCGCGGCATCGGTTCCCGCGCGGCAACTGGACTTGCGTGGGTGAAAGGTGCCGACGTATCGCATCCGGCCAGTGGACCACACAACTCGAATCGTTGAGTCTGGTTGTGTGACGAATCAATCCGGCAACCGAGATCGGCATACTGCGCTGCGGTTCGGACGCTCCGCCGGTAAGCAGAGGCCAATCCACCGTTTGATTCTGGGCCGTCTGAGCCCAATGGCGGATCAGGTCGTCGGACAACTTCGGCTCGAGTTGACGCATGCGACGTAACGATTCCACGGCCAGGATCGCAAACTGTTTATCCTCGCGAGATGGGCCAACTTGCAGCGTGGCCGCCGGCGTGACATCCCGTCCCTGCAAGAATTGGTTCAACACCCTGACCGCAGAATCTCGCTCCTGACCAAAATCGTCCAGCGTGGTCAGTTCCGCCAGGCGGGCGTCAAAGGTTGCATCGCTCGGGGTCAGCACCACATACAATTCGTGATCTTGAATCTCGGCGCCCAATGAAGCGGCGATCGCATCGAGCAAGTCCTTGGCAGGCACCAATTTGGTCTTGGGGGTTTGGACACGCTCGTGAATGTCGATCCCCGCCAAATCAAACGACACCCAATCGATCTCGATGGGGACACCGGTCAACTGGCCAAACAGCAACGCCAGATCGGTCAGTCGATAACCATCTGAATCGAGCGCCATTTGGATCGCCAGATCCGCCTTGACGTTGATCTTTGCTGGCGGATTGCCAACGAGCAACGGATCAAGATCTTCCTGGGCCGCCGCATTGATGTCGATTTCATCCAACGCTGGTGGCGCTTCGCGGGTTGGCCGTAAATCGATCGGACCACCTTGCGGTAGGATTTCCGTAAATTCGGCCAACCCGGGTGGCAACTCCATCAATCGTCCGACTCCATCAGCCGGATCCTGGTCGGCGGTCTCGACGATCGGATTGGCCACAATCGGCGACGATGGCAACAGGTCGGTGGGAATGGTCTCAGCGGCCGGTGGCCGATCCACCGGAGCGGTTTCGGGGGCGATCGCCACTGTGCTGTCCCGATCACCGGCTGCTGTCTCCGAATCGATCGGATCGGTCTCGCTGGACTGTGCCGGTTGCGTTGGATCCTGCGTTGGCTCGACAGCCGTCGTGTCGACACTCAACGGCGATGCTGCCGGGTTGTCGGAAGAATCGATTTTGACCGTGGGGGATTGCTCTCGCCAGTTCCGCACGAACCAGCTGAAGAACAAGACAGCGGCCAACAGCCCAGACACGGAAACTGCGACGACCAAAGCGATCTGTCGCGAACGGTGTGTTCGCTCGCTTTGGAATGCGGGGGGCAATGGCGATGCGAGTCCGGGTTGCTCGTCGCTGCTGGGTGCAATGGAGTCTGTGCCGCTAAAGCTGCTCGAAGTATCCGTGTCTGCGATTTCGGGTTCGTGAGGCGCATCGATCGCGTCCTCGGTGATTGCCTGGCTATCGACATTCGATGCCCCGACGGCAACCTGATTCCCGGGACGCTCGATTTGGACCATCGAGTTGCAGCGCGGACAGGCAGCGATCGTGCCGACGATCGCGGGGTCCGTGACGCGCAGCCTGCTTCCGCAGGTGAGGCATTGAACGGAAAAAGGCTCAGCGGACAAGCCACAGCTCGGGGTCAGTGGGTTACTGGGCGCACGTAGAATTGACGGTTCGTGCTGTGTCACAGTTCATGGTAACGCATGACGAGCGGTTGTGGTCCGTGATCCGTTGGTCTGGCCGCGATTGTTTCGGGCGTCGATGGGTCGTGCCGAATTGATTGGCCACTCGTCTGCAGATCACGGCAGGCGAGTTGCGTGAGGGTTCGCTGAGCCCGCTGCTGACTCACCCGATGCACAGTGGAACACTCTCGCGCAGTGACCGCGCGAAGCTGAAGTCGATGTTGGAGGATGTGGATCCATCGAGGCATCCGCGAGCGGACTGAGAGATTACCCCCAATCGGCCCCTGGCAGGTTCTCGCTACGACCAGCGAAGATCAGCTCCACAGCCCGAAGACGTCATCGGCAAGCAGGTTGAGCATGTCTTCGCTTTTGTCATCGGCATCATCATCGCCGGTTGCGGCAATGACTGCCTGGGCCGCAGCGGACGAAGTTGCCGACGCATCGGTGACCAAATCTGAGTCGTTGAGATCGGCGAACACCTCGTCAGCGGCCGTGGACGACTGAAGATCGGTACCTGTGTTCAACGGGGCGAGAGCTGCTGCGATCGCCTCTCCTTCGCCTTGTGGTTGCTGATTGCCCAACACCGCTAGGTAGTTGATGACCTGCAATGCGTCGAGGGCCGACACCCGGGTGTCACCGTTGACATCGGTAAAGAATTGGCTGGCGACAAGCGATCCGCTCGGCGATTCACCTTCAAACGCGGCACGACTCATCTCGTTGATCACGATCAACGCGTCGATCGGCGTAACAAAGCCGTCGTTGTTGACGTCTTGCGGCATGCTAAGGTTTTGGACCGGCGTCGAACCGCTGAGACCCGAATTGACCGTGATCGTCAGCGAGTCGTAGCGGATTTTAGAAACCGGAACAGGATCATCGTTTTGGAAAAGCAGGGTGTCTTGGAATGGTGACGAGTCGGCAGGCCCGCCCACCACACTTGTCTGGCCCGCGCCGACGGCATTGAAGAAGACGGTCGCCAGCAAGCCTGGGTTCAATCCGCTGGTATCGGGGACGGTTGCCTGTCCGAATAACGTACCGAATTCGTCGATGATTCCATTTCGAGCGGCCGTGCCCACGCCGGCACTGGTGGAGTACCCGTTGCCGAATACGACGTCAAAGTCGAAGTTGTCAGCAAAGTTGGTATCCGACGGTTGCAGGATTCCGGAGTCGTACATCATGTCCAGGAACCCGGCGAATACAAACGTCGGGTTGGCACGCAGGTCCTCCACGATCACTTGGACGCCAACACGATCACCCACGTTGATCTGGTTGTTGGCGATCGGCGTGCCGCTTTGGTTGACCAACGCGAAGTTGATCGCGACATCGGCATTGGCGTTCGTGTTGCCCAGTGGAATGGTGACTTTCGCGGTGCTGCGGATGCCGTCATCGGTGACGATCACATAGGTGAATTGTTCCAGCCCATTGGCGTTCACGTTCGGCCGATAACTGAAGAAGTCATCGTTCAAATTGGTCGGCGTACCATTGTCGTCGATCAACACGCTGCCGAAGGTCGGGTTGGTGACCAACCCGAATTCGCGGACCACACCGGTCGGGCCCAAGTTGTCGTTGGCCAGCACGTCCAAGCGGTTTCGGCCGATCGAGGCACTGCTGATCAAGTTGCCATCGGAGTCGCGACCCTCGGGGTACGAGTCATCGATCGCCGAAGTGAAATTGTCCGAGCTCGGTACGATCAACAGTTCTGCGGTCCCCAATCGAAGTTGATTGACCAACAGTGCGACGTCCGAGCCGAGAGTGACCGTTTCGCTGATGTTGTTGTCGGCCGGGTCACCGGTGAAGACTGCCACGCCGGGCGAAACGGCTTGCATTTTCAGCGTGAACAACTCGACTGGTCCAAAGTGCGGTTGCAGGGCATCGATCCGTTGCACGCCGCCGACTTCGTCGATCAGGCCGGGAATCTGTGCATTGCCGCGTTGCAGGACGCCGCTTCCCGAGAACAGCGGGCCAAACTCAATGTCGAACGGAAAGTCGGGATTGGAATCGGTGTTCAGGGTTGCCACCAATTCATCGGAGTACAGCAGGTCGAGGAATGCCGAGGCGACACCTCTGGGGTTGGCAAACTCTTCGATGTCTTCGACCGATACCCGCACCAAGAATTCGTCACCGACTTGGACATTGGTGATTTCCTGGTCCCGATTGACCGGATCGAATAGACCGATCGTAAAATCGACGACGTCGTCGGCTCGCGAACCGGGCAACAAGTTAATCGTGACTTGTGCGGTACTGGTAAGCCCAAGCGAATCCTGGACGCTGTAGGTGAATTGCTCGGTACCGTTGAAGCCCGGCAGCGGCGTGTAACGAAGTGATTGGCCACCACCGATGATCGAGATTGTCCCGCCGGCACTGCCGGGTGTCACGCTGATGATTGACAAACCGCCGGAGGTGCTGGGGACATCGTTGTCCAAAACATTCAGGGCGCGATTGACACTGCCTTGGGGAACCTCGAACGTGTCATCCAACGCAATCGGCACTGCCGATTGGAAGGTCACGTTGACAACGACGGTCGCCGTCGATGTGTTACCGAACTGGTCAAAGACCGTGTAGTTGAACGCGTCACGCCCGATGAACCCGTTGGGCGGGGTGTAGAGGACCGATCGACGGTCGGCGGTGATCGTCACGATCCCACTGGTTCCGGTGGTGTTGAGATTTTGGATCGTCAAGCGGTTATCGACGGTTTCAAAGTCATTGCGGAGCACGTCCAGTTGGTTCGAGAGCGTGTTTCGCGAGACGGAGAATTCGTCGTTATTGGCGATCTGTGCCGAACTTAGAATTGGGAATGTGTAATCTTCGACTTCACCGGTCCCGACCGAACCGGTGGGGCCAACGCCAATTTGCTGGCTGATCCGGAAGCGTGCATAGGTCGTTCCCACCGCGGCGTTGGCCGGCACGTTGACGAAGATGCCATCGTTGCCATCCAAGACCAGGTTGACCGATCCGTTGGGAATCAGAATGTTGCTCAGGAATTGCTCCCCGGCGTCGGTGAAATCGCCGTCCCGGTTGAAGTCCATGAAGCCTTGCAGGTAGGCCACGGTGCCGGTCGTGTTGTTCACCGTAATTTCAAAGTCGGCACTCGCTCCGGGGCCCAGCGGTTCGAGCAGTCGGACGCCATCTTCGTCATCCTCGGTGCTGCCGTTGGGTAGGGTGCGGCCATTCAGGTCGTCGCCATTGGCAGCCGACGTCGGTTGACCGTCTGCTTCTTGATCAACGGCCGATCCGATCGTCAGACCGGCGGTGATGCCGTGGCTGGCACCGCCAGCGGCAAGTGTCGTCCCGTATGAATCGGGAGCATCGCCAAAGTCACGCGAGGGCCGCAGGCCGAAGTCGAAGTTGTTGTTGACAGCAAGACCGTCATAGAAAAACGTGTATTCTCCTCCCACCGGCGAGGTCTGGGTGAATCCTGGCGGGACGGCTTGGCGAATCGTGTAGGTGCCCGATCCGGGGAAGTTCAGCGTGTAAGATCCGTCCGCTGCACTAATCGCACTCGGTTCACCGACGTCGGGACGATTGTCACCATCGAGGTCCAGATAATGGAAGATGCCGGCGACGCCCGCTTCACTTGCTTCACGCGTGCCGTTGCCGTTGTTGTCGCTGAAGGCGATACCGGTGAACGTCGGGCTCACCTGATGGAATCCAAAGGCCACGCTTGCCGATCCGCCCACAGCAACCGTCGTCGATACGGTGGTGGGAGTTGTGGCGATAAAGTTTGTGGGTGTAATCGCGACGACGGTGACCGAACCTGGGCCGACGCTCAACGTGAAGTCACCGCTGGCATTGGAAACCGCCGATGCTTCTCCCGAATCGAGCAGGCCATTGTGGTTGGCATCGGCAAACACGGTGACGCCACCCAAGCCGTTGTCTCCCACGCTCGATCCGTTGCTGTTGGCGTCGTTGAAGACATGCCCTGCCAGACTGCCACCGACGGTCCCGGTGGACAAGGCATGGGAGAGTGAAGCGGTGATCGGCTCGATTCCAAAGAATCCTTCCGGCGTGTGGTAGAAATCGTCATGGAAGCCCGGTTGGATGTCATCCAGCGTGCCGAAAATCAGGTCGGGGCCAAGACCCTGCCCATAATCATTTGCGTTCTGGGTACCGCCCGCGTCCGAGAGGGTCCCAATCGAGTCGGTGTTGTCGGTGTGAAGCATACCGAATGTATGGGCCGCCTCGTGGGCAGCCACGCTCGCCAGGAAGGTCGACACCAAGTCAATCTGACTCGAGCCCGGCGCGATCGGCACCGTCGGTGCGGTTTGTGCGAACGCGTCCAGGGCAAAAACTCCAAACTCGCTGAGGTCGAGGTTGCCGATGTCAACGCTTTGGGCGATTCCATAAACTCCGGCCAAACCGAAGTCGATTCCCGTTCCCCCGATCAATAGACGCGTCACGCGGGGGTCGTTCAGGTTGATCTGACCGGCATTATCCCGACTGTTCAGGACTCGCAGTCCATAGTCGCCGACGTTTCCGGTCGCTTCGTAGTCACCATTGCTCCCTGTCGTACCCAATTCCTCGAAGATCCGAACCACGCCCGCAACGACGTCGTCAATGATTCGGTTGGCGGTCGCCGTGTCACCGAGTTGCATTCCAAGAATCGGTAGCGAATCGGCAAGACTACGCACCCGAGTGACCCCACCCACGGGCAGTCCAGGATTTGCCTGGATCAGTACATCATTGAAAATGTTGTTGTCAATCAACGCCCCGGCGAAATCGAGGTACAGGATTTGGGCATCCCCGACCGCCAATTGTTCCGAGGTTGGTCGGTAAGTTCGCAGCCCCAACTTGTAACTGATGGCGGTGTTCAGGGGTGATGTTGCCCCGGCGACCGTCAGCGTATAGAGGCCGTCGTGCGGAATCACCATCGCCCCGTTGGCATTCCCTTGATTCTGCAAGGGAAATCGCAGTCCGGCAATCGGCGTATCGCGACCGAACAGGATCGATCCATTGACATCTCGCACCGTGAATCCGCCAGCGGCGCCCTGAGTCGCGATGTCAAGGATGTCACCACCACGGAGATTGAAAGAAAACGTATCGATGTCGCCCGAAAACCCGCTGCCATTGACAGGATTGGTTGAAATCGGCAAAGCGCCAATGACGTCGATCGTGTTCTGTTGACCCGCACCGGTTCCCAAAGGCACGAGGTCGGCTTGCGACTGATAGTCGTTCAACCCGGTTTGAACGGTGGTTTCCGATTCGGCAAACTGAAAGGCTTGTACCGCTCCAATGTTGCGAGCGGTGGTGTACTCCTGCACAACCGGGGCGGGCTGCGTCGGCAGATCCGTGAATACAGCGAGCAACTGGCGTTGCTCCAAACCCTCCATCATCAGACGTCGCTTCTTCTTCGCCCGTTCCGAGCGGTCAGGGCGGGATGATTGTGGGGTTGATTCGCTTCGTTTGAACATCGAGGGTCTCTACCAAACGTACGGAACAGGACACTGAAAAAAGCGCCAGAGCCGATTAGGGTCGCGAGGATGAACTGCTTCGGATCGTCATGCCAACGTATCCGCGGGACAGCGGAAAGTTGTGTCGTGGGGAATCTGTGGCGTCGAGCGTATTGTCGAACATCGGTGTCGTTTGCCAATTCGCCAACGCCAGCCCATTCAGAATCATGGGGAGTGAACAAGACAAAAGGAATGGACAAGGAGCGTCTGCGATTCTAATTGCACCCCAGGAAGTGTCAACGAAACGCAATTCATGGGACGCCTGCCACGTGCCAAAGTTCCCTACCGCCTCGGAAAACCGACCTGATCGGCACAATCACCCCGATTTTGGTGATCCACCGAAGGGGGGGTGACTGAATTCGGCCCGCCAACAGGCCCAAAGCCAGAGGGAACCGTTTTCAGCCGCCGGCTTGGATTTCCCCAGAACGGGCTTCCCAGTGTAGCCCGGGGGGGGGAAGGGCTGGAGAGCTTTCCACAATCCAAAAAAAGCCGCTCGGGAAGGTTTCCCGAGCGGCTTTCGAGTGACGTGGATCCGATGCGATCAAACTACCAGGTGTATTCGGCACCGAACGAGACGCCCTGCAAAACGATCGAATGCAAGTACGTTTGCGGGGCGCTGAGCGGATTCGCTGTGGCGAAGTCGTTGATCGTCTGGGTATTGACCGTTCCGAAAGCGATGTCGTCCACCGCGATCGCGTAGTAGGCCGAGCGAAACGCCCACGAGTGGTTGAGCCGATAGATGAGCTTGGCCTCGAACTCGCCCATCACGGTTGTGTCGCGATCGGTGTCGGCGATCATCGCAGCGCCACCTGGGTTCAGCGAGTTGGCCGACAACGTCGTGCGTTGTTTGATGTCATTTTGAACCCAGGCTCCCTTGACGCCAACTCCGGCATTGATCCCCGGATAAACGTTCCACCACAAATCGAGTCCCGCTTGGGGACCGAACAGATTGTTGTGGACGCTGTTTCGGGACGAGAAGAACGGAGGCGTGCCGGTGTAGTCGCCAAGCGTGCTGTAGGTCAGCGCGTCCTCATAACGCACATACCGCAGTCCCACCAGCCATGATCCCTGGAATCGGCAGTAGGGGCCCATCGTACGTCGTCGATAATTGATCTCTCCACTGTGGAATTCGCTCTGCGATTGAACGCTCTGTAAGACGGATTGGTCCGTATCGGGATATCCGGTCGGGGCCGGATTCCGTCCAAAGTCGCTGACGAAGGAGAAGAAGACGGGGTTCGAATCCTGGACGGTCGCGATGCTGTCCCATTTCTGTCCGCCCATGTAGGTGAATTCAAGATTGCCACCGACCCCGCAAATCACCGCAGCCGAAAGACGGCCGCCCCATTCCGCGTCGTTTCCGCCGTCGGCATCGCCCAATCGCAGGACAACCTGATTGGATGGAACCGGGTCGCCGGCAAGGCCTGGTGCCACACCGAGCGTGGTGAGCGGTCCGGTTTGACCGCCATTGGAGTGTGTCATAAAGACGGACTCCGCCGACAGGTCATACCATCGCTGAGCACAGATGCCCTGCTGCGTGAACGGCTTCAGACACTGCAGGGCTCCCAACAGGTAGCCTCGCCCAAAGAACTGACAGGCACTGCATCCGCTACCCCGGCAAAAGAGACACATGTGCCGCATGTTGGTGAGACCGCCGCACGAGGGGCAGTCGGACATTCCACAACCACCGCAGGCCGTATCACCACCGGATAGTTTGCCAAGAATGCCACCACAGCCAAGAATGCCGCATTGACCGCCACCGCAGCCCATGCCGCATCCGCTGTCGCAACTGCCGCAACTGCTGCTCCCGCAACTGCCCATGCCGTCACACATGCCCGGAGCACTGCAGCCGCTGTCACAGCCCGCTGCAAAGTATCCGGCGGGCATGACGCCACCCTGGTACATCGACGGTGGGACCATTCCGGCGGGAGTGACGTACCCACTTGCCTCGTAGTCCACGTCGGCCTGCATGACGCTTGGCGGTGCGGCGGCGACTGGGGAGCTCCCCAGACACGCAACGACAGCCATGGCTGTCACGGCAAAAAGCGTTCTTACGGAATTTGGTTGAGTCATTCGGTGCATCGCAAACGTCTCCGCGGCCAAGGCCGCCTCGCTGTGGGCCGGTAAGTCACTTGCGGGGCATCGCAGACGCAGATTTGTTTGCTGCACTTGCGCGTGATGAACAGGTTCGCGGCCACCGCGATCTGCTGATCCAGTTCCATCGAGAAAAGGCACACACCTTCCCGCTGGAACTTCCCCCCGTTTTTGGCTCCTGAAGCTGCTGATTCCCGCTCGATCCGGCTTCCCACCGCTTCAAATCGGTACGATCCGGTCGTATGGAACAACCGCTTCAGGCGGATTTATCGGCACGATCCCACCTCGGCATTTGGTTATTCCGCTGGAACAGAGTGGGAAAACTTTGCGGACGCGACGCCGAGTGCGGTGGAAGACCCCCAATGACCAGCACACAATGCGATAAACTTGCCCCCGCCAACAAGTGACTCACCAACAAGTGACTCACCCCCCTCCCTGTTCGCGATGGACGGCAATGACCCGCCAATCGTTTCCCGATCGTCAGGAAATCGAATCCGCACTCGAGCGGGTTTGCTCGGGTGAGCTGTCGCCAGCCGAAGCGACCCAAATGCTTTTGCAGTTGGATTCAGGAGGCGAACCAAATTCTGCCGACATCTCACCCGGAGAGTCACTGAGGTCGCTGCTGGATCGCTTGGGAACGCCCCCCATCGATATTGTCGAGTCATGGTGTCAGCAGCTCGGCATCCTCGCCGCCATCCACGAGCGTGAGGCGGGCGAGCCATTGCCTGCGATTCAACTGCACGAATGGGCCATCGACACGCGCGCCCGGTTGATTTGGAAGCATCGTCGATTCACAAGCGATGACGATCTGCCGGCCACGGCCCCATCGCAGGCGTCGCTGGAACAGGTCGACCGATTCCGCGTCACGTTGCTGGCAAAACGGACTCTGCCCGTGGCAGATGATCCGCCAGACTCGCCGCCGCTGCGGCCGGTCGGCGGCGCAGCGGATCGAAAACAACGGGGTTGTCGAAGGGGTCGGGACAGCGGGAACGGGAAGAAAGCGACACGCGTGATCGCAGTCGCGGCAATCCTCGTTGGATCCGCCATCGCGATTGGCGATCACGCTTGGCATCCCACAGCGGATTCGACTTCCAGCGACAATCATCCCAGGGTGCCGGTGGAATCAACCGCTCCGGATCGACCGGTCGCCATCGGTCCGGCAAGCACGAATCGTCTCCTGACGCCAGGTCTTGGCGACCATCGGCACGGCTCGGAAATGGTTCGACAGCCCACCGCCGAACCGACTGCCGCCAGCGAAACCGACGCGGACCGGTGGCAGACTTTGGATTCGATCGTGGAATCTGAAACGGTTGCGGCCAATCGATCAGCCTTGGATGCGAGATCGCTTTCGCTCGAAATGTTGCTGCCGACGGCATCCGGCTTCTTGCCAAAAAACGACGACCAGCGGGCGTCGGAGACCGAATCGGGTGATCTCGCTGTGACAGCTGTTCGACCGGACGATCAACCGAATCGAGACGATCAGCGGGAGGTCAACCCGACCGACGATCCATCGGAGTTGGATGATGGCGATGTGCCTGCCGAGTTGCCCCAACGGACTCGAGTGTCGACGGTCACGGCGATCGAGCTGCCGCCGATGGATGATCCCGCCATGTCAGCGAAGCTTTGGCAGACATCGACCACCGCGATCACGTTGCAGTTTCCATTCGAGGTCGCGCTGGCGATGAATTCCAACGATGCCCGATGGAAGATCACCGACACGCGAAAGAACGTGCTGGTTGCGACGATCAACAGCGAACACGATGCAACTGTTTTGAATTGGAGTGAAACGGCAACCGAATCTGCTGCCGCCGGGGCGCTGTCCCATGGGCGGCTGATCGACGGACAAGGCCGCCTGATTTATCTGCGTCCGATGATCGAGGCCGATCCCTGGCCGATTCGGTTGGACCAATCGGACTCGCGTCCGACGTGGGACCTGCGGCAACCGATTCCACCGCGAGTCGCCCGGTTGTCACTGGAGTACGAATTGCCCGAGGGGGTCGAATTGGGATGGATCGAGCCGATTGAGCCAACCGAGATCCGTCGCACTCGCGCCGTGGCAGTGTTGACACCCCAAGATCGTGAAACGGTTTCGCTGGGAATGCGGTTGGACGTCCGCGGCGGCCGTCAACTTTCTTGTCGAGTTCGCTTTGCGGCGCGTCTCGATCCGGCGATGCCTTGGCAGAAAGTTTCCAGCTCGGCACTCGACCAATTTGCCGATCAGTTGACCGAACAGGCAGCGGCGGTGAGCCGCGAATCCACGCGTTTATCGGCCGCCCATCCAACGGCCGACTCCCAAGGCCGGCGAGCGATCGCCGTTCAACAGGAAGCCGCCAAGACACAAGCCGAATCGCTGCGGTTGGCATCCGAACGCGTTGCCGAATTGCAATCACTGATTGCCTTGTTGGAGGTCAACGCGTTGCTGAAGTTTCGGGTTTGGGTCCAATGGCCCCAAGGCGAGCAGACGATTCTTCAGATGGGCGAGGAATGATTGGCTGACTTGGATGGATCTATGTGTTGACAGCTGGCGGCCGAGGTCTCTTAGACGATCAGGTCGTCAAAGCATTTCACATCCAGCTTGATGCTTGCATCGTCATCGTTCGTCGCGACGGCGACCGCAGCGACGAAGCCCGGGCGGGGCTGGATCGAAAAAAATTTCCACGATACGTCCCCCTCGAGTTTCTCATCGAGCATTTGGATCGTGGGCGAATCGGAATCGATGTCCATGAATGCGAAATCGCTGAGCGGCGTTTGCAATCCGGTACCAATCGCTTTGATGAAAGACTCCTTCAGCGTCCAGACTCGCAAGAAGGCAATGCGTTTCGCGTCGTCGTCTTGATGCCGCTGCAGGTATCGCACCTCAGGCTTGGAAAAGAACCGATCGGCGAGTCCCGGATCGGTTCGACGGCCCAGTCGCTCGACGTCGACACCAATCATGGTGTGTTCGGCCGAACCGATTCCACACATCACCAGCCCATCGGTATGGGCGATGTTGAACGGTTGTCGGGCCGCCGATGGCTCGCTGACGTAAGGTTTGCCGTGCGGCTCGAGGGCAAATCGGATTGCCTCGGGGGCGACCGAGTCGCTGCTTAGCAGTCTGCGGGCCATGCCCCGACCCACGACGTGTTGATTGCGGCTGGTCGGAATTCGGAACCGGCTGGCACGCCGCTGCTCATCGACGTCCAGCCAGGCTTCGCAAGTGGTCTCGACCGAACTCGGCTCATCCGACGAGCTGCTCGCATGCCAAAGGCTGACGGTGGTGGCGGGTCGATGAAATCGTAAGGGCATGGGCGCAGCAGACGCGAACACGGAACAACCGGAATAATTGAGGCGACCAAAAATCGTCCACGCAAAGGCAAAGTCGAAATGATCGGACTTTCTTCAAGCTTGTTCGCTTCGCCGAATCGGTGCTGTCGATCATAACCGAGTACGTCAGTTTAACCGCGCACGTGATTCTTTTCAGCCGAACGAGTGATGACGATCTTGATCGCACAAGAAACGCTAACCCAATGGACCCTTTCCTTGGCCGAGATGCAGAAGGCACAACTGCTGATGGTGGCCGGGTTTGTGATGTTAGGTTGGGTCCTGATCCGGCGGCAGATGGGCATGAAAAAGCGCGTCAATCGAGACGCCAAAGCGGCCAACAAGGCGTTGCGGGCGATGCGTGATCGCACCGAGCCGGCGGTACCGCTCTGTGATGCGCCGGTCGAAACGCAGCGTTGGCAGGTCGCCCTGTTCGATTTACAGCGAGAATTGAAAGCGGAACTTGATACTCGAATCTCCGTCGTCCAATCGCTGATGCGACAACTCGATGATCGAATCGAACGATGTTCGGAATTGGAATGTCATCTGCCGGGACACTCAGCGGACGAAATCCCACTGAGCCGTCATGGCCTGTCCGCACAGCAATTTCAGTGGGTGAGCGAATTGGCGCAAGCTGGTCATACCTCTGCCGAAATCGCCCAGCAGACCGGCCTGGCAATCGGCGATGTCGAACTGATCCTGGGAACGATCAACCTGCCGTAGGAAGCCCAACCTGCCGTAGGAAGCCATGTGCGTCAGGGCAACGCCAATCCATCTCGATTCGGGCTGGCGCCCGTGGCGAGTTCGGCCAACCAGGTTCGTGTTTCGGCCGCCAGGAAAAACGAGCCGCAGACGACCAGCGCGCCACCGGCCATCGCCTTTCCCAGCCCAGCCCTGCAGGCCTGGATTGGATCGTCAATCGCTTCCACACGCGATCGCATCGACTCGGGTACCAACGGCATCAGCGCGGCCGTCGGTTGGTATCGGGGGTTGCCTTGAAACTGAGTGATCACCAGATCGTCGGCAATTTGCGAGAGTGTCGACAACATCGGCCCGGCCGCCTTGTCGTGGCTGGTGCCAAAGACAACGCTGATCCGGCGATCGTGACATCTTCGCCGCAGGCAATCGCACAGCGCGGTGATCGAATCTTCGTTGTGAGCCGCGTCCACGATCGCGATCACGTTCTCGGGTAATAAGAATCTTTCGATGCGACCTGCGCAGGAAAGACGGCTCCATGCTTGGGAAATGGCCGCTACACAGACCGGCACGCCCTGCTCTGCCAGAAGATCCAAGCTGGCCATCGCCACCGCGGCGTTGCCTGCTTGATGGGCTCCATCGAGCTGCAGGTCAAACGTCCGACTTGCTGGCTTGGCCCCACCCGATTGATAAACGACACGAGATCCCCAGTCGGCCTGGGCATCCGATTGAAAGGAGAATTCCTGGCCGATTCGGTACAGGGGAGCGTTTCGCTTGTTCGCCACCGCCGCGATGACTTGCCCAGCCGCCTGATCGGTCACGCCGCTGACCACGGGAATGCCCTGCTTGATGATTCCCGCCTTTTCGTGGGCGATTTCCTCGACCGTGTTGCCAAGAACGTGCTGGTGGTCCAATCCGATCGACGTGATTGTGGTCACCGATGGTGAGCAGACGTTGGTGCTGTCCAATCGGCCGCCGAGTCCGACTTCTAAAACGATGGCGTCGCAGTCGCTGGAATCGAAGTGCAGCAGCGCCATAGCGGTGGTCAATTCAAAGAACGAAGGTGACCCGATCGAGTCTTGGATCAGGCCCTCCACCACGGGTCGAACTCGGTCAACCAAAGCGATCACGTCGTCTTTTCCGCAGCAGACTCCGTCGACGCGAAAACGCTCTTCGAGATCGTGCAGGTGTGGCGAGGTGTACAAACCGGTCTTCAATCCCGATGCGGTGAGACCGGCGGCCACCATCGATGCCGTTGACCCCTTTCCCTTGGTGCCGGCGATGTGGACCATCGGGATCGGCGTTGGCGAGGACGGATCGTACAGATAGCGTTCAAGTCCCAGGCGGTTCAGCAGCGTCTTGATCCGCTGCAGCCGAAACGGATACCGGGAGGTCCCGCCGGCCATCCGCTCGTAATTGATTCGGTCATACAGAAAGGCAAGGGCATCGCCGTAGGCATTGGGTTGCCGATCATCGACGCGAAGTTCTGTCACGGGCTCACCGCGCCAACGGGAAACGAAGCATCCTGGAAGTCAGATTGATCGACTGTTTGGATCCAGTTTGCAAGCCCCGGGCATGTTTGCATGCCTTGCCGGCTGGTCCAATTCTTTCGACTTCCCAATTCGGCTCGAACGTAGTGGCATCCTGGGGCGTACGAGTTTGGCAGAGGTTGCCCTTCACGGCGCTGGCTGGCCAAACTAAGCTCTGGCCCCCCGGCGCGGATATGTGGGGTCGCCTGGCACACCAAGGTGGGGCCGGCTGGGCGGTTACGTGGCCGCCAAAAAAAACGAACACTTTGCGGCGTGGCCTCGTAGCGTAAAAATCTCCGAAATTCCCATCGGACATCTCTCGAAACGGTCGGGCGGTTCGAGATGCCGGTGTCACGGTGGTTTCATTTGTCTTGATTTCCCTTGTCCCTCTACGGAAGCTCTTGCTCGTGGATACAGATTCGACCGCGGTCGCCGAACCTGCGGGTGCTACCGCCGCGACCAAATCCGGCGACGCCAACGCTGGTGTTGTTATTGAAACCCGTAATCTGAGCAAGATTTATCGCGACTTTTGGGGTCGTAAGAAGGTGCATGCTCTGAAGTCGCTGGACATCGAGGTGCGTCCGGGCGAAATCTTTGGACTCTTGGGGCCCAACGGTAGCGGCAAGTCGACCACCATCAAGCTGATCCTGGGATTGTTGTTCCCAACCAGCGGCCGGGTGCTGGTGTTTGACCAGGATGCAAGCGAGACAAAGAAGAACGAGCGAATCGGATATCTGCCCGAAGAGTCCTATCTGTACAAGTTTTTGACGGCCGAGGAGACGCTGGACTTCTATGGACGGCTGTTCGACATGTCGGGTGCCGAGCGAAAGCGTCAGGTTGATCGATTGATCGATCTGGTGGGGCTCAAGGGTGCCAAGCACCGTCAACTTCGCGAATACAGTAAAGGGATGACACGCCGTGTCGGTTTGGCCCAGGCGTTGATCAACAATCCGGACCTGATCCTGTTGGATGAACCGACGACGGGCCTTGATCCGATCGGTACTCGCGAAATGAAGGACCTGATTCTGGCCCTGCGCGATCAGGGCAAAACGATCCTGCTCTGCAGTCACCAATTGGCCGACGTGCAGGACGTTTGTGATCGCGTCGCGATCCTCCATCAAGGCGAACTGAAAGA
Organism: Pirellulaceae bacterium; assembly: GCA_963734865.1. GTDB lineage: Bacteria > Planctomycetota > Planctomycetia > Pirellulales > Pirellulaceae > CBDCUW01. The sequence goes on from CAVTIV010000005.1 coordinate 265,765, forward strand.
GCTGGGTCGAGTTTCCGATCTGTTGAAGGTCCAAGACATTACCGAGGTTCACGCCCGAGGTTTGACCGAAGAAGCGAAAGCCGAGATCGCTGAAGTGATCCGCCGGCATGGTGGCGTTGTTGAATCGATCGATAATCCGACCGCAACCATGGAAGACCTGTTCTTGAACATCGTTCGCGAAAGCAAAGCGCGACCGGGAGCCAGGCGTGTCTCCTCGACCGGTAGCGTTTCGGACGCCCCACCCGCACAATCGATCGAAGTCGCCGACGACCGGGATGAAAGGACGGCGGGGACGGTGGTGGCGATGCTCGGGGGGATGCCGGTCAATGACACTCCAACCGGAAGACTTCTGGTCCTTTTATGAATGGCTGATGCGTCCCAACGCATTTTTGGAAAGTGCCTTGTTGCAGGGTGTCGTCCTGTTTGTGTTGGCGATCGTGCTTGGCTTGATCACCGGCTATATCGTGTCGGCGGCAAGGTACGGACCTGTCGAAGGCTTTTATGCGGTCGCACGAGTGATCCGGGATTTTGTCCGCTTCGACCTCCCCGAGACATCGGCTCGACGGATCTTCGCCCTGGCCGGTCTTGCGTTTCGCGAAGCGATCCGGCGGAAGGTGCTGTTCGTGGTCGGGCTGTTCTTGGTCATTATCTTGCTCGCCGGTTGGTTTTTGAATCAAGAGAGTGACGACCCGGCGCGGCTGTACATCAGTTTTGTGTTGACGGCGACGAACTACCTGATCCTGATGATGGCCCTGTTCATCAGCGCGTTTTCGCTGCCAACGGACATCAGCAGCAAGACGATCTACACGATCGTGACCAAGCCGGTTCGGCCGACTGAGATCGTGCTCGGACGGATGCTCGGTTTCGTGGGCGTGGGCACATTGATGTTGGTCCCAATGGGCTTGGTGAGCTACCTGTTCGTGACCCGCGGGATTCGTCACACACACTTGAGCGTGGCGGATATTGTTGAAACGAGACCCGGTCAGTTAGAGGGTGAAACGGATTACGTCCGATTTCACAAACATGACTTTGTCCTGTTGCCTCCGCCGGAGGATTACCGACAACCCGAATCGGATCGGAAAGTCGTCGCGGTCGGGCTGACCGGCATGGATCGCGGGCATCAGCACGTCGTGAGCCAATTCGACGATGGCGAATTCGTGATCGGGCCACCGCTGGGAGCCTTTCGAGCTCGCGTGCCATCGTATGGTGAAATCCAGTTTTATGACCGTAGCGGCGAGAAGAAGGACGCGGGGATCGATGTCGGTGACGAAAAATTAGCGGTCGGATACGGCAACGCCGGCGTTTCGCGGTTGGTCGGGATCACCAAGGAGGCTCGCCGAATCGAACACGGCTACGTCGAAGGCGGCACGCTCGGGATGGCCGAGTTTACGTTCGAGAATGTGACTCGCGAGCGATATCCGAACTTCATCCCGGTTGACCTGTCGGTCCGCGCTTACCGCTCGTACAAGGGAGACATCGAGTCGGGGATCCGTGGTTCGATCACCTTGAAGCATCCCGAATTACCGATCGAAACGGAACCGTTCGAGTTCGTGGTCGACGAATACAAGGTGGACGAACTGGAACTGCCGTTAGCGCAAGAGGGGACCGATGGCGAAGAGACTCGGATGCTCAATGTGTTTGACGATATCGTTGACGAAAATGGCCGGATGAAAGTCGTCATCCGCTGTCTCGATCGCAGCCAATACCTGGGTGTCACCCGCAGTGGCATTTATCTGCGACCGGCCGAGAATCCGTTTTGGTGGAACCTGGTCAAGGCCTACACTTCGATCTGGCTGCAGATGACGATGGTGATCGCATTCGGTGTGATGTTCAGCACGCGGCTCAGCGGACCGGTGACCATCGTCGCGACATTCGTTTGCGTGCTGCTAGGGTTTTTTGCAGAACAGGTTCACGATACGCGGTACTACATCGACGCGAATATCTCTCGCGGTGGGGGGCCGATTGAGTCGATGGTGCGGCTGCTCAAACAAGACGCCATGACCACGGAGTTGGACGTCGACTCGGTAGCCAGTGATGTTATCAAGACGGCCGACGCGGGAATCGTATACACGTTGGACGCGATCGCAACCGCTCTGCCCAACCTGCCCAAGATGGTCGGCACGGCGGAGTATGCCGCCAGCGGCTTTGACATCTTTGGTGCGTTGTTGTGGCGACACGCCGCGGCAACACTCGGATATTGCATTTTGGCCTTCGTGGTCAGTTACTTCATTCTGAAATCGCGCGAGATCGCGGCATGAATCGCACTAATTCATTGGGTCGAAAACTCGTCTACCTGGCCGTCTTGGTGGCCATGTTGGTCCCGCTTTATCTGCTGGGCCAGCCGCCTGGTGGCGGAGCCGACGTGGGTGGCCGGTTGTCGGTGATGCGACACGATTTCAATATCGCCGAAAGCGATCTGGGTGAGATCAACCCGGCAAGCGAGACGATGAAGCTGGCCTTGCTCGGATTGCGCGGAGTCGCGGCAACACTGCTCTGGAATAAGACTCACGAGTACCGGGTCACGCACGAATGGGATCGGCTGAAAGCGGCCGTGAACAACATTGCCCTGCTGCAGCCGCACTCCGAGAAAGTGTGGGAGTTCCATTCGCACAACCTCACTTACAATGTGTCGACCGAATTTGATGATTACCGCCAGCGATACGCGATGGTCCGTGAGGGTACCGAGTTCTTGCAACGCGGAGTCCGTCAAAACCGCAACGCGACGAGACTGGTTTGGTACACCGGTTGGTTCTACGGTGCGAAGATGGGCATGTCGGACGAGAAGACCCAGTTCCGAAAACTGTTCGCCGATGATGAAGTGTTGCACGAGGCACTGCTCAAGGAAAACATCGCCGTCGACAGCCCCGAAGCACGTGGGCCGCTGGGAAAACCCGACAACTGGCTGGTCGGACGATTGTGGCTCAATAGAGGCTACGATTTGGTCGATACCGGCGTCAAAATTCGTCGGCAAACACCACTCAACTTTTACGAAACGGGCCCCAAGTGGCGGATGAAGCATGCCGAAGCGATCGAAAAGGAAGGGATCCTCGACGAACGCGCGCAAAGCAGATGGCAAATGGCGGCCGAAGACTGGGCAACGTTCGGTAACCGCAGCATCCCGACAACGTCCCCCTTCACGATCAAGCTGGGACATCTTGATGAGTTGCGCCGACAACGTACGCAGCGATTGGAAGAATTTCAAGAACTCACCGGCGAGGCTTACGTCGTTGCACGACAAAAGTTGATTGATGAATTGCCAGGCGACTTAAAGAATATTTGGAGTAAGCCCAAATCGGAACGGACCCGGTCCGATGAATCGCTGATCCCGGCGATCGAAGCCCATCTGGTTCCTGATCTAGCTGCCGTTGCCAAGAGTGCCGAACCGGCGGTGCGCCTGCGTGCGATCAGCCTGGTCGGCGAAATTGCTGACCTCGATGCCCGCAGTAATAAGACCGACGGCTATCGCACTCAAATCAACTACGCCTACTGGCGGACCTTGGCTCAAGCCGAGCAAGAGGAACGCACCGTCAACGCGCGGCGAATGATTTATGATGCGGAGCAGGCCAACTCCGTCGCCGATCTCGACAAGGCGATCGCACTCTATGAACAAGCGTTCAAAATCTGGGCCGAGATTTTTGACGATTACCCGATCCTGACCATCGACGATACCGCGGACGATCTCTCCGATTCGATCCGCCATTATATGGTCGCGATCGACTCGCAGGAGTTCCCCGAAGACTTCCCGTTGTTGTCCTTCATCCAGATGAGGGGCCAGAACAGCGACGCCCCCACGAAGTCCTACCAGGAAATTCGTGAATCGATGGATGCCGCAGCCGAGAAAAGGCGGCAAGAACTGGAAGAAGAGGAACGGGCTCGTGAACAAGAGGCGGCCAAGAGTGAAAAGGCCGAGTCCAGCCCACCGAAAACGGAGCAAGCGACCACCGAACCTTCCAGCACCGAACCTTCCAGCACCGAACCTTCCAGCACCGAACCTTCCAGGCGCCGAACCTTCCAGCGAAGGGACAACGGTCGAATCGTCCGCGGACTCCGATGCCAGCGATCCGTCGCAGGGCGACAGCCCTAAGTCCGAATGAAGGACTGGGCGTCGCGGCCCGTTGCGGCTCTCAGCAGGAACGTCCACTCACCTGCTGGCGTCCTTGTTGGCCGCGATTTCGAGATCCAATTCGTGGATCGTTGCAACAAGTCGGGGCATCAAATCGATGGCGACTTGGAACTGTTCTTCCGCCGCTGCAGCTTCGACCGCGGATGCCGCTTCCGTCGTGCGGACCGCGGCAACGGCCCGCGCGGCACCTTGGATGGTATGTGCCAGCCGACGTGCAGCTAATCCATTGTTGGTCTTCAGCGCCTGTTCCAGCTTGATCTTCAGGTCATTGATTTCGATGATTGCCGAATCGAGCAGCGAATAATGGAATTCTCGATCACCGCCGAGCATTGCCAACGCAGCACTCCAGTCAATGACCGCTGCAGCCTGAACCGCAGGTGGTCTGGTTTCCAATCCACTGCCATTCGATTCGGCTGCTCGCTGCCGTGCCGGATGCGAATCCATGTACAGGCGATACAGCGCCCCAATGAGCTCGGATCGACGGACAGGTTTCGATACATAATCGTCCATTCCGGCATCGAGGCAGCGTTGTCGGTCGCCTTTCATTGCGTGGGCAGTCATGGCAACGATCGGGACTCGCGTGCCCCGATCGCGTTCCAGTTCACGAATCCGGCGAGTCGCGGCAAACCCATCCAGGATCGGCATTTGGACGTCCATTAGGATGATGTCGAATGACCCACGCTGCCAACGCTCAACCGCCTCCTCTCCGTTTTCGGCAACCTCGACTGTGTGTCCCCACTTGCTCAAGAGACCGACAGCCATCGTTTGGTTGGTCTTCCCGTCCTCGGCGAGCAGAATCTTCAGTGGCGGAAGCTGATCGATTTGACTTTTTTCAAGGTCGGCCCGCGCCGAATCGGCTTCCCCTCGGTCGCTGCCAACCGCCGCCGAAATCGCCCTCAGCAGTTCCGAGTGCTTGACCGGCTTGATCAGATGGCAGTGGACATTCAACGCCTCACACCGTTCGAAGTCGCGGCGTCGACCAGAAGTCAACAGGATCACCTGGATCTCCCGTAAGGCATCGTCTTGTCGAATTTGATCGACGAGCATGAATCCATTCATCTCGGCCGCTTGCAGGTCGCCAACCAACAGCGGAAGCGGCAGATCGTTTGCAACCTGACGCCGAAGAAACTCAATCGCCGCGGCACCACTGCCGACCGCGTCAACGCGCATCCCTTCACCACTGAGCAGTTCCACGAGAATGCCTCGGCTTGATTTCTTTTCGTCGACGACAAGGACCGGAACGTCACGCAGTTCCGAGTGTCCCAGGATTTGATGATCTTCCTTACTGACACTCATCACGACAGTGAAGTAGAACGTGCTGCCGCTGCCGAGTACGCTTTCGACCCAAATCCGGCCACCCATTGCCTCGGCGATACGCGCGGTGATTGCCAGCCCCAAGCCCGTGCCTCCGTACTCGCGTGTGGTCGATGTATCCACTTGCTCGAACGCGGAAAAGATCGAATCGATCTTATCGTGGGGAATACCAATACCGCTGTCACGCACGCTAAAGCGCAACTGAACATTCCGATCAACGTCGATCTGGCTATGAACATCGACAAAAACGTCACCGTTTTCGGTGAACTTGATGGCGTTGCCGATCAGATTGATCAGCATCTGTCGTAAACGCGCCGCGTCGCCATACAACCATTGCGGGGCTTTTGGATCGACATGCCAGGCGAGTTCGATGTTCTTGGCATGGGCACGCAATCCGAGTGATTTGAGCGTCTTTCCAATTTCTTCACGCAAATCGAAGTCGCAATTCTCTAACTCCAATTTTCCAGCTTCGATTTTGGAAAAATCGAGAACCTGGTTGATGATCGACATCAGCGAATCAGCCGATTCGGCGACCGTACTCAAGTACTCTCGCTGGGTCGCGTCCAGTTGCGTGTCGAGTACCAGTTCGGTCATTCCGATCACGGCATTCATCGGAGTGCGGATTTCGTGGCTCATGTTGGCCAAGAAATCATTCTTCGCTCGATTGGCTTCCTCAGCGGTATCACGCGCGCGGCGCAGCTCGCGGTTGGCTAGTTGCGCCGCGTCTCGCGCATCGGTCAATTCCTGTTCCGCCTGTTTGCGCCGCGTGATGTCGGTGATGCTCGCTTGCAGCAACTTCCGTTTGCCCGAAGGCAACGGTACCAACCGTACCTCGCACGGTATGTCGGTACCCGCTGCGTTGCGGTGTACCCAATCAAAAACCATTCGCTCGCCGGCCAGCGCACTTTCGATCATCTCGCGGGCGAGTTCTTCCGAGGGAATTCCGCCGGGTTGAAATGGCGGGCTCAATGAAACCGGATGTCGCTTCACGATCTCCTTTTTCGGAAGTCCAAACAGCTTTTCCGCATGTGCATTGGCATCAGCAAATCGACCCGCGTCCACATCCAGCATGACCATCGCATCAGGAGCATGCTCGACCAGCAGTCGAAACCTCGCTTCGCTTTCCCGCAACTTCTTTTCGGCGAGTTTCTGCTCCGTGATTTCACGCGCCACACCAAAGGTGCCAATGATCTGACCCGATTCGTCGCGATAAGGCATTTTCGTCACCAGAACCCATCGCGGTTTGCCTCCCCGCGCGATCGGTTGTTCTTCTTTATTGAAAATGGGAATTCCCGTTTCCAAAATTCTGCGTTCGTCCTGATCCGCTTCCATTGCCAATTCGCCAGACCAGATCTGGGCATCCGTCTTGCCAATGAAATCGGCAGGATCCTCGATCCCAGCGTCCTCGGCCATCGCGCGATTCACACGAACAAATCGACCCTCGCGATCCTTGAAGAAGACCGCATCGGGAACGCTCTCGACCAACGTGTTGAGCAGATAACGGTCGCGAGTCAGTTCGCGATTGATTCTTTCCAGTTCTTTCGTCCGCCGCGCAACCGCCTGTTCCACGTCCGTGTCGATTGCCTTTGACACACCGGCGATCCGGTCACGTTCCCTCACCTCTTGCAGATAGGATCGGATTACGAACGTGGCTGCCGCTACGTAAGCACCTCCACGCAGCACGTGACACCACCACCATGTAGCGTCCCAGAACAACGTCTGCGTGAACATCAGGCTGGCGGCAGCCAGCAGCAAGGTGTGGACCGAAAATAGCCAACTCTCAAGGTCCAGACGCCGAAATCCGCGGCGGACAAAGAAGCCCCCGGCGATCAAAAAACCAACTCCGCCAACACCGTGGAAGATTTTGGCCAACGGAGTGAATGTTCGCCCCGACAACATTTCGGGCAGCTGCGTCGAAAACAGAGACGAACCGGATGCGAACAGGATGCCCAGTCCGAATACCGCCGCCGGTAAGTATCCAATGCGGTGGTTCGCCGACGTCCGCCCGCCAAGCCAAACGAACGCGAACAATACACCGCCGAAAAGAGTGGCCGCGCTATCGAGCCAAACGAAGGTGTTTCCCGGCGTGAATGCCGATTGAAACAGGTTCAATACGCCCAGGCTGGCCAGCGCGCTTGACATCCAGCTGTCCTGGGAACCGTCCGGCTGGTGAGCCTGTCGGACAAACAGAACGCTCGCCGCAGCCACCGCGACCAGACCGCCGGTCGCTTCCAGCAGGGCCTGGATCGGCAAGGATTCGAACCGTGTTGGGGGGATCCATTGCACCGCAACGATGCCGCCGAGGATCGGCAAGACAAGCGACAAAATGAATCCGAGCACAATCCAGAATATGTGTGATCTGGGCAGCATCCATCACACCTCAATGGTCGAACCACCACGACGACGCTTGCGGTGGACGAGTTTTTCGCGCGATCGAGCAGGAAAAGTCGCTTTCATTATACAGCTTTCCCACTGCCCCAACGATTTCCCTGCCGCGCGTGGTTTCCCTGCGCGCGCGTGGTTTCCCTGCCGCCCCAGCGGTCAAGGTCCTCGCGGGGGGACGCTTCCATCGCTGCCGGATTTGGCAGCGGCATGCATGAGCGACGGTGAAATTCAATTCCACCGACACTCAGCTGAGATGTCGTTGCAGTCGCATCGGTTCGATGCCCTGATACATTAGCAACAGCGCGCCGTCGCAAGCGAATTGATCAAAGATCGTTTCCCAGAATCGTTGCTCACCCGGCCATGGGAAGGCGAAGAACAGGTCGAAATCGGCAATGTCCCGCCCCAACTCGTCGTAACCGCTGGCGCTGTGGATATCGAGGTGGTCGGTATCGTCGTGAAATTCGAGCCGGTCATGACCATCGTCGGGGATGAAGCTTCCTTGCGCGAAGCTCGCTCGGATCTCAAAGTCATCGGCAAGTTGTTGCGACTGCGCGACCAGAGCCTGTTCGACTTCGATGCCGCACGCATCCAAGCCATGCAGAGCGGCCATCAGGGTGACGACGCCGAATCCGCTCCCCCATTCGCAAAACGATTCACCGCACAGCAAGTTCTGCTCGGCAATCCACTGCAAAGCCGAGTCGACCAGTGGGAAATCGCAGACGACAAAGTTGTCGATTCGAGGGCGATGGGTTCGTGTGAACCGCTCGATCCGTCGGTTCGCCTCATCAATCAGTCTCACGACGTCGCGTGAGGGGTGCCGCAACGCCAGTGCATCGGGCACCGAAATGTCCTGAAGCATGCATCATCATTCCTGGCTTTGGCGAATGCACTAGCCTTCGACGTCAATGCCCATGCTGCGGGCGGTACCCTCGATCATTCGCGCCGCTTGTTCGAGGCTGCGCGCGTTCAGGTCTTCCATCTTCTTTTGGGCGATCTCTTCGCATTGTGCGCGAGTGACCTTGGCGACCTTGGTCTTTATTGGGCACACCACTGCCCTTGGCGATACCAGCGGCTTGCTTCAGCAACGATGCCGCTGGCGGGCTCTTGGTGATGAAGTCAAAGCTTCGGTCATTGTAGACCGTCACGACAACGGGAATCGGAGTGCCGTTGTATTCTTTGGTTCGCTCGTTGAATGCCTGAACGAATTGACCCAAGTTCACGCCATACTTACCGAGTGAAGTACCCACGGGCGGTGCCGGGGTGGCTTGTCCGCCAGGAACTTGAAACTTTGCTTGACCGGTTACTTGCTTTGCCATGGTTAAGTTATGCTAGTTATGCTGTTTGCAGTTGGCAGCCCGATCAGAGAGCGGGCTGCCGGTGAAAGGTTTTCAGGGATGGAGGGATGATTGCGGCTGTCCGCACGAGCCGTCAACGACCGGCTGTCGATCAACGACCCGCTGCCAACGACCCGCTTGACTGTTAAAGCGGTTCCACCTGCCAGTGATCGAGTTCCATTGGCACGCTGCGGCCGAAAATATTGATGATCACAGTGATGCGACCATTGGCCTCGTCAACCGCATCGACTTCACCTTCCTGATTCTCGAAGTTGCCTTCCTTGACTCGCACTCGATCGCCAACTTTGAACGGGATGGCTGTCTTGATCGGCGTCTCTTCTTCGTCTTCCAAATCAGGTTTGTTGACGAACCGCTCGATATCCGCGGGCTCCATCGGCATCGGCTTGCCGGCTGCGCCGGTGAAGTCGCTGATACCGCTGGTCTCACGCACCAAGAAACCATGTGTCGTCATTGATGATCATATTGACCATGATATAACCGGGTAGCAACTTCCGTTTGCTGATTCGGCGTTTCCCGTCGCGTGTGAAAGTTGCGACATCTTCGGTCGGAACAACGATCTCTCCGAAGAACTCATCCATGCCCTCCATCTTGACGCGTTTGCGGAGCGCATCGGCGATCGATTCTTCGCGATTGAACGCGACTTTGAGGATGTACCAATCCATTTCCGCCACGACGTCATCGCTGTCGCTGGCCGGTTGATTCTCGGCAGCCGTGACCGGCGCGAGCGGCGGGGGGGCCGGCGCGGCGGGAGGTGGCTCGGAGGCACTGCTTTCGGGTGACGTGTCCGCTTGGGCTGACACCGGAGCCTGTTCGCTGTCCGCTGGCTTCGTCGTTCGCGTCGTTCTCGTTCGACGTTGCGTCGGGGAACCTGACGGATCGAGTTTCACGGTCGGTTGCGACTCGGCGTCTTGCGACTCGGCGTTCGGGGAAGTGTCAGCTTGGTTCACGGTTTCACCGGTTCGGCAATGTGAGGAATCGGATCATGGGGGACGCCCGTGGGCTAGCTGGTGACGCCAATGAAATCGAAGAACACTTGCCAGATGATATCGAACAAGAACAGGGCCATGGCCAGAAAGAAAATGGTGAACATGACGACGATCGATGCCCGAATCAACTCGTCTTTGCTTGGCCAGGTGACCTTGTTCATCTCCGCTTCGACGGCGATCAAAAAGTCGGCGAACCGCGGCCAGTTGACCAAGCGATACCCAAACCACAATCCTGCGATCAGCACGACAGCGGGAATCCCAGGGATCATGTACGACCCCACCTCGAACACGCCTCGCAACGAGCCGTGCAGACGCCAGCAGCCAAGTGCCACGATGACCCAGACTGCCAGTGCGGTGAGTTGACGAACGATCCGACCTTGGTTTGGTTTATAAACCGAGGTTTGGAATAGTTCCGATGCCAGCGGCGGCGCTGTTCGATCCTGCTATCTCTCGAGACACCTGTCCGCTCCTGTTCAGATCTCAATAAAATGGTTTTTTGACCGCTCATCCATGGCGATCGGATTGGTTGGTCGTCGTTTTTTGTGAGCTCGCCAGACGAAGCAGGGGCGGAGGGACTTGAACCCGCAACCGCTGGTTTTGGAAACCAGTGCTCTGCCAATTGAGCTACACCCCTTGGTGGGAAAATCCTGCCAATCTTCGTGATTCCAGCCAACAAGAGCTTCGCGTCGACGAGCGGACTCTTGGCTGAATCCCGAATCGTACAGGAATTGCCCTAAAAAACCAATGACCAACTGGAGCTCGTGGGTGGGTCACCACTCCATTGTCGCTTGCAAGGAGCCGCTGGGCCGGAAAACGGCAGCGCGGCTGATCTTGCCAAGTGACAGGGAAGCAATGACGGAAAACCGGAGCCCGGTTGGTCATGAGGTTTTGACTTTCGTCGTGATTACTCAAGGATCTTGGTAACAACGCCCGATCCGACCGTGCGTCCACCTTCGCGAATTGCGAAACGAACACCGTCGTCCATGGCGATCGGCTTGTGCAGCTCGACGTTCACTTTGACGTTGTCGCCCGGCATGCACATTTCGGCATCCACCAAGTTCGCGGTTCCCGTCACGTCGGTGGTGCGGAAGTAGAACTGTGGACGATAACCGCTGAAGAACGGCGTGTGGCGACCACCTTCGTCCTTGCTCAGGCAGTAGACTTCGGCTTCGAACTTGGTGTGCGGCGTGATGCTGCCCGGCTTGGCCAGCACTTGACCACGCTGGATGTCTTCACGTTTGACACCACGAAGCAAGCAACCGACGTTATCACCAGCCCGACCTTCGGTCATTTCCTTGCGGAACATTTCCACGCCGGTGCAGGTGGTTTTGGCCGAGTGCGGGCTGAGGCCAACGATTTCGACTTCTTCACCGACCTTGATCACGCCGCGTTCGATACGTCCGGTCGCCACCGTACCGCGACCTTCGATCGAGAAGACGTCTTCGATTGCCATCAGGAACGGCTTGTCGTCTTCCCGCAAAGGCTCGGGGATGAACTCGTCCAACGCGTCCATCAGTTCCTGATGCACTTGCTGGCCTCCGGATCGGACGGGTTGTTGTAGGCCGGCAGAGCCGAGCCGTGAATGACCGGAACGTCGTCGCCGGGGAAGTCGTACTTGCTGAGCAATTCGCGAGCTTCCAGTTCGACCAATTCCAGCAATTCGTCATCGTCGACCAAGTCGCACTTGTTCAGGAAGACAACGATGTAGGGCACACCGACCTGGCGAGCCAGCAGCACGTGCTCTTTCGTTTGCGGCATCGGTCCGTCGGCAGCCGAGACCACCAAAATCGCACCGTCCATCTGGGCGGCACCGGTGATCATGTTCTTGATAAAGTCCGCGTGGCCGGGGCAGTCGATGTGGGCATAGTGACGTTTTTCCGTTTCGTACTCAACGTGAGCAACGGCGATGGTCACCGTCTTGGTCGAGTCACGAACCGTACCGCCCTTGGCGATATCCGAATAGCCTTTGCCTTGGCCAAGCCCTTGGCGGCTTGCACCGCCAGGATCGCACCGGTGGTGGTCGTTTTGCCGTGGTCAATGTGGCCAATGGTGCCGACGTTGACGTGGGGCTTGGTCCGTTCAAAAGTTGCCTTAGCCATTTCTCTTTTTCACCTACACCTGACCATGCCACTACTGACCAGAGATACGCTCCGTGCCAGCCCGAATGATCAACGTCCGCGTTCACACCCACGGTTGATTCGCTGACCCTTCGGCCGCATTGGTCAAAACTCGTTCAACAAAGAATCGAAACGAAAATTGATACGTATCCCACCACGGGACACGATTTGAGTCCTCAAAATGCTTGTTTTCGGCAATTGCGCTCGATCCATCGATCGGCCGAACCGTATGTTGTTGCGAAATGTCTCGCTGCTTGCAATTGGCGATCGAAAAAAAAGCTGCTGATGGGACTTGAACCCATGACCTCATCCTTACCAAGGATGTGCTCTACCACTGAGCTACAGCAGCGAACCACAAGCGGGTGAAGGGAATCGAACCCTCGTATTCAGCTTGGAAGGCTGCTGCTCTACCATTGAGCTACACCCGCGGTTCGAGAGTCATTCAATGGGGGCTACAGGATTCGAACCTGTGTAGGCGTAGCCAACGGATTTACAGTCCGCCCCCTTTAACCACTCGGGCAAACCCCCCAAATCCTATCTGTCGTGTGTTAGTGTCTCACTGTTTCGTTGTCTCGTGTTGTCGGTTCTTTGGAGATCGACCAAAGCCAGCGGAGGGATTCGAACCCACGACCGGCTGATTACAAATCAGCTGCTCTGCCAACTGAGCTACGCTGGCGGCAACCAAACCGGTCCGGTGAGGTGAGAATTCTCACTCAACTCCTGGAGGTTCGGAAGGGCAGAGTGTAGCGGTCCGGCGGTGAGCGACAAGACGGAATTCCCCGTATTTTGGGCGTCCGGCTCGATTTTTGAATCTTCGCGGGCTGTCACCATTGGGCCGCCCCGCTGAGACACCGACGCGGACAGGTCGGTTCACCCGCGGTGCTCCGTCACGAACCGGCCCCGCAAGCGGCCGCTCGCTGGGGGTCAAAAATCAAGCGAAAGACAATCCTCGGCCATCATGACCTCGCCGTCGACCCGGCGTTGGATCGCTGCGATATCGACCGGGTCATCCGATTTTTCGATCGGATTGATATGTGTGATCAATAGCTTGGCAGGCTGGGACAAGCTGGCGACTTCGGCGACCCGGCTGGTCCAACTGTGGCCCGTTTTCAACGCCCATTCTTTGGCCGAGTCGCGGAAATAGCACTCATGCATCAACAAGTCGGCTCCCCGAGACCACTCGGCATGCTCGACGCTGGTGTCCCCCGTCGTGTCGGTTGCATAAACGAGTCTCTTGCCCTGTTGGGCCCAATCGAGCCGATAGGCCACCGAACCTCCCGGGTGGTCCTGATGACGCCACGATACCCTGGTCTGGCCAATCTGGAACTCGGGGCGGTCGTCGATCTCGATCCACTGGGCCTGCAGCGGGGCCGGAAAGATCAGTTCGTGAAACAGGTGGTCGCGGATCGCCGAGAGCTTCTCCGCTTCCCCCCAAATCCGAAATTCCTTGACCGGATGCTCGAACAAAACGTCCAGCAGGAATGTCAATCCAAAGCTATGGTCGAGGTGCGCGTGGCTGAGCAGGACGTCCAGCGTGTCGGTCTCGATCAGCGGGGCGAGTCGAAATGCGCCGGTTCCCCCATCCAACACAATCCCCGACTCGGGCAGAAAATAACAAGACGTGTGACGCGACTCGTTGGGGTGGTATCCCACGGTCCCTAAACAATCAAGTCGCATCTTTCACCGTACCCTGTCCGTCGAATCGAGTCGTGGAGCGCCAGCATCAGTCTGACGGATCCCACCACCAGGCTCAAGAACAATGGACTCGCCGACGATCGCCGGGGTGCCGATGGCCGTTGGAAGAGCCCAAATAGGCTCCCGTTTCGCCCCGGCCGGGAATCGACTTTGCCGCTTGTCAGTGATCTGCCGAACCCTTATTCTTCGCCCTACGTTTCCCCAAACGTACCAGTTACCTGCGGATGTGGCGGAATTGGCAGACGCGCTAGATTCAGGTTCTAGTGGCCGCAAGGTCGTGGAGGTTCAAGTCCTCTCATCCGCACTGGTAAAACACAGGGTTTTCGGCGATTCGCCGGAAACCCTTTTTTCGTGCCGGCACCGACAAGTGACGCCTCGATGGATGAGACGTCGCGAAGCCAGTCGGAGTCGAACGAGTCGAACGGCGAGTCGAACGGGGTCAGTGCATTTTCGCACCCCAACCCCCCCCTCACGTCCGTCGAAGGGTCAAGTTTGAATCAGTTGTTGTTCAATAGCTGGACGGTTCGACGATCAGGATTTCCTCCATAGTACTTTTGTAAAATTCTGTGGAATACAGAATCCGCGTTTGAGACATGCGCGAATAGGGTCGCACAAGACCGAAGTTTCATGTCATCCGGTTCACCGAAGATCTGCCTGGCCGATCGACCCTCGACCGATAATGCGGCTTCGCAGGCGGCGATCAATCGTGGCCCCAATACATCGTGCGAAAGGTACGCACGTGCTTCGTCAGCGCCCGTGATTCCGTACAGTTGAGCAGTCGAACTACGGCCCAATCCGCGAAGTTGCGGAAAGATGAACCACATCCAATGGGAACGCTTCTGGCCATTGGTCACTTCAGACAGCGCAACGTCATGCAAGTCGCGTTGAGCAGAGATGAATCGAGACAGATCAAATGGATCGGCACTATCGTTGGACGATTGTGTTGATACGGAATCCATACGAAGGTCGCAGCGTAACGAGAGCGGATCGGAGAGCGGTCGAACGGAGGGTCGAACGGGGTCGAGGTCGAACGGGGTGAGGTCGAACGGGGTGAGGTCGAACGGGGAGGTCGAACGGGGTCAGTGCATTTTAAGAGGTCGAACGGCGTCCGGGTTGTCCCGAACGACTCCGCTGCCGCTCGGCTCCCGAACGGGGTCAGCCGAGGTCGAACGGGGTCGAGGTCGAACGGGGTCAGGTCGAACGGGGTCGAACGGGGTCGAACTCGAACGGGGTCAGGCATTTTCGACCGCATGGATCGGGCCGATGACGGAACTCGAACGGGGTCAGTGCATTTTCGACCGCGTGGGTCGGGCACGATGACGGGCCTAGGAAGGCGAGGTTGAGCGAGAAGATGAGGGTGGATCGTGCCGCTAGGGCAAGTTGGTGACGAAGGCGGTTTACGTAATTTGAGGGACTTCCTTCACCTGCCAGGCCCCCGGCCCCTCGCAACTTACCTCGCCGAAAATGCACTGAACCCCAACACGCGTGCAAGGAGTGCGAACAACAAAATGACGGCAGACCGTGACGCAACGGCAAGCCGGCGCGGGGGTGATTCTCGCAAACAGAGGGTTCTTTCAACCTACCTCGCCCCATCTTCTCCAGCTTGCCTCGCCGAAAATGCACTGACCCTGTTCGCGTGGCAGACCGTGACGCAACGGCAAGCCGGCGCGGGGGGTGATTCTCGCAAACAGAGGGCTCTTTCAACCTACCTCGCCCCATCTTCTCCAGCTTGCCTCGCCGAAAATGCACTGACCCTGTTCGCGTTCGCTGCTGACCCTGTTCGCGTGGACCCTGTTCGCGTGGACCCTGTTCGCGTGGAAGGCCGGCGATCGTTCCGGCACGCACGGTTCACAAAATCATGGTGCACAAAATCATGAGCAGCAAGCAGCACCGGCATGATTCTGTACAGCGCCGAACAGCGTGTTCGAAAATGCTCTGGCCCCCAACACGCGGAATATGCTCTGGCCCCCAACACGCTCCGTGCGGCCCCCAACACGCTCCGAATTGCGCGGCACTTCCAAGTGATCAAGGTCGATGAAGAGAAATCGATTGGATGGAAATCGACGAACCGTCCTGGCGTGTGCCCGAGAAGATCAGTCCGTCGAACGGGCTTGGCATCGTTGGTGCCGTCGCGTCGGCTGTCGTCAGCTGAAAGTCACTCCAGGCGATCTCGTGTTCGCTCTCTGCAGCGGAATAGTTTACCTCGGCGGTATAAACGCGTTCGTCGAGGCTATTGGTGTCGCGCAGAAGTATCACTTTGAGTGCGCCAGAGAGACCATTGCCATTCATCTTCAGGTAGATTCCCTTGTGCGTTGCGGCAATTCCACTGGCTAGCACGGCGCTGTTGGTCAGTAAGTGAAAATCCTTGCCGCCCGGCTGCGGCCCAACTTGAAGTTCACTGTTTTTATTCACGCTAAATGCGGTCTTGGCCATCCATCCAGCCGGTGAACGCCAGGCAGCATCGCCGCGCTGCGTGTCCCATAGTTGTCCCTCCGGCCACTGGGGACCGGAAGCTCTCATCGAGTCGATGCCCGGATGATGAAGAATCGTGCTTGATACGACGACACCCTGCTGGTCACCAAGGTTGACAAAGGATTGCGAGGCGACCGCTCCAAAGCCTGCCGGAGCATCCGCGGTCCAACTGTCGCCATCACGTGTGGCCGGAAGTTCAATCCAATAACGAGCAGGGCTGACCGCATCAGCGGGACTCCAGTTCAGCACGGCTCGTGTGAACGCGTGAGGGCCCACTGCCTTCCAGGTAAATTGCTGGCCATCCTCGCTGACCTGAAACTCCGTGACCTCAGGTACCGGCGGTCCGTCTGCGAGAACGTGTGTCATCAGGGCTGGTCCGAGATCGTCCGGAACCGGCGGTCCACCCGAACCATGGTTCGAGTTTGGACGGAGCAGCCAACATTTCTGGTTGGGAATCGCGGCACGGTTTTTCTCTGCACCATTGAGCCAAAAGAACAGGTCATTGGTTGACAGGCTGAAGCAAACCGCTGCTTTTGTATTTGGGGCATGAGCGAGTGGTTCATAGTTGTCGAGCCACAACTGACGTTGTTCGGCCGGTTCCCAACGCAGCGTCTGTGCCGATCTTCCCGCCGTGAACTGGGCTCCACCAGCGCTCACTGCGGTGGTAACGCATTTCACACGATCGTCGACGCCCGCCAACATCAGGGCGACCCAGCCACCGTAGCTGATGCCAACGGCACCGACGCGATCCGGATCGGCCCAGGGTTGTGTCTCGAGATAATCGATGGTTCGCCGTGCCGCGATCACATATTGTCTTAGTGGCCAGTTGGTGAGATCGGGAACGAGTTCAAATGCTCGTTGACGGTTGTCTGCATCGAAGCTTCTCCACACAGTCACCCGGCCCTCGGGGCCAGGTCGCAACTGCCCGTTGTAATCCATGGCGATGGCGGCCATCCCTGGGTGACGCCGGGCAATCGCCAGAGCCAGCGCACCACTGGCATGACCGCCGCCGCCATGGAAGACCAAGATCACGGGCACGGGGCCGGTGGCGTTTTCGGGTCGCGCCGAGGCACAAAAAATCCGGTTGGGACCATCGGGTGTGTGATCACAACTGATAAAAAAATCCACCACCAGGAGTTGTTGCCCGCTGTCTACCGATTTCTTGTTTTCCTCCAGCGAATTTGCTCTCGTTTCCTTGGCGACCCAGTCGTCGCCGGTGCTCATCCAATCATCACTTCGAGGCAAATACAACGGAGCTTTACGTTCGCCCACGACCTCGGTGTCGAGTGGTTGCGTCCGCACCTCCGTCATGTCCCAGATGTCGACGGCTTGACAGCAAGTCTGGAGTGGACAGATCAGGGAAACAGCGATGACGACACGTTTCATTGGAAACTCGATGAACATGATTGGTGTGGTTTCGAGGATTGGTTTCAGCCGAGTCCGTCGACCTTCCATCCTTCGCGGTACGTTCGCCGCACCAGTGATGTGGCCGGTTCGTTGTCGGTGAAGGTTTGGCGATCATGATTCCAGTGCAGCCACTCACCGCTGACCCGATCGGCCATCGCCCCCACCAAGACCGATTCGGACAGTGGACCACCATGGCTGAAATCGTCGCATGCTTTACGGCCTTCGATCACGCCGTCGACCCAGTCGTGGTAGTGATCTTGTTGGGCGTAATTGGTAGGGTATTTCTCGGCGGGGAAATTCTCTTCGGGTACCACGATCGGTTTTCCGCCGCGATAGTTTTTGAAAATCGATCCCATTTCGCCAATCCAAAACGTCCCCGATTCAGGCAGCTTGTCGATCCCCTTGGGTAACACGATGCGGCTGGCGTCGGGCCGCGTTTCTCCGTCGTGCCATGTTAGCTTCACCGTATCGCTTGCTGTGACGTCGCTTCCGGGGAAGACAAGTTCCACTTTCCGCTGCATGCTCCACAATGGACCGTGACTGCCAGAGGACATCTGGCGGACTCGAATTGGTGCGGTCAACTTCAACGCGTCAAAACTGATGTCGAAATGGTGGCAACCCATGTCGCCCATTTCACCGACGCCGAAACCGTACCACGCGCGCCAGGTTTTCGGGTGATATGTATTTGCGAAGTAAGGACGTGGCTGTTGCACGCCGAGCCAAAGATCCCAATCCAAGTTCGCCGGAACATCGTCGCCACGGCCGCTGATGTCCGTGTTTTTGGGCCACCAGCTGAGCTTTTTGTTCTCCCAAAGAATGACTTCCTTGACCTTGCCGATCGCCCCGCTGCGAATCAAGTCCACGGTCATACGACTTTCAATGCTCGAACGGCCTTGGTTACCCAGTTGCGTGATGACACCTGCTTTGGCTGCTTCCTTGGTGATCACGCGGCATTCATGCAATGTGGTCGCCATCGGTTTTTGCAAATAGAGATGTTTGTTTGCGCGAATCGCAGTGACCGCCGGTGCGGCGTGCATGTGATCGGGCGTCCCGATGGTGACCGCATCGAACTTGTCGGCGTGATCGGCTAACAGTTCACGCCAATCTCGATGCAGTGATGCGTCGGGGTAATTCTTGGCGGCCTGCGCTAAGAAACGTGAATCGACATCGCACAATGCCGTGACCTTCACTTTGGGATGCGAGGCGACACTATCCATCGTGTGACCACCCATTCCTCCGACACCGATACAGGCGACCTGTAGCATCGAGTTCGCAGAAGCACCACGCACGATTGCAGGGCATCCGATAATCGCCGCCGTGGCGACCGTTGCTTGCTGCAAGAAACGACGCCGGCCGAGCGATTTGGCTTGGTTAGATGTACCTTGGATCGATGTATCATGCGGGGAATGAGAAATCATGGCCGGCTCCGATTGCAAGACGCGTGGGTAATGGTTGTACCCTGATCATACAAGCATCCGTCGTCCTTTGCCGGAGCGCTGGACCGCTTGTCGAGAGAAAGCGGCAGCGCGCAGCAATGACCCAAGTCATGTATACTCGATCGCAACGAGAATGCCGCGCGGGCAATGTCGTTTTCCCATGGTCACTGGCTGTCTTTCGTCCGCCCCAATGATTGCGCCCGCAACTGTCTCTGTATGGCAACAAGAGTATTATCCACGAGTCGCTGATGGGACACGCGGCGCCGCCGCATATCAAAGATGCGTTCTTCGATCGGGTTTTGGAGCATGTCAAACTGCAACCAGCCGAACTGGCGAAGTGATATGGCGTTGGTGACCTCCAGGACCGGAGCCGATCGAAGCATGAACCTCTGGCGGTGGCTATCATTGCTGACGCATCTGCAAACAGTAACTGGATCTTTGCCGCGCGCCATTGCGCGTAGCGATCAATCACGATCGGAGACGATAAAAATGCGATTTCTGGTTCTCATTTCGTTGTGCCCAATCTGTTTTCATGTTGGTGCGCATGCCGACGAAGCGATCGTCGATGCGAGTAAGTTTGCGACGCTGCAGGAAGCCGCCGATGCGATTCCCGAAACCGGTGGTGTGTTGCAGATACCGCCGGGCACTCATGAGATCACCGAACCTGTTCGCATCAAGACCGGTGACACACGTGTCGTTGGCTTTGGCACCGCGTCGAACATCGTGAACAAGAACACGGACGGAATGCCCGCAATCCTGATCGAGAACCCCAAGTTCGCGGGCAAGGTGACGCCGAGCAAGGATCGCTTGTGGCGAGTCAATATCGCGAACTTGCGAGTGACCGGTAACGAAAAGAGTGGTGCTGGAATCGAAGCCCGCTATATCGAAGAGATCATGGTCCAGGGCGTCACCAGCAGCTACCACGGCGGCGATGGATTGCGATTGTACTTCTGCTACGAAGACCCTCGCATCTGCGACAACTTATTTACCTACAACAAGCAGTGTGGTGTTTCGATCGAAGCCTGTCATGACATAATCGTCTCAGCAAATCAGTTCGAGGAGAACCAGGACGGCTTGAAGTGTATTGATTCATTCAACCTTACTATGAGCGGGAACAATCTTGACGATCACTTAGGCGACGGCGTCGTGATCGAAAACACGTACGGGTCAGTCGTGACGGGAAACATGATCGAAGAATGCCAGGGCTGGGCGATCGTGCTGGACCGCGACTGTTACGGGATCACCATGTCAGCCAACGTGATCGCGCACGAATTCAGCGGTGGAATCGACTTGCGAGACGCTCACGGATGCGCGATCTCGGCCAATACCTTCACGATTGTCAAAAAAGTGGGTGTCGCGGTGCGCAGCGAATCGGCCAGCATCACGATTAGCGCCAATAACTTCAGCGACACCTGGATCGGAAACGATGCCCAGGGCAAGCCGCTGCAGCGGCGCG
Source organism: Pirellulaceae bacterium (assembly GCA_963734865.1). Classification (GTDB taxonomy): domain Bacteria; phylum Planctomycetota; class Planctomycetia; order Pirellulales; family Pirellulaceae; genus CBDCUW01. The sequence goes on from CAVTIV010000005.1 coordinate 286,511, forward strand.
AGAGTGGTTCGAGTAAGACCGAACCGAACCCCAACGAAGCTGCTGGGATCCTACTGGAAGGCTGTAAGGGAGCTGTGATATCGGGGAACCTGTTTTCGCGGCTCAGCACCCAAGCCGTCACGCAGACCGGTGAGTGCCGCAAGATCCTGCTCAACGGAAACGGCTTTTATCAAGACGACTGATCGGCGGAGCGATTGCCCTGCGAAACCGTGGGGAATTCGCCGCGATGTTTCGAGCGAACCTTTCCCTCCTTCGGCCAGCTCTTCCGCTGGCAGGTCTGGCTCGATGGCCAGCGTCGGTGCGGACGGATGATGGCAAAAGGCGATGCGTAAATCCTGTGCGATCATGCCTAATTCGGCAGCGAAAACGGTCCGTTTCTCCCCCGCGGCCAAATGATTTGCTGCCTCGATCGCACGCTCTTTTGCCGAAACATGGATCTTTTGCCGGGACATTGATCGTCCCTGTTGATCGGAGTTACCGGCTCGGCCAAGAAAATTGGAAGTCGGCGCAAAAGTTGCGTTCCGATTCTTGCCCGACAAGCGAGTCAACGGAAGCGATCAACAGTGGGCGGTTTCGCTGGCTACCGAAACGCGGGCGTTGGGTATTGAAGATCGAACTCGAAAGCGGTGTGAACATTGCACTGCGAATGAAAGCGAATCGGCGATGGGATTGAAAGAAGACCTTCATTTAGAAACCGTCAGCGCCCTGACGATGCGTGAGATGATCGCGGTTCAATCAGCGACGATCGTTCGCGCCGCGGTCGCAAGAATGCGAGCAAAGAGCTTGGGTTGCGCCGTGATTGTTGATTTTCGTGGAACGCCGATTGGAATTTTCACAGAACGTTCTTTGCTCGATGTGCTCGTGCAAGGTGTCTGCCTGGACAGTTGCTCGGTGGGTGACTTCGCCGATCCCGACTTTTTGGTCGTCAACCGAAGTGATCCGATTTGGCGTGTATGGCATGCCGTTCAACACGACGGAGTGAGGTTCGTTTGCGTGACCGATGAGTCGGGAAAGCCGATCGGAGTGACCGGCCAACGGGGATTGTCGGAGTACCTTTCGGAGTATTTCCCACGACAGGTGATGGTGCACCGAATTGGCGGGAATCCCTGGATGCAACAACGCGAAGGAGCTTGAGAAAATGTCGGAATACATGCCCGATCACGATGGGTTTTTGGATCCACTGAGCAACTACGAGCCGCTGGAGTATGGCAATGAACTGCAGCGCACACTGGCCGAAGAGTTTGTGCCGGCGATCGAATTGGGGCCCTGTGTTGAGTTGGATCCCAACACTCCCGTTCAACAGGCAGTGCTCGCGCTGCATCGCTTGAAGGTTTCGAGCTTGTTGGTGGTCGACGATGGACGCCTGGTCGGGATTTTCACCGAGCGGGACGTGCTGGAGAAAGTGGCCGAGCGGTTTTCCAGGTTGGCCGACACGCCAGTCTGTGAGGTCATGACGGCAGAACCGATCGTGGTCTACGAGTGCGATCCGATGGGAGCCGCCCTGGCGGCGATCGCCGTGGGTGGCTACCGGCACGTGCCGGTTCTGAGCGTGTCGGATAAGGTGCTGGGGATCGTCAGCCCGCGACGCGTGTTCGATTTTCTGGAAAGCCGGTTCGATCGGGCGACCACCTAGATCGCGCCGCTTTGCAGATGAGTTTCAGGCGAGCAGGTAGATGATCGATTGAGCCGCGATGATCCGCAGAATCATGGTCAAAGGGTCGACCGCCGCGTGGGCAGTGGTACAGGCTTTGCGAAATCGGCAATCGAGTTGCCACACGCCCCACGTTGCCGGTCAGACTCAGGAAAATCGCAGCCACCAACGGCCCGCCGGCCAAACCGAGTTGGACCGGAAACGGGATCCCAGGATGATCCCGAGGCCCAACTGCAACCCAATCGCGAACACAAACAAGACCAGTCCAAACTCTTTCGGGAATCCACGTTAAAGAAAGCCGATATCGTTGTCCTCGTCGTCGAACGGTCCCTCGTCAAACGGCTCTTCGTCCAATTCGTCACTGTCACCCCTGTCAAGAAGTTCGGCGGGAGGCTCCGTGCCATCTTGGGGGACCCATCGGATCGTCGGTCGAGGCGGATCGGAGAGAGCCTCGTCACATTCCATCGCGACCCAGCTGACATCTCCCGGGCCATCGGCGGTATCGCCATCGTCAACGTCCTCCTCTCCGGTCAGCAGATACAGTGACGCGTACCGCAAGAATCGCTCGACATCGCTGGGCTCGAACCTGTCGGCGTCATAAACGGCTTCCAAGTCCGGCAGGTCCAATTGCCCGTTACCGACGGTGTCCATCAGGGACCATGATTCCGTGGCCCGGAACAGCCTCACGTTGGTCCACATGTCCAGCGGTGGCAGATCGTGACTCCAGGCATAGTTGAGTCCCTGGCGAAGGCCTGATTCGCTTCGCAGCACCTCGCCACCAGGGTTGAAATAACAGATCGCTTCGGGCAATTCCAGTACGGCCGAGACGGCGCGTGTGAGAAACGTCATTTCATCCAACGGGTCGTAGTCCTCGGGGACCAGCGGGATATCTTCATCATGCTCGTTGTCTTCGGGCTCATCGGCCCCCAGTACATAACTGATCAGCAGTCGGACATGCGCGGTGTGGCCTTTGATCTCTTCGGATCCTTCTTCCCATCCCCAAGACTGCTCGCTCGCCCTTTGCAAGCAACCCGGGAACGCCAGCGGTCCAAACTGGCCCAGCGACCAGGCGACGAAGCGTTCGGGCGTCTCCTCGGGATCGCCCATGTCATCGGGCCACAGTGCCGCCGAAGGGGTGATTAGCAGGTGCCCGCCGACTTCCGGGCGATAATTCAATACCAGCGTCTCCGGGGCGTCTTGATCCTCGATCGATTCGTGCCTGCCAACCAATTCGAATTGTTTTAGTTTTTCCTCTAACCTGCTGATCGATATCGGTTCGCGCAGCAGGACGCACATTCCTTGAGTGAATAATCCTTTGGCCATACCGAACTCGCCGCGTGGACTTTGACAAAGCCCATCTTTGTAGCGGAGCGGACGAGTTCTCACGAGGGCTATTGACGCGGCACGTCAACGTTTGCTGCCCTCTGGTTTGAAATACTCTCCCGCAGGGGAGCGTGATTCATGTGTGGAAACTCGTGCAAAATCTGTACGGAAAGGCTGCCCGACCTGCTTGCCGTAGGGTCGTACGTTGCAGCAGTCGGGGAGGGCAGCAGCCGGGGAGGGCAGCAGCCGGGGAGGGCCATTGGTGATCGGCCATCGTTGCTACGCGGCCCGGCGAGCGTTGGCCTGGTCGAATCGAAGCGGAAGGGTTTGGATCGAGCCCGAATCGATTGCCTGGACTGGCGTCACGGGCATCGACCAGGCGAATCCGAGCCACTGTCCAAACCAGGTCTTTCGTACCAGGCCCTCATAGGTCAGCAATGACACGGCAACGCTCATCGCGGAGGAGGCCACGACCTTGATGATTGGGCCGAGTTCGGGAAACAACAGCTTCAGGTCCTGATGAACCAGGACGAGGATCGGATGATGAACCAGGTAGATCCAAAAAGAGGCGGCCGCGATGTATTTGACCGTCGTGGATACGGCTTGAACGTTTTTTACCGAAATGCCAATGATCGAAAACGTGACCATCGCGGCCGCAACAGCCGTGACGACAGCCAACACTGCAGCAGCAAGTTGGTTTTCCCCGCCGGCAAGATGCCAGCGGCCAAGTGTCACCGCGGCGATCGCCAACAGCACCGCCGGCACGATCAACCGACTCGTGCAGGCCTGCAGTTGGCTGAGTTGCGGATCGCGTGATGCGATCAGCAAGCCAGCGGCGAAGAACAATCCGTTGTAGATCCACTTGCTCGGAACAGGTGCGAATGCATGTTGGAATCCCCACACGACCTGCGGCCGAATGAATAAAGTGATCGCGGCAAGGGCAACGCACAACATGCCGATCGTCACCGCACTGGCCGTGATTCGTCGTACCACCGGGAACCTGACGCGCGCCCCGTGCCAGGCGGCGAAGGTCAGGACGTAGAGAAATAGATACTGCAAGAACCAAAGATGGCTTGTGCCCCAAAGGTTGCGATCGATCACTCCATCAAACTTGAAGCTTCTCATTTTGATCGGTTCAACGAGCCCCTCGGCGACCCACCCCAGCACCCACAGATGGAGGTCGATTGGCAGAATGACGAGGCAGCCGAACAAGAACGGTAGGAGCAACCGCTTTGCCCGATTCTTCACCAGTGCCCCGGGACCTCTCCGCTGGAGCGTTTGCCAGGCCAGGAATCCGGCCAGCACCAAAAACAGGGGCATGATGAACAATTCGATCGTCCAGAAACCGATATCGACCAGCGAGCTGGGTGTGTCTTGAACTGGCCAACTCAACCCCGGCATTGGGATCTGCAGATAGGGCACGCAGGCGTGCAGCGCGACCACGCCCAATGCCGCAAACGCACGAATCACGTCAAACCCGGCGAAGTTCACTTTCGCGAGCGGTCGGTCGAGCGTTCGAATCGGTAGAACGTGCATGATAATTCGTGGATTACCAAATCCGGCGGCCTCCGGAAAAGAGCGTTTGAGCGTCAACGCCCGGCCGGATCGAATTGGCTACACTGTGGCGATGATCACTCCATCCCAACCATCTTCCGCCCTTTCCTACTTCCCCCTCTCTGTGATGGTCTGCGCCATCCTGGTTTCGTCCCAGCCCGGTTGTCGGTCCCGACTGGCCACCGAACAGGACAAAACATCCGCCATTGTCGCCAAGGCAAAGGCCGAAGCTGCCAGCGAGGAAGCAGAGCGGAAGGCGGAGGAAGAGGCGAGTCCGAAATCCGCCGACTCGCAGGTCCAGTACAGCGACGATGCGGTTCGAAAAGCGGCGCTCGAAGGTCGAATCGAGATCGTTCGCAAGGCAATCGCATCGGGGACGGACGTCAACGCCACTGACGCCGACGGACAGTCCGCATTGCAGTTGGCGGCGTTCGAGGGTCGGATCGAGATTGTGCAATTGCTGTTGGACGAGGGCGCGGATGTTGATCATCTCGACGCGAATGGTCGCAACGCATTGATGTATGCGTCGACCGGACCTTATGTAAAGACCGTCCAACTCTTGTTGGATGCCGGCTCGGCGATTGACGTTGCCGACAACGTCGAAGGATTCACGGCGCTGATGTTTGCTGCCGCCGAGGGTCAGTTGGAAGTCGTTCAACTGCTTTTGAATGCATCAGCCGACGCGACGTTGGTCGACGTCGACGGTGATACCGCCAAAAGTTTCGCGGCCAAAAATGGGCACACCGAAGTGGTCGAATGGCTCGATGCTCAAAAGACCAACAAGTCGACACATGAAGCGACCGATGCAGCGGCAGACAAAGCGACCGACAAAGCGACCGAAGACAAAGCGGCAGACAAGGCGGCAGACAAGGCGACCGATGAAGCGACCGACAAAGCGGCAGACAAGGCGACCGACAAGGCGGAATGACTACTCTTTTTCGACGCGTTGCTCGGCCGCTTGATAGATTTCGGCGAGTCGCATGAGCAACGGTTCAAGTGCCGCGTCGTAGGCATTTTCGCTAAGAGCCTCCTTGTGCCGCCGCAGTTCGTCGAGCTGTCGCTCGATATCGCTGCGTTCTTGTAATTCGCCGGTCGTGAATGGCAATCGGTTTTCCGCTGGCGAAAGGGTGATGCGAGATGCGTTCTTGCCATCGACGGTTGCTCCGTCTTTGGCCGACGCAATCACACGCGTGCCACGAAACATCTTGGCGGGTGTTCCTCGCCCGTCACCGTTGTCGTCGATCAACGCATGTTCGGTGCTGATTCTCGCTTGTGATTCATAGAACTGCCGTACTTCGGCACTGGCTCGCAGGAATGCCTCTTGAACCGAAACCTCGTCGTCGTGATCGAGATCCGAGTCGGCTGAGGAGATCGCATTGGCGAAAAACTCGCCGAAGCGAGCGAAGTTCTGTTCGCTGCCACTTTTGGTTGCGGTGACAATCACGCGGTTCTCGCCCGAGAGCCGATTGACGAAGGGACCGCTGGCCGATGCGCAATCGACGACGACCACCGTCCGCTTGATCGCGGCGAGCCACTCGGCCATTTCGCTAGCCGACACGTCGGGCCCGGTCAAATTGAACTTGGCCACATTTTGCGAAAAAGTTCCATGGCCAATCAACACGATCCAAATGGGCGATCGATCATTCGCGGCGAAGCTGGCGATCGTTTTTTCCAGTCGCTGGTGATCCGGCGTATCGGATGGGTCAGGTGGTCCAATGCGGGTCACCGATGCCGCCGATTTCTCGGCAATCGCATTCCACTGGTCCGCCCACTGCGAAAACTGTTCCGCGTATTCCGGCGTGCCACCGGCACCGACAACGATCACGATGTCCGCGGTGGGGACGTCCTCCTCCGCGGTTGTCGTCTCGGTTGCCTGATGTGCCGGTGTCGAACCCGAAATGGCGAGGCACAGGAACGGGGCAATCATGAATCGGGGCAAGCCCGGAGCATTCCAATAACTTTTCCAAAAACGTTTCATCAGGCCAGCCCCTTCCAACGCCGCAAACCCCATTCGCAACAGAGGCACAACATCGCGGTCAGCATCACCCAGGGGCGGTGCCAAATCGGGTACACCCATCGTTCGGTGACCGGCACCTTGCGATTGGGCAGTTCGGCGGCGAATTGATCGAGCGAATCGTCGCGGATCACTTGGCCACCGGTTTGCTCGGCGATTTTCTGTAACAAGGAACGATTGATCCGTAAGTCACCAAATTCGGCGGAACCCGATTGCGCCGTCCATCCCGCATCGGCAGTGCCGACGTGACTGCCGTCGGGGCCGCTGATCTTGGCTTGCACCAGGTAACCACCTGGTTGGCGCGACCAATAAGTCGCCGTGTAGACCCCCGCTTGTTGGTCATCCGCCTGGGCGGTCATCGTGAACGGCTCACCGGAAAGGGGCGTGATTTCCAGTTCGACCTTGGCATTGTCCAGCGGCAGATAGGCTTCATCGCGGGCAGTGGCGACGATCGTCACCGGTTGGCTGGGATCACTGCTCGAGTCGACACGCACCTCGGCCCGTTTGGGGACCTCGTTGACCAGCCAGTGAGTGATTTGCCGCCAGGCCTGGGCCGAGTCATCCGGATGTTGGTCATCACGTCGCATCGACCATCGCCACATGTCGGCCACCGCAATCACGGCGGAACGACCTTTGCCAAATCGCTGCGCGACGATCGCGGGAGCCGTTCGACCGTCGTCCATTTTCACGTTCGCCATTTGGGATGCACCCGGTTTCACCTCGCCAACCCGATTCAACGATAGAAATGGCGGCATCGACTGGAGGCGTTCCTGTTCCGCTTGTTCGGTGTCTCGGAGTCGCATCCAAGGTTGCAACAAACCTTCTCGCGTCAATGACATGCGGACGGGGTCGGTCGCGGCCTCGGTCGATCCACGCGGTGAGTAGACGGACGATAGTTCGCCCAGGGGTGTGTCGCCAAAATTCTTACTTCCAAACGATTCTTGACCGCCAAGCATCAGCAGTCCGCCCCCACGGGTGCCGACGAATCGACGCAACAGCAACATTTGGTCCTGCGTAAAAAACTCGGGTTCGATGTCGTCCAGGATGACACCGTGATAGGCGAAAAGTTCTTCGGCTGATTCCGGGAAACCTTCACTCAATTCCTCCGATTCCTTCACCCCCAGTCGCAGAATTACCGGTTGGTCATACTGCTGTGCGACATCCTCCTCGTCCTCGCCCAGACCGGCAAAGATCGGATTGGTACTATTAACGCCGCGGTCACGGAAGCTGAACTTCGGTTCCTTGTTGGCGATCCGCAGCAGAGCGACCATTTGCACTTCGGCATCTTCCTGTAACGCTCGTCGCAGGAACTTGTATTCCCAGTTTGGCCTGCCGGCGACGTACAAAATGCGATAGGGTCCGATTGCGCGATTGATGGCCACAACGCGATTGTTGTTTGCCAAAGTCGCTTCGACCGTCTCGGCCTGGTCAAGCTGGTCAGCCGGACCTTCCATCTCTTTGCGATCGTCTTCGGTAAAGACGGCCACGCGATAAAATCGCACGCCTGTCTGTTCGGGTCGAAAGCGAAAGCGGACTTCCGAAGGCTGGCTGTCGTTGATCTGCGTTGTCTCCTCTTGGACCACTTTTTTGGTCGCCAGATCAATCAATTGGACAACAACCGTTTCCTCGTTCATCGCGACGGCATCGACTGAGACCCGAACGGTCATCGGCGCCGACTCGAAGTCGGTTTGACGAACGCTGATATCGGCAATCCGCAAATCGCGAATGTCTTCATCGGATTTTGGCAGAACCGGATAGACTGGAAATCCGAGACTGGACCAATCAAAATCGGCTGGCGGCGCGTCGGTCAAGTTCCCATCGGTGAACAAGATCGCGCCACCGACCGGGCGTCCCGCAAACCGTTCGCCAAGCGACTGCAAGCTGCCCGCGAGCGAAGAGACATAGCCGTCCATCTCCAGTGACTCGAAGTCGTTGACACTCTCGAGTCTGGCGTCAAAGGCGTAAGTGCGAACGTCGAATGCCTGGGCCAATCGCACTCGCCAATCGGACTGCTCCTTCAGCAACTCAGCAATCATCCTGCCGCGACTCTGGTCATCTGAAATCGTCTTCAGTCGCATGCTCTGGCTGTTGTCAACCAAAATGGGCAAGACGTTCGCTTGGGGTCGTGGCCTTGTGCCACTGCGCAGCGGCTCTAACAAGCAAATCGCGAGTAGCACGATCGCCACGATCTTCAACAGTCCCGCCAGAAATCGGATCGGTATGACGGGCCCGCGATGTGAGTAATTCCAGACGACCAGTACGGCCAATACCGCCGCAATGATCGCCGCCGGCATGACCCACTGCGGGGCACCCCACAACAGATCACCGGGCAACGTCTGGGCAAGTATCGTCGATTCAGACAATGGATCGCTCAACGGCCACTCCCTAGGCTCTCGTAATACTGACGTACCGCGTCAGCAAACTCGCTGGGGACTGGGTCTCGATCGATTGGCACCGGCGCGTGCTTTTCCGCCGAGCGACGCAAGAGCTCTTCGGCGACGTCTCGTTTCAACTCGCGAAGCGGTTCGGCGATCATCTGCTCCACCAATTCCCACTGAGGTGTCTTGGAGTGACGTTTGAATTCGACGCGAACCTCGCGAGCACGGTCCCGAATCCGAGCCGCACGAGATCGCAACTCCGGATCCTCTACCATCTCTTCCACATCTCGAAGTCGATCCGACCAGTCACGAAAACCTTCGCCCGTCAGCGGACTACTGGGGCTATCCGCAGCATATTGGTTCAATAATCCGCCTTGTTGCTCCGAGCCACCTTGCTGGCCTTGGCCTTGCTGTGGTTGTTGGCCTTGGCCTTGCTGTGGTTGTTGGCCTTGGCCTTGCTGTGGTTGTTGGCCTTGGCCTTGCTGTGGTTGTTGACCTTGACCCTGCTGCGGCTGTTGGCCTTGACCTTGCTGTGGTTGTTGACCTTGACCTTGCTGTGGTTGCTGGCCTTCACCTTGCTGTGGTTGTTGGCCTTGACCTTGCTGTGGTTGTTGACCTTGACCCTGCTGTGGTTGTTGACCTTGACCCTGCTGTGGTTGTTGGCCTTCGCCCTGCTGTGGTTGTTGACCTTCGCCTTGCTGAGGTTGTTGACCTTGACCCTGCTGTGGTTGTTGGCCTTCGCCCTGCTGTGGTTGTTGACCTTCGCCCTGCTGTGGTTGTTGGCCTTCGCCCTGCTGTGGTTGTTGACCTTCGCCCCGCGGTTGGGCGTCTTGATTCGGTTGGCCTTGTCCCGGTTGCCGGCTGGTCTGCGGATTGTTTTGCCGAAGTTCTTCATCAAGCGATCGCTCCAATCGCTCCAGCTCACTGAGCGCCCGCTGCAGCGATTCGGTTTCGTCACCGAGTACCGAGTTCGCCGCGTCCTCCAATTCCTCTCTTAGTTGATCGATTCCCTCACCGGCCTGTCGCTCCATCTCTCTGGCTTGGGGATCAAAACCACGGCTCAGCAATTCTTCGGTGTCTTGCAAGCGGCGATCGACTTGCCGCTGCTGGGTTTTGCGATAGGAGTCATAAAGTTTCTGGGCTAGTAGTGGTTCGGCGGTCTCAGCTTGCTCGACCGTTTCCTGCATCCTTTCCAGTAAGTCGCCCAGTTGCTCACGCTGTGATTGGATTTTCTGTTGAATCTCTTCACGTGGGTCGGGGCCACGCAGTCCCGTCGATGCATCTTGTTGATCGATCTCGCTGAGTTGCTTCGCCAGTTCTTCTTGTTGCCGATCCAACTGCTGGGCATCGCTTCGCATCTCGCGAACGGTTTCGTTGAATTCGCCTGCGGCCTTTTGTCGAAACTCGTCCCGCATCTCCTCGAACTCGCGCTCGGCCCGTTTACCCGCCGTGAGAGCTTCCGATGCATCGTTCTCCTGCAACGCTTCGCTGGCCTGACGAACGTTCTCACGCGTCTCTTCCAACTGTTGGGAAGCCTGGCTCATCTGCTCCTGGTTCTCAGGTTGTTGCATTCGGTCGGCCAGCTCATCGGTTTCTCGCAGCAGGTCTTGCTGTTGATCGCGAAGGCGTTTGAGTTGTCGCTCGATTTCTTCTTTTTCTTTTTCCGTTTCGGCCTGCTCCAGAGCCGATTGCAGTTGGGCGAGTTCCTTATTCAGATCTTCTTGGCGTCGGGCTAACTCACGAAGACGGTTGAGAACTTGGCGGATCTCCCGTTGCTGTTCTGCTTCCTGGGACGATTCTTCCGCTTGCTGCTGGGTCTCGTAGCGATTTTCTTCTTGATCGATTTCCAATTCGTCGATCTGTTGTTGGCGACGCTGCGCGGAACTGCTTTGGGATTGGCTTTGACTTTGCTGCTGTTGTTGCCGAGTGACTTCGAATTCGCGGGCCCGCAATTTCAACAGTCCGGCATAGGCGGCTTGGGCGGCCAACATCGCCGGATTCAGCGGACTGACCACGTTGTCGTCACTCGCCTTGGTGAACTCGGTTAGCGCCGTGAGCATATGTCCGCGAACGAGATCGATGAACTGTAGTGATCGGGCATCCTCGATCTCTCCTGCAAGTTCCTCGAGTTGCGCCAACGCGTCTATCTGCGACTCCTTCAACAGGGTGACATTGTCGACAAATTCTGGCGTTCTTTGGTCACCACGTTCTTGTCGAATGACGGTCCACGTCGCGTTGATGATCTGTTTCTGCAGTTCGGCCAGTTCCTCTGCTTTTTGGGCGTTCTGGTTTTGCTGTTGCTGTTGTTGCTGCTGGCCACCGGGCGGCGGTTGCCCTTCTCGAAAAATCTCTTCGAATGGCCTCACTTCGGCAAAGAACATATCGCTTTCGGTGCGGCGAAGATTGCCATCGGGCCCGTAGTCCTCGGCCCAGAAATGGTAGGCCAACAACTGGTCGGGCTCGGCGCCCAACTTCTCGAACTCAATCAGGTGATCGATCTTTTTGTCCGTGCCCCGAGCAATCGCCGATCCCAATGTGATTTCCGTGGCTTCTTGCGATGCGAACGTGTAAGAGAGTCCGACATTGGCAATACCGAAGTCATCACGGACTTCGACGCCAACGGAAAGTTCTTCCAGCGGCGATACGGTTGCGTCACGGGCATTGGCCAGCTTCAATTTCGGAGGTTGGTTGGGAAGCACACGAGCGATCAACTCGGGAGGATACTTGTTCTGGCGATTCGCATCGTCGACCAGTTCGAGTGTGAGACGCTGCGTCTCTCTCAAGTCAAGCTTTGCAAGATAAGTTCCCGGCAATTCGGGATCCGCTTCCAGCGGTATCCTGACGCCCTCTTTTGACGTCAATACTGCCGATTCCACCGGCTTGTTGAGGAAGCAAATCCAGGTGACCTCGGTCCCTTCGACCGCCGAGACGCGGACGGTGTCTTCGACTCGTTTTTCAGCCATCCCTGTGTACTCGGGATACTTCAGGTTGGCATCCGAACGTACCAGCGAAGGGAACTCGAACACGCCCACCGAGTAGGTCTCGCTCTGCCAACTGGGCGTGACGACCTGGTATTCGAACGGCTGATCGATCGAGGCGACAAAACCGCCGACAATCGGATCGTCCAAGTTTTGTGTCATCGTGATCCGGCGCAGCGAACCATCCGCCGCGGTACAAACCAGCTCGGCCTGATGGGGAACCGCATCACCAAGGATCCCCTCGAATCGTGCCGTGATGACCAGGCTGGTGCCGCGTTCGACTTCCGCGTTCCCTGGCGCGACAATCACACTGGGGACCTTGGCGATGCTGGTCGCCGTGGTCCGTTCCATCGATCGGTCGGAAAACGTGAGCAGCCCCAGAATCACCATCAGAAATATCGTCGCTGCAAACCCGGAAAGCCGGCTGACGAACAATCGGCCTGCCGGAACCACATCGGTCCAGCGATGGGATCGGGAATGGTCTCTTGCTTCCTTGATGACCCGTTGCTGCAGGTACCCCAGTTGCGAGTCGTTTTCGCGTTGGCTCAGCGCCGTGAGCAAGCGTTGTTTCAAATTTGGGAATTGGTTTTCGATCTGAGTCGCCACGCGACGAGGGTTACGAAAACTGAGTCGGGCGATCACGGCAGCGACCAGGAAACAGGCGACGGAGGCCATCAACAGGATCACAGCCGCTTGCTGGCCGATCAGCCGACCGCTCCCTTCACGCATGTAAATGACGAGCCCAACGATCCCGGCGGTCAACGCGATGCACGCCACCAGTCGCCACAGACGCAGGCTTTGCAGGCGCCGCGTTACCGGTCGAATTCGTTCAAACAAAGCGTCATGCATGGCATTTGCCTCTGTTAGCCGCGAAGCGGCGATTGCTTGCTGCCGGGTAGCACCAGCGAACCGGCGGTCACGTTTCCAAGCCTGATTCTATCCCTTGCGGCCGTCCCCGGCTGATCAAACCACCCAGCCAGGTTTCCATCGCCAGCAGCACCATCGCGGCGACCAATAACCACTGCCACAGTTTTTGACGGCTTTCCAATTCAATGTCTCGAAGTTGCCGCTGCCGGGCCTGGGTTTGGGCGGTGGAGAGTTGCTTTCCCAAAGTGACGCCAAATCGCTCCAACTCCGCATCACCGAGTGCTTCGGTACGGCTTTCGGATTCGTCCAAGTTGACCGCAAACGACCGATTCAAGTCTCCATCGGTGAACCGATAGATCCCGGGCTGGTCGATCGCGTCGGCGTCCGCTGGGCTGCGATATTTCAGTGTCGAACCAGCAGGATTGGTGATCGTCGCGGTCGGGGAGGCCGAAAAATCGATCGGTTGTCCAATCGTGTATCGGTCGCCCACGCCACGTCCGCCGCTGATATCAAACAGACCAAAGATCAACGGAATGAACTTCGTCGACAGCGCCAACTGACTCTCTTGGGGTTGCCAGCCCGTCGCGAAGATCCAAAGTCGTCCCTGACCAATCGTACGTTCGATCAACGCCGGATCCTCGTCATCGAAACGGGTCAATACCTGCCACGAATCGTCAAGACCGCTGATTTTGCGATGCGACCAAACCCGTATCTTGGTGAAGTCGTTGAACTGCGGATCGGCCATTGGCGCAAACACGGGGTGTGCAAAGTTGATCCGGGAAAACATGACATAGTCGTCGACATCGGCTTCTTCGACGACAAGATTGTTGCCGCCGTTTTCGTCGGGGTCGATCAGGCCGTTCACGCTGGTTGCGACATCCTGCAGCCGATTACCGGGCGCGAGGACATACAGGACGCGCCCTCCTGATGACATGTATTTCTTCAACCGCTGGCCAATGTCGGATGAGACTGGCTGGTCGACCACCAGCAAGGGAACCTTCTTGGGATCGGGAACCTCGACCAGGGCATCGGGCAACAGCGAAGTGACGGTGACATCGCGACGTTGATTGCTGAGCGGTACACGCTGCAGATAGTACAGCAGGCTATCGCGGGGTTCGGCAGGGACATCGCCCAGGTACAACAGCGAGAGCGATTCCGGTTGCGGACTGACCAAATAGCGAGTGTTGTCAAAGGAGTGGTCATCACCGGTCAGAACCAGCGATGTCACGCCGGGCTGCGGCTGCGGCATACGGACCACTCGAGATTCCCCCGGGGGAACTTGCAACGGCATTTCGGCGCCTTCGGCGGCGTTCGCGCCGGACCACGCCAATTGGAACCGGGCATCGGCCGCATCCGGGGAATTCGAGACACGGATACGGACTCGATCGGCATCCTCGGGCGATTCTTGTGAACCTCTCGCGAGGATCTGTGCCGAGGCATTCGTCTTTTGCTTGGCGACGACTTTCTCGATATCGAGTCGCAAATTATCGGGCCAGGAATAAACCTGCAGACTTTCGATCTGGCTGCCGGCCTGCATGTCGCTGATCAAGATCATGTGTGCCGGACCGCTCAGTTGAGCGGCGAGCGCCTGTGTTTTGTCTTCGTCGATCGTGGTTTCTTCCGCCTCGTAGGTGACGGCAAGATCGGCAGCGAAGCTGAGCGCGCGACCGGTGTCGGTGTGATACCAACTCGGGGCAACCTCGGCTAACGAGCTGCTCGCCGTTGCTTTTAGCTGTTCGAGCGTCAATTGGCTCGACTGTTCGAAGTCGAGCAGTGTTTTCGGTGAGCGATCGAAAGTGACAATCGCCAGTTGGTCGGCAGGTTGTAAATCGGAAATCAGATCGTTTGCTCGATCCAACGCCTGCTGCCACAGACCATTTCGCTGCATGCTGGCGCTCGTATCGACCAGCAACACCATCCGCCGTGTGGGGATGTCGGTATCGGATTGCGCCGTGCTCCGCAGGAATGGCCGCGCGAACGCCGCTGCCAACAAGAGCAGAGCCAACGCCCGAATCAGCAGCAAAGGCAGGTTGTCCAACCGACTCTTGCGCGTCAATCGAGGTGGTGTCGGTCGAAGAAACATCAGCGAGCTGAATTCGACCTCGCCCTTGGGACGACGACGAATCAGATGGAACAGAATCGGCAGCCCGATCGCCGCTGCCCCGAAAAAATAGAGTGGCGCTAACAGACTCATGAGGCACCTCGACTTGCCCCGGCCAGCATTCCCGAGCGAATCGGGCCGCTGCCGCGCCGCTGTTGCCTGGCGACGAAGTCGAACAGAACCTGCTCGAGCGATTGATCGGTTCGGATCTGGTACAAGTCGATACCCAACGAGTCACAAATGGACTGAACGTTCCGCTGGTGTTCGTTGAATTGTTCAAGATAAGTGGCGCGTGCCGCCTCGGGATCGAGGTAAATCTCCTTCCCCGATTCCATGTCGACGACCATGCTGGGCGATTCGATCTTCAGTTCCAACTCCGATGGATCGAGCGTTCGCAGGATGACCACTTCGTGACCACGTGATCGCAAATAGGCCAGGTTGGTCCGTAGCGTTTCAGCGGGTGCCAGCAAATCGGAGACGAGTATGATCAATCCGCGTCGACGCACCAATGCGGCGATCTGTTTGAGCGGTTCTTCCAGATCGGTACCCGAGCCGCGAACGGGTCGCGACAGGCAAACGAGAATCTGTCGCAGATGACCAGGCCGATGTCTGGCGCTGATGAAGTCGCCAATCGCATCATCGAAAGTCATCAACCCGACACTGTCTCGCTGCAGCGTCAAGTAATAGGCGATCGTGGCAACCAGGGTCCTGGCGTATTCGATCTTGCTGTATTCCAGCGAGCCGAACGCCATCGACTTACTTTGGTCCAGGATCAAATAGCAGCGGCGGTTGGTTTCGTCCTCGAACTTCTTGATGTAGTAGCGGTCGCTGCGGGCAAACAGTTTCCAGTCCAGTGCTCTCAGGTCATCGCCGATCGTGTAGGGCCGATACTCACTGAACTCGACCGAAAAGCCGTGAAAGGGACTGCGATGCAAGCCGTTATAGAAGCCCTCCACGACCGCCTTGGCACGCAGTTGCAGGTTTTTGATCCGCATCACGGCCAACGGATCAACCTCCGCCGCCGATAATTTGTCGGTCGCGTTGACGGAACGCCGTGCAGTGTTCTCTACGCTGGCCATCAGGTTGCCGTTGTCGGTACGGTCGAGAGCAGCCGATCAATGACATCCTCGATCGTGATACCTTCGGCCTCGGCCTTGTAGCTGAGCAAGACACGATGACGAAGTGCTGGATGTGCCAGGCTGCGAATGTCATCCATGCTGACATGCGCGTGACCGCACAGCAGCGCGCGAGCCTTGGCACCCAGTACGAGCGTCTGCGCGGCCCGCGTCCCGGCACCCCAGCTGACCCATTGGTCAATGAAGTCGGGCACACCCTGGCGTCCGGGCCGTGTAGCCGAAGCCAGGCGGACCGCATAGGCACCAACTTCCTCGGCAATCGGAACCTTGCGAACCGCCTCGTGAAAACGCATCACGTCTTCGCCGGTGAACAGTGGTTCGATCGGTTCGGGGCGCGCGGACGTGGTTTGCAGGACAACGGCCAATTCGTCCTCGGGCGGCAAGTAGTCGATCATCACATTGAACATGAACCGGTCCAACTGGGCTTCCGGGAGCGGATAGGTTCCTTCCATTTCGATCGGGTTTTGCGTCGCCAGGACGAAAAATGGTTCATCCAACGCGTAGCGACGTCCCGACGCGGTCACCTGGTGCTCTTGCATCGCTTCCAATAACGCCGCTTGTGTTTTGGGTGGGGTGCGATTGATCTCGTCGGCCAGGATCACGTTGGCAAAGACCGGACCCTTGACGAACTGCAGCCTGCGATGACCATCATCGGCCTGCTCCAGGATTTCGGTGCCGGTGATGTCGGCTGGCATCAAGTCCGGGCGTGAATTGGATCCGCTGAAACTTGAGATGAAAAATCTGGGCCACACTGCTGACCAGCAACGTTTTGGCGAGCCCCGGTGCACCCGTGATCAAGCAATGGCCGCCGGCAAATAAGCAGATCAACAATTGTTCGATCACATCATGTTGACCGATGATCACCTTTGACAACTCGGACGTGATCTGCTGCCGCCCCTCACGAATCTGCTCGACAATTCGGGCTTCTTCTTCCACGGTCATCGTTTCAATGGACATAGGCAATGATTCAATCAAGAATTGGTAGGAAATATCTGTCGAAGTGATACAGCGATTTGCCGTGCGATGATCAAGTCGATGATCAATGCGTCATGGCATAAGTGACAATGTTGATTCCCATCGGGTAGGCTTTTTTTACGGAGAACTCATCGAAGTACCATTGGTCTTCGCCTTCACGCTCCCAGCCGTCACCGAGGTCCGTGTTGTGGCAGATGAAAACCATGATTCGATCCTGGTCATCGGTGATGGCGCGGTAGTGCGGTGTGCGGGTGTCGCTGCCATCACTCGCATACTCCCAAGTCACGATTTCGCCTTGGCTGGGATACGCCCTGCCGATCGCCGGAATTTGCGGCTTCTCTTTCATGTCATACACACTATGAAAGATCTCGTGTGACAACGGCACCTCCCAGGGCTCACGCTCGGGGAACACGCGTTTCAATTCCAGCCTTAGGTTTTCATATTGCGAGTCGCCCCAGAAGTCGTCGACCATCAGGAAACCGCCGTTGAGGCAATAGCGTCTCAATGCGGCCACTTCCGCTTCGCTAAAGACCAGTGCGCCCGGTTCGATGATGTAGATGAACGGATAGTCGAAGAGTGCATCGTCGGTCAGTTCCAGCACGATCGGTTCCGGATTGACCTTCAACGAAGTCAACTGTTGCAGTCGCAACGAGAAATTCAGATCGCTATCACGGTAGTCGGTCGCCCATCCCCCGCCGCCCCGTCCCCGGCCGCCGTAGGAGTCGTATTTGATGCGCACGAAGGTGAACAGGTCGTGTTTGAACTGTTCGTCAATCTCCCAGTCTGGCACGCCATTGCGTGAGGTCGGATCATACTGCCGATAGCCACCCCGCCAGCCCCGCTGGGCGACGGCAGCGCCGGCCAGCATCAGTGCTGCGATGATGGACAGGGCGGCGACACGTCGTGACGGGGAAACTGCGATCCGTTTGATCATGGCTTTGCCTCGGCTTGTTCGTCCGGCTGCCTGGTCGCGGCCGGTGCATCGGTCGACGTACCCTCCCGCCCGGGCGGATCGGCCTGGTGGGGCGAATCATCGGTCGAATCGTTGTTGAGCGCCAGCAGCAACCGCAGCGCCTCGCGGTATCGGGGTGCTTCGTCGATGCCCGCAACACGTGGTGTTTGGCAAGGGCCTTTTGCTGCATCGCCGCTAGCGCACGGGCGATCCGAAAATCGACGCCAGCCGGGTCGATCGGGTCCAGCGCCGAGATTGCGTTCAGAGCCCGCACGGCTTTCTGGGGTTGATCCAGATGTTCCGCCGCGTCGGCCATCGCGACGTGACTCTCGGGCAGCAGTGGGTTGATCGACTGCATTTTTTCGGCGTACCTCGTGACGTCGTCCCACTCGCTGTCATTGCGTGCCATCGAGATTAAACGCCGCAGCGCGGGCAATGCATCGCTGGAAAGTTGAATAATTTGCTCCAACGTCTTTCGTTCGGCCTGCGGCTCTTCCAGTTTCTCGTAAACACCGGCCAACATCTCCAGCGGTCCGCCCTGGCTGCCAGTGACCGTTCCCAGTTCCCGCAGTTTCTCCAGCGGTTGCCGCGCCTCGCTGATTCGCCCGGTCGCGATCATCGCTTCGGCGAGTGATCGTAGTCCCCAGTAGTTGTCGGGGTGTTCGGTAACCCATGCGACGAGTTCATCGGGCGAAACTTTTTCCGGCAGCTCGTCACGAGACCAATCGGCGTCCGCACCGAACTGGCTCGCCCGCATGCGTGCATAATCGGCAAACTGGCTATCCAACTTCGGCAGCGAACCGACACTGCGAACCAATGCGTCGTTGACCGATAGTCCGTCGCCGAGATCGACAAGAATCTGTTTCAACGCGTCCAAGCCATATCGTTCGGTCAGAAACTCGACGACGAGCGACGATTCGTAATAGGCGAACTGCAAGTGAATCGGCGAAGGGGGGCTGAGAAACGCGGCACTCAATTCGCTGACTGGCGTCAAGTCGTCACCGAGCAGCATCTCGCGATAGCGGGGCGTCATCGATTCGCCCCATGATGGATCACGCTGGCGTTCTTCGTAAACCGAAATCCCTTCGCTCAGCCACCGTGGCATCCGATTCTTCGTCTTTTCCAACGTGACCACGTGACAAAACTCATGCCACAAGACGCTACGCCAGTTCGAGGGTCGCTCGCCCTGTGACGCCGGGCTGTTGGCTGTGATCACGCGTCCGAAACAGACGCCAAGAAAGCCGGCTCCTCCGGGTAGCCCAAAGGTGCGAATCGCAAAATCTTTCTGTTCCGGAAAGATCTCGACGATGATCGGCGCCCCAGGTTCAACCTGATACTTAGTGCACAGTGACTGTTTGGCTTCGGTTAGCAGATCGAGAACGTCTTGGCCGTAGATTCTTGCTTCCTGCGAATCCATCCGAACGTGAATGTCACCTGCCTCGATCACCGTGAACGTCTTGATCCGGTCGTGCAATGTGACCAGGTTATGTGCAACGACGTTGTATTGATCCTCCTTCGCAACCGTCTCGGCCAGCTGCCAACCGATGTCGTCGTCCCCAAGACGCAACAGATCTTGCGCCAACTGAAAACTCGCGGGGGGATAGTTGGGGTCCATGGCCAACGCTTTTCGCTGGTAGGCGGCACCTTCTTCGAATCGATACTTTTGAGACAATTTCAGCCCAATCAGATGGTCGACTCGCGGGTTGTCACCCCAAGTGCTGAGCGCCGCGGCACGCATCAGAGCCTCCATTTCATATTCGCCCCGAAGGTGAGCCAAGACGGCCAGCAATGCCCAAGCCTCTTGGTCGTGCAGATTGATCTGCAAGACTCGCTGAATGATTTCCTGGGCGAGGTCGTAACGTTCGCGGTCGATCATCGCCTCGGCCTGGAACAATAGGCTCGGCGTGTGATTGGGGTTTTGCTGGAGTGCGCGTTCCAGGGCGGCGGTCGATTTTTCTGGATCCGACGACTGCCACGCGCGGGCTAACAAGTAGGCAACTTGGGGATCCGTGATGTCGTTCCGTTCGGCTGCCTGAAGCGTGTCTGCGGCGACTTTGAAGTCGCCTTTTTGAAGTGCCAATTCGGCGGTCGCAATGTAAGCGTCCAAAAAGGTTGGGTCGGCGTCACGAACGCGATCGTAAAACAGATTCAGAATCTTTTTGGCATCTTCGCCACGCTCGGTGAAGTATCGACCTGCGGCGATCAGGTTGTCGCGGCTGGCAAACCGGGACGAAGAACTTTGCAACAACTGCAGAATTTGGGTCTGGGCGGCGAACGCTTCATCGGGCAGATGATTCAGACGAAGGATGTCCAGTCCTTGCATCCGCAACGTCAAGCTCGTCGGGTATCGTTTGATCGCCGCATCGTAGGATTCCCTTGCCTCGGCATAATGACCCGTCGCGAGTTGGCACTTGATCAGTAACCGCGGCCATCGTTCGTTCCAGATACCAGAGTCGACCTGTGCGGCGGCCAGTTCGGTCGCTTCCTGGTACGCTCCTTGCAAAAACTCATGCTGAGCATCCTCGAAGTCGGCGGCCGACAGCGTCCAGGTATGCAGCAAAACGATCAGCGCGAACGACAGGGCTCGAAACCACAGGCTGCGATTCCAAAGGCTGCGAAACCGATCGCTGTGGGAGCCCAACACGAGGCGTCTGATGTTCCCGATGGCCAACAGCATGAACTCCGGAGGATTGCTAAATGAACATCGGCTCATTCTAACGTCCAGTCAAGCAAGTGTGGGCTAACGAGTCTTCGCTCGTGATTGACCCACCCAGTCGCGGCGATGCCCAGTGATGCCAAAGTCAAAGCCGTTCATGATTCAACCGAACGGTCCGCGGAAGGTTACGCGGTTTAGGGAAGGAATCGGCTCGGACCATTGGGGCCGAAGAATGGGTTGATTTTTTGGTAGGGCGTTGACCGGGACATTGGCGACCCGATTCAGGCATCTCATCCGGCCTCCCTTTGCGAGCTGCCGGCCGGGACGATCGAAGATAAATCCCGCTCCTGGGCGGGCACAAACGCCGCTCCCGCACGCGGACCATCTACCCCGCCCTGTGGTAGCATCGCGGGGCACTCCAATGGCGACTCGCGCATCGAGGAACATTTGTGCCTACACTGTCGGGACAGTTTGAAATCGTCTCCCTCCACCGTAACAAGGCGACTTGGCCGTGCGTGTCTCTAGCTTGATGGGTTTGTTTCTCGCGGTATCCGTTGTTGCTCCCATGACAAATCAAATTACCTGTTCTGCCGATGACGCAAATACCTTGCGAGTCGGAATCATTGGACTCGATACATCCCATGTTCCCGCATTCACGGGTGAATTCAATCAGCAGCCGCCGAGCGAGGCGATGCAAAACTGTCGCGTTGTGGCGGCTTATCCCTATGGCAGCCGAGATATCGAATCGAGTGCCAGTCGAATCCCCGGGTACACGGCCAAGGTCAAGGAAATGGGATTGGAGGTCGTCGATTCGATCCCCGAGTTGCTCTCGAAAGTGGATTGTGTACTGCTGGAAACCAATGACGGTCGTCTGCACTTGGATCAGGCCCTGGAGGTATTCAAGGCGGGTAAGCCCGTATTCATCGACAAGCCAACTGGATCGAACTTGGCCGAAGTTGTCGCCATCTTTCGCGCCGCCGAACATTACCAAGTGCCCATGTTCTCCAGTTCGTCGCTGCGATTCGGCGAAATGGCGCAGGCGATCCGTGAGGGCAAGGTCGGCAATGTTCTTGGTTGCAGCAGTTACAGTCCGTGCTCGATCGAACCGACACACGTCGATCTGTTTTGGTACGGAATTCATGGCGTCGAGTTACTGTACACCTGCATGAGGAGCGGGTGCGAAACGGTCAGCCATACGTCAACCGAGGACTATGAATTTGCGGTCGGGCGTTGGGCCGATGGCCGGATCGGAACTTTTCGCGGCTTGCGAAAGGGGAAAAGCGGTTATGGCGGAACCGTGTTCGGCGAGGACGGCATTGCGGAGATCGGAAAGTTTGATGGGTACAAACCTTTGGTCGTCCAAATCGCCAAATTCTTTCGGACCCGCGAAACGCCCATCGATCCGGCGGAAACGATCGAGCTTTATGCGTTCATGCAAGCGGCCTCGGTCAGCAAAGCCAATGGCGGCGTTCCCGTACCGATTGCCGACGTGATGGACGCGGCCGAGATGGAAGCAACAAAACTGCTGGCAGGGAAGTTGACCGGAAAATGATGCCATGGCTGCGCCGCGTATACGCGCGAACCGTGTTTTACCCGACGTTGGCTTGGAACTTCACGCTCGGTCGGATCTTGAAAGTCCGCCACTGGTGGGATCGCATTGACCCGCACGTGATTGTCGGCGCCTATCCCTTTTCACGGGATGTCGCAGGGCTATACGCCGCGGGCGTGCGCGGTGTCGTCAATACGTGCGAAGAGTACGCCGGTCCCCAAGTCGCTTACGAACGTCTGGGCATCGAGCAGTTACGGATTCCGACCACCGATTTCACCCATCCAAAACTCGACGATATCACCAATGCGGTCGAGTTTGTCGAGCGTCACGCGCAACATGGTGACACCGTCTATATCCACTGCAAGGCTGGCCGGGCACGAAGCGCCACCGTGGCACTCTGCTGGCTGATGAAGTATCGCGGCATGACGAAGGAACAAGCACAAGCAAAATTGCTGGAGTCTCGCCCGCACGTGAACCCAAGATTGGCCGAGCGGGAAGTGGTGAAGCAGTTTGCCGAGACGATTCGTTGAGCGGTTCGCCGCGCCGCCGGGCTGTCGGGCGGCGATTTGCCGCCGGTGTTGCAATGCGGTAGGCTGATCCCCCCGAGGGATCTTGATCCTCGGTTTTGTCAACTTTCCATGGAAACTCCCGGGGGCACCGATGGAGGGAGATGATGCGCCGACCGCAATGCGCCAACCGACGGGCCGACTGACGGCGTCACGGTCGACCGCCACGTGGCGGCGACCCTGCAGTTGGCGATGTTGCCGGGGCTGGGGCCGCGAACGCTCAGCTGCTTGCTGGAACAATTCGGCGACGCCCAAGCCGTTCTCGCCGCGAGCGGGCCTGAGTTGGCATCGGTCCGTGGTGTGGGGCCGAAATTGATTCACGCGATTCGGACCGCTGCCCATCATGTCGACGTCGGATCGATCATCCGCTGGTGTGCCGAGAATTTTGCCGAGGTGGTGTGTCGGGACACCGAGTTCTATCCGCGGAACATTGATGATCTTGTCGATGCGCCGCCGGTGTTGTTCGTCCGTGGTCAGGTCGCCCCGGAGGATGATCTCGCGGTCGCGATCGTCGGCACCCGGCACGCAACCAGTTATGGGTTGAGACAGGCCGAGCGATTTGGCTATTCGCTGGCCAAGGCGGGGATCACGGTGGTCAGCGGTTTGGCTCGTGGAATCGATGCCGCGGCCCATCAGGGCGCGCTCCACGCCGGTGGGCGCACGATCGCCGTGCTGGGCAGCGGACTTGGCAACATCTATCCCCGCGAGCACGAGGGGCTGGCCAGGGGTGTGGCGGACAATGGCGCGGTGATCAGCGAATTTGCACCGCATGCCAAGCCGCGCGGTGGCATGTTTCCACAACGCAATCGATTGATCGCTGGACTGTCGCTGGCCACGCTGGTCATCGAAGCGCCCGATCGCAGCGGCGCGTTGATCACCGCCCGATTGGCAGGCGAACAGAATCGGGAAGTCTTTGCCTTACCGGGGCCGGTCACCAGCCGCGCGTCGCGGGGATGCAACCAGCTGATCCGTGACGGTGCGACGTTGGTGCAAACGGTCGATGACATTCTGGATGAAATCGGGCCGATGCGCGAGCCGGTGACCACGGACGACGGGCGTGAGTTGCGTAACGCGTCGGAACTGAAACTCAACGATTTAGAACGAACCGTACTCGATGCGATTGAACAGACCAGCACGCCGATTGATCAGGTGATCGAGAACAGCCGACTCGATGCGCACCGCGTGATCGCCGCCATCAGTGTGTTGGAGATGAGGCGATTGGTGCGTCGTCTTAGCGGCCAATACGTGTCACGGATTTGATCGACCGCGGTCGCGGTCTCAGACGTCGGAGATTCGATTCGCCCGCTTGCCTGGCGTCCTGGTTTTGACTCGGAAGTGGGGCGGCGGCACGTTGGAAGTCCGCCCCGGTGAGCTGCCCGCCGAACCATTGGTTCGCCCGTCCATGTCACCGAGGTATTCCTCGCGAACTTTCGGGTGTTGCTTGACTTCGTCGGGTGTTCCGTCGATCAAGACCTGGCCCTGGTAAATCACATAGCAACGATCCACTGTGTCGAGAATTTCTCGTGCCGCGTGGTCGGTGATCAAAACGCTGATGCCACCTTCGCGCAATTGCGAGATCACACCCTGGATCGATTGGACGGTCACCGGGTCGATGCCGGCAAATGGCTCGTCGAGCATCACGATCTTGGGATCGGAAACGAGACACCGGGCGATTTCCAAACGTCGACGCTCGCCGCCGCTCAGCCCGGCGGCGCGGTTCTTGCGGATGTGGGTGATGTTGAATTCTTCCAGCAGTTCCTGAGTTCGTTGCTTTCGGCTTTGCCGGTCCATGCCCAGCAGTTCCAGCAGCGCGGAGATGTTTTGTTCGACGGTCAGCTTTTTAAAGACGCTGGGCTCTTGGGGCAGGTAACCCATGTGACCGTCCCGTGCCCGCCGAAACATCGGCCAAGCGGTGACATCTTGCCCGTCCAGGTAGACGCGTCCACGGTCCGGTTCGATCATTCCGCAGATCATCCGAAAACTCGTCGACTTACCGGCCCCATTGGGTCCCAGCAGTCCGACGATTTCGTTTTGGCCGACGTGCAGGTTCACGCCATCGACCACTCGCCGGCGGCCATAGGTTTTTTGCAGGTCGACGGCCTGCAACACGGGCCGTGTCGGTTCATCGCTTGCGGTCAACGAGACGTTGCTCAACGGGGCTTCCATGCCATGCTTCTTTTCGAGGATGGTTAACGAATCAACTTCATGCGTTTGACGTTCGGTATGAACGGGACCGGCGAATTCCAGGAATGGGGCCAAAAGACGACCAGCGCCTTTCCGACCAACAGATCGCGGGGCACGTAGGACGCGTCGCTCCATCGGTACGCCTCTTCGTTGACGTCGTCGGGAAGATAGAGACGTGCTTTGGTACCGGCCCAGCAGCGGGCATCCAAACTCTCGGGGCTGTTGTCGCCCATCGGAAAGAACTGATCCTGCTGCAGCACGAATTCGACACTGCGTCGCGTCTGCCAGCCGACAAATTCTGCCCAGCGGTCGCGCTCGGTGAACGCTTCCTGGATCTGCCGATTGTTGACACCGCCACCGGCAAGTCGCCACAGCATGTTGGTGTCATAATCGTTCAGCCCCAAGCTCTCGCTGCTGTCGGTCGCGATGTAGTACTTGTCGCGATCGACTTGCAAATGGCGGACGGTGCTCGTTCCGCCCCGTACCGCGATCGCCACCGGTGCGGCATCCAATGGATGGGACGCCAGGTATTGTGGGTGATCTTTATCATCGCTGCGAAACTGGCGTGCATCAAACGTGGTTGGTGCGTCGAACTGCACAAGTTCGTCATCGACCCACAGCAGCAATTGGTCGTCACAGTTGCTAAAGCGAACTCGATGACTCTGGCCGGCACGCAGCGATGTTGTCGCAGCCGGCTGCGCGTTGGGCTTGCCGTCGGCTTGGTCAAAGGAAAGTGGTTCGGTGTCGTAATTGCTGAGCGTCGCGGTGCCATTGCTGAGGTCAATCTGGCAGCGATGTTTGACACCCGCTTCGACCAGTTCGAGCAGCAATTCACGACAATCCGTTGACGTATCGACGTCGGCCTCGAGGATCAGGTCACCGACCCAGTGCATTCCTTCCGCAGCCAAATCGTAATTCCCAAACCCCGCCGAGCTGCCGAACTGATCGGGACTGGCTCCGGATCGATACTCGGGACGAAAGGTACCCTTGCTGTATCCGCCATTGAGAATCCGTTCCAAGCGTGAACCGCGGAACGTGGCCGGCTTTTCTTCTCGCCGATAGACCAGATCTGCATCAACGTTGACATAGGCGTTGTAGGCATAGAAATCGGTGATCAGCCGGCTGCTGTAGGGATCGACGTCGGCCAGCGACAGTCCCTTGTCGGCCATCTCCCACTGCGTCTCATCCGCCCATCGGTGATAGTAACGAAGCCAACGAAAGCGGTCGTTGCCCCGGTCATCGAGGGTGGCTGTTAAGCCATCTTCATCGCGTTGGATCTTCCAGGAATCCGTGGGCGGCTCGGTTGCATTCTCGGTCCACGGTTGCCAGCGACTGGGATAGTTGGCTCGGATCAGTGCTGGCGATTGACGATCCGCGTTGTACACCAAATGACGCATCGCGAGCAGCTTCTCGGGCGGCTTGCGGAGGATCACGTTCTCTTGCTGGCTGTCGGTGGGCCGAGCATACACGTCACCATGTCGAATCGTCAAAGTTTCGTTTGGCAGTCCCACCAATCGCTTGATGTAATTCTGTTTGGGGTTGCCCGGATACTTGAAGACGATCACGTCCCAGCGTTCCGGTTCGCTCAGCGTGTAGGAAAACTTGCTGACCAGAATGCGGTCGCCATTGAACGTGCCGTCGTTGGACTTGTTGATCAGGTCGAGCGAATTGACGTGTCGACAGTTCGGACAGATCGTGGCGACAACGACACCTTCGGTGACCGGTCCCCGGCGTTCCACGCTGGCACCACACTGGTACGACGTCCGACAGCGGTCGCAGACAATATCCTTATGGGCCCCCATCAACGTCGGCGCCATCGATCCGGTCGGGATCACGAACGCCTCGGCGAGGAATGCTCGAAATAGCAGGGCCAGGATGAAGGCGACGACGAACGCCTCGACCGTTTCCCTGCCGGCCGAAACACGGAATGCTTCGCTGCGGACCACCGCCGGATCACGATTGTCCTCTTGCTTTTCGGGCTGTTCCGGCTTCTTCAGTTGCTTTTTCGGCGTTTTCTTTTGCGGACGATTCACAGACCGAGGCTCGAAGTGGGGGACGGCGATGCTGGCAATTGCCGAGGACTCATTTTTCGCATCCTAGCTGTTTTCTGCTACCTGCGAAACTTTGATTCGGTTCGCGTCGATCGCCGGGAATTGCGACTTTTTAGGCAATCCGGCCATTGGGCCCCGGCAATTGGCCAGCCTCGGCAGACATTTCGGCCACCGCCGCCGAGTTATCCCTGTCGTGATCGAACCACCAGCGGTTACGATTGTGGGGGTGGACGTTCCGGTCGCAAGGGGTTTCGCCGGGCATGATCTCACTTTCTCCATTCAGAATCTGAGCGGGTTGCATGCGTCAATTTTGGGACTATCGAAGCACTGGGATTGCCATTTTGATCGTGTTCGGCTGGGGGGTGGGTCTGAGCACGTCGCGGGCGGCCGATCAGGAGAATCGCCAGCGGACCGAGGTCGGCGAATTGATCGAGCAACTCGGTAGTGACAGCTATGCCACTCGGGTTCGTGCGAAAGAGAAGCTGCAACGGATGGGATTGGAAGCGTTTGATGAATTGCATTCGGCTCAATTCCGCACCGACGATAACGAAATTGCGATGGCCGCAAGTCATCTGGTCAGCAGCCTGTTGGTCAAATGGTCCAAGGAAACCGATCCTCCGGAAGTTCGCGAGGCGCTCGACGAATATGGTGCCCAGAGCGAAAGCGAGCGGCTTAGCCGGATTGAAATGTTGGCCGAGCTCTCCGATCGCAAGGCCTTGGACGCGTTGGTAAGGTTGGCCCGATTCGAGACCTCGTTGCGTCTCAGCCGACGTGCGGCACTCGCTTTGATGCAACAACCGATGGCTGCCGACCCCGACACCAGGCGGCGTCATTCCGAGCAGGTCTTGGAGGTTCTCGGGGCCAACGATCGCCAGGCATCACAGTGGCTCCGCGTCTATGCCGAGGACTTGTCCAGCGGTGGTTATTCGGCCCAGCGATGGCGGGAACTGATCGACCGCCAACGTCAGGAGATTGATACCGCGGCAACGCAGCAATCGACGCGCCCATCGGTGCTGGAACTGGTGCGTGTCTGCGCCACCCGAGCTGCTCGCTCCGATCAACGTGCCGAGGCCTTGAGGCTGGCCAGCGCCAACCTTGACTTGATCCCGCCGACGACACGAGATTTGGTGGATGCCTGCGGCTGGGCGATCGACAACAACTTGCATTCATTCGTGCTGGAACTTCGTCGTCACCATCAACGAATGTTTGACGATCAACCGATCCTGCTGTACGGCGCAGCCGAAGCGACAAAGGTTGGCGGCGATGTTGCCCAGGCAGATCAACTTGCCGATCGTGCGTTGAAGATCAATGCGCTTCCGCAAGATGACCAGCAACGTGCCCGGATGTCGCCCAAGGAGATCGAGGAGACCGCGAAGCACATCGCGAGATCGGCCAGAAGCTGGAAGAGCGTGGGTTGTTTCATTGGGCCGAACGTGAGTTTCGCCAAATCATCGATTCGATGGAGATTGATTCGCAACCGGCGGCCACGGCGAGAGTCCATTTGTCGCGAATGTTGGGCGAGCTTCAGCGATACAGTGATGCCGTCGAAGTGCTCAGGCCGCTGACCGACCGAATCGAAAAGGACGATAAATTCAAACAGCGGTTGAACTCGATTCTGTTCGCCTACAACGGGATCAAGAGCGATCTGGAATACTATGGCGGGCTTGCCAAAATCAAAAACGGTGATCCCGAAGACGCCAAAGAGATGTTGCAGCGTGCCTTCCGGATGAGTCCCGAGAACATCGATATTTTGATCGCCATGTACCGTCTCAAAAGCGACGATGAGTGGAATGAACTCGTGCTCGCTACCTTGAAGCAGACGATTCGACGGGTGGATGGCGATGTGCAACGGGCCGAGATGCTGGTTCGCCAGGCCGGCGCGTTTCGAAGTGGGGTGTACGAACTGGGGTTGGAGTTGAATCAATATGCCTGGCTGGTCAGCAGTACCGAGGGAGACTACCAGAAGGCCCTCGATTACAGCCTGAAATCATTGGAGCTCGATTCCGATGCCATGAAACTTGATACCTGTGCCCGCTGTTATTTTGCTGTCGGCGATGTGGAGAACGCCATTCGCATGCAACGTCGGGCCCTCCGCTTGATGCCGCACTCACCACCGATGCTCCGTCAACTCGCGGAATTTGAGGCCCGGCGCGACGAACTTCGCGACGAGCCGCAGGATGACCAAGAAATCGATCCGCGTTGACGTCGGTAGCGGAAATCGTGCTCGTTCCATCGATTCACGACCCGGATGCAGTCGATCGGGCGGCGGCGGCCGATTCTTTTTCCCGGCGCCGGTCAATTTTCGCAAAAGGATGTAGGATCGCTGTGATCCGCTTGGCGGGGAATGGAGTACGATGGGGATTGGCGAATCGCGTCCTCCCGCACGTTCAGGGGATCCCCGCCGCCCCATCGATCGATCGCCCCACGGATCGCCGCCCCACCGATCGATCGCCCCACGGATCGACGCCCCACGGATCGATCGCCCCACGGATCGACGCCCGAGCGCCCCACCGATCTATTGCCCCAGCCAACGGTTGTATCATGCTGAATTTGACTTCGCGCGGTTCGTCCCACACCTGTGATGGCGCGACGCGACGCGATTTCCTGCAGATCGGTACTCTGGCAGCGATCGGTCTCGGTTTGCCCGAATTCCTGGCCGCCGCCGAGCGTGGCTCGGTCGACCCCCAACAGGACGATCGATCATGCATCATGATCTTCAATCTCGGCGCGCCGAGCCAGTTGGATACCTTTGATATGAAGCCGGAGGCTCCTGCCGAGGTCCGTGGGCCGTTCCAAGCGATCTCCACCAGGGGCGATTTTCAAATCTCCGAAATCCTGCCACGACATGCCGAGATCGCTGACAAGTTTTCGATTGTCCGGTCGTGTTATCACACCGCCGCGGCCGTGCATGACGCCGGCTGGCAATTGCTGCAGACGGGGCGGCAATTCAACGGCGGCGTGAACTATCCCCATGCGGGCGCCGTGCTGCAATACATGCGAGGTCGGCGCAGCGATTTGCCGGCCCACGTCGTGTTGCCCGAAACGATGGGACGTGGTGGCGGTAACCTGCCCAATGGGCAAGCGGGCGGCTTCCTCGGCAAAGCGTTTGACCCGTTCGCCCTGATGGCCGACCCCAGTCAAGAGAATTTCAAAGTTCCCGATCTGTTACCGCCACCGACACTCGGTGATCTTCGTATCGATCGCCGGCGACGAATGCGCACCGCGATCCAGGATCGGATCCACGAGTTCGAAGCGACCGAGTCGGCCAAAATGTTCGACAAGAATTTTGAGTCCGCCTATCGGTTGATGAGTAGCAAACAGGCGGTCGAGGCGTTTGACTTGACGAAAGAGCCCACGGCGGTGCGTGAACGGTACGGCATGAATCGGTTTGGGCAGTGCTGTTTGTTGTCACGTCGATTGATCGAGGCAGGTGTGCGTTTCGTCACCATCAATACCTTCTTGACTGTGTTCAATGAGATCACCTGGGACATCCACGGCAGCAAGCCATTCACGACCATCGAGGGAATGAAGAACATTGTCGCTCCGATGTACGACCAAGCATATTCGGCGCTGATTGCCGACTTGGACGATCGTGGAATGTTGGACTCGACGATGGTTTGTGGTTTAGCCGAATTTGGGCGCACACCGAAAGTGAATCCGGCGGGCGGTCGTGACCATTGGCCGCAATGTTTCTCCTGCACATTCGCTGGCGGCGGAGTCCAGGGCGGCCGTGCGATCGGCGCCAGCGACCCGATCGGCGCGGTGCCTGCCGATCGACCGGCCAATCCGGGAGAGGTCGTCGCCACGATTTTCAAGAGCCTTGGCTTGGATCTTCACGCCGAGATGCCTGGACCGGGTGGTCGACCCTTCCCGCTGGTCGATTTCGGCGTCCGTGAAATCAGAGAACTGTTCGCCTAACGCCTGTTCGCCGAACCGTTGTGTTTTGTTGGCGACCGACCGCCTGCCACATTCCCCACCTTTCTGATCGCCTCGATGTCACGTTACCTCCCAACGATCGTTTTGGCTGTTTGTGCCGCGACACTCTCGGCTGCCGAGCTGCGAGTGTTGCCACAGGATTTTCAGCTGCACGGTAGCCAAGGTCGGCAACAACTTTCCGTTGTCACCATCCACGATGGCCGCGTTTCAGCGTTGGTCCCCAGCGAACAGGTCGAGCTGACTTCTAGCGATCGGAATGTCGTGGAAATCCAGGCGGGAGTTGCTGTGGCGGTCGGCAACGGCCAGGCGACGATTATCGCGAGACACGCCGACCACAGTGAGGCAACCGCGTCGGTCAGCGTTGTCATGGCCGACCAGCCGCATCGTTGGAATTTTCGCAACGATGTTCAATCGATCTTTTCACGGATCGGATGCAACCAGGGGTCTTGTCATGGCGCGTTGGCGGGCAAGGGCGGTTTCAAGCTTTCCCTGCGCGGCTATGACATCGACGCCGACTACCTGACGATCACACGTGAAGCACGCGGTCGGAGGATCGAATTGGCCGACCCCGGACGCAGTTTGATCCTTGCCAAACCGACCGGCGCGTTGCCGCACAAGGGTGGCCTGAAACTCGATACCGAGTCACGAGACTACGAAATCATCTCGCAGTGGATCGCCGGTGGAGCCGATGGGCCGGCGGCTGAAGATCCGCGACTGACGCGCATCAGCGTGCTGCCGGAATCGGCACTGCTCTCACCCGCCGATCAATCTCGTGTATTGGTCAATGCACACTACGACGATGGCCGGGTGATCGATGTCACCCATTGGTCTCAGTTCTCGGCAACCGATGAAGCCGTTGCCAGCGTTGATCGAGACGGGATCGTCTCGGTCCGCGGCAGCGGCGAGGGAGCCGTGTTGGTCTGGTTCGGCAGCAAAGTCGCGCTCGCGCGAATGACCGTTCCTTATCCCTATGATGTGCCCGAATCGATTTACGACGAAAGCCCACGGCGAAATTTCATCGACGATATTAGCCTCGCGCAACTGAAGACGCTGCATCTGCGTCCGTCGCCACGGTGTGACGATGAAGCCTTCTTGCGACGGGCGACGCTGGACACGACCGGCAGGCTGCCCACGCCCGGTGAGCGAGATGCGTTCTTGGGCGAAGATCCGAGCCTGCGTCGTGATCTATTGATCGAGCGGTTGTTGGCCAGCGAAGACTTTGTCGATTACTGGGCGTATCGCTGGAGCGACATGCTGCTGATCAATGGCACGCAGCTACGACCGATCGCGGTGAAGGCATACTATCAATGGGTGCAAGACTCGGTTCGAGAAAACAAACCGTGGGACCAGTTCTGCCGAGAGATCATGACGGCCACCGGTGGCAGCGACGAAAATGGAGCGACAAATTTTTACGCGTTGCACCAAAGCCCCGAGGAAATGACCGAGAATGCTTGCCAGGCATTTTTGGGCCTTTCGATCGGTTGCGCCAAATGCCACAACCATCCGCTGGAAAAATGGACCAACGACCAGTACTACTCGATGGCCAATCTGTTTGCCCGCGTACGGGCCAAGGGATGGGGTGGTGACGGCAGGAACGGCGACGGGATTCGCACCCTGTACGTGGCGACATCGGGGGATTTGATTCAACCCAAACGCGGAAAACCGCAGCCCCCCGCGCCGCTCGATTCCGATCCGCTGGAATTCGACGACCCAGGTGATCGCCGCGTTGCCCTGGCAAATTGGATGACCGATCCAGCGAATCCCTATTTTGCGCGGGCGATCACGAACCGCATTTGGTCAAATTTCTTCGGCCGCGGTTTGGTCGAGCAGGTCGACGATCTTCGCCTCAGCAATCCCGCATCCAACGAGCCGCTGCTCTCTGCCGCGGCAGAACATGTTGTCGATGCCAAATTCGATTTGAAACAGTTGATGCGAACGATCCTGCGCAGCGAGACTTACCAGCGAAGCAGTGTTCCACTGGAACAGAATCGCGATGAGCACAAGTACCTCAGCCGGCACTATCCGCGTCGTTTGATGGCCGAAGTGTTGCTCGATTCGATCGACCAGGTACTCGGGTCGGCGACGGAATTCAATGAGGTGGCGTTTCCCGGCGCCGATTTTCAGAAGACCGATTTTTACGCCAAGGGGACGCATGCGATCGAGCTGTACGATGCTGCGGTCAAATCGTACTTCCTGCAAACCTTCGGGCGCAATCCTCGCGAGATCACCTGCGAATGCGAGCGAAGCAACGAAACGAGCATGGTTCAAGTGCTTCACCTGTCCAACGGCGAGACGCTCAATCCAAAACTCGCCGATAAGGAAAACTTGATTCACAGACTGATCGACGACGGCGCCGACAACACACGGATCATCCAAACCCTGTTCATTGCCGCCTTGTCGCGTGAACCCAGTGATGCCGAACTAAAGAAACTGTTGTCGGTTGTGGCCGAATATGGCGACGATCGCTCGACCGCGTTGCAAGACGTTGGCTGGAGCGTTTTGACGAGCACCGAATTTACTTTCAATCACTAGGAATGGTCGTTAGCTGCCATGCGTTATTTTCTCGCCACCGCCCTGCTGTTCTTTGCCAGCGGTTCCCTGTCGGCTGCCGAGCAGGTGGATTACAACCGTGATGTCGCGCCGATCTTGCAAAAATATTGCGTCGCCTGTCATACCGAGGGCGAAGACAGCGGCGGGCTCGTGATGGATACGCACCAGGCGTTGATGGCCGGCGGCGAGTCGGGACTTGCGATCACCGCCGGTGTTTCCGGCAGCAGTCGTATGCTGCTGATGGCCAGCGGAAAAATCGAACCGTTCATGCCGCCCGAGGGCGAACAAGGCCCCGACGAGGATGAACTGCAGTTGTTATCGGCCTGGGTTGAACAGGGCGCGATTGGTCCGGCGGGTGATATGCCGATCCGCCAACCGTTGCGGACGCCCAAGATCGCGACCGGCGACGGCGTCGATCTGCCGATCACGGCAATTGCCCGCTCACGCGACGGGATGTTGACCGCGATCGCACGGTTCGAATCGGTGCAGATTCGACGTGACGACGATACGATCATGACGACGTTGGCGGATCAACCGGGAAAGGTCAACTCGCTTGAGTTCAGCAGGGACGCCTCGAAGCTGCTGGTCGCTTCGGGGGTTACCGGTTCGTACGGTCACGCCGCGATTTACTCGGTCGCTACCGGCGACATGATCACCGAGATGATCGGACATCGAGATACGCTTTATGACGCAGTCTTTTCACCCCAGCAGGATCGTGTCGCGACGGCCGGTTATGACCGCGAGATCGTGCTCTGGGATGCGGTCACGGGGGAACCGATTCGCAAGTTCAGCGGACACAACGGCGCTATTTTTGACATCGACTTTTCTCCCGATGGACAGGTCTTGGTCAGCGCTTGTGCTGACGAAACGGTCAAAGTCTGGAGCGTCGAGAGCGGACTCCGGCTCGATACGCTCAGCCAGCCTGAAGGGGAGGTATTTGCCGTCAAAGTCACCGCCGATGGCAAGTTCATTCTGGCAGCCAGCGGGGACAGCCGACTGCGGATTTGGAAGCTGCTCTCGAAGCAAAAACCTCGCATCAATCCGATTGTCGCCACACGCTTTATCGACGAATCGCCGCTGGTCAATTTCGCCTTGACGCCCAACGGCGAGTCGGTTGTCGTGTTGAGCGAATCGGGAAGCGTCAAGATTGTCCGTACCTCGGATTGGAATCAATCGGCAACACTAGAGCCGCTGGGCGAATCGGGTAGCGATCTGGTCATCGGTCCAGACGGGCTGGCCGTCACATTTTCGCTGATGAATGGCCGACTCGTTACGCGACAACTGCCGCGTCCCACGACGGGCACCGCGCCGGTGATGGATCGAATTCACCCAATCTTGATGGACCTCGGTGAATCGCAGTCGACCGATGAAGCAACACTGCGCAAGGCCCAGCAGGCCAGTCCCTCGATCGCGACAACGGTCCGTCTCGATTCGGATCGCGGGGATCGAATGCCGATGCATGTCGGTCGTGGCGTTGAAGTCACAGGTGTGATCGGTACCGCAGGCGAGTCGGACCAGTACCTATGGCAGGCACACGCAGGCGAAGTGTGGGCGATTGATGTCGATGCGGTCGGCAACGGCTCGTTGGATCCCACGGTCACCGTGTCGGACGGATCGGGTCAGCCAGTGTTGCGCACCCGGTTGCAGGCGATTCGTGACTCGTACTTCACGTTCCGCGGCAAAGACAGCAATCAAGTCGGCGATTTCCGTCTCTTCAATTGGCAGGAAATGCAACTGAGCGAATACTTGTACGCGGCCGGTGAGGTGACACGGTTGTGGATGCATCCTCGCGGTCCCGATTCGGGATTCAACGTTTACCCGGGGGAAGGCAACCGCTGGACCTACTTTGGCACCACGCCGACGACACACGCGCTTGGCGAACCGGCTTACATCGTCCGCCGCTTGGATGCTGATGAGCCGCCTGTGGCAAACGGATTGCCGGTCTTCGATTTGTTCTATGAGAATGATGATGATCCGATGCGGCTTGCCGGCAAGAACAGTCGGCTATTGTTCACCGCGCCTGCCGATGGGCCATACATTGCCCGCATCAGCGACACCACCGGCAGCGGCGGCGATGGCTTTCAATACAAGCTTGCCATTCGCGACGCGGCGCCCGGTTTCAAGCCGACCGTTCAGGCTGCCAACGGAACGCTCCGCAAAGGGACAGGTCGCGAGTTCATCGTTCGTATTGATCGAATCGACGGATTTGATGGCCCGGTGACCTTCGATATTCCCGATCTACCGGCGGTTATCCGGTCCAATGCGCCAGTGACGATCGAAGCGGGCCAGCGCTATGCGGTGGGCACGATTTGGGTCGATGAAAACGCGGCGCCGTGGGAGGGGAAGATCTCGCCACAAATCATCGCTCGGGCAAAGGTGGCTGGCCGATTGGTTGAGCGGCGGGTGGGCAAGGTTGGTGAGTTCAGTTTGGGTGATCGACCCAGTGTGATCCCATCGCTGCAACCGATTGACCGTAATGTCGGCGATGACGAAGACTGGACTTTGCAGGTCCGACGCGGTGAAACGGTGTCGGCTCGTGTCGTGATCCGCCGCAAAGAGGACTTCAATAGCGAGGTCAGCTTCGGGAAGGAAGACTCGGGTCGCAATGTGTCGCAAGGTGTCTATGTCGACAACATC
Source organism: Pirellulaceae bacterium (assembly GCA_963734865.1). Lineage (GTDB taxonomy): Bacteria > Planctomycetota > Planctomycetia > Pirellulales > Pirellulaceae > CBDCUW01. The sequence continues at coordinate 322,569 of CAVTIV010000005.1, forward strand.
GGACTGAACGGCTTGCTGGTGCTGGCGGATAAGAACGAACGAGAATTTTTCCTGACCGCGGACCCAACCACCGTGCCAGGAAAGAGATCCTTCTTTTTGACTGCGGCCGTCGACGGCGGCGTCACGACGCACCCGATCACGATCGAAGTTCTGCCCTAAGGTCCGCTGCTGTCACCCGCTGGGACGATGCTTCATGCCTCAGCGGCATCGATGCCCGAGCAACCGAAAACGATCGCATCCTGCGATCCCCCGATGGAAAATGCGCTGTTTGGCTGGGGGCGGTCGATGAACTGTGGTCGCTCGGCAAGGCAACGGGCCGGGGCGGACCATGGACCGACACGATCGTCACCGCCGACGTCCCTTCCGACCCATTCTTGATGTCCGGATTCGACACGCGACGGCTCGAATTGTCGCATCAATCACGGAAGCCGGTCCGTTTCACCATCGAAATCGACGTCACCGGCAGCGGCCAATGACAGACATACGACTCGATCGTCGTGCCACCGGGCGAACGTGTGCAACGTCCGTTTGCCGACGAGTTCCAGGCGTATTGGATTCGATTTACCAGCGACATCGATACGACCGCGACGGCGGAGCTGACGTACGAGTGAGTCTGCACACATCCGCTCACACGACGGACGACCCATCACGTGGCGCTCGTGACGTGCTATTTTCGGCGTACCGCCTCGGCGTCCACGGTGTAACCACCGCTCGGTTGGCGGGCCGACGGGAACTCGGCCGATTGCCCCAAGTCAACCTGCAGCTTGAAACGGCTCAGATACTTCGCCAGGACCAACCGCCGCATGCATTCGCGGCCAGCAGGAATCAGTAGCAGGAAGCCCATCGTATCGGTCAGCAGACCGGGCGTCAGCAACAAGGCCGCCGCGAAAACGATCATCAGGCCATCTTGAAGTTCACGGCTCGGGGCGCGCCCTTCGGCGAGCGCCAGCCGGAATCGGCGCCAAGCCATCACGCCCTCGCGGCGGGCAAGCATCGAGCCAATCACACCGGTCACGATGACGACCAAAAAGGTTGTCATCGCGCTGGTCACCTGTGCAAGCTGCAGCAGTAGGTACAATTCCACCAACGGCACGACGATGAAGGCCGCCAGCAAGCGGATGAACATAACGAACGATCTTTTTCGGGGTAATTTGAAAGTCTATTCGCAAAATCTTACGTCATCTTGGCAGCGCCAATCGACGTGGTTCATACTCCAACGCAGGTTCTATACCGAAAACGTCGGCAGCTCGGTTGTCAGGCGAAGATTCTGCCGGAATCGAGCCCCCGTCCCGCCAAAACGGCATCTGCGGCCTGCTCGCGAATCACGCCGGACCCGTTTCGATAGGCCCCGATTCGATAGTTCCCGATTCGGCAGTTCCCGATTCGGCAGTTCCCGGTTCGGCAGGATTCACAGGTTAGGTGACCTCCCTGCTAGGCTGTGACGAATGATCTGAATCCAAAAACCTTCCCAACTCGAATCGCCATTGGACCATTCTGGAATACGCCCAACGGCGAGCTGTATATCATCGAACAGGTGTGGCCAGCCACGACCGTGCTGGCGACGGTTCACAGTGATGAAACGGACAACGACGAGCCGGTCATTTGGACCAACGAGCATCAGGGAATTCGTGTCTTCGGAATCTCGCTCGGGCACCACAACGAAACGATCGAAAGCAGTCAGTGGCAGTCGGTCGTCGCCGCCGGATGGAAATGGTCACTGCAACAGTGACGTATGTTGTGACGTACGTTGTTGGTGACGCGGACTCGGGCTTGCGTTTCGAGATTCGACAAGAGAGATGCTTGTGCACGATGAGACTTTGCCGACCGGCCGAGGCCAGCGACTGCATGGACATTTCTGGACGGCAGGCGACGCGCCGAAAGGAGTCGTGATTGTCGTTCACGGACTGGGAGACCATGGTGGTCGCTACGAAGAACTGGCGGGGAATTTGACCAGCGACGGTTGGGACGTCTTCGCCTTTGACCTGCTCGGTCATGGTTTGTCACCGGGCATTCGTGGTCACGCCGACCGCTACGATGGCCTGCTCGTCGACATCGCGCATGCGCGTCAGACGGTCGCCCACCGGTTACCGGGAGTTCCGCAAGTGATTCTCGGTCACAGCATGGGAGGCAATCTGGCAGTGAATTACGTTTTGCGTCGCGATCAACTTGATCCGACGACCACCGGGCTGGCCGGTTTGGCGCTGTGTGGACCGATGCTTCTGCCGCCAACGCCGCCGCAGCGGCCGCACATTTTCGCAGCTTGGATTACCGGGCACTTGTTGCCTTGGTTCCCTGTCGGCAAACCGGTCGATGTCCGCCTGTTGACGGATGATCGGTTGCGGGGCGAGTCGATTCGAAACGATCCGCTGACGCATTCAAAAATCTCCGTCTACCTGGCCACCCAGTTGCTGTCGCAAGGCCGCTGGGCTCTCGATCACGCCCGCGATGTCGACATTCCGACCCTGATCATGCACGGCGAAGACGACCAGCTGATCGACACCAGTGCCTGTCATCACATGGCAGTTCGCATCGGACCGGCCGCGACGCTGGTCAGTTGGCCAGAATTGCGACACGACCTGTTTCAGGAAACGCGTCGCGGCGACGTCATCGAGCGATTGTCATCGTGGCTTGACGGTCTGCTTTAGGTTGTTTTCCGTGACAGAGCACGAGGACGGTTCACACTTTTTGACAAAACGCGTAAATCGATGGTGCGACGAACCAAGAGAGATCGCTGTGGGTTGAAATCTCGACGAGTGGTTTCAGCCGATGATCTTTGTACTTGAATCGCAGGTAGTCTTCGGTGACCCACTCACGTCGTGCAAAGTGTTTGGCCAACATCGCATCGAGTTCTTTGCGGCTATAACCGGCATGGGCGCCAAGTTCGTTGCGGAATTTACCGCGAAACCGGTCACTCCAGTCTCGGAGATTGTCTTTGACTTTGTTGGCAAACGTCGATTCCCATTCGGACTGCTGGTGGGCGCCCACGCTGCTGACCAAGCGTTGCCGGTTCGGTGTGCCGATAAAGATCCAGCCGTTTGGTTTGAGGACCCTAGCCAGTTCCACCAAACTATCATCGGGTCGGTCGACGTGCTCGATCACATGGTGGTAAAAGATCGCGTCGAAGCTGTCGTCGGCGAAGGGCAATTCGCAGACGCTGGCGATCTGGAAGTTCAGATCGGCCTGACCCTTCAATTCGGCCGGGACAAAGTCATCGACATCCACCGCATCGACGAGGGCCGAAAATCGATTCTGAATCCAGGCCGCTTCATGACCGGCGCCACAACCGGCAATCAGAATTCGCATTTCGGTTGCCGGAAGCCCGTACCGATTCATTTTTTCCCAAAAAAACTCGGCACCCGCGTGGCTGGCGGTTGCGCTAGTCGTTTCAATCGACTCAATACTCATGCTCGGCTCCCGATAGATCGATACTGAAGCAAGCTTAGCTCACACTTTATGGGGAAACCGGGCACTTGCTTGGCGAGGGATCGCATCACCGTACTGACCAACGGTAACGGTACGATTTTGTCTTTGTTGTTCGCCTTGGTTCAACGCGATCGAGGCTGTCCTCTTGGCTGATCGCATCAGACGCCGGCAACATTCATTTCGATGACAAAGACGGCATCACCTGCGGTGATGAACAGATGACGGTTTTCGGGGCCGGCAAAGGTGACGTTGGCGGTCCAGCCGCGCGGCACGGGGATGACTTGAATCATTTTGCCGTTGCGATCATAAACCGTGACCCCCTTGTTGCCGGTCAAGTACAAGTTGCCTTGCTGGTCGAGCGTCATCCCGTCGCTGCCCGATTCGCAGAATTGTTGCTTGTCGACCAGCGATCCGTCCTCGGCGATCCGGTATCGATAGGTACGTTTGGCGTTGATGTCGGCAACGAATAGCAATCGCTTGCCAGCGTCGCCGACAATCCCGTTGGGCTGCTTCAAGTCATCGAGCACCTGCGTGATTGTGCCCGTGGGTGACAAGCGATACACGCCTCGTGGGTGATCGTCGGCGAAGGTCTGTGTCCAATAGGGCCGCTTGTATAGCGGATCGGTAAAATAGATCGAACCGTCGCGGTCCACCCAGCAATCATTTGGCCCACCCAACCGTCGCCCACCAAATCCGCCCGCAAGGACTTTGTGTTCCTTTGTCTGGATGTCGATGGACCACAGTTCGTTGTTGGCATCAGCGCAGGCGATCATTCGATCCGGCGCGACGAAAAACAAACCGTTGCTGCGGCCCGACGGTTGCATCCACGTCGTCGCTTTGCCGCTGCCGAAATCGAAATGAATGATGCGGTCATTCGGTTGGTCGGTAAAATAGACATTCCCCGCTTCATCCGCGGTGGGTCCTTCGGTGAATTGATAGCCGTCGCCGACAAGCTTGAGTTGGGCGCCCGGAGCGGTCACGTCGGCCACCGCGAGAGACGGCACCGTCATCAGACATGGAAACAGCAGCAGCTGGAGGAGTCGATTCATGGAATGGAAGATTGTCGGTGGGGAAAGATCAGGGACGGACCAGACGATTGTAACTGGAGATGTCGCAGAAGTGATCGTCATCGCGAATCGACGCCGGGCATAGGATCGATCGACGATCGAGCGGTTGGCCCGCTTCGCGAGAATGGCGATTGACTGCAAGCTCGTCCTCAACAAAACAGCCCCAGGTCAACTTCCCGCCGCCATTGGAGGATCGCTGCGCCGCACGCGCCCCATACCCTGTATACTCATGCCAGCCGCAGCGTTCGCTATTCGCTATTCGCAAAAATCTGCTCTTTCGGTACCCCCATGCCCAGAACTGTCGTCTTTTCGTTTTTCTTGTGCGTAGGCGTGCTGGCGGGTCGATCGGCACACGCGGACGATTCTGAATCAACAGACCTGAATCGACCCCATTGGATCTGGTGCTCGGAACAGCGGTCGGAATGTGAATCGCCGACGTTTGACAAGCCGTTTCGGATCGAGCGCGCGGTGGTTTCTGCGACCCTGCATTGCGTCGGTGAGTCGGCCGGTCTGACCGTGCTGGTGGACGATGAAGCGATCGCCGCGCTCGAACCCTATGATCCGTTGTTGACGATCGACGTCACGAACCGGCTTCGCGTCGGTGATCACACGCTGACCGTTTTTTCCAAACGGGTTGAGGGACCGTCGGCCTTTTTTCTGCAGTTTGACATGGAGTATGACGACGGCTCGAAACGCTCGATTGTCTCGGATACATCTTGGTCGGCCTCAGGCGATTCACGGCAACAGACGGCCGTTAGTTTTGGTCGCGTCGACCCTCGCTTGATCATTCCCAAGTCGCGACGGGTGGGGATCACGTCGATCGACAATTACGAACAATGGAAACAAGCGTTGGGAACCGAGGAAGGGACGAATCCGGCCGCCTTCGCTGTCACGCCCGGCTTTGAAATCCAACTCGTTCGCTCGGCAGGTCCGGGCGAAGACTCGTGGGTCAGCATGACGTTTGACCCCCAGGGTCGTTTGGTGGTGGCAAAGGAGTCTCAGGGACTGCTGCGGTTGACGCTCTCGAAGGATGGCGGCGATGTCATCGAGACAGAGTTGATTGACGATACCCTTCAGGAATGTCGCGGATTGGTTTTTGCCGGCGGCGATCTGTTTGCCAACGCCAATAATTCTCAAGGTCTGTACCGACTGCGGAGGGTCGATAACGATCGGTTCATGGAACCGGAATTGCTGCATGCCTCGTCAGGTGGCGTCGGCCATGGTCGCAATGACTTGGCGATCGGACCCGACGGCAAGATCTATTCGATCCATGGCGATTCGGTCGACATTCCGACCGACGCGATCGATTACACGTCGCCCTTCCGTGATGCCCGTCGCGGACAGAAAACGAGTGAAGGTCACCTGCTTCGGATCGATCCCGAGTCCGGTCAGGTCGAGGTGCTGGCCGCGGGCCTGCGAAATCCGTTTGGCATCGACTTCAATCGGGACGGCGACATTTTTACCTATGATGCGGACGCGGAATATGACATGGGATCGCCCTGGTACCGGCCGACCCGCGTCAGTCACCTGGTGACCGGAGGCGATTACGGTTGGCGCGGTGTGACAAAGTCTTGGCCGCCGTACTATCCGGATCACGCCGACAATGATCGGCCCAACTTGGATATCGGAAAGGGATCACCCACGGCGGTCAAGTTTGGCGTGCCGGGAAACTTTCCTCCGCGTTTTCAAGATGCATTGTTCATTCTGGATTGGGCGTATGGCCGAGTCATCGCGGTCCACTGCTTGCGACGGGGGAGCAGTTATCTGATGACGGCGGAAACGTTTTTGCAAGGTAAGCCTTTGAATGTAACCGACGTTTGTTTCGCACCGGACGGATCGATGTATCTGGTCACCGGCGGCCGAAAGACTTTGTCAGCCGTTTACCGAGTTCGTTTCGTCGGCGATCCAGACGAACCAGCCGTGGAGCCGACGCGACAACAGCAAGCTCGCGCGGCGTTTGCCAGCCGCTCGGGCGAAACTCGCCGCCAACTGGAATCGGCCCTGCAGCAGCAAGCGGGTGCCGACCTTATCGATTCGGCCTGGCGTCATCTGAGCGATCCGGATCCTTGGATCGGGCAAGCGGCGATGCATTTGATCGAGCAAAGCCCGATCGAAACGTGGCGGGACCGCGCTCGCTGATCCGTCGCCAGATCGATCGCTCAAGGCGTTGTTGTCCTTGTCGCGTTCCGGACAAGCGGAACTTTATCCCGCGATCCTTCGTCGGCTCAACGAGCTTGCGATCGATCCGATGCCGCGATCTGAAAAGCTGATTGCGCTGCAAGCGTATTCGCTGTGCCTGACGCCAGGGATTGTCGCAACCGAACACGAATTGTTGTCCGCCATCCGCGAGAAACTCGCCCCGATGTACCCCAATCGTTCCTATCTGGTCAATCGTTCTCTCAGCGATTTGCTGGTCCGAGCGAAAGCAACCAATGTTGTTGCCAAAACGATCCGGTTGATGAATTCGACCACGGACCAGACCGAGCAGATGCACTATTTGTATGTGCTTCGAGCTGTGCAGAATGGCTGGAACGTGGCCGATCGAACGTCCTATTTCACGGCGCTGGCACAATCGCGGAACTACCTTGGCGGTGCCGGGATGAACGACTTCATCAACAAAATCCGTGAGGAAGCTATCGGCGGCCTGAGCGATTCAGAACGAGAAACGCTTGGAGTGATCATCGAAGATCAACAGGGCCAGCAGCAACGGGACGAAGTGAAGCCGCGACCATTTGTGCAGAAGTGGTCTGTCGAAGCGATCGAAACGATGTCGGACGCAACCGACAAAAATGGTCTCCGCGATGTGCAGCGAGGCAAACGGATGTTTTCTGCGGCAGCGTGCATTCAATGCCACCGGATTGCCGGGCGAGGTACGCTGGTTGGACCCGATCTTACGGCAGCCAGTCGCCGGTTCAGCCGTCGAGATTTGCTGACGTCGATTCTCGAACCATCGAACGTGATCGCCGAAAACTATCGCAGTGTTCAAATTGTGACCAGCGACGGAAAGACCTACACCGGGCAGGCTGTGCTTGGAGGCGACTACCGGTCACCGCTGCTTCGTTTGGCGACAGACCCCAGTCAGCCGTTCAAAACAATTGAAATCGACAAGGCCGCGATTGAGATCCAACAGACGTCGCCCGTTTCCTGGATGCCGGAGGGACTGTTGGACACCTTGACGCTCGATGAGATTCTGGATCTGGTCGCTTACATTGAATTGGCCGAGTCAACGGATCGCTAAGGGGCGATTCGCGTGACGATCACTGTTGCTGCAGGACATCCAGATAGTCCTTTGTCGACCTCGGGCGTTTTGTCAATAAGGTTTGCCCAGTGCCGCCGGGATTTGACTGCGGACGTGAGAGACACGAGAATGCGTTCGGGAACCGTATTCGGTTCCCTGCCACCAAGCGATCGCCAGATGGGTTGCCGCTCGCATTTGCTTGGTTTTCTTTTTGCGCTACCGTCGCCGGAGGGCCACGCGGAGAAGGAAGGCGCAGCACGCACCTCCAATGAAGAAGCGGATTCAAAATGTTTCAATTCCTTGCCACAACGCAGGCCGGTTGCCGCCGGTCATTCCGGCATCAATCACGACACAGAATGACGACGCTGGCCATCACGGCATGTGTCGCACTGATCGTGCAAGGCATTGATGCGCAACCACTGCATGCCCAGTCAAGCGATCGGCCCAACGTGGTTGTGATTTTGAGCGATGATCAGGGTTGGGGCGACTTGAGCTTGCACGACAACCCCAACCTATCGACACCGAATATTGATTCGTTGGCCCGCGATGGCGCCGAGGTGGAGCACTTTTATGTCTGCGCTGTCTGTTCGCCGACGCGAGCCGAGTTCTTAACCGGACGCTACCACACGCGGATGGGCGTTTACAGTACGTCGACCGGTGGGGAACGCTTTAACTTGGACGAGCAAACGATCGCGGAAGTCTTTCGTCGCGGAGGTTACGCGACCGCCGCCTACGGCAAATGGCACAGTGGCATGCAGTCTCCCTATCATCCCAACGCCCGCGGTTTCGATGATTACTACGGATTCTGCAGCGGCCACTGGGGTAACTATTACTCGCCGATGTTGGAGCACAACGGACAAATCGTCCAGGGAGAAGGATTCTTGGTCGACGATTTGACGAGCCATGCGATCGAATTCATCAGCACGCACAAGAACGATCCATTTTTTGTTTACTTGCCGCTGAACACGCCTCATTCACCGATGCAGGTTCCCGACGAGTACTGGGAAAAATTCGAGAACAAGTCGATCGTTCCCGACCCGGCGCCGGAAAATGCCCGCCAGCAGGATCTGCTTCACACCCGCGCCGCATTGGCGATGTGCGAGAACATCGACGCGAACGTGGGGCGATTGCTTCATCATCTGGATGAGTTGAAAATTGCCGATAACACGATCGTCGTCTACTTCAGCGACAATGGTCCCAACGGATCACGATTCAACGGTGGGATGCGAGGCCGCAAGGGATCGACGTTCGAAGGCGGATTGCGATCACCTTGTCTGATTCGGTATCCCCTGCAGATCAAGGCGGGATGCAGAGTGACCCAGGTCGCCGCGGCAATCGACTTGCTGCCGACGCTTGCCGACTTTGCCGGACTGGCCATCGACTCTGCCAAACCGCTGGACGGCGTATCGATCGCGGCACTGCTGCGAGGCGAGACGGTGGAGTGGTCCAACCGCTTGATCTACAGCGCATGGAATTCCAAGGCGAGCATTCGGGATCAGCGATTTCGGATGCAACAGAGTGGGCAGCTGTACGATATCGAAAACGATCCGGGAGAAACCACCGACGTTTCGAAGCAGCATCCGAGCATCGCAAAACGACTCTCGCAGGCACTGGCAGCTTGGATCTCCGAAACAAAACCACGATCGTCCCGGGACAAAGAAACAAGGCCCATCACGCTGGCCGATCCCGACGCCATGTTCACCCAGTTGCCCGCCCGCGACGCGACGGCGAGTGGTGATATCGTGCGCAGCAACAAGTTTCCCAACTGCACCTTCATGACCAACTGGAAGGACGCTAACGGTGAGATCCAGTGGAACGTCCAGGTCCTCGGCGAGGGGGACTACGAGGTGCAAATGTACTATGCCTGTGAAAGCGAAAACATCGGCTCGACGGTCGAATTGAGTCTTGGCCAGGAACGTCTGACCAAGACGATCGACGTCGCCAATGACGCGCCGCTGATCGGCATGGAACAGGATCGTTTCCCGCGCGCCGAGGGATACGTCCGGCGGTGGCAACCGATGACCCTCGGTACGATGCATCTGCAGCCGGGAACGGGAACCCTCCGTCTGCGGGCCACGAAAGTCCCAGGAAAGCAGGTAGCGGATATGCGGCTTCTGATGTTTCGGCGGATTTGAACGCCCCCGGCGAGCTCACCGTCGGGGTTATCGAGCTGGCGGCGCGAAGTCTGCTCTCGGGCGATTATCATGAATGTCTTCATGTCCCACTCTTCTCCCTCCGCGTGCTTTGCCCATGACCGACTCTGCCGAGGAAATGGACGAGTTCCTGGAAATCTATTTGGAGGAGAGCAAGGAAGAGACGGAGAAGCTCGTGGAACTGCTGCTGCAGCTCGAGCGGACGCCGGATGATGCGGAAACGCTGCGCGAAGCGTTTCGCTTGCTCCATACGTTCAAGGGCTCCACCGGCATGATGGGGTTTGACCGGATCAACGGTTTGGCCCATGAACTGGAAACACGTTTCGACGCCTGCCGCAATGGACGCGAGCGTTTGACGACCGAGACCGTTTCGGTAACGCTGCGCTGCGTCGACTTCTTTCGCAATTTCCTGGCGCGATTGGATGACGGGAATGACGATCAAGGTGACCCGCAACCCTTGATCGACCAGCTGGCCGACGTGCCGGTGACATTCGCGGAGCCGAAGATCGCCGAAGTCGCCCCCAGCGACGAACCCGTCGTCAGCGAAACGACAGCGGGCGATCGATCCGCGAGCGATCCCTCGACAGCGACAAAGCTGGAGCAAGAGCCGAAACCGGAGCAAGGGCCGGAGCAAGGGCCGGAGCCGGAGTCGGAGCCGGAGTCGGAGCCGAGAGTCGGAGTCGGAGCCGGAGTCGGAGCCGAGAGTCGGAGTCGGAGTCGGACCAAGAGTCGGAGCCGGAGCGCAAGGCTGTGGTCACAACCACGCCACGCGAAAGGGCTGGTCCGGTTCACGAGATCACGCTCAGCGTCCGATTGTCCGATCGGATGGAGCTACCCGAATTGAAGGCGCGATTGATTGTCGCGCGGCTGCAAGCTCATGGCGATATTCTGGGTATCGAGCCCCCACTCGAACAGCTCGATGACGCACCACGCCCGATCACGTTGCGACTGCGGATCCGAACGACATCCAACGAGGGCGAGTTGGTCGAATCGCTTGATGTCGAAGGAGTCGCCGCCGCTTATGTCGCCAAAGACGCGGGCGAGTCTCCAACGCTAACGGGAGAATCGTCGCAGCAGATTTCGTCGTCAGTTGCCGCGAGCGACACACAGCCCGGCGATGCACGCCCGGAGAGGGACGTTGAGCGGCCGGTCGGCCGGGAAGCTGCCAAGGTGGTTGGCCAGGGATTGCCGACCCGCAGCGTGACGATTCGCGTCGGTGTCGATCGACTCGACCGACTGATGAACCTGGCTGGTGAGTTGGTCGTGACCAACGCGCGGTTCGACCAGCTGGCCAGTGAAATTCGAGCTTTGTTTCGAGATGGCGGTGCGATTGAAGCGGGATCCCCGTTGGCCGAATCATTGTTACACGCACTGGGCAGCGAAATCGAAACGACACAACTCTCACCGGACACATTCGGCAGCAGCGGGATCACGGAGTTCGTCCCAGAGGGTGGCGGTCGTGTCAGTGAGTACTCGCCGCGAGGAGGCTGGATGGAGCGTGGGCGGAGGGTCGCCGGCCAAGTCTCGGAAACGGTTGACCAGCTGGCAAGGCTGTCCAGGAGCATCCAGCAGGCCGTGCTTGAAACGCGAATGATACCGATCGGCCCGCTATTCAATCGGTTTCGTCGCACGATTCGTGATCTATCGCTCAAGCAGGGCAAGAAAGTTCAGTTGGAATTGGAGGGCGAAACGACCGAGTTGGACAAGCAAATGGTCGATGAGCTTGGCGACCCGATGGTGCATCTGATCCGAAACGCGATCGATCACGGCATCGAATCGACGGAACAACGGATCGCCGCTGGCAAACCGCCCGAGGGGTTGATTCGTTTGGCGGCTTATCATCAAAGCAACCATGTGGTGATTGAAATCAGCGATGACGGTGCCGGAATCGATGTGTTGAAGGTACGAAAGCGAGCGTTAGAGCGTGGTTTGGTCGGTGCGGCCGAATTGGAAGCGATGACGGATCGAGAGGTTTACGGATTCATTTGGCATGCCGGATTCAGCACCGCCGATAAGGTCAGCGAGATCTCCGGTCGTGGTGTGGGAATGGACGTTGTGCGAGACCGGATCGCGGCGCTGGGTGGGATGGTCGATTTTGACAGCCGCCGCGGTGTCGGCAGTACGATTTCGATCCGATTGCCGCTGACCTTGGCGATCGTCAATGCATTGATCGTACGATTTCGGGGCATCCGTTTGGCGATCCCCGTCACGGACGTGCACGAGATTGTGGGTGTCACACGGATGGAGGTCTTTCAGTCGCAGGGCCGGGAGATGATTGACGTCCGCGGGAAACTATTACCGCTGTATGGTCTGGACGAACTGTTCGTCTGGAATGACTCGCTGCCCGAGTGCCGATTACGACCCAACGGGCTTGTCCACGCCGTGCTGGTTCGTGATGCAAATCGTTGTTTGGCGATCGAAGTCGACGATCTGGATGGCAATTCTGACATCGTGATCAAGCCGCTCAGCGAACACTATGCCAACATTCCAGGTTTGGGGGGAGCCTGTGTGATGGGTGACGGCCAGGTCTGTTTGGTGTTGGATACGACCACGTTGGCGACGATTCATCGAACATCGCCGTACGTCGTTTCGTGATGCGAATCTGTAACGCTTGTTCGGATTAGGATTGGCGAGTGATTCGTGGGATCCGGTTCGAGCTGCCGGAATGATTGTCAAGTCAGGCATCATTGTGACGATTACCGATGTGTTGGTGAGTGCGGCCCAGGAATGAACTTCATCCGTCCGCGCCGCTCCGTGATCGTGTTGGGATTGCCTTCGTCCCGATCGCAATCGAATGTTTTCCTCCCCTGACCGATGAGCCGCCCCTTGCCTCCATCTTTGAAGATTTTCTGTGCTGACTCTGGTGCCGGTCGAAGCCTTCGCATCGGCAGCCGGCTGGACAAATATCGGCTTCAGCGTCGACTGGGCGAGGGCGGATTCGCGACCGTCTATGCCGCGCATGATACGATTGAGGATCGCAAGGTCGCGCTCAAGATTCCCGACAACCGTTACCTGCAGAACTCACAGTCTGTGGAAGACATGCAGCGGGAGGTTCGAATCATGGCACGGCTCGAGCACCCGAATATCCTGCCGCTCAAGGATGCCAGATTCATTGACGGACATTTTGTGATGGCGTTTCCTCTTGGCGAGGAATCGTTAGCCGACCGTCTTGGTCGGCGAATGGCGCGAGCCACGGTGGTCGATTATGTCGTGCAGATGATCGATGCGGTCGCTTGTGCCCACGAGCAAAACGTGCTCCATCGCGATATCAAGCCCGAGAACTTCATTCTGTTTCCCGGCCAGGAAATCCGCCTCACCGACTTCGGTTTGGCAAGAATTGAACAGGGAGGTCACGACGTTTCGGCATCAGGGACGCTGGGCTACATGTCGCCCGAGCAAGCGATGGGTCGGCCCAGTTACCGCAGCGACGTCTTTTCGCTCGGCTTGGTGATTTATCGGATGCTCTCTGGCGAGGTTCCCGAATACCCCTTTGAAGCCCCTCTGCCCGGATTCAATAAACTCCGCCGCGGACTCTCCTGCGACCTCGTCGCGTTGATCCGCAAGGCAATCGATCCATCGCCCGGCAAACGCTTCCGCGACGCCGTGGCGATGAACAACGCGATGAGCAAGATTCGATATCCACTGTGTGACCGGAGTGTTTCGCAACGAGGGATCACGGCAATCTCGCGATTCACAAGGCGGGTGGCGTAGTGAAGGCGGCCGGCTCGTGCCGCGGCGGTGGACAGCGTCTGCCGCGCTGCCAAGGCCTGACGCATTAAAATGTAGCCGTCGCGTTCGGCCCGGGGGCGGTTACTTTGCCGCCCGCGCGGTGCCCGCCGAGTGGCGCGACGATCGCGGTTGCCACTCGACCGGCGGCCTGGATCACCGGTGCGATCCCGACACCGTGCAGGGCATTATTGATCAGCGATAGGCTGGGTAGTTTGTCGATTTCGCGCTCGATCCGTGCCACGCGTTGCTGATGACCGACGTGGTACTGAGGCATGGCGTTCATCCAACGGACCACGCGTGAGAGTGTCGGTTCGCCGCCCAGCCCGATCAGATCGGCGAGCTCTTCTCGCGCCAATTCCACCAGTTGCGCATCGCTCAGCTGAAGCAGTTCCGCTTGCAGCATTCCGCCGATGAAAACTCGAATCAATACGTGATCGCTTGGCGCGCGGCCGGCGAACTTATTGCTGGCAAAGCTGGCGGCCAGAATTCGTCGCTTCTCGCGCGGTGGCACCACAAAACCGAACGTTCGGATATCTTGTTGAACATCACTGCGGCGAACGGCCAGCACGACAATCGCAGTCGAGGCGGATTTGATCGCGGCGAGTTCCTGGGCCGCCGCCGGTGCGATTGGCAGTAGCAATTTTGATGCGGGCGAGGGCGGCGTGGCGATCACCACATGATCGAACGATTCGTCTTCGCCTTGGACGCGTAGTTTCCACGTCGATCCGGTGTGGCTCAATGACTCGTGTTCGAGCGAATCGACGGTCGAATCGGTGCGAATCGTGTTGGCTGGAAGCGATTGCGAGAGTGATCGAATGAGCTCGATCATCCCGCCCTTGAATGCGCGGAACTGTTCATACCTCGCGCCACTGCTTCCACGTTCCACCGAATCGTCGCCACTGCGTCGTCGGGCCGAGGTCGCTTTGGCCAGGGATCCGTATTGCTGTTCCATGTTCGCAAGCGGTTCCATGGTTGCCTTCATGCTGAGCTGTTCGACGTCTGCCGTGTAGATCCCAGCCACCAACGGCCCGACAATTCGATCGAGCACTTCATCACCCATCCGATGTCGGACAAAATCGGCCACACTGATATCGGCCGTTTCGTGATCCAGAGTGACGGGACGAATCCACCGTTCGGCAAAAAATCGGAGTTTCCCGGTGAGCGAAAGGAGCGGTGTCGTCAGCATCGGTGTCCGTTTCGTGGCACGCATCAAAACGAATCCATCGGGCAGATCGACCAACCTGCCACGATGCACGATTCGTGCCCCGCGACCGTCGACTTGCGGCAGGATCAGCCGATCCTCGACACCCAGTTGACGGATCAGGTCCAGCGCCGCCGCCGGTTTGGTTGCGAACATGTCGGCGCCGCAATCGATCACGAAGTCACCGCACGTCTCGGTGTCGATCACACCACCGATTCGACCTGATGATTCGTAGAGGGTCAAATTGGCGGCAGGATTGGCCAGATGCAATTGGACTGCCGTTGATAATCCCGACAGCCCACCGCCGATGATTGCGATCCGGCGAGACGACTTGTGGCTCAATCGAATGCTTTCCTAGGAAGATGACTGAACCGAGGACTATTGTGGGCGCCGCTGCTGTTGTTCCCGCCTCTGTCCTTCCTCCATCTGCATCTCCATCTCCATTCTCATGTCCTCTTCCATTTGCATGTCCTCTTCCATGCCCATGTCCATGTTCATCATCTCGTCATAGCCCATGTCGTCCTGGCCATAACCACCGCGCCGCCGTCCATTGGCGCTGGCAAAATCCATGTTCATCCCGGCGCTGGCGGCAATCGATATCAGGTCGGGCAGTTTTGGTTCGAGACCGGCAATGAACGTCTCCATCGTTTCGTGAAACTGACGTTCATTGCTTGCCGAAGCGAGCGGCTGGAGCATCAACTGAATCATCGCCACTTCCGAGAGTTGGGGGATTGCGGTCCCTTTCTGCAATTCGATCTTCATCGAGGCAATATCTTCGGCCCAGGTCGAAGCGACTGACTCGGGCACCCAATAACCTTCGACCTGCGCTAGCTTGACGTTGGATTCGATCGTTGCTTGCGACATCTTCACTTGGGCGGCGTCAGCGGTTTCGGAAACGACCCCAAAATGCCGAGCAGCGCTGACATCCTGCTGCTGCATCAAGGCGGCCAAATAGGGTGCGATGGCCTGGTCGCGTTCGGCCAGCCATTGCCCCAAGTCCATTGATTGGAACTTGTCAAGTTGCCACGCATCTGGTTGGAATCCGTCGCTTAACATCCCGGCAACGAGCAACAGTTTCTGTTGCAGCAGATCCAAGTCTTCGGGCGGCAGGTCGGCCAATCGGGGGCTGGAAAAGAACCAATTCTGCCGCGTGACGACGAGATCACCCAGTTCGTGCAAGCTGGTGATCACCGAATGCCAAGTGGCGGGATCGATTTTTGCGGCGGCAAGTTTGACGATCTCGTCAATATCGTTGCGATAGCTCGGTGGCAGCACATCGAAGCGGGCGAGCAAGTAGTGACCAGCTGCGACTTGTTCGTCATAGTTTTGCAGAAAGTCGGCGACCTTGGCGTTGGCAACGGGTTTTTGATAAGGCGCCGCGGGTGCAGGTTTTGGAATCGGATTGGGAGCCGGCGCCGCGGCCGCACTGGCCTGCGCCGCCAGTTCTTCCACTCGCGATCCTCGGGTGCGTTGGATTTCTTGCCACAGCTCTTGCGCTTGAATTCGGCTTTCCGAGCGTAGCGCGTCCAGCGGAACGGTGACTCGGCGCGATCCGTCCATTTCCAGCACCACATTGCCATTCCACATGCCGATCATCCTGGCCTCGACCGAGGCAGTGCCGCGCAAGTTGGTCCAGGTTTCGGCCTGGGCCGGGGTACCGATGACCGGGGTACCGATGGCCGTGGTCAGCGAAAGGAACATCGCCCCCCAGCAGAAGAATCCGAGCGATCGTTTCGCCGGGCGTGAAATGAAGAGTTGAATTCGCGGAGGTGACATCACGAGAACTGCGATGAAGGAGGAATGATGCGGATGACCGACAGCCAACTGGGTCTGCCATGAGGTGCGTTCGATGCCTGCTCGCCCGATCATGGGTGCCAGATTTGGGGGTGGCACGCGCGTCGGTGGAGAAAACATTATATTGTGTCCGTGTCGAGAATGCGGCCCAAAATTCCGCCTCGGTCACGCCGTACTCGAAAAATACCTGTCACCCAAGTGGTGGGGATGGAGGGTTCGGTGTCACAGGTGTTCGAGTGTGATGATTCCGAGTGTGATTTCAATGGAGAGTCACTTTGAGTGAGACGATCGATTCGGCACCCTTGGACGCCGAAGAAGTGCGGCAACTGCGTGAAAAGCTGTACAACGCCACGATCATCGAGCGGATCGATGTTCACCCCGATTTGGCCAGATTTCGGATTCGACCCGACGCACCGATCCCTCCTTTTCTGCCGGGACAGTACGTCGCGGTCGGACTGGGAAACTGGGAGCCACGACTCGATGGGACCCAGCATGAAGAAGTCCCCGAGAAAAAGCTTCGCAAGGTCTCGCGTCGTGCCTACTCCATTTCTTGTCCGATGCTCAATCACGAGGACGAATTGGCGCCGGTCAATTCGATCGATTACTTGGAGTTCTACATCACATTGGTGCGGCAAGCGGATTCACCCGACAAGCAGCCGCCGGTGCTAACCCCGCGATTGTTTCAACTGTCCGCGGGAGATCGCATCGAAGTCCAGAAAAAAATCGTCGGTCACTACACGCTTCAGGGCATTGGACCCGACGACACGGTGTTGATGTTGGGTACCGGGACCGGTGAGGCGCCCCACAACGCGATGGTCACCAAATTGTTGTCGGACCAACACAGTGGCAAGATCGTCAACGTCACCAGTGTTCGCCAAAGCATCGATCTGGCCTATGCGATCGAACACAAGAAGTTGATGAGCCGCTTCGCCAACTATCGCTACTTGCCGTTCACCACCCGTGACCCCGAAAACCTGGATCCTGCCCATCCCGGTTATGTGGGAAAACAATACCTGCAAGATCTGTTCCGTTCGGGTAAGTTGGCCGAGGCGGCCGGTGATCCATTTTCGCCAGCGAACACGCACATTTTTTTGTGTGGCAACCCGGCAATGATTGGCTATGTCCCGCCGGGTGCCGATCCGCCTGAGAAACCAGGAATGTTGCCACTGCTTCGAGAGGCAGGTTTTTCCGATGAGGCGGATCGGGAGGGTGCCGGATGCTTCCGATTTGAGAAGTACTGGTGAAGTTGCTGCGGTGCGCCTCTCGACACTCGCCGTTGAGCGGCTAAAACCGGTGTCGAAACTTGAACAGCATGGTTGCTTCGTCTGCAAGAACGTTTTTCTGCCCCCCAATGTCGCTGAGCCTCGCATGGATCTCTCGAAAACTGATCTCTCCAAAACCATCGCATTGATTCTCGGCGGTGGCCGAGGCACTCGGCTCTTTCCGTTGACCAAGATTCGTGCCAAGCCGGCGGTCCCGCTGGCGGCAAAGTATCGGTTGATCGACATCCCGATTAGCAACTGCATCAATAGCGGTTTGAATCGCTGCTATGTGCTCACTCAGTTTCTGTCGGAAAGCTTGCATCGCCACCTTCGCCAAACCTACACGTTCGATCACTTCAGCGGCGGATTCGTGGAATTGTTGGCCGCCCAGCAGACCGTCGACGAGGGAACCGATTGGTATCAAGGAACGGCCGATGCGGTTCGTAAGAATCTGATTCACTTGCAAGAAAGCTGGATCGAACACGTGTTGATCCTCTCGGGTGACCAGCTTTATCGGATGGACTTTCGCGACATGATGCGGACGCACATCGAATCGGGCGCCGACGCGACGATCGCGGGAATCCCGGTGACGCGAAAAGACGCCTCGCAATTGGGCATCATGCAGGTGGATGACACCGGCCGCGTGCGAGGATTCGTGGAAAAGCCACAGACCGACGAGGAAATTGCCAGCGTTCGGATGGAGCCTAGCTGGATCGACGCCAAGGGCATCCCCAGCAAGGGCCGCGACTGCCTGGCCAGCATGGGTCTCTACATTTTCAACAAGTCGATGATGGTGGACATGTTACGAGACTCCGAACATCAAGACTTTGGCAGAGAAATCTTCCCCGCGGCGATCGAATCGCACAAAGTGCAAGTGCACCTGTTCGATGGATACTGGGAAGACATCGGAACGATTCGCGCGTTCTATGAAGCGAACTTGAGTCTGGCCAGCAAGGCTCCTCCATTCGACATTCGCAATCGTGATGCACCGATCTTCAGCCGTCCTCGATTTCTGCCGCCGACAATCATGGGCGATGTTTCGATCCGCGGCAGCCTGATCGCCGATGGCTGCCGGATTGGCGACAACGTGACAATCGAGAACAGTGTGATCGGTCTTCGCACGGTGATTGGCGACAACGTGACGATCAAAGACAGTGTGGTGATGGGCGCCGACTACATCGAGCCGATTGGCTCTCAGGATCCTGGCTTGCTGCCGGTGGGCATTGGCGCAGGAAGCCTGATCAAAGGCACGATCCTGGACAAGAATTGTCGGATCGGAACGAAGGTCAAAATCACCAACTCCGCCGGGATCGAAAACCAGGGTGAAGATGAGGCGCTGCAGATCCGCGATGGAATCCCGATCGTGATCAAGAATGGGCAGATCCACGACGGCTTCGAGATGTGATCGGTTGATCGTTGACGCCCCGACTGGGAAGGTATTCTCTCACAAATGCGAGAGAACGACGTCGCAGCGGTGATCGTCGACCAGGTGGATGGACTACAGCGACCGCCTTGCGGGGATCGTCGACAGGTTATCGCCCGAAAATTTTGTCGATACCACGATTGAGCTGTTTCTGTAGATAGTTCTCGGCGGTGGTTTGGGCGGCTTGGACACCGAGTTCCGAAACGACTTGGCGGACGCCGCGGGAATCGAGGCTGGGATTGCTGAGCGTCCCATCGATCGGCAGCGAGACGGGTTGGCCGGCCAAGCCCTGCAAGTCGCTACCGAGCCAGCGGGCGTCGAGCGGTACCTGGGCGACCATGTCCAATCGTCCATCGAGCCCGACCCGTCCGCTGGTCACGACCTGGGCGCGGTCGACTTCAAAGAACAGTGTTTTGTGACTGACCACTCCCGATTCGACTGTGAAGTCAACGGTCTGGGCGGGCAGATGGATTAGCGCCCGATCGGCGTTTGCCACGCTCGAGCTGCCTGTCGCCCGGGCGATCGCTTTGAGTTGTTCGATGCCGACAATGATTTGGCTGGCCAAAGGACCGGCCGTCATTTGCGCTCCTTCAATGTTCAGTCGCCCCTTCACACGGCTCAATTCGGGCTGATCGAACACGACAAGCGCCTCATCAATCTCGGCGCTCAAGGTGCCGTCAATGTTGGTCGTATCGGCGACCAGAGGTGCCAGATATTTCAGCCAGCGATGCGTCATTTCCGGGGTTAGCCGAATCGAATGAGCCACGACGCCCGGGCGCACTCGCATCCACAGTGGTCCGGGGCGGTAGTGCACGTCGCCAGCCAAGTTCAGCTGGCCTTGGCCGACCGGGATCACCGAGGGAGAGACATGAACACTCGTTTCGGTCAGCCGCACGGGAATCGAAGCCGGTCCGAATCGAACGCCACCCACATCCCCCGACTCCCAGCCAAGATTTCCAACCACGGTAAAGGCCAGATCGCCTTGGTTCTGACGGACGGCGCGGATTTCCAGGGGAGTCTCCTGAACACCCACGGCATGGATCTCGGTTCCGGCAAGTTTTGACAGCAGACGCGCGACTTCGTTCATTTTCAACCGCGCCGGCCCGTTGAGCAGGACATCCCCGGTTGTTTCGTTCCAGATCGCGTGCCCCGAGAGGCTGGTCGCGAACCAATCACCGGCCACTTTCATCGAATCGGCCATCACGCGGCCGGTCGACCGATCGACATGGAGCAATCCATCGATGCGAAGATTTGGTTCGGACCAAACGACACGGGAACCCACCTCTTCGCTCGCCGCCTGGCCGGTTCGTCGATTGGGCATCGGCCCGACCATTTGGAAGCCGCCGCTAGCGGCCGGTGGTTGGACGATGGCCAGCCCTTTCCCGGTGGCCAAAGTCTCGAGATTGAGCAGGTTGCCTTGACTGGTAATGCCCAGATCACCTTGGCAGTCACCCATCACCAGCCAATCGTCGGTTTTCACAACGGCCCCTGGTTGATAGCCGACCTGGCGAATCTCTGGATCGGGCCTGGCCGCGACTTGTTTGCGGACACTCCCTTGGATCCTTTCCAACTTTGCTTTCCAATTGACTTTCAGGTCGACTCTCTCATCGGTCACGACCCCTTGGGCAGCGGCAGAGAAGGCATCGCCGAGCACCGTCAGTGATTGAGATCGAAAATCACCCTTTGGCCACGAATACTCGCCATCAAAATGAAGCTTCACGTTGGGCTGGCTGAAGTATCGATCGGAGTAGGCGATTCGCGGCGTGGTGAGCTCGATCGCGGCACTGGTCAGGCGACCGGCGGCTGTCGAGAGTTCGCCGTGGGCAGTGATGGTGAAGCCGCCTTCGGCGTCATGCACCTCTTTGGGCATCCACGGCGACAATGTCTCGGCCAAGGTTTCGACTCGACCACTGCCTTGCAGTCGAACCGGGAACGGCACGCTCTGCGAAGGTTGACTGACCGCTTGAACCAGGTCGGCTCGTATATTCAATCCGTTGCTGACCAGTGTGACGTTGGCCTCGGTCAATTCGTCCAGCGAATGCTCCGCCCATCGCCCCACGGCCTCCACATTGCCCTGCATCGATGGTCGGTTGAATGTTTGCCCGCTGGGCATCGTGATCAGCAGGTTGGTTGCATTCCCCGAACCTGACAGTCGCCAAACGTTGTCGGCCGATGCATTCCAGCGGATGTTGCCATTTGCGGAACCGCCAAGCCGGGTGCTCGAAAACTCGAAGATCGGGCGTAGCATCGCCGAAAGTCGTCCAAAGTCGATTTGGACGTTCGCCGACCCGGAGCGTAGATCACCCTCTCCGACCGCGTTGGCGAAGGTGCTTGTCCACTCAAATTTTTCCGCTTTGAGACGGCCCCGGGTGGTCGTGACGATCGCCTTCAATTGAATTGGGTCGATCACGACGGCCTGTCCCCGCGACCGTGCCCGCAACTCTTCGCTGCGAATGATCAATTGGCTGCGTTTTTCGCCCTCGGTCATCGGCAGCGAGTCGAGCTGTGCGATGGCCTGGCCAGAGACCAGTTGGGCCTCGTCTTTCAGTGGTAATAAGCCTGGCAGTGCACGATCCAACGATGCCAGGTCGATCTCGGCGGTCGCCGATCCGTCGAGTGCTTGGAGCCAACGAAGCGGATTGTCGTTGACACCTGCCAACGAAAAGGATCGTGAAAACGTACCATCGATCGTCGCCGAGGCGAAGTCGGTTGTGGCCCGTAGATGACGTCCCACGACTCGGTTGCCGACCAGAATCAAGTCACCGTCCAAGGTCGCCAATTGATTGGTCCAGACACGGGCGCCGCGATCGGCTGCACTGAGATTGCGGATCTTTATTCCCCGCAGGGTCGCCTCCATCCCGCCATCGGCCGCGCCAGTAAATGCGCATTGCGCCGGTGGCATCGCCGCTGACCCGCGGCGGAATCGATGCCGCGATTTCGGGAAACCTGCGGCGAACCAGTGTGACGACGGAAAGCGGAAGTGATTCGCTTTCGAGATCGAGTTGCCACTGGGATTTGGCGAATTCGATTTTGCCTTGCAGCGAACCGCCGCTGCCGCTCGGCTCGTTCACGACTCCCGCAAAAGTTGCTTCAACAAGATCGCTGGCCAGAGTGATATCGGCGTTGGATTGTGCAACTTCCCAGACGCCGCCCCCCAGCTTGTCGGTAACCATCACGGTGACATCTTGAAGCTTCAGCGATCCGGTGCTGGGGGGACCCTCGGCTGGCATCTGCAGAAAAGTCGTCAGGTCGTCCTCCAGACTGCATCGACCCTCGTTCATCGTGCAGGCAAGGTTGACGCCGCGAAGCACGATCTCGCCCAGTGGGTGATTCGATGAGCCCAACAGGTCCATGACAGTCAATTCGGAGTCAAGTTGGTCGACGACCAGCTCGCTGCCCGCGGCGGCCCCGCGAATCTCGAGTCCCGTGACTCGTAGCGGCGTGATCCAACCGATGCGCAGCGAGGAAGCGGTGGCATCTAGCCCGTAACCGGCGGCGATCCGGCTCAGGATCGATCGCCCGATCGAGGAATGGCTGACCAGGCTGGGTGCCCCAAGCACCAGCATTGTCAGTAGCACCATCCCGCCGAGCAGGTACATTCGGCGACGACGAAACATGCCGTCCCGCCTTCGACGAGTCTGATGACGTTGGGATCGTTCCGTCTGCTCCAGCAGAAAATCATCGGTCGTCACGGTCACATCCTTGCCGCCGTCGGTATTGAAAAGCGAGAGAACAGCCGGAGTCTAGCCACGAATGGGACCCCAGAGCGAGGTTGATTTGATCAACAATTGGGTAGTTTGCCTTATCCCGGTGTGATAGAAGACAACGGCCACCCTGCGACTGATCATGATGGTTGTCGCGGGTGACGAATGGGCTGGCTGCGATTTGCCATTCACTTTGCTTTCAATTCTGTCGGATCGAGCCATGCGAATCTTTGTCACCGGCGGTACCGGATTATTGGGCAACACCATCCTGCGGCAGCTGACGCCATCGGAACACCAAACGATCGCGCTGATTCGCGGCGAGCCCGGCGCCGAGGTATTCGATGGGGTGGAAGCCGAGTTCGTGATCGGCGACCTGTGTGATCTGGCTGCCATCGATGAAGCGGTACGGCTCTGTGATGCCGTGATTCACTCGGCCGGACTGATTCATTTGGGCTGGCAACGGTTGGCGGAGTCGATGCGAGTCAATCGCGACGGAACCCGTGTGATCGTCGACGCCTGCCTCAAGCACGGCCGCAAGCTGGTGCATGTCGGCACCGTCAACACGCTTGCGGTTGGTTCCAAGGATGGCCCGGCTGATGAACAAACGCCGTTGGACCACGCAGGCGGACAGATCCCCTGCAGCTATGTTGTTAGCAAGCGGGCCGGTGTTGCCGAGGTGCTCAGCGGAGTCGAGCGTGGACTGCGAGCGGTGATCGTGCATCCCGGTTTCATGCTCGGCCCTTGGGATTGGAAGCCGAGCAGCGGGCGAATGATGCTGGAGATCGGACGGGGATGGAAACCGATCGCACCGTCGGGCGGTTGCTCGGTCTGCGATTCACGTGATGTTGCCCGCGGAACGATTGCGGCGTTGGAAAGGGGCAGCGAGGATGGTCGACAGTTCATTCTCGCCGGCGAAAACTGGGACTACAAGAAACTGTGGACCGAGATGTCGGTGCGGATGGGGACACGACCACCGATCATCCGCCTCGGTCCGTTGATGGGCAGACTGGCCGGCTGCGCGGGTGATTGCTGGTCCAAAATTGCCAGCCAAGAGAGTGATGTGAATAGCGCCTCGATACGCATGAGCTCGCAATATCACTGGCATGATAGTTCGCGAGCGCGGCAGGAGCTGGGCTACCAAACGCGAGACGTTCAGGAGACTCTTGACTCCTCGGCGCGGTGGATCAAGACGCATCACCTGCGGTGATTGCATCTGTCGCTGTGATGGGACGAGGGATGATGCGGCCGCGGTCGCTCGCCATCTTCACGCCCTGCGGTTTCCCGATCCGAGGGCGCTGGCCAGGGGTCAAAGTGGCTGGCGAACGGCTCGCGATCCGTGCGATGGACGCCGAATCCGATACTTTTTTGCGGCGGTTTGGGCACCCTTGCATGACTTTAGCAGGGTCGCAGTTGTGGGATTTTACGATTCACGCCCTGACAAACACCCTCGAGTGGGTGGGGTGAACGATCGATCGCGCAATTGACAACCGGCCCGTCCGGTGACCAATCTGATTGCCCGATCCACAGGTTCGGGTGCCCCACGTCGGGTGGACGTGCCGGGATCATTGAGAACTCATCAGCGAGAGCGACGTGAATGTCGAGAGCAATGCTCGACGCGATCCGAACCGCGGCCCCGGCGATCCTGCCGAGCATGCTGCTGTGCGACTTTGGTGATCTGCGATCCGAAGTGGCGCGGTTGAGTGCTGCTGGCGCCGGCGTGCTGCACCTTGATGTGATGGATGGTCACTTCGTGCCGAACATGACCTATGGCATGCCGATCATCGAAGGACTGCGGCGGCACACCGACATGCCGCTCGATGTCCATTTGATGATCAGCGAACCACTGAAGTACGGGCAAGCGATGGTCGATGCGGGTGCCGATGTTCTGACCTTTCATGTCGAAGCGGTCGATGATCCGCTGGAGACTGCTCGGGCGCTGAAGCGATTGGGGGTTGGCGTGGGTGTGGCGCTCAATCCGCAAACGTCCCTGGACAAGATTGCCAGCTGCCTCGGTGAAGTTGACGTGGCGTTGATCATGAGCGTCGAGGCTGGATTCGGCGGTCAGTCGTTCAATCCGGTTGCGTTGGAAAAGCTGAAATCGCTTCGACATGAGTATCCGGAGTTGTTGCTAGAGATCGACGGAGGGATCGATCCCAGCACGATTGGACCGGCGCGGGAAGCGGGGTGTGATCTGTTCGTGGTCGGTTCGGCGATCTTCAAGTGTGATGAATACGACAGCGCGATGAATGACTTGACTGGTGCGATCAACGCGGCTGATGCCAAGGTAAATTTAGGGCAATCATGATTCTGAAATCTCCTACGGTGTCCCGGGTGCTGCTAGTGCGACCGGGTGCGACCGAATTTGATGATCAAGGTCGTATCAAAGGCTCGCTCGACATTCCCCTGAGTGAGCGGGGGCGTGAACAGGCCGATTTTTTGGCTCGCGCGCTCGCCGACGTTCACGTCAAAACGATTTACACATCGCCCGGTGAGTCGGCCCGCGAGACCGCCAGTCGGTTGGCCGAGGGTCGACGTGATGTCCGCGTCAAGGTGGTCGACGCCTTTCGAAACATCGATCATGGTTTGTGGCATGGCAAGCTGATCGACGAGGTTCGGCGGAACCATCCGAGGGTTTACCGCCAGGGCCAAGAGACGCCCGGCGATTTCTGTCCTCCGGGGGGTGAATCGGTTCGCAATGCGAAGGCTCGGGTGCTCAAAGCGGTTCGCAAGATCGTTCGCAAGAGCGGGGACGAGGTGGTAGCGATCGTGATCCCCGACCCGATGGCGGCGGTGGTGCAGAGCGTGCTCAGTGGCGAAGAGATCCGCGACTTCTGGAAGTCCGAGACCGACAGTGGCAGGTGGGACCTGATCGAGTCGGTGATCCGCTAGCGGCGATTGGACATTGCTGCGCGGGCCCGGTCGGCTGGTCGATCGGACGGCGACCTGGGCAACGACCGCATTCGAGGCAGCGTCGACGTTCGAGGCCAGGTCAGCATTTTGGTTTTCTCAACGGCTACCCGACCCCCCCTTTCTCGCTCTCCCTGAGGTGGGGGGTGATCGGAGTGACCGGGAGAATCGGCGGATTCCCGCATCCCCTTCTGAAATGCACATTATCGATGGGTTCGGCGTTTGTTGGTGCCGTGTCGTTCGAATAGAATGACACTATGGGTACGTTGAGGGATGATTCACGTTCTTTAAGCGTACGAAATGATTTCCGAAAGCTGGCGCGTCGCGGTCGGCTTGAGTTCCCTGAAGCCACGGTTAGGCACCCCCATTCGTTGGTGGTCTGCAATTTCGACCGCTGACGCTTGTCCCCCCCGAGGTCATCCTCCGCCATGTCCCGAATTTCAATGCTGGTTGTCGGCCTGTTGGTCGTGGTCACCACAGCGACAGCCGAGACCACCGTTCCAGCTCAAGTGACGGCGATCAATGAAGCGATCGAACAGGGTTGGCGTGACTATGGGATTCGCCCGTCGGCCGAAACGGATGACGCGACATGGTGTCGCCGAGTCTTCTTGGATGTGATCGGACGGATCCCAAAGTATGGCGAATTGCAGGCATTCATGGCCGAGCGTGGCAGCGACAAACGCGGCAAGCTGGTCGAGATGTTGTTGTACGACGACAAGTACACCGAAGAGTATGCCCGAAACTGGTCGACCGTTTGGACCAACCTGCTGATCGGCCAGAGTGGCGGCACGGATCGTCGTTCGATGACCAGTCGTGATGGGCTGCAAAAGTACCTGCGAGATTCGTTCGCGACGAACAAGCCCTACGACAAGATGGTTTACGAGTTGGTCACCGCCGAAGGGGCGACCAAGCCTGGCGCTAAGAATTTCAACGGCGCGGTCAATTTCCTGGTCGACAAAGTCAATGATGACAAAGGCGTGCTGGCGACCAGCAGCACGTCACGGATCTTTCTTGGTTTGCAGGTGCAGTGCACCCAGTGTCACAACCATCCCTTCAATCAGTGGAAGCAGCAGAAGTTCTGGGAGTTCAATTCGTTCTTTCGTCAGACCCGTTCGTTGCGTCGATTTGTCGATGGCACCCGCGATATCGATCATGCCGAGTTGGCGAACGAAGATTTCGCTGGCGAAGCGAATGATCCCAATGATGCGCTTGTGTTTTACGAGTTGCGAAACGGCTTGACAAAAGTTGCCTATCCCGTCTTCACCGACGGAACCCAGATCGACGCCAGCGGATACGTCAGCGAGGTCAACCGCCGCAACGAGCTGGGTCGGTTGATGCTCGAGAGCGAGTATCTGGACCAGATGATCGTCAATCGAATGTGGTCACAGTTTCTCGGTTTCGGGTTCACCAAGCCGATTGATGACCTGGGTCCCCATAACCCTCAATCCCATCCGGAGTTGCTGGCGAAACTGGGCCAGGAATTCCGTCAAAGCAGCTATGACTTGAAGCAGCTGATCACCTGGCTCACCTTGAGCCGTCCGTACAGTTTGTCGGCGGTTTTGGGATCGAACAACGAGATTGATGATCCATCGATTGGTGAGATGCCGAAGTTCTCGCGGTTCTATTTGCGGCAGATGAGTGCGGAGCAGTTGTATCAGTCGTTGGTGACTGCGACCGACGCATCGTCCACGGGCAGTTACGAAGAGCAAGAGCAGCAACGACGGCGTTGGCTGGAGCAGTTTGTTGTCGCGTTCGGGACTGATGAGGGGGATGAGGCGACGACATTCAACGGATCGATTCCTCAGGCGTTGATGTTATTCAATGGCGAATTGACCAAGCAGGCGACCAGCATCAGCAAGGGGGGGTTCCTGGATCGGATCGCTGCCAAGGGCCAGCGTGATCGTGGTGTCGCGGAATTGTTTTTGACCGGCCTGTCGCGTCGCCCCACGCGGAACGAATTGATGATCGCCAACAAATTGCTGGTCGCTCGCGGTGGGGATGAAAAGGAAATGTTGCAAGACATGTGGTGGGCGATTTTGAACAGCAACGAGTTCATCATGCAGCACTAAGCGTTCTTTCTATGGATACCGACATGCAATGCACAACGATGATCAACGAATTTTGACAAAGGCACCCTGCACGATGACAAATTGGCGAACACCTGCTGGCATGACTCGCCGGCACTTTATCAACCACATGGCCGGTTCCACGGCTGCCGCCGGCGCCGCATTGACGCTGGGCAATTCGATCTATGCCCATGCTGAAGAGCTGAAAAAGAATCGCAAGTCGGCGATCATGCTGTGGATGGGTGGTGGGCCTGCCACGATCGACATCTGGGATTTGAAGCCGGGTGCCCCGACGGGTGGTCCGTTCAGACCGATCTCGACCAGTGGTGAGATGCAAATCTGCGAGCACTTGCCGATGATGGCTCAGCAGATGAAACACATGTCGATCGTGCGTAGCATGTCGACTCGTGAAGCCGACCACAATCGTGGCCGCTATTACATGCACACGGGCTTTGTTCCCAATCCCAATATCGAACACCCGAGCTATGGTGCGGTGATCTCGCACGAGGTGATTAGCCAACGTCCGGAACTGGAAATTCCGCCCTTCGTTTCGGTCGGCGGGGCGAGTACCGGGCCCGGTTTCTTGGGCATGGCCTGGGCTCCCTTTTCGGTCACCAGCAATGGGCGGATCCGCAATCTCGACATGAAGCTGGAAGACAGCCGGCTGATGCAGCGGATGGCGGCGTTGGACATGATCGAAACCGGTTTCGCCAGCCGAACGCGAGACTTGCCCGCGAGCGAACATGCCAAAGTCTTGAAAAAGACATTTGACTTGATGACCAGTGACCAAATGGATGCGTTCAAGGTCGACAAAGAGCCCCAAGAGGTCAAGGATCGCTACGGCACCGACAGTTTCGGCCAAGGTTGTTTGTTGGCTCGACGATTGGTCGAAGCGGGTGTGCCGTTTGTCGAAGTCGATCTCGGCGGTTGGGATAACCACAACGGCATCCACAACATTTTGAAGGACACCAAGCTGCCTCAGTTGGACCGTGCGATGAGCGCCCTGGTCGAAGATCTGGCCCAACGCGAATTGCTGCAGGACACGGTGGTGATGTGGATGGGCGAATTCGGTCGCACGCCCCGCATCAACCAGAACGCCGGTCGTGACCACTTTGCCAGGGCTTGGTCGTGCGTCATCGGCGGCGGCGACATCCAGGGCGGCTTGGCGATTGGCGAAACCAGCAGCGACGGTCAGGCGGTGGAAACCGAACCGTACAGTAGTGAGGATCTGATGACCACGGTTTGCAAAGGCCTTGGAATTCAAACCGAAAAAACTTTTACCAGTAAGAATGGGCGACCGATGAAGATCGCAGGCGGCGGAAAAATCATCAGCGAACTTGTGGCGTAGTCCAAGTGCCTCAGGTATCGCATAGTCAATCGTCGGATACGAACTCTGGTTCGGATTCATGCCCGACATCGGGCGTGACCGAACTGGGGCCGGCTGAGCTGATCGTGCGGCACCAGCATGGGGTTTGGCGCTATCTGCGGATGCTCGGCTGCGACGCCGCGACGGCTGATGACCTGACTCAGGAAACGTTTTTGCGAGTTCTCAGTCGGGACAACTTTGTTCAACACAACGATGCAGCGACATCGGGTTACCTGCGCAGAACCGCGTACAACTTGTTGGTCTCTCGCCACCGCAAGCTCGGTCGCGTGCAAACGATTGCCGAGCCCGCTGTGTTGGACGTGATTTGGGAACGTTGGGCGGGAAAGGACTTAACCGGCGACCTGGCGATTGATGCGCTGAAAAGTTGTTTGAAAACGCTCACCGATCGCGCCCAACGGGCGCTGCGGATGAGATTTGCCGAAGATGCCAGTCGGATCGAGATTGGCCAGGCACTCGGTATCACGGACCATGGGGCACGAAACTTAATGCAACGGGCAAAACTACAGCTTCGCCAGTGTGTCGAGGAAAAGCTACGGCGGGTTGAAACGACATGAACCATAAAATGACAGCTATCGAAGAGCAAGCATTGGACGCGCTGCTGAGCGAATTGCACGGCACGACAGGTCCGCGCGATTTGTCCGACCAGATCCTTGCCCAGTTGCGCGAGTTGCCGGCACCGTCGCAGTCTCCCTCGGATATCGTCTGCGCGGCCGATTCATCGATTCGACGAAACGCGGTTCGTCCAGCGCCCATTGGCAAGCCACTGACAATCGCCATCTCGTTGGTCGCCATGCTGGCGGCGTCCTTGTTGTTTGCGTTCTTGATCCGACAACAAGCCATCGATGAGGACGCGATTTCGCTGGCCAACAATGCCCAGTCCACACCGCCCGGCAGGTCGCTCGTTCATCAACCGCTACCGATCAAACAGTTCGATTCGGCGAATCGGGATTCGATCGCGAGCCAGGCAGGTTCGCGTCGTCCGCAGAATTCCGGCATCCCATTGATCGTCGAAACGCCCGGTCCGGGGGAAAGCAAGGCCAGTGAACCGGTTGTACTGGTACCGAAAAATCCATCTTCGGCGATCGCCGTCACACTCGTCTCGGCCGGCGTCAAGTCGGACTTGCAGAACTACTGGGGCGCGATCGGTATCAAGCCTGCCGATGAAGCCAGCGGTCAAGAAACCTCACGTCGTTTGGCCGCCATTCTCGGTGTCGGATTGTCGCCTGAAACAATCGGCGATCCGGAAGCGATCCAGAGCCAGCTCAACCGTCCAAAGAACGCCCGCGCGATCGCTCAGCGGTGGTTGGAACAGATCACGCAAGGTGGACTCGCACGCCTGGAAAAAGAACCGCAGCAGCAGCTGATCGCGGAGGTGGCCGAGAGCTTTCGCTCGCGAAAAAGCCTCGATCGATCGCTCGCCAGTTGGATCAGCGGCGAGAGTTCCAACATGTCACCGTTTTACACCGCAGTCTCCGTCGGTGGCAGGCATCAAATGACTCGACGATTGGCATCACTGACGATGAACGTGGATCTACGTTGCGTTCAATGTCACGATGCCTTGATCGAAGGAAGTGGTCGGCAGGAGGATTATTGGTCGTTCGCGGCTTTCCTACGTCAGGGGTTGAATCGCGAGAACGGCACCTGGACGATCGCTAGCGAGACGCCACGAGCCGAGCCGCTGTTTTACTCACTGCCCGATGGACGCCAGAAAGTTGCGGAACCATCGATCGCCAGTCGTTGGATGTCAAGGGAAGAGCCGATCACGAGCATTGGCGAATGGTCAAGTGAGTTGATTGGTTCACCGGAACTTGCTCGGGGAGTCGTGAATTCACTGTGGACGTTGGTCTATGGCCAACCATTGCGAGGTCGAGTGGTCGATACGATCACGGCGCCGCACAACGAATCGCTCGATCGTCTGGAAGATCGTTTAGCCAATGATCTCGTGCAGTCACGGTTTGACGTCGGCCGAACGTTGGCGTTGATCATTGCCTCGCCGGCGACCAACCGCGCCGTGCCCTCGGCGTTGCTTCCCGAAAACGCCCTGGTATCTGGTTCGGAAATTCAGGCGGCCATGCAGTCGGTCAACGCGTTTGCTGCAGCCTTGCCTCCGCGGAATCGATTGCCGCTTCAGCGGCGAATCGATTTGGCCATGCAGCGGATTGGTGCGAAGATCGATGGAGTGACTGAGAATTCGATATTGGCCCAGGGCACCGGTGAGGCCTCCCAGGGTGCGGAGAAGCCGATCAAAAATCGTCCCGTAGCGGGCGCTGATTTCCCCTGGCAGGCATCGACACTTCCGGTGCAATGGCTCTCGGCGATCAAAGACGAGCAGAGTCAGGTCCAGCATCTTGGCTACTTGGCTGGAATGAGCGATGTTCCCGAAAGCGTGGTCGAGGCGGCCAAGGCGATTCGAGCCGCCGATGTCGGTGGCGACACCAGTGATGGCGATAAACTGTCGTTGCAGCGAGTCTGGTGGTTGGTGCGACCCTAGTCGCTATGGACAGCCGTATCTTGGATCAGAAAGATCGCTGATCGCGCATCGGTGATCGAGTATCATAGGGGTCGGTTGGACTTGTCTCGCTCTTTCTGGTCGCTAGCAGGGATTCGATGGGCATCCGTTTTGCATGCCATGTCTGCGAAAAGCGTTTGAACATCAAACGGGAACTCGCCGGACGGCGAGGCATTTGTCCGGTCTGCACGGCGCGAATCCGTATCCCGCTTGCCGATGCCGAAAAGTCGACTCCTGTTGAACAAAAAAAGCTGGTTGCTTCGGGCGTCGATACAACGCCGGGCGATGTGGCGATCAACCGTCATTTGCCGGCAACACGCGGACGGACGTCAACAGCGGACCCGTCGGCCATCGGCGATCAACGACAGGGCGACTCGATTGACAGCTTGACCGAGGATACGCTGGCAAGCTGGTACGTGCGCCCTCCCAGTGGCGGGCAGTACGGACCGGCCACAACAACCGTCCTCAAACAATGGATTGACGAGGGACGTGTTGCCACCACGGCGCTGTTGTGGCGAGAGGGTTGGCCGCAATGGCGTGAGGCATGCGAGGCGCTGCCTGAGTTTGCCGGTCGACTGCCGATCAACCGTGGCGCGATGTCGGCCAGTGGGGCGGCGGCACCGCCGGAGGATGGGATTTCGCCAACCCTCGCGGCAGCGGAGTCGCAATCCGTCTCCGCGCGGGTCGCTGAACAGGCGGAGATTGAATTGGCCCGTCGCTCGAGGTCGATGCGTCGCATCCAAATGATCGGCGTTCTTTCAGTGGTCGCACTGGTATTGATTCTGGTTTTAGCGTTTATCGCGGCACGGTGAGCACCGCACGCCAGCGGGAACTTTCTGGCAGGCCAACCCATCGACCGGTCTCGATCCGGTCCCTTACCAGTGGACCCTGCGATCAACTACAGTATTGGCTTCGGATCTGATTGCTAGAGCCGAAACACCCCCCCTTCCCATCAATCGTGCCGACGGGGATTTACCAATTCAGGAGTCGTTGTGATGCGTCTATTTCAGCTTGTCGTGATCGGTCTTTTCGCAGTCGCCTTGGGCTCCATCCATGCGCGAGCCGATGAGGCGGCGGCAGATCAGAAACCAGAGCAGGTAAATGTGTTCGGCGCAGGTACGCTTCAGGTGCCCAGTGCCTTCAAGCGAATTCAAGCCCGATCCCGGATTGTCGAACATGAGTTCGAGGCGACAGCGGGCGAAGGTGACGATGCCAAGACGGCACGCATCACGATGATGGCCGCCGGCGGCGATATCGACGCGAATATTCAACGCTGGAGGGGTCAGTTCAGCGGCGGCGACAAAGATGACCAGAAAACCGAGCAAATGAAACTGGGTAAGTGGCAGGTCTACATCGTCGACCTCGCCGGAACCTACGCCGAAAGCATGGGTGGCGGTCCATTTGCCCCAGGCAAAAAGATTCAACGCAGCGACTATGCGATGGCCGGTGCGATTTTGGCAAGCCCCGATGGACGGAAGTACTTCGTCAAAATGATCGGCCCGGCCGCCGTTGTGAAGACGAATCACAAGGCGTTTGTGGAGATGATCAAGAGCATTGAAAAGTAGCGGGAAACCGATCCTCAGCGAGCAAACGGAGAATTCTGTTTGCGGGAAACCATGCCCGCAGGAGGCACCGCATGAACATTCAGAGTTTTCTGGAGCATCACGGGATCATTCGAAACCCGTTTGCCGAGGAGGATGCTCAGACCGACCCGGTCTTCAAAGAACATTGCATCAGCAGTGCCTATCATCCGATTTGGGATAAGGTGTATGGGGATGCCAGCGAGCCATCGACGTCGATCATCTTTGGACCGAAAGGTTCCGGCAAAACGGCGATGCGGCTGCAAATCGATCGCCACCTCACTCGGTATAGCGAAGAGCATCCAGAGGATCGAATCTATGTGATCCATTACGACGATTTCAATCCGTTCTTGGATCACTTTTGTGAACGGATGAGTCGGCGAAGTTTGAAAAAGCCCGAGAAAGTACTCGATGCGTGGCGATTGTGGGATCACATGGATTCAATCCTGTGCATCGGCGTGACGGATCTTGTCGACCGCGTCTTGAAGGCTGGTGAGGGTACGCCCAGCGGGCGGATCAGCCAGGAATCGCTGCGATCTCTCGACCGAACGGACGCCCGCGACTTATTGTTGCTGGCCGCATGTTACGATCAATCAACGGCCGGTTCTTTCCCGGCGCGTTGGACGGCGCTGCGGCGAAAACTGCACTACACAAATCTGGCAGCCTATCTGAGTTTGATCTTGGCGATTGTCTGGGCAATCGCGTCGATCACTTTGGTCGGTTGGATCGTGTCACGCTCGAGCGTCACCGCAGCGGACGATGCGGCGGCAGCTGTCGTTGCCGAAAACGGCTCGTTGGAACCTGCGACCGGTGGGGCCGGTTTGCAGGTATTGTGGTTGATTCCGATTCTGGTATTCATCGGTGCATTGCCATATCTCGTCCAGTTGGTGAAACGCCAGGCGGCGGCGTTGGGCATTCGCAAGCACATGCGAGTTGGCAAACGTGAAGTCGGCTCGCTACGTCAGGTGTTGCTAAAAATCCCGCCCAAGGAGTTAGCCAGTCAACCGCTGCCGAGGTTCGATCGCACGGACGATCGGTACGAATTGCTGAATAAGTTTCAATCGATTTTGCGGCGACTCGGTTTTGCCGGTGTTGTCGTGTTGATGGACCGCGTTGACGAACCGCACATGACCGGCGGAAAGCCGGAGCTGATGCGACGGTTTGTGTGGCCGATGCTAGACAACAAATTGCTGAAGCACCCCGGGCTCGGTTTCAAGATGATGTTGCCTCAGGAATTGCATCGCGACGTCGAACGCGAGACTCGCGAGTTCCATGAACGTGCCCGGTTGGACAAGCAGAACGTGATCCCGGCGTTCCAATGGACCGGTGAATCGCTGTACGACCTGGCCCGCGCTCGGATGATCGCCTGCGCCGCTGAGAATCGGTCACCGGAACCGAAGGATCTGTTCGACGACGAGGTCAGCTATGTGCGAATGCTGGCGGCGTTCCAATCGCTGCGGGTACCTCGGCATTTGTTCCGCTTCTTGTACCGGGTGTTGGTCGATCATTGCAATCGACACACCGACGCCCAGCCGGTGTTCAAGATCAAAGCCGAGACGTTCGAGTCGGTGTTGGCCGTCTATGCCCGAGAAACGGACCCAATCTGAATTGAACCGGTCTGTCGGTGGCCAAAAGCCGAACGGATTCGCCGCGTCACGGCTCCCCTTCGCCGCGTCACGGCTCCCCTTCGCCGCGTCACGGGGGGGTTCGGCTTGTCGCGGGCCGTGGTTCTGCTACTCTATCTCGCCCGAAGGTCGGCGGGTTCGTCCGAACGACCACTGGCTCGTGCGAAGATCCCCTGGATCGATCGGGCCACTCGATCAACACACGAAACTCGATGCCGGTCGGCACTCCGTTACCGGCTGTATTTTTGGAGAATGAATTGGGTACAAAGAGAACGGGAAAAGGTCGACGCAAAGTAGGACGCAAGAAGAGGCGGATGAGGGCAAAAATCCGGCACCGCAAGAAATAACTTTTGCCGCCCCGGTGATCTGGGTCGGGTTTCCAGCCACTCGATGGCCAGCCGGTTTGGCTGTCCTAGTCGTTTGAATCGGACAGTCCCAGTTTCACCAACCAGCGTCGCGATGACTTGCCGCTCTCGTCAGCATGGCGGGCCTCGCGACGAATGTGTTCGAGCTGTTCTTCCAGCTCAGCGTTCTTGCGCTGCAGCTCTTGTCTTTCGCGCGAGATTTTGCGCGTTCCAGGGAGGCTTCGATCTCACCCTGGCGGAATTTCTCTTCCCATTCGGTTTGCAGCTGCTTGAGACGTGCGCGTTCTTGCTGAACAAGTTCGTCGGCGTCCACCATTTCGGCGATGGCCGCGGCACCGATTGCGACGTCTGCGTCGCGGGTATCGGGCCGCTGTTCCAGCAAGCATTGCAGTTCGCGAATCTCGTCATCACGTCGTTTCAGCTCATCACTCTTGCGAGACAATTCGGCGTGGATTTGTTGGACGTAGTCAACCGGATCGATAGGGGTATCGGATGTTTCGGCCTGCAGATTCTCAATGAATGACTCTGCGTCGAATGAGTCGGTTTCCATCTGTTGCAGGATCAGCTTCTTGCGGTCTTCCCACGACAAGGCATCACTGCTGCCCGAATCGACACAGGCGACCGTTTGTCGCACGTTTTTATTGGCAATTTGCGACGCCAAGTCGTCCGTTTGCCGTTCCAGTTCGGCGATTCGATCTTGGTATTCGGCGATTTGTTGCTGCAATCGGTCACAGGCTTCGGATTCGCCCGGACCGGGGTCGCGTTGTTGCGGTCCACCAGGAATCGTGCCGATCTGGCGATCGACGATTTGTTCGCGAAGATCGGTGAACTGTTCCAGCAGCAGCTCGAGCAGTCTGGCATTCGATTCGACGGCGCAATACAGAGAGTCGTCGCTATTTCGATCGGACCGTCTTGTTGTCATTTCTCGGTTCAAGTCGATATCCCTGTCATGCAATCGATGCGTTGGGTCGCATCCATTGAATCGTTCGAGACCCTCCCGCATCGCCATTGAGAACGGTGCGGGTGATGTCAACTGTGCCTGTGGATTACGTTTTCGTGTCTCGTTGGCAATGTTTCTGCTTGGCTGGGGACAAGCGAAGCGGAGAACCGTTAGAATCCCTCCCATCGACACGAACGTCGGCGCGTCGCGTCAGTTGCGTTGCGACGCTCTATCTATTCCTTAGGTCGCTCGAATGAGCGTGTCAAAACAGACTCATGGCGAAAAAGCAATCGACCGCTCGCAGGGATGAAACAAGCGGCAAAGACGAAGAAGTCGACTTCGAGATGGCGTTGGCCGAGGTCGAACGAATCGTCAGCGAACTGGAAAGCGGGGAGTTGGGTCTGACCGCATCGCTGGAGCAGTACGAAAAAGGAGTGCGGCGACTGAAAAATTGCCACGCTTTGCTCCATTCCGCGGAGCGGCGAGTGGCATTGCTGTCAGGATTGGATGCGGACGGAAATCCGCTCACCGAACCGATCCCAGACGTCGATATCCGGACAACAGACGGTGATGAGGGCGATCAGTCCGCCCTTGGGGGAGGAAGCAGCACCCATTCATCTGTAGACGATTCGCCGGGTCTTTTCTAGACTTCTACAATGTACGGACTGCCGGTTCGGATTCGACCAGCCGATTTCCTTTGATTGACTGCTGTGACCCAACCTCTCCCCTCGTCCGCTCGCAGCCCCGTGAAATTCGAGCCACAGCGTTCGGTCGACGGGGCGGACGGGCCCGAACTCGCGAAACCCGGATTGGCAGGGCTGTTGCCCGCAATCGAATCGGCGTTGGAAGCGGCCTGCGACTTTGGTCCTGGTTGTCCCGACACGTTGGCTGCGGCGATTCGATACGCATTGCTGGCGCACTGGAAAACGGCTTCGGCCGGCGTTAACGCTGATGGCCTCGGAGGCCTGCGGGGGCACTCAGCGGGGCGCGATGCCGGGGGCGGTCGCGGTCGAGATGATTCATGCCTACTCGCTGATCCACGACGATCTGCCGGCGATGGATGATGATGACTTGAGGCGGGGGCGACCAACGGTCCATGTTGCTTTTGATGAGGCCACCGCGATTTTGGCGGGCGATGCGTTGCAAGCGGAGGCGTTCGCCCATCTTTGTGCCCATATCGATGACCCGCTGCTGGTCAGCGAATCGGTTCGAGTGCTTGCCCGTGCCGCGGGAGCTGCCCGTCTGGTGGGTGGCCAAGCGGATGATTTGGCTGCCGAGCAGGCTTCGTCGGCTCGCGGCGGCCGGGAATCGGGTCCGCCCCATGACCGTACACTTGAACACCTCGAATCGATTCATCGGCGGAAGACAGGGCGCTGTTTGCCGCCGCGCTCGATCTCGGTGCCATCCTTTCGGGTGCGGATCTTCGCTCTCGAGAGGCGCTGAGCAATTACGCTAAGGACATCGGACTCGCCTTTCAGGTGGTCGACGACTTGTTGGACTACACCGCGACGGCCGATTCATTGGGAAAAAAAGCTGGCAAGGACGCCAACCGCGGAAAACTCACCTATCCGGGATTGTTGGGCCTCGGTCCGGCACAGGCGAAAGCAGAACAATTGGTGGCATCGGCCAGGAGCCACGTTTCTGTTTTCGGACCCGCAGGATGGCGGTTAACCTGGTTGGCCGGCTATGTGTTGGAGCGAGAGCATTGACGAAATCAACTGTGAAAGACGACTTTTCCTTGACGCACAAGCATCCGCTGTTAGCGAGTCTTGACAGTGCGTTGCCATTGCAAAATTTCTCACCGGACCAACTGAGTTTGGTGGCCTCGGAGATCCGGGATGTCTTGTGCAACCTGTTGGCCACTCGGACCGCCCACTTTGCCTCCAATCTCGGCGTCGTCGAGCTCTGTTTGGCGCTACATTGCGAGTTTGATTTCCGGCACGACCGATTGATCTGGGATACCGGGCATCAGATCTATCCGCACAAGCTTGTCACCGGACGCTATCGGGATTTCTTTGACATCCGCACCCGTGGCGGGTTGATGGGGTACCCCAATCCGCACGAGAGCCAATACGACCTGTTCATGACCGGACATGCCGGGTGCAGTGTCAGCACCGCAATTGGACTTCGCAGTGGCGACATTCTAGGCGATCAAGCGGACCGCAAGACGGTCGCCGTGATTGGCGATGGCGCGTTCCCCAGCGGCATTGTCTTCGAGGCGATGAACAACGCCGGCGAATTGAAGAGCGACCTGACGATCGTCCTCAATGACAACAAGATGTCGATCTGTCCACGAGTTGGTGCGGTCGCCACCTATCTGGATCGTTTGCGAAGCAATCCGTTCTATAGCGGTCTGAAGCATGAAGTGGTCAAGCTGCTCGATCACGTGCCGATGTTTGGTGATCCTGCCGAGCGGTTTTTGGCGCAGATGAAGGAAGGTGTCAAAGCCGGCCTGTTGGGAGGAATGCTGTTTGAGGAATTGAACATTCGTTATGTCGGGCCAATCGACGGCCATGACATCGCGTTGGTGCGAAAGTACCTGTCGATGTGCCGCGAGATGAGTGGCCCGGTACTGCTTCATGTGGTGACCGAGAAGGGCCACGGCTATAAACCGGCTGCCGAAGACCCCGTCTTTTTTCATACACCTCCGGCATTCGAGGATCGCGGCGGTCAACCGGTGACCAAACGCAGCGAGGGCAATCCGCCGTACACCACACACGCCCGGGACGCGATTCGTCGGCTGATGGCAGCAGATCCGCGGGTGACGATCATCACGGCCGCGATGTGCCAGGGAAACAAATTGGAGCCGGTTCGTGAGCAGTTTCCGGATCGTTTTTTTGACGTCGGCATCTGTGAATCACACGCCGTTGCATTCGCCGCCGGTCAATGCAAAACCGGTTTGCGGCCAATCGTGGACATCTACAGCACGTTCTTGCAAAGAAGCTATGACCAGATTTTCCAGGAAGTCGCCCTGCAAGACTTGCCGGTGATCTTCATGATGGATCGTGCCGGCTTAACCGGACCCGATGGGCCGACCCATCATGGTTTGTTCGACATCGGCTACATGCGGGTCTTTCCGAACATCGTCTTGATGGCGCCGGGATACGCTGCCGAAGTTGACTTGATGTTGTCAGCGGCACTGGACCATGATCATCCCTGCGGAATTCGATATCCAAAAGCTTCCGCATTGGAACTCGATCGGGATCCAGCCCCCGTCGAATTCGGAAAATGCGAAGTCATTCGCGAGGGTCGCGACGGCACCATCGTGGCCTACGGCGCCATGCTTGAACAGGCGATCGCCGCGTCCGAACTACTTGCCGACGAATTGGATGTCGGTGTGGTCAATGCTCGCTTCGTCAAACCGATCGACGCCCGCATGGTACGTGAAACGCTTTCCGAGGGCCGCTTCGTGGTCACGGTCGAAGAAGCCGCCAAGATGGGCGGATTCGGTTCGGCGTTCAGCGAGTGTGCTGTTGCCCAGCGGCTCGATACGCGAGCCATCCGAACGTTGGCGCTGCCCGACGAATTCATCGAACACGGCGATCGCAATGAATTGCTCGATCATCACGGGTTGAGTCCCGAGGCGATCGCGCAAACCTGCCGCAGGGCCTCCGGCGTGGAAAGCTTGCCCACCTCGTGATTGCATTGCAATGCTCAAGCACGGTCTAATGGGTGCCCCCGCTGAGCCGCATCCCTCTTCTTGACTGTGACAACACACTCGTGACTGACGACCATCCCAAGTCGATGCTGGGCAACAACGAACGTCCCAAAGTTGTCATCTTGGGTGCTCCTGATCGCGATCGAGTTCGCAGCGAGTTGAATCGTCTTCGCCCAGCCATCGCCGAGCATGCGGATATCATCGCCGAAGACCTCGAATTCGCTTACGACTTCTCCGACCAAAAACAGGACCTGGTCATCGTTCTCGGTGGCGACGGTTCGATCCTGCAATCGGCGCGTCAAATGGGTACCCACCAATCGCCGGTGCTGGGTGTGAATTGCGGTCGACTGGGCTTTCTTGCCGCGCTCTCACCCGACGACTTTTTGAACGCCTGGCCGGACGTTTGTTTGGGAACCTATGAAGTCGTTGATCATTTGATGTTGCAGACGACGCTGATTCGTGAAGGCCGTGTCGTCGCCGGGCAGCTCGCGCTCAATGAAGCTGCCGTACTTGGCGGCCCGCCCTATCAGATTCTCGACATCGACCTCTATGCCGACGGCCACTTGGCGACCCGCTACCGATGTGACGGATTGATCATCGCCACACCGATCGGCTCGACCGCGCATAATCTCTCGGCCGGTGGACCCATCCTGCGTCGACATCTGCAAGCCATCGTGATCTCACCGATCAGCCCCCACACGTTGACCTATCGTCCGTTGGTCGATTCGGCCGACACGGTGCTGGAATTGACGATCACCGAACCGAGCCAATCGACCAGCATTGTTGTGGACGGCCGCATTCTGGGTCGATTGATGCCGGGAGATCGTGTGCGGATCGAGCGGGCCGAACAGCGATTTCAAATGCTATCTGTACCCGGACAGAACGATTATCGAGCTTTTCGTGAAAAGCTAGGCTGGGGCGGTTCGGTTCCAGTCAAACGATAGTCGCACCCCGCGATCCGGGGTGCCCAAAAGCTCTCTTGCCGCGAATCGCACAATCTGCCACCTTTGGCGGTCGTGAAACACAGATCTTTGCCGCGTACGGAGACCGCGATCGTGTGCCGTTTTGCCTGGGCTGCTTTGCCATTGTTGATTCTCGGAATCACTCCCACCTCCGCACCCTGCCAGCAACCGGATGACGCTGTCAATGAAAAGTATCTGCTCCGATACGACCTCCAGCCCGGCGAACAAATTCGGTATGAGGTGACACACATCGCGAAAACGAAGACTCGAATCCGCGGTGCCGAAGAAGTTTCGCAGGTGCACACCATCAGCCAGCGTCACTGGGATGTGACCAGCGTGGACGATCGTGGCATGACGTTCAGCAATGTCATTGATTCGGTCGAAATGACACAACAGCAGGGCGAGCAAGAAGAGGTTCGCTGGACCAGTCTTGGCGACGAGGATCCGCCGGCAATTTTCGAGCGAGTCGCCGAACAAATCGGTGATGTCATTTCCACCATCACCGTCAACTCCCGGGGCCAGGAGTCGGCGCGAGAAGACATTGGGGGCCCCAAAGCGACGCTCGGAATGGGTTCGCTGACGTTGTCCTTGCCCGAACACCCGATCGCAGTGGGAGATTCATGGTCCGTGGCACGTGAAGTGAAGACGAAAACCGAAGATGGCATCGTCAAGCCGATCAAAATTCGAGAGCTGTACACGTTGGAGAAAGTCAAAACGGGCGTCGCGACACTCTCCCTGCGCAGCGAACCGCTGACACCCATCCGCGAAGAATCCGTTCGCGCTCAGGTCATCCAACAGCTCAGCAATGGCGAGATCCGGTTCGACATCGACAACGGCCGAATGCTCAGCAAACAACTCGATTGGGACGAGACCGTCATCGGATTCCAAGGACCCAATAGCCTGATGGAATACCGAGCACGGCTGACCGAAAAACATGTTGATGACATTCAACGAACCGCCAAGCGGCCCTAATCACCGATCCGAGACCGTGCCAGGTGATGTTGTCTCAATCGTGAGCGGCGAACCACGACAGTTCTCCACAAACCGATTGCGAAAAGCATCGTCAAAACCGTGCCAACGGCTGCCAGTGGGCGATCTCGCAGCCAGGTTGCCGGGCCAGATCTTCGCGAGTCAGATGTACCGGAGTTAGCGGGCCAATTGTTAGCGGGCCAATCGTAGCTGGATGTGTCGATGACACAACTTGCGGTGATTGCCCGCCGGCGGGAATTGCGACAAACTCCGCAGTGGTCGGCAGTCCACGGTCGACCATCACCAGCGAGTCGTCCTGAAACGCACCCCAGTTTGTCGCCAAGATCAAATCGACTCCCGGGTTCAATGCTTTCATGGTGCAATTGCATTGGCCGACGATGTAACGGCAGGCGGCGATCACGGAGTGTTCACTGAAGCGATCGGCGGCCAGCGGTTCGACCATTCTTCCCCGCCCGAAAACCGGAAACACGAAAGCTCGATCGGCCGCGACGTCGTTGTGAGTACGAGGCGAATCGGTGGTCACGTTCGTTTGCGGTAGGCCGGTATTCCAGCCCTCGATGATCGCACGGAGCGCTGGCTCTTGGTCGTCATCGAATTCAAGTCGTCGAAAAACGAATTCGATCTTCAGCGGAATATCGCAACGCAGGACATCATCCATCGATGTGCCAGGGTGTTGTTGCAGGTAGTTGCTGGCGTCCGAGCGGGCGATGACGCCATCGGGAATCGGGATCGTTGAACTCGCCGCAGCGAGTGCCGATTGCAACTCCGTCGCCATCCGCTCGTTCTGTTCGTGATCGCTACCTTCCACAAGAATCCAAACCGCTGAAGCTCCCGATGTGATATCGTCTGCAATCTGTCGTCGCAGTCGCGAGTCATGCCAGGAACGAACGGCGTCAACAGTCAAATCGCCGGACCAACAGAGTTTTCGCTGTCCCTCACGCTCGGGAAAAAAGACCTGCAACCGTGGTGTCTGCCCGTCGCCATCGAAGCTTTCGATTTGCCAAAGCTGTTCTTCGGAGAGCTTCGACAGGTCAATCGTCTCGACATCGATATTCACTTCGGAGCGGCCGATCCGA
Organism: Pirellulaceae bacterium; assembly: GCA_963734865.1. Classification (GTDB taxonomy): domain Bacteria; phylum Planctomycetota; class Planctomycetia; order Pirellulales; family Pirellulaceae; genus CBDCUW01. The sequence continues at coordinate 365,628 of CAVTIV010000005.1, forward strand.
TCCAGTTCCGAAATCGCGGCATCGAGATCGCCGTTCGTCGTCGAGTCGACGATCGCAACGATTCGGTACCGATCGGCAGGCCAACGTTCCAGCGCGTAGCGAAACACGGGAATCTTGCAGGCAATGAGCGACGATGTGGTCAGGGAAAGCAAGACGGACGCCATCAGCACATGCTTCCTCGATCGCCTGATCATGGAGATGCTCCGAACGCGTAGATGTGACCGAGGCCGGTGCTGACGAACAGTCTGCCATCGGCAACCGCCAGCCCGTGAGCGGTGCCGTCGACCGCCGTGCGCCACAGTTGCCGACCGTCGGTCGCCGAGTAGGCCACCACTTCATTGTCGAGTCCCAGTAAGATCGCGTCGCCCGCCTTGATAAAACCGTTCGGCGGGGGGCATTCCACTTCCCATCGCCAAGCCGATTTTTGCCGTTCCCATGCCTCCGCCAGTCGTTGTTCGGTCGCTTCGACCGGCTGCTTCTGCTCACGCCGTTGTTTCAATTCGTCGTTTTCGCGATCGATCTGTTGCTGGGCATCCAAGTACACGCCGCGATCCAACCGTTTCAATTTTCCGCCGGCCGGGATCCAGGCAAATCGGCCGGCGACAAGAATCCGATTGGTCCCGCTGAACGAGGCCATCGGTTGTCTTGTTTGTCCATCGGCGATGCGAATTTGATCACTCGCACTCTTCTGGTCATCCGGGCCAGCGAGCAGCATTTCGTCTTCGGTCAGAATGCAGAACACGCCTCCCGCCTCACCGATCGCGCCTAGTGGTTCGCCGCTGGTGAGATCAAATGCCAGCGGCGCCGCTCGTCCCTGTGGCACATAGATTCGACTGCTGGAGGCGAGCAGCGCTCCCTGAAGTGTCACACCCGCGAGCTGTCGACGAAAGCATCCTTCGCGGTCCAGTTGGCCGGTCGCCGCATCCACGTTCCATAACAAAGAGCTTTCCCACGGCACTAGCGAACTTGCAAAACATGCTTTCCCGTGGTGCACCATCACTCCCGTTCGGACAGGCCACAGCGAGATGATTTTACGATCGCTGGTGATTCGCTCGTTGCGTAAAGCGGCACGTTTGCGCCACCGCAATTCACCGTGCTCTGCATCACAGCAATAGACGTTGCCGTCATCGCTGCCAAAATACGCGAGGCCATCATTGATCGTTGGCGGAAAACGGACAGCCGCGCCTGTGAAGTAGACCCAGACCTCGCGACCGGTCGAGGCATCGATCGCATGCACGGCATCGTCAACGGATGATCCAAAGAATACTTTTCCGTCACCGGCGGTGACGAAGAAACAGGGATCGAAGTTTCGCATCGACTGTAAGCCGCTATTGCCGGCCCAGGCGTCCCACTTCGCCGGTCCCGTCCATGCCGCTTGCGGCGGCAGCTCGGAGCGGCGGACCCATTGTTCGGTCAGCGGGAACGCGAGTTCACAGTCGGTCACCCCGCTGCGGCGATTGTCGTGCCGATAGGTGGACCACGATTGCGCGGCCGCCTTCGTCGCGACGAGGTTCGATGAGGCAATGAGCAGCACGAGGCAACATGCCGTGGGAACGTTCATTCATTCACCCCCGGCAGTGGTTGTCGGTGCAAAGCCGATGGACGTTTCCATCCAACCTCCGCACGAACATCCACCGCCACCTTCGGGAGAAAACAGCATCCCCTGCGCGGGAATCGTGCTCAGCCAGCAACTCGGTCTCAACCGCGTGAATTCCGATGGCTTGTCATCATCAAGTGACCACAGTGTCAGCGGCCCCGAACCGCCGCGGTAGATGATCGAGCTGCCAGCGCCGATCGGTGTCGCGCATCCCCGTCGTTTCCCCAACGTTCCCGACTTCAGCAGACTGCCGTCATCGGCGCTAACGATGTGCGGTTGAACGTACAGCTTGCCATTCATCAGTACAGCGTGCTGCATGTGAGCACCGTGATTGTCCTCGGGCCAGGAAACGGAGTTTTTCCACCGTTGCTTTCCCGACTGGCGATCGAACGAGACGAAATGGAACTGATTGTTGCTGGATGTTTCCAACACGAACTGCCCGTCGTCGGCGATCCCGAAACTAACAATCACCGCGTCATCTTGCGGAGGTAACTTTGCTTTCCACAATTCTTCACCGCTATTCAAATCCAGGCACACAGCGGATGCGTTTTTCCAAATTTGTTCGTTTGCCAATCTTCCCGAAGTGGCGGTCCGCAGTTGCGGATCGTCGACTTCGACCAGATAGATGCGGTCACCAGCAATCGTGATCGTCGAGTGGACAGCGGCATCGACCGCTCGTTGCCAGCGAACGTCGCCATACTTTTTGTCATAGGCGATGATTGCGTTTCCGCAAACTTTCGCTGTGGCCCCATCGTCCTTGCCGTCATACCAGGACGCTTTATCCCAGAAGCTTTCATAACCACTCGACTCCTTGACCGTGGTCCCGATCAACACATCACCACCATCGGCAACGTAACCCCAATCGTGGCCTCGCATGTACGGTTCGGGCAGGTGAAAGGCTTGTTGCATTTGACCGCTCGCGGCGTCGATCACCCACAATCGATCTTTCACGGCGGCGAAAACGTGCTCGCCATCGGCACACCAGTTCGAGCAGTCTCGCGGAATGTTGACTCGCCGCAGGTCAGGGATTTCCAACGACCACAATACGGCGCCGTTGAATGCGTCCAGTGCGATCATCCGATTCATTCCTTGATGAAAAAGCCTGCCGCCAACCGCCAGCGGCGCCGGCATGCGAGGATTTCGGTCGATCCCAAAGTCGGCTCCGGGTCGCCCCAGCCACTGCACCTTCAAGTCGTCCGTGTTGTCGACTCCGCCCAGCGTTTCCCCCGCGAAAGATGCATTGGCAGCCGAACCGTACTGATGCCCCCACTCGGACAATGGTCGCTGCGGCACGACTTCTCCCCTCGCGACGTTGCCCTCGAGTGACGTCCAGGCGACGCCCGGCAGTTCTGGTGGCTGTCCGATGCAGACCAGATTTCCTGATGGAGATAGCAAGCCCGTCGCAGACTGCAAGTCGGCGGCCGAGCCGATCACTAGATTTGCAAATCGACGGGGCAGGTCGGCGGAGGATTGGGCTGTCAACCGAATACCGTATCGTTTCTCGGCGTACCATTTCTCGCGCAGTCGCCGCACCAGCGCCGCATCCCGTGGTGCCGCAACGACGGTCATCGACGTACCCGCGGCGATCGCCTCGGCCCAGGCGGCCGGATCGTTACCGAGTACGACCGCGTATCCGCCTCGCTGGTTCATGCGATCGAGGACCGCTTGGGCGCCCGCCGGCATCGGCTTCGATTCGATGACGGGCGGCATGTAATTCATGCTCCCTTCCAATTCATAGAACGGGCTAAATGATCGCTTACCGCCGTCAATCCATCCGAACCGGTAATCGTATTTTTGCCCGGCAACGAGATCCTGCAAGACGACCCGATGACTGGTCCCGGTATGCTCGGATTCGATCACGGTTCCCAGCTTACGAGTGGGGCCATAGGCGACCATCGCTCGGCCCGCGATCGTTGTCTCCCAACGCAATTCTGCCGACGTTGGCGTCAAGAAGCGAACGCCCGGGCGCACCGAAAACTGCAGCGGCTTGTCGGGGGGTAGCGGTATCTGATCGACGCCCGCTTCAACCGCTGGCGCGGATTGCGAGTCGCGACCTTCCTGGGCCTGGGCCTGGGCCGAATAGGCGGCGATCAGCAATACGGCCAACCGCATGCTCGTTTGCAAAGCGGTCCAAAACGAATCGTGCCAGGCCAGCGAAATCCGTTCGGTGACGCTTCGACGGCCCGCTGCGCCAATAGCCGTTGTCGGTCCAGCTTGAATCTCCGCCTGCCCGGTACTGTACAATGAGCACAGCGACGCAACTGCGGCAGGAGGGCAATGGGACGGGATGTGGAGGCTTGGCAACGGTCGGCACCTTGTTCACCGGGGACCGGATGATTCCGAGCGTTCAAGTTTAACCACCTCGCGTCACTCGCGGTAAAACCAGCAAGCGGATATTCCGACAGCGAAAATGGCCGATATGCTCAAGCAATGCCCCTGCCTACCATGGTTCATGGTGTCGATCTTCATTCTCAACGCTGTGGTAACACCAGCGTCGGAACCGCAAATCGAGTCCACGATTCGAAGATCGATTCCCTATCTGCAGCGGGAAGGCGTCGCCTGGATCGACCAGCGAGGATGCGTATCTTGTCACCAGGTGCCGTTCATGGTTTGGAGCCTATCGGCCGCCAAACGGCAGGGCTTCGACGTCGATGCCGACAAACTGAGCCAATGGCAGGACTGGTCCACGAACGTCAATAGCTTTGTGAAATCGGATCCCGCCGCCGACGTCGACGAGGCAAAGACGATGGCTGCCAACATTGACACCATGAACGCATTATTGTTGGCCCCCCGCCGCGACTCCGACCCATCGTGGCGAGCGAAATTTGCCGACGCGCTGATCGAGAACCAAAAGCCCGATGGAACGTGGCAGGCGTGCGGTCAGCTGCCGGCGCAAAAGCGTCCGAAAGAAGAGACCACTCGAGTGACCGTTGCCTGGACGTTGCTCACGATCTCGCGACTGGGCAGGGAAGCCGGCGATGTCGAGTCGGCGATCGCTTTCGTTGACGAAGGCGAACCGGCGACGTCGACCGAATGGTGGGTCGCCCGACTATTGCTAGCGGCGGAACTTGGCAGCGACCAAGTCGAATCGCTCCGCACCGAGCTGCGCGAGCGGCAACACGATGACGGCGGCTGGGGTTGGTTGAGCAATGATCCCAGCGACGCGCTGGCAACCGGGATGGCACTCTATGCGATGCACAGCACCGATGAGAGTTCGGGCGATGATCTTTGCACCCGGCGGGGCATTGAATTCTTGGCGTCAACCCAACGGCCCGACGGTTCCTGGGATGTTCCGGGAACCAAAACGTCGACGCAAAAAAAGTCGACACCGACCGCCAGTTATTGGGGAACCGCTTGGGCCGTGATCGGGATGTTGGCGGCGATCGAAGATTGACATTTTCCAATCACATTTTCCGATCAACTTGATGGAACGTCATGACTCAAGACTCGTCGATTCGCTGTCTCCCGAGGTTTTCGAATATGCCAAGTTATCAACTCGTTTGGTCCTGTTGGCGCACACTGTCGCTGTCGATCACGGTCGTGCTTTCGTTCTCCATCACTGGCATTTGTTTTGGGGATGAGAATTGGACCAAGCATGTCATTGACGAGGGTTTGCCAACAATGACTGCGGTTGCCGGTGACTTTACCGGTGATGGGTTGCCGGACGTGATTACCGACAGCGGCGAGACGACGAGACTGTTTGTCGCGCCCGATTGGAAACAGATCGAATTGGACTCGCACCCCGACATCCAGACATACATTCACAGCGAGTGTTTCGATGTCGACGGGGATGGCGATTTGGACTACATCGGTGCGCGGTACAACCCGGGTCTGATTGTGTGGCTCGAGCAACCCGACCAACCGCTCTCCCAACGCTGGCGCCGGCGACTTGTCGATGATCAAGTCCATGGCATTCACGGTTTGATCAAAGGCGATGTGGATGGCGACGGCAAAATGGACTTGCTGGCCACCAGCGCCCAAGCGACACCACCCTTTCCCGAATCGCTGGCCTGGTATAGCGTTCCCGGAGATGTCAAAAATGCCCCACGATGGGATCGCCACATCTTTGCCAATGCCGATGCACCAGGACTGACCCATTATCTGGGCGTGGGTGACGTCGACGGCGACGGACGGATGGATGCGGCAACCGGCGCCAAAGGTGGACCGCAGGCAACGTCTCCCGGCGAGTGGTTTGCCTGGTGGTCTCAAGGGGATGACCCGACGTCGGCCTGGACGAAGCACTTGATCAGCGACAACGAACCGGGGGCCACCAACATTCATCCGGCCGACGTCAATGGCGACGGACGGATGGACTTCATCGCCTCGCGCGGACACGGACGCGGCGTCATCTGGTACGAGAGTCCGCAGTGGAAGCGACACGATATCGACGCCGACATCAAAGAGCCGCACAGCCTGGTGGTGATCGACATGGACGGCGATGGCGACCTCGACGCGGCCACCTGCGCCTACGGAGATCAGCGGTGTGCCTGGTACGAAAACGATGGTCAGGGAGTGTTCACCCGGCACGTCGTGGGCGAAAACCAAGAGTCCTATGACATCCGCGCAATCGACATGGACGTTGACGGCGACCTCGATCTGTTGATCGCCGGACGCGGCAGTAAGAACGTCGTCTGGTACGCCAACCCGGCAAAGTGAGCGGCGGGTCGGCGTCGAATCGGCTACCGAAAGGTTTTCATGCGTTGCGGCTAGCCCCCTCGCGACTCTGGAAAAATCCGTAGCCAAACTCGCATCGCGATGTTTTCGTAGTAAGGGCCCCCTTGGCCCGCGTCCGCGCCCACACGGGCCAGGGGCCCATGCTACGGGCGTTGACACCGTCGCACTCCAAAACGCAAGCCAAAGCGTTGCTGCCAGGGGCGAGGGATGCGAGCGCGAACCCCGGCTGAGCATTTTCTTCGCACCGCCCTTGACGGCCCACTACGACTACCTTACTATCTAACTAGTACACCAAAACGCTAGTCAAACGGTGGTGGGAAATGCATTTCACGGTCGACCCGGCCAACGGCGTCGCGATCTACGCCCAAATCGTGCGTCAAATCAAATTTGCGATCGCCGAGCGGACGCTCCGCCCGGGCCAGCTCCTGCCGAGCGTTCGCCAGTTGAGCCAACAGCTGACGGTGAATCCCAACACCGTTTCCCGCGCCCTGCAGGAGCTTCAGTCCGAGGGCATCATCGAAACGCTGCGGGGTCGCGGCGTGATCGTTTGCGACGGCGCGGTCGACCGCTGCCGTAAAGAACGGGCGACGCTGATCGCCCAGCGGATCGCCGGCGTGTTGACCGAAGCATTGCACGGAGGCCTTTCGGCCGACGAGATTCGCGAGATCGTCGAACAAAAACTCGCTTGTCTGGAAGGCAGCGTGACAACCGTCACCAGCGACGTCGTCCGGTTAAGGAAAGAGCCCTCGCCATCCGCAACACTCTTCAACTTCTTCCTCTTTCACAGCTGCAGCCCTCATGGATCACGTCATCACAGCAACTGATTTGACGATGCGTTATCGAAACTGCGATGCATTGTTGGGTGTCAATCTCGCGATCCAACCGGGAACGGTGTTCGCGCTCTTGGGTGAAAACGGCGCCGGCAAGACGACGTTGATTCGAATCTTGACCGGATTCCAAAAGCCGACCTCGGGACAGGCCCGTGTCTGTGACTTTGACCCCATCGGTCAGCCGCTCGAGGTGCGCCGCCGGATTGGTTATGTCTCGGAGCAGCCGGTTTTGTATGACTGGATGAGCGTGTCCGAGATCGGTTGGTTCACGGCGTCGTTCTATCCGAGCGGTTATTTGGAAACGTACCGAGATTCGATTCAAAGGTACGAGATCCCCGACGATCGCAAGATCCGCAACCTGAGCAAGGGCCAGCGAGCGAAAGTCGCACTGTCGCTCGCACTGGCCCATGATCCGCAACTGCTGATTCTGGACGAACCCACATCGGGACTCGATCCGATGGTGCGGCGAGAGTTTCTTAAAAGCATGATCGATCGAACCGCTTCCGGTCGGACGGTCTTCTTATCGAGCCACCAGATTTCAGAAGTCGAACGTGTGGCCGACACAATTGCCATCTTGCACGAAGGCAAGCTGCGACTGTGTTGCTCGTTGGTCGAATTGAAAGACTCGATCGTTGAACTGACCGTCAACCTGGACGATCCGCTCGTGGCGATTCCCCGACTGCCGGATGCCGTGGAAGTCTTGTGCGAAGAGACCTTCGGTCGGCAGCGGCGAATCGTGGTGCGTGATTTCCAGCCCGGAATGCACGACTTGATCACTTCTCGCGCGGGCGTTCTCGGCGTGCGTCAGCGCGCCTTAACTTTAGAGGAGATTTTCATCGCCTGCACGAAGGGAACCCTCGGCGCGCCGTCAAATCCAGGGACCCATATCGATACCGACGGAGGCAGGCCGGCGAGCGCGGATCAGCACAATGTCTCCGAAGCCAGCACTGCGGGCGGGAGTCGATCATGAACGAGCGAGGATCATCCGCCAGCCGACTGTTGTGGAAAGAGTCGCGTCAACTGCTGCCACTGATGCTAATCCTGTTGGGGGTCGGTATCACCTTAATCGTCTTGTGGTCGGGATTCTTCTTGCCCCACTCCGGCCCATTGCTCGCCGTCGACGGCCAGTTCCTTCCGCTGTTGCTTCCCGCATTGTTCGCGGCCGGTGCGGCCGCGGTGCTGGTGGGGCAAGAGAAAGAGCAGGGCACTTTGACGTGGCTGACGGCGCTGCCCGTACCGCCCGTGCGAGTGATCACGTTGAAGTTTCTGGCGGCACTTTGTGGTCTGGCGACCATGTGGATTGCCTGTTGGCTGTTGATGTTTCTTGTCGGACTGGCGGACTCGGGTTCGCGCAACGTTGCTTCTGCCAATTCATACCAGTTCGTCGACCTGATTTTTCTGCATCTGAATTCGGTGTTCGTGCTGCTCTGCGGATTCTATGCTTCCTGGAGAATCAAGAACACGTTCATCAGTCTGCTGGCGATCATCCCGTTGGCGACGATTCCATTTGCGGTCACTGGAATCTTCTACGTGATTCGCGAGCGATCCACCGGGCTTCGATTCGTGGAACCCGGCATCGCGACTGCGACGTCCTTTACAGTCATGTTCCTGTCGATGGCGCTGATCGGCTGGCTTGGTTATCGAGCGGCGATCCGTCAACTCGGCCCCGCCGAACCGCCTCGGGCCGAGAAGCGTGGTTCTGCCGATTGGATGGCAGGTTGGCGTGTGGGTACGGCTGCTCCGGCGCGGGTCGCCCCGTTTCAGCTTTCGCTCAGCTCACTGGTGTGGCAGGCCCTGCACCACAACCGGCTCGCGCTTTCGGGCATCGTGACCATGATCCTGTTGGGCGTGTTTGGCTTGACACTGCTACCGGAAATATTGCTGAAAAACAACGATTTCATCGTTCTCGGAAGCACGCTGGCGGTTTCGCTGGGCGTCTCATTCCTCGGGGTCTTTACCTTCACCGGCGACGGCAGCGGTGCGAAATTGCGTTATCTCGCTGAACGAGGGATTTCGCCGACACGTGTATGGTTGGGTCGGCAACTCGTCGGAGTCGGCGTCCTCGCGGCGCTGCTGCTCGTTTACTCGCTGATTTCGGCTCGAGGATCGGTTGCGGGCCGAGGTCTGTCGATGTACTTGCCCTCGGTGGCAATGGTAACGCTCGCCACGGCGGTCGTTTACTCGGTCTCTCAGTGGGCCAGCCAGTTGATTCGCTCGCTCGCCGCCTCGGCATTCCTGGCACCCGCAATTTCGTTCACCGTCGTTTGGTGGCTCGGATTCGCGGCGATCGAACTCGACGCGCCCCTTTGGTTGATCGCGTTGACGGGATCGCTGCCGATGGTCGCCACCTGGATCGCGATGCCGCGGTTTATGGAAGGCACACGTCGCTGGCGGATCTACGTGATTGGCGGAATCACGGCTTGCCTGATCGTCTTGGCGCCGGGAATTCCCGTGGCGATCGAACTTGCTGGCATCCCCCGAATTTCACCATCGGATCGCAGCGAGCTTGTCGCTCTGGCAAATCGGCTGGCCAGTGTGAAGGGGAGTCGAAGTCCACTCACAGTCACGCTTGTCGAGCTGCCCGAGGGCGATCGGCTCACTGCGGACCAGCGCAGTATCGAAGAGACATTGGCCTTGCTGCAGCAAGGTTCGCTACGGCCGAGCGACCGTTTATCGCTTCCTGCCAACGATGAATTGCCGTGGTCGATCGATCAATATGCGTTGCAACAGGCCCTCGCATCTGCCACCTACGAGAAACTGAGGTTTCAAATGAATCCCAGTGGCGATGCGGAGATCGAATCCTTGGGCCAGTGGATCGAGTCGCTAACAACGATCGCCCGTCGAGTACGCCAAAGCCAACGCTGGGCCGACCAGCAGTCGGCCGAGCAAATCGAAATCTGGTTAACCCAATGCCTTGCCAACGACGCGGCGCGGGCGTTAGAGAGTCGTGATTTCTATCAGGATGCGTTGGCGTTGATCACCGATTCGGCAGCGAGAAACGAAGCGAGACGACGTGCCGTCCTGGCATCGTGGCAGCAGACGTTGCTTACCGGCAACGACGACGCGGCCGGCAACTTCCTAAGCAACCTGAAAAGTGAACACGACACGATGTCGCCGACGAAATACCTTCTGCTGCGGCGGCGCATCAACGAGGCGATCATCGGTGCGTCGCTGCGAATGATCGCGGCGGGCGAGCAAGGTCGATCGACCGAGCCGATGCGCCGACAGCTGCACGATTTGATCGTCGGCAGCCGAATCGATTTCGAAGACGGCCCCTACTCGGATCGGCTTCGTGTCGATGCGAAATCGAAGCCGTCGAGCCCGATCCATCGAATGCTGATGCATCCGGCCAGTCAGTGGTTCGCTCCCTGGGAACGTGACGCCGAAAGCCTAGCGAACCGCCCGAGCACCAGTGACGTTACCAACCAGTCGACGGGAGATTCGCCGTGAACGCGTTGCCAATGCCATCGCCAAAGACTCGCCAGCGAAACCGACACTACTCTGAGATCGGCTACCTGCTGGCGGTGACCCTGCCGCCGCTGATGCTGTTGTTGCTGTTCGCACTGGGAAGCATGCGAGAGAACGCGGCCGAGCAGCTCGTCGAAACGCAGCTGACCAGGTTAGCCGCCGCCGGGCAGCCCACCGACAACCATTCGATGACCGTGGACTTTGATCGACGATTGTCGACGGAAAACTCGATCGCGTGGCACGATGTGCTTGCGGCGAACAGCGAACTCAATGGACGCTTCTATCCGATCTATCCCGCAATGAGGTTCGACGAACTAATTGAAACGATTGCTCCCGGTGCATCATGGGAGCTCGAACCGGTCGTGCGGCGCTACACCGAGCAGGCAGGACCCATCCTGGCATCGCTGGATAAACTGGTCGAGGACGACCGCCCGGTATGGGAACCGCTGATCATCGAAGGATTCGCGACGCTACTGCCTGACCTGCAAGAATCGCGTGACGTGAGCCAGATGCTGGTGGTGGAGTTTCGGCATGCTGTCCACCAGGGTCAACCGGAGCGAGCCCTTCGTGCGCTACGATTAATCGGCAGCGTCAGTCACGCATTCGATTGGCAGAACTGTGCGATCTCCGACCTTATCTTCTTCGCACATCAAAGCACGCAACATGAACTCATTCGGCAATCGCTGGAGGTAGGTTTCTGGCAGGACGAGAAGTCTCTCGAGCGGCTTCGTCAGCAACTCGCCGATGGGGATGACCTGGATGCCCGTTGGCGGCGGATGATCGCCGCCGAACAGGCAATGCTGTTGAGCGAATTCCGTGTCGGAGAAGACCCCGATTTCACCAGCCCGCCGCTGAAGTTGTATCCGTTCGGCATCTCACCGACGACGACGGCGAGGCTTGTCGATTCGATGACCAAGGCAAGCGAAATCGGCGGCGCCGGAACACTGGCTCACTTGCGGAAAATCCAAAACGAAATCGACGTGGTGGCGCGAGAGCCGTCGGGCACCTACACGCTCAATGGGATTCCCTTCGCCTATTCCGACGCCCCTCTGGGTTTCCTGGTGCAAAACTATTCGTCGTTATCGGCGGCATTCGCAAGGCAAGCGATGGATCGCCGCTGGACGATCACCGCCGTCGCAATCCAGCAATATCGGTTGGCCGAAGGGCACCTGCCGAAAGAGCTCGGCGAGTTGAAACGTGTCGGACTGGCCCCCGCCGATTGGATCGCTGTCGAAAACCAACCGTTCGGTTACGGTGTCGAGGATGATCGGCAGGTAGCCGTTCTGTGGACAGTGGATCCGGTCGATCTGACCAACATTGACGTTCAAGTCCCTGCCGAGCCACCGAGCGAGACTTCGGACGATCCCGAGAAGATCCGTCGAATGGAAATCCGCATTCGCTGAAGCCGGATGCCGGACGCGATGGTTCGATTGCGGAAACGGCGAACCGAGATCGGGCATCTGGGTCGCGATGCGGACGTTGCCGGAATTCGCGGCAGCCGCTTGCAACGATTGTGCCCCTTGCAACGCTTCTGGATCGTTACTTTGAGGCGGTCACGACTCGGCATCTGGACGCGGCCCGAATCAGGAGAACCTACGCTTTCTTGCGTCATCCGATTGGACCATCCCTTCCTCGAGTCGTCGTCGACCATGAATACCTCATCGCATCCCGCCGCTCCCGAAACATCGGTCGCCAAGTTTGACGAAGGGGGCATTTTGATCGGACAGCCGGCCGGCGTTGCCTGTCCGGCGTGCCAGAGTGAACTGCGGATCGGCGAAATCGAATCGTGCCAATTTGCAGGTTGTCCGCAATGCCGAGGGATGCTTTTCAAGCAAGAGGTTTTCGCCAGGATGCTGCGGCAGCGACGTGAGAATTCCGCAGCTCCCCCGAAACGCCAACCCCGATGGACCTGGACCAATTGAAAGTCCGTCGGACCTGTCCCGGCTGCGACCAAACCTTCGAAACGCATCCCTACGGTGGAGCGGGCAACGCGGTGATCGATACCTGTGTTTGCTGCCAACTGATCTGGTTGGACGAAGGCGAATTCACCTCGCCTGGTCCGAGCGCCGGGCAAGCGTTGAGATCGCGGCAAAGAAAAACCCGACCCGTTCGTTTTGTACTTTCGTAGGCCAGGACCTGGAGACCGTCCGGCTTAGGGGTTGGAAATGATTGCAAAAAAAAGGCCTGGCCAAGGTTCGCGGTTTCACGCTACGAGCATGAAATTGTGTGTCACCAACCCGGCAGGCCGACGGCAAGGATAGCCATGAACCGCGTTCATAAAAACCTCATTTCGCCAGCCCCCGCTCGCGTCGGGCTCACCCGAGCTTGAGAAACTCCGCGAGCAGGTCGGGCACCTCAATCATGTGCAGGCGGTCTCGCAGACGATCGAAAGTATCGATTTGAAGCCCCTTTACGCTACTTTTCGAGGCACCGGATCGAAGCCCTATCGCCCCGAATTGATGCTTGCCATCGCGCTGTTCGAGATTCTCAATCGGGTCTCCTCGCCGGCCAAGTGGTGCCGCGATGCCAAGACGCGAGACCAATGTAAATTTCTCGGACAAGGAATCACACCTGCTCGCTCGGTTTGGTACAGCTTCCGAGACCGGTGCGCAAAATTCATTGATCAAGTGCATCAGCAGATGATCCAAATGGCTTGCCAGCAGGAAGTGGTTGATCCCAGTGAATGCTGCCTCGACGGCACGTTCACTCGCGCCGCCGCCTCGCGGCACCAGCGATTTAATCTCAAACGCATCAGTCGACGTATTGGCAAATTAAAAAAGGCCATTCGCCTGCTCGATCATCGCGAACAAGATCAACGCAATCACGCGATTGCGGGCTGGGTCGCCTCGACGCGGCAGGGAAGACAAGAGCAGCTGGATCGATATCGAGCCGCCAAAGGCAGGCTGCTCGATCAAATCGCTCAAAACAGGGAAAAACCAAAGAAATACAGACGCGATGAAGACAACATCCTGATCAGTCCGACGGATATCGATGCGGTCTTCGGGAGAGACAAAGAGAAGGTTCTCTGCCCGCTCTATAACACGCAGTACATGGTTGCCTGCGGCAGTGGGGTGATCGTGAGATACGACGTCTTTGCAAAAACCAATGACAGCGGAACGTTGGTTCCGATGATTGAACTGACTCAACGAATCGTTTCCGGTCGGCTTCGCACCATCCATGCCGACAAGGGCTACTGTTCGCTTTTGGAGCTGCAGGACTGCCGGAAGCTTGGTGTCGAGTTGTACTCTCCGGTCCAGGACCATTCTCGCGGCAACGGCAGCACGTCGCTGGACGGTCAGCCGCTGTTTTCGCAGAAGGATTTTGTATTCTCCCGGGAAGATGGAAGTTGCCATTGCCCGGCCGGTCACCCCATGCCAAAGCGTGCTCGAGGAATCAAGACGCGGGCCGATGATCGCAGTGTGGTGGAGGTGCGTTACGAACAGTCTGTCGAGCGGTGCGTTGGTTGCCCACTTGCGTCGCGTTGCATCAAACCAGGGAGCGCTCGCCGGACCGTCACACGTCTGGAGGGTCAGGACTTGCTAGACACCCAGCAAACGAAGATGGAAACGGATGCCGGCAAACGCAGCGCGGGTCTTCGCGGCCAAACGGTGGAGCGAGCCTTTGGGGATGGCAAGCTTCACCGCAATCAGAACGAGCAAAATGGCCGGGGTCTGATCCGCGTCAAGGCGGAAGTTGGGCTACTTGTAGTCGCTCAAAACTCACTCCGGCTCTACAATCTCAGAAAACGTCAATCAACAGCGGTGCCCTAAGCCGGACGGTCTCCAGGTCCTGGCCTACAGGTCCAGCGATGCCCGTTGCATCGCCGTCAACTCTTGGATTCCCTTCTTGGCCAATCGAATGAGCTGGGCGAGTTGTTCGTCGTCGAAGGTCGCTTCTTCGCCGGTCCCTTGGATCTCCACAAACTTCCCGGCACCGGTCATGACCACGTTCATGTCGACGTCCGCGGCCACGTCCCACTCGTAGTCAAGGTCGAGTTTGATGTCGCCGTCGATCAGGCCGACGCTGACCGCGGCTACCGAATCTCTCAGCGGTCCGTTGCCGACCGTTGATCCGGGAATGACGGCGGCAACCGCATCGGCCAGGGCGATGAAACCGCCGGTAATCGCTGCGGTGCGGGTACCTCCATCCGCCTGCAGCACATCGCAGTCGACCGTGATCATCTGCTCGCCCAGAAGGTTCAGATCGATGATCGACCGCAAGCTGCGGCCGACCAAACGTTGGATCTCGGTCGTCCGGCCATCGATTTTTCCGCCTCGGTCACGACTCTTTCGGGGGCTCGTGCTTCCGGGAAGCATGTTGTATTCGGCCGTCACCCAGCCCTTGCCTTTGCCTGCGAGCCAGGGCGGGACTTTCGCTTCCAGCGATGCCGTGCACAGCACAATCGTGCGTCCACAGCGATACAGCACGCTGGCCGGATTGGAGTCCAGGTAGCCGCGTTGGATATCGACGTCACGGAGCTGATCAGAGGTGCGCATGGCGGGGTTTATCTTGGGGGCGAAACGATCGGAAAGAATCACTGCTTTAACGGGACGTTGTCGTCGATCCATGCACGGTTGAGCATCCAGACGAGCAATCCTTTTTGGGCGTGCATTCGGTTGCCCGCTTGGACGATCACGTCACTCTGTGGGCTATCGATCACTTGGTCGGTGATTTCCTCGCCGCGGACTGCGGGCAAACAGTGAAGCACACGGGCATGGGGGGGCGCTGACGCCATCAGCTCACCGTTGACTTGGTAGTCGGCAAATGCCTGTTTTCGGATCTTCGCCTCGGCTTCCTGCCCCATGCTGGTCCAGACATCGGTGTAGATCGCGTCGGCATCGGCGACGGCCGCCTTGGCGTCGGCGGTCCGCTCGATCGCCGCCTGCGGATATTCGGCGGTAACCCTGTCGAGCCACGCCGAGTCCATCTGATAGCCATCGGGACAGGCCAGCGTGAACCTCATTCCCAGCATCGCACAGATCAGCGCCAACGAATGTGCGACGTTGTTACCATCACCGACAAAGACCAGGTGTTTATCCGTCAAATCGCCATAGGAATCTTGCAGCGTTAGTACATCCGCCAGCGCTTGGCAGGGGTGACACAGATCGGTCAATCCGTTGATCACCGGGACCGCGTTAAAACTTGCCAGCTGCTCAGCCCGCCGATGGTCCTTGGCCCGGCAGACGACGACATCGACAAATTGGCCGAGCACCTGCGTGAAATCGGAGGGCGATTCGCGTTTTCCCCAGCCGACATCTTCACCCAGAAAAAGGCTCGAACCGCCGAGTTGTGCGATCCCGGTTTCGAAACTCACCCGTGTCCGCAAGCTTGGCTTCTCGAACAGCAGAGCGAGTACGATTCGCTCCAGCACCGGTGGACGATTCCCCGCCGCGAGACGCGTTTTCAACGTCGACGCGGTGGCAAGAATCAGCCGCAGTTCCGTCGGACAAATATCAAATAGAGTCAACAAATGTTGCATGCGATTTTTCTCGCTTCAGCTGCCGGAGTAAGCTGGCCAATATCACGCGCCGATCTCTGTGGTCGCCCGTTCAATCACTTCCATCGCCTCGCCGATTCGAATCAATAACGCGTCTCGATCATCGTCGCTGATCACGAGTGGAAGTTGCAAACGAATTCCTCTTTCGCCGGATGCCTCGACTCGGAGCCCACGACGCGCGGCGGCATGTACTAATTCTGCGGACTCGATATCGGTTTCGATGCCGATCGTCATGCCCAACACGTGCAGGTCGCGGATGAACTCGAATCCTCCGAGGCGTTCGGCAACCGCGACCGCAAAGTCGCGGATGGAATCTGCTGCGGAAAGGGGAAGCTGTTGCGACTTGATCTGGTGCAGCGTCGTCGAGGCGACGGCGACAAGCATCGGATAGCTCGCCGTGTCAACAACCGATTCACCCGTCACACGACGAGACGCGATGACGATTCCGCCTGGCAGCCCGAGCAAACAGACCACCACTGAGGATGACCGCATCGGCTTGGATCTCAGCGATCGACGAAAACGCCAATGGCTTGCCCGAGGACGCGAAACAGAGCCGCGATTCATCGAAAATCAGCAGGATTTCGAACTCGTCGCACAGTTCCCGGACGGCGATCAGGTAATCGGCATCGAGTGATTGAGCGGAGTTCTGGAGATCGATCGGCGACAACAGAATGCATGCCGTTTGTTCATCGATCGTGGCACGCAGCGCATCGATATCGCCCGCCGGCACGTGCGAAAAACCGGCCATCATCGGTCCGTAACCTTCGTGCAATTCGGGACGTCCGCCAGCTGTCCGGCAAACCCCACTGCGACCGTGATCGCTGCCCACCAGCGTGATCGTCCGGTACGCCGAATGGGACTTCCATCCGCGGGCCAGAGCGATTGCAGCCTCGACCGCCATATCCGCCGATGAGCAGACGAAGATCGATTCGGCCGATACGCCGCCGGAATCGGTGAACAATTCTTGGAACTGACGCAGCAACAAGTCGTCACCATCGGTCGGATGATCCAGCAATGCCGCCGCATCCCCCAAATAACCCTGGGCTGCGATTTGGATCGCATCGGTGAGCGGATCAAAGCCGAACCCGAATACGCTGGATCGACCGGCCATCGCATCGATGAGTTTCATGCCATCTGCAGCAGCGCGTCGAATCCCGCTCGGGGAATCTGTCATCGGCGAGACATCTAGCGGCTCAGCGTCCTGGGGCGGCTCAGCGTCGTCGGCCGGTTCGTTCGTGTCAATCATGGCGGTGCTTGAGGTCATGCAAGTCGGAAAGAAACAAAGGTGTCTCGACGATGCGAAAAGGTTCGCCGAAATCATCGCATTTTTTAGGGATGGATCTCGGTTCCCACGCCCTTGGTGGTAAAGATCTCGAGCAACAACGAATGTCGCAGTCCGCCATCGACGATATGAATCTTTCGAACTCCGCGGCCCAGCGTTTCCAAACACGCTTCGACTTTGGGAATCATGCCCGATTCGATCACACCCTCGACGATCAGCCCACGTGCTTCATCTGCGGAGAGCGAATGGATGATCGTGCTGGGATCGTCTTTGTCGCGGCGGACTCCGTTGACATCGGAAAGGAAAACCAGCTTTTCTGCGCCCAGCGATTGTGCGACGGCCATCGCCGCGGTATCGGCATTGACGTTCAAATGTTCGCCATCGGGCCCCTCGCACATCGAGGGAATGACCGGGAACCTGGTCGGTGTAGGAGAGGCTCTCGATCACATCGCGATCAACACGGGTGACTTCACCGACAAAACCGAGATCACCGCCGTCATCGGTCTGCAGTTTGTCACCAAACAAAACGTTGGTGGTCAGGAACGACAGGTTCATCGCCCGACCCCCAAGTCGCTCGATCTCCTCGGTTAGAAAAACGTTCAGTTCGCCGGCGAGAACACGCTCGACCACCTGCAGCGTTTGTTCGTCGGTGACCCGACGGCCGCGGATGAAATTGGGCTCGATTCCTGCATCTGCCATCGCGCGACTGATCGCCTTGCCGCCGCCATGCACGAGGACCGGTTTCATGCCGACCGATTCCATGAAGATCACATCCAGCAAGATGTGCATCAGCGCGACTTCATCATCCACGACGCTGCCGCCCAGTTTGATGACGGTCGTCTTGCCACGAAATTGCCTGATCCAGCCCATCGCCTCGATCAACGTGTTCGCTTTGGCGATCGCTTCATCCACGCTGAATTCTCCTGCTTTGCCTTGCGGCCCGGCGACGTCGGTCAAATGCATGGTTTCGGGTATTCAAGTTCAGGGCGGTCGTTGGCCGAAATCGCCTGATTTCCCGTCAGGGCAAGAACGGCGGGTCGGAGCACAATGGAGGAGGCGTTTTTTTTGCGGCATCGCACGATGTCCCTGGTCAACGAGCTAGCGTTGGCCAGTGGAGTAGCAGATGATGCTGCCGTGGGAGCAGAAGCGTTGGCGAAACAACCCGCTTTTCGGGAACGGAAAAACCGATCAATTTAGAGATGGCAGGTGTCAGGGTCAATTGAGATCGGCCGGCAAGGCGAAGTTTAGACACTGGCAGTCCAGAAAACCGGCACCCGGGGAAATAAATCAATCGTGGGATCGATGAGTGAAAAGAGACTGACCGTCGTTGGCGGCGGCCAAATGGGGCGAGCGTTGGTCGGTGGTATGCTGGCCCGCGGAGTGCTGGCCGCCGAGCAGATCCATCTGATCGATCCTGACGCCGCGTGTCAGTCCTGGTGGGCCGAACACCACGCCGGTGTCCAGTTGGGCGAGGATTTGACCCACGCGGTGTCGAACTCGGAGATCGTGCTGCTGGCGGTCAAACCCAATAGGATCCCCGTCGTCGCCAAGCAGCGAGGCCGATTCTGGAATGGCAAGTTGGTGATTTCGATCGCCGCCGGGGTCAGCCTCGATCAACTTGGTGGCTGGATCGGACACAAACGGGTGATTCGTGTGATGCCCAATACGCCCTGCCTGGTCGGCGAAGGGGCCAGCGCCTTTTGCAGCGGTGCTGAAGTCACCGACGACGACAACCTCTGGATCGAAACGATGCTAAAATCGGTCGGATTGGCCGTCCAGGTGGAAGAAAATCAAATGGATGCCGTGACCGGATTGAGTGGTTCGGGACCGGCCTACGTTTGTTTGATCATCGAAGCGCTGGCCGACGGCGGCGTGTTGGCCGGTCTGCCACGAGCCATGGCCATGAAACTGGCAACCCAGACGGTTCTGGGGACGGCCCGGATGGTCGCCGACACCGGTCGACACCCCGGCGAATTGAAAGACGCGGTCGCTTCTCCTGGTGGCACAACCATTGCCGCGATCGCCGTGCTAGAGCAGAATGGACTGCGCGGAGCACTGGTCGAAGCGGTCGCTGCGTCGGCCAGGCGAAGTCGCGAGCTAGGCGGTAACGGTTGATCCGACGGTCAACCGATGCTCCACCCATTCTTGGTTACCAGAAGAAACGAGGCCACCATGGACTCACCGATCGTCAAAGTTGATGACAAGCACGTCCCGCTGTACCGAGTCGTGTGGATCAGCGATGTCCCCCATTTTTGTGGCGAAGACGATTGCATGCACGAAGGCGAGTACGAAGTGCGTCTCGACGTCGACGATTCGATTTGGACCAACGGCGAGGGGCGCGACGCGGTCCTCGGCGCGCTGAACAAGTGGTGCAGCGACCCTCGCTCCGATAGCAACGACAGCCCCGACGAATGGCTTTGAGCATCCGGCATTTCGATGCCACATCAGTCGGCGAGTTGACTCCGTTCGATCGACTCATCGGCGATCATCGTGGGGATGCCGCCCCGGATCGGATAGAGACGCTGGCCATCGCTGGTTACCAGGGCACCATCGATCGATTGATTTATTTTTTGGCCCTGGCGGTCGCGCAGTGCGCCGCCGCCAATGGCCATGTTGAGTCGCTCGACGAGCGTTTTTTCCGCTAATTTCAGGGTGCTGCCGGTTTGGGGGCAGCGCAGCATGGCGACCAAATTTGGGTCAATCATCGGATTTCATTCAAATTGTCGGGTGTGAACACCCGAACATTGTCTTCAGGCGTGTGAGGTGTAGCAAGCAACGTATGCGGACGAAGCATTGCAAGCCAGTTGGCGATCGCCATTCCTACACTCCTCCAGAAAATTCACAACCAATCATCCGGTACCGCGGCGAGGGATTGCCATGTACGCTCGGATCTTATCTCAGGTTGTCACCCGTGCGATGACCATCGCCGGAATGGCAATAGCGATCTCGATCTACTGCTCTGAAGTCGGTGCCCAATCGGGCGCCGGCTATTATACCGATCCGGCAACCGGAATCGTTTATCAGCAGGTTACCCGAACGGTCGAAAGACCGGTCATGGAAACGAAAGTCGAATCTCGCGAGCAGACGGTCTATCGGCCGCAAACGGTTACCGAGACCAAGCCGCAAACGCGAACGGTTTACACGCCGGTGATCGAGCACCAATGGGAACCTCGGCTGCACGGTCGATGGAATCCGTTTCGGTCTCCGACAGTCGCATATCATCACGTCCCTCGGACGCACTGGGAACAGCGCAATGATGTGGTCCAACATACCACCACGCGGACCGAGTGGGTCGCCGAAAGGCGGACCGTCGATGTACCTCAGAGTATCGTCAGAATTGAGCGCGAGCAGAAAGTCGACTTCGAACCGGTGGGCCGGGTTTCGCCACAGCAGGTGAATCCGCCGGGTGCCAGCGAAGCGATCGCATCACGGTTGCGACCACTTTCCTCGGACAGCCAAATCGCTCCGTTCGGCCAATCTCTGATCGCGACCAACGCGGTTGGTCGAATGACCAGCGACCCGCCACGACGCACGGCCGGCCAGAGTGGAATCCGTTCGACAAATCTCTATCCCAGCTCCCCGAGTGTCTACTCGCAAGCATTACCACCGGTGTCGAGCGGCGGCGTGGGAATCGCAAACATTCGGCCGCTGCCGATATTCCGATAATGCTGACACACGGCTTTTGCCAGACCAGAGCGTCAGGGAATCAAAAAAGCCCTCTCGGCAAAACCGATTGGGCTTGAACGGATTGCGCAGGGCCGACAAATCGGCCACAAAAACCGGCACGAAAACCCGTGATCGCGGATTCGAGCGATTGGGCAACGGTGGCCTGCTGGTCAGCGCGTTGCCGGTGGACGAACTATTTCAGTTCGACGCTGCCACCCGCTTCTTCGATCTCGGCTTTGACCTTTTCGGCGTCTTCTTTCGAGATCCCCTCTTTCAAGGTCGCCGGTACACTTTCGACCATCTTCTTGGCTTCCATCAGCGAAGCGCCGGTCAAGTTTTTGACGACCTTGACGACGTTCAACTTCTTGTCGCCGAAACCGATCAGCACGACATCGAACTCGGTTTGCTCGACGGCCGCGGCTTCCTCGCTGGGGCCGGCTGCCATCATCACCGCGCCACCGCCGGTGGCGGGCTCGATACCATGAACATCCTTCAGGTAATCGCTCAGTTCTTTGGCTTGCTTGAGCGTCATTTCGGCGATCTTATCGCCCATTTCTTTTGCTTCGGCGCTATATTCTGCGACGGCTGCTTCGTCAGACATTTTCTAATTCCTCAAAAACGATTTTGGTGACTTGTTTGGGAAGGGTTTGGGCGTGTCGGGGACTACTCGTCGCCTTCACCTTTTTGTTTGATCTGGCTGTTGAGCATCCTGCCCGGTCCAAGCAATGCGCCGGACAACTGCGATCCTGGAGCGAGAATCTGGCCGACCAAGATCGAGATTTGCTCTTCGCGGCTGGGCCACTTGCTGACCGCTTTGAGGCCATCGGCGTCCAGTTTCTCGCCATCCATGACTCCGCTATCGGCCACGAACTTGGCATACTTGTCTTTGTCCTTGTCCAGACGGACAAGTTCTTTGACGAGTGAAACGAAGTCGGACGAGCCCCAGCAAACGCCGATCTGACCGGTCGCTCCCTCGAACGCGGCGGCAATCCGCGTTCCGTCGGTCGCCCGACGGGCGAGCGAATTCTTCACCACGAGCATGTGGATCTCTTTCGAGTCCAACTCGCCCCGCAGTTCGTTGGTCGTGTTGGCGTCCATCCCTACACAGCTGACCAGGACGGCGTCTTCAACACCTTCCAAGCGCCGCTTGATGTCGCGGGTCACGAGTTCTTTGACGTATTTACTCATCAGATTGGTTCACTTTGCACGGTTAATCGCGGTGGCCAGCTAGGTCGCAACTCTCACACTAGGGCTCATCGTTCCGCAAATCGCCACGCCCCTGACGTAGGAACCTTTGATCGTCTGCGGTCGCAAGCCTTCGATGAATTTCATGAACGCGCTGATGTTTTCGACAAGCTTTGGCGTATCAAAACTCAGCTTGCCCACCATCGCATGAACGTTACCGCCCTTGTCGTTCCGGAATTCGACTTTGCCTGCCTTGTATTCAGCGACCACCTTGCCAACGTCTGGCGTGACGGTGCCCGCACGCGGACTGGGCATCAAACCACGGGGACCCAACACACGTCCCAGCGGACCCACCAAACCCATCATGTCCGGTGCCGCGATACAGACGTCGAAGTCGGTCCAGCCCTCTTTGATTTTTTTCGCTAACTCGTCTTGGCCCACTTCGTCCGCACCAGCCTCTTCGGCGGCCTTTGCGGCATCACCTTTGGCAAAGACAACCACACGCTGCGTCTTGCCGATGCCATTGGGCAACACAAGACTGCCGCGAATGATCTGATCAGCCTGATTGGGATCGACACCCAACCGCATGTGAATTTCAACCGTCTGGTCGAATTTGGTTGAGTCGTATTTCTTGAGAGCCTCGACCGCTTCTGCCAAGGGAAGAGGGTTCTTGGGCTGTTTTTCGATGGCAGCGCGATAGCGTTTTGATTTCTTACCCATCGGGTCACGACTTTCGTTGTCGGGTGGTTTGGCGAGGTCACCTGGCCCGACGCGACGCGGTCGGCGGCAATCTCTCCCACATGTCTCGCGGCACAGAAAATGCCGTGACCGCAAGAATTTGGCGGACCGAGGGCGAATCGTCAACGCCAATCAGCCCGCAAGCAACCAGTTTTTTGGCAAACTTTGCGGTCCGACCCCGCGACGGCGGCGCCAACCCCCGAAGGAACGATCCCCCACCTCCGGTTTCCCCCTGTCGCTTTGACACCCCACCGCCCGCCCGGTGGACCGATCTGAAACTGTGATATGATCGGTGGTACAGGCGGCAAGGGAGCCCGGGTGATCGGCATCTTGCGGCACACGGCGGAGCAATCGCTCGCTTTTCCAGGAACGCGATCCGCTCGCTCTCCCCGTTGCACAGACCATCCCATCCTCGAACACTCGGAGCCAACCATGTCGCCGCCGACCAGCGAAACTCTTCGACACAGCAGGTGCGTTCCCTGTGAAGGGGGTGTGCCTGTGATCGGTGCGGACGCCGCCAAGGATTACCTGCAGGCGACGCCCGATTGGTCGCTCGACGATTCCGGCAAGGCGATCTACCGAAAAATCACCTGCAAGCATTTTGTCGACGCGATGAAGCTACTCAATCGAATCGCCGAGGTGGCCGAAGCCGAACAGCACCACCCTGATTTGCATTTGACCGGCTATCGCAAAGTGCGGATCGAACTGACAACGCACGCCATTGGCGGACTGAGCGAGAACGACTTTATCGTCGCGGCCAAGATCGACGAGCTTCTTTGATGGTTTCATGATCCCTCGACACCGCGCCCTCGCTCTGCTGTCCCAATGCACTGGCGACGAGATCTGGAGCATCCAGACCTGTCGGGACGCCGGCGTCCCGGAATCGTGGATCGGGCAACTTGCCGACACCTTCGAGTCGGGGTTTCGGTCCGACAACCAGACGATCTACCTGGAACACACCGCCATCAACCAGTACCACGGCGTGCGGGATGTCGATCTGGCGATACTCGTGGCGCGATCCTTCGGGCTGGATGTCGACCGGGTGACGGCGACGGCACTTGGTCGGCGCGGGATCGTCGCGGCGATCAAGGAGGCCGTGATGGACGGGGAATAGTGCGAATCAGCCATTTTCTCCGGTCCGGCTGCTTTCTACTTGCTCAACTGGCACCCTCCCTGCCATAATCCCCGATCCCATTCAATCGATCTGAATCCCCAAGAGACCTCCGATGGCTGGCCGCTCCAAGAAAAAGGCAGAAACCGTTTTCCTCGTCTGCGAAGAGAACGGCGACTACAACTACACCCTCAAGCGCAAACCGGGTGGCGAAAAGCTGCGGATCAAGAAGTACAGCCCCAAGCTCCGCAAGCACACCTGGCACGTCGAAAAGAAGAAGTAGTCGATCGACGCGGCTTTTTGGGGTTGGCCAGGACAGGTCTTCGCGGTCCTAGCCAGCGGTCCATCGAACGAGCGCCAGGAGGTGCGAAGACTTGATCCTGGCTGACAACAAGCAAGGACGCGGGAGCCAGGAATGCAACGAAAGTGGCGGATCATTCCTCATGATGTCTCGCGTGTCGAAAAACTGATCGCCGCCACCCGCTTGCCTGCGTTTGTTGCCCAGTTGTTGGTCAGTCGCGGCGTGTACGATGCGGCCGCCGCGACGCAGTTTCTCGATACCAAGCTGATCGGACTGCGCGACCCGATGTTGCTTCCGGGCGTCCCCGCGGCTACCGAGCGTTTGGTTGATGCGATTCGCTCCGAAACACCGATCGTCATCTATGGCGACTATGACTGCGACGGGATGACCGGGACCGCCATCCTGGTCAACGGCTTGCGATTGTTGCGTGCCGATGTCAGCTACTATGTTCCCAACCGGCTGGAAGACGGGTACGGGTTGAACGAAGCCGCGATTCGAAAGCTGGCCCAACGCGGCAAGAAGATGATCGTTTCGGTTGACTGTGGAATTACCAGCGTCGGGCACGCAGAGTTGTGCAAAGAACTTGGCGTGAGCCTGATCATCACCGACCACCATACGATCGGCGATCAGCTTCCCAATGCCGATGCGATCGTTCATCCCCGTTTGCCGGGGACTTCGTATCCATTCGGCGAACTTTGCGGCGCTGGCGTCGCATTCAAACTTGCCTGGGCAATTTGTCAACAGATGTGCGGCGCCAAGAAGGTCTCCGAGCCTCTTCGCCGTTACCTGATGCAATCCCTTTCGCTAGCGGGTATCGGAACGGTTGCCGATGTGGTGCCGTTGTTGGACGAAAACCGCATCTTGGTGGAACACGGTATCCGGATGTTGCGAGCCGAGCCGATCGCTGGTCTGGTCGAACTGATGAAGTTGACGCAGTTGGATCAAGTCGCCAATTTGAACACCGAGAGCATCGGATTCACCATCGCACCGCGGCTCAATGCGGCAGGTCGACTTGGACAAGCCCAGTTGGCAGTCGAGTTGTTGACGACGCCCGCTGGCGAACGCGCAACGGCGCTTGCCGAATACATCAACCAACTCAATGGCAGCCGCGACACACTTCAACGCAGCGTCTATTTGGCGGCCCAGAAACAAGCCAAAACGGATTTCGATCCCGATGGTGATTCGGCGCTCGTGTTGGCGGGTGTCGGTTGGCACCAAGGCGTGATCGGAGTCGTTGCGGGTCGGTTGGCTGAAAAATACGCGAAGCCGGTGCTGGTGATATCGATGGATACATCGGGCCAGGCCGAAGCGATCGGATCGGGACGAGTCGGCGGGACAGACGTTGATCTCTATCAAGCGTTGCGAGAATGCAGCGAACGACTCGTCCGATTCGGTGGTCACAAAGCGGCCGCCGGGATTACGATCCGCGAGCGTGAAATCGATGCCTTTCGTGGCGACTTTTGCGAGGCAGTTGCCCGTCAATGGGCCGACAAGGGAATCATCCCCGAGATCACGATCGACGCCGAAGCATCGTTTGGACAGTTGAATCTCGAGACGGTCAAACAGATGGAAATGTTGGCGCCTTTCGGAGCCGGCAATCCACGCCCCGTGTTGCTCTGCCGAGGTGTCGAAGTCGATGAACCGGCGCGGCGAATGGGGGGCGGCGATCGGCACCTGAGCGTCCAATTGCGCCAGGGAAGCAAGGTCGTTCGAGCCGTCGCGTTTAGTGCCGGTGATTGGTGTGACGACCTGAACAACACCGAGGGGCCGATCGAAATCGCCTACCGTCCGGTGATCAACGAGTTTCGCGGCATGCGAAAAGTCGAAATCCACCTGGTGGACTGGCGTCCCGCCAAAACGATGGCAGCGGTGTAATCGCGGTACCGTACCGTTTTCTTTCTCTCGGGATCGCATCTTTTTCTCGGGATCGCAGCCAAATCGGCCCCGTCCTGCTCCGGCGTCTCATTATTTTGACACCGAGAGTTGCGTCTGCCACACTGCCGGTTTCCGTTCGCTCCCCATACGGAGGGTCTCGTGATGCATCTTCTTGCTCGATGGGCTGTGCTCCTTCTTTGTCTATCGCCCCTGCTTGGCTGCGGTGCCAGTACAGGGCCTGCCGTTGCGCCCCCGACCGACGAACTGACTCAATTCCTGAAAGACAACCCGGATATCGCCAACGCACCGGATGAAGAGGAGGAACCCGAGGTCAACGAATAGTTGAGAACCTTGCGTGCGACAAGCAACGTCTTGCAATCCATGAAACGAG
This sequence comes from Pirellulaceae bacterium, assembly GCA_963734865.1. GTDB lineage: Bacteria > Planctomycetota > Planctomycetia > Pirellulales > Pirellulaceae > CBDCUW01. Next base: position 392,243 of record CAVTIV010000005.1, read on the forward strand.
CGTTCGTTTGACGTTTTTTCTTTTTTGTTGAAAGGTACACACAATGAAATCATTTTCTCGCATGCAGCGAGGCTTCACATTGGTGGAACTTCTTGTCGTGATTGCGATCATCGGCGTATTGGTCGGTTTGTTGCTTCCGGCAGTGCAAGCCGCTCGTGAAGCTGCGCGGCGGATGAGTTGCAGCAACAACTTCAAGCAAATCGGTTTGGGGTTGCACAACTACCACGCCGCTTACAAACAACTGCCCGAGCAAATGGGCGGGACTCTTGGCGATACGAGTAATGCCGGCCGCGATACTCCCCCCGGCAACAATGGCCTGTACCTCAGTTGGCTCGTCGGTTTGACACCCTTCATCGAGCAGCAGGCGCTTTGGGAAAAGATTAGTAACCCGCTCGATCCAGACGGTGATGGTCTACCACCTTTTTGGCAACCGATGGGCCCAAGCCCACGGATCAGTCTCGGCGAGCATGGCAACTTCCGGTACGAACCATGGCTGACGCAGATCCCGACTTTGCGTTGCCCCAGCGATCCAGGCGAAGGGCTTCCGGCATCGGGCCGGACGAACTATGCGGCCTGCGTGGGAGATTCCCCGTTCCAGAATAACTCGGGTTATCGCGCGAACAACGGAACCACCAACAGCACAAGAGCGCAGAACACGCGTGCTTCGTCACGAGGTGTATTCGTGCCTCGCAAGGTGACGAAGTTTCGTGACATCCTTGACGGGTTAGCCAACACCATTTGCGCCGGTGAAATCAACACCGATTTTGGTGATGATGAAATCACCACGCGTCCGATCAATCATCCCACCGCGAATGCACCCCGACAGAATCCATCGGCTTGTGCCCAGTACAAAAACCCCGCCCGGCCCCGCTATTGGCTTCCCGGATCTCCGACCACGGCGAATGTAGAAAACCGGCGTGGTTATAAATGGGCGTTGGGGTATCCCTCGTACACGAGCATCACGACGATCTTGCCGCCCAATCGCGAACTCTGTCACAACGGGAACGGCACGAGTTGGGGTGTTGATCCACCCAGCAGCCGGCATCAAGGAGGTTGCCATGTGTTGATGTCCGATGGCGCCGTTATCTTCATTACCGATTCGATCGAAGCGGGAGATTCGACTCATGAGAGCGTTTGGCGGCTCGCCACCGACCCCCAGTCGGTACCCGGTAGCGCAAGTCCCTATGGTCTGTGGGGAGCACTCGGGACACGGGCTTCCAAGGAAACGATCGAGGAGCAGTTGAACCAGTAGCCCCGTGTGGCCGAGCGGACAACGATTCACAGCCCCGCCGATCCACAACGCCGTGGATGGCAACGCCCGATGATTGGTGGGGCTGTGGGTGGCGCCAGCAGAACTGCGATCCAAGCATCTCACCGCTGCCGCAGCGAATGTTCGCGATTTCCATTTGCGATGCCCTCGCGGCCGTGTTTCAATGGGAAGATATCGACGGAGGATCCATTCATGCTGCCCAGACGTCTTGCGGTCACCACTCTGGTCGTCGTGCTATTTCTGTTGACGAGTTTTCACGCTGCCGCACCTCGCGCGCAACAGCTCGGTCCATCCGTGACGGAGGATCCTCCATCTGCCGAGGCCGTCGACGTCGCGACGTTTGCCGGAGGTTGTTTTTGGTGCCTGGAACCACCCTTTGATAAGCTCGACGGCGTCATTTCGACCACCTCTGGATACACCGGTGGCCGCACCAAGAATCCGACTTACGAACAAGTTTCTTCGGGCGCACCGGTCACCTCGAATCGCTACAGGTCAAGTTTGATCCCAAGGTGGTCAGCTTTGAACAGTTGCTGAGCCTGTTTTGGCACAACGTCGATCCGACGCAGGCGGGCGGGCAGTTTTGCGATATCGGCAGCCAATACCGAACCGCGATTTTTTATCACTCCCAAGCACAACAACAGCTGGCAGTGAAGTCGAAAGAGACGATCAAGCAGGAACTCGGCAAACGCATCCAAACGGAGATTGTTGAGGCGACCGAGTTTTACCCAGCCGAGGAATATCACCAGGATTACTACATCAAGAATCCAACCAAGTATAAATTTTATCGCTGGAAATGTGGCCGCGATGCCCAGCTCGACCGCGTCTGGGCAGACAAGGCAAGAAAGCCGTAGCCAGCTCGGCAGGATCGGCTTGTTTCGGTCTCCCTGGGTGCCCAAACCAAAAACACATCGCCTTCTGTGGTTCGGGTCACGCGTTAGGACTGTGCGCACCAGCGGCCAATGGCTCGCGTGTAGAGTTCGATTCCTTGTTGGATCTGGTTGAGTTCGATCCATTCGTCGGTCGTGTGGGCTTGGGCAATGTCGCCGGGTCCACAGACAACTCTTTGCTCAAGTTCAGTGAATTCACCGCCGTCGGTTCCATAACAAACCGTCTGGGCAACTCCACCGGCCAGTTCACACATTTGTTGAATGCAGGGCGTGTCGGGTTCGATCCACAATGGTCTGCCGCCAGAGTGCCGCTCGAACTCAAGGCCAAGCGATTCGGCCTTCGCTCGCACCTCGGCAATCAAATCTTCACCATCGATTTCCGGCATTGGTCGCAGGCTGAGCCATGCCACACTGCGATCGGGTGTGATGTTGATCGCATCACTGTGATCGCTGACGCCAAAGTTCCAGGACAACGTTGGGGGATCAAAGCGATCATCGTGGTACCGTGATTCCGTTTTGGTTCGCCGATTCAAATCAAGCAACGTTTGCAGCAGGGGAACCATCGCTTCATTGGCATTGATCCCTTCGGTCGTGCTGCTATGGGCGGCACGACCGCGACTGGTCATTTCCAACCCGATAATCCCTTTGTGAGCATGCACTACCGATAGGCGGGTCGGTTCGCCAATGATTGCCAGCGGCTGTGAGCGGACAACCTGACGGTAGCCAGCCGATTCCTTGACCAGGTGTTTGGCTCCTTCGAATCCGACCTCTTCGTCGGCGGTGCAGATAATCCACAGAGGTGACGTTTGCTGGCGAGCCGAAACCTGCGATGCAGCCGAAATCATCGCCGCCAGCGACCCTTTCATGTCACAGGAACCGCGGCCGAACAGCCTGTCACCTTGAATCACGCCATCGAACGGATTGCCGCCGGGGCCTGTCCAGCCGATCGCCGGGACGACATCGGTGTGACAGAAATAAGCGAGTCCGCCGGTGGTCGCGAGATCCGACGAGGGACCACGTTTGGCGACGAGATTGACCTTTCGCTTGTCGTTCGCATCGACATACGCGGTCTGTTCGACGTCAAATCCCAACGATTCCAGACGCTCGCTGACCGCATCCGAAATGTCGGCGTTGCTGGTCGAGCTGACCGAAGGAAACTTGATCAACCGTGTCAGTAACTCGATGGTCTGTTGCAGAAGTGGCATCAAAGGCTAATTCTCTTCGCCAAAGAGGCTTCTGATGGTTGCGGCAATGCGTTTGGGATCAGCACCTTCGACCTGCGCGCCGATCGAATCAAGCCAGGCGATCGCCTCTTCACGATGGGCGTCGGTTGCCCGTGGCGCAAGTGCCTGATAGGCGGCCTTGGCGGCAAGGCTGGTCGGTGCCTCGGCCGGTAGCGAGAAAGTTGCCAGCTTGTGGGCAAGCGAAAAAGGAAACTCATCAAACTTGTAGGAACGATTCTTGGCGTCGAAACGAACGACCAGCAGATCATCGCCCGTTTCGACAATGATCACTCGCAAATTTTCGTTCACTTCAAAATCATTACCAGCCTGCAGGGAAGCAACACCACGCTCGATTCCGCCGCGATAAAACGACGCCAAATCGGCCAACTCGTAAAGTGCATCGACTCGCTCACGTTGTTCGTCGGTCAATACCTCGTTGCTCAGCTTCTCGGCGGCAGGCTTCATTTCTTTCCATTTCGCCGTTCGTAGTAACTCGCGAACTTGTTGGATCTTCTCTTCCGATGCCGCAACCATCGCTGCGGTGATTTCGGTCGTTTTGGCGGGCGGGGCCGCGATCACCGGCATCATCGGTGTGCTGTCCGATGGTGGTACACCGATGTTGGGGAGCGGCATTTCAGTCATCTCGCCCATCGATAGTTCAGCCGTCGGTCTCTCGACCGGCGGTGGAGCACGCTCTGCGGGCATTCCGACTGGGGGATCGGTCAGGGGTGAATCATTGCGCGAATCGGTACGCTGGGGTTCGGTCGGCGGAGGCACGTCACCAGCCAATCGTCCCATCACGGAATCTCGCACAGGCCGCTGGGGCATGGTGTCCGATCGCGGTTTTGGTTCATTGATCTCGATCACCCCCGCGGTGTCACCTGGTCCCGCGGTAATCCTTAGGCCGTCATTGGACTTGCTGATCGCGACTTGACCGGGCCCCCAGAAAAGGAAGTAGCCAAGACCACCGATGATGACCAACATGCCGATCGCGAAGGTCACAAAGACCAACTTGCCGAAGGCCGATTTGCGGCGGCGGTAGGTGGCCCGCGATGGTGGTTTCACCACGACCGATGCGACCGGATCTTTCACCGTGGACGTTTCTCCCGGCGTTCCAAACATGCCTGGTGGGATCGACGGCAGCCGTTCGCTGCTGGCGGCGGAACTCGATGGGGGCGGCGGCACAGGCTTCGATACAGCGATCGGTGCGGGTGCGATCGGTGCAGGTGCAAGGGGATCGGCAGCGGGCAAGACGGCGGCCAAGGGATCACTCGATGGCAAGACCGCGGCCAAGGGATCCGTTGAACCCTGATCCGAACGGTCCCAATCCGACGAATGCGTCGAACGGGCAGCCGAGGGGTCGACCTCGACGATCCCAAATCGAGCATCGAGCTGAGACTTCTTGATCGGATCGGCAAGAATCTGTTTCGCTTGCTGGACGAGTTTCGCCGCCTGGCTCCAGAGCTTTGGATCGGACGTCTCCTTGGCTTCTTTCAAGCGGTCGACGGTTGCTCGCACGGCCGCCTTGATCTTCGACGCGTCTTGCTCGCCCACCTCAAGCCCAAAGACCTGGTACGCATGCGGCTGCTTGGTGCCCACGGGGATCGGCAACAAGTCGTAGATCTTCACAGTGGCCATGATGGGAGGTTCAGCGTCATCCGCGGTGCGGACTCGAAATTGCGAAGTGGTTCGGTGAGCGAGACGTCCGCAACGGGGCTCCGGATTTGTCCGATTTGGCAACCGGCTCGAGATCGCGAAAGCTTATCCCTTCCGAACGCTGCTAGGTCACCCCTATTCTAACTGCTGCTGAGGATTCGTCCCCGACAGGCTTGATCTTGGCAAATCGAGCAATCCGCGGCAAACCAGATTCTGCGTGACGAGGTGAGAATGGGTCAAAAGCCGCGACAGGACCGCTGCGTCGCCCCCGGTCAAGATCAGGCGGTAGGCATTTTCGTCCAATCCGGCCTGCTTGCCGTAGCAGCGGGCCAACCGATCGATGGTTGCCGCAATGCCTGTTAAAACGCCCAACTGAATCGCCTCGGACGTATTTTTGGCTGGCATTCGCAGCGGTTCTGCTTGCTGGCAATCAATTCGCGGCAGGGCGTCCGTCCCGGTGGCAAGCGAGGCAAATTGCAGGGCCATTCCCGGCAGAATCGCGCCGCCATGAAACGTTCCTTGCGAATCGACCCAGTCGACGGTGACGGCCGAGCCGGCGTCAACGACAACCAGCGGCGCCCCAAACCGTTCGGATGCCGCATGGGCGCCGACCAGCCGATCGATCCCAAGTTGGTCGGGGTGATCCACATCGAGCCGCATCGGTATGTCGTGCCGCGTGATCAGGTGGATGATCGGGTCGCCCGGCGATTGGGCGATGGCGCGGCGCAATTGATCCGCCGCAGGACGATGGACGCTGGCGATCCGCCATTGGACCGACTGGCAACCGAGTTGGTCGTGAACCCAGTCAATCACGGACAAGTCCCAATCCGGCTGGTCGATGCCGATTGAGCGATCCAGCAGCGGATCGTCAAAATCGAATGCTTCTTGTTGGCGGACACCAAGCTTGATCGCGGAGTTACCAACATCGACCGCAACCACGCAGGCCTTCACGAAGCATCCTCGGACGCGGCGGAGGTCGAACCATCGCTGATCGGGTCGGCATAATCTTTCGCCTGATGTTCATTGGACAAATCGGCGGTGGGACCGGCCAGGTGCGGCGGCAGGCGACGCGGGCGGAATGGCTTTTTGGCGATCGGGTCGGCTTCCCGCAGTGTCGTTAGCTGCTCGCCTGCATCGATCATCTTCTGCCTTCGTTGATCGACACGTCGCATGATCTCGTCGATCAGTTCCTTCAATCCTTGGCCGGTGATCGCGCTGATCAAAAAGACATCTTGCTGCGAGACTTCGCGAAGCGCATCTCGGACTTCCGCCGCACCGTCGATTTCACCCTTGCTGATCACAACGATCTCGTCACGTTGGGCGAGGGAGGCATCGTAGTGGGCAAGCTCGGAGCGAATGGACCGATAGTTTTCGGCCGGGTCGGTTTGATCGGCCGGGGCGGGTTCCACCAAGTGCACCAACAGTCCGGCCCGTTCGATGTGCCGAAGGAATTCGTGACCGAGTCCGACTCCGTCGCTCGCGCCATCGATCAGCCCCGGAATATCGGCCAGCACGAACGAACGCTCTTCGCTGGCATCGACGATCCCCAGATTGGGATGTTTGGTGGTGAACGGATAATCCGCGATCTCCGGCCGCGCACTGCTGATCCGACTCAACAAAGTGCTCTTGCCGGCGTTCGGTTTACCGACCAATCCGACGTCGGCGATCGACTTGAGTTCCAGAATCACGTGGCGGATTTCACCCGGTTCGCCACAGGATCGTTCGCGCGGCGTTTGATTGTTGCTGCTCTTGAAGTGAGCGTTTCCCCGTCCACCCTTGCCGCCGCGGACGACGACAAACTGTTCTCCGGGCTGTGACAGGTCCTTGATCACAAATCCCTGCTCGGCGTCAATCACGGTCGTGCCGGCGGGCACCAGCAACCGCTCGTCCCGGCCATTCTTGCCATGGCGGAGGGAGCCTTCTCCGGGCTGGCCTTTGGGAGCCCGGTACATCCGTCGATTGGCAAAAGCGGCCAGCGAGTTCACACCCAGACGTGCTTCCAGGATGATGCTGGCACCGTTACCACCATCGCCACCGTCGGGTCCGCCGCGGGGCACGAACTTTTCTCGCCGCATACTCGAGCAGCCGTCGCCCCCCTTGCCGGCATGCAGTTCGATTTGGACACGGTCGACAAACATGATCGGGCAGCTTCAAAAGTGGAGGTGGGAGTACGTGTCAACACAGCGGTCGTGCCTTGAAATTCTCGGTCGCGACAAATCACCGTTCTGTTCAGGGTACAACAAAAAACGGCTGGCCCGCAGTCCGGGTCAGCCGAAGGAGGTACGTTGGAGACTCGATCGTGCTAGCGAAACAGCCATTGATAATCAAGTCGCTCGTCCATTCCGTACTTTTCAAGAATGTAGGCTTGTTGCGCTTTGTCCTCATACGCGGGAATCCCGAACCGCACGAAATCCTCGGTCTGCCGCATCGTATCGCCCGGCCGATAGAAGTTTAGCTGCAGAGCCTTGCGGCGGTAGGGAGCGTCGTCGCCCTCCCCATCCTGCTCGAACGCGTTCGTCAAGCCATACACTTCGATCGAAACGAAGTCGAGGTTGGGATCGATATCTTCCCAGGTCGCGATTCCCCAAACCCCGGGTGCGGCACTGTCGCTGCTATAGGGAATGTCGATCTTCGAGATCTCGACGGAGTTGTACAGCGGTGCGGTGATCTGTTCGCGAATCGCGATCTTCTCTTTCGCGGTCGGTAAGATCCGATCGACGTATTCCTTGCCAGAAACGGGATCGCTCAACACAAAGATTGGGAAAAAACGACGGGAATCGTAGTGGATCTCTTCGACTCGCTTGTAGACCGGTTGCCCCGCGATCTGGTCGGACGCCGGACGCAAATCGCCACCGGTATATCGGATGCGATAGACCATGTACCAAACCAGCTTTCGCTGCATCCGTCCGTTTGGACGAGGCACATCGATATACATCTGGCGAAGCGGTTTGAACGAAAACTCGAAACAGTAAATCTCGCGACGCAGGATCACTTGCTTGGCCATCTCCACCAGCGTGCGACTGCGCGGATCAAAGTGCGGTTCGCCGTTGGGATGGGATTCGCCGCCATACTGGATTTCGGGATAGGTATCCAACAGCGACTGCAGCGTTTGTGGACCGTCAAACGTTTCCTTGGGATCCGGGGCAGGCGGAATCACCGTCAACACGCCCGGGGCAAACTGCGTTTGCTCGGTCGTGGACGGATCTTTCTTGGCTGTGGCTTGGGCCGAGGCCGTTGCCAGTCCGACGAGGCAGAGTGTCGACAAGACAAATAATCTTCCGCAAGGCATGGTCAAACCGTTTCGTTTTCTTGATACGTAAAAGGCGACGAGCGACTAGCGCACATCACTCGCTGATTGTACTTCGTTTTCCAGATTCTCGCCGACATTTGCTGTCCTGGCTGTCGGGTCGGAATCGGGCTGGGCGGAAGCCGATTGCTGAACTTGGGCCCGATCGATCAGTCGCAATGAATTGGCCAATTGAAGATCCGAGCCGGCAAATTCGGCGATCTGGTTGCCCTCCATCGTAAAGGTGGCCAGCAATCGCCGCCCCGAATCGTCCGAAAAGTGCATGATGATCCACTGGATCGGGACTCCCTGAACCGCACCATGGGCGGTGACTCGAAGTACCCGCAGCCCCCCATCGCTGACTCGCTGGTCGACTTCGATCAATTCACCGAGTTGTTCGCCAAGCGTTCGTTTGACGTCCTGTTGCAGCGCCTCGAGCGTCCACTGCGAGCCAGCCTCCAAGCTTGCCAGGAGTCGAAAGTCGCACTGTGCAATGCTGCGGTCGCTGTCGATCATTCGCATCATTGCCGCACCCGGCAAATCGCTCATCATTCGCCAGCGTCGGTCCATCAAAACGGCGAACCCGACTTCATCGCTTCGCAGTTCGACGTACAGTCGATCCGCCGGGATCGGAGCGGTGATCGACCAAGACTTCGGTTCGGCCCCAAGGGCGATCGTTTTTGACAGTGGTGCGCGAAGCATCTTGATCGTCGCGGTCACGTCGAAACCCGGTTCCGCGATGCCGATCTCGCGAGTCTCGTGAACCGCCATTGCCAACCACGTGCAGGTCCCCATGACACGGTCGAACACCAGCTTGCCGATCGTTCGGATCACCGTGGGAACGCCATCGACCGAACCATCGACCTGGCCGCGAAAATGAATCTTGGCGTCGGCCTCGGTGATCGAAACGATCTCGGCCTCGACATCACTCGCTTCCACGGACGTCAGGTTCAGCACCGATACCAGCGCATCGCCAGTGGGCATGTACTTGCGGCCAACCTGCACCGCTTCGCCAGGCAACAGAAGATCGACCGCAACGCTCGAGGCGGGCAGTCGAAGTAGCTCCAACTCGTCATGCGTGAAATAGTCGTCGGTCGCGTAGATCACCTCGGGAAGCACCTCCCGACGGACGATCGTCTCCCGCACCGACTCGCGTAGCCGAATTTCGCGATGGCTGCGATTCAATCGACTGGAATTTTTCGCCTCATGGTAATAACGCTCGGCAAATGTCACGACCGAACTGGCGTCGGCACCCGCGGGGCGACGCAAGCGTTCCTCGTAGTCGAACACCGCATCGCTCTTGATCGGTAACTTCTGCTTGCTTCGACGCGAAACGAGCGGATTGCCCGGAACATTGACGTTGCCCTCGGCGTTCATTTCAATGCGGACCCGATACAAATCGTTCTCCCCACTCGGCCGGAGCATCACGCCGTCCACTTGACCGCCCGCTAAAGTCGGACGTCCTTGGGTAGCGGTCCACAGGGTGGTGGTGAGTAAAAATTGACGGCGACCAAGCCGTCGGTCCTTGCTGCCAGTCATCGCACATCACTCACACAAGAAAACCGAAAAAGAGAAAGATCGGGCTCTCTCTCTTTGATCGTCCGGCTGCGGGGATCGATTCACTTCAAATCCAATGGAATCGGCCGAACCGAGGTGACATGACCCCCCTGGCCAGAAAAGAGCCACAGCCCTGGCCAGAAAAGAGCCACAGCAGCAAACAACCCAGTCGTGACCAGTGGTGTCACAGCCTGCGACGATCAAATGCCTGTCAAAGAGGCACTCACGACACCCAAAATGTTCATGGCGCCTCAAAGCAAGACAGAAGCGTATTCAAAAAGATGGAAAAACTTACATGGTAGGTGGACTATTGGGGCTCCAGAGTCGGCTGTCGAACATGGAACGGTTGGGGACAAATCAACGCTTTCACACGAAATATCGGTTCAATCGGTCGGATTCGTCAGAATTGGCCCAAGATTTTCTCTAGTTCTTCGTTGGTCAGTTAGCGAGCTGCCATATTCTCCGACCGCACAGTTTCGATGGCGATCGAAGAGTTTTTTGCTCGAATTGCCGAAAAACGGCAGGTTTGGTGAACTTTGGCAGGAAATCTCTGGTCATTCATTGAAACTACGTGGTTGGTTTACGCGTAGTAACGGTAAAGGGTGACGGCAAGGAGTCGTCAAATGTTGCGAATAACGAGATGAAGCCGCTGGATTCGGCGGCGGAGGTTTCGGGTTCGTGGCAATTTAGTTACATCGCTCTATGGATAGAGGGATACCTGGGCAACACCAGTACCGCGAGTGAGCGACCCGCCGGGGTCGCAGGGAAACGGAACAACACTCGAGGTACACGCACTGGGAGATGACGTCGATGCACGAAGATTATCGCGACGCCAAGATCAAGGAATTACGAGACCAACTCGCCCGCTTCGCCCCCAAAGCGAAGAAGGTTGAGCAGGCTGCATTGGCAGAGAAGCTGTATGGCGAGATCGAGGCCGACCGCCCTTACGCGTTTGACTATTTGTGCTTCCGCATCACCAACTATCGGCCGGAGCAACCGAGCCGTCATAGTGTTGCCGCGGTCGACCTGAAACACGACCTGAGGCTGTTGATCGAAGATCTGAGTGATTCGGCCGATGTGGCCATTGGCGAGTTGTCCGAACCGGTGCACACGGTCGACGAGCTGAGCAAAATGTTCAGCGTCTCGACGAAGACGATTAGCCGCTGGCGCGATGCCGGGCTGGTCAGCCGTCGGCTGCTGTTTGGCGGCCGCAAGCGAGTCGGATTTCTGCACAGCAGCGTCGAACGATTTGTCTCCAGTAACCGTGACAAGATCCGGCGCGGTGAGCGGTTTAGCCAACTGAGCGATGACGAAAAGAGCGAGATGATCGAACGGGCTCGACAACTGGTCGAAAGCGGTGCGAGCCTGTCGGAGGTGACGCGACGATTGTCCGACCAGATGAAGCGGAGTCCCGAAACGATTCGCTACACGCTGAAGAACTTTGATGCCGATCACAAGGCGGTGGCGATCTTCCCGAATCATCGCGGCGTGCTAACCGAAGACGACAAGCGATCGATCTTCAAGATGTATGTGCACGGTGCTACGATCGCCCAGCTGTGCAAGCGGTTCAAGCGAACCAGGACCAGCATTCAACGGATCCTGCTGGACATGCGATTGGAACAAGTCGCTGAGCTGCCGCTGGATTACATCTACAACGAAGATTTTGAGGATGTCAGCCGCGAACAGGAGTACCTTGGACCAATCCCCGAGTCGGCCACGGCCGCACGAAAGGTTCGCGTCCCGGCGGGACTGCCCAGTTACCTGGCTGCCCTGTACGACGTTCCGTTGTTGACTCGTGAACAGGAATACCACCTGTTCCGAAAGATGAATTACCTCAAGCACAAGGCGAGCCGACTCCGCGATAGCCTGTCGGACACGCAAGGTTCGAAGACCGCGATCATGGACCAGATCGACGAGTTGTATGAAGCCGCCGTGTTGGTCAAGAACCGGATCGTGCAAAGCAACTTGCGGTTGGTCGTCTCAATCGCAAAACGACATGTCGCCAGTACCGACGATTTCTTCGCGCTGGTCAGTGACGGCAATATGTCGCTGATTCGGGCCGTTGAAAAGTTTGACTACTCACGTGGCAACAAGTACAGCACGTACGCCTCGTGGGCAATCATGAAGAACTTTGCACGAACCATCCCGAGCGAATTCAAGCATCGTGATCGGTTCCGCACGACTACCGAAGAACTGTTCCTCGCACGTCAGGATAATCGACTCGATCCTTACGTCGAGGAAACGGTTCAGCGGACACGACAACGCGAGTTGTCAAAGATCCTCAACCGGCTGGATGAACGCGAGCAAAAGATCATCACCGCCCGCTTCGGGCTCGGTCGTGGAAGCGAACCGTTGACACTCAAGGAGGTCGGCGAAGAGATGGGCGTGACCAAAGAACGGATCCGGCAGCTCGAAGCGCGAGCGCTGACCAAGCTCCGGGAAGCTGCCGACGAAGCCAAAATCGACGTCGAGCTGGGGTCGTAACCCCTGCCACAGTCGGTTCTCGCTTGGTGGCTCGACCGGTTTCCCGTCGTCGGGTCGCCAGCGCGTGGCGGCGGATTCTCAGGATCTGCGGATTCTGGTGAAACCAGCGACGCAGTTGCGCTTGGTGGGCTTTCCAAATGGGGATTTCGGTTTAGGTTGTGGGCCAGATTGACCGAACCCGCCAACCTCCACCTGACCCATCCTCATGGAACGACGACCCCTCGCCGACACGGGACTTGATCTATCGGTGCTTTCCTTCGGAGCCTCCTCGATCGGTGCCGAGTTTCGGCCGATCGACATTCCCGAAGCACTACGCTGCGTCCGGGTCGCGCTCGACCGGGGAATGAACTACATCGACACCGCGGCCTACTACGGACGTGGGATGAGCGAATGCATGCTCGGTCGTGTGTTGCCAGAAATTCCTCGCGATTCCTATTACCTGAGCACCAAACTGGGACGCTACGCGCCGCGACACTTCGATTTCAGCGCCAAGCGAGTTGCCGAAAGTATCGATGTTTCACTGGAACGGATGCAGGTCGATTACGTCGACATCGTGTTCTGTCACGACATCGAATTCGTCAAGCTGGATCAAATCGTCGAGGAAACGATTCCGGCCCTGCGACGCGAAGTAGACAAGGGCAAAGTCCGATTGATCGGTGTCAGCGGTTACCCGATGAAGATCTTTACCGAGATGTTGCGGCGTGCGGAGCTCGACCTGATCCTGACCTACAACCATTACACCTTGCAGAATGACATGGCGCTCCGCCTGGTCGGTCCTTGCCGGCAACAGGGTGTGGGACTGATCAACGCCGCCCCCTTCTCGGCACGCCTGTTAACCGACGCAACGTTGCCGAACTGGCACAAATCGACTCCGGAAGTTCGCGCGGTCGCTGCCAAAGCAGCCGCCCACTGTCGCGGCCGCGGTAGCGACATCGCGAAACTTGCGCTGCAGTACTCGGTCGCCAATGAAGCGTTTGCCAGTTGTGTCACCGGTTCGGCCAACCCGCAGCGTGTTTCGCAATGGTGTGACTGGCTGGAAGAGCCGATCGATGACCAACTGGTCACCGAAGTGAAAGAAATTCTGCAGCCGATCCACAATTGGGTTTACGCCGACGGCCTCGACGAAAACGAGGATCCGCAGGCCCAGCGGGTCTCGGGATGAGCCTGTCGGTCTCGTTCGAGATCAAGGCGGCGTTTTCCTCTCGAATCTGTTCTCCGTTCATAGCGTCCTCCAGCCAATCCAACTCTCTATGAAGTCTTGCATCACCATTAGCCTTGTCGAAGAAGCTCGCGGCGGACCCTTTGTGCTGTGGGATGGGCTGGAACCGTCGATCGCGTTTGCCGGCGAGCTCGGTTATGACGCTGTCGAAATCTTTGCCCCCGGGGTCGAAGCGATCGACGTCGATGCGGTTGGCAAGATGCTCGATTCCGCAGGGCTCAAATTGGCCGCGTTGGGGACCGGCGCAGGCTGGGTCAAACATCGTTTGCAGCTTGCCGATCCCGATCAAGCAAAGCGAAAGCAAGCACGCGAGTTTGTACGCCGCGTGATCGATTGTGCCGGACAGTTCGGCGCCTCGGCGATCATCGGCTCGATGCAGGGTCCCAGCGGGCACACGGCGGACGCCGAATCGGCTCGCAGCTATTTGTGCGAAGCCCTCCAAGATGGTGGCACGCACGCCGCCCAGTACAACGTCCCGCTCATTTACGAGCCGCTGAACCGTTACGAAACAAGACAGTGCTGCACCGTCGCCGACGGAATCAGCCTGCTCGAGTCACTATCGACCGCCAACGTTCGATTGCTGTGCGACCTGTTCCATATGAACATCGAAGAAGCCGATATCGCCGATGCCCTGCGGACCGGCGGAAAATGGGTCGGACACGTTCACTTTGTCGACAGCAATCGCCGACCCGCCGGCTTGGGTCATCTGCAGTATGGCCCGATCATCGACGCACTGCGCGATCCACTATACGGGCTATCTGTGCGCCGAGGCCTTTCCCTATCCCGATCCGCACGAAGCGGCTCGCCAGACGATGCGAGCGTTTCGGTATTGGACGCAAAGCTGACGCTGGGCAATCCCTACGAATCGTCTCGTGTCTTGTCCAGAATCTCACGGATTCGCAGGCCGAATTTGTCGCCGATCTTGACCGTTTCGCCGGTCGCGATCGGCTGGCCGCCGACTTCCATCGTCAGCGGCTCGTCGCAATGGGCGTCGAAAGTCAACATCGAGCCCGGTACCAAATTCACGATCCGCTCCAAGGGGAACTTCTTGCGGGCAAGCGTGACACTGACCGGCGTCTTGATCGCCAACACAGCACGCGAATAACTGCTTTGAGTCTCTGAATCCATGGGTCAACTGATCGATTGGAACGACGAGCAATGTGGTCTTACTGGATTATCGGTCGCTCCAAGCCTCAAAAATCGCCCAGTTCTCCATCAATTCATCTTTTCTCAAGCCGCTGTTACTGCAAACAACGCAAACTACCGACCTCAATGTGCTTTTTTGACGGATTCCCCCCGGCAGGGGGTGTAGGTCAGGCTTTGCCGTAGATACATTGTTCAAAGCTCAGCCGGCAAGCATTTTCGACGAGTGCACACCTTCCGACGATGACTTGCGGCTGGACTCGAGCAAACCAAACCCACCGATCTTTGAAATAGAAAGCTACGAGATGTGCTTACTGGCTGTTCAGTACCGTCTGGTTCCCGAAAGTCCCATCTTGGTTGCCGCCAACCGTGAGGAATACATTGATCGGCCCAGTTTGACGCCGTCGATTCAATCCGGCAAACCTCGCGTGCTGTGCGGAATTGATCAAAAAGCGGGCGGAACGTGGCTGGGAGTGAACCAGAACGGAGTCTTTGTTGGCCTCTGCAACCGAGCTACGACCACGCCGTTATTCGGACAGCGATCGCGAGGGCTCTTGGCCCTCGATTTGCTCCGGAGCACGTCGGCCAGTAAGGCGCTCGACAAGGCGCACGCGGAGTTCGCCAAGATGCGTTACGAGGGCTGTAACATCATCGTCGCCGACGCGAAGAATGGTTATGCGATCCATGCCGATGAGCGTCAGGAGGTCGTGGAACTGCGCGACGGATTGAACATCATCGGTTCGCGGAACCTGAATGATCCGGAAGATCAGCGGGTCCAGATGGCGCGGCGATTGTTGACTTTGCAAACGCTCGATTCGCCTGTCAAGTTCTTGGCCGTTGCCAGTCGTGTGTTCGCGCGGGCTCCCGTTGGCCCTGGACGACCGAGCATGGTGATGCGAAATGGCGATTATGGGACGGTCAGTAGCACGCTGATCGCGTTGGGTGTCAAGCCTCGCGACGCGATCTATCAATTCAGCAATGGTGCGCCCGATCGCTCGAAGTACGAGGACTTTTCGCCGATGCTCCGTGACATTCTTAGTCGCGGCCTCCGTGAGGCACGGACCAAGGCAACCAAAGTCCAGGGATGAAGCTCTCCTGTCGGCTCAAGAATGCCCAGCGTCAGCAAGAATGCCCAGCGTCAGCAAGAATGCCCAGCGTCAGCAAGAATGCCCAGCGTCAGCAAGAATGCCCAGCGTCAGCAAAGACGAATGGTGATCGCCAGCAACAGCAATCCCGTGGCGACATAGTCAGCCCATTGAATCCGATCGCTCGTCGCGGTCCGCCGCAGATAATCGATCAGCCGCCCGGTCGGACAACCGAAACGGCAATATCCCATGGGGATCACCGCGGCAACGGCGAGAGTCAGCGCCGCGAATACCAATGCACTCCATGGTGCGATGCGAAACAAGTAAGCGTGAAAAGGTTCCCACGCGGAGAGGTCGATGGTCGGAACGGCGCACAGCGCAACGTAGGCAACCACCAACGATAGACCAGGAATCTTGGCCAGCCACTTGGTGACGTCTCGTGAGGGATGTCGTCGCCAGCTGGACCGGATGCCGGTTTTGATCAGCTGCTGGATCGCGCCATGAGGACAAAGGTGGTTGCAGTAGGGATTGCCCTTGGTCATCGGCGGGACCAACAGGGCGACCGCCACGACAGCCGTCAAACCGGGCGCCAGCCGCCAGGCAATCCCTTCGGCCGACCAACCCGCGACCAGCGCCATCGAAATCAAGTTGCCCGCCCACAATCCGATCACCACAACCACAGCCAACAGCCACAATCGTCGCAGCGTACGGCGGTGAAAAAGTTTCGATTGGCTCAGAATTGCCGCCATCAGTAGGGTGCAGATGGTTGCGATATCAGCGGCGGTCCAGCGAACACTTGACATCCAAGCGGGATCCTGCTTCGCCGAGGCATTGTGCTGTGCCTCGATCGTCGCCTGCGCGGTGGCGACGATCGTATCGGCAACCGCCAGGCTGGTCATCGTTGCACCCGAAACGCCTTCGATTCCCGCTTCTTCCGGATCGAGTCGAGCGAGTTCGGCGAGCGACTGGTTTTCCATCATCGCCCAAAAACCCGCTTCCGTGCGGACGTAATCAACGTACGGTTCGTTGTCATACGATTTTCGCAGCCGAATCGATTCCACAGCATCATCGGGCGACAGCTTCAATAGCAATTCGGTTGGCCCCTGGTATCCCATGACGTCATCGCTCAACACTCCGCTGCGAATGACTCTGCCGATTACCTGATCGTGGGCGTTGCGAATCAGTGCGACCCCATTGTCGTCGCGAATCGAATTGGCATCCGGATACCAGGAGACCACATCGTCGATTGTCAGCGGATCGGGAAAGACGAGCGAGGGACGATCGCCACCGATTCGTTTCAGTACACCCTCGGCCAGGGCTAAGCTTGTCAATGTCGCGCCCGAGACCGCATCGATCTTCGCGTCCGCCTGTGGGCCGCCCCACGTCCAAGCTTGGAACTGCTCGAAGAACTTTTGGTCGGCCGCGACCGCTTCCACGTGCTCGGACGTATCGGCGCTGTCGAGCAAACGGACCGACTTGATCTTCAAATCGGTACCAAAGATGATCAATGCTTCGGTCGGACCGCGATAGCCCACGACATGCATGGCCGCGGGCAGAGTCCGTGCCGCCAGCGCGATCGTTTGACCATCGGAGTCATGGACCGGCCACAGCCCGCTAGCATCCTGCGTCGATTCCACGCTCGCGGCATCCGCCAGCTGATGCCTGACAATCTCCAGCGGCGGCGCAATGCTGCCGTCCGAAACCGATCGGGGGTCGGGTGAGGGTATCGCCAGCAACAGTGCCGCGACCAGAGCGACACGGACACCCTGAACGAACCGTGCCAGCCGCGGTCGTCTCGTTGTCCCTTGCCGGATCGTCGGCGGTGTGTCGGTCACTTTGCCGGTAACAAACGGACGGCGTCAATGTGGACGTTGCCACCGGCATCCTCGCAGCCGATGACCACCACCACCACCGCGCCGGCTGCAACATTCACTTCATCAACCGTGATAATGTCGTTTTCGGATTTCGATTGCTGATCGACTCTGTAGCTCTTTTCCTGATCACCGACACGCACAACGACCGGAGTGCGAGTGGCCCGATTCTCGTGCGATTGGCTGAACAGCTGCAGTTGGTATTTTCCAGCCGTTGGCACGGGCAGCGTAAAGGTCGCCGTGGCACCGCTGTTGTTGGCTGCATATTGGTAGCTGTAGCCGACGTAGTTTTTCAGCCCCTGACCCGACTTCCAATCTCCCTCCAACTTCGCCTGTCGATCGTCAACGACGATTCCTTCCAACTTCTCCGGATCCTGACCGGGCATCGGGCCCAATGATCCGGCCAACTTCATCGCGTCGGCGGGAATCACGATCTCAGCCGATGGGGTGCTGCGTCGGGCTTTGCCGGGCAACTTCAACAAACCAAGCAGTTGTTGCAAATGGTCCTGGTAGACATCTCGCGGCGAACAGTCATGGATTGCACAAATCGACGCCGCCTTGCCGACGACTTCCCCCATCATGCCACACGTTTTCATCACGCGAACGGTACCGAGCGCTTCGTGCGTCACACTGATGCAACGGCCCGCCATGAACAGGTTGTCCACATTGCGGCTGTAAAAGCATCGGTAGGGAACCGGATATCCGTAGGAACGGTCGACTCCCTCGCCGTGGACTGCCTTGGAAATGAACGGATTGTCGGCGTATTTTTGGGCGTATTGTTCTTTCGGGTAATGCAAATCGATCGACCAGGTGCTCGGCACGCAACCGTCGGGGAAATCCCGTTTGGCGACGATGTCATCCTCGGTCAAGATGACGTCACCCATCAGTCGGCGACTTTCTCTGGGACCGCCAACGAACGCGACCCAAGTGAGGTAAGCGGTTGGATGCTCCTCCGCCCCGTCTCGATTTTTCATGGCATTGAACGCGCCGTAAACGGCTCGCAAGTTCCAGTCGCGAATGGCCTCGGCACTGTCGATCGCATCCTTGTCGAATCCGCTCTCCCAGAACCACTGGCCATGATGGTCGCGCGGATAAGGGAAGTCGGCCATCTTCAGATCCAAGGCCCAGGGTGTTTCAGGAAACATGATCGGCTCGTCTCGCTCGTCCCAGGCCCACATGTTGCTCATCCCCATCCGGCCCTCGGGGGTCATGTCGAGATCGGCTTTGGCCCAGGTACCGACCCAGCCATGGCCCGTGCAGTCAGCAAAATAGTCGCCAACAATTCTCACTTCCGCGGCGGTTTGTGTATCCAATGCTGTGACCGATACGATCTTCGACCCGTCCATTTCCACGGAATAGGCGTGATGGTTCAACATCAGATCGATGTTGGGTTCGGCGCGAACAATCTGCTCTTTCAACTGGTCGCCAAACTCTTCGTAAGTTCCCGGAGACTTGGTTGCCTGATCGGCGAATTCTTCGACGATTTCACCGATCCGAGGAAATTTTCCGCGGCGGATATTTCCCATCGCCCAAACACGGACTTCGCTGGAACCGTTACCGCCCAACACCGGCCGATCTTGAACGAGTGCGACTCGGCAACCCATTCGCGCGGCCGAGATCGCTGCACCCATCCCCGCGTAACCACCACCAATCACCACCAAGTCATACGGCCCGCGTGTTTGTGGCCTTTCGGGCAATCCGAGCTGTTCGCGGCGCCACTGGGAGAGAACGTCAGCGGCCGGCGGCGGTGCTTGATCCTGCTCGGTGGTCAGATAAATGCAATCACAACGACCGTCGAAGCCGGTCAGATCCGTCAGCCGGATGTCGCACTCGCCCTTGGTCAGTTCGATCGTCCCGCCGTCGTGCCAACTCCACTGGGCGCCTTGGGTACCAAACGTCTCGGACAGCGTTTTACCGCCAATGGAGAGCTGGAACTTGCCGGGGGACGGCTTGGCATTCCATCGCGCAACCCAGTCAATCGTCCGCACCCAAACGCGGTAGTTTCCATTTTCTGGGATGGTGACCGTCGAGTGTGCGTCCTCGACAGGGCGACCCAATCCATGAGCCAACAAGTAGGGCGACCCCATTTGCTGGATGAACTGCGTATCCAGCTTCCAGCCACCGCGCTCGGCGAAACTTTCCGCCTCGATAAACACTTCGGCCGCGGATGACGGAGCGAGAATCGACAACACGCTGGCGACAACAAATGCCATGGAAATCAAGCGATATCGCACAGGCTTACGTCTCGGATGGGAGGATCGATCGGACAAACGGCCACTTCAAGATGAATCGAGCGACTTGGCAGTGACTTGGACATGTAAACGCTCATGAATTGTAATGGAACGAGGGGCAAAATCTATTCCGATCCGATCGCTCGGCGAATCATTCAGGGCCCGAATCATTCAGGGCCCGAATCGTTCAGGGCCCGAATCGTTCAGGGCCAGATACGAAAGCGGTCAGACCGACGCACTAGAGGGCAACGACGAGGCCGACGATCCATGCCGAGGTCACGATGGCGACGGTTGCCAAACCCGCCCATTTCTGAACGCCACCACTGGCGAGCCAATGATTTGGCAAGCCGCATCCCAGCCAGCCAATCAGCAGGCCGGCTGTGAAACCGGTCAGATGCGCGACGACGTCCGTGCGCTCGCCCCCCACACCCGTAAACGCAAGCAACAGAACCCCACCGATCAGCGGGCTCCATCGTCGGAGTGGTTTTTCCTGGACAGACGTCCAATGCCGAAGCGAGTGGGCGACGATCACACCGAGAGCGGCGAACACAGCGGTCGAGGCGCCGATCGACGAATGTGTCGGTGGTTGCACCATCGCATTGATGAAGTTGCCTAAGGCACCTGCGATCACGATCGCCAGCCAAGCCACGCCTCCACCGAAAACTTGTCCGGCAAGAAAGCCGAACAGTGCACCGAAGACCAGATTCGCGGCGATGTGTCCTGCATCCGCATGGAGCGTCAGCACGGTCACGGTCCTCCACCACTCGCCAGCCATGACCCTGCCAGCCTGCATTCGACCGACCGCCACCCACTCCGGGCCAAACGCCCACTGGGAGGTCAGGACGGCGACCAGAAGGAGGATACCCGCATAGACGAACACGGCCACCGCGGCGCCACCGTAGATCGGCACCGTTGGGCTGACGGGGATCAATCGATCGGTGTTTTCCTGATGATAGGCTTCTAGCTCTGCGGCTGACGTCGCCAGATCGTCGCGACGGACGACCAGAAACCACCACCCGTCCCGGTCAATGGCCTCCGCGGAAATACCTGCCGCATTCAGTACCAGCCGCGACTCCAGACATTCGTCGCGCTGCCTGGTTCTGAACACGGTTTCGTAATCCAGCGGCGGTTCGTACATCACCCTATCGTTGACGCAACACGCCGATTTGGCAATCCATCGATGCGATCCGCTGCTGACTCGCTGTCGCTGTGCTGCCGGCTTTCCTGCAAGGCCGACGACCGGGCAGCACGGACTACTTCAGTGGCCGACGTCCATGGTGATGGCGGATGGCATTGAGCAACGTGAATGCAGCCGGGTTTGACTTCACGATCGCGACGATTGCGCTGGTCGTCGCCAACCAAAGCGGGGCGACCAGACTTGGTTGCCCTCCGCTGGCGTGCAGATCATTGAGCAGCAGCGCCAGCACACCCGGTTTTGCTTCATTGGTATCACTGATCCGAAGCGATTTTCCTTGGTATCGATTGCGAAGTTGGTGCTCGCTCGGATCGATCCGTCGATCCACGCTCGGGTCGATCGGGGACGCCGTTCGGAGCTCGATCGCTAGCCGATATCGCAGACGACTCGGCGCAATCACGCGATTCATCGCCTGGCTCCGCCGCTCGGTCGCTTCGCTACTGACGCCCGATGGAGGATGATGAAGAAAAACGCCCGAGCTAGTCTTGTTGCGATGTTGACCACCCGGGCCGCTGCGACGTTGGGCGCGAAAATCACATTGCGAAAGCAATTCGTCGCCTGAAAGCAGCGCCGGATGCGGTGCCGGCACGAAAGTCGCTGCCATGCGCTGCGATCGTTCGGGCAGCTGCGGCGAAAATTGCGACCCTAAGTTCTGTTCATCCACCAAATCACTCGTCGGCTCCCAGCCGGGATCCGCCCCAGCCATCGGCGGTAACGCAAAGAAAACACGGCAAGACATCGCGGCCACTTCCAGGGTAGCATGTCGGGCGACCGCTGGGCACAAGCAAAGGAAACGCCGGAATCTCGAATTCTGGCGAATCTGGCTACGAAGGTATGGGTAGGTCTTCGGGTGCCGATCGTACACAATGAGCCCAACGACCACGATCAATCGCAAGTCGCCTCGGGTGATCGGGGGGGCAGATCATGAGTGATTCAACACTTACGTCGGTTCGAGAATCTAAATGAAAAGCACAAGCTCGATGATGAAACTTAGCGAAGCCGAATCGCGTTCACGAGGCGAGCATCCCTCGGCATGGGATCAGCCGGCTGCCGATTCCACGGGGGATCGCGTCGATCAGGCTGCGGATTATCCAAAACTTGCCGGCGGTTGGAGCTTCGTGCTCGCGTTTCTGGTACTGCTGGGTTTGTTGGTGATCGTGGCGGTATGGGGCGGCGTGTTTGATCGAGGGCCTGCCGTCGACGGCAGCCCGACGATCAACGCGATTCCGAAAAGCTACGACGGCGGGAGAGCGTTTCAATACCTGCGCCAATTGTGCGATTTGGGACCAAGGCCCTCCGGCTCGGCGGCGATGGTGAGCCAGCAGGCGATGCTGCAAACGTTTTTCAGCGACCGTGGTGGCTCCGTCTCGATTCAGACGTTCAATATTCGCCATCCCGAAGACGGCTCCCAAGTCGCCGGAGGCAACTTGATCGCATCGTGGTACCCCACGCGAGCCAAGCGATTCTTGCTGTGTGCCCATTACGATACTCGCCCCTACCCTGACAGTGATCGGCAAAACCGGCGAGGCACATTCGTCGGCGCCAATGACGGTGGGAGTGGCACCGCGGCGCTGATGGAATTGGCCAATCAGTTGAACGATTTGCCGCCCGATGTCGGCGTCGACATCGTGCTGTTTGATGGTGAGGAGTTTGTCTTTCAACAGGGCCGCGACGATTACTTTTTGGGGTCCACTTTCTTTGCCGAGCAATACATCCTGGCGCCACCTGTGGTGCCCTATCAGGCTGGAATTCTGTTGGACATGGTCGGCGATCGCGAATTGAAGATCTATTACGAACAAAACAGTTTGCGATATGCCAGAGATGTCACCAAGAGCATTTGGCACACCGCCGACCGACTTGGAGTCCGCGCTTTCGTTCCCCGCAGCCGACACAAAATTGAAGATGATCACATCCCTTTGAACGAGATCGCGAAGATCCCCACGGTTGATCTGATCGACTTTGACTACCCGCGACCTGGTATCGGCGCGCCATCCTACTGGCATACCGAACAAGACATCCCCCAGAACTGCAGCGGTGAATCATTGGCCGCAGTCGTCTGGGTGCTGCACGAGTGGCTGAAAGACCGATAGACCGCCTGCAGCCATTGACTTCAGATGGTCAGCGACACGATGACTAGCTCTTTAGTTTATCATTGCCGCTGCCAATCAGTTCGTCGTATCCTTGCCCCCCCTGCAAGTCATCTTTGTCGCCATCGGACGCCAGGAAGCCAAGATTGACAAGAGCTGTGTTCAAGTCACCCGAAGCCCAGTTGGCCAACACATGATCCAGTGTGGCCAAGTCGTCTTGCTGGGCGGCGATGTCCGCAATCATTAGATCGTTTCCATTGCCCCCTTTCATCTTGTCTTTCCCATCACCCCCGATCATCAGGTCGATTCCGCCGCCCCCTTTCATGTCATCGTTGCCGGCGCCGCCGACCAGGATGTTATCGCCGTCGGGGTCCCTACTTTCGTCGAGTTTGTCGTCGCCGTCTCCGCCGAACAGTGTGTCATCCCCGTCGCCACCGGCCAGCCGATCATTGCCAGCGTTACCCAGTAGCAAGTCGTTTCCGTCGCCGCCGTCGAGTTTGTCGTTGCCGTCACCCCCGTACAACTTGTCGTCCCCACTGCCACCGGTCAGTTGATCGTTGCCATTTCCTCCATGTAGTTCGACTGGAATAGTGAAGACGGGATCGACACTGATCTTGTCATTGCCGTCCTGACCGTACACAACGAACCCGCTTATATCGCTCGTCGCAAATTCGGATACCTTGGCACCCTTCATCCAAATCTCAACGACGGTGCCATTTGCTGCAGGCAATAAATCAATCGTATCGTTGTTCGTACTTCCACCGACGAACAGCATTACTTGATTCGGGCTGTCGGGGTCTGGCTGGAGATCCACAACTGCCACCACGATCGCTGCGGAGGCCATCGCCGACTCGCCGTTGGCGTCGGTTACCATCACTTCAACGACGTAGGGAATGATGTTTCCCGATCCGTTCTTCCGCACGTCGTTGTAGACATGTGTGAACGCTACTCCGACACCGTTACCGCTTACCGGCGGAATGATCTGGTCCGCAGTACCATCGCCCCAACGGACTCGGTACTGGAATCCGGATGCTGCACTGTCCGATGTGGCGCTGAACACAAACGCGACCGGCTGGCCGCGCACGGCAGTGCTCGGCCCGGCAACATTGGCGCTGGCTACGCCGGCCGTCACGGTCAACGTTCCGACGTCTGCCAAGTCAGAATCGACAAGGTAGTTCAACGCCAGCTCGCCACTGCCGCCGTCCGAAAGTGTAGCACTGATGGTATAGCTTCCGACGCTGGACTCGGCTGACGTGCCTGCACTGCTGTAACTGGCCAAGATCGGATCGTTATTCTGGATGCCGCTGATCGTTCCCGTCAAGCTGGCTGGCTCGATCGCTTGACCAACCGGCTTGCTGACGGGATTGGCGGTAACGGTCAAATGGGCCTTGTTGACGGTCAACGTCCCCACGTCGCTTATGTCGGAGCTGAGAACATAGTTTTGGATCAACACGCCGCTGCCACCGTCCGATAGTGTGGCGCTGATCGGATACTGACCCGCATCCACAGTGGCCGGCAGTCCGACGCTGGCAAAAGTTACTGTGATCAAGTCCCCATTCTTGATTCCACCGATCGTCCCCGTGAGCGCCGATGCCAACAGCAATTGGCCATAGACCTTGCTTGACGGGCTGGCGGTGACCGTTAGCTGTGCTGGCGTGATGTCCAGCGTGCCGGAGACATAGCTGATCGCATAATTGGCAGACGTTTGACCGCTGGCCGACACGGCATAGCTGCCGACCGGACTGCTCGGTGTCGCCGTCGTGTTGAAGCTCAAAGCTCCACCAAGCGATGCCGGTGTATCGCCGTTGACAAACCCGGTGTAGCGAACGTCGAAGGCTGGATTCGCCGCGCCGTACACTTTGCTAAACAGATCTTGTGCGGCGGTATTCGGATCGGCATCGACCGTGACGGCCAGTTGTGCCGCGGTGATATTGAGCGTGCCGGAGACATAGCTGATCGCATAATTGGCGGACGTTTGACCGCTGGCCGACACGGCGTAGCTGCCGACCGGACTGCTCGGTGTCGCCGTCGTGTTGAAGCTCAAAGCTCCGCCAAGCGATGCCGGAGTATCGCCGTTGACAAACCCGGCGTAGCGAACGTCGAAGGCTGGATTCGCCGCGCCGTACACCTTGCTAAACAGATCTTGTACGGCGGTATTCGGATCGGCATCGACCGTGACGGCCAGTTGTGCCGCGGTGATATTGAGCGTGCCGGAGACATAGCCGATCGCATAATTGGCAGACGTTTGACCGCTGGCCGACACGGCATAGCTGCCAACCGGACTGCTCGGTGTCGCCGTCGTGTTGAAGCTCAAAGCTCCGCCAAGCGATGCCGGTGTATCGCCGTTGACAAACCCGGCGTAGCGAACGTCGAAGGCTGGATTCGCCGCGCCGTACACCTTGCTAAACAGATCCTGCGCGGCGGTATTCGGATCGGCATCGACCGTGACGGTCAGTTGTGCCGCGGTGATATTGAGCGTGCCGGAGACATAGCCGATCGCATAATTGGCAGACGTTTGACCGCTGGCCGACACGGCATAGCTGCCGACCGGACTGCTCGGTGTCGCCGTCGTGTTGAAGCTCAAAGCTCCGCCAAACGATGCCGGTGTATCGCCGTTGACAAACCCGGCGTAGCGAACGTCGAAGGCTGGATTCGCCGCGCCGTACACCTTGCTAAACAGATCCTGCGCGGCGGTATTCGGATCGGCATCGACCGTGACGGTCAGTTGTGCCGCGGTGATATTGAGCGTGCCGGAGACATAGCTGATCGCATAATTGGCAGACGTTTGACCGCTGGCCGACACGGCATAGCTGCCAACCGGACTGCTCGGTGTCGCCGTCGTGTTGAAGCTCAAAGCTCCGCCAAGCGATGCCGGTGTATCGCCGTTGACAAACCCGGCGTAGCGAACGTCGAAGGCTGGATTCGCCGCGCCGTACACCTTGCTAAACAGATCCTGCGCGGCGGTATTCGGATCGGCATCGACCGTGACGGTCAGTTGTGCCGCGGTGATATTGAGCGTGCCGGAGACATAGCCGATCGCATAATTGCCAGACGTTTGACCGCTGGCCGACACGGCATAGCTGCCGACCGGACTGCTCGGTGTCGCCGTCGTGTTGAAGCTCAAAGCTCCGCCAAGCGATGCCGGAGTATCGCCGTTGACAAACCCGGCGTAGCGAACGTCGAAGGCTGGATTCGCCGTGCCGTACACTTTGCTAAACAGATCTTGTACGGCGGTATTCGGATCGGCATCGATCGCGACCGTTAGCGGAGTCGGAGAGATTGCGAAGGTAAGCGGATCGCTGTCGGCTGTGGTGTAATGGGCACTTCCGGCGAACTGCGCCACAACGGTGTAGGTACCCACGTTGATCGGTGGACTGGAGAGCAGGCCGGTCGGATCGACGGCAGCACCCACGTAATACGAAACGGTTGGGAAGACACCTTCCAAGCTGGCTGCTGCGACACCGCTTGTTCCAGCGACCGTCGCTGTGGCAACAAACGCAGAACCGGTGTAAGTTCCGCTGTTGATCGACACCGACACCGTGGGTGTCGTTAACGCGACGCTGCCAGGACCACCGGGGTCGACGATCGTACCATCGGCGAGCAGATCGCTGTCGCCGCGTCCGCCATCTTGCAGATGCAGGACCACTTGAATCGTTTGACCGGCGCCGTTGCAAGAATTCCGCACCGGTGGTTCCGTCGAACAGGAATTCGTACCAATGGTCATTCGCGTTGTCTGCCGTCTTTCCGTAAAGGTAATAGGTGTCGAGCGTGAGGGGGTTGTCCAGTAGCAAAATGACGTTGGTCGATCCGGCTATTGGCAGGTTCGTGACCGTGAAGTCGAACAGACCAGCCGGGAAAATCACACCACTCGGCGCGTCAACAGGCGACGGATTGGCAATTGCAGCGACGCCAGTCAGAGGATTGCCTACGGTGCTGACCAACGTGACGTAGCTCGCGTCGGCCGAGTTGGGAAGTGACGCGACGTCGTTCTGCAAACGATCCGCGATGCCATCAAGATTCCCGTCACCGATGTTGGGAGCACCGTCTTCGACCGCATCAAGCACGCCGTCACCGTCGGTGTCGGTGATGGATGCAACATTGGCGATGCTCATCGCCTCCGCCTGACTGCCACCAATATCAAAGATCGTCACCGTGATGGTGTTGGTACTAGTCGACGTGTAGGTGTGTGTACCAACCACGTTGAACCCATCGGTGTCCTGATTGATCTCGATCGTGCCAGACGTGGTCTGGCCATCGCCCCAATCGATGCTGGCGGTGAAGTCGCCGACGAGTGCTCCGGGGTTCTCGTCGGTAAAGGACGCAACGATTTGAGTAAACACGGTGCCAACGACGGCGGAAATGTTACTGCCCGTTGCGTACAGCGGCGCATCGGCAATGAAAGCGCCGATCGAAAAGGCTTCAACGGAATCGGTCGATCCGGTGTTTGAATATCCACCAATCGCATACAGACGGCCATCTCCGGCGGTCGCGACTGCAAAGTAGCCCCTGGATTCGGACATGGACGAAGCCGGCATCCATGTGTTGGTCGACGGATCGTAGGCTTCCACACGGTTGGTGTAACCGACATTGGGGTCTCGACCACCTAATGCATAGATCCTGCCGTCGCTGCCGACAGTTGCAGCCAAATCAACGCGAGCGACTGACATATCGGCGGCAAGCGTCCATGCATTCGATGTCGGATCATAGGCTTCGACCGAGCTCAAATAGTTGTAGCCCGCATCGAATCCTCCCATGGCGTAGATCCGTCCGTCGGAGCCGAGCGACGCCGCGAATTCAACTCGCGGCGAAAGCATCCCTGCCGCCGTGGACCAAGTAAGTTGTACTGGGTCGAAGACGTCGACCCCTGACAACACGTTATAGCTCGTGTCGTATCCACCCATCACATAAATGCGACCGTCAGTCCCAGTCACGGCCGTGAAGTCAACACGGGCCGTAGGCATCGGTGCGAGTGTGAACCATGTGTTGGCAACCGGATCATATGCCTCGGCTACGTTCATCACGTTGTAGCTGGCGTCGTAGCCACCGAGCACATAAATGCGGCCGTCTCGACCAGTGGTCGCCGCGAATTCCGAGCGGGGAAGGGGCAACTGCGTGATCGTGCTCCAAGTATCCGTCGTGGAATCATAAGCGTCGACATTGTCGATAAACGAATTCGGGTCGTATCCACCGAGGACATACAGGCGACCATCCGCGTCGGTCACGGCCGAGTGCCAATACCGGATCGACTGCATCTCACGGGTCGACGTCCAAGCACCGCGCGTGGTGGTGCTGTAGCCGCGCGGGTCGGTGATGGTGACTCGAATCGGATAAACCCCCTCGTCGGCATAAGTATGCGTCCCCGTCACGCGGAAACCGCCGCCGCCGCTTGTTGACACCGTACCTGCCGACGTCGCGTTGTCTCCCCAATCGATGATGGCCGAAAAATCAGCTGCCAAGGCAGTCGGATCGCCTGTAAAGCTGGCTACGATCACCTCTGTGAGTGGTTGACCTTCGACTGCGCACAGTTCGGCTCCGGTCCCTTGCGGCAGGTGGTGTACCAGGGCCGTGCTGACCGTTCCGACGGAAACCGAACTGCCCTGATGGATCGCCACGCTGACGCTAAAGTTGCCCGGCGCGGCATACGTATGGTCGCCAGCGACATCAAAGCCGCTGCCGTTGGCCAAAATCAAGCCGTCCGAATTTTGGCCATCACCCCAGTTGATATTCGCGGTGAAGTTGCCAATCGGTTCGTCGCTGACGAAGGAGGCAACGACACCGCTGAACAGATCTTGTTCGACCGCATCGATTGGCTGTCCCGTCGCTTGCAGGGTAGCGTCGCCCACCAGCGCGACGCCGGACAGCACTTCGACCGTTGCGCTGACTTGATAATCGCTTCCGTACCCGCCCAGAACGTACACGCGGCCGTCAGCAGTTGCCGCGGTTCCGTAGGCTCGCCCCAATGACATGTTGGGCAAAGCGAACCAAAGGCTCGCGACCGGATCGAACGCTTCGACGGTATCCGTGATGTTGTATTGCGAATCATATCCGCCCGACAGGTAAATCAAACCGTCCGGTCCGGTCGCGGCGCCGAAATACAGTTTCTGTGATGGCATGCTGGCTGGCGTTGTCCATGTATCGCTGGATGGATCATAGACGTCGATCGCGCGAATGGCGTTGGAGCCACTGTCGGTTCCGCCGAGCAGATAGATGCGGCCGTCGGAACCGGTGACCGCAGAAAAATCGATCCGTCCACGTGGCATGTTGGCCAGCGTCGTCCAAGTGTTGTTGCTGGGATCATAAACTTCCGGTTGAAGGATAAGATTGGATTGGTCGTCGGAGCCGCCAAAGACATAGATGCGTCCATCGGCCCCCGTGGTGGCGGCGATCTGAATGCGGCCGACAAACATGTCCGCCACCGGACTGGCATCCCACGATTGAGTGACCGGATCAAAGGCGTCAACGGACGAGAGGATTCCGTACGGACTGACGGGGCTGTATCCACCAAGCACATAGATTCTTCCGTCGCCGCCCGCTGTGGCCGCGAAATACGTTCGCGTTTGAGGCATGTCAGGAATCGAGTTCCAGGCTCTTGTGTCCGGATCATAGACTTCCGCAGCATGAAGCACGCCGGCAGGACTGTATCCGCCGAACACATAGATATGGTCATCCATGCCCGTCGCAGAGGCGAAGATATATCGCTCCGTGCTCATCGCGGTCGTCGCGTCCCAGTCGCCCGGCGTTGTGGTGGTCTTCCCCGTGCTGTCGGTAATCGTGACACGAATCGGATAGGCCCCGGCCAGGGCATAAGTGTGACTGCTGTCGACGTTAAACCCTTGTCCGGTCGTGGTAATGAGGCCCGCCGATGAACCACTCCCGTCACCCCAGTCGATCGACGCGGTGAAGTCGCTCGTCGTCAACACGCCGTTCGCCGATACAAAGGTCGCGACGCTTCCCGAAAAGCCTTGGCCTTGCAGCACGTTGACGGTCCGCCCGGTCGCTCGCAGACTGGAAAGGACCTGCGCGATGCTGCTGGTGGTCGCCGAATCGCCGCCGGTTTGAGTGATTGACACCGCTAGCGGATAACTGCCGAATGTGCTGTACGTATGCGATCCACTGACCTTGAAGCCGTCGCCGTCAACCGAGACCGTGCCGGTACTGGCGGCTGTGCCGTCACCCCAATCGATCGACGCGGTGAAGTCGCTCGTCGTCAATGCACGGATCGGCCACGATGAAGTTGGCGACATCCCCCGAGAATGGTACGCCCTCGACAGTGCTAATATTCAAACCGGCCGCCGCCAAGGACTGAACCACCTGAGCCGTGCTGGTGGTGCTGGTGGTCGATCCACCGACGCCAACACCGTGGATGGTAATGTCGACCTGGAACGTGTTCTCGGAAGCATAGATGTGAGTGCCGTCGACTTGGAAGCCGCCGCCACTGTTAACAGAAATCGTGCCGCTGCCGGTCGGCGTCCCGTCGCCCCAGTTGATTGTGGCGGTGTAGTCGCCAATCACAGCCAGTGGGTTATCGTCCGTAAAGGTTGCCACCGTACGTGTGAATGATGATCCCGCTGATGCAAGGAATGTGGTTCCTGTGGCATGCATCGGTGCGTCGGACACGTTTGCGGAACTGAAAGCGGTTGCCGTGCTGCCGCCGAAATCATTGATGCCAACCGTGACGGAATAGAATCCAAAGTGTTGGTAAGCATGGGCGCCAGCAACGTCGAAACCACCCTGCCCATTCACAGCAACGGTCCCCGGCGACATGGCACCATCTCCCCAGTCGATCGTGGTCGTGAAGTAGCTGGCCATCGCGCCGGGATCCAGATCGGTGAAGGACGCGACCACCTGGTTCAACGAAGCTCCTTCGACGGCGGTGAAGCTCTTGCCACTGGCAAACAGCGATGCGTCGACGATGGTGGTGGTCTTGCTTGCGATGTTGTTGTTGGACTTGTAGTCGAATTGGTCCGCGGCCGTGATACTGGCGGTATTCGTCAAGATTTGACCGGCAGCGCCAACGATTCTGGTTTGGATTTGCAGAGTCGTGTTTGCACCCTTCGCCAAAGTACCGACGTTCCAGATGCCGGTCACCGGATCATAGGTGGTGCCGCTACCAGGCGTCGCGCTGACGAACTGTAATCCGGTCGGCAACATATCGGTGACGCGAACACCCGTGGCAGTTCCTGGTCCGGCGTTGTTGTTGAGCGTCAGATAGTAGTACTGGATGTCGCCTTCGCGCGGCGAAGTGCCGGCGTCCATCGTTCAGCGCCAGGTCGGCACTTTGCATCGCGACGATACTGACACTCTGCGCATCGTTGGCCGCGTCGGTGTCCCCTTGATCAACGAAGGTTAGCGACTGCGGTGTTGGTCAACGTCTGGAATGCCAATCCGACCGGGATCTTGGCAGTGATCCGCAATGTCTCACTGCCACCCAGCGTCACGCTGCCAACCGACCAGATACCACTTGCGATGTCGTACGCCCCGGTGCTAGTCGTTGCGCTGACGAAGCTCAATCCCGCCGGTAACAGGTCGCTGACCTGCACGCCCGACACCAATGCTGGTCCACTCAGGTGGCTCACCGTCACAGTGTATTGGACGTTCATTCCCTCGGACGGATTCGGGTTGTCAACGATCAGCGAGACCGACAAGTCGGCGACGGCCGGAATCACAGAGAAGGTACGTACGTAGTTGCCGCCCTCGCCACCGTCCGCATCGCCGTCCAATCGCAATCCGGCCAGGTCATGGATGCTGGTGTTCGGGTTACTGGTGACCGTCAAACGATATTGGCCGGCCGGCAAACCGGCGCCGCCGAGTCCGTTGATCTGCAACGTCGCCACCGGCGAACCGGGCGTGTACATGGGGGCGAGCGAGTAAATGACATCGTCCGTGCTGCCAAAACCGCTCGAGCCGGCCTTGCGCAGTTCATAGACTGCCGCGGCGCTGGCATCGATCGCGTTGACATCCTCACTGAACTGCAGTTCGATCGCATTGATCTTGCCGCCCGTATCGCCGCCCGCGCCGACAGCGATCGGCTGCGTCGAAACGATCGCCGGCGGTATTGTGTCGAGAGAATCGCCGCGGAATTCATAGGCGCCCACGTCGGTGTAGCCGGCTGTCTGTGTGTACAGGACCGAGTTTGCGTTGGATAGATTTCCGCTGCCGGAATAACCGCCAAGAAATTGGAACGCCCGAGTGCCACCGAACGAAATCCCAACCACCGGATTCAGGCCGGTGTTGCCGTCGCCGTAGTCAAACCGGATGCGGCCGTCACTGAACAACACCACAGAAAGTTCACGTGTGCTATCGTCGATCGGATTCGTCGCCTTCCAGCGAATCGTTGCTTGTCCCGCGACAGAGGTGTCGGCAACGATGTTATCGCCAAGTCGGTAAACGAGATTGGCGTCCCACAGCGGCGCGATTCGCCGGCTAAGTTCAAACTGCTGTCCGATGGGGCCCGTGTTGTTGAGATAATCCGATCCCAGTTGCAGATAACCCTGTTGCGAGACGGATACAAACGTGTACGTCCCGTCGTAGAACGGAAAGCTAAAGGGCAAGGTAACGTTCGTGGGAAAGTTCCCGGTGCCGGTTGCGGCGAACGAGCTGGAATTCTGGATCGAGGAAGCGTACTCGGTCGAGCCCAGGTTGGGTGTCGTCCCGTCATCGCGACGGACGAAGCCTTCCGCGTCGATGGCATACGACCACGAGTAACCTCCGTCGATGCCCGGGGATCCGGCACTCAAGTAATAATTGTCGTCCGCTCCGCCATCGATGAACACTCCGTTGACTTGGCGCGTATCCCGAGCGCATTGTCGGCGCCATTGCGATCGACGAACAGCGGTTGGTCCGAGACAGAGTTCCCGTCCCGGCCGGAGGCGGTTTGCCATGCCAGCAGCGAATCCTGATTCAAGTTGTTCCAGAATCCGAGATGCGCGTTG
This sequence comes from Pirellulaceae bacterium, assembly GCA_963734865.1. Lineage (GTDB taxonomy): Bacteria > Planctomycetota > Planctomycetia > Pirellulales > Pirellulaceae > CBDCUW01. The sequence continues at coordinate 425,369 of CAVTIV010000005.1, forward strand.
GGGTCGGCCCCTTTGTAGAGCAGGTTGTAGTCGCTGGTCAGCGCGGCCTGAGCAGTGCTGGAAGATACAGATCGTATCCCGACTCCACCCACAGAATATTGTCTCGAAGTCGTGTGTTTTGACCGTTGCCGACGATTCGCACCGCGTCGCCGACAGTCTGGTAGACCGTGTTATTCAACACCTCCAACCGTTGATTCGCTCCGGTCGTGAGCAGAATGCCGGCGTTCGTATTGGCGTACACGACGTTATCGACGATGCTCGCCGAGGAAGCGAATGGAGTGGCGTATTGAATGCCGATCGAGTTGGAATAGACCCGATTGGCGAGTATTGTTCCGCCGCCGTTGATGCCGATGTTTGCGTTATTGAACACTCGGTTGTCGTGGATCTTCGAACCGCCGGTCGCCGGAGATGCCGTCGTAATTGTCATAGACAATGTTTCCTCCCACCTCTTGACTCGCTTCGATCCCGATCGCGGTCGCGGACGATTGCCCATAAACGGTGTTGCCGATGACTCGCCCCGCCGCGGCGGAAATCCCGCGAAAATCGTTGTCGTGAACCAGATTGCCTGTGACCAACGACAGATCGCCCACGACATTTGCCAATTGAATCCCGTACTGGTTGCCGTAAACGTCATTGCCGTCGATCAGCACTCGTACGCCATTATCGGCCACGCCGACACTGCTATCGTAGATCGTGTTGTTGACAACCTGCGCATCATTGCCCAGCAAATAGATACCGTACAGCTGATTGTCGGTCACAATGCCACCGGGCAATCCGTAAAGCGTATTGCCGGAAATTGCGGCGAAATCATCGTTGCGACCTAGGTAAATGCCATAGTCTTTGGTCCCGTAGATGGAGCTGTTCGTCACACTCAGCCGGATCACGCCGGCATCGTCGGCGGCATAAACTCCCGCGAACGCGTTGGTGATGTTCAGATGGTCGATCGTGACGTCGACAGCTTGCTGCATCTCAAACACCGATCCGATGCGCGGCGCAAATCCGCCCGTTACACCACGACGGAGGACCGCGTCAGCAGTGCTTGGACCCTCGATCGTGACACCGCTGTGCTTTGCTGAAACCACGATGTTGCGCAACAAGTCGTACGTACCCGTGTCGACATGCATAACGTCGAGGGGGCCAAGCTGATACGAGGCCAACAATGCCGCCAGATTCGCCATCGGCTGATCAGGACTCTTGCCGCTGTTCAGATTGTTGCCAATCGCAGTGGTAAAAATATCGCCCGATTGCGATCCATCGTTCACGTAGTAATCGTGTCCGTCGCTGGCGATCACAAAGGTACGCGTCGAACCGTCTTGCGGGTGAATTCCATCGTCCGACGTGACGCGGACCAGATACTGGCCGCCCAGCGGTTGATCGGAAGGGACCGTCCACAGGTAATTGCCGCTACCAAAACGATCGGCCGGCTGATTCGCTGCCAACGGCGACCAGGAGACACCGTTGTCGCCAGAGAGTTCCAGATCGAAAGTTGGCGAATCCAGACCATAGGGATCATTGGCCAGGACCTCAATCGCCGACACGATCGCGGGATTACTGGTCAAGCTGACTAACTGCAGCGAAATACCGCTGCCGCCCGATGCCGTCAGGTCAAAGGTCTGCGTGGTTGCCTTGAGCGCACCGCCCGCCGCGGTGAAAATATCGTACGCGGATTGAACCGTGTTGCCTTGCAACTGGATATCGAACTGGCGCATGCCGCTGTAGGCGCCGGAGACTGGCTCGGCGAAATGCAACCGGATGGAATAGCTGCCGTCGGGCACCACCAATTGATAGTTCAGGCTGCTGCCCGGAGTGAATCCGGCCGATGTATTCGTCTGGTAGGCCGACTGCGGCGCTGGGTCGGCGACCCCGCTGGTGTCGACAGGCAAGGTGATCGGAGTGCTCGGAGCAAAGAATGGATCGGCGTTCCAGCTGTCAACCGTTCCGCCGCCGGTGTTGATCAGCGCGACCGGCCGCTTCGTGGTCAGTCCGGACGACTGCCAACGAATCGGCAGCTGTTGACCAACTTGCACCTTCTGCAGCGGATCGGGCCCGAGCAGCCGCACCGTTTGCGCCACGCTGGGCGTCGCATCAGGACGGTTGCCATACATGCCAACGTCAATCCGGTTGCCGTTCGGAGAGCGTTCGGCAAAGTACGGATCGATCGGACTGCCGCGATCGATTACTGGCGAGCCGACCAGCACGCGGAAATCGTCGTCCAACCCATGATCGCTGTTGTCGGCGGCACCATATCCTAATATTCCGTCCGGCCCGGCCGGACTGACAAACTGTGGATCGGCGACCTGGCTGTGCAAATCCTGACCGGTCTCAAAGAACCAGTCTACCGGGTCGGTAAAGTCGCGTCCCTGCCAGTTGCCCAGCTTGCCTGTTCCCGTCGCGAAGAAGACGTTGTAATCGCTGACCAGTCCCCCTTCGGCGCTGGCGGGCACCACCAGGCCGTAACCGGATCCCACCCACAACACGTTGTTCCGCAACGTGGCATCGTTCGTCAAGCCGACCGAGCCGATGCCCGCATCGCCTTCAAACCGAATCGCGTCACCGGTGGGCTGATAGACCGTGTTGTTCAGGAACTCATACTTGTTGCTCGGAGCAACCACGATGCCGGTCGTCGCATTGTCGTAAATCAGATTGTTGCTCGCCCGTCCCGATGTGGACGATCCACTCGCGATTCGTATTCCAACGCCGTTGCCAAACACAACATTGTCTTGCACTAGCCCACTTCCGTTGATCCCGATGTTCGTGTTGTGATACACACGATTGCCAATCACGCGATCACCAAGAATGCCATCGTAGTTGTCATAGACGACGTTTCCTCGTATCTCTGCACCGGTTGCGTAGATGCCGGTTTGTTGAGGATTCGGATGTGCATAGACCGTGTTGCCCGTAACAAGGATATTGCCAGCGCCGCTTGGGCTGGCCAAGATTCCCAAGCTGCGATTGTCGTGGACTTGATTTCCAGTGACCGTTCCCGAACCGATCAAATAAATGCCAGTGCTGCCGCCGTACGCCTCGTTTGCATTCACGGTGATGCGTTGCCCTTGGATTCGCACGTTTTCATTCTGTGCGTCAAACAGCTGATTGCCCGACACGATCAAGTCGTTAGCGCCTAGTCCGTAGATACTATTGCTCTGGTCGTCGGACGGGCTGCCACCGGGGATACCATAGAAGGTGCTGCCCGTGATCGTAGCGCTGTCATTGGTTGAACCAATCGAGATTCCGCGATTCACATTTGCAAAAACCGTTGAGTTGCTGACGGTCAGTCCGGAACTCTGCGAGTTGTCAGCCAGATTGATTCCCACGTAGCCGCCGGTAATCGATAGATGGTCAAGCGTCACATTGGCGGCATGTTGCACGTCGATGGCGTACGCGTCGTAATTCGTGTTGCCGCGATTCAGCAACGCCACGCCCGTGCTCGGCCCCTGAATACGCACGCCTGCATGTTGGGGGCCGATGACAACGTTCTGGATCAGGTTGTAGGTGCCGGCATCGACGTAAACGACATCACCCGAGCCGAGGCTGTAGGCATTCAGAAGCGCCTGCAGGCTAGCCATCGGCGCGCTGGGGCTCTTGCCGCTATTGGCGTTGTCGCCAACCGCTGTGGCGAACTCGTCACCGATCATCGAGTTGTCGTTCACATAATACGAGTGTCCCGCATCGGTGATCTGGAACGGTTGATCGGAAACACCCTGAGGTCGAAGACCATCGTTGGCTATGACACGCACCAGGTATTGGCTGCCTTCGGGCAATCCGGGGATCGACCACGGATAGCTGCCGCGACCGTACTGATCTACACCCAGCCCGGACGCGATTGGCATCCAATTTGCGCCGCCGTCGCCTGACAGTTCCAAGTTGAATGTCGGCGCCGCAACGCCGGCTGGATTGTTGGCCAGGACCTCGATTCCCGAGATAATTGCTCCCGTGGAATAGATTCCGGCGATTGAAACTAGATTCAACGAGATTCCGGTTCCGCCGACGGCTGTAACGACAAAGTTCTTTTCAGTGGCCTTGAAGGCAGCACCAGCGTCGGCGACCACGTCATAGCCGGCCAGCACCGTGCTCCCCTGGAATTCAACGTCAAACTTGCGGAAGTTCGTGATGAAGGCCGCATTGGCGTTAGGTTCGACGAAGTGCAATCGCACGGTGTACGTGCCATCGGGGACAGATAGCTGATAAGACATCGATCCCGTTACCATCGACGATGACGACGGTGCTTCGGCATAGTTTTGGTAGACAGCTTGCGGGGCTGGGTGAGCGACGCCGCTGATATCGATCGATTGCGTGATCGGAGATGGCGTCGAGTTGGGAAAGGCGGACAGGATCTTGAGATTGTCGGCGCCCCAGTTATCCACGACGCTACTGCCGCCTGCGTTGATCAGCGCTACCGGGCGCTGCACAGTCAGTCCGGACGAGCGCCATGTGACCGGTACTTGTTGACCGACCTGTAGCTTCTCGAGGCCGCTTGGCGAAACCACCTGCACGATTTGGCTTGCGCTGGCGGTCGCTTGCGACGTGTTGCCGTAAGCACCAGGTCGTCACGATCGCCACTGGGCAAAGATTCGGCGTAGTGGTAACTGACCGGGTTACCGCGATCGACCGAAGCGGATGAAGAGAGCAAATGGAAATCATCGTCGAGTGCTGTGTCTCCCTCGATTTCCTGAATTCGAATCGCGTCGGCAATGACGGCGCCGTCGGCCTGGGCCGACAACTTAACCGTCATCGTGTCGGCAGTCGCCTGGACGATGGCAATCCGTTTCCAGCCCACACCGGCGTCGGTAAAATCATTCGGGGCAATCGTCTGGTCAATACTGATCTGTCGCTCGACCGTTTCGCCGCCAGAGATGAAATAGCGGGCTTTGCTGGAGAGTGTGGAGTAAGCGAGCCAGGTACTCGAAACTTCATAGAACGCGCCGGGTGTCAGGCCGGTGACCGTCCAGCTTGCCACCTCTTCACGGCCTCCCGCGGCGCGGCGGTCATAGTCTCCCGCCAGACCGCCCTGGATCCATGTCCCCTGTGGATTCCCTTCTTCGACCGTCTGTCCGTTAACGGTCAAAGCATCCGCAATGAAGTTTTGTCCGCCATGCACCGAGACCGTCAACCCGAGCGACCCCGTGACCTGTGTGGCTGCGTCGTGGGACGGATTGGGTACGTTCAGGACCAAATCGCCCAGCGAACGGTAACCTGCGCCGGTCCCCGATTGATTGACTGTGAAAAAGTCGGCCGGGCCCACAGTGAATATGCCGTGCATTTGTTGGCCAGCTGAGATCCAATTCAGGTCGTAGGAGGCAACATAAGCATAGGTAGCACTCCCCAACCCACGGTTGGCGTTCCAATAGGCGGACACGGGATAGGTCAAGGTTTGGCCACCGATCACCGCCGTCGCCGCGAAGCTCCAGCCTGCGTTGGCATTCCCGTTGATCGGCGCACTCTCCAGGAAGCTGCCGCCGCTACCAAGGGTCTGATCGACGTGGTCCCAATCGCCGCTGAGCGTGAATCCAGGAGACGTGTTGTCCAGGATCCGCGCCGCGCCGACGGTCGTCGTGCTGTACCCCAAAATTCCGTCAGGCCCGGTTGCGTTGACGAACTGAGGATTGGTGCTTTGGCTGTGCCGGTCCAAGCCGAGTTCGTACGACCAATCGACGAGCCGAGAAAACGGGCGGTTCTCCCAAGAGCCAATCTGACCTGTGCCGGTCGTATAGAGATTGTTGTAATCGCTCTGGAATCCGACCTCACTAGCAGGATCGACGGAGATGTCATAGCCGGATGCCGCCCAAAGAACATTGTTTTGCAAGTGCGCATTGCTGAAGCTGCTCTCAATACGGATCGCGTTTCCCTGTGGCTGATAAATGGTATTGTTCGCCACGTCGGCGGTCCCGATGTGATAACCGTTCAGGTAAATCCCGTGAACGGAGTTGTCGTAAACCAAGTTGTTCCGAATCGTATCGTCACCATTTGCCGAAGAAAAACTAGTGATTTCGATGCCGACTTGGTTGGCGTAAACGACGTTGTGGTCGATCGTTCCGTTGGGAAATAGCTCGGTGCGGCCACTGTTCGCGAGAGCTTGGATCCCCGAAGTGGTGTTTCGGAAGACCCGGTTGTCGTGGATCCAGCCACCACCTCGGATTCCGACGTGATTTTCGTAAACGGTATTTTCGAATGTCTCGACGTAAACGCCGGTCACGATCCCGGTCGACCCAAACTGATTTGGATTATTCAGATCCCCGTACACCGTATTTCCCGACACCACGATCGTTCCGTTGGCGCTGATGCCGACGATCGTGTCATGCACGGTGTTATCGAGCACGAGGGACTGCAGCGACGGAGAATAGACGGTTGGTCCGGGGGTTTGCACCGTAACGCCCACGGAGCTTGCAAATACATGGTTGGCGTTGACGCTTGCCCTTGCGCCGAAAGCCTGGATGCCCGTGTTCTCGGTGTCATAAACCGTGTTTTGTGTGATCACAGTGTCATTGCCATCGGCTTGAATGCCGATCGATTGGCGTTGGCTGAATGCACCGTCGCGGATGCCGTAGGTCGTATTGCCAACCAGGGTTGCGTAATTATTTCCGCCAAGCAACTGGATTCCCGAGTACTGATTGCCGAACAACGTGCTGTTGCTGACGGTCAAGCCGGTGCTACCGGCATTGCTGGGGCCATAGATGGCGGAATAGGCGCCGGTGATCCAGAGCTGATCGATTGACACGTTCGCAGCATTGCCCAATTCGAATGCCGCGCTACCGAAGTTCGGATTGCCGCGATCGATCAACGCATGCCGCTCAGGAAACGCCGCATCGTGGTAGCCCTCGATCGTGATGCCGGACATCGACGCATTCAGCACAATATTCACGCCCTGCGGGTACGTGCCATCGTCGACGCGAATGATGTCGCCAGCATTCAGTTGATACGCCGCCAGCACTGCGCCGATCGAAGCTTTGGGACTATCGGGTGATAGGGCGTCGAAAGCGTTGTTGCCTGCGGTGGTCGTCCAGTCGCCAGCCGTGTTGACCGATCCATCGTTGACATAGTAAACGTTGACTGGCGCGGCGATGGTAAAGTAACTGTTGCTGTCATCGGAGAGCGCAGCGTTGTCATTTCGCGTGATGCGAATCAAATAGTCGTCGGCCGGGGTCAGCGATGTCGGAATCGTCCAGGAAAACGATCCGCTGTTGGGAGCTGTCGCGGCGATCAACATTACGACGCTGATGGGGTCTTCGACAGTGGCTTGCCGCAACAACTCGATCTTGACCGTCGACGCGGTATCTTGGCTGCGCCAAGTGATCTCAAACGTGTGATCCTGAGGCCACGTTTCGCCGCCATCAGCTTTGGTGACCAGCACGTACTCCGCCGGACTGAGCGACGCCAGCGCCGTATTGCCGTACGCTCCCAAATTAATAAAGCTGCCGTTGGGCGCAGGTTCGCGTGCGTAACTGTCGGCCGGCGCTCCGCGGTCGATCGCCGGCGATTGGCTCGTATCCGCGGTCGCGATCACGCTGGGAAACACAGGGAGCCCGTTGGCCCCAACGATCGGAGCGAGTGAGCTGCCGTGGAAACTGCCGTTGAGACTCTGCTCGTGAAAATCGTCGTCGCGACCATCCCGGACGGAATCGAAGTAGCCAAGTTTTCCGTCGACACCCAGTGGGTTGACCAGCAGCGGATCCTGGCTGACGCTGTTGGAATCTTGGAACGTCGTACTCTGCCAGGAGGAAAGCGTCGGCCGAGAGACACCTTGCCACAAGGCGACTTTTCCCGCACCGCTGGCGTGCAAAATGTTGTAGTCGCTGGTGAATCCCTGCTGGCTGGTGCTGTCAACGACCAGGGCGTAACCGGCATCAAGCCTGCCTGCCGCATTCTCCGCCCACAGGAGGTTGTTGCGTAGATGAACGTTGGCGGTAGCCCGATCGATAAAAATCGCGTCGCCTTGAGGCTGATAAACGGTATTGTTGACGACATCGACCTGGAAGCCCGCGAATCCGGTCGAATACAGATAGATACCCCTGAAAGAGTTTGCGTAGACCAGGTTGTTCCGTAGACCGTACTGCGTGTAGATCCCGACGTCGTTGGAGTAGACGACGTTTTCGTCGATCTGACCCGAGTTCAAGATGCCAATCTCGGTGTTGTGATAGACCCGGTTGTTGTGAGTCAGGCGGGCGCCCTGAATCCCGCGATAGTTGTTATAAACCGCGTTCGAGGCGACTTCGACGCCGGTTGGATAGCCCGCGCCGGTCGCAGAGATTCCGACGTTGAAGACTCCCCGGGTGTTTGACACCGTGTTCCCGGCCACCAAGACCGCGCCGCTCGCACTGATTCCGGATCCGTTGTTGTCGTCGAAAATGTTTCCCAGCCCGAGACTCAGATTCGCATTGCCGACGATCGCGGTTGGCTGCTCGTATTCGCTATTCACGATCGACAAACCGGAGCCCGCGTTGTGCGCGGAGACGTTGGCTTCGATCCGAGCGGCTCCCGGATCAATCAGGCTGATACCTCGGTCGCCGCTGTACGTGACCGATGTGTCATGCAACCGGCCGATCAGGCCGTCGATAAAGATGCCGGATTGGTGGTTGGAAACACTGCCAAAACCATTGTGCACAAGCGTACTGTTGCCCAACTCGCTGACCGCCGTACCGCTGTCGATACGAATTCCAAAACTATTTCGAACCCCGTCAACACGAAAGCCTTCCTGTGAATTGTCATGGATGTTCAGATAGTTGGCCACCAAATTCGTAGTCCCATCATGAGCCCACAAACCCATCGTCCCGCCGAAGATCGTGAAGTGGCTGATTGTCATTGAATCGGCATCGCTGAGTTCCAACACGGGAGCGGGTCGGTACTGCGGATTGGCTGGCGAGAAACTGGCAACGCGGCCAGAGTTCGTCGGCCCGGTCAAGACGAATCCCGCGTCGTCGCCGATGCCGCTGAGCGGCGAAATCAGGGTGGGATACAGTTCCGGATAGTCGCCGGTATCGACCGACACGACGTCGTTCGGACCCAGCGTGTAGATACGCAGGATGTTGTTCAGATACGGCTTCGGCCGATCGGGCAGCAGACCCGTGTTGCGATTGCTGCCGACGGCCGACGTGTACTCGTCGTTCACCATGCTGGCGTTGTTGACAAAGTACGTATGCAGCGACTGTGTGTTTTCAGGAACGGTGAACGTCTCGGTGCTACGATCCGCAATCGTTTCGTTGCCGACGATTGAAATGCGAATTCGCAACCCATAGGTGCCGAAGTTGACGCCGTCATTAGCCGCGATCCAGATGTACTCGCCGGTATCGGGCGCGGTTGGCGCGATGTTCAACAGGAACTGCGGGCCGCTAGGACCGTCCTGGTAAAGATCGATCCGCACCGGGGCCTTGGCCGTGTTGCCAAACGAATCCCAGCGAATCTTCAACGGCGCGTCGTGCAGCCAATCGGTGTACAAGTCGGGCGAGCGCAGCACAAGGTGCTGGTTGATGTTCTGAGATGTCTCGACGTAAGTGTTGCCGTCGGCACCCAGATTCGGTTGCACGTTGTCTGCTTGGACGTACAAGAACGCTCCGTCCAAATAGACATCGTTGGTCGTACCGCTACGGCGGACTGCCGTGTAGCGGAAGTTCACGCTGCGCGCACCGACCGGAATGAATGTCCGGTCGCCAATCAATTCCCAACACTCATTCACATTGCCGGCGGCGGTCGTTATCGTCTTGACGACGGCATTGCCGTCGTCAAGGAACGTCAGGGTGATGGTACCGGTATCGACGGGCGTTTCATTGGCCGACCGTGCGCGACCCCCAAACACCAGACTCAGATTCTTCGAGTCAATGTCGGCGGGCAACAGGCCGGCCGCAACCAAATCGACTTGCTGGTCCAGCGTCGTCACCGGATTCACGCTGGCAGAAAAATAGCTCGTGCCGTCCCACGGACTCGGGCCAGAACCTTGCGTGGCACCACTGGGCGAAGCCGTCCAACCGGAGAGTCCCGATTCGAAGCTCGGGTTGCCCAGCAGGTTCTGATAGCTCAGCGGCAGCGCCTGATCGGAGCGAGCATCGGCCAGATCGATCGTGGGACTCGAAAAACGCTGGCGGGCCGTTTCGTCGAAGATGCGGTAGTCATTCAGCGACAGGCTGACGAACCGCGGCTGCGACCAATCCGGATTGACGACCGTACGCCCGATCGAGTGCAGGTCGAACTGATGCACGTCCTCCTGCCAATCCAGAATGTCGTTGAAGTCCTTGGTCCAATACACCAGTTTCCCGGAGCTGCCGGCGTGCAGATCGTTGTAGTCGCTGAAGAACCCGACCGTGCTGTTGTCGTCGACAAAGATGTCGTAGCCATTTTCGGTCCACAGGGTATTGTTGCGAACTTCCACCTGGTCCGAGACGCTGCCGGCGCGGATGTTGTCACCGGCGGCGGTGTACATGGTGTTGTTGAAGATGCGGACGTCGCTGACTCCCTGGACGTTGACTCCCACTGTGTTGCCGTACAGCGTGTTGTGAGCAATCAATTGTCCGCTACGTGCGTTAATGCCGACACTGTTGCGTGCGATGCGATTGAATTGCACCGGGCCGCTGAAATCAACACCCACCGTGTTCGTCTCGATCAGGTTGGCGTGATCGAAGTCGAGGGGAATCAGCGAACCAGATCCCGAAACACCCGTCGTGTTGGCAAAGACATGTTGTCCTTGCATCACGGCCCCGACAAGATTCACGCCGGTGTCGTTTTTGTAGAACTGGTTTGGCTGCGTCACTCCAAAGTAACCCAGCCCGTCGGCGGCGTTCGATACGGTGCTGCGAACGCCGATCGCGTTGTCATGGATCCGGTTGCCACTCAACAACGCGGCGATCGCGTAGGAAACACCGACGCCGGCCCGGGCAATCTCGTTGTCGGCGAGCAAGCCGCTGAATGATGCGTTGAGGCTCATGCCGGTCGCGGCCGACTCGATGCGATTGCCGCTAATCTGTCCGCCTGCCGCACGGTCGATCGTGATACCGCTGCCCGCACCACCGATCCGGTTCTGGTCGATCGTCAAGCCGCTGCTGCCGGCGCCGTTGAGCCAGATTCCTCGAGCGCCGGCCACCACCGTATTGTGTTCCACGACGGCGTCCTGGACCATGCCGGTCAACGTCAGGCCCGCACCATTGACGGTCACGATGTTGTGGACAATTTGGGCCAGCGAGCTGCCCACCAATGTGATTCCCATTCCCTGCACGGTGTTGCCCGTGATCGTCGAACTTGTTCCCCCGCTCACTCGTACGCCGCTGGCGAGCGTCAAATGATCGAGCGTCACATTGGACGTGATCGTCAGGCTGATCAGCCCGTTGACGATAGCCGGCTCGTTGGGTGATCCGAGGATCAGTACACCGTTGGCTGATGCGGTGATCGCGGCCGAATCGTTGTAGCTACCCGCGTCGATCACAATCACGTCGCCGGGATTCAACGGATGTGCCCCGTCGTCCAATATCGCCTGCAGAGTCAGTTTCGCGGTGGCAACGGACAGGCCATCATTGGCATCGGAACCCGGTGCCGTCGCCACGCTGTTACCCAACGCGTCACCGTCGCCGATGTCGCCGTCGTTGACGTAATGAATCGTGCCAATGTCAAATGTATTGGCGCGGAAATAGATATCCCGATTGCCCGCTTCCGTTTCGCTCCAGGCCACGAAAGGGTGGCCCGCGCCGTCGACTGCCAAGGCGGGCGCCTGGGCGTTACCGACCATGTTTGCGATCCCACGATTACTGGCGTCGCCCGGCAGTTCTTCCGTGAACGCCATCCCGTCCCACTGCTTGACATAGATCGCGGTGGTATTGCCCGTGAAGTTGGCCAAGCGATTGTCGAGCCACGCCAAGAACAACTGGCCACTGGCGGCGGAAAGCTGTGGACGTGTGGCATCACCAACGGTCGCAGAGATGCCGCCTTCGGTAATGGAACCCTCTCCCGCGGCGAGCCAGTTATTGCCGTCAAACATGGCGGCATAGATCTCGTTATGGCCGCTGGTGTTGTCCTGCCAGGCGGCATAAAGCAGGCCGTTTTCATAGGCCAGGCTTGCGGCGGCGGCGTTTCCCGACGTACCGCTCAATCCGTCGCCAGTTGCAGACCCGCCGAGTCCACTCCAGGTGGCGCCGTCGTACTGGCGCAGGTAAATCTGCGTGCGGCCGCCCCGGTTCTGCGACCAGGCAACTGCAACATCATTACCGTCACTGGTCAGTGCCAGGTCGGCGACGGAGGTTGTCGAAGCCGAGACTCCATTGCCACTCGCCGAGCCCAAGCCCAACGGCACCCAGGTGCCGTTCTCAAACCGGCGGACGTACACGTTGCTCACTCCGCTCGATGAATCGAGCCACGCCACGACAGGGCCAATACTGGTCATCACGACCTCGGCCTGATCGGCGCGTCCGCTGCCGCTGATCCCCCCAGCTGACAGCGAACTGCCAAGTGGTACCCAACCGCCGTTGCCACTGTTGGCCAATTCGTCATAACGAGCGACGTAGATGTCGCTGGCGGTACCGTTGAACTGTGTCCAGGCCACAATGGGCAAACCGGTCGCATCGAGCGTGATACTGGGCCGCCGCGCGGACGAGGTCGCAGCGCTGATCCCGGCCGCCTCTGCGCTACCGGCCAGTTCTTCCCAGCCAATGTTGGTATGCAGCGCCGCATAGATTTGGAAGCTGCCGCTGCGCGCGTCGGCCCAGGTGACGAATTGTCCTGACACACCCACCGCGATGCTCGGTTCGATCGCTGCAGCGGGGGAATTGCTCAATCCGCCGCCGGTCGCCGAACTGGCGTACTGCGTCCAGCGACCGCGCTCATCCACGCCGCTGGGCAACGTCGCGGTTTGCCCGGGAAGGGTTGGTGGCCAATTGGCAGGAACTGGGACCGGCGGGGGGGCAATGGGATCGGGAGCGGGAAGCCCCACAGCCAGACCGTCGACGCGCAGGGCGCCGGGACCGCCGCCGCTGATCGTATTGCTGCCGCCCTCGCCGAACAGCTGATCGTTGCCGATGCCGCCGACGATCGTGTCGCTACCGGTTCCGGGCTCATTGCCGGCGGTACCGAAGTCACCATAAACGTAGTTGATCGCGCCGTCGTCACCGACGCCGCCGAGATTGAAGGCATAGAGCGTGTCATTGCCGGCTGCGCCGACGATCAAATCAGCGCCCGCGTCGCCCGAGATCGTGTCGTTGCCCGCCCCGCCGTCAAGAATGTCGTCGCCATCGCCACCTGTGACGGTGTCGTCGCCGCCGCGCGAGTAAACACGGTCGCGACCTGCTCCGGCGGTGATGACGTCAGCGATTTCGCTGCCGTAGATCAAGTCGTCGCCGGAGCCGCCGATCAGCGTTGCACCGGCGCTAACGCTAGCGACCAAGACATCGTTACCGCCGCGGCCATCGAGCAGGTTGGTACCGATTCCGCCGTCGAGGTAATCGTCGCCACTGCCAGCCAACAGCGTATCGTCGCCGGCGCCACCGTACAGCGAGACGTTGCCGGAGAAGCCTTCGGCGTCGAACGTGTTGTTGCTCGGCCCGCCGCCCAGCACCGCTCGCTTGATCTGGCTCAGAATAAAATTGCCGCCGGTCGACCGTGTCAGGTTCGTGTCGCTGAGTACAAACGACGCGTCATTGATACTGACGACCTGGTCTAAACCGATTCCGCCGACGAGTGTTGCCGTACCGGTCCATAGCGAGACGTCCATCGTGTTATCGAGCAGTACGCCGGCCAAATAGGCACGCACGATGTTGACCAGTGAGAAGCGACCGCCCAACGACGTCTTCAGGGTGCCATCAGCCAGCTCAAAATCGGCGTCCGTCGCGGCAGAGACGGTACTGCTGCCGTTGGTCGCTCCGGCGATCGTTGCTGCCGCCGTCCAACCGCCGACGTCCAACGCGTAGCCGGTGGTCGAGGTGTCGATCAAGTGCACGCGTTCGATGCCGAGGAGGGTATCGCTGCCGCGGCCGGTCAGCGTGGTGTCGGTGAGCTTTTGGTTGGCAGCGACCTTCTGGACCAGCAAGTCGTCGCCGCCATCGCCAAAGATCTGTTCATTGCCGTCGCCGGTCTGGAGATAATCGTCTCCGTCGCGTCCGTGAATTGTCTGCGCGCCCGTACCGCCGTAGATGAAATCGTTGAAGGTTCCGCCATCGAGGTAAGCGGTTCCGACACCGCCATAGATAAAGTCGATCCCGGCTTCACCGTAAATCGTGTCGTCACCGGCGCCGGCAAAGGTCGTGTCGAAGCCGGCTGGCACCGCGGCTGGCCAGTTGACGGGGCGAACGCTGCCGGAGCTGCCGAAGATCGTATCGCCGCCGATCCCGCCGTAGATCGTGTTGACACCCGAGTCGGCGAAGATCAAATCGCCGCCGCCAAAACCGTAAATCAAGTCCTTGCCGCTGCCGGCGTGGATGATGTCGTTGCCGGCCCCGCCGTAGATCAGATCGTCATTGGCATCACCGTACAGCCAATCGCCGAAGTTTCCTGAATGAATGACGTCGTTGCCCGATCCGCCGTGAATTTCATTGAAATTATCGATGCCGCCATAGACCAGGTCGTTTCCGCCGGATGCAAAAACGGTGTTGCGTCCGGCCTCCAACAGTGGCGCGTTGGGACGCACCGCCCAGATCTCGTCGGCACCATCGCTGCCCGTGATCTGGTTGTCGCCGGGGCCGCCTTCGATGTAGACGCCCGCGGTACCCTGGCCGACGATGATGTCGTTGCCCTGTTCGCCGAAGATGCGGTCGGTGCCGCCGCCGCCATCGATTTCGTCGTCGCCCTTGCCACCAGAAACGACGTCGTTCCCGCTGCCACCTTGGATAATGTCATCGTCATCGTCACCGTCGATGTAGTTGTTGCCACCCAGAGCGGTCAGTCGGTCCCGGCCGGGACCGCCGTACAACTTCGCGTCGCCGTAACCGGACTCGATGATGTCGTCGGCGATGCCGCCGATCAGTACGTCCTTGCCGCCGCGACCGAGGATGAGATTGGCCGCTGAACCGCCGCGTAGTTGGTCATCTCCCTCGCCGCCCAGCAGCGTCGTCGGTACTGTCACCGATGCATCGACCAGAATGACGTTATTGCCCATGCCGGCGTCGCCGTACACGGCCGTGATCGGATTGGCCGCATCACCGTACTGCTTCACCTGACCGAATCCGGTCACAGTGATCACGCCCGGTTCGTATTGATAGACGTGCACACGTTCGTCGTTATCGTGGCTGTGCCCCGGCGTGCGCAGTGGCGCGAACGGCCCGATGTTCAGAATCAGCGACCCAGCTGGAATCGTGCCTCCGAGAAAGTCGGTTTCAGGATTACCGGTCGGATCGCTGAGATGCGCCAGTTCTGGCGGTGGCAGCGGTGGACACCCAACCGTGAAATCGAACAGTGTGATTTCCGGCACGATCGGGATCGAAACGCTGGCGAGCGTGTATTGGATATAAAAGAACATCTGGGCGGTGAGGGCCCCGTTCAAATCGAACACACATTGAGGCCCTTGATCGAGATTGGCGAGCAATTCCTCCAGATGGACCTTGTCGTCGTGATCGTCGTTTTTCCAATAACCCCCCACGGTCGACGTCAATTGACCCTCGATTCCCACTTGGGCGACAAAGGGTATGCCGGCGGCCGCATCGACATGAATGCCGGCACTAAACGAGAGCACCGCCGGTGCGCTTCGTCCTTCGTCCTGAAAGAAGAATCCGTCGGCGAACGTGTTGCCCTCTTGGAAGCCACTCGTATCAAAGCCGACCCCCACATTGACTCCGACACCAAAATCGAGCCCCGCCATGACGTTCACCGGCACCGGGCCGACAGGAATGGTGCCGAGGTAGACGTCCTCGGATCGGAAACTGGCCTCGAACTGCGGCAGATCCCAGGTGACGAGCGTCACATCCTGGCCAAATAGCAGAGGAACGGCATTCCAGGGGTCTTCAAAAATTGGAAAACGGACTCCGTCATCTTGCAACTCGTCACCCAGGAACGATCCCACGCTCGAATCCGCGCTTCGCACGTACGGTGAGATCGTGCCGTCGCCCGTTGGGTCAAAGCCGGGACGCGGAATGAACGTGCCGGCCGTCCGCGGGTCGAGTTGATTTGGATCTGCGATGCGCAGGTCCAACGTCGGCCAGAAATGGTAATCGCCGAAGACGATGTTGGCCGTTGAACTGGCAAGCGCAGCCGCTTGGCTGGATAAACTGCTCAAGGCTTGGACAAGGTCCGCGATCTGATGCATCGCGGCGACGGTTTGATCAACGTCGGGATCGTCCGAGTAGATCGCGACCGCGTCGATCCAGGTAACGCGTCCCGATCCGGCGCGCTGTGAAAGTTGCGACAGCACGGGCACTTCCTGGTTCAGCGCAGTGATTACCGGCTTGATCGGGCCCAAGAATGAATTCACTTCGTCGACGATCGGCTGGACGATCTTGCTGAGTGTTGACCCAAGGTTCAGGCCGATATTGTTCAACTGCACCTGTGGAATCGCGCCCGGATCGTCCAATGTGACGTGGGGAGCAAAGTGTTGATCAACGCGCAGATCGGTGACGATCTCCGGCAAATCGACGTCGCCGTTGACCGGCTCGGTGTTGTTGGCCACCAGGTGCAGGTCAACGCTCGCATCCGCTCCGCCAGCGCCATAGACAATTTGGAATTCGTTTACGAACGTGGACGGGTCCAATTGGTCGCTAGTAAACTTGCCGTCGGGATCAAGGATGGCAACGTCCAGTTCCACGTTGTTGATCCGTGTCAAACTCTGCATTCCCGCGTCGACGTTGGCCGTCGCGATCACCGGCAGCGAGAATATTCTTCCCTTGACGGGAGTGTTCGGGTCCAGCGAGGCGCTGACATTGAAAGTCAATTGCGGTGCGGCGGGTTCGACAATGAAATAGAAACCTTCGGTTTTGCTGATACCAAATCCCAGTTGCAGGTCGTAATTCACATCAACCACCACGTCGCCTGGTTCGACGAATTCCAGATTCAGACCGGGCAGTCCCAAGTCCAAACCGGCGTGATAGGTGTCGCGGCTGAGGAGGTTGAATCGCACTTCCGGCGATCCGGTTTGGCTGACCTGCAGTGTGCCGTTGACCAGCAACCCACTGAGCGCGGTTTGGACAGCGACGTCCAACGCCTGACGAAATGAAGTGGAATCGACGCCGCCGTTGGCAGTGATCGTGTTTTGGACCGCGTTGAGAAATTGATTCTCCAATTGACCCATGAATCCACTGCTGATATCGATGCCCTCTTTCACCAGCGGCAGTTTGCCCAGCGCCTCGTCGCTGAGCAGTCGTTCGAATTGGTCGTTCCAGTCTCGGATGCCGTCGACGAAGAGGGCGAAGTTGTACGGCTGTGCCTCCAGTACCGGAATCAGATTGGGCGGTGCCGTGATTGTCGGCGCCGCCGCAGCGCCGGCGCCGGGAAAGTCCCAGTCGATCGTCACGTTGCCTTGGTTGTTACCCGTCAAATAGACCGGCAAAGTGCTGCTGAAGTGGCCGTTGACGTCGCTGTAGTTCAACGCGGTTGCAATGTTTGCAAAGGGGATGTTGCCGATGTCGCTGATGTGGGGCGTCGGATCGACGGTCACCACCAGCGAGGCCGGAACGTTGTTGGTCGCGGTCGTCAACTGAAACACGGCCGGCGCCAGGGGATTGCCGAGCGTTACCGACACGCCGCCGATGGTTGCCGCAAACGATTGGTTGTAACTGCCGAACGACGTGGTTGCGTTGAACCGGCTGGTATCGAGCAGGAACGGTGTCATCGTCGCGAAGTCATAACCGAAATCAAACTCGAGATCACCGGTCACATTCAGGTTGGCCGTGCTGCCTGCAGCAAACTTCAGCGGACCCAAGCCGTCCGGCTTGACACTGCCGAGCGACATACCGCGGACCACCGTCGGGGCCCACGAACTGCGCACGACAATCGCCTGTTCGAATCCGGTCGGGTCAGCATTGACGAATTGCGACGTGACGCTTCCCGTGTTCAGCGCCGACGCGAAGGTCGTCGGCAACTGCAGCAGCGACGGTGTCACCTGCTGCAGCGAACTGCGCACATTGTTCAGCGGTGTGAGGTCAACGCCCGGCTGATTCACCTTGGCGATTGCCTGAGTGAGTGGGGTGATCGAGGCCACGATCACACTGGCCAGATTGACGCTCTGAGTAATATCGGTCCGGTTCGCATTTTGAGCAGCGATTCGCAGGACGTCGAATATCGCATCCAGGTCGTCGGTCGCGCCGTCGGGCAGTGTACTGGGCAAGCCACGGATCGCAGTTCGCAGGTTCGCCACGATCGCTTGCACCGCCGGTTTCAGATTCGCACCTGACTTGCTTTGCAGTTGCTGCACCACATCCTTCAGCTTTTGACTGATTCCCAGGACGTCGTCGATACTTTGATTCAGCAGTGGAACTTTGCTGGTCAGGTGATTCAGCTGGCCGCCGGAAAACAGGGCCAGGATTCCCTTGAGACTGTTCGTGAAATCGGTCGTGCCAAACGTGACCAGCGGAAGAAGTTTTTCCTGGAACGGCGTATTGCCGACGTAGATCACCGCTGGGTTCGCCGCAGCGTTTGGGAAACGCATCTCGGTCTGTGTCGCGCTACCGGCATCGGAATGGATCGCCAGCGAATCCAAGCCGTTGGTCGACAGCGTCAAACGATTGCCGTTACGCGCGGCAATGACCGAAGAACCGAGCCGCGTGGTCTGGATCGCGGCATTGATATCCGCAATCAGATCATCCAGCGTCTGGTTGGTCGCGTCGTCGGGGACGATCGTCGCCACCGGCGTTCCTTGTCCAACGATCAGGCTGAATGATGCAGGCCCGTTCAGTCGCCCATTGGACGGCCCGTCCGCGGCCGCCGTGACGGTCGTGGCAAGTTGATTCGGCGTTGCCAAGCCGAGATCGA
This sequence comes from Pirellulaceae bacterium, assembly GCA_963734865.1. GTDB lineage: Bacteria > Planctomycetota > Planctomycetia > Pirellulales > Pirellulaceae > CBDCUW01. The sequence continues at coordinate 444,227 of CAVTIV010000005.1, forward strand.
ACGCCGCCGGTATGCTTGCGCTCACCCCCAGCGACGGATCGACGGTCAATGTGAAGTGCCCGCCCAACGTGGTCACGGCGGGTGCATCATTGAGCAAGCTGTCAGCATTCTTTTTCAGGTCGCCCACGTACGTTGTCGCAGACAGTGTGCCGGCCGTGTTCGATGAGATCGTGACTGTGGATGGATTGACCGTCACCGGCAGGATGCCCAGCGCGGCGGCACCGGAAAGATTCGCGCCCACAATCGTCGAGGCAACGTTCAACTGCGCGCCGCTGGTGAACAGCACGTGGTCACCCCACTGGGTGCCAACCCCATCGCCCACCAGATGCAACTGCGTCGCGGCGGAATCGCCCGCCGCCGCAGTGACGTGCAGCGTCGAGCCGGTCGCGCTGCTGAGTGTCAAACGGTTGCCGCTGTGCCCGGCAGTCACCTGGCCGCCCAGGCCCGAAAAAGCCAATGATGAATTCAAGTCCGCGACCAAATCGTCGAGGTTGATGTTCGTCACGTCGCTCGCGACCACGACGGTCACCGGCGCGGCACCGTTGAGAGCTACGGTGAAGTGCGCGGTCGACGCAAGCCGACCGTCCATCGGCCCGTCATCCGATGCGGTCAGCGCCGTTTGTAATCCGCCTAGCTCAACCGCAACCCGAGCGCTCGCCGTTGGTGTGGCAGTGAAGGTCGCATTGGCCGGCGCCAAGTAGGTCAGCGGTCCGAGGCCGTCGCTGAAGTCCAACGGTACGGTCTTGGAAAACGATGTGCCCTGAAAGTTGGTACCAAACGAAAGCGAGTGCGTGCTGGGATCGTACTGCGGATTGATCACCGAGGTTGTGACGCCCATCAGCGGCGCCGCGGCCGTCACAAACGACTGGACGGTATCGAACTTCAGCGCGCGCAACTGAACTGACTCGGCTCGAAGCCCAGGTTTTGTGTGATGGAGTTGGTGCGGTCACTGATCAGAATGTCGAATCCCGTGATCGCCGGGTCAATCGCCTTGAGTGTCAGGTAGTTGCCCCCCGCGGCGGTCGTCTGAGTCGCCGTGATGCGGCCCGCCAGCGTCGGCGGCAAAGACCGGATGAAAAAGGCGACGATACTCTCGCCCACCTGCTGATTGGCCGCCAACAGCGTCACGGCCACTGTCTCGCTGCTGTTGATTCGCAATGAAAAGACGGCATTGCTGCTCAGCCGGCCTCCCGGCGCAACTGTAGCGGGCTACTTGCCGTCAGGAGCGGGTCGTATAAACCTCGCACCACACGATTGGTCAATGCGTTGAAGTCAGCTACTTCGCTGACTTGAGTCTGGACAAAGGGGATTCCGCCCAAGGCGGTGTTGACGTCGATCGACGGCGCCAGGACCTGCAATCCGGCACCGACCCGATCCAGCACCGTCAGCAGGCCGTCCGGCGCGAGATTGTTAAAGTATTGCAGTTCGGCGAAACCAGCGTTCGCCGAGAGGACCGGCGCGACCCCGGCGAACACATTGGTCGAACTGATGCTTGCCGACGGCGAACCAGCGAGGATGTTTGAGCCCAGCATCGCTTGGATCGGAAACGTCCCGCTCAGGGAGTTGGCGGTCGTTTGCACACCAACGAGCGCGCTGATGTTCGTGTTTTGAAGTTCCGTCTGCGTGATGTTTCCTTTGGTATCGGCGTCGGGATTCACAAAGGAAACCGAAACTCCACTCGCCAGGTCGAGCGTTCCCCCCTGGATCTGAACACCCAGTAGACCAATCTGGGCGGAACTGTTCAGGTTCGAGTCGTGAACGGCTGCGCCCAGCGACAATTCATTGACTCGTACGAAAAACGATTCGGATTGACTCAAACCGGGTGACAGATCGAGACCGAACGTAAAATCAAAGTGCAGGTGGGTGCTGAGATTCACTGTGAAATTCGGATCAAGACGCAACCCGGCCGTTTGCACGTTGCTGCCCAGGTCGATGCCGACGTTCCCCGATCGCACCGCGTCCATCACCAAGTGGAACTGCAATTCATCCCCCTGGGCCGATGTCAGCAATCCGCCGGTCACGGACGCCGGCGGCACGGTGACGGTCAAGTCGGGCGACGAGGTGGTGAGGCCCTTGAGCACGTTCACCAAGTCGTCGGTGGTGACGGAGGAGTTGGCCGACAACGGGGTGACCAACTGATTCTGCAGAATCGAGCGTGCCGCTAATTGCTGGCCAATCGTTGTGTCCACGACAGAAAGCGACTGCCCGACTCGGTTGTACCCGGACAACGTGTCGGTCCAGGCTGCCACTGCCTGTAATCCGCCGGTCAACGATTGCCGTTGCAAGCTCGATAAGGCGGCGCTGGTCAGCGCACCGTCAAGCAACCTGCGATCTTCCAGTACCTCGAACAACGGACGCAAATGCATCCGCCGGCGACGTTTTGTGTTCCTCAGTCGGTTGCGGTGCAATGCGGCTCTGCGCGAATCGGCGCGGTCGAGTTGTTGGGCTAGGGCCATATTTCATCGATCTCTTGTGTCAGTCGGCCACCCAAGAACACCCGAGAAAACGGGCATCGAAAGCGTGAAAACGTCGGTTCGATCAGCAGCCGCTATCTATCTCATCGCCATTGGCAAGAGAAACGCACAAGGATCGTCGAGGGCGAAAACGCTCAAAAACTGCTCGGCACAAGTGAATAATGCTCATCATCTGCTCGGCGATGGCATAAAATCCATAAAACTTCATCGCCGCAGGCACGCACATCCCACAACGAATTTTCGTTCTGCAAACCGATTGAAACGCTTGGCACGCCATTTGCCTCCCGTGTACGCTAGATGGAGGCGAGGGAACTCAATGCACCAGCAAACAGGGTCGCTGCTTGCGGGCAGGGTTTCTTTTATCTGTTGAGAGCGATCGAACACGATGGCGGATGATAACACGTTTGCCGAATTCATCCGCCGCATTCGCGCTGGTGACGAACTGCGCCGCGGAAGAGTTTGTACGCGACTACGAGTTGCTGATTCGACGCGAGGTTCGTCTCCTGTTGCATGACCCGCGATTGACTCGATTGCTGGATTCGGTCGATTTGTCGCAGTCGGTGCTGGCCAGTTTTTTTTGGCGTTCCGCGGCCGGGCAGTATCAATTGGACGGACCGCAGCAACTTGCCCGGCTGCTGCTGACCATGGCCCGCAATAAGATGGCATCGCAAGCACGACGTGAGCATCGACAATGCCGCGATGTGCGCCGCGATGAACTCCGTGATGACATGATCGATAGGGTAGCCGATGACGAGCTGAGTCCAAGCGATCGTGTCTGTCGTGAGGAACTATTGGAACGAATTCGCGATGGAATGAATGCGGAAGAATTGCGAATCGCTGAGTTGCGTAGCAGCGGCATGGCCTGGGCAGAGATCGCCGATCAACTCGGCGGAACCGCGCAAGGTCGACGTATGCAATTGGCTCGTGCGACGGATCGATTGTCTCGTGAACTGAACTCTGAATGACGCAACACGGACCCCTTTCTGGAAGCCCAGGCGCGGTTGATCTCGTCGAACGAGTCCGGCAAGATTGGTGCGCTGGCCAGCGGCCGAATATCGTTGCGTTGGTCAGCAGTGCCGGCACGCTCGAACCTGACGACTTGGCTGCAATTCTACGAGTGGATCAACATGAGCGATGGGCGATCGGCGAGTGCGTGCTTGCCGAATGCTATCTGCAACGGTTTCCGCTGGTGGCACAAGACGCCGAGTCGGCGATGGATTTGGTCTATTCCGAGTTTTTGCTGCGTGAAAAACTGAATGATGCCGGATTTGAAAGATTATCAGAGACGGTTTCCCGATCTAGCGGGAGTGCTGTGTCAACAGGTGGAATTGCACCGGGCAATGGCAAGCGAAGCTGGGCTGTTGCCGACGGAATCAAACGGGAAGGCAGCAGACGACGACGGTGATGAACGAGGGGATCGTCACTCCCCTGGAGACGGACCCGCCAAGTCTGGACCAAACGGCACCGCCGTGATGAAGCATTCTGGTCACGATCAGGTACCGGGCTACGAGATTCTCGACGAACTCGGGCGGGGAGGCGTCGGCGTCGTCTACAAATCTCGGCATCGAAAGCTCAATCGTTTGGTTGCCTTGAAGTTGTTGCTGGACGGCGCACATGCGCACGCCGATCAAGTGCGGCGGTTCCATGACGAGGCCGAGGCAGCCGCGCGACTGCTGCATCCGAACTTGGTCCAGATCTTTGAAGTGGGTGAGCACAACGGTCAGCCTTATCTGGCGTTAGAGTACGTCAATGGTGGGAGTTTGGCCCAATTCTGCGGGACGACTCAACCACCGCGCTGGGCTGCGAGCCTGGTCAGCACGTTGGCGCGCGCCGTGCAATGCGCCCATGACCAGGGCATTCTTCACCGCGACTTGAAACCGGCGAACGTACTGCTGCAAACTTTCACGCCGCGAGATAGCGAGGCCGTTGCATCGGAGCGGTCGCTTGATCCTTCATCCTTCGTGCCCAAGATCACCGATTTTGGTTTGGCGAAGCTCGCTCCGTCGGAATTCTCGCAACAAGTCACGATATCCATGGAGGGCGACATTTTGGGTACTCCCAGCTACATGGCCCCGGAACAGGCAGGGGGAAGGTGTCAAACGTTGAACGGCACCGTGGACGTATATTCATTGGGCGCAATTCTGTACGAGTTGCTGACGGGGCGGCCGCCGTTTCGCGGTGATACGCCATTCGACATCATAAATCAGCTTCGCCGGGACGCGCCGCCGCGCCCCTCTCAGTTGCGGCTCAGTGTGCCGCTCGATTTAGAAACCATCTGCCTCAAGTGTTTGGAAAAGGAGCCGCACAACCGCTATCCGTCCGCCGCCGCATTGGCTGAAGACTTGACGCGGTTTTTGGCAAATCAGCCGATCGAGGCAAGGTCGGTTGGACGCGTGGAACGTATCTGGCGGTGGTGCTGCCGCAATCGAGTCGTCGCTTCGATGATCGCTGCCCTGTTGCTAGCCATCACTTGCGGTTCGGTCGGCATCTCGTGGCAATGGCGAAATGCCATTGTCGCCCGATATGAAGTGATACAACAAATCAAGCGAGCTGACGCGGCCAGATTGGCGGCACAAACCGCGGGCGTTGCCGAGCATAACGCGCGGCGCGAGGCAGAAGCTCGTGCCGCACAACTCCGCAGCGAGGAGGACCGCCTGCAGCATGCGTTCTTGTTGATCGAGCAGGCGCCCATCGCTGCCGCCCGGGGTGATTGGGACGACGCCATTGCCGCCTATTCGGAGGCGATCAGGCTGCGACCTGATATCGGCGATTTTGTCGAGGAACGCGGCAGCCAGTACCTCAAGCTGACTCTCGTCGAACTCGCCGCCGCCGACATCCAGCATGCGTTTGACCTAAGAAAGCCCACGCATAGCGGGCAATGGCTGCGCCATGCGCTGCTGCGGTTGGATCGCATGGACCACGCCGGATACAAACAAACGTGTCAGCAAATGCGTGATACTTTTTCTGCCAGCGGGAAGGTGGACAACGTTTTCAATCTAGTCCGCGCCTGTAGCCTCGCTTCGGATTCCGGCGTTGATCCATCGAAAAGCGTTGCGTTGGCCGAGGCCGTGATCGACCGGGACCGTGGTGCGATGCCACTTCACACCCTGGGCCTGGCCTTTTATCGCGCCGACCAGTTCGAACGGGCCGTATCGGCCTGCCGTGAATCGATCGGTACAGGCGGTGAACTGACCAGTATCAACTACCCAATCCTCGCGATGGCCGAATTCCAGATCGGCCGCGTGGACCAAGCGCACCAGTCGCTACAGGCTGCCGGAATTGCGCTCGACGGTTGGACGACTGCCTTATACCAAACCACAGATGAATACTGGACCTCGCACCAGGGCGCGATTGCCCATTGGCCAATCGATCCGATTGACTGGCTCGAGTTTGGCTTGATGTATCGCGAAGCCGCACTTCTGCTGGGCGAGCGACCGGCGGACGATCCACGTCTGCATGTCCTGCGAGCTCGTTCCTTTGCCGCGCTGCGCCGGCCGCAAGACGCGGTTGCTGCCTATGATCAAGCTTTGCGGCTCGCGCCCGATGACCGCCGTATCCAGTTGGAAGCTCACCGAGTACGGGCGTTCCAACATCTCACAAACCTCGATTTCTCACAGGCCGCCGCTGAGTACGCCAAGGCTCTCGAGCAGAATCCAGATGACCCACAATTGTGGCGATTCCTGGCAATCTCGCAACTCTATTGCGATAACATCGAAGGCTATCAAGCGACCTGCCGAGATTTCGCGCAACGATTTGCAAATACGAAATCCCCGGCAGCCGCGGAGGCTGCCGTGGAAGTATGCATCTGCCGCCCGGATGCTCTGCAAGATTGGAACGCGATACTCCGTCTGGGTCACCTGGCAGCACAACATTTACCCGACAGTTCACGCTATCTAGCGGCTGCCCAGTTCCGCGCCGGTCATCATGCCGAAACGGTAGAGACGTTAACGAAGCTCGAGTCGTATTGTCGTTTGCGTGCGGCCGACGCGTACTTCATCGCCATGGCCCACTGGAAGCTAGGTCAGACCGTCGAAGCGAATCGTCGTTTCGATCAAGCGGAGGCATGGATCAGCGAGGCGAACCAACCCGCGATTGCCATTGACGGAACCCCTTCCCACGCCACCTGGGGGGCCTGGACCGAGCGTCCGGAGACAGCATCGGTGCGACGGGAAGCCGAAATCATGCGCACGCGATTGTATAACGAATGACCGCACGATTGTTCCCAAGCATCCAGCTTTGACGAAAACGAATGCTACTTCCGCAACTCATCTCTCATCTCATCCTTGGTGGGTCGCTCGTCTGCTTTTCCCTGTGGTTGCAATGGACCGAATCCAAGGGCTGGCCGAACGAGTCATACGACAGCGAATCGGACGCCAGCTATTTGCAAGGGCGGATGCGATCGCGGCGGCGGGTCAACGTCATCATCGCCATCTGTGGCGTGTTGATCGTGATCGCCGGATTCGCTGGGCCCCGGTTGTTCATGCTCGCCTGGCTGTCCGTCACACTGGCGCTGCTGACCGTGATCGCCCTGGCCGCGTTGGACGTCCTGCGAACCCAACGTTACCTGAGCAAAAAACTTCCTGAGGTTCGCCGCCGCATGATCGATGGGGACGACTAGTCAAAACAACCATCCCGAGGGCTTGGGGCCGATCTTGAAGGACTTGTAGAACACATCCTGCTCCGCCTGTTCCAACTTGCGATCGACCGTCATCTGCGTTTCAGTGCTCGCCTCGAAACTCGCCGGTGCGCAACCGAGGATCACGAAACGTCCATCAACCACGTAGATCTCGATCATCATGTTGGGCACGAACAAGCTTTGATCGAGCTTGGACTTGATCCCCTTGTACCCGTTGCGTTCGACCGGGGTGCTACCGAGGATTCCAGCCCTGAGTTGACGTTCGGCGTTTTTCGTTATTTGACGATCGGTCAATTCTTGGGTGCTTCCAGGCATCACACCGAAAAAAAAGAACGATCCGCTGGCCGAACTTCGGATGCCCACACGCTCCATGCCGGTAGACAGCTTGTCGACGCCGGGTTCTGGTTCACCCTTGGGCACCAGGATCGCGCATCCTTGAAAACCGACCGCCTGATAGCCCGATGGCGCCGTCGCCTTCATCGCCGCCAGCACGTCCACCTTGTCGCCGCCAGAACCTTTATCCCCCGAACCGCCGAACATGACCACCGCGACGATCGCCCCGATCACGAGCACGCCGACTCCGGCTAAGGCGCCGACAACGACCATCGGGCTGGTTTTCTTTGACGGTCTCGCCGTGGCCTCGTCCGACTGGAGTTGTCCGTCCGCGCTTTCTGCCGCTAACGCGTCCAACGGGTCGCCCGGGATCGGTCCCTCGTATGCCGACAGCTGGCGACCGCCAACGGGAAACTGTGACACCGCGACGACCGGCGATGCGCTGGGAAAGTTGATCCGACCAAAATCGAATCCTTCGTCGTCGGGATCCAACGCCTGACCCGATTGGCCGGCCGGCACAGGACGGGCCGCCGGCTGGACAGGACGGGCGGCCGGCTGGACAGGAACCACGTTGCTGCATTTTGGGCATTTGACTTTTCCGGACGCCGGAGCCTGACGTAACTGCAGAGCGGTGTTGCAGTGAGGACACTTCACGGTCAACATCAAAAAAATTCCCCCGCGGTGGAATGGGTGACTGCCGGCTCTCGGAGAAAAAGTCCGACCACGATTGCTAGTTTAACGAAACGTGACCGGCGTTCGGAATCCGCCTGCCAATTCTCGAACATCTTCTTTTCGCACCGAACGTTCGTTTAGATCCCCGTATTTCCAGCTTTACCGGCGGAGTGATTCACGCTGTTCAGCGCGGCCAAGGGCGAAAACTGGGAGTGGACAGACGACGCTCCATCCGTCCCGCCGCTCGAAAAGTCTGCCCATTCCGGGTACGAAGATCGGCGATCGGTTGGCTACAATGCCCCGTTTTCAGGTTTCCCAGCCAAAACCTGTCTGCCGCCCCTCCCCCCTCCACAACTTCATTGTCAACCAAGGACGATTCATCCAGATGAGTGCCGCAACACTACAACTTCGCAAGGACGTTCATCCGAGCGACTGCTGGGATCTGACCAGCCTGTACGCCAACAATGAAGCGTGGGAAGTCGATTTCCAGAAACTCGACAAACTCATCCCCACATTCGAGACCTACCAGGGGCGGCTGGGGGAGTCCGCCGCGGTGCTGGCCGAGGCTCTGGCCTTTGACAGCGAGTTTGATCGTATTGCCGAGAGACTGGGAACCTACGCGTTTCTGAAAACGACCGAGGACCAAGGGAACAGCGACTATCAAGGGATGAAGGCGCGGTTTCAAAACCTGGCGGTCCGGGCCAGCCAGGCGGCCAGCTACATGCGGCCCGAACTGTTGGGGATCGACGAAGACCGAATGGCCGAATTGATCGGTGATGATGCCGTTGCATTGTTCCGGCTGCAACTCGAACGCCTGATCCGCTTTCGTCCTCACACGCTGAGCGATAAGGAAGAACGACTTTTGGCGATGCAAGGGGAAATGTCCTCAGCAGCGGCAAATGCGTTTCGCCAACTGAACGACGCCGACTTGCGATTCGGTGAAATCGAAGATCACGAGGGACGGAAGGTCGAATTATCACACGCAACCTTCGGCCAACTGTTGATCAGTCCCGAGCGAAAAGTGCGTCGTCACGCCTTTGACCAGTACTACAGCCAGTTCGCCAGTCATGAGAACACGCTTGCGGCAACCCTTTCGGGCAGCATCCAACGAGACGTCTATTACGCGCGGGCACGGAACTTCTCCAGCAGCCTGGAAGCGGCCCTGTTTCCCGACAACGTCCCGGTCGACGTTTACGACAACTTGATCTCGGCAGTCCGTGATTCGCTGCCCAGCGTGCACCACTACTTGGATGTCCGACGCCGAAAGATGGGGCTCAAGGATATTCATCACTACGATACCTACGTACCGATTCTCAGCGATCTCGAGAAGCATCACACCTGGGATGAAGCGATCGCCGTGATCCTTGAATCGATCGCGCCGCTGGGCAGCGAATACGTCAGCGTGTTAGCAGAAGGCCTTCGTGGCCGCTGGGCGGATCGCTATCCCAATCGTGGAAAACAGAGCGGCGCGTTCAGCTGTGGAACCTACGACGGCGATCCCTACATCCTGATGAATTTCAAACAACAGGTACTCAACGATGTCTTCACGCTCACGCACGAAGCCGGCCACTCGATGCACAGCTGGCATTCGGCGCGCAGTCAGCCATTCCAGTATTACAACTACACGATCTTCGTCGCCGAAGTTGCCAGCACGTTCAATGAACAACTGCTGACCGATTACCTGCTAAAGAATGCCAGCGACGACAATGAGCGGGCTTACTTGATCAATAACGAACTCGATAGTATCCGCGCCACGGTGGTGCGCCAGACGATGTTCGCCGAATTCGAAAAACGCACGCATGAAATGGCCGAAGCGGGCGAACCGCTGACCGTGAAGTCGTTCCGTAGCGTCTATCGCGAGCTGTTGAACGCTTACTTTGGCCCCGATTTTGTTGTCGATGAAACACTGGAGTTGGAATGTTTCCGAATTCCACACTTCTACCGCGCGTTTTATGTCTATAAGTATGCGACTGGATTGAGTGCCGCGGTGGCACTGTCCCGCCGCGTTCTCTCGGGAGGCCAGCAAGAGTTGGATGATTATCTGACCTTCTTGGCAGGCGGTTGCAGCAAAGATCCGTTGGATCTGTTGCGCGATGCCGGAGTCGATATGGCCAGTCCCGAACCGGTCGCGACAACACTCACGCGTTTCGCTGAACTGACCGAGGAGTTGGACCAACTGCTGTGATCTCGGGCAAGTCGGGAGTGTTCGCCCGCCGCCTGGTTACCGGCAGGGAACGCCTCCCTCCGGCCCGATCACGATCGTCGATATGCGATCAAACTGGATCAGGAGATGATGGTGTGGCGAACCAATTTCGCCCTCACCAATTGCCTGCTCACCAACTCGGACCGCATGTCACTAGCAGCCCCGTTTGGCGACCGCCGCGGAGTGAACCTTGGCGGTTGCCATGGCAATCCCAAAAGTGTGGCATAATGTAGGTTGCGGTATATCATCGTGCTATTCCTTCGCTACAACGATCGTCATGCGAATCATTCGTCTGCTTCTCTGCTTGCCGCTCCTGATCGGTGCTTCGACCGCTGCTCAAGAACGGGCCCCTCAAGAACGGGCCCCTCAAGAACGGGCCCCTCAAGAACGGGCCCCTCAAGAACGGGCCCCTCAAGAACGGGCCCCTCAAGAACGGGCCCCTCAAGAACGGGCCCCTCAAGAACGGGCCCCTCAAGAACGGGCCCAGTGGACCACTTCACGCGTGCACGGGACTCCCGATCCACCCTTGCCCTTCGTCTTGCAACGCGTCTTTGACGATGTGCCGCTGGAGCATCCCACCGAGATGGTCCCCCTGCCGGGAACGGATCGTTGGATCGTGGTTCAACTCGGCGGTTCCATCGTCTCATTCACGAGGGATTCCGGCCGTGATCTCCGCATCTTGCTGGAGGCGAACCAGTTGGCCTCCAGCGAGTTTCGCGCTTATGGAATTACCTTTCATCCGAATTTCCCCGCCCAACCTTGGTGTTACATCGCCTACACGGCGAAGGGAAATGCACGCGACGGAACGCGGCTCTCTCGGTTTCGCGTCGATGACCCGGCGATCGGATCGATCGATCCAGATTCCGAAACCGTGCTAGCCGCTTGGAACAGCGAGGGGCATAGCGGCGGCAGTTTGCACTTTGGACGCGATGGTTATCTGTATGTCTCGGTCGGTGATGGCCAAAACCCGAACCCGCCTGACAAGCTGGAAACCGGCCAAGACCTCAGCGACCTCGAAGCGTCAATTCTGCGGATCGACGTCGACCATCCATCGGACGGTTTGCCTTACGGCATCCCAGACGACAACCCGTTCGTCGATCGACCGAACACTCGTGGCGAAATCTGGGCGTTCGGCCTGCGCAACCCCTGGAAGATGGCTTTCCATCCATCCAACGGTTCCCTTTGGGCCGGTGATGTCGGCTGGGAAATGCGGGAAATGGTTTACCGGATCGATCGCGGAGCCAACTACGGATGGAGTGTCACCGAAGGGAGCCAGATTGTCAAAAGCGATGGCTTGCCTACCGAAATACCGATCACGCCAGCGATCGTCGAACACACTCACTTGGAGGCCCGATCGGTCACCGGAGGATACTTTTGGCAAAGCAATCGCCTGCCGGAACTCGACGACGCCTACATTTACGGCGACTGGATGACTGGCAAGATCTGGGGACTGCGGCACGACGGAAAGAAAGTGACGTGGCACAAAGAACTCGCCGACACGACGTTGCAAATCATCTGCTTCGCGCTCGATCACGACGGCGAGGTCTTGGTGGTTGGTTATGACGGTACGGTTCACCGGCTCGTTCCCAACCCTGCGCAGGATTCCGAAGCCAATTTTCCTCGGCGATTGAGCGAGACGGGCCTGTTCACTTCGACAGCGAATCAGATCCCCGCACCGGGTGTCGTAGCATACGAGGTCAACGCGCATCACTGGGCGGACCAGACCGACTCTCAGCAGTGGGTCGCGGTGCCCGGCGGTGCACGGATCGAGTTGTTCAAGAAGGACAATTGGCAAGTCGGCCAGGTCGCTGGGCACTTCTCGTTTCCTCACGACACCGTTCTCGCCAAGACGATCAGCTACCACCGTAATAGGGATGACCCCGGATCGGCTGTCCGATTGGAAACACAGTTGTTGCACAAGAATGGTGATGATTGGAATGCGTACAACTACGTTTGGAACGAAGATCAGACCGATGCAGCATTGCAACCGAACGTTGGCAGCGACCGCGAGCTGAGCATCATCGACTCCCAGGCCACCGACGGTATTCGCCAGCAGACGTGGCATCACGCCAGTCGTGATGAATGCTTGATGTGTCACATTTGGAGCGCGGGAACGGTACATGGTTTCAAACTGGATCAGCTGAACCGGTCGGTCGACGATCACAATCAACTGGATTCCCTGGAAAAAATGGGCATTCTCGAGTCGCGACCGGCGGCCAATGTCGAACCGATGTGCTCACCCGATGACACGACGAAAACACTCGAGCAGCGAGCCCGCAGCTATCTGCATCTCAACTGTGCACACTGCCATCGCCGCGGCGGCGGCGGAACGGCGGCATTCGATCTCGTCGGGGACGTACCGTTGGAACAGCTGCGGCTGATCGATGCGTTGCCGACCCAAGGCGGATTTGGGATCTCGCAACCGCGGGTGGTCGCCGCCGGTGATCCCTACAAAAGCGTGTTGCTGTATCGCCTGATCAAGAGCGGACGAGGGCACATGCCTCAGTTCGGATCTTCCTTGATCGACGATCAGGGTGTCGACCTGATTCATGACTGGATCGCATCGCTGGGAAACATGGCAACCGATCCGCTCACCGTTCAGTCGTTCAACGTGCTGCGAAGCAACGGGGCGGGCGAGCAACAGATTTCGGCGGCGGTCGATTCGCTGCTGGCAACGACGAGTGGTGCGATGGCACTCTCGATCGCTTGCGGCGACGGCACGATCAGGGGACCTCGACGAGAGTGGATTGCCGATACCGCCGCCCGCCATCCGGCCGCTGAAGTGCGTGACCTGTTCGAGCGTTTTCTTCCCGAATCACGACGCCTGAAACGCCTCGGCACCTCGATGAATACCGAAGCGTTGTTGTCGATGAAGGGAGATGCCGAGCAAGGGCGGGAATTGTACTTCACGTCTTCCGGCGTGACTTGTCGAGCCTGTCATCGGATTGGTCAACAGGGGAACGCGGTGGGTCCCGACCTGTCGGGGATCGCACTGCAACGAACTCCCAATGAAATCCTCGATAGCATCCTGCGACCCTCGGCGATCATCGATGCGAAATACCGCGGACGAATGATTCTGACCGTCGATGGCACTGTATTGACCGGCCTGGTGACTGAAGAAACCGACGATTCGCTGATCATCGTGGATGCAGCCGGTAAGCCGCAAACAATTTCACGAGACGACATTGATGTTTCCAAACCGCTGGAAAAGTCGGTGATGCCCGATTTGTTGCTGGCCGAATTCACGGCCCAGCAGGCGGCAGACTTGTTGGCATTCCTGAACGTGCAAACACAGGCCACGCCCGACCATCATCGAAACTACAAAATCGTCCGTGCCAGCGGCCCACTCGTGATCGATGGAAAGCGTGACGAAAATGTCTGGGACTCTGCCGAATCGGTCGGCCAATTCCATTTCACCTGGTGGAACGAAGGGGACGGACCCAAGCAGACGACCGACGCAAAGATGCTGTGGGACGATCGCTTCCTCTACGTGTCGTTTGTCTGCGCGGACACCGATGTCAACGCCTCCCGCACCCAGCGTGACGGCGAAGTCTATCGCGACGATTGCGTGGAGATCTTTGCGTCGCCCGAAATCGATCACCCAACGCATTACTTCAATCTCGAAATCAACGCGCTCGGGACGCCGTTGGACAATTATCGTCCCGATGGCAACAAGACCCAACAACCTTGGAATCCTGAGGACATCGCGATCGGTGTCCACATTGACGGAACACTCAACGACAGCGATGACGTCGACCAAGGTTGGTCGGTCGAAGTGGCGATACCGTTCGAGCTATTTCACACACCAGTACCTGGGGAAAAATGGCGTCTGAACTTGCACCGTCTCGAGGACGATAGGAAAATCAAAAGCCAGTGGTCCCCCGGCGACCGCAATCACAGTTCCTTTCACACCCCCGATTTTTTCGGCTTCGTAGAGTTCGTCAAGTGAATGTGACACGCCTCTTTGTCGTGATGTTTCTGCTGACCGCGAACGAACCGGCGAAAGTCGATCGCTCCGCTGGAAGCGGACCGCGTCATCTGTGGTTTCCTGCCGATGGCTCGCTCGCTCGGATCGCCACGATGCCGGTCGGTTCCAATCCATGGTGGGTATTGATTGTGAATCGATAGCTGTCAAGTCTCATTTCTTGTCCTTTCAATCCTCATCAATCAAAGTCCGTTCGTCATGACGACCATCACATTTTGCGGCGCTGCCGGTACGGTTACCGGTTCTTGCTCACGGATCGAATCGTCACCGGCGACATTTTTGGTGGATTGTGGATTGTTCCAGGGGAATCGCACGACCCAGGAATTGAATCTCGGCGAGTTTCCGTTTGATGCCAAAAGTGCCGAATTCCTAATTCTGACGCACGCGCACATCGACCACAGCGGTTTGCTGCCAAAACTGGTCAAGGCCGGATTCGCAGGCAAGATCTACGCGACCGAAGCGACGAAGGATCTGTTGGAATTCATGCTCCGTGATTCGGCCTTCATTCAGGAATCAAACGCCGAACGACAAAACAAAAAACGTCAGCGCCGCGGGCAAGAACTTGTCGAGCCGATCTATGGGGTGCCGGATGCCGAGCAAACGCTGCAGCTGATTCAGTCCGTCGAGTATCAGAATTGGTTTGCGCCCAAACCGGGAGTGCGAGGTCGTTTCTGGAACGCCGGTCACATGCTCGGATCGGCATCGGCCGAAATTCAGATCGATGAGCCTGATTCCGGGAAGACACTTACGCTGTTGTTCTCAGGCGATCTTGGGCCGGAAGAAAAAGTGTTTCATCCCGAACCCGACGCGCCGGTCGGATACGACTATATCATTTGCGAGAGCACTTACGGTGACCGTGAACGCGAGGATTACACACTGGAAACGCGGCGTGCGGCGATGCGCGATGAATTGGTTCGCGGTCTGTCACGGGGTGGCAATGTGGTCATTCCCTCCTTCGCGGTCGAACGCAGCCAAGAGCTATTGCATGACATCGGCTTTTTGCTTTCCCGGGGTGAAATTCCCGATGCAACGGTCTATCTCGATTCACCACTGGCCCAAAAGGTGACGGAAGTCTTTATCAAGCACGCCGGGGCGATGCACGATATCGAGGTCAATGAGGCCGACTTGTTTCGTCACAAAAACTTTCGACTCGTGCAAAGCGTCGACGAAAGCAAAGCGATCAACAACGTCAAGAGCGGCGCGATCATCATTTCCGCTAGCGGCATGTGCACCGCCGGTCGCATCAAGCACCACCTCAAAAACAACATCTGGCGTCCCGAATCAACGATTCTGTTTGTCGGCTATCAGTCGCCCGGCACCCTCGGACAGATCATCACCAGCGGCGCAAAAAGAAGTTCGGATTCACGGGAAAGACTTCAAGGTCCGAGCCGCTATCCGCCGGCTTGGTAACTACTCGGCACACGCCGACCAGAGCGAATTGATCGATTGGATTCTCGAACGAGGCCCGGTCACAGGTGGACTGTTCCTCAATCATGGGGAAGACGAAGCGAGGTCGGCGCTGCGTGAACTGTTGGCCGAGCGAGGGGTGAATCGTGATCAGATCTTTATGCCCCGATTTGGCGAGAGCTTCGAGCTTGTACCGGGAGCCGCTGCGGTTTCGATGGGCAAACCCGAACCACGCATCGACGAAGATTCGCTGCACCGAGACTGGCACAATGACTATGCCGCGTTCATCCTCGAACTGGGAAATCGGCTTCAAGCGACCTCCACCGCCGAGCAGCGACAAAAACTAATCGGCAAACTCTCGGACGCCTTGAATGCCCGGACCTGAGTGGGTGTGAGTGGATGGAGGCCGGTAATCAGGAGCTTTCGCGACGCAGATCCGGCATCGACGCAACGGTCCGCCGAGCAACGGGTCTCCCGCCGCCGCCGCCGCGGGAACATCGCTGCCACTCGTTTCGGCCCACGTCGGCAAGGACTCATCGCCGCGAAAATCGTGAAACGATGACGAAATAAAAATAATCTTCCGGAAATGTAAGATACACCCGATCGGATGCCACCAATGGTGTGGCGGTCCTTGTGGGCATCCCTGGGCCTGATTCGCAGCCGCAAATTTGACTGCGATCGGCCCAGGATTCGATTTAGGATAGGTGGCTGAGACAATCACACACGGCATTCACCGTTCCTGCTTTTGTGGGTGTCTTCGTCTGTTCGCCAAAGGTGCAATGGTCGCAGTTCGACTCGGGTGAATACGGGATAAAGGTTTGACGCGAATCGATGCCGCATCGTCCGATCGAATTGCCACGCCGCATGCCGACGATCGGTTGCTGGTGGAACGATTGGTGTACGGTGACGGCACAGCGTGGCAGACTTTTGTCCAGACCTATGGACGACTGGTTCGCTGCCGTGTCGCGGATGTCGCCACGACATTCGGGCGTGCTGAAGATGATTCTGCCATTGACGATGCCACGGCCGAAGTTTTTGCGGCATTGTTAGGCAATGACGCCGCCGCGCTACGTGCGTTTGCCGGACGTTCTTCGCTGGGAACGTACATCGCGGTCATCGCAACTCGCAGTGCGACTCGTGGCTTCGCACGAAAGCGGCTCGTCGTCGCTTCGGCTGCCGAAGCGGACATCAGCCAAGCGACACGTGACGGGGCGGCCGATCCGGCACATCAATTGATCCACGCCGAACAACAACAACGTGTCCGCAGGATGCTAAGTCGATTGCCTGCGAAACAACGAAAGGTTGTCACCCTGTTTCATTTGCAGGGCAAGACATATGCCGACATAAGTGATCAACTGCAGATGCCGATCGGGTCGATCGGACCGACGCTGCGTCGCGCCGAAGCAAAACTTCGCGAATGGATGGAGAATGACTGATGCGAAAGATCGCAAAGAGTTATCCCGCAACAAAAGCCGGACACCCTTGTTACCCGAAAAATGAGTTCTGACCCCCTTTTTGACTTTTAGAGAGAACTTCGCCTCGTGAATCGCCAGACGATCCTTGCCAGTATCCATCATCAACTTCGCGAAAGTTTTTCGGAGTCCGGTGAGGTACGTCCACTCGGCGAGATCGTTCAAGCGGTGGCCGCGGATATTCGTGCCCACAACCGTCCGGATGCAAAGTCGGACGCCACAACTTTGCGGGTGATTCCGATCGAACAGGTGGCTGCTTTCGTCGATGGGCGATTGAACAGCGACGATGCGGGCAACGTTTGCCAGGCAGCGATGGTCGACAACAGTGTGTTGGCGGAGTTGATTGCCGCGGTTCGGGCGACTCACTGCGTGCCTGCGCAATTGCCGCCACTGTCCGAAGCGTTGTCGGCGCAACTGATGGCGATGCGATCGAATTTGCCGCCAGCGGTTGGCAATGAGCTGGGTGTGATGGTTCCATCACACAAAGCCGTTCCGCTCGCCGCGAACGACGTCGTGGTGCCGCCACCGCCGGTGGAGGTTTTTGCTGCGACCACGAGCAACGGTCGGGTCCATTCGAGAGCCGGCCGCAAACGCCACCCGATACCGGTCGTCCTGGCGATCGCCGCATTGGCTGCCGGCGTCGCGGCGGTCGTTTTCCTTGCCAATCGCGACCCACAGCGAACGCCGCAAGATCATCAGCTGGTCAATCAAGGTCGTTCGACCCTCGATGAACCGAACCACGCCGTCTCGCCCGATACCGACAGCGAGCCGACCGGTGATGGCAATGAAGTGATGGTGGTCGGGGTTGAACCGGACACATCAGCCGAGCCTCGGGCCGTTGCCCCAGCCATTCCCAAATCGCAAAAACCGCCTCAGCCCGACACGGTTGCCAAAGATCATGTCGGGGCCGACGCAATGCGGCCTGAGTTCACCGAGCTCCCACAGCTTGACCATCGGGCGCCCGTCACGCCGTCAACACCGCCGCCGCCACGTCTTGCGGCGTTGCGTTGGACCGACGTCACTGGCTTGCTTGCCCGACGCGATCTGTCCACCACGGGCGCCACCGCGCCGCGTGTCGGCGGTTGGAAAAGCGTTGACACCAGTTCGTCGGAACTCGATCCCGCGTCCGGCGAACCGGTGTCGCTGCGGACGATGCCGCTTTCCCGGGCCCAGGCCGATTTGGTGGGTGGTGGGCGAATCGTGCTGGCCGCCGATAGCGGCCTGCAAGTCAGCGGTGGCGGTCGCAATTCGTCGGCGATCGTCGATTTGCTGCACGGCGAGGTCGCGATCATCGACCTTCCCAATGGGACCGTCATCGATCTCAGGATCGGAGATGCGATCATCGCGAGCCTGCGATGGAGCGACCACGCGTCGGCGATTGTGCAGCGTGTCGCCATGGGGTTGCAGGTACACGTCAACAACGGGACCATCGCGATCAACGACCAACCTCACAATGACGAGTCGGTCGCGGTGGGCCATGATCGCTCGGTGCAGACGATCGATCGCCCCAAGCGTCTACCTGCCTGGGTCGATCGCCCGGTCGACTCGATCGGTATCCCCCGGACGATCCTGGCGCAGATCGCGGCAACGGACAACGTGACGCGAACGTTGAATCAACAGATCAACGACATCGCATCCTCGCCCCGACAGAGCGCCAGCGATCAACGGACGTTAGCCACACTGGCGAACTGGGAAGCCGCGATGGCAGACACGAATCTGTACCGGTTGTTCGGTAGCCGGGTTTCGGCATTGCGGTTTGCGGCGATGCAGCGACTGGTCTATCTACCTCCAACCGACGCACGTTACCTGCGAACGTGGAACGCGATCGAACGTATGACGGGCAACCAACAGCGAGTGGCACAGTTCCGTCGTTGGTCGGAGATGGTTCGTAGCGGCTTGAAACCCAATGCGTCGCAGGTCGAACAGATGATCTTGGGGTTATCGTCCCAGGACGTCGGCAGCCGGACGATGTCCGACTTCATGCTCCGTCAATTCTACGGCAATGCGGTGCCGTTTGATCCGACTTGGACCGGCCAGCAGCAACAACGCGCGATCAATGTGTGGCGGCAACGAATCGGCCTGCCCGCCTCTCGCGGAGCAGCGGCGGTGGCTCCGAACCCACCATGACCTTCAAGGATGACCCTTGCCGGCATCGCCATTTCCAAGCGTCGCGTTGTGATCATACTTGGAACTCGCCAAAATCATTTCCTCGCCGAGCGAAAAGGCGATGCCATTACGAACAATGCTCGAAACATGAACGGGACGCAAACTGTGAAACAATTGATTCTTTGCACCTTATTGATCGGCTGCGGATCACTGCATTCGACGCTCCGCGCAAGTGGGCCGCCCAACATCTTTTTTTCTTCGCCGATGACTGGGGACGGTACGCCAGTTGTTATGCCGATCCTGCTCAGCCTTCATTGAACGATGTCATTGCGACGCCCAACATTGACCGCATCGCCCGGGAAGGTGTTTTGTTCAACAACGCTTTCGTTCCTGTCTCGTCATGCGGTCCCTGTCGCGCTTCACTGGCAACGGGACGTTACTTTTGGAATTGTGGCAGTCACGCATTCTTGAACCTCAAGGCCAGCAATTGGAAGGGACACCAAGATCCCTACCAGCGCATGCCGAAATTTGTTGATCTGCTGCGTGACGAGGGCAACTATTGGGTCAACAAATCGCGCAAAACATTCGCCTTTACCGACAGCCGACCGACTGCCGCGTGGCGCGCGTTCGGTGATGTCAATTACGAACGATATGGATTGTATGTAGGATCCGCGACCAACGAACAGGAGCGTCAACAGCGACACGAGGAAGTCATCGCCAACTCTCGTGCCGAGATGCGGCGAGTCCTGGAATGTCGCCCTCAAGAACAACCATTTTTCTTTGTCTTCGGCTCGATCAACGCGCATCGTCCGTTCACAGCCGACTCAGGAAAACAACTTTGGGGAATCGAACCGGATCGCCTGCAGGGTTTGATCCCCAAGTATTTGCCCGACGTCCCTGACGTGCGACGCGACTTTTCCGATTACTTGGGCGAGGTGCTGGCACTCGACCTGATGTTGGGTGCAATGCTCGAGGAACTGGAGTCTGCGGGCGAATTGGAGAACACGCTGGTGATTCTGTCGGGCGATAACGGCATTCCCGGCGTCCCGCGAGGCAAAACGAACTGCTACGACCTGGCCGTTCGGGCACCGATGATGGCCCGTTGGCCGCGCGCCATTCCCGCCGGTCGGCAGGTGTCTGACTTTGTCAGCGTGACGGACATCGGTCCTACATTGCTCGACCTGGCGGGCGTCAAAGTGCCTGCTGACATGGATGGTCGCAGCTTTCGACCGCAACTGACCAGCGACAAGAGCGGCTGGGTGAACCGCAACCGGAACACCGTGGTGCTGGGACGCGAGTTGCACTTCCACACCGCCCGTGATGGCAATCTGCCCTATCCGATGCGCGCTACGGACTCCGGAGTATCTCTACATCCGCAATTTCAAACCCGATCGTTGGCCGATGGGCGCTCCCTACAATCTCGATGATCGACAAGCCATCGCCGACTACCAGAATCTCGAGAACGCTCCCTATCGGGATCTTGACGCCAGCCTCACCAAGACGTGGTTGCTGGCGCATCGCGATCAATCGGATGCTCGCCAAGCGATCGACCTGACGTTGGGTAAGCGTCCCGCCGAAGAACTGTACGACCTGCAGAACGACCCCGCACAGCTGCACAACCTCGCCGGCGACGCGGGCTTTCAAGAAGCCAGGATGCAACTCTCGGCACGACTGATGGCAGTTCTGCGAGAGAGCAACGATCCGCGGCTGAGCGATGCCTTCGATAAGCCGCCCTTTGTCGAGATCGGCACAACCAAAACGTCGCGGTAACAACACCACCACCCGGTGAGCTATCGTTTTTTCGCACGTCCGATGTCGTCATCGGGTGGGACTCGATAGAGTTCGCGCAGACGTGTCAGTTCGGCGGTGAGTTCCGCCTGCACTTTCGCGTAGTCCGCGTCGCCGTAAACACTGTGGAGCTCATGGGGGTCTCGTTGGAGATCAAATAGTTCCCAGTCATTCAGCTTTTCGCCCTGCAGAGCGTAAAATCGAATCAGCTTGTGCTGGCCGTCGGTCACACCGTAATGGCGGGCGACGTTGTGCGCTCCCGGGTTCTCGTAGTAGTGGTAGTAAAACGTCTTGCGCCAGTCGTTCGGTGCGTTGCCCGTCAGCAGCGAGACAAGACTTCGGCCCTGCATGTCGGATGGAACTTTGGCTCCGGCGATATCCAGGAAGGTCTCGGCAAAGTCCAAGTTGCTGACGATGTGATTGTTGATCGATCCGGCATCCACTTGACCCGGCCAGCGAACCAGCAGCGGTGTCTTCAATGACTCTTCGTACATCCATCGCTTGTCAAACCAACCATGTTCGCCCAGGTACCAACCTTGGTCGGATGAATACATGACAACCGTGTTGTCGGCCAGACCGGCCTGGTCAAGGTAATCGAGCACGCGTCCGATACTGTCATCCACACTCTTGACGCAGCGCAGGTAGTCCTTGACGTAGCGTTGGTACTTCCACTGAATGATCTCTTTCTCGCTCATCGTCGGTCGAGCCTTCAAGAACGCTTCATTTTTCGGGCCATAGGCGGCGTCCCAGACCTTCTTTTGTTCGGCATTCATCGTGCCGTAGCCGGCGAGTTTCAGATCGCGGTCGTTGAGATGCTTTTTAACGGTCATCTCTTGCCGCGACGCCGATTGTGTTCGATCGGAATAGTCGTCCCACAGAGTGTCGGGCTCGGGAATCGTGACGTCGTCGAGCCAATTCAGGTACTTCGCCGCCGGCATCCAGTTGCGATGGGGCGCCTTGTGCTGGCACATGACCATGAACGGCTTGTCAGGATCACGCTGCTGCTGCAGCCAATGGAGAGTCTTCTCGGTGATGATCTCGGTGGTGTAACCGGTGTGTGGTTTCGTTACCGGTTTGCCATCCTTGCCTGCGGTCAGCATCGGCGGGTTGTAATAGGGGCCCTGGCCCTTGAGTACGTCGTAGTAGTCATAACCCTGCGGTGTCGAGGCCAGATGCCACTTGCCGATGACGGCCGTTTGGTACCCCGCAGCCTGCAACAGTTTTGGAAATGTCTGCTGATCACCGTTGAACGTATTGCCGTTGCGGACAAAACCGTTGATGTGACTGTATTTGCCGGTTTGGATCACGGCGCGGCTGGGACCACAAATCGAATTGGTCACGTAACAACGATTGAACCGCATACCCTCATTGGCGATGCGATCCATATTCGGGGTGCTGATCCGTGCCGGATCGTAGGCACTGAGTGCCTGTTCGCAGTGGTCGTCGGTAAAAATAAAAACGATGTTGGGACGTTGGTCAGCAGCCACCACGACCGATGCCAATAGGCACAACAGCGGGGCTCCGAGGGTAGCTCGTTTCATGACGCGATCTCTTGATTATCGACGGGGAAGGGTCGCACAGCACCAATCATAACCGCATCGGGTGGCAGCGATCGACCGCCGGGCGCGTTTGCGGTGCCTGCCAATCACCGGAAACGGCTGCAAATCTCCGCAGAAACGCCAGCGAAGTGCTCCGGGCCTTTGCTCCTTGTGGGCCTCCCAATTATGGTTGAGGGGGTCTGCTATGATCGCCAATCGGATCACTCAAAACATTCCCCCAGGACTCGCCCCCATGCCTCGCGTGAACCGCTTCCCTTCCTTCCACCCCTTGATCATTCTTATCGCTTCCCTGACATGTTGCGGTTCGCTGCTTGCCCAAGAAAAGCCGGGCAAGGGGCCGGTGTACACCGAGCCCCCCAAAGATGATCCGAATTTTGTTCTGCAGGGCGAATTCGTCGGACCTGTGACCGTCGCTGAAAACGAATATCAACCGCTCGGTTTGCAGATCCGTCCGATCGGCGGAGACAACTTCGAGGCGGTCTCGTTCATGGGTGGATTGCCAGGCGAAAAAAAACACAAACCCGAACCGGTCAAAATGATCGGTCGCCGCTCAGGCGAATTCGTCGTCCTCTCGGGGGGACCTTGGGCGATCTTTGCCAAGCAAGATCACTGCCTGATCGTGGACGACGAGGGTAACAAGGTTGGCCGCCTGGAGCGGATGAAGCGGTCCAGCCCAACGATGGGAGCCAAGCCGCCCGAAGGCGCCGTGGTGCTGTTTGATGGATCGAATGTCGATCATTTCACGAACGCACAAATGACCAAGGACGGGCTGTTGATGGAAGGTGCCGATTTCATTCCGATGTTCCAAGATTTCAACCTCCATTTGGAGTTCCGTTTGCCCTACATGCCGGCCGCGGAAGGGCAATCGCGTGCCAACAGCGGCGTCTATTTGCAGAGTCGATACGAATGCCAGGTACTCGATTCGTTCGCGCAGGACCGGATGATCAATGGCTGCGGTGCCTTGTATCAGTTTCGCAAACCTGATCTGAACATGTGTCTGCCGCCCCTGGTGTGGCAAACCTACGATATTCACTTCACCGCACCCCGATGGGCCGCCGATGGATCAAAAATCCGCGACGCTCACGTTACCTCGTGGATCAATGGCGTCAAAGTCCAGGACGACGTCGCGTTACCGAACAAGACCGGCGCCGGCAAACCCGAAGAACCGGTGTTGCTGCCGACGCGTCTGCAAAATCATGGCAACCCGGTGCGTTTCCGCAACATTTGGGTGGTCGATCGCGGACTGACCTCCGGAACCAAGTTCCCGGTCTACCCGACAGCCGCAGAGATCGAGGCGGCCAGCAAAGCGAAACAGGCGGCAGTGGAGCCGAAAGAGCCGGCAGAGGTCAAGGAAGCACGCAACCAGAAGCGCAACGCAGACGCGCCAGATTCAGCCACCGCGGCTGCCGATCAAGCCAAGGAAAAGCGGTCGGAGAAACCGGCCAAGAAAAAGGATGAACCCGCCAAGAAACAGCAGCCCCCCACCGTCGACGAAGCGGCCGAAGCGAAAGCCGCGGACAGCAAGTAACCCTGATCGAGAAGTAACCCTGATAGAGAAGTAACCCTGATAGAGAAGTAACGCTGGTAGACTGGGACCAGCGGCAGCTGGCGGGGATCCACAAGCAACGTTGTCATCGACAATTCCTGCGGCCGGTGCGTCCGCGGTTCGCTGCCGACGGTAAAATGGTTCCGATGGCGCCCGTTGATATTGGCGCTGGCGGTTCCTCGGAGTTTATGCCATGTTTCGTGCGGCTCAGCTATTCACCTGCCTGTCCGGTATTCTCATGACGACGGTCTCCGCAACATCGGCATCCGGCCAAGAGGATGAATCGGCGCGGTGGGCGATCGCAATCCATGGCGGTGCCGGCGGCGATCCGTCCACTTGGGACGACACCAAACGTGATCTGCGGCTGACGGGGCTCAAGCAAGCGCTGGCGGCCGGGCGTGACCTGTTGAATGGTGGCGGCACAGCGATGGACGCCGTCGAAACAGTGATTCGTCAGCTCGAGGACAATGCCGCGTTCAATGCCGGCCGCGGTGCGGTCGTGACCGCCGATGGAAACGCCGAATTGGATGCCTCGATCATGGATGGTCGCGACGGCGCCTGCGGAGCGGTCGCGGGAGTCACCAACACAAAGAATCCGATCTCGTTGGCTCGCCTCGTGATGAGCGAAACGAAGCATGTGTTGCTGGTCGGTGCGGGGGCCAATCGATTTGCCATCGCACAAAAAGTACCGCTCGTTCAACCCGACTATTTTTTGAGCAATCAGCAGCGACAGCACAACCGCGAAGTCAGTCTGTCGTCGGACCAATCAGGCGAATCGCATTTCGGAACGGTCGGTTGCGTGGCGTTGGACCGGCATGGAGACCTGGCTGCCGGAACAAGTACGGGCGGTACCGCCAAGAAACTTGCCGGCCGAGTTGGTGATTCACCGATTGTCGGCGCAGGAACCTTCGCGGCCAATGATACCTGTGCCGTATCGGGAACGGGAATCGGCGAAGAGTACATCCGCAACGCCGTGGCCTATGACATTGTCGCGCAGATGCGATATGCGGGCCGTTCGCTTGACGAGGCCGTAACCGAAATCATGCGTACAAGACTGAAACCGGGAACCGGTGGTCTGATCACGGTCTCGAGAGATGGTCGGATCGTGATGCAGCACAACACAGCGGGAATGAGTTGCGGTGCGGCTGATAGTGGCGGACGATTCGAAACTCAGCTTGCACTTGAAGATGGCGGTGTCGTTGAGTAACGACCCCTTCACGCTGATCTTTCGCCGCCTGGCCGCAGGTTGGCGAATCGTGCCTGACCACACAGCACAGTGAATGGACGAATGTAGCGATTGGCCCGTCGTTCGACGGCACGGTAGGTCTTCCGCGATGCCGAGGCGATCGACTCAGGCCTGGTCGTCCTGGGTCAAGGCTGGTTGGCGTGCTTCCAATAACCGTAATCGACGTTCCAGTTTCAGGATTCGCTCGCCACATCGAATGCGGCTGAGCAGTTCCGTGAATTTGATCGGCTTTTGAACATGGTCATCGGCACCATCGTCAAACTTGTCAACGTTTTCAAGGACGCGTTTGTGGCCGGTCATCAAGATCACGTAAATGCACGTAGGAATCTGGCGATCACGGACCCAGCGGCACAGATCGGCGCCATCCATGTTCGGCAGTTCCCATTCGGCGAGAATGAAATCGGGCGGATTTGAATCAATTTCCCAGCAGGCTTCCGACGCGTCACCGCAAACCCGCACGTGGTACCCTTCGTCTTCGAGGGTCGCTTGCAGGTACCGGCGACTGGTAGTGGAATCGTCGACAACGAGGATGTCGTAGCACTCGTGATTGGTGTCCATCTTCAGTCGTGCTCCCGGCGATCGGATAGTTGGCCGACAGATCCCGGTTCCATACACCGCCGTCGAACGTTCACGATGTCGCGTTGCCGTTGCAGGAACGCATCGAGCACACGCGGATCAAAATGCTTGCCGCGGCCTTCGAGCATGATTTCCAGGCATTCCTCGATTGGAAATGCGTCTTTGTAGGGACGTTTGGAACTCAGCGCGTCGAACACGTCGGCGACTGCCACAATTCGTCCTTCGATGGGAATGTCTTTTCCGGACAATCCACAGGGGTACCCTGACCCGTCCCATTTCTCGTGATGGGTCGCTGCGATCACCGCGGCCATTTTCAGCACTGGCGAGGTGGTCGAAGTCATGATTTGCATTCCCACCGACGTGTGCCGATTCAACTCGTTCGCTTCTTCCTCGGTCAGAGGATTGGCGATCCGACGACCAATCGCGCAATGACCTTGCATCATCTTGAATTCTTCCGGCTCAAGCTTTCCCGGCTTGTGCAAGATCGAGTCGGGTACCCCAATTTTGCCAATGTCGTGAAGTTGGGCAGCCTGTTCGATCAACTCGACGGCGGCGGGGGGGAATCCCAGTTGGTCCGCGATGATCGCGGCGTAAAGGCCCACACGAGTCACGTGATGACCGGTATCATCATCTCGGTATTCGGCGGCCCGCGCCAGGCAATGGATCGCTTCCTGTCGCGAGCGAAGCAATTCCGCCGTGCGAATCCTGACTTGCTGTTCAAGCCGCTCCGAGTATTCCGCCAGGTGATCTTGATAAGCTTTGGCTCCAAGAACGTTTTCAATCCGCAACAACAGTTCGCTGGGGTCGACCGGTTTTGCCAGAAAATCCGAGGCGCCCAAGCGAAGCGATTTGAGCTTGACCTCGGGTTCCGTTGCCGCGGTCAGTACGACGACCGGAATCCGGCACAGTTCCTGGTCGTTGCGCATCGACTTCAAAATATCCATTCCGCTAACTCGCGGCATGTTGATATCCAGCAGCATGATGTCGGGTTTGTGCTGACGGGCCATGTCGAGGGCGCGCGTTGAATCCGTCGTGGAGACGAAGTTGCCGAACCCATCTTCTTCCAAATAGGCTTGAACGATATCGATGTTGATACTCTCGTCATCGACGATCATCACGTAGGCGTCGCGTGGCGCGCGGGTCGCATTGACAACCGCCTCAGCCGTTTTCGGCGCAGCAATCGCTGAGATACTTACCGTATTCAATGTGGTGTCGGATGGATTGAGAGCATTCATCTTTTCGTGGTACCGCCCCTGTAACGAACTGCGCTGACTCATTCAGACAATGAATTGACGCTAGGCAACGGTACGTCAGTCCGCGATCGGAAATACGATCGATAAACGATCACTTGACGACTTTCTGGTCGGACGATCGGTGATAGCGGTCAATCGGATTATCCGATCTCCGCGGCCCGCAAAGGCGATTCCGGATTGGCGGTGGTCGCACAATCGCGTTCGTTTTCGAATCGTTTTGGGAATTCGCTGGAACTGGATGCGGGTGCAACATTAAGCTGGGATCTGGCGGATATTCTGCGGCCGTCGCCACCCGGCGGCCCGACAACGGTTCAACACTTCGGAGACGCCGATGCCCGATACCGAGGCATATCTCGCACGGATCACGCCTGTCAATGATCGTCATCCGCGACGACTCCTCAGCTTGTCGAATTTGCTGTTGCACTCCATCCTGTTGATTGCGTTCCAGGCCAGTTGGATGGTCTGGATGTTCTTGGGCTTATGGCTGCTCCATGTTCAAACGATGCTCGCAGCGGCCGTGCTGCTGTTGGCCAGCGGATGGCTATGCATGCAGTTCGTGATGGTTTTCGTTTACCCGGAATGGCCGCTCAATCGAATGCTTTCTTGGCGGCTTGTTCAGCGCGTACGGGAACGCGTTGGCCCACTTGTTTCGCCTGCAGACGACGACGTCCGAGTCGTCGAATTGGTACCGCGAGAGCGTTGGCGGACGCTGTCACTGGAAACCGCGACCGATTTGATGCTGATCCGTGTCGACGGCGACGGGGTCTGGATGACCGGCGATCGTCACGAATACGAACTGCCCTGTGAGTCGATCCTGGGCGCGGAATTTCATTCGGTCATACCGTCGGGATGGTTCACCGCCACCTACATGGCGATCATTTTCCTGCGCAGCGAAGCGGGGCAGATCGAACTGCCGATCTCCTATCGTGACCATGGTTTCGGATCGCTGCGCGGTTCGAGGCGTCGCGCCCGAAGCGGTTGATTTAGTCGAGAGAATCAGCCAGATTGCCAAGGGTCACCTGTACCAACCTCCGACGCCGCCGGTTGCCGATCTGATCGCCCAGGCCCCGTCGCGGTCGAACAACCCCTACGCTTCGCCGGCAATCCTCCGTGAGTCCTCGTTTTCTGTTCACGGTTTCAAGCCGTGAGATAGCGAATGATGTCGTTGGCGAATACCACGACCATCAATGCCAACAGCGCAATCACACCGGCCAACGTGAGACGAAACTCGATCTGCTCGTCGGCCCGTTTCCCGCGCACCAACTCGTAGACCAGGAACACCATGTGTCCACCGTCGAGCGCCGGGATTGGCAGGAAATTAAGGATCGCCAGGTTCATGCTCAACATCGTCAGGAACATCAGTTGACGTGAGATCCCTCGTTCGGTTTCTTGCTTGGCCATTCCGACAATCGCCAGCGGGCCTCCGACATGTCGCAGCTTGACCTTGCCACGCGGCAGCATTCCCAAGAACCGGACCACTTCCGACAAGCGACGCTCGCCTTCTTGAATTCCCAGCGTCAATGCCTCGCCCGGCGACGAGGCTGTTTGGATCGACTCGGTCACGGTGAAGCCAAGACCGCGTTCGAACAGGTAGCGGTCATCTTGTCGGACGACGACCGTCGCGGACACGACTTGATCCTCAGGAGGCCGTGTCGCAAACACCCGCAGTTCCGTACCCTTGGGCAAAAACTGAATCGCTTCACGAAGGTCGGCCAGGGGCGTTGCCGATTTGAACTCCCAACCTGTGATCAGAGTGTCAAGAATCCGCTCATAGCGTTCGTCTTGAAGTGCCTCGGGAATGTCATCCTTGGCCCACATCAATTTGACTTCCTGCAATTTGTCGCCTGGTTGCAAGACATCCGCGGCCTGCTCCGAGCCATCCCCGTCTGCGGACGATGATCGGGGAATGACGCTGGCGACTTGTGGCAATGGCTGATACGACAGGCCGAGCGAGTTGACTGCGATCTGACCGCTGATGCCCTCGGTTGGCTTCAATGTCTGCAATGCATTTGACGGCGATAGTTCCACATCGATCGTCTCGGTATCGGCACCTTCGCCTCGCCCGAGCGTCAATTTCACGTTCGATGTGACGCCCGAAAGAGTCAACGGCAGACCGAATGCGTCAACCATCGTGTCACCGTCGACCGCTAGGATCCGGTCGCCAACCTTGACACCCGCTGTTTCGGCTGGGCCGCCCACGATGAGCGATACGATCGGGCCGATCGCGAATCTCAATCCGATCGACTTGGCTGGTTGAGGCGGCAGTTCCACTTCTCGCTCACTGCCGTCGACGCGTTTGATCCCCAGACGAACGGTCTCGCCAGGATGCGAGTACAGATAATCGAACAGCGGTGTGCCGGGAACGATGGAAGCTTCGTTGATCGCGATTCCATTGAACGATACAACCCGCGCCGGCATCATCGGCACTCAGCACACTCGCGGCAGCCGTTCCGGGAACCGCATACAGATTGCTACTCAGCGTGGTCGACATCGGGATACTGATCCCAATCATCCGTCGGTCGCTGTCACCCGGATGGGGCGCGGTAAAAAGTTTGTATTCGCGCAGACCGTCGTCGTATCGAATCGCGATATCGATCGGCTTTTCTGGGTTGTCCAGACCCTCGGTCAGTATTGCCAGTTGCATCTCACGAAAATGCATCTTCTCCTGTTTCAGCCGGCCGACCGAAACGACTTGGCCTCCTGGCTCAATGCCCGCTTGCCAGGCAGGGCCACCGGGCGTGACTCCGCCGATGATCGCGGGACTGTAGGCGACGCCATACCCAAATGCGATCGCGGCGAACAACATGCCGGTCAGCACATTCATCACCACACCGGAACTGATGATGATCATTCGCTGCCAAACCGGTTTGGCCGGATAGCTGCGGGGGTCCAGTTTTTCGGGTTGTTCCTCCTCACCATCGCCCCCTTCGATCCGTATCCGTTTGGCCTCTTCTTCCTGCTTTCGCGGGTCGTCGTCCTGTCCCAACATTTTGACGTAACCACCGAGCGGAAGAATCCCGATGCCATATTCCGTTTCGCCGTACTGAAACTTGCCCAGCGTGCGAGGGAATTTGATCGGACCGATCCGCAGTGGCACATCAAAGCCAACATAAAACTTCTCGCACTTCACGCCGAAAGTTTTCGCGGCCAAGAAGTGACCCAGCTCGTGCACAAAGATGACCAAGCCGATTCCCAACGCGACACGACCCCAAATGAGAATCTGTCCCAGCAGGGATTCCAGAAAACTCGGTTCATCGATTGTCGCGAGCGGCAACGCCGCGGCGATCCAGTCAATCATCATCGAAAACGGCACCTTCTCGTTTGCTGCCAGCCGAACGCTGACATTCTTGCTTGATCATGACCGCGATTCGCCAACAATGGCGAACCGTTTCGGCTTGCTGCGGATATTCCTGACCAATTCCCTGACCAATGCTATGGGTGACCAATTCCGCACCACTTTCTCACTTCCGCTCGAGCCCAACGATCCAGCTCGAGCAAACGCTCCAGCGGCGGGTTCGATTCGTGGGTGTGACTTTCGAGCACACTTCGGCAGACGGACACAATGTCAGTAAACCGAATTTGTCCGTCCAAGAATAGACCGACCGCCTGTTCATTGGCCGCATTCACCACCGCTCCGGCCGTTCCACCGGCCGCGGCAACCTCGAACCCCAGGTCCAGTGCGGGAAATCGCTGTCGATCGGCTGGTTGGAGCGACAAATCCCAGATTTTACCACGATCCAAGGGCGGAGCGTCACAGGGCAGCCTGCGGGGATAGGTCAGGGCGTATTGAATGGGTAGCCTCATGTCCGGCGGACTGAGCTGGGCGATCACCGATCCGTCCTCAAACTCGACCATCGAATGGACGATCGATTGGGGGTGGATGACGACCTCAATCGCTTCAGCTGGAAGACCAAACAGCCATCTGGCCTCGATGATTTCCAGCGACTTGTTCATCATTGTCGCCGAATCAATCGTGATTTTTGGTCCCATGTCCCAGGTCGGGTGATCGAGCGCCGACTCCGGTGTCGCGGTTCGCATCTGCTCCGTCGTCCAGGTCCGAAAGGGGCCGCCGCTGGCCGTCAAAATCAAGCGTTTGGGGGGCGAGCTTGATGTTCCAATGCACTGAAAAATCGCCGAATGCTCGCTATCGACCGGCAGCAACTCGGCTCCGGATTGGGCCATCGCCAAATTGACCAGAGGCCCGGCGACGACCAACGTCTCTTTATTTGCCAGCGCCACCCGTTTCCCCGACTCGACGGCCGCGAGCGTGCTTTCCAGACCCGCTCGGCCGACGATCGCAGCCACCACGACGTCGACCGATGGATCACGAGCGGCCTCGACCAATCCCTCGGTTCCGACCTGAATTCGGGGACCCCAGTGGACTGCATGGTATTTGCTTGCCAGCTCGGGGTCAGAGAGCACGACGAGTTCGGGGGGCAGTTCCTGGTTTGCCGCGATGTCGGCCAAAAGTTCGAAATTTCGGTGTCCTGAGATCGACCTCAGACGCCACTGGCACTCCTGGTCGACGCGATTGAGATTTTTCAGCACATCCAGCGTGGCCATGCCAATGCTGCCGGTCGCGCCCAAAACGGCGACATTTCGGCAACTGTCACGATTTTGGGAATTGTCGGGCGAATTCATCTTGGAAACCGCACTTTGGTCGCGGGGTGCTGGGATCGGTCGGGCGCCGGGCTCGACCGATTTTCGGGAAGTTGGCCGGATTTCCGCAAAATTGGCTCACTGGCGGCGCGGACCGAGCGACTTTGCTTGCTCTTTTTTCCGCCTGCAGGCCCCATCATGGACCATCCGTATCACCGATACGACCCGACCCCAACTTTGGTTGTCCTGGTCGGGCGGTTGCCCTTGGCGATGGTCGACCAAAGAATGCTGAACGAGACTATGGATCTGCCTCGACGCTGTTTGAGGCTGAAGGCAGATCTGGGCCTTTCCCACGCCGCACACTGGCGGACTCGTGAGCGTAGGGAGAGAACCGGACGAGATGAGATGTACCCGTTCTCTGCCAAATTGACGTTTCGGCGCGGCAACGCGGGTCCCTTGGTGATTGCATTCCAGAAACTTGGGCGAGGGTATGAGCGACGACGAGAACCGCAGCAGCGGCAGCAACAACCATGAAACTCGGGGTGGAGGTAACGTTTGGCTGATCTTGGCCGCGATCACTTCGGCGGTGCTTCTGAGCGCGTTTCTGTTTAGCAGCGCTGACCGACGACTTCGTTATCCTGACCTGATCGCACTGCTCGAGCTCAAGGCGGCCGCCAATGGAGCCTCGGCGGATGATGCCTCGGCGGCTGATGCCGCGCAGGGTTCGCCGAATCCATCCCAACCATCCGACGGCGACGCCTCGCTTGTTGAACCGCTCCAGGCGTCGCCGACACTGAAAGTCCGTTCGACCAAGAACACAGACAACTGGGTCGAGTACAGCGATCCGAAAGATATCTTTGTCGCTGACGAAATGATCACCGGTTCGGTGCTGCTGCGATCACTCGATAGCGAGGGCAAGGAACCGACGACCGAGGCGAAACGGGTCGAATTCCAAACCATTCGCACGATTCGCAACGAAGCCGAGGATCGAAAACTACTGGAGCTGCTGCAGGCGTCCAATGTGATTTGGGACAACGCCCGACCGAGTCGTTTTTTCGAGGACCACTGGCCCGAATTGTTGATGATCGGTGTGCTCGTTTTCTTGGGCATCATGATGCTCAAACGGATCGGGGGTGTCAGTTCTCCCATGTCGTTCTCGCGCAGTCGAGGCAAGTTGTACGGGCAAGAGGACTTGGCGATCACATTCGACGACGCCGCGGGCATCGAAGAAGCGGTCGAGGAGGTGCGGGAGGTCGTCGACTTCCTGCGAAACAGTGAAAAGTACCAATCGCTGGGTGGACGGATTCCCAGAGGCGTGTTGCTCGTCGGCCCTCCGGGAACCGGCAAGACGCTGCTAGCCAAGGCGATCGCCGGCGAGGCAGGCGTACCGTTTTTCAGCCTTTCCGGGAGTGACTTTGTCGAGATGTATGTCGGGGTCGGCGCCGCGCGTGTTCGGGACATGTTCCATCAGGCGACCAGTCGCGCTCCCTGCATCATCTTCATCGACGAGCTTGATGCGTTAGGAAAGAGTCGTAGTGGTTCGACCGTGGGTGGCCACGACGAACGCGAACAGACACTCAATGCGTTGCTTGTCGAAATGGACGGATTCGATTCCAACTCGGGTGTGATCGTGATCGCTGCGACGAATCGCCCGGAAACGCTCGACCCGGCACTTCTTCGACCCGGTCGATTTGACCGTCACGTGCTTGTCGATCGGCCCGATATCGGCGGCCGCGAAGAAATCCTGCGGGTCCATGTGAAGAACGTCAAGTTGGACGAAAAGGTTGATCTCCGCGAGGTCGCCTCGATCACGCCCGGATTCGTTGGTGCGGACTTGGCGAACCTCGTCAACGAAGCAGCATTGCTCGCCGCACGTGCCGAGAAGCGGGCCGTCGGTATTCGCGAATTCAACGAAGCCGTCGAGCGTGTCACGGCCGGGTTGGAGAAAAAGAATCGTGTCATGAACGAGGACGAAAAGATCCGCGTTGCCTATCACGAAACGGGCCATGCGCTGGTCGCCGCGGCGCTTCCCAACACCGATCCGGTGCACAAGGTGAGTATCATTCCACGTGGTTTGGCCGCACTCGGTTACACCATGCAACGTCCCGAATCGGAACGTTACTTGATGACCAAGAGCGAATTGGAGAGCAACATGAAGGTGCTTTTGGCCGGGACCCTGGCCGAGGAAATGATCTTCCAAGACATCAGCACCGGAGCGCAAAACGATCTCGAAAGGTGCACCGAAATCGCGCGCAGCATGGTGATGGACTATGGCATGAGTCGAATGGGACGAATCAATTTCCGCCGAAGTTCACGTTCGCCCTTTTTGGCCGGCGGGGGTGGCGATGCCTTCCAAATGATGCATAGCGAAGACATGGCCAAAATGATCGACAAAGAGATCGCCAGAATTGTCGAAGACGCTTTGACCCATACTCGCGAGATTCTGGCCCAACGTCGCGAAGTTCTGGAGGCGGTCACGCAGCGGTTGTTGGAGGTCGAGGCGATCGACAACGACGAATTGATGACGCTGATCGAGCAGCATAGCAGCGGCGTCTGGCTGGTCCCCGGAACCGTGACGGCCGAAAAGCCTCGGGCACAGATTCCTGCCGGAGAGGAGTCCCCCGAAACCCAGGTGGCCGCGGAGAATTAGTTGCTTTCCCCTAACGGGGAATTATGCAAAGAATTACCCCCCTATCCATAGACATTGTCGCCGTGGGCAGAATAGAATTCGGGACTTGATTCACCCTTCGTGGATCAAATCATTCCTCTCCTATCCGACCGAGATCCCGATGATACAGAAGATGATTGGTGCCTGCACTTTGGCCGCGATCATGCTCGCTCCCGCCCTGGGCGACGACGATGCCACACCGAAGAAGAAGAAGGGCAGACAAGGCCAGGCCGGCCAGAACGTCGCCGCTCTGATCACCAAACAGCTCGAACCGGTTGGCTTGACCGACGATCAAGTCGCCAAGATCAAAGAACTCGGCAAGAAGGCTGGCGAAGAAATGAAGGCGATCCAAGCGGCCGCCGGAATCACGCCCGCGCTGATGAAAAAACGAGCCGAAGTACAAAAGTCGATGAAGGACTCCGACAAAAAGGGCAAGGAGCTTGTTGCTGCGGTCAATGAAGCTGCCGGCTTTACCGCCGCACATGCCGAAGGTCTGCAGAAGGCAAATGCCGTCAAGATGAAGTTTCAAAAGAGCGTCATCGCATTGTTGTCGGACGAACAAAAAGCAAAGTTGCCGAAACAGTTGCAGCGAGCCGCCAGTGCCGGTCAAAAGGGCAAAGGCGCGAAGAAAAAGAAGGACGCTGCGTAATCGACTCGCCGTGCACTCCGTGTTGATTCCAGAGAGCTTTCGCCCGCAAGGGCTAAAGCTCTTTTTTTATGCCCTTCCGCGATCGGCCTGCGCGACGACAGTATCATCTGACCATGAGTCTCTGCGTTCACAACATCGAATTCTTTCGGCTTCCGATGCATACCCGATTCCCGTTCCGATACGGAATCGCCAGCATGACCGAGTTGCCCCATTTGTTCGTCCGCGCAACGGTCGAATCCGACGGAAAGACTTGCGTCGGGGTGAGTGCCGATGGTTTGCCGCCAAAATGGTTCACCAAGAATCGCGACACAACATTCGAGCAAGACGATCTGCCGCAAATGCAGCGTGTGATTCGTCATGCCGCCGATCTGGCGATCGAACTCAAGCAGCAAACCAATTTTTTCTTGTGGTGGTGGCAGCTGTATCGCATGCAACAGGATTGGGCAAATGCGGCGGGTGTACCCCATTTGCTCGCCGGGTTTGGCACCAGCCTGGTCGAGCGTGCCGTGATGGACGCCTTGTGTCGTGGTAGCGGTTTGACGCTGTTTCAGTCGCTTCGTTCGGATGCCTTGGGGATCGAATTGAGCGTTGTTCGCGACGCGTTGGATACGATGCGCCCGGTCGATTTTCTGCCCCCAACCGCCCGCCGAAGTGTTCAACTTCGGCACACGGTCGGACTGGGCGATCCGCTGACCGACGACGAGATTGATCCGACGGACAAGTTGGATGATGGGCTACCGCATTCGCTGGTTGCCAATATCCGCCGGTATGGATTGCGGTACTTCAAAATCAAACTTCAAGGGGATCCGATAAGCGATCGTGATCGTCTGACGCGTTTGGCGACGATCATCACGGAACATGCCGGAGCCGAGGCTCGATTGACGCTCGACGGTAACGAACAATACGGCGACATCGACGCGTTTCGCGCCGATTGGGAGGAATTGCGAGCTTCGACCGTGCTGCGAAACTTTCTCGATCGTGCGCTGCTGTTCGTCGAACAACCGCTGCACCGCGACCGCGCGCTTGGCGAAGACGTGGCAGAGGGTTTCCAGGCTTGGAAAGATGCCCCACCGATCATTATCGACGAATCGGATGCCGACTTTGATAGCTTGCCGACCGCACTGAGACTCGGGTATTCGGGAACCAGCCACAAGAACTGCAAGGGAATCATCAAGGGTCTCGTGAACGCTGCGACGATTTTTCAACAACGAAAGACCAATCCGGGTGTGTTGATGTCGGCCGAAGATCTGGCCAACGTCGGACCCGTGGCGCTACTGCAAGACTTGGCGATGGTTGCCGCTTTGGGGATCGATCACGTGGAACGAAACGGGCATCACTACTTTGCCGGTCTCAGCATGTACCCCGAAGAAATCCAACGTCGGGTGATCCAAAACCACCCCGATTTGTATCGGCTGAATGATCGCGGGTTTGCAGCTCTGGCACCGCATGATGGACGATTGAGTCTCGGCACGGTCAATGAATCCCCATTCGGCGTGGCCGAGATCCCCGACCTTGCGCGGTTGGACAGCTGGGAATTCTGATCGAACGGGCAAAAGCCGGCCTTTTTTCGTGGCGGTCTCTCGCCCCGTTCACGAGGGTGTCGGGATTCTCGGCTCGTCGCCCGGTGACAGCCGTCCGCGAAGTTGCGTGGACGACTCACGTCCTGCACACTATGCCTGTCACGGAATTCCCACCTTCGCTCCAACACGCTTCCCGCTGGCGTGGAAAGGCCTCCATGAGCCAACACCCACCTGAGATTGCCACGTCAGCCGGGGCGAAGGCTTGGTACCAACGCATCGGCCCAGGATTGATCACCGCCTGTGTGGTGATCGGCCCCGGCAGCATCATGACCAGCAGCATGGTCGGCGCGAACGACGGCTACTCGATGCTATGGGTGGTCGCTGTGTCGGTCATCTTCATGATGGTGTACATGACATTGGGAGCCAAATTGGGTGCTTCGACCTCGGAAACGTCCTGTGACTTGATTCGCAGGAAAGCGGGGGCATGGCTTTCGATTCTCGTTGGCATCGGCGTCTTTTTTATTTCCGCAGCATTTCAGTCGGGCAACAATATTGGGGTAGCGGCAGCCTTTGAGGCATTCATTGAATCGAAATCGATCGTGGCCGTGCTTGTGGTCGTATTCAATGTGCTCGCGATTTCATTTCTGTATGCGTTCAAAGACATGTATAAGATGTTGGAACGCCTGATGATGGCGTTTGTTGCGTTGATGTTGATCTGCTTTGCCATCAACCTGTTCATGCTTGGACCCGACCTGGGTGCGATGGCGAAAGGTTTCGTGCCATCTCTCGGCGAATCTGGCGAGTTGCTTCCTGTGTTAGGACTGGTCGGTACGACCTTTGTCATCACGGCCGCATTTTACCAGGCGTATCTGGTGAAACAGAAAGGATGGTCGCAGCAGGATATCCGAAGCGGCCTGGTCGACGCCAGGATCGGTTCACTGATCATGTTCTTGATCACGTTGATGTTGATGTCGACAGCAGCGGCCGGCCTGTACACGGGCGAGAAAGTGACACTGGCCGATCCCGTTGCCGTGGCCACTTCATTGGAAACGACGTTCGGGCCGTCGGCGAAAATCATCTTTTGCCTCGGTCTGTTTTCCGCCGCTTACTCGTCATTTCTTGTTAATTCAATGATTGGCGGTTTCATCGCCGCCGATGCATTGGGGCTGGCTAGTAAACCGAGCGATCCTGCGCCGCGCATGTTGACGACGGCAGCTTTGTTGACGGGGATGTCCGTGGGGCTAGCCGTGCTCGTGTTCGGCTTTGACCGAACACCCACCATCATCGCCGCCCAAGCGGTGACGGTTGTCGCGGCGCCGCTTGTCGCGGGAGTCTTGCTGTGGCTTACCAGTTCGCGGGATGTGATGGGCGAGAATGTCAATGGTCCGGCCACCATCACGCTCGCTACGATCGGGTTGTTGCTGTTGCTGGCGATGGCCGCCCGAACAGCCTTGATTACGCTGCCAAAAATGATCGATAGCTATCGCGCCAAAACGACCGAGGCACGGTTCCAACCGCCCGATCGGGTAGCGTTTACAGTTGCCACGCATGCCGAGTAATCAAGTGTTATCACCCGAGCAGATCCAAGAATTTCGACGGACCGGTCATCTAACCGTACCGGGCGTGTTTGACGCGCGGTTGATTCAGGCCGCGATCGATGATCTGACGGCCTGGGGTAGCGATTTTCTGCGCAACCTTTCCGAGCAAGATCGGCGTTGGTACATCGAACAGGATTCGGGCGAACAAGCCCAGCTTCGCAAACTGGACAACCCGGTGTTTCACCGCCAGGTCTTTCGTGAATTGGCACAGCACGCGTCCGTTGTCGCGATCGTCGAGCAATTGATCGGATCGGGCGTCTCCGTTTTCTTCAGCCAAGTCTTTATGAAGCCGCCAGGCATTGGCGGTCCCAAGCCGATTCACCAAGATAACTTTTACTTCGGGCCAGATCGCCCCGATGCAACACTAACGGCATGGATCGCATTGGACGACGCGACAACCGAGAACGGTTGTCTGTACTATTGCGACGTTCATCAAGATCAGGTTGTGCCGCATATCGCACCGGCCGATGAGCCCTATAATCTCCAGATTCCTGGCCCAGTCGCGATCGAATACGAAATGATGCCGGCACCGGTACCCAGCGGCGGTGTCTCCTTTCATCATGGAAATACACCTCACCAATCGTCGGTCAACCGCAGTTTGAGTTCACGTCGCGCCGCCGCATTTCACTATCTGCGCAACGATGCAAGCTTGGTCAGCCCGGCATTGCCCTATGATCAAGCGATCCATGTGAAGATTACGTAGTGCCTGTCTCCGCGAAAGGCAGTCTTTAGGATGCTCGGTGATTACCTTCCCGAATCCGTCAATGCCGGTCCCTGGATCACGGCATATACGCTGAATGAATTGCAACACAGAGCGGCTGCCGAATTCGTTTTACCAATTTGCTCGCTGGCGACACCTTATCAACGATGCGCTGAGCTCGGCGATATCGTTCTGCCGCCGCTGTTTCACGAAGCGGTCGATGATCAGCTGAAACACGCGATGATCGCGCAAATTCGGCGATGCTTCCCAAGCTTCATACGGAATGAATCAACACGACTGCGAGTGGTCGAGCTTCCCCGCGAAGAACTTCCCGCGTCGACCGCAGCGAGTCTATTGGCGTTCAGCGTCGACACGGCCGTTGAACAACACGGGCCACACTTGCCGCTGGCAACCGACACGATCCAAAGTTACAGCGTGCTGCGTCAGCTGGCGGCGGAATATCGGCAAATCGAACTTTGTCGGCCGCTCGAATATGGTCAACTAACCTGGGGACTGCCGTTCGGATTTAGCGTCGATTTGACCGCCGATCTGCTCAGCCGCTATGTCACCGGATATGTCAGTGCATTGGTCCGCTGGAAGTGTCCCGAATCGATTTACGTGGTCGATGTGCACGGATCCATCACGCATCGCCGTGCGATCGTAGCGGGACTGCAGGCCAGCGGTTGTTCACGATGGACGTTTCGCTGGTTGTACGAACCGCTTGCCGAATTCGCATCCGCCCGTGGCGACCAGCACGCCGGAGGCGTCGAAACGGCACTTGTCCAGCGGGTCAGTCCACAGCTTCTTGATCGGCGTTGGTGGCCCGATCGAATCGACGAAATTGCACGCGGGCAGATGTCATTCCAAACAGCAGTCGAGCTCACCTCCGACTTGGACGCCTTTGTTCAATACGTCAAAGATCATTCTCTCAACGGCGTGGTCGGAGACATCTGGAATTACCGAGCGGTCGACGCCGATGAAATGTTTCAGCGAATGATGCTGCTCGCGAGAGAAGATGTCGATCAGCTAATCCGCGGCGAGGCCACTCAAACTGCAGGTGACAACCTTTGGTGATTCCAAGGATCCGACTGTTCACAAAAGATGACATCGCCCCGGCGCTCGACCTCTGTCGCTCGGCCGGCTGGAATCAACTGCGCGATGATTGGTCGCGTTTGATCAATGATCAACCCGATGGATGTTTTGTCGCCGACATTGACCGCAAACTCGTTGGAACCGTGACCACAACATGTTATGGCAAGGAATTGGCCTGGATCGGTATGATGCTGGTTCATCCTGATCACCGTCGGCTGGGCATCGCGACCGCGCTGATGAATGCCGGTTTAAGCTACCTTCGCGGCAAGGGTATGAAATGCATCAAGCTTGACGCGACTCCCCAAGGCCAGAGCGTCTACGAGCAACTCGGTTTCCAGACCGAGTGGTCTTTTCATCGCTGGCAACGGGGGTCGACGGCGCCAAGTATGGCGGGGACTCGGTCGCAACCGTCACCGATCGATGCCCATGCGTCATTGGATTTGGAAGCGTTTGGGGTTGACCGCAAGAATTGGCTGGATCGATTGGCCGGCGATTCGATTTGTGAAAATCACGGTGGCGGTTTCGGCATGATTCGGTCCGGACATCTGGCCAATTACCTGGGACCGGTGACAGCGGGCGACGTCGACGCGGCAGAGAGGATCATCGGTTCTTTGTTGGCACACAGCAGTGGTCGCGTCTTCTGGGACGTGCCCCATCCAAATCGGGACGCCGTCGAATTGGCAGAACGCTTGGGTTTTGATCAAGTCCGCGATTTGACGCGGATGTGGATGGGTGTACCACTGTCGCCAAATATCAAGTTGCAATACGCACTCAGCGATCCCGGTACGGGATAAGATGGATACCTTGGGTCGTTGAACCGCACGATCGGGTGCTCCGTTTGGGATAGTCAGGGTGTCTGATCATCGCAGCGCCGGCACACCGCTTGCCTCCACAAAACACCAGCCATCAAACATGCATCGTTGTATCCACAAGACGGTTTTCCACTGGCTTGTACCACTCGGCGTCGTTCTGGCATTCGCCGCCATCAGTTCGTCGTACCAGAGGGTTCGTGCCGAGCAGTCGCGTCGACCCAATGTCGTCTTCATCCTGCTTGATAACGTTGGGAAGGACTGGATTCGCAGCTACGGCAGTCAAGAGAACCAAACGCCGCACATCGACCGGCTTTGTTACAGCGGCATGAAGTTCCGGAATTTCTACGTCACACCGGTCTGCAGTACAACTCGTACGATGTTACTCACCGGACGATATCCGTTTCGCACCGGCTGGCACACTCATCACGACAGCGCGATTTACGGCGGCGGTTTCCTCGATTGGAATCGTGAAGTCACCTTTGCGCGGCTACTGCGTGATGCTGGCTACAAGACGTGCATCTCTGGGAAATGGCAGATCAACGATTTGTTCGACCCTCAGCAGGCCGACGCATTGACCCGGCACGGCTTTCAGGAACATTGCATTTGGCCGGAGGCGAAACCGGGGCTCCCGGCGCACAAGAAACGTTACTGGGATCCCTATGTCGTGCAAAACGGCAAGCAGGTCGACGCCAGTGGAAGATTCGGACCTGACGTGTTCACCGACTACTCGATCGACTTCATCAAGCGGAATCGCGATCAACCATTTTTGCTTTACCAATCAGCGATTCTCACACACATTCCTGTGACGACGACGCCCGAGAGTCTCGACGAGAATGCGTCGCCTCGTCAGAAATTTGCCGGCATGTTGCACTACGCGGATCACCTGATTGGCCGCATCGTGAAAGCCTTGGACGATACAGGTTTGCGAGATAACACACTCGTGTTCATTGCCACCGATAATGGTACCGATACCGGAACCGACCAAGGGATGCCGCAGAGCCTCGG
Source organism: Pirellulaceae bacterium (assembly GCA_963734865.1). Lineage (GTDB taxonomy): Bacteria > Planctomycetota > Planctomycetia > Pirellulales > Pirellulaceae > CBDCUW01. The sequence continues at coordinate 486,126 of CAVTIV010000005.1, forward strand.
CGGACGCCTTCAGGGCGCATTTCGGAAGAGGGCATTTATTCGCTCACCGAGCGCGGCATCAACATGCCGTTGATCGTGAATTGTCCCGCTTGGATTGAATCAGGATGTGAAAGTGATGCGCTGTTGAATGCCGCCGATATTCTGCCCACACTCGCCGAATTGGCCCACGCCGAATTGCCCACGGACGTGATCCTTGACGGCCAAAGTTTTGCCTCGGTCCTGCGGGATGGCTCTGACGAATCTTGGCAGCGACCTTGGACATTCACCCAATATGCCGATTCGCGCATCGTCCGTAACGATCGATTCAAACTCTACTCGACCGGCGCGTTCTTTGACTTGGCCGTCGATCCTTTCGAACAATCCAATTTGTCAGCTCAAGAGGACAACGACGTCGCTGAACGGGACGCTGCGAAAAACCAGCTCCAAACCGTCCTCGATTCGTTTCCCGAAAACGCCGAGTGGCCGTGGACGTTTCGCAGCATCTCGGCGCGGAAGATGCGTATCACCGCAGATGCGGCTCGGCGCGCGGCGTGGGCCAGCGAGAATCACGCGCCGCCTACGGAATTGGCCGAGTTCTTTGCTCCGCCCACCGAATATCAGGGCGATCTGGGTGCATTCCGTTCGCCATTGACCTTCGCCGACCGAAGCGTGGTTGAATCGCCCGCCGATTGGCAACGCCGACGAGCCGAAATCCTGGAGCAATGGCACGCGATCATGGGTCCGTGGCCACCGCTCATCGAGAACCCCAGGTTCGAATCGGTCAAGGTCACACGGCGAGACAATATCACGCAGCGTCAGTTGCGGATTGAGATCGGCATCGGCCGAGAAATGGTGGATGCGTTCATGCTGGTTCCCGATGGGGACGGGCCGTTCCCGGCCGTCGTGGTTCCGTACTATGACGCGCAATCGGGCGCCGGGCTGGGAATCGAACGCAGAGACTTTGGCTGGCAACTGGCGCGGCGGGGATTCGTGACCCTGTCGATCGGCAAGCCAAATTCAGGAGTCAACTGGGATGACTACCGCGAAGCCGGACATCGCGGCCAATATTTCGGCAGCGAGGGAAAACCGGTCAACGTCCAACCTCTGTCGGCGCTCGCCTACGCCGCGGCCAATGCTAACACGTTTCTGTCGCACCGCGCCGAAGTCTATCCCGATCGCATCGGGATTGTCGGACACTCGTTCGGCGGAAAGTGGTCGCTGTTCGCCTCGTGCTTGTACGACAAATTTGCCTGCGCCGTTTGGTCGGACGCTGGAATCGTTTTTGACGAACGGGATCGACGTGAACAGAACCCCGGTGGTAGCGTCAATTATTGGGATGAATGGTATCTAGGATTTGAACTCGGCGGAGTGGTTGATCCCGACAAGCCACAACGATTCCGCAAGCTTCCCAGCGAAGGTGAGCCGCGAACCGGCTCCTACAAGCGACTCATCGACGGTGGATTCGATCTGGTCGATCTGCACGCGTTGATGGCGCCGCGACCGTTTTTGGTTTCCGGGGGCACGGCCGACCTTCCCGAACGCTGGCCCGCGCTCCAACACGCTATCGCCGTGAACAAACTGCTCGGCTATCACGATCGCGTCGGCATGACCAGCCGAGACACCCACGCACCCACGGAGACGTCGAACGAGCAGATCTACCGATTCTTCGAGTGGTGGTTGCAGGAACAATAGTCTGTTAGCCAACAAAAGCCATCGCGGCAAATGCTGCGAACATGAACAACAACATCACGGCTCCGACGATCAGTCCGCCAATGAGGCGTCCGCGGGAAGCTTGAAATCTTTGTTCAAGGCTGCCCACCGGTGCGCCGCCGAGCAGCAGAGAGGGATATTCGCGGGCGAGTCGATTCCAGCAAAGCAACCGATAGAAGAACCAAGGGCCAATCAATAACCAGGCGAAACCAGTGCACAGGAACCCAATCAATACCGCCAGCACAACCTGGCTGGCGTCTTTGATCACGGCCTCGACTTTCTTGACCGTGACCGGATCGAACCGATTCGTGGAAAGCGACATCACTGGTTCGGTGGCCGGTGCCGCGTAGGGGTTGGTAACGGGTGGTCCAAGCGACGCCGTCTGCGGGAGGCGTTGTCCGCAAGAGGCGCAATAACCGACAGGATTCGTGGCGACGGTCCCACAGGCGGGACACGTCACCGGGCGGTTGACTCCACGTTCCATCAAGCATTTCCCACGATTGAGAACCTAGGATCCAAGTCACGGACGCAGGTGCAGAATTTTAATCGATTCGGCACCGTCCCTGCGGCGAGCGTGCACATGAAAACGCTCGTATCCCTGGTTTTCCACTGAAGAATTGCTCTCGGTGAATGGAGCCATCCGCGATAGGCTGTTGGTCCGCTCCAGGAATACGGAGATTCTTGCACTTCGAACGATCAAGGGATGATGGGATCATGTGGATGAAGAATAACTACGTACGGACGCTTGCCGCCATTGCTGTCGCGGCACTGTTTCTGCTCGCTTTCGTGCCCGAGAACAGCTCGGCCGACGGATCGGAAGATGCTGCCGAGGTTCCGAGTGTCCCCACGCCGGCGGCGGTGATCGATTCTTTTCCTTCGCAAACGGCGCCTTCGCCGCAGTCCCGGCAATTCCAGGTTCCCGCACAGCCCCCGCAGGGTTTTGTCCCGCCGCCGCAGCCCCAGGCTTTTGTGCCGCAGCCAGCCCAGCTCTCGCCGCAAATCGGCGTCGCTCCTCGGTTACCTTCAAGGCCCATTGCTCCGTCCAACGGTCGCCAGCTTGATGTGGCTTACGGCCAAGCCGGATTCGTCCAACCGGTCGTCTCGGCCACACACGCCCCACTGCAACCCACCAGCCTTGCCGATATCAGCAGCATTGGCAAAGGATTACCCGACGGCGATTGGATCAAGCACACGCCGCTGGGTGTGGTGAAGATGGCAGTCTCGGGAAACAAGGTCTCGATCAACGTCGAGGGAGCGGGAGAGTTCGCGATGTTCAAACCGTCACTGCGCGGCGAGTACTCAATCGCGTCGGATGGAACCATTTATGGGTTGATCCATAGTGTTGACTTGGGGATCGCGACGGATGCTGCCCAGGAAATGGACGAGGAATGGATTCTATTGAGCGGCCTGTCGGATATCCCCTTCTCGATGCGAGCCTACTCGGAGCCAAGCGTATTGGCAATCAAACAGGTCACCTTCGGATTGCCGACGCTGGCATTGATCGCCACCGATGGCGAGGCTTCGCAAATACCGATCTATGCACAGTCGATGATCGCTGGGCAGTACGAATTGCGACGGTTAGCCGAATCATCTGCTGTGGATCGTTAGCCAAATGTCTTTGACCTGTACGACGTCCCGCAGCGGATGGACGGCGGTAAATGTCTCGCTCGTCGGATTCCCTTCGCTGTCGAGCGGCTGACCAACCACATGGAACGTGCCCTGGTAGAGGGCGTCTTTGTCAGCGGTGATTTTCAGCTTGACCGATTTTGCCGAATCCCCCTTGGTCTCTGACACGACCGCCTCGGCCCGAACGCCTGCCGGAAGCCCCTCGGCCGTGACTCGTAGTTTTTGATTGAAACCGGCGAGTCTGGAAAGGGTGACGGGAACCTCCACCGTTTCTCCTGCCTTGGCGACAAAGTGATCATCCGCCAACGAAAGCGACACCGTCGGTTTTGACTCTTCGATCACTACCGAATAAGCGTGTCGCGGCCCGAAGGCATCGAACAGATCGGATATCTGTAATTCAAGCTCGCCATCCGCCTTTGCCGAATAGTCGATCTCCGCATCGTACTCGTTTCGTGAACGATCATCATTGCGGGCGAGTTCGCTGCCGTCCTTCGGATCGACTAACCGGAGCACCGAATCAAGTGTGAATTTGAACTGACGCGAATGAACGGCAACTCGATATTTTTTCCCGCTTTGGACATGGAATCGCAACCGATCCACTTCGGCCGGTTGTCCGATATGACCCGAAAATACGCAGGGCAGGTCGATGACATCGGATGTGGAACCGTTGTTGCCAATCTCGTGCATGATGGTCGATTCATTCGACCCGGTCTGTTGCCACTGCCAACCTAAAGCCTCCGCAAGGTAGGCGACCTGTGTCGATGAGTTGTCCATGGGTGAGTCCATGGGTGAGTTGTCCATGGGATCGTGCCGGACATCGGGTTTCGCTGGTAGGTTCCAGCCGAACGGGCGACTGCTGTGAGCGTCGTTGGATGCCATCACCAGCGGCAGCACGTGATCGACAAAGGGGCCGGTGGTGACGCGAAGCGAATAGACAAACGAAGAACCGCCGGCATAGCCAATCGTACTGTTGGGTGTTTCGGGAAATGCGAACAGTCGTACCAAGTACTCGCCGTCGCGGGGGACTTGATAAACGATCTGTGGATCGAATCCGCGAACATCATCGGATTGAATGAGCACGTTGCCCCGTTCATCCACCAATTGCAAGACAGAGTCCATCGGCGATCGAAGCACGCCGTGCGCCGTGGCCGAGACGACGAGCGTTTGTCCGCTGCGGATCGCCACTCGGAATGTATCGACGTCACCCGATTTCTCCAATCGCCCGACCAGCACGCAAGGTAAATCCGCCTTCGTCGCATCGGCAATGCTGTTGTTCGGCTCCGCTTCCGAGTGGACCTTGCACGGTTCGATCAGCAGCGGCACCAGGCTTGAAGCCGACGTCTTATCGTAGATGCGAATCCAAGCGACACCTGGGGCCGCATCCGCGGGCACCACGACTTGCAGGTTGCCAGAATCCTTGGCCGGAGCGACCGTGATCTCTGCTCGATCGCACACGGCTTCAATCGGCCAAGTGGGAAACTTTCCTTCGGCTTTGATCGTTGTTTCGTCGCCCGCCGATACCGCTGGCGGGTAAAAACGATCCAGTTGAACCTGCGCCGACGCGTTGCCAATCGACAGCGAGAGGAAAAGAAACGCCTTCCAGCAGCTTCGGGCGGTGCAGCTATTTGGCGGCAGACAGACCATTAGCCCATCAACTCGGAGATCGGCGTCGCGTCGCTGACCAGGTGCGCGGGTCGTCCCTGGGGTGTGTACAGAAGTTGATCTGGGTCGATACCGAGCTTTCGATAGACCGTCGATACAAAATTCTCTGGCGACAGCACGCGTTCGATCGCGGCGTAACCTTGGCGATCGGTCGCACCAATCACTTGTCCGCCCGGTGTGCCGCCGCCGGCGAACATCACGCTCATGGCGTTGGACCAGTGGTCGCGTCCGCCATCCTTGTTGATCTTAGGCGTTCGACCAAACTCACCGAGTGCGATGACCAGGGTTTTCTCGAGCATGCCCTGCTGCTTGAGATCTTCGATCAGCGCCGCGATTGCGGACTCGAAGGGCGGCATTTTGGAATCAAAGGATTTGAACAGATTCGTATGATGATCCCAACCGCCGTGGTACAGCGTGATGAACGGTACGCCAGCACTAACCAGTCGTCTCGCCAACAGGGCTTGCTGGCCGAACGAATGCCGTCCGTATGCATCACGCAACGCGTCTGGTTCTGAATGAATATCAAAGGCTGCTTGCGCTTCGGGGCTGCTGATCAACTGCAATCCTTGCGAGAAGAATTCGTCGGATGCCATCGCCGGATCACCGGCAGCTGCGTCGGTGATTCGCAGCATCTTGTCGATCTGGCTGCGAATCTGTTGTCGTGACTCAAAACGGGCATCCGTCAATCCGCTAGGAATGGTGACATCGCGTACATGGAAGCTGGCGCGATTCGGATCATCGGGGACAACGAACGGGGCATACTTTGCACCCAAAAAATTCGGTCCGCCCGAACGCGACATGCTGGGAATCGAGAAGTAAGCCGGGATGCCATGCGGAGCGCCGATTTGATGCGCAACGACACTACCAAGACTGGGGTGAAAACTGACGAACGCGCCACAGCCCACTGGGATCCGCGGCGGTGCGCCGGTCATCATGTAGTGATTACCCGCACCGTGGTTCCCCTGGTCATGGCGAATCGAACGGACGACCGCCAGATCGTTTGAAATCGCCGCCAATCTTTTCATCGGTTGCGAAAAGTGAATGCCCGGCGTCTGGGTCGCGATAGCGGCAAACTCACCGCGAATTTCTAAAGGTGCTTCCGGCTTCGGATCGAATGTTTCGTAGTGACTCGGGCCACCATCCATCCAAATCAAAATGCAAGCGGTAGCCTGCTTCTTGATCGTCTCGGATCCGATCTGCTCGCTCGCAGACGCCGCACTTGCCCGCAGTGCGGCGGTCAGCCCACCTGCCAGCAGGCCTCCCAATCCGAGCGACAAACTATCGCGACGCGAGATCCCTTCGCAGTTGTGTCTAAGTCGTCCCATTTGTCTCCGCTCCTAGTTCTGAATCGAAAATTCGGGCGAGTTGATGATGGCCCAGATCAAGTCTTCCACCACGACGCGACGATTCTCTGCCGGTTGGATCAGTGCAACCGCGTATTCTCGTTCGACATCGGTGGGGTAACGTGAATAGGCCGCGAGGTAGAGTTCCGTTGCGATTTCCTCTGCCGTCAAGTCACTCGCGGCCAATCGCGCGGCACGACCGGAGTCGCTGCGGATTCGTTCATCCAATTGCTGTGAGTTCATCAGGTGCAGCGCCTGAGTGACGGTCGAATCAGGTGTCCGCTCGCAGGGCGGATCCTGGTTCTCGTTGGGACGACCGAACGTATCGAGGAACATCGAATCGACACGGTGCGTCCAAACCTGATTCGCTCGCGACTGTGGCGGCATCCCTTGAAACTTCGCCTCAGTCTCGGTGACATCGGCGATCGCGTCCATCAACACTTCGGCAAGAAGCCGATGGCGATAATGCCGCGAGTAATTCACGCGATCGGAGACGTTTGACTCGTTGGGCAGCGAGCTATGCGAATAGACATGAGAAAGCGTGATCATCTTGAGCAGATGTTTGAGGTCAAAGCCGGATGCTTGAAAGTCGCGTGCCAGTGCATCGAACAATTCGGGATTGCTCGGCGGATTGGTGCTCCGCAAGTCATCCACGGGTTCGACCAAGCCGCGGCCCATCAAAATGGCCCAGATCCGATTGACCTGGACCTTGGCAAAATAGTCGTTTTCCGAAGACGTCATCCAATCCGCCAAAGATTCCCGCGGATCGGAGCCTTCCTCGATCGGCGGACTCACACCAAACAAAGGCGTCGGCGACAACGTTTCGCCTGTCAAGGGATGCGTCACTTCGCCCTTGGTCGACGTGTACACGATCTCTTCGCCACCGGAAATCGGGGGCGATAAACCAGTTCCCTTGCGGGCGACTTTCGAGAAATAGGCGGCAAACTGATAAAAGTCCGTTTGGCTCCACCGCTCGAAAGGATGATGGTGGCACTTCGCACACTCCAAGCGAACTCCCAAAAAAAGCTGGCTGGCCATGGTCGCGATTTCATCCGGACTGCGGCGATCGCGATACAACGTTGCCGCACCATTTTGCCACGTGCTGCCCTTGGCTGTGATCAATTGGCGAACAAACTTGTCGTAGGAAACGTTGTCGCGAAACTGTTGACGGATCCAGTTGTCATAGTTCAAGACCGCTTTGATTCCAACGCGATACGGATTGGGACGAAGCAAGTCAGCCCAATAGCCTGCCCAGTGATCGGCGTACTCGCCGCGATCGAGCAACGTGTCGACCAACACTTCTCGCTTGTCCAGGTCGGTGGCGGCGAGGAATTCACGAGCTTCATCGGGTGTGGGCAAACGTCCGATGAGGTCCAGGTAGACACGGCGCATGAATAGCTCATCCGTGATGGGATCGGATGGTCGGATCGCCAACTTTTGCAGTTTCGCGTAGACCAGGTCATCAATGAATCCGGACCGCGGAAGCTGCGCAAAGAGCTCGCCGGGCAACACCTGGGTTTGCGGAATGACGACATTGGCGACGCAAATATGATTCATGTATCGGGCCATGATCGCGGTCTCTCCGGGAATCGGTCCCGCCGTTACCTGGCCAGCCGAATCAACCGAGACAACCGCATCGTCGTTGGAAAGGTAGGTCGTGAAGCCGGTAACATCACGTGTTGCACCATCGCTGTAATGAGCGATCACGCGCAACCGTTGTCGCTGGTCCGGTGTAAGCGAGAACTCGGTCTGTTCCAGCGTTACATTTTCCAACCGCGGCTCGCCGGCAATGCTCCGTGGTGCCCCCTGTTGGATCCAATCGAGCAACGTTCGATAGGATTCGGAGTCGCTGCTGATACGTCGTCCACCGCCATGAGGCAATTCGGCCGTCGCCTTGCGCAGCAACAGGCTCTCCTGGGGCGCCGCGGGAAACAGCCTTCGCCCCCGCGCATCACGTGTCACTGCGTTGAAGTCAAAATCGGAATCGAACCCCAACAGTGAGAGCTGAAACCCGTTTTGTCCGCGTTGCTTTCCGTGGCAGGCCCCGGCGTTGCAGCCATGAGCGGTCAACACCGGTTGGATATCCAAATCAAAACTGATCGGCCTCGCCGCCGGCGAATCACTCGAGACCCACGTGGTGATCAGCGCAATGGCGCACAGGAGTCGGATCGAGGAAATTGGGACTCGGGGCATTTTCGAATTCGAGCGTCGAAAACAGGTGGCGGGAGGAAAGGCGGGAACCCTATTCTAGCCATTGGACGTCGAAGTTGCCTGCAGGGAATCGCCTGAATTCCGACCAAAAGCGACTCAAAACTGTTTTTTTCGAGGTCGCCCGGTTCGGCGAATCGGGATCGGGCATCCCGCCAGGCCCGCCGGAAGGGGCTCCACGCCAACCGCAGCGATCGGCGTCCAGCAGCGTGCGATTTCGAGAGAATCGCCGATAAAACGTCAGTTCTCGTTGCTCGTCACGACGAGTTGAATCTGTTTCGGCCGCGTCCGATCGGCCGCCGACGACTCTCCCGACAACACAATCGGCTGCCAAGCTTGCCGATCCGATTCGTCGACGATCAGACGGATTCCCTCGACGCGATCGGCCGCCATCATCAGCACGTGAGTCAACTCCACAAACCGACTCACATTGAGCAGGTCGGGCACATCACGATTGGTCGTCGGCATCCCTTGCAATTCAAGCTGGCCGATTCGCGGCTCAAAAAGCGACGCATACAGCGACCACACGGCGGCATCGCCCTCCGCGTGGATGTTTCGATCTCTCGATGCAAAGTCTTGCAGTTGGTCCAACGCCTGCATGGCGCGTCGGACATCCCAAATCTGCATCGTTGCCGCGGTCTGGCCCAACTGCATGAACCGCCGGCGGATGTGCGTGCGTGTTCGATCGTTGCGACTCCACTCGGTCGGGCCAACGCCACGGGGCACGCAGTAAACGAACGACGTGTCGGATTGTGTCTTGGCCATCTTGGCAAGTTGCTGCCAACGCAGTTGGTCCTGTGCATCGCCGTCCTGGCGATCCAGGGGCATGAAGTCATTGGGCATCACGACGGCCAGCGCCGCCGCGAGATCTTCCCAGTCGTGTTGGCCGAGCACCGACATGGAAATCGGTCGTATGGCATTCGAATCTTGCGCGGTCGATTCGACGCAATACATTGTCAACCGAAACGGCGCTTGGCTGGTGAATTCAATCTTCTTGACAACGACGCCGTCACGATTCACTTGGGCAACCACTTGGACATCCAAGTCGTCGACGTCGTCACCGCTAGGCCACCCTCGAAAGGTCTTTTCTCGCAGCGATTTCATCCAGCCATCTCGCTGCGACATCAACTGCTGGCGAGTCTGTGGAACGATCTGACGATCGACCGCCGGCACAAACGATTCGTGGATGGTTGTCACACGCTCGTCCGCGGGCAATTCATCAAGGACCTTGAGTTGCCGGACATCGAAAAAACTCACCGCCGTCTTGTCAATCAAACTGTCGTCCCCTTTGAGAAATCGATTCAACCATCGAAACGCATGGACGCGCAGTTCTTGCGTATCTTTGTGGGGGCCTTCGGTAATTTGTAAACCCAGTTTGTCGCCGGCGCCGTACAGTTCGTAAATCTTTCGCACCTTTGCGTGTACGTCCAGGACGCCGTCAAGCGGGAAGATTCGATCCTTGTCGGTGTTGGAAATGAGTAGCGGACGCGGAGCCACGAGCGCCGCGACGATCGGGTAATCCCAGCGATAAGTGTTGACCATGTACATGCAATCACAGTGCCCTTCGACACAGCCATCGACGACGTGGTTGTGCAGACTTGTGATTCCGGCAACGGGAACCGCCGCCTTGATCCGTTCGTCCAGCGCCGCGACCCACCACGAGTATGCGCCGCCACCGCTGCGACCGGTCACACCGATCCGCTCGCCGTCGACCTCGGCACGCGATTGAAGATAGTCAACGGCGCGAATGCAGTTCCACGCTTCGACGCCAGCTGGTGTGTAACCGCGGTTGTTCCACCACCACATATTCTCTCGATAAGTACCGTGATGAATCCCCTCGATCTCGCCCAATTGGATCGTGTCGATGGTCAGACAGACGTAGCCATTTCGGGCAAACCATCGCCGTGATGCTGATAGTGTGTTTTGTTACCGTAACTGACGCCGTCCCTCTTCTCACCACCGTGACCGCAGACGTAAAGCACCGCCGGTAACGGCTTGCTCTGTATTGCCGGTCGGTACAAATTCGCGGTGACGTATAACCCCGGTTGTGACTGAAATACCACGTTCTCGACGATCCATTCATCCTGCCGCAGCTGCCCGGTCACCTGCGGCTGTAGCGGTGTCCGCGGTGGAAGCGGATCAAGCCCCAGCATCTCGAACAGTTGTCGACGATACTCTCCGCGGCGGCTCTGCCAATCTTCCAGCGTGTGGATCTCGGCCAACGAGTTTTCTGTCAGCTTGGCTGTTTCTCGCCGAAAATACTCGCGGACCAGTGCGTCGCCGCGGCGGGTGTCGAGATCGTCTTGGGCACCGGCCTGTGGCGGAGTGACGAGCGCCCAGAGACTCAGAACCAAAATCGTTTCAATGAATCCAATTCGCATCGCGCGGTCCCTTTTCGGTGTCACAGTTCCAAGAATAGTCTCGCCGGATCTTCGACTGTGTCTTTGATCGTACGCAGAAAGCCAACCGCCTCACGTCCATCGACGATCCGATGATCGTAGGTAAGGGCGACATACATCATCGGACGAATCACAACGTTGCCGTCAATCGCGACGGGACGATCTTGGATCGAGTGCAGTCCGAGTATTCCGCTCTGCGGCGGATTGACAATCGGTGTGCTCAGCAGTGAACCATAAACGCCTCCGTTGCTGATCGTGAACGTGCCGCCGATCAGATCTTCCGGCTGCAAACGGTTCTCGCCCGCCTGGGTGGCAAAGTCGCTGATCGACGATTCGATTGCCGCAAACGACATCCGCTCGACGTTACGCAGCACCGGCACAACCAACCCTTTGCCGCCACCGATCGCAACGCCAATGTCTTGATAATGGCGATAGACGATACTGTCGTCGCGAATCTCGGCATTCACCGCCGGATATCGACGTAACGCTTCCACAGCCGCTTTGGCAAAGAATGACATGAATCCGAGTTTGACGCCGTGTCGCTCGGCAAACTGGTCCTTGTATTTTTTGCGAATCGACATCACCGGTTGCATGTCGATTTCGTTGAACGTGGTCAGCAACGCCGCGGTTTGTTGAGCCAGGACCAGACGTGATGCGATGGTCCGCCGCAACATGCTGAGCGGCTTGACCTCTTCCCCACGATGAGGTGACGAATCGGTCACCAGTGATGTGTCAGGAGTCGGGCGGGCCGCAGTCACGGCGGTGGGCAACGACGAGGCTGTTCGCGCGGCGGAAGGGGCGGCGGCGGGGGGCGACGATGAACGGTTGGCCAAGAATTTTAGCACATCCTCTTTCAGCAGCCGGCCGCCCGGACCCGAGGCGGGAACGTCAGAGGCTTGCAAACCGTTTTCGTCCAATAAACGTCTTGCCGCCGGCATCAACAGCTTGTCCGCCGGCGGCACGTTCGCGGTCGCAGGGGCTGTCCCGGCCGAGGCCGACGGCGTGTCGGCTGTCGAGGGCGAAGGCACGACAGTCGCCGAACCGCCGCCGCTTGGCTGCTCGGCGACACGGATCGATGCGATCACTTCGCCGACGGTCGCAAACTCTTCTTGCGACTTGCCGATGTCTTGCAAAAACCCCGACGCTGGCGCCGGAATCTGGACCGAGGCCTTCTCGGTCTCGATTTCCACCAAGTCCTCGCCCGCAGCAACCCAGTCGCCATTCGCTTTGAGCCATTGACCGATTTGAACTTCGCTAATCGATTCCCCGATGGTGGGAACTTCGACTTGGATGACTTCGCTCACGTTTTTGCGCTAATCAGGAAGGGGTGAAACGGTTGATCGTGCCCGGCAGGCCGCGCAGAGCGTTTCAAGATACCTCCTGGGAGCCCACTGTGTCAGGGCGGACCGTGCCCAGGGCGTGGATCTTTGCCAACTAGCCAGAACCGTGCAGAACCATCCTCTCGCGATTGGATCCAACAGAGATTCCGAAGGGCGAGACTTTGCCACGTGTATCGCCTGCGTCGACTGCGACGAACAGGCCGCTGCCCAGTCCACCACGCGGCCACAAACGGGCGAGACGACTCACGTGCCGGTACCCATTCACTCGATTCTTCGAAACGGGAGAAGCCTGTCCAGCCGAATTCCCAAAGGCAGATTGTCGCTCGTTCTCTCCATAGGTACTCGCCCACTCTCACTTGTCCTAGCACCGAAACGATGTCTGAAACTGACCGCGGCAATCCGATCCAAGTAGCTGTGATCGCATTGTTGATCGTCGGTGGCGGATGGTATTTCCTGCGAAACTACGAAATCGATGGTCTGGACGAAATCTCGGTCAATGCCAAGGGCGATCTGCCCGCCGATGAACAGTCTTACATCACTTATCGTGATACACCGGCTGTTGCGAACTCCCAGGATATGGCGACGCTCACAGGCGGCTTGGACGACGCCGAGAACCCATTCACGTTGGCGCGACGATCAACCGGCGAACCGGTACCGATCCAGCCAGTCAATGCTCGCGCCTTCAAAAATATTCGCATCGCATCCTGGGCGCTCGACGGGTTTGGTCCGACCAAACTTTCCAACACCATGGCACGTAAAAATCTGGCCCGCGTGGTCCGGCAATTCGATATCGTCGCCCTGCAGCAAATCGCATCGATTGAACGAGACCTGATCCCCAGGTTGGTCGAAGTGATCAATGAGGGGCAAAACCGTTATGACTTTGTCATCGGCCAGCCAGTGGGACCCTCGGATCGCCCCGAACAGCTCGCCTTCATCTTCGATACGACATCCGTCCAAGTCGATCGGCGTCAAACGTATACCCTGGCCGATCCGGATGACCAGTTTTCGTTTGATCCGTTGGTCGCCTGGTTTCGCGCCGCCAAGCCACCGATCAGCCAGGCCTGGACTTTCTCGCTGGTCAACGTGCGTGTCGACTTGCGCGAGCACCGGCCGAAGTCGCGCTGCTGCCGATGATGCTGTCGGCGGTCCGTCATGACGGACGGAGCGAAGACGATGTGTTGCTGGTCGGTCTGTTTCAAGCCGACGATGCCTACCTGCTGCCGACCGTCGGGGCGCACAAGTCAAGGCGGCGGTCCGCAGTCTGCCGACGGACATTTTCGGACGTTATCAAACCAGCAATCTGTTGATCGACAGTTCGACGACCAGTGAATACCTGGGACGCGGCGGTGCCTACGATTTTCCCCGCATTCTCGAGTTGAACGACGCCCAAGCGGAAACGGTCACCAGCCAGTTGCCGGTGTACGCAGAATTCACCGCCATCGAAGGTGGCCTGTAGCATCTCGCGATCGGGACGCCTTTCCCTGACCGCTCGATCGCGGTTCCATGTCGTTGCGTCTCGACCGGCCCAAACGCGAGAAATTGTTCACTCTGGCAAGCCGGATCGCAGCCATTCGCCGTCCATCGAAAACTCGACGGCGAGCCAGGTTATACTTCTCTCCTCTCACTCTGGTCCGATGGCGTCCGACGGACGCGAGTTCGTTTCTCGATCCCGGCATTCTTGACATGAACCGCCCTGCTCTCTCTTCGCTGGTTTCTCTGGCATCTTGGGTTTCTCTGGCATCGGGGGTTTCTCTGGTAATCACAGTTCCGTTTACCAGCGGATCACGTCGCCGCCCAGCCCCCGCTCAACACCGGCAAACTTGTCTTTGCCGAAATCGATGGCTTGATCGCCCTCGAAGCGGAGCACTTCTTCGCACAAACAGAAACCGACACGCGTGCCTTCTGCCTCGTGACTTCCGACGACTTGCCGGATATCGAGCCCGACGGCGACGATCCCCGCGTCGTGGCGAGGCGGCGACGCGTCAAACCGCAGTAGCAGCCCGACCACACCGGTTAGCAAGTTACCGCTACGATTGCCTCGGCAAGCGGACGGTGATGGCCGTGTGCAGGTTTCTGGCGAAGCCAAAACGTGGCACAAGATCACGTTGACCCTCGATGGTCCCTACGCGGACGAGCAAGACAACTCACCGAATCCGTTCACCGATCATCGAATGACGGTCCATTTCACGCATCCCGATGGCGCCCGGTATGTGGTTCCGGGTTACTTTGCGGCCGATGGAAATGCGGCAAACAGCGGCGCACAGTCGGGCACGAAGTGGCACGCCCATTTCGCCGCCGATCGTCCAGGAAAATGGAACTATCGAATCGCCTTCGTGACAGGCAAGAACTGCGCGATTGACGCCGCCGCCGCGTCCAGGCCGATGGCGAGATTCGACGGAAAATCGGCAGACATCGTCGTCACTGCCAGCGATAAAACCGGCAACGACCTGAGGGCACAAGGACGCCTTGAGTATGTCGGTAAACGCTATTTGCAATACGCCGGCAGCAAACGATTTTTCTTGAAGGCCGGAGCCGACGCACCCGAGACTCTGCTCGGCTACGCCGATTTCGACAACACGATTGCCGGCAAGCCTGCCAAAGTGCCACTGAAAACCTGGCAGCCGCACGTCCAAGATTGGCGAGAGGGTGATCCCAGTTGGAAAAACGGCAAAGGCAAAGGCTTGATCGGCGCGATCAACTACCTCTCGGGCAAAGGCTGCAATGCGTTCTCGTTCTTGACCTACAACGCCGGCGGCGATGGTGACAATGTGTGGCCATTCATTCAGCGCGAGGACAAACTGCACTATGACTGCAGCAAGTTGGATCAATGGGGCATCGTCTTCGATCACGGAACGGCCAAAGGGATGTATCTGCATTTCAAAATGCAGGAAACGGAGAACGATGACCACCGCGGCGGCAAAGGATATGTCCCGGAGTCTCTTGACGGCGGCAACCTCGGCACACAGCGAAAGCTGTATTGCCGCGAACTGATTGCCCGCTTCGGACACAACCTGGCACTGAACTGGAATCTCGGCGAAGAGAACACCCAAACAACCGCCCAACAGATCGCGATGATTGACTACATCGCCGGTCTCGATCCCTATCATCACAATATCGTGATCCATACGTTTCCCGGCGAACAGGACAAGGTGTACGACCCGTTACTCGGGGACAATTCACGACTGACGGGCGTCTCGTTGCAGAACAGTGGGATCCATGACACACACTGGCAAACGGTGAAGTGGGTTGAAAAATCGCAACGAGCGGGCAAGCCATGGATTGTCGCTTTCGATGAATCGGGCACGGCGGCTCATGGGCAATGCCCCGATCTTGGCTACAAGGGATTTGACGGACGAGAGAAGAGCGGCAAGATGATCTATGACGAACATGCCGTCCGCCGTCAAACCCTGTGGGGAACGCTGATGGGCGGCGGCGCGGGAGTCGAATACTACTTCGGGTATCAGTTCGTCGAAAATGATCTCGTCTGCGAAGATTGGCGATCTCGCGATCACAGTTGGGATTACTGCAGAATCGCGTTAGAGTTCTTCCGCGATCACGAGATCGCGATCGAAAAGTTGCAACCATCCGACGAGTTGGTCGGCAACATGAAGCACGACAACAGTAAGTACTGTTTGGCACAGCCGGGCGTGTTGTACCTGGTTTACCTGTCCGCCGGCGGGCAGACCGAACTCGATTTGACCGCCGCCGATGGCACGTTCACGACCGCTTGGATGAACCCGCGGACCGGCGCGATCGAAACACCCTTGACCGGCGGCAGCGTTGACGGCGGCGCAAAGGTCGTCGTTGCCGCGCCCCCGGGCAGCGACGAAGATTGGCTGGTGGTGCTGCGGCGAAAGTGAATCGCGGTGTGCCTGTCGAATTCGCTGGTCTTTACCAGCACGAACCGATTCTCGTTCGGCGGGATCGTGACCGACATGCCGATCTGGTTCACTCGTGGTTGTTCAATGCTCGTTGTCCAAGAGAACCGATGGACAGAATTAGCTTGGTGTTGGGCATCGTGATGACTCCCTGAGATTCGAAAGACGATCGGACGTTTGCGAGTCGTTCGATTCTATCTGGGGTCGTGACGTCCTGGCGGAACCCTCGGTTGTATTTCAACACAACACTGTTGAAAGCTATCCAAGGCATCGGACGGATTGGATTTCTCTATGCCTTGAACAGCCCCAGTGGCTTGCCACGTGTCAGGTGCGACCAATCGGTCTGGGGGAACAGCCAGTTTTTTAAAACATCGTGATAGATTTGACGAAAGTCGATTTCCATCCGTAAATCACCACCATCGAGGTCGGTGAGTTGGGGCGACTGACCCACCAAAGCACTCTGCACCGCGTCTCCGGCAAGGAATACTGGGCCGGCCGTGCCGTGATCGGTACCGGCCGATCCGTTCTCGGCCACGCGACGACCGAATTCGCTGAAGCCCATCACCATGGCGCGGTCCGATAGTCCCGCAGTGGTCAAGTCATCCACGAATGCTTTGACGGCCCCGCTGAATTCGCGAAGCAAACGTGAGTGCGGAGGTAACTGCGCTGCGTGCGTGTCATAGCCGCTTTGGATGGTGTAGTAGACCGGCGTGGTGAAGCCCGCTTTGATCAACGCCGCGATGGATCGCAATCGACCAGCGAGTTGTGTCGAAGGGTAATTCGCATCATCCGCAAGCTTGTCGGGCAATGCACGCTGCAGCAAGTTCGAAGTCACGATTGCGTCGGCACCCACCTTGCGGACAAACGCATCCAGCTGGCCGGCCGCCGGCGTATCGGGAGGCTGAATCTCGGTCTCGAGCTGCAAGTCGTTGAGGTCGGACATTTGCACCGCGGTCGATCGCCGACTTTGAATCGCCAGCGGCGTCGTCTCGTCACCCATCAGAATCATGTCCGCATTGCGGTTGAATTCGACTTCGGTCGCTTCGACGTGAAGCTTGTCCATCGCCCCTCCGATCCATCCGTGCGTCCGCACCGCATCACGATCCACTTCGCCTGATTGCCAGATCGCCATGCTGACGTCATGCGATCGGTTCGGGTTCGGATAACCGACACCTTGGACAATTGCCATTCGTCCACTTTCCATGAGATCGGCGGCCGATCGCATCGACGGATGTAGCCCCACATCGCCATTCATTTTGATCAGATCCTTGGTCGGCAAGCGTAGCTGCTTGCGATGCTTGGCGTATCCCTCGTCGGTGTAGGGAACGACCGTGTTGATTCCATCATTCCCACCGCTCATTTGGATCACGACCAAAATGCGATTGTCGGCGGAAACGCCGTCGGGCTGCGCAGCACGGACACCGCGGCTGATCAACGAGGGAAAAGCACCCAGTGACAAGAGCGAAGATCGCGTCAAGAAAAACCGGCGTGTGAATGAATTCATGGTCATCTCCCGTGGTGAAGACGCGAGCACTCAAAAATCTCTGATGCCGTTAATACAGCGGCTGTATCCATTGATCGATCATCCGAGATGCGATTGGGGATGATTCAACATTTGTTCCACCGAGCCGACATGCTGATCATTTCCAAAAAGCAACTGGCTGAAAAAGCTTGCCTGCTCATTCGCATCGTCGAATCCATGTTTCCTGGCCAATGCCGTTGTGTTCATCGGTTTGTCCGTTCGGTGGAGTCGTCCCCTCAACATCGTGGAAGTGAAATTGGATCGTCCAATGACGGTGCGGGTCGATAACCACGCCCGCCCACCGGGCCAGCCAAAGACATTCGGCGGATCAAACAGGTCTTGTCCGAGCTTCGCGGACCATTCGGCCAGCAGTAGAGTGCTTGGCGGGGGATCAAGCAGTTCCAAAGCACGAAGCTGGCCAACCATCAACTCGATCGGGCCGAGAACTTGAGTCCCAATGTTATCATCCGCAAAAAAGAGATCGCTGCGAAGAATCGTTTCGACGGCCCAGCGAATGTCGAGATCGTTCCTGCGAAGTCCCTCAGCAAGTGAGTCGACGTGTTCCGGCGAGGCAACGTGTTCGCCAAAGAAGGTTTCACAGAGCCGCGCGGCAATCCTTGTCGCCGTCGCGTCCTGCTGAATCAAGATGTCCAAAACATCGTCGCCATCGAACCGCCCCTCATGGCCGAGAAGCGTTTTAACGCCGTCGTCATGATAGGCTTCGACTTGGGTGAATTGACCGTCGCGATTCGTCCAACCGGTCAGGGCTCTGGCTACTTCTTTCACATCGGACTCGTCGTAGTGACTGACTCCCAGGGTGAACAGCTCCATCAACTCTCGAGCAAGGTTTTCATTCGGTTGTTCTTTGCGATTGGCTTTCGCGTCCAGCCAAATCATCATCGCGGCGTCCTTCACGACCGCCCGTAACAAATCACCGAACTTGGCCACCGCATAGGTGCGAATCCGATCGTTTTGACGTTTCATCATCGCCACGTCCGAGACCTTTGAGTTGCTGGTCGCGAAGTGGTTATGCCACATCAGGGTCATTCGCTCGGTCAGCGGATCACCGGAAAACAGCATCCGATAGAACCACCAGGCCTTCAGTCGATTGATATCGCCCGATCCGACCGCTGCCTCGCCGATGAGATTCTGCAGCGAGTCGAAATCATCGACCGGTCGGTCGCCAGCGAGCAAATGGCCAACCGCCGCATCGGGACCGTCGGCAAGATCGCGTTGCAGAAGCCGCCAGTTTGCTCCCAGCCCTGCTCGTCTGTGCAAGTGATGCGCGCGACGCAGGTTCCAGGGCTGATCATCGGTGGGAACATAAATCGACCAAATAGCTGTCGCCACGGCGTTCATCATTTGGCTCCCGGCTGGGGAATGGCTTCGAAGCGATTCTCGTCGGTCAATCGGAAAGTGCCGACGTCGATGGTTTGACCGGGTTCCGATTGAATGTCACCGCGGACGAACAATGCGACCGGCTTGCCGGGTACCTTTGCCCGCAGTTCGTAGGAAACCCCGTCGATCAAGTTGTCGCACCGGAACGATCCGTCCTCGTTGGTTTCGGGTGTCCAAAAGCCCGTGCCGTACAAGTGAAGCGTCTCGGGCGTGAGTTCTTCGACTTGGACGCTGGTCAGCGGCTCGCTCAGCGAGTCAACAAAGCGGCCTTGGATCCCGCCGGTGGGACGTAGCGTGACCTGGATCGGCGATTGCTCGTCACCGGTGACGGTCACGGCCGCGCCGAGCGACCGCTGGCGATGAAGGAACATTAAGATGCGAGACTGGCCGGGAACCAATCCCAGAATCTCGAACTTGTGACTGGCTAACGGATCCCGTGTGGAGGTCGTCCAACTTGGTCCCAGACCGATCACTTCGACACCCGTCAACGGCTGGCCATCGGTATCAAACACTTCACCGGGCCGCTTCGATATCGGATGGAGATCCAGCTGCAACCGGCCGGGTGGTGAATCCCGTTCAACATTCAGCAATTTGAAGGCTTGGTATTGGGAAAGGCCCATCAGGCCTCGGTGTTGTCCGCCCGCGGCGGTTGGGAAATAGACGTACTGACTAAGGTCATCGGGCCTCGACTCGATCTTGACGCCCTGAAAATGCGACACGACTTCCTCCGGATCGACGAATGCGCCGGCGAAGCGATCTCCGCTGGCACGGACGCCAATGGCGCCAAAACCGGGCAACACGGTAATCGCGAAGTTGCCATCTTCGTCGGCGTGAGTGGTGGACAACGGATTGGCAATGCTACCTTCGTCGAATTCATCAACGTTCTCATTGGGAAACAACGCGTTGTATTCGATCGCGGCTCCAACACCCTGGTTGGTCTGCTGATCAACAACTCGCCCACGCATGATGATTCCGCGCGTCAATTCGATGTTGGTCGTTAAGATGCCGGTTGAAGATTCTTCCTCCAGCGTCACCCGCTTACGGAAGTGGCCGGTTCCATCTTCCGGCGTCAACTCGAGTTCGTACGAATCGTCTTGGGGAACGCCCAGAATCTGAAATCGCCCGGCCGCGTCCGTCATAGCGGGCGTGCTGCGAGACACCCACGATGAGGGCGCCACAATTCGTACACTACCGAGCGGTTCTTTCGTCGTTTGATCGAAAACGACGCCGCGGATTTCGCGACCGGGAACCGCTACGTGGGTGAAGTCGGCGAAGTATTGGCTCTCGCCTAATCCTTTTCGCGTGACGATCATCCCGCCCGGTCGATTGTCAGGGGGAACCCGGGTGAGAACGGAAAGCCGAGTCGCCCCGATTCCGGCGCCGCGGGCTTGTAGTCGCACCTTGCGCTCCGCACCGAACCCTTTCATCCGAAAGTGGCCATCGGCGTCCGTGACCATCTTCGTACTGTTGGGAGGTCCGCCAAACCAGGCCGGCCAATTCGTGTAGATCCCCGAGCCCTTATCGGCATTCTTGATCAAATTAGCTGAATCAGGAACGCTTTCGGGAGCATAAACATCGGCGGTGGTCAATTCAACTCCGGCGATCGGTTCGCCTTCGGTAGTGATGAACCGACCGTGGATCTCAACATCGTTGACGAGCTGAAGCTCGATTGGGTTTTGAAACGAATCCAACGGAACATCGACCCACGCGTAGCCGTAACCCGGCGCGGTCGCCGCGACGCGTACCGTTTGCGATCTTCCGGATTTTGATCGTTGACGGATGGACCTTTCTGGCTTCCGCAACTCAAACCGACCGTCCCGATCCGAGGAGCTGGCGATCGACCAGTGGGTTTGCATCAGGTCGCGAGACCAACCTTCAGGTCGAGCTGGACCGGCAAGCCAAATCTGCGCTTCAATCGGCTGACGATCGGGTCCGCGGACGATTCCGCGGATCATTGGCGAGCTGATGTCGGGGGTGTCCTCGGCGGACAATCGAATCGGCTGCGGTCGCTCGTCGACGCTGATGTCGATCGTTCCCAGATCGACTTGCTCTCCCGGTGCCAACTCGGTTGATTCCATGATCACCGGATCGCCGGTATGGTTTTGCAGGAACATCACCCACGGTTTGCCAGGGGGAAGCAACACTTCGAAGGATCCATCGGCCTGCAGCGAGGTCACACCGCGGGCCTGGAATTGAAGGTGTTTGTTGCGGACCATCGTTTGCCCCTCGCGAGTCGGGATGATTCCGTGGATCTCTCCCAGTTCACCGACTCCCGACAGGATCATGCCGCCGGCAACGGCAACCCCCTGCCCATCAACCAGCCGCCCTTTGACGGTCGCGGCGGGCTGTAAACGGATTTCGACCTGACCACCGCGCGACCGACTTTCTAACTCGCTGATCCAGGCGACCGCTCCCGCCTTGCGTTCGGAATCAAAGACCATGATCGGTCGATCTTGGGAGTCGCTTTCGTCGAGAAAGATTTCAAACTCTGAACTCAGGTTCGGCTCGGAGTTCCAGTACCGCATGCCTCTGCCTGTCGTGGTGGGACGGTTGGTTGGCGTCTGCCCCGCGACGTAGAAATCGGTCGCCTCCGAACCATCGGGAGCAGTCACACGCGCGCGAAGCTTCTTCAAAGGCTGCAATTGAGGGTCGACTCTGACGATGGTTTCGTTGTCGTCAACATCGATCTCGGCAATGGCATTGCCGGGCATCATCACGTGATACAACTCATACCGCCGTTCGCCGCGACCCGGTTGTTTTGACAGGTTGATTCCTGGGACGGGTTGTAACTCGTACTGAAAGTCGTTCCCCGCGACGACACGCAGCACACCGCGGCCTGGCAGCGCCGGGATTCGAAACTTTCCGTCCGCGTCGGTCGCGAACATCTCGTCGTATCCCATCGAGTGCATTCCTCTGTCAAATGACTCGTGGTTATCCGCGTGCGGGTTGTTCAAGTAGGGGTGGTAGGCGACCAACGACGCAACGGGATCTCCCGAGCTGGCGTCGGTCACTTTTCCTTCGGCCCAAATGGCCGGCGTGAGTTCGATGTCAAAGTCAATCGGTTCCAGGCCGGAATGGAGGGGGACGCGATGGGAACTGCGAAAGTACGGTTGCTCCTTTGTCGGTTCGACAAACAATTCCATGCGGCGACCCGAATCGCTGGCCTGTTTGGGCACACCGTGAAGGGTGTATCGACCGTCGGAGTCCGTTCTCGTCGTCACGAACTCATCGAGCGCCATGGTGTCACCGGGGTAGTTATTCAAGTCGATCAACACGCCGGGCAAAGGTTTTCCCGTTTCCTTGTCACGGACTTGACCGCGAATGATTTGGGAGGGCTCGACGGTGACCACGAAGTCGTTGCCAAACGTCTTCCCGGTACGCTGCCGTGGATCCATGATCGGCGTGTCGACCGGCTCGATGTCGCGCGCGACAACACTCAACAGGGTTGAACTGATCGTGGGACCATCGATCCGCAACATCGCCCGCTGGTCATCACCGATACCGCTGATGCTGAACCGGCCATCTTGATCCGTGACCGCGGCGATATTCAACACGGAGATGGAATCCATTCGAATCTTCTCCGGATAGTGGGCGACCGGTGGGCTCGATGCACCGCCACCAAACGCGCTCATCCGTAAGTCGCGGGAAAGCGTTTTCGGATTCTCTTTGGCCGACTTCAGCCATTGGTCGACCGATGCACCAGGCTTGTCGATCCGCTGCAACCGGACGCGAACGCCTTCAATCGGCTTGCCTTCCAAGTCCAGAACTCTGCCCCGAATCGGATGGCTTGCCGATGTCAAATACAGCGTTTGTGGTCCGCTGGTGCGTGAAACGATCGATTGATCGGGACCGTGACCCGTTTTGTGTGCCAAGACAACGATTTCTTGAATCTCCAGGTACTTGCCGTTGGAGAATCGATCCGATTCCGCGGCGACCGAAATCTCAAACTTTCCATCTTTATCAGTCGTCGTTGCTCCCAGTTCCTCATAAGTGGATTGCCACGACACATTGGCCCGAAACGCGCGCAACACGATCACACCTGCGTCCGCAGCCGGTGCGCCATCGGGTTCCAACACGGTGCCCGAGATCGCCAGCATCTCGCGGTGGTCCGCAGCGACCTCGGATTTGCCATCCGAAACCGTATCATCGGCAGCCGTCGAAACCGTGATGGTTCCAATGCAAATCATTGCCGCAATGAAGATGGCCGTCATGGCAACGAGGATCCAGCCGTTTCGACTCAGCAGCGTGGAACGATCGCGACCGGCATCCAAGAGTCCCGCGATGCGTTGTTCCAGCTTCCACTTCGATGCGAAGAACCCGACCGACCCCGGCATCGCCGTCGGCCGTCGAATCAATTCGGCGAGCGTTAACAGCGTGCGGCTGTATCGAGGCGCGTCGGTGGCTGCCATGACAAAGTTGTCACAGACTTCCTCGCGTGCCTTGGCGAGTTCGCAATTGAGCCTTCGTACCAGCGGATGCGGCCAGAACAGGGCAGCCGCCAGATTCTGAAACAGCACCACAATCTGATCGCGGCGGTAGATGTGAGCGACCTCGTGAACGATCACGTCGGACAGATCGTCGGTGGCCACCTGACGGACCAACGACAATGGCAACACGACCTTGCCCTGAATGATCCCGGCGGCGATCGGACCGGTAACTTCCGACGAAACCACCAGTTGCGGACGCGGCCGGTGCGTTCGATCCCAGGAAACCGTGCGGCAGGCGTTGTCAAGCACGCGGGTGAATGATTCGCTGACAATGGGCTCAGCGGACTGAAGAATTCGCGACATCCGAACCCAACTGACGGCGACGCGTGTTAACAGGACAACCGCCACCGCTGCCCAAACCATGGCTACGGTCAACACCGACCCACGCAGTGTCGACGCGGCCCAATCCGTCTTCGAGCCGACTTGCCTTGCCACAGCGGAATCTTCCACACGTTCGCTGCCAGGCTGTCTTGTCAGAAGATCCGACGGGGTGAGTTGTTGCCTGACGGGGCCGTTCGGGCCGGTGGGCTCTCGCTCGATCGACAAGTTATTAACTGCAGCGATCGCCTGCATTTCGGCATGAACCGTCTGCGGCAATGACAGTGGTTTGGCATATTCTCGCTCGCCCGGTACGTCCGATGCCGTCACGGACAGCGAAAGCCACCCTCGACCACTTGATTGGACCATCGCCGATATCGCCGGACTGATCAGGACGAGAAGCAAACCCAGACACAGCAACCAGTATCGCATTGCAGCTTGACGCCGAAGCAGGGCCGCGACTGCCAGCACGATGATCGAAATCAACGTCGTGTGGATCAATATGTTGATCGCCCACAGCACGAAACGATCATCGGCAATCGTTGACAGCAATTCATTCATGATCGGCCTCCCTTTTTCGTTTCAGCCTCGTCGATCATCTGGCGAATGCGATCGGCTTCCACAGCCGAGAGCCCGCGGTATTCCATCAGTGCTGTGACCATCTCTTCGGGCGAACCGGCGAAGAATCGGTCGACCATTTGCGCCACCTTAGCTCCCAGTGACGCGAGTCGGGGTCGCTTGGCCGAATACCAGAACGTGCGGCCTTCCTCGCGGTGCTTCAGCCAGCCGCGTTCCTCCAAACGCACGATCATCGTTTGCACGGTGTTGCGGGCGACCTCGCGTTTTTTCGCCAGTTCGTCACGCACCTGCGTGACGGTGACCTCGTCGTGGTCCCAGATCACGTCCATGATCTCACGCTGAGCCTCCGTCAGCGGCGTGTTGTCCGATTTCGCCATTGGATCTCTCCTGGGTTTCTTGCCTACGGTGTGTAGGCATTATCACCGACACTTTGTAGGCAATGCAAGAGAGAGCGACAAGATTGTTGGTTTTTTTTGGGCGAGCCGCCCTCGTTGAGATAGCGGTGATCGCGACAGCGGAGACACACGACGCGCCCAATGCATGTTCCGCAAACCGGTGACTTGAAACGATTCTCCTGGGTGGGTGGTCGGCGTGAGGCTGAACACGAGCTCATCGCGCCATTGAAACGTGGGTCGATCTTTAATGGCTATAATGGCAGCCGTCGGCGCGGTGAGCATCGCTTTGCAGAACAGTTCGACGCTGCATATCGGCTCACGACGACGGCGTGGTGCGACGAGAAGTCGTTGTCAACTTCAATCCCGATACGGAGCTGGATGATGAGACGCCCTTCAACCCTGTTGCTCGCGGTCATCAGCCTGCTGCTGTTGGTCGAAAACGGAGACAGCCAGCAGCCGATTTCGTGGAACTTCGAAGACGCCGCGGGAGGAAAAATTCCGGCCGGATGGTCCGCGGCGAAGACCGGCCCGGGTGCAGGCAGTGTGTGGCGGGTTACCTCGGACGATACCTCATCGGCCGGCGCGAATGTCCTGACACAATGTTCGTCCGAGGGACCCAACGGATTGTTCAATCTCTGCGTCGCCGACGACACGCGGCTGGCTGAGGTTGATCTGACGGTGTCGCTCAAAGCGTTGGCCGGCGATTTGGATCAAGGTGGTGGGCCGGTGTGGCGGTATCAGGACGCCGACAACTATTACGTTTGCCGAATCAACCCTTTGGAAGACAATTTCCGCGTCTACAAGGTGGTCAAGGGCCAGCGAACTACATTGGCCACGGCCGACATCGAGGCGCCGGCCGAGAAATGGCACGCCATCCGCGCCGTGCAGCAAGGCAATCACATCCAATGTTATCTCGACGGCAAACGACTGCTGGACGTTCAGGACGACAGCATCGCCAATCCGGGCAGGATCGGCGTATGGACCAAGGCCGACGCGGTGACCGAATTCGATGGGCTGTTGCTGATGCCTTCTGGCAGCGACGCGCGCTCCGCCACGTTCAACGACGTTGTGCTGCGACAACAGATCGGGACCATGCAAAGTCGGCTGCCCGACCAGTCACATGCCATGCGCGACGTGGCCTATCATTTCGGCAACCTGTGGTTTGCGGCGGAGCACCGGAACTGGCCGCTGGCGAACTTTTATTGGAAGGAAACGCAAGCGCACCTCCGCTGGGCCGTCGACATCAAACCCGTCCGCACAGATGCCGCCGACCAGGTGATCCGGCTACGCGACATTCTGCAGTCGATCGAAAAAACGCAATTTGTCGCTGTCAATTCCGCGATCGAAAAGCAGGATCAAGCAGCGTTCCGGACCAGCTACCGCCAGACGCTCGAGGCCTGTTACCTCTGTCACAAAGCGTCCGACAAACCGTACCTCCGCCCGCAAGTGCCGCAGCAACCGCCCGAGCCGATCATCAACTTTGATCCGGCGGCCAATTGGCCCGAGTGAGCGGCAGATTGGAAGTAAGTTGGCGAATTCGTGATCACCAACGACAGCGAGGATCCTGACGGTTCGCTTCGACGATGAGCATCCGGCGGAAGGTCTTGAAAGACAGTTCGTCGTGGACCGATCAACGTACGTCGCCTCAAAGCAACTCCACTCGATCACTCTCAACTGGGGTCGGTTGGACAATCCGAAGTTGCGAAGCGACTTCTGCCTGGGCGTGGCGGTGATTTTCAGCGAGGCGAGTGACTCATTCCGGTAACCACTGTCGGTCGATGCGATTGCGCCAAGCAAAGCTTGGGAAAGGGGAATGAGATGTAATCAACAACTTTGAAACCTTTCAGCGGAACCTTGCGGGTGGAAATCCCGTCCAGAAGAGCCCGACCAGCAACTGGAAGCGAGTCTTGCGCGGTGCCAGGGGTAACCCACACTTCGAAGCGTAGACAGCGAATCCGGAAGCCATGCTATTGAGCTCCGAAAGACCTTTCGTGGGAGCCTCTGCTTTTTGCATACCAGGGGCCACGCTGCTGTGTCGCAATGGTCTGGCATAAGCAGTCCCGCCGGAGTCGGAATGGAACATGGCAAACGGACAACTGAGGTTCCCCAGGAACTTGGGAGAACCCTGTTCGCTCCTCGGCGAATCCCGGCTGGAGATACCGGGTCACCAACTCCAGGCCTTGACGGTGTACTCGTCAGTCAAGGAGCGAACCCAACGAGTGAAACCGAGGTACCACCAAGCGAAGGAAACGAAGTGCGGTGGGACGGCAGCAGGGCGTCATAGCGTCTTGATAGTACCGAAGAAACTGGCGAACTTCGCCCCGTTGGAGCCAGTGGAGGAAAGCGAGACGTCGAATCATGGAACCGTTTTTGGGAAACACAACGAATGCATCGAAATTCGACAAACGTGTTAACGAAACAGGAGCGGATAGCAGCGTTGGCGAAACAGTCACCAGAGATGGCTTTCACCTCGCTCGCCTATCTGATGGACATCGACTGGTTAAAGGGTTGTCAAACTGAAGACTGCCAAAGACCGCTTCAGCCGAGCCGTGAAGAGTATGGACCAATGGTGCTACCTCCATCGGCACTTACCAATCAGCGAGCAGCAACAGAAGCTGAACCAAAAGTTGCGTGGACATGATGCGTACTACGGAGTCACGGGGAACTCTGCTGCACTGTCACGGTTTCACCGCGAAGTCGAGCGACGATGGCGCAAGTGGCTTAACCGCCGCAACCGCATTCGCTCGCTGAAGTGGGAGAAGTTCCGTGCCATCCTGCGGCGTTATCCTCTTGCTCCCGCACGCACTGTTCACTCCAGGTTCAGGCACGCAGCGAAGCCGTGATTTGAGGAACCGTATGCTCTAATGCGGGCACGTACGGGTCTGTGCGAGCCCTGGGTGAGTAATCACCCAGGGCCACCCGGTCCGACTGCACGAAGAGAAGGAACAACCGGCCGGCGTTGCCTGGGTCACGAAACGAGTTTGACCGTTGGTGCTGATAAACCGCAGTGGTTGTTGAATCGCGAAGCGATGGAAGGTGGTAGCCCGGGGTGAGGTTGGCGAGCCTCAAGCGAGCCGGCCGCGACCCCGGGTTCGATTCACCAATCATGGATTCCCCGCCGGCGATCGGGCGGCAAAGCCGCCCGATCGCCGGCGGGGGATTTGTTTTTGCGCTGTTTACCTGGGGCTACACCAACCTCGCTCGAGGCTCGGTGTTGGCCGCCCCAGGCTACCGTATGTCGTCGGCGACTTTTGCTCTGGCTGCGGAGGTTGGACCAACTTCACGCACGAAGCCGTTTCACTTCGGCGCATCGGTCGAGAGACCGATGCAGATTCGAAGGCTTCGCTGCAATTTTCTCTCAATCTCGTCCGAGATTCTGAGAAGAGTGCGTTGAAGCAATTTCGCTACGGCGCGGAGAGCGATGCATCCGCCGCGACTTCCTTGGATCATTCACGAGAATGCATCTCCGAATGCCAGAGCGACCCGCATCACGGGGCGGCGGGAGTTGACTACCGTTTAGATGATATTCTGAGAACAGCGTACCCCTTCTCACTCGCGTCGGAAAAGAAGTCACGGAGGTTTTCGAAATCGGGTCGCAACCCCACGTGCCAAGAACCGGGAGGATATATGTCCGTACCCGCCTTCGCCACTTTGTCAAGTGATTCCCAAGACTGCGTCTGCAACGCCTTGGCCACCGTCGCGACGCGCTTGCTCGACAACAAGCGGACATTGTATTTCTCGTCTTCACCACTGATGTCTACCCCGCGTACCGTCAAATCCGTGAATGGGGTGTCGGGACCTCGTGCCTCACCGGGCGTGAGCAAGAAGTGAATCTGAGTCGACACGTCGATGGCCTTGATCGGCTCGTGCGAGGTGATCTGGATGTATCGCATGGATGGCATAGATGCTTCCCCCAAGCGGGCGGCCCCGCGTTTTTTGGGCCGAACTAGTAATTTTCGGGCGCGGCGCCGGTTAAATCGTACACGAGTCTACTCCATCGTCCGGGTCGCACGGACACGTTGTGTCAGACTTGCGTTCGATCCCTGGGCAAAACGAGTGTTTCGCCAAGTGCCAGGCACGGTCTCGTCGTTGGAGTCAGTCAATTTCGATGCCAGGCAGCCGCGCGGCCTGGGCGAAATAACAGGTGTGCAGGTGATTGTGGGGTGATCTAGCTGACAATCGCCTAGGCCAAACGATGGGGCGGAGCCAAAGGCGGTGAAGCCGCCATAAAGGCGTTCCAGGATCTGATTTGTAGCTCCACGCGGGTGGACCATCCGAATGGACTTGTCCGTGATGCAAATTGCAGTAGGTGGGGAGACGACGCGAGTTTCAGCGGTGCCGCCAGTGCGGTTCGGCCGACTCCGGACGAACTGAAAGTTCTTCCGGTCGATGAAGCCGGAGCATCGAAGCCGACCTGCGTTTGGGGGGGTGCGTTAGAATGAAGCAGATTTGGGCCAATCGGAGACCCCCTCGATCGATGCAACCGAGGCAAGTTTGACCACCGAATTGTAAAGATTGCTAGACTCCAGTTTCGCACCCTGGGAGTGCTCTCACTGCCACGCGATTTCATCGACCATAATAGATTTCCGTTCTCGAGCCGTGAAGTTATTCAGTACCATCACAAATGGATGCAGATCAAGTTACGCAAATCCTGAATTCGATCGAGGATTGCGATCAGCAAGCGGCCGAGCAGTTGTTGCCGCTGGTGTACTGCGAACTTCGTCGCCTGGCTGCCCAACGGCTTGCCCATGAATCGCCGGGACAGACTTTGCAGCCAACGGCACTGGTGCACGAAGCCTACTTACGATTGGTCGATCGCGAGCATCAGCAACGCTGGGATTTGCGCGGCCATTTCTTTGCAGCGGCAGCCGAAGCGATGCGACGGATTTTGATCGATCGTGCTCGGCAGAAAAAAAGTCAGCGGCAGGGGGGTGGGTTTGAGCGTCACGATGTTGAATCGATCGAGATTGCCGAACCGGAACCGGGATCCCATTTGCTGGACCTGAATGAAGCCTTGGTGCGTTTCGAGCAGCTGGATCCGAAAAAGGCCCAGTTGGTGAAATTGCGGTATTTCCTGGGGATGACGATTCCCGAAGCAGCTGAGACGTTGGGCATTTCCAGCACGACGGCGGATCGGCACTGGGCCTATGCCCGCGCATGGCTACACACGGAATTGAAGCGGGGTAAACGTTAAGTAGCCATCACGAGACGCTTGGTGAATTTCGCTACGCAAAAATTCCCGCGCACCAAAATTCCGTGGGGTGATTCTCGCGACGATCTCGCATTGAATGATGGAGCACAAGTTAAGCTTCCTGCTTGCGACGTATTTTCGTGGCGGCATTCTGGAAGCTTTTTCCACTTATATTGTGAGTCGAACGTTGTCCGAACCCTCCCGCGCAGAATCGATCTTTCTCACTGCTTTCGAGAAACCGTCCCAACAGCAGCGTGACGACTACATCGAAGAGGCTGGTGCAGGCGACGCAGATTTGCTCGAGCGTGTTCAACAACTCTTCCAGTCACACGAGCAAACCCGAGGGCCGCTGGATGCTCTGCCGCCCGGTCTCGAACCAACCGCTAACCTGCCGTCGGCAATCCATTCCAAAACAAACATCGGACCGTACAAGCTGTTGCAGCAGATCGGCGAAGGTGGATTCGGCGTTGTCTACATGGCCGAGCAAACGGAGCCGCTGCGCCGGCAAGTGGCGCTGAAAATCATCAAGGCGGGGATGGACACTCATGCGGTGATTGCCCGTTTCGAGGCGGAGCGTCAAGCATTGGCCTTGATGGATCATACGAACATCGCCCGAGTTTTGGATGCGGGCACCACCGCTGAAGGACTTCCGTACTTTGTGATGGAACTGGTCAAGGGGCTGCTCATCACAGAGTACTGTGATCGACAGAATCTGGATACACCTGCGACGGCTACAGTTGTTTATTTCAGTTTGTCGGGCTGTTCAACACCCCCACCAAAAAGGGGATCATCCATCGAGATATAAAGCCTTCCAACATGCTGGTCGCCCTTTAGGATAGTAAGCCGGTGCCCAAGGTCATCGACTTCGGCATTGCCAAGGCGACCACCAAAAATTGACAGAGAAAACATTGTTCACCGCCTACGGTCAGTTCATCGGCACACCCGAGTACATGAGCCCCGAGCAATCCGAACTGAGTGCGTTGGATATTGATACCCGGGCGGATATTTACCGGCTTGGCGCGTTGCTTTACGAACTACTTTCCGGACAACCGCCGTTCGACCCCGAGCGTCTGCGGAGTGCCGGCTTTGCCGAAGTGTTGCGGATCATACGCGAGGAAGAGCCGCTGTTACCATCGCAACGGCTAATTACGCTCGGTCAGACAGCGTCGAAGATCGCCCATCATCGGCACGTTGAGCCGAAAGCCCTGAATCTTCTGCTGCGCGGCGATCTCGATTGGATCGTGATGAAGGCCCTGCAAAAGGATCGCAACCGCCGCTATGCAACCCCCAACGACTTGGCGACCGACATTGAGCGCCACTTGCACATGGAGCCGATCCATGCGAGGCCGGTTTCCGCCTGGGAACGCCGTTGGCGTTGGTGCCGCCGGAATCCGGTCGTGTCCAGTCTGACGGCGATGCTGTTGTTTGCAATCGCTGCGGGATTTGTCGGAGTTGCGTC
Organism: Pirellulaceae bacterium; assembly: GCA_963734865.1. Lineage (GTDB taxonomy): Bacteria > Planctomycetota > Planctomycetia > Pirellulales > Pirellulaceae > CBDCUW01. The sequence goes on from CAVTIV010000005.1 coordinate 517,620, forward strand.
GCAGTGGTGGCGTGCCGAGAACTTCGCCAAACTCGAAACACAGGCGCGTAAGAATGCGGAGCATCAGAGCACTCGCGCTGATGCTGAAGCAGAACGGGCTCGGCGGTGCGCGGGAGAGGCAAGCCAGGCGGCGGAAACTCGCCGCGCGTCGGCCGAACAAGCTAGCGACTACCTATATGCAACCCGAATGAACCTGGCGAACCGTGCGTTGGAGGACGGCCAACTCGACGAAGTCGCCCAGCTGTTGAAAGTGACAACACCCAACGAAGGTGATAAAGATCGGCGCGGCTTGGAATGGAACATCTGTCGCGCCGGTGCAATTCTTACCACGCGAAATACGAAATGGATCAGTTCGGAACCAATGACCTGGCCTACAGTCCCGATGGCCGACTCTTGGCCGCTGCTTCCTATCAGCATGTCAAAATCTGGTCGATTCACGACAAAAAATTGCTGCATCGTTTTCGTCTGCGTGGGCATGCCCTGAGTGTTGCCTTCAGTCCAGACGGGAAGCACCTCGTCTCGGCAGAGGGAGTCGGCAATCTGGAGTACGAAACGACCATTAAAGCGTGGAACGTCGAGACGGGTGCCGAAAGAACGATCGCGAAATGCATTGGCGGCGCCGGGCTATCTTTTAGTCCAGACGGCACACGCATGGTAGCGACCGTCGCTCTCGGTCCCATCTCTCTCATCGTTTCAGACGAAGAACATGTTCGTAGTGGTGGGATCAAGGCATGGAGCGTTGAGAATGGCGAAGAGCTGCTATCGATCGATTTCACCTTGCCAAGCATTAAGGATCACAGCAAGGCGATCGCGGCCGCCGGCGAAACATTTGCCGTCCACTTCGCCTACAGTCCCGATGGAAAGCGTCTGGCCGGTGTAATGGGACGGGGCACCGTCAAAGTTTGGGATGCCCAAACCGGCGAGGAACTGCTGAACCTGCCGGGTGGATACGGGCACATCGTGTTTAGTCGCGACAGCGAAAAGATCATTTCGGCCAGCACGACTTGGAATGTCGCCGACGGAACTGTCGTTTCACGTCGGCCCAATGCCCAACCATGGACCACCTGCCAAGGTCAGCGGGCAGCGTTGGCGGATCGCGGCACCGTCACCGTCTTCGACATAGAATCGCATCGCGAAGTTGCCGCCTTGCGAGGGGCAGGTGCAAGTGCGATAGCCTAGTCCAGACGGATGGCGGCTTGCCACGGCTGCTTCCCGAGACATTCGCATCTGGGACACTCAAGGTAGCCAGGAATCGCTGACGCTAACGCATCCAACCACACGTAACTCACCGATGACCAGCTACGTCAAGAGCGCAGCAATCAGCCCCGATGGATATCGTGTGGCGACTGTCATCGATGGCTGGACGCCTGCACTCGCAATGATTCGAATTTGGGATCGCATCACCGGACGTGTGCTCGTCGAAATCAGCGAGGATGCGAGTCAATGTATGAGTCTGAGTTTCAGCCGCGACGGATCGCAACTCGCCGCAGCGTTCTACAGCAAAGGCACGATGATCTGGAATTCACGCACAGGTGACTTGATGCATCGATTTGCAGACGAAGGCCGCTTTGCCACATTCAGTCCGGATGGAGGAACGATCGCGACCATCCGTGCACGGGACAAACGCGAGTCGGTCGTTTTACGCGATGCTTCCACGGGCGACAAAACGGGCGGGCTCGACGTCGAATGGTATTCCATTGATCGACTCGCCTATCACCCAAGTGGCCAGCAACTTGCCGTTTGTGGCCGTCGTGTTTGGGAGCAACCTGGAGATTGGAAGGAACCTGATGTGATCACGATTTGTGATGTCAGTGACGGTCGCGTGGTCGCCAGCCGCAGTGGACCAGGCACGCACCTAACCTGGATGGCCTTTCATCCCAACGGAGAGATGCTCGCCGTCGCTGCACGCGCCGCTGTCTATCTCCTCGACACCGACACACTGGAAGAAACCACAAAACTAAACGATGGCACGTTGCAGCTTGCCTTCAGCCCGGATGGCGGCCGCTTGGTGACCGGCAGTAACGACATGGTCCGTGTGCGCGATGTTGATTCGTGGCAAGAAGTGTTGCGGTTGCGAGGCGCTTTCACCGGTTTGTCGTTTGACGCTGGCGGCAACTTTTTGGTGGCTGGCGGGCGAGACAGCGGATTACCAAGGGCAGCGGCCGTTGCCAAAGTCTGGGACCTGCGCCCGGTCGGCCCTGACAATCAGGTCGAACACGAAGCGATCGGCCTGGTCCGTCACCTGGCCTCACAGCAACTGAAACTTGAAGAAGTTGAACAAAGGATACGCAGCGACCGTACGATCAGTACCGCCGCCCGTCAACAAGCACTCATACTTTGGGCCGAAAGCTCGCAGCGTCTCTTGAGTGTTTCCCCGATCGCCCGCCCGCGGCATGATCCCGGCTAAACAGTCAATCCCGGAATCGCGCCGTCGGTGGCGATGGCATGAGTGTTGGATGGGGTCGTTGATCAACTCTGCAAAGGTCTGGCTGCTGGCGACGATTGCGGGCACCGCCCATCGCCGCCGCCTCGAGGTGGCGTACGCAGACGTTCAGATGCCGTTTCGAAGCGGCATATACTAAAGGCGTTTCAATCGCCGTTAATCAACACCACACGATCACTCACAACTCGCGGCGGTTGGACATACCGATGCGCCGGATGAACTCTGCGAATGGCGGGAAGTGGCGGACGCCGAAACGATCGTGATCCCATCGTTCGTTTACAATGGCGTCTCGATCCATCCCGTCACATGACCGAGTCACTTCGAGGTCCACGTGAACGCTGAAATCACCACGTTCCGATATCTTCTGATCGCATCGATCTCGGTCCTTTGCTCTGCGACCTTGGCCGATGCTCGCTCGGACAGGCCGAACATTCTGTTCATCATGACCGATCAACACCGCTGGGATTGCATTGGTGCCAATGGTAATCGGTTGATCCACACGCCGAATCTCGATCGTCTGGCGGCCGAGGGCGCTAATTTCACACACTTCTTTGTGCAAGCTCCGGTGTGCGTGCCTTCTCGCGTGAGCTTTTTCACCGGACGATATCCGCATTCGCATCGAAACCGAGTCAACTACACGCCCTTGGACCGCCGTGAAGTTCTGATCCAGAGCCGCCTCCGTGAAGCCGGATACGCCACGTCGTCGGTCGGCAAGCTTCACTATCATCCGCCGACCGTGGCCGAAGCCAAACGCACAGGATTTGATTCGGTGGAGCTGCACGACGCTGTTCCGCAACTCGATCGCTTCTCCGATTATGTTGCCTGGCGGGAACGGCATGATCCGCAGTCCAACATTGGTTACCGAGCGTTGGCCAAGAACATCCCTGCCGGGAAGAACCCCTTCCGCCAGGCGATCGACGAAAAATACTCGGAAACCACCTGGGTCGGAGAACGTACGCGGTATCACCTCCGTCAACTTGCGGCCGGCGAAAAACCATTTTTCCTGTTCAGTTCGTTCTGGAAGCCACACTCGCCGTTCGAGGTGCCCCAGCCGTTCGACGCGATGTATGACGACGTCGAGATCCCGCTGCCACAGCCGATGACGCTCGCCGCGATCAAGCGGCTGCCACCGCCACTGCAGTCACTGATCTTACGATTCCGTCCGGCGTATGACACCGATCGCGACCGGCTGCAGTGGATGTATCGCAGCTATTACGGAGCCATTAGCCATATCGACCGAGAGGTTGGTTTGATCCTGGAGGCACTGGAGGAGGCCGGCGTGGCGGACAACACGATCGTCGTTTTTAGTTCCGACCACGGCGACCAACTGCTGGAGCACGGGCTGATGGGCAAGAACTGTTTCTACGAAGCATCGGTACGAGTGCCGCTGATCGTCCGTTTTCCAGGACGCGTGCGAGCGGGACAATACCAAGAACTCGTCGAGTCGGTGGATGTGCTGCCGACACTGTTTGAATTCGCCGGTTTGCCCGAGCCCTATTCGAGCCAAGGCCGCAGCCTCGTCGCGCTGATCTCGACCTCCGGGGGTGACTATGCGCCCCGCCAGGCCGTGTTCAGCGAGAATGTCATCCCGGAGGTGATTACCGGAGGTCGCGAGGAGTTTGCGTTCATCAAAGGCAAAGGGATCCGCGGCATTCGTCATCCGGACGCCAAGATGGTTCGCACTCGCCGATGGAAATTCATCTATTATCCGGAAGGTTTCGCAGAGCTCTACGACCTTGAATCGGATCCTCATGAGATGACCAATCTCGCCGACGATCCGGAATATCACGATCAGATCGACGCCATGAAAGACCGTCTGCTGCACTGGTTGACGACGGCCGACGAAGCGGACCAAATCGCGCCCCGCTGGCTTCGGCCAGTCGATTGACTTGAGGTAACCCAGTGGTGATCGTGGTCTCGTCGATTCACGTTTGCCGTCTGAACCGTCCTTGAACAATGGAGAAGGATCAAAGATGCGTTGCATCCGAATCATGGTCGTCCTGCTAGCCAGCACGCCGATCTTCGCCGCCGAGGTCAAGATCCAGCGAAACATTCCGTATTCGCAACCGCCCGACGCCCAGCGGCGCCTGGACGTCTATGCTCCGGCGGAAGGTAACAACCATCCGATCGCCATCTGGATTCATGGTGGCGGTTGGCGTCAAGGTGACAAGGCGGGCGTCCAGCAGAAGCCCGCTGCGCTGGTCGAGAAAGGCTTTGTCTTCGTCTCGCTCAATTATCGCTTCGTACCCGATGTGAGCGTCAAGGAAATGGCCGCCGATGTCGCCAAGGCGATCAAGTGGGTCAAAGATCATGCTGCGGAGCACGGCGGTGCGAGCGATAAGATTTTCGTCATGGGCCATTCAGCCGGCGACATCTCGCTGCCCTGGTCTGCACCGACGACCGGTACCTCAAGGCCGAGGGCTTGTCGCTGTCCGACATCACCGGGTGCCTGCCCGTCGATACAGCCGCCTACGACATCGCCGGTCAGGTCAACAGCATTGGCCCCCTGCGTCGATCAACCTACACATCCGTCTTTGGTAGGGACGAGAAGACTCAAAGAGAACTTTCTCCGCTTCACTATGTGGCAAAAGACAAAGGAATTCCGCCGTTCCTGATCCTGCACGTCGCCGACCGTCCCGATTCGCGGCAGCAATCCAACACGTTTGCCGTCGCTCTTCGCGAAGCGGGAGTCAGGGCGACGGTGGTCGCCGCCGAGGGCAAGACGCATGGCACGATCAACCGTGATTTGGGTGGCCAAGGCGATAAGCCGACCGGGGCGCTGTTCAAGTTCCTTGAACAAATGACCATGGATCCCAGTGCCCCTCTCGGATGAGTATCGCGTCGAGTTGCCGCTGCTGACCGACGACGGCGTGATGGATCACTGGGATCTTTCGGGGGCCGAATACCGCGGAGATCGCGAGGAGTTGGTCGGCTGCGCCAGCGTTTAACACTCGGTCACGTTGACAGCGAGCCCACCGCGCGACGTCTCTTTGTACTTCTTGCTCATGTCGGCTCCCGTTTGACGCATCGTGCGAATGACCTTGTCCAGAGAAACGCGATGGCGACCATCACCGCTGAGAGCCAGGCGAGCCGCATTGATCGCTTTGACGGCGCCCATTGCGTTGCGTTCGATACAGGGTACCTGCACCAGTCCACCGATCGGATCGCAAGTCAATCCGAGATTGTGCTCCATACCGATCTCGGCGGCATTTTCGACCTGCGGCACGGTTCCCCCGAGCGACTCGCAAAGAGCGGCCGCCGCCATCGAACAGGCAACGCCGACTTCGCCCTGGCAGCCAACCTCGGCCCCGGAAATCGAGGCATTCATTTTGTACAGCATTCCAATGGCTCCGGCGGTCAGCAGGAATCGGACGATCTGGTCCTCGTCATCTTTGCCAACAACCTTCACCAAGTAGTGAAGGACGGCGGGGACGATGCCGGCCGCACCGTTGGTTGGAGCGGTGACGACGCGCCCCCCGCGGCGTTTTCTTCGTTCACCGCAATCGCCCACATGCTGACCCAATCCAAGGCGGCTAACGGATCGCCCGGTGCCAACGCCGATTGGTCTTGCAGTTTGCCGAACAATTGCGCCGCCCGGCGTTCGAGCTTCAATCCGCCCGGCAAAATCCCTTCCTGTTGACAGCCACGCCTGACACACGATTGCATCGCTTCCCATACCTTTCGCAGAGCGAACCGTGTTTCCCCTTCGGTTCGCCAGCACGATTCGTTGCGCAGCGTCATTTCACTGACGCTCAATCCAGATTCGCTGGCGAGTTTCAGCAGGTCATTGCCGCTGCGGTAGGGATAAAGACGTTGAACCGTCTGGTTCGTCAGTCGATCCTCGATCGCATCTGCGTCATCGACGACGAATCCTCCGCCAATGCTGTAGTAAGTCTTCTCCAATATTCTGCTTCCATCGGAATCGTATGCGATGAACCGCAGTCCGTTCGGATGAGCCGGCAACGACTCTTTGCGGAGGAACACAAGATCGGTCTGCTCGTCAAAAGCGATCTGTGTCGCGTGATTCAATTTCAGCGACCTCGATTCACGGATTCTCGCCACTCGGTTGGCCAGCGAATCGACATCAATCGTTTCGGGGGCTTCACCTTCGAGCCCCAACAGCACCGCCACGTCGGTCCCATGCCCCTTTCCGGTCAGTGCCAACGACGCATAGAGTCGAACTTCGATCCTTGAAATTCGATTCATCGCACGGGATTCTTGCAATGAGCCGAGAAAGCGATGCGCCGCCCTCATCGGGCCCACGGTGTGCGAACTGCTCGGTCCGATACCGATTGTAAACAAGTCCAAAATGCTGATGTCCGAACCGGCAGACTTCATGTCCGTGACCTTGTGAATGAGAAAGAAAGGATATTGGGATGTTAGGTTGGCCGATCAAGTCCGTCCAGGAACATCCGCTGATGCGTCCGTTTCCATTGTGTCGCCCGATGGAACCGAGGTTGTCTCACCGAATCAACAGGCAGCCAGTCGAATCACGATCCGTGATTACCCGACCTTTTGCAAGTCGAATGGGACCCGATCCCCGTATGAATGCGGAAACCACAACCGATGACGGTGCACACGAGTGACGTGCTGCTGTCTAAATTGGCTGTGCGGCGTTCGCCCGACCCCAGATGATCTGCTCCGCCAGGGCCGTTGCTTGCTCGGCTATACGTACAAACGCTTCGTCGGCTAGATCCTCGAGCACCACTCTTGTCGGATAGTGCTGGTGGATCAGATCACGGAGCGCCGCGTCGAGTTGCTCGGACCAAAACATTTGTTGTGGCAGCATCCCCAGTTCGTCCTCGCTGACCGGTACACGAAGTCGCAAACAGGCCGGACCACCGCCGCCAGCCATGCTCTGCGCGAGATCGACAAATCGCAGTTCCGAAAACAATCCCGCTTGCAGCCACGACTGGGCGATCGCATGGGCAGCGGGATGTGATTCGACCTGCGACGGACAGATCAAAATCGGCGGCGAGCCTGAATCGCTGGCCGAGACGATTTGGCTGTTGAACAAATAGCTGTGCACGGCATCCTCGATCGCAAGTGTTTTCTCGGGCACCTCGACTCGCGTCAGTTCTGTTCCGCAGACCGTTTGATAGCGATCGGCGATCAGGCAGAGTTGTTCCGTCGCGTCCTCGAACGCCAATTCGTGATGAAGCAGCACGTTTTGGTGACTGGCCGCGACAACGTCGTTGTGAAACGCCGCCGGCATCGATCGCCCGCGTGCTTTGCTTCAAAAAGAAAACGTTGCCGGGATCGATTGCGTGTTGTCTGGCAACTGCCTGGCTCGCGGCGAGCGATTGTCGGGGCCAAAATCTCCTGGGACTTGGATCGCCGTCGCCGTGGACAAACAAATGAATCCCAGTTTTATTGTCGGCCGTACCTAGCCGGATGTGATTCGCTGCCCCTTCATCACGGATCGCTGACCCTCCAGGCAATGGTTGACAGATCCGCGCAAATCGACCCAACGTTCGCTGTAAATCAGACATTGTTGCCGATGGTTCGATGGCCCGATGCAGACTGCCGGTCAAGTTTGCGATCGTCAAGGTCAATCTTCGATCGTGGCAATCGACGGCAGGTGAAACCGTGGCGGCATTGGCGGTCCACATTGCCGAGCAACTCATTGCGGCCGACAACAGGGTTGGTGCCTCGGCGAGGGCACGGCGCAGCAGATCGGGCAATGATCCCTCGAATCCGAGCGCACTAAGAAAGGCCAGGTCCGGTCGCCGCTGTGGCGGCAGAATGATTTGCGGCACTCCCAAGCTTGCGATCAAACGCATCTTGTCGAGGCCTTGCAGGGCAGCGGCTGCCGGATTGGAAAATCTGCCGGCATGCTCGGCCGAGGCGATGTTCCCGACACCCAAACCACCAAAGTGGTGCGTGGGTCCGACCAATCGATCGACTTGAACTTCAATCAAACGCATTTTCAGGTCACCGTGCAACGGTCCAAGGATCATCTTCGGGCAGTGTTGGGGATTCCAACGAGGCAATCGGGTCATTGCAGAAATCGATGGCGAAAAAACCGGCCGGTCGATGATTGCCGCTATCGCCAAGTCCGCCGAACGGTAGCGCACCGGCAGCACCCGTGGTAGGTCGATTCCAATTCACGACGCCCGCACCAACTTGATTCACAAATTGATCAAACATCTCACGCGTGCCACCCAACAGTGACGCTGCCAATCCGTAGGGCGTGCGGGCGGCAGCATGAATCGCGGCGTCGAAATCTGCGACGCGCTGAACCACCAACAGCGGTCCGAACCATTCCATCTCACCCAACTCGTCAAGTCGCTCGTCCGTGATCGACGTTGCATCGACGATCATCGGGTGAACAAGATTCTCGCGGCGCGGGTCCGACACCATCGGGATCAGTGGCTGGCAACCCAATCGCAGCAACCGATCGTAAGTTCTCGCCAATCCTTCGGCCGCCGCAACCGAGATCAGCGGTCCAACCTGCGGCACGGGGAGATCGCCTGGCAGCCCCACACGAAGCGAGCTTGTCTGACCGACCAGGGCATCGATCTGGCGTTGTGTGTGTTCGCCTTGGACAAAAATCGCGCGTCGGGCGCATGTGCATCGCTGCCCAGCCGAGATGAATGCAGAAAATGAAACGATTCTTGCCGCAGTCGCGGCGTCCACATCGGTGATCACGACCGGATTGTTGCCACCAAGTTCCAATGCCAACAACACGTCGGGTCGTCCGGCGAGTTGTCGGTGTATCGCCTGTCCGGCGGCGCGGCTACCGGTCAAAAAGACGCCGGCTACAAAAGGAGAATCGATCGCGTCGACCGCCGTTTGAACACCTCCGGTGATCATCTGCAGCAGACCGCCTGGCAATCCGACGGTTTGCCAGGATTCGGTTATCCACTGCCCGACTGCGGTCGCCTGGTCACTGGGCTTGAAGACAACCGCGTTGCCGGCCAACAGCGCAGGGATGATTTGACCGCCGGGCAGGTGGAGTGGAAAGTTGAATGGTCCCAACACAAGTGCAACACCCAATGGCCGATATCGGATCACATGGGCGATCGAGTCATCCTGAATCCGCTGTTCATCGCGGCGGCCAAGGATGGCGTTGATTGACAAATCCACTTTTCCGATCGCGGCGGCGACTTCCGCCCGCGCGTCCCACGACAACTTTCCGACCTCCCGGCTGATCAAGTCGGCGATCGGATCTTGATGGTCGGCCAAGTATTGCCGATATCGACGTACCACCTCGATCCGCTCCGGCAATGTTCTCTGACGCCAGTTTCGGCCAGCCTCATCGGCCCGGTGCATGACCCGATCGATTTGCGATTTTGACGATGCGCTGCCCGTCCAGAGGGATTGATCGTCGATCGGGCTGATGCTGGAAAACTCTGTGGACATATTGCTCGTCAAATCCGTCGGGAGTCGATTTCGTAACCTGGTTTCCAAGTAGACCCTGAAACACCACCGGGCCACCACTCTAGACATACCCAATTTCTCGGAATCGACAGAGATGAAACGAAACAAAAAGAAGGGATTTTCGCTCCCCGAAGTCATCGCTGCAGTTGTGATTTTGGCAGCTTCCCGGCCAGTGCCGCCACCCAGGCAACCGCCGGGTATCTCGCCAATACGACCCTGGCCGAGAAAGATCGGCTGACCAAGATTCAAAAAAATGACACCTATACTCGAACCACTGGCGTTTTCACGAAGAAGTCGTTCTGAAGGCGGGCCGAAACGATGCTCTCTGCCACGGAACTTGGACAACGTTTTGTTGCGATCCGAGACCGGGACGACCGCGTCGTCGCTAATCGCTAGACTATCGGTCCCGATCGCCTTTTGCTGCACTCCGGTATTCGTATGGGACTGATCTACAGCAACGCACGTCTCTTGATGACGGCTCGTCGAGACGGATTCTCGTTTGATCGTGTCGCCACGATCGGACGACAGCAGTTGTTCGTTCGTCGCCAAGAGCTTGAATCGCTGGCGGATGAGTTCGGCATGTCCAGACACGATGTGCGGTCGATCAGTGCTCCTTGGGGCGGCTACGCGGACGATTTTCTTCGGCAGTGTTTAGGCAGCCAGCGAGTCGATTCCATTGACTATTCGGACTACGAATCGGCAAGTATCATCCATGATTTGAACCAGCCCATCGACGAGTTTCTGCGTCAGAGTTTTGACGTTGTCTTTGACGGCGGAACGCTCGAGCATGTTTTTAATCTCCCGGTTGCTCTGGCGAATTGCATGGAGATGGTTCGTATCGGAGGTTGCTTGCTGCTTTCGACGACCGCGAATAACCACTGTGGTCATGGGTTCTATCAGTTCTCGCCGGAACTATTTTTCCGCGTATTTCAGTCGGCCAACGGATTCGAGCTTCAGAAGGTTCTGCTGATCGAGCATCCATTCCCGGGAGTAGAACTTTCCGGTGTCCAACGATGTTATGAAGTGATCGATCCTGATGCCGCGGGCTGTCGCGTGGGATTGGTCAGCAATACGCCTGTCATGATCCAAGTGTTGGCCAAGCGGATCAGCGATGCACCAATCTTTGCATCGCCGCCTCAACAGAGCGACTATCAACGCCTCTGGGAGTCCTCGGTTGGGCACCGCCAGTCGCCACGGGAAACCAACACCAACGAGGGACGGTTACCGCCGGGCGGCCGATTCGCTCGACTAAGAAGAATTGCCGGGAATCTGAAGCGAGGCTTTGGGAAGCGGTTGCCGGTCTCCGCACAACAGTGGTTCACCGGACGACGTCAGCGTCGCGAGTATTCCCTGCAAAATCGACGTTTCTATCGGCCTTGGTGAGCATTCGCAATTCGCAACGCGCGATGCGAGTTGACTCCGCCGTCTGCCACGGCGTCTCGAATCCGAGTTTACCTGTACGCGAGTTCGATCATGCCCGCCCCAGACATCGTCGTTGATGATCGGCAGCACGACCGCCATCGCGGCGGGTCAGATCGCAGTGGTATGATGGTCGGGTACTTCGTCGTCCTAGGGGGTCCGCCATCATGTCCGTCCTGCTCCACTGCCCTGCTCTGCCCCGGGTCACGTGCAGTCGTCCATTATCACTTGTCGCGATCATCACGCTAGGTTTGACGACTGTCGGCGCTCAGCAGCAACAGGACTCTCGATTTGCCGCCACCCAATCGCTTCTTCAGGAACACGTCGAAGCGAAGAAGATAGCCGGCGCCGTTGCGATTGTTGCCCAGCGGGACCGGATCGTATTCCATAGCGAGACCGGTTGGCAGGATGTTGCGGAAAAAAAGCCGATGACCCGCCGCACGTTGTTTCGGCTTGCGTCGATGACCAAGCCGATCACCAGTGTGGCAGTGATGATGCTGGTCGAGGATGGAAGCTTGAAGCTGACCGATCCGCTCGAGAAGTTTGTGCCGCAGTTCGCTGAGGCGCGGGTGACCTTTCCTGCGACGGACCGTACGAACGATCCGCAACCGTTGGCTCGACCGATCACGATTCACGATCTGTTGACTCACACGTCGGGATTGACTTACGCATTCTTTGGGCAACAGCCGCATGCTTCGCAATATCGCAAGGCGGGTATCTGCGAGGGACTCGTCGAATCGTCGTTGACGCTCGCCGAGAACACCAGGCGACTGGCCGAGATGCCGCTGGTCGGGCAGCCTGGCTCGCAATGGCAATATGGATTGTCGACCGACGTTCTGGGGCGAGTTGTCGAAGTGGTATCCGGTCAACCGTTCGATGAGTTCATCGAGCAAAAGATTCTCAAACCGCTCAAGATGAACGACACGCATTTCGTGGTGCCCGCAGAAAAACTGCCGCGACTGGCAACGCTGTATCGTCCACGAGAAGACGAATCGATCGAGGCGGTCGACCGGGGAGTACACCATGCCGCGGGCGTGACCTACTCATCGACGTACCAACATCCCCTCAGCAGCAACTATCGATCCGGCGGGGCGGGCCTGGTGTCAACCGCGGACGACTACTTGCGGTTTCTGCGGATGCTGCTCGGCGGAGGAGAACTCGACGGCGTGAGGCTGCTGAGCAACGAGACGATCAAGCAAATGACGACCAACCAAATCGGCGAGCTGTCGATCCTGTTTCCCGTTCATGGCGATCGGTTCGGTTATGGTTTCGGTATCCATTCCCCTGGCAGTCAAATGAGCAACGGTGCGTCGCCGGGCACGTATTCATGGGGCGGTGTTTTTCACACCTATTTCTGGGTCGACCCCGAACATGAAGTGATCGGCGTGCTGATGACGCAACTGTTTCCGTTCCAGCACCTCTCTCTGTGGGGCGATTTTCAGCAACACGTTTACGATGCGCTGGAGCAGGCGATCGATGGGGGAAAAGCCGCTGGACCAGCGGCCGGTGAGGTATACCGCGAATTCGCGATTCACAACGCCGGTAATCTGAACTGGCGAGTGACCGATCCGCGCGCCACCGCAACCGGTGCGCGGGAGTTTCTTCCCAATCCTCGACTTCAGCTCGAGGTTTCCGATCTGGATCACGCCGTTCGAGCCGAGGCGATGATCGACCGCTGGGGCGGTCATCTGAAAACGACCGACAAACGAGTCCGCTTCAATGGCAACACTTGGCTTCGCGTGCCCGAGCTGGAAACGACTCCGCCGGGACGCGGCGAATATTACTATTCGCAGGACAACCCCGTGATCAACGTGCCACTGGATCACTTGCATGAAGGGATCAACACGCTGGAAGGAACCTGCGCCACATTGGAGGGATACAATTGGGGACAGTGGGGCTTGTACTCATTGATCCTTCGCGTCTACTACGACGAAGCGAAGAAACCGGCCAACGCCTGTACGATCACGGCACCAACAAGCGGTGCGATCTTTCCAGACAATCCGATCGTGCGAGTCGAAGCACCCCAGGACACCGAGCGAGTTGAGGTCTTGGCGTTTTACGACGGCGACGACGAAGACGGTGACGGACGTTTCCGTGACTGGCACGGAGGCAACCACTCATTGGCCCGCGGTGCACCTGCCGATTTGGGCGGGCATGTGGGAACGGACCAGATCGGTCCGTTCGAGATTCGATGGGACACGACCTGGGTTGCCGACCAGCAGCCGAAATCGATCCGCATCATCGCTCGTGCGAAATCTCGCGACGGTTTGTGGACGGTTAGCGAACCTGTCAACGAGCTAACGCTGCAACGAACAAGCCATCATGTGGCGATGGTTCACGCCACGGAAGTTCCAGAACAATTTGGCGTTCGCGCCGGCCGGGAGGCTTCTTGCACTCTTGATATCCCCGACAACATTCCACTGGACAAGACCAGCGAGGCGAGATTGTCGCTGCGCACGTGGCACGGTTGGGATGGTCATCATCAGCCGCTACGAATCAATGATCACTCGTTTCCGATTCAAGGTAACAACCATCACTACGACTTTGACCTGCTGCCGATTCCCAGTTCATCGCTGAAGCACGGAAAGAACACGTTCACCATTCGTTCCGACACCGAGCACCACATGTTGGAGGTGTTGTGGCCTGGGCCACAGTTGCTGGTAAGATACTTTGTTGGCCAGGCGATTGCGGATCCGACGCCTGACGCCGCAAGTAATGCGCGGTTGAAAAAGTACGAACAATTTGCGCTGACGCATGCGGGCGACGCTCGCCATGGCCGGCAGATCTTTGCCGATGCGAAAACGAAATGCGGCGCCTGTCACCGAGTCGGCAAGGAAGGTGGCGATATCGGGCCCGATCTGACATCGATCGGCGGTAAGTTTGATCGGCCACACCTGATTGAGTCGCTGTTGGAGCCGTCGCGGCAAATTGTCGAAGGGTATCGCTCGTCGATCATCGCAACCTCCGACGGGCGAGTGCTCTCGGGCGTGGTTCGCCAGCAGAATGGATCAACGGTGACGATGGGCGATGCCCAGGGAAACCTGATCAAACTTTCGGTCCGTGACATCGCCGATCGTCAGGAAAGCGACGTATCGGTGATGCCCGAAGGGCTGACCGATTCATTCACGCAACAGCAGTTCACCGACCTGATCGCGTATCTGGAAACGTTACGAGGCGGGGCGCCCGATAAGCCTGGGTCCGCGATTGCCGGGCCCGTCAATTTGCCAGCGGGATTCACCATCGAAACGGTGCTCACCGGGCTGACCGGTGCGACGGCAATGGAGACGTTGCCGGACGGACGGCTGTTACTGTGCGAGCAAACCGGTGCCGTCCGCGTCGTCGAAAACGATCGCTTATTGCCGCAGCCGCTGGTGACCTTGCCGGTGGATAGCAACTGGGAACGAGGCGTGATTGGGGTCACGATCGATCCCGACTTTCCCGCCAAGCCGCTGGTCTATGTTTGCTGGGTCGCCGAAAAACCGTATCCTCATCACCGTATCAGCCGATTCGAGGTCGATGGCAACGTCGCCAACTCTGGTAGCGAGCTGGTGCTGTTGGAGGGCGACGACCAGCGAAAGTTGGGCGGCAAGGTACCCAGTGGTCATCAGGGCGGGGCACTTCATTTTGGCTCCGACGGCTGCCTGTACGTGGGCATTGGCGAACAGACCGCCGGAACTCCCTCGCAGCAGCTTGATTCGTTGCTGGGAAAGATGCTTCGCATTCATCGCGATGGAACGATCCCGCGGGATAACCCGTTGCTCGATAAGACAACGGGCAAGTATCGCGCGATCTGGCGCTGGGACTGCGTAACCCGTTCACGTTTGCCGTTGATGCCAACAGTGGACGGATGCTGATCAACGACGTTGGCGGAAAGTTTGAAGAGATCAATCCGGGAATCGCCGGCGCAAATTACGGTTGGCCCATCGCCGAGCATGGCCCCCGTCCTGGCAAGCGGTTTGTTGGACCGATTCATTGGTATCCCGAGGCTTCCATTTCGGGAGGTGACTTCGTGCCGGCAAACTCGAACTGGCCAGAGCAGTGGCGGGGCAGATATCTGTTCGCCGACTTCAAGCACGGTTGGGTAAAATCGATCGATCCGGACAACGGCGAGGTCGCCAGCGATTTCGCCAGCGGACTACGCCGACCGGTGGATCTTCGCTTTGACGCGAGCGGCAATCTGTACGTGCTGCTGCGCAATGCCTGGGTGATCGATGGCAAGTTTCAGCCGGGGACCGGATCGCTGTTGCGGATTCGCTATTAGCCGCTAACCGCCATACGGTCGTGTGCTGATCACCCCTTCGCTGGGGCTACTGGCGGTTCCGTAAAGACGTTTGGGGATTCGCCCCGACAGGAACGCTTCGCGACCGGCGATCGCGGCATGCTTCATCGCCTTGGCCATGCGAACAGGATCGCGAGCGTGCGCGATCGCAGTGTTCAGCAGAACTCCATCGGCGCCCAGCTCGAATGCTTCGCTGACGTCGCTGGCGGTTCCCACACCTGCGTCGACGATCACCGGGTAGTGCGGATCATCCTCTTTCAGATACTCGAGGATGATTCGCAGGTTGTTCGGATTCAACAGACCTTGACCACTTCCGATCGGGCTGCCCGCGGGCATCACGCTTGCGGCGCCGGCTGCCTTGAGACGCTGTGCTGTGACCGGACAGTCGCTGGTATAGCAGAGCACCGAAAAACCGTCGTCGGCAAGTTCCTGACAGGCGGCGAGCGTTTCGACGGGATCGGGGAGCAGGGTCTTGCTATCACCGAGCACTTCCAGCTTGACCCAATCGGCGCCCGGATTGCCGAGCGTGCGAAGGATTTCGCGACCGAGTTTTGCGGCACGGATGGCGTCCACCGCGGTGTAGCATCCGGCCGTGTTGGGCAGCAGCGTGTAGCGATCGAGGTCCAGGAAGTCGAGAATGTTTTGGCCGCTGCGGTCATACAATCGCTCGCGGCGGACAGCCACGGTCACGCAATCGCAGCCGGATCGATCGAGCGAATCGCGCATCTGTGCCATCGTATCGTAACGGCCGGTGCCGACGATCAGACGGCTGTTCAGCGAGTGCCCGCCCACAATCAACGGTAGGTCGTCAGCAGCTGAATCGGCTGTCGGAAGAATGGTGGACACGAGTATCGGTCACGCTCTCAGTGATTCAATGGGTTGGCCGCCGCTGGCGCCCGTCGATCGTCAGCACTCTCTCGGGGGAGAGGCCCGATCGGGTAGCGGCCGGGAGAAATCGGATGGAAGTGATCGCCTGATGCTAACCACCGCCGACCAGGGTGACAACTTCGACGTCATCACCCGGCCCGACGATGCGCTGTGTGTACTGTTCACGCGGAACCACGTCGGCATTGATTTCCACCGCCAAATAGTTTGGCGGGACATCCACCGTGTCAAGCAACTGTTCGACGGTCATCGGTGATTCGATTTCGACACTCTGGCCGTTCACCGTGATCTGAATCATGGCAACTCCCAACCGAAAATCCGGCTTTGGCAATGGACGGGCCGATCAGTCACCATCTTCCTCGAAAGCGGCGTCGAAGGCACGGTTACTGGGCGAGAAGTCTAGCTTTTTCGTGAATTCACAGGCTTCTTTGGCGCCGAACGAACGCTCCATCCCGCAATCTTCCCATTCGATCGAAAGCGGTCCGTCGTAACCGATGTCATTGAGTGCGCGGATGATCTCTTCAAAGTTTACCGCACCGCGTCCGGGGCTGCGGAAATCCCAGCCGCGACGCGAATCGCCAAAACTCAAATGGCTGGCATTGATTCCGCTCTTGCCATCGAGCGTCACCATCGCATCCTTGACATGAACATGATAGATGCGATCGGCGAATGTGCGGATGAACTGGACGGGATCGACGCCCTGCCAGATCAGATGGCTGGGATCGAAATTGAAACCGAACTCCGGGCGATGGTCGAGCACTTCGAGAGCACGCTGAGCGGTGTAGATATCAAATGCGATTTCGGTCGGGTGGACTTCCAAGGCGAAGCGGACACCGCATTCGCCGAACACATCCAGAATGGGGTTGAACCGTTGGGCCAACAGTTCAAACCCAGCATCGATCATGCTCGGCGGCACAGGCGGGAATGAATAGATCAAATGCCAAATGCTGCTGCCGGTGAAACCGTTGACGACTTCGACACCAAACTTCTGTGCCGCGCGAGCCGTGTTCTTCAGTTCCTCGCTGGCACGCTCGTTCACGCCCGCCGGGTCACCATCGCCCCAAACGTAATCGGGCAGGATCATCTGGTGACGTTCATCGATGTTGTCCAGCACGGCTTGGCCAGCGAGATGGGCGCTAATGGCGTGGCATTGCAGACCCTGGTCGTCCAACAGTTTGCGTTTCTTGTCGCAGTAGTCGTCTTCGGCAAGCGCCTTGTCGACCTCGAAATGATCCCCCCAGCATGCCAATTCGATCCCGTCATAGCCGAACTCGGCGGTCATAGGGGCCATTTCTGCGATCGGCAGATCGGCCCATTGGCCAGTAAAAAGTGTGACAGGTCGAGCCATCGAGTACTCCGTCGATTGAAAGGGTGGACATCAAAACGAGAATAGGGGGGGACCTATTTTGCGCATCGCCCCCGGCAAGGTGCAACAACCCGTGAGGCGAGAAAGGAAGAACGGCTGAAATGGTGTGCGATCACCGCGTTCAACCGGAAAACTCAAGCTTCCCTAAACGGTAGGGTTGCGAGATTCCACGCAATGGAGACTTTGGCAGCGGGACTGAATCTCTTCCTGCAGCCGCCGCAGCGATCGCTGACGCTCGGCCATCTCGGCCGAAACGTCCTGCTGCTGCATCCGGAATTGACGCTCGCGATGGTCTTGGACCGCCAAACGAGCGTTCAGGTGAGCCTCGCGGGCATCAAGATCCGAAGCCCAGCCTTGAAGCTGTTCAATCAGATCGGACGCATGAAAACGAAGCCACTGGTCTCGCAGTGGCCATTCCATTGTTCGCAGATCTGTTCGCAGATCATCGCCGATCCGATGCGACGGATCGACCCGCAGCAGGTCGCCGACGGCCGAGCCCGACGGGTCGCCCGGTTCGGATGGCGGATTTTTGTCCGCCGGCGACGCAGAATCGTCCGCCGCGGCGATCACCCCTTGGCTGCGAACGACCACCGCCCCTCGATCGCGGTCGGCACGCGACAGGGCAAAACTGGGTGGGTCAATGCGATGCGGGGTCGCTGCGGACATGATTATTCTGGGGTTGGAAAAGCGGCGTATGATTTGCTCTGTGGGGCTCTCGTTTCGTTCGTTTCCATCGTGTCACCGGTGGCGAAACAAGATTTGGAGCAAATTCGCCGACCGCGTCATTCACGCCTACATGCCACTCCTTGCTTCGTCCAAACCTCGCTGGGCACTGCATCGTGGAATGCAGAGTGGATAAGATGGAGTGGTCAAGCTGCCCGATTACACGGCCTGTGCGTTTTGTCCAGATTGCGATTGGCTAGCTTCACATTCCTTGCAAAGACCAGGATCCGATTCGATGTGTCGATTCTCTGTTGTGACCGTTCCTTCCCTGTTTGTATCCTGCCTGTTGGTGTGTTGCGCCTTTTCAACCGTGGAAAGACGCTTGCTTGCCGATGATCCGGCTGCCCAGCCAGATCGCCCTGGGGCAGCGGATGTCGATCGTGCGGTGATCCGAGGGGTCGATTTCTTGCGCAACCGGGGCCAAGCGGACGATGGTTCGTTCAGCGGCGAGACCGGGTCGGCGGTGACCGCCCTGTGCGTGCGTGCAATTCTGGAGCATCGGCCACAGGCGACCGACGATCCCGTCGTCAAAAAGGCGCTGCGTTACATCGAGTCCAAGGTCCAGAGCGACGGGGGTATCTACGCGACGGGGTCACGACACCGAAATTACGACACAACGGTCGCCGTCGGAGCGTTGATCAAGGCCAATGCCGACGGCCGCTACGATAGCGTGTTGAAGCGTGCCGAGTTGTTTTTGAAGGACCTTCAGTGGGACGAGGGAGAGGGCGTCGAGTCATCCGACCCGGCCTACGGTGGCGCGGGTTACGGCTCGCACGAACGACCGGACCTTTCCAACACGTCGTTTCTGGTCGACGCGCTTCATGAACTGGGCGATGGCAGCGATGATGAAGCGATCCAGAAAGCGCTGAAGTTTGTCGCCCGCACACAAAACCTCCCCAACCAGGGAAACGACACCAAGTATGCCGATTTGGTTGGCGACGGCGGCTTCTATTACACGCCGGCCGCGGGTGGCCAGAGTCAGGCCGGCGAAGTCGACGGTGGCGGGCTTCGCAGTTACGGATCGATGACCTATGCCGGCCTCAAAAGCATGATCTATGCCGGTGTCACGGCGGATGATCCGCGTGTCATGGCCGCGATGAACTTCATCCGCAAGAACTATTCGCTCAAAGATAACCCGGGCATGGGCCAGTCGGGTCTGTTCTACTACTACCACACGTTCGCCAAGACGCTCGATGCGGCCAACATTGAAATCTTGGACGATGATTCCGGAACGCCTCACCCTTGGCGAGAAGAATTGACGCGTACACTATTGGCGGCTCAGCAGGACGACGGTTCGTGGGTCAACAGCGGCAGCGAGCGTTGGATGGAAGGCGATCGGCAACTCGTGACCGCGTATGCTCTGTTGGCGCTCGCATTTTGTCGTTCATGATCTTTCACGACGGACCGATCACGCATCAAGTCAATCCCCCTATTACCAATCCCCTCTCTCTCCTGTCCTTTAAACCTTCCTCAGGTTGATTCATGAACAGAAGCTTTTCGATGTTACCAGCGTGTTTGGTCATTTTTGCCGTCGTCAGCAGCGTGGGTGTGTTTGCCGACGACAATGAACCGAAAAAAGAATCGAAATCGACGTGGGTCACTTCCATTTCTCAGCTGGGAAATTCCAGCGAGTTTGTGGCTGCGACCGCCGATGGTCTGCTGTTGCGTGAAGCTGCGGTCGTTTCCTTTCCCGCGACAAACCCCAATGAACTGACGCCGCTTTATCATCACCCGGCGGCCGTATGGTGTGTCGATTCGTTCACCGATGGCAGCAAGATTGCCAGTGTCGATTATCGCGGCAATCTCGTGATTTTCGACACCCAAACCGCCCAACCGACTCTCTACGAAAAAGCATTCGAGCGCTGGTGCCAGGCGATGATGGTCGCGCCCGATGATCAGTTGATCGTGGCCGGTAACGAGGCGGGTAAGTTGATGATTTGGGACGTTGCTGCCGCTAAAGTCACGACATCGATCGAGTTGGATGGGCATGCCGTCACCGGACTTGCCCTCTCGCCCGATCATTCCCAGTTAGCGGCCAGCGATGGTGCCGGTCACGTTCATTTGCTGAAGTGGCCGAGTCTTGAGTCGATCGCGGAAATCAAAGTCAGCGAAGAGCCCGCCTGGTGCGTCGCCTTTGCCGCCGATGGCAAACATCTGTTTGTCGGTAGCAGCGATCGAAATCTGTATCGCTGTGAAGCCAAGGCCGATGCGAAACCGGAAGTTGTTGTCAAGGGAACCGACTGGATCACGCAACTAGCGGTTTCACCTGGCGGACAACTGGCGGCGGCCGAAGTGGGAGGCAAGTTGCATTTCCCGTCGCTGGGCGGCAGCGATTCGATGAATGCCCCGAGCGGCGTGTGGGCATTGTGTTGGAACGGAGACGAACAGCTGCTGGCCGGCACGCGCAAGGATGGACTTGCGATCGCCGGACGTTCGTGGAAATGGGCCGAACCGGCTGTCGTCAAAAAAGAAGAACCCAAAGCGGAAGAATCGCCCGCCGAAGAAGTCAAGAAAGAGATGACCGCCGACGAGAAGAAGGCGGCTGAGGAGAAGAAGGCGGCTGAGGAGAAGAAGGCGGCCGAGGAGAAGAAGGCGGCCGACAGAAGGCGGCCGAGGTGAAGAAGGCGGCCGAGGAGAAGAAGGCGGCCGAGGTGAAGAAGGCGGCTGAGGAGAAGAAGGCGGCTGACGAGAAGGCGGCCACGGAGAAGAAAGCGGCTGACGAAAAGAAGGCTGTCGAGGAAGCGAGTCAAGACAAGAGCGAGAGCAAGGATGAGTGACCCGGAGGTCGCCGATCCCACCGAACCGACGATTGCCACGCCGGCGCTAGAGTATGTGGTGCGCTGCGGTTCGATGCGGATTCTCGGCGTGATGACAGCTCGACAACCGTTTCGCTATGGCGACCGAGTTGTTGTGCGGTCGAGCCGGGGTACCGAGATCGGCACCGTCTTGTGCGAAGCAACTGCCGCGGCCGTCGACTACATGGTCGAACCGACGGAGGGACGAATCCTTCGCCGGCTGTCCGAAGACGATCAATCGCAATGGTCCCAGTTGGAGTCCAAAACGGACGACGACATGAAGGTCTGTCAGAAGTGCTTGGATGCACTGGACCTGAGCATGGAGTTGGTGGATGTCGAACGGATTCTCGGTGGCGAACGAATCGTTATTTATTTTTTGGCCGAGCAGCGCGTCGATTTTCGGCAATTGGTTCGCGATTTGGCGAAAGAATTTCATACTCGCATCGAGATGCGTCAAATCGGTGTCCGTGACGAAGCGAAACTGCTGGCCGACTATGGCGATTGTGGACAGCCGATTTGCTGTGCCAATCATCTCAGCAAAATGCCGCCGGTTTCGATGAAGATGGCAAAACTGCAAAAGGCGACGCTCGATCCGACCAAAATCTCCGGTCGTTGCGGTCGACTGAAATGCTGCTTACGCTACGAGTACGAAACCTACGAGTCGCTGGCCGCAGAACTTCCGCCGGCGGGCAGTAAGATTTTGACGCGTGAGGGAAACGCCACCGTGATCGCTCAGGATATATTGTCCGGGCAGCTGATGATCAAAACAGAAGATGATCGACGCGTGATGATTCAGGGTGACCAGGTCGTCCGTATCATTTCTCGAGGGGACGACCAACCGAGGTCGCGTCGAGGAAAAAAACGGAACAAGAATGCCGATGCCCAGTCATGAATATTTTCGTGAATGCTTGTTACCCAAGCGTGATCTTTTATGGTGGTCCTCCACCACGAGTCGAACGTTGATGCCTCAAGCCACAGAACCTATCTCCGACATGAGCACGCTATGAGCACGCCATTGCAAGCGATGCGAGATCTGTTGGCCAAAGACAAACGTTTCAAGTTGGAAGCGTACCAATTCATACGCGAATCCCTTCAGTTTGCGCACGAGAACCGCGAACTGATGCAATTGGAGGGCCCGTCTGTGGAGTCGCCGTTGGCCGGGGGGGTGCCTGCCAGCGGGCAATCATCCAGCAAACATGTGACCGGTCAACAGCTCTGCGAAGCATGTCGACGTTACGCGATCGAGCAATATGGCTATCTGGCGAAGATCGTTTTGGCCAACTGGGGGATCCGATCGACCAGCGACTTCGGCGAATTGGTCTACAATCTGATTCGCATCGAACAGATGCGAAAAAGTGACACGGATCGCCGAGAGGATTTTGATGACGTCTATTCCTTTGATGACGCGTTTGAACCGCAGTTCGAATTTGCCGCGCACGACGACGATTAGTCGGATCGTGGGATCGATGTTTCTGCTGTTGCCGTTGACCGCGTCGGGGCAACAAGCGGTCGCGACCCAACCGCCGGTCGCGACCCAGTCGCCGGTCGAGGATTCGAGCGGGCAGGCGGCAGCCATCGTCGAGCGACCCAAGCCGACCGAGCAAGCTCGCAAGACTTACCTCGGTCGTGTCGTCGCGCAGTACATGTCCCACCAAGGCGCGCCGTGGTTGATTCGCCCCGAACGCGATCAGGAAGAAAACGCCTCGGAATCTTTCCGGGAACTTGGCCTGACCGAGGGCATGACGGTCTGTGATTTGGGCTGCGGCAACGGCTATTGGACGCTGCCGATCGCCAACAAGATTGGCAAACAGGGGCGAGTGCTGGCGGTGGATATTCAGCGTGAGATGCTGCACAAGCTGCGTGAGAGATCCGCGCGGGCCAAGATCGAGCATATCGAGCCGATTCTCGGCAAGATCGACGACCCCAACTTGCCGGCCGGTGAAGTCGACCTGTTGTTGATGGTCGACGTGTACCACGAGTTCTCGCATCCCGAATCGATGTTGTGGGGTATCCGCCGCAGCCTCAAACCCGAGGGTGTCGTGGCATTGTTGGAGTATCGCGAAGAAGACCCCACCGTCCCGATCAAGCCGCTGCACAAGATGTCGAAGACTCAGATCATGAAAGAGTACCGGCAGAACGGGTTCAAGCTGGTCCGTGAGTACAACAAGCTTCCCTGGCAACACCTGATGTTCTTCGCCCGCGACGATAGCCCGCTGGAAGAAATTGAACCGTTGCCAGCGCAACAGGTGCTCGACGATCTGGAGTAAACTCTGGACCTGACTTGGATGATCCAGGTCAACGCTTCGTCCGTGACCACTCATAGGCTGCATTGATGAATCCGATTGTCCGCGTACAGCTTTCGATCATGATGTTTCTCCAGTTCTTTGTTTGGGGTGCGTGGTATGTAACCGCCCCCAATTACCTGGGGACGATTGGGTTTCGGGCTGGCGATATCGGCAACACCTATTCGGTTGGTCCGATTGCCGGCTTGATCACGCCGCTGTTCGTCGGATTGATCGCCGATCGGTTCTTTTCGGCGCAAAAGGTGCTGGCAGTGTTGCACATTCTTGGTGGTTTGATTTTGTTCATGGCGGCTCAGTTCATGACAGGCGAATCGCCGTCGCCATCGGTATTGAACTGGGGTTTCTTTCTTGGCTACATGCTGACCTATTACCCGACTTTGGCGCTGACCAACACGATCGCGATGAAGAACATGTCGGATCCGGAGACGGAGTTTCCTGGAATTCGAGTCTTGGGGACAATCGGCTGGATTGCCGCCGGTTTCGTTTTGACGCTGACCGGCTTCGAGACGACGGTCAGCATGTTTTACTTGGCGGCGGGAGCGGCGATTGCATTAGGGATCTTCAGTTTCTCTTTGCCCGACACGCCGCCCGCTGGTCTCGGCGAAAAGGTATCGGCCCGGCAATTGCTCGGTTTGGACGCTCTTTCGTTGCTCAAGGACCGCTCCTACTTCGTGTTTCTGATTTCTTCGATGTTGATCTGTATCCCACTTGCCTTTTATTACCAAATTGCAAGTCGTGTGGTTGAGCTGGCGCGGCTGCCGATTGGAACAACCATGTCGTATGGGCAGATTTCAGAGATCGGTTTCATGTTGGTGATGCCGTTTTTCTTCAAACGATTGGGCGTGAAATGGATGCTCGCATTCGGGATGCTGGCGTGGGTCATTCGATACGCGTTGTTCGCAGTCGGCGCACGGACCAGATTCGCTGGATGATCATTTTGGGCGTTGTCTTGCACGGTATTTGCTACGACTTCTTTTTCGTCACCGGCCAGATCTACACCGACCAGAAATCTCCGGCCAACGTGCGGGCTCAGGCGCAGGGACTACTCGTGATGTTGACGCTAGGCCTGGGAATGATGATTGGTGCGCAGGTAGGTGGACGCGTGGAGGCAGCGTACACGACCGCCGAAGCGAAAGCATTGAACGAACAGGTCGTCGCGAAAACGAAAGAGATTGAAGCGGCAACTTTCAGTAACGCTCCGTCGGACGAGATTGATCAGTTGACGGCGGAAAAGGACGAATTCAGGCATCAGGAACTGGCGGCCATCGAATGGAAACAACTCTGGGCGACACCTGCCATTTTTGCGTTGGTCGTTTTGGTTGGATTCGTGCTGTTGTTTCGTGATTCACGGATAGCTGTTGCTGGCGTCGATGCCGGCGGCCTTGAAGAATCAAGGGAATGATCTTGTCACGTCTGCGTGCCTGGGGACGAAAGACGTGTCGATGACTTGATCGCAGGCACAACGTCGATCGACGTCAACGAAAACAATCGCCCACCGAAGGTGGGGGTTTTTCACGTCATTTGTGCAGTCGGCCATGCATTCGAATGAATCGTACCAGGCCGATGATTCCGATCACGATTCCAATCACAATGAATCCGGCGGCGGTCAAATGCACCAATGTTGTCGGTTCAAAAAATTTGATCAGCGTGACGCCGGCCACGGCGACCATCAACGCCGTGCGGCCGTGCGGCCGTAGGCCATCAGGGTTCGCTCGTTTGCCAAATCGGTACGGACCAACGTGAGATTATCGCGATGTTCGCTGCCAGAGGGTTGGTTCATTGCGTCGGATGGCTCCGCCATGGGGGAGAGGATGGGATGGCATCCTAGCATGATCCCACCGCGCGGCGATGAACAGACGACGCTGTTGACTGCAGCGACCCGCTGCACAGCGCGGCAATCGATTTCGCTAAGCTATCCGACTCGTCTGTTCAACGGTTGCGTCGAAAACTCATGAAAAACTGGATTCTCCTCATCGGGCCGATCGTTGCTTTGTGGACGGGGTTGGGTCTCGTTTTTTTGGGGCACACGAGTGAGATCGCCTGGACGGCCGCGGTCGTTGTTCTGTGCGCGATCTGGTGGATCTTCGAACCGATACCGATTCCGGCCACGTCATTGATCCCGCTGGCCGTCTTTCCTCTGGTCGGTGTATTGACCAAGACGCAGGTTTCTCAAGCCTATGGTGATTCGCTCGTCCTGCTGATGATGGGTGGATTCATGCTTTCCACGGCGATGGAGCGAAGTGGAGCGCATCGGCGAATCGCATTGAACATGGTCGCGGCATTTGGCGGCAAGAGCGGCGGTCGGCGGTTGGTATTCGGTTTCATGGCGGCATCGGCATTCCTGAGTATGTGGATTTCCAATGCGGCCACCACGTTGATGTTGTTGCCGATCGTTGCCGCGGTCATGGAGAAATCGAACAACCACCAATTGCACGTTTGCTTATTGCTCGGTGTTGCCTACGCTGCCAGCATTGGTGGGATCGGCACGCCGATCGGAACGCCGCCCAACCTTATCTTCATCCGCGTGTTTGAGGAAAATGCCCATCGCGCACCGCCATCGTTCACGACATGGATGACCTGGGCCATTCCGGTGTTGTTGGTAATGTTACCAATCACGGGTTTCTGGTTGACGCGAGGGCTGAAGGCCGAGGATGGGTTGGATCTGCCCAGCGTCGGACAGTGGCGGAAAGAGGAAGTGAGAACGTTGGCTGTGTTTGTGATCACGGCCATCCTTTGGATCACGCGGCAAGCGCCGTTGGGCGGCTGGAGCCAGTGGTTGCAGTTGCCCGGTGCGAACGATGCTTGGATCGCCATGTTAGCCGTCGTGGCAATGCATTTCATTCCCAACGGCAAAGGCGAGGCCCTGCTGACCTGGGAAACCGCGTCAAAGATTCCGTGGGGCGTGCTGATCCTGTATGGCGGCGGGATCTCGATCGCGATGGCTTTCGAGACATCGGGATTGAGCAAGTTGATTGGTGAATCCTTGGGCGTATTGTCCACCATCCCGGTGATCATCTTGATCGGCTGCGTCTGTTTGGCCGTGACGTTTCTGACGGAAGTGACCAGCAACACCGCGACCGCAAACCTGCTGTTACCGATTCTTGCCGCAGCCGCGTTGACCGCGCAGGTCGAGCCGGCATTGATCATGGTCCCGGCAACGATTACGCGCCAGCTTTGCCTTCATGCTTCCCGTGGCCACGCCGCCCAACGCGATCGTATTCAGCAGCGAGAAGTTGACGATTCGAACGATGGCTGGCGAAGGGTTGGCGCTGAATCTGATCGGCGTCGTCGTTGTGACCACGATCTGTTGGTTGACATTTTCCTGAGAGTTGAGGCTTTCCATGAAAGACTATCCATCGGCCACGGTGGCTTGCTTTGACCCCACCTGCGGAGACTTGCCGCGACGCAGCTTGGATGGGGATCGGCTGAAACTTTTTCTGCAGCGTTTGTCGGCTGCCGGCGCCCCCGCGGTGTTGATCGCCGCGTCAACCGGTCAGGGACACTTGAGAACCACCGCGGAGCTCGAAGAGTTTTTCGGTGCGGCCGCGGAAGTCGATCTTGGTGATACCCAAAAGATGGCGCTGCTGCGGCCCGAGGATGGCCTGGAAGCAAACCACCAGATGTTAGGATTGTTAAAGGATGCATCGTACGACGTCGTCTTCTTTCGGCCCGGAACCGACTTGAGTTCGAATGCTTCCGAGACGCAGGTGGCCGCGAATTTGCAGCCGCTCGTGGAGGCATCCGCGGCGATGAACCTTTCGGTCGGACTGTACTCGATCTCGGACGTCAGCGGATTGCCGCTGACCGCCGACGTGGTTGCGCGGTTGGTCGATTCGGCGGGCGGCGAGCGAATCGTTGCGGTGAAAGTGACCGAAGCGGACTATGATGCCAGCACATTGACGTTCCTGCAGCATCCCAGGCTAAAGCATCTGAGAATCGTGCAGGGCTGGGATCCCCACCTTTCGCGAGCGCTGCGAGATGGGCCGAGGTTTTCCGATCACGGCCAGCAGCGGTGTGGTGTCACGAGCGGACCGATGTCGATGGCAGTGTACCAGTACGTTCACCTGCTGGCAGCCGCAGAACGCCAAGACTGGGACGAAGTATCACTGGCCCAAGACGCTGTGACCGCGATCTTTCAATCGATGCAGGATGATCCGACGAAGTTTGCTGACCTGCAGCGTGCCAAATACATCATGGGGTTGGGACATCCGATCTGCGGCAAAGTAACCGAGCAACAGGTTGATCGGGTGCTCGATGCACTCCGCGGTCTGCCCCGTCAGGCGGATCGCGTTCGACTGGCCCGTAGCCTCGATTTAATGGGCGATGGCCCCTATCACCCGGCACTCGTATCGATCCAGGAAGTTGTCCAATGACTGTTTTACGAATTTGTCTGGTCGTCTGTTTGGCGAGCGTCGTTCATCGCGGCGCCGATGCGACGGCCGCCGACATTCCCAATCTGATCATCGTGCTCGCCGACGACATGGGTTATGGCGATATGGGCTGCATGGGAAGTGATCAGCTGATCACGCCGCACCTGGATGCGTTGGCCGCCTCGGGTGTACTCTGCAGCCAGGGTTATGTCGCCAGTTCGGTTTGTTCGCCATCTCGCGCGGGTCTGTTGACGGGCCGCGATCCGCGCCGATTCGGTTACGAGGGCAATCTGAACCAATCGGCTGAAAACTATGCAACGCGTCCCGAACTATTGGGTCTGCCGCCCGGCGAGCATACTCTTGGGGATCATCTTCGTGCGGCCGGTTACGCCACTGCTTTGATCGGCAAGTGGCATCAGGGAATGGGAGCAGGTTTTCACCCCAATGAACGCGGGTTTGATTACTTTTGTGGGATGCTTGGCGGCAGCCATTCCTACTTTCCGCAGCCCGGAAAGCACTCACTGCAGCGAAACGGACAGCCGTTGGAAGAATGGTCCAGTCCTTACTTGACCGACTTCTTTACCGATGAAGGATTGCGGTGGATTGCCGGGCAACAGGAAGCCGATCCGTCCAAGCCGTGGTTCATTTTCATGTCCTACAACGCACCGCACGGACCGTTGCAGGCGACCGAGCAGGATCTGACTCGATTCACACATATCAAGGACCCCAAGCGTCAGACCTATGCGGCCATGATGTTTGCCCTGGATCGCGGCGTGGGCAGACTGCGCGAGTACTTGAAAGCGACTGCACAACTGGACAAGACGCTGATTGTTTTCTTTTCGGACAACGGCGGCGCGACTGGGAACGCCAGCTGGAATGGGCCCCTTTCGGGAGCAAAAGGTTGCTTGAAGGAAGGCGGAGTGCGGGTGCCAATGGTGTGGTCTTGGCCGACCGTATTGCCGCAACAATCTCGCCACGACTCACCGGTTTCCAGTCTTGACCTGTTGCCCACTTTTTTGGCGGCGGCCGGTAGCGAGCCGTTGCCGTTGTCGGCTCCGAGGAGCCACGAAGACAAGAACAATCGCCGCCGCGCGGTCGCGAGATTCGGGCCCTACGACGGGATCGATGTTTTGCCCCAGCTTCGCGGCGACAAGACGGCCAAGCCACGAACGCTCTATTGGCGACTGCAGGGCCAGGCCGCCGTACTCAATGGCCAGCAGAAACTGATTCGTCTGTCGCATCGCCCCGCACAAATGTTCGAACCGGCGAGTGATCTTGGTGAAATCCAGGACCTTGCCATCACCGAACCCGAGCGATTCAATGCTCTGTTCAGGCTGCTTGGCCAATGGGAGGCGACGCTGCCCACCGTACCACTTTGGGACTCGTCTCCCTTTTGGAGTGGCGAAAGCGCCCAAATCTATGACAACCTGCTGGTAAGGCCGGAACCGAACTGATCAACGTCACTTCATCATGCCGACACAAACACGGATCGTTTCACCGGGCAGCTGCGATCGCAGCGTCCGAATCGATGGACAGGGGGAGCTGGCGGTACCGTCGGATTGGGACCTGCTGCCGCCCGGAGACGCCGGTCTGACGCGGCGCGTCAAAGCGGCAGGCCCCTCGTGGACCGTCCAAGAAAAGAAAGGGCGGCGAACTATTTCTCGCGGTGTGTGGGCGCCTCGAGAACGGATCGAGAAAATCCGGTCCGAGCTCGCCTCGGAGCGTTCCACCGAATCGTACGCGCGGCGACGACAGGCCGACGCCGCTCGCGGTGACAAAAAGCAGGTTGAGTATGTCGAAGATTTTCGTGGTGCGATCTTAGCGTTCCTCGGCTTTGCCGAACCCTACCACGATCTTGCCCAGCGTTTGGCCGACACGGTGACCTGTCATGCAACGCCCGTGGGCAGCGGGACGGTTGCTCGAACCCAGCGAATCCCAATCGAGCGACGTGCCGAGTCGGCCGTGATTGCCTGGCTGCGACATCAAACGACGGCCTATGATCACATGACAATCCCACGTGTCAAAGGTCAGCGGCGCGAGGTGCGAAGGATGCTGGCCGCCGAATCACGGCGGCTGCTAATCCGCTATCGCAGCGGCGAACACATCGATCCATCACGATGTCCGCTGCAAAACGCATTGCAGGAATCGTCCGGTTAGCCGTTTGGGTCTTCGAACTCGGGGACGCTCAGGTCGAGTCCACATCGCATCGCAGGTTCGATGAAGGCGAGTCGCGTTCCGCCATACTCGCGCAGGTCCCAATCCCCTGCTGGCAACTGGTCGGGATCGAATTTTTTCTCCGTCTCGGCGACCAGGACGCTGCCTGGCGGAGCGTGATCGAGCGTGCTTTGGATGATCGTCTGGAGCGATTCGAGCGATTCTTGCCACAGCACGTAGGGGGGGCAGACGAACACAATCCATGGTGTGTCATCCGGCGGCGGCACAAGCAGCGCCGAGGAAAGCTTGAATGCGTCTCCGGTCAGGATTTGCATGCGGTCATCCAGGCTCAGCCGGTTCGTTGTTTTTCGAATCACCTCGATCGCGTGCCGGTTCCGTTCGATCGCGATGGCGGATCGCGCACCTCGGCTGAGCGACTCAAACGCCAGCGCACCGGTACCGGCGAACAGATCAAAACAGATCGCTCCTCGAACGGCACGGCCAAGAATATTGAACAAATTCTCGCGAATGTTGTCCTTCATCGGCCGAGTAAAATCGGCTCCGTGGTACTCGATCGGTCGTCCACGCATGTCACCACCGATGATCCGCAGTTTGGTGGGCTTCGTTTTCGCCGCTTTCGAATCCGAGTTCCGGCGGGCGACACGCGTGGCGGGTTTTGACGACCGGGGGCGGTTCTTTTGATTCATGAATCTCAGTATATCGTTCCGGCCGGCGACCACATCGGGGGGGGGCAGCGTGGGGAACCATCCCAACTTCCCCAAAGTGCGATTTCGCTTGATCACTTGACGCGTGGTCGGTCGGCCCGATTTGTGGCCGTTTTCAACGCGATCGACATCTGCGAAAACTCTTGTGGCGCTGGCTGCGTAGCAGCATTCGATTGGCAACATTCAATCCTCGTTGGTGGTTTCGATGATACGGTCGTTCGTAGTTGGATTTCTGGTCGCATGGTTTCTGGCCATCAACTGCGAGCCGATGGTTGCTCAGCAAGCCGCACCGTCCTCTGGCGTCCGTCCCCGCATCGATCAGGTGCCTGAGTCGTCGGTGCCCCAAGTCCCGTTGGCCGGTGGCAACGAGGAATTCAAACTACCGCCGGAGCTACAGGCCGAGGCCGACGCGGCGGTGGCCAATTTCATGAAGTTGCGAGGAGAATTTGAGCGAGCGATCGCCGATCAGCGAGCGACTCAGATTCGGTTTCTCAACGGCGAAGACCGAACTCCAGCGGCACAGGAACGTTATCGCCAACAGCGTGACGAGGCACGCCGGCTGATGGACGAAACCTATCTGGCGGCGATGCAGGTCTTTCTATTCATGCCGGATGACTTGGCGGGGCAGTACATGGCAACCGTGATTCAGCATCGAGCCGAACGTGATATTTACGACCTTTCGACAGCCGAGGGTGGTGCAAGACTGATCGATGCGGGTCTGAACTATCTATACCTGTTTCAGGCGGCGGCTCGTTCCGCCGTTGTCGCTGGTGATTTCAAGCTAGCCAAGCAGCTGTTCGACGCGCTCGATCCCGAGACCGTCGAGAACGTGGACCTCGTGTTGGCCGCGCAGCTCGAGCAACTCGAATCCGATTACAACGCTGAACAACAGATCCGCGAGAAAGAGAGTGTCGAAGACCGTCTGCCACGGGTCAAGTTAAAGACGACGCGTGGCGACGTCGTTTTGGAATTGTTCATCGACAACGCGCCATCGACGGTGTCGAACTTCATTCAATTGGTCGAAAGCGGCTTTTATGATGGGCTCGATTTTTATCAAGTGATCGATCACCTGCTCGCCTTGACCGGAGATCCGTCGGGACTGGGGACGGGCAATAGCGGTCGGATGTTGGTCGACGAACACACCCGCCCCGACGCTCGGAAAGCGTTTCGCGGATCGTTGATCATGGCCAAGGTTCCGATAGGAACAAGCGGCAAATTTGTGCCCAATTCGGCGAGCAGTCAGTTCGCGATTTTGTTCCTGCCGATGACGCAGGTGAGTTCCGAGCAGACGGTTTTTGGCCGAGTGATCGAGGGCATGAACGTGATCTCCTCAATGCGTCGCGTCGATCCCAGCAAGGAAAAAGACAAGAAGGAGATTGTCCTGCCACCCGACCGGATCCTGTCAGCCGAGGTGATTCGGCGTCCCGAGACATTGCCGCCAGCCAATTACGTCGAATAATGGACGGGAGCCCTGTGACTGGCCAACTGCGAAATCAGGTATCGCCACCGGGTGGTTGAGGTTTGTGCAGATCGCCAACGGCGGCTATTGTGAAAGGGTTGCATGGTGTCTTTCCTGCTCGGACTCGCACCCTTGAATGACTCATACGTCCATGGATGCGGCGCGAGTGCCGCGGAACGACCCAATCGAATGCCCCCCAACAACATAACCAACCGATCGGGTAGGGAGAACCAAGCGACGTCATCGTCCGCCGAGCAAGGCCGTTCGCGGCGCAGCTTCATCAAGGGCGGAGGCATGATGCTGGCCGGCGGAGCGATCGTCGGCAGCAACCTGGGCATCGCGCGAGCTGCCCACGTCGTTGGTAGCGATACGATCAGGATCGGTCTGGTCGGGTGTGGTACCCGGGGCACGGCGGCGGCCATTCAGGCACTTCACACCACCGGTGGCGACGTTCGACTGGTCGCGATCGCTGACATCTTCGACAACAAGGTCCAGACGGCTTACCGAACCATCAAGGGAGAGCATCCCGGGAAGGTTGCCGTCAAGGATAGTCGGTTCGTCGGTTTCGACGCCTTCCAGCGGGTGATGGACAGTGACGCCGAGCTGGTCATTCTGGCGACGCCACCTGGTTTCCGCCCGATGCAGTTCGAGGCTGCGGTCGAAGCGGGCAAGCATGTCTTTATGGAAAAGCCGGTTGCCACCGATGCGCCGGGGTGCGTCGAGTGTTGGCGGCGGGCGAGCTGGCGAGAGCGAAAGGGTTGGCCGTTCAGGTTGGTCTGCAGCGTCATCACGAGTTTCGCTACCAGGAATGTATCGACCGACTGCAAAATGGCGCCATTGGCGACTTGATTTTCGCACGTGCTTATTGGAATGGTGGTGGCGTTTGGGTGCGTCCTCGAACCGCCGCACAAACAGAACTGGAATACCAGTTGCGCAATTGGTACTACTTCAATTGGCTCGGTGGTGATCACATCGACGAGCAACACATTCATAATTTGGATGTGATCAACTGGTTAAAAGGGTCGCACCCGGTGGAGGCCCAGGGCCAGGGCGGCCGGGAGGTTCGCAATGGTCGTGATCATGGTCAGATCTTTGATCACCATATGGTCGAATACACGTACGCCGACGGATTCAAGTTGCTGAGCCAGTGTCGGCACATCAAGGGATGCTGGAGTAACGTCAGTGAGCATGTTCACGGTTCGGCCGGAACGTCGGACATCAGCAAGGCATTGATCCTGTCTGCGAACGGGAAAACGAAGTGGCAAAGCGAAGCCAAGGAAGTCAAGGGAAAGGGTTGGCAGCAGGAGCAAAACGATTTGTTCGCGGCACTTCGCCGTGGGGAGACTCCCTGCGAAGTCGAATATGGTGCTCACAGCACGATGACCGCAATCTTGGGCCGGTTGGCGACCTACAGCGGCAAGGTCGTGCGATGGGAGGATGCGATCCACAGCAATATCCATTTGGCCGATACCGACGCAATGCACTCCTTGGATGACGCGGCACCGGTTGAGCGTGACGCCGATGGCAATTACGACGTACCGGTCCCCGGCAGCAAGACCCGATTCATCTGATCCCCTGGTCCTGGCGCCGTCGGCTTAAAAGTGAGTGCCACTGGGCATACGCTTTCGCGTAATCCGTTACCTTATGGGCCAGCGACGGGGCTCGCCGCGATCACGCGGCCGCTCCATCATGGACTCTTGGAACGGAAACAGCGTGTGAGCGGATTTCAGATTTTCTTGGCCTCGATTGCCTTGTTGTTGTTGATTGGGGTCGTTGTCGCGGTGGTGGCACGGCGAAAGTTCGTGCGTGCGCCGTTTCGGGTCCTGTTGTCGCTGCTGTACCGAAAACGTGTGTTCGGTCTGGAGAACTTGCCCACCGATACGGGCTGCGTCGTGGTCAGCAACCATGTTTCCTGGATTGACGGCATTTTGATTCTATGGATGCTGCCGCGAAACGTCCGATTCGTCGTTGACGGCGAGAATTTTGGCAACCCGATCGCCCGCTGGTTGGGCGGAGCGTTCGACACGATCCTGATGTTGAATAACCCCAAGTCGATCGGTCGCGCGCTCAAAACGGCGCGCGAGGGGATCAAGTCGGGAGACGTGATCGGGATCTTTCCGGAGGGCACGATCACTCGGACCGGGCAACTTCAGGCATTCAAGCCGGGTCTCAAACACATTCTCAAGGGCACCGAAGCGCCGATCGTGCCGATGTGGCTGGAGGGGATGTGGGGAAGCGTGTTCAGCTTTTCGGGGGGCAAGTTTTTCTTCAAGTGGCCCAATCGTCTTCATCGAACATTGACGTTGTATATTGGAGAACCAATGGCCGGCACATCACCGTTAGAAAAGGTGCGCAATCGAGTCCAAGCGATCGGCGCCCAAGCCACGATCGAACAACGCTACCGCTATCCGGTCCTGGCCGGCCGCATCATCCGGGTCTGGCGAAAACGTGGTCGACAACTTCAAGCGGCTGATTCGCTCGGCCAGGAGGTCAGCGGACGCGAAATGTTGATCCGTGCGCTGGCATTACGCCGCGTGTTGCGACGAGAGATTCTTTCGGACGACGAATCTTATGTCGGCGTGTTGTTGCCGCCGAGTGTTGGCGGTGTCGTGGTGAACGTCGCTCTGGCGATGGATCGGCGCGTCTCGGCCAACTTGAACTACACCGTCAGCAGCGAGGTGCTGAACCACTGCATCGCAGATGTGGGAATCAAACACGTTCTCTCGAGCGAGAAGTTTGTCAGTAAGTTTGACTTCGATTTGGACGCGGAAATCGTCCTGCTCGATTCGCTCAAGGACAAAGTCAGCGCCCTGGACAAGGCGATCTCGGCGATTCAAGCGACGCTGGTTCCGACCGGGCTGCTGTGTCGAATCCTGGGCCTGCACAAGGTCCAGGGAGACGACTTGCTGACGGTGATTTTCACCAGTGGATCGACCGGCATGCCCAAGGGCGTGATGTTGAGCAATACCAACATCAGCCACAACGTCGACGCGATTGATCGTGCGATCCACTTGGACCGACATGACACCGTGTTGGGTGTTCTGCCGTTCTTTCATTCGTTTGGCTATTCGGTCACTCTGTGGGCGGCGATGGCGCTGGGGCCAAAGGGTGTTTACCATTTCAATCCGCTCGATGCTCGACAAATCGGAAAGCTGGCCGAGAAATACAAGGCCACCGTGCTGCTGGGGACGCCGACCTTTCTGCGAGGTTACTTGCGGCGGATCACGCCCGAGCAGTTTGCCTCGCTTGATGTGGTTGTCGTTGGCGCCGAGAAGATGCCAGCCGATCTGTTCGATTCCTTCGAGAAAAAGTTTGGCGTGCGACCGGTCGAAGGGTACGGAACGACCGAGTTGAGCCCGCTGGTATCGGTCAACATTCCGCCCACGCGTTCCGCTGCCAAATACCAGCTCGATCGCGTCGAGGGATCGGTTGGCCGACCGCTGCCCGGTGTCGCCGCACGAGTCGTTTCACCCGATGATGGCGAAGAGCTCGGCGCGGGCGAGGACGGAATGCTGCTGGTGACCGGGCCCAATGTGATGCGGGGCTACGCCAATCAGGAAGATCTGACCCGAGCAGCGATTCGCGATGGCTGGTACGTCACCGGTGACATTGCCCACATTGATGACCAAGGTTTCTTGTTCATCACCGGTCGTCTCAGCCGATTCTCGAAGATCGGCGGCGAAATGGTGCCGCACGTCACAATTGAAGACGAACTCACCAAGTTGTTTTGTGAAGGGGACGAGGACGAACAGGTGCGTGTATGCGTGACCGCTATTCCGGATGAGAAGAAGGGCGAACGGTTGATCGTCCTTCATTTACCGACCACCAAGAGCATCGATGAGATTCGCTCTTCGCTGAGCAAGCACGGTCTGCCGAATCTGTTCATCCCCTCGCCAGAGAGTTTTTTGGAGGTGGCGGAGATCCCGATGCTGGGCACCGGCAAATTGGATCTCAAACGAGCCCGAGAGATCGCTTTGGAGCGACTGGGCGGTGGATCGCGCTGAGGGGGACGGTCGAAATGAAGCTGACGCTGCTCGATGGGCCGATGGGCACGGAGCTCCAAGCGCGTGGAGTATCGACCGAACTGCCGCTGTGGAGCCCTCGGCGATCGACCAATCACCGGAAACGATTTCGGCGATTCATCGCGACTACCTCGAGGCGGGCGCGACAGTCCATACAGCCAACACGTTTCGCACCAAGCGACGGACCGTGGGCGATCAATGGCAGCGGTTGGCCCGCCGCGCGGTGTGGTTGGCGAGGGAGGCAGTTGGAGACGCTCGGGTTGCCGGCAGCATCTCCCCCTTGGAGGACTGTTATCGCCCCGATCTGTCGCCACCGGACTCGCGGGCGGAACACCGAGAGCTGGCCGCCGTTCTGGCCGATGCCGGTTGTGACCTATTGCTCTGTGAAACCTTTCCGCATCTCGGCGAGGCGATCGTTGCCGTGCAGGAGGCGGTACGCACCGGCGTTGAAACATGGGTTTCCTTCACCGCCGGGCCCGACGCGAACTTGCTGACGCCCGACGCGATTGCCGAAGGGGCTAAACGTGCGGTCGATGCGGGAGCAAGTGCCGTGTTGGTGAACTGTATCCCTGCGGTTGAGACGCTGCCGTTCGTGGTAGCTTTGCAGCGAGCAGGGCTCGCCGTTCCGATCGGGGCCTACGCCAATGCGGGCTCACCGGATGACCAGATCGGCTGGACCGCTCCCTCCGAGGATGCTGCCGCGGCCTACGTCGCTCACGTGCGGCAATGGATTGATTCTGGCGCCGTGATCATCGGCGGTTGTTGCGGAACGGGTAAGACTCACATCGCCGCGATCGCCAGGCAGTGGCGCGAGTCCTTGTGCTGAGACTGGCGGACCGCTGACTACCGAGATGCTTGTTGGATTTGATGTTCGACGGCCCGAATGGCGGCACGAGGATTGCGTTCGGACCGGCGTGCGACGTTGGTGATCACTTCGACAAACCTGAATTTGCTCGGCTGGTTCACCTGAGGCAGTCGTTGTGCGACGTCAATCAGTGCTGTCGGATTGTTTTCGGCCGCTTGCGAGATTTGTGCGATAAAGCGTGCCGTCTCGATAAAATTATGATCCGCCGAACGGCCGATCAGTCCACTGAGTGTGCGGGCAACGAGGTCGGCACCGAGGCTATCGAGTTGAATGAAGCAATCGAGGCTGCCGGTGACGGTTGTGCCTCCGTGGGCGCCCTGGGCATAGGTGCTATGAAGAATGAACACACCTCGGCCCCGAATCGGATTGGCCACCAACTTTCCGTCATAGCTACCTTCGGCAACAAAGATGTGGACGTTTGGATCCCCATAGACCAAGTCGATCCGGCACTGCGTGCCGCCGCCGTCTGCCGATTCGATCTGATAGGGGCCAGTCCTCTTGGTGGTCACTTTGGTGATCCCCATCAAGTCCCAGATGCCGACCAGCACTTCCGAGTTTCGGGTCAGGAACAGAAACATATCGCGGTCACAGTCAATCGCCTGAGTCGGCAGACGGCGATAGATGGTGGGTGATTCGGCGATCGACAAGATTTGTTGCTGGGCCGCGGTGGTCAGACGCTCCATGGGCAACTGGGCGATGACCTGCTTGCGTAACGTGTACGAGCCACCAAATCCACTTGCCCCATCGAAGCCGATCCGGCTCTCTTGGTCACCAGGTTGGACGGCAAAAGTCTGCGCGCCGGTAGCCGTCAACCAGATGGCGGTGAGCGCGCAGAGACAGAAACGTTTTACGATCTTTCGGATCGATCCCCCCGCCACCGGCGTCCCCCCACAAAACGTGTCGCCCACGGTCCACCAACCACGGAGCGTCTGGTTCCCCGTCAATACGGAACGGTCGGCTTGGGAGTAGCCCGGTTTTGCCGCTGAGGGACAGCGGGCATCCGTACTCCAAAGCCGACCACTCAGCTCGGACGAAAGACAGGCGTCGGCGGAGTGCCGCAAGCAACGCTTGTGATGATTTTTCGACCATTGAGGCATGAGAAGTTAAGAAAAAGCGAAGCTGCCTGTCCTGTCCCAGGGAAAACCTGGGGCGGGAGGGGACCGATTGATCGCATTGGGGCATCGAAATCGGTGGACTCTCAACCCCAAAACCGAGCTTTAAAAAGGAATTGGGCCAGCCACGAGCGTTCCCTTCTCTGCGGCGTACTCGACACCTACCGCGGTTTCTCGATAATCCCCACTCACCCTGCGGCATGACGTTCGGTTTCGGAACCGGATGATTGTCGCGAAACCCGTCCCCCAATGCGTCTGTTGAGAGAAACTGTTGTGGCGAAGAAATCGATCGATCAAATTGATGTGGCCGGCAAAACGGTATTGATGCGAGTGGACTTCAATGTGCCACTTGATGAGTCGCTAGCAATCACCGACGACCGCCGAATTCGGATGGCACTGCCCAGTATCAACAGCGTCATCGATCGTGGTGGTCGGTTGATCTTGATGAGCCACCTGGGGCGACCGGGCGGCACGGGCTTCGAGCAAAAATTCAGTCTCGCGCCGGCCGCTGCGAGACTCGCTGAGTTGCTTGGAAAGCCCGTGGCGATGGCCACCGATACGGTTGATGAGGACGCCAAGAGCAAGGCCGCATCGCTTACCGCTGGTGATGTCTTGGTTCTGGAGAACCTGCGATTCAATGCCGGTGAAAAGAAAGGATGTGCCGAGTTCGCCAGCAAGCTTGCCGCCATGGCTGACGTCTATTGCAACGATGCGTTTGGGACCTGCCATCGCAATGATGCGTCGATGGTCGCGGTTCCCGAGGCGATGGCGGGAAAGCCGCGTGTGGTCGGTCACCTGGTTGCCAAAGAGATCCAGTATCTCAGTGATGCGATCGAAGATCCGGCAAGACCGTTCGTCGCGATCCTGGGAGGTGCGAAGGTGAGTGACAAGATCAACGTGATCAATCATCTATTGGGGATTTGTGATGCCGTATTGATTGGCGGCGCGATGGCTTATACGTTTTCGCTGGCCGAAGGTGGCAAGGTTGGCAAAAGTCTGGTCGAGGAAGAAAAGGTCGAACTGGCCAAAGAGCTGATCGCCAAGGGTGGCGACAAACTGCATCTGCCGATCGACACGCATTGCGGAGACGCCTTCCGCAGTGATTGCAACAAACAAGTGGTGCCGGCCGGTCAGATTCCCGATGGCTGGGAGGGTTTGGACATCGGACCCGAAACGGCAAAACAGTATGCGGATCTGATTGCGGGGGCAAAGACGGTCGTATGGAACGGACCGATGGGCGTTTTCGAGATGCCCCCATTCGACGAAGGAACCAAAGTGGTTGCCCAAGCGGTAGCCGACAGCGACTCGACCAGCATCATCGGTGGTGGCGACAGTGCCGCAGCTGTGGACCAATTGGGTTTTGCCGACAAGGTTAGCCATGTCAGTACCGGAGGCGGTGCGAGCCTGGCCATGTTGGAAGGCAAGGCGTTTGCCGCGGTCGAACTCCTCGACGAAGCGTAGGAGCTGTTAGCTGTTAGCCACCAACCACCAACCGCAATCCGCTAATCGCTCCATGACCATCGAAGACACACGCCTGACGGAGAGTCGCAGCCGCGAAAAGAACTGGCACCGCTGGGGGCCCTATTTGTCGGAGCGTCAATGGGGGACCGTGCGCGAGGACTACAGTGACGGGGGAGATGCGACCTGGAGTTACTTTCCCCATGATCACGCCCGCAGTCGTGCCTATCGTTGGGGTGAAGATGGATTGCTGGGTGTCTGCGATCGGGAATGTCGGCTCTGTTTTTCGGTCGGTTTGTGGAATGGACGCGATCCGATTTTGAAAGAGCGGCTATTCGGGGTCACCGGTCCGGAGGGCAATCACGGCGAAGACGTCAAGGAGTGCTACTACTACATCGACAGCACGCCGACGCACAGCTACATGAAGGCGTTGTACAAGTATCCTCAGAGCCGGTATCCCTATGAGGAGATGGTGGACGTCAGTCGCGGACGGGATCGCACGCAGTCGGAATTCGAGCTGACCGACACAGCGGCGTTTGAGCAATCGCGCTATTTTGATGTGCAGGCCGAATACGCCAAAGCGAGTCCCGACGATTTGCTGATCCAGTTGACGATCACCAATCGCGGTCCGCAATCGGCGGTCCTGCACGTGCTGCCGCAGTTGTTTTTTCGCAACACGTGGACATGGCATTGTACCGACGAGGGTTGCACGACACGGCCATCGATGCGGTTGGTCGGCAACGTGGTTCAGACGTTCCATGAATCGCTCGACCGATTCTGGTTTGTTTGTGATGGGATGAAGTCGCCGGACGATTGGACCTGGCTGTTTACCGACAACGAAACCAATGCTCAGCGTCATCCTGGTTTGCCCTGCGAGTCTGAGTACTACAAAGACGCGTTCAACAATTTTGTCGTGTTGGGGGACACTCATTCGGTCAATCCGCTGGAACGTGGAACCAAGTGCGGTTCTTACGGTTTGCTGATGATTTCGCCCGGCCAGACGCAGGTGATTCGCTTGCGATTGGCCCACGTCGCTGAGCCGATCATCGCCGAGGCGTGTCAAGGAAAACCCGAACGATTTCACGAAGTCGCTTTTGATAAGTCATTCGACGAATGCCTGGAAGCGCGAAAGCACGAGGCAGATGAGTTCTACTCGTCGAGGATCCCCGAGGCGCTTGACGCTGATCGTAAAGCGATCATGCGACAGGCCTACGCGGGGTTGCTGTGGACGAAGCAGTTTTATCATTACTCCGTTGCCACCTGGCTCGACGGTGATCCCAGTGGTGTCCAGGGCAGTCCGGTACGTAAAGAGGGGCGCAACAGCGACTGGCGTCACCTGTTCAATCGCGACGTCATCTCGATGCCTGACAAGTGGGAGTATCCCTGGTACGCCGCCTGGGACTTGGCGTTTCACATGGTCCCGATGGCGAGCTTGGATACACATTTCGCCAAGGAGCAAATGTTGCTGTTCCTGCGCGAATGGTACATGCATCCCAGTGGCCAGATCCCGGCCTACGAATGGCAACTCGGCGACGTCAATCCGCCCGTTCACGCCTGGGGCGTGTGGCAAGTCTACAAGGCGACCGGTCCGCCGCAGCGGCGAGACAAAGAGTTTCTGGCCCGCGCGTTTCAGAAGCTGCTGATCAATTTCACCTGGTGGGTCAATCGTAAAGACCCGCGGGGCAAGAATATCTTTGCCGGCGGTTTTCTTGGGCTCGATAACATCGGAGTCTTTGATCGCAGCAAGCCACTGCCCTTGGGGCACCTGGAACAGGCCGATGGTACCTCTTGGATGGCATTCTATTGTGGCACGATGCTGCGGATGGCGATCGAGTTGGCCGAGGATCACCAGGCCTATGGGGACATGGCAAGCAAATTCTTTGAACACTATGTCACCATCGCCGAAGCGATGAACTCGATGGATGGTTCAGGGTTGTGGGATGAGACCGACGGTTTTTACTACGACCACCTGTGGGTCCATGGCAAATCGATACCGATTCGAGTTCGGTCGCTGGTTGGGCTGTTGCCGCTGATGACCGGGGTGATCTTGGAAGAACAGATCATCGACAAATTGCCGGGATTCAAACGCCGCATGCAATGGTTTTTGGACAACCGCGATAGCTTGGGGCGTCACATGACCTACATGGAACGGAAGGATCCCGGTTCCGGTTCGCCCTGCCGCCGGTTGCTCGCGATTCCATCGGAAGAACGTTTTCGAAAATTGATTTCCGTGATGCTGGATGAAGCCGAATTCTTGTCGCCGTTTGGGATCCGCAGCATGTCGGCGATCCACCGGGATGAACCCTGTGAATTCGATTTCGGTGGACAGCATCACGAAGTCCACTACGTGCCTGGCGAGAGTGAAAGCGGCATGTTTGGCGGTAACAGCAATTGGCGGGGACCGATCTGGTTCCCGACCAACTTTTTGCTCATCCAATCGCTCAAACGATACCACGTTTTCTATGGCGACGACTTTCGTGTGGAGTGCCCAACCGGTAGCGGCAACAGCATGACGCTGATGGAAGTTGCCCTCGAGTTGGAGCGACGAATGATCTCGCTATTCGAGCTGGACAAGGATGGAGCCCGACCGTCGCATGGCGACGATCGTCGTTATCAGGACGATCCAGCTTGGAAGGATCTGATCTTGTTCTACGAATACTTCAACGCCGATGACGGCAAGGGTCTCGGTGCCAGCCATCAAACGGGCTGGACCGCTCTGGTCGCGACGATGTTGCGAAGTCAAGCCACTGCCAGCAAGTGGTTACCGGTCGCCGCACGCTGACACGCTGCGATCAAGAATCATTGTCCTCGGATTCCCAATTGCGGAAAAACGGCGGCGAATCGAAGTCTTCGTCGATCAGCGGCGCTTTGGAAATCAACACCGTCACTGCGACGGCGCCGCACCCGAGGATCACCAGGACTGCAAGCAGGATGCACATTGGGAAACTTCATTCAGCAACTCGTCAAGCTCTGCTTCGTATCCCCTCTGCTTCGTATCCCCTCGGTGTGCCCGGTTCGCCCTTTTCATGCGTTGGGCGGTTTCGGTGAGACGTCGCCGCTGCACCGTCGTGAGTCTGAGAACCTCATCCTAAGCTTACCCCATAAACGTCGTTTCGGACGGCACTTTCTGGTGCCTTCGGATCGGCGTTAGTGGTCGCGGCTCTCGCCCATTACCGTGATCACCACGTTGCGACCACCAGCCCGATTGCGATGCTCGCACAGGTAGATCCCCTGCCAGGTCCCCAATTGCAGTCGTCCCTCGCCAATCGGGATCATCACACTGGCACCCATCATTGACGCCTTCACATGTGCAGGCATGTCGTCAGGGCCTTCGATCGTGTGAACATAGCGAAGCGATTCTGGAACGGCATGATTCATCGCCGTCTCAAAGTCAACCCGAACGTCGGGATCGGCATTTTCGTTGATCGTTAGCGACGCGCTGGTGTGTTGGATGAACACTTGCATCCAACCGACCCGGATCGAGTCCAATTCGGGCACCGATGCGACAATCGAATCGGTCACCAAATGAAAGCCTCGGCGGGCAGGGGGGAGCCTAACAGTCCGCTGGATCCACATCAATTCGACCCGATGAAGTCTGGAAATGTCGAGAGCTGAAAAAAAAATTTGCCGGCACCAGAGTAGCGAATGATGGACACCGGCGGAGCCAGCGAGAGCCACGGTTGCAAATCGGGAGGATGGCCAGCACGATCGTCGAGTCTCTGCGGCATGTATCGCATCTCTCCCGTCGAGTTCAGGCAATGTTGGCTATTCCCCCCTTGACG
Source organism: Pirellulaceae bacterium (assembly GCA_963734865.1). GTDB lineage: Bacteria > Planctomycetota > Planctomycetia > Pirellulales > Pirellulaceae > CBDCUW01. The sequence continues at coordinate 561,163 of CAVTIV010000005.1, forward strand.
ATCGGCGATTTTGCTGGTTCGTGTTTCACGACTTCTCCAATACGGTTTCCACGACGCTCGGCGGAGGCCGCGTTCTGCCGGCCGCTGGTCGGGCCTGAGGCCTCGCTGGAACGCGTTTGCGAAGACAAATTTCTTGACTCCCCTCGAGAAACGTTAATAATCACCTCGTGACGGGAGCCGTGGAACGATGGATGGTACCACCAGTGGCAATCTCTTTGCGGCATGCTGATTGGATCAGTTTGCCAGCGTGCATCGGAAACTAGATTTTATGAGTCAATGCAAGAACGTCTTCGAAGCTATCTTGCGCTACGGACATGATGAGGACTTCGTCCCCCAGCAGGACGAGAAATTCGTCGCGACGGACGCCCCCGCAGGCAGTTCGGACAAAATTGAAGTTCTGCGTCGTCGGGTAGAGCTGGGGCAGCCCCTCTGGCACAACACCGATCGGGTCGATTACAGCGGTTTGACCGGCGCGATCCGCCCACGGGAGTAGTCTTCCCCGCGTGTCATGAGCTTGCAGTGGCGACGTCCTTGAGAACGGATCCTGCCCGACCGAGCCTCTGAAAACCTTCATCCGCCCCGCAGACACGAGTCTGCGGGGCGTTTTTCATTGCAGCTCGCCGGTTTGAACCGTGGCCCGCACCCGGCCGTCGTGGGACAGCGCGAAGCCTCGCGATCCGATTGACCGCTGACGTCGGATGTCTCATCATCGAAACCGGACGTCGGAGCCAGGTGGCGGACCAAGTGAGCTGAGGCTGAGGAAATCCTGAGATTTTCTTCTCACCACAGCTACCGCGAGGCTACCTCGCGGTTGGATTCTTGACCAGGCAATTGACCACGCGAGCGATGCAGCGTCTGCCGACGCTGTGAAGCTCGCGCGGGACGCGGACCGGTTGGAGTCGTTTGGCCCGGCGTCCTTCATCCTCCCTTTGTCGCGATCCGATTTTCAGCAGGCCCTTGATGTCCGCGAAAGGAACGACTGCGGGCACGACGGAAGTCAGCCGAGCTCAGTTTCTGTCCTTGCTTGTGCGACGACTCGGGTATCGCTGGCTTGGCGATCCCAGCATCGTGAGCGAGGCGATCTCGGACCTGTTCGATCGCAAACACGTACAGCGAGAGCAGTTGGTTTCGGATTTGGTCGTCCAACATCGAACAATCGGACCGATCTCGTCGGACAACCTGTTGCCGTGGTTGCGCCGGCACCGCGTGATCCGGAGGCTGTTCAAAGATCGAGCCACGATTGCGTTGCCTGTGAAGATCGCACGCGAACGCAACATCGCCTGCGACTGGTCCGTTCCGGCGATTTCCAACGAACAGGAGTTGGCCGATTGGCTGTCACTATCATCGCCAGCGATTCTCGATTGGTTGACGTTGCCGCATCACAGACGTTCAACCGACGTCGAACACTACATCCGACAATCCCGTCGCAAACGCGACGGCACGTTGCGATGGATCGAAGCGCCGCGACCGGTATTGAAACGAGTGCAACGCAGACTTCAGTCGGATTTGATTGATCGAATCCCGCTTCATGAGGCCGCACACGGATTTCGCCGCGGGCGTAGCATTGCGACATCCGCTGGTCCCCATGTCGGCAAACGTGTGTTATTACGAATGGACTTGCAAAACTTTTTCGCGTCGATTCGTACCTGGCGTGTTCGCAGCCTGATGATCGTTGCCGGCTATTCGCGGCCGGTCGCCACGACCATTGCGCAGCTTTGTACTGCTCCACCGGTGAACGGATTCGACGACGACGCCGTCTTGCGGCGCTCGCGGTTGCCACAGGGCGCACCGACTTCTCCGGGGCTGGCAAATGTCGCGGCATTCCGGCTCGATCGTCGTTTGTCGGGACTCAGCGACGCGCTGGACGTCTGCTACACTCGCTATGCTGACGATCTGATCTTTAGCGGTGATGAATCGTTCGCCCAGCGAACAAAACGATTTGAAACCTCGGCGGCTGCGATCGCGATGGATGAAGGGTTTCGCGTAAATTTTCGCAAGACCAGAACCATGCGTTGTGGTAATCGACAGCAGGTCCTTGGTTTGATCGTCAATGACCATCTCAGTACACCAAGGGGTGAGTATGAGATTCTCAAGGCGATCCTGACAAACTCCATTCGATACGGTCCGGAATCGCAGAACCGGGACGAACACCCGAAGTTTCGCGAGTCGCTACGAGGTCGCATCGCACATATCGCCGGCGTTCACGCCGGGCGTGGGGTGAGACTATTGAGGCTGTTTGGCCAGATCGATTGGAGTGCAGAACGCTAGCCGGTCTGCTTGAGGTACAATGCTTGCCGCCGCCAGAGAATCCAAATCGTTCCGTTGACATTTCACTCGACCGCAGTCTGAACGGCGCTCGCTCAACGTTGAGAAGACAGCAATGATCCGAACCTCCCACACCGTTCGTCCCTTCCGCCCGTTGTTCCACGCATCATTCGTCCTGTTGATGTTGACGGGCGTTGCACCCGCACAGCAAATCAATGTTCAGGACGCGAGGAACCGCGAGACCGGCAAGGAAGATCCGGTAAGAGATCCTGAGTTACAGCAGTACGGCATCTACGCGGCCACCGCTCCGCGACCCGATTTGACCGAACCGATGACGACGCAGTTGCCGCTGCAGATACCTGCCGGGGCACATATCGCTTTTGTCGGCAACATGCTGCTGGAGCGAGCCCAGTATTTTGGTCACTTGGAAGCGCTGCTGCACCAACGTTACCCCAAACATGAGTTGGTGGTTCGCAACTTGGCCTGGCCGGCCGATACGGCGGATCTGCAACCGAGGCCGGAAAACTTTGCCGACCTCGAGCAACACCTGCGACACGAGCGAGTCGACATCATTCTGGCGGCCTTCGGATTCAATGAATCGTTTGATGGTCTCGAGGGCTTGCCGGATTTCAAAGAAACGCTGGCTCGATATGTGTCGCAGCTGAAAAGAAAAGCGTTCAATGGACAATCTGCACCCGAGATCGTGCTGCTATCGCCAATCGCAAATGAGAATGTCCAAGGCGTTCCCGCCGCAGACCTCAATAATGTGCGTCTGCAGATGTATGCCGATGCGATTCGCGACGTCGCGGTAGATCAAGAAGTCGGTTTTGTCGACCTCTTTCGCGAGACCGAGACGGCAATGGCCAGCCCCGGATCCGATCTCACGATCAACGGTGTGCATTTGAATGAGGCGGGTTATGAAACGTTTGCCGCGTTGGTGTATCGGCAACTATTTGGCGAAACCGCACCAGCTGTTCGCGACGATCTTCGTCAGGCGATCATCGACAAGAACCGCCAGTACTTTCGTCGCTATCGACCGTTGAACACGTTTTACTACACCGGTGGCCGCAGCGAGACATATGGTTATCTCGACTTTTTGCCGGCGATGCGGAACTTCGACGTGATGACGGCCAATCGCCAAAGGTATATCTGGGATCTGGCTCAGGGAAAACCGGTTCACGAGGTCGACGATACCAACGTACCGGTGATGCCGGAAACGAAGCAAAGTCGTGGCGCCAACCGCTGGATGTCGGCCGCCGATGAATTGAAAGCGTTCAAGGTCGATCCTCGATTCGAGGTCAGCCTGTTTGCCGGCGAGGAGGAGTTTCCGGACATCGCCGCCCCGATCCAGATGCGTTGGGACAGTCGAGGACGTTTGTGGGTCAGTTGTTCGACGACCTATCCACACGTTTATCCGGGAAAAGAGCCCACTGACCGGTTGGTGATTCTGGAGGATACCGACGGTGACGGAAAGGCGGATAAGTCGTCCGTGTTCGCCGATGATTTGCACATACCGCTATCGTTCGAGTTCGGCGATGGCGGTGTTTACGTATCGGACGAGCCCCATTTGACGTTCTTGAAAGACACCGACGGCGATGGCAAAGCAGACTTGCGGCGTCAAGTGCTGAGCGGGTTTGGCACCGAGGACTCGCACCATGCGTTGCACGATTTTATTTGGTCACCCGACGGCGATCTGATCTTGCGAGAATCCATTTTTCACCATTCGCAAGTGGAAACGGCTTACGGTCCGGTACGTCAACAGAACAGCGGTTGGTTTCGCTTTGAAACCGGTCCGCAACGGCTGACCAGTTTCGGTACTTACCCCAGCACCAATCCTTGGGGCGTGACATTTGATGATTGGGGACAACATGTCGCCAGCCATCCGATTTTCGCAGCCGCCTTTCATTCGCTTGATCCGCCCTACCCGACACAGCATCCCAGCCCGGCCGGATTGCGAGCCTATTCGGGAACATGCGGACAAGAATTTGTCGACTTTGCGACATTCCCCGAACAACTCCAGGGCGGATACGTCAAGGCTCGATACAAGCCAACCAACCGAATCGAAATTCACCGTTGGAGCGAGGGTCCGTTCGGGTACGACGAAGAGTACGTCAGCGATTTACTGTTCTCGACGAACTTGAGCTTCATACCGGTGGACATTCGCTTCGGACCTCGTGGCGCGTTGTACGTTTGCGATTGGTACAACCCCGTGAAAGGTCACGCGCAATACTCGTTGCGTGACGAACGTCGCGATCGACATTCGGGAAGGATTTGGCGAATCACGGCCAACGGCATCCCGTTACAAGATCCGCCAAAGATTGCCGAAGCCTCGATCGCGGAGTTGCTCGATCAGCTGAAGCGAACGGAATCTCGTGTCCGATATTGGGTACGGAGGGAATTGCGGGAGCGAAATCCGGTTGCTGTTGAGCAAGCTCTTGAGGGGTGGGCTGCGAAACTTTCGCCCGACGATCCACGACTGCGTCATCACCAAATGGAGGCGATTTGGGTCTACCGCGGGATCGACGCGGTCAACACGGAATTGCTCGGTCAATTGCTCGCTTGCGAAGATCATCACGCCCGCGCTGCCGCAACCCAACAGCTGCGGTATTGGCACTCCCGGTACCCCGATGCAATCGAATTGCTTCGCCGCGCCGCCAACGACCCGGCCGCGATGGTGCGAATGGAAGCGGCAATCGCGGCCAGCTACATCGGTACGAAAGAGGCATTGGAAGCAATGTTGGATGTCATGAATCATCCCCGCGAAGGTCATCTGGCCTACGCGATCACGTGCGCGCTTGGCTCGCATACGCTGAGGCGTCACTGGGAAGCCGACGACCAGTACAACGTCGCGAAACTGCTTCGTGATGCCAAACGGAAAACTCAGCTTCGTGAACCGACGCCCAGCGCCCAGGACGCACAGTTCGATTCACAACCCGATCTGGCGACGATCAAAATCGCTTGCCTGCCCGAAGTGATGAAATACACGAAAGAACAATTTGCTGTCAAAACGGGCCAGCCGGTCAAGATCGTCTTTACCAACCCGGATGCGACCGATCACAACATGGTGATTGTCCAGCCGGGCGCACTAGAAGAGGTCGGGATGGCGGCCAACGAGATGGCCCGTGATCCGAACAACGCGAATTCCGACTTCATTCCCAAGTCGAAGCGCAAGTTGATCCTGCACGCCTCGAAGATGATCGGTCCCACTCGCAAGTCGCAAGTGCACGTATTCCGTTTCAACGCGCCGAGTGAGCCGGGTATTTATCCCTACGTCTGCACGTTTCCCGGCCACTGGGTCGTGATGAATGGCGTGATGGTTGTCGCCGACGACTTGGATGATGTGGAAAAGATGATCGCGGCCAACAAGCCACCGATCGTCAACCAATGGCGGATCGGTGACTTCGCGGATTTCAAAGCAGACACAGCGACTGACGAGGCCGTGATGCGAGGGATGACCGCGTTTGCGAAAGCGAACTGCAATCAATGTCATGTGTTGGCCGGACACGGCGTCAATCTCGGTCCCGATTTGAAGGATGTCAGCAAACGCTTCAAGGACGAGAAGCTGCTGCAACAGTTGCTCGAGCCGTCGAGCGACATCAACGAAAAATACCAGACCTTTAAGTTTCTGATGGCCGACGGCCGCGTGATTGCCGGTGTGATTGCCGGCGAAGATGCAGACCATTTTTCGGTGATGACCAATCTGCTAGCGCCTGACAATCTGACGCGAGTGCCCAAAGATGAAATTGACGAGCAACTGAAATCGACCATTTCGGCGATGCCCGAGGGACTTCTCGATGTGTTGACCAAGGAAGAAATTGGCAATCTGATGACGTTCTTGCAGTCCGAAGGCTACCAGCTGCCCGATCATCTGCGGCAATTGCATGGTCACGGTGAACATTCGCAGCCGTAGTGCCAGCGGCCGCATCGCATCGAAAACCTGGCCAGAGTAGACTCGATGAGATCATTGACCCTTTCGTCGCCGGCCTAACCAATACTCCTGATCCTTTCTTACCAACTGAGCAAATTGATGATTCGATATTTCGGCTCCTGTCTCCTCGTGGCGATCTCGTTTGTTTCGGTCGCCAGTGCCGAAGTCTTTACCTGGAAGACCGACGACGCGGCTGGCACGGCGGATTTGATGTACGGTGCGCAACCGGTGATCCGGTACATGTACGCCTACGACACCTCGAGTGCGGATCGTATTCACGACACGTACAAGGTCTTTCATCACGTCTTTGGGCCACAATCGGGTGAGCGAATCACCAAAGGACCGGGCGGAAAGTACACGCACCATCGCGGGATCTTTGTCGGCTGGAACAAGACCAGTTTCGACGAAGGTAAAATGCTGGACTTTTGGCACTGCACCAAGGGTGCTCACCTGCGTCACATCAAATTTGTCGATCAGCAGGCAGACGCGGATCACGGATCGATGACCGCCGAGATCCACTGGAACGACGCCGATGGCAATCCGGTCATCCGTGAGCTGCGGACGGTTTCGGTGCGGAAGGATTCCGGTACCGATGGCTGGCAGATTGATTGGTCAACCGAACTCAAGTCCGAACGCGGCGAGATCACTCTTGCCGGTGACCGCCAGCATGCCGGATTCCAGTTTCGGGCCGATCAACCGGTCGCCGAAACGAACGGAGCAACCTTCTTGCGTCCGGCGAACTTTCCGCAAGATCCACAAGCGATTCAGGTGGGCGACAAGGGGAACCCGCCGCCCCATATCAATCTGACATGGTTCGCGATGTCTTACCAGCTTGACGGCAAGCGGTACACGGTTGAGTACTTTGATAACCCCAAATTGCCCAAGCCGTCGCTCTTTTCCGAGCGACCCTATGGACGATTCGGGACCTATTTTCAAACCCAGCTTAGCGAGGCGAAACCGCTCGAAATGCGTTACCGGTTGATCGTCAGCGAAGGGGAATCACCATCGGTTGATGCGATCCAAGCTCGCGATGATGCGTTTGTCAGCGGTCTGTGATGTGGGCCGCAGGACACGGCTTGTAGGGTACCGTTCCGGCATCCCGCTCGGGTTGCGACGTCCGTCGCACGGATGGATGCCACATGGGCAACGGTATCTCGCTGTCATGGTCGCCATGTTCGCCACGGCTGCCGGCGCCCAACCGCCGGAATACCTCCTGCCAACGCCCCAAGATCGGGCTGCGCAGCTCAAGAACGACCGCTGGCTCGACACGATTGCTCGTGAAATACCGCGACTGAAGAATGATCGTGATGATCGGCTGCCGATGATCCTCTGGCATGGCGTCGGATTTGATCCGCTCAGCGAATCCGAGATCGCGATTCTTGGCGAGCGTGGGCTGTGCCAACATTTACAGCTCTCCGAAGCGATGATCCCAGCGGCGCTTTCCTTGCAAAGAGCTGGCATGCCGGTGATCTTGATGGAGGGTCGAACCGACAGCTGGCCTTATTCACTGGCCGAGAATCCGGATGACTGGGCTCATCAATTCGAGGCTGGTTTTCCACAGCCCTGGTTTGGCAAGGACGACGCATTCGAGTGGCATGGTGCCTGTCTGCACAAGACTGCGGGTTGGGCACTGATGGAACAACAGACGCGGACGACGCTGCAGAAATTTCGTGACGCGGGTGTGACGGTGGACGCCGTTTGGATGGATTTCGAGGGCGATCCGTATCCGTGGTCGCATCTGTTCGATCAGCTACAAAACTGTCGACGGTGTCGTGCCGAACTGCCACCGGAAATCGTGAACAGTAAGGAACGTTGGCGTGATTACTGTTGGCAATTGTATGTGCGATTGTACGACCAACATTTTGCCAAAGCTGTTCGCGACGTATTTCCCGATTGCCTGGTAACGAACTGGCACGTCGTCCGCAGCACGACAGAGAATCCGGTCCGATACTTCGTCGGCCAGGCGTTCCTTCCCGAGCTCCGTTTTCAATACTTCAACGCCACCAATCCGATCGCCTATGCCAGCGACAGTGTGTGGTTCGAGCGATCGACGGACAAGGAGAACGCAAGCAGGCAGTCGGTGGATCAATTCTTCCTGCATCAAATGTTGCAGCAGGTTTCGACCGACGCCCTGAATCGACAAGGCAGTCACATCCGCTGTGTGCCTTGGGTCGCCCGCGTTTGTAAGCTCCAGTCCAGACCAGAATCGCCGGCACCGGTGATGAGCCGCCGAATGTATCGCGAGGCGCTGCGTCACCTGTGGTTGCGTGGTGTCGATGCCATGCAGATTTTCAATCCGTTAATCGAAGGCCACGAGGAGGCGGCCCTGGAGGAGATTGTCGACGCCGCCGGTGTGTACGACGAAATGTTGATCGATCGTCGGCTGCTTGGCGACGGTGAGGTGATGAACTTTTCCCTGCCCGATGCCGGATCGCCGGGGATCGTGTGGTCGGGTCTGCGCAATCGGCAACAAGCGGTTGTGCGAGTCGTCAGTCCAACGGACGAGGTTTCAACCATCTCGATCGAATGCTGGCCCGATCAGTACGAGACGTTGGAGGCGACCGGGGCCGGGAAAACGTTTCGTATCCGTCGTCGTGACTAGCTGGACAGCGCTATTTTTGTTGTAGTCCTGCCACTCCGCTGGCTGGGCATGCCGCGATTCGCGGCAAACGACCCGCCAGCGGAGTCGCCGGGCCCTACTTGGATTGCATCGACCAGTAAAACACGAGGTCTTCGATAAAAAGTGGCGCTGTCCAGCTAGGGTATCGCCAGCGAACCATTACCAGGGTAACAAAAGAGGGGGGGCACGATGGGACCATCGTGGATCGGCCAACGCCCAGCGGCAACCGAAGCCCCCGGCAACCGAAGCCCCTGCTTCCCTGTTTTCGCTGCCCGATATTTCGTTTTGGGGCGTCAGGGGGCGGTGTGCAGAGGAATATCCGATTGGGGGGGCGGCAGGTCGCTACCAGGCTCGCCCCGTGGCGGTTGCCTGGCCGGTTGCGTCTCTCCGCGTACCGGAGAGTGCCGTCGCTTCTCTTGTCAGACCCTCCAGAGAGCAACACGGCTGTCACGATCGTGCCGTTTGCTTTTCTCGGCACACCGGGCGACAAGTCGCTCGATTTGAGGCAGCGAGAAACCGCCAGTTTGGCTAAGGTAGAGAGTCTCGTACCGATGTGTCCGAGCGGCCTACCCCACGACGAACGAAAGCCCCCGGCAAAACCGTTCACGCACCGATCTCACGACGACCCGCACCGCATGTCCACCGTCGATTCAAAATCTACCGAGCTCCCGTCGGAAACCAACTCTACCGTGCCACCGAAGAAACGAGGTGTTCCCGAGGGATTGTGGTTGAAGTGTCCGGCGTGCCTGGCTTCGCTGTACAAAAAAGAGGTTTCGCAGCGGCTGAACGTTTGCCCGAAGTGTGAGCATCATTTTTATGTTTCGGCGAGCGAGCGAATCGCTCAGGTTTTGGACGAGGGGACGTTCGAGCCGATGAACGAACAACTTCGGTCGACCGATCCGTTGGAGTTTGCCGACCGCCGCAAGTACGTCGATCGGCTCGTCAGCGAACAAAAACGGACAGGCCTGACCGATGCCGTGGTCACCGGCACGGGAATGATTCGGGCGCGCCGTGTGGCATTCGCCGTCACCGACAGTGCATTCATCATGGGCAGCATGGGGTCGGTCGTGGGCGAGCGATTGGCACGGTTGATTGAACGGGCCACCGAGCACAATCTGCCGTTGATCATTATCAGCGCCAGTGGCGGGGGAGCGAGAATGCACGAGGGGATTCTGTCGCTGATGCAAATGGCCAAAGTATCAGCGGCTCTTGCCCGCTATGACGAGGCCGGAGGGCTATTTATCAGCGTGCTGACCAACCCCACGATGGGCGGTGTCGCGGCGAGCTTTGCTTCCCTTGGCGACCTCGTCTTCGCGGAGCCCAAGGCATTGATCGGATTTGCCGGGCCCAGAACAATCAAGGCGACGATCGGAATCGAATTACCGGAAGGGTTTCAGACGAGCGAATTCCTGTTGGAGCACGGATATATCGACCGTATCGTGACCCGCAAGAATTTGAAAACCGAAATCGCTCGTGCGATCGACTATTGTGGAAAGTGACCCCTTTTCTGGGACAACGCCGACGCCAAAATGAAGACCAGACAATGCACCCAGAATTGTCAGCGACGGTCGCTTCTCTCCACTTGCGATACGGCCCATGAATCTCATCGATTCCCTCAAAGCAAAACTTCGTTCCTCGAGCAAAATCGACGTGGAAACACGCTTTGGCCGGGTTCGCACGGGCGTCACGGGAACGATGGCGCATTTCTTCGTTGCCAACGACCACGAGCACGATGAGCGGTTGGTCGGTGTGAAGGTCCTGGACATCGAAAAGATGGAGCTGTTCGAGAACCGCTTCAAGGGGCTCGGCAAACCCAGCGAAGGCGAAATCGCCATGAGCATGCGGCACCCCAACGTTGTCGAAACGTACGAGATGGGCATCTCTACCAAGGGCCAGCCGGTCATCATCATGGAGTACATCGCCGGGCCGAGCATGCAGAACATCGTGGTCAACAAGCAGGAGCATCACGTTACCGGCAAACGCATCATGCTGATCCGCGAGATGGCCGAGGCATTGCGATATGTCCATTCCATGGGCTATATCCACCGTGACATTTGTCCACGCAACTTCATCTGCCTGCCGGAAACCAAGGGGGTCAAGCTGATCGATTTTGGCTTGACCGTCCCGGCCAAGCCCGCGTTCATGACTCCGGGCAACCGCACCGGTACGCCGCTGTACATGTCCCCCGAGATTGTCCGCCGCCGGTCGACCGACAAGCGGGTCGATATCTTTTCGCTCGGTGTGACTTGTTACTGCCTGTGCTCGTTCGAGCATCCATGGCAGGGCGAAATCCTCAACGGGCGGGCGGCCCTGCAGCATGACACGTCACTGCCGACCGACCTGAGTGAGCGATGCCCGAAGATCGATCCGAAGCTCTCTCGGGCGATCATGCACGCCCTGAACCCCAGGGTGGAAGAGCGGACAGCGACTATCGAGCAATTCCTGCAAGCGATCCGTTCGGTGGACGCCGCTTTTGTCGACTAACCCTTGGCGGGATACCAAAACGGAATTCTCCGCGAAAAATCTGCCGCGAAAAAGGTGCCTCGACTCCCCGGATCGACACAAACCGACCCCCGCAGGGGTAAGATAGGGGTTTGACGGTTTTCGGGGCGAATTCGTTGACACTCCTTTTTGTGCCTAATTATACTCCGAAGATCGTGGCGCATTTGGTGACAGTCAGGCAGGTTCTTGTCGCGGCATGTAGTCGTATGACCCGCCACAACCGTCCCTTAGGTGCAATTCACCTCAGGGCCGACCAAGTCACTCTCGTCGGTCTGAACGTACAGGGAAACCGCTGCAATGACCCTACTAGGGAAGTCCTTCTCGGTCGTCATCCTTATCCTGAGCTTGACCTTCATGGTGTTGGCGCTTGCCGTCAACGCTTCTCATCGCAATTGGCGTGATGTGGTCCTGGAAGGGGTGGGTGGCCAACCCGGTTTGAAGACTCAAATCGAAACGATCGAGCGAACCAACGAACAACTCCGCGACTCGGAGGCTCGAACGAAGGCCGACTTGGCTCGTGAGCAAGCCGCCCGACGCACCGCACTCGGGGCGCTGCAAACGCAACTCGATCAACTGCAAGAATTGTTGAAGATGACCGAGGCGAATGTGCAGGAGTTGACCAGTCAAAATACCGAGCTGACACAAACCGATCTCAGTCGCGCTCAAGAGTTGGAGCGGCTTACCGCCGAAACCACCGGTTTGCGTGAACAGATTCGGACCGAACAGCAAGACCGTGACAAGTTGTTTGCCGAGACACTCGTGCTAACCGATCAGATGAACAAGTTGCGTGGCTTCAAACAGATGTTGGAGGAACGCAACCAGCAGCTGATGGCCCAGGTGACCCGATTTGAAGAAGTGGTCACGGCCAAAGGAATCGATATCAACGAGCCGCTCGATGGTGCCCCGCCGGAACGAAACGGCAATGTGCTGATCATCAACCGCCCCAAGCATTTGGTGGAAGTGTCGATCGGGTTCGACGACGGCTTGCGGAAAGGTCACTTTTTGGAAGTCACCCGCAAGGGACGTTACGTGGGCAAGTTGAAAGTGCGCGATACCGAGCCCAATCGGGCGGTTGCCGAGATTTTGAAAGACTATAGCGAAGGCCTAATCCAGGAGGGCGACCGTGTCGACACTACCCTCGACTGAGAATCGGAAGCAGCCGCCAAGCATCTACACTGTGATGCTTTTCTTGAGCATGATCTTCCTGCTGATTGCCGTGATCGCGATGTTCATTGAACTACGCCGGTGGGAGCCCGACTACTATCGCACCAATACCGCTCAACCAAGCGTGATGGTGGTCCCAGCCAGTGACGTGATGTACGGTTAGCGCCGACGTTGTCGGCGGGAATTGGTTCGTCGTCGTCAACCAGGGCTGAGCTGTTCAGCAGCCGCCATCGACGTTCGGGGATCAGGCCGCCAGACGCGGTCTGGTTTGATTGCCTGGTCGCATCCGGAGGATCACCTCGTCGCTGCAGCATCGGGCCACTCGATCCGCGTGCAGTTGGTCAGCAATTTGGGCCGCCGAAAACGGGGCGAAGGCTTGACCGAACGATTCGGCGTATCGGGCCGGTCGCAGTGCATTGGACAGCAACGCCTGCGCAGCCGACCACAGCGATTGCGAATCGCGACGATGGTGGAAATGTCCCCGAATCGCCCGCAAGCCTTTGCCGCGGCCAAACGTGGACGTTTCCCAGGGAAGCATCCCGGTGTCGCTGATCAGCGAACAGTCGCTGGCGACCACATTCTGCCAGCCCGAGGTCTCGATCAGCTGACCATAGGCGTAGGATGCTTGTACGCTGCAGTCGCGTCCGTCGAAGGCGTCACACAACGATCGAATCAATTCGCGGCGCCAAAACGATGCCTGCAGGTACGGGCCACCGCAGCGGGCGGCAACGCTGGGACTGACCTCGGTTCGCCCGTCCGCCAGCGGACGGCACAAGCGATCCCGGCCATCGGACCAACCCGCGGCAACGATCGTCTTGGTATGACCGCTACGGATGATGGGTGTGACGACCCCCACTTCATGATGCTCGAACTTCTCCAGGGCATAATCGATCCATCCGGTCGTCGCACGGATGCCGTCGGCAAGGACATGGACAAATCGACCACGGGCCGAGTCGACACCTGCCGAGATAAGATCGACCATCGAAGCGGAGCTCGTGGTGACGAATTGGACCTCGTCACAGAGCTCAAACGGGTCGTCATAGCTGCCATCATGCGCGACCACGATCTCACCACCGGCCGGTTGGTTCTCCAGAACACTGACCAGCGTACTTTCAAACGCCGCCAGGTCGGACCCAATCGGTATGACGATCGACAATCGTGGAATCAGAGGAAACTTAGGCACCGATACCATCCCAGCAAGAAAGGTCAAAACGAGCAGTCAGGCCTCGAGTCATCACTCATCTCCCTCCATCGATGACGATGAATATCGTCTGACCTACGTTTCGGAATAGCTGACCTGAAATGTTGAGTCGTTCGATACGCGACAATCGGAAACCCAGGAAGTTTGGCTAAACCCCCTACGAAGTGATTCGCTAATCGTCACAATTTGACATTCCTCTCGACTGCCTGACGTCGAGACGGCCGGGTTGTTTTGACGGCAATGGTCCACATTGCCGACCAAACGGTATCATCGCGAAGCGATCAGCGACGATCAGCCAACCTTCCGTTTTCGCCACGCTTTCCACAAAGAATCCGCAATTCATGCAAACACGCGCACTCTCGTCCGGCGGTCCACGGGTATCCGAAATTGGCTTTGGCGGTTGGGCGATCGGCGGCCAATGGGGGGCACAGGATGACACCGACTCGGTAGCTGCCTTGCACGCCGCGATCGACGACGGAGTCAACTTGATTGACACGGCGGCTGGATATGGGGACGGTCATGGTGAGCGAATTGTCGGCAAAGTGATCAAGGATCGCAGCGAGCAGATCGTGATCGCGACCAAGACGCCTCCCGATGTCGGTCCCTGGCCACCGAGCCCGTACTGTCGATGGCAAGACCGGTATTCGGCCGCCTACCTGCGGGACAATGTCGAACAACGGTTACGGAATCTTGGTACCGAGCGGATCGATCTGCTGCAGTTGCACACCTGGACTCGGGCCTGGAATGATGATCCCCAACCGCTGTTGGTGCTGCGGCAACTTCGGGATGAGGGAAAGATCGGTTTGATCGGTCTGAGCACGCCCGAACAGGATCAAGACTGTGTGGTTCAACTGATGCGTGACGGGCTGGTCGATGTGGTGCAGGTGATCTTTAACCTGTTTCAACAAGAGCCCGCCGCCCAATTGTTGCCCGTCGCTGCGGAAACTGGCACGGGCGTGATTGTCCGCGTCGCTCTGGAAGAGGGGCTGTTGACGGGCAAGTATCCCGCCAGCCACATCTTTCCGAAAAATGACTTTCGCAGTCATTACTTCGCCGGCGATCGGATGCAGCGGACGTCGGAGCGAGTGGAGCAGATTCGTGCTGACATTGAACAGTTTGGTTTGAGCGAACAGTATTCGCTGGCCGACGTGGCATTGAAGTTTGTGCTCGCGCGCTCCGAAGTCAGCACAGTCATTGTGGGAATGCGAAATGTGCGGCAAGTCGAACAGAACACGCGTACCGGCGATCTCCGCGATCTGCCCGAGCCATTGCTGGAACAGTTGAGGCGACATAATTGGCGTCGCGGCGTTTGGTACTCGGGAAAATAGTCACCCTCAGCAATAACGGTTGTTCCATCATGCTCGACTCTCAATCACTTCTCGACACCACCACTGCCGCAGCACGGATCGGTGGCGAAATCCTGATGCGGTACTTTCGTGATGGCGTTTCGATACGTGACAAGTCGGCCGATGGCGGAAAGACGTACGACCTGGTCAGCGACGCCGATATCGAAAGCGAGTTGGCGATCGCCAGTTTTCTGCGCCAAAGTCATCCCGGTCACGAGCTGCTGGGGGAAGAGTCACTTGCCGGCGGATCGACCGAAGCGGAGCACCTGTGGGTGATCGATCCGTTGGATGGGACCAACAATTTTGCTCATCAATTACCACACTTTGCCGTTTCGATTGCCTACTATCACCGAGGCCAGGCCGTGGTCGGCGCCGTTTTGAATCCCGCGCGAGACGAGTTATACACGGCGGTTCGCGGTGAGGGTGCCTTTCGCGACGGGACACGGGTCCATGTCAGCGCGGAACAAACGCTGGCAAAAACATTGATCGGGTGCGGGTTCTACTATGACCGCGGCAACATGATGCGCAGCACGTTGGCGGCGATCGAGGAGTTCTTTGGCTGCGAGATCCATGGAATCCGTCGCTTCGGCACCGCCGCCCTCGATCTGTGTCAGGTCGGTTGTGGGCAATTCGGTGGCTACTTCGAATATCAGCTCTCGGCTTGGGACTTTGCCGCCGGCCGACTTTTTGTCGAGGAAGCCGGTGGTCGAGTGACCGATGGAAAAGGGGACTCGCTGCCACTGGAGATGACAAGTATCGTGGCCAGCAACGGAAAGCTGCACGACGTGATGATCGACATCACGTCGCGGCACCATCCGTGCGAAGCCGTGGATGACAAGGCGTGCGAAGCCGTGGATGACAAGGCGTGCGAAGCCGTGGATGACAAGGCGCGATGATGCATTGCAAACGGCCGGTGTGTCGGTGACACACTGGCCGTTTTTGAATTCGGAGCACGGCAGGAATCGGGAGGCTTATTTTGCCCCTACCAACTGTTGCCGCTTCTTCTCTTCGATGATCTCTTCCTGGATGTTCGAGGGCACTTGGCGATAGACTGCCAATTCCATCGTGAACGTCCCCTGCCCTTGCGTCATGCTTCGCAGGTCGGTCGCGTAGCCGAACGTTTCTGCCAGCGGTACCTCGGCCTTGATGATGCTGTTGCCTTCGACGATATCGTTGCTGGTCATGATCCCACGGCGTTTGATCACGTCGCCGACGACGGTCCCCTGGAAGGTTTCGGGGCACTCGATTTCGACGTTCATGATCGGTTCGAGCAGTTTCGGTCCGGCCTGTTTGAAGTATTCGCGGAAGCAACCTTGGGCGCAGATGTAGAACGCCTTTTCCGACGAGTCGACATCGTGATAGCTTCCGTCATCGAGGTCGATTCGCGTCCCCACGACTGGGTATTCGGCGACCGGACCCTTGCCCAGGATATCGCGAAAACCCTTCTCGATCGCCGGGATGTACTGCTTGGGGATGCGACCACCGACGACGTGATCCTCGAACATCAAAGTTCTCTTCGCTGAATCCGAGTCGATCGGGCCCAACTTGCCGACGATGTGAGCGTATTGACCGCTACCACCGCTCTGCTTCTTGTGCTTGTAAGTTGAACTCAACCGTTTTCGTTGGGCTCTCGCGGTAGCTGACCTTCGGCGCACCGACTTCGATTTCGACGCCATATTCGCGACGGATTCGTTCGATGTAAACCTCCAGGTGCAATTCACCCATGCCGCTGATCAGAATCTCGTTCGTCTCATCGTCGGTAAAGACCTTGAACGTCGGATCTTCTTTGCGGAATCGCTGCAACGCTTTGCTCATTTTGTCGCCGTCGCTTCGGACGTGCGGGCTGACCGCGATCTTGATCACCGGTTCGGGCACGAACATCGACTCGAGCGTGCAGAAGTCACGCTCGGCGGCGTAGGTATCACCGCTGGCCGAATCGATCCCCATCACGGCGATGATGTCGCCCGCGGTGGCGGTGTCGATTTCTTCTCGCTTGTCGCTGTGCATTCGCACGATCCGGCTGAATCGCTCTTTCCGCCCCGTGCGTTGATTGACGTACGTTTCACCTTTGGCGATCGTGCCCTGGTAAATGCGCATGAACGTCAACTGGCCGAATTGGTCGTCGACAATCTTGAAGGCCATTCCCACAAACGGCCTTGTGGGATCGGGTTTCAAGTCAATCTTCTTGGTTTCGTCCTTGGGGTCGGTTCCCTTGATTTCCCGATCAAGAGGGCTCGGTAGGTAGCGGATCACGGCGTCCAGCAGCGGTTGCACGCCCTTGTTCTTGAACGCGGTGCCCATGTAGACCGGCGTGGCACCACCCAGGACAGCGTCCCGCGTGACCTTGTAGATCAGCTCTTTGGGGACCTCTTCCTCGCTCAGCAGCAACTCCATCATTTCGTCGCTGTACATCGACAGCGCTTCGAGCATGTTCATGCGAGCCGCTTCGGCTTCGTCCTTCAGGTCCGCGGGAATCGGACCTTCGATGACTTCTTCGCCTTCGTTTCCGGCGTGGGTCAGCGATACCATTTCGATCAGGTCGACAACGCCCTTGAAGTTTTCTTCGGCGCCGATCGGGGTACTGCATCAAGAACGCTTCGGCGCCCAGCTTTTCACGCAGCTGTTCGACGACCCGAAACGGATTCGCGCCGGTGCGGTCCATCTTGTTGATGAACGCAATGCGAGGAATCTGGTAACGCTTCATCTGGCGGTCGACCGTGATCGACTGACTTTGAACGCCGCCGACGCTGCACAGTACCAGCACGGCGCCGTCGAGGACGCGCAGCGATCGCTCCACTTCGACAGTAAAGTCGACGTGGCCGGGCGTATCGATCAGGTTGATCTGGTGTCCCTTGTATTGGACGCTGGTTGCGGCGCTGGTGATCGTAATCCCACGCTCACGCTCCAGTTCCATATGGTCCATCGTGGCGCCATCGCCGTCACCGCGGACCTCTTCGATCTTGTGAATCCGTCCGGTGTAAAACAGAATCCGCTCGCTCAGGGTGGTTTTCCCCGAATCGATATGGGCACTAATCCCGATGTTTCTCAGTTTCTCCAGACTCATAACTTTCACCTAAACAGTACTGGCAACCTCATGCACTCCCTGGGACGCGAAGAACGCTCGCGTCAGTAGTTGAAACGCCGGGGAGAGGCGTGGTTGTTCGTCTCCGTGTTTTCGCTTCCCGATGGGGGGCAGTTGGATGTGGGGGGAAATGGTTTCTGCTCGATTGCAGATCGGACCGGTATGTGTGAGATCCGATACAGCAAACTCTTGGTTGGGCACCAGCGTGATTGCGGCCGCTCTCACTGGCCGTGTCTCCATGGACACTGGCCTGTCCCCATGGACACTGGCCTGTCCCCATGGAAAGGGGCAATCAGCTCGTTCGACTGGTCAACTCGTTCGACGGAGTTGGGGCCAGTTCAGCATTGGGTGCGGAGCGATGGCAGACTTTCTCGTCAATCCTTTCAGACACTGTCAAAAAGTCTAGGTTCCGTGACAGGTCACGGAGTGCCAAAAAACCATTCGACTGAATTCGATGCTGGGATCGATCTTCAACCGAAGAGTTCAAAACACGACTATCTCCCCCACCCAGAGGAACAGTTAGGAAATATGGCAAAGGTTTGTCGTCAGCGAAAGGGCAAATCTTGGTCCAATTCCCCTTGCGAGCCTCTTTCTGGGCCGACATACTTGGATCCCGCGTCGAATGCTCCCCACTTTTTTAGGTTTCGGTGAAGCAAACGTTGCGATTTTTCCCTTCGGCGAGTCAACATCCCCCCCTTGGTGCCCTCAGCGGTGGCCCGGATGCGTGTTGTTGGCCGTTTAGACCGTTCGCCTCGAAAAAGAGCCCAATATGCCTCCTCGTCCCATGAGTACTCGTAGCCGTGCCCGCAAGCGATCGCGGGTCCGTTCGCGCACGAGGAAGAAGGATCCGATTTTTGTCGATGGCCATCGTCCGCGACCGATGTACGTCGATTACAAAGATGTCGAACTGTTGAAGAAGATGGTCAACCGTCAGGGTCGGATTGTTGGCCGCCGCAAGAGCGGCTGTACCGCTGCCAGTCAGCACGCGGTCGCAGCGGCCGTCAAACGTGCCCGGTTCATGGGCCTGATGCCCTTCGTCGGCGAATAGACCGCTTTTCGGAGATAATTCGCTCGGCGCGGAAGACCGTTGGGAGCAATTGCAGGACAGGGTTCCAGCCGACTGATGACGTTTTCGACCACCCGCCGCGTCGAGTTTCGCGATACTGATGCGGCAGGAATTGTCCATTTTTCGGCGTTTTTCCCGATGATGGAAGCGGCCGAGCACGAGATGTTGCGATCCCTGGGGATTCCCGTCTTGCCGCAATCGACCGGCGGCGGTGATCCGCCGCTGACATGGCCCCGGGTGGCGGCTTCCTGCCATTACCTGGCCGCCGCCCGATTTGAGGACCAATTGCGAATCACGGTTCGCGTGGCGAAAATCGGTACCAGCAGTGTTGAGTACGAGTTTCGTTTTTGGCGGGACGATCAGGGGATTGCCGAGGGGCGGGTGACGGTGGTTTGTTGCCGGCTGGGGACCGCTGGGGGGCTAGAAAAAGAGCCGATTCCCCAGTCGATCCGAGAGCGGTTGGCGAAATATCAGTGATGGCAAACCATTCCGGCTCTGCTTGCGTAGCATCACCGTCGTGTCTCTCTCTGCCATCGGAGATAGATTTTCGAGCTGGGACGATGGACCGGTTCGTTCGATCCGCGACTCGTTCGGGCAACCATTTCTGATCCGTTGCAACTGATCCGTTGCAGCCGATGGAGGATTGTCCGCTCGCCAAATCGACGCGACGTTCCCTCTCCTCTGACTCCCTTCAATTGATACGTTCAGGTTGCACGAATGACGTCGAGCCTTGCAGAGTTAATGGCCGGATCGGGTGGATTGGCTTGTCCCGCGATCATCGAGTCCGCAATGATTCATCCGGGGCTGATCGTCGGCCAGGTGATGAAATGGCTACCGAGCTGGCTGACGCCGATCTGGGTGATCGCCGTGGGTCTTGCGTTGGGTGCGCTGGTTTCGCTGGGCGTCTATGCGCTGCTCGCGGTTTTGTCCTTCATTCCTGGCATCGGTAACCTTCCCGACTCGCCCAAACGGGGCGTGATCGCATCGCTTACCGTGGGCGGCATTTTGGCGGCAGTTCTTTGTGCTCTGTACGTGCCGCAGGGTGGCGAGTATGTCGAGTTGTTGGTCTTGCCTTTGATTTGTTTGGGATTGGTGCTCGGTTTTGGTTTGGTCTATGGCGCGTGGAATCGAACGCGGAGCGAATGGGGCACGATTCTGACCGAGGGTGTTGTGCCCTATTTGTTGTCGGTCGCGGGGATTTTTGCGTTGATCGGATTCGCCGCAACGCCGCTGGTCAGCAACCCGATGGATTTCATCGATTCGATTCCCGCGGTCAACCTGGTAGGCGATGGCACGGTGCGAATTCCTGTCGTTGTCCCTCCAGTCGGGGCGGATGAGACGATTTTTCATCCGGCCGAAATTGAGTACAACCTGCGCAACATGGCGGAGTTAACGATCGAAAGTGACAAGACCATCCTGCTTGCCGATGCGGCTGATCCGACGGGTTTTTCACGTTCTCCCTTTCGCGTCAATGCGAGCGAGGAGTTGAATTATCGATACGAGGATCGGGACACGCCTCCGATTCCTGGCGACCCATCTCGACTGCATATCCAAAACCGCGAGATCGATCCGGCGCACGTGTTATTCACGTTCCGGAACCTGCCCTTGGTCCCACAGGCTTCCTCGATTGTGGGCATCGCGGTGTTCTTCTTTCTGACGATGACGGGGCTGGTTGCCTTTCGCCAGGCGGCGCCGCGAGTTTGGGCGCTGGCGTTGTCGACGGCGAAGAATGAGATGGCTCAGCCGCTGTACCTGCTGCTGCTGGCAATTGGAATCTTTTGTGTCTTGTTCTTTGGGATCTATCCGTTCAACACGCTTGGCGATGACATCCGTTTCTTGCGGGACAGCGGTGTCACGCTGATCATGTTCCTGGGGATGGTTCAGGCCGTCTGGAGTGCGGGAACGAGTGTCAGCGATGAGATTGAGGGTCGCACCGCGCTGACCGTTCTTAGCAAGCCGGTCAGCCGTCGGTCGTTTATCTTGGGGAAATACGCCGGGATCATGCTTTCGGTGTTGGTGCTGTTCGTGATTGTCTCGGCCGTGCTGCTGATTGTGATCAGTTACAAACCGATCTATGACGCACGAGAAACGAGCCGGGCGCGACGACCTGGCAGATGAGCCACGAGGAAGTGATGACGACGATTCCCGTTCTGGGGTTATATTTCATGCAGACGATGGCCATCGGCGCGATCGCCGTGGCGCTGGCCACCCGTTTGCCGCTGCTGGCCAATCTGATCACCTGTTTCGTCGTCTATTTGATCGGAAACCTTACCTCGCCTCTGGTCGCCTCGACCGGTGGAAATAACGAGCTGGTCGGATTTGTGGGCAAATTGATTGCCGTCGTGGTGCCCAACTTGAACGTTTACAACGTGCAATCGGCCGTGGATGCCGGAAATCCGATCCCAGCGATCTACTTGGCCGGTGCTTTCAATTATCTTGTATGTTTCGCGATCGCCATCTGGATGCTCGCGATGCTACTTTTTGAGGACCGAGACTTGGCCTAAGCACGACGGATCGCGGTGCGTTTGTCAGAGCTGGGAGAGAGGTTGGGATACGGCGTGGAAGCCTGAAATGCGACAGCAGGTCTGCATCCCAGCCCGAGCTCCATCTGTGGCGGAAAACTGTTCGAGCCGAGTCTTAGTCTGCCCCCTTTCAACACATCTGGGAGCCGACGAGGTTGAGTCGATTCAATACCCTCGCGAGACCACGCAGCGAACCTGAAGCCGCTGGGGCGTTGTTCTCATACGTCTGGTCGGCGCTCGCCGGTTTGCTGGTCCCCGTGCTGGTGGTTCTGGTTGGATTGCTCGCAGAGCTACTGAATTCCAGCAGCGGTCTGGGCCAAGCGCCTGTGCAACTGGGAACTCACCTTTGGATTCCGCTGCCAAAGTCCTTTGCCAATCAATTGGAATTGATCCAATTGACGCAGTTGGTGGCGGTGACTTTTGCCGTGGCTGCGATCTTCTGCATTTCGGTCTGGCTTCAGGGTCGCGCCTCGGATGCGCGTGCACGACGTGTGGTCAAAGCGTTGCACGCTCGCGTGTTGCGTCAAAGTCTTCGCCGTGCCGAGCTGGAGGGCGCCGCGGCGCAACATCTACGTGCCCAGCAATTGATCGGCACGCAGTTGCCATCGATCCAAACGGGATTGTCGCTGTGGTATCGGTCGGTTCCGCGGAGCGGGTTGAAGTTCATTGGGTGCGTCACGTTGGCGCTGCTGGTGGACATCTGGTTAGCACTGTTGGCGGTGGTCAGCGGAGTGTTGCTGTGGCAGTTGTTCCGGCGGCTCCACAACAACGATCAATCCGAATTGACGGATTGGGAAGTCCCCCGAGCGCGACGCCGCATGGCCGAGTTGGTGGGTCAGGCGCCGTTATTGGCGCGGCTGCAGACGCAGGGCCTGGTCGATCGGGCGTTCGGTTCGGAACTGGACACGCTCTATCGGCGACTCGCCACCGAGGAATCTCGTCGTGCTCGGATCTGGCCGCTGGTTATCTTCGCCAGCTCGGCCGCGATCGCCGTGATGATATTGGGTCTGGGCGTCAACCTGTTTAGCGAGGAAAACGGATTGAGTGTGCCGGCCGCGCTCGTTCTTGGCCTGGCCTTGGCCGGTGCTGTCGCCGCGGCGGGACGTCTGTCGGCGCTGGCATCCCAATTGCGCATCAGTGGCGAGGCCAGTGATTCGGTCTACCACTATCTTGCGCCGAGCGATGAAATCGCCCCCAGCGAACAACGCGTTGGATTGGCCGGGCTTCGTGATTGCGTCGAAATCCAAGACGTGACTCTCGGTGACACAGCTGACCCCATTCTCAGTCACTTGAGTCTCAAGCTCAAGCCGGCGTCGTTGGTCGCACTATTGGGGACGGAGTCGGTTTCGACTCGTGCCCTGACGGAGTTGCTGATGGGATTCGGGCGCCCGACCGAGGGGCGTGTCACGATCGATGGTATCCCACTGTTGGATGTCCACCCTCAGGCGCTGTCGCGGAACGTGATGTGGATCGAACCCGACGGACCGATTTGGGACGGCACGATTCAAGAAAACCTTCGCGGCGGCGATGAATCGATCAACAACAGCAATGTCGTCGAGGCGTTGGAGCAGGTTGACGTTTACGAGCGATTGCAACGCTTGCCCGAAGGGCTCGACACGATTGTCGCCGCCGGCGATTCGATGCTCGGCGTGGAAACGACTTATGCCATCGCCGTGGCCCGTGCCATTCTGCACCGGCCGCCAATCGTGTTAGCGATGGAGCCGCCGCCACCGGCCGAACATCTGGCCGACGATCCCTGTTTGAAAGCGCTGCGAAAGTTGGTCGACTCGGGCATCCTGGTCGTCATGTTGCCGCGGCGGTTGCAGACGCTTCGGACCGCCGATCGCGTCGTCCTGTTCAACGGCCCGCGTTTGGTGGGAGAGGGAAAACATCCTGAGCTGCTGGCCAATTCCGACTTGTACCGGCACCTCAACTACTTGCTGTTCAATCCCTATCGGCACCAGAAGAGTGGAGTTTGATCGCAGTGGCTCCGCGTCCCGCTCGATCCCAATCATCGATCACGTCGTCGGACGCCTTGGCGTGTACAGGCAACAGTCGGCGGGACAGACATCGTGCCACGGTCCCAACACGCCGATCGCCTCGCGCTTGTCAGTCCTCCCCAATCGCTCTTCGACAAGGGAGCGAATCATCGCGATGAATTTCGGATTCACTCCGGCCGTTGCCGCGCGGGCCATCGCGATGCCTCGATCGGCGCACACTTTGGCTGCCTGTTCATCGAGGTCAAACATGACCTCCATGTGATCGCTGACAAACCCGATCGGCACGATCACCAGCGTTGTTAACTTGTTCGCGTCATCCATCTCGACAATCGCGTCACAGACGTCGGGTTCTAACCACGGTTGCTGCGGCGGACCGCTGCGACTCTGGTAGACGAGTCGCCAATGCGGGGTTCCTGCGGCTTCGGCCACCAACCGGCTCGCCTCGCTCAGTTGCTGTTGGTAGTCACAGTGGTCGGCCATCGACATCGGAATGCTGTGCGCGGTGAACAGCACCTCGACGTCGCTGGGCTGGACGCCCAGTGATTGGACCGATCGTGTCAAGGAATCGGCAATGGCGGCGATGAATTGTGGGTGATTGAAACCCATCCGAAGCTTCTCGACCAGCGGAGCATCCTCGCCGACCTGCTCGCGTGCCGCAATGATATTTTCGCGGTATTGCCGGCATCCACTGTAGCAACTGAACATGCTCGTAAAGAAAGCAAGGGCCCGCTTGCGACCATCGTCTTGCATCTGGCGCAGGGTGTCGGCAAACAATGGATTCCAATTGCGATTGCCCCAGTAAACGGGCAGCTCGATTCCGTGAGCGGTGAACTCGTCACCGATGGCGGCCAACAGTTGGCGGTTATGCTCATTGATCGGGCTGACACCGCCGAAGTGATCGTAGTGCTCGGCCACTTCCAGCATTCGCGAGCGCGGCACGTTCTTTCCACGCAGGACGTTCTCCAGGAATGGCATCACGTCATCGGGGCCTTCCGGGCCACCGAAGGAAACCAGCAGAAACGAATCGTAAGGGATATTTGGTTCAGTCATGTTCACTTGTTACCTGGGGAGGCCAAGGGCCACTACTGTATCTTCACACGTATGACCATTGTGCAGGCGGAGCAAGTCGCGGTTTCAAATCGGACGAAAATGAAACTCACACTCCGATGTCTTCGTTCCAGACGTCGGGATTCGCGGCGATGAACAATCGCATCAGCTCGATGCACTCGGGATCGTTTTCAACGGTCAACTCGACACCGCGAGTACGCAGGTAATCTTCCGGGCCTTGAAACGTCTGATTCTCGCCGATCACCACTTTGGCAACGCCGTAAAGCAATGCCGCACCGCTGCACATGTCACAAGGTGACAGCGTCGAATAGAGGATCGCGCTGCGGTACTGGGCCGCAGTCAGACGGCCAGCGTTTTCGATCGCGTCGATTTCGGCGTGCAGAACGGCGCTTCCTTTTTGAACTCGCCGATTGTGCCCGCGACCGACAATTTCCTGGTCGATCACCAGCACTGAACCGATCGGGATGCCTCCTTCGGCAAAGCCCTTTCGAGCCTCGTGGATCGCTGCTTGCAAAAACGGGTCCATGGATAGTTGCTTTGCCGGTGACAACAGAAGCCGCGAGTCGTTCTTTATCGGGTCCAGTCCAGCGGCAGTTGCTCATCGCCCGGTGCGAGCTTTCCAGCCGGGCGAATGCCGTTCCCTTTGCGGTTGGTCAACTTGTCACCAAGATCGTCGCGCGCTCGCTCGGCAGCTGCCTGCAGCTCTTTGACGATCTCAGGGAAATCCGAAATGACATCGGTCTGCTCCGAGATGTCACGATCCAAATCGAACAGCGTTGGACGGCGTATCTCGTCTTCCTGGTAGGCGACTGGCCGACCACCGGATCCCCCTGGTTGTCCCTTGAGTGTGCGGTATTTGTGCGGAAACATCAGTTTGAATCGTTCGTTGCGAACCGCCTGCAACTCGCCACCTTTGTAGTAGCAGTAGAACGCATCGTGGGGCGACTGCGCCTCCTCGACGCCGAACATCAAGGGGCGGATGTCCTTGCCGTCAATCTTGTGATCGGGCAGATCCGCGCCGATCAGTTTGGCGACGGTGGGCAGAATATCGATCGTGCTGCAAAGCTTGTCACAGCTCGTTCCGGCTGGGATTTTTCCTTTCCACCACATGATCGTCGGTTCGCGATAGCCGCCTTCAAACATGGTTCCTTTGCCTTCGCGGAGCGGCGTCGCTTTGCCGGCATGCGTCCCATACGATAGCCACGGTCCATTGTCGCTGGTGAATACGACCAACGTGTTGCTCGCGGCACCAATCTTTTCCACGGCCGAGAGAATCTGGCCGACCGACCAGTCGACTTCCATCACCACATCGGCAAAGATCCCGGCGCCGCTCTTGCCGCGAAATCTCTCCGACGCGTACAGCGGAACGTGGACCATCGGATGCGGGAGGTACAAAAAGAATGGATGCTCGGCGTTCCCATTGATGAATTCGACCGCCCGCTCGGTAAACTGGCGAGTCATTTCGGCTTGGTCTGCTGGTTGGATATTGTCGTTGACGATCGTCACTCCACCCGCCTTGGTGGCACGGATCATCGGCAGGGCCGGCCAAGGAATTTTTGCATCGGGATCCTGTTTCCGCTTGGCGACGGAATCGGGGTGCAGCGGCCACATGTCGTTGCTGTAGGGGATCCCGTAGTATTCATCAAATCCATGATTGGTGGGCAAGAACTTGGGGTGATGCCCGAGATGCCACTTGCCAAAGATTGCGGTCGCGTAACCTTTGGATTTGCAAATTTCGGCAAGGGTCACTTCGTTGGGATTGATGCCGATATTCGATTTCGGTCCTAGCGCCCCTTGGATCCCGATCCGGCGGTGATAGCAGCCGCTCATCAACGCCGAACGCGATGCGGAACAGACGGCTGACGAGACGACGAAATCGGTGAACCGCCGGCCTTCGGCTGCCATCCGGTTTAGATTCGGCGTCTTGTACTGGTTGTCGCCGAAAGGGTTGATGTCGGCGTAGCCCATGTCGTCAATGAAAATCACGATCACATTGGGTGGCGGAAGATCGTCGGCAGCGGTGGCCGAATCGATCATGATCGCGGCTAGCAGCGAGAGGCAAGCGATCGGGAACAAGCATAGGATTCGTGGCATCGAAACGTGGTGGGTCAGTGGTGAGAGGAGTTTGCCGTGGCAACCAAGGGAGGGCAATTAGCGACGTTCAATCGGTCTCATGATCGTTCGCGACGCCGCCGTCGCCCAAGACTTTCTTCCGGACACGATCGCTCGGACCACGATCGGCCCGGTGACCTCCTCGGGAAGCAGGACTTTCGGCATCGTGACTTGGTCGGCCAACACAGCTGTGGTGATCGAGGCGACGGTGGTTTCATTCGGGTCACCGATCGTCACCGCTCCCAGCGGGCGATCGAATGAGAGCGTCAATTGGCCGGCAATCGGGCTCGTAACATTCAACTCGATCGGCTGCCCCACGTCGTGACCGGCGGCAACTTGCAGCAACACCGGATGGGGATGATGGAGTCGGAGTGTCGGGTCGCCGATCAAGTTGTAAAGCCGCATGTGTTCGCGGCGCTCGCCCACCAGGCTTGTGCCGGAGGGGCTGACGACGCTGGCCAATGCGTCGATCATCACTCGCGGCGTCGAATGAGTTGCCGAGGTCTCGCTGTTCATCTCTCGAAGAGCGCTCAGCCAAGCGTCGCCAAGCCGGGGCAGTTTTTGCTCAAAAATGCCGTCGATCAATCCGACCGCAGCGGTCACATTTCCATAGGGCATCGTCACTCGGCTGCCGGCAAACACGGCGATCGGGCCACCTTCACATAGCAGCATTTCTTCGGCCAACGAGTCTTCCGAGGCATCCAACGCACCGGTGTAGCAGGCCAGCATCACGGCGATCGGACAGCAGCCCGCTGGCCGGCTTAGCCTCTTGACGCTGTTGTGATCCAAGACCGGGATGCCATCGGACGTATGCGGCACGCGATCGAGCGCCGTCACCCGTCCGTGCCCGGCATAGACCCAGAATCTTGCTCCTTGATGGTAGCGATTCAATACTGCATCGGTAAACGATTCGCCGGCAGGAAAGAACGCGTGCCCGGGACTCGCATAGGCAACCGACGTTCGCGTCTCGACCGGCAGCATGCTGGTCACAACCGTTCGCGTGACCGACTCGATCGCCGTGTCAGCCATCACGCCGAAACCGCCGACGCCACCGGTCAAGCACACCTGGCCGCGCCAGGTTCCAAAGTCGTCACTCTGTTCATGAGCGACAATTCGGCCGATCAGGTCGGATAACTGTTTGGGTTGATCG
Source organism: Pirellulaceae bacterium (assembly GCA_963734865.1). GTDB lineage: Bacteria > Planctomycetota > Planctomycetia > Pirellulales > Pirellulaceae > CBDCUW01. The sequence continues at coordinate 589,189 of CAVTIV010000005.1, forward strand.
ACCGGCAATCGTCCCACGACGGCATCGGGAACCTCATCTTGATCAAAATCTCCAAACAACATGTCGGTTGCCAAGGTCGGAGTTGAACCCCAGGCCAAGGTGACTTTGGATTCCGCATAGTGAATCGGGACCTGGCACGACGCGTTGCAGGGCGTTCCGATTACCGGTGCGTCGCCGACCAACATCACGTACCTCGTCCGCTCGTCGGCTGCCACGCGAATTGCTCGTTGCAACGTTGCCACGTCACGTTCGGATGGGATCACCGTGATTTGCAGGCCCTCGTTGTGCCGGTGTTCGAGCCACGCCGAGAGCGGCTCGCGAAACTGGTCGGGACAGACGACGACGACGTCGACCGCGGGGGCCGAACTGGGGAAAAAGGTGGCCGCTAGCAAGTAAGCGGAAACCAGGATTCCCGTTCCCAGCCGCGATCGCTTGGGACCCACGGAATTCCCCCTCCGACCGTTCCGGAGGAACTCTCCCCCCGTTCGTTGATTTCGTTTCATGGTCATTCAAACCACACCGGTTCATCCGTTAAGCTTCTATCGACACTCCGTCCGCTCCATCTCACCCGATCCAGCATACCAGCACCAGACCAATGTTAGCGGCTTCCCGGCGGCAGAGCGACGAATACCGACGACCGCGGATCGCGATCACGGTCGGCGATGTCGCCGGGGTGGGGCCGGAATTGGCGATGCGTTGTGCCGCGTTGCCGGAGGTGACCGCTCGCTGCCTCCCCATTCTACTCGGTCCGGCCAAAGTGCTCTGCCGAATCGCCGACCGACTCGGTGTGCCCTTTCCGGCCGAGGTAATGGATGTGGGCTCGCTGGATGCTGCGGCGGTCGAGCCGGGACACTTTAACGCCGCAACGGGTCGTGCCTCGTTCCAGGCGGTCAGCCAAGCCATCGATGCGGCGCTTGCGGGCGAGTTGGACGCGATCGTCACCGGCCCAATCCAAAAGGAAGCCTGGCACTTAGCGGGAATCGAGTACCCCGGACACACCGAGCTGTTGGCCCAGCGAACGCACTGCGATCACTGTTCGATGATGTTGACCAGCGAGGCGATTTCTTGCGTTTTGGCGACGATCCACATTCCTCTTGCCGACGTCGCCTCGTCACTGACGACCGAGGCGGTTCTGCAAGCGATCCGGTTGGGCGCCGACGCGGTTTCTCGTCGCCATGGTCGACCGGCTCGCGTGACGGTTTGCGGATTGAATCCGCACGCCGGGGAAAACGGAATGTTCAGCCATGGCGAGGAGGCGACCATCATTTCGCCTGCGATCGAGGCAGCTCGCCAGAGTGGGATCCAGGTGACCGGACCGTTGCCACCCGATACGGCCTTCACGCCGGCCAACCGGCAGCGAACCGATGTCTACGTTTGCATGTATCACGATCAGGGGCTGATTCCGCTGAAGGCATTGGCATTTGAGGATGCGGTCAACGTGACGTTGGGGCTTCCGATTGTTCGCACCAGTGTCGATCACGGTACGGCACTCGACCTCGCTTGGCAGGGGACTGCCAGCCATCAAAGCATGTTGGCGGCGATACGGATGGCGATCGATCTATGTTGAGCGACACGCCATTTCCTGAATCCGTCTGCACGTTTTCTGGCTCCTGTGGCTCATTTGAATCGCCCCATGTCTGCACCTGAGACCACGATCGAACCACCGAGCAAGCTGGGTGCTGTCGGCGAAATCGTGTTATTGGTGGCACTGTTTTTCATTTATGCTGGCGATCTCGCGCCGATGGTGAACGAGGCCCACTATCTGGTGAAGGCAAAGAACTTCTGGGAACCCGAGTGGTGCGAGCATGATCTGTTCGCAGCTTCGGGAAAGGCGCACACCACGTTCTACACGACGTTTGGATGGCCAACACGCTTTTTATCGCTGGAAGAAACGGCCTGGGCCGGTCGCGTCGTCGGATGGCTGATGCTGGCAGTGGGGCTGCAGCGGCTGTGCTGGAAATTGCTGCGAGTGCGGTACGCTTCGCTGGCGGTGGCGACGATTTGGATTGTGGGCATCGAGTATGGAAATCTTGCCGGGGAGTGGGTTGTTGGCGGCATTGAGGCCAAAGTTCCCGCCTACGCGTTTGTTCTGCTGGCACTGGCCGAGATGGTCGATCGCCAATGGCGGCGGGTCTGGCCACTACTCGGAGCCGCCTCGGCGTTCCATGTACTAACGGGCGGATGGTCCGTCATCGCTGCGATCTTGGTTTGGGTGGTGACCGAGCGGGGACGACCGGACGCAGTCAAGCTGCTTACGCCGGCGCTGTTTCTCGGTGGTGCGATTTCTTTGTTCGGGTTGCTGCCGGCAATCGCGTTGACCCTGGGATCCAGCCCCGAAGATGCCACGGCAGCAGCGAGGATTTACGCGTACTTTCGACTCAAACATCACTTGTTGCCGGCCGATTTTTACCCTTCCTGGTATCTCCGTCACAGTTTGCTGATCGCCGCCACGATTGGCCTGACATTTGTGTTTCAGCGACAAGCCGATGGATGGAACCGCATGAAGTGGTTCACTTTGGGGGCCATCGCGATCGCCGGCACTGGCATGTTCGTCGGTTTGTTACCGTCGGTCGCGCCCGATCTGGCCGCCAGACTGCTGCGGTTTTACTGGTTCCGTTTATCCGACGCGATCGTCCCGCTGATGTTCGGCCTGTTGGTCACGCGAATGTTGATGGATACGCGGGCGAGCCTTCGCAACCTCGGACTGGCCGTGCTGGTGGTTGCCGTCCTGCTGTTCGCTCGAGCCAGTTACCGGAAATCCCAACTGGGGGTTCCGCCGTCGGTCAGCAATGCCCTGTTGGGCTTGCATATCGATGCTTCGCCGCGGCAGCAGCAACAAGCCTATCAAGACTGGCGATCGGTCTGTCGTTGGGTGCGAGACACCTCGGACGAAGGAGAAATCTTTTTGACGCCCAGGCATCAACAGACATTCAAGTGGTACGCCGAACGCGCCGAGGTTGTGAATTGGAAAGACGTGCCCCAGGATGCCAAAAACCTTCGCCAGTGGTATCGCCGATTCCGTGATGTATTTCCCCAGCGACTGGGGACGATGCGAGTGACCATCCAATACGATGAATTGAGACGATTCCGCCAGCAATATGGTGTTCGCTACATGATCGTTGATCGTCGCATCAGCGGAGCGAATCTGCCGCTGGTCCAGGTTTACCCGACCAATCGGCAAACGAATGAAACGTACGCGGTTTACGAGTTACCGTATCCGTCGTCGGAGGGACCCGGTTAGAGCGGGGCTGGCAAATCACGCTTGTTGAATCTGGCATCGGCGATCAGGTAAAAAATCGTGCCGAGTGCCAGCAGGATCAAGGGGTAGACCAGCGGTGGGAACGCCACCTCCGATGCCGTCTTGGTCACACTCCACGGCGCTGATAACCCACCCTCGGCGACCAACGACGTCATCTTTTGCGGCTTGTAGCAGCTGAAAAATGTCATCGATAGCAACCATTCCAGCGAACCAGCCGCTTTGCCCAAACCGAACATCACCAGCTGCAAAACATAGATCGCAACCACCCAACCGATCGTTCGCCAGCGATATCGATCGAAACAGCTGAACATCGAGGACAGCCCGAGCAGAAAGAACCCGAATGCGAACAGATGAAACGTCGATGCGGCGTACGCTCGCACATCGACCCGGTCTCGCAGGGGCACCTGTTCCTTGATCGGCTCGCCCCCAGCCAGTGGAACGTCGATGTTGAAGAAGGGCACACGAATCGATGGTGCCGGCACCGTCTCTTCCAAGGTGGTCGCGTAAACTCCGACTCCGATCCCGGCCCAAACCAAAAGGCACAAAAGTGCCAGGCCGACGACCGAAACCGTGGCATGCGAAAGTAAAAGTGTGCGACGGTTGATCGGTTGTGAAAGCAACATTTCCAGCGTGCCACGTCCCAGTTCGCCGCTGACCACATCGCTGCCTCGCGCAAAACACCAGATCACCGTACAGAGAATCACGATCGGTTCGTCGAACGTCATTCCCACTCGACCGGAATAGGTGAACAGCGCATCGAACTTGATCGGTGCGAACTTTTCGAAATCACGAAATTGTTCCAGCACCGTTTGAAACTGCCCCATGTCCAACAGGCTGACCACCCAGACGCGGACCCAGGCAAATGCAAACAAGGCGGCACCGCAGGAGGCGAACAACAGCATTGATTGACTGATGTACTTGCGTACCAAAACACGGTCGATCACAGGCAATGCTCTCATCAGACAATGAAGTCCTGGCCATCGTGGACGCTGTCGTAAACCGCACGCAGACCGAGCGGTTCGATGCGAACACGCTGAAGATGCAATGAATCGATCCAGGAAAACAGTGATGCGAGATCGCCTGCGGTATCGATTCGTAAATGTCGGTGTCCCGGAGTGCCAACCGACTCAACTCGCACGCGATCGGTCAGTCGCTCGGGAACTTCGATCGGTTGCCCAGGATCAGCCGCGGTGATCCGGTGCCGCTGAAACAGATCACTCATGGTGAGCTCGTGCACCAACTTTCCGTGGCGAAGAAAAGCGACTCGGTCGCATGTCTCTTCGATCTCGCTAAGCACGTGCGAAGAGAACATCACGGTGCGGCCCTCGTCACGTGCTTTGCCAACAAGTTCCAACACGGTCGCGCGAACGGTCGGGTCGAGGTTGGCAGTGGGTTCGTCAAGAATCAACAGGGGAGTATCCAGTCCCAACACGACCGCCAGTGCCAGCTTCTGACGCATTCCGGTCGACATGAAGGCGACTCGAACACGCCGGTCCAGTTCCAGCTGATCGGCGATCCGAATGCTGCGATCCAGGTCACCATAGGGGTGCATCTCGGCAAAAAACTTGAGTACCCCGGTCCCACGCATGTGCCGGGGCAGACGAGCATCCCCAGGTAAGTAGGCGACTTGTCGCCGCACCGCGATCCCATCGACCGTCGGCGAGATCCCACCCACTTCGCACGATCCATCGCTGGGGTGCAAAAAACCCAATAGCAATCGGACCAGCGTTGTCTTTCCGGCGCCATTGGGGCCCAGCAACCCAAAAATATCGCCTTGGCGAACGCGAACGGTGCAATCCGACAGGGCGTCAAAGGACCCATATCGCTTGCACAAACCGATCGTTCGAACGAGGTAGGCATGATCGGTATCGGCACCCGCTTCGTCACGGCTCGGTTCAGAAATGGTGGCTGGATGATTCAAGCTGGCGATCCGGGAAGATTGTGACGCGGCAATCGGTGGTTACTCGTCCGTCATACCATGGGTATTGTTCTGGTCCGTCAAACGTACAACATTATCTCGATTATCTCGGCTTGAGGCTATCTGTCGAACGATTCGCGGCACCCGCCCGATCGCTCAACCGCGAATCCGAAAGCATCGAAACAACCTCGGGTTTCTGAGTGGTGAAAAGTTCCTCGGTCGATTTCCCTTCGCTTTGCCCTGATTCCATTTCCCTGATTCCATTTCCCCCAACGTCCAACGGAAACGACATGACTTCATCGGAAACGAAGCCGAACGGTCCCCTGCCCAGCGGATTTCAGTACGGGGGCGTCGCATGCGGCATCAAACCGAGTGGAAAACCCGATTTGTCCATGATTGTCACCGATCGCCCCGTCGTCGCTGCCGGAGTCTACACCCAGAATCAAGTCGTCGCTGCACCGGTCATGCTGTGCCGGGAACGCACGCCGTCCCAGACGATTCGGGCCGTAGTGACCAACAGCGGAAATGCGAACGCTTGCACCGGCGAACAAGGGATGCGGGACGCGCGTGAGATGAGCCGGTACGTCGCCGGGCATGTCGGATGTGACGAATCGGATGTGTTGGTGATGAGCACGGGAGTGATCGGTCGAGCTCTTCCGATGGATCGTGTTCGCAGCGGGATTGATCAAGCGTTCGCTCAGCGGTCATCGGACCGATCCGCATTCTTGGCCGCCGCCGATGCGATCCGAACCACGGACAATGATCGCAAGATCGCCTTTCGCACCATCCCCTGCGATTTCGATTCTGGCGAGCCAGCGGAATCGGCCGCGGGCGGGATAGGCGAATGTCATATCGCGGCGATGGCCAAGGGCGCCGGAATGATCGCGCCCAACATGGCGACCTTGCTGGCCGTGATCTGTACCGATGCCGCCATTTCTTCGCAGCAGGCACAACGGATGATCGCCGATGCCGCGTCGATCAGCTTCAACAGGGCCAGCGTCGATGGTCACACGAGCACGAATGATACGCTGCTGCTGTTGGCCAGTGGCCAGGGCGATCCGCTCCGCGGGGACGATCTGCAGCGGCTTTCGGCGGCGATCAATGAGGTTTCGATCGAGCTGGCAAAGAAGTTGGTGGCCGATGGCGAAGGCGCATCCCATCTGATGGCGATTCATGTTAGCGGCGCGGCCGATGATCGGTCGGCTGAGTGTATTGCCAGGACGGTGGCAGCCAGCCCGCTGGTCAAGACAGCGATCACCGGTGGCGATCCCAATTGGGGCCGAATCGTTTCGGCTGCCGGTTACGCCGATGCCCTGATCGTGCCCGATCGGACGAGTTTACAGATCTGTGGAAATCTGATCTATCAGAATGGCACACCGCAAAAATTCGACGCCGCGGTGCTGAGCCAAGCGATGAAGGACCATGCCGAGATCGAAATTGAACTGAAAGTGGGTGATGGCCCGGGGAAGGCGACATTTTGGTCGAGTGACCTGACGGTCGATTATGTCCGGTTCAACTCGGAATACACGACCTGAATCGTGTCCGGCAATTGCGGATAATCTGGCGATCGCGAAATCCGTGATCGGGCCCGGCTCGTCTTATTTTCCAGAACCATGAAAACAACGCCCCCGACATCCGACGTGCAGGATTCGGCGGACTCCCGCGAGAGGTTGGAGACGCTGTTTGCCGATGCGCATGGCGAAATCCTAGGGACGCTGTTTTATTTGGTCGGCAACATGGAAGACGCACACGACGCGCTTCAAGAGACCTTTTTGAAATGTTGGCGGCATCGCCAGCAAATCGCGGAGGTCAAAAATTTGAAGGCTTGGGTATTTCGCGTCGCTTTGAATACTGGCCGAGACTGTCGCAAAGCCGCATGGAATCGGCGACGCCAGTCGATCGTCGAGGACGCACTGATGGTATCGACCGCCGACGGACCCGATGCGGGTCTGATGCGAGATGAACAGATTCGGACGCTGCAGCACGCTGTGCTGAACCTGCGGCCCGAAGAACAAGAGGTCTTCTTGCTTCGCCAAAACGGAGCGCTCACTTACGAACAGATTGCCGAGACGACTTGCTTGCCCTTGGGTACCGTCAAGACCCGGATGAGAACGGCGATTCGCACCTTACGTGATGCTGTGGGAGACCAATCATGAATGACAAAGATGAACTCCGGCAGTCGCTTTTGGAACTGCACTATGATTTGCTCGACGAAGACGAAGCGAATCAGCTTCGCCAGGCAATTGAAACCGATCCGCAAGTCGCGTTCGAGTGGGCTCGGACGCTTCGCTTGGCTGGCCGGTTGGCCGACGCGGCAAAGATCGGTGGTGCGAAACTGCCGAAAATGAACGTGCCGGACTTGCTGGCGTCCGAACCGAGCAGCAACGGTCAGACCGGCGGCGAAACCGATCCACGGCCGTCGGCAGTGATTGACCGGGCGGTCGATGGCCAGTCTGGGAACGGGATACAGTCTGGGAAAGGGATACAGTCGGGGAAAGGGATACAGTCGGGGAAAGGGACACCGATCGAGCAATCAACGGCTACCGGGGATATTGCCGCCGGGGTTGTTCCCGCTGCCGGACTCGGTCGCTGGTGGATCCGATCGGGTGTGCTGGCGGCGACCGCTGCGGCGATCGGATTCCTGGTGATCGGATCTTGGTATCTCGATCGTGTGCCAACGGCGCCCGACGCGGTCGTGCGACTGCAGGCCCAAGCCGCGCCGGGACCCCAGGCAATCGCGGACAACGAGTACCGATTTGTCACCAGTCGTCTGGACGTGTCGTCTTCGCCAGCCGCATTGCCCGTCACACCGGCGTCATTGTCGTTTACGGTCTTGGCTCGCGGCGCCGTGCTCTTCTCCGGGACGACCGAAACGGGCAGCGACGGAACGGGGCGCGTCGTGCTGCCGCCGGAACTGGCGATCCCCGATGGCGCCCAGCTGCAGGTGACGGCCCGATCGGCCGATGGTCAGTTGAGCGGATCGACCCTTGCGGTGCCGCTGGAGCCGACGCGTTGTTTGACATACCTGACCGTCGATCGGCCTGTCTATCGTCCCGGTGAAACGGTGTTTTTCCGTTCGTTAACGTTGCAGCGTCGATCGTTTCGCGCCAACGTCGATGTTCCCATTCGGTTCGAGCTTGTTGACCCCAGTGGCGCTGTCGTTCCGGGAGCTTTCATCGAAGGTGTTTCGGATCGAGGCGTGGGCAACGGCGCATTCGCATTGCCGACGACGGCTCCAGGAGGGCCGTACACGTTGGTCGCCAAGAGCCTGGACGGGTTCTTTCCCGAGGAACGATGTGAGTTTCAGGTTCGCGCCTATCGGGTTCCCCGCTTCAAGAAGGAGCTGGAGTTTCGTCGGCGAAGTTATGGGCCGGGTGAAACGGTCGAGGCCGATTTTTCGGCCGAGCGAGCCGAGGGTGGTGTGCTGGCCAATGTCGCGGTCCGCATCACCGCAACGGTTGACGATCAGGTTGTGCATCGACAAACCGAAACCACATCACCGTCGGGAACCTGCGTCATTTCGTTCGCGTTGCCCGAGCACATCCGCGACGGTGTCGGCAAATTGTCGGTCGCGATCGATGACGGTGGGACTCAGGAAACGCAAACCAAGACGATTCCCATTCAATTGGGACGCGTGGTCGTCGATTTCTATCCCGAGGGTGGGTATCTGGTCGACGGTTTGAAGAATCGAGTTTACTTTGCCGCCCGCGACACACTCGGCAAACCAGTCCATCTTGCCGGCGAGGTTTTGTCGCGCTCGGGGCAGAGTGTCGCCAGTTTCGAGACGGTCCGCGACGGCATGGGGCGGTTCGAGTTCGTCCCCCAGCGAGGCGATCGGTACACGCTGAAGGTCACCGAACCGGTCGACGTGACCAGCAGCCCGAAACTGCCGGCGGTCGTCAAAGACTTGCCCGTGATCGATACCGGCGGGGGCGTCTTTGAAAAAGGTCAGCCGATCGCCATCGTCGTTCGCTCGAAATCACGGCGATCGGTCCTGGTGCGAGCGGTCTGCCGTGGACAGTTGGTCGGTGAACAGAAGATCCAACTTCGATCGGGCGACAATACGATATCGCTGCCAGTCCGCGACGACGCCGGCGGTGTCATTCGAGTCACGATTTTCGATGGCCCGACGCCGTCTGCCCATCCGTTGGTCGAACGACTTGTCTATCGGCGAGAGGACAAGCGTTTGCAGATCGACGTGGTGGAAGACGGTGCGTCGCTCGAGCGGTCTCCCGGCGAGCCACTGCGGCTGACACTTCAGGTGCGTGATGAGAATGGTGAACCGACGCCGGCCGTTTTGGGAGTCTCGGTGGTCGACGATGCCGCACTCAGCCTCGATGAGACCGAACGGCCAACGCTGCGAACCCATTTTTTGTTAACCAGCGAAGTGCAAAAGCCAGAAGATTTGGAGCACGCGAACTTCTATCTCAGCGACGATCCCCAGGCGGGTGAGTCGTTGGATTTGCTGCTGGGAACGCAGGGCTGGCGACGATTTCTGAGCGGGTCCCCTTCGCATCGTGATGTCGACTTCCGCGAGCAATTGATTCGGTTGCTGGAACTTGACGGTGACAACGTCGCTGCGACGCCGCAGCGATTTGATAACTCGAAGTTTTTTGAACGAGACTGGATACAGTACCGCGCCGCCATCCACATCGCTTGGCAAAAACTGCTGATGGAAACGCGGCTGTTGATCGTGGCCGTCCTGCTGATCTGGATGGGAGCAACGTTGCTACACCTGCGTCGTCGCCGACAATCCAGTTTGGCAACTTGGCTACTGATCGCTTCGGCATCGTTGTACCTTTACGGTTGTGGGGGTACCGCACCAGAATCGATGATCGTGTCAAGCGATCGAGCCAATGTCTGCGGCGTCGGCCGGCAGCGAGGAGATGGCGAAGATGGAAGTCACGTCGGAGATGGAAAGGGCGACTCTATCGCGGCCGGAAATGCCGCCTGCGGAAACCGTTGCCCCACCGCTGGCGGACGAGCCAATGGACCCGACGAGCGGGCGGCAAGCCGATGAGAGCTCCGCGATCGCGGGTTCTCGGGGGGCTCATCCCAATCCTCGCTGTCGAAAGACCGGGCTCGAGAAATGAACGAGGCGGAAGGGTACTTTGATGATTTGGCAAGCGACATCGCGAGGTACGTCTCCGGCGACAAATCGGTTGGCAAGTATGCATCGCGATCGATTTCCAAGCAGGACTTGCAGCGTCTGTTGGCGGCCCGCGGACTGGATGCCGAAGCATTGGCCGATCAACTGTTGGACGAGCTTCGTTTTCCAATCCGACAATACGCCCATCAACATCGAAAGAGTGCCAGCGATGTTCGTCAGGACTTTGCCGAGACGTTGTATTGGCAACCGATGTTGATCACCGATTCGACAGGAAAGGCGACGATCCGTTTTGATCTCTCCGATTCGGTGACCACCTTCCGAGTGAACGTTGACGGGCACACGAGTGAGGGGCGAATCGGTTCGGGCGGTGGCGAGGTGACCTCGCGACTGCCGTTCCAAATCGAGCCCAAGTTGCCGTTGGAGGTCACCACCGGCGACCGAATCGACTTGCCGATCGCGGTGATCAACGCGACCGAGGGCGACCTGGCGGTCGGTCTTTCCTTGAGCACCGATCAAGCGATCAAGTCCGACGGCGATACAACTCGGTTGCTCAGTCTGAGTGGGAACGAACGAACACGCCAACATATTTCGCTCCGAGTGGTTGAAGGCTCGGCAGAGACCGATTCGATCATCGAGATCCGTGGCACCGCCGGCGGATCGCTCAGCGACACCGTGCGACGTCCGATCCACGTTTCACCAGCAGGTTATCCGGCACGAGAATCGCTGGCAGGTGTATTGAATCAGAGAGCGAAATTACGACTGCCTATCCCTCGCAACATCGTCGATGGGTCTTTGGCCGTCACGGTCCGAGCTTATCCTTCACCGCTGGCCGACGTGATGTCAGGCATCGAAAGCATTTTGCGCGAGCCGAATGGTTGTTTCGAGCAAACCTCGTCGACCAATTATCCCAATACGATGGCGCTGTTGTATCTGAAGGAAAACGAGATCGCCAATCCTGAACTGTCGCGCCGAGCCCGCGGCATGCTGGATCGCGGCTATCAAAAGCTAACGAGCTTTGAATGCGAGCATCGGGGTTACGAGTGGTTCGGCAGCGATCCGGGTCATGAAGCACTCTCCGCTTTTGGCTTGATGCAGTTCACCGACATGGCACGTGTGATGCAGGTGAGCGACGAAATGGTGGCAAGAACACGCAAGTGGCTGATGAGCCGGCGGAATGGTGAAGGGGGATTCCAACGAAATCCGCGACACTTGCATGTTTGGTCCGTACAACAGGAAATCGTCAATGCATACGTGCTGTGGGCGATCAGCGAAGCGGATGTGGCTGCCGGCCACGATCAACGCGCGGCGAGTGAATTGGCAGAGGAACTCGACGCACTCACTCGCGTGGCGGGACAATCGGACGATCCCTACCTGATCGCGCTTTCGGCCGCCGCATTGATGAACGTCAAACGGACCTCCGATGGTGAGGCACTGCTGCAGAAACTGACCAAATTGCAAGCCCAGGATGGTGGACTGCAAGGTAAAACGACCGTGACCTCGAGCGGCGGAATTTCACTGAAGATGGAAACGACGGCGATCGCCGCACTGGCCTGGATCAAGAGTCCCCGGTTCCTGCCGCAAGCACGCGCGGCGACCAAATGGATTACCGCCAACCGTCAGGGGAATGCGGGATTCGGTTCGACCCAGGCAACCGTGCTGGCGCTGAAGGCTCTCGTCGCAATGTCCAGCCACGCACAGGGACTCTCCGGCGGCGGCCTGTTGCAAGTCCTGCTTCGCGGCGAGGTGATCGGCCAGGCGTCGCTTCCCCCCCAACCTCGCAGTGGTTCAACGGTGGAGATCAAAGGTTTGGGGACTCATTTGCAAGACGCCGAATCGAATGTGGAAATCGAATTGGTCGCCCCGTCCGCAGAACAACTGTCCTATACGATCGATGTTGCCTACCACGCGATCACACCCAACAGCGACGACGCCTGCCCGGTGAAGCTAGCGACGTCGCTGGCCGGCAAAATTGATGCTGACGGCAGGGCCATCGCGGGCGATACGTTCACCGTCAAGACGCGAATGGAAAACGTCACCGATTCCGGCCAACCGATGACGATTGCGATCATCGGCTTGCCCGGCGGTGTCGAACCGGTCGCGGCGGATTTGGACGAACTGCAGGAGGCGGGGACATTTGACTTCTACGAACTGCGCGGGCGTGAGGTGATCTTTTATTGGCGAACCATCGAGCCACGAGCCATCAAAGAGGTCGACTTCACCGTGACCGCGACGATCCCTGGAAAGTACACCGGACCGGCGTCCCGTGCGTACCTCTACTACACCGCCGAACAAAAGCACTGGATTGAGCCGCTGGCGGTCGAGATCGCAACCGAGTAGGCCTCCGCCGTTTTTCGCTCTCTGTCTGCCCACCGGCACTCCGCTGGCTGACACCCGAGCCGAGGGTGGGCAGCATGGTTGGCATGCTAAATCGTTCGTCCCACCGGTTGAATGATCAGCGAATTCCAACCGGTAGAAAAAGTTTCGTAACCTGGCGCGGCGGCATATCCCACGCAGCACAACTTGCCATCGACACGAGTGATTGTGAATCCCTTGCGATTCGTTGCGATCGGTTCCAGCAGACCTACTGGAATCGTATCGGACAGTTGGCGACCGAATGAGTCGGCCAGGACGTTGCCTTTCTTGTCGGCGATCAACACCCTTGTCGACTCGCGTTCATCCGCAGAAAGCGGCGTGTTGTTGACGATCGATTGTCCTAGCGAATCCCAATTGAAGAGCACTCCCAACACGCCGATCGGCGCTCCGTCGGTCCGTCCGCCGTGACGCACGGCCGCCGAATAAACCAGAACGGCCTTGTCGCCCGCCAACGCACTGCGATGTGGCGAATCGAACGCATATTGCTGGCCGCTTTCGGTGGCCATCGCAGCCGTAAACCAACCTTCATTGGCCACACTTCTTCCGACCGATCGAAACTTCGCGGATCGACCGTTGGCGACAATGTTGCCATGGGCATCGCAAACAACGATATCAAAATAGACGGTGTGCGAGTTCAGAATCGAAGCGAGTCGCTCGCTCGCGAATTGCAGACTCTGCTGGGATTGATTGTCCAACGCGTCACAGACGAAGGTATCGGCAGCCCAGGAGCGCGCGTCGCAAGACCGCTCGTAGAGGTTGCGATCGATCAAATCGATGTTCATCAGGGCAAGATCGCTCAACCGGGTACCCCGTACGCTGGTGCCAATGAACTGAAACAGCTGTTGAATTGTCTCGTGTGTTTGACTTGCCATTTGGTTGGCAGCATCCGCCGTGCTTGCGGCAAGCTTTTGCATTTCGGCGGCCACAACACCAAATGCTGCGCCAAATTCTCCGGCCCGTGCCGCCTCGATCCGAGCGTTCAAGGCCAGGAGTTTGGTGCGTGAGTTGATCTCGTTGATCTCGGCGATGGCAGTATCCATGGTGCCATTGAGCTGGCGTACCAAACGTAGGATTTCGGCTGTGCTGCCGGCGCCGGCCGAACTCTGGATTTCACCCGACTTGAATTCGGACGTTTGCAAGGGAATATCGCTCAGGCTAAAGGGAGTCAAAGTTCGTTGGTGAATCGGACGCGACGTGATAGCGACTGGCGTCCACTGGTCCAGTCTAATCCCGCTCACCGGTCTCCGCCGAATTCGAATGGCACGAAACACGATTGACTTCTCATCGGCCTGGCGATTGGAAGGCGCATCGGCGCGCTCGCGGTGCCGCCGATACCTTCTTCGCCAGCCCTGTTGGGAACGCACGTTCGGAACAACCCCTACAGATTGTCTCTCGCTGATCGAATCGGGCGAACGGGGCCTGTCAGCCGATTGGAAAGCTCCGAAAATGCTGGCCGTGACAGATCTATCGATTCGATCTAACGAACGGACGGACGAGTCCACTCGCAGAGTTGACCGCGCGGCGACCCGATCATGGATGGCTCGGTTGATGCGGCGGATACTCAGAAACGATAGGCCACTCTTTGCAAGGAGGCATCCGATGCCCGAACGAGAATCGCGACGACGCGGAACGAGAAATCGTCGTCAACGACGACTCTTGCTGGCGCTATTTCTGATTCCCGTTGCGGGCTGCAGCATGCCCTGGGGCGGGCGAGGTTGGAGCAGCTTCAAGCCTGGACAGCGATCTTCTTTCCAGACGGTCGCGCGAGAGACCGAGGTGATCGCTGCGGCGCCACAACAGCCGCTGTTTCGGTCAGCCGCCTATCGCATGCCGAGTAAGACGGTTTCGCAGCGAAGCGTTGATCGGTAGACCGAAGGTGTACCGCTACGATTCCATCTGCATTTCGCAGATCCGGATCGCGTCGGCGGCGATGGACGCGTCCAAGACCGGCGAGATGATTCCCTCGTCGACGGATCGAGCTGCCGCGTCGATTTCTGCTAGAAAGGAACTGACCGGATCACCATCGCCGCACTCGGGGCGTTCCACCGAACCATCGTCGTTCATGATGGTGACGGGGATCAATGCCGTGGACCCGTCGGCATAGGCTGCGAATTCGAACTGGATCGTCGCTTTCTCGAAACTCACTTCGTAGCCATGCGTGAATGCGCGAGCGCTCGAGCCGATCACTCCGCCGCCGGAGGAGACGGGCAGGTCACCTGAGTCAAACTCAAAAACGGTTTCGTAAAACATCGGCACACCGTCCTTCTTGCGACTAACGGTGTGCGCCGATTTTGGCATGCCAAACAGCAATCGAATCAGATGCGCGTCATGCACGTGCAGGTCGATCAGCGGACCACCGACACGCGAGCGATCGTAAAAGTCGGGAATCCAATCCGGCGGGCCGATCGTTCGCTTGAATCGTCCGGCGATCGCACGTCCCCAGCGACCGTCATCGTTTGCCGCGACGAGCAGTTGGAATTCGGCCATCAGGGGCAGAATATGCGCGACCATCAACTGCCCTGGCTGAGCTTCGCCGGCAAGTTGCCTGGCCGTGACGGCATCGAGGGCCAGGGGTTTCTCACAAAGTACCTTTTTGCCAGCCGCAAAGCATTTTCGAATCGCATCGGGATGTAGCGCCGGTGGCAAGCAGATATCGATCATATCGATCGTGTCATCGGTGAGCATTTGATCCAACGATTCGTAGACATTCAGTCCGGCAACGTCAATCTGTTCGCCGGCAGGTCCAAAGTTGCCTCGGATGTCTCGCCAATCTCCCGCGCGTTTTCTCTCGTCGCGACTGCAAAACGCCACCATCTCGGCTCGCTCGCTGCGTTGGTAAGCCAAATAGTGGATCCAACTCATGAATCCGACGCCCACAATCCCGGCTCTCATCTGTTCACTCCGCTCGTTTGGTTGATTTCGCCCTCGGCGTCATGGAGATTGACAACGAGTGGGCTATGATCGTCGATGACGCGGCGGTAAGAAAGATGTCGACCGAGGGGGCCGGTGGGAGATCATGATTTGGCCTGGATACGACAGGAAAGAGCGAAAATGACGCGGTTAACACAATGGATCATCACCTCTCTGGCCATGATCCCCTCGGCGGTGGTAGCCGACACCTGGCCGTGCTGGCGCGGTCCCAATGGGGATAATCATGCGGCGGCGGCGACCAATGCGCCGCTGCGATGGAATTTGAAGACGGGGGACAACGTTGTTTGGAAAACGCCGCTTCCCGGTCGCGGTCATTCGACTCCCGTCGTGATCGAGGACGCCATCTTCTTGACCACGAGTGAACCGTCGAAACAGACACAATCGCTGCTCAAATTCAATCGCAACAGTGGCCGGCTAACCGACCAGTGGGTGTTGCATCGGAACACCTTTCCCCAGCGAATACATCCCAACAATTCTCACGCGTCGCCGACACCGGCATTCGACGGCGAAAACCTGTTTGTCGTTTTTTACACTGACGATGCGATTTGGCTGACTTCTGTGTCGACGTCGGGTCGCATCGTTTGGAAAAAGAGAGTTTGCGAGTTTCGACCTACCGCATTTCAATTCGGTTACGGGGCCAGTCCGCTGATCGAAGACGATTTGGTCATCATCGCCGCCGAGTACGACGGCAGCGACAGCGGATTGTATGCGCTTGATCGCGGCACCGGAAAAATCGTTTGGAAGGTCGACCGTCCAAGCAACTTGAACTTTGCTTCACCGATCGCGGCAACGATTGCTGGTCAGCGACAAATCCTGTTGGCCGGTGCCGAAATGATCAACGCCTACGATCCACAAACGGGGCGTGAGTTGTGGACCGTCGATGCCAGCACCGAAGCGATTTGTGGCACTGTCGTCTGGGACGGACGCCGAATCATGGTCAGCGGAGGAAACCCGGATAGCGGCACCTGGTGCGTTAGCGGCGATGGATCGCGAAAGCTACTTTGGCAAAACCAAGTCATGTGCTATGAACAGTCATTGCTGGCGGTCGAAGGATACGTGTTCGCGATCGCCGATAACGGGGTTGCCTACTGCTGGCGAACCATTGACGGTGTCGAGATGTGGAAAAAACGGCTGTTCGCCGGCCGCGTCAGCGCTTCGCCGTTGCTGGTCGCGGACCGGCTGTATGTGGCTTCCGAGGCGGGCACGGTGTACGTGATCGCGGCATCACCCGATCGGTTTGACCTGTTGGCCGAAAACCCGTCGGGCGATTCGATCTTTGCCAGTCCCGTCGCCGTCGATGATCGGCTATACCTGCGTACCGGAGTTGGTTTCGGCGACGATCGCCAGGAATACTTGGTTGCCGTCGGACAGGTCACCCTGCAACGGCCATGAGAATCGTATTCGACGTCCCGCATGTTACATTTCATTCCTCGTTGGCAAGTCTGAGTTGGGTAATGCATCGAGTTTTGCTTTTGCTGGTTGTCTCGTTTCCGGCCCTGGTTGGACGCGCTCAAGAGAACACATCCCCCCATACCGATGCCGCTGAGCCGCAGCCTCAGGCCGATTCGGACCCGATGCGGGGAATTCAGTCGCGAGCGATTCAACAGCAAAAATCAACGGTCGCTCATTGGGGTAATCAAGCCGATCGCTACAGTTCATGGATCAACCACAGCAATCGTTTGATACCGGTTTATACGTTTGGCATCACATTGGATGCGTTGCGTGCCGAAGGCAGCGTCTATAGCGACCCTCAGCGGCTTGAAAAACTATATGGGCGGGTCCCCGATCAGACAGTCAATCCGACCGCGTTGTACAATGATCAAACGGACATCTATCGACTGCAAACCGCAGCGATCCAAGCCGGGTACCGAAACATCATCCTGATGGTGTTTGACGGGATGGATTGGCAGACGACACGGGCCGCGGCGTTGTACCAGAGCGGTCGGCAGGCTTATCAAAGCGGTCGCGGCAGCGGGCTTTCGTTCCAGGATGATCGCCGTACGAAGACGGACTTCGGTTTTATCGTGACCAGCCCGTTGCTCGCCGATGCGAAGTACGACGTCAATTCGCAAACAGTGCTCAGCGGTGATCGTGAGACGACCGGTGGCTATGACCCGACTCGCGGTGGCGAGTTTCCCTGGCATGAACAGAGCGAGCGTGATTATCTGATCGGACAGGACCGCGAGCAACCGCACACCGTCACTGATTCGGCATCGTCGGCGACCAGCATGACAAGTGGAATCAAGACCTACAACGGCGCGATCAATGTCACCGCCGATGGAACTCAGGTCCTTCCGATCGCCAGGACTCTGCAGACGGAACGGAAATTCAAGATCGGCGTGGTGACCAGTGTTCCCGTCAGCCATGCCACCCCGGCCGCCGCGTACGCCAATAACGTCACACGGAAAGACTACCAAGATCTATCGCGAGATTTACTCGGAATTCCCTCTTCGGCTCACCGCAACGAGCCGCTGCAAGGTGTGGATGTCTTGATCGGTGGCGGTTGGGGCGAAGGGGCCAAACAGGACAAGGCGCAAGGTGATAACTTCTTGGCCGGCAACTTGTATCTTCACCAACAGGACGTCCGGCGTGCCGATGTCGACCATGGCGGTCGTTATCTCGTCGTCCAACGTGCGGCCGGGCAGCCCGGAGGCAAACGATTGATTGAGGCGGCCCAACAGGCCGCCGATCACAACCAGCGTCTGCTGGGGTTCTTTGGTGCCAAGGGTGGACACCTGCCATTTCAGACGGCCGATGGCCATTTCAATCCGACATTTGACATGAAGGGTACCGAGAAATACACGCCTGCTGACCTGCAAGAAAACCCCTCGCTTGCGGAAATGACCCAGGCGGCATTGCTGGTCTTGGAGAAATCAAATAACGGTTTTTGGCTGATGATTGAGGCAGGGGACGTCGACTGGGCAAATCATGCCAACAACCTGGACAACAGCATCGGAGCGGTGCGAAGTGGCGAAGCGGCCTTTGACGTCGTGATGGACTGGGTCGACGAGAACAACGCCTGGAGCGAAACGGCCGTGATCGTGACCGCCGACCATGGACACTATTTGGTCATCGACGACGCCCGGGCGATCATCGAAGCAGGGAAAATGGACCGAAACCGCTGATGCCCCTTGCTTGCCGCGGCGCCGTTTGCGTGCCGCGGCGCCGTTTGCTTGCCGCTGAGCCGTTTGCTTGCCGGGACGGAAAACTCGACGGCCAGAGGGATTGCATTCCTGGCGAAATCGCAACGAGATCGTTACGCTGTAGAGGTCGTCGTACACCGGCGGGCGGGAGTTTCCTGGCAATCGATTCGCCAGATCCCGATCGCCGGCGTGTGACAAGGTGTTTACGAACCAGCGCGGTCAGGTTGTGCGGCGGTGGGGGTCCCGCTCGGGTTGCCCCCCCGGATTTGTGTGTGATCTGACAATCGGCGTGGTCATTCAACAACCGCAGTCACAGTGTGAATACATCGGATTTACCTGCGCACGCTCATGCCGCTGAGATCCACCTGGTCGATGAAATCGACGGGGGAGATCAAGCATCGAAGATTGCGCGATGCCAAGAGATCACCGAGTACAAGTTCAAGGACGAGGCGCTGTTACTCGGTGCGCTCACTCATGCATCAGGTGCGTCGCATCGATTGGCGAGCAACGAACGTCTCGAGTTTCTTGGCGACGCCGTGCTCGGCTTGGTCGTTTGTCAGTGGCTGTACGAGGAATATCCCGAGTACAACGAAGGTGATCTGACGAAAATCAAGTCGTCGGTCGTCAGTCGGCGATCTTGCGGCAAGGTTGCCTGTCAATTGGGACTTGATCGATGTCTGATTGTCGGTCGTGGTGTGACTCGAAATCGCAGTTTCCCGAGGTCGCTGGTCAGCGATGTCTTCGAGTCGGTGGTGGCTGCCATGTATTTGGACGGCGGTGCCGACCTGGTACGCGATCGGCTAAAAAAATGGCTCGCTGCAGAAGTGCGACTCGCTGTCGAGAGCCAGGGCGCAGGGAATTACAAGTCGTCGCTTCAACAATACGCGCAACGCGAACTATCCAGCACCCCGGTTTATCGACTGGTTCGTGAATCGGGCCCCGATCATCGCAAGTCTTTCTTGATCGCGGCCGTGATCGCCGATCGATCTTTCGCACCAGCGTGGGGTAACAACAAGAAGGATGCCGAGCAACGTGCCGCGTCCAACGCACTCGCCGAATTGCATGGACAACCGCTGCCATTCGCCGATCAGTGAGAGTGCAACAAAATAAGCGCGTTTGCAACCGCAAACGCGCTCGGTGATTGTCGGAAATGAGCGACCGCAACCCTTTCGTCGGATACTGTCACTCAAAATGCACGCCTGGGAATCGGTGAAACCCGAAACTTCGCATGCGGCGGGTGTTGACCGCTTATGGGTTGCTGGGGAATTGGAAGCCGCTCGGCAACGCAAACGGAATCGAAGGTTGCTCGGCACTGGGCGAAGCGATTGCCGGGTTGGGGGCCGTGGTGGCTGCCGGCGCGGTGGTGGTTGATGCCGGCGCCGTGGCAGCCGGCGCCGTGGAAGCCGGTGTGTGGCAGCCGGTGTTGTGGCAGCCGGTGTTGTGGAAACCGGTGTTGTGGCAGCTGGGGCCGGTGTCGTGGCAGCCGGTGTGGCAGCGGCGACTGGGTTGCTGATCGTCATCCAAGATTGGGGCAAGTCGACGGTCCCAAGCGGCGCGGAGGAAACCGCCGGTGTCACCTGAGGCGACGTTCCGGGGGTCGATGCCTGGCTGGTTTGTTGAACGGGGGAGGCATTGGGCAGCCCCGCGATCGTCGCCTGCGGTCCAGCCAGTGCGACCGGAGCGACGTTGCCGTTGATTTGCGCGAGCATATCACGCGAGCGGTCCACGGCGCGTTTGACCGCCGTGTCGCCGGCGGCTTGCGGTTCGAATTGAATCGCTTCGCTAAGATGTCCGCGGGCCTCGTTCATCTGGCCCTGCTTGAAGTGCAAGTATGCCATGTTGAAGTGGGCAACGGCTGGCTTGTTGTTTTCCGCCAGCACTTTGTAAGCCGAGCTGGTGTCACCCGAATCGAACTTCACGCTGGCCAGATTGTTGGCGTATCGTGAAGTGCCGGGTGCCAATTCCAGGGCATGTTCGAGATTCTTTGTCGCCTCGACGTGGTTGCCCAATTTGCTGAGCGTCAACCCGAGATCATTGTACAACCCGGCGTCCTCGGGACTTTCCTTGATCGCGCGTTGAAAGAATTCGGTCGCTTGTTTGTGATTGCCTTGACGGAAATGCAAACGGGCAATGCTGGTCAGCGCGGGCGTATTGTTGGGCTCGCTTTCGAGTGCTCTGACGTAGCTTTCCATCGCTTTCTTAAAGTCGCCGGTTGACTCCCACAATTGGCCGTTGGCAACAAAGACTTCCGGCCCGATGGTTGTGTGCGCGTTGTCCAGTCGCAGCGGATCGGGTGCCGACCCCGAACCTTCGTTTGCCTCGTCTCGATCGCCACGAAACAGACCAACCACAGCGTCGGTCGATTTTCCCCAGGCGCTCTTGGCAGTCGATCCGATCGAGCTGACTTGGTTTCGTGCCCCGTTGGTCGTGGACTTGATCGAGCTGGCCAGCTTCGCGGTGGTCGACGGACCGTTGTCGACCCGACGCTGCGGATTGGCTGCGAATGGGTTCATCGAGGCCAGCGGAAATCCTGCCGACGAGCATCCTGTGGCGAGAATCGTCGAACCGGCCAAGACGGCTCCAAGCATCGCGCGGCGAGCATTGGCTGAAGGTTTCACAGTCTTATCTCCCAAGACATCGACTTCGTCGTGACAGAAAACGAAGGATGCACATAGACGGATTGATCCAATGGTTCCGATTGTGAGGATCGACCGATTCGGACAGGAACTTCAGCTTGATCATCCGATGAGGGGGTAATCCACGAAAAAAAGGCAACCCCATTTCTGAAGTCGCCCTTTTGGGGTGTGCCAATGATCGATCGATCTGCTATTGCACGGTCGCACCTTGGGTACCGCTACCACTGCTACTGGGCAGTCGCGGGGCGGCGATTTGTTCCAGCCATTCGCGGTTGATTTTCGTCGCCCATTCACCCGACGCGGTGCCGGGTTCGACATCCGTGATCAACACGGTCGGTTTGGGTCCGTTGATTTCAAAGCTGGCCAACGTTTCGTTGACCGCCGCGACACGAGCTTCGGTTTCCTCACTGGTTTGGCCACGGAGCACATAAACGCTTCGACGCTGAGGAGGCGCCTGAGTCGCGATCCATCGCACACGTTTGTAGCCCGATGCTAGCAACGCACCATCGCCGGCACGAAACAGCTCGTGACCAATCGTGTTGTGCATCTTCCAGCCGTTGTGTTTCATCACCTGAAAGGGTGCAACGACCTGATTCGCATCGAGTTCGTTGAATGGATCTGGCCACGCATTGTTGCGATGATAACCCACATGAAGGTTGTGCCAGAATTCGTGCCAATCGGCAGTGGCAGAGGTTGTGCCGGTGGCGACCAGCAAAATCGCTACAAGGGCTTGGCCGCATTTGTTGATGCGTTTCATGACAGGCAGTTCCTTCCGCCTTTACCGCAGACCATTGGTTTGATTCTGCGAAGACTGGTTCGATTCAAGAGACATCAACGACGTATGGTTACAGTCGCCTGCGAATGTTCATCGGCTTGCCGGCGGCCTGAACTTGGTCCGACACTGCCGCCGACGTGCAATCCACTAGAATCGGCAAAGTTCAACATTGTCCGGCTAACGATCACCGATCGTATCTTCCGCGACAACGAGGGTCTGCCCGACAAATTCGACGATATCGCCAATGAACAGCTGTTTTCGTCGCCGCGTCTCAACATCGCCGTTGACAACAACCTCCCCGGATTGGATCCGAATCTTGGCCTCTCCGCCGGTGCCAACGAGACCGCTCCGTTTGATAAAGTCGTCCAGCCGAATCATGGGAACCGCGTCACACGTCATGTCGTTTTCGCCTCAACGAACCTCGAATGTTGCCACGACCGGATAGTGATCACTCAAGTCACGCTCGTCGGCGGGCAATTGCCAATAGCCGTCCCAGTGCTTTTCGGGCGAGTCGGGTTGCCCCTGCAATGCCAGATCGCGGCGGACCTCGATCGAACGAAACGCCAGATCGGGCCGCATCGGATCATCGTGCAATAGCGATGGCGTGCAGAAGATGTGGTCAAATTGTCGACCGGGCAACAGGTGCGTTTGCCGTTGCTGTGGCGATAATCGAAGGTTTAGGTCGATCAGATCATCATCCGAATCGGGCGTCTCGTGACCGCTGATGATTCCTAGATCACTGTCCACGCGAGTCTCGTTTCCCGTTTCTTCGCTGTTCAAATCTCCCAGCAGAATGACGTGTTCGCCGCGCTGGACTGCCTCGGCGATCCAGTGGTGCACCAGCCTTGCTTGTCGCTTGCGAATGGCGTTCGCCTCCGCTCTTGAACGCAAATGGACGTTCATCACCGTCACTCTTTCGCGTTCATCTGCAACTGGGAATTCGAACACCGCTAGCAAGTGTTTCGAGACATCAAAATACAGGCCTCCCTTGCGCATCTGTTCTGTCATCGCATGCTGACTGGTGAGTAACACCTCGGCGGGGTCGCGAAACAGCATTCCGACATCCTGTTCGGTGAAAAAGTCGCGACTTTCAATGCCCAATTCTCGGTATTTGATCGAATGATTGCGGTCGAGTGCGCGCGTCAGGTACCACAGAACTCGTCGATTTTCGACTTCTTGAACCGCAAGGATGGTGGGTCGCACGCTGGCAATGCGGGTGGCGATCTGGTCACGCCGCCAATTCCAATCGGCTCGGCTGGGAGCCGTCTTTTCTTTCGCCAACTGGCTGTGATTGTCACCGTCATCGTCGTCGTAAAACCATTCCAGGTTCCACGTCATGACGGTCAACGGCTCCGGGTCAGCCGCCAAGCCATTCGCCGCAGCAAGCCAGTTTGCCGACAACAGAATCGCAACCGCAGTCCTGATGCACGGTGGACCATAACGTCCCACGCTGGTGTGAATCGATGATCGGATCAACGTCGCCCCCGGGGTCAGTGGACCGGCAGTCGAACTTGCCCGCCGGCGTGCATCCGATTCTACTCGAATGGGCCCGATATCTTACTCCGAAAGCTGTCCAAGCAAGAGAGTGGCTGATCCAATACCACATTCTGCATGACAGTTGGATTCACACTCATTCGATCGAACTCCATGGCAATTCACTCGCAATCCAAGTCATCATCGATTCAACGGCTCGATCCAAATGATCCGAATTTTGCGGTCGATGTGGTCAATTTATTGTTGCCGATGGCGGTCGAGATGGGTGCCAGCGACATCCATCTTCAGCCCCGGTCCGGCGGTTGGGAGATTCTCGTTCGAATTGACGGAGTGATCTCGGTCGTCAACACGCTGCGCGGACGAGGTGCGAGTGATCCGGTGATTCGGTTGATGGTATTGGCGGGTCTGCCGACTTATCGAAGTGGGCAACCGATGGAGGGCCGATTGAAGTGGGCTGACCAGACCGAGCGAACGCTGTCGATGCGACTGGGCGTTTTTCCGACGGTCCATGGGCCACGCGCCGTCGTCCGAATGCTGCGCAAGGATTCGACCTACGATTCGATTGACACGCTGGGGTTGCCCGCAGAGGTGACCGATTCGCTGATCCATTTGAGCGAGCAGACCGACGGCGCCGTGCTGCTGTCGGGACCGGCCGGGAGTGGAAAGACAACAACGATTTATGCGATCCTGCGACGGATTGCGGCCCAAACGCCGCGTCGTAGTGTGATCACGATCGAAGACCCGGTCGAATCGGTGATCGACGCGATCAGTCAAAGTGAACTCGATTTCGGCGGTGAAATGACACTCGCCTCGGCTCTGCGAAGTGCGGTTCGACAAGACAGCGAAGTATTGCTGGTCAGCGAAATCCGCGACCCGGAAACCGCCCAGGCCGCGATGCAAGCTGCGCTCACCGGCCAGCTCGTTTTTTCCTCCCTGCATGCGACCGATGTCGCGGCCTCATTGCGAAGGTTGATGCAATTGGGCGTTCCGCTTCATGCCCTGCGCAGTGGTGTCCGAGCGATCGTTTCGCAACGACTGATTCGCCGACTTTGTGACTCGTGCCGCGGTCGCAACAGTGACCAATGCGAGCGATGTTTGGGATCTCGATACCGTGGCCGGATTGCGGTCGCCCAGTGCGTTCGTCTTGATGGCAGCGATCCGGTTGGCGAAGCGCTCACCGATTCGCTCGAAGCCGGCCAATCGCTGGCTGCCATCCGCCACGCCGCCGCGACTGCTGGAGGCACCGACCTGATCGAAGTCGCCCGACGTTACGTTGAAGAGGGAAGAACGGATGCGGCGGAAGTGTATCGCGTTCTTGGTGGCGGTCCGGCCAGTTCCCTATGTTCCCGATGATGCTGTCGGCGGCCGCTGCGCTCCGCCAGCGAGCCCGCGCTCCCCCAGCGAGCCCATTGCGATCAAGGTCGGCCGGTCGTATGGTAGCAGGAGTGTCTTTTCGAAAGCTTTTCTTTTCCCGAGGCGGCTCGCGATGGCCAGGCTATCCGATTTGCAACTGGCGTCCCTGTTGGACGAGATCGCCTGTGCGATGCGAGTGGGAACGCCAATTGCCGAGTCGATGCGGCGGTTAAACGATCGCCGATTGGGCCCAGTCGCCAGTGCCTCCGCCATGATCGCTGAAGCTCTTGAACGCGGCGAGAGTCTGTCGGCGTCGGTCGGTTCGATCGCCTCGCCAATGAGCGCTCAGGCTGCGGCGGCAATTCAAGCGTGCCAACAACAGGGTGGCGAGGCGAAATTGTTAGGTCGGATGGCGGAACTGCTGCGGCAGCGGAGCGAGTATTCGCGGATGTTTCGTTTGGCGTGGCTCTATCCGTTGCTGCTGCTGGTGGTTGGCTACGCGATCGGAGTCTCGATCATGGGGCCGATGATTCTGCGTTTTCAAGGACACGATGTCGCCTGGCCAGCTTGGTTATTCGCCTTGGCCGAGTGGTCGGATTCAAATTGGCAGTGGCCGCTAATCGTGATGTTGGCGCTGTTGGTCATGGTGGCTGCTTGGCTTGTCTCTCGCAATCGCTTTCCAAGGGACGTTCGAATGCGTCTGTTCTGTCAGTCGCTGGCCGATCAATTGACGCACGATGTTCCCGAAGATGTGGCGATCGCCACGGCGGCCAAGATGTCGGGCGAGGGATCGTTGGAATCGATCGTGGAACCAACGCTGCGTGCACCAGAACTGGGAAAGATCCTCTCGAAAGGGGGATCGACTGACATTCCGGGTATCGGACAAGCAGACGCTTTGGTCGCCCGATTGCGTTACACGGCGTCGGTATACGGCGAGCGGGCCCGTCGTCACAGTCATCTGTGGTCGCGGCTGCTACCACGTTTGGCGATGGTTGTGATCGGTGGAGGCCTGATCATATCCTACGCTTGGTGGGTGATCGCGCCCGTTTACCGGCAGGTGGCGATGTGGTGACACGTCCACTTGATCCTGTCGCCAAGCGATTAGCGGCTGCTGGCAATGAGAATGCCGACAGCGTGATCGATTGGCTCGCCGGGCAGCAGCAGCGCGGCATCATGGATCGAAATGCGATGTGGTGCACCGCCGGCGGTTGGATAGGGATGACCGTTGCGGCGATCATCAGCAGTGCGGTCGCGGTGCGTTTGTCACTTGACGCCCGGACGCTGTTTTCTCAAGGTTGGTTGCCCGATTCGCACGTTCCTTGGTCGGTGATCTATTTGCCCATCGTGTTGGTGGCCATTGCCGTTTTCCTGACGGTTGGTGGATCGATCATTTGGTGGATGGGCGGGATGCCTGGCCTCCGGACGACCCGCTCGGCAATTGACTGGGCGGCCGTTAGTGACGCGATGACGCGTCTGCTGTCGGTCGGTTGCACCTATCCCGAAGCATTTCGGACAGCCGCGGCGATCACGCGAACGCGTTCCAGTCGCGGTTGGTTGACTCGTGCGGCCGCGCGCGTGGAACGGGGCGAGGGAAAGTTTTGTGCATCCAACGATGCCCGTGGTGATTCAGCAATCGTGGAATTGCTGGTTGATCCGGGGGACTGTGACCCGGCGCGTCAGTGGCAAATGGCATCGGACCATTTCTTCGAGGTCGCGCAGCGCCGATTGATCTTGCTGTTGGGATCGATGCCGGTCCTGTCGACGATCCTATCGGGGCTACTGATCTGGGTTTCGATTTCTGCCACGCTTGGTTGGATGTGGAAAGCCGTCGCCGAGATGCTTGCGGGGCTGCGATGAACGAAACGGGTAAGCTGATTCTTTGCATCGTTGTGGTTCTTTGCCTGATCGCGGTGTTCGTGTTCGTGATGCCCTCGCTGATCGGGCTGCTGATGGGTGTGATTTTGGTCTTTGCGTTTTTTGATCTGGCCGCTCGCCGCTATCGGATTGCCGTCCGCACCTTCAATTCGGCTGTCCGCGCCCTCAGCCATCACGACGGAGCCGTGGGGAAAGTGGCGGTCGCATTCTCGCGGAGCGGTCCGTTGAGCGGTCCTTGCTACGAATATGCTCGACGATTGATGATCGGCGAGAATCCGATTGATGCTGCGGCGATGTCCGGTGTGCCGTTGCAACTTTCGACGGCGGTAGCGTTAGAGGCACGCCCCGGGGCGGATCGCGCCGAGCGAACGGACGACTTTCGCGAGTTCGAGTTGTTGATTCGCGACAGTGGTTCGATGCCCGCCTATGGGCAATTGGTGTATCTGACGATGACTGCCTGCGTGACGTGTTTTGTGCTGACATACCTGGGTGCGTTCATCGTCCCCAAAATCGAAAGAGTATTCGAGGAGTTTGGCGTGGGTGGGCAGTACAAAACGTTGCTCAGCGGTACCCCAGCGATCTGGATTCTGGTGACCGTGGGCGTTGTGGTTTTGGTGATGATCCCCATTCTCAGGCGTGGTCATCTTTTTGGGGTCAGACTTCATCCTTGGCTGCCAATGATGCCTTCGTCGGCCGAGCGGAAAGCAGAGACTCTTCGCGGGCTGGCCGATGCGATCGATGCGGGATGGCCGATGGGGCGCGCGTTGGCGATCGGACATGCGATTTCGATGCGTCGGGACGAACGTCGATCCTTGGAGGCCGCGATGCAACTGATCGGGCAGGGCTTGGCACCGGCTGTTGCGATCCATCGTGCCGGATGGATTAGCAACGATGAGCAGTCATGGTTCACCGATGCCTCACCCAGACGAACCGCCGAGCTGCTACGGGTGATTGCCGAGCAGTCTGTTCGCGATGCCAGATCAGATCTGCGTTGGGCAATCTCGATCTTTTTTCCAGTCGGCATATTGATGCTTGGTGTCGCCGTATTGACGTACGCCTATGGGTTCTTCGGGGGCTTGATGGAGCTGGTTCGTGAGTTGCCGTGAACGAAAACTGCGCCGACAAGGCAGTCTGATCATCGAAGCGGTGATTGCGGTCGCCTTGTTGTCCACCGCCTTGTTTGGTTTGGCCAAGCTGGCGCAAAGCTCCGCAAGTCTGGGTCGGCAGTGCGACGGACGGTTGGCGGCGATGCTAGCGGCCGAGAACGTGATCGCAAGAATCGGTGAAGTTCCGATCGCATCCATCGAACCGCAGGCCCGGCAAGCTGCCCAAGCGGTCGAACTGGCATCCGGCTGTGGAATCGAGGTCACCACCACCCCTTTCACGGCGGCAGGTCGCGACGGTGTTCATGTTCGGCTGGACGTCAGTCCCGGCGACGGTCTGATTGTCACGTTGCACGATTGGCGTCTCGAAGCAGCGACGAAAAAAGATGCCAGCGAGCAAGATGATGCCAGCGAGCAAGATGAGGACGATGATGACGTTTGACCATCTTCCCTGCCGCCGCAAATCCGTCAGGATATCTCAACGCACTGCGATCACGCTGATCGAGGTGTTGGGAACCCTTTCCGTATTGTTGGTATTGGGTTTGGCTGCGGTAAGCATTCTGGGCAAGGTTACCGACATTGGCGTGCGGACCAACCTGGCCCGTCAAGGCCGCGCGTCGATTGAACGTTTGGCGCCTCTGTTTCGCGATGATGTTCGTCATGCCCAACAGATCAATCTGTCTCAAACTGACGGCTCGATCGAGATCGTCAGGGGTCAGCAACAGGTTCAATACAGCTGGAGAAATCGTCCCGCCACGATTTTTCGCCGAGTGACCCAAGCCGAAACACAGTCGTCGGTCGATCGATTCACGTTGCCCGATCCATGTCGGCCAGCCTGTTTCATCGACGACGATATCGTATCGCTACGTCTGAGCGCTGAGGGGCAGCCGCAACCCTGGATGATTGAGGTCCGGCGGCCATGAAAATTGAAAGCACACTCTCGCCCGGTGCCCATCGCGGCGCCGCATTCCTGATCCTTGTTGTGTTGGTGTTGTTGGTCGTTGTGGCTGCCACCCGAACGCTGGTGACTGGCGAGATTTCGCTGCGGCGTGCGGAGGTTTCTCGCTCCCGTGCAAAATCGATGAACGCCGCCATCAACGCCACGCTAGACTCGAATCTGCCGATTGGCGATCCGATTCGTTTTCCGATCGAGTCGTCGCTGAATCAGTGGATCGAGGTTTCCATCAACCAAGATGTCGTCACCGCACGCTGGATTGCCGACGATCGGGTGCTCGATGAAGTGACCCGAGGTTTCAAATCAACCGGCAGCAATGCCGATCCTGAACCATGAACGAAATGTTGCCACCGATGTCCGATTGTCAGAAGTTGTTGCGGCGAATTCCGATGTCAAGTTCTCGAGCCTTCACGCTTGTGGAGTTATTGGTTGTCATCGCAATCATTGGCGTTCTGGTCGGAATGGCTGTGCCGGCGATGCAAAACATGCGCGAGTTGTCCCGACGTAGCAATTGTCAACAAAACTTGATGCAGATTTCCCTGGCGCTGTCGGCATACTCGGCTCGCCATGGTCATTATCCGATCGGATCGATCGCCGAGCGGGGGCCGATCAAGAGTGAACCCAAGGGATTCCATCACAACTGGCTGTCGGGATTGTTGCCAATGCTCGATGCCCAGAACGTGTACGAGGCCGTTGACCGTCGCGTCAGTGTCTACGACCAGGCCAACGACCCGGTCAGATTTCTGCGAATGCCTGTCCTGCATTGCCCGTCGGCAACGGATGTTCGCGATAATACAACTTGCTATGCCGGCATCACGTCCTCGACCGAAACCCCGATTGATGTCGACAACGACGGCGTGTTCATCCTGAACGGGCCGATCCGCGATGATGACATCTCTGACGGATTGGGGTACACAATGTTCGTCGGCGAAAAACTGTCGCCCTACAATGACGACCTCGGCTGGATCAGCGGAACGCGATCGAGTCTGCGAAACACCGGACATCCGATCAACGCCGAGCTCTCGCGCATTCGTGGTCCCCAAGACCCCAAGAATGCCGTCGACGCGTTGTACGTGGGAGGATTGGCAAGCGATCACTCCGGCGGCGCGTACATCCTGATGGGCAGCGGCGAATGTGAGTTTCGCAGTTCGTCACTCGATATCGTACTGTTGAAACAGATGGCGGCCCGCGCCGACGGTGGCATCCCGATCCAGTGGCAAACGAATGCGAGTCTTCCGGCAGTGAACTAGGCTTCCAGCTCGGAGCCTTTCATTTTGGGTCGCACGACATCCTTGGCCAGACCGACCTTTTCCAGGGCGCGGATGACCCACCACGACATGTCGTATTCCCACCAACGATGTCCATGGGCGGCCGATCGCGGCTCGGCGTGATGATTGTTGTGCCAACCCTCGCCGTGCGATAGCAGCGCCACCAACCAATTGTTGGTGCTGTGATCGCGGGTCTCGTAGTTGCGATAGCCGAATACGTGCGAGACCGAATTCACGGCCCACGTTCCATGCAGCACAAAGACGGTACGAACGGCGACAGCCCACACGGCCCAGCTTGCCGCGTAATGGATCGCTTCGCTCGCGCCGCCAACCAAGAACCCGACGACGGCGCCGACAGAAGTGATGACGATGGCGTGAATCAAAAACACAAAAAACCATCCGTCCTTGCGTTCCAGACGCAGATAAAACGGATCACGCAGCAGGTCTCGTACATATCGCTCGTAATGGCTGGTGCGATCCAGATCCTTGTGTCGACAAACGACCCAACCGACATGGCCCCAGAGAAAGTTGACCAGCGGCGAATGGGGATCGGGCCGGTTGTCACTGTGCTGATGATGCATGCGGTGGATGGCGACCCATCGTGCGGGGCTGTCTTGCAAATTGCACATCCCGAGCGTTGCCAATGAGTGCTCAAGCCACTTTGGGCAAGTGAATCCCCGGTGCGTCAGTAGCCGGTGATAGCCGATCGTGATTCCGAGCATTCCAAACGTGAAATGTCCGAGAATGGCCAGCACTAGACCTGACCAGGTGAACAGCCAGGGAACGACCGCCAGCAAGGCGACCAGATGCACGCCGACCAACACAATCACGTACTTCCAAAGGATCTTCAGCGGCTGCGTCGCCTCGGGAAGGGGCAGACGTTGCGGATCGATTTGCAGAACCGGATCCGCACCAACCCCCTCTGCGGGTTCCTCGCGGGATCGGTCCGTGGCGAGGGGAACTTCCGATGGGTCTTCACACAGTGATTCTGACATCCGATTCATATTCCTTCATGTTTCGGAAATAGTCCAGAAAAAAAGCCGGTCGCGCGTGAAATGCACGCTGGACCGGCTGAGAGGTTCCCAACTTTGGGGTGCACCATCTTACTTCTTGTCTTCGTCTTCCCGCTTGACCTTCTTCTTTTTCTTCAGCGATACCTTCATGACGCGAACTTTCGGCATGCCGACAATGCTGCGATTCTCGTCAAATCGGTCCAGTTCTTTCAGCCGCGCGATTCGCTCGGCCCGTGTCAGCACATTTCGTGACTTGATGGCCCCGGCTTGTACCTTGAGGCTGCGATCCATGGTCATGAGGTTTAACTCTATCGAAACAAAGCGAGGTATTCGGGAAGAAAACTTGGGCCTCGCAAAATATCGGCTGGCCTTCGATTTGGCAAGGTTACTCTTGCCACCGGCGAGACGAAAGTCCGTTTTTTGCCGCTGGCGGGGCCGAGATCAGCGGCGAATCGGCCCTTTTTCGCTCCCCTGCCCGCTTGGACAGCCGCTGGCGGAGGATTATCCTGCCGCCGATGCACCCGACCTGGAAATCCGCGTTTTTCGGCACCGCGAAATTTGCGATCCCCGCCGTCATCATCGCCTACCTGGTATGGCGGATCGAACCAGATCAGTGGCAGCAGCTCACCAGCCAGCCAAAGAACTACTTTCTGCTCCTGTTGGCGCTGACCGTGGCACTGGGGTCGTTGAGTCTTTCGTTTGTCCGATGGTGCGTGTTGGTCCGATGTCAGGGCATCGAATTGACGATGTTGGAGGCCTTTCGGCTGGGATCGATCTGTTTTCTGCTCAGCTTTGTTTCCGTGGGCAGTGTCGGGGGAGACCTCTTCAAGGCAATTTTTCTTGCTCAGCGAAGACCGGGGAAACGGATCGAGGCGGTGGCATCGGTGTTGGTCGATCGGGGTTCGGGTCTTTATGGATTGTTGCTGCTGGTCTCGGTGGGTCTGGCCGTGGCCAATCCAACCGAGATCGGATCGAGCACCCTTCGGCTGGATCAGATCAAGTGGGCCACCGCCCTGCTGGTGGGCACCGGGACGGTCGTCTTGGCGATCCTTGTCCTGGGTGGCCGAGGCGTGGATCGGCTGATCATTTGGGGCAGTTCTTGGCCGATCATTGGCGGGCTGGTCAAAAGGATCGGACCACCGCTACGAATGTTTCATTCTCATCCGGTCGCATTTGGTGCATCGATCCTGATGAGTCTGGGCGTGCAGGCGATGCTCGTGATCAGCGTTTATCTGGTCGCTCGCGGGCTGTACACCGATCCCCCGACGTTGGCCGAGCACTTCGTGATCGTGCCGATCGGAATGGTCGCCTCGGCGCTGCCGTTAACGCCGGCGGGCCTTGGCGTCTTCGAGGCAACGATCAACACGCTTTATAAATTCGTTCCCGCACAAGCGACCGAAGCCTCGGGGACATTGGTGGCATTGGTTTTTGAGATCGTGAAAGTGGCGATGGCCGCGATGGGAACCGTTTTCTACTGGACCGCCAACGAGGAAGTCCGGCACAGTTTGGAGATCGCCGAGGAAGAAACGCAGCCGGCCGAACGCCTCGTTCCCTGATCGCCGACCTGCGGGTACCTCGATGCGGATGCACGGATTGCTCGTCGGTTGGTAAGATCGTCGGCTGGTAAATCAATGACCGATCTGTTCCGCCAACTCTTTCGCCGAGTAGATCGCACGAAGCGCTTCCAGGATGCCGACGCCGGCGACGCTGACGGCCCGAGCCTGCTCGTCGGAATAGACATAATCGCTGGTCAGACTCTGGATGTTTCCGTCAAAGATCAGTCCCACAAGCTGGCCGTCGCGATCGACGACTGGCGATCCACTGTTGCCACCGATGATGTCGGCCGTGCAGACAAAGTTCAGCTGTGTGTTCAAGTTCACTCGGTCCTTGGCTTCGATCCATGATTTCGGAAGTGCAAAGTCGGTTTGCCCTTGATGCGCCCGAGCATGCTCGTAGGCGCCGGCGAAATTCGTGGTCGGATGGATGGTGATCCCGTCTTCGACATAGCCCTTCACGGTGCCAAAGGCGATCCGCAACGTAAACGTGGCATCGGGATATCCACCGGTACCTTCGATCGTGGTGATGGCCTGACTGATTTGGGCATACGCTTGTCGCTCACGCTCCTCGATCTGTTCGTTCTGCTCGCGGATGCGTCGGTACTCGTCTTCGACTTGGCGTGCCAGTTTGATCATCGGATCATCCGATTCGAGCGTTACGCGCAAGTCCGCCGTCGATCAGTCGTTTGCGCACGGCGACATCATCCAGCTTCGTGCCTGCGATCAATTCGGCCGCCCGTTCACGAGGTCCCTTGCCAGCGAGAATCGCCACGACCAACTCATCGTCGCCACCTCGCAATTCGACCAACCTGGCCAACTCGTCGGCGAGCTTTACCTGTTCCAGGTCTTGATAAATCGGTGCCGGGCTCAGCAGTGATTGCAGCAAAGAATCACGACCGGCGTCGGTGAACCCGCGCAGACGCTGCTCATTGGGCTTGCGATCTTCTTGGGCCAATAAAACGATCTCCAAGCCGAGATCGAACAACGTGCTGCGGAGGCTGACCGTTTGCCCGAGCATTGCTAGCTTCTCGGCCTGAAGGAGTTCGATTTCGTCCCAAGCATTGGCAAGCTGTTTCAGTTCCGGATCCGAATTGACTTGCCCGAGCAACCGATCTTCATGCTGCTGTTTCGCTGACATCACCTGCGGATTCTGCAATCCAGCTAACATCCCGGTGTACGCCTTTCTGGCATTTTGGATCCCAAACAGTTCATCCCGCGCGCGGCGCGTCGCTTCCTTGCCCTCGAGACCGAACTGTTGCATCAAGATCTCTTTGCGGCGCAAGTAGTCCAGCACATAGGGGATCCGACCATCTCGCAAGAACTTGAGCGCCGCGACGGTATAGATTCGCTGTGTCCGCCCCGGATTTCCACTGACGAAAACGAGCTCGCCCTCGCGGATGGGTTGATGATTCCAACGCAGAAAGTGATCCAGCTTTGCCGGTTGATCATTTTCGTAGACACGCATGATCGCCGCGTCCAGGTTGTATCGCGGGTACTCGAAATTGTCCGCATCACCACCGAAGAAGGCGGCCGCCGTTTCAGGCGCCCAGACCAGTCGGACGTCGGTGTACTTTTTGTAACGATACAGGTGATACTTGGCGCCGCCGAATAGTGTCACCACGTCGCTTCGAAGGCCGGTTTTCTCTAACGATTCCTTTTCGATCGTTGCGATCACCGCTCGACGCTGTTTGACCGCATCTTCAGCAGATCCGTCTTTGGTGACTGCATCGTTGACGCGCGCCGTCACATCTTCGATCGAGACCAACTGGTTCAATTCCAGATCGGGCGCTTTCAGCTCATCGCTCTGCGTCTTGGCGAGAAATCCGTCGTCGATCAAGTTTCGCTGAGCAGTGCTCAACTTGTGCAGCGTGTCGCTGGCGACATGATGGTTGGTCAACACCAAGCCGTCACTTGAGATGAAGGATCCCGATCCGCCACTATTGAACCGGACTGACGAAAGTCGCAGCGCGTCGGCCCAAGCTTGCGTCGGCTCGAAGCCGTACTTCTCTTTCAACAGCTTTCCCGGTAGATCGTTGAATAAATACATCCCTTCATCGCCGTGGATGATCGGCGGCGAGACGGAAAGTGCGAGAAATGCAAGCATTGCTGTGGCAACCAGTGGACGTTTCATAGAATTTGACGATGTGGAAAGGCGGGCTGGGACAATGCGATCATGACTACTTTCGCTGACACCGAGGCGGGTTGCCAGAGGGTGACCAGTCCATGATAGCAATTCCGAGCTGTCGGTAACCGGAGCCATCCTCGGACGCCGATGCTAGCAATGGATGAAACAACCGATCTGGCGTTTTGATTTATCAGCTCTGTAGACTCAGGGAATCTTACCTGCTTCCCGAGCGAAGGATCGCCGTGATGATCGATCAGACCGCGCCCCGCATATTGATTTCGCGGATGAGCGCCATCGGAGATGCGATTTTGACGCTCCCGGTGGCATGTGCCCTTCGCGAACATTATCCGGCCGCACACATCGCCTGGGTCGTCGAAAAAAAAGCGGCGCCGATGGTCCGAGGTCATCAATCGCTCGACGCCGTGTTTGAGCTGGAACGCGGTTGGTTCACTTCCCCGAGCGGAATTCGTGAGGTTGGAAAGATTCTGCGACCCCATCGTTTTGATCTCGCCATCGATTGCCAAGGGAACACGAAATCATCGCTGGCCGGTTGGCTCAGCGGGGCACGTCGGCGGATCGGTTACGCCGGACGACATGGCGGCGAACTGAGTCGATTCTTCAACAATATCCGAGTGACACCCGTATTCAATCATCTGACCGATCGTTCGCTCGAGTTGCTGATACCGCTGGGGATTCACTCGCCCAAAGTCCGCTGGCAGTTGCCACTTTCGGAATTGGCGAGAACTTGGGCGGCGCGCTGGCGACGAACGGTTCCCACGCAGCGGCTGGCGGTTCTCAACCCTGGCGGCACGTGGGCATCCAAGCTGTGGGAGGCAAACCGATTCGCGGCCACCGCAAAATACCTGTACGACCGATATGGGTACCGCAGCGCCATCGTTTGGGGAACGTTTGACGAACGCTTGATGGCGGAACAGATCGTTGAGCAATCCGGGGGTACCGCCGTCCTTGCCCCCGATACGGATTTGCATCACCTGGCGTCACTGATCGAAACGGCCGACCTGTTCATCAGTGGTGACACGGGACCATTGCACATGTCGGTGGCGGTCGGCACGGCCACGATTGGACTGTATGGTGCGACGCGGCCTGGTGATAGCGGGCCGTACGGCCAGATTGCATTGCAGCAAGCTTACGAGGCCGGCAGTCGACGTCACCGCCGGTCCGCGGACAATCGTGCGATGCGAGAAATCAAAGTGGAACATGTCTGTGCCAAGATCGATGAGCTGGAGACACGACGTCGGCTGATCCGAGCGGCCGCCTAGAGAAAACGGCTGGTGATCACAAGTCGTTCCGCAGACACTTGCAATTGCCAATCGAGCCAGCCCCGTTGACCAGTGCTGGGCATTTCATTGCTGGGCATTTCATTGCTGGTCATTTCATTGCTGGTCATTGTCTTCATCTGGATCATTGTCTTCCCTGGATCCTCGCCACTCGTCCAGCCAGCGGTCACTGTACCGCAAGCCAGCAATGTCCACCAGCGCCCAATCAGGTCGCGGCTCATGATAATCTTTCGCCGGGAACACACGAAGCGGCACGACAAGATTCTAATATCGGTAAACCATCGGACGCCAGAACGGTAACTCGGTACGACAGACCCACATGAGCAGCACGTCAATTATCGATACATTCGGTTCCGAGGAAATTGCCCGCTGTCTGTTCGAAGCATCCAACGACGCGTTATTCGTGTTCAGGCCGAGTGACTTGAGTCTGATCGATGTCAATTGTCGCGGCCAGCAATTGACGCGACTCTCTCGTCAACAGTTGCTGCAACAGACCGTACTCGATCTGTTTGACGCTCAGCACACGAGTGACTTTGGCCGCTTTGTCGGCGCTTGCCGGACGGCGGATGTGTTTCGCTCTGGCCAGCCCTATCAAATGGTGTGCGGGAACGACCAAACACTGCCGGTCAATGTTACTGTCAACCGTCTCACTGGAACTTCGCAACCACTGGGTATCGTTTCCGCCGCTGAGTTGTCGGACACCGAGCGCTTCGAATCAGATACGCGATGTCGCGAAAGCAAAGATCATTTCCGTACGATTTTCGAGCAAGCGGCTGTCGGCATGGCGTTGCTGGAAGTCAACGATGGACGGTTCGTCAAGCTGAATCAAAAATGCCTGGGATCGCTTGGCTATCAGACCAGCGAAATCAGGCAACACGCGTTCGTCGAATTCTGCCATCCCGACGATATCGATGCGCTACAAGCGAATTTGGCACAACTCCGTTGCGGCCGGAGATCGGAATTTGGGATGGAGCTACGTCTGGTCGGAAAGTGTGGACAATGGATTTGGACCGATTTGACAATCTCGACGACATCGCTGGACGATGCCGAACCTCGTTTCCACATTGCAATCATCGAAGACATTACCAGTCGGAAGCGCACCGAAGACCAGTTAGAGAAAAGCCAGCGTGCATTGCAGAACGCACAACGACGTGCATGCTTGGGTAGTTGGGACTATTTCCCCGATACGCAGGAGACGATTTGGTCCCAGGAGATGTTTCGGCTGTACAATCGCGACCCAGGCGATGGTACGCCCCAGACCATCGATGAATTCGTTGAACTGGTGCACCGCGACGATCGCGAATCGGTGCGTCATCGCGACGATCGCATCTGGCAGACGGACCGACCGATCGAGAATCTCGATTTGCGTACAAATCCGGCGTTGGGCCCCGTGCGATGGCTCGATTCATCGGTCACCCGGGTACCCAACCAAAGCATGTCCGGTGGTTTCCATCTGGCGGGAACGGTGCTGGACGTGACCGAACGAAAAATGGCTGAAACGGCTTTGCGTGAAAGCGAACATCGATATCGCACACTGGTCGAACACGCACCCGAGGCGATTGTCATGTTCGATCCCGAGGAAGGCAAGTTTGTCGACTTCAATGACAATGCCCTGCGATTTTTTAAGTGTGATGCCGAAACGCTTCGTCATGCCGGCCTCTGGGACTTCAGCCCGCCCACCCAGCCCGATGGCCGCGAGTCGATCGCTGCCAGCAAGGCGAACGTTCGGCGGGCGCTGGCAGGCGAGTATCCAGTGTTTGAATGGGTCCATCGTGACACAATGGGCAACGACATCCCCTGTGAAATCAGGCTATTGCGATTGAATGCCGGTGCTCGGACGCTGGTGCGGGGCAGCATCACCGATATCACTGATCGCAAGATCGTTGAGGCGCGTTTGAAGGAAAGTGAACGCTCGCTTGCCAAGGCACAGAGCATCGCGCATGTCGGCAGTTGGCAATACGATTTGCTGAGCGGCAAGCTGACCGGTTCCGCGGAACTGTTTCGTATTCTCTGGCTTTCCCAGGAATCGTCGATGCCGGATGTCGATTCGATCTTGGACCAGTTTGTGCACCCCGATGACCGCCAGATGATTGAATCGGCGGTTCGCGCATCACTCGCGTTGGGTGAGGTGAAGTCTGTTGAGTTTCGTCTCGTACGCTCGCCGTCCGAACCCATTCGTTACGTACGAGCCGATGCCGAGATTGTATCCGACGAGGCGGGCAATCCTGAAAAAATCATTGGCACTCTTCAAGACATTACCGAGCAGAAGCGGGTTTTGATCGCGTTGAGTGAAAGTGAAACCAAATTTCGTGGGCTTTCCGAAAGGAGCCCGGCGATTGTGCTGATCGCCAGATCCGGTCGGTTCGTCTATTGCAATGCGAACGTGCTGGCCATCACCCGATACAGCGAAGGTGAATTGCTGGGCATGGATATCGCGGAGCTCATTCACCCGGATCATCGCGAGCTGGTAACCGATCGGCACAATCGCCGACTATCGGGTGAGGATGTGCTGTCTCGCTACGAAGGAATGATTATCACGAAGTTCGGTGACGTACGCTGGTGGGCGATTTCCGCCACTGCAATCGACTATGAGGGAGAACGAGCCATCCTGGCCATTTGCATGGATGTGACCGATCGCAAACAAGCAGAGCAGCGGTTGCGAGAACGCGAATCACAGTTGGCTCACGTTTCTCGGCTCTCGACCATGGGAGAGATGGTTGCCGGAATCGCTCACGAAGTCAATCAGCCGCTGTACTCAATCGTTAACTACTCCAAGGCAACGAGCAACGCGATCAAGGACCCCACGCCCGATCGATTGCTGCAAATCGAATCGTGGAATGAACAGATCGGCAAGGCGGCAACTCGTGCTGGCCAAATCATCAAACGGTTGCGCGGGTTTGTGCAACACAAGACGACCCGCGTTCCAACCGATCTGCACGAGATCATCGGCGATGCATTCGAATTGGTGCGGCATGAGGCGAGCCGTACAGGGATTTCGATCCGTGCCAACCTGCCACAACCCGGACCCGTCGTTTACGTCGATCACGTGCAGATCCAACAGGTTCTGGTGAATTTGCTGGTCAATGCGATCGAGGCCATTGAACAACACGATTCGAGAGTTCGTGAAATCAACGTCACCACATCCAGTACAAATGGCCAGATACAGGTAGCCGTTGAAGATACGGGGCCCGGATTGTCATGGGACAATGAGCGCAATATGTTCGATGCATTTGAGACCACGAAACCCAACGGACTGGGGATGGGACTGGCCATCAGCAAGACGATCATCGAATCATTCGGCGGACGTCTGTGGGCAGCGTCCAATGCCGATGGCGGCGCTCGGTTTCATTTCACGCTTCCCCTGGAAACAAAGGTCCGCGAGCATGTTTCATGAAGCGACGGTGTATGTCGTTGATGATGATGATCAAGCGAGGGAGTCTGTTTGTGCGCTGATCCGATCGATGGGCTTGAATGCAGAGCCATTTTCATCCGGTGAAGCATTTCTCGAAGCCTATAGCGAGCGCCTTCACGGATGTCTGGTCACAGACATGAAAATGCTCGGAATGAGCGGGATCGAACTGCAAGAGGAACTGATCAAGCGCGGAATCAAATTGCCCGTGATTGTGATCACAGCCCATCCACGTACATCGTTGACCGTACGCGCCATGAAGCATGGTGCTATCTCGCTGCTTGAAAAGCCGTACGAAGATGATGACCTGGGGGATGCGATTCGCGAGGCGCTGCAGACCGACGAAGCCCAGCGCATCCAGCAGACCCAGCGTCATGACGTGTTGCGGAAAATGAAGTCGTTAACCGACAAGGAACGCGTCGTGATGGATCTGATGATCAAAGGTTTGGCAAACAAGGTGATCGCCAAGCGACTGGAAGTCAGCATTCGAACGGTCGAGACACGGCGTCACGACATATTCGAAAAAATGGGCGCCAATTCGTTGGCCGAACTGGTACGGATGACCGTCCTAACGCTCAGTGGGGATGACAACACGTCAACGTGAACCGTTGTCAAACGAGGCTTCCAATAACTTCCGCAAGCCAGGCTCGATGGCATCGGCTTGCCGGTAAAAACCCAGATCCGATGGATGTGAACCATCGGTCGTGTCATCGCGATCTGGACCCAGCAGCGAATCGCCATCGACGTAACCGAGTTGCTTTACTCCCCGTCGGATTAGCGACTGGTAAGCCGCACGCAGTGCGGCGCAACTTTCCTGTTGACGTTGTTGACGTTCGGGTAGGAATGGCGCGTTGGCGTAGGTGCGGTCTTCGACCAATAGAATTGGCGTATCAGGGCGGGCCGCACGAAGTTGATTTACCAACGGCTCGGTACGCTCGGCCACTTGCGATCCAACCATGTTTGGCAGACAATCGATGACGTACACGGCCGGATTGAGTTCCGCCAAGAAAATTCCCACTTCCGGTTCCATTTTGCCGTTGCCGGAAAAGCCGAGATTGATCACCGGTCGATCGAGCCGTCGTCCCAAGATCGCGGGATGTGGCATTCCCGGTCGCGACGCGCAGGCGCCGTGAGTGATCGATGTGCCGTAGAAGACGATCGGCTTGATCGGGCGTGGTTCGATGGCTGAAAAGCTGGATCCATCGGGAACACCGACCTTCAACGATTCGGTTCCGTTGTACAGCGGAAGATAGACCATATAGCCTCGCTCGCCCGGCGCAATTCCGGAAATCAGTTTGGCATTGGTCGTTTGTTGTGTCGGCCGCGAGACCGACAACCAACGCCACTCACCCTCGTCGTTTTCAGCGTACAGGTCGACACCGCTGACGCCCGTTGCCGGCATGTGGGGCATCGCGAGCGAAGGCGATGTGACCGTGTAGTCGATCCAAATTTCGGCCGCATCGGTCCGAAATCGCGTCAACATTCCGGCCGAGTGACGGCTCAGGTTCCAGACCGCCTCACGCACCACGCCCTTGGCTCGCGCCGGCAACCGATCGAAATATTTTTCTGTCTCGGTTGCCGACCAACCCTTGCCCTCCACACCCCAATCGCGGACGTCGTTCCAGAGAGTGCTCGGCTGGGGGGCCGCCGGGGGTTTTTCTTGCCCGATCGCCGCTCGGGTGGTGGACGTGGCTACCGTAGCGGCCGCAAATTG
The DNA here is from genome assembly GCA_963734865.1 of Pirellulaceae bacterium. Lineage (GTDB taxonomy): Bacteria > Planctomycetota > Planctomycetia > Pirellulales > Pirellulaceae > CBDCUW01. Next base: position 630,497 of record CAVTIV010000005.1, read on the forward strand.
CAGAATTCTTCGCCGGTTGTATTTCGCGACCACTGCGTCTCCGATCCAGGTGATCAATGCCCGTCATCGTCGATGCCAGGGGCCCGGCAGCACAATGAGCTGAGTACAATGACCGTAGTATAGTGACGGTCTTGGCAATTTGCTCAACAGGATCCAGAGGGATCGGCGTTTCGTTAGCAGTCGCCCGCGCGGCTGACCGTTCAACGATCGATGCCATTGGACACACTCAATCAACAGGCCGTTGAATCTGCAAGTGAACACGAAAGGTCCACCGATGAAACGTATCCCGATACAGCCCGATGGTTGCCCAGTATCCCGGAGTCCGTTCTTTCGCCCGATCGCCATCCACGCCGCCGCCGCGGCGACGATGGTACTCGTTTGTTTCGCTGGCACGACACTGTCTGCCCAAACGCCGGTTTCTCCGGCAACTGCCCCTCCCAACGTGGTGTTTATCCTGGCCGACGATTTGGGATATCGTGAACTGGGCTGCTTTGGTCAAACACGGATCCGCACACCAAACCTGGACGGGTTGGCGAAACAGGGGATGCGGCTCACGCAGCACTACTGCGGCAACGCAGTCTGCGCACCGTCACGTTGTGTCTTGATGACGGGAAAGAATCCCGGACACGCGTTCGTTCGCAACAACAAGTCGACACCACCCGAAGGCCAGCAGCCGATTCCCAGTAGCGAGGTCACGCTCGCCGAATTGATGCAAGCACAGGGCTACAAGACGGGTGCCTTCGGCAAATGGGGTTTGGGCGGGCCCGGTTCCTCCGGCGAGCCACTACGACAGGGACTGGATCGTTTCTTTGGTTACAACTGCCAGGCACACGCGCACAGCTATTATCCGTCCTATTTGTGGGACAACGACCAACACATCGCCTTGCATAACGATCCCGAAATCCCGGGTCACGCCTCGCTCGCCGAGGGCGCCGACAAGAGCGATCCGCGAAGCTATGACGTCTTCAAAGGAACCGACTACGCGCCCGATCGCATCAATGCGCAGGTGCTGGAATTCATTCGTGCCAACAAGGATCAGCCATTTTTCTTGTACTATCCGACGGTGATCCCCCACGTAGCATTGCACGTTCCCGATGAAGAGTTGCAGCCCTATCTCGCGCTCGGTTGGAATGATCCGCCCTTCACTCGCGAGACAGGTTACGGGTACACGCCTCACTTCACACCGCGACCGCCTACGCGGCGATGATCACACGGCTGGATCGCTATGTGGGCAATGTTTTGAATTTACTCGATGATCTGAACCTCTCGGACAACACGATCGTCGTTTTCAGTAGCGATAACGGCACGACGCACTTGGACCAGGAAGTCGACTTCAGATTCTTCAACAGTGTCGGTGAATTGCGGGGATTGAAAGGTTCACTCTACGAAGGTGGCGTGCGAGTGCCCACGATCGTCCGCTGGCCCGGAAAAGTACGAGCCGGTACGTCCAGCAATCGAGTCTCTGGATTCGAGGACTGGATGCCCACCTTGATGGAGATCGTTGGGGGAGCGGACAGTGTGCCCGACGACATTGACGGCATTTCGATGGTGCCGACCTTGCTGGGCAAAGATCAACCCGAGCGTCCCTATCTCTATCGCGAGTTTTCCGGTTACGGCGGCCAGCAAACGATTCGCGTGGGGGATTGGAAAGCGGTTCGCCAGAACATGAGCAAAGGCAATCTGACGATCGAGCTTTACAACATTGCCCAAGACATTGGTGAAACGAATGACGTCGCCGACGAGCATCCCGAGATCGTTGCCAAGCTGGCAAAGATGATGGAGTCCGCTCGCACACCCTCCGAAATCTTCCCTCTGATCCCGCTCGACAAGCCGGCTGCCCAACCGAAACGATAGGCATTTCGTCGATTCAACGTGTCGGCGACGTCACGTCGACGGCTGCCCTGCGAGCGGAGTCGCAGGACTACGATCGCTCCGACGAGGGCAATTGAGCCGCGCAGCGCATCCCTGGTATTGGTCCCCCCGAGAAACGCCGCACCCTGAAAGCGTGCCACAACGATCTCCGGCCTTGTGCAAACGCTGCCCGGTTGATTGGCACGATTGCCTGGCGATCACTGACCCGCTTCCGACGGCACGGGAACGATGCGAATCCAATTCAGACAAGTATTTTGGGTTGGCTGTTGTGGGCCCAGGTCCACCGTCAATCGTCCATCCGACACATCGCACACCGCGGATGCCTCGTGGAACTGTCCCGCGGCGGTACTGGCGCCGGCGATCAGCTCGTCGCCTTCCACGGTGACGCGTTGTCCCCTCTGGTCGTGCGCGGCATCGCCCACGCAAACGGTCACCTGCCAGTTGCCGCTGGCAACGTCGCACTCCCAGGTCGCACTGTCGCGGGTGAACAGAAACGTGTCACAAAAATGTTCCTCGCGAACTCCTCGCTTGCGACTGTTGTTGGCGATTGTGTTTTTCCATCCGTAGCCTCGTGTTGCCTGATACCGTTCACCGAAATCACTGACGAATCCCTTCGCACCGCCAGCATCGCGAGGGCCAAAGTTGAATTGCCGCACGCGCCGACCGTTTGATCGAACGCATCAGGCAACGGATCGGGAATGCCGTCATCGCCGGGTTCCGCAGGTCGAACCGACCATTTCACTTCCGGACCGGCCGTCAGTGGCGTGGGATCATCACGGTTCGGAATTCCATCGTCATCCGGAGGAAACGGGGGTCAAGGAAACGGGGGTCAGTGCATTTTCATCGAGTTAAGATGGGAGAGGCTGGGCGTGGTAGGCTGAGAAAGCCCTCTATGTACGTAAATCACCCCCTGCGCCAGCTCCCCGTAGCGGCACGGTCTTCTCTCTTTTCCTTGCTCGCCTGTCTTTTCTAGAGCCGTCGTTATACCCACCCTGCGTGTTCGAAAATGCACTGACCCCGTTCGCCCGGTTTCGGATCGTTGGTCAATTGAGGAACACTTTCACGATGCCAAAGAGATTTGGGGTGCCGGTCAGCAGCAGGTCCGCAACGTGTGGTCGAACATTGGCTGTTGGCACCTGTGCGGGTGGCTCTACGCGATGGTGGAATTGGAGTGCTGGGACGAGGCGAGCGAACAACTGGTCGATCGAAGCGACCGTCCTTGGGACAATCCAGATCGAAGACCCTCGCACCAGGATCGTCGTCGACGAATAGTGCGTAGAATGCTGCGTGAATCATTTTTGAGCGATCTGCAAACCGGCACCGACGAGACAATAATCCGGCACCGATTTGAACAGCTGCTAGCACTGGCGGCATGATCGAATGCAGCATTAAGGCAAATCACCTAAAGTGCAGTCTATAAATCAGGAAAACGAATCGGCTGCCGCAAAGGCTACAACGTCGGTCGTTTCCGTTACCACCGGTCGCGCCGCCGGCGATGAAAACCAGAAACGTCCGGCCGCCCCACGGGGCGGCCGGCGTTTCTTTTTTTAGCTATCAGAGAACGTTGCAAATTTCGGTCCTTCGATTGACTCTCATGGCCTGCTCGGGAAACGCCAAGTCAAAACGTTCCGCTACTCTGCTTCAGCGGTCCCCTCAAGCATCCGTGAGTCGACCACCTTTTGCAGTTCGGTCAAGATTTCCGGATACGCACTGGCCAAGTACCGGACAATTTTGGCATTTTCGAGAAGCGTTTTCAGGTATCCTACCGCGATGACCAAGTTCAGAACGTTTTTCCCGTGAACTTCGTCGATCTGCTTAAAGTCCTTGGAGAGCGCCTCCATCTCACGCTCCATGCGAGCCATGTCGATGGACGACAGCCCTTCGACCTGGCGAGAGCCTTCCTTGTCGACCAACTGTTCGCTCGGTGTCGCCGCGATGAGACATTTTACGGAATCGATCTTCAATTCCGACGACACGTCGTACCAGACATTGACCGAAGCCGCGGACAACGGTTCGGAACCTGCCAGGGCAAAATCGATTGATTCTCACTTCGACCAGCGCACCGTTCATTCTTCAGCCCAAGCCTTAATTGTTTGATGCACGATAATTGGAGCGATGTACTCTTGCTCGAGACGTCCTTGTGAGGCGGATCGCAGCCTCCTATAGAGTAATTGTTCACTAAGCGAAAGTTCGAATGGAGGTTGACCCGAGGCCGGAATCGGTTCGACGACAGCGGAAGCTTGGTGATCGTCAAAAACTGTTCTATCCATCATCAGCGACGTAACATGCGGAACATTGCTTCGGGCCTGGGCAAGAAATGCCAAACCCCATGTATCCAGATCGCCCCAATAGCCGACACGCTTTTCCGACAGCCACTTCGCACGCGTCCAACCTAGATCAAACCCGCTGCCCAAGACTGCGATCGTGTCGGAAAGAGATGGTAGCAAGTGCCCACATGTTTCGTTTTCAATGATCAATATGTTTCGGGACACTAGCGGCTTTGTCAGCAATTCAGTCGTTCGTACTCTCATTCTTTGAAAGGGCAGAAGGCTGCCGTCGAGGTCGATCAATAAGAGCCAATGATCATTCCGCGATGCCGCATTCAGAAACGCATCTAGGCCGATTTGACTTGCCTCACCGTCGAATCGCTGATCCAACAAGGTTGACACGAGTCGATCATGACGCTCGAAGAATTTGGTGTCTGTTCCGGACAGCGAAAGCGTTCGCAGAGGGCGACCTTCAGCGCACCCTGGGCTTAACTCCATCGCCACTTTCGTCGCCAAAATCACTTCGCTGGCGACCTTATCACGCCAAAGACTGCGACGGCGAACGATAACATCGTGGAAAATCGGGTCGCAATTCCCGATGATCGTCGAAAGCGTTTCAAATTCCAGCGAGATCTGTCGGTCGTCACAAGCTGCAATCCAATCTGTCGGGCGATCAAGTCGCCAGTGCGCTGGCAAGTCAATCGAATCGGCCGTAGCGCGGTAACTGCGTTGCATCCACAGCACTTCACCGACTCTTACCGAACGCCAACACTGGATGTGACGTTTGACGTCGTCCAATCTTGAAAGGATCAATTCCGGACTTGGGACACCAATGGCGATTTCAACTGGCCATGCGCCGTCACCCAGAAGGCGACTCGCTCGCGTGTCAGTAGACTCCCACTGCCGCCGCAAGATACGCTTGGCATCATCAGGTGATTTCATCGGCTAAGTGTTCATAGACTGCGAGGTTGTAGTCTTAGGGGCCATTGCCTCGAGTTCTTCCCAGCGGATCGACGCGACACTGGATTGCCCTCCGATGCGTTGCACGCAGATTACTTTCCGCGTATGCCGTTTTAGTAGACCAATCTCTTTGTTGGGTGTAACAAAAATCGGATGCAAGCCAAAAATTCGCAGGGCTTCGATAATACGCGTCGCCGCTGACGGCGAGCTTTTCGAGAATGCTTCATCTAAGATCACTGATGCGTACAGGGGACGAGTGGCTTCCGCAGGACATAATGCATAACTGAGTGACGCAGTCAAAATGTGACTTGCCATAAGTTCCTTCTCGCCTCCGCTACCGCTCTGCGACCCCGTCCGTCGAGGCGATGTATTGCCGGACTTTCGATCGACCTCAACCACAAAAAAGTTTAAACGATAACGTGGGTCCAAGAGTGCCCGCGAACCCACTTGGCGTCGGTTGTCAGCCGCATCTCGCAGAATGTTGACCATATCGCGGAGTGCCTTGTAGTGGCTTTCACCCTGGTCGTCTTTCAGCGAAGCACTTCGCAGTGCTCGCATGGCCGCATCGAGTGCCCGTTTGCGTTCGTCCTGCAAACGTTGTGGTTGCAACTGCAGGTAACGATCCGATCGGAAATCGACCTTTAACAGCGTCCGGTTCAATTCGGTAATCCGATACTCGATCGCATCCACTTGCTCTTCGATTCCGGCCAGCAATTGCGTGACACCTTGGTCGGATGATCGGTTCAAGTACTCGAGGAACCGAGATAGTTTTTCAGGCAACGCCTCTCTCTGTAACACAGCAAGTCGCTTTAGGTAGTACGGCACGTCTTCCAATTCAGAACCGATATCGGCTAGCTCACCGGTGTCGGTGCGTTTTGCCGCCTCCATGCATCGAATCATACGCTTTTCCTGATCGGCGACTCGCTCAGTGTGCTTGGCGGTTTCCTCGTTCACAAGTTTCAAATAGCGTTTCTCTTCGTTGTCAAGTTGTTGAGCCAAAAGGCTGTCAGGAAGTTTGACGTTCTTGCCGGCCAAGTCCTGCTCTTCCTTGGTTAGACCGCTGCCGACACTTTCGCTTGCCTCGGTCAATCGGCTTTGACATTTACGAATCTCAGAATCCAAGACTCCGATCTCAACATGGCGATCGTTCGTCGCTTGACGCAGCGTACTGAGCAACGCATTCTCGGAATCGAATTTGGCTTTCGCTCGACTCGCGTCTGAATCCGGATCGAGCAACGCCGAAAGTCGAACTTGCAAATTGGACAATTCAGCTACCGCTCCGGACAAGTCGATCGTTTCAAATTCGAGACTCAATAACTGTTCAATCGCAAGAGCTTGCTTGTCGAGTTCATTGAGTCGATTCCTTTGCTTCGTCGCTTGCAAGTTCGTCGATTGCAGCAAGGCTTCTGTTTCTTCGTGCTGCGCCAAAAGCGAATGCAACTGAGCCTTATTGTCAAAACCGGTCAACCAACCGTCACTGAGCCGGCGCTGGTCTTGTTTCTCAAAACGACCGCGGCGTCCCGAGGTCATCCCTTGAATTGTGAGACCATGTTCGACTCGTTCGAGTTCTTTCGCCGAGCTGACGCAGTGCAAATCACGGGACGCAATGAGATGTTCGGCGGCGGCACGCAATGGATGTTGCCGAAAATTTAACTTGCGAGCAAAACTGTCCGAGAAAAAGTCGCCCGAAGACGCTGAAGGTTTTGCCGATTGAAGTCGCACATGAATCCGGTTGTCTCGATCGTTGACCCAGCGAAGTGCGTCTCTCAACAATTCGTTGGGCACCAAAACACGAAGTCGCTCCGATCCCAAAGCCCGTTCAATTGCACCTCGCCAATCTGACTCGTCCGCTTGAACTTCGACCATCTCGGCTAGATATGGCAATTCCTCTTCACGAAGCGACAAATGCCGAGCCAGCTCATTGCGAAAGTCTTGAAACTGAGGCGGAATGTTCGATCCAGGACGATCTTTGACTTTACGCAAGTTCTCTGTGATATCAACCAACTCGTTCTTGAGCGTCTGAGCCTTGGACATCGTGACTAGCGTCTCGGTTTGCTGCGATTCACGCTGCACAGACAATTGCTCGTTAGATTCGCGGAGCCGAGTTTGGTTTTCGCGGAGTGCCTCGGCGGTCAATTCGACATTCAGGTCAAACGATCCAATCATACGTTGATAATTCAACGCATGTTTACGACGCGCGTCGACGATGCCTTGCTGAAGCCGGATCGTCTCTTCCAGTTGAGCGACCAAAGCTCCGCCGAGTCCGTGATACAATTCGCGGAATTGATCGACACGAATTCGGCAGTTGTCCTCCGCCTTCTTCTCATGTTCCAGGCTCCTCTCACACTCAGCCTTTTCTGCCTCTAGCTGTGCAAGACGAACCTTCCAAAGCCGACACCCCAGCATGGCAAACCAAGTGGGGACAATGCGGCGGAGTGCCTTTAACTGATCCGTCTTGCGAGCCAATTTCAGTCGCTGCTGTTCTTCGTGATCGACCGGCAGTAACGCATCTCGCTGTTTACGCGCGACCTGCAATTCGGTGTGAATTGCGGCAAGGTTGTCAAACTCAGCAGAAACCTCCAAGGCCCGGTCAAACGCAGAGCGATCGTCGAGAACCAGTTCGCGAAAAATGTCGTCGATGCTATGGAGTTGCTTCAGACCGGCGGCGCGATTTAGCAAGGTAAACGCATTGTCACCGACATCAAAGAACTTGCGTGTGTGGACCAGATACTGTGTTTTGGATTCCCAAATTCGCAGGCCAGCGACCTGGCGTCCCAATTTCGTCAGTTCGCGAACGCTATCGTCGTGCAGTGTTCGCAACCACGTTTCGAGCGATTGGTCCGCTGCCGTGGAAAATATCCAGCGACGTTTCAAATCTGCCGCCGCGTTACTGGTGCCGTCAATCCACAGCAGTGAGCCGAGCCGCAGCGTTTGATCGCCGGAAAGATAGGTTGCACTGATCCCCGTTATCGTTTTGCCAGGCCGAGAGACTTGCTCTCTTCCTTCGCTGCCATCACCACCTAGCACTCCACGAACATAGGACATTAAGTCGCGATCACTCTCGACGCCACCCGTTGATGCCAAATTGTATCGAGGTTGAACGACCAATAACGTCATCAATGCGTCGACCAAGGTGGTTTTACCACTTCCGGTCGGTCCGATAATTGCCGTCGCTGCCTCATCGAATTCGATTCGGTGCAATCCACAGAACGGCCCCCAGTTAAAGACTTCGAGCGTGTGAAGTCGATAAGAAACCTGCGATTCTGGCTGATCGATATCGTCGGATTGGGCTGCTTCTTTTGCGAGATCAGATCCATCGAACGAATCATCAAGTAAACTGATTTGTTTGTTCATACCCCCTCACCGTCTTGCGTTGCTGTCTCGTCGCTCGCCGTTGAAGTCATCGTCTTCAATAGCGCATCGAGTGAGTTTGGGTTAGCGACGTGAGCAATCAGAGGGCGAATCGTTATTTCCTGTTTCGCATCGACTTCAGAGACAATGCCATAGCCCTTGAGTTGTTCCAACAAATTGTTCAATCGAGTCTCGTTGCGTGCATCGCTGCCCGAATCTCCGATGTAGGTGAGGTATTGGGGTAATAACTCGTCAACTGCCATCGTCGCCGGCCGGCCGCCAACTCCCGATTCCTGTTCGTGGAGGACGAAAGCACCTCGCAGGAGCACGACCAAAAGAGATTGCTCGAGGGTCAGACGTTGGCGACGCACAAGCGGATGAGACCAGTCGTCATCGCTGCCCTCATCTTTTTCTGATTCGTTGCGAATTACTACCAACGCGATGCCACGGTGTGTATCCAACTTGATGGCAAGGTCGAGTGGATCTAGTGCCGCATTGATCTCACTTTCGTGGATGATCACTTTACGAAATATTTCCGGTTTTCGATTCTCCTCGAGACAACCTAGCCTCAATAATTCTTGAACCGCCTGTCGAATGTCGCCGCCAGTTCGGATGTTAGCGTCTCGATCGACTCGATCGACCGGCGGAGTTTGCGATGGTGCCACGACGTCATCCTGTTCCGGCTCGTCTCCATTAGAATCTGCGGCCATACGGTCAAAAACGTTGGACATTGGCGTTACTCCAGTCGGTCGACATCGAGTTGCTCTGCCACCTCGCCCGTCAATTGCACCAATGGCACAAAAAAACGAGTCGCCAATTCTTCATTGTCCACAAGCTCAAACGACTCATCGCCGTCAGTCACTTTGACGCCGGCTTCGCGTGCCATAGCCAACCAATAACTCAACGTTTCCAGATCATGTGTCGGTGGCAGCCGTTGAGCGAGTTCACCAATCGTCAACGGCCGACCCGATTCACGAAGACTTGCAATCGTCGCCTCAAATAGCTGGGCGCGATCCAACGCGTTGTAGGCTTGCCAGAACTCATCCTCCATCTGAGATGGGTCTGCCGCTGCGACATGCAGATCCAAATCCGCTTCCTCGGCGATGCCCGATTGCTTGACGAGGAAGCGTTCTACGACGTTGAGGTTCGACAAGGACACTGCGACGGGTGGCAAAGGGCTTGGTGCTCGTCGCACTTTTTGCGACTGCCAATCCACCGCCAGGGCGACTCGTAATATTTCCTGGACCAGCGAACCTGCGCGTAAGTGTTCTTCGTTCAATCCGGCTTTTAGAAAACCTCGCACATCGCGTTCGCTCTGTGCACGTGCCTGGATCACTCGCTGTGACTCTTCCACCAATCGGGAGACAAGCCCTCGCAAGTCGGCTTTCTGCTTTCTTGCGAGCGCTTTGTCAGTATTCTCATTCTCGAGAATGCTGCGCAAACGTGACTTCATCAACTCAAGCTCAGCCGACTGGACCAGTTGCTGGTGGAATCCGTCGAACACTTGACCTTCGTTGGTTTCCAACAATGCATCGTGTCCATCGAGCAACTCGTCAACCACTTCGCCGCGATGACGATTCTCGCTGAGAATCCGCTGGCGCAGTGCCCGGTCGGCTTGGCGAAACGAATCTTCGACGCGGCGGAAGTCCGCTCTCAGGCTAACCGCCAATTGATAGACCTCTCTAATACCCTCTTCGGCCCGGTTGCCTGAAAGCACCTCGAAGTCGCCGCGACGTACAGCTTCCAATTCCTCTTCAAGCTTGCTAATCCGCTGCCCGATCATGCCCGCACGAGTCGCCTGATTGCTGCTAAGCTGCGTCTGAAGACTCTCGATTGCTCGCTGAACCGTGGTCAATCGTGATGCAGTGGACGTCATCGCCTGGTCTTCAAGCGATTCCAGAAAGAAGAAACATCGCTCAAGCGCATCGGTGGCCAACAACTTCCCGTCGCGTTCGACGATCAGTTTGCGTTTGATCCACCCTCGCAACTCCCTCCGAGCCGCCAGTGAATGGTCCTCACCAGTATCAAACTGCGAGTCGCCAGCATGTTCAGCAAAAGCGGTCGCCAAATGCTCAACCGCTTCCTCAAAATCGATTCCCGACGGATGAGCGTCAATCAGCTTCTTGAGAGCTGCCAAGGTAAGTGGACCGTTCGTTGACGCAAGCAATAGCCAAGCTGGATGGCTACGCCGAAAAGCAATCAATCGTTGAGTCAATTCAGATGGCATAAGCAAGACTTAAAGAATCACACAATGATCTGTTTCGTTGATAGGAATTGTATACGGTCGCGGTTTGTCCCGTGGTCAGTCGATAACAACTCGCATTACTAGAACCTTTGATTCACGTTGGTGTGAATCTGGCTTGGCAGCAGCTCAGACGTTGCGGCGCCCGTTCGGACAAAGAACTGCTCGGATCCGTCTTTTTGCTTTAAGTAGGCAGGTGCGTAGCCAGCCTTGCACTCCAGAACCAGAACACGTTTGCCGCCGAAGTCGCAGAAATGTGGCTGAATGTTTAGCATGTGTTGGGTACCAAGCCGCTCTTTGATTATGTTGACCAAATGAAGATTCATCTTGTCTTCATTGGAGAACTTGTCGGCTTCAATTCCCAATGCATTCCCTGAATCATCAACCCCGATAACAAGGAACCCGCCGCTAAGCATGTCCTCATCAGTCATTCGATGTAACTTTGGTACGGCGATTGCGTCGTACGTGCAAAGGAGTCGTTTTGGCTTTTGCTAGTATTAGCCGGGCTCTCCCAGGCACCCTGCATGGGAGGATCCAAATCATGGCACGTCCGGTAACCAAATACGCCAAGGTCAGCAAAAAACAAAGAGACCAACTACGGCACCTTCTTCGCACTCATCGGCTGCCATCGCACCGGCGACGCGCCCACGCGATCTTGCTGAGCGATCAGGAATACGCGGCGGCGGAAATTGCTGAGATCATCGAAGCCCACCCCGAGTCGGTTCGTGTTTGGATTGATCAATTCAACGAGCATGGGATCGATGGATTGGAGGATCGTCCTCGGTCCGGTGGCACGCCGATGCTCAACGATGATCAACAGCAGAGCCTTCGTGATTTGATGGAAACGTTCCCCAATCAGCCGCGCAAGGTGATCAGCGAATTGGCAAGCGAGACCGGGGGCGTGCGCCGGCGTGCGCCGGGGTCAGGGCTTGTGTTCGGTTTTCAGCCGAACAGCGCGGGCGAATGCGATCTCCATTGAGCCGCGTTCACTTCCTCAGTCCCCAATGCAGCGGATTGAGCGCGGAGATTGAGCGGGGTTTCTTCTTTGACTGCCTCGCTTGCCTAAAGTGACTTGGGCGTTGCTACCGGTGCGTGCCGAGCGACATCGTCGTAGGACACGTTCATGATGTCACCACCGCTTCACACGATTCTGCAAGCAGCCAAGCTCTGTTATCTGTGTCAGCTTCGCACGGGCGGCTGCGACTGCCGCCGCCTGGTTCGAACGAGGAACCGTCTCGATCATTTCCTTCATTGTTCCAAAGCGTGCAGCGTCTACCGCGCTGACCAACTCGGCCATTAGCTGATCTACGACTATCAATCCCACTTCGACTGCCAACTCTACTGCGAGCGGCTGACGCGTCGGCGTGCCAAGGCGAATTAGCGACCATTTGGCCCGCTCACAGACGCGGAGTGCAGATGCCGCACACTTGCGTTGCGAGATGGTTCTGGTGAGCAAAGCGATGCTGGACCATAATGATTACCGACTGATCGGCGGAACCATCTTATTTGCGGCAAGTAGTTTTGCAATGGTTTGCTACGTTGGATGGTGGCCTCTGATTCTGGCTACTTCATTCGTTCTTCTACTCGTTTTTGCGGCACTGATTTTATTTGTACGCACGAGATTGAAGGGAAGTGCTTCGGGCGGCGTCGGGTCCGAAAGCAATCACGCGGCGGACAAATTAAATGGGTCAGGACTTAATAGTGAGTCCGAAGGACGCGAGTGATGGGCGATAGCCCAGCACTTGACAACATAGTGGATCCCGATGGGCGAAGGTTTTTGCGTCTGCCGTTTCCCTACAGTCTCGATCGGGATCCGCGAAAACCGACTGTCGGAGGTTCAATGAGTTGTTGTCATGAAAGAGGGTGGCTGACGCGCTGTGAGGAATATTTTGGGTGGGCACCTCCCTACTGCTGTTTCAGGTTGTGCTATTGCGAAGCGACATATAGTGGTGATGACCTTGCCGGCGAGAGAAAGCTTGAACAGTTAGTAGCGAAGCACAAGCAGTCCTCGTGTACGCACGAATGCAAAAAGCACGAAGGAGGGGATGGCACGGATTTTTGCGGTCGGCTGGAACTTAACATCAAACAGGATCCAACGCTCGCGACCAGCGGACTTTCCAACGTTTCGTGCGGGACAGGAATTGCCCTGTAGCATTAACGATTGAGTGTTTTCTTATTTGATTTTCCACGTACAAAGGTAAAAGAACATCATTAATCTGGGTTCGCTTGAGATTGCGATCTTGGTATTGCTGGCATCCGTTTATGTACTTGTACGCACGAAGATTGCTGATCGATTTATGTTTCCCGCTAGGTTTCGGAACTTCCAGTTGCGTCGTTTCGGGATCAATCTACTCTTGCAAGTCTGCACTGTTGCTGCATTGGGATTCTCGCTGAGCGCGTTGTTGGGGCCAGCACCGGCCACGATCTGCACACTGCTTCTGTTGCTATACGTTTTAACCAATAGTGAATGACCGTGAGGCCAGGAGTCGGACGAAGAAAACGGGACAGGGGTGAATGGCACGGGCGTAAGCGACCGAGGAGCATCGAACAGGGTCAGCATCGAACAGGGTCAGTGCATTTTTAGCGAGGTACGATGGGGAAGACGGGGCGAGGTGGGTTGAAAGAGCCCTCGGTTTGCGAAAATCACCCCCCGCGCCAGCTTGCCGTTGCGGCACGATCTTCTCTCATTTTGTTGCTCGCCCTCCCCTTCCTAGGGCCTGTCCTTGCGTTCGAAAATGTGCTGACCCCGTTCGGACTGCAAAGGAAAAGAAAAACCGCGAAGCGGTGGCAGGTGATAGCCTGGGGTGAACCAACGAGCGTTAGCGAGGCTGGTGGAACCCCAGGAAAACGATGCGCATTCGACAAACCTTCCCCGCGGCGATTTGGCGGCGTCGCCGCCAAATCGCCGCGGGGAATTTCCGGTTTCGATTGGCGGTCCTGGGGCTGCGAAATGCTCGCTGAGACGAGCATTGCTTGCCCCAGGCTATCACCTGCCACTGCTTCGCAGTTATCAGGCAGTCTCGGGTGATGGGGGTTCACGGGTGATGGGGGTCCACGGGTGATGGGGGTCAGTGCATTTTGATCGAGGTAAGATGGGAGAGGGCGTGCCCCGGGGTCAGGTCTTGTGCTCGGTTTTCAGCCAAACAGCGCAGGCGAATGCGATCTCCATTGAGCCGCGTTCACTTCCTCAGTCCCCAAGGCAGCGGATTGAGCGCGGGGATTGAGGGGGGTTTCTTCTTTGGCTGCCTCTCTTGCCTAGTGTGACTTGGGCGTTGATAGCCGTTTCTTGGTTCGACGATCGGCGGCGGAGACGTTGATACCGCGTGTTGAAGCCGAAGTCGCGCGGTGATGAAGCGCGAAGTGACGCGGGTTTGACACTGAATTGCCCGTTTTTTGACTCGCCGCGCACGGAGCGATTCGATCGAGTGAATCGACTTGTCGTTTGCGCGGTGATGACTGTGACGCGTGCGTGATTCGCATTACGGTGGTTGGGCTTTGAAATAGTTCCCGGCTTCGCGCTCGCGATGCTCGATCGTTTGGATGATCAGGTTGACCAGATGTTCGTCGAAGCCCCGCAGGCCGCCCGCCAGTGCGAGGGCCAACGCGTTGCGACTGCCGCCGGAGACTTTGGCTTCGATCACACTTCGCAGTTGATTGATCCAGGCTCGCGTGCGAAGGTTTCCGGATCGGTTTTGTTGTTGCCATTCGATCATCCATTTGGCCACCGCCAATAACAAGACGGTGAGCGATCCATCGAGCGTGTCATTCAGCTCGACCTTGCCCTCGCACTGGTGACAACGGTAATCGTTTTCCGACTCCTGATCACCAGTCTCTGTGGGTTCGGGCGCGGCATCGGGTTCGCCGGCCATCTCCCCTTCGTCCCCCGCCCGCATTTCACCCAGCAGTTGTCGGCACCGTGGCAGCAGGTCCTGGCGGTAGACGGTGGCGAACAGGGAAACGGGGGTCAGTGCATTTTCATCGAGTTAAGATGGGAGAGGCTGGGCGTGGTAGGTTGAGAAAGCCCTCTATTTACGTAAATCACCCCCTGCGCCAGCTCCCCGTAGCGGCACGGTCTTCTCTCTTTTCCTTGCTCGCCCTGTCTTTTCTAGAGCCGTCGTTATACCCACCCTGCGTGTTCGAAAATGCACTGACCCCGTTCGCCCATGACCCCGTTCGCCCCATTCTCGAAAGAGCCCTCGGTTTGCGAACATCACCCCCCGCACCAGCTTGCCGTTGCGGCACGATCTTCCCTCATTTTGTTGCTCGCCCTCCCCTTCCTAGGGCCTGTCCTGCGCGTTCGCGAATGCGCTGACCCCGTTCGGACTGCGTTCGGACTGTGAAAATGCCCTGCCCCCGTTCGGACTGTTAAGAAAAAGGAAAACCGCGAAGCGGTGGCAGGTGATAGCCTGGGGGTGAACCAACGAGCGTTAGCGAGGCTGGTGGAACCCCAGGAAAACGAGATGCATTCGACAAACCTTCCCCGCAGCGATTTGGCGGCGTCGCCGCCAAATCGCCGCGGGGGGATTTCCGGTTTCGCTTGACGGTCCTGGGGCTGCGAAATGCTCGCTGAGACGAGCATTTCTTGCCCCAGGCTATCACCTGCCACTGCTTCGCAGTTACCGGACTGGTCACAGGTGACGAGGGTCAGCGCATTTTCATCGAGGAGGTGATGGGGGCAGCCCTTTCAACATAATCCTATCTTGCCGGGCTGCTCTATTTTAGCGATACCAGGGCTTTCATGGTTCATGTAAGACCAAGGAGGGTCTGTGATGGGAGCGAGTTTGTTGAGCGATCCTTTGTTTCGGCGTTTTGCCACGGAGCGACCGATTGCGACGATGGTGCAGATGACCCTTTCTCATCTACTTGATGAAGATGCTGTCAATCGAGTCTTCGCTGAGCATGCCGAGCAGCAGTATGAACGGACCCTCGTATTCTCCACGCTCACCGATTTGGTCGGATCGGTCGTGCTAGGGAAAAACGCCAGTGTGAACGCCGCTTATCGAAAAATGCGGCACAAGCTGGGCGTTTCGATCACGGCTACCTACGGAAACCTCGAACGCGTCGAACCGGCAATTTCGCAAGCACTCGTGCGATACTCTTTCGAGCGAATCCAACTCGTCCGCAAAAAACTCAACGGATTACCACGACATGATGTCGCAGGCTACGAGACCCGCACGCTCGACGGCAATCACCTCTCGGGTACCGACATCGTTTGCTAGAGACACGCGATATCACCGCAGCGCCACTGCCAGGAAAATCACTGGTTGCCTACAGTCCCCGGCATGATGCGATTTGCGACTTCTTTCCAATCGAAGATGGTCACGCCAACGAACGGTCTGCTCTGGATGACGTGCTGGAGACGGTCAAGCGACGACAACTCTGGTTGGCCGACCGGAATTTCTGCACCGTGAAGTTCATGTATGGGATCATTGCTGCTGGCGCAGCGTTTATCATTCGCCAGCACGAGACGGTGGGAGGGACGGCAAGTGGCCGTCTGCTAAAAATTGGCAAAACGGACAGCGGCACTGTTTATGAACAGTTGTTCGACTTGCCTGAGCACAACGGCGTTTTACTGATCGCTGTTCCGGAGGATGAATGGGTTGCGTTTGGCAAGATGTGCTGTGAAGCGTTCACAACGGAAATTGCCAAGGTCGCCGCCAAGGTCAACGTCAAGCGATATGCTAAGAGCGTGCGTGGTCCAAAGATTCCAAAACCAAAAAAGAAACACGCCAAACGAGTCGTCCACGTTACGACTAAGAAAATCTTAGATCAACGGCGAAAAGGATCATGTTGAAAGGGCTGGTCGCGGGACTCCGCTGGCAGGACTACGATCGCTCCGACGAGGGCAATTGAGCCGCGCAGCGCATCCCTGGTATTGGTCCCCCCGAGAAACGCCGCACCCTGAAAGCGTGCCACAACGATCTCCGGCCTTGTGCAAACGCTGCCCGGTTGATTGGCACGATTGCCTGGCGATCACTGACCCGCTTCCGACGGCACGGGCACGATGCGAATCCAATTCAGACAAGTATTTTGGGTTGGCTGTTGTGGGCCCAGGTCCACCGTCAATCGTCCATCCGACACATCGCACACCGCGGATGCCTCGTGGAACTGTCCCGCGGCGGTACTGGCGCCGGCGATCAGCTCGTCGCCTTCCACGGTGACGCGTTGTCCCCTCTGGTCGTGCGCGGCATCGCCCACGCAAACGGTCACCTGCCAGTTGCCGCTGGCAACGTCGCACTCCCAGGTCGCACTGTCGCGGGTGAACAGAAACGTGTCACAAAAATGTTCCTCGCGAACTCCTCGCTTGCGACTGTTGTTGGCGATTGTGTTTTTCCATCCGTAGCCTCGTGTTGCCTGATACCGTTCACCGAAATCACTGACGAATCCCTTCGCACCGCCAGCATCGCGAGGGCCAAAGTTGAATTGCCGCACGCGCGCGACCGTTTGATCGAACGCATCAGGCAACGGATCGGGAATGCCGTCATCGCCGGGTTCCGCAGGTCGAACCGACCATTTCACTTCCGGACCGGCCGTCAGTGGCGTGGGATCATCACGGTTCGGAATTCCATCGTCATCAGCGTCTGGTGAATGGAGTGGGGGGAATGGCAGAAGCGGAATCGATCCGACTCGCTTCCACAACGAGATGCAAAATTCACCACGCGTTAGCGGGTCAGTCGTGTGCATTTCCAGATCGGCGAGGCAATTCTGCTGCGCAAGTTGCAGCATTCGTTGTCGCCAGTCTGGTTCCGCCGGCGCATCAGGGCTGAAATCGACGTCGTAGGTATCACTTGCGACGATACCACATGCCGCGAGCCGGTTGATCGCGACAAAAGCGTCATCGGTGGGCGATAGATCGCGAAACGGCCAGAGCAACAAGGGGACGCCGTCGCTGCCACCGCACAGACCATGGCGAACTTGTTCCAATCGATCGCGGTCATAAGGAATCCGCCGCGGCGGAATCTGGTTGCGAAGTGAGACGGCGGCCGTGGCGCCGGCGGCTTGTCCGATCGCGATGCATTGGTCGTGCAGGCGTATCGCCGCGCAAACGATACTGCTGTAGCCCACGTTTTTTTCGGCGCCGATCAGTCCGTCCATCTCTTCGGGGATCAAGCTTCGCAGGGGAAACACCGATCGATCGCTCATGTGATGCGTGTGCCGACCGGGCTTCTCGAAATCGATCCAGGGTCCGCGGTTGCCCTGCTCGACCAAATACGCCCGTCCAGTTCGATGAAAGTCGTAGTGGAACTGCCAGCAGAAAACGCCGTCGGGATACATCACTTGTGCAAATCGTTCTCGCGCCAGTTCCTTCGTTCGTCCGTCGATGTTGCGTCCGTCTTGTTCACGCATCATGTACATCGCTTTGAGTCGCAATGATTCACGGATGTATGGTTTGGGCGGAAGTCGATCGGAAGTGCCAAACTCGTCGCTGAGTATGAAGTGCCGAAAGCTATTGGCCGTGTCCTCGGCGCGATCGTGCACATAGGTCTGCAGGTGATAGAGCAACGAGAGTGAATGGCGTCGGGCATCGTTGAAGATAATCTCACGCTGGGCACGCGTCATCTGCACGATGTTTTTCCTTGCGGAACCAATCTCCGTCTTCTCCAACGCATCGATCACATGCTGCGGCAGTCGCTCCAGTGGGTAGTCTTGGCCCAGCATGTAATTCAGCAGCACAACGGTTCGCCCTTGGCGGCTGGTCGCCCCTTCGACGATCCGGCGGACGTTATAGATGCTCAGCTGGCGCTTCTGCTGCTGGTCATGATCGGGCCAATGCGGGATGCTGCTCAGTCGCACCGGGCGATCCCAGTTCAGATCGCGCATTCCACGGAGACTGATTTGTGATGTGCGGACAAAATTGCGATCATCGTACCGTTCGGGGCGGTCGATGGCAGCGGAGTCGTTCTGGCCCTTTTCCGGTTGCTCGACAACCATCGCCCAGGTGATCGGATTCATCTCGTTGGGCGGGTTGTCGGAAAGGTCCGTCGGTGCACTGGGTTCGTGATAGCGCGATTGGGGGTCCGGGCCACACTCAAACGCGGCTCCACAAATCTGGATCGCTTCACCCCAATCCGATGCGTCGATGGTCATCTTGGCCGCGACGTGAAGGTCCGCAACATCGCGATCGATTGACGCGAACGACATCCCCGTCAACCGGGGAGGAGATTTGTCACGCGTGACATCGGCCGCCAGCGGATACTTGTTCAAGATCAGTCGAACTTGACCGCTATCGATGGACGGCTGTAACAGATCTCGGAAGATCGCTTCGGCTTCGGCGGGGCGAAATGTCGAAGGTCCGTGGTGAGGAAATCCTGGCATCGGGTGGCCATACTTTTTCTCGTTGAAGGATTCGATCGCGTCCATCAGCTCGCGAAACAAACCGCTGCGATGAAAGGATCGTTTCATCGGATGCCAATCGACGCCCCAGCCAACTTTGCCAACGCCTTTGTTCTCGTCGATGCAGGCCAGTGCTTGTTCGGTGAATTGACCGCCCAGCCAGCGTCCGTCGTGAACGATCGTGATCGACGGCACGCCCATCCGTGCCGCCTGAATCGCGGCCGCCCAGCCGGACTCGGTACCACCGACGATCAGCAGGTCGGTTTGCAGAGACTCGAGCGGTGTGTCGTCACTGCGTCCGTCCCGATTGCCAAACAGGATCATGAGCAGCACGAAGATGAAAGTTGCCCGATGCATGTTTGCGTGTTCCACGTTCGTGACGGATTCGGCCGTTGATGACTGGGAAAGAATTGTAGACACCGCGCGACTCGCTTGCTCTTGGGAACTCGCATGAGACCGCTGAAATCGATGATTCGCTGGGCAGTCCCAGGAAACACAGCTGTCGAATCGGCCACGAAAACCGCAGCCGGACCTGCAATCTGGGCAGCGATTGTCTGGTCTCAGGTCGACAAGGACGGCGCGGTCCAGTCAGGGTGCGAGAATGACACCGACATCATTTAGCAGCTCGCCAGCTCGCTGATGGGCAGAGCATCGTGTTTGCTCGTCCGCGAAACCCAGGCTGTGATCGCGAAAGATGGTCAGGGGGTCGGCCTGCAATTCGTCGAAGCCGACTTGTCGAGGATCCATGTTGTGCTGGTGCAGCAACAGTGCCAGGGCGACATCTCTCACTTGTGTTCGGATTCTCGTGTGCCGTGACGCGATCAGTTGCCAGACATGTGCCGTTCGGTCATCGTGAATTCGATCGATCAATAAGGACTCGAGATCAGGTCGACGAAGTGCCGACGCACAGAGCATCGCGGTCGCCTGGCAAGAGGGAAGCGCGCCGTCATCAAGAAAGACTTGGTTGCATAATTCGTTCGCACGGGCGTAGCAGGCATATCGCATTGCAATCAATAGCCGCTCGCGAACCGATTCGCTGCCGCCGTGTGTGCCAACCCAATGGCTGACCAGACGCTGAATGACCACCGTATCACGTTGACTGTTGACTCGTGGCCCCAAGGCCGAATTGCTCAACGTGATCGCGATACGCGCCGATCGATTCACGATACCATGCTGAACGCTCGGCACATCGGTGGAAAGGACGACGGCCCAGCCGGCCGCGTCATCACTGGCAAGCCGGTATGGGTCTAACTGACTTAACCGCGACGACTTGTCTTGTCCTTGATGACCATTTCGGTTCGCGTCAATCTCGCGTAACACGTCCGAGTGTCTCATTGCAACGCGGGCAAACAGCGATCTCGCTGCGAAGTCGTGTCCCGCGATTTCTGAAAACCGCTTCCACCCGGTGATCTCAATCGAATCAGGATTGATGTGCGGGTTCAACAGCTGATCGACTTGATGGTCGAATATCGCTTGTTCGATCGAGCGAAGCAGCCTCGCCGATGCGACGCGGACCTCAAGTTGTGGATGTCGCAGGCCGCCGCTCAGTGCGGTGACCACGGCATGGTTCGCGTTCGAGTCACGCTGGTCAGGTGTCACCAAGTCGAGGATCGTGTCTTGAGATGCCAGGCGACGATGGTACGAATCGTCTGCGAGTGATTCGACCAGTTGTGTCAGCAGTTCCTGCGAGGGTGATGGATGCCCGTGGTCGGGGGATGTCTCGCTTTCCGGGCGATTGGGGGAAGTGGTCAGCGACATCTGCTCTTGCCCGGACGCCGCGATCGACAACAGGAACGCTGTCATCACGGCGATCATTGCCGGCCTGTAGCGGCTTGGTGCATCGGCTTTCAAATGCGAAACCATGGCAAGGTGGACCAGATGAGCAAACCTGACGAGATAGTGATTCTACTTCAGGCGTGGGGGCTGGTCGCGATTCGCTCACCGCGAGCAGACACAGATCCGCCATTGCGACGGAGCATTTTGCACCACCCCTACAACCGGTCGTCCGAACACCCTACCGTTCACACTTCTGCCGTTGGTTTCGGTTGCCTGGCTGGATAGCGAAAGGTTCCTGGGATGATGTCGCATAGGTGGTTGTGGTATCGCCAATGTTGTTCCCTGCCAACGGAGTCCAAGGACGATAATACTGGCCCTGTCCAGCTAGTCCCTTTACCCGTTGGGAAAAACCGTCGGCAGGGAAAGCTGGGACAGGTCGTGCCCCACTTGTCTTGTCTTGTTTCTTGTTAAAAAACTTGTCCATGCAAATCATTTGTTTTGAAGACGACCGCGTCGATCAATTGCGCCCGATCACGCAAGCGCGGCCGGCATACGCGATTGCCTGTGCCAGCCTGCGTTTGATTGATTGTCTAAGGCGGCTGTCCGGATCGGTCACGGGGTCGGTGCGATCGTACCTGGAAACAATCCAGCAGCTGGACTATGGGATCGCAGCGCCGACAACCGTCCAAGATTCGGGTGGTATTCTGTTGGTCAATGCTCGGCTGGTGCCGCTCGTTCGCCTGGAAGGGGTACTGCAACAGTTGGCCGATCAACAGCGGTCCTCGGTTGTCCTGGATACTGTGGACGACAGCGTCCTGGCGGCTCGAATTGTGCCAGCGGACCTGCAGACGTTTGTCAAGCAACCGCGGGCCGCCGACTCACCTTCGCTGGTCGATTCGTTGATCGCGTTTGCCAGGTCGCTTGCCAAGTCCGAGGCAACGGTGGAAGCATTTCATTGGCCTCATGACGTCGTTGCCTGGCACATGAAAGAGATGTCCAGTGCATTGGAGTGGCGGCTTGCACATGGCGATTACCGGCAAACCGAAGACGGCGTTTTCGTCCAACCGGGCGTGAACATCGGGCAGTATGCGGCAATCGATACCCGTGACGGGCCGATCCTGTTGGACGCAAATGTCCAAGTCGGACCATTCTGTTTTCTCGCCGGGCCGGTGTATGCCGGTGCCGGCACGCGGGTGATCGAGCATGCCGCGCTAAAGGATGGTGTCGCGCTGGGGCATACCGTCAAGATTGGCGGCGAAGTCGAAGCCTCGGTAATCGAACCTTACACCAACAAACAGCATCATGGTTTTCTAGGGCACAGCTACCTGGGCAGCTGGATCAATCTGGGAGCTGGGACTTGCAACAGCGACTTGAAGAACACCTACGGCAAAATCAACATTCAATACGGCGACATCAAAGTCGCCACAGGAATGCAGTTTTTGGGATGCTTTATCGGTGATTATTCCAAAACCGCAATCAACACCAGCATTTTTACCGGCAAGGTGATTGGCGTTTGTAGCATGATGTACGGATTTGTGACTTCCAATGTCCCCAGCTACGTCAACTATGCACGACTGTTTGGCCAGACCTCGCTGTTGCCAGCGGAAGTGATGATCAACACACAGCAACGGATGTTTTCGCGACGGAAGGTTGAACAACGTGAATGCGACAAGCAGTTGATTCGTGACATGTATGATCTCAGTGCCGAGGAACGTGAAACCGTCGACCAGGACATGTTGTAGAATCAGCGGAAGCGAGAAAGCGAAATGACCATCCGAGTCGGAATTGTTGGCGCGACGGGGTACACGGCGTTAGAACTTGCCAGGCTTCTTCTTCATCATCCCGAGGCGGAGCTTGTGGCGGCTACCAGCCGCGCCGATGATGACAAATCGCTTGCCGAAGTGCATCCATCGCTCGCGGGCCGATGCGACCTGAAAATCGAAACGCTCGATGCCAAACGAATGGCCAGAGAGTGTGATGTGGTGATGTGTTGTTTGCCCCATGGAGCGTCGGCAGCCACGGTTCGCGAATTGGTGCAACACGATTTACGCGTCATCGATTTCAGTGCCGATTTTCGGCTCTCGAACCGGGAGCTCTACGAACGGTGGTATCACGTCGAGCATCCGTGGCCTGAGCGTATCGGCAATACCGCCTACGGGATGCCGGAGTTCTTTGCCGATGACATTCGTACTGCCGACATCGTCGCCAATCCTGGTTGTTATCCGACATCCGCCATTTTGCCCCTGGCGCCGTTGATCGAGGCCGACATGATCGCGACGGATGATATCATCATCGATAGCAAGAGCGGGGTCAGCGGTGCCGGCCGCAGCGCCAAGTTGGCGACGTTGTATTGTGAGACGAACGAGTCGATCGCGGCCTATGCGGTGGGCAGCCATCGCCATCAACCCGAGATCGATGATCTGGTGCATCGTATCGGTGGGCGGGAGGTCAAGGTGTTGTTCACGCCGCACCTGACGCCGATGGATCGCGGCATCCTGTCGACCATCTATGTTCGCCCGAAGTCGTCCGCTGCCGAAGTGATGCAGCGCTGGCATCAGCGATACGAGGCCTGTCCTTTTGTGCTGCCGGTGGAGCATTTACCGGCGACCAAGCATGTTTGGGGCACCAATTTCGTGCAGATGACGGCGCGGGACTGTGGCGGTCGAATGGTTCTGGTCTGTGCGATTGACAACCTGGCCAAGGGCGCCAGCGGCGCCGCCATCCAAAACATGAACGTCATGTTCGGCCTGGAAGAAACGATCGGGCTGAATTGATGGTCGGTGCCTGGATGGCAGTGTCTTTTTGCCTCCGGTAGCCGATTTCTCCTGTTTGGCGTTCGCTCTGGCGACCCACGTGGGAAAACCGCGTACACTAGTGATTGCTCACCGCTTGAGTTCCCGGCCGCCCAACTGTTGCGCGATACGTCATGGATTCCCCACCGCCGTTCCAGCCAAATTCCGAGCCATTGCGTGCCGAAAACGAGCCGCGGGGTGGCGATTCGTTGGTGCGGTCACAGCCGCCAAATCCATACGCGGTGATACCCGGATTGACGCCAATCGTGGCCGAAGACGTGTCCAATCCCCCGCCGACCCCGCGTCCGCGTTGGTGGACTCCGATCGCGATCTCGGCCGTGTCGTTGGTCGTGTTCATCGCCGCCAGCCTGATCATGGCCACGCTGGCGATTTTAGTGGTACATGGAAATGTCTCGCTCGAGCTATTACGTGACGAGGGCTCTTACCAGCAGGTCTCTCGGTCACGCATCGGATTGATGATCCTGGTGGTGATTCCTCAACTGGCTCTGGTGACTCCATCGATCGTGGCGGCCGTGTTATCGCCGGTGCCCACGCGCAAGCGACTCGGATTGGTTCGTGGGCATTGGCCGGTCTGGGCATGGATCGCGGCTGCCGCGGCGACGCCGTTGGTGGGGATGGTATCGGGCTTGGTGGTGGGCATGTTTATGGACGAGAGCGAAACGTTGAAGCAGATGACCGAGATTTTTCGCGAACACGGTCAGTCCGGTTTCTTGATTCCGCTTGCGCTGATGATTGGGGCCACCCCGGCATTTTGCGAAGAGCTGCTGTTTCGCGGCTATGTCCAAACACGATTGACTCAGTCGTTCGGTCCGGCGATCGGGATCCTGGTTGCATCGGTGTTGTTTGCCGCCTTTCACATGGATTTTGTTCATGTCGTTGCGGTTTTTCCGCTTGGTGTCTTTCTGGGATTGGTGGCCTGGCGCAGCGGCTCATTGTTTCCGGCGATGCTTGGTCATTTTGTCAACAATGTGATCAGCGTCGTGGCGGTCGTGATCGCTCCGGCGGATCAGGCCGATGTGTTGTCGCTGCCGACCGTTGCGATATCACTTTCGATCATTGGCGCGGGTGTTCTTGGCATGTCAGCTGTCTCGATCGCGGCGATCTTTTATGGACGCCCGGCGACCGTGGCACACAGCGTCTAGCATTTTGGGTGTGGTGAATCGAAATGTTTTTACGATTGAGTTTTGATAACCACAATTACTTGTGGCTGTTGCTTGGGATTCCGCTGCTGTGGTGGATCGGCTACGGATCATTGGCCGCCTTGGGGCGATACCGCCGCGCGTTTGCGATGCTGTTCCGCACATCCGTTTGGGTGGCAGTGGTCTTTGCACTCGCGGGGGTGCAAGTTGGTCTGGGTCAGCGACCGAGTCACGGTGATGTACCTGTTGGATCAATCCGAGAGCATCCCGCGGGCAAAACGCCAGGTGATGTTGGATTACGTCGTTCGTAACGTTCGCCGGCATCGCGATCGGACGCGATCCGACCGAGCCGGAATTGTGGTTTTCGGCCGTGACGCGTCGATCGAAATACCACCCTATGACGACGACATTCCGTTACAGCGATTGGAAAGTACGCTCGGTCGATCGGACGCAACGAATCTGGAATCCGCGTTAAGTCTTGCTCAGGCAGCAATGGAAGACAATACCGCGCGGCGAATCGTGATCGTGACCGATGGCAATGAGAATCTTGGGCAAGCAAGAAAACTTGCCCGACGTCTGGGCGAGTCGGGTATCGGCATTGATGTCGTTCCCGTGATGTTGGAATCGCGTAGCGAAGTGCTGGTCGAAAAGATCGATCTACCCAACAACATTCGCAAAGGTCAGCCTTTCGAGGCTCGTGTCGTCGTGAACAGTTACAGCGACGGACAATCCGAGGCGCCCGTCAAGGGAAAGCTTCGCGTGAAGCAGAAGGTTGGTGGTGAGGAGACGCTGTTGCTGGAAGAATCGATCACGCTTGATCCTGGCAAGAACGTTTATCCGCTGCGTCATCAGATCGAGCAGCCAGCCGCCTATATCTACAATGCAGAGTTCGTTCCCGATACCGCCGACGATGATGGGCTTCGTCAAAACAACATCGCCACAGCCTACACCTACGTCCGTGGCAAAGGTCGCGTGTTGATGATCGAAGACAAGGCTCACGCCGGCGACTTTGATCTGCTGGCCGAATCGCTGCTCGATGCCAATATCGAAGTTGTCACGCAAGCCAGTGACGAACTGTTTGGGTCGCTGGCCGAGTTGCAGGCGTACGATGCCGTGATTCTTGCCGGCGTGCCACGGGTCACGGGCGAAACCACGGACCAAATCACCTCGTTCACCGACGAGCAGATTGAGATGCTGGTCAGCAATACTCAGCAATTGGGAGCCGGGCTGTTGATGATCGGCGGGCCCGAGGCGTTCGGCGCTGGCGGCTGGACGGGGACCAAGATCGAAGAAGCGATGCCCGTCGACTTCAAAATCAAAAACACCAAGATTCAGGCGGTCGGTGCGCTGGCCTGCATCATGCACGCCAGCGAAATGGCCGAAGGCAACCATTGGCAGAAGGTGATCGCGCGAACTGCCATCGAACAGCTTGGCCCGGCCGATTTTGGCGGAGTTCTGCACTGGACGATGCGTGGCGATTCGTGGCTGTGGGGCGGCAAGAATGGCTTGTTGGAAGTCGGCCCCAATCGAAAAGCAATGTTGGCGGCGATCGGGCGGATGACGCCCGGCGACATGCCCCAGTTTGATCCGGCGATGCGAATGGCGGTTGCCGGACTGCAACGAACGCCGGCCTCGGTCAAGCACTGTATCATCATCAGCGATGGCGACCCCAGTGATCCGTCGCCTTCGACCATCCAAGCCTTCAAAGACAACAACATCACGATCAGCACCGTCGCGGTTGCCTCACACGGACTGACCGAGAGCCGCCGGCTGGAACAGATCGCCAAAGCCACCGGTGGTAAATACTATGCCGTGGCTAGCGGGCGAGCTTTGCCGCGGATCTTTCAACGCGAGGCGCGGCGGGTTTCCAAACCACTGGTCTATGAACCGCCCGGTGGAGCGTTGCCGGAAGTGATTTTTCCGCACGCGCTGTTGGATGGCGTTGATCGCACGTTGCCAAACATCAACGGCTTCGTTCTCACCCAGACCAAAGACAGCCCCTTGGCGCAAGTGTTGATCCGCTCGCCAAAAACGCCGGAGCCCTACTCGCCGGAGAATGCTACCATCCTGGCCGTTTGGACATATGGACTGGGACGTACCGCTGTGTTGACAACCGATGCCGGGGCGAGATGGGCCGCGGACTGGACCGAATGGGCCGGCTACGACAAGTTCTATAGCCAACTGGTGCGATGGTTGATGCGTCCGACCGGTGATACCGGCAAGTTCACGATCGCGACCCAAGTGCGTGATGGTGAAGTGCAAGTCGTCGTCAATGCACTCAACAAAGATGACACGTTTTTGAATTTTCTGGATATCAACGCATCGGCCCTTGACCCCGATCTAAAACCGATTCCACTTCGCATGCGGCAAACCGCGCCCGGTCGCTACGTCGGTACCTTTCCCGGCGACGTCGCCGGCAGTTACTTCGTGAATGTCGTCCCCGGTCCTGTGCGGCTCCCCTGACCACGGGCGTGACCGTTCCCTATAGCGAAGAATTTCGCGTTCGCGAAACCAATCAAGCGTTGATCGAGGCGCTGGCCAACGTCGAGCCGCGGGGGGGCGAGGTTGGACAGGTCACCGCTCCGTTGCTGGACCAGCCGAGCGAAGATTTGATCGACTCCAACGCGTTTCGCGGTGGACTGGCGCTGGCCAAGAGTATTCGCGATGCCTGGCCTTGGTTCGTCCTGGGCGGATGTTGCCTGTTCCTGGGCGATGTGTTTGTGCGTCGCGTCGCGATCAACTTCGATTGGATCGGCGCGTCGTTGAAGCAGCCTGCGCGGCGGGTCGGACGAAAAGGACTCTCAGGTCACGGCGCGACTCGATGCCTTGAGGAAGAACAAAGAAGCACTCGACGACTCACTGGAGCGACGTCGCGCGAGCGTGCGATTTGAGCCCACTGCATCCGAACCCAACGCCGAGCCGGTCGATCTTGGTGACGCGCCGACCGCCACCAAAGCAAAGCCAGCGGCCGAGTCCGAGCAAAGCGAAAAAGCGGCAGGACCCAGCTATACCGAGCGATTGTTGGAAGCCAAACGCAAGGCGCGGAAGTAGCGGAGAACTCACCTTTGTGGGTGTGTGTGAATTGAAGTCTTCGTAACCTCCAATCCACACGTAAACCGCGGTTGGGTTTTCGAGTTTTCTGCAACTTCTGCGATCAAACCAGCGGTTGATGATGGCCTATTCTGCTCGTACAATACGAGGTTATCGACAAACGTCGAATCGCAAATCGATAGATCAACGCATGGCCGCAGACCATAATTGCCTGCTCGACGGTAAGGGCGATGATCCGTTTCTTGGCATCCCCTGGTTGTTGCGTGCGATCGTCATTCTTGTGGTCTCATTTCTGGCCTTCGGTTGTGATCGCAGCTTGGGCCGCCGCACGTCAGAGGACATCGTCCGGCATGGCGGCCCAGGGATCGACGCCAATCGTGGGGACAAACCCGAGCAGCGTTCCGTTGATTATCTGGGCAAAGCAAGACGTATGCTCCAGACGGGCGATTTGGAGTCCGCGGCCGAATCTGCCTACAAGGCTCTGGTCCAAGATCCCGATAACGTCGATGCAACCTTCATCGCAAGTCAGGTGGAGGCCGCGAGGGGAAACCACCAAGCTTCGGCCGACCTCGCCGGCTCGATCGACGTGGGATCGCGACTTGGAGCAAGGGGGGTCGAAGTCCATTGGCAGCAACTTCTGAAGTTGAATCGCCCCTCGGAAGCGGCCGACGTGATTCTGGCGGCACTCAATGTCGTGCCTGCCGTTTCCGAATGGCGGCACCACGCCTGGAGCCTGCTCAATCGTGTCGGTCGAAGAGAGGAGGCTTCTCGGCAAGCGGATGCCCTTTGCCGGGCTGGTCAGGCAAACGAACAGGAACTCTTTTCGCTCCTCCGCCGCAATGACTCGTTTCCGTTCCTGCTGAAGGAAGACGAGAGTCCGAAGAAATATTTCCAATCTGGATTGGGACTGGCAAGGTGGTACTTCACGCAGCGAGATTACCGTCGCGGCTTGGAGGAGCTTTCACAAGAGTATCAGGCTGGCTTTCCGACGCCCGCAGCCGGAGCATTGTACGGACGACTACTGGCGGAGACACAGAGCTACGAAGAAATGCCAGCGTGGTACGCCAAATGTGGAAAGCCAGTGCATCAGTATGCTGACTTCTGGGCCGCACTCGGCACATTTTTCTTCGACGACCATCAGTTCGAAGCATCCGCCCGAGCATTGCTGGAGGCTGTAGTTCGCGACCCCACCGACCATTTGAGTGTGCACCGGCTCGCGAAGGTTTTCGATGCTCTTGGTCGACCCAATGAGGGTGATTCGTTCCGGCAGCGTGGTATCCTGATTGTCCAATCGAAGCAAGATTCGGAAACTCTGATTCAGTCCCCATCACAATTGAATGCTCGTAAGGAGTTGACACGAAAGTTGGTGTTACTTGGCCGACCGTTCGAAGCTCTTGAGTGGTCCCTTTCGATGCTCCCGTCCAACTCCGCAAATCAACAAGCGATCGCGGCCCAACGAGCGGCGGTCGCAAACCAGCGTGCTGCGTTGATCCGAGATGACAGGGCTGTTCGAATGGCGGCTGAGTCATCTCTGAACGGGATCGATCGGGCGAAGTTTAGCCTGGAGCCGGCAATTGAAAAACTTCGTCGGGACTCAGCACCAACGTCCAAGACCAAATCCAGCGAAGTGGAAACTCTTGCTGTACCCCGTTTGGTAAACGTTGCCCGCCAGGTCGGCCTCCAGTTTCAGTGGTATCAAGATCGAGAGATCAACTTGGCGTCGATCCCCATTCACGAGATGATGGGCGGCTCCATCGCGGTGATCGACTATGACCGGGACGGATGGCCTGATGTCTATTTGGCGCAAGGTTCGGGGGACCCGCCGACAGACGCTTGCACGCGATCGAGTGTTCTGTTTCGCAACGTTGCAGCCCGGTTCGAGGCGGTTACCTCGATGGCCCAGTGCGACGACTTCAACTATTCATCGGGGATCGCCGCTGGCGACGTGAACCAGGATGGATTCACCGACCTATTCCTCGGAAGCCTTGGTCACAATCGCTTGCTGATCAACAACGGGGACGGCACGTTTGGTGACGCAACCGAGAATCTGGGCGACGTTGCCGATCGGTTCACATCTTCACTCGCCATCGCCGACGTCAATGGCGATGCGCTGCCGGATCTTTTCGAGGCGATCTACATCGAGATGGAAGATGGATTCAGCCTACCGGAAGTTGGCCCCGATGGCCGCGAGATTCTGCCCACTCCGCTGTCGCACTATGCCCAATCGGATCGTTGGTATGAAAATTTGGGAAATGGTAGCTTTCAGGTTCGTGAGATTAGCGAAGAGATCGCGATTGCTGGAACATCACTCGGGGTGGTGGTGACCGACTTCGATTCCGATGGCACCAATGAGATTTTTATTGGCAACGATGCACGTCCCAATCACTTTCTCGTTCAAGCCGGCGGCAACCGATTTGAAAACATGGCCGATGCGAAAGGCGTCGCAAATGGATTCGGTGGCGCGGCCGATGCATGCATGGGAATCGCGACTGGCGATTTCAACCGCGACGGTACGCTTGATCTAAGCATCACAAATTTTTCGAAGGAATCGTCAAATTTGTTTCTGCAAGCCGGGGGTGGATTCACCGATTTCGCGGCCCGTTACGGGATCGACGCGCTCAGCGTGGGTTACGTTGGCTTTGGTACCAAGGCAGTCGATATCGACCGCAATGGATGGCTCGATCTGATCGTTACCAATGGCCACGTCTTCGACCGGCGAAGTGAAGGCGAACCGCTGCAGATGCCGCCGCAAGTGCTCATCAACCGGGGAAATCGATTTGATCAGGTCGCGGTCGACGATGACTCGGGCTACTGGGACAACGCCTTTCTCGGACGGTCCATGGCGATAATCGATTACGACCGCAATGGTGCAATCGATCTTTTGGTGGGGCATTTGGACCAGCCCTTGGCGTTGCTGGACAATCAGACCCGGTCGACGGGAGACTGGATTCAATTCGAGCTGGTCGGAGCGGTCAGCGAGCGTGACGCGATTGGAACGCGGGTGGTGCTGACAGCCGGTGACGAGCAACAGTCTGCCTGGGTCACCGCCGGTGACGGCTATTTATGTAGTGACCAACCGATCATCGACTTCGGTCTGGGAAAAAATCGTGGAATCGATCGGGTCGAAATTTTCTGGCCTTCGGGAATACGCCAGACGTTCGGCAGCCTCCAGCCCAATCGTCGCTACCTGATCGTCGAGGGGGATTCGGAAATCGATCCACAAGATCTCCAAGCCCGCGGTAGGGGGGCCGATGGAGAGAAGGAAACTCAACAAGATTCGTCGCTTCCCACGCTGTGATTTGCATCGCCCGATCACGTTCCGCCATATTGGCATCGCCGGCGAGCGGTGGTAAAGTGTGAGCCGTACGCGGGTGTCTGAACCTGAAGGCGGACGTCAAGCCATGTTTTGACTCGCCTGAGTTCCAGATCGCCGCCAGCCAACTCCAAGAGGTTTTGAAATGAAAAAGTTTGCCTTCCTGTTTGTTGTGGCTTTGAGTTTACCTGTGTTTAGCTTGACTGGCTGTGGTGGCGCGACGAACTCCGTCGTTGAGGCCCCCGAAGTCGATCCGGACGCGCAGGAAATGACGCCCGAAGAGCAGGCAGAATTCGATGCCGAGATGAATAAGTCGATGAACCAGTGACCCGGTCACCGGCCCAGTGACCCGGTCACCGGCTCGAAGCTCCCCCGCCAGTCGATGCCCTTGATCCCCTTTGGGAAGCGAGGGCAATTTTTTTTTTTTTTGAGCCCCCTCCGTTCAACTCCGTAGCGGTGTTTTCCTCGCAAATGTCGGGCCTTCCACGTGACGAGGCCTTCCGCGTCGCGTGAATCGCCAGACTTCGGTCTGTGAAGCCTCGATCCCCGAAGTGGGGTAAATTCGGCGACGGAGAATCCACAAACGCGTGCCCTTGGGCCGCTGAAACGCCCGCTGGACGAGTGCGCGAGCGTGATGCAGGTCGTCGCAAACGAGCGGCTCCCATGCGGTGCGATCTCCAAAATCCGTCCCCCACGGACGGGCCCGTGATTTGAAAAAACTCTAGCATTGTGACCCAATGTGTGGAAATTGGGTTGCGGCTTTGTTACGCTTTTGAGTGGATTGTGGTGTTGGGTCAGGGACCAATGTTCAATCAGCGTCCGTTCAATCCTTCTCATTTCATTCCGTGTTTTTGGAGACGACGTAACATGCTCCGTCGAAAGTCTGTGACAAGTGGTTTCACCTTGGTGGAATTG
Organism: Pirellulaceae bacterium; assembly: GCA_963734865.1. Lineage (GTDB taxonomy): Bacteria > Planctomycetota > Planctomycetia > Pirellulales > Pirellulaceae > CBDCUW01. The sequence goes on from CAVTIV010000005.1 coordinate 662,530, forward strand.
CTGGTCGTGATCGCTATCATTGGTGTTCTCGTTGGCCTGCTATTGCCGGCCGTCCAAGCGGCGCGTGAAGCCGCCCGTCGAATGAGTTGTAGCAACAACTTCAAGCAAATTGGCTTGGCTATGCACAACTACCATTCGGCCTACAAAAATCTGCCGTCGCAGGGATGCGGTACCGGCGTCTCTGTCACGCTTCCCAACTGGTGGAGCCAGTCAAACTCGTCTACTGCCAGAACCGGTAGTGCACTGATCGGCTTGTTGCCGTTCATGGAACAACAGGCGCTTTGGGAGAGCATCGCCAACCCCAATCAAAACACCGTCGTTCCAAACACCACGCCGGCTACAGCGAATCCATCGACGCTGCTTACAAACCCGCCCCGATGGCCGGCGATGGGTCCAAGCCCCTACAGCTTTGATGTCAATCCTGGATATGTTCCATGGGCCACTGAGATTCCAACACTTCGTTGTCCGAGTGATCCGGGCGTAGGTCGTCCTGCATTGGGCCGGACGAACTATGGCCTCTGCATGGGTGATGCACCAGGTGCCTGGTACACCAGCCACTTGGACGCTTTGCGGAACCCAACGAGTGCCGACTGGAACGCCCAAGCGGCAGCCGCGCATCGCCGCGGTGTCTTTACTGGATGTTTCGAGTCAAAGTTTCGTGACATCTTGGATGGTTTGGCAAACACCATCGCCATGGGAGAAATCATCACGGACTTGGGTGTCCGAGATATTCGTGCGACCTACATGCAAGGCAGCAACAACGGCTGGACGAATGCCCACTCGAGCGGTGTCATTACTTCCGGGCCTTATTCCAACGCATCTTGGTGTGCCCAGGGTGGTTGGATCGATCCCTCGCGACCGCGGTTCTGGTGTTCATCGACCTCGACCGGTTGCACCGTGCCGACGATCGGCTCATCCAACAATTCGACTCGCGGTATGAGCTGGGCCAATTATCGACCCCAGGTCACTCAGGTCTACACAACGCGTCCGCCGAACACGGAGCAGTGTCTCGGTCAATGGTCGGATCCGGGGTCGTTGTCGACCAGCAGCCATCACAACGGTGGGGCTCATGTCTTGATGGCTGATGGCGCTGTCATCTTCATCACCGACTCGATCGAGTCAGGTAACCAGCAGTCTCCTGCGGTTAACGGCTGGACCCTGGTCGGTCAGAAGAGCCCCTATGGATTGTGGGGAGCGTTGGGATCCACCAAAGGCCAAGAGACCATTGTGGAACAGCTGAACCAGTAGGCCACAGCTGAACGATCGGCATGACGAACCTCGCCCATGTCAAGGGCGAGGTTTTTTTTTGCGCACCAGGAATTTCGCCGCCGAGAACAGACCACCCGTCGCCGCTGCACTTCACTCGTCCTCGTGGACGCGAATCCAGTGATCGTGAAATCGAATGCCATACTCGAAATCCACCAACGGCATGTGACACTCAATGCATCGCTCCTTGGGTGACACAGGGCAAGCGACATGCGAATTGGAATCCTCCAGGTGGCAGTCGATACAGACTTGCTCGTATTGTGCACTCGACGTTGCCCGGGCGCTGACGTGTGGATTGTGGCAGGTCGTACACTTAAACTGGCCGTCGGACTGCAAATAACATTCGCTCCGCAACAGTCCGATCGGCTGGAACCGGACAAGCAACTTCGAATATTCACGCAGATCTTTTTGTGAGATGTCTTTCGGCATCCGATGGCATTGCCCACACAGTTTCAGTTCCGACTCGGTACTCCAGTCGTCTCGCCCCACCGAGTAGGGAGGCGGGTTCTTGCTGGTGCGGGCTTGTCGCACGTGCTGGCTAGCCGGTCCGTGGCATTTTTCGCAGTTCACATTTGGGATCAGGTCAACGACTTTCTGGTCGATGATCGTGCCGCTGGTGGTATGACAGAACACGCAGCCATGCAATCGCTTGTCACGATGCGGATCCCCAAAGTACTCGGCTCCGACTTCGGGCACTTTGTCTTTATGTCCCGGCGTAAGATTCAACCGATCCTCGGCATTATACCACGAGACACGGTGTTCAATCCCAATGGTTCCATCTTCGGCATCGGGAATGAGTGATAAGAATGTGATTCCCGTGTGCCCGGAGCCAAGCGCGAATTGGAGAGGAAACGGATCATCACCGAACTTTTCGGGAAGCATCGCGAATAGCCCCGAATCGTCGGACTGGTAGGCATAGGTTCCATACGGCTCGCCGGCATCGAATGTTTTGCCAACGAATTTCTCCTGCGCAATCTTGGAATCACGAGTACTGGCAAAAGTGGATGCGTGCCCGGATTTCGCGTGGTCATGATAGTTCTCCTCATGACACTCCGCGCAGACTTCACGACCGACAAGCGTCGGCTCCGTCGCGGCTGTCGCTTCGACCTCAATCGGTGCTGGGTCAACGATCGTTTGCACCGTTTCGCGTCGACTGAAGTACACGAAAAAGCTGATCGCAACCAATGCAACCAGGCCAATCACCATGCTTCGGGCACGAGTCAATTTCTTTTCCTTGGGCGATTCGTATTGGCAAACTGGTAATTGTCGGAGTCACGCCGCAGGGACCGACGGCAATGAAACGAATGAACGACAGCTCTCTCAGCAGAAATCATTTTCGATCAGTATACAGCCAAAGGAAAGCCGCCCCCCCTGGTTTGTGGTGATCTTGAAGTTCTTCCGTCGGCTCCAATACTGGACTCGGCCATGGTCACCGCAATCACGTCGGAAGCTGCGGCGATTCGTGGTATTCTTAGGGGGCAGGCCACATCACCCTATCATGCTTGCGGAGAATCCCAACTTGATACGTCGATCACTAGCGCCCCGGTTCGTTGTAAGCTTGGCCTTGATCGCCACGTTGGTGGTACATGGTTGCGGTCGCGACGTCAATTCGTCGCCATCGCAGCTTCCGGGGGAACCTCCGGTCGCGGAGGCGGATCACCCGCCGGCCCCATCCCCGCCAGACCCTCGCAATCTGCGTGAGAGCGCGTTGCTGGCACTGGAAACGGGGGACCTGGATTCTGCCGATGGATTGATTCGCGCCTCACTTTCGGCCGCGCCGGATGATCCGGAAAGCATCTTTTTGATGGCCCTGATCTTGGGCCAGCAAAATCGTTTTCCTGAGGCGATCCTGATCCTGGACCGATTGGCCGCGACGGTTCCGTCGACGCGTCTCCCTGTGCTGGGACAAACAGCGGATTTGATGGTCAAGCAAGGGCAATGGCGGGAGGCGGAAGAGCGTTATCGCAAATTGATGGATTTAGTGCCCGATGCCATGATTGTTCATCGCATGCTTGCGCAGCTTTTCATTCGTCAGGGTCGCCGTCTGGAAGCAGCCCAAGAGCTTCGTCTGATGTGTCGTCGCGGAGATGTGGAGGAAGCGGAATTGCGAACGCTGCTGATGCTGGTGCACTCTTTCAAGCACGATGCGACCATCGCGGAATTTGATCCTGTTTGGGCGTTGGGCGATGCGCGGTTCCAGGTCAGTCAAGAAGATGTGGACGCGGCTGTCGCGATTCTGGAGAAGTTGCCCAGCAAACGCCCGGCTGAAACTGCCCTTCTAGGGCGTTTGTACGCTCAACAGCAGGATTTTGAGTCGCTGGCAAAGTGGGTCGCCGACGCGAGTCAGTCCGATGACGACACCGCCGACCATTGGTTTGCAATGGGTGCCGCCGCAGTTCACCAGGATGATCATCGGGCGGCCGTTCGGTATTTTTGCGAGGCAGTGCTTCGCGACCAGACCGACGCACAGGCCTACTTGTTGTTGAGCCGGTCGCTGGACGAGCTCGAAATGGACAGCGAATCTAAAGAGGCGGCGAGGCGTGCCGACTTGATCACGCGGACTCAACGGATCGGAAACGAAATGTCGGATAATCCGACGCGGGATTTGCAGAAAATGCAGGAGCTGATCGACCTTCTCGGCCAGTTACATCGGCCATTCGAGGCATTGGCATGGCGTGCGGTGCGACTGCTGTACAGCAGATCAACCTTGTCAGAGTCGGAAGTGCGGCAAGCCATGGTCGAGATCAACCGCAGGCGTGTCGAACTGCAACAGGCGAATCAGCCTGACGCGACGGAGCAATTTCTGCTGTGTGGTGTGGATCGTGATGCTTTGCCGGGCCAAGACGTGGCAGATACTAGATCCGATGCAAACGATTGATCATCCCTCGTAGCATCCATTCACGACCTCCAATGACGATCCGAAACGACCAAGGAGATGATCGCCTTTTTTAGGGGCGAGTCAGCACGACAACGCTGCGACCGGCGACGACGTAAAAAGAGGAACTCAAGACTTGGCCGTCGCCCTCGGCGAAGTCGTCGGGACTGGCCATCGATGTATCAATCATCCGCCGCCACTCGCCGGCCATCCCTTCGTGAATGCCAAACTGCAGCGGTTCACTCGAACTGTTGATCATGACATACAGATCGGCATCATTTTGTGACTTTCCGTGCAGGCAATATGCCAGCGTGCGTGACTGTGATGACATGTCGACGTTGTGCTCGACGCCGTACCAGGCGATATCTTCTCGCCAGAAATGGGCACGCGAGATCGACGTGTGCGATTTGCGAAACGCGATCATCCGCTGAAAGAAACGAAAAATATCGCGATGCGATTCCAGTCTCCGCCAGTTCAGCCAACTCGTTTCATTGTCTTGATTGTAGGGATTGTTATTCCCCTGCTGGGTTTGCAAGAACTCATCACCCATGCGAAACATCGGCGTCCCGTTGGACAGCAGCAACAGGCAACAATAGTTTTTGATTTGTTGTTTCCTCAACTTCATCACCTCGGGCGGGACGTCATGATCACCCTCCCATCCACAGTTCCAACTGCCATCGGACTCGCCATCGGTATTGTTGTGCCCGTTGGCCCAATTGCGCCTTTGGCTATACGACACCAGGTCGTAGAGCGTGAATCCATCGTGTGAGGAGATGTAATTGACGCTTTGCCAGGGTCGATAGGCGTGCAACAGATCATCGGGAAAGAGATCGGCGCTGCCATGCAGTCGAGTCATCAAGTCGGTTGTCATGCCGGCATCGCCTCGGATAAATCGTCTCAGCGTGTCGCGGTAAAGACCGTTCCATTGCATCCATAGTTGTCCGGGAAAACGTCGGCCCAGTTGATAGACGCCGCCAGCGTCCCATGGTTCGGCAATCAGTCGGATGTTGGCCAGTTCCGGTTCTGCCGAAATCTGGCCGAAGATCGGTGGGTCTTGCAGGTTGACGGACCCATCCGCATTGCGGGTAAAGACCGATGCCAGATCAAAGCGAAACCCATCGACGTGCATCTCCTTGACCCAATATCGCAGGCTATCAACGATCAATTGTCGCACGGCTCGATTGGCCGTGTGCAAAGTATTGCCGGTACCGCTGAAGTTCTTGTAGGGCTCTGCTGGATCGCCGGAAAGGATGTAGTAGGTACTATTGTCGATGCCTTTGAAGCTGTAGTTTGGACCGTGCTGGTCACCTTCGGCGGTGTGGTTGTAAACGACATCCAAGATCACTTCGATGTCCGCCTGGTGAAATCGTTTGACCATTTCCCGAAAGCCATCGTGTTGGCGGCAGGCACTTGGATCGTTGGCGTAGGCGTGGTGGGGAGCGAAGAAACTGAGCGGCATGTAGCCCCAGTAATTGCCGTCCTGGGGATCAAATTGAAACACCGGCATCAGCTCCACCGCCGTCACACCGAGTTCCTGTAGATAGGGGATCTTTTCGATCAGACCATCGAAGCTACCGCGATTCTGTGGACGGACACCCGAGGATGGATGAACCGTGAATCCGCGGACGTGAAGTTCATAGATCACCAGATCGGACGTATGGCGAACTTGATGGTCACCGTTCCAGTCAAAGCGGTGCAGATCACGATTCAACACCGAGAGCGGCGCTCGACCTTCGTTGGATCCCGGTTGTCTCGCCGCCTCACGATCAAATTCGGTGGGGAAATAGATCGCTTTGGCATAGGGGTCGAGCAACAGCTTTTCCGAGTCAAACATGTGCCAGTGAAAACCGGGTTGCGGCCCCGGACCACTGATGCGATAGGCATAGAACTGGCACCGCTCAAGTTCGCTTTCGGGGATTCGGCAATGCCAGATTGGACCGGACTTATTCGTCAGGTAATCCAGGTGCAGCGAGTGAAGTGGGTGTTTCAAGTTGTCTTCGCCGTAGAACCGTAGTTCAACCGATTCGGCGTGCTTCGAATAGATCGCGAAGTTAAAGGCACCTTGGTCTTCCACCCATGAGAGGCCGAGGGGAAAAGACGATCCCTCCCGTTGTTGCCAGGCTGCGCCCATTCCATTTTGCTCCGGGTATGCCGTTTCACGCTCCCCATGGAGCGTTTTTGATGTGGATCAAGAATCTTGGCGTCAAACAGCCGGTCGTAGCGATTCGCGTGCCGGCTGCCCGCAATGTCATTGGGCCGACGCTCCGCTTGGGCATGACGCGAGCCCGATCATCGATCGGCTCACCAGCGAGAGGGTTTTGCCGAGAGATGGCCTGGATCTTGCTCCTCGATCGCACGTCTCTTGAAGTCGCGTGTCTTTTCATCGCTCAAAACGTACTTGCGGGACCAATCGAGGCAGGATGTCGAATAGAATACGCGTCCGTTAGTTCGTCAGAAAGGCGATCGATGACAGTTCGGGATGATGCATCTGTGCCAGCGATGCGCGGACGGGTGACGGCTGTGCGCGGCACGGTCGTCGATGCTTGGTTCGACCAAGGGTTGCCCCCCATCGATGCCGCCTTGGAATGCGAGCTGGACGGCGATCGGTCGGTCGCCGCGGTCGTACATTCCCATCTGGGTCATTCCTCCGTGCGTGCGATCGCGACCAGCAGCACACGGGGGATGCGACGGGGCGCGCGGGTGTGCTGTAACGGCACACCTTTGCGAATTCCGGTGGGCATGCAGCTGGTGGGACGCGTGATCGATTTGCATGGGCGTCCCCTGGACGGTGGTGCTGAACTGTCGTGGGATGAATCGTTGCCGATTTATCGTTCGCCCCCTCCGTCATCGTTCTGCCGTGGTTTGGGGGACGTTTATCCGACCGGGATCAAGGTCATTGATCTGTTCTGTCCTTTTACTCACGGCGGACGTGTGGCAGTCTTTGGCGGCGCCGGTGTCGGCAAGACGGTGGTGCTGACCGAATTCATTCACAACGCGGTGGCGAACTTGGATGGCATCGCGGTGTTTGCCGGGATTGGCGAGCGTTCACGTGAGGGACTTGAGCTGTGGCAAGAGTTGCAGGCCCGCGGCTTCATGGATCGGACGGCGATGGTCTTCGGCCAGATGAAAGAGCCACCCGGCGCCAGGTTTCTCGTCGGTCTGGCGGCACTATCGGTGGCGGAGCATTTTCGCGATGTCGAAAAGAAAGATGTGCTGTTCCTGGTCGATAATGTTTATCGGCATGTTCAGGCGGGCATGGAAGTCTCGGGACTGCTGGGGCGTTTGCCATCGAGAGTCGGTTACCAGCCAACGTTGGCCGCCGACATCGCCGCTCTGGAAGAACGTATCACGGCAACCCAAAACGGTGATATGGTTTCGGTCCAAGCGATCTATGTGCCCGCCGACGACTACTCCGATCCGGCCATCACTCATGCGTTCTGGCACATGGACAGTTCCCTTGTGCTTTCGCGTGACGTCGCTGCCGAAGGTTTGTACCCGGCGGTCGATCCGTTGGCCTCTTCCTCCAAAGCACTCGATGCTTCGGTCGTTGGTCAACGTCACTATGATGCCGCCCAAGAGGCGCGGCGGGCGCTCGGTCGATACGAAGAATTGAAAGACTTGATTTCGATGCTGGGGATTGACGAACTCTCGGCCGAAGATCGACAACTTGTCGGCCGGGCAAGACGCTTGAGGAACTTTCTGACACAGCCGTTCTTTGTCGCCGAGACCTTTACCGGAATGTCGGGGCGCAACGTGCCGATTGACGCGACTGTCGAGGGAGTGGAGTCGATTCTCGAGGGACGTTGTGATGAGATTCCCGAGGAGCGGCTGTTCATGATCGGAAGCTTGGACGAGATTCAGCCCGGGGTCGAGCAAAAAGGCAAGGCGTCATGAGCCAGACCCCGTTTCCGCCACTGCATGTCACGATCCGAACTCCGGCCGCAACGATCGTTGAGTTAGACGTTCGATCGATGCGTGTGCCCACCAAGTCAGGATTGGTCGGTCTTCGACCGCGCGGAGAGCCCAGTGTGTTGGCGATCGAGGCAGGCTTGATCGTGCTGAGGCTCGGCGATGGATGGCGTTATGCCGGCACCGCCGGTGGTTTGCTTCACGCCGGGGGAACTTCGGCCAGCTTGCTGACGCCATTGGCTGTGGTCGGTGATGATGTCGATGCGGTTTCCCGAGAACTGGATGCGTTACTTGCCGCGCCCGAGTGCGGAAATGGAAGTCCGCCGTACGCTGGGACGATTGGAAACACGAATCCTGCACGAGCTGCGTCAGGCCGATGAAGTGACGGCTGTGCCGAAGAGGAATCTTTGATGAAACGTACGGACAAACCGATGCGAGTCGATCCTCGCGCGGCAGTGCGCCGCGATGGCGAGCGATTGGCGAGGCGAGAAAAGGGGCATCGCAGTTTTTGGCGATCGTTAGGCGTACTGGGAATGGTTGGCTGGCCGATTGCCTTGGGCTCAGCAGGAGGAACGTTATTGGGGCATTATTTGGATAAGCGGTTTGATACCGGCATACACTTCACCTTGATGTTGATGACAGCCGGCGTGTTGATGGGTTGCTTCACGGCCTGGAAAACGGTGGCACAGAAACATGATTGAGCTCTCGATGTCGGTTTGGTTCGTCGCCGGTTGGTTGATTGGCGCTCTGCATGCAACGATGTTGTGGCGAAATGTTCATCGTTTCACGGTCTGGTCATCGTTGACCGGTTTGTTGCGGTTGGGCCTCGTCGCCGGGTTGTTGGTCATCGCCGCGATCCAGGGAGCGATCATCGCGACCGCCGCCGGTTGGATCATCGGGTTCATCGCTCTGGGAACTTGGTTCATGTTGACGAGCCGTACGATTGATTCATCCAATGCAAGTCCCCCCGAGTCGTGAAAAAGCAATGCATCTGCGAATCTTTGGCGATCCTGTTCTGTTTTCCATCGGCCCGATCCCGGTCACCGAGACGATGGTCACTTCGACGGCGGTGTCCGTGGTGTTGATTGGTACGGGCATTTTGCTGCGGAATCTTGCCAGGACGCGTCCCCAGCATTGGCTCTCGGTTGTGGCATTCCTAACGGTCGAGAGTTTTGATCAATTGGTCGAAGAAATCATTGGTCGTCGACACACGATTGTCGCGACGTTGGCCGGCAGCCTGTTCCTGTTTATCGCAGCCTGCAACATTGCAGGCCAGTTGCCGGGGGTCCATCCGGCAACCGGCAGTTTGGCTACCACCTCGGCCCTGGCAGCGGTCGTATTTTTAAGTGTGCCCATTGCGGGCATCCAGGCCGGTGGTTTTTGGAACTACATCAAGCATTACTTTCGTCCCAATCCACTGCTGATGCCGTTGCATGTGATCTCGGAGTTGTCACGCACGCTGGCGTTGGCGGTACGTCTGTTCGGAAACATCATGTCCGGGCATCTGGTGGTCGGCTTGCTGGTCGCCTTGGCTGGATTCCTGGTGCCTACGCCGATCATGGCGCTCGATTTGCTGATCGGATTATTGCAAGCCTACATTTTCGCGATCTTAACCACTGTCTACATCGGCGCGGCAATCAGTGCCGGAGAGGAATAAGCAACTGTGAATGAACAAACGATTGTCGCAGTCGTTGCGATGGGTAGCGCGGCGTTAACGATGGCGTTGGGCGCCGTTGGCGCGGCGATTGGCGAAAGCCGGATCGGAGCCGCAGCGATGGACGCGCTCGCGCGTCAGCCCGATGAAGCGTCGTCGATCACCCGCACGCTGTTTGTCAGTCTGGCGATGGTGGAATCGACCGCCATCTTCTGTCTCGTGATTGCGCTGATCCTGTTGTTTGCCAATCCCTTCACGGGCACAACAGGCGGATAAACGTGTCACCGACTGTCGCTACATTCCTATTCGAGGTTGCAAACTTTCTGGTGCTCACTGCTGCGCTGGGTTGGTTTTTCTTTCGACCCGTCCAACGGGCCCTGGCCGAACATCGCGAGAAGTTCGAGGCGGATGGCATTCGGGCCACACAAAAGCTGGCGGAAGCCGAAAAAATCGAGCAACAAGTGCAGCAGTCGCGAGTCAACCTGCAGGCAGAACTGAACGAACTACGGACACGCGAATTGGAAGCGGCACGACGACAAGCCGACCAGATATTAGCCGAGGCACGCGCGGCCGCAGAACGAGAACGCCAACACAGCCATCGCCAAGTCTCGCGGATGTCGGAAACGAGACGTGATGCGTTGGCTGAGGTCTCAGCCGCGGCCGCAGCCGACATTGTTCGACGTTTGCTCGACGAAATCGGCGGTCCCGATTTGCAGTCCGCGCTGATTCGGTCCGTTTGTGAAAAACTTGAATCCTTTCCCAAAGAGACCCTTGCGCCGGTGAAGATCGAAACGGCCCAGCCGCTGACACCCGAGCAACTTGCAACGCTCAAGATTGCGTTGGGGCCCGCTGCCGAGAGTGCGGACTTCCGAACCGTTGACGGTCTGGGAGCCGGTGTCCGCGTCTCGACGGCTAGCGGTTTGCTTGATGCCTCAGCCAGCGGTCTTTCCCAATTCGCTCGCCAATCATTGGTCAAGGACATGCACCGGCGGGCCAATAATCACAATCCTCTGCAAAGTTCCAACGATGCCTAAGCGGTCGTCATCCGTCGAACAAGATTTGACCGCTGCTGCCCAGTCGCTGCAACTGGCCAATGGGATCAAGCCGCGTGGAGTCGTTCAACGCGTTGGTGATGGGGTGGCCGTCGTCGCCGGACTCGACGAGGTACGCTATGAAGAATTGCTGGCGTTCGATTCGGGCGCCTTCGGAATTGCGTTCGATTTGCGCGCCGATGCTTTGGGTGCGGTGTTATTGGCCGGTGCATCGCGGGTCCACGAAGGCGATGGGGTGATCGGCCTGCAGCGACTGCCTGAATTGCCGGTCGGACCAGAAGCCCTCGGTCGTGTTCTCGATCCGCTCGGTAACCCGCTCGATGAAGGTCCGCCCCTTTCGATCGACCGACGACTGCCACTGTTTCGACCTGCACCCGAGATTATCGAGCGCAAGAGTGTCGATCAGACTCTGTGGACCGGCGTGATGGCTGTCGACGCGGCCATCCCAATCGGACGCGGACAGCGTGAATTGATCATCGGCGATCGGAACGTCGGCAAGACCTCTTTAGCGATCGATTTTGTAGCGGCACAGCGGGCTGGGGATGTGGCCAGCGTTTACGTCATGATTGGCCAGCCGATGTCGCGAGTGCGATCGCTTCGCGACACATTGGAGCGGGTCGGCGCCTTGGCTAACACAGCGATCATCGCCGCTTATGCCTCGGATAGCCCCGGGTTACAGTACCTGGCACCGTTGGCCGGTGCTTCCCTGGCTGAATCGTTTCGCGATGCCGGCGGTCATGCAATTGTCGTCTACGATGATTTGACCAAGCACGCCGATGCGTATCGAGAATTGGCGCTGCTGTTGGATCGGCCACCTGGCCGTGAAGCCTATCCAGGCGACATCTTTTACGTGCATGCCGAGTTGCTGGAGCGGGCCGCCGCGCTGAACAGCGTCCAGGGCGGCGGATCCGTCACCGCATTTCCATTGGTCGAAACGACCGACGGTGATATCTCTTCCTACATTCCCACGAATCTGATCTCCATCACCGATGGTCAAATCTATTTGGACACCGGTCGTTTCGAGCGAGATTTGCGGCCGGCCATTGACATCGGTCGTAGCGTCTCGCGAATCGGTGCCGTCGCGCAGCCGGCATCGATGCGCAAAGCGGCCAAGAACCTCAAAATCCAACTATCACGATTCGAATCGTTAGAGAAATTGTCCCGTGTCGGTTTGGACATCGATGTTTCGACCCAAGCAACTCTGCGAGAGGGCTACATCCTGCGCGCCCTACTGAGGCAACGACGATTTTCGCACCGTAGCATCGCCCATCAGGTCATCGCACTCACGGCGGTGGCTGAACATTGGTTGAGCGATCTGCAACCGTCGCAAGCCGTGATCGTCGCCGAAGCCCTGGTCGAACTCGCCCGGCTTCGTGCTGTCGAGATCACCTCGACACTGGAAACGGGCGAATTGCCCGCCAATGGATGGAAACAGACACTCGCCGAACTGATCCCCGAAGCGCGCGGCAGGCTGACACAACCGGGCTTCGCGTCGGACGTTCCAGCGAAAGCGAATTCGTGAAACGTCAGCAATTTCTCCAACACCGATTGCAGACTTTAGCCGCCCTTCAGGACGCAGTGGGAGCGATGCGGTCGCTGTCGGCGCACCATTTTCGACGCGCGCGTCAGGCCTTGCCAGCGGCGCGACAGTATCGTCGCGAGATGGACACGATCATCGCCGAAATCGGGATCCATCAGCCGCTACACATCGGAGTTCCGGCTGGCTTGTTGGTGATCGCATCTGACTTAGGTCTGTGTGGTGACTATAATTCGCGGCTTTCGCGATTGGCGGTGCAGGAAGTCGAAAGCCAAGCGGTTGAAACGATCTACTCGGTCGGCCACCGGACTCGCGCGCCCCTGGCGAAGAGTTCACTGGTGCCCCTTCGCATCTATGACGCACCGGCCAGCCTGGAAGGACTCTCGGCGCTGTTGCTGGGACTGGCGCAAGATGTATTGGAGGACTATCTGGCCATGAGAATTGGCAGCTTGCAGGTGGTATCGGCCGGCTTTGAGGGAGTCGGGCATTTCGCCCCGCTGTCGATTCGCGTGCTGCCGATCGAGCCGGTCGCGGCAACCAAGCCGTTGCGTCGCTCGCCCTATGTCAAAGCGAGTGATCTGACGATGGTGGCGGTGCGTGAGTTCTTTTATTTCACCCTTTACGAGATCCTGCTTGATGCGCTCGCTGCCGAGCACGGGATGCGTCTGATGGCGGCCGAATCGGCACTCGAATGGCTCGACGGCACCGCGATGGCAACTTCTCGGCAATTGTCCGCCGCCCGTAGCGAAGCCGCCACGCAAGAAGTACTCGACATTGTCGCGGGTGGTCGCAAACGATCCCGCGGCACGCTGAGGTGACCTGTCCGCACGAATTCTGATAGCAGCGAATGAATTCGAAACTTCCCTCCCAGCCGCCATTCATGTCTTGATTCGTTTGACGTCCCTGGTCTGCAAATTCGGGAAGCCTGCAATGGGCGTTCATTCGATGGCAAATTTCCTGCGATCTTTGACAACAGGTTGATTGCCATTGATGTCACCAGCGGGACAGCAGATCAAACTTACCCTGTCAAGAAACTTCATGGCGTGGCGGCGGCGGACCAGACTTTCAAGTCGTCTACCTGAGCTGACTTGTTCACGCCCAGGGTGATCATCCGCTTGGTCGGATGCGCGATCCCTTCGCTTTGCAGCGAGCCGATTTCGACACCATCGATGCTGGCACGCATGATGTCGCCAGCGATGGAAACTCGTATCGTATGCCAATCGTCGGCCTTCAGGTCGAGTGGGAAGGACTTGGTCTTGGTTTTGAGCAGCGCCGCGAGTTCGCCTGAGATGTTGCCGCTCTGGCGGCGTTCGCGAATCTTCAAGTCCATGTTGCCGGTCTTGGAATCGGTCAGCGTGAGCCGGTTCAAGGTGACTCTGGCGATGCACAGATGGCCAGCGTGGACGGTTTTCAGTTCCCGATCGACAAAGTCCAGGCCGAGGTCGCCTGCCGCATCGAGTTTGAACTTCAGTTCGACGGTGCCGTCTCGCAGCGCCACGTCGTGAAAGATCGCGACGCCATGATCGGCCTCGGCGTAGCGGGTAACGTGCATCGCACCATCGATCAGATCGACCTGCTGGTGTCCACTGGCACGCCACGCACTGTTGGTGGTCCAACCATTGCCGATCGCTTCCTTGCCCGGCGTCGGTTCGTCGCGATTGAAATCATCGGAAAAGATCAGGGTCAGAGATGCGGACGTGGATTCGGCTGTGATGGCGAATGCACTGAAGCTAAACGCCAGCAAACTGAAACTGTACGCGAAATATCGGAGGCTGTTCATCATAGGGCTTCATTCGATCGTCGTCGGTTCAACGCGATTGTCCCGGATCTTGCGTCCGGTCCGGCGTCTCAGCGATGCGACTTGTCGGTTGCGTCAGGGATAGGTGGACAAAGGTTGCCGGGCCGCGTTTGATTCCGGTTCGCATCACCACATCCTGGGGTAGTTGACTCCGGAGTTCTTCCAAAGACGCATGCCGGTCGAGAATCACGATTGTATCGCCTTGATCAGCGACGAGGTCACGCAACTGGCCGGCATCCGCGACCGGCAAATGGGCAATGTCGGATCGCTGCAAGTAGAACGGTACCTCCGAGAATTCATGCGAGACCGTCACGATCGATTGGCCGGGGACCGATTTGAACTTCTTTGCGATCGGAGATCCGGGACCAAAGACAGTTTGTTGGCGGCTATAGGCGGGGACCAATTGGTGCATCACCATCACGGCCAACAGGAAGGCCATCACCGAGGACGAAGCCCAGGCGAATTTGCTTTGACGGTGGTCTCCTAGCATCAGTACCGAGCAAATCAAGAGTGCCGTCCAGAGCAAGCCCCAAAGGTACGTTGTGAATGCAATTTCCAAACCGATGTACAGAATGAAAACGATGAATCCGACTCCAGCCAGGCAGGTTGTCGCCGTTGCCGTTCGTGCGGACCAGAATGTTGCAAACCAGAATTTGGGACGCTCTTTTGAATCACCCAACGCATGGTTCAAGTAGTGGCCGATCAGCAACGCAAGTGCCGGTGCGGCGGGCAACAGGTAGGTGGGCAGTTTGCACCCCGAGAGCGAGAAGAACACGAAGCACCAGACGCTCCACAATAGCAAAAACCCTAAAATCGGTGGGCGGGTCGCGTGGACACCCTCGTCGCGAGTGAACAAGAACCGGGCATAAGGAATGGTCAGGAATGACCACGGATGGCCCGCGACCAGCAGCACCGGTACGAAGTACCAGAATGGCTTGGAATGGAATTCTCCCGCAAACCGCTGGACGTTGTGTCGATAGAAAAAATCGAGCAGGAAACTCCCGTCTTGCATCGAAACCGCGATCAACCAGGGCGCGGCGATCGCGGCTACGGTACCGAACGTCAATGCGTAATGCCAAAGTCTCGGCTTGGCAAAAGACTCCGAAAGCCATGTAAACGCGAAAACGGGCGGCAGCAACAGCACCAAAGATAATGGTCCTTTGGTCAGGAAGGCGAGTCCGCAGAAGGCAGCGGAGGCGAGCCACCAAGCGAGTTTCACCTTGGTTCCTCGGATCGATTCGTAGGCAGTGAACAGTGACATCGCGACCAGCAATGAGAGCACTCCATCGATCAGCAGATAACGACTCGTGAATATAAAGCCGACGGACAACAACAGGACCGTACCACTTAACAATCCGATTCGTTTGCCAAAATTGCGGTTGCCAAACCACATGGTTGCCAGCAGCGTCGACAATGCCGCCAGTGATGGTACCAAACGTGCAGACCACTCGCTGATTCCAAAGATCGAGTAGCTGATGGCGCACAGCCAATAGAGCATCGGTGGCTTGTCGCTGTAGGGTTCGAAGTTCAGTTGTGGCAGTGTCCAATTGTTCGTGGCGAGCATCTCGCGTGGGATCTCGGCGTAACGTGTTTCGTCCCGGTCGATCAGCGGATAGCCAAGGTTACTGAGTAAGAACACCGCGGCGATCAACACCAAGGCGAGTTGTGCCCAGCCGATCCATTTGTCGTCTTTCGGCAATGTTCCCCGTTTGGACTGTGAGTCGCTGGTGTCGCCGGAAAGAGGAAACTGCACCGAATTCCACCAGTATCGTGCCAAACTGGTAAGCACCTTCGGGATGTGATGGATCGATACGGTGCTTTGACCTTCCGTTCGCGGTCGATGCGAAACACCGACCTCGACGATCGAATGATTTTTTCGGCGCGCTTGTGTGAGCAGTTCGGAGTTGACCAGGAATCCGTCGGTCGAGATGGTCAGATTCTGGACGACGTCACGATGGAACATTTTCATCGCACAATCGACATCGCGCAGTCCGGTTCCAAGCAGAAATCGGACCATGTGGTTGTAACATCGCGAATAGAGACATCGCAGCGGCGTGTCTTTGCGGTCAATTCGGTAGCCACAGACGATGTCGTAGCTCTGCGACAGCAGAATGAAGCGATCGAGTTCGTGCAGATCGAATTGGCAGTCCGAGTCGGTGAAGACAACCAAATTCTTTTTCGCCGCAGCAAACCCGTTACGCAGCGCTGCGCCGTAGCCGCGGTTTCGATCGTGCCGAACGAGTCGAACGCAACCGTTGGACTCCATGGCCTGCTCGACCAATTCGGCCGTTCCATCGGTGCTGCCGTCGTCGACCACGACAATCTCGTAGCAGTTGGTCAACTCGCGAAGTGCCTCGTCGGCTTCCTCGATCGCGTGAACGATCACCTCCGCCTCGTTCCAGGCGGGCAGAATCAACGAAATGCTGGCATTTGTTGACGATGAATCAGTCGGTGTTTCGGCTAGCTGGTGCATCCTTGCACTCCCAAGTCAAAAATACGATGCGGTTCGTAGGACGGTAATGTGGCGGCACACAACCGTCCAATACCAACTTTGTAGAAATTAGTAGGTCAAGGGAAAAAAGACGGGGTCACGGGGGCAACGGGGTCGCGCAATCGGACCGGTGGCCGGGCGATCAAGCCTCGTGTGGCGCCGCCGATTTTCACCGCTGGCTCGCGATTGGTCCGCTAAATGGCTGGTTTTTGCGGCCCTGCGAGCCACGCATAGAGCACCGGTAGTACGAGCAGGTTCACGATGGTCGCTCCGGTCAGCCCGGTCAGAATCACCAACGCCATCGGGTACTCGATTTCTTGGCCGGGGAGTTCTCCGGTAACGACCAGTGGAACCAGTGCCAGGCCGGTCGTCAGTGCCGTCATCAGGATCGGGGCGAGACGTTCCTCGGCTCCGCGGATGATAAACTCCTGGGGTTTGATATCCGGTTCTTCCACGGCCAGATGCCGGTAGTGGCTGATCAGCATGATCGCGTTTCGGGCTGCGATACCGAGCACGGTGACGAAACCGACGAGCGAACCGAGCGAAATAACCCCGCCTCCGGCGAATACCCCGAGGACGCCGCTGAGCAGCGCCAGCGGCAGTGCGACAAGGATCAGCAGCACAAGACGCCAACTGTCGAAGTCAATGTAGAGAATGATTGTGATCGCCAGGATCGAACCGATCGATAGCAGCAACAATCGTTGACGTGACGCTTTGGCTTCGGCGTACTCACCAAGAAACTCGGGGTGGTAGCCTGTGTTGAAAACGACGCCGCTGCGCACGGCTGCTTCAATGTCGGTGGCGACCGAGGCGAGGTCGCGGCCGTCGACGTTGCACGTGATATCGAGACGTCGTGAAGCGCCTTCACGTTTGATCTCGTTGGGAGCCGGAATGATTGCGAGATTCGCGACACTGCTCAGCGGCACTTGTGCGCCCGAAGGAGTGTCGATCATCATTTCGCCCAACATCCCCAGGTCGCTGTGCAAACGTTCGCGACCACGGACGACGACGCCAAAGATCGCTTGATCGCGATAGATTTCTCCCACTTGGGCGCCGTTGACCAGCGTCGTCACGCTTCGCATCAGCGCGCCGGGAGTGAGCCCGAACTGCGATGCCGCTTCGGGTCGCATGTCGATCGAGATCTGCGGCACCAGCACCTGCGGTTCCACTTTCAACGTCGTGACGCCTTCGATCGGTCCGATCACCGCGGCGACGTCCGCCGCGGTTGCTCGCAGTTGATCCATGTCCGGACCGAACACGCGGACGACGATCGAGGCACTCGTGCCGGTCAGGACTTCTTTGATCCGTTCGCTCAAGTAGGTCAGCAAGTCTCGGTACAAACCAGGATAACCGTCGACGATCGATTGGACCTTGGCGACCGTTTCGTCGTAGTCTTGGTTGTCGTCGATGCTGATCCAAAGCTCGGTGAAGTTCGGGCCGACGACTTCATCCGCTACGGTCGCCCGGCCGATGTGCGAACCGAAGTTGCGGACTCCGGGAACCGCCATCAGTTCTTCGCTCGCTCGCAGCGTGATTCGGTCCATTGCGTCGATCCCGATCCCCGGCTTCTCAACCCAGTGCATCAGGAAATCGGTTTCGCGAAACTTCGGCATCAGCTGTTCGCCGAGTTGGGGAATCGACGCGGCAATTCCGGCAAACACCAGCAGCGTCACGGCGAGTGTTGCCCAACGCAGTCGCAGAGCGATCGAGAGGATACTGCGGTAGACGTACTTCAGCACACGAACGATCGGTCCATCGCCGGAACGTTTTCTGGCCGACGCGGGAAGCAGCAACAATGACATGGCGGGCGTAACCGTCAGCGCGACAGCAAGCGACGCGAGGATCGCTAAAATGTAGGCGGCCGCAAGCGGCCGGAAAAACGCCCCGGCGAGTCCGGTCAGGAAGAACACCGGCAAGAACGCCAGCACCACAATGACGGTGGCATAGACGACGGCGCTGCGGACTTCAAGTGAAGCATCGAGAACGACTTGAAAAACACCACGAGGTTTGTCCAGGTTCGCGTTCAGCCTT
Source organism: Pirellulaceae bacterium (assembly GCA_963734865.1). Taxonomy (GTDB): domain Bacteria; phylum Planctomycetota; class Planctomycetia; order Pirellulales; family Pirellulaceae; genus CBDCUW01. The sequence continues at coordinate 681,143 of CAVTIV010000005.1, forward strand.
AATCGCCGCATGATATTTTCGACGTCGATGATCGCGTCGTCGACGACCTCGCCAAGCGCGATCACAAGTCCGGCCAGCACCATCGTGTTGACCGTACCGCCGCGGTAGTAAAGCACCATCACGGCGGCAAGCAACGAAAGCGGGATCGCCGTCGCACTAATCACCGCACAACGCCAATCGAACAAGAAAAACAGCAGGACAACCACGACCAGCACGCAGCCCAGAAGCATCGAGCGACCGAGGTTCGTCAGTGCCCGTTCGATGAACGTCGCCGGACGAAAGACGGTGGTGTCGAATTCGACCTGGCCCATGGCCGGCCGTAATTCCTCCATTGCCCGTTCCACATCACGGGTGATATCGAGCGTGTTTGCCCAGGGTTGCTTCTCGACGATCAACAGCAAACCGGGACGACTATTGATGATCGCGTTACCGATCGGCGGGGCGTGGTCGTAAAGGACTTCGGCAACGTCTTTTACACGCAGCGGTGTTCCGGGTAAAGTGGGAAGCGGCGCGGCGGCAGTCGGTGCCGGAGCGGCCGGACGAAATGTGATCACCATCTCGCCGAGTTGCGTGGGTGTCGAGACCGCCGGAATGTGGCGCAGTGCGATCCGTTGGTTCGCGGTGTCGACAAAGCCACCGGCCCCCACCGCGGTCGCATCGCGAACCGTTTGCAACACGGCGTCGAGCGTGAGGTTGTTCGCTCGCAACCGATCGGGGTCGACGATGACTTGAAGTTGCGGCTCTTTCTCGCCCCACACTGCGACATTCGCAACTCCGGCGACCGCCATCAACCGCGGCCGAATCGTCCACTTCGTCAGAACGGTCATCTGCATCTGTGTTTGGGTGTCCGACCACAGCCCAATCTTCAAACATCGACTGAGCGATGACAGTGGCGGCAAGATCACAGGCGGCCTGGCGACCAGCGGCAGTTGTCTGGCCGCGAGTGCGAGACGTTCTTGGACCAGTTGTCGCGCGGTTAACAGGTCGGTTCCCGGTTCAAAAATCAGCCGCACGCTGGAAAGGCCGAGCACTGACTTGGAGCGGACGGTCTGAACAAACGGGATGCCGTTGACCGCGTTCTCGATCGGGACGGTGATCAGGCTCTCGACATCTTCGGTGGAAATCCCCGGGGCCTCGGTTTGAATCTCAACCAACGGCGGCGCGAACTCGGGAAAAACATCGAGCGGGACGGAATCCGATGTGCGGATGCCGACGATCACAAGCACGATCGCCAGCACGATGACCAGCAACCGAAACTGCAGCGAGGTTTGGATCAGCCAACTCATGGCGATGGGCGACTCACTTTCCGGTTCCGAATTCGGTGCCGAACAATTCGGCGGCACCTTCGACCACGACCTGCATTCCGACATCGGGGCCGCTGGCAAGGATCGCCGTGTCAGCTTCGATCCAGCGGATCGCGACGCGCTGCCGTTGATACTGCCGCTCACCCGCCACGACATAGACCCAGGTACCGCCATTGACGTCGTAAAGTATCGACGCGGCAGGAACGGTCAATGATTCGCCAGCCCCAATCATTGCTAGCTCGACACCGATTCGTTGGCCGGGACGAAGACCCAATTTGCGGTTGTCGACTTCATAGTACAAGTCGGCGGACGAAGACATCGGATCCGCAGTCGGTGGTGCGGCAATCGGCTTGGCGGAAATGGATGTGTCGTATGCACCTCCCGAAAGCGAAACGAGTCGAGCCGGTTGGTCCGGTGCGATCTTGGACAGAAGATCGACAAACACCGGAACGCGAATCCAAATCGTGTCCAGATTGATAACCTCAAACAGCACCGCGCCGCTGGCAACGGTTTGTCCTTCGCTGATGCTCAAACGGCTGAGGATGCCGTTGATCGGTGTCGACATTGGCAGCGCGATCGCCTCGCCAGTACGATTGAGTACTTCCAGCTTTTCCAACAATCCGGCAAGTTGTCTTTCGCGCTCGACCGCAGCCTCGAATACGGATGTCGCGATGTTCAGTTGAGCTTCCGCATCGTCAACGGCGCGGCGGGCACCGGCGCGATCTGCAAACAACTTCTGCGCTCGGTCGAGTGCGATTTTCGCCGCTTCGACTTCAGCGCGGCTTCGGTCGACATCACCGGTGGCGACCGTCTGTGCCGCGACCAGGTTCGCTCGCGCCCCGACCAATTGCACTTGTTCGGCGGGTGTCGGCACGTCACGTTCGGGTGACAGCAGCGGCACCAGCGTCACCACGGCATCACCACGATCAACCCGCTGCCCGGGTGTCGGGATCGGTCGAGTCCCGGGCCGCGCGACGGCGCCGGAAACGGGAGCCGAAACGATGATGGTGTTGCCCGTCGGAACAATCGCGTCACCTCCCAGCGTTCGTCGTGGAGTGACAGATCGCTTGGCGACCGCCGCGGTCTGAATCCCCAGACGCCGCGCGGCATCTTCGGTCAGCGTGACCCGAGCAAGCTCCGTTTCGACGGGCAACCTCTCGACCTTCGCAGGCTTGTCATGCGACGCGTACCCCTGATGAGTCGTCTTCGTACAGCCCAGTACGATCGGCAGTAAGAACGGCGTCAGGCAGAGAAGCGGCTTCAAAGATGGCATGGGGCTGGTTCGGTTCTGCAGGCGAACATCCGGGTGAACACACCCCTGCGAGTGTAGTTCAGATCCAGAGTTTAGCGAGGTCTAGCGAGCCAGGCCCATGGGTGATGCGGCAACGATGACCGGGTCGTCGTCGAAATCTTCAACATCCGCGGGGGGCAAAGATGCCTTGGCGAGCGCCTCGATGTCCAAAAACTCACCATTCAAGCTGCGCCCCACGCTCCGCTCCAGTTCCGCGATCGCGCGATTGCAGGCGGCGGTTTGGTCCAGAATTCTGGCTCGTGCATCAAGATATTGGCTCGTCGTTTGCAACACCAATAAATAGTCTGTCCCACCACCGGCAAATCCTTTTTGAGCAATCTGCAACGCGTCGGCCAGCGCCGGCGCAATCTGTTCCTGGAGGATTGCCAGGTTCTGTTGCGCTTGTCGCAGTTGTCGAATCGCGGTCCGTACCTCACCAACAATCTGATCGTGAATCGCATCGCGTGAGTGCATCGCCGCATTGAGCTCCCAGTCCGCTCGCAGAACCCCGCCCTGATTGCGATTGAAGATCGGCAAGTCGGCTCGCAAACCGCCGCCGGTTCGCGTGGAGCCCAAGCCATCGCGAACATCGAGAACTCCATCGAACCGCAGGAATAACCAACGCGACAGACGTGAGCGATCCGACGCCGCGGCAACTGCCCAACGTGCGGCATGATAATCGGGACGACAGGCGAGTGCTTGAGCGATCAACCTGGTTTCGTCCACATCAGGAAACGTCGGCGGCGATAGCGGAACAGGCATGAATGGCGAAGCGAGCTTCGTGACACCGACCAAGGTTGCCAGTCGAGCTTCGGCGATCGAGACCGCCTGCATTTGCACATTGGTCGCAGCTTGTGCGTTGAGCATGTCCACGCGTGCGGCGATCGCTTCCAAGTCACTGATATCGCCATCTTCCAATCGTTTCTTGGTCAGCTCGAGGATGTGGGTGCGAATCGTGAGCGCTTCATGGGCCAGCTGTGCTTGCTGATCGGCGAGCGCAAAGTCGGTGTGAGCTAGTCGCACATCGCGAGCAAGATCGAGCCCGTTCTGCACCAATTGTTCTCCCACGCGTCGATATTCACGATTGGCAACCTTCACGCGGGTCGGACGAAGTAAGTATGTCTCGATCGGCGCATACAACGTGTACTGCCCCTCCTTCATGCTGGTCGGGAAATAGACCAGCAATTGTGGATTGGCAATCAAGTTCGCTTGCACGGCATCGCCGCCCGCCATCCCCAGCTGAGCCAATGTCGCCTGAAAGGCCGAGTTGTTTGACAGTGCCGTTTGCACCGCTTCGTCTTCGCTGAATCCGTCCTCCAGCACGACGCCGGCCGGGATCACTTCGTCGCACGGTACGACCGGTTCGACGGTGACGCCCGTCCGGCAAAATAGTTGGCGACTGACCAGCCCCGGATCACATAGCACCCGCGGCACATGGCAACCGGCCACGAAAAGCCCGACAAAGGTGATCATCACGACACTGAGAAGGATTCTCATCTGCCGAGCTGCGATTGAACGGAAATCGTTTTTCAATAGCATCGGTGTTACAACTTCACGACTGCGAAAACGAAGACATCCAGCACAATTGACAAAGGCTGTTCATCAAGATCGACCGTCTCCGCCGGTGCATCTGATTCGCAGTCCTGCCGTGATTTCAATCCGCATAACCGTCGCAGATTCCGGAATTCCGACCGCCCGTTGAGCTGATTTGTCAAGTTTTCACGCTGCATTGGCTCACCGAACGTTCCCTGAGCGAGGATGGTGACCGGAGTTGAGGACAATCATTGTCGGGCGTGGCGAGTGGTAAATTCGCTGTACGCCGGCCAACAATTGGACGTGTTCGCGGCGATTGGGCCGACATCATACGGACCGTACACTTGGGCGCAGTGACCGCACGATTTTTTCGTCCTCCGAAAAGGGATATCGCCCAGGATGGCATCAAAGATCTTGATCGTTGTCGGACATCCTCGGCAGGGAAGTCTCTCGGACGCCCTCGCAAACGCATTTTTCGAAGGCGCACGAAGCGGTGGTGCGCAAGTGCAACTGCTGTCGTTGCGGGACTTGCATTTTGATCCGAATGTCGTGGTTCCAGTCAGAGGTCAAACGATGACCGAACCGGACCTGGAACGCGCGCGAGAACTGATCTTGTGGTGTGATCAGATCGTGTTCGTCTATCCCACCTGGTGGGCAGGCGTACCGGCACTACTGAAGGGATTCCTGGATCGCGTTTTGACGTCCGGTTTCGCGTTTCACGAAACGACCGCAGGAACTGGCTACGAGGGCCTGCTTCAACCTCGTTCGGCACATTTGATCACGACGATGGACACGCCTCGCTGGGTCGATCGCTGGATAATAGGACGACCTGGCGAACTAGCCATGAAAAGGGGGACGTTGGGTTTTTGCGGATTTGCACCCGTTCGTGTGACCAGCTTTTCACCCGTGAAGTCGTCTACGGCAGAGCTGCGAGCGGAATGGCTGCAGCAGGTGCGAGATGCCGGTAAACGCGCCGCCAGAGGCCGCTCCCTGTGGGATCGCTGCTGTGTCGAAATCAGCGTCTGGCTGCAGGCGATGCGTCTGCAGTTCTACCCCCTGACGTTCCTGGCTTACCTTGCCGGTGCGCTGGCCGCTGGCCACGGCCAGCCAACGGCTTTGCACTGGAGTGCATTTACGTGGGGCTACCTGACGCTGTTTCTACTCGAAGTCGCGACGGTGTTTTCCAACGACATCTTTGACAGGGAAAGCGACCTGCGAAACCGCTTTTACGGATTGTTCAGTGGAGGCTCGCGCGTGCTCATCGAGCGTAAGATCGGTGTTCAACGGCTCGGCATTGCCGCCGTCGTCGCCGCGGTGCTGGCGGCTGTGTGTGGAGGATTGGCGGTGGCTGCCGCTGCGACCCACGACATCTTTCCAGCTGTGGCACTGTTGAGCCTTGGTGTGCTGGCGATCGGCTATACGGTTCCGCCGTTGAAGTTGTCTCATCGCGGGCTCGGCGAACTGGACGTTTGCTTCACACACAGCTTTGGCGTGATGGTCTGCGGCCATCTGCTACAAGGTGGTCGCTGGGACGACGCAGTCCCCTGGTTGATGGGTCTGCCGCTGTTCGGTGCGATTCTTCCGTCCATCTTGTTGGCCGGAATCCCCGACCGAGAGGCCGACCAAATGGTTGGCAAACGCACGCTCGTCGTCATGCTGGGCACACAGTGGACGTTGGCTTTGGCGGCAGCAAGCGCGGTGATGTCGGTCATTCTTGCGTTGGCTTGGACCGAGTTTGGCATGGTGCACGGTGCCTACACGAGTGGGAACTGGATTGCAGTGCCCTTGGGAGCATTCTTGGTGTGGCGTTTGTTCCACGCTCGCCACCGAATCAAACACCACCCCAGAGTCGACGGATTGATCACGCTGGCACTGCTGCTAGCGCTGTGGTTCTCGCTCGTCATGGTCGCCAACTCGCTATTTTGATGTCGATCGAGTCGCGAAGCGAGTCCGTAGAATCGTCGCGCGAGGCGTAACAGCAACCACCGCGTCATCGACCTCATATTCCAAACCAGTATTGCGGTCCGCTCCGGCAGTATTCGGATGCCACTGAGTTGCGCGTGATTGCCCGCCCCAGGCTAACTCACGTCGTCGCGTCGCCGCTGTCGCCTTGCACGCGCCAGATCCAACGTTACCATCGCTGCTGAAAGATCAGGTACAGCGTTTCGGCATTGACGGCTCGGTTGGGACCGGCGGTTGCTTTGAGGTAACTGCCACCAAACAGCTTGTTGTAGCTGACCAGAATGTCTGAGTAACGTGACAGATGGAAATTGAGCACCAGATCGATTTCATCTCCGACATTGGTGCCCGCGGCTCCGGTCGGATCGATGCGATAAGGAACACCCCCGGCGTTGTACAGCGCATCCCGGCTCTCCGCGAGCCAGAAGTGGTGGTACTGTAGCCATGTGGTCGTCCACTTTGTCGGGTAAAGGTATAGGTGAGCATTCACATCATGAATGTTCTGGCGACCGACAAGGTCCATCCAGCCCAGGTAGTAGTGCCCAAATGGGAATTGCTGATTGAATGTATGAGAATCACCCGCGGCCAAATTGTCATCGCCACTTGCATAGTCGTAATACAGCCAGAAGGTCGGTGACAGATGAGAATCACTCAGTCGATGTCCCAAACCGGCGGTCCCCATTCCGGCGAACAGATCGTTGCCTGCTTGATTGCCAAATTGCAATGCACCCTCGAAGTCCCACAGCAGGCCGTTTCGATCACCTGCCCAGCGGCTTCCCACGGTGTGTGTTTGGAAAGGCGCCCGCGTGACGCCCAGTGGAGCCGCGTTGTTCTTGTTGTCATATAGCAGATAGTACAGGTCCTTGGTTTGCCCTTTCTTGGGGCGATGCGTAAGCCAAGCACCGGCAAATGTTTGGTTGTTGTCAGCGGTGTCGAATTCGCTTGCCAGCGGCGGCACATACTTCGTCCAGAATGCGTCGAAGTCCCACTTTTCTCCCTGACGAAAGATCTTGATGCCATCGAATGAGTGCCGTTTGTTCGCCCACGGCAAAGGGGTGACCAGACGCTGTGAACCATACAGTAGTTCCTGGCGGCCTCCGCGGACGTAAACCGGTTTACCACCGATGTCTCCAAGTTTAAGGTCGACAAACAGGTCAAGGATGTCGCCCCGATCGACATCGGGAGGAACCGGTGACAGATCTTCCCCAAAGCTGTCCGCCCAGACGAACTCGCCGTAGACGCGTAGAAAGTCGCTGTACCACAGGTCTGCGTACTGGCGCACGTGGCTCAACGCGTAGTCGTTGTCGGTTTCTGTTAGCCGGCTGTTGTGCTCATTGGCGTACCGTATCCAGAACTCGCCGCCCGTGCTGAGCAACAAGCAATCGTTCAAATGCAGTCGCTTGAATTGCTCGACGGTCGTCCGGTCCTTGGCAGCAATCCCCTCGACGTAGCGCCAATCGGCATCAAAGAATGGCCATGCATTGATGGCAAAGGGCGCATAGCCCGACTTCGGTGGCGCGGATCGACATTGACCCGTCAATTGATCCCAGGCCGAATAATACCCGGGTCCCTTGGGGGGAACCGGAAAGATACCCGGTCGTGGCATCGGATGGATTGTTGCCGGATATTTTGACCAATCGATCTCTCGCCCATTGCAACAAGTCTTGCACCCGATCGACGGTTTCGTCGTAGCGGCGGCACAGTTGGGACAATTGCAGTTGTGCAGCGGTTCTGCGGGGATCGCTGCCTCTTGCGAGGTCGCCTTGTCGGCCGAAATCACCGCCGAGGCAACGACGAGGTCGGATTGGAGCTCCCGCTGATGCTTGGCAAGACGCTCCTCGATGACCACGGATACAAGCGGTGGGTCAATCGGATCTTGTGCAGCCGCGGAAATCTGAATCGCAATGAAAGCCAGAAACAGGGCGACGTCATGCCCTCGTGGCGCAGAAAAATCCTTCTTCATCAGCACACCTCCATGCGCAAAACTTGTCATTTCAACGGAAGTAGTGCTCAACCCTTGGGAGTGCTGATCGTCACACGCAGAGTTATCGCCGCAATGCGTTTGACGAGACAATGAGCAAAGGCACCGCCATCGCCGCGAAAATCGTCATGGGTGTTACATTTCCCCAGCGAGCTCTTCGCTCCCCTTGCACGCGGACCGCCGCTTCGTCCAGGCAAGCTCTATGGCCAACGCAGTCGGGCCGACCAGAAACAGCGCATAGTAGGGAGCATGAATCACTTCACTCAGACGCAACAGCATCTCGACCGCCGCGACCGAGAACGCCACCACACATTGGCCTCGTTTGGTACTCACCGTCGTTCGTGGATCGGTGATCATGAAAAAGACGAACAATTGGTACATCGGACCGGTCAGTGGCGCCACGTTCGCCAGGAATGGGCTGCCAGTAATCAAACTGCGAGCCCCCGACAAACAGACAAACGACAGCACGTAGGTCAGACAGATGTGGAATCGCTTCAAGCGACTGATGATGAGCGATCCAAGGCCCCACACGACCAGCATCGGCCACAGCGTATTGCCCCATTGAATGCTCAGGCTGGCGACGGCAGCCGGATAAAGAAACAACATCGCGCTGACGCCGAAATTTGAAGGGTTCCACAAGTGGCGATTCTGCCAACGCAGTACATATTTCGACATGATCGACAGCAGCGCGCACAGTGCATAGGGCCACAGAAATGGCGAGCGAATCAGAATCCCGACGCTGATCCCGGAGATGTAGGCACTAGCCAAATGCGGATACTTACCCACGATCAGTTTGCCCAGTACCAGCTCGCAGGCGATCGAGACCGAAATCGCCAAGAGTGTCTGCCACCAACTCTCTAGAAAGCCAAAGCTGAGTTGGCCGACCAATAAAATGCAGCTGATCAGGCCCGGAGCCAGGAAGCGATTCTCAAGAGTGAAAAACCTTTTCCAATTCGTCCGGTTTGCCGGAATAGCGGCTCGATGGTCGCCGCAATTCGTTGCGGTCTCACTTACGGGCGAGACTGCCTTCGCTCCCGTCTCGGTCTGTTCGATGCTGCTCATTGCGGTTCCTCAATGGTATGGATCTGGTTGGTTGCGGGGTTTTCAATCTGTTGTTGCTGGCCCGACGGCCAGCGGATCGATACCCGGTCGACGTGTGAGTGCTCTCCCAGTCCAAAGTGCAAACGCCGTTGGTTTTGAGCGGAATATCCACTTGCGGCGACCAATTCCTGCAGCTGCTGTTGGCCATTCCAATGGACGCGAACCTGGGCTCCGATCGCACTTCGATTGCTGCGAGTCCCCGCGAGCTCGAAAGCGATCCAGTGGCGTTGCTTGTCGACGTCGTTGCGATACATCAGCAGTGGTCCACGCTGATTCGCGACCAGCACGTCCAGTGCACCGTGATTGTTGAGGTCAGCAAGTGCCAACGCTCGACCGTCGTAGCGGTCGGTCGCGCCGACGAATTGCGCCACATCCTGGAATTGGCCTGAGCCATCGTTCAGCCAGACACGTTTGGCTTGATACCCGGCGAGACTGCGGCCCCGCATGTTGGGCCAGTTTTCTGCATCGGAAATAATCCGTCGGTGACCGCCGGTGATTTGCGAAAAATCATACCAGTAGCTGGTGCCGCGATCTCCCGACACGTATCCGTTGGTCACGTACAGATCAACAAACCCGTCGTTATTGAGATCGCCGAACTGGGCTCCAAAACTCCAACCTCCCAATTCAACTCCCATCACCGATGCCAGGTTATCGAACCGTAACGAGCCGTCGGCAGCCGGGAACCACAAGTTGTTTCCTTGCAGTAAAACGCCTTCTTCGGATATGTTCGATTCATAGATCGCCAATTGTCCCTGGTTCAGCACATCTCCGACTGCGGCATTCATTCCACTCTTGGGCGCATACCCCACACCGCTTTCCTTGCCGACCTCCTTGAATCGGACACCGCCTTCGTTGATGAATAGCTCCGACACACCGTAGTCATTTGCCAGGAAGAGGTCGGGGAATGCATCGTCATTGAAGTCGGCCGCAATCGTGGCCAACGTCCATCGCGTACTTTTGATTCCGACGCTGGCCGTGACGTCCTCGAACCTCCCATTACCGGTGTTACGCAGCAGCCACTTGCGTCCGCCGTTATCGGCGTACTCGAAGCTCTCCGGCATGATCCGAGTGTCCTCGAGATGTTCCAGTCGCACGTCGTCGGGCCAGTAGCCTGCGAGGAACAGATCGATCCAGCCGTCGCGATCGTAATCGAGCCATGTCGCACAGCCGGCGTTGGCCCACGCGGGCATCCCAGAGGACTCCGTGATCCGCTCAAACGAATCGCCCCGTTGATTGCGAAACAGCTCTACCCTGCCCCATTTGTAAATCAGCACGTCTTCGTAACCATCGTTGTCGATGTCGGCCCAAACCGACCCCATGCACGCCCCGGTTCCCTCGCGATTCAAGTCGGCAAGGCCGAGTTCGGCTGCCACATCGGTAAATGTTCCGTCCTGCCGGTTGTGATAGAGTCCGTTCAGACTGCCCGGAGCACTGTTGGTGACGTAAAAGTCCTGCCATCCATCGCGGTCGAAATCGACGACGGCTACGCTGGCACCCATCGCGGCAATTTGCGGACCGATGTGGTCCAACCGCGAGTCGATCCGGGGCTCGCGATGAACAAAATCGACGCCCGATTCCTGGGCCGATTCATGTAGCACGAATCCGTAACGCTCGAGCAGATTCTCGGCGCCGCGAGCTGCCGCATGAACCTGCACACCGCTCTGGGAGGACCAGCGGAAGTAGGCCGCCGGACCGAGCAGCATACCGGCGAAAACGATCGCCAGGAGTGTTCGTCTTGTTTGCGTCATCATGGATTCTCTCTGGTTGCCGACGGCACACTCGGCCGCCACAACTTGTGGTGGAAATGATCGGGAGTCACGTAACGGGTGTGGTAGCTGCGCCAATCATCAGGATGTCGTTGGTAAACCGGGTCCTGCTCGAGCGGCAGAAGGGGACCGAGATACTCGGAAACGCTGTGAGATGGCAACGGCCGGACTGACTGTGAAAACGCGGTGTTGAAATCTCCGTCCTTGACCCAGCCGTCACCAACGAGCACAAAATCTCGCTGCCAACCCTCGGGAGGTGCCTCACCACGGTCGAACTCAAACACCAACTCGTCTCCCGCATTGACAATCACGTAGCGATCATCAACGGCGCGAAGCAACTCACGAACGTCACCAAACCGCGTGTAGAAACCTTCCAGATCGAGCCACCGCTGCTCGCTGCTGGCAACCTCGTAAATAGGTGTGTCCGGGCGACGACGATCCGCCGGCAACAATCGCGAAAATCCACGATATCGCAAGGTCGATGTGGTCGTCGCGAGTGTCGTCACCCGCGGTTCGACGTCGCCAGCGACATAACTCCAACGCAGCGAATCCCAATACACTTCCATGTTGGTCCGCAGCCGGAACCGCCGCGAGACATCGAGCAAATCGCCGGGTAACTGCAGCAGGACATCCTTGTTTTTGCCGGCTGGGAACCCCAAGTGATCTCGAATGGTGATCCACTGACCGGTTGGATACTGTTGCTCCAGAATCAGCCCGAACGGTCGCAATGCGTCTCCCTGGTCGAGTGCGACGTTCAGCGAACTGTCGGTCGGATAGATCCAGCCACGCCCGACGATCATGACTGTACGATCGGCCGACACTTCGCGAGGCAAATCGAACTCGACCCAATGCTCCGCTGCCACGCCCTGATAATCGCCCAATGCGAATCCGTCGGCGTATGCACCGTCGTTGGATCGCAGCACTTCGTCGAGCCGATTGCCGTGTTCATCGGTGACATGCCGCAGCGTCTGCGGTCGCGTCACCGCAGTGATCTGTTGCGACGGCATTTTCTGAGGAACAAACCGTTCGTCCACGAACACGTCGACCTCGGGGGGATGATCGACGGCGAGTAACGAAATGTGGTCAAAAAAATGTGTCTCCCACAGTTCGGCGGTGATTCGCAATCGATAGTGGCCTTCAACCGCGGCAAGCTGATCACCAGAGATCTTGATCCAGTCTTCGGTCTGGGTGATTCCCGCTGTCGACTGGGCGTTGATCCGCAGCCCCAGTGGCGATCGCCAGATGAAATCTTTGACGAAGCGATACGCTTGCCCGTCAAAGGTGAATACCCACGGACACGATCCCTTCAGCCGCTGATTGGCAACCATCACCTCGCCACTGCGCAGATCGAACTCCGCCTGGGTCGTGCCATTGGGCCAGATGATTCGAGCAACATCGGCTTGTGGATGACGTCCCAATCCGAACTGCACACGTGGTGATTGGATCGCGTTGGCTTGCACCAAGTTGCCGGCACGTATCTCGATCCGCCCCCCGATACCGAACGAATTGATCCGTTTATCACCCGCTGCGTTATTCGCCCGCGGCTGGATCACAAGCCATCCATAACCTGCCTGGCTGCGATTCAAAGCGGTGCCCGCGGCTGACTCGGACATGCCGACAAGGTCGAGTCGACCGTCGCGGTTGCGATCGACGATGGAAGTCACTCGCATGGCGGGCATTCCGCTCAGTGATAGCCATGATGAATCGGCAGTTCGAAGCCAAACGGCTGATTCAAAACCCAAGCTGGCAACAATATCGGCACCACCATTGTTGTCGATGTCGACAATCGCCAGATGCGCTTCGCCGGCGGTCGCGTTGCCCAGCGCATTGGAGGTCGACCAGGTCAACAAGTGCGATTCCGTCCAATCGTCCACTGCCCAGTGAGCCGAACGGACTACGCCCGATTTCCCCAACGAGACAAGATCAAACAGCCCATCACGATCAATGTCTGCCACAGCAATTGCAATCCGCGATTCGGCTTCCGGAAACGATGTCGCCGTGAAGTTTCCACCGCGTTCATTTCGCCAGACGACAACCGATCCCGATGCGTCCAAAGTGATCAAATCGACGTCTCCGTCAAGGTCGAAGTCGAGACCACACAAGCTGACCACTCCTGCGACTGAAAGAAAATCATCCATCGCACTGAAGCTGCTATCCCCGTTGTTGCGAATCCATTGCAATGACGATTGATCGTCACTCAACAGCAGATCCATATCGCCATCGGCTTCAACGTCGACGGTCCAGACCGCGTGCCAGGGGCGATCCAATTCGTCGAGTTCTGTCGGTAGCGACATAAACGAACCATCTTCGGTGCCGAGGAAAATGCGGCACCCTTGAGTTCCGACGCAAATCAGATCTTGTTGAAAATCGGAGTTCAAATCCGTAACAGCGATACTGGCGACGACGGTGTCGATCGACGATCCTGGAAAGGGCAGCGCGGCCGACTCATCGACGTGGAGCATGTCGTTGGAGAGCGACAATAGGGTTGAGCGTCGCTCTCCTGGTTGCTCCATCGCCAGCACGAGGTCCGGCCGCGCTGCTTTTTTAAATGGATCCTGTAATTCGAATGTCAACTGGACGTCGGCGTCGGCTGTGTCATTGGCTGGGAGTTTCAATCGCAACAACGATCGCAACGGCGTTCCGACAGTACCTAACGATTGGATGCCCAGCTGGACCAGGCTTTGTTGGTATTCCGATCGCGGCTTCAGCAAGTTCTCGAAGAACGTCAACGACAGAGCTGCCTGCCGAAAATCACCGGCACGTGCTGCTTCGTCGGCTTGCGTCAATTGCTGCAGCAGCGGATCTGGCCAGACGCCGCGATCGCGCTGGAGTGCGTCGATCGCCCCGCGCAACTCGTCGCCGCGTCCGAGCGTCGCGGCAAGACGCGCTTGCTCACTCCGCGCTCGCAGATTGTCCGGGACTCGGCGAAGGATGTCCGCCAGCAGCGACAGACGTTCCGCTTCTGCTGAGTCGCTGCGGAGCTGCCCCAATAAGGAAACCAGTGAATACGTGGCGGCAACATTCTCGGGCCATTTCTCGTGAACTTTTCGGAGTTCTGCGATTGCCGGTTCGACCGCGCCCGAGTACTCCAACAGCTGGGCGGTGAGCAGGGCGAGTTCACGTGAGTCGCCCGCCAATTCCAACGCGCGGCGCAATGATTCACGCGCCCTCGCGGGCTCGTTCAACCGCAATTGAGCCACCGCCAAGTTCGCCCACAGGGCTGGCTCGCCCGGTTCCGTCGCGACCCCTTCTTCGAGCACCCGGGCGGCACGTTCATTTTCCTCCACGTCCAAAGCGGCGAGGCCGGTGTAGAAGTCGACAATCACCTTCTCCGCTGCGACAACACTCGACGATGGACCGGACGCGCCACGGTGGAAATGGAACCAGTAAACCGTCACGCCCACTGCGATGAAAGCAAGGGCGACGGCGACACCGACCGCGGATTTCGATTGCTTCGAATTCGGATTCATGCTCGGTGATCCATCCCCATTTCGATTCGTTCCTTTTCGGCCGGCTCCAGTACGGATGACGCGTCCACAATGTTTCCCTGCAGGTGGTCGTGCCAAATCGTTCGGCGGCGGACCATCGCGACAACCCATGAACCACCAAGCAGCAGAAACGGGAATAAATAAATAGCCAGATCCCAGGGACCAAATCCTGGCGGTGTCGACTCAACCTCCGTCGTTATCTCCTGCGGCGGGCCAGCGGGATTTGCGAGCTGGACCCCTATCCTCCAGATGTCACGTTGATCAAACGTCGGTCTCACCTCGAACTGCAGTCGATTGCGCAGCGACTGCCGCTTGGTCGAATATGTCACCCGTTTCAACCGACCGCTCCGCGGCTCGGTCCACATCGAAACACTCGGTACATGCCGCGGCATTTTGCCTTCAGCGGTTTCAATAATGATAAAAAACCTTGCCTCACCAATATCCGGATCGGCCCAAATCGAAATCTTGTGACCTGCCAATGGTTCGTCCATCAGCAGCGGAAATGGTGGACCCTCGTGAGCGACGACGGGTGTGCAGCCAAATGCGATGACCAGCACGGTCCCAACGCAGGCGAAATGACACAACGGTCGTCTTAGCACAGTCAGCATCTCAACCTCCCAGGAATGTTCCGCGCATGTCCATCGGCTGGTCCATGATCCAAACGGCCGAGACGAACAGCAGCAGGTGCAGCGTCGCCCACGGCGCGAACCTCGCACCCACACGCCGCGGCGAAGCCTGCTGCGCAATTGACCAAGCAACCATCCACGAACCGATCAGTCCCAGGCTCATGAACCCAATCTCCATCGGAAACACAACCGATTCGGGAAATCCGCCTAACTGCCACTGCGGCTGGCCCAACCAAGCCGATCCGAATGATTGCAACGCTGCGTTTTGAGTGACCGGAATCAAGGTCAAAAAACCGGTAAAGAAATGAAAGCCGTAATGAGCCAGCCAGACTCCAAAACCGATCGGAATCAGCGAACGGGCAAAGCGATTGACGATCACCAACAGCGAATCATCAGACCGCGAGGTCCATCGGGTCAGAGCAGCGGCTGTCAACAGCAATATCGCAGGCTCCAGTACGAGTGCCACACTAAAGATTGCGACCAAAATCGGCCACTCGACGCGCAGCCCCGTCAGCTCCGCAATCCATCGCTCAAAGGCGTACACGGGACTGATCATCGCGAACGCGTTCAACAACGCTCCGAAGGTAAAGACGACCGCCAACACGGTGAAGTCGTTGCGCAGCTCGACGGTTCCGAGCCCCGAACGCGTTCCGTTGATTGCAAGTTCTTCCGCCGGTAATCGCGTAAGCAGTCCGACGTTGTCGTGGGGGCATGCATAAACGCAGTCCAGACAAAATGTGCAGTCGAGGTTGCCGACTTTTCGAGGCTGGAACAATCCCAGCTCACAGCCCCGCTGGTGGATCGGAAGTTCAATTCGTTGGGTCTGCATCTCCGATGGTCCGGCATGCGAAACCAACGGCGCTGACTGCGTACGCACTCCCCGAATGCAATCCTTCGTTTGGCACTTGCTGCACGTTTGCGGATCGCGAACGGCCACTTCCAGCGGTGCCATGGTCGAACCGAGGAAATTGAATTGCCCGATCGGACAGACATACTTGCAAAACGACGCCCGACGAAAGAACGTGTCGATCACCAGTGCTGCCGCGAAATAGCTAACAATCAGCACGCCGGTCCACCATGGATCGGAAAACAGGTCGAACAGCTCGTAAACAAACAACACCGACACAAACAGCGTGATTGCCGGCCATTTGTTTCGCAGCACTTGTGGCCAGTCCCAACGTGGCAAATGCAACCGTCTCGCGAACTCCCGCGGCAGCATGAACGGACAGGCCATGCAAAACAGATTGCCGGCCAGCAAAATCAGCAATACGACGAAGCCACGAAAATGGACCCAGGTGAGCAGCGCCGCCAGGTTCTTGGGCGCCAGTTGTGGTCCCCAGAACGCGTGAGCGATCATGACCAGGCTGACCAGCAGCACCGGAATCTGCAGCAACGTTCGCGACCAGCGCCAGCGCAGAAAACGACCGAGCAAAGGCAAACGCAGCAGATCGAAAGAGGAGCTGCGAGCCCACGATTGCCCGATCTGGCGTGATGCGTTTTGATGCGCACCGGATGCGGTCTGGTAATCGTGCGCAGTGGACGTCACTGTACTTGCACCCCCGGAACATCAATCTTGCGTTCGAGCAAATTGCCGTCGGTTGTGGTCGCGGTGATCAACAGAAACCAGTCGCCTCCCATCGTGAAATCGAGCATACCGGTGTACTCTCCCGGCTCGATTTCTCTCATCTCGGCAAACGAAGGTTTCATGCCTGCGTGGTTCATGTTCCCTTCCACACGCACGTCGGCACCTTCGATGGGCTTGCCTTGAGCATCCGCCAATCGCAGTGAAAGACTGGAGTTACCCACAACCGGTGGCGATGGTTTCATGGTCACTTCGACCTGCACGTCGGAAGTCTCTGTCGCCGGCGAGCCGCAGCCGGCGACAAACAATCCCCAAACGCCAAAACAGAGATATCCGACGGTCCGCCACGCCGTAGCCCGCCAAACATCGAGAGGCAATGCCGCGGGCTGCTCGCAGGCGACCAACCGGGCAGCAACAAACGGCAAAGTTCCGGCTGATTGATGTCTGATTTGATACACGCTTCAATACCTGTCGTTGATACAAGTGATTCCAAGGCTCGTGCGGCAGCCTACGGCGAACGCGGTCCGGCGCACGAGATTCAATTGGTGGTCGATGGCGTCCACGCGTCTCAAGCCGCATCGACTTGATTCACCGTCGGTTGATCCACGACACCCGGTTTGACACTCCACAGCAGCCAAAGACATCCGACCGAGGACAGGCCGCACAATGCCAAGACAACGCGAGCACCCTCCAGTTTTGGCGAAGGTTGCCCGCCGGCCCAAATCCATCCAGCGATGGAGACCGCCAAGAGCGCAAGTAGAAACAGGGAAATAAGAGAGCGAACGAGATTCATCGCGCACCTTTGATCAAGAGAATAAAAAAACGTCGATATCACGCCCGTGCTGCACGAGGCTGCCAGGCGCACGAACACCCTTGGTGGGCAGCTTCGCCCGGCAATGGGAACATGTGATAGAACATCGCGATGACCATCGGCACAAAGACCACGGTGTTATAGAACAAGTGCAATTCGACACGCGGAATCACGAGCTGAAGGATGCTGATCGGAACCGGCGAACCAAACAGATTGTGCTGAAGAATTGCCTGGCCTTGCAGCAACGCATGCTCGATGTGGTGCCAAAACTGAATCCCAAAAGCGATCATCCACCACTTGTACGACTGACCAACAAAACCCTTCCGCAGGATCCAGAACGCAATCAGCATGATCAGGGCGTAGCCGTAATGAAGTGCTTCGGATTTGATCACCCATGGGTACCAGACACCAAGCACGCCGCGCAACTCCGGGATCGGCCAGCCGAGTACATAAATCTGAGTCGCCTGGGCCAGATGTTCGCTCCAGTGGGCCAGTACGATCGCTGTGTAAATCCACAACGCCTGCTTGTGATAGGGACCATTGATTTTTTCCATCCAGCTGAGATGACTGTTGTCTTGCGGGATAGAACAGGCAGCGGTTGACATGGGAAGCCTCGTCATTTGAATGAATGTGAAAGGTTGCTCAGAAAAAGTGCGGTCATGTGAGTGCGCAGTGATCGGGAGCGCCGTGCGCATGGATCAGGAGCGCAGCGTGCAAGGATCGGAAACGTGCAATGCAAGGATCGGAAGCGTGCAAGACGCGGCGATCGAGTGCGCGCTGGATGCATGACCACCGGCGCGCCGTACCAAAAGATTGCGTGCGCAGAGACAAGTGAGATCGCTGAAGAGAACGTGCCGAATTGCCGCTTTAGGCAAACGAAACCAGGTACCTCTTCGACGCAAACCGCACGCGCACGCGCGAGGCGACTGGACATAACCACGTGGCGCAGCGACCCACGGCCGCGCACAACGCTTGTTCAATCGACCCCAGCACTAGGATTGTGGTGGCCGATCGATTCGGTACGAATGCCCCGCAAGGGCAGCGAAGGAGGGCTCGGCGGGCAAGAAGCCTGCATCGTCGGCCGTGACAGAACTGGCCCACGCGATTCGGCATCCATGGTTTTTGGAAGTTGGCGAAGGGCTGGGCGGGGCGGGGGGCGCCACAGGAACTCGTGGCCTGCCTCCACAATGAGGCCCATGACAGGGCGCCGGAGTTCGAGGACCGACCGGAGTTCCAGAACTGGCCGGAGATTCAGGACCGGATTGAGGAACCCCTTCCGCGGACCTCTCAAAGTTGCCAACGACAAGAGCGTCTCTGGGGGCCGAAGAATGGTCAAGCCAGTCGCCGCAACTTGCCGAGGCCCGTGTTGCAGTGCAGACCAACCCTATCCCCGCCAAACATATTCCCAGCGCAACTACCCGGAAATCCTGCAGGCGGGCCTCGATAGGACGAAACCGAAGAGCAGAGACCAAATACATAGGTTTGCAGTCTAAGTTATTTTCAGACAGTGTCAACAAAAAGAATTTGCCGGGATTCCTCTCGGCATACGCGGTTCCACGCTGTCACGCCGATTCGAGGTACGAGTACCGCCGCTGGGCCGCTGAGCAGCGGCATGATTGAATACAAGGTGCGAGACTGCGACCTCTTCGAGGTCGATCATCCGGTTTTGAGTGGTAGTCCGTGGGTGCGCTGCCCGACCCACGGCTACTGTCTTTGTCCCTTCCAGGGACGCTGTGAAGCAGTCACAGAGAGTAGCCGGCGGTGCGCGGCCACCGCCGTTCTGGCGGATCCAAAATTGCCGACTGACCCCGAAGGGTGTCACAGACGGACTGTCCGTTGAGTTGACCGATCAGCCGTGATCGAAGCGTCGATCCGTTTCCAGCGAGGCCCGCGTCACCGACCCGCGTCACCCGGCCCGGGGAGTTGACCGACCATTGTCCAACAGAAGTGCCCAAACAACGAACATGGCCGGCCGCAAGAAACGCAAAAAGGCGCAGAAACGGTCGCAAGCATTCGTTGGTTCTGCTCCTTCGATGGAGCGGACACGTTTCGCACGCCAGTGACAATCTTCGCCCACATTGCGTTCCAGTTCGATTGCATTACAAAGGTCGTGCGTAAACGTAGCCATTTCACGCTGCCGAGGCGGGTAAGTTCCCACACAAGCAATGCGACGTTCTTCGGCGGATTCGTGGTTTTGCATAGCGGCACCTGATCGAGGGACAGATTGTCGAGTTCGCAACGCAAACGCAGTGCCAATCCTGTGCGCACGAAACACTTAGCGAATTCCGCTAGGAAGGATTGGGAACGCGGTTTGCCCCAAACTCGTCTCTGCAGATCTCAATTGGCGAAGCAGCAATAACCGAGGACAATCAAATGACGCAGTGCAGAATCGGTGTGATCGGGTGTGGAGGATTCGGTCTCTATGCGATGCAGCAGTACGCTTCGATAGCCGGCGTGCAATTAGTCGCGGCGACCGATCCGAACGAGGCCGCCGTCGAACAAGCAGTCCACCAGTTTGGCTTGATTCACTCGCCCAATGTCAACGCACTCTGCCAGCGACCTGACATTGATCTCGTCTACATCGCCTCACCGCCATTCTTGCATCACGACCATGCGATGGCAGCCCTCAACGCCGACAAGCACGTCGTGGTCGAGAAACCGCTGGCACTCTCGTTAAGCGAAGCTGACGACATGCTCGCGTTGGCTCGTCCAGAAGATCGAATCGTCGTTGCTAATCTGATGCAGCGATACAATCCGTTGGCCGACCAAGTAGGCGAACTGATCGAGGAAGAGATTCTAGGCAAACCGCTGCATGGCTATTTCGAGAACTACGCCTCCGACGAGCAACTTGGCCCAGACCATTGGTTTTGGGACACGTCCAAGAGCGGCGGCATCTTCATCGAACACGGCGTGCATTTCTTTGACCTGTTTGCGAGCTGGTTCGGCGACGGCGAAGTCGTCTCGGCCCAGCGATCGCTGCGCGAGCCATTGAAACTGGAAGATCAAGTCCAGTGCAGCGTTCGTTATCGAGCTGACACTTTGGTCAATTTCTATCACGGATTTCATCAACCAGGACGGATGGATCGGCAAGAATTGCGAATCGTCTTTGAACGCGGTGACGTGACGTTGCATGGTTGGATTCCCACTCGACTTTGCCTCGACGCCGTGGTCAGTTCCGCCGATGAAGAACGACTTACAGAGCTCTTTCCGACCGCAGAATTGGACACGATCGAAACGTACACTGGCCAGCAACGTCAATGTCGCGGTCGTCATCACGACTTTGAAGTCGACTACCGAATTCGACTCACGGTTGGGCAGCAGCAAGACAAGATGACACGCTACGGCGAGCTGGTGAAGGCGCTGATGGAAGATCAGATCAATCGCATCGCAGACGAATCCCACCGGCACCGCATCACCGAGCACAACAGCCGCGAATCATTACGGATGGCGGTCCAGGCAAACGCCCTGGCCTGCGAGAACGTGCCGGTTTCCCGCGCCGATCTACCTGTTTATCCGTGACGCAATCTCAACAGCGAACAGTTCTCGTCTTCGGCCGAAAAAAGGATCGCTAGGCGAGTGACGAGGTCACAGTCGCAAGTCGGCAGGCAAGGCTCAGGTTTCATGCCTCGCGCAGTGCAAACTGAAGCCAAACGGATCTGTCGAATCTGACCGATCTTGCTTGCTATCGCTGCGAGATCGTTTTCAATAACGGCAATTTCGCCGCCCGTCTCGCTGGCGTCCATGCCGCCGCGATCACGACCAGAAACCCGAATGCCATGCCACCGAGCACGAGCGCCGGGTGCATCTTGAATGCCACTGCATGACCGCTAACCGAAGAGGCGGTCAAACTAATCAAGTAGGCAGTCACCATGCCAGCAATCCCGCCCGGCACGAGCGCAAGGACGCCCATCATCAGCGCTTGGCTGAAAATGATTTGACGAATCTGTCGCTGCGTCGCTCCAACGATCCTCAGCAAACCAAGTTCGCGAGTCTGTTCCAAGACATTCATCGTCAACGTATTGGCGACGCCCAGCGTTGCCACGATGAAACCGATCGCCACCATCGCCCACAAACCAGCGACGACGCCCGCCATCCGGCGATCAATCTTGTCGCGGACATCCGAGAATGATTCCAACAACAGTCCGTATTTGCTAGTGATGACCTGCAAGTCATCACGAACCTGATCCAGATGCCCATGATCCGCGTGAATCAAGTACGCATCCACCCCGCTGACCCCGAGCAACCTTTCAGCAACGGAACGTTCTATGTAGACCGTCTGTCCGCCGACCAAATAGTCGTTCACCACCGCAGCGATGTGTAGCGACACCAGGCCGTGATCTGTTTCTAGCGAAATGGAATCGCCTGCTTGCACCCCGACCCGTTTGGCCAGCACACTGCCAATCACGACATCATCCGGGGCATGGGACGCACTGGATTGTCGCGTACGCCCTTCGACCATTGAGTCGAGAAACTGGGACAACGAACCAGAACTGTCAAAGGCGACCACGATCACACTGCGATCATTCACGCGAGCACGAACGAATCTGACAGTTTCAATCGAGTTGATGTGATCGACCTTGCCGATCTCCTTGCCAACATCGTCAGGCATGTCTGCGGCTTGCCCCGTGGCCATGTCCGGTGACATCGCACGCACAAAATAGTCCGCCACGATTGTGCGCCGATACCAATTCTTGACATCGTTGACGTTGTCGATCACGGAACTCGCCAAGCCAATGCCTGTGCTGATCGCGATGAACAGCACGCCGATGGTCAGTGTGGTTCGCGTGCGATGGCGAAGTAATTGCAGCCGCGCCAAACGCGACTCAACTGATGCAAATGGTTTCATCAGATGAGCCACCCACGCGGAAATTGGACTGATAATCATTGGGACCATCAGCACCAAGCCAGTAAGAATCAGCACTCCGCTCCAGGCCGTCGCGTCGGTCGGCAGCCATCGGGCAATGCCTGCGGCCAAGGCAACCGAGCCTATGACCACACCTGCGATTCCGATCACACTGATTCGCCAAGAAGCACCTTCGGTTTCGCTTGCAAGTGTCGATCGCATCGCTTCCACCGGCGACAACCGCCCGGCACGCCGTGCTGGCAACCAAACTCCCAATAGCGACATTCCGATTCCAAGCAGTACGGCCAGAGCAAGCGAAGTTGGATCGGCATCAATGGATGGCAGCGTCGTCTCGTAAAGACTGCCCATCGCATCGTTGATGCGGACCGCTCCGACCATGCCCGCAAACCAGCCCAAGACCGCACCAGTGTTCCCAGCATGAGTGCTTCGCAGCATAGGATCGCCGCCACTTGTCCGCTCGTGGCTCCAATAGCTCTCATGATGCCGAACTGAGAACGTCGCTCGGTAACGTTGATTAGATAGGTGTTGGTGATGATGAGTGTCGCGACTAGCAATAAGAACGCTCTCGCGGTTGCCATGCCTTGCCGAATCGATAGCGATGTCTCCTCAGCAAACGATGTTTTCGCTCCCGGCACTGCGACGCGAATCCCTGGCGGCAAGCGATTGGCGATTTCCGTTTGCACAGCGTCTATATTTGCGCCCGACTCAACCACCACCTGAATGCTGTGAATTCTGTGTGGCATTTTCGATACGTACTGCGCTCCAGGCAACGACATCAACAATCCCACACCGCCCGTCGTCGCCATCGTTTCTTCGGATCGAAACAAACCGGCGATTCTCACTTTCAATAACCCGCGACGGGTCAGAATCTTGGCCGTGTCTCCGGGCTTCGCACCAATACTGTGTGCCAGTTTCGCCTCCAGCAACACACCCTTGGCAGCGTCCAGCGATTTGCCTTGCGTGATCGTGAACGGATGCACCGCGGCGTAGCTTGCTGGATCAATGCCTAAGGTAATCAGCTTGATACGATGTTTCCCGAACAACAAAATGGTTGGTCGTTGCAGGATCGGCGAGACTGTCTTCACACCAGAGATATTGCTGACCCGGTCGATCATGTCGGCATCCATGCTGCCGCCGCTCTCGGTCGTGATTTCCAGCGACGCGCGACCGGTCAACGATTGAAACATCGAATCCATCGCCTGGTCGGTTGCTCGCGCGGCGATCGTGACCGCGACGACCGCGGCAACGCCGATCGTGATGCTTGCCAGTGTTAATGCCGAGCGACCAGGGTGTTGCCAGATTTGACGCAGGCCGAGTTTCCAGGCGACCTTCAAACTGTGAAGACCTTTCATGCCGTTCTTGCCGCCGTATCATGTCGCTGGTCAAGCGATTCTTCGGACTCAACCGTTCCGTCACGTAAATGCACAATCCGATCGGCCCGCCGCGCAACTTCGGGATCATGAGTCACGACGACCACGGTTTGCTGATGCCGGTCGACCAAGTCACGCAGCAAATCGATGACTTGCTGGCTATTGACGCTGTCCAAGTTTCCAGTCGGCTCGTCCGCCAATAGCAGCGCCGGCTGGATCACGAGTGCTCGCGCCACGGCGACACGTTGTTGTTCGCCGCCGGACATCATGCCCGGCAGATGGTCACTGCGATGCGACAATCCAACCATTGCGAGTGCTTCGCCCGCACGCCGAGTCGCCTCCGCTTTGCCCACACCATCGAGTTCCAACGGCAAGCAAATGTTCTCGATCGCAGTCAGGGTCGGAATCAGGTTCTGAGCTTGAAAGACGATTCCGATGCGATGACGGCGCAGCAAGGTGCGGCCCGTGTCATCGAGTTTCGCCAAGTCGTTGCCGTCCAGCAGTACTTGTCCGCCAGTCGGCGCGTCGATCGCCCCGATCAGACTCAGCAGCGTACTCTTGCCCGAACCCGACGGGCCAACAATCGCGACCATTTCGCCTTGGTCGATCGACAGGTCAATTCCGCGAACCGCATCGACACGCACCGCCGAGGCGTCGAACGTCTTGGACACTTGGATTGCTTGGATCACCGCCATCGTATCTTTCCCTGGTAGCGGAACTCGTCAAGAGTTTCGTCGGGGGCATTCGACGCACATCCCATGCCGTGACGGCGAAGCGGCGGGGTGAGAATGATTTGGCACAGTGTTTGCGGCATCGAATCTCGCAAACCCAGATACGGTTGCCGGATCGTTGCAGGGCCGTTAAACGATTGGTTCTTAAGCTGTCTGTCCTCACGATCTGAATCGCACACTCCCGCGCAGGATCAGCGCAGTTGCCGAAAGCTCGATCCGTGTCCGCTCGGACACAAACGGCGCTATCTGCTGTGCGTTCATGGCGGATGACAATGGGTACTTCAATCGATCGGACCGCGTGAATCCTTGAATTGTGCAGCATTTTCGTGGGATTTGAGGCAAATTCGAATCACGGAGGACTGCTCTTCAATCAGGCGAATGTAGGGGCATTCACTACATTTTGCTACACGGGTGTAGCGAAAAGGCACGCGGCAGATTGCTGCCCGCGGTTGTTAACCACCCTGTCACAGGTTCGAGTCCTGCCGGGGGAGCTAAATTTCAAATCAAGCGAAAACTCTCGCGAATCCAGTTAACGCCCGTGAGCCGAAATCCGGTTAACGGGCGTTCTCATTTCAGGCCACTTTTCCCAGCGTCTGGCCACCTTCGGCGAGTTCTCGCCCAATCTCAGTTTCGTCACCAGAGACCGGGCTCCCCGAAACGAACTTTCAGTTTGAAGTACCTCTCGGTGAGTTCAAACGAAAACTCTCAGAGTCTCGGGTTTACAGACGGTCTCGGTTTACAGGTGGGTTAACAGCTTTGAGACTTCTAGAGAACATCGCTGGCAGCCGCGCGCCGTTCTCACTTCGGCCAACACACCGATGCGAGTTGTCGCTGACGTCGTACACAGAAAACGACGCTTGATCGGTCGCAGCGGGGACTCTTAAATCGCGAAGAGCTTCATCCGCAGCTGCACTGCCACCTGCAGCCCAAATCTTGCCGAGAAGCGGCCGCTACCAGCCGCTCGATATGCGGACAAGACCTGGCGTGGTTGTTACATTGCATCTTTTGTCCTAAACGTCGTTATCGAACACACGCGCACATGTCAGACACTGTTAGCATCGAAGAAATCCGAGGCCAAGTCGATTTTGCAGTACTAACGATCCGCGACGACGAATTCAGAGCGGTGCTTGATAGGTTTAAGCCGACGCGGACAGTTTTGGGCGGAAAGCTCATCTATGAGTTCGCGACTCTCACGAACCAGCATGGCGACGAAATCACTGTCGTTATATCGCGGACAATAGATCAAGGTCACGGGGCCGCTCAAACACACGCGCACAGCATCATTGACGACCTTTCTCCGTCTTGGCTAGTTCTTGCGGGAATTGCTGGTGGTTGCCCAGACCAGGAATTCACACTCGGCGATGTGCTTCTTGCGAGCCGTTTAGTTGACTTCTCGGTTACTGCTGCAATACAAGACGAAGGCCTAGAGTTCAGG
This sequence comes from Pirellulaceae bacterium, assembly GCA_963734865.1. Taxonomy (GTDB): domain Bacteria; phylum Planctomycetota; class Planctomycetia; order Pirellulales; family Pirellulaceae; genus CBDCUW01. The sequence goes on from CAVTIV010000005.1 coordinate 706,985, forward strand.
ACCACCGGCGGTCCGATGCACCGGGACGTTGAGCCTTCTCGGGTGGCTACCTGCAAAAGGGGACACACTTGGCGAGTGGAACTCCAACGAATCGCTCAACACAAAGAAGCCACGGATAAAACTGCCCAGTTCCACGGAAGATGCGAACTTGTATGGTCCGACCAACTTCCGAAAGAAAGTGCTTGACGCAATCAAACACCATTTCCCTGTGAATGGCGACCCGCGGCCGCCGATCTTCCGGCCGGATGTACTAGCAACTTCAAATGTCCTGTTGAAGCAATACGAATTGCTCGAGGAATGGAAAAAGGCAGCACGGCAAATATCACATGTTGAAATGGAGGCAGGGGGCGTATACCACGCAGCCCGCCACGGAGGCGATCACGAGATTCCTCTACTATGCGTCCGAGGGATCAGCGACATTGTCGGCTATAAACGCAGTGGTGAGTGGACAAACTTCGCTTGCCAGTCCGCTGCCGCACTATTTCGTGCGTTACTCGTACAGTTGCCGAGAGATGTTTGGGGTAAGTCACTGTCCAGCAATCGGCAAATATCGGTCGGGCAAGTAAGTGTTCGCGAGACGCAAGGCCGACCGTGTCTGCTATGACCAATGCATTCAAGCAGTCGTCGCAGACGCTGATTTCAATGGCAGTTGCCGACAACGAAAGAATCGAACGTTTCGAAGAAAGCGAGGTTGAATCCACACTACATGAAACGACAACCGCTTTGGTCCTCGGTCCGCCGGGGAGCGGCAAAACGTGCCTTCTTGCAAAGGTAGGCGCAAGATGCGACTGATCGCGGCGTTGTCACGTTGGCTTTGAAGGCGGATATGTTTCCGCATGACCTCAGTTTTGGCGAATGGGGGCGACGAGTCCTTGATTTGGATGTTAGTTTGTTCGACGCCGTGAAGGCGGTATCTACAAGCACACCAATGTTGGTCGTTGTCGATCAACTCGATGCTTTGGCGAGTACGGTTGATCTTACGTCGAGTCGGCTGAATGAACTCGTCGGGTTTGTCACCCGATGTTCCGAGCTACCCAATGTGTCTGTACTTTGTTCGTGCCGTGACTTCGATTACACGTATGACACTCGTTTTCGCCGGCTTAACTCAAGAACGATTTCGCTCGCTCTTCCTACTTGGGAAAGTGTTTCCGAACATCTCACCAGCCACGGAATAACCAACGCCAATGATTGGTCGGACGACTTCAAGGAAGTCTTGCGGACTCCTCAGCATCTTGGCGTATTTCTCCGAAGCTACTCCGATACCGGGAATACGTCGCCTTTCGACTCCTACCAAACAATGCTCGGCGACTTTTGGTCACGCGCCGTCGTGTCTAGTGAGGAGCGTAACCTGCTCCAGGATCTAACGGAAAAACTAGTATCGACTGAGTCGATATGGACTCCGCTGGTTAGTTTTCAAGACTCGTCGGCGACGATCGCAGCACTTCAGGCAAAAGGTGTCCTGCGCATAGAAGATCAATCGCTTGGGTTTGCGCATCAAACTCTTTTGGAGTATGCCAAGGCAAGGTACTTCACGGAGTCTGAGGTTTCGCTCACGCTTTCCTTTTGGAATCAGGACGACAAGATTCAATATTGGTCAGACCAACGGTTTGGTCCGTACTTACCTACCTTCGTCGTGCCGATGAACATCGCTATCGCGAAGAGATCGAACGTCTTTTTTCAAGCGATCTGCGTTTGCATCTTCGATTTCTATTGATCGATTTCGTTTGTCGTCAAGACGATCCCTTTGAATTTGAAGTTGCCTTAATCGGAGTTCGACTGTCGCAACCGGACGAACGTACCCGAATCTTGATCGCGATTCGTGGCAAAAAGCGATGGTTTCATGCATTTCATAAAACGCACTTTCCCGAAATCATGCGACTAAACGCCAGTTTGAACATGAGCACTGCGACAAAACCGAAGCCCAAACGCACACCGGTCGACGATAGCGTGACCAGATCGTAGTCACAGCCGGGGAAGACGCTTTGAATTCCCTCGATAAAGCCTTCAAGCTCGTTGAATTCTCCGTGATCGCTTCCCCAAAAGCGTGACGGTTTGTGGACTACGACTCGCTTTGGTGGCGTGCCACGGACGTTGACGTATTCCTTCAACGTCTCGCTGACCAAACGACTGGCACCGTCCCGAGACATATGCGGGCTCTTGCCATTCGCATCAGAATTCCATTCAAACGGATCGCCACGAAGCACAAGCCCTTGCCCAAGGTAGTCGAATGCCTGCGCCACGCTGGTCCGCATCGTCAGGCTGTCTTTACCCTCTTGGGCGACGTAAAAATCGACTCCGATGAAGCACGTATCCTGCTCGACGGTCACTGGGCACCATGGAATGCCCTGTGCCTTGTAATACAAGGCCGTACAGAAGTTCCAAGCACGTGTCGCTTTCTCTTGGAGAGGCGTCTTGCGGCCTTTTGGCTTTTTTCCGAGTACAGTGCTGCGCTGAATTAGTTGGATTGGGACGCCCCATCGCATCGCCTTCGCTTTAATCGCACGCCTGAAGTTCAAGTAAAAGTTGCCGTTCACTTGAACTGTGTAGGCGTCATCAATGATTTCGGGCGTCAGTGCGAGGACGATGATGTCTGGAGCCGGACTCGTTTCGGCGAGGCTCTTGATGTGGCTATCGAATAGCTCGACCAATTCCCATATCCGCCGCTGCTTGTCTTCGATGGCAAGCGTCTTGTCGATCTCGTCCTGCCGGATCGTTCGATCCCAACGGTCGTTCATCTGGAAGCACGACTCGAATTCCGAATCCTTCGAGAAGCCGATGAAGTCACGATTCAGAATCTTGTACAGCCGCACGATTGGCTCGTGGATGTGCTCATCTTCAAAAATCCCCTGACCGAACAAGCTCGGAAGATTGTCTGCCTCCTTGATCTTGGCTTTGATGACCTTCGAGTTCTCGCTTTCGATTTCCGACCCACACTCTTCAAGCCACTCCTTCGCACCAGCGATGGTTTCACGAGTCCCAATGAAACCCATCTTGATCTCAGACGGATGGAGACCCGCTACGTTCTTCCCGAATGGACCGAACTCGGCAAGCCCCGTTTTCGTGTCTTGGTGCTCGAAGTATTTCCCGAACTGAAGCTTCGGCTCTTTGAGATATTCAATGCTAATACTCATCCGGGTTGTCCTCCTTGTCGTCCATGCCGAACAGCGACATTTGCAGTGACGGGATTCTTCTTCGTGGGTTGCTGGATCAAACGGAATCGCAAAATCCGCAACAACTGTTGCGGGTTCGGGTCGATCACGACAAGCGTTTCGCCAAACAAGCGACATCTCGATTCTTGGTTGGCCATTTGTAAGTGCCTGTCCCCAGAATAGGACATGATTCAAGACCTGCGGATTGCGTTCCATCGCCTTCAGTCTGGTCGTGTATGGACCAACCAAGGCCGGGTTGCACGGTTCCTTTCCATCTTTCGTGAAAAGGTACTTCGGTGTAACTCGCAGATGGCGAGGCATACGTTTCACTGGACGCCGGGCTTTCGATCATTAGCCAACATACGGCCAAGCTTGGCTATGACGGTGTGATTTTATTCCTCGATGAATTGGTTTTATGGCTGGCCAGTCATGCGGCCAACTTGGACTTCATGCACAAGGAAGCGTGGTGGGTTTTGTTTCGTTTCACCCAACGGAGAAAACCCATGTCCAAATCCGAGACCGTCGAACTCAGGGCTGAGCGTTTGCGGCGTTTCGATCGGGCTGACACCATCGTCGCTGCGTTCTGTGCCGCCGAAGGCGTTTCCCAGCCGTCCTACTATCACTGGCGACGCAAACTGCGGGGACCGGCAATCGAATAGGCCTGCCTTCAGTACCAGGCAAAGCCGTGCTGCTCACGCCGTTGTTTTCGTTCCCTTGCCATTTCTTCAGTAACCTATTGAATGGTTTTCCCAGTTGCCGCCGGGATTTGACCGTGGACGTGAGAGATACGAGAATGCGGTCGGGAACTGTGTTTCGGTTCCTTGCCGCCAAGGGATCGCCATCCGGGCTTGCCGCCCATGGTTTATTTGTTTTGCCCCTTGGTTTTCTTTTTGCACATGCCGAAGCCGGAGGGCCGCGCGAAGAAGGAAGGCGCACTGCGCACCTCCGATGAAGAAGTGGATTCAATATGTTTCAATTCCTTGCCACAACGCAGGCCGGTTGCCGCCGGTCATTCCCGCGTCATTTACCACACCGAATAACGACACTCGCCATTTCATCATGCATCGCACTCATCGCACAACTCATTGATACGCCAACACTTAACGCCCAGCGAAGCGATCGCCCCAATCTTGTTTCGATCCTGGCGGATGATCTTGGGTTTTCGCATCATTCGTATGGCAGCGGTTGGGCAAACCTCGGCAATACGCCGCTGAATATGTACAAGCATTTCTGTCACGAAGGGGGCATCGCCAGCCCGTTGATCGTGCATTGGTCAAAGCACAAATCGCATGGCGGCGGTTGGGTTCACGACCCAACGCACCTCCCCGAACGTTCACTCGCCGTCGAGCACCTCGGCGATTGCAACTGGGGGCTCGTCGACGGCAAGACACAAACGATCCATCCCTGGAGTTCCTGGAAGCAAAAGTTCACGGGCGAACCAGGGCTTTGGCACGATGACATCTTCCGCCGCGACGGTTCCCCCTACCGGAAAGCGGAAACAAAGCTGATCAGTCAGTTGTCGAAACAGCCGCCGACGCGGCAAAGCCAAGCACCCAAAATTCCATCACCCGCATCGCGGGCCGAAATCGAAGCTGGTTTGAAAGCTCACGACCGAGCCTTATTCGTCAAGCGAGGGTGGATTCGCGATCCATACATCGCGATCGGTCCTGAGGGAAATTACTATCTGACCGGTACAACGCCGCTGCCCGATGATCCGCGACAGACGACCGATCCTTACAACACCGGACTTGGACCGCTATCGATCGTCGGTTGGAAGATGCAAGTTTGGCGCAGCAAAGACTTGATCGAATGGGAATCGCTCGGGACTCCGTTCTCCTTGAAAGACGGCATCTGGTTCAGGGAAAAGCCCGATGCATTCAAAAGCGTGCCGGAATCGCAGTGGCGATTGTGGGCTCCCGAATTGCACTGGGTCGGCGACCGCTGGGCGCTGGTTCACACCAGCCCGTCACCTGTCGCGGGTGCAAATCTGTCGTTGACAAAGGGGGCTGAAGTGGCAGGCCCTTGGGAAAACCCGATGGGCGCCACCATCCAACGCCGCCATGATCCCTCACTGTTCCATGATGATGACGGTACGTGGTGGATGGTTTGGGGAGCGACCAGCATCGCGCCGCTGAAGCCTGATTTTAGCGGATTCGCGGCCCAGCCCGCCAACATTGGACCGAGCGGCGAAGCAAAAGCGATGGGCCATGAAGGCTGCTTGCTGCACAAAATCGGCGACAAGTACGTGCTGTTTGGGACGGGGTGGTCGACCGGCCAGATGCGTCGCGGCAGTTACAATCTGTACTACGCCACGGCCGACAACCTGACTGGGCCCTATAGTGAACGCAAATTCGTTGGCCGATTTCTCGGACACGGCACGCCATTCAAGGATAAGCAGGGACGCTGGTGGTGTACCGGATTCTTCAACGCGAACGTGCCACCGTTGAGCCGTGATGGCATCGAAACCAAAGATATCGGCGACAACGCCAAGACGATCAACGAGCAGGGCGTCACGCTCGTGCCATTGGAAGTGACGGTACTGGCCGACGGTGATATTCAGATCCGCGCGGTAGCCCCCGGCTACGCGACTCCCGGCCCCGACGAATCGCAGCAGTTTGAAAGGTAACGGACCGAATGTTTCCGATTTATTTGTCCACTTCGTCCAAGACGAATCTCCTGGCCGTCTCACTGCTGAGCGTGCTGGCGATCATCAGCGATCCGGCATTCGCGTTGGAGCCCTGTCGGATACGAATCGTCGACTCGAGCAATGGTTGGCCGGTGCCGCTGGTGGAATTGAAAACGACGCACAATGTTCGATTCGTGTCGGACAACGCCGGACTGATCGCATTTGATCTTCCCGAGTTGATGAACATGGAAACGTGGTTTTATGTCCTTGGGCACGGCTACAGCGTGCCCAAGGATGGTTTCGGATACAGCGGCGTCCGAGTCGTCCCCCGTGAGGGCGAGACCTTGACGATCGAGGTTCAGCGGAGGCTTCCGGCAAAACGCTTGGGAAGGATCACCGGCGGTGGATTGTTCGCTGAAAGTCAAAAGCTGGGCGAGGAGTTGAATTGGCAGGAGCAGCGGATTTTGGGTTGTGACAGCGTTCAGAATGCCGTCCACAATGGGAAACTTTTTTGGGGCTGGGGCGATACGGTGCTGGCGAAATATCCGCTTGGCCGGTTTCACATGCTCGGCGCGACCACCAAACTGCAGCCGCTTGAATCGTTCGAGCCGCCGATTCGGTTGCGGTACGACTACTTTACCGACGATAGTGGTACGCCGCGAAATGTCGCACAGATGCCGGGCAGCGGTCCGACATGGCTAGGTGGTTACGTCAGTCTTGCAGATCAACAGGGACGCAAACGGTTGGTCGCAACCTATTCCAAGATCAAACCACCGCTCAGTGAATATGAGCGGGGGCTTTGTGTTTGGAATGACGAGACAGCGAACTTTGAAAAGCTTCGCGTCCTATGGACGCAAGCGGACGAGCAAGCGAAACCGCCGGCAGCCCCGCACGGTCATCCCGTTTTGTGGAAGGACGAAGCGGGAGCAGAATGGGTGCTTTTCGGCGACCCGTTCCCAACGTTGAAGTGTCGTGCCACGTTTGAAGATTGGTCCAACCCAAATGCGTGGACCGACCTGACGCCGCAGGAATTCGTTCCGGTCGGCCGGACGTCGGAACAGATCAAGCCTCACCGAGGAGCGATTGCCTGGAGTGGTTATCGCCAAAAATGGATCACGGTGTTCACCCAGCTTTACGGCGATTCGTCCGCACTGGGTGAAATCTGGTACGCCGAAGCCGAGGCGCCGACGGGTCCCTGGAAACAGGCGATCAAAGTCGTTACCCACGACCATTACACCTTCTACAATCCTCAACTGCACTGCGAATTCACGTCGCCGGAATCGCCGATCTTGCTGTTCGAGGCGACCTACACTCATACCTTCTCGAAGACGACGGATCCGACACCACGATACGACTACAACCAGGTGTTGTATCGATTGGACTTGGATCAGCTGGCGGCGAGTTCGCCATTTGCCGAAGAATGACGGACCGGGAGCTGCCTGGCGAAGTCATTTCCCTCAGGTTCCTACTGCTGGAGCGATTCGGCGTGCTGTTGAAACGCCGCGAGCCAGTCCGCTGTGATTTTCCCGGCGATCGTCTTCTGGTCGTACTCCCCGGCCGGCTTTCCCCAGTAGAAGCTGATCCAGCCATCGGCAAGACCACGCGAGCGATTCACAAAATCCAAAAGTTCCGCAGCAGAGCACTTCAATGGAAACATCTCTTCGATAACAATCGGCTTGCCGATGTCGTAGACCTTCAGTGCCGACAACGCTTTTTCCAGCTTGCCTGCTTCGGGATAAAAGTGAACGCTGACGAAGTCCAGATATTTTTCGGATGCGGGTGAGTAAAAGACCGGTTTCGCGTTGGGCCAGACATGTGCCCAGGGGATCACTCCCACCGTGATCAGATGCCGAGGGTCTTCACGGCGAATGGCTTCGGTCAGCGTTTTTAGCCAGTCGCGTGCGACTTCTTCTCGGGTTCGATCGCCGGGATCAAGCGAGATCCGCTGGACAAAGTATTTTCCTCCAAGCGGCTCACCGGCAAGCCAATCGCCATCCGACTTTGATCCGCCGATCACGGGCTCGTTCATCAGGTCGTAACAAAAGATCGCCGGGCTGTTCTGGCACGTGTTGGCAACCGACTGCCAGAAGACAGCCTGCACGGCCCAACGTTCCTGTTCGGAAAGAGTGTCATACCAATCGGGAATGTTGTGCTTGTGGTAGCAAGCCAAACCCGTCACGTCGAGATAAAGCCCGGTCGTCTCGGCGAGTTTCACTAGCTTGGCAAGCTGTTCCAGTGCGGCAGAATTCGGCGTGTTCGGCGAGTCCATGAACTTGCCGAGCTGCAGGTGAATCCGTACGCAATTGGCACCAAGTGATTTGATCTCGCGAACGTCTTCGGCAACATGGGTCCAGTCGTCAACCCAGTACTCATCGAGCAGTCGGCCAGAGTCGTCATGATCATAGTTCACACCCCAGGGAACGAAGGGGACACCGGTCGATTCAAGCACGAATGATTGATGGTCGCCAGCGACCTGCACCCACTGCAATTCGGCAGACTGTAGGTGTACGGCATTCACGATCCAACAGGCTAGCAGGAATGATCGCATCACAGCACTGGCGAGGTTCGTCGCTACGGGACTCAACACAGCGTCTCGATGGCTACTCAAAGATTTGCCACGGACGCTCGATGTCTCACTTTACCATGCCCGGAATCGCCTGCGCGCCGGGGGCCGACAAATTTCCGGGCAGGTGCCTCGTTGTTGGTGATCAACCTGCCGCCGCTGGATCGCTAATTCGTGTCGTCCGGATTGTCGTCTCGACGATCAGGCAACACGTCCTGCTGATCGCGTTCGCGAAAAATACGTTGACCGAATTCGCGCAGGTACTCACGCCAATTGATCCAGGTGTGACCGCCTTCGGTCTCTTGAAAGGTCACGTCGAAATCATGTTTTTGCAGGGCGGCAACGGTCGCACGCGATGTTGCCAGCAGAAAGTCATCTTTCCCTGTGGCAAACCATACCAGTCGTAGCCCCTTCTTCAGTTCGACATTGTCCAGCGTTTCCTTGTGCTGCTCCTCCCACGATGGGCCGACATCGCCACCGCCGGGCCTGCGTCCGTCGATTCCGAAGACGCCCGAACTGAAGACGCCAATGTAGGCATATTGATCCAGATGCTGAATCGCAATGTTCAGCGTCTGAGCACCACCCATCGACAGCCCGGCGATCGCTCGATTCGCGCGATCCTTCTTCACCCGATAGTGGCTTTCGATATAGGGCACGATGTCACCGACGAAGTCCTCGGTGAATTCGTCGATTGGCGTTTGGCTGCGGCCGAAGACAAACGGACCTGTGTGCCCCGCCGGCATCACCACAATCATCGGCTGTGCGTGCTGGTCCGCAATCAGGTTGTCAACGATGAAGCCCGCACGCCCGACGGTCGGCCACGAATCGTCGCAGTCGAACGCACCATGGAGCAGATAGAAGACGGGATAATCCTCGTGCTCGCCTGCTTCGTAGCCCGGTGGCGTATAGACGTGCATACGACGAAAACGCTTGAGCGACTCGGAATAGTAAGTCACTTCTGCGACCGCACCGTGGGGAACCTGTCGCGTGTCCATCCAGTCGGCACCGGGCAGATGCACCATACTCCACACATTCCCATTCGATTCGCTGGCCTCTCCGTTGGCAGGATCGTTGGTTGCAACACCGTCGACCGCGAATCGATAGCGATAGCTACCCGGATCAACTGGCCCAACAGTGATCTCCCAAACCCCCTCATCCGACCTTTTCAAATCTTGCCCCTGATCGATGCCGGGCATGTCGTTACCAGTCAGTCGCACCGCCTCGGCCTTCGGGGCTCGGATGCGGAAGGTCACGTTGCGATCAGCATCGACCACGGGCGACACAACCGGTGGCGCGAAACCGCCTCGACGCCCCTGAGCGAACGCTGGAAAACATTCCACCGCAGCTACAAACCACAAGGTGGTGCATACGGCAATCGTCAAATTCTGTGGTTTCATGGAAGTGTCCTGGGGCTAAAGATTGTCAAGCGTGCCGGTTGAATCCGATTGGCTGGCAACAGTATCAATACGCGATGCCACGTTGTCTCGACCTGGAGTGCATCGTCCGATAGCGACAAGGCATCCAAAGAAACGTTCGCGTCGTTGACTCATTCGCTCGCTTCGGCGGGCCCTGGCGGTCCGCCAACAGGACGTTGCCTGGAACGCTTGATTCGCTCGCGTTGCTTCGCCAATTCGCTGTTGTACTCCTCACGGCCCTCTGGAGCGAGGAGAAAGTTGTCGTTCATCCACTCTCGCATGCGATCGGGCCAACTGGCAAGCGAATTCAGTTCGCTTTCCCATGAGGGAAGGCATGTCGGCCCCAGGCGAAGAGGTGCACCTCCGCGGAAGCACCCGCGGCAGGGAGTTTGGGAAGCAGGTTGACGACGGTCGTCGAGGCTCCACGGTCGTCGAGGCTCCACGGTCGTCGAGGCTCCACGGTCGTCATATCTACTGTCTCTCTGCCCAATGATGAGCGAACTTGCACTCGTCACCGCATGACAGTCATTGTCTCTCGGTGGATGCGGCATGGAATCGTTTGTCGCCGGCATCGCAACTCCGTTGGTTTTTGCCGAGCGAGGGACTCAAGTTCACGACTTGTTCGGGGAGCGGGGCGGTTGCCAGTTGGGGTGCGGTGTGTGGGCTTCGTTCATCATCTTGACGGCTTTCTCGACGAGTTCGGGACGTTGCTGGGCGATGTCGTGTTCTTCGCCGATGTCCTTGCTCAAGTCATAGAGTTGCACTTTGCCGCTGAGCATTGGTTCGCGAATCGCTTTCCAATCGCCGAATCGCACCGCTTGCCGGCTGTTCTGTTCATAGAACTCCCAATACAGATAGTCATGGTCTTGCTGCGCGTCGGCATTCCCCTTCAGCGTCGGTGCGAAGCTGATACTGTCGACATTTTTCGGGGTGTCGACTCCCGCCAATTCGGCGGCCGTGGCCATCCAGTCGCCAAAGTATGCGATATGCGGAGTCGTCTTTCCGGCCGCTACTGTGCCCGGCCACCAGGCGATCGCCGGAACGCGGATTCCTCCCTCGTACAACGCCCGTTTGGTTCCGCGGAGTGGTCCGGAAGGATCGAAGGTTTCCAAATGATGGCCCGCTTCATTGTGCGGGCCGTTATCGCTGGTGAAAAAAACAAGCGTGTCTTCGGCGATACCGATTTCACGCAAGTGATCCAGAATCCGACCCACGTCGCCATCCATTCGCGTGATCATGGCGGCCTGGCCCTTATCCTGTTTGGACCACTTGCGATCTTCGTAGATTCCGTAATCGGGAACCTCGGCGCCGTCACCATTCATCCTCGTTGCCTCGTTATTGGCATGTGGAATGGTTAGCGGAAGGTACAGGAAAAACGGCCCCTTCTTGTTCACATCGATGAAGTCGAGTGACTCTTCGACAAACAAATCATGTGTGTAGTCCACTCGTTTGGTCGCCGCACCGCCGGTGAATCCGCCGTAGGAACGGTCGCTTCGTTTGACGACGTTGCGGAGAGGCATCTTGACGTCGTCGTTCCAAATGAAGTCGGGATAGTAGTTATGCGCGTGCACCTGGTTGAGGTAGCCAAAAAAACGATCGAAACCTTGACGCAAGGGAAAGCCGGGTTGATCGACTTCGCCCAAGCCCCACTTGCCGATAAGTCCGTTCGTGTATCCCGCCGTCTTCAGCAATTCGGCGACCGTCACGTCTTCGTCACGTAACGACTGTATCAGCATATTGTCACCGCCGGCGTTGCCACGCACATGCGTGTGCCCCATGTGCTGGCCTGTCATCAATACACTTCGGCTAGGCGCGCAAACCGTGTTGCCGGCATAGAACTGAGTGAATCGCAATCCTTCCGCTGCCATTTGGTCAAGTCGAGGTGTCTGGATTTGCGTCTGACCGTAACATCCCAAGTCGCCGTAACCCAAATCATCCGCGAGAATGAAAATCATGTTCGGATGCGCGCTGGAGTGGGCATTCGCTGGTTGCGCAGAGGACGGTTGCACGATGAACGCCGCGACCGCCATCAAGGTGACTGTTGCGATGGGCTGTAGGCCGGTACGCGAAAACCGCCGGCGGCAACCCGTTTGCATGCCGGTAGAATGCTGAAACATCATGAATCCTCTTTCTCGCTAGGCAGACGCGTGCTGCGTTCAATGTTCATTCTACGGCAATGCTCTGGGCGATTGTGATCGGCCGACGAAACGCTTGCCGTTTGCCGTGCAGCAACCCGGAAAACCGTTCGCCGCGTTCGGTTCGGCCGATGGAAACACCCGTCCCGAGCATCCGCATCCTGTTAGAATACGTGCCGACATGACTCGATGAAAGGCGAACGAATGGGAATCAAGAAACGCATCACACGGTACGGTTGGTTACGGATTCTCGTGCCCCTGACCATTTTTCATTTTGTTCCCTGGGTCGGTCAGGCTCTGGCACAGGGTTCGACGGATGCGGCTGCGGGGATCGCCAGTCAATACGTTGGTGACCGTGGCATCGAACACGACGCCCGAGTCGTGTTCTCGGAAAATTTTGAACAGCCAAACCTTGACGCGATCGCCCCGCGGTGGGAAACCGTGCGCAACGCGTCGGTGATGACGCTTGGCAACGACGTACCGCCAGGAAGTTCCGGCAAGCAGTCCCTGTTGATGTCACAACTCGCCGAGAATGGAACCGGTGGAGACCTGTATCGCCGATTGGGCGACGGATACGAAAAGTTATTCACGCGGATGTATGTCAAGTTTGCCGAGGATTGCGAGCCCGTGCATCATTTCGGTACATGCGTCGGCGGGAACAATCCGTCGACACCATGGCCGAGCGTTCGGGCAGGCCAGCCGACACAGGGTGACCGCTCGTTCTGGGTTGGGATCGAACCGTTCGGCAAAGAGTGGCGATGGGATTATTACACCTATTGGTGCGAGATGCGAGGCAGCCCGCCGCGAGGACAGACATGGGGAAACTCGTTCATTCGTGACAATTCGTTGAAGGTCCAGCGCGGACGTTGGACCTGCATCGAAGTGATGGTCAAGCTCAATAAGGTTGGCGATACCAGCGGCGAACTCGCGCTGTGGATCGATGGCGAACAGGTCAGCCATCTCGGTCAAGGGTTCCCACGCGGTAAATGGGTCTTCGATAAATTCTACCCCGGCCAGGAGGGCGCAGGCGTTCGCTGGAATCAGCAGACGGGCCAACGTGAGAACTTGACGACTGCAGCCGGCGGCGACCCTTTTCAGGGATTCCGATTTCGGACAGCCGAATCGTTGAAGATCAATTTCTTATGGCTGTATCTGTACATCACCGATGGAACCGAGGGCCATCCGAACCGGGTTTGGTACGACGACGTCGTCGTTGCGACAGACTACATCGGTCCGCTCCGCAGCGAGTAGATGCCGTATTGCGTTGTGCCCCGGACCGACAGGAGCGTTGATTTGAGTGTCGGTCGGACCGAGTCGAGCGAGTTCCGGGATCACGCAACGCAGGACGTTGTGCCGGTTGCAGCGGCGGTGCGTTTGTTTTGCCCCATGCGCACGCTCCACCCATGCCCGCGAGACGGGTCTAGGGCTGATGCCAGTTCGCCAAACTGAGCACCTCGCCAGCTCGAATCTTTTTCGGATCGAGCACGACATGTTTGATGCGTTGGCGTTTCCAGGTGTAGGTCATGTGCACGAGTCCGTCACGCGTTTGGATGATCGCCGGATAGCTGAATTCGGCCTTTTCTTCTTGCTCAAGCACTCCGATTTTCTGCCATTGGCGACCATCATCGGAAACGGCAAGGTTCAGCAAACCGCGGCGTCCCCAGCCGGTTTTTCCCGAGCCAAGGTGATTGTAGATCATCAACTGACGTCCATCGGCCAGCGTCACCACTTCGATGCCCGAGTTCGGATTTGGCATGTCGATCGATTCCAATTTCGACCATGTTTGACCGTTGTCGCTAGAAAAGCTGGTGGCGATGACGCCTTCCTTTGTGCGGCACAGGACCTGCAGTCGTCCATCCTGATGTTTCAGGAACGTGGGCTGGATCGCGTTGAATTCGTCAGCAGTATTGATCGGGCCGATTCGGTTCCAGGTACCTGTTGGCTGCCCGTCCTGCAGTTGGACCGATTCGAAGTGGACTCGCCAGCCGTCGTATTCAGTCGACGAACCGCACAGCAGCGTTTTGCCATCGGGAAGCAAGATCGGTTTGCAGCGAACGGGACCGTCGATGCCCGTGGGCAAGCGCCGCCGCTCAACGAACGTGCGACCGCGATCGTAGCTGACCATCATTTCGCCCCACCACTCACGTGGATTCGGTCCGACTTTAAAGAACAGCAACGTCGGCGCGTCACCCGGCGGTTGATACAACACGGGATTCCAGCAGGGATAACGCAAGCCGTTGTGCTGCACGCCGTCGGCCCACTGTTTCGGCGAGGACCAGCTCGAACCGTCGTGGTAGCTGACCCAGATGCCGACATCCTCCCGGCCCTCCTTTGTGCCGCCGAACCAGGCCGTAACCAGCCCGCGACTCGTTTCGCAAACGGTCGACGCGTGACATTCGGGGAAGCTGGCTTTGCTGTACACGAAGTCTTCGCTTACCAGCCCGGGAAACCTCGGTTCGCGGAGGACCGATGGATCCGAAGCTTGCAGATGCTCGCGAGAATAATCGATGCAATCATCGTGCGCGATGAAGTACAGTCGTCCGTTTTCGGCGCCGACAAGCAGATCGGGCTTGCCGTCTTTGTCGAAGTCGCAAGCGGCGGGACTGGAGGTGTGACCGGCCACGTTGCGTCGGGCAAGATTGCCGATTTTTTTGAGCACAACATTGTCACCGCGGTCCTGGCAGTTGCGATACCACGTCGCATTTTCGGAATTGACGAGCAGATCCAGTCGCGAATCACCGTCCCAGTCGACGACCGCCAGCTTGACGCGTCCCGACCCGCCGCAAGACTTCGGGTTCAACTGGATCGGTTGGTTGTTCTCGTCGATGAAAATCCGCCGGGCCTGCTCGCCGTCTGAGCGAAGCGTCAAATAGCCTTCCTGGTCCAGCATGACCAAATCGAGCTTGCCGTCGCCATCAAAGTCGATCGCCAGTGGTGTGGTTCGCCACTGAGTCAACGTGGAACTGGCCAATGTTTGCCACCAATACCATCGCGGCGGTGCTTCACGGAGTCCGGTTTGCAAGCAGGTATCGACCAGCGTGCCGCCATCATTTCGCAACACGCCGATCCGTGACAAAATCGAGTTGTAAATGATGTCCGGGTCCTGATCGCCATCCCAATCGGCGACCGATAGCGTCGTGTATCCCCACTTCGCTTCGCATGGCCCCTGGATGGAACCATCGTTTCCGGCCAGCACTCGGAACGGCCGACTGTGGTCATCCCCAACGTCGCTCTGGACGTTGATCAACGTCGGTGCTGCCCACTTCGAGCGTCCATTGGCGGCACTGCCAAGGTTCTCGAAAAAACCGATCTGACCGGCCGTGTTTCCGCACAGGATGTCCTCGTCTCCGTCGCTGTCCCAGTCATAGCGTAGGGTGTCGCCAACGCCCCGAACTTCAACGTGTCGGCCTGCTGTTGAAAATATTGTGGCGATTCGAATACGGGTAGTTTGCAATTCAACTCGCCCGTGTTCGCAACCAATGCGACTCGACCATCTTCATCACCGACGATCAGGTCCATGTCGCCGTCATGATCCCAATCGACGGCTGTCGGCGTGATCATCTGCAGGTCCATCACCAGCGGTTGCCCACGATTGTCATTCAGTTTTTGACCTGCGGCATAAACGGGATCGGTACGCGATCCGATGTTCTGGAAATAAGTGAAACCGTCCAAGAATTCCCCGCACAAAAGATCGAGGTCACCATCGCCATCGAAATCGGAAAAATTCGGCGAGGGCCAGCCGTAGACGTCAATTTCGCCACCGGCTGCTTGCAAACGACGAGGATCATCGGCGTACTGCGGCGTGGCGTCGGAACCTTCATTCTCGATCAGGTAAACGTAGCCATGCAGTCGCCCATTGCGCCAGCGACCGCCGCTGTCGTAGGCGTGGTCCCAGCCATAGTCGCTCCAGTCGCCGACGCCGACGATCATGTCCTGGTCGCCATCGCCGTCATAGTCGACGTATCGCCACATGTTCGCTCTTACGGCGTTTTCATGAACATTCGTTTTCGGATAGATGCGAGTCGCGTGATCGAAATCAAATTTCCCCGTCTTTGAATCTCGCGGGAACTCGAAGCCCGGTTTCAGAATCCGTGGCTGGTCATCAACATAACTGACTTGAAAGTTTTGGCTCGTCTTGCCGACCCATACGCCCGCACGAAACACCGGCATTTTCACCGCAGCATCCTGTGTCGGATTTTCAAAGTAGTACACTCCGTTGGACGGTTTGTCGGGGCAAGCGACAAGCAGGTCCATGTCGCCGTCGCCATCGTAGTCCATCGGCATCGGCCAAGCCCAAAGACCCACGCCGAGATCAACTTTCAAACCTGGATGGTTGTATTCCAACTCCCGCAGTTTCCAATCCTCGTCCGCGGCGAACAGAGAGTTGGTCGCAAGCAGTAAAATCGCGATTTGGATGGCAAGATTTTGGCGGGGAATCGGGATCATGGTGGCGACTAGCTTTGTTGTGAGGGCATCCGACTGATCATCTGAATCTGGTATCGAGCTTATGTGAAAGTCGATGGACTTTCAATCAGCACGGTGCCGGCGGGACGGAGCGGTCCGACGCGGACGTGTCTGTCGTGCGGCGGTTGATCGCGGAAGGAAAACTGGGTGAGGTGATTTACGTGTTTCCCCATGCCAGCCGGATCGAACCACAGGCGTACGATCCAGCGATCGCGGATCCGGAAGTTTCCACGTACCGAGAGATTTCGACGTCGGACTCCGCAAGACTGAACCCTGGATGACGGCAAGCCGCGTACATTTACCGCGGATGAAATCGATGACCACGTCGCTTTGTCCAACTCGCTGATGCCGGCAGGGTTGGCAGATCCCATGACGCGAGACGAGTTTCACGATCTGGTGGCTTTCCTCCATACGCTCAATGATGGCCGCAAAAATACCGCAGTGGGCATCAATGCCAGGATTACCTAGACTATCTACTCGCCTGCGATCGGGACGCCTCGAACGGAGTGCTACCGGCAAGCGTATACCCATTGCGGTTGCGATGGGCGAGCGGCGACCTGTTGCCTCGGACGGTCGCGGCGCAACAATAGCCCGGGCGCAAACAATAGCCCGGCGAAACACGTCCGGCGCAACAATCGTCCGGTGCAATCATTGCCCAGCCAGTCGCTGGGCTGTGGAATAGTCTCAACTGTATGGATCTCGGAGGAGTCGAAGCTGATGAATTTTCGAATCATGTGCCTCACCGCGGCAATGTCGCTGTTGGGTTTTTCAATCACCTCTGCCCAACAGCCCGTGTTGGTGGAAATGGTGACCAGTGAGGGTAGGATCGTTCTGGAACTGAACGCCGAGAAGGCACCCAAAACGGTCGCCAATTTTTTGCAGTACGTGAAAAGCGGCCATTACGAAGGGACGGTTTTTCATCGCGTCATTCCCGACTTCATGATTCAGGGTGGCGGAATGGATAAGGACTTGAAAGAAAAGGACACGCTGCCGCCGGTGCGCAACGAAGGGGGCAATGGCTTGAAGAACAAAAAGTACACGATCGCGATGGCCCGGACGCCCGATCCACACAGCGCCACGAGCCAGTTTTTCATCAATACCGGCGAGAAGAACGATTTTCTCAATCGCGAACAAGCGCAAGACGGCTACGGTTATACCGTTTTCGGAAAGGTCATCGAGGGAATGGATGTCGTTGACAAGATTGGTAAAACGCAAACGGAAGCACGTGCCAACCCAGCCGGTTTCGGACAGTTGATGCGAGACGTTCCGGTCAATCCGATCGAGATCAAGAGCGTCAAAGTGTTGGACGCGGCAAAAAAGTAGGCCCGCCGATTCGCATATCGTGGGTCGATGGAGCGGCCCATTGGTCGCAAACGTTCGTGTCCTCGCGACATAATCGGAACAATCGAAATGACGCGGTCGCACGATCGGCCGCGTCATTTTTTTGCGCTGATCCGCGAACCCGCGATCATGTCTTCAGTTAGAATTGTGGAAGCCGCCTATTGTGCCGGGGAACCTCATTGCAGTCGCGCACCCTCTTTCATCACAACGAGTGACCTGTTGCGTTCGGCCCAAATACTCTATCGCCTGATACGTCGACTTGGCATCATGGACGTAAGCCGTCTGATGCAGTTACGCAAAAGCGACTGTCGGCAGACGGATCTGGCAGAGGGATATGATTTGCGATTGGTAACAGCGGCAGAACTGGATCGGTTGTTGGAAACTGGTCGCGTCGCCACCCAGGTTGGCGAACCTGAGATCCTCTGTGACGCTGGCCGTGCGATTGTCGCCGCGTTCCAAGGTGACCGTGTCGTCTCATTTCTCTGGTTGGCGCGTGACGCGATCAGCGCCGCGGACAATTACAGCCGCGCTCCACACCTTGGCACCTCCCTTGTGCTACCCGAGGGGACTGCATTCGTGTTCAACGCGTGGACGAACCCCGATCATCGCGGCAAGCGATTGATTGCTTCTCTTTTGGCCTACGCCATTGGACACCAAGTTTTGGGAGCCAATACGCTACTGACAACAATCGACTGGACAAATCAAAAGTCGATTCGAGCCTTTGGGTACCTTGGGATGAAGAAGCTTGGAACGATTGTCAGGATGGGACAAGGTCGACTTCAATTCAGTCTGATCCCTCGGTTAGATCGTCTCGGTCTACAAATTGCGCAAGACACACCCGGTTACACAATGGCGGTTTGACGCTGCCTGAAAACAAGGCGGATGTGCTCGCGGGATTGCCGACGAACGCGCATGCTGGCTCGTATTATCCCAGTTGGTCCAGCACACCGGTGCTGTCGCCGAAGCTGTCCGCTTTGGCGCCCATCTGGTGCATCATCCACAGATAGAGGTTGCACAACGGTGTGCCGTTCTCGTAGCGGATATGCCGTCCTGTGCGAACCCGTTGTCCGGCCGATCCCGCCAGCAGGATTGGGAGGTCGTCGTGATTATGTCGATCACCATCGCTGATGCCACTGCCATACACGATCATGCTGTTCTCAAGCAGCGTTCGGTTTCCCTCGCGAACTCGTTTCAACTGGGAAAGCAGGTAGCCAAATCGATCGATTTGGTAACGATTGATCTTGGCAATGTTTTCTTGTTTGTGTTCGCTCTTTCCGTGGTGCGAGGATTCGTGGTGACCTTCGCTGACACCGATCTCCGGATAACTGCGATTGCTGCCCGCATTGGTGAACATGAATGAAATGATTCGCGAACTGTCGGTTTGCATTGCGACTGTGACCATGTCCATCATCAATTCGGCATGCTTACTCAATTCCTTCGGTACGCCGCTGGGACGAGGATAGTCCGGTACACCTTCCTCGGTCATCGTCAGACGTTCGGCGCCGGAAAGCCGTTTCTCGACATCACGGACCGAATAGAGATACTCATCCAGTTTCTGACGATCGATATCGGGCAATGTCTTGTGCAGTCGCTTGGCATCCTCAAGCACAAAGTCCAACACGCTCTTGCGATACTTTTCGCGAACGCTCTTGGCTCGCCTGGTCTCCTTGACGGTTTGGCCCGCGAATAGCCGATCAAAAAGGGCGCCCGGATCGATCTCTTTGGCGACGGGATTGGTGGGCCCCCGCCAAGCCATGTTCGATGCATACGCGCAACTGTACCCGCTGTCACAATTCCCCGCTTGGGCACTCGCTTCCAAGCCCAATTCCAGTGTCGCGAAGCGTGTCGCATCACCAACGTACTTGGCGGTCACCTGGTCGACGGAGATCCCGTTTTGAATATCGGCGCCGTTCGTCTTGCGGGGATGCGCACCGGTCAAAAACGCCGCGACGCTTCGTGCATGGTCACCGCCGCCGTCGCCATGTGCCCGCGCACCGTCCAGCGTCAATCCGGTTAGCACATTGAACGATTCCCGATGATCGGCCAGACGGTCCAGCGTAGGGGGAAGTTGGAATCGCGTACCCTCCTGCTGCGGCGTCCAATCCGGCATGTGCATTCCATTGGGTACGTAAAAAAACGCCATTCGCAAGGGTGGCTTCTCGTCGGACGATGCCGCCGACAACAGTCGCGTGGCAGACATCACATCCAACAACGGCAAAGCAACGGCCGTACCCAACCCGCGCAATACGGTTCGGCGTGAAAAACTTTTCAGCATTGGTTTACTCTCGTTGGCCCTGTTTTTGGAACGGGTCACTATCGATGATCGCAGCGATCAGATAGGCGAACTTGTAATCATTGCTTCGCACGTCGGACACGATTTCATCGATCGCACATTGATCGTAGTACTCGGTGCCGCGCCCGATCGCATAAATCATTAGCTTTTCAGCCAGGCATCGGACAAACTGGTCACGTCGTTGGTTCGACAACAATTGTCGCAGGTCGTCCACCCCATTGAACTCGGTGCCATCGGGCAACCTTCCCGACGCATCGACGTTGTCACCACCATCACGCGTCCGCCACTGGCCGACGGCATCAAAGTTTTCCAACGCAAATCCCAGTGGATCCATCACACTGTGGCAAGCGGCACAGGCGGGATTGGCGCGATGTTGCTCCATTCGCTCGCGCATCGTCCCTGTGAGTTTGCTCTTTTCGAGTTCCGGAACGTTGGGCGGCGGCGGCGGTGGCGGCGTGTTGAGCAGATTATCGAGAATCCATTTGCCGCGTTTGACGGGACTGGTTCGAGTCGGATTGCTCGTCACCGTCAAGACGCTCGCCTGAGTCAACAAGCCGCCTCGTGGCGTGCCCCTCAGGGATACCGGTCGGAACTCATCACCCGACACACCATCGATCCCGTAGAATCTTGCCAGATCTTCATTCAGATAGGTGAAGTCGGCGTCCAACAGTGTCGTTACCGGCATGTTCCGCCGCATCACGCCAGCAAAAAACGTCAAGGTCTCACGTCGCATCAAGTCGCGAATGTCATCGTTGTAGGCGCGAAAGATACGCCGGTCCGGATTGACGTGGTCGAGATTACGGAGCTGCAACCATTGTCCGGCAAAGTTCTCGACAAACTGATTCGCCCTCCGGTCCCGGATCATGCGTCCGATCTTATCGAGCAGCCGCCGGCGGTCACGCAATTGGCCGCGATGGGCCAGCAACAACAATTCGTCGTCCGGCATACTGCTCCACAGAAAATACGAAATCCGGGTGGCGAGTTCGTAGTCGTTCACCAATGGCATGTCACCCTCTGCGTTGGGCTCGCGAGGCTGCTCGACTTTGAACAAGAAGTGAGGTGAGACGAGGATCGCTTGCAACGCTACCTGAATGCTCTCTTCGTAACTGCCACCGTCGGCACGAACTCGATCAGCAAGCTTCTGTAGCCGGGCAACTTCGTCATTGGTCGATGGCCGCCGAAAGGCTCGACTCGACAGGCGGCCAACCACCGCGGCGGTCGCATCCTCCACCGTCACCTCATCGCTAGGAGTCACGAACAGGATCTTGTGATGACTTGCCGGTATCTGATCCTCGGAAACCAGCTGCACACGGCGTTGTTCTCCGTGAAGATGCAGATGATGGAGATGAAGATTGCGGTCCTCTTTTCCAGCCACGTAGTAGTCGTTGATAAAGCTGATCTCGATCAATCGATTTCCTCGTCCCAGCCAAAACTGAACCTGGTAATCGGTCGCCTCTTCGGTTGGAACATTCACGACGTGTTTTGTCTTGCCATACTTCACTTCCATCTTCACCGGCTCGTCACCGCCTTGATCTCCGCTGGCCGTGATCGTTAGCGTGAACAGACCAGCGAATGGCAATTCTTGTTGCAGCGAGACCGTGCCATGGCTGGCGATCGTGATCCGGCTGCCAGCTCCATATTTCTCGGCTCCGATCAATGAAGAGGGTGCTTTGTCAATCTCGAATATCTCGGGTGGCGGTGGAGTATAGATTGCTTGACCCGACACGTACTCGGCCGCGTCCAGGTACTTTTCCATCAGCAGCGGCGGCAACGACAGCACATCACCGATGTTGTCGAAACCGTAGCCAACATCATCACCTGGGAAACCGTCCGACGGTTGGTAATCGACACCGGTCAGGTCGCGAATCGTGTTTCGATACTCCGCACGATTCAGTCGCCGCATCGCGACTCGACCGGCATTCGGATTGCGAACACAGTCGACGCTGTTGGCCAGGCCGTCAATCAGGTCGGCCATTCGCTTTCGCGTTGCCGAATCCAATGGTTGGCCATCCTCGGGCGGCATCGCGCCGAGTCGCAACTGGGCGAGGCGCGGATCCAAGTCTTGCGATTGCCAGCGATCGCTTTGGCCGAATGATCCGATTCCAGAGAAATCTCACTCCCCGAATCGTGGCAGTCAAAGCAATAGGTCCGCAACAGCGGTAGCAGGTCGCCGCGATACTTCGCTTCGGTCGAGGCCAAGTCGGCCGCCCGAGCATCCATCGAGCCGACCAGCAGTGCTGCCAATACGCCAATCACGATCCCGATTCGACAAGCCGGTCGGTAGGTCGAGGTAACAAGTGGTGGAAGCACTGGCAGCATGATCAATGGCAATGGTCGTTGATAACAGGTACCGCGGCAGAGTGTAGGAACGGCGGAATCGAGCGGGATGCCCCTCTGTGGAGGTTGATGGGTGAGGGTGGCCGAGGAGCGACGGATCGGTGTCGGTTGTTCCTAGTTTAAAACAAAGACACCAATGGGATTCACGGATTCGTGAGCAATCGCCGCGAATTGTCGGTTCGCGTGTCGGTCGGAGTGAACGGAGCGGCAGCACGCGGGTTGGAACCGCCCAGTGATCCCTCGCCGCGCCGTTCGACACTCGGTCTGTGCAGCTTCCAAGGGGACGGTTCGGGATGTGCAAAACATGCAACTTCAAAATGCGCATGCGACGCGTTTTATAGCCTCACCAGCCAATAGAACGTTTCGCCAATGCCAAACGAGGCCAGATTTGCGGCGATGATCGCAGCCCAGTCACGGCCGCGCGTCGACTTGCCGGTGTTGGTGAGCAGCGAGAACAAGACGCATTCGGCCACGACCGCAAACGATTCGGCGACCAATAAAAAGAGCGTGCGGTGCTCGCCAATCGCAATCAGCTGCGGAAACACCAAGACGACGATCGGATAGGTGCAGGCGGTCAGCCAGAATCCGGCAAAAAGTTTGACACCGGGCCGATGGCTTGGATGGAGACCGAACCACAGCACGGGAATCTCGATCAGCACCGTTGCCACGTAACCGAGCAACAACAAGACCAGATGGTTCGTCATGGCAGTCCGGGCATGTACTAAAGCACTCGCAACAGGAACGGGATCTCGGTCAGCACATGAATCATGGCAACATTGAAGTAAAGATTTCGGGTGCTCGTGTCGTCAAAACAGAATGCGGCCCACAGGGTCAGCACCATGAACATTCCGGCAACCAAGAGTGTCGCGACCATCGTGTGCTTTGCCCCTGCCAGCGCGTTCATCGTCGGGATCAGCAGCTGGCTCTGTCCAGTCACGGACCGGCCCATTGGGCTGCCAACTTTCACGTAGAGATTGGTAATGCCTCCACTGGCCTGCAGCCCAAGCGGCGGCTCCACCGGTCATGACGGCCATCAATACGCCCGCCGCGACCAACATCTTTGGCCTCGACCCGATGCTTCCCTTTTTCCAGCGAGTCCCCAGCAGAACCACCGCGAAGGAAAGGCTCAGTCCAGCGAGGACGATGGCGATCGGGTGTGGCAGTGTCGCATCGAGAATCGGAATCTCGGGCGGTGGTGGTGGGATGTCTGCCAGAGGTGGCGTCAGCAGGGATGGAAACGAATCAAACAGGGGCATCTTCACACTCCGCCAATCATGTCTCGAATCTCGACCGTACGTAAGACGAAGCCGTGGCCACAATGGATTCGGAAAATCGAGACGGTTCTTGAAGTTCCGCGATCGGCTTGCCAGCCAACGATCCTCGCCAGACGCCTGGCGCAGCACAGAGGGGTCAGAAAAAAACGCCCCACGGTTGGTGGGGCGTTTTTGGATCGTTGGCAGCGGGTGTGACCGATCAGCCGGCCGCGACCACGTTCACACGGCGACCCTTGCGATCAAACAAGACTTCACCGTCAATCAAGGCAAACAGCGTGTAATCATTTCCCTGGCCCACACCTTTGCCGGGGTGAAATTTGGTGCCCACCTGGCGAACCAGGATGTGACCGGCACAGACGCGTTCTCCGCCGAATTTCTTTACGCCACGTCGCTGGGCGTTGGAGTCGCGACCATTACGGCTCGACCCCTGTCCTTTCTTATGTGCCATCAGACCATACTCTGGAGGTGTTTCTCAAATCTTGATTTGGGGAGGGGTGAATTTAGCGACAGACCGCCCGCTGATCAAGGCGTTATGAATCGGCACCGCCCCTTCTTGTGGGTGGTGCCCTTCCTCGTCTCGGCTACAAAATCTCGGCTCGCAACGTTTTCAGCAACTCAATCGCCTGGCCGATTTCGGCCTTCTGACGTTCCGGATCCTGCGGAATCTCTCGCTCAATCGTCAGTGGTCCCTGGTATCCGATCTCCTTGAGGGTCCTCAGGTAAGCATGCATGTCGACATCGCCCTGGCCGAGAGCGACTTCCGCTCCCCAAGTTTCTCCCGGCTTCTCGCTCCAGGTTCCGTCTTTGCAATGAACACTGCGGACATGGGGACCGACGGCCTTGAGAGCTTCGATCGGCTGGCCGGTCCCGTACAGGATCATGTTTGCCGGATCAAAGTTGATTTTCAGGTTTGCTCGGTCAACCTGCTTGATGAATTCGAGCAATTCCTGGGCTGTCTCCTGACCCGTTTCGAGATGGAGGAATTGGTCACTTTGTGCACAGTAATCGCATAGCTTTCGCGTCACCTCGACGATTGGCTGGTAACCATCGGCGGCCGGATCATGCGGAATGAATCCGAGGTGCAGGGCCACGGTATCGCAACCGAGCCACTTTGCGAAATCCGCGATTTGAAACATCTCTTCCAGTCGACTTTGTCGCGTGGCTTGGGGGACGAGTCCGACGGTCTGGACGACAGTCGGAATGTCGGCGTAGCTTTCGCCTTCGAAGCCACCGAAAACGGCGGTGCACTTCACGCCCATCTCGCGCAATTGAATGCTCAATTGGTAAGCCGAGTCCTGGTTGCGTTTCTCAGGGCTGGGGGCATGCAACTGGATTGTGGGAACACGCAGCTGGGCGATGACGTCCCAGGCGACACCCAGTCCCGCATCGACCGAAGCAAAGACGCCGATTGGCCATGGATCCATTTTTGATACCTACGTGCGTTGCGAATGAATTGTGATCGATCTGGCCTCAAGGGTAATGGATTTAGCCTTGGTCCATCAATCAGCCGATCTGGCCAGCGAGGCAAACTTTCGGCAATTGGCATCGCGGCGAGGAGGTGGGTGATGGGTTTGGACACCCGAGGTGGGCCGACACAGGATCTCAATCCGTTTCCCAGCGGACCGCCAGCATACGAGCGGCCAGCAAGAATACGATCCCACAGACCAGCAGGACCGTCAGTTGGGGCGATAGGTCCTGTACCGGCAGCTCTCGCCAAAATACCTTGTCGTATCCGTCAAGCGCCCAAGCGTTGAACGTCCACAGCCCGTACTGCTGGAGCCGTTCACTCATCACATATCGGGGCACCATCGATCCGCCGAGTGCGCTCATCGTCAGCACCAGGACGACCGAAAGTCCATTCAGCTGTCCGCGGGTTCGGCACAGTGTCGCCAGCAGCAGACCAAAGGCGGATGCCGCCGAAGCGGTCACCACGGTCATCATCAGGAAACCATCGAGATGTCCGACCAGGTCGATACCGAAGATGATCTGTCCCCACACGAACATCACGCTCACCTGCAGAACGCCGATTGCGGTCATGTAAAACCACTTGCCGAGCAGTAACTGGTCCATCGAAAGGCAGGTCGATAGCAGTCGATCGAGCGTCTTGTTTTCACGTTCTTCGAGCAAGGCGCCACCACCGCCAGTGGCGCCGAACAGCAGGAACATGACTGCGATTCCGGCAGCATACATGCTGACCACCGGATTCGCTTTTCCTTCGCCCATCACGTCCACGATTCGCACCGCTGGTCCCTGCTGGCCGCCGTCGATCGGATCGCTCGCTGCCGGTTTTGTCGATTGTTGATGGATGATTGCGGCCTTCTTACTCGGTACGTCATCGGCCGATGGTGCTCCCGCCTGCGCGGCGAAGTCCTTGATCGCTCGCGATCGCTGCTTCGCATCGACGAGCATCAACGATCGACTGACCAGGGCGGTGGCGACCTGTCCGGCGACCTGGTCCGAGGCGTCGGTGAATAGATCAGCCGAGATCACGTCATTGCTCTGCCGCAATACGATTGCCACCGTCACGCTACCGTGACGAACCAGCTGCGCCGCTTGATCAGGCGTGATTGTCGAGGGATCGTCATCTCGCATGAAACGCAGGCCTTCGTTTTCTTTCAGCAAAGAAACGACTGAACGGCTGGAGGGTGAATCGACTTCGTCAACGGCAACCACTTTGATTCTTGGCGTCGCGGCGCTGCCGACGCCGCCGCCAAAGATGATCGCGAAGATGCTGAAGAACGCAATTGGCACAACAAATGTCAACATCAGCTCCACCCGATTGTGCAGCAGTCGTCGCAGATTGATTTCGAATACTGTCCAGATCACGGGCAATCAGTCTCTCAGTTCGAAACCGGTTAGATGCATGAACACGTCATCCAACGAAGGCGCATGCACTTCCACGTCAGAGATTTGATAGCCGGATCGCCGGGCCGCTTCCATCACGACCGCGAGTTGCGACGCTACGTCATCAATACGTGTGGTGATGATTCGCTCGCCAGTCTGGCCGATCGTACCGAATGATGGATCGGACGATGCGATCGGTGCGGCTAGCGGACGGTCGATTCTCAATCGAACCATTCGCGATCGGCCTACCGTACGCTCGACAAGTTGGTCGATGTTGCCGTCGGCAATCACACGACCCTTGTCCAGGATGACAATCCGGTCGCATCGCTGTTCGGCTTCCTCGAGGTGATGCGTCGTCAAGAGGATCGATGTGCCGTCGCGATTCAATTCGTCCAACATCGAAAAAATTCGCTGTCGACTCTGCGGGTCGACGCCGACCGTCGGTTCATCCAGCAGCAGGATTCGTGGCGAATGCATCACTCCACAAGCCAAGTTCACGCGACGTTTCATTCCACCGGAGAATCCGCCGACCAGATCTTTTGCGCGGTCGGAAAGCCCCGTCCACTGCAATGCCCAGTCGACACGGTCGCGCAGGATGCGACGCGAAAGTCCATAGAAACGACCGAATGCCGATAGGTTCTCGCGCGTCGTCAAGTCGCCGTACAATGCGATCTCCTGAGGCACGAGCCCAAGAGAATGTCGAACGGGGACCTCGTCGATCGGCCGGTCAAACAATTTGATCTCGCCCGCATCCGGTCTTGTCCGTCTGGAGAGGCACCGAATCAGAGTCGTTTTTCCCGCGCCGTTGGGGCCCAGAAACGCCAGCCTTTCACCCTTTGCTAGCGTAAACGAAACACCCTGCAGGGCCTGGAGCAACCCGAATGACTTCCGCAAATCGTTGATTTCAAGGGCCAGATCGGCCGAATCGGACATCGTGACGAATCACTTCGTTGGTGTGGTGGTTCCATCGCAGGGCGGGCATGATCGGCTGCCCAATGCCCATCGCCGCAAGCCAATTGGTACAATCGCCTTTTTCAGCGGTTTGACGCCATCCGAGTTTGCCACCGATGGGACCGTCTTCCCACCCGGGTGACCATGTTCGGAGAGAATCAGCAACTTGTTGTTCAAATCGATTGTTTCACGCTTGAGCGTCTAACTCGTGAATGGGTGCCCCGTCAATGAAGGAAACGTTTTTCGATCACCAGAGAGGTCGGTCGGCCGATTTGCCGACCGTGTGGCAAGAGAATCACGGCAATCTGTTGATGGGATTTGTGGTTTCGATTTTGGTTGTCGGTGCTGGCATTTTGGCGTATCAGCAGACTCGATTCGTGCCGCCCCGATTTCCCGAATCGAACTCGATCCAGGATCCGAT
The DNA here is from genome assembly GCA_963734865.1 of Pirellulaceae bacterium. Classification (GTDB taxonomy): domain Bacteria; phylum Planctomycetota; class Planctomycetia; order Pirellulales; family Pirellulaceae; genus CBDCUW01. Next base: position 734,798 of record CAVTIV010000005.1, read on the forward strand.
CGACGAATCGGAATCGACCTCCGATGCGATCTCCAATGAATCATCGGTGATCGTCAAGGTGCTCGGCGCGGCCAATGATATGGGCGTGATGATGGTTGCCATCTATGATTCGGACAAGAATTTCAACGAACCCGAAAAGGCGATCATCCGGGAACCGATCAAGATCATCGGGGGTGAAGGGAGTTGGATGATTCCCCTGTCTTCGTTGCCGGAGAAGTTTGCCGTCGCCGCGTATCACGACGAGAACAATGACGGCAGCCTGAATCAGAACCGCTTTGGAATCCCGATCGAACGATACGGGTACTCACGCAATGCTCGCGGGTTGACCGGTCCGCCCAGTTTCGATTCCGCGGTGATCGATCGTCCCTCCGGGGGCCAGCCGATCGAGATTTTCGTCCGCTGAACGCTGGATTTACCACTCTTGGTCGTTCACTGATCTGCGCGGCGACGTTGATCGTTCGAGGGCGCGTCGGTCGCTCGACGGCCGCCGTTCAAGTAGTCACTCCAGCGTCGGCGTCCGCCGATGTCCGTCGGTCCCGGTGCAATCAAGAAGACGGTACCGAATCCGAACATGAGTCCTGCAAAGGCGGACCCGAGCGTCAACACGGCGCTGCCGGGACCGATCGGTTTGTCGGTCACCTGAGGCGGACCGAGTTCAGCGATCAAGTTGGTCGAAAGGGCGGCCGAGCGGCTCGCTTGAGCCTGCGAGAGCAATTGTTCCGCGTCGACCAGTTGGCTGGTGCGATTCTTTACTTCGGCATCAATTTTGGCGTAATTGGTACGTGCTTTTGCCAGTTCGTCCAATCGCTCGCCCAGCCGCAGTTTTCGTTCACGCAACCGTGCCACTCGTTCGCGAGCCAGCCGAATCGTAGGCTCGGTTGCCTGAATCACCGCAGCTGTCTCCTGTTGCATGCGGCGCGTGATCTCTGCCTCCGCCGCCATCGCGGCGCGGCGTTTGGGGTTCGCATCGGTGTAGATGCCCGACAGATGGCTGGCCGCCAATTGGGCATCGATCAAACCATCTTTGAGCCGCTGCAGCGACGGTTGACTCGCTAGCAGATCGCCCCCACTGATCAATAAGTGCTGTGGATTCTCGGCACCGGTGACAAGCAACTGATGAAGGGCTTCGAGCTTTTCCAGTTCCAGTTCTGCAGCTTGTAACTCGCCGGTGGTTTGTTCCAAGGTTCGACGGTTTGTCCCGTCTCCCGATATATCGTTAAGGTTTCGCAATTCACCGAGGTCGGAACCAAACTGCACCTCAATCGTACGGATCCGAGCCGACGCCTCGTCCAGGTTTTGCTTGGCCAAATCGCGGGCGTGACTGAGTTCGGAAATGATGCTGTCGGCACGTACGCGGCGAACGTTTCTTAGCTGCTCGGTCAAAGAGTCAAACATGGCTCGACAGAACTCGGTCGCCCGTGTCTGGCCTTCGCTTTTGACTTGCAAATAGACCACTTCGCTGTTGCCAAATTCGGAACCCTTGGGGGCGATGATGTTCACGCAGGTACTGGCCACCGAATCGATCACTTTGGTCGTCGGCCAGGTTGCTTCGTCGGCTCCCTCGGGCGGACCAATTTGACGCAGCGCGGCGGCTACCACCTCAGGATTCTGGGTCATTTCCAGAATCGTTTCCTGCGCCGCCTTGAGCGCACTCTGGCTGCCAAAACGGCCCAGCCGATCGACCGAACTGGTGATCTCGTCACGGACGACCAATGGCTGACGCGCTGACCACATGTCGCGACTGAACATCGCAAAACAGGCACCGGAAATGCCAAACAGCAAGGCCGCACCAACCCACAGAGGTGCAAACAAGGTCAATACGTTGCGGACGTGCTTCCAAGGAATCGGTGCAGATGATGTCATGGCCAGTGAAGTTCAACTGAGTGAAGGGCGCGATACCTTCAAACCTAGGTTGCGATTCACAACGTCCCAAGCGAGTGAGGAAAAGACGTTTTCGGTTCGATTATCCGCTCTTCCGCTCGTCCAGCTGTAACGATTGAACCGATCCCGCCGCGCACAGCGCACTGGAATAGGCTCGATCTAGAATTTGTACAGCAACAGCATCGAGTAGTAGACGTCGTTGGGTCGGGCACCCTGCGGTGTACTATCGTATCGATCGGTAGCCGCCAGCTTCAGGCTCAGGTTCTCGCGGTCATTGAGCAAGATCTCCCAGGCGAGATCGGTCACGACTCGGTAGTTGCTGAAATCTTCCCAGGCGGGGAAGTAATCGACTCTGCCTTTCAGCTTTTGCCGCGAGTTCAGCTGACGTTCCGCTTCGATGCCAAACACCGCCTCGGCGATCCAACGATCAATGGGAGCACCAATCTCTTTGGATGCACCGGCACCAAATCGTGTGACCAGCGTCGACTGCGCTTCGCGAATCCAGTGATAGCCGACGCCACTGTTGAGATTCAATCGCAAGTCAAACGATTTGAATCTGTCCCATTCCAATCCGAGTTTTCCAAATCCCGACCACTTCGACTCGGCTACCAGCTGGTCGTAATCCATGTTCAATCGACCGTTGTCTTCGGTCAACACGTGCTTGTTGCTCGCCTGGCGATAGTCGATGTCGACGAACAACGTATAGACATCCGTCTGCCGCTTCATCTCCAGTCCCGTTTGCATGGCCAGCGTCTCGGAGTTTCCGCTACTGCCATCAAGACCGAATTCGGCATGACTGTTCCAGCCACGCATCCATCGCTGGGGGTACTGGTACCAACGAGTGACCTCCTGTTCCAGCGGTGCCTGCTCCACACCCAACTCACCCGCTTCGATTGCCTCACCAATCGCTTTCTCCGTGCTCGTTTGATCCTTCACCGGCGCGGGCAATTCTTGAGCCGATTCCTGACTCGATGTTGGTCGTGGCGGTTTTGAATCGAGATTCTCTGGCGCTGTCAAGCTCACCGCCGGTTCGCTCCGTTTCACCGTCGAATCGTCCCACGAGATCTCCGGCAGTACGGCTTGTCCGCCTAGCGGAGAGGAAGAACCCGGCATCCACTTAGCACCGCTCGGTGCGGGAACCTTTGCCCCCTTGGGGTCAATTGGCATCGTGTAGGGTGCAATGTCGGGAGCGACGGCGGTCGAGGTCGACACCGGCAGGTCATATCCGCTGCCGTTCCACCGAGAGATTCCTTGTTGCCACAGCGGGATCGGCTCGAAACCTGGCACGTCGTCTGCGGACGTTGATGGGATCCACGACGGCCAACTGAATATCCAAACCGTCCAGACGAGCAGCGCTCGCAGCAACGAGCCTGTCCTGGTGGATTGATTGATCATGAAAGAAAGTCTTGTCGTGTCGCACGATTCACAGCTCTTGATGACCAAGAACCTTCCGTTTCGTGATGACTAACAAAACTTGGCGCCGATGTCACGAGGGATCATCGGGAAACCGACGCCCGCTTGGGCGGGGCTTCATGTTGCGAGCTGCCCAGGTTTTCCAGTTTGTTGCGGTCGGTCTCGACACAGTTCCGGGGGCAGAGGGAGCAGAGAATCTCTGTCCCCCGAAACCTGGAGAGACCGACGCCCCAAGGGGACAGTCGGGCTCTCCCGCCCAAAAAGAGGTCTCCCAAAAGAGGTCTGGCCCAAAAGAGGTCTGGCCAGGAGAGGAATGCGTCGATTTGCCCGTGCGACGCCCCTTAGCCGCCGATTGGTTTTTGATGGTTGCCAATCGCTTCGCGATCGTCGCCTCCCAAAAACGCGCCGTTTGCGTCTCAAACGGCGGCTATTCCAGCACTGAATCATGAATATCAACAGGCTGTTACGAGCTGACCTCTTCCGCGACCAGTTCATCCTTGGGACGGCGCGTGCGACGTCGAGGTTTCGCGTTGCCCCATTCTTTGGTCAGCGTCTCGAACACCTCCGGCGACTCGTACCGAACGATGTTCTTGCCTTCGGGAATGGGCCCGATCAGCCCCCGAAAGATCGGCATGCCCCGTAGGGCCAAGTCCGTGCTGCAGTCGTCAATGCCGACCTGCATGTGCATTTTCAATATCGGTTCACAAGTGGGGTAATCGCGAATCAGCAGTGAGCCGTCACTGCCACGCGTGACGATCCGAAACGTATCTTTTTTTGCCATGGTGCCCTCGGGAGGTGCGGCGCCGGGAAATGGGAGGGAGGGGGAGGATGACGACGGCGTGGAAGCCGAGTGAGAAAAGCACTCATCAGGGAGCCAAGCGTCAAAGCAAACCCGAACGCGGATGGTTGAGGGAGATTCCACCGATGCGTTCAAAACTCAGGACTGGTTTGCGTCGACGCTTGGGCTCCCCCACAGGCTCTCTCTTTGGAGTGGGAAAGTGGGCCTGACTGCTGGAGAACAATCGTGCACGCTGTCGTACACAACAGACATCGTCGCGAACTGGGTGGTGGGTCGAACAAACCATCGCGCGCTTGCGCACTGGGATTTACACGTTCAATGATCACAGCACGCACGGGTAGTCCCAGATGTGCTTGGACGGCACACACCGGCGATGACGCACCAGCGGTTGCTAACCCGATACGTGGAATAACCGAAACGGCCTTCGCAGGAACGGGCAGCGTCTCGCCCAATACTCGCACAACATGCATCACACTCCGGCACGATGCGCTGATTCGAACCGCGTGGCACGCGAGGTTGGTCCCCGTCCATTCATTGGCTTTGGCGATGGAAGCACCAAGGCGTCAGCGACCAAGCGTGCGTCAACGCGTCAGCGACCACGTCGAAAAGCAAATCCTGCAATGACAGTGCAGTTCTGTTATTCTCCCGACGCATCGTGCTAGCGCACGTCAGTCTGCACGGTGGCGGTAACGCCTTCTGGGATTCGCTCGCTGCGCGCCTGCACGGTCAGGGCAAACGTTTGCGGCTGGTTGCTGCTGAGCACGATCTCGTAGTCAACCGCTTCTCCCGGATTCATTGACCGAATCAACGCCAGAGAAATCATTCCGGCATTGTTTCGGAATTCACTCAATTCCGGGTTGGTGACCGGATTGACCCGATCCAGTTTGACACCGGGTGGCAGCAGAAATTGAATCAACACTTGGCCATCCCGGACGTTTGAATCATTCATCACTCGCAAGGAGTAACGGATCGGATCATTCACGGCCACCGGATTGTCGCGTCCAAACAGACTGAGTTGGATCGAATCCGATCGTGCCGGTAACGGCGGCGCCATCGGACCACTCGGTGCACCTTGAAGCGGCGCGGGCGTTGCGCCAGGGCCACCAGGAATCGTTGGTGGTTGTGTCGCAGGGGGAAGCGTTGGACCGACTGGTCCGGTTGCCGGAGGAGCCGCATTGACGATTTGGCAAAAGAATTCGGTGTCCGCCGCAGTCCCCTAAGCGCCCTCGGCGGATAACGCGATCCGCGCCCGGGCCGCGGTAGCGACCGCCCGAAACTGACCTTCCAGGATGATCGACTGATTCGGCTGCAGTGATGCAATGGTCCAAATGATCAGGTTCCCGCTCGCTTGCGTCAGGCCATCTTCGGTCGCACCCATGATTTGTAATTGTGGATCATTGACGATCGAGACTCGCACATTCTGCTGAATCACCTCGCCCGTATTGGTGATTTGCGCGGTCATCAGAAGCGGTTCGCCAACAGCGATCCGATCTCGACCTGAAAGTTGTCGAAGCGATGCAGACAGAGATTGTGCTGGTGGTACGGGATTGATCACCGTGACACAACTTTCTTGATTGGCGACTTGCCCACCAGCGGCCGTTGATTGAACCGAGATGCATCTTCGTCCGGCTTGCGTCGGGATGAAATTCACTCGCACCGCCCACGTCTCGCCTGGTTGTAGCGGTTCGCGTCGGTCGTTCTGCTTGCTCCGCCCACCTTGTTCGTGAACCATTCCTTCGTCGCCGGTTACCATCAGGCTCACATTCTGCAGCGGACGATCCCCGGTATTGGTCACATCGATGTCGAACGCTGCCGGTTGTCCCGCCTCGTATCGCTCACTTTCGGGTCGCACGGTCAATGCTAACGCGGGACGGAAAACGTCAATTCGCACGGTGTCCTCGGCTCGCAATCCGTCGGCCGTGGCCTGGAAAGCTAGCTGCAGTGGTGTCTGCGCGGCAATGGTCAGGAACAAATCAAGCTGGGTTTGAGCCGGGATCGTTCCGAGTTCCCAAATCACGGCGTTTGGCGTGACCGTCGCGAAACTGTCGGCGCTGGTGACCCTCACGCCGGCCGGGATCGGCACATCCACCCGAACGTTGGTCGCGGATTGGTCGCCCGGATTCGATACATTCACGACCACCTGCACCGGCTCGTCAAAGGTTGCCAGCGACGGCGCACCGGCGCGAAGGGCCAGCTTCGGCGAACTCCAGGTCACAAACGTTTGCCCCCGGCCGAGCGTCATGGTTGGCATGTTGTCGGATTCTCCGCCTGGACGGATTACCTGCATGTCGATCGCGGCGGTCCCGCTGGTGCCCGGGATCGGCACCAACTGCACCGCTGCGTTGCCCGAATCATCCACCGTTGCCTCGACGACCGCCGAACCGTTCGTGCCGGCAAATGTCGCTAGCTCCGGTTGCATGATTTCATAACGGACCTTCCATCCACGCGCCGGAATCGATCCTTGGGCGCGAGTAACTCGCGTTGTCAATTCCACACTCTGGCCGGCCTGGACCAGCTGCGGTCCTGGGAATTGCCACCGCGCGTCAATCCAATAGATCGTGGCCGTCGCTTTACGTTGATCCCAGCAATCGCTTTCGGGTGCCAGAACCGTCACGCGGCTGGTTCCTTCGCTGGGGCTGCTGATGGAAATCCAAGTTTGACCTTTTTCCAGCTGCACGTCGTCGCCCTGATCGGTATTGCCGCGGGTGATCAACATCCGCTTTGTGCTGGTTAGACCATGCGCGTAGGACGGATCGTGCTTCTCAGGTCGCTTCCCCGATCCGACAAGCCTGTGCAAAAGTCCCGGATCATCATCACCGACCTGGATGAATGTTCCGACGCTCTCGGGAGTCAACATCCACTCCAGTTGCTCGTTCATCTGTAAATAGCCGTCGTTGCCACAGATTCCTGAAAGCAATACGACTTCACCACCGACTGGCGCCACAATCTTGTCGGGCGACAACAGAATGCATCCGCGTTTGCCTTTACGCGGCAGCGACACTTTGTCTCTCAATCGGCACTCATCACCAAACAAAACTGCTGGCGGTCCGTTGGCGCATGAACCATTGCACGGTGCGCTGGGAACACACGGTTCGTTGCTCGCGTCGGACTGGATCGCCGGCTGGGGTGTCGCACACGGCGGAGGAGGTGCTGGCTCGGGAAACGCCGGTTCCGGGAAGATGAATCGCCGCGGAGCGCCTTCAACCGAGTGGCCGGTTTTCAAGCATCCCGTGAGTCCGCGTAGGCAGCGAAAACAACTGCAACCCTCACCGCCCGTTCCGGGCAGGGCCAACGTGGTCGTGACCGGCTTGGGTGCGAACAAACAGGAACCGGTTGGATCGATCGCAGGTAGTCGAAGACGGCTGCATCCGCTGGCCAACGCAACCAATAGCAGCACCGCAATCGCCAACAACCGAACGATCGGAAGCGATAGGGTATGCGTCTTGTCACTCGTGGTAGCGTGCTGGCTCATCACTGTCAAACTGGGAAAGGAATTCGCTCTGGACAGGATTTGTCCGTCGAACCCTACCACGCTGCCTGTAGCGATGATGCAAAAACACAACACCTTTTGTTGACCAAACGCAACATTGGTGAGGAGGCTGTGCGGGATGTACCAGTTATGACAACAGGAGCGTGGGATACAAACACCGCGTTCGAACCACTGTCTTTGTTCCGTCCAGGGACGCGGCGCTACGTCTGCGAAGCAGTCACAGAGAGTAGCCGGCGGTGCGCAGCCACCGCCGGTCGGGCTTGGGAAACCATGCCCGCTCGGCCTTGACAAGCGATGTCGCGCGAATTCGCCGCTGAAATTGCGCCAAAGACATATCGCGCCCGGGGAATTGGACCCGATTTCAGAGAAGTGTTTTCTTGCACACCATCCCTCGCCGTTGTCCAGCAAAATCCAGCCAGAATCTGCAGGGCCAGCCAGTCCCGTCGGGGGGCATTTATTGCGCGGGTCACCTGTGCTGTAAAATCAATCCAACATGGGTCACCCGCGTCCGAAGCCAAATCCGACCTAGGCGACCCGCGAATACTTAAATGGTTCTGGCATTCGATTCTTTGATCCCAATCGTACTCGTACTCAGGCCGTAGGCCGGTACTCGTACTCGAGTCCGCGTGACCGACACGAACGCGATGTGCCGCAGCAACGACTGTTGAGTGAGAACAGTTTGCTCGCGCGGGCCTCCCAAATCGAGTACGAGTACCGCTTCGCTGAGTACGAGTACAAGTACAAGTACGACGGTGCGCTCGATGAGAGGTGCGCGGTCGATTGGTGCGTTCGAAGTTGCGCGGTCGAACCCCAAGTGGTATGCTGGTGGTTGGTGTCAGCGATCCGGACTGGCGGGTTCGGTACCCACCGCAAAAAGCCAGAACCATGGCATGAACACGGAGCGACCGATCATGTTCTTGGTAGCTAGAAACCGGTTCGCGGTCGCCCGGTAATGCCCGCCGTTCCCCGACTGAATGGACTCCAATTTGCGATTGATCGCCATTATCTTGTTGGTCGGTTCTTTGGCGGGGTGCCGTTTGATGTCGCAGGCCCGAATTCGTGCTGGCACCCAGGACGAGATGCTCACTGCCGTTCGCGCAGTCGTACCAATCGGAACGTCACTCGATGACGCTAAAACACAGATGGAGCAGGCTGGGTTTGAGTGTAGGATCGTCAAGGATGGTTCGTTTTCAGAAGATCCTGGATTCATCGGTGGCGACCGCGAGTATCGAAGCATAGAAAACGCGAACTATCTCAAATGTCTACGTAACGAGAGTGCCGGACTATTGGTCAGTCACCTTTGGACAGTAGCGATCGTGTACGATGATGCCGACACGGTCTCGGATGTGCTGGTGCTTCACCGTATGGAAGGCCCTTAGGATGACGCAGGAGAGCAGAACCAGCGGATCGCTTTACGCTTAACCGTAACGTTCTGGCATTGAAGAATGGTTCTGGCATTGAAGAGTTGCGCGGTCGATGATCCGTTGGCAACGTCATCGCGGCGATTGAATGACTCGGCTCGATGGCGTCTACGCTCGAAATGATCGAAACATCATGTCGACTGTGAATGCATCGACGCGCTGTCGAGGCGGATTCGCCACTGCCCATCAAGGGCGGCGTCGGACTTGCGTCGTCGTCAGTTCGATCGGCCTCCACACTTCGATAATCTCGGTCGTCGGATTGGTGCGCGATCGATCATTGCGCGCGAAGATGCGCGGTTGTTATTGGCCACGGATGAGCACGGAATCGACACGGATCGGGCTGACCGGGCCTCGGATCCGTGTGTGTCCGTGGTTCTCTCTGCTCGCTCTCAGCAATGTTTGGTCATTGGCGTTTGGTTTGCTATGCTGAGGCTACTGAAGATAATCTCAGCTGGCTGAGTCGACACCCGCTCTGACGCCCGAATCATGCAATCCACCCGAGCACGCGAGCTGGGCCTTTGCAAATGGTCAGCCAACCTCGCGTGCCGGGTGATTGGTGCCGTTGTGCCGCGAATCAACACGTCATTCGCCGTCGGTCACGGTTGGTCGGATCAACTTGTTTCTTGTGATTCACAAGCAAAGAGGACCGCTCTCATGAGACAATCCGTTTTGGCCGCATTCACTTTAGGATTCGTTCTGGGCGTCGGCGGTTGCGGTGGCGGTGACGACGCTTCCAAAGTAAAAACCGCAACGCCGGAAGCCACGGTTACCGCCGCCGACCTGATCAAGGCATATGCCGATGACTTTGGCGCGGCCGATCAAAAGTACAAAGGAAAGATCATCGTTGTCGATGGGTTCGTGGAGGGTTTATCGCCAGATCCCGAGCTGCCAACGATTAATCTCGACGACGACCCAAGCAAAACGAAGGACTTCAACTCGCCTTTCGTCGCCTGCGACTTTGACAAATCGGCCGAATTGCCCAAAGTCAACGTAGGCGATCGGATCAAGATAAAGGGGATTTGCGAAGGTAAAATGGGCAACATCATTGCCCTCGGAGAGTGCTACCCCGCAAACTAACTCGATAATGGATGATCAACTCTCCGTCCCCTGTGATGTCTACCGTTAGCCGACTGAAGAGGCTTCCAGCGGAATGGAGCGAATCGGAATGTTAAGACCTCGATTTGGACTTCGCGTGCTGTTGGCCTTGCCCATCTGCGTTGCTGCATTCTACCTCGGCTGGACTTTCCATGCTTCCAGCCTACGGTCGCAACACCAACGTGATGAAGCTGTTGCCCAGCAACGGCGAGCGGAGATTGTTCGAGAGCTGTCTTGGCAACGTGGCGCGAGAGCAGCGGCGCTCCGCGAATCGATTGACCGAAATGAGCAGCGAAGTCGAATGAAAGGATACGAACGCATGCTTAGTGATCCTGTTGGTGCAAAGATGTTCCCCGAAAGGGCGTATTGATGGGAAACTCCCGTCATTGGTTGCGAGACGGCCTGATTGTCGCCGCCATGGTTGGCCTTTCATTTCTAGCCGGATGGTCGGCGCATAAATATGACTTTGCGAACTCGCGGCGGATTAACTTCGACTTCTCGAAACCCTTCATTGTGCCGAGTGGCTACGAGCCAATCGGCACCACGCCAACACCGGAAACAGCGTCGTTTATTGCTGGCGATCGAATCGACATTTTCGTTGACGATGGCGATACGATCGAACCGTTGATCCTCGATGCGATCGTAACCCATCAAACGAAAACTAACTTTGGTATGCTCTTGCCGTACGGCGGCCACGACTTGCTTGGGCACGCACGGGACAACGGACTACAATTGATCTACCGTTACTCGGTCGCGCCCGATGATCCGGTTGCGCTCAAACAATATCGCGGATAACCATCCGATCCGCCGAAGGACCGGTGGTCAGTGTTCACAAATGGATGCTCAACTCCCCTTCCTCGGTGATCGGTACTGTTCGTCGCACTCACCCCTAACATCGAATGGAGTTGCATCCTGATGAATGGTGACGATTCCACCTCCAAAAAAGCCGTCAGCGGGAATCCCCCTTTGCGTCTTTTTGCGTTTTTTTGCGGCAATCATCGGTTCAGCTGTGAACAACGGAGCCAGAAACGACCCCCTTTCCCTGTTCTTGCCTTTGATCCAAAGTCCGTGGGTGCGCTGCGCGACCCGCGGTTGCTGTCTTTGTCCCTTCCAGAGACGCTGCGCGGCGACTGCGAAGCAGTCACAGAGAGTAGCCGGCGGTGCGCAGCCACCGCCGTTCTGGCTTGTGTCAGGCACGACGCGGAATTTGTTGCTGCCGTCGTCTTGGGGTACAATCGACCAACATTCGTTTCCCGCCAAGATGGTGGATCCCACTGACTTCATGGCCAGCATCACGTTACTCGTCTTGTGTTCGGTCCTTGCATTGATCCCCCTATGCTCTTGCGCGATCGCTGCCAGAGCGGATGCGATTCGGCGAGAGCGTCGATTCGGGCAGCGGATTTTCTTCTCGGCGCTGTTTGATGTTCTGCTGTTCATGGGGTTCGCAGTCGCCTCGCTGGCACTCTTGCTCCGCCAAGATCGTCCGCCGAACGTGTATATAGGAATCGCCTGGATTCAGGTGATCTTCGGCTGCGGATTCGTCTTTCTCGTCGCCGCCTTCACCGGCGCCATCGGCTACGCAGTTAGCTATCGAGTGTTCGAGCAGTCGGCGGCCCACGAGTCCTATGAGCGGAACGAACCGGAGTCTCGGATCGACGAAACCGGAAATCCGTACCAACCGCCCAATCTTTGATATCGATGCCAACGCGAAACGACGTTCGTCCTGCCATCAAACCGGTTCGTGCGAGTGAGCAATTTGGGTGGGCCGAAGAGCAATCGGTCACGTGCCACATCGATAGGCTCGAGCAGGATACACTGCGCATAACACGATCACGGCTTTCGACGAAAATCAGCCGTGCATCACTGGTCCGAGATAGAATGTCGAATTGGGAAACAATCCGCGGCAGTCGTCAACCATCATGCAACAACCCGATTTTCTAAAGACGGATAACGTGGTCCCCTGGGCTTGGGGTCGCGGTAACGATGTTTGGGCGATGTTCGAGGCGGCCGCTACGGGCGATCTGGCTCGGTTGCAACGGCTGGTCGATCGACAGCCCGACCTTGTCCGCTGCCGGTGCGATTACCGCACTCCGCTGCACTACGCGGTACGAGAGAATCAGCTTGAAGCGACCCGTTGGCTGATCGATCAGGGAGCCGATGCGACCTATGTTTCCAACCAACACTGGCACGACTCGCCGCGGCAGATGGCTGTCGACCGCGGTTACGACGAGATGCTTCAGTTATTGGACGAGCATCTGAAGAGCCGTTATGGGATTTGCGCCGAGGGCGAGGAAGTTGCCGAGGCGATTCGACGCCGCGACGTCGATCGAGCCAAAGGCCTGGTTCAGCAGCACGGCGTCCGCGTCGCAGATCAGCGCGGCAATCAGCCCGTGCACTGGGCGGCGATGACGCGTCAAATGAGTCTCGTTCGTTTTCTGCTGCGTCAAGTCGCGAACATCAACGCGGTGCGGCCCGATGGTGCCCGCCCGCTGGATCTGACCAATGGTGATTACTGGTATCGTGGCGAGAGAGATTCGCATGCCGATGCGCTCAAAAACCATTGGGTGATGGTTGGGTTTCTGATTGCCAAAGGTGCCGCCTATGACTTGACAATGGCCTGTCGCATTGGAGACATCGAACATGTGCGTGATTTGTTGAAGCAGGATCCGGATGCGGCGAAGAGCGTTCCATCCTATTGCACCTGGTATTCCGGATATCCGCTGCGCAATGCGGTCAGAGCCGGGCATACCGCGATCGTCGAGTTGTTGCTGGAGCACGGTGCCGACCCGAATCAGCCGGAGCATGGACTTGCGCCCTTTGGCGGTTCGCTCTACGAAGCTGTCGCAACCAACAACGTGCAACTTGTTCGTCTGTTACTCGAGCATGGGGCCGACCCGAATCAGGAAATCGAATCGTGCGAATGTTGCTTGTCCCGAGCGAATGAAACGATCTATCCATTGCTGCGCGAACACGGTGCGTTGAGGGATCTACAGGGTTGCTGTTTGAACGATGACCTGGACGACCTATCGGTTCACTTCCAGCGTGATCCGGATGCGGCCAACAATGCCGAACTGTTTGCAATCGCAGCCGAGCGTGGCGACCGCCCGATGGTGAATCTGTTCCTGAAGTACCAAAGTGACCTGTGGCAGCGAATGCCCTCGGGCGCTGGCGAAACAGCCGAAGTCCTGTCTTGGATGCTTGAGCAGGGGATGAACATCCAGCAGACGAATTGGCACGGCGTGCACGCGTTGCACTTGTGTGACGACCTGGCGAAGGCCGCACGGTTGCTCGATCAGGGGGCCGATATCAACCTGATCGACGGCGAACTCCAGTCGACTGCACTTGGTTGGGCGGCCAGGCGAGGAGAGCTGGAAATGGCACGATTTTTGATTGCACGGGGTGCCGATATCGATCGGGCCGGTGCCGATTGGGCGAGACCCCTCGAATGGGCGAAGCGTCGTGGCCATGACGAGATTGTCCGGGCAATCGAAGGCCAATGATGCTGGCATCGGCGCTGGCCGATCGAATACAATAGTGGGTACAATGGTGGGGACAGCCATTCACGAGCGTGCACCCAGAGTTCGCTCGCGACCAAGTTGTCGCTACCTGTCCGGGCAGGCCTTTATCCCACCTTCTGCCCTCCCCCTGAACCAGAGAGAAACCGATTCGTCATGTCATTGTCGGCACGAACCCTTCTCGCGTTTCTCTGTCTCGCTGGGGCCGCAGCGAAGGGGCAGAACGCGGCCGATCAGGATGTTGCTTACTTTGAACAACATGTGCGTCCTCTGTTGGTCGCGCGGTGTCTGGAGTGTCATTCGAGTACAAGTGATTCGCTGGGCGGCAATCTGCGACTGGACAGCCGCGACGGTTGGATTTCTGGCGGCGATCTCGGTCCGGCGGTTGTTCCCGGTGAACCGGACGCGAGCCTGCTGGTCCGAGCGGTCAGGCAAACCAATGACGATCTGCAAATGCCACCCGATGGTCGACTCAGTGATGCCGAGATTCGCCACTTGGAAAACTGGATCCGTCGGGGGGCCGTCGACCCACGAGTGGCGAACGTATCGAAAGCCTTGCCCAGCCATCCGGTCGATTTGGAAACAGCCCGCCAGCACTGGGCCTTTCATCCCCTCTGTGCGGTCGAGGTCCCGACGGTCGAACCGGCCTTGAGTCGCTGGGCCGAGAGCGAGATCGACTTGCTGGTCGCCCAGAAGTATGCCGAGCTCGGGTTGGTACCGACAGCCAAAGCGGATCGCCGGACGCTGATTCGGAGAGCGCAGTTTGACTTGCTCGGTGTGCCGCCGACTCCCGCCGAGGTCGATCGATTCGTTTCTGACAAGTCGCCTCTCGCTTATCAACGGTTGATCGACCGTTTGCTTGCGTCTCCCCAATACGGCGAACGCTGGGGTCGACATTGGTTGGATGTTGCCCGGTACGCCGACAGCAACGGCTTGGACGAAAACGCGGCGCACGGTAACGCCTGGCGCTATCGCGATTATGTGATCGGATCGTTGAATGACGATCGTGGCTATGACCAGTTTGTCATCGAACAGCTCGCCGGTGATCAGCTTTCCTCGGTCGACGAAGACGTGCGGAGGCGTCGGACGATCGCTACGGGAATGTTGGTCCTGGGCCCCAAGGTGTTGGCCGAAGGTGACGAGAAGAAGATGGAAATGGATATCATCGACGAGCAGATCGAAACGGTCGGACGAGCGTTCATGGGACTGACGCTCGGCTGCGCCCGCTGTCACGATCACAAATTCGATCCGATCCGCACGGAAGATTACTACGCGCTGGCTGGTATTTTCGGCAGCACGAAAACGATGGAAGATTACAAGCGGATCGCCAAATGGAATGAGGTTGAGGTGGCCACGCCCCAACAGCGGGACGAACATCAGCGGCAACAACAGAAAATCGCCGCGGCCAAAACAAGAGTGGATGACTTCGTTGCCGAAGCGAATCGGCAGTTGGTGGCAACACTGGAAGAGGGCGGCAAACTTCCCAAACAGCCGGAGCAACAATACGACCAGGAAACGCAGCAACAACTCGCCGAATTGCGACAACAGTTGGCGGTGGCCGAGGCAGAGCTCGAAGAACTTCCATCGGCGATGGCGGTCGTCGATCGTGCGCAACCCGCTGACCAACGGGTCCTGGTGCGGGGCAGTCACTTGACGCCCGCTGCGGAGGTCGAGCGAGGTTTTCCGGCGGTGTTCGTTTCCTATCGCGAACAGAATCGGTACGCGATCCCCGCAGACCAGAGCGGGCGTTTGCAACTCGCCCGGTGGTTGACCGACAAGCAGCATCCGCTGGCGGCACGGGTGATGGTCAATCGGATTTGGAGGTGGCATTTCGGCCGCGGGATCACGCCCACGACCGATAATTTTGGACTGCTCGGCGCTCGGCCCTCCAATCCCCAGCTTCTCGATTGGCTGGCCCAGCAATTCATCGCCGATGGCTGGTCGATCAAACAGATGCATCGCCGAATCATGCTTTCGGCAACGTATCAACTGAGCAGTGCAGAGGACGTTGCGAATTCGCGACTCGATCCAAAGAACGAATTCCAGTGGCGATTCAATGTCCGACGATTGGAAGCGGAAGAACTGCTCGATTCGCTGAACGAAGTCAGTGGTCTGTTGGATCGCGAAATGGGTGGATCGCTGTTGAAGACCGAGAACCGTGTTCTGGTATTCAATCACACGTCCGAGGACAAGACGACCTACGATTTGCCGCGTCGGGCCGTGTATTTACCCGTGATCCGTAATCACTTGGCCGACGTCTTTCAGCTGTTCGATTACTCGGAAGCGAGTGTCATGACGAGTGATCGGCCGACAACGACGGTCGCGTCGCAAGCCCTGTTCATGATGAACAGCGAGGTGGCGATGCGTGTGTCCGAACGATTCGCGCAGCGATTGCATCGTGATCCCTCGCTGGTCGACGGCGCCCGCATCAAGCTTGCTTACAAGTTGGCGTTCGGACGTCCGCCAACCGAGATGGAAATTGACCGCGGTTTGCAGTACTTGGCGATCTTCGCCGAACAAGCCGACGACGCGTCGACGACGCCAGCTCCGCGATCGTGGCAATTGTATTGTCAGATGCTGCTGGCGGCGAACGAGTTTTGTTACGTCCGCTAACGAGGGATTGCTCCGGTGTTGCTGAATTCTCGACGGTACATGCTGCAGCGTTGCTCGCTGGGTTTTGGCAGCCTGGCGTTGGCGTCGATGTTGTCCGATACGTGTGAGGGCAGCTTGCGATCGGACGCAAATCCGCTGGCCGAAAAATCGCCCCATTTCCCCCCCGCGCGAAACGTGTTGTGTTCATGTTCATGAAAGGTGGACCATCGCACGTCGACTCCTTTGATTACAAACCGCAACTGCAGCGGGACGATGGCAAGGAGTTCCCGTTTGCCAAGCCGACGGGTGCAATTCGGTACAACGACAACGTTGATGAAATCACCGTGGAAGTTCTCGCCGCGGGGTGAAAGCGGAATACCCCTCAGCGATCTGTTCCCGAATGTTGCCAAGCATGTCGACGACCTTTGTATCTTGAATTCGGTCCATGGGACCAATCCGGCGCATGGCGGAGCGTTGTTGAAACTGCACACCGGTAGTGACCGCTTTGTCCGCCCCAGCATGGGATCGTGGATCACCTATGGACTTGGTACCGAAAACGCGAACTTGCCAGCGTTCATCACCATCTGCCCCACGCTCGCGCACGGCGGCGTCAAAAACTGGGGCGGCGCTTTCTTGCCGGCATATTTCCAGGGCACACCGCTCGGCAATGCCAGTCTGCCGTCATCCGAGGCGACGCTGAAATACCTGGGCAATGCCAACATCTCGCCCGAAACGCAGCGATTGCAGCTCGATATGCTCCGCCGGATGAACGAGGATCACCTGCAACAAACCGCTCACGATGACAGCTTGGAAGCCCGCATCGCGTCATTCGAGCTGGCGTTTCGCATGCAAGCCGAAATGCCGGAACTGGCCGATCTATCCGGCGAGACGCAAGAGACACGAGATCTTTATGGGCTTGGCGAACAGCGGACCGAGGACTTCGGGCGTCAATGTTTGCTCGCCCGTCGGTTTCTTGAGCGTGGTGTGCGGTTTGTGCAGGTGACGCACAGCGACTCGAACGTGCAATGGGACCAACATGCGGATCTTGTCAAAGGTCATACAAAGAATGCGGCTGAAGTCGACCTGCCGATCGCAGGCTTCTTGACCGACCTGAAGCGACGTGGTTTGTTGCGTGATACGTTGGTGATCTGGGGCGGTGAATTCGGACGCACGCCCACGATGCAGGGAAAGAATGGTCGCGACCATAACCCCGAGGGATTCACGATGTGGCTGGCCGGGGCAGGCGTGAAAACAGGGATTCGTTACGGCGCGACAGACGAATACGGATACTATGCCGTTGAAAACAAGATGCACATTCATGATTTCCACGCCACGCTGCTGCATCTGCTAGGGCTCGATCACAAACGTCTGACCTATCGATACGCCGGTCGCGATTTTCGCTTGACCGACGTAGCCGGCGAGGTCGCTCAGGGAATTCTGGGATAGGTCGCTGAACGGCTCATCGCTTCGGCCAGGCGGTGTATCCTGGACTTCGGACCGCGATGTGCCACAGTTTGTGGCCGGCGGTGATGAACAACGTCTTGGAGTCCTGGCCCCCGAACGCACAGTTCGTGACCATGTCGATGGGTACGGGAATCGTCTCCAGCAATTCGCCGTCGTTGGGCGAAATGACATAGATACCCGCCAGGTATTTTTCGGCTCGTTCCCATGGCGGAGCCGAATGATTCAGTCCGGCTGCGACATACAGACGGCCGGCCTGATCGACCGCCATCCCATCGGGTCCGCGATCATGGCCCCAGTCGAACAGCTTTTGTTGGCTGCCCTCGACAATCTCACGATCGGCCGACAGTTCGAATCGCCATAATTCGCGTGCGTTTCCTTGGTCGTCGTTGGTATTGACGGCAACGAACAGGTGCTTACCGTCCGGCGAGACGGCGATCCCGTTGGGACGTTCGATTTCCTGGCCGAGTATCCGGCTGACTTTTCCATCAGGATCGATCCGATAAACGCCTTCGATCGAACGTCCGTCATCGGAAAACATTTCCAGATCCCGGCGATCGCCATAGCGTGGATCGGTAAAGTACAGAAAACCTTTTTGATCGCAGACGACATCGTTGGGCGAATTGAAACGTTTGCCATGGTAGCGATCGGCCAGGACGGTGATCGTTCCATTGTGCTCTGTCCGGGTGACCCGGCGGTTGCCCCCCTCACGACTGCCCTCGCAAGCGATCAAGCGGCCCTGGAGATCAAAAACCAGGCCGTTGGCTCTGCCCGATGGTGTCCGAAAGACATGAATCACACCTGCCGGGTCCATCCGCATGATGCGATTGTTTTCAACGTCACTGAAGTAAACGTTGCCCGTGGGGTGCCAAACCGGGCCCTCGGTAAAGGCGACTTGTCCCAGCGGCTCGGCGCGTGCCCCTTGGTCGAGGATGGGTTGGGACCAAACCACTGCCGGTGTGGTGGCAACCACGGTCGTGAAAAGGAGCAGAGGCACACGTCGAACAAGGGCTGGCAAGTGGATCATCGTGGTGGGGGCTCTCAGGGAGACGGCATGACGGACTGCAGACCCGACATCGTAACCGATCCGAAACGTCGATTGGCGTCCCAGTTGATAGCCACCGCCGGCAATGGCAACCGATGTACTACACATATCTCTTCACTGCATGGGACGAGCTTCACGAGCTGCGCATTGTAAACGGACGGCCGCCAGGGGAATTTCCTAGCGATAATCCTGAGGCCTCAATTACATGGAGTCAGGATGGGCACAAAACACTCCTGAGACTATTGGTCCGGACCAATTGAGATAACCCTCGACTGCTCCCTCAGAACTTCGTTTGTTCGGGCATAGTACTTCTTCAACGTGTCACGAGCGCCTACCAGAAGCACGGCTTCGGCAAGAACCAAGCCCACCAGCCAGCGTATGTGAATCGTTTGGTCGTGCAGCGACCGCAGCACAAACCACGCCGGGAGTGCGACGACGCAGTTGGCGTGGAACCGGTAGTAGCGATACGTGTAGATCACGAACATTTCGAAGGCTGGCAACTGCTCGCGAAGCTCTGATAAACGCCATTGTGCTTTCTGGACACCTGTACGATGCAGGAGCGTGTCGATCAACAGCCACCGCAGGGTGCTGGTGGAGAGTCCGCAGGCAGTGGACGCCAACGTGACATAGAGGAATCCACCAACGCTTGGTTGATCACCGGTCGCTAACCACGTGGCGACGGTTGGCCAGTGGTAGGCCAGTCCGTTGACGACGATGAACCCCGGAATCACGTACGCGATGAGTATTCCGAATTGACGGTCATGAAGAATCGGGGAAGCCACTCTGCCCTCCCCCGCAGCCACCGAACCTTTGAACATCCAGTTCTTCCTTCCCGTGGCAACGCGTTTCATCAATTGCTCGCAGTCGTTGTTGTCGATCGGAATCGTTGCATCCTCAGTGAACCTGCACAGCGCTTCCCAGTGACGAAGCACATACCTCGAGGCCACCCCGAGATTACTCTTGGGAAGAACCGACGGTGACTGCATCGCTTCGCTGTCCGAGGTACTCCGCGATCAAGTCAAGAACGTGACGCGATAAACTCTGACGTCGCGCAAGACGCTCCGCATCGTCAAGGTCCTTGATCTGGTCCTCCACCTCGTAGAGCATCCGTATCAACGACTCCAGCTTGGCGACTTGCTCGGGGAACGCCCTACGGCACTCATCGATCTTGCGACGCGCATGCGCCCAGCACGCCGCGAGACGCCTTCGCTGAGACAGAATTGGGCGACGGTCATTTGCGAGCGATCAAATCGCCGCAGTCGTTCCTGCCAAAGTTTGGCAGTTTCGGAACGGGACATGGGTTTTCTCCGCTTGGTGAAACGAAACAAAACCCGCTACCCTAAACCCCGCGCCTACAACGGTTCTGGTGTACGGTTACGTTGTGGCGTTGTTATCGAGGTAGATTTCGGTTGTCATTCGGAGTCCGTCCCACGGCTGTTGAAGTGCTAGCATTGTACGGATGTCACGGCCTTTCTGGGAGTGGCTTGGAGAAATATGGTGTGGTCAACGATTTTGCCCGACTTCATCAGCGACGTGATCACGAAGACGGTAAGAAACGTCAGTGACACGTTAGGTCCATCACGAAAGATAGTGTGCCGTGATCCGGTTGACTATTCTCGCTCAACAGGCAATTTGTTTAATCGGCCGGCGTGCGTGTAGAGCGGCCGAAGACGTCGTCTCTCGCGTTGTGACGAGTTACTCTCGGCTCGCAGCGTATTGATTCAAGCGTGTGAAATGGAACCCGCGTTCCGAAACGGTATACGCCGTTGCGTCATGCTAGTTTGATGCGTATCGCTCGAGTTGGGCGAGAAGAGTTGACTGCACGGTTGATATCGACTTCGGCAACGTCTGTCTTGTAGTCGACGACGGCCCAACCGTCGACTTCTTCAAAGAGAAGATCCAGACGACCTTGATGGTCGAACTTGCGCCGGTGTGTCGAACCGGCGTCGCCACCACAAGCAGCTAACTCGCCTCGGTGGCAGTCACCATAAGCGCACAACGCGGACAGAAAAAACCAACCGGGTGTCGGACCGAAGCAGATTATCGGTTACTCCAAATTGACTGACCGACGTGCGGCCAAATCCCATTATCCGCATGGCGCCTCGTCCGCGCATCAGGCATCAGGGGCTAGATGCCAACCGACATCAAAGTTTGCTTTCGCATAGCCGGGTACGTCTCTAATGCCTCAGCTGTATCAGATGGGAACCCAATTGAAGAAAAGAATTTCAAATATCTAGTTTTGAACCACGAATGAAGTCAGTGACAACACGATCGACGTCCTCATCCGGTGTCAAGCGAACAAGGTACGCTTTATCAACACGGCTTGTGGCAAGCTGCACTCGAGTGTCCAAACGGTATTTCTCTCGCGCGTCGGAAGCGACATATTTTAACGCTTGCCACTGCTGCTCCGTTGTCTGGTGGCGAGCGATGATGTACCACCTCGCCATGTACTCTAAATAGGCAACATATGGGTATTCGAGCTTGTTCGATTCGATCACGTCGAATCCTCTTTGTCGTCGGCGGTTGGTGGAATGTCAACTCGCTGACTAACGCTGTCGGGCTTCCGACACGATCCACAATTGCCCCGAAGATCGTTCTTATTGTCTGTGCGTGCCGTGTGATGCAGCGAGTTGCAGGACGCGGCAAATGGAACGTTAGTGATTCGTTTCTTGTCTTTAATTGCTGGCCAAGACGTTATCGCTTGGTAGCATTGTGACGGTCGCCGTAGTCGAGTGTCCAGTGGGACACTCGGCATGTGCCAGGATTCATTGCTCGGACGCAAATCACGGCTTTTCTCAGGCATGGGTGCCTAAAACGAAACCATGAGATGGTCCGCTAACCTGCTTATGGTCTGCGGTCGCTCCCACCGCTTGCACGAATCGCGCCTGCCAATGCGCGTCGGTCGCGCCCACTGACGCAACGAAACGCGAATTGCGAACCTGCGTCCGACACATCGAAGCGATGAAGTTAGTTGAGCGCGATAGCTCTCAACTGGACTGCGCGAATTCATGCCTGAAAATGTGAACGCGTTGTCATCGAGCTCTCCTGATGATGCGTTCACGAAGTACTCCCCGAGCAAAGCGCGGCCTTGGCCGAAAATGATAACCATGACACACTGAAAGGATGAACCACAATCAGAGTGGCTACGATTGGCACGTGTTTGTTGATCAGGATTGGTGACATGTGCTGCTGTCATGCCCGCAAGAATGGATTGGTGACATGTGAAAGTTGTTCTCGCCGAAAAGCCCTCGGTGGCTCGTGACTTGGCTTCATTCTTGAAAGCCCGCACGAGGCATGACGGTTATATCGAAGGAGGTGGTTACCAAGTCACCTGGGCCTTGGGGCACCTCGCCTGTTTGAAGGAACCCGCCGACTACGATCCGGCGCTACAGAAGTGGTCGTTAGCCACGCTGCCATTCGTACCAGAGACCTTCGAGCTGAAACTTCGTGGCGACAAACGAGCCCGCGACCAGTTCGCCGTCGTCAAACGATTGTTCAAAGCGGCCGATGAGCTGATCTGTGCGACGGATGCGGGGCGAGAGGGTGAACTCATTTTTCGCTACATCCTTGAGCTGACCGGCTGCACGCACAAGCCTGCCCAGCGGCTCTGGCTCAGTTCGCTCACGGCCCAGGCCATTCGAACGGCATTGGGGTCGATGCGGCCCTTGTCGGACTATGACAATCTGTATGCCGCTGCGAAATGTCGGAGCGAAGCCGATTGGATTGTCGGCTTGAATGCGACGCGCAACTATACGGTGCGGTATGGCTCGACGGGGATTCTCTGGAGCCTCGGTCGTGTGCAGACTCCCGTGTTGGCCATGATCACGCGGCGAGATGACGAGATCCGAACTTTCACGCGACAACCTTTTTGGGAGTTGATGACGAACTACCGCGACACCTGCTTTCGTTATTCCGGTGATCGTTTTGACAAGCAAGAAGATGCACAAACGTTTTTGGACCGTGTCCTCAACCACGTCCTCGTCGTCCAAAAAGTGGATAGCAAACCGAGAAAGTCGTTGCCACCACAGTTGTACGATTTGACCGAATTGCAGCGAGATATGAATCGTCGCTTTGGGATGTCGGCAGCGGACACCCTGCAGAGCGCCCAAGCACTGTATGAAAGTAAACTGATTTCGTACCCTCGCACCGACTCGCGCTACCTGACCGCCGACATGAAACAGGAAGTGCCCGGCATTTTCCGCAGGCTGCAATCGCTCAAGCCCCGCGAGATCGGCCGGCTTGACTTGGATGCACTCTCGTTTAGCGGGCGCATCGTGAATAACAAGAAGGTGACGGACCACCATGCGATTATTCCCACCGGCGGCGTGCCGGGAACATTATCCGGTCGCGACCAGAAGGTCTATGAGGCGATCGTGGTGCGCTTGATTGCGGCATTTTATCCGCCTTGCGTGGAGCAGGTAACGACGGTCGATGGTGTTGCCAATGAGGTGCCCTTTCGTGCGCGCGGCGTGCGTGTGACTTCGCCAGGCTGGACCGAGTTGTATCCGCGCAAGTCGGGCCAGCAGGAAGGCGAAGATGAGCAACCGTTGGCGGACTTCTCACCCGGTGAAAGCGGTCCGCATGAGCCGTTTATCAAACCAGGCGAAACCACGCCGCCTAAACATTTCACCGAAAACACGCTGCTGGGCGCGATGGAAACAGCAGGCAAGTTGGTGGACGAAGCCGAGCTACGCGAAACGCTCAAAGAGAAAGGCCTTGGCACGCCAGCCACGCGGGCCTCGATCATCGAAACGTTACTCAAGCGACGATACCTTGGACGTCAGAAAAGAAACTTGATTGCGACGGACCTCGGTCGATATCTCGTGGCGTTGGTACGAGACCAACAGCTCAAGTCACCCGAGTTGACAGGAGAATGGGAGGCAAAACTCAAATGCATCGAGTCAGGTCAGGCATTGCCCGCAGCCTTTATGCAAGAGATTGTCGAGTACACCCGCCAAATCATTCGGTCCAGTGACGAAACCGCGATCGACCAGCAGAAACTAGGCGACTGCCCGCGGTGTGGACAACCCGTCATTCGGGGCAAGCGAGGCTTTGGCTGCTCAGCCTGGCGCGACGGTTGCCGGTTTGTACTTGAGCCCACTTACAAAGATTACCAGCTGGACAAGCAACAGCTACGCTCGCTGTTGCAGCATGGTGTGACCAGCGAGCCGATCAGGCTCGGCGACGCTCGGGAATTCGTGCTCGCCATGTCGGATTCGGGTGAGCTAGTTGAAATCCCGGTGCCCCAAGGCGACGAACAGAAGTCCGGCAAGTCTTCGGGCCCAGACGAAACTTAAGCGACAGTCGGCGCCGAAAACGAAGGCGGCGAATGGTTTGAGTCGACCGGCCGCGGAGAATCCCGCTACCGATCTGGCCCCGTGTCCCCTTTGCGGAGCGAAGGTTATCGAGCAGAAAAAGTCGTTCAGCTGCAGCCGCTGGCGAGACGGTTGCAGCTTAACGATCTGGAAGACGATCGCGGGCAAGCGAATCTCGGCCCGCACCGCAAAGGTGCTTCTTCGCGATGGGGCGACTTCGGTCTTAAAGGGATTCAAATCGAAATCGGGGAAACCCTTCAGTGCGTCTGAAACTGCAGGAAGGAAGGGTCACTTTCGACTTTGACAGCTGACGTTGCTGTGAACGGGCACGTGCCTCCGGCCTAATCTCGCTGGTGAGGCGGACCGACGAATGAATTCATTCGAACCTGGGAATTTGCGCGTAGCAACGACGCGTCGTTCCATGGCCGTGTATTTCGACCAAGAACTCGGTTACCAAGACGACCTAGTACCAACCATCGGCCGGCTCAATGCTGAACAACATCTCATACCCTTGATGGACAATCGACTGCTCGTGATATCGGTCCGCCCCGATGGACACCCTCGTGCCGGACCGTAAGATCACATTCAAAACACGAACGGCCTCTAATTCCGTTTGGTGCTAGTCCTGAATCGCCATATTGTTCGCAGGCCGAGCGGCCGGTGCCCCTGGCTGATTGGCTTAGGCCGTTGTGCCCACTGCCCCTGATCAGCGGCCGCCGCACTTATTCGTTTCAACGAATGAGACACCGCACCAGACGACGGTTTCTCGGTACGTGATTCGAGTCGCTAGCGCGCTAATGGTCGCTCCCACCGGTTGCAGCTTGGGAGATTGATGACCATTTGGAATCGGTGGCCGTCACCGGAGCTGGTTACCGATGTGTCCAAATGCCTACCGGAGTCGGCCACCGGAGCGCGCTGGCGAAGTGGCCGAAACTCGCTTCGGTCTCAGGCACCGACAGCAGTTGGCCGCTCGCACAACTGCTTTCGGTTGGTCCCACCTCGTGCACGAATGCGAAACTCGAACTGCGTTAGGTGTTCGATGCAGTACGGATCTGCATACTACACTCTGTGGCCAGCCTACTCTAATCTGGCTCCCTTCTCCCCCTGTAATGAAAGCGAGTGGTGCTCGCTTTCATTGCAGGGGGAGAAGGGCTGGGGATGAGGGGGCAGCAAACAGGCGGCACCTGAGAATCGGAGGGGCAACATGAGCAAGAGATTGCAACGTGACCATGACGCAATCCAATTTGCTCGTCACCAGCGAGCCACGGCAAATGAGTTTTCGCAAGACGTCTGGCAGATGTTGCGAAATCGTCGATGCCGAGGCCAGAAGTTTCGTCGTGAATACCCGATTCCACCATACACCGTCGATTTTTGTTGCGTAGCGCTGAACCTGATCATTGAAGTCGATGGTGAACACCATCAAACCGCCGAAGGTCTTCGGCATGATCAGCACCGCGACCGTTATTTGGGAGAACGAGGATTTAAGGTGCTGCGGATTCCGAGTTACGAGGTCTTGCGGCATGCGGCTGCCGTGCGGCGGCAGATCGAACAGGCAATTGATGAGCGAATGTAACGAACGCGACCCCCTCATCCCCAGCCCTTCTCCCCCACGACAAGAGCGAGCACCACTCGCTCTCGTCGTGGGGGAGAAGGGAGCCAGAATGAAATTAGCGCGATCACACCGAATGCAGAAAACGAGATTTCTTCATTGACGCGGTTGCGTCGACCGAACGGAGTTCGGTCGGGGCGTATCTCGCTTCGGTCTTTTTCACCGACGCGCCGAATCGCATTCGGCCAAACGGCTCCGGTTTCATCGACCGGAGCAGCGATCCGGAGTCGGCCGCCGGAGCACTATGGCGAAGTGGCCGAAACTCGCTTACGGTCTCCGGCACCGACAGCAGTTGGCCGCTCGCACAACTGCTTTCGGTTGGTCCCACCTCGTGCACGAATGCGAAACTCGAACTGCGTTAGGTGTTCGATGCAGTACGGATCTGCATACTACACTCTGTGGCCAGCCTACTCTAATCTGGCTCCCTTCTCCCCCTGTAATGAAAGCGAGTGGTGCTCGCTTTCATTGCAGGGGGAGAAGGGCTGGGGATGAGGGGGCAGCAAACAGGCGGCACCTGAGAATCGGAGGGGCAACATGAGCAAGAGATTGCAACGTGACCATGACGCAATCCAATTTGCTCGTCACCAGCGAGCCACGGCAAATGAGTTTTCGCAAGACGTCTGGCAGATGTTGCGAAATCGTCGATGCCGAGGCCAGAAGTTTCGTCGTGAATACCCGATTCCACCATACACCGTCGATTTTTGTTGCGTAGCGCTGAACCTGATCATTGAAGTCGATGGTGAACACCATCAAACCGCCGAAGGTCTTCGGCATGATCAGCACCGCGACCGTTATTTGGGAGAACGAGGATTTAAGGTGCTGCGGATTCCGAGTTACGAGGTCTTGCGGCATGCGGCTGCCGTGCGGCGGCAGATCGAACAGGCAATTGATGAGCGAATGTAACGAACGCGACCCCCTCATCCCCAGCCCTTCTCCCCCACGACAAGAGCGAGCACCACTCGCTCTCGTCGTGGGGGAGAAGGGAGCCAGAATGAAATTAGCGCGATCACACCGAATGCAGAAAACGAGATTTCTTCATTGACGCGGTTGCATCGACCGAACGGAGTTCGGTCGGGGCGTATCTCGCTTCGGTCTTTTTCACCGACGCGCCGAATCGCATTCGGCCAACGTGCTCCGGTTTCATCGACCGGGGTCCCGTGCGATGGCTCGGACTATTGTGGAAGAGTCTCATTTCCATCCCAAGATTTGGAGGTCGAGCAGGGAGCATTCAGTCCCGTTTGCACGTCGAGCGGAACCTACTGGAAGTAGTCGACGGCAACGTCGGAGATTCTCCAGATGTCGACAAAGTTTCCATCCGCCGTCAGACGCTATTGGGGACCGGAAGGGGTCAGGGGGACCGGAAGGGGTCAGTGCATTTTCGGCGGGGCAAGATGCGAGGGACGGGGCGAGTAGCGAAATAGGTTGCCCTAGTCGGCGGTCATCGCTCTACATCGGCTACCTTTGGACGTTTTCGCCAAGGTCTGGCCGAGCGGTACCCATCAGCGGTTGCGTGGCATAGAGGACGCACTTTTCTTCCACTCGGTCCAGAAACGCATGTGCGATCTCCAGGCTACTGGACTCGGTTGCGATGAAGCGTCCAATGTCTAAAAGGTCGGCCGCCGCGTCTGATGTCCGAAGAACTTTAGGCATTAGCCTTTTTCGTACCGTCTTCGTTTAGCTCTTCGGTGAGTCGCTGCTTCAGCGCGTCGATATCGAGGGGGACCAGGTCCCCGGCGTCAGCTCGAGCGATTCGTTCCTGCACAGCAGTGTCGCAGCTCTGCGTGGTCGCGCTCAATTTTTCTGTAGACTCGGATGGCCTCTGTCGCAAACTCTTCAGCGGTTCCAAATTGCCCGCTCGCAACTTTGCTCGCCACGTACGATTGAAGGTCGCTGTCACTCATGCATCTACTCTAGCACGAAAATCAGAACTCCGCCATCAAATCCAGCTTCCCAGTAGCCGGGCCGCGGGGAGGAGGTGCCCGCTGGACGCTCGCGTTCCGGCTGTTTTTGGGGAACGTCTTCTTGTTCAGCGACAACTTGTTTTTGGCCCGAAAAGCTAGTTGTCGCTAGACAACTCTCCCGCGTTCCTTTTCGATCTTGCCGAAAGGTACGTGTGAAGGACCAACTCAAGGTAACTTTTCGAGGACTCTCCGTCGTCATTCTTCTTGCGACGGTATCCATTCGCAATCTCTGGGTGAGCCTTGTCACAGTGTGCCAAGGCTGACGCCATCAGTTTGTCGCGTTTCTCTTCTGCCATTGTCTGAAACTGGTCGAGCAGTCTCGGCTTCCTGGCGAAGCTGGCCGTCTACTCTCGTGAGCGTGCTTACATGAAGGACATGCCGGCAGCGCTATTGGTTGTGCTGTCGAGCCGTGACACCGAGCTGATGCACCGGGTGTTCGATCGAGTCGCTGATAACGGTCGCGTACTGCGCACCGTGTTCCAGATGACTCGTAGCGGACAGTTTGGACGCAAGAGCCTGTCGTCATCGCTGCAGCGTGCATTCCAGCGTTGGTTGAACGACGCGTCGGTTGGCAAGTTGCTCTCAGCCTCGATCGGAAACGATCCGAGCCTGCGAGATGTCTTGCGAATGGCACGTCCGACGCCGAAGGATGACGCACGCCGTGCGCTGTTCGGATGGCTGACCGAAAAGCCGGTCGACAAGTGGGCTCCGGCAACGGAGGCCGACTTGCCGGCAGCGGTTCAGTCACTGATCGCGTACCGCGGCGCCGACACGGCCGAGGCACAAACGCTGATTGCGGGCGAATTGCAAGTTCGTTGGGATCTCCTGGCCGACGCGGCTAAAGGAAAACTCGTCTGGAAGGCAATTGCCCGCCAGATGGGACCACAGGCACTGCGAATGAACCTCAACACGCTATTGCGTCACGACGTTTTCAAGAACGGTGACGGCAAGACTGACAACGCAATGATCGATTACGTCGCGAACCGCCTGGCGGACGCGGACGAAATCGTTCGCTCGCGTCAGTTCCCGTACCAGTTCCTGGCTGCGTACTTGAACGCATCGGCTGAGGTTCCGCAGAAGATCAAGGCATCGCTCCACCAGGCTGCCGAGATCGCATGCGGTAGTGGCCAGGGTGACGGGAGTCATGAAGTATCCCGGTATTCGACAAGAAAAACTGACTCGGCAATGCGGCGACTGCTGACAAAGTATGGCTTGAGTACCAACTACGTGATGTCGCCGAATCGATGCCAAAACATATGGCGAGCCTTGGCTCTGGCGAGGCTCGCCGGACTGACTCGCTCTGAGGTATGTGAATGCAGATCCACCATTGTTGAGACACACCCGCGCGTCGCATGGGCGATTCTGCTCAGCAACCTACCTTCAGCTGACCCATTGCGGTCGATCGCGGTGTTCAAGGTGGCCGATGGCGGGAATGAGGAGGGCCAAATCACTGCACGGCGCAATATGCTACGCCACTTCGAATCGGCCACCCGCATTTGCCCTCAAGGTGAACAAGAGGAGGATCGGATTCGTGTTCGTGATCAAGCGGTGGCAACCGCAGACAACCTCGAATCCCTAATCTGCGCGTATGTCGCGAAACTCCACGATGAGGGCACGAGCCAACTCGCGGGGTTCGTCGATGGCGATTCTGATCGGCTGGCTATTGAGGGTGCGGCAGTCATTCCAAAGGAGGCATGGACCATCGACTCTGATTCTTGATCCTGCTCGATCACGGACGCAATCGCTACCGCCGGGTTCGACAAGAGTCGTCTTTCCTAACCTTGGTTGCATGATGGCGATGGACGGCCTGAACCTCTCGGAGTGTCTGCCGAACGACGTCGCTATCGAAGTGCGGGAGCGACGTTTGCAATACACAGAACTTGCCCCATGAGCGTGTGAGCTTCGTTGAACGTCTAAATGATTTTGGCAAAAACCAGACCTCGTTCCTCGTACCCAAGAACCGATCTGCATCGGGAAATTAGCGGCGCGCAATACCAGAATCCGTGCCCTTCGTTGCAAAAAATTTCTCGCTTTGCTAAGCTAGGAATTGCAACGAGAGACAGGGTTTTTCAGCACAAACCGGCATTTTGGTAATGTGAAGAATCCGCATTCGGGACGCAGAGGTCGCAAGTTCAAATCCAGTCGCCCCGACTTGATCTGGTAGACTGTTTTCATCGTCTTTTCTCGGTTGAAACGCAACTTTCGCGTTACCGGTCATCGTGGCCGAGCGACTCGCCAAATCGAGTTATTGGGTAAGGCTTACCCAATAACTCCTACTGGAGAGCCCCGATGCCGCGTCCCAAGATCAACAACTTCGTACCACTGAGAAATGTAAAGCTGCGTGGCGTAATCCTGTGAGCGATCGGGTTTGTTACCGTTACGGCGAGAACGATCGCGTAAACATTGCCGACGCAATTGCACACGTCAGTTCGGTCGAGATCGACCGATGACCATCGCTGGAAAGCCCCGTTTTCCCGGTGTCTATTGCTCGGCTGAGTTTTTCGACCACACGGGTATCGCATATTGAACGTACCGTTCGGTCGTCCTCGGCCCACTGGCAGATTGCGCCCATCGCCTTTAGCTTCTGCTCATAGCGGCATCCCGATACATTCCGTTTGATTACTCTGAGCTTTTCAACGGAATGTTTGGGATGGGGGGCAATCAAGTGAACTCGCACAACAGGACACATTCAGGAGGACAAATGACAAGCATTCCCCCGCAGGCTCAATTGGGTCAGATGATTACCGGTTATTGGACTTCACAGGCAAGAGCTTTCAAAAACTCATCCGAGTCATTGGCAACAGCAGCACTTTGGGAATTGATCGAAGCCTGCATGATCCGCTCACGCACATCCGGCTCGGAGATAGTTCTGCCGATGAACAGCAGCTTGTTGAGAATGTCGTGTTTCTGTGTGGAGCAGTAAACCACGGTGGCCGACAATCAAGGTGCAGGCGGGCTCGGCCGCGACCGAAACGGATTGGACGATGGAGGCGCCAAACAGTACCAGTAGACATCTAGACAGTGTTGTCATCGTGTATCCGATGGCTGGTGTTGACCGCCGGCCGGGAGGATTCAATCTTTCGGACATAGCCGGTCATCAGAGAGGGGTCTGTATTTGGCGAGAAGTATTTCGACGCTGGCAATCCATGGGGTACACTGGTCGCATTGAGGTCGACAAACACTCTCCGCAGCCGTGAATTTGCCATGAGTTTTCGCGTTTCATGCGAAATCAACCGTCGCTTACGTTTCGTGATATTCTTGCTGATCGCGGTTGGCTGCGTCTTGGATTCCGATCATGCTTTGATGTCGGACGAGAATCAAACGAGTTTCCGCGACACGGTGCCCGACGAGGCCGCGGCGTCGAGTGTGACCTTCCAGAGTGATGTGCTGCCCCTTTTGCAGCAATACTGCTTTGCTTGTCATGCGGAGGGTTCCCAAGAAGGGAACCTCGCCTTTGATGAGTATCCGTCCGCCGACGCCATGACCGCCGACATCCAGACGTGGTGGTCGGTAATCAAGAACGTGCGTTCCGACGTCATGCCGCCCGAAGGTGAGGATCGTCCCACCGAATCCGAAAAGCAATTGTTGTTCGAATGGATCACGCGACGCGTATTCAAGTCGGACCTTGCCCATTTCGATCCCGGTCCAAACCGTCTGCGACGGCTCAATCGCCTGGAATATCGCAACACGATCCAAGACTTGATGGGAATCGACTTTGATACCTCCGTCGAATTCCCACCCGACGACTCTGGCGATGGTTTTGACAACAACGCCGATGCATTGTCGGTTTCACCGCTGTTGGCCGAAAAGTACATCGAAGCAGCCCGCCAGATTGTCGATCTGGCGGTTCCCAAAGCGTCTCGTGTGGTTCCCATCCAACAGATCGATGCGGACGAATTTGAGAGCGACGTGGAGAGCGAATCTGGCGATCTTTCGTTCGACACGGACGCGACCGCCGCGTTGACGTTCAACGTTCAGCACGACGCGATGTATCGCGTGGTTGTTCCCATCGAGACAGACGTCAGTTTCGATTTCGATCCCGGACGAGCACGGATAAGGTTGTTGCTGGATGATCAAGTTCTTCATGAAAAGGAATATCTGTGGCGTCCGAATGTCGAAGAGACGCATTCATTCGAGCGTCACTTAGCGGAGGGCGAACACACGATCCGATTGGAATTGAAATCGATCGGGACGAGTGAGCCGGTGGCGGGCCACGACGGAACGTATGTGCGGTTGGAATTGCCGTCAACTCGAATCGAAGGGCCGCTCGACCCGGCGTACTGGCATAGGCCGGATGGTTACGAGTGGTTTTTTCGTACCGAACCGCCCCAGGACGACTCCGCCGAACGGTTTCAATACGCCGCCGATGTGCTGCGCCGGTTTTGCCGGCGCGCTATCGTCGACCGGTCGACCAAGAGCATCTGAGCCAGTTGCTTGAATTGGCCGGCATCACGGAATTGGCGGGCGCGGCGGATTCCGTTTCTCGCTTGGACAGCCTAACGCTCGAGCAGCGAATCGGCCTGGCGATGCAAGCCGTGCTCGCCTCCCCCAGATTTCTTTTCCGCATCGAACACTCTCGGCCCGACTCAAGTGATGCGTTCCCGGAAATCGACGATTACTCGCTCGCCTCGCGGCTGTCGTACTTCCTATGGTCGACGATGCCCGACGATGAACTCCTGCGGTTAGCAGAACAGGATAGGCTGCATTTCCAGTCGGGCCAGCAGGTCGAGCGGATGCTGAAGGATGACAGAAGTGAACGGTTGATCAAGAATTTCGTCGGACAATGGCTTCAAACGCGCGACGTCGAAAGTATCTCGATCGATCCGCTGGCCGCTCAAGGGTTGCGCGAGGAGTACGACGAAATCCGAGAATACCTGGGGTCGACCGCAACCGGACGGGGCGAACCGCCCAGCGATGCCCCGCCCGAACATTTAGCGGCTTACAAGCGATATCGAGAGCTGCGCGAATTGGGTCAACGGCTTGACCAAGACGTTCGCAGCGACATGGCTGAGGAAACCGAGCAGCTGTTTGCCCACGTCATTCGCGAGAACCGCTCGCTCATCGAACTGATTCAATCCGACTATGCCTTCCTGAACGCACGTCTTGCCAATCACTACGGAGTCCCCGGGATTGAGGGCGACCAGATTCGCAAGGTGTCACTGCCCGCCGATAGTCCTCTCGGAGGCGTCTTGACGCAAGGGACTTTTCTGTTGGTGACGTCAAATCCGACGCGTACTTCGCCGGTCAAGCGTGGGTTGTTCGTGCTCGACAACATTCTCGGCACTCCCGCTCCGCCTCCACCGGCGGCCGTGCCCGAGTTGGAAGCGTCCGCAGGCGAAACTCCGATCAAAGATCTCACCCTCCGCCAGCTCTTGGAGATCCACCGTAGCGAGGCGCTGTGCCGCTCGTGCCACGCGAGATTTGATCCGATCGGATTAGCCTTTGAAAACTTCACAGCCATCGGCACCTGGCGCAGCGATGAAAACGGCCAGCCGATCGAACCGGCCGGACAGCTGATATCCGGCGAGTCGTTTCAGGACGTGAAAGAGCTGAAACAAATCTTGGCGGGACCCCGACGCATGGATTTCTATCACTGTTTGTCCGAGAGGATGTTATCCTATGCCATTGGACGAGGTCTCGATTTTCGCGACGAAGTCGTGCTGGATAAGATCTCGCGCAACTTGGATCATCAACAAGGCCGCGCACCAGCGTTGATCAACGGCGTGGTCGACTCGCCGGCGTTCCGACGGATGCGACGCGATCGAAAATGATACCCAACAGCAATGATCACGCATCGGATCACCACATCAACTCAACCCGTACCACCATCCCACATCCATGAACCAGCAGACAAACCATCGGCGTCGAATGATCCTGAAAGGGATGGGCGTGTCGATGGCGCTACCGGCTTTGGAATCATTCCCTGCCGCGGCGGCAAGAACCTCCAACGATCCGCCGGTCCGCGCAGCTTTCATTTACGTGCCCAACGGCGCCCAGCAGGACCATTGGTTTCCTTCCGGAGAGGGCAAGGATTTCGAACTCAGTTCGACGATGCAATCGCTGCAACCGCATCGAGGCCAGGTCCAGGTCATCGCCGGATTGGATCATCAGCATGCCGAAGCGGGGCCGGACGGCGCAGGGGACCATGCCCGCGCCAATGCGACGTTCCTGACCGGAATGAGGGCCAGAAAGACGTCCAGCTCGAATATCTATGTGGGTCAATCGATTGACCAGTTGATCGCGGAAACCATAGGGAACCAGACAAAGTTCGCGTCGCTCGAATTGACGTGCGATGCCATTCGCAAATCTGGACGCTGCGACTCGGGTTACTCGTGCGCCTACCAATACAACCTTTCCTGGCGGACCCCTGTCACGCCGATGTCACCTGAACCCAATCCCAGAAACGTGTTCGACCGCTTGTTCGGTGATCAGGATGCCCAAGGTCGCCGCCAACACCAAATTCGACGGGCCGAGCAGAAGTCGATCCTTGATTTCGTGCTCGAAGACGCCAAGCAATTGCGGAATCAACTGGGAAAAACGGATTACCAAAAGGTCGACGAATACACCAGCGGCATTCGCGATTTAGAACGGCGCATTGAGCGGATGGAAAGCTTTCCGGCCGGCAAGCTGACCGATTTCAATGCCGCCAATCAATCGATCCCTGAAGGAATTCCTTCAAGCTATGCCGAGCATATCGACGTGATGTTTGAACTGCTCGCTCTCGCCTTTCAAACCGATACGACACGTATCGCAACCCTGTTGATGGCCCATGACGGATCCAATCGCGCCTTTTCGGAACTCGGCATTCAAGAAGGCCATCACTACCTGACGCACCAACAGGAAGAACAGGATGCCTGTGAAAAGGTCGCCAAGATCGATGCGTTTTACATGAGTCGCTTCGCAAAATTTCTTGATCGGTTGCAGACCATCGAAGAGCCCAATGGCGACAATCTCCTGGACAACAGCATGATCGTTTACGGCAGCGGCATTGCCGACGCGAACCGACACACCCACGACAATCTGCCTGTGATTCTGGCCGGTCGTGGTGGCGGCACACTGCGCAGCGGCCGTTTCGTCAACGCTGGCTCGCAACCGATGAGCAACCTGTTCCTCTCCCTTGCCGACCGCATGGGAGTGAAGGACGTCAAGCGGTTCGGTGATTCCACGCAGAGGTTTGGAAACATTTAGCCGGACAGCGTCCGTTTGCCGTGGCTGTGGCTTCCAGCCGCAGTCCTTTCGCGTCGCAACTGCGGTTGGAAGTCACGGGTGATGACGGACCGGCCAGCCAAACTCCGCGTTTGCGTGACAAACTGGCGATGGTCGGCTAACAGCCTGTTGAAAAATGCGGGATAAGTTTTCAGCTTGTCATTGAACTTGCGAAAGGTCAAGGAAACTGACAGGCAGGATGCCTATCCCACGGCAACCACCCCAAAATCAACAGTCTGGCTAATCCTTCCCGGGTGGTGGCCACTGGAGCACCTGGCCGTCGGCAATCAGTTGCTGCTTCAGCAGGTCATAATCGACCTCTTGCACCGCGACGTTGTGGTCGATGGCCAGGCAGGCCGCGGTGGCCACTGACTGGCTGGTCACCATCAACACCCTTTCCATCCGGATGCTGGCCATTGCCGTGTGACTGGCGGACAATGCGAAGGTCACGAACACCAGGACGATTCCCGCAAGACCCGTCGCCAGTCGATTCATCGATATACCTTCAAAATCTTTATCGATCGAAAGTTCGCGTTCGGATCGCTTCACGTCATCATAAGGGATCGTAAGTCGGGCGGATTGCCGGCGCGGCTCGGCACGGACGGGCAAACAAACGGTCGGCTGGGAATGGCACGCCCATCCCGCCCGCGAATTGCCCGGTCATGAAATCCTGACCAAAGGCATTCCAACCAAAAACGGAAAACCCAAGGGGCCTCATGTCGCAACGATCTACGATGGCCCCAAGGGGAATGTAGTATTCAATGCCGGGACGATTTGGTGGGCACAAGGTTTGTCATCACCCCCAGGCCACGTATTGCCCGGTAAGACGCAAGGCCCGGACTCGCGCGTGCAGCGCATGATGGCCAATGTGTTCGATCGGTTCCTCTGAACATCGCAGAAGGAAATGGAAAGCACACCCCGGCAGATCGCTGCAGGTTCTTCGACACGGCAAGAGGTTCAGCATTAGAGTGCGCCGCGTGCCTGGATGTTTTGGTGGCCAAGAAGAAGATCGCGGAGACGAAGGCCGATGAGGGGAAGGCTTCGCTGGTGCAGATCGTTTCAATGCTGGTCGGATTGATTCGGGCGAACTCGCCTGATCGTGATATTTGAGAAGCAGGATTAAGATTAAGATTAAGAGAAAGATTAGGATTACGAAGAAGGCTATTGTAATGAAAATCCTGACATTTCTGATCGCAGCGCCTCTTGCTGATGCCGAGCATCGTCCGCGCTGAAGAACCGCAGCGTTCCCTCACGCGTTCGGAAACCCCACCTACTCGGCCCAACGTCCTGTTCATCACCTCCGACGACCTCGGCCTCCAACTCGGCTGCTATGGCGATACCGTTATCGAAACGCCCGAGCTCGACGCTCTTGCCAAGAGCGGAGTCCAGTTCGATGTCGCCTACATCGCGCAAGCCTCTTGCAGCCCGTCGCGCAGCGCCATGTTCACCGGACTCTATCCGCACGCGAACGGCCAATACGGGCTCGCCGCCGGCGGCACCTTCGGCTTGCACCCACACCTACGAGACGCCACCATTCCCAACATCCTCAAGGCGGCCGACTATCAAACCGGGATCATCGGCAAGCTCCACGTCAACCCCGGCGCTTCGTTCCAGTTCGACTACCGCGGGGGAAACTACATCGATGCCCGCGATGTGAAGCTTGTCGCCCAGCGTGCCTCCAACTTCATGGCCCAGTCCGGCGACCAACCGTTTTTCCTGATGGTCAACTACACCGACCCGCACGCTTATCGCCCGCGGGATCAGGAGACGAAAAAGTTCGGCAACTGGACGTTTCGCGATTCGATCAAGGGCATTCCCGAGACGCTTGTCCAGCCGAGCGAAAAGACGGTCCTGCCGTTTCAACAGATCGACTCGCCCGAGCAACGCAAACGCGTCGCCGGCTATTACAACTCCGTCAAGCGACTCGACGGCGGCGTCGGCCTCCTGCTCGAAGCTCTGAAACGCCACGGACACGCCTACAACACGCTGGTCATCTTCATCGGCGACCATGGTCCTCCCTTCAACCGAGGCAAATCGACCTGCTACGAAGGCGGCCTGCGGATCCCCTTCCTTGTCCGCTGGCCTGGTGTTACGAAACCGATGCGCAGCAGCGCGATGGTCTCGACG
This sequence comes from Pirellulaceae bacterium, assembly GCA_963734865.1. Taxonomy (GTDB): domain Bacteria; phylum Planctomycetota; class Planctomycetia; order Pirellulales; family Pirellulaceae; genus CBDCUW01. Next base: position 771,728 of record CAVTIV010000005.1, read on the forward strand.
GTCGACATCCTGCCGACGATCCTCGACGCTACCGGCGCCGACTTCCGATGTCGAGACGCACGGCCGCTCGCTCCGCTCGGTGCTTGAAAACGCTGACGCCCCGTGGCGCGAATTTCTCGTCGGCGAGTTCCACCTGCACGGCCCGCCGTGGTTCCCGCAACGTGCGATCCGCGACACCCGCTACAAGCTGATCCACAACCTGTTGGCCGACTCGGCTAAGCCCTCCGGCGTAATCGACGGCGATATCGGCTAATTGTTCGAGCAAGCCGAGTTCAAAAGCAAGATGACGACAATGAAAAATGCTGCACTCCTATTGCTACTTGGGCTTGCACCAATCGCCCTCTCCGCGGCGGACCCGGATCGCGGTCGAGCGAATCGCATGCCCAACATTCTGTTCATCGTTTCCGATGATCATGGCTGGGGTGATTTGCCGTCCAATTGGGACGAAACTGAAGTGCGGCTTCCGACGTTGGAAGCTCTCGCCGCGAAAGGCGTGCGGTTTCCGAATTACCACACCGTCCCGCTCTGCGGACCGTCTCGTGCCTGCATGTTTACCGGTCAATACTCGACGGAAAATGGCATGTGGCGCGGCCCGGGCCAACAGCCGCTCGGATCGCCGGGATATCGAGGTATCAAGCGCGACGTGAAAATGCTCTCGGAGCATCTCGCCGAAGCCGGCTACAAGACTGGAGCCTTCGGCAAATGGCACTTGGGCGCGCTGAGCGGAGAAGTTCCGAACGACCGCGGGTTCGATGAGTTTCGTGGGTTTCTCGGAGGAGCCCACCCGTATTGGATTACCGCAGGAAGGTCAAAGCTCCTCCACAATCGCCAGCCCGATCGCACCTCCAAAGGGCACACAACCGAGTTGTTCACCAGGTGGGCTGAAGAGTTCATTCGAGAGAATGCCGCCAAGGATGACCCTTTCTTCTGCTACCTCGCCTACAACGCCGTGCACGGTCCGCTTCGCATCGATGAATCGAAGCCGGCCTCTGCGCCCGAGGCCTGGGTGAACAAGGCTCTTGACCGGGGTGTCAGTTTCCTGCGCAGCGACTATGTCGCCATTCTCGAACACATGGATCACAACATTGGCCGATTGGTCGACCTGTTAGATGAGCTGGACATTGCCGAAAATACTCTCATCGTCTTCGTCAGTGACAACGGAGGCTGCACCATGGAAGAAGCGCAGCTGGCGGCAGATTTCCCGGCAACAACGGACCGCTGAGGGGAGGCAAGGCGACAACGTATCAGGGCGGGCTGAACGTGCCGTTCCTGATGAACTGGAAAGGTCGACTACCGCAAGGCATGGTCTCGAATGATCAGGTGATGCATTGCGACATCTTTGCCACCTTGTTGGACGCTGCCTCGATCCCAGTTCCGGATATGAATGGCAAGAACCCGGTTCGCGGGATGTCTCTGATGCCGCACATGCTTTCGGCTGGAAAGAAATCCATCCCAGAGCGAACGATGATCTTTGAGCTGTGGGGAAACATCGGGCTGCGAAAAGGGGACTACAAACTATGGAGCCAAATCGGGAGGGAGCACTCCCCGGATTGGGACGCCCTGATCGCCGAATTGGAGCACACCGATCTTGCCCTCTTCGACCTCAACAAAGACGTCGCCGAGAAGAATGATCTGCGAACGGAATTCCCTGAGGTTTACGCCTCGCTCAAGACGGAGCTGATCGACCATTTTTCCAACATCAACACGACGTATCCCGGCGCTGGAAGCTCCGTGGTTCCGCTTCAAGAGAAACCCAGACCCCAAAACACGACTGTCACGCCGGCGCCGCAACGCCGGTCGCAAGATCAGTTCTTCAAGAATCGGGACCGGAATGGTGACGGAGCGATCACGCTGGAGGAATTCATCGGCAATCCAAAGGGTCGCAATATCCCCGCCCTGACGAAGCGGTTCAAAAAGATCGATTCAAATGGCGACGGCAAGCTGGAATTGGACGAATTGAGAGCCCAGACAAGATGAAACCCGGAATGGGATTGATGATGCATCCGTTCACGTCCCCGATTGAGTACACGCGATTCCGTTGGCGAATCGTCATTGGCCTGTTTTGGGTCGGGCTCTTTTCACTCAACGCTGCGGCAGACGATCCTGGCTCCGATGCCAAACCCGGAGTTGATCAATGGGAGTTCCTGGACAACGGACTGGTTCGTATCGGTGTCGACAAGTCGCGAGGCGCCTGCATCGGTTTTTTTGGAGAAGCGGGAACCGAGCGCAACGTGCTGAACCACTATGATCACGGGCGTTTCATTCAGCAGTCTTATTATGGAGACCCCGACGGGTCTGACTGGAATGGAAAACCCTGGCGGTACAACCCGATCCAAGGTGGCAGCTGGCGGGGAAAAGATGCACGCGTTCTAGAGTTCAGTATCGATGCTGATTCTGGCATGCATGCCAAGGTCGAACCACGGCACTGGGCCAGCGGAAAACCGTGCCCCGAGGCCATCATGGAACAGTGGATCACGCTCGATGGTCCGATAGCACATGTGCGTTGCAAGTTGACGTACGCGGGTAAGGATCACGCTACGACAAAGTCTCAAGAGATGCCCGCCGTCTTTGTCGACGCCGTGCTCAAACACCTTGTCTATGTTCAACAAGAGAAAATGGTTCGGCGTCTGCCGGGCTGGCCGAACGAATCCGGCAACACTTCCGAAGACTGGATCGCCTATGTGGATGACAAGGACTGGGGCATTGGCATCCTAACGCCTGGGACACCAGAGTTCACTTGCTACCGATTCCAAGGTGACGGGAAATCGGGCCCGCGTGGATCCGCCTGTTCTTATGTCGCACCCATACGGAAACTACGTCTCCAAGCCGGACAAGTCGTTGAGTACGACTTCTACCTGACACTCGGGTCACTCGACGAGATCCGACATCGGTTTGCTGCCCTGCGACTCGAGAATCAGACAAACGCAAACGCTGCGGACGACCGGACTAACATCATCATGCTGTTTGTCGATGACTGGGGGTACGGAGACCTGGGTGTCTTCAAGAATCTGAGAGACGTAAAGACTCCGCATTTGGACAAGCTCTCCGAGCAGGGCGTGCTCTTCACGGACGCCTATATCACGGCGCCACAGTGTTCGCCATCTCGCGCGGGACTGCTAACCGGACGGTATCAACAGCGTTTTGGATTTGACACGATCCCCGATTGTCCGCTGCCCCTGAATCAATCGACCATTGCCGACCGCTTGAAGAGTGAAGGCTATGTCACGGGCATGGTTGGCAAGTGGCACTTGGAACCTAACGCATTGAGCCTGAAGTGGGCCAGAGAACACCAACCCGACGGTATTCGCGGGAGGCGAGTCAGTGTGCGTCGTGATCTGACAATTCCTTATCTTCCACAAGCTCGTGGATTCGACGAATTCTTCATGGGACAGCGCAGTCGCTACTGGTGCAATTTCGACTTAGCGGGAAACGATCTGAAACGTGGTGGCCAGTTCGTTGAAGAGGCTCGGTTCCGCGTGGATGTGCAGACCGACGCAGGCCTGGCATTCATTCGGCGCAACAAGTCGCAACCGTTCTTCCTTTACCTCGCATATTATGCGCCGCACGTCCCTTTGGAAGCACCCGACAAATACCTTGACCGATTTCCGGGCGAGATGCCGGAACGTCGGCGTACGGGCCTGGCAATGATCAACGCCGTCGACGAGGGTGTCGGCCGCATCATGAAATTGCTGCGCGAAGAGCGGCTCGCCGACAACACGCTGGTCATGTTCACAAGTGACAATGGCGATCCTTTAGGTGCTCACGCAGGACAAGTCATGGCCGACATCTTGCCCGTCGATAAACCTGGTCCAGCGTGGGACGGCTCTCGCAACGACCCTCTGACCGGCGAGAAAGGGATGTTGGCCGAGGCCGAGGGCTATCTCGATATGTCGAAGAAGTCTGCGGAAGAAAAGTTTTACAAGGCGAAAGAGTATGCTCTTCGAGACAGTGCCGAAGGAGTTATTTTCGCACAACGCCTAGACATAGAAGAGATGCGCCATGACATCCAACAGAAGGTCTTTTCTCAAAACCTTTGGTGGCGCTGCCACCCTTGGGCTGGGCGGAACGACTCTATCTTTCTGCTCCGCAGTCGATGATTTGGCTTCGTCGGAACAGATCCTTGAAGTCTCCCTGGATGGAGCGATCGTTGAAACCGACTCGGGGAAAGTGAGGGGCTACCGTCGCAATGAAATCTACACCTACAAGGGGATCCCTTACGGCGGACCGACGTCGGGAAAGAATCGGTTCATGGCGCCCACATCACCCGAGTCATGGGCCGGGATCAGGAACACCATGGACTGGGGCCCATCCGCACCACAGCCCAAAACCATGGGTGCGTATCTGAATGCCCCGGTTAAGCCCGATATGGCACCCTTCAGTAGAGGATTCACCTACCCCGGAAGCGACAATAGGTATGGCGAGGATTGCCTGTTCATCAACGTCTGGACGCCGGGCATCAACGATGCCAAGAAGCGGCCCGTGCTGGTCTGGCTCCATGGTGGAGGTTTTCTGGGTGGTTCCGCCGGCGCCCTCGATGCCTACATCGGAGAGAACCTGAGTAAGAGCGGCGATGTGGTCGTCTGTTCAATCAACCATCGTCTGAATGCATTCGGCTTTATCAATCTGGCTCAGCAAAGATCCATAGAGCGCGTCCGACCGTTTTGCTGCGGAGGAGAAATCTTGCCTCGCATAGGCGGCGGTAACGATCACAACATGGACGTGGACCTCGAAGCCGTGGGCCGCTTCCAGCGCCGGGAACTGATGGCCTTCGTCTCGAAGGATAACGGCAAGACATGGTCAAACGGCCTCATGCTCGACGATCGCAACGGCATCTCCTACCCTGACGGCCAGCAAACCGCCGACGGCTCGATCCACCTCATCTGGGCCTTCTACCACTCTAAGGAGCAGGAGATCGTCATGCCGACTTTCCGCGAGGAAGACGTGCTCTCCGCCTCAGACGAGCCCGCGTGTGTGAAAGCGAATCGCAAACTCGTAAGCAAAGGGGGTGTAAAATGACGCGAACCATGAAGACCAAGGGAAAGCAACGTTGTTACGTCATCCCGTCGCAGGAACTCGTCATCATCCGCCTTGGCGACAGCGTCGGTAGGGAATTCAGCGACATGATCTTCCTTACCAAACTGCTCGGTCCGTCCGTCAGCACAGCCCAGAAACCTGTATCCAAGTGAAAGCTATGAAAAGCACCCTCACACTCCTCGCCGCCATGCTGCTCGCGCCGCTGGCCGTGCTGCATGCTGCCGACACGTTCATCGTCGAAGACGGTAAGCCGCGGGCCGAAATCGTCATTTCCGACGACTCCCACGCGGATGCAACGTGTCGCCGCACATGAGTTTCGGATGCAGATCGAAAAGATCAGCGGAGCGCGACTGCCGATTGTCACGCAACCGAGTGGAACGGCGTGAAGATCTTCATCGGCGCAAGTCCGCAGAATCCCGTGAAGGCGGATGGCCTGAAGGACGGCGCCTATCGCATCGCGACGGGAGCGGACTGGATGGCGCTCGTCGGCGATGACAGCGAATTCACACCCATGGAGCCGTTTGCGAAGAACAACAGCGACATCCCGCGGGCTCAGGCCGAATGGGAGAAGATCGTCGGCGCGCCGTATGGCATGCCGGCTCGCGGTTTATACAAGAACCGTCTGCGACTGCCCGGCGACACCGGCAAGCCCGATGGCGCGACCACGGAACCGAAGGAGACGCTCGAAATCTGGGGCCTCGATGAACGCGGCAGTTTCAACGCGGTGTGCGGCTACCTGCGCAAGCTCGGTGCGCGCTGGTATCTGCCGGGCGAACTGGGCGAAGTGCTGCCGTCGATGAAAACGATTCCGCTGCCGCAGATCGATGAAACCGTGCAGCCTGATTTTCCACTGCGGCAGTTCAATTTCCGCTTCAGCACCGCAGGTCCCGAAACTTCGATGTGGGTCATGCGGCTCGGCCTGCGCAATGATGAGCGTCTGCAGATCGCTCACGGCATTTCCACGATGACGAACCATCAGGCTGTCTTCGACGCGCATCCGGACTGGTTCGCGATCTACGGCGGCAAGACCGACTTCAAACCCGGCGACTCGAAGTGCCAGGTCTGCTACTCGAACGACGAGCTGTTCCACGAGACCGTGCGCTGGGCACGAACGCTGCTCGACACCTACAAGTTTGAAACCGTTTCCATCATGCCGCCGGACGGCTACACCGCGATCTGCCAGTGTGAAAAGTGCAAAGGCAAGGACTCGCCCCAGCGCAACGAACGCGGCCTGCTGAGCGACCACGTGTGGGACTTCGTCAATCGCGTGGCGAAGGAGATCGCGAAGACGCATCCGCGAGCGAAGGTGCTGAACTGTGCGTATGGCGTTTACACGCTGCCGCCGCTGAACATCGACAAGCTCGAACCGAACGTGCAGGTGTGCATCGTCGGCGGTCGGCGCCCGATCAACAAAGGCGGCGTGAAGGGCGAAGGCGAATCCGCGCCGGACGTGTTGCGTGCCGCATGGCTGAAGAAGACCGACAATCCGCTGCTCATCTTTGAAAACTATCCCTTCACCGGTCGCGGCTGGTATCTGCCCAGCTTCGCCGCGCACGCGATCGGCGACAGCGTCAACGCGACGAAGGGCATCTCGGCGGGCGAAGACATCTGGCTCAGCGCGGCGCAGGATTTCGCCACCAAAGGCATCGGCTTCAATCACTTCATGGTCTACTTCACCGCCCGCATGTACTGGGGCGGCAAGGACGCGGATGTCGACGCGATGCTGCGCGAATACTGCCGCCTGTTCTACGGCCCCGCCGAACAGGAGATGCTCGCCTTCTTCACCTACTGCGAAGCGAACTGGAACGTGATGGAAGAGGACAAGGCGAAGGCCGATGAAGCACTCGCGCTGTTCGACAAAGCGAAAGCGAAAGCCGACGCCGACGAGCGTTTATGGCAAACGCATCGCCCTCATCGACGACTACCTCAAAGGCCTGCGCATGAAGACCGAGCAGCTCGGACAAAAACGCGGCCCCGTGCCGAAGGTGCGGCTCGTCGGTGATGCACACGACATCGTCATCGACGGCAAGCTGGACGAAGAGTACTGGCAGACGTGCCCCGTCGCTGCCACGGGAAGATTCCGCGAGCTGCAAACCGGTCGCACGCCCATCTTCGGCACCTCGTTCAAAGCCGGATGGCAGGGCAGCAATCTCTACTTCGCGATTCGTTGCGACGAGCATCCTGGCGAGAAACCCGTCTCCGCCTCCACTCGCGATGACGACCAGGCCATCTGGCACGGCGATGTGATCGAGATCGAACTCGCCACCGAAACGCACTCCTACTATCAGATCGCCATCAGCCCCGCCGGTCACATCGTCGATCTGGATCGTGGTGCGGCCAAAGGGCAATGGTTCGGCTGGGACTCGAAGGCCGAAGTCGCCACGCACATCGCCGACGATCACTGGACCGTCGAGATTCGCTTTCCCGTCACCGCTGACGAAAACGATCCGCTGAATCAGGTCATCGGCCGTCATCCCACGCAAAGCCTGCCGTGGCACATCAACCTCTGCCGCCAGCGTATCCGCGAGGACGGCCAGGAACTCAGCGCCCTCTCACCCACCGGCACGAACGGCTTCCACGAGCCGATGAAGTTCGCGCACTTCTACGACGGCCGGTCGCATCAGTTCGAGTCCGATCCCAGCGTCACCGACTTCGCCATCGGCTTCCGCAACGCCACAAAGAGAACGCAAGGCGGCGGGCTTCCTCGCCCTCGCCGAGCTGGAGAAAATCACCGATCTGCAAAAAGCCGCCGCGCTGGAACAAGCCGCGCTGCTCGACAAAGCCAACGCCGAGGCCATCATCGAACGCATTCCGATCGAGGTCGTGAAGAAGACCGCGCAGATGCAGAGTCTCCTTGCGCAGGGCAAGGCATCGGAAGTGATCGCGCAATTCGCCGATGAAGATTTGACTCAATGGCCCTTCTGGAAACGCGGCGACGGTTACTACTTACGCGGGCGAGCCTACTCTATCACCAAAGATGGAGCCAAAGCCGAAGCGGATCTCACCAAAGCGCTACCGTGGATCAGCGAACCTCGCAGCCGCGATTCCCTGTTGCTGACGCTCGCCCAAAATCGCGAACGCAACCTCAGCGACGACGACAGAGCATTGGAAGCATTCAACGCCATCGTCGCCGGCCGTGAACGCATCGGTGGGGCGGATGAATACGGTGCGTTGCAGGGCATCGCGCGAATCCAGACCAGACGCGGTCAATATGACGAGGCCCTGCGCACACTGAACCGAGCCAACCTCGACAAGCTGCAGGGCACGTGGCGGGAAAACATCCTCAAATCGATCGAAGCGGTCAACGAAGCGAAACGCGAAGCCGCGAAATGAACGTTCCGGGCGTTGCTCGGCAATTGGAATTTGTTTTGGAAACGCTCCTGACTCACAATGAAGCTCGCTTTTATGACTGGATTGGAAACGATGTCCCATCGCCGTTGCTGGATTGATTTACTGTTGTGTTTACTGCTGGCGGGGCTGAGCGGGGCTTTTGCCACGGATAGGCTCTGCGCTGCGGATCGGCCCAATATCGTGCTGATCTTCGCCGACGACCTTGGCTGGCAGGAAACCGGTTTTACCGGGTCGGACTACTGCGAGACGCCGAATCTCGACCGTCTGTCCGGTGAGGGCATGGTCTTCCGGAACGCGTACGCCTCGGCCGGCAATTGTCAGCCCAGTCGCGCCTGCATGCTCTCCGGTCAATACACGGCGCGACATGGCGTCTATGCCGTCGGCAGCACAAAACGCGGACCCATCGAGCTGATGCGGATGATTCCCATTCCAAATCGCGGCAATCTGCCGCTCAAAACCGTGACCATGGGCGAATCGCTGAAGGCGGCCGGTTATGCCACTGGCTTCTTTGGGAAGTGCCACATGAATGACTCAGACACCGGAAAGTCGGAGCACGCGGGATTCGATGTGGTGAAGGTTTCGCAGCACGGTCTGAACAGCAAAGACCCGGCGGACCCGAAAGCCATTTTTTCCATCACGAAGGCTGCCTGCGAGTTTGTCGACGCGAACAAGCAAGGACCTTTCTTTGCCTATCTGCCGCACTACGCCGTTCACTCGGCCTTGCAGGGACGGGCGGAGACTTTGGCCCATTTCAAGGAGAAGCCGAAGGGGCGACTGGGGCACGGCGACCCGCTTCTGGGTGCCTGTCTGGCTGACATGGACACGGGCATCGGGATGGTCCTGGACAAACTGAAGACCCTGGGGCTAGAGGAGAATACATTGGTGGTCTTCACCTCGGACAATGGCGGCACCCACGTTCTGCAGGAGCCACTTCGAGGCAAGAAGGGTTGCTACTACGAGGGTGGCATTCGCGTGCCGATGATCGTCCGCTGGCCGGGCGTGGTTGAGCCGGGTTCGACCTGCGATGTGCCGGTGCTGAACATCGACTTCTATCCCACGTTCCTGGCGACAGCTGGTGCGGAGTCGCCGGCGTCTCCGCTGGATGGCGAGAACTTGATTCCCTTGTTCAACGGTGGGGCTTCGCTGAATCGCCAGGCCATTTTCTGGCATTTTCCGGGCTATCTGGACGGTCCCGTCCCGCGCGGTCGCGATGATGTCTTCCGCACGCGGCCAGTGACGGTCATCCGCAAAGGCGACTGGAAGCTGCACCTCTACCACGAAGAATGGCAGCTCGACGGCGGACGGGAAAAGATTGCCACCAACAACGCGGTCGAGCTTTACAACCTGGCCACCGACCCCGGCGAAACATCCAACCTCGTCCTGAGCCGGACTCAGCAGCGCGACGAACTCCTGGACGACCTGCTGGCCTGGATCCAGCGCGTTCCCGCAACTCTTCCCGGGCAAACGAATCCGGCATGGAGAGACGACGCCACTTCCAAAGTCGGGAAGAAGAAATCCAAGAGGAAGGACTGATGAAGCGAGTCATTTCCACCGGCATCCTGTCGCTGCTGCTGGGGGCCTGGGCCAGCGTGTCGCCTGCAGAAGCACCCGTCGATGACATTGCGCTGCAACCCGCGCACGTGATCGTCTCGCCGTGGAAACAACATGTTCCGCCGACAAAGCGGCAGGGGGTGGCCGGCATCGAATGCACGGCAACGGGGCGGTTGTGGGTGGTCTATGGCCGCGACGTCGAGAGCACTCGCAATTTTCAGGTCGTGCGCAGCAGCGATGACAACGGGGCATCGTGGTCGGCGGTGCGACTCATGATTCTGCCGCGTGAAGGAACTCGCGCGATGTCGGCTTCCATCTGGATCGACCCGCGGGGCCGCCTGTGGTTGTTCTGGGGGCAGAGCGCCGGACAGCAGGATGGACGATTCGGAGTTTGGACGATTGTCTGCGACGATCCGGATGCAAGTGAACCAAAGTGGTCCGCGCCGCGGCGCATCGGCGACGGAATCATGCTCAACAAACCCACCGTACTTTCCAGCGGTGACTGGCTTCTCACTTCGTCGGTGTGGAAGGCTGACAACAGCATCAAAGTTTATGTCTCGACCGATCAGGGAATAACGTTTCGGCTCCGAGGCACCGCGAACATCGAAGACGCAAAAACTCGCGGCCCCGACGAGCCGATGATCGTGGAGCGCAAAGACGCATCACTCTGGATGATGGTGCGATGTCGGGGAGTGGCCGAAACGATTTCCCAGGACCAGGGCAGGACGTGGACACCGGTGAAACGCATTGCGATTCCACATCCTACGTCGCGGTTTTTTCTACGACGACTGAAGTCCGGCGCTCTGTTGCTGGTTAAGCACGGCCCCATGACTGAAAAGGTGAAGCGGGAGAAGCTCACGGCCTTCATCTCCGACGACGACGGCATGACCTGGCAGGGCGGATTGATGCTCGACGAGCGCGAAGACGTGACCTATCCCGACGGTGTACAAACCGACGACGGCAAAATCCTCATCATTTATGACCACCAGCGCACACCGCTTGGCGAGGTGCTGATGGCGACGTTTACCGAAGATGATGTGCGTGCAGGGAAACCCGTAACCGACACGGTGCATCTGCGCGTGCAAATCGACCGGTTGCCACTTTCGAACCCTTGAGATTCCCATGAAAACCACCCTCACCCTGCTCACCGCTTTGTTGTTGACTCCGATTACCGGGCTCCGCGCCGTTGATCCCAAACCTACGCAACGCAGCGTCGTCACAGACGAGCCGGCGCGACATGTTGGCAAGCCGGAAGGTGCGGCGGAGTATGTGGCGAAGGCCGCGCCGACGGATGGTCAGCATCTGGCACTCACGTTGAAGAAGTTGGAGCAGGGCTTTGATCCGCCGCGTCCATTTCTGATCTGGGCTCTTGGCTCCAGCTACACAAACATGCTTGGCACCGGTGAGCCGTGGAAGCAGGAGATCCCGAAGCTGTTTCCGAATGCGCCGGAGATTCGCTACGAGAAGATGGTCGGCAATTCTTGCCCGTGGCAATACCTGCGAGGCTGGGCGCGGCATCTCGTCGTCCCCGACCAACCGGACCTCGTGATCACTTACACGAACGGCAACGCGGTCGATCTCGAAAAGCTCATCATTGAAATCAAGTCGAACACCACCGCCGACATCATCGTGCCGAGCCTGCACTGGCGTAAGCGCGACCAGCCACTGTGGGGCAAGTCGGAAAACGCCATGGATCAGGACGTCGCCGCCGTGCGTGAAGTCTGCCGCAAGCACAACGTCGAGTTCGTCGAGAGCCGCCGCGACTGGGCCGAATACCTCAAGGCGAACAACCTGCCCATTCCCTCGCTGCTCAAAGACGCCGTGCATCAGAGCAACTATGGCGCACACATCATCAACTCGAACATCCTCGCCCACATCCGCAAGCCGGAGCGTTTCAGCTATGCCCCCTCCTCGCGCGAACGCAGCATCCAACCAGAGAAACGCGACGACGGTTCCTTCAAAGCGACCTTCACCGGCAATCGCATCGACCTTGTCGGCAAGAAATCGCCCAGCGGTGGCAGCTTCCGCGTCCTCATCGATGGCAAGCCAGCCACCGAAACCGCAGCCTTCCTCATGAGCTACGTACAGCCGGACGAAAAGAACGCCGCCGAAGGCAAGGGCGCCAATCCGCGAGATCAATCGCCGCATGGCATCACGCTGGGCAACAACGTCGTGCCACAGAGCTGGAACATCGTCATGACCAGTGACACTGGCGATTACGAGATCACGGGCAGCGTCACCGGACCTGATGGCAAAGGCAATGCCTTCAAGCAGTTTATCAGCACCACCGGCCAAATCATGATCGATCCCGACGTGTGGCGTCGCGCCGAACGCAACCGCACCGGCGATCGCTTCACCTTCGACGTACGTCGTGCTGTGATCGACCAGATCAGCTTTAAAGGCGAAGCCGACGAACGCTTCGTCACGCGGCTCGCCCAGGTCCTGCCGAATCGCGAACACACGCTCGAATTGATCCCCACCCAGCCCGGGGAGGTCTCGATCGAACGACTCGATGTCTTCGAGCCGCCGATTCAGTCAAAACAATGAGCGGTGCTGTCAGTCACAACATTCTGGAGTTTTGTGCGCGAGTTCCCACGCAAGGAGCTGAACTGGGCCTCGGTTTGGACAGTGAGTCGTTGATAGGTACCGGAAACTGAGTCTTGCTCAGTTGGATTGGCGTCTTTGGCATAGCGTGCACAACGGTGAGCACTACGTGCCCGCTAGCCATTCGGATTTGGGACGACCGATCGCCGAAGAGAGGTCCGGAGCAAATCACCGGAATTTGAAAAACGCCCGAAACACGGCGTTCATTGACCAGCCAAGAACGGCCGGTGGAGACTCTCACGGTGCGAACCGGCCGGTCGGGCCAATTCCGCAGATTGAAAAGAACACACCGAAAGCAACGGTTTTCGTGATGACTCTCACATGGATGAATTGAAGTAAGTAGGTATCGGTGTAACGGTAGTTCAATCAATTCGAGTGGGTTCCGTTTCTTTCCCACGATCCTGGAATAAGAAGGGATGCCACTGCAACCTGAGCAACACGTTCACGCCGTCAGCACGGTACGCTTGGTGCAGGGCGAGCAGTCGCTCGACTGCGCGGTCATCTATTGGCTCTTCCCACATTACTGCAACCGCATCCAAATCCCGGCGGCACTGTCCTCGCATGCGACTACAAACTATTCGAGTACTTTGAAAACGACACCGTCCAGTTTTACGATCTTCGCGACGACATCGGCGAGCAGTACGATCTGTCCCAGGCCGAACCCGAACAGGTTCTTGACTTTCAGTCTTGCTTGTCCTTGAAGTTCTCATAGCTCGCCGGTAACTGCTGGACGGCGAGGATCGCCGCCACAAATAGGATGCGCTTCATGTCACTGATCTCCACCATGTGGCGCTGCGGTCATGTCCGCTAATTCAATCTGCTCTACTCTTCTCCGTTCGGCGAGTTTCCGCCCTCACGTCGGTCAGAAAACTCGTCAGCAGGGCGTGCAGTTCGGCGGTTTTGTCCGGCAGCGTGCTGGAGAGATCATGTGCCTCGGAGAGATCACTCGCGAGGTCGAACAGCTCGAGCCGGTTCTTCGCCCAGGTCTTTACGAGCTTGTAGTCCCCCACACGAATCGCCGATTGCGAGTCGCGGTCCACGGCCTGATGGAAGACGAGGAACGGGTTCGGACGCTGTACGATGCCCGTGCCACTGTTGTGGATGACCGAGCGAAACGAGCCGCCGTCGATGTTCGCAGGCAGCGGATCGGAATAGCCGGCGAGGTCCGCCAGTGTTGGAAAAATGTCCGTGCCGGAAACAGGTACGTTGCTGATGGAGCCGGCCTTGACGCCGGGCCCCAGCACGATGAAAGGCACGCGCAGGCCGCCTTCATACATTGAGTGCTTGCCGTCGCGCAGCGGAGCATTGAGGTCTTCCGAAGACTTGGGCGATTTGGGAATGCTGGTGCGGCCGCCGTTGTCACCCATCAGAATGACGTACGTGTTGTCGAGCATTTTCAGTTCGATCAGTCGGTCGAGGATACGGCCGATGCCGGCATCGAGATCGGCGGTCATCGCGGCGAACTCAGGCATCGTGTGTTTACGCCCGGGCGTGAGTCGCTTCATCCGGTCGAACGTCGACTGGTTGTAGTAGATATCCAGATGCACGGCGTAGTGCGACACCTGCAGGTAAAAAGGCTTACCAAGTGCCTGATGGCGGTCGATGAAATGCAGCGCGGTGTCGGTGAGCGTGTCGATGCGCTTCGGGTCAGGCGAAGCCGACGGGCCGCCGGAACCCTTCGAGCCGCCGTTGCCGTTGCCCGTGTAGCCGTCGGAGAAATCGTAACCCTGCTGGTGCGGCGAAACCTCGTCGTAGCGATGGTCCCACTTGCCGAAATGTGCGGCGACGTAACGCCGGTCGGCGGCCTTGAGCATGCGCGGGATGTTGAGTTGCTGGCGGTAGGCTTCGGTCCAGCCTGCACGGTCCGCCTGATACTCGTCGCGCACGGGCGTCTGGCCAACCTGGAGTGCGCGGCGCGTCGGACAGCACGACGCGGCGGGCGCATAGCCTTGTGTAAACACCATGCCCATCGCCGCGAGTCGCTCGATGTGAGGCGTCAGAAAATAGTCGCTACGCGTGCGCGGGTCGTCCGGAATAACTTGGAGGGACGAGCCGACCCAACTCTGATCGTCGGTGAGGATCACGATGAAGTTTGGACTGGCGGCGTCGCGTCCCTCTGCCGCTTTGCCGTCCTTCTTTTTCTGGGCAGCCACTTCGCCAACGAACGCGACGGCAAGCAGCGCCGCGACAGCCATGCCGGTGGCCGTGACGCTGCGGAGTTGCAAACGGCGTAGTTTCAACGAGTGTCTATACATGAGATAGGCCTGTCTGGCATCAACTGTTGTCGGACTGGGACTTCTTCTTTTTCTTCTTCACCTCGGGCGTGAAGGTGACCTTTGGCAAGTACTTCGCCATTTCCGCCTTGTCCGCGGCGTGCTTGGGATCGGCAGCAAGGTTTGACCATTCGTGCGGATCGCCGGCGCGGTCGTAGAGTTCCTCGCTGCCGTCCGCGTAACGAATGTAATGCCACTGCCGTGACACTATAGTTGTCGCGACCGAACGTCGTGAGCACCGCGCGATCTGTCGTCTGCGAGGGATCTTTGAGTAATGGCGCGAGCGAGCGACCGGAGAGACCGTCGCGCGGCGCAAGTGAACAGAGTCCGATCAGCGTTGGATAAAGGTCAAGTAAACTGACCGGCTCGGCACAGCGAGTCCCGCCCGAATCCACCGCCGGCGCGATGATCAGTGGCACTCGCGTCGAACGCTGCCAGCCGGTCCATTTGCCCCAGTGTTGTTTCTCGCCGAGATGCCAACCGTGGTCGCCCCAGAGCACGACGATCGTGTTGCCCGCATTTGGTCCGGCATCCAGCGCGTCGAGCAATCGCCCAACCTGTGCATCGACAAACGACACGCACGCCAAGTACGCCTTCACAGCAGCCTGCCATTGCTCGACGAGTGTAACAGCTTGCCTGTGCCGAACGTGCGGTAGCCCGCCTGCTTGAAGTGACGCACGAGCAGCGCATCGTCACCGATGATCTTACGAATATTCTCGCCGCCGTTGGTCAACACGCCCGTCTCGAACGGATGCCGGCCACTGAACACCGCCGCCCGCGATGGATTGCACAACGGCGCGGCGCAATGCGCGTCGGCAAACACGACACCGCGCCGCGCCAGCCGATCGATGTTCGGTGTGATGGCCTGCGGATGCCCGCCGAACGCGCCGATCCAATCGTTCTGGTCATCGACCGCGATGAACAGAACGTTGGGTTTCGCTTCGTCTGCAGCAACACCAAGGCAACTAGCGAGAACGAGTGCGGTGGCGGCTAGTAGTCGATTCATTTCTCGTTCCTCTTCCTCTTTGTTTTCGTCTGTGAGTTGGCTGACTCACGGCTTTGCAGGCGCGAACCAGGAAGTTCGGACGGCTGTATGTCGACCTCCAGCATGGTTGTGGCCAGCAGTTCCTGGGCCTGTGCGA
This sequence comes from Pirellulaceae bacterium, assembly GCA_963734865.1. Lineage (GTDB taxonomy): Bacteria > Planctomycetota > Planctomycetia > Pirellulales > Pirellulaceae > CBDCUW01. The sequence continues at coordinate 787,683 of CAVTIV010000005.1, forward strand.
TCCGCTGAGCATAGGCGGGATCGGCGTGGACGCTGTGGGTTTGTAGCGGGTCGGTGACGAGATCGTAGAACTCGAATTCGTCCGTGTCAGGAAACCGGACCAGGGTGGAGTCCGCAGTCCGTATGCCCCAGTGATTTGGAGGCGCACCCCAATAGCTATACCAGATTGCCTCGCGCCAATCACTCGGTGACTCGCCGCGCAAGATCGGCCACAGGCTGCGCCCTTGCATCGCCGCGGGTACTTCAACACCGGCAAACTCCAGCAGCGTAGTGGCGAAGTCGACGTTGCTGCACATGTGGTGATTGACCGTGCCGGGTTTGACGAGTTTCGGATAGCGCACGATCAGCGGCATCTTGAGCGACTCGTCGAGGATCAGCCGTTTGTCGTACAAACCGTGCTGGCCGAGCCAGTACCCCTGGTCCGACGTGTAGATGATCAGCGTGTCGTCGGTGATCTGGTCGGCGGCGAGGTAATCAAACAACCGCTGCATGTTGTCGTCGATTGCGGCGACGCAGCGGATGTACTTGTGCAACATGTGCTGATACGCCGCCGACCCCTGGCCGCGCGGCTCGTCGGCCTGCGCCATGCGCGGCTCGGTCTCGTTCTTATGCCGGTCATAGTACGACTTGTTGCGGTTCATCTGCTGCGGTAGCACGGCCTTGAGCCGCGGGCTAGTCTGTTCGACATTTTCGTGCAGAGTCGGCGGCTCGGGAATGGTTACGCCTTCGAGCAGCTTGGCGTGCCGTTCGGGATATTCGTAGAAATGATGCGGGCCTTTGTAGTGAACGCAGAGCGCGAACGGTTTTGATTTGTCGCGTTGCTTGAGCCAGTCGAGCGAGACGTCGGTGTAGATGTCTGCGTAGTAGCCGGTGAACTTCTTCTGGCCCGCCGGCGTCTCGAACGACGGATTGAAGTACGACCCTTGCCCGCGCGTGATGGCGTAGTCGTCGAACCCCGCGGCTCGCTGCTGAGATGCCACTTGCCGAACACGGCGGTCTGATAGCCGGCCTTCCGCAGCTCCTCGCTGAACATCGGCGAACTCGCGTTGATTGCGCCGCCCAGGTTCCGCACGCCGTTCTTGTGGCTGTACTGGCCCGTCAGAATCGCCGCCCGACTGGGCGAACAAATCGAGTTGTTCACGCACATGTTGGTAAACCGCATCCCCTCGGCCGCCAGCTTGTCCATCACCGGCGTTTGCACGTAGTCCTTCAGCCAGGAGCTGTAAGCTCCGATCGCTTCCTGCGCGTGGTCGTCCGACAGGATAAAGAGGATATTCGGCCGCTCGGCTGCACTCAAGGGAGAGATGAGCGTTGTGACGACAAGGGCCGCGGTCAAAAGTAGTATCTGCTTCATGGCGAGGTCTTCCTCTTTTTTCGAGCCGCTTTTCTTGACTCGCGGGAATCGTCCGGTTCTGTGACGTTCTTACCTTGTACCGAGAGTTGTTTCACCTGCTTAATCTGTGCATCGATCTGCCCGGGAGGTGCCGCGTTGCCGCCAGGAACAAACTCACCGAAAGGCCGCCCCACGGACCGGATGTCGGCCGCAAGCAACAATTGCATCTCTTTCAGCCGGTTCGCATAGGATGGGTCGGTGGCGAGGTTGACTCGCTCGTCCGGGTCGGAGTTCAGGTTGTAGAGTTGATCTGCGTCCCAAAAGCCGGGCCGGTCTGCGCCGCGGGTGCCGATTCCGAGTCGCCCGATGTATGACATCAGCTTGGGCAGGCGATCGGGCGTAGCCCGCCGGATCGCCGAGACCGTTTCCACCGGATAACGCACGGCATTGTAGCTCCAATCCTTCGTGGCGATCCCCCGCGCGTTGCCCATCTCAAAATAGAGATGGTCTCGCCAATCGGATGTGGTCCCCGTCGCGAACAGCGGCACGAGGCTGCGTCCGTCGACGCGGCATTCGGCGGGCGGTTTTGTCCCGGCCAGATCATAGGCGGTGGGCACCCAGTCAATGTTCTGGACCAACTCATTGCAGACAAGCCCTCCCGGAATGCGGCCCGGCCACCACGCGATCATCGGAATGCGCGTGCCGTCCCGCGCAAACAGCGAAGACTTTGCGTTGCTGCCGTGGTCGGGTGCGAAGACGACGAGCGTGTCACTTTCGATGCCCAGATCACTCACCTTTTTCAGCACCGCGCCGAGTGCATCGTCGATCCACGCTTCTCCCGCGACGCCGCCAGCATCCGGATCGAAACCCTGTTGTGCAAGAGCCCGCAGCAGTTCTGATCGCGGTGTCATGCCCTGTATCTCGAGAGGAGCCTCTCGTTCTCCGGCGCCCGTCACGCGCGGGTGATCGAGGGACTTCCGCCAGGATCTGTCCGGGCCATGCAGCAGCGTCGAGCAGACGTGCAGGTAAAATGGCCGATCCTTGTTCGCTTCGATGAACTCCAGCGCAGCGGCCGTGGTCCATTCCGCATTGTGATGCGCGTAGGGTGAATTCAAGTTCTCCGGATAGATGTTCTTGGCCCACGAGAATCCGAGGGCCTCTAGATAGCGTTGCATCACCCTTTCGTTGTGGGCAAACAGCCCGCTTGTATCCGTTCCGGGCGGTGCATCTCGGGGGATCTCCTTCAGCCCGGCGGGGCCTTGGAAAAACTCCGGCCAATCGAGCTTTGAACCGACGTGGAACTTGCCCACGAATCCTGTCTCGTAACCTGCCTGGCGCAACAGGTGGCCGACGTTCATTCGGTCGCGTTCCAATGCGACGTTGAAGCTCGGGAATCCCTGTTGCCCAGCACCTCCGCACGCGTCGTCGTAGAGTTTGCTTGTCGAGACGCCAGCGTATCGGCCTGTCAGCCATGAATAACGCGACGGCGTGCAAACCGTGCTGCTCACATGCGCCCGCGTGAATTTCATCCCTTCTGCCGCCATGCGATCGAGATTCGGTGTCCAGGTCTTGCCACCGTAGGTCGCAATACTTTCGTAGTCCTGATCGTCGATCAGGAACAAGATCAGGTTTGGCCGCCTCTCGCCCGTTGCGGCGCCATCCGCTGGAGCAGCCGAGAGATCCGCCGAACGTCCGGATGCCTGAGTCATCTCGGGCCGCATCCAGTCCACCGCCTGATAGCCCAAAGGTGCTTCCGGCTTGGCCACCTCGATCGGTTCGGCTGCGGGGTCGAAGAGCGGCCAATCGTCGGTGCGGAACGGAGACGCGGGAAGACCTTCCCGATTGTAGAGCAGGTTTCGTTGCGATGGGTTCATTGCCCACGCATAGCGTGCAGCAACGGGCCGGCGAACCTCTGGAGCGGAAAGCGCGACCGAATCATCTTCGATCTCAGCCTGTGCCCAGTGCCACCGACGATCCTCGCCCGCGATGGCGAAAGCATCGGGCGGGCCCGACCGCGGCGTCATCAGGCCGCTGCCTGCCGATTCAAACCGCAAACGCAGTTGCTCACCATCAACCTCCATGCTCCGAAAACGCGGCCCCGATCCGACGATATCCTTTCCGTAGGTGCTGGCCAGAGCCAGCAGCGCGTGGCGAATGCCGATCGGTTTCTTGTTCTTTGGGTGCAGCGCGTAGGCATCGCCCGTATCGATACTCACCACCATGCCGGCATCGGGCACGTCTCCGGAAACAAGTCGCATCGCTTCCCGATTCACGACCCACGTCGCCTCGACACCTTCCACCGGCTGCGACTGCGGCGGATGCCAACTGGGCAACTGCGTAAACTGGAATGGCAAGTCCTTCGCCGTCCCGCCGCCAGAGAGCGTGTGCCACGACGCGCGGTAGTAGCCGATCAATCGCGCCAACTGCTCCCGGTAGTGCTCCGCCTGCGCGGCGTCCTTCGCGTTGCGTTCGCCCTGGTACCAGATGATTCCACGAATGCCAAACGGCCGGATCGGGTAAACCATCGCGTTGAACATGTGCGCCGGATACTGGTGCCCGAGGTTCGGAGTCGCCGTAATGATCGGCGGACCGAGTTGCTTGAACGGGTTCTTCATCACCGCCCCCGCATCGATCAGTGCATTGTATTCAGCGAGCTCTTTCTCAAACGCGGCCAGCGCTGTTCGCGCGTCGGGCCACGCCCTGCGGCGCGGCGTGCAGCGAGTTGATCCAGAATCTCTTTGTCAGCAACGGCGCGAGAATCATCCATTTGGATTTCCCACGGCATCCAGCCTTCAATTGGCGTTCCGGCGTAGGCCCGCTGAATAATGCCAACAGGCACTCCAAGGTGCTGGTGCAGGGTCTTGCCGAAGTAGTACGAAACCGCAGAAGTCTCCGCAGCCGATTTCGGATCACACGGCTTCCAGCGGGCAAGGCGGTCGCGGTTTTCCTCCAGCGGCTCGTGCCAGTGCTCGCGCTCAGAGCGGAAGATGCGGAAGTTCGGCAGATCGACGTCGGCTTCTTCCTCCGCCTCGAACGAATTACCCATCGACCAGCCCATGTTGGACTGACCGCGGCACAACCAGACCTCGCCAATCGCGACGTTGTTGATCTGGATCGTGTTCTTCTCGGCAACGGTCAACGAGTGCCCGGTCCCGTGCTGAGGCGTATCGAGAAACAGCTTCCAGCGGCCGTCGTCGCCCGCCGTCGTCGACGCGGTCGCTCCCCAGCTGGCTTTGATCGTCACCATCTCACCCGGCTCGGCCCAGCCCCAGACGGCGTTCTTTGTCTGCTGCTGAAGGATCATGTTGTCGCCGAAGATGCGCGGAACGCGAACGTCAGCCATGACCGTCGAACAGCACGCTACCACGAGCACAAATGCAAGAAAACGCTGCACTGCTTTATTTGATACTTGTCTCATGAACGCGTGCAACCTGAAATGTCCCAGAAGACTTTATGGTTTAAGTACACCTTAGATCGCTGCAACTGCGAAGTTGAGCTCTCGGTCGAGCAGGTTAGCTTATCATATATCTGCAGGAGTTCCGAAGGTTGTGAATCAAGATGGAATTCCACCAATGCCGTGAAAGCATCTCTTATGAAATACACGCTCACTCTCCTCGCAGCCCTGCTACTCATCTCGCTGGACGTGCTGCACGCCGCCGATGGTGTGGCCAGGCCATCCAAACCCAACATTATCTTCGTACTTGCGGATGATCTTGGTTGGAGCGAGTTAGGCTGCTACGGGAATGGTTTCAACGAGACGCCTCATTTGGATCAACTGGCCAAAGATGGCATGCGGTTTACTCAGGCATATGCGGCCGCTCCCGTTTGTTCACCGTATCGAGCGGCGCTGTTGACAGGTCAGTATCCGGCACGCGTCGGTATCCTCGATTATCTCCGGCCCGACGCAGACAATGCTCTTTCAATCGATCACGTGACCTTGCCCGAGATGTTGCAGCGCAACGGTTACCGCACTGGGATGATCGGCAAGTGGCATTTGACAGGCTATGAGCATCATGGGGCAAAACACGAAATCAAGCCCCGAGATCACGGGTTCGATTGGGATTTCGCCCGCGAGGTAAAGGGCGTCGGCAACGGGGCGAATTTCTGGCCGTATGTCTTTAGAGGTCAGAATATCCGCTGGATCGACATCCCAGAGAATCGACTCGGCGAAAACGAGTTCCTGGTCGATCGCATGAACCTCGAAGCGGTTGATTTCATTGAACGCAACAAGGACCGCCCGTTCTTCCTCTACCTCAGCCACTACGCGCCGCACTCGATTCTGAACGGCAAGCCCGAGCTGGTGGAAGAATATCGCCAAAAGTACTCGCCCGGTAACAGCACGCGCGAGAAATGCTATCTGTGCAAAGATCAGGGTCACACGGGCGATGCGCTTAACCATTGGGCCGGCGATCACAATCCCCATCTGGCGGCAATGCTGGAAAGCATTGACGACGGGATCGGCATGATCCGCGCAAAGCTCGACAAGTTGGGATTGGCCGATAACACCATCATGATATTCACCAGCGACAACGGCGGCGAAACGAACGTCACCTCCAACGCGCCACTTCGCGGCGGCAAGAGCCACCTCTACGAAGGCGGCATCCGCATCCCGTTGCTTGTCCACTGGCCGGGAAAAACGCCGGCTGGTTCTTCATGCCATCAGCCGACCATGAATGTCGACTTCTATCCGACGCTGCTGGAAGCGGCGGGCATCAAAGCCGATGCCGCTCAGACACTCGATGGCATATCAACATTTGCGACTTGGCAAGATCCCGGTGCTCGGCTGAACCGTGAATCGTTGTATTGGCACTATCCGCTCGACAAACCGCACTTCCTCGGCGGCCGGTCATCCGGAGCGATCCGGCAAGGCGACTGGAAGCTCATCGAGTTCTTCGACACCAGCGAAGTCGAACTGTATTCACTCGCGACCGATCCGTCGGAACAGCACAACGTCGCAGCGAATCACCCGGACACCGTAGAGATGCTGAAAGCAAGTCTCACCGAGTGGCGCAAGATAAACAAGTGAGCGACTCGCTGAAACCACGCAAAGCCGAAACCTGAATTGGAAACCCATACCATGACATCTCGTCTCATCGTCTCTTTGTTCTGCATCTTTGCGATCTCCGCGGCAGCAACTGCCGAGACGCCCGCCCCGACCAACACCTTGATGTGCATGTCCGGGGAACTCATCTTCTCGGAAGAGTTCGACCCTGCCACCGTCTCCGACCGCTGGGGGTTCAAGGCCGAGTTCGCCCTGCGTGACGGCTCGCTGTTGCGAACGGATGTCGACCCGACCGAATCCAAACGAGTCTTCCTCAAAGACGCCTCGTTTCACAATACGATTATCCAGTTCGACTTCAAACTCTCTGGTCAAACGACAGACCTGCGCCCCGTGACTGGCAGCGGCGGCGGCTACAACAGCGTCACTCAGATTCACCCCGATCACTTCCAGGTCAATACACCCGTCGACCGGGACGCCGGCATCGTCCCCGCCCAGCTTGGCGAATGCATCCGCAGTCCTCGACCCGATCAGTGGCAGACCATGACGGTCGAATACTGGGACGACGAAATTGTCGCGCACCTGAGCGACAACGAATTCGTCGTCTGCAGCCACCCCATCATTGACCGCACTCGCCAGTACTTTGCGTTCCAGTTCGACCTGCCCGGCGCCTCCATCGACAACGTCCGAGTCTGGAAGGCCACTGGCCAGCGCGTTGACTGGCCCGAAACTCGCAAGAAACTCGCGATGGCCCAGGCTAACCGCGAGCCCGTCAAGCGTGATCCCTTGGAACGCTACAAACTAGAGTACACGAATCTCAAATCCCGCCTCACCCTCGAGGACCAGACTTACTGCGACCTCGTGGCCAAACATGCCAAGCTTCAAGCTGCTCTCCATGCGGACTACGCCGAAGCCTTCGCCAGTCACAAGCAACTCAGCAAACTCCTCGCGAAGAAGAAACAGGACATCAAGGCCACCGACCCTGAGTTCAAGCGAATGGAACTCGCGGTCAACAAAGCTTCTAAGGCCGAAGACGCTTACGTCCTCTCCACGAAGCCTGAACTCGCCCGGCTCAAGGAAGAAGGGAATCCCAAGCAGCGGTACACCTCCGAACTCGGCCAAACACGCGTCCGACTCGAAGTCGCCGGTGACAAAAAACTCGCCGCGCTCGTCGCGGAAACAGCTCGACTCCAGGCCGCCCTCGAAGCCCGCTTCCCCGCAGCTTTCGAAAGTGTTGAGGCCTCCGTCGAGAAACGCCAAGCCACCCGCAAATCTCTCAACGACGATCCCGAGTTCCAGGCTCGCAACCGCGCTGTCGTCGACGCCGGCAAGGCCATCAAGGACTATGAGCACGTAGCTGCTCCCAACCTTGCCCAACTCGAGGCCGCTTCCAAAGCGTACATCGATTCCCTCAAGTCATTCAACACAAAGTAACATTCAACACAACGTAAACTGTTCAGCAGTGAGCCGCAGGGCCGTAATGCCTGGATCATTGACTTGGTTAAAAGCTCGGTGGGTACTGCCCATCGAACAAATCGGCCACGACTGGTGGACGATGCCCACCCTCCTTTAACGACGATGAGAACCGCGATGAAATTGACTTGGACCGCCGTGATTGCGTTGCTGTTGGTTGGGGTTGTTCCTGCTGCGGCTCAGGATCAACCCAACGTAGTGCTCTTTGTCGTTGATGACATGGGCTGGATGGATAGCTCCGCTTACGGTTCGCAGTACTACGAGACACCGAACATGGAACGATTGGCAACGCAGTCGATGCGATTCACGGATGCCTACGCCGTGCCGTTGTGCTCGCCAACCCGCTGCTCAATTCTCTCGGGGCAACACTCAGCGCGGCATCGCGTTACGTCGGCCAGTGGCCATCAACCGCCCGCAGCATCAGACGCTGCACCCTATCCCGAGAAGGCATCACCAGCCGCGACAGTTCATCTTCGCCAACAGCAAGAACTTCATCGATCCGGCGATCGTGACATTGGCCGAGGTGTTGCGAGATGCGGGCTACCGGACGGGTCACTTTGGTAAATGGCACCTCGGTCTGATGCCAGAGAATCGACCCGATCAGAACGGTTTCGAAACGACTTGGGAGTGCGCGCCGGATCCAGGGCCGCCGAGCTATTTTTCACCCTATGGGGTCTCGACCGAAGGACGCCCGACTGGGCAGCACCACGTGGGCAACATTACCGATGGACCAGACGGGGAATACATCACGGATCGCCTGACGGATGAGGCGTTGAAGTTCGTCGATGCCACAAGGACGAGCCGTTCTTTCTGAACCTCTGGCAGTATGGTGTGCATGGACCCTGGGGGCACAAGGAAGAATACACGGCCGAGTTCGCGAAGAAGACCGATCCGCGGGGTGAGCAGCGGAATCCGATCATGGCGTCGATGCTGAAGAGTGTGGATGAAAGCCTTGGTCGCGTGATGGCCAAGCTGGACGAACTGGGACTGACCGAGAACACGCTGTTCATTTTCTATTCGGACAATGGCGGCAATGTGCACAGCAATCGGGAGGACGACCGCAAGATCGCCAACCTAAGTGAGAAGCACCCAAAGATGGCCGCGATTCGGGAGTGGCGTAAGTGGGCCGGAGGTGAAGGTCCCACCAACAATGCACCATTGCGCGAAGGCAAGGCGGCGCATTTACGAGGGCGGTCAACGTGTGCCGTTGATGGTGCGGTGGCCAGGCACGATCAAACCGGGCACGACCGATAACACCGTGGTCGGAGCCATTGACCTTTATCCCACCGTGCTCGATGCGCTGAACATCGAGTTGCCAGCCAATCACATTGTCGACGGACTGTCGTTTCTACCGGTGTTGAAGCAGACCGGCGGTCTCGAGCGTGAAGCCTACTTCACTTGGTTTCCTCACATCGTACCAGCGGTGTCAGTGCGGAAAGGCGAGTGGAAACTCATCCGACGTTTCGAGCCGCATCGAGACTACCCCCAGGTGCGCGAGCTTTACAACCTGACCGAGGATATCAGTGAGACAAATAATTTGGCGATGGCCATGCCAGAAAAAGTGAAGGAACTCGATGCGTTGATCGACGGATTCATCGCCGACACGGGTGCCCTGGTACCCAAACCAAATCCAGCTTACGCGCCGCAGGTTGTCAAGGCGGCTCGGGCCCCTGATGCCGGGCTCGTGCCGAAGATGTGTACGGTCGAAGTGAAGAACGGAGCCTTGTTGGTGACGATGGAACCGGGAAAACGAACTCCATTCCTCGGCACGGCTCAGATTAAAGCAGCTGCGCCGTTGACTCTGCAATTACGGGCGCGAAGTCAAACGGGTGGTTCAGCGAGGGTGCAGTGGAAGTTAGCGACTCAGGAGGATTTTCCTGCTCAGGGACAGGACGTGACTTTCAATCTTGCCGCTGGATCCGAGTGGCAGGAACTGTCGATCGAGTTGCCGATCGAGAAAACGACGCAGATCGTTCGTCTGTATCTTCCTCTAGAAAATGGGCCAGTGGAGATCCAATCTATCGACTACCTTGATTGCGAAAACGAAGAAATCGGTCAAACGCTGGGAGTTCTAGTAGTGGTGGTCGCGCTGCCTACTCGAGTGCAAAAGGGAATGCACTGCTTGCACACATTCCACAGAATTTCAATCAATTCTTGGTAATCTCGGGCTTGACGGTAGTTATTAGGGAAACGGTGGTACTTTGGTTCCGATTTGGTACCCCAAATATGTCAAAGCAGCGCGCTCGACCCGCTTTCACGCTGATTGAACTTCTTGTTGTGATCGCGATCATCGGCGTTTTAGTCGGCATCCTGCTGCCGGCCGTGCAGGCCGCACGGGAGGCCGCTCGCCGAATGAGCTGTAGCAACAATTTCAAGCAGATTGGACTTGCGATCCACAATTATCATGCGGCGTACAAAAAGCTTCCGATGCATATCGGCGGGACGTTTCATCCACGAGACAACGCGAGCCATTCCGGCGTGAATCGGCATCGTGCCACCAATCAATTCAATCTTGGGTACCTGGTTGGGCTGACTCCTTTCATGGAACAGCAATCTCTGTGGGAGCAGATTAGCAAGCCATTTGCTTTTGATGTCGATGGCGAAACTGCGATCTCACCCTCCTGGCCGCCCATGGGACCGGGTCCATCGGAAAGAACCTACGGACCCTGGCACCGCGAGATTCCGACACTTCGTTGCCCGAGTGATCCGGGGACCGGCTTGCCGTCCCTTGATGGCGACCTACAAAGACAACGCTGTTGAGAAGTGGCCAACCTTTGTTCCGCCGCCTGTTCCAACGGGACTTGCAGCTGCCGCGACGATCACGATGTGGGAGATGGATGAACCGCTGCAAGGTTCTTTTCATGATTTGGAAGTTGGTCGTGATGCGCGAGTTTATGCGGTCAACATCAGCAGGCACCGCATGATCGCCTTGGATCCAGATACTGGAGAGCAAACGCCGTACGAGTTTCCACCACGAACCTACGGCCGCATTCGATCGAAACCGCAAACGATGGCAGCCTCTGGACCACCATGTGCGCGAGCGGCCAGATGGTTCGCTTCGACATCGAGACACATGACTTTGAGGTCTATAGCAGTGCCGAGGCTCCCAAAAAACGTGGCGACTATCCTCACACGCTACGAATCAATCCCAAGGACCCCGAAGGCTTGATTTGGTACACCGATGCGGGTTCCAATTCTTGTTTTTCAATCCATCCCACGACACACGTGGTCAAGGAATACAAGCTGCTTGATGCGGGCCAGGCAATCGGCGCGGGTCGCGGTGAGTCGCGGGGGATTACACCCTACGGTTTGGATTTCTCGCCCGTCGACGGCATGATTTGGTATTCCAAATTGAATGGGAATCGAATCGGCAGAATCGACCCCAAGGCGGACGATGGTGCGATCAAGGAATGGAATCCTCCCTTTCGCGGTCCTCGACGTTTGCATGTTGCGCCTGATGGGATGGTTTGGGTTCCCGGATTTGGTTCGGGTGTGTTTGGCAAGTTTGATCCGAATACCGAATTGTGGACTGTGTATGAATTACCCGACGCAGAGAACCAAATTCCTTATGCGCTGAACGTTGACAAAGAAGGCATCGTTTGGATTTGCGGTACCGGAAATGACACGATCAATCGTTTTGATCCGAAAACAGAAACGCTAGTCGAGTTCCGATTGCCGACGCGAGTTTCCTACACACGCGAAATCGAGTTCGACGACGAGGGGAATGTCTGGACCAGCACCTCGGGGCCTGCGACGCATATGGAACGTGGTGTCGGTGCAGTGATCCGAATCTCGCTGCCGAAATCATTGCCTGAAGACGGCGGGATCCAACTTGCCGGCAAAACGTACGGGAGCAACCACAACGTCGGCAATCTGGCAACGGCTCCGGAGACGAAAAGGCAACCCGACAATTCGGCGCTGCTCATGAAAATCGCCGGAATGGAACTGCCTAAAGCTTACGTACCGAAGCAACATCAGCAGTACGTCGATACGATGTTGGCGAGCATGTCGGAACACCGACGTGGTCGAGCCAATCGGTTGTGGAATGAGTTTCGACAATCGAATCCGGACAAAATGAACGATGGAAGAATATTCATACGAATTATCGACTACGTCGCCAACGAGAGCAGATCGCTCCCATGTCCGATCGGCGTTTCATCACGAAGTGGCAATTTCACAACTTCGGATCCGCCCCAGATCAAGTGAGCGGTCGATCGCCCGAAAATGGCAAACTCGTCTTTGAGCAAGCAGCCTGTAGTCGGTGTCACACGATCGCCGGACAGGGTTCCAAATACGGGCCAGACCTAACCGATGTCACTAAGCGATTCCAAGGAAGCAAGCTGCTAAAACAAATTGTTGCTCCCTCCAGCGAGATCCACAAAGAGTTCCAGACACAGATGATTTTGGTGGACGACGGGCGACTGTTGACGGGAGTGGTGATTGAAGAAAACGAGGATCAGCTTCGTTTGCTGCCCAATCTGCTCAAACCCGATAAGATCGAAACGATCGCAAAATCATCGATCGAGCAGCGCCGGGTAGCCGACGTCTCGAGCATGCCTGAAGGGCTGTTGGACACATTCACGGTCGAAGAGATATTTGACCTGCTCGCCTATTTGCAGCAATCGAAACCGTAGCGAAAGTCGTCAAGACTTTCGGCCGGTACGGTCAAGCAATCCAGCCGAAACTCTTGACTAGTTTCGCTGCGACACAACTCGACACAAATAATGATCAAGACGCTCCGTGCTTTGGATCGGGGCGACGAAAACACTCGGTGCGTTTCAGAAACGCCAAGGTCGTCCAAACTTCGTCCCAACCTTTGACGGTGAACAACGTCAATCTCGCCGCTCCCGGCAATAGACATCCTGAAAATGGATATTTCGCAAATGCATCGACTTCAATCAACCGTTTACGTTCTGGATTTCTGGCGATGTATTCGGCTGTGGATTCGATTGCCTCCTTCTCCAGCTCCTCATCTTTCAAGACGTGATCATAAGCCTGAAGCTGAAGTCGATAGTCAATTCGTTCCAGCGAATGATTCACGTCTTTGCGGAGCGATTTCATGGCAACCAATTGATTCGAGCTTTCCGCAACACCTGCCAAGAGTAGATGCATGTGGTCTGACATCAGACAATAGATTGGACAGGCCAGTTGGTACCGAAACATTGAATGACATAGCAGCTATCGAAACTTGTAAAGAAAACGAGCATCGAGCCACCCGGTTCTTCGATCCTCAATCGTCAGGATCCAATGAACCCAAGCATGCCCGCAGTAGTATTCCGGAGGCAGTCGCTTCAACCTTTGCTTGTGTTCTTTACTCATGCTTCCATCGTAGTGAAAATAGTCAAAACCGTAGCGAAAGTTGTCAAAACTTTCGGCAGTACAGCCAAGAATTCCGACTGAAACTCTTGACGAGTTTCCCAATACCTAGCTGGATTCCCAATTTTAATCGTAGCGAATGTCGTCAAGACGTTCGGCGCCTCTGGTGGCTGACGCCGAAACTCTTGACGAGTTTCGCTACGGGTTTTCTCACGCTGCTGTGCATGGAGGTCTCAAACGCTAACGGGTTGGACTCCTTCATCCAAGAATCGTGTCTCAGTTGCCACGACGCGAGTACCGAAACCGGTCTCGACTTCACTTCGCTTGGAGACCAACTGGAAAACGATCAGGTTTTTCGCAAGTGGGTGCATGTGTTTGATCGTGTCGAGCGTGGGGAGATGCCGCCGGCAACCGAGTCTCCACCGAGTGAAGAATCTCGCTTGGCAGCAATGTCGCTTTTGAAATCCGAACTCACACTTGTCAATCAAAGATCGCAACAGTCACTCGGACGAGTTCCCTCACGTCGACTCAGCCGCAAGGAATACGAGCACACGCTTCATGATTTACTCGGGATCGGCGGTGACTTGGCGAAGCATCTTCCGCCGGAGAACGAATCTGGAGCATTTGATGTGGTCGCGGCGACCCAGGAGATGTCGAGCGTTCACGTACGAAGTCTACTGATGGCAGCGGACCTTGCACTGGACGAGGCGATTCAGTTGGGACGGAAGCCACCGATGGCGAAACGGGGAATCGATTATTTCCATTCTCGCTATATTCAAATGTGGGTCGATCGGCCAGTTCGCCAAGGCGGTGGGACGATTTTTAAAACGGATCAAGATGTCGACACTTTTCGAGGTGAGAACTTCGTCTTTCGCTCTGACACGAACGGATTTCGGCCGCCGGTAGCGGGCCAGTATCGCGTTGCGATAACGGCTGCCGCACATCAACCACGGTCTTCCATCACGGTAAGTCTCAAACGTCAGAATGACCAGCAGGGCGAGAGTGAGCTGTTGGCGGCATGGGATCTTGCCGGATCTGACTATCGGGAAGTGGAAACAATCACATACTTGCGTCCAGACGACTCCATTTACGTCAGTGCTGACGAATTGGATCCCGCACTCGACGGCGGCGTTATCTACAACTCACAACCGGCGAGCACATTCGGTGGCGAGGGGGTCAAGATCCGACGCGTCACCGTCGAAGGTCCGTTGGAGAAAAGTTGGCCGCCGGAGCGCACACGAAAGTTGTTTTCCGGAGTTGAGTGGCAGGCTCGTAGCGAAAGTCGTCAAGACTTTCGGCGTGGACTCCAACACGAGCGAAGAACGACCGAAAGTCTTGACGACTTTCGCTACTACAATCCTGTGCTCACGCGACCGCCGATTGAGCATGTTCGAGCGATTGTCGCGGAGTTGGCTCCGAGGGCATTTCGCCGGAAGGTAAGCGACCAGGAGATCGATGCACTGGTATCGCTTGCCAAGCCCAGTCTTGACGGAGGCCGTGATTTCGTTGATTCGGTTCGGATCCCTCTTCGAGCCATTTTGGTTTCGCCCCAACTGCTGTTCCTTGATAACCAAACAAAACGTAGCGAAAGTCGTCAAGACTTTCGGCCAACCTCTTCCCACACCGAACCCGCCGAAACTCTTGACGAGTTTCGCTACGAGAACGTGACGAGAATCACGGACGATGCACTTGCCAGCCGTCTTTCTTACTTCCTGTGGCGAAGTCTTCCTGATGAAGAATTGGCCAAGCTCGCTACCGAAGGCCAGTTGTCGGATTCGAAAACGCTGGCTGCCCAAGTCGATCGTATGCTAGATGATCCAAAGCGTGACCGATTTGCACTCGAGTGTCTTGATCCGGTGGGCGGATTTCGAGATCGATACCGCAACAGCACAGGTGTCAAGCGGGAGATCAGTGTTGGGCTTCGATTTCTTCACAAGGACTACGAACTGGGACTTCCAGTGGATACGTCGGGTGTCATGGCCGATGGTTTCGAATTCGACGACATTCGTGAGTACAAGCAACAGTTGCGAAAATCGACCGAACAGGTTGCCCGTAACGTTCTGTCGAAGCTCATTACATTTTCGACCGGTGCAGAAATGGAGTTTGCCGACCGTGAAGAGGTCAAAAGAATCCTGAACGAAACGCGAGAGGATGGATATCCACTCCGAAGTCTCATTCATCAAGTGGTTGCAAGCCGTATGTTTCTAAATCGCTAACACCGTCCGTGGTAGCGAAAGTCGTCAAGACTTTCGGCCAACCTCGTCCCAGACAGAACTCACCGAATCTCTTGACGAGATTCGCTACATCAAGTCGCAAAACGATAATGCACACTCCCCTATCTCGCCGCGCTGCACTCAAGGCATCAGGAATCGCGATCGCGCTTCCGCTGCTCGAATCGATGAATCCCGCGATCGGGCGTGACGTGGTGTCACCGCCTAAACGAATGGTCCTCATTTGCAGCACGCTGGGATTGCATCCGCCGTCATTGTTTCCAAAAACGCCGGGCAGCGATTACGAAAACACCGAGTACCTTGATTTGCTACAGGATCACCGCAGCGACTTCACACTTTTCGCCGGATTGTCGCATCCCGACCAAAACGGAAAACAACCACACGATACAGAGATGACTTGGCTGACGGCGGCTCGCAATCCTGGGTTGGGTGGTTTTAAAAATTCCGTTTCGGTTGACCAGTATGCTGCCGCGAAACTTGGATATGTGACTCGATATCCATCGATTTCCCTGAGTAGCAATACGCAGAAAAGCCAGTCGTACACGAGCAGCGGTGTGATGATTCCGGCTCAGGACAGGCCATCGACTGTGTTCGCGAAGTTATTCCTTGACGGCAGCCCCGAGGAGGTGCGCCGCAGTCGCCAGAGCTTGGCGGACGGACGCAGCATTCTCGATAGTGTCGCCGAGCAGACCCGAACACTCAATCGACAAACAAGTGCGAGCGATCGGCGACAGTTGGACGAGTATTTCGATTCCATCCGCGCGGCGGAAGCTGACTTACTGGAAGCCGATGCATGGCTCGATCGGCCGAAACCTCAGGTCGAAGAAAAGCCACCGCAGGATATCTCGGATGCGGCGGACCTGATCGGTCGAGCGCGAACGCTGATGAATCTCATTCCACTGAGTCTGCAAACCGACTCGTCGCGGATTATCACTGTCGTCATCCAGGATCACTTGGTTGTTCCCAAGATCGATGGTGTCACGGCGGAGCACCACAACTTGTCACACCACGGGCAAGACCCAGAGAAAATCAAACAGCTCAAAATCATCGAAACCGAAATCCTCAAGTGCTTTGCCGATTTCTTATCACGGATGGCGCGAGTTTCTGAAGCAGATGGTCGATTACTGGATCAAACATCGGTGCTGTTTGGAAGCAATCTTGGCAATGCCAACGCACACAACCCCAGCAATCTGCCCATCATCCTTGCTGGCGGTGGATACAATCATGGACGATACGTGGCCTATGACAAATCGAACAACACGCCTTTGTGCAATTTGTTTGTCAACGTTCTGAACAACATGGGAATCGAGACAGACACATTTGGCACCAGTACGGGAATACTAGAAATCCCGTAGCGAAAGTCGTCAAGACTTTCGGCCGACCCAACCCGCAATCAACCGAAACTCTTGACGAGTTTCGCCACCTCATCTGATACCAAACATGAAAATTGAATCCGCCCTGAACGCATGCCTTCTTCTACTCTTCTTCCAGGCCTGCACCTTCGGTGATTCCTTCGCAGACAACTGGCCTCAGTGGCGAGGTCCCGATACCACGGGTGTTTCTCGGACCGCCAATCCGCCGGTCCAGTGGAGTGAAGACAAGAACATTAAGTGGAAGGTTGCGATTGAGGGTCGAGGAACTTCAACGCCGATCATCTGGAACGAGAAGGTCTTTATCTTGACGGCAATCAACACCGGGGTGAAAGACCCCTCCATTCCCGACCCCGAGGACCAGCCCAAGACAAACTTCTTCGACATCAAACGCCCCAACGCCCAGCACGCATTTGTCGTGCTGTGCCTCGATCGAAATACCGGCAAAGAATTGTGGCGTCAAGTTGCCACGACAAAGATCCCACACGAGGGAGCGCACAATGACAACGATTTTGCGTCGTCGTCACCGACAACCGATGGCCAGCGTTTGTATTGCTGGTTCGGATCGGCCGGGATGTTTTGCTATGACCTTGATGGCACGAAGCTTTGGGAGAGAGATCTGGGCGAAGCCAAGGTTGGTTCCAGTCTCGGTGAAGGTTGCTCACCCGTTTTGCATGACGGCAAGCTGGTGATTGTTCGCGATCATGCCGGCCAGAGCACGATCGAGGTACTTGATGCTACAACCGGCAACACACTTTGGAAGCGAGAGCGAGACGAAGGCAACGCTTGGGCGACACCGCGGGTGATCCAGCATAGCGGCAAAACGCAAGTCATTACCGCGGCGTCTGGCGCGGTACGCAGCTACGACCTCGACTCAGGGGAGATCATTTGGCAATGCAGTGGTCTGACTGGAAACGTGATTCCATGCCCTGTGGTGGACGGCGACTACGTGATCTGCATGAGCGGCTACGAAGGCTATGCCGCGATGGCGATTCCGCTGACTGAGACCGGAGATATTTCCGCCAGCGAAAAGATTCTCTGGAAACAGGATCGTGGTACGCCCTACATCCCATCACCGTTACTTTACGATGGGTTGCTCTACTACAACCAATCCAACCAGTCGATCTTAACTTGCCTTGATTCAAAAACCGGTGAAGTTATCTTCGGCCCCGAACGGCTCGGCCAACTCTCGAACATTTACTCGTCTCCAGTTGGCGCAGCCGGTCGCGTGTACATCGTCGGCCGCAATGGAACGACCATGGTGCTTGATCGCTCCCCACAGTTCAAGGTGCTCGCGACTAACGAACTCGATGAGCGTATCGACGCCTCACCCGCCTTGGTCGGCAACCAGATTTTTCTCCGGGGTGTAGCGCATTTGTATTGCCTCGAGACAAACTGAATCGGTGCTTCAAACAACGACCGTTGGTGTGATGCGATCTGTATTCTCGTCAGGCAGTAAGTCACCTTTTTGCTGATGCCACGATGCCAGGTTTCTGAGAACTCTAGCGGACTCTCGAAGGTCCTTCGGCCCCGAACCAGGCAGGATCGATCGTGGCGTGTGTCTTGATTGCCACCGTTTCGCCCTCAACCATCAGCTTGCCGTCGTACAGGATCTTGTATTTGCCTGGGAGCTTCGCGCCGCCGAATGATTTGTGATCCGTGAAGAAGGTCTCGCTCTTAACCAGCTTGCCATCCATCTCCGGCGCAGCCACCATCGCTTCAATCTTCCTGAGTAGGAATGTGCTTTTGTCGAAGTACAGCCTGATCTCGCCACCGGATTTATCAACCGCCTGGATACCAACCGTCGGTTTGCCTTCGACATCAACGCCAGGATCATTCGACAGCAAGTATTCGTCTTCGATTAACGGATAAAGGAGCTGAGCCCACGCGACGCGCATCCGATGCAACGCGGCATCAGCCGTGGTACCTGAAAGTGTCCTGCCGTCGGCGACTTCGTCCGTAAACAACGTGAGCTGTTCACCTGCGACCCCCATCGCAAATTGGCCTTCGATCAATTGTCGGTACCAGCGTTTGGGCCAATAGGAAGCGTATTGAGCGACAAACGGAATGCCCTCGCCCATGCCGTAGTACATTCCTTTCTCCATCCACATTGTGGGGGCTTTGATCGTGTTCAATTGGCCTTCACCGCCCGCTGCCGTGATTGCCCTACGGAAGTTCTCTTCGGCAACCCGATCCTTTTCTTGAGCGGTGCTCGTCGCTGACGTAACAGTGATCACGATCAGCAGAATGTAGTTTTTCATTGCAGTTGCCGTCTTTTGAAATCGTGTATCACTTAGAGAGATTCTCAAACAACATCGCTTGATCAAGCCCTCCCGCAACGACATCCAGGTCTCCGTCACGATCGATATCCCCGAAGACCACTTCGTGCACCGGCGCACGCGTTGCAGCGGACCAAATGGGTTTGGTCGCGATCATGCCATCTTCTTGCAGGAACACCGATATGCTGCGGCCGCTCCAATTGGCCGCAGCCATGTCGAGGTCACCGTCGCCGTCCACGTCGGCAAAGTCAAAGCCGTGAAAACCGGTGTCCGCGGCACTCTCCCAAACCTGTCTTGCCGCGCCGTTGTCGTACGTCAGCGCGATGCTACGACCGGGTGGTCCCCAGGGGCCTTTGGCACAGAACAGTTCCATCTTGCCATCGTTGTTAACGTCGATGCAGTACACGCGTTGCACGTGACTGACCCTGGTGTCTTTGAAAATCTCGTTGCCCTTGTCGAACTTGCCGCCGCCATTGTTCTTGAAGAGTACGATGGTACCTTCTTGGCTATAGGTGGCGATGATGTCCTGGTCACCGTCGTTGTCGATATCAGCAAAGATCGACGACTCGCTGTACTGGCGTGGTCCAATACGCGTCGTGATCGTGCGTGACAACTCGCCGTCTTTGTTCTCGCAAAGCGCGAGCTGGAACGTTGGTAACCCCGAGGCGATGAGCATGTCGAGGTCGCCATCGCCATCCATGTCGCCAAAATCGATCTGATTCGAGTCGGTATAGAAACCGGTCTCCCAGTCGGGCACGGTGTCAAATCGCTGCTCGCGACTCTTTTCGTTCAGGTACAATGTGTTGTGCGATTCGTGAGTGCCTGCTAAATCGGGCAAGCCGTCTTGGTTAAAGTCAAGGACCGAGATGTGGTCGCAATCGGTCGTGGCGTTCGATTCCCAAATGGGTTTCTCGGCCAGCTTGCCTCCGGCGTTCTCGAATACAACCCAGCGGCTTGGGTTGGGCGCACTCGTCACGAGATCAAGATCGCCGTCTTGGTCGACATCCAGCAGCCGTGCGTTCCCATCGCCGCCGCAGTTCTGGCTGCCGCTCACCCAAATCGGTTTGTCCGAAAACGTCGGTGCGTGGTCGTCCGCTCCAACGACGGTTGGGACCACTGCCAGTGCCAAGCAGGCAATCAATTTGTTCATGATGTTCTTTACTGAAGGTTGGCCCGACCAATCGGCACCGGAAACATCTCGTCGACTTTTTGAAAAAGCATGTTTGGCTGATTCACGGTTTGAGCTGAAGACTGACGAACGAGAAAGACGCAGACCAACTCCCGGTTCCAGTCAATACGTAGACGCGCCCCCAACGCGCCACTGTGAAAAACGAGATCGGCCAAACCAGAATCGAAAACGTCATCGCGGAACCATCCCAATCCGTAGGTCCTCTGACACCGGCGGTGAAAGCCAGGCTGGCGGCGGCAGTGCGTTTCAGGAAGTTGCGGCGGCTACGGCCGGAGTTCTGTTGCTGATTCATAGATCTATGGGGCCTTCCCCTTGCTTCCCGGCAGGTCATAGGTGACGCCATCGGGCTCATGATGCGTGGGAAGTTCTTTGCGCATCGCCTTCTTCACCTCGGCGTATTCAGGATTGTCCGCGAGGTTCTGCCATTCCCAGCGATCCTTCTCGTGATCGTAGAGCTCCTCGCTTCCGTCAGCGTAAGTGATGTAGCGGTAGCGCAGAGATCGAAGGCCATAGTTTTTGTAGCCGAAGACGGTCAGAGAGGTTTTCTCCCACTCAGCTTCGGGATCTCGCATCAATGCCGTGAGATCATTCCCTTCCAGTTGGTTTTCAGGGGGGGCGCAGCCGGTCAGGGAGGCGAGGGTCGGATAGATGTCCAGTAGGTTCACCGGCCTGGCGCTGGTCGATCCCGCTTTCGTCACGCCGGGCGCCACCCATACCAGGTTGACCCGTGTGGCCCGCTCCCAGAGGGAGTATTTCGTCCACCTCTCTTTCTCGCCCAGCTGAAACCCATGATCGCTCCACAAGACGATGATCGTGTTGTCGGCGTACTTTGATTCTTCAAGGGCGTCGACCATCTGGCCAATGAGGTCATCCGCCATGGCCGTGCATGCCAAGTAAGCCTGAATGGCAGGCTTCCACTGACCGGCGTCCCTGATCTTTTTCAGCCACGGATTATGCGCCATCTTTGAATGGGCCCTGGGCACATCCTCCAAATCATTTTCCAAGTAACCTTCCGGAAGCTCGATTTCATCCAGAGGGAACCTATCAAAATATTTTTGGAGAGTATAATTGGGTAGATGCGGCTCAAAGATTCCAGCGCCTAAGAAGAAGGGCTCTTTCAGCTCGCCGCCAAGCAGTTTCTCCTCTGCCCACTTCGCGGTTTTCCCATCGCAGGTATCCTCGATGGTAATGTCCGGATGGTAAGCGCCCCAGTCATTGGGTCTGCCCATATTTTTTATGCCGCTCAGGGGCAACGGCCTGGAAAACTTAAATTCCCAGGGAGGAAGATCCTGCGTCTTGCTCGGGTAATATTCATCAAAGCCTCGCCCTTTGACTTCTTCGTTAAAATGATAGCCGTGAAAGAGTTTTCCGGCGCCGCAAACATAGTAGCCATGCTGCCCAAAAAACTCGGGCAAGAGAACCGAATTATTCAGAATCGGATTGTGGATGAGCGAACTGCGGTTGATGTAGTTACCCGATGTCGAAGGGCGGATTCCGCTCATGAGCGCAGATCTTGAAGGACCGCAAGCCGGGGCCGCGCAATGCGCATTCGTAAATGCCATCCCTCGTGAAGCCAACTTGTCCAGGTGAGGTGTCTTGGCCTGAGGATTGCCTTTGAGGACGCCGTTCCAGTCATTGAAATCATCAATGGCGATGAACAGGATGTTGGGTTTTCCGTCCTGGCGGTTGGCGTCTTCCGCTTCACTGTACCTGGCCGTTACGCAAAGCAGTAACAAGGACAGAGCGAGGGTCGTTGATCGTCTGTTTGATTTCATGTCGTCCTGTTAATTTATAAATCGTTGAAACAGGTTGTGGGTGATCTGCTGCACACGCTCGTCCGGGCCTTGTTGTGTGACCCCATGCCGTGACGGATTGACATGACCGGGCGGGCTGGACAAACCATTGGCCCACCAGATGGTGGCGGCGTTGAAAACGACGTTGTCCTTGGGGCCGTCATAAACCGTCGAGGTGTAGCGACCCACGCTTTTTCCATTGATCGTGGCATCTCCTTCCGCAACGACCGTCATCCCAGGAAGATTCATGGCAGGAGCTCCATGCCACTCCCATCCAATGAGGCCTTCGACCGAATCTCCCTTCTTCATCCCCGTGCCCTTGAAAAGCCAGTGATCGGGCGTAGCGCAGGTCCAGTCACCCACTCCCATGCCCCTGCCGGATGGGCCGGCGTGGTCGAGTCGCGCCCCCATCAGTTGAGCGCCATCCGGTCCCATGTTCAGCTCGAAGTCCTTCTGGTTGAGCATCTTTCGCCTGGTGGCTCCCGGAATTTTCTCCGGGAAGGGCAGGAACCAGCCTTCGCGCCGCGCGGCCCGGTTGGGCTGCCCTTTACCGGAGGGCAACATAGGAACCACACAGAGAACGGAGTTGCCCCCAAAAAAGGCCAGGCTGACACCTTCGTCACGGGCTTTCATGACGTTGTCGTACATGTCCAAGGTCCAGTATTCGTCATGCCCCACGGAGATAAAGCCCTTCGTCCGCAACAGGCCGGCCGGATCAGCATGGGTGTCGATGTTGGAAATGTAGGACACGTCGTAGCCGTGCTGTTCCATCCAGAAGGCCAGGGGAAATTCCCAGGGAAGGTATTCCCCGGAACCGCCTGATTTCTTGATCCTGTTTACGGGGTGAGTGAAAAGGGCATACGGACGATCGAAGCTGACCGTTCCGCTGGGCGCACCTGTACTCGTCCAGTCTTCGTGGGTTGTATAGATCGAGTAGTCGGCCGGCCAGCGGTTGTAGGCGGACCATGTCAGGTCACTACATTGAAAGAGCAAATCGCAGGGACGGTCATCACGAACGATGAAGATGACATAGCTCTGGATGTTTTCTTTCTCGGCAGTGAGCTTGCCCAGATAGACGCCGCTGAGCCAGTCCTCGGGAATCGTAAATTCCACGGAGGGCTCCCAATCGCATTCGCGGACGTAGTTTTCCCCGACGGGTGGGTCAGGTTGGGGGGTGCCTTCGAGCGATTCAAAGGTTTTGACGAGGCGGGCGCCATCGCCGTTGTAGTAGCCGGTGCGGAAGATCTCCAACTTGAAAGCGGAGGCCGGGTTGGTGCTCACCATGACCTGCAGTTTCTCACCGGCCCGCGCGCTGTTCGCGGAGCAGTAGCCTTCGATCCACGGGCAGCGCCCGTTGTTCAGGTTGTCGTTGATCTTTCCGGGGACAGTGCGGGTCTTGGTGAGCAACCAACCGCGCGTGCCGGTCTTGTCGTTTTCACGCTGGATCAAATCACGACGCACCGGTTTAGTTTCATCGGCACTGATCAGTCCGTGCCCTCCGCTGGCAACGGTCAGTCCAGCCGCCGCCGCCCCCTTGATCACTTCGCGGCGCCCGATAGTGCGTTCCGATTTGTTTCTGTCGTTCATTCTGGTTGCCTTTCGTTGAGCGTGTGGTCGTGTTCAATTGGTAGCGGGGAGAGTGTCATCGGTCATTGCGGAGACAAAAGTAACCAAAGCGCCAGCGGCTCACTTGCTCTTAGCTTCCACCTCGAAATGATGTAGCACATTCTTCAATAGCTTGCTCATGGTTTCGTCATGATAAACGCCCCACGCTGTCGCGATGGATCCGGTGTGGAACACGCGGCCGCCTGTGGGACGTTCCCAATAGATGATCTCGGCGATCGTCTGGTCATCGCCAATTCTTGGTTTGTGGCCTTCTGCGTTGTAGTCAATGACCGCGCGCCGGTCGTTGCTGCTGGCGATGGTGACGATCCCTTCCGGTTCCACCAAGCCCTTGATGGCCGAGTCCTCGGTAGCCCGCTGTAAAGTTGAGAGGCGAACGTCGAACTCGTGGCCTACTGCGCCGACATCCTTGCTGATGAATCCAAACGCGTCGCCCTGCTTCAATCCAACTTGATGAGGTTGGTTGAATAAGAAATGGTCCGGGTTGTCGACGCGATACGGCTTGAACGCGCCGCCCCAACCGATGCACGTTAGTCCGACGACCTTCCACGCAGGGTAGCCACAGAAACGCATCAGACTGCCGCGTCGAAAGTCGTGGCTGTGATAGAGCTCGCCCACTTGCGCAAGTTTCCGCCCGCCGATTCCCGTTCCGAATTTGCGAACCTCCATGAACTCGTCGGATTCGTCAAAGCTGACTCGCCAGAACATCGTGTTGCCGGACAAGACAACGGCATCCCCGCCAGCTTTCAGGTAACCGTCGAGTCCGTCATAGGCGCGAGCCGACCAGTACTCGCTGTGACCATTGATAACAACCGCTTGATAGTCACGCAGCACTTCGGGATCGCGATCCAGGTCGCGGTCGGTGATCACGTCGTAATCGTATCCGTGCTGGTCCAACCAGAGATGTAGAAAACGCTCGCCCCGCATGAGATGGCTGTAGGATTGGTTGATGTAGGTCATGTTGGGATCGGCCGCGGGCCAAGGCAACTTCATCCCAATTTTGTAAGTCGGTTGACCGTGGCGGTGATCGCGATAACCGCTGTAGGTCGCCGCGTCTGGATGCGTTGTTTGTAGGCCGCCTGTGCCCATCATCGTCAGCTCCGGCCCGTGATTGACGGGAAACGGCGCCGAGTTGTAAGCCAACCATGTGTTAGTCGACATCAGAACCAGCAGCGGCGCCTTGGGCCGCGACTTCGGTCGCCGCACGATGAAAGTTGTGAAGTAGCGCATCGGCTTGCCGTCGACCTGAAAGTCAAAGCGGCCCGCGTAAACACCGGACTTGGCGTCGGCGGGGATGCGGAATGGATGACGGACGTCCCAGCGCGCGTTGTAGAGTTCATCGGATGCGAGTCGCAGTCCGTGGCCACGCTGCGAATCTTTCGTCGGATCGTAGTCCGTGTCGTGGCGACTGATGGAACTGGCGTCGAAACTTGGGCCGCCGATCATCCAAGTACCCCGATTGATGATCCGCCCATGCCTTCCGTCGACGCCCGCATCGGAGACGCGCGTGCCGCGTTCTTCTGCAAAAGACCAGCAAGCGAGCACCGCATTGTCCTTCGGGATGGACAGCCCGCGATCGGCAACTCGATTCTTGATTTGATCGACACCAAGCGCTTCGTCGTAAATGGCGACCATTGCGATGTCGCCGTTGTAGAAATTCCCCGCTACACCCTTGCTGCCGTAAGCGCCGATTCGGAGTGCCGTATTCCCTGGACGGACCACACCACGAAACGGGAACTCGCCAGCCAGCAATCCGTCGATGAAGATGCGTTTTACTTTCCCGTCCCATGTCCCTGCGACGTGATGCCAACGTTGGACTTTGATCAGGCCCGGCTCGGTCTGGTGCAGCGACGAAGGATCGTGTTTGCCGCCGTCTTCAGTGATGAATGCGATCCGTCCATCGTTGATGAACAGCCCGATGCCGCAATGCTCTGGGTAGTCATGCTGGTTGATCAAGCCTTGCCATCCGCCCAATGCAAAGGGACGAATCCAGCATTCCAAGGTCAGGGAAGTCAGCGGTCTCTCGGCGGGCAAGCCATCGGCCACATGCACGTAAGAACCGGGGTGGATCGGCTGCGGTTTTGGCTCTTCGGCGCGAAACGCATGCAGGACAGGGTCGGCGTCGCGACTCTCCGGATTTTTTCCCAGTTTTACAATCGTCAACTCATAGGGAATGTCGCTGCTAACGCGAAATTCGATTTCTTCGCCCGCTGCGATGCTCTTCTGTGCGTACGCATGCAAGCCCGGCAACGTGATCGCGTGGTGAGGTGGTATCTCTTCTTGAACCACCGTGTTGGTCGGAACAGATTCGGTCAATGGCTTCGACTCTTTCAGATAAGCCACAAGGTCCGCGATTTCTTCAGGTTTCAAAAGTTGGTCCAGCCCTTCGGGCATCAAAGAGACGTTGGAGTATCTAGCCTCTTCGATTTCTCGAAACGCGACCGATTGCACGACTCCTTCTGCCGAAGAGAGGAACATCCTGTCCACGGATTCCTTGCACCAACAGTCCGGAAACAACGCTTCCGTCCTTCGTCAGGACGTTGACTATTTCGTGGTAACGAGCAATGGATGCATTGGGAAAAACGATCGCCTCCAGCAGGTCCCGTTCACTGCGTATCGCGCCGATCCAGGTCAAATCTGGCCCCAGTCTGAACGCCCTTCTCGCCCTTGAGATGACAGACGATGCATTTCGATTTGTCTCGATTGTCGAACAGATTGGCTCCGCGCTGCGCATCGCCTTTTGGCAGAAACGCTGCAAGTTCATCGAGGCGTTGTTTTTGCTGGGCGATCTTTTCGGGATCTGGCTTGGTAGCTGTCGCCAGCTGGATTTCGGGAAAGACGTCTGGTGCAACATTTTGCGTTTCGACTGTTTGCATCTTCCGAACCTGTTGACTTGCGAGGTGGTTCGCTGGCAGGCTCTGCATGTCCCCAATCTCATACAGTGCATAGATGATGGCGTGCCTCAAGAACGGATCCATCTCGCTGGAGTAGGAATCCAACAGTGGCTTGACTGCTTCGCTTTCACCGATTCTGCCGAGGGCCATTGCGGACAGTCGACGAAGTTGCGGATCCTCTTCGGAAAGCAACTCGATGAGTGGCTTCAAGGCGTCTCGATCGCGCCACATCGCCACGCTGTGGATTGCCGCCGCACGAACGTCAGAAGTTTTCCGCGTTGAGGAACTCACGAACCGCTGCGCGTGCTGCTCACTGGCTGTGAATTCGATGCAAAGACCAGATCGCCGGAATGCGAGCACGGGCCATGCGTATCGCATCGATGTTGCTTTCCTTGGCCAGAACATCGATGGCCCGTTTGACGACTGCGGGTCGCTTGTCAGAGAGCCAACTGACTTGAGGATTGATTCCAGTCCAGCTTAAGACCTCGGGGGTCCGCTTCTGGTGCGAGCCCTTCTTCTGAATCCGATAGATAGCCCCCAGAATATCGGGCTTGGCGATTTTTGAAGTTGGACAACAGATCATGTACCAACTGCCGGTATCGGCAACGAGCAGGCTTCCATCAGCATCTTCGATCACATCTGTCGGATGAAAATCGGTTTGATCGCTTTCAAGGAAGGTGCTTGTTTCTGCGGCATAGGACGATCCGGACCTGAGTCAATCGGTGTCTCGACACGCGGCGGGTATTGAATTCCGTGCAGATCAGATCTCCCTTAAACCAAGCGACTCGTGTCGTGGCATCACCATGCCCGAAGGTGCAGCCGGACCTAGCTGCGTCAGATATTGGCAGCAAATCCTCCGGTGTTGGGATGCGGAGCGAGCACGCGTTCATTTTCCCTGCCATACATTCCTCCGTAAATGGCATGCAGAATGCCATCGCGTCTTCCGGGTTGGGAAAGGTCGAAGAAGGTTCCGCTGAGAAACCGTTCGCCCGTTTCACTGAATGCCAGGCCGACAGGATTATTCATCCCGCCCGTGATGACCATTTCCAATTGGCTGCCGTCAGGCCGAGCGCGATAGATGTGGGCGGCTCGTGAGCTGAGCGTTCTGCCATCGCTCAATTCGTGCTCCTGTGGAGCGAAAGCTCCCTTGCACCAGTAGAAGAATCCATCCGGTCCGAGATAAGGACCGTGCATGTCGTTGCCACAATTTTCGATCGAACCGCCATCGAACCAGACGGTTCGTTCATCCGCCACATGGTCACCGTCTGAATCGCGGAGTTTCCAAATATGCGGCGGGGCTCCGACGTAGACCGCACCGTCGTGCACGAGAATGCCTTCCGGGAACGGCAGCTTGTCGGCGAACACAGTCGACTCATCAAAGACTCCGTCTCCATCGCGATCGACCAACCGCAACACTCGATGCTGCGGATCCTTGAGTTGAACGGGCGCCTTATCCGTGTTACCCGAGCTGTCGGTAACGTAAAGAACTCCATGCATCGTCAAAGCACATGTGAATGGGCCGCTGCACCAAAGGCGGCGAGGCGACACGCTGTAATTCATACCCATCAGGAATCGTGAACGTGTGAGGCGCGAACGACACTGTTTCTGCGCCCTCCGCATCCAGGCAGACTCTGAGCATGGCAAGGACAAGGAGCACGCAAGGGCGATTGATTCTGGGCATGAGAGGCGGCCTGGTATTTGGGACTCGGGACGTGTGTCGCTTTACTTTTCCACCAACTTATCCACGAAGAAGTCAACCAGAGTTTCGTATTTGGTTTTTGCACCGGGGTACTTCAGGTGAGCCTCAAGGCTGAGGGCGTCCGTTCTTTCTTTGAGTGCGATGCCAAGGTTCACGTGATGAATGAGCCAGCCTCGTAACTTATTACGGTCGCTGGGTAGCTCGGCGCTCGGCGACATCCCGTAGCTCATGAAGATAGGGGGATCGTCTGCGGATACGATGTCCAGGGCAGAATAACGCTTTGCAGTTTCGTTCGCTTCTTCCACAGTCTTCGCGCCCCAGGTTGCCATGTGGACCGCTTCCGGATCGCGTTCACCGTTTAAAGGCTGGGAGAGCGATTCGATGTTTTGATCATCACCCAACAGGGGCCCGATCGTCTTTCTCCAGAAATCGATACCGTTGGATGTTTGCCCGCCCGCAGTTGCAACACAGGTCAGTCGAGTGGATTCCCGCTCGATCGGATTCTTGCTATCGGGATCTGCCATGTCGTCGCTAAAGGCCAGCCACATACAGATTTGCGCGCCTGCCGAACCACCGAATGCGGCGACCCGGTCTTTGTCGATGTTCCACTCGTCTGCTTTGGAGCGGATGAATTGCAAAGCCTGTTTTGCGTCGCGATGGGGTGCGGGCAATGGGGCGGTGGTGGCGTAACGGTAATTAATCGCCGCGACGGAGATTCCGGCTTTGAGCAGTTGAGACAGATCGTTTGGATTCAGTTTTTCTTTACTGCCCGCTTTGAAACCCCCGCCGTGAATGTAGATGGCCAGTGGAGTGGGCTTGTTTGCATCGGCAAGCCAAAGATCGAACACATGTCGCTCATGTTCGCCGTATTTGACATTCGCAAAGCTCGGTGTCTTCCCGTTCTGCGTTTCGACCGTTGCGGACTTCGCTGGCGAAGGCTTTCCTGTGCCAAGTTTTTGTTTCGCTCTGGCAGCAGCTTGCCGAAGTAGTCTTTGCTTTTCCGCATCGGAAAGAACTCCGTCTCCATCCGCATCGGCCTGCGGATATCTCTCCAGAGCTTGCCGGCTCAGCGCCGCTTCTTCGGCATCGGAGATCACGCCATCACCATTGGTGTCGGCTTGCGGGTAAAGTTCGAGAATCTTCTCTTTAAGCGCATCGTTCGCGTTCAAGGATGAGAACGCAAACAGCGACAATACCGCGAAACAGCCGAAGCAAAAAAAATGTGTTTTCATCAAGATTGAAACCTCAGAATTGGGCGAATCGTTGGTTGGTTACTAACAGGTACGAGATCACCAGAAATCAGACACGTTTCTTCTTTTCATAAACTGAGTGAGAATGCGGGACGCAGAGACTCATTGAGACTCGGCTGCATCGAGACGCTCGACCTCTCTTCCGGGTGCGTGTTCCAAGTAGTCATACCACCGATCGGACAACATTGCTGATTCGACGAGTTCGAATCGCGTCCGCCTGTCTTTCGACCACTCAATTTCTGCTCGCAGTACGACTCCGCTGTCCGTGTCCGCCCAGAAATTAATTACTGCCGGGGCGTTGCGTTTTTCGGATCGCAAGGTAGCTCGAACGTGATGCTCCGTGACGCTGGTCGAATCAACGAGTTCTACATCGTACCTGCGCTGGATCAACGAAAGCAAAGCAGCCATCTCCAACAACAAAGGTTCGTTCGGAGAAGCGGCAAGTTCTAATATACGCCTGTCCGGAATCCTTCGTGGCAGTTCCGGAGCAAGCAAACGAAAACTGCTTGTCACCCAAACAGGTCCACTTTGTCGAGTCATCCAAAAATTCGTTCCGTCGCTTCCCATCACATACGCACCGTCAACGGGCCGCACAACAAACCGACCGCCGCCTCGCACATTAATCGTAAGCTCTCGCGTCTGAGAACCCTCTCCCGCATCCGGAAGTATCACGCGGTAAGTGCGGTCAATCATCTCCGCAGCCGCCCGTTGTGCTTTTTGCAACACACTGCTGGCGCTGACGGAGGATGGCCAAAGAGCCCAGGATGACAGCATCAAAATCACGACGGCACAAACAGCCAAGGACGATGATGCCGCAAACAGACGAAGCTTCAAGTGATCGCTCCCAACAACTGTTACAACCTTTACTGGTTGCGGTGCGGGCCGCTGATGCCCGATGGCGGATTCAGCGATGGGTTCGCGAAGAAAACCGTCACGGCCTAGCGAGTGCAGCCGCCCCTCCATCCGCATATACGAAAGAAAAAGCTGTTTCGCCTCTGCGGATGTGGTCAACGCTTCCGCAAGTTGCAGTTCCTGTTGCTCGGTCAGACTTCCATCGAAATGATCGACGATGAACTTCTCAAGGTCATTCGAATTCTTGGGTTCGTCTATCATGACGTTTCCTCCGCCAACTGCATTCGCCGCTGAATGCAGCCGTGCAACATTTTCCTGATCCGACTGAGAGCACGTTGAACGGCAGCCGGAGTCGAACCCGTGTGCTTGGAAATTACGTCGAAGCTGGAGCTGCGTTCGTATCGCATGGCGACCAGATCTCGCTTATCTGTCGTCAGTCCATCAAGGCACTGCTTGATGCCCCAGCTTCATCGCGGACGAGCGAATATTCCGATTCATCCTGCATAAACGCATCGGAAACGGCTTCCAGAAGTTTAGGCGACATCGGTCGACCGTGTTTTGTCGAAAGCTCCCTCGCACGAATTGCGTGAAGGGCCTGGCGGCGAACCACCTCTTTTGCCCAAGCGCGAAAATCGCGAATTGCCTCAGGCTGTTCCGCTTTTTCGATCACCACAACCGCGGCGTTTTGATACACCTCTTCGGAAAGTTCCGCATCACGTGTGATGGCGTACAGATAGCCCATGAATTCGCTTCGCAGCAGCAGGTACTGTTGTATCGGTGGTGTGTTGTCCAAATACGATGCTCCTGCAACCAAGTACGAAGGTCAGAATCTCCAGACAGACTTTTTCGAGAGATTTCAGAATAAGTCTCCATCTTGCCCATCATTGCTCAGCATCAGCGTTTTCAGCGGCCGAAATGCTGTTTAGGCGGAGAGTTGCGACCAGCAGTTGGATGATTGATAGAGTGAAGGTGAGGCGTTTCATAGAGCGGGATTTTGTTAAACGGTGATTTTCTTGGGCACGATTGATTTCGCTAATCGAAATAGACGACGAGAGCCAGAATCCTAACAAGCTTCGATCGGATGATTGGCCTGTATTTGCCGCAAGGCATGTTATCGCATCTTCCTTTGAACTGCTTTTGCAAGGCGTGCTGCATCGATCACTCGCAGCTTGTGAGTGCCGCGGGCGATCTGCTCGTGCTCGTCGTGAGCCTCGAACTGGAACGTGATCTGCGGTCCGTCAGCGTAAATCACTCGCGCGCGGGCCACGACTTGTGCACCGAGAGGCGTCGCCGCCGTGTGCTCGACGTTGATGACGACTCCCACCGTACTTTCCCCTGGCTCAAGCAAAGGCAACACTGCCTTGTGCGCCGCGTGCTCCAGAAACCAAATCAACCACGGCGTGCATAGAATCTGCGGCATCCCATCATGAGCAAAGTCGATCAAGTGCTGCTCGCTAACCACGAACCGCTCTTCGGCGACCGTGCCAATTCTTGCGCTGCTTTTCATGACTCAACCTTCCTTCACAAGGCATTCACTCACTTGGGGTTTGGCGAGCAGACATCGCCACATTCCGCGGCCTGTTCCCGTTCGAGCATGCCAAACGCTACGCGAGCCGTGGCGCCTGTGACACCACTATTGACTGCGGCAGTGATGGCGATGAGCGCGTTAAGTTCGTCATCGGTGATCCCGATGTTGCGTGCCTTTTCGATCCGATTTCGCGTGCACACCTGGCAACCGCGAGTCATCGTCACCGCCAGTCCGACCAAATGTTTCTCTCGTTCGCTAAGCAAGTCCGTGCCGTGCGTCTGTTTAATGTGATCCACGATTAACGTGTCGTCGTAAGCCATGTTAAGCTCCTTTAAAAAGAAAGTTCATTCATGGAATCAATTGCACTTCCACGCTGCCAAACGGCGGGGCGTCAACCCGGATACGGCAGTCCTCGCCAATCGGAATCAAACTCGGGATCGATCCGGTCAGGACAATCTGGCCCGCGCTGAGACGCTCGCCACAGTGCACGCACCATTCCATCAGCCATTTTAGCGAAGAGTGAATCGTCTGGATTAACGCGAAGCCCACGCACTCATCAAGCAACCGTTCATCGGCGAAGATCGCTATCGCCGATGAGCTGCGGAGGGCTTCGACAACGGACTCATCAGAGCTGTGGCCACACCCTGCAACAAACCCCGCGTGAAGCGCGTTGTGAGCGATCAGTTCCCCCGCCGATGGTTGCTTACCTCGCATCACGTGATTGTGCAACTCGATCACGGGAAACACGCGAGCCACACACGCCGGAATCTCGATCTTAAAAAAATCCTTCTCGCACGGTTCACGCGATAGCTCGACCGCTAATTCGCCCTCGATTGCGAGATTCGCGTATTTCCCTCGCGACAACACGCTGCCCGACGAGTGTTGCTCTTGGTCATAAAGCCGACCGGTGACACAGTGATCAATCCCCAGCTGCGTCCGGATTTTCGGCGAGGTGCAACCGACCTTGTAACCGATGATTCGCTCGCCCCGCTCGCGACGCAATTGGGCCACAGCTGTTTGAAGTTCATAGCCCTTCGCCACACTGAGCACAACACCTTCGGTGAACAGTGTTCCGGGCGTGTGTGCGTCGTAATCAGCGAGTTGGCGAGACGCCCAGCGTCCGATCCGTGATGCGACAGAGACTGCGGATTGATTCATAACGTAGCCGGTTGCAAGGGCCTTTTCCCATTTAGCGATTCTGAAATGAATCGAGCGAACATGATCTGGTTGTTCGTTTTTTTGATTGTTGTCAGAGTCCAAATCGTCGTTAGCGTATGTTGTCTGCCGGAGCTCAGCTTGTCGCGTCCTTCGATCGACTGCATCAGCGACTTTCAATTCGGAGACCTTCTCGGGAAACTTCGCGGCCAGGTTCGTCCGTTCGCCGAGGTCGGCTTCAAGATCGTAGAGTTCTTCGACCTTCTGGCCGATCGTCCTCAACCGCATAGCCGTGGAAGTACGCGTCGGCCTTCAGGTACTTCCACTTGCCCTGACGAACGCCCGCGTCGTGGAAGTAGAAGTGTTCGCGTCCGGTCTCGCGATTGCCCAGCAGCAAGTCGGTCTGGTCGATGCCGTCGATGCGGCGGTCGGCCGGCAACGTCGAAACCGGCCAGCGCGGCGAAGGTCGGCAGGAAGTCGATGGTGGCGAAGATCGCGTCGGAGACTGCGACCCGCCGGCACTTTGCCCGGCCAGCGAACGATGCATGGCAGGCGATAGCCGCCTTCGTAGCAGGAGCCCTTGCCGTTGCGCAGCGGCCCGGCGTCGCCCCAGAAGATCGATCCTTCGGGATGGCCCTTCTTTTTGTCTGTGTACTTCGGCTGATTCCAGGGGCCGTTGTCGCTGGTGTAGATCACCAGCGTGTTGTCGCTCAGGTTCGAGTTCGTCGAGCATGTCCAGCAGGCGGCCGGTCTCGTAGTCGAACTCCTCGACGACGTCGCCGTAGAGACCGCCCGCCGACTTGCCGCGAAAGCGTTCCGAGGCGTCGATGATGGTGTGCATCATCGTGTGCGCCACGATACAGCACGAACGGCTTGTCCGGATCGCGCCGCTCCTTGAGATAGGCGATCGCCTTGTCGGTGTAGAGCGTCGTCAGGCTGCCCATGTCGCCGTGTCGAACCGGCCGGTTCGTTGTTCTCGTGAAAGCGCGACGCGGCCGCCGTCGTTGGCTCCGAGCGTGCCGAAGTAGTAGTCGAAGCCCTTGGGCGTTGGGCATGCGATCAAGGATCGGCTTCTGCCTCAGGCGTCGAGCAGTGGTTTTGAACACGGACTCTTCGATGATGGCTTCATGCTCGCCATTGAACAGTTCATCGCGGTATTTGACTTTTCCGGTGTACGTCGGATTGGTCAGCAACGCTCGCAGGTTGTTTTTGTCGAACAGCCGTCCGCCGCGAGTGGTCCCCTTCTTTGTGGTCCACAGTTTGGTTCGCCAACCTCGCTCGTTGATCTCCTTGACTGTTTCGAGCAGCGAAAGGTGGTGCAGGTACAGCTTGAAGATCTGGCGAACGCGTTCGGCTTCTTCGGGGACGACGACCAGCTTGGTGTCGACGACATCGTAGCCAAGTAGCGGCATCCCACCGGCCCATTTGCCTTTACGTCGGGTCGCGGCGATCTTGTCTCGGGTTCGCTCGCTGATCATCTCGCGTTCGAATTGAGCGAACGAAAGCAGGACGTTGAGAATCAGCCGGCCCATCGATGTGGCGGTATTGAACTGCTGCGTGACCGAGACGAACGAAACTCCATGGGCTTCGAACTTTTCCATCAGCTTGGAAAAGTCCAAGAGTGAACGCGAGAGTCGATCGACCTTGTAAACAACCACACAATCGATTCTGCCGGCCTCGACGTCGGCCATCAGTCGCTGCATGGCAGGGCGCTGTAAGTTGCCGCCGGTAAATCCGCCATCGTCGTACTTTGTCGAAAGACATTCCCAACCTTCATGGCGCTGGCTGGCAATCACCTTCCCCAACTCTGTGAATCCAATCCTGTGCTATTTCGATCCGCCAAACACCATTTCGGATCCTGGACTAAAGCCATCGACGCTGCGGGACTGAGAACCGTGCGGCGAAACCGCTGGACACCGCGGTCCGTTGTTGTCGCGATACAAGCGAGACACGCCGCCGGCCACGAGTTGTGTCGCACTTGGCGGGAAGACAAGTCGCTGTTTCGAGCGGCGGTACGGTGGTTCGGTTCATGGGCGGACGCGATGAAGACGGCCGGTTTTGAACCGATCGAGCGAGAACGATGGACCAGGCAGCGGGTGATCGAACGTTTGCGAGCATGGGACGAACGAGTCGCGCACCGCTGAAATCTCGACTACCGAACCGAAACTGACCGCCGTCGCGATTCGTTTGTTCGGCAGTTTGGACAGGGCGTTCTGCTGAGGCGGACATCGAGGTCAATCCAAGACGATGGACCAAGGCTCGAGGGTGATCGCCGCTATCCAAGACAGATACATCACCGGCCGACCAACGTCATCTGTCGGACTCGGCGATCCAAACTCGCCTCAGCTGCAAAGCGACATTTCGGTTCCTGGGCGGCGGCGGTTGAAGCGGCGGGCTTGATCGAAAAGATCCCCATCAAACCGCCACCACGAAGATGGAACCGAGCCAAGGTGATCGCTGAGCTTCGGGCTTGGTACGACGCGGGGCACCGGCTGGCCGAGGTGTCGACAAAATATCAGGCACTCTTCAACGCGGCGAAAACATACTTCGGTTCATGGAACGCGGCGATCGAGGCGGCCGACTTGGAACCCGAACGCCGGTTCTACACCAAGGAACAATTGATCGAAATGATTCGCGAGCGGCATGCGTCCGGTCGATCGCTCAGCAGCGGGCATCCGGATAACCGGGCCCTTGCGATGACCTGCATCCGCCACTTTGGCTCTTGGCGGAAAGCGCTGTCGGCGGCCGGAGTGGTGGTGTTCAATCGAGGGAGGCGAGAGCCTGATGTCACGCGAAGCCATCATCCGCCAAATCGTCGACCGCGACTTGGCCAGCAAGGACTTGAGTGAAGAGTCGATTCGCAAGACGGAATCGGCATTGTATGAAATCGCTTGCGACGAGTTTGGTTCTTGGGAGACGGCACTGGAGTACGCAGGAGTGGACGCTCGCAGTCTGGCGAACGGACAAGAAGTGGACGACGAGCCCGGGTGCAACAACATTTACGTCGTCTCTGTACAACTGGCTACGACTTGAACGCGCACTCCAACCGAGATCGCAACCAGCTCTGTACCGGGCGGCGTTGCACTATTACGGATCCTGGCGTGCCGCCCTCTGCAGGTTCGGGAATCAACCTGGCCAACGTTTACCGTCGCCGCCCGAAAAACCTTGATCGCGAGACGATGGTTCTGTGGCTGAAGGAACGTCAAGCGGCCGGCCAGAGTTTGGTATGGACCGAAGTCTGTTTGGAAAACCGAGCCTACGCACTCGCGATCCGCCGGACGTTTCGCAGCTGGAGAAAAGCGTTGGTAGCCGCGGGGCTCACTGATCCGGAATAGGCGAACGTGGCCGCGACGTGGCCACACACGGCGTGGATACGCGGATGTAAACTGAAGGAAAACCGTCCAAATCCCTGATTTTCG
The DNA here is from genome assembly GCA_963734865.1 of Pirellulaceae bacterium. GTDB lineage: Bacteria > Planctomycetota > Planctomycetia > Pirellulales > Pirellulaceae > CBDCUW01. The sequence goes on from CAVTIV010000005.1 coordinate 824,085, forward strand.
GAACCACCATCACGAACGGCATTCCCGCCCGCGTCGTAATTTGGTAGGTCCCCTTCGTCCGATAGCGTGTGAATTGTCGCCAGCGTACAATATTCAATAAAGTCAGTCCAACCTAGACGACCATCAATGGCCGAACATTTCCGCGTTTCCATACCCCAGCCTCCGTTCAGTTTCCTGATCCGGCGTATGTTCGGGGAGGAAAACTTTCGTCCGAGATGTATCGCGGCTCGCCACAATCACCGATGACCAAAGGTCAAAGATCGCAGCCGACGTCGGCGAGCGACCTTTGCCGACATGTCATCGCTCGCTCAAGCAGTTGAGTCAGCGGGAGTAAGTGAGCCAAGTGACATTGCTGAAACGTTGCATCGCTTGTCATTAATGACTCGAGATTCAGACGTGTCGAAAGAATCGGCGTTCAAGGCTTTTACCGCGGCGATTAAGTCATCGAAAGTGAGTCCTGACTCGCACGATGCAATCTTGAATGCGTTCGGGAGCTCTGCCTCAGAGCCTCACTCGCTCGATTTGCAGCAAAAAGGCAGAACGCCTCTCAGCTGCCACGGGATGTTATCGACGACCTTGACATCGTCTGCGACATTCGCCCTGTATTCGATGTTAGCGGAGATGAAATTGTTGGGGCGGCCCGACTTCACCTCTCGTTGAGTATGATGATGGCGCATCACAAAAAATTGACCTGCATCTCTCAAATGACAATCTCGATCGTTTGAAGGAAGTCGTAGATAGAGCAATTCGCAAGCGTGAAGTACTGAAGCAGTCCATCGCTGCAATGCCAAACTGGAACGAACCTGGGATTCATAGAATGGGCACAAAAACAAAAGACCGGTGGATAATCGCAAGAGCTTGCTCATCTTCTCGCCTGGACAAGATGAGAGCAAGAGCGATCCTCGTGTTAGGCAGTCGCTGATTTCCGCGTATCGCGAATCCTTGTTTGAGACCGGTCTGGCGATATTTCGGCTGCGAAGTACGCGGAGAAGTTTCTTGAAGCCAACTCCCTTTTTAGTTCTAGGAAGACGGAAGCTTTGAAGCAACTGTCGAAGTCGAAGGAGGCGTCAAGTATCTAAGCGGTGTTGATGCTAAGCGCGTGTCCAATTCAGCCGAAGCCACATGCCGAGCACTTAACAGGCAAGTTTTCGGGTTTACGAGGCCTCTCCTCCAAAAGATGCTGTCCAGACCATTGGCGTTGTATGGAATATGGTGAGAAGACTGCGAGCTTGCTGCGGCTCGCAGTCGTTTGCTCCTTGGTAGATTGCCAAAACTTCCGTCGGTCGATGTTCCACAGTGGTTTGAAGACGCTGTTGCAGCATGGGAAGACGAAGATCGCGAGCTGTTCAACCCCGCTTCCTTGATGCCGCGAGGAGAATTGTCGGTTGTGTTGCTGCTGAGTTTCCGAACCTCGACGTGCAAGTCACGGTTGGGATTCTGGGGCGTGTCACATTGGACTGGTACATCGACTCCATACGTTGTAGTTGGATGATCGATCCTACCGATCTTCCATTTCCGTCAACGTCCCATCTATGAAGCGTGTCAGTTGCCAAAAGGCAAGATGCAGACTCGCATTATTCACGACATGCACTCCGCTCTGAACGCTCTCCGAGAAATCGTTAACGGATCGAATGGTAACTAAGGAAGGTTGTGTTGCGGGGCAAACGCCTCCCGATCTGGAGAAAGGTGATACCGTTGGTGAAGGTTTTTTTCTTCGGAATCTGAAGAAAAAAGGCGAAGCTACAAAACGCTACCCTGGCGATGACGACGACAATCCAGTTTTTGGGTTCAAGCTGGCACCAAAGTTCTGGAAGAACGCTTCACGAAACGGTGACATGTCAATCAACGAGCAAACCTGCGTCGGCTCCGAGGCTTGTTCGATTGCGATTCATCGGAACGCCACGGACTACTACCATGTTGCCATCTTGGATTTGGCTGAAGTCAACCGGTGCATGCAAGATCATACATTCGTCGCTCAGTATGCCCCAATAAATGACCCGCCCGATGGTCCCAATGCGTGCCACTTTGAGCTATTGCCTCTAGACGGATCTACTCAGTCTCTTTTCGCTCTTCAAACCTTTTTGGATGATCCCTTTCCACCCGGCAAAATGCCCGACGGCGAGAAGAATCGAGCATCAGCGGCAAATGCCGCTGATGCATACCGAAAAGTTTTGCTCATCCGACGCTGGGTACGCGATGAGGGCGGGGCACTCGAGTGAAATTCGCCACTAGTGGTTTGTCAGAGCCAAGAATTAGGATTCGTGAGGTCAAAAAACTAAAACGAAACCTTTGGCCAACGATTGATGCTGACTGTGATTAGCCGTCGAAGCGATGCTCGTCGAAAAGTTCTCGGGTTTGTTAACCAAACGCGAAGTTGTTTCTTTCAAAAAGACAAACGTTCCATCGGTTAACACGACCGCGTTAACCGAGTGCGAAAAAGTTCGTGACCGTCGGGTTCGCTAAAAGGCCAGACCGAACCAGACGGATTTGACGTAAACGCATGACCGCATTATGCTTACGCGACACATACAAACCGAGACAAGTTGCCGAGAGGGTCGGCTTCGGGGAGCTTTTTGTTCGTTTACTCGAACCAAATCAGAATCGGTTAACAATGCGGGGTCGCCACCCTCTTGGGTGTCGTCCCCGTTTGTATTTGCCAGGCAAGGATTTCCGTCGTTTGGACCGGTAAAAGGCTCTTCTTCACCCCAGTCAAAGCCACGATCGGGGCGAACTTCGGGAAACAGCCGCAGTGCATAAGTTCCCGACCGCGATTTCGGTCCTGACGGATGGAGTTCGATCACCTCGACGTAGTGGCGAAGGATGAGCAATCGCTCCTCGTGCGTGGCGGCGTCGAGTAACTCGCCGACATCCTGCCACGTCTGGATGAACGCCTTGGCATCTTCACTGATGCGGGTCATCGGCTCCTGCCGCTTGGCAATGTCCGCCAACTGTCGGCGGATATCGACAGCAACGCAAGACGGATGTGCTCCGTGGCAAACTGCCCTTCCGATTTCGTGCTGGTTTCCGCTGTCCTCTCGGAGATCTCCAGTAGTGCCTTCACTGCAAACCGTCGCCTTCGTCTGGCCCACCGATTCACCTGCGTGGATGCAATCCTGTAGAGCCAAGACCGAAATGGTGCGCCCTTGCTCCGATACCGCGGCAAATTTCGGACCATTGCCATGAACGTGTCCGCAGTCAAATCCTCTGACTCGTGCAAGCAGCCAACGCGGCGTCGAATGTACAAGCCAATCGCCTCATGATGCCGACGATAAAGTTCACCCACCGCATTCGGATCATCCCTAGCCTGTTCAATCAGCACTTTCTCGTCACTCGATTCGGCCACGTCTATTGCTGGCTTACCAACCTCAGTCATAGCGTGTCGTTCGGTTAATTGCACAGTTCCTTCGCCTTCTCCGGCGGCTTAAGTTGCTAGTTCCTTACAACTAGTAAAAGCCACTTATCGCCGTTCGGTTCCAAAAAACGGCTCGAAATTCTTGAAAGAAACTCCGATCCAGGCGAAACCAAATCATGTTCATCGACAGTGTGTTTAGCCAGTTCACAACAAAGGTTCGGCTATGTCCGAATTGCAGTTAGGATTGAGTTTCCCGGACGAACTGCCGCTGGAAAAGGGATCGGTTCGCCCGCCGCGCGTGTATTGGTCGAGCGCGGGGCCGATGTCAATCGGTCAGATGCGGTTGGCATCGCTGCACTGCATCGCACGTCGCAGCAATGCAGCGACGAACTGATTCAGTACTTGATCGACCACGGGGCCGATGCGCATCTGTGCTGCTACGTGGCCTGCGGAGACGAGGCAGGGACGCGCCAGGCACTGGCGCGTAATGCTGACGCCGCCGAGGAAGTCTTCTACAAGTTCAACGCGGTGGGATACGCAATTCACGGTTGGCAGTTGGGCACGCTCCGCATCCTGCTTAAGCACGGCAGCACTTTGTCCAAAGACGATCAACAGCACATCCTCCGCATCACCGACAACGATCAGAAACTCCTCAATGAACTGATAGCAATCCAAGAAGAGTGAGCGGCGCGCCGCAAACGGCTTGAACGCGTGCGGCGGTCCACGTCCGACTTGAAGCAACGGTTTCCGCCGCCACGTTGACTGAAGCGTTCGTCAACAGAATCACTAGAAAGGTTTCCTATGATCCGACTTTCAACGGTACTTGTTGTCAGCGTCGCGATTGCATCTGTTCAGTCCACGTTATTCGGTCAGAAAATCGCAGAAGAGAAGGCAACAACAGCTGTTTCGACCAAGCTCGATCTGATAATCAATCGATTGCAGTCGATCGAAAAACGCCTGCGAAGAATTGAATCGAAGATCGATTTAACAGAGCACCGCTCAGGCATTCAGAATTCTGATCTTCCGATAGAATGCGATGTCCTGCCTTCGCCAGGAGTCGCGCCTGGACAGGAAGTTGTCCCAGGACAGATCCTGGGTCGCATCGAACCGCGGCGGCGGGGGCAAATGATTTCGCCATGGTTAGAACCGGACAAGGTGATCGAAGCGATCGACGCATTTGACAGAAGTTTCAAACGCAAATAGTAAACCTGACTTTTTAGATTTGTAGATTGCGAATGAGGTAAATCACCATGAGTGAATCAAGCCATGAGTCACGGCGCGGGTTCGAGATCAGATCTTCAATCCCGGTCTTGCGAATGTTCGATGAAGCCAAGGCGAAGGCATTCTATCTGGACTATTTGGGCTTTGAGATAGACTGGGAGTCTCGGTTTTCGCCGACGGCGCCATTGTATATGCAGATCCATCTGGGAGATGCCATCCTTCATCTCAACGGGCATGCCAAGGAGGACGCACCGATTTCCGAAGTCAATATTCCAGTCCTGGGATTACAGAATTATTGTGACTATCTGATCGCAAAAGGGGCCGATTATCCGAAGCCCATTGCCGTGGATCCACGATATCAGGGGCGGAATACGGACCTGAATATCTATGACCCGTTCGGCAACTATCTGGTATTTTGCTCACAGACGACCGAAGGATAGGGGCGAATGATAACCATGCTGTGAACGGGAGGACTCGGCCACGTCGGATTTCAAATCAACATCCATCTCTCGTCCCCCGTTACTGCAATTCGGCGACAAGAATCTGGAGAAAGATCGATATGAATTCACGTCGCTATTCCGGGATGGTGAAGCTGGCAGTCATCGGATTGCTACTGGCACTCATTTGCAGTTCGGAAGCGTTCGCACTCAAGTACGTCATCCCGTTTCCGAGCAACAAGCGTGAGGCGATGACCTTCGTGGTTCACGAGAGGAAGAACGGTTCTTTCCACTTTCGTGTAATCCTCGACGAGAAGAAACTCGGCAGCCAAGTGCCGGGTTTCGTGTTGATGGCGTATCCCAAGCGGCAGGAGGGCCAAGCCGCGCGTGGCGTCGAATTCACAGCCGCCTTGATGCGCGACAAGGATGGTAAGCTTCATGCGACGTTCGTTTTGGACAAGGAACTCGCATACGTTGGCTACGTAGAACTCGCGGTTGCACCCCTCCCACCGGAAACGAGGGAAGTCCCGGGCGGAACGTTTTACGCGTTTAAGATCAGCGATTTTGTAGAGTTCGGCCCGGATGCGATCTCTGACACGGAACTACAACGGCGGATCGAGGCACTCACCGCAACCGGCCGATTTCGCGAAGGAAAGGATGCCAGCCCGTCGGTAGCAGATGTCTTGCCTGTGAAGGTGCGTCCGATTCTCGAAAGAGATTGAGCGCCGGACCAGACGTCGCACGCGCGCGGGCGGCAGCGTCGGTGTTGAAGCCAACTTCACACGTGCCCGCCGCGTGAACTTGGTCGTTAATTGGCAAAGCAACAATCTACCGCGTATGGAGACATGAATTGCGACGCTCGCGAAACCCCTTGCTCCTCACTTCGCTGACGTTATGCGCAGTGATTACCGTTTCCCAGCCGTCAATGGTGCAGTCAGGACGCCAGGAAGCGGAAGCGTGAGAGGTGCAGATCGCCAGGATTGAGTCTGGCGGTCTGTTACAATCCACTTGGATTCGGTTCCCATGCTTCGGGCTGGGCAATGCAATCTGGCTGTGCCTGAGTGATTTGCGTGTAACCCGTCGGGCTAAATGCCTCAGGTATCAAATAGAGTCGATGTTGCTACCTGCTGTTTGACCTAGGGATTCGATGAACATGACTGAATCAGCTGCGGAATTGGCACCGGAATTGACGTGCCCTCGTTGCGGTGCGTCGGTGGATGCGGCGGTTGCGAGTGGGATTTGTCCGACTTGTCTGCTCAAACAGGCCGCTCTTGGAACTGCCGCCGACAGCATTCCGGCGACGCCCTGGACGCCGCCGTCCGTCGAAGAAATCGCCAGCGAGTTCACGCAGCTCGAAATCATGGAGCTGATCGGGCATGGCGGAATGGGAGCTGTCTATAAGGCTCGGCAGAAGTCGCTCGGGCGGCTGGTCGCGTTGAAGATTCTGGCTCCGCAGCACGCGGACAATCCGGATTTCGCGGACCGCTTCTCGCGCGAAGGGAAGATTCTCGCCGAAGTGAATCATCCCAATATTGTCACGGTTCACGATTTCGGTCGGGCCGGCGAATTCTACTTCCTGCTGATGGAATACGTGGACGGAGTCAATCTGCGGCAGGCGATGACCGCCGGACGCCTGACTCCGAAACAAGCGCTGGCCATTGTTCCGCCTATCTGTGAAGCGCTGCAGTTCGCTCATGACCGTGGCATCGTGCATCGAGACATCAAACCGGAGAACCTGCTGCTCGATAAAGAAGGACGGATCAAGATCGCCGACTTCGGCATCGCCCGGATGCTGCGGACTGGTGCGGGCGACATGCCTTTGCCAGAGTCCGATGACGCAGCCTTGGCGGTCGACGCCGAAGCCGGGACCAGTCCGGAAGAACTCACTCGCGAGGCCGTGCTGGGTACCCCGCGATACATGGCCCCCGAACAGCGGGACGAGCCAGCGGCTGTCGACCATCGCGCGGATATCTATTCGCTGGGAGTCGTGCTGTACGAAATGCTGACTGGAGAACTGCCGGGAGCTACCCTGCTGCCGCCGTCTCGTCGAGTCGAAATCGACGTTCGTCTGGACGAGATCGTGCTGCGAGCACTGGATCAGAATCCGGAACACAGATACCGCTCGGCGACCGAATTCCGGCACGAAGTGGAAACCGTCGTGAGCACTCCGACGGATCATCCTTCACAACTCAACCAGTCGTTCGCGCGAAGCGTCCCGAAATCAACCATGTGTCACGTCACGACTCCGGAGCGTGTTGCCACATTCATGGGGCAATTGTATCTCGGGGGGGACCGCGGTCGGCTAACTCTCGACGACCGCCAGCTGACGATCACAC
>CAVTIV010000006.1:0-663665 GCA_963734865.1 Pirellulaceae bacterium
AACGGCCGCGATCACCGAGTCGCGGGGGTTGGTTTTCCATTGGTAAGTCGCCCGGCTACCGCGACTTCGTGTGAATCGCATGGTTCGCGCCCTGTGCGACCCAAAACTCCGGCGACCGACCAAGGCCATCGATCGTATCCGTATCCGCGAGTCCAAGCAAATCCGCAAGTGACGTCTAACGTTTCAACGCGCCGGGAACCCGCAAACACGCCGCGCGGCAGAACCCGCAGTTGGAGTTGGTGCCAAATCCCGCGCACGGGGAACCCGGAAACACGCAGCGCGCCTAAACCGGCGAACACACCACGCTGATGAACTCGCAGATTGCGTTGGCGTCAAATCCCGTGCGCCACGAACCCACGAACAGACCGTCCGTCTTTCCCCGCGAACGGCGGCGATCACCGAGTCGCGGGGTTTGGTTTTCCATTGGTAAGTCGCCCCATGCCGTGCTTCGTGTGAATGCCATGGTTACGCCCTCCGTTTACGCTGTAGGGCGCGGCGTTTGACTCTTTCGTAGAGTTCAATCATACCATCAAAATCACATAGGAATGCAAATGCGGTTTCGCCGTCATCATTCGTGATCTCGTCATCGGCATTGTGGCAGAGAAGCACGAATGCGGTTGGGAAATCATCTGGCATGCGATCACGGAGCGTTGCCGACACGAAGTCTTGCTCGAGCGCAAGGTGAAGCGGCGTCATGCCCGCGTTGTCCTGCACATTAATGTCAGCACCGCAATCAGCAAGAATGTGTATTGCGTCCGCATGCATTTGATCAGCTGCCCAGTGAAGTATGGTCCGACCACGTGATGCCGAATGCTTCGAGTCGCGTTCGTCTCTAAGGTTCAAATCGACGTGCGAATCAACGTAATCTTGAATCTGGTCGATTGTTGGCTTCGATCCGCCGCAATAGATGCGCTTTATGTCGTCGAAGGTTGGAACATTCATGGCGAAGGTCGCGTTCCAATCTCAGTGGCGTAACGGCGGCGATCACCGAGTCGCGGGGGTTGGTTTTCCATTGGTAAGTCGCCCGGCTACCGCGACTTCGTGTGAATCGCATGGTTCGCGCCCTGTGCGACCCAAAACGCCGGCGACCGACCGAGGCCATCGATCGTATCCGTATCCGCGAGTCCAAGCAAATCCGCAAGTGACGTCTAACGTTTCAGCGCCGGGAACCCGCGAATACGCCGCGCGGCAGAACCCGCAGTTGGAGTTGGTGCCAAATCCCGCGCGCAATGAACCCGCCTACCGACCGTCCGTTCTTCTTTCCCCGCGAACGGCCAGGATCACCCGGCCCGAGGAGTTGACGAACCATTGCCCAAGAGACGTTCGAGGGCTCGGTGTGCATCCGTTTGTTCTGGCTCCGGTAGCGGGTACCGACGCGGCCAACCCAAGTCAGTTCCGTCTCCGATCAGGATACCATCGCAACGTCGACCACGCAAAATCGAGCCCCCGGACGCACCATTTCACCGCGCATCTGTCATCGAGCGCACCGTCGTACTCGTACTCAGCGAAGCGGTACTCGTACTCGATTATGGACCGGAGCGGGCGAATGCAATGGGGTCAAAGGTCGACTCTGCGGCACGTCCCGACCGCTCTCTGCCGATTCGAGTACGAGAACGAGTACGAGTACCGGCCTGCGGCCTGAGTACGAGCACGATTGAGCGCAAAGATCGAATGCCAGAACGGCCGCGATCACCGAGTCGCGGGGTTTGGTTTTCCATTGGTAAGTCGCCCGGCTACCGCGACTTCGTGTGAATCGCATGGTTCGCGCCTGTGCGACCCAAAACGCCGGCGACCGACCGAGGCCCTCGATCGTATCGGTATCCGCGAGTCCAAGCAAATCCGCAAGTGACGTCTAACGTTTCAGTGCAACGTTTCAGCGCAGGAACCCGCGAATACGCCGCGCGGCAGAACCCGCAGTTGGAGTTGGAGTTGGTGCCAAATCCCGCGCACGGCGAACCCGGAAACACGCAGCGCGCCTAAACCGGCGAACACACCACGCTGATGAACTCGCAGGTTGCATTGGCATCAAATCCCGTGCGCCACGAACCCACGAACAGACCGTCCGTCTTTTCCCGCGAACGGCGGCGATCACCGAGTCGCGGGGTTTGGTTTTCCATTGGTAAGTCGCCCCATGCCGTGCTTCGTGTGAATGCCATGGTTACGCCCTCCGTTTACGCTGTAGGGCGCAGGCGTTTGACTCTTTCGTAGAGTTCAATCATACCATCAAAATCACATAGGAATGCAAATGCGGTTTCGCCGTCATCATTCGTGATCTCGTCATCGGCATTGTGGCAGAGAAGCACGAATGCGGTTGGGAAATCATCTGGCATGCGATCACGGAGCGTTGCCGACACGAAGTCTTGCTCGGCGCAAGGTGAAGCGGCGTCATGCCCGCGTTGTCCTGCACATTAATGTCAGCACCGCAATCAGCAAGAATGTGTATTGCGTCCGCATGCATTTGATCAGCTGCCCAGTGAAGTATGGTCCGACCACGTGATGCCGAATGCTTCGAGTCGCGTTCGTCTCTAAGGTTCAAATCGACGTGCGAATCAACGTAATCTTGAATCTGGTCGATTGTTGGCTTCGATCCGCCGCAATAGATGCGCTTTATGTCGTCGAAGGTTGGAACATTCATGGCGAAGGTCGCGTTCCAATCTCAGTAGCGTAACGGCGGCCGTCACCGGGCCGGGAAGGTTGATTGTCCATTTGAAGACGGCCGCAGGCCCGGCTCCGGTGCACGGCATGGTTCTGGCTCCTCCGCGCCATCGTACTCGTACTCGTACTCAGCCCCGCGGTACTCGTACTCGCTTCCAGATTCGGACACCGTGTCAGCCCGGGCGATCAACCGAGTCAGCATCGAGACGATCCGTTTGAGCATCGTCTTGAGTTCGCGATGACGACCATCATCCAAACCATCGATTGCCGCAAGCACGTCTTGAATCGCGGCACATTCGAGCGTTGACCCACGAGCGATGTCAAGAAAGCGGTTGCGATCCTTGACGCTGCGTTTGCCGTTACCCTCGGCGATATTGAGCGGAATCGATTGGGCCGCGCGAAGCCACTGATCGCGCACATGACGGTGAACGCCGTCGAGCGACTTGGCGTCAGCGAAAGACGCGGAGACGTACTCTATGGCGAGGCGATAAACGTCGAGGCGGTCGTGGTCGAAGATGGGTTCAGTCACCGCAGTGTGAATTCGAGTAGGAGTACGAGTACCGGGCTGCGCCCTAGTAGGAGTACGATTCGTTGCCAGAACGGCCAGGATCACCCGGCCCGAGGAGTTGACGGACCATTGCCCAAGAGACGTTCGAGGGCTCGGTGTGCATCCGTTTGTTCTGGCTCCGGTAGTGGGTACCAGCGGCCAACCCAAGTCAGTTCCGTCTCCGATCAGGATACCATCGCAACCTTGACCACGCAAAATCGACGCGCCCAGACGCACCATTTCACCGCGCATACTGTCATCGGAGCCCACTCGTCGTATTCGTTATTCAGCGAAGCGGTACTCGTACTCGATTATGGATCGGAGCGGGCGAATGCAATGGGGTCAGAGGTCGACTCTGCGGCACGTCCCGACCGCTCGCTGCCGATTCGAGTACGAGTAACGAGTACCGGCCTACGGCCTGAGTACGAGCACGATTGGGAGTAAGAAATCAAATGCCAGAACTTGTTATTCACCCACATGGTAGATCGGGGATGGGCGTTACCCGATTCTAGCCGGTTTGGGATTGGGATTGTTTGCTCTTTTTGATGGTTTTTTTGCTCGATTGGTAAGCGTTCGCTTCGTCGGGTATCGGCGTTACCCGATCAGCGCAGATCGTGTAATGGCCGTTACCCGATCTGCGCTTTGCCGCTTCGTCGGGTAACAACTTCTTACCCGATTGGGAGCAGGCAGGAAGGATACGTGCTTTGCGGCGTCTGCGACCCGCATTCAAGACGCCGTCAAAGGTGGCGACCGATTTCCTTGAATTCGCAAAACCTGGATGGCTTCGGCTTTGGCCGGGCGTCCGGTCAAACGCCTGCCCGCTAGGAGATGCGGGCTGGCCAATGATCCCCGCAGGGACGCCCGCTGCGGCCACTGGTGCGTCCCGGTTGAGGAAATTGATGCCGAGACTTGATAAGAATGGATGCATTTGTACACTTCATGCCGACACGGCTACGATCAGCCGGAACATGAGTCAGTTTTCAGCAAGATTGGCTCGGCACGGTTGATTTGGTTTTCACTTTAGCTGGACAGCGCCACTTTTTAACGAAGACCTCGTGTTTTACCGGGCGATGCAATCCAAGTCGTCCCGCGACTCCGCTGGCGGGTCATTTGCCGCAAATCGCGGCATGCCCTGCCAGCGGAGTGGCAGGACTACAACAAAAGTGGCGCTGTCCAGTTAGGGAGGGCAACGAAGTGCGATCCACAAACAAGGGCGGGGACGATCAGGACGGATTGAAGTGGCCCCGAATCTGGTTTCGGTCGCTGGCCAGCTTTCACCAGATCGGTGACCCCGATTGGTGGTCCTTCACCGACCAAGACGTGATTGGGTTCTTGCGGGCCTGCCGTGACCGGGGAATGCCCACCGGCAAGCGTTTGAGAATCGTTGAATCGCTGATCCGTTACCGCAACGAGGTTCGCCATTCGTCCCAGCCGCGGATGGAAATGATTCGCGCGAAGTTGCGGGAGATTGTCGCGTGGGAGGGGATCCAACGAGACGGCCAGACGATCGGCGACGTTGCCGGGAAAATTGATCCCGCGAGCCGGACGCGGTTCAGGAGTTTCGCCGCAAGATGCGGGTCAGCGGGTTGAAGTATGCGACCGAAATGGCGTACGTGAAGAAGTTGAAGCAGTTCATGTGTGGGCGCGGGATCTCGTGTTTGAACGACTTTGCGCGAGTTGGTACGCGGGACGTGGAGGCTTATTTGACTGATTTGGCGGTCGATGGCGATGTGGCCGCATCGACTCAGAACCAGGCGTTCCATGCAGTGTTTAAGTTTTTCGAGTTGTTTCTGAAGCGTGATGTGGGCACGGTCAACGCGTTGCGATCGACGAAGGGTCCTCGTTTGCCGTCGGTCCTGTCCGAAGAGGAGGTTCGCGCCGTGCTGGACGAACTGACGGGGATTCATCGCTTGATCGGCCAGCTGTTATGCGGCTGCGGGATGCGGATCAAGGAGTGTCTGCGGCTGCGGGTCAAGGACATCCATTTCGAGCAGGGATGGATCGAGGTGCATCGCAGCAAGGGGAACAAGAGCCGGTTTGTTCCGTTGCCGAAACACGCGGTGGGGGAATTGAAACGTGTGTTGGATCAGCGTGCCAAACTGCACGAGAAGGACGTGGAGCGAGGAACGGCATCGGTATGGTTACCCCATGCGCTATCGAAGAAATATCGGCCAAGTCAACGACGGAGGATTCAATCATGCTGGAATGCGAAACTGGCTGCGCCGAGAATCTAGCAATGTGCGAGGAACAGGTCGAAGTCTCGCTACGGCGCCCGCTCGGCAAAAAAGTTGGTGGCGGTGGAAAAGTGTGGGGAACGCTTCGCGCGGCGTTGAGTCATATCTTGACCAATCCCTTTCAGTCACGGATGGCGAACCGATCACGGCCTCGACGATCCGGGCTGGAGTGTCCTTATTGATGCGCAGGGGGCCAGAGAGCGAGCCCGATGCTTCACGCGAAGACGTCGTATTGCCGACTGCGACGACCGATTAGCTGGACAGCGCCACTTTTTAACCAAGACCTCGTGTTTTACCGGGCGATGCAATCCAAGTAGTCCCGCGACTCCGCTGGCGGGTCATTTGCCGCAAATCGCGGCATGCCCTGCCAGCGGAGTGGCAGGACTACAACAAAAGTGGCGCAGTCCAGTTAGTCTGGAAGTGGTGTGATCTTCGGTTGGAGAATCCTCGAGTGACGCGATGGATTCACTCTCCAAATCACGTACTGCCGCGACGAGTCTGCACACGCAACCGTTGGTGGAGTGGTTGAATCACAAGGAAGAATTCAGGCGTACTCGCGGGCGCCGTCACCGCGGTCACTCATGCTTGGGGCTCTGCTGTTCATTGTGTTCGCATCCACGGCGTTTGCCTTCATCCCTGTCATTCGTTGCGATCGAGACCGGACCGTTAAACGCGATCAACAGTCATGACTGGCCGCGTAGCGACCGGCGATCGCGAGCAGCGCGGTCACGCAGTCACACGCGGTCACGTGATCACGGCGGCGGCGTCCAATGTCTCGACAATGCGGATCAACTCCACTATCGTTTCGGTGTGGGCCGCATTCTGGGCCGCCACGTTTTGGATCGATGTGAAATTCCCTGTTTCCGTCGATGATTGTTGCGACCTCGTAGGGGTCATCATGCTGGCCGTCTGGATCGATCCAGAGGTGTCGGCGTACCGGTTTTCCCGGTTATGGCGGTACTTCGATGAAAACGAACTGGTGGACGATCGCAGGTTCTTTCGTGCTGGCATTCGCGATCATGTTGTGCTGTGGCTTGCTGCTCACCCGAGGATGCCCGGTCGGGGACTATCAATATCCTCAACTGCAGGAGCGCGGGGATTGATCTGGCTCGCACCTCGGTCTCCTTTGCAGCGAGCGAAGACTTCCAGGGAGGCATTCTCCGTTGGTGCGATTCTCAGTACGTCAGGTCGGCACCGACGTAAAAATTGATTCCTGGCTGCAGAATGTAGATGCCGGTCAATGACCGAAAGTCGAGATGCTCGCGGTAGGCCTTGTCCGTGAAATTCTCCACGCCGGCGACCACCAACAAGTTCTTCGAGCATTCCGGCTGCCAAGTGCCACGCAAGTCATACACCGTGAACCCGGCGGTGGGCGTTTCCAGTAGGCTGGTCGCGACCCGGTTCTGATTGTTGACGATTCGCGCTGCGAATTCGAGGTTCCAGGTTGGGTTGGTCGACGAATTCTTCAGCCGCATGCCGATTCGCGTTTCCAGCGGCGAAATACCAGGCAGCGGTTCCGAATCCGAACCGCTGATTCCGCTAAAGAATCCTCGCGGTAGTCCCGCGACGCGGGTGGAGGGCAATGCTTGCCGCCCGTTGGTGGTCGCAAAGTCGCCGTTTCTTGTTCGGTCGCGACCATCGACATAACGCACGCTGGCGAACGGGCTCAGCCAGCTGTTGGGCATCCATTCGGCGAACGATTCGAAGCCGGCCAAGGTTGCCAATGCAGTGTTCACATATCGCAAGCTGACCTGTTGGATTTCGCCGTTGGGTGGGCCCCGCACGACATTCGTATTCTCGAAGGTGATGTAGTCGAATGCCCATCCATAGAACCCGCGTGCACCGGCCCGAAAGTATTCTCCGCTATAGTCGAAACTGAGGTCTGCCTGAATCAACTTCTCTTGCTTGAGTCGGGGATCCCCCGTCAAATTGTTCAGGCCGTTTTGCATCAGCAACAGGAATGGCTGGGCCGCATACAATTCCGTCAGCGTTGGCGGACGTTCGGCGTAGCCCAGCGATGCCGCGCTGACCAACGACTTTGTGTGCTGGTGTGTGAGCGTTCCGTACATGCTCCACATCAGGCGGTCGGTTTGCGATTGTGATGTGCCGACGATCTCTTGATACGTCGCCGGAAAGAAATCAAGTCCGACTTGCTGCAATTCCGCAGGATCAGCAATGATGTCGGTTTGCTGGTAGTCGATGCGTGCGCCCGTCACGAATGTCCAGTCATCGAGGAACAGTTCCGAGTATTCAGTGAACAAGCCCGGATTGACTGAGAAAGAACGTGGAACCGGTGAGTTGCGATCGCTGAACGGCAGTGGCAGCCCGAGCGTCGTGCCACTGGCGATTTCATTCAGTTCTTGTTTGATAAAACGAAGATCATGCCCCACGGTGAATCGACCCTGGTCATCGTTGCCGCCCCACGTTCGGGCGCGACGGTATCCGGTCGACATCGAATCAACATCGGTGAAGCCGACATAGCTGATTCGATCGAGCAAAGGAAATTGTGCCCGCTTGGCAGGATTCTGCGCGTTGCCCGAGAATCGCGTACGGTTGTACCAGACTTCGGTCTCGACCCGATCAGCATACTCCGGGTCGGAATCGACGAAGGCGATTTCGTAACCGTCGGTGACCAGGACATCGATATCAAATACATAGCCTGGGAAGTCGACATCCGTTTGATCCAGACGTAGCAGCGATAGCTCAACCGAGGTGTCATTGCGGAAATCACGCCCCATCGAGAGTGTGAACTCTCGCGACTCATAACCTGATGTCACTCGCGACCCGTCTCCCGCCCGGTAGTCGTCTCCGTACCGATGCGAGTAATTCCCGCGGACACCCCACTGGTCGCCACCGGCCCAGATACTCTGTTGCCCCAGCCATTGATTTCCATTGCTCGAGTGATCAAAGCTCGACCTTCCGTGAACTTCGTTTCCTTTTGCAAAGCGAGGTGACTGCAGCAATTCAAAGTCAACGAAGTTGAACCCAGGTCCATAAACGCTACTGAATGGCCCCGGTATGATGATCACATTGTTTACCAGTCGCGAGTCGATTTTACTGAGTGCGGTATCGAGGTCCTCACGCGCCGGAACCCAGTGCGAACCGGATGCCGCTAGCGAACCGATTCGTGAACCGCGAACCCGCGGGTCATTCACCACCGGGGTTCGCTTTTGCGTCCTGATACTCAATGCTCGGGGAGACTTACCAAGCAAGCTTCCCAGGTCGGTCGATACCAGCGGCGCCGCCTCATCACCGTTGACCAAATCAGCACTCAAGCTGTCGACGCCGCGGACGGCGGGCGCAGTACGCTGCGATCGAGATTCGCGGTGACAAATAGTTCCGATGTCAGACTCGTGTCCTGTCCGGTCGGTGGGGCAGGGGCGGCAACCGATGCTCGAGGCATCAAAAGTGGTGTTGGCTGCAACATCGTTGCCTGTCGTAGCGGCGATGTTTCCAGCAGGAACTGGCGTGTTTCCAACTGCTGGTCACGACCGAGCAGGGCGCGCTCGTACGATTCCACTTCGACCACGACCAGCCTGTGATCATCGTCAAGGTGCAGGCGAATCGCTGTGTCGGATCCGCTCCGTTGAAATCCATCCGGTTCAAATCCATCCGCTTCAAATCCGTGTCCCGAGCTGTCGGTTGTTTGGGAATCGGGACGCTGGAGAAACGTCTGTTGATCCTGCCCGTCGGCGAAACTTTCCTGCGCCCACAAGACGCCGAGCCAAATGACGGCCAATTGCAGCCGATGGCGATTTCGGGAATACGAGCTTGACAGATTCAAGGCGGATTCCATGGAAGTGCGACAACAATGAACCGCATGTCAAACAAAGAATGACAGTGCGTGGACGAAAACCGACCGATCTTTTCACTCAATCGGTGTTTCTTGCCAGTTCACTACAGCCAATACAATCGGCCCAAACAGACCCCCTAATTTGTGTCATTTGCCAAATGCGACTCGGTTATCTCACGCAGCAGGCGGATCTCGGAATTGTAGGGTCGGTTTTTCTGCATCCATTGGATGGCTTGCTGCAACGATTGTCGCGATTGGTCCGATTGCCCGTCGAGTTGTTGGGCCATCGCCAGCACGAACAAGTCACGATCGATCCATTCTCCGCGAGACTGTTTGGATCGATCCAGCAGTGAGAATGCCTGGTCCGTGGAACCAGCTAGCACGCAGGCCAGTGCGTAGGTGGTGATGTATTCAGGGTTTTCCGGGGCCAGATCGACGGCTTCTTTCGCGTATTGACGCGCCGCTTCGAGATCTACAACCGATGGCAGCGGACATGTTGCGAGCAGTCGAGCCAACTGCTGGGTGTAACTCGCCGTCCGCTGCTCGACGAGCCCTAACCACAGGTCGCGTGCGGTTTCAAAGTGTTCTTTGGCTCCCGCATCCTCTTGATCGTACAGCATGCGCAAATCGATCGTGGACGTGGGCAAGCGCGTTTCGGTACCTCGGTATGTCGTCAATTTCTTTGATCAATCCTTCCAGCCGAACTTGAGCTTCCTGGAACTTGGATCTGGCCAACTCGATTTGCTGGTTTCGCTGATGTGTTTGGGCGAGGTGGCTTTGTGCGATGGCCAGCAGTTCAAAGAACCGGGCGATTTCTTGGTTGGTTGCTGCATTGCTCGTCAGGTGCATGAAATACAGTTCTGCCGCTTCCGCGTCATTGCCAGGATCCTCGTTCAGGTCCAATGACACTTGAGCGATCGCGTCTCGACAGGTTGCCAGCTGTTCAAGAAACCTCGGTATCAGGGGGTAATCGTCAACCAACGCAGTCAACAGATCATTTGCTTCGGACAAGCGGGTTTGGGCATCGTGGTTGAAGCCAGATTCGTGCAACGCCAATCCGGTGTTGGTCAGCGCGATGGCCAATCGCTCGGTGTACCTAATGACATCCGGGTTGGCATCGCGCAAGGCGCGGTAGTAGTCGAGCGATGATTGCAAGACCTGTAACATTTCGCGAATCGATCCGCGCGATCGAAAACTCTCGGCCTTGGAGATATAGGCTGACGCGAGCGCGTCGAGGTAGTCGGGATGATCGGGATCCTCTGCCACCAAGGGCAGCAGCAATGCGACAGCGGCATCGAAGGAGTTCAAAGCCTGTTGATGCTTGCCCTGCAGCGCATAACCTCGGCCCAGCAGTTCGTGTGTTCGAGCGATAGCCAATTGGATTCTGTCATCCGATTGGTCATCGAGCAGCTGAAATTGCGCCATGGCGGATTCCAGGTTTTCGATTGCCGAATCGACCTTTGGCAGCGACAACAGCAGCTCGCCCGCGTTCACCAGCGCGACTGCAAGAAAGCGCCGCGTGGTCGGATCACTGGTTTTGTTGGCGAGAGCCGAGAGTTGCTCGATCGCGGTTTGAAACTCTGTTTCCGCTTCGCTGGCCTTGTCTTGACCGGCGTAGGCGACGCCCAGACGTGTATGCGTGTTGCCGCGTTCGGCTTGAAAAAGGACAGAGAATTGTTCGTCAGCGGCGTTATTCTGGAACAGCTCGATCGCTTCGGCGTAATTTGATCTAGCCGTTTCGTAGTCTTCCTGTTTCTGCTCCAAGTCGCCGAGTTTTACCATCGCTCGGCCCCTTTCGAGTTCTAATTCCGGATCGCGGCTCGGCCGCTGGGAAAGCTTTTTGTAGTCTTCGCTGCGCGCTGCAGCATTCGTCGTCGGATCGACTGAGTTTCAGGGAAAAATTCGAGTGCATCGCTGCTTTGTACCATCCATGTATCGATCGCATTGCGCGCGTCGCGATAGCGGGCAACGGCGTCATTCTTGAATTCGACCGCCTGGAGCTTGGCGACCTGCTCTTTGTGCTTTGCGTTGTTAATCAGCAGTACGGCGACAATGGCGATCGTCGTGATCAGAAACAACGCGGCCGCCCCCGAAATCGTCCAGCTTCGGTAACGCCTGATCAAGCGAGCGGCCCGTTCGGTGATTCGTTCATGCCCGATGTGCGCCTGCACGACTTCGTCGCCCATCCAGCGATCGATGTCTTCGGCAAGTTCCATGGCGGTCGGATAGCGATCGGTTTGCTGAATCTCCATCGCCTTTCTGCAGATGGAAGCGAGGGCTTTGGGCGCGGCGGGGATCAGCGCGTTGACGGATTTGATTCTTCCCACGCGAACGTTCATCACAATCTCTCGCCCGCTCGTCCCCTCGACCGGGTGCTGCCCGGTCACGATGTTGAACAACACGGCACCCAAGCTGTAGACGTCGGTTCTTCCGTCCAGTTGATCATGTCTGCCATGTGCCTGTTCTGGGCTCATGTACATTGGCGTTCCAACCGCACTGCCCTGGCTGGTATGCGTGCCACTCCCGGAAACTTCGATCCGCGTACTTTCGGTACCACTTGCGGCGGACGGTTTCGTCTCGATCAACTTGGCGAGTCCCCAGTCGACCACGAGTGTCTCGCCATAGTTTCCCAACATGACGTTATCGGGCTTGATGTCGCGGTGCAGGACGCCATGCTCATGCGCGTAGTGAATTGCGTTACAGGCATCGATCAAGCGTCGCAGCAACATACGAAAGTCGCGACCGAAATATGTGTCGGCCGAGGGCGATGGGTTTTTTTCATGAAACTCTTCGATCACACTGCGGAAACTGCGACCACGAATGAAACGCATCGCGTAATAGGGCTGATTGTCCTCGTAACGCCCCAGACCGTAGACGGGAACGATTCCCGGATGCTCCAATGAACCGGTAACTTCAGCCTCGAAAATGAATTTTTCCTGGTACCGAGGATTGGACGAGTGTTGTGCAAGAATCTCCTTCAATGCGACGATTCGTTTTAGCTCTTCATCACGGGCGCGATACACCGCGCCCAAGCCACCGCGTGCATGTAACTGGGTGGGGCGATATCGTGACGACTTGTCATTGGCATGCGGAAGATAGGGCTGCGCCGCGCTGTTGGATGATGCCGGGGTCGCAATCGTGACGCTTCCGTAGCAGCGAGGAATGCTGGACGAGCGTTGCGCAAATGCCGATTGCACAGCATTCTGGTATCCGGACAACCGGGCCAGATATTCAGTCGTTGGCAGACTCATGTCTCGTTTCCGGCGATGCTCGATATCCAGCAGCACGAGTTCGCGGACGAGCAGTTGCCGCAATCCGAGGTCCCCGTCACTCGGGATGTGCTGCTCGATGCTCGGCACTTGTTCACCACTCCGCCAACGACTGTCAAATTCCTCGCACAGCCCGGTGATACACAACCAGTCCGCGTCGTCGATTGTCGCACAACCGATCAAATCTTCGACGACACTCGAACGCAGCCGTTCCTGTGTCACCGTTGCAGAACCATCCTGACCGGTCGCTATCTGGGATCGGTGGTCATCTCGGGATCGGTGGTCATCTCGGGATCGGTGGTCATCTCCGGGTCGAAGGTTCGCAGAGGGTCGGCCGTGCGGAGCGGATCGTCACGCAGGCTTCCCTGTGGTCGCTCTTGGGGCTGATTCATCGTTCGATCCTGACAGTTCGCCAAAGTGTTTACCGGTGGGTTCAGGATGCCAATCGTAACATGGCGATCGGTACCGGCGGAGGTTCATTGAAAACGCTTGCGTCCGCAGGATCGAGAATCATCTTAAAAATGTCGTGCGGCAATTCGGCGATATTTCCACTTCGAACTTTTATTCATATAGACTTGGGAGGGTTCATGTCTTGGTCGTTTCGGGAACAATGATGGTAAAAAAGCGTTGGATGAATCGGACCTGTTCGCGTCAGCGATCTTCGACGCCGCGGACTCGAAATCGCTGGCAATTGCGATTGCGTCTGGAGCAATTGGAGGCTCGTCATCTGTTGGCTGGAGGTGTCGTCGATTCCTGGGCTTGGTTTCAGTCATTTGATTCGGTTCCTCGACTTCCGCTGTCATCTCTCGCATCTCCGCCTGCGATGGACAGCGGGGCCATTGGCCCGAGAGAACTGCAAGCGAGTGAATGGATTGTGCAACTGAAGACGGAAGCGGCGGCGTCGATCTTTGACGTAGGGCTGGTCGGCGGACTGCTCGACACGCCGCGCAGTCAGTTTTCTGTGATCAGCGGTTTGGGGGCCGCCGGATCGGTTTTGGTCCGTGGCGAGGGTGTACTGACCGAGGACGTTCGCGCCGACCTGGAAGATAACAAGAACGTTGACTCCTTTGGCTTGAATTCGATCATTGAAGGGCAGTCGACAATTCCGAATGATCCCGATTTTGTATCCAGTCGGTTACCGGGCTTGTCCGCGATTGATGCGCCGCTTGCCTGGGATAGTTCTCGGGGCAGTACGTCGGTCGTGGTCGGCGTGGTCGATTCGGGGATTGATGCCACGCATCCCGATCTCTATTTGAACATCTGGCTGAACCAGGGAGAGATCCCTGAGGTACTAGCGGATCAGTTGGTTGATATCGACGGAGACAACCTGATCACTTTTTACGACCTGAACAATGTGACGGTCGATCCATTGACACTCGAACTCTCGCAACCGGACTTTGCTGGCGGTCCGAATGCTCCTTTCGTTTCCGACAAGAATGCGAACGGTCGGATTGATGCGCTCGATCTGCTGGCGGATCCAAATTGGGCGGATGGACGTGACACGGACGGAAACACATTCTTCGATGATTTTTTCGGTGTCAATTTTCGCAGTGGCAGCGGTGATCCATTCCCGAGCAACACGCCGTCGGACGAACTGGGCCATGGGACGCACGTGGCGGGGACGATCGGCGCGATTGGCAACAACGGCGTCGGTGTCGTCGGTGTCAATTGGCAGACGTCGCTGATGTCGCTGCGGATTTTGGACAATCACAATCAGGCAGATGCCGGTGCGGCACTGCGAGCGGTCAACTATGCCACCGCGATGCGCAATCAGTTTCGCCTTGATAATTTGGGCCGTGTCGAATCGGCGCAAACATTCGCGTGCTGAACAACAGTTGGGGACAGCCCGGAGGATTCGAACAGGCGTTGGAACGAGCGATCCAAGAGAGTGATGACGCCGGAATCCTGTTTGTCGCGGCCTCCGGCAATGGGAATATTCTTGGTTTTGGTGTCGATAATGATCGTACACCGTTCTATCCGGCCAGCTACGAGGTCGACAACGTGATCGCGGTCGCCGCATCGAACACCATCGATCAGATCGCATCGTTTAGCAACTTTGGGGCAACTTCGGTGGACATCGCCGCACCCGGAGTCAATGTCCTCAGCACGCTTCCGGGCGGAAACTATGGTCCGGCCAACGGCACCAGCATGGCCGCCCCACACGTCGCCGGGACGGCCGCATTGGTGTTCGCGGCGTTTCCACAGGCAACCGTCGACGAGGTGAAAGCGGCGATTCTCGAAAGCGCCGATTCCCTTGTGGGCGGAGATGGACGGCTGTCCACCGCAGGTCGGCTCAACACACAAGGTTCGTTGTTGGCCAATGTGTTCGCCCCGACCGCACGGTTGGTATCGGCGGTCGATATCACTTCGAGTGGTGGAACTGTCAATGAAATCACGGTCGAGTACGGTCACCAAGACGGTATCAACGTTTCGACAATTGGCGATGGCGACCTGGTGATCGACCGTCAATGGGGACCACGTGATCAAATCGCCGGTGTCTTGAAGACGGGAAGTATTGTCAACAACGGAGATACGGTCACGGCAACCTACCTGGTCAGCGCGCCTGGTGGCGGTCTGTTTTCGAGTGACACCTCGGTGCCCATCGATCCGGTCAACCCCAACACCATCAGCTCGACGATTTCCATATCGGGAATCACGCAGGACATCCGTGACGTCAATGTGATGCTTGATATTGACCACACCTTCGACGCCGATTTGACCGCGACTTTGATTAGCCCAACGGGTGTTCGCGTGGAATTGTTCGCCGGCCTTGGTGGTAGTGGCGAAAACTTTCGACAAACCACATTCGATGACGATGCCGATACCTTGATCTCGACGGCGACAGCACCGTTCTCCGGAACCTTTCGTCCGCAACAGAGTCTTTCCGCGCTGAACGGACTCAGCCCCAATGGAGTGTGGACTCTGGAGATACAAGACACTGCATCGGACGACGGAGGAAGGCTCAATGGGTGGTCTCTCGACTTCGGGGGCCAGTGGGATCCACTCGATTTTGGAGAATACAAGATCTCGGTTGGAAAGGGTGCCGTTGAATCAAACACCAATCGTGTGCCGATGAGAGCCGGCGGATTGGGCAGTTTCGACGTGCTCATTCCCGAACCCGGTTTTTTCTACGTTGATAGCGTTGGCGATGGTGCCGACGCCAACCTCGCCGACGGAGTCGCGACAGACGCGAGCGGAATGACTTCGCTGCGTGCAGCGGTTCAAGAGGCGAACGAGAGATCGAATAACGATCCACAAGCAGAGTCGTTCATCTTATTGATGTCAGGCGACTACGAATTGACTTTAGCCGGCTCGGCTGAAGATGATGCGGTTACCGGCGACTTGGATGTTCGCAGCCAGCTGACAATCCTCGGTGACACTCGACAATCCACAAGAATCGTATCGGCAGTGAATGACCGGGTGTTTCAGGTCACCGGGAACGGAAACCTTCGTGTCTCCCGGTTGTCGATTTCGGGCGGCAAAGTTTTGAATGATGGTGGCGGGATCTTCGTCCAGGGTGAGCTCGATGCATCGGACATCGAAGTCACCGGAAACGTGGCTGCTCGGGGCGCGGCAATCGGCGTGAGCGGAGGATACGTCTCGTTGGGTGGCAACTCGTCGATCGTGGGTAACCAGGCGACGAACACTGACACGCTGCAGCAGAAGAGAGTGGGCGGTGCCATCTTTTTGGACGCGTTTTCGTCCGGCACGATCAGCGGAGCCACGATTGCGGCCAACAGCGGCGATGGAATCGTGCAGCTCAATGGCGGTGTCGGGCGCGAGTTGAATCTCTCCAACACGACCGTATCGAGCAATAGCGAGAACGGTTTGTTCCTGTTGGGCGACGCGACGCTCGACCATGTTACGATCGCGGGAAACGAGCGGCTGGGGATCAATTTCAACCCTCAGGAGTCCGGTGTTCCCCTTCCTCCGGACAACGAGATCCGGATCAGGAACACGTTGATCATCCAAAATGGAACCGGTTCGATCACGCTGCAGTTGGGCCTCGATTATTCGGAAGGATTCAATATCATCGAGGATGATATTTTCGGCGATTTGGGAAGCGAAATCTTCAATCAGCCGACGGACCTTGCCACTCGTGATGTCACGGGCATCATTCAACCGCTCGATTTTTACGGCAGCCCTACGCGTCACCATCCTCTCGAGATCGGCAGTGTGGCGATTGATTTTGGTTCGACGACTTTGTTCACTGACCAACTGGGAACGCCGCGACCGGTGGACGGAAATGGTGACACGATCGCGGCGTCGGACGTCGGTGCCATTGAAGCGGCATCGAGTGATGCGACGGGCCAGCCTCGGGTTCGCGGCAAGATCTTTGACGACCGCAACCGAAACGGGGTTTTGGACGACGGTGAGTCGGGTGTCAGCGGCCAGTTGGTGTTCATTGATGTCAATCAGAACGGGCAGCTTGATGACGGCGAGCCCTTTTCACGGTCCGCCTTCGATAATCCTCTGACAACGGCCATCGACGAATCAGGAAGTTACGTCTTACTGCAGTCGGACACGGAACCGATTTCGGTTTCGCTGACGACCGCCAACGAATGGGTGACCAGCGAACCGACGATCCAGCGAGTGAGTGAGTCCTCATCGGGACAGGGCGGTAACGAGCACAGTGGTGCTCGAACACTCGTTTTCAACGATCAACTTCTTGAACTGCCGCCGGCGATCAGCGGGACAGGGCAATTCGTCGGTTTCGCCACGACCGCGACGAATTTGGACGGTAACGTGATCGATCGAGGTCGCAGCATCAGCATCCAAACACCTGACAGTGATGGCCAGCTGGTTGGCTCCAATGGAGACATTCTCTTCTATAAAGGTATCAATGGCGAGACACAACACTTCCTGCTTTCTGCAACGGACGGTAGTGTCCAGACTCTCGGCAATCCGCTGCCATTCATTGATGGTGCTATCTTCGGAATTGCTTGGGAGGGGTTTGCGATCACTCCGGATGGTCGGGTTCGAGCCTTCTTGGATGCAGTCCCAGCCATCGGTGGGTTTTCGATCGGAATTGATACCGCTAGCGGCATCACGCATCTGGTCGACCCGCAGGATGTGTTTTTGCGGAGCAACTCTGATTTCAGTGAATTGAGTATCAGCCTGAGCCCGGATGGAAACATCGTCGCCTACACGGCGTTCCATGGCGCGACGCAGATTGTCAAATCGGCCAGAATCGATACCAACACCATTGTCGCAACACCGGCGGCGGTGGGCGGGGGAATCCCGAACGCTGACAGTGGCCTGCCAGCTCTCAATCAGGATGGGTCGATCATGGTGTTTCAGTCGGCCGCGTCAAATCTCGTCGCGAATGACCAGAATGGCAGCACCGACGTGTTCATGCTGCGAGACGGAGTTGTTCGTCGACTCAGCTTGCGTGACGGCGAAACCGAAGTCGCCGGCGATAGCGTGAGACCGACGATCAGCGCCGATGGGTTGTATGTTGCCTTCGCTTCCGAAGCGCGCTTGAGTGACTTGGACACCAATCTCGTTTCGGATATCTACGTCTATTCAACGGAGCGAAACGAAGTGCGTTTGGTGACACTCGGTGCCGACGGTGCCTCGGCCAATGGTGCAAGTTTCGTTCCCTCGCTCTCCGCCGACGGCAGATACATCGCGTTCAGTTCCACGGCCAGCAATTTGGTGCCAGGGGACGCGAACGGGTTTTCGGATGTGTTCGTCGCAACGAATCCTTTCCTCGGCGTCCTGGAAGATGGATTCGGCGCGACGGTGGCGGTTTCCAGTCCACTCGAACAGTTCGTTGACTTTGCAGTCGTGGCCCGACCCGGTTCAGTGTCGGGAAATGTGTTCAATGATGTCTTACAGAACGGTATTCGCGATGTCGGTGAACCCGGATTTGCTCGCTGGGCCGTGTATGTCGATGTGAATCGCAATGGCCAACGCGACGACGACGAACCATTCACGCGGACCGATGACCAGGGCGACTATCAAATTGATGATCTTCCCGCCAATCAATCCTATAGCCTGAGGATGGAAGTTCCATCCGGATTCGTTCAAGTCTTGTTTGCCGAAAACTCCCCCACGCTGGACTTTTTCCTGCCCGCGGGCGTGCACATCACTCGGCGAGATTTTGGCGCTCGAGTTGGCAGCGGAACGGGACAAGCCGGAAACTCCTCGATCAGTGGGCGGATCTTCGATGACAAGAACTCTGACGGCCAGTTTGACGCTGGTGATGTCCCGATGTCAGGCGTCGAAGTCTATCTTGACTCGCAAAACCCTGGTGTGCGTGACGAAAACGAACCACGTGTGCTGACCAATGATCAGGGCAACTATCGATTTGACAACTTGGGATCACGAGTGGTTGCGGTTTCCACGATCTTGGACGCGACCACCATTCACGTGTCGCCCTTGGGAAGCCATTTTGACCTGCAAACATTTCCCCTGTTCGCTGCCGTCACACCGTTTGCCAATCCCCAGGCGATCGCGGCAGGAGATTTCAACGGAGACGGATTTGCCGACGTCGCGGTTGCTCTCGGCGAGGCGAACAAAGTCAGCATTCGCCTGAACGACCAGCATGGCGGGTTTCTTGCTGATGAAATCGATGTCCAGCTCGGTAGTTTTGGTTCGGGGGCAACCTCGTTGGTGGTCGGCCAATGGAACGATCCCGGTTCGGGACTGGATCTGGCCGTGGCCAACGCCTTCTCGTCCAACGTGACCGTACTCCTTGACTTCAATGCCAGCAGCGGCGAATTCACATCGATTTCGTCGATCGTGGTCGGTGAAGAGCCCAAACAGATTCGCGCCGGTGATCTCAATGGGGACAGCGTTCTCGATTTGGTGGTCGTCAATAAAGGCAATGATGCTGTTGACGATGACGGGTCGGTGCAAGTGTTGCTGAACGACGGCAATGGAGGTTTCACCGCTTTACCTGCGGTCGACACTCATGGAGAAAGTCCGGTTTCACTTGTGGTCGGAGAGTTCACCGGCGATGATTTCGCTGACGTCGCCGTGGCGAATGCGAGGCCATTGAATTCCGGTACGCCCAATGGCGGCATCACGCTGTTGGCCGGTAACGGAACCGGTGCCCTGACTCATGACGGCAATTACTACGAAGTCGCCGCATTGCCGATCGATTTGGTCGCAGCCGACTTTGACGACGACGGACGTCTCGATCTTGCCGTATCGAATTTTGCGTCGAACACCATTTCCATCCTACGCGGCAACGCGACCGGGACTTTTGATGTGCAAGCCGCGACTCTGGGCACGGCGAGTGGGGCGTTCGATATCGCGGTAACGGATATCGACAATGACGGGGACATTGACATCATCGCCAGCAATCTGCTCGATCGGAATATCTCCATCTTTCGCAACGCCGGCGTTCAAGGCAGTGGCGACGTCCAGTTCGAGCCGCTGGAGAGCGTCGGTTTGGGGCAATTCTCACTGGCCCAACGAATGCCACTGGTGATTGCGAATTTCGACAATGATCATTCGGGACCGGGAGGTGCAGGCACGAACGACATTGTCACCATACCGCGCCAAAGCGACACCTTGCATGTGTTGCGAAACACGTTGGTCAACGGATCGTATCGCGTCGCGCTGACCGGCGCAAATCAGATCGATGATCTCAATTTCGTGACGCAACCGGCAAGGCTCAGTCCCAGCCTGAACGTGATTGTCGATCCGGTCCCAATCCTGGAAGATTCCTCACAACAAATCATCCCCTTGAGCGGAATTGCAAAGGGTCGGTCCGCCGGTCCTCCGCTTCGAATCGTGGCCAGCAGTTCGAATCCGGATTTGATTTCTGATCTCATCGTCAATCATCTCGATGGCAATTCAATCGGATCACTCGCCTATACGCCGATTGCCAATGCCAGCGGCCAGGCGACGATTGCCGTTACCGTGACCGACGCCGGTGCGGACCAGACCTTCGATACGTCCGATGATACGATGATCACGCGAACGGCTGACATCACGATCATGCCGGTGAATGATCCACCGACATTTTCATTGGCGAGTAGCGTGGTGGGGGTGGACCAGGATTCGGGCGAAACGGCGATTGACGGCTTTGTGAGCGGTATCTCGGCAGGCGGCGGCGAAGATGGGACGCAGACGCTCGGTGATTTCATCGTCAGCACTGATCCCGGCTTCTTTGCCACATCGCCAGTCATCGATCGTCAGGGGCGGTTATCTTTCACGCTAGCCAGTGGCGTCACCGGGACGGTCCTGGTGAGCGTGTCATTGAGTGACGACGGCGGCGTCGGCAGCCAGGGTCAGGATACTCGCACCAAGTCGTTTGCGATCACAGTGCTGCCGATCGATCCGACATCGATCGTGCTCGAAGGCGATGGCAATACCTTCTACCTGACCCAGCCCAATGCACAGCTCGATGGAATTCAGCTGATCGATATCCGTGGCACCGGTGAGAACACGCTGGTTCTTGATGTCAATCGGATTCGCGATGTCTTTTCGGGCGGTGAGCTCTTGGTGCTTTCGGATTCAGGCGACCAAGTGGTGTTCGATGATGGTTGGCAATTCGCCGGCGCGTTTCTCGTCGAGGATCGACTCGTCCGCCAGTTCGCGCAGTCGGGTGCGATATTGAACCTGGTCGGCCCGGATGACTTCACCAATCCGATCAGTCCCTTCGATGTCAATGCGAGCGGGACGGTGTCGTCACTCGATGCGCTGCAAATCATTAACGAACTGGGGAGTCGGTTGTTCAGCGACGATCGATCGAATCCAGCAGGAATCATTCGCGATGTGACTTCCGTCGATCTCAGTCGATTTCGTTTCTATGATGTCTCCGGCGACCTCCGCATCACCGCGGTCGATGCACTTCGCGTGATCAACCAGTTGGCTCGGCAAACGGGCAGCGGAAGCGGTGAAGGTGAGGCTGTCGGCCCGCAGCTGGCGAGTGATCATCCGCAGGAGCGATCCGAAGCGGCACTGGTCTGGGTACCTGCAGTCACGAACTCGCGGAGAAACAAGTTGGCGGCATTTTCGGCTCCGATCGTCGCCATCGCCGCGTCGTCGATTTCCGATCTGGCAGGAGGCAATCTGCAGGGCGATCCGGGCTTCGAGCCAAACGCGGAGGGAATCGACGCGGTAATGGCAGGATTGTCCTGGGAGATCGGATAACGAGACGGCAAGTCTCCCGATTCGCGGTATGGGTCCTGGCGTGCCTTGGGAGGGCGTCGAATCACCATGTTGGTGGTACGTGACCGATGGCAAATCTCGGGATAATTTCGGTGTTTCCACAACCTCCCCCACCCGCCGGCCGTACCATGTAGACTCTTGCGGGGGGGCATGGAGTTGAGTTCGACGGAGTGTTGGTGGACAGGGGATGAATCGGAGCCCAAGCCTCTCATGGACCATTCTTTGCGTCAGACCCGTTCGCTGCGGATTGCCACGGCGTCGCGGCGAGGCAAACGCGTTCAGTTGCGACTGCAGCTCGAGCAACTCGAGGATCGAAACCTGTTGGCGGGCGATCTGGAGTTCCCAGCGTCGCGGTCGATCGACGATATGTCGCTCGTCGCGCTCGCTGCGCCCGATGGCCGGTCCGGCTTCCTCGCGACCGGGGTCGGCAAAGAGCAGCACGTATCCGATGGCGAAAACGATGCATCGCATGTCTCCGAAACGAATCATGCCGAAGGGCTGGATTCAGGATCATCGATCCGGTCGGTCGGGCCATCCGATTGGGCGGTCAACTGGTTCGAGGTGCTGGAATCGGACACCAATGATTCGTTGAGCAACGACGAGACGTGGATTGTGCGAATCAGAAACGAGGCACTCTCGCCCAATAGCACGGTCTCGGACGTTGATCGGTTGATCAATCTCGGCGACCATCGTTCGAGCGATTTGTTTCACGTCGTGCGGGGGCTTGGGTTGCCCGGGCTCGTCCTGTTGCGGGCCCATCGCGCGGATCGATCGGAGGCGGTTCAGACGCTTCAGGGCAACCGGAATGTTCAATACTTTGAGCAGAATTTCAAGATCCAGGCGCAGGAAACGATTCCTGATGACGCCAATTTCCCGAATCAGTTGCATCTCGACAATCCCGCGGGTTATGACGTCTCGGCCACCAGCGCATGGGACACAACGACCGGTACTCGCGAGATCATCGTCGCCGTTTTGGACTCCGGATTGGATTACACGCACCCCGATTTGGCATCCAATGTTTGGATCAACAGGGGCGAAATACCGGCCGCCCTACCGGTGGTGGATGTCGACTTGGACGGAGTCCTTTCTTTCTTGGACCTGAGGCAGCCAGCCAACGACGCGTTTGTCGACGACCTCAATGGCAACGGGTTCATTGATGCCGACGACTTGCTCTCGGATCCTGCCTGGATGGATGGGATTGACAGCGACGGCAACGAATTTGTCGATGATCTTTTCGGCTGGGACTTCGTCGCGGATGATCCCGGACCGCAAGACGACAACGGACATGGAACGCATGTGACGGGCGTCATCGCGGCGGAAGGGAATAACGCGATTGGCGTCTCGGGCGTCGCGTGGCAATCTTCCGTGATGGTGTTGAAGTTTCTGGATGAGAACAATTCTGGCGACGTCAAGAATGCGATTTTGGCCGCCAATTATGTCAACATGATGCGGCGTGACTATGGCGTGGACGTTCGCGTTGTCAACAACAGTTGGGTCAGTCTGGAAGGGTCGAGTGGGGCGCTTTATCAGGCCTTCGAGGAGAGCGGCGTATTAGACATTCTTGTCGTGGCCAGTGCGGGCAATGGAAACGTTTTTCGCCAGCCGAACAACAATGATGAACCGGGTCTTGCGGCCTATCCGGCAAGTTTTGATTTGCCAAACATCATCAGTGTCACGGCAACCGATTCGATGGGCGATTTGGTTCCCTACTTCAACTACGGCCAATCATCGGTTGATCTGGCTGCGCCTGGGCTAAATATTTACAGCACGGAACCTGGCGGAGGTTATGGATCCCGCAGCGGGACGAGCTTTGCCGCACCTCAGGTCAGTGCCGCTGCTTTGCTTGTTTGGGCCAATGTCCCGCATGCGACCGCGACGGAAGTGCGCGCAGCAATTTTAAAAGGCGTTGAATTCGACGATTCACTGGTCGGTAAGGTATTGACTGAAGGTCGGTTGAATCTACGGCAGACATTGGACAGTGATACGATCGCGCCGCGCAGAATTGGTCTCTGTTTCCGCGATCGAGCTGAGAGATCTGAGCAGCCTTGATGTTTCGCTGACCTACACCGATGAGACCGCGTTCGACTTATCGACCGTCGATCTGAATGACATTGAGATCCGTCGGATCGACCCCGCCGGAGTAACACTGCCAGTCGCGTCGGTCAACGTGTCCGCCGATCCGGATGCAAAGTTGGTCAATGTCACCTATACCTTCACCGCTCCCAATGGTGTTTGGGAGGAAGAGGACAACGGCGACTATCAAGTGTTTCTTCGCGCGGGCGAAACGGCTGACCGCGAAGGCAATCAGGCTCGTCCGCGAATTCTCGATCCGGACGAACCACTGCGTTTGGCGGCGACACCTTTTTCCATCGCGGTGCCAGCCCCAGGGACGCTCACGGTGACACGTTTTGATGATACGCTGAGCGCCGGTTCGCTACGGGCTGCGGTCATCGAGGCCAATCAGACCAGTGGCGAAAACACGATACGATTGGACGAGGGTGTTTATGCATTGACGATTCCCGGCCAGCTAGAATCTTTCGCAAGGACCGGCGATCTCGACATTCGTGACACCACCGGCTCGCTAACGATTATTGGCAAAGGGGATGACAAGACGACGATTGATGCCGGCGGAATCGATCGCGTTTTTGATGTCAATCCCGGCGTGATACTGACTCTCGAAAACGTTCGAGTGGTCGGTGGCGACGGCGTCACATGGGGTGGCGGTATCCGTAATAGTGGTGGCACGCTCACCATTCTCGATAGCCGGTTCAGCAACAATGATGCTGATTTTGGTGGTGCGATCTATACCATCAACGGCAGCCTGAGGGTCGAGCGAAGCGAGATCGACGAGAACCGTGCGCTCGAAGGCGGCGGCGTTTACGTGTACGACGGTGACGCGACGCTGGTTGAAAACCTGATTTCCGAGAACACCGCCGGTCGCTATGGCGGTGGAGTCAATAACTTCGATGGCACGTTGGAGATCCGCGATTCATCGATCGTGCAAAACAATTCTGGCGCGAGTGGTAGCGGGTCGGGCGGTGGGATCGAAACGTACGGAACATTGACGCTGATCAACAGCGAAGTGAGAGGAAACACGGTGCTGGTGGACGGTGTGGTCGCCGAGCAAGAACCGAATAATTCGATCGCGCAAGCACAAGACATCGACGACTCCAAATGGAATAAGGCTGTCGATGCGGATGTCGGTTCGACAGCCGATACGATTCCCCATGTAACGATTCAAGGATCCGGCGACGGGACGTTTGATTACTTCAAGTTTACGGTCGCTGCGGGAGATCGCGGCATTTTTGACATCGATTATGGTGCCGGTGGCGACGGCGACATCGACACCGAGTTGTTTTTGTTCAACGAAATCGGCGATCTGATCGCTGAGAACGATGACACGATCACAACCGCCGGCGGAGGGGGAAGCACACAAGACAGAGATGCTTTCATTGATCATACGTTCGACTCGGCAGGGACCTACATCATCGCGGTCGGCAGCTACGACTCCTCGGCGAGCGCTGGGATCGTGACCGGCGATGCGCCCCAGGTGGGCCAAACGTACACGCTTCAGGTATCGATTTCCGACAACTATTCATTCGCACTGGGAGGCGGGATCTATATCGGTTCGACGCTGCCCGGCGAAACGGCAGTCCGAATCGAGAACAGCCGGATTATCGAAAACTCGGCGAATGCGGGAGGGGGTATTTTCAATGATGAAGGGGGCAAGTTGACGGTCGTTGACTCGACGGTCTCCGATAATTCCGCCGTCACCATTGAACAGGTTGGGTTGCTCGACACGGATGAATACACGGCTGGCGGTGGGATCTTTACCTGGGACGACATGACCGTCTTGCGGAGTCTCATTTCGTCCAACAGCGCAGGTGTTGGCGGCGGAATCGACATCAGCGCCGTTGCCGGTATCACCGTCACGATTATCGAGAGTACGATTGCCGAGAATGTCGCCAAGAGCGACGAATATGCCGGTGGCGGAGGAATCCGAAACGGCAACGCCGGTGAAGGTGGCGGCACGTTGATCGTGCGCGATTCCACCATTCGAGATAACCTGTCAACTTTCGAGGGGGGCGGGCTTGTCAACAGCGGTACGTTGCAAATGACCGGGTCGACGGTCTCGGGGAATCTTGCCGGTAATGCTGGAGGAATCGGCAACTGGGGTGTTGCCACGATCGACAACAGCACGATATCTGGAAACCGCGCGTCATCCGACTTTGATCCGGTCGAGATTCCCTCCCTTTTCCTGTTCTATCGCACTGGCGATGGCGGCGGGATCTACAACTCCAGCATCGTCGTGATCCCGTTTATCGATTTCGGATCCAACGCCGAGATGACGATCACCAATAGCACGATCACCAATAACTTGGCGGATATCGATGGCGCAGGAATCTATGTCGCAGGGCCCGATACGTATGCCGCGAATTCAATCTTTCAAAACAACTTCAACGGCGCAGGCGAGCAGGAAGACGTCTACGCCGGCAGCCACTTGACGGATCTGTTCGGCAACGGCCTGGGCGGACGGTTTCTCTCCAATGGAAACAACCTGATCGGTGCGGGATTCTACCGCAACGATGGTGGCGTCGTTCAACTCACCGCGGATGATCAGATCGGCGTCGACGCGCGTTTGGGGCCGTTAGCCGATAACGGTGGGCTGACGCTGACTCATTTGCCGCTACCGGGCAGCCCGGCGGTTGATCGAGGAACTCCTGGGTTGCTGACGCCCGACCAGCGGGACATCGCTCGGCCGCAAGATGGAAACCGAGACGGGACGCCGATTGCGGATGTTGGTGCGGTGGAGAGATTTTTCGGTGAATTGTCTGGCATCAGCTTTGATGACCTCGACTCGAATCACGTCCACGATCCGAGCGAACCGATTCTGGCGAATTGGACCGTTTTCTTGGATCTCAACGAGAATGGCCGCTGGGATTCATTGGAACCGAGTGCGGTTACGGACCAAAATGGAGCCTACGTTTTTCACCAACTGATTCCGGGCAGCTATACGATCCGGCAAGTCAAGCCGCGCTTGTGGGACCAGACCTTTCCAACTTCACGGACGTCGGTTGAGTCGGAACCGAACGACGTGATTGGCAACGCGATGGCACTCGATCCGCTTCGTTGGACCACTCGTAGTGATCCGAATATCGGTGACAGCCTGATGGACACGTCGCAATCGATTCCTCACGTTTCGATTCAGGGCTTTGGCGACGGTAGCTTTGATTATTACTCGTTCACAGTCGCCACTGCCGGCGACCGAGGCATCTTCGACATTGACTACGGTGCCGGCGGTGACGGAAGTTTCGATACCGAGTTGTTTCTGTTCGCTTCGGATGGAACGCTGTTGGCGTCCAATGATGATACGGCGACCACATTCGGAGCGTCCGGCAGCACACGATCAGCGGATTCCTTTATCGAATACACGTTTGACGATCCAGGTGTGTACGTGATTGGGGTCGGCGAGTATAGCTCGAGCGGCGGGGTCGGCCAAATCACTGGAAACAGGCCCGATGATGGTGACCGCTACATCCTGCAAGTTTCGATCGAAAACCACGCGGTCACAGACGAAATCGAACCAAACGCTAGCTTCCAGCAGGCGCAGCGCATCGACGGTGAACCGTGGAGTTTGCTATTTGACGATGACATTGGTGATTCGACGTCCAACACGTCGCAATCGCGCCCGCACATCACGCTGCGAGCAACGGGCGATGATACGCCAGATTATTATCGCTTCTATGTTCCAGCCGATGGCGTCGTCGGTACTTTCGATATTGACGGTACCGATGGATCGGCGGAAATGTTCGATTCCGAGATTGAGTTACTTGATGCCGACGGAAACCGACTGGCGCTGAACAATCAATCTTTGATCACCCAGGGTGCCTCAGGTAGTAGCAGCGAGATTGATGCGTTCCTGGAATACCAATTCGCGACTGCCGGAGATTATACGCTGCGCGTCAGCGCACGTGATAACATGCCAGTTGCCGTGGGCGCAGTGTACAAACTGCAAATTTCTTTGGAGCAATTCTCGCAGTCCGAGGTGGCGCATCGGGTGCAACTGGGAATCGGCCAGGTCATTGCGGATTTGGACTTTGGAAACCATGCCGATACCGGCGAGATTCGCGGTCAGGTCTACAATGATCTGGATGGTGGAGGGATAAAGGATGACGGCGAATTGGGAATCCCCGATTGGACGCTGTTCCTCGACTACGATCAGGACCAAGTATTCGACGACGGTGTTGAACCGGTCGCGATGACAGATGCGGCAGGATATTTTGTGTTCGCCAATGTGCCACCTGGTGAGTATCAGCTCGAGCAACAACTCACCTCGGGATGGACGCGAACGGCACCGCTACCGGCAGATGCATTCTTTGCCGATTTTAGCGACGGCCTCGCGCCCGATACGGAAGGTTTCACGGTGGAATCGGATTGGCATGTCAGCGACAGCCGCGGCGGCGAACCGGGACATTCGACGCCGCATTCATTCCATTTCGGAATCGACACTGCCGATGGTGAAAAATATCGTGCCAATGTTGATGGGCGAATCACCTCACCGATCATCGATTTGACCGCACTTAGTGGAACCGTGATCTTCGAATTCAATCAGATATTTGAGATTGGTGAGCACGAGACAGCTAGCGTCGTCGTGATCACGCCGGACGGTGAGACGGTGATTGCCGACAACCATTCGCTCGGCGGCTTGAACGGAAATAGCGGCAACTTCGATCCCATTCGACTGGATGTTTCAGAATTCGCCGGTCAACCGATTCAAGTCGCGTTCGATCTGCATAGCAACTTGAGTGATGAGCGGATCGAAGTCGTCAACGCCGACCTGGTCGCAGGCGAGACCTATTTCGTCAAGGTCGAAGCGATTGATGGGCAAGTGGTTTCTGCCTACGACCTTCGGATCGAAGCGAATGGTGCACCCCCGGATCGATTCGAGTCGAATGACGACTTCGATGCAGCAACCGACTTTGCTGAAGTCGACGTCCGCAACGAAACCGGATTGTCGATTGATCCACTGGGCGGAGCTTCCAGCAGCCCCGACTTCTATCAATTTTCTCCCGCATCTTCAGGTGTGCTGCGTGCATCGATCGAGTTCGAACATGCGTTTGGTGACCTCGATCTCTATTTGTATAACAGCGAGCGGGAGGTTGTTGCCGCATCGCTTTCGATCTCGAACCGGGAAACGGTTGCCGCGTCGGTCAGTGCCGGTGAAATCTATTTCCTGGAAGTCCGTGGCTATTCTGGAGCAACCAATCCGAGCTACGATCTGTTCATCGATGCCGCGGGAATTGCGCCGGATCGATTCGAGGACAATGACCAGTCTTCCCAAGCAACGCCGTTAGGGACAGTGATCGATCTTGCCGAGCGACATCTTTCCATTGAGACGGGTGACGATGATTGGTTTCAATTCGATGTCAACCAGTCGGGCCCGACCCTCGTCAAGTTGCAATTCGAGCATCAGTTCGGTGATCTTGACTTGTTCGTGTATGACCAGAGTTTGCAGGAAATTGCCAGATCGGAGTCGACGGACGATGATGAGTCGGTGTCGGTGGACGCGACCGTCGGACAAACGCTGTTTGTCCGAGTCCTTGAGTTCAATGGGGCGACACATCCGGATTATGACTTGATCATCGATTCCCCTGGGATCGCTGCGGATGCCTTTGAATCCAATCAGGACTTTGCAAACGCGACCGACCTTGGCGAACTGGGGTTCCGTAAGGAGACAGGTTTAAGCATCGATGTACCGGGCGATACCGACTACTTTCGGCTGGTTGCGTATCAATCTGGGCCGGCGAATTTGCAAGTTCAGTTTGACCCATCCCAGGGCGACATCGTACTGTCGCTGTATGACTCCAATCAAAACCTGGTTTCGACATCACGAGGTGCCGGCTGGTTTGTGGATGACGTCAGCGTCCGAGCACTGGGGCGACACGAACTGACCGTGACCGCGGGTCATGTATTGCAGGAAATCGATTTCGGGAACCTGCTTTCATTGACCGGTGGGGGCGCTGGACAGGATGGCGTGATCGCGGGACTCGTGTTTGAGGATTTGAACCAGAATCGAATCCAGGATGCTGGCGAAACGAGCATCATTGGTTTGCAAGTTTTTGTCGATCTGGACCGCGATGGGTTACCAGGTGATAACGAACCTCAGGTGATCACGGACGCCAGCGGTTACCGGTTCGAGAATCTTGGGCCGGGCACCTACAACGTCGTTCTCAACGGGCCGTCGACCGGCGTCCAGACCTGGCCGGTCAGGAATGAGCTGACGGTGCACGACGATCAAACGACCGGCGGAATTCCTCAGTCGGTTGTACTGGCGTACCTCAATGATGATGAAAATCTAGACTTTGCGGTGGCCAACGAGGAAACGGGTAACGTTTCGGTGTTTCTTAGCGATGTCAATGGCGACTATTTGCCGCGGGTCGACATACCGACCGGAAGCGGGCCATTTCGGATTGTCAGTGGAAACTTCGATGCCGATCCGGGTCAAGACTTGGCGGTTGCAAACCGTTTCGGCAACACGATCAGCTTGCTAGTGGGTCGCGGCGGAGTTTTCTCGCCCCAAGACGTCATCCAAATGACCGTGGGTGATGGCCCTATCGCCTTGGCCGCGGGGCATTTGAACGATGACGAGTATTTGGATCTTGTCGTGGCGCTAACCGGCGCGACGCCTGGAACAACCGGCGGGCTGTCCATCTTGTATGGTGGGGCAAGCGGGTTCACGGCCCACGATATTGCACTTGGTGGCTACCCGATTTCAGTCGCAATCGGAAAGTTCGATGACGATGACGATTTAGACTTGGCCGTTGCCGACCTGGGTGTCGGTGCCGATGTCGGCACGATCTCCATTTGGCTCAATCAGTCGGGCACTTTCGTTTTGGATCGGACTTTTGAGGCCGGTCGACTATTTTCTATCACCGCCGGCGACTTTAACGGCGATCAACGTGATGATCTCGCCGTCGCCGATCTGTTAGGCGGTGTTACCACGTTCATTCATCAAAGTGACGGATCCTACGTTGCGTCCGTCTCCAACTTCTCGGCGGGCGCGACTTCTCTGGTCGCCGAAGATTTTGACCGTGATGGTGATCTCGATCTCGCTGTCAGCACGATCAAACCCAACTCGAAAGGGGCGTTGATTCTTCGAAATGATGAAGGTCTGTTCGACCCTCAAGAGATCATCGGGGTTGGCCAGTTTGGCACGGAGCTCGCCTACGCTGTCACGAGTGCGCTGCCAGGCGGGCCGACGGGTCCTCAGCGAACACAGGGTCCAAGCGTGGCGATCGTCAAGGCAGATTCCAATCGTGTGATCGTACTTGAGAACAGTCTTGTTGTCACATCGCAAATCGTCGAAGTCGGATCGTCGCAGACGCGTGATGACATTCGTTTCGGATTTTTTACCGATTTTCTGCATCTCGGATTGTCAAATGATCTCGTTGCCGAGAATTCGGCCGACGCCGGCGCCAGCCAAGTCGGAAACCTCTTGGTGACCGATATCGACGGGAATGACCACACCGATCATACATTCGCGTTGGTGTCTGGAACTGGCGATACGGATAACCAACGGTTCGAGATCGCGGCAGGAGTTCTGCAGGTCATCAGCGGTACAAGTCTGGACTACGAATCGAATAATCTGTTCTCCGTACGCGTCCGGGCGACCGACGGCGTCGGCCAGCAACTGGAAGCCGCATTTGTGATTGAAGTGACCGATGTTAACGAACCGCCGTCGCTTTCAATGACTCAGTCGTTATTTCAATTGTCCGACCAAATTCCGTTGTTGGATCGTCGCAAGATAGCTGACCTAAGTGTCAGCGATGATGATTTGGGTGACGAGACGCTCATTCTGTCGGGGCCAGACGCTGGTCTGTTCGAACTGGATAACCTGACGCTGTACTTAAAGTCCGACACCGTCTTAGACTCTCAGTCCAATCCGATTCTTGACGTTACAGTTTCGGTCGATGATCTGTCTGTCGGCGGCACACCCGACAGCAGTGTCACGTTGGCGATCAACGTTACCAGCCCGATCTTCGAGGACGCGTTGGAACAAACCATCGTGATCGGTGCGATCGAACCGGGTGGGCTGCCGCTTCAGATGGTTGCTGAAAGCTCGAGTCCGACCTTGATCCCCAATCCGACTGTGGCCTATGTCGATGGCAGTACAACCGCGACGCTTCGTTACACTCCGATCCCAGATGCCAACGGCGATGCCACCATTGCGGTGACCATTACCGACGCCGGTACTGACCAAACTTTCGGCACGACCGATGATATCGTGTCGGTCCGCTCGCTCACCATCACCGTGCTGCCGGTGAACGACCGGCCATTCGTCGCGATCGGAGGCCCCCAAACGGCGCAAGAGAACAGCGGCTTGCAAACGGTTGTCGGATTTGCGAGCGGCTTCGCGCCCGGTGGCGGCGGCGACGAGGCGATTCAAGGGATCAGTGACTATGTGGTTAGCAACGACAACAACCTTCTGTTCAGCGTCCAACCGGATATTGATAACAACGGAACACTGACCTTCACGCCGGCGGCGGTGGCCGATGGGGTCGCGACGGTGACGGTCCAAGTACGGGACGATGGTGGTACGTTGCGTGCTGGAGTCAATACCTCCGTTGCGCAGAACTTCATGATCACCATCACTCCCATTCCTGACACGACGCCGCCGATACCGGTGCTCACAACCAGCGAGCCCGATCCGACCAACCAGACTGCGTTCGACGTGAGTATCGATTTCGGTGAAACGGTATCGGGATTCGGTCTCGCGGATGTTTCGGTATCAGGAGCAAGCGTGGCGACAGCCGTGGACCAGGGCGGCGGGCGTTTCCTGGTGTCAATCAGCAACGCGAGCGATGGCACGATCTCCATTGGAGTGAGCGCAGGTGTTGTAACGGATGCCGCCGGAAATGCCAACGTTGCGGCGATTCCACTGCAACTTACCGTCGATGCCACCGCCCCCACACCGACAATTCAATCACTCGTTGGTGAACTGACCAATCAAACCACTTTCGATGTTGCGGTCGACTTTGGTGAGTCGGTCTTGGGATTCGATGCAGGCGACTTGTCGGCATCGGGCGCCTCTGTCGGGATACCGATCAACGAGGGAAACGGCCGTTTTCGGGTTCCCATCACCGTGTTGAGCGACCGATCAGTCACGATCGGTATGGCTGCAGGAGTGGTCAGCGATGCTGCCGGGAACGAGAATACGGTGGCGATTCCGGTGATGATCACGGTCGACAGTACGGTACTGGTTCCGAACATTACAACCAGTGAGCCAGATCCGACAAACAAGACGGCGTTTGAGGTGATGATCGACTTCCGCGAAACGGTTTCCGGATTCGAATCGAGCGATCCACAGCTCAGCAGCGGGATGATCGAGAGCGTTGTGGATGCTGGCTCAGGGCAGTACGTGGCGCAGGTCTCGGGTGTGAGCGATGGCATTTTTACTCTGAGAATTCCGGCGGGTGCTGCCATCGACGATGCCGGAAACGAAAGTCCGGCCGCAAATCTTCTGACGCGAACGATCGACACAGTCGCCCCACTACCGTTGCTGACGACGACAGAACAAGATCCAACCGTCAACCTTTCATTCGAATTGACAATTGACTTCGGCCAGACCGTGAACGGTTTCACATTGGACGATTTGGTGGTCAACCATGGTATCGCTCGCGATTTGAACGGCGGAATCGCCGGCGTGTATGCAATCACGATCGACGCGGATCCCGGACAAATCGTCGCCGTGGGTGTCCCAGCCGAATCGGCACAGGATTTGGCCGGCAATCTTAGCGAAGCGAGCGAGCCGTTCGAGATCATGGTTCTTGATCCGACTCCGAAAGATTTTGGTGATGCGCCGACCGCAATCCAATCGGGATTGGTGGCAAGCTATCCAACGTTGCGTTCCGAGGGCGGGGCGAGTCACGTGGTCGGCGATCTGTTCTTGGGCGATGCGGTCACCATGGAGACGGACGGCCAGCCGACAGAGATGGCCGATGGCGACGTCGACGACGGTGTCCTGTTCAATATCACGGCGGTAGCGAGTGCATCCAACGCAACGATCAGCAGCGTCGTGGTGACCGCTTCCAACGCCGGATTACTCGATGCCTGGATTGACTTCAATCACGACGGCGACTGGGATGATTCCAGCGAACAGATTTTCGGAAGCGAGACCTTGCTCGCCGGCGTGAACTTGCTTGCTTACGAGATTCCGGCTGGTGCGATTGCAGGCGAAACGTTCGCTCGTTTTCGCGTGAGCAGCGGAGGTGGACTCTCGCCAACAGGTCCCGCGGACGACGGCGAAGTGGAAGATTACAAGATCACCCTCGCCGACGCGAATGCGTCTCCTGAGATCATTGCGTCAGTCGGACAACTAGAATCGATCGACGTCGTTGTGGGCGAGTCAAAATTTCAGCTCGTTTCGCAATCGAGCATCGTGGCCGAAGTGAGCAAGTCCGATGTCAGCGGCATCTCGATCTTCAATCAGGACGGCGAGGCGATCGTGCGATTCGCGTCGCTCCTATCGATAGTCGGAGTCATCACCGTTGATCTGATCGACTCGTCGGCCGCATTGATATTGAGTGATGACCAGGTGCTCGACTTGACCATGATCTCCGACTCGGACCTGCATGGGATCGACGAGATCGACCTGACCGTGGGTGACCATCAACTGATGCTGGATGTGCCACACGTCGCCAGCCTTTCCCATGCCAACCAACTGGGACTGGTCTTTGATTCATCCGACGTGAT
The DNA here is from genome assembly GCA_963734865.1 of Pirellulaceae bacterium. GTDB lineage: Bacteria > Planctomycetota > Planctomycetia > Pirellulales > Pirellulaceae > CBDCUW01. Next base: position 34,381 of record CAVTIV010000006.1, read on the forward strand.
CATGGTGGGTAGCGGATGGACACTTGGCGGCGTTACGTTGGGGAATGATGACCAGCTGATTCGGCGGATCGTTGCCGGTGACGTGGCCGTCACGTTGGACGGGACGGACGACTACACGAATCCGATCAATCCTTATGACGTGAACCGTAGCGGCCAGGTTACGGCCGGCGACGCGCTCAATGTGATCAACGAATTGGGCGGTCGTCACTACAGCGTGGCTCCGCAAGGCGCGGTGCGCGATCCGAAGACGGTCGATCTGAATCACTTTCGATTTTACGACGTCAGTCGAGACTTTCGCATCACCGCGATCGATGCGCTGCGAGTGATCAACCAATTGGCTCGGCTGTCAAACGGTGCTGGGGAAGGAGAGTCGATCGGCGGGCTGTTGAGGGTTGACCATCAAACGGAGCCGCCCGATCGATCGCAGATCGTGGCCCCCGCGTTCTTGGGATCCAGGCTCAAGAAGTTGGCGTTCGTCGGCGAGGTGAGTAGCGGAGTCGTGACTGGCACAACACGGAAACCGAACGACGATCCGGTTGCGACCGAGGAAGGCGAAACCTTGATCGGCGATGCGATCGACGCCGTCATGAGTTCGGACTGGGATAGCCAAGGCTTCGTGTAGGTCGGCAAAGCGAAGATAGATTCGGCTGCCCGATCCGCTCGAGGGATGGATCGCGGGTAATGTTCAAGTCGCGCTTACCGGCAATGGGGCGGCTATAGAAATGCCGACCAGTGATCACGAATTTCCGCGACTCTGCGTTTGACCGTGGCGACACTGCACTGCAGCTTCTCTGCAATTTCGGCATTGGTGTGGTTAGCAAGTCGCAGCAATGCCAGCTTACGCAGGTTCTCGTCGTTCAAGTTCAGCAACATTTCTTCACATGCCGCACCCAGATAAGGCGAGAGAGAATCAAGATCGTCTCCGTCATCGGATGTCATCGGCATCTGCGATCGCTGGGGGACTTGAGTGGCATCGAATGCGGAATCGCCGCGGACCTGCCCAGCACCTCGTTTTTCAGCGTGGTGCTTCCTCAGTTGAGCGGTCGCCTTGCGAACCGTGATCGTTGCCAGTAGCTTCCACAGTTCATTGGCATCCAGTGGTTCCAGCCGACCTTCGCGCGCCCCAGCGAAGAAACTGTTCATGGCGCATCAGCGCGACATCCTCTTCGTCGGCGTCGCGTCGGGGTATCCCCTTCAGTTTGCCGCGCACATAACGTACCAACCGGTCATAGTACGAATTCCAGATCGACACCGCCGCCGCTTCATCACCCTGCTGTGCACGAGCCAATAAAACCGCAAAGTCACTATCCATCGCAGCGATTCACTTTGGGGGGAATGAAATCGAGCCCTCGGTGCAGCGCAGAGGGCAGGCCGAAGCCGGTCAATGAGGATAACTCGGCGGAAAGCGATTTCCTAGCGAGCTGGCAAAGCGTGTCCTGGTCGGCGGCGAAGAACGGAAACTGTGCCTTGGCGGTTACCTCGATCGAGCGTGATTTCCCGGCAGTCGTGATACATCGAGCCGCCTCAGCAGAGGCTGGCAAATCACTGTAGCTTCCAAACTTGGTCGTGAAACCTGGCGAATTATTGCTTTTTGCGATGCGTCCTTCAGACGCATCGGATCCCACTGCTGTCCGAGCAATCGGTTTGATAAAATCGGCGGTGAGCTGGATAAGTACGATCACAACGGAGGAGATTCTTCTATGGGCAGTGATATCTACAAGAAACGCGTCAAGGACATCATGGTCCGGGACGTTGTCACAATTGGCGCGGGCGACACGATTCATGAAGCACTCTCCTTGATGGGTGAGAATCGCGTTTCCGCAATACCAGTGGTTGACCGCCAAAACCACTGTATCGGCATTCTGTCGACGTCCGACCTGGTCGACATGACACGCGATGTCGATGACGATCTGTACAATCTTGATCTCGTCGACACCACTTCCCGTCGGTTCCTGCTGGACAAGCTTGCCCATAGCATGGGCTCCGAGCCGGTACAGTCGTTCATGAGTGAAGCATTGACGACCGTCGACGGGGAGACCACGTTGGGCAAGGCGACCCGCGAGATGCTACGGAACCAGGTTCACCATCTACCGGTCGTCGATTCCGACAATCATTTGGTGGGAATCATTTCGACCATGGATGTGCTCGCCGAGTTTGCCGACGGCGCTCCCGATTGAATGAAGCTCACGCGGATATTGGGTAATGGACTTGGGCCACCCCGGCAAGCTTCGCTTGTCGCTGCAATTCCTGGTCGAGTCGTTTGCGGCGAGAATCGGACCACGGGGTTTCGTCTTCCGTCCAGATGCGATTGACCTGTAACTGATCCTCTTGGCGGTGCGCACGCATATCGATGCGGCCCACCAAACGGTCGCTGTCCAGCAGCGGGAAAACGTAATACCCATATTTGCGTTTTGCCTGAGGCACATAAATCTCGATTCGATAATCGAAGTCGAAGAGCCACTGCATTCGGTGGCGATCGCGGATCACGGGATCGAATGGAGAGAGCGCGCGTAACCGTGTCGGCGGTTTGGGCATGTCCGCGATCACTTCCCGGATATCTGCTCTGGCAAGCAAAGATCGCGGCGGGGATCCGTCTGCCGATTGCACGATCACCGATCCCAGCGATCGGTGTGTTTGACGTTTTATCCACTCTCGGCATTCGCCGATGGTCACGAGTTTCCAGTATCTGGCAATATCGCTGGGGCTACCGAAACCGAGTCGTTCGATCGCGCTGCGGCATGCCCAATCGACAAAAGACGCATGTGAACACGTTTCGTCAAAATGTCGACCGGGAATGACCCGGGATGACAGATCGTACACTTTTTCGAAGCCGTCTCTGGCCGAGATTGACAGTTCGCCGGTTCGCCACAAAAACTCCAGCGCCGCCTTCCCATCATGCCACTGCCACATTTCCCGTGGCTTGTCACGCTTGGGTCGTTCCAGGTCCCGTGAACGAATTGGGCCGTCGACCTTGATCAACTCGAGCAATGCGTCGCAGTGTTTCAGGAACCCGCTTCCTTGCCAATCAATCAATCGCTGCCGAAGCTTTTCGCGTCCGCGTTCAAATTTGTGCTTCCAAAAGGGAAAGAACTGCGACGGGATGACCGAGGCGTCATGCGTGTAATTCTCGAACAACCGTCGATCCTGCTCGATGATCTGGTGCAATTGCTGGGGGCGATAGTGTTGATTACGGGAAGATAGAATCATGTGGTGTGCCCGCTCGACCCAGCGTATCGAATCGACCTGAACGAATCCGAGCTGAACGATCAGCTGGTACAATTCGTCGATCGTCTGTCGTTGGTTTGGCGGGTGCGTCAGGCCCTGCAGATGCAGAACCAGGCGGCGTGCTTGCGGGTTGGTGATGGCGATGGTCATGGATCGCGTCGACGGGGACGGGGCAGATGAACACGTTTTTTTGGAGAATTCGACTATCAATCGTAACCTTTTATTCGCGGAGAGGTGGGGCGCTCAGGCTCGGTCGCGGAACAGGAATGAGAATGATTGTATTGAACTGCGTTACGATGCTCGTCGACGCGATTGCTACCAACCCCAGAGTCCAGACATGAAGCGAGAATTTGTTTTTGTTCTGTTGGTCGTCATGCTTGCCTCAGGCAGCTCCGTTGCCCAAGAATCGACCTCGCCCGTTACGTACAAGCTCGAGTCGGATGTCGCTTACCGCGATACGGACGATCCTGCGATCAACGAGATCTGCCGGCTCGATTTTTATTACCCGGAAAATCGGAGCGATTTCGCAACGATTATCTGGTTTCACGGAGGCGGTTTAACCTCTGGAAGGCGAGACATCCCAAAGCAGCTGAAACAGAAGGGCTTGGCGATTGTGGGTGTCGACTATCGTCTCAGTCCGAAGGTGCAGGTCACCGATTGTATTGACGACGCGGCGGCATCGGTTGCCTGGGTATTCAAGCACATCGAACGATTCGGAGGATCAAAGGAAAAGGTATTCGTCAGTGGGCACTCGGCTGGTGGATATTTGACCAGCATGATCGGTCTGGACAAGAGTTGGCTCGCGAGACATGGCGTTGACGCGGACGAAATTGCAGGACTGATACCCTTTAGCGGGCATGCGATCACGCATTTTACGGTTCGCAAGGAACGTGGCATTGATGGTAAACAGCCGATCATCGATTCGATGGCGCCGCTGTTTCACGTGCGCGCTGATGCGCCTTCGCTGCTGCTGATCACGGGTGATCGCGAATTAGAGATGCTGGGGCGATATGAGGAAAACGCCTACTTGTGGCGAATGATGCAAGTCGTCGGACATCCGGACACGACAATCTATGAGCTGGATGGGTTCAATCATGGCCAAATGGCCGAACCGGCGTTTCCGTTGTTGTTGCGATTCGTCACCAGGAAGTCAGATTGAGTCGTCAGCTTTGGCGTTGTCGATCCGTCGCCATCCAGCGAGGCTGCTGGCCGGAACGCTCTCAACGCTGATTCGGGCAGCAGATCGAAGCCTTGTCCAATCGTATCAAGCACTACAAACGATCGGAGTTTCGCCTGCGATTGATCAGCGCTCCAAAAGTAGTCCGGGTCGGAATCACTCGCCTCTGAAAGCGAGCTATTTTTCAATGGGAATCTTATGGTCGGAGGCTAGCGTCTTTTGTCACAATGAAGACTTAGGATTCAACCGTTCCGGACAATCTTGTTCCCGGATAATCTTGTTTGTGGTCAAGCCTGAAATCAAGCGTTGACAAAGTGCTCGCAGCGCAATGGCAGACCCGGCACTATCGTCGGTGCGTTATACTCCTTGCCGTAACCCCCGAATCGACAACACCCGTAGCAAAGTGGTGGGGCATGTTGACCGCTTTTCAACCTTTCTCGGATTTTCGTAGCGCCGCCGCAGAAGTACTGCGATATCTGCACGATCGCTTCGAGTTTTCTCTGTGGATGGTCACTCGTAGCGAAGCGGATCAGTGGATCATCTTTGATTCACATGGTGATGGTTTTGACGTCAAGCCGGGCGACGCATTTCGCTGGACCGATTCGCTTTGCTCGCAGATGGTCCAAGGGCACGGTCCTTGCATAGCGCCGCAGTTGCAGCATGTACCTGCTTATGTCGCATCACCGATGTGCCGCGAACTTTCGATCGAAGCGTACATTGGATTGCCTCTAAGGAATCCTGATGGCACGTTGTTTGGGACGCTTTGTGCCATTGACTCGAAAGTGCATTCGGAACGATTGATCGATGAACTCCCGCAGTTCGAGATGTTGTCCCAGATGCTTGCGACAGTTCTGGCGTCCGAATCGAGAGCGCAGCAATCGCGTCTCCGTGCCGAGCAGGCTGAGGAAGCGGCTGAAACCGATGCGCTGACGGGACTATTCAATCGAAGAGGTTGGGATCGGATGCTGGCGGTCGAAGAATCTCGATGTCGCCGCTATGGCCACATCGCCTCGGTGGTGGCGGTCGACCTTGACGAATTCAAAGCGGTCAACGATTTGCACGGTCACAACTATGGCGACTTGGTGCTGATCAGGGCGGCAAAGGTACTCAGCGATGCGACTCGTAGCGGAGATGTTGTGGCACGCGTCGGAGGCGACGAGTTTGCGGTCTTGGCCATTCAGTGCAACCAAGAACAGGCCGATACACTTGTTGCTCGACTGAACGAGCGTTTCTCGCAAGTCAAGATTCTGGCGTCGGTCGGCAAGGCCAAGAAAGAACCTTGCCAATCGATCACGGATGCTTGGATTCAGGCGGATCAAGACATGTATTCGCGCAAGCGAGATCGTAATGCGTCACGCAATGAGGGAGCTGTGACGAGGATCAGCGGCGACGGCACTGGTACTGCGATCGGTCAGCCTCATGGCGAGCGACCGGTGCCGAAGGTTGATGACAGGCCCCGTCGGATCGGGCCGAGCCGCTGATATCGGTTGCGAATTCCGGCCGAGAGAGACATTTCGACCGGGAAGCAATCGCCTTCAGGTACCTTTGGCTTCGCGGCAATTACTGCGAGAACGATTCGACACGAGCGTTCTGTTCTTTCATCCTGGGGTCGCGGAATCGGTACCCGATCCCGCGCACCGTCTCGATCAGTGGGGCGTTATCGGCGAGTTTTTTTCGCAGCGAGCGGATGTGGACATCAATGGTACGTTCCAGCACGAGTTCATCCCCCAGGGCAGCGTCGATCAATTCCGCCCGGGAAAATGCGCGCCCGGGCTGGCGGATGAAGGTATCCAGCAGTGCAAACTCGCTGGGGGTCAGTTCCAGTACTCGATCGCCCGCAGTGGCGCGGTGGCGTTGCTGGTCAATCGCGATACCTTGACTCGCCACGACATGACGGTCGTCCGTTGCAGAGGAACGTCGACGCAACAACGCTTTGATTCGCTCCAGCAAGACCTTGACGCTGAACGGCTTGGTAACGTAGTCGTCAGCACCCATGGCCAGGCCGACGACCTGGTCGGTCTCTTCGGATTTCGCGGTTAGCATCACGACCAGCACGTCCCTGCGGGCCTGGTTGCTTCGCAATCGTCGGCAGACCTCCAAGCCGTCGATGACCGGCAGCATGAGGTCCAAGACGATCACATCAGGCATCTTCCGCTGAGCCTGGTTTAAGCCATCCTGTCCATCGTGTGCCACCGAGACATGGTACCCGGCCTGCTCCAGATTGTAGCAGAGCACATCGGAGAGGGATCGATCGTCTTCGATGATCAGAACGTGTTGTTTTGTCATGGTTCAATTTGACTGAGCGAATTGGTCCAGGTCATGTTTATGCCGCGTGATTTCACCGTCGACGAGGTAGATGACGTCTTCGGCAATATTCGTGGCGTGATCGGCAATCCGTTCCACGTAGCGTGACGCGGAAAACAGATAGAGCGCCGCTTCGACGAGATCCGGTCGCGTCCTCATCAATTCCTGAGTCTCTTCGATGACCTCGCGGTTCAGGTCGTCAACTTCGTCATCGCGCAGGCAAACGTCCCTCGCGATGTCGATATCCAAAGTCACGAAAGCATCGAGTGACGCCCGGACCATGACCACGGTGATTTCCACCATCCGGTCGAAAGTCGCGGGAACGAGCAGTCCGCCGTTTTCGGAAAGACTCTGGGCGCGTTCGGCGATGTTCACCGCCAAGTCGGCAATCCGCTCCAGATCATTATTGATTTTCATGATCGTGGCTGTGCGACGCAGATCGATCGCGACGGGTTGGTGCAAAGCAAGAATCTTCAGACAAGCCTCTTCGATTTGCACTTCGCGTTCGTCGACCAGTCTCTCGCGCGAGGTGACCTCCGAGACCATCTCGGGACGCATTTCCCGCAGCGCCCGGCTGGCCTTCTGGATCATCTCTTCGACGATCGAAGCCTGAGCCAGGAGCTGGCGTTCCAAGGCGTCCATGTCACGTTCAAAATGTTTGCTCATCGCTCACCCAAATCTGCCGGTAATGTAGTCTTCCGTCTGTTTTTCCGTGGGCGTCGTGAACAACTGCTTGGTTGGTCCGACTTCAATCAGGCAGCCCTCGTAAAAGAAAGCCGTTTGATCGGAAACACGCGCAGGCTTGCTGCATATTATGGGTGACGATGACGATTGTGTAGCGATCACGCAGCTCAAATATCAGATCTTCGATTCCGCGGTCGAGGCAGGATCGAGCGCCGAGGCCGGCTCGTCCATCAGCAACACCTCCGGGTCGGTGGCGAGCGCACGAGCGATGCACAATCGCTGCTGTTGGCCTCCGGAAAGTCTCAATGCCGAATCATTCAGGCGGTCTTTGACTTCGTCCCACAACGCTGCCCGCTTGAGCGAATGCTCGACAATCTCATGCAGCTTCGAGCGGTTACGAATCCCCGCCAGTCGGGGACCATAAGCAATGTTGTCGAAGATCGACTTGGGGAACGGATTTGATTTTTGGAACACCATGCCCACCTTCTTCCGCAGCTCGACCACATCCGTTCCCGGTCCGTAGATGTCGTGACCATCCAGCAGTACGTCGCCCTCCACCCGAGTCAGCTCGATCATATCGTTCATTCGGTTCAGACATCGCAGGAAGGTTGATTTCCCGCAGCCCGAGGGCCCAATGAACGCCGTGACTCTCTGGCTGGGGATGCTCAGCGAAACATCGGTCAATGCTCGTACCGGCCCGTAATAGAACGACAAATTCTTGGCGACGATCTTTACATCGGCGGCCGCTAAGTCCTCGGACGTCGCTGAGCCGCGGTTTCTCATGACCGTCGGCGAGATTGACACCGATCGTTTTTTCGTTTCGGCTTCGTCCATCGTCTCGCGCTCAATCGTATTGATGTTTTCGACGGCCACGGCCAATTCCTGTGTCAGGCTTAGAAATGGGGATCAGGTTCCACGCTACCAGCGGATTCGACTTCCGAATCGATAACGGACGAACACCGCGATGGCATTCATGCAGACCAACACGATCAACAGCACGATAATCGCGGCAGCCGCAACTTTGTGGAACTCGGCTTGCGGTCGTGCCGCCCAATTAAAAATCTGGATCGGCAATGCGGTGAATTGATCCGTCGGGCCCGAGGGGACGAATGGCACGTATGCCATCGCGCCAACGGCGATCAACGGTGCCGCTTCACCAATCGCCCGCGACAAAGCGATGATCACACCGGTCATGATTCCGGGCAACGCTGCGGGAAGTACCTGACGTCGCACCGTTTGCCACTTCGTGGCGCCCAGGGCGTAAGATCCATGTCGGATCGAATCGGGCACCGCACGCAGCGCCTCCTGCGTTGCCAAAATCACAATCGGCAAGACGACAAGCGAAAGAGTCAATGCACCGGAGATCACGCTGCGACCGAGCGCGAAGGCCTGTACGAACAATCCCAATCCCAAAATACCATAAACGATCGAGGGAACGCCGGCCAGATTTGCGATGTTGATCTGCACGATCTTTTTCCAGCGGCTCGCCGAAGCATACTCTTCGAGATAAACCGCAGCGCCAACTCCGATCGGCAATGAAAACAAAGCGGTCAGTCCGGCCAGCCAAACGCTTCCCGCAAGCGCGGATTTGATTCCCGCCTTGTCCGCATGCCGCGAGGGAAACGTTGTCAAAAAGTCCCAGCTCAGCCATGCGGCCCCGTCACGGACAATGTTCCAAATCAGAAAGACCAGCGTCGAAACACAGATCAGTGTGGCCGACAGGCACATCAGGTTGAATGCCGCAGACAGGATTCGCACGCGGCCACGACGGGTCGATAGTGCACCAATCATTCGTATTTCTCTCTCATCCGGCTCAAAATCCACTGGGCCATCAGGTTCATCAGCATGGTGGACAAGAACAACGCGAGCCCGACCGCGAAGATCGTGCGGTATTCGATCGTACCCGCAGGCGTATCGCCTTGGCTCGTCGACACGATATAAGCCGTCATCGTTTGAACACTCTGAAGCGGATTGAGGGTCATGTTTGGCGTACCGCCGGCCACCAATGTGACCGCCATGGTCTCACCAATCGCCCGCGAGATCGCAAGCAAAAACGAGGCAACCACGCCCGACATCGCCGCCGGCACGACCACTTGAACCGTGACGTCGAATTTTGTCGCCCCCAACGCGTATGCCCCTTCCCGCAGCGATCCGGGTACCGACCGTAGTGCATCCTCGCTCATCGAGATAATCGTCGGCAAAATCATGATTCCGACGACGATACAGGCGCTGGCAGCATTGAAAACGCCAGCCGACTCAAAAATGCCGCGGATGATCGGCGAAATGAACACGAGCCCAAAAAAACCGTAGACGACCGAAGGAATCCCGGCCAGCACCTCCAACACCGGTTTGACGGTGTCGCGAAACCAAGGATGCGCGTACTCACTCAAATAGATTGCAGTTGCCAATCCGAGCGGAATTGCCAGCAATGCAGAGCCGAACGCAACCAGCATCGTGCCGCACATCAGTGGCAGGATGCCGAAGTTCTGAGGCTCGAAATTCGGGGTCCATTTCGTGCTCGTCAGAAACTCGACAATCGACACGTCAAAAAAAAACTGAACCGATTCAACCATCAAGACAACGACGATCCCGATCGTCGTGAATACCGAAATGCTCGCACAGCAAAACAGCATCACGTGAAGCACGCCCTCAATCATTCGGCGCACACCTGCGGCGCCGAATGTTCGTTGCGCATCCGACATGATGTCGGCGGTCGTTGTGGCAGAATTCACTCAGTCGATTCCCTTGTCCGCCTGCCTAGATTCCGCTCATCGCCGCTTCATTTTTCTTCTCGGCATCCGCAGAAATCGCAACGTAGCCAACTTCGGTGGCCAGCTTGCCGGCGTTGTCAAGATAGAAGCGGACGAATTTTTTCACCTCGGGCTGCTGCAGCGCCGAAGTCCGAACGTAAATGTACAGCGGTCTGGACAGCGGTGCATACGAGCCATCCCGGACCGTTGACTCGGATGGCTGAACCGGACCGTTTCCGTTGTCGACCCCCAACAGCTTCAGCTTGTCTTTGTTTTCTGCGTAATAGGCGAAGCCGAAATACCCCAACGCGTAGCGATCCTCCTGGACACCGGTGACCAAAACGTTGTCATCCTCGCTGCGGGTGTAATCGGCGCGGCTGGCACCCTCTGCGCCGACAATTGCCTCGGTGAAATAGTCGAATGTTCCCGAGTCGGTACCGGGCCCATAAAGCTTGATCTCTTCTTCGGGCCAGTCGGGATTCAAATCGCTCCACTTCTTGACCGCACTCTCGGGCCGCCACAGTTCTTTCAGTTGTGCTACCGTCAGCGACTCACACCAGTCGTTTTGCGGATTCAAGACAACTGCCAGGCCGTCAAACGCTACCTCCAATTGAATGAATTTGATCCCCGCCTCATCGCACGATTGTTGCTCGCTCGCCTTGATCCCTCGCGAGGCGTCACAAATGGCGATGTCACCGCTGATGAACTTCTTCATCCCACCGCCGGTTCCGGAAAAGCCGACAACGACGTGAATATCCGAAGATTCGTTGCGAAACTCCTCCGCCACCGCCTCGGTGATCGGGTAAACGGTACTTGAACCGTCGATTTCGATCGTGGCGTTGTCACCGCCACCACCCCCGCTGGAACCACCGTTTGTGGAACTGTTCGCGTTGCAGCCGGCCAGCGCTGCCATCGATGCGGTCAAGACAGCAAATGCGCCAAAGCGAACCCGGTTCAATCTTGTTTCCATGCGTACGTGATCACCCATTTTGATGTTCCAAAAACCAATGCCCGAGCATCGAAGTTGAGAGGCAATTCGATCTCGCTTGCTGCCGCCGTGAATGCCCAATCGTGGCCGACAACGATCCTCGCCAAAGCCACGAATCGGTCCGAAAATTAGGCCACAATTGTGAAGAAACGATGAAGAAGTCGTGAATGTCCCGAATTACGCCCGAGGCAACCGTACGGTGAAAATGCTGCCCCTACCCAGCTTGCTTTCGACAACCACTCCCCCCCCAAATGACTGTGCGAGGTGTTTCACGATCGACAACCCCAGACCAGTCCCGCCAAGTTCACGCGAGCGGGCCTTGTCGACTCGATAGAAACGCTCGAACAGCCGAGGCAGATGCTCGCCGGCGATCCCGATCCCCGTATCACGGACCTCAATCACTGCCGTCGCCCCATCGGGATGCCAAGCGACGGTGACCGTGCCGCCGGCAGGTGTGTAGTTCACCGCGTTGTTGATCAGGTTGTTCAGTATCTGGCGGGTCCCCTCCTCGTCGGCTCGCACCTGAAGGTCGGGCGATTCCTGCTCGACGACCAGGCGAATTCCTTTCGAGTCGGCGGTTGCCTGCCGCTCGGAAAAGCACAACCTGACGACGTCCGCTAACCGTACCGCGGCGATATCAAACGCCTGCTGTCCCGATTCGATCCGCACAGGCTGAGCAGGTCGAGGATCAACTGATGCAAACGTTCGGCCTGCTCTTCGATTCGGTGCACGAATCGGAGGTTATTTTGGCTGTCATTGATCGCACCTTGGCTCAGCGTCTCGGCGTAGGCCTTGATCGAACTGAGCGGGGTCTTCAGCTCATGAGACACATTGGCCACGAACTCTTGCCTCAACGACTCCAGCCGCCGCAACTCGGTCACATCCTGCAACACGAGGATGAACCGCGTCGTTGGTTCCCCCGATAGCAATGTGGCATAAATACTGAGCACCCGGTTGTCGCCATCGGCCAATTCGATATCCACCCGCCGCGACTCTTTCGCCGCCTGCGATTCGAGCAACGCGTTGTGCAAAGCATGGCTGCGAACCACCTCCAACAGGGAGCGTCCTTGAACCTTTGCCGGGGCAAAACCCAACAATCCACCGGCGGCGGCGTTGGCCAGCACGATTCGATGTCGGTCGTCCAGGGAGATGACGCCCTCGGCCATCCCCTCGAGCACCGTGGCCAACCGCTGGCTGCTATCGCGCAATTCGGCCTCGCGAGATTCCAGTTGGTCACTCATCCGATTGAAAGATTTGGCTAGCGCCCCCAATTCATCCTGCGATTTGAAGTGCACCCGGTGCCGATAGTCTCCGGCGGCAATCGCTTCGGCGGCCTCTGTGAGCGTACCGACCGGTCGCACCACGCGGGCCGCGACGAAGTAGGTGATCGTGACAACGCCGACGCTGACCAACGCGGCTACCCACCAAATCAGCCTTTGGATCGACGCCACCTGGGCAAGCACCTCGGTCATCGGCATCGCGGTTCGCACCAATCCCGCCGGCGAACCGTGGTTGTCAGCCCGCAACGCGACATACAACATTGGCTCACCGAGCGTTGGGCTCTCTCGCTGCGAGGTACCCTGCCCACGACTCGCTGCTTGGATCAGCTCCAGTCGGTCCTTGTGGTTCTCCATTTCCGCGACCTCGTCGGTGCCGGGTCGTTCCGAATCGGCCAACACTTCGCCGTTCATGGCAACCAAGGTGATCCGTGTTTTGATTTCTTTCCCCAAGCGGCGAACGTGCTCTTGCACTTGCTCGGATCGGCCCTCGGCCAGCAAATCCATCACATCGCTGCGGACAAGGCTCGCCGAATCATGCAGACGTTGCTTGATCTGCTCGATCACCAAATCTTGTTGCCATCCCGAAACAATCACGACAAACGTCAGGGATGCCGCGAGGTTCAGCGCAGCGTAGGTGATGAACAATTTCCAGAATAATCGCGAGGACCACACAGTCATGTACTCTCAAACGAGCCACCGGAATCAGTCGCAGACGTGCGTACCAATGACCGGCCCGGCGGCCCGAATCGCCTCGGTCGCTCCGGCCTCGAATTTCTGGAAGTTCTGCTGAAAGAGATCGGCTAGCCGTCGAGCACTGCTATCGTAGGCTTCGCCGTCAGCCCAAGCGTCCCGGGGCCACAGTAGATCGGCAGGAATCTTGCCACAGACGGTCGGCACTTGGAATCGAAAGATGGGGTCCGATTTGGTCGGTTGCGAAGCGAGCGAACCGTCATGGATCGCATCGATAATGCTCCGCGTATATTTCAGACTCATGCGACTGCCGACGCCATGGGGCCCACCGGTCCAGCCGGTATTCAACAGCCAGACATGGCTGCCGTGTCTGCGGATCTGCTCTGCCAGCAACTCCGCGTACTTTGCCGGATGCCATACCAGAAACGCCGCGCCGAAGCAGGCACTGAACGTCGCCGTCGGTTCGGTCACGTTCATTTCCGTTCCGGCGATCTTGGCCGTGTATCCGCTGACGAAGTGATACATCGCCTGTTCTGGCGTCAGTTTCGCGACTGGCGGCAGGACTCCGAACGCGTCACAAGTCAAGAAGATGATGTTCTCAGGGTGTGATCCGACACAGGGAATCTTCGCGTTCTTGATAAAGTCGATTGGATAGGCAACTCGAGTATTCTCGGTGATCGACGCATCGTCGTAGTTGACCTCGTGAGTCGTTTCGTCAAAGACGACATTCTCCAAGACAGCGCCATAGCGGACCGCGTCATAGATCTCTGGTTCGTTCTCTTTGCTCAGGTGAATCACTTTGGCATAGCAGCCACCTTCGATATTGAAGATCCCCGAGTCCGTCCAACAATGCTCGTCATCACCGATCAGACGTCGTCCCGGATCAGTTGACAGCGTGGTCTTGCCGGTACCCGAGAGTCCAAAGAAAAGCGTGACGACGCCGTCGTTGGACTCGTTGGCGCTACAGTGCATGCTGAGCACGTTTCGCTTGGGCATCAAATGATTCATGACCGTGAACACGCCCTTTTTCATCTCGCCGGCGTATTGCGTGCCAAGAATGACCAGCTCGCCTTGTTCGATCGACAAATCGATACTGGTGGTGCTCGTCATCTGCGCCGTATAGGGATTGGCGGGAAACGATCCGGCATTGAGGATCACGACATCGGGATCAGCAAAGCTCAAAAGTTGTTGGGCTGTGGGTCGAATCAACATATTGTGCATGAACAGCGCGTGATACGCACTCTCAGCGATGACTCGGACTTTCAATTGATGGTTGGGGTCCCAGCCGGCGTAGCCATCAAACACGAAGATCCGAGCCCGAGTGTTGAGATAGTCGACCGCCCGCTGGCGATTGATCAGGAACGAACGTTCGGTCATCCGAATGTTGATGTCGCCCCACCAGATGTCAGCGGTGGATGCTGGGTTGTCGACAATTCGCTTGTCTTTCGGGCTACGACCGGTTTTGTCACCACTGCGAGTGGCCAAGGCACCCGAAGCCGAAATCACCGCATGCTGGTCGATGATCGCAAACTCGTACAACCTTGCCGGCGTCGCGTTGTGGACGATGTCGCTGACGTGGATTCCATAGGGCGACAGATCGATTGGGTTGACGCTCATGAGCCTGGTATTTCAATCCATGACGAGAGGGACTTGCGAGTGGTTTTTGGCCCTGACGATGATCTTGAGTCTAGCGCGACAGCGAGATCGTTGCGACCCCACCGCCAACCTTTCCCCCGCCCGGTTCCTTGAAACCCGCTAGTAGCGATCGGTTCGACGGTGATAAACTGATGGCGATATGAAACAGATCGTGACGATCGTCCGCCCCCATTTGGCCGAGCAGGTATTGGCTGGCTTGAGGCGCAGCACCGTTGGAAGCGCTCAGCGTGGCCGAGGTCAAGGGCTATGGCCGCCAGAAAAGCTACTTGGACGAATATCAAGAGACGGAGTACGCGGAAGCGTTCGTGCCCAAAGTGGAAATCACGCTCTGGGTAGACGACTCGCGAGCCGAGGAAATCTTGGAGAAAATCGTGTCGATCGCCCGCAGTGGCCGAATCGGTGACGGCAAAATCTTCGTCATGCCCGTGGTGGAGTTCCTGTAGCGGTCGGCTCACTCGCCCGGTGTGGCAGGCACGCATAACTCGATCCAGTGACCATCCGGGTCTCGAACAAACGTTTGCAGCGCACCGTCGGGACGTGTTTTACGTGGCATCCTGGTCGCACCATAGGCGTCTAAATGATGCTCCCATTGGTCGAGCGAGTCGACCTGCAATGCGAAATGACCGCCGCGATGATGCGAGTGAACCGGCACGTCTCGGTCACCGATCAAGTGCAGCTCCTGGTCGACGCCCAGCTGAAACCACGCCCCGGGAAAGTCGAACGCCGGTCGATCCATCATCGGCAGCATCATCGCGTCGCGATAAAATACGACACTTTTGCCAACATCGGCAACATGAAGGGCAACGTGATTGAGCTGGCGGACTTTCATGACGAAGAAACCTGTTGACTCATTTCGTGGAAACCTCGGCACACGTCTCCTCGCTCTCCCACAGCCGCACTTTGAAGGCCGCGGCGCCGGTACCGATCAGGATTTTGGGGCATACATCTTGAAGTAGGTGGATTGCCATGTTTTCGGCGGTCGGATTGGCGTCCAGCTCGTAAATGCGGTGCGGCTCCGATCGCCGGATCGCATCAAGGCCATTGTGATCCTTGTTCCACAGGATGAAGGTATGGTCCCAATTCTCATCGAGCCAGCCCTTGCACTTTTCCTTGAGCAGTTTGAAGTCGAGAATCCGTCCAACCTCGTCTTGCTCCCGTCCGGTGACGTAGATTTCCACGACGTAATTATGTCCGTGAAGGTTCTGGCATTTCCCTTCGTGCCCAACCAACCGGTGGCCGGCACAAAACGTAAATCGGCGCATGATGCTAAGAGACACGAGATCGACACTACCGTGAGTGAAATTCTGAGCTTGTTCCCTGTCATGATAGAGCGACGGCGAGCGATCGAAAAGCGGAACCTCGGATCCGGGAATCGGTGCAACCCTATGTAGCAGCATACGGGATTCGATGGCAAACTGTTGCCCGTCGCCTGGCAAGTTTCCACTCACCGACTACCGCTGGATGAACATGATCCGACCAGCCACGCCTTTGAACGTTCCCGATTCGGATGCTCTGCGATTCCTCCCCGAAGGTCCCTACCCGATCGGCGAGGGGCTGTTGTCTTGGGTGGCAATCCAGCACGGTCATGACGCCAAGGCTGGCAGTCTGAATCGTTACAACTTGGCCAGCGGCGTGAACGAGTCATTTGATTTGCCGGGGCGGCCAGGATTCGCGTTTCCCTGCCGCACAAGGGATTCGTATGTCGTCGGCTGCGAACGATCCCTGGGATTGTTCAATACGGACTCGGGCGATTGGAATCCCTTTTGCGAAGGGATTGATGACGATGTCACGGGCACGATCATCAACGACGGGATGGTTTACGAAGATAATCTGATCTTTGGTACCAAGGACCTCGAATTCGCCAGCAAAAAGGCCGGACTCTACCTGTTTCGCGGAGCGGACCAAAAGTTGATCCGGCTTCGCGCCGATCAAATCTGCAGCAATGGCAAGGCAATTCGTTCGGCGGCCGACGGAACTTTACAACTGATCGACATCGATTCCCCCACCAGGACCGTGGTCAGCTATCAGATCGATATCGACCGCGGTACGTTGGGCAAACCGCAGATCGTTTTGGATTTGACTGACGATCCGGCCGTTCCCGATGGTGCAATCTTGACCCCCGACGGCACAGGAATCATCGTCGCGATGTTTCGGCCCGAAGTTGCCGATCATGGTGAAACACGGCTATACGACATCGCCACGGGAACGTTGCAATGCACTTGGCAAACGCCCGGCTCGCCTCAAAATACCTGCCCCGCGCTCGTTCGCCATGCTGGATCACTGAAGCTGATCATCACCACGGCGGTGGAGCACATGAGCGAAGCGGACCAACAGGCCTGTCCCAACGCCGGTCGACTGTTCATCGCAGATACCGACTTTGCCGATGAGGGCGGGCCGCTGGCGCCGCACTATCCCGCGTAGGCCACTATCCCGTGGAGGCCACTATCCCGTGGAGGCCACTATCCCGCGTGGAGGCCACTATCCCGTGGAGGCCACTATCCCGTGGAGGCCACTATCCCGTGGAGGCCACTATCCCGTGGAGGCCACTATCCCGTGGAGGCCACTATCCCGTGGAGGCCACTATCCCGTGGAGGGATGGGGGCTGCCTCAATAGTGAGGCGGTTTTTCGTCGAGCGGATCGAGCATCGGTGCCGGCTTTTCTTTGAGCTGTTTGAGTTGACTCTCGAGCTCGAGGATTCTCCGCCGCATGCGATCGGCCTCCAGTGCCTGAGCCGTGACCACTTCGTTCAACTGTTCATATAGCCGCTGGAGGTGGGCAAGATGCACTTCCAATTCGATAATCTTCGCCGGCAGATCCGTGGGGCCTGTCATCGCACAACCGAATCAGCTTTTGATGTCAGCAAACGAGCGTAGCTGATAGGGGATACCCACATAGTCAAGCACGCGGCATAAACCGCGGAGGGCCACGCCAAACCCGTCCGGGCCGCTGAAGCCGCCGAACTGGCCACCGCCCTTGACGTGTGGTTCCAAATCAAAAAAGACGCCATCGGCACCACGCGCGACGGCACGCTCGTGAACCACGCTCAAGTAGTCCTTCAGGTCGCGGAGGATGGCTTCGTGGCCGCTGTCCCCAATATCGGCCGGTACGAAATTGCTGAGACTCGCTTCGTCGACATGTTTGATCCGCCCGGTCGGCGATGGATCGTGGTAATCCTTGATATGCACCCATCCCAGGCTCGGTTTCATCGCCAAGTACTGCGCGTACGTTTCGTCGGCCGTGAATCCCTGCGTGACGATGTTGGCGGCGTCGAAAATCGTCAGCATCGCCGGGTGATTGACCTTTTCCGCAATCGCTTTTAGCAGCTCTCCCGTCTGTCCGACCAGATTCGCTTCGACCTCCAAGCCGAAGGTTAGGCCACGTTTGTCGCATGCTTCGGCAATCTGCCCCAGCTGCTCGGCCACCTGATCGACGTGATCCTCGGCATGGGTCCCCTTGGGGTGATAAAATGCGAACCCGCGAATCAACCTCGCTCCGAATGCCTCGGCACGATCGCACGCCGTCGCGACATCTTCTTTCAAGTATTGCTGGAATGGGATGTATTTGTTGCTCGTTCCGTCGTCAACATCCTGTAATTTGACCTTTCCGATCGGTGAACCGATGCTGCTGACCTTCAAGCCATAGTCGCCTTGCATCTTGACCAAATGCTGAATCTCGGCATCCGACAACAGCATCACATTCTTGATTCCCTGGCCAGCGTCAATGAATCGAATCGAATAGTATTTCAGGCCGAGAGCGGCAAAAGCCGCGTATTGCTGAACGGCAAGTTTCTCGTTGGCCGCCTCGTCGGCGAACCCGCTGAGCAGAATGGGGGTCGTCATGGTTGATTGGGGTTCGGGGGAAGAGGCATTTGGGTGGTAGGGATTTGGACGGTCTGGCGCCATCCGCGGGTTGCAGGATTGGCCGACCTAACCGGGATCGGGATATCGGACGATGATCGTGCTGTTCAAGCCACCACGTGGCGTCCAACGGCTTTCAATTGTCGCGGTTCTCGGCTTTACGACAGCCAGGAAGTCGTCCATGATTCGATTGGTCACGGCCTCATAGAAAATTCCCTGGTCGCGAAATCGCTGCAGATACATTTTCAAACTCTTCAGCTCGACACAGGATTGATCTGGGACGTAGCTGACGATAATGGTCCCGAAGTCGGGCTGGCCCGTTTTCGGGCAAACCGATGTGAATTCCGGACAATGATGTTCGATGGTAAAATTCCGCGCGGGACTGGGGTTGTCGAAAACCTCCAATGTGTCGCGAAAGTCGCTCGAGTCGCTCAAAGTTGATTTCTCCGCTTTTTCGTTCCGAATTCTCGCACGCCGCGCAGCCATCGGCTAGGGGGACGTTGCCCGTTGCCGAAACCTTCACCAGCCGGCAAGGCGAGGGGAAATTGACCGGCACCGAAAGTTTCTTTGTTCGCACCAGCGGCTGCAATCTCCGCTGTTGGTTTTGCGACACGCCCTACGCCTCGTGGAATCCGAACGGCACCGCAATCTCGATCGAGACGCTTGTCGAGGCGGCCATCGCCTCGCGGTGCCATCACGTCGTCCTGACCGGCGGTGAACCACTGCTGCCAAAGGAAGCGACGCATCTGTGCCAATCACTTCGCGCGGCGGGATTCCATCTCACGATCGAAACGGCGGGTACGATCGACCGAACGGTCGAATGCGACTTGATGTCGATTAGCCCGAAGCTTCGGTCCAGTGTGCCAGACGCGACGAAACATCCTCGCTGGAGCCAGCGACACAACGAACGCCGAATGCCGCTGTCGGTCATGCGATCGCTGATCCAGCGATCGAAAGACCACCAGCTGAAATTTGTCGTCGATTCGCCATCGGACTACGACGAACTGCTGGAGATCGTCGCGGCTCTGGATGCCCAGCAGCGGCGACGTATGGATCATGCCTCAAGGTAGCACGATCGAAGCGATGGACGCTGCTGCCAAATGGCTGAAGCCGTGGTGTGAGTCGCGCGGTTTTCGATACTGCGATCGGATGCAGATTCGTTGGTATGGCAATCGCCGCGGGACTTGAGCGGAAGCAAAAGGTTCACCACGCCGATTCGTCAATGTCTTTAGCAATTTTGACCAAGTTCGGCATCGCGTCGATCCCGAAGATGAATTCAACCGAGTCGTCGACGGATGACCACTCCTTGAAAAGGCAATGACCCCGTGACTGCCTGATAACTGCGAAGCAGTGGCAGGTGATAGCCTGGGGCAAGCAATGCTCGTCTCAGCGAGCATTTCGCAGCCCCAGGAAGGCCAAATCGCCGCCGGGAAGGATTGTCGAATGCGTATCGTTTTCCTGGGGTCTCACCAGCCTCGCTGACGCTCGTTGGTTCACCCCAGTGCTAGTGTCCGAAAGAACGCAGCAACATCAATCCACTGGGAAACCTCGTTTGCGTAACAGAGCTTTGGTATCAACGTCACGCCCGCGGAATTGTCGAAAGCCGTCCATCGGGTCGATCGTGTCACCAACACTCATCACGTTGTCATGAAGACTCTTGGCGAGTTCCGGATCGTAATAGCTGCCTGCTTCCTCGAATGCTTCAGCCGCGTCGGCCGTCAAAGCATCGGACCAGAGATAGCTATAGTAACCGGCGGAATAACTGTCGCTGCTAAACAAGTGTGAGAAATGCGGTGTCCGGTGCCGCATCGGCAACTCCTTGGGCATCCCCATCTCTTTCAACGTATCGCGCTCGAACTGATCGGGATCGATATCCGCATCGCTTGCCAGGTGTAACTTCATGTCCATCAAAGCGCTAGCCAAGTACTCCACGGTGGCAAACCCTTGATTGAACGTCTTGGCCTTTTCGATCTTCGCTAACAAGTCCTTGGGCATCGGCTCGCCTGTTTTGTAATGGACGGCAAATCGATTCAGGACCTCAGGCGTTTCCAGCCAATGTTCGTTCAATTGCGATGGAAACTCAACATAGTCGCGAGCGACGGAGGTCCCGGCTTGCGTGCGGTAGTTGACTTTCGAGTTCAGGCCGTGAAGTGCGTGTCCGAATTCATGAAACAGCGTCACAGCATCATCCCACGAAATCAGCACCACTTCGCCTTCACCGGCCTTCACGAAATTCGAGTTGTTTGACACGATCGGCGTGATCGCTTCGCCCATGTTCTCCTGCGAGCGATAATCATTCATCCAGGCACCGCTGCGTTTGCCCTCCCGTGCGTAGGGATCGAGGTACCACAACCCGACATGCTTCCCGTCGTCGTCGGTCACCTCCCAAACTCGCACATCGGGATGGAACACGGGCAAGCCACCAACCTGTTTGAAACGGAGACCATACAGTTCGCCGGCGGCCCACATCATTCCCTCACGCAGTTTCTCCAACTGCAGGTAAGGTTTGACTTCATTAAAATCGAGGTCGTACTTCGCCTTGCGAACTTTTTCGGCATAGTACCGATAATCCCACGGCTCGATCGTGATCTTCGCGCCTTCCTGATCGGCAATCTGTTGCATGTCGGCGACCTCCTCGCGCACGCGCGCGACCGCTTTTGGCCAGACCTTCATCATCAATTCCATCGCCGCCTCGGGCCGCTTTGCCATCGTCGGTTCCATTCGCCAATGAGCATGCGATTGGTAGCCCAGTAGTTTGGCACGTGCGGCGCGAAGCTTCAGGATTTCGGCGATGATCGCGTTGTTGTCATGCTCGTCGCCGTTGTCGCCGCGGTTGTAGTAATTGCGCCAGACCTTTTCACGCAGCGCGCGGTTGTCGGCATAGGTCAGAAACGGATCCATCGACGAACGCGTATTGGTGATCGCCCACTTTCCGTGCTCGTTGGCACGCTCTTCGGCGGCGTTTTCCATCGCCGCAACGACACTCTCGGGCAAACCTTGCAAGTCGCGTGGATCATCAATCCAGGTCACCCAGCCCTTCTCGTCGGCCAGCACATTCTGGCTGAAATCGGTGAACAGTCGGGCGAGTCGGGAGTTGATTTGCGACAGCTTTGCCTTGTCACTTTTGTTTAGCTTGGCCCCCTTTCTTAAGAATGTCTTGTAGCGATCGTCGACCAGTCGTCGTTGAGCGAGATTCAGCTTTTTGCTTTTCATCGCGTCGCTCTCGTAGACCGCTGCGATTCGTGCAAACAGCTGACTATTCTGGTAGATACTGTCTTCGTGTTCGGACAGCTTCGGGACGACCACCTTTTCGATGTCCGGGATCGGCCCCAGGTTCAAATTCGAGGCATGCACGAAGAACAGCGTTTGCAGCCGCTCCAACTCGCGGCCCGCCTTTTCCATCGCCAAAATCGTATTTTCAAAGTTCGCCGGCTCCGGGTTATTGGCAATCGCTTCGATGTCGTTGGCGGAATGTTCGATCGCGGTATCGAATGCATCAACAAATTCTTCGCTGCGGACCAGATTCCATGGCGGTACGCCACCGTACGGGCCACTCCAAGGTGCTAGCATCGGTGATTGGGATTTCACTTCCTGTTTGTCTCCTGCGTCTTGGGCAACCGTGGGACTCATCAGCAGCAGAGCGACTGCTGCGGTCCAAATCCAGATGATTCGATGATTCACCGAGTGCGTCCTGAATGAGTGTGAATGGTCGATTTGCGATTCGCTGAAATGAGTTTAGCGTTTTTCCGGCCGATGCAGGACTGCCATTGCCATCGCGATTTCTGACGCCGCGACCGCCAGGCTTCGCTGGCGCGGACGTCAGGCTGGGGTGGTTCGGCCGGTTCAACTTCGCAGCAAAGACTCTACGTCTTCGCGGGTCACATGGTTCATCACCAACGGTTGCGAACCGTCGGCTTGCGACTGTTGCCAGGTCGCATAGAAACCGTCCTCCGTCGCGAGAACATCCACGTAACGACTACAGCCGGTGCCATGGGGGCTGATGAACATTGGCTCGGTGACCGACAGCCGCGAGATGGAATGCAAATCTCCGCTGCAAACGTAGGCCACGCCACCGAGTTCCTCGCATGAATATCCCCTCGGTCGTTTGACCGCGGTGGCGTGTTCATCGAGATCGCGAACGCATTCGCCGCCGTCGTAGAACATCAGTGCGATGTCTCGCCCCAGACCCACGTCGGGAAGGGGTAAGATCGCCGTGCCGCGTGTCATCGCCACATCCCAACAGAATCCGCGAGGGAAAAAGTCGAAGCACGGTTCACCGTCGACGCTGCCGTCGGACCCAAGTGGGACGAACCCGGTATTCGAGCTGGTCCAACAGTAGGGATGCGAGCAAAACAGCAAACAATCCTGGCCGGCCTGCCGACCAAGAAAGGGATCCTTGACATGCACGAACCGGGGATCCGACGACTCCAAGACCGGGACCACACGACCGCGGGCGAGCTCTTCGGTTGACTCGGCCACGATTTTGTCGATCGTCCAAACGCCCGTACCAGGTTTTAGATACGACTGCAAACCGTGGGGATAGTCGATGCCTGTTTTCTCGGTGGAAACAAATAGTTCGACGCCCTGGTCCGTGATCCGGATCGCACTACCCTCGATCGAGAGCACCTGGCGAGACTCGACGTTCAAGTCTGACTTGGAAAAGTGGATCGCCTTTTGAAAGGACGCACCGCGATCATGCGAACGAAAAACCGCCAATTCGAGGCCGCGTTCACCGGCACCAAGTCCAGTCCGCGAATCGCCCTGGTTGCGATACCGACCGACCAGCCAAAGCGTGCCGTGACGATCTTCGACCATATTGCCACCGCCGAACCAGTGCCCACGGGAAGCCCGCAACGGCGGAACCACAACCTTCGCTCGCTGTTGATCGATCAACAGTCTGGCGACCTCGCGCAGACGATCAGCGATGTCCAAACCGGCTTCCTTTTGCGAATCCATCCGTCTCACACTTCTTCGATCGTCGGCACTCGATAGCCTTCGTTGTTGGGATCTTTTAGCAGTGCGTTCGCTTCTTCCGCATGATCGCCAGTGTGACGCTCGGTTTCGGGATCGAACGTTAGCCAAGGACCAACGGTGTATTCGGCTCCGTCTTCGGGGATTCCGACACCGTCGCGCATGATTTCGTGCAATTTCAAGAAATGCTCTGCCGCGTCCGTGTTGTCACCAAACTTGCCTGCTGACGCGTTGAACGGCGCCTTCGTCCCCAGACGGTATGAGTTGTTCATCAAGTGGCCCATCACGCAACCGAAGTGCGCGTCGGTGACGTTTCCATTCGCCATGCTCGGATCGTTCGCCCGTACTGCGGCGATGAATGCACTCCAATTCCCACCGGGCGTCACTTTTCCTTTTGGCACCGGCAAAGGCTCCGCTTTGTCGCTTCCTTTGGGGATGATCTTGTAGTTGCCTTCGCCGACGATCTTGCTGCCATCCTCTAAGTAATACTCATTGGTGACTTGATGCTTGTACCCTTCGTAGTTGACGTTGCGAACATTGAACATGACCTGCTGGCCGTTGGGGAATTCGGCCAAACCAAACATGGTGTTCGGCGTTTCGCCTTGGTCGTTGTATTTAAACCGTCCACCGAGCGCCATCACGCGTATCGGATGGGTTTGATCCGAGTCGAGCGCCCACCGCGCAACGTCCAACTGATGAGTGCCCTGGTTATTCAAATCCCCATTGCCGGTTTTCCAGAACCAGTGCCAATTGTAGGGATGATAATTGCCATGATAATCGGTAACCATCGCCGGACCTTTCCACAGATCCCAGTCCAGATACGCCGGCGGTGGACCGATCGGCTTATGGCCAATTCCATTACGTGGCTTGCAGCAATAACCGTAGGAAATCTTCAGCCTTGGCAAATCGCCGTTTCGAAGTGCCTCGTGCAAACCAGCGATGCCAGCGTCGCTGCGCCGCTGTGTCCCGTGCTGGATCACGACGCCATATTTCTTCTGTGCTTCGACCGCGATACGACCTTCACGCACATCGTGACTCATCGGCTTCTCGACATATACGTGCTTGCCGGCTTGTGCCGCCCATATCGTCATCAACGAGTGCCAATGGTTTGGCGTGGCGATCGAGATGGCATCGAGTGTTCCGTCATCAAGCGCTTCGCGGACATCACGAATCCCTTTGGTGGTCAATTTTCCTGGAACTCGCTTCTCCAACGCCGCCATCGTGTTGGCACGAACCTTTTCGTCCGGATCAATCACATAAGCGATCTCGACGTTGCTTTCCCCGCGCCAACCGTTCAAGTGGCTTTGCCCGCGGCCATTCAGGCCGGCCACCGCGATCCGTACTCGATCATTCGCCCCTTGGATCGCACCCGAGGCCCGTGTTCCCATCAGCAGCAATGAACCGCCGACGGCGGACGAGGTTCGAAGGAAAGTGCGGCGAGAGGTTTGAGACATCATCGATCCTTTGGCGGGTGTTCAAATTGCGGGGTGGCAGGTTTTGCTGGAAACCGCCACTTTCGTGGTAATCGCCTCCAGCGGCCGTTGGTGGTTCGCGGAACGCGGCAGTTGCAAGCCCGCTCAACGGCGTTTCCATTCTAACATGCCAGTTTGCCGGAAGTTGTATCGGGTTGGCTGGCGTTATTTCAGGCCGGGTCAGTCGTCCGCCGTGGCTTCGGGCAACGTCATCAACAGCGCCAGAGTTGCCCAGCCCGAGGCGGTGGTCGAAATGAACTGATCCTTGCCGTGGGGAAACCCGCTTTCAAAGTACTTCTGAAACGGCTTGCTGCGACTGGCCACCTGCCATGATCCGTCCTCCTGCTGCTGGTCCAGCAAGTAACGGATGCCCGCCTTCCAGGCATCGTCATCGCTCGGCACTCCAGAGCGTCCGAGTGCGTAAAGGACCGTCGAGGTCGCATAGGCATCGCTCCCCATCTGGTCCGTTTGAGACCATCCGCCATCCGCATTTTGCAGACGCCGCAACTGCTCGAGTGCTGACTCCGCTAACCCTTTGTCCGAATCGTTGGAGTCAATGTAACCGAGTGACAGCAGTCGGAAGACGTGATCTTCGGTCTCTTTGGGTGTCGCACCGACCAGCCACTGAGCCGCAGATCGGTTGGCCGCTTCGACTTCGAGTTGCTTCTCGTCCGCCGCGAAAACGCTCAACGCGCGAACCGCCAGGTAGGTGGTGGTAAAGTCGCTTGTTTCCGAAGGCGGTCGATCACTGGAGCACTTCCAATTCTCCAGTAGCGGAAGCGCCGCCGTGATCGCCGAACGTACGGCGCCACTGGAAACGTCTCCGCCCTCTGCCAAGACGCCGCCATCTGCCAAGACGCCACCATCTGCCAAGACGCCACCATCTGCCAAGACGCTGGCGGGAGCCACGATGCAACCGGCAATCTGAATCACAACAAAGGTCAATGGCAGACGGTAGGGCATCGTTTTAGGCCGCTGGCGGGGTTTGTCAGTCAATCACGCTCGGGAATCACAGTTTTGTTTGAGTCACAATCCTGGACGTTCCATTCTACCCGGTCCAGCATCGCCTGGACGCTTTCTTCGACCTGTTGCGTGATGTTGGCAGAGAGTCCCTTCACCTTGCGGTCGCCAACCACTTCGATCGGTTCACCAAACATGACTCGTGCATTGCGTTGCGCCTTAATCGATGCGGTGGGATGACGAAGCACGTCTTCCTCGAACTTATCCAAGGTCTCTGCCAGCCGCTCGATCGACGGTTTGGCAACGACGTAATCACCAGGATAGCTGAACGACTGAACGACCAAGAACAAGTCTTCCAAGTCTTGGTCCAGCTCGGCTATCCGTTGGGAATCTGCTCCGTCCTCCGACCGCTTGGCGATAATCGTCCGCCTGGCCACTTTGACACGTTCGGGAATCGACTGTCCATTGGCCTTCAGCTCATGGCGAGCCTCGACCTTCTTGATCACATCGTCACCAAAGAGAGCGATCCGCTGGGGAAGCCGGCCGGCACGCGTCTGCTGAAAATACTCCAATTCCTTGATTGCCAATAACGCTTCGGCGAAACGATAGATGCGTTCCTCGAGCGGTTTTTCCGTCTGACGCCTCCATAGGATCGCCTCTTCCAACCGACCCATTACGTCGACCAGCGAGTCGGTCGGATCTTCGACGTAGCGATACTTGATCGCGCAGGGGACGCAGACGATTTTGCGATCCGCTTTCCGGGCCGCTGCGATGGCGATCGCCGAGGCGCCGTCACGAAAGGGAGTCACGCGATCGTTGCAGTGATAGATCTCGCCCTCGGGAAAGATCACCAGCGGCTCCCGTTTTTCTCGCAACAAACTGCTGGCCAGCCGAAACGCCCCGATATCGTTGGCCTCACGATCGACGCTGAAACACCCATGCCACCGCAAGATTTGTTGTGTCAGCCGTGGCTTGCCGTGGAATACGTGCCAGGTCGCCATGATATGCAAAGGCGTTCCAACCTCATCGGCCGCCGAATAGATCACGTACGGGTCCGCGTGGCTGGAATGATTTGGCATGATCATCACGCCGTGACCTTGATCCAGTTGCTCGCGGAGAACGTCTTGCCCCGTGACCTCGATGTCCGAAATGCGGACCACGCGATGTTGCTGACGCACACGTAGTGAGCGAAGCCACTTGACAAGTGTTGGGCTCAGCTGGGGAGTCCAAACCTGTGGAGCAAACCGCATTCGATAGCGATTCATCGTTGCAACATCCTGGAATCGGAGTTTGAAGTATGAGTGCCGCTAAATCCCAGGCTCTTTCACTCGCAGAGCGTCGACTTGCACATCGGAAAAAAAAGCCAGCGGCGGATCAATCTTATTGTTGCCTGAACCATGAACCACAAGCCGAACCGCATTGCCCTCACCGATTCGCGAAATCGGTAAAGTTCCCACGATCTGCTGATCCAGAAAAACGTACCAGTCAGTCGGCTGACGCTCGAGGTGGACGACGTGGTAGCGATCATACGGCAAGTCCAACGCGGGTGACCGGACGATCGTCCGGATGTCGCCAAAGTCAGTCGTCTTTTCGCCCAGTAAATTAGTTGATCCGGTCAGACGTAGGCAACCACGACGATCCGAAGGATCGGCAGGATCGATCGCGAAGTCGATATCGACCATTCCGCCATCAGCTTGCAACCAGACGAAAAGGCTGATCCGGGGGTGCTGTATGACCGGAAACTGTCGCGTCAACGCGCCTTGGCGAGTCGTGCATGCGATCGCCGTCGAAGCGTCGGGAGCCTCGACTGTATTCCAGGCACCGACCATCGATCCGCCGACATCCCAGCCGCTCAACGTCACTCCATCAAACAGCGGCGTGTTCTCCAGCACACTCGTGTACGTCCGTGGACCTCGTTGAGGTGAACGCGGCAGCAAGAATCCAGCCAGCAGAGCGACGACGCCGAGCGTGGCGAGCGGGATCAGCCATTTCCGCCGCCCCCAAGAGGACCCGGACGATCTCCCATCCATCGGCTGCGGAACAGACTCGCCGGTCGGGTCTCTGCTTGCAGATTCGGAACCGCCCTGGCGGACCGTGGTCGACCTTGGAAAGGAATCGGCCGGAAGCGTCGGTTGGCCACTGATGGCAACGCGCTGTTCGGTCGTCAACTCAGGTGCCATCGCTGTGGCGTGCAATTGGGTGCCACGAAGCTGGTCGATCGCATGGATCAATTCTTCGTACGTTTGCGGCCGTCGATTGGGATCTGGATCGAGCAAACGGGTCAATAGTTGCAACTGGCTGGAAGGTAACGAGACGGGAAGTGTTGCCGGATCGACCGAAAAGGGTTCAGACTTTTGTACAAGCAAGGCCACCAAGTTGTTGTTGCGGAATGGCGGCTTTCCAAAAAGCAGGTGCCAGGCCGTCGCACCGAGTGAATAGATGTCGGATCGAAAGTCCACCGGATCGCTGCCAAATTGCTCCGGCGACATATAGGTGGGGCTGCCGATGATCTTCTCGCCGGTCGTCAATTTCATCTGCTCACGGCTTCTGTCGGCAAATACGGCCAAACCAAAGTCGGCGATCTTGACCATCTCGGTACCGCTGGGCAGCGTCGATCCTTCCGGTGGTGGCACGAGAATCAAGTTGGCGGGCTTGATGTCACGGTGAAGCAGATCGTGACGCAGCGCGTGCAACAGCCCCGAGGCGACCTGTCGTACGATGTGCCAAACGTTCGCGGCGGGAATGATGCCCTGGTCTTGAACCGCCTGTTCACACGTCCGTCCCTGAACAAACTCCATCGCAAGATGATAACGGCCTTCGTGCTTCCCGAAATTCAATGCCTGCACGATATTGGGATGATGCAGTCGTGCTAACGCTTTCGCTTCACGCTCGAACCGAGCCGCAGCAATCGTGTTGTTGACATTGCTAATCAGGATCGTTTTCAACGCCACCGTGCGGTCCAAATCTGTCTGTCGGGCGCGATACACCACACCCATGCCGCCGCGTCCAACGAGTCCCAGGATCTGATAGCCTGGGACAACAGCAAAGGGATGCTGGATCGATTCGACGATATCGACATCAGCCGGAGTAAGCAGTCGGCGCCGCAAGGCCGTTTGCGAGATTGAGCCGCCGTGATCCGAAACCGCTTGCCACAGCAGTTCTGCGTCGGTCTGGGACAGCAGTTTTAGCTCGACGCAGGTGTCGAGGAACTGACGGTCTTGGTCGGTTTTCTGCTGCGCGGACATCAGCGACGCGAGACCTCGTTCATCGGCCGAGTTGGGCGAGCTGCTTGAGAATCGAATCAACGGTCGGTCGATCCGCAATCGATTCGCCCACATAAGCGAACCTGACGCGTCCATCGCGGTCGACGATGTACGTCGACGGCTTGGCAAGTTCCGCGCGAATCCCCAGTTGGTCGACACCAGTCAGGTTGATATCCAACAGAATCGGAAAGGGTATTTCTTCATTCGAGATCGGACCGCTCTTGATTCGTTCATTCAAATCGGCCAACCGTCCCGCATCCGCTTCCGTTTCGGTCGGAAAGATGACCAGCAGTTGCGCGTTATACTGCTCAAGTTCATCGTAGCGCCGAGCCCAGCGGGAAGTTTGAGAGGCACAGTAAAAACAGACACCGTTGTACCAACCGCGAGTGATCACCAACACCAGATAATCGTGATTGATCACGTCTGCCAGCTTCACTTCCTGGCCGTCTTTGTCGGTGAACCGAAGCTCAGAGAAATCTTCGATTGTGATCGGTTGCGATTGCGTCACATCCGAAAAATGAACACCGTCATCGGGAATCCGATCGCAACCGGACAACGCTATCGCACAAAGCGAAATGAAACAAACCCGGCTGAACGGCACGCTCGTATCTCCCAACGGCAAAATCAGATTGTAGCTGGTATCGACTCACCCTGTACACGGACACACCCCAGCCCACAGTCGCGTCTCATCTTAGGTCTCTTTCCGATTGCGGGAACGAGCAAAGCGATTGACCTTCCGCATGCTTTCTCACTTCAATCGTCTTGGACATCGTCGTCCCGGCCCGATGAAACTTGACCCTCCGCTAGAATTCCAGCGGCGCTTCGCAGTGCGTACAATGGACGGGCAAACATTCCCCAAACTTGGCCGAGGCATCATGCGCCAGCTCGTGTTACTCCTTTCCTTTGCTTTTCTTGTGCTGTCTGCGCCGGTCGCCCGGGGGGCCGACAAGCCCGTCAACGTACTGTTCATTGCCGCCGACGATCTTCGCTGTGACCTCGGTTGCTATGGTCATCCGCTGGTCAAGACACCGAATATCGATCGCCTTGCCTCGCGGGGTGTGTTGTTTGAACGGGCATATTGCCAGCAGGCGTTGTGCAACCCGTCGCGGGCGTCGCTGATGACTGGGAGGCGTCCCGACACGCTGCAACTGTGGAACCTATCGAATCACTTTCGTGACCAAATTCCGGATGTCGTTACCCTGCCTCAGCACTTCAAAAATCATGGCTACTTTGCCCAGGACATCGGTAAGATTTTTCACAACTGGAGAACGGAGATCCAAGGAGATCCCGCGTCCTGGAGCGTTCCGGCCGTGATGCACTTTGGCAGGCACGGCGACGACAAGCCGAAGTCCAACGAGCCGCTGCCCGCCAATTTGGCCAAAGATCCCAAGTGCGAGTGCCGCGATCTGCCGGACGAGGCGTACTACGACGGCCGGATCGCCGCGCTCGCGGTCGAGGCCCTCCGCGAGCGTCGCCAGGCTGACAGCCCGTTCTTTCTTGCCGTCGGGTTCTGGAAACCGCATTCGCCGTTCAACGCGCCGCGGCAATATTGGGACCTGTATCAGCGTGACCAGATACCGCTGCCGCCAAATCCCGACTGGCCTGAAAACGCTCCTCGAATTGCCTGGCACAATAGCCGTGAATTGCTCGGTGATCCCGCTCGCACGCTCAGTGAAGACGCCGTGCGTGAGATCCGCCATGGATACTTGGCTGCGATCAGCTACCTCGACGCGCAGATCGGCAAGGTGCTTGACGAGCTCGATCGACAGCAGTTGGCCGACAACACGATCGTCGTGTTCTGGTCGGATCATGGCTACCACTTGGGCGAACATTCGCTGTGGGCCAAGACTTCCAATTTCGATTTGGACGCGCACGTGCCGCTGATCATCGCGATGCCAGACGGACAATCGGCGGGTCAACGAACGGTTGCCTTGGCCGAACTGCTGGATCTGTATCCCACGCTGGTCGACGCGTGCCAACTTCCGCCGCGGCCTCAACTACAGGGGACCAGTTTGATCCCAGTCATCCGCGATACCCGAAATTCGGTCAAGCAGGCCGCGATGAACCAGCATCCACGACCGGCCTACTATGGCCAGAAAATGGACGCGATGGGCTATTCGATCAGGACGGATCGGTTCCGCTATACCCAGTGGCGGGAACCAACGACCGACGCCCTGTTGGCGTGTGAGCTCTATGACCACGAACACGATCCGGCAGAGACGATCAACGTGATCGATGATGATCGATTTTCCGAGGTTGCCCGAAAATTGGCAGACCAACTGCAAGGCATGCGGTCGCCATCAAAACCGAAGTGAAGTCGATTGGTGCGATGCCGATTGACCACGCGTTGCCGCGAGAGATTGTCGCGAGAGATTGTCAAACGCGAGAGATTGCCGCGAGAGATTGCCGCGAGAGATTGCCGTGGGGAACGTCGTTGCTGCTCCACTCGGTTCACCCACACCTGCCTGAAACTCCATCAGAACCCTCAACCGAAGTTCACGGAAATTCCAAAGACATTCCTGCTGCGTCGTCCAATCACCTTCCCCCCCCACGGCACGTGGGCGTGTCGCCGGCGGTTACGGCCGCACGGACTGAACCCCTTACCGGAGGCAGAATCGAACTCGAAAAGACACGTTTTCGGTGCATTTGTGCGCCAATCGCGTGCTGTAGCGATCACGCCAGGCGCGCTTGGAATTACCGTAGGATCTTCAAAGAGTGGCTGAATGACCGGAATCGGCTCGGCCGACATGATGAAAGCGAGACGCAGGTAGAGATCGGGAGCGAGGCGGGCTGATGACGGCAATTCGACCGGCGGGAATTCGACAGACCAGCGGGCTGTCGTATCGGAAAAAGCTGATCTATAGCTTGGTGGTGACGGCCGCATTCTTCCTGGTTGTTGAAGGTCTGCTTGCCGTTTTGGACTTCCAGCCGACCCTGACGGACCGAGATCCGTTCGTCGGGTTCGAGTCAAGTATTCCACTGTTCGTCGAACAAACACAAGCGGACAGCGTGTTTCTTCAGACGGCTGCGAACAAATTACCGTTCTTCAACACTCAAACCTTTGCGAAGGTCAAACCGGATCACACCTTTCGCGTCTTTTGCGTGGGCGGTTCGACGACGTTTGGGCGGCCGTATGACGATACGACCTCGTTTGTCAGTTGGCTTCGTGAACTACTGCAGGTCGCGGATACCAATCAAAGGTGGGAGGTCATCAATGCGGGCGGAATCAGCTACGCCAGCTATCGCGTGGCGTCGGTTGTAGAGGAACTTTGTGCCTACTCTCCCGATCTGTTTATCGTTTACACAGGACACAACGAATTCCTGGAAGAACGAACGTATCGCGATCTCCATGCCAAGCCAGTCGGTTTTCGGCGTCTGACGGCCATCCTTCATCAAACTCGAACCTATTCCCTGGCGCATCAATTGCTCGCTCCGGAAATGCTTCCATCGAAACGGAGTGGCATGTTGTCGGGTGAAGTCGACACGATCCTTGACCACACGGTCGGTCCGGTCTCGTACGAGCGCGATGATCAACTCCGCGACCACGTTGTCGAACACTTTGAATTCAATGTCAATCGGATGGTCCAGACCGCTCGCTCGGCCGGCGCGGAAGTCTTGTTTGTCACTCCCGCGGCGAACTTGAAAGATTTCTCTCCATTCAAGAGCGAACATCGCTCGAACCTGCGCGACAGCGAACGGCAACGATGGAACGAACTATTCACCAGCGCGGCGGAGCAAGAACGGAACGGAGACAATCAGGCGGCGCTCACCGCTTTGAATTTGGCGGCAAAGATTGACGATCGGCACGCTGATCTGCATTTTCGCAAAGGACGGTTGTTGTTGGCCGAACAGCGATCCGAGGAAGCCCGTGAGTCATTCCTGCGCGATTGACGAAGACATCTGCCCGCTCCGTGCAACGCCCGCGATTCAAGAGATCGTGGAGCGAGTCGCGATTGCCCGGAGAGTTCCGCTCGTCGATTTCAACAGCATCTTGAAGAACGACTGCCTGGAATTTCACGGTCATCCAGCGCCAGGGAATGAGTATTTTCTCGATCATGTTCATCCGACGATTGAGTCACATCGTCTACTTGCCATCGCGATCATCGAGGCGATGGTTCAGAAAGGGATTGTCAGGCCAAATCGTTTATGGCTCGATGAGGCTGTTGACATCGTTTCTCCGCAAATCGCGTCACGGGTGGATTTGGAGTCGCAATCGCGCGCATTGACGAATCTGGCTCAGGTCCTCAGTTGGGCCGGTAAACAGCAGGAGGCGGGGCCGATCGCGGTGGAGGCGGTCCGGATACGATCGGAGCACGGACTCGTCGATGACCCCGAGAGTATGTTCTATGCGGGGGTGCACTTTGCAATGACCGGTGCCGACGAACAAGCCATGACTCTGCTGACAAAGGTTGTCGAGCGTGAACCAAACAACGCACAAGCGCGTTGGCGGTTAGCGACGTTGCTGTATGATCAGACGAAATATGAAGAAGCCAAAACGCAAATTGTCGAAGCGGTTCGGTTGGATCCTTCCGACGCCTACTCACAGCAGATCCTTGGCGCTCTGCTGTTGAAGTCGGGCGAGTACGAGCAGGCGCTAATGGTGTTTCATCGGGCTGAGGAATTGGCGCCGAACGATGAGGGCATCCGAGCCAATATCAAGTTTGCACTGGAGCAGCTTGGCCGCGGTTGATGGAGGAGTGGGCGGCGCGGCGATCGGCGTTGTCTGTTATCTTTGGAATTCGACTTCCATGCTCCGGTCCGCGGCAATGATGACAGAACATGATGTTTGACGTTGAGACTCTTAGCCGGGTGCAGTTCGCCGGAACGATCATGTTCCACTATCTGTTTCCGCCCCTTTCGATTGGTCTCGGTTTGCAGCTGTTTCTCTGTGAAATTGCTTACGTTCGCACCAACCATCTCGCCTGGGAAGCAGCCGCCAGGTTTTGGACCCGGGTGTTTGCCGTTAACTTTGCGATGGGGGTCGCAACCGGTATCGTAATGGAGTTTGAGTTCGGGACGAACTGGGCAGCCTATTCGCGTTTCGTTGGTGATGTGTTTGGCTCGGCACTGGCCGCCGAAGGTATTTTCGCCTTCTTTTTGGAAAGCGGATTTCTCGCCATCCTCGTGTTCGGTTGGGACCGCGTCGGCCGGCGGATGCACCTGCTTAGCACCACGATGGTCTTTCTGGGGTCGGTGTTCAGTGCGGTGTGGATCGTGATCGCCAATAGCTGGCAGCAAACGCCGGCCGGCTACCACATTGTTTGGCACGATATTCAGGGCCAATCGGTCCCGCGAGCCGAAGTGACCGATTTCTGGAAGATGGTCCTCAACCCCTCGTCGGTCGATCGCCTGAGCCATACGGTGGTTGGGGCGCTCGTCCTGGGAGCCTTTTTCGTCGCTTCCGTCAGCGCCTTTTATCTGCTCAAAGACCGACATCGCGAGGTCGCGAAGCGATGTTTGTCGCTGGCCTTGCCCACCGCATTGTTGTTCACGATCCTTTCGGCGATGACCGGGCATCGCTCCGCCCAACGACTTGTCGAAACCCAGCCGGCGAAGTTGGCGGCAATGGAAGCGCATTTTGAATCCAGCGATGGGCCGACGGGGCTGTATCTGTTCGGCTGGCCCGATACCGAGTCGGAAACGGTGCGGTTTGGCGTTCAGATACCGTACCTGCTGAGCCTGATGGTGTACAACGACCCGGCCAGGCCGGTTCCGGCGATGGATAGAATCTCGCCGCGAGACCGTCCGCCCGTGTGGTTGCCGTTTCAAATGTTTCACACGATGGTCGGAATCGGTACGTTGTTGATCGGTTTGTCAGCGCTGGGTTGCTGGTTCGTGTTTCGCGGCAGCGTCGTCACCCGCCGCTGGTTGCTGTGGGCATTGGTATTCTCGCCCATTGCCGCCATGATCGCCAATCAAGCGGGATGGATCACGGCCGAAGTTGGTCGCCAACCATGGATCGTATACCCCTCGGTCCAAGAGGGTGTCGAGATGATTGGATTACGAACGAGCGATGGTCTCAGCGAATCGGTGACGGCACAACAGGTGCTCAGTTCGATCGTGATGTTCACCGTCATCTATTCACTGCTGTTCGCCGTTTGGATCTATGTCTTGAATCATAAAATCCAGCATGGTCCGGAAACGCCCGAGGAATTAGCCGAGTACAAACGAGGGCTTCGTCGTGAATCCATGAGTGACCGATTCAAGCATGGCGGAACGTCGCGCGGCGGCGCGATGATGGAGGACGAAGTTTGATGGACTATGACCTGCTGACGTTCATTTGGTTCGTGTTGCTGGGAGTGCTGTTGTGCGGATATGCGGTACTGGACGGGTTTGATCTGGGCGTCGGCATTCTGCACCCATGGATCGCCAAGTCGGATAATGAGCGGCGTCTGGTGATGAACTCCATCGGGCCACTTTGGGATGGCAACGAAGTTTGGCTGGTGACCTTTGGCGGCGCTCTGTTCGCCGCGTTTCCGATTGCCTACGCCACGGTGTTCAGCAGTTTCTACGAAGCCTTCCACCTGCTGCTGCTCTGTTTGATCGGTCGCGCGGTCAGCCTGGAGTTTCGCTCCAAGGTCCATTCGGCACGCTGGCGGAAGGTCTGGGACGCCGGCTTCTTCCTCTCGTCGTTCACCGCTGCGTTGTTGTTGGGCATTGCAGCTGGGAATGTTCTTCATGGGATGTCACTGGGACCGCACTACGTCTACCAGGGAAGTTTGATGGAGCAGTTGCACTGGTATCCACTTCTGGTCGGCGCCTTGACCGTTTCGCTGTTCGCGCTGCACGGTGCGATCTACTTGTACTTGAAAACCGAGGCCGAGCTGCAGGATCGAGTTCGGCATTGGATCACACCACTGTTTTTTGGATTCGCATCACTCTACGCGATCGTGACCATCGCGACGTGGCAGCACGTGCCTCATGCGACGGAGAATTTGTCCGATTATCCGTCGCTGTGGATCGTCCCCCTGCTCAATCTTCTGGCCGTGCTGAACATCCCTCGCGCCATGCATCATGGCCGACCCGGCTACGCATTTTTCACCTCGACGATGGTGATCATCGCGTTGGCGTCACTGTTCAGCGTCGCCATCTACCCCAACTTTGTTCTCTCCAGCATTGATCCAGCCTACTGTGTGACGCTGCAAGACGCCCGCAGTAGTGAGCAAACGCTGATCACCATGCTACTGATCGCGGTAATCGGACTGCCCTGTGTGTTGAGCTATACGACGATCGTCTATTGGATATTTCGAGGCAAAGTGAAACTCGATCCGCACAGCTATTGATTGTTGGCCACGATGACTTTCCCGGACTCCGGCCCTTCCAGTAAAACCCGCCGATTCTCACCGATCAGCGAATTGTTTTGTATGACAATATTGTCGGTATCCGGTACAGCGTCGACGCGAATAGCGGCAATCTGGCTGGCCGTGGAGTGGATCAGATTTCCGCTGATCAGATAATCACGAGTTGGCGAATTCGAGGGGTCCTTGAATGCTTCGTTGATCGTGATATTCGCATTCCAGAAAATAGCCGCCCATCTTCGCCCGGTAGATTCGGTTGTCAGTGATCTGACCATTTCGACTTCGGTAAAAATGTGTGCCGTCGGAACGTGACCGCTCAAATCGACAGCCGCGCACGACAAAGCCATCCACGTGATAGAGGGCCACATCGCCCTGGTCCTCGCGCACGCTGTTCGCCTCGCTCTGCTCACCGGAAAGGTAGTCGGGATAACGCTTGCAACAGTTCTGCACGATGACGTCTTCGATCCAGACGTCACGGATGAAATGTTCGGTCGATCCGAACAGACCGATTCCGTTGCTGCTGAGGTCTTGGAATTGGGCGTCGCGAATCCGAATCCGTGCCGATTCGCCAGTGATCTGTACGCCCC
This sequence comes from Pirellulaceae bacterium, assembly GCA_963734865.1. GTDB lineage: Bacteria > Planctomycetota > Planctomycetia > Pirellulales > Pirellulaceae > CBDCUW01. Next base: position 71,544 of record CAVTIV010000006.1, read on the forward strand.
GAATGTTGACACCGTCCGGCCAGAGACCATTTTTCCCGATAAAATGACCACCGATCAGCGTCACATCCGTAATGTTCTCGCCTTGAAACACGGCGCCATCCTGGCCGCAGGATTCGGGCAACAGAAATGTCGCTCCGCGCATCTCAAGCGTCAACTTCGATCTTAGACGCCAGCCATTCTCGTCGACGGCGTAAACGATTGCTGGAAACCGCAGCCGTTCTCCGGCGGTCGCGGCCGTATCGATCGCTTCCTGGATCTCGGCGGCATAGCAGGTCGAGCCATCGAGAACAGGGTCCGTCGGCAAGAAATCAATGACGGATAAATCGGCATTGGCAGTCGCCGCAATCATACCAGCAGCGAATGCTGTCAATACGGCCAGCAGACGCTTGTAGAACGCACCGCGATCGGATGATCGCGAGATCGCGTTCGCAATCAGAGCAGCCTGCAGAAAAGTGGATTCGGGGCGATCGGTTGTCATCATGGATGCATACTCTCGAATGGGTTCTACCTTCACGCTCGCCGCACCAGTCATCAAAACCTCGCCGCTGGTCATGATCCCATTGGCCGTAGCGCCAACGCGACGTTCGAGCGGATTGACCAGGGACGGAACTTTATCATAAGCCAGCAGGACCGGCACAGAAATTGCCCTACCAGTCGATCTCGCTGTGTAGCGACTCCCGTATCGTTCACTTGCATAGTTTGTGATCACAATTACCGAACAGCAGGCAAGTCCTGCACACGCGACGATCAACCACGAACCTGAATTGGATTTGGAGGGGTTCCTGGCAACGTTGCAGATGTTGATTCGTGAGCCGGCGGTCGTGGGAACGGAGGACTCGTTCTTCCGTGTCGAGCTTGCTTGCAACGATCGCTTGTGGAATGGGTGTGCCCGGATCGCAAATCTCGTCGAAGCTCAACTCGCCATTTGATGTCCCTAGCCCGCCAACAACGATGTTTGCCCGCCAACTTTTTTCGATCATCTGCGCAATGCAGAGTTTTCTGCTCCGGGTTATGAAAGGCTCGTCAATCGTGGATTCAATCCACCGCTTCGTCGGCGGTGAGTTTGCGAATGCGGACATTCTTCCAAGAGACGCTGAAGGGACCTGTGTCGGCCTTGATTTGGTGAACCTGTAAGCCGATGAATCCGGATGCGTCGCGATCGTCGGTGAAGTCCGCGACCGGCGTGCCGTTGACGAAGCTGCGGATGCGATTTCCCTGGGCCACGACGCGAAAGTGATTCCATTGGCCGGGCTTGTACAGCGCCTGTTTCTGCACCGCATTGACGGTCGTGTCCAGCCATCGAGTCCGGCGGCCCTCGTCCCAAAAGTTCCCGGCGCAGCCGTTCTCGCCATTGGGCTGATGCGTGATCTCGCATTGGTATCCGTAGACCTCGCCTTTGTCTCGCATCCGCGTCGGTTGTGACTCCTGCGGCGTTTTGTTTTCATAGACGTGGCTGCGAATCTGCACTCCGGAATTCAACGGCGGATCACAGCGGACGTCAAACTGCAATTCAAAATCTGAATAGGGACCGCGAGTGAGGAATGTGTTCTTGCCCGGTCCGGTTTTCCCGGTGATCACGCCATCTCGGATTGTGTAACTGGCTCCGCCACCGAGCTTCGTCCACCCTTCGAGCGAATCACCCTCGCTCAACGCTACCCAGTCTTCCGCGACGCAGAACGAACAAAACGCCAATGTCGTGGCAAATGCTGTAAACAAACGACTCATCATGGAACCATTGAGAACGAGGAATATTGAAGGAGTACGGTCACGCCGACATAATACTCCAATCGAAGTCGAAACACTCCAATGGCGTTCATTATGAAATCTTTTTTGACATTGTGCTTGGCGTTGCTCGGTTGGATGCCCATCGCATCAGCGGCTGAAACGGACGTTTCGATCGCCGAAGGCCGCTGGCTGATCAATGGCCAGGCGACCAATCTCGGCTCGCCCGCCGAGGGTTTGCTGATGAACGTGCGGATGGTGAACGCGACGTTCGAGGATCGGTCGGGAATCAACGCGGATTTCGACGCCCAGGCCAACGCGGAGGAATTCATTGCCAGCATCTCCGACTATGCGGCACATGGTGTGAACGCGTTCACGATTTGCCTGCAAGGTGGCATGCCTGGATATGAGGGTGCGGTGAATTCCGCGTTCGAGCCGGATGGTTCGTTGCGAACGGAGTATTTGAAACGTGTCGCGCGAGTCATCGACTCGTGCGATCGTCACGGCGTTGTCGTGATTCTGGGCTGCTATTACCAGCGTCAATCAAAGATCTTGCGAGATGACGCCGCCTTGCGTGCGGGTCTGGTAAACGTCGCCAATTGGATTCGATCAAGCGGCTTTCGCAACGTCGTCCTGGAAGTGGCGAATGAATATCCACATCGCGGCTTCGTTCACGACGTGATTCGCGACGCGAAAGGTCAAGCCAGTTTGCTGCGGATGGTCAAGAAGGCGGCTCCTGAACTATTGGTCACGGCCAGCGGCTACGGTGATGGCAAGGTTGATCCTGAGGTGGCGGCGGCCTGTGATTTTCTCACGCCACATTGGAACGGCACGAAGGTCGAGGCGATTCCCGCTCGCATTGGCGCACTGAAACGGTTCGGAAAACCAATCGTCTGCAACGAGGATGACAAGGTGGGCGTAAACGCGGTTGCCGCGATGAAGGCCTCGGTCGCCAATGGCGCGGCATACGGGTTGATGCTGAAGGACCACAATCAAACCTTTCCGTTCCGCTTTGATGGTGCGCAGGACGACCCGGTTTTCTACGCCGCATTGAAGCAGATCACCTCCGCAAAGACGACAGAGGCAGCGTCGAATGGTTCCAGCACCAACTCGACCTATTTCCCGCCGCCGGAATCGCAAGGCGGTTGGCGGATGGTTGAGCAGGACAGTGAAATCGAAACCATCGCGGAAATGGACCCACAGAAGATTACCGAGTTGCGGCAATGGCTGCTTGAGTCGGATGATCGTCCGTTTGCCGCCGTGGTGATTCGCCACGGCACGATCGCATTGCAGGTCGAGCGTGACAACAGCGCGGTGACGGATACCGGTAACACAAAATCGTGTGCGAAAGCGATCTGTCGCGACCGTGCTGGCCATTGCGGTGCAGGAGAGCCAGCAGGGGCGGACGCCGCAAACGGATGACCTTCGATGACAAAGCTTTCGACTTCATTCCGTGGGCTCAGCCGCTCAGCGATCCTCGCAAGTCACAGATCACCGTCAAGCAACTGCTGAATCACACCTCCGGGATTACGCCGGAAGGCAACGGGGGTGCCCAACCGATGGGCCCTGGCAATATATCCTTGGCCACACGGGCGATCCAGAAACCGAACGGCTGGCATTTGATCCGGGCAGGGACCTCGACTATGGGACACACGCCCTGCCATCACGCTTCGCTGGTGTGTGAAAATGCACCGGCAAGCCGTACGACCAGTACGCAATTGAAGCGCTGTTCAAACCGATTGGCGATTGAAAAGTGGTGGTTTGATATTATCGACGGCGGCGAGAAACATCGGTCGTCATCCTTCGCACGCGATCGGGATTGCCTGCTCGGGAACTGGCGCGCATTGGATATTGCATGTTGCAGAGGGGCGCTGGGAGATCGCCAGGTGGTTCCCGAATGGTTCGTGCGTGAGACTGCGGCACCGACCCATGCGGTGACCGGCATCAAAAGCCTTCGGCAGCGACCACAGTCCTTTTCGCACGGCTGGGAATTTCCGGGGCTGCCCAGTGGTGGCAAGGCGAGGGGATTCCCAAGGATGCGAGATTCAAGCCGGGAAGTGGTGGCCAGTTAATCGCCTTCGTGCCCAGTCTCGACCTGGTGATCGCCCGTCAAACGGGCGGCAGCGGCCAGTGGGAATACGAGGAGTTTCTGCGACGCGCCTGCGCGGCAGCCATGACGTCGTCCAAATAAACGGAACCAAGACATGCGATAACAGAGCAATGATTGATTCGCGTCCGCCATCGGGGATCCGCGATTCTTGGCTTGGATCACCGACTCGGGCCTGGGAAAGGCACTGACCCCGTTTGAGACGGACCCCGTTTGAGACGGTGAAACACTGACCACGGATGATTTTCGCTGCAGCGCCGTAGTGGTAACAGTTTCGTTCCACTACGGCTGGGTGGCTGGTGGTCGAGCGTCAGCGAGCCCCCAGCTGTATGTCTACGGACAAATGAAAGGGGTCAGGCTTGAATGGCACGAGCACAAGGAGTTGGTGTGCAGGCTTTAGCCGATTGCTCGCCCTTGAAGATCGCCTAAAGGCTAGACACCAGCCTGTCGCGGCACGAACGCTCGCTAAGTTCGTGCCATTCGGGTCAGGCTTCTTTGATGGGTTCCTTTGCAGGACAATCACTGAGATGACGTCATGAACACTGATGCAATTGCGATTGAATCACGAGAACAGGCCGACTAATGTCCGTGGCTGACGCTTTCACGGTGAACGTCAACCTGGGCGGCCTGGTCGTCAACGATCCGAGTGACGCGTTGACCGCGCTTGGCGGGACGGTCGAGATTCCCGCCGCGTTGTCTGTCGACCCTTTGAGTTTGGCGCCCGGGGTGATCGCGGATGCCGTTGATTTGTTTCCCTTCGAAGTTCTGCCCAGTGGTAACGTGGATGCAGAGTTCTTTCAGGGTTTTGGGCTACCGATCTCTTCCAACGGGCTCTTCTTTTCGTTCGACGTGACGGCGGACTCTGCCGGAACGGGCATCATCGGTTTCGAAGCGTTTAGCCCGTTCGCACAAGATGCCGACTTCTTTGTGGATGTCGAAACGAATTCGCTGGCCTTTACTGTAACCTCCGGCGCAGGCGCCGTCCCCGAACCGCACTCCATCACCGCGCTGGCGTTGATCAGCATGATCGGAATCGGATCAATTCGACGTAAGAATCAATGTGCAGTACGCGCTTCCTAACGTCCGTGCCGTTGAGTCCTGGCCGCGCTTTTTCTTCGTCGCGCGTTCCTCCGCAATCTACCGGTCAGTTGCTCGCGGCGTTGCGGTGAGCCGTTCGGCAAGGAATTTCAGCATCATGTCACCGGCGCCTTCGTAGTACTTGCCGAGATTGTGGTTGGTGTCGGCAAGGATCACGATTCGGTGAGAGACGCCGAGCGGTTCCAGGATATTTTCCAGCGGTTTGAAACCGTCCGGATGATCCTGGTCGCCATTGACGGTCAACAACGCGAAGTTGTTCTTCCTCAGCGAGTCTGCATGTTCCTTTGCTGCTGGAAGCAATGGGCTGTCTTCGCCGCTGCCTCGCCTTGAAAGCGATCCTCCCCAACTCCCCGCCGCGCAGAACAGTTCCGGGTGCTGTATTGACAAATAGACGGAACCCGCGCCCCCCATCGAGAAGCCGCAAACGACGCGAGCCACCGCCTGCCCCCTTGTCGGATAAGTCTTGTCGATCAGCGGAATCAGTTCGTCCACAATCATCGATTCCACTTCGCCGCGGTAACCGCTCATCCCGCCGTTGGGAAACACGCAGATCGCCGGAGGAAACTTGCCGGCACGAATCGCTCCGGCAACTCGCGACGAGAAGCCCACCGAATCCGACTTTTCCGACCCGCCCGCACCGTGCAGAAAGTAAACCACCGGATACCGTGTCTTTCCACTATCATCAAATTCCGACGGTGTCCACACGACATAACCCACATCATGCCCCAGCGACTTACTGCGAAGCACGTGATGAGTTAGCCCCTTCATTTCAGCAATGTCCGGATTGACCCAGCTGATATTGCGCTCGCGCTGTTGCGAATGCGCTTGCGATGCAAGCAACGATGCCACGACAAGGATGGCGGGTGAGAGTTTTCTTGAATTCAGCATGCCGTTTCCTTGGGAGCTGGCCCCGGTTCTGCGTCGGGCCCCGGTTGTGCGTCGTGACGCTGAGACCATGTTGTGATGGTTGGTTGTGAACCTATTGTGCGCATGACGTGCGTCGGCTCAACCTGAGTCATGGAAGTCCAGCCTTTCCGTAATATGCGTCAGCTATTTCAAGGCGTTTCAGCGATTCCAAAACACGTCAGGCAGACGGAGTCAAAGGGATTGCAGGCCCCAATAAGTCCTTTTCAAATCGGTTCTTATCCCAAGCTGTACGGTGTGCGATACTCTTTCGTGAGCCACTTCGACGCTTCGGCATCGCCGACGATGGTTTCGGCTTTCGGATCCCAATGGATCTTCTTTCCGGTCCGAACGGCGATGTTGCCCAGATGACAAACGGTTGCCGAGCGATGTCCGATGCTGATATCGGCGGCTGGTGTTTTTCGCGATTTGACGCAATCGAGGAAATCGTTGACGTGTGCGATGTTCGCTTCTGAATTCACAATCGGAGGTACTTCGACGTCCTTCAGTAACTCAGAGGCACTGGCAAGAAGACCGCCGCGATAGACGAACAGGCTTCCCTTGTCGCCGACGAACTCGGTACCTTGCTCCTTGCTCTTTGTTCCGGGAATTTGTCGGCAGTTCAGGACGACGCCGTTGGGATAGGTGTACCGGATCTTTGTTGAGTCCGGCGTCTCATACCAGCCATCCGGATTATAAACGGCCGAACCTTCGGCACTCACCGGGCCGCTTTCGTCCATCCCCAAACCCCATTGAGCGATATCCAGGTGATGGGCACCGAAATTCGTTTGCTGACCGCCGCTGTAATCCCAGAAGAAGCGGAACAAATAGTGAACGCGATTCTTGTTGTACGGACGCAGGGGTGCCGGACCAAGCCAGCGATCGAAATCAAAGCCGCTAGGCGGAGCACTGTCTGGGACTGGCATTTTTGCTCGATCGATCCAGTTCGGCCCCGGCAGCGTAACGTTGACTTCGCGCACCTTGCCGACCAGTCCTTCCTGCACCAACTTCACGGCCAGTTTGAATTCCTGCCCGCTGCGTTGCATCGTGCCAGTCTGAACGACGCGATGGTGCCTGCGAGCAGCATCGATCATCGGTCGGCCTTCGTTGATTGCCAGCGTTAGCGGCTTCTCGCAGTAAACGTCTTTTCCGGCCTTGCACGCTTCGATCGTCATCAAGGCGTGCCAATGATCCGGAACCGTCACTACGACCGCATCGATGTCTTTGGAGTCCAGCAACCTGCGGTAATCGTCGGTCATCCTTACAGATCGGTTTGCTTCTTTGTTCAGAAAGGCACTCGCTTCAGCCAGATAGTTCTTGTCCAGATCGCAGAGGGCATCGATGTGGTTGAGGAAGTACTTCATGTTGTTCCTCGGCCCGCCCTGATTGCCAACGCCAATCATGCCGACCCGAACACGCTCACTGGGAGCGTCCGCGCCGAACGTCGCACGATAGCTCTTGGCAGTGATGCCCATGAACAGTCCGCCCAAGGCTGACTTATGCAAAAATGATCGACGGTTCAGTTGTGGCATAGTGAGAAACTCCGTGAATTGACATGACAATGCGTCGAATGCAGCGAGCAGCCGCGTGCGTATGTCGATAGCATTGCGGTAACCGTGCCTGCACCAGCGTTACGACTTATTCTAATGGTGTCCGTCCCGATTGCCATGGCTGAGCGACCTTCTAGAATCGGCTTTGCAATACTTTGTGAGTGGCTGACGAATCACCCGATTCAAATTATTGACCTTACTCGGTTGGCCGAAGACCTGTCGCTGAGGCAAAATACTTGACGGTAGCGTAGCGGTCCGCGAAAACGAGATCGCTTTTCGACTGTAAGTTGGATGAAGATTTTCGACAAATCGCATTTTTTCCGTTTCCTTTACGGCGGCTACAACGTCGCCCCTTCAAGGTACTGTGTCATGACGAGTCATCAGCTGCGGCGTTCCAGACGCGATTTATTGCAATGCGGCCTGCGTTCGGCCGCTGGTCTTGCGACCGGGTCGCTACTGATGCAAGCCAATGCTCAAGCAGCCGCGGACGATCGGTTCGAGTTGAGCATTCACCAGTACTCGCTTAAAAATCTCTTTGAACAGGGCCAGCTTGACACGTTTGCCTATCCAGGATTCGTAAAGCAGCAATTCGGAATGACAAATGTTGAGTTTGCCGTTGAGTTTTGTGACGCGCTGCGGGCAGACCCCAAACGGGGTGACGCGATTGCGGCAAGATCCAAACAGCTCGCTATCAGGCATCGTGCCTTGCTTTGCGGCGCGGAGCCCAAACTCGATGCGGCCAGCGAAACGGATCGCCGGGCCGCCGTTGAAGACCATCTAAAGTGGGCCGAGGTCGCCGAGCATTTAGGGTGCGAGTTCATTCGGGTGCGTGCATCGACCGAGGGTGACCGGGATCAGCAACTCGATCACGCGGCCAGGGGGATTGCCGCGCTGTGCGACGCATTGAAAAACTCTTCGCTCACTGTCCTGGTCGAGAACATCGCCGGCTTCTCACGCGATCCCGAATGGCTCGTCGCGCTCGTCAATCGCGTCGGACCAAAACGCCTCGGTCTGATTGCCGACTTCGGCAATTTTGACGGCGACATCTATGCGGGCATGAAGCGGCTACTTCCCTACACAAAATCGGTCTGCACGAAATCGTGGGAATTCGACGAACAAGGAAATGAGACGAAAATCGATTTCTCGCGGATGATGAGCATCATCAAGGAGTCGAGTTTTCGTGGTTGCATCGCAATCGAGTACCTCGGGGAAGAACCTGTGGCCGGTGTGCGAAAGACCGCCGAGTTGATCAACCGCTACCGTTAACGCAGCCGTCGAGGGGAAGCAGTCTGACGAAGCCTTGGGATCGAAATCCACTACGGCTTCGTGGAGGTCCCGTCGGCATGCCGCAGGTTGCCCCACTTCAAATCGAATGGGGGATCGTCTTCGATCGGGAATTTTGCCGCCAATTGCTCGTCCAAATCGATGCCCAAACCGGGTCGATCGCTCAACCAGTAGTATCCGTCACGCAATTCGGGGCATCCGGGAAACACATCCTGTTCTTCTTGGCTGAACTCTCGGGCCTCCTGAATTCCGAAATTGGAAGTCGCGAGGTCAAGGTGGATGTTCGCAGCATGGCCGACCGGCGACACATCACCCGGGCCGTGCCACGCCGTCCGAACCGCAAAATACTCACAAAATGCCGCCAGTTTCCTGGCTGGCGAGAGTCCGCCAATCTGTGAAATGTGAACACGGATGAAGTCGATCAAGCGATCCTTGATCAGCCCGGCAAATTCATTGGAATTGTTGAACAGCTCGCCCATCGCGATGGGCGTGCTGGTTTGGGCACGAAGGTGTTTGAAATACCCAACATCTTCGGGACTGAAAGGATCTTCCAGGAAGAACAACCGATACGGCTCGAGGTCCTTGGCAAGCTGCATCGCCAGCACCGGGGGAACGCGTTCATGCACATCGTGCAACAGCTCAATTTCCTCACCAACGTTTTGACGCAGATAGTCAAAGAGTTTTGGAATCGTTCTCACGTATGGCTTGGGCTCCCAAACGCTCGTTCGCCGATTCTCGGGAACCCTCTCGTCGTCCTCATCCGACGCCCGAGCTCCATATGTCGACACACCCGGAACCGCGACTTGGACTCGAACATGACGATATCCTTGTTCGCTGTAACGGCGCACTTCGTCGGCCAGTTCTGCAAAGGAGTTGCCGCTGGCATGGCGGTAGGTGTCGACCGCGTCGCGACATTTTCCTCCCAACAAATCATAAATCGGTAGTCCGGCACGTTTTCCAAGCAAATCCCATAACGCGATGTCGACGCCACTGATGGCGTTGTTCAGCACCGGACCGTTCCGCCAATAGGAACTGACAAACGATGACTGCCAGATGTCTTCGATTCTCGTCGGGTCTTTGCCGATTAAAAATGGTTTCAAGTATTGGTCGACGGCGGTTTGAACCACGCGAGCCCGTTGAGTGAACGTGGCACAACCGAGACCGTACAAACCCGGCTGATTGGTCATCACTTTCACAACGACGAGTCGGATGCCGGCCGGTGCGGTCAAAATTGTCTTGACATCCGTGATTCTTAGTCCGTCCGATGATGCCGGGGCGGCTTCGACGCCAAGACCCACAGGCGAACGAGCCAGCGTCCATCCCGCTGCGACCGCGGCCAATCCGGACGCTCCCAACCAATCTCGTCGTTTCATCCCCTGCACCTGATTCATCACGTGGTCAATACCGATCGCGTTCCGCAATCCCCGGCTCATTCTACGCGGTTGCGCCGCGGGGATGGCTGGCGGAGTGACCCTTGGGGGCGAGAATCATCGGCGCGGCAGGCTGGACGCTGATCATGAATCGCGATCCGAGATGGTCCCCGTGGAATGCCGGCGGGCAGCGTTGATCGCGACGCTGGCCCACAGCACGAGGCAGGCTGTGGCGAGCACCGCGGCGAGTGGTCGCTCAACAAATGCGATCAGATTTCCTTGGCCGCCTGCCAATGTCTGCACGAAACGTTCTTCCAGCGGCCCGCCCAGGATCAGCCCCAAGACCAGCGCACCGATAGAGATTCGCCAACGCTCGCAAATCACACCGAGGATGCCAAAGCCGAGCATCAGCGCGACGTCGAAACTGCTGCCGTTGACCGCGAATGCGCCGACGATACAAAACAGCAGGATCATCGGCAGCAAGACGCGACGAGGAATCCGCAGCACCTCGCGGCCCACTTTGATTGCGACCCAGCCGACAGGCAATAACACGATGTTGGCCAGGATAAAGATCAGGTAGATGCTATACACCAGCGTTCCCTGTTGTTCAAAAATCTCCGGGCCCGGCTTGATGTTCTTCATGTACAGCACGCCGATCACGATGGCAGTGACCGAGTCACCGGGGATGCCGAAGACCAATGCCGGTATCCACGCTCCGGCAAGTGAGGCGGAGTTTCCGGCACAAGCGTCGGCGATGCCTTCGATCGAACCTTGACCGTACTGTTCACGCAACTTGCTGAAGCGTTTCGAGACGGCGATGCACACCCAGGCAGCCATGTCGGCGCCCGCACCGGGAAGGATCCCAATGATCGACCCTAACAAGCTCGATCGAATCCAGGGCCAGGGACGATGCCGGAACAACACAATCGCCGGCGCGAGAATGCCGCCACGACCCGATTTGGGGGAAGCCGCCAGCGGAGCTGCATCGAGATTCGAGGCGCCTCGAAGGACTTCCGACATGCCGAACAGACCGATCATCGCGGGTATAAAATTGATTCCCTGGAACAACTCCGGATGACCGAAGGTGAATCGGGCCTGGCCGTGAACGGCGCTGAGTCCCACCGTGGAAAGCAGCAATCCGATCGAGAGTCCGGCTAGCGAACGTGCGATGCCGAACCGCCCCACGACAACCGCACAGCTGAGTCCCATCAGGTACAACCAGAAATACTCGGTCACACTGAACCAGGCGGCCATCTTGGCGAGTTGATGACCCAAGGCCATCAGCACGCAGGCGCCAAGGAGACCGCCCGATACGCTGAACCAAAGGGATGTTCCCAATGCCCGCCCAGCCTCGCCGCGCTGCGCCAGCGCGTAAGCATCGTCAGCATAGGCCGCAGAGGCGGGCGTTCCGGGAATCCGCACCAAAGTGGTTGGAATGTCGCCGGCAAAAATCGCGCACGCCACCATCGTGACGATCGCCGCCAACGCCGGCACCGGATCCAACCAATAGGTCATCGGCACGAACAGGGCAACACCCATCGTTGCAGTCAAGCCCGGCATCGCTCCCAGGAAGACGCCATAGCAAGCAGCCAATAAGACGATGCCCCAAACCGTGGGGTCGAGAAATACCTGTTGCATCGCTTGAAGCAGGGCATCGTTCATGTTAGCTCACCAGCCTAGCAGACCACGCGGAAGCGGAACGCGCAATCCAATCGCAAAGACTTGATACACCACCACACTGAGGACCGCGGCCAGCGGCACGGCAAACCGTAGACGCACCCGGAAGACTGCCAGCAATCCACCGACCATCAACGCGGCGGTGAGCACAAACCCCAGCCACTCCGCGGCACACAAGTAAAACAGTGCCGCTGCGATGACAGTCACAGCCGGTCGCAGACTGGCAGCCTCAGCCGATACCGGCAGGGGGGCGCGGCGGGTTTGCCAGACCACCGTGCCGGCCGTCAACAGCAGCAGGACGGTGATCACTGCCGGAAAAATCATCGGCCCAAAATGCTCACCGCTGATGGAGCTAAAGGCAGGTCCAGTGAGGACGCCGCGAAACAGCTCGTCCTGTCGCTGAAGCGTCGCGGCAAATGCATCCGGCCCCTCGCGACTAAGGTTGAAGCCGGCGTTCTGCATGAAGGTTGCCAGTTCGTCGCTTTCTGCGATTTGATCCATTGCGGTCGCCAACACGGCAAGTCGCTCTCGAGGCGTATCACGCGGCGCCGCGATTCCCCGCCAGCCCGCGATGGCCCAGTCATGCCCTTGTTCACGGAACGTTGGCACGTCCTCGAAGCCCGGCACCCGAGTCTCGGCCATCACCCCGAGACAACGGACTTGCCGGCCGGCCAGCATCGCATCTGCTTCGGGCAATGAGCAGCAGACGACGTCGACACCATCGGCATTGAGCTCTTGCAGGGAGGGCCCAGCACCATTGATCGAGATCCAAGTCGCGGCCGTTGGATCGAGTCCTTGGGCATTCAACCAACCCGCCAGGGCGACATGCCAAATGCCGCCAAAGGCGGTTCCACTCGCCTTGAGTCGGCCCGGTTCGGACGCAATCGCCGTTTGCAAATCGTCCAACGTTGCCAAGGCGCTATCACTGCGAACAAACAATGCCGCGCTATCGCGATTGAGTAGCTGAAGCGGAGCGAAGTCACGATAGGTCACCGTCGTCAAGCCGCGCCAGTGCAGCATGTTCAGTTCCACCGTGACCATCGTGAGCGTGTACCCATCGGGCCGCGCCCGCGCCCCGCGAGTGTGACCGGTGACGCCCGAACCTCCCGTCGCATTGATGACATTCACCGGCACACCGAGTTTGTCTTCCAATTGCGCGGCTACCTGCCTCGAAACGCGGTCGGTGCCGCCGCCGGCCGACCAGGGACAAATCAGCGTGATGGGTCGATCCGGAAAGTGACCCTCGCGCCCGCAACCGGTCACCAGCAACGCGATTGCGACCGCGATGAAAACCTTCAAGAGGGGTGCCAGTGCCATTGGTATCGTCATCTCCGCCTCGCGCTTCGTGGCGAGTGCGTGAGTGCCAGGACTGATAGAATCGTTGTCCCAACGTAACGTATCGAGTCCGGCGGCGGCGACGGGGGCCATCGCGACGCGATTGCGAATCGGGTCGGCTACCAATCGACGACCGCTCCATCGTCGGGATCGAATTGGGCGCGATAGGGGAGGGGCTCACCGACTTCCTGCATCAGTTTCTCTTCATCGATCGTGATCCCCAGGCCGGGCCCGGTGGGGATGGGGCGATAACCGTCTCGAACTGGCGGCAGTGGTTCGGCCAGCAAATCGTGTTCACGATCGCCCCGTTCCTGGACCATGAAATTCGGGATCGAGGCCGCAATCTGCAGGCTGGCCGCCAGCGAGCAGGGCCCATTCGGATTGTGCGGTGCCAAAGGTGCGTAATAAGCCTCGGCCATTCCGGCGATGATCCTTAATTCCGTGATGCCGCCCGCGTAATTGACGTCGGGCTGCAGAATCATGGCCGCTCGTTTTTCGAGAATTTCTCGGAAACCCCACTTGGTAAAGATCCGTTCGCCGGTTGCCAGGGGGATCGATGTTTTCTTGGCCAGATCCGCCATCACGTCCACGTTCAGGGGTTGCACCACTTCCTCGAAGAACCAGGGATGCAGCGGTTCGAGTGCTTTGATTAGCAGAGTTGCAGTGGTGGGCTGAACCGCTCCGTGGAAATCCAATGCAATGTCCACTCCGGGATACTCTGCCTTCAAGGCGGCAAATCGTTCGACCGCCTCATCCACAAATTTCTGCCCCTCGGTGTATTTGAACGCCTTGCGTGTAGTCCAGGGGCCGACCTTCATCGCATTGACGCCCGTTTTCTCATCCGGCACACCATAGACCCGCGCCCGTTGGCGAGTGGGGCCGCCGAGCAGCTTGTGAACCGGCACGCCATAGCACTTTCCCGTGATGTCCCACAGGGCCTGATCGATCCCCGAGGAAATCGCAGTCTTGATCGGGCCGCCACGGTAAAACGATCCGCGGTGAATGGCTTGCCAATGATTGACGACCGGGCGCGGATCCTTGCCGACCAAATAGTCGGAGACTTCAAGGGCGCCGGCGGCGCAGGCCTTGGCATCATCCTTCAGCATCTCTCCCCAGCCGGTGATTCCCGCATCGGTCGATATTTTGACAAAGACCCATGAGTTCTTCAGCACGAATGATTCGATTTTCGTGACCTTGATGGAGTCCGACGGCGAGATGGGACCCTCGCCACCGCTCTCCGCGGCGACTTCTTGACTGCATTGACGCAGCAGCGTCAATCCGGCCGCGACGGCCGCGCGATCCAGGAAACCGCGACGCGACATCCGTGAACGCCAAGCAATGTCTTTGCGTTGGGATCGAACGAGGGTTGGGCGAGGATCATTCATGCGCCGGACCTTCCCATGGAGAGAGCAAACAAGTCGCTGACGAACAAGAACATGGTGATGGAGTGATGGTAGAACCAATGAACATCACCCTGGGACGTTACCGACAGTCTAGCGAACCGATCGTCGCGCCGCGAGTTTTCGCCCAAACCCTTCGCCCCCATGTACCCAAGCGGTGACGAACGATGACCTGAAACAGTCAGCACGATTCTAGCAGGATGTCGCGATGGGGATGCAACCCGCGAGGGTACAGCTGAATGACCCGGTGGGGGAGACCCGGCGGGGGACGGGCTTCCTTGCACTTTCTACCTGCGATTCCACGTACCAGTGTTGCTGAGCAGGAGCACGATTGAAAACAAGGTGCGAGAGTGCGACCTCGTCGAGGTCGATCATCCGGTTTTGATCCGAAGTCCGTGGGTGCGCTGCGCGACCCACGGCAACTGTCTTTGTCCCTTCCAGGGACGACTGCGCGGCGACGAAAAGTGCGCGGTCGATTCCCCCGTGGTATGCTGGTCGCTGGTCACCCCATCGCCGTTGCCCCGTGAATTCCGACGTTCTGGCATTCGATTCTTTGATCCCAGTCGTGCTCGTACTCAGGCCGTAGGCCGGTACTCGTACTCGTACTCGAATGGGGCACCGATGACCGAACCGATTTTCGATCACGATCGACTCGATGTTTATCGCCTCTCGATTGATTGCTCGATCGGATGTCATTTCCGAATTCTCGACGGAGTACAATGCTGCTGACGAGTACGTGTACCGCGATGCTGAGTACGAGTACGAGCACGAAGAAGACAAAGAGCCAGAACCAACGGATGCACACCGCGCCCTCGAATGTCTCTTGGGTAATGGTCCATTAACTCCTCGGTCCGGGTGATCCTGGCCGTTCGCCCATAACCCATGAATGCGGTTTCGTACCCAACATCGCGACGAAGACTGTTCGCGGCCACGATCATGATCGGAGGTTTTGCTCTGACGATCGTTGTTAAGATTGTTCGTAGCCGCATGGAGGTCGGTTTGCCAATGTGGGTCATGGACTCGCTGCCGAATTTCATTTGCGGAGCCGTAGTTCCATTTGCACTCTTAACCGGGAACCGGGCGATTCGCTTCCTTGATTTCCTCTCATTTTGCGCACTGATTGTGCTCGGTCTCATTGTGTACGAACTAGTTCAGATCGGCTTGCCGAAGCGCACCTTTGAAGTGAATGACCTGATTGCATCGGCGGTGGGTGCACTGTTACCTGTTATGCTTGGTCGGATATTCTTCCGTCGGAACATGCAGGCGGGCGAACAATCGCAATCGGGATAGGGGCCCGGTCACCCGGATCCCCTCCCACACCAACAAGCATGCGCGTCCGCACCTTGCGGTTGAAGATGAGTTTTCAATCCTTGCGTTGCCGCAAAGACTCAAGCCATTGGATCGTGCCCAACGCCGCCAACGATTGACCATCGTACGGTGGTTCACGATCTTGCGATCGTGGCGTTTGCAAGTTGTGCGCAGCACGTACTTGCTCATTCCCTTCGGGCCTTCGACGACCGCGTGGGTCGAATACGATGCCCTCTGCTGACTTCCAATCGGCACCGTGTAACTTTCGCATGCAAGGCCAGACAATGTCTTTCGCGCGGCCCCGGTGATGCCTTGCTGGACAGCGCCACTTTTGTTGTAGTCCTGCCACTCCGCTGGCAGGGCATGCCGCGATTCGCGGCAAATGACCCGCCAGCGGAGTGGCGGGACTACTTGGATTGCATCGACCAGTAAAACACGAGGTCTTCGTTAAAAAGTGGCGTTGTCCAGCTAGCGTCTGTCCGACTGACTCCCAAACGGTAGAGGCAAGACCGAGTGCCGAACAGGGGCCAGTGCCGAACAGGGGCAGTGCATTATCCGCGTTTCAAGAAGCGATCCAGGGGAGCCAGGCCTTCGAACGATCAAGCGATCGGCCGGAGACCTAATCGAACTTCGGCGAGTCCTGCAGGAGTACATCATACGACACGAGGGGGATGATCCATCGCTGAATGATGCGGAGAAAGACGTGCTTCGAATCGATCGGTCGCGTCTTGGCGAAGATGAGTTGATCGACGTAATAGCTGCCCGACTAGGACTTGAACCTAGAATGACGGAACCAGAATCCGCAGTGTTGCCAATTACACCATCGGGCAGTTTCAAGGGAGCCTTGCTTGCAAGAAGACTTCCCTTTGAGATCGAACTAGCACCTATCGATGGAGGAGCTATCGAAACAGGAAATTAGGGCCGCCGGACCGGTTGGTCAAGCCGGTTTACCTTGCCAGTGATCGCTGGATGGCGTTCGGTTGGGATCGCGGCGAAGCGGGCCGGATGTCGCGGGCCTGCTGATTTCAGCCAAATTCGCAGGCTCGTTGTTGCCTCGGGGCAAGACACCTACAATTGCGATTCCCGTTTCGAAGGCGTTTTTGGTGCAGCGATGGCATTTTTGTCGACAAATACAAATGGCGAAGATGGGGCTAGCCGATTCGAGCTGATCCCTGGTGAGACGTCGATTGGCCGCCATCCCGAATGCGGAATCGTGGTCGATGCCGGTGCCGTTAGCCGCTATCACGCCAAAATCATCGGCAAGGCCGACGATTTTCTTGTTGAGGATTTGGGTAGCCGCAACGGCACCTTCCTCAATGGTCAACTGCTCTCCAAGCCCGAAATCCTGCGTGAGGGGGATCGAATTCGGATCAGCGAAGTCGAATTGGTGTTCCACAGCGGCGAAGAACCCGAGTTCGTCAAGAGCGATTCGGTGAACTTCGGCGGCACGAAGTTCGGCATCAAGATGGTTGACGAAAATGAAACCGAGCAGCTGAGCAGCAATAGCGCCAAAATTGAGTTTCGCAGCTCATCGGATGGCCTGAAAATGGTCGCCACGCCGGAGGCAAAGCTGGCGGCGTTGATGCAAATCAACAGCAACCTGAGCAACGCGCTGGCCGTCGATGAGGTCTTGCCCAAGGTGCTGACAAGCCTGTTCGACATTTTTCCGGCGGCCGACCGCGGATTCGTGGTCATGACGGATGCCCAAGGGAATATCGTGCCGCGCTGGGTCAAGACACGCACCAAGCACGACGAAACGGAGACGATCTGTATCAGTCGAACGATCATTCGTGAGGTGATGTCCAGCAAAGAAGCGATTCTTTCCTTGGATGCGTCCGAGGACAGCCGCTTTGATAGCAGCCAGTCGATTGCCGACTTCTCGATCCGTTCGATGATTTGTGCGCCGTTGACCGATGGCGATGGAACCGCATTTGGTGCCCTGCAGATCGATTCGACCCAAGGTCGTGGACAGTTTCGCGACGAAGACACCGATCTGCTAAGCGGCGTGGCGAAACAGGTCGGCATTCTGATCAACAACGCTCGGATGCACGAGCGAGCGCTGATTCAAAAAGAAGTGGAACAGGATTTGAAGCTGGCGACCGAGGTCCAGCAAGCGTTCTTGCCACAGCAACCGCCCGCAGCCGCCGGATTCCGAGTGTGCAGCTTCTATCAAGCGGCCAACCATATCGGTGGAGATTACTTTGACTATATCCATCTGGCCGACGGTCGGGTCGCGATCGTCGTCGCGGACGTCGTTGGCCATGGTGTCGCCGCCGCGATGTTCATGGCCAAGCTGTCGGCCGAAACGCGATTTTTTCTGGCCAGTGAGCCGGATGTTGCCGTCGCGGTCGAGCGGCTGAATGACAGCATGAGTCAGCTGCACGTGGAGCGGTTCATTACCTTCTTGCTGTTGGTCATCGACCCCTCGAGCGAAATCGCGACGATCGTGAACGCCGGACATATGGCGCCGGTCGTTCGCAAATCGGACGGCTCGATCTCCGAACCCGGTGAAGAAGAATCGGGCTTGCCGATTGCCATCGATGACGGAATGGAATACGAGGCGGTTGAGATCCAATTGGACCCCGGTGACATCGCGGTGATGTACACCGACGGAATCAATGAGGCGATGAACGCGGATGACGAAGAATTCAGTATGGAACGCGTACGACAGTTGACCGCCGAAGGTGGCGATGCAAATTCAATCAAGGATCGGATCGTCGCGGCCGTGCTGAATCACGTCGGCACCGCGCCACCTTTTGATGATATGTGTCTGGTGGTCATCGAACGGGTCAACAGTGCGGAGCAAACCAAACAGGCTGGCGTGGAGACTGTTGAAGATGGCGCGATCGAACGAATTGGAAAGGAGCGCGATCGGCCCAGCTGATCGTACGGTCGATGACGCCGAAATCGGTTCGCTATATCGTTCGATTCTCGGGGCATGTCCAGGGAGTCGGATTCCGCGCCGACGGCGCTGGCCAGCGCGCATGGTTTGGCGATCAACGGATTTGTTCGCAACGAACCTGACGGCAGCGTCACATTGGATGCCGATGGGAGCGAAAACGATCTGCGCGAATTGGTGTGTCGGATCGAATCCGCGATGAGGGGCCGGATCGACGGAACCGTGGTCGACAAACAGTCCACAAGAAACCGGAATGATGGGTTTCATATTCGTGGTTGAACGCGACCAACCCTAGATCCACGGCATCCGACAGACGCCCCACTGTCCCTGGTTTTCGTCCACAGCGACCTCGATCCACTCGATAGAACTGCCGAAGGAATCACGAGTTTTTTCCCGAACTCGCTCGGCGATCACGCGCGCGATCTCTTCCGCGGTTGTGTTGCTAACGGGCAACACAACGCAGTCTTCGTTGGGAAACACCCAGCGCCGATCGCGGAATGTCGCTGTCGTTTCTTTCTCGTCGCTGGAGACTCGAATCTGGGCATGGTCTCGCGGCAGAATCACATGATGATCCAATGATTGTGTTTCTTGCAGCACGGCGTCGCGCAAGGCGATGAAATCGACCACATATCGGTTTTCGTCCAACGGACCCGCCACGCTGGCACGAACGCCATAGTTGTGCCCATGGATTCGTTCGCAGATATCACCGGCGAAGGTGATGAAGTGCGCAGCAGAAAAGACAAATTGCTGTTTGGTCACATCGACACGGAAGGTCGCATTAGCCATCAATATCTCTCGTTCAACAGGAAGTTCGTAGCAACAGGTAGATGGCAGCCGCAATCAGGTCAGCCGTCGTACCTGGATTCAAATGGTGTCCGCCAGTGCGCAACAATTGATCGAACTGGGCAACGCTTGTCGTGTCGTCGATCAGCAATTTTTGAGCACGTCTTTGTATTCTGGTGGCAACCGGCAAACCGTTCTTTCGGGCGATCAGCGTATCGGGTTCGATCGCCAGCAGTTTCAGGTGTGCGATTGAAATGCCGCCGAGCAGGTCACCCGAGTGGCGGATCGAATCTTCAACGACCGGCACGACATTGCTGATCAGGTCAACGAAGTGGGAAGCGTATTGACGGGCGATGCGATCGTACGATTGGGCCAGTCGCATGGCGGTCATTAGATCGCTCGACGGTGCATCGAGGTCGTGAACGTCCATGGTATCGACCTTACCAAGCCCACCGGCTGATGACTGAGCAATCGCGCGACAAATGCTGGCCGCGTCGTGGCTATCCATGGAATCGAGGATTTCACCGATTGCCTTCTGCCAGGCAAGCAAGTTGTGCGGCTGCGAACCTGTTCGACCGAGAGATTCGTCGGCGGCCACGATCGGCCCCAACAGCAGCAGGATCCCCAGATTGACGTTTGTGCCGGTGGACTCGACGGTTCGCTCGACCGCAGCAACGATTCTGTCGCTGAACCGACGGGTCGAATCTGCGAACGAATCAGCGGCAATATCGGCAGCGATCAGAAAGTGTCGGTGTGTCAGGTCGTCGAATGGCTTGCCCGGATAAACGTTTCCCGCCTTGGGAGCGGTCGCTTCCAAGACCGACGCCCATCGCACCGCATCTGCAGGACATTCGATGAGGCAGCGGATCGTGCGGAGCGGATCAACCATCGTGTGCTAGAGACGGTTGGGGTAGCATCGAATCGGCTGTGCCGCGAATGAACCGATCCATGGCGTCGAGCGTTTCCGTTGGCGCGTCTTCGATCAGATAGTGTCCCGCGTCGGCGATTTCGACCGTTGTTGCGTCAGGCCAATGTTGTTCAAATCGCCGCAAACACGGTTCGCGGAAACACCAGTCCTTCATTCCCCAGAGCAGCAGCGAAGGACGATCGGCCAATCGGCAAAGCTCTGCTTCCAGCTTCGCGAGGGTCGCGTAGGTCGGATGCCTTTGCGACATCGGAATGTCTCGCACGAAGGCATCAATTGCGACGCGATTGGACCAACTGTCGTAGGGGGCAAGCAACCCCGACGCGGCCTGGTCACTCAATTGGTTACGCGACATTGCCATGGTGACTGCGGCGCGGGCAAATAGATTCAAACCGCGAACGGCAATGGTCCCCAAGACAGGCAGACGACAGGCGGCGATTCGCCACGGCACGTAGGGTGGTGGGAACGCGGCGGTGTTGAGCAGCACGATTCGATCGATCCGATCGATCCGCTCGATCGCCGCCGATAGCCCGATCGCACCACCCCAGTCGTGCGCCACCAAAGTAATGTTCTGCAGATCGAGCGAGTCAATCAGAGCGATCAGGTTATCGCGATGGTCAGCGAGCGTGTAGGAAAACCGACTTCGGCTCGGCTTGTCGCTGCGTCCACAGCCGAGGTGATCGATGGCGAGGACACGATGGGTATCGCGAAAACGCTCGATCACGGTCCGCCAGTAGAAGCTCCAAGTCGGATTGCCATGGACACACAAGATGGTTTCGCCGGCCGGGCCTTCATCCAGATAGCGGAGCGTGTGCGGTCCGACGACGAATTCTTGCGAGTCGAAGGGGAGCAGGTTGGCGGCGACGTCTTTCATTCCCAGAGTTTCGCGAAAAGCCATTGATTGCGAAACCGTGGGTAGGATTTCGGGATCCATTTTCGGGCTCGCGGCAATCCGACGCCGCCGATGACGGTTGTCACGACCGGTCGCCGGGGGGAATACCGTTGGTTCCTTCGACTGGCGGTCGGATCCGCTCGGCACGTTGGGCCCAAAACGCCCTGGCGGACCGAACGAACGGCACATGCCGGTTCAGTTCTTTTGCGGGCAATCGCTTCAAACGCGTTTCATATTCCGCCAACCATTGGCGAAAAAACTCGATTCCCTCGGCCGTCATTCGGGGTTGGGAGTCAAAATCGATGTACCACGGAGCGCTCATTGCGGCGCGGAAGTGATCCTCATACAAAGTCACCACACGGATCGTGACCCAACTGCTCTGGGTGACCTGGATCGGTGGGATCAGCCCGCCCGCCTTGGCAAATTCGTCCAGCCGAGGCGCTATAGTGGACTTTGCCATTGCAGACCACTTCCAGGTAATCGACCGGATCACGGACAGACAGGTTCAATTCGGGCTGTAATTGCAGAACTTCACCCGTCTTGGCGGTGAAGACGTGTCCCGGAATCATGCCGCCGAGCTTGGGACGCAACAACGGTCCGTTGGTCGCGACACTCTTTCCCTGCCACGCGGCGTCCCACCAAGTCGCTTCGGACAGGACTCGTCGAGCCTCGAGCTGACCATTCTGCTGATAGGGTTCGAGTTGTTCGGCGACGTACAACCGGTTGTAGCCGACCGGCGTTGATCCGCTGTCGCCGCCGCTGCCCGCGAGTGGCGGGATATGAAAACCGGCTTCCAACATATTCCAGTAAATTCGCTCGGCCCAGCGTCCAATGCTCTTGCCGTCGCCAAGGGACGCCCCGACGGGACCCCGCCCATCCTTGACGCTCGACACCTTTTGATCGAGGCGGATCCAGTCACCGAGCAGGAAGACACCGTCGATCTGTCCGCTGGCCAGCCAGATCGGCAGCGGCCAGGCAAACGGGTTTTCGATGGCAACTGGGATCCGTTGCTTGCCTCGGGCCATGGCGGCAAGTGCCTCGCTGGGCAGCAGATCGTCGGCCATCTGCGCGGTTTCATCGATCGAAGCCGGCTCACCATAGAACACCAGTCCGCCGATCAGGCGGGCGTCGGTTTTGATCCACGAGGGATCGTTGCGCGGTGGATCATCGGGGGCACGACCTGCGATTGGCTTGGCGTCCCTCGATCCCAGCGTCCTGGCGAGATGCAGATCTTCGGCCGCCATTCGTAGCGGCAGGCTATTGGGCGAGGCAGCGACAAGACAATCACCACTGGTCCAACCTTGGGCCAGCATATCGACCATTCGCGGCAGCCGAACCGCATGCTCGTCGAGGCTGGTACGCGTTAACGAAAAGGTACCACTGACGATTCGGTACTCGGGACCCCGGATCACCCGAAACGTATAGGCGTCGTCGGTGAGTGACATTTCGAGTTGGCGATCAAGCACCACACCCACTCCGGCGGGCACGGTACGTTTCAGGGGTACTATTTTTCCGCCTGTCCCACCACGCCAGAGCTCGAAGCGTGCGATCGTTGGCGAATCGGTTGATTCGTCGGTTAGCTGCACGGTCAACGAACCGCCGGCGGCTCGCAACGGTGAGGAACAGATCGCAAGGGTGAAAATCGCACACGAATAGATGATCAAGTTTCGCATGCGATTTTCAAGGATAGATCCGCTCGATCCTTGCGGTTCAACGTCATTGGCGAGGGGACAAGCGTTTCGGATCTCGTCGTTCGGTGTCTGATCGTAGGGGGTTGAATGTTGAACAGGGAATGTTGTGTTGAATGTCGACGAAATTATTCGTTTGTAGGGTTGGCTGGTTTGGGCTCGGCTGGTTTGTGTCTGGGTGTCGGGTGACGATCAAGCCCGCCGCGTTACTGCTCCAGCCGGAAGATTGTGGTCGCCAGCGGAGGCATGGTCACCGAGATGCTATCGGGGCGGCCATGATGTCCGTAGCCCAATGTATTGCAGCCTGGGTAATTGCCGAGGTTGGTTCCGCCATAGGCTGAACTATCGCTATTGAAAATCTCTTTCCAGAATCCGGAATAGGGCACACCCACCTGGTAGTTGTGGCGGACGACGGGGGTGAAATTGCTGCAGATCAGAATCGGAGCCGCGCCATCCAACCCCTTGCGCAGGTAAACGAGTGTGCTGTCGCTCGCATTCATGCAGTCGACCCACTCGAATCCTTCATGGGAGAAATCGAGTTGGTGGAGCGACGGATTCTCGATCACCATTCGGTTCAGATCGGCAACCAGTTGTTGGATACCGCGGTGCGTCTCAAAATCGAGCAGTTCCCACTGCGGGCCGTCTTCATGATTCCACTCGTTCCATTGGCCCAATTCGCCGCCCATGAATAGCAGTTTCTTGCCTGGGTGCGTCCACATGTAGGAATACATCAATCGCAGATTCGCGAATTTTTGCCACATGTCGCCGGGCATTTGGCTCAACAGCGAGCCCTTGCCGTGGACGACTTCGTCGTGCGAGAGAGGCAACATGAAGTTTTCGGTGAAGGCATAGATCAAACTGAAGGTCAGTTCGTTTTGATGATGACTGCGATGAATCGGCTCATGTTGCATATAGCTGAGCGTGTCGTTCATCCATCCCATGTTCCACTTGTACGTGAATCCCAGGCCGCCGTAATCGGTTGGACGCGAAACGCCCGGCCAGGCGGTTGATTCTTCGGCAGCGGTCACCACGCCGGGAAACTCTTCATGGACGGCGATGTTAAAGTCACGCAAGAAATCGATCGCTTGCAGGTTCTCGCGACCGCCATATTGATTGGGAATCCAGTCGCTATCCTCACGGCTGTAGTCGAGATAGAGCATGGATGCCACTGCGTCGACGCGGAGGCCATCGATGTGATACTTATCCAGCCAGAACAATCCGTTCGCGACCAGGAAATTCTTCACTTCGTTGCGACCGTAATTGAAGATCATCGTTCCCCAATCGGGATGCTCGCCCTGACGGGGGTCGGCGTGTTCGTACAACGCCGAACCGTCAAACCGTGCGAGCCCGTGGGCATCTTTCGGAAAGTGGGCGGGGACCCAATCGATCAGCACACCGATGCCGTGTTGGTGCATGTAGTCGACAAAGAACATGAAGTCGGCTGGCGAGCCGTGTCGGCTGGTAGGGGCGAAATAGCCAACGGTCTGATATCCCCACGATCCCGTGAACGGATGCTCACTCACAGGCATCAGTTCGACGTGCGTGAAGTGCATGCGATGACAATAGTCGACCAATCGTCTTGCCAGATCACGATAGTCAAGCCAGCCATGTGTTCGTCCGGGGCTCTTCTGCCAGCTGCCCAGGTGGACTTCGTAGACGTTCATGGGGGCGTGCATCGGATTCCAGTCCGCGCGGTCCTGCATCCACTGCTGATCACTCCACTGATAGCTGGTCAGGTCCGAAACGATCGAGGCGGTCAGTGGCGGCAATTCGGCGGCAAAGCCCATCGGGTCGCACTTATCGACCCACTCACCCCGTTGATTCAAGACGCGAAACTTGTATTTGTCGCCGACCTTGGCTGCTGGCACAAATAATTCCCAGATACCGAGACTGGGATGCATTTTGGCGGTGTGTTCGCGGCCGTTCCAGCTGTTGAAATCACCGACCACCTGTACGGTACGGGCGTTGGGAGCCCAGACGGCGAAATTGACCCCAGGAACGTTATCGACGACACGGACTTGTGCGCCCAGCCGTTCGTACATCTTATGGTGTCGGCCTTCACCGAGCAGGTACCGATCGAAATCGGTCAAGATCGATGGGGCTGCGTAGGGGTCTTTCATTTCGACGATTTCGCCGTTGTTCTTGGCCATCTGAATGCGATATTTAGAGATTGCGACGGTTGTTGGGAGTGCATCTTGTTCCGATGCGACGCCGCCGTCGACCGTACCATCACAAATCGCCTCGAAAAACCCTGCTGGATGGAGCTTTCGCATCGGCCGGCGAGTTCCGCTGTTTCCATCGATGATCCAGGCAGCGTGGGCCTCGGGCAAGTAGCTGCGAACCGCCGTTGCCGGCTGTCCGCGGTAGTCGATCGGGTGCGGTCCCAGCACGCTCGATGGGTTCTCGTGGGTCCCATCGATGAGGCTTCCAATGCAAGAGAGTGAGACTTGAGTGTGCATTTGGCTTCCACTAACGAAGAACTGGGGTGAACGAATCGAAGATTGGGTCAGATTTTTTGCGGGATCGCTCGGTCGGTATTCGACATGCGACCGCGGCCGATCAGGCAGAATCCATCAAATCGGCGGGTGTGAAGCGATGTTGCGGGGTGGTTGCACCACCAGCCACCCCCGCCAATAGCCAACGTCGCAGCCGGTCTTTGGGCATCGCCCGAGATTTCGGGACAGCGATTTGCCGATGCGGCGAATCGACGCGTACGCGGATCTCCTCGCGATGGGCGGCGGGGTGGCGGTTACCGGAGCTGATCAATCGCGAGGAAATCAGGCATGCTTCAACCCGGTGAATGGCCAGCGCCCCATCGATCCGCCGCCACAGGTCGGCATGTTGGACATCGATTCGCCGACCAAAATGCTCCCAGACAAAATCGTTCTCTCGCCATCGCGGCAGTGAATCGGTCAACGACCGAACCAGATACCGGTTGTTACTCAGTAGCGTCACCGAGGCGGCGCCGTCGATCGCTTCCAACCCGCGAACGGCGGCCAGCAAGGT
Source organism: Pirellulaceae bacterium (assembly GCA_963734865.1). Lineage (GTDB taxonomy): Bacteria > Planctomycetota > Planctomycetia > Pirellulales > Pirellulaceae > CBDCUW01. Next base: position 97,491 of record CAVTIV010000006.1, read on the forward strand.
CAGGCGGTTCAGATCACCGGAGTCGGTGTCACCGGCATCGAACACCGGCGTACCGTCAGCGGTCTCGAGTGTGAAATGCCAGTGGCCTTCATGGAGTGACCTTGCCTTGGCTTCGCAGACAAGCAGGTAATCCGAACAAACGTCGGAATTGTCGGTCAGCATGGCCGGGTTGTTGTTACCGGCCACATCGAGCGGGGAGTTCAGCATCACAGGAGGATTATTCCGGTCAGGATGGGTCCTCGTGTGATTAGCGACAACCTTCGTCACGTCACACGAGCGGAAGATGCGATCCATCTATCGATCAGGGAGAGACGCTCAGGCATGACCCCGGCACAGTCGCCATCGAAGGTCGGCGGCTCACAGGTGGCAGATGTCAGGAGCGAATCCCCTACGGAGTTCGTGATCGGCAAACTCACTGTGGTCACCCAACCTTGACCAATAGAAAAAGCCGACGGTGATTAGCCGCCGGCGTCAAGAAGGTTGTAGTCGTCAAAGGTGGACCTTTTGGTCACAACCTAAAGCCGAAATGTCATTGATTCGTGGCTACAGCATCTCGCTGCCTTCGAGCACGGCAAGTTCGGCGCCATCGAGAAAGCTGACCAGTGATTTCGCCCGATAGGGTTGTTGCAACTTGCGAACGGCCTTGCTTTCGATCTGACGAACCCGTTCGCGGGTGACCTGGAAGATTCGGCCGACTTCTTCCAGCGTGTAGGTATAGCCGTCAGCCAACCCGTAGCGTAGACGCAGAATTTCTCGTTCGCGATAGTTCAGCGTTTCCATGGCCAGATCGATCTGAGCTTTCAGTGCCTCGCGATTCGTTTCCATCAACGGATCATCATCGCGATGATCTTCCAAGAATTCGCCAAAAACGCTGTCTTCGTGATCACCGATCGGCTGATCGAGCGAAAGTGGCTGGCGGCTCATTTTCAAAATCACGCGTGTGTCCTCGATCGAAAGTCCGCTGCGGAAGCAAACTTCTTCGGGAGTTGGTTCGCGGCCATTCTCTTGAACGAGGTCACGTGTGATCTGCCGGATCTTGTTCATCGTATCGATCATGTGGACCGGAACACGGATCGTGCGGCTCTGGTCGGCGATTGCTCGGGTGATCGCTTGACGAATCCACCATGTCGCATAGGTGCTGAATTTGTAACCACGAGCATGCTCGAATTTATCGACCGCTCGCATCAACCCGGTGTTGCCCTCTTGGATCAGGTCCAAGAAAGAGAGGCCACGATTCCGATATTTTTTGGCAATCGAGACCACCAATCGCAGGTTGCCGGCAGACAAGATGCGTTTGGCCGCGTCGTAGTCATCACGATAGACGTCGCACTTGGAAACGCGCCGTGTGAGTGTTGCGGGCGTCTCGAACGTCAAACGCATCAAGTAGTTGCAGTTCGCTCTTGAGTTCCTTGGGCGTCGGCATGCCGGGCATACTCAGTGCATCGACGTCGCTTAGCAGGGATCGAATTTCGGTCATTCGCCGAGACGCTCGTCGAAGTTTCTCGAACAAGGGTTGCAGTTTACCGGTTCGAAGATTCATTTCTTCGATCAGCCGGACGGCTTTGTTGCGTCGCACGACGAGGTTCTTCCAGGCGGCACGGCGCTGTCGCATCGGCAGGCGCTTGTTGACGGCAGCCATGTAGTCGGCGTGATTGAGGCTGAGCAGGTGTTGGAGTGTGCGGACATTGGGGACAATCCGCTTCATGATCGCCTTCTTCTCGACGGCGTTGGTGACACTGACTTCGATGGTGCGATCCAACCGCAGCTTTTTGTCGCGGACCTGTTCCAGCAGTTTCAAGGCACCCTGCAGCATGAAGTCGGTAGCCAACATCCAGTGGCGATAGCGTTCGCGGGTTTTTTCGATTTGTTTGGCGGCGGAGACTTCCTGGTCGCGAGTCAGTAGCGGGATCTGTCCCATTTGCATCAGGTACATTCGCACCGGATCCTCGGTCGGATCGGCGTCGGATTCATCACGCCGGCGTGATCGCTGCAAGTCGTCCTCGCTCACCTGGTCGCTGAATTCGTCTTGGGCATCGGCGAATTCCTGGCCCATTACTCGGGATCGTCGATTGACGGATTCTTCGGCGCCAAAGGCGTCATCTTGCAAGCTGCGTCGGCTGATTCTCTTTTCCATCAACGTCTCCTCGGAACCCGGTTCGGAACGATCGGTTAGGTTCGGGAGAAACCAAGCAAGACTGGTGCCGGAGGCTATTTCGCGCCGCGTGTCGATCATGGCAAAGTGTTGTGCTGGAATAGGTTGCGTGAAAAATGGGGCGCTCCGTCCGGAACGGTTTGTTGCCAGATCACCACAGGGGCGCGTTGCAAAAAAGCAACATCGGTCGCGTCTGCCATTCGCGATCCGTTCCCCGGGAGCTGCTGGGAGCCAGCCGTCTCGGTGCCAAAAGGTTAGGTCATGGCATTGCCACTACACGCTCGAACCCATCGGATTTACACTAACCGGCGTTCAGCGGTCGCAGAGCGATGCCTTGCACAGCAGCAGTTTTGGTCTGGTTTTGATGCGCGGCGCCTCTGTTTAGTTCCGCCGGTCAGTCATCTGTTGCAAATGCGATGTATCGCGAGAATCGGCGTGGATGCTTGCCGGATGCGACAGAGTGCTGTGAATTCACGTTCGATCGAGGTCGATTTGATGGCTCTTGGCTCCGCGCCGTGATTGCTGGAATCGGCGGCTGATCGAGTGTTGGCACACGAAAACGAAGCGTCCGAGGCTGCTGCAAAAAGATCATGGAAGCAAATCCAACTCCTTCGCCATCGACCAACGATGATTTTGACTGGATCGATGCGTTTCGGTTCCAGGATCTCGAACAGGCCCGGATCGAGTTGCAGTCGATTTGGCGTTGTGGTGCACCACCCGACTTGCTGGCCATGTTGCGTGAGCGCTTGATCGTTCAATTCAAGCAGCTGGTGGACCTCGACGCGGCGGTTGCCAATCTTGGTCGATTCATCGCTGCGAGCCGGAGTCCGACATCCCTGTTGGCGTTATTTGAGCGTGATGCGGGTGCGTTGCCGGCACTGCTTCAGGTCTTTGCAGCCAGCCAAACCATCGCCAATCTGCTCATCGCCGATCCATCGAGTTTTGATCTGCTGCGGGCCAGCGACGGTCAGCCCGCCGAACGACGCTTTTTGGTCGATGAATTGGTTGGTGAACTGGCGACCATCGATCGCAGCAACCGGGCCATCATTGCGATCCGCAAATTCGTATCGCAGGAAATGGTTCGCATCGCCTATGCCGAGTTTGTCCGTGGGCTGTCGCCAGAGAAAGTCGGTCGACAATTGGCGTATGTTGCCGATGCCGTGATCGAGGCGAGCTTGGGGTTTGTGACAAGGCGGCTCGCCGAGCAGCGTGAAATACCGCGGTTGGTCGACGGGACGACGCCGGCGATCACCGTCATTGGGCTGGGGCCTCTTGGTGGCGAGGAGATGGCCTATGCGTCACCCATGCAATTGGTGTTCTTGTACGACCAGATTGAAATGAACAACCCATCGCATCGCAAGTTTTATGCGACGGTTGTGAGTGATCTGGTTAGCTTGCTTTCGCCCGACGAGGTTGGCTCGCTGGGTCTCGAGATCGATTTACGCAAGGGCCCCAAGTATGACGTTGGCGTGAACATTTGCAGTGTTCGTGAGGCTGTGCGGATTTACGAAACGAGTGGTCGCATCTGGCACCGAATGAACTTCGTCCAGGCGCGAGTCGTTGCCGGATCGGCGAGTCTGGGAGAGTCGTTTCTGCGTCGTCTTCAACCCTGGATCTATCGTCGTTTTTTGAACCGTGCCGACCTGGCCGAAATCCGTACCCTGCGTCACAAGCTGGAGCGGCGAGCCGAACAGCAGGAGTTCACCGGACATGACGTTTCGCGAGATCCCGGCGGTCGCAGCGACTTGGAATTGACGATCCAGTTTTTGCAACTGCTTCATGGTGGCGATCTGGTGTCGGTCCGCTGTGCAAATACCAATGATGCGATCGTGGCACTCGAGCGCGCGGGTTGTCTGACGCACCAGGAAGCGACGCTGTTGTCCGACAATTATGCGAGGCTGTGCCGGCTGGAACATCAGCTGTCAATCATGTTTGACAGTCGCGGCGGAATGCTGCCCGACGATCCGCTGCTGCGTGGTCGGCTGGCATGGCAGTTGGGGATTCGCGCCAAAGACGGCAGAGGGGGTGACACGGAAAAGTTCGATGCGTTATTGCGAGAAACGTTTCAGGTGAATCGTAAGATGATCAATCACTTGATGCTTGACGCGTTGCAGGACGACGTATTGGTTCCAATCGAAACGGAATTGCTGCTCGATCCCGAGCCCGATTTCGAACTCGTCCGGCAAACGATGGCTGGTCATCGGCTTGATGATGCCAAACGCGCGATGGAGGACCTGGCATCGTTGAGCACCGAAACGGTATCGTTTCTTTCGCCTCATCGATGCCGACATTTTTTCGCTTCGCTGGCGCCGGCGTTGTTGTCGGAGATTTCTCGAACTCCAAACCCGCACGCCGCGCTGACCACCTTGGTCAAGGTGTCCGATTCGCTCGGTGCAAAAGCAACGCTATGGGAACTGCTCGGTTCGAATCGCCCGACCATGCAATTGATGGTCCGGTTGTGCGCAACGACGCCCTATTTGAGCGGGATTTTGATCGAGAATCCCGGGATGATCGACGAATTAATCGATTCGTTATTGATGGATCGGCTACCAACAGCCAGTCGTCTCGATGCGCACTCGATCGAGTTGTGCCGTGGTGCCGCCAATGTCGATCGGATTCTGCACAGCTTCAAGAATAGCGCCCATTTGACGATTGGCGTTCGCGATATGCTGGGAAAGGAATCGATTGAAGCGACACATGCAGCGATTGCTGATACCGCCGAGGCCTGCATTCGGCGGGTGATCGACCATGAGCAGGAATTGCTGGCTGAACAGTATGGCGACCCGATTTCCGAGCAAGACGAGGTATCCGAGCTGGTGACTTTGGCACTCGGAAAGCTGGGCGGACACGAGCCGAATTACCACAGCGACCTGGATGCCATCTTTCTTTACTCGGCCGAGGGTGAAACACGGCGTCGTGTCGGAGGCCATCGTGTCACGGTGAGACACCAACATTTTTTCAATGAGTTGGCGCAGCGGGTCGTGACACGTATCAATCGCCCCGGATCGAGTGATCGGCTTTATGAGTTGGACTCGCGGTTGCGGCCGACCGGCGAAGTCGGCTTGATGGCTGTGTCGATCGACGAGTTCTTAAAACAGTTCCGGCAAGATACGGCACTGCTATGGCAGCGTTTGGCATTGTGCAAGGCACGAGCGATATCGGGTTCACCCAAATTGCGGCGAAAGACCGACGAGGCGGTCGCTAGCGTGATCCGGGAGACACGATGGCACCCGCGAATGGCGACGGAGATTCGTGAGTTGCGACAACGGATGCAGCAAACCGCCAGTAGCGAAAACCTGAAACGTGCCGAAGGCGGTACGGTCGACGTCGAGGTTGTCGCGCAAATGTTGACACTGCGTCATGCCGGTGAGTCACCCGAAATCATCCGGCAAGGAACGACGGCGTCGCTGCAAGCAATCGCCCAGGCAGGGTACTTGAGCGAAGTGCAATCGCTGGAGTTGATCAACGGCTATCGCACGCTGAGACGTGTCGAGGCGAACCTGCGTCTGATGAACACACCGGCCCGCCATGAATTGCCCGATGATGAGGCGTCGATGCGAAACCTTGCCTTCTTGATGCACGAATCGGATCCGTCGATGATCGTTGCCCAGTGTCAACAAGCGCGTCAAAACAATCGACGATTGTTCAATCTGGTTTTTGACATGGAATCTGGGAACTGAAGGCACCGCTGCCTCAATGAGGCAGTGCCGGCATTGTCACCCCAATCATGGACGCTGCCCGCCGCAGCGGCGCTGACGGGCTGTTGACGGAGTGATGTCGTGATACAACTCGATCAACAGCCCGTTGCACCTGCTTCGGGCGATCCCGCTTCGAGGCGATTCGGCGGGCAAGGCTACAGACCGAATCGACCTGCGATCACGCCCCGCAACAACGCGTCATCGAGCGGCGACATGTTGCCGAACAGCCAGTCATTGCCACCGTCGCCAAACAACCAATCGTCGCCTGCACCACCGAACACGATATCGTTGTCCGTCTCGACCAAGGTCTCTGCGTTGCTGTTGTCGGCGGCTTGCGACGGGCTGACGGCCGCTGGCGTTGCCGCTGCTGGTTCGCTGATCGGTTCGCTGACGGTTCGCTGACCGGTTCGCCGGCAGTGTTCTCCGGTAATGACTGCTCCGGCATGCAGGTTGTCGGTTCGGCAGATGCATCGGTCGCGGTCGCCGTGGGATCGCTCTGGGCGACGGCGACGGGATCGCTTGGCACGACGCTGGGCGAATCGTCGGCATCCGCTTCGACGTTGTCGGCTGCAGCGTTTGCGGCGCCGTCGACGTTGGGCGAAGCGTCCGTAACCGTTTCGACCTCATCGGCTGCAGCGTTTGCGGCGCTGTCGACGCTGGGCGAAGCGTCGGCAACCGCTTCGACGTTGTCGGCTGCAGCGTTTGCGGCGCTGTCGACGCTGGGCGAAGTATCCGCAATCGCTTCGACCTCGTCAGCTGCAGCCTCGGCGACCGTTTCGCCGCTGGGCGCGTCTTCGACGACCGTATCATCGCCGGACGCGTCATCGGCGCAGGGGTCCTCGCCGGGCATTTCGTCGGCGACCGCTTGCGGGCTGGAAGGATCGTCGGCGGGGTCACCACTGGTTGCGTCCGCGCCGGTCGCCGCCGCGCCGTCGTTGCTATCACTGGTCAAATCCCCAGTGATGGTCGCGGTTTCGTTGCCAGGATCTTCGGATGATGGATCGGACGACATCACCGCGGCGGCCGGTTCGAGATCAGCGGCGTCGGAGTTTTGCGGAGCGGAGATGATTGTCGCACCGCCGCCAGGGCCGCCCAGGATGCGATCCAATCCTCCACCACCCAAGAGGATATCGTCACCGGTGCCTCCGACCAGCAAATCGTTTCCGCTTCCGCCCATCAGCACATCGTCACCGCTGCCGCCTCTCGCGATGGTGCGAATCGAAGTGTCATTGACAAGAACATCGTTCCCGTCGCCACCCTCGAAGACGACACCGCTGACTTCGTCGGTCGCGAACGAACCATTGAGTTCGGCGACGAGTTGCCCGGCATCGTCGTAAGTTGAAAGTTTGACAATCACAGTATCCGATTCGGTATACACTTCGGCGATATCATCCATTGCGGTTCCTTGCAAGGAGATCATCCCGTCGGCCATGCCGATGTCGCCGGCCATTAGCTTCCGCGACTCAAGACTCTGAAAAGAAAGTCGACCAATGTTTCGGCTACTTCCACCACGACGCTTGAATGAACGTTTCATCGCAACACACCCTATGCGAAACGAAAGGAGAGCGGACATCGTTCGCTCCGTGCGACGCGCCGAGACTCTCTGATTGACGCTCGGAGGTCTGTTACCGATCGGTTCACGTGAAACCATTCACGTCGCAGCGATCATGACATCTGCACCTAACGCGCTGATGCGAGTCAATCGTTTGCGAAGCTACCGAATGCGAGACTGCCGAGTTGAAGAATGGCTGAAAGCAGACAACGTGCCAAAGGGGAGCGGCGAGCGCAAGAAACGCATCAACTCGTTGGCCGCTGCGGAATGGATGGAGCACGAAAGACGGCAAACTTGCGATCGGAATGACTGGGGAATTTGATCGCCCAGGGACGGGCAGGGGGATGCTGCCGATTGTCAGAATTACACAACCGTGGCCGGATTTTCCAAAGCTCCCATGATCGACTGCATTGGATCGATCAGCGGCAAGTGTTTTGAACCGACGGATTCGCAACGGAGCCAAGCCATTTGCGGAGATCGTTTCGCGCGTCACTGGGACGCAATACCCAGGCATCGTTGTGATTTCGGAATCCCGTTTCCAGGAACGTGAAACTGCCATCGATCCCAGTCGACTCGAGCCACTTGCGGGTTGCGGCGAGTCCGCGACTTTGGTCCGTCAGCTCGTGACAGATCAGCTGCGGACGGTTATTCAGTCGGGCCAATCGCGAACTCGCCGATGCTTCGTCATTGCCCGGGTAGGGCCACCTTCGAACGCCGTCGTAGTGGCTGTAGGCGATGAAGCCACACCACAGCTTGGCAATTTCATCATCGAACAAGCCGATGAAATTACAGGCGATTGCGCCGCGAGAGAAACCGGCCAAGATCACACGTTCTGGATCGCCTCGGTAGTTCTCGCAGATCCACGGGATGGCTGCCTGGCAATACTCGAGGGTCGGTTTCACATCGTAGTTTGGCGCGTCTCCCCACCAATGCGTGGCGATCCGTCGTCGGTCTTCGCGGAGATAGGGCAAGCAGACCCAGATGAATCCTTCACCGCCGGTGATTCCATACCCCAGCTTGCTGCCCTCCGGGAGGCCTGTGGAGACGTCACCCATCGAGTTTTGGTAATCGCCGTTTCCGGCGAATTCGATAATCACCGGATATTTTCGTGACGGGCGGTAATCGGTTGGCAGATAAACGACGTGATAGACGCTGGTGCCCTGCCAGCGCGGGAGCACCTGCCGGACCCGTTTTCCTGGCCCGGGCTGACCCTCCTGCAACTCGGGCAGAACGAGGTCGGCGGGCACCGAATCGATCAGGGGCGCCGCCGAGGGCGGATGTTGGGCCTGAGCGAGGTCGATCATCGCCATCAGGCCGAGCAAAGACCAAAATCCTCTCATCGTGACCCTCGTGGTGAATTGCAACTCGGTTTGAATCAGGGCATCCTATACGGATGCGAAGAGTGCACAAAATCAGTTTACATCGATTTCGCGCCCCAAACGCGTCGCGCCGAGGCCCGTTGGATACACCGTTCCATTCCCGTCATTCCTGTCACTCACGGATTCAACCCATGCGTTGCCAAAGACCGCTGATGCTCCTGGTCCTGCTGCTATCAGGGCTGTTTCTATCTGCCGATGCTCGATCGGAGACATGGGTTGATGCGACCGGGAAGTTTCGCGTCGAAGCCAAGTTCCTGAGTGTGAGCGGCGGAAATATTTATCTCGAAACCGCGGACGGCAAACGGATTGCCGTTCCCATCAGTCGGCTCTCGAGCGAGAGTCTGGATCAAGCCAAGCGTTTGTATCAAGCAGCCAAGAGTGCCGGCACGGCCACGCCAGCTGCAGCAGCTTCGCCGGCCACCGCCAACGTGGCGGGCGAAAGCAAACTCGGCGCAAACCCCACCGCCGCGGAGACGGCCGAAATCATGACCGCGGCCCTCGCCGAGTTCGACTTGGTGACGATTTGGGATGCGTTTCCCGCCAAGCACCAAAATGACATCGAACAGACAGTCCGCTTGGCGGCCAATTCATTGGACGAACCCACCTGGAACAGTGTTGCGACCTTGCTGAAAAAGGTGAGCCGGCTGGCCAGTGACAAGAAACAGTTTTTTCTGAACAACCCCTTGATCGGACAATCGATTCCAAACACCCCCCAGACAAGCGAGATTTGGGATGCCGCGGCGGGCTTGATCGATGCCTATGCCAATAGCACGATCACAGATCAATCAGCAATGAAGAGCTTCAGCATGGATCAGCTGATCGTCAAAGATGTCCCCAAGATGCGGGCCGCCTTTGAGCAGCTGAAACGGCTAACTCAAGACTTGCAAGATTCACCATTCGGTCAAATGGCCGAAATGCCAAAAATTGAAACCGTGTCCGAATCGGCGACCGAAGCCGTGCTGAAGATCACCCATGGCGAGGAGGTGCAAGAGCAGAAGTTCGTCAAATTCGAGAACCGCTGGGTCCCCGCCGAGATGATCGAAGGATGGGATGAGGGGATGCAAAAAGCGCGGAAAGAACTGGCAAAACTGTCGACCCCCCAGGGACAACAGGGACTGGCACAGCTGCGAATGGGGCTGATGATGGCCGGCGCACCGATCGACCAACTGCTCGCCGCCAGCGACCAGGCACAGTTCGATGCCGTCATCGGCAATGTTTCGGGAATGGTGATGGGAATGATGGGGGGCATGGGTGGAGCCGGCGGCCCAGGTATTGGCGGACCGGGTATCGGCGGCCCGGGCGGAGCAGGTGGATTCCCACCGGGATTCGGTGGCGATGACGCGCCGCCGGGCGGAGCGCCGGCGAATTTCGGCGACGGATTCTGAATGCGGCCCCCGCTAGAACAGCTCGGCGAGCCAGGGAGCGTCACCGGCAAACGCGGCGGTCGCCAGATCCGTTTGGGCGTCGCTGCTGGATTCGATCGCGCCCAGCCGGATTAGCTGCCCGGCCGAGTAAAATGCGGAAAAAAGCGGTGCCAGGGCGCGAATGTTCATGCGCAAATGCCCGTCGCCACCCGGTTCGACCGATGCACAACCTGCCGCGAAATGGACCTGCCAACGGCCTGAATTCTCAGGCAGCAGTTCGTCTTCGATCTGCAGATCAAGTGTGCCCTCGACGGATGGGCAATAGCCACGTTGGGTGATCGCGGCTGGCAAATCGACGATCCGCAGCATCCAGGTTATCCAATGTTTCAGCTTCACCCATTGCTCATCGGCCACCAGGATGAGCGGGTCGTTGGGGGGCCCGAACCATTCGAACGAATCGCACATCGATCGATGGTCTCGAACGAGCGTCAGTAGTCGCTGAATCGCTGCCGGCGTATTTGCCGCCACGTCCGTGCTGACCAGAGGTTGTGGCACGCCACCTTCACGAGACCCGCCTTTCAGGATGGCGAAGCCGTCTGGGTCGTCAAGGTCGCCCAGTAGGTAGGTAAATGTGCCCATCGCATCGTGAGGATCGATCAGTCGCTGCCATAAGCCGTCGCTGCGTGTGATGTTGCCGTTGGTCTGCGCTGCCCTGGTATTGGCAACAAGATTCATTTTATCAATCGGCGGCGATTCGAATCGGTGGATCGGCAGGGTTCGGTCCGCGGATGTGATGGAGGAGATCGGGATGGAGTAGTGCGACCGGGTACCGGCATATTCGAATCCGACGGATCGGTAGAGACGTTGGGTGGATGCATAAAGTGCGGCCAGCGGAACACGCTGGGATCGAAGTTCGGCAAGGACCGATCGCAGCAGTGCCGCGCATGCTCCGCTTCCCCGGTCGACTGGGTTGATTGCGACGCCCGAAAAACCCGCACACGCGATCTGCTGTCCGCCAAACCATTGGGCGGTGCGATAGAAAGCCATTCCCCCGGCGAACCTCGATCGATCGTACACCCCACGAACGTTCTCGCGGCCAACTCGATCGACGTAGGTTTGCCACTGTTTGCGATCGGCACAGAGCAGCGATTCGGCGGCGACGGACACGTATTCGTCGAGCGATCCGTCGATGAGTCTCACGGTGTAGCGGCCTGCAGTCATCGGCGGTGACCCTGTTGGCGATCAACGAATCTCTGTGTCGCAGAGTGAGAGGTAACAGAGCGTAACAGAACGAATCAATCGAGTCCAAATCGTGATCGAGGTTCGGGGGAAAGGATGACTTATTCGAAAGCAGTGCTGCTGATCTTCGCGCGCGGTTGTCACTGGGTTGTGGTTTCGATGCGAAAACGGCGACCGGCGAGAGAGGTGAATATTCCTGGATTCAACCATCTCGATCTCGCAAGCCCGAGGCGCTACATTCTGCTGTTGATGACGCGTTACACGACTGGCGGATGACTGCATGGCTTCCTGGTACGACTATCCTCAATACTTTGACATGGTTTTTCGCGACGAAACGGCCGCGGAGGTGAAGTATTTCGAGCAGGCCTTTGACCGATTCGCCGGCGGTATCGTTCGTCGGGTGTTGGAGCCGGGTTGCGGTAGCGGTCGATTGGTGGCTGCGATGGCGGCACGCGGCTACGAAGTGACCGGACTGGATCTGAGCGAGCCGATGCTGGCGTATCTCGATCGACGTTTACGGCGCCGTGGGCTGTCGGGGGAACTGGTATGCGGCGACATGACATCGATGTGTTTTGATCGAGAATTCGACGCGGTCTTTTGTACCTTCAATACGTTTCGACACCTGACGGCCGAAGAAGACGCGATCGCCCACCTCCGGTCGGTGGCGGACAATCTGCGCCGTGGCGGCATCTACATTCTCGGATTCCACTTGATTCCAATGGACGCCGACCCGGAATGCACCGAGCGTTGGACGGCATGTCACGGCGGAACAAAGGTCAACGTGACGCTGAAGGTGATCGATTTTGATCGCAAAACGCGTCAAGAAATGCTCCGCGTTTCGGTCAAGGCCGAGAAACGCTCGGGAAAGATTGAGCGGATCCGCAGCGAGTTTCCGTTAAGGATCTACACGCCATCGCAAGCGAAGAAGCTGTTGCACAAAGTCGCCGACGTGTTTGACGTCGTTGGCATCTATGATTTCGACTACGACATCGACGAACCGCGTGAATTCGACAATGATTTAACGGATGCGTTGTTCGTGTTGAAGCGGCGGTGAGGTCGTTAAGAAATCGGGTCGATGGATTCAGCGTTGATTTTCTCGACCGCCTGTTCGACGATCTGCAAAGCGCGCTGCAGAACTTGCTCGGGGGTCATTCCATCGCTCTGCAGGATGACCGCATCATCAGCCGCGCGAAGCGATCCGACGGGTCGGTCACGGTCTTCCAGGTCTCGTTGATCCTGTGCCTTGAGAATCTCGTCCAGCGGCAAATGGCGTCCCGCATCTGCGAGTTGCTGTTGTCGTCGGCGAGCCCGTTCCTGCGACGAGGCGGTCAAAAAAATCTTGCACTGCGCATCGGGAAAGACTTCGGAACCTTGATCACGGCCTTCGGTAACAATATTTCGGCCTTTTGCGATCCGGCGTTGTTGCCTCGATAATTGATCTCGAACGGCGGGAATGTCGGCCAAGTGACGAATTGCGGCGGTAACAGTGGGGCTGCGAATTTCATCACTGACGTCCTGGCCGTTGAGAAAAATTCTGTGTTCGCGCCAGTCGAGTTTCGATGCGGCTGTGAACTCCACAAGCGCATCGATATCGTCCCAATCGATCTGGGCACGGATGGCGCCGAGTGTGACGGCGCGATACATCGCGCCGGTGTCTAAAAACTCGAAGCCCATCCGTTCTGCGACTTTGCGGGCGATACTGCTTTTTCCCGCTCCGGCCGGTCCATCAATCGTTACGATCACGGTGCATTCCTCGCGGTGATCGATGTGTCGGCGATGGAATCCACGCTTTTGGTTAGCTGATCCAGCGCCTGATCGATTTCTGGGCTCGCATGTCGAGCATGGGCAGCAGAATCTTTCACGTGATGACTTGTCCCAAAACGGATTTGATAAAACGCCGTTGTCAGCAATTGCAGCGGCTGGGAGAGCGAGGAGGTCAGGGGATGACTGACGCTGCTGATCGCGCTGTTGGCAAGTTCAACCGGCGTCTGAGCCGCCTGGCGTGTGACACCGATTCGTGCCAGTTGGTCCAGTGTCTGGGCGTAAAACGAAATGGAAGGCCGCTCGACCTTCTGCTTCATCGTGCCTCGGAGCTTTCGCCCGATCCACAGGGGAGCGCGAATTTTCAACAGCACCAACACGAGCAGCGTCAAGACGACACCAACGATCGCGGCTGGCAAAGAAAAAAGTTCGCGGGTTGCCAGTGCACCGCCCCCGAGTTCACCGGCCCGGATCTTCGCGATCTTTCCTGTCAGCAAATTGATGAATCTTGAGTAAGACTGGGCCATCGGGGACAATCCGGAGCTGTTCAGTAATGCATCCTCTTGACGATTCGCATCCATCTCCACGACATAGTCATCCCACATGTTCTGTGCCAAATCGAAGACCTCGCCAACACCTCCGCCCCCGGCGCCGCCAACACCACCGCCACCGGGAGTCGGATCAAGCCGCAGCCAATATTGATCTGCCGGGGGTTGACCATAGATCGCCCGAGTCGGCTGCAGTTGGTCGCGATCGATGAGGGCTTCCACCCAAGCGTGGGCGTGAAGCTGACGAGCGACGAAGTACTGCCCCAGATCGTTGTATTCGTCGGTGCGATAACCGACGACGATCCGCGCCGGGATTCCCTGGCTGCGGAGCATCATCACGAGCGCCGATGCAAAGTACTGGCAGTGCCCTTTGCGATCGACGGTCAAGAATTGTTCAATCGGATCGAGTCCCGGAATTGACTCGGCGGTCAATTCAATCGTGTATCCAAAACCGCCGCTGCTCGCCAAGAAATGTTCCATCCTGCTGGCGATTTGGTGATCATTTCGATTGACAGCGGGGATCGAACTCACGATGCCCTCTGCCAATCGGGCTGCCGAAGGCATCGAGTCAATATCGAATTTGGTCAAATCGTCCATGTAGCTGCGCTCATGCGCGGCGACGCGATTGGCGGCCGGTGTCATCAACGCTCCACTGTCCGATTGGCGGGCGATCAATTCGGACTGGATGCCATCACGAAACGCGTTCGAGCCGAAGCTGTAACTGATTCGCGGGTAGACCCAATTGATTTCCGACTTTCGAGCGATTGTCCAACGCTCGGCGTCGTGCACGATCTCCGGTTCGTTACGACGACGATGATAGGGGGCGATGGCAAACAGCGATGGGCTTCGCATTGACTCGCAGGTGATATCGACGTCGACGGTATCGAAGAAATTCCGATCATTCGCGCGGGTCGGGAAGTATTCTGGCGGAAGTCGCTGGGATCCGCTAATGGGCGATACCGGCGCGGCGGACCAAACGGCAGTCGCCTTCCTGCGATCGAGGCGAGATCGATATTGCTCGAGTGCGCATCCACGCAGATAAATGCCGCCAAAGACCCGATAAGGCTGGCCAGTGCCATGGTCGCGAATGTGAACTGCGCAGTGCCGACTCGGTGCTTTGCATCATGTGGCCAATCTGCTCGAGTCGCAGTGTGTCGGTAAATCCCACCAGCGCCGTGGCACGGTTACCCAGTCGTGCCGCGTCGGTCGTGCGCGGCAATGCATAAAAGAAGATCACACCGAACAGGATCACCGAGGGCGCCAGAGTGAATAACACGATCCGCGGCATCCGAACCGCCGATGCCGCGAGCGAGCGCACCGAATCGGGGGCCGAAACGGTAATGACAGCAGGGGGCGGTGTGTGGCGTGCATGAGGTGGCGGTTCATCCTCGGCAAGGGATCGATCGCCGTGCAGACCGTCCCAAGCCGAGACCGCCGACAATAGTCCAAGAGCGGAACCGCCGATCAGGCTAATGGGTATCAGCAACAGTCCATAGTTGATCGCGTTGTTGAACACCGCCGCGACGATCAGTTCGAGCAGGCAAAAGACGGCTAACTGCTCGAAAATGCGTCTCGATTTGCGTTGCAGCATCAGGATTGCTTGTACAAATACCAGCAATTCGGCGACCGCCAACATCTGTCGATTACCGGGCGAGTCGAGATCCGAAAAATCGCTGACACAGTACAACGCCGCGACCGCCATCGCTGCGTATGCCGCGATCGGCGGCAGAGCAAACAATTCCAGCCAATCGACAAAGATGTAGCCAAACACAGCAAAAAAGACGGCGATCACAGGAATCGACTCCGTCTCGTTTCCGGCAAACAAGACCAAACCGCCGAAGCACGACAACAAGGCAAAATAGAGTTTCAGCCGCCCCGCGACGCGTGCCGCTTGCACCCCCGTCCTGTCATCGACCGCGACCGGAGGCATGGAGCCAGGTTCATTGGCCACGAGTCACCTCCGAGGCAAACGTCTCGGCCGGCGCCGAATCAACACCGAGTTGATGGTGAGGTTTCGACGGCGCACGGTCGGCCGTTGCCGCGTTACCCACGACCCAGTGATCCAGCTCACGACCGACATTGATCCATCTCAACGTTCCGCGCCGCAACCACGGTTGGATGAGCCGTGCCAGCGAATCGTCGGCCTTGACGCTCCGATCAAGCGAGCGAGGACTGATCACCACAAGGTCTTGAGTTTGTCCGACGATCTGCATTGCCTTCTCAACCGCACGAGCGATTTTGGGATCCGCCGATGGTGTCATCTCGGCCAACATCGAGAGCATCCGACGCTTGCCTTCTCGGGATCCTCCGCCAATGACGGCATCCGGGGTCGCGGCGCCAACGGCCAATACCACGCGGTTCGACGGCGAGCCGACCAGATGTACCAGGAAAGTTGCGGCCAAGCTGACGGCCGCTTCCACATCGCCGTCGCTATGACAGGTATCGAAGGACGGATCGGCGTAACCATCGACCAGAATGCAGGTGTCGAATCGCCGCTGCTGCTCGAACTGTCGCACTGCAAGTTCGCCAATTCTCGCGGTCGTCCGCCAATGAATCCACTTGGGACTGTCACCTGATTGCCATTCTCGCAAGCCGAAAAAATCACCTTCGGTGGGGCCACTCCGTCTCGAGCTGACCGTCACACCGCCGCTGCGGCTCAGCAAGTTCCGTTGCCATCGTGCCCGCAAAGACAGCAACTTCGGATAGACCAGTAATTCGGCGTGGGTATCCACGATTTGACGTGACATGAACAGGGAAAAGGGAAAGGTCGTTGCCAGCACGGCCGGCCCGAACAAGTATTTACCGCGCCGTGTAACGACGCAATCGTAACATGGCACGACGGTTTGCAGAGGCGATATCACGCCGACGGCGCAAACAGCCAGCGACTTTTCCTGGCCGGCGGAAAGTCGAATCGTGTCCTCCACGCGCATCATCCAGGCCGGCATCCATCGGCTGCGATTGTGAAGCCGAAATCGCACGCGGAACGATTTGCCGACAAACGCTTCGGTCGGCAATCGTCGCTGCATCGAGACCGATTCGACGCTGCGTCGCGACCAACGCCATTGCACGATCAACGCACCGACCAGCAAACCGGCCAACACCAACAACAAATTGAACCCCCGCAACGCCCCTCCGAGCATCGCGAAGACACCGACAAACACGAAGTGAAAGCCGAGCCGTGTCAAGCGGTTCGTGCGACGCGTTTCAACGGGTTCCGACATGATGAAATTGCAGTGTCTTTGGAGGGTCAGACCGGAACGGGAACCTGTTGCAGCAAATCGGCGACCTGCGTTTCGACGGCGATTCGGCTGGCCCCCTGGAAGATGCCTTCGGGTAGGACGCGATGAGAAAGTGCCGCGACTGCCAAGGATTTGATGTCATCGGGCGTCACAAAATCGCGCGATTCGGTGATCGCCCGAGCCTGACAACCGCGATAAAAACTCAAGGCGCCGCGGGTGCTGACACCGACCTGGAATCCATCATGACGGCGTGTCGCCTCCACCACGTCCAACAAGTAATCGACCAGCGACTCTTCAAACGTCACATTGCGAACAAACTCTTGTGCCGCCCGGATCGCCGCAACGGAAACAACGGGAGCGAGCTGATCGACCGGTTCACCCGTGCGGTGAGTCAACATGACTTGCTGCTCCATCGCTCGGTCCGGGTAGCCGATGGATGATCGCAACAAGAATCGGTCGAGCTGGCTCTCGGGCAAAGAATACGTGCCCTCAAACTCGAATGGGTTCTGTGTCGCGACCACGATGAATGGTTGAGGCAGGGGATGCGTCTTGCCATCGATCGAGACCTGTCGCTCGCTCATCGCTTCCAACAGCGCCGACTGGGTTCGCGGTGGGGCACGATTGATTTCATCGGCCAGGATCACATTGGCAAAAATGGGACCGGGACTGAACTCGAACTCACGCGTGTCGCTGCGATAGATCATGCTGCCGGTGATGTCGCTGGGTAACAAGTCGGGTGTGAACTGCAAGCGTGAAAACTTTCCGTCGATGCTTTGGGCGAGAGCCTTGGCGGCCAGCGTCTTGCCGACGCCCGGCACGTCCTCCAGCAACACGTGTTCGCCCGCCAAAATCGAAACGACAAGCAATTGAACCACATCGGGCTTGCCCAACACGACCCGCTGAATGTTCTCACGCAGTAAACGCGAAGTTTCAAACGCTTCCTGCGACATTGGCAAATTCATCCGGGCAATGGAGAGGAGGAGAG
This sequence comes from Pirellulaceae bacterium, assembly GCA_963734865.1. Lineage (GTDB taxonomy): Bacteria > Planctomycetota > Planctomycetia > Pirellulales > Pirellulaceae > CBDCUW01. The sequence continues at coordinate 115,408 of CAVTIV010000006.1, forward strand.
ACGAGGCAGAACCGTGAAGTTGGTGCACCAGGCTTGAGAATATCCTATCCGCCCGCTATGCGTGCTTCTATCCGGCATCCCCACCGCGACGGTAACCGCAATTCGGATTCGATCGGAAGGAGGTTGAATGGTTAATTCCAGGCCCCGACGGGCGGGAATATGACCCAACATGTCGATGCGGTATGCCCCGGTTCTAGAGGGTCAGGTTGACGGGTGAAAATGGAACATGGCGGATCGCGGCGCCCCCGTTGTAAAATTCGATCCCCTGCACTTGGAAACCAGTGATCAGTCGATGCGTGTGCCCAAACACGATCCGCCGAACGCCTTGAGTCGATTCGACAGGCTGGTGATGCATCCAGCGCATCAGACGGAGACAAGTCGATCGTTTGCGATGGATCGCCAAGGCAGCGGCACGATGCGCACGCGCGGCGATCGCCAAATCGTAAACGCCGCTCGCCATTCCGCTGGCACTCGGCTTGTCGCTCCAGCGATCGCGATAATCGGCAAACGCGCCAGCTGATCCATCGCCTTCGATCACATCGCCGTGCAGCATGAGTGTGTTCCCCACGCGCAAACAGTTCAATCCGCAGTGGAATCGGTTGCGAGTCTTTGACCAATGGGCCAATTGTGTGGTGAATGCGGCGTGCGCGTCATGGTTGCCATCCAAGAAAACGAAGGAAGTGGCAGGAAATTCCTCGTACCAATCGTCCAACCATCGGAGTGCATGGTGGATCGTGGTGTTTTCACCCTTGAGCCGGCTCCAGCGAAAATCGAACAGATCCCCGCCCCAGACGCACAAGTCGGCTTCTGCGATCGATCGTCGAATCAATTGCAAATGCTGCGAAGCATTGCTTCGACTGCTGAAAAGATGCAAATCGGAGACGAAAGTCAACCGGCGGATGCCGTCCGCGGTAGGCCATTTTTGAATCATTCGGTCGATACGACGAGACGTCCTGATGACATGTTCGTATAGTGATTGAAGGGGTGCTTAGTATAGCAAAAGCTAGAAAAGCGAGTATGCGGCGAATGAATGTTCGACCCCTGCCTGGGCGATCGGTGTCCTTCGGCGGATCGCAGCATCTTTCGCCCGAGGGCGTGCCGTCGACCGGATTGGCGCCGCGAAACGGATTCGTTCGTGCGTCTGGAAAGACAACACCATTCCCCGAGAGAACACGTCGTGCCTGATACGAGCTCAAATGTGGGTACCGGTTCATCCGACCCAGCCGAAGGCAGTCCAGTGGACCCAGCCGAAGGCAGTCCAGTGGACCCAGCCGAAGGCAGTCCAGTGGACCGTCCGGCGTCCAAACGACGGCGCAACCGGGCTCGTCGTGCGACCCTTGCGATCCTCCTGAGCGGCGGTTTGATTGCCGCCCTGCAATGGCTGGGCGTCTACAACGATCACCAGAATGCCAACATGGCAACGATCGCGGTGGGACTGATGGCGACGATCTACGTGCTGTATCAACTCCATCGGCTAGCCACCCAACGGGGCCAGGCATTCTTGATTCCGGCCAGTTCTCTGGTGCTGATTGTGGCTTGTGCGACGGCTTTTCGGTTCGAGGGCTTTAGCGGAGAAATGTGGCCGCAGTTCAGGCTTCGATTTGCCGGCGAGCGACCGCCACTGGCGAGATCGATCGGCGACGCCGGGAAAGTCGTCGACGGCGAGGCCCGTGAATCGATTGCCGAGGAGCCGTCGCCCGGGTTTTTGGCGGGGCTGAGAACGGGCGTGATTTCGAAACGGAGGTTTGCCGTTCCCGATGACCTCGGCGAAATCCGAACGTTGTGGAATCAAGGTATTGGCGATGGTTGGTCGTCGTTCGCAGTGTTGGGGGACAAGGCGGTCACGCTCGAACAACGAGAACAGAATGAGTGCGTGACGTGCTACCGACTCGCAGACGGCACCCTGCTGTGGATGCAAAGCCATGCGGCACGACACGAGAATCCAATGGGCGGAATCGGTCCCCGATCGACGCCCACCCTTGATCGTGGACGGGTTTACGCTCAAGGTGCGACGGGGCGTGTGTGGTGTTTGGAACTTGACAGCGGCGATGTCGTCTGGACCGTCGATCTACTTCAGTTGGCGGGCTGGGACCAAGCAGCATCGGAACAACTTGTGGTGTGGGGACGAGCGGGATCGCCACTGCTGGTGGATAGCCAGAACGGGACCGGTCGTCGACTCTGTGTGCTTCCCTACGGTGGTCCGGAAATCAATTCCACGACCGGCCGGAGCCTGATCGCATTGGATGCCGAGACAGGCGACGTGCAATGGACTGCCGGCGACGACCAGATCAGTTTTGCCTCACCCGCGCTGATGACGCTGGCTGGTGTTCGGCAAATCGTCACGGTGAATGAGCAAACGGTGAGCGGTCATGCGGTGGATGACGGAAAGCAGTTGTGGTCCTACCCATGGATGGGCCACTCCAATGGCGACGCGAACTGCGCGATGGCGATCCCAGCGGGCCAGGACCGCATTCTGGTTGGCAAGGGTTACGGGGGTGGCAGCGCCTTGTTGGAGGTCCACTTGAGCGATGCGACGATGACTGCCGAGCGGGTCTGGGAGTCGACGAGAATCTTGAAAACGAAATTCACGCATGCTTGCGTCGATGGCGAAATCGCTTACGCGCTGAGCAACGGGTCGCTCGAAGCGGTGCGGATCGCGAGTGGCGAACAATTGTGGCAACAACCGCGGGGATCACGATTTCACCAGGGCCAAATTCTGTTGGTCGAAGACATTCTTGTCGCTCAGGCCGAGGAAGGTGACGTCGCACTGGTCGCCGCCGACCCGAGCGAATACCGCGAAATGCTTCGGATTCCTGCTCTGACTTCAAAAACTTGGAATGTGCCAACCGTTGCCGGTCGGCACCTGCTGGTTCGCAATGATCGCCAGGCGATCTGTTTTTTGTTGCCGCCGCGTGAGGAAAACCGCTGGACAAGATCCGCAGCCTTGATGGCGGATGTGGCAACTTTGCACCGCCCTGCTCGAACGAGGATCCGTCCGCTATCCTGGGGTAGCGGTTCGGTCGATCGCGGCGCCGCAGGTTCTTTCATCCTGAACATCCCTATTTTGATGACGATTCACCGCAATCCGACACGTAGCGTTCAAATCGGCAACGTGATCGTTGGCGATGGCAACACCATTGCTGTGCAGAGCATGACGGCCACGAAGACTCAGGACGTCGATGCCACGAGCGCCCAGGCTGAAGCGCTCCGCGAGCGGGGTGCCGGGGTGGTACGGATCGCCGTGGACAGCGAAAAAGACGCAGCGGCGCTAGGCGAGATCCGCAAGCGAACGACCGCCAATCTGGCGGTCGACCTGCAGGAGAACTTTCGGCTCGCCGAACTGGTTGCACCCCATGTCGACAAGATTCGCTACAACCCCGGGCATTTGTATCACCACCAGCGCGACAAGCCTTGGCAGGAGAAGGTGCGATTCATCATTGACCAGGCCGCCAAGCACGATTGTGCGGTACGAATCGGTGTGAACTGCGGAAGTGTCGATCCGGCCAAGAAAGAGAAATACGATCCGACCGACTCGATCACGCCGATGCTCGAGAGCGCCTTGGAGCATTGCGAATTGGTCGACTCATTGGGGTTTGAGCGTTTTGTGGTTTCGCTCAAAGACAGCGATCCGGCGAAGGTCGTTGAAGTCAACCAGCGATTCGCGCAACAGCGACCCGACGTACCGCTGCACCTGGGTGTGACCGAAGCGGGAATGCCGCCCGAGGGCATCATCAAGACTCGAATCGCGTTTGAGCAACTGCTCGGGCGTGGAATTGGTGATACGGTGCGGGTGTCGCTGACGCTCCCGAACGATCGCAAGCCGGAAGAAATTGAAGCCGGCCGTGAAATCATCGCTGACATCTATGCCGGTCGTGTGCGCAGTGTTGTCAAGTTCAACGAAAAATCGCTGAACATCATCAGCTGTCCGAGTTGCTCGCGGGTCGAGAACGAGGCGTTCATCGATCTCGCCGCGAGCGTGAAAGAAATGACCGCCTATGCCAAGGATTATGAGATCACCATCGCCGTGATGGGATGTCGGGTCAATGGACCGGGAGAGACAGACGATGCAGATTTGGGTTTGTGGTGTGGTCCTGCAAAAGTCAATTTGAAACGAGGTCCCGAGGCGTTAGGCGCCTTCGGCTACGACGAAATCCTGCCGCGACTGAAGCAGGAGCTCGATGCATTGATCGCGACCAAATAGCGGATCGCGAGTGCGAATGATTGGTGGCGACTCGGGTGCCAGGAATCAGCGGCCGGGCGAATCCGATGGAGCGTCGGTTTCCGCGGAAATCGCCTCGGTCATGGTCGCTCGCAGCAGCGATTCGGCTTCCTTCAACAAGACTGCAACTTGGTAATCGGGAAATTTGTTCTTGCCGATCATCTTGCGAGCTGCATCGAGACTCGTGATCGCTTGGGCATCGTTCAGCTTGCACTGCACCAGCGACTTGACCAGCCAGGTCAGTTCAGTCGGTGTTTTCGCTGGGATCCGCCGCAGACAATCGTCCGCTGCCTGGGAGTCCCCGTTGCGAAAGAACGCGAGTGCTCGGACCGCAAGTTGTTTCGCGTTGACTGGCTTCTGGTCGAGGGAAACACCAGCGGTCAGGGTCAGCAATTGCCCGGTCGGTTCATCGGGTCGCAGGGATAGGAACAGTGCCAGGTTTGTGGCGTACGCCGTCGACTGTGGCCGTAGGCTGAGCAGACGTGCGTACAGTTCGGTCATTTTCTTGATCGACTCGTTGGCCCGTGGATGCGATGGGTCGATGCTGGCAATGCTTTGCAGCGCATCGATGGCGTGTTGCGGATAGATGATGATCTCCGGATGCGCGTCGGCCAATCGCAGGAACGTCGCCACTGATTTGTCGTAGTAGTTGATCGCATCGGCTGGCCGGCCCTGTTTCACCGCAAACGTGCCAAGGTTGGTGTAGGTGTCGCCGAGTTCTTTGGCGTATTGGGGAATCGAGGGGTTTTCCGCGATCAGCCGCTCTCGGATTTTCGCAGCCGTTTCAAAGGATTGGCGGGCCTCGTCAATGCGTTTCGCCTGGTACAGCGCCAATCCAACATTGTTGTAGCCCCCGGCAAGAGAGTTCTGGTAACGATGTTGATCGGGATGAAGAAGGACCAGCTTTTCGCGAAGCTGGACACTCGTTTCGTATAGCTCAAGAGAACGCTTCCAATCCCTCATTTTGAATCCGAAAAAAGTCCCGGTGTTGCTGTACATGTTGGAGATTTCAAACAGATACTCGGGCTCCTCTCCGTGGGACTCCAATAACGGACCGGCGAGCGCGAGCGCTTCGGCCAGGAACGGCTCGGCAGTTTTTTTGTCGCCCCGTTGGCTGTTGGCGTGTCCGATATTGTGGTTGGTCTTTGCCAATCCCAACACATCTTTGGGGTCGTCACGCTTGGCGATCAGATCGACCCACACCTCCGCCGCGGCCGAATAGGACTCAACGGCTTCTGCGAACCGGCTGGCAGCGAAATGGGCGTTACCGATGGCCCCCCGAGCCTCAGCCACTCCCATCTGGTATTCGGGTCGATCGCCGTCAGCGTCGATCAACTCGTCGTACAACTCGATCGCTTTGCCGTACAGCCGGAACGTCTCCTCGCTGGCCGGGTCCAGGATCAGAGTGATTTGGCCCAGTCTTGCGTACGCCCGTGCCGCCTCGTATTGAACGGAGGGATTCGCGCCCGATTCGGACAGGAATTGTTGATAGTAGTTTTGAGCTTTTTCTAGCAATGTTCGACGCAGCGATTGCGTGCCGGGTGTTCTTGTCAGCACGCCATCGCTTTGGGCGACCTCGGTGAAGTATTCGTCGACGACCTTTTGCGCTTGTTGAAAACGTTCGTCGGCAAGGGCCAATGCGTCGTTTGCTTTGTCGTTGGCGTCGATCGCCTTGTCCCACTGCCAGAGGACTCCGGAAATACCGAGGATTGAAATGGTCGCGATTGCCACCGCCATCCATGACAGTGTCTTGCGACGTTTGACTTCCTCGTCGGCGCGAATCAAGGCTTCCCGGCGTTGGATTTCGGCCTGTTTCAATCGATCTTGAACGCCGGCCAGATAGCCGGCGATCTGATCGGCCACTTCGCTGGCGTCCGCGGGACGATTGTGAGGGTCCACACGAAGACATCGTTGACACAGGTCACGAAGCTCCTGGTCGACGGGGGATGCCTCGAGGATGTCGATCGAGACTGACAGATCGCCGGCGGCGGCTTGACCGAGGACTTCGCCGGCACTGCCGCCACGATAAAGCCGCTGGTGTGTCAGGACTTCAAACAAGATCGCGCCAAGGCCAAAGACGTCACTTCGTTGATCGAGCGAGTTCACCTCACCGCGCGCCTGCTCCGGAGGCATGTAGCAGGGCGTGCCCAAAACATCTCCCGCAGCGGTCAAACTGTTGCTCGCATCGATCCATGAACTCTCCGTGGACGATATCGCCGTGTCGCCTTCGCTCAATGCGTTTCGCGGCGGTTGCGAATCGACCGGCATGGCGGTCGCGACCGTGCCGGTCGACGTATCGGCATCATCCCCCAGTCTCTTGGCCATTCCCCAATCCATCACTTGGACCTCGCCGAATCGGCCGACCATCACGTTTTGCGGCTTCAGATCACGGTGAATGATTCCTTGCGAGTGGGCGTATGCTAACGTCTGCGAAACTTGCTCGAAGATTCCCAGGCAGTGGCCCAAATCGTCGGTCGAGGTATCACGATCCTTCAAAATGCTTTCCAGCGTCGCGCCCTGTACCAGCTTCATTGCGAAGAAGAGACTGCCATCGTCAAGACGACCATGATCGTAGACGGGGGGAATCCCAGGATGCTGGAGCGTTCCTGTGAGCAGGGCTTCGCGTTGCATCCGCGCATGGGCATTCATGTCGTCACGAAATCGCTGGTGCAACAGTTTGATCGCCAGTGGGCGTCCGCTGTGGGAGTCGAACACGCGCCAAACGGTGCTGACGCCACCGCTGCCGACCTGTTCAAGAAACGCGTACCGCGTCGATCGAGCAGCCAGATCGCTGGCGGCCTGGTCGGCTTGAAGCAACGCTCGAATCTTCGATTCGACCTGCGCGGTATCGACGGACGTGTCGAGGTAGCAGCAGTAGTCTTTGCTGGAAGGCTGTTCGCCTCGGGCGCGGCGAAGTTCCACATCCAAGGCGGCCAATTCGCACAGCAGCGCGGAGCGTTCGTCACCCGATGTCCCGGCGAGGATCGCACCGATGTCACGGTCTTCGGGGCGTGTCGCTTCCTCGAATCGTGTGCACGCCGACTCGATGCGTCGCAGGGCGTCGATCGGCAGCGTCGGTGAATCTGCGATTTCAGTCATCTTCCACCGTCTCGTCAGACGGCATTTCTGGTGAAGATCCCGCCGAACGCCAGATCGTTCGAATCAGATTCAGCCGGCGTTCAACGGAGCGTTTGGCACACCCGACTCGGTGAGAGATTTCATCGACCGAATAGCCTTCGATGCGAAGCAGGGCGATCGTTTGGAGCATTTGGTTATCGAGCATGTCGAACAGTCGCTGACAATCGTTTGCGAATTGGGCCATCATGGCCGGTGAAGCGGACCGATCGGCAACCTGCTCGAGTCCGTCCGGTTCATCGGGGTGCGAGTCTGATTTGAATATGGACTCTCCGCTGACCTTCCCGCCACCTCGTTTCATGCGGGTCTGGTGCCGGACGTAGCCTTGCGCCTTGCGGCTGCTGATGCAGAACAGCAATCGCCAAAGCTCGTCACGGCCGTTGATGTCTCCCAAGGACCCCTTGGCCGCGCCAGGCAAAAACTCTTGAAGGCACTGAGCGCCACGTCCTCCTCATCCAGCACTCGACGGAGGTGGTCGGGAAGTTTTTTGCGAGAATAGTTCAGCAAACGTGGAAAACAGTACTCCCAGAGGTCTGCCGCCGCCTGCGCGTCGCCGTTCTCGACCGAACGAACCCAGCCGGTCACGTCGTCGTTGCTGTCAGCCTTCCTCGGCATTCGATTCTCTTGTCACTCGGCGTCGACGAATCATCTCGGTGCGAATTCATCACGGTCGGCCAGTCTCTGGCGGTCCCGCGGTGCGGCTAGTCACATCCATGTTAGGGGGCCAGCCCATGGGAGGGTCCCCTGCCGGTTTTCGATGATAGACCACAAACCTCCGATCGTCAGCAAATATGTTTGAGCGACCCCCCCAACGGCGAACGCGGCGGCAATTTCCCCAGCACTGGGCACGGGCGAAGCGGCGAATGCTCGTCGAAATGCTCGAAGATCGACGGCTGTTGGCGGCGGTCCCGATCGAAAGGCCGGGTGAAACGATTGTCGGAACTCAGGATTCGGATCAGTACGTCTTTGATCCCCGATTTGATTGGAATGGAACGCGAATCGAGGATGTCATCGGCGGCGGCGATGTCCTGGATTTCAGCGCGGTCAGGGAAGATCTGACATTCCGCATCAAGGCTCAATCCGAGGTCCAGATCAGCGGCGGCGGCAGGACAGCGACGTCGCAGAATGTCAGCAGGTTCAAGGCCGGACAAGGGAACAACGTTTTCATTGTCGAAAACGGCGCGTCGCTGCGAGACGGCGCGATTGAGGGTTTCCAGGGAGCGACGACCATTTTGGCCTTCGCCGAACCAGGTCTCCCCGGTTCAGGTTCGGCGACGCGGATAAACGTTGCCCTAGCGGGGCCCGCACCCCTGGCGACTGCCGGAAATGTTGAGTTTGTGGAACTGACGAACATCACCCGCATCATCGGTGGCCGAGGCTCTGACGTCGCGATCGGCGATGCCAACAACAACGTGATCGAGGGTGGTCGGGGCGATGACCATTTGCGAGGTGACGACGGTAACGATTCGCTGTGGGGCAATGACGGCGACGACCGTATTTTTGGCGATGGTGGTGACGATCCGCTGCTCGACGGCGGTGACGGAGAGGATGTCATCGACGGGGGGCAAGGTTCCGACGTTCTGCGGGGCGGTAGCGATGATGATCAGTTGATCGGTGGCGAGGGGAATGATGACCTAGCGGGTGGCGATGGGGATGATCTGCTTCGTGGCGACGCCGGTAACGACACGCAGGCCGGCGGCTTGGGTGATGATCAGTATCTGTACGCCGACGGTTGGGGACCTTTGGATCGCGTGTCCGAGTCTTCCGGTGAAGGAAGCGACGTGCTCGATTTCAGTGCGGTCACAACGTCGCTCGATGTGCGTCTGGGCGGACAACCCGCCGACGAATTTGTGACGGTCCAGTCGGGGACCGGTGATCGGGTCAACGCGAGCAACCATTTTGAACGGATCGTGGGGGGCGACGGGCCGAATACCTATCGAATCCTTGATCGTTTTGCCAGTGACTATTCGCCGGACGGATTGTTCAACGATACGTTGGTCATTCAAAACCCTGTTGACGCAGGCGGGGTACCAACGGCGACGATCGATCTCGCCGCGTTTACCGGCAACGTTGCGATCGAAGTCGCCAACGCGACTGTCGCCGCCAGTGGGAATCTGGTGACGATCACGTTCGCCAGCGGGAAGCAGATCGCGGTGGCAAATGTGGCCACGGTTTCCGGTTCAAAACAACAAGACGTCTTCACCTTCAAAACGGGCGCGAGTCTGCTCGGCAATATCGATGCGGGTGTTCTTGTGTACGCCGATCGCCCGGCCGACGATCAACGCGGACGGTTGTTGGCAACCGACCGGGACCAGTTGATCCTGTTGATGCAAGACCCGTCGCTGCAGATAGCCAAGGTTTTTCCATCCGATCTGCTGGAGCCCGACAACCAACGAATTGGCGTGCAATTCACCGCCGGTGCCGACGCCGGTCAAGTTGCCGGGATCGGCGGTACGGTGATCAACGTTGACCGGTACTCCGGCGGCGCGCGTCAGGACTACATCTTCGGCAAAGCGAGCGCTGAACGACTGGTCGGCCGTGGGGGCAGCGACGGGCTGTTCGGCAAGGCAGGTTCCGATCAACTGGATGGTGAATCAGGAACCGATTACCTCGATGGCGGCGCCGATGACGATACGCTGCGGGGTGGTTCCGGTGATGACATTCTGGTCGGTGGCTCCGGCAATGACACGCTGATCGGTGGCCGTGGCGCGGATACTTATCTCTTCCAGGCGGGTTGGGGACAGGACACGATTGTTGACAGCGGGTCCGAAGGCCGGTCGGACACGCTCGATTTTTCGGCCGTCGACGAGAAGCTGACCTTCAGTTTTTCCGGCGGCAAGATCGAGGCCGGAACGGGGCCGTTTGATCGCGGCCAAAACGGCACCGGGCTGGTTCGTTTTCAAACGGCAGCGGGAACATTTCGCGATTCCGACGGTGCGCGTGTGGTGGCGCCGGACGGGCACAAGATCCAAACGATCAAAACCGGAATCGGCGATCACGATTTTCTATTCGATAGCGACTGGGAAAGCGTCACGATTGACATCAGCGGCAAGGACGCCGCCGACTTGGTCAAATTCGATTTTGGGGGCGCGACCGAATCGCTTCGGTTCGACTTCAAGAAGGCCGAGGATGGATCGACCTTCGTGGAGGTCATCAATTTGGGAACGTTCTCGCCGATCAATGCGCTCAAAGACGACATACCGGGTTTGAGTGCCCCGACCGTCAAGATCCTCGGCGTCGATCAGAACACAACGATCATCAGCGGGCGGCACGAAAACAGCTATCGCGTGATCGGTGGCGCCGAGTTTCCTGGCACGCTCGTTTTCACCTCCGGCGCGCGTTGGTCGCGGATCCCGTTTACCGAAACCAGTTTTCCGTCGGGGATCCGTCCTGGGCATCGTATCGACTTGACACGACCTTTGGGGGTGCCGGCCGCGAGTGATCTGACGAAACAGGTCGTCAACCTGCAGACCTACGATGCCTATTCGCTGTTTGGCTCGAACATCGAGAAGAACATTCAGGGAATCGGGACGATAGCGCGCGAGGATAGCTTGCTTCCGCCTCGGCTGACTGACATCTCATTCGGGTCCGGCATCAACTTGATTCAAGGTGACACTTCCGGCAACGATTTCCAACACAAGGCACTTCGCCCCGGTCTCGATTTTTTGTCCGGCCTGACAGGTCCGGATACCTATCGGTTTGGCAACCTGTGGGGCGCGGCCGCTGTCGTTGAAGTTCCGGATCTGACGATCGCTGGACAACCGCTTCCCGAATCGCTCGACACGCTCGACTTCTCCGCCATGGCGGGCAACATCGAAGTCGATGTCTATACCGTCAATTCGCCGCAAGATGCGATCGATGCGATCAAGGCTCAGTTCAGCGACGGCGTCATTCCCCAGGAAGTCAACACGATCTACTCGGGTTTGTCAGTCAGTACCAATCTTGTGTTCGTCAAAGACACGACATTCGGTTCGTTGATCGCAGATGTGCTTCCGGACAATACAAATGATTCGACCGATCAATGGCTGCGTGGCCTGGGAACCAGCTTTGTTGCAGCGATGGACATTGAGTCATTGGTCGGCCCGAGAGGTGTGGGCATTGACGCTTTCGGTGTTCAAACGGGGAACATTACCGTTCGATTGCATGGCGATGCCACCCTGCGCGGTACCGTGACCGCAGGCAGTTTAGGATCGGTAACCCTGGACTACTCGGAGTATGGCAGCAAGGTCATCGTCGATGCCGGCGCCGGTAATCTTTCAGGCCTGCCGGAATTTGAGTTCCTGAACCCGTTTGAGGGGCTTGTGGATGTTTCGCAAGCGTGGGCGTTGTCCGGCGGCAGTTTGATCCCGGGAGCGCCGCAAACGGCAATCGGAAGCGCCACGGGGATCGAAGGAAATCGACTCGGGGGATTGACCACGCTGGCCTTCGGCGATGACAACATCATCGGCACGACGCTCAAGAATCGGGCGGTCGTCGGATTGGCGCGGGTGATCGGATCGCCCTTTGCCGATACGTTTTCCAGCGGCCCACTCGCTGTTGACGCCTTCCGTGTCGGCGCGGGCGACAAGGTCGATGGGATCGTTACCGAGCAGATCCGACCACTGGGACCGGTGCCGAGGACCACCTTGGATCTGTTCGACTCGAGCGAGCAAGGTGATTTCGTCGTCGCACTCTCCCCAGGCACGGTCACTCGCGACGGTGTCGACTACGCGACCGCAACTGGCGTTACACGCATCGTCGCTGGCCGGGGCAACGATCGTTTCATCGGCAGCGACGGTGACGAAACTTTTGTGTTCCGAACCGAGGACGTCAACGATGTCACAATCGGTTGGGGCGTCGATACCATCGAAGGGGGCGGCGGGCGGGATCGGATTGACATTTCAGCAATCCCCGGCGATTGGTCGTGGTCGGTGCGAACCGAAACGGTCGACTCGCAAACCCTCACTGCGATTTACTTTGTCGACGGCAACGGTACGGAATTGCCCGACAAGGTGCTGCTTTCGCAGGCCGCGGGAAACGATTTCACGGTGTTGGATCGTGAGGGAATCTTCAGCGGTTCCCGTTGGATCAAGAACCCGCGAACGCTTTCGGCGGCCAGCCAGTCGGTTTCGTTGCCGAGCGAAATTCCATCAGCGGCCGCGTCGGTCATCAGTGCGTGGGGACCCAGCGGCGCGGAGCTTGCCTCCGTTCCAGGCGCCGTGGTGGAGGCTGCGATCGATGCTTTCGATGGCAAGACGATCCTCGTGCCGCGCACCGATGGCTCCGGCGACGAGTCGTTTGTGCTATCGGTCGATCGCAACTCGTTCGCTGACCGAGTACGTCTGCTAACCGACCGCGGTGGTGTGCTGGTCGATTCAAACGCATTGACCATTCGCGTTGTGGATCTTCCCGACGGACAAATCTCATCGCGATTGCAAAGTGGCGAGATCTTGATCGACAGCACGGCGGCCGATTTCGGTTGGCATCTCGATCCCGGTTCGATGGCACCGGCTGGCCGAGTCGATTTGACGAGTGTGTTGATCCACGAATTGGCCCAGCAAATGCGTTTGGATGATGCGATCGCAGTGATGCAAAGCCAGTTCGAACCCGGGGTGACGCGGCGCGACGTCCCGGCAACGTTTTCCTACACCGGCAAGGCGTTCGTTGACACACCGCTGGCGGTTTCCAGCTTGCCGCCAGAAACGCTGACGAGCGTCGATACGGCGGTCAATGCGATCATTGACGAAGCGGTCGCGCGCTGGAACGCGGCCGAGCTGAAGGTGGCCGGCAACCCTGCAGCGCAAGTGAATGTGCCCCGCCCGGCTGTTCAGATATCGCACCTACCGGCTCGCGAGTTGGCACGCACCTTGTCCGATGGCACGATCGTGATCGATCCGACCGCGGCCGGCCATTTTTGGTTCCTCGACGATTCCCCGGAAACCGATGATGACGTTCCCAGTGATCGAATCGATCTGTTGACCGTGATCATGCACGAACTGGGGCACGCCATCGGCGTCAGTGATGAAAATGGCGAGCCCGGCTTGATGAACAGCCAGCTTGCAACCGGCCAGCGATCGAGCCCGCCGACCGGCGCGGTCGAGGTGGTGACGATCGATTCACCCGATCAAACGCGTTTGACGATGGGGCTTTCCGCTTTCGGCGGCTGGGTGGGCGGATTGGGTGAACGACTGGAGCAGTTTCTTACCTCGAGCGTCGACATCCCTTTCGTCGGCGACGTCAACATTGCCGGCCTGTTTGGCATCGACGCCGGTGCGGTATCGACATTGACGCAAGACTTGCGGACCGATGTGATCAGTCAAGTCGAGGCGGTATTTGCCGAGGGGGGCGATGTCGACGGTGACGGTGTGATCACCAACATGGACATTGCGGCGAAGCCGAATATCGATTTCGCACCGAGCAGCAATGATGTGGCGTTTGTAGCGACGCTCAGCCTGCCGAACTTCGATTTCAGCGAAAGCTACGAACTCGACTTTTCCCAACTTCGGATCGGTGGCTTTGATCCCGCGACTCTGGGGCTTCGCGTGACGTCGGATCATGCGGCGGCGATCGACGTCTTCGGTGGCATCGATTTGAATTTTGTCTTTGGCTTGGACAGCGCTGGTCAGTTCTATGTCGAATCACCGACTCTCGTTGCCAGCTTGCAGGCGAGCAACGGCGACCAGCCGATCGACATCGATGTCGCGCTGGGACCGTTTGGCCTGTCGATCGACGGGGGAACCGTTTCGATCGGTGGTCAGATGTCTTTGGGGACCGACGTGCGACTGGACTACGACGCACTGCTTAGCAATCAGTTGTCACCTTCCCTGCTAGTCCCGACACTCTCGGCGGGAGCGGGATTTGACATCGACCTGCCACTGACATTGACCGGCGCGCTTTCCGGGATCAATCGACAAGGTTTGGCGATTCGTGCGTCCGGAGAAGTCGCCGCAGGTGTCGGCAGTCTGCAATCACTGATTGCCGGGATCGAACTGGAAACACCGGGACTGAGTGATCTGTTTGACCTCCGTGGCGTCGGCCTGGACCAGATCCTTGATGCAGTGATCGCCGGGCTCGATGCATTGGTCGACGAAGATCCCTCTGGGGGAAGTTTGATTGCGCGAAAGTTGCCGGGGATCAACCAAAGCGCCATCGACCTTTTCGGTGACGGCACGGCCGACTTTATCAGCAACTTGAAAAACGCGATTGAAGATGTTCGCAGCGATTCCGGCAGCAGTCTTGGAAACCTGGCCGAGAAGCTCAACTTGGCGATCAATGGTGTCTTGGGATTCGAGGCGAATCCGTTCACGTTCAGTTATCAAGACTCGACGCTGCTGATCGATTTCGCGTTCGAGAAAGTTTTGGTTGACGCCCAGGTTGATTTCGAGATCGATCTCCGCGAGTTGTTCTTGGATGACCTGCAGTCGTTCATCGACACCAGTCCGCTGCTCGAGAGTGTGCGTGACCGCATCAACCTGGATGCGTTGGACGTGACGCTGGGCGACGAAAACGGACAGATCAAGCTCACGGCCAGCGGATCGGCGGGGGTCGATTTTGGGTTTGGGTTCGACCTCAGCGATGTCACCAATCCGGTCAGTTTCCTGACCGATGATTCCGAAGTGTTCGTGGGCGTGTCCGCGGCGCTGGGCTCGCCCGTCGACTTAAACGTACAACTCGATCTGGCAAAGTTGGTTGGCGTCCAGGATTCAAGTCTCGGCACGATCGGTTTCTTGATCGACAACGCGACGGCCGGTTTAGATGTGCGGGCGGCATACGGTTTGGCCGATGCCACTGACGATGGACGTTACGAACTGTCATCGATTTCCGCCGACGATTTGGAGATCACGGTCGATGGCGCGGCGTCGGTCGACTTGCCGTTGTATCTGACGCCTCAGTTCCCGGTGGGAGGAACGACCCAGGACCGCAACGCCGATGGATTTGCCGATCATGTGTTGCACATCGGTATGGCGCTAGAGCAAAACGCAGCGGACTTCCAGCTGGCCGGTCCTGGCGTCAACGAACTGCTGGGCATCGCGGCGCTGCTGAACGACCCGGGACTGATGCTACGCGGATTGGAACAGATGTTCGACGTTTTGCAATCGGACCTGGACGCCAAATTCAACTCGCTGGGTTTGCCGTTGGTTGGTGACGCGGTGAGCGATGCGGCAGGCTTTGTCGGCGGACTTCGCGATGACGTGTTGGGCCCCAAAAATGCGAGCGGCGTTTACTCCGGCAAT
This sequence comes from Pirellulaceae bacterium, assembly GCA_963734865.1. Taxonomy (GTDB): domain Bacteria; phylum Planctomycetota; class Planctomycetia; order Pirellulales; family Pirellulaceae; genus CBDCUW01. Next base: position 130,975 of record CAVTIV010000006.1, read on the forward strand.
CGAGTCGGCCAACGTCTGCAGTCTGCTATCGACAGCGGCGAAAGTGTGATCGACGTGATCCGACAAGGATTGTTCGATGCGTTGGGTGCGGTGGGCGGAGCGGAAAACCTACTACGAGTGCCTGTGCTGGACGCTAGCGGGAATCCGACCTATGACACACATGGCAAGCTGATCCTCCGCGAAGTGACCAGCCCCGAAGATATCGGAATCACGATCGGCGAGGACGGGGTACAGTTCAATGTGGTCCTTTCGGACACCGTTTTCCAGAAGACATTGCCCCTTTCTTTTGATGCGTCGGCGCCGGGACTTGGGCTGAGCACCAGTCGTGACAGTGGGTTGAATGTTGAGCTCAGTTACGTTTTCGGATTGGGATTCGGTCTCTCGGCGGGTGACTTGTTCTACGTCGATACCAGTGGCGTGACGGACAGCGGTTCCGAGCTTTCACTCGATCTAAGTGCGACAGTCACTCCGGGAAGCGAGTTGGAAGGCCAGCTTGGGTTTTCCGCGTGATGTTGGAAGAGGCGGTCGACGGAGATGGCCAAAGCGGCTTGTTCGGCAATTTTGAAATCGACCTGCAGGATAGTGACGGTAGCGGTCGCTGGGCGCCGCTGAAAGCGGAATCGCTTGGAATCGTCGGACGCGTCACCGCCGATGCCAACATCGACCTGAATGCCGTCGTCGACATCCCGGCTAGCAATGGCCTGCAGTTTCCAGCGATCAATACGTTGATCCACTACGATCAAGTGTTCGCCCAGGCGGAGTTTGGAACGGGCGGATCGGTGGCCGAGTTTGGCGCGGCGCCGGTCGTCGTGTTCGAGAACGTTTCGCTCGATTTGGGTAGCTTCATTACCGGATTTGTTGGTCCCCTGGTGACGGAAGTTTCCAAGGTGCTCGCGCCGGTCAAGCCGATCGTTGATTTGTTGACGACCGACATTCAGTTACTGAAACAACTCGGATCATCGGCCACGTCGCTATTGGACATCGCCGAGGTGGTTCTGGGACCGACCAAATTTGCGTCGGTCGCCAAAGGTGTTCGAGCGATCGAAAGTGTGACGGACTTTGTCGAATCGGTTGAAGCGTTCAATGCCAGCGGTGGCGAAAGCTTGACGATTGATCTGGGCACGTTTACCGTCGGCGGCGACTTGCGTAGCGGTCAGGGGAGACCGTCGAGCGATGGCGTCAAAGACACCCAGTCGCAGGTCAACGAAAACGCGGCAAAGAGCGAAACGAAGAATGTCGCCAAGCAGTTCGGAACGACCAAGGGCAGCTTCCAGTTTCCTTTGATCAGCGAACCGTTGACGGCGTTCGGCATGCTGTTGGGCAAGGATGCCGACCTGTTTCTTTACGATCTGCCCGGTTTGGGGCTGAACTTTCGCTACGTCAAGTCGTTCCCGGTCTTTCCGGGGCTCAATGCGCGGCTCGGCGGACGCGTCACCGCCGATACCAATTTTGATTTTGGTTTCAATACCGTCGGCATGCAGCAGTGGGCCGACGGCGGCTTCAACATTGCGGACGTCGGACGCGTTTTTGACGGGTTCTATATTGACGACCACGTGACGTTGGATCCCAGCTATTTGGTGATTGATGGCAACGGCATCGTCAAGTCCGACAAACCGGAAGTCACGTTGTCGTCCAGCATCATCGCGGGCGCTTCGGTTGGCGTGCCGGGACTGGTCGAAGCCGGCATCGAAGGGGGCATTCGGGCGGCGATCGAATTCGATTTGAACGATATTCCCGATCCGATTCTGAGCACCGATGCACAGATGGTTTATGACGGCCGGCTCAGCGTCGAAGAGTTGGGTCTCCGTCTCAGCCAAGGTCCCGCCTGTGTCTTTGACACCCAGGGACAACTGTCCGCCTTCCTGGACGCGTTCTTTTGGGTCGGCGTGGACCTGGGCATCTTCGGCAGGGCGACGCTGTTCGAGGCGAGACGGAATTTTGTCAATGAAGTGATCGCGAAATTTAACTTCAGCTGCGCCGATCCGAACGCCGAGATCGCTCAGCTAACCGATGGCGTCCTGTCGTTAAACTACGTTCCTGGACCTGGTGAGACCGCAGCTGCCAGCCAAGGCGAAATCTACAAAGTTGAACAAAAGCTGATCCGCGTCAATCCGCTCAGCAAGACCGACCTTTCGACTCACGAGCGGATTGTTGTCACGTCGCGCGGGAACGTCGTCGACTTTGATCCGGCGGCTGTCAACGAGATTCGCATCGACGGAACACCTAACGCGGATGAATACATCGTCTCGGCCGGGATTACCGCTGACCTGTTCATCGATGGCGGTGCGGGCAATGACTTGATTCAAGTTGGTGCTGCCGGTTTGTACGTACGTGAACTGCGCGGAGGTTCGGGCAGCGACATGATCTTCGGATCCGACGGGGTCGACTGGATCGACGGCGGTGCTGGCAACGACATGATCGCCGGCGGCGGAGGCGCGGACGTGTTGCTGGGGGGCATCGGTGACGACCTGGTGCGGGGCGGCGAAGGGGACGATTCAATCGACGGCGGCGTCGGTCGCGATTCGTTGATGGGTGATGCCGGCAACGATCGCCTGATCGGCGGTGAGGGCGATGACAACATCGAGGGCGGCCTGGGGAACGACGAGATCTACGGCGACGTCGTCTCCATCGATGCTCTCTTTAGCGTGACGTTGGTGGTCAGCCCCGGGGCCGGCAACGATTTCCTGAAGGGCGACCAAGGGCAGGACAACATCTGGGGGCAAGCCGGTGACGATTCGATCACGGGCGGACGCGATCGCGATTCGCTACGAGGAGGCGACGGGGCGGACACGATTGATTGGAATGACGGCGACGGTGCCGACTTGCTTGTCGACGGGGGAACATCGACCACGCCCGTCGTGACCGATTCTCAAACGGGCGAGGTGCTGGACTCCGACGGAGGCGGTACCGGAATCTTTCTGCCGCCGGGAACGTCGGCGATTGCCGAAACCGACACCATTCGACTGTTCGCGCCCGAGGGGCTGATCCACGACACGATTTCGATCAGCGGAAATGGTAGCGACCCGGCCGATGTCGATTTGCTGTTTTTCTCCGACGGCGGCGGGGCCTCACTGCTGCTGAAGCAGTTCCAGCGAATCAGTATCAGCGCGGGCGAAGGGGGCGACACGATCAATGTCCAGGATTTGAGCCAAACCACCATCACCGATGTGCAAGTCGACTTCGGCAGCGGTGAAATCTTGGAAACGGTGACAATTCAGGAGCGGCAATACATCGGCTCGAATTTGATCGTCGGATCCGATTCGGTGCCGGTCGTGTTTGCGCCGGAAGATCCTTTCGAGGACGACGTTCAAACCGTCGATTCGTTCCAGCGGCAGTTGTACACCGACGGCAACTTCCGGTTTGACAGCGATGGTGCACCGATTTTGGTCCCGCTGCTGGATCAAAGCGGTGCGGAGATCTTCGACGTCGATGGTAGTCTCGTTGTGGTCCAGGATCATACCGGCGGCGAGCCATTGTTTCTTGCCGACGGTGCGCCGCAGTTGGTTACGGTCGAAACGCGGTCGCGATCCGACTTTCGAGACGTTCCCGAAGTTTTCCTTTCGTCGGACCCCTATGCATCCGGAACCGCCGCGATCGGCGAGCGGTTCTTGCGGCAGGTTCATGACGGCGGGTTGTTCCAATTTGATGAATTCGGATCACCGATCTTCGTTCCGCTGGAAATCAACGGCGAAACGTTTCAGGTTCAACAGAACATCGGCGGCCAAGGAGAAACGGACGAGAACGGAGAACCGGTCCTGGAAGAGGTCGAATTGCGGACGATCCAGCGTTCCAAACAGGTTGCCATTGCGGTGCTCGATTCGCAAGGCAATCCGCAATTGGATTCCGACGGAAAATTGATCACCGAGACGTTCATCACACCCGAGTATGGGATCGATTCTCAAGCGGACACGCTTCATCTTTTCGGGTCCAGCGTTGCGGACACGTTCGATGTGCGAACCGACGGAAGCATGGTGTACGTGACCCAGCAAGGTGGCGTGTCCTTCGCGATCGCCAATTCCCAGCACGCCAGTGGGCTGGCTGGTGACACGTTGATCGTCGAAACGGGCGATGGCGACGATTCGTTTTACGCCAGTGACGTGACCGCGGATCTGCTCAGCCTGCAGCTGGTCGCGGGCAAAGGCAACGACACGGTCATCGGGTCGAAGTTTGCTGATCGGATCGACAGCGGTCTGGGCAACGATACCGTGACCGGCGGTGCCGGTGTGGACCTGTTTGCCGATGCCGGCGGCAGTGACACGCTGGTCGAATCGCGTGACGCGAACTTCACATTGAGCGACACGGTGTTGACGATTTCCTCGCTCGACTTTGGCGCCATCACGACTGACGGCGATGGAAATACGGTGCCGGCTCCGCGGACGGAGATATCTTCGGAGACCGAATCGCTGGGGAATCTGTTCGAGACGGTACGACTGTTCGGTTACAGCGACATCGAAGGATTGGATCCGTCTTTGAGCATCAACACGTTTACCGTTCGTGACTGGACTCGCACCGCAGTGCTGGACGGTGGCCAGGCGGGTGACGACTACCAAATCACTCTCAGCGGGACATCGAATTCGAATATCAATTCTGCGATCTTCCTGGATGAGGAAGACGGTAATTTTGGGATCGACCAGCTTTCCATCTTTGGAACCAACACTGCGGACACATTTGTCTTCGACGTCGATCGGGTGGAACGACTCGCGCCCCGACCGATGGACTCGGGTGACGGCTCGACGTTTGATGCGTTGGATGGGTTTTCGACCGACATCATCGTTCGTAACAGCGGCGTGACCGATGCGTTTCGGCAGTCGGTCAACTATCGATCGGCCGAGAACGTGATGGTCGCCGGACGCGCCGGAAATGATCTATTCATTGTCGACGACAGCAGCACGGAGTTGATCGTCAAAGGGGACGAAGGGGCCGACCGTTTTTTCATCGGCAACGTGCTGTCGACCAAGCCGTTTGACGATCCGAAGCTGGGGCGGATCGAGGTAGTCGACGAGATCACCAACGGGGTCAGTTTTCCGGCAGAATTCTACGGTGGTCCCGGCAATGACTACTTCGAGGTCAATCACAACGTCGCCGAGATTTCTCTGTTCGGGCAAACGGGCGACGACACGTTCTTCTTACAGGCTCACGTGACGACCGATTCGGCGAACAATTTCACGCCCTCGGAAGAAATCAATGTGTTCAGTGAAGAGGGCGAACGGGACACTTTGTCGTATGTCAAAAACGCCCCAGTCAACATTTTTGGTGGTGACGGCTTTGATACCTTGGTCGTCCTGGGCACGCAGGTTGACGATGTATTCACGATCTTCGTGGAGAACGTCGATGTCGATGGCGTGCTGGTGCCGACCCAGCGGATCTACGGTGCCGGTTTGGCCGTGCCGGAGATTCAGGGGATCGAACGTTTGATCATCTTGACCGGGTCGGGCGACGATACCGTCTACCTGTACGGCACGCTGGACGACCAGGAAATTCAGATCATTACCGGCAGCGGGAACGATAAGGTTTACGTTGGCGGTGATTCGGTTGACTTGGATGTCGTGATCCCGGAGTCGCAATACACGAAAGTGAACCGGATCCCACGACCGGACATCGTCACCACGCAGACGATCCAAACGCGGGCAGCCTACTCGTATCAGGAATTGGTTGGATACGGGATCGAGATCGGCGCCATCAAGTTATTCCCCCGATTCCGGCGAGTGTACGTCCCGGCTCGGTTTGCGACGCGAATCATTCGCACGCCGCAGCCTGACCTATTGGATGTGGAAACGGTGACGGTTCCCGAATACGTATTGCCCGTTTTCGTACCGGAGACCAGAAACCTGTCGGGGATCAAAGGACCGGTGATCATTGACGGACTGACGCGAAGCAGTCTGCGTGACCAGGATGGAAACGAAACAGGCGTTCTGGGTGACGACACGATCATCTTTGACAATCGCTTTGCCGACCTCGATCAAGACTCCGACGGCTCGGCTGATGGAGTCACCACTGGATCGCTCGAGCGGCACCTGGTCGAGGATGTTTCGATCACGACCGATGTCAGCGTCCTGGCTGGTGTGGCGCCGGCGGGCACATCCGCTGCGGTGCTCGAGACGGTCGTTCGTAACAAGATCCGTGACCTGCACCGAATCCGTCGTGAAGGTCTGGTGCATCAGATTCTGTTGCCCGAAAACCGCGGCGGTCGCACGGCTGTCACGCTTTTGCCAGGAACCTTGATCAATCGGTTTGATTCGCTGGAAGGTTTTCTGCAGTTTGCCCAGGATCATCCGTTTACCGCGACATTCGAGGCGGAATTTGATCCGGTCGAGGGGCGCGAGATCTCGCGTCTGCGGATTTCCGATGCCGGGCAGTTGTCCTCCGGTGTGCCGCTGCAGATCGAAGTCGATTACGACTTGGATTTTGTCGTCACAGAGGTTCGCGTCCTCGCGGCGGACGCGATCACGTTGGACGTGCCCAACACCTTTGTGACCGGTCTGGCTTCGATCGACAACGCGACGACGTTCGATACGGTCTCGGGATTCGGCACCGGTAACGGCATTTACTATTCGGATTTCAACATCGTCGAATTACGGATGACCAATAGCGACGACGTGCTGCGGATTGACGAAACGTTATCGCGAGCCGCTACGACCGTGCTGGCCGGCGACGGCGACGATCAAGTCCAAGTCAGCGGCATCCGTGGGCCAACCGAGTTGCGTATCGGCGCCGGGGACGACACGGTGACGGTCGGTGACGGCACCTTGGCCGGCATCGGGTCGCTGCTGAGTGTTGTCGACGATCTTGGCGTTGACCGCATCGTTTATGACTCGCGGTTCCAGGTCGGAGACCTGAGCATCGATATCGGTCGCAGTGAAGTCACGGGACTCGTGATGACCGGCTCGGTCCATTACGGAACGAACCTCGAGAGCGTCGAACTTCGGCTGGGAACCGGGAATGACCATGTGAGTGTCGATCTGGGGCTCGAGGAAAGCGGCGCTCCGGCGTCAACTCGCCTCCGCAGTGCGACGGTCGACGGCGGTGGAGGCAATGATCGGCTGGATTACACCCTGTATGGACAACCCGACGAAACGACCTTCGCTGCCACGGCCGATGTGGAAAGCATCGTCTTCTTCAACGAAAACAATCCGCTCTCGACGAACTGGCTGGTCGACGATGGCGGTCTGCGAGCCGGAACGCCGGGGACGTACCAGTGGCAATTGCTGCAGACGACCGGTGCCGATTCGATCGAATTGAATTTGTCCGATGCTGTCCAGTCGGACCAATTGCGAGTCTGGAGTACACCGGTTGGATTGAATCAAACGGTTGTGAATTTACGTGGTGGCAACGATCAAGTGGTGGTCGGTGATGCCGATGCCCTGTCACCGCGTCGGATCGGCGACATCGGATCGCGATTGATGCTGGATGCGGGTGCGGGCGAGAACGCTTTGGTGTTGGATGATCGATATGCCGCCAGCAGCACGGTACGTGTGGGAACGATCAGCCCGTCACGGATCGAAGGATTCGCAGGCTCCCGGATCGATGTCGCCGGGTTTGGCGGCAATGCGTCGACGGCCGGTTTGACTTTCCGAGGCGCCGACCCTTCGGATTACCAGCTGACACTTGCCGATACGATGTCTTCGACGGCGCTCGAGTTGGGTGCCGGTTCGGACATGGTCGTGGTGAGCGCGATTTCGCATCCGACCACGATCAAACTCAATGGTGGCAGCAATCAAGTCCGATTGATTTCGGCCGCCGCTCCGTTGGAGGTGTTTGGTGGCAGCGTCGACGGACCCGACTCATTGATGCTCGATCGATCCGCATCGACGACGGCGATCGCGGACGGTTCGATCGAAGACGGTTCCGGGTTGGGTGATGGAGTGATTCGCCGATCGGCGACCAGCAACGCGGCGGTGCTCGATTTGGCGACAATCACCTTCCATGATCTGCAGCACGTCGGCGTGAACCTGGGCAGTGGGAACGATCACTTTGAGGTCAAGAGCGACGAGAACGGCAACTTGCGTGAACTGTCGGTTGCGATTGATGGTGGCGATGGGAATGACCAGCTCGACTTGCTGTCGGTGGGATCGTTAGCAACGCTTGTCGGCGGTGCGGGCGATGACACGGTGACCGCGTTTGTCAAAGGTTTCCCGCTTGCCAACCAATTCACATCGGTCAGCTTGGATGTGGAAACGTTAGAGGTCGACAATAGCGATAGTGATGTGCCGGTCGCCTGGACTCGTGATGACGTGACGATGCTACGAGCGGACCACGTACCGTCGGCGGGCGATCCGATCGATGTGATCAATACGGCGGGAACCGACCTGACGCACATCATCGGTGGTACCGCATCGGATTCGTTGAGCATTCACACGGCGCCCGAAGCGGGCAGCATCAGCGGCAGGATCGATCGCAACCGGGTCGACTTGCAGTCGGGTTTGATCGTTCTGGAGCCGGCCGGTCATACGAGCATTCGTAACTTCGATACGGTGATTGATTTTGATGGCCTGATTGATTCCCGCAATTTGTACCAGGAAGGCGGATTTCGGATCAGCACCGATGGTCTTTTCAGCCGCGATGACTCAACCAGCCCGGCGCTGCGAACGCAATCGCCCGCTGATGTCGTGACGTTGACATCCGACGCCGATACTGGGTTTTCGGTTTACTCGGTGAACGTCTCGTCCGGATTGACATCTGGCACAATCGAATTCGCCGCTGTCACGCTCAACGGAAGCCTAGTGACTGCCGAGTTCGCGGCATCGGCCGGAATGGGTTCCCAGCGACTCGATTTTCCAGAGAGTTTCACTGCACTGTCCTCGGTGTCTTGGCGACTTGGTGACGCTGCGATTGACAATCTCATCGTCGAAGCGATTGCGGCAGGTCCGGCGGCTGCAACTGTTGCTTCGGTGCCTGTGTTCGTGGTGTCGCCCTTGATCCGGTTTGACACCGATTCGGGGACCATCGCTGCGGGGGCCATCGTCGTTGATGATGATCGTGACGGCCAAGCGGATCGAATCATTGACGCGGGACAGGATTTTGACGGCGTCGACTATTCGGTCGTCTTCGCCAATGGGATTGCACAGTATCGATTCGAAGGTGATTTGGTCTTTCCCGATGGAACGACGATCACCGCGACCGGCCAGCAGGCTCTTTCGCTTTCGGCAGCCAATGATGTGACGATCGGCGTCGGCGTCGAATTCGACATGGCGGCTGACGGAATTACATCGGGTCCTGGCGGAGGTGTATCCGGTAGTGCGGGCAGCGGCGGGTCCGGCGCGGGGATCGGAGGTACCGGAGGAGTTGGCGCGCTGTTGGTCAAAGTGCCCATTCTGACTTCTTTCGTGAACGTCCCGGTCGACTACGACAACACGCTGCCAATTCCGACGACCTACCTTGGCTACGAGGTGGTCGGTTTGCTGGGGGCAACGGGTGGTGCCGGCGGGACTGCGGGCTCGGCTGGCAGCGTTGTTTCCAATGGTGCCAAAGGCGGTGATGGGCAAACGGGCAGCTTTGGCCCCAACGGCGGCTGGAACGGGTACAACGGCCAAATCGGAAGCTCGGGCGGTAGTGGAGCCGGAGGTCTGAATAACGCAAGTGGCGGCGGCGATGGTGGACGTCGCGCGTTGGCCGGTGGAACGGGAGGCACAGGCGGATCGTTTGTCGGTGATGGTGGCGATGGCGGCGGTGGCGGGGCCGGCGGCTACTTCAGCGGCAGCAACGGAAGCGTCGGGTCGGCAGGTAAAGTCGGACAAGCGGGGAACGACGGGTTTTCGCCCACCAGTGTCGCGCTGCCCGGATTGGGCGGGATGAACGTCGTGACAGGGCCGAGTCTTTCCGGCGGCGGCGGCGGTGGCGGCGGCGGCGGGGGTGCCCAAGGGGGCGGTGGCGGTGGTGGAGAAGGGGGCGGCGGGGGCGGCGGTGGCGGCGGCGGCGGCGGCGCCGCGTTGGACCCGGGGGGCAGTGGCGGCCGCGGCGGAACCGGCGGCGCCGGTGGCACGGGAGGAACCGGTGGAAGCGGTGGCGATGGTGGCTTCGGCGGCGCCGGTGGCGGTGCCTTGGAGATCGTTGCGCGGGGTTTGATCTCCGTGCAGCGGGGCACGGTTTTCTCCGCCATCGGAGGCGACGCGCCAGCTCTGAATGAGCCGTCCGGGCCCGAATCCGGTGCTTCAGGGACTGCCGGAAGCGACGGCGGTGCCGGGGGCGGCGGTCTGAGTGGGGGCACGAACGCAAGCACCGGCGGCAAGGGTGGTTCCGGCGGCGGGGGAGCAACTGGCGGAGGTGGCGGCGCGGGCGGCGACGGCGCACGCGGCGGCGGTGGCGCTGGAGGCACAATCAAGTTCGTTGCCACAGCGTTCAACTTCGACCAAGGGGGTGGTCCGGTTTCGATCACGGCTGCCGGCGGCGAGGGTGGTAATCCCGGCGGGCTGGGACGCTTTGTGATTGCGAGCAACGATTCCGATACCGGACTCGATCTGGCCACCGTGACTGCCCGCGTCGAAGATTCCCTGGTCGGCCCGCGCGATACAAATCCGTTCCTATCAACGAGCTTCGACCCTGCGGATCGAACGACTCCGCTCATCGCGGGTCTGGCCGGCGGCGCGGACGTTTTTGGGATACTCTCTGCGATCGAGGCGAGTGACCTTGATTACGATCCCTCGACCACCGAAGTGGATCCCTTGCCGGCAAGCGAATCGGGCGCGGTGGCGGCGGTCGTGCGATTGGACATCGGCCCGTCCGGCTATGACGTGGATTACCAAGGATTTGACTTACTGCTGTTCGTCAACTTAACCGACATTGCCCTGCCGACACCGCAGTTGGGCATCGGCCTGTCGGGCGACACGGGATTTGTTAACGATCTGCAGATCCGAGGACTCGCATCGGGGCAAAACACAGGCGCACTGGCTCCTGGTGCCGTTTGGGCAACGTTAGTCCCCGAGACGTCGCTGACCGTTTCCGCCACCGCTTTTGGTGTACCCCTTGCCGGCGGCGATTCATTCCCGTTGCAGCCGATCGACGGGGCGAGTCTGGCAGCAGGCTCGGTCGCCTACCTTCACGCCGCAAGACCAACACTCGACTCGCCCGAAGACGTCACCGGCTTGGATTCGATCGCCGTCAGTCCCGACGGTGGTCAGATCTACGCGGTCAGCGCGAACGATAACGTGCTCACGGTGATCAACGCAGCGGATCAGTCGCAGCGGCAATTCTTCAAGGACGGGTTCGATGGCGTTGACGGTTTGCAGGGGGCCAGCGACGTGTTGCTTTCACCCGATGGTCGGAACCTCGTGGTTGCCAGCCCCGGTGAGAACAAGATCGCTTTGTTCGTTCGGGATACGAACACGGGCAACCTGACCTTCCGGCAAGCCGTGGCCAATCCATTCTCCGCGGGCGCGGCCGAAATCACCTTTTCACCCGATGGGTCGAGACTGTATGTGGGGTCCGGGGGCAGCATCAGGGCCTTCTATTGGACGCGGGACGGACTCTTGTTGCCCGTCACGACGACGTTCAATTCGGGCAACCTGTCGGATCTGGTCACCAGCCGCGACGGCGAGCTGCTGTTTGCGGTCGATTCCCAATCGGACCAGCTCCGGTCGTTTCGGCAATTCCCGATCGCAGCGATTGTCGACATCGACGTTCGAGTGGACATCGACCACACCCACGACGATGACTTGGACGTATTCCTGATCGGTCCCCATGGACAATCCGTTCAGCTATTCACGGATGTGGGCGGCGCGGGCGATGACTTCCACAACACGATCCTGGATGACGAAGCGGCAACATCCATCAGCAGCGGCTCGGCGCCCTTCTCGGGAAGATTCCGTCCCGAGGGTTTCCTGGGAGTGTTCGATGGGGAGAGTCCATTTGGCAGCTGGACGTTGCGAGTGACCGATGACACAGGTTTCCGTTTTCCATTCGGAACAGATTCGGGAAGGTTGAACACTTGGTCCTTGACCATCACCACGGCCGATCAGCAAGTGCAAACGTACACGCAATCGAGTTTCCAGTCGGTCGGGGACGGCGTGTCAACGATCCAGTCACAACTGTTCATCTCGGGCGCCAATTTTCCCTTGCTCTCACCGGTCCAGACACTTGCCGGATCGACGACCGACGGTTTGAGTGGTGCATCGGCGATCGCGATCAGCCCCGACGACCGGTTCGTCTATCTGACGGCCGGTGGCGAGGACGCGGTGTCGGTCTTTCGACGGGACCCCATCAGCGACCAATTGAGTCTGGCGCAGGTGGTGCGAAACGGGGTGGACGATGTTCGCGGATTACTTGGTGCAAGCGATGTCGCCATCACACCCAGCGGGCGTTACGTTTTCGTGAGCAGCCGTGCGAACGATTCCATCGCGGTATTCGGGCGAGACACCGAAAGTGGACAACTTGAGTTCTTGCAAGTGGTCCGCAACGATGTCGGTGGTGTCGCCGGCCTGCTCGGACCAAGCCAGTTGGCGACGGCCGGCCAGTCAAAACTGTTCGTGGCATCTGCCGGCAGCGATGTTGACGCCGGTGGACTGGTAGCTTTCGATTTCGAAACCAGTCTGCCCGAGCCGCTGCAATTGCTGACCACCTTTGAATCGATCGAATCGCTCTCGGTCACCACGGCCGACAGCTCGGATCAAATCACATTGGCTGCTGCGCTGGGGTCGGACGTGCTTGCGACTTCGATCGACACCGGCGCCGGAAATGATTCCGTATCGCTGTTCGATGCCAGCCCGTCGACCGTGGTCCGATTGGGTGATGGGGCCGACGTGGCGACGCTCTCGGTTTCGAAATCAGACATCCGGCTTGAAGTTCGCGGCGAAGGCGGAGATGACACGATCCAGCTGCAGTCGACCGGACAGAACGCCACGACCGAGCTGTATGGCGGGGATGGCGGCGACCGGTTCCGCGTTGAACTGAGCAAGTTGTCGGCGACAGCGACTACGACCGTTTACGGGGACGATGACGCCGATCCGTTGGATGATTTGCTGGAGTTGGATCCGGCCGGTCTCGAGGTTTCGCCTTTGCCGCCGCTGCCGATGCCGCAAGGAGACGTCCGTGTCGTCGGGCAAGGCAACCTCCATTACCAGACCATGGAGATCGTCAGCACGATCAGCCCCCCCGTCGTACGATTTCTCGAAACTCCCTATCGAATCGACGAAGGAAGCGGAGTTACCTTTGTCGCTGACGTGACGCTGCCCGAATTGGGCGTCGGACTGACGCGAGTCGACTGGGATATCGACGGCGATGGATCATTCACTGACGCAACGGGCGAATCGATCCACTTGAGCTGGGCTCAGCTGCGCGACGTGGGACTCGGTGACGACGGTACCTACCGGATCGCCGCGCGAGCGATCGACGAAACGAACCGATCGACCGTCGCGTTCACGACATTGGTGATCGACAACACGCCGCCGACGGTTCAACTGACCGCACCGAGCAACGTCCAAGTCGGAGCAGCTCACGCGATTGCGTTCTCCAGTACCGATCCCGGCTTGGATCACGTCACCACGTGGCGCGTCGATTGGGGCGACGGTGTCGAAGAATCATTCGGCAGCGGCACCACGTCGGCCAGCCACGTCTATCTGGACGCCGGCGACTTCCAGATTCAAGTCGAGGTGAATGACGATGATAATGCCACCGACTTGAAAACGACCAACGTCGCTGTCGCAGCGGCCACGCCGATCGTTCGCGAATCGTTTGTGATGGACGAGGGCCAGAGTTTACAGCTAGCGGCCGAAGCAATCGGCACCGGGATCCTCTCGTGGGATCTGAACGGGGACGGCGATTTCGCAGATGCCGCCGGCGTCGATCCGATCGTGAGCTGGAATCAGCTCGAATCGTTGACGCCGTCGATCGATGATGACGGGACCTACGCGATCGTCCTCCGGGCAACGTACTCCGACGGCACATTCGCCGATGCGGCGACGACATTGACTGTCATCAACACGCCGCCGACGGCGAGCCTGTCCAACAATGGAAACATGGCCCGCGAGGGTGACACCGTTCGAGTCGCGTTCACTGGCCAGAACGATCTGTCCAGCGCCGACCTCCGCGACGGATTCAGTTACAGCTTTGATTTGAACAATGATGGCCAATTCGAGCTTGGTCCCCAGGCCGATCCATTCGCGGATCTGGTTGTGCGACAGGCGGGAAGTCGCAGTCTCCGTGCGAGGATCCACGACGACCGTGGTTTCACGGAATATCAGACGTCTTTCCTGGTCGCAGAGGTAGCCCCTCTGGTCAGCATTGAACCGGTTGATGCGAACGGTCAAGTGATCGATCCGGCGACCGACGTTCAAGAGGGCGAGACCTATCGGTTGCGATTGACGGCGACGGACCCCGGTGACGACCAGATCACGACCTGGATCGTATCGTGGGGTGATGGGAAGTCGACGACGCTTGGTGCAAGCAGCGGAACCGTTAGCAATGTCTATTTGGATGACGGCGACTACACCTTGCGAGTTGCTGCTTACGACGCCGATGGCGAGTACACCCGTGAAAGGATCGTCACCGTAAACAACGTCGCGCCCACCGTCACCATCGATGCCCCGGGACAGGTCAACGAGGGGGAATCGTTCCAGTTGCAAATCGATTCGATGGATCCGGGCAATGACACGATCGACCACTGGGAAATCGATTGGGGTGATGGCGGGGCGAACGAGATGGTCAGCGGAGACCGACGGATCGTCGCCCACACCTATGCCGACGCCGATTCGGCCGGCACGACTTACGACATTCTTGTCACCGCCTACGACGAGGACACGGCCGCAACGAGTCACGTGAAATCGATCCAAGTGAACAATGTCGGTCCGAGTTCGACCCTGTCGGCCAATGCTTTGCAAATCGTCGAGGGAGGAACTTTGATTCTGACGATCGGATCACCGCTGGACCCGGGTGAGGACACGGTCACCGAGTACCTTATTGATTGGGGTGACGGAAGCGGGGCGCAGACTGTCGCGGCGCCGCTCGCGGTCACGCAAACCGACGGAACTCGGTTGATTCCCGCGATCAGCGTTCCGCACCTGTACAGCGATGGGAATGACCTTCGCACGATCCGCGTGACGGCCAGCGACGAGGATGGCTCGTTCCAACTCGATGAGACGCTGGAGATCGGCGTCAGCAATGTTGCACCGACGTTGTTGTTGAGCGGGCGGGGACGTGTGACCGAAGGAACGAATTATGACTTGCTGTTGGGGACCGCTGAAGATCCCGGTAACGACACGGTCACGCAGTATCGTGTCCGTTGGGAAGCTGGCGAAAACCCGGAATTGTTTGCCGGGCCGGGCCTTGTCACCCACGTTTACTCCAGCGGTGGGCCACGCACCATCACCGTCGAATTGCTTGACGAAGACGGGATTCACGTTGGTGCTACCAAGGATGTCTTCGTCAATTCGGTTCCCACCGCGGCCGATGATACCGCTCGAGTCGACGAAGCAAGCTCGGTTCGCGTGAATTTGATCGCCAACGATAACGACGTCGAAAACGGTCTCGATGCTGATTCGATTCGCATCATCGACGGACCGCTGAATGGGACGCTGTTGGTCAATGGCGATGGAACGGTCGACTACACCCACGATGGCAGCGAAACGACGGACGATTCCTTTCGCTATTCGATCGCGGACTTTGATGGTGCCGTGTCCGATCCCGTGACGGTGTCGATCACGATCTCTCCGATCAACGACGCCCCCATTGTGGTTGACGATCAGGCCAGCGTTCAGGAGGGCGATTCGGTGACGATCAATCTGGTCGGCAACGATTTTGATTCCGAGAATACGCTTGACCTCGTTTCGTTGAGCATCGCCGATGTGCCCGCCCGCGGAACCGTGATGGTCAATAGCGACGGAACGGTCAGCTACGCGCACGATGGCAGCGAGACGACGGACGACTCCTTCACCTACGTGATTCGCGACGCCGAAGGCCTTCTGTCAGGCCGCGCGACCGTCCACGTGATGGTTATTCCCGTCAATGACGCCCCCACGGCTTTCGACGATGTGTTGATCGTCGACGAAGGCAATCAAGCGACAATCAATCTTTTGTCCAACGATTCGGACGCCGAAGGCCGGCTCGATTTCAACTCGGTTTCGATCGTCTTCGCAGCGAGCAACGGAGCACTCGTCATCAACGACGATGGCACGGTCGACTATACCCATGACGGAGGTGAAACCACGAGTGATCAATTCAGCTACACCGTCATGGATCTGGATGGATCCGTTTCCGCCGAAGCAAACGTTCGGATCACGGTCCTGCCGGTCAATGACGCGCCGGTTGCCATCGATGACCTCGCCGCGGCGAGCGAAGCGGGGACGGTGCTGATTGACGTAGCAAACAACGATAGCGACGCGGAAGGCTCGCTGGATCTTGATTCGATTTTGATCATCGAACTTCCCACCAACGGCAGCGTGGTGACCGATGCGGGCGGAGCGTTGCGTTACACGCACGATGGCAGCGAAACCGTCAGCGACTCGTTTACCTATACGATCGCCGATCGCGATGGATCGGTATCGGGAATGGCAACCGTTGCGATCACGATTGACCCGGTCAATGATCCCCCGATCGCTGCAGAAGTCTTCGTACGATTGGATGAAGGAAGTACAGCCAAGATCGATTTGGCGGCGGTTGGCAGCGATCAGGATGATGGACTCGATTTGACGTCAGTCGAGTTGATTGCCCAACCGACCCATGGCACTGTCGCCATCAATGATGATGGAACGATCGATTATCTGCATGACGGCAGCGAATCGACGAGCGATTCGCTCACCTATATGATTCGTGACCGAAGCGGAGCAGAATCGATACCGGCTACCGTGCATATCGATGTAGTTCCCGTCAATGATCCGCCGACCGCGAACGACAATGCTGTTTCCCTTGATGAGAACGGCAGCGTGAACATCGATCTGGTCGGCAATGACTTTGACGTTGACGATGAACTGCGGTTCAACTCCATCCGTGTTGTGACACCGCCGACAAGCGGACTTTTGACGATCCATCCGAACGGTTCCGTCGACTATGTTCACGACGGCAGCGAAACGATTCACGACATGTTCACGTATACGATACGCGACGCCAGCGGCGCTGAATCGAACGTGGCGATCGTCTCCCTATCGGTCAATCCGGTCAATGACTCGCCGGTCGCGTCCGACGACGTTGTGACGACGGACCAAAACGTGGCGATCATCATCGATGTGCTGACCAACGACTTCGATGCCGAACAATCAGCACTGACCCCTGTGATCGTCAGCCAACCGGTGAACGGATTGCTGCAAGTCAACCTCGACGGCAGTCTCAGCTACACACCCGATCCGGCATTTTTTGGTAGCGACTCTTTCACCTATCTGGTTAGCGATGGCGAGCTCGATAGCGAACCGGCGACCGTTACCGTGTCGGTGGTCGCTGCGCAGGCTGGTGTGACATTGACCGATGGCGTGTTACGGATCATCGGGACCGAGAGCGACGATCGAGTCAAGGTGCGACAAAACGGCTCGTTTATCGAAGTCAAAACTCAACTCGACAACGGGCCTAAAGAAGTATCGTCGTTTAGCGACAGCGACGTCGATCGAATCGTGATCGTGATGCTCGGTGGCGAGGACCGGGTCACGGTGAGTCACGATATCGACAAACCGGTGTTCATCGATGGCGGCAGTGGCGACGATCGACTGGGCGGTGGCCGAGGCAGCGATCAGATTGACGGCGGACCTGGGGACGACCGAATCGATGCCGGGGATGGCGACAACATCATCATCGATTTGTTCGGCAACAATCGCATTGGCAGTGGATCGGGGAACGATCAGATCACCACCGGCGATGGCGACGACCGGATCACGTCCGGCGACGGCGACGACACGATCGATGCCGGTGGGGGCGAAAACCGGATCTTTGCTGGCCGCGGCGACGACTGGATCAGCACCGCGGGCGGCGACGACTGGATCGCCGCCGGCGACGGAAACGATGTGGTCTTTGCCGGTGATGGAAACAATACGATTCACGCCCAAGGGGGTGACGACATCGTCGTCACCGGTGATGGCGACGATCGGATCAAGGGCGGCATGGGACGCGACCTGTTGATCGCGGGCCAGGGAGTGAACCGACTTTTCGGCGGTGCTGGGGATGACCTGATGGTAGGCTGCTCGGTTGATCTTTCTGGTCAGTCGCAATCGCTCCAGGCGATTCACGACATCTGGCGCGATCGCGAACTGACATATGAACAACGAATCGACCAAATCATGGCCGGCGACACAAGCGATGGCGACTTCGCGTTGAACGCAAACGTCGTGCAAGATAATTGCGACGACGATGTGCTTCAGGGCGGAGCGGGTGACGACTGGTCGTGGACCAGTACCGATGACGAGCAGCTGAAATGCGCCCTGGAGGAAGTACTCAGCGAACTGGATTAGTGCGCGTTTGCGGATTGCACGCTGCTACAGCAGCGCGGCAGCGGAATCGCACAGCGATCTTGCCTGCTGTTGGGTTTCGGCTTCGGCGATCAGCCGCACAATCGGTTCGGTATTGCTGCCGCGAACCAATAGCCATTTGTCGCCCCAGGCGAGTCGCAGGCCATCGCCGGTGGTGGCATTCGCGTCGGGGTAGCGTTTCTGGAGCGCCCCGAAAAGCTCTGGCAATCGATCGGGTGCTACGGTCACTTTTGCTTTGTGAATGTGCAGCTTCGGCAAGGCGTCGGCCAATTGGGCAACCGACTTTCCCGTCATCGCCATCAGGTCGAGCACTTGCGCCATACCGACAAAGCTGTCGCGCACATACCCGACCCGTGGATCAATCGGACCCCCGTTGCCCTCACCGCCATAGGTGGCATCTTTGGCAATCATCATATCGGCCACATTGGCTTCGCCGACGGCACTGCGGTACGACGGTACTCCTGCGGCATCGGCCAACCGCTCGCTCATCCCGCTCGTGGCCCCGTTGATCACGATCGGTCCGCGAGTGGCCTGATCAGCGAGCGCGCTGAACACAGAGAGCTAGCGTGTACTCTTCGCCGATGTAACGACCGGCGGCGTCGACCAGCGCCAAGCGATCCGCATCCGGATCCTGGCAAAATCCGACGGCGCATCGTTTTGCGCGGACCAGGTCCGCGATTCCCGTCAGGTTCTCAGCGGTTGGTTCTGGAACATGAGCAAAATGACCATCGGGAGTATCGCCGACCGCGATCACTTCGCAACCCAATGCGGCGAGCAGGCGTTTGCCCAGTGCGCCGCCCGCGCCATGATTGCTGTCCAACAGCACGCGAAAACCGGCTGCTCGAATCGCTAGCGCATCGACCGTCGCCAGCACTTTTTGCAGGTGAGGTTCGTGTGGATCGGCGTCTTCAATGACCATGCCGATCTGGTCGAAGGGGCACCAAGCAGCCTGGTTCGTTTCATAGGCGCGGCGGATCGCGGCACCTGTCTTGGCATCAACGACACGACCGCAGGCGTCGAACAGCTTGATGCCATTGTAGGGTGACGGATTGTGGCTGGCTGAGATCTGAACGGCACCGGCGGCGCGGCGTTCGCGAACCAATACACCGATGGTCGGTGTGGCAGCGACGTCGACATCGATACAGTCGCGCCCGCAGGCCGTCAGCGACGCGATGACAGCGCGACGGAGCATGGGGCCACTGGCGCGGCCGTCACGGCCGACAATGATCGGACCGGCGGGTATCTGTGACGCAAAGGCGGCCACAAATCGGGTTGCGACATCGGGTGTCAACGATTCTCCCACGACTCCGCGAAGACCGCTGACGCTGATAATCAGACTGCTCATTTTCTTGAATTCTGCCTGCAAACCGAGGAGTCCATCGGCGAGAAACGGGAATGATTTTGTCCCACGTTGCGGGTTGCTATGCAGACCAAATAGAATCGCGAGGGCGGCGATCAACAAGGTCACGCGTCATTCGAAACCGCCTCACGCCACAACCTCCGACGATGAAAATGAGCTCTGCGGAAAAAGTCAAACAATGGATTACTGCCGTTGAAAACGCGAGATCCGAAGGAAGACTGAGCGATTCGGCGGTCGAAAACATCCGTCGCTGGCTGACCGAAGATCGCTATGCCGGCTATCGAGAGGCTGTCGGACAGCACATCGCCGACGGCCGGTGGAAGCAGTTGGATGACGTTTTTTGGACGGTCATTCCGTTTGGGACGGGCGGTCGACGTGGTCGGATGTACCCGATCGGGTCCAACGCGATCAATGATCGAACGATCGGCGAGAGCGCTCAGGGTCTTGCCGATTATGTGGTCGAATATCACGCCGGAAAAAAAGACTTGTCTTGTGCGATCGCCTATGACACCCGGCACAAATCACGCCATTTCACCGAATTGTGTGCCGGGATCATGGTTGCCGCCGGGATCAAGGTCTATTTGCTGGACGATTTCCGGGCGACGCCTCAGTTGTCGTTTGCCGTCCGGGAAAAAGGATGCGATTGTGGAATCATGGTCACCGCCAGCCACAATCCACCTAGTGACAACGCGGTCAAGGTTTATTGGTCCAACGGGGCCCAGGTGTTGCCGCCCCATGACAAAGGGATTATTGACCGAGTCATGTCGTGCCAGGAGATCCGCTCGGTTTCGTTTTCGGAAGCTTTGGCTGATGGGCGGATCGAGGTGGTCACCGAGGAGATCGATCGAGCCTATTTTGAGCGCGCGTCGGCTTGCGGGTTTGAAGGACCGCGAGAAGTGAGAATCTTGTATTCACCCCTTCACGGCGTGGGTGCCGCGGCGGTCTTGCCGCTGCTCGAACGCGACGGTTTCAGCGATGTTCATGTGTACGGACCCCATGAACAGAAAAGCGGTGATTTCCCCAATGTCCCAGGTCACGTTTCCAATCCCGAGAATTCGGCGATTTTTGACGAACCGATCAAGACCGCTCGGGTCATGAAGGCCGACCTGATTCTGGCCACCGACCCGGATTGCGATCGGATCGGTTGCGCTGCGCCGAGGACGACCGATCCCGGTGCGGATTGGGGTACCTTCAACGGCAACCAGATTGGCGCGATTCTGGCCGAGTACGTGCTGAGCAAACGCGAAGCCGCAGGAACCCTTTCGCCCCAACATTATGTCGTCAAGACTCTCGTTACGACCGAACTGATTCGGGCCATTGCGCTGGATCATGGCGTTCGCTGCGAGGGCGATTTGCTGGTCGGTTTCAAGTACATCGCCGAAGTGATGGATCGTGAGGGCCCCGAGAAGTTCGTCTTCGGCAGCGAAGAATCGCATGGTTATCTGGTTGGTCATTATTGCCGCGATAAGGATGGCGCCGTGGCCTGCATGTTGATGTGTGAATTGGCGGCTGAACTGAAAAGCCAAAAACGGTCGATGCATGAATACCTGGCCGATTTGCAGCGCAAGCATGGCTACCACAAAGAGACGTTGATCAATTTGTTCATGGAAGGTAGCGAAGGAATGGCTGCGATGCAGAGGTTGATGAAGACGTTTCGCACTTCGCCGCCCACGACGCTGGCCGGAATCCCCGTGGTAACGATCCGCGACTACCAGAATCAAACCTCGAGGTGCCTCGATTCTCAGGCGAGCAAACCACTTTCGGGGCCCATTGGCAATTTGATCATCATGGATCTGGCCGAACAGGGAAATTATGTGGCCGTGCGCCCGAGTGGTACCGAACCGAAGATCAAGCTGTACGTCTTCACGCGCGTCTCAACGGAGGATTCATCCGACCTGCAGATGGCCGATGCAACGCTGTCGGCGCGAATTGAACAGCTGGACAAAGATGTGCGCGAATTCGCAAAGGCAAACTCGTAGCGGTTTGTCGGATCGTAAGAGGACTCCCTGGCAACTCAGCTCAGCGATCGAGCATAGCTGGTGATGAACAGGGCCAGATGGCAGGTCAGTAGCACCACGGACGTGTAGCGGTAAGGCGAATAGAGCCCGAAGATCGATAGCACGCATCCCAAGGCGGCAATCATGGTGCCGCCGACGGGAAACCACCAGGCCGCGACGCCGGCAAACGCCAGCAGCATCCCGGCGGCTGCCACCGCACCCATCGCCGTGTAACGAATTGGGCCAACATCCATCAGCACTTCGACCGGGCGGCTCGTGGCCAGAATGAATGCTTCTGGCGGATCGACGGCAAATGGCGAACCGGTACGAATCGGCGTTTCCGTGCCTTCGGGCTCAATCAGCTTGGCCATCAGCGGTGACTGGCGATCCGAGAGCTCGACAGTGGATTGCTCGGCGAGCCCATGGAGAGGAATGCTCAGCTCAGGGCGTTGCGGGTCCGAAGAATCCCACGAACCGTCCTCGATCGCGTCGCTGGCGGCCTGATCGCGATGTGACTCGCGTTCTTCTGAATTCATGATCTGATTCGAGTCATTGTGATCGGAGGTGGTCGATTGTGATGCTTCCCAACTTCTTCATCCGGCAAATCTTGCCACCGAGTGGGTCCGCGGGCTATCTTAGGTTGTGTGGTCCGACGGGTGAATCTTAGTCGATCGGATGGGACTTTTGGCGAACCCATCCGTTGACGACCGTCCAACAATGAATGCCTTGTCAATTGCAAATGTTGATGGCTTTCGCTTCGGTTGACCACCAGCGACGAACCGGTGCTCCGGGCGAGGCGATGACTGGTGAGTCGTTCAGCGGGAACACATGAACTGTGTTGATTACTAGCAAATGGAAGCGTCCCTTCGCGGAAAAATGGTTTGACCAGATCTTTGGGAGCATTGGTTTGGTCGACTGCATCGCTGAGCTTGACGCATTTTATCGATAAATGGGAATTGTATGCCATCAAAGTCTACTGGCCGCGTCGTCGATTCAATTCTGAAACTTTTCTTGTCTGTCGCGACGTCATTCTCGGTCGGAATTGGCATTGCCAGGGCGGTCGCGGATGATTTCACACAGCCGCCGCCGTTGGAGCCGGAGGTAGCCGAAGCATCTGACGAGGCGGCCGAGACGATGGCCGGCATTCGCATCCCGGCGGGCTGGAAGATCGAGCTTTTTGCTGCCGAGCCCGATGTCGCGAACATTGTCGCCTTCGACGTCGACAATCGCGGTCGAATTTTTGTTTGTGAGTCGTTTCGTCAGGATCGTGGCGTCACGGACAACCGCGCCCATGATGAACAATGGACCCTTGCCGATTTGGCTGCCGAAACGGTCCAGGATCGTATTGATTATCACAAGCGGTTGTTGGGCGAGGCGGCAATCACTTACGCGCAACATGATGACCGTATTCGACGACTCGACGATACCGATGGCGATGGTGTGGCGGATCAAAGCTATATCGTGGCCAATGGATTCAACCGAATCGAAGAAGGCACCGGCGCAGGAGTGCTGGTTCGCGGGAGTGACATCTATTACACGAATATCCCAAAACTTTGGAAACTGATCGACAAGGACGACGACGGCAGTGCGGATGAGCGCGTCGTGTTGTCCGATGGCTTTGGCGTTCGCGTCGCGTTCCGCGGTCACGACATGCACGGGTTGGTGATCGGCCCGGATGGTCGCCTTTACTTTAGCATCGGCGACCGTGGATACCATGTGACGACCGATGATGGCCGCCTGCTTGCGAATCCCGAATCAGGCGCCGTGTTTCGATGCGAGCTCGACGGCAGCGGATTGGAGGTGTTTGCCAAGGGCTTGCGGAATCCGCAGGAGCTTGCCTTCAACGATTGCGGTGATCTGTTCACGGTCGACAATAACAGCGACAGCGGTGACAAGGCCCGGATCGTACACATACTTGAAGGAGGCGATTCGGGCTGGCGGATGCACTATCAATACCTTGCCGACCGCGGACCATTCAATCGCGAAAAGCTATGGGAGCCGTTTCATCCTGAGCAGCCAGCCTACATTGTCCCTCCGATCACAAACTTCACCGACGGGCCCAGCGGACTTGCCTATTATCCGGGGACAGGATTTGGCGAGGCGCTGAAGGGTACATTTTGGATCTGTGATTTTCGTGGCGGTCCGGCCAACAGCGGGATTCGCTCGTTCAAGCTTGACGCCGACGGCGCGTTCTATCGACTCGCGGAGGACTCCGATCCAATTTGGACGTTGCTGGCTACCGACGTCGCTTTCGGTCCCGATGGTGCGATGTATGTCAGCGATTGGGTGGACGGCTGGATCGGTCTTGGGAAAGGACGCATTTACCGATTGACCGATCCGATGCAGGTCGACACGCCGATCGTGCGCGAGGTTGAAGAATTGCTTGGCGGCGATTGGTCGCAGCGTTCGACCGCCGACCTGGCTGCGGATCTTGGTCACATCGATCGCCGTGTCCGGTTCGAGTCCCAGTGGCAATTGGCCGCGCGAGGCGAATTGGAAACACTCTGCCAGGTTGCCAACAATCCGGATGCGGCTTCGATTCAGCGTTTGCACGCGATCTGGGGAGCCGATCAGATCGCCCGCCGCGACGGTTCACAGCGGGAAACTGCGTTGACCGCGATCCGCCCACTACTGCAATCCGAGGATCCACTGCTCCGCGCCGCGGCGGCCAAAGTGGCCGGAGAGCGGGGTGATCTTATCGCTGCCAACGAACTGCGGGCCCTGTTGCAAGACGACGTGGCCAGAGTCCGCTATTTTGCCGCGTTATCGCTCGGCAAATTGAAAGCGGTGGAGTCCTTTGACGACGTTGTCAAACTTTTGGCAAGCAATGACAATTCGGACCCCGCGATTCGTCACGCAGGTATCGTTTATTTGTCGAGCCTGGGGGATCCAAACAAGATTGGCGAACTTGCTGTGCACCGCAACGTCTCGGTGCGGCGTGCAGCGGTTGTCGCGTTGAGACGGTTGCGTAGCGGGCAGGTCGAGCGATTCCTGGCCGATGCGGATCCGTTGGTCGTTGCCGAGGCGGCACGAGCGATCCATGACACTCCGATTCCCGTCGCCATGAACGCACTGGCGAACCTGATTGACAGCGATGCGAAGGATCCCGAGCTCATTCGACGTGTCTTGAATGCAAACTTCCGTATTGGACGCCCCGAGGCTGCCAGCAAGGTGGCCGAATTCGCGACGCGTCATGCGGTTCAGCCTGAGATGCGGATCGAGGCGATTGACATGCTGGCCCGGTGGAGCAACCCCGGCCCGAAAGATCGCGTTTTGGGTTCGTACCGACCGTTGGAATCTCGACCGGCGGCCGTTGCGGCCGACGCGCTTTCACCTCGAATCGATAGCTTGATGACGGCCGAAGACGTCGTCCGCGAGCGGGCGATTGAGGTCGCCGCACAACTCGGGCTCAAGAAAATCATTCCATTGTTAGTTCAACGCGTGGCAGATGACCAGCAGCGGCCCACCCTTCGTGCGAACTCGTTGCGTGCTCTTGCGCGGCTTGACCCCAAGCAAGCATTGGGCTTGTCCAACCAGGTAAAGATGGTTCCGCCGACGGCCTTGCTGCGCGGCGCTAGACGTGCAGGCGAGTATTGACGCCAAGGGATCCATCGCCAGATTCATTGAAGCGACCAACAGCCGCGATATGCGAGTTCGACAACTGGGCTGGGACCTGCTGGCGAAAATTGAAGACCCGCAGGCGAAGGAAACGATCATCGCCGGCGTGAACAGCCTGTTGCAGGGGTCGCTACCGGCCGATGTACAATTGAATGTGTTGGAAGCGTCCGCGGGCAAGCTGGGGGTCGATCTGCAAAGCGTGCTCGCTGAGCATCTGCGCGTGCTGGCCGAATCCGATCCGCTTGCTCCTTGGCTCGCATCGCTGCACGGCGGTGACGCTGGCGAGGGCGAGAAGATTTTCGTTGGCAAGACAGAGGTGTCGTGCCTTCGTTGCCATCGGGTCGATCGGGCCGGTGGCGAAGTCGGACCAAACTTGACCGTGATCGGAAAACAACGAGACCGCCGATATCTGCTGGAATCGATTTGCTTACCGGATGCACAGATCGCCAAAGGGTTCGAGACAGCCGTGATCGTCAGCGATCTGGGGCAAGTGTTCACCGGGATTGTGAAGTCCGAGAATGATGATTTCGTCGAACTGATCCAAAACGATGGCAGCCAGCAGCGTGTTTTCATCGATGAGATCGTTGGCCGGCGAAAGGGAAAGTCATCGATGCCAGATGATTTGGTGAAGCACCTGACGGCCCGAGAATTGAGGGATGTGGTGGCTTATTTGGCGAATCTGCAAGTCGATCCTCGAGCCGCCAAAGCGACCGAATGAGTCTTTGCCAGCTCCCGCTCGATGACCGAGACGCTGATCGTCGGATCGTGTACAGTGGCGGAATGAGTAAAGCATTGCTGGGCTTGTTCGCCGCTTTCTTCGTTCTCGGTTGCGGCTCTCGGTCGTCGGCTCCGATTCCGGCAACGGGGATCCCAACCGGCACGGTCACGATGGAAGTTGACGTCGACGATCAAGTCGATCGTTTCGAGTTCCTTGACGTGGCCTCGGGTACGACTTTGGAATCCTTGATGCGGAGTATCGACGATCCGCCAGTCAAGATTCAGGGATCCAAGACGACGGCATTCGTCCAAAGCATCGGCGACAAAGCGACTTCGGCAAGTGAAGGTTGGACATTCACAGTCGATGGCGAGTTCTCCAATTCGGGCGTGGGTAGCACCATTCTCGAACCTCCGACGACGATCACCTGGCGATTCGGTGACTTCAGCGAAACGACCTCAGCAGCAAACTCTAAAAGTCAATCCGACGGGGACTTTCCGCCAGCGGACTGAGGCCACCGATGGCCATCCTCACAACGCATTGTTGCCCCGTACTGAGCCGGCGATGTCGATCGCGTCGGCAACCGGCAGCACGAAGATCTTGCCGTCCCCGATCTGACCTTCGCTTCCGGTGAGCGCCGTACGGCAAATCGTGTCGATAATCGGTTCGACCGATTCTTCACCAGCGACGATTTCCAAAACAACCTTGCGCAGTAGCTCGACGCGGTACTCATTGCCACGAAAACTCGCCATCTTCCCTCGTTGGCGACCATAGCCGAGCGCATCGCAGACGGTTAGATGTTCGACGCCAATCTCCTTCAGCGACTCGCGGACCGCGGAAAGTTTGGTCGGCTGGATGATGGCGACAATGATGCGCATGTGCGAATGGTCCTGGTGCGTGGATCAGGTGGAAAAAGCATTCCGCTCTCTGTTGCCGGGCCGCGCGAAATTCAACCGGCTGTTAGCCAATACCCACCGGCGATTGAGTATGAATCGATTTGGCCATGGCGTCGAGTATCCGTTGCGTATCGAGCGCCTGTTGGTGCCACGGATCGAGCGGTTCGTCAGCAATCAACCGAGTGATCATCCTTCGTTCCTGGCTTCCCTCGAATGCATGCTGTTCCACTTTACTCGAAGCATCGTGGATCCAGCATCGATGGGGCCGGTCGGCCCAGGGCCGTGTGAAGTCGTCGCACACCAGCGATGCGGCGCTGCCGGCGACTTCAAACCACTTTCGCGTCGCTGTATCGTAGCCACACGAGAGCGTTGCGGTGACGTTGTCGGCAAACCACAGCATCGCGGTCACCCGCTGAGACACGCCCTCGCCGATCACAGCATCGGCGAACACGGATGCCGGCAAGCGACCGACCGCAAAACGAATCAGCCCCGCCGCGTACCAGCCGAGATCCAGCAGGCAGCCGCCACCGAGCGAACCGTCCAGGCGGTGATCATCCGATTGAAAGGGCTGGTAGAAGGAGACCGCGGCGCTGACATGACCGACCTTGCCGAGTCGATCTGACTGCAACCAAGCTGCGAAGGCATCGGTCCGTTCGTGGTGCAGCCAAGCGGTCGCATCGAGCCAGCGGACATGGTTCTGCTGGCACTCGCGGCTGATCGATTCGGCTTCCGCGGCGGATAGGGCCAACGGTTTTTCGCACAAAACGTGTTTGCCGCGCTGAGCTGCCTTGATGGACCACTCTGCGTGCATCGAGGGCGGCAACGAAATGTAGACAACATCAACATCATCCCGCGTTAACAGCGCCTCGTAACCTTCAACCGCAGTCGCGATCCCATACTGGTCGGCATACCACCGCGCGCTGCGCCGTACGGCTGGCAATCGCCGTGACATCGACGCCTTGGGTCGATTGCAGATCGGCGACCAGCCGACGAGTGATTCGGCCCGTTCCGATGATCCCAAAGCGTGCCGGGATCGTGCAAGTCGTGTCGCTCATGAAAGCATTAGGGTGAAACGTAGCCTTGGATTTTATCGAACACCGTCCACGTTCCGGTCATCAGCATGGCGGCCGCGGATAGCCACAGCATCACGTCCCACAACTTTCCGGGTGTCAGCCCGGGAACGCTCCGGCGATATCGGAAGTAAAGTGCGGCGGCGGCAAGCATCGGTAACATGATTCCCTGAGCGACGCCGCTCAGCAAGACCAGCTGTGCCGGCTCCTGATAAGCCAGATAAATCAGCAGGCACAGCATGGGAAAGAGGCCGCTCAGTCGACGGACCCACTTTTGTTGGGTTTGTTCGTCATGTCCGACGATGCCAACCACGTGCATCGCATCGGCAAACGTTCGTGCATGGCTGGCGTTGGCCACAAAGAACGTCGAGTAAAGTACGGCGAAGGCGCCGAACAGGAAGATCGCCGATGCCCAATCCGAAAAGACAGGGACGAACATCACGGCTAGGGTTCGAACCATGTGCTCTTTTTCGGGGTTCAGCCCGACACGATTCAAAATCGCGGCGCCCAGTAGATAGAAGGCAACCGTTGCGAAGGTATAGACCACCATCGCACCCCAGGCATCGATTCGCATGATCCGCATCCATCCGCTCGCGCGGCGAGTCCACTCCGGTGACCCGTCGTATTTTCCGACGAACCTTGCGTACCCCTTTTCCAAACACCAATAGGGATAGACGACCAGTTCGGCTGCACCGACTCCGATGATGCCGAATGTCGCCAGTGCGGTTCCGATCGGATTGCCGCCGCCCACCGGCTCGGGAAGTTGGAATTTCAGACCGTTGAAGAATTCGGATAAGTTGACTCGCCAATCGGGTTGTCCCTGCAGCAGAAACAGATTGACAACGGTCAACAGCGTAAAAGACGCAACCAACACGGTGGACAGTGATTGGATCAACCCGTAACGGCCGTACATCAAGATCAGGCTGGTAACGATTGCCATCAATGCCGCCCAAATCGCCGCGTCATTGGGTGTCGCGCCCGAAGCGGTCGTCGCCGAATCGGGGTCGCTGCTGGTCGCAACCGATTCGGCACCGTCGGCTGCCGTGGTCTCGCGGCGATCGATGAAGCGATCAAACTTTTTCAGCGTTTCCGCATCCGCGAGCCTCGTTGTATCGCGCGCCCGCTTGCGTTAAAGGTGCGCTGATGGCCAGCGCCTGTCCCACGCCACCGACGATTCCGCCCAATTGGCTGATGCTGGCCAGCCACATCACCAACCAGTACCAAACCAACCAGTTTCCACGACCTTTGATCCGTGGTCCGGGAACCTCATCGAGGGCGGCGAAGCGTCGGCTTGCCGCTGATGATCGCGTATCGACCGAGCTCGATTTGCGTGAAAACTTTGACCACGCAGCCGAGAATGATCAGCCACAATAGACTGAACCCAGCCTCGGCACCCGTTTTGGTCGTCGCGATCAATTCGCCACTTCCGACGATCGAACCGGCAATGATCAGCCCCGGGCCGATGCAACGAATGATGCGTAATGGATTCGTCGGCGGATCGACAGGCTCAATGACATCGACCCCGGTGCTACCGTCCATCTCGGCTTTGGCAGTGACCGCGTGTTGGTCCGAATCGGCCGAGCCGGTGAGGTTTCCCGCGTTTGGGAGCGGATTCTCCGATGAATTGTCTGGCATGTTGGGGCCGAAAAAAAAATGAAAACCACAGACTCAGCGACCGAGCAAGCCAAGTTGTAACACGAACAGAGAGCCGGATTGTCGCAATCTAATGACCGAGAGCCGACGAAACAATCATTCCGGCGGTGGCGAATCGCATCGCAACAGACCGTTGCACATCATGGTGCGGGGGGTCGATAATGCAGTGGAAGGCAGGATCTCTCTGTTCACTCTCTGGCCGCACTTTCACTCCGGATAGCTTCAACGCATGGCCGCACCCGCTGCACTGGACACGACGATCGCGGTCAAAACGCCGGAAAACATTGCCTTTGACTATCAATTGGCTGGGCCATTTCGTCGATTACCGGCCTATCTGATTGACTTTGCGGTCCGCTGGGCTGTGATCATCTCGCTGGTCGTGGCGGTTTATCTGATCGGTGGGCTGATCGACTTCAGCACGCTAGGGCCGTTCGCGATCGCGACCGGCTTTATCGTCTATTTTGTGGTCAGCTGGTTTTATGGCACGGTGATGGAGACGTATTTCAATGGTCGCACGGTCGGAAAATGGGCCTGTGGGATCCGCGCGATCGACATCGATGGTCGTCCGATCAGCGGGAAGCGGGCGCTGATACGAAACTTGCTCCGCCTCGCCGACCTCGCGCCGCTCGCTGCGCTGAGCCAACTTTCTGAAGACGCTCCCCCTGCCTTTCTGATACCGACCGGGATGATCGGATTGGTGTCGATGATCTCGACACGAAGGCTGCAGCGACTCGGGGATCTGGCCGCCGGTACGATGGTGATTGTCGACGAGCGGAGTTGGCGGTTGCCGGTTGCCAAGGTGGACGATCCCCGCGTTCCAGCGCTGGCGTCCTTTGTACCCGGCGATTACCGGGTCTCGCGGAGCATGGCGCGGACGCTGGCGATTTATGCCGAACGACGGCACTACCTGACGCCCGCCCGACGGCGCGAAGTTGCCCGGCACCTGACCGTTCCGTTGGTGGAGCGGTTCGAATTCCGTCGCGACATCGACCCTGATTTATTGATGTATGCTTTATACTACAAAACGTTTTTGGCCGACTCGTCCGCGGAACTTCCCGACCTTGGACCGCTGGCCGGTTACAGTCCGCTGTTGCGAGATGCGCACAAGCCACAGGGATTGGTGGGAAAGGGGTTGGCCGGTCGTCGCGTATCCAGTTCGCCGCTGGTGTCGATCTTGCCTGACGAACCGATACGTCCGATCGTGAGCAGCGGCCATACCGCTGCAGTGTCGGCCGAAGGTGGCGGGATGGATACGACGGCGGGATCATTCTCGCCCGAACCTCCTCCGGTTGAACCATCCGCTTTGCCTCCTTCTCCACCGATCGAACCGAAACCTCCCGAGTCGCCACAATGAATGTTGCCGCGTTTTTGGAAAAGCGACGCGTCCAATGGGCGGAGTTAGAGAATCTGTGCGATGCGATGGAGACGCGCGGTCGCACGGACAAGGCGGGAGGAGTGGGTCATCGCGGCGCCGCGGGCGTTTCTCGGTTTTCGGCGTTGTATCGAGCCGCCTGCGCCGACCTTGCGCTTGCCGACGCTTATCAATTGCCGCCGGGCACCGTGACTTATTTGCATCGCCTGGTCGCGCGTGCCCACAACCAGTTGTACCGGGCCAATAAGTTCGAGCCGAATCGATGGACCGATGTCGTATTCCATGAGGCGCCGCAACAGATTTTTGCGGATCCCTGTGTGCGCATCGCGACGATTATCTTTTTCGGACTGTTCGCGCTGTCGATGTACCTTGGCGCCAATGAGCAACTGTATCCGGGATTTGCCGAGAGTGTTGTCGGAGCGGCGCAGTTGGAAGCGATCGAGGATATGTACGAGCAGCCGCTGGAGGGTTCGCTTGATCACTATGTTCCGATGGCGGGCTTTTACATCATGCACAACACGGGGATCGGATTGCAGTGTTTCGGCTACGGGATTTTGATCATTCCGTGCTTGTTCAACTTGGCCTACAATGCGGTGGCGCTGGGGACGATGTTCGGATTCATGGCTCGCGAGGACGTCACCGGAGGCGATAACTTCTTTCACTTTGTCACTGCGCACGGTCCGTTCGAGCTGACGGCGATCGCGCTGGCCGCAGCAGCGGGGCTGAGGCTGGGCGTTGGACTGTTTAGTACCGGTGGACTGACCCGAGTCGACTCGCTGCGTGAAAGCGCCATGCGGGCGGTTCCCGTGATGGCCGCGTCAGCGGTGCTGTTTGCGATGGCCGCATTCACGGAAGGATTTCTGTCGCCTAGTCCGGCACCCTATTTGGTCAAGGCGATGTGGGCGATTTTGTCTTCCGGCATGATCAGCTTCTATTTCGTGGTGCTCGGATTTCCCCGTCACGAGTTGGCGTTGCCTGCAGGTCCGGAACCAACCGCAGGGGAACACGATGCAGCTTGACCGCACGCATGTCGTGATCCGGCTCCGCACGCTCTCGGAGATCGGCGACCTGGCGATGGTGATGATTCGTCGCTATCCCGCGGCTTTGCTGATCGGGTTTGCCGTCGGCGCGATCCCCTGGGCGATCGGGAATGCTGTACTGTTGAGCTGGATCCCGTTGAACGAGGCTGCCTATGGTTTGGACGACGAAGAGGCCTTGGCCGAGATCTCGCGTTACATGGCCTGGATGGCGCTGTTGGTCACCTTGCAGACTCCCGCGGCGGGCGTCCTGACGACGTTGTATTTGGGACAAGCGGTATTCGAGCAACGGCCGACATGGGCAAGCGTTTTTGGCGAATCGAAGCGGCAATTTGCCCGCTGGTTTTGGGTCCTCGGTGGTAAACGGTTGGCGCTGCCGGCAATGTTGGTGTTGGCGTTCCGTTGGGGACAGCCCGTGAATTGGTTTTGGGACGTGATCGTTCCCATCGCGTTTGTCATTGCCTTGACCACCATCCGCAGCAGTCGTCCCTTCATGCCCGAGATCTTGTTGCTCGAACAATGCCCCATTCGCAGCGATTCGGAGGCGGTCATCACGATGGGGCGGCGATCAAAATCGTTGCATTCGCCGGTGGCCAGTGATCTGGGTGGACGGTTTCTCGCCGTTTCGTTTGTCTTGTTTTGGATGTTGCTGAGCGTCTTGTACACCCTGATTTGGATTCGTGGCATCGCCACTGGTTTTTGGACCTGGGATCTGTGGGTGCTGCTGGTCATGTACCCCCTTGCCCTTTGGACCGTCGCTGGTGTGAGTGTTCTGGTCCGTCTGCTGAGCTATCTTGACACGCGAATCCGACTGGAAGGCTGGGAAGTCGAATTGGCGATCCGCGCCGAGGCGATGCGGCAATTTGGCGATGAAGCGGGCTGGGTCCATGTGCCCAGTGAACATCCCACCGCCAAACAGCGACTTCGGTCGTCAATGGATTCCAAGACGCGTTTGGCGGCTGGTGCGGTTGACGCGACTGTGATCACCGACATTGCTCCGGCGGAGACCAGGTTGTGATCTGCCAACGTCACTATCGGCTCCTGATCTGGATCCCGCTGGTTTGTTTCAACTGCCTGCTCTCGCCCGCGAGCGCACAGATGACGCGCGCGGTGCCGGCCAACCCAGCCAACGCCGCGCCGTCACCGGCCGACAAAGCGCTGGGCGATACATCTTGGTATGACTCCGCTGTCGGCGAAGTACTGCCCATCGCTGTCAAACCGGTTGTCGATGATTCGCTGAACCGAGACAGCCGCTGGCTTCCCGAGGCGAAACGTGTGGTCAAGTCAGCCACACCATCGGGCACAGCCGGTGGCGGCAGCGGCGGGACAGGATTGTTTGGCTCCGGATTGACCATTGGCAACCTCTTTGGCTGGATGCTGCTGGCGACATTGCTGGTCACCGCCGTCGCGCTGCTTGTTTACGCATTCTCGAAAGCCGAGATTGATTTGGGAACCGACTCAAAGTTGCGATCGAGCCAGGCTCACGGCGCACCGGACGAACAGACAATCGAACGCATGAAACACTTGCCCGCTGAGCTGAGGCGGACCGATGTTAACCTCCGCAGTGAAGCCGAACGATTGATGAACGAGGGACAATACGAACAGGCGATCATTTTGCTGTTTGGGCACCAACTGCTGCTGTTGGATCGCGCCGGGCTGCTACGGCTCAATCGGGGCAAGACGAACGGGAAATACGTCCGCGAGACGCGCGCGGTCGATCCCGATTCCGCGGTCCGTTTACGAGCGACGGTCACCGCGTTCGAACGATCTTATTTCGGCCGCCATGAAATCGTTCACAGCGAGTTTGTTGAGCTCTGGCACGAGAATCTGAAGTTGGAGCAGTCGATCCAACGACGTCAGGAGCTTGCCGCATGATCGGATTCCAACGCCAGCGGCGAGCCTCCCATTTGGGCACCAATTCCCATTTGGGCACCAATTCCAAGATGGGCCCGACGTGCCTGGTCATCGCGATCGTCCTCTTGTCGACCGGCTGCAGCAAGCTTTCGACCGAATATGGTAGGTCCAAGGGATCGAGCGGACGCTACAGTCTGAATGGGTTCGGCGCGCTTCGGGCATCGTACGAGCGAGCCGGGTTTCGAACTCGCGATGTGACTCGATTGAGCGATCGCGTGCAACGCACCGATGTGATCGTGTGGACGCCGCAGGTATTCGGCCCGGTCGACACAAAGGTGACCGCGTGGTTTGACCGATGGCTGCGCCGTAGCGGTCGCACATTGATCTACATCGTTCCGGATAGTGGCAGCGAAACGGACTATTGGATCGATGCCGGCAAGCTGGCGTCGCCCGAGCAGCGGCTGGAGTATCGCAAGCGCGCCGCCAAGAGCATCAACCAGCGGATCAGCTGGCGACTGAACCGCGCCGATGTGCAAAGCAATGGCTGGTTCAAAATCGAGCCGTTGGTCAGCCGTGAACCTTTGGGTGATGTCAGCGGTTCTTGGGATCGACGTGTTTCCGCGTCTCCGGATGCAACGATCGATGCGGCCAGCGAATTTCGCATCGTTGGATACGACGCCGTACAGGGCAGCGCGGCGACGCCTGCCTCGACTGCGACTGCGACTGCGACTACGACTACGACTACGACCACGGGGCCCACGGGGCCCACGGGACCCACGGGACCCACGGGGCCGGGGTCTCCCGGTTGGACGCCCGCCGCAAACACGTCTGCCACAAAAACCCCCACCACGTTCAAGCCACTGTTGAAAAGCGAATCGGGTGAAACGATTGTCGCGGAGGTTGAATCCGAGCAATGGAATGGTTCCAAAATCATTGTGGTTGCTGGCGGATCACTGTTGACGAATTATGCCTTCACGCGGCCGTTCAACCGCAGCCTTGCCAACGCACTCGTTGTTCAGTCAACCCCGTCAATGGATCAGGATCTGACAGCCGGTTTCCTTACCAGTGGCTGGAGTCCGATTGGGGTCAGCCAGCGAAAGCCGGGTGTGCCGAAAGCATCGGGAATGGAATTGCTAACCGTTTGGCCGCTGAGCATCGTGACAACGCACGGTGTCATGCTGGGATTGGTGATCTGTTTGATGCTGTTGCCGGTTTTCGGAAGACCCAAGCGAATTCACCGATCCAAGCAAAGCGATTTTGGTGACCATTTGGATGCGGTTGCCGCATTGATGAACAAGGCGGGCGGCGAAGCTTATGCCCGCTCGCGGATCAGCGAGTACATGAAGCGGATGCACGGCGAGACGTCGGGTGCTTGGGTGTTACCCGATCCTCCCACCAGCCCCGCCGTGACACCCCTTCCGCGTTTGGCGCCCAAGCATGCGGTGAGCTCGGAATTCGCAGTCTTCGACGAAGCGCTCGGGCAACGATTGGCCGCAATGGGGTTGCGACCGGTTCGGAACGAACAGGGCGTTTCGATTGCGGGGCTACGGATCACGAGGTCCGCAGGCAAGCAGACGCGATCTGCCGAGTCGTCGGTTTCATGTTCGTTTCGGGTTTCGGCGCATGTGAACGATCCGGCGGTTGGCGAAATCACGATCGCTGATCTGGTCGCCATGACCGGTGCAAGCGACGACCAGGCGGTTCGTGCATCGGCCGAGAGCTATCTGCGCGTCAATTTACCGGCGATTCGACCGCTCGTTGATGGTGCGGCGGCAGAAGGTAACCCGCCGATCCCCGTCGACTGGCCCGCCCAGGCGTTGCCATTGGAAGTGTTCACCGGTGATCTGCAAATATTGGGGGACGACGACCAATGGTTGCGCCGCAGGCTATCAGACCGATCCCTGTTGGACTCCGTGATCGACAGCGTCGCTGCGGCGTGCTCCTCGCCGCAATTCCATTGGTGTAGCATTCGTTGCTCCCATGGTGGTGAGCAAGGATTGCAGATAGCGTGTTACATTGACGGCCAGCGTTCATTGCCAGCCGAACAAGAATTTCGGCAAGAGTTTCTCAAACAGGGTCCGGTCCAGGGTGCTTGGGATCTGCGACAGTTCTTTACAATGCGACCCACTGCTGCGACGGTGGAAGCAGCGGATGACTTTGAACCAGAGAGTTCAGCGAACGCGTACCCCGAGATTTTACCAGACGACAACGAGGAAAAACGTTGAGTAGTGTTCCCCCGGCAAATACCGACGGCAACTCGACCGCCGCGGCGAGTCCCACAGCAACCCGTGGGAAGGAAGAATCTACGCCAATCCAAAGGTTGTATGATTCCATCTCGTCAGAAATTGCCAAGCTTTATGTCGGGCAAGATGAATTGGTACAGGGTTCATTGACTGCCTTGTTCTCGGGCGGGCATGTGTTGATTGAATCCGTTCCCGGGTTGGGAAAAACGCTGTTCGTCCGCACCTTGGGGCAAGTGCTCGGTTGTGAATGTGGTCGAATTCAATTCACGGCGGATTTGATGCCCTCGGACATCACCGGTGCACCGGTGTATGACATGCAGCGGAGCGAATTTCGGTTTCGCCCCGGACCGGTCTTTACGCAATTCTTGTTGGCTGACGAGATCAACCGGTCACCGGCGAAAACGCACGCGGCATTGCTGGAAATCATGCAGGAATACCGGGTCACCGTCGACGGAACGAGCCATCGGGTACCCAAGCCGTTCTTGGTCTTGGCAACGCAAAACCCACTCGAAAGTGAAGGAACTTACAACCTGCCCGAGGCTCAGCTCGATCGATTCATGTTCAAACTGCGAGTCGACTATCCGACCGCTGAACAAGAATCGGAGATTTTGAAATTGCACAGCAAACAGATCGACATGAATCAGCGACTCAAGGATGAAATCCGACGGGTGACCAGTCCTGAGGAGATTCAGCAGGCCATCGAAACCTGCGGAACGGTGCTGATTGAGGACAACCTGGTTGACTACATCAACAAGATCGTGCGGGCGACGCGTACCTGGCCCGCCTTCCATATCGGTGCTTCACCCCGAGCCGGTTTGGCGTTGATGCAGGCGGCTCGCACTCTGGCAGCCTTCGGCGGGCGTGACTATGGGATCCCGGACGATGTCGTCGAGATCGCCGTACCGGCATTGCGGCATCGGGTGCAACTGACCGCCGAGGCCGAAATCGAAGGCCGCAACACTGACGAGGAACTCGGTACGCTAATCCGAGGGATCGAAGTGCCTCGCGATTGATTCCTAACGTGACTGTTGGCACCAGTCCTTGGTGTGCACACCGCTGCGGATCCGCCATTCCCGCAATTCGGTTAGCAGCCGTTGTTTTTCCGGCTCCGCGGCGTCATCGTTCCACAAGTTGTGAAGCTCATCTGGATCTGTGACCAGGTCATACAACTGTCCGTCGGGTTGGTCCAGGAAATGAACCAACTTGTGCGTTTGGTTTCGGACCATCGTCATGAATTCGCAGCCGGTCAGGACGGCGTCGCCAACCTGCTCGCAGTACACGTAGGGACGACCGCGAAAAGACGCATCGGGATCCAAAGCGCCCGCAAGCGATTGCGCTTCCCAGTCGGTGGGGACATCCATTCGGGCCCATTCGAGGATCGTCGGTCCAAGATCCATCTGTTGGATCAGCCGATCAACCTTTCGAGGAGACCCGAATCGGCCCGGTGCCCAAACGATCATCGGAACACGTGTGACCTGCTCGAACATCGTCCATTTTTGACTGTGACCGTGATCGGACAGGCAGTCTCCATGGTCGCTCGTGAAGATCACAATCGAATCGTCAAGGTATCCGTTGCGTTCCAAAGCCGCGATGATTTCACCCACTTTTTCGTCAATCATCGTGACGTTGGCCAAGTAGTAAGCTCGCTGACGATGTCGCTGGCCATGCGTCGGGTTCAGATCCATGACCACGGAATCGTGATCAATGTCCTGGTTGTGCTGGCGCAGTTCCTTGAGCGCAGCGGGTTGTGCGTCCAACTCTTCCTGGGTTACCGGCAACAGCGGCAGATCTCGACTCAGGTAGGGCTCGACATATCGCGGGACCGGATCGTAGGGTGGGTGAGGCCCGGGGAAACCGATCTGCAAGAATAGCGGCTTCACTTTTGGCTTCGAGTCAATCCACCAGGTCGCCATGTCACCCACGAACATGTCGGGATGGGTGTCTTCGGGCAGTTCCCAATCGAACGCACCGAGTGCCGATCGATAATCATCTCGCTGTCGATAATATTCTCGCTGCTGTTTGACGAGCCCTCGATAGCGAAGCGCCTTGTCCCATTCGTCAAAAAAATATCTTCCCTCGAGATATCGATCTTTGTTCTCGACGACGTACCGTTCGTGAAAGCCAAGTTCGGTTTGAAATGGCCACGTATGCATCTTGCCGATATTGGTGCAGTAGTATCCCGAGTCATTCAGCAATTCGATCCAGCTGCGTCGCCAGGTGTCCGCGTTCTTCAGAATCCCAGTGGTGTGTGGATAGTATCCCTTGAACAGGCTGGCACGGGCCGCCGCGCACGATGCGGCCGTCACGTGGCACTGCGTGAAGACGATGCCCCGTTGGACCAAACGGTCCAGGTTCGGCGTGTCCAAATGGGGATAACCCAGCGCGGAAATGGTGTCATACCGCTGTTGGTCGGTGATGATGAAGATGATATTCGGGCGATCGTCCGACTCACCAAAGCGGCTCTTTTTCTGTTCAATCATGTCTGTTCATGTCGAATTGCCATCAATTGCTGGCGCGAAACTATCGCATCCACACGCGCCAGGCAAGCTGTCATCGGCTCTGCCCAGGGTCTCGGCGGGGTGTTTTGCTGCACTCGCGGTGGTCGGTCTCGCGGATTCAACCTTGCCGGCGCGGCGAAAAAGCCGGTATAGGCAACATCGTCTCGTCCAAATCCCATCGCCCAGGAACGGAATCGATGCGTTTTCGCCTAACGGTATCCACGCTTGTCATAGCCATTGCCTTGCTTGCGTTTGTCGATCGAGCGGCGGCTCAAGGCATGTCACTACCCTCAGGGACCAACGCCATGGTCCCTCGTACCGCCGACACGCCCCCGAGTCTGCAGAACAATCCGGCAGCGATTGCCCGTGCCCCATCCGGTCAAGTCACCGCCGGCGGTGAACTGCCGCGAACCGCGGGACAGGAACATCGCGTCTACGACATACGCCCCTACACCGGTTACCTAACCAAGATGGATCGGCCTGAGCAAGCAATTATCGATTGGGTGCTTCGCGAAACCGGTAGCGACGTCTGGTTCACCGAGCCGTTCGGATTCATGAACGCCAGTCGCGATTCTTTGTCGGTCTATCACACCAATGAGATGCAGCAAGTGGTCGCCAGCGTGGTTGATCGGTTCGTTGCCGGAGAAAAGGATCCGCAAGTGATGAACCTGCGCGTGATGACGGTCGGCAATCCGAATTGGCGAAGTCGGGCGCACACGCTGATGCAACATGTCGGCGTCGATTCACCCGGTGTACAGGCCTGGCTGCTTAGCAAAGAGAATGCGGCGCTGGTCATGAACCTGCTCCGCGCTCGAACGGACACGCGACAGATCCAAGACCTGAACTTGGTATTGCACAATGGCCAAACCGAACGACTGGCAAGTACTCGTGGCCGTAATTACGTTCGTAACGTCCGTCCATCCCCGGCCGGTTGGCCCCCCTATGAGCCTGAAACGGGCGAAGTTCAGGAGGGATATCGGCTGTCCATTAGCCCGCTGTTGAGCACCGATGGCGGCGTCATTGATTGCGTCATCAA
This sequence comes from Pirellulaceae bacterium, assembly GCA_963734865.1. GTDB lineage: Bacteria > Planctomycetota > Planctomycetia > Pirellulales > Pirellulaceae > CBDCUW01. The sequence goes on from CAVTIV010000006.1 coordinate 170,698, forward strand.
GGCCGAAATCGATCAGGTCGACAAACTCAATCACGTCGAATTGGAACTGCCGCTGCCGAACAGTCAGGTCCATCGGGCGCAGATCGACGTTCCGCAAGTCGTCAGCTGGCGGCTGCATGAGCGATTCCGGTGGCCCTCGGATATGGTCCTGCTACTGTCCTGCGGCGTCGTCGCCAGCCCCGAACGGCCCCCTTCTGCGGTCCCGTTGCTGAACATGAGCATGTTGACCGGCACAACAGCCGGCCGGGCCGATGCCTTGCTGTTTATCGAATTCCGCGGCAGAGCGTCGGAGAATCTGGCCACCTCGAATGTGCCGCAGGTGGCCAGCGGCAATAGTGCACCCAACCGCGGTCGCTACTAGGGACTGGCCTGGCGGGGGTATCTGGCGCAATCACGCGATACCCCCTGAAAACTAAGCCTTTTGCCGTCTAGAATGCCGGGGCATTCTTGCGGTCCCGTTCTGTTGACGCGCCCTGCCTCCCTTTGTCTCCGCTCAACCTCCCGGCTTCATGCTTCATGGATACGCCTTCGTCCCGTCGTGTTGTCATTACAGGGGTCGGCGTCGTTTGCCCTCTCGGCAATGACCCTGATTCCTTGCTGCAGCGATTGCGAGATGGAATCAGCGGTATCGGACCACTGAGTTTCGTGTCCCCTGGTGTGCTAGCCATCGACAGTGGCTGCGAGGCGGCCGAGTTCACCGGTGATATCTCCGATTATGGTCCTTTGGACAAGCAACTGCAGCGTACGATTCGCAAGGGCAGCAAGGTGATGTGCCGCGAGATCGAAATGGGTGTCGCGGTCGCACAGCTGGCAATGAACGATGCGGGGTTGACCCCCGAGAATCGTGACCGGGACCGAACGGGCGTGGTGTACGGTTGCGATTACATCATGTCTTTGCCGGAGGAATTTGCTGCGGGGATCCGAAAATGCATGGACGACGACGGCCAGTTTGACTTCACGAAATGGGGCGAGCGCGGGCGTCCCGAAGTCAACCCGTTGTGGTTGCTGAAGTACCTGCCCAACATGCCCGCTAGTCATATCGCGATCTACAACGATCTTCGTGGCCCGAACAATTCGATCACGCTCCGCGAGGCATCCGCCGGTGCGGCGATATCGGAAGCCTATTCCACGATCAATCGAGGGCACGCGGACGTTCTTGTCGTCGGTGCCACCGGGTCGCGGATCCATCCGCTCCGTACGCTGCACGCATCGATGCAAGAAAAGCTGGCCGCCAACTGTGATGATCCGGCCAAGATGAGTCGGCCGTTTGACGAGTCGCGAGATGGCAGCGTTGTCGGCGAAGGTGCAGCGGCGATGGTCTACGAAACGCTCGATCACGCACAATCGCGCGGAGCCAAGATTCTCGGGGAAGTCGTCGGGTATGGCAGCAGCGCGGTCGGCCCACAAGTGGGTGAGGAATTTCTGAAGACCGCTTTCGTGAACGTCTTGCGTGCTGCTCTTGGCGGCGCCGACCCAAGCACGATCGGTCATATTCACGCTCACGGGTTGGGCACACAAGAATGTGACCGTCAAGAATCCGAAGCGATTGCCGAGGTTTTCGGGCCGCCCAGTGATCAGCCACCCGTGACGACAGCGAAGGGAAACTTTGGCAACTTGGGTGCCGGTGGCGGGATGGCCGAGGCGGTCGCCAGCCTGTGGGCTCTCGGCGGAACCCTATTCCCAATTCTTAATTGCGAGTCGCTCGATCCGCTCTGTCCGATCAACGCCTGCACCGACAACGACACGCCCGCGGGCGACGAGTTCATCAGTACCAACATCACGCCCCAAGGCCAAGCGTCGGCTGTGCGAATTCGACGATTCACTTAGGCCCAGGCTTGCAAGACGGATTCTTCCGTCGCTGGAGATCGCCCCGGGTGTTCTGATCGCCAAACGGCCGTATCAAACGGCGAAATGACGAGGTCGGGCCTAGGATAGCAGCATGTCTTCCTTGTCCGTTTCGCCCTCTTCCCACTCGCGGCGGACCTCGCGTAAACCATAAGCGCAAAGCTCGAACTGCTCGCTGAGCTTATGAAGCAGGTGGCAGGAGGGGCGATCGTCACCGCCTTCGATCCTGGCGGCAATCGCGTAGGCTCGCTTTCCTTGTCGGCAGTAGTCAAGAAAACCGTCGGCCGATTCGCTGGGCCGAATTCGCCGCAAGCTCTCGGGGTACATGCCCGACCAAAACAGAGTGAAGTCGCCGATATGACGGTGCACTTCGCGGCGTGCCAGCCCGATCCGCTGGTCCGCTTCCGTGAGCATCTCGAACACTTCGGTGACTGGACGACCGTTGGCACGTCGGACACGATGAAGCGAATCAACACGAACGAATCGCAACATCATGTCGGTCAGGTAGTCGACCATCTGGACGTCGGCAACGCCGAGTTTGGAATGGAAAACACACTCACTCAGTCCGCTAAAGAATCGCTCGATCGTCGAACGATTCGGCGAATCTTGCTCGTTTGTTTCAGGCTCCATTCTGCTTCTCCACGACAAGTCATCGGAAGGGGGTGCAAACGCCTGAGTTCCACAATTAATAGGATACCCGATTAACGTCAATAGAAACCCAGTTATTTTTCCTGCGATTGTCGCATGTTGGCTGGTCGGATCGGGATATCATTGGATCTCTGGTGCCATTATCTTACGAGGAAACTTCCTTCTGAGATTCATTGGCGATCGCGTCACGACTACCCTTGCTATATGCGTGTACTTGTCACCGGTTGCGGCGGATTTCTGGGCAGCGAGATCGTGCGGCAATTGCTCGATCGTGGGGATCAAGTGATTGGGGTCTCGCGGGGCGAGTACCCTGACCTTGTGGCTCGCGGAATGAGCCATCGTCGAGGCGATCTCACGGATCGGGCATTTGCGGGCGAATCGATCCGTGACGTGGATGGCGTGATTCATACCGCGGCCATCGCTGGCGTGTGGGGCAAATGGAGCGACTATTTTTCGATCAACAAGCTGGCCACCGACCATGTGATCGGTTCCTGCCGTGATGCGGCGATCGACAAACTGGTATTCACCAGCAGCCCCAGTGTGACGTTTGACGGATCGGATCAAAGTGGCGTCGATGAATCAGAGCCCTATGCGTCAAATTGGCTGTGCCACTATCCGCACACCAAAGCACTCGCCGAACAGGCGGTTCTGGTGAGTCACCAACCGGGGCAATTGCACACGCTGGCGCTTCGTCCCCATTTGGTTTGGGGCAACGATGACCCTCATATTTTACCGAGGCTGGTTGACCGCGCCCGTTCGGGTCGATTGCGGATCGTGGGCGACGGCACGAACCGTATCGACACGGTTCATGTGGTCAATGCGGCCGTGCGCACATTTGGACGCGCTCGATTCGCTGCACCGGGACCCCGCACGGGCGGGGGGCCGCGCCTATTTCATCGCCCAGGACGAGCCGGTCAACTGCTGGGATTGGATCTCGGAGATCTGCGAGATGGGTGGTGTCAAACCGCCGAAAAAGCGAATCAGTTTTGCTGCCGCTTATGCGATCGGCGGGGCAATGGAGTTGGCCTATCGGGTGACCGGGAGGACCTCCGAGCCGCCGATGACGCGGTTTGTTGCGGCCCAGCTAGCCCGCGACCATTTTTTTGATATCTCCGCGGCAAAGTCTTGTCTTGGTTATCGGATTCGCGTGACGATGCAGCAGGGATTGCGGTCGCTGCGGCAGGTCTGGGCGGATCGTATCAGCGAAACCTGCTGATATTGGTCAAGGATCGGTTGATCAGGGCGTTGTCAGTTTTCCCCTGAATTGTTAGCTTTTTGGTGATCAGAAATGGTCAAATCTCGAAGTTGGGCGTTTCGTCCCAGCGGTCTGAACGCTTGGCGCCATGCAGGACGCCATCCCACCAGGGATCCGGATTTGGCTGGCCCCTTTCCCATGTCGAAAATCACACGTGATCGCTCCCAACCGCACCTCCGAACTGCCTGACGAACAGCGGATCGTCATCACCGGGGTCGGCCTCACAGCACCCAATGGAAACGATTGGACATCCTATCGGCAAGCGCTGCTGGACAAACGCAGTGGGGTGCAGGCGTACGAGATTCGCTACTTCGGAGAGACGTTGGCCGGAGTTTGCGACTTTGAAGCGACGCGATATCAAAAAAAGAAAGACGTTCGCCGCGGGACAAGGGCGGGCAGCGTCGGCGTGTATGCCGCCAACGAGGCCATCCATCATTCGGGCGTCGACTGGAATAACACCGATAAATCTCGGGTTGGCGTTTACGTCGGTGTCACCGAGCACGGCAATGTCGAAACGGAAAACGAGATCTATGTGATCAAGGGTTTTGATTACGATACCAGCTGTTGGTCCCATCATCACAATCCGCGAACGGTCGCCAACAACCCGGCAGGCGAGATCGCGTTGAACATGGGGATCACTGGGCCACATTACACGATCGGCGCCGCATGCGCGGCAGGCAATGCAGGCATCATTCAAGGAGCGCAAATGCTTCGCCTTGGCGAATGCGATCTGGCGATTGCCGGTGGAACCAGCGAGAGCATTCACACGTTCGGGATCTTTGCCAGCTTTAGCAGTCAAAACGCGTTAGCGTCTCATGAAGACCCGACCCAGGCGTCACGGCCATTCGATGTTAACCGCAACGGAATCGTGGTCGCTGAGGGCGGTTGCCTGTATGTGCTGGAGCGGCTTAGCGATGCCAAGGCACGTGGTGCCGAAATTTACGGAGAATTAGTCGGTTACGCAATGAATACCGATGCCACGGACTTTGTCTTGCCCAACCCTGAGCGGCAGGCCCAGTGTGTTCAATTGGCACTTGATCGCGCCGGGCTGAAACCCGATCAAATCGAAATCGTCAGCACGCATGCCACCGGCACCGCTAGCGGAGACGCTCAGGAATGCAAAGCGCTTCGATCCGTTTTTGGGAATTGCCAGAACGTGCGAATCAACAACACCAAGAGTTACATCGGTCATGCGATGGGTGCCGCCGGAGCGTTGGAACTGGCCGGCAACCTATCATCGTTTCGTGATCATGTCGTGCACCCGACGATCAATGTTGAACATCTGGATCCTGAATGCGATTTGCCTGGACTGGTCTTGAACGAACCACAAGAAGTCAGTCGTGTCGACTACATCCTCAATAACTCATTTGGAATGCTGGGCATCAATTCGGTTGTGATCATCGGCCGAATTTGATTGTCTTTCCGGTTTGCTCGGCCAACGACCCTGTGAACCGAACACCTTGCTGTTTCTCGGGCGAGGACAGCGAGATACGATTGAAGAATAGAAATCCGGAGCCAATAGTTAAATGACGCCAGCCGAAATTCGTGACGAAATCCTGGACATCCTGGAAGACATTTCACCCGATGATGATCTGGATGATCTCGATGATGACAAAGCATTTCGCGATCAATTGGAACTTGACAGCATGGATTTTCTGGACATTGTGATGGAGTTACGGAAACGCCATCGTGTCCAGATACCCGAAGAAGAGTACGGTAATCTTGCCAGCATGAGTTCGACGGTGTCGTATCTTGAACCGAAGATGAAAGACATCGTCAAGGCTTAACGCCATCATGAACTCGCAGTTCGACACGATCATCATCGGTGCTGGGATGAGCGGCCTGGCGGCCGGGATTCGATTGGCGCACTTCGACCAGCGTGTTTGCATTCTTGAGCGTCATTACACCATCGGCGGGCTGAATTCGTTCTACCGCATGGGCGGTCGCGACTATGACGTGGGACTGCACGCGATGACCAACTTTGCACGCAAGGGCACCAAGAAAGGCCCGCTTGCCAAGTTGATTCGTCAGTTGCGGTTTCGCTGGGAGGATTTCAAACTCGCCGAACAGGTCGGATCTTCGATTCGCTTTCCGGGCGTTTCGCTCGATTTCAGCAATGACCTGGCATTGATGGAAAGTCAGATCGCTGAGCAATTCCCGTTACAAATCGACGGTTTCCGCTCGCTGTGCGGTTCATTGTTGGATTACAGCGATATGGATGGCGAGGACCCGAATTTCATGCGTTCGGCGCGGGAAGTGATGGCCGAGCATCTCCGTGACCCACTGCTGATCGAAATGCTGATCTGTCCACTGATGTGGTACGGCAACGCGCGACAGAACGACATGGACTTTGGTCAATTCTGCATCATGTTCCGCGCCTGTTACCTGGAAGGATTCGGACGGCCCTACAAAGGCGTGCGAGTGATCTTGAAGAATTTGGTTCGCAAATTTCGCGGACTCGGCGGCGAGTTGAAGTTGCGGAGTGGAGTTTCTCAGATCCATGTCGAAGACGGAAAGGCCACCGGAGTCGTTTTGGATGACGGTACCGAATTGCGAGGCAAGCGAATCCTCTCTTCGGCCGGCAACCTGGAAACGTTGAGAATGTGTGATGACATCAGCGAAGTCGACGTGGCCAAGGCCGGTCAGCTCTCGTTCATCGAGTCGATTTCGATCCTCGATCGCAAACCGGCTGATTTCGGATTCGACCGCACGATCGTGTTCTATAACGACAGCGACAGGTTCTATTGGCAACGTCCCGATGATGCCTTGTGCGATTCGCGCACCGGCGTGATCTGTTCGCCCAACAACTACCTATACGACGCCGAAGAGGGAGACCTTCCCGATGGCGTCGTGCGGATCACCACACTTGCCAACCACGATCGCTGGTGCGCGTTGCCGGAACACAAATACAGGGCCGAGAAAGTCGCCCAGTATGATGGCGCGGTCGAATCGGCGGTCCGCTTCATGCCCGATTTCCGGCAATACGTCATCGACACGGACGTCTTTACACCCAAAACGATCCGGCGATTCACCTGGCACGACAACGGCGCCGTCTACGGGGCACCCGACAAACAACTCGATGGCACAACACACCTTCCCAATCTGTTCTTATGTGGCACCGACCAGGGGTTCGTCGGGATTGTTGGCGCGATCGTCAGCGGTATCAGCATGGCCAATCGACATTGCTTGCAAGCGTAGTTTGGCTACAAGCGATCAATCGCCTTCCTGGCCAGCCTCGGCACCGACCTCTGAATCTCGGTCCAGCTGGGCTGGGCACCCTTTTTCGGGCGAATGATCAGGTCGTAGCCGATGGGAATGGCCTCCTGCTGTGTGCGAAACGACTCACGAATCAATCGCTTCCAAAGGTTTCGCCGCACGGCATTGCCCACTCGTTTGGGGATCGTGACTCCCAAACGCGTGATGCCGGCATCACCGCCGGCGACCGCAAACAGCACCAGCGTCCCATCGGCGGCGCAGCTTCCTTTTTTTAGGATCCGCGTGAAGTCGCTGCTGTGGACGACGCGGCGATCTCGGCCAAAGGAATTGAACATTTGTCCGACGTCCGATCAAAAAGCCAATCCATCGCGAACGGAGATCGGATTGTGTTGATCGAATTGTTCGATCAGCTTCTTCGATTCCTCATCGATCGATCCGGGTAGCTGAATCCGTAATTCGACGATCAGGTCACCGGCGATCCCGTCGCGTTGTTGGACCCCCTGGCCCTTGAGCCGCAATCGCCGACCACTACTGCTGCCGCTGGGAATCTTCAACGAAACGGTCCCGGCGGGCGCAGGTACATCGACCTTGGCGCCCAACGCGGCCTCGGCAAGAGTGACCGGCAATTCGAGTTCCAGGTTGCGGCCCAGGCGGCGGAAATGGGGGTGCTCGGAAACTTTGATCATCAGGATCAGGTCCCCCTGCGGACCACCATTGGGCGACGGCTGTCCCCGTTCACGAAGTCGGATTTTGGATCCCGTCTCGACGCCTGCGGGAATCGTGACCGAAAGCTTCTCACGCTCGCCCCCACGGTCCAAATAGAACTCGGTTTTCCCACCGCGGACTGCCGTTTGCAGCGGGATTTCCAGCTCGTAGCGGACGTTTGCACCGCGTTGTGGAGGTGCGGCTCGCCTCGCTCCGCGTCTGGCACCGCCGCGTCCCATACCGGCACCGGCACCGCCACCCATCAATTGTTCGAAGAAATCGGAAAATCCCCCTTCAAACTGCGTTCCACCTCGACCGCCGCCGAAAATCTGGTCAAGATCGAGTCCTTCGAATCCGCCGGAGCTCGCGCCAGGCTGATAACCGGTCGTGCGAATCTTCTCGAAATCGGCCCCATACCGATCGTACGCGGCACGTTTCTCCTCATCGCTCAAGACGTCGTACGCTTCCTGCACGCGTTTGAACTTGTCGCGCGCGACGTCGTCCTCGGGATTCTTATCCGGGTGGTATTTCAACGCCAGCTTGCGATGGGCTTTCTTGATTTCGTCCTTCGACGCATCTCGACGGACACCCAATGTTTGGTAAAGGTCTTCGGCCACGGAATCCAATCACTCTCTGTCGGGATCGAAACTCGAATTGAGCAAAATACCTGATTTTCCGTAAGAAACTCAGCTCACGGGCGTTGGCACAGGCAGTCCGATTCGAACTGTGCCAACTTGGCACAAGTTGACCATTTCGGCTACCCACAGCAAACGCCAAACCGACCACCGAGGTCAGGATGGACGAAAGCAATAAATTCGATTTTGACGCACCGGGCACCGACGCGCGGGTCTCATTGGCTAGCTCGCATCTGCCTTTCCCAATAAGTCCGTTTCAGCTCGACAAGCTCGCCGCTGGCTTCCACATCGATTCCGCCTGGCAGAGTGTATCGATCTTCACGATCCTGTCGAATCGTTGCGGACAGTCGCAACCAGTGCCGACGCGACATCGCTCCCTGAGGCCAGTTGTTTACCGACCAAAGATGTTGCAGTGACGCCACCAGCACGGGTTCGTCCGCTTGCCGGTCGTGTTTCAGTTGCACCGGGTCGCGGCGGATGCAGTGTTGGTCGAGCCAGGATCGGGCGAGCCGATCGATCGTGTGGCACCATGCACGTTGCCCGTCGATGGCCCGCGCTATCGCGTCGGTAGGGTTGGGGTACTGCGATTCGATCATCGGCAGCAACTCGTGACGGATCCAATTTCGCCGGTAATGAGTGTTGGTGTTGCTGGAATCTTCTCGCCACGCCTGACCGATCGATTCCAGTGCCTGGCGGATCTGTTGTCGGCGGATCGTAAGAAACGGGCGTACCAGCACCAAATCTTGTCCAAGCGGGCGCGAACTTCGAATTCCGGCCAACCCCACCGGTCCGGTACCGCGCATCAGGTGATGCAACACGGTCTCGACGTTGTCGTCGCAGGAGTGCGCGAGGGCGACGTACCGTGCACCGCACTTCTGGGCGGTGGTTTGCAGAAAGTCGAGTCGTGCGTGTCGCAGCGTCGACTCGTCGGAATCGCTGCCCTCGGATCGGCCAACTTCCATGGTCAGACCGAGTTGTTGGGAAAGCGTCTGCACGAACTGCTGGTCACCATCGGACTCTCTGCCTGCGCACGGCGTGGTTGAAGTGCGCCGCCACCACGAAGCCAGGTGGTGGATCGAGATGGGGATCGTTTCGAGCCTCACAAATCGCCCGCAGCAAAGCGACACTGTCCGCTCCGCCGCTGCATCCGACGACCACGCCAACGCCCCGCCAACGTTTCGGCGGCCAGGAATGAACAAATTTGCTCTGCAATTCGAGCCACGAATCGCTGTTTTGGCGAGTTTGAGCCATGAATCGAGCCGCTTGCTCGCTGGGATGGTTGTTTCACGGGGACCGTCGAGGTGGTAACCTTTGTCCGCAGCTCGGCTTTTCAGCCGATTTGTGGACGTACTCAACAAAGATTAACAACTCCTCTGGACAACAGAATCACCCGCTGACTCGATCACGGACATTGCTCCGCCGATTTCAGTGGCACGATCCCCAGCCATTGCGGTTGCCTTCATGTCGACGCTTCTCTTTTCAATCGTTTCGCTATTTGCCCGTGGTCGAATTGGCTGTTGGGTTTTGGCGTTCATCGACGCGTGGGAGGTGTCCGATCGTTTCGTGACCCACACGTCAATGCGCGGTATCGAATCGGAGTGGTCAACGATGGCCGGGCAAACTCCGCTCGACCGGCTCGCCACCGCGTGTCGCGTCGGGCCCATGGATCTGGGCGACCGCGTGCAACGAGTCGGGTGGTTTTCGCGTCCTCGAAATCGAGGACAATTCAATGACATCGACGATAGCTCTGTACTGCCTTTTGTCCCTCCTTGTCGGCATCGGGATCGCATTTGGCTTCGGCAAATGGACCGAATCAACGCGCCGGTCGAAGCATCAGCAGGAAGCCGACCAGATCCTGGCGGCGGCGCGGGAGCAGGCTGAGACACAGCGCGGAAAGTTATTGCTTGACGCAAAGGAGGCCGCATTGGCGACCAAGGCGGCCGCCGAAGAGGAGATTGCCGCAGGGCGAAAATCGCACCTCCAGCGAGAGCAGAAACTCGACCGACGCGATGAACTCCTGTCGCAACAAGAAGACACTTTGCGGAAGCAGCAGCGAGGCTTGGAGAGCAGTCAGAATCGTTTGGCGACCCAAATGCGCGGGTTGACCGAGCAGCACGCCAAGTTGGAACAGACGCTCAAGGAACAACTTCGGGTGTTGGAGAAAGCCAGTGGGATGTCGCGTGAGGAGGCGGGGCAAAAGCTGATGGCCGCGTTAGAACAAGATCTTGAGCATGAACGCGGCTCGATCCTTTTGAAGCACAAGAAGCAGCTCGATGAGCTGGTGCAGGCTCAGGGCCGCGAGATGCTGCTGACGGCGATTCAACGATACGCATCGGCCCACACTGCCGAGTCGACCACCAGCTCGGTTGACGTCCCCACCGACGACATGAAGGGGCGAATCATCGGACGCGAGGGTCGCAATATTCGCGCCTTCGAAAAGGCAACGGGAGTTGACGTGATCATTGATGACACGCCTGGGGTTGTGATCGTCAGCGGTTTCGATCCCGTGCGACGCGAGATTGCCAGACAATCGCTGAACAGTCTGATCGCCGACGGACGGATTCACCCATCACGCATCGAGGAGATCGTCGAAGAGACGACTCGCAAGATTGACACATACATTCTGCAGAAGGGGCGCGAGGCGGCTGATGAAGTCAATGTGCCAGGACTGCATGAAAAGATCATTCAGATGCTGGGCAGACTGCATTTTCGAACCTCCTACAGCCAGAACGTGTTGCGACATAGCGTCGAGGTGGCATTCGTTTCCGGATTGGTTGCCGAGATGCTGGGCATGGACGCCGACTTGGCGCGACGAGCCGGATTGCTGCACGATATTGGCAAGGCCGCCGACCATGAACTCGAGGGCGGCCACCCTAAAATCGGTGCCGATCTGTTGCGTCGCCACGGCGAGTGCCCGGAAGTGGTCCACGCGGCACTCGGCCATCACGACGAAATCGTCACCGAATATCCCTACACGATGCTGGTCGCGATTGGTGACGCCTGCAGCGCCAGCCGACCGGGCGCCCGCCGCGAATCGTTGGAACGCTATGTCAAGCGAATGGAAGAACTTGAATCAATCGCCATGCGGTTCGATGGCGTGCGTCAAGCATTCGCCATCAGTGCTGGTCGAGAATTGCGGGTGATCGTCAGTAGTGAAAGAACAGGAGACGAAGAGGCCGCAGCAATCTGTCGCAATATCGCCCGAGCCTTCGAGCAAGAGTTGACTTATCCCGGTGAAATCAAAGTGACCGTGCTGCGTGAGTCACGATTTGTGGAAACGGCAAAGTAGCAGACGCGCAGCCCGGTTATTCCCCGAGACAATACACATACTCTTGGCGTTTGCCGTTTTCGATCTCCGCGACCCTGGCGTAGATCCGGCTGCCGCAGATCGTCGGTGTCGCGAACACACTCTCGCCCAACTTGTTCTGGCCGACGCTCTCGAATTTTTCGGGATCGGCACGAAAGATATGGGTTTCCCCCTCTTCGCTGGTTGCATAGATCAAGTCGCCGACGATCACGGGCGAACTGCTGAACGTGCCTCCCAAACGTGCCTTCCACATCTCTTCGCCATCGTCGCAGCGATAACAGGTTGCGATTCCCGCATCGAGTACGAGGTACAGGTAACCGTCCCGCTGAATCATCGACGGCACGTAGGCTCGTGTGTTGTTTTCCCATACGATTTCACCGGAGCCATCTGCGGCAACCGCCGACATGTGATTCTTCGGAAACCCACCACTGGTGAAGATGTGCTTGCCATCGCTGACGGTCGTGGTCACGCACTCGGTCGTCGATCCTTCGATCTCCCATAGTTCCTCTCCGGTGAGTGGATCAAGGCTGGTCACGAGATCACATCCGGTGAGAATCAACTGATCGCGCCCGGCGGCATGAACGATCACCGGCGACGCATAGTTCGGCTTGGCGGGACGAGCACGATGCCACTGCACTTCACCCGATTTGCGATCGAGCCCAACAATCGCACCGCCACCCTTGTTATCGGCCGAGACGATCACAAGATTCCCATAGATCGCGGGCGAGGAACCATAACCCTGATGAACCACGTAATCGGTGATTTTTCGCTGCCATATCCGATCGCCGTTTAAATCCAGACAAGTCGTCCAGACTGCGTTGTCATTCATGAAATTGATGTACAGACGTTCGCCGTCGGTGGCCACTGTCGAAGACGCCAAAGACGCTTTCTCATTCGGCTTCTTCGTGCCTTTGACCTCGAACCCTCCTTCGTGAACGATTGACTGCCAACGTCGCTTGCCCGTCGCGCGGTCCAGTGACAACACGAGTTGTAGCTGGCGATCCTGGTCCGCGGTGGCTAAAAACAGTTGATCGCCCAGCACGGTTACCGAGCCATGGCCGCGTCCGGGAATCTCCGCTCGCCAAATCACATTTTCATCGCTGCTCCATCGCAGCGGTGGTTTCTGATTCTCGGAGGCAACTCCGTCGCGATTTTGCCCCCGCCACCATGGCCAATCGGTATCCCGTTGCTCGAGCGAGGCAATGGTTGTCTGCTGGGCGAACCCAACCTGAGCGATGGTCGTGAAAGCGGCCGTGAAACAGATCGCCGCCGTCCATGGACGAAAATTCATAATGACTCGATTGGCTGGTAGGGTTTGGCAGGTTTGCCTGCTCAGCTGGCCGGTTCACCGCTACCCAGTTGGGCGAGGACCTGCAAAACGCCATTCAGATGCGCCAGCCGGGGACCGAAGCGATCGACAAACTCATTGAGCATGTACTCGCCTTCCAGCAGGTGGTCTTCACTGTCCGCGATTTCCTCGGTCAAGCTATCCAAGAACTGAGTCTGCACGCGACTGAGCGTTTCGGCTGCGTGTCGGCAAGCACGAGCGAGGTCGGGATTGGCGTTCTTCCACTGCTGAAGCTCGCCGACCCGCTGCTTCTGCGCCGCCGCTTGTTGCTGAACCATTTCTTCCAGCAACCTGTTTTGCTGCTGTTGACCGGCCACCAGTTGCCGAAGCAGTTCGATGGCAACCCGGTCATTCGATGCAGGAGTTTCCGATTCGGACTCGGCCGAAACGTCGATCCGAAACATGGGAGAAACGGGTTCCTGTTCGTATGACATCTTTCGCACTTCCAAATACGTCTCGAGCAAATTTACCAAGCGGTGACTTGAGTATAACCAACCAAAAAAAGCATTGTCGAGCAAACAGAGTTGCGACCCGAATTTTTGCTCTGATCTTGCCAATCTTCAGAAGATTCCTCAAGTTTCCCCTTGTTTTCTCAACCTGTTGTTCGGACACCCAACCGTTAAAGTCCACACAACCCGCCGCCGAAGTTAGAAGAGTACGTTCAATGACGTCGCCCTTCATTTGCTGATATCCCGCGTAGCTTCAACACAGTTGCCCAATACCCGCATGGAAGAAACAACCGATGCAGCGACAATCGCTTACTACACGGTCGTTGAGGACGAATGCACGGGATGGACTGGTGGCCTGTTGTTACTCAATCGTGTCGGACGACCGGTCGAGTTTCAATGCACGTTGCCCGTTCGTCCCTCACGCGCTCACGAGATTTTGTATGGCCCCACACTTCGGGATCATCTGATCGGCGAAGTGATTGGGCCATTGCTAGTAAAGAATTGCCGCACAGCGATCTCGATTTTGTGCTGTGACCAGCCAGAGGGATTGAAGCTGGAATCTTGTTTAGAGATTCCGGTCGTTTTGGTGGCCGAGGCAGCGGAGATCGAAGAGGGCCCGATCACGGACGACATGCTGGTCGGATCGGGAACGGTAAACTTGGCCGGTGCAACCTTGCGTGTCGCGATGGAACAGCTCGAACAGGTCAGCGAATTGATCAAGCGGCTGGTCGATCTGCCCGATGGCGTCGAGCCGTTCGAGCGGATTCGTGAGGCGATCAAGGAAGCCCATTCCCAGATCGCTCGAGGCCAGTCGCAGCGAGTTGCTTGACCATTGAGTTGCCCGAGGGGGACCCGTATTGGTTTCGAAACCCCGTGTACAGCTGGGCATCGATCGATGCTCAACAATCACTCCCCATACTCTGCTGCGACGACGATCCGGCGGAAAGGACACGATTGATGTGGCGCAGCCGATCGACATCCGAATTGAGAGCTGAAATCGATCGGTCGACCAGTTGGGGACCCGATCAGCTGCAACCAGCCGACATCGTGAGCATCGCACTGGACAAGATCGAACCCAAGTCGTTGCCGATCCGTCTGCCGAAGATCACGACCAAAGTGACGGGGTTTCTGTTTCCCGAGTCGAATCAGTGGTCGATGCCCAAGCCCAGTTCGCATGCCAACCGCGAACATCGCTCTGGCGGCCAACAACGAGTGAAGCGATTCGCGAAAATCGCTCGCCATCGAATCAAGCCACCCGGCGATGTCGTCAAACTTCAAGATCGTTTGTATTACTTGCTGCAGCCGCCGCTCGGTGTTCTGGTCGGCAGCGGGCAGCTGACGTTTCCATTCGATCCCTTTGCCTATCAGCTGGACGGAATCGCGTTTCTATTTCCGCGATATGCCGCGATCCTGGCCGACGAAATGGGACTTGGGAAAACGATGCAAGCGATCAGTACGATTCGATTGCTGTTATGTAGCGGCGAGCTGCGCAGCGTGCTGCTGGTGTGTCCCAAGCCGCTGGTGACGAACTGGTTGCGCGAATTTCAAGTCTGGGCACCGGAGATCCCGATTGCGGCGATCGAGGGAAACGCGGCAAAGCGTGAGTTCCAATGGCGGACGCCCGATATACCGGTAAAAGTTGCCAATTATGAACTACTGATGCGTGATCGTGAGATCATTCTTGATGGTGGACTCCATTTTGATCTGGTCACGCTGGACGAAGCCCAGCGGATCAAGAACCGCAATAGTACGACCAGTGAAGTGGTTCGCGCGATTCCTCGTACGCGTTCTTGGGCGCTCACCGGAACGCCCGTGGAAAACTCACCCGATGACCTCGTGGGGATCTTCGAGTTCCTGTCGCCCGGTTACCTGCAAAATGGGGATGCCGATATCCGAGATGGCGAAGGTCTCGCATGACTACATCATGCGGCGAACCAAAGCGATGGTCATGGATGACATGCCGCCGAAGCTGTACCGAGACGCCGAGCTCGATTTGACGCCCCAGCAGTGGGCGACCTACGAATCGGCCGAAACCGATGGCGTGATTCAGCTGGAAGAACTCGATCAAGAGCTGACGATCCATCACGTCTTTGAGCTGGTGTTGCGTTTGAAGCAAATCTGCAACTTTGATCCGGCCACCGGAAGCAGCTCGAAATTGGAACGGCTCGTTGCCGACATGGAGGAGGTGGCGGCGAGTGGCAAGAAGGCAATCGTCTTTAGCCAGTGGGTCAACAGCATTGATAAGATGCGACCGGCATTGGAACGGTTTGGACCGCTCGAGTACCACGGTCGTGTGCCGCAAAAACAGCGTGATGTCGGTGATCGATCGATTCAAGAATGATCCGGATTGCAGTGTGATTCTGATGAGCTACGGTGCTGGCAGTGTTGGCCTGAATCTGCAATTTTGCGAATATGTCTTCTTGTTCGACCGCTGGTGGAATCCCGCGGTCGAGGACCAGGCAATCAATCGGGCACATCGAATTGGTGCCAAAGGGGCCGTGACTGTCACTCGGATGCTGGCGATGAATACCATCGAGCAGCGCATCGCCGCGGTGCTGGACCAAAAGCGGGAGATGTTTGACAGCTTGTTCTCGGACTCAGGAAATCATTTGTCAGCCGGGGGATTGAGCCGGGACGAGATCTTTGGGTTGTTTGATTTGAGATGCACAGGCGGAAAGAAAGTTGCCTAATCGCGGTACGAATGCGGATTCTGCTGGCCCGCGTTTTCGCCGGTCTGCCCACCCCCCCTTCGCCGGCCGTTTCGGCTAAGATTGGGCAAGCTTTTCCCGACTCGTTTGGATTGAACGCTACTGATGAGTACGACTGTAGAATCGATGCAGGTTCAGGCCGAGGAGTTTCGCGACCGCTATTCGGCAGTTCGCGAGATGATCGGTCGAGTGATCGTGGGTCATGACGACATTGTTCATGGTGTCCTCACAGCGATGCTCTGTGCGGGCCATTGTTTGCTGGAAGGTGTCCCGGGTCTCGGCAAGACAATGCTCGTTCGAACGCTAGCCGATGTGATGGATCTGAATTTCAATCGGATTCAATTCACCCCCGATCTGATGCCCGCGGACATCCTCGGTACGAATATGATCGTCGAAAACGCGGAGGGTCATCGCAAGTTTGAATTCCAACGCGGACCGGTCTTTACCCAGATCTTGCTGGCCGACGAAATCAACCGTGCGACACCCAAAACGCAATCGGCGATGCTGGAAACGATGCAGGAAGGAACCGTGACGGCCGGTGGCACGCGTTATCAGCTGGACAAGCCGTTTTTCGTGCTGGCCACCCAGAATCCGATCGAGCAAGAAGGCACCTACCCGCTGCCCGAAGCTCAGTTGGACCGCTTTCTGTTCAAGTTGGTCGTGGGCTACAGCAGTCGCGAAGATCTCAACACGATCGTCGATCGCACCACTCGTGGCGAACGCGTCGAGTTGCAGAAGGTGATGGATGGAAGTGAGATGCTGAAGTGGCAAAAGCTGGTACGTGAAGTGATCCTGGCCCCGCACGTGCAGGACTATTTGGTGCGTCTGAATCTGGCCACTCATCCCGACGGTCCCCATTCGGTCGAGGCGACCAACAATTACGTACGCTGGGGTGCGAGCCCGCGAGGTGCGCAAACGTTGGCGCTGGCATCCAAAGTCCGAGCGTTATTGGAAGGTCGCTACAACGTCAGCTTCGAGGACATCCGACGCGTCTTCTTGCCGGCGATGCGGCATCGCGTGCTGTTGAACTTTGAAGCCCAAGCCGAAGGGATCGATCCAGACCAGGTGTTGCTGGATATTCTGGAAAAGGTCCCGGAAAAGGCAGATTGATTGGCGAATCGAAGTGGTTCACGCGGCGAGCCATGACCCCCTTGTGCGTCGAGGCCCTTGTGCGTCGAAGCCCTTGTGCGTCGAAGCCCTTATTTTCGTCGCCAACATCTCTTGTTTCACGTCGGTCTTGCCGCGCTGGTGGTGCCGACAGAGTAGCCGCCGGCCAGATTAACGCACCTGCGGTGCCGCGGCGGGATTTCATTGCCGCGCGAAGACTCGCTTCAATTCATCCAGACTCGTCAGGCCTCGCGCCACCGTTAACACCGCTTCGGCTTGGACGCCGCGATGACCCTCGGCTTTGGCGATTTGGTTCAACTGGCCGAGGTCGGGCGTCTTCGGCAGCGCCGCCCGGAGCTTCTCACCGGGGATCAGCAATTCAAAGATCGCGATTCTCCCGAAGTAACCTCTTCCGCCGCAAATATGGCACGGCGTGATCGGCGCCGGTCTGCCGTTTTCGTCAACCTGTTGTTCGATCGGCGGCGGAATGAACGGCTGGTACAGCAAGGCGACGCGACCGACGGGAATCCCCAGTTGCTTCAACAACTGCGGCGGCGGCTCGTAGCCGAGCTTGCAATTATCACACAGCCGACGCACCAGCTTTTGACTGAGAACGGCACCGATGTACTTGATGATTTGCGGTGCCGAAGCGGGGTACTGGGCGATGAATCGCGTCAGCGCATCCATGGCGGCTGGCGGCAGCCAATCGGGTGTAGATTTGTTTTTGTAATTTTTCGATTTGCCCGAGTGCAACGGCGAGGGTCTCAGCCTGTGGCAGCTCGGGGAACATCAAAACGTCCGGCTCCTTCAAGATCATTTTGTTCAGGATGTCGAGCTGGGTCAGTCCCGTGTCGCCGCCATAAAAGCAGGGATTGATGTTGATGATATCGGGCTCGGGGTTGCCCTGATTTTCAAAGCAATGAAAGTCGCGAACCAACCGGTCGGCGGCGTGGACCGCGACATTCCAGGTTGTCGTCAGGCCTTCGCCCTTGGGAGCCGAGATCAGGATGATGTTTCCGTCGCTATCAAGCTTTTCCTTCAAGACCTCGAACATCTTGTCGCGCATTCCCAGATCGGCCATCCGCTCGAATGGCAGCTTCTCGGTTTCGATTTTCGCGAGAACACGTTCTCCGGTCGCGACGCCCTGCGATTGCAAGGTCAGTTTGAATTTGTCCTTCGCAATCTTCAAGCCACACTGGCCGGTTTGCGCGGTACGCCGGTCGGCTGGGTTCATCAGGCACAGTTGCTTGAGGGCGTACAACATCGCATCGCCCGTCTCGCGTTCGATCGGTGGCAGTTGCTCCCAGTTGCCGTCAATCTGGTAGCGAATCGCACAGGCGTTCTGCGAGTAGTCCATCAACACATGAGTGGCACGCGACTGGATCGCGTGGGCCAGTTGTCCGCCAGCGACCTGGTAGCCGGCACCTTGTCGAGTGGAAATTAGCAGAGCCTGCGCTTCGGTTCGTGCCGCGACATTGGGAACGAACTCGACCGGTGCAACGGTCTGCCAAAGTTGAATCTCTTCTTGTTGGGCCATCTTGGCAAGGAAGCCTTATTTGGGAAGCTAGGGATGAATGGAATTGTCGGTCGGAGCGAGGAAGTGAAAGCGTTTCGATCGGGTCGTCGATGATGCCACGCCGGATCGATTCTAAAGGATACCGGGCGCTTTGACGTCGATCCCCTTCAGGGCCATCTTCAACGCGTCCTTGTTGGGGGCAACGGCGAATGCGGTTGGCCGATCAATCAATTCATCATCGATCAACCGCTTCAGGCTCATGGTGAAATCCTGCATGCCGTCGTCTTCCCCGATGCGAATCGCGTCGGGCAACTTCGAGTCCTGTCCCTCGAGCACAAGTTTTTGGATCATCGTTGTGAACGTCATCACCTCGCATGTCGGAACTCGAGATACACCAGGCTTGATACTCTTTAACAGCTTTTGGGCGACGATGCCCCTCATATTGAACGCGATCGCGGCACGAATCGCCCCGTGCATCTCTTCGGGGAACAGGTCAAGGATACGTCCGATCGTTGTCGAAGCACTGGAGGCGTGAATCGTACCGAACACGAGGTGCCCGGTTTCCGCGGCATGGATCGCCGTCATGAACGTTTCTTCATCGCGAAGCTCACCGACGAGAATGATGTCGGGGTCTTCGCGCACAGCGTGCTTCATCCCGATTTCAAAGTCTTTGACGTCCTGGCCCACCTCACGCTGGTTGATCAAACACTTGTCTTGCGTGTAGATGAACTCGATCGGGTCTTCGAGGGTTAGCACGTGTTTGCGGTAGATGCCATTGATGTAGTTCAACATCGAACCGATCGTGGTACTTTTTCCCGATCCGGTCACGCCGGCCAGCAACACCATCCCCTGATCGTAATGGCAAAGCGTTTCGATGGAATCGGGCAGAAAAAGTCCCTTGAAGTCAGGAATCCAATTGCTGATCCGTCGTGCCACCAGGCCAATGCTTCCAAGCGCCTTGAGCATATTCACTCGGAACCGCCATTCGACACCGTCCACATCGCAGGTATGCGAAAAGTCGGCACCCCCCTCTTCCTCGAATATCACCAGGTTCCGGGCGTCCATCATTGGCACCAGCAGATTGACCATCTCTTCGTTTTCGATGGCAGGGCGGTTGAGCGGTTTCAATTCACCGCCGACACGAACCATCGGTGGCTGGCCGACCTTCAAGTGCAGGTCGGAACCCTCCAATTTGACAAGCGCACGAAACAGCTTGTCGACCTCCAGTGCTTCCTTTTTGTGCAACAAGCTCTGGCGTAGCCGAGCTTTGACCGCTTCGGGGCTCTTGTCCAAATGGCTTGGGATGGAGGCGACCGTTGCCGGGCGAGTGTGTGGGAGATCGGCGGGCGTTTGAGACATGGGCTTTCGGAAGATAGTGGAATGGTCGAAAAGCGTTGATCACCCGGTGCCAAAACAACCATGGTTCCGGCCGCTGCTGGGAAGCCTTGATTCTAGGCGAACCCGTCGCAGACTCAATGAGCCGACGCGGAGAGTCGTGATCGGTGCAAATCCTTGACTGCTGAGTCTACTTTGAATCACTGTGCCGAGGGGGTTGTAGCCGATTGGGGGGAGAGGAGACAAGAAAAGGCTTCGGATTTATCGGATGACGTCAAATTCTGCGAACCGGCGAGGGGCACGATCGCAACCGGCGGGCACGATCGCAACCGGCGCCGTCGCTCAGCAGATGTAGACCCAGTGCCGGCTGCCTGCTATCTAACAGCCCAGCGTTCAGAAAGACACGGTTTACGACGACGGAAGCGTTTGGGCATCATGGCTGATTCATCCCACCGACTGCTCCTTGTGGACGACAATATCCGCGCCATGGGAGGGCATTTTCTGGAGCTCGCATCGCTGCTGATCAAGGGTGCCCGGGAGCTCGGATACGCGACCGATTTGGCCACCCATGTCTCTTTTCGGGATCGCGATTCGGTCGATCTGAATAGTCGATTGATCCCCGCGCTGCGTTCGCGGCGGATGGTCCGCTGGTCGCTGGGTGTCGATGGACGCTCTCGCGTTCGCCGTGACTTGCAAGGGCGGCCGGTCGGCCAGGGGCGGCTGGCACGGAGTTGGCACACCCTTCGTGATCCGCTCTGTCGTCCCGACCGTCGCCCGCAAGTGATGCTCGATCGCTGGTCCGAAGATCTACTACGCGTGTTGACTCAATGGCGGCCGAGAAAAAGCGATGCTCTGCTGATCAACACGGGTGACGATTTTGTCATGCTCGGTTTGGCAAGAGCGTTGAGTCAATTGAAGCTTCCATCTCCGCTGAGCGTTCACGTCATTTTCCATTTTGCCGTGATCGATGGTATCCAAGTGACCAGTCGAGGACGCCAATTCGGCGAGCAAGTCAATGACGCGCTGGCCGCGACGAAACCCCATCAAGTCCACTTGCACGCGACCACACAAGCGTTGGCCAGCCAGCTTCGAGACGTTGGCGTCCAGGCCAAGGCGGTACCCTATCCGACACGCAATCGGCCCGTAGTTGACTATCACCCCCCCCACGCCGGTTGCCTCAAGATGCTGATGGCCGGGATGCCCCGTGCCGAGAAAGGTCGCAGTCAAATCCGTTCTCTGCTGTCAGCCATCGAGCAACCGCTGCTGCAACGAGGTCGTTATCGGGTTTCAATGCAGATGCCGCAAAAACGCTGGCAGCGAATGATTCCATCCGGCTTGCGCGTCGACTATCACGATGCCCTCCGCGACAACCCCCGCAGCGACAATCCGCTGGAGATCCTCTGCTCGGATTTGTCTTCGCAGACCTATCATGCTTGGCTCGATACCGCCGACGTCGGCATGTTCTTGTACGATCCCGCTCGTTATCTGGCGCGATGCAGCGGAGTCTTGCTAGAGATGTTTGTGCGGGGAATCCCGGTCATTGTGCCAGACCAATGTTGGCTGGCCGATCAGGTGCGATTGGCCGCAAGTCCCGGTCCGGTCGGCTACATTTATCGGTCGATCGACGAGATTCCGGAACTGCTGAACCGGGCCAGCGAGGAGTACGTCGAACTGCGTCGACGGGCAATCGACTATGCCAAAGTGATTGCCCGGCGCCATTCGGCCAGCAACACATTGCTGGAAATGGGGCTGGCGGATGCGAATCGCTCCGATCGCCGCATGGCATCGTGATCGGCCGGGTGTTCTGTTGCTCGTTGACTAGCGTTCTCTGGGGCATCGGTCGAGATGACCGTGCCTGGCACGTGCCCGGTCGACCGACGAAGAAACTGATCTGGCCGAGACAGGGCGTGTTTGATTAGCCTCTCGGGCAACCCTCGGACAGATGTTCGGTTGGAGGGCGGAATCCTACGGAATTCACCACTGACAATGATTGCCACGCGCGGTCGAGTCACGGAGGACAGTCGTGCAAACGTTGAAAACTGCCGCCATCGTCGTACTACTGATGACGATCATTTATGGCGCCTATGTCTCGCTCACCACGCCGCCGGAGCCGCTGCCGCCAGAGGTCGAAGGGATGCTCGTGATGAGCGAAGAGGGCGATTTTTCGATCGATTCCGGTTTGCCGGAGTCGCTGGGTGCCTTGACGCTTGATGCCGGTGCCGGCCAGTCGACCGCCACGGCCGGCCAGACCCTCGAGTATCCAGCTGGAAATACGGCTGGGACACTCAGCAATACCTTCGCCCCGGGGAGTGCTGCCGCCGGCGCAAACGATTTGGCTGTGATCGGGACGCTCAGTGACGGTTCGGCGACGCTGTCGGGCGAAAACTATGCCTCCGACGAAAACATCAGCGCCACCGCCGCCAATCCCAGGGCGGATCTGCAATCGTCCTACCCGTCAACCGGCCAGACGTTTTCGATGCCCTCGCCAAAATCGCTGGATGTCAAGTTCCAGACGGCATCGAGCGTGACACCGTCGTTTTCGGGAGGAACCCCGGAGTTGACAATCGACCCGGTCTCACCAGCGGCCGCCGTCGATCCTGCTGGCTCCGCGGACCCGACCGACAACTCGCAGATCGGGATCGCCAACGCGATTCGAACGGCCGACAAACAGTTCAGCGAGGACAAGCTGAAGGACGCGCTGGCAACCCTGAGCCTGTTCTACAATACGCCGAACCTAACTGGCGAGCAGCGAACCGATTTGCTGTCGCGACTCGATCCCCTTGCCCGTGAAGTCATTTACTCTCGCCGTCATTTGCTAGAGCAGGCTCATCGCGTCGGCCAAAACGAAACCTTGATGCAGGTTGCCGAACGTTACGAAGTGCCCTGGCAGTTGCTTGCCAATATCAACCAAGTGAAGGATCCCGTGACCGTGTTGCCGGGTACGGAACTGAAGGTCGTTCGCGGCCCTTTTCGTGCCGAAGTCGATTTGGTGCAGAAAGAGCTGACGCTTTTCTTGGACGATCTTTATGCCGGGCGGTTTCCGATCGGAGTCGGAAACGATCCTCCACCGAAGCCGGGAACCTATACCATCCAGGACAAACAAAACGCGCACACCTACTACGATGCCTCGGGGGCACCGATCCCGCCGGGAAGCCCAAGCAACCCCTATGGCAATGTCTGGCTAGATCTAGGTGGACAACTATGCATTCACGGAAGCCCCAGTACGACAACTCCCAGCGAGCGGGGTTGCATTAGCCTGTCAGCCGACTACGCCGACGATTTGTATGGCATTCTGACGCAGGGTTCATCTGTGACGATTCGTCGGTAAGACTGTACGCGGATGAACCGCCTCAATCGACCGACGAGAAAAACCGAGATGTCCTACGATCGTGAATTGCTACTCGAACTCATTCGCACCGAGGCGCTGCGGCGTGGTGATTTTACGCTTGCCAGCGGAAAAAAGGCGTCTTATTACCTCGATTGCCGCAACATCACTCTGCATCCCAAGGGCGCCAATGTCATCGCTGCGGGAATGCTTGAGGTGATCCAATCGGCTGGCCCGTTGCCCGATGCCGTCGGCGGGATGGCGATCGGAGCCGATCCAATCACCGCCGCGATCGTCACGCTTGCCGGACAGCGTGATTTGCCGCTGAAAGGATTCATGGTGCGCAAGGAAGCCAAGGGTCATGGCACGGGCAAACAAGTCGAGGGGCCCGTTGAACCCGGGCAATCGGTGGTGATCGTGGAAGACGTCATCACCAGCGGCGGCAGCGCATTGAAAGCGGTCGATGCGGCGATCGAATTTGGCTTGGTCGTCCAACGCGTCGTCGCGATCATTGATCGATTGGCAGGCGGCAAAGAAGCGTTCGAGAAGAAAGGTTTGCAACTCATCACTCTGACCACGATTCGCGACTTTGGCATCGAGCCGGAGTGACGTCGCGGTGCGGTTGGGCAGCTGATTCGTTTATCGTCGGCCAAGCAGAAAGATTCCATGGATGGAAACTTCGCTCCATCAACAGCTGAAACGGTGCTATGCCGATGACGACGCCAACACCGAAGTCGTCATGGGACGATATCGGATCGATGCCGTTCGCGACCAGGAACTGATTGAGATCCAATGTGCTTCGCTTTCGGCGATTCGTGACAAGTGCCGTAACCTGTTGCAGAGGCACCAACTTCGCGTCGTCAAGCCGGTCATTGCACGGACGCGGATCGTCAAGATGAACAAGGCCGGTGGCCCAATCCTGTCTCGGCGGATGAGCCCGAAACGTGGCAGCGTGCTCGATGTCTTCGACGAATTGATCTACTTCACGCGAGTCTTTCCGCACCCCAATCTGACCATTGAAGTCCCCCTGATCGACGTCCAGCAGTACCGAATTCCGGCCAAAAAACGCCGCCGTCGTTGGCACAAGGACTATCGGGTGCACGACGTTCAGCTAGAGAAGATTTCCCAACACTATGAACTGCGTTGTGCCTCGGACCTGCTTGGACTGATTTCCTGGCCGGCCGGCAGTGCCAACATCAATACCGCCGACCTGGCTGTTGCCATTGATCGACCCCGCTGGGTCGCTCAAAAAATCGCCTACGTGCTCCGAAAAACCGGAGCGATTCAGACCGCTGGGCGGAACCGATCGGGAATCGTCTACCAGCGAGCGGCGTAGACCTGGCGATCCCCGCAAACGTGCCAGTTCGATCAAAATTCGTTTGCCTCGGCAGACGCTGGACACGAGAATTGCGAGGGTGGAAAATACGGCTGAGCGGCCGGTCACGACGACCAACGCCACTTTCGATTTCTTTCTCCTCACCCCAAGACGCTGGGATTTCTCGGTGGATGGTCGGTTGCGCTTTTCAGTGCTGCGATGGTAATTGAGGCGACAGAAAACGATGGAAGTCGAATGGAATCCGTTTGCCTCCAAGCAAGACTGTCCCGCGAATCAAAAAGGTTTATCGACGATGTCTGGTTCGAATTCATCCTATCTGACTGCGACGCTTCGGCTGATCGCGATGGGGGCAAGTTTCTCGCTGATCGGTTCGGCCGTCGGCAACGCCCAATCACTTGGCTATCGCTGGCAAACGGGGCAAAAGTTTTCCTACCAGATCGACGTGGTCGTGGAGGGCGACGACGAGACCATCCGCTACGAAGGGATCACCAACTACACCGTGAACAGCGCCAGCGCCGCACAGGCGACCGTCACCTACAGCGGTGGATTGAAAGAAACGAAAAAAGTGAAGCAAGCCAGTCGCGGTCCCGGCGGGCCGTTTGGCCCTCGTGGTTTTCCCGGACCTCCGTCAATTCCCAGCCCATTCTCACGACCCACCTTTGCCGGCAAGACTCAGACCACCAACAAAATCACCATCACACCCCTCGGTGCGACGTTAGCCATGCAAGGTGAGTCGCAGCTGCCGTACCTGCTCGGCAATGTATCGTTGTTGCCGTTTGAGGCATTGCCCAAAGACAACCAGCGTCAATGGACGCTCGACACGGGCGTCTCGATTACCGAAAAGGACGAGGACCGACGCGATCGATTTGGACCGTTTGGCCCCCGGGGACCGTTTGGCGGCAGTGGCGAACGGAATGTACAGTCCGCTGGCGAGGTGACCAACTATTCGATCCAAAGCGAAACCGACGATCGGGTCGTGATCAAAAAGTCGTACCGTTTGCATACGCCTTCGACGGGGGACAATCCTGCATTTGATATGACGGGCGATGGCACGTGGACATTCGATCGAAAAGAAAACGTTCCGGATGCCTATGACATGAAGTTCAAGCTAACGATCCAATCGGGCAATTCGTCGACCATCCTGCCGATTTCGGTCAAATTCAACCGCATCTCGGCCGAAAAAATTGCCGAGTTGGAAGCTGCTGCAAAAAAGAAGGCCGATGACCTGGCCAAAGCCGCCGCCGAAAAGAAGATGTTGGCAGAAACACCACTCACGGCACAAGAAAAGCGTGAGGCATTAGCATCATTGTCGTCGCGTGATGCCGCACGGATTCAAGCAACACTTGGCCAATTGGCCGCAAAGTCCCTGCCCGACCCCGACCCCGAAATCGCCTCCGCAATCCAACCGCATCTGAATGCGTCGAACAAGGCGGTTGCCAGCGCCGCGCACGGCGCACTTGTCAAATGGTCGCCGACCTACGCCAAGAAAAAGAGTCTCGCCAAGGCCTATCAGGGTCCCGGCGTGCTTGGCTCAACAGGGCTGGTCGTGGAGTCGATCACGCCTCTTTACGTTGGGCAATTGGTTCAAGCACAGCGTCCGCGACAGGGGTCGTTCTGGCGCACCGCCAAGGTCAAGAAACTTCTGCCCGATGGCAGCGTCGAACTCGCGTTTCTGACCTGGGGCAAGGAGAATGCACATGACGTCGTTGCCGTTAGCCGGCGAAATATCCAGTTGGCTCCGCCCGAATTGGACCAACCTGACAAGCCGGCCAGCCTACAAACGGCCACAACCAACTCGCGAACATGGTCCGACGCGACTGGTAAGTTCCAGGTCGACGCGTCATTCATCAATCTGGTCGATGGCAAGGTCAACTTGCGCCGCGCCGATGGCCGAACATTGTCGGTACCTCTGGACAAACTCAGTGCCGCCGATCAGTTGTTTGTAAAGCAGCTTGAGGATGCCGAAAACCCGTTCACGCTGCGGTAGCATATCGCAGTGGCTCTCTAGGTCGGCGTATCGACGTCGTCCCAGGGGGCATCGCTAAACTGCACCAGCCAATTCAACGCGTGCTGACGTTCGCTTAGCACGCCACCATCGATTCCCCGGGGGGCTTCCACTCCTTCACTGGCCGCTTGTCTGGCGGCCCACAGCAGTCGCTGGTTCAGATCAAGAGCATCCAGGATCTCGCCCGTGTCGCGGAGCTTTGCCTGAGTTACGATTTCTGCATCGCTTCGCCGGACCATCGTCTCGGCGACCAGCGGGACATCGCAAATGTTGTCGGCAAACGTCAATTCGCGGTGTAGCCCCAGCGCCCACTGCAGCGTGTACAACGCTTCATATCTCCAGGCAGCATTGATGATCGACTGTTCGTCGGGTGATTCCAAATCCAAAAAAGATTGCTCTGCCTTACTCAGGGATTGAAATGCCATCGGCGACTTGTCTCTCAACTTGGCGACCGCAATCGGACTTCCCGAGGCAAGAGATTCGGCACGAACGGCAACAATGAATAGCGACAGCGATCGCCAGGCGACATCGTCCGCGGTCCGTAGCGTTACTTCGAGCTCACTGACAACCGGCGGCAGGTCGTCGAGTTTTGGGATCTTCAACTCGTCCAATTTTTGGTGTGTGCGGGCGGTCCGCTGCCTGGCATCGGCTGGGAAAGGGACCTCGGCACCGCCGCTCGCGCGGCCCGACTGCCGGTCAACCAAGACTCGACCGGATGGATCACGAACACTGCCATCGGGGAGCAACAGGATTGAATTGGACGCCCAGCCCCAATTGGAAATCTGGCCAAGATTCGACTCATCGATTTCAAAGCGGTAATGATGCTGGACACGGCCGACATGTTGCATCACCGCGTACAGCAGGGACGTCATTTCCCGACCCCCACTGTCCAAAATCACGCTCATGACGCGATGCAGATGATCGTAGAACTTCGTATCGGACCGATCACACTTTGCCACCAACCGATGCGAAAAATCGACCGGTGGTGGCTGACGCAGTGTCGAATAGGCGTTGACGACAAGTTCCATGATGCAGACGAAAATCGTTCTCGGAATGACGACGGGGCAGTGTGCCCAAATGGCATGATATCAGCGATCCAAGCCCCGGCAATCGACGCAAAAGCGATCGCACCGCCAGCGTGATCCGTTATTCTGGGAGGAATTGGGACGCCATCTCCGACATTATCGAGCTTGACGGCAATGTGTAGAATGACGTCTCCCTGTTAGCCGCGACTCGATCCATCCATTTTAGTCATCATGTCACACGCACTTCAGTGTCCGCGTTGCAACGGCGCCGTGTCTGTCCCAGATCACGCCGCTGGCAAGCGAGTGAAGTGCCCCCATTGCGACGAGACGTTTCTTGCTCCCGGGGTAACGGCGAAAGCCAACGACGATGATGATTGGTTGAAGCTGGACAGTGATCCGGTTGCCGCCGACGAACTTCCCGACAAGCCGCCGGCCCCAATCGCGGGGATCGAGAGTCTTGGGAAAAAGCCGCCACAGCCGACCGGTGGTGCGAAAAAGTCCGGCCTTCCCAAATTAAGCTTTGATGATGAGGCGGTGTTGGCGGAATTCACCAGCGACTTGGACGAATTCACGGCCGAGATCGAGTCGCCGCCAGCACCACTCAACACGCCGCTGGCCGATGCCGATCCCTTTCGCGGGTTGCCCGCAATGTCCGCCGGCGCACCCGCTCCGGCCAAAGGATCCGCCGCTCCCAGTCCGCGTGCCCTGGCGCCCGCGGCGGCGGAGCCCGTTGAATACCAGAGCGAATACCGAATCAACTGTTCGGTTTGCGGGTCACTGCTATATGTCAAGGCAGAGCAAGCGGGCAAGACGATCAAGTGCAGCGATTGTTATTCGCCGATCACGATTCCTGCACCGCCGAAGGTTCGAAAGAAACAGACGATCGATCTCGATCGGGCAGAAACTTTTTCGCTCGAGCATCGGGAAGTGAAGGAACGTCGCGATCCCTATCAAAAATCGGCGGATCAACTGTTAGAGGAGGCGTCGCGCGAAGAAGAAAAGAAGAGTGACCCGAAGTATGACGACATACCGAGTGTGAAAGAATGGGCCAAAAACGTGTTCGGCATCTTCCTGGACCCGGGTGTGCTGGTGCACTGGTTGGGGTTGTCGGTGTTTGCAGCGGTTCCGACGTTTCTCGCTTTGAGCATGGATACGCCGATCATTTTCTTGGCCCTGTTCCCGGCGGGGTTTTTCTTGGGAACCATCGTGGTCGGTTGCGGATTTGCAATTCTGCAATCGGTTGCCAATGAGGAAGAATCGGTTTCTGATTGGCCTGCGCTCGATCCTCTCGGCTGGCTCGGCCAATTGTTTGTGGTTTTTTCCGCAGCCATGCTTGCCGCCGTCCCGGCCTGGGCCGTTTCGCAATTCGCTCTGGGACCGAACTTGTTCGCCGTTGCGATCACCATGCTGTCGGTATACTCGATTTTCCCGTTTGTCCTGCTATCGATGCTGGATATGCAAAGTGCATTCGTGCCGTTTTCCGCGGAAGTGGCCAGAAGTGTTACGAAATGCGAAGAGGCGTGGGGTGGCTTCTATTTTTCATCCGGTCTGTTATTCGGCGGACTATTCCTTGTCTTCACCATGGCCGCATCGATGTCCCCGCCGATCGGCGGAGTGATCGCAATCCTTGCCGGCATCGCGATTACATTCACGTACTTCGCGATGATCGGTCGGTTGGCCTATTCGATCGGACAGGCGGTCAATGCCCCGCCGATGAGGAACGATATCGATCGCTCGCAAAAGTCTCGCAGCCGCGACGGTGCCATCAAGTGACCCATCCGTCGCGAGCAATGATCGCTACATCTGGCAGCCACCGCCGCAACATTTTGGCATCCCGCAGCTTTCGCCGGCCATCGGTAAGCTGGAGCCGCTTTTGACCGCAGGTGATGCCGGCACACTGATCACGCGGTGCATGCCTTGATGACCACAGCCGCCGCAGCGTGATGATTCCTGTTCGAGATGGTCTTGCTCGGATCTCACCAGCGCTTCGACCAACGTTTCACAAGAATTGCATTCGTACTCATAAAGAGGCATGATTCGTCTCCTGGGACAATCGAAAGAGCCACCAAAGTATTAGTATCACATTCGCGGAAGGGTTTTCCAATGATACACCTGCCACCATTGTCGCGAGACCAGGTACGAAGCGTCGACAAGACTGCGATCGAGGAATACGGCATCTCAGGATTGGTGCTGATGGAAAATGCCGGACGGGGCGCGGCTGAAGTGATCGCCGAATCTGCCGGCGAGGGTGAAATCGTGATTTTGTGCGGCCGGGGAAACAATGCCGGCGACGGTTACGTCATCGCTCGACATCTGGAATTGCTGGGATGCGCCGTCAGGATTGTATCGCTTGTCGAGCTCGAATCGCTTAACGGGGATGCCGAAGTCAACGCCAAAATCGCGCTGAAATCAAAGATCGAGATTCGTATCGTTTCGGATCCAGACCAATTGGCACCCGCCATGTCGACAGCCGATACCCTGGTTGAGTGCCTGCTTGGCACCGGTGCCCACGGTGCCCCTCGCGGTCTGATCGCCGATGCAATTCGCCAAGCCAATCGGATCGCAGCCGTTCGAGTCGCGATCGACATCCCTGCCGGCTTGCACTGTGACACCGGAGTCGCCAGCGATCCAACATTGATCGCCGACCATACGATCAGCTTCGTCGCGGCAAAGGTTGGGTTCGATCGAAACGACGCCGTCCAAGTCGTTGGTCAGGTCCATGTCGTTGGAATCGGCGTTCCCAAGCATCTGCTCGACCAGATCAAGGCGACTTGCCAGTAGACGATACTCACGGAAGCCGATCGCGGTTCACTTCCGGGAATTCGCCGGTGAGGCCCTCGACCATGAACGCCACCAAATCGGCCTTCTCCTGATCGCTGAGGTTGAGCGGCTTCACTCTGTCACTCAGCCAAGGGTTCTTGTGCCCACCCTTGTCGTACCACTCGACGACCTCTTGCAGAGTCTTTTGGCTGCCGTCGTGCATGTACGGTGCGGTCATCGTGACGTTCCGCAGCGTCGTCGTCTTGAAGGCACCGCGATCCTTGTCTGCCTTGGTCACCTCATACCGACCCAGGTCAGGCTTTTCGGCGTCCATTCCCACACCCAGGTTGTGATACTGTTCGTCGCTGAAGTTTGCCCCGGCGTGGCAAGCCGTGCAATTGGCCTTGGTCGAGAAGAGTTTCATGCCGCGCTGAGCGGATTCGCTCATCGGGTGTGCGGCGGCGGCCTCCTTCAACGCGGTGTACTTCGCCTTCAGTTCGGGTTCCTCGTCGAGGAATTCCAGATCGTCAGCAAAAGTCCGTTCGAACTTGGCGATCGGGTCGTAATAGTCATAGGGAGTCGGGCCGGTCACGATAGCCCGCTCGAAGGTTGCGATCGCTTTCCCGACGTTGTCGATGTTCACACCATCGGGAAAGATCGCCTCGAATTGCATCTTGTATCCAGGGATCGCCGCAATCGTTTCGACCGCTTGCTCGTGAGTGTTTCCCATCTCGATCGGATTTGCGATCGGTCCCACCGCCTGTGCCTCGAGTGAGTCCGCGCGACCATCCCAAAACTGGGCATGACTGAGAATTCGATTGTAGGCGATCGGGGAATTGCGCCCCCCCTCTTGTCCGCCCACGCCGACACCAAATTGCGTGTCCGCAGCGTATCCCATGAGCGGATCATGGCACGACGCGCAAGAGATGGAATGATCCGACGACAAACGCGTGTCGAAGTAAAGTTGTCGCCCCAATTCGATCTTCGCTCGAGTCATCGGGTTGTCCTCGGGAATGAAGATATTCGCCCGTCCCGCGTCAAGACCGGCCGGAAGCGAAACCTCAAGAGGCCGATGGTTGTCCGGGTTGGCGAGCCAATCCTTGATCTCCCGCAAAGACAATTTCCCTTCGCCGGGGATGCCGGAGACCAAGCTCTCGTCACCAAGCACGACTTGATTTGCCGATTTCGATTGGGAATCGCCCGCCAACGAGACATGAAAGCTGCAGAGCCCCATGAGAACTGCCGTCAGCGACAAACAAAAACAATGGATCATCTTCAAATACATGTCACTCTCTTCAGGTGGCCAGTCGCCGAAATGGCGCAACGGTATCTCGCTTCATGATACAACAACGTCAACGTCGACCGCCGAAACCGGCTACAGCCGAAATGTCGACTTCGTATCATTGCGAATCAGCTCGACAATTCGACGACCCGTCACGCTCATCGGCAGCTCGGCCATCTCATCGAGGGTTAAATAACACCAGGGCTGCATGGGCGGCAATTGGCGTGCCAAACTCGCCTGGTAGACGTGCAGCGAGATGCGAAATTTCGTGACCGCATGTTTGATCGTCTCGACCTGTATCCCTGTCGCGATCGCGACGCCGAGAGACTTTTCGAGCTCCGACGCGGCGTCTGCGATGTTGTCGAATGAATGGTTCGTGGTCCGCGGGAAATCCCACAGGCCGCCCCATCGCCCCCCCTCCGGTAGCGCGCGAACAAGGTAGCGTTGCTGGCCACGCGACCCCTTTGGGCCACGCAATCGTTCTGGGATGACCAGGGCGAACTCCGTGCGATCCTCGTATCGGATACGGCTGACCTTGCCGGGTATCTGATCCTGCAACCCATCGCGTCTGGCGCGGCAGCAAGCTCGCACCGGACAATCATCGCAGCGGGGCGCACTGGGGGTGCAAACGAGGCGGCCAAGTTCCATGGCCGCCTGATTGAATGTGCCGGCGCCACGGCGAGGTAACATCGCTTCGGCAATCTGCCACAGCAGATCGGTGGTTTGGGTTTCACCCGTCGATCCGCGTACCGCAGCCCAGCGGCTGAACACGCGCCGCGTGTTCCCCTCGAGAATCGGCAACCGGATGTCTTGTGAAATCGACAGAATGGCACCCGCGGTGTATCGACCGACACCGGGCAGGGCGATGACATCCGCGAACGAATCGGGAAAGATGCCGTGATGCTTTACCACGACCATCCTGGCTGCGGCATGCAGCGATCGAGCTCGCCGGTAGTAACCGAGGCCCTCCCAATGGCTCAACAGCGTCTGCTCGTCCGATTCGGCAAGATCATGAACGGTAGGAAACGCCGCCAGGAATCGCTCGAAGTATGGAATCACGGTTGCGACTTGTGTCTGTTGCAACATGATTTCGCTGACCCAAACCCGATAGGGAGCGGGGTTGTCGCGCCACGGGAGCTGGCGAGCGTTCACGGCAAACCAGTCCAGCAGACGTTTGCGAACGCGGCTCCGCCAGGTCGCATCATGCCAGCAGTCGTCGTGCGGCGGTGGGTCGTTGGCAGCCATGGATTCCTGGGGCGGCTGTGAGTTCCTGCGCAGGCCGGACCGACCACTCTAGAGCCTACGAAGTTGGAGCGTCACGCTGTTGATCTGATCACCGCGTCGATACATCACCTGCACCTCGTCTCCGGGCAGGTGTTGGTTGATCGCGTTTTGCAAGTCCTTGAATTCGTTCACTTCCGAATCACCGATGCGGACAATCACGTCGCCCCGAATCAGGCCGGCCGCCTCCGCAGCGCTTCCCGCTAGTACGTCGCTGATCTGACAAACATCAAAGGAAGCCAAACATTTCACCCCCAGGAACCCACCCTGCTTGTGATCGATCAGTAGTCCCGGAAGGGCCGCTCGCATCTGGTCGACCTTCTCCACTGCGACGCCGGTGCCCATCAAGTTCAATGAAACACGAATCGGCATGGCCACAATCAGATCGCACAATTCGGGAGTCAATTTGACGTAGTGGAATTCCAGCGAATCGATTCGAGCCATTGTCAGCAGCGGTTCGAGGGTTCGCCGATCGACCGTGCCGTCGACAATCGCAAGCGTCCCCAAATCAGGAATTTGAACGAGTTTTTCGAGCACCTCGCGGCGCACCGCGGGGCCTTTCACGCGGGCAAACTCGATCCCCTGCAGCCATCGCAGCCACTGCAGCGATGTCAGATCACCGCGCCACTTCTCGTCGATCTGGACCATCATTCGCAGCTCGCTGCTTGCCAGCACAATGAACTCGTCCGTGCCGACAAAAATGCCGGCGGCGGTCAGTGCGGTCCGTGCCTGTTCGTCGCGATGTTCGCGGACCTCCGCCAGGGCAGCCTTGGAACGCGCTGCGCGAACGCCCGAAGCAAGGGACGCCAATCGGTTCAGCTCGCCCCAGGCACCGCCATCCTCATCGGGGGGCTGCGCCAACGCGATTTCGCTCATCACCTTGACCGCGCGCTCGACCGTTTCTAGATCGCCCGTCCTGATCACCTCGACAATCGCCGGAATCGCCTCGGGCCCTGCCTTGGCAAGCTTCCGGGTGGCCAATTCACGGCGCAAAAACTGGTCGCTGCCGAGCTGATTGACCCAATAACTGATCGACGGCTCCCGCGTCGGCGGACCGCCGCTGGGTGGTAAGGTGAGGCGGTCCTCCGCCGGCGTCGTTGTCGACGCATCGGGCGGCGGTGTCTGCGACTGCCCCTGCGGCAATTGCCAGCAAGCCACGATCCCCATGAAGACGCACCATCGGCTGACCCATTTGCTCATGCTCAGTCCTGCTCCCTTCGAATCGATGAACGAATCCTCATTGTAAGCGTTTCACCACAATGACCGACAGGACAACTGCTTCTGGCGAACGCCGACGCAGGTGCTTTCCTGGTGTGAACGTACGTATACATACTTGCCCAGCCAATCACGGCCGCTGCGATCAAACACTCGCTACAAGGAGTCGATTGACCAACGGGCTTGACGGAGGACGGCGCGAGGAAATTCGTTGAGTTTCTCGTACCAAACCGTTATCAGCGTACCGTCATCGATCTGCACCGTGCTGGGATAGCCCAGATCGCCGCCGACTCCATCGGCCGAAATGATCATCGCTTCGCTCCAACTTCGCCCACCGTCATCGCTGATGCGTGCCTGATTGCCAAAGGGAGGACGGCGATGTCCGTAACTCATCAGAATCCGGCCGTCTCGCAATCGCGTCAAGAACGATGGCAGTCCCCAAACACCGATTGAATGAGGCCGCGTCCAGGATGTTCCGCCGTCACTCGACTCGCACTGTAGCGTTTCACCTTTGTTGGCTTGATTGTGATTGCGGATCTGGACCAGGATCCGCCCATCGTCCGTTTCGACCGCATGCAGTTCGTGGTAATCCTTGGGGTCGTCTCCTGCACGTGCCGGAATCTGGGCCAGAAAGTGCCACGATTGACCATCATCATCGGACTGGCAAACACCAACCGCCTTGTCGTCGGTCCACAGTTGCTTGCCCGCATATAGCAGCCTGCCGTCGGACAATTGGATGGGTCCGTGTGGACTGTTGACGATCGTGGGATAACGCTTGGACCAAGTGATTCCGCCGTCGGTCGAGCGAATCATCCACTGTCCCAACTCCTGTTGCCGTTGCTGCTCGGTCAAACGACGGTGGACGGACAGCCAACGCTCCAGTCGCTCGCTCGGCCATGCCCCCGCTTCTCCCGGCGACTTTTCGAGCGCTTTGTTCAATTCGTACGATTCGTAAGCCAGCGATGTGAAAGTCGTCACCAACAGGCTGCCTTTCGCGGTCTCCAAGACACCGGCATCGCGATCATCGATCGGCCCATCGAGCAGCGTTCTGGGCCAGGTCCAGGATTCGCCGTTGTCGTCCGATCGCATCATATCAACCCGTCCGAAGGGACAAACGTGTTGTTCTCGTCCACCCGACCAGACGACAATCAGCTGACCGTTGCGCCGCCGCGTCAACGTCGGCCACCCGCAGTAGAACTCCGGCGTCTTGCTGATCACGCGAGTATCGTGAACCTTTGCCGAGGTAGCCGCTGTGGCACCGCCAGAGCCGCCTGCGAGCGAAACGGCTGATAGGGAAGCCACCGATCGTACGAACGAGCGGCGCGAGATGGATGAATGGATTGGTGTCATGTCTTGCCTCAATGCCAGAATCCTGAGTGACGTCGCGCTCGCCGGCGCCACCTGGCACTCGACGATCTGCAGCCGTGATCGATTCCGGTTATCGTAGTCGACTTTGGCGAGTATCGGTTCATCGAGATCGTCGTCCGGCAAAAACGAGTGTTCGTGACGCTGTTCCGGCAAATGCCACGAGCTCGATCGTAACCGCCGAAACCGCGTTTCCACTTGTTTCGCTCGACGATCAACTTCGCCCCCCTGTTCGCATCGGGAAATCAAAATGTTTCGTCTGATTCGGTGTCGGTTCCTTGTCCCTCTGCTTCTTGGGTGTCCCTGTTTTGCCGCCTGTTTTGCCGACGATGCGGTCTACGATGTCGTGATCTACGGCGGCACGAGCGGCGCGGTGACAACGGCGGTGCAGAGCATACGGATGGGTAAGTCGGCGGTGATCATTTGCCCCGATAAGCATCTCGGCGGGCTCACCTCCGGCGGCTTGGGTTGGACTGACTCGGGCAACAAGGATGCGATTGGAGGAATCAGTCGCGAGTTCTACCAGCGAGTTTGGAAGCACTATCAGCGTGCGGATGCGTGGACTTGGGAGAACCAATCCGAATTCGGGAACCGGAATCAAAGCCCCCCTGGCAAGAGGGGGAACGGTGCCGCGATGTGGGTGTTTGAGCCCCATGTCGCCGAACAGATTTTTGAAGAACTTGTCACGCAATACGAAATTCCGGTCTACCGCGACCAGTGGCTCGACCGCGCCCCCGGTCGGGGAGTGAAAAAACGCGACGGCAAGATCGAGTCGATCACGATGCGAAGCGGCCAGACGTTTTGGGGTCGTATGTTCGTTGATGCCAGCTACGAAGGTGACTTGATGGCGGCAGCCGGCGTCGAATTTCATGTCGGTCGCGAAGCGAACTCGGTCTATGACGAAACTTGGAATGGCATCCAGGTCGGTGTGCTTCATCACAGCCATTGGTTCAAAGAACGTGTCGACCCTTACGTCGAACCCGGTAATCCGTCGAGCGGATTGCTGGCCGGAATCAGCAGCGAGCCGCCCGGTAAGAAGGGTGACGGCGATCACCGCGTGCAGGCTTACTGCTTTCGGATGTGCCTGACCGATGTCGACGAGAATCGGATTCCCTTTCGCCGGCCGGTCGGTTACGACGCATCACAATATGAATTGCTGTTGCGAGTGTTCGATCGCGGTTGGCGTCAAATGTTCAACAAGTTCGACCCGATACCGAATCATAAGACAGACACCAACAATCACGGTCCCGTGAGCACCGACTTCATTGGCATGAACTATGACTATCCCAATGCCAGTTACGAGCGTCGAAAACAGATCATTCACGAACACCAGGTCTATCAGCAGGGCCTGATGTACTTCATGGCGAATGACCCGCGAGTGCCGGAAGATGTGCGAAAGGCGATGTCGAAATGGGGACTGGCGAAGGATGAGTTCAAAGACAATGCCGGTTGGCCACATCAAATCTATGTGCGTGAGGCGCGGCGTATGATCGGCAACTATGTGATGACCGAGCACGATTGCCTGGATCGAAAGGAGACGCCCAGTTCGATCGGGATGGGATCTTACACACTCGATTCGCACAACGTTCAACGATACGTCACCGCGGATGGTTCCGTTCAAAACGAAGGGGATATCGGTGTCCATACTCCCCGGCCGTACGAGATTGCTTATGGTTCGATTGTGCCCAAAAAGTCGCAGTGCCAAAACCTGCTGGTGCCGGTTTGCGCGTCATCCAGCCACATCGCATTCGGTTCGATTCGGATGGAGCCGGTGTTCATGATTCTTGGTCAATCGGCGGCGACCGCCGCCTGTCTGGCAATCGACCACCGTGTTGCGGTCCAGGATTTGCCGTACGAAACGCTCAAGACCCAGCTTCTTTCCGATCGCCAGGTCCTGGAATTGGATGATCCCCACGCGATTTCCTCTCGCCGATTGAAGGGGGTCGTCGTCGATGACCGCGATGCAAAGCTGACTGGATCATGGCGGTCGTCCTCGGCCAATCAAAAGTTCGTCGACAACGGGTACCAGCACAACGGAAATGAACTTCAAGGAACGATGACTGCTGTTTTCGAGGCCCCGTTGAAACCGGGGCGATACGAAGTGCGAATCTCCTACGCGGCCAACAACAATCGGGCATCCAACGTTCCCGTCACAGTGGTTCACGCCAACGGTACAACGATCAGCACGGTGAACCAGCAACAGACGCCGGCAATCGATGGGCTGTTTACCAGCATCGGCAGCTATGAATTTGGTCAAAGCGGTGTGGTTCAGATTGGAACATCGGACACCGATGGCTATGTGGTCGTTGACGCGGTGCAGTTCCTGAGGGTCGCAGAATGATGCGGATTGCTCCGGCGGATCAGGTCTGGCGGATCAGGTCTGGCCTGCGTCAACAGCGACCTGGATCTCGTCGCCGACCACCCTCAGAGCAACGGATTTGGCGTTGAAGTGTGGATTGGCATCGTCGACGTAGATTCCATCGCGAACGCAAAATCCCCAATGGTGGATCCGGCATCGAACCACATCCTCGGTCAGCGTCCCCAATGCCAACGAAGCACCGGCGTGTGGGCAGGCATCGCGAAGGGCAAAGAATTCGCCGTCGACGTTGAACACCGCGACGCTCGTCTGGTCGATCACGAACGCCTTGGCCTGGCCAACGGCGATCTCGTCTGCTTTACAAACGGTACGGAATTCGTGCATCCGATTCGTCGATCGATTTCGTTCGTGGACTGTCCGATCGGGCGCCGGTCATGCATCCGCCCGAGCGACGGGGGCTTTCGTCAAGGGAACAATCCCCGGGCAAGTTTTGCCTCTTGAACCCGGTGGATCCCTTCGACAAGCGCGGCGGTGCGCATATCGAGATCATCACGTTTCATGCGAATGACGGTGCGGTGAAATGCATCGGTGATCGTTTTGTGTAATCGCTGATTGATTTCTTCCAACGTCCAAGTGAAGTTCTGCAATCCTTGAACCCATTCGAAGTACGAGACGGTAACGCCGCCGGCATTCCCCAGAACGTCGGGCAAGACGAAGATGCCGCGCTTGTTCAAGATCTCGTCCGCTTCCAAAGTCGTTGGCCCGTTGGCGCCTTCGGCCACCAGCTTGCATTGAATCCGTGCCGCATTGCTGGCGGTGATTTGATTCTGCATTGCCGCCGGTACCAGCACGTCGCAAGGTAATTCCAGCATCTCACGGTTGGAAATCTGCTCGCCGCCGGAAAAGCCTTTCAATGTCCGATGGTGCTCGACGTGATCAAGAAGTGCGGCGACCGACAGGCCGTTGGGATTGAAGACGCCGGTCGACACATCGCTGACGGCAATGACTCGCGTGCCCAATTCTTCCAAAAATCGTGCGGTGTTACTGCCGACGTTTCCGAAACCTTGGACAACGGCGGTGGCATGGTTCAAATTCATCCCCAACATTTTGGCCGATTCCGCGATCAGATAAACGAGACCTCGTCCGGTCGCTTCTCGCCGGCCGAGCGATCCGCCCAACGCCACTGGCTTGCCGGTGACCACCGCGGGCACGGTATGACCGATATGTTGGCTGTAGGTGTCCATCATCCACGCCATGACTCGCTCGTCGGTACCCATGTCAGGCGCAGGAATGTCCTTGTCCGGACCGATCATATCGATGACTTCGGTCGTGTAGCGTCGGGTGAGCCGCTGCAATTCGTGCCGCGAAAGTGCGGTCGGGTCGATGCGAACGCCACCCTTGGCTCCACCGAACGGCAAGTTCATCAGGGCGCACTTCCAGGTCATCCACATCGCCAGCGCTGACACTTCTCCCAAATCGACCTCTTCGTGGTATCGAATGCCGCCTTTGGTCGGTCCCATCGTCAACACGTGCTGCACGCGATAGCCGAATACGGTTTCCACTTGGTGATAGTCATCTCGCCGAAAAGGCAAGGTGACCACCAACGTTCTTTGGGGAAACAGCAGCCGTTGCCGGACGTTATCGTCCAGGCCCATCACCTGAGCCGCCTTGAGGAACTGCTGTTGGGCCAGGTGGAACATGGGGGAATCCCACTCGGCATTCTCGGCAACGTTGCGTTGTCGCGCATAGCGAATGCTGCGGGCGAGTTGCTGCCCGCTGACGTGGCCTTTGACAAGATACGACTGCGCGCCATCCTCCACCGCCTTGGCGGCCATGCTGACGTCGTTGGTGCCGCTAAGAATCACAATTGGCATTTCGGGCATGTGATCGCGAACGCGATAGAATGTTGCCAATCCATCGCTATCGGGCAGCATCAGATCCAACAAGACGGCGTCGAAACCGCCGCGATCGAGCATCTCCAGCCCCTTGGCCAAGCAATCGGCCACTGCGACCACAAACTCCACGCCGGCAAGTCCGCTCAGCAGCCCTTCGACCAACCGGGCGTGTGCCGCACTGTCCTCGATCAGCAGAACGCGAATGGATTGCATGAATGGATCTCCAACGCCGCGAATCAGCCAAGAACTGTATTGGTTGCGGGCCGGTGCCCGTCTGTGCGAGATTCTATCCGCTATCGCGTGCGCGATGTTTCCAGGCCGAGTTGATCTGTCAAGTCGACCACAGAAACGCCCAGAATGCGAAGAATCAGGCTCAACAGCTGTCGCCGACGATGAGGAATCAGGCTTAGGCATATCCCCTCCATCCTGCCGAGCCATGAACCGCGAGGCAGCCATTGAAAATGCGCCTCGTCGGACGAGCCTTGTCGGTTTGCCGGTGTTTCGCTAATCTGCTGGGCTCGGATCGACCCCGGTTGTGGTCGAACTTCCCACCTCTCTCTTCCAATGCTTGGGGACGAAGGGCGAGCGGTTGCAGTTGATTTGGCTGCCCGATGCCCTGGATGACGTGCCGAATTGGCCGTTTTCTCGGAGCCCGCACTGGAAACACTAGGATTTTTTTTGCATGTCGAACCCAATCGTTCAGCAGATGATCGAAGCCGGTGTTCACTTTGGACACCGTACCAGTCTCTGGAACCCGAAGATGGCTCCCTACATCTTCGGCCGCAAGAACCAGATCCATATCATGGACATCCGCGAGACGCTTCGCGGAATGTTGCGCGCTAAGAAGTATCTCAGCCAAGTCGCCGCTGGCGGTAGCCTGATCCTTTTTGTGGGCACGAAACGCCAGGCCGGTGAAGCGATCGAGGCTCATGCCGTACGTTGCGGCATGCCGTTTGTCAGTGAGCGTTGGCTCGGCGGCACCCTGACCAACTTTCGCACGATCCGCAGCCGACTGACCCGATTGGAGGAGTTGGAAGAGCTCCGTAGTAGCGACAGGATCAACGAATACAGCAAAAAGATGCAGTCGTCGCTCAACCGCGAGTATCGCAAGATGTACCGCAACTTGAACGGATTGCGGTCGATGAACCGATTGCCGGAGTGCTTGTTCATCGTTGACCCGGGCAAAGAACGCAATGCGGTTCGCGAAGCCAAACGGTTGGGCATCACGACGCTGGCCCTGATCGATACCGACAGTGATCCGAGTCAGATCGACCTGCCGATTCCTGGCAACGATGATGGAATTCGCAGCGTCGAAATGATCATGCGTTTTCTTGCCGACGCGGTAATCGCAGGCAAGGGCCAAGCCGCCATGGCTCGCGGCAAGGAGGAGGAGGCTGAGGTTGCACCTGCACCTGTGGCTGAGGCTCCCCCAGCAGCCGAGTCGCCTGCCGCAGAGCCGGCAACGGTTCCGCCATCGGAATCACCCACCGAGGGCTGATTTCTGTGAGTCGGAAGTTTTTTGTGAGACCTCGAGGTTGTGAGATCTCGGGGCCGACAGAAATTCCAGCTTGTCGGCGCACGGAGGTCCCAACGAAATCAGGATGGCCCAGCGAATCGGCCCAGTGAAATGGTCCAGCAAGATGGCGGCAAGCTTGTTCCACGCGAACCCCGATGAGTTTGCGTCTGTCCCAAAAATGTTTCTGTATTTTTTTAGTTTGGAGAAGAACGAATGGCCCAGATCACGGCAGCAGCGGTGAAGGCATTCCGCGAGCGTACGGGATTGCCATTGATGGATTGCAAGAAAGCCCTTCAAGAGGCCGACGGTAATGAGGATCAGGCGATCGAACAACTTCGTAAGCGTGGCAAAGACCTCGCGGACAAACGGAGCGACCGAGAAACGGCGTTTGGTCGCTTCGGCTTGTACAAGGGTATCGACCAGACGGTCGGCGCGATGGTCGAACTGTTGTGCGAAAGCGCACCTGTGACCACCAACGACGACTTCAAGCAATTGGCGGATGATCTCGCCGAAGCATTGGCCACCGGACCTGGTGCCGAGACGGTCGAGGAACTGCTCGCGCAGCCTTCGCCATCAAAAAGTGGGATGACGCTGGGTGATCAAAAAGACGAGATGTTCAATCGTATTCGCGAAGTTTTCAATGTCGGACGGATGGTCCGCGTCGATGGGACCTGCGGTGGATACATGCACCACGCCGGTACCACTGCCGGTGTGCTGATTGAGATCGAAGGTGGCAGCGATGAAGCCGCAAAAGACGTTTCGATGCACACCGCGGCAATGAAACCCACGGCGCTGAACAAAGAATCGCTCGATCCCGCTGTGGTCGAAAAAGAGCGTGAGATTCTCAAGCAGGCCGCTCTGGCCGAGGGAAAGCCTGAGAATATCGTCGAAAAAATGGTCGAAGGCCGGCTGAAGAACTTTTATGCCGAACAGTGCCTGTTGGAACAGGCGTTCGTGAAGGATGACAAACAAACCGTCGGCGAGTACGCCAAGTCGAACGGAATGACCGTCAAGAATTATTGGCACTGGATCATCGGCGAAAAGTCCGAAGCTTAGTGATTCGATCGCACATCCAGACCACCTCGTCGATCCCCCATCGGACCGGCGAGGTTTTTTCGTATCATAGTGGTCCCGTTCCCCACAGCCGATTCCTCGACCGATCCCATTTGCAAGCTCATGCCCGACGATCCAGAACCGCCCTCGAAGATTCGTTATCGTCGTGTCATTCTCAAGCTCAGCGGCGAAAGTCTGGCAGATGCCGGTGGTCGTGGGATTAATGCCGAAGAGGCTGGACAGATCGCCTTGCAAATCAAACGCGCCCACGAGACGGGATGCCAGATTGCGATTGTCATCGGCGGTGGAAACATTCTGCGTGGCGCCCAGTTCTCTGGAAACAATGCTTTGGTCCAGGAGGCGACGGCTCATTACATGGGCATGCTGGCGACGATGATCAATTCGCTGGCGATGCAGGACGCAATTGAATCGGTCGGATTGCAAACCCGTGTGATGTCGGCGGTGCCGGTGGAAAAGATCGCCGAAACGTTCATTCGACGGCGAGCC
Organism: Pirellulaceae bacterium; assembly: GCA_963734865.1. Lineage (GTDB taxonomy): Bacteria > Planctomycetota > Planctomycetia > Pirellulales > Pirellulaceae > CBDCUW01. The sequence goes on from CAVTIV010000006.1 coordinate 213,654, forward strand.
CTGCGGCACTTGGAGAAGAATCGCGTGGTGATTCTTGCCGCCGGAATCGGGAACCCCTTTGTCACCACCGATACGGCCGCGGCCCAGCGTGCGCTCGAGCTTGACGCCGACGTGGTCCTGAAAGCGACACGGGTCGACGGCGTTTATAGTGATGATCCAGAAAAGAATCCGCATGCGGTGTTGTACGATTCGCTGACCTACGCGGAGGTGGTCGAAAAGAACTTGAGGGTCATGGACGCGACCGCGATCGCACTGTGTCGCGAACACGAGACACCGATTCTGGTATTCAATTTCAAGAAAGACGGAAACATCGTCCGAGCGATTTCCGGCGATAACGTCGGGACGTGGATCGGCAGTAGCCACCTGTAATCGTTCCCACAATCAACACTCGAAGTAGCATCGCCGGTCACACGCCGTCGATGGCGACAGTAAACTGACCCGAATCCGATACTCTTTTTTTCGTGATCAAGGAAGCAAATGATGAACGCCGACGAAACATTGATGGATGCCGAACAGCGGATGGACAAAGCCGTGTCCGTGTTGGCTCATAACCTTTCGGGAATCCGGACGGGACGAGCCACTCCCGGTTTGGTGGACTCGATCAAGGTGGAAGTCTACGGTTCGATGACTCCCCTGAAACAGCTCGCTTCGATCGGCACGCCCGAGCCTCAGCAGATCGTGATTCGTCCTTACGATGCCGGAACGATCAAGGAAATCGAGAAAGCAATCGTTGCCGGCGACCTGGGACTGAACCCGCAAAATGACGGCAGATTGATTCGCTTGAATGTACCACCGTTGTCAACCGAAGTTCGCAAGAAGATGGTCTCGCGAATCAAGGAGTTGGCCGAAGAAGCCAGAATCTCGATCCGGAACATTCGTCGGGACGCCAACAAGGCCGCCGATACGGCCGAGAAAGCGAAGGAGTTGAGCGAGGATGATCGCGACAAGCTCAAAGAGGAGGTCCAGGAGCTGACCAAGAAGTACGAGGCCGAGGTTGGCGAAATGGCGAAGAATCGCGAAGCCGAAGTGACCGAAGCCTAGCGCTTTGTCACAACCGATCAAGTGGTGACACAGCTAAGTGGTGACACAGCTAAGTGGTGACACAGTGCGAAGGTCATTCGCGCCCGGGATCCACCTGCGATCCGCGAATCGCTCCGATTTCATCCGCCGACAACGCCCGATCGAATACCGCGACTTCGTCCATCCGCCCTTCCCAATTGGAATCGTTGTCGCTTCGCCCACCGATGAAGCAGCTGGCGATCGCCGAGGGTGTATGCGAACTCACCGCGGCGTCAATTTCCGGTTCGGCGTTGCCGTTGAGAAACACGCGGACTCGGTCGCTATCTCGGACCAGGATGACTTGATTCCAAGTCCACCGTTGGATCTCGGTCTTTCCGACCAGGGGAGCATCCGCACCGAGCGCGAACACAATCCGACCGGGACTTGTCGCGGTTCCGCCCAATCCCAGATGTTCGCCACCGCGGCTAATCGCATGCGGATGATCGCGCGAGAACAGCCAGCCGGTGGTCGGCCGCGCCTCGTTGGGCATTCCGTTCCAGAAACTGAGCACGATCGAATACACCTGAGAGAGTGTTTCCTGCCGCGAGACCATTCGCCCGCCAGCGAAATGGACGCAGCGATTCGGCTGGGCATTACCCGCATCACCCGCATCCGTCGTCGCTTGCGGACCTTCGAGGAAAAACAGCGTGCCCGGCTCGTAAACGCCATCGCGGTGATTTCCAGAGGCGTCCACCGCGAGGGGAGCTTCCAATTCGTCCATCCGCCAAAAAGCGGCTGGCTTCAACTTCAGCAACAAGTCCGACGTCGGGCCTGGGCAGAGCGTGTGAACCGATGGTTTTCGCGGTCTGCCGGAAACTTCCTCGAGCAATCCCAACGCGGTGGAAACGATTCGTGGTTCCGCTTGGACTTCGAGCCCCGCCGAGCGCCGCCCAGGTGTTGTATCCTCCCAATAAATGCTGCTCCGGCGGAGGAATGTAACCATCGGCACCGTTGGCCAACTCGATCACCATCGTGTGCTTCAGTGGGCTTTGAAGCTTCACTTTGATCCCGCTCAAGGCATAGGTTTCGTTGGGTGTGGTCGCGATCCCGATGTCGCCGATGCGAATCGCCTGGACGACGACTTCCGTTGACTGCATCTGGTGCAGCAACACCTGCTCACGAGCATAGACCTGGACTTGGTCCTTCGGCGGTTGGCCATGGAGTCCATCGGTGATCTCCGTCGCCCATTTCAACCGTGCCGCGTCAGGGACACGGTACTTCATCTTCAGCCGCGCCTCGGCCATTGCCAGATCGACAGGTTCGCTGTATTCGATCGAGTCGTAGACACCCTTGGCGATCTCGAGCAGTCCCTGTGTATAGCTTTCGATCGTTGCCTCGTCCTTGCCGGCCCAGGTCATGTAATCGCGGCGCCAGATATCGCCGCTGCATCCATGCGACAGGATGCCGACCACGTTGGTCGCGCCGGGATGTTTAGATTTGGCGTAATCCTCCAAGCCAGCACAGAACAGTCCGAAATAGTCGGCACTGATCGGCTGATCGCCAAAGTAGTGCATCGAGAAATTGCTAAGGATCGCAATCGGCAACCCCTCGGTCGATTGGAACGCGATCATTGAAAGTTCGGGGTCCTCGGGCCCGGATGGCCCGGTAACGTCATCGTGGTTTCTTGCCGCGTGCATGTTGGCACGAACCGTCGGATCTCCGAACGGATCGTTGTCGATCCGGTCGGGTCGACGCACCCAACGTCGAAGCGCCGTGAACTCGGCCGCTTTTCCCGAGGCCCAGCCGACGCGTGCCGGTTGCAGATTCGATTCCGCGGCTACCAGCGCCTCGGCAATCTTTTCTCGCAAGAAGGGGACATAGTTCGGATCCGCATCGGTCCCCAAGGCACCGAACGATGAGGGTGCTGTGTGTGAATGGGTGGCCGAAATCATGATTTGGTTCGGCGTCAGCTTGGTGCGTGCGGCGGCGCGGTGCTTGGCGTCGTCCAACAGCATTCTTGGGACCATGCACGAATCGACCACAACCATTCCGATCCGGGTCTGGCCGTCACTGAGCACCAGCGCCCTCGCGTTGACGCGTGTCTTCACCGAATCGGCGGTGCGAGAGAGAATCCCCCCGTTGATCAGCACGGGCAATTGGTCCGGTGTCACATCCACCACGGCGGCGCCGGCAAAAAGGGCTGCCTTTGCCGGAGCGGTCGCGGCGATCAGGAACATCAAGCCGCAAACGGTGGCACAATATTTCATCTTGGTGGGTCTCGGTGGCGGGGACGATGTGGTGGGCACTATCAATGTAACTACTTTTTCGGCAACGTTCAGCATTTGTTCGCTTTGCCACCCAATCGGCGCTTGGACAGATTCCGCCTACAATTTCGGCTCCCTTGAAATTGCTTTCGCACAACACACTTCCATCCTGCACCGATTCCGAATGTCCACTCGCCGCCGCGCCCGTGAGATCGTACTGCAGCTGTTGTACGAAGCGGACATCAACGACCATCGCGATGCCGACTCTGCCAGAAGCTTCATTCGCGCACGACTGCAAGGTCGCAAAGCTCTGACCGAGTTTGCGGAGTCTCTGCTCCGCGGAACCCTCCAGCATCGACCGGAAATCGATCAACAACTCGCGACGCTGGCAACCCACTGGACCCTGCCACGAATGCCGGTGACCGATCGCAACGTCTTGCGTTTGGGTGCCTACGAGATTTTATTCTCCGATACGCCGGGACGTGTCGCGGTCAACGAGGCGATCATTTTGGCGAAACGTTATGGCGACAAGAATAGCCCCCGATTTGTCAACGGTGTGCTCGACCGGCTGCTGAAAGAGTCGGTGGCCCAGGATTGATGTGTTGCCGAAGTTGTCTGTTGGCAATGTTGCCACGAAATCAGTCGATAACCGCTGTCAGGGTTGTTTGTACGGTTCCTTGCCATGTCGCAACAGGATATGGAGCACTCCGCCAAGTATCGCTCCGATGATCGGACCGACGATGTAGATCCACAATTGGCTGACATCGCCCGATACGACGGCCGGCCCAAGGCTTCGCGCCGGGTTCATCGATGCTTTGGTGAGCGGCCCGGCTACGAACGCTTCCATGGCGATCGTCGATCCGACGGCAAGGCCAGCGGTGATCCCCTCTTCCATGGCACCGGTGGAAACGCCGATGACGACAAACATCAAGATTGCCGTCATCATCATCTCAACCATCATTCCGATCGGTAGATCGAGCTCGGTTGTGGTCGAACCCAGCATCACTTTGTCGACACCCAGCACCGATCGGATGGCCACGGCACCCATGATCGCACCGCCGCATTGCATCGCGATATAGGCCAGCGCATCTTTGACGCTCATTCGTTTCAGAACGGCCATGGCCACGGAAACCGCCGGGTTCATGTGCCGCGCCACTGATGTCACCGACGGTATAGATCATGACCATCACCACCAAACCCCAAACGGTCGCGACGCCGACATGCGTCAGCAATCCGGTCCGCGATTCGACGGCAATCGCCCCACAGCCAATCAAAACCAGGACAAACGTGCTGACGAACTCAGCCAGACACCGTCGCGGAAGTCGCTCTTGCATGGCGTGGTTTAGCCGTTGATGACAGGTGAGTACAGAAATGCGTAGAGGCCGACCAGCGTCTTGGCGTCGCGGATTCTACCCTCCTCAATCCAAGCACGCACCTGCTCGCGGCTGGCAAGATGGTTTTCGATCTGTTCGGTCGCCTCCCGCGCGTGCTGGCCCGGGCGCAAATCGCGGGCGACGAACAGATGCATCAATTCGTCGCAGATTCCCGGGGCCGAATAAAACTCGTGTAACGCCCGCAGCGATCCCGCATGGTAACCCGTCTCCTCGATCAGTTCGCGAGCGGCCGTCTGCTCGGCCGTTTCCCCCGGTTCGCGAGTTCCAGCGGGTAGCTCCAGCAATGACTCGCCGACAGTCGGACGCGTGTTGGTGATCATCACCACCGTGTCATCGTCAATCAGCGGCAACAAAACAACAGCGCCCGGGTGTCGAATGACCTCGCGAAGATAGGTCTTTCCATCGCTACCAATTAGCTTCATGGCATGAACGTTGAAGCGATGTCCCTTGAGAATCAGTTCTTCCGAGGGGGGATTCGGCATTGCCACGGTTCTCCTTGATTGTGCCGGTCAGCGAGGCATGTAAAGCTATCCGGCGACGACGGGAAGCAAAACCCGGGGCGACAACGAACACTTGACGTTCTGATGAACAAGACCGCAGGCGGCAGGCGATGACGATCTTTGGATTCCTGAACTGCGACAAGCCGGCGGGCATGACGTCTCGCGATGTCGTGAATGTCGTGCAACGTCGCATTCGGCCCCTCAAAGTCGGACATGCAGGGACCCTTGACCCGCTCGCCGAGGGTGTGCTGGTCCTGGGCGTGGGACCTGCCGTGCGGCTGGTTCCCTATGTCCAACGACAATCCAAACACTACCGGGCAACGTTTCAAATTGGCCAGTCGAGCGTGTCGGGAGATCTTGAGGGTGAAGTAACGCGGCATGACGATCTGCCGATTCCATCGGCTCCGCAACTCGTTGCCGCCGCCAAAGAACTGATTGGCGACATCGAACAGATCCCGCCGGCACATTCCGCCATATGGGTCGACGGGCGGCGTGCCTACGACCGAGTACGCGCCGGCGAGAATGTCGAAATGCCGTCGCGAATGGTCACGATCCATTCGCTTGAAATTGTACGATACGGATTCCCGGAGATCGTTCTCGATGTCGTATGCGGCTCGGGTACCTACATGCGGACATTGGGGATGGACCTGGCGAGACTCGCCGGTTCGACCGCGGTGATGTCACACTTGAAGCGAGTCGCGGTTGGTCCATTTCGTTGTGGCGATTCGGTGTCGATCGAACAATTGCGAGACGAACCGATCGAATCGCTATTGGTGCCGGCGATCCACGGTGTGGCCGGGTTGCTCAAGCTTTCGGTCGACGCTGAGCAGTGTCAACGATTGGGTCATGGACTGTGCCTCGATGATGAGGTCGCCATGAAGGCGGCGGACGGGGAAAGCGGCGAGGCGGCGGCGATCACGATGGAAGGCCGTTTGCGGGCGATCGTTCGGCGCAAGCGAGGGGCATGGTGCCCGTACCGAGTTTTTCCGATCGACTAGCGCGGTCGACAAGTCGAATGTGACGGTTGTCGCTGCTGGACGAATCGCCGCAGTCATGCGAGAAGTGCCGCCAATTCGTGTCGAATCGCATCTCACTGGTTCAAGCGAGCCGACTCGATTCAAGTCGTCGTCCATGCCGATGAAGAACGAGCAGCCTTCCGTCCATCTTCCGCCAACCGGATCGCGTCCCCCCGTAGACCGTGACTCAGCCCATCATGTCGAGTCTGTCCAGCGATGATAGTGAAGACGCCCGTCAGCCGAACCTGGTTCGAGATGTCTCGGCTATCGGTCTGGTCGCCGCGACGCTCTTTTTGACCGTCGCGATTGCGACTCGCAGTCCCGCCGACCCGATCGAACCACTGGTCTGGCCGCTCAACGCGATCTATACGCCCGACCAAGTCGTTTACCCCACCAATGATTCGGTTATGAATGCCTGCGGGTACTGGGGGGCGCTGATCTCATCGGGACTGTTCGACACGCTGGGGTTGGCCTCGGCGTTGGTTGTGGGGGCGGCCGGCGGCATCGCCATGGCGCTGTTGGTTCGCGGTCACGTCCATGCGCCGGTGCTCCGATCGCTCGGCGGGACGATCATCATCCTGGGGACTGCCACTGCCGCCGGAATGATCCCGCTGCGGATCGTTGGGATGCCAGTGGTGGGCAACGGCGGATACTTGGGCGCGATGACGTCGATCTGGTTGCTGGAACATTTGCGCCGGCTGGGGCCTGGATTCTGACCCTGACGACGTTGGCCGTTGGGCTGCTGCTGACGACCGATTATGCGCTGCTGTATGCGGGCAAAGTGATCGTTTCGCGGGGCGCAAAGGTATCACGTTCAGGTATCAAGCGGGCCGCAGGCGCGATACCGATCAGCGTCCGCCGTCGTCGACAACCGTTCACCGACCTTGAACAACCGATCACGATCGACGGTGATGGTGCAGCGGCAGTCAACGATCTGGATAGGAAGGGGGCAAGCCAGCCGACGATCAAGGTTCGGCAACCCCAGAAGTCGTCCGGTCGTGTCGTGGCCGGACCGGCGTCCCTCTCGGCAGGCCCCGCGTCTTTACCGCCTGGCTCCGGAAACGGAAGCATTACCCCCGGCCCCGACGCCGATGAGGAGGAATACGATGATGCCTATGATGACGACTATGAGGAGGACGACGACGAGAGCTGGGAAGACGAAGAGGAACTGAGCTCGCCGGTGGTTCGCGAAGTCGAATTGGGAGAAAAAACGGTTCTACTTCGCTCCGATTCGGGACACGACCTCCCGGAACCGAAAGTCAGAGCACCCAAACGAAAATCCAAGCCGGACAGCAAAAGCGAACTGTACGACAGCGTCCGCGAAAAGGCACCCGCTGGAAGCGAGGACTACCGACTGCCGAGCATTGAACTGTTGCAGCAGAGCGATGACATCAGCTACGAGGAGCAGCTGACCGAGGTGCGTCGCAAAGCCCATATTTTGGAAGAAACGTTCCAGAATTTTGGCTTCAATATCCGTGTCGTCGAAATCGAAACGGGACCGGTGATCGCCCAGTACGAAGTCGCTTTGGAGGCCGGGTTGCGGTTGAGCAAGATCACGGGCCTGGCCGACGACTTGGCGATCGCACTGCGCGTCCCAAGTGTTCGGATTGTGGCGCCGATCCCAGGTAAGAACACCGTTGGGATCGAAGTCCCCAACGAGACGCGGCAAGTTGTTCGTCTGCGGGACGTGATCGAAGAGTCGGACACTCGCGCCGCGAAGATGAATATTCCCATTTTCCTGGGCAAGGACGTGTCGGGCAACCCGATGGTGGTGGATCTCGCCAAGATGCCTCACCTGTTGATCGCCGGTCGAACCGGTACCGGTAAGAGTGTTTGTTTGAATGCGATCATCAGCTCGGTGTTGATGTGCTGTCGCCCCGATGAAGTGCGGATGTTGATGATTGACCCCAAAATGGTCGAACTGAGCGGTTATGGACGGCTACCGCATCTGATGCATCCCGTGATCACTGACATGAGAAAGGCCGAAGCGATCTTGGCCTGGGCTGTCGAAAAGATGGAAGAGAGATATTCACTGCTGGCAAAGGTGGGTGTCCGACACATCAATAGCTTCAATGATTTGGGACGCGACGAAATCCTCCGCCGGCTCGAAGTCGAAGAACAGGATGGGCCATGCGATGTGCCCGACAAACTACCGTTCATTGTGATCGTCGCCGACGAGATGGCCGACCTGATGATGACTGCCGGGAAAGATGTCGAGCAACACATCATTCGATTAGCCCAGAAAAGTCGCGCCGTCGGGATCCACTTGATCCTGGCCACGCAAAAACCGACCGTTGATGTGATCACCGGATTGATCAAAAGCAATCTGCCAGCCCGTTTGAGCTTCCAGGTGGCCAGTAAGACCGACAGCCGCGTTGTGTTGGATGAAAACGGTGCCGACAAATTGCTCGGCAACGGCGACATGCTGTTCCTGTGGCCAGGAACCAGCACGCTGATCCGCGGACAGGGCACTTACTTGTCCGACGAGGAAATCGATACCGTGGTCGATCACTGCAGCATTGGCGAGCAGAATTTTGTCGGTGAGCTGATGAACCTGAAGGTCCAGGAGGGTGGCGGCGCGGGTGACGGCACGACGATGGAGCAGATCAAGCAGCGCGATGAACTGTACGATAGCGCGATCGAAGTGGTGATTCGCGAAGGTCGTGGCTCATGCTCGTTGCTGCAACGTTGCCTCGGAATCGGATATGGACGCGCCGCAAAGCTGATCGACTTCATGGCCGAAGACGGTATCGTCGGACAATACAACGGAAGCAAGGCGAGAGAGGTGCTGTTGACGATGGCCCAGTGGCAGTCGATGCAGGGCCTGGAAATGGAGGACGACGAACTCGTCGCGGACGACAAGATCGACGCAAGCGTCGACAACGAGCAGTATGAGGACGAAGAAGACGATGACCAAGAAGACGAGGATGAAGAAGACGAGATGAAGAGCAACAGGGGTACGACGGGGAGGAAGACGAGTACGAGGATTACGAAGAGGATTACGAAGAGGACGTAGCCTGACGAGCCAATTGGCACCCTCTTTCGCCCGGGCAAATCACTCGTCCAGCCGCACTTGGTGTGGTCCGACCGTCATGCGGCGGCGGATTTGAGACCCATTCGAGATCCGCCCATGGCACGGACTATCGACCTTCTCTGAGACGGTAGCCGAGAAAGTCATCCAATTCCGGTTCGGCTTCGATCGCTTTGACGGTCCGTTCGATGTCGTACTCAACGCGTCGATATTCGATCGTCTGTTCGTCAAATATCACATAACAACTGCGAGGGTCGCCGTCCCGCGGCTGTCCCACGCTGCCAACGTTGATCATCAGTTTCTCGTCGGGATTGGAAACGTCATAGCCGCTGCCTGTATCCACCGGACGAACGAATCGCAAATCGGTGGTGAACACCCCGGGAACGTGCGTGTGTCCCTGAAAACAGAGGTGCGGAATCATGGAGAATAGCTTCTCAATCTTCTTGCCATTCTGAGTGTCTTCGGGGAAGACATACTCGTTGGTCGGTCCTCGGGGTGAACCATGAACGAACAAGATGCCTCCCTCGCGGACCATTCGCGGCAATCCACAGATAAACTCCATCCGCAGGCGACTCGCCTCCGGGCCGTCGCGGCCACATTCCAGTTGGGACCGGGTCCAGAAAATCGCCTGCTCGGCAGCGATGTTGAATCCTTCGGGATCAAACAGCGCGCTGCTGTCGTGATTGCCTAGCACACAAAACTCGAACCCCATCACATGGTCCAAGCAGGCACATGGCTCAGGGCCGTAGCCGATCACATCACCGAGACAAAGGATGCGGTCGATGTTTTGACCGGCGACGTCCTCCAAAACCGCTTCGAGGGCGGTCAAGTTGCCATGGATGTCGCTGAGGATGGCGATGCGTGTCACGGACAGCCTGAATGAGACAAGGAAATAGAGCCGTTATCGTCCGTGTTTTAGCCGATCGCCTAAGGCGTCCGAGAGATCCGGCACCTCATAGATCTTGTTTGCGGTCTTTTCTCGATCGTAGTCGACTCGGCGATAAGTTACTGTCTTTGCGTCGGTGTCCAAGATGACGTAACAGGAACGATTGTCCTCATCACGAGGTTGACCAACGCTGCCGACGTTGACAAGAACTTTGTCCGGACCCAGTTGATAACAATACTCGCACTCCTCGGGCGAGATGAACTCGCACTGAGTGGTGAACACGCCCGGCAGATGCGTGTGCCCCATGAAGCAGTACTTGTGGACTTTTCCAAACAAAATTTCCATTTTGCGTTGGTCAAAAACGTACTCCGGAAAGACGTATTCATTGGTCGGGTCACGGGGCGAGCCATGGACGAACTTGTAGTCACCCTCGTCGGCAAAACGGGGCAACTCACCCAGAAAATCCCAACGCTTGTTCACCTGAACCGGAGATCCGGGCCCGTTGTCCAACTGGTCGCGGGTCCAATAAATCGCCTGCAGGGCCATCGGGTTGAACCCATCGGGATCAAACAATGCCGCCTGATCGTGGTTGCCCAGGATGGTCACCTTGGCGTGCTTCATCACCTCGTCGAGACATTCGCACGGATTGGGGCCATAGCCAATGATATCTCCCAAACAATAGATTTCGTCAACCGACTGGTTGCGAGCATCATCCAGCACCGCCAGCAGCGCTTCGAGGTTGCCGTGGATATCGCTGATCAACGCTCGCTTCACAGGGTGATTCCTAAAGATTTAGCTACCGGGCCGCGATATCATTCACGAGTCCGCTGAGGACGAATTGTAAGGGGAACCAAAAATTCACAGCAATCCCACGAATTCGCAATATTCCGCGATGCGATCTCCCTCACTCAAGGATACCGTGCAGCTGGCAATTGAGACGACCGGTCGGACTGGTTCGATCGCAGTTTTATCGGGTGAATCGATTCTCCGGCAGTGCAAATTGGATCCCACCCGCCGTACCGCCGCGGCAATGAGCCCGGAAATTGACCGAATGCTTCGCTGGTGTGAGAAAAACGGCCGCAAGCTCGGATTCATTTCTGTCGCCGACGGTCCGGGATCCTTTACCGGGCTGAGGATCGGGGTGACCACGGCAAAGACGCTCAGTTATGCCTTGGGATTGCCGCTGATTGCGGTCGATTCGCTGGCTGCCATTGCCGCCGCCGCGCTGTACGAGCATCGCGCCGACGAATCGGTGCTGGTGGCAACCAACGCCTACCGCGGACAAGTTTTTTGCGGCCTCTTCACACGCGCCATGCTTGTTCCCGCGGTCGACTCGGAGGGTGGCGGTGCCGTGCTACCGGCTGGCTGGACCGCTCATCCGGAGTCGGTTCAGGTCTGTGATCACGATGATTGGCAGCAGATTCTCCGCTCTCGCCCCAGCGAAGTCGCCTTGGCGGGCGACTCACAGTCGTTTGGCGATCTGGCGGGGAAGCTGCTGGATCGGTCCTGCGATGCGATCGGAGTCGGCCTGGTTGGGTTTCGCTCGGCGATCGCTGGCCAGTGGGTCGACTCGTTCCAGCTCGTGCCCCGGTACCTGAAGCCAAGTGCTGCCGAAGAGAAGGCAGCCCAGGGGTGATCGAATCGGGCAGCGGCCTTAGGCCGCCTGGGACACCGGCTCGCGTACCGCAATTGTCACGCTCTCGCGACGGATGCCATCGCTGCCATAGTAAATGAGCGTTCGGTGCGTGAAATCGCAGATTGCCGTCAGTTTGACGCTCCGCGGACCGTGCAGGCAAAAGTAGACGCCGCATGACTTGCCTCCACGGACGACTTCCCGCTGCGTCATCGGGAATTGGTTTGGTTCGAGATGCCCCAGTTCGCAGAGCCGCCGCTCAACGGTGAGACAAAGGGTGTCAAAGTCGATCATTCGAGGCGACAAAGCGATCATAAACGTCCGTCTCAGGGGCTGGCGGATAGAAGGTTACGATCTCCAACATCTTCAGGTGCTGGGTCGGCCAGAAGCCTTTTCAAGTGCCCCGGCTCGAAGGGTATCGGCGGCGGGGACCAAGAAGATTAGTCACGGAAAAAGTCTATAGTCCGTGTCCGGCCAAACCAGGTAAGGCGTGTCGATTGTGCGGTTTTGCCCTGGTGCGACCTTTTTTGCAAACCTCCATCAATGTTGCAGAATTCGGCCGCGATCCGGTTGTGTGATACGATCGAAAATATTCTTCAGAATGGCCTGTTCCAGCGAAGCGTCACGGCCCAACGGAATCCAACCCAATGTTTGTGGATTGTTGTCGAATCCATCACTATTTCGCACCAATGTACCGTCATGCCTTCGAGCCGATGTCGACTCCGTCGCATACTGGCTGTGGTTGGTGTCTTCCAGATCCTTCTGCACAATCACCTCGATCGTGTAGGCGGCTCCTTGTGGCCGGACGGTGATGATCGCTCGGCGGCGGATCGATTGCAGCGTACTCTGCAATCGCTCGAACCCAGCGGTGCTGTCTTTTCGCCACGGCTCTAGCAGCGACGCCCCGATCCGGTACGAAGTTTCGATCCGTCCATCCAGGATGATTCCATCCGAGTTTTGAACCGGCTGCTCGCGCAATACGAAAATAATCATCCACCGCATCGACCACCTGTGTCCACACAAAGTCGTCGGGGCTAGGCGGCAGTTCTAGCGGATTGGGAACGAACGTCTCGGGCACCTGATTGCTCAGCCGATACGACAACTGGCCACAGCCGGCCAACGCCAGCAAGGCGACCAGCACCATCAAGACGGCGACGTGGTGACCTCGAATCGAATGTGCCTGGAAAAACACGCGTTGACCATCACTCATCGCATCGTTTGGACAGGTCTTGCCGCAACTTGGGGGAGTGGTTTCGCACCGGGGATGTCATCGGGAAAGAAGGACCAAACCGGAATTCGCTCGCGCATCGTCTCCATCACGTGTCTTTGCGACTTGGCGATTTTTTCTTCGCGGATTTTCGCGCGGATCTCATCCTGGACCTCGCTCAACGGTACGAAACCCGCCTCCTCGCGATCAAGCACGCGGATGATGTGAAAACCTTGATCATCCTCGATGATGTCGCTCATCGCATTGAGTTCAATCGAGAAGATCTTTTGATCCAGTTTCTCCGACGCTAGCGCACCCTTTGCCGTCCATTCGTGCATGCCACCCTTGCCGGCCAACGGCTCCTCGCTCTTCTCTCTGGCGACCGCTTGCACGTTCCCTCCGAAGTACGCCTCGCGTCCCATCTCCCAGATCTTTTGATGAGCGATTTGGCGATCCGTCGTGATGCTAAATAGGACTGACAATTGCTCCCATCTGGCCCGCGCCGGGTGCCGATATTGCGAGATGTTTTCGCTGTAGTATTCGCTGATCTCAGCGATCGAAACGTCTGGGTCTTTTTCGACCTTACTGCGGATATACAGGTGACCCAACATGGCATCAATGAAATCACGCTGTCGACCGGCAAGCGAGCTCCCTTTATCGCGTAGCAGTTTGTCCAGTTCCGTCAGGTCATCGACTTTGTATTGCTTTTTCAGCTCGGGCAATTCCGACTCGAAAAACATCTGTCGCGCACGCGACGCCAAGGTCGCGTCCGCTTCGGCACGTTTGTCAGCGGCGGCGGTACCGACCTGATCGATCAAAAACGATTCACGCATCATCTTGTTCTGAATCGCGTCTGCCAACTGTCCCCGTACCAGATTCACTCGCGCGAAATGCAATTGCTCTTCAGGAATCTTTTGATCTGTCTTGGACAGCACTTCCGTGATTCTGGCGTCGACTTTACCCAGCACGTCGCCCAGCAGGATCGGTGTTTGCCCCACCACCGCAATGACCGTCGCCGGATCATCGGGGATATTCAGACGTTGTGCCTCATCGACATCCGACCGGGTCGGTACCTGGGCGGTCGCAACAGCAGGCAACCACAGCCCCAACAGGACGGCGATGCGGAGAGGGTGCATACGCGGCGGCATTTCTTGCCCTGCGACAGTAGGATGGAAATCGGCATTTCGGCAGTCGGCTTGTAATCACCCCCGGGTGAGTGACACAAGATCATTCAGAAGCATTGTTCATTGCGGATCATTCGGGTCGTCCGTCAAGGTCGAGCAGGCAGGACTGGGGATCTGGGGGATACCGGGCGAGCAGAAAGAATCGATCGGATAGGTAGCCATCAAAACCGTCGGTCGATGAACGCAACTCTAGAAAACAACCTGCGCTCGCATGGCGTAGATGTCTGCGCCGCTATCCCCATTGAAGGGACTGTTGAGCATCGCATGGATGTAATTCAATTGAAACTTGGTATAGGGGTTCAAGTACCAGTTCAAACCCGCAGTCAAGTCATTCAATCGGCCGCCCGCGATGTTCGCATCATTGAGGTCAAGGTACGACCACCGACCGGCAATTTCCCAAGCGCGAATGCCGCCTTGCTTGCCAACACTGCAGTTGGGTACCACTTGGCCAAACACACCGTTCTTGCCGTTGTAAGCTTTCGTTTCACCTGTCAAGAAATATCCGGCGTGCGCGTAGGCACCTGGGAAAGTCAGGCTCGGACCAGCTGTCTGATTGACAAAGGAGTAGATCGCTTCGGATTGAGCATAGAAAGATCCGAACGCCACTGCTAACTCGGCATTGACCAGATTCACGTTGTCGGTCGCAATTGGGCCGGTATTGACGAACGGCGGTACCTGGCTTGGTACACCTGCCGGAGCACCACCGCCAGTTTCGCCGACAAACACTTCCGGTTGGTTGGCATATTGCACCAAGTCATTCGATGGATCGATGAAGCAATAACCGCCACCGACATGCAGCAGCCCGCTTCCGTTGCTGCCATTGATCAACAACCCGGTCAGCCTCGATGCAAATCCGAATCCGCCATTGTCACCAACATTCCCACCATAGGTGTCCGTCGGGAATCGAAATCCGGAAAATGCCCAGGTCATGACCTCATCTTTGTCATGGCCGTAAGCCATGGCGCCGATTTGGCGGAAGGGCAGGAATGCGAATGGCAATGCACGCTCTAAAAATGGCAACTCTTTCACGCTGGTCAGTCCACCCATTCCGAACGGCTGACGATACTGGCCGATCCGAAGGTTGCTCGACCCGATCGCCTTGTCGATGTCCAACCAAACGTCCATGAAGCTCGGGCGACCTGGAAATGCGAAGTCCATCTCGAGCATGTAACTGACGTTGTCCCACGCGTTACCGACCGCCGCCAGTCGTGCTCGTCGGAAGTCCGCGCCATCTTGGATATCACCGTCGGCGGCGACGCCGCTGCCAAGAGCCAGCTGGTTCGCGCGGTCTTGACCGAACGCAATCGCGTCAGCTTGAAAGAATCCAGTGATGCGGGCCGTGGGGTAGCTCGGCTTTGCTTTCGGAGCAGGGCAGCAGACCGTGGGAGCGGCAGCACCGAATTTCAACTCGTCAATCTGACGCTGCAGTCGTTCCAATTCGGAATGGACGTCACCCAAATCCGATGGCGACGATACGCTGATTCTAGAATCGGTCAGAAAATCGGCAGATTGCGGCGGGACCTCGGCGGCTTGCGGAAACTGCGCCAACGCGGTTGCCGAGAACAATGTCGCAATGACCAGGCCGCAAGCCATCCGCCCGATCGACGGCAGAAAGTCTCCGCCATACCTCGCGTAACGCCGGCACGCCGGGTCGTTATTCACAGTGGAATCGTCATTAACGGATCGGTTGTTGTGGCAGTCCATTGCCAGGCTCCCTGTTCACGTGAAATTGCGCAGATCGACCTACAGTCCGCACACAACAAGTATGTCGGTTAATCCCGCAAACTGGCTTAATCCGGAAATCGGAACAGTTGCAACCGGTACATCCGTCGCAATGGTAATGCAACGACCTGCATGTCACATGCAAAAAGTTGCAGTCGACATGGCAGCGAAGGACGGACGCTTGCCGTTGATTATCGCTGGCCCAATTCTTCCAATAGGTCGGTCTGCACCTGTTGGATTTCCAGCAACCGTTGCCATTGGTGCGTCAATAATAAGTCGATTTTGGAGTGCAAGTGGCGGATCTCGAGTTCCGCTTTCAGGTTGACCAGATAGTCGTTCTCGGCTCGCAAACGGTCTTTCGACTCTTGGCGATTCTGGCTCATCATGATGATGGGAGCTTGGATCGCGGCAAGACACGAGAGGACAAGGTTCAGCAAAATATATGGAAAAGGATCAAACGGCTTTCCGAGCATGGCGTACGAGTTGATCATGATCCAGGCCAACATCACGCCGGCAAAAATCAGAATGAACGTCCAGCTACCGCCGAAGGAGGCGACTCGATCGGCCAGTCGCTCGCCGGCCGTGGATCCCTCCTCCACCCTTTCGTTCAGGTTCTCGGACAGAATGTCGTGTTGCCGAACGCTTTCGATCACATCGCGTTCCAATGTCGTGAGCTCGCCTTTCTCCTGGGTCAGAACAAATTGCACATAAAGGCTGCGGAAATGATTCAAATCGTGATGGCAAACGTAGGAATCAAGATTCCAATCGTCGTGCTCGGCAGCAATCAGCTCGGCGATTGATGGGCGAACGAATCTCGCTGGTACGACATCCGAAACCGAGAACGTCTTCCCGCAGACGGCGCAGCGAATGTGGTGTGACTTCGACAAACCTTTGACTCCCGTTAGAGGATGATGTCGCCATCCGTGATCCGATGAACCCGGATGCTGCTCGATCGGTGGGCACTCAACCGTCGTTTCGTTGTGATGATTGAGCGCCACTACGAAACTGATTTGTCTGCTGAAGGTGCAGACGAAGTTGGTTTCGACAATCGGTCGCAAAATTGGTGACTTCTTCTGTGCGGTAACTGGGGTAAGACCAGCGATGATGTTGCCACTGTTTGTGGACGTAAGTCAGCGTGACCTCGGCGAAGATACCATCACGGAGGTAGATGCGATGATCGCGATCCTTGGTGGTTGCCAGTACGAGCTTGGCTTGCGTCATGTAACCAGGATCAAGATTCAACGGGCGCTTTTCGATATGTGAGGATTCATCGGCGTACTCCAATTCCCATTGATTGGTTTGCCGTTTCCAGTCTGCCAAGCCGCTCGGATCCGCGCAGTCATTGATGGCAATCAATACCTTCTGTAAATCCAACCCCATCGTCGCGGTGTAGAATCCGCCAGCCTGAAATGGAATTTGTTTCGACGTGAGGGATGGTCGTCCCCAGGCCTTTGTTAATCGCTCGATCGCCCACTGCCGCGCCTCTTCGTGCCGCGTGATCACAGCGCAAAAGCGAACCACCGGCTCGACAAAACGTACATTCGCCACCCGCACCCCTCCTCTTCGTTGGTAACACTTCCTGTTGGTACACTGATTGCTTGCACACGGCATCGCTGCCGGAGACGGGGGCAGACCCGTTCGGGCGACGCGATTTTCCACCCTTGGCGTCACATCACCAAAAGTTCTGGCCCCTTTCGGTGTACTCGATCAACAACTCTATCATGCATCCTTGGATCGCCGAACGCACCAGTTCCTTCGACAGCAGCGGGATTCGCAAAGTATTTGATCTGGCCGCGAAGATGAAGGACCCAATCAACTTGTCGATCGGGCAACCCGATTTTGATGTGCCCCGCGAGGTCCAGGATGCTGCGATCGACGCGATTCGATCAGGCAAGAATGCCTATGCGCCAACGCAGGGGATCGCGCCGCTGCGTGAAGCCTTGAAAGCGGAGATCACGACCAAATACCCACACAACGACCGCGATCTGTTCGTCTGCAGCGGCACGAGCGGCGGGCTGGTACTGACAATGATGGCGATGGTCGATCCGGGGGACGAGGTGATCTTTTTGGATCCCTATTTCGTGATGTACCCCGCCCTGATCAGGCTATTTGGCGGCGTACCGGTTGCCGTGAATTCGTATCCCGATTTCCGTCTCGATCCAGAAAAGATCGCCGCTGCCATCACACCACGCACGAAGATGATCTTGCTGAACAGTCCTGCCAATCCGACTGGAGTGACGGCCGCTGAGTCGGAACTAAAAGCGGTCGCTGAGCTGGCAGCGGAAAAGAACGTGGCGCTGGTATCGGACGAGATCTACAGTCGCTTTTTCTACGACGGCCAGTTCGTCTCTCCCGCTTCGTTCAACGACCAGGCAATCGTGATCGACGGATTCAGCAAGAGCCATGCCATGACCGGGTGGCGCGTCGGTTTCGTGCATGGTCCCAGCGAGATTATCAATACGATGCTGAAGCTGCAGCAGTATTCGTTTGTCTGCGCGCGCACAACCTTCCCAATGGGGCGCACTGCGGGCGATGGACGTCAGCTTGGACGCGCACATTGACGACTACCGGCGCAAGCGCGACTTGATCTTTGACGGTCTGTCGGATTGTTATCAGTTGATCAAGCCGGGCGGCGCATTTTATCTTTTTCCAAAAGCACCAATCTCAAGCGGGGCCGCGTTTGTCGAGCAAGCGATTCGCCGTGGCCTACTGATCATTCCCGGCAATATTTTTAGCCAGCAAGATACTCACTTTCGAATCAGCTTCGCCGCCTCCGACGAAACGTTGCATCGCGGTATCGATCTGCTTCGCGAACTGGCCAAGGGCTAAAGGCCTGTCGATTTCCCAATTGGTCATCTTCGCGGAACGACACCAGCGGAAAGGTCGATTGCCTGGGTCCTCGGACATCGTCTGGGTCCTTGGACATCGTCTGGGTCGTCGAATCGGTGTCGACGCCTACTCACCGTCGTGCGACGTGTCGCTGCGGAGCACGTATTTCATCGAGTCGTGCGACGCGTCCAAACAAATCGCTGTGGCCACTCTCTGGGTGGTTGGCGGTGAAACTTTCGCGACTTCGTCTGCCGTGCTGGTTTCCGGCGTAGCTAACGACGTCGTTGTTGAGATGGCCGCTTTCATGTCATTGACTTTCGGTAGGGAAAAGTTACTGCGATGCGTGGACGTTCCGCTTTGGAATCGTACGTCCAGCGACCAAAATAGAAAGGTACGACCGGTGAATCTTTCCGGATGGCCAAAGGGTCATCGACTCAATGTCGCTTGACACTTTAACTTGCGGACAACCCCACCCCCCGCAAAATCATTGGAGGGTGCTGTGGGAGGAGCGCCGCAACAATTTTCTTCTCTGTGCTGGACAGCCGGTCGTTTCCGTTCCCGGTTTCCAGCGAATACGGATACCGAAATGACGAAAAATGGCCGGCGGATTGCCCCGCCGGCCATCGAGTCGTCTGGGTTGATCGTGACGATCAATACATGTCGTGGTCGCCGCCGTGACCACCCTTCTTGGTGGTTGGCTTTTCAGCTACCAAGGCATCGCTGGTAAGCAACAAGGTTGCAACACTCGCCGCATTGCCGAGTGCCGTGCGAGTCACCTTGGTCGGGTCGATGACGCCCGCTTTGACCAAATCCTCATAGGTATCGGTCAAAGCGTTGTAGCCGCCGTTGCCCTTTCATTTCCAGGACCTTTTCGCAAACGATACCGCCGTCTTGACCAGCGTTTTCGGCGATCATGGTCAACGGTGCGCGACAGGCACGAAGGACAATGTTGTAACCGACCATGTTCATCGTCGGTCAGGTTGTCGGCGGGCTTGACGCTGCTCGCAGCACGCAAGTAGGCGACACCACCGCCCGGTAGAATTCCTTCTTCGACCGCTGCACGGGTGGCATGAAGAGCATCTTCGACGCGTGCCTTCTTTTCCTTCATCTCGCTTTCGGTCGCAGCGCCCACATTGACCTTGGCGACACCGCCGGCCAACTTCGCCAACCGCTCTTCCAGCTTTTCACGATCGTAGTCGCTGGTGCTGTTCTCGATTTCGCGACGAATCTGATCGATCCGAGCCTTGATGTCGCTGCTCTTGCCGCCACCTTCGATGATCGTCGTGTTGTCCTTGTCGACGATAATCTTCTTGGCACGACCAAGCTGTGGCAGGTCAACGCTTTCCAGCTTGATCCCGAGAGCTTCGAAGATCGCTTGACCACCGGTCAATATTGCAATGTCTTCCATCATCGCCTTGCGGCGATCGCCATATCCAGGCGCCTTCACGGCGGCAACCGAGAACGTTCCTCGCAAGCGATTGATCACCAAGTGTCGCCAACGCCTCACCATCGACGTCTTCGGCGATGATCAACAGCGGCTTGCCTTGCTGAACGACCTTCTCCAACATCGGGACCATGTCCTTGATGTTGCTGATCTTCTTCTCATATACCAGCACATAGGCGTCTTCGAGCACGACTTCCATGCTGGCCGAATCGGTCACGAAGTAGGGTGACAAGTAACCGCGATCGAATTGCATACCTTCGACCCACTCCTGCTCGGTCTGCAGGCTCTTGCCTTCATCGACGGTGATCACACCATCCTTTCCAACCTTGCTCATCGCGTTGGCCAGCAGATTGCCGATCTCTCGGTCATTGTTGCTGGCGATGGTTGCGACATTGGCCATCGCTTCCTGGTCTTTGACCTTGGTCGCCATGCTGTGCAGCTTGACGGTGATGTCCGCAACGGCTTTCTCGATCCCCGATTTCATTTGGATCGGATTCACACCGGCAACCACAGCCTTCAGGCCTTCGTTGAAAATTGCCTCGGCCAACACCGTCGCCGTTGTCGTGCCGTCACCGGCCACATCACTTGTTTTGCTGGCGACTTCGCGAACCATGCGAGCGCCCATGTTTTCGTAAACGTCTTCCAGGTCGATTTCTTTGGCAACGGTCACGCCGTCCTTGGTGACGGTGGGACTACCGAAGCTCTTTTGCAGAATAACGTTGCGACCCTTGGGGCCGAGAGTGACTTTGACCGTCCGGGCCAGTTTCGAGACGCCACGGCGAATCGCTTCGCGGGCTTCTTGGTCAAATGCGATGATCTTTGGCATTGGGATCCGTATCCAGTTTTATCAGTGTTTTGAGTGATCAGGAAAAATAACTTCGGCCAGCAAACGGGAGCAACCATTTGCCCCAAAGGGGGGCGCGTTTCGCACGTGGGGGCGCAGGCGTCAGCGACTACTCGATAACTGCCAGCACGTCATCTTCACGCATCAACAGATATTCGACATCGTCGATCTCGACCGTCTCGCCCGCATAGCTGCTGAACAGGACTTGGTCGCCTTGTTTCAGCTGGCTCGGGGCGCGGCTGCCGTCATCGAGCAACTTGCCGCTGCCGATCGCAACAACAGTTCCCCGCGCGGGCTTTTCCCTGGCCGAGTCGGGCAAAACAATTCCACCTGCTGTGGTTTGTTCGCTCTCTTCGCGCTCCACTACGATACGCTCGCCCATGGGTTGCAAACGAATCTTTGCCTTCTTCTTGGTGGCAGTCGCCATCTCCGTGTCACCTTTCTCTTTGCGGGAAAGAAATTTTAAGGGGGGGGGATATACAATTTGACCGCGTCAGCGGCGTGATTGCCGCCGCACGAACGGATTCCGAAATCGCCTACCGCTGCCCTCAGGCAAGCGCACCTTTGGCAGGATTTGCAGGTGGGTTTCGTTCATGAGCAACCGCCGTGCCGTAATCGAAGTTTTTGACACAAACCTTGATGAGCCAACAACTTGTGGCATTTCGACGTTGGCGGACCGAAGGCCGGCAAACCAAATTGGCAGTCGGCCAGTGTGTACCGCAAAAGCGATTATCGTATCGGACACTCTCGCTGCCGTTCTCCAAACCGGACTCCCTCATGACCATCCCCCCAGCAACCTGCCGAACCTGCCTTTGGGCGCTGACGGCAATCATTCTGTTTCCCTGCAACACTTACCGCCGATGCGATGGCCAGGAGAGCTATCCTTTGCACGTTGATTCTCAGCGAAAAGAGGATGTTCCGCGTGGGAAGGTGACCGCGCACAAATTCGCCAGCAGCAAGATCTACCCCGGCACCGCGCGAGATTACTTTGTTTATGTGCCTGACCAATACGATGCCTCGGTTCCAGCGGCATTGATGGTCTTCCAAGACGGCGCGAATTACGTCAAGGAGGAAGGTCAGTGGCGAGTTCCGATCGTGTTTGACAATCTGATTCACGCCGGTGCGATGCCGGTAACCATAGCCGTTTGTATCAATCCCGGAGTTTTGCCGGGCGGCGAAGGGGCCCAGGATCGTTTCAATCGCAGTTTCGAGTACGACACGGTAAGCGACCGCTACGCCACGTTCATCGTTGATGAGATCCTTCCCGAAGTCCGCAACCGCTACTCGATCACCGACGACCCGAACCTGCACGCGATCGGGGGCAGTAGCAGTGGGGCGATTGCTGCGTTTGGCGTGGCTTGGCACCGCCCCGATCAGTTTCGACGTGTGTTCAGTACCGTCGGCACCTTTGTCGGTCTTCGCGGTGGCAATGAATACCCGACGATGATTCGTCACACCGAGCCGAAGCCGATTCGTGTTTTCCTGCAAGACGGTTCCGAGGATCTGAATATTTATGGTGGCAGTTGGTGGAATGCAAATCAAACGATGTTGTCCGCTCTTCAGTGGGCTGGATATAGCGTCAAGAACGAATGGGGTACGGGGGGCCACAACGGCAAGCATGGAGGTGCGATTTTGCCAGACGCAATGCGCTGGTTATGGGCCGACTTTGACAAGCCGATCACGGCGCCGATTGCCGATCATCCGGAATTGAAAGACCGCCTGATCGAGGGAGAGCAGTGGCAATTGGTCAGCGATGGTCACCAATACACCGAAGGGCCCGCAGTCGCGCCCGATGGCAGCGTGTACTTCGTCGACGGGCCACGTGGCGAAATTTGGAAGGTCAACGCCGACGGCAACGGGGCGACCCGATTCATTGACGACATGCCGGGTGTTAGCGCGCTGATGTTTGATGCCCAGGGAGTTCTCGATCTCGCCAGAAACAAGGCACAAAAGCTGACCCGAGTCGATGCTGACCGAACGCGCAGCGACATTGCTAGCGGGATGTCGTGTAACGATTTGGTCGTCCTCGATCATGGAATCTATTTTTCCGGTCCGACCGAAAAGGCGATCTGGTACCTGCCGCGCGGCGGCCAGAGGGTCAAGGCGGCCGAGGGACCCGAATTACCCAACGGTTTGATCTGCACGCCGGACAAACGGTTCTTGTTGGTTGTCGATGCCGCCGGACGATACGTCTGGTCATACCGGATCGGCGACCAAGGTCAATTGGAATTTGGCCAGCCGTATTCCTACCTGCTGAATCCGCGGGACGAGATGCAAACCGGGGCCGACGGAGCCACGATGACTCGTGACGGGTCGCTGTTGGTGGCGACGAAGTTGGGCGTGCAGGTCTTTGATCAGCCCGGACGGGTGCATGTAATTCTGGAGCGACCCAAACGGACCGGCCGATTGTCGAATTGTGTCTTTGCCGGTGACAACATGGACATGCTATATGTCACCAGCGGCGATTCCGTCTTTCGACGGAAAACGAAGATGCAAGGAATCGCACCATGGCAAGCGGCCGTGCGTCCTGCCAAGCCCCGACTGTGATCCGGGCATCATCGATGACACGGGCGTTACGATGACTCAAGTTGGCGAAATGGCAACAGACACCGGGCGTGTGATCCAGGTCGGCATGCAGTCACAAAGCGAACTTCATGAACAAAAGGCGAGCCGGGCTTGCTTCATGCTAGACCGGCTCGCGATTACTGCTGTGATGACCAAATCCAGCGATCCATCGGCATTGGTTTGACCAAAAGTTTTTCTGCGACGATAAAATTCGCTCGAAACGAGTGCAGTAGAAAAGGGAGTGACGTCCGTGTTCGCGATTCACGTGGATTCGCCGGCTCGGTCCGTCAGTGCCAACTCCCGAAAAACCAGACGTCGCATTCATTGCGACGTACCCAAGAACATCGAATCATTCGATTGTCCAAATGGTCAATATTTGCGAATACACTTTGCCGCATTGGTGAAGCAAAGGAAATTCACAATTCGATCGAGCGACACTGTGGTCGAGTTCCGATCAACATGGAAAGTTGCGGCTACTCGCAACTACAGCAGAGCTGAAGAGTGGGTGGCATGCCGAGGGAAACAAGCAAGCTTGTGTCATTCGGAATTCGCATCACACATTCTCCAGAAATAGAACAAAGAGTTGGATCCGAAAAAGCAGCGATCAGGCCGGGATCACTTACCTGACGAGTGCAGAATTTGGCGTTGTTTTCCGATGTTGTCAACAACAAACTGAAGTGACTTTTTTTTTTCATGTCGCACGTGTTGTCAAAGCCAATGAAAACCATGATCACCTTGCGTAAAGTTTTTTTCGGGACAAACTTTTCGTCAACCGACGGCGACGATCGCCGTTGACACTGCGCTCGATAACTTGTTCGTAATCGCGGCATCGATCCAGTGGCAGTGATCACGACGCGATCGAATGCAGAGCCGTTCGATTCGTTCGTCAAGTAAACTGGAATAACTCCATTGCCAATGCACACGCCAGCAAATCTCGACGACGGTGCGATTCCCAATGGCAGCAAAGATGATCCGCATCGATTGTGGAGCGACGCATACGTCGACCAAATGCACGCCCTGTTGGGTGACTGTGTTTGCCGACGACTCGGGATTTATTCGCTCCCGACTGGCTTTCGGCTGTCGGTCATCGTTCCCGTTTTTAATGAGAGTGGAACGATTGGGGACGTTATTTCACGATTGCGTCAAACCGGAATGCCGATGCAAATCATTCTGGTCGATGATGGCAGCGATGATGGCTCCGCACTGGCAATCGACGCATTGGCAGAGCAGGATGACATCGTTGTCATTCATCACGATTGCAACCGAGGAAAGGGTGCGGCGATCCGCACCGGTATCGGTGCTGCTGAGGGCGACGTCATCGTGATTCAAGATGCGGATCGTGAATACGACCCATCCGATTTTCGATATCTACTGCAGCCTCTGCTGGCCAACGAGGCGGACATCGCCTATGGGACTCGCTACGGACACTGTGACCGTCAGTTGTCGCCTTGGTGGCACCAGGCGGTCAATGGCCTGATCACGTTCTTGGCGAGCTTGGCGATTGGGATCCGGCTCAGCGATATCGAAACGTGCTACAAGATGGCCTGGCGGACCCATTTTCAGTCGATCGTTGGTGAACTGCAAGAATCTCGCTTCGGAATCGAAATTGAAATCACCGCACGATGGGCACGCTGCGGTCTCAAATTCACGGAGTGCCCGATCCATTACCAACATCGGTGGTACGAAGAAGGCAAGAAAATTGGATGGCGAGATGGAGTTCGGGCACTATGGTGTATCGTCAAATACGGTGTATTTCGGCGTTGATTTGGCTTGTGGCCGCATCCCCTCTATGGGGGGAAATTCGCGGTCTGGCACGGGCCACGGCACAAAAATGCTTGACGGGCACCGTGGATCAGCAGTAGCCTGGGTAGCCTTGGAGAGGCTTTTCTTGCTCTTTCAATGAGACCATTCATGGAGGCGGACGGGATGTTTGCATCAAACACGCTTACCAAGACTTTGGTGGTAAACCCTGCTTTTCTGCAGGAGATCAAAGACAGTAATCCCGATTTATGGCACACGGTCCATCGTCTACGTCAGGTTTGCGATTGTCACGATGAACCGTCCAAGGCGGCCCGCGAACTGGCCCGGCTGTTGGATGATTTGCGCGATCAGTTGGCGTTGCAGTTTTCACTCGAAGAATCATACGGCTACTTGGAAATACCGGATCAACACAGTGGCGGCACGAGTTTGCTTGCGACCCGGACACATTCACAACACTGCACGCTGTACCTGAGGCTGAGCGAGTTGGCCGAACAAGCCGAGGAATTACAGTACCGTGGTGTCGAACCGGGAAAATTGCGCCTGCTGGTGCAATCGACCCAGGATTTTGATGCCCAGTTGCGCGACCACGAGCAAAGCGAAAACGAACTGATCGAACGTTCGTTCAACGTTAGCTAGGAATCGCGCTGCACGAACCTGCCTGCGTTGATTGGAGCGGAGATGATTGGTGACACGAAAACCAGGCCGATGGAGATTTTATTGGTCGAGGACGGCCTGACCGACGCACGCGTCACCATCTTTGCTCTGCGACGCAGCCAGGTCTACCATCGACTAACGCTTGTCCGCACGGTTCGGGAAGCCATCCAGTTCCTAAAACGCGAGGGCGTTTTTGCTCGCGCACCCCAGCCCGATCTGTTGTTGTTGGACATGATGTTGCCCGACGGAAACGGCATCGATGTGCTGGAAGCGATGGAAAATTTCGAGCAGGACATGAGTCGGACGACGAGGGTCGTGTTGACCGCATCGCAAGACGAGGCGTTTCGCAATCGCTGCAGCGAACTCCATGTACACGACTACATCAACAAACCGGTCCATGAAGACAAGTTCATGCGCGTGGTCCGTGACAACAAAAAGTTGATGATCCACAGCACACCCCTGCTGGCCGGCGCCTGACGCCCGGCCCGACTCTACTTCTCAAACCATTTCCGAATCGCGTGTAACGTCGCTGCTCGGCTGGCTCGCGCAATCGACGTTGTCAGCGGTATCGATTTGGGGCACACCGCGACGCAGTTCTGGGCGTTCCCGCATGTTTGAATGCCACCTGCCGAGGTCAACACCTCCATTCGTTCGGACGCCAATGCCTTTCCCGTCGGGTGATTGTTGAACAACATCCCTTGTGAGATCGCGTGCGGACCGACAAATGCATGGTCATATTCGTCAAGCTTTCGCTGTTCAAATTCTTCGTCAGATTCGTTGTCCTGCTTCGTGATTTCGATCTTTGTGTATTGCGGACAAGCATCCAGGCAACAGCCACAACTCATGCACTCGCTGAGCGGATAATTTCGCTCTTGAACAGCGCGTAGTTGGCGTTCGCCTGGCCCGAGGTTGTAGTAATTATCCACGGGCACCCATGCCTTGACCCGAGTGAGCGCGCGAAAGAGTCGCTGGCGGTCGACGATCAGATCACGGATCACCGGAAACTTGCTCATTGGCTCGAGCACGATTTCATCATCGTTTTCGGCAAGCAACCGGTCGACCAAGGCACTGCAGCTCTGCCGAACCCGACCATTGATCTGCATCGTGCAGGACCCGCAGACTTCCTCCAAACATCCACAATCCCAGGCGACCGGGGACACCTTCTGCCCATCGGAATTTGTCGCCTGGGCGGCGATTCGCTGCAGCACGCTGATCACGTTCAATTCAGGTTCGTAGACGACCTGGTGCAATTCCCAGTACGGGGTCTGTCCAGGGCCGTCCTGGCGCCGCACACGCACGTTGATGAAATCGGGTCGCTTTTTCAGCGTGGGTTCGAGGGCAATCATCCTTCGATCCTGTTCGACGGGGTCAAGTGTTTTTTGAATGAGAGTGTCTGATCGTGAATTCTCTGGAGCCAGGAGGATCTTCACCCCAGCGGCAGCGGCGTAGACGACCGGTGCCACCTTTTTGGCAGCGGATCGCTCTTTCCAGACATCTTCAATGACCTCCGCGCCGACCAGTCCATACAGACGCGGTCGCGGGGGCACCAAAGATGTATCAACGTCTTCGTACGTGATATCGGGCATGTTGGCATGGTGATTCCAAGATGCGACGGTGCTCTTGAGGTACTTGCGATTGTTCTCCTCAAAGTCGTCGCACCATTTCTCGGCCTGTTGTCGCCGCTCGAATGGATCCTCGGACGTCAAAGACGGTTTCTGGAAGTCCGGCTTGAAGTGGGCACCCCGGCATTCATCCCGCTGCAGGGCCCCCAGCAACAAGGTCTTTGCCAGTGGGAACATGTCTTGCAACGCTTTGGAAAAGATCACATTTTGATTTGACCAGCTGCCGGTGTCCGACAGGCTGACTCTCATGGCGCGATCGTGCAGGTCGCTAACCTTGTCAATCGCGTCACGTAGTTGATCGTTTCGCCGAACCACCGTCGCCACGCGAGTCATGATGTCACCGAGTTCTTGGTGAATCAGGTACGGATTCTCGTCGTATCCAGGCTCGCCTTTGAGCAGTTTGTCGTGTCGTTGCTGCTGCGTCCGTACCGCCGATTCGGCCAGTGACGGCGCGACGTCTGCATGACCCTGCCGTTGGCTTTGAGCGTAGTTCACAATCGACGTGCCGGTGAATAGTCCGGTGAAGATGCACGACAGCAGCGAATTGGCGCCCAGCCGATTGGCGCCGTGGTAGTGGTAGTCGCATTCGCCAATCGCGTACAAACCTTGGATGTTCGTCATGTGGTTTTGAGCTGCGCCTGCTTCGAGACCACCGTCGGCACTCTTGACGTAATCGGCCCACAGCCCTCCCATACTGTAGTGGACCGCGGGAAAGATCCGCATCGGTTCGATGCGCGGATCGACACCCTGAAACTTCTCGTAGATATCGAGGATGCCGCCCAGCTTTCGGTCCAATTCGGCCTTCGGGATATGTGTCAAATCGAGATAGACGCTCATTCGATCTTTGTCGATGCTCAGACCATCGTTGACACAGATGTCAAAAATCTCACGAGTCGCGATGTCGCGCGGGACCAGGTTCCCGTATTCGGGATAGCGTTCTTCCAAAAAATAGTACCGCTCGCGATCAGGGATTTCCCGCGGCGGACGGGGGTCTTGCGGCTTTCGTGGAACCCAAACCCGACCACCCTCGCCGCGCGCCGATTCGCTCATCAGTCGCAGCTTATCACTGCCGGGGATCGCAGTCGGATGAACCTGGATGAATTCGCCGTTGGCGTATTTCGCGCCTGCTTGATAACAGCGACTGGCAGCGCTGCCAGTGCAAAAGACGCTCATCGTGCTCCGACCATAGACCAGTCCACAGCCACCGGTTGCAACGACGACCGCGTCGGCTGGGAACGAGCGAATCTTCATCGACACCATGTCTTGGGCCACGATCCCGCGGCAACGACCGCTGTCATCTTGCATCGGCCCCAGGAAGTCCCAGAATTCATACTTCTTGACCATCCCCTCGGATTCACGGCGGCGAACCTGTTCGTCCAGGGCATACAGTAGTTGCTGGCCTGTTGTCGCACCTGCGAACGCCGTTCGCTTGTAGAGCGTGCCCCCGAAACGCCGCCGGTCAATGAAACCTTCGCCGGTTCGGTTGAACGGCACCCCCAGACGATCCATCAAATCGATCACCCGCGGCGCCCAGTACGCCATTTCTTTGACAGGTGGCTGGTGGTTAAGAAAATCACCGCCATAAACCGTATCGTCGAGGTGTTTCCACTCATCGTCGCCGAGTTGGCGTGTTTGATCGTTACAACTGTTGATTCCACCCTGTGCGCAAACGCTGTGCGACCGCTTAACCGGCGTCAAACTGATCAGATCAACTTTCACGCCCAATTCTGCCAGCTTCATCGTCGACGCTAGCCCGGCCAGGCCGCCACCTACCACCACTACACGGTGCTCTGTCATCGTTTTTACCGTAACAAGAACTCAGTCGGATTCGGATCTCTACACATCTTGGCTCGGCAGCCTCATTCTCTCTCTGGCGATTCGGCCGCAGAGCGATTCTCGACATCCGAATCACTCCGCGTGTCTTCTTCGTCGGAGGCTCCGTCGGCATGCCATCGCTTTTCTTCGTTTGCCGGCACCCAACCCGAGTCAACCGCCGCTCGGTACATTGTGTCCTCCACTTTTCGATATTCATGGATCTCGGCCGTGCTGGCATTGACCGCGGCCCACCAGGCTGAGACGCCCACCAGAGCAAGTGCGACCCCAAAGGCCGTGCATACTTTCGTCGCTCGCGCCTGTGCGGTCGGTGAGATCCATAAACCCCACGTGATTCCCGCAGTCCATAAACCGTTCGCCAAGTGATAGACACAACACAGCACGCCGACCAAATAGAATGCCGGCCAGGCCCACCCGTCCATGGCCGCTACCAGCGTGCTTGCGGCGTTGTACGGACTGAATGCCCCCATCCCCAGCGGGCGGATCACGCCCAGCCATGGCTCGGCATGGAACCAGCCGTGCAAATGAAGGATGTGAACGAACAGGTAGACCAGTGCGACAAAACCGGTCCATCGCTGCCAGCTGTACCGCCGGTTGCTGGCGAATCTGTATTGACCGCTGTTCAGTTTCCCGGTCTTGGCAATCCAAACGCCCAGCAGGGCGTGAAAGATCAGCGGCGAAAAAATGCCACCCCACTCAATCAGCGGCAGCAGCTTGCCGGGGCTGTGGATCAGATAGACTGCCCGCTGAAATGTCTCGGCCCCGTTGATCAGACTCGCATTGGTCGTCAAGTGGACCACCATGTACAAACCCAAGGGAACGATTCCCAGCAGGGAGTGGAGTCGCCGGATCGCAAACTCATGGCGAAAAAAGAATGCGGTCGCGGAAGAAGTTTCTGACACGCTCATTGTCGGGGGGCTTTCCGGGTGTCGTTACCAAGCGAAACGATCGGATCGTGCGGTACATTTCGTCACAGCTGGATGACCGCCTTGGCGTCCACCAAGCGACATTCCCACGGCCGCGCCTCCGTCGCGGCGGAAATCAACGCCAGATTGCCACCATCGACCGGCCGATAGGTTAATGTAATCCAAAGTCGCGATGTTCCTAGCAGAGCGAAAGACGGGAATCGACACAATGACGGGCAGCGCATGAAAAACCGGTGCAGGGAATGAACGTTTGGTGGCTCGTCTGTCTCGCTGTGATTGTCGTGTTGACGTCGATCCTGGTGTTTCGTCTGCATGCGTTCCTGACACTGTTATTGGCAGGTTTGTTGGTCGCCGCATTGACGACCAACGAGGCGCTCGAGCGGTATACCGATTTTCAGGTCGCCCGCGGCGATCTGTCCGCGGAGGAGGCTGGCGATCTGGTCAGCGAAAGTGCCTCGGCGCGATTGGCGATCTCGTTTGGAGAAACTGCGGGAAAAATCGGGATCCTGATTGCGCTGGCCAGCATCATCGGACAATGTCTCCTCGAATCGGGCGCGGCGTCCACGATCGTCGAACGCATGCTCCAGTTGACCGGACCGCGGCGCGCGCCGAAGCGCTGGCCGCGAGTTCATTCCTATTGGGGATTCCGGTTTTCTTTGACACGGTGTTCTACTTGATGATCCCGTTGGCCCGGTCGTTGCGTCGGAAACTGGGTCGCGATTATGTGCTGTTCATCCTGGCGATCCTCGCTGGCGGCTCGATCGCCCACTCACTTGTGCCGCCCACGCCCGGTCCCCTTTTGGTCGCAGGGATCATTGGAGTCGACATCGGAACCATGATGCTGGCTGGATTGGTGATCGGAGCTTGCAGCAGCGTAGTGTCGTTGGCCGTTGCACGAATCATCAACCGCTGCGTCGATGTCCCGCTGCGGTTTGCCGAAGACTCCAGCGATGCCAGCGAAGAGGACGATTCTGGGACCGTTGCCAACAACGCCGACGGTGGCGACGGCAGCGATCGACAACACCCGTCTCTGTTTCGCTCGATCATTCCGATTGCGGTTCCGGTGATCCTGATCACGATTGGATCGGTGATTGGTTATTTGAGTAAAACGGGGGTGTTGCAACCGTCATCGCTGAGTTCGCTGCTGGCAGGCCTTGGCGACAAGAACATTGCCCTGGCCTTTGGCGTTGTGCTGGCGCTTTCGTTGACCCACTATTGTCCGGAAAGGAAGCGGGCATCGCTGGTCACGCGTTCGCTCGCCTCGGGCGGAAATATCATCCTGATTACCGCGGCCGGAGGTGCTTTTGGTGCGATGTTGCGCCAGGCAGGTATCGAACAGGCCGTCGGTTCCCTGGCCAAAGATGTCCCCGGCCTGATGATCCTGCCAGTCGCGTTTGCCGTGACTGCTGCCATTCGAACGCTGCAGGGTTCGGCGACGGTCGCCATGATCACGGCCGCCGGCGTGTTGCAGGGATTCGCGCAAGCCGATGGGCTGCCTTTCCATCCGGTCTATCTGGCAATGGCGATCGGGGCCGGCAGCAAACCGGTCTCTTGGATGACCGATAGCGCCTTCTGGGTCATCACGCGAATGAGCGGAATGACCGAGGGCGAAGGTTTGCGAGTGATCTCGCCGATGAGTACAGCCATGGGTTTCGCGGCGCTTTTCTTCACGATGTTATTCGCCTGGATTTATCCGGGAATTTGACTGCCGGCGGTACGTCCGTGTCGCTGACACACCGCACGCCACGCTATGATGCCGCAGCACGCCCAGCCGCGGCACACGTGCCGGATGACTCGCATCGGACTCCCGGTTTCATCGCCTGCAATTATTTGAAACAATCGATATATGCGAATTCACATCCGCGAGCGCACGATGAAAGCAAAAATCCTGGCCGGAATCGCCGATAAAAATGCATCCCTGTATCGTCGGATCCAAGTCCCTCTGGGCGATCCCGCTGCCTGGATTGAATTGGATTCGCTGCGAATCGCCCTCGTTCGTGATCTGGAGATGGACCGGGTGCGCCAGAACAGCCACGCCGACGATGTGACCTGCCCGGCCGAGCATGCTCCGCCGACGGGATTGAGCGCGGATCGCGAAACGGCGACTGCCGAAGCAGTGGTTCAGCTGTTGAGATCCCATCACGTCGAAAGAATCGATGCCGACCGTTCTTTGCCGTATATCTACGCATGGCACTTACAACAGGCCGAGATCGTTGTGCAGTACGACGAAGAACTCGGAGTCCTCGATCGGCGTGTGAAAACACATCAAGAGATCGAAGCCCTGCGCCAAGCGCAAGCGGTTACCGAACAGGTCATGCGAATCATCTGCGAAACCATCGCCGGTTGCGATGCGGCCGCCGATGGATCATTGAGACTTGATGGCGAGGCGCTGACCAGCGAGCGCGTGCGTTCGATGGCGGCGATCGAATTCATGCGGCGAGGCTTCAGTATGTCTCACGGTGCGATTGTGGCCACCGCTCCACAGGTCGCCGATTGTCATCATGCCGGCGAAGGGGCGCTGTACACCGCCAAGCCGATCGTCGTCGATCTGTTCCCGCGCGACGAGTCGACTCGTTACTGGGGCGACTGCACTCGAACCGTTGTGCATGGCGAGCCGTCCGAGATGGTTCGTAAAATGCACGCCGCGGTCCGAGAGGCCAAAGCGGCGGCGACGGCAAAGCTGACCATCAAACAAACAGCGGGCGCGGTTCACAAGGCGGCCAATGCTGTCCTGTTGCGTCATGGATTTCCCGAGTCACGCGGCAAAATTACCGACCATCCGAGTATTCAACATGGCACCGGCCACGGAATCGGACTGGATGTGCATGAACCGATCCTGTTGGACCAGGGCGGTGGACCCATCCTGGCCGGTGAAGTGTTCACGGTCGAACCTGGGCTGTACGGCCGCGACGATGGCGGCGTGCGAATTGAAGACATGCTTGTGGTGACCGAGGGCGAACCGCGTAACCTCAATCAGTTACCCGATTCACTCTGCTGGTCTTAGTTCCCGGAGGCGGCCGACGAACGGTGGTCCGGCACGAACACGGCGCCCCGCACCCTCGACGGCGATCATCTCACCACCGTTCCTTGTACAAGCTGCCGTTCCTCAATCGAAGTTAGCATGCATAAGAATATCGTCTGGAATCGTCGCGAATATCTGCAGAAGTGTGGATTGGGGTTTGCGCGCTGGCACTTTCTCAGTTGTTGGCGGGGGAGTCGCTTGCGGATCAGAAAGCGATCGAGGGAGCAACGATGCGGACGCCGCTCTCACCCAAGCCTCCGCATTTTCCAGGGAAGGCCAAGCACGTTATTCATATCTTCGCCAATGGCGGCGCGTCGCAGGTTGACACGTTTGATCCGAAGCCGATTCTGAACGAGTGGCACGGCAAGCCGCTGCCCCTCGACCTGAAAACGGAACGCAAGACCGGCGCCGCGTTCGGATCGCCGTTTTCGTTCAAGCAGTACGGTGAAAGCGGTATCGAAGTCAGCGAATTGTTCAAGCATGTGGCAGAATCGATTGACGACATTGCGGTGATCCGGTCCATGCACGCCGACGTTCCGAACCACGAACCCTCACTGATGTTGATGAATTGCGGCGATGCTCGGCTGCCACGTCCCAGTCTGGGTTCTTGGACCACGTACGGACTGGGCACGGAGAATCAAAACCTGCCGGGATTCATCGTGATGTGCCCCGGCGGCTATCCGATTCAAGAATCGCAGAATTGGCAGAACGCTTTCCTGCCAGGCGTTTACCAAGGCAGCTACATCGACACTCAGCACACCGACATCGAAAAGCTGATCGAATACATTCACAACCGCCGCAGCACTCCTGAGGAACAACGCGAACAACTTGATCTATTGCAAATGCTCAATCGCCAACATGCCGAGCGACGCGAGCACGACGCTGAACTCGAAGCGAGAATCCAGTCGTTCGAGTTGGCTTTTCGGATGCAATCCGATGCGACCGACGCATTTGATATTGAACGGGAACCGAAACACATTCGCGAGATGTATGGCGAGGGTGTGCAGGCGCGGCAAATGTTGATCGCTCGCCGTTTGGTCGAACGCGGCGTACGCTTCGTCCAGCTCTATCATGGCGGCGGTCAGCCGTGGGACAGTCACGATGATCTCGAAGACAATCACCGGCGCCTCGCGGGTGAGTGCGATCAAGCGATCGGGGCGTTGTTAAAAGACTTAAGGCAACGCGGTTTGCTCGATCAGACGCTCGTCATTTGGGGCGGAGAGTTCGGACGCACGCCGGTGGTTGAATTGCCAACCGAGGGTGCAAACCAAGGCAAGATTAACGGTCGCGACCACAACCACTATGGATTTACCATGTGGATGGCCGGCGGCGGCGTGAAGGGCGGGCAAGTCTACGGAGCGACTGACGAATTCGGATTCGCGGCGGCCGAGAATCCGGTGCATGTGCATGACTTGCACGCGACGATCCTGCGTCTGCTGGGTTTTGACCACGAACAGCTGACCTTCCGCTATGCGGGTCGCGATTTTCGATTGACCGACGTTCACGGGAAAGTCGTTTCGGATTTAATCGCATGAATTCGTTTGTCCGCAACACCTTCACGCTCGCCGCCTTGTTGCACGCCGTAAGCGGGCTTCGAGCTGACGAGAATCGTGCTGAGTCGATCGAATTCTTTGAGTCACGGATTCGTCCGGTGTTGGTCGAGTCGTGTTATTCGTGCCATAGTGCCGGATCGGGCGAATCCGAAGGGGGTTTGTTGCTCGATTCCCGCGAGTCAATGCGAACGGGGGGTGTTTCGGGACCAACCGTCGTGCTCGGTCATTCCGAAGATAGTCTGCTGGTCGGCCGAATCGCTTCCGCCGACGCGGATCAGCGAATGCCACCGACCGACGCGGGCGCACCGTTATCGCCCGAAGTGATCGCCGACTTCAAGCGATGGATCGACGACGGTGCCGCTGACCCGCGCGAGAATGCAAAACTTCCGCCCGCCAAGGACATGGAGACAGCCAGGAAACATTGGGCGTTCCAGCCGCTCAGCAAGCCGGTGGTGCCGGCAGTCGCGGCGTCACAAACAGCTCGTATGCCACTTGATCATTTTGTACTTGCCAAGCAAGCAGAACTCGGCATCGCCGCGAATCCGCCGACTGACCGGCGCACGTTGTTGCGACGGGTGACTTACGACTTGACCGGATTGCCCCCGACCTATGAAGATTCGGTCGCTTTCGAGAGCGACACTCGCCAAGACGCGTACGAACGCGTCGTCGAGCGATTGCTCGAATCGAAGACATACGGTCAACGTTGGGGCCGATTCTGGCTCGATGTCGCTCGCTACGCCGACACGAAAGGCTACTTATTCGGCGGACAGCAACAACGGTTTTCGTTTTCCTACACCTATCGCGATTATGTGATCGACGCCTTCAACGACGACAAGCCCTTCGGACAATTCATCATCGAGCAAATCGCTGCGGACCGGCTCGACCTTGGCGACGATCGCTCGGCGCTCGCGGCGCTGGGGTATCTCACTCTAGGCCGTCGCTTTCTGAACAACCAAGACGACATCATCGACGACCGCATCGATGTGGTAGCGCGCGGCATGCTTGGTTTGACCGTGGCCTGTGCGCGCTGTCACGATCATAAATTCGATCCGATTCCGACCGCCGACTACTATTCGCTGCACGGTGTGTTCGCATCGTCCAAAGAGCCGGACGAGTTACCGCTGCTGGGGACACTGCCCAACGCGGATCGTCATGCCGAGTTCCTGAAGGCCGTCGCGGAAATGGAAGTCAAGATCGAGGCGAGAAAGAACGAGCTGATTGACGCGTTCTTGGAACGACATCAAGCTCGCGAAGCCGAATATGCCGAAGCCGCCGCCGCGTTCAAATCGCTTGGTACGGATGCGAATCTCGATACGTTTGCGGGCGAGCGAAAGTTGAGCGCGCCGTTGCT
Source organism: Pirellulaceae bacterium (assembly GCA_963734865.1). Classification (GTDB taxonomy): domain Bacteria; phylum Planctomycetota; class Planctomycetia; order Pirellulales; family Pirellulaceae; genus CBDCUW01. The sequence goes on from CAVTIV010000006.1 coordinate 249,894, forward strand.
CCGCCGCTGGGTTGACGCGGTCGATGATCCCGCGAATCCAGATCGAGAGGAAGTCGCGAGATGGATTCGTCGCGACATCAACGAGAAATCGGCGGGACTGAACCAACAGCTGGAAGCACTGAATTGGAATCACGACGGTGCTCCGAGACGCGCAATGGCGCTGGTCGATGTTGACCAGCCGCACGATTCGCAGATCCTTCGACGAGGCAAACGTGGCAACGAAGGCGAGGTCGTTCGACGCCAATTCCTGGAAGCACTTTCGCCCGATGATCGTCAGCCGTTTCACTCGGGCAGCGGGCGGCTCGAATTGGCTCAGTCGATCGCTGAGCAACCGTTGACTGCCCGCGTGTTCGTGAATCGTGTATGGGGCTGGCACTTTGGCCGGCCGCTGGTCGACACGACCAGCGATTTCGGGATGCGGACCGAGCAGCCGCTGCTGGCCGATGCGCTGGAGTGGCTGACCGCCGACTTTGTGGAACATGGCGGTTCGGTCAAGCACCTGCATCGTCAAATCGTGTTGTCATCCACGTATCAGCAGTCGAGCATGACAAACACGGCGTCAGAGAAAGTCGACATTGAAAACAAGTCGCTGCATCGCTTCAACCGACGTCGCTTGGAATTCGAGGCGATGCGAGACACGATGCTCGCCGCCTCCGGAACGCTCGACACCCGGGTGGGCGGCTTGCCGGTCAATCTGACCGACACGCCCTCACCCACGCGGCGGACAGTTTACGGTTTTATCGACCGCCAGAATTTGCCGGGCGTGTTTCGAACATTCGATTTCCCAAACCCCGATGCAACCACCCCCGGTCGCTTCCGCACGACCGTACCGCAGCAAGCTTTGTATCTGATGAACAGCCCGTTCATTGCCGAGCAAGCCGACAAATTGGCTGCCACAATCGAACAAGCATCGCCCGAGCAGGCCGTTGTGCATCTCTACCGAAAGTTGTTCCAACGCCAGCCGACGCAGCAAGAACAAACGCTCGGCGTCAAGTTCCTAGCCGATGCGAACGCAGCCAAACTGCGCACGATACTGTCAATCATTGTTGCTCACCAATGAGCTGATGTTCGTCGATTGATTCGTTCGGCATCGATAAGATCTGGGTAATGACAAGGTTGGCCGCCCCAGGCTAACGCATAATGAACAAGACCGTCTTCCACGAGGATCCGATACTTGCGGTCCGTGACATCCACCGACCGGAGCTTGTGGCTGGAATGGATGAATGTGATTTGAAAGAATTGACGCAATGGCTGGCGTCACTGCGAGGATCGAACTAATCGTGGAAATCGAGTTTCCATTTCGAATTGCCCTTGTGATCGTGGTCTTACTCACGATGGCCGTGACCCTTTACTATCGTCTTCAGGCAGCCTCGTCAGGCGAACAAATCTCTCGAAAGGACGAAGGCTACCTGTTTGCTGCGGTTCTCCGACTTTCAGCGTTTGGACTTTTGATTGTCACCTTCGCCTATCTGCTCAAGCCATCGACTGTTCATTGGGCTTCGATCCCAATTCCTATCGGTATCCGATGGTTCGGAGTCGCCACTGGCGGTTTGTGTTCGCTGCTGATGTACTGGACTCTGAGTCGTCTCGGCAAGAACCTGACCGACACTGTGGTTACAAGAGACGATGCAACACTGGTGACGGAAGGACCCTATCGTTGGGTACGCCATCCCTTTTATGTGACCACGGCGTTACTCATGGCATCGGTGACGCTGCTGACGGCGAACTGGTTAATCGGTTTGGGATGTTTTGTCGTATTTGGATTGTTGGTTGTGCGGACGCCCAAGGAAGAGCAACGGCTTATCGAGAAATTTGGACAGCAGTACCTTGACTACATGGCAAGAACCGGACGATTCTTCCCCCATCTCTCGGATCGCAGATGATGATTGACGATTGAATCGATGTGCATTGACGGACTCGTGTGCCCAGGGGGGACGCACTCTCATTCCTTGGTATTCCTAGAACTTTGGCTAGGAAGCTGGGGTTCCGGCCTGCCATTGGGTGTCGCATCGCTATGCTTTCCTTGTCGTCGACCTGCTTCAGCAAACTGGTCGCAAATCGAGAACAGCGAACAAGACATCAAGTTGTGGTGACAATATGGACCAGAAGAATGTCCGCAAGTTGGAAGAAAAACTCGAAGACGCCATTGCCGAGGTCATCGCCGGGATGAGTCTGAAGAAGTTGCCCCTGCTGCCTTCACAACAAACCACGCACTTGATGGCGAAAGCGGCAGTGACGGTCTACGAGGCTGCCGTCGAGAATCAGGACCGCGACGATTGAAGCGATTTTTCTTTGGTGTCAGGACCGCCAACACCCCTGGGACGTTTATCCTGTGGCGGTTTGGGAACATCGCCACTCTCGAGCCGTGCTGGTCGCTCCGCAGAATGAAGACCTGGGCGAAACGATTTCAAGTGCTTGAGTTTCACTTCTCGATTCGGCTGACGACAGGTCCTGTGTTCGCGTGGTCTGTGGCGCTTCGCCCCACTGGGTCCCTCGGCGGGTTCCCACCACCTCCGACTCGGGATCATCGACTGCCGTTGCTTCTGCCTTTCCGCACATACTCTTTCAGCAACGCATGCATCTCCTTGACCATCCCTGGATGGTTGCGGGATACGTCGGTGGTCTCTTCGATATCTGTGCCCAGGTCATGAAGGACGAAGGACACCGGGAAGGCGTCATCGACGAGCTGCGCGGTGGTTTTCGGCCCGTTGACCGTCAGCTTGAAGGCACCCTTGCGGATGGCAAAGGTACCATTGCTGTGATTGTGCACGATCGCCTCGTGAAACGACCCGGGGCTCGCTTCTCCCGTCAGCGCTTTGAAGAAACTTAGGCCGTCTTCGGCGGTGTGTTCATCCAGCTTGACGTTCAATATCTCGGCCAGAGTTGGGATGACATCATTGAAGAGGATCGTCGTTGGACAACTCCCGCCCGGCTTGATTGTTTCGGGCCAGCGGACGAAGAACGGCACACGGTGTCCGCCCTCCTGCAGGCCCGCCTTCCAGCCGCGGAATGGCCCGTTGCTGTCGTGCCCGTAAATCGAGGTGTCGCCCCTGACCCACCTGGCCCGATACCCCGTGGTGCGATCGACCGGCCCATTGTCGCTGGTGAAGATGACGATCGTGTTCTTTTCAATTCCGATTTCAGCGAGTTTGCGCAGAAGCCTGCCGACGTGGTGGTCGAGTTCGACGACGAAATCTCCGTACGCACCGGCGCGGCTGGTCCCGACAAATTCCCGATTGGGGACGATCGGGTTATGCGGTATCGTCATCGCGTAATAGAGGAAGAACGGTTGGCCGGGCCGGGTGCGGGTCGCCGTCTCGACGAATTCGCACGCCTTATTCGACAGGGTCGGAACGAGGCGGTCCATGGTGTGGCCTTCGGCGATGATGTTGTCGTCCCGGCCAAACCATTCGCCATACTTTTCCTTTGCTTGCTGGGACGAGAGGGTGGGGATGACCGTGACCCGGTTGTTCTCGATGAACGTGGAGGGGTTCATCTCCGCCGATCCGGCGGTGGCGAAGGAGTAGTCGAAACCGTAGTCATTTGGCCCTTTCAGGACGGGTGAGGCGAAGTCGATGTTTTGAAAATCCTGGTAGTTGGGATCTACGCGGATGACCTCCCGCGCGCTTTCATCACGCAGCTTCCAATCGATTCCCTGATGCCACTTGCCGACCAATCCGGTGAAATATCCCGCCTGTCGGAGCAGATCCGCGAGCGTCTTGCGGCCCGGTTCGATCAGTGTGCCGGCAAAATTGGCCAGGTTGCCGCCCGATCCCAACCGAGTGCGCCACAGATACCGGCCCGTCAACAGGCCGTAGCGCGAGGGGACGCAATAAGATCCCGAGGAATGGGCGTCGGTGAAAATCAGGCTTTCTCTTGCCAGCCGGTCCAGGTTAGGCGTGGGGATTCGGCTGTCGCGGTTGAGGATGGCGACATCGCCATAGCCCATGTCATCGGCGAGGATGATCAGGATGTTAGGCCGGAGCGTCTCATTCGGCGCCGCCGAAACGTCTGTCTGTAAGGCGATCGGCGCCAGCACCAACCAGCAGGTCAGGGTAAACAATGTCCTTCGCATCATGTTCTCCAAAACGGCCAGCGGACGCGACCAAAGCAGCGCTCCTTTGTACTCAGTTTCCCAGACACACCACTTTTGTCACAGCATATCGAGTTTCTGCGATCATCGCGACTTGAGCGGCCTCTGTTAGTGGCCTCGTCCATGCGTGCTGAGGCTCTACCATCGCCCGTCACAGCTCACTTGTTGTGTTCGAGTCCAGTTGCGAGTTTCGGAGGGATGGACGCTATGATGCGAAGCGGTGCACCCGTTCCTGAGGCTATTTTCATCGGCAACGCAATAACGGTTGCCCCAACCGATGGAAGAAGATGCAGATTGGCGACGTTCTCGAATGCAGGGATGTCGTGTTGAAACAAAGTGACATGACTTTGAAATCGCTGCGATTGACCGTAATCAATACTTGCTGTGTCGATCCCAACTGACTTCACCGATCTGTGGTCCGCGAGCCATAGCGCAGCTTCCGGGGCAAGTCCAGGAAAGTGCAAGTCGGCAACCGCTTCAGGGCCAGTCTTATCGGTACCGAGGTAGCGAGTCCTTTCGTTCCAATGGTGTCCGAACCCGGTGCGAATCAAGACGATCATATCGATTAACTGCCGCCCGTGCCGCTCCTCCCAACCCCGAAGGTCGCCAACATTTACTTGGTAGTCCGCATTACGGGAACATGCATCCGAGACGTCAATCACGGCCGCCTCGCCAATGAACCGGTCAATGGACAGCTCGTCCACGGACTTGCCCTGTTCCGAGAAATGGATAGGTGCATCGAGGTGAGTACCCCCGTGCTCGGCCGCGGCGAAACGATTGGCGGCATAAAAATACCCTTTGTCAGTCACGCCGAATTTATCGACTGACAGCTTAAAGCCGCCTGCCGTTGGCCAGTAAATCGTTGACTCATCGAACGAATGTGTCAGATCGACCCAATTCGACGTCAATGCAATCGTGCGGACCGGACCCTGAGCCGCGACATGACGAGGTTGAGCAGCCAAAGTTGGCAACCAAATCAAGATCACCAATCCACAAATGTTTCGAGCGGATAACAATTTCATCTCCCATCGTCTGAATTCCGTATGGCAAGCACATTCTAACGTTGCTCAGGTCTCAAGTGGTGCTGCCTAACTCGCGATGTTGAGGTAGCGAGGAGTTATATGACCACCGCCACGATCAGAACGAGTGGCGAAGCCTGGCCAGCGATCCGGAATACAAAAAGGTCCTCGCGGCGCACGCCAAATGGTTGCCCGAAAAGAACGTGGCGGATGCGGGAAGGAAATAGCGGCGGCGGTGTGATCGCTCACGAGCAAAGCAATCGCTTCATAGCCGTCCGATCCATGTCGGAACGTCCAACACCTCGCTCAGCATCATCTGCTGAGCGCACAGGATCGAGCGGTGCAGTTCCTCGGCCGTCACCTCGCCGGCTTCGTTGGAGAGGTCGAGTGTTCCGGTCGCGTCCCGAAGGAACTCGACCTTCAACCCGCGGTGGACGGCCTGCCGCGCCGTCGTATCGCAGCACATGTGCGTCATGTAACCGGCGATCGTGACCGTATCGATGTCATTCTCCCGCAGCCAATCTTCGAGTGGTGTGCCGGTGAAACTCCCGGGCAGAGTCTTCTCAATCAACAGATCGTGGGGACGCGACTTGATCTCGGGATGCAGTTCCCATCCCGGCGTTCCCTTTTGGAAGAATGGCTTGTCTGTATCGGGAAAGTGGTGTTGGACGACGATCGTAGGCACTCTGCCAGCTGCCGCATCCATCGCCGCAAGGATCTGCTCCAAATGCCCGGCTGGGTGCGTGATGGGCAGTGCTCCCGTGAAGTATTCGTTCTGGACGTCGATGACCAGCAGTGCGCGATTCATCAGCAGTTCCTTGATGCCGCTGTGGCAGCGGCCATGAGTTGGCGAGTTGCAAGCATCGTTATTCTATCGAGTGCGTGAGTTCGCCGGTAGAATCGCATTGTTTGCACGAGTGATCATCCGTTGATGCAGTCAGCGCAGGATGGCGAGCGACATCATTCCGCGGGGCATTCCTGTTTCTTGCGCTTTGACGTGGGTTTCTCTCGTGAACTTGCTTCGGTCTCCGTCATTGCAAACGCTTCGCACCCGATTTGGCGGGCTCGCTTGGAGCTTGGCCGCCGCGCTGCGCCTTCGGTTCGCCCGGTGGGACGGCGGTCGTCAGCTGCTTGCTAAGCAACGCTTGAAGCTCTTTCACAACGGTGGGATGCTTGTCCGCGACGTTCTTTGTCTCGCCCAGATCGGTCGACAGGTTATATAGTTCCACCGCTTCGGTGCGAGTCGAGGAGTCCGATTGTTTCGCACCCTGCTTGCCGGCCTTTATCAGCAACTTCCAGTCACCTTGGCGAATCGCGGCTTGGTCGGGGGCCATGCCAGGAAGGAACAACGCCTTGTGCGGCGACTTGGCTCCCTCCGTCAATACCGGCCAGATGTCGCGCCCGTCAAGTGGGAGTTTTTGATCCAACGAACCGCCCGCCAGTTTCACCAACGTCGGATACCAATCCACGATGTGCATCGGCTCAGCGTTGCGTTTGCCTGCTGGAATGTGGCTTGGCCATGAGGCAAATGCACAAACACGAATCCCGCCCTCGTAGATGGTACCTTTACCGGCGCGGAGCGGGCCATTGGACGTGACCTTGCCAGGCGCAGGACCGCCGTTGTCGCTAGAAAAGATAATGAGCGTATTTTCCAACAGGCCCTTCTCTTTGAGTGCCGCCACGATCTGGCCAACTCCCTCGTCCATTGCCGCGACCATGCCAGCGTAGGTGCGGCGAACACCCGTAAGATCCGTAAACGGCTGCTCGTACTCCTTTGGCACTTGATGCGGCGCGTGAACGGCATTGAAGGGCACGTACAGGAACAAAGGTTTGACGGGGTTCTTCTCGCGGATGATGCGACAGGCTTCCGCGGCGATCAAATGCGTGGAGTAGCCCTCGTCTGTGCAGGGCTGATCGTCGCGATGCCAATCAAGCACACCGTCTCTCTTGTGTGTGAAGTAATCGAGCGCCCCAAACCAGTGGCCGTACTGCTGGTCGAACCCGCGTCGCGTGGGACGATAGTCGGACTGAAACTCGCCGAGATGCCACTTGCCACAAATGGCCGTTTGGTAACCGGCATTGTGCAAGGCATCAGCCATTGTTCGTTCCCCTAATGGCAGCCCCCAATGCGCGCCAGGTCGGACGACATGGTAGACACCCGTCTGCGAAACGTAGCGGCCCGTCATCAGGGAAGCTCTCGTCGGCGAACAGACCGGCTGGACGTAGAATGATTCGAGTACGGTGCCGGCACGGGCGAGCCCGTCGAGATGCGGCGTGCGGATCTCTGTGCTGCCCATGAATCCCGCATCGGCGTAGCCTTGGTCATCGGAGAGGATGAAGACGATGTTGGGCTTCGCCTCAGGCTCGACGTCTGCGGCGTGGAGCGCCGACAACGGAAATGCGATTGCAGCGAAAGTGATTGCAAAGTAGTTCATGGTGAATGTCCTCGAGTTCATCTTGCAGCAGATGTCTTACTGCAAGGCTTTGCTGGTGGCGTCCTCCAGCCGGCCCGTACTTACGGCATTTGATTCTAGCCTGATGTCACAGCAACCGCGACTGTTACATGTTCATCCGCCAGATCGCAAAGTTCAACACGCTCGCAAAGCTGACCCAAGCCAAGTACGGCACCATGAGCCAACCGGCAACTCTCGATCTCTGGAAAAACGTCACCGTCGTCGCCACAATCGCCATCCACAGAATCACGATCTCGGCAAAGGCCCAGCCGGGCTGGTGGATCCCGAAGAAGATCCACGACCAAGCGACGTTCAAGCCGAGTTGCACGGCGAACAGTGTGAGCGGCGTGGCCGCGGCCTTGAATCCCTCGGCCTTCCACACCAGCCAGGCCGCGACCGCCAACATGATGTAGAGCGTGGTCCAGACTGGGCCAAAGATGGAATCGGGCGGATTCCACGACGGTTTCTCGATCGTCTTGTACCAGCCCTCGATTTCGGGTGTGGTCGCGATGGCTCCGAAGCCGCCTGCGCCAAGACAAACGACGATAAAGATGACCAGGCCGACTGCTTGCCTTGTGAACGATCGCTTAGATTCCATCACCATTGTTGTATCCATGCTTCGCTGCCGCCGTTCGGACCGGATTCCCCGCAGAGAAGAGCACCTTAGTTGGTGCGCGGCAAGATCTGCTGTTGCTTGGCCAACCGACGGATCCCCTGACCTTGGCCACCAGATGCTCGTGATGGCAGTTGCCGCACTTCCAGTGATGGCCTTCCTTTTCCGCCGGAACGTCAGTCGCGATGTTCTTTATGCGATCGCCGTCGCTGCGTCAGTCGCTTTTGCTCTTGCTATGGCGATCACCAAGCTCTGACTTCGCAAATTCGGCAATTTTCGTGTCAAATCTCCGTGCGGTCTGGATTAGATAAACTGGACAGCCAACGGAGACGCTTGTGGCCGAATTTCCTGAAACGCGTGACAGCCTGATCGTGCAGGTGAAAGATCCGTCGAACCGGATGGCGTGGGAAGAGTTCGCACAGGTCTATCGCCCGATCGTCTATCGCATTGCACGAACGCGAGGAATGCAGGAAGCGGATGCTCAGGATCTCGCTCAGCAGGTGCTGATGGCGGTGGCGTCGGCGATCGGCCGCTGGGAGCGAAATGACGAGGGAACTCGTTTTCGGAACTGGCTCTCGCGAATCACTAGAAACGCCATCGTGAAAGCGTTGTCGCGCCGTCCGAAGGATCAGGCGGTCGGGGGAATGCTCAGTCTGGATCTTTTTGAGGAAGCGAGTGAGGTTGATCCGGAGACGACGGAACTGATCGACTTGGAGTATCGACGAGAGCTATACGTGCGAGCGTCCGCCGTTGTTCGACGGGACGTGAATCCGGAAACGTGGCAGGCGTTTGAGAAGACGGTACTCGATTCTGTTGGCATTGAAAACGCCGCCGTCGAATTGAACATGTCCAAGGGAGCCGTCTACGCAGCTCGCAGCCGTGTCATGCTGCGCTTGCGCGAGGCAATCCGCGATCTTGAGGAATCATCGGAATGAACCCTATTCAGCAAACATGTGACGCCGAACGTCTGGAAGCCTATCTGCACGGACGGCTTGGCGAACAGCAAGAACACGAAGTTGAATCGCACATTGAATCCTGCGAATCGTGTCGGTATCGAATGGAGCAGTACGCCGCCGAACCCGCTTCGTGGGAAGAGGCGACTGAATTGCTGGGCGATCCCCGGTGGCGGAATGAAGAATACCAAAGCTCGCTTACGAATCGCCGGTCGAACGATTCTCAGAACAATCATCGCCTGACTCAGAGCGTCATCGAATCGCTGGCGCCGACGGATGATCCGACGATGCTGGGGCGAATCGACGGGTACGAAATCAGCGGTGTGATCGGCTGCGGTGGCATGGGAGCCGTGTTGAAAGGATTCGATCGGTCATTGAGTCGCGTTGTCGCGATTAAGGTGATGGCGCCGCACCTGGCCAGCAGCGGAGGGGCTCGAGTGCGATTTGCTCGCGAGGCAAAGGCAGCGGCGGCCATGACGCACGACAATGTCATTGATATTTATGGTGTGTCGGAAGCAAATGGCCTGCCGTATCTTGTGATGCCCTACGCGCGTGGGCCGAGTTTGCAAAAACGCATCGACGATCGTGGCCCGTTGCCGGTCGTGGAAGTCCTGCGAATCGGCAGCCAGATTGCAGCCGGTCTGGCGGCGGCTCACGCGCAGGGCCTGGTGCATCGCGATATCAAACCAGCCAACATCCTGCTGAACGACGGCGTTGAACGACTGGTGATCACCGACTTTGGCCTCGCCCGCGCCGTCGACGATGCATCGGTGACGCGAACCGGTGTGATTGCGGGCACTCCACAATACATGTCCCCCGAGCAGGCTCGTGGTGAAACGGTCGACTGCCGCAGCGATCTCTTCAGTCTGGGCAGCGTGATGTACACGCTCTGCGTCGGTCACCCTCCATTTCGAGCGGAGAGTGCTTATGGGATTCTTCGCCGAATAACAGACAACGATCCACGTCCGATTCGCGAAACGAATCCGGACATCCCCGAATGGTTGTGTCGAATCGTTGAAGAACTGATGGCGAAGCGGCCAGACGAGCGCTTCGATTCCGCGGAAGAGGTTGCCGAGTTGCTCGAAGGCTGCCTCGCTCACGTTCAACAGCCGGCGACTACGCCGCTCCCTGCGCGAATCAGCAAGCCGCAGCTCAAGGCGGGAGCGCAACCGCCGTCACGATTTCGTCGCGTCGCGCCGGGCATCCTCGGTGGGTTCCTGTGTGTTCTTGCCGGCATCGTGATCGTGCTGGAACTGAATAAAGGGACGTTGACGATCGAATCGGCCGAACCCGGCATCCCAATCCGGATCATGCAGGGAAACGACGTGCGCGAAGAGATGACCGTGACTGCCGGAAACAGCTCGGTGCGGATTGCGGCGGGACAATATGTCGTCGAGATCGTGGGACAACACGACGGTCTTCGGGTGGCAAACGATGGAGTCGTCACGGTGACGCGTGGTGAAAAGCAACTCGTCAAGATCACGAGGCATGACGGTGGCAGCGAGACTGGCATTCAAGGGCAGTGGAAAGTCATCGAAATGACTTGGAACGGGAAGCCTTTGCCTCCGGCACTCGTTGAAGCCGCTGCCTATCTCATTGGCTCGAAGACATTTGCTCCGATTGTCGACGCATCTGTCCGGGCGAACAATTCGTTGATGTACAAATTGAACGATGCGACGAATCCGAAGCAAATTGACCTGACGGAAATGGAGAGCGGCGAGACACATCGTGGCATCTACGAACTCGATGGCGATCGATTGCGAATCTACTACAGCAAGGACGAACGGCCGGAAAGCTTTGAGGCCGCGGCAATAGACGGTCCGCCGAGGTCGCTGCTCGTTTTAGAACGTGTGTACGGCGGCGCGGTCAAGCCGGATGTCGCGACATCGGCCGCGCAACAACAATCGCTCGCCGCTCGCAGACTAGTCGCACAATTGCGGAATGTGCAGGTCCGACGCGCGAAGCTCTTGCAGACGCAGGGCGACCGACATCCAGAACTTCTGAAGCTGGACAGCGAGATCAAAGCGATCGAAAGATTGATTGCGCGAGCAGACAGCGAGGTGACAATGACCACCGGTTCGGTCACGGTCGAGGTTCCGAATGATACACCGGAAGTCATCATTCTGCGTGGACGAAAAGACGAGGTCGAAATTGTCGAAAAGGCGATCCGGACATCGGATAAAGTTGCGGGAATTGTTGATTCCGCTAAGTACCACGTGGAAATCCGACAAGGGGACAAAAGGGTTTCAGAAACCGTCGATCAATCCGTGCGCGAAGCGGTCGAGCGTTTCCTCTTCGCGATGCTGTCTGACAAGGCCGACGATATCGCCGGTTGGAGCGAGAACGCCCGCGAATTCAAAAAGGGCTTGGCGAGTGACCGCCTTGAGGTGGCCAGCATCCACGTCAGCAAAGCCGGAAACCGGGCGTTGGTTGTCACGTCCGAAGCGAGACTCAGCGAGCCCGAACCAGATGGGCGTACGTCAGGCTGCCTGGTGATCAAGCTGGAAAAGGAAAACAACAACTGGACGATCAAGGATATCGACTTTGAGACGCAGACATCCGCACAGGAAGAAGTGCTAAGATTTCTTAGTGAGGAGAGGGTTCCTGGAGCTGTTGATTCGCCGCAAACGGAGAAAGGACCGACAACGGGCGCTGCGGATACCGGAAGGCAACTTCTTGATGCGGTTACCGAGTTCAATCAACAGCAACAACAGAACCCAATCGGCAAAGACCAGCTGCCGCTGACCGATGACGAAGTGGTGGCTTCGATCCGCTGGGCCGTAATGCGCGACGGGCAAAACGAAATCTCCAATCCATACAGGCAACAGTTACGTCACATGGTCGAGCAGCGACAGTTGCCCTCTCAATGGGTATTTAAGGTGGTGACGGAGGTTGAAGGAACCGATGGGGAACGTTTTCGAGTCTGGTCTGTCAGGTTGGTTTACACCGGCACACCGGGTGTTCCGCCGTACAATCACGCCATTCGTGATCAACTGCTGTGGCAACTGGATGCTGAAGGCCAGCCTATCGAGTTAGGCACACCCGAATCAGGCGACGACGACGCGGATTCGAAACCGCTTGCCGCGGCGATTCGCGGATTCAACCGTGCACATCGGCAGCTCGCCGGACTGGACATGCCGCCGCTGACCGAACAGGAAGTGATCGCAGCGATTCGATACCAGAAACTTCGCCGCAACGAATTCGATGTCACCGACGGTGAGTTCGCCAGGATGCAGCAAATTGCGGACAATCGCCGGCTTCCAACGGACGCCGAAATATCGGTCCTGACGGGTTTTCAACCGGGAGATGGGTACCGCTACGACATCTGGAGTGTCGGATTCAGCATGCGGAAGCAGGTCAATACAGTGCCTTACCCATTCACCGGCTTCACGATCCGAGAGCATTACGTGCGGTCTCAGTCGCTTGAGCTCGACAAGATCGCGTGGGGCCCCGTCGCCGAGAACGGCTTGCAAGCCGGCGTTCGTTTTGAGCCGCGACAGGCGCAGTACTCGATTGGGCAAAAAGTGACGCCTTACTTCTATTACCGCAACACGGGCGATCGGAAGTTCGACATCAGCTTTCCGAATATGGAGAGCGGCAAGCTGGTGGCGGTTGACAACGCAGGAGCGGCCATTCCGTTCGACACGGACAAGAATCCGAAGTGGATCGTGGGCTTCATGGGTTTTGGGGAGTTTGGCTTCGGCTCGCAGCATGAGATCCGCGGACGACCGATCATCTTGGGAGACGTCGAGCGAGGTGACGCGGAATTCGCCGTTCGAGCGCAGGCTGGCCAGACAGTGCGAGTGCGCTTCCTGCTTTCAAACTACGCGGATCGAGGCGGATCGCAGTTACAGACAGGCGAGATCGCCTTCTCGATGGCCCCGGCAGTGGAAGTCGAACAGGTAATAGGCCGTGAGATTCAATTGCAATCAAGCGAGGCCGAGTCGGTGCAAGCCGTATTGGCCAATATTTACGCGGACCAAATCCGCGACGATAACTTATCGATTACCGTCGGAACGTCCCCGAAATCAATCATCGTGCGGGGCCCGGCCAAACTGGTAACCGAAGTGGCCAAGCTGATTGCGCGGCTCGATTTCTCTACGAAGCCAGCCGTAAGAGTAGAGCCTATTGACGGTGAAAAGCATCAGCGTCCAACGGTGCCAGCTCCGCTTGGGGCGATTTGGCCGAGTTTCGTGCCCTCGATCAACACCTGACGACGTTGGAGTCGGAAGCCGACCCCCTGTGGGACGATCACACTTTATCCGTTCCCTCCGACATCCTGCGGGATGCCAATGAATCTCGCGGAAGAGGGCAAACGAAACTACCGCTGCCGGGGACACCGCCCAACGCGGATCGTCATGCCGAGTTCCTGAAGGCCGTCGCGGAAATGGAAGTCAAGATCGAGGCGAGAAAGAACGAGCTGATTGCCGCATTCTTGGAACGACATCAACGGCTGGAAGCGAGGATGAGTCCTGGCTGCTGGTGAGCAGGTTGGGGGCCGAGCTCACCATCGTTGGTCACTTTTGCGGATCCCACTGGATGTTATGATTGTTGTCGTCGTGGATCGGATGATTGGTTACCAGTGGGAGGCAGCAGATGAACCGGGTACGGGTGCTCGTTGGCACGAAGAAGGGCGCTTTCATTATCACCTCTGACGGCAAGCGGCAAAAATGGGACATCTCCGGCCCGCACTTTGCCGGCTGGGAGATCTACCACCTCAAGGGATCGCCCGTCGATCCCGACCGCATTTACGTTTCGCAATCCTCCGGCTGGTTCGGGCAAATCGTTCAGCGTTCGGACGACGGCGGCAGGACATGGTTTCAGCCCGGCACGAAGCCCGGCGAAGCAACGGCCACGCCCGAGGGACAACCGATCGGCGAGAGCAACAAATTCGTTTACGACAGCTCGCCCGAAACCGGCATCCCTCTCGGCACACACCTTTGGTACGACGGCACGCAGCACCCGTGGGAGTTCAAACGGATCTGGCACATGGAGCCTTCGCTCACCGATCCGAACACGGTGTACGCGGGAGCCGAAGACGCCGCACTGTTCAAGACGACCGATGGCGGCAGGACCTGGAGCGAGATCGCCGGCCTTCGTGCCGCCGAGGGGCAGAAGTGGCAGCCCGGTGCGGGCGGCATGGGGCTGCATACAATCCTGCTCGATCCGTCCAACCCCGATCGCATGCACGTCGCCATCTCAGCGGCGGGTGTCTTCCGGACCGACGACGGCGGCAAGACCTGGTCGACCAAGAATCGTGGCTTGACATCGAAGTACATGCCCGACCCCAACGCCGACATCGGCTTCTGCGTCCACCGCATCGCTGCTCATCCCTCGCGGCCCGATACGCTGTTCATGCAGTTGCACTGGAACGTCTGCCGCAGCGATAGCGCCGGCGACCAGTGGCAGAAAGTCAGCGGCAACCTGCCCAGTGACTTTGGCTTTCCCATCGATGTCCACGCCCACGAACCGGAGACGGTTTACGTCGTGCCCATCAAAAGCGACTCCGAACACTTCCCACCCGAAGGCAAGCTTCGCGTCTACCGAAGTGAGACAGGCGGTCAGGATGAAAACGGTTGGGAGCCGCTGACTAGGGGCTTGCCGCAGCAGGATTGCTACGTGAACGTCCTGCGCGACGCGATGTGCGTGGACACGCTCGATCCCTGCGGCGTTTACTTCGGCACGACGGGCGGCCAAGTGTATGGGTCAGCCAACGCTGGAGACAGTTGGGAAGCGATCGTGCGAGACTTGCCCGCGGTGTTGAGCGTGGAGGCACAGGTTCTTTCGTGATCCGCATTGAACTCCCCTACCACCTGCGCAACCTTGCGCAAGTCGAGCGTGAAGTCACACTAGAGGTGTCGGAGCCGCTGACGCAGCGATCGCTGCTCGATGCGTTGGAGGCACGCTATCCCATGTTGCGCGGGACGATTCGCGACCACGTCACCCTGCAGCGGCGAGCGTTTTTGCGGTTCTTCGCCTGCGGGCAGGATCTGTCGAATGACTCGCCCGATACGCCCTTGCCGGAGGCGGTGGCCCAGGGACAGGAGCCGTATCTGATTGTGGGAGCGATCGCGGGTGGATGAGACGCGTGATTCTTCCATCATCGCTACCGTAAGTAACACAGCAGGAGTCAGTCGTGAGTGAGCACAAATTTGTAACGGTTGATGGAAACGAAGCCACCGCGTATGTGGCGCATCAGACCAACGAAGTGATCGCGATTTATCCGATCACCCCAGCCTCGACGATGGGGGAGTTATCTGACACTTGGTCGGCCCAGAAGCGACGGAACATCTTTGGTACTGTGCCGGATGTGGTCGAGATGCAAAGTGAAGGAGGTGCGGCCGGAGCCGTTCACGGTTCCTTGCAGGCCGGCGCGCTGACAACGACGTTCACCGCTTCTCAGGGCCTGCTGCTGATGATTCCGAACATGTACAAGATCGCGGGTGAATTGTTGCCCACGGTCTTTCACATCTCGGCCCGCACATTGGCGACGCACGCGCTTTCGATTTTCGGCGATCACAGCGACGTCATGGCCGTGCGTCAAACCGGCTGGGCAATGTTGGCCGCGAATTCGGTCCAGGAAGCCCATGATCTGGCGTTGATCGCTCAGGCGGCGACGCTTCGATCGCGCGTCCCGTTCGTACACTTCTTCGATGGATTCCGCACGTCGCACGAAGTGAACAAGATCGCGCAGCTTTCGTCGGATGACATCCGTGCGATGATCGATGACGATCTGATTCGCGCTTGCCGCGGCCGCGCGATGGATCCCGACCGGCCGGTTTTACGTGGTTCAGCGCAGAACCCGGACGTTTTCTTTCAGGCTCGCGAGGCAGCCAATCCGTTCTACGATGCTGTGCCGCAGATCGTGCAGGAGACGATGCAAAGGTTCGGCGAACTGACAGGCCGCTCGTATCAGTTGTTCGAATTCGTGGGAGCGGCGGATGCCGAGCGAGTGATCGTGATGATGGGGTCGGGCGCGGGGGCGACCGAGGAGGCGGTTGAGAAACTGGTTGCTGACGGCGAGCAGGTCGGGCTCCTCAAGGTGCGGCTTTACAGGCCATTCGACGTCGCGGCATTCATCGAGGCGTTGCCTCCATCGGTGCGACGGATTGCCGTCCTTGACCGGACAAAAGAGCCAGGCGCGATCGGCGAGCCGCTGTATCAAGATGTGATCACAGCGCTGGCCGAGAGTGGCAGGTTGCAAACTTGCCCGATGGTGATCGGTGGTCGGTACGGGCTGGCGTCGAAGGAATATTCACCGGCAATGGCGGCGCGGGTGTTCGAAGAGCTGGAAGTTGATGAGCCGAAGCGGCACTTTACCGTTGGCATTATCGACGACGTGACGCATCTGAGCCTCAAATGGGACCCCGAGTTCTCGACCGAAGAGGACGACGTCACGCGCGCCGTATTCTACGGATTGGGGAGCGACGGGACGGTCGGTGCAAGCAAGAATTCGGTGAAGATCATCGGCGAAAACACGCCGATGTACGCTCAAGGCTATTTTGTCTATGACTCGAAAAAGGCCGGCTCGGTCACCGTCTCGCACGTACGGTTCAGCCCGCGTCCGATTCGTTCGACGTATCTGATCGACCGCGCCAGCTTCATCGCTTGCCATCAGTTCCACTTCCTCGAGCGAATCGACGTGCTGAAGGCCGCCGAGCCCGGTGCGACTTTCTTGCTGAACAGTCCCTACGGCCCCGATGAAGTCTGGGACAAGCTACCGCAAGAGACCCAGCAGCAAATCGTCGATAAGGGGCTGAAGTTCTACGTGGTTGATGCCTTGAAAGTCGCCCGGCAAACGGAAATGGGAATGCGGATCAATACGATCATGCAGACGTGCTTCTTCGCGCTGGCGGGTGTCTTGCCTCGCGACCAGGCGATCGAACAGATCAAAGCGACAATTCGCAAGACATACGGCAAACGTGGCGAATCGATTCTGCGGCGCAATTTTGCGGCGGTCGACGCGGCGCTCACGGACTTGCACGAGATTCACGTCCCCCAACACGTCACCAGCAGCATGCACCGCTTGCCGCCTGTCCCAGCGGACACCTCCGAGTTCGTTCAGCGAGTCACTTCGATGCTGTTGGATGGCCGTGGAGACTTGCTGCCAGTTAGCGCCTTGCCGGTCGACGGTACTTTCCCAACCAACACGGCAAAGGTCGAGAAGCGGAACATCGCCCACGAGATTCCGATTTGGGATCCGGACGTTTGCATCGCGTGCGGATTATGTGCGCTGGTCTGCCCGCACGCGGCGATCCGTTCCAAGGCATATCCTCGCGATTCGTTCAATGGCGTTCCAAACGGTTTCTTGTCGAAACCTTGGAAGGGTAAAGAGCTGACGGACCACTTGATGACGATTCAAGTAGCCCCGGAAGACTGCACCGGCTGTGGCGTGTGCGTCGATGTGTGTCCCGCCAAGAGTAAGGAAGCCGTCAAACATAAAGCGATCAACATGGAGCCGAAACTCGAACACTTGGATCGCGAGCGGGCTAACTTTGACTACTTCCTCCAACTCCCCGAACTGGATCGCACCCAAGTCAAACTCGACACCGTGAAAGGCTCACAGTTGCTGCAGCCGCTGTTTGAATTCTCCGGCGCGTGTGCTGGCTGCGGCGAAACACCCTATTTGAAGCTGATGAGCCAACTGTACGGCGACCGCGCGATGATTGCGAACGCGACTGGATGCTCGTCGATTTACGGCGGCAACCTGCCGACAACGCCCTGGAGCACGAACGCTGACGGGCGCGGACCGACCTGGAACAATTCGCTGTTCGAGGATAACGCGGAATTCGGACTAGGGTTGCGATTGGCGTTGGACCAGAAACGCGAATACGCCGAGCATTTGTTGCGTGAGTTGTCTGCGGTGGTCGGCGATGATTTGGTCACATCGCTGCTGGACGCATCGCAAAAAGATGAGGCAGAAATCCGCCAGCAGCGCGAACGTGTGTCGGAACTGCAAAAGCGTCTCAATGATTCCAGCCATCCCTCGGCGAGCAAGCTGGATGTGATTGCGGACGTGCTTGTCAATCGAAGCGTTTGGATTGTCGGTGGCGATGGCTGGGCCTACGATATCGGGTTTGGGGGACTCGACCACGTCCTGACCACAGGCCGCGACGTGAACGTCCTCGTGCTCGATACGGAAGTTTACTCAAACACCGGCGGACAGGCGTCGAAGGCGACGCCCCGCGGGGCCGTTGCGAAATTTGCCGCGAGCGGCAAACCGTCACGCAAAAAGGATTTTGGTATGCTCGCCGTTTCCTACGGCAGCATCTACGTCGCACAAATCGCGATGGGCAGCAACCCGGCCCAGGCGGTGCGGGCCTTCCGAGAGGCCGAGTCTTACCGCGGTCCGTCGTTGATTTTGGCGTACAGCCACTGCATCGCTCACGGCATTAACATGACCACGGCGATGACGCATCAGAAAGACATTGTGAAAACTGGCTTTTGGCCCCTGTTTCGCTATGACCCACGCGCAGCACAAACTGGCCAGCATCCCTTTCATTTGGACAGCCATAAGCCGACAAAGCCGTTCAAGGAGATGGCGATGCAAGAGGGTCGCTTTGCCATGCTGACACGCACGGACCCCGAACATGCCGCACACCTGTTCGAGTTGGCCCAGCAGGATATCGACGACCAGTGGCACTACTACGAGCAGATGGCGGGAGTTGAACGAAATATTGTTGGTGAAACCGGTGAGGTGCAATCATGAGCGTCGATTTGAGTACCGAGTATCTTGGACATGAAGCTGAAAAACCCACTCGGTGTTGCGGCCTGTGCGCCGTTGACCGGCAACTTGGACATGCTGCGGCGATTGGAGGAGGCGGGGGCGGCGGTGGCTGTGATGCCGTCGCTGTTCGAAGAGCAGATCGAACACGATGAACTGGAGTTCAACCGGATGTTCGAGTACCAGTCGGAATCGTTTGCCGAAGCAATCACCCATTTTCCCGCGCTGAACGAATACAACACGGGCGCACGGGATTATCTGCGCCACATCGAAGCGGCCAAACAAGCGGTTTCGATCCCCATCATCGGCAGCTTGAATGGCGCGTTCGCCCGGCGGCTGGATTCGCTACGCCAGGATGATCGAAGAAGCCGGCGCCGACGCATTGGAATTGAATATCTACTTCGTTCCGACCGACGCCCAGATGACGGCGGCAGATGTCGAACGACGCTACATTGATCTCGTGGCGGACGTGCGGCAGACTGTATCGCTACCATTGGCAGTGAAGCTTGGACAAAATTTCACGAGCCTGCCGAACTTTGCTCAGCATCTTGTCGCGGCTGGGGCCGACGGACTGGTCTTGTTCAATCGCTACCTGGAAGCGGACATCGATCTCGATGCGCTACAGATGAAACCAGATCTTGTGCTCAGCAATCGCCACGAAGCCCGTGTGCCGATCCGCTGGATCGCGATCTTGCGCGATCAACTGAAGGCGTCGCTCGCCGCGACCAGTGGTGTCCATCGGATGCAAGGAGCGCTCAAACTGCTCTTGGCCGGAGCCGATGTGACGATGATGGCCAGCATCCTGTTGATGAATGGTCCCAGCGTCGTGAGCACCATACTCGAGGAATTGACAGCATGGCTGGAGGAAAAAGAGTACGAATCCGTCGAGCAATTGAAAGGGAGCATGAGTCGCGGTAACTGTCCGGATCCCAGCGCTTTGGAACGAGCCAACTACATGAAAGCGTTGATGAACTACTCGCGTTCCGCATCCCAAGATTAGTGCTTATTGACCTTCGGTGGAGGATTTGCCCTCGAGCTGTTTCAGTCGGCGTTCCATTTCCGCGAGCTTTGTGGCCAGGTCTTGTTGGGCTTCGGCTTGGCTGTCGGGCGCTGGTTCCTTTTCTTGCGCTCGAAGCGGTTTCGTTTCGCTGGCGGGTGGTTCGTTTATGTCGCCCTTGCCTGCGCCTGGCATGAAGGATTGCCAGAAGTCCATGCCGGGTATCACGGTCGGACTTGGTGAACCACTGGCGATCCCTTCCATCAGCGAGGTCGCGTGCCCGAAGTAAATGGTTAACCAATTGAGCGCCATTTGGTCGGCTCGCAGGATGGCGTGCAGGAATGGCAACGGGAACATCCTCATCCGTTCCGGGTGACGCTCGAGCATGATCTGAATCAGGATCACGCGTGTCAGATCCTGGTCCGACTTGCTGTCGCGAACGCACACGTCTTGGCCGTCCAAGACCAGCGCCTCGATGTCCCCGAGCGTCACGTATTTCTTGCGATTCCGGTCATACAGCCGACGATTGGGGTACCGCGTGATCTCGACCGTTTCACTCATGGGTCACCGCCAAATCGAGGACAGATGTGCAGTTGCAGCATCGCGTGCTGCAACTGCGACAGAATGACCAATTATGGACCACTTAATGCCTGTAATTAAGTATGAAAATGATTATTCTAGAAATGCTGCATTTGCAGCATACTGTGTTGACAGATGCTCCGATATGCCGAATAATGAACCATGTGACCAACGAGTCAGCGTGGTGACTGAATCGAATCAAGTGGTCGGTGAGCATAAAGGAGCCGAACGATGTTTGAACAAGTTTTTGACAATTTACAGAAGGCCACGGAGTCCTCTGTGAAGATGCAGCAGGAAATGTTCCAGAAATGGGTCGAAGCGTTTCCATCGGCAACTTCTACCTTGCCGACGCCAGCGGTTGCGCTTGCAGATTTTCGAAAAGAAATGGGAGGACGTCTCCGTCGAAATTCTGAAGCGGCAAAAGGCGTTGGTGGACCAAAACTATGAAGCTGGCCTGAAGTCATTGGAGGAAGTCTTCAGCACGTCTGAGGCCAAGAGCCCCCAAGAGTACCAGCAAAAAGTGACGGAGCTTTACCGTAAGTCATTTGATTCACTGCGCCAGTTGACCGAAGCGCAGTTGAACGAATTCAAAGCGGCTGCGGAAAAGTGGTCCGAACTAACAACGACGGCGTAGGTCGGTCGACAGGTCTGACGGCCACGAGTTGCGGACAGGCGTGATTGCCCGCCTGTTCGGCTGATCCAAGCCGGACAGGCGAGGGCAGCGAGAATCAAACAGGCACGCTTACCATGCAGAGGAAGAGGATCAGATGGCGGATGCACTCATTGTCTCGGGTGTCAGAACACCCATTGGAGCACTCAGCGGCAGTTTGGCGGAGGTTTCCGCTGCCGAATTGGGGGCCGTTTGTATCAAGGAAGCCTTGGTCCGCGCTGGTGTCAGTAGCGATGATGTTGACGAAGTGATCATGGGCAATGTGGTGGGGGCCGGGCAGGGACAAAACCCGGCACGCCAGGCGGCCATCAAAGCAGGTGTGCCCGAAAGTGTGGGCGCTACCACGATCAACAAGGTTTGCGGATCGGGACTGAAGTCGGTCATGTGGGCCGCACAAGGAATTCGCTTGGGCGATGTCGGACTCGTTGTCGCTGGCGGAATGGAAAGTATGAGCCGCGCGCCGTACTTATTGCTTCGCGCACGACAAGGCTATCGCCTGGGCAATGGAGAACTGATCGACGCGGTGGTTAACGACGGTCTGTGGGATGTCTACGGCAACAAGCACATGGGAACTTATGGTGACCAGTGTGCCGAAAAAGTTGGCTTGACCCGTCAGGACCAAGACGACTTTGCCGTCCGCAGCTATACCCGTGCGCGGCAAGCACAAGCCGAGGGAGCTTTCGCAGCCGAGATCGTACCGGTGTCCTTTACCGTGCGGGGGAAACAGGTCGAAGTCACCGAGGACGAAGGCCCGGCGAAATTCAACGAAGAGAAACTTCGCTCTCTCAGGGCAGCGTTTGGAGGAGAAGGTACGGTTACCGCGGGCAATGCATCCAGCATCAATGATGGTGGTGCCGCAGTGGTGGTCGCTTCCGAATCGGTTTGCAACGCCAAGGGTCTCTCGCCAAAGGCACGCGTGGTCGGCATGTCCACGTATAGCCGAGAGCCGGAATGGTTCACGCTGGCACCGATCGGAGCTCTGCAGAAACTGCTGGCTCAGACGGGATGGACGGTCGATTCGACGGACCTCTTTGAAATCAACGAAGCGTTCGCAGCGGTCACATTGGCTGCCGAGCGAGAACTGAAGATTCCACCGGAAAAGGTTAATCTTTACGGTGGCGCTGTGTCGTTGGGACACCCCATCGGATGCAGCGGGACAAGAATTCTGGTCACGTTATTGAACGCCCTGGAACGAACGGGCGGTCGGCGAGGCATCGCGACGCTGTGTATTGGTGGCGGCGAAGCTGTCGCGATGGCCGTCGAGCGTTTGGAGTAAATGAGGTGAAATCATGACTGAAGGCGACGGACAACCAACCGAAACCCCGGACGCAAACCAACAGATTGTCCAACCGTGGATTGAATACTGGTTGAATCTGGTCGAGCAGAACACCCAGTGGACTCAGTCCCTCATGGCTGGCGCCCCACAAAACGTCGATCCGGCGGTCATCCGGCAGGAATGGCTGGGTGCGATGTCAAAGAGCATCGAAGCTTACATGCGCACGCCAACCTTTTTGGAAGGCATGAAACGTCATTCCGAAACGATGACGGCGACGAAGGTCACTTCGGAGTTGGCCAAGCTTGAAATGGCTCGCCAGGCCGGCATCCCACACATCGAAGATATCAGCGGCTTGTATGACCGGCTGGAAACGGCAAACGAAGTCGTCCTGCAACGATTGCACACGATTGACCAACGCTTGGAAGCGATCGAAGAAAAACTGGACTCTCAATTGAAGAAATCGGGGAACAACCAATGACCACGGAAACAACCACCCAAAAGGACGACTTCGCGCCTCCAAGTCTTGACCTCGATGGCAAAGTGGCGCTGGTCACGGGTGCTTCGCGGGGGATCGGCAAAGGCATCGCCATCGCATTGGCGTCTCGCGGTGCGAACGTGGCGATCAATTGCAATACGGGCGGCGAGCTAGCGGAAAGGGTCCGCGAAGAGATTCGCGGTATGGGACGCAGCGCCCAATACTACGCACACAACGTGGCCGACGCGGGCGAAGTCCAGAAAATGCATGATGAGATCCTTGGCGACTTTGGCCAATTGGACATTTTGGTCAACAACGCGGGAATCACACGCGACAAGTCCTTCAAAAAGATGACGCGTGAAATGTGGGATGACGTGATCGACGTTGATCTGACGGGTGTGTTCCTGGTGACCAAACAGTTCATCGATCCGATGGCCCAGCGCGGCTGGGGACGCATTGTCAACATCGCCAGCGTGATCGGCGAGATTGGTAACTTTGGACAGACGAATTACGCGGCGGCAAAAGGCGGATTGATTGCTTTCTCCAAGTCGTTGGCCCGTGAGTACGCGCGCAAGGGCGTTACGGTCAACACGGTGGCGCCGGGGTTCATCAAGACCGACATGACCGAGGCGGTCCCCGAAGCCAGCTTGAAAATGGTCACCGATGCCACACCGATCGGACGACTCGGCTTACCGAGCGAAGTGGCGGCGGGCGTGGCATTTTTGGCCTCCGACGCCGCGTCCTACATCACGGGACACGTTTTGGATATCAACGGTGGTTACGCCATGTAAGGCACCCAGGTACGACAGCTAGTTTCCTTTACCCAGGAGCGTGAACGATGAATCCTTCATTCATGGAACTGGCCTTCGACATGCAGAAAAAGGCGTGGGATGAGGGCTTCAAACAATGGAATCGTCTGCTCAATGCGCCATCGGTTCCTGAGCATGCCATGCAGGTTCGGGTAGCCGACACACCGCACGACGTGGTTTATGAAAAGAACGCGCTGAAGCTATATCACTACCACCGTGATACGCCGGCGATTGTTAGCGAACCTGTCGTGATCTGCTATGCGCTGGTGAATCGGCCCTATATCCTTGACCTACAACCCGAACGCAGCGTCGTACGACGTTTATTGGAAGGCGGCTTGGATGTCTACCTGATCGATTGGGGTGTGCCGACGGCCGCCGACAAAACGCTTGGACTTGAGGACTACGTTTGCGGCAGCATGCGAAAGGTAGCTGACGTCGTCTGCGCGATCCGAGATGCCGAACTTCAATTTGCTCGGCTACTGCATGGGTGGAACGATGTCCGCAATGTTCACGGCGCTCTATCCGGAGCTGATTAAGAACTTAACGTTGATGGCAGCGCCAATCGACTTCAGCGGCGATGAATGCATGCTGCATTTGTGGACCAGGGAAGAGTACTTTGATGTGGATCGGCTGATTGATGCCTACGGCAATTGCCCCGCAACCTTCTTGCAGTCCACCTTCCAATTGATGAAGCCGGTCCAGAACTTCATCGAGAAATACGTTGGATTCGCTGAGAACATGGACAGCGATCGATTCCTGGAAAACTACTTCGCGATGGAGAAATGGACGAGCGACAACATCCCGGTTGCCGGCGAAACTTTCCGACAATTTGTGAAGTGCCTTTACCAGCGGAATCAGTTGGTGAAAGGAGAGTTTCGTTTGGGCAACAAGTTGGTTGACCTGAAACGGATCGAGTGTCCACTGATGTTGCTGGCTGCCGAGTTCGATCATCTCGTGTTGCCGAAGTCAACTTTTGGGATCATCCCACACGTCAGTTCCAAAGAGATTGAGAAGAAGGAGTTGCGAGCGGGACACGTCGGTTTGGCGGTCAGCTCGAAAGCTCACAAATCGTTTTGGCCAGAAGCCGCCCAGTGGCTGGTTGAGCACTCGACGGCCGCAAAATCGACATGAAAGTGCAAGCACAGAAAACCGGAAACGCCGCAGCCTCCAGGCGATCCGGTTCGACACTCGGAAGCACATGGAATCGGTACGATGAACATTACAAATCGAGTCGCAATGATCACCGGTGGCGGCAGCGGGATCGGCCGCGCAACCGCCACCGAATTGGCTAGCCGCGGCGCCAAGGCGGTCGTGTTGGTGGATTTGAACGAGAGCGTTCACGAGGTTGCCACAGCGATCAACAAAGAGCTTGGCCGCGACGTAGCTGAAGGCCTGACCGGGGATGTAACCAGCGAGGATTTTCGCCGATACTGTTTTGACCACGCCAGCGAAAAGTACGGCGTGCCGCGAATTTGCGTCCCCGCCGCGGGTATCACTCGCGACGCAATCGCAGTCAAGATCGATAAGGAATCAGGCGTCGCGAACATTTATCCACGCGAGCAGTTTGAGCTTGTGATCGATGTGAATCTGATCGCGCCGGTGTACTGGGCTTTGGAAATGATTGCCCGCATTGCTCAAGATCGTGCTCAAAACGGAATTGGCCGCTGGGATCCTGCGGAACAGATCCAAGGCGCGATCGTGCTGATCGGATCCGTTTCGTCGCAAGGAAACAAGGGCCAGCTCTCGTATGCGACAAGCAAAGCCGGGTTGGAAGGCGTTGCCTCGACGATCAGCAAGGAAGCAATCTTTTATGGTGTTCGTTGCACCGTGATTCACCCCGGTTTCACCGATACGCCGATGGTTCGCGCGATGGGTGAGGACGTGATCGAAAAGCACGTATTACCCTACACGCAACTTCGACGATTGATCCGGCCACAAGAGATCGCCGACGCGATCTGTTTCCTGATCTCCAATTCGGCCGTCAGCGGCGAACTGTGGGCCGACGCCGGTTGGCATCCGCAGGCGTAACCGCGTCATGTCTGGCCCGGTCGCGTTGCTCGGCGGCAATTCGATCGGGTCACATCGACCGACGGAGGCATCTTCGACGGCGTGATGAAACTCCGTTCTCTTGCTGCTTAATTACAACAAGGGAGATCAGGTAGATTGGGTGACTTCGTAGACGCACTTGGCCACTGCTCGCGTCAAAGCAGCGGGGACGGACCGGCGCGAACCGCCTAGGTGTCTGATGACCACCGCAGATTCGTACCACCGAAGTGGACGAGGCCTCAATTGAACCGGGCGATGAAACCGGAGCTATCTGCCCAAACAACGCTTCCAAAGCCGCAATGTCAATTTCGCGTCCTGCGAACAACTGCGCCAGCGTCAATCGCCCTGCCATGACACACAGATCTCCTGTTCGAGGAATTCTCCATTCTGCTTTTCCTCGTGCCGCCGAGGGTGGTGGCTTCTTTGATTTCGATAGCGACGTGAGCCCAATGAGCCTCCGCGCAGGATCAAACAGGGCATCATGCCGCCAAATACCTCGGCCGACTGGCCGAATTTACAGAAAGAATGTTGCTCAATCATGCCGGATTCGACACAATCGCGGAGACCATTCTCCGGAGAAATGCGATGTTGTACTCCCCACCCACAACGCGACTGCCGTTTTGTCTGGCCGTTGGATTTCTAGCTCCACTGGCTGTTGCCCAGCAGTCCTCCGACCAGCGTGATCTGTATTCGCTGATCCTCGTGCAAAGGGATTTGTACGACGCTCAGACGACGATGACAATCTTCGACACCAACGAGGATGGTTTCATCGATGCGGCAGAGCGAAGCAAACTGCCTTGGAAAAAAGACTACGCCGATTTTGACTTGAATAAGGATCAAAAGCTAACCCACATGGAAGTCGCCGTTCGGCAGGCCAAGTTTCGCCAGCAGTACGACATCACTCAGTTTGACATCAACAACGCCACGGCGGGCGTGCGCCAGCACGACAAGAACAACAACGGGCAGTTGGACCCCAACGAAATCGCTTCGGGATGGCCTTCGGAGCCCGAGGAGATCGACAAAGATTCCAACGGAACCATCACGATGATGGAGTACGCTCGCTACCTGGCATTCAAACGCGTCGTCAAGCGTGAACTTGGAATCGAAGCTGTCGATAACATGGCCGCAGTAAGGACGCTCAAGCGATTTGATACCGATCACGACGGAAAACTGGATGCAGGCGAATATGCCGCCGCGAATCTTCCTCGACAGGCAAAGGATCATGATGACGACGGCGACGGAAAATTGGCTCATATAGAATTGGCAGTTCTATTTGCCAAGCATCGTCGCGACACAGGGCTCAGCAAATCCGACGCCGCACGAGTAACGCGAATGCTGCAGATGGTTGACATAAACCGAGACGGCATGATCAGTGAAAAAGAAATGACGAGCGGCGTGTTTGCGGCAGATGAAACGGGTCCGATCGATTACAAAACGTACGACGCCAACAAAGACGGAACGGTCACACGGGCCGAGATCGAAACCTTCATCGCGTCCGAACGCAAACGACTAGGCTACAACGACTCGCAACTGGCCGAAGCAAAACGATTGCTGTTGCGACATGACCAAAACCGGTCAAATTACATTGAATCCGATGAACTATCGGACACACAGACAATCGGCAAATTATCCAAGGCAGTTCTCACGCAAGCCGACCAGGACCAAGACGACAAATTGTCGGTCGAAGAACTGGCGAAACACCTCGCCAAAAAAGCTGCGAAAAACTAGGCGATGGTTTTCCTGGTCCCGAAATAGAAGTCTGGAAAGAGCACTCATTGAGCACCGATTGGGTTTTCGCATCAGCGGACTCGATGAAGGCAGCGAGCGACGTCTCGGCAACACGAGACTGCATGCTGATGAGGCCATCTCGCTGTACCACTTGCCAGCGGAATTGACGGCAAGCCAAAGCAACGCCGATCAAGGATCAAGCAGGCGAACGGGGTCAGCGCGATTTTCGAACACGCAGGGCGGGTATCACAACGGCTCTAGCAGGGGGCGATTTGCGTAAACAGAGGGCTTTCTCAACCTACCACGCCCAACCTCTCCCATCTTACTACGATGAAAATGCACTGACCCTGTGGCGGACCCCTGACCCTGTGGCGGACCCTGCTCGGCGCTGCGCGGACCCTGGTCTCCGAACCTCGTGACGGCCTAAAGCTGCGAAGCAGTGGCAGGTGATAGCCTGGGGCAAGAAATGCTCGTCTCAGCGAGCATTTCGCAGCCCCAGGACCGTCAAGCGAAACCGGACCTTCCGCGGCGATTTGGCGGCCCCGCCGCCAAATCGCCGCGGGGAAGGTTTGTCGAATGCGTACCGTTTACCTCGCCGAAAATGCACTGACCCCCATCAGCCCCGGCAATCAAGCCGCGTCAACAACACGCTGCAGGGTGGAAAAATATTGAAATTGATCGCAAGAAGCATTACGATTGCGGTAAGTGGTCTTCGTCAGCACCGCCGAAACTTCTAGCTGGGAAATGTCGGCTTAGCTGGAAAAAGTTTGAGTCTCCCGTTCGTGATGAGTAGCGTCGATATGACCGTGAAATGCTGTGACATTGGAGGCCGCAACGGAAGCATGCCGACCGGGAGATTATGAGCTGACTTAAAAAACAGAAAGATTTGAGTTATGAGGCTTTCGTCATCTCTCTTAGTCGTTGTCGTGTTCGCTCTCGCCCGTTCATCAGAGGCGGGAGTGATTGTTTCCGATGACAATCTGCACACCGACTGGGCGTACGGGGGTCTGTTCACGACTGGTGTCGGAAGTAGTACTTTTACTTTTGAGATGAATGCCGATACCGGCGGAAATCCGGATAAATTTCGCATCGCGGGCGCGTCTCACGGCGGCTCAAGCCCCCAGGACATAACGGCCCTTTTCTTCAGTTTCGATACCGGTTTCGTTTTCGACCCCTCGCTGGGACCGCTGACAAGCCTGTCGATTTCCTTCGACAGCGTTATTGTTCAAGATGAACTATTAGCAAATTATGTCGCCATCGGCGCTGGCCTCCGGCAAGGGGGGCGTGTCTTCTATGATCGCGGTGATTTTGAATTAGCGACGTTCGACTGGCAGAATTATCAGTTCAACAGTCTGATGCAAAATGACTTCATCTCTGCTGGCACGACGTTACCTCAGATCAATCCCGATTTCTCGTCATCTGGTGCGCCCATTGAATTTGGTTACTATGGCTACGCAACCCGTTTCTTCACGACGAGTGCCAAAATTGGTGTGGATAACTGGTTGCTGGAGGTCAATTCTCAGTCGACGTCCAACACAGCGACTGTTCCCGAACCGTCGTCGTTTGCTCTCGTCATCATCGGAACACTCAGTCTCCTCGGTTGCCGTCGCAGACGAAACGGCGTGATGAAACAGCACGGAGCGTGATCCGTCCAGCCAGCTTTGACCTATTGCAACTGATCCCCAGCGAACGCGGAATGGACGGCAGATGTTGCTGGACGTTCCGTGTTGTGCCTCGAGTGCTCACCCTTGTTCACACTTCGTGAAGCGTCGCTACGGTCAGTAGTGGTCGTGCATTCGAATCAAACGGTGGGACCGACCGTCGGGCGACGATCGACGTTCATGGCGGTCCCGCTCAGCATTCACTCCTGCCAGGGACCGTTGCTCTGTGAAACGAGTTGCCAAATACACGTTCTGGATCTGCACCTTCCTTGTTCTGGCGGGTCTAACGTGTCGTTTGCTGTGGCACGCATCAAGAACGGAAACCGGCCTGGAGACGCTGCGCCTTCAGTGGAGGGACGCGACATGGGGCTTAGTAGTCGGCAAGCGCACGCCAATTCACTCTCACGAGCCCAGGGAGCAGGCACGTCTGTGGCTACACGAAGTTGACCGGATTCTACACCTTGGGGAAAGGGACGCGGAATTGACAATGGGCGCAGCTCTGGTCGTTGATAGCCCAAGCCAGGAACATGTGATTAAGTATCTGAAGAGGATCGAGACCATACCCGGGTTCGTGGCATTTCCCGTGTTGGACAAGGAAGGGCTCAAAGCCGCCGAAGACGCCTTTGAAGCGCAATGCAAAGAGGAATGTCTCGAACTGGCAGCGAAGGCGACGGAACTCGATCCCACCAATGTCGACTGGTGGCGTCTGGCGCGCTGCTGCTATGGCGCTATTCGATGCATTCGTACGACGATTCACCGCGCATGGACAATTGGCGCGAAATCCTGCAAGTGGCCTCGCAGCACGATCCCGATAATGCGATTTACGATTACTTGGCTGTTCACTTCTACTGGGTATCGAGCGCAGAGACCGATTTCCAAGGCATGAACGAGCGACTTGTCGTGCAGGATGCGGAGCGATTCAATCGCGGAGTAAGTTACTTTGAGGAGGGGCAGAACAAAGCATTCTTTGCAGTCGGTGATGCGGGGTTTTGGCTGAAAACCGCCCTCAGCGGCAGACTGGCATAACATTTATGGGCAGCCCCATGACGGTGATTTGTACGCTGGTAGTTGGGATATTGCCCTCGCTGGTGGTCATTCTGATTTTGGCCGGCTTCGTGGCGATCGGGGTATCGCGTATTGCGAGCGGCCGTGATCTTCCAAAGATCGGCGTGATCGAGCATTCCCTTTGCCTCGCTGTCGCTTTCATGAGTACAGTCGTCGTCTTCGGCCTGGCACCGTCCAAGATCATCCCTCCTACGATCCAGGCCTGGGTGCTAACCATCTTGATTATCGTGTCTCCAATTGTGCTGGTGTCCTGGATCGCCTGGACCTGGTTGCGTCGTCGAGCCTTCAAGTTCAGTCTTCGCGCCTTGATGACGTGCGTGTTCGTCTTCAGCGTGTTGTTCGGAATTGTTGCAGTTACACGTCCTAACGCAGAATCGTTCGCACAGCTTCCGTTTGATTTGACTATTCCAGCCCGCGGCTGGGAGGGCTTGGATGCAAACAGTTTGGAGAACGCGTTGCGCCCATGTGCAAGCTGGCTTTGGGCGGTACTTCAGTGGACTGCTTTTTATGGTCAGTACTTGACGCTCGGGGTGTGGGCTGCGATCGCTGCTCTCCTGCTTCGCTTCAAACTGCGCAGATTCCATGCAAGAACCGAATTCGATGGGCTCAGTTTCCGCAACTTCCTCGGCATTGGGACTCGCTCCGTCGGACTGCGCGTTCCTCAGCGCCGTCTGTCCTAGCGACAGTTCTGTATCTGAGTTTCGCGCTTGCCGTGGTCGCAGAAGTAGAGAGAGGATTTCAGGACAAGATGGCGTTCGCACGTCAGCCGGGCGATCATTGGTCAACAGTAGAGAGAGCGGTTCACGAAGTGCAATCCGATCAACAACTCATGGACCAGTTGAAGGCAACGGTGAAGGCGGAAATTCTCGAGGCACGGTCTTCTCAATCCGGGTTTTGAGCCTGTTCGGCGGACCCTGTTCGGCGCCTCGCTGACCCTGGTCTCCGAACCCCGTGACGGCCTAAAGCTGCGAAGCAGCCCCAGGACCGTCAAGCGAAACCGGAAATTCCCCGCGGCGATTTGGCGGCGGGGCCGCCAAATCGCCGCGGGGAAGGTGTTTCGACGGATGCGTATCATTTTCCTGGGGTTCCACCAGCCTCGCTAACGCTCGTTGGTTCACCCAGGTTATCACCTGACACCGCTTCGCGGCTTTCCTTTTTCTTAACAGTCCGAACGGGGTCCAGTCCGAACCGGGTCAGTGGATTTTCGAATGTGCAGGACAGGTACAAGGAAAGACAGGGCGAGCAAGGGAAGGAGTGAAGATCGTGCCGCAATGGCAAGCTGGCGCCGGGCGTGATTTTCGCAAACAGAGGGCTCTTTCAACCTACCCTCGCCCCGTCTTCCCCACCTTACCTCGCCGAAAATGCACTGACCCCCATCAGCCTGGCCTGCCCATCAGCCTGGTTGGACGAATACTTGCCGTGCCGCTTAATCGAACGGATCCTCGTAGTGAACCTGCCGTCCTTCTCCGGTCCGCCCCTATGCGCCCGGTGGGTCAGTCCATCCGCCAGTATCGGCGGTGCACCGAAAGTGACAGCACCACCGGCGGTTGATGCCACCACGGACGAGAGAAGGTTTCTGCGATCGCGTTGAGATGTCGCGGTCTAATCTCCGGAAGTCTGAATTGGCAGCACAGTAAGATGGCTGCCACCGAGGCCTCGCACTATCGTTTTCCCTCGGAAGCCCTTGAGAGAAATGCCAATTCGGCAGAGTTTGGCTCAATGTCCCGATTCAAGTACTTCTTAATCTGTGCTTCGCTTCGCGCGACGCTCCAGATTCGGACTTCGTCAATATCGGCCGCCAAGAAGAATTTGTCGCTGCGATTACCTACGCCTCCGATTCGGAGCGGCTCATCGTTGCATTGTTGGCTAACTGTTCTTGGAGATTCTCTCGCAGCAAGAACACCATCGACAAAAATGGACACGGCGTCTTCCGATCGGACCGCCGCCACATGCGTCCATACCATTGCCGTCAAGGGATACCTGCTAAAGATCGTTTGGTGACCGCCAATGCCGTTCCCAATGTTAAAGGAGACTTGATTGCTTCCGTTCATCACGCCGAGATGGTAATTCGCATCTGTGTTTTGGACTCCGGCCCCTTTGCGAACAATGCACGAGCTGAAAACACCCGCAGACTGATGACGCGGCAGGCGAACCCAGGCCTCGATTGTGAAGTTCCCAGCAAGATCAAGCTCGGGCGCATCGGCGAATTCCGCCACATCATCGATCCCATTGAATGTCGTCGGATGGACGTGCAGTGGCATCCGATAACGTCGATAGGCCTCAATTGAGATTGCGGCGAATAGAGTCAATACAAATAGGGTCGAGATTCCGAACCGGAATTTACTGCGACTTTCCGCGTGACGCATAGCGAAAATCCAGCTAGGGGACAGACCCTACACAAAACTTGAAATGGCTCAAAAACCAATTCTACCACGAATCCGCGACGGCCAGTGTGTTGTGGTGGGCGCGACAACGACCAGCCAGTCCGAACGGGGTCAGCGCATTTTCGAACGCGCAGGACAGGCACTAGGAAAGACAGGGCGAGCAAGGGAAGGAGAGAAGATCGTGCCGCAATGGCAAGCTGGCGCCGGGCGTGATTTTCGCAAACAGAGGGCTCTTTCAACCTACCTCGCCCCGTCTTCCCCACCTTACCTCGCCGAAAATGCACTGACCCCCATCAGCCTGGCCCGACAATGAAAGCTGTTCCAATTTTCTCAAATCGGCCAACTCCTTGAGTCCTTCATCGGTGATTTTCGCCGCGGCTAGAAAAAGCGTGACCAGTCCAGGGAGATTCCTCAACTCCTTCAAACCGGCATCAGCCACTTCGGTGTAATCAATCTCGAGCACTTGGAGCTTTTCGTGACGTCCCAGTGTCAACAGTCCCTCATCTGTGATGGGACTGATCGACAGGCGAAGCTGCAACAGCCCTTGAATCTGTCCCAATCGGCCCAGGCCGGCGCCATTTATCTTGGGGGCGTCTCGCAGGCTAAGTGTCTTCAGCAAGCGCAATCCGGCCAGGTGCTCCAGTCCCGCGTCGGTCACGGAAGTGTTGTCGAGGGACAACGCCCTGAGATTCTTGAAAGTGGCCACCGTTTTGAGACCCTCGTCAGCGACCGCAAATGAGTACGCCAAATTGAGC
Organism: Pirellulaceae bacterium; assembly: GCA_963734865.1. Taxonomy (GTDB): domain Bacteria; phylum Planctomycetota; class Planctomycetia; order Pirellulales; family Pirellulaceae; genus CBDCUW01. The sequence continues at coordinate 283,194 of CAVTIV010000006.1, forward strand.
ACCCGAAGGTTGTCCAGCGGCGCGAGCTCTTTCAGGCCCGTGTCGGTCATATTCGTACTACCCAGAGTCAGCGCTCGCAAGTTCTTTTGCTTTCCCAATCCAGCCATCACTGCGTCGGTTCATTGGTTGCTTACCAGGGAAAGGCCAAACGGAAACGGCACCTCGGGCAACCTATTCACATCTGCGTCATTCGCGCCAAGGGGAGGCTGAAATAATGAAACTTCTCAGACGGCAACACCTCTGCCGTTCTGTAATCGTATGACCCGCCCAATGTGGCAAACGCCGTCTTCGCCGCCCCAAGTTGCTCGGCCGTGGGCTCCTGTTGCTTGGACGAATCATCCGCCACTACAGCATTGGCAACAGTGAACGCCGCCATAAGGACGACAGTCATCGAGAGGATTTGTATTCTCATTAACCTCTGCTCTGTTGCAAAGCGAGTGCGATTGTTGCATGGCATGATGATCCTCCTCTAACTTGCATACCGACCAGAAAGCATCGACCATCGATAAATAAAGTAACATGAAGGCGAAGTTCAAATCCACTGCCCGGCAAAACGGATCACGATTAAGTTCCCCTAGGCCTTCTGGCAGGAGGAAACTGTCTCGAGGGATGTGCAAGAGTCGTCGGCTGCAACGGGACGACGGACGGCTACTACTTGTTGGCTGCGAAGTGGCACTCGAAATGGGAGTCCGCATGGCGGGATCGGGTTGCGTATATTGATTCCCAACGCAAGAACAATGCCTTCGGTTTTGATAGGCTCCTATCAGTATCAGACGGACGAATGAGCGAAAGACGTCACCTAGTTCCACAAGCTGAATAGGTTTGTCGATGTGCATCAGCGGTAGAATAACGATGAAAACACTTCAATTTCTGGTCCTTTGGTTCTCGTGGGTTCCGCTGGTTGTTTGCGGTTGCGGTCAGTCGACGTCGCGCGATCGACTGAATTCCAGCCAACACATGAAGGCGCTTTCTGAAGCGATCATCACCCTCCACGACCAGAAGGGCGAATGGCCGAAAAGCCTCTCCGACGTGAAAGCCGAAGCAGAAAGCGCTGCGTCCGCTTACGGGCTGAAGAAAACGTTTGCCGAACTCATGAAGAATCCGGCGACGGGTGACGACCCGGGGTACGAGTATCTCGTACCGACCCGGTCTGTATCCGACGAGGAAGTTTTGCTTTATCAGCTTCGTGGCGGAAAACGCGATACCAGTCTGCCGGCCTGCTTTCAGTCAGGTTCTGTTCGCGAGCTGACCGAGTCACAACGACTGGTCGCCAATCGGTCGAAGACGGACTCCCGGAATGGTGCGGCACATGAATCGAAAAAGACTGATGCCGAAGTCATTCCGTTGGCGTTTCGATATGTGCCGGAAGATGCGTTCGTCGCGGTCGCGATTCATCCAGGTCGCATGGTGTCCGCGGAAGTTGGCACCGAGCTGCGCAAGCTCAGGTTGTTCAACGTCGTTCTGCGCCAAATGCAGATGGCACCGGAGAACGTCCAGTGGATGACGTTAGCGATGGCGATTCCAACGGTCGATTCAGAAGACGACTGTGTGATCGGGCATGTCGTAAGGCCATTTAACCGCCAGGAGTTTCTGGCAGCCAACTTCGATGGCGAGCCGTTCCGGGAAGTAAAGTTTCAAGATCAGACGTACTACACACGAGGTGAAGCACTTGAGCAGGGAGCCATCGGCAAAAGAATGCCAGCCGTCGACGGCGACGAACCCATCGCGCCGGGCAACGTGCTCGCAAGATTCCCCGAAGACTGGCAGCCCAATTCCAACGGACACAAGGACGTCAGCGACAGTGGCAACTGGCTCTACTTCTCTTCGCACACTCCGAATCCGTCTGATCCGAACGCGCGGCTGTATCAGCTCAAGTGGTCCGCACAGAGGAAGAAGTATGTGGGGCAACGCGGGGCGAAAGGGAATGAGAATCCGCTCATTGATCGGTACATCGAGCCATCGCCGATTCCTCCGCACCACGCGGTTCTGCGTTGGAAGAGCCGCATATCGGGCAACATCACAATTCACGGGAGCTTGAATAAGGCCAGTTGGTCCGAGACGCGAAGTGATGCCGACGGTGTGAGAGTTCTCATCTTCGTCGATGGCAAACAAGAGTTCGCGGGCGATGTGGCCAATAATCGCGGATCGGGCGTTGAATTCGACATCCAGGCGACGGTGAAACCTGAGTCGATCGTTGAATTCGTCGCCGATCCCAAAGGCAACCATCGAGGAGACGGTCTCGAACCGCAGATCACGATTTCGCGAACAGAAGACGGCGGAAGGGGTGATGTTGATGTTCCGCTGGCAAAAGAACTTGAAGCACTTCCGTTCGACCCGGAACTGCCTCAACCGCAAGCCGTTTACTTTCCCGATGAGAAGACGGTCGTCATCACGGACGAAGCACGAGTGCGCAGGATCATCCAGAGCGACGGCACAAAGAGGACGCCTCTCATCAAAATGCTGGAACAGCTCGACTTGGCTCACGACATCGTTGGGGCGGTAACGACAGATAGTCTTCCGGAAGACATCGCTCCTCTCGCCGAGATCGTGGCGCACGGAACAAAGAATCCCGACCAACTCAATGACCTGCGGAAAAGCCTGAAATCCGCAGTGTTCATGGCCGATCTGTCTGGAGATGAATTGTTGCGAGTGGAATGCGACGCGACCGACGCGTCGACCCTGAAAAACCTGGAGGGACATGCGAAGCGGGTCTTCGATTTTGTCAACATGGACCAGCCAGCCGGTCCGCAGGGCCAGCCAAAAACACTGCTCGAATTCATCAGGCAACTGGCAACCGGCACGAGTGTTCGAACCGACCGAATGAAGGTCATCGTCCGCATCAAGCGGCCAAATAATCTCGCCAATTTCATCGCGTCCACAGGTGATCAAGGCATTCGTCAACTGCTGACGCTAATGGGACTGGGACCGGCCCGTCTCCCGGCGCCGATCCTGAAGCCGCACTTCGCATCGACCCGGAGGAGAAGCCGCCGGTCAATAATGTCCCACCGAAAGTCCCGATGGATGACCTGGTTGATGACAATGTTGAACGGCTGCCGGCCGATCGCAATCCGCCTGCAAAACCAAATGTTCCGAAGAAGATCATCGAACCACTCGCCGAGAATTGGGAGGTTGGAAAAGGCAACGTCAAAAACGCCGGGCAAGAGCTATTGCTCGACGACAACGGAGCGTCGTATTGGGTCATCAGCCGCGATCCATTGCCGACGAATTTTCGTTTGAAGATCGAAGGCCGCATCAGTTTTTTGCAAGGTGGGCAAGTCCTGCAAAGCTCGCAAACGAACATTTTGAGGTCAATTTGCATTCGGTTCTGCACGCCGGATCAACAGGCCGACATTCTGGAAAGCAAGGGCTATCACATTCGACACAGCCACAGCCTGCTTCTGCTGTCGAAGAACGGCGAGATCATCGAGAACCCCGCTGTTGATAACGGCCCGATCCGCGTGGGAACGATTCCCATCGGGAAGGCTTTGAGAATAACGAACTTTGAACGCGAGCCATCTCCGTTCACGACCATCATCACCAAACAAGACGGCAGGATCACAATTGAATTCAATGGTAAGCAGATCGTGGATCACTCGGATCGTTTCTTGCTTTCGACCAGGGACAAACTGGCCATCGGCGGTTACCTGTCACGAATGCACCTCGGTCGCGTGACGATCGAAGATCTGGGCGGTGAGCCAGAACTGCGTCCGGCTGCGAACGGCCAGCCGATGGAACTCGCAGACCCGACTGTTGACCGTGCGAATTTCCAGTCTTTGCTTTTGGCCGACAAAGTCGAAACGATGGTACTCACCGAAGACGGTCGGCATCTCATCGCCGGCCACAACGGTTCGGGCACCGTGTCGATCATGGAAGTCGACACCCTCAAGCTCATCAAGACGATTTCCACTCCGGCTCCGGTCGCGATGCTCACCCGAGGCGACGAATTGATCGTCGCCAACCACGGCCGCGGATCGCTCAGTGTTTTTTCGCGGTCCAAAGACTGGGAGAACGTAAAGACAGTGCAGGCTGGTGACCCGAATCCGGAATACATGTCCGCGCCAGGCGGCAGATACTTCAACGGAATGATTGCCGTCCGCTGCAAAGGGAATGGGCGGGATGAATGTCCCATTAACATTGTCAACATTCGGCGTGATCGCGGCGTGCAGTTCAGCAACGGCCGGACCTCTGCCTGTCCGGTCGATTACACGGGAAAAATCATGCTCAGCCAGTCCAGAGCTGGCTCGCCGAATCGTTACATCGAAGGAATCTACAACTTCGCGGCAGCAGCGAGCGGTCGTCCGACGCCAAAACTTGGCCATTACCTCGACACCTTGCCTCTGCTCTACCAGGTCGGCATGACGCAATACTGGATGGGCGGACGAAAAATCTACGTTGACATGCCGCCAGTGGTCCGTCTCGAAGCGGAGCGTTTACTGATCGCGGATCGCGTCGCCGACGTCTGCTATGTCTTCAATCCAACTCACATAAGCTGCGTGTTGCTCGACAAGGATCTCAAAGAACTTCAATCACGAGAACTGCCCTTGCCAGGCGGCATCCGCGATGTGACCGACATCGGTGACCTGCACATCGCGGCAACAATCGGCAAGTATCTGTATCTCTTTCTTTTGACCGATCAGCAAGAAATCGTTGCCGCACGATTACCCGCGTTCGAAATTCCCCGGGAATTCGCGCAAACAGACCGATCGCGCGAAGTCAAGAAGGCTTGGGACAACGTAAAATATGACGACGCGAAGTAGTGCTGCGATTGCACTCGAGTGACGGCTACCGTGACGCACTAAGGCAAAGCGGGACTCGTTGGGGTTGATGGCAATCGCATCGCCGTTGGACATCGGGATGGCAAATCCATCTCTGTGCCGCTGGTCAAGCTGTGTGCAGCGTTCTTCTTGGGATGTGGCCCGCCCTTGTCCGCCGCAAAATTGCCCGCGCTGAAACGCAACTAGTAATAAAAAAGGGAAAGGCAACGCTGACTGCACCGGCGTCGTCGCTGCCTGCCGTCCAGCAGAACCATGTCTGACAGGCGTTGCGACCAGTTACAGAACAGTCTTGTGGTCGTTTCAATCGGGACGAATCGCCCGACGTATTCCGACCTGGAACAAGTTTTGATGCAGGAAGCCAAACTCACGGTTGACCTGAGAGAATCTGGAGTTCAGCAAAGTCGCTTGAATTCAATTCAGGAGTTTTGGGATGGAGCAAAGTGACATCGAGTTGATTCTGCAAGACAGGGGGCGTTTGATCGAGTGGTGCAGGCAAATCGATCGCAGACGTAATCTTGCTGACTTGGGAAATGATCGCGTCACGAGCAAGCGACGATTCTATGCACAACGACTCAGGAGGGCGTGACCTGAGCGAGCAAGGCGGATGCGGTTACGCGACTAGGTCGACAACACCGACGTACATGAACGATCTGATCTTCGTTCAGTCGTTTGGGCAACCCGACGCGGATCGTGCTGTCATCAGACAATTGCGTTCGGTAGTTGACGACCGATCTCAGGAAGAGCGATCCCCAAAGCGCAACCGGTGGGAGCGACCGGAGCATTGAACGCGCTGCCCGTAGTTCGCCCGGCCGATGAAGCCGGAGCCGGAGCCGGAGGCGATTCGGTGCGGAGGTGTGGGCGACCGAAGCAAGTTCGCCCGAGCGTTCGTGAAGGCGGGCGATGCAACCGGCTGCACGAAGAAATCGCGGTTTCTGCATTCGGTGTGATTGCCCGCTTTTCATTCTGGCTCCCTTCTCCCCCTCAGGCGAGAGCGAGTACCACTCGCTCTCACCTGAGGGGGAGAAGGGCTGGGGATGAGGGGGCACGCTGCTGGATGCGCTCATCGATAGCACGCTCGATCTGCCGCCGCACGGCAGCAGCATTCGGCAAGACCTCGTACGCCAATATCCGCACAACGTGGTACCCTCGCTCGACCAAATACCGATCGCGGCGCTGATCGTGCTGGCGTCCTTCGTCGGTCGGATGATGCTCACCATCAACTTCAACGATCAGCTTCAGTGCCATGCAACAGAAATCGACGGTGTAAGGTGAGATTGGGTATTCACGACGAAACTTCTGATTTCGACAACGGCGTTTGCGCAGCATCTGCCAGACGTCCTGCGAAAACTCGTTCGCGGTGGCTCGCTGATACTTTCACGCACCACCTTTATCGTGCGACCGCTGAATTTGGATGTCAAAGGCAGCAGACAAGAAATGTTGACAACATCGGGCCGAAGGCTCAGCAGTCTACCAAGCCCTGCCCAATCGGCCGGAAGGATCGAATATGAGGGACGCCATGGGCCAACGGCCCGACCACTGAGCACAAGAACGGATTCAACCTACCGGCGTCGGCCGCCGGAGAGCGCTGGCGAAGACCAAGTCACATCGACTCAAGCCCCCCTTCACTGAACACGTGTCCCGTTTCCCTGCACCTTGTAACTGCGAGAGGTGTCGCAGACCGAAGCGGATTCGGGGAATTGCTAAGATGCTGAGGTTGGTAACTGGGCAAGGATCCCAAATGCGCGCGACGAGCAAAGTTATATACTCTGGCTCCCCTCTCGCCCAAACTTGTTTGGGGAGAGGGGTTGGGGGTGAGGGGCCAAGCGGTAGAGGTCAGAATCGGAGGGGCAATATGAACCGAAGATCTCGGCGTGACCCGGAGGCGATCGCGTTTGCTCGTGATCAGCGAGCCCGAGCAAATGAGTTTGCTCACGACGTTTGGCAGATGGTTCGCAATCGTCGCTGCCGCGGAAAGAAGTTTCGACGTGAGTACCCAATCTCGCCTTACATGACTGACTTTTGCTGCCCAGCGTTGAAGCTGATCATCGCAGTTGATGGTGACCATCACCATACCGAAGAGGGTCGCCTGCATGATCAACGCCGAGACCAGTATCTGCGTGAATTAGGATACGAGGTACATCGGATACCTGGGTACGAGGTATTGCGGAACGCGGCCGGCGTGCGGCGTATGATCGAACAGGCGATCGATGAACGCACCAAGCAGCCTGCCCCCTCACCCCCAACCCCTCTCCCCCGTGATGAAGGCGAGCACCACTCGCCTTCATCACGGGGGAGAGGGGGGACAGAACGATACCTCTTGAGACACACCGACTGCACGTCACGCTGATTGTATCTACCGTAGGTTGCATCGACCGACTGCTCGAAACTCCTGGTTGAACTCGCGTCGGTGTGTGCAAACTGAAGACACCGACGCGCCGAACCGCCATTGGCTAACCTACTCCGGCTTCATCGACCGGACCCCGAATTCGAATCCCCGGCGTCGGCCACCGGAGCGTGCAAGAGGCGAAATGCAAAAAGACCCCGCCCCCCTTATCCGTTTCCCGCCCCCCTTATCCGTTTCCGGTTGAGCTGGGCATTTGAGCGGGAGTGTCCACAGTCACGACTTGATGAGTGGAAGTCTGTCGAAGGAGTCGTCGAGAACGTTTAGTGAGGGAATGGACAGCCATTCATCGAGTAGCGTGGCATAGATTTGGCGGAAGTCGATCGACATTTTCAGGTCGCCCGCGTCGAGGTCCGTGAGCGAAGGGTGTTCTCCGACAAGTCCGCCCTGGACAGCACTGCCTGCAATGAATACCGGCCCGGCGGCTCCGTGATCTGTTCCGGCCGAGCCATTTTCCTGAACGCGACGGCCAAACTCGCTGAAGGCGAGCACGACAACGCGCTCTTCCAGCCCGGAATCGCGGAGATCGTTCAGGAAATCCTGCAACGCTTCTGAGAACTCGCGAAGCAACTGCCGATGCGTGTTCGATTGATAAGCGTGTGTATCATAACCAGACTGTGACACGTAATAGACTCGCGTCCCTCCATTGAGCTTGATCATCCGCGCCGCCAAACGAAGCTTGCCGGCCAGCTTCGAATTTGGGTACTGCAAGGATTCGCCACCAGCCACCGTTTCTGCATCCTGGAACTGCCGGGCCACGTCGAACGAGCGTGTCAGCGTGCGGGTGACATATGCGGACAGATCATCCGCGTCTGATCCGAAATGTTGGGCAGCCAATGGATTGGCGAGCGTCAGGTCGTCTTCCCGGAAGATCGAGACGGCATTTGCGCGGCGGCCGCGAAGCGCGACGGGAGTGCCATCTTCGCCGACATAGATTGAATCGGGTGCGGCGGCGTCGGTGGAGTGGACCGTATCTGCGGCCCGACCGAGCCAGCCAATGCTGTCGTGTTCCCGCTGCGACAGCCGGGCATGCTGCCAGATGGCCATGCTGCGGAAATGGGAGCGATTGGGGTTGGGATACCCGACGCCCTGGACGATCGCTAGTCGCCCATCCTGGAACAGTTCGGCGGCCGGTTTCAAGGCAGGATGCAGGCCAACGGCATCGGTCAGTTTCAGGACATCCTTCTTGGGAACACCGAGCTGGCGGCGGTACTTCGCATAGTTTTCGTCAGCGAACGGAATGACCGTGTTGAGGCCATCATTTCCGCCATCGAGCTGGACGACGACGAGAATCGAAGCGTCCTTCTTGCTTTCAGCGGCCTGAAGCGAGTGCGGAAGAATTGCGGGAATCCAGGGTGAAAGGGAAACCAACCCAGACCGCTGCAGAAACTGTCGACGTGTGTTCATCGGTGCTCTCCGGTTGTCAGTGAAAGTGGTGCGCTTTGGTCCGAGTAAGCAGTAAGGTCATCGCCTGACGTAATGCTGAGTTGATGTCTGAAGATTCCCGGGTGGCTCCGTCGATGTTGAGAATTGCTTCCTCGCTGGATTCGCCGAACAGAACCTGATTGAGGGCTCGAATCTGTTTTTGACGATCAGCAGCACCCACGTGTCGCTCGAAGACTTCCTGGAGGTCCGGTGGCCGGATTGGACTGGCCAGCCGGCCCCGGGCGAGAGCGGAGGCATAATTGGCCCGGGCGACGACTGTCCGCGTCGAGAGCCAGCTTTTCCCTCCGGCCCAGCCGCCGACGTTGGGGGGGAGAACAGGTCCTGCCCCATTCGCTCGATCCACTCGGCCAGTATCAGCGTGCTCGGAGGATTTCGCCAACACTCGATAGCGCAAAGGAGCAATCAGAAAGTCACCGGATCGCACACGCGGCTGTTGATGTTCTATCACTGAAGAACAACTGCGATCGGAGGATCGTCCCCACGCCCCAGTGGATGTCGAGGTTGTGCGTCCGCAGGCCGCAGCCAACTCGCGAGTGCAGATCATCAACCACGCCGGCCGAAGAATTCATCGTCAGTCTCCACGCGAGCCGCCGCGCATGCCGGCTGGTCAAGCAGGATGTCGACGAGATCGTCGCCATCGAAGTTGCCCGTGCGATTAAGGATCGTTTTTTCACCCTCATCATGCAGCGATTCGAGGTTGCGAAACTCATTTTGCCGGACCGTCCAACCGTCAGAGCCCTTGCCGCTTCCTTTACGTCGTCCTCGCTGTAGTTCCCATGCCCAGCGCGAACAACTCCATCAACTCCCGGCGAGGTTCTCGTTCGGTTGTCCGGCCCGATTGGAGGTTGCGTCCAGCCATTCCAGCAGCGCCGGATCATGCACGATGTCTCTGAGCATCACGCCCAGCGGCGACAGAGCAGCCCTGCGCAGCGTGTCGTTCTGTTGCTTCATCAACTGCAGATCGTTGACCTTGAGGTTGCTCGTGGCGAAGTGATTGTGCCACATCAGCGTCAACCGCTCTTCGAGCGGATGCGGCGAGAACAAACACCGATACAACCACCACGCCTTCAACCGCTCCGCACTCCCCGAATCGACCGCCGCCTCCCCGATCACCCCCGCCAAATGCTCAAATCGCTCCGGAACCCCCTCCGCCCGCACCGTCCCATCCAAGACCCGCGAGACTGCCGCCTCCGGCCCCTCCGCCAGATCCCGTTGGATCTCACTCCAACACGCTCCGAACACCACTCGCCGATGCAGATGCACCACCCGCCGCAGGTTCCACGGCGCATCGTCGCCCGGCTCATACGGCGTCCAAACAGAGACGGTGTCTGCTTTGTTCATCACATTCGGATCAAACTTCAGAACTCGTTCGAAGGTTTCGACTTTACCACACCCTCCTCGCTCCTCGTTCGGAGATTGGGAACGACGTGCATCGGACTCCGCGGCTCAGTTCTTGGAATCGCCTTCGCTGTCCGGACCGGGGACATCGCCGAGTTCGATTGTCTCGCCGGGTTTGGCAGCACGTCAGATCAATCGTGAAGCGGTTGCCGGTTTGCAATGTTGCTTTCGTTCAGCGAGTACATCTTGTATGCGAGGCCGGCCATGAGGCCCTTGATCTCGAAGCGGCCCTCGTCATCGGTGTGGCACCAGTGAATCATGAACTTCACTGGCGGATGTTTTTCGTTGAGAGAACATTCCTTGCAAGCAAGGAAGTAACGCGCCGCGGGAAGATCGGTTTCGTTTTCGATCAGGCGTCCCGTGACTCGGACGGACGGCCCGAGCGTGACCACGATCTCCTCCGGGGCGTCTCCTTCTAGGCGGTACTGGCCGACGAGCGTTTCGTCCTTGGTCTTGAAGAACAATTGACGCGGCCCTTTTCCGTCGTAGCCGTTGACGGTGAACCGGTCGGTCATAAGAACCTTGTCATCATGTCGCGGCCTCCACCACTGGTATCCCTCGGTCTGGCCAAGGACATGGAGGTCAGAGATTGCTTTCCCGTCGGGTCCGACGACGCGGCCGGGAATGGAGACGCCGGCATCCAACACGAGATCACAGGTAAACGAGATCGCGTCCGCGGCTGGGTCGATCTGTTTCAGCAGGTGCCAGTTCGAGACCTGCAGGGGGAAGGGCGTCGTGGGGATGACGCCGCCCGACGCATCGTAACCGTCAATCGTCTCGGCACCGGCTGCCAAGGGATAGCCAGGAACCTGCGACGTCACCAACAACACGCCGGGACCCGGCAGACCGAGCACACGGTAGCGGCCGTCACTGTCGGTACCGTAGCGTTTCTCGACCCAGGCCTGATCCAGCCCTAGTTTGTCCAGTGCGTTGGGATTCTTCCTCAGAGCCATATAGTCGACCGCCGCTAAGAGTGGTTCGCCGCTCTGTTTGTCGGTGACACGGCCTTCGATCCAGATTCCCCGCTTCACCTGAATCTCGATGCGCTTCGCATTGCCGTCCTCGAGACTCAGCGAGACGTCCTGCGACGCCGGCAGGTATGGCTCGGACTTCGGCGGTACGGCTTCGACGACGTGTCCCTCCCCCGGCGGCATGCCGGTGATGCGGAAGTGGCCTTGCCCGTCGGTCACCGCCCGCATGTGGTGCGTATCCAGCCGCAACTGCGAGTCTTCGACGCTACCTTCCTTGAACAGACGCTCGACATACACCAGCACGCCCGCGACCGGCTGGCCCGTGTCATAGTCCGTGACGATCCCTTCCACAGGGACCGAGGGGCCGACGGCGTAGGTGAAGTCTGCGTCCCACAAACACGTCTTTCGCTCCGTCGGGATACCACTTAATGTGCGGCAGGCTCACCGCCTCCATCTCGCGACCGAGCACATTCACTGGGCGGGATTCAATACGATCGGCATCGAAGACGAGCGTGACCAGTTGATCGTCGCCGATGCCGCGGAGTTCGAATTCGCCGTTTTCGTCCGTCTTCACCGGCGGGATCAGCTTTTGCAGCTCGCTTCTGGCGAGTCCGCCGACGCTCGTGGAGCCGAGTGCCTCATTCACCTCCGCCTTCCATGACTTCTCCAACGCCTTCAGCAAGCGAGGGATGTCGGGCTGCATGAGGCTCTCGACCAACACCGTCACATTCGGCAGCGGATGGCCTTCCAGATCGACCAGCCGCCCCCGCACTCTCTGCGATTCCGGCCGCAATTTGAGTGCCCGGCTGGCGAAACGCCCGTCCCCGAGCGCCTTGTCGATTCTGGTCTTGCAGCGTGTCCCTCTTCTCGCTTGGAGTCGGATTGTCCTCAAACACATCCAGCGGCATCCAATCCAGACCGCGCCCCTCAGCCGTTGCCACCAATTGCGCCTGCCAGAAGTGAAGTCGCTTGCGGATCTCCTTAGTCGTCACTGCATCCAGCGCGACCTCAAACCGCCCTTGCTCATCCGTCGCGGCCAACTCGCGAAGTAGTCCCTCCCTATTCTCCCTATTCGCATCGTTACTGTACTTTTGCGACATCACGGCCAGCCAAATCTTCGCCCCGGCAACCGGTTCACCTTGTGGTGTCTCGACACGCCCGGAATACGAAAGTGGTTCTGTCGAAGCTTCACGATTTGCCACGGGTGAATCATTGACGACTAAGGACTCTTCCACTGACTCTTTGGGTGTCGCGCCCCTGGATCGTCCTCACGGGGCTGCTGATCTTCCGTAATGAGCGATTCGTTTCGGTTCGTCCCGGGGTCGTCGTTGTGATCGGAATCAGCCGCCCCGTCCGCATTAGCATTCTCGTCCGCTGCAGACGCATCATCGGCCCGAGAATGTTCGGCGGAAGATTGTGCATTCGTCTGCGTCGATGGCTGCACTGCCGCAGCCAGGGTGATCAGGGGGACAAGGGCACCCAGCAGGAGCAGGGTTGTTGTCCAGGTCAGTCGTTTCGAGAGAGGGCGGGTGAAATCGAGGATGGCGTTGATGCGGGTTTCGACATTGGAGGGACGGGCCATGGAGATGCCGACGGAGATCAGGCGGCCGCGATGACCGGAGACGGCGGATGCGACTTCCAACAGGTATCGTGCGTACTGTGGCGCGGTCGCCCGTGCAGTCGATAGCCGCATCGTCGCATGCGGCTTCGGCGAGCTGACCAAGCTGGATCCGCAGCCACCAGGCAACCGGGTGGAACCAGTACAGGCAGCGGTTCACCTCCGCCAGAAAAATGACCGCACCATCTGCCCGTTGGATGTGCGTCTGTTCGTGAGCAATCACCGCCTGCAGTTTCTCGGCTGACCATGCGTTCCAATCGGATGGGAGCAGGATTCGCGGACGGATGACTCCCAACGCCACCGGCACACGGATCAGCGGACACTCGAAAGTCATCGCCGGGCGCTGATCACTGGTCAGCCATCGAAAATCGACGCCCAATTCCGCCAGATCATTTGAAGTGATGACAGTGGAGGACCATACGAGACGAAGCGAGTACGCAACACCAGAGAGCAGCCGTAGTGCCATCACACCGGCCCCTGTGAGCCAGATCGCTGCGAGCCAGAGCACAAGGAGGCTCCCCGGCCAAAGTGGCGGCCGCGGATCCTGAACTGCTCAACAAAGGGGTAATCGAAGCAACTTCGGTGTCATCACTATCAAGCTCAGCGACAGTGGGATGGATGTTGTCGGTCACCTCAAGACTCAAACTGCTGGTACCGAATTCCGCTTCAGTTCCAACTTCGGGCAGAGTAGACCATGCGTCGTCACTCCACTGAGATCGATAGATTCCTGACTCCCCCGATGATTCGTCAGTAGCGAGAGGAGATGACGGCTGCTGAGAAATCCCAATCGCAATCGGTTCTGCATCTTCACTGTCGTCCGTAGCGGTCGACGGTGCGACATCGCGGCGCTCGTAAATTTTCCAATGCTCTGGAACTGCGACGGGAAGCTGCAGGGTGGGCAAAGTCTGTGACAGTACAGGCAGCAGCAGCATGCCAATCAGCACGCCCGTCCACGTGCGATGACGCAGGTTGCTGTCGTCAAGCTTCAGCAGTCGCAAGCTCAGCATGGCAATGGCGGCCAGCACCATAGCTTTCACTGAAATATCCACTGTCACGATTAGCCATTGAACTGCGAGATCAAACATCGCTCGAGCCTCAAGTCGTGTTACTGTTGCGTTTGCTGTGCCACCCTTGAATCCGGGCATTGATGCGCCGAAACTATTTCTTCCGTTTCCGACGCGCTTTTCGAGGAGTCGACTTTTGTTGTGCTTCCGCCATGGAGATACGGTCTGCCAATTCGCGAAGCTTCTCTGGTGTAATCAGCTCGTCGTCCACCATTCCGACCAGCAGTTTTTCCACCGATCCTCTGCAGAGCTTGTCAATGATCCCTAGGACCTGACGGGACGCGACGCTCTCCGGTTTCACCCGAGGACGATAGACATAAGTCCGCCCCTCGACATCGTGCCCGAGATACTGCTTCTCTTCCAGACGCCTGAGGATCGTACGGATCGTCGATTCCTTGAACTCCTGATTCTGCGGCAGGGCCTTGCGCACCTCATCGGATGTGGCCTGCCCGCGGTCCCAGAGGATCTGCATGACCGCATGCTCCAGCGGTCCAAGTGGCTTCTTTCCGGGCTGACTCATTTCCTGTTCCTCGAAGCGACGCAATGTAGTGTTACGCAGTGTAGCGTATCTGTGGGGCGTGTCAATCGAGAAAGCCAGTCGATTTAGAATCGAGGTGCAGATTCACGATCGCGAGGACACCAGGCCGCACGAAGCGGGTCATACAGACTCCGGGGGTCCGACCAAAATGCGATTTCGTCGCCCGTCCTCAAAAAAATGGCTGCCGGGAGAGCGTGGCCGGTGTCATCAAGGCCAGACGCGATTGTGACTCAGATCGACAACTCCTGAGTCTGAAACGCACTTCCCGAAGTGACCATTGACGAACCTTCGTGGCTCAGTTGCGAATCCGTCCGAATCTTGCGGCGGCTTCATCGGCCGACGCAGGTTAGCGAGTCAACGTAACGCCCGATGTTGGACGAACTGAGGTAGCAAACCAATTCGCCAAATTGCGTTCGGTGTCTCAGGCCGATGCGAAATTCGGACGCTCGTAAGTTGCTCCGGTGGCCGACGCCGAGTGATTCGAATTCGGACCCCGGTCGATGAAGCCGGAGCACTTTCGGTGATGGGCGTTCGACGCGTCGGTGAAAAAGACCGAAGCGAGATACGCCCCGACCGAACTCCGTTCGGTCGACGCAGCCGCGTCAATGAAGAAATCTCGTTTTCTGCATTCGGTGTGATCGCGCTAATTTCATTCTGGCTCCCTTCTCCCCCACGACGAGAGCGAGTGGTGCTCGCTCTTGTCGTGGGGGAGAAGGGCTGGGGATGAGGGGGTCGCGTTCGTTACATTCGCTCATCAATTGCCTGTTCGATCTGCCGCCGCACGGCAGCCGCATGCCGCAAGACCTCGTAACTCGGAATCCGCAGCACCTTAAATCCTCGTTCTCCCAAATAACGGTCGCGGTGCTGATCATGCCGAAGACCTTCGGCGGTTTGATGGTGTTCACCATCGACTTCAATGATCAGGTTCAGCGCTACGCAACAAAAATCGACGGTGTATGGTGGAATCGGGTATTCACGACGAAACTTCTGGCCTCGGCATCGACGATTTCGCAACATCTGCCAGACGTCTCGCGAAAACTCATTTGCCGTGGCTCGCTGGTGACGAGCAAATTGGTTTGCGTCATGGTCACGTTGCAATCTCTTGCTCATGTTGCCCCTCCGATTCTCAGGTGCCGCCTGTTTGCTGCCCCCTCATCCCCAGCCCTTCACGTCTGGCTTTGGCGAGTCTCTTGAGATTCTTCTGCTTGCGTTTGGCAATCCGTTTTGAGATACTGGTCTTCACCTGAGATCTTCCATTCGTGCGAGGGTGAGTGTTGTGTAGTAACTCACTTAACCCCAAAACACGCGGAGAATCTCGGGTTTTTCATGCGCTGATCAGAAGAAACCTAACAAGCGTTCGCTTGATCTAATCCTAGCGAGGCACTCCGATGACCGCATCCACCATTCAATTCATCACCAAAACTCGACTTGCGGAGTTGTCGCGGCAACGCGAGTCATTGCTTACCCAATACGATGCGGCGGAAGCGGCTGGTCGCGGTGACGATTTGCAGTGTCTCTCGAAGCTGTATGAAGGCTTAAAGAAAGTTCGCATCACCGAGTTTCCGCTCCATCGGGAGTTGCCAAATCTCAGAGCCCTTTTTCAAGGGCTCAACGCCCCGCAGTCTCTAATTGACTTTTGGCGTGAGAAACTGCTTACCGAGATCCGACGGGGCCGACTACGGGCCAACATCGTCTACCTATTCGGTGCCTTCTTAAGCGAGTGGGATGAATCCGACGTTCAAGGCGCCGGACGGTTGAATGAACAGCTGGCGGAGAGGGCGAGAATCTTTGCAGAGCTAGCTTCGTCAAACTCGCCTCCTGCTCTCGATCTGTTTGGTTCCGCATTATCAGGATTTGCGAATCATGGCGACAAAGTTCAATCAATTATCGCAGAAAGGCTTGAGAAGTCGCTCGACTTGAAACTTGGCGGCTTTGACGGTTTGCATTGGATTTCTGCAAACGCCCACTACCCCAAGGATGTGCGACTCGAAGCCAAACAGTTTCAAGATAACGGTGCGTTGGCAAGTCAACTTAGCGACGCGATCCGAGTCGCGAACCGTGATCCTCGGCAATGGTCGTGGCCCGTACAAGGTGTTCGACCACGAATACTCTGGACACGCAACCGCTGGCGATTGTACCCGACGCTGCCGCTCGTCGAATTGTTGAGCGTCAACCATTCGGCGGACTTTTGGTCTTCGGCCATCGACGAGGGTTACACCAACTCGGCCATCATTCTCAGTCATCGCAGCCGACTACAGAAGTTGATCGACCTGAATGCTCCGGAGGTCATCATGACCAACGAGAGAAGGATGCTGGCGTTGCAAAAAGATCGAGCGGCGCTGGATTGGTACGAACCGGTCGATCCGTGGACCAACCAAGCTGTTTTGAGCGAGGATGAGGAAGAATCGGTGATGGGCGTGGTTGGCATGCGGGCTACCCGACAAGCCGAACTCCGTGATGCATCCAACATGGGGTACGGGTATGGCGAAGGAGTCAATCCCATGGTCAAGCTCGTTCATGCTGAGATTGAGTTGCTTCGTGCGGCTTATCCGGACACGCCTCTTCATGTGTTGAAACTTGACGTTCGCGACTATTTCGCGTCCGTGCCACACGCGACATTGCTAACCATGCTCCGCGGACTGGGAATAACTGACGCCGGACTCGAGTTCACGCAGCGCTATCTGCAAATTCCGTATGTCATGGACGCCGATCATGCGGAGCCAGCCTCGCGCGGTGTTCCAATGGAACTGGGGTTTTCGCATTGGTTATGCGAGAAGCTGATGCGATTGCTTGAACGATTTATCCACAGCAAGGCAAAAGTCCGGATCATTCGCCAATTGGATGATCTCTGCATTCTTAGCCCAGGCGACAAAGAAGTTGTGGCTGCATACGCGGCCGCCAACTCGTTCCTTGCAGACATTGGCCTGTCGCTAAATGACAACAAGAGCGGGGCGGTGACGATTGGTGGCGACAAACACGATGAACTTCCCATGTCGAATCCACGCTGGGGCGTATTGGAATTGACCAAAGCGGGCCAGTGGCAAGCCAACGAAGAAGCGTTTCAGGCCTTCTTAGGCGATTCGCGTAAGGAAGTTGAAGCACGGCACGCGATCCTGGCCAAGGTGCTCGCATATAATGATCAGTTGAAACACTTGGTTTGGGGACTTGGTTTGGCGATGGATTTGGGTGACCAGCATCGCGACTCGGCGAACAAAACCCTACAGACTTTTGAAAACGACTTTTTCGGCGACGCCCAGAGCATCTTTGGAGGGCTCAAGTCGCGGATTGAAGAACGGCATCGAGGTGAATTGCAGAAGGTTCCGTTGGCCTGGATGCTTTGGCCGATCACCGCTGGCGGCCTTGGTTTGCGATCGGCGACGCTGCTATGTGGGCAATACCAATTAGCATACGAAGTTCGATCGAACGCCAGAAAGGCTGTGCCAAAAGACAAGCCAGACGACTGGCAAAATCAGCCGAATACATGGAGCGAGTTTTACGACGATAAGAACGTGACACTTCGCCGGCCAACTGCGATGAATCGCGAACCATGAACGCCCTCGTCGAAGAGTTCATTCGCCGCGGCAAGAGTATCTCGGGAGGCGAACAAGAAGGGCTCTCGCCATATTGGAGATGGACTCTAAGCATTTTCGGCCCTGAAATCTTGGATCGTCTCGGCACCTTCGAGTTCCTATTGACCGATTTAGTTCCGCTTCAGTTGATCCACGACAAACTAGTCGGCTCTGACGCTCCAACCGCCGATGCGGAGTAGTCGAATCCATACGAAAGAGAATCATGCCTGACTTACACCGATTTTACTTCGACGACGGCACATCCCGAAAACGATGGCACGTGCAGACAAGGGGCAAGTCGCAGTTGGTTCAATACGGCCGACTCGGTGGATCGCTCAGAGAGTCGAAGAAGTCCTTCAAGTCTCCTGCGGAGGCAGCGGCGCAGACTCAGAAGCTGATTGCGAAGAAGGAACGCGAGGGCTACGTCGAGATCAATTCATCGCGACTTGAGATTGCTCGTATCAAAGGAAAGAGAAATGCATCTGAGCAGCAGATTCAGGCTCTCGAAAAGCGAATCGGATGTTCGCTCCCGGACGAGTACCGCAACTTTCTGAAAACATTCAACGGAGGTACTCCCAATCCCGATTGCGTTCGAGTTCCCGGCGTGGCTGGAATCGACAATGTCGGTGTCGGAACGCTCTTTTACCTCCAGCCTTCAAAGCCCGTAGTGAATGAACTGTCATACGAGTTTGACCGTGCCGTGGAACTGCTCCCCGAGGGGCATTTGCCGATTGCCGGCAGCAGCGATGTTTTCACACTGTCGCTGGACCCAAAATCTTTCGGAGCGGTGTACTGGTGGTTTCACGAGACGGAAGAACTTGATGACGATGGGAACTTCCTCGAATCAGCGGGATATCTGCTGGCTGGTTCGTTTGACGAATTCCTCACCCGGATCGCATTGCTGTTCGGCGACGACGAGGAATCTGACGTGGAGGAAATTGAAGCGGAGCCAACATCGAAGAGCCGTGCCGCCAAGAAGAAACCGACAGCCACGATCAAGGGTCTGTTGCGACTTGTAAGTCACGACCACACACCGACGAAGGTCAAGGAAATCGAGCAAGTTGTCAAAGCGTTGGGAGACTTGAGTGGAATTCAGGGCGGTGAGTGGCCTTTCACCAACATCCGTAGTCCCCGCGTCGTCCGCTGCCTGTTGAAGGCCGGATTGAATCCAGAGATCACGGACACCGAAAGGCATTCGCTCCTGTGGCAATGCGCAGGAAACCAAGAGTGCGTCGATCTGCTACTGGAACACGGCGTCAATGTCGACCACCGCAGCGGCGGGGACCATGAAACGGCTTTGATGCGGGCCATCTATGTCGAAGACTTGCCTGCTGTGAAGCGACTCCTGCAAGCGGGAGCCAATCCGACGGTGCGACTCAGTTGGCCCATCAAGCACAAACTGGATTCCAACGAGAAGCTTCGGAAACTCATTGAGAAAGCTCGTACCGAGTGGCAAGAAAACAAGGGTAAGAAAAAGAAGCCGCGGCAGGCAATCGCTAAACCAAAGACGACTGCGACGGTAAAGAAAACGAGCAAAGCAAAACCTACGCTCAGGCGATTACTGCGACTGATGAAGCACGACTATATCACCGATGAGTGCGATGAGGTCGAAGAGATCGAGCAGCTCGTAACAGAGCTGCGAGATCTGAGCCGAATCCAGGACGGTGAGTGGCCGAAGATTGATAAGTTTGAAAGCCCACGCTTGCTGAGCTGTCTATTGGAAGCCGGCTTGAATCCGGAGATCACCGACAAAAGCGGGAATTCGCTGCTGAGTCAATGTGCGATGCACCCCGAGAGTATCGATCTGCTCATCGAACATGGCGTTGACATCGATCGTCGCAGCGGTCGCGACAATGGGACAGCGTTGATGCGAGCGACATGGATCGGGGACGAAGAGTGCGTTCAACGGTTGTTGGATGCCGGGGCGAATCCTACCCTGCAATTTGACGCGTTTGCCAAAGTGATGCTGGATATGGACGAGGAGATGACCGCGTTCATCGAGGCCGCTCGCGACGATTGGAATCGGAACAAACAAAAGAAAAAGAGGACGAAGAAGGCCGCGGCGACGAGAAAGAAGAAGTGAGGAATCACGGCGCAGGGGATCTCAGAAATGCAAGAGGCAGACTCTTGCACGGACGAGGAATTCACAAATTAACTTTGAGGAACTGAGCCTTGAATGCAATCAACGGTGGTGGAATGCTACGATTCAGCGAGCCAAACCCACTGGCTTGCACGAGCAAGATCTGGCGGCACAGTAACTGACGGCGCATGTAAGGCGTTTGAGATTTCAGCCGAATCGACTGCAAACCAAATGCGAAAGGCATGATGTCTTGTTGTCGTTGAGATTGGGAAGCCGAATACGAACGATTGACCGATTCCTGTGGTCGTCGAACAGTTGCATTTGCAGACGGTTTCAGACGCACGTATTGAGTCGAAAGGAAGGTAAGCCACAATGGCAAGTCTACGCAAAGAGAATGGCCGAGGGCGTGTTGGTTGGCGGTTGCAGTTTCGGTTTAACGGCAAACGTCATTCTCTGTGGCTGAGCGACCCAAGTAAACGGCGAGCGGAGAATGTCGCCCGCCACGTTGACGAGCTCGTTCGCGCTGAGAGCGCTGGTGGTTCGCTTGAGCCGGCCACGAGTCAATGGACATCTAACCTTGAAGGTCGGTTGTTCGAGTCACTCGCCAAGATGGGATTGGCCGATCCGAAGCGGGACCGATCAGTCGGTGACGAGGGCCGATTGCTGGGGCCGTTTTGCGATGCTTACATCAAAAGTCGCACCGATTTGAAGTCGGGCACACTGGATAGTTACAAGCACGCACCGGTTGCTCGTTGAGAAATTCAGCGAGTCACGATTACTTGTCTCGATCACCGCTGCCGATGCGGAGCGATGGAAACGGTGGCTTGCATCCGACAAGAAACATGCCGAAGCCACTATCAGCAAGCATGTCAAACGGGCCAAGACGATATTCAGCGAAGCAGTGAAGGATCGATTGCTTGCGGAGAGCCCGTTTGCGGACGTTCGGACGGGCAGCGAAGTGAATCGGGATCGCGACCACTACGTCAAGCGAGACACGGCCACGACGATTCTGAAGGCGTGTAACGATCCTCTCTGGCGTTTGATCTTCGCATTCGCCCGTTTCGGTGGGCTACGGCGCTGCGAAGTGCTGGCGATGAACTGGGATGACATCCTCTGGGACATCGATAGGTTGCGGATCGATTCGCCGAAAACCGGATTGCGGTTCTGCCCCATCTTCCCGGAGGGTGAAGCCATTCTTGGAAGCTGCGTTTGATGTCGCACCAGAGGGCGCGAAGCGTTGTATTCACCGATACCACCGGCTGTCGAATCTGGGTACGCAGATGAACCGCATCATTGAACTGGCAGGAATCGCATCCTGGCCTAAGACGTTCCAAAACCTGCGGGCGACCCGGCGGACGGAGCTGCAGGAACGCTACCAGGATCACGTCGTGAACGCTTGGCTGGGTCATTCGAGCAAGACCGCCGAGAAACACTATCTGCAAGTGACCGACGACCACTGGGACGCTGGCACATCGCTGATGACCGGTGCTGCAATCGACCTGGAAGCGAAAGAGCCTGACGACGTGGCGGTGTCCGGCGGTGTCCGTGGCGGTGTCATCTCTGCCCCTCTGGGTCCATCCCGATCGGACGCCAACGAAAAAGCCCCGGCAATACCGGGGTCTGATGGATCGGGAGGTTTGCAAATGATGCCCTTAGCTACCCCGCAAGGACTCGAACCTTGAATGGCTGGACCAAAACCAGCTGTGTTGCCAATTACACCACGGGGTAGTCGTGGCCGGAGTTTAGCAGGTGATCGACCATTGCTGAAGAGGAGCTTTTGGGGACTCCGGCGGTTCGCGCCAATCGCCTGCCCCCACTCTCCCTTGGTCGCCAGAAGCGTGCCCCCGACCGGTTGTGGGGCCGATGGTTGGCTGGGAATGGGGGCGGTCGTGGGAAACGCCGCCGCCGCTACTTTCGGTGCTGGACGCGAAAGGCCAGCATTTGCAGTTCGCTGGCCAAGTCAACATTCACCACGGCAACGCCCGCGGGAAGCCGTAGCGTTGTGGGGGCGAAATTCAAGACGCCGCTGATCCCCGCCGCGACCATTCGAGCCGCGACGTCGGCCGCATGCTCGGCAGGCACCGCCAGGATCGCCAGCTCCGGGCGCAGTTCAGCCAACGCCGGGTCCATCTCTGCCACATCGACCACCTGCACGCCGCCAATCGAAGTGCCGATCCTCGCCGGGTCGTTGTCAAACGCGGCGATCAACTTGAACCCCAAACGCTCGAAACCCCGATATCGCAATAACGCATGACCGAGGGAGCCGACGCCGACGAGGACCACTTTCCACTCCCTGCCCGATCCCAGTACCGATCCGATTCGATCGATCAGGGTCACGACATCGTAGCCCACGCCCCGGCGGCCAATCGTTCCCAGCGCGCTGAGGTCGCGGCGAACGACCGCCGGTGAGACGTCGACCAGCCCGCCCAGCTCCTGGCTATTGACCGAACCGACATCGGTGTCCAACAACCGATGAAGCTCGCGATAGTACAGACTGAGCCGGCCCACAGCCGGCTGCGGTAGTTGCTGGGCTGTTTCCGAGCTGTCGCCGCGAATCTTCTCGGCATCGACAGGGTTGGTATCGTTGCTGGTCGGGTCCACAGAATCCACTCCTGAGGGAGGCGAGCCGAGAGCGCAGGTGCGACCCGATAGTCTAGTGGATTCGCGTGACACGTTCACAACCGACTGAACCCACATTGCCCGCGCGAATGCTGGTTTTGCGGCAACTGCAACCACGCGGCGGGCCCAATCGCGCGGCGGGCCGGTGTACAAATCGAGGCTGAAATCAAACGATCGACATTTCCGAGCGCAGGCGGGACGAACGCCCGGTCGTAGCGATGGTGCCCACGATTCCGGCAAAGTTTAAAAAGGGGTGAGCTTTTGAATCGTGATGTCGCCTGCGATGAACGCACGCTAGGCACAATCGTCATTGATCGAACCGCCCGCGTGACAGGTCTGCCCAATCCCTCTCTTTTATCTTGGCGTGCACGTTCGCGTGTTCAACCATTGTTACGTAGTCGATGTAGTCAGTGCATCGAAATTCTTTTGCAGGTGCGCATGTTCTGCGCAAACCATCCATTTTCCCCTCGGGCAGTGCGTTGCCCGAGAGAACGGAGCCGAATCGCTTCAGGCGACCGGGAGCAAAAGGGATCGGTCACACACCGTCGTTGCCGGAGCAGTGATGGCTGTCGAAGCTACGTCCATACGACACATGTGTTGTTTCCCGTGGAGATATAAGAAGATGAATAGGCTGTGGATCATGCCTGCCGTAGCGATCTGTACGATCGTATCGGGGGTAAATTCCGCCAGCGCCGCTTATTGCGGCGCGATCAGCTATCAGGGCTGTGGTGGATGTGGGACGGTTGTCGCCGATGGCGCGGTTGCAGACGGCGTAATCGCCGACGGTGCAGCGGTTGCCGGCGGCACTTACACCGTCATGCGAACCGTACGCGAAACGGTTTACGAACAAATTCAAGAAACTCGCTATCGCACGCGAAATGAAACGTACTGCGAAGCTCGTGAAGTTCAGGCCGTGCGAATGGTACCTGAAACCACGACTCGTCAGGTTCAGTACACCGTGATGGTGCCGACTTTCGAGACCAAGACTCGCACGATCAACTACACCGTTTGCAAACCTGTCTACGAAACCCGCTGCAAGACGATCAATTACACCGTGCGGAAGCCGGTGTACGAGACCCGCTGCAAGACGGTCAACTACACCGTTTGCAAACCGGTCTACGAGACGCACCAGCGTACGATCTGCTACACGGTGCAAAAGCCGGTATACGAGACCAAGACTCGTACGATCAATTACACCGTCAACAAGCCCGTCTATCAGACCTGCAGCAAGACGATCAACTACACCGTCATGAAGCCGGTATACGAGACCAAGTCTCACACGATCAACTACACGGTCTGGAATTCGGTTAGCGAGCAGAAGACACGCAACGAAACTTACAGCGTTGTGGTTCCCGAAACCTTTACCAAGATGGTGACCGTGCGCGGTGGTGCCTGGGAAACCAGAACCGAAACGGTTCCCGGCCCGGTGATGCGAAAAACGGTTCGCGAGCCAGGTACTTGGACGTACGATCCGGCAACCTGCAAGAACGTTTACTGCCCCGGCGAGTGCCGAGTCGAGTGCGTGCAGTGCCCGCCGAAAACGATCTGCAAGAAGGTCTGGGTTCCGACCTGTGAGCAAAAGGAAGTCACCTGCACGCGATATCATCGCGAATGCCGCACTCGCTGCGTTCCGTACACCGTTTGCCGTAAGGTTCCCGAGTGCAAAACCAAGGTCTGCAATTACACCGTTTGCCGAATGGTTCCCGAATGCAGGACCAAGGTTTGTAACTACACCATCTGCAAGATGGTCCCCGAGTGCCGAACCAAGGAAGTATGCTACAAGGTCTGTCACATGGTTTGCGAAAACCGAACCAAGGTCTGCAATTACACGACCTGCAAACTGGTTCCCGAGTGCCGCACCAAGACCTGTAACTACACGGTCTGCACCGGCTACACTTGCGAGCCGCATACCAAGACTTGCACCTACACCGTCTGCAAGATGGTTCCGGAGTGCAAAACGAAGGTCTGCAGCTACAAGGTTTGCAAGATGGTTCCGGAGTGCCGCACCAAGACGGTTTGCGAAACGACTTGCCGCAAAGAGTGCTACACCAAGACGATCCAGGTCACCAAGTGCCGTCGGGTTTGCGAACCCTACACGGTCACCCGATGTGTACCGAAGGTTGTCTGCAAGCAAGTTCCGGTTGAAGTTTGTGCACCGGCTCCCTGCTGCAGTGCCGCCAACGCCTGCTGTGGCGACTCGGCTTGCGGCGACTGCTGCAACGCCGCTCCGGCTTGCTGCCCGACGCCGTCCTGTGACGGTCCGGTCAAGAGCTTGCTGAAGCGTCTGTTCAGCCATCGATGTGGCAGCAGCTGCTGTGACACCGAACCGTCCTGCGGTTGTGCTGTGGAACCGAGCTGTGGTTGTGAGGCTCCCGCTTGCGGATGCTAGAAACGCGTGAGCTTGTGCCTTACGCAACGAGGCATCTTCGACTTCGCTGGACGTAGCGACTTCCAAGCGGGGTGGGTCTTCCCAAGAGACTCACCCCGCTTTTTTTGCGTCCCTCAAATGGGGAGTGCCCGGGGCCGATCTCCGACAGCCGCTCCAAACTTTCTAGTTTTCCTAGTTTGCGCAAATACACCGGCCATTGCTGTCATTTCGAGGCAAATAGGTCCTGATTCTGCCGACGCTCGCTTGCTTAACTGCCTCAGATCGTTAGTTTGGAGACCATGGGAGGATGGCACAGCCGTATTTGCCGGTGTGGAGCATCCCCCCCACCCACCCACCTCACATCTAATTTTCTACTCGGATTCCTCGGAAACCTACGACATGACCCGCACATCGATTCACGGGCTTTCGTTCCTTGCCATCGCGTTCCATGCCATCGCGGTCGTTTTTTTGCTTTCGCCAACGGTCGCGGCGGCTGCGGATTGGTCCAACACCGCCTTCCCGGTGCAAACACACGATTTCGGAACGGTGGCCGTCGGTGCGAAAACGGAATACCGGTTCCAAGTCAACAATCCATTTTCAAGTGACCTGCATATTCGTACAGTTCGCGCGAGTTGTGGCTGCACCACACCGATTGTCGAAACGCCATCGATCGCCCCCGGCAGCAGTGGGACGATTCTGGCTCGATTCAACACCCATACCTTCAAGGGCAAGCGTGGTGCGACCTTGACGGTCGTGATTGACCGGCCCATCTACAGCGAGGTCCGCTTACGTGTTGACGGATACATCCGCAGCGACATGGTGTTTTATCCTGGTGCGATCGAGTTCGGAAATCTGAACCAGGGCGATTCGGTCTCGAAGTCATCCAAGCTGATGTACGCGGGCCGGAACGATTGGGAGGTATTGGATATTCAAAGCAACCGACCATGGCTGATTCCGTCATTCGAGCAAACGACCCGTGGAAGCGGGCGAGTCGATTACGAGGTCACCGTTGCGGTACGCGAAGACGCACCGACGGGCTTCTTTCAAGACGAAGTGATCGTGATCACCAACGATCGATCGATGCCGCGGGTACCATTGCGGGTCAGCGGCAGCGTGGAGAGTGCGCTGTCGATCTCGCCCCAATCCATCGCGTTGGGAAGTTTGAAGCCTGGGGAAACCGTTCGGGAAAAGATGATCGTCCGCGGACGCGAACCGTTCTTGATTGAATCGCTGACCTGCCCCGGTTGGGACGTTGAGTTTGAGCCAACCGTCACGGCCAAGACGACACATATCTTGTACCCAAGGTTTACTCCGACCGCCGAAGCGATCGGTCCCAACAAGGTTGTGATCGAAATCAAGACCGCCGGCGCGCAGTCGGTGATTGCCAAGGCGCTGTTGACGGCCGACGTTCGCGATCGCTAGGCGAACCTGGCGCTCGATCCTGAACGCCACGCAACGTGGCGGAACGGTTACGCCGTCTGTGCCAAAGGTGATCGTTCTCTTTTCATTATCGAACAGAGGGGTCCCCAGCGATATCGCAGTTGTGCCTCTGTCGATGGATGTTCTTGGTTCGTTTTGACGATTTGCCCGCCGCGCGCTGGGCAAACTTGGACGATCCCATTCTCGTGGACCCGAATGCTTGTCGCCAAGAAAGCGGACTGAGTCATGCGGATCCCTGAACGGAATCGTTTCATGGGTAAGGACCACCCACCTTCCATCTGGTTCGCTCGTCGAGTCTGCCGTTTACGTAACCGACCCACAATCAACCTTCAGCACGCTTGCCGGCAAACGGCGGGTAGCCGGCGGTTGGTGAAACGGACGTGTTTCTGCTGGCGAAGGATCGAGACGGGGAAAACATGCAAAGGATTCGAGCAATGAGAACCAACATTCTGCGCAGCGTCGCAGTTGCTTTGGGACTGAGTGTTTGCACGACTGTACAGGCCCAATACACAGACCCCTCCAACGCCGACACCTACACGTCGCCGGCGAAGTGGAACAATTTCAACGCCCCCAACAACCCTAATCTTTTCTTTGCCGCCAAGTACGACGACGAAGCGGCCCAGAAAATCGAGCTACCCACACCCGAGCCAGAGATAATCCAGGAGCTTCCCCAGCCGGCGCCGGAACCGGCACCCGAGCCTCCCTCGGCCGCCGCGGCGATCGGAAGTGGAGCGGCGTCCACTCCATCGCCGTACGCCGCCGCCGCTTCGGCACCCTGGTCGGGTCAATCATCGCGACCTGCCTTACGCCCTACTATGGCGGCGCGAACTTATTGTTCTTCACGATGGAGGACAATTGCAATCGCAACTTGATTGTTGACGACGCGACCGGCGCCAGCCTGCTGGGCACGTCGGCTGTTGACCCCAACGCGAGCACCGGGTTCGACATCTACATGGGTCGCTACCTGAACGGCAATCGATATGGACTGGGCGTCGGCTATATGCTTTGGAATCCCGGCGCGCAGCAGTCATTGAATATCCCCGCGGTCGCAGGCGACTACCTCGCGCCCATTCCCGCCTGGAACGGCATCAGCATTGACCCGGGCACGGGCGTGGACACGGTCTACAATCACTTTGACGGTGCCGCGGGAATCCGTGTGCGTCGCGACCTGTTGTTTCAAGGGATTGAGGTGAACCTATCGAGCTTCGGCATCATGGGTGCACAACGAGCCGCGGCATGCGGAAGCGGTTCGATCTTTGGCGGCAAGTTCGGGTGCGGCAACGGCTGCAAGGGGTACGGCGGAGCATGCGGACCACTCATTCGCAGCTGTGATGGTTGCGTCCAGGTCGTGACCAGTCACGGCTTTCGCTGGTTCCAGGTCAAAGACGAGTTTGAAATGGCAGCCAACATCGATGGTACTGCCGGTTATCAGGCGAACGACTTGTACAACAATGTCGAGACCGAGAATAACCTTTACGGTTACCAATTTGGCGGTCGTCTGATTTATTGCCTGAACTGCCGATGGAATCTGTCGATCGGCGGTAAAGTCGGACTCTATGGCAACCACATCGATTATCGCAATCGCATCGGGACCGAAACGGTGGATGCCTATCGCACTGGCGTTGCCACCGATTTGGTCAACTTCAACGATTCCGACACGTCGTTGTCGACACTGAGTGAATTGGATCTTGGTCTGGGTTATCGGATCAGCAACGCATGGACCGTCCGCGGCGGCTATCGAATGATGGGCCTGACGGGGATCGCGACAGCAGCGAATCAATTCGCCAGCGACTCGACCTCGATCGCCTCGATGTCGTCGATCAACTCCTGTGACTCGATCCTGCTTCACGGCGGTTACGCCGGCCTCGAGTTCAACTGGTAAGTGCAAGTGTGCTGATGACAACATTATCATGCTGACCGTGGCGGATGCACGTTGCGGTTACGGCGAATCGCCCCGACAAGGAATTCCTTGCCGGGGCGTTTTTTTTTTCTCTCGCAGCCAGGCAAGTGGGATTGTCTGTCAAGTGGCTACGCATCGGGACGATTTTCGGCTACGTTCCATAGCACTTGCGCTCCCATCTTGACACTCACATTCCGACCGTGAGGCCTGCAGCCCTGACCGATCCCAAGCCGCAATCGCTGATCGACCCGACGTTCCTATTCAGGTTCGAGGTGGCGGTACGTAAGAACGCATGCAATTGGACGGAAAAAGGCTTGAAACTTCCTGCAACCTGCCGATTGCCGTCATTTGGGGCGTTAGCCGGGCGACCTGTTTTCGCCGACGTCCGCATCGCCTGGAGCAAGTTGGGGATCGGGATCCATGTCGTGGTCAACGGCAAACGTCAGCTGCCCTGGTGCCGCGAGTCTCGGTTGGACGATAGCGATGGGTTTCATCTTTGGATCGACACGCGTTGCAGCCCGGGGATTCACCGAGCGACCCAGTATTGCCATCGTTATTTGTGGATGCCCTCCGGCGGAGGTACGAAACGGGAAAAACCGGTCGCATCATGGATTCCCATCAACCGTGCCAGAAGCCACCCGAAATCGATGTCCTGGGATCAGTTAAAGATCGCGGCTTATCCTCGGCACGACGGGTATGAGCTATCGGGGTTTATTGCCGCCGAAGCGATGACCGGGTTCGATCCTGCCGAACAACCACGAATTGGGCTGTACTATGCGGTGGTCGACCGCGAATTGGGTTGTCAAACGCTTGCCTTGGGTCCCGAGTACCCGGTGACCGAGGACCCGAGTCTGTGGGGCGAAGCGGTGCTGACTTAGGGCGAAGCGGTGCTGACTTAGGGCGAAGCGGTGCTGACTTAGGGCGAAGCGGTGCTGACTTAGTTAGAATGAAAATGGGTCGATTGGAAGGTCCGTTACCGATCGGCCCGTCGAACGTTTTTCGCCCCCCGTGATGATTCATCGAGTGAACGCCGACGTTGTTCTCCTTTCTTGCCTAAATTCCTTAATTCCGGTCGAAGTGCCCGTTACGTTTCGGAGTTCGATTTATAGAATTTTGGTAAGCTTGCGAATCCGTTCGATCGATAAAACCCCTACGGTCCCACCTAATTCCGCGCCTGGTATCGGAACATGACGCGTCTCGAGATCTCCATGACGGCCTCTCCCACGACTTCCAAACACGTCCAGTCGGTATCCGGCATCACTGTTCGACTCGCCGGTGACTCCGGTGACGGGATGCAATTGCTCGGTACCCAGTTAACCAATACGAGTGCATTGGCTGGAAACGACGTGGCGACTTTTCCTGATTTCCCAGCGGAAATCCGTGCGCCTCGCGGCACGCGGGCCGGCGTCAGCGGATTTCAGGTCCAGTTTGCTAGCGAAGAAATCTTCACGCCCGGGGATACCCTCGATGCTCTCGTGGTGATGAATCCGGCTGCGCTGGTCACCAACATCGGCGACCTGCGGAAGGGCGGCATCTTGATCGCCAACGAAGACGGGTTTAACGAAAAAGAGTACAAGCTGGCCAAGGTCGACTCGAATCCGTTAGCAGCCAGCGTGATTGAGGAGTCGTATCGGATTGTCAAAGTGCCGATGACCAAGTTGACCCGCGAGGCGGTTGCCGAGCATGGTCTGAGTACCAAGATCGCGGATCGCTGCAAGAACTTTTTTGCCATGGGATTGGTCTATTGGCTATTTGGTCGATCGCTCGATCCGACTCTGCGATTCATCCACGAAAAGTTCGGGAAGAAACCGGATGTCGCGGCTGCCAACGAAGCGGCGCTCCGCGCCGGGTGGGCATTCGGTGAAACGACCGAAGCGTTCGGCGAAAGCTATCAGGTATCGGCGGCCGAACTGACGCCGGGCAATTACCGCAACATCATGGGCAACCAGGCGCTGGCCTGGGGTTTGATCGCGGCGTCGAAGTTGAGCGGCAAGGAACTTTTTTATGGGACTTACCCGATCACGCCTGCCAGCGACATTCTTCACGAGCTGACCAAGTACAAGAACTTTGGCGTCAAGACTTTTCAGGCCGAGGACGAAATCGCGGCGGTTTGTGCGACGATTGGTGCGGCGTTTGGCGGAACGATGGGAGTCACCGCCAGCAGTGGACCGGGCATCGCACTGAAAGCCGAGGGCATGGGTCTGGCAATGATGTTGGAGCTGCCGATGATCGTGATCAACGTCCAGCGCGGCGGCCCGAGCACGGGATTGCCGACGAAAACCGAGCAAAGTGATTTGCTGCAGGGCATGTTTGGTCGCAACGGCGAATCGCCCCTGCCGGTGCTGGCACCTCGTTCACCCGGTGATTGCTTCGACATGGCGGTCGAGGCGTGGAGAATTGCAACCGAATGCATGATCCCGGTCATTTTGTTATCCGACGGGTACATCGCCAACGGCAGCGAACCGTGGCGGATTCCCGATATGGAGTCCCTTCCCAAGATCAAGGTCACGCACCCAGAAGGCAGCGATACGGACGAGCCTTTTTTGCCCTACGCTCGCGACGAATACCTGGCGCGACCATGGGCGATTCCAGGAACACCGGGACTGATGCACCGCGTGGGCGGGTTGGAGAAAGAGGATGGAACGGGCAATGTCAGCTACGATCCGGCCAACCACCAACACATGACCGACACGCGAGCTGCGAAGGTCGCCAAGATTGCCGAACGAATCCCACCTCAGGACGTGTTTGGCGAAACGAGTGGCGATCTGTTGGTCGTTTCCTGGGGCGGAACGTACGGTGCTTGCCACACGGCGGTGCGTCGATGCCAAGATGCGGGCCACAAAGTGAGCCATGCCCACATCCGATACCTCAACCCGTTCCCATCGAACTTGGGCGAGCTGCTGAAATCGTTTCGCACCGTAATCGTACCCGAATTGAACAACGGCCAGCTGCGAATGTTATTGCGGGCTGAGTACCTGGTCGATTGCATCGGCGTCAACAAGGTTCAAGGCAAACCGTTCAGCGTGACCGAACTGGTCGAGGCGTTTGAAAGCCACATCAGCGTCCCGCAAAAGAGCGTCCCGCAAAAGAGCGTTCAACAGAAGAGCAAAGCAGGCTGAACGGTGATCCCACCAAAGTTGGGCGTCCGATGGTCGGCTCGATTGATGATGGATCACGTTTCATCCTCTGGACACATTTAGCAACCACCCAAGAAATCATTTCGCCAGTAATCCTATGTCGCTTCCCGTTCTCAAAGCTGCCGATTTTGCTTCCGACCAAGATGTCGTTGGTGTCCCGGTTGTGGCGACTACTCGATCCTGGCGCAGATGAAGAAGGTGCTGCCCGAATTGGGCGTGCCCCGCGAAAAGATCGTATTCATCAGCGGTATCGGATGCAGCAGCCGATTTCCGTATTACATGAACACCTATGGCATGCACAGCATTCATGGTCGTGCACCGACATTCGCGACGGGATTGAAATCGACACGCCCGGACTTGATGGTCTGGGTGATTACCGGTGATGGCGATTCGCTTGTCGATCGGCGGCAATCACTTCATCCATGCGCTTCGCCGGAACCTGGACATCAACATCATCTTGTTCAACAACCGGATTTACGGATTGACCAAGGGCCAGTACAGCCCGACCAGTGTGGAAGGGCAAGTGACCAAGAGCACGCCGATGGGATCGATTGATCATCCGCTCAGCCCGTTATCGGTGGCGTTGGCGGCAGAGGCGACGTTCGTGGCGCGAAGCATCGATGCCCATGTGAAACACCTCGGTGAGACATTGCAGCGGGCCGCGGCGCACAAAGGGACGTCACTGGTCGAGGTCTATCAGAACTGCAATGTGTTCAACGACGGAGCGATGGCCTACGCCCAGGAGAGAAAGCAACGGGCCGAGAACGTGGTGGAATTGGAACATGGAAAGCCGTTGATTTTTGGAAACAAGAAGGACAAAGGCATTCGTCTGGTCGGTAACCATTTGGAAATCGTCAACACGGCCGATGTCCCCATCGACGATCTGCTGATCCATGACGAGAAGGAATCGAATCCGTCGATCCATATGATGATGGCCCGAATGAGTTATCCCGAGATGCCCGAGCCGATCGGAGTGCTGCGAGCGGTTGAGGGCGTATCGACGTACGACGACCAGATCAATGAGCAGGTCAAAGCTGGCAACCGAAAAGAAGGGTCCGGGCGACCTGGAAGCGCTGTTCAATTCGGGAGATACTTGGCAAGTCGCTTAGGGACTAGCAGTCACTTCGGATTGACCCAGCCAAGGTAATGGTAGCTGGTCTCTGAGTCGACGGCGCTCGCCGTGGGTCTCGAAGGGTAGCGTTCAATGACGACAATATCGACTTAAGGAGTAGGCGATGCCTCGTGGAAACACATTCTCGAACGTTTCAAAAGCAATCGGCGACACGCCGATGATACAGATCAACCGCCTGGTGCCCGAAGGTGGTGCGACGGTGTTTGCCAAGTGCGAGTTCTTTCAACCGCTCAACAGCGTCAAGGATCGAATTGGCGTGGCCATGATCGAGGCGGGTGAGCGGGACGGGAAGATCAACAAGAGCACCCATATTATCGAACCGACGAGCGGCAATACAGGCATCGCGCTGGCCTTCGTCTGTGCGGCGAAGGGCTATAAGTTGACGTTGACGATGCCTGAATCGATGTCGGTGGAACGGCGGGCGTTGCTGCGAGCGATGGGCGCCAACCTGGTCCTCACCCCGGCCGGCGAAGGGATGAAAGGGGCGATCAACCGTGCTTCGGAATTGGTCGAGGGAACGGCGGATTCCTTCATGCCGCAACAGTTCGACAACCCGGCCAACCCGGCGATCCATGAAGCGACAACGGGACCGGAAATTTGGGAAGACAGCGGCCATCAGATCGACGCCATCGTCGCCGGCGTCGGTACCGGCGGAACGATCACGGGCGTTAGCCGGTTCATCAAAAAGCTAAATCCCGAATTTAAATCGATCGCCGTCGAGCCAAAGCACTCGCCGGTGATCAGCGGTGGTGATCCGGGGAAGCATCGCATCCAAGGGATCGGCGCCGGGTTTATCCCCAAGAATCTCGATACGTCGATCCTCGACGACGTGATTCAGGTCGATGACGAAGACGCCTTCGAGTGGGGCCGCAGGCTTGCCAAGGAAGAAGGGATCGTGGCCGGGATCAGCAGTGGAGCGAACATGTGGGCGGCTGCGCAACTGGCCGCTCGCCCCGAAATGAAGGGCAAGCGGATCGTCACGATCATGTGCAGCCTCGGTGAACGCTATCTCAGCACACCACTCTTTGGCGACTTGGGCTTGTAAGCCTGTGTGCAAAGCCGTCGTCGCTGACGACTACATCTCCGCCGGATGCATCCTCGCCCGCTCGATCGATGCATCCATGTCCTTGAACATCCGCGCGGCGCCGTCATTGAAGATTCTTCCGATCAACAAGTCGGTGACACTGGCGCGATGTTCGGGATGTTCCTTCATGAATCGGCCGATGCTGAATTCCTTGGTGTAAAACGCGTGAACGAGTTTGCGAACCCACTGCGCACCTTGCTTGAACGGTTCCACCCAACAACCCAGCTGCTGGGCACTGAGGTCGTTGTTCTGGAATCCGGCAACGACCGCGTCTCCGGCGCGGACGCCCATCTCCAGCGCGAAGTAGACGCCCGATGAGTAGACCGGATCGATGAAGCCCAGTGCATCGCCGACCAGCACCCACCCATCCCCGGCGCTGGTTTTGGTCATGTAAGAAAATTCTTTTGCCGTGCAGATCTCTCCCAACCGTTTGGCGCCGATCAGCCGGGGCGTCAAACCGGGGCACTTCGCTAATTCCTCGTCATAAACCTTCTGCGGCTTGCCACGCCCCTTGAGCAGGTAATCATTGTCGCCGACGCAACCGATGCTGGTGATGCCACGCGACAAGGGAATGAACCAGAACCACGATTCTTTCGACTCGGTGTTCAAGATGATCGTGGCACCTTCATTGTCGCCTTCCCCGCGAACCGCGTCCCGATAGTAGGTCCAGATCGCCGCCTTCTTTAAATCGGGGTTGACCTCCTTGAGCCCCAGCTTGTTGGCGATGAAGGAATGCTGGCCGGTCGCATCGATCACGACCTTCGACGCGATCGAGTGCTCGAGCCCCTGCGAATCGCGCACCTTGACTCCAACCGCCTTGCCCGATTCGTCGAACAGGACGTCGATCAATCGTGTCCGGTCGTGACAGTCGGCACCGAGTTCGCCGGCACGATCAAACAGCATCTTATCGAACTCGCTACGTTCGACTTGCCACGTCGTGCTGCACTCGCGGTCATCATGTTGGCGAAAAAAGAAGGGTTCCGATTCGGTGCCTCGATGTGTCACAAACTGGACGCTCTTTTTCGCCTGCCAACCGGAGGAACGAACTCGTTCATTCAAGCCCAGTCGTTGCAGCGGCCAGTAAGTCTCGGGCATCAACGACTCGCCGACGTGAAAGCGAGGCATCGCATCTCGCTCTATCAACAGCGTGTCGATTCCACCTTGGGCGACAATCGCAGCCGCCGTGCC
This sequence comes from Pirellulaceae bacterium, assembly GCA_963734865.1. Lineage (GTDB taxonomy): Bacteria > Planctomycetota > Planctomycetia > Pirellulales > Pirellulaceae > CBDCUW01. The sequence goes on from CAVTIV010000006.1 coordinate 317,922, forward strand.
CCCCCCGGGTCCGCCACCGACAACGATGCATTCGTAACTTGATCTTAACAACGGATTCTCGATTCCAATTTTCGCGCCACGAATCGCCGCTTACCACGAAAACCCAGTTTGCGTCGCAAGCCACATCAAATGAACTGCCCCCCGGCGGGGCGGCTGCCGATCGATCGGCAGCGTCAGCCGAGCACTACCCCTGTACGGTAAGGATATTCACCAGTGAACCCATCGGTCGAGGGATTCGGATCGCGCATTGGTCCTCTTCGGTCCCCATTGTGTCGCTCCATTGGCCCCGGTGGCATCTCGCGGTCCGCCGACTCAAAACGGGTCGCTGCTTCAGGGATCGTCGAACCCTGCCGATTTTAGCGATTTTCGTCTATAACAGGTCGCGTGTGACGAGCCGCTTTCGTTTTTTGCTCAACCAACCGGACAGACCGCATGACCGAGGAAGAATTGCTGAGGCGGCGATATCTTCTTCGATTCAAACTGGCAGTGGTCATTCTACTGGTGTTGGCGGGCCCAGCGGCTTTTCACTCACATGCCGCGATCGAATCTTTGTTCAATCAGCCCGCCGAGTGGATTCCCGATTCGCTGCCAGTGAAGGCTGAGTTCAACCACTTTATCAAGCACTTTTCCGCGTCTGAGCTGGTGATGTTGGCGTGGGACGGATCGGACCTTGATTCACCATCGCTCGATCGAACCGCCGAGCTGATTGGGCCGCTTTGTGCGGCATCGTATCAGCCCACGACGGACGCCCGCGTGGTCCGCGAGCTTCCCGCTTGGGTACAGAGCGAAATTGCCGTGATTCGGACCCAGTGTGGAACGCCCACTCCGTTTCAGTGGGCGCGGACGGGCACAGAAACACTTGGCCAGATGACGTCGGCGCCGGCAAACCTATCACGCGCGGTGGCCGTGCGTCGCTTGCAAGGTTCATTGGTCGGTCCGGACGGACAACAAACGAGTCTGGTGCTTTCTTTCGACAATGGTGGGCTGAGGCACCGCCGGTTTTTAATCCCCGCCATCCGTGCGATGGTGGCACGCATCAACGACCGGCCGGTGGACCAGATCGCGATCGTGGGCGGTCCCTTCAATGGTGCCGAAGTCGACTCCGCGAGTATCCGTTCGATACGAATCTTCTCGCCGCCATCGGCCATTCTTGCGGCGGTACTGTGCTTCCTCTGTCTGCGGTCGATACCGCTCACCGCATCGATTGTTGCGGTTGCCGTGATCGGTGAAGGACTGGTGCTGGCCGCGGTCTACTACGTCGGCATTCCGATGAATGCGATCCTGATTGTTTTGCCGCCGCTGGTTTTCGTCCTCACCGTGTCAGCCGGAATTCACCTCAGCAACTATTACCTGGACGCGGTCGCGGAGTTTCCCGAGCTGTCACGAGCCGCCGCGGCACAACGTGCGATGCGGGCCGGAGTTGCACCCTGTTCGCTTGCCACAGGCACGACGGTGATCGGTCTCAGCTCGCTGCTGCTGGTGCGTTTAGAGCCAGTCCGAATCTTCGGAGGCATCGCATCGTTGGGCGCAATCATCACACTCGCACTGTTGTTCTTGATCCTCCCCGGGGCGATGGTATTGACCACACCGCGTCGAAAAACGCACCCGGGCGCCGCGGCAGACGGTGAGCTCGGGACACGACGACATTTTTCGGGCACCTGGATGCGACGACGGCTGGCGAAACCGTGGCCTCTGATCGGCGCGTTTTTATTGGTCGCAGCGGGACTGTCCATTGGCCTGACACGGCTGCACAGTTCGGTCAATGTCCCGCGAATGTTTTTGCCCGGCAGTGACATTCGTCGTCAATATGCCTGGTTCGAACAGCACATCGGGCCAACGGTGAGCGGTGATCTGCTGCTAACGTTTCCGCCACTGACCGAACAAGACGACCCGCTGGACCGCTTGGATCTGGTCCGCCGAGCGCATCTTTGCGCACTCGAGCAGAAACAGGTCAAAGGCGTTTTGTCGGCGATGACCTTTGTTCCCGCTATCCCGCGGGAACACAGCTTGGGGGCGACCGCGCGTCGAAGTGTGATCAAGAAACTGATTCGCGATCCAGACTCCTCGCTCGGCAAACTTGGCTTCATTGCTCGCGACAGCGAGTCGGAGGTTTGGCGGATCAGCATCAAGATGCCGCAGCTGGACGAAGACGACTATGGCGACGATATCAGCGCAATCCTGATGACCGTGAAGGATCGATTAGCCGACACGGAGCTGCCGGTGCAGATCACCCTGACCGGTCATGTGACAATCGTGCAAGCATCGCAAGAGATCCTGCTAGACGACCTATTCCGAAGCTTCATGACCGCCTTCGCCGTGATCGCCGTGGTCATGATGCTGATGCTACGGAGCGTGATTGGCGGACTGATTGCGATGGCGCCGAACCTGTTTCCCACGGTCTCCCTGTTCGGACTGATGGGTTTGATGCGGCTGCCGCTCGATATCGGCTCGGTGATGTCGGCCAGTGTCGCGCTGGGAATTGCCGTCGATGATACGGTTCATTTGTTGAGCCGGTTTGGATCGCGGAGGGCACGGGGGATCGGACAAATCCGCGCCGCCTATGGAGCGTTAGCCCAGTGCGGCTGGGCAATGTTTCAAACGACACTCGTCTGTGGGCTTTCGCTGATGGTTTACTGGCTAAGCGATTTTGTTCCGACAAGCCAGTTCGCGTTGTTCATGTTCGCGTTGCTCTCTGCCGCGCTTCTGGGGGTCATCTTTCTGCTTCCAACCCTGATGGCAACGCCCCTGGGACGTTCGCTGTCCAGGACCATCGGAGCCGATGCCTCCGCCACGCTGTACGCAGACATGGCGGACCGCGAAACGCCGATCGACGTGCGACGTCTGCCGACCCGATGGCAAAAGACCCAGTCGGACCGAGCGGAGCGAGTTCCCGAATGACGGCAGGCCCAACGCCGGGTTTGCCAGAGTGGCGCGGAGCTAGTTGCTGCCGACACGCGTGCGGGATGCCACCCTGGTCACTTTTTTTTCGGATCCAAGTTGGCGTCAAGATCCGCTTGGGTCACCGTCGACTCGACGCCGCCAGAGGGGACTTCGACTTTGGCCAGCCATAACAAACCGTTCAACACGACCTTGCGAAATTGGTCATTGGACCAATTGTCGTGAAAATGTCCGCCGGTGAATCCGAACCCTCGGCCACCATCGCTACGTTCCACCGCCCACATCATTGCCTCGCGCGTCCCTTCGATGCTTGAATGTGCGGGTATGGCCCCTTCGGATAAACGTACGGCCCGTTGCGGACGTCGATCGATGGTACGGCGACCAGGATGGGAACGAATGTCAGACCCTCAACCTGCTTTGACTCGTTGCCAGCCATGTCGGCAACGAAACGCATGTTGAAGTACCACTCGTCCTTGATCTGAAATGGCTTCACGCCACGCGTGATCGGATGATCAGGAAAGGCTTCGAACTGCGGCTGCCAAATCGGATTGCAGGAGTACATATTCTCGTAATGGCCGCCGATCCAACGTTTCATTTGTTCACCCGCCTGGTCGGCAAGCACCTCGACGCCGTAGTGCATGAAACCGAGTCCAACTCCGTGGCTGGCCCATTGGTCGATTATCTTCAGCCGCCGGCCATCCTGTTGAACGATTTCGTGTTTGCCACCGCCATCCATGAAGAACACGACCGCGTCGGCATCATCGAATACCGATTCGTCCGCCGGCCATCCGTTGAGCACGACACGGACGTCGACCTCCGGCACGCCGGACAAACACTTCGCCATCAACTGGACCCCGGCGTTGAACTCGTGCATCCGCGGTGGGTGGGATGGTTTACCGGCGACCAGCACAATCTTTTTGGTCTCGGCCTGCGCGGTGTCGGGCGCCAACAGGCAAGCAACAAGCAAGGCGAGGGAGATGATTGATTTCAACATCGACAACTTCCGGGACAAGAGGAAAAATTTGACGCATCAGGCAAGATAATCACCGATGCCGATCACCGCACCAGCCTTTACCGATTCCTCGGCAGCGAGGCACATCGCAACCGACCAGCGACCATCGTCGGCGGTGCAGTGAAGCGGCACACCGCGCCGCAACGCATGAACCAGACGCTCGATCTGGTCCTCCAGCTCGAACAGTTCACCGGTCGGCTTGTCGATCTGCACGTTGGTGACCTGCTGGCCGTCAAAGGCGCGGAGGGAGAAAGTCGGATGACGTGTACGGTCCATCGCCCCGCTCCAGGAGGCCCAAAGCGCCCCTTTGGTCCCGGTGACTTTGATCGTCTGATGATGCTCGAAAGCGGCCAGGGTTTGCGAAACGACTGCATAACCGCCGCCACTAAAATGCATGATCGCGCTGAAGTTGTCCTGCAGCTCGGGATGGTCCGGTTGGCGAGAATTCGCAGTCGCATAGATCCGCTCGGGATTGCCAGATCGTTCCAGATACCAGCGGGCCAAGTCAAAAAAATGAATGGGCTCTTCTAAAATCCAACTGCCAACCCGCGAAATGTCGTATCGCCAGCCATCGGCGCCCTGTCGATACGGATTCCGCGACAGCTCGACCAGGGCGTACAACGGTTGACCGATGAATCCCTCGTCGATCATTTGCTTTGCCTTGCCCCACATCGACGACAGCCGCAGTTCGTGACCCACCGCGAACATGCGGTTGTGCTCGCGTGCCAGACGGATCATCTCGTCGCACTCTTGCAAGGTGACACCCATCGGCTTTTCCAGCAACAGGTGTTTTCCCGAGCAGAGCACCGCCGAGGCGACTTCGTGATGCAGATGGCTTGGAACCACGACGTCAACGAAATCAAGATCGTCGCGGGATACCAGCTCTCGGTAGTCGTTGTAGACCGCCGCATTCGGATAAGCTTCTTTGGCCGCCGCGACCGACGCGTCACTGCGGGCCGCGATCGCGATGAGCTCGGCACCGTCGGTGACAGTAATCGCGTTGGCGTGGTGCTGTCCCCATGCGCCAAAGCCGACCAAACCAAATCGTACCGGTGCTTCACTCATTCGCTGATAACTCCTTGACCCAGATATTCCGAAATTCAATCGGATCGCCATGATGCTGCAGCCCAATCGGGCCCGTCGCCGGCAGACCGGGAAGTCGCTCCGATTGCAGCACCTGCTGGCCGTTCAAGTTGACCGTCATCTGATCATCTTTCAACCGGATTCGAAAGACATTCCACTCGCCCAGCGGATGGTCGGCGTACCGAAATGGCAAACACGACTGTCGCAACTTCACCGGCAGCTTTTGGTCGGTGCGATATCCGTTGATTTCGCCCGAGCCGAGCTCTTGGCTCCAAATGTTCGCTTGACACGGGAAATGCCCACGAAAGTAAATTCCACTGTCGCCCGCGTCGAGGTGTGGACGGGTGATCCGATTGCCCGAATCGTCACGCAAGAAATCGCCGTTCCACAACACGATCGGATGCTCTTTCATCGTTGGCTCAGCCGACAGACACCATTCGACATAGAACTCGATGTCACCAAAGCGATCCTTCGTCCACAAACTCTTGTCAAAATTCTTGGGCTGCTCCGCCTTGCCGTCATAGTGCAGAACGCCCTCGGCAATGACCCAGTGGCCTTCGTGTCCCGGCTCGACATTCCACTGATCCAGGTCCCTGCCGATGAACAGTGGCCGGAAGCCCTCGGCACGAAGTTCCGCCGGCGACATCCGGCCTGCGGACGAGCCGAGCGGGTCTTCAGCAGGGCAAACGCCCGCTGCGATACACGACACGATCACAATGATCCATGAACAGGAAGGGTTCCGCTTATTCATCCGCGCACGGCTCCAACGGTGGAATATCTGCAAAGACGGCTCGATCACGAACCACGATTCAAATGACAGCTTGACATATTTCGATTCCGAAATAAAGATACCCTTTTGATTCTCTGGCCACCCCCGTCCCCTACCCCGCCGGGTCGTTTTGATGAAGCTCGCTGTCGAAGCATCGGTTGTGCACGAACTTCGCTTGTCCGACGGTGTTTCGCGGGTCGAGCTTGCCCGCCGGTTGCAAATCGCGCCCTCCACGATCGGGATTCACGTCCAGCGTTTGGTTCGCGACGGTTTCCTCCGCGAGGGAAAGCGTGCGGAGACGGCCGCGGGACGACCGCCGACGATCCTGGAATTGAATCCCGACGCTGGACAATTCATCGGGATCGACCTCGACGCACACCAGGTTCGTGGCATCAGCATCGATTTCGCTCAGCGCACGCTGGCCCATCACATCCAACCGATTGGGGGCAACGCGTCGGCCGAGGAGGCGATCGGTCGGATGGTTGAAACGATCGAGCAGGTGAACCGGAACTCTTGTCCACTGTTGGGGATTGGCCTTGCCGTTCCAGGGACCGTCGACATCGAGCGGGGGATGGCGCTGCATTACAAGTTCATCCGTGATTGGCGTCAGCTTCCGCTGACGGAGCGAATCTGCGAACGCTTTGCGGTGCCGGTCTACTTGGAGAACAACATCCGTTCGATGGCGTTGGCAGAGCGGTGGTTTGGCCAAGGCCGCGACGTGAACGACTACCTGTGCATCGGGATTCGTAGCGGCATCGGCTCCGGCTTGATCATCAACGGAGAACTCTATCAAGGCTCGGGAAACGTCGCCGGCGAGATCGGTTCGTGGCCCTGTGTGGACAGTCAGACTGGGCGGACGAAAACGCTGGAAGAGATTGCATCGATCCCGGCGCTATTGGAAACGATGGCGGCGTTGATCAGGTCGGGCAGGTCGAGTTTGGTCAAATTGAAACGAGACCGCGTCGAGTTGGACGGAATCCTGGATGCTGTCGCGCGAGGTGACAAGCTCGCTGGAGACGTGCTGGACAACGCGGCCGAAGCGCTGGGACGCGTGATTGCTCAAGTCCACCTGCTGATCAACCCGCAGCGAGTGATCATTGCCGGTCCATTGGCCGGTCAGCAGGCCGCGTTTTTGACGCCGATTCAAGATGCCATGACGGCGCTGTTGCCTGAACATCATCGCGTCAAGCCGATCATTGTCGGTTCGCAATTGGACTCTTTTGTGGGAGCCCTCGGCGCGGCCGCCTGTGCGGTCCATGCTTGGCGACCGGAATCCATGACTCCATCATCCCATCTCTGCGAGTGAATCCATTGATCAACAGCATCCAACTAAGCAGCGGCCGCGAACTCGCATCGGTGGGTCTTGGGCTGTGGAAGATTGACCAATCGGCTACAGCCCAGGTTGTACAGTCCGCGATTGACTGTGGTTACCGACATTTCGACAGCGCTTGCGATTATGGCAACGAAGTCCAAACCGGTATCGGACTCAGCAGCGCTCTCGCAGGGGGAAGCGTGACCCGAGACGAATTGTGGGTCACATCCAAGCTGTGGAACACCTACCACCGCGCCGAGCATGTGCGTGATGCGTTGCTAAGGTCGCTCCAGGATCTTCAGCTTGATTATCTCGACTTGTATTTGATGCACTTTCCGATTGCCGCGCAGTTTGTGCCGTTCGACCAGAATTACCCGCCGGGATGGTTCACGAACCCCGATACGGAACATCCGGTCATGGTTCCTGATCGAGTACCGATCATCGAAACCTGGCGTGCGATGGAACAACTGGTGCGAGAAGGATTGGTCCGCGAGATCGGTGTCTGCAACTTCGGTGTTTCCTTGCTTCGTGATCTGATGAACCAGGCCGACATCGGGCCGTCGGTGTTGCAAGTCGAAATGCATCCGTACTTAACGCAGGAAAAGCTGGTCCGTTTTTGCCAGGAATCGGGTGTTGCCGTCACGGCATTCTCGCCCTTGGGTGCCCAGTCCTATTTCTCGTTGAACATGGCAGAAGCGAACGAAGCGGTGATGGAGCAGCCAGAGATTCGGGCGATTGCGTCGGCGCACGATCGGACTCCCGCCCAGGTGTTGTTGCGTTGGGGCGTTCAACGAGGCACCTCGGTTGTACCCAAGACGACGCGTCTGGATCGTCTGCGGGAGAACATTGCGTTGTTCGACTTCCAGCTGAGGGATGACGAAATGGCGGTGATCAATGCCTTGGACCGCAACCGCCGATTCAATGATCCGGGCGTCTTCTGCGAGGCCGCGTTCAATACCTTCTTTCCAATTTACGAATGACGGTTCCATCTTGTTGGACCGCCGCGGAGTCTGTCACTTCGATCGCGATAGCACGGGCTGGGCGGACGCCGCGGGAATGATAAGTCTTTTTTTTGCCTCCAACTCAGGATCTGACATGAGCAATAGCGCTGAATCGCAACTGACGCCGATCGATATCGTCGCGACCAATGTCGAAGGCCAGCAAGTTTATGACGATAGTGTCTTTCCTTACGTCTTGCGATGTGATGAATGCCATTCACTTCAAGCGGCAGCGGATTGGGTTGCGGCGAAACGCGATCTGCTATTGGGATTGGGAACGCAACACGGTGCTGTGTTGTTGCGAGGTTTCCCGGTCACCAGTGCCGAAGACTTTGACGTATTGGTCCAGGCTCTGTCGCTGCCAAATTTTCCCTACAAGAAATCGCTGTCCAACGCGGTCCGGATCAATCGCACCGAGCGCGTATTCTCTGCCAACGAAGCCCCACCGGACGTGCGAATCTTTTTCCATCACGAGATGGCCCAAACCCCTCTGTTCCCCAAATGGATCCTATTCAGCTGCGAGATTGCGGCTGAGCAGGGTGGTGCGACACCGATTTGCCGCTCGGATATTTTGTACCAGCGTGTGGCCGAAAAATGTCCGGAATTCATTGCCGCCTGCGAGTCGCGAGGACTCAGCTATACCAACGTGATGCCCGACACCGACGACGCACAATCGGGCATGGGCCGCAGCTGGCGAAGCACGCTTGGTGTTGAAACGCGAGAAGCCGCCGAGGCGCAACTGGCGGAGCTGAACTATTCATGGCAGTGGCTCGATAATGGTTGCCTGAAAGCGACGACACCGCCGTTGCCGGCGGTGGTCGAGGTGTCCCAGGGCCGGAAGGTCTTTTTCAATCAATTGATTGCCGCGTTCTGTGGCTGGAAAGACGACCGCAACGATCCTTCGCAAGCGATCCGCCACGGCGACGGGTCGATTCTGGATGCCGACGCGGTACGCGTTGCCGCCGATTTTGCGGAACAGCTGGCGTTTGACCTGCAATGGCAAGTTGGTGATGTCGTTTTGATTGACAACACGATCGCGATGCATGCGCGGCGGCCATTCGTCGGCAAGCGAAAGGTTGTCGCCTCACTTGCTGAAATGCAGACTCAGTCGTTCACACCGACGACATGACCGGTGATCGATTCGCTAAGCTTGTGGTTTACCAAAACTCAATGTTGAGTTCTCGTTCGGCAACCGCTGCTTCAGGAGCAACACTGCTACCTCTGCCGCGGCGGAGAGCCGATGTCGTCATCCTCCACCACTGCGGTTGCATCGCACTCTTGCTACCTGACCCCTGTTCCGTCTCCGCCAACCCGCAAACACCTTCATGAGCAATGAATCTCAGTCGCTAAAGTGGAACGAGGGGATCACCAAATACCAATGGTTGGTCTTGCTGATCGCGTCGCTGGGATGGGTGTTTGACGTTTTCGAGGGACAGATTTTTGTCGCCTCGATGCGGGATGCCATGCCACAATTGCTGGGCGATGCCGAAGACGGGATTGTCCGCTATTGGAATAACGTCGCACTCGGTTCCTTTTTGTTGGGCGGCGCGATCGGAGGTATTTTTTTCGGGGTACTCAGCGATCGGATCGGGCGATCAAAGACGATGATCATCACGATTCTGTTTTACTCGTTGTTCACCTGTGTGACCGCGGTGGCGCAAGAACCGTGGCAGATGGTTGTCTTGCGATTCTTTGTCGCGATGGGTGTGGGAGGCGAATGGGCAGTTGCGTCATCGATGGTCGCCGAGGTGATGCCAAAGCGGTCCCGCGCGGTGATGGGATCGATCTTTCATGCCTCCAGCGTGTTCGGCACTTACCTGGCGACAATTGTTGGATTCTTTGTTTTGGCGGCGAGCCCCTGGGGCGCCGACACGTGGCGACTTGGCTTCCTGATCGGTGTCGTACCGGCTCTGTTGACCGTCTGGATTCGTTGGAAACTTCATGAGCCCGAGCAATGGATCAAGGCCAAGGAGCGGGCCGCGGAGGACCCCCGCGAACGACAAGGGCGGATCTCGGAGCTGTTCAATGCGCAGAGTCTCCGCAATACGATTGTCGGCGTGTCACTGGCGAGCATCGGCTTGGCCACGTTCTGGGGTGCCCACATCTATGGCAAGAACGCATTGATGGCAAGGAAGCAGACGGAAGTACTGCGGGCAGCGGGATTGACCGAGGAGTCACCACAACCGGAGAAGGCCGCGGCACTCGCGGAACGGGCGTCCGATATCAAACGCGCCGAAATGTTGAGCATGTTTGTCAACACGACTGGCGGTGGCATCGGACTGTTGATGTTCGGATGGATTTCCAATCGGCTGGGTCGAAAAGGAGCCTTCATTTTCTATCACCTGGGTGCGTTTGCGATCTCGATCCTTTTTTTCAAGTTCATCATTGGCGGAGGGGCGCCGATTGCAGTGATTTGGCTGACGTTGCCGTTGTTCGGATTCCTCACATTGGGAATGCACGCCGGTTATGCGGTCTATTTTCCCGAGTTGTATCCCACGCGTCTGCGTGGAACGGGTGCAGGGTTCTGTTTCAATATGGGCCGGTTGGTCACGTTTCCGATGCTGCTGTTGACCGGTTGGATGCAGCGACCGACGGCCGATGGGGGCTTGGGGTATTCTTTGCAAGAGGCCGCATCGATGTTGAGCTGGTTGTTCCTGTTGGGCGTCATCGTCGTGCTGTTTGCCAAGGAAACACGCGGGGCGGAGCTGCCTGAGTAGTGATCGATTCCAACACATGGATCCCTCTGGTCTCGATCGCAGTGATCGCGTTTACCGCCGGATTTGTGCACAGTGCGATCGGTTTCGGATTTGGGATCGTCGCTTTGGCGGCAGTGCCATTTGTGATGGATGTGCGATCGGCACATGTCGTGATTTCGTTATCGAGTGTGCCGATGCTGGTGATGGCCGCCTGGGCTTACCGCGAAGGCATCGAATGGCCGTCGCTGCGGTTAGCAATGATCGGCGCCGCGTTGTTCCTTCCCCTGGGTCTCGTCGCCTTTGAAGTCGCGCCACTCGATTGGCTGGCGCGGGGAACGGGATTGGCAATCTTGGCAATGGTACTGCTGAACATTCGGAACCAACGGTTCTCCAGCCACCGGGCGACATCAAAGAGTTCGTGTTTCGCCGCGGGCGCCGTCAGTGGATTCTTGGCCGGCGCCGTCAGCATCGCCGGGCCACCTGTCGCCGCCTTCGCACTCAAGCAGGACTGGTCCCAGGAACGATTCAAAGCATTTGTCACCCAGTGCTTGCTGGTGATCGCGACGTATAAAGCGGTGTTGTTGGCATTTCGAGGATACGTCACTCCGGAATCCGCAACTCATTCGTTGATCGCCGCACCCTTCGCAATCGCAGGCGTGCAGCTTGGGGTCCTCGCCAGTCGCCGAATCCCAGCGGCGCGATTCAAGCGAATCGTGGCAATCGCACTGATCCTGATTTCCTGTCACATGATAGCGGTCGGGTCCCCGAGTGCCGAGGCTCCGGAGGACGCCGCGGCGACAACGTCGCAAGATGACTGAAAGGCGTCGAAATCCGATCAGGCGCCGAACGGATTGCGATTGAATTTCTGGAATGGCAATCGCACATAGCCGACCGGGAACTGGTCGACGCGGATGGCGGCGGGTGCTTCGTAGCCGACCTGGCCGCCAGCGGTTACCACGTCGTCTTGGTCCACACCATCCCCGCTGACCCCGAACCCACCGACCAATTGGTTGGCGTCAAGATCCAGGTACACAGGTGTGCTTCCCGGGAAGAAAACGATGCCGTTTTGATTCGCCAGCGGCTGAACCGTGCCGTCGCCATTGATGATCACGTCGGCATCACCCGGATCACGGAAGTTACGACTCGGATTGAACGCGTCGAACGCGAGCACGCTGGACGTGCCCAGCGAACCATAAACCGAAGCGGCCAACGGTGCATCGTTGACAAGATTCTCACCCGTCAGCGGATTGATTCCGGCGGCGCGTAAGATACTTTGCGGCGCGACTTGCGTGCACAATCCGGGCTTCTGGTCGCACAAATCAAGACTCGGATCGTTGACCAGTCCGCTGGCAAGGGCGGCGGACGGTTGGGAACCACTTGGATAGCGTGGTTCGACCAAGAAGCGTGTGGTCCGATTCGTGACGGCTGTTCCCAGCGGAAGCGTGTCACCATAGACGTTCAGCGAAGTCGATACGGCGCCAAAGACACCATCGCCATTGAAGTCGACGCGATCGGCCGGCTGAAGATCGACTGGGTCGGCGTAATAAGCCGTGTTTCTTGATTTGGCGACGGAGACGTCGATCGAGAAGACCGTGGCATCGGGCATGCGGTAGAGGCCCAACAGTTCGCCGTTGGTGTCGGCAACCGACAACACCATGCTCGTTCTGGCACCAGGCTTGAAACCGCCGTCGATGTCCAGCCGGATGGCGGCCCGCGTGCGTTGCGCCTCGATCACGCCCTGGGCGATCATTTGATCGACCGCATCGGCGGTCAGACCGGAGACCTGCGAGTCATGGGGCGCCACCAACCAACCCTCGGGAACCGGCTGGCCAGCTTGAAGCAGATCCCCCGCGTTATTGATCGGGACCAGGTCGCCCGAAACAAAACCGACGCCGCCGAAGTTCTGCTGCCCAACCTGAATCAATCGGTCGACTCCCGGCTGCCGAAATGATTGGTCCGGATTGGGGCCGTAGATTTCCAGTGTGATGCCGACCAAATCGATCCGGCCGGTCGGCAAGAAGAAGTTAGGCAGTGGCGGAAGCTGTGAATTGAATCCCGACAAATCGCGAACAAACGAGGGGGACGGATTGACGAGTCCAGCGCCGGCGGCGGCGATGAATGCAGAGAATTCTGCCTCGAGTACTTTGCTGGAGTTGGTACGCGCCTTTTCCGACTGTCCCACGCCAAACTGGAAGTCCTGCTCGAACGTGGCGTATCCGTCTTCGCCTGGGAAAAAGACACCGATCCCGCCAACCAGATTGAACTGGTCCGAGAGCGCCGGGCCTGTTGGCGTCGCAAGGAATTTGAACAGCGGGATACCGCCCGGCAACGTCGCGACACCGCGCGACTGCGAATCAAAGAACGTTTCGGTTTGAATTCCGTACGATTCGGGCCATGTTTGGAAAAAGGTCTCCGAATTGCTCGGCACGAATGTCGGATTCGCGTTGAAGCGAGTCCGCAGATAGAAGTCGTCTTCATTCCCCTTGATTTGGTCGGGGCCCGCATTTCGCTGGCTATCGCGACTTTGGTGCTCAATCGCGAACAGGTCAACCTGAGGTGTGAAATTGACTTCCGGTGGAAATTTTCCGCCCACACCGATCGGGGCGACAAATCCGGGACCCACATATTCTTCACTCAATGCGACAGGTGATGACTCGACGACGCGTTGCACCATTGTCGACTGGCTCAGCGAGCGAATCGTGCGACTGGTAATCGGAGCCGCATTGCTGCTGAAAAATGCCGCGGTTCTGGCCTTCGCGACCGCACCATCAATCGCAAACGCGAGCGCCTGCTCATTCCCGGCACCTGTCAGCGATGCACTGACACCATCCTCAACACGCACGCCCAGGATCGTTCCGTTGCGATCAACCACGGCAATGATCGCATCGTTGCTGCGAGTCGCTGCCGAAGCTCGATCAAGCAACGTGTTGACATCATTGGTCGTCAGTTGGCTGTCAGCCTTGTTGACGACATACGCGTCGTTGAAGACCGAGGCGTATTGAAAATTGGGATCGTTCGGGTTCAGTGTCTTGAAGTCTGTCAGAACGTTGACGTTCAGGTCTTCGTTATTACTGTCGTCGACGTCGGCAGGTTTGGGAAACAGACTGTAATCAAGCGGCGGAGGAAGCGGCGTATTGGCAGGAATGATCTCCGCCTCGATCCGCAGATCGTTGATCACCATCAACGCATCTCGGGCGGTGACCCGACCATTGTTATCGACATCGACCATTTTCGGCAGGACCTGCGTCGACGCCACCGCTTCGCCTTCGGCAAGATTTTCACGCCGGATGTAATTGACGATGGCGAGCGCATCGATCGAGGAGACTCGACCGTCGCCGTTGACATCGGAGGGATTCTCGGTGTTATGCAACATGACATCCCCAGCCAACAACTGCCGCTGCTCGAGTTGCTCGGCACGGAGGCTTCGTCGCTTGATCGTTCGACGTCGATTGGGTTGCCGGCGAATACTCATCAATGGTTTCTCGTGGTGACGTTTTTTGCTTGGCGGCTGCCACAGCGCCTGATATCAAGTCTCGGCAGTTTGTTCCGCCTGGCACGATTTCGATCCGCAGGGTCTACCTATGCTACTTCAATTACCCCGTTTGACGAGCGAGTTGCCAGAAAGTGGCTGAACCTCACGATTAATCGGAATAATTGGCACGTTCGGAACGAGTGTTCAGGGTTCCCTAACCGATACAAGCTGAAGCCGCTCCAAAGGAGGAAAGTCCCCCGAACAGCGTCATTTGTCTGAAACCAAGATCACACCACTCTTGAATTTCGCACCGTTTGCAAACGCCACGAGCGTCGAATTGCACGCATCGGACGAAATTTCAGCGGAAAACGAGCGTGGAAAGACAATCGTGCGACAAGCCCCTTTACCGCCCATGCGATTCACTTCGCCAGCCATCGCCGCAATCACCGTCGCCCTGTGCCTCAGCGATCTGAGTGCATACGGGCAGACATCCACCTTGGGTGATCTGTTGCAATTGGGTCCTGATGTGAACATCGCGCGACAGATTCTTGACACACCGATCGACAACCGCGTGATCCAGGCGAGCGATCGATCTTCCACCGATCCGCCGGGCAGCGAGCGAACCTTTGCCGAAATGCTGGTCGACATCCGGCCGGCCGACGAGGACCTGCCCAGTGACATTCGCCCCAAGGTATTGCGCGGCGCAGGCGAACCGGCCGAGAGATTGCCGATCATCGCCGACGGCGAGGACCATACTCATCCGTTGATTGCGGCGCCCCGCGGCGCTCCCTATGGATTCACGGGCCCCAGTGGAATCAAGCCGACCGAGTTTCAAACGAGCAATCACTTCATCCCCGTTGAAGATCGATGGCGTTTGGGTTTGCCGGATTCGGATCGTTACGGAAAGGGTCATCCGATCATGGATGACTACCCCGGCATCAAAGGCGCCTGGTGGGACCCTTACAATCAAAACGTACTCAAGGGCGATTACCCGATCATCGGACAGCACACATTTCTAAAACTCACCGGTCTCAACTTTACCCTGTTCGAGGCGCGGCAGCTTCCGACACCGACAACGCCGTTTGAGGCGACTCGAAATCCGGGAGCCACGGCCTTTTTCGGCGACCCCGACCAGTTCCTGTTCGTCAATCAATCGGCGCTCGTTGTTGATCTGTTTCACGGCAACACATTTTTCAAGCCGGCCGATTGGCGACTCAAATTCGATCTGATCTACAACGTCAACAAGTTGGTTGCCGACGAACTGGGCGTGGTCAACCCCGACGTCCGCGCCGGCACCAGTCGTCTGCGCGATCAATTCGCATTGCAGGAATGGTTTGCCGAAGTGAAACTCGCGGACACGAGCCCCTACTACGATTTTGCATCGCTGCGAGCGGGCAGTCAGTTCTTTGTCAGCGATTTTCGTGGCTTCATTTTCAATGACATGAACCGAGGCGTACGGCTGTTCGGCACGCGGAACAGCAACCGTGATCAATTCAATGTCGTCTGGTTTGATCAAACGGAAAAAGATACCAACAGCTTTTTGAATCGATTCGAGCGGGACCGAAATCAAAACACTTGGATCGCGAATTACTATCGCCAGGACTTCCTGTATTCGGGGAACAATGCCACGGTCTCCTTTCACGCTAACCACGACAAACCGACGATGGAGTTTGATCGGAATAATTTTCTGGCCCGCCCCGATCCGGTGGGCGTCTACTCGCCGCATGACGTCCGCTCCTATTACTTTGGCGGCGCCACCAACGGACACATGGAACGGGTCAACGCCAGCAGCGCTTTTTATTACGTTTTTGGCCGCGACGACCTGAATCCCATTGCCGGTCGGGAAGTCAACATCAGCGCCTTCATGGGCGCGTTGGAGTTGTCCTACGATCGCGATTGGGTGCGATTCCGATCATCCTACTTCTATAGCTCCGGTGACAAAGATCCGAACGACGATAAAGCACAGGGTTTTGATGCCATCTTTACCAACCCCAATTTCGCCGGCCAAGAGTTCAGCTATTGGGGACGCCAGGCGATTCGGCTGTTCGGTGTGGAATTGACCAACCGTCAATCGCTGCTACCGAGTCTTCGGAGCTCGAAGTTCCAAGGGCAAACTAACTTCGTCAATCCCGGATTGCATTTATTCAATATCGGCCTCGATGCGGACATCACGCCGCGCCTGAAGAGCATCAACAATTGCAACTTTCTGTGGTTTGACAGGACCGAGGTGCTAGAAACCTATCTGTTTGTCGGCGATGTGAACAAATACATTGGCGCTGATCTCAGCACCGGTTTGGAGTATCGGCCATTGTTGAACAACAACATCTTGATTCAAGGTGGGTTTGCAGGCCTATTTGCCGGCAAAGGATTCTCGGACCTCTATCAAACCGTCGGTGGTAAGACTCGCAATCCCGTTGCGGGCTTCCTGGACGTGGTTCTGGAATACTGAACGCACCGCAGGCTGACAGGCCTGGATGTGAGATCGAGGCAGGATTAAAAGCAGATGTTACGACTGGCAAGCAAGACGCTTGACGCCACGCAAATGAACGGAATCATGAAACGCACTCTGGCTCTCGTTATTCTGTTCGCCTGTGTTTCGCGGGCAGATGCGCAGATCTCCACGGCAGCGGATCGCCAATCTGCGAGACCTGTTGCAATCGGCCCAGCACGACGCATCGGGCCAGGTAGTTCAGGCCTCCGCAGCCGAGTTGGCCGCAGCCGAGTTGGCCGAAGCCGAAAAGGCAACCGAATCATCACAACCCGCAGCGATCTCGATGAGCCTGTCGGACCAGCTGGTGCCCGCCCCGCAACCATCGGCGCGAATTGCCGGGCCACAAACACTACCGCCGGGCGTCGAGATTCCCCAACAGAAGATCCCACTGCCCCGCAGCTATCACGGGCGGGCTGTGGCGCCCGGGCCGGTGGGGGCAAAGGAGCCCGGGATCGGTCGCCGCGGTGAGGATCCCTGGGATCTGGCAAGACGGCTGGGCATTGCCGATAACGCTTCGTATCCGATTCCCACCAACCTGCGTCATGATGATCTGATGCGGCAGACATCCGACCAGGCGATGGCCAAGAGTGAAGGCTGTATCCACTGTCACACCGATGTCGGTCATATGCATCCGGTCAATTCGGTACAGATCGGCTGCACCGATTGTCACGGCGGCAACGCCAACTGCTTTGACATCAAAAGTGCCCACGTCTGGCCGCGATTCGCCCCGGCATGGAAAGACAGTGCCAATCCGGTTCGCAGTTACACGATCTTGAATCACGAATCACCTGAATTCATTCGCTTCATGAATCCGGGTGATCTGCGCGTCGCACACATTGCCTGCGGTCAATGTCATGCCAACGAAGTCTTGCAACTGCGTAAGAGCATGATGACCAATGGCTGCATGTTGTGGGGTGCTGCACTGTACAACAACGGCGGTAGCGACGAAAAGTATTCGCGGTATGGCGAGTCCTACAGCATGAACGGCGCGCCGCAGATTTTGCAGACCGTCCCGCTGCCGACTCCCGAACAGACTCGTGAGAAGGGCATCGTGCCGTTTCTGCAACCGCTTCTGCCCTACCAAATCACGCAACCCGGAAACGTGTTGCGGATCTTTGAACGCGGTGGCCGATTTCGTGCCGAAGTCGGGATTCCGGAGGTTCTGGAAGAGCCCGGGCGGCCTCGTGAACGGCTGAGTAATCGCGGTCTGGGCACCGAAAATCGAACCGATCCTGTTTTTATCGGGCTGGCCAAGACTCGACTTCTGGACCCGACCCTGAACTTTCTGGGGACCAATGACCACCCCGGCGACTATCGCAGCAGCGGCTGCAGTTCCTGTCATGTGCTGTACGCCAATGATCGCAGCGTCGTGGCCAGCGGCTTCCTTGCCAAATACGGCAACGACGGCACGGCCGCGGCCGAGCGTGACGAATGGGTGAAGTATGTCGACCCGATGATTCGCAAGGATCAACCTGGCCACCCGATCCAGCACAAGTTCGAATTGCGGATGCCGACAAGTCAATGCATGGTTTGTCACGTCCATCCCGGTACCAATGTGATCAACAGCTATCTCGGTTACATGTGGTGGGACAACGAAACCGACGGCGAACTGATGTATCCCGAAGAGCAAAAGCATCTGACGGCGGAAGACTACATCCGTGCAACGGAATCCAATCCCAACGAAGCCGCCGCGCGTGGCCATTGGAGCGATCCAGAATTCTTGGCCAACGTCAGCGACCTCAACCCGCATCTCCGCCATACCCAGTTCGCCGATTTTCACGGCCACGGCTGGGTGTTCCGTGCCGTCTTCAAGAAGAATCGCCATGGAACTTTGCTGGACTGGAAAAACGATCCGATCGAGGAAGTCAGCAGCGAGCAGTTGCAAGCCGCCGTCGCACCACCGACCGAGCAAGAGCAGGATACCGGAAAATGCCGCCCTGACGTTCCTGTCCATCTGATGGATATCCATATGGAGAAGGGCATGCACTGCACCGACTGCCACTTCTATCAAGACAGTCACGGCAATACAAATCTGTACAACGAGGTACGAGCAGCCATTGAGATCCAGTGCATCGACTGTCACGGAACCAGCGCCCAGTCGCTGATCGAAAAGGTCGACGAGCAGCTCGCGGCCGGTCAACCCGCGCGACTTCCAACCAGCGGCCCGGCAGCGCCCGGCGGTGGAACGAATCTGCTGTCGCTGCGAACTACCTTTGACACACCACGATTCGAGATTCTCCGCGAACCTGGCCAGCAACCAAAACTGATTCAGCGGAGCACCGTCGAGCCGGACAAGTATTGGGAGGTTAGCCAAACCGCTTACACGATTCGACCCGGTAATCCGGAATACAATCCACGTTCCCACGCTGCCAAAACCGTTCGCATGGGCAGTGACGGTCAAGTGACCTGGGGCGGAAACAGCAAGGAAGATCTACTCGCTTGTGCCCACCGCAATGAAAACATGTCGTGTATCACTTGCCACAGCTCGTGGAATCCAAGTTGCTTTGGATGCCACTTGACTCAAAAGGCGAACATCAAGGCGCCGGAACTTCATAACAACGGTGACGTCACGCGGAACCGAACCAGCTACAACTTTCAAACGCTTCGCGATGATGTGTTCATGCTGGCGCGGGACGGAAACGTGACCGGCAATCGCATCGGTCCGGCAAGAAGCAGTTGTGCCATTCATGTCAGCAGCTTGGATGCAAACCGACAATCGATCTATGTCCAGCAGCAAACAATCAGCGGCGATGGATTGAGCGGAATCGCATTTAGCACGAATGTCCCCCACACCGTCCGAGGCGGAGCAGGATGGGAAAACGAGGCCGATCCGAATCACGCCGGCGTCTATGAAACCAAAAGCTGCACCGATTGCCACCTCTCTGGGAAGGACGACAACAACGCAATCATGGCCCAGCTATTGATGCAGGGTACCGGATTCACAAATTTCATCGGCAAGTATTGTTACGTCGCGGCTGGGGAACATGGATTCGAGGCGGTCGTGGTGACCGAAAATACTGAGCCGCAAGCGGTCATCGGAAGCTCCCTGCACAAGCTCGCCTATCCGGAAAATTATCAGGAGCACCTCGAGCACGATCGGCAGTTGGAGCACAGCCACGAACATCCCGGACGTGACATCATCGAAACGCTTTCGCTTCGATATCGAAAGCCCGAAATTCTCGATCTGCAGCATCGCGGTGAGTATTTGTATGCCGCCTGCGGCGAAGGCGGGCTGCGCGTGTTCGACATCGCCTTCATCGACCATAAGGCGTTCAGTGAGCGAATCACGACGGCACCCGTTTCGCCGATTGGCCAGCGATTCTATGTCCGCACCAAGTTCGCGACCGGTGTCGCTTCGCCGACCACGATTGCACCCGATCCCACTCGCATCCAAGATCCGATCAACGAAGAACCGGCGGTCCACGGGATGTATGCTTACATCTATGTCACCGATCGAGAGGAAGGTCTGATCCTGGTCGGGGCAGGAACGCTGCTGGACGGTAACCCGCTCAACAACTATCTCGAACGAGCGCTGACGTTCAATCCCGACGGCATGCTTTGCGGTGCCGAGTCGATCACGATTGTCGGTACATATGCCTACATCTGTTGTGACAAAGGGCTGGTTGTTGTCGACATCAGCGATCCCACTTGCCCCAAGGTGACACACCATATCGGCCACGAAGAACTGCGTCACCCACACAAGGTCGCCGTTCAATTCCGCTATGGTTTTGTGACCGACTGCGACGGCGTGAAAGTCCTCGACACCAGCGACCTGGCACATCCCCATGTGGTGCATCAAGTGCCAATGGATGATGCCCACGGAATCTACTTGGCTCGAACCTACGCGTATGTGGCTGCCGGCAAACACGGATTGGCGATCCTGGACATCGAGAATCCTCGCAACGCCTATATCGATCAGTTCTACGACGCCAATGGCTGTATCAATGACGCACACGACGTGAAGCTGGGAATCACCAACGTCAGCCAATTCGCATACGTGGCCGACGGCAAGAATGGCTTGCGAGTGATCCAGCTGACAAGTCCCGAAATTCCTGGCAACGATGGATTCAGTCCCCGACCGATCCCGTTCCTGGTGGCCACTTACAAGTTGCCCAAAAAGGGCCACGCCCTGGCGATCAGCCGCGGCATGGACCGCGACCGCGCGGTCGATGAAAGCGGCAACCAAATCGCCGTCTTCGGTCGCGTCGGCGCTCGACCGCTAAGCAAGGAAGAAGCCGACAAGATGTACAAACGCCAGAATGGGTCGACCTGGTACACCAGCGACAACATCTTTGACGAGCGATTCTTTCAGTTCCCGCCCCAGCTCAAACGCTGATCCAAACGGATAAGAATCGATCGAGCGTTCCCGGCGGCTCGCTGACGCTCGGCCACCAGCGACCGGCCAACGTTGCTGTCCGGCTAATCAGCGGGCTGTGAAACGAGACGTTGGCTTCGCCGGCGGATGTCGGCGGTCAACAAAGTATTGATCTCCCGTAGACGAGCTTCCAGCGTATCGGGATCAAAGTTCGCACGACGGTCCAGGTCACCGCGCAGCCCATCGGGATAGATAAACTTTTGTCGTCCTGCCGGAAGGGTCGTGGACAAGCCGATGCTACCGGGCGCGATCTGGGGTTGATCAAGGCCCGCGATCAGCTGCTTGAGTGGATCGTCAAGCGGTATTCCCTCGGCTTCCATCTCGGCGGCAATCACGCGGATCGCCCAAACCACTTGTCGGGCCGAATCGTAAACCAACAGTTTGTCGGTGGGCGTTTGAGCCAGACCACGTAGCACGCCACGAGCGATTTCGGCGTCGACCGGGGTCGTCTCCGCCATTTTTATCGCCTGTTCGATCTGCGCCCGAAGCTCGTTGGCGGTGACCGAGACGCGCGCTGGGTCACCGAACGGCTGTTCACCAAATCGTTGGCTGAGTGCCGTTTCCGTGCTCATGATCGCCGGTTCGTCTTTCACCAAGAACAGACCGATATGGAACAGCGAATCGGGCCATTCGGGTTGACGCGGCCGTCCCGGTGCGGCCGGGTAACCACGCTGCTGCCTGCGGCTAACCGTCTTCAGTTCGTGATGACAGGCGGCACAATCGTACAGGGCGTAGTCAGCCCACTGATTCATTTCGGCCGACTGCAGAACCAGATCAAGTGTTTTGACACGCGCGGCAAGGGCACCGATGAGCATCTTTCGGGTGTTCCAGAACGTGACGTCGGCGTTCTGCGTTCCCGGGAAGTTCGTCTGAAAGTACGAATCCTTCATTGGCTCGGGCAGTGCTTCGTGAACTTCCGACAAGGTGCGCCAGTGCTGCGGCATTTGATCACAGAATGTCTGCAGTTCGATCGACGGTAAAGGCGGATGGCCTGCTGCATACATTTCGTGAGTGATAAACCTGTTTTGCGAACGGTTCCCGATATGACAGTCAAAGCACAGGTCGGCCTGTTTGGAAGTTGTCACCAAGTCGCGCATCCCGACGCCAGCTTTCATCGAGGAGCTAGCGGCACGCCACGCCTCACGGGTTTCGTTGCTATTGCTACTGTGTGCGTCCACCCAACGATCATTGCTTCCGATCTGGTGGCAATAGTTGCAGCTGATTCCGGGTTGCCCCGTTGCGAAATCGGCCTTGTCGGATTCGACGTCACTGCGGTATCCGCCGTGGCAGGTCAAGCAGTTGTCTTGGAACTGGGCGTAACCGGCGGCGTCCTTGACGTCGTAGCGGAGCTTTTCACACATCCGATGACTTAGGATGTTGCTGGTACCGAGCCAGCCTTTGACGATTCCGATGTCCGCTCCGTATTGTTGCTGAAGCGATTTTGCCTGTTCCAGCACTTCGTCCTTGGTCAGCGGTTCGACACGACGGCGGGCAATGGCGTGTTTGTCGTTGGCCAGCCAAAACTTCATTTCATTTTGGCGACTGAAACTCTTGTCCACTGACGAAAACGCGTTGCCGGGTTCGTAGTGGCACCGGCTGCAGGCCTGGACACCGGTATGTTTTCGCCACGTCTGGAAGACGGCGTCGGTTGTCAATCCGGTGGGTTGCTGTGCGCGTGCGAGCCCTGTCGACAGGATCATCGCAACGAGCGCAGCGGTGAAAATACAGCTCACTTCACAGCCTAGGTATTTTCGAGTCATCAATTCGCTTCCCCGCTCCCGCGATGGTCTCTCTCTTTGCCGGCACGTTATTTGTCGGTTTCCGCATCGGATTCGGATCGACGGCCGCCCGATTGTAATGCCTCGATCGACTGAAGGATGTCCTCGACCGATTCTCGCTCCGTAGCTTTGGGCATTTGTTTCTCATCCATGTTGTTTTGAGCGGGGGCGTTGGGCTCGGTCGGCGGCGGTTGGCCTTTCCATCGGTCACCGATTTGGTTCAGCAATTCTTCGATTTCCGCCTCGATTGTTGCCGGATCGTCCTCGTCGATCGTTCGCGGCTGCCATTTCACCGGGCCCAGCCATCCCGCCAATTCGATTCCCATCCGCGTCGCGTCGGCACGGTTTGCGCTCGGTCCACTGCCGCGTTCCCGCCTTGCGAAGCGACTAATGTCGATCATCTCTGGGTAGCGTAACCCGTCTTGCATGCGATCGGCGACGCCCCGCAGCGGACCGTTCCAGCCTCCAGGCCAACTTTCACGCGCAGCGACGGCTGCCAAATAGAACTGTACTGCCGACTCCCATGTCTGGAAGGTTCGAGGGTTTCCCGCGGCCGAGACAACGACCCGGGCAAGTCGATCGCTGCGGAACCGATGCCTTTCCTGGATCCCGGCGGTGCCGTCGAACCAGGCGGCAAGCTTCTCTCTGGCCGCACGTGAGGCGATCGCAACGGCTGTCCGGTCGGGCCTTGGCTTGGCCTCCATCCGTTGCTCGACCTCGTCCAATGCGGCGATCAACCGGAAATCTTCGCCGGTCGCCTCGCCCGATTCCTGGCGATAAGCGATCAACCACCGCAGCCCAGCATCGTTCCATCGAGAGTAGACGGCGGTCGCCTTCCGCGTCGGGTCAATCGGTTCACGCTGGTTGTCGAGGCTCAGGTTGTGGTGACAGGAGGCGCAGTTGTAGGCAGCGAATTCCGGCCACTCGCTCACCGTATGGCTATCGCAGGCGCGTGATTCCAAGAGCGATAGGGAAGCATCAGTGGCGGCAACCTGTCCGGCCAACCACAATTGGGCTTCGTAGTAGGTCTTGTGGCTTTCCTCGGCGTCACGCCAGTGCTTGGGTTGCCAGGCATGGAATGTCGCCAATTCGTATCGCAACGTTGGATGTCCAGCGGCGATGATGTCGTGATTCATGTCACGATCTTGATCGCCGACATGACAGGAGGCACACATTCGCACGCGTGTACAAATCGCCGGCATTCACAAAACCTTGATTTGTCGCCGACAGCGCTGACCAGTCATATTGGAAATGGGTGTGGATCCACTGCTCGCTGGGCCCATGACACGCCTCACAACCGATCCCTTCGCGGCGGTCAACGGTTGTTCTGGGCTCGTCGAATCGCTGGGTAGTGTTGTGGCAGGAAAGACAATTGTCGAACCCGGCCGGGTCGACAATCTGGTTGCCGCGAATGATTTTCAGTCGCCGCATGATTTCGACACTCTCGTCGCTGCAAATCGTTCGCCAGCTGTCGGCGTGCGGATCGTTCTCTTTCCACAATTGGTAGGCGCTGCCTCTTCGTGCCCACGGCTGCACGACACCGGGCCGGGGCCCGCCGTGACAATTGGAGGTAGCGCAAGATTGCGCGCCGTTGATGCGAAAATCGCGGCTCAGCAGCGGGCCATGCAATCGATCGAGTGTGCCAGCGGTAATGGATGCAGACGGCGGACCGCGGACGTCGCGATCTGGATCACCGGCCAAGCGATGGGATCTCGATGGATCGAGTGGTTGCCGCGGCGTCGGAATGACCTCCTGGGCCGTCAAGCCCGTTGCGCCGATGACGACCAGGATCATCCCGCGCAAGGTGACTGTCCAATGATCCAGACAGTCGATCAGAAAGGTTGAAGACGTCATCACGCGACTCGGGGTGAGACGGGAAGCGGCACCGAACAAGAGAATGGATAGAAAACGACCCGGTCGCCCCCCCTACCATAATCGCTATCGACCATGCCGGAAGAGTCTCCGTGCCCTTTTCCCGCGGTTCAACCGGCTGGCACCGAGGTACGCCAATACCGTCGGTCCGACCAGTAAACTCATTGACCTGTCCCTGGTTCGGTTTGGGATCGAAGGCTCGGATTATAACGATTGTTTGCCTGATTTGACTTGGGGGCCGAGTCCCACTACACATGGACGCAATCTTGGCTGGTACGATCAGCATTGCTGATGTAAATGTGGACACTCGTTCCACCCGCAAAATTGCAAAATGAAGTGATGCTAACGTGTTGTTGTTGCAATCGACTCGACTCCATTTCTTGATTGGACTGCCCACGGCGATGGTAACCGCCGCGCTGCTGGGTTGGTATGCTTGGGGGTCCCTGTCGGCAGCCCATTGGTTGAGCGGGGGCAGTGCGGCGGGACTGAGCTGCGGCGTCGCGGCGGGACTGATCATCTTGTTCGAGATGTTGTTGAGTCCTCGTAAATGGTTCCGTCGTATCAAACGATTCGGTGCCACCAAATATTGGATGGCGGCACACATTTGGCTGGGAATTGCGTCGCTACCATTGGCAATCGCCCACAGCGGAATGGTGCTCGGTGGTTGGTTGCCAGCGACATTGATGATCTTGTTCATCTTGACCATCCTGAGCGGGCTCTACGGCTGGATGGTGCAGAATCTGTTACCGCGGTGGATGCTCCGCAATCTTCCCGCGGAAACGATCTACGGCCAGATCGAGCACGTCTCGAAGGTCACCGTCGAGGATGCTCGGCAGATGTTGGTGGCGGTATGCGGTCCAAAGACGACCGGTAACTTTGCCAACGATCACCAGCCGGAACTCATCGCGACCGGTCCGATTGTCGTCGGGCGCAGCGGCACGTCGGCAGAACGATCGGGCACACCGTCGAAACGCGTCACGTCCAAAAGTCGCGAGCCGACAAGGAACAACTGTGGACCGCGTTCGCGGAAATCGAGCCATTCTTGCTGGCGGGCGCCAAGGCCGAATCGCCTGTTTCGGATCGACCTCGGGCGGCGCAGTGGTTTGATCGACTGCGCAGTGCTTGCAACGATACCAGCCAGGAAACGATCAATCTGCTCGAGCAAATGTGCGATCAACGACGACAGTTTGATACGCAAACAACCGTGCACCGATTGCTGCATGCGTGGTTGCCTGTTCACATCGGCTTGTCCGTCGCGGTAACAGGATTGTTGGCAGCGCACGTTTGGACAGCTTTGAAGTACTGGTAAACCGCGAAGAAAGTTGAATGTCAATGCAACCGCGACAAACGGGCAAGCAGCGATCGCAGCGCATCGAACTGGATTACTACCGCCAACGCGGTGGGTTTTTCAAATGGAAAATTGCAATCACCATCGCGGCGCTGGTGGTCGGCGTCTCGGCACTCGGTTACGCGATGGTCTCCGGTGGCGGCAAGATGGCGAATCCCGGTCCGGTCGCGGACGGTCATGCGGCCTTCGAGCAAGACTGTGACCAATGCCACCAAGCGTTCTCTCCGATTGGCAGCGACGCCGTTCGCAGCGTTTCATTGCTGGGTGTCAGCGAGACCGAGGCGATTGCCAACACGCAGGCCGCATGCACGAAATGCCATCTCGGAGAAACACAGCCCATTGGCGATCACGATCGATCGAAAATGGATGGTGACTGGCCGCTGCTTGATCAGAATTCCGCGCGATGTCATGCCGATCACCAGGGACGTGATCACGATTTGACCGTTGTTTCCAACCAGCAATGTGCTATCTGTCATGCCAGGCTTGCGGATGTCTGCAAACAGGGCACGCAAGTCGTCCAGCTTGCCGCGGATAACAAAAGCATTTCTTCCTTCACGACCGACCACGGCAATTTCGTTTCGCTCCAGGGCAAAGATCCCGGTACGATTACCTTCGACCACGCGCAACACTTGAAGCCTGGCCAATCCGGCAAG
Source organism: Pirellulaceae bacterium (assembly GCA_963734865.1). GTDB lineage: Bacteria > Planctomycetota > Planctomycetia > Pirellulales > Pirellulaceae > CBDCUW01. The sequence continues at coordinate 344,679 of CAVTIV010000006.1, forward strand.
GGCAAAGACGTGATTCGACTGCGGGATCTGGAGCCAGAGCTTCGCGAGCGGTATCGCATGAGAATGTTGCAGCTGAAGGCTACCGGAATGGAGAACTTGGATACGACCGATAACGGCTTGGTCCAACTCGATTGTTCCAGTTGTCATGAGATGGCCGGCGCGCCAAGCGGAGCAATCACACTTCGTTCCGATGCTGAGCTGGGTCGATACATGAAGCCCATTTCCGTACGACGAACATTGCCTGGCTTGTCACCCCATGAACCCCGCCGGCCGCAACGAAGGCACCTTGCCCATTCCTCACGCGGCGCCCTGGAGCGAAATCGATCAGTGGCTGCAAGCGAAAATCGTTGCCCAGGGAGCTCGCCCCAACCGCATCAGCCCGCTGGGAATCGGTGTGACCGACCAGCAAGCTACGCCGGTGAAACGACCGAACGTCAGAGAATCCTGGACCAATGGAACAACGCCAGTGTGCTGGCCAACGCTCGCGAAGTTCTGAAAGAACAATGCCGAAAGTGTCACGAAGACAGTCTGATCCAAAGTGACCAGTCGATCATCGCCGCTCGAAGCCCCGATGCACCGCCATTGATCCCCAGTCGCTGGCTGGCCAACGGTGTTTACGATCACGCCGCACACCGAAGTATCGATTGCGTCTATTGTCACCGCCAGGCGTACGAGCCGGGTACGCCCGAGGCCGTTGGATCCGATCAAACGAAGGTCATGATTGCCGGCATTGAAAGTTGCGCTGGCTGTCATCGTGAGTCTGGAACGGCGACGCCATCGGATTTACTGAGCAACGGTGAGCCGAAGCCGGTCTTCGGCGGTCAGTCGCTGTGGGCGTCCGATAGCTGCACGATGTGCCATCGCTACCACATGCAGACGTCGCCCAGGGCGCATTCACTGATTTCCGCGGCGGTGGGGGCGGTGGAATGAGACTCGATCGTCCGCTGCATCGGTTTTCTTTCTTGCCGGCCAAGGCAGTCGGTTCGACGCTTTCGGTCCACAAGGCAGCCGGCAAACGCATGGCTGTCGCTGGCGGCATTCTGGCCATCTGGTTGACCGGGATTGCCAACGCACAAACGTTTCGCGGCGCCCAATCGTGTGCCTCCTCGACATGCCACGGCGGCGTGGTCGATCGCGGACCCGCGTGGCGGCATTCGCTGACTCGCTGGGTCGCCGAGGACCCGCACGCCGACGCGGGGCTGGTGCTTTACAACGATCTGTCCGCGGCGATCGTATTTGCGCTCGATCCCTCGATTGCCACGACAAAGGCGAACGAAGTGGACTGGAGCGAGGAAACGCAAACCTGGCGCATTGCCCGAGATACGCTCCTTCGACGACGCTGCATCAGTTGTCATATGACGGCCACACCCAAGCAGTGCGCCGATTCCGCGACACTCGATCCGTCGTTTCTGGCCGCGGGCGTCTCTTGCGAATCCTGTCATGGGGCGGCCGATGTTTGGATTGATGATCACTACAGTAGTGTTGCCGGTCCACTCGCAGACGCTTCGACAGGGATGAAGGATACCGAATCGATCGTCGGACGGGCCCAAGGATGTGTGCGTTGCCATGTCGGATCGCGGACCGATGACGGGCTCGTGCGCGACATGAACCATGACCTGATTGCCGCGGGGCACCCGGTACTGCGATTCGATTTGTCACTCTATGACGCCGGCCTGCCCAAGCATTGGGATCGCGCATCGTCGCCGCGTTTTTACGCCTCGCCGGTTCGGGTTCGCCAGGTCGGTCGCGCCGTTGCGCTTGCCGCGGCGGCGACACTTGCCGCGGAACGTGCCAAAGATCACCTCCGCGACCGACAGGTTCCCTGGCCCGAGTTGTCGGACTATGACTGTTTCGCCTGTCATCAATCGTTGTCCATGGATCAATATGCGCTTCCTGCCAGCGATCCCGGGCCGAAGTTGCGGATCAGTGACGGCCTGCCGATTTGGAATTCATGGCATACGATTGGCCAAAAGGACCTTACCAAAGACAAACTCAAAATGCTCGCACCCAACCAGTTGGACGCGGAAACGTTGGCTGTCGGTGGGCTGCGTCTGGCCCAGGAATTCCAGGCCAAGGCGGACGAGTATTCCCGATCCGAGGTCACCGCCGCGAACTATCTGCAATCGGCCCGCAATCAACTGCGGGAAAGATCACCTCGTGATTGGCACGAGGCGGCGGTCATCTATCTGGATATCGAAGCGGCGCTTCGTGAATTAGCACAAGACGAGCAACCGGACGGCGGATTTTCGGCGTTGCGTCGGCGTTTTGAGAGCGAAGTTCAAGGTTTTCTGCGATTTTCTACCGGACTTCATTCCCCCGCTAATTTCGACGTTGAAGCGTCCAATGACTTTCGAGATAAAATTCTCGAAGTGGTTCCCGAGCAATTGCCGAGCAATCAGCCCAACTTGACGAACTGATTATGAGCCTAAGCATCGTACCTGCACTGAAGATACGTCAAACCGCACGCGGCGGCTATTTAACGCAACCCGACATGAAAGCTGTCGCGGACGAATTCGGTGTACCCATGCATCGTGTGGAAGCATTGGTCACCTTCTTTCCGCACTTCACGACCGAGCCGCCACCGAAAGTCGAAGTGCACGTCTGCCGCGACATGAGTTGTCATCTCAACGGTAGCGTCGCGATGACCGAGAAGATTCACCATTGGGCCGCGGAAAAATACGGCGATCAGGTGCACGTTTGCGGCGTCTCGTGTCTGGGACGTTGCGACCGACCACCGGCGGCGATGATCAACGAACGCCTGCTAGCGGCGCACGGCGAGCAAGACTTGAAAGACGCGGTTGACGCCTTGATGGAAGGTCGTCAGCCAACGTTCGACAGTGACCAGTCCCATGCCCAGCAACAGGTCGGCAAATGGGACATGGACATCTATGGTGGCACGGGCCAGTATTCGGCAGTGAAACGCTTCGTCGAAGAAGGGATGGATTCCGATCTGGTCTTGCGTGCCTTGGAAACGGCAAACTTATTGGGCATGGGTGGTGCGGGAGGTCGTGCCTACCTGAAATGGGGTGACGTTCGCGGCGCCAAATCGAGAACGGGCTGCAAATACATCGTCTGCAATGCCGACGAAAGCGAACCGGGCACATTCAAGGATCGCGATATCTTGCTGGCCGCACCTTATCTAACGATCGAAGGAATGATACTCGCCGCGCTTGTCGTGCGTGCCAGCGAAGGTTGGATCTACATTCGCCACGAGTATCCCGAACAGATACGAAAGTGTCGCGAAGAAATTGAACGGGCGTGCAGAATGGGCGCCTGTGGCAATGACATTTTTGAAAGTGGGCGGTCGTTCAAGTTGGAGGTGTATGAAAGCCCCGGTGGCTACATCTGCGGTGAACAAACCGCATTGATCGAGGCGATGGAAGACAAACGCGCTGAGCCGCGTATCCGGCCACCCGAGTTGATGACCAACGGGCTCAATCAAGAGCCAACGCTGCTATCGAACGTCGAAACATTCGCCTGGGCGCCCGCGATTCTCAAAGATGGCGGCAAGTGGTTTGCCGAGCAGGGCCAGCGGAAGACGCTGTTGGCCAAGGGTAGCGAGCCGATGATGAAGGGAAAGCGTCTCTTTTCAATCAGTGGCGATCTGGTCAAACCGGGCGTCTACGAGGTGGAGACCGGCATTACGCTCGGTGAACTGATCGACAAACATTGCGGCGGAATGGCGGACGGAAAAGAGATCGTCGCGGTTGCATTGAGCGGTCCGTCGGGTGGGCTATTACCGGCAAAAATTCCAGTCAAATTTCTTAATCGTCGTTTTGTCGAAAAGAATGTTCCTGAGGGTGTGACGGAGATCAGTGTTCGCGATCTTCCGCTGGACATCAACGTTTCACGCGCCGTTGGCTACATGGTCGGGGCGGGAATGGTGGTCTACGGCGAAGGCTGCAATGTGCTTGCCGAGGCAGTCGCCAATAGTCGCTTCTACCGCAACGAATCTTGCGGAAAATGTGTCCCGTGCCGAATCGGCTCCCAAAAGATCACCGACATGGGCGAGCGTCTGTTGGCGGGCCAGGTCAGTCTTGAAGAGTTGAAAACATTTGAACCGACCGCGATGCAGCTGAGCAGTGTGATGGTCAATACCAGCATCTGCGGATTGGGCGCCGTCGCGAGCAATCCCCTGAGCAGTTTCTTGAAGTACTTTCCCGAGCTGGCCCGCGAGGCTTGCGGCGCTAAAACGGCAGGAGCCTGAATATCATGAGCAACGCTCCTACCGACCCCGCCGTCAATTTCAATATCGATATCGTCGAAGAGGTTCGCCCCGACGACGAAGGTCTGTTCGCGCGGGACGTGGACGGCCAGCTGATTCGAGTCGAGCGGGCAACGGCGGCCGAGTTAGACGAGGATGTGACGCTGACCATCGATGGTCGCGAAATCACCGTCAAGAAAGCGGTCCCGGAATGCGACAGCCAGGGAAATATCAAGAGGAATCCTGACGGCTCACCGGTGCCGCGTCCGACCACGATCTACGATGCGACCAGCGAAGCATTCGTGTTGCAACCAGGAGATGCCCACCCGATCCCCGCGTTGTGCCATCGCGAGCACCTGCCGCCGGTGGGCGTCTGCCGTGTCTGCGTGGTCGAAGCAGCGGAAATGACCAAGCACGGTCTTCGTAAAAAGCTGGTGCCATCCTGCAAACAGAGCGTGTCCGATGGGATGGTCGTTCATACGATCAATAGCGAAGCGGATCCGGATGCGGCCGAGACGGTGCAAGCGGCTAGCCGAACGGTGGTCGAATTGTTGATGGCCGACCACTTGCCGTTGTCCCAAACTGACGCGCCAGGCAACGAATTGGCGGCGATTGCCAAGCGTCTCAATGCCAGCAGCACGCGTTTCTCTCCGCTGGCCGCTCCCCGCGGGCAGGACAACAGTAGCCAGATGATCTTGGTTGACCACGACCAATGCATCCTGTGCGGTCGATGTCAACGAGGCTGCAATTGGATCAAGGGAAACAACGTCATTGGTCGTGGCGGCAAGGGCTACGACTCGCGTGTCGTGTTCGATCTTGACAATCCGATGGGCGACAGCACCTGTGTTTCCTGCGGAGAATGCGCGGTCAGTTGTCCGACCGGCGCGCTCGAGTTTCAGCCCTCGTTCATTGAATCCCAGATCGCGCGGGTTCGACAGGAACTTCAAGAGGAGCACAAGGACGGAGATATCGTCACGGCCGACGAAATGATCAAGTACAAAATCTTCTCCGGTATCCCCTACAAGTTCTTGCAGTTCAACGGTGCCGCGGTTGTGCATCGAAAACTGAATCAAGGTGATGTGCTATGTCGCGAGGGCGAGTACGGCTCGACCGCGTTCATTATCCTTGACGGCGAATTCGAGATCTTTCTAAGTAGCAACCGCGGCGCAGTGCGTAACAAACCTGCCGACGGCCTGATGGGTTTTTTGGGGGGATTCAAATCGGTCTTGGAGCGAGTCGGTGGAAAGCCAAAACTGGGCGATATCGGATCCGCCGAATTGGGCGATGGCGAGCGGATCCTGCGCGACAGGAACGACGTGATTCTCGGAGAAATGACATGCATGAACCGATACCCACGGTCGGCGACCGTCGTCGCAACCAAACCCTCGCACGTGTTAGAGATTCGACGCAACGTGTTGTTCATGCTGCAACGCAATGCGGTCAGTCGCGAGATTCTTGATCGGGTTTACCGGGAACGCTCGCTACGTGGTCAACTTGCAAGTCTTCCACTGTTCAAGGACCTCAGCGACGAATCGAAGCAGCAAGCGAGCAATTTCCTGGCCGACAAGGCCGATTTGGTATCGGTCGACCCACTGCAAACCATCTTCAAGCAGGATGAACCCGCCGATGACTACTACGTCAATCGCCTGGGGTTTGTCAAAGTCACCCAGAGGTATGGTCGCGACGAGCGAGTACTCAACTATCTCGGACCGGGTACCGGATTCGGTGAAATCGGATTGCTCAGCGGGATGGGAAACACGCTCAATGATGACTTGGGCGTCGAATCCCGTCGTGGTTATCGGACCGCTACCTGCTCGGCGTTGGACCATGTCGAACTCTATCGCATTCGTGGCGAGCATTTTCGAGAATTGCTCAAACGATTCCCCGACATCGTGCCGCGGCTGGTGGACAATGCCAAGACGCTACTGGAAAAGGACCGCGAAGCGCGGTCGCGGCTGCAGGCGATCGAGGCGGATAGTTTTTTAGATCAAGGGCTGTTCCTGGCACAGAGTCTGTTAGTTCTCGATCTTGAACGCTGTACCCGCTGTGACGAATGCACCAAAGCGTGCTCGGATACCCACGATGGCGTCACGCGGCTGGTCCGCGATGGACTCCGCTTTGATAAATACTTGGTGGCAAGCAGCTGCCGTTCTTGTATGGACCCGGTGTGTCTGGTCGGCTGCCCGGTCGATGCGATTCATCGCAATGGCGAGTCCTTAGAAATTGATATCGAAGACTATTGCATCGGCTGCGGACTGTGCGCTAACAACTGCCCGTACGGGAACATCAACATGCATGGCTTCCCCAAGCAGGCGGTCAATGCCAAGGGCAAGCTGCAAGATGTCTTCGAGCAGCGCGATGGAAAACAGGTCGCTGTGATTCAGCAGCGTGCGACCACCTGTGACCTATGTCGCAGCGTCGATGGTCGGCCCAGTTGCGTCCACGCCTGCCCCCACGAAGCCGCGTTTCGGATGACTGGCGCCGAATTGATGAACATCGTCAGCAATTGAGCATCGCTAAGGCAAATACGATGATCGCAAGGCCGCTACCGTTTGGCGTCGTGACAGGTGTCGCACCTTTGTCGAATGGCTGATACGCCTTTGCGAACGCCCTCGGCATCACCTCGACCGATGGCCGCAACGACTCCCTCCGAAGCTTCCATCATGCTGCGGCTCAGCTGCTTGTAATCATCGTCATCCGCCTCATCAAGGCCTTCCTTGGTCAGCACTTCGCCAAAAACCGAAATCAACTCGGCCTCGCGGCGGATCTTATCGGCATTGGCCCGGATCGATGCCTCGTTGCGGCTGGAATCCTCCAGCGAATCGATCACGGTATCGGCGTATTCCATCAGTGGTGAGCGGTCGACGATCAGCGACCAATCGTTTTCCGGATCACCGCGGCGGGATGACAAACCCGATCCGGCCACCAGGTCCTGCAGATCTGCCTTCCGCAACTTTGCCTCGTTGTAAACCTGAGTCGATCCCGCCTTGCAGTTGAAAGCCGTGCGGGCGAGCAAATCGCGAGCCGCCGCCGCCTGGTCCTTCCATCGCACATCACCACCATGTTCGCTGATCACGGCAAACATCATCGCCAACACCGTCAAATCCAATCGAGCCTCCATGTAACCACCGCCGTTAAACGCACCCGGAGTCGTGACGACAGAATCAAAGTGCAATTTCAATCGTTTGACTTCGTCTTCGATTGAGATTGGGCTGATCAACGCCGACCAGCCGTCGGCGGCAGCACCTTTGGGCGATGGCGCCTCGTGTCTGCGCTGGCTGCCGATGCCACAGCAGCGGCAGTCGATCGCCGAACCGAAGACAAAGTCGGACGTTGGCCACGAAACGCTTCGGAGAGGTCCTCGAAAAAGGCGGCATTCAAGTCTTTGTCGGCGAACTTCGGCGGCGGCGCACGACGCTCGTCTGCCCAAGTCTGTTCGACCCGCATGAACAACAACAACAAACATGCGGCGCGACAAACGGGCGAAACAGTCATCTTCAATGATCCTCTTTGCGAACGGATTGCCGAGTCACGGTTCCCCCGGCTGTTACCCGTTGCGCTGCCAACGATGGTGCTGGGGCCGAATTGGTGCTGGGGCCGGATTGGTGCTGGGGCCGGATTGGTGCTGGGGCCGAATTGGTGCTGGGGAGTCAATTTCCTTCGATGTTCCCCTTGTACAGTATAGCATCCCCGGCTGCACTCGTCCGCCGCGGATTCCGCGGCTCACTTGGCCACAGCGAACCGTGCGCCTACAGTGAGAGAGAGGGGGAGAGGGAATCGAAAGAGTGCTGCGTCGCATCATCCAATCCGTCATCAAAGCGGCGACCGCATGGTCGGCCAGCAATCCGGTCGCAATATCGGCATGCCGGCGTTTTGATATCCTGCCTTCGCTCAGCCAAGCTGGAGGAATTTAGCATGAACGATCAACCACGCGAACGCCTCGACCGCCCAAATTCGAGGACGGACAACGTATCGATTGGGCAATACTTGATTCAACGGCTTCGTGACTACGGCGTCGATGACGTGTTCGGGATTCCGGGCGACTATGTCCTGTCGTTTTATAGCGATTTGGAGAGTAGCCCGATCAATGTTGTCGGTTGTACCCGCGAAGACTGTGCCGGTTTTGCCGCTGACGCTTATGCGCAGATTCGCGGAATGGGGGCGTTGTGTGTGACCTATTGCGTGGGCGGATTGAGCGTTTGTAACTCGATTGCCGGCGCGTACGCTGAAAAGTCACCGGTGGTGGTGATCTCTGGATCACCGGGACTCAAGGAACGTACGAAAGGCGCCTTGCTGCATCACATGGTTCGCGACTTCCGAACACAGTTGGATGTATTCGAGAAGTTCACAATCGCGGGAACCGACCTCAGCGATCCGCTGACTGCCTTTTCGGAAATCGATCGTGTCTTGGATGCCGCGGATCGATTCAAGCGACCGGTCTATATCGAACTGCCGCGGGACATGGTTCACGTCGTACCGCCGATCGCGCATGGCTTTGCCTACCATGCGCACGAGAGCGACCCCCAGGCGACGGCCGAGGCGATCGCGGAAACGATTGCCAGATTATTGAAAGCGAAAAAGCCCGTGATTTTGGCTGGTGTCGAAATGCACCGATTTCGTCTGCACGACGAATTGTTGCAATTAGCCGATTCAGCGGGGATTCCCATTGCCGCTACGATCTTAGGAAAAAGTGTGATCAGTGAGCGACATCCCAACTTCGTCGGCTTGTACGAAGGGGGACTGGGCGACCCAGCCGTCACCGAATTTGTCGAACAGAGTGATTTGATTTTATTGCTCGGCAATTCCTCAGCGATATCAATCTCGGCATCTACACGGCGAATCTTGATCCTGATCGATGTGTCTATGCAACGAGTGAATCGTTGAGGATTTCGCATCATCACTATCACAACGTCGATTTGAAAGAGTTTTTGGTGGGCCTGAACAACGCGAATCCGAAGACCACCAAACGATCCATTCCCGAATCGATACGAAAGCCCGGCGGCATCGATCTGCAAAGCTGCCCGCCCAGCGACAAGGAATTGTGCACCAGCAGAATGATGGCTTTGCTGAATCAACGCTTGGACGCCGATACGATCGTGATTGCCGACGTTGGCGATTCGCTGTTTGCCGCGACAGAGCTGACGATTCACGAACGTGGCGAGTTTTTGAGCCCCGCCTATTACACATCGATGGGATTTAGCGTACCGGCGGCACTCGGCGCCGCGACAGCCAGACCCGACCATCGAATCGTCGTGATCGTCGGCGATGGCGCGTTTCAGATGACCGGCCAAGAGTTAAGCTCGCTGATCCGCGACGGACGCACTCCGATTGTCATCGTGCTGGACAATCATGGATACGGTACCGAGCGGTACTTGCACGCCGGTGAGTGGAAGTACAACGAGATACCGGCATGGAAGTACTGCGATCTGTTGAAGGTCTATGGCGGTGGTCAGAGCCATCACGTGACAACGGAATCCGCATTCGACACCGCCTTGGGGTCAGCCTGGAACGATACCACTCAAGCACACTTGATCCACGCGAAGTTGATGGAAGGCGATGCCAGTGTTACGCTCAAACAATTGGCGGCCCGAATGAGCGCCAATGTGCGTTAGTTCGGGTTGGTTTTCGCCTAGACCGGACCAAGGAGCTTTCGCGACGCCGTTTCGACAACGACTCTTCTTCTGTCGCATCCTTGCACCATTTGCCCATCCGGGTCGGTTAAGATTTGGGCTTTGCGTCGCGGTGCACCAAAAGCCGATTTGCCGATAAAGACAATTTGATGAGTCAACAAGATCCAGCCGATGATTTTTCCCCGGGCAATCCTTATTCACCCTCGCGGACCAACGGGTTGACGGCGGCCGGCGGACCGATCGAGCTGGGCGACGTCACATCGCGTGGGATGGTCGGGCAAGTTCAAATCCTCGGTGTGTTGATGATCGTCCAGGGTGTGTTTGTATCGCTGATGGGCATCGCGGTTGGCGGCTATGCGGTGCTGATGCCGCAGATGTTTCAACAGATGCAACAACAAGCTGCGGGCCAAGGGGGAAATGCGCCCCCAATGCCAGCGAATATGCCTCTATGGATCGGCATCGGCGGCGGATTGCTCGCGGTGACGATGCTGTTGATCGGCTTCCTGACCGTATTCGCGGGTATTCGCACGATGAAATTCCAGGGCCGAGTGTTTAGCATCGTAATGTTGTGCGTGGGCCTGCTGACCATTCTCACCTGTTATTGCTTGCCGACGCAGGTTGCGCTATCGATCTATGGTCTGATCGTTCTGCTGAACGCTCCGGTGCGCGATGCGTTTCGCTTCGCTGAGCAGGGCCATTCCGCACGCGAGATTCAGCTGGCATTCTTGTCAGTTCCCTAGCCCCCCTGCAAAGCAAGGCGTCCCTGTGCGATGAATCACGACCACAACGACGAAACTTCCCCTGCCCCGCAAGCGGCGGCACAAAACCCGTTTGTCGACGTGCGAGAGGGCGGGATCCGATCGACCCAGGACGTCCGACCGACCCCGGCAACGGTGTTGGCTGTCGTGGGCGCGATTCTGGGCATACTGGGTCTGCTGTCGTCGCTGGCCGGCCTTTTGAATACGTTCTTCAGCCGTCAGCTTGCTTCGATGTTCAATCAGGGCGGTCCGTTCCAGGACGCTCAAACCGAGATGAACGAAAAGATGGCGGCGGTGCTGGCCAACTATTTCATCCCCAATCTGCTGTTGAGCATCGCTGGGATCGTTCTGTTCGTTTTGTTGGTCAGCGGCGCCGTCGGTTTGCTAACGGGCAAAGCATGGAGCCGCAATCTGCTTCGTCGAGTACTGCTGCTGCTGATCATCTACGAAGTCATTCGCCTGGTCGCCTACGGGTTGATGCAAATGGAAATCATGCCGATCACTCGCGAGTACATGGAACGAATCGCCGATGCCGATACAAATTCGCCGGGAGGGCAATTCGTCTCAAAAATCTCAGGCATCATGATGGTCGTTGGCGTCGTCATGTGGAGCGGATGGTTCTCAATCAAGATAGCGATGATGATCTGGGCACGGCGATATCTCGGGAAGAACCATCTGGATGAATACTTTGCCAGTAAAGACTAACTGGCCGGTCGACGTTCAATGGAGAGGAATGTGCGGCACGGAGAAGGGATCCAGTCGGCCCGGGTTGAAGTGGCCTGACTCTCAGTGTCTTGTCTTTACCCACATTTCTTTCAACTGTGACATGGAAAACCCTCTGAGATGCCTTCGGCATCGATAAGATGTGGGTAATGACAAGCTCTCAGTGTCCCGGGTCGAAGTGACGCCGGTATTCGTCCGCCAGGCTCCCGCCCAGCGAACCTCGGCCGCGCCCAGCAGCGACTTGACCGCCTTCCAACTCGTATGCATTTCACGGGCAGCTTTCGAATAGGTCATTCCGCGAAAATACACCAATTCGATCGCCGTTCGCTGACGCCGCGGCAGTTGTTCGACGGCCTCACTCACGGCGATCACGATTTGCTGTTGATCGAGTTGACCGATTGGGTCGAATTCTACCAGCGGCACTGCCGAGCCACCGGATTGACCATCCGTTTGCGACCAATCCTCCGAGAAATCGACCGCAAATACTCGATTGCGGGACAAACTTCGTTTCGCGTTCAGCACCACATTGCGAATGATCGTTCCCAGCCAGGTGGAAAATTTTGCGGTAGGCAGGTAGCGTTCTCGGCTCCGAAAGATCCGCATGAAAACCTCTTGTGCCAGGTCCTCGGCGTGAGAGCTTGATCCCATCATCGCCGAAATGATCCGCACCGTGGATTCAAAGTTTCCCAGCACCAGCTCATCAAATGCCGCCTCATCGCCGGCAGCGACACGGGTCATTCGTTCGGTGTCGGGATCCAGATCCGAGTCGTCGTAACTGGGGTCGAAAGCGATCATTCTTGGTAAGCTGTTTAGGTGGGCTGTTTGGGTGGGCGATGGCGCCCGGGGGGGCATGCACCGGGCGTCGTGGAGAGGTTTCCGCGTTCCGGGGGTCTCAAAATCAAAAACGCAAAAATCTGAGTTAGTAAACTGAGAATCACTCTCGATTTTTCGATAAATTTGGCGAATCCCGTTTTTCCGGTTGATGGTTGATTGTGGTGCCGTTTTAGTTCCGGGAGGGGTCCGCAAAACCCAGCCAATCGCAATGCCAGAACCCCAGAATTCCGAACCGACGAACCTGGAAGCGGTGGAAAACATCGCGGCGGTGACCGCCAGTGAAGGCGACTGCGCTTTTGCGCAACGATTTACCGAGCATCGTCCAAGGTTGAAACAGATGCTTTCGTTCCGAATCGATCCCCGTTTGAGGTCGAGGACCGATCTGTCGGACATCTTGCAGGAGTCCTACATCGACGCCCATCAGCGTCTGCATCATTACGCCAGCAAGCCGGAAATGTCTTTTTACGTTTGGCTGCGGCAAGTCACGATGCAGCGACTGATCGATCTCCATCGCCGACATCTGCTCGCGGACAAGCGTGACGTTCGCAACGAGGTTCGGCTGGGCGGCGGTGATTACAACGCCGCCACATCCGCGGCAATCGCAAAGCAGTTTGTTGACCAGATGATTTCGCCTAGCCAGGTTGCCATCCGCCAGGAGATGGTGGAACAGATCGAATCGACACTGGCCAAGATGGACGCGGTTGATCGAGAGGTATTGGCGCTAAGACATTTTGAAGAATTGCGGAATAGCGAAGTGGCAGAGGTGTTGGGCCTTTCCGAGCCGGCAGCAAGCAATCGATACGTTCGCGCTCTGTCCAGGCTCCGAAAAGATCTTGAAAAGATACCGGACTTTTTCGATGACGAGTGAAGTGAAGCACCGCGATCCAGTGGAGATTCTCGGCGAAGAATTTCTTGCCCGACGACGCCGCGGCGAAAACCCCAAGATTCAACACTACATCGCTGCGAATCGCCAACACGCCGACCAGATTAGTGCACTGTTCCCGGCGATGATCGCGATGGAAGAGTTGAAAGCCAGCAACAATCCGGCTTCGGACCGTCCAATTCGATTGCACGTGGATCGTTTAGAACGACTGGGCGATTACCGAATCATTCGCGAGATCGGCCACGGTGGTATGGGCATCGTTTACGAGGCCGAGCAACAATCGCTGCACCGCCGCGTGGCAGTGAAAGTATTCCCCAAACAATCCATCGGCGATTCAAACCAGCTCAAACGATTTCAACGTGAAGCGGAAACCATCGGTGCACTCCATCATACCAACATTGTGCCCGTATTCGGCGTGGGCGAGCAGGACGGGTTGCACTATTTCGTGATGCAATTTCTCGAGGGTGTTGCATTGGACGCGATGATCCATGGGTTGGCGGGCTCGAGCAAGATTTTTGCGGTGATGACCACCTGGGCCACGTATTCGAGTCGCAGCAAGCATTGAAGGTGTCGGATCCCGATCGAATTCACCTGCCGGACAACATCGTATCCAACCATTGCGATGATTCGGTCGTCGACTTGCGGCCCTGTGACATCGGCGGTGATCGAGACGGCATCCGACGTCCGGAGAATTTCGGTAGGGACCATTGGCGGCGAATTGCCGACATTGGCATTCAGGTTGCCGAAGCATTGCAGTACGCACATTCCAGGGGAGTGATGCACCGCGATATCAAGCCGAGCAATCTGATCCTGGGGGCGGACTCTCGGGTCTGGGTTACCGACTTCGGGCTCGCCGTCTCGCCCGAGCAGGAGCGTCTGAGCCGTTCCGGTGATGTTGTGGGAACATTACGGTACATGTCTCCCGAACAGCTCAATGGTCATTGCGACGCGCGCAGTGACGTCTACGGGTTGGGTCTAACGCTTTACGAATTGATGACCCTGCGCCCCGCTTTTGAGGGGCAGAACCGGGGCTCGTTGATCCGTACGGTTTCGACATCGACTCCCCCCGCGCCGAGATTGCTGTGCCGTGAGATCCCCAGGGACTTGGAAACGGTGATCCTGAAAGCGATCGCCCGGTCACCGGAAAGCCGTTACAAGTCCGCTCAAGATTTTGCCGAAGACTTGCGTCGGTTTCGGCGAGACCAGCCAATTGTCGCCAGACGGATTGGTCCGATCGAGCGTGTTTGTCGCTGGAGTCGTCGCAATCCGGCACTCGCGGGCATGAGCATGGCACTGATGCTCGGTGCGGTTGTTTCCCTCGCTGCGGTCAGCTGGAATTGGCGGCAGGCGATACAAGAGAAGCAAAAAGCGGAAAGCGAAGGGTCGCGAGCGGAGAACAATCTGACCTTGGCTTTGGGCTCGATGGAACGCTTGCTTGGTCGATTCGAATCGGATTGGATGTCCCACCCGGTCGTGCCCGAAGCAGGCGGCGGCGAGTCCGAGACACAAATTCGCTTCGTCGTATCAGATCACAGCGCCGCGATTCTGGAGGAAGCGTTGGTGTTTTATGACCAGTTTGCCCAGCAAAATGCCAACAGTCCCAAATTGCAGCGTGAGACCGCCAAAGCCTATCGCCGCGCCGGAGATATCCTCGAGCGACTCGGCCGGCATGCCGATGCCGAGCAGGCGTATCGTCGTTCCGCGGACACGCTGTTGAAGCAGTTCGACCGCGGTGATCGCGACACCGACCTCGTCGTCGAGACGGCCGCGGTCCTCAATCGCTTGGCACTCGTGTTGCACGGCGTGTTTCGCAGTGAGGAGGCGAAACAGGAACTCGATCATGCGAAAGCAATTCTCATGGACGAGTTGACACGAACTCAAGCGTCACAGCCATGCAACTACGAATTGGCGCTGACCAACAGCAACCTGGGACTCGTGCTGTGGCGGATGCAACAGGGCGAAGAAAGTACGAAGCGTCACCGTCAAGCGATTCTGTTGTTGGAAGTTCTCGCCGAAGAAAACCCGTTTGAGGCCAAGTTTCGACTGGCGCTGGCGGGCGCGTACCGCCACTACTACCCCGTCGCCGCGTTTTGCAAAGAGCAGGTCTACTCGAACGAGATTCGCGCGTCCGCCGCAAACATTCTGGAACAGCTGGTTGCGGACTTTCCGACAGTACCCGACTATCAATGCGAATTGAGTGAAATGCTGACCATGACCTCCGAGATGGGACATGGAAGTACGACCGAGAACTTGTATCAAATCGATCGCGCAGTGCAATTGGCTGACTACTTGCATCGCCAATTTCGCTCGATTCCTCGTTACGAGACAGCATTGGCCAGGGCGCTGACGGCTCGCGGCTCCCTGCTCCGAGACTCCCTGCCGCAGCGCGCCGGTGATGATCACCAGCAGGGGGCGGATCTGCTGCGCCAGCTTTGTCGGCGATTCCCCGATGTGCTCGCGTATCGGGCGTTCCTCGCACATACATTACGAGAACTAGGGATCACGCTGCGAAAGCTACAACTCGACGACGAGTCGATCGGTGCGTTGGAGGAATCGGTCGCGGAGCAATCTGTTTATCTGCAGTCTCGCCCCCATTCGATTTACGGCCGCAAATCGATGTCCGGTCATCTGCGAGTTCTTGCCGAAACGCTCGATCAGTGCGGCTACACCGAACGGGCCGAGGAAGCGAGAGCAACCGCCAACTCATATTGGAAACGACGACCAACGATCGAAACACCCGATGCCCAAGTTGATCCGCCCAATCCGCTTCCAGCATCGAAACGGTCCCGGCAGCAATAGGCTTGTGAACATGACATCATCGCATTCCGATCCAAATCAGATCGTTCACGGACAGCGTCAGCGCCCTCAATCGCCTCATTGGCGATCGTTGCAGCATCCGCGTTGCCGTTTTTTCTCGCTGGCGGCGCACCAGCGCAGGTGAACGACGACGACGCAGCAGGAAAGCGGTTTGAGCTGGTCGTTGTTGGCCCCGATCGAAATCCGATACCCGGTGCGAACGTCGAGATTCGCACGCGACCGAAAGCGAGCAAACAATGGGTGCAGCACGGGACGTTCGTGAAACCTGGATCGTATGGCGCCTCCATGCGTACCGGCGATGACGGTCGACTCGTACTGTTGATTCCACCGAATGCGTCACGGCGACTGGACGTGAACATCACAACCACTGGTTTCGGACCTTATTGGGCCGGGTGGTCCGATGCACCGAGTTCGGGGCGGATGCCTGCATCTTTCACGGCGACGCTTGACGCCGGTCGCTCGATTGGTGGGATTGTCGTTGATGAACAGGGAAACCCGATTGCTGGGGCAAGGGTGCATCCCAACATTCGCTACAAGAAGCGGCCGGGGGACACCGCATCACTCGGTATCGGAAGTCGCTTGACCACGAACGAGTTTGGGGAGTGGACCTATCACTCCGTGCCGGACTCGATGTCGGACGTATTTGTTGAGATCACGCATCCGGAATTCATGCCGGCGCGGATGTCGCTTCCCTTGGACGGCTATGGTCTGATCGCAGCTGAAAGAGCAGCGAAACAAATTGTCATGCATCGAGGCCTGACGGTCACCGGGATCGTCATCGATCCCGATGGAAATCCGGTTTCCGGGGCTGTCGTGCGGACAAAGTTTCTCAATGATATCCGCGAGACGCGGACCGACGATGACGGCGTCTACCGGCTCACCGGCTGCGAACCGGTGAGCTCAAAAATCGTCGTTTCGGCCGATGGACTGGCGGTCGCGAAGCAGGAACTGCGAATCGCACCCGACATGCCACCGGTCGATTTTGTCATGAAACCCGGTGGCCACGTGCGAATCCGCGTGATCGACGAACAGGGAAATCCGATCCCCAAGGCACGAGTCTTTTTTCAAGGTTGGGGCGACTCAAGGTACGAGTACTTCGAATTCGACCATGTCGATCAATACACCGACCAGAACGGCGTGTGGGAGTGGAATGAGGCTCCCGTTGACGAATTCCGGGCTGACATTTGCCGACCTGGGGGAATGCAACTCTCCGGTCAATCGCTGATTGCCCGCGAACAGGAATACGTTTTTGAACCGCCGCCGTTACTGGTCATCACCGGCGCCGTCGTGGACGCCGAATCGGGCGATCCGATCGAGAAGTTTCGCGTCGTTCCAGGAATTCGCTCCAGCCCAAGCGAGATGAACTGGGTACGGGACGGACGGGAGGGTGCATTTGATGCGTCCAATGGCAAGTTTCGATTCAGTCGAAACTACGGATACTTCGCCCATCTGGTGCGAATCGAAGCCCCAGGCTACCTGCCCGCGATTTCACGCGATATCAAGAGCGATGAAGGGAGTATCGAGCTAAAGTTCGAGTTGAAGCGGGGGCACGACGTCGCCGCCCAGATCATCACGCCCGATGGACATCCGGCGAGTGGCGCAGCGATCGCACTGGGAATTGCCGACAGCCAGATCAGTGTCAGCAATGGACGAATCGATGATGGATCAACCTATGCGGCTCGCAGCGTCGCCGATGAACAAGGCAGGTTTTTGTTTCCGTCCCAAGATTCGGACTATCAACTCGTCATCACTCATCCCACCGGCTATGCGCATATCAAAGCCACTGCCGAACAACCGCTCAACGAAATCCGCCTAACGGCATGGGCGCGCGTCGAGGGGACCTTTCGCGTCGCTGGCCAACCCGCTTCCGGTGTGCCGCTCACCGTCGACTCCGATGCCATTGGTTCGTATGGACGAGATGTGGCGCATATTTTCACGAACCACGAGGTAACCACAGGTTCGGACGGACACTTTGTGCTTGAACGTGTGCTACCCGGCAAAGGTTGGATCAGCCGCCGCATCATGATGACTGTTTCCGACGGCGCGGGGGAGGTTACTTCCGCCCTGATCAAATCGATCGATCTGCCGCAGGTCAGACGACCAAGATTGAATTCGGCCTCGGCGGACGGGCGGTCGTCGGCCAGTTGGTGCCGCCTGACGGCACGCCTGTGGCAGCCTCCTGGAGCTTCACACTGTTGACGGTGGAAGCCGAAGTACCGGAACCAGGCTCGCCTCCCTATCCGGGAAATATCAAAGCCGACCCGGTCGCATTCGACCTTTGGTTACAGCAGTGGTATCAAAGCGAAGCCGGCAAGTCGTATCTTCAACAGCGCAAGGACTACGCAGCCGCAAAACGGACAAGCCCTCGATTTCGGGCGAGCGTCGCCCGAGACGGGTCATTTCGCATCGACGACGTACCGCCCGGAGACTATCGCCTGTCCTATCTGTCACGAGGCGGGCGCAATCCAGAAGCGGTCAACGGTTCATTGACAACCGCATTTTCCGTCGATGATAAGATCGATCAAGGGGGCAAAGACGAAGTCAACCTGGGGTCATTGCAACTCGAGTGAGCGGCGCAAACTTAGGCCGGCGGAGGCGTCGCCACATTTGGCTGGCAACGCGGACGAGCTCCAGCACGTCTGACTGGTCGATGCAGTGGGGAGCGGCAGCCAATCGACTGGGAAAACCACGGGCAGCGATGGACGACTTCCGCGGTCGTCAGTCTGCTTTCATTCTGCTAGAGGTTTGTCGCTGTGCGCAGTCGATCGCTCTATTCCGATGTTTCGCGGATCATCTGCGGACCGATTGCTTGGAAGAGGTCTACCCAAGAAAGCCAGATTGCGTTTTGGATTGTGGCTGTACCGGCCTTTTTCAATTCGGCTAGTTTCGCAGGAGATTCATCCGGCCAGTGTCCGATCCAGCCGTGTGCGAACTCGCGGCTCTTGAGAAGGAAATCTCGCTCGTCGTCTGCGCCGCAGCTCAAGGGAAAGGTTTCGCCAATGACGATTGGCTTACCCCAGTCGAACTTTTGAAGGAGCTTGATCTCGTCATCAACCTTGCCCGACTTGGGATACAGATGCGGCGAGACAAAATCGAGCTGTTCGGCAGCTGCCGTGTATGCGCCAGGAAACGGGAGCATTCCCATGGTGATCAAGTGCGTCTGGTCGTGCTTGCGGATCGAGGCGACCATCAGCTTCGTCCACGCGCGGAAGATCTCGTCACCGGTGCGATTGCCCGGATCTAGGCTAAGCCGCTGGCAGAATTCGACATCGCCCATCCTGCCCGTATACCACCCATCGACATGCTTGCCGACTGCAGCGGGTTCGTTGATCAGGTCATAGGCGAAAACGGCTGGGCTCTCGGCACAAGTTTGGGCGATGGTCTCCCAGAAAAAGGCCTGCGTCTTCCAGCGATCCTGCTCATCCATCGAATCATACCAAGCCAGACGATTCTCAATCTTGTAACTGGCGAGGCCTGTGATCTTGAGATGGATCCCCAAGTTCTCGGCGATCTTGAGGAGCTTTCTGAGTTGGTTGAGTGCCTGTGGATTGGCCTTGTCCGGAGCGGCCAGGATCTGTGGCAACTCGGGGTGAATTCGAGCAACGGTAGTACCGGCGGCCTTCATTTCGGTGAAGTCCCGCGCGACACGGGCAGGGTCCTTGGCCAAACGTTCCAGGATGTCGACTGAGCCGTAGTTGTGGCCCCAGGGCACGTAGCGGTCACCAGACGGAACAAGGATGAATCCCTTCTTGTTGGGGGCGATTCTCACTGTCTCCATGTCTGCCGCCCACGCTTCGCCCGAGAGGACCAGTAGGACAAACAGAGGTGGCCAATCGATCAAAAGTTGGGTTGTTCGAAGAATCACTGCCGAACCCTTGCCGAGTTATTCACCGAATGTAGGTCGCGATTGTTATTCGTGAACGAAGTTGGACAACCTACCGTAGCGTAGCTGATCTGCGCCTGAGCGTCGATGTCGACACCCCTTCAGATTCGGCAGCTTGCCGCACACCCGGCATTGTGCGTCTCCGCAGATTGGCGCGCCGATGCCGAATGATGGACGAAACGAAACAGCTCAGGCTCCCGTCAAGGTATGGGGTCCCCTTTGCTTCTCCCATCGAGACTACATCCAGGTTGGTCGCACTTGGGGCATCGGGTTGACCTGGATTTGCAATCAACGTTTCTCTCCAGGCTTTTCTGCGCGAGCAGCGTTGAGAAGTGATCACCGACGGCGTTGGCCTCCAATTCCATCTGATCGAACGTCTTTTAGGAGCCGTCGTCATTCTCGGCACTCGCAAGAAGATCGGCTAATTGTTCCATCAGCTGCGTCACTTGGGCCTGTTGATCAGGCGTCCGGCTTAGGGCACCGCTGTTGATTGACGTTTTCTGAGATTGTAGAGCCGGAGTGAGTTTTGAGCGACTACAAGTAGCCCAACTTCCGCCTTGACGCGGATCAGACCCCGGCCATTTTGCTCGTTCTGATTGCGGTGAAGCTTGCCATCCCCAAAGGCTCGCTCCACCGTTTGGCCGCGAAGACCCGCGCTGTGTTTGCCGGTATCCGTTTCCATCTTCGTTTGCTGGGTGTCTAGCAAGTCCTGACCCTCCAGACGTGTGACGGTCCGGCGAGCGCTCCCTGGTTTGATGCAACGCGACGCAAGTGGGCAACCAACGCACCGCTCGACAGACTGTTCGTAACGCACCTCCACCACACTGCGATCATCGGCCCGCGTCTTGATTCCTCGAGCACGCTTTGGCATGGGGTGACCGGCCGGGCAATGGCAACTTCCATCTTCCCGGGAGAATACAAAATCCTTCTGCGAAAACAGCGGCTGACCGTCCAGCGACGTGCTGCCGTTGCCGCGAGAATGGTCCTGGACGGGAGAGTACAACTCGACACCAAGCTTCCGGCAGTCCTGCAGCTCCAAAAGCGAACAGTAGCCCTTGTCGGCATGGATGGTGCGAAGCCGACCGGAAACGATTCGTTGAGTCAGTTCAATCATCGGAACCAACGTTCCGCTGTCATTGGTTTTTGCAAAGACGTCGTATCTCACGATCACCCCACTGCCGCAGGCAACCATGTACTGCGTGTTATAGAGCGGGCAGAGAACCTTCTCTTTGTCTCTCCCGAAGACCGCATCGATATCCGTCGGACTGATCAGGATGTTGTCTTCATCGCGTCTGTATTTCTTTGGTTTTTCCCTGTTTTGAGCGATTTGATCGAGCAGCCTGCCTTTGGCGGCTCGATATCGATCCAGCTGCTCTTGTCTTCCCTGCCGCGTCGAGGCGACCCAGCCCGCAATCGCGTGATTGCGTTGATCTTGTTCGCGATGATCGAGCAGGCGAATGGCCTTTTTTAATTTGCGAATACGTCGACTGATGCGTTTGAGATTAAATCGCTGGTGCCGCGAGGCGGCGGCGCGAGTGAACGTGCCGTCGAGGCAGCATTCACTGGGATCAACCACTTCCTGCTGGCAAGCCATTTGGATCATCTGCTGATGCACTTGATCAATGAATTTTGCGCACTGGTCTCGGAAGCTGTACCAAACCGAGCGAGCAGGTGTGATTCCTTGTCCGAGAAATTTACATTGGTCTCGCGTCTTGGCATCGCGGCACCACTTGGCCGGCGAGGAGACCCGATTGAGAATCTCGAACAGCGCGATGGCAAGCATCAATTCGGGGCGATAGGGCTTCGATCCGGTGCCTCGAAAAGTAGCGTAAAGGGGCTTCAAATCGATACTTTCGATCGTCTGCGAGACCGCCTGCACATGATTGAGGTGCCCGACCTGCTCGCGGAGTTTCTCAAGCTCGGGTGAGCCCGACGCGAGCGGGGGCTGGCGAAATGAGGTTTTTATGAACGCGGTTCATGGCTATCCTTGCCGTCGGCCTGCCGGGTTGGTGACACACAATTTCATGCTCGTAGCGTGAAACCGCGAACCTTGGCCAGGCCTTTTTTTTGCAATCATTTCCAACCCCTAAGCCGGACGGTCTCTCCATGCTGCTACCCATCTATCCAGAACCTGTGCAAATCCAAACCCCAATCCTGGAATTGACCACCCAGATCATCTCAAATCACGTGCCAATCGCAAACCGCGACGTGCACCCTCGGCCACGCACCGTCTGACCCGATCTATCCTTGAGAATCGCTGATGACTATCATCTAGGTTGACCGTGAATCCCTTGCGACGATGGTGTAAATGAACCGAGTTGTTTCTCTACTGCTGATTCCTATGTTCATGCTGGGGCACGTGTTGCCGCATTCGCATGCCGGGACCGGCGTAGTTGAACCAGACGGGCACTCGGTCCGCTCGCATATTCACGTCTCTGGTGGTCATCATCACGACCACGATGACGACGGCCACGATCACCACCACGCTGGTGATCAGTCCGAGACGGATCATTCAGAAACTGCAGCTGCCGATACGCTTTCGGTTACAACCGACCATGACTCAGATGCGGTCTACTTAGCGGATACCGATTGGACTGTAAGTCGAACGGTCATTGCACCGCGGATTGATTCGGCGACTCTCGTTTGGACATCGCTTGCTCCGTCGGTTAATCGCGATGGCCGCATGGCATGTCGGTTTGGCGATCCACCAGACCGTGATGCCGGGCTACCGATCTATCTTCTCACCGCCTCGCTACGGCTATAGCAGAGGCCGTTTACCGCATGCGCATGGCTTTGAGTCGTGCCGTTCTTCGGTGAATTCTTTTGATGCCAGAGATACTCGCTAAGTCCGTTCGAGTGGACTTATGCGCTCACCTTCGTGGTCTTTCGTGGCCTACGGCCTGTCGTGGAAAGATGAGATTGAAATGAATCGCACCCTACAGTTTCTCAGATCACTTGCCGGTCCCGCGATCGTCATTGGTGTTGTCGTCGCGATTTGGTACTTCCGCGCTTCTTTGTTCAATTTGAGCGAGCCGCCGTCAGTGGATGCAACGGCAAACAAGGCGGACAAGTCAACTGAAAAGCAAGCTATCCTAGAGATCAGCGTTCAAGCGAGAAAGAATCTGGGTCTCGTGTCCAAGCCCGCAAAGCCTCAGGAGTACTGGCGATCCGTTCTGATCCCTGGCGAGATAGCTGATCGACCGGGGATTTCTGATCGCGGCGTTACTTCACCAGCGGTGGGAGTCGTGACCGAGATCCATGCGTTTCCGGGTGACATGATTCGACCCGGCGGATCGCTTTTCACGCTGCGATTGTTCAGTGAATATTTGCAGGCAACGCAAACTCAATTGTTCAAAGCTCGGCAGGAAACAGCGATCATCCAGGCCGAGATCGACCGGCTGTCGGGCGCGGTGTCTTCGGGTGCCGTCTCGAAGAGCAAGATGATTGAATTGAGGAGCGATATCAGTCGGCAGAATACTCTGATTCAGTCCTCTCGTCAGGAATTGCTCACCCGCGGACTGCATCCTGAACAGGTCGCTCAAATTGAAGCAGGCACCTTTGTTTCCACCGTCGAGGTCGTCGCTCCCCCTGTGATGCCGACGCCGATTTCATCGACCGCCCGGACGGCAAATCCGGTGCAACAAGCGAGCTTGCTCACGGACGCTCCAGCGACAAATGGCCAGCGACAAATGGCAGCGACAAATGGCTTTGCTTACGAGGTTCAGGAGCTTTCGGTCGAGCTTGGCCAGCAAGTCCAAGCCGGTCAATTGCTTGCCGAGTTATCCAATCACCAATCGCTGTATGTCATCGGGCATGCATTCAAACGCGAGGCACCGTACTTGGAGCAGGCGGTGCAAGAGCGGCGAGCGATCGACATCGAATTTGCCGAGGACGTCGGAGGTCGCTGGCCTGAGCTACAGCAGAGCTTTGAGATTCGTCACCTATCCAACTCGATCGACAGAGAAAGCCGCACCTTCGATTTTTTCATTCCACTTGCCAATCAATCAAGAGCTCACAAGAAGCAGGGCAACACATTTCTTGTTTGGCGTTTTCGTCCAGGTCAGCGAACGCGACTGCATGTACCGGTAGAGAAATACGAGAACGTGTTTGTGGTGCCAGCCGCGGCAGTCGTTCGCGAGGGACCGGAGGCGTATGTGTTCCGTCAGAACGGCGATTTGTTCAAGCAGTTGCCCGTGCATGTATTGCATGAAGATCGACAATCCGTTGTGATCGCAAACGATGGCAGTATTCCGCCTGGGAGCTACCTGGCACAAAGTTCAGCGGCTTCGTTGAACCGCGTTTTGAAAGCACAGACCGCTAGCGGTGAGCAGCCAGGGTTACACGTCCATCCTGACGGTACTGTTCACGCCGCGCACTGAAAGAAGCCGTCATGCTAGACGCAATCATTCGCCTTTCGCTTCGTTACCGGATGCTGATCGTTTTTGTCAGCCTCGCGGTGCTTGTTTACGGCTCGTACCTCGCTACGCAAATGTCGATCGACGTCTTTCCTGACCTCGATCGCCCGCGAGTCGTCATCATCACCGAAGCGCCGGGATTGGCGACCGAAGAAGTGGAAACGCTTGTCACGCAGCCGATCGAAATAGCACTGATGGGGGCCAACGGAGTGCAAGCCGTTCGCAGCCAATCGACCGCAGGATTGAACGTCATCTACATCGAGTTCGACTGGACGACCGAGATTCGGGCGGCGCGACAAACGGTGCAAGAACGATTGACGACGCTGGAAGGCATTTTGCCCGATGGCATTCGGCCACAGATGACGCCGCCGTCCTCGATCATGGGTCAGATCGTCGTTGCTGGAATCTATCGCCAGGACGGACCGGGCGGCGGAAGGCTCGCACAGGTCGGCAATACCACGATGATGGCGGAGCTAGTTGTTGGCGACGACAATCGTTTTCGCATACAGGTTTGGCAGCCTGGTGACCGTCATGACTTTATAACGTGGAAGAAAGTTGGGTCGCAGAAATTCGAGTGGACGAGCGATCCCGACGCTGATACGGCATCCTCGGAAAATCCGGTCGGGGTCACGACGGTTCACATCGGAGGCAAAAAATACGACGCGAACTTCTATAGCGACGCGAAGCAACAGCTTGAACTTCGCACCCTCGCCGACTGGGTGATCCGACCTCGATTGCTGAAGACGACCGGGGTCGCCGAAGTCTTCATGCAGGGCGGCGATCGCAAACAGTATCAAATCTTGATCGACCCGACGGCACTGCTGGAATACGATGTCACGGTCCAAGACGTTGCGGAGGCTTTACGCGCAAGCAACATCAATACCAGCGGCGGATTTGCGGTCACGGGCGAAACGGAGCGACCGATTCGCGTTCTCGGTCGCTTGGGTCCGGAATCGCGAGTCGTTATCGAGGACTTGAAGAAGATTCCTGTCGGTAATCATCCGAAACGCGCCGTGCTGCTTGGACAGGTGGCCCGCGTAACCGAAGGCCCGCAGTTCAAACGTGGTGACGGCAGCGTCGATGGCCACCCTGGAATTGTGTTCACGACTGTCAAGCAGCCGCATATCGACACGCGACAGTTGACCGAACGATGTGGCCGAGGCATTTGCGGAAGTCGAATCGTCGCTGACAGCGGACATCATCGTCAATTCGGAATTGTTTCGGTTGAAAAATTTTATCGACCGAGGCATTTTCAACGTGGCGGAAGCGTTGGTAATTGGTGCAACGCTCGTCATTATCGTCTTGTTTTTGTTTCTGCTGAACTTCCGCACGACGTTCATCACGCTTGACGGCGATTCCGTTATCACTGGTCTTGACCACGCTTGTGTTCCGGTTGATCGGGGTTCTCAGCGGCAGTGAACTTTCGATCAACGTCATGACACTTGGCGGGATTGCGGTCGCGATGGGCGAATTGGTCGATGATGCGATCGTTGACGTTGAAAACATTTTTCGCCGACTGAAGCAAAACAACACACTGACAACCGCAGATCAAAAACCATCCATCCTCATTGTGTTTCGATGCAAGCAAGGAGATTCGCAGTTCGATCGTCTTTGGCACGGCAGTCGTAATTCTGTCGTTCTTGCCGCTGTTTGCATTGTCCGGTGTCGAAGGGCGATTGTTCACGCCGCTGGGCGTCGCTTACATCGTTTCGATTCTGGCGTCGTTTGTCGTTTCGATGACCGTCACGCCCGTGCTGTCGTACTACCTGTTGCCGCAATCGCGCGCCACTCACCGTGAGGGTGATGGGTTTCTTCTGCACGGATTGAAATCTTTGACAACGCCTTTGATTCGCTTGAGCATGGCAATGCCCAGGACGCTGTTGATTTTGACGTGGCTTGCCGTCGGAATTGCCGGATGGCAGATGTCTCAGCTTGGGCGAAACTTTTTGCCGCCGTTCGACGAAGGCAGTGTTCAAGTCAACGTGACGCTGCCGCCGGGATCGTCGCTCGATGCGTCCAACCAGGTATCCGGCTCGATCGACGCGGTATTTCAGTCGATGCAGAAAACCGAGGAGAACCCAGACGGTGAGATTCTGCATTTCGTTCGGCGAACTGGGCGGGCCGAGATGGACGAACACGCTTCGCCGGTGAATGTCGGCGAATACATCCTGAGCATGAATCCAGAATCGGAGACACGAGCGTGACGAGATTCTCGCAAGCATTCGCGAGACGGATCAGCGACGAAGCACCTGGCGTGGACATCGAAGTCGAACAACCGCTGGCTCACTTGATCAGCCACATGGTCTCGGGCGTGTACGCCAGATCGCGATCAAGATTCATGGCGACGATCTGGACACGTTGCAGCGAGTTGCCGAGCAAGTCAAAACGACGATTCAAGACGTGCCTGGCATCACACCGCCGGTCGTCGAACCGATTCGCGAGACGGCAGAGTTGCACATCCAATTGCGAGCGGATGACTTGGCGTTCTACGGTCTGACCCGCGAATACGTTGCCGACGTTTTGCAAACGGCACTGCAAGGCGAAGTCGTCTCGCAAGTACTCGAAGGTCAACGGCGATTCGATTTGCTCGTGCGTTTGGAAGAAGAGTACCGCACCGACTACGCCAATCTTGGTCGACTTCGCATCGACTTGCCGCATCACGACGGGGAAGTCGAACGCGGACAGATCGAACTTCGTGAGGTCGCAGACATCGGCGAGGGCACCGGGCCGAACTCGATCAATCGCGAAAACGCCCGGCGCCGGATCGTGATCCGCTGCAACACCGAAGGCCGCGATTTGGCCGGAGCGGTCGGCGAAATCAAACAGCGTGTCGGCGAGCAAGTGCAAATGCCTGTCGGCTACTTCATCGAATACGGCGGCCAGTTTGAAAGCCAGCAGCGGGCGACGCAGACTCATTATCGTTCTGGCTGGCGTCTCGGTCGTCGGCATGTTCGTCGTGCTGCTGCTTTTGTTTCCCTCGGTGCGAATCGTTCTACAGATTCTCAACGCGCTGCCGACCGCTTTTATCGGCGGCGTGATGGCACTGGTCATCACCCAGCAAATCTGACCGTCGCCAGTCTGGTCGGCTTCATTTCGCTCGGTGGCATCGCGGTTCGCAATGGAATTCTGCTGGTCACCCACTACTTCCATTTGATGAAAGAAGAAGGCGAGGACTTTACGCAAGAGATGATCGTGCGAGGCAGTCTCGAACGACTTGCACCAGTGTTGATGACAGCACTGACGGCTGGCATAGGACTGATCCCGCTTGGTTCTGGGCGGCCAAGAACCAGGACGAGAAATCTTGTATCCCGTCGCCACGGTGATTCTTGGTGGATCTGATCACATCGACATTTTGTGAGTTCTTGATTCACCCCGGATTGTTCTGGAAGTTCAGCGGCAAGGATGCGGCGAGGTTAGCGAATCAAGAAGACCTCGGAGAAGATTTACTGATGAAAGATTGAGTTAGCTCAGTGGACGCAGGCCACAGTGGTCCGCGCCGTAAACACTTTCCCAAGGAGAAGATAGATGAAAATGCTATACCCGCTAATCGCACTGGCGACTGCAGTTTGCTTGGTCGGTTTCGTCGGATGCAAAGAGAAGACCGCAACGCCGACCGCTGGCACAACCCCGCCTGCAACAACGTCAACTGACGATCATGGGCATGAGCACGCCGAAGATGAAGAAGGTCACGACCATAGCGTCGCAGGTCACGCCCACGGTACTGGACCGCACGATGGCACAATCGCAGACTGGGGAGGTGGCAAATATCACGTCGAATTCACGGTCGATCATGACAAACAAGAAGGAACGGTCTACATCCTCGGCAGCGACGAAAAGACACCGACGCCGATTAAGGCAGAAGAGATTCAACTCGTTATTACCGATCCGGCAATGGAAGTCACCTTGAAAGCCGCACCGCAAGAAGGCGATCCTGAAGGTTCGGCCTCACGCTACGTCGGCAATCACGAAAAACTCGGTGTCGTGCAGGAATACGCAGGGACGATCACCGGCGTGATTGACGATACGCCGTACTCAGGCGACTTTACAGAAGTAGCTCACGACCACTAGAACTCGGACCAAGAAAAGGACCAAGAAAAGGGGAAGGGGGTCGTTTCTGGCTCCGCGTTTCGGCAAACGGTGGGCCGAACACTATTGCCCCCTTCCCCTTTGCTGCTGTGGACTTCCATTTTCGGTTTCGCAGTGGTTCGGATGCCGCTGACATGCGTGAGATCCGTTCATTGGCAAAGTTTTTTCGGACTCTGACCGTCATACCGAGCGGAATGGATACGCTTTGATTCCTAGAGCGACTTCCACGCGAGTATTGCTACGATTAGGTTGCGGGAAGCCCAGGAGTGAGAAAAAGACTCATGAAAAACCATTTTGATCCTGACTCGTTGGGCGACCCTGAACTTCAATCTCTGTTGGTCGCTTGTTTGGAAAAAATCGAACGTGGCGAAGCGTTGGACCGTGAGACGCTGCTGCAGGAACACCCGAAGTTTGCCCAGCCGCTCGCAGAATTTCTAGACAATCAAGAAATGTTGAGGGAATTTGCATCGGGAATTCGCGACGGCTTCGAATCGCCACCCAGACCGGCCGCGGCCGGACTAGAAATGACGATGGACTCGGGCGCGTCGAGTCGCGAATTTTCGGTCGGCGAGGAGATTCGCTACATTGGCGAATACGAAGTGCTTAGCGAAATCGCTCGCGGCGGGATGGGCATTGTCTTCAAGGCTCGCCAACAAAACCTGAATCGAGTGATCGCACTGAAAATGATCCTGGCGGGGCGTCTTGCGGATGCGGCCGAAGTCGAGCGGTTTCAACGCGAAGCTCGCGCCGCTGGACGACTGAAACATCCGAACATCGTTCCTGTGCATGAAATCGGCGAGCACGAGGGGCGACATTATTTCACCATGGACTATATCGATGGGCGAAGTCTGTCGGACATGATTCGCGAATCGGCTCTCGCCCCACGACGGGCCGCCAAGATCGTTTGCGTTGTGGCTGAAGCAGTCCATTTCGCTCACCAGAAAGGCACGCTGCATCGCGATTTGAAGCCCGCCAATATTTTGCTTGGTGAGGATGATACGCCGCACATCACCGATTTCGGTCTCGCCAAGGTTCTGGACGCCATTGACGATGATTCGCGATCTGAACTGACTGCGACGGGCCAAATTCTTGGTACGCCAAGCTACATGTCGCCGGAACAAGCTGAAGCGAAGCCGAGTCTTGTTGGTCTGGCGTCGGATATCTATTCGCTCGGAGCGATTCTGTACGCTTGTTTGACCGGAAGAGCACCGTTTGTTGCCGATTCGCCGGTCGACACACTGTTGCAAGTATTGCGCAACGATCCGGTCTCACCGCGAATACTCAATCCAATGGTGCCGCGAGATTTGGAAACGATTTGTTTGAAGTGTCTGAGCAAGGAACCGCACAAGCGGTATGGAACCGCACAGCAGTTGGCCGACGACTTGAAGCGATATCTCAACGACCAGCCCGTGCTTGCGCGTCCGATTGGACGAATCGCCAAGACCTCACGTTGGGCACGCCGCAATCCCTGGATCGCTTCGCTCGCCACGATTTCGGTCTTGCTGCTTGTTAGCGGCACTGCGATTTCATCTTACTTTGCGATCGAAGCTCACAATCGTGCGGATGCAGAGACAGTCGCACGAACGGAAGCAGAACAAGCGCGAATGGACGCTGAGCATGCGCGCGACGCGACGGCGGAAGCACAAACGCAAACCGAGGCGGCATTGACCGATGAAGAGGCCGCTCGCCGGCTGGCTGAACATGCGACCAAACAGGCACAGTGGCAAACCTATGTGGCTCGTCTGCAACCGATTCGACAAGCTTGGTTGGAACAGCAGTACGGTCATCTGGATCGTTTGCTGACTCAGGCATCTCCGCAGGCCAACGAACCGGATTTCCGCGGTTGGGAGTGGGATTTCTTTGCGGCGGTCGTTCAAATGATATCGCCCCGTGTGGGAGAGAAACAA
Organism: Pirellulaceae bacterium; assembly: GCA_963734865.1. Lineage (GTDB taxonomy): Bacteria > Planctomycetota > Planctomycetia > Pirellulales > Pirellulaceae > CBDCUW01. Next base: position 374,819 of record CAVTIV010000006.1, read on the forward strand.
AAGTTTGATGGTCGATTTGTTTATGACCGTCCAAGCGATCGGATCTTTGCCTGGAGTGGAGGTGAGTTGACCATTTGGGATCTCAAATCCAAGGCCGCCGTGGATACACTGCGAGCGAACCCGAGACAGGAAACGCTGTCGGTCTCACCCGCCGGAAATCGAATCGCAGTCGGTAACTGGTTCGGTACCGCTTTTATCTTCGATCTTGAGAAGACAACCCATCGGGAGACGCCGATCAAAGTGTTCAAAGCACTTCAATTCCCCGATCCAGTCAATGAACACTACGTTGCCGGGACACGTTGGGCCGAGGCTGGTTCGACGCTGGCGGTGGCCATCCGAGGAGGAGAAGTCAGTACTTGGGATACGGACGACTGGAGCCTCGAAAGAGTCCTTCAAAAATCGGAATATGACAACACGATGGGCGATTTGGACTGGCATCCGAAATCCGGTCTGGCCACAGGACATCGAGGGCACTTCAACATCTGGGATATCGAATCAGGCGAGCGGCTGTTGACTCATAAGTGGCGAGACAAGGCGGACGAACGAGACCGGATCGTCCAAAGCGTGCGGTGGTCGCCCGAAGGTGACAAACTCGCGCTGGCCAATGACGGCCTGCGTATCTGGGATAACGAATCCAAGACGTTAGGCGACTTGATCCCGGTCGGTAGCGCTCCTGCGGTCGTGTGGCTCGATGAGCATCGCGTTGCCTGTGGCGGCGACGATCAAGCGATCATCCTATGCAATGCCGATTCCGGTACGATCGAGCGCAAATTAAGAGTCCATTCGGGCGCGGTGCATTCTCTTGCGGTGCGAGACGAGCACACGATTTTGTCCGGCGCAGCGAACGACGGAATCCGGATGACGAGAACCGACATCGCGAATCCAGGCGTCGCTTCAGTACAGGCCCACGACGGTGCGGCGATGGAAGTGGAGTGGAGTCCCGATGGAACGCAACTGCTGACCTGCGGCAAGGATGGCAAAGCCATCGTTTGGGACTCGCAAACATTGAAACAGACGATGACGCTCGTGCCCGACGACGCGAACGATCTTCCCATCGTTTGGGACGCCGATTGGAACACCACGGGAGATCAAATTGCAACCATCGATGATGTGGGAACATTGAGATTATGGGATGTTCAGACCGGATCGGTGCAACGCCAACGCAAGCTCGACCGACTCCAGGAACCGCGACTCGAGTGGCGACCATCGCAGAGATACATCGTCATCGGCAATGCCGATCCACAGTTGGTCGATGATTCAACGCTCGCGCCCGTTTGGAAGGCTGGCGAGTCGCCTGTGAACTGGCGAATCGAAATGCAAATCAGCCCTGATGGCCTGCGAGCGGTCGGTACTTCTACCTACGGCAACGTCTTGATAATCAGTCTTGATCCGCCTGCGATCACTCACCGTTTTGAAATGGGCGATCCGGGCGTCGGTGCAGCCACATGGAGTCCAGATGGAAAGCGATTTATTGTGGCCGGTGCCGATCTATCGATTTATGATGCCGATTCCTGCACACGAGTGGCTCGGCTGGAGGGACATCGTGGACCGGTCGGTGGTGTCGGCTACCAACCAAACGGAACGCGAATCGCGTCGGCGGGGCGGGACGGTTTCGTGCATGTCTGGGACGCAGCGAGCGGCGATTTGCTCGTCCGCATTCCGATTCTCGATCAAACACCGCTTATCGCAATCGCGTGGTCACCTGATGGACGAAGAATTGCGACAGTCAACGAAAACGGCGTTCTCGTTGTGCTTGGCTCGGCAACCTTCAAACGAGACAAATCGCCGGAAGTAGCGACCGATTTCGAGCTTGCTCCTAAAGAGCAGTTAGCCAAATTGACATTGGCCATCGGTCGACACCCCCAAAACAACGTCCTGATACACAAACGTGCGATCTGGCATTCCAAGCACGCACAATGGCGAGAGGCCTTAGTGGACTTGGAGAAATGTTTGGAACTGGCCCCCGACAACAATTGGCAGCGTAGCGAGGCAGCCCGTGCGGCATTGATGGCTGGTGACATCGAATCGTACCACCGACATCTCAATATCAACTTAGAAAAACGTTTACCGGACTACGACTTTTCTCAAGGCGCGTCGGCGGCCGGCTATCTGGCACGGACGGCAACGCTCGTCTCCGATGCGATCGACGACCTTAAGCTGCTGTGGCCACTTGCGTTCGCTTTCAGCGAAGACAACCTTGACAACGGGTATATTGCAAATATACCGATCGCGATGGTGATGCTGCGACTGGGCGATTACAAAACGGTGTTGCAATGCACCGACGAAAGGATTCTGCCTCCAACGGAGCAGGTGGATCGCGTCCTGTTTCGCGCACTGCGAGCATTGGCGTTGGAGCAGCTCGGAACTCACAACGATGCGGTTGCTGAAATTGAAAGCCGCAAACAAATTGGCGTTGGAAATTTGGCCGCAGGTCGATGCAGGTGAACTGCCGTCCTACACCGATCTCGGTGCCTACGTGGACGCGAAGGTGCTTCTTGACGAAGCAAATAAGGTCGTAAAATGAGGAAAGGTGCGTGCGATGATTGATTGTCGCCCGACGTTTGCGACGTCGGCAGAATTCCGGATTTCGGAGAAATTCGAGGACAATATGATTGCAGTGGATCTGCAATTCCGTGCGCTGTTGCAGCACCTTGGTAGCAACCTACGGATTCCGACTGCCGCCCTTTATCATCGCTACATGCCGATTGAAGAATTGAATCAGATGAGCGTTAAGAAAAGGGGAAGGGGGTCGTTTTGGGCTCGGTTAAGAAAAGGGGAAGGGGGTCGTTTTGGGCTCGCGGTTCACGTTCTCCGCCCGCGTTGGACGGGTTCGAGCTTCGGCTTTTCCCGCGGCCGGCCCACCGGACGGACCGTCGACCACAAACCTGCCGGCTCAGATGTCTCTTCCGTCGATTGCTCGGAGTCGTACCGCGTGCCGCTGCGAACCGAGGTCCGCAGCGCTTGGAGCTGCGATGACGTCAATGGCTCGTTGACCCTCTCGAACCAGCCACGCGGACGCCGGATCGGCCAGGCAGTCAGCCGATGCAGACGAAATCGCTTTTTCTTACTTTCTAGATCCACCACCCCACGCCCGTTCCCACACCTACTGTTTCCGTTTGCGTTTGAACTTCTCGATCTCATCCATCCAGAGTCGTCGATCAGGTGGACATTTCGACAACACGTCCTCGGCTTCGCAAATCAGAACGAGAGCCTTGTTCTCGTCTCCGCCATCGCGCAAGATTTCTGCCATGTCGATCAGGGAACGCCCCAGATCAATCCGGTTTCCGATCACATCTGGATTCTCTTCGAAAAGTTGGCGCCGAAGCACTACGGATCGCTGTAGATGCTGCCGCCGTTCCGCCTTGTCTGTTTCCTGTCGTAAGAGATGTGCCAATTGCCAATGAGATGTGGCTAGGTCACGTATCGAAGTTGTCGTGACTGAGTGATTCAGGTGAAGTTCGTTCAGGATTTCTTCGCTGCGCGAGAAAGACTGCCACGCCAAATCCATCTTGTTCATCGATTGCGCAACCCGTCCCAAGGCGAGCAGAGTCTTCGCCAGTGCATGGGCTGAGCTTGGCATGTCGAGATTCCTCCGAACGAGATCTTCGCAGATATTCCGAGACAATTCGAGAAACTCAAGGGCCTTAGGTCGATCACCGGTTTGCGTGTGGCAGTAGGCTAGGTTGGCATAGCTGGCCGAAAGCATTCGTGCGAGTTCGCCGTCGTTCGAATCCTGCTGGGAAAGCTTCACAAAGATGTTTCGGGCCGCTTCGGAATTCTCCCGCATCGATTCCCAGCATTGTGTCATGTGGTTGTAATCCGCGATCGCGTGATAGCCGTAGCCCAGTTCCCGTTGGTAGCCGCAATTTTCGGGGTGCCGTTCGCAGAGAGCTATCAAGACGTCGTGCGATCGCTGCCAGGAGGCAATCGTCTCCTCCGTTTTTCCCGTTTCAAGTTGCACAAGGCCCATGTGATTTAAAGTCTTTGCCAAATAGTACTGGTACTTCGGTTCGGTCGGATTCCTTTGGACCAAGCTTTCCCAGATGCCAAGAGATTCGCGGTAGGTTTCCAGGGCTTTTGTTTTGGAATCCGTCGTTTGCAAGATGAAGCCCATTTCGTAGAGAGTTTCAGCGGCATCGACCTGCACGGCCTCATCTTCGGCATGGCGGCTGATCAGCCGGCGGTAGTACTTCAGTCCGGTCTCCAGGAGTTGCTTGCGCAACGGTTGGAACCGGGGATCATCGTATTTTCCCCCCTCATAAAGGACCGCGTGGATCTCGTGAACGACGCGGTGCGAATCGCGAAAACTTTCCTCCGCCAGCTTGTAGTTTTGCTCCGAGCGCCGCCATAACCAGGTGACCACCGAAATTCCAATCACGATTGCCAGCGTGAGTGACGCCGCCAGTGTGGAAACCACTGGTTGACGCTGAAAACCTTTCGTCAGTCGCCGCACCGGCCCTGCGCGGCGGGCCGAAACCGGCTCATCCGCCAGAAAGCGACGCAAGTCTTCGGCCAGACTGGACGCCGTTTGATACCGGTGACCGGGTTCAAACTCCAGACATTTCAGGCAGACCGCTTCCAAGTCGCGCGGCAAGTCGCGGCGGAGCCAACGCGGAGAAACCAATTTCGACTCCGTCACCTGCCGGAGCGTTTCGAGGTCGGTCGCTCCGGCGAATGGCGGCCTTCCCGTCAAGAGTTCGTACAGAATCGCTCCGAGCGCGTAGATGTCGGTCGCCGGACCGATCCGATCGCCGCGTCCCTCGGCCTGCTCCGGCGCCATGTAGGAAGCGGTCCCTAGGACGGTGCCGGTACGCGTTGACCTTGGCGAACTGTCATTCAGCCTGGCCAGACCGAAATCCGTAAGTTTCAGTTCGAAGGGAAAGAGATTGGGATTGCTCGGCTGATTCGATTCGCCACTCTTCGACGACGGAGTCAAAAGTACGTTCGCGGGCTTGATGTCACGGTGCAGGATTCCCCGTCGATGAACGTAATCGACTGTTTCGGCCAACGTTTTCACCTGCTTGACGGCGAGGTGGACCGAAACCGGGTCCGTCTGACCGTCCATCCAAGCCGCCAACGTGGGTCCACTGCAATACTGCGAGGCGACGTAACAGGCCGGACCCAATTCGCCCACGTCGTACACTGGTACCAAGTTGGGATGAGAGAGTTCCGCCACCGTCTGCGCCTCGCGCAGAAATCGCCGGCGTAAATCGGGCGATGCCAATGTTTCCGGACGGGGGACCTTCAGCGCCACGTCGCGCCCGAGCACTGGGTCCCGCGCAAGATAAACGATTCCATGACTGCCAGCCCCCAGCGCACGGAGCAAAGTGAACCGCCCGAGTTCTTGGTGGCACTCCGCGATTGTCGTCCTGTGAGTCGCCTGCCCGGCAAACACTTGCGGGCGATCACAGAGGGCCGTTCGGTTACCCTCCGACGTCGCTTCCGATTGTTGGCGCCTCAGCAACTCAAGTCTTGCCAGGCACTGACGCAATTGTTCCAACCTTGGACCGAACTCGGCGATCATTCCCGTCTCGACGGGGACATCCGGTTCGCCGTCGCTCAGCAGCGTCTCCTGAAAGCGCGCCAAAAGGGACGCCAGCCAAAGTTCATCATTCTCTGGGCGATGGTGAATCATTGATTTCCTTCAGTTCCCGCTGCAAAGAATTCAAGGCTCGGAGCCAAAGTTTCCGTATCGCGTCCGGCGACCGTTGCATTGCGCAGCCAATTTCCACGAACGACCGCAATTCAAAATTTCGGGCGACGATGACCTCGCGGTGGTCGTCGCTCAGGCGATCCAGCGCTTCTCGCAATTCGTCGTTCTTCTCCCGCTGGCGGGCCAACTCGCTCGGCGATTCGATCGCTGCGGGAAGTCTGTTGATGGCCGCGGTCACGGAACGATCGGGGGCGGAAAGTGAAATCTCGCGATGGACCGCCCGCTTCAAGCGCGTCCGGTATTTGCGGGTCGCATCGCGAATGTTGTTCAGCAGGATCTGCCGCAACCACGCCAGCAGCTCATCTTCGCTCAGCGCCCTCGAACGTTGGAAAATCACGTTGAGCGTCGAGATAGGTTTCCTGGACGATGTCCGAGGGAGCGACCTTTCCCCGCAAATCGGTGTGCAATTCCTGATTGGCGATCAATAGAAGGTATTGCCGGCAGCCGTCAAGCAACCGACCCAGCGCTTCACGGGACCCATTTTGCGCCGCGCCAATCATGCGTTCCATGAATCACTTCTCCAGCAAATCCGCGCGAGATGCCGGTCGAGAACACTCGGGAAAGGACAGGGGAAAACGAATCCACCAACCGCCGCTGACGATCCTCCTACTATGCCTGCTCGCACGAGCCCAATTCAAGCGAAAACCAAGTATTTGTAAAAATCGGCCGATTTCAACAATTTTTTGTGGCTGGATCGGGGCGGCAAATTCGCACAGGGAACCGGGCGATGATCGGCGGCGTTTGCGTGTCTCGTCCGTTCATTGTGACGACCACTTGCGGTAATCCTTATTGGCGATCAAACGAAAGGTCCATAATCAATGCATAGCCGACTGAAATGTCTGGCGGTTATCGTCCTGCTCATAGGAACGGTCACACCTGCTGCGGCGGGGGTGATTTTCGCCGACGACTTTGAGAGCGAGGCCCTGGGAGACAACATCCAACAGTTGACCCGTTGGCGGGTCAGCGCGGCCAGACCCAGGGGACGATCATCGGTGATGCCGCTAACCAACTCCTGAGATTGGATCCCTCGTCAAACGGGAATCGCTTTGTCACGATAGAAACACGTGATGCTTTCGCCCCATTCGGCCCCGGTACATCATTGTCTCTTAGCCTGGACATGGCCGTCTTGGATCCCGTCCCCCAATTCTCGATGGAATTCGGCTTTGGCCGTTTCGTCGATAGTGAATCATACCGGGTCCGAGTGATACCAAACCTAACGAACCCGAACAGCGGATTACCTAGTGGCAGTCAAGTGTTCGAGTTGGTCAAGGCGTCGCCGACGAACAGTTTTGAGTTTCTCCCAAACATGATCAACAACAACTCGAATGGTACATTGCTCGCATTCGATACCGGCATTTCTCGCCATTTTGAGTTGCGGGCAGCCTTTGGCGTCTCTGAAACCACCCTTAGCGTCTTGGTGGACGGTGACCGACTACTGACCGCCACCGACACGAATCCGGTGAATCTCAGCGGTGGACTCAACTTCTTTCTCCGCGGATCGGGCCACCAACCGCACAAGGAGGTTCGGGCACGTTTGACAACGTGAGTGTCTCGTCCGTGCCGGAGCCATCCAGCCTGTGGGTGCTTTCTCTCGGCGCATTGAGCTTTGCATTTTTCCAGGGAGCGTTTCTTAGGAGAACGGCCGGGGAAGGCCTAACGGCGGAGGAATCTAGTAACAGTTTAGTCCCATAGCCGGGCTGCGTGGCGAGGGATTGCTATTTGATTCGGATTCCATCCGCGCTAGATTCGTTACAACGCGTGGTGGAGAACGCTGTTGTATACGTTTTACGCTCGTAAGGATGACGCTTGCCCCAATGCGAAGCACTGTCCGCATCCCGGTGGTGCGTTGATCGCTGTGTTGGTACTGCTGGCAAACGACAATGCGCAGTGCGGTCAGTTTCTGCACGGCACCATCGAGGTCGAACGTGAGAGGACTACCGAACTCTTCGCCCAAAATCAAAGGCTGCAAACGGAACTGGATCGGGTCAAGCTCGAGCTGAAACTTGAGCGACAGAACAAGTTCGCTACGAATTCAAAGTCCCAAGACGAATCGAACCACGAGGACTTAGAAACCGAACAAGGTCGCGGAGATGCGTCTGCCAAACGTGGAGCCCCGGTTGGCCATCCGGGTTGGTTTCGCCTGACGCCCCAAGCGTATGACTGGGCATTTGACGTCGGTGCGCCATGCGAATGGGAAAGCAGCAATAGGCGCCATCCATCAACTCAGCATTAAAGCATTAAGTGCCATCCATCAACTGGAAGGCTAGCCAAGAGCCGCTCGACCGGAATCGGCCGGCTACCGCTTCGGCTGCCGGGCCGCATGGACCTTTCCAGCCACCCGGGTCTCGTGGCTCGTTCCTCACGTCTCGACCGAAGACGACCACAACGCCAAGGTGACAAGTGGCCCGGCCCCTCCCACGAGACACCGGCGGTAGGGAATGACCGGAAAAGACTCGAGCATCTCGCCAAGGCGAGCAAAAGAAAGTTCGGCCATGACAGTGCTTTTCTTCTTCCCCTTTTCGTCTCCGATAGGCTATCCCATGTCGGCACGGGGATAGGATCCTAGGATTGTCAGCCGCTGTGTTTGAGCCTGCAGTGCCTGGACGGTCTCTTTCACCGCCTGATCGTCACGGTGACCGGTCAACTCCACGAAAAACAAATACTCATTCTTCGCCTCCGGCACCGGGAACGATTCGATCCAAGTCAGGTTCAAACGATTGTCCTTGAAAATCGTCATCGCATCGGCCAACGCACCCGGTTGGTGATTGACTTGAAACAGAATTGCCGTCTTGTCATCACCAGTGGGCTCCGGCAATTCTTTGCCCAGCACGGCGAAACGGGTGACGTTGTTGGGATTGTCTTCAATGTTGGCGTCGATCACATCCAGTCCATATTGCCGACCGGCCTGAATACTCGCGACCGCAGCAACGCCGTGCTGATGAGCGGCAAGTTGTGCCGCGGCAGCGGTGCTACTGACTTCCACCAACTTTGCCTGCGGCAATTGATTCGCCAACCAACCGCGACACTGGGAAAGCGCTTGCGGCTTGCTGTGCACCTCCGTGATCTCGTTACGAGGCGTGCGGGACAACAGGTTGTGATGAATCGGTAACACCACTTCCCCGCAAATCTGCATATCACGATTGCGTACAAACATTCCTAACGTGTCGACCACGCGTCCGTCGGTGCTGTTCTCGATCGGAACGATTCCGGTTGACGTATCGCCGCGTGATACTGCCTCGAACACGGCGGGGATCGAGGCCACCGGTGCCAGGCTGGTTGCGTCGCCAAAATACTTGACCGCCGCCAGGTGGCTGTAGCTGTGGATCGGACCCAAGTAAGCAACCCGCAAGCGATGAAGTGATTGCAGGCAGGTGCTGGAGACATGGCGCAGTGCATCGGCACGTAACTCGTTCGAGATCAATGGCGACGCCGACGTCGTCTTCAGCAAGCGGGCGATTCGTTGCGACGCTTTGGCGACGCGACCCACCAAGGGACCTGAGTCGTTTTGACAAAGCTGCCGGACCAGTTCGGCTCGCTGGTCGATCAATTGCAGAAGTTGGCGGTCGACCGCGTCGATCGACTCCTCCATCTGCTGAACAGACGTGTGGTCAGAATCGGGCATAAACAAGATCGAATGTGAAAGGGATTTGGAATCGGACTTCGGCCCATTGTGGTGCCGAATCGTTGATCGTCGTAGACCGGGCAATCACCGCTTGGCTCCACGGTGATCGCGGCGAATGGGAAAGTGAGATCGCCTGTCATTTTGACACACGGACGTTGGGGACGATTTGGGCGAAAAGGGCCAGCTGCCAAAATTGTCCGTAAGTCGACGAATCCGCTCGGGCCAGACCCCCGAAAAGATGGTGTTTTACACTGGCTGAGAATCATTCTTCGGTATTTCTGCCAGGTTTTTTACAGAATCTGGCACGGACTTTGCCAACAAATAGCTACCGCCGGTTGAGTGACTAAACAGACAGTCGGCCGACTTGGAAGCTAAAAGCCAATCGATCCCGGGGATCGACAAAACCAACCGCACCGATACATAGCACGAAACGAGTCAAGGAGATCAGTAACATGGCACAAGGCGAAAAGATCATCGGCATCGACCTGGGAACGACCAACAGCGTGGTTGCCGTGATGGAAGGTAGCGAGCCGAAGGTGATCCCGAATCCCGAAGGCAACCGGTTGACACCAAGTGTGGTGGCGTTCACCGATAAAGACGATGCGATCGTGGGCGAACCGGCGCGCCGACAAGCAGTGACGAACCCCAAGCGGACGGTCTATTCGGCGAAACGGTTCATGGGTCGACGCCATCACGAAGTCGAGTCCGAGGAAAAGATGGTGCCCTACGGGGTCAGCGGTGCTGCGGATGAGTATGTCAAGATCGTCATTGGTGACAAGCAATACACGCCACAGGAGATCTCGGCCAAGATTCTGCGCAAGTTGAAAGAGTCGGCTGAGTCTTACTTGGGTCACAAAGTCAACAAAGCTGTGATCACGGTGCCGGCCTATTTCAATGATGCTCAGCGGCAGGCAACCAAGGATGCGGGGCAGATCGCCGGCTTGGAAGTTGCCCGGATCATCAATGAACCGACCGCCGCAGCACTCGCCTACGGGTTGGACAAAAAGAAAGACGAAAAAATTATCGTCTTTGACCTCGGTGGCGGAACGTTTGACGTTTCGGTGTTGGAGGTTGCGGATTCCGGAGACGACGAACAGCAAAGCCGTGTCTTTCAGGTGATCAGCACATCGGGCGACACACATCTTGGCGGTGACGACTTTGACGAGGCCTTGATTCACTTCGTTGCAGAAGAGTTCAAGAAAGACAATGGCATCGATCTGCGAAAGGATCCGATGGCTCTGCAGCGTCTTCAAGAGGCGTGCGAAAAAGCGAAGAAGGAGCTGAGCACCTTACCGGAAACCGATATCAACCTGCCATTCATCACGATGGACCAGTCGGGACCGAAGCACCTGACCATGAAGATCACTCGCAGTAAATTCGAGGAACTGATCGACGATCTGGTCGAGCGATGCCGCAAGCCGGTTCTGCAGGCGTTAAAGGACGCTGGCCTCGACCCGAAAGAGATTGATGAAATCGTTCTCGTGGGTGGAAGCACGCGGGTACCGAAAGTTCGCGAGGTCGTCAAAGCCATTTTTGGAAAGGAACCACACCAAGGCGTGAACCCCGACGAAGTCGTCGCCGTTGGCGCCGCCATCCAGGGAAGCGTTCTGGCCGGCGACCGAACGGACGTGTTGCTGCTAGATGTGTGTCCTTTGACACTGGGGATCGAAACCGAGGGTGGCGTGATGACGGCGCTTGTCGAACGCAATACCACGATTCCGGTTGAGAAGAAGAACGTCTTCAGCACCGCCGCCGATGGCCAAACTGCAGTGACGGTGCGAGTGTTTCAGGGCGAACGAAAGATGGCGGCCAGCAATCGTTTGCTGGGCGAATTCAACCTTGAAGGAATCCCCCCGCAACCACGCGGCGTTCCGCAGATCGAGGTCATGTTCGACATCGACCAAAACGGTATCCTCAACGTCTCGGCCAAAGATCTCAAGTCAGGCAAAGAGGCATCCGTGAAGATCAAGGAAGCGGGCGGATTGAGCGAGGATGAGATCGAACAAATGCGGAAAGATGCCGAGGTGAATGCCGACGAGGACCGTCGGTTGTTCGATTTGGCTGAGGCTCGCAACAAGGCAAGTCAGCAAGTTCACGAACTGGAAAAGCTGATGACCGAGCACAGCGAGAAGCTGACCGACGATGACAAGAAGCCGATGAACACGGCGATTGAGAAGGTCAAGAAGGCGGCTGCGAGCGAAGACACCGCGGCGATCAAGCAGGCAACGTCCGAACTGGAAACCGCATCGCAGGCATTCAGCAAGGTGCTTTACGAAAAAACGGAAACCGACGGCGGGTCGCCGGCTGGAAAAACCGCAGGTGCGACCGCATCGGCCGATGCCGAGGACGACGACGCGATCGACGCCGACTTCGAGGTCAAGGACTAAGGTCCTGCATCGGGATCAAGGACACGAGGGCGGGTGATATCACCCGCCCTTTTTTTTGCAACAAACCATTTTTTTGCAACCGGTTAAGTTCAGCGGTCCGAGAGTTGCAATAATCGACGGGCAAGGAGAATTACTGCCATGGCATTCCGATTTGATAAACTCACCACAAAAGCGCAAGCATTGGTCGCTGAAGCACAGGGTCGTGCCGCTTCAGCCGGCAATCCCGAGATCACTCCGCTTCACTTGCTCAGCGCGATGCTCGACGAGTCTGACGGGATCACACGACCGCTGCTGGAAAAGATGAACGCCGACCCGAGTCAATTGCAGGAATTGGTCGCCAGCGAATTGCCCCGTCTGCCCAGCGTATCTGGTGGCCGGCAACCTGGCATCGCAGCGACGTTGCAGAAGACGTTCGATGCGGCAGCCGATGCAGCCGAATCGCTTAAAGATGAATATGTCAGTACCGAACATCTGTTACTCGGTCTGGTGCGGGCCGAAAGCAAGGCGAACAGTCTGCTAAAAATGTCGGGCGTCAGTGACGAGGATGTACTGAAGGCGATGAGTGAAGTGCGCGGATCTGCACGCGTTACCGATCAGAACGCAGAGGACACTTATCAGGCACTGCAAAAATTCGGAATCGATTTAACTGAATTGGCTTCGCAGGGCAAACTGGACCCCGTCATCGGTCGTGACAATGAGATCCGCCGAGTCGTGCAGGTGCTGTCTCGACGCCGCAAGAACAACCCGGTCCTGATTGGACAACCGGGCGTCGGTAAAACGGCAATCGCTGAAGGTCTCGCACTTCGCATATTCGAGGGCGACATACCGCAGAGTCTGAAAGACAAACGGGTGATCGCCTTGGATATGGGTGCGCTCGTGGCGGGTGCTAAATTCCGCGGTGATTTCGAGGAGCGTCTCAAAGCCGTTCTGCGTGAGGTGAAGGACTCGAACGGACAAGTGATTCTGTTCATCGATGAATTGCACCTTGTCGTCGGCGCCGGCAAAGCCGAGGGTTCCGCCGATGCGGCAAACCTGCTGAAGCCCGAGCTTGCCCGCGGCACGCTACGGTGCATCGGTGCCACCACGCTGGACGAGTACCGTCAGCACATCGAAAAAGACGCGGCGTTGGAACGTCGCTTTCAACCCGTTTTTGTCGGCGAACCAACCGTCGAAGATACGATCGCGATCCTCCGCGGTCTCAAGTCGCGTTACGAATCACATCATGGTGTACGCATCACCGACGGCGCGTTGGTTGCCGCTGCAACACTGTCGCATCGCTACATCGCCGATCGGTTCTTGCCGGACAAGGCAATCGACTTGGTCGATGAAGCGGCTAGCCGGCTGGCGATGGACAAAGAAAGTGTCCCCGAGCCGATCGATCGTATCCAACGTCGCCTGCGTCAATTGGAACTGGCGCACCGTCAACTGACAGACGAAGATGAACCTTCTGCCGTCTTGCGTCGAACGGAAGTCGAAGAGGAAATGGAGTCGCTGGGTCGAGAGCTTGCCAGTCTTCGCGAGCAATGGGAAGCCGAGAAGATGGGATTGGATGATGTCCAGTCAATCCGTCGCGAAGCCGAACAATTGGAACATCGATTCGCGACGCTTGACAGCGAAGCGAAGGAAAAGCAATTACGTGGCGAAAGCCCGGAAACCGTCTATCAAGAGATGCTCAACGTCCGCGCGAGACAGGGCGAATTGCAGAAGCGACTAGAAGAATTTGAGCAACGCGAAGCACGGGCCAGTACCGAGGCGGATGAGACGGAAGAGAAACGCCGCTTGTTGCGACGCGATGTGACCGAAGACGAGATCGCAGAGGTGGTCAGCATGTGGACCGGCGTACCGGTCACGCGGATGTTGGAGACCGAGCGAGCCAAACTGCTGGTGATGGAAGAACGCCTGCACCGACGGGTGATTGGGCAGGACGAAGCGGTTGCCGCAGTTTCGGACGCCGTACGGCGAAGTCGCAGCGGTTTGCAGGACCCCAATCGCCCGATCGGGTCATTCCTGTTCATGGGTCCAACCGGTGTCGGCAAAACCGAACTCTGCAAGGCACTTGCCGAGGTCATGTTTGACGACGACTCGGCGATGGTACGGATCGACATGAGCGAATTCATGGAGCGTCATAGCGTATCGAGGCTGATTGGCGCACCTCCCGGATACATCGGCTACGAAGAGGGAGGCAAGTTAACCGAAGCGGTTCGACGTCGACCCTACGCCGTGTTGTTGCTCGACGAGATCGAAAAAGCACATCCGGATGTTTTCAACATTCTGTTGCAAGTTCTCGACGATGGACGGCTAACCGATGGGCATGGGCGTACTGTCGACTTCACCAATACCGTGATTGTGATGACCAGCAATGCTGGCAGCCAAGTGATCCAGAGAGTAACCGAACAAGGTGGTGATGAAGACGATATGCGAGAAGCGGTGCAAGAGTCGCTGAAGGCTCGGTTCTTGCCCGAGTTTCTCAACCGCATCGACGACATCGTGATCTTCCATCCTCTCGATCGTGACGAAATTCGTCGTATCGTCTCTTTGCAACTCAGCGAACTTTCAAAGCGATTGGCAGAAAACGGACTGCAGTTGTCGGTCAGCGAATCGGCGATCGACCAGATTGCATCGACCGGCTACGACCCAACCTACGGTGCACGGCCTCTGAAACGAGTGATTCAGCGAGAAATTCAAAACCCGCTGGCCACTGCGATTCTGAGGAGCTCCTACGAAGAGGGTTCAACCGTCTATGTCGATTTCGACGGTACCGGTTACACGTTCGCCAATAAGCCGTCCGAACTCGTCAAGAACTAACGGTGCCTCTAGCTTTTGGCAGGGCGTGACAAGGGAAGCGCCGGCATACCAGAAAAGGTGGCCGGTATTTTCTCAATTGGATGCTCCGCCGGCCACAACCAGCGAGTCACTGCCCCCGATGAACCGCACGCGGCAATTCGCTAAAATCATTCGTCGATCAGCGGCGTTGCTCCGGCAGCGGCACCGTGTTTTACCCCTCCCTCGGTTATTGGATTCCCTTCCATGCCTTCGGTTCTTGCCATTTGTGCACACCCTGACGATATCGAATTCTTGATGGCGGGCGCCATGCTGCAGCTGGGCAAACGTGGTTGGGATCTCCATTACATCAACCTGTGCGACGGGTCGCGCGGTTCGACTACGATGGACCGGGCACTGTGCGCCGCGACTCGCCTGGAAGAAGCGAAGCGTGCTTGTCATGTGCTTGGTGCAACTTTCTACCCGCCGATCTACTCTGACATGGAAGCCGTCTACACGACCGAAAACTTAAAGAAGGTCGCGGCGGTGGTTCGACTGGCGAGACCGTCGATCGTGTTGACACATTCGCCGAGCGACTACATGGAAGACCACGAAATAAGCGGTCGATTGGCGGTCAGCGCCGCGTTTTCACATGGCATGCCCAATTTAGAAAGTATTCCTCCGGTCGACGTTTTCATGGAGCCCGTGACGGTCTATCATGCTCAACCGGTCGGCAACACAACACCGTTGGGCGAACCAGTCACTCCGCATATCTATGTCGACGAGACCGATGTAATCGATCAGAAGACCGAGGCGCTGGCCTGTCACGCTAGTCAGAAGCAATGGCTCGACGAGAGCCAAGGCCAGGACAGTTACCTGCAAACGATGCGAGATCTCAGCAAGCAGCTCGGAAAGATGAGCGGCAAGTTCGAGTATGCCGAGGGTTGGCGACGCCATTCTCATTGGGGTTTCTGTGGCCCGGACGATGACCCGCTCGCAGATGCCCTGGCAGACATCATCGTCGACACACGGCGGAAGTAGCGCTGGTCGGACGACTGGTCGACGGCGTTTTTCGTCTCACGCTTCGCTGGAATCGGTGGCGGACTTTCGCAGTGACGGTTGGATCGCTCTTCGGCATTCATTCTGCTGAAGCAAAATCCCAAGTTGGCATCGGCGACCACCCGAGACGGCATGACCGCTCTGCGCGATGCGGCGATGGTGGGGCGCTTCAATGTCGTCGATGTTCTTCTACGCCACAATTCCGACGCCAACACGCTCGATTGCCGCGGCCGGACCGTTCTGAGTTAGCGGGTGTCGCCGCCGAGCGCTTGGACGAGGCTTTCGAATCCATCCTGGCTGCCGCGGCGCCACTCTTTTGTACCTTCCAGTCGCATGATTTCGGCCGTCGCTTCGTCTGCAGGATCCATCTTGACCATCAATTCCGTGAAACGCTCACATCGTTCGCGATCGAGGTCGACCGATGCTGTGAAAACACAGTGATTGAACGACGGCGATGTCCAAACGGGTTTGAATGACGGGAGCTTGTTGTCTTGATTGATTCGATTCCAAAACGCTTCCGTCACGACTCCAGCGTCGCCCCGACCATTACGAAGCGCCTCAAAGACATGCCTAGGGCTGGAGCAAGGATTGCCGGCGCTATCGAATTCTCCATCGAGACTAACGATCGTGACCATGCTCAAATCGACGCCCGTCTTGCTCAAGAAATGTTTCGGCAGGACGACTGCTTCGGCCGAGTATGAACTACCCAGTATCAGCCGCTTACCCTCCAGTTGTGCTGGCGTTTCAATTTCCGCGTCAGACCGCGCCACAAGTACCGAGCGGACGCCAAAGTCGACATCTCGCATCACCAGAGCCTGGCTGCTGCATTGATTCTGAACATGAAACTTGCCGTGTGCCAACGGCGTGTTCCAGGCGACATCAACTTCGTTGTTGTTGAGCGCCGCGACGAGCGCGTCGTAGTTGGAGTAAAGCACGAAGTCGGACTCAAGTCCATGAGAGCGTAAGTACTGCGTCAATTGCTGAAAGACTGTTACGGTGCTCGGAGCGTACGCGACCGCTCCGATACGAAGCGAAGAACTCGGTTCAGAAGCCGTCGCGGTGTTCGCAATCAAACCGAGACTGAACCACACGAGTGCCGCGAGGGTGAGATTCTTCATTTGTTCACCAAGATTCTTGCAGGGGAGTTGGCTTTGCCGAGATTGTAACAGAATATGCCCAACTCCATTTCCACTGACGCAGAGATTCGGACATTGTTTCTGCCGACGTTTCCACCGGCCGCTACCACCTCCTCGCTGTTGTATGATCTAATGGTTGAGATCACCGGGCGGTTCCTCGCCGCAAAGGGAACATTTGCTGAGAATATGTCCGACACCGACACTCAAGGCGATTTCTGGGACGCTGGTCAGCTTGGCTGCGGCGAACTCGTCATCGAACTGCGTCAGCGGATGCGGCGTCTGCCTCCGAAACAGCTGTTTCATTTAATCGCGCATGATGGCGGCGCCGTCGAGGATATTCCCGCGTGGTGTCGATTGACCGGTCATAAGCTCTTGAGGGTTGAGCATCCGAACTACTTCATCGAACGAAAGGACGAAAGCTAGATGGCAGGCAAGTTTTGTGTCTCTTTGACTCGTGCAAAGGATGATACCGACAAGGCGACTGTTGGATTCGTGGTCGCCAATGCGGCGCTCGGCTGTGAGCAGGAGACGATGGTCTTCCTCAGCACCGAGGGCGTGCGGCTGGCCGTGGAAGGCTATGCAGACGACATACACGAAGATGGATTCGCGCCGCTGAAAGAACTGATCGACAGCTTCGTCGACTCCGGCGGGACAATCCTCGTCTGTTCGCCCTGTTTGAAAAAGCGAGGACTTGATGAATCAAAATTGATCACGGGAGCGACGATTGTTGGCGGCGCGAAGTTGGTCGAATTCCTGGCCGATGGATCCCCCTGCGTCTCGTACTAACGGTCCGCGTTCCGTTTTCTGCAAGGGATCGACCGCTGCTATGAATGCTCGGAATTTCGAACACCCATATCCGGCTGCGGTCAGTTTTGATGGAGGGAACCTGGACTGCGGCAACGGCTTGCTCCTGCTGATTCGCAAGCATATCGACCCTTTGCATCGCGGGCAGCTGCTGGAAATCCTGTCGGCCGAATCGTCGGTCCGCGAAGATCTTCCCTCCTGGTGCAGGTTGACGGGAAACGACTTGGTCTCTCAAGTCGACCGCGATGACAAAACGAGTTTTCTGGTCTGCAAAGGTCCGTTCGAGGCGCAGGATTCGGCAACGACTGCTCAACCGTCCCAAGAAGTCCATCGTGATTCTTCGTTCGTGTCTGCTCAAGCGGTCGGTGGCGAGCGCATCGCCATGCCAATGACGCAGCCCGTCGCGGAAGTGATTGTTCCCGATTCGCTTCCCGTTCCGACGGATGCACCGGAGATCGGTCCAATGTCGGTGATGGGGATTGGTAGCTGGCCCCGTCCGCGCTGGTTGCTTCGAGCCCTGCATGAGTATCTGGAAGGCCGTTTAGATGAAGCAGAGTTCCAAGAGACAGCCGATGACGGAGTCAGGTTAGTGCTCGAAGCGCAAAGCGCGCCGGCGTGCACGTGGTAACCGACGGTGAACAACGCCGCGACGACTATTCCAGTTTCGTCGGCGGGCTGCTGGATAATTGTCAACTGATCCCCATCACCGACTTGCTGCCGTACGTCGACCATCCCGACGAGTTTGCCGAGGCGTTGCAGCAGCTTGACATTCCCGCGGAGAAGGTTCGCCACCCCGCCGTTTTCGGTCCGTTGGGTCGACGCCGTTCGCTCGCCGTTCACGAGTTCGAATTCGTGCGCCGACAAACCGATTTGCCGGTCAAGGTGGCGCTGCCAGGACCGTACCTATTGACGCGGACAATGTGGATGGAGTGTATTTCGGATCGAGCCTACGAGCACCGCCAACACTTGGCCGATGATGTCGTTCGGACGCTGCGGGAGGAAGTGCATTTCCTGTTGGCAGCCGGCGTGTCGATCGTCCAATTCGATGAACCCGTGCTCACGGAGGTCGTATACGGCCGACCAGAGAACGGCAACCGCTCTTTCATGTGCGGGGCACTGGGAAGCAAGGGCCCGCCGGAAGACGAATTGATCTTTGCTCAAACGCTGCTCAACCGAGTCGTCGAGGGCCTACCGCGCGAGCGACTGGCACTGCACATCTGCCGGGGGAATTGGACGACCGACGAAGGAGTGGCATTGCGAGGCGACTATCACCCGCTGATCGGGTTACTATCGGGTGTTCACGTTGGGACGCTATTCTTGGAATGTTGCACTTCCCGCGCCGGCGAGCTATCGGTGTTGGCGCAACTACCCGACGAGTACCGAATCGGAGTCGGAGTCGTCGACCAAAAGAACCCGCTGGTTGAGTCCAAGGATGAGCTGGCGGCGCGTGTCGAAACTGCGGTCAACCTGTTCGGAGCCGAACGATTGTTGCTCAATCCCGATTGCGGCTTCGCCACGTTCGCCGACAGTCCGATCACCGCGGCGGAAGTCGCAGAAGCGAAACTCCAAAACCTTGTCACGGTGGCGAACGCAGCGAGAAAGCGACATGGAGTGGAATAACGAACTGCGACCGGGATTCGTGCAAGGTTCCTTGCCACCAAGGGATCGATAGACGGTTTGTTGATCGTGGTCCGTTGGTTTTTTTATGTGCGGTCATCCAGGGCGGGTGGCCCGCGAGTTCGATACGAGCGCACAGCGACTGTAATCCAGAGACGGGGATTCAACATGAATCAATTCTTTGCCACGACGCAGGCCGCTTCGCTGCGGACAGTCCCACTTCCTTTGCTATGCCGAGTGGGCACATTTGCCATCGTGACCGGTGCAGTACTGGCAGCGCAGCTGATGTTTCCCCAGCCAGCTCGGGCCCAGTCCGATGACCACCCCAACATCGTCTTCATCATGGCCGACGACCTCGGTTGGGCGGACGTTGCGTTTCATGGCGGCAACGCACCGACACCCCATCTCGACCGGCTGGCGAACGGTGCCTTGGAACTGACGCAGCACTACGTCGCGCCGGTTTGTAGCCCCACTCGCTCGGGACTGTTGACCGGTCGATGTTGGAGCCGGTTCGGGATCACGACACCGACCAATGAACTGGCATTGCCGATCGATACCGTCACAATGTCTCGTGCGCTTCAGCACGTGGGCTACGCGACATGCCTGATCGGTAAATGGCACCTCGGCTCGCTGCCGCAATGGGGGCCGAATCATTTCGGCTTCGACCATTCCTACGGTTCACTGGCCGGCGGTATCAGCCCCTGGAATCATCGATACAAAAAGGGACCCTACACAGTCACCTGGCATCGTAACGAAGAACTGATCGAGGAAACGGGCCACGTCACGGACCTGCTAACGGATGAAGCGGTGCGTTGGATCAACGCGCGAGACGCTTCGCCGTTTTTTCTTTACCTGCCTTACACCGCGGTTCATCTACCACTGAAAGAGCCGGACCAGTGGTTGCAGCGTGTGCCGAAGTCAATCACGGGCGACGTGCCGCGTCACTATGCGGCGTCCGTGATGCATCTGGACGATGCGGTCGGTCGGATCATCAACGCTTTGGTGAAAGCGAACGTCCGGGACAACACGCTGTTGGTGTTCACCAGTGATAACGGCGGCAGCACGGCGGAAAATAATGACCTGAAGTATCCCGATGACAACTGTCCCAGCGGCCCCTTGACCGGAAACAATCTTCCGCTGCGGGGCCGCAAAGGCGACGTCTACGAAGGGGGCACACGAGTTCCGACGATCGTATCCTGGCCCGCTCGCGTCAAATCGGGCCGAGTCGACAGCCCGGTCCAAATCACCGATTGGATGCCGACATTCTGCTCGCTCGCGGGTTACCAGTCCGACCGCGATCTGAAGTGGGATGGATCCGACCTCACCGAACTGCTGGTCAACCAGTCGCCGCTACCGGCTCGATCGGTTTACGCCGTCGGCCCTGGCTGGCGAGCGAGCTCGCTTCGATACGGAGACTGGAAGTTGATTGTGCAAGGCGATGGCGAGAAGCGACGTTTGGAACTGTTCGACATCGCGAATGATCCCAGCGAATCGACAAACCTGGCCGACAGCCAATCGAAACGGGCCGAAGAAATGCTGGCAAGGTTGCGGGAAGCCGCCAATGCCGATCGAGATTCGCTCGCCAAGTGATCCCCTGGCATGCTATACTCGGCGTCCCGCCTTTTGCTCCCGCCCCCACGCCACATCGATGATGCCTCATGATGAGTCGCGGCTGTGACCGATCCGCTTGCGACTGGCATGCCGTTCTTGCCGCGGCCGTTCTTGCCGCGGTCCTTTGTTCGTCTGCGTTGGCGGATTCGATCACACTGCTGCCCAAGTCGATCGTTCTCGTGGGACCCGAATCCTCGGCCCAGGCGGTCGTCGATGCGGTCGACGATGGGGTCGACCCGATCCGTGGCGCCTATGACCTTACCTCTCGCGCAACGTTTCGTGTTCAGGACGAATCGATTGCGGTCGTCTCGCCCACTGGTTTGGTCGAAGCGGCCGGAGAAGGTACCACGACCCTGATCGCCGAGATCGATGGCCACCAATACCAGGCGGAAATCAAGGTACAGCAATTCAATCGACCGCCGCCGATCTCCTACGACAACGATGTGAATCCAGTGCTCACCAAAGCCGGCTGCAATTCGGGCAGTTGCCACGGCAAAGCGGAAGGCAAGAACGGATTCCGGCTAAGTTTGTTCGGATTCGACGTGCAAGCCGATCACGAAGCATTGACCAGTCAGGGGCGCGGTCGGCGGATCAACGTGGCCGTGCCGGAAATGAGTCTGATCCTTCGCAAAGCCGCCGGGACCATTCCGCATGGCGGCGGACAAGCGGTGCCGGCCCACAGCTTTGGCTATCGACGTATCCTGCGATGGATCCAGGAAGGTGCCCGACTGGATCGTGACGTTGCCTTACCGATCACGCGCATCGAAGTGACGCCTGAGATACGTACCCTTTCGATGCATTCGGGCCAGAACGAGCTCACTCAACAATTGCGTGTGGTTGCCTACGACGACGACGGTCGGGGGCGAGATGTGACGGCCGAGTCCGCCTATGAAACGAACGCGCCGACAATCGCTGAAGTCGATCCCTGGGGCCGAGTCCTGGCGCCTGGCGTGCCTGGCGAAGCGGCAATCCTTGTCCGCTACATGGGACGCATTGCGGTCAGCCGAATTCAAGTGCCGCGTCAAACTCTGGATTTCGTTCGTCCACCGGAGAACAATTTCATCGACGGATTGGTTTGGGACAAGTTGCAGCAGATGGGCATCAAGGCCAGTCGTCTGTGTGACGATGCGACCTTCCTGCGCCGCGCCAGCCTTGATCTGATTGGAACGTTACCCACAGCCGAAGAGGCTCGCCGATTTCTGGATGATTCCGATCCGCACAAGCGAGCGAAACTCGTCGATCAGTTGTTGGACCGCCCGGAGTATTTCCGCTATTGGTCGCTGCTGTGGGCCGACATCATGCGAGTCGACGCCAACGCGTTGGGTGCCGATAGGTCGATGGCAATGGTCCGGTGGTTGCGAAAACAATTCGCCGAAAACCGGCCCTTTGACGCCATGGCTCGTGACATCGTCACGGCACGCGGCAACATGCAGCGAATCGCACCGACCGCGATCTACGCATCTTTCAAGAATCCGGAGGAATCAGCAAGTGCCATCAGCCAGCTATTTCTCGGAGTAAGAATCGAATGTGCCCAATGTCATCACCATCCGTTTGAACGCTGGAGCCAACAAGACTTCTATGCCCTGGCCGGTTTCTTTACCGGCATCAAGCAGAAGGGGCTGCCCGATGGGAGCACGGCATTGGTGCTGGCATCGGCCGTTGATCTGAAGCATCCGCGAACCGGGGTCACCATCCCTGCATCCGGGCTGGGCCAATCTGCCGAACTGGGCCAATCTGCCGGACCCGATGAAACGGCGGTGAATCAGGAGCTGCAACCGGCCGACCCGTTGGCGATTCTCGGCGATCGAGATCGCCGCGAACGCTTGGCCGCATGGATCACCGATCGGTCGAACCCCTTCTTTGCCCGCGCGATCGCCAACCGCATGTGGGCACACTACTTTGGTCGAGGACTTGTCGATCCGGTTGACGACCTGCGTGCCTCGAACCCCGCGACGAACGAGCCGCTGCTGGATGCATTGGCTCAACATTTGCGCGATACCGGCTATGACCTGAAGGCGTTCACTCGTACGCTGTTGGGCTCGCGCGTTTACCAGTCATCCGGCGAAACGAATGAGACCAATGTTGCGGACGAACAATACTTTTCGCATGCCCAGTCACGTACGCTGCCCGCCGAAGTTTTGCTGGACGCGATTTGCCAGGTGAGCGGAAGCCCCGAGAAATTCAACGGCTGGCCGTTGGGGGCGCGGGCGATCGATGTCTGGGACAATCGCATGCCTTCTTATTTCCTGCGTATCTTCGGTCGTCCCGAGCGGACGACGGTCTGCGCCTGCGAACGAGGCGATTCGCCCAGTATCTCACAGGCCTTGCACTTGATGAATTCGCCCGAATTACAAGCAAAGATCGCTGCCCGCAATGGCACGGCTCGTCGTTGGGACCGGTCAGATTGGAATTCGAACCGATTGCTCGAGACGATCTACCTGACCATGCTCGCGCGGCGACCGACCGAGGAAGAGCGCGCACTGATGTTCGAGGCGTTGGCCGATGACCAGAGCGATCGCCTGGCAGCAATCGAAGATGTCATGTGGGCTTTAATGAACAGTAAAGAGTTTCTGTACAACCACTAGTTGGAAACGCCATCATGCTAAAGATCGAACTCGACTCTCGCGTCCACTCTCGGTGTGATCGTGTCTCGCGTCGGAGTGCTTTGCAAATCGGCGGGCTGGGAATGTTCGGCGGCATCAGCTTGCCGGCGCTGATGCAATTAGAAGCGGCCGGAGCAACGGGAATCGGCCGAGCGAAAGCCGTGATCATGTTGTTTCTTGAGGGCGGTCCCAGCACGATCGACATGTGGGACTTGAAGCCCGACGCGCCCGCGGAGATCCGAGGGCCATTCCGGCCGATTCCCACCAACGTTGCCGGTACTTTCGTCAGCGAGCACTGCCAGCACTGCGCTCGGGTGGCGGACAAATACACGATCATCCGCAGTCACTCGCACGAAGACAATGGTCACGTCACCGGATATTACTATGTGATGACGGGCGAGCGGGCACGTTTTCGTGACGGGCAAAACAGCCGTATTCCCGCGAACACCCACTTTCCGTCGATCGGCTCGAAAGTCGCCCGGGAACTTGGTCTCGGCGGCAAGGTGCCATCGTATATCAACTTGCCGGCCCCGATGGACGCCGGAGGCCCCGGCTTTTACGGACCGCAATACGCACCGTTTGTGATTGAAAGCGACCCGGTCCAACCCGATTTTGAGGTCAAGGATCTGCGATTGCCTCGCGGGATCGATAGCGCGCGAATGAGTCGGCGAGAGCGACTGCTCCGTGGTGTCGAAAACCTGCAACGGCAGCTCGACGGCACGGCCCAAGAGATGAGCACTTACTACCAGCAGGCTCATGATTTGATCACTTCACCCGACGCCCAGCAGGCATTCGATATTGCCAGCGAGCCGGAGTCGCTACGGAAGATGTATGGTTACTCGACGATCGGCCATTGTGCGCTGTTGTCCAGACGCTTGGTCGAAGCAGGCTGCCGGTTCATCGGTGTTGACAATCCAGGGTGGGACACTCACACCGACTGCTTCCCGTCTCTACAACACGATCTGATTCCGCAAGCCGACCAGGCGTTCGCCGCCCTCGTGACGGACCTCGAGCAACGCGGAATGCTCGAGAGTACGCTGGTGATCATGATGGGTGAAATGGGCCGTACTCCGATAGTCAACGGCAACGCCGGTCGCGATCACTGGGGCAAAGCCCAAAGTGTGATGATTGCCGGCGGTGGGATTCGCAACGGGCAAGTGATCGGTGCGACGGACAAGCATGCATCCGAGCCGACGACCGATCCAGTGTCGATTCACGATTTACACCGAACGATCTACACGTTGATGGGCATCGATACGAACAAGAGCTACCAGACGCCGCTCGGCCGCCCCGTGCCGATTTTGGATAAAGGTCGAATGATTCCCGGATTGGTATGATGCGGCGCACCGTTGCCATCATCGGATTCACGACCAGCGTGCTGCTTGGCCACGCCCGTGCGCAGCAGCGACCGACGCTTGGCTATGTCTATCCAGCCGGTGGTCAAGCCGGTTCGACTCTCGAGGTTCAGCTGGGTGGCTATGATTTGACGCCTGACGCCGAGGTCTTTGTTGATGACGAGCGAATCCAATTAGAGCTGACCACGGACCCCGGGCCATTACTGTATCCGGGTGCCCCCTATTGGTTTGGTCCGCGGGCGCTCAATTCCTACAAGCCCTTTCCCATCCCGCGAGAGGTGACGGCGCGGATCACAATTCCGCCCGAGATGCCAGCGGGCGCTATCCGCTGGCAGGTCGCAAACGCAAACGGTGCCAGCGAGACGGCGGAGTTTGTGATCACTCGCGATGTCCATGAAGTTTTCGAACAGGATTTGACCTGCCACCAGGCGTCACGACGTTTACCCGCTTTGCCACTGACATTGAACGGTCGACTAGAGAAGAAGGAAGAGGTCGACCACTACTTCTTTATTGCTGAGTACACGGGTCTGGTCACTTGCGAATTACCCAACCACAAAATTGGATCCGCGATCCAGGCATCCATCCAGATTGCCGACGACGCCGGTCGCCAGATCGCGGACCATGTTGACACCGCTGGTGAAGGAACGTATCTGACATTCAAGGTTAACCAGGGAACACGGTATGAATTGACATTGCACGATCTCGACTATCGTGGCAACCGATCGATGGTTTATCGTCTGTCCCTCCGGCGCGGTCCACGCGTGGTCGCGATGATGCCAAGCTGTGTTCCGCCCAACTCGGAAACCCAGGTCACGTTTGTGGGCTATGGAATCGCATCCGGGCAACCCAATCTGGAAACGCTGCAACAGAAGGTCAACAGCGGGGCCAGTTCGTTTCACCATCTGGTCGAGACAGAACACGGATCTGCGGGTTCGATTCCGATCGAAGTCTCCGATCTGCGGGAGGCCGTCACCGCGAGCCTCCCCGGCCATGAAGCAACACCGATATCGCTGCCCGCTTGCGTTTGCGGAGTGTTTGACAATCCACGCGGGTACGATGTTTACAGATTTAACGGTAGCAAAGGAGAGGTCTGGTCTGTCAACCTCGTCTCGCGCACGCGGTACAAAACTCTTGATGTCATGTTCTCCGTGCTCGGTCCCGACGGCAAGGTAATTGCGACCAGCGACGACACGGCGGGATCGCTCGCTGCGAGTACGTTGATCACACTTCCAGCCGACGGACTGTATCATCTGATTGCCGCCGACCAGGCGTCAGCCGACGGCAGCATCGATGCCATTTATCGTCTGTGCATTCGGCAGCCAAAGCCCAGCTTTCGCATGACGGCCCCTCCCAGAGTTGAGACGATGATCGGAGCCGATCCGATCACACCTGCTAAAAGGCGTCGCGCCGGTCAGCAGCAAGTCGGCGCGATCGGAATTGACATCGAACGCATCGATGGATTCACAGGAGAGGTCGTACTGGAGGTCCAGTCGCTGCCGCCCGGTGTGCATGTGCCCAAGGAAATCAAGATCGACGCACAGCAAGTCGGTGTCGACATTCCCGTTTTCTGTGACCCTACCGTCACTCCGGATGCGTCGATGATCGGCGTGACAGCAACAGCAACGCTGGATAACGATTCCCTGCTGTCGCGTCAAGCACGATTGCTGTTGGCTCCGATGCTCAAGCCAAGAGCCGTTGTTCGCCCGAAATACCCCGACGCCGCGCGGACGGTGAACCGCGGAACGGCCTATCCCGCACCGGTTGTGATTGAACGCCTCGAGCAGTTTGAGGGTCCCGTCGAACTGCAGATGGCTGCCGTACCAGATCGCGTCCGGCAAGGGATTCTTGGCGATGCCCGTTTCGTGCCCACCGGTAGAAACGAGGCGGTGTTCCCGTTGATCATACCGGAGTGGGTTCAGACGGACCGGACATCTCGAATCATCTTGAACACGGTGGTCACCGTACCCGATGCGGGCGGTCGACAACGATACCTGGTCAACCGCATGCAGCAGCGCATCACGATGAACGTGGAGGGAGCGTTGTTGAAGGTCAGTACACCGCGACAGTATTACCAGTCGGATGGGAAGTGTTTGGACATCCCGGTTGAATTGTTCCGCTCGGGAAATCTTCCAGGCCCCGTCACCGTGAGTCTTCATTGTTTGGGAGACGATTCGCCGCCGTTCACTGCCAAATCAATCACGATACCGGCCGACCAACATTCAACCGAGTTGAAAGTGCTGCAGGAACACCGCCCTCGGTCAAGCGTCGAGCAGGAGTACATCGTTCGTGCCGAAGCCGAGCATCGGGGTTATCCCGTGCTCAGCGAATCAAAGATCACGCTGTCGATCAAAAACATGAGCAGCAACGAGCATTGACATGATTTTGTAAAACATGATTCGGTGATTGACACCATCCGCAATCCGACCATCGTCGCGGGCGCGAACTTTAGTTGCCGAATCTTTCCAATGCCCAGTTCTGGAAGACTCCCTTCGCTTTCGCGCCTTGACCGGGGAATCCGCCATGCTGCACCATCCAGATCAGCACCATTCCCTGCGCAGGATGCACCTCCATGTTGGTCGCGTGGGCTCCGCCATGCCCGAACCAATCGTTGCCGACCGCAAAGCCAAGCCCATAACTGTTGGGCACCGAATCGGGCGTCTGTCGCCGCGTCAACTCGCGAAATGCCGCCTCGCTCAAGTATCGCCTACCTCCGAGTTCGCCGCCGCCCAACAGCATTCGACAAAAAGTTGCCGTATCTTGGGCCGTCGAGAACAAACCGCCGGCAGGCATCGGAAAACGCCTCGTTCGATCGGTCAGAGGATAGGTAAGTTGACCGAGCGGGAACTCAACCAGGTTCGTTTTCGCCGCGTCGGGCCGATAGGATTTAGCCAGCCTGGAAACTTGCTCGTCATTCGGCCAGAAAGTCGTATCGTTCATTCCCAGCGGGTCAAAGAGCCGTTGCTGCATGAAGTCTTCGTATTTCATCCCCGACACGACCTCGATGATCCGCGCGGCGGTGTTGATACCCGCATTGGAATATTTGTAATGCGTTCCCGGTTCCGTTTGCAACGGAGTCATCGCGTAACTGCGAACTGCCGCGTCAAGCGGTAGACCATCCAGCGCCGGCTCTTCGATCGCTGATTTGCCCGGCAGACCACTCATGTGGCTCAGTATTTCGCGGATGATGATCGGGTGATTGGGCTTGCGAAGCAAAAGGTGTTCGTCGTCTTGTTCGACCACAACCATCTGACCACGGAACTCGGGCAGATATTTTTCAACCGGATCGTCGAGCGAGATCTTCCCTTCATCGACGAGCATCATGACCGCCGTCGCGGTCATTGCCTTGGATTGCGATGCGATCCAAAACATCGCATCGGGTGTCATCGCCTTCCCAGCGTCGATATCTCGAAAACCAACCGTTTCGACCGACAGCACTTGATCTTTGTCCGCAACCAGCGCGACGGCGCCGGCGAGTTCATGTTTGTCCACAAACGACTGCAAGACCGCGATCGCGGACGTCGGAGGCTCGGCGAGCAGCGGACCGGACAACCACAACGACAGTCCCAGAGACAGAAAGCGGGTCAGTGCCAGGGAGCGTGTCGGAAAGGCGAGCGTCAGGATTTCAAGGAATCCGGTGCGGGCCAACTCGCGTCGCGAGAATGCTGTCATCGTTATCTCTCCATGGCCCAGGCGATCCGCCCATGCTGCTTGATGAATGATGTTTGGTGAATGTTCGGGCCGACCGTCTTTGCGACGTCATGCCCAAAGACCGCTAAGCTTTTCTTCGTCTTTTACTTTGAACGGGAACTGGAGGCTAAAGGG
The DNA here is from genome assembly GCA_963734865.1 of Pirellulaceae bacterium. Lineage (GTDB taxonomy): Bacteria > Planctomycetota > Planctomycetia > Pirellulales > Pirellulaceae > CBDCUW01. Next base: position 403,308 of record CAVTIV010000006.1, read on the forward strand.
ATGGTCTGCCACGCCTGCGAGTTCGCGAAGCGCAATGTGAATCTGTTCGGGTCGGACGCGGAGACCGCGGTCGGGATCCGACGCCAACGTCTGGGCATTGATCGGCGTGGGCATCTGTCCTTCGTCGGTTGATCCGATGACTCGATTGCCACGAATTCCCGGTCCCAAAAACATGATCGATCCGATCGACCAGTGATCCTTGCCATCCCCTTTGTTGTAGGTCGGCGTCCGCCCCATTTCGCTCTGAATCACCAAAACCAGCTTCTCACGAATCTGCAAATCCTCGGCGCGACGCAGCAGATAATCGATGCTTGCCAGAAAACGCGGCAACAGTCTCATCTGGTCTTCGTCATTCTTCTGATGGCTGTCGAACTGGCCGATCGTCAGATTCGCCGAAACGCAGACGCCCGCCTTGAACGATGCCAGCGCGATCTCCGCCTGTTGAGAAAGCGGGTCTTTGGGGATCGACTTGGGGATATGGGGAGTGATGCGTGAGAGGGCCTGTGAATTCCACTGAGCCGCGTACAACATATTTTCGGCACGCTGCCGTCGCGGTAACCTCGGCTGTGACGATCGCTGGTGTTGTTGCAGGGCCAACGCGTTTTCGATTTTGTCGACGACGAAAGAATCGTGGTACGGATGCTGAGACATGCCCTGGACCGAATCAGCATTGGCCAGCAGTTTCAACGATTGGATGTAAGGCACGCGGGCCATCGGCACCAGGTTTCCTGTCGCTGAATAGTTGCCAAATGTCAGAAATGACAATGGGCATTCGCCGCCGCGGCAGGCCGCGACCAGGGCAGCAAATGTTGGATACGCCAGGCTGTCGAGATGCCCGGTTGCCATGTAGCGGCTGCATGGTGAATGATTGTTGACTGAGTAATCCAAACCGTTAAGGATCAGCAGCTCTTCAGCGTATTTGCCGAAGAAGTCTTCATTGCTCATGCCTTCGGAGATCTGTTTTGCCGTCGGAGCGAAACGAATCTCACCGCATGTCTGGATGTCGCCCTCCTGGTAGAGCCGGTTGATTCCGTCGACGCCTTTGGGATCCATCAGGTAGGTAGTGTCCCAGCCGCCGGACGCATTGCAAACGACATAATATGGCCCGTCATAAGCGGACAAGTCGTTGTTGTCCTCGTTGGCCAGCGCCGTTCCAGAAATCTTGGTCGGAACGGTGAGTCCGATCCCAGCCGCCGCACACCATTTGATGAAATCACGCCGCATGTCGCAGTCCTTTTTTGCCGCGTTCGTTTCCGACCACCTTTGGACACACTGCGATCGGCATCGGGAAGCATTGCGAGCCATCGCTGCCAACGTTCTTATTCATACAGAAACTCCTGCTGCCTTAGCAGATAAGTGACAACCGCACGCCACGCTCGCAACGTGTAATGGGGATCCGGATCTCGCGGCCCTTCCTGGCCGCTACTTTTGCAGAAATAGCTCTCGACCTGGTCGAATCGGCCACGTGAAGCAGCTTCCCGCACGATTTCGACAAATAACTGGTAGGTCTGTTCGACTTCGGGATCGTTCGGCTGGTCGTCTCGGCCAAGAAGATGTTGATGCAGATGCACGATCGCCGCGCGAATTCGAGTTTCTGCTTCCGCATCGCCCGTTTCCGGCACAACGTCTGGCTCAATACCGGGAAACAGTCGACGCTCCTTCGCCGGCAGAGCGAAATCGGCGGCGACATTCTTGCAAGCAACATCGTTGGCAAGGATTCGTTGCAACGCCCCAATGGCGCCACTGGGATCGGTCAGCCGCTCGGTAACCTCCTTGGAATCGATGCCGCCATACAGAATCGCGTAGCTGTCATTGAGTCGGCCCCATGACTTGCCGAACAACGCCGTGATCTTTCGTTCAATCTGTTCCGGGCTGAGCATCCTGACCACGCCGATATCGTCAAGTTCCGCTTTCCGCTGGGGCTCGATGGCGGCTGTCGCCAGACCGTCGGCGCGGTAACAGGGCGAAACAACCAATTCCTGGAAGAGTACTTTCAGATTGAAATCGCTGTGCGTGAATCGATCCGCCGCATTTTCGATCAGCTCACGCTGTGCAAGGTAGGCCCGTCGCTGGGCCGCGAATTTGGGATCGTCGATATCATCCGGTGGCATCATGGCCTGACGCCCCATCAGGATGTAGTAAACGTGCCCGGCCATTGCGACCGGGAACCTCGCGTCGGTCGCCGTCTGTTCTGCCAGCCATTGCAGTGCCCGCCAACGCTCCATTTCCGGCAAATCGTTTCCCTCGCAGCCGGGTCCGAACATATCGCTGAACCAGCCTTCTTTCCGTGGACCGTAATGGCCGTCTTCGTTGTAATAGTCCTGGAACAGACCCGCGATCGGATCGATCGTACGGTGGCAGACCACGCACTCGGCCGCCTGCATCGTTGGCGTCTCGTACTGGGCGTCAATCGCGGCGGCATCGCTGACACGGGGTGCGAGATTCATGACGTCCACACCCAAGAAATGCAGATAGTACATCCTCGCCCGCAACCGGTTGCGATTCGTCTCTGTTGTCGGGTAGCGACGAAGGTACTGAAACATGCTCAGTAAACCGGCATGCGGGTAAACGCCATCGGCTGTCGGTTGCACCTTTCCGTCGCGATGCTTGAGTGCCTTGAGCTTCGCGGGAATGTACTCAAACGGATCATCCGGGTTCTGAAATTGATCCTGTAGATCATCAAACAACCCATAACCGCGGGCGGTGTAAGGTGACACCATCGTGTAGTCCGCAGTCAGGATCTCGCTGAAAGGCCGATCGTGCTCGACGATATAACGCAAAAGTTCGAGTGGTTCACGTCGTAAGGCTTCGCGGTATTGATCGGCAAGTTTGTATCTCGCCCGCTGGCGATCCGGTTCGGGAATATGATCAAGATCATGCTTCTGATACCAATGTCGCGTTTGTTGAAAATGGTTGTACGACAACACGTCTTCTCCGTTGCCGTTGTAACCCAGTGTCAAAAAGATATCGTTAAAACCTTCTTGCAACCGCTGGTAGAATGCGTCTTCCGTCATCAGCGCCGCAAGAACGGGCTCGAAGGCGTTCATGCCATCGGCAGCGACGGCTTGTCGTTCCTCGTCGGTCGGCAGTCGAGCTGCCAGCGACAAGGTGACCCGTCGGAGCAGACGTTGATCCGAAAGCATTTCCACGCCGTCAAAGAACGATGCCAGGTCGTCGTCATGCTGCGGCGGATGGCGCTCGGATGCCGGTGCCGCTTTCTCCTGGACCCTGCCAACAAACTCCTGCAAAATGCGAAGCTCGCTGGAGTCCGCCTTGACAACCTCGCCGCCACCGTGATCCAGTCCACCGGTTGCCTTGACGAGCAATCGGGCGCGACCACCCTCTTCCTGCCTGCGTGCCATTCGAGTGAACGCCTCGCAATTCTGGGCCGCCGCCGAACTTCGATCAGCCGCCGGGCGCGAGATCCGTCCCGCAACAGAAACTCGCTATCAGCCGCGTCACCCCCCTCAACATGGCACTTCATACAGACCCGCTCGCCCACCTTGATCCATGAGTCACGAAAGGCGCCGGTGGCAAGACAGCCGGGAGTCTCCGCAGGATCGCTAGCGATTGCGTCAAACCCTGCTAGTGGCATGATGAGCAGGACGGTCAAAATGCGAGAGTGCTGCATGGAAGTATTCACATCTGGGTTGACGGGCCAACGTTGCGGGGGCGGTTTCACGATGTTGCCAGCGATGCTCGGCAAAGCCGCCCGAGTTGCGAACTAAATCCCCGCCAATTGGTCGACTGAGTTTCCGAATTCGGGCAGCGGAACGCCCATGCGGTCCATGATACTGAGGCACAGTGAGGACATCTTGCGATCCTTGGCAGATTCAAAATCCAGCGTCCGACCCGTCTGCAGAGTGTTCGACAGGCTGCCCGACATGATCAGCGGTATTTTGGGAGCGCTGTGGGCGGTCCACTGTTCATTCGCCAACAGGATGCAGGAATTATCCAACACCGTACCATCCCCTTCCTGCATCGAATCGAGTCGGTGAACGAGATAGGCGTACTGTTCAACCCAGAAGCGAGTGATCGCAGCATACTCCTTGTTCTGCCAACCATGCGAGTAATTGTGGTGGTCGACGTTCAGACCCAAGAACGGGTAGACCTGCCCAGATAGGTTGTTTGTCAGCAACAGTGTTGCGATACGTGTACGATCTGTCTGGAAGGCCAAAGCGATGATGTCACACATCAGCCGCGAATGCTCGTCGATCAGGTTTGGCAGGCCGTCGGCCGGGCGCATTCGGCCAAACTGATCCACTCCGTGGTTCTCTTCCATCCCGCGATCCTGCAGCTTCACCAACCGTTGTTCAACCTCACGAACCGAAGTTGTGTACTCTTCGATCTTCGCGTTGTCAGAATGAGAAACGCTTGCAGACACATCTTTCAGCTGGTCAAGCACATGATCCAGAATGCTGATCTGCGTTCGGCTGCTCTTACTTTCAAATAAACTGTCAAAGGCGAGCGAGGGATAGAGTTCTGCGGGAACCGGCGAAACCGGTGAACTCCAGGAAACGTGAGACGCGTACATCATCGAATAACTGGATTCATGAAACCCGCTGACCGGTCGCTCACAAGCGAGCACCAGACTCGGCAGAACCGTCTCGTCGCCCAGACGCCGAGAGAGAACCTGGTCCATGCTGGTGGCGGCTCGGATCTTTCGTCCGCCCAAGGGCTCGATGCCCGTCAGGATTCCGGCCGCCCCTTTGGCATGACCGCCGACCACATTGTCCGGGTGTCTCAGCCCATGAATGAAGTTGACCTTCTGCTTGACGGTCTCCAGCGATGCAAATGCCGGACCTAACTCCAGTGCTGCACCATCCCCTTTCGACCACCACTCAGGCGGATGAATGCCGTCACCAAAAAACAGGAATGCGAAACGCTTCGGCGGTGCACCGTTCGCTTCCACACCGAGCACGCTCGCCGACTCCAGCCAAGGCAACGCGATGCTGGCGCCCAGACTGCGCAAGACGACGCGCCGTGAGAAACGGCAGGATGTTGGGGATGAAGTCATGGAATCGTTCCCTTCGAGCACAGACGCATCGCCTGTGGTGATTGTTCTTGTCGAACCACAGGCGAGCCGCCTGTTCGACGCTTCATTCAAGGCCCTGTCGTCACAAAATCACGCCCACGTTGATTGCGGAACTGTGGACTTCGGACCACCTGTTCAAACAACACCGAAAACCGGAAGCCGTTCTGCTGCAACGACCGTTCCATTTTCGCTAGTAAAGGCTGATCCGATAAGATAACCGATCGGCCCAATGCATATCCAAGAAATTTGCGACACAGTGTTTTGACGAAATCTTGACGCCGGTGCTGATCAATGTATCGGATCAGTCCTGGGATGCCCGCAGCAGTTTCTCCGCTAGGAAATTTGGCCACATTATCAATCGGACGACCGGCGCTGTCTGTATTCCGTGATCGGCCGATCGGATCAAATCCTTCCATTGCCAGCCCCAGGCTGTCGAAATGCGAGTGACACATGGCGCACTGAGCATCCGAGACGTGAGCGGCCAACAACTCACGAATCGTCCGCGTCGCCCCTTTTTCCGTCGCCGGCAGCTTTGGAACGTCGGCCGGCGGTGGTGGGAAATGCTGCCCGAGCAAGTGATGCACGCTCCAGAACCCACGTTTGACAGGACTCGTTCTTTCCCCAGCCGAATTCGTTGTCAGGACAATCGCCATTCCAAACAAACCTCCCCTACCGGCGTCGTGCAAACCGGTAACCGGACGCCAAGTCAGGTCTTCTTGGTCCGAGATTGCCTCGCGATATTGCCGTTCGACTGCACCGCCATAATGTTCCGCCAAGGCACCATTGACAAAGGTCATGTCACTATTCAACAAATCGGTCACGGCTCGATCTGTCTGAATCAAATGAGTTGCCAATCGGACCGGCTCTGCAAACATCGCTTCGCGCAGCTCGTCGTCGTAACTCGGGAATGCCTCGGCGATGATGGGGTCATTGGCAAGGTAATCGCGATAACGCAGCCATTGACCAAAGAATTCACGAGCAAATGCTTCGATCCTTGAGTCCTGCAACATGCGTCGGGCTTGCATCACCAACTGCTGCTCGTTCTGAAGTTCGCCATCGGCCGCCGCAGCCATCAACTCTTCATCCGGAAGTGAAGACCAGAGAAAGAAACTCAAACGGCTTGCCAGATCGCGATCGTTCAACGGATAGATTCCGTCTCCATCGGGTCTGCCGCTGCAGTGGTAACAAAAATCGGGCGACATCAGAACGGCGATCAATAAGCCGCGGATCGATGCCTCAACCGACTGACCTTCCTGTCGCAGTGTTCGGTAGAGTGCTTGGAGCGATTCGCGATCTTTTGGCAATAGCGGGCGACGATACGCCCGCCGTGCCAGATCTTCGATGTTGGTCAGTGCCCGTTGTTCCGCACGATCCATCAAGTCATCGTGTCGCTTCAGACCCTCACGAATCTGCTCGAAGAAACCGTGGATCATTTCATACTTCGCATCGGGCGACTGGGCCTCAAGCGTGTCTGCCACTGTGCTGATTCCCATTTTGTCCAGATAGACCTTTTCAAACCTGCTCAACAGGCCCTCCTCGATCAAATGTGGGTCTTCGGATCGCAGAAAATCGAAGCGTTTGTCATGCAGAACTTCTCTTTCCGAACGTTCAAACCACACGAACCCCCGGATCAGCGTTTCTGCACTCTGTGTCACGAAATCAAGTTCCTGCCAAAGCCGATCCAGTTGTTCATTCTCTTGGTCGCTCAGAACTTTCTTCACCAGGGGACGGTCGTCTCGGAAGAATCCTTCGACCAGATGAAACCCTGCCGCGAGTCCTCGAACGTCGTCGACGTAAAAAAAGCGATTGGGGAACGTATTGCAAAATACATCTGCCGATTCGGCTAACGTGTTGGCGGTGTCACTGTTGCCGTAGACCAAATGTTCCGCATCTCTGCCAAACCTGTCGGCAGCAGGTTTACGCAGCGAATGTCGCACGAAAACACTGCCTTCTCGGCTGTGCTGGGGATCAAGACGACAGGGCACTAATAGCTGTTTGCCATTGAGTTCCTGTCGCATCGCGTTGGTCAATGGAATCTCAACCACGGCCGGGGATTCGATGGCGAAGGACTGCGAATCAATTTCGCCGCCCTGCGGATGCTTTCCGAATCCGAGCATTTTCACGAGGTCCGGATTTGAACGATCCAGAACGCTCCTTAGCGACTGAACTTGATGTTCTTTTTCCTCGGCTTCGCTATTGGGCAGACGGCTGGCAAGGCTGAACAAGGGGCGATCAACGATGACGTAGTCGCCGCCGCCAGCGAACCCCGGATCGATTCGAATGAAAATGGATTCGCTGTCCTTGGTCGTGCGGCGATCCGATGTGGCCACCTTGACCACGTTCAGCAGAGTTTTGCTCTTCAGTGCATCGCGATCAAACTTGTCTCGGGCCGCCGCCGTCTTCTCGCGAAAATCGAGATGGCTAATCGGCCAGTTGCCGGCACTCGCCTTGATCAACTGCGGATCAGGAGCAGACAGAACATGCCGTCCAAATTCAACGTAGTCCCGCAGGGTCAGTAGTTGCGGCGGACGATCCGATTCGCCTTCGGGCGAGGGAACGGCTGTCCAAACGTCGCCCAGGTCCTTGAGAAAGCCGGAACGAGACGGCGATTCGGACAGCGTCGTCCAGACCATGGCAAGGTACTTGCTGCTCAGTCCCCGTTTCACGGCCCACTGCTCGATCGTTACGTCCCCCTGATCATCGCCGCGATACCGATAACGCCAGGCGGCTTCAAGGTAGGGAAGCGTGTCAACACGATGGCTTTCGTAGAAGTCAATGATTGCCAGTTCGGTCAGCTTTTTCCGTTCGTTGTAGGATGTCACCGGAAACGGAGCGAAGGTAATGCCATCAGGTTTCAGAACAAGGTGTTCGCTCACCCGTTGTGCAGCAGCCAGATACTTGCTGACCAGATTTGGCGATGTCCCCAGCGCCTCGCCGGTATTGTCGAAACCTTCGCCTCCCGCCGGATCCGCGGGAAAGTCCTTCGTCGGCTGGATATCGACACCGGTCAGATCACGGATCGCCGCGTTGTATTCTGTATTGGAAAGCCGTCTGGGGAGCACGGCCCCAGGATCACCTGCGCGGTTGATCGCTTCGGCCAGTAGGATCTCTTCGATGGCTGTGACGATCGTATTGCGTTGCTCTATCCCGGGCTGCTTCGCTTCTTCCGGCGGCATTTCGCCGTTTCGAATGAATTCGATGATGTTGTTCCACCTGCGGAAGCTGGCGGTGATGTCATGGTCACTGGTGTAGCGAGTCAGGTCCAGTTCCCCTTTTTTAACCCGACTGTTGTGGCACTCGACGCAGTACGTCTGAACAAAGGGTCGGACGCCGTCGACATACCTTTCCTCGGCCGCAATGTTCGCCGTACCAATCAGCACGAACATCAGCTGAAGCAGTGATCCTCGGTGAACAACATTTCTGGTCAAAGACATCTGTCTAACGCTCCACGTAATCTCAATTTCTCCCCAGCTTCAGCGCCCTCTCCTGTCGATCGTTGGCAGCCAGAACAAACATCATTCGCGCGAGCCGTGTGAACGATGTTAGGTCAAGTCAAATGAAGTCTGCGGCAAAACGTTCAAGCACGCTCGAAGGACGCGAGATCAAATGTAGGGGGATGCCGGATTCGGGTGGGCTGAAAGGTGGGATAGATGATTCTAGCTGAGGACCGGTCTGGTGTCCTATACGGATGAAATATTCCGCAGCAGGATTGCCAGATTATCCTCGCCTTGCGGATTTCAGGGGGCAGATGCACGAGCATCCCCAAGAACGCCCGCTCATCGCACGTCTTCCCGTACACGATTCGCAAACGCCTCCAACGCGTCATAGTTCTTTCGCCACGTCGTATACATGAAACCGTTCACGCCCTTGATTCCGTCGGCCGACCGATTCCACTGGTCGACGTTTTTCGCCACGTCACCGTCGTAATATCCGGCGATGATTTGCCGGTGACCACGGTCGGCAAAGAAGGCGAGAGACGGCCTGGCTTTTCCGCCATTCCAATTGACAATCCCAACCGACGAATCGAGGCCTTTCCATGAATCTGCCAGTGTGCCTTGTACGAGATAGTAGTTGTCGTGGGCGTTGTGATGAGGATCGAACATATCGGACCAGACAAGTACTTGGGCATCTGGACGAATCTCGTGAATCAGCTGCGTGCAACGGCGAACATTGTCGGCCAGCAATTGACCTGCCGGTCGCCCCTTGGCCAATTCGTCCCAGCCGGCCACTCGGATCTCGTCGTGAGACATGAAGTATCGTTTTGGCTTGAAGTATTCGTCGATCCGTTCCACTTCTCGGCGAAGGTGGGAAAACACTTCATCGGCAACCAGGCTCGCGCAAACTTGCCCTTCGTGGATGATCACGGTGTGGTAGAACGAAACGCGTAACCGATCACCGTCTGCAATGCGCGACTTCGTCGTCAGGTGAATCAGCGGCGGATCGTGGTCGTCGTCGAACTCGCCAAGGTAGGGTACGCGACCAAGGTACGGATCTTCCCAGCGTTGGAAGTCCCGTCCCTCTTCGTACTCGACCGATCCGTCGTTGCTACGAACATGGATCGGGCAACCGACGCGTCGCAACAGGTTGATTCCGCCAACTTCCTCCAGTTGCACATCGTCGATCCACACTTGACCTGACTGGGCTCCCCATAACCCAAGGTAGATGTTGACGTCCTTGTGCTGCAGCGAATTGAAAACGATTCGGTGACGCGTCCAATCCTGCGTCGGTTTGACACCGAGGCTCGCATGACTCGAGCGCCACAGCATGATCACCCACGCTTAGCGGCATGAACTTGAATTCGCTGGCCCGCAAGCCATCGGACTTGACCCACATCGTCAACCGGTATTCATGGAACGGCTTCAGGGCCACGCGTTTCACTACGCGACAATTGCCACCGCTGCTCTCGACTTTGCGAAAGGCTTGCATCGACAACGCGGACATGCCTGAATGGATGACTTTCGTGTCGAGCACTGTGGAAGTACCGAAACCGTCGATCCAATCCCAGCCGGTTGGTTTGTTGCGTTCAGCGGTCTCGAATCCACCGCCGTCGAGCAGATTCCGGTTCGACGCGAGTGCTGCCTCGTCGCCGTCCACAACAAACTCACAATCCTTGACCGGCAGACCCGCTGCGAGATTGGGATTGTTCTGCAGGATGCTGTTGGAATACCCGATCTGCATCACCAGCGGGATCAATTCGATCTCCAACCGATCGGCCATCTCACGGGTTCGCTTCAAGTTGCGGTAGTAATTCGCAGGCCGTTCATCGAGCTTGCCGAACTTGTAGTCGGTGATGACGACACCGTTGTATCCCGCCTTCTTTGCTCGCGCGAGCAATCCGACCAGTCGATCGGTGTCCGTGTCGACTTGAAAGTTCACGGGAGCGTAAACCCAAAGCCGCTCGCTATCCTCGGCAACGGCAGGTTGTGTCAGGAATAGGCAAAACAAGTAACTGCTGGCGAGAATCCCTTTGAAACGCAACCGCATTGCCAACCACTCCGCAATTCCAAGGGTGATGTTAATTCTGTTAATTCTTTGTAGCGATTCGCTGGTGGAGATCTTACACTTATTTGCAACCGATCAGGGCGTCGTTGGCACCGTCGTGTCGAATGTTCGCCTCGGGAACGTTCGTAAATGGTTCAAAACGAATTAACGCAAAGAGTCAACATGGTGCCAAGTCAAATCAATCGACGTCGGTCGTAGGTAACGCGGCCTCGTTGGTCGGCGCCGGTTTCTGGCTTTCCTCACAAGCGGATCCGCTCTGGGGACGCTCGGCGAATGAGCGTGTGAATATCGCCTGCATCGGAGTCGGCGGGAAAGGTTCGAGCGATACCGATGACGCAGCCAAGTACGGCCAGATCGTCGCGCTCTGTGACATCGACGACCAACGCTTGGAGAACGGCAAGCGGAATCTTCCCGCGCAGACATTTCCAGGCGGAAAGGAACCGACCGATAGCGGGTCGCTATTGATCGGCGACAAAGGACGGCTCTATTCACCCGGTGATTCTGGCGACCAGCAGCAACTGGAAGTCAACGGTCAGCTCAAAACTCCGGAACAAACGATCGAGCGATTGGGAAACGAAGTCGGGCCAGACCGGAATCAGAAGCGCGAGTGGATCCGCGCGATCCAAGGTGGAGCAAAGCCGTTGAGCAACTTCGATTACGCGTCGGTGTTGACCGAAGCGATGCTGCTGGGCAACGTCGCCGTGGGCATGGGCAAAGCGATCGATTATGACGGCATGAAGGGCGTGGTTACGAATCACCCGGACACCGCCGGTCTTGTCGCGCGGTCGCCTCGTGACGGATGGGAGCTCTGATCATCTCAGGGAGCCGGGCTTGGCGCTTCGGCTTGCTCCGCGGCTTCGTCAAAATCCTGCTTCGTCAATTCACCGTCACGGTTGCGGTCAAATCGGTCGAAGAGCGGCGGCGGGCCTTTGAATTCTGCTCGCGTGACGCGTCCATCCACCGCGGCACCCTCACGTCGACGGACGATTTCCCAGGTAACTCCGCCTGGGCGGCCCGCGTCTCGACGCGACGGTTGCGGCTGCCCGTCGGCCGGATTCACCAATCCGAGACCGCGCGTGGCGGAAGCGACGGGTTCACCTTCGTCCGCAGGCGCGGCTTGGAGATTTCGGTCGAAGAAGCCGTGCACGAGAGACTCCAATTCCATACCGCCAAATCCATTGCCGTGCCCCGCGCCCGCGAGCGTATGGAAGCGAACTCGCACGCCGGCGGACTTCAACGCCTCGTACAGTAACTCACTTTGATGATGCGGAACCGTCGGATCCTGGTCGCCATGCACGATCAGAAAGGGTGGAGCATCCTTCGTGATGTAACGGATCGGATTGGTTCGAGCGGTCTTGACCTGGTTGTCTTGGATCGGGCCACCGATCAGCCGCGACTCGGGCGAGTTGGGTTCGTCGTGTTTCAAACTCGCTCCGGGCAACGCATGCGAGTCCATCTGCAACAGGTCGGTCGGCCCGTAGTAATCGCAGACCGCCTGCACGCGGCTAGATTGTCCGAGAAACTCGCCCACGTCGAATTCTTGCACATGACCGCTGGTGCCCAACAACGCCACGAGATGTCCACCCGCCGAACTGCCCCAGGCGGCGAACTTGTCCGGATCGAGGTTGTAGTCCTTCGCATGGCGCGCAGCCAACGGATGGCCGCTTTGCAATCCTCGATCTGAGCAGGGAAAACCGCGTCGCCACTCAAGCGGTATCCAATGCTCGCTACCGCATAGCCGCGTTGCGTGTAACCACCATGCAATGGAGGGCAACCATCTTTACTGCCTGCCGCCCATCCGCCGCCATGCACCCAAAGGATCAGCGGCAATGGGCCGTCGGCCTGCTGGGGCACATACAGATCCAGTTTCTGCCGCGCATGGCCATTGGTCACATAGGCTAAGTCACGATATGCCGTCACTCCACGAAGGTCGCGGTCGGCACGTGCGGTCGGTCGGATCTGTGGGTCGGGCGGCTGGGGCGATGTTCCGTCTTCTTGCGCCGGTGACTTCATGGCGGACTGGAAGTTGGGATTTGGCGACGGCAGCGCGGCATTGACTTCGTCACGCCAGGCATGCAGTCGCTCACGAAGTTGGGAAGCCTGTTTCGGCTTTTGCTCCGCGAGATCGGTTGTTTCACCAAGATCCTGCTGGAGATTGTAGAGTTCGACGTGGTTGTCTTCAAAATACTCCAGCAGCTTCCAGTCGCCCGCGCGAATCGCACTGACCGGTGTGGTCGTCGAATAGTAGTGCGGATAGTGAAAAAACAGCGCATCACGTTCGAGCTTCTGGTTTGGGTTCTTTAGCAGCGACAACAGATCAACGCCGTCGATTTCCTTGTCGGCCGCCAGAGCCACGCCAGCGGCATGGAGCAACGTCGGGAACAAGTCCATCACCACGACCGGCTCATCGCACTGGACATCTCTCGCCGCCACGCCGGGCCAGCGGATGATCCACGGAACCCGGATGCCACCTTCATAGCACGAGCCTTTGCCGCTTCGCAGCGGTGCGTTGTTCGTCACCGGCACGGTTTGCCCCGATTTCCGATCCACATCAATGAAGCCGCCGTTATCGCTGGCGAACACAACGATCGTGTTCTGCGCGAGGCCGAGGTCATTCAAATGCTTGCATCACTCGACCGACGCTCTGATCAACGCTCTTGATCATCGCCGCGTAGACCGCATTCTGGTGTCGCATCGCCGGTCGCAACTTCGCCTGGAAGCGTTGGGTATCGGCGGTCTTGGCTTCGATCGGTGTGTGCGGCGCGTGATGTGACAGGTACAGAAAAAATGGTTGGTCACCGGCGTGGTCGATCACCTTCAGTGCTTCGTCCGTCAGTCGATCGGTCAGATACTCGCCCGGTTCGCCGAATTCCAGGTGTGGCACATAGCGGTACTCAGTTCCAAACCGCCCGCTGCCGCGGTATGGCCACCAAAACGTCTGCGGCGCGCCCCAGTGGGTGCCGCCAATGTTGACATCAAACCCATGCGTCTCGGGATAATGATCGGCGTCGCCGAGATGCCATTTGCCGACGATGGCGGTGAGATAGCCGGCGTCTTGCAGATGCTTTGCCAGCGTCGTTTCAGAGTGCGGCAGGCTATGAAGCGAGTTTCCTTGCAGCAGCTTACGGTTTTTCGGCCCCTGCAACGAACCTTCCGACCAGATGGTCATGTGAACCCGCGCGGCATGTCGGCCGGTCATCAGGGCCGCACGAGTCGGCGAACAGACCGGCATCGCATAGGCATTCGGTAAACCGCACGCCTTCGGTCGCCAAAGAATCGATGTTTGGCGTCTCGTGCAGGTCGGCGCCGTAGCAACCGAGGTCGGACCAGCCCAGATCATCGGCCAGAATGAAAACGATGTTAGGACGGTCGCTCGACTCGGCTTTCACTGACGACGTAACAATGGTTTGCGTGAAGAGTCCTACAAGCGTCCAAAAGGCGAGTGTAGTCATTCTGTGTAGCAAATGACGCGGGAATGATCGGTGGCAACCAGTGATTCCATCAGCACGCGTCGAGTTGGCAAGGAACTGAATCATGTTGAGCCCATTTTGTTGAATGCGGGTCACTCTTCGAATGAAAATACTCGAGCCCAGTCGTCCTGCATGCTGATAGCGATTGATAGGCCAATTCATCATACCGCCGTTTGAAACCAGTCGGGGGCGAACGGGGGGCGAACGGGGTCAGGTGCATTTTCGAACACGCAGGGCAGGTATAACGACGGTTCTATTCAAGACAGGGCGAGCAAGGGAAAGAGAGAAGATCGTGCCGTGACAGCAAACTGCGCAGGGGGCACTTTTTTTGTTATCCGAGGGCCTTCTCGACCTGCCACGCCCCGACTCTCCCATCTTCCCTCGCTGAAAATGCACTGACCCCGTTCGCCGCTGACCCCGATCGCCATTCGCAATCGCCTCTTGACCTCATCGAGCCGCCCGACTCGGATGAGAAGCCGTCCCCGATTTCCAAGCGCCGGCCAATGGTGGATTCCGCCTTTGAGCGACCTCAGGCTGATGCATCCAGGGACAATTCGCGGTATCGCTGCTTCACTACGATGGATTGGTGACTGGGAAAGCCGCTGGTCACGACCGCACGAACCTCCCTAACAATGCCTCTGCTTCGCTCTGCTGTCTCGAATCGTCACTCACGTTTGAGTTAGAATAGTCGCACATAAGTCACAGTGTTGCGTCAAAGGGAATCAGATGACCGGCGATCGTACGTCGCAGTGGCACGATCTGGACAAGATCATCAAAGATTACATCGAGGCCTGTGAGAACGAGGGGCCGCAAGATTGTGAGCATTGGCTTCGGCGATACCCCAAACACGCCGATGCTCTTGTCGATTACTTTGCCGACGCGCAGCAGCTGGATCTGCCGTCCACGGAGTTGGAACTTCCCGAAACAGAATCACAGACTCCTGGCAAGGACCGTGGGGCTCGACGCAGCGCCGTCGAGTATGAAGTTGGCCAGCGGATCGGCGGGAAGTATCGCGTTTTGGATACTAAACGTGGTGGGATGGGTCGGGTCTATATCGTCAATGGCGTTGGCAATGACGACGCGAATCCGCGAGCCGTGATGAAAACGCTGCTACCTTACGAGACTTGGTCGGCGCGACGCGACGACCAGTCGGCGACGTCCTTGCAGGCGCGATACGCTGCAATGCTGCAACGGTTTCGTCGCGAATCGATGCTCTGGATTGGACTGGGTAACCATCGTCATGTGATTCGCGCAGCATGCGTGATGGAAGTCTCGGGTCGACCCTATTTGTTCTTGGAGTATGCGAATCAGGGAAGCATCGCCGACTGGATCCAGGCAGGCCGGCTCGATCTCTCTCAGTCCATCGATTTGATTCTGCAGTTTTGCGCCGGGATGGCTTTTGCCTACAAGTCGGAAGGTGTCGTCCATCGTGACATTAAGCCTGCGAACATCCTGGTCCATGACGCAATTGCAAAAGTTGCTGATTTTGGCTTGGCGGGGATGATCAGAGAGATCGACAAGGTTAGTGAGAGCTGTATGCCGGCGTCCCCGGGGAACCTGAGCGAAGATGGAGCAGGTACGCAAGCTTACATGGCCCCGGAACAGTTTCTCAGCTTGCGTGATGCCGATACGCGGAGTGACATTTTTTCGACCGGCGTTACGCTGTTCGAGATGTTGACGGGCGAACGATTGTTTCACGGAACGGACGCATTCACTGCGTCCCGATCGAATCAAAAAATTCCATCTGTGCGAGATATCATCCCCAATATCCCGGAAACCGTTGCATCGATCGTTGACCGTTGCGTGGCGTACGATCCTAACCAACGGTATCAAACATTCACTCAGTTGGGGAAAGATCTACTTGACTGCGGTGTGCCAACTCGCTGGAGGCGTGTCAAGCGCGAGCGATCGGAGGCGGAGGAACGTCGCGATTCCAATCAGTCCGTATCGAGGAAGTCCCACTCTCTCAACTCACTTGGTCTTTACGAACAGGCAGAACGCCATACATCAGAGGCACTTCGCGAAGACCCCGAGTTTTATGGACACTGGCTCGATCGCGGCAAGGCACTGGCGGAGTTACGCCAGTTTAGTGACGCATTGGAGTGCTACGAGAAAGCCAAACGACTTGCACCGGGGCGGCATGACTGTTGGTTCAATATTGCCTACGCCTTGGTCAGTCTTGGTCGCCCCTCTGAAGGACTCGAGGCTGCGCGATGGGCCAAGCAGCTAGAGACCGATTGCAGCGAGGCTTGGGATGCCGAAGGGTGTTGCCTGGCCGACTTGGGCGAATTGGATTTGGCCATCGACTCGTTTCGCGGCGCCACCGATGTCGACTCACACAATTGGCGAGCCCACCGGAATCTTGGCCGCGCACTGGCTCTGGTCGGAAAGTCGCAAGAAGCGAAGGCGTCCCTGCTGGCGGCGGTCAAAATCAATCCACGGGCATCCGCAGCGTGGTTCGAGTTGGCAGGCATTCACGCAGGCGACGGTGATTTTTACGAAGCCAAGCGCGCGTTGGATGAATGTTTGCAGTCAGACCAGCAGCACTCGCAAGCTTGGATGATGAAGGGAGGATTGATAACGGAAACGGCGCGCAGTCTCGCGGACTTGCAAGAGGCCAAGGTCGCGATCTCCCGTGCAGCGGAGCTCAACGATCAATTGTCTCCAATGGCAGGTGCGCTCTTGGCACAAATCCGTCAGCGAATTGAGTTGTTGGAATAAGAGTTCTGAAGATGCGCTGACGGCGGAGATTGAACCGTAGCTGAGCTGTCGTAGGCAGTATCTCAATGGGTAGAATCAAAACCGACGATTCGTGCTCAAATGAGCTCGAACGCGCTGTCCCGCCACCGTTAGTCGCGCGATGTGTCGCCCTCAGCGGCCGCGCGTCCAGGGTGTGGCAATTCGCCACCACACTCCGGACAATTGCATTCGACAAAGGGGATGTCCGCTCCGCACCACAGACAATACTTTCTGGCATCTCGCGCCACTGCGTCAATTGCGTAAGTGGATTGCATCTTAGCAAGGAAGTCTGTTGGCCCTGATGCGACTGCGATGATCGCGCTGTGCGCCATTTTAATCGCTAGCTGCCTTTCGCGGAAAGCTCTTTCGCATTTCGCTCGGCAGGTCTTGTGGTACGGGCCATCGTCTAACTTTCCCTTCCTCCTGCCACACGTCTCACAATGACAGGTTCGGGTGCGTTCCACTTCTGCCCGTTTCTGTTCGCACGCGGCGCGGCGTTCGTGTCTGATTCGTTCGTCCTCCAACTTCCTGCGTTCGATGTCTGCCTTGCGTTGTTCTTCTGCGCGGATCTGTCTTTCATATTCCGCTCGAAACCAAGCGTGCGGTTGGACAGCTCCGCATTTCCCGCACTGCCAAAACCGCTCAACGCCATTTCGCCCGTCAAGCAGAACCTGTTCGGGTGGATCGAACGCCGTGATCCAAAGTCGGATCCCGTTCGGTATCGCGTCAATGAAATCTGGCGTGCTCTCTTTAGCACCTTTCTCCGAATCCGACGTGACGAGGAAGGCATCCTGTCCAATATTGTACGTTGCTGGGCAGTACTCGCATGAGCAATGAAGTCGCTTTTCTCTCGTACGAACCAACACGGCGACGGCAATCACAATGGATATCACCCGACCGGCTGTGCGGATCGAGTACGGGGCAGCCCACCCAATGGTAAGAACCACCAAACAAGTCAACAGAGGAGGAAAGAATCCGAGAATGATGAGTTCTCCGATTGTTCGATTCGAGTACTTGGTTGCAAGAGACTCAGCCGCGTCTCGCGCCTTCTTGATCGGTACGTCATTGGGTGCCGGCAGGGCTCGACGTTGCCTGCTCGGTTTCTTGAGGTTCCTCGGCAGCGGATCCCGTCCGAAAACAGAGCGGGTGAAACCAGGTCTTGCCATCCTTTCGCCGACGAGAATACCGATAACCAGTAGAACGACGAGTTCAAAACAGGGCGCCACGAGCTGGTCGACCGTGCCGAATCCCTTTGGGTCGAAGTTTGTTTTCATTGCCGCATACAGTCGTGTGGCTGCCGGGATTGCACATCCAACGGACACGCCCAGACACGCAACCATCAATAGGTCGTGTAATTGCAACTGCTTGGAACTAAGCGACGGGGATCCGGGACCAAAGAACAGCACATGAAAGATCGTGCTGTCCGATTCCCGCTGTGCGGGCTTGCCTGACTCGCTCTTGAGGTTGGACGCTCCGATTCCCATTCCCAATTCGCCACGGCGGATCGGCTGGTGATCGTCTCGGACTTTCGCACTCTCACGCTGTAGAACTTGGGTACTGAGCTGCACTGAAACCTTAATCGCCGCCTGACACTTCTTGCATTTGAATGTCTTGCCAGCCAGTTTGATTTTCACCTTGTATACTTGGCCGCACTTCGAGCACTTCACCCGCCCAATCGATTCCCGTGTGTCCGTGTGCGTCTGTCGAACCGGCGGTTCATTGATGTGCCTCTGCGTGGAGTGATCGCCGGACGAAGCGACCGTTGGATGACCGGTACCTTTGTCTGTTTGTTCTTCTAGCTCTTTGGTCGTAGCACGATCACTTGACGGCGGGGCTGGGCGAAGTTGGACTACGGCGCCCGGATACTCGTCCCATACGACATACCACGTCTTGTCACAATGCGGGCAAGTGATCGAGACACTGTGCTCGCCATGCTCTCGTTGATTGTAGAATGGAACGAGGTCCCCAGAAGATCGCCATCGCGAAGCGGAATTTGGTTTACCACAGTAGAGACAAGTGAGCTTGCTGGAAAACTCAGATAGCATGGTGGTCATTGCTCCCGAAATACTCATCGTGGTGGGTTCCGCGAATGCCCGTTGCTCGCCAAAGGCACTAACGCCAGATCGGAATTGTAGCCTGACACCAGTACGAAGTCCGTGCTTTTGACGCGAATCATCGGACAAACGACGAAGTCGTACAGGCTCTCTGAGAAGATTAATGCTCGGGGAATCGTTGGGTTCAGCACACAGCAGGAACCAACGCGACACGTTATCACGCGCAAGGTTGCGAGTTGCACTCAATCTCACGCAGCCAAAAAATCAAAGCTTGAAAACACAAACTCCGCCATACACATCGGAATCCATCTCAATGAGTTGCTCATGGAATGATTTGATCTTATCGGGATTGGTACTGACTTGGTGCCTCAACACCGTGTCGCCTTTTCCGTTGCGAACGCAAAAGGCGATTTGGTTGCTGTGCAAGTCAATTGCCGGATACAACATCTTTTGCGTCCTGCTGGGATGACTGTTGCGACCAACACGGCTATGCGGTGAGCAAACACCAGGGGAACCTAAACGTCGCCTCACTCACCTAATGACACTGCGAGTTTAAGTACCGACGTTTATTGAGTCCGTCCCCCAAATCGGCGCAGCCAAAGGCGTGCAAGACGCCCCAAAGAAACTCCGCGCAAACACCCTTAACTCACTTCGGTTGGACGGGCCGAAGTCTGTTTTGATATCCGCCAATTGCAGTCGGTCGCGGAGACCGAAGCGAGTTTCGGCCACTCCGCTGCGCGTTCCCGGCCGCCCGACGCGGGTGCTCTTCCTATTGATCCTGTGTCGAAGTGGCACGTCGGAGGTGTCAGGATTCGGCACAGTCGAGGGCTGCGGCGAGGCCGAGTTTGAGGCTCTTGGCGTGCGGTGGGGCTGAGCCGAAGCGGTCGCCACACTGGCAGTGAAAGCAGATTCCCCGTCCGTGGTGAAGTACCAGCAAAGCCGCCCCCGATATTCGTGTCGATTCGACCTCCGCAATGCTGATCGTTTCTGGTGCTCCGTGAACGCATCGGGCGCATCGATTGCCGTTCGCCGGCGGCCTCGGTTCCACATGGTGTTGCTGAGAATTTCGCAGTTTGTCTGCGAACTCTTCGACTGACCGAATTGTCTTCTCTCGCAGCGCCGGTGTGATTCGCACGGCGAGTCCCTTCGGTGAATTGGACGGAAAGACCAAGCCGAACGGCACTTCGTGTTGGCCCGTCGACTCCGGCAACAAGGCGTGGGCCGTCAGCCGAATCAGATGCTTTGGATGGAGTTCCCCTGGCGACAAGCCCAGCTTGTCGATGCCGCTACGGATCACCGGAATTCGGATACTGCCTCGTTCCAACACACGCCACGGGCAGCCTTCCAGCGGCAACTCTGGGTGCCGAAAAGGTCGCTTGTAGTTGACTGGCTCAAACGACGCCTTGAGCATTGACCACCAATTGACCGATTGAATCCCCGTGACCTGCGGATCGGGTTGGCGTGCTTCGGCCTTCATTGCGGCGCGACGACGCCCGACGAGTCGTGAAATGTCAACTATCGCGATCACGAACCAGTACACGTAACCCATGCTCAGAAACATGGGCGGGTAGAACAGCAGTCGCTCTTGCCGGATCGCTCCGGCGATTATCAGGATGACCAGGCTTGCCGCATACAAGTTCGATACGCCCAATCCGCGAAGCTTGTGCGACAACGACTCCTCGATCCTCTGGCGGTCGAAATTCGGCAAGCAGGTCAGTCGCGGTAGCGGCTCGTCAACGTCCTGCTCATCGCCGTTTTTCGTCGCCATGATGGCTGACCGCGCACAGAAGACGTACTGTCCCAACGCGTGGGCACTCACGAATCGCCGCACGCGTGTGCGACCGTGGCAAAACCATTTTGCGTCGCTCCTGCTCGCAGTTCTCTTAACGAAGTCTGCGATCGGAACGCCGATTTCTTGAGCCAAATTCACTTCCATTTGCCAACGAGGTCAATGAGGAACGCGAGTTGATAGTAGGTCAATTCACTTTCGGTACGTATACCGGAAAGCCGATTGATCCAGCGTTCAAAGCATGTCTGAAAGGCAGTCGGTTTGCGCAGTCATCAAAGCTCGTCCGATCATGATTTCGAGAACAGAAATTCAACCCAACGAACGATCGCGAAAATAACTCGACCGCGCTACCCCAAACCACCGCAAGTGCGCGTCGGCCCTGACTTCCTACCCCAACGCGAATTCGGTGGCGAACGAACGCCTCTTGAAGCGATAGGTTGTTCGTGTTTGCCCCGCGTGTTCGAAGATGCCACTGACCCCGTTCACTCCGTTCGAAAATGCACTGACCCCGTTCGCCCCTGGACCCCGTTCGCCCCTTGTAGAATCGTCGTTATACCTGCCCTGCGTGTTCGAAAATGCACTGACCCCGTCCGCTCCGTTCGCTATTCGTTCGCCATCGGAGTGACGCACAGTCGCTAAGGAAAAGGGAAAGCCGCGAAGCGGCGGCAAGCGATAGCCTGGGGTGAACCAACGAGCGTCAGCGAGGCTGGTGGAACCCCAGGAAAACGATATGCATTCGAAACACCTTCCCCGCGGCGATTTGGCGGCGGGGCCGCCAAATCGCCGCGGGGAATTTCCGGTTTCAGTACCGAACAGGGTCAGTACCGAACAGGGTCAGTACCGAACAGGGTCAGTGCATTTTCAGCGAGGTAAGATGGAGGAGACGGGGCGAGTTAGGTTGAGAGAGCCCTCTGTTTACGAAAGTCGCCTCCTGCGCCAGCTTACTGTTACGGCACGATCTCCCCTCTTTTCCTTGTTCGCCCTGTCTTGCCTAGAACCGTCGTTGTACCTGCCCTGCGTGTTCGAAAATCCACTGACCCCGTTCCCGCTTCCCCGGTGGTGAAGTACCAGCAAAGCCGCCCCCGATATTCGTGTCGATTCGACCTCCGCAATGCTGATCGTTTCTGGTGCTCCGTGAACGCATCGGGCACATCGATTGCCGTTCGCCGGCGGCCTCGGTTCCACATGGTGTTGCTGAGAATTTCGCAGTTTGTCTGCGAACTCTTCGACTGACCGAATTGTCTTCTCTCGCCGCGCCGGTGTGATTCGCACGGCGAGTCCCTTCGGTGAATTGGACGGAAAGACCAAGCCGAACGGCACTTCGTGTTGGCCCGTCGACTCCGGCAACAAGGCGTGGGCCGTCAGCCGAATCAGATGCTTTGGATAGAGTTCCCCTGGCGACAAGCCCAGCTTGTCGATGCCGCTACGGATCACCGGAATTCGGATACTGCCTCGTTCCAGCACACGCCATGGGCAGCCTTCCAGCGGCAACTCTGGGTGCCGAAAAGGTCGCTTGTAGTTGACTGGCTCAAACGACGCCTTGAGCATTGACCACCAATTGACCGATTGAATCCCCGTGACCTGCGGATCGAGTTGGCGTGCTTCGGCCTTCATTGCGGCGCGACGACGCCCGGCGAGTCGTGAAATGTCGACTATCGCGATCACGAACCAGTACACGTAACCCATGCTGGTGGAACCCCAGGAAAACGATATGCATTCGACAAACCTTCCCCGCGGCGATTTGGCGGCGACGCCGCCAAATCGCCGCGGGGAATTTCCGGTTGCGGTTGACCTTCCTGGGGCTGCGAAATGCTCGCTGAGACGAGCATTGCTTGCCCCAGGCTATCACATGCCACTGCTTCGCAGTTATCAGGCAGTCACCGGGTCACGAGAACCAAGAACGATGTCAGTGCATTTTCAACTCTTCCGACTTCGGCGTTCCTTGTTCGACATTCGATATTCTCGGCGCGCATCGAAAACACCGAACACCGAACAAGGAATGTCGAATGACGAAGTCGATCGGCCAAGAACGGGGTCAGTGCTTTTCCAACCCTTCAATACCGAATAGGGTCAGTGCATTTTCAGCGAGGTAAGCGGGGCGAGTTTCACCGGTGGATGAGGCCTTTGATCGCATCGAAAAGAAATTGCGTGCCCGACCACCGCAATGAGCTTCGTCGTCCAAATCACGGATCAAGCGGAAGCAGATATTGATCGGAACGCAATCTGGTAGGCTGACAATCATTCCGTCGAACAGGCGATCACGTGGATTCAGACGATTCATCAGCAACTTAAGGCTCTGTCCACCATGCCGGAACGGTTTTCGATTGCGCCCGAAAATGATTTGGTCGGTTACGAAATTCGTCAATGCTCGATGGGCCTTGGATCGCGGGGCGGCTATCGGGCTGTCTATGCGATCGCCGATGATCGCGTACTTGTGTTGACCGTCCGCCTTTCGCGCAACCGCGCCAGCAGGCAGCCGAATCGCGATCTGTAAGATTTACAAACTTTTGAAAAATAGAGCAAACGCTGCCGACCGGCCGGAGTTCGTCCACCCACTCGACAGATGGACCGCAAAAACCCGCTGCATGGCTTCCCGTTTTTCGCTTCTTTTGCGTTGATACTGTTCGTCCATTGTCCAAATAGGTAGGCAATTCCTTTGTTGGCGCACCGTTTGCGGGTACTGACGGTGCTGCCTATTAGCAGCGACCCGCCGGGTCAAACAAATCCAACTGCCTGCAGAGAGTCGGGATGACTTCAAGAACATAATTCAGGAGGAATTAGACCGTGTTGAAAAAAACGTACGCCCTCACCCCTTCAAAGCCATTCGTACAATCTTCGAGCCAGCCGAGCGCGGAACTGCGATGGTTTGGCAATTCGGCCATTGCGTTTGCCACGCTTGCCGTTTCGGCAATGGCTACCGCAACTGTTTCGGCCCAGCAAGCCGACTCAATGTATCAATCCGGCCATCGCGTTGCGGTGATCGATGTCGGCTACATTTTCACGAATCTTCCGGAGATCAAGGCGCAAGTCAGCAACATTGAAAGTGACTTGAAAAGATACGATGCCGAAATCAAAGAGAAGCAAGAGATATTGAAACAGTCCGCAGCGCAGCTGCAAACGCTGAAGGCCGGCACGGCCGACTACGCCAGTCAAGAAGAACATGTTGCGAATCTGGAATCGAAATTGCGGCTGGACATGGCTCGCAAACACAAAGATCTGCGTGACGCCGAGGCCAAAATCTATTACGACAACTATCAGCGAATTTCTGCAGCGGTGAAGGCCATTGCGACGCATAACAACATCCAGCTGGTGCTGCGCTTCAACAGCGAAGACATGGCCTTGGAGCAAAGCGATTCAGTCGCCCGTGGTGTCATGAAGAACGTCGTCTATCACGACAGCACAATCAACATGACCAAGACCGTGATGCGGTATTTGGAACAACAGACGAAAACGTCGCAAGCGTCAACCGGCGGCAGTGCAGCGTCGACCACCAACCGTTGACCCTTTTCGGGAAGTGATACCGCTAGCGCGGCGTCGTCGCAACCGAAGGAAACCGCCGATGAACGCTGATGAACCGATGAAGAATCGGCGTTCATCAGCGGAAACGGCGGACAAAGAAGTGCGACTACGCGATGAAGCCTAGAAACGAGACCAAACTCGGATTGTCGAAAAGGAGTCAGGAGCCGTGTTAGGGATCTAGGTAAGTCTTCTCGGGCGACCTCGTGCCCGAAGTGTCATCTGCAGGTTGTGTTTCCGCGTCGTGGATTCGAGCCATCCTTCGTCGCCAAACGGCTGACTGCGTTGGACCGCCTGCTTGAGCCGTCGCTGCTCCCATTCCGACAGCGCTTGATGGACGCGATCCACCCAGCCCGCATGCCTGGGAAGCGGCCATCGTGAGAGCTTGACGGTGCCGCGGCCAAGATTCCAGTTGCACAAACTTCTCCAACGCCAGTTCTCGGTGCGGTCCACTCGTGCCGGCCGCAATCGCATTTCGCTTTTCGGCGTTTTTTCGGGAATGTTTGACGTGACTCTCATTTCCACGCACAATCATGCCTCCTCCCTCTTTCGTTTCACCTCGATCCCTTCGAATGAACCATGAAGATCTTCGTATGTTGCGTTGCGTTGGCTTGTAGCATGACTTTGCAATTCAGCGATTCCTGCGTTGCCCAAACGCCATCCCCGACTCCGGGGAAGCAAGTTGAGCAGAGTTTGCAAACGAGCGACGGGGGAACGATGCCCTATTTGCTCTATTTGCCAACGAATTTCGATCCGGCAGAAAAGTCATCCATGATGCTGTTTTTGCATGGCCGCGGCGAAAGCTATGGACCGTTGAGCCTGGTGGGCAAATGGGGACCGCCCCGATTCGCCGCGCGAGGCGATGAGTTGCCGTTTGTTCTGGTGTCACCGCAATGCCCGGAGGACGATTCGTGGAGCAAGCCGACACAGCAGAAACGCGTGGTTGAACTGCTCGATCATATCGTCAAAACGTACAACATCGACGAAAAAAGCATTTGTCTGACTGGGCTGAGCATGGGCGGATACGGTTCATGGCGGCTGGCCGCTGACCACCCGGAGCGGTTTTCGTCGGTCGTGCCGGTTTGTGGAGGAGGCGATCCCGCCGACGCAGAAAAGTTGAAGGACTTGCCGATCTGGGTCTTTCACGGTGATCAAGACGGAGCGGTCCCTTTCCAGCGCTCCGTCGAGATGGTCGATGCGATCCAAAAGGCCGGAGGCACGAAGATTCGGTTTACCTCACTGGAATACATTGGACACAACTGCTGGTCCGCCACCTATGCCACGCCCGAATTGTACCAATGGATCAGCAAACAGAAGAAGTCCGCTGAATGATCGTCAAGGTCCATGCTGCTTGCTGTGCTCACGAAGTCCCATCGCTGCATGGCGAGATGCGACTCCAGCATCGTTCGGACCGTTCGAGGAATGAACCAGGCGATCGGCATTTTCCAACGGCACGTGATTTGCATCCATTTGCTTGCCAAGAGCGGTCGTCAGTTGGCGATGATGTTGAAAGCCGTCGTAGCAGAATGGCTGATGGAGTTTCGTCATTCGGATGAGCGTGGATATACGCGCAGCATGGTGGGTTGGGGTACGGTAAATTCGATCGTGCTGGAGTGATCGATCTTGTAGTTTGTGAGCACTGCAACTGTGCGAAAGGCAAATGTGGCCGATGCAGTCGATGACAACAATGATTCTTGCGGCTCAGAATGCAGGCATGCCGCCGTGGACCGAAGCGGCATCGAATGCTGGTCCGCAGGAGGAGGTGATTTGGCCGTTGGGGTTGTACGGTTTGACGGTCATGATTCTGGTCACAACGCTGCTGGGGCTTTCCTATCTGTTGGGCCAACGGCACGATCAACGATCGACTGGACAGCCCTATGAATCGGGGATGCCGGTGACCGGAACGGCGCGGATACGGTTCGACGTGAAGTTCTATTTGGTCGCGTTGCTGTTCGTCGTGTTCGATCTGGAAGCCGTATTTCTGTTTGCCTGGTCGATCGCGGTGCGTGAACTGGGATGGGCCGGATATTTCGAAGTGCTGGTGTTCGTTGGCATCTTGGTTGTGGCGCTCATTTATTTGTGGAAGTCGGGAGCGTTGGACTGGGCACCCCCGGGGCGGCATCGCCACCGGGGGACTGACGCAGTTGGGAGGACGTGATGAGTTGGTCATTCAGTAAGCCGAACGAGTCGTCGGCGCCCAACAGCGGGTCACCTGGTGAAGGCACTCTCGATGAGGCGGCCCAACGCACCGTTGTCCTCTCGCGGTTGGAAGACCTGATGGCCTGGGGTCGCAAGAATTCGCTGTGGCCGTTCAATTTCGGGCTCTCCTGCTGTTTTGTCGAAATGGCGACCAGCCTGACCAGCCGTTACGACATCGCGCGGTTCGGTGCCGAGGTGATTCGCGGCACGCCGCGTGAAGCGGACGTGATCATCATTGCCGGCACCGTGTTCATGAAGATGGCACCGGTGATCCAGCGTTTGTACGAGCAGATGATGGAACCGCGGTGGGTGATTTCGATGGGTTCGTGCGCGAATTCCGGAGGCATGTTCGACATCTACAGTGTCGTGCAAGGCGTCGATAAGTTTCTGCCGGTTGACGTTTACGTGCCCGGCTGCCCACCGAGCCCGGCATCGTTCATGCACGGACTGACGTTGTTACAGGAGGTCGTCGGTACGGAGCAGCGGCCGCTGAGCTGGGTGATTGGCCCGCAGGGAGTGCACCGGCCCGAGTTGGAATCGACGAAACAGCGGAAGCGGCAGGAGAGGCAACGGACCACCGTGCTGGGTTCGCCGACGGAAGTTGGTCAACCCGATCACGAACAGCGAGGTTAGCATCGTGCGGAAAATGATCGTTGCCATTGGCGCCGCGAAAGATCTGCCAACATGCCGATTTCGCAGAACCAGCGTTGAAAGCGAAGAACGTACGACCATGTTGACGTTCAGCAATATCGAGCAGGAACTGCAAGCCAAACTCGGTGACGCATCGCTTCGCTGCCAAACGACATGCGATGGAATTCCGACGTTTTGGGTGGCTGCCAATCGCGTCCATCGTGCGCTCGAGTTGCTGAAATCGGAAGTCGACCAGCCCTATCGCATGTTGTACGACTTGACGGCCATCGACGAACGGCACCGCGCGCACCGCAACGGCCAACCGGACAGCGAATTCACCATCGTCTATCACCTGCTTTCGTTCGCACGCAACCAGGACATTCGACTGAAGGTTGCTCTACGGGGCGAGGCACCGTCGCTGGGCACGATCAGCGACCTGTGGCCATGTGCCAACTGGTACGAACGTGAAGTGTGGGACATGTTCGGCATTACGTTCGAGGGGCATCCGCACTTGCGCCGCATTTTGATGCCGCAAACGTGGCGGGGTCATCCGCTCCGAAAAGAGCACCCGTCGCGGGCCACCGAAATGGGTCCGTTTGAACTTTCCGTCGACAAGCAGATCGACGAGGAACGGGCGCTGCGGTTCCGTCCGGAAGAATGGGGTCTGCGGCGCCACGGGGAAGGCACGGATTTCATGTTCCTGAACCTCGGCCCGCATCATCCCGGCACACATGGCGTGCTGCGGATTGTGCTGCAAATGAAGGGTGAAGAGATTGTCGATGCCGTGCCCGAAATCGGCTTTCATCATCGCGGCGCCGAAAAGATGGGCGAGCGGCAGACGTGGCACACCTTCATTCCCTACACCGACCGAATCGACTATCTGGCCGGTGTGATGAACAACCTGGCCTACGTATTGGCGGTGGAAAAACTGGCCGGCATCGAGGTCCCGCCGCGGGTTGAAGTGATGCGTGTGATGTTGGCCGAGTTCTTTCGGATTGCCAGCCATCTGGTCTTTTTGGGCACGTTCGCGCAGGACCTGGGTGCCATGTCGCCGGTGTTCTATATGTTCAACGACCGTGAGCGAATTTTTGACATCGTCGAAGCGATCACTGGCGGCCGCATGCATCCCAGTTGGTTTCGTATCGGTGGCGTCGCACAGGATTTGCCCAACGGCTGGGACGGGATGGTCCGCGAATTCGTCAACTACTTTCCCAAGCCACTCAAGGAATATGCCGCACTGCTGACGCGGAACCGCATGTTCCGCGCCCGCACGCGCGGTATCGGAGCATACACCCTGGACGAAGCGATCGATTGGGGAGTGACCGGGCCGGGGTTGAGGGCTTGTGGTTTTGATTGGGACCTGCGCAAGACGCGTCCGTACTGCGGTTATGAGCAGTTTGAATTCGAGGTTCCCACCGCCGATGGTGGTGATGCGTTCGACCGCGCGGTGGTGCATCTGGAGGAAATGCGGGAAAGTCTGCGGATCATCCAGCAGTGTCTGAATCACATGCCAGCGGGTCGCTACAAAGCCGACCATCCGCTGACCACGCCGCCTCCGAAAGAGCGCGTGCTGCACGACATCGAAACACTGATCACGCATTTTCTGGGAACAACCTGGGGACCGGTGATTCCGCCGGGCGAAGCGATGGTTTCGATCGAGGCGACCAAAGGCAACAACGGCTATTACCTGATCAGCGACGGCAACACGCAAGCATATCGGGTCCGCATCCGGACGCCGTCATTTCCGCACATGCAGATGCTACCTCTGATTAGCCGCGGCGCGATGTTGTCGGACCTGATTGCCATTCTGGGCAGTATCGACTTTGTGCTGGCCGATGTGGATCGCTGACAAGGAGCAAAACAACACCATGCTGAGCGAGGAAGACAAAACAGCGATTGTGGCGGAATCGGCGCACTGCCCACGGAAGCAGGGTGCCTGTGTGGAGGCGTTGAAGATCGTCCAAGCTCGGCGCGGCTGGGTCTCCGACGAAGACATCCGCGATATCGCAGCTGAATTGCAGATGACCGCCGAGGAACTCGACGGCGTCGCCACGTTCTACAACCTGATCTTTCGCAAGCCGGTCGGCCGGCACGTGATCTTGCTCTGCGACAGTGTGAGTTGCTGGATCATGGGCTGCAGCGGGCTGCAGCAGCACTTGTCCGATTCGCTGGGGATTCAACCCGGGCAAACGACACCGGACGGACGGTTCACACTGTTGCCGATCGTCTGTCTCGGCACCTGCGACAAGGCTCCCACCGTGATCATCGACGATCAGCTTTTCACCGACCTGACCAGCGAAAGACTGGACGAGATACTTTCCCGATTCGAATAGTCGCTAACAACCTGGAAGCCCGCCTGCAGCGGGACAAATCCACGACATGGAACGGCCGCTGACAAAGAATATCCGACCCAATGCCGAACCGCTCGACCTCAAGGGTTACGAGCGGGCGGGAGGATATCAAGCAGTGCGGAAGGTCGTGCGGATGATGTCGCCCGCGGACGTCACCGAGGTGGTCAAGCAGGCCGATCTGAAAGGCCGTGGCGGCGCCGGTTTTTCCGCCGGACTGAAGTGGAGCTTTGTACCGATGGGCGCCGACGCGCCGCAACCGAAGTACCTGGTTGCCAACGCCGACGAAATGGAACCAGGTACGTTCAAGGACCGGCTATTGCTCGAAGGGGATCCGCATCAATTGATCGAAGGCATGATTATCGCCGCCTTTGCCGTGCAGGCGCGGATCGGATACATCTTTCTGCGGTGGGCCTACAAAACAGCCGCCATTCGGTTGCAACGGGCGATCGCTGAAGCGTACGACGCCGGATATCTGGGCGAGCGCATTCTGGGCAGCGATTACCATTTTGATCTGCACCTGCACACCAGCGCGGGCCGTTACATCTGCGGCGAAGAGACAGCGCTGCTGAACGCCTTGGAAGGCAAACGACCGACGCCGCGGACCAAGCCGCCGTTTCCCCAGACCAGTGGACTCTGGGGCAAGCCGACAATCGTCAACAACGTCGAGACGTTGTGTAACGTACCGCACATCATCGACAACGGACCGGACTGGTTCCACGGATTGAGCCGGGGCAAAGACGGCGGGACAAAATTGTATGGTGCCAGTGGTCGTGTCAAGCGGCCCGGTGTATGGGAACTGCCATTGGGTACGCCGATTCGGGAGATTCTGGAAGAACACGCCGGTGGCATGTGCGACGGATACCGCTTCCGCGGTCTGTTGCCCGGCGGTGCGTCAACGGATTTCTTGGTCGAATCGCATTTGGATCTCCCGATGGACTTCAGCTCCGTGCAGAAAGCGGGCAGCCGATTGGGAACCGGCAACATGATCGTGCTGGACGATCGCACGTGTCCGGTGGGGATGGTTCACAATCTGGAACAATTCTTCGCGCAGGAATCATGTGGCTGGTGTACACCGTGCCGGGAGGGTCTGCCGTGGACGCGCAATCTTCTTTGGGCGATCGAACAAGGTCGCGGACAGCCGGCCGACCTGGATCGCCTCGACCGCAACTGCAAATTGCTCGGCCCCGGCAATACCTATTGCGCGCTCGCACCGGGTGCGGTCGAACCGCTGCAGAGCGCCTTGAAATACTTTCGCGAGGACTTTGAACGACACATTCGCGAACAACGCTGTCCGTGGAACGAAAGACACGATTGACGATGGCCATCATTCACATTGACGGAACCGATCACGAAGTACCCGACGGCCAGAATCTGTTGCAGGCCAGTCTGTCACTGGGTCTCGATCTTCCCTACTTCTGTTGGCACCCGGCGCTGGGTTCGGTGGGTGCGTGTCGGCAATGCGCGGTGAAACAATGGAAGGACGCAAACGATTCGCGTGGCCGTCTGGTGATGGCTTGCATGACCCCGGCCACCGATGGTGCCCGGATCTCGATCGACGACGACGAAGCCCGCGAGTTCCGGGCCAGCGTCGTCGAGTGGTTGATGGCCAACCATCCGCACGATTGCCCGATCTGCGACGAAGGGGGCGAGTGCCATCTGCAGGACATGACGGTGATGACCGGACATTCGCTACGTGACTACCGCTTCAACAAACGAACGTATCGGAATCAGGATCTCGGTCCGTTCATTAACCACGAGATGAACCGTTGCATCCAGTGCTACCGCTGCGTGCGGTTCTATCGCGACTATGCCGGCGGCCGCGACTTCGACGTCTTCGCTGCCCATGACCATGTCTATTTCGGACGCCACGAAGACGGCACGCTGGAAAGCGAGTTCAGCGGTAACCTGGTCGAAGTCTGCCCCACCGGCGTGTTCACCGACAAGACGCTCAAGCAACATTACACGCGCAGTTGGGATCTGCAGACGGCCCCCTCGGTGTGCGTGCATTGCGCCGTGGGCTGCAATACGATTCCCGGTGAACGTGACGGTCGATTGCGACGGATCCGCAACCGTTACAACGGACAGGTTAACGGATACTTTTTGTGCGACCGCGGCCGGTTCGGATACGAATTCGTCAACAGCGACCGCCGCATCCGTCATCCGCTCGTTCGCGATCACGACACGCCCGGCCATGGTCCGGCCAGCCGCGATGCTGCACTGCGCCGTATCGTCGAGATATTGAAACAATCGCCGACGGTCATTGGGATCGGGTCGCCGCGGGCTTCGCTGGAAGCGAATTTTGCCGTTTATAAATTGGTCGGCGCGGACAATTTCTGTTCGGGTAGTTCGGCCGGCGATCATGACCTTGTGGCGACGGTCATCCAAATTCTGCGTGACAGCCCGGCGCGAACCCCGTCGCTGCACGATGTCGAACAGGCCGACGCCGTGCTTGTCCTCGGCGAGGATGTGAGCAACACGGCGCCGCGGCTGGCCTTGGCACTGCGACAGTCGGTCCGCCGCCAGTCCCTGGCGCAGGCCGAACAGATACAGATCCCTCAGTGGAACGATGCGGCCGTGCGAGAGCTGACGCAGGACCAGCACGGTCCGCTGTTCATCGTTTCACTGTGTGCCAGTCGGATCGACGACATCGCCACAGACACTCGTCGCGGAGCACCGACTGACATCGCCCGGATCGGTTTCGCTGTCGCCCATGCGATTGACGCCGCTGCGCCGGGCGTGCAGGACCTGTCGGCCGACGACGCCGCGTTGGCCCAGCGGATTGCGACCGAGTTATCGGCCGCCAGTCGTCCGCTAATCGTCAGCGGCACCGGCTGTGGCAGTCGGGACGTTCTGCACGCGGCGGCAAGCGTCGCGCGTGCGCTGCGAACCAAACACGGCATCGGCGAGCTGAGTCTGATCGTGCCCGAATGTAACAGCCTGGGTGCCGCGATGCTTGCTGGCATCAGCCTGCAGAAGGCTTGCGATGCGGTGCGAGAGGGGCGGGCCGAGACGCTGGTGATCCTGGAAAACGATTTGTATCGCCGTGCCGCTACGGGGATGGTGGACGAGTTGCTGCAAGCGGCCCAGCACGTCATCGTCATCGACCACCTGCAGACGCCAACCACAGAACAGGCGGATGTCGTTCTGCCCGCCGGCACATTCGCCGAAGCCGACGGCACGCTAGTGAGTTTCGAAGGCCGGGTCCAACGCTCGTTTCAAGTGATGCCGCCTGAGGGTGACGTTCAGGCAAGTTGGTGCTGGCTGCGTGACATCATGCAACACGCGGGTCGTGCGGAGGCTGCGTCATGGGAACATCTGGACGGCATCGTCGCCGATCTGGCCGCGTCTGTGCCGAATCTCGAAGCGGTCCGCCGCTGTGCTCCATCAGCGGATTTCCGGCTCGAGAACCAGAAGATTCCGCGTCAGCCATCCGGCTACAGCGGTCGCACGGCAATCCACGCCGACGTCGACGTGAGCGAACCGAAACCACCCGAAGACCTCGATTCGGCGCTGGCGTTTTCGATGGAAGGTAGCAGTGCCCATCCACCGGCTGCGTTGCTGACGCACTACTGGGCTCCTGGATGGAATTCGGTGCAGTCGCTCAATAAGTTTCAAAGCGAAGTCGGCGGCGCGATGGAAGGCGGCGACCCCGGAGTGCGGCTGATCGAACCGTCGTCGACGGCACGGGGCGATTACGTCGCGCCACCCATTGCCTTGCGGTCGCCCGACAACGGTGACCTGCAAGCGGTTCCGGTCCACTGCGTTTTCGGATCGGAAGAACTCAGTATGCAGGCCGACGGAATCGGCCAACGGTCGCCGCAACCGTTTGTCGGACTGAGCCCCGCCGATGCCGATGAATTGAATTTGCTCGGCGGCGAAACGGTGGACGTCACCGTCAACGGCTTCACGCTGCGACTGCCGGTTCGTCGCACGGCGGATGTACCTCAAGGAATTGCGGCCATTCCGGTCGGGCTGCCGGGTACTCCCTATCTGGATCTTCCGGCGATGTGCCGGATTTCGGGCGGAGGTTCGCATGAGTGAAACAGTCTTGCGACTGATCAACGTGTTCGGCGTACTGGCTGTGGTGTTCAGCATCGCGGCGGGGTTGATTTGGCTGGAACGCCGGTTGTTAGCACTGTGGCAGGACCGCTACGGTCCAAACCGCGTGGGGCCTTTCGGTAGCCTGCAAGTCGTGGCGGACTTGATCAAAATCATCACGAAAGAGGATTGGATTCCGCCCTTTGCCGACAAACCGGTGTTCATTCTCGCGCCGATGGTGCTCGTCGTGACGGTGCTGATGTCGTTTGCCGTGGTTCCCTTCGCACCGGGGATCGGCGTCGCCGACCTGAACATCGGCGTGTTGTTCTTCTTGGCCATGGCATCACTGGGGATCTACAGCGTGGTGCTGGCCGGATGGTCGTCGGCCAGCAAGTACTCGATGCTAGGCGGCATGCGTTCGGCGGCCCAGATGCTTGGTTACGAGGTCTTCATGGGGCTGTCGTTGATGGGTGTGGTCATGTTGGCTGATTCGTTCGACATCCGGCAGATCGTCGAAGCCCAGCGTGACGGTTGGTACTGCATTTGGCAATTTCCAGGTCTGGTGTTGTTTCTGATCGCCGGTTTTGCATTGACGCACCGGTTGCCGCTGGATTTGCCGGAGGCCGAAAGTGAATTGGTGGCCGGCTACCACAGCGAATATTCGGGCATGAAATTCGCCATGTTTTTTCTCGGCGAGTATCTGGGTGTGACGCTGATTTCGGCGCTGGTGGTGGCGATGTTCTTTGGCGGTTGGCTGGGTCCGGTGCTGCCACCGCTGGTTTGGTTCTTACTGAAGACGTTTGTGTTCATTTGCGGCTTTATTCTGATTCGTGCGGCGCTGCCGCGTCCGAGGTACGACCAACTGATGACGTTTAGCTGGAAGGTCATGTTGCCTGTGGCGTTGTTGAATCTGCTGGTCACCGCAGGTGTGGTGTTGGCATTGGGAGCATAAAGGTATGCCATGTGGAGTGTATTGAGAGCGATCTGGGTCGTCCTGCGACACACCTTTCATCGACGTGAAACGGTGCAATATCCGGATGTAAAACCCAACTTGCCACCACGGTATCGTGGACGGATTGTCTTGTCGCGCGATCCGGATGGACAGGAGCGTTGTGTCGCCTGTCATCTCTGCTCCGCTGTTTGCCCGGTGGATTGTATTGCCTTGCAGGCGACCGAAGACGAACACGGCCGTCGTTATCCGGAGTTCTTCCGGATCAACTTTTCACGCTGCATTTTTTGTGGGCTCTGCGAAGAGGCCTGTCCAACCTACGCGATTCAATTGACGCCCGATTTTGAAATGAGCGAATTTCGGCGGAGCGATCTTGTTTACGAGAAGGAAGATTTGTTGATCAACGGGACCGGCAAGTATCCCGACTACAACTTCTATCACGTCTGCGGCATGACTATCGGCGGCAAAGACAAGGGTCAAGCCGAGCGTGAAAATCCGCCCGTCGATGTGAAGGATCTATTACCATGACCGCCCTCTTTTACATCGCAGGCGCCGTCGCGGTGCTGGCCACGGCGCTGGCCATCACACGATTGAACGCCGTGCATGCGTTGCTGTATGCGATCGTCTCGTTTCTGGCGGTATCCTTGATCTTCCTGACGTTGGGGGCTCCGTTCATCGCCGCGCTCGAGGTGATTGTTTACGCCGGGGCGATCATGGTGTTATTCGTCTTTGTGATCATGATGCTGAATCAGGGACCGCAGTCGGTCGAACAGGAACGGCAGTTCTTCAGCCCCGGTCTATGGCGCGGACCGTCCCTGCTGACCGCCGTGCTGTTGGTCGAACTGCTTTACGTCCTTTCAAGATCCGGGCCGGCGACCAGCGGCGCCGAGACGATTGCGCCGAAACAATTGGCGCTGACGTTGTTCGGGCCGTACGTGCTGGGGGTGGAATTGGCCTCGTTGTTATTGACGGCCGGTTTGGTCGGCGCGTTTCATCTCGGCCGCCGTGACTCGGAAGCCGGATCTGAATCTGATTCCGACGCTGGACGTCGGGACACAGAGATAGGCGAGGTGCAACCAACCGCGGACCATCGGTACCTGGCATCGGTCGCGGGCAAAGAAACTTCTGAACACTGAACCAGTGCGCAACAGGAATTGGAAAATGGAACTGGCAAATGTACCCCTGGAACACGGGCTGATACTGGCGGCGATGCTGTTCATGTTGGGACTGATTGGCGTGCTGGTGCGGCGGAATCTGGTGTTCGTGTTGCTGTCGCTGGAAATCATGTTGAACGCTGCCGGGCTGGCATTTGTCGTGGCCGGGTCGAGGTGGGGACAAGCCGATGGTCAGGTGATGTTCATCTTCGTGTTGGCGATGGCGGCCGCGGAAGTCGCCGTCGGATTGGCGCTGGTTCTGCAGATTTCGCGACATTTACATACGCTGAATGCCGACGCCGCCAGCACGATGCGAGGTTGAGATGCTCGAAACGCTGTGGCTGATCCCGACGCTGCCGCTGGCCGGATTTCTGATCCTGGCATTGCTGGGTTCGCGTTTGTCGCAACGAGCGATGGCGGTCGTCGGTGTCGGTTCGATTGGTCTGACGGCGTCCGTCGCCATCGCGATTGGCGTGAGTTTTGCCACGTCGCCGCCGCCGGGAAATGCCTTTCGTCAGACTCTGTGGGGTTGGATCAGCGAGGGAGGCTTCGCCGCCGAATTCGCTCTGTACCTCGATGCCCTGTCGCTCGTGATGGTGCTGGTGGTCACCGTGGTAGGCTTCCTGATTCATCTCTACTCGGCCGACTTCATGAGTGGTGACCCTGGTTACCGCAGGTTCTTCGCCAGCATGAATCTGTTCGTGGGGTCGATGCTAGTGCTGGTCCTGGCCGACAACCTGTTATTGCTGTACTTGGGCTGGGAAGGAGTCGGTTTGTGCAGTTATCTGTTGATCGGTTTCTGGTACGAGCAGCCGGAAAATGGGTCGGCGGCCCGCAAAGCGTTTCTGGTAACGCGCGTCGGTGACGCGGCGATGGCGCTGGGTCTGTTCCTGTTGTTTCAGAGTTTTGGGACGCTGCAGATTCAAGACGTGCTGCAGGCCGCCGCCGAGCAGTGGCCGGCGGGTACGGCAACAGGCGCCGTGGTTGCGGCGTTGTTGTTGGCCGGTGCGATTGGCAAATCGGCTCAGTTGCCGCTGCACACCTGGCTGCCCGATGCCATGGCTGGACCGTCGCCCGTCAGCGCGTTGATTCATGCCGCGACGATGGTGACGGCCGGTGTGTACTTGATTGCCCGCACGAACGTGCTGTTTTCATTGGCACCGGAGGTGGAAACGGTCGTGGCCTTGATCGGGGCGGCCACGTTGCTGGTGGCCGGCTTCAGCGCGCTGGCGCAGCGGGACATCAAACGTGTGCTGGCCTATTCCACGATCAGCCAGATCGGATACATGTTTCTGGCGTTGGGTGTGGGTGCGTGGTCGGCGGCCATCTTTCACTTGATGACGCACGCGTTCTTCAAGGCACTGCTGTTCCTCGGCGCAGGTGTCGTCATCGATCGACTGCACCACGAACACGACATGTTCCGCATGGGAGGCCTGCGGAGGGAATTGCCGGTCACTTTCTGGACGTTCATGATCGGAGCCGCATCGCTCGCCGCGTTGCCCTTGCTGACAGCCGGCTTTTACAGCAAGGACCTGATTCTGTGGGACGAATGGTCGGCCCAGCGCGGCAGCAGCTGGTTGTGGCTGGCGGGTGTTGTGGGGGCACTGTTGACGTCGATGTACACGTTTCGGATGGTGTTTCTGACGTTTTTTGGCGAGCCCAGTGAGTGCGTCCGTCAGCATTCGCCGCTTCGTCCGTCCGGCATCTGCCTGCGGATTCCTCTGATCGTGCTGGCGGTGCTTTCGCTGGTCGGCGGCTTGGTCCAGATGCCGGCACATCTGGGTGGTTTGCCGATATTCTCCGAATTCCTCAACACCGCGCTGCCGCCGCTGCAGATCGTACGCGGTGATCAGCTGGCGGAACAGAGGCTGGAAGTGATCGCTTCGGTTGTCACGCTAACCGGAGTGTTGGCTGCCTGGATTTTCTATGTTCGGCGACGAGAGTTTGTGAAATGGCGGACGGCGTCGGCGGCGGGGAACGCGATCTTTCAGTTCTGCGCATCTGGCTGGGAATTCGATCAGCTTTACCGGTGGCTTTTCGTGCGACCGTATGTGTGGATCAGTGTCGTTAACAAGGAGGATGTGTTCGATGCGTTGCCCAATGCGCTGGTTCGACTGTGCGAGATGCTCCATCGGTTACTCAGCCGTACCGAAACGGGATTGGTACGGCATTACGCGATGGGAATCGTGTTCGGGATCGTGATCGCAGTGAGTCTGGCGGTGTTCTCATGATTCTGGCGTGGTTGATTCTCGTTTTGATCCTCGGCGGCCTGGCCGCGTGGTTCGGCAGTCGCTGGCACGGTGACGCGGCGCGATGGATTGCCTTGGCGGCCTTGGCAGTCCACTTTTTGCTCATTGTCTGCATCTGTCTGCAGGCGGAGAATGGCTCGAGTGATGCAGGAGATCCGCAGTGGCTGGTCGTTCTGCATCGGCAGTGGATTCCCCAACTGGGCATTGGCTTCGATCTGGCTCTCGATGGACTGAGTCTGCTGTTGCTGTTGCTGACCGATGTGTTAGGAATTGCGGCCATCGTAGCGTCCTGGAAATCGGCGACCGAGCGAGTCGGCTTCTTTCATTTCAATCTGTTGTGGCTACTGGCGGCGATGACCGGAGTGTTCTTG
Organism: Pirellulaceae bacterium; assembly: GCA_963734865.1. GTDB lineage: Bacteria > Planctomycetota > Planctomycetia > Pirellulales > Pirellulaceae > CBDCUW01. The sequence goes on from CAVTIV010000006.1 coordinate 441,354, forward strand.
GCCGTTGATCTATTTCTGTTCTATGTGTTTTGGGAATTGATGCTGGTCCCGCTGTATTTCCTGATTCTGATTTGGGGTCATGAGGGGCGGGTTCACGCCGCGATCAAGTTTTTCATCTATACGCAGGTCGGCGGTCTGTTGATGCTGTTGGCGATTCTCGGTTTGTACGTGCTGCACGGACGTCAAACCGGCGTCCACTCTTTCTTGTACGACGAGTTGCTGGGGACCGATCTTTCGGGCGTGGCGGCGATCTGGCTGATGCTGGGCTTTGTCGCGGCGTTCGCGATCAAACTGCCTGTGGTGCCGTTCCACACCTGGCTTCCCGATGCGCACACCGAAGCTCCAACCGCCGGCAGCGTGCTGCTGGCTGGCTTGGTACTGAAAGCGGGCGCGTACGGATTCATCCGTTTTGTCTGGCCATTGTTTCCCACCGCGGCGGCTGAAATCGCTCCCTGGGCGATGCTGCTGGGGACCGTCAGCATTCTCTACGGAGCCGTCGTGGCGTTCGGTCAGACCGACCTGAAGCGACTGGTCGCCTATACCAGCGTGAGCCATATGGGATTCGTGTTGTTGGGCGTGTTCACCGGAAACCAGTTGGGATTGCAAGGTGCCGTGGTGGTGATTCTGGCGCACGGTTTGAGTACCGGTGCTTTGTTCGTACTGGCGGGCAGCTTATACGAGCGGTTGCACACTCGCGACATGCGACAGATGGGCGGCCTGTGGTCGATCATGCCTCGGATGGGAACGGCTTGGCTGATCTTTGCGCTGGCCTCGTTGGGGATGCCGGGGTTGGGAAATTTTGTCGGCGAGTTTCTCGTGCTGCTGGGCGCGTTTCAAGTGAACGTGCCGATTGCCGTTCTCGCGTCTCTCGGTTTTGTGGTCTCGACGGCGTATTCGCTGCGGATGATGCAGTACGTGTTTTACGGACCGATGAGTGAACTGGAAACTCGATCCACGTTAACGGACCTGTCGCGGCGTGAATCGGCGCTGATGGCATTGTTGGTGGCATTGATCATTGGGTTGGGTGTGTTTCCCCAACCGGTTCTCGACACGAGCCGCGCGACAATTCACGGCGTACTGGAACGCATTCACGAGTTTTCGCCGGGGCGTCTGGAAGCCGTGGACATGGTGCCGATGCCATCGCAGCAAATGCTTGCGACCGGGACTGCATCCGGCCACGAACACATCGGAGCCGAGTGATGACGCTGGTTGACCTGCAACGACTGCTGCCGCTGCTGATTCTGGCGAGTACGTCGACAATCCTGTTGCTGGTGATCGCTTTCTTCCGTCGGCACCAATGGACGGCCGGATTGACGATGGTGGGCCTGACGATCGCCTTTGTTGCAGCCGTGTCGCCCACCGCGGTCGGCGGGAGAGTCACGACGTTATTGGTGATGGACGGCTTCGCCTCGTTCTACTTGGGGTTGATCATCGCATCGACGTTGGCCGTGACGATGTTGGCCGGCGGTTATCTCGACCACGTCACGGATCGCCCGGACGAATTCTATCTGCTGCTGTTGCTCGCGACGATCGGTGCCGGTGTTCTGGTAGCGGCCGATCACTTTGTCGCGTTGTTTCTGGGACTGGAGTTGCTGAGCGTTAGTTTGTATGGCTTGATCGCCTACACGCGACGGCGAGTAGAATCGCTCGAAGCCGGCACGAAGTATTTGATTCTGGCGGCATTGTCGTCCTCGTTCCTGCTGTTCGGAATGGCGCTGATCTATGCCCAGACGGGAACGCTGCAATTCACGTCAATGGCCGATGCGCTGAGCGGCGGAAAAGCCGGCGGCGGTCTGTTGGTGCAGACAGGGATGGCGCTGTTGGTCGGGGGAGTGGCATTCAAGCTGGCGGTAGTGCCCTTTCATTTGTGGACACCGGACGTTTATCAGGGAGCTCCCGCACCGGTCAGTGCGTTCGTGGCGACCGTCTCCAAGGGCTGCGTGTTCGCGGTGTTACTGCGATTGTTTACACGGATCGATGTTCGCGAAGTGCAATCGCTGTTCGCGTTTTTCGTGTTTTTGGCCGTGACTTCGATGCTGATCGGCAACTTGCTTGCTTTGTTGCAAAACAACGTGAAACGCATGCTGGCTTATTCGTCGATTGCTCACCTGGGTTATCTGCTGGTGGCATTTCTGGCTAGCGGCGAACGAGCCGCAGCGGCGGTGACGTTTTACTTGGTGGCCTATTTTGTCACGACGCTGGGAGCTTTCGGTGTCGTCACCGTCCTGTCGTCGGGTATCAATCGTGACGCCGACTCGCTCGAGGACTATTCCGGTTTATTGTGGCAGCGTCCCGGACTGGGCGCGGTGCTGTGCGCCAGCCTGTTGTCGCTGGCTGGTATTCCGTTGACGGCCGGCTTCGTCGGCAAATTCTACGTCCTGGCAGCCGGCGTGGATTCTTCGCTGTGGCTATTGGTACTGACGCTTGTCGCGGGAAGTGCGATCGGCCTCTTTTACTACCTGAGACTGGTGGTCATCCTTTGCCGTCCAGCTGCCGAATCGACTTCGTCGGGGTCGGTTGCAATTCCGGCAAGACTGGCGCTGGCCGCTCTGTTTCTGCTGCTGTTTTGGTTCGGGATATTTCCCAGTTCGCTGATCAACAAGATTGACGCGGCGCGGTTCCGTCAACAGCAAGAAGCCACTTCTACCGCTTCTGACAGCACTCCGGATGTCACCTCATCCAGTATGGCCGGCCGTTTGGGGCCTGATTAGGCGAGCTTCGTCCTCCATGTCCAGGACGCTGGCAGCGTGCCGTCGGTCTTTGCTCTCTTCCCTTTCCAGTAGATTCGCGAACGGTTCTTGGGCCTGTGGGCCAGCTGCTTCGTCTCCATGACGTCGGGCCGAGATTCGAGCGATCCAGCCCAAGGGTGGTTGCGATGCCGGTGAATGAATCAAGCGGTGGATGATCCGCACGACCGCGCAAACCGGCACAGCTTGACACGACTTTGCCGCTTGTCCGTCTGCAGCTCAATCAGATGTGGCGGTCGTGCCGAGCGAAGGACTGGTGAGGAAAATATCGCCGTGGGCGCAAAAAGGGATGAGCCGGATGATAACGCGACATTTGTTTGCCTTCGGCACAATTGCCGCCATCGTTTTGCCGTTGCAGATCGGGTGTCGGACTGCGGCGACCAAGGCACGCCCAGGCACCACACCTTTGACGATCGTCGGCCCGGCACCGCGACCAACGTCGCCCGTTGCCTTGCCTGTCGTTGAATTGGAGGTGGGTCAAGCGTCCTTTGAAGAGGAACTTGAGACGCGAGACGAGGAGCTTGCTGCACGAACGGAGGAACTTCCGACGCCGGTGGCAATCGCTTTTGATCAACCGGAATTCACGTTGTTGGACGCAATTCGCGGCGCGCTCGATGCGAGTCCGGACCTTGTCGCGACAACTCAGCAACTCGCCGCCGCCGACGCGGCGCTGCTGCGGGCGAGGGCTGAGTTCTATCCGAAGCTAGGTGTTTCAGAACAGTATGGCGTGTCCAACAATCCTGTCACGGCCTTCATGTTCCAGTTGAACCAGCGGCGATTGAACGCGACACAGGACTTCAACAACCCAGCCACGACGGACGACTTCCACACCCAATTGCGTCTGCAGCAGAACGTCTATTCCGGTGAACGGCGGCTTCATAAGATGCATGCGGCCAATGCCGACAGTGCCGCAGCGGCCATGAACTTGGCGGCCTTGCAGAATCAATTGGTGTTTCGTGTCGCCGAGGCCTACTATCGCCTGCTGCAGGCTCGTGACCTGGTCGAGGTTCGAGGTGAGGCGGTGACGCAAGTGGAACAACATTTGAAAATCGTGGAATCGCGATTCCGCAACGATACCGCCGTCAAATCGGATGTCTTGACAGTCGAAGTTCGACTGGCCGAGGTCCGTGAGGCATCGATATCCGCGCGGAATCAACTGCAACTCGCTTGGGCCGTTCTGGAAAACGTGAGCGGAACGCGTCTGGAAACTCGTGAACTGCCCGATGCGATTCCCGCGGCACCGTGGAGTGACCACGTGGACGAACTCGAAGCGGCAATCGCCGCTGCGACCGGTCAGCGGGCCGAACTGGGCGCCTTGGCAAACCAGCGGCAAGCGGCGGCCGAGGGGATCTTGATTGCCCAGGCGGATAAACGACTTGCCGTTGATGTGTTTGCCGACTATGACGTTTTCACCGGCGACTTCCAAACCGCCGGCGACGGATTCTTTGCCGGAGTGATCATCCAACTGAATCTGTTTGACGGGGGACGCACGCGGGCCGACGTCGCCCGGGCGGCAGCCCGAGTCCGTGAACTCCAGGCACGGGAGCAGCGATTGATGATGGACATTGAGCTCGATGTTCGCACCGCCTACGTGCAGCTTCAAGACGCCGAAGCAAGGCTGGCGGTGGCAGCGGAGGCGATCGGGCAAGGCCGCGAGAGTCTTCGTGAAATCGAAGTTCGCTACCGCGGTCAAACCGCATCCATCACGCAGCTGATTGATGCCCAAGTGGCTCTCTCGAACGTTCACGTTCGTCGTACGTCCGCGAAGGCCGAAGTCGAAATCGCGCGAGTTGCACTCCAACGTGCGATGGGGCGGCTAGACGAATTGGTCGCCCAATAGGCCAACGGCGCCGCTTAGAGGGCCCGTCGCACGAACCGGCATCTAGCTGTTAGAATGCCGCGCTGCGGTGTGATTCCTCCGCGGTCCACACGGAGCCGTTCGGTATGAGCATTACGAGTGCGCTCGCGAGATTCATCAAAACGAGTGCCAGATTTCTTTCCGCTATTGTCGGCATCGTCGTGCTGGTCCTGGTTATCGCTTGGATGTCGGGAGCATTTCGTGAAAAGATCGCCCCCGGCAAAAGCCCTTTCGATCGGCGATCGAGCAAGGGCCTGGAGACAGTCGCCGTGACGACTCTGCAAACGACCGAACAGGTCGAGGCGGTGGGGACGGTGCAACCGCGCATGAGGACGGATGTCGCGAGCCGGTTGTTGGCAACGATCAACGAAGTCCATGTCGACCCGGGTGACCGGGTGCAACAAGGGCAGTTGCTGGCGACGCTTGATGATCGCGAAGTTCAAGCCCAGTTGCGTGAAGCAGAAGCCGCCGCCTCTGGGATCGAAGCGGACCTGGCTGTCCGCGAGCGCGAGTACACTCGCTACAAGCAGATGTTCGCGGAAAATGCCGTGACTCGAGAGAATTTTGACCAAATCGAAGGTGCGTATCGAGTCACGCAGGCGCAACTGCGACGCACGAATGAGCAGATCAATCGGATCGAAGTCATGCTGACTTATTCGCAGATCACGGCCCAGGCATCGGGTATCGTCGCCGACCGTTATCTTGATCCGGGTGACCTCGCTGTACCGGGCAAGCCGTTGCTGACGATCCATGATCCGAACGAGCTGGAGTTGCACGCCAGTGTTCGCGAGGGCCTTTCCGGGCGTGTTGCCGTGGGAATGGAGTTGCCGGTGCGAATCGACGCCCTTTCGCGAACCATGAACGGGTCGGTGCGTGAAATCGTCCCCCGCGCCGAAGTTCCATCTCGCTCGCTATTAGTCAAAGTGACGCTGCCGCAAAAGGAACTTGACGGGATCTACATCGGCATGTTTGGACGACTGTCGATCCCCGTTGGTAGCATCGACCGCATTGTAGTTGACGATGCGGTCGTCCAGCGAATCGGCCAGTTAGAGGTAGTCGATGTCGTCCGTGACGACGGTGCGCTCGACCGCCGATTCATTCGCACCGGATTGCGGATTGGGAAGATGACCGAAATCCTGTCCGGCCTCAATCCTGGTGACCGGGTCGCAAAGCCTGCGGCAACATGACTGACGAACCGAAACATGGTGCCGTTGCTCGCATCGTACAGGTCTTCCTGCAGGGAAATCTGTCGATCCTGCTGATCCTGATAACCCTGATCGCGGGTGCGATGGCGCTGTTGGTGACGCCGCGCGAAGAGGAACCGCAGATCGTCGTGCCGTTGGCCGACGTGATCGTGCAGATGCCCGGCGCCAGCGCCGAAGAAGTCGAGCAGCAGGCGGCGACGAAGCTGGAGAGACTGCTGTTACAGATCGATGGCGTTGAATATGTCTATTCAATGTCGCAGCCCGGCATGGCCGTCGTGACGGTGAGATTCTACGTGGGCCAGGATCGCGAAGATAGTCTGGTCAAGCTGTACAACAAGATCGCCATGCACACCGACGTCGTCCCTCCGGGAGTCACGGGATGGGTGGTCAAGCCGATCGAGATCGACGACGTCCCCATCGTCGATGTCACTCTTTGGAGCGACAGGTACAACGATTTCCAACTGAGACGGATGGGTGAGCAAGTCGAGATCGCGGCGCAATCGATCCAAAACACCGGGCGCACGGAGATTGTCGGCGGCCGGCGGCGCAAGGTATCGGTGTGGCTGAATACCGAGGCGATGGCGGCTCACAATGTGACGCCACTGGAAATATCGAACGTGCTGCTGGCAGCCAATGTGAACATGGCGTCGGGCAGCTTCGAGCGAGACAACCAGAAACTGCTGGTCGAAAGCGGGCCCTTTCTAGAGAACGCCGCAGAAATTGGCAGGCTGGTGATCGCAGTGGATCAAGCCCGCCCGGTCTACCTGCGCGATGTTGCCCGCATCGAAGACGGGCCCGAAGAGGCCACGACCTATACGCGAATCAGTTTCGGGCCTGGGCAGGATACCGCAAAGGGTGACGAAACATCGGATCGACGTCGCGACTACCCCGCCGTGACCATCGCGGTCGCCAAGCAGAAAGGCGCCAACGCCGTTTCTGTCGCACGTGATCTCGAAGCCAAGCTGGAAGAACTGCGGCGGGGTGTCCTGCCTGATGATGTCAATGTACTCATCACACGCAACTATGGCGAAACGGCGAACGATAAAGTCAACGAATTGGTGAGCGAGTTGGGCATGGCGATCGTGATTGTCGTCGGTCTGATTGTTTTGACGCTCGGTTGCGCGAAGCGATCATCGTGGTTCTCGCCGTGCCCTTGACGTTTGGTCTGACGTTGCTTGTCAACCTGCTAGCTGGCTACACGATCAATCGGGTGACTCTGTTTGCAATGATTCTGTCACTGGGCTTGGTCGTGGACGATCCCATTGTCGATGTCGAGAATATATTCCGCCACTTTCGCATGCGGCTGGAACCGCCGCGCCGCGCCGTCTTCACCGCGGTCAATGAAGTTCGCCCTCCGATCATTCTGGCCACGCTGGCTGTGATTGTTTCATTCCTGCCGCTGTTCTTCATCACAGGCATGATGGGTCCCTACATGCGGCCGATGGCGTTGAACGTGCCCGTGGCCATGATGGCATCGATGATCGTCGCGTTCACGGCGACGCCGTGGCTCAGTTACCACATACTGAAGTCGCAATATGGACGGCGTGAAGAAGCCTTTGTGTTGGAAGAAAGTCTGCTGTATCGCGGTTACCGCCGCGTCATTAGTCCGTTCATCGACCATCGCTGGGCGGCATGGCTGTTGATCTTCGGTTTATGCGTTCTGCTGGTACTTGCTTCGCTGCTGGCAGTGATCGGGGCGGTGCCATTGAAGATGTTGCCGTTTGACAACAAGAACGAATTTCAAATCGTGGTCGATCTGCCTGAAGGGACCACTTTAGAAACAACCGAAGACGCATTGTCGGACTTGGCGGTGTATCTACGAACCGTGCCCGAAGTCACCGAGGTGATGACGTTTGCCGGTACCGCGTCGCCGATCGACTTCAACGGCATGGTGCGGCACTATAACCTTCGGCAAGGTCCAACCATGGGTGACATTCGCGTCAATCTCGTGCCCAAACAGGACCGCCAGCAGCAGAGCCACGGAATCCTGCTGCGGTTGCGCGATGACTTGAAACAGATTGCCCGGCGTCACAACGCGAACATCAAGCTGGTCGAAGTTCCACCCGGCCCGCCGGTGTTGAGCACCGTGGTCGCCGAAATCTACGGCAGCCCCGATCAACGGTATGCTGAGTTGATCGCCGGTGCGAAGCACGTTCGCGGCCTGATGGAATCGGAACACGGTGTCGTCGATGTGGACGATACGATCGAAGCCGACCAAACGAAATATGTGTTTCGCATTGACAAGGAAAAAGCGTCGCTGCAGGGTGTGAGCACTCAGGAGATCGCAGCGACGGTGCGATTGGCGCTGGCCGGTTCGTCTCCGGGCGAAGGGTCGATGATGACCGCAGGCGCTGGCGTCCTCCATCTCAAGCACGAACTCGATCCGTTGCGAATCGTGTTGCGTCTGCCGCGCCCCTCACGGTCCAGTCTGGTCGATCTCGAACAACTCAGCGTCAAAACGGCAACCGGCGACGTGATCCAAATCGCGGAACTGGGACACTTCGAGCAGTCGCTGGAAGACAAGACGATTTATCACAAGAATTTGCAGCGTGTCAGCTACGTGTTTGGCGAAATGGCGGGGCGACCGCCGGCCGAAGCGGTGCTCGGCCTGCAAGGCCGCTTGAAAGATGATCCTGTATCGGCCGGCCTGTCGGTCAATTGGGCGGGCGAGGGGGAGTGGAAGATCACGCTGGACGTGTTTCGTGACCTCGGCATCGCATTCGCCGCCGCCGTGCTGGGCATCTACATGCTGTTGGTATGGGAATCATCGAGCTACGTCATGCCGTTGGTGCTGATGCTGGCCATCCCGCTCACTGTGATCGGCATCATGCCGGGGTTTTGGTTGCTGAACCTGTTTTGGGATCGACCGATCGGCGGCTATCCGAATCCGGTGTTTTTCACCGCCACGGCGATGATCGGCATGATCGCGCTGTCCGGGATCGCGACCCGAAACGGCATTCTGCTGATCGAATTCGTGCATGCCGAACTGGAGCGTTGTGGCGACTTGCGGGAGTCGTTGATCAAAAGCGGCGCTGTCCGTTTCCGACCAATCTTCTTGACCGCCGGCGCAGCGATGTTGGGCGCGTGGCCGATCACGCTCGACCCCGTTTTTTCGGGTCTCGCCTGGGCGCTCATTTTCGGGCTATTGGTGTCAACCGCTTTCACGTTGGTACTGGTGCCCGTGGTCTATTGGCTGATCTACGCTCATCACCCACGCCACGGGCTGCCGGAACGAGAACAGATGGCAGAGGAACTGCAGCTGGAATCGCCTGAACATTCCGATCAGCGTTAGTGTGGAAGCGGCGAATTCACTGGCGTTTCACATGCCAGTTTTTGTAACCGTACCTGAAATACGACGGATATCTTCCCGAATGATACGATGGGTAACTCCCTTGCGGAAATGCTCTTCTCGTTCCCGAAGGAGCTACGTAACCAGGGATGCTGTGGCTGTGGCGGAGGATAACCGGGGCCGACGTGACAAGGGTACAATTCGGTGCAGGAAGTGAAGGCAACATGCGAGAGTGAAGTATGTCGAATAAGTTAAATTCCTGGTTCGACGCCGTGGTCCAGTCCGTGGAGGGGCAACTCCAAGGATCTTGTTGGACGCCTGCAGCGGACGTCTACCAAGCGCCCGGCGGTTGGCTAGTAAAACTGGACGTCGCCGGCGTACGTCCGGAGGATGTCAAGGTTGAGATCCATGGTCGCCGGTTGACAATCTCCGGTTGCCGCCGCGATCTGTTGGCCACACAGGGGCTGACTCATCACCGTTTGGAGATCAACTACAGCTGCTTTCAACGGACGGTGGAATTGCCCGAGGCACTGGACAGGGCCCGACTGGAAATGGAGATGGATCAGGGGATGTTGATGTTGCGGATTGAAAAAGCTTAGGTCGTTTACCGCCAGTTTTGTCGGCCTGGACCGTCGAACCGTGTGCGTTGTCCAGGCTTCGAGGCTGGACGACGCACGAGGAAAAATGTCATGAGCCAGTTGATCAGCACGACGACCGAAACGCTGCCGGTATTGCCGGTGAAGAACTTTGCCCTGCTGCCGTATATGTTCACGCCGTTGGTCGTCAATCGGCCTAGTTCTTTGGCGGCCGTGGAAGCGGCATTGGCGACCGAAGAAAAGATGCTCGTGGTCGTGGCCCAAAAAAGTGTCGAGGTCGAGAATCCGGGGGATGCGGAGTTGTACTCGGTGGGCACCAAAGCAGTCATCAAGCGGATGGCCCGTGATGGCGATACTTTTCAGTTGCTGGTCCAGGGTGTGGACCGCGTCCGCATCGGGCCGATCGAGTCGACCGCACCCTTTTTGAGAGTCCAGGTACACCCGATCGCCGTACCCGATGACGACTCGCACGAAACCGAGGCGTTGCAGCGGGCAGTGATGGACCTGGTGGGACGGATGTTGCAACTCGCACATCCCGAACGGGCCATGGAAATGCAAGGCGTTTTGGGAATGGCCACCGACTCGTTTCACCTGGTCTTCTTGTTGGGGAATCTGCTCGATCTGAATGTCGAGCAGGAACAGAAACTATTGGAAACGACGACTCGCAGGGACGCATTGCAGTCGGTGCATGACTATCTGCAGCGTGAGGTTGAAGTGCTGGAGTTGCGTAACAAAATCGCAGAACGAGCCCAAAAGGCGCTCAGCAGCGAAGAGCGTGAATACATGCTCCGCCAGCAATTGAAGGCGATTCAAGATGAATTAGGAGAAGTCACGCCTGCGCAGGCGGAAGTCGCCGCCCTCCGCGAGCAACTCGACCAGGCGCAATTGCCTGAGGGTGTCCGACGAGAGGCGGATCGCGAACTTGGCAAGCTGGAACGCTTGAACCCGGCCGCCCCAGACTATCAATTGACCCGAACGTATCTGGAACTGATCTGCGAATTGCCGTGGCAGAAATCCACGAGCGATGCTTTCGATCTGGACGCGGCGCAGCGCGTACTGGACGAAGACCACTATGGCCTGACCGATATCAAGCAGCGGATCGTCGAACACCTGGCCGTAATGAAACTCAATCCGCACGGCCATGCACCCATTCTTTGTTTCGTCGGGCCACCGGGAGTCGGCAAGACGTCGCTGGGGCAGTCGATTGCCCGCGCGTTGGGGCGGCACTTCGAGAGGCTCAGCCTGGGCGGCATGCACGACGAGGCGGAACTGCGCGGCCATCGCCGCACTTACATCGGAGCGATGCCAGGAGGTGTCATTCAGGCCGTTCGCCGCGCGGGAGTCAATAACCCACTGTTGATGCTGGACGAAGTGGACAAGCTGGGCAGCGGTTTCCGCGGCGATCCAGCCTCGGCACTGTTGGAAATTCTCGACCCCGCGCAAAACGCCACCTTCCGTGACAACTATCTCGATCTACCGTTCGATCTGTCGCAGGTCTTCTTTATCACCACCGCCAACACGACCGATTCCATCCCCAGGCCGCTATTGGACCGAATGGAATTGATCCGGCTATCGGGCTACACGCAAGAGGAGAAGCTGCAGATCGCCCGCCGCTACTTGATCCCGCGGCAATGCCACGAATCCGGCCTCGCCGCTCCCGGAGAGCAGACGCCCGCGGCTCCCTGCCCTGTCATTCCTGACGAAACATTGAATCAGATCATCCGCTGCTACACGCGTGAGGCCGGCGTGCGGCAACTGGAACGGGCCATCGGGCGACTGGCACGAAAAATGGCGATGCGCGTTGCGCATCGGACAGGACAGCGCGATCTCGATCGCTCCGGATGAACTGCCAAAGCTGCTGGGCAAGCAGGCACACCGGCCAGAAACCTCTCGCGGTACGTTGCCCGCAGGTGTGGCCACCGGTTTGGCTTGGACGGAAGTCGGCGGCGAGATTCTGTACGTGGAAGCGGTCTTGCTGCCCAATGGCAGCGGTTTGAAATTGACCGGCCAGTTGGGCGACGTGATGCGAGAGTCGGCCGAGGCTGCGCAAAGTTACCTCTGGTCCCATGCCAAACGACTCGGCCTCGATCCCGAGCTGTTCCGTAACAACGGTGTGCACTTGCACGTCCCCGCCGGCGCGGTTCCCAAAGATGGTCCGTCGGCCGGGGTCGCGATGGTCACCGCGCTGGCCTCGCTGTACACGAACAAGCCGGCTCGCGGTGACACGGCAATGACGGGCGAGATCACACTCGCCGGTCAAGTGTTGCCAATCGGTGGTGTGAAAGAAAAAGTCCTCGCCGCCCGCGCCGCCGACATCCGACGCGTGATTCTGCCGCAAGAAAATGCCGCCGACCTGGATGACCTGCCCCAGCAAGTCCGTGAGGAATTGGAATTTGTCCTGGTCGCGACGGTCGATGAAGCCGTTGCCGCCGCCATCATCGATCTGAAAGCCGTTGCACCAGTCCCTAATCTGAAAGAGTTCCCTAACCTCCCAAAGCGGCTTTCCCTAACGTCCAAAGGGACGGTTCGAACCGCCTAAGGCTCCATACGGTGAATGTGAATAGAAGGGCATGACGTTCGGCGAGAATCCGCCGAAGTTCCCTTGGGTTCTCAATCCCCGAAATGTCGCATACGGCCCAAATCGGAAGCGCTCCCGGGCCTCCCGTCGCGATTGTGCGTTGCTTGACGTCTGCTGATTCGAACCGCCAGGGGCTCTAAACTGTTGGACGGTTCCTAATTGGCGGCCTGGGATTCCGGTCATCGCTGGACGCTGAGCGAACGGAACGTTGACATTGGGCAGACTCAGCGGTGATGGAGCTTGGAATCCTGGCCTTTGCATGCTGGTGGCGCGCCCACCGAAGTGACCGGGCGGAAAAGCACCGCCGACAGGCAGTCCATTGACCCCGCTGGGTCCACGACGCTGCGCACTCACGGGCGTCGATAAACCAGCCGTTACCGCAGCCACAACCACCAACTTCAATAGCTTTGAGCAAACCATCATTCTCTTCCCACGATCTCGACAAACCTAAATGGCGACGCGTACAAACATCGACGCCTTCAAACGCAACTTAATCATTGTGCAAATTTTGTGCCGTGAATTGACCATATGCTCATCACGGAGTTGGAATTCGTGATGGATCCATCTCGGTCAGCACTTTGCCGGCGCTGACAGAGTTTACGACACAGCGTAGCAACGCGTAGTTGGGTGTTCCGAATCGTACGGTGGACGTTGGTGAATCTCAATGCCTGTAAACCCGCTGGTTCACAAACATGTTGGACGAGGTTCACCATCGTGAATCACTCGTCCTTGGAGTTTGGGGTGGATTCGCCTTTGGTTTGACCGGGGGCGTTGGCGGTGCCTGCTGCTTCGGATGTCTGCCGGCGATATCCAACGAGGTACCGTTCAGTGTCTTTAGGTGCCTTGAACTCACTGGGAAACTCCTTGCCGGACAGGTCGTAACAGACTCGCATCGCATCGGCACTCTTGATCTCGTAAATCGCCAGAAAAGTTTTGCCCTTATTGGGTCCGGATTCACTCCGAATTGTCATTCGCTTCGGGGTGACTGTCTCATCAAGAGTAAATGTGCCGGTGTCGCTATGATCTTCGCCTTTGACGGTAACTTCGTATTTACCCTTCTCGATCTTGAGCGTAATTGCATCAAGAGCAGCGGGCGGCAACAAGACGCCCCGCAGCATTGCGCCTTTCGGTTTCCAGACGCCATCATACTGGAATTCAGCAGTATCATTTGACTTCTGACGAATCAGGGAGTCCTTGCCATTGTCATCAGCGAGGACTTGAAGTGACAACAGACACAAGATCAGTGTGACGGAGCAACAATACTGCATGACGTCTCCTTATTCCAAAAAGGGACCGGGAAAGGTTGGCAATGGTTCGCCGCGGTCTTGCGGTGGTTAACCGTGCATCGCCGCAAAAGTTCTTGTGCCTCGTATTTTAGGTCAAACACGAATCAACGGGTATCCAACACCGTGGAAAAGCAAATGACAATCAGCGAATGGGGTCGAGGTGTTCGTTAAAAAGTGGCGCTGTCCAGTGAGGGCAGGCTCGATAGCGGCCCGCGGGAAAGACGCGCGAGCGAGAACGCGATGACGAGACTTGACCCGCGTTTCAGGGGCTCGAATGCGGTGATACACAAACCACTCGAGCGTCGCCGAATTCGTGCAAATCCGGTGACGCTTCGACGAACATCGATGCCAACGAGGCGTCTGTCGCCCGAAGAAATCGAGTCCAGTCCTTGCCGTGTGGCGATCGGTCTTGGAATGGAACCCGCCACGGGACATTCCGCGCGTGCAGCGCTGCACGAAATGGAGTAAACTCTCCAATGGTCGCCGGCCACTCCCCATAACCAACATGGATCGGTGACTCCCTGCCAACCCCCCCGCCTCCCACCTCTCGTGCGGAATTGTCTCCATGCAATTCACACTCGCCGCGATCGCTCACGCTTGCTCCAATCTCAAAACCGTCGCATGGACTGCGGCATCGGTTGTTTGCATGTCCAGCGCAATCGCCGCGGCCGATCAACCGTTGCACGTTCGCATCGACGAGCGCATGGCCGAAATTCACCCTGGGCCCGAGAGTGCGCTTTGCAGTGATGGTGAGTTCTTACGGCGCGCGTACCTGGATCTTGTCGGTACGATCCCGCCGGGTGACGAGGCGCGAAGGTTTATCGCGGATGTGTCGCCTGACAAACGTACCAGAATCGTCGACGAACTACTGGCCAATCCGATTCACGCCAAATACATGGCCCAAGTCTTTGACGTGATGCTGATGGAACGTCGCGCGGACAAGTACGTCAAGGATGAACAATGGCAATCCTATCTGCTCACATCGTTTCAGCAAAACAAGCCATTCAACGAACTGGCTCGGGATATTCTTGCGGCCGATGGCGTTGATCAGGGGCAACGCGGACCGGCCAAGTTCTATCTGGAACGCGAAGTTGAGCCGAATTTGTTGACGCGTGAGGTCGGACGCATGTTTTTTGGCATGGACTTCCAATGCGCACAATGCCACGACCACCCCAACATCGACGACTACTATCAATCGGATTACTACGGCCTATTTGCGTTCGTCAACCGCAGCTATCTCTTCCAGCCCGATAAGAAGAAGCCTGCCGTGCTGGCCGAAAAGGCGGAGGGCGACGCGACGTTCAAATCTGTGTTCACGGCGGAAGAGGGTCGGACGCTGCCGCGTCTGCCGGGCGGCGCGGAGATTGACGAACCGACTTTCGCGAAGGATGACGGCTATCAGGTCAAACCCGACCCTAAGAAGAAAGAGGTCCGACCCGTTCCCAAGTTCAGCCGCCGCGAACAGCTTGCCATCCGCGCGACCGACGGCTCCAATCGGGCGTTCAATCGCAACTTGGCCAACCGACTGTGGGCCCAGATGATGGGACGAGGCCTGGTTCATCCGGTCGATCAACATCACAGCGACAACCCACCGATTCATCCGCAGCTTCTCGAATTGCTGGCCGACGAACTGTTGCAGACGAACTTTAACGTCAGGTCAATGTTGCGTGAATTGGCGTTGTCTCACACCTATCAACGCAGTATCGATCTGCCTCAAGACTTTCGCGAACACGCGAAATCGGCACTTCAGCAATTGGATAGATGGAATCAGCGGTCGGTGGAATTCGCGAATGCGGTAAAGCAATCTCAATCCGCCGTAAACGCTTTGGAAAAGAAATTGCACGATGTCAAGGCGAGTCTGCCGCCGGCTATCGATGCGGAAAAGAAATCTCGCGAAGCGCTGGCGGCATCCCAGAAGATTGCGGAGGATGCCCAAAAAGCGATGGTGGATGGTCAGCAGGCTCTCACGGAGAAGCAATCGGTTGCTGCGCTGCTTGCCGAAGCTGTCGCCAAGACGACCGCAGCCACAGAGATACTCAAGGACGACAAGGAGCTTGGCAATGCGCTTCAAGTTTTGCAGGCTCGTCGTCGTGGCTCCGACGAGAAGGTCACCGTGCTTGCCGACAGCCTGACCGCTCTGACGGCGGCGCACCAGGCGGCAACAAAGAAGCGGACGGAGGCTCAAAAGGTTGCCGCCAATGCGACCGATGAACTGAAAACGACAAGAGATGCGGTCACTTCGCTGGCGAAGTCATTGGCCGAATCGATGCAGAAACTTAGGTTGGATCAAACGTCCGTGTCCCACGCGAGTGGACAAATCGCTCGACTAAAGATCGCAGTCGCTTACGGCGAAGCCGTTCGACGACACGATGCACTGGAAAGGGAAACGGAGAGTCTGGCTGGCCGGCTCGCAAGTACTGAAAAAGCGATTGCCAAACTGACGCCGGAAGTAAATCGTCTGAAGCTCGACTTGCCGAAGGCGGATTCGGCGCATGCCGAAGCCGCCATCGCATCGGCAACAGCGAACCAGCAACTGGAATCAACGCGCGAAGCGGCCGGCCTGATGGCCGCTTCCTTTTCCAAAGCGAACGAGGCGGCTCAAATACTGGCAGATGACGCCGAGTTGAAGACCGCCGTTGCCACGTTGGAAACACATTCACGTGACCTTTCCGGCAAGGTTGCTTCGCTGGACATGTTGGTGGCCGAAGCGATTGCTGCGGAAAAGCAACTGATATCAAAAGTCCAGTCGTTGCGTGCGGAGACAAAGAAAGCGAACGATGATCTCGCCGGAGCGATCGAACAATCGAAAAAGTTGCGGGCGGAACATGCCGCGAAAGCAGAGCAACTTTCCGATCTCACCGAGTCACTGCAGACTCAGCGCGACACCCTGACCACCGCTTGGTCGCAGCAGTTTTCAATTGCCGTGGTCCAACCCCTTTCGCCGGAACAATTGGCTTGGAGTATTCTGAATACGACCGGCTACATTGATCGGCAACGAGCGAGTGTCCAAGCGGCAATGGATAAAAAGTCACCACTGAAGCCCGAAGAGAAGGGGGACAAGGCGAAAGTCGCGGCCAGAGAACAGGAAATTGAAAAGCAGACGGAAACGCAACTCAATGGAATCGTGAAGCGATTCGTTCAGCTGTATGGTGCCGCCGCTGGTCAACCGCAGGATGATTTCTTTGCCACGGTCGATCAAGCGTTGTTCGTCAGCAATGGCGGCGAATTGCGGACGTGGCTCGCGCCCGCTGCTGGCAACCTGACCGATCGACTGCAAAAAATCGATGACGCCAAGGCGCTGGCCGACGACTTGTACTTGAGCATTCTGACGCGATTTCCAACGGCTGCAGAAACGGCAGACGTCGCGAAGTATTTGTCGTCGCCCGAGCGTCAGAAACCGGAGGCGGTGCAGGAGATGGCCTGGGCGCTGCTGACATCGGCAGAGTTTCGATTTCAACATTAAGTATTTCGACTCGGAGAGTTTGGCGAATCAATCTACCCGAAAGGATGATCACAATGAATTGTGACTACTCATGTAATTCACCCGAACATGCAATCGCACGCCGTAAGTTTCTCGGCGGTATCATCGGCGGCGTGGGTGTCCTTGCCGGCGGCATACCGGCTTTTGCGACGCCGGCCGCGACGCAGAAATTGGCATCGGATCAAAAACGCGTTCTGGTTGTCTTTATGTCCGGCGGACTAAGCCAACTGGAAAGCTGGGATCCCAAACCGAAAACAGAAACGGGAGGGCCGTTTCGATCCATTCCGACCGCCGTACCGGGTACTCACATTTGCGAATTGTTGCCACATACTGCGCAGCACATGGACAAGCTGGCGATCGTTCGCAGCATCAACACGCGCAACGGTGATCACGGCAAGGGTCGCTATCAGATGACTCGTGGCAGAAACCAGCGACCGGGCGATAACGAGCCACACTTGGGTGCTGTCATCGCCAAGAGTCTCGAAGATCGCGGCAACCCGTTGCCGGGTCACATCAAGGTTCCTAGCCCCAGCAGCGGTGATGGCGCTTACCTCGGCCCACGCTATGCGAGTGTCGGCGCCAGCGGTCAACCACCCGCCAACTCGGCACGGCCAACATCGCTCGGCGAAAACGCCGATCAGCAAAGAAACGCATTCCGCAAACGGATGAACGATCGCTTCGCAAGCCGGCGGCGGACGGCCGAGACAGACCTGTACACCTACAGCTATGAACAAGCCCAAGATCTGATGCGTCGTCGCGACGTATTCGATCTTTCCAAGGAGCCACAAAAGGAGCATGACCGCTACGGCAAGTCGGAGCTCGGTCAACATTGTTTGCTGGCCCGCCGATTGCTCGAGCGCGGCGTCACTTATGTCCAGGTTTCCCACTCCAATTACGATACGCACAACGAAAATTTCAATTTCCATTTGGAGCAACTGGGAGAGTTTGATCAATCGTTTTCGGTGTTGATTCAAGATTTGCATGACCGCGGCATGCTTGACAGTACGCTCGTGGTGGTGATGTCGGAATTCGGACGAACGCCGAAGATCAATGCACGGTACGGACGCGATCACTGGGGCACAGCGTGGTCGGTTTGCCTGGGTGGAGCCGGCATCCAAGCCGGGGCGTTGATTGGCAAAACGAACGACAACGGGACCGCGGTCACAGACCGAGAAGTCGATCATGGCAATCTCTTTCACACCTACCTGTCGGCGGTTGGATTGGATTCGACAGACACGTTCGACATCGGTGGTCGCCAGTTCCCGGTCGCCGATCCCGCGAAAGAACCCATTTCGGAATTGCTGGTATGAGCGACGAAGAAGCACCCCAGGCACCGCCGACCGATGAACCTCAGAAACTGTCATCACAAATGCCCGACGGGTTCGATCCGAAGCAGACCCATGTGGTGCATGAGTGGAAATACACCAGCCCATTGATTTGCTGCCGATTCGATCCGCAAGGCCGTTATGTCTTTTCGAGTGCCGAAGACTCTCATCTGCAACGATGGGAGTTTCCCTCGGGTAAATTGACGACGCTCGAAGGTCATGACAGTTGGGTCCGTGACATCGTCTTGCTTGCCGATGGTGAGACCGTCGTGACCGTGGGCTGCGATGAACAGATGCTCTTCTGGCCGGTCGATGAGGAGAAACCACAGCCGATACGCAAAGTGAAAGCACATAACGGCTGGATCCGCTGCGCCGACGGAAGCCCGGATGGAAAGATGCTCGCCACCGGCGGTAACGACAACCTCGTCAAACTTTGGGACGCCTCCGATGGCAGGCAAGTGCAACAGCTGTCCGGCCACGAATGTCATATCTACAGCGTGATGTTTCACCCGGCCGGTGAGTTCCTGTTGTCCGGCGATCTGAGTGGGCAGGTCAAGCAATGGGAAATCTCCAGCGGAAAGCAGATTCATTCGTTTGATGCGAAGGATTTGCATACCTACAACGGCGGCCAACAAGTCCATTACGGAGGTGTCCGATCTCTGGCGCTGAGCCCCGACGGAAAACATCTGGCCTGTGGCGGATTGCATAATGCAAGTAATCCGCTGGGCGCGATCAACGAACCGCTTATCGTGGTATTCGAATGGGAAACCCAAAAGCAGGTTCGGTCACACATTTCGGAAGGAGTCCGAGGAGTGATATGGCGGTCGTTTTACTTGCCGGACGGTACGATTGTGGGTGCTTCGGGAGGATCAGGAGGCGGGTTCTTGCTGTTTTGGAATCCCGGAGAGGACAAGAGCTTCCACAACTTCAAGCTAAAAGACACCGCCCGCGGGCTCGATATCCACCCGGATGATTTGCACCTGGCCACGGTCCACTGGGACCGCCACCTGCGCATCAGCCGGATGTCCGCGACGTAGCGAGTGAACAAAACTTTTCGAAGGGGTACAATCGAAAGAGCCGTTCTTTGGAGCGGCCAATCGTATCGATTTGGCACTAAACCACTTTGAAATGCTATGCGGCACGGCTCAAGGATTGACCCTCCGAACCGATTCGATCGGATTCACACCGTTCCAGATGACGAGCACTTGGAATGGGATGTCGAGTATCTTGATCAGCGGCAGGATCGCCGCATCGAGTACATCGCTGACTCATCCAAGAGCATCGTCTCGGAGAACAAATCGCCAGATATCCCGTTCCGCTACAGCATCAACCCATACCGTGGTTGCATCCATGCGTGTAGTTACTGCTATGCTCGTCCAAGCCACGAACTGTTGGGCTTCAATGCTGGCTTGGACTTTGAGACGAGGATTGTGGTCAAGCACGATGCTCCTCAACTGTTGCGTGATTTTCTGGCCCGGGATTCGTGGAAGCCGGAACCGATCACGTTTTCTGGAGTGACCGATTGTTTCCAGCCAGCAGAGCGAAAGTTTCGGCTGACGAGGCAATGTCTCGAGGTGGTACAAGTGTGTTTCCAACCTGTGAGCATCGTGACCAAGAACGCTCTGGTGCTGCGAGATTTGGAAATACTGAGGGGCCTGGCGGTTCACAATCTTGTTCATGTCTTCCTCTCCGTCACGACGCTTGATGCCCAATTGGCTCGCGATATGGAGCCTCGAACAAGCATCCCCTCGGCCAGACTTCGAGCGATAAGTACGCTCGCGGAGGCTGGTGTCCCAGTCGGAGTCATGGTGGCTCCGATCATTCCCGGTTTGAATGATTCGGAGGTTCCGGCCATTCTGGAAGCTGCCAAGAACGCCGGGGCGGCGGTGGCGGGCTATGTCCTGCTGCGACTCCCCCTGACTGTTGAGCCGGTCTTCACAGAATGGTTGGAACGGACACAGCCGCTCAAGGCTGAACGGGTGCTGGGGCGAGTCCGAGAGACGCGTGGCGGAAAACTAAACAGTTCTTCGTGGGGGGAGCGGATGGCTGGAACCGGCGAGATCGCCGACCAGATCAAAACGATGTTCAGACTTTTCAAGAAGAAACTGGGGTTGGACCAGAAGCTGCCACCGCACAATTGTGACCTCTTCGAGCCGCCTGTGCCCAAGTCGGGGCAACAGTGGCTGTTCTAATCCTCCCCGCGCTTCGGTGATCGAGGGTCAAATTGGTTCGCGAGGCGGGCAAGTTCGTCGGCCCAAACAAGCGAAACGCTGCAGCTCCAATTGCAAAAGCAGTGTTGGGGAGATGTTGCTTCGGTGCTCGGGATTCCTTGTTCGGTGTTTTCGGTGCGCACGGAGAATATCGAATGTCGAACAAGGAACGCCGAAATCGGAAGGGGTGGAAAAGCACTGACCCCGTTTTTTCTTTGGTTGTCGTGACCCGGTGACTGCCTGATAACTGCGAAGCAGTGGCAGGTGATAGCCTGGGGCAAGCAATGCTCGTCTCAGCGAGCATTTCGCAGCCCCAGGACCGTCAAGCGAAACCGGAAATTCCCCGCGGCGATTTGGCGGCCCGGCCGCCAAATCGCCGCGGGGAAGGTTTATCCAATGCGTATCGTTTTCCTGGGGTTCCACCAGCCTCGCTAACGCTCGTTGGTTCACCCCAGGCTATCACCTGCCACCGCTTCGCGGCTTTCCCCTTTCCTTAGCGACTGCGATTGACTCCGACGGCAAGCCAATATCGAACGGGGTATGGTGCGGTAACAGCAAGTTGGCGCAGGGGGCGATTTTCGTAATCAGTGGGCGCTCTCAATGTACCTCGCCCCGCCTCCCTATCTTCCCTCGCTGAAAATGCACTGACCCTGTTCGGTGTTGACCCTGTTCGGTGTTTTCGATGCGCGGAGAATATCGAATGTCAAACAAAACGAAGAGCTGCTGTCACTGAACCCGAACTGTTTCGATTCGCGTTCACTCACTCACTCACTCAACTCACTCACTTCACTTACTCACTTACTCACTTACTCACTTACTCACTCACTCACTCACTCACTTACTCACTCACTTACTCACTCACTAACTCACTTACTCCACTTACTCACTCACTCACTCACTCACTCACTCACTACTGCCAATACGGTATGGTGCGGCGATAGCAGCCGTTGGTTCCACGCCACCAGCCAGGCACGCGCACTACTCTTTCTTTTTCGCAGCTTTCTCGGCTGGCTTCGCTTCCAGTTCTTGAAGCTGCTGCTGCAGGCGGCGAATCTCTGACCGCAACTGTTCGGCGAGTTCGCTCGTTGTCGGCCGAGTCGGAGGAATGAGTTCGATCGGCGCCGCTTGCCCTGTTGGCAGTTCGATCGCGTCCAACGACGGCGGATCGTCTGACAACCCGTCGGCGTCCTTCGCTGGGGTCGGTTGATCAAGTGGATTGACAACCTCGGCTTTCTCCTCGAACCCGACCTGGCGAATCGGCTCGTCATCGCCGAACGCCATTTCGTCTTCAACCACTTTTTCCGGCTTTTTGTTTGCTGGCTTGTTGGCCTTTGCCCCGCCCAACAATCCGCCCAACATGGATCCGATTCCCTGCAAACCGGCACCGGCACCGGTCGGCTTCGCCGCTGCCGCCTTGGTCGGCTGGCCATTGGCGCCGGCAATCGCGTTGGCGGCGTTGGAGCGCAAAGAAACATCGGATGTGATCAGCGCGCCGTCGCGAACCAAACGCAATGAAACCTCGTCGTCGCTGGTTCGCTTGGCGAGTTCATTCATCAAAAAATCGCCATTGATCAGTAACGCTCCGTCGAGTGCGACGATGCGGTCGCCGACTTTCAGACCCGCAGCGGCGGCAGGTGTGTTCGGTTCGACCTCGGTCACCAGCACTCCTCGGACGCCCGAAGCGTCTTCGACTTGAATACCGAGACGCGGTGCTACATTCCGCGATGCGATATCGACGGCCGGCGCGGGAGGTGCGGAGGTGCAAGGGGCGGAGTTGCAAGGGGAGGGGATGGTCCATTGTTCCGCTCCGCTCCAACGGATGCTTTGGCCGCCAGAGTGCGGTTGCCGACCATTGGAATCAAGATTTGTTTGGTAGCGGTGCCGCGCACGATGCGAGCTTCAACCTTCTGCCCGAACTGTTTGCCATTCAATTGCTCGGACACCGAGGCGATGGTCGGCGTCTTCACTCCATCAATCGCGACGATGATGTCGCCCATCCGCAGCCCCGCTTCATCGGCCAAAGATCCGTCGTGGATGCCAGCGACGAGGACTCCCGCAATTGCGGTGCGTGATTGGTAAACGTCAATCCCCATCGATGGGCGACCGTTTGCTGAACCGGTGGGATTCGCATTGGTCACTTCGGTCGACTCGCTAGCTGCCAGAGGATCAGCGGGGGCCAAAATCGAACGGCCGTATTTACTGATCACCCGATTGTTCGGCTTGTCGCTGCCGGCGCTAGCTGCGCCGGGTCCGTTGGAGGGCGTTGGCGCCCGAAGAGCCGGTAAGATTGGTCGAACGCGTCGTGGCTGGGCAGCCGGGGGCGAGTTCGCCGCTGGGGCGGCCGACGAGGGTTGCTGTTGCGGCAGCGGTGCTGCAGCTGACTGCAGTGACTCAATTCGGCGTTGGATCCGTCGTATCAACCCCTGTGCATCCGCACCGTGAATGTCGATGTTGGCGACGAGGGTGGCCACCGCAAAGGCGAAACAAGTGGCAGTGGTTCGGCTGGACATCAGGCATCATCCGTTGGCGAGTCTGTGGTTGACCCGCATGCTTTGGCATGCGGTCGATTCCGATCGGCCTTTATCATAGGATGGTTGGGCCGATAAGAAAAACCGGCTGATCACGAAATATCGCCGGTTGAATCGCTTGAATGCCTATGAAACGGACTCATTTGTGAATGCCATTCGTGCGACAGTCGCGCCGCTCGACCAGTTGGAGCAGATCCTGCCGGTTTTGTTGCAAAACCTGTCGATCGGCCGTTCCCAGATAGCTGTCGATCAACTGCGGTCGGCGGTGACAGAGGATCGTCGGCAGGTCGTGCTCGTCACAGCCGTCGATCAGGCCGGTGACGAAACAATGCCACTCGCCGCGGCCATCGTGTTGCATCCGCTCGACTCCGAATCGGGCATCCGCTCGGAAGCAGCCACTTTCGTGCATGCCGGTCCGCTCGTGCCGATGGACGAGCCGCTGATGGGGATCACCCTATGCGAACTGCGACAAGTGGTTGACCGGGTGTTGCATGATCGCGGAGTTCGATTCGTTCAATGGGCCACCGACCCCAGAATGGATCGGGACACCGTCGCCGAATCGGGCAAACCATCGGAACGTGGCAGCGAATCGTGTGCGCAAATCGACCATGGAAATTCGGTAACCAAGTGGTGTGACTCGCTTGGATTTGGTCCGATTGCCCACCTGGAGTACCTGGCTGGTTCGATTAACTCGACGGAAAGCAACGCCGAACATGCCGATTATCGCGGCGAGGTGAGTTTTCAGGGGATCGATTGGGACGATGGCGACGCATTACCACATGATCTCGCCGATTTGGTCGAGTCGACCTACGTCGATACACTCGATTGTCCTCAGTTAGCTAAGTTTCGTTCGGCCCAACAAACCTTGATTTCGTATCGGCAGTCCGCAGCCTTCGATGCGCGGTTGTGGTTCCGCGTTTTTGATACCGGCCCGGCATCGGGCCAGCCAATCGGGTGCGTGATCCTGGCAAATCATTCCGCCGATGAATCGGCCGATGGTGGCGTGATCGAGCTCGTTTACATGGGGCTGGTACCGCAGGCCCGTGGTCGCGGATTGGGACGCGCGGTATTGGACAGGGCAATCGGGATCGCGCGAGAATTCGGGGCGGATCGGATGATCATGGCGGTCGATCTGCAGAACGGGCCCGCACGACGACTCTATCAGGATGCCGGGTTCACATCGCTGCTGATCGAAACGGTATGGGTCAGGTCACTCGACCGCGAAAACCATTCGCGTCCATTCCCCGGCACGTGACGTGAAGATTCCCGACGCCCGCAGTTTCTCTTCCCTAACCTGTTGTGATCAACACTTTTACAGCAATTGCAAACAAATCGAACTGCCGCGGCAATTCTGTTACCGACACGTTTTCCACAGCGTGGTACAGTAAAGGAGTGCCAGAATTCGGTGGTTGTGCGTTCAATTTGTCGGAATGAACTCAATGTTTCACGCCACTTTTCACACTGTCCGGCGACCGCAAAAAGAAAGTTGCCGTCGCTTTGGAAAGGTCATTTGACTTGAATGCTAGCAACCCTAGAATCTTGCCTCTCGCTGAAAGGAAAACGGTTCATCGGAGGCGAGTGATTGCGTGTTGGGAGGCCACGTTGCCGCCCAGCGGAGCTAGGTTGGCGACCATTCCTTGCCAACGCTACGGCGGCCTTACCCTAAGCACGCAGGTTCCACGATATCGACCTGGTTCGCGTTCGCGTATTCAGCCAGGCCGGTCGAATTGCTGCATCGCGAAACATCCATGAAGGAGGATTGCGCTTCCAGTATGTCTGCACAGCATGGCTGCAACGATGACAAGGCGGTTGTCGAATCTTTCAAGGAGGCGTTGAAACAACGCATCGGTGTAGATCATTTCCGCATGTGGTTTTCGCAGGGAGTGACATTCACGCTCGATCGTAAATCGTTGGACGTGCCATCCGCCGCATCGAACGAGAATCGGCTTATTTTGAACGTCCGTGGGCAATTCGCACTCGATCGACTCCGCAAGAACTTCATGCGAGAGATGCGCGCCGCCGCAATGCAGGCCTCTGGTGAACGGGCTTGCATTCAGTTGGAGCTCGAATCGTCCGAGGCAATTCAAGCACAATTACCGTTGGACCAGCATCCCATTCACGCCGATGGGGTGCAACGCGAATCACGGCAGCGCTCAGCACAGGGGGTCGGTCGCCCGACAACTGGAAAACGTCGCTCGCGTGGCGGAACGAAATCCATGTCGGCGCTTACCGTTGGCACGGCGGTCGCGCTCCGCAATGCGAAGTCCGATCAACATCGACCCGCTCGGAATCGGGCGGCGGTACAAGCCGAGACACAACTCGGCCTACCCAATCTGGATAGTGATCAGCCGACGGGCCAAATCGCTGACCGCCAAGCCGCCCAGTCCATCACGAGCGAATCCAACGAGCTGACCGATGCGCGGCCTGCCGCGATGACAGCCGCATCGTTCGTCCCTGGTTCATGCAACCAACTCGCGCATACCGCGATGGTGATGGCCTGCCAATCGCCGGGGACGGCGAGCCCACTGTTTCTGTGCGGGCCATCTGGGACGGGAAAGACTCATCTGCTGTCGGCGATCGCCGATCAGCTGCGTCGGCGCCATCGAATGCGTCGCGTGATTCATTTATCGGCCGAGCAATTCACGAACGATTTCATCACCTCGGTTGGTAATAGCGGCATCAGTTCATTTCGTCGGCGATATCGCGAAGTGGACGCCCTGTTGGTCGATGATGTTCAGTTTTTGGGGGCCAAGCGGGCGACACTTCGCGAGATGCTGTACACCGTCGAGACGCTGGCCGGCGCGGGACGACCGCTCATTTTCTCTGGAAATCAGTCGCCGACAGAGATTCCCGGATTGACCCGAGAATTGGCCGGGCGCATGGCGGCGGGATTATTGTGCCCCATGCAACCTCTGGACCAGGCGACTCGCGAAACCTTACTTCGCCGTGCGTTGCAAGAGCGATGCACGATCGAAGTGCCCGATGAGATTGTCGCGATCATCAATCCATTGCTGCTCGGTGATGGTCGTGTCGTCAGCGGTGTGGCAAACCTGATCAACACGCTGCAGCGGATGTTCCGGCGGATGCCAACGATGGACGAGATCCGACAATTCGGTGGCGATTTGTTGCGGGCGGCGAAACCGATCGCGACGCTCTCGGCAATCGAGAATGCCGTCTGTCAGACGTTTCATTTGCCCGACGCGTCGCTTCGTGCCGCCTCTCAAACACGCGCCGTTTCGGAACCTCGGATGTTGGCAATGCATCTCTCGCGGCAACTCACGTCCGCTGCCTATGCGGAGATTGGCGGCCATTTTGGTGGGCGGACGCACAGCACGGCGATCGCGGCCGGCCATAACGTGCAAACATGGCTGAAAAACGGAAAATCCATTGGCCGCGGTAGTTCGGCCATCACCGCTCAAGAAGCGATTGACCGTATCGAAGCCCTGCTGCGGAGCGGTTGAGCCGAATGCCCGGTCACCGATCCGGCGTGCGCAGCAAGCGTGCTGAATTCGCGACCGGCGGTGTCGCGCCGCCAGCACCACGGTAGACTGTTGTTTGTTGACATTCATTTCCACGGACCGGAACATTCCCTTTGATCTCTGAAGACCGACCAAACCCGCGCGGCAAGAAAAAGCGGGAGCCAAGTGCGGCCGAGATCCTGCAACGCCAGCCACCATTCGATCTCGAATCGGAGATGGGTGTCTTGGGCAGCATTCTGCTACTACCCGAGGTATGCGATGACATCGCCTCACTGAAGGCGGACGACTTTTACGACGATGCCAATCGCAAGATTTACGAAAACCTCCGCGAGATGCATGATGGCGGTGACAAAATTGACGTCACTCTGTTGGTTTCTCGATTAAGAACGGCCGGTGATTACGAAAAGGTTGGCGGGGCGGCTTACTTAGCGCGCCTTTCCGGCGCCGTACCCAATGCTGCTCATGCGGTTTACTACGGCAACATCGTTGCCGAGAAAGCGGTTTATCGGAAGCTGATCCAATCGAGCACCGAGATCCTGCGCGACGCCTACGATCAAGCCTCGACGGCAAAAGAGTTGTGCTCGCAGGCAGAGCAGAAGGTCTTTGCGATCATGGACGGTCGATCGGCGCAATCGGTCCACTCCATCAGTGATGTCTTGCACCAGGCGATGGATCGTATGGAAGCGCGAATGCGCGACGAGTTTGTCGACGGCGCGGCAGAAACCGGGCTGAGTCGCTTTGACGAAATGACCGGTGGCTTGCACAACGGCGAGCTGATTATCCTGGCGGCGCGTCCATCGATGGGCAAGACCGCTCTGGCAATGAATATCGGTGAGCATGTTTCGATCGAACAACGTTCGCCAGTACTATTTGTCAGTTTGGAAATGTCCGGCATCGAACTGGCTGACCGAATGCTCTGTTCACTCGCTCGTGTGAACGGTCATCGACTGCGCAATGGCACGATTTCCTCGGATGATCGTGATCGGCTGATCCGTAAAGCAAACGAAATCAGCCAAGCACCGCTGTTTGTGGACGACTCGCCCAGTCGCACGGTCAGCGAGATCGCCGCCGCGGCGCGGCGGATCAAGCGTCGTGAAGAAGGTCTTGGCTTGATCGTCGTTGACTATCTGCAGCTGATCGAGCCGGATAACTCGAGGGATCCGCGTCAGGAGCAGGTTGCGAAGATCGCTCGACGGTTGAAAGGAGTCGCGCACGAATTGGAAGTGCCGCTGTTGTGTCTGTCGCAGTTGAATCGTCAGGCCGAAGACAGCAAAGACCATCGACCAAAATTGAGCCACCTGCGTGAATCCGGCGCGATCGAACAGGATGCCGATGTCGTGATGTTCGTACACCGCGAGGAATACTACCACCGCGGCGACGATCGAGCGCAATATGCCGGACAGGCAGAAATCATCGTGGCCAAACAGCGGAACGGTCCGATCGGAGATGTCGAATTGACTTGGGAAGCCGACTACACGCGATTTAGCGACCGCGCCGCCGAACGGCACAGCGAGTTTGACGATTACGCCGAGTTCAGTAGCCCGGGCGGTTTCTGATCCGGGGCCAGCTCCGCGGAAACTCGCTCGACCCCGTCTGCGATGGCCAGCGCGATGACCCCGTCTGCGATGACCCCGTCTGCGATGACCCCGTCTGCGGCGTCAACGCGTCATTGGGTTTCAGGCTATGATAGGGGGCAATTCCCATTCATTCCCCGAACGACCTCGCAGGAGATTTTCCCGATGAAACCATCACGTCGTGGCTTTTTGAAGACTGCCGCTGCCGGCTCGGCCGCCGTGGTCGCAGCGCCCGCGCTTGCACAATCCGATTCGAAGAAACTGCGTCTGGCAGCGATTGGCGTCGGTGGCAGCCGAGGCCGCTACAGCCGTGGTGGCACCGTCGGAAGCCAGGCGGCCCAGCGCGCCCATCTGATCGCGGTCTGTGACGTCGACGACCGTCATGCCAAAGAGTTCAGTGACAAGTTCGGCGGCACGGCGACCACTTATCGCGACTATCGCGAAATGTTGGAAAAGGAAAAGCCCGATGTCGTGACCATCGGCACACCCGACCACTGGCACGTGCCGATCGCCATCGCTGCACTTCGTGCCGGCGCCGACGTCTATTGCGAAAAACCGCTGACGCTGACCATCGACGAAGGCAAGCAGATCCGCAAGGTGGTTGAAGAGACCGGTCGCGTGTTTCAGGTCGGCACGCAGCAGCGGAGCGAGAACGGCGGCGATTTTTTGAAGGCGATCGCCATTGTCCAAAGTGGGCGACTGGGAAAGCACGTCAATGCCTATGTCGCGATCGGCGGCGCCCCCGGTGATGGCCCCTTCGAGTCAACCGAGGCCCCCGAGGATCTCGATTGGAACATGTGGGTCGGACCGGCCCCGGAAGCCAAGTACTGTGAACAACGTCGCAAAATGTTCCGCTGGTACTTCGAATACTCCGGCGGCAAGATGACCGATTGGGGTGCCCATCACATCGACATTGCCCAGTGGGCACTCGCACCGGGAGAGACTGGGCCGGTGAAGGTTTCCGGTAGCGGCGAATTCCCCAAGATTGTTCCAAGTGACTTCAACTGGAATGCGTTCCTCAACGGCGAAGCTTCCCTGCCCAACGGCTTCAACACGGCAACGAAGTTTCACATCGATCTGACGTATGACAACGGCTCGGTGATGAGTGTCAATGATAACTACAAACGAGAAGGCGATAACGTCGACTTTGGCAACGGGATTCTATTTGAGGGCGAACTGGGTCGGATTTTCGTCAACCGCGGCAAGTTGGAAGGTAAGCCGATCAGTGATTTGACCGATACGGACCATGCCGAACTTGACGCAGCGATCATCAAATTGTGCAAAGGCAAGAAGCCCGGAAGCCATATGGGGAACTTCTTCGAGTGCATCGAAGATCGCAGCAAACCGATTTCGGACGTTTGGTCGCATCATCGCACGATGACGTCGTGCCATCTATGCAACCTCGCGCTGATGCTTGGTCGAGAATTGAAGTGGGATCCGAAAGCCGAACAGTTCATCGACGATGATCAGGCCAACGCGCTGATGAGCCGCAAGTCGCGCGCGGTCTGATCTCCGCCAGAACAACTCGCATGACAAAGGCCGGCACACCTTGTGCCGGCCTTCTTTACGCGCTGATCACAATCCGCCAAGGCAAAGCATGTCATGTACCCCTCCCGTTCTCAGCGAGGGTTGTCCCTATTGTTTCTTCTTCGCTGGTTTGTTTGGCGGTCGCTTTCCGATTGGCTTGCTGGCGTCCATGATCGGGGAATCCCAGCCCGCCAAGTCTTGCGGTTTCACACCGAGACGATGGCCGCCGAAGCTGAAGGTTGACGGGTTGTAGGGGCCGACAAAGGCGATCTCGAGATCGGGTCGGATGGCGTCCTCCATTCCCAATGCCCAAAAACATCCATTCACCATCATCCGACGAAACCCATCATTTCGCATGTCTTCCGACGCACCATACGTGGTTGTGAAGACGCGTCCTTCCTTTCCGCTGTGGCTCTTGTAGCTGCGGACCCAGGCACCAGGGCAGGGTGACTTGTCGTCGGCCGGTGGTGAATCCGGCGTCATCCCCTGCAGCGGCTGTGCGTTGGCAAGAATCACGCTATTGGGCTGTGGATCGACCCAGTAACCGCCCGCTTCGACCCACGGATCCTTGACGCCGCGAAGGATTGGATGGTTGGCCTGATCAGCCACGATGTCCAGCCGGGTGCTCATCACATGATTCTTTCCGTAGTGGCTGACCCAGGTCTCACCGAGAATCTGTCGACCGAAACCACCTTTCATCTCTTCGCCCTGGTACTGATGGTCGTATTTGGCAAACGGCGAATCGGCGGGAATTTTGAACGCGTGCGTGCTGGTTCGCGTCCCAACCACCGGCCCACCCTTGTCCAGATAATCCACGATCGGTTGCATCTGCTCGGCCGGAAAGTTCTGGAACCGCAATCCGAACACCAACAGATCTGCCGAATCGATCACATCGGTGTGCGGCATGTTGCTGTTACCCGGCACGATCTCGCCGGTCTGCTCATCGACATTGAACAACACGGTGCATTTGAAACCGTGGTGCCTGGCCAGCAACCGAGCCAGAGCGGGAAGTGCTTCCTCGGATCGGTATTCGTGGTCACCGGCGAGAAAGACAATGTGCTTTCCCAGGCCAGGCCCGTCGGTTCCTTGGTAGACCAAAGGGCCATCGTCGGCATGTGACAACGTCAGGGTGCTCGCCACAAGGATTGCAAGAACGGCAATTCGCATTTCTAGTCTCGGCTGGGGTCAATGATTCTCAGGCAGGTGCCCATCGCTCGCAGGGGCAATTTGAAGTGACGCGTTGTTCATCATGGCAAGAGTGAGCGAGGGAAGACCGGCATGGGCTTGGTTCCCCCGCTGACGCTTGGCGTGATGATTGTTCGCGTGTCGCGATTGGTACTATACCAGTCCTTCGATCAACTTTCCTTCGTTGATGGTGGGGCGTTCCAGACGACCCTGATGGTTGTACTCGAGCTTCAGTCGATCGAGGCCCATCAGGTGCAGGATGCTGGCGTGGATGTCATGCACATGCGTTCGTTGCTCGACCGCATACAAGCCCAAATCATCGGTAGCGCCGATAGTCTGGCCACCGCGGACGCCACCGCCAGCCATCCACATCGTGAATCCGGTTGGATTGTGGTCACGTCCATTGCCTTTCTCGCTCATCGGCGTGCGTCCGAACTCGCCGCCCCAGACCACCAACGTACGATCGAGCAGGCCGCGCCGTTTCAGATCGGCCAACAATCCGGCGATGGGACGATCACAGCTGCCACAATTTTTGGTGTGATTCGCTTCGATGGCCGAGTGGGCGTCCCAACCGCTGCCGGTACCGCTATAGAGTTGGATGAAGCGGATGCCGCGTTCGACCATCCGACGTGCGAGCAGGCAGATTCGCCCGTAGGATTCGGTTTTGGCATCATTGATCCCATACAACTCGTATGTCTCTGCGGTTTCGCTTGCCAGGTCGACCGCTTCCGGAGCGGCGCTTTGCATGCGATAGGCCAATTCGTACGAGCGAATTCTCGCATCCAGCGTTGAGACGTGTGGCAAGCGCGCCGCGTGCGCCTGGTTGATTCTGTTGATCAGCTCAAGCTTGGCGAGTTGTCGCTGCGCGGTGATCTCATCGGGCGGTGCGAGGTTCGCAATCGGCTCACCATTGGGTCCGTCGCCGACCGGAGTTCCCTGGTAGGCGGCGGGCAGGAATCCTGGGCCCCAACTTCGCACCCCATTGGTCGGATCCTTGTTCGCATCCTTCATCACCACGAAGGCGGGAAGGTCGTTATTCTCGGTCCCCAGTCCATACGTGATCCACGCGCCCAGTGATGGACGACCACCCAAGATGCTGCATGTGTTCATTAAATTGCAGCCGCCCGAATGATTGATTCCCTCACCATAACAGGAGCGGATCACGGCCAAATCATCCGCATGTTGTGCGACATGGGGAAACCAGTCACTGATTTCAAGTCCACTTTCGCCGTACCTGGCCCAGTTGCGTTTGGTTGCCAAGATCGGCGAATTCTTTTCGCCCATAGCGGTGATCGGCGGCCGAAAACTCTCCGGCAACGACTGTCCGGCAAGCTGGTTAACGAGCGGCTTGCGATCAAACGTATCAAGCTGGCTGGGTCCGCCTTCCATGAACAAGAAGATGACGCTTGTCGCCGTCGCCGGATGATGGCCGCCGGGTACGGCAATGCTTGAGGACGCTGACGCTGTCTCGGAAGCCAGCATACCTTGCAAAGCAACAGCGCCGAATCCGGCACCGGCTGACGCCAGAAACTGGCGGCGGTTTCTCGGATACTGAACGTGCGGAACGTTTCGCCCGTCGGCAGAGTGTGGAGTCGAATCTCATCATCGTATCATTCCGTCGCTCATTCAGAATTATTCAAACAAACTTCTTCACACGACGCCCACAAATCACTCGCCGCCGAAACTTGAATCGGTTGCTACCCGGATGGGACGCCTGCGGCATCCGGATCCACTTCACAAAGTCACTCCACGAACAAGAACGCGTCGCTATTGAGCAGGACGTGACAAACATCGACTTCGCCATCGTCACCGGTTGCCGCCAATTCGGCGAGCAGCATTTGAGTTTCAGCATCGGGTGCGACCCCCGTCACCAATCGATGAGCGTGTCGAACGAACGCCGCCGGTCGATGTTCGCTGTCGACGTAGGCGACTTCGCGGCGGGTTCTGGACGCCAGCTTTTTCGCGATATCCAAGATCCGCGGGCTATTCAACATCATCAACGATTGCGGCGCGGTGACCGTTACATCGCGTTTCGCGGTACCGACCACACCCGGCGGCGCGTCGAGTCGCGCCAGCATCTCGTCGCTCGAATTCCGCTTGCGCTGCAAATAGATCGATCGTCGGGGTGGCGTGCCCGGAACACTCTCACCGCCCACCTGACCTTGAAGTGTACCAATCGCCAGCAACAGCGAATCTCGAAATTGCTCGGCGTCCAGCCGTCGAACGCGATGGTGCCACAACCATCGGTTTCCGGCGTCGATGGTGATCGTCCGATCCCGATCGGGATGCACAGATGACTGTTGATAGGTAGCGCTATTCACGATCAGGCGTTGGATCGCCTGAATGTTCCATCCCGATTCGATGAAACGAGTGGCAAGGAAATCCAGCAACCGGGGATGCGTCGGCGGCGAACCGAGACGTCCAAAATCGTTGGGGCTGTCGACCAGTCCGGTTCCGAAGTGGTACTGCCACAATCGATTGACCATCACGCGAGCGGTGATGGGATTGTTGGGAGAGGTAATCCACTGGGCGAGCGCCGATCGACGACCACTTGACTGTGGTGCGTCCAGCGGAGGCTTCGGTTTCAACTCGCGGTTGGCAAACACGCTCGGAGCGGCGGGTTCAAACGAGGGGCCATTTTCACGACCGGGCAACCGCGTGGGGCGGATCTCACCGGGGGCATCGACGACGGTAATCAGGTCTGGTATCGCATACGGATCCGCGTCCAGCTGTTGCAATTCTGCGAGCACCGCCTGACGCTTTTGATTCGATTCTTTGCCAATTTTGCTTTCGACCTTGTTGCCGGCCAAGCCTTCATCGATGATTTGCCGCGCGACCAGATAAGCGATCTGATGCTCGTAACTGTTTCGCTCTTCGGGCAGCTTGCGGAACATGGCTTGCACGTTGAGCGGGAACCGATCGACCGCACCGTCACCGAGCACCTTGATCGCGTCCCCTTCGATCGTTCTCAGTTCCGCCATCAGTTGAGTCACCCGGGCCTGTTGATCCGCGGAGCGTCTTGTTGGCTGAGGCATGCGGTCGATAAACAGGACTGGTTCAAAGACGCTCCGCAGTCGAAAGTAATCGGTGCGTGGAATCGGATCGAATTTGTGGTCGTGGCACTTCGCACAGGCAAGTCCGGTTGCCATGAACACATCGGCGGTGACGTCGGTCATCTCGTCGACAATATCCTGCCACTGTCCTTCGGCGTTGCGCTGATTGAATTCATAGATGCCCAATCGCAAAAAGCCGACCGCGGCGAGCGATTTGTCATCGGAGGGCGAAATCTCGTCACCCGCCAGTTGCAGCGAGACAAATTCGTCATACGGCATCCCGGAATTGAAGGCGTCGACCACAAAGTCACGATACCGCCAAGCCTGGGGCCGATAAGCGTCAGCGCGCCAACCGTCGGATTCCGCATAACGGACCAAGTCCAGCCACAACCTTGCCATCCGTTCGCCATAAGCGGGATCGGCAAACATCCGGTCGACAAGACGTTCGTAGGCGTCGGGCCGGTTGTCGGCAACGAATGCATCGACCGCTTCGGGTGTGGGTGGGAGCCCCAGCAGGTCATAGGAGAGTCTTCGAATCAGCCGCGTGCGGTCCGCGATCGGTGCGCGATGCAGTCCAGCCTCTTCAAGCCGACGGTCAATGTAGCGATCGATGATCGAACGCGACCGAATCAGCGCAGGTGCTTGCGGCACGACGCCGGCATCGATTGGCTGTGCGGCCCACCAGGTCTGCTGCGATTTCGCCTTTGCATCATGATCGGCTGACTGATGGATGGGCCAATAGGCTCCCCGCTCGATCCAGGATTCGAGTGCTGACCGCTCTTCGAGCGACAAAGGTTCATCCGGCGGCATCTCCAAATCTTCATAGCGAATCGCCGAGACCAACAAGCTCGCTTGCGGGTTGCCGGGCACAATCGCCGGTCCGCTGTCGCCACCTTTGGTCACGGTATCAGCGACATCGAAACGAAGCCCCCCCTCGGAGTTGTCCTCGCTGTGACACTCGAAGCATCGCTTGATCAAAAGTGGACGGATCTGAGTCTCGAACAGTCGCATTTCGTCCGCATCGCCGACATCCGTTGGTTTGCCAATCGCAACGGCCGACAACAGCACCAGCGAACAAGCGATGGCAGCAAGCTGGCGGAGGGACGTGAGGAGATTCACGGTAGCGGCTGCCCAAGGAGGGTAGGATTGCGGGCGGAAGGATTTGGCGTCGTTTCTATCTTACCCTGTCGGGCACGATCCCGGAAATCGGTTTGTTTTGTTCCCCGCAGGTCGCGCGATGCCCAGACGCGTCACACCCGATGTCACTAAACTACGGCCATGCCGATCGAAGTAACGTTAGTTCGCCGTGAAAACTCGCCCGAGCGACCTTATGCCGTGACCGAGGAATTCGAGCCCGATGCCGAGGGGCGATGCATCTCGACGACCACGGTATTCCTGACCGCCGCGGAGTGCCCGATCGGTTGTCAGATGTGCGATCTATGGCAAAACACGCTGAGGGGACCCACTCCACCGGGTGCGATCCCACGCCAAATTGACTTCGCGCTGCGGAAGGGTCAAAAGGCGGAGTGGATCAAACTGTACAACAGCGGCAATTTTTTCGATGCCCACAGCATTCCGCTCAGCGATTACGCGGAAATCGCCCGGCAATGCGAGCCGTTCTCGCGAGTGGTGGTCGAAAACCATCCGAGAATCGGTACGGACCGGGTCAAGCGTTTTCGAGATCTGCTTGCCGCGCAGCTTGAGGTGGCTGTCGGGCTGGAGACGGTCCAGCCACGTTGGTTGGACCGTTTGGGCAAGCGAATGACGCGAGACGACTTTGATCGCTACGCGACTTGGCTTGGTGAACTGGATGTCGACTTACGCGTATTTCTCATCATCGGCGTACCTGGGATTGATGTCGCCGAAGCGATCCGCTGGACGCGGATGTCGATGCGACATGCGATCGCCGTCGGCACGCGTCATGTCAGTTTGATTCCAGCGAGATTCGGGCATGGCTGGAATGGGCGGGGTGCCGAGTTACCGTTGCTGTCGCTTGATGACCTCGGCGAGATTCAATCGATGGCGCTCGAGGATGCCCAGGGACGCGCGGTCGTGACGATGGACCTTTGGGATGTCGATTCTCGCTCGCCGCAGTTCATACGTCTGCAACGAAACAATCTCTCACAACGAACGGACATCGTGTGACCAGACGTTATGACGTGGCGATCATCGGCGCCGGTTTTGCCGGATCGATTCTTGCCTGGATTCTGGCCCGGCAGGGGCGGAGCGTGGCATTGATCGACGCCGAGACACATCCCCGGTTCGCCATCGGCGAATCTTCCACGCCGATCGCCGACTTGCTACTGCGGCGATTGGGCCAACAGCATGGATTGGGCGATTTGGTGTCGCTTTCGACTTACGGCAGCTGGCGAGCCGACCATGCCGAGCTTAGCTGTGGCCTCAAACGCGGTTTCAGCTACTACGTTCATCATCCGGGGAAGGAGTTTAGTGAACGCGATGATCACAATCACAGCTTGGTGGTCGCAGCCAGCGCGAACGACGCGGTCGCCGATACTCACTGGTTTCGGGCCGAGACGGATCGGTTCTTGTTTCAGCGAGCGATTTCCGCGGGTGTCGGTGATTGGACAGGACATCGTGTCGAGGTGAGGCCTCGGCAGCCTGAACATCGATTGCTGCTCACG
The DNA here is from genome assembly GCA_963734865.1 of Pirellulaceae bacterium. Lineage (GTDB taxonomy): Bacteria > Planctomycetota > Planctomycetia > Pirellulales > Pirellulaceae > CBDCUW01. The sequence goes on from CAVTIV010000006.1 coordinate 477,917, forward strand.
CGAAACGGGAATGAATCAAGCGAACTGGAGAGCGATTGGGTGGTCGATGCGTCAGGCCGGTCGGCTGTATTGGCGCGGCTCGCTGGAGCAGCCGATCGGGTTTCGGAATTGAAGACTTGCACCTATTCGGTCTTTGCCCACTACGCCAACGTTGGTCGATGGACGCCGCATCTTCAACGGTTGGGCTTGGACAGGGGCGACGATCCATTCGATCCCGATGATGCGGCGCAACATCATCTACTGGGCGAGGGATGGTTGTGGATGCTGCGGTTCAACAACGGGATCACCAGCGTTGGGCTGACATCACCGTCAAAGCAACCCACGCTCGATTGGTCCCGATACCCTTCGCTCGCCGGGTTATTCCAGGAGGCGTTTGTGGTCGCCCCGCCCGGGGGACCCAGCTCGTCGGGGCGGATCCAAGGATTTTTTGATCCGGTGATCGACGAGCGGCGACTGATGCTGCCGACGGCGGCGGCGACAATCGACCCGTTGCACAGTACCGGGATCGCGCATGCCCTGGCCGGTGTGGATCGAGTGGCAAACATCATCCTGGGCGACGACGACCAGGGCCGACGCAAATTGACCGAGCAGTATCGCGGCGCCGTTGTCCAGGAGGCGAAAGTCCTGGATCGAATTGTCCACGCCGCCTATCAAACGATGAACGACTTTCCACGTTTCGTTGCCGCTTGCATGTTGTACTTTGCAGGCGCGATCCGGTGCGAAGAACGCTATGGGGAAGGCGAGTTCCCGGCACAGCTGTGGAACACGGACGACGCCAGCTTCGTGCAAGTGTTGTCGCAGTCCTGTGATCGATTGCTTTCAAGCGAACCGACCGAGCGTGTGATCGGCGAGATCCGGAGAGCGATCGAACCATGGAACACGGCTGGGTTACTCGATCCGTCGGCCAATCATCGTTATGCCTACACGGCGACGAAGCGTTAGAGGCCGCGGTAGCGAGATGGATGAGTCTGGAATCGCCAGGCCGATTCCAGACTGGCACAGGAATGAAGGCAGACTTTTTGTTCCGGCGGTCATTCCACTGTCGGTTGTCCGAGGGTGCCCGTGACCGGTTGGGGAATCGAGTTCTCATCGAGAAGGAGTTCCAATTTGATCGGACCTGTGCCGCCACTTTCGATGGTCATTGGAACCTGAACGCGGAACAAGTGCTCCTCGATCGCTGCCAAGCTTCCCTGCCCGAAAGCCCCACTGAAACTCTGTCGCGTGGGGAAGAATCCGCGTAGCACCCACACACGTAGTCGCCATTGACCGCCAAGAACTGCGACGGGATCGTCACCAAGTTCGGGCAGTGGCTCATGATTGACCGACGCGGACCACGTCCCAACGGCTGGCCGTCCGTCCACATGTCCCCCATATACACCGGTGAACAGGGCGCTACCACAAATGAATTGCGGACATAGTTCGATGCCGTTGACCTGGCCCTCAATGCTCGGTTCGGATGCCAACAGTGGTGAGCACGTGCCCAAGGCAATGAGCCATAGTCCGGCAGTGCAGGCGAGCTTGTTCATCGTTGTCCTTCGCACGTGTGACGTTGGTTGGTACCGCATGATTCATCGACCGGTCACGGTAGCTGCCATGACGAGCGGGTCGATGTGCCCATGATGCGGTCGTGAGTCCTGCGACGTGGGGCAATTCGCGTACCGAAGGCCGGTTTTTGCAGGCAACCTCGTAAGCCACGCAGATTCGCGATCGCTACCGGTCGGCGAGGCCACCGATCAGGTCGTTACGATGATGCAACTCGGCACACCGTGCGTATTCACACGCGATATGAAAACACAGTGCCACCGAACATCGCTGGTGCTCGAGAAACGTCGCATCGGCCATCGCGAACGCCTCGCCGCTGCAACCGCAGCGGCGAGGCGTCATCATCGTTGCCCGGCAAACGCTATTTCGCGGCGGCTAAACGTTGTCGCCGCTGGGGACCTCGAATCCGGCGCGGTATTCTCGCGTCAGCATCTCGTTGGCGGCATCACTGTTGGTGAACTGCTCGGTATCGTTATCGAACTTCAAGTGCGGCCCCAGCGCCAGCGGCGTCCTTTCCAGATCGACTCCGTTGGATTTCAAGTGAGCCACGGTTCGTTCCAGCGTCTTGGCGTTGTCATCGAGACTCTTGATTCCCGAAAGCGTCTTTTGTGATCTCCACGGGTGTCGCCAAATTGACCGCTCCCAGGTAGTAGGAAATATTGCCCAGGTGACTGACACCCGCCGACAAATGACCGGTCATGGCGTTCGCGTTCAGCGAGCCGTAATCGCGTGACAGGCAAGCGCTGATGAAGTTGTCGAAGTGTGCGTCGCCGACATCCTTTGCCTTGAACTCTTTGACCAAATTCATATCCAAGTCAAAGACGCGACAGTAGTCGTAGCGGGTTTGAGCGACATAGCCTTTGCTGCCATAGAAGATCACCCCGATCTTATTGCCTGGTCCCGGGCCGAACATCAGGTCAACCTCTTTACCAGCCGATTCCGTGACGTCCAAGCCGCGGGTTTCGAACACGATACATTTGTCGCCATAGTCATAAATCGATACTTCCGTGTTCGCGGTATCGCCGGCGTCTACGTAATTGGGATCTTTGCGTTCGGCTTGGTATCCCAATCGTCCGCCGTAGCTAATGATCGAATCAGGATGTCGTTCGACGCCGAGTCCCCAGCGGGCGATATCGGTTTGGTGCGGACCCTGGTTGCCCAAATCACCGTTTCCATAATGACGTTGCCAATGCCAGTCGTAGTGAAATTGCTTCCGCGTCAGCTTGGGGTTGGTGTATGTCGCAGGCCCGCTCCACAGATTGAAGTCGACGGCTGCCGGGATCGGATAGTCACCCAGAGGACCAATCGACTTGCGCCGTTTGTAACACAGCCCGCGTGCGAAATTGACATCGCCAATGCCACCGTCGGCGATGAATTTGACCGCATCCTGACAGGCACTGCTGCTACGTGATTGGGTGCCGGACTGGAACATCCGACCGTACTTTTTCGCAGCCTCGACCAAGGCGCGACCTTCTTGGATGTTGTGGCAGATCGGCTTTTCGATGTAGACGTCTTTGCCCGCCTGCATCGCCCAAACACCCATCAGTGCGTGCCAATGGTTTGGGGTCGCACAGGTCAGAATGTCGATGCCGTCCATATCAAGTGCTCGGCGGACATCCTTGAATACTTCGGGACGTCTTCCTTGCACCCTTTCCACCATATCTGCCTTTTGGTGTCCGACGTTTTCGTCGACGTCGACGATCGCTCGAATCTCGGTGCGCGAATCCTTGTTGAAGCCGCGGATGTGCTCGCCGCCGCGACTATTGACGCCGGCGATGCAAACGCCCAACCGACCATTGGGGCTGACAGGCCCGTTGGGATTCTGGGCCGACGAGCTGCGTGTGGAGGCCGTAGCGAGGGTGGTGGCCGCGATGGCGGTGAATTGACGGCGATTCAGCTTGGTCATGGGGAATGAATCCGAAAGAGTGAATGGGAAGGATGGAGCGGCAAGGTGGTGGCTGGCCGTTGCCGGCTGGCCGCGGCACGCGGCGAAGCCGCGATAGGTTGGTGTTCGACGGTGATCTGGGGAACCACAACCGCCTTGTCCCCGACGGGGCCTTTCTGCGACGGGAATGTTCCTTAGCCGGACATTATGCCACGAGACGGGAGCGATTTGTAGCTTCCAAGTCTCAGGAAGGAACGGACGACAAAAAAGTGTTGGATTTCATCGCCGCCACTCTGTCCCGCTAGAACCGCCGATCCACGCTAAAATCGGCAATCGCCCGCAGCGATCGCGTGGCGGGGCAATCGCGGAGAGATTCGATCGCCTTGGTTGCTTGTTGGCGATAGTGATCAGCCATTTCGCGAGTGTATTGCCGGGCATCGCTACGTTCCAAATACGGACGAATTTCCGTGACCCGCAGCTCCGACGGACCTTTCAGAATCGATTGGATTCGACCGCGATCGGCTCCGCTGGCCGAATCAAGCAAACGGATCAGGGGCAGCGTCATTTTGCCTTGTTCGATGTCGGTTCCCAACGTTTTTCCGACGGAATCATCATCGCCCCAGAGGTCCAGATAATCGTCGGCGATCTGAAACGCGATACCGACCGAGTCACCGAAGGCAGCCATCCGATCGACCGTCGGCGGGTCTGCATCGGCATATTGAGCTCCCAACTGACAAGCGACTCGGCACAATTCGGCAGTCTTGCCACGAATGATCTCGATGTAGCTCTGCTGGTCCAGATCGAGTGCGTTTCGCTGCAGGATTTGTCGAAGTTCCCCTTCGCAAACCAGGCGAGACGCCTCACCGATTTGGCGACAAGCTTCGGTCGACGGCAGCGTCGCGGCCAGGCGAAAACTTTGAGCAAACAGATAATCACCCAGCAGAATGCTGGTGTGATTGTTCCATCTCGCATTGACCGTCGGGACGTGGCGGCGTGTTTCCGCATGGTCCAGAACATCATCATGAATCAGGGTCGCCGTGTGGACCATCTCGATCACGGTTCCCAGCACGAGATGTTCGTCGTTGATCTCGCCAATCGCCGAGGCGGTCAACAACAGCATCGCCGGCCGCAGTCGTTTGCCACCCAGTTGTGTCCCGTGCCGGAGCAACGGCAGCAGCATTTCGTAGGGGCTTTGCAACTCGAGTCGGAGTCGCTTTTCCAGGGCCGCGAGCGGCTCAAGGACTGGACCATACAGACGAGCCAGTAGTTCTCCGCCGGCGATTTGCGACCGATCGTTGCGGTGAGACCGTGACCCCGCCGGGTCCGGATCGTGCGACGTGGTACGAAGTGGGCGAGCAGTTGACGTCGAATCCATTTCGATGAATCCCGATGATTTGCAGGACAATCCAGCCTCGTTGCCGCGATCGAAGGGTCGCCGCAGGACTGATTCGTACCGGATGAACCGCAATTCGGCATCCCCCAGTAACTTTGAGCGAATTCCGAGTTAGGGTTCGCGTCGAAATTCGCCCGACTTCCCCCCCGATTTCTGGATCAGTTGAATGGGGCCGATGGTGACAGCGCGATCGACCGATTTGATCATGTCGTAGACCGTCAGGCAGGCGACCGCGGCGGCGGTCATGGCCTCCATTTCAACGCCCGTCTTGGCGGTTGTGCCAACCCGTACGAGGCAACGGAGTGTGGCCGTCTCGGTCGCGGAACCCGGTGGCCACTGGAAATCGACCGTCACCGATTCGATCGCGATGGCATGGCACAAGGGAATCAGTTGTTGGGTCAGCTTCGTTGCCTGGATGGCGGCCAAACGGGCGACCGCGAGTACATCGCCTTTCTCGGCACGGCCGGCGCGAATCAGCTCCGCGGTAGCTGGCAGCATGTCGACGTCGCCCGAGGCGATTGCGGTCCGCGCCGTGACGGCCTTGGCCGACACGTCCACCATCTGGGCGTTTCCCCGGCGATCGAAATGAGTGGAACCGGGAGGGATGGAACTGGGAGGCATGGAAATGGGGGCGGGGGGCGAGAAAACCAGCGGGATCGCCACGGCGACCGAGCCGTTAGCGGTGATCCTTTCTCAATGAGTTGTGGTGATTAGAGCCTCACGACGATCGTTGTCCAAGTTGGCGCAGTTATCGGGACAAAAAAAAAGCGTCTCACATTTGCGGGATGTGAGACGCCTTATCGACGAGGCATTCAGGATCTGGTTGTCTGTTTGCTGAGGAGCTCAGCCAGCGGACTATACCAATTCTTTCTTGGCACCGACCAGCGTTCGGAGTCGTTCGGCCAACAGGTGGGCGTCGAACGGTTTCTTGAACGTTTCGTTGATGCTGCTTCGGTCGAAACTCATCGGTTGTCCGTCGTCGGGCAACAAAGCGATGAGGATAATATCAGTGAAGTCGATGTTTTTGCGCAGATTTTGGCAAATCTGAACAGCCTCGATTTTGCCGATCGAGAAGTCGACGATGATACAATCCGGGTTAAAGCTCTCCGCTTGAATCCCCGCCTCGAAACCGCTGGCGGCCACAGCCACTTTGAACGACTTTTCTGGCGGAAGTTCTCGCTTCAAGTTTTCAATCAGCACCTGGTCTTGGGCGACGATTAGGCACTTTGCCATTGCCTCGTCTTCCAAGTCGCCCAGGGGCATGCCGTGCTCCTTAAGAAACTTGATTAAGTATTCTCGTGGAATGCGGCGGTCCTGTGATCCAGGAATGCGATAGCCTTTCAAACGCCCCGAATCGAACCATTTGCTTACGGTTCGGGGTGCTACTTTACAGATCTTGGCGACCTGTCCAGTTGTGAAGACCTTCATATTAGGTTCTCCATAACGCCTCGTTGAATATTCCCTCGAACAATGGTGCGTCGGTAACCATTGCTCTCGCGGCCCTTCTTCGTCGATCCTCAAATCACTACGGCCGGTCCTGATCGGCCGCATTCCCAAGTCGATGTGGGTCGCACATGGGATCTGTGTCTTGAAGTCCTACGCTGGGTCGGGGCCAGCCGGTTTGCATCTTGCGACACTCTCCGAACGGGATCCTCGCGGTTTGTTATTAACATGAGTTACGACCACATGGGTGTGTGGCCGTTCGGGGAAGAAGCTGCGAAGCCGCGGCGATCAGTGCCCAACGCTCCTGTGACAGCCGATCCAGACGGATGACCCGTATGGTTGTGCGACTATCAGGAACGTTCGGCTATGGTCGCCGAGTCGCTACCGATTGAGTTTGAACGCGAACGGATTCGCGATCTTCGACTCGACGGCTGCGTTCCCAGAATCCCCCCTGGGTGAATGTCGGTTTTGAATTGCCACTGATTCGGCCGCCCCGACCACCTGTGTCAGGCGATCGGAACTTGCGAACCCAATTCAAAGGTCCTCCATCCGAGAATTAGTGTCGAGAAAAACCGGCCTAACTCTTTAGTGCGTTTGAATGCGAACAAGCACTATCAACGGTTTCGTTTCCGCCGCGCCGCTGCAGCGGAGCGAAGAGGTGCCGCCGGGATATCCGAAATTGTCGTCATTCCTTCACAATTGGACGTTTTTTGGGGCTCTGGCGTTGCCCAGAAAGAGGGACCGTTTGGGAAAAAGTTTTTTTGAAATCTTTCCGTCCACGAGGGCCAACATCAGCCTTGACGCGACACCAGCGACCGGAGGCCGCATGGACCGACCGTCAAATTTGCACCAATCGTCACAATCGGAATCCTGGCGTGCCGGAATCCCAAGCAAAGCGTTTGGGAATCGTCACCGTCCCTGCCGTCCGGTAGGCTGTGCCGAACCGCTGCGACCGCTCGCTGGCCAAGTCTGGTCGGGGAATTCGCGCCACCTTTTTTCATTCAGCCGTGGTGATCGATGGAAGACTCCGCTCTGCGCTTTTTTCGTTCGGCAATCGAAACACCAAGCCCATCCGGGTTCGAGGAGCCGATTCAGGCTCTGATCCGCGAGTACATCGCACCGGACTGCGATCAGATCCGCACCGACGTCCATGGCAACGTGATCGCATCGGCGGGTGATCCTAACGGGCCGACGCTGATGTACGCCGGGCATTGCGACCAGATCGGGCTGTTGATTTCCTATATCGATGATGAGGGATTCTTGTACGCCAAGACCATCGGGGGCTGGGATCCACAACAATTGATCGGCCAGGCGATGACGGTTTGGACGTCAGCCGGTGGGGTGCCAGCTGTGATCAGCCGCAAGCCGATTCATTTGCTAACCGCGACCGAAAAGACCCAGGTGGTCGAGTTGGACCAACTGTGGTTGGACGTTGGGGCGAAGAACAAAGCCGAGGCATCTGAATTGGTCCGCATCGGTGACCCAGTGACGCTCGATCTGCGGTACCGACCGTTGGCCAGAGACTTGGTGAGCGGGCCTGGGATGGACAACAAGTCGGGAATGTGGACCGTGATCGAGGCGCTGCGTCGCGCGGCGGGACAGCGTCGCGCGGCGGGACAAGGGTCGCCCTTGCAATGTCATTTGCACAGCGTGTCCACGGTGCAGGAGGAAATCGGATTGCGTGGCGCCAAGACGGCCGCCGGAAGCATCGATCCGGCGGTGGCGATTGCGGTCGACGTGACTCACGCCTCGGACTGCCCGACGATCGAAAAGCAGAAACAGGGAGACATCGCGATCGGAGCCGGCCCGGTGATCTTTCGCGGGCCCAATATCAACCCCAAGGTCGCCCAGCGCTTGATCGATCTGTGTCAAGCCAATTCGATCCCGTTCCAGCTGGCCGCCGTCGGACGTGCCACTGCCAACGACGCCAATGTCCTGCAGATTCACGGCGGCGGCGTGGCCACCGGCTTGGTAGCGATACCCAATCGGTACATGCATTCGGCTGTGGAGGTCATTTCGTTGTCGGACATCGACAACGTTGCCCAGCTTCTCACGTTATTTGCGATGAATCTGACGGCGAACGACGACTTTACGCCCGGTTCTTGATTCGCAGTTGTCCGATGGCGGCGGCAACATTCCAGAAAAATCGTCGATCCTTATCGCTGGCGCCCAGAAAAGTGTAGGATACAACGGTTATCGCTCGTGGGTTCGCCCTCCCTTTCCCCTCACCGCCACAGAAGGGCATCGCAGCCATGGCCAAAGTACTCCTCGTCGAGGACAGTCCGACTCAGGCGGTTGAGATTCGGATGTTGTTAGAGGAGGGATCTCATCAGGTTCGTCATGTCGCCAATGGACGAATCGCGCTCGACGTGCTGGCCGAGGAGCTGCTGGATGTCGTGGTCACGGATCTCGAGATGCCCGAGGTCAACGGGCTGCAGCTGGTCGAAGCGATGCAATTGGATTTTCCGCACATCCCGGCGATTTTGGTGACCGCACGTGGCTCGGAGGACCTGGCCTCCCAAGCACTGCAAAAAGGGGCCTCCGGCTACGTCCCCAAAAACCATTTGCAGTCTCTGCTCAATGACACGATCACCGATGTCTTGGGGGTGGTTCGGACCGACGCCAGTTTCGGCAAGTTGATTTCCACGCTCACGAAAAACGTATTCGTGTTCGACATGCCCAATGATGCTGACTTGATCTCGCCATTGATCGGTTTGTTGATGCAAGTCATATCGGGCATGGAACTGCTTGGCGGGAACGAGCTGGTACGATTGGGGATGGCGACCGAGCATGCGATGCTCAATGCGATGTACCGTGGGAATTTGGAATTGGGTCCATCGGTCACGCCACCGCATCGTGCCATTGTTTATGAAGACGCGACGACCGACCTGATCGAACGGCGGAAAACCCAGGAGCCGTACATGAATCGAAGGGTTTATGTCGAGGCGACCGCTGGCGAGCAGGAGATTCGCATCGTGATTCGTGACGAAGGAAAGGGATTTGATACATCCAAAGTTCCTGATGCGTCCAATCCCAAAATCCTGGATTCCGATACCGGGCGCGGTTTGGTGCTGATGAAAAGCTTTACCGACGAGCTGATTTACAACGATCGGGGCAACGAGGTCACGATGGTCAAAAAATGTCGTAAAAGTCCGGTCGCAGTGTAAGCGTTTGAATCTGAGACGATCTGATGTCCGATCAGCATCGCCCTCCTGAGGGCGATCCCGAACAGCGAAATCTCGACGTGGCCGAGTTTGACCATTCGCGGGCCACGTACGAGTCACTGGTCAATACTCTGCCGCTGAGTCTGGTGGTCAAAGACTTGCAGGGGCGTCGCGTTTATGCCAACCAACGGTACCTCCAGACACGCGGAATCGCCCTCGAGGACTTGATCGGGAAACGGGATTCGGAGCTGTTTCCGCCCAGCATCGCCAAGCAGTACATCGATGACGACCAATATGTCATCGACTCGGGAGAGTCGTTGCACAGTGTCGAGGAGACCGTTGACCAACAGGGGTCAACCCGCTGGATCGAACGAATCAAAAGCCCCGTCTTTGATCAGGACAAACGGATCGTCGGCGTCCAACTGCTGTTCTGGGATGTGACCGACCGCGTGTTGGCCGAGCGCGAATTGACGCACGAGCGGCGTCTGCTCACGACGCTGCTGCAAAACATCCCCGACTCGATCTATTTCAAGGACGCCGACAGCCATTTCCTGCGCATCAGTGAGGCAATGGCCAAGAAGTTTGGGCTCGTTGATGCGGAGCAGGTGATCGGGAAGACCGATGCCGATATCTTTACCGAGGAACATGCCCAAGCGGCTCGTGAAGATGAGCTGCGAATCATGCAGACGCGGGAGCCAATTGTTGACCAGGTCGAACGTGAGACTTGGCCGGATCGTGAGGACACATGGTGCATGTCGACGAAAATGCCGTTCCTCGATGAGGACGGCCAGGTGATCGGCACCTATGGAATCTCACGCGACATCACCGAGCTGAAGAAGTTTCAGGATGCGTTACGCGAGGCCCGCGATGCCGCCAACTCGGCCAACAAGGCCAAAGGCGATTTTCTGGCCAATATGAGCCATGAAATCCGCACGCCGATGAACGCGATCATTGGGATGTCCGAATTGCTGGCCCAAACCGAGCTCAATAACGAGCAGCACGATTACATCAATCTGGTGCGTGAATCGGCCGATGCGCTGCTACATTTGCTCAATGAGATCTTGGACTTCTCGAAAATCGAGTCGCGAAAATTGCAACTCGAATCGATTCCCTTTTCCTTGCGCGATGTGATCGAACGGACGGGTCAGACGCTGTCGATGCGGGCCGCCGAGAAGGGACTCGAGCTGGCCTGTCGAGTGGCTCCCGAAGTACCCGATCGCTGGATGGGCGATCCCGGCCGGCTCCGCCAGATCATCATCAACCTGATCGGCAATGCGATCAAATTCACCGATGAAGGGGAGGTCTTTGTCGAAGTTTGCCTGGGCGAACGCGACGAATCCGTTTCGCCCGAGCTGGTGCCGCTGCGATTCAGCGTTCGGGATACCGGGATCGGAATTCCCGAAGAGATGCACGCGGCGGTACTCGACCCGTTCACTCAGGCCGATGCGTCGACAACTCGACGTTTCGGCGGCACGGGCCTGGGACTTGCCATCTCTCGACAGCTGGTGGAATTGATGCACGGCCAATTGTTGCTTGACAGCCAACCCGGGTACGGAACGACCTTTTACTTCACCGCCCATTTTGCTACCGCGGCGCAGCAAAACGTCGATCACAAACAGGAATTGGATAGCCTGGAGAACCTGCCCGTGTTGGTGGTCGACGATAACCCAACCAATCTGCGGATCCTGAAAGAGATATTTACCTGCTGGCGAATGCAGCCGACTCTCGCCGACAGCGGGGGGGCTGCCTTGGATGCCATCCATCGCGCCGCACAGGATGGCCGCACATTTCCGTTGGCTGTGCTCGACTGCATGATGCCCGAAATGGACGGTTTTCAGCTGGCCCAGCGTATTCGTCAAGAATTTTCGCCTGAGCAAACCAAGGTGATCATTCTGTCCTCGGCGACACGCGGGGATAATGTTGATCGGTATCGTGACATCGAGATATCGCGTTACATGACCAAGCCGGTTGTCCAATCCGAGCTGTTGGACACGATTTTGCACGTCATGCAGACGACAGGAGTCTCCGAGCTACGCCAACAAGATTCGCTGCCCGCGTGCCTGCCGCTGCGCGTGTTGGTGGCCGAGGATGGCTTGGCCAACCAACATGTCGCCGTCGGAATGCTGCAAGCGGCGGGGCATCAGGCCGTTGTCACAAGTGATGGTCGTGAGACGGTATCACGCTGGCAAGCGGAACCGTTTGATCTGATCCTGATGGACATGCACATGCCGGTCATGGATGGAATCGAGGCCACCGAGGCAATTCGGGCTCATGAGAAATCAACGGGCCAACATATACCGATCATTGCGCTGACCGCGGCGGCCATGAAAGAAGACGCCCAGGCATGCAAGAACGCAGGCATGGATGCTTACCTCTCCAAGCCGATTCATCCCCGTCAGCTTCAAGAGATGATGGCCCAATTTGCTCCCGAAAAGTCAGTCCTCGAAGGGATGGCGGGCGGCCGCGAAACGGGTTCGTCATCCTCTCGTCCCGATACCAACGACTTGCCATCAACCGAAATCATGGTCAACGATCGAGGCGGCAAGTCGGAGCTGATCGGTGACACGATTGATCTGCGGGCGTCTGCCAGCCGGGTACCGGGCGGGATGCGAGGGGTGCGGCGATTGGCCGAAGTCTTCCTGGGGGAGTGCGCCGACTTGATGAACACACTCCGAGAATCGATTCCCAACGGTGACCCGGCTGTCGTCCAACGAGCGGCACACACCCTGAAAGGCTCCGCCAGCCTTTTTTTCGCCAATCGCGTTCGCGATGCGGCGACGCGGATCGAGTCGGCGGCCCAAGGGGACGATTTAGCCGACACGCCCGCCTTGCTGAAAGAACTGGAGCCGGAAGTCGAATCGATGCTCCGAGCACTGAACAACTTTTTGGAAATCACCACGGAATAGTGGGTTCGTGTTTGTAAACCCTCGTGTTCGTAAACCCTTGTCCAGGAGAGACTTATCCGATTTCGCCGGTTCTGCAGCGAGGAATATCCGAGTACAGAACCGCCGGTCGTTCGTTCCAACACTAGCCAGGGATGGCCGCATCCAACTTTGCCCAGGCGTTAAGAATTGACGTTGTCGCCAATCGCGGTTAGGCTACCGATTAAGAAACGCGGTATTTCTTTGAAGTTGACCGATTTGAATCGAACTTCCAGACCTACCCCACCCCACCCCAAATTGAATCTAAGGCGACGTCGCTGAGGGAGACTCAATTTGGGTCCCGCCCTAAGAAACAGTCGCTCCATTCCGCGGTAAGTGATCCGCCGAAAGTGATTGCCTTCCCACCGAGACTCGTTTGAAGATTTCCTTTCAACAGCTCGATTCCATCACCAACCTTATGAGTCGCCAGCAACGTTTGCGGGCCGACTTTGAACCAGTCGCTTCAGTCAGACGGTAACAATCACGGGAGATTTGCAGGCATGAGTTGTCACGGAAACCCAATCGGCCGACGCGGCTTTCTGGCCGCCGGAACATTCGGTGGACTCGGTCTTACGTTGCCACAATTGATGTGGATGGAACAGGCCGCAGCCGAGCAGAAACAATACGACTTTATCGAGGCCAAGGCCAAGAGCGTGATCCACATTTACCTTCCCGGTGGCATGGCTCACCAGGAGAGTTGGGATCCCAAGCCCTACAGCCCACTGGAATACCGTGGCGAGATGAAGCCGGTGAAAACCAGCACGGGTGAAATCTTTTGCGAGTCGATTCCCAAGTTGGCAAAGGTCGCGGACAAGCTGTGCGTGATTCGTTCGATGACGCATGGTGAAGCGGCGCATGAGCGTGGCACGCACAACATGTTCACCGGTTACAAGCCAAGCCCTGCTCTGAAATACCCCAGCTTTGGCGCTGTGGTCAGTCACGAGTATGGGCCACGTAACAACATGCCGCCCTATGTTTGCATCCCGAATCAGCCCAATGAGTTTGCCGGCACCGGTTACCTGAGTTCGTCCTATGGTCCGTTTGCCTTGGGCAGCGACCCGGCCAGCAGCGGATTCAAGGTGCGCGACCTGGACCTGTACAACGGTGTGGATCAGGAACGATTTGCTCGTCGGCAGTCGGCACTTGCGGCGGTCAACAAGAAGTTCGGCACGATGACCAATTCGGATAATGTCGTTGCCATGAGCACGTTTTACGAGCGCGCTTACAACTTGTTGGGATCCGATGAAGCCAAGTTGGCATTCGATCTGAACAAAGAAGACGACAAGATGAAAGATGCCTACGGCAAGAACCAGGCCGGGCAACGATTGCTGATGGCTCGGCGGCTGGTCGAGGCCGGTTGCCGGTTGGTCACGCTGACCTACGGTGGTTGGGACATGCACCAAGGCATCACTGCTGCGATGAACCGGACAATGCCGGCATTGGACCAGGCCTTGTCGAAGCTGATCACGGACCTCGACGAGCGTGGCTTGCTCGAGACCACTTTGGTGATGGTCAGCAGTGAGTTTGGCCGTACACCCAAGGTCAACAAGGATGCCGGTCGCGATCACTATCCGAAGGTGTTCAGTGTGATGTTGGCCGGTGGTGGCATCAAAGGTGGCACGATTTACGGATCGTCCAATGCGACCGCTTCGGAGCCTGAGTTCGATCCGGTCAGCCCCAGCGACCTGGCAACCACGATGTACCATCAGCTGGGGATTGTGGCCGACAAAGAACTGATGGCGCCGGGCGATCGTCCGATCGAGATTGTCGATGGTGGCAAACTGCTGAGCGAGATCATCGCCTAACGGTCGTCAACTTTGGGCACAGGGAGAACATGCTCCCTGTGCGGACGGGCTACCAGTACCGGTTACCGGTGCCCTGCGGCAGAAAATCACTTTCTCACTCCAAATGTTTCCGACAGCTATGCAACGCATCATTCTCGCAGCCAGTTGCCTCGCCTTGTTCGCATTCGCATCGAACTGCCAGGCCTACCTGCCCGAGATCTCTGGAACGATTCCCCGTGGGCTTCAACGCGGCACGACTCAAAAAGTCACGTTGACCGGGACGCGTTTGAGCGATGCCCGGCAATTGCTGTGGGATCGTGCGGGCGTCAACGTTCAATCGCTGAAACCGATCGACAATAGCAAGGTCGAATTGGAGCTGGAGGTTCCCGCTGACACGGCGCCCGGCCTGTATCCGCTGCGATTGGCGACCGAGACGGGACTGAGCAATGTGATCATGTTTGCTGTCGGCGTGATGCCGCAGTTGGACGAAAAGGAACCCAACAGCGAATTCGGAACACCTCAAGTCATCTCCAACAACGTGACCATTGAAGGTGCGGTGGCGCGGGAGGACGAGGACTACTATGCCGTGACGTTGAACAAGGGTGAGCCTTTGACGGTGGAACTGGAGGGTGTTCGGATCAAGAAGGGACGTAGCAATCCTTTCTTCGACCCCTACATCGCGATTCTCGATTCGCAGCGGTTTGAGCTGGCAACCAGTGACGACGCGCCGCTGTTACAGCAAGACTGTGTCTGTTCGATTCGGGCACCCGAGGACGGCACCTACCTGATCGTCGTTCGTGACAGTTCGTTCGGCGGCAACAACGATCGATATCGATTGCATGTCGGCTCGTATCCGCGTCCGGCCGCGGTGGTTCCCGCTGGAGGTGCCCCGGGCGAAGTGGTGGACATGACCTTCATTTCCCTCAATGGCGACGCCTGGATCGAAAAGGTCCAGATGCCCAGTGAACCGTCCGAGGCGTATCCGCTGGTAATGTCGGGCGAAGGCGGAACCAGTCCGTCGCCGAATTTCATTCGCGTCCAGCCGATGCAGAACGTGATCGAAAAAGAACCGAATGATTCATTCAAAGAGTCGACGCATGGGCCATTGCCGGGCGCTTTTTGCGGACTCATCGGCGAGCCTGACGACACCGATTACTTCAGCTTCGACGCCAAAAAGGGCCAGACGGCTCAGATCAAGGTATTTGCTCGCAGCGTCTTGCGATCGGCGCTCGATAGCGTGATGAACGTCTACAACGACAAGGGTTCGCGGGTCGGCGGCAACGATGATTCCGGTGGACCGGATAGCTTTTTGGAATACAAGATTCCCGAAGACGGAAAGTACCACGTCGCGATCAGTGATCACCTGCGCGGTGGCGGTCCCGCCTACGCCTATCGGATCGAAGTCAAGATTTCCGAACCGGAGCTCACCCTTTCGCTGCCCGATCGTCGTCGCTACGAGGCGACTCCGATCAGCGTCGCTCAGGGCAATCGTGCCGCTGTGATGATCAACGCCTCGCGAAAGCTGTTCGGTGGTGCGATTGACATCAGCGGCTTGAACCTGCCCGAGGGCGTCACGGTGACTCCGCTCCAGATGCCTGCCAATCGAACCACTGTCCCGCTGTTGTTGTCGGCAGCTCCCGACGCAAAGCTGGACGCCCGGTTAGTGGAGTTCGTGGGAAAGGTCGTCGACAACCCGAACATCAAAAGTCAGTTTGTTCAGCGACATCAGTTGCTGATCGGGCAGAACAACTCGGTGGTCTACGACTACAATTCCGATCGGGCGGGTGTCGCGGTGATCAAGAAATCACGCTGCACGATCGAGCTGGTCCAGCCCCAAGTTCCGGTGGTCCGAGATGGATCGACCAACCTGGTGGTAAAAGTCGATCGAGGCGAGTTTGACGCCGATATTTCGGTGCGAATGCTGTACAACCCGCCGGGTATCGGTTCCAGCGGAAGCATCAAAATCTTGAAAGGCAAGAACGAAGCGAGCATCCCGATCACCGCGAATAGTTCGGCGGCAATCGGCACCTGGCCTGTGATCGCCTATGCGTCGGTGGATGGGAATGAAATCGCCTCGGAACCCGTGATGCTGGAGATTGCCGACAAGATTTTCAACTTTGAGTTTCCCAAGACGTCCAGCGAGTTAGGCGCCCAGGCCAATGTGCTTGTCGACGTGGATGTTGCCCGCGAATTTGAAGGCACTTGCGAAGTCGAGCTTGTCGGAATCCCGGCGGGAGTGACTTGCGATCGTCCGAAGATCGAAGTCAAGAACGATACGGAGCAGATCGTATTTCCGATTAAGATCGCGGAAGATGCTCGTGTCGGACAACACAAAACGCTGGTCGCTCGGGCCACGATCACGAGCCCAGAAGGCCAGATCCAGCAAACCCAGGGGACCGGAATCCTGCAGATCGACAAACCGATCCCGGCACCGGTGGAAAAGCCGGTTGCCAGCTCAGACGCCAAGTCAAAAACCGAGCCCGCCAAAGCGGCGCCAGCTCCGGTCAAGAAGAAACCGCTCAGCCGACTCGAACAACTTCGCCTGATGCGAAAGCAAGCTCGCGAAAATGGCAAATGACGTGTGAACACGTCCTAGCCGCCACAGTAATCACAAAGCCGCCCCAGGATGGGCGGTCCCGTTGGAAAGAACCGAAGGTATCAAAATGATCCGACGACTATCGGTGAATCTCGCCATCGCATTCCTGGCCAGTACTTGTGCAGTCGGGGCCGAACCGGCTCCGGCTGCCGCGAGTTCGTCAGGCTCGGCAACCAAAGCCAAGCTCGACTTGTCGGTCTACCCGCCGCTGGTCCAGCTGGACACGGCCCGTGACTATCAGTCGTTTATCGCGGTTGCCAAGCGTGAGGACGACGTGACCTTGGACGTAACCGACGATGCTTCCTGGCGAGTGGCCGACGAAAAGTTCGCCAAGATCGAAGGCAACAAGGTGATGCCGGTTGCCGATGGTGAGACGGAACTTGTTTGCAACTACGGTCCGTCCGAGATCCGGATCCCGGTCAAAGTCACTCGCAGTGGCGAGAAACAACCGATCAGTTTCGAGAAAGACATTGTCCCGATCATGACGCGTAGCGGTTGCAATACCGGTAGCTGCCATGGCGCCGCGCGGGGCAAAGACGGCTTCATGATCAGCCTGTTCGGCTACGATCCCGCAGGCGATTACAAGCGAGTTACTCGCGAAATCGGGATGCGTCGGATCAATTTGGCCGTCCCCGAGCAGAGTCTGTTTTTGACCAAGTCGATCGGCGCGGTTTCGCACAGTGGCGGCAAGCTGTTTGACGAAGACAGCGTTTATTACCAATCGATTTTGGAGTGGTTGAAGTCGGGTGCGCCGGCCGACGTGACGCCACCGCCGAGCGTCACGCAGTTGGAAGTCTTTCCCCCCCAGTCCGTGATCGAAGGATCAGGTAGCAAGCAGCGATTCATCGCGATCGCACACTACTCTGACGGCACGTCGCGCGACGTCACCAACCTGTCGGCGTTCATGACCAACAACGAAACGTCGGCCGCGATCGACAAGGATGGCAACGTGACCGCCGGGGCTCGCGGCGAGGCTTTCATCATGGCCCGGTTCGAGACGAAGACGGAAGGACGCCAGGTTTTGGTTTTGCCCAAGGATCTGGATTATCAGCCACCCAAGATTACCGGCAATTACATCGATCAATTGGTCGGCAAGAAGCTGAATCAGTTGCGAATTTTACCCAGTGGCTTCTGCAGTGACGAAGAATTCCTGCGCCGCATTACGATCGACATCACTGGTCAACTGCCCACGGAAGATGAATACCAACAGTTCGTCAATGATCCGGCTCCCGAAAAGCGGAAAGAACTGATTGACCGACTGCTCGAGCGGAAGGAGTTCAGCGAGATCTGGGCGATGAAGTTTGCTCAGCTGTTGATGATCAAGAGCACCAATCAGGTGAGCTACAAATCGGCGTTCTTGTACAACCAGTGGTTGACCGACAAGTTTGCCAAGAATGTTCCGATCGACGAAATGGTCCGCGAACTCTTTGTGCGCGACCGGAGGAACGTTTAGCAACCCGGCGACAAACTACTATCAGATTGAGCGTGACACATTGAAGCGTGCCGAGAATGCAGCTCAAGTGTTCATGGGAATTCGGACCCAGTGTGCCCAGTGTCACAATCATCCGCTCGATCGATGGACGATGAATGACTACTACGGCTTCGCAGCGTTCTTTTGTCAGACCGCCACGAAGAATGGCGAGGATTACCGCGAGAAGATCATTTACGATCGTCGCAGCGGCGAGGTCAAGCACAAGGTGACCGGCCAGAACATGGCGCCCAAGTTCCTGGGCGGTGATACCCCAGACACCAAGGGCAAGGATCGGCGAGTGGTGATGGCCGAGTGGCTGACCAGCCCCGAGAACCCTTATTTCTCGACCAGTATCGCCAATCGCGTTTGGGCACACTTCATGGGTGTCGGGATCGTCGAGCCGGTGGATGATATCCGAGTTAGCAATCCGGCGACCAACCCGGAATTGTTTCAAAAGCTTGGTGACAAGTTGTCCGAGTACAAGTTCGACTTCCGGCAACTCGTTCGCGACATTTGCAACAGCGAAGCCTACCAGCGAAGCGCCACACCGAACGAGAGCAACAAGTCCGACACACGGAATTATGCCTACGCGACGGTGCGACGAATCCCGGCTGAAATGCTGCTCGATTGCGTCAGTCAGGTCACCAACACCAAGGAAAAATTTCGGGGCCTTCCGATCGGCGCCCGCGCTGTCCAGATCGCCGATGGTCGAACGAGCACCTACTTCCTGGATACCTTCGGACGAGCTCCGCGGGATACCGTTTGCGATTGCGAAGCGTCAACCGACCCGTCGTTGTCCCAAGCGTTGCACTTGCTCAACGGCAGCGCGACCAGCGGCAAGATCAGCCAAGGCAAGGTGGTCGACGATTTGTTGAAGGACGACGCGACAGTCGAGCAGGCGCTGCAGCGGTTATACGTCCGCTGTTTGTCGCGATACCCGACCGAGGAAGAGCGAACGGAATTGCTGGCGTCTGTCGCGGCCGCTCCGAATCCGAAAATGGGTCTGGAGGACATTTTCTGGGCGATTTTGAACAGCCGCGAATTTGTATTCAACCACTAACCGCAAGATCAGATGTATCGAATCGCATTGACACTGGGTTGTCTGCTTGTTGCTACGGCGACATCTCAGGCACAGCAGACCACGGAGCAAGCTCCGAAGATCAATTACGCCGATGATGTGCAACCGATCTTCCGCGAGCATTGTTTCAAGTGCCATAACGCCAATGAGGCCAAAGGTGGTCTGACGCTGGACAGTTTTGCTGGCTTGATGGAAGGGGGCGGAAGCGGCGAGATTGTCTACGCTGGTGACGCCGAGGGCAGCCGGCTGTACCAGTTGATGATGCATGAAGACACTCCCGTGATGCCTCCCAACCAAGATCCGCTGGCAAAAGAAAAGCTGCAGATCGTCAGTCAGTGGATCATCGGTGGCCTGCTGGAGAATAGCGGCAGCAAGGTGCGAAAGAAAAAGGGGCCCTCTCTCTCTTTCGCCGCGACCGAAATCGGTGCCAAGCCAGACGTGATCGCGATGCCCGAAGCGTTGTGGCGGGTGCCGGTCGTCACGACCAGTCGCGCCGCCGCAGCCTCGGCTCTGGCGGCCAGCCCTTGGGCACCGTTAGTCGCGATCGGAGGTCAGAAGCAGGTTTCCTTGTACAACACCGATAGCGGCGAGCTGGCGGGGATCATTCCCTATCCGGAAGGGGTTCCGCAATCGCTCGACTTCTCGTTGGATGGATCGTATCTGCTGGTCGGCGGTGGAACCCACGGCTCGAAAGGGACGGCAGCGCTTTACGATGTGAAATCGGGTGAACGACTTGTTACCGTCGGCGACGAACTGGATACAGTGTTTGGAGCTGACATCAACGAAAACATCACCCGGATCGCTCTCGGTGGCCCCCAGAAAATCGTTCGTGTCTTCGATGTCGCATCGGGTGAGGTTGTTTTTGAACTCAAGAAGCACACCGATTGGATCTACTGCGTTGATTACAGTCCTGATGGCGTGTTGATCGCAACGGGTGACCGCAGTGGCGGACTGCACGTTTGGGAAGCGGACACCGGTCGGTTGTACCTGGACTTGGTCGGTCACAAAGCGGCCGTTCGAGGTGTCTCCTGGCGATCGGATTCAAACGTGTTGGTCAGTGCTAGCGAGGACGGCACGGTCAAAATGTGGGAGATGAGTGGCGGCAAGGAATTGAAGAGCTTCAACGCCCATGGTGGTGGAGCGACCGGCGTGATGATGGCCAAAGATGGTCGTATGGTGACTTGCGGCAAGGACAAAACCGTCAAGTTATGGAAATCCGATGGCGGTGCAATCACAACTTTTCCTGCCTTCACCGAACCTGCCTTGGAAGTCGTGATCACTCACGACGGCTCGAAGGTTATCGGTGGCGACTGGAACGGGCGCACCGTCATGTGGAATACGGACGACTCAAAAATCGCCAAGGAACTTCCCGCCAATCCGCCGCCGCTTGAAGACCAACAGGCGACCCTGGGAGCCCAGGTTGCTGAACTTGAGAAAGCTGCGGCTGCCGCCGAGTTGTGCAAATCAACCAGCAGAAAGCCCTGCAGGCCGCCAGTGCGGCACACGCGGCGCTAGTCGCCCGGTTGGATGAAACGAAATTGAGTCTTGCGAAGACGACCGCCGACAAGGCAGCGGCAGACAAAACGCTTGTCGATCTGAAAGCGGCCAAGACGGCCGGGGACAATCAACTGAAGGCGTTGCAGACGCGTGTTGCTGATTTGGACAAGCAGATCAAACAAGTCACCGCGGAAATGGAAACGGTTGCTCAGCAATCGATCGCCGGAGCCGCCCGCCGTGATTCGGCAAGCAAGGAAAAGGAAGCCATTGTCGCCGCGCTCAGCAAGGTAAGAAGCGAACAACAGAAACGGAATGCCGATGCGACTGCACAATTGACCGCGATCACCACTCGAGAGATCGACGTCACCGCGAAAGTACAGGCGGCAGCAAACGCCCAAGCGGATGCCGAGTCCGAGCGCATGGCGTTGGAAGCAAGACTCGCCGAAATCAACAAACGAATCGCGGCGACCGCGGAATCGGCCAAGACGATCAATCAGCAATTGACGGCGGCGACGGAGGCGCAACAAAAAACGATCGCCGCGATCAAGCCACTGCCTGGCAAGATCGCCGACGCGCAGAAAGCCATCGACGCAAAAAATGCCGAAATCTCTGCCCTGCAGAAGCAGATCGCTGAGGCAAAAGATGATACGCAAAAGCAGGCGTTGAGCGATGGCCTGAACAGCTTGACGACTGAGCTTCGTTCGGCGGTGGACGTGAAAGCGGCAATCGACAAACAGTTGGCAGGTTTAAATAGCCAACAGACCGTCGGCGATAAGTTGGTCAACGACTTAACCGCAAAACTGGCGGCAATGAACAAAACTCAGGCCGAACTTTCACCGCAGCGTGAGTCGACGCAGAGCCAACTCACGGCATTGACGACACGGCGTGACGCGGCGGCGAAGCAGAGAGCGGTTCTGGTCGCGGAGCAGACCGAGATCGCTTCCGAATTCGCGGAGGCAACGAAGTTGAAGCAGCAGGCAGTAGAACAGATTGCATTGCTCGTCAAAAAAGAAGCGGATCTGACCGCAAATGAAAAGCAGCTAGCGGCCAAGATTTCCGCCGAAGAGTCCGCCCGGGTTGCCGCGGAGGCAAAGAAATCGGAGTACAAAAAGACAATTGACGCGGCGGCGCCGATGCTTTTGGCGACCAAATCCGAGCAGCAGGCGGTGGCGGCCAAGGTGAGCGAGCTGCAGAACAAACTGAACGCCCAGCCGGCGGTCATTGCCATGGCTGAGACGCAGATCAAGCAATACACCGCGGCCATCACCAGCACGGAAAAGGAAATAGCGGCGGCGAAGACCAAGATCGATGCGACAGGCACCGCATTGGCCCAGGCAAAGGCTGCTGCGGAGGCAGCTCGTGGGAACGTCAATCGCGTCCAACAGAAGCTCGACGGAATTAGCACGGAGCTGGTTGCCTTCAAGAGCCAGGCGGCGAAGCTAGCCGAAGTCCATGCCGCCGCCGAGGCTGCTGCGGAAGCGAGACGAAAGGCGGTCGAGCCACAGGCGGCCAACGCGGCAAAGATTGCCGCGGAGATCGCCGCACGCGATGAACAGCTGAAGCAATTGGCCGACTCGGTCGCCAAACTGCAAGCGCAGCTCGCTGAATTGCAGAAGACGCAAACTGCGGAAAAACAAACGTTCGATGCCACTCAGGCGAAATTAAAAGAGCTGGAAGCGGCCGCCGAAGCCGCTGAAGCAGATGCTGAAGCAAAAAAAGACAAGGTCGAGTTCTTCCAATCGGCCTACGGCGCATAGCAATCGGTTGATCTTTCGGTTGACTGCTGCTCGCAACCTCTCCGTTGTTCGCTATCGACTGCGTTGCGTTGCGACGCGGTTGATCGGGGTGGTCTGCTTCGGACTGGCGCTGTCTGTGGTTGGCTTTGCGGATGATCGTCCCGATGTCGTGATTGTGATGAGCGACGACATGGGATACTCGGACCTGGGCTGTTTTGGCGGTGAGATCGAAACGCCGAATCTGGATCGTCTCGCCGGCGATGGTTTGCGGTTTGCGAATTTCTACAGCGAAAACATGTGCTGGGTTTCTCGCGCGGCGATGCTCACAGGTATCTACCATCGCACGTCGATGAAGAACTCGGCGATCCATCGACGTTGTCGAACGATCCCCGAAGTACTGCGCTCGGCCGGATATCAAACCGTCATGTCCGGAAAGTGGCATCTCGCCGGCAAGGATGGTGCAACCGTCTATCCGGTCGACCGTGGATTCGATTCTTGGTACGGGATTCTTGGCGGGGCCGCCAGCTTCTTCGCCCCCGATGGTCTGACGCGCGACCGCAAAAACGTTGAATCGGAGTACGTTGACGATGCGGACTATTATTTGACCCGCGCGATTTCGGACGAGGCGGTCAACTACATCCGGGCAGCGGACACCGACCGACCGATGTTCCTGTACGTCGCTTATACCGCCGCACATTGGCCGCTTCACGCAATGCCAGAGGATATCGCCGCGTATCAAGGCAAGTATGCGATTGGTTGGGACGTGCTGCGAGCGCAACGGCTGGCGAAAATGAAGCGGCTCGGTGTGATTCCAGGGGATATCGTCGAGTCGCCTCGCCACGGAGAGGTACCAGCTTGGGAGGACGAGCAACACAAGGATTGGCAGCAACGTCGGATGGAAGTGTACGCCGCTCAGATCACTTCCATGGACCGCGGAATCGGTCAGATCATCATGGCACTCAAGCAACGTGGTCGGTTCGAAAATACGTTGTTCCTTTACACCATCGACAATGGCGGTTGTCATGTTGAGTACACGGCGGATCGCAAGGGGTCCTATCTACCGGAAAAGACGCGTGATGGACGACCGATGCTTGTCGGCAACAATCCGGATGTCATGCCGGGCCCTGAGAACACGTATCAGAGTTACGGACACGGATGGGCGAATGCATCGAATACTCCCTTTCGGCTGTTCAAGCAATACGATCACGAGGGCGGCATCCACACACCGATGATCGCGCATTGGCCGGCACGAATCAAGAATCGCGGAACCGTCATCGATCAGGTCTCGCACTTGATCGATCTCATGCCGACCGTTTTGCAGGCGACCAACACCGAGCTGCCCGAGACCGCCGAATTCCTATCGATTGATGGCGAATCACTTTTGCCCGCCCTGACCGGGTCACCGACGGCGGGACACGATCAGCTTTTCTTTCATCACAACAAGGGTCAAGCCATTCGGGATGGAAAGTGGAAATTGGTAAGAGTCAAAGGCGGTCCTTGGGAGCTCTACGATATTGAATCGGATCCCAATGAGCTCGAAAACCTTGCCGGTGAGTTTCCTGATCGCGTAAAGACGTTGTCCACGAAGTGGCAATCGTGGTCCGACACTCAGAGCCGGCGGCAGGCGAGCGGAGATTGAGGCGGATCGGCACGCGGGGTGCGACCTTTTCCGAATCAAGTATCACGATTGTGGAGCGGTTACAATCCGATAGGGCGCACAAGCTATCTCTATCTTGGAAACCGCCGGCACTGGGCGTCAAGCGTCTCGAACCCGCGGGAACGAAGTCATATGATCGAGGGATGTTTTGTCGACGACCAATTTCGACGACTCTGATTTACTGCAACGAATCGCACAGGGTGAACCCACAGCGCTGGGCAGATTGCTGCAGGGTAAAGAGGGGCTTCCTTGCGCAAAATTTGTGACTTACCACGGTTACAAACCTGGCAAGGAAGCCACCATGATTCGTGTTCCTCGTGAGTTTAAACCGTTCCCCCCTTCGGCGTTCCTTGTTCGACATTCGATATTCTCCCCGCGCATCCGAAAACACCGAACACCAACCCGATCCGTCGTCGGTATGCATCTTGGCGCCTGCCAACACCATCGTCTTTACGGGACCAGCGGCAGACGTCACCCGATTTACCGACCACTCAGGGCAGGCCAATCCGACGATCGCTGTCCGGCTGCTCAGCCCCGCTTTTTCAAATATTCGAGCAAGTCGGCCATTTGTTGCGGGGTGACATCCTTCTCGATTCCTTCGGGCATCAGCGAAACGTTACTGACTTTGATCTGATCGATTTGGGCGCGACCGATCGTTTGCTGCTTCCCTTCCGCCATCTTCAAGACAACCGCGTCGGCGGTCTCGGATGCGATCAATCCGTTGTAGATCACGCCATCGTGCGTGAGTATCGAGTAGGCCGTGAATTGCGGCTCGACTTTCGAGTTGGGATCGAGGATGTCGTACAGCAGTGCCGGTTTGGATCGATTGCGGACGTCGCTCAGGTCGGGTCCGGCGTCGTGTCCCTGGCCGTCAATGCGGTGACAGTTGGCACAGATTTTCGCGAAGATCTTTTCACCCTCGGTCGCGGTCGCGTGCAGGGACAATGATTTCTCATAATCCTTTGCCACTTGCAGGCGGTTGGACGAGACGGCACCGCCGAACAATTTGGTGGCTTGCTCACGTAACGCATCATCGGAATGTTTTAGCAGCCGTACCCGTTGGTCAATGTTTAGCGCAGAAGCATGCATCTTGCCAGCAGCCATCGCATCGAGCGCCAATCGCGTTGAGTCGACTCGCCGCAGCAGCAGGTCCAACGCCGTGCCGCGAACCGCAGGTCCGAGTTCGGCCCAGTGATCCAAAACGATCTGCGCCGCAGCAGTCGATCCATTCGTCGATAGCGCATGGATGGCGGCGACTTGAACTTCGACGGGCTGATCGTTGGACAACAATTCCTCCAACGCGGCCGACGTCTCGGAGAAGGGTTGATAGGCCAACAGTTCGATCGCAGCGGTGCGATCGGCGACACCACGTCTTGGATCGCGGGCAACTTGTTCGTTCTTCTGGAACAAGCCCGCCAATCGATCAATCGATGCCGCCAGGCTTTCGGGTGGATCGGAAATCAACTTTGCCAGCGTCATCCGCCCCAGGTCACCGCGATATCGTGGCAGACCTTGACCGAGACCGCTGATCGCGGCGGCCCGCCACCAATCGCCGCCCAATTTATCCTCCGCGAGCAAACCGAATAGTCTTGCAAGCTCCTCTCGATCTCCGCGAGCCCCGATCACCGAAGCAACTTGTTCAACCAATTCGATCCGATGAGTATCTCCCCGAGCGACGAATCTCTCGTCGGAAACGAGCGCCGCCAAGATCTCGCCCGATCGATTCTTGGCCGACGTTAGCAGTCCGCTGGCAAACCAAGGATCGAGTCCATCTCGCAAGGCGAGCGTTTCCAAGATGCTTGTCGCCTCCGCTGATTCACTTCCCGATAGCACCAGGGCGACTTGAAAACGGACTTGCACATCGGGATCGTTTGCGCACACGGCAACCGAGCGGAAAACGTCGGGTTCTTCCAGCCACTGGCTCGACAACCTGACCGCATCGCCACGGACATGTTCGTTGTCGTCGGCCATTGCCAAGATCACGTCGGCAGGCGAAAGCGACGCCAATCCGTCGAGTGTCCATAGGGCGTGCAGCCGAGTCGTCGCGTTCTTCTTGTCACGCAACAATCTGCGAACTTGCGGGGCCGTCGCCCGTGCCTGCTGTTCAACCAGCAATCGTTGTCCGAGGAACTGGCGCCAACCGTTGCTGTCGGCAATCAGTGATACTGAGTCCGCTGCCGACTCCGGCGGATCAAATGGCCTGGGCTTGGCTCCCGTGGGAGTGATTCGATAGATCCGTCCTCGATCGTCGCCGGCGCGCGAATCGAGTTTGGCGGCGATCTCAGGCGGCAAAAATTTTGGATGTTCGACCCACAAACGATACATGTCGGCCAGGTAGAGTGCGCCATCGGGACCATTGGCTAAACTGGATGGCCGGAACCAGGTGTCGGTCGACGCGATGAAATCCGACTTGGGCTGAGCCCGACGTGCGGTCAATCGCAATCCTTGCGGTGCGACGATCGAACGTGTCACCAAATGCCCAATCGGTTCGCAAACGAAAACACTATTGAGAAAGTCACCAGCCAACAAATCACCGGTGTAGGCCGTCACTCCGCAGGCAGACGTATGCGTCCCGGCGTGCGAAAGATAGTTGCTCTTCATCTCGACCAGCGGATAAACCCGCGTGTCACCACCAGACTTGCCGACGTCGTAGTGGGCCGGGGAGACGACATGATAAGGATTTCTCGCGATCACCGAGGGGGGCAAGAACGTCGTCATGATCGGATTGCGATTGGTGCAGAAAAACCGGTTCCCCCAGCGATCGACCGTGTTTCCAAATTGCCCCAAGCCACTGTCTGCCTCGATCTGCATGGTCTGCGGATCAAATCGAACGTCGTTACGAGGCATCTCAATCACCTGGCCCGGATGGTGACTCGATGTGACCTTTCCCGGGCCATAGTTCAGGTAGATCCAATTGTCGATTCCCCAACGAGGATTCCCGATTTGCATTTGGGGGTGAGCGGGCAGGAATCCGTCGAACAGAACCTCACGCACGTCGGCAACGTGATCGCCGTCGGTGTCTTTGAGAAATAAAATCTTTGTCTTCGCACCGACCAGCAGACCGTCTTTGTAAGCCATCAAGCTGTGCGCGAAATCGAGTTTGTCGGCAAACACGTGACGCCGATCCGCCACGCCGTCTGAATCGAGATCTTCCAACATCACAATCTTGGATAGCGGATCGCCCCCTTCGGGTGGACCGATCGGGTAGTCGCCATATTCGACGGCGAACATCTGTCCGCGCTGGTCGAATGCGATCGCCACGGGATCGCGGACCAGCGGTTCGGCGGCGAACAGCTGAATTTCATAACCCGGCTCGATCTGCAGCGAGGCAAGTGAGTCTTTTGGCGACTTTGGTGGCGCCGTTTCGTCGTCAACCCAGTGACGGCCGCCACGCACACCTTCGATCAAGCTGAGGGCGTTCTTCTGCAAAAGTTGCGGTTGAGGCTTGGTCCCCGCCTCGATCTTTCCCCGCTCTCGCTGACCGGCGCCAGCACGGCCCTTGTCACCCAGGTCGGCGCGGCTTTTTCGGCCAATTCGTTCAACCGAGCCACCACCTCAGGGTGTTCGGCGGCGACATTGTGTTTGCTGCCGATATCCTCGACAACGTTGAACAGCAGTTCTTGTGGCGGCCGGCTCTTGTTGAAATGCGGATGTCCCGCAGGTGAATCGACCGGCAAGAATAATTTCCAAGGACCACTGCGTACCGCCTGCAACTGATCCTGATGGTAATAGTAAAACGCTTCATAGGGCGACTTGGCGTTCTGCTCTGCGAACAACAGCCCAGCGATATCGTGGCCGTCAATTTTTTTCTCCGGCGGCGAATCATTTCCGGCAAGCTTGGCGAATGTTGGCAGCAGATCCATGGTCGAAGCGAGCTCGTCACAGACCGTGCCGGCGGGAACCTTGCCGGGTTGCCAGACGATGGCGGGAACGCGGAACGCCCCTTCGCTGGTCGTGTAGCCACGACCGTGAAGTGGTCGATTCGATCCCCGGCTAAGATCATTGGCGTCACGGTTGATCGGTGCCCCGTTATCGGAGGTCCAAATCACCAACGTGTTTTCGGCGATCCCGAGTTCGACGAGTTGATCGAGCATCACTCCGATGGACCAATCAAGTTCTTCGATCGCGTCACCCCACGGTCCATTGTGGCTCTTGCCTTTGAACGCCGGACTCGAAAAGGGTGTGGAGGTGCTGCCTGGCATCGCTTGAGGAAAATAGAGGAAGAATGGCCCCTCTTTGTGATCGGCAATCCACTCCATCGCCCGTTCGGTATAACGTTTCGTTAGCCCATTGCGATCACAGGGAGCCTCGATCACCGTTTCGTTTTCCATCAGCGGTAGCGGCGGCCACTTTGATCCATCGTTCGGCCAAACCCGCTCGGTCATGTCATCCGAGTAGGGCACGCCAAAGAACCAATCGAAGCCTTGGCGAGTCGGCAAGAATTGCGGCTGATCGCCGAGGTGCCACTTTCCCACGATTCCGGTCGCGTATCCCTGCTGTTTGAGCACTTCCGCAATCGTCAGCTCGTCGGGATGAAGCCCATAGGGTGAAACCGGACGCAGCACCCATCCGTCGCGGTCGTTGGTGTGCATGCCGACGCGCTGCGAATAACATCCAGTAATCAGGCTTGCGCGCGACGGAGTGCAAACGCCGGCCGTCGCATAGAAATGCGTGAACTTACGTCCTTCGCGGGCCATCCGATTCAGGTTTGGCGTGCGATGCAACGTCGAACCGAACGGTTCGATATCCCCATAGCCCAGGTTATCGCAGAAAACGACGATGAAATTGGGCTTCGTCGGGTCAGCCGCGAGACTCGGCGCCGTGAACCAGCCCAACGTGAGCGTGGTAACGCAAACGAATGAAACAAATCGACTCATGGTTGCCCGTGATGGATCAGGTAATGGATTCGCAGAAAGACGCCATCTAGCTTAACCTTCAGTCCATCGGCAAACAGCTTCCCCCACGCCAGCAATGACGGTTTCCCCTCGAAAGGGTGTCTGATGATCGGTGAACCATCGATGAACTCGGTTCGTAGGGATCGCGTCGCGGATGGTCCATCTCCTTCGAGGCTGTAAACATGGCAAGCGAATTGTCGGGGGCCGCCAGCGACGCAGCTGACGGGGAAACCAAGACGGTTGCGCCGGTGATCGGGGCTACCGTAAGCCTAGGCGATGACGTCAGCAACGGATCACAAGATGTTACCGCGTTTCGACGCCCAATTGATCGAACAGAAACGCGAACATGTCGACGCTCTGTTCAATTTGCTCGCTCAGCGAATTGCCAATTCCATGACCAGCGTTTGCACTGGTCCGCAACAGTATCGGTCGTCCGGACGAGGATGCGGCTTGCAATCGAGCGGTCATCTTGCGTGATTGCATCGGATCGACCCGCGGATCGTTTTCACCCGTCATGAAAAGGACCGCCGGGTACTGTTCGCCATCCTTGACGTTGTGATAGGGCGAATAGTCAAGCAAGGCGCGGAATTGCTCGGGCACTTTGACGGTGCCAAATTCCGTTACGTTGAAGGCGCCGTTGGGCGACAACTCGACTCGCAGCATGTCGTAAATCCCTACCATGGCAACCACGGCTCGGACCGCTCGCGGATGCTGGGTCAGGGTCGCACCCATCAACAGTCCGCCATTGCTGCCGCCAAGGATTGCGGTCCGATCGGGTGTTGTGAATCCAGCTTGTGACATATAGGCGACGCATGCGGCAAAGTCGTCGAACACGTTTTGCTTGTTGGTCAAGTTACCCTCCAAGTGCCAGCGTTCTCCATACTCGCTGCCACCGCGGATATTCGCGACCACATAGATGACGTCGTGATCCATGAGAATTCGATTCTTCGCGTTGAAGCTTGGTTCAATGTTGATCCCATAACCGCCGTAACCATACACGAGGCATCGATTCTGTCCGTCTGCCTTCGCACCCTTCGGCAAGATGATATTCAAAGGAATCTTGGTTCCATCGGCGGACGTCGCGAATCGGCGAATCACTCGCGCATCGCTCATGGTGGTTGGCGATTGCGTTGCCAGTGCCGTTTTGAATGTCTTCTTCTGTCCGGGATCGAAGCAATAGTAGGCGTCTGGCTCGGTAAAGGATGTATTGCCGAACAGAATCGAATCGTCGTCCAGCGACATCAAGCCGTGAACCGTCGAGACCGGTAATTGCCTCGGTGCGTCAACGAGATTGCCTCGGTAGTCATACGCGCGAAGCTCGCTGGGACCTCCGAGTTGGTAGATTACAAACAGTCGATCATTGGTCGGGAGGACGGTCGTTTCACCCCAGAACGCGATTCCTCCGCTGACAATCGTGTCCTTGCCTTCGGGTATCAGCGTTGGCGAGGAATCAACGTCAAGCGAATCGATGGGCACACGAACGATGCGACCGCGCGACGCGTTGTTCAATGTGACCACCAGCAGGTCGTCCGACTTACCGAAACACGCTTGCTTGGTCCCGTCGCCGAAGCGACTGAATTGCCGCCACGTTCCGTCCGTTTCGCGAAGGTAGTGCGAAAATTGCCCGCCGTCACCTTTTTGCACCGTGGCAAGAAGTCGGCCGCCGGCATCATCCATCGTCAGCTGAATCTCTGCGATCTGCAGGAAGCCCTTGCCTAACTCGTAGCGATCTTCCGACACCGGGTAACCAAGTTTGTGCAGGTACATCTGTTGGTAGACGTTGTGATCCTCCGGATCATCCGGCGAAACGGGAAAGTGTTTCGTGTAAAAGAACCCCGAGCTATCGCGAAGCCACGCCAATGATCCTCCCGCCGTTCCGCTGTTGACAGCTGCAATCCGCTCGTGCACGATCGCTCCCGTCGCGACGTCGCGAATCTCCAGATCGCCAGTCTCGCTACCACCGCTGGATAACGACACGGCTATCATTTTCCCATCGGGTGAAGCCTTGTACCAGTCGATCGATGTGGTCCCCGACGGATCGATCTCGTTCGGATCGACGATCACGCGCGCCGCATCGATGTTGCTGAGCGAATCGAAGGAGATCACAAACGGCTGTTGCTTGGGCGGCTGGCGCTTGAGCGCAAACAATTTGCCGCCGCGATTGGAAACCGACGAGTAGCTGACGGTCTGTTCGCTCAGGATCTCAGTGACTTGTTTGCGAATGGAATCAACGCCCGGTAGTGTATCCAGAACGCTTCGAGCGTAACTGTTTTGTGCTGAACTCCACTCGCGGACGGTCGGATCTTGAAAATCCTCTAACCATCGGTAGTCCTCCGTCACGCTCACTCCATGATAGAGGTCGGTGACCGGCAACTTTTTCGTCGCGGGTGGTTCTGCCATCACAGCGACCGTGACCAAAGCTGTCGACAAAATCAATGATCCGATGCGCATGCCAAGGCCCAAACTTCGAGGGAATTCGGTCAAAATATCAGTGCGCCGCTGGATTGGCTTTGCGGCAATGATCCACTGCGACAAAGCAGCGATCGCTAATCGTTGCAGCACCCAGTCTAGCGAATTGGACCGGGCCATTGAGGTACCGAAATCGGTTAACCAGGATCGTGCCGACCACTCCCCGGAAGCGTTCGTCTTGCTACACTAAGCGTCGCACCGAAAGCGTCTTATTGCATATCCGTCAAGTTGAGATTGAAAAGGTTCCGATGCCGCTTCAAGTCGATTGGAAGGGGGTTTTTCCCGCTGTCCCCACCCAGTTCAAGAATGACTTTTCGCTCGACCTTCCAGCCACTCGCTCGCACATCGAAGCGTTGCTGGAAAACGGAGTCCACGGGCTGATCATGCTGGGCACGATTGGCGAAAACTGTTCACTGTCGTTGGCTGAAAAGACGGAAGTCTTGAAAATGACCGTGGAGGTGGCAAAGGGAAGAGTGCCGGTCCTGAACGGCGTGGCCGAGTTCACCACCCAGGCGGCCTGCGATACCGCCCAGGCAGCCGAGGAGATTGGCGTGGACGGCCTGATGGTGATGCCGGGCATGGTTTATAACTCCGACGGTCGCGAAACCGTCAACCACTTTCGCACGATCGCGGATGCAACCAAGTTGCCGATCATGTGTTACAATAATCCGCCCGTTTATCGCGTCGACATCACGCCGCAGATGTTTCAACAATTGGCCGACGTCGAGAACATCGTTTGCATCAAGGAAGCATCGGGCGATGTCCGCAGGATCACGGACCTGTTCAACACCCTGAGCGACCGATACTTGATTTTTTCCGGTCTCGATGACGTCGCCCTCGAAAGCATCATGCTCGGTTGCACCGGATGGATTTCGGGACTCGTCGACGCGTTTCCTCGCGAGAATCGGTTGCTCTGGGATGCCGCTACGAGCGGCGACTATCAACGGGCCTTGGAGATCTACCGTTGGTACATGCCGTTGTTGCATTTCGACAGCCATCCGAAGTTGGTCCAGTACATCAAGCTGACCTGCAGCGAAGTTGGTTTCGGAACCGAAACGGTAAGAGCGCCACGCATGCCATTGGTGGGCGAAGAGAGAGAAAGAATCCTCAAGGTCATTCACGACAGCATCGCCACTCGCCCGTCATGAGTCGACGCCCCTTGCCGCGGGTGTCGGATGATCGGTAAATGCCCTTCAGGGTCGACGGCCAACCGCCGCAACGGCGCTCGGCTTGTTTCGGCCTACGAAGACACGTGTCCTGAAAATCAACGGGCTGCTAGCTGCGCCGCGACCGACGGCTACGACCTGAAATCCCGAAGGGATCGAACAGAGGAGCAAGGACGAGCCGAACTCCCTCATCACGCACAAGTCGGTCAATTTGATCGCGTTGCTGCCGTCCATTTGATCTCACATACGCAGGGGGATTCCAATCATCTGTTATCCTAAACCCGGTCGCTTCAGGCATTTGCGGCGAATGGACGCTACCGCGATGCGAAAGGCACGGTGATTGCACCTCTGTGACATCCAACTCAACTAAGGCCTTTGACGGGGAATTGGTTCCATGAACAGACGACAATCGATTGCACTCTTGTTGGCGGCACTTTTTTTGTCGCCGTCGTCGACATTCGCGGCCAGCGATAATACGGGAATCTATATCGCGGCATCCCGTTATCGCGACGCGGTGCTCAATTTCGAGCGTGTTGTGGCGCGTCCGCGGGATCGACCGTATCGACGAGCGCACGGTCGACAAATTCGAGGAGGCGACCAAGGACCTTCGTCTGGCCGCGCGAAACCCAAGGCTTGCCACTCGATTGCGGTACGAATGGCGAGACATTCAACCGTTGCAATTTCAAGCGGAGCAGGCGATTTTCGGTAAGTACACCCTCAACCACGATTTGGTCAGAGCGTGGGATGTGGTGCTTTACACCGCGGCACTGTTTGAAGAGGAGTACCTGTTCCAGTTGGAAAATTCGAACCATGGCAATCGCGTTCGACGAAGAGTCAATTCTTCGCAGCCGTATCGTTTCTTGCCGCCACCGCCGGCAAGCAGCGGCAGACTCTATTCGCCTCCCGGCGGTTTACCCCGATAGCGGGATATCGGGGCGACCCAAAGCGCGGGTTCGAAGTTGAACTCGTGATGGTTTCGTTGTATTCGAGGCGACAGACAACTCTGCGGTTTGAATTCCACGCTGTTAGCTCTGCCGAGCAGCAGTAGGCGATCGCCTGGGGTGGAACGAACCGCTCGACAGTAAGCGTTCGTGAACCTGGCACTGACGCTTGTCGTTCCCGCCCGACAAACGTCATCTACGACTGATACGCGCGACTGGCTCCGACCAAATCGCTTAGCGCCATCCCGATCGACTTGAACAGCGTGATCTCGCTGTCCGATTCTCGCAGTGGGACGGTGCCGGCGCACATTTCGGTCAATTGTCCGACAACGGCCTCTTCCTGGATGACTCCCTCGGAAATCGGCACCAGGATCTCGCCCGCCTCGCGAAAACAATTGTCACGACTATCGGCATAGATTTTTGATTTCACGACCAAAGCAGAATCACATTCTCGCTTGGTCGCATGATGATTGCCGATAAAGTCGGTGTGTGTTCCCGGCCGGATCCAATCACCCTTGACGACCGGTTCCTGTGAACCGGTGGCACTGACAACAATATCTGCCGATTGGCAGGCAGTTTGAACGTCGTCGGCCAGCGCAAACTCGATTTCTGGCAGCTCGGCACTCATTTGCGTGACAACATCCTCCGCTTTGGATTTTGTCCGGCCCCAGACCATCACCCGCTTCAAATCTCGCACGCTCGCCTGCGCCCGAATGATGTAGGTCGACAAGTTGCCGGTCCCCAGCAACAACAGGTTTTCCGAGTCGTGACGTGAAAGCAATCGCGAGGCCAAACCAGAGATACCTGCGGTGTGCCAAAACGTAACCGACGTTCCGTCGACCAGGGCCAAAGGCTGGCCGTGCTGGCGATCGAACAGCAAGATCTTCGAATACAGTGATTGGTATCCTGGCGCCGGATTGGGAAAATAGGTGAACGCTTTGACGCCGATCATCGAATCATTCCACGACGGCAATAGCGCAAATGCGTCGTGATTGTCGCCATTTTCGTCGAGCAAGAAAACTTTCCGCGGCGGCATGGTGAACTCTTTCGAGAACGCGTCCTGCAAAGCGTCGATCAGGTCGGGAAATTTCAGGGCTGCATGAACTTCTTCGGCACTGATAATTTTCATGATGCAAAATCTGCTCGAGAATCCGGCACGAAATGTGATCGACGCGGGAACTAGTTTCCGCACTGCCGGTGATTCGTCAAGGCTTGGTTAGAAATCGCGGAAGGGTCCACGCGGGGCGGCTTCGTTCATTTCGTCGAGCCAGTTTGCGTATCGCTTCTTGACCATGTTCAACACTTCCGGCTTCTGCTGCGACAGGTCGTGTTGTTCGCCGATGTCCGATTCCAAGTTGAACAACCCGCCTTCGTTATCTCCCATATCGACCCACTTCCATTTCCCCACACGGGCACCGATTTGGTCGCGTCGTTTCCAAAACATTTCCCTGCGCGGCGATTCCTGTTCGCCGCGGATGACGGACCACCAATCGAATCCATCGAGCACGATGTCATCTCGCATCAGCGCGCCGCTGGCGGCGGCAAAGCTGGGAAAGAGCTCTAAACTGGTTAAAAATTGGTCATTGACATTCCCCGCGGGTACGTTGCCCTTGGGCCATCGAATCAGGCAGGGCACACGAATGCCACCTTCCCAGGTCTGGCCCTTCTTTCCCTTCAGCGGCGCATTGTCCGCGCCGCCGCTGCCGCCATTGTCCGAAAAGAAGACGACGATCGTGTTATCGAGAATCTGTTTCTGCTGCAGAACGTCAAGCATCTTGCCAATCGATGCGTCCATGCAGGTCACCGCGGCACGATAGTCACGCGTCCGGGCTTCTGGCGTGACCACGGTTGCGTCATTGGCATAGCGAAAATGGTCGACCTGACGGAATTCATTTTCGATCGTCGGATACATCCTTTTGAACTCCTCGGGTGCCTGAATCGTCGAGCGTATTTGCGGGTCGAGAGCGGATGAACCATGCGGAGCATTGAACGGCACGTACAGAAAAAACGGACTCTTGGTCGCATGTTGTTCGAGAAACCGTAGTGCTTCGCGTTCGAACAGGTAGGTGCAATAGGTTCCCTTGTCCTCTTCGGTTTGCTCTCGATAGCGGTACATGCTGGGAACGCCATAACGCTCGTGCGTGTAATAGTCGATACCCGTATTCACGAAACCATAGAAGTCGTCGAATCCGCGTGCCGTGGGCAGGTATCGACGCAAGCTTCCGAGATCCCATTTGCCAAAGATCCCGCTGGTGTAGCCTGCCGTTTGCAGCATACGGGGGATGATCACTTCCCGCAGGTCCATGCCGCCGATGCGTTCAAAGGTGACGTCGTATTCCTCGGCCGTGTACTTGTGGCCGTAGTCAGGCGCTTCGTTGCGAATCATGTCATAGATTCCATTCCGCTGCGGGTAACGCCCGGTCAACATCGCGGCTCGTGAAGGGGTGCAAGCTGGCCAGGCAACATAAAAATTTGTCAGCCGTGTCCCTTCGGCCGCGATCCGATCAAGTGTCGGCGTTATGATTCCGTTGCCGAGCAGACCCAGATCGTTGTATCCCTGGTCGTCGGACACGATCAAAAGAATATTCGGGCGATCATTGAACTCGGCACTCAGTGATTTCGCAAAAACAAGTTGTGCGATGAGTGCTGCGCACGCTGAAATGGCGAGTGTCGTTATTCGGTGTAGCAAATGACGCGGGAATGATCGGCGGCAACCGGTGATTCCAGAAAAAAGCTTCGACTTGGCAAGGAACTGAATCATGTTGAATCCCATTCGTTGGCAGTGCGGGCGTCAGGCGTTCGTATTGATCCTGCGCACCCACCGTCACGTTGACGATCTTTGCGCACAAAAAAACCAAGGGACCACGGTCGGCAAACCGTATTTCCATCCCCTGGCGGCAAGGAACCAAAATCGGTTCCCAAACACAGTGTCGTCTTTCTCATTTCACAAGTCAATTCCCGGCGGTAATTGGGAGAACCCCAGGGTGCATATCGCGGTTTGCGTTTGGCACGTGATTTGTCATGATCTGTGCTCTGAATCCCAGTTTGGGGTTCAATTTGCACAGGTTTTGGGGAATTGGAGAACAGCATGGATGCTGATAAGCAGGCTCAGGCGAAGCTGCTGCTGGAGCAAGCGGCGAATCTTTTGGCCAGTGCCGAAAATGAGGATGGGTCCTTTAAGACCTTTGATCAAATCGAGTTGCACGCCATCTCTCTCGGTGATCAGTTCACCAATCTGCTGACCCAGAGAAGCATTGACCAGAGCGTTGATTGCAAAAATCAGGCCCCAAGATGTCCCAACTGTGATCAACCTGGATGCCGACACGATGAGCCTGATCCCCGTGTGATCGAGGCCGCACGAGGCGAAGTCCAGTGGAATGAAGACGAATACTTCTGTCGCAAATGCCGGAAGTCTTTTTTTCCCGCTGACCGGTCGGTTGGGATTGAGGGTTGAGTCAACTGCTAGCCCCTTGGTCGAACGCAAAATGACGATCATTGGCGTCGTCGCGGAAAGCTTTTCCAAGGCGGAAACCTATCTCCGACAGCTCGCCGATCTGAACGTCTCGGCGCAGCGAATCAGACGCATCACAAGGCTGCGAGGCCGTCAGAGAATCAAACTGCGTCAGCAGTTAACCGCCTACTATTTGAATTCGCCGGTCCCCGATCAGTTGCATCGCGTTCCCGATGGCACGACCGCGCCAGCGATCGCTGCGATTGGTCTCGATGGTGGCCGTTATCAAATGCTCGACCGGAACGAGTCTGCTAGCGTCTCTGGTGCAGAACAAGTCCGTCAAGGCAAACGACGCAAAGGCGAGCACTGGAAAGAAAGTCGCATTGCGTGTGTGATGACAATGTCCGGTGCGACGCACGAACAAGATCCGATGCCTGATTTACCGGCGTTTTTGGCCGGTGGCAAGGATCTCCAACGTAAACTCAGCGAGATCGGTCATGTGATGTCGCTTGGCGAAACGGATGGCAGTGAAGTCGATGCCGCCAGCGAAGCAGACGCTAGAAAGTCGCCCCGTCGTAGTCGTACCAATCCTTTGGCTCCCCAAGAGCGACCACTTCCCGGCCCCGAGTTGATCCATCGTGATTGCCTTGCCAGTGCCGCTTGCTGGCGTGATTTCGGTGAGATGGTGGTGGCGGAGGCTTGGTCGCAAGGCTTCGCCGGTGCAGAGCGAAAAGTTTGCGTCTGCGACGGCAGCGATGCGATTCGCCGAGTCTGCGAAACTCATTTTTCGGACTACGTTCACGTGTTGGATCTGATGCACGCATTGGGCTACGCGATGAACGCTGCTCGCGCGGTCGGAGGAAGTCGCGCGGAAATCAATTCGCGTTACCGTGGTTGGGCCGAGCAGATTTGGCGCGGTCAGGTCAGTGAGGTCTGTGCGGAGTTGGACGAACATCAGGGAGTCCTTGGCGATCCTCCCGAAGGTGCCTCGGCGGATGATCCTCGCGAATCGATTCCGAAGAACTCGCGTCTACTACGTCAATCAGCGTTGCCGGATGGATTATCCGCGTTACCGCCTGCTAGGTTTACCGCTGACGAGCAGCTTGATGGAATCGGCGGTGAAACAAATCGGTCGCCGGGTAAAAGGCAGCGAGAAATTCTGGTCGGCCTCCGGTGGGGACGAAATGCTCTCGCTTCGCGCCGACGCAATCAGTGATGACAATCGGCTAGCAAAATTCCTCCAGCAATTCGCCGCCCCAACCGACGGAACGCGTGCCTACACCACCGCTGCCTGATTCACAGACCGCGATATGCACCCGAAGAAAAAGATCCAAATGGCAAGGAATCCAAAAACACGTCGCCAGCAGCATGGGTCTGCGTGGCATTGGACGCAAACAGACTGCTGGTACTTCACCGCACCCGGAACCAGAAAACGCGAGGCTCTCTTCGACGAAAACGGAGAACGGATTCGCGGTAAGGACAACAAAGAGGCGGCTCAGTCTGGCGCTGGCGCGGATCGAACTGACCGACGAGCTGACGCCTGCGGTGTCGTCTTCGTCGAAAGACTGGACCGTCACTCACGTCTGCGAAATTTACCTCGCGGATTTGACGAACACGGCGTCACCGGAGCGGGTGACACTGAGCAAATCTTGGCTGAACGAGTTTTGTGGATACTGCGGGTGCTGACAGTTCAGGAACTGAAGAAAAACATCGAGGTCGAACAGGTCAGTGCATTTTCGAGGTCGAACAGGGTCAGTGCATTTTCAGCGAGGTAAGATGGGGAAGACGGGTCGAGGTAGGTTGAAAGAGCCCTCGGTTTGCGAAAATCACCCCCCGCGCCAGCTTGCCGTTGCGGCACGATCTTCACTCCTTTTGTTGCTCGCCCTCCCCTTCCTAGGGCCTGCCCTGCGCGTTCGCGAATGCGCTGACCCCGTTCGGACTCGCTGACCCCGTTCGGACTGTTAAGAAAAAGGAAAACCGCGAAGCGGTGGCAGGTGATAGCCTGGGGTGAACCAACGAGCGTTAGCGAGGCTGGTGGAACCCCAGGAAAACAATGCGCATTCGACAAACCTTCCCCGCGGCGATTTGGCGGCGACGCCGCCAAATCGCCGCGGGGGAATTTCCGATTTCGCTTGACGGTCCTGGGGCTGCGAAATGCTCGCTGAGACGAGCATTGCTTGCCCCAGGCTATCACCTGCCACTGCTTCGCAGTTATCAGGCAGTCTCGGGTGATGGGGGTCCACGGGTGATGGGGGTCAGTGCATTTTGATCGAGGTAAGATGGGAGAGGGCGTGCGCCGGGGTCAGGTCTTGTGCTCGGTTTTCAGCCAAACAGCGCAGGCGAATGCGATCTCCATTGAGCCGCGTACACTCACGGCTGCAAGTCCGACCAATGGAAAAAACGGTGGAAGTGGATTTCAAAACAAAGGATCTCGATCCCAGTGTCGTATTCGCCGAAATCGAGGATTACGAATACGGTGCCGACATCAACGCCAGGAACAACGCAGGCCGCACTCCCGTCGACCTGATGCTGCATACCGGCCGCGAGGATCTGGCAGAGGTTTTGCGTCGACATGGCGGCGAGTCGGCATGACGACACAATTTCAAACTTAACACGACGGGTGAATGGATGAGACAGTGTTGAAACTGAGACATCGCTCGGTATAATTTGAAACGGCTCACAGGAAGCCACCGGTCCGCGGAAAGGCCTGAGGCCACCTTTGTAGACAATTTGCGTCAACGAACTGCTTTCGGCCTGATGTGCGGACAACGGGCAATATCGAAAGGAGCTCGTCATGCCTAACCCCCGTCCGCTTCCTCCCGGTGCAAGTCTCCGGCAGCTAAGAATCCAGGCCAAAGAACTTTGTCGGGCCTGCCGAGAAGGCGATTCCGGCGCCGTTGCCCATGTCGCGCAGATTCATCCACGGATGAGTGGATTGAATCCATCTGAGATCGTCGCTGCCGAAGTTACTCTTGCCGATGCTCAGCTCGTAATCGCCCGCGAGTACGGCTTTGACAGTTGGCCGAAACTTAAGAAGCATGTCGAATCGCCTTCGCCGCCGGCCATCGATATGCACGACCTGGTCACCAGGGAAGACGTGCAGGCTCTTCAGGACGCCGTCACTGAAGATCACGACTCTGTCAATCAGTTGAACGATTCCGGGCTTCCGCCGTTATACACCGCTAGACTCTATCGGAACAAACAGGCACTCCAGTTTCTACTGAACCATGGAGCAGTTGTCGATATCTTCGCCTGTGCCTATCTCAATCGGGCGGACGAAGCCGACATTCTATTGAAGCGAAATCCCGATCTGGCACGGTCCACGACCAGCAACGGAATGACGGCGTTGCACTACGCGGCAATGGCAGGGCATGCAGACGTTGTCGATGTTCTCCTGCGGCACGGTTCCGACGTTGATGCAATCGACAACCGTGGCAGTAGTGTCCTGATGAAAGCGTGCCATGCGGGACCATGGAAGTCCGGTCCGGCAGAGGAGATCATCCAGATGCTACTTGACCACAACGCTGACATCGACTTGTTCCAGTCCGCAGCAATGGGGCGCACCAATGTGATTGAGGAGATCCTCATCCGGGATGGCACACTGATTGACAGCAAAGACAGTGAGGGATGTACCGCACTTTACCACGCCGCTCACAACAACCGTATCGCAGCGGTGAAGCTTCTGGTAGAGCGGGGAGCAGACCTCAATCAATCCGATCCCGTCGGCACGGCAGCACTGCACCGCACTTCGCAGCAGTGCAGCGATGAACTGATTCAATACCTGATCGACCACGGAGCCGACGCACATTTGTGTTGCTACGTGGCCTGCGGGGACGAGGCAGGAACGCTCCGATCGGTTGAAGAAAATCCTGATGCCGCCCACGAAATCTTCTACGAATTCAACGCCGTTGAGTACGCCATTCACAGTTGGCAGTTGGGCACGCTTCGCATCCTGCTGCAACACGGAAGCACGCTTTCCGAAGAGGATCAGCAGGACATCATGCGCATCAGCGACAACGATCAGGACCTTCTTGATGAACTGTTAGCTCTTCAAATTGACTGAGATTTCGCTGCAGCCTACTGCTCCGGTTCGTGGTCGATTCCATGACCACGTACCGTGATTGTGCGAGTCGTAACGCGCAGGGGTTGATGTCCGACGTACTATCCACAGCGGCCGATTCCCCGCTGGCACCTTTGGCCCTGTAGGGTTCATTGGTGCGATGGCATTTATTCAACGAAGAGGGGAAGCGGATCGGTCGCCAAGAGAACAAGGAGGCGGCTCAGTTGAGTTGGCACCACAAGTCGATGTTGCGAACGGCCCGGCTAGACCGGTCGGCGCTGAATGACCTGCCCAAGAAAAACCCAAAGGGTTACCAGTGGCGTGTAGATGCGATCGTTCCACGCATTCTCAATCGTCTCCAACGCCTGCGTCACAGTTTCACGAGACAAAACGTCGGTGAATGGCTGCTCGCTATCCTGAAGAAACTGACGCCTGAGAAAATCGAACTGTGCTCGAAACAAACGTTCGTTAGAATACCGAATCCTTGGGCCTCCTTGCCGTTGATGGATCTTTGACAAATCCACTCTCCGGTTGCTCATGATCACGGAACTCGCCAATGAATTCGCCGGACGCCTCGCGGTAGATGGCCGCGAATTGCACGCGTAAAGGGATAGCCCAGATGGGTAATTAAATAAGAAAAAGGGCGGCCCTTGCGAGTCACCCGCCGTGTAGGTTTGCTTGATTAGTTCCCAGTGCCTTTGCTTGCGGATTCGGCCTGTTGCATCCGTTTCTGCATCTCGGCTTTCACAGCGTCAAGATTGAAACTCGCACCCTGTTGCATCGGCGGGAACTCGAGGAAAGTTTCCAGCTCTTTACCAACGACTTGTTGGACGAATACAAATCGCCGGCATGGAATTGCAGTAGCTTGAACCGGTCGATGCAGCCAGGCCTGGGTTGAAGCCCATTACTTGGCCGCCCAACCGCTCAAACGGATCGAGTAGCTCAGGTTGGTGATGTACGGCACGTCCATGTGGTCCTTCCGACCGAAGCCAACCCTCGGGCTGGTCGATGAAGCGGAGACTTGTAGTCGTCGATGCGAACAGCGCCGACCGGGCTTTCGCCAAGGTAGAAGATTTCATGACGCGTGGACGGCGCCGGTGCCGGTGAGCATGGCTGTCTGGTCATAACCATCGAGATGATTCTTGTAGCTGCGGTCGCCAATTTTCACGCCTTTGAGTAGATCGTCGGTGATGGTCGTGTCGCCTGCCGCTGCAGGAGGAATGTGGGGAACCAGTCGAGGCCGGACATAATTCCACGATTTTGCACGGTGGTCGGCCGGATCTCTTCGGGCCAACGAGCGATGCATGGCACGCGGAAGCCGCCTTCCATGATCGTGCCTTTGCACTGCGCGAACGGAGTTGTTCCGCCATCAGGCCAAGTAAAACTCTCTGTACCGTTATCCGTCGTGAAAACGACGGAGTGTCTTCCTCCTCGCCAATATCCTTGAGCTTCTGTAGTACCAGACCAATGTCGTCATCCAGCTGGGCCATACCGGCTTCCTGTTCCGACCAACCGTTCTCGGAGTTGCGACCATCGCTTCGTACTTGGGGAGGATGCGTGACAATGTGCATGCGGGTCGGGTTTAGCCAAACGAAGAACGGCTCATTGTCCTTTTTGGCCTTGTCGATGAAGTTCAATGCGAGATCGCGGATTTCATCATCCACGGTTTCCATGCGCTTGGGATAAGCTTGCCGGCGTCCTCGATTTTCTGTTTGCCGATTTCTGCCCCAACGTGGCATCTCGGTCGGGTCGTCCTTGTCAGTGGCCCAGCTATGGACCATGTGCAGCGGACCGACGACGTTCAGCAGCTCTTGCGGATGGTGCGCGTCGGGTCCTCAGCATTGTGCTTTCGTCAAGGTGATACAGACGTCGAAATCGACTGCAGGATGCGAACGCGGATCGGTGGGCTTAGCCGTTTTGATCGTAGCTAGTCTTGGCATGGGGTTGTTTTCGCTTAGCGGGAAGTCTCGCGTTCAGCGCAAGTGGCAGTTGACACAAATCGCTGAACTGTACAACACCTACGAGCGGAACAACACGCCAAGACACCTGAGTTGGTTTTCACCGGTATCGTTCTCGATGCCAACAACAGTCCTGTCTCAGACGCACAGGTCATCTTAGAAACTCAACAGCAAAACGAGGGGCCGATCTACTCTCTGACGAAGACCGATAGTGCCGGAGGATTTTCAGTAGGAGGCCAACGCATTGACGCGTCACTAAGTCGATATCTCTGGGCGTACAAGCCAGGGCATAGCGTCCGCTGCGTGAGACCAGTGAAGGGGACCAATCGGATGATATTGCCACCTGAAGAAATGATCCGTGTTCGCCTTGGAAAGAATCTTCCCGCCGACCTTACCGTGCGTCCATACTACTACGAGGTACCAAACGGCCGCTATACAGCGGACGAATCGAGTGGCCTGAGCGACTATATGCCGCCTCTACTTTGTGATCAGCTTGAGTGGCATCCGGACGATAGCGGATCAGTCACCATCACTGGCATCACGAGAAAACTCCTTGACACTATCCTGTTTGAGAGCAAAAAGTTCGGACAGCAGACCCGCCGCCTGTCGAGACCGTGGTATTGCGTGACGCGGGGCGCGTTACCGGACAAATCACCTGCCCTGCTGGTCAGTTGCCAGAAGATCTGACAGTGTACCTGACAGTTGACCGACCGTTGACCCGCTATCTGGGAACCGGACTACGTGCGCAAGCAGAAGCCTACCGCCTTGGCCGAACCGTCGGAATAGCCAGAGCCACCGTCGATGCGGACGGACGATTCAAAGTCGACGCCATTGCATCCGGTAAGCTTCGCATTGAAATCAATTGGCCAGCTTCTTCGGCGTTACAACCGAGGCTGGTCGACGAGCCGTCCGACCTGGTGGTAAATGCTGGCGAAGAACTGGCTGTGCGGATCGCTGCGGTGGAGCCCGTTACGGTTCGCGGGCGTATCGTCCGAGATGACACTGGCCAGCCAGTTGCCGGCGCGAAAGTGAATCTTCGAGTAAAAGACGCCCGCGCCTTGTGCAGCAGTCATGTTTCAACTGACAGCGACGGCTGGTACACCGCAAACATTCTTCCCGGCGAAGGCACGTTGCAATGCTATGGAATACCTGGAAATGTCACAGATCTACCGGGAAACACCCACAGCCCCTATCAGTACCCACCGATATTCGGATCACTATTTCAAGTTGA
This sequence comes from Pirellulaceae bacterium, assembly GCA_963734865.1. GTDB lineage: Bacteria > Planctomycetota > Planctomycetia > Pirellulales > Pirellulaceae > CBDCUW01. The sequence goes on from CAVTIV010000006.1 coordinate 522,255, forward strand.
CAGAAGACGGGCCGCTGATCCTGGACGAGATCCGTCTTCAACCCAAAGAGGTTATCGCCGGTGTATTGCTAGACGCGTCGGGAGAACCGGTCAGTGACAGAATCATCGCAATGACATTTGCGCGGTGGCGGGGGTTTATAGTCTGGTATCGGCAACGATGGGCTGCACTGATTGCGGCTTTGCCCGGATTGTATCCCAGTTCCACACGTGCAGCGACTGGTTGACAGCTTCTTGCGCGAACAGCGGTGCGGCAACCGGCAACACCATTCCCCCCCTGCAGCAGCAGTCCTGCCCGACAGCAACATCGATCCCTACCAATGTTTGTCTCGCTGCAGGATCCACATCTGCTTGTAAAGTGTATGGAAACACGACTTGTCCGTCGGCAGCTGACATGAAGAGATACCGGAAGTGGTAATTTCGTTCGGAAAGCGGGAGCCCAGCGATACGGTTGTGCGTGTGGCTATTTCGCAACGAGAGCGCGATTGTCTTCGGTCATCAAGATCTGCAACTGCTCGACCTGCCCATCTTTCGTCTCGAGGCCCAGGGTCACTTTCCACTGCGGTTCGTGGCCCATCGTCGACAAGAGTTCCACCAGGTCCTCGGCGAAGCGTTTGCGCCTTTCTCGCCGAACTCCTTGTTTGCAAACTCCATGATGCGATCGATTGGTATGCCATCGATCGAGACGAGCGGGGACCAACGGTCTTGTACCTGGACGATGGGTCGATCGTTCTCCCAGCGGACACCCGTGTACGGAGCCACCTTCGCGTAGCCATCCTTGGTCACCAGTGGATGAGGGACGGATCGCTTCAAAAGCCAATAGCCGATCTCGTCAACATCCGGTCCGCCGCAGTTGGTGACAACGGCGACGCCAACTCGGTGTTCGGGCGCGAAACCGATCCACGCACTGCAGTTGCTTCGGCCACCGTTCTTCTCCAGGATGCGACCGGCACCAAATTTCGACCTCACGTACCATCCGAGCGCCGTGTTCGTGCTCACACCATTCGACAAAGTTGCCTCTGCGTGAAGCTGCTCGAGCATTTCGCTGGAAAAAACTCCCGGCCTCATTTGGGCCGCCAGGAATTTCGCCAGATCTTCGACGGAGGTGACCAGACCGCCGGAAGCTGCCAACCGCTCCCGGAAAGAATGCTCTGTTTCAAAACGCCAGCCACTGCTGCCGTAGCCGGTCGCCGGGCGGAGTTTGTCGTCAACCTGAATTGCGGTTCTCTGCAGTTGCAGCGGTTCGCAGATCAACTCCTGCAGAAGCTGATCGAACGGTTTGTCGGCGGCGCATTCCAGCGCGTGCCCCAGCAATCCGAATCCGAGGTTTGAATACTCTTCGTCAGTGCCCGGATCGAAATCTAATTTGACATTGGCCAGATGGTCGTAGAGTCGCTGCGGCTCCAATTGGTACCACCCTTCGACGGATTGGACGCGCCCCGGAACGCCTCGTGGCAAACCGGACGTGTGGGACGCAAGCTGCCGCAACGTAATCGTTGCTCCCAGGTCGGGCGTGGTGCTGATGGAAACATCCTCGGGCAAGTACTTCACCACGGGCTGATCCAGGTCGACCACACCGCGTTCATGAAGCATCACGGCCAGCGAGGCCGTGAATGCCTTGGTCACCGATGCGACATGATACTGGGTTTGCAGAGTCGCCTTCTTGCTTGTCTTGATGTCTTCGAATCCGAAAGCACGCTGGTAGACAATCTCGCCATCGCGCACGACGGCGACGGTCAAACTCGGGTATTTAGCAAGGGCAACCTGTTCCTGCAGCCACACATCGACGCGCGAGATGTCAATCTCGCCGAATGCACTCACGTCCTCAAAGTCAGGTTTGCGCGGCGACTCGCCCGTGAACCGCGAATCGCTGATGAACCGGTAGATCGCAAGGACCGCCATGATCGACACGAACAAAGTCAAACCGATGATCAGGATCGCCGGTGCCCCCGGCAAGCGCGGTCGCTCTCGGTTTGCCGAGTTTTCCGCGGCAACATGGAACGCTAGCGTCGGCCCATGGTCGGCCGGTGATGAAGGCTCGCGCCTTTTGCGGGACCGCATCCAGGCGCAACCCAATGCAATTTCGAAAGCGACAACGGCCACCACCACCGATTGAAAGAATACGGGACCCATATCGGGAATCTGATACCGCAGCCCGCAGTACGCTCCACCCACGGCGCCGCCCAGCGTGGCAAGAGTGATCGCGGTCGCTTCACGCCACGACGGGATCATCCGATTCCAGTTCTCCGCCCAACTGGAATTCAGGCCACAATTCCGAGCCGGATCGGCCAGTGCAGACACGAGATCGATGATATCGTCCGACTCTTCGCTAGTCGTTTCATCTTCGAGACTTGCGATAAGTTTCAACAGGTTCTGGCGTCGCGGCTCAAGCTGCTCACGCACGGCGCGTTGATTCAGGCGGTAGATCCACCCATAGGGCACAAGCAGGAAAAGGCCCAGAAATCCCGCAAAGACGACGAATTCCCACCAGACACCGGAAGTTTGCCAGGCAACGTGAAGAAAGAATGCCATGATCGAAATAGAAAACGGTAGCAGATACCACCAAAAGACGTTGCGCAACAACCAAATTTGATGTTCCACCTGGGTCAATGCCTCCTTCACATAGTAAAGAAGCGGTTCACCCGGCTCACTCGGCCGTTGCGGGTGACGCCTGCGATCCACCAGAATGAACCCGGTAACCCAAATAAGAGCCGGCACTGTCAGATACCATGTCCAGGGCAACGAAAACGGGATGCCCATAGCGAACCAGATTGGTATCAGCAGCAGTGCTACTCCTACTTCACGAACATCTCGCCAGAAGATCGTCGATTGAAAATCTCGGTGGGAACGCTGCACTTCTTTCGACAGCAAGTCAGCATCGATCGTGACCCGCGTCTGAGCCGCATCCGCCTTCCACGCCTGCTGATATTTGTCAGGTTCCATGTGATTCCCCGTTCATCAGTTCACTCAGAGCTTTTTTCGCCCGGTTCAACTTCACGCCGACGTTGCTCTCGGAGATGCCCAGCACTTCGGCCATCTCCCGATAACTCAGTTCGTCCAGGTACAGCAGCACCAACGCCGCATCGGTTTTCCGTAACTGGTGAATTGCTTTGTAGAGCTGCTCCACGGTCTCTCGCTGCTGAAGTTGCTCGACACTGTCAGCTCCGTCGGTTGCTACGGCTTGCACTTCCAGCAACGGTTGTTGCCTTGATCGACGAGGTTTGTCTTTTCTTTGCCAATCCATGGCGGTCTGTAGTGCCACACGATAGAACCACGTCGCCGCGCTGGCCTTGCCCTCAAACTTCGGCAAGGAACGCCAAGCCTGGAGCAGGATTTCCTGAGCGAGGTCCTGACATTCCTCGCTGTTGAGCGTGTAAGCGCGCCACCTTCATGACCGACGAGCTATGTTCGTCAAGCCAGTTCATGAACAGTGACTTTTGACCTTCGTCCAGCAATGCAAAACCTCATTCCAGAAGTATTGGTAGCTCGAACAAGCGTTTACTTACAGGAAAACTTGGACTGCGAACGATTTCCTGACGAGAAGTTGGACACACCTGGCCTGTTGGCACGCCCACAGCGATCAAAGCCTGATGGCCAGTCGTTGTTTGACTTTGGGCACTGCTGCTCCGCACTGCGCAGTAAACGGATACTCGGCCTTCGTGGTCGGCCGCCAGACGGGCCACCACTGGGACTGGCACACCGAGAATTTCCAGACACCCTGCAACACCTCGACCTCGTGGTCGTGTGTCTTGGATGGTGCGGAGATCAGCTCAGTCAGCGAGCGACCGCCATCGCCGGCGAAAGAGAAATCCTGTGGCCGTCCCACCTTCGCTCCCGGATCCTCCAGGCACACAAAGAGAACCTCATTCTTGAATTCGTACACGCCTCGGCACACTTCGCCTTGCTGAGGACCGTTGAGGAATGTGAGATCGATTGCATGCGGTAACCTGGTCGAATCTATGTGAAGGTGATGTGCGATTCGCCATCACTCGGTCCGGTCCAATTGATCTCGTTCTTTTCGATCTCCCACTGCCAGAATGTCGGCCAAGCCCAGCGGTCCGTCGCGATCCAGCCGCTGCTGAAGCGACTCGCCAGCAACGTACGGCATCACGAGATACGGCAACTTGCCCGTGGCATTCACCGAGTGAATCGGCATGACGTGCGGATGAACGATGGCGGCGGCTGCCTGCGCCTCGCGAGCGAATCGCTTTCGCGCCTGCCGCTGGTCGCCAGATGCGGTGCCATGACCTTGACGGCCACCAGTCGATTCAATTCCGGCTGAATCCCTTTGAGCACGATCCCCATCGCACTTCGGCCGATGACTTCCTGTAGCTCAAAGTCACCCAAGCGTCCCAGTGAGCCCGGTTTGTCCGATGGTTCCAGAAAACTGACGGCGAAATCAGCGGCGAATGATTCATCCGCCTCGGATACAACCGTAACCGATCGTCGCGAAAACAATCTAAATTTGCTGCTTCCCAATGGGCATCGCCGAGTGCGGGGGGTCTCAGAATACGCGGACGGGGTGTTAGTGAGCCAAAAAGAACCAAACTGTCCTAAGTGCATTCCAGCAAGTCAGTTAGGGAATTGTTGCCAGCGGCAGGTGCTCGAAAAAAACGGCTGCCGCGTCTTTTCTTGTTAACCCTCCGGAACTTCCAGGAATTAAATGGGCATGGAACCGAGCAACCAATCAGACGATGAGGCGGAGTTTGTGGCGATACTCACGGCCAGCCAGAACGCGATCGCGTTAGCGGTGCGGGCGTTGATGCCCGGGGATCGCTGTATTGACGAGGTCGTGCAGCAAACCAATGCCAAGCTTTGGCAGAAGCGTGCCGAATTTGAACCAGGGACGAATTTCCGGGCCTGGGCAGCCGCAGTCGCTCGATACGAAGTGTTGAACTACCGCAAGCAACAAGCTCGCGACGCTCGCCTGAAGTTCTCTGATGAATTGGAACATCAGATCGCTAGTGAAGTGGGCGAGCTGCACGACGATCTGCTCGACCGCCAATTGGCACTACGGGAGTGCCTCAAGGAACTCAAGACGGAGAGTCGCGAGTTGTTGCTCTCACGTTATAGCCGCGATGAGACACTGGCGGAACTTGCGTCGCGCGTCGGCCGTTCGGTCGGCGGGATCAAAGTCACACTGTGTCGGCTTCGCACTGCTTTGTCGCAGTGCATTCAACGACGGCTGAACGCCGAACAGGGCTTGGCATGAATCAAGAAGAGCGTCTGCTACTGATCGATTTACTGCTCGATGGCAGCATCAGCGAAGCCGACTTGCTGCGGATTGAAGCTGAGCTGAGCATCGATCGGGAAGTCCGTCAGGAATACTACCGCCGTTTGCAACTCGACATGCTGCTCGAGTGCGAGGCGGCGGAGGTTTCGCCCACCGATGCAAAAGCGATCGTCAACCAATCCCGGAGTGTACGTTGGCTGATGATACTTTCCGGATCACTCGTCGCGATTGCGGCCAGCGTCTTGCTGATGGTCTTTGCCAATCAATCGACAAAAGATTCAGACTCGGACGCGAGAGGTAGCACATTAGCCGCGTCTGTTGAGCCGTCGGCAAGCGGTTTTGCCATTCTGAACGGACAAGATGCTGCCGTCTGGTCAGGAACTTCGCTCGCCGAAGGAGATCTGGTGCCGGCGGGCGAACTTGCATTTGAAGTCAGGTCGCGCGCACATCGAGCTTTTTAGCGGCGTCCAGATGGTGCTCGAAGGCGATTCGTTGTTCTCGATCGATTCGCCGATGCAGGTCACCATGGTTCGTGGAGCCGCGCGGCGCGGGTGCCTGAACCGGCACAGGGATTTCGAATCAAAACGTCCTCTGGTGATGTGGTCGATCTTGGCACCGAGTTCAGTGTCGATGTCAACGACGAAGGTGCGGACGTTCACGTCGTCGATGGCGAGGTCGAGTTGCAGCCCAATCGCAGCGACTCACTTCGAATCGATGCCGGTTTGTCCCGTCGCTTGGCCAGCTCCGGTGGGGTAACAGATGCTTTGTCATCGACGGCGGTGACCGTAGGGCCAAGGGAGTTTCAAGACCTTCTGCGACAGAAGCAAGAGCATAGGTTTTCCAATTGGGCGGAAACGAGAAAGCAAATCTATACGGATTCGCGTGCTGTCGCTTACTATCAATTTCATTCAGACCGCCTGCAATCACGCCAGGTTGACAACCTTGCCGGCGGTGCAAATCAGCCTGCTTCGGATGGAACGGTCGTCGCCGCAACGCGGACCATGGACCGTTGGGGGCGGAACGAGGCGGCACTGGATTTCAGCCGCGTTGGCAGCCGAGTACGTGTGAATGTGCCAGGCGAGCACCGCGGATTGACGCTCATGTGTTGGGTCAAAATCAACAGCCTCGACCGCTGGTACAACTCGCTGTTTCTGACCGACGGGCATGAAGATCGTGAACCGCACTGGCAGTTGATGGACGATGGGAGAATCTTCTTTTCGGTCAAAGTGCCACGACGCGACGAGCATTCCAAGTTTGTTCAGCCCGTCTTCTTTTCGCCGAAGATTTGGAACGCATCTTTGAGCGGTCGTTGGATCATGCTCGCCGTGACTTACGATGTGGATCAGGCACGGGTCACTCACTACCTGAACGGCGAACCAATCGGCAGCGAATCGATTTCTGACGATCTGCTGGTCGAATCGATCCGCATCGGGCCTGCCTCGATTTGCAACTGGAGTGAGCCGATGTATCGAACGGACCCGCAGTTCGTGCTTCGTAACCTCAATGGAAGCATGGACGAATTTGCGTTGTATTCTGGCGCACTTTCCGCTGACGAGATTTTGCAATTGTATCGCGATGGATATCCCAATGAGCTTTAGATCGATTTTAATTGTCGTCACAGCAAGTTGCGCCTTTGCGACATGCGGCGTGAATGCTTCTGCAGACGAAGCGACGGAGCGACTCTTCACGCAAAAAGTTCTGCCGCTGTTAAAAGACAAATGCCTTGGCTGTCATGGCGGTGAACCGGAGGACGTGAAGGGCGATTTCAGCGTGTTGACTCGGGAAGCGTTGCTGCGTGGCGGTGAGTCAGAAGAACCGGCAATCGTCCCCGGAAAGCCGGACGAAGGAACGCTCGTTGCGGCCATCAGGTGGGAAGACTACGAGATGCCGCCCAAAGAGAATGATCGATTGACCGAACAGCAAGTGCAGCTGTTCCGTGACTGGATCAAGCACGGCGCACCGTGGCCCGACGAGCAGACGCAGCAGGCCTACCGCGATCAGGAGGCGAAGCGACGTGTCACCGACGAAGGGATGATCGTTGAAACCAGTGGAGGCACGTCGGACGAATGGTCGAATCGACGATATCAGCAAGAAGATTTGTGGGCGTTCTTGCCGGTCAAACCGGTGACCGAAGTGTTGCCGCCCGATGTCCCACGCAGCGAGTCAATTGACTACTTTGTGGACCAGAAGCTCGAAGCAGCTGGTCTGCAACCTTCTCCGCGAGCGGAGGCCAGAGACCTGATCCGCCGTGCGACGTATGATTTGACCGGACTTCCTCCGGCACCGGTGGAGGTACGCAAATTTCTCGAAACTTATTCGCAGCAGCCGGAGCAGGCGTGGGAAGAGCTTATCGACCGTTTGTTGGACAGCCCGCGATTTGGCGAACATTGGGCGAGGCATTGGCTGGATGTCACGCGTTATGCCGACACCGGCGGCATGTCGAACGACTACGAGCGATCCAACATGTGGCGGTATCGGGACTACGTCATTCGCGCTCTCAATTCGGACAAGCCGTACAACGAGTTTATCGTCGAGCAACTCGCCGGTGATGAGTTAGCCGATGAGTCGGTCCGCCAACGAACCGATGGTTCCCAAGAAAACGTTTTTCAGACTCAGCTGGAAGGTTCCTACAACGAACAAGAAGCCGAGTGGATTGTTGCGACGGGATTCTTGCGATTGGGGCCTTGGGACAACGCCATGGTCGACGCCGAAGAGGCTCGGCAGATGTATCTGGATGACTTGGTCAACATTACCGGTCAGACGTTCTTGTCTCAGACACTCCGCTGCTGCAAGTGCCATGACCACAAGTTTGACCCGATTCCGACTCGCGATTACTACCGCATCTATTCGGCACTATCGACGACGCAGATGGCTGAACGGCCGGTGCCGTATTCGCCGGAAGAAGACTTAAGCCATTTCGAGCAAGGTAAGGCCCACGTGCAGCGAATGCTTGACTTCGCTGTCGCTGAAAAGAACAAGATTCGGGAAAAACAAGAAGCTGCGGCGCGTGCCTGGTACGAGCAACATGGCTTGCCTTACAAATCCGAAGCCGATCGAAAGAATGATCCCGATGAGATGAAACCGCCTCGCCACGTTGGTCTTGACCACGTCGAACAAGGCCAGCTCAAAGGTGCGCGAACAAGACGAATGGATTTGGACGCGGAGGCTCGAACGCTATGAACCGATGGCCCAGAGCGTCTACAACGCTGCAAAACTCAAGTTGGCTTGGAATGGGGCTCGTAAGCTACGCATCGATCGAATGGGTGCCACCGGATTGCCGCCGCAGAATCACATCTTGATCGGTGGGGCGTTGACCGCTCTGGGAGACAGAGTCTTTCCGGGCGTACTCAGCGCTGTGACCTTGACCGTCAACAGTGAGTCCGATGATCCCTACTTGCTACCCGATCGTGTTGAAGGACGGCGGCTTGCCCTGGCACGGTGGATTGCCGATCCGGCAAACCCATTGACCGCGCGCAGCATCGTCAATCGGATTTGGCAATACCACTTCGGCAAAGGGATCGCTGCCAACGCCAATAACTTCGGTGCAAAGGGTGCCAAGCCAACGCATCCGGAATTGCTCGACTTTCTCGCATCGGATTTTGTCGACGGCGGATGGTCGATCAAGCGGATGCACCGACTGATCATGCTGTCGGACGCCTACCGGCGGGCTAGTTTGGCGACCGATCCAGAGCTGCTTGGAAAGGTCGATCCAAACAATTCGCTCCTGTCGCACTTTCCGCGGCATCGGCTCACTGCTGAGGAATTGCGTGATTCAATACTCGCGGCAACCGGTGAACTCGTCCACTGTGATGGCGGGTTGCCGGTGATGCCGGAGATCAATATGGAAGTGGCACTGCAACCACGAATGATTCAGTTCTCGTTAGCTCCGGCGTATCAACCGTCGCCGACACCGGACTTGCGGAATCGACGAACCATCTACGCCTATCACGTGCGTGGCCAATCGGATCCGTTCACGGAATTGTTCAACCAACCGAACCCGAACGAATCGTGTGAGCTGCGAGAAACGGCGGCGGCGACGCCGCAGGTCTTCACCTTGCTGAATAGCGACTTGATCACGGATCGATCGATCGCGATGGCAGTTCGGTTGCAAGCCGAAGAGAATGACATCGAGCACCAAATTCGACTGGCATTTCAATTGATCCTGCTGCGTGATCCATCGCAGGCGGAGATTCGGCGTCTGAGCCAGTATGTTAAGGACATGACGGAGTATCACAAAGGAGTCCAGCCGACGCCAACTGACTATCCGTCGAGCATCACACGTTCGTTGGTCGAAGAGTTCAGCGGACAGACATTCGAGTACGAGGAGATTCTGCCCGTATTCGAGAACTACCAGGCCGACAAAAAGCCGAATGAAGTCTCTCCTCGCGTCCGAGCGTTGGCCGACATGAGCCTGCTGCTGTTCAACTCGAATGAGTTCATGAACGTCCAATAGAAGGCGGAAGGATGAAAGTGGAAACTGAACATTCAATCAATCGATCGGAGACGAACATGAACACCCAGTCATCACGACGTGATTTTCTGTACGGAGTCAGCGCATCGTTAGGGAGTATCGCATTCACGTCGCTGCTCCGCGCTGAAGATCCTCCATCCTCCTCCTTCCTCCTTCCTCCTTCCACCTTCAAGCCGAAGGCCAAGAATGTCATCATGCTGTTCATGGAAGGCGGCCCTGGGCAGATGGACACGTTTGATCCCAAGCCAGAGCTGTCGCGCCTGCACAAACAAGAATCAAAGCTGGCCTTCGGTCAGGAAACGGGATTCAAGTTTTTTGTGGGCAGTCCGTTTCAATTTCGTAAGGTCGGCAGCAATGGAATCGAGATGTGCGATCAGTGGAAACATCTGGCTGATCCCTACGTCGCTGACGAGCTTTGCAATTTTCGGGGCTGCCAAGCCGAATCACTCAATCACCCCGAAGCACTGTTCCACATGAACACCGGAAGCCGACTGGGGGGCGATCCCGCCGTCGGCGCGTGGGTGAACTACGGCTTGGGTACGGAGAATCAAAACCTTCCCGGCTATGTGGTGATGACCGAACTGGCACTACCGCAAGGTGGCCCGACCAACTGGAGCAACGGATTCCTGCCACCTTACTACCAGGGCACTCGATTGCGACCGCAAGGATCTCCGATTCTTGATCTCGCACCGCAGGGTTTCAAGTCGCGACAGCACCAACGGCGTGCACTCGATGAACTGGCCTGGCTGAACGAAAGGCACTTGAAATCCGTTGGGGAAAAGGACCAGAAACTGCTTGCTCGAATGGAAAACTACGAACTTGCGTTTCGAATGCAGACGGAAGTTCCGGGCGTGGTCGATTTGTCCAGGGAATCACAAAAGACTCAGGAAATGTATGGGCTTGACGATTCGGACACACACGTCTTTGGAAATCAATGCTTGATGGCTCGTCGCTTGGTCGAAAGTGGCGTCCGGTTTGTGCAAATCTTCAGTGGCGGCTGGGACAGCCATGACTATCTCCAGCGCGGTCACGCGGCCCGTATCAAGAGCGTCGATAAGCCAATCGCTGCATTGATTCGCGACTTGAAGCAACGCGGTATGCTCGAAGACACGCTCGTGATCTGGACGGGCGAATTCGGACGCACGCCGGACAATAACAAACGTGGCGGCGTATACTCACTTGGCCGTGGCCACAACAGCCAGGCAATGACGATGTTGTTTGCCGGTGGCGGAGTCAAACCGGGCGTGGTCGGTGCGACCGACGAACTGGGATCCTCGGCAGTCGAGTGTGTCCATCCGATCCGTGACCTGCACGTCACGCTCCTTCACCTGCTGGGACTCGACGACAACAAGTTGACCTACTTCCACGGCGGCAGGTTCAAACAATTGTCGCAGTTTGGTGGCGAAGTCATCAGCGAGATCATCGCCTGAGCCTAAGGATCCGCCAAGGGATCGTTGATTCGACCGTCAAGTTTGCGAAAGAAAACCCAAGCGCCGAACAGCAGCCGAACAGGGTCAGTGCATTTTCAGCGAGGCAAGATGGGAGAGGTTGGGCGTGGTCGGTTGAGAAAGCCCTCTGTTCATAAAAATCACTCCCTGCGCCAGCTTACTGTTCCGGCACGAACTTCTCTCTTTCCCTTGCTCGTCCTGTCTTGCCTAGAGTCGTCGTTCTATCTGTCTTACGTGTTCGAAAATGCACTGACCCCGTTCGCGCCACTGACCCCCTTCGCGCCACTGACCCCGTTCGCGCCGGAACTAGTTCTTCATCGGATTCCATCTGTGTTCCAGCTGTTTGAGGCGTCGCTCTACTAGACAAGAGTACGGCAAACAGCTTTATGCGACATATTTCTTCACATTTTCCGCCGTGAAATGCGATCAAAACTACGGGGTAAGCGCCTTGCAGACCCATTTCAAATGTTCAAAACCCGCAGAGTCAATTCAATTGCTGCGGATTTTCAACGTTGAACAGGGCATCAGGTATATCGGTGGCAAAATCGACGTAGAAATGCCAAACGGTTTCGCCAATCTCTCCACCGGGCGTGCGCCACCTGTCGAGTAACTCGGTCGGATACCAGTGGCCGGCTGGTGATTGCGCGGCCTGCACTACTATCCGGCTCGACATCAAATTGCCTCGCGAGTCGTACATATCGCTCCGCATGACAAGGGATTCTCGACCTGCATCGATCCACTTCCGCCAAGCGTGAGGCATCAGATTACGATCATCTGCACTGGGAGCAGTGTTGTATGAGTTGGTTTGGATGTCCTCCAACATCAAAGTTCCGCTCGGACCTTCGGATGGATTGGCAATGACTCGCATTTCATTGTTTAGTGACGAACCTCCCATTGGCGGTCTCGCAGCGTAATCCGGTGCCAAACTCCAAAATGCAGGGATCGGCAACTCGTAATCTTGCTTCGACTCGATAACGGCAATCTGACCACCGTCATCGGCAGTTTCAAACCGTGACTCAAACATCCAGTTGATGTCGCCATGTCTGATTGATGTGCAGATTCCTCGCCGGTTTTTCGATTGCTTGATCCACCAATCCGCAAAGTCCACTTCATCAGAGGGCTGATGCTCAGGCAACGGCTGACGAAACAGATTATCTCGCCGCATACGGTCACCCTTCCGATGAATTACCTCGACGTCCGCATTGAGCCACCAATATGGATCGTTCTTTTCGTAGCGAACGACGACTGCCCGATAGTCATCGAACCGCCCCCAACCCGCCGTTACGCTGGCAATTAGCGACTTGACGTCATTGGCGGGCACGCGGTCAACCAACACAGCGTCGCGCGGTACGCCCAGAGCGTAAATATCGATCGGTCCTTGCCGCGGATAGTCGAAGCGGACACCGTATTCTACCTCCTTTCCATCAACCGTTACCGATACCGTACATCGCTGTGGAAGCTTCGTCTCTGCATCGACGCGGAAGAAGAATCGAGCTGGCTGCGCACGATATCTAACTTTCACTTCGTAATCCAACAGTTCACGTCCCTCCTCGTTGACGCGCGACGTAGATTGACTGATTAGCTGCAACTCATCTCGTGGCGCTTCGAGAAACTTAATGCTTGTCAGCGGGTCCGTCGGCGCGCCATTTTCAAGCAACAATGGCAGCGTTGCGGCGAGTTCTGCAAACCGGTCATATCGCCGAGGCGAACCCTCTTCCAACACTCGGAACAACTTTCGATCGGACGTTTCGTACCAGTGGAAAACCCCTGTCCTGTGATCACGGAATTCAATCGACTTGGCGTCTCGTCGAGCCGAAACATCGTTCCGTGGCGAAAACCAGACCTCACTGTTCGTGCCATCGGACGACTCTTCGGTGACATGCACCCACTCTTGTTTTGCGAGTTCCTGGGCGACCTCTGCAAAGCCTAATGTCGGGCGAGACATGACGATGAAACCAATCACGACCACTGCGGCGGAAGCGGCGAGACCGGCTAGCCAGCGAAGCCGCAAAGAGCTCTTAACGTGACCGCCTACTCGTGCGTCGCCCAATACAGGCATGACGCGGATGGAAACCTCCAACGCCTTCGACTCGATTAGTTCTTCAATTCGTGCCAAGCTCTGCTGCATCGGAACGTCTGGCGGGGCGATCGAGCGCGCACTCTCAACCGCGCGGCGAAGCGTTCCGTCGAGTTCATCCAAGACGCTACTATCATTACGTTTCATACTCATGGTCTAGCTCCTTTACTGAGTTCATCCGGCAACAACTCGGTCAATTTCACACGTGCCTTGCGCAATGCGGTTGCGACGGCTGACGCCGAAATGCAGAGGGTGTCGGCGATTTGTTGATTCGAGAGATCGTCGAAGTAACGGAGGCAGAAAACTTCTGCCTGACGCGGTGGAAGTTGACCGAGTGTTTGCCGCAGCCGCATCTGTAGCTCTCGATCACTCGCAAGATCACACGGTGAACGGTCTAATGAAGGGAGTGCGAATCCGTCCATCGAAACATTAGTGCGACGCCTTCGCAGCCGATCCAGCGACCGACACACGGTCAACCGCTTTAACAGCCCGATCCAACTGAAAACCCTTTCGCGCTGTGAAAACTGTAGAGCTTCCAGGAAGACATCCTGCAACACTTCATCGACATCATCGGCATGCCGTAAGATCCTCCAGGCGATGCGGTACAGGTCGGGTCCATGCTTCCGCACTGATGAGCCCAGTTCGTCCGACATATTCCCCTCTCCAAGATCCAAATCACCGGAATGGTAGCGCACCGATAATCTAGTCGTTTCTGACTGGAGAATATGACCCGAAAAATCCACGACTAAATTAAAAACCGCGATTGGTCGAAGCGCCATAAGGGGACACTCTGGTATGTCCCCAAAACTCTTAAAAACAAACAAGAGCACAGCCCCGGCAGGACGAATGTTAGGAAGCCATCGCATCCTCGCATAGCTGAGGGCTCACCGCCAAACGACAGTGCCATGCAGCCCCGTTCAATTGCCCGTGGAAGCCGCGCTCATTTCGACTGTAACGTTTCGCTGGCCGCGAGGGCGTGAATGAATTTGTGTAAGGCGAAGTCCTTCCGGCGTGCCTGGTCCATGATCCACGTCTTCTTGTTCATCTGCCCGATCCGGTACGTCAATGCCCGGAATGCTGTGCATTCCAAAGAACTGGATGAGTGGCTGAGCACAAGGTGCGATTAGATCGTGCCCAAGAACTCCTCGTCGAACAGGGGGACGCGACTGGTTCACTTTGTCAGCAACTTGTTTTGATACAACTTCATTTTAACTCTCTGTGTCACGGACGACGCCGACTCCGCTGGCCCATGTACCATGTGGTGACGAATCCGCGCTTCTCGGCATCGATCCCACCAATTGCCAGCATGTGGCGTTGTGGCGCGGTTGCGAAATCGTTCCATCGTTCGCCTGGAGCGGAGTCGGTCGCTCGGATTTCATGAGTCACCAGCTGCCGAACAGGGTCAGTGCATTTTCAGCGAGGCAAGATGGGAGAGGTTGGGCGTGGTAAGTTGAGAAAGCCCTCTGTTCATGAAAATCACTCCCTGCGCCAGCTTACTGTTACGGCACGATCTTCTCTCTTTCCCTTGCTCGCCCTGTCTTGCCTAGAGTCGTCGTTCTGCCTGTCTTACGTGTTCGAAAATGCACTGACCCCGTTCGCGCGTTTGCGCCGGAAAATGCACTGACGCGCCGGATAATGCGCTGACCCCGTTCGCGCCGCGGAATTCGATTCACTCGCGCGGAATCGCAAATTGCGTGCCAAGCGAGAGTGGTCGCTCAGAGGGTTCGAGCAGCAATTGGTTGAACCTCAAGAAGCGAGCCTGACCGACCAGAAGCTGGACGGCGCGATGGGCAGTGCGCCGGAGTGCCGATCGCTTGAATGACATTCAAGAGCGGGCCAGCGACGATCAGCGGCCCAACCTCGCTGATTCATGGCGTCATTCCGAGTAGACCGAACGTGAGGAACGTCAGTACGATCAAGCTCACTGTGACGTACAGCCAGTCTCGCTGCCGGCTGAAAGCAAAGGCGGACATCACCACGCGTGCAATCGGCGTGGCAATCAATATCAACAAACCGAACTGGATGATTCCTCGTCCATCCCCCTGTAGCGCGTTTTGAATCGTCAACGGAACGCTCCGTAGCGTCTCCGGTTCGCCTTGAAATGTCCTGTCATGCGGTTGTTCACGGCCATGTCGCGTGATGTAGACCACTGCGCCGGCGGAGACGACAAACGCCGATAACAGCACGCCGGCACGCAACAGATTGCCCACGATCTGCTCGATTTGCTGGTCCGTCCAGGCTCGCTGTTCCGACGATGGTTCCTTGCCCATGCTCAGATTCTCCCCATCATACCGTTGAAGATCATTTCGGCCGCCAAAACCATAATCACCGTGGCAAATACGAGCTTCAGGATGCTGACCTTCGCTCGAACCAACACCCGCGTCCCCAGCAGCGAGCCGGCCAACACGCCCAGCATCACCGGCATCGCCAGCCCCGGATCAATGTAACCGCGATTCAGGTAAACACCGGCGCTGGCGGCCGCGGTAACGCCGATCATGAAGTTGCTGGTCGTGGTGGAAACCTTGAAAGGAACCCGCATCGCCCGATCCATCGCCAGCACTTTCAGGGCTCCCGAGCCAATCCCCAACAGCCCTGACAGCGTACCGGCGACAAACATCAAACTGAATCCTGCCGGCACATGTTGCACATGATACGACGACGGTCCGTCGTCGGTTGGATAGGTTCCGTCCAGTCGCAGACGCGCAGCCAACGTGTCCGGTCGAGCAATGATTTCCGGATGCTGCTTCTTTCGTAGCATCTGATAGGCGGAATACAACAGCACTATCCCGAAGATCACGGCGATCGCGTTACCCGATATCCAAGCTGCGAGGGAAGCACCGGCCAGCGCGCCCATCGTGGTCGCGATTTCGAGGAACAGCCCCAGACGGATGTTCGTGTAACCTTCCTTGACATACGCGGCCGCCGCGCCGGACGACGTGGCGATGACAGACACGAGTGAGGCCCCGATGGCGTAACTGATATCGACGTCGAACAACAACGTCAAAACCGGCACAATGACGATCCCGCCGCCCATACCGGTCAGCGAACCGAGGAAGCCGGCCACGAGCGACACGAGGGCTAACAACAACGAGAATACGAGAACAGTCAACTCCGTTAGCTCCAATATCGAACACGAATAGCGGTCGCGGCGAAACCACTCCCTTGGCCATTGTCTCTGATTCGATGACGTTCACTTGCTCACTCATTTTTTTTCGCTTGCTGCTGAATGAACGCCCGTCAGCGTGACCAATCGCACGTCTGAGGCGCGCGACAACGCATCACCCGACTCCAAAGCCGTGCGGCAGGTGGGGTTTGCGATTGACGACGCGTTCCCAGTGTTGAATGAACGTTTCACCATGCTCGGCCTCCAATCGCTGCCGCTCGAGGTGGACCTTTTCCAGGACTTTCGGCCACCACACGGTGTCCAGGTACTCGACGCGACGCGACTTTTCCTCCGCCGAGATTCCCTCTTCATTCGGGTCCATTTCAGCGTGATCAAATTGCATTTGCCGCCAGCAATCACCTCCGACGGGCACATCGCCCACCAAATCATGAGGGAACCGCCCGCCAAATCGCTCAAGTTCTGACTTGGGAAACATCTCGATATCTCCTGTTTTGGGGAAACGCGTGACGGCGAAAAAAGACTTCCCCGCTTGTTCGCGATCGGATCTCGAGAACCTAGCCGGACAGCGCTCACTTTCGGCTGCCATTTCGAGAATCAAACCATTGTGAAATCCAATTAAGTCACACTCCGTTGCAAGTGCATTGTTACGAGAGGCCAAACCATGTCAACTGAACTGCAAAGGTCCGGCTTCGATATGAAGTGGCGAAGACTTGAAGAAACCGACCTTTTACTTCCCATCAAAGCAGGTCGCGCATGAACGTCCTCGTCGTCGATATCGGTGGCACGCACGTCAAGATCAAAGCATCGGGCCACGACGAGCGGCGGTTGTTTGATTCCGGTCCCGACTTGACGGCGCAGCAGGCGGTGGAGGGAATCAAGAAGCTGGCTGACGATTGGCAGTACGACGCCGTCTCCATCGGCATCCCGGCGCCGGTGATTCATGGTCGCGTCCTGCACGAGCCGCACAATCTGGGCGGTGGTTGGGTCGGCTTCGATTTCGAGACCGCTTTTGGCTGTCCCGTCAAGATCGTCAATGACGCCGCGATGCAGGCGTTGGGCAGCTACCACGGCGGCCGCATGCTGTTCCTGGGATTGGGAACGGGACTTGGATCGGCGATGATTATCGATGGGATTATCCAGCCGATGGAACTCGCCCACTTGCCGTACAGGAAGAAAACGTTCGAAGACTACGTCGGCATCACCGGCCTGAATCGCCTGGGCGAGAAAAAGTGGCGGCACGCGGTCTTCGATGTGGTGCAACGATTGCGTGCCGCGCTCGAACCCGACTACGTGGCGATTGGGGGTGGCAACGCCCACCGCTTGAGCGATTTGCCGGAGGGCGTCGAAACCGTCCCGAACGACGATGCCTTCATCGGGGGTTTTCGTATCTGGGACGACGCGGGTTCAAACGCGAATCAGTGATCAACAAAAACAGCGTCGAACAGGGTCCGTCGGTCGAACAGGGTCAGTGCATTTTCAGCGAGGCAAGATGGGAGAGGTTGCGCGTGGTAGGTTGAGAAAGCCCTCTGTTCATGAAAATCACTCCCTGCGCAGCTTACTGTTACGGCACGATCTTTTCTCTTTCCCTTGCTCGCCCTGTCTTTGCTAGAACCGTCGTTCTACCTACCCGACGTGTTCGAAAATGCACTGACCCCATTCGCGACCCTGACCCCATTCGCGACCTACTCTACTTCTTACAGAATGATCCGTCTGTCTCGAAACGAGATCGCGACTACTGGAAGCAATTCGGTTTGCCGAGGGACGAATTTCGCGACAACGGCCACCGGCCCTAAGAGATTTATGTTCGCGAAACGCGGCGTTTGATTGGCCGATACGTTCTGACCCAGCATGATGTCATGCCCGTTCCGGGAACCACGCTTCCGCCCAAACATTCCGACGCCATTGCGATGACGGACTGGTACATGGATTCTCACGCCGTAACGGAAGGCCAAGTTCGCGACAGTCTCGACGAGGGCAAGATGATGCTTCACGCCGAGACTTGGCCAGGTCAGATCCCGTATCGTTGCCTGCTGCCTCGCGACCTCGACAATCTACTGGTTCCCGTCTGCCTTTCATCCACTCACGTCGCCTGGGGCGCCATCCGGCTCGAACCTACCTTCGGAGTTTGGCGGTCTCGATCAGGGCATCGACTTCCAGGACGTGATCGTGAGGCACGCGATTGCGCTGATACTTCTTGCAAAGAACTTCGCGCAGGGCTTCGAGATCTTCGAGCGGAATGACTGGAAACTCGGTCCATTCCGCGTCCGACTTGAGTCGAGACCGGAGCTGCCATTTGCCGGCATGTCGCGAGGCGCTGACCAGACGTATCCCGCCTTCGTCGGTGTTCTCACGCCATTCGTGTTTCTTCATGATTCGTGGAGCCTGGAGGTCTGCGACTCAGAAGTTGTGGGACAGTGATGAGGTGGACACTCAACAGGAATGACCGCAAGAATGAAACAATCTGACAATCAGGTCCGCAAGCAACCAACGGGGCTACGGGCGCGTTCAGCGGACGGCGGTCGCCGCTTCATTCGCGATCTCGCGCAATTCCATGGGAGCGTCCTTCCTAGCCGCAAGCGCGCTCAAGGCGTCGGCTGCCGAACGAGCTGCGGGCCCTAACTCGCCAAGCGTCATCGCGGCTTCTGCCTGAACGAGGCCGTCGGGGAAACTCAGTCCCTTGATCAAGACGGGTACCACCTTGCCAACCGCTTTTGGGTCGTCAGGTGCGACCTTGGCGACGGTCCACGCAGCCAAAACCTCTTCGAACGGGTCTTGACTGCCATCCACCATTGCCAAGGCTTTCGACTTCGCAGCTGACGCGCCGGGGCCGATGTTTCCGAGTGCCAGCAAGAGCGCTGATTCGAGTCTCATCGGAGGCGTCGTCAAGTGACCGAACAAGTTCTTCCGTCGCCGGGGCAGCGTCCGGACCAATTTTCCTGACAACCGCCTGAAGCTGCAATCGATACTCGTCCTCGGCGCCCGCCAGAGCATCGACGATCTGCGGTACGGCGAGTTTTGCTTTCGGTCCCAAGCGGTCCAGGACTTGAACCGCGAGGTTGCGAAGTTTCTCATTCGAGAGAGCGTTGCCGGCCCGCTCGGCCGCCGCTTCGCCCAAGCTGGCGAAAGCCTCAACAAGGTTATAGGCAACGACCGGATCAGCGTCGTCGAGCAGTTGGATTAGCCTTGGACCGACAATCTCTGGATCGAGGGCCAGGCCATGCAAACCTTCGGCGGCGGCCAGACGCATGGAGGCGTCGGAACTGCCGAGGCCCTCGATCAAGTGGTCGAGGGCGGCTTGTTGTCGCGCCGCGTCCTCCGGATACAGTTTCGCCAGCGCCCACAGCGACACCAGATGGAGCAGCGGCTCGTCGCTCTGCTTGGTCTTCTCGAGCCGAGCAGCTGCTTCGCTGAATCCCAATACGCCAGCGGCAAACGCGGCGGCGGTCAAGACCGAGTCGCTTGAGTTGGGCCCAAGGGCAGCGAGGACTTGCTGTTTGGCAGACTCCGACTGCGGGCCAATTTTCGCAAGCGCCAGCAGTGCTTGCACTTTCAGCGAGTCATCCGGTCCGCTGGCGAGCAGATCAACCAACGCCGGCTCCGTCGGGCTAGCCGTTTCGCCCATCTCCTCGATGGCGAGGCACGCCCAGTAGGCCGCGCGATCATTCTTGAGAGCTTCGAGCAGGAACGGGATCGCATTTTCGCCCCGCAACACGATCGTCTCGACCACGCGACTGGCAAAAAGCGGTTCTTCCATCATCTTGACCGCCATCGGAATGACCACGGAGGGGTCCTCCACAAGCTGGTGGATGGAAATTGCCGCGGCGACACGGACCCGAGAATCGCTATCACCAACCGCTGAAATCAGTTTCTTGACAACATCGTTGCTGACCTGACCGAAATGGCCGATGGCAACCACAGCGTATAGCCGAACGGAAGCATTCTTATCCTCCAGCGCCTCGACCAGCGCAGGCAGGGCGGCCTTGGCACCCTTGCCCATCATTGCTAACTCTCTCGCCGCACGCCAGCGTTTTGGAGCATCATCTTGGTCGGTCAATGCCTTGACCAGGGCCGATACATCGGATGTCCCGGTGGCTGCCTCTTGGGCACAAGCGTGGGACGAGCGTGTTAGTAAGAGACGCGACCCGACGGGCGAAAGGCAAAGCAAAAGGCTACTAAAAATCAAAGTGGCTCGTTTCATGGTGCTTATTCGAATTTCAACGGATGAGAGATAGTGAAATAATGATGAAAACGCATGGACGCCCCGAGCCCAGGCTCATTGAAAATCGCCTTTGAGATTTATTTCCAAACGGCGCAGAAAACGAGCCGCTGTGGTGATGTCACTGGCAGAGAAGTCATCATCGTGAGTTGGAATGTGGTTTAACCAATCGCGGAGCAGCTTGTTGAGTCGAACATAATCCGCAGGGGCTAATGAACCGTTGCTGGCGCGTTTGGCAAACAACGCTTCGATCTGTTTTCGACCGGTTTCATCATGGGGGTGGAGCAAACCGATGGGCCAATTGATCTCACCGGTCTCCTCATAGAACTCCGATTTGGAGAGAGGTTGGTATTGCCGTGATGCCACATAGGCGGCGAGTTTTTCCTTACTCTTGTAAAACGTATTATCGGCGGTGGCACGGTATTGGTCTCGAATCTGCCGATTCTCAACAAAGCTACGCACCGCGAAATTTCGATTCTCCTCGTAGGCTCGGCGAGCCCGCTCACTTTCCGTTGCTGCCCTTGCAACATCGACCGCTGCCGCTCCACGGGCTCGAATCACGTCGGCCATTCCCCGAGCCATCCCCTCCTGCGCCGTCGACGCGTGGCCGCCACCCCAGTAGCCACCGTAGCCGCCACCACGGTAGGCGGTGTTGTAGTTGCTAGGGCTTGTGCTGACTCCCTGCGTGTAACTCGCATCGTTCGCTTGCCCGGCCGCGTCTTGTCCAACGGCGCTTCCGAGGGGCGATAGAAAGGTGAGCCCGCCCCACAATAAAGATCTTATCGTCGAAAATTTCATTTGTACGTAACCAATCGATGGACTGTCATAATCTTGGAAGTGGACCAATGGGTGGGCGGATGGACCCGCCCGATCCCACAATATTACCTTACCAGGACCTTTTGGCTTGGGGCTATGGCTGGGAAGAAAACCACGATTTTACTTGCCGTCCAAGGCAAATGGGCGATCGTACGCCTTGAAGACCCCCGTCCCCTGGTACGTCCCCAAAGGTCTTTCTTAAGCTTGTCAAGCGACGACGCCACGACAATCGATTCTCCTCGTTTTTTTACCTTTTGCGTTCTCGCCGCCTACGCGCCCACGTGTCGCGTTCACTTGCTCTCACTGTCTTTCCTAGAACCGTCGTTTATACCTGCCCTACGTTTGTTCGAAAATGCACTGACCCCGTTCGCCCCTCTGACCCCGTTCGCCCCGGCTTCTTGATCTACTTCGTCATTCGACATTCCTTGTTCGGTGTTCGGTGTTTTCGCATTCGCGGGGAGAATATCGAATGTCGAACAAGGAACGCCGAAGGCCGAAGTGAACCTGCGTATTAGCGACCGAGTGATGGGGGTCGGTCAGTGATGGAGGGTGTCAGTCGAACCACGTCATTTCGCTCTGCAGAACGTATTCCAGACTTTCCAGTCTTTCATTCATGTCTTGTTCGGATTCATCCCTGCTCGCATTGGGTTCGATTTCGGTCTTGATCTGACGCGGTTCCTGCCCAACACAGGCGGCAAACAGCGAGTCTACATCGTCTTCGGTCAGATTGGTGTAGACTTCGTCAACGACATGCTCCGACTCCTCGTCCTTGCGAATCTGCTCGCCTTGGGCGATCGAGGTCGTTCCTGCGATTCGTTGCCGTCCGAGTTCATTGATGACGCTCAGGGCGTCGAGGGCCGATGCCTTGCCGTCCCCATTGACGTCCACCCACTTGCTCGCCTCCAAACCGGTTACTTCGGCAATGTCCTCTGCGATCAGTTCCGTTCCTCGATCAAGGTGATTGATGACGCTGAACGCGTCCTGCGCCGATACGCTGCCGTCCGAATTGACGTCATAACGATCACTGCTGTTTTGGAAGGCAGGCCGCTGAATCACAACCAAGGCGTCGGACATAGACGAAAGTGCTGTCGCGTCGCTCGCACTCGTCACGATCGCAAAGACTAGGGGAACGAAGCTGTAAGTAACGCGAGGCGGTGTATGGATCGCGATCACGACCGCCGTGGTTGTCTGTCCTGGCCCAAGTGTTCCGGCGCCCGCGAAGTCAAAGTACGGCGTTCCATCATCAAGCGTTCCGTCGGAGTTCTCGACGGTCGTGCCCGTCGATCCCAACTCGGTGATCAACAATCGAATGGGATACGCAAACTCGACGGTCGAAGTGTTGGTGACCGATGCATAGAAACCCCAAATGCCAGTCCGCCGATTGTACTGCCGGCCGTAAAAATTGAATTCGACGCGATCGGTGACGTCCTCGGGTTCGCTGGGCGCGTCGAACGTAAAAGCACTACTGAATGGGGCACTCGGGGCGGCGTCCAGATCCAGCACGGCGCCCGTGCTACTGGAGACGATTACCGAGCCGCCAACCAGTTTGTCACCGTCGGCGTTGTACCAATAACGGACAAGCCCGCCGCCACGGTTTTCGATCCGGTCGACCGAAACATCGCTGATTGTCACGTCGGTCGTATCGAACGTCGTTTCGTCCAATTCGGCGAGCGCAGCCGCATCCCACTGAATCGCGACATAGCCGAGATCCAGGTTCGTGACTGATCCGGCAACAGGGGTGACCAGCGTTCCCATCGGCAGCGCTTCGACATTGATCGCGATGACCGTCGTATAATCATTGAAATCCCCGTCTTTGTCGCTGATTCGAGCCCGTACCGTCCGACTTCTCAGTCCGCCATCGAGGAAACTGGCGGGTACCGTCACCGAAGACGACGTGGTTTCGGAGATCTCAAACGTGCCATCGTTGTCGAAGTCATAGTGGTAGGTGAAGCCGGCGGTCGTATCGGCGGTCGACGGATCGAACGGACCGCCGATCGTTACCGTTGTCGGTGACGCTTCGTCGACCGGCCCGTTGTTGGTCAGCGTTGCGGTCGGCGCGACACTATTGATCACGATCTGAGTCGTATAGTCCGAGCCTCCGCCATCGGCGTCTTGAATACGGGCGTGAACCGTCAGCGGGCTATCGGCGTTGTCATCGAGATGAATGGCCGGCACCGTTGCGGACGGATCGCTGCTGGTTAGATCGAAGGTGCCATCGTTATCGAAGTCGTACAGGTAGGTGAAACCGGCGGCGGTGTCGGCCGACGAAGGATCAAGTTGATTGCTGAAGGAGACGACCGCGGTAGAGCCCTCGTTGACAGGACCGTCGTTGGCAAGCGCGGCCGTAGGAGCCGAGTTGCCGACAGTTAGAATCGCAGAAGCCTCACCAACATCGCCGCTACCGTCATCGACGCGCACGTGGACGGTGAAGCTGCCTTGATCATGGATGCCGAGACTCTCGAGCTGGTTCCATGAGAGCGTTGGCGTGGCTCCGGTGGCGTCGGTGAAGACGCCATCGTTGTTGACATCCCAGGCGAAGGTCAACGGATCGCCATCGGCGTCGGATCGAGCCGCTTGCGTTGAGCACCAGGTCGTCTCCTTCGACGATCTCATAAGG
This sequence comes from Pirellulaceae bacterium, assembly GCA_963734865.1. Taxonomy (GTDB): domain Bacteria; phylum Planctomycetota; class Planctomycetia; order Pirellulales; family Pirellulaceae; genus CBDCUW01. Next base: position 546,254 of record CAVTIV010000006.1, read on the forward strand.
GCCGCCGGCGCTGGCGATCGGTGGCGTATTGCCACCCGAGAAGAGGACATTGTCAATCGTGATGGTGCTTTCAACGGAACCAAATCCAAGCAGATCAAAGTACAGCACCGCCTCGGTGCCGGCGGGGATCCCTGACACGTCGATGACGATCGTCAGCGGCGTTTCCAGCGACGAGAGGAGATCGCCGGAGACCGATGTTCCCGGCACGGTCACTTCGCTGCCGAAATAGGCTTGGCCGGTGGCTTGAATGTTCAACAGCGAGTCGGTGCCCGTCAGTCCGACGGCGGTCCCGACCAGGGGCGTCATGGCGTGAGCATCGAGCAGTGCCACCTCAAAGGCATCTGGCGGCGAAGAACTTTCCGGCACAAATGCCGCCCGTTCAATCGTGAACTGCAACTGCGTAGCGTGCGCAGGAACGATGAACGCTTGCGAGATACCGGAGGTAAGCAATCCGTCTTCGGCCAGCTCGAGCTGCCCCGCAGAGACCGACACGTCGCCGCGCGCATCCCAGGCAAATCCGAGACTACTCATATCATGATCAAAGGCCCCGTTGGCGATGTCCTCTTGCAAGGCCGCATGAAGTGCTGATCTCTTCCCGACTTCCATATAAGGCTGGATGTTCCACAGCGCGTCGGCGTTGATGAGTTCCAGCGCCAGCTCGACCAGCGAGCTTCCAGCATCGGCACCAGGAGACGCGACCTCAAATATGTCGGGGGGCGATTCTGCACCGTCACCTGCGACGCTGAAATCTTGAATCGAAGCTGCTCCGTTGTCGGGCAAGACGGTTCTTCCGTCCATGCTCGGTACCGGAGAGGGCACGAGGAAGCCATCGGCTCGGCGCGGCGGCGATGATTTCGCGTCGACTTCGGTCGGCAACTTCCGTGTCGATATCGCCAAAGTCGCGTTCATTAAATCGTTGAAATGAATAACAGGATCAAGGTGGTCTTCGTCGGCGCTGAGCGTGGCGACAAAGTCGGGACCAACGAACAGTTTGGATCCGTCTACGGTTGTTTGCACATGTCGATCAAAGCCGGAGTATCCCGAGATGAAGCCGGCAATGTGCGAAATTTCATGCAACATGACGCTCAGCAGATCGTAGGATCCGGCTGCCTCGGACTCACCAACAGGCTCGAAAAGCGACTTCGCTCAGTGACACAGTGAACTCACCATGATCAGCCGGCGTGTCATCAATGAACCAGCCGCGACCCGACGCATTTACGTCGATGATCAACGTTCCACCAACGGGCCGTCCTTGATCATCAAACTTCGTCGGGCGAGCTTCGGCGAGTTGACCTGGAGGAAGGTCCGCGACGACGGCGCGGATATCCAGAGGAACCTCGAGCGCCACGATATCTTGCCAAATGTCTAACGCATTCTGACTCAAATTCTCGATCGCAACAGGATCGAGTTCGGTCGCCGTTAATTCGCCAGCAGGATCCACATCAGATTCTCGCGTGACAAGTGGCGCCCAAACCATGTGCCATCGAACGGAGATGATTCGAGAGCCCCTTCTACTGCGTCCGGCAATTCGGAAAAGAAGTTGTAATTTGTCAAGGCCTCGATGTCGTCGACAGTAACAAGGAATGCCGGATCATTCCAATCCTTATCTAAGAACGTCGCATCGCTCGGATCGTTCGGCATGAGTACGGCGATCATCTTAGCGTTCGTGGAGTTGATCTCACCTAATGATAGTCCGCTCCTGTTGAGAACGAGCGCTACTTTCCAGACCTGTTCCGGAATGGCAACCTTATCTTTCAATGGGTTGCCCTCAGCCGGAGTGATGCACCCGTCTAACAGGACTCCGCACACTCCTCCGGCAAAAATGTACATCTCCCTGTTCGAAACTAGCGACTTGTTGAAGCTCATCTTCCAATTGTGCCCACGGGCCATTCTGGTTGTTGCCGGGATGCTGGGGAATGATGTTCGTGACGTAGAAAGTAGAAGTACTGTCTTTGAGAGTGCGATTCCGATCCGAAGAGGCGGCCATGTGTCCTCGGTCATATCCGCTGTTGGTGTAGTCGGAATCCCTTGCACTTGGAAACTCCTCCGGGAGCTCCGGATCTTGCCGAAACGCGATTTCTGGACGTTCCACACCCCCCAGCCAATCCTTGTTAAGGGTCCACCCCACCCAATTTGGAATGCGGTCTTCTGGATCGTAAGAGAGACTGTACTGCGGACGCTCAATCAGATAATTGGTGTATTGCGTTGTCCGAGCATCGGACGGATTGCCAACCAGCAACTGCTTGCTGCCGAAGTAGACGTTATCAATGTCCACACCGTAGGCGTTACCGGCAACATCGATTCTGACCTCGGCAGTTTTTCCTCGCAGCTGGTCTGGCACGTTGAAATGGAATGTTTCGAATCCGCTGTCGACTGCTGGATCAAGATCCTCTAATCCATAGACGAGATTGTTCTTGGCGGTATCGTAATGACCATCAACATCGATACCTAACGCTTTGATTTGAATATGGTCTTGCAAATCGATCCACGTGCCACCGGGTTGTCTCATGGAAACGATGATCTCTCCATCACCCGTGTCGTGCGGTGCCCACGCATCCAATCGAAGTACACCCCAGGATGGAACAAAGACAGGCTCGTGAACGATCCCCTGACCGCTATTCAAATTGACGGCCAGGTTCGCCTCGTGAGGGTCGTTGCCAACTCGCTCACATTCACCAATTGAGCGACTGTCAACTGAGTTGAACCGTCTCCGATCGCTGCATAAAGTGATCCATCTGCCGCCATGAGGGGACTGTGCAGCCCGGGCGTTTCGTCGAGGAATTGCCAGGCCGAGACGATGCCATGCTCATCGTGCTGGAAATCACCGTTACAGACGCCTTCCCCTTGGTGAAAGTTGTCGTCGACACAGGGTGAGAACGTGAAGTTGTCCAGCCACACCTCGGCGTCACCTTCGAGTCTCACGGTCAACGTGGCCACTGTTCCAGAAACTCCTGCGGGAACGCTAACCAGGAAGGGTGAAAAGCCGACGGTTTCCTCTTCGAGCTGCACCGCTACGTCAATCGGTTCACCATTGAACAGCAGCTCCAACTGTGCATCAGGCGCGGCGATAACCGTTCGATAGTCGAACTGCAGATAAGTGGCGTCCGGTGGCACATACATCCGGTTGTGGGTGATTTCTGTAAGTTCAGGAAAAACCGGTACCTCGACTCGGTACCATCATCCAGAAAGACGCTGTCGATGCCATCGAGGATTTCGGCCGGAAAGAATGCGTCAAAGGCCGCGCCGGCGAGCTGCTGCAGGTCGAGTGGCAATTGTCCGCGGCTGCCGAGCCGCAGTGCATAGTCGGTAAAATCCTCGGCGTCATTCGTACTACCTGCGGATTCCGGCGCTGCCGTCCCCTTTGAAGGGGTTGGGAATCGTTCCAATCTCGACAAGATGTGTTCCCTGGGTCAAAGTTCCTTCAACAACTCCGTTGTGGAAGGACCAGCCGGGAAGCTCAGCCCAGGACGGGCCAAACTGTTCACCGGCTGCTGAAAAGGCGACGGGAAATCGTCCCAAGACAGGGCGGACCGTGGAGTTGAAATTGCCATTGAAAATTGTCGGAACAGCCTGGTCACCGGCTGGCGAAGTCGAATTGTCGAAAACGACTGGCGTCGAATCCCCGGAAGCGGGGCGATGTTCGACACCCCCGCCAAGGACCGAATAGTAGAACCCTTCGCCGATTCCCTCCCACGTACGATGTTCGTAGATGTCTTCTGGCGAGTCGAGGCTGGGGGGCCATTGGCCCGGCTCGATGCTGCCCACCAATTGTTGCGTTTCGGGTGACAGTTGTGAGACTTCGTGAGCGGTGTACCAGGGAAGCAGATCCTCGCTGTCCTTGAATGCCCGATTCCAATCCTCATTGGCATGGGCCGAGAAACGCAAGAGTCCTTCTTCACTGTTTTCGGGAAATGCTTGGAGGGAAAGATCTGTGGTACCCGCATACCAAGCTCTGACTCGTTGATGCACACCACCGGCACCGAAGAATTGACCGATGTCATGATCTTGGTTGAAACCAGCTCGAGGCGGCTCGTTTCGCCCGGTAATGGGACGGGCTCCAGAGGTCCAGTGACGCGTTCAATGCCATCATCGGTCCAGCCCAAACGCAAATCGATGTCCGCACCCTCGATGGACCGACCATTCGGTGTGAGCGTGAGAATCGTTCCGCCGCCCAGAGCATCAACAGCACCGCCGACGACACCTCTCCCGCTGATTGACTGCGGCGTGGTTCTAGCGACTTCTTGATAGTAATTGTCATGAAACGTTTCATTCTCCCAACGCTGTATTTTTGGGTCGAGAAAATCGTCGTATCGTATTTGACCCAGATTCATAAGCTCAACGGTGGCAGCGGCGGTGCCTGCAAGATTTGCCGCGGCCCCTGCAAGCAGTCCAAGAAGGGGGCCAATCAAGGGAATCGAGGTCAATCCGGGCTCCAAAACGTGGGCGGCCGCTTTGAGTGTCGTCAGGGCTTCGCTGAGCGGAATGTTGAGCGAGTCCATCAGGCGGATATCATGTGGGTCAAGCGTCGTTACATGCAGATCCGTCAGTGTGCCGACGTTCGGATAATACGTTCCCAGTCTCTGGGCGATTTCGCTCGTGACGGTGGCACCGCGGCTGAATCCAATGAGATCGATAGGCGAAGAGAAGATATTCCCTAAACTTGCATCGAGCTGCACGAGTCCCGCAAAGAATGCGTCGGCGGCCGCCTCCGCAAAACCTGTATCGCTGATCGCCGAATCGATCGCCCAGTTGTTGATCAGCACGAGTGGTCGTCCCAGCTCGGGCGACCCGTTGTCGAAATCGTAGCTACCGGTTGCTGTGTTGTAGGTTCCAACAACACCGTCGCCCATCTGTGCGATGGCATTTCCCAACTCCTGAAACTTCACATCCACGAGGTCATCGCCGATATAGGGCGTCACAAATCCATGCGTGAGCACGGTAACGGAGCTGAAGACGTCCGGATCTCCGGCACGCACAGGGGCAAGGAAAAGCGTTCCCATTGACGACTCTCGGTCCCATCGGGATGGGTAAGTATCACACCCCAGTAGTACGTTTGCCCGGCAGTCAGGCTGAGATGCTCAGGCAACGTGAATTGTGTTTCTGATCCTAGGTTCAGCCCATTAACGATCCGGGTAAAATTCACGTCGTCCGATTCTTCACCCAAGCCGAGGGAGTCCAGGAGTTGATCAACGACCGATGCCCCTGCAACTCTGGTCTGTCATCCGGCCAAAGCCCCTGCCCTGGAGCATAGGTACTCACGTAGAGATGACTCGAAGGAGCCACGTGATAGTCCAGGCTGTACTGGCCATCAACCGTCCATTCGAACTCGATCGGTTCGGAATCAGAGCAATCGTCAAGGTTTCCAGCGGGCGAGACAAGTGAGAGAACAGGCCTTTCCGGGACAGCTTGACAAAACGATCCCTCCAGGGCTACCACCGACGCCGATCGGGCCGTTGTCAGCGTATTTGGGAACAGCAAACGTGTAGATTCCTTTCGCCCTTGAACAGAAATCGCACAAGCTGGCCAATCCTCACACCATTGTGTTGTCGACCCGTCCGGATACTGCCCCGGTAATCGGGTCCGGCTCCGCTGTACTCTCTCGGGTCCCAGTTGACGATCGAGTAATTCGCCCGTGCGTCGACCAACTCTTTCAAAGGATTCGGTGGCGGAGGAGGGATTGGATCGCCCGGCTGCCGCGGCGGTGTTTCTGGCGGAATCGGCAGCCCCAGCTGCACGAGTTCGTCATTGGTTGCTTCGATTTCATCAATGGGCACGTCCTGAAGGCGGCACTGTTCAACCGGCGTCTCATTGGCAAGACACAACTCGGCCGCCTGAATCATCAACTGAGCATCAAAGACGAATACCGAACTCGTTCCGTGGTAGCTGACATAGAGATACCGATCATCGGGCGAAAGGACGATGTCGCTGGGATATGCATTGGGGATGGGCCGCGTGGCACCGATCACGATTGGAATGTCCGTGACCGCTGCGAGTTCGTCGGCGTCAGCGTTCAGCAACCCGTCAAGTGATCGGTATGGATTCTTGATGATCCCCACGTTACCGCCGCTGGGGATGCCGCCATAGTTGGGATCGCTGGAAGGATCATTCCTTAACGTCTCGCGATTGATGCCGGTCACGAAGGCATGCTTTCCGTCGCTGGTGACGACGACGCCCGTGACGTTCTGGACGTCGAAGTAATCGGCGCTCGGATTCACTTCGATCGTGACATCATGGACCAGGGGGTTGCCGTTGCTGTCAAATACTTGGTTGCCATCGTCATCGCGAACGCCCCTGCTGACCGTCTTTTCTGTTTGCCCCAGGACAACAGGAACCGTCGCGGAGACGGCCTGGAAGGAGTCGGGATCATCGTTGACGACGTGGATGAAACCAAAGGCGTTGGCATCTCGCGTCCCCTGATTCGTGAAGACCATGAAGTCCGGGTCATTTGTAGGGGCAATCCCATAGGTCATCTCGTAGGTGGCGTCCCCTATTCTGCCGACTGAACGGGTGGGGCCCGCGGGAATGACTTGCCGGTAGTTGGGCATGTCTCGGTCCGCCGGATCGACGTCAATCACGGCGATGACGCTGTCCTGGTAAGTCGATCGATAGAGGACGCTCGAGGTATCATTACTCAGCTGGTCCCGTACTACGAATTCATTGAAATTCCTTTGGCTGGGGATCGTTACGAACAGTCGCCGGCCGTCTGAACTCAAAGCCATTTGACGGATACCGGTGAATCCATCATTGGTGGGGAATCCCGGCGTATCGGGCGTGCGGATCAAGCCGATATCCGCGCCGAGTATTTCCACCGGAATGGTTTCGACGAGCTGGTGGTAATCTGGACTTTGCGGATTGATGTCGATGACGTGTACCGCCCCCACTCCTTTGTCGCCGACATAAAGGAACTCGCCTTTCGGGTCGGTCACCATCCAGAAGGGAAATGCCTGACAGTGGTAGCCAACGTCTTCGCAATGACCAATGTCAATCGAATTCATGCCGGGGACATCGGGCAACACGTCGATCTGACGCAATCCAAGCGTGTCGATGACGGCAATTTTTCCGGTGAGTGTCATCGAAACATAGGCTCGGCTCAAATCCGGGCTCAGCGCGATGGCGTGTGGAGTATGGCTAGAGAAATTGGGAAACTGCGAGTCGACCAGACGGGATCTGGGCGATTACGGGTGTGTCGACGGTGTGATCGCCGACCAGTGCGTTGTCGATGACGGTGACCACCGACCCGAGTCGCCCTGAGTTATCCGGCGCTGCGACGAATCGCGTCGAGACTAGGGCATACTGTTCGTCGAACTGTAGCTGAATTGGATTGCTCGGAAGCCGTTGTTCCGCGAATCGAAAGCGCGACGCTGGCCGATTCGCCACCAGATCGTTGTATAGCCGCACGAGTCGCACCCCGCTTTGAGCGACTGCCACGTAGGCGGAACGACAACGGTCACCTGCTGGCGGCCGTCCGGCAGACTTGCGACGGATTCTGGAACGGCCTCAATCCACTCGCCTCCCGACATGAACTCGACACTCAAAATGTCGGTTGGGTTGGCCGTAGCTCCTGCCGGATCGAGTGGATTGACTCCATCGAAACCGTACCCTCGGAGGTATAATGTCCGCCCATGTTCAGCAGTTGATCTCAAATGTACGCCTCGTTCAACCATCGGTGGAACGAGAGGGCTGTCTTCGTCGATTGGTGGAACTCAATCGTTGTCTGAAATGAAGTGATTTGATCGGGCACAGGCTGACGTGACGATCCGGATCAAATGGCAGGCCTGATGGAGGGATCGTCCGCAAGCGTCAGTTTGCTGCACGTCGGATGTGAGACCGCAAATGACGGGAACATGAATCCGAGCGGGGCCACGAGAGACGCGTAAAAGTCGTTGTACCACCGAACCCGATGGCCATCGCGCGAGATAGTGTTGACACTGGGGATCGGCGGGAGACAACCGAGTCGTGGCCTCTCCCTGGACGGTACGAAACGCTGTAGTCCGATCTGTACACGAGTGACCATCAGATGGCCGATCGAGATCGTCAGTCCCGTGTAGGGTGGTGATGTCGTTCGCGCACAGGCCGGCCTCATCGACAATCCCATGCATCGACTTGTACCCAGTAAGGTTCCCATTGGCCGGTGGGTCAGGCAGCATCGTTTCACGGAAAACCAGACATCTGTTCCTGCGGACGATCCCACCGCGAACGGGAACCGCGAGCTGTCGCAGCAACATTTGAGCACGACATGGTCCGCCGATAAGTCGATGCCGCCGACGTAACTCAAACCCAGTCCGGTACCGGGAATTGTCAAGTCGTTTTCGGTAACCGGCGACAAGCTCACCTCCACAGGTTCGTCCAGAGGCACCGGCGCCAGCATCAGCAAGGCGCCATCCGAGCCTGCGACGACGGCTCCCTCCGTACTCCGACGACGGTCGGTCCCCACGCGCGGTTCTGCACCGACACGAACATTGTTTGCTCGGCTGCCCCATTGATCACCGTGACACTGGTTGTGCCAACCGAATGGGCTCAGATCAGTCCGTCGGCAGCTGACGTAGGCAACTGCTGGATTCCCAACAAAGTAATGATTCGGTAGATGAGTCTCGCGTTGAGAAATCCTCGCTCAAGGAAACCAACAATTGTCGAGTCGACCCGGAGGATAATGTGACGGCCTCGCGGATAAACATGGATTCCCAAGAATTCGGTTACCAACAAATCGATGTCTCGTGGTTGCTGCATGTTGTAAGCAGGTCGCCCACGACGATGTTCGTCGCCGCCGTGCCATCACCGAGAAATATCTGAGCAGCGTCACTCCAGGTGCATTGCCAATCAGATGTGTGCCATGAACGAACTGAGCCACGTCCGCGTCTTCACTGGTGAGATCCAGATAACTTGCCGGCAAGGCGACGTCGCGTTGGTCGGCGAACTGGCCGATGACGTCCAGCCGCATCGCCTCGCCGACGTCGAGTCGCAAGTTGCGCTCGGCCAAGTCCAGACCGACGAGTGGCGCGTCACTGATGACGACATCAATCGTCAACGGCCCCGATGCACTGCGACCGTCGTCGGCCTGCAGCGTAACCGAAGCTGGACCCGCGTATCCGCCCAGCGGTGTGAAATCGACCGTGCCGTCCAAGTTGACACGTGCCGAACCGTTTTGCGATGCAACGACTCGCCAGTACAACAGATCGCCGTCCGGGTCGATGACCAGCAACCTGGGATCGACGCGAACCGACAAGTCGACATGGGTTCGCTGTGCCGGTAGCGAGGCGATGACCGCCGGCGCCGTGTTGGCCACGAAACCGAAATTTGCACTGACGATCTGTCGATCGGTGCTGTCGGTGACCCCGTCGCCATCAATGTCGTAGACCGGATCGCCTCCGGCAACCAATCCGCTGTCGATTCCGTCAACCAATCCGTTTTGATCCACGTCCCCGGCGACGCTCAATGACAGTTGGTAGTCGCCAGCGCCCCCTCCCGTCACGCGCAGTTGATACAGGCCGGCCGGTCTAACTGGAACAACGCAACGACTTGGCCGCCGCTGGTCTGGACTGCGATCGGCGACAAGCCGGGGATCGCCGGCGACTTGGGGAGCAGGCCCGACCCGCTGGGCGCGGTCACGGCCGCACGCAGAATCACGTGTCCCGTTCCCGTGGTGCTCAGTTCGCTTTGTCGGATGCTGAACGTGTAGATGTGCTGCTGATTGGCGCTTAAGTTGCCGTCCTGCACGGCGCCGGTGAATTGTGATGCGCTGCCGAGATCGGCGAGTATGGCGTGCAGAGCCGGTGGCTGATCGCTGGAGTACATCACCGCCTGGCCGCCTTGGCCATTGCTGGTAACCGTCACCAAACGGGACTCGTCACCGCTGCCGTATCCATAGAACTGACTGTCACCCGATGTCAGGTTACGAACGGCCGACAAACGACCTGCGCTGTCGTACACGTACACAATCGTGGTTCCGTCGGGTGCCACGATCGATGCGAGCCGGCCCGAGGCATCGTGCGTGAACTGGATCGACTCGCCGCTGCTGCTGGTGATGCCGCTGTCGCTAAAGAACAGGCGGTCGCCTGACTCGTAACGCTGCTCGGTGACGCGGCCCTGACCATCGAGCGCCAGTTGCGATCCGTCCGGTGCCGTCAGCGTATAGGCATCAACGTCAACGGCCACGCCGGCTGGATTGTAGGGCTGGCCGGTAACGGAATCGTAGTATCGTGCGCCGTACTTATTGAGCAACGCCGCAGCCGAGTCGAGCGTCCAGCCGTGCTGGTCGTCGGTTGTCCAGGCCGGACGATAGAGTACGCGACCACCGATCATCTCTGCCTGAGGCGAGAATTGGAATCGGACGCGTGGGCCGGTCGGCAAGTTCAGGTAGACAAGCGTGTCGTCCCGATAGGCGCCATACACGCCAAGATGTTCCCGATGCGTCAGGGGGACGTTGGATTCCAACTGCAGTTCACGATTCAGCAGCGACCAGCCGCTACCAAAAACGCTTGAACCACCCTGATCGAGCGAACTGTAGACACGACTGAGGGCCAGTGGAATACCGTCCAACACCGTCTGCAGATCCAATTCGACCCGCCGATATTCGAGCGGTTTGTCCGCAGTGTTGATTTCGACCAGCGCCGTTGTCTGCGATTGCAGCCCGCCGATATCACGTGCCGTTAACCGCAGCAAATAGAAACCGTTGCGATATCCAGTCGGATCAAATGCGCCGACGAGATCACCTTCGATCGGATTGTCACCGCCGGCCAGGAGGATGAATCTGTCTTGGCTTACCGGTGCAATTTCCAGTTTCCAGAAGTCGAGATTGGCATCTTGTACCGATCCACCAAGCGGTCCAGTGTTGGTGAGCAATGACTGGTCGAGCGCATCGTTCAATGAGACATGGGGTGGATCGAGGTCATCAGCCAGCCGTACCTTCAGCTCACTGCGTGGCCGTACCGACAAGGCCGTCGGCGTCGATGGCCGTTGCAACCAGCGGGACCTTGCCAATCGTCGGCCAGCTGATCGTCGCGCGTCCATTGGTGTCCAACGTCACGCTCTGGCCGTTCAACGTCAAGGAAAGATTCGTGATATCGGCCCGGCTGTCGGCGATCGCGTGCACTAGCAACGGTTGATTTGGGAGTACGGGAAAGCTGGGTGTCAACTCGATCAGCACGCTGGGGGGTGACGCTTCAATGTCTGCGGTCAGTACGACGACCCGTGACACGGTCGCTTGCTGGTCGGAAGCCCGAAATGTTACGAAGTGATCGCCGCCTTGGCCGGGACCCGGCGTCCAGCTGAATTGTCCGGTAAGCTCGTCGAGCGTCGCACCGGCCGGCAGATCGATCGCCGAATAAGTGATCGTCGTACCTGCATCCGCGTCAAACGCGTCAACCTTGAACACAAGCGGTTGTCCAATCAGAACCGCGTGATCCGAAACATTGATCACCGGCAGCCGATTCACGTTGATCACGTCGACATTCACGTCCAGCGTATCGGTCGCACCGGAGGTATCCTGCACCGCGAAGGTGATCACATGCTCGCCTGCCTGATCATAACGGGGCGTCCAGAAGAAGAGTCCGTTACTGCGATTGATCTGCGCTCCGAGCGGGGCGGCAATCAGGTCGTACAGCAACGAATCGTTGTCGCCGTCATTTGCCGATACGGCGAAGCGTAGTTCGTTGCCTTCCCGAGCGATCAGGTCGTCCAGTGGGGGAAAGATGGGCGACTGATTGGTGTGGGAGACGTCGATCGATATGGTTTCACTTCCACTGAGGTTTCCGTCTGTAGCGGTGAGCGTGACTTGATAGGTTCCTTCGTCCTCAAAGTCCGTCTGCCACTGCAGCAATCCAGTGGCCGGATCAAAAGTGGCACCGCCCGGCAGACCGCTGACATTAAAGTGAACTGGGTCATTGTTCGGATCGCTGGCCGCCAATTGGACGGTTAGCAAATCTCCCTCGGCCAACGTGCGGTTACCTACCGGACTGAGCTGAGGTGGGTGATTGGATTGTTTGACCCGCAACTGAATCGTTGTGGTATCGGACAAAAGTGCGGCACCCCGCCCACCGCTGTCAGTGACGGTGAACGACGCGTCGTACGTTCCTATGTCCTGCGTTGTCGGTGTCCAGTCGAGTAGGGCCGTGCCATAGACTGCGCCGGGAGAGAGCACCGCCGCGGTGGGAAGGCCCGCCACAGCAAAGCTCAACGATTCCTGATCGATGTCGTCGGCGCGAACTTCCAACTGCAGCGGTTGTCCGACCACCGCGACGGTGTCGCCAACGAATCGCCACGTTGGCGGTTCGTTGGCGCTTTCCACCGTGACGACAAACAGGAACGAATCGGAAAGTGGATCGCTGATTCCGCCATTGCCGTCATCGGTGGCATGCAGGATGATCGGCCAACTGCCACGATGGCCGGTTGTTGGAGCCACGCGAAGCAGCCCTGTGCCGTCGCCGTTGTTGATCAAGGTCATGAAGTCGGGTAGCGGGAAGCCGGGGCTTTCCAGTTCGGCAGTGAAGATGATCGGATCACCCTCCGGGTCAGTCGCCGAGATGGGAATATCGACGACCGTATCCTTGGTGACCGTGACGTTGGCAAGATCGGACAACACCGGACCGCCGTTGATATTCAAGACCTCGATCGGCACGGTGATCGTGTCGGTCATCACGTTGGAGGTTCCGTCTCCATCGTCGGTCGCCGTGAAAGTCACTTCGTAACTTCCGGACTGGTCGAAACTCGGCGTCCAGCGCAAGAGCGTGGTGTCGGGATCGAAACTCGCCCCGTTTGGCAAACCGGAAACCTCGATCGTCACCGAGGGCGGCGAGAGAGCTTCGATGTCAATCAGTCCGCCAGTAGCGTCCAGTGCTGGTGGGAAGTAGTACGGATTGTCCGGATCAAACGCGAATGCGTAGAAGGCCAGTTCCTGCCCCTCGACGACGGTCCAGCCGTCTTGAGGCACAAATTGGGGTGCGGCATTGGCATTGGTTACCTTGATCTTGGTGGTGACGGTCCTCGTTTCGATGCCGTCGGTTACCGTCAGCGGAATCTCGAATGAACCGGCCTGCGCGAATCCAGGCGTCCAGCGGAACAGTCCGCTAATCGGATGCAACGTAGCCCCCACCGGTAGTCGATTGCTGCTGAATCTGACGTTGTCAGGGTCATCGGAGGTCGCCTGAACGTAGAAGTTAAAACTGTCTCCTTCGCGGATCGTGCGGTCCGCCGGACGCAGAACCGTGAGCGGGCGGCGGCCTTGGTGAACCACGAGCGTTGTCGAGATGATTGTCTCCAGTAGTCCGTCACTGGCGATAAAGCGAACGTCGCCGTACGTGCCTGCCGCATCGAACTCGGGTGTCCAGGTCAAGGTTTGCAAGGACGGATCGAACAGAGCGCCGGGGGGCAGGTTGTCGACCCAGACAGCAAACCGATCGGCATCGGGATCCGAGACGAGGAGTTGCAACTCGAACGGTTGACCCTCGGTCAATTCGATTTGTGGTTGGGCATTGTGGACAACCGGTGGCCGGTTGCCACCCAATACGTTGATCACAAACCGCTGCGCCGTGACAGCTCCCAGCCGGTCGGCAGCCAGCAGCACGACCGAAGTGCTGGCTGCAGACGTCGCCGTGGGAAGCCAGGTGATCGCTCCCGTATCCCGATCGACGGACATTCCATCCGGAGCTTGCATTAACACGAACTCGATTGGATGGTCGTCGGGATCGATGGCGTCGGCGTCGTAGGTGTAGGGTGCGTCGACCGAAGCGGTGATCAGCGGCGTGGTGGTGAAGATCGGCGCTTGGTTGGGCAGGGTCTCGCCGGCCAGACCGTGTGTAAATCGGACACGGCGATCGTTTGGATTGATGATGGTGATCGTGCGTCCCACGATCTGGTCGCCCGGTTCCAGCCGCACCGTTTGCGCTAACCCTTGCGATAGATCGACCAGCCACTGTCCATCCTCGGTTTGCCCCGACGCGCCGGCCGGCACGCCCGGGTAACCCAAGGCGGGATCGAGCGTCAGCAGCACCGGCAGGACGATCGCGTTGTCACCGGTGTTGGTGACGGTCACGTCGTACGACACCGTTCCGCTGGCGCGGTCGGAGCGCGCGTTAGTGAAGTCGAACCCGACCAGTGGCTGCAGGTCGGCCGCGAGTGTGAATTGCACGTGATGTTCGCCCACTAACGATAGACCCAGAAAGCTGCTCACATTGCTGTCGACCGTCAACGTGTAGTTGTCGGGCGGCAGCTGATCAAAGAAGACGAGCGTGGTGCGTGCTTGGGCGTCGTAAACGACCGAGCGAACCGGAATCTGGCCGACCGCGTCACCGGCAAGGCGATAATTGGCGGGGTTGATAACGCTCGTCGCAGAGGTTGGATCGCCAGCGAACATGTCCTGATCGAAGCGGATCGCGACCAGCGGAAGCGGTAGCGGAATCGTCGCCTGATCAGCCGGACTGGTCGAGGTAACAATCGGGGCCACGGCCGGCGCGATCACATCGACTTGATTGGACTGGCTGAGCAGAACGCGTCCGTCGCTGGTCGTGATCAGCACATCGCCGCGCGTGCCGCCTCGAGCGATCACTGTACTTTGCATCGTGGCGACGTCGACCATGGTCAACTGGCTGTCAGGGTCGACCGCCAAGTTTCCACCTTCGTTGCCGTGACTGTTGTTGTGACTAATGAACAGCAGTCCGGCCAACGTTGTGCCCGCTTGGCCGAACGCAATCGAATCGATCTCACTGTCGAACTCCAGCATCTTCTCGGCACGAGCGGTGGGAGTGAACTTGACGACCTGGTGGCGGTCGGGCCAGGTCACGCCCCATAGCGTGCCGTCGTTGTCAAAGGCCAGGCTACCGACGCGTAAATCAAGGTCGCGGCTAAAGTGCGAGAACGTCTCGGTATCGGGGTCGAATATTTCAACACCGCCACCCGACCCGACAAACAGTTGCCCCGAGTCTGGATCGACCGCCAATCCGACGGTCAAGCCGTCGCCGTATCGGTTCAGCACTTCGCCTGTACTTGGCTCAAGCTGCAACAGTGGTCCGCCACCGGTGGTCGCCCACAAACGGCCGCCCGCATCAAAGGCAAGATTGAAGATCGGATCGGTCAACCGACCGAGCGGCACATCGGCCGTGCCACCTTCGTGAGTAAACCGGTAGATCGCGCCGCGATTCACACCGCCGCTGACCAAAACATCCCCGTCGGGAGTTTCCGCGATCGCCATCGGACCAATGTTGGCATGACTTTGCTGGATACCGCCTGCAAACGCGTAGGCAACGAAGGGACGAATGGTTTGATCGAACTCGGAAGCCCGCGAGGGCAGTTGGGCTGCGGGAGTCTGCTGTTGTGCCTCGAGGAAAAACGGGTTTGCGGGGCGGCTCTTCGCTGGGCTGGGGTGCGATCCCAAAGTCGGGTGGATTGGTGGAAGGAACGGTCGGTAGTGAGCCCAGGTTGACACTCGAACCGTCATCTGCCACGGCTCGTCCGAGTACCGCTTGTTCACGATTTCCGGCAACGTCGGTCGCCAAGGCAAGAAACTCGTAACTGTGTCCCGCTTCGCCTTCAAATACATCAACGCCATCCGCCTTGTTGACCTGAGCCTGCCAGATCTTGAAATCGCCGCCGTCCTGGGCAACATACAACGTGACATGCCGAAAGCCGGAACCAAGTTCGTCCTCGTCGACGTGCCACTCGACACGGTAGTCGCTGACATCGGGCGCGATACGCGTCACGGCAACGCTTGAGATCGGTGCCACGCCGTCGGCCGTTTGTACAAGCAATTGAGTCTCTTCGGGGGGCAGCCCATTCATCAGGACTCGTGCCTGTGCCGAGATTTCGGTACCGGACACAATCTGCTGCGGCGTCGCGATGGTGTAGCTGACCAACCCAGCGCCGGAGTCGAGCCCATCGTTGGGAGCCAACAAACCCCGTGCCGGATCCTGTAGCAATTCGCCGGTCAACGGATCGATTGCCTGCAGCAGCCAAGTCGCGAGGCCGGACGACAAATCAACGCCTGCGCTGACCCGCAGCACGAATCCCTGCGAGTCGGTGAGGTCGAATTCGCCCTGGAACGATGGGCGGCTGCCGGGGACATGAATGGTGATCTCGCCAATCTTCATGTCGCCCAGGGCGAAGCTGCGCGCGTTCAGATCGCTATCCAACTCGGCCACGACTTGGATTTCACTGACATACTGCGACGCGTTCTCGGCGTTCTCCATTGCGATCGTATAGGGCAGTGGCTGACCGGACGGCAGCCATCCGCCCGTATCGATCGTCAAGGGGCCGGTGATGGATGCTAACCGATTGCCTGCTTCACCGGCGAGCAATGCGGCCAGATTGAGATCTTCCAAGCCACCGCCGTCGACCGGTTGCGGACCGTTGACCTGGAAGTCGATTGGCAAACCGGCCCCACGATCCTCGAACGGCAACCAGGGAACATAGACACGAAACGCTTCGAATCGCGTCGGGTTGGATAGCTGCAGGTCGAAATCGGCGAACTCGGGTAGGGCGGGCACGGGAATCAACCCTTCGCCACACTTGTCGCTGCCGCGAACTTCATAGAAATCGACGTCGGCCAGTTGTCGATCATTGTGACCGTACCAGGTGCGCAGCTGCTCGAAGAATCCCAGCACGTCACCGGTGGCCCGGATATCGCTGCCGGCCGGTCCGAACAGGACGCCGGATGCAAGCATCGCCATCATGCTGACGATCTGTTGCTGCGTACGAATCGGCGGCTCTGCACCGTCAGGGCGCAGCAACTGGGCATCTTCCAATGCGGCCAGGTACAGGTCGCCCCAGATCCGCTCGTCGGCGGCCAGCGCGAGCAACGCCGCGGGTGCATCGGGATCAGCGATGATCGACGCGCGCAGATCGGATGCCTGCTGTCGCTGATGCGCCACGAACTCGTCGCGGGTCATCGACGTTGCCGCTGCATACACATGCGTGCGGTCCGGAATGAACAGCGTCTCACATTCGCCGGGCACTGCGACGGTGGACTCAAAGATCCCCGGGAAATCAATCGCTCCCAGCAAAGCGGGCAGGGCCGGGTCGATTTCACCCGCCTGTTCTTTCAGCGCCTCCCACCAGGCCTCCAGCCCACCTTGGCCGTCGGCCAACAAGGCATCGAGGTCTGGGAACTTCTTGGCCATCTGGTCTCGGAACTCGTCAAAGGCGCGCTCGGACATTTCGCGCAGTCCCGGATAGGTCGCCAGGTTGAACGTGAAGGCTGCGTAGCCATCGGCGCGCTGGTCCAACAGATAGCCGGCCGTTTCCTGCTGGCCGCTGGTGTTGGTGATCGAATCGAGGCTGACCCAGGGGACGCTTTCGTTGGGCGTGCCGATTGCACCCTCAGGTGTGCCGCGTACGTTGGTAAAGAATTGCTGGTAGGGCAGACCGTAGACCTGCGGATTCAAACCAAGCTCGGGCGTGCCGACCTGAAAGAACGTATAGGGCGCGTCGAGGTTGCTGATGTTCTGGAACGTCACCGAGTAGGTCCCGACGTCGCCGGCGAAGATGACTCGTGGACCACCGATACCGATCGACACCTCCGGCTCGATCGCCCGCTGGACCAGGAATCGGTAAGGGAGTGCGGCCTGTTGGCCACTCGGATTGATCACTTTCAAATCGTACAAGCCGTGGGGCGCATCGGTCAGGTCGAAGGTGGCAATGATCAGGCTGCTGTCGACGATCTGATAGGCCACCGGCTCGCGCTCGGCGATACCCTGGTCGAACGAGCTTGACGACGGCACCTTCCTGGAACTGGGCACCCTCGATATGCGTGGTGACGTATCGGCTGTCGCCCGCGGTGTCGGTGTGCACCGTTGTGATCGCCAACGGCAGCAGTTCGGCTAACAGGGTGACATCGCCACCTTCCTCGGGACCGCTAAATCCGCGTACCAGGACAAAGTAGCGGCCCGGCTCGGTCGAAGGGACGATGGCGGTCAAGTTGTCTGCCAGCGGCCCGTTGTAGGTGGCGTCGTAACGAGCGGACGTCGGTGCTGCGTTGTGCCGGACGAAGACTTCATTGACCATCTGACGATCGCTGGCGTCGACCGATACGCGCAGTGTCTGGTCGGGCGGCACAGTGATCTGATACAAACGTTGCTGTCCCGGTAGTCAACGATGTGGTGAACGGGATACCAAGTGTCAGTTCGTCGATTGTGACACGGATGGTATCTGCTGAGGCGAGACGATTGTTGGCTTCCTGCTCGGCTTCGTAAACTTGATTGAAAATGTCAGTGCGAACGATCACACGGAAATCGCCAGGTTCGCTGGGAGGCATCACCGCGTCGAGCGAAAGTTCGTAGGACTGGCCCGCGCAAGTGTGCCGCTGAAGGCGGCTTTCCCCAGCGGTACATCGTTGATGTCCCAGGTGGCGTCGGCCGACAAGAAAACAGAGTCGGACCAGGTTCCCGCGGCCGCCTCGGTGGATGTATTGGTAACTTGCCACTGGACCGATAGCGGTTCGCCGGGGCGTGCCGTGTTCGGCACGGTGATGTCGGTCACTTGCAGGTCTGTCGCCGGCGGCAGTTCGATGATCAGTGGTATCCCGGCCAGTTCGTTATTGTTTTCGTTGCCGGCCTCAAAGACTGCACCGCGAGGTGAATAGCGAGCCGGATCGGTGATAACGAACACGTACCATGCACCCAGAACATCGCTGGGCAACTGCAGGGACATCGTGTTGACGTAGCTTTCGTTCGGTCCCAGGCCCCCGCTGTGTTGATGCCTGGCAAGATAGCGATCAGCGCGTAGATCCAAGAACTCGTCGCGGGAAAGATAGAACAGATCATCCCATCCGCTCTGGTCGGCCGGCGTGCCCATCGAAGAAAGGTTTCTGACCTGATACGTCACGTCCACCAACTGGCCTCGTGTGGCTCTTTCAGGCAGGCCAATCTCGATGACTCGCAGATCGGGAGCGAGCGCCGGCGTCACGTTCGCAGCGGCAACGCGGACGTTGTTCCCTTCGCCACCTAACTCATCGACGGCGCCGGTTCCGCTGCCGCCAACGCCCAGCAGTCCAGTCCCGATGTTGCTAAAAATCGAACGACGGATTCCCACCGAAGTGTCGGCGAAGGCCAACAAGTAAAAGTCCCCCTCGATTCCTTGCGGCAGAGTGCCGTGGAAGACGACGTCATACGACTCTCCGGGTTGCAGCACGCCATCATGCTGCTCGCTCACCAATAGGTAATCCAGGCTGTCCAGCGATGGATCGGTCGACAACAACAGCGCGTCTTTCCAGCTGGCGACGGCGGTCGCTCGCAGACCGGTGTTGGTGATGGTCGCGACGACTTCGATCGGTTCGCCCGCCACCATCGAGGCGGGCAGCACAAGGTCGGTGACTTGCAAGTCGGGTAGCTCCAGCACGATTGGCAGACTGGCCGAGGCAATGTTCCCCTGTGGATCCTCGAAAGCCCGCCGTGTGAAGTAATCGGCACTACCTTGGTTGTTTCCCGACTCAAGCGGCCAACCAATCGGTACCACGTTGGCAGTCCCATGGACATTCACCAAGACGTGCAGGTAATGGTCACCTTCGATTCCGTCTGGGAGCGTGACATCCAACGTCGTGGTATAGGACTCGCCCGGGCCCAGTGGTGCCGCGCTGTCGTGAACGACAAGTCCAATCCTCGTTGCCCGCTGGTACAGGAACGTCGGATCTTTGGAAACGAAGATTTCTTCCGACCAATAACGAGTCTGGTCCCAGATCGTGTGATTCGATGTGTTGGTCACTTCGTAGGTGATCGGTGTCGGCTGACCAGCGACTCCCTGCGGAGCGGTGGAAACGCTGGTGACGGTCAAGTCCGGGACGACTCGCGTGACGTCAGCGACTGCGGTTGCTTCGTTATTGACCGGATCGGCGTCATTCAGGTCCGATCGGACGATCAGATATTGCCCAGCGGTGGCGGGACTCAGCTGCGTCGTCTGCGTTCGCGTATACGAGGCGCCGGGGGCAAGTGGCGAGGGGCGAGTGTATTGTCCTAACAACCATGTGTGCGATCCGGGCGCGTTGTAGGTCGGCTGATCGGACAGGTAGACGCGATCGGTCCAGTAAGCGGATGCCGTGGACTGGCCAACATTTTCGACAGTCCAGCCGAACGTGAACGGCTCACCTGCGACGGCGCCGGTGTCGAGCAGGATGGAATGGACAGCGATATCGGCCGGCAGCTTCGTTGCCGGCGGCGTACCGATGATACCGATCGGCCGCGCCTTGTAGTTGTTATTGTCGATCTCGTTCGGATCGTCCGGGTTGATGTTATCTACCAGCGTCTGTTCCAACACTTGCGAGAACGGGTCGACCCAGGGCGTGATGTAGTAAGTGCCGGACAGGAGCGTGTCGGGAAGCGTCACCGATCGCGTTCGGTCGTAGCCGGCATTACGCTCCAGCGGCCCTCCGTGGTAGTCGAATGTGGACAGCAGAATATCGCTGCTGGGGTGCGGACGGTTGCGATCGGTGGTCAACCAGATTTGTTCTTGCCACGCTCCGACGTCGGTCGGTCCGCTGCCCAGGTTGGTTACCGTGTAACGCACCTGCAGTTGGTTCCCCTCGAACGCCTGGTCGGGCGCCACGACGCCGCTGGTGACCAGATCGGCGAACGGCCAGGGGTTCACAAATATTTCCCGGACCCGCGTGTTGTTCGTTTCGTGAGGCCATTCATCCATCCGCTGGTTGTGATCGCTGCTGACCAGCACGTACACCGTCCCGCCGAACCGTTTGGGGACTTCGATCGAACCGGTAATCGTGCGGTAGCTCTCGCCACTGCCCAGGGCCGCACCGTTGTCAAACGAACCGATCAGCAGATCATCCGGCGTGACCTTGTCATCGAGAGACAAGTAAACATTGTCTTGCCATTGCGGCACCGTGGTCTCAACGGGTCCCAAATTGATGATCACGTACTCGACCGAGAAGGCCGAGCCGGCATCGACGGTATCGGGCGCAACAATTTCCGACACCTGCAAATCCGGCCGCGGCATGACCGTGACCGTCAACGACTGATCGTCAACGGTCGTGTTGTTATTCTCGAAGTTGTGCTCGTAGACTTTTTGACTGGCGTCCGTTTCTACAACGATCTCGTACAAGTCACTGGTGTGTTTGGGCAGTTGGAACAGTTCCGATCGTGTGTACGATTGTCCGGCCGGCAGGGAAAGGACGTAATCAAACGAACCGAGTTGCTGTCGCTGAGTCGTGCCCTTGCGCTGCAAAAAGACGCGATCGGTCCAAGGACCTTTGGCAACACTGGACCCTTCGTTGCTGACCGTCCACGAAATATCAATGCTGGTCCCTTCTTCAGCCGTTGCCGGGGCAGTTATCTCGCTCACCACCAAGTCGGGCGGTGGACTGAGACCGATCTGGAACGGATCGGAAACGAGTGTGTTGTTGTCCAGATAAACGAACTCGAAGGGATTGGACCGCAACGAGGGACCGCCTGGCTGAAGAACGACCAGGTAGTAAGTCCCCTCCACTCCATTGGGCAGATTCACCGCGGCCGTTCGTGTATAGCTATCGCCGGCCTGAACAAAGCCGAGATGTTCGAAGGAGCCCAGAAGAACCCGCGAACTGCCATCGGCGTTTGGCGAGAGATAGACCTGGTCGCTCCAGCGGTCGGAATTGGTCGTGGCGATCCCCTGATTGCTGATCGACCACTGGACCGTCAGTGGTTGGCCGCTCGCGGCCGGCGACAAAATGTCGACCGAATCGACGACCATGTCCGCATAGGGAATGGGCATGATGTCGAGGAGCTCCGGTGCCTGAGCGATATTGTTGTCCTCGATACCATTTTCAAAGATGGCATCTTCGACATCGGTTCGCACCGAGACGAAGTAACGGCCCAGGAACGCAGGTGGCAGGAAGAACGTATGCTGCCGCTCAATCGACTGACCAGCCGGCAGCGCCTCTGAAATCTCGAGCCGCGTCAACTCGACTTCCTCGCGAATGTTACCATTAACATCCAGTTGATTGACGACGATCGCTTCGTACCAATTCCCGGTTTGCGCGGCAGCCTCTCCGAGATTGTGGACCGTCCAAGCGACGGTGATCTGAGCCGGATCGGCGATCACGAACGTGGGGGCCACAACGTCCGAGACAGACAGTTCGGCGTGCTCGACGAGCGCCACGTCCAGCGGCGAACTGAGTTGGTTGTTCGCTTCGCCCGTTGCAAGTTCCTGGATCGAATTGTTTCGATCGGTCACCAGCAACAGATAATGTGGTCCAGTCGTTTCCAGTGGCAGCGTGACATCAACGGAGCTGGTCACCAACTGGCCGGGGGCGAGCGGATCGGTCTGTGTCACCTCGGCGAATAGAAGATCGTTGGAATCAACGACTTGATCGGCGGAAAGATAAACGCGGTCGGTCCAGGAGCTCAGTGTGGTTGCGGTGCCGTTGTTGGTGATCGTCCAAGTGAACGGAAAAGTGTCGCCCGACGTAGCCTGTGCGGGCGCCGAAACGATGGCTGGAACAAGATCGACGTGCCGCATCCGAATCATCGCTTGTGCGATATTGTTGTCCTCGTGAGGACCTTCGTAGACGCGGCTTGTTTCGTCCGTCTCGAGTTCGAGCAGGTAATCGCCATCTGCCAGGATGGGCAAGGCAATCGTCTGCGTCTCGGTGTAGCTTTCGCCAACCGCCAGCACGCTACTGCGGGTAGTGCCTGCGCAAGTGAATCTTGCTGGTGCCGTTGTAGAGGTAAAGCCTGTCAATCCATTGGCCCCCGGAGGCTGGTGGTATCGCCGGTTCGACACCTAGATTGGTCACGGTCCATTGTGCTGTGATGCTCTGCCCCGGCTGGGCATCGGTCGGCAGCGCCAGGTTGGTAACCTGCAGGTCGGCTGATTCCTTCAGCGTGATGCTGATTGGCTGAGTCGTGCGATTGGCGGTACCTTCATTCTGTTGCCGCTCCCAAATTTGGTTGCTCGCGTCGGTCACCACGGCAATATGCCAGTCACCGGACAGTTCCAACGGAAGTGTCGCGTCAATCCGCAAGGTTGTCGCATCGCCTGGTGAAAGGGGATCGAGATGGGTGATTTCGCCGAGCAACAGTGTGTTGCTCGTCCCGTTAACGGAAAGATAAACTCTGTCGACCCAGGAGTTATTCGTCGTTGCCGTGCCGCGATTCTCGGTTCGCCACTCGATCGTAATCGTCTCGCTGGACTCGGCAGCCGCCGGCGCGGCCACGATCACTGGGACCAAGTCGACATGCCCCACGCTCAGAAGCGTGTCGGCAGCGGTTTCATTGTTGTTCTCGGCGGGGCCTTCGTAGACGTCATCGAAGACATCGGTTTCGACAATGATTTGATAGTTACCATCGTCGAGTTCGTTGGCGAGTTGAATCTGTTGCGTCTGCGTATAGCTTTCACCGACGCCCAATCCGGCGCCGACGTAGTGGAACGTTCCCAGCAGTTGTCGGCCGCTCGTGTCGACCCGATAGATGCGGTCGTACCAGTCAGGCGCAGCCGGCTCGATGCCCTGGTTGGACACCGTCCACTGGACCGTCACGTCTTGCGCCGGCTGGGCGACCGCAGGTACAACAATATCGCTGACGACCAGATCGACCGATTCGCGATCGGCAATCTCGAACGGATGGACCACCAGATTGTTGTTCTCGTCGGTTTCTCCGATGACATTCGTCGCGTCGGCAGCGATCAAGATGTAGTACAGTCCCTTCGGTTTGTTACTGGGAATGCGGGGTTGCTGCGAAATCGTGTATGAATCGCCCGGTGCGAGCGTGTTGCTGGTACGATTGACCGCGTCGACGGACATCACCAGGTCACTTCCATCCACGATCTGATCGGTAGATAGATAAATGCGGTCGTTCCACACAGCAGATGCGGCTTGCGTCCCATCGTTCCGCACGGTCCAGTCGACGGTGAACGCTTCGCCATTGGCAGCGGTCGAGGGCAACGAACTGGAAATGACATTCAGGTCGATGGCCGCGGATATTTCGATCGGCATGGCCAAGTAGTTGTTGTCTTCCCTTTGCTCGATCTCCCTGCCGATTTGCTGCGAAAAGGTATCGGCCTTGATGATCAGGTATCGAGTCCCCGTGCCAATGTTGGCAATGTTCACCGTGCCGCTGACCGTATAGCTTTCCCCGACCGGCAGCGGCCGGTATTGATTGGTGCCGAAATTGGCAAGCTGTATGTCCCCTCCTAAGAATTCATCCGTCGAGATGTAGACTTGATCTTGTGAAAAGTAGATTGCATCCAAGTTTCCTGAATTGGTGACGGTCCAGGAAATGTCCAGATTTTGGTTCAACGTGGCCGTCGCGGGCACCGAGGCGGAGGATATCACCAGATCGGGCGCCTCGAAACGGATTGGCACCGCGCGAACGTTGTTGTTCACGGCGGATTCGGTGACGTTACCGATCGCGTCCGCGACGATGATCACGTACTTGTCACCCGCGGCGCCGCCAGCATCGATGAATTTGCGAAAATTCACTCCCGTCGAATTGTAAAGTTGTCCCGGCCGGGAATCGGGAACGGCCAACGTTTTCTGATACGCCCCGCCGACCGGCAAGGGAAACTCATTGGTTGTGAATACATCGGCAAGCAGGACATCCGAAGAATCGAACTGATCGTCGTGCGAAAGATAAATGCGATCGCGAGGTGATGCCGAAGTCGCCGCCTCGATGCCTCCCTGGTTCTCGACCGTCCACGAAATCTCAAAATCCAGGCCAAGACGAAGCGTCGCAGGAGACACGCTCGCCTGAACCGTTACCAGATCGGGCAAGTCGGGCAAGACGTCAACGCTGATCGGCGAGCTGACGTTGTTGTTCTCGTTGGATTCCGGTTGCAGCAATGTCGAGTCAGTGACGACAAACAGGTGGTAAGTGCCCGGGAGGGCGCCGGCCGGAATGGATACGGTCTGAAGTGAGCTATACGACTCGCCTACGGTTAGCGCTTTGCCAGCGGGCGTCTGAAGCAGAAGCACATCACTACTGTCGTATACCGAATCCGTCGACCAATAGACCGAATCGCTCCAAGCACGCCCGGCGGGGGCTGCCCCGGCGTCGGTCACATCCCAGGTTACGCTGATCGTTTCGCCCGCTTTGCCGGCACCTGCATCGGTGCTCGAGGCGACCGTCAAGTCGGGAAGCAGAAAACTCAGTGGCAATGGTCGGACATTGTTCGATTCTTCCGGCTCGAGAACCTTGTCGTCGGCATCGGTTTGAATCAGCAGGTAGGTTCCCGGCAGCGCCGCGTCGGGCAGCGTCACGGTGCTGCTCGAAGTGTACTGTCCACCTATCGAGAGCACCGCACCGGTGAATGGCACACTCCCCAGTAGCACGTCGCCCTGGCCGAGCGCATCATCGGCCGAGAGCCAGATACGGTCTTGCCAACCGCCCGGCGCTGCTGGTGCCGTACCCAGGTTGTTGACCGTCCAAGAGACAGTAACGTCGCCATTGAGCAACGGATTGGCTGGTAACAGTGCCGCGTCGCTCACTACCAGATCACTTGCCAACAGCGATATCGGTGCGGCCGCCACGTTGTTGTTGCGGTTGAAGTCCCAGACGCTTCGATCATCATCGGCAACAAAGAGCAAGAAGAAATCGCCGACGAGGTTGTCGGGCAACACAATATCGCTCGTCAGCGAATACTGGCCGCTGGGATCAAGTGGGGTGAAGGAATTGAAGAACGGGTCGAACGAATCAAATGCCTTGCTGCTCAGTTGTTGATCCGAAACATCCAGAACCGAGTCGGTCGAAAAGTAGACAGCATCGTGCCAGCCACTATTCCCTGTGGCGCTTCCGGTTCCCTGATTCGCTACCGTCCACGATACCGAAACGGTTTCACCGAGATTCGCCGAAACGGGCGAACTGGGATCCGTGATTGAAAGATCCGGAACTCGAATGAGGTCGACGTCAAACGGAACCGAAAACAAATTGTCGCTCAGCTGCGGTTCCAGCAACTCATTCGCGTGATCGGCCTGGACGATCACAAATCCATCGGTAATGCCCGGCAAAGTGAATCGACCGGCGCGACTGTAAAAGGCTCCCGCTGGAAGCACATCCCCACCGCCCTGGATGTCGACGTATCCCAGTAGCGAGTCGCTGGGATCGAGCAAAGGATCGGTCGAAAACCAAATCGCATCCTGCCACGTGGACGACAACGAATGGGTGCCTGAGTTACGAACCGTCCAGCTCACCGATACGTTTCCCGCAGCAGCACCATCGGTGGCAACCACATCGGCATTTGCGACCTCGAGATCGGCGAAGCCCGTGAACGAGATGGGTGCTGCCGCCACGTTGTTGATTCGATTGGCATCATCCATGGTCAGGTTTTGATCGTCGGCGACAAACAGCAGATATTGATCCCCTGTTGCATCAAGGGGCAACGTGACGTCAATCGCCGCGGTGTACTGATCGGAGGGGGCCAGTGGAGAATGCTCGTTGCCGACTGTCGCCAATCGCTGGTCCAAGGCATCCAGGACGGGATCCTGTGACAGAAACACCGCATCGGTCCAACCGCTGAACGACACGGGGTTGACCTGCCCGACGGCGCTGCCTGTACCAAAGTTGGTGACTGTCCACGCCAGGGCAATTTTTTGTCCCGGATCCGCAGCGCTTGGTGATAACGTGGGTGATACCTTTAGATCGGGCAAACGGGCTGGGGCAACTTGGAGGGGGGTCGCCAGGATATTGTTCGCGAGTTGGGGATCGGCAAGCACTCCTCCCGCATCGGTCCGCAGGATCAAGAAACTATCGAGGGGGACTGGTGGCAATGAAATTCGCCTGGCGAGCGAATAACTGTCACCGACGGCCAACCCTTCGACACCATTGAACCAAGAAAAAACGCCAAGGCGTGAATCGTCGGCACTGAGTGTCGCGTCCGACGAGAGCCATATCTCGTCGAAGCCAGGGGACGGCACCCGGTAAAACAGAATCGGGTCCGTTGTTGCGGACCGTCCAAGAGACGGCAATTTCCGATAGACCATCGGAAGCAACAACCGCCAGGTCCGTTGCACTCAAATCCGTTGCAGCTCCGCCCGCTACGATGAGCGATAAATCGCTTGAAGAGTAAACGGGATCGAGTCGGACTCCGGCAGGGGTGATCAGGCCGTTGATCGTCGCAAACGAACCAACATGGGCAGCGTAAGTTAAAACCTTTAGCCTCTGCACCTGCCAGCGGAGCGAAGTTCGCATAGGGATTAAGATCGAGCTTCCATCAAGCGATGCGTTGCTTCCGAAACGTGCACTTGCCCAAACGTTAGCGGTGTTCCTATTCCACCTGCCAAACCGAGTTGCAGACGCCCGATTGGATGTCTGTGTGAAGTTGCCAACGGTAATACTGGACGTAGCGTCTACGGAAAGAACACCCAGGTTGACCAAATCGCCACTCAGGTCCACAGGGTCGGAGACAACGACATCGGTCCCCCCGATCGTCTCGAAAAACCCGTTTTGATTGATCCAAATCTGACGAAATACCTGGAATGGGTCTCCTGGAACGGCAGCTACGGTGAGCCTCTGTTCGTTCGACGACGATCCGCCTAGTGTGACCGAATGCACGCTGACACCGCGAGCCAGTACGGAACTGGGGATTGGCCTATCGATGACAACGTCGTCCGCGATACCGGGAAGCGCGTCACGATCCCAGTTGAGCGGATCGGACCAGAGGCCATTGCCAGTTTCGCCGTCCCAACTGAACACCGCGAGCAATCTGCGATCTTCCAGGCATTCCAAGCCAGAGCCAAGCTGGCGGCGTCTGTACCGTTTCAGCCGGCTGCGCTGGCGGTGAAGGATTGATTTTGTAGACATGGTTGGTTAGTCAACCTCGAGTTTTGGAGGATTGATTTCGGTCCCACCAATGCGCGGCCTCACTGCCGTCGAAAAGCTGCGCCGAGCGGTGGCAGCTTCTCGACCGAGAAGGTCTGCGATCACTTGGCGACTCCATTCAGGAGGCTCCACCTCGAACGGCCAACTCAGCCGCGGAGGATCGGCCGCCGCGGCGATCGCCTGATCGAACTGTCGTTGTGCTTCGGCCTGATTGCCGAGTTGGAAATTCGTCATGGCCAGTAGATAGGGAATCCAAACGGCGACCGCGCCGCGCGGAGCAGGCAATGGATCGATCAGCCGTTCCGCTTCCTGCAACTGAGCCAACGCGTCCTTGAATCGGCCGGTGCGGAACAGGATGCGCCCACGGTACAGCGCGAATGGGCACTTTGCGGTCGACTTTCGACCGCCAGATTGGCCAGCGCGACCAGCCGCTCGGGAGTTTCTGCAAAACTTCCCATTGCCGCCGTCAGCGCTACCAACTCCGCGGCATTGGGGTCCTCGGTCAAACCGTGTTGCTGCAGCATTCGCGCGCACGTTGTGCGATACGCTTGTTCGTCGCCGTCAAGGAGCTGTGCCAGCGCCAGCAAATGCATGCGGCGCACATCAAGGGGGTCCAGCCGCACCGACTCGGCCAGGTTCGCGATGGCTAGTTTCCACTCACCCTGCTCGCTAAAGAACTCTCCGACCGCCGCCTGGTGATCGGCGATAGCGGACGCCGGGCAGACTTCAAGACTCCGCTGCATGTCCGCCAGCCCTTGCTGGCGATCATTGATCGCGAAATGGATCCGTCCCTGCTCGAATAGGCTCAGGTAATCTTGCGGATTGTGTGCCAGCGCCGTGCGAAAGTCATCGAGCGCGAGGTCGAAGGATTTCGAGAGGAAATGGACCAGGCCCCGATGCCGCAATGCTTCCTCGGAATCAGGCTCCTCGGCGAGCCATTTCTCGCAGAACGCCAGCGCGCTGTCGTAATCCTGCAGCAGACAATGCGCCGAAACGACCGCATGCCGCACGTAAGGCTCGTCTGGATCAATTTCCACCGCCGCGATGTAGGCCTCTAGCGCCGCATCGACCTTACCCTGCGCCGCCAAAATCCGCCCGCGCTGACCATGGAAGGTGGCATTGGCCGGTTCGATTTGAATCGCCTTGTTGGAATCAGTCAGCGCCTCGCTGTAACGCCCAAGGCTGCGGTATGCCTTAGCGCGGTAGTAGTAGAGCCAACCTGATGAGCGCGCGTCTTGGATGGCCCGGGTGAAGTCCGCGATCGCCGGTTGGTACCGCCGAAGTTTCACATTGGCGAGGCCCCGCCGGTGATAAACAGCCTGGTATCCAGGTTTGAGTTCGAGTGCTTCGTTATAGTCCGCCAAGGCTTTGGAAGGTTGCTCCAGTGCCGCATAGACACGCCCGCGCAGTAGCAACACCGCAGCGTCTTTCGGATCCTTTCGAACCGCCTTGGACAGCTCATCGAGTGCCCCCTGGTAATTCTTGCTGTCGTAAAAAACTTGCGCCCGAATCCGGTGCGGTTCGCTGGAATCCGGCACATCCAGAACCCATTGATTGCAGAATTCCAGCGCCCTTTGCTCCCTGCCAGCGGCCACGTAGGCGTCGACCAGGTGCATGTGGGTCCAGGGCTCTCGAGGATTCAGCTCGAGCGCCAGTTGGTAATCGGCGATGGCGTCGTCGTATCGGTGCAAAGCCAGGTAAACCAACCCACGTCGATCACGAGCGGTCGCGTTTTGTGGGTCCAGCTCGAGCGATTTGTCCAGGTCCGCGAGCGCCTCCTGATTGCGATGGAGCCGTCGCCATGTGTCGCCGCGGCGGCACCAGGTATCGGCGTCCTGCGGCCGCCACGATAGCACCTCGCCATAGTCAGCGGCCGCTTGCTCGTACCGACCACGATCGAAGTGCATCCGGCCACGCCCCAGATAAACTTCAGCATCGGACGAGTTTAGCTGCAGCGATTGATCGAAATCTTGGAGGGCGTATTCGTACTGTTTGAAGCGCCAGATACGTGCGCGCTCGATGATAATACGATCGTGCGTTCTGGGAATCGAATTGGATGGCCTTGTTCAAGTCACGCAATGCCAACTCGTATTCTTTCCCGGAGTAATGAAAAAGCCCGCGCCAACGGTGGCCGTCACTCGATTCCGGCGAAGCTTGTAACCAACGGTCGCACCAGGAGAGCCCTTGTGCGGCATCGCCATCCGATAGGTAGGTTCCCAGTAGGCTGACGTAGGGACGTGGGTCACCTGGATTACACTCAATCGCCCGCACGAAGTCGTTCTGGGCCTGTGGTTGCCGACCAAGATCTAACAACAGTGCCCCGCGCAAATACCAGCACAGTCCGCATTCGGGTGCCGATTCGATGAATCGCTCACAGCATGCGAGTCCTTGGTCGAATTCCCCTAAGACCCGGCAGGCTGAGACGACTGCATACCAGTCAAAGAACGTCCATGTCTGCTCCGGGGCCGCCTGCAGCGATTGTTTCAAGTCCTGGTGGGCCAATGCATTGTGGCCCAGAGTGAAATACGAGGCGGCCCGCATCGCGTACATCGAAACCATCGATTGTCCGCCAAGGTCGGGATCAGAATTCAGCTTGATTGCGCGCGAAAGAGCCTCGCTGGCCAGTTCGTGCTGGCCCAGTTCACGATACGCCCGCCCCAATTGATAGAGCAGCAAGGGGGGCGACTTGGATGTCTCGCGGACGCTCAAACAGGTCTGGACGGCTGAGGCCGGTTGGTCACTGGCCAGTTGCCATTGCGCCAAGGCGGCGATAGCCTCGACATCATTGGGACGCTCAAGTGACCAATCGTCGATAAGTGTTTGCGCTTGCGCAAGGGAGCGTGACGGATTACTATCAAGAAAGTGGAAGTCCACCTGACAACGAGAAAGCAGTTCGACGATACGGAGATCGGTAGGTCGTCCGCGATGCGCCTTTTCCAAGTCTTCAATGGCAGAGCGATAATAGCGCGGGGACGCCTTTCGCAGTGTCAAGTTGTAAGCAATGCGACCTCGGTAGTAGTACAACAGAGGATTGAATGGCTCGCGCTCAATCGCCTCGGCTAACAATGCCATCCCGCGCTCTTCAAACGGCATGGCAAGTGCCTGAGCGACGAGCGACATCACACCGTCTGGCTGCTGCCGTGCCGCGGCCTCCAGGTGCAGGCGGGCGTTCTTGTCGTCTCCCAACTGCTGCCACGAATGGGCGAGCAGCCAATGGGCGGCCGGACCATCGGTGGGGGCCAATTCAAGTGATTTTTCCAAATCAGCGATAGCTTCGTGATACCGACCAATCTCGTAATAGGCGCTGCCTCGATAAAGGTACAGTCGGCCCTCCTCGGGCCGGTGAACAATCGCTTCACCCAATAACTCGATGGCGCGGCGGAAATTTGGAAAGAGCTCGGAGCTGAGTCGCTGTGCCTCTTCGACCAATGCGTTGACTTCTGCATCAAGCCGCTTCGCGTCGGCCTGCGCGGCGCGTTGTTCAGCCTCAAGACGCGAGCGCTGTTGCTCCAGACGCTTCCGCTCGGCATCGTTTGCCCGCCACTCGGCGTCGCGCCGGGCGATCTTCGCCCGTTCGAGCATCAGACGCGTCTCGGCTTGCTGGATGAAACGCCAATGAGCCAGCAGACCGAACGCGGTTGCCAGAATCAACGCGGCCGAAATGCAGGTGCCGGTGATGACGCTCAGTCTGTTTCGGCGAACGAATCTGCGGAACCGATACAAGTTGGAGGGCGAACTTGCCTGGATCGGCTCGTCGGCCAGATATCGCTGAATGTCCTGAGCGAATTCATGGGCCGTCTGGTATCGGCGATCCCGCTCCTTGTCGAGCGCCTTCATTAAGATCCAGTCCAGATCTCCGCGCAACTGCCTGCTGAGAGCTCGGTAGGATTGCTGCTCGCGCGTCGCGTTGCCCCGGTCCGAAGGGTGCGCGTGAGGGAGCGGTTTTGGTTCGCGGGGGAGTTTCGATGGGTCGCGTTCGGCGGCAACTTGGAAATCCTTTTCGGTCGCGGCGGTTGGCGTCTCGGCTTGTCCGATGCCGCGCTCCGCAACGGTCGTCTCTGCGTCGCACAACGCCTTCAATCGCACACTCGGCTTGGGCAAGTCCTCCTCACAGATGATCTTGAGCAATTCGGCATACGACTTGTCTCGCAGGCGATCGCACTCCAGCGGCGTCGTACCTGTCAGCAGTTCGTACAGCAAGACGCCCAGGGAATAGATGTCGGCGCGGGTGTCGACATCGATTGTTCCCGTGCTGGCCTGCTCGGGACTCATATACAGCGGCGTGCCAATCATTTGTGCGCCGCGCGTTACGGCCACGTTCCCAGTCAACCGATTGTCGATCGATTTCGCGACTCCAAAATCAATCACTTTGGCGAAGTGCACGCCATCTCGATTCGCAACCAGTACGTTGGACGGTTTGATATCGCGGTGGATGATCCCTTTCAGATGCGCGTGCTGTACCGCCTCACACACCGTCACAAACAACTCCAATCGCTGGCGCAACGAGAGCTGCTGCGATTCGCTGTACGTGGTGATTGGGTCACCGTCGAACAACTCCATCACGAAGTAAGGACGCCCCGATTCGGTCTGTCCGTAATCGAGCACTTGAGCGATATGAGGGTGATCCATCAGGCTTAACGCTTGCCGTTCAATCGCAAAGCGGATCAGCACTTCACGAGCCTCCATGCCCGGTTTGATGATCTTGATTGCCACCTTGGACCGCGCTGGATCCTGCCGTTCGGCCAGGTGTACATTGCTGAAGCCCCCTTCGCCGATCTGCCCGATCAGCCGGTACTGGCCGATGACGCTGCCTGGCTGCTCGGTCAGGGTTTGGTGAGCTTCCTCCGGAAGTGGCCCCAACGCCGTGTGGCGCGTAGCATCTCGCCAACTCGCTGGCGCAGCGACTGGTCGGGACCACATGAGTCCTCAAGGAACCGATCCCAATTGCTTGGCGAGTGGTTCTCGATCGCATCCAGAAAGAGGGACTTTACCTTGTCGGTGGATTCGATCATGCCCGTCCGCCTCGAAGTACCCCAGATCCGCGCCCCGCATCTGTATACCGTGCGTCATCGATAGACGCTCGTCTATCGATAGCCAGCTATAGACAGTGCGTCGTTTGCGACAGAATTATCCCACGCCTCGAAAAAAAAGAGCGGATTTATCCTGCCCCGCCGCTACTTCGACGGGGATTCGACCAGCTCGCAATACAGCCATGCCCGCGCGTAAGCCCAATGACGGTAGGCGGTCGATGTCGACAGCGAGAGCACCGACGCCGCCTCGGCAATCGAGAGGCCGGCAAAATAACGGAGGTTGACCAGTCGCCCTGCGATCGGATCTTCGTTGCCGAGTCGCTCGATCGCGTCATCCAATTGCAGCAGCTCCTCGGCGCTGACGTGAGACACCAAGTCGACCTGGTTCAAGTCGACTCTCCGCAGGTGACCCCCACGGCGAAGACGGGCCTTGGACCTCGCTTGTTCGATCAGAATCCGCCGCATCGCTTCGGCAGCGGCGGCAAAGAAATGACCGCGTGAATTCCAGCACACCCGTGCCTTTCCGTGAACCAGACGAAGATAAGCTTCATGAACCAGCGCTGTAGCCTGAAGTGTCTCGTCCGGTTTTTCGTGAACAAGCCGCTGAGCAGCCAGGATCCGTAGTTCTTCGTAGACTAACGGCAACAAACGCTCCGTGCTGGCGGAACTGTCAGAGCCGGTCGCGTTGAGAATCTCGGTGACTTCGCCCATTTTTCGACTTCATTGGTAGTTCTACAGCATACTGGCCGCGGCTTGATCGCATGTCAACTCTGCGTGTTCATCCGTTTTTATTGTCCATCTGGTCGACTTGTGTGTGCGAATACGCGCGCGTCTCGTCGCACGGATGACGTCCTGATGACTGTGCTCATTTAGACGATTCCACGCTGCGAGAACTCGCGCACCAGCGTGCACTGTCGTGACAGAAAACGCCGTGAATTCCCCGGGAGACGAGGAAAACCTTGAGCGAACCACGGACAAAAAATCTTGACTTGCGCCGCCCATCCCTGTACTTTGTATCGCAAAGTGAAAGATTCTCGCACTTTATCCGGGAGCAAACGGTGGAGCTTCGCGAAGCACTCCAGCAGATTTCCGACATTCGGCAGCAGATGGCACGTAGCGAAGTGTTTCGTGGCTATCGCTCGTTGACGGTCGGTTTTTCAGGAATGTTGGGGTTGTTGGCTGCCGCTTTTCAATCGCAGTGGGTGGCTTCGCCCGCGACGGATTTGAGTCGTTATTTGGTTCTCTGGGTAAGCGTCGCATTGGTCAGCGCGTCGATTGCCGGAGTTGAATTGTTTCTGAGAGCCAAGAACGCGGGTCCGGGCCTTGCGCGAGATATGACGCGGCTCGCGGTGGAACAGTTCTTGCCTTGCCTGGTCGTTGGAGCTTTGTTGACGGTTTGTATTTATCGTAGTGCGCCGAATGTCGCGTGGATGTTACCAGGACTTTGGTCGTTGATGTTCGGCTTGGGGGTATTCGCCTCCTGTCGGTTGTTGCCTTCGCCGGTTGTTTGGGTAGGCTTGTACTACGTCGTTTGTGGTTGTTGTTCTCTCCGTTGGGGTCAAGTTGAACACGCTTTTTCTCCTTGGCAGATGGCGATTGCCTTTGGCGGAGGGCAGTTGCTGTGTGCGGCGATCCTGTATTGGACATTGGAGCGAAAGCATGTCGCGTAAGTCAAAGTCTCGCATAACCAAAGTGACTGCATCGTCATCAGAACACGTTGGTCGATTCTCCTATCATGGCCTGGATCGCGTGATGCACGAGAAAGCGAGGCTGGGCATCCTGGCCTCGTTGGCCGCACACGCCGAGGGAGTATTGTTCAACGATTTGAAACAGCTTTGTTCGCTGACCGACGGAAATCTCAGTCGGCACTTGGGCGTACTCAGCAAAGCTGGCTTGGTCGAGATTTGGAAAGGCAGCACTGGGTCACGTCCGCAAACCATGTATCGAATGACCAACGCAGGACGCGATCGATTCGCGGAATATATCACTGTCTTGGAAAAAGTCGTGGCCGACACGCAATCCCGAACCCAAGCCAACCCCGAAATCGATCAGCCAGGGCTGCCACGCGGTTGGTCGCCCGCCTGACAACCTGCTCCTTTTTTAATCCTTCACTTTGCAAGGCAAAGCCCGCGATAGCCGAACATCAACTCAAGCCGAGACAGAGCATGAAAATCGTACGAGCCGCCGAGATGGGGATGTGCTTTGGTGTTCGCGACGCACTTCAGATCACGCAACAGATCACCGATCCGACGCAGGTCACCATTCACGGCGAACTGGTCCACAATCCATACGTGATTCAGCAATTAAGTGCAGCGGGTTTTGGCCAGTCACCCGAAGACAATCGTGGATCGATCGCACCGACACCGTTGGTGCTGATCACGGCGCACGGTGTCAGTAACAAAGAACGAAAACGTCTTCAAGTAAACGGCAAGCAGTTAATCGATACGACATGCCCGCTGGTACGGCGAGTACACGAAGCGGCCATGGAATTGGCCGCCGATGGACGCCATGTGTTGTTGATCGGAAAACCGGGGCACGTCGAAGTTATGGGAATCGTCGAAGACTTGGAGAGTTGCGACGTGATCGCCAGTCCCCAGGACGTGCAGGCGTATGAAAGCGAGCGATTGGGAATCGTATGTCAAACCACCATGCCGTCGCAGTTGCTGGCGGAAATCAAGGCGTGCATTGTACTGTGCAATCCGGCGGCCGATATTCGTTCGATTGACACAGTGTGCCATCCAACCAAGCGTCGGCAGCAAGCGATGTTGAAGCTGATCAACGACGTCGATGCCGTCGTGGTCGTAGGCGGCCGCAATTCAAACAACACTCGGCGATTGGCAGAACTCTGCCAGCGGCACAACGTGCCGGCCTTGCATGTGACTTGTGCTGACGAGATTGACCCGAATTGGTTCGGCGACGCCAAGACAATCGGCCTCACCGCCGGCACATCGACATTGGATGATACGATCAATGAAGTCCACCAGCGGCTGGAACAAATCGCACGAAGCAAGGGATCGAAAGAACCATAGGAAGTACAAACACTCAGATCAAACGCGTCAGCCGTCGCGACACACACCAACGTCCTTCTGAACGGACCATCACGAAGATCATGGGAAAATATTGGATTCCGCGTGATATGCGAGTCGCGCCGGAGTTGGACTCGGCTAAGACCGTTGGTCCTGTGTGCGAACAACATGCACTACTGATCAATCCGTTTTATCCCAAGGATCCGCATGCGAGTTTCGGCAAGCACGTGCTCACTCCTACGCTGGCCCTGACCAGCGTCGCCGGCAGCACGCCGGATCACTGGCACATCGAATACTGGGACGAGAACCTGCTGCAGGGGCCGCCGCCCTGTGATCCTGTTCCCGCTGTGGTCGGTATCACGGTGCATTTGACGTTCGCCAATCGTGCCTACGAGTTAGCCCGTTGGTATCGTGAGCGTGGGTCGATTGTCGTCTTGGGCGGTTTGCACGCGATCTCCTGCCCTGATGAAGTTGCACCGCATGCCGATGTGCTGGCGATTGGAGATGGCGTTCAGCTATGGGGCCAGATCTTGAGTGACATCGATGCGGGCGATCTGAAGGACACCTACCGCGCGGACTTCAAACGACCGTACCGCGAAGATCCTCCGCCGCGACGTGACTTGCTGAAGCGAAACGGTTTCCTGACCACGACCAGTCTGATCGCGACCCGTGGTTGCCATAATCGATGTGGTTTTTGTTATCTGTCCACGAAAGGACTGCACATGCCGTACTTGATGCGCGACGTGCAGCAGATCGCGGACGAGTTTCAGCAGGACGATCAGCCGTATGCGGTGTTCACCGATAACAACTTGGGTTCCAAGCCCGAGTATCTGCGCCAATTGTGTCGAGCGCTGCGACCGCTTGAGAAGATTTGGAGCGCGGCGGTCAGCATCGACATCACGGATGATCCGTCGTTGGTTCGCGAGATGGCCTTGGCCGGTTGCACGGGCGTGTTCATCGGGTTCGAGTCGCTGCAGAACGACAACATCACTGATGCCAAGAAGAAGAGCCCGCGCACCGAGGACTACGCGAGACGCGTCGAACTACTTCATCGCAACGGCATCCAAGTCAACGGAAGCTTTGTATTGGGATTCGATCATGACCGCGAAGATGTTTTTGAAACGACCGTGAAATGGGTTGAAGAGAACCGCTTGGAGTGCGCGACATTTCACATCATGACGCCGTATCCCGGCACGCCGTTGTTTCGGCAAATGGAGTCCGAAGGACGATTGTTGCACACCGATTGGAGCAAGTACGACACTGCGAACGTCGTGTTCCGTCCCAAGCACTTGACCCCGGAGCAATTGGCCGAGGGCTACGAGTGGTGTTATCGGCGGCTGTTTTCCAGTGCATCCATTTGGCGTCGTCGCCCCAGGGACTGGCGGGCCGTTCCCGCCTACTTGGCGATGTCGTATTTGTACAAACGATCCAATCGGTTCTGGCACTTGTTGATCAAGTACCAAATGACCGCCCGAGCCTGGCGACCGCTGGTCGAACTGACCAGACGCCGACACCTACGATTCCGCCGTCGATTGGCCAAGCAAGACATGGCTCATGTGGGATGTAGCAGCAGTGTCGTTTCCGCTGGCGTATAACCGAGAGTCGATCGCCGACCGAGCGATGTGGCTTAGTTCACGAGATACACGAAGATGAAACGCATTCTTGTTCTGCTGGGCATCTACGCGGTGGCGATGGCGCTCTTCGAAGCGGCCGTTGTGGTTTACATGCGTCGTCTTTACTATCCCGAAAACCCGCTGGAACTGTTTCCCCTGCATTTCCTGAATAACTACGATCCGTTTCTGGAATTCAGCCGGGAAGTTGCGACAATCGTGATGATCTTGACCGTCGCATTTCTGGCCGAGCGAAGATCACTGACACGTAGCTTCGCCGCGATTGTTTTTGTATTCGGGGTCTGGGACCTATTCTATTACGTCTGGCTAAAGATTCTAATCGACTGGCCGCAACGTTGGTTGGAATGGGACGTCCTATTCTTGATCCCTCGTGTTTGGTTGGGACCGTGGATCTGCCCAGCCGGGATTGCGATGTTGTTTATCGTGTGGGGATCTTGGACACTGTTGTCGCAACGTGAGACCATGTTTACCCCCACAAGCTTGACAATGTTCGTCGCCGGTGCCGGTATGGGGCTGGCATCCTTGATGCAACCGCGCATGCAAATGGCACCGAGACGCTAAGCAGCTATATGCCCGGGGCGTTTTGGTGGTGGTTGTTCTTGCCGAGCTACCTGTTGATGGCTGCGGGGTTCGCCTTGACACTATGGCCTTACAAAAGTCAAACGGGAGAGCATGACTGACACTGAAGAAACGTGGAACG
The DNA here is from genome assembly GCA_963734865.1 of Pirellulaceae bacterium. Classification (GTDB taxonomy): domain Bacteria; phylum Planctomycetota; class Planctomycetia; order Pirellulales; family Pirellulaceae; genus CBDCUW01. Next base: position 584,360 of record CAVTIV010000006.1, read on the forward strand.
TTCATCGCGTTTACCATCGTGGCAATGCTGCTGGGACTCGCCTCGAGGTGGTATGGATCGTCGTTGCCGAATTTCACAGCTGAGAAGGCTGGCGATGCATTTTGGACAGCGCCCGTTTATTGAACGCCAGAGTAAAAAATACAAGGTAGCACGGCGGTCCCCACCGTGAACCACTGCGGCGGACTGCCGCGTGCTATTTCACAACCCACTTTCCCACGAATGAATACGACTACGAACCTCATGAAATCCATTACCTATTTTGCAGTTGTCATTTTCGCGGTGCTCGTCAGCCGTGTGACGCATAGCGCCGAAACGCCGCCACCGAACATCGTTCTGATTCTGTCTGACGATCAATCGTGGACCGACTACGGATTCATGGGGCATGAAGCGATTCAAACGCCGAATCTCGATAATCTCGCGAAGCAAAGTGCGACGTTTCGTCGAGGCTACGTGCCGACGGCACTGTGTCGTCCTTCGCTGATGACGTTGATCACTGGGTTGTATTCTCATCAGAACCTCGTCACTGGCAATGATCCGGCGGATACCCTCGAGAATCGACAGCATGCGAAAGCAGCTGGCAAAGATGTACGCGAGTTGTTGATTTCCAACATCGACAAGCATCCAACCGTACCGCGCCTGTTGGGCGAAAAGGGATATCTCAGCTTTCAATCCGGCAAGTGGTGGGAAGGCAGTTACAAACGCGGCGGTTTCACTGGCGGCATGACTCGCGGCTATCCCGAAAAGAACGGGCGGCATGGCGATGACGGTTTGAAGATCGGTCGCAATGGGATGCAGCCGGTAAACAATTTCATTGACAGCGCAGTCGAAGCGAAGAAACCGTTCTTTCTATGGTACGCCCCGTTCCTGCCGCATTCGCCACACAATCCGCCGCAGAGAATTCTCAAAAAATACGCGATCGATGGTCGGCCTGTATCAGTGGCGAAGTACTACGCGATGTGCGAATGGTTTGATGAAACCTGCGGACAGTTGCTGGATAAACTCGACGAGGCAAAAATTTCCGACAACACCCTTGTCGTTTACGTCACAGACAACGGCTGGGTGCAGGATCCAAAAAGCAACGGATATGCTCCGCGATCAAAACGCAGTCCCTACGAAGGTGGAACTCGCACGCCGATCATGTTTCGCTGGCCGTCGCGGATCAAAGCTGCCGACCGGCCGGAGCTGTGCAGTAGCATCGACATCGTGCCCACCATGCTGTCGGCCGCTGGAGCCAGCGTCCCGACAAACTTGCCCGGTCTGAATCTGCTGCCCAGCCTTCAGGACGGAACACCCATTGCTCGCGACACGATCTTTGGCGAATCATTTGCTCATGACATCGCCGACATTCAGAACCCGCAGGCGTCGCTGTTGTTTCGCTGGGTGATCAAAGATCACACCAAGCTGCTGCTGACCTACGACGGCGACCAGGGCAAGATGAGGTTCCCACCATCGGACGCGGCACCGCAATTGTATGATCTGAGAGTTGATCCTTATGAAAAGGTGAATCTGGCCGATCAGCAACCGGACCGCGTCAAAGAACTTCGCGAACTGCTGACAAAGTGGTATCCGGTGACCGATCGCAAAGAAGGAGCTGTCGCCGAAGATTCCGCGGACGGCGAATCACCTGCAAAGGAAAAACGCCCTCGCAAAGCACGGCCCGGCAAAGCTGATGCGGCTCCTGCGACACCAAGCTGAAAGATGAAATCCCTGGCGCAGGCAGATTGATCCTCAGCCGCTGTTGCGAGGCGATTCAACCGCATCGAGTGTCCATGCCGCCGGCTTCACGCTGGGAAACTGATTGCCAGGATTTCTGCCAGGAGCGTGATAGCCATCAACTGCGCCCCAGTCCGTCGTCAGTTTGTAACTGGGATCGTCGGTCTTGCCATCCCAAAAGCGTTTCCACACGCTGAAACCAGTATCGCGAGAACGAAAGCTGGGAAATGGTTGAGCTGTTTCATGACTTGACGATGGCCATCGACTGCGCCGAAGCGATGCCCCATAAGTTGAAGAGCGGGAGGAATTCGCTCACTTGGTCTGCTGGGTCTTTTTTTTCCGGGGCCTGTTTTTTGCACCAACGACCGACTGCTTCGGGTCCATGCGCTTGAGGTCTTGCGGCGTTGGACTGCCGCCGAACTGTTGGTAGTAGAGCGATTGGAAAGGATTGATCGAGGGGCCGGTAACGTTTTCGTTCACGAGCAACGGCTGCACGTCGCTCCACCACTGGTCGTAGGCGGCGCGGAGTGTGGCGACAACATCGGGATGCTCGGCGATGACGTTCTTGGTTTCGCCGGGATCGGTCTTGAGGTCGTAAAGTTCCTCGTTGTTCACCAGCGTGAAACGCGAGTTCTGGATGGCGCACTTGGCGTATTTGGACTCCGCCGCCTTGCCTTTCGCCCAGCGGCCGACATGATGCACGAGCGTGCGGTCCGGCCATTCGGCCTGCGGATTCTTGAGCAGCGGCAGCAGACTCCGGCCTTCGACCTGTTGCTTCACTTTATGGTGACAGCGTCGCGCCGGTAATTTCGGCGAGCGTCGGGAAGATGTCGATGTGGGCGTCGAGCGCATCGCACTCCGCACCGGCGGGGACGCCGCCAGCGGGCCAGCGGAAAAAGCATGGCGCGCGGGTACCGCCCTGATACACCGTGCCTTTGCTGCCCCGCATGCCGGCATTGAATATTCTCACGCCCGACGTGCCGCCATTGTCGGTGGCGAGGTAGATGACCAGAGTGTTGTCCTCGATGCCCCATTCCTTGAGTTTCGCCAGCAGCGTGCCGAAGTTCGTGTCGATGTTCTCCAGCATCCCGAAAAACTTCGCGGTCTCCTCGCTCACGCCGGGTTTGCCGAGATACTGCTTGTAGTATTCCTCCGGCACGACGTGCGGACCGTGCGCGGCATTGAGCGGGATGTAGGTAAAGAAGGGTTGCTTCCCCTCACGTCTGGCATCCATCCACTTGATCGCCTGAGCAAAAAACAAGTCGGTGCAGTAGCCTGTGGTCTTCTCGAACTTGCCGTTGTGCCACAGTGCCGGGTCGATGTTCGTGTTGCCCGGCGCATCGCCGCACGAGCCGGGGAAAGTCTGCCCGATGCCGCCGCCGCCGTGGATATAGACTTCGTCAAAGCCGCGGCTCTCCGGGCGATACGCTTCCTCGTCGCCGAGGTGCCACTTGCCGAAAATGCCGGTCGTATAGCCGACGCTCTTCAGCATCTGGGGCAGCGTGTAAGTTTTCAGGTTCATCCGCTCGCGTTCGAGGATCGTGTGGGTGACGCCGTTCTTGAACTCATGCCGCCCGCTCATCAGCGCCGCGCGGCACGGCGAGCAGGTCGGACTGACGTGGAATTGCGTGAACAGCAGGCTCTCCTTCATGAAGGCATCGACCGATGGCGTACGCATGATCGGGTTTCCAAGACAGGCATAGTCGCCGTAGCCTACGTCGTCGGGCATCACGAGGATGATGTTCGGCGGGACGTCCGCAGCGCGGGCGGGAGCGAGGTTGACAAGAGTCGCCGTCGCCAGCAGAGCGAACGCGGTGCGGAGTAAGGGGAATTGCATTTGCATCATGATTTCACCGTGGGTTCGTGGTCAAAGGATCGGCTCATTGATCTGGATTTAGTGATCCGGATTTAGTTGTCATCTTCAGCGCCACTGGAGTTCGGTTTGTTTTTCCGATTGGCGCGAGGTTTTGCCACGTCTGCGGCTGCGGGAATCCACGTCAGCTCGGGCCATAGTTGCGGGCCGTCGTTCTGCTGGGCCTCGCCCGGAGTGCTGCGGCCTTCGCGGACAATTCTGGTTGCCATCGCCTTGAGACGCTCCACCACTTCTAGGTGCTGGTCGTAAACATTGGTCGTCTCGCGCCAGTCGCTCGTCATGTCGTACAACTCGAAGGGCGGCTCGCCGGGCTTCGGCTGAATGAATCGCGGCGTGAGACTGCCACCGGAGCCGCGGAACAAGTTCAGCTTCCACTGCCCGTCGCGAATGGCGAAGTAACCGCTTCCGGAATGATGCATCAGCGGACCGCGCAAGGGACGGGCATCGTCTTCGCCACGCATGGCCGACAGCAGGCTGTAGCTGTCCTCACCGGCGTTGGGCGGCAGATTCACGCCCACAATGTCCGCGCACGTCGCCAGCAGATCGATTTGGCACACAGCCTCGTCGTAGGTCCGGCCCGCCTTGATGACCGCGGGCCAGCGCATCACGAACGGCACACGGTGACCGCCCTCGTAGATGTCGCGCTTGCCGCCCTTGAGTTCGCCATTGCTCGCGTGCTGATACTCCGTGAGCCGATTCGCGTAGCCGGTTTCAGGGCCGTTGTCGCTGCTTTGAAAAACCAGCGTGTCCCGTGTCAGCCCATGCTCATCAAGAGCCGCCAGCACCTGGCCGACGCGGTAGTCCGTCTCCAGCATGAAATCGCCGTAGGCGTCCACCTCGACTTTTGCCCACAAACTCCGGCGCGGCGCAGTGCGGCAGGTGCGGTGAATTCAGCGCGAGATAGATGAAGAACGGATTTCCGGCCTTGGCTGCTTCGGCATGGCGCGCGATGTAGTCCACAGTCTTTTCGGTGCAGACCTTGAGGCAGATGTCGTCGCGAAACGAGGGTGCGACTTCGATGTCGCCATTACTTTGCCGCTGGGCATCGTAGGGCGGAATGAAGCGGAACGTGTTGTGCTCCCGCACCTGTTTTTTGTGCGTCCAGAGCGACGGCGCTTCGGTGACGTGCGTGTTCTCGATGAAGGTCAGGACACCGTAATTCATCGAGGCGGGAATGCCGAAGAATTCGTCAAAGCCGTGAGCGGTTGGTCCGTCGGTGATGGGCTGGGTCCAATCGCGCCTGCCGACCGAGCCGGGAAACTCCATCTGGAGATGCCACTTGCCAAACATCGCGGTTTGATAGCCGTTTTCCTTCAGCATCGACGCGACCGTCATGCGGTCCTTGGCGATCAGACAGTCGCCCTCCGCGTGCAGCACGCCGCGCTTGAGCGAAGTGCGCCAACTGTAACGACCCGTCAGCAGCGCGTAACGCGACGGAGTGCAGACCGTGTCGGCGCAATGCCCGTCGGTGAAAATCATCCCCTCGTGTGCGATCCGGTCAAGGTTTGGCGTCTGGAATTTCGACTTGGGATTGAGCGCGGTCATGTCACCGTAACCCTGATCGTCGGTGTAGATGACGACGATGTTGGGCCTGGGGACATCGGCCGCCGTCAGCGTGTTCAGTGGCGTCAGCAGGAGTGAAGTAAGGGCGAGGAAGGTGTGTTTCATGTTACGGATAGAGAGTCGGGGTTACTTTGCTGATAGGAATCCATGCGCGGTCAGGAACTCGACGGAGCGCCTGATGGTCAGATCGTAATCCGTGTCGCCGTTTCCTTTGCGAAAGAACGAGCCGTTGAAGAAGCCGTGATCCTTGCCCTCAAAGGGCACGAGCACACACTCATTGCCTGCCTCCTTCATGAGTCGGGTAAAGCGTTCGGCATTTTCGAAAGGCACCGTGTGATCGGCCGTTCCGTGAAAGAGGATGGTCGGCACAAGGCCTTTCCGGACGTGATGACAAGGCGACAGTTCGGTTTGCTGCTCGGGTCTGAAACGATTCGCACCGTAGCCCTTATCCGTCGTGTCGATCACCGGATTGAAAAGGATCATCACATTGGGCACCGAGCTGATTGCCATGTTCTCACCTTTCTCGTCGTGACCTTCGATGACACCCGTGCAGGCCGCCACGTGCCCGCCTGCCGAGCCGCCCGCAGCCACGATCCGCTCAGGATTCACTCCCAGCTCAGCCGCGTGTTCCCGCACCCATCGGATCGCCGACTTGCCATCCTTCACACATTCAAATGGCGTCGTCTTGTTCCGGCTCTTTACTCGATAATCGGCGGAGAAGGCGACCATTCCCCGATCCGACATCGCGCGGGCCTGTTGATAAAACTGTTTCGCATCTCCGCCCGTCCAACCACCACCGAAGAAGAACACGATGGCCGAGCGATGATCCGAGGTTTTCAGTCCCTCCGGTTCGAAGACGTGCAGCTTCAGTTCGACGCCGTCCGCGGATTTGTAGGGAATCAAGCGATCCGGCTCCATGCCAGCACCCTTCGCCGACGAAGGGATTTCAAGGAGCAGAAGCAGAGTCGCTACGAGTGCAATGACTGGTTTCATGGTAGGGATGCCGTAGGGTTATTCTGTCACTTGTTTGCCCGCCGTTTTTCGGATTTGAATCGCAGCGTCGTTGGCCTGTTTCGGGCCGGGTGTGCTTCGGCCATCGCCGAGAATATAGACGATATTGGGTTTTCCTTTTCGGTTACCTGCCCCGACGGCTGCCGCCAGCCGGAGTCCCGGCCGCTGACTTTGTTGCTTTGCCAGCTTTCTTTCTGATTTGAATCGCCGCGTCGTTGGCCTGCTTTGCGCCGGAGTGCTGCGGCCGTTGACGATGATTTGCTGCAGTAGCTTCGTCAGCCGCGCGACTTCTTCGGGATGTTCGGCCTGCAGGTTCTTCGATTCGGCGATGTCGGTGCTGAGGTCGTAGAGTTGGGTGTCGGGCAGTGCTTGCGCTTCCTTGCTTCCCGGTTTGGGATCACTCCAGCCGCCGGAGTCACCGCAGAGTTCCAGTTTCCAGTTTCCTTGCCGGATGGCGAAAGAGCCGTTGATCGAATGATGCACCACCGCCTCGTGCAGCGGCGCCTGGTCCGTGCCGAGCAGTGCGGGCAGAATGCTGACGCTGTCTTCCCCGGCGGTGTCGGGCAGCTTGCGCGCAAGAATGTCGGCGCAGGTGGCCATCAGGTCGGTCAGACAGATGGTTTGAGCACAGCGGCTGCCCGCCTGTGTGTGATCCGGCCAGCGCCGATGAACGGAATGCGGTGGCCGCCGTCGAAGATGTCCGCTTTCGAGCCGCGCATGTCGGCGCTGGGATAATGCCCCTGCGACTGCAACTGAGCAATGCCCGCGGCCTTCGAGCAGCCGTTGTCGCTGGTCATTATGACGAGCGTGTTCCCGCCCACGCCCGCTTGATCGAGTGCGGCGAGGACTTCGCCCACGGCCCAGTCGGTCTCCATTACAAAGTCACCGTAGCTGCCGAGCCCGCTCTTGCCCTGCCACTGCTTGGTGGGAACGATCGGCGTGTGCGGCGCGTTCAACGGCATGTAGAGAAAGAAAGGCTTCTCCGTCTTCGCCTGCGTGCTGATGAACTCGACCGCCTTCCGCGCGAGCGTCGGCAGCACATCCACCGCTTCAAAACTGGCCGCCGCCGGTCCGCTGCGCTGCCATTTCTTCGTCGTGGTCAGTGGTTCGGTGAAACGATCGTTCTCGATGAATGCAAACGGCGGCATATCCAGTGACGCGCTGATGCCGAAGTAACTGTCAAACCCACGCGTCGTCGGACCATCGGAAATCACGGGAGATGGCTCCCCTCTAGCGATCCCCATGCCGAGATGCCATTTGCCAAAGCAGGCCGTGGTGTAGCCCTGCTGTTTCAAAAGTGCCGGCACCGTCAAGCGATCGGCCGCGATCAACGGCTCGCTGTAGCCGTTGAGCACGCCCGACTGCAACCGCGTACGCCAGTTGTAGCGCCGGTCAGGACGCCATAGCGCGTCGGCGTACAGACCGACGAACTGGAGTGGGTGTCGGTGAAGACCATTCCCTGCGCCGCCATCCGGTCGATCTGCGGGGTCGCGATCCTGCCGCGATCGGGATTGAGGCAATGCACGTCGCCATAGCCGAGGTCGTCGGCGAGGATATAGACGATGTTGGGCTTGGAGATCTCGGCTGCCGTCAGTCCAGCGAGTGGTGTGAGCAACAGGGCGGCGAACAGTGTGATGATTCGTTTCATTGTGATGGTTTGTTTCCTGAAGTCGTGGCCAGAGTTCTATTTTCCCCGAACGGATTTCGACTCGTTCTCGGTTGTGCCTTTGATTCTAATCTCGAACGGAAATCCGTAGCCATGCGGCAACGAATGTGTTAAACCGCCTGTAAACCGAGACTCGCTGTAAACCGGAGACTCTGAGAGTTTGCCGTTTGAACGTGGCGGAAGGTACTTCAAACAGAAGTTTCGTTCGGGGGGCCCGGTTTCCGAGAGCGAAACTGAAAGCGGGCCGAGAGGGGCCGGACGCTGGAAAAAGTGGCCCGAAACGGCAAACGCCCGTTAACCGGATTCCGGTCGACGGGCGTTAACTGGTTTAGAGCCAGTTTGGCTCAATTTCAAATCAGCTCCTCGAAACGACGCCCAACGCAACTTTCTGGTACAACGCGATACAACTGGGGGCTCGCTGACGCTCGACCACCAGCCACCCAGCCGTAGTGGAACTAAACTGTTATTTTTTTTTCCATGCCGATAAATTGGTCGCTCGTTTCGGATGAGACGCTAACGGTCGGCTGCTAAGCCTGATGGGCGTACCGTCGACCGAGTTGAGGTTATGGAAGATTGCGGGGCTCGTGATGAACGATTAGCAGATGCTTCGACGCTCGAACAACATTCTCTGCTTCTCTTTATTCTCTGCATCTCTTTTGATGCCGTCGATCATCCGAGCGAAGACAAAGAAGTGTAGGGGCAGTACCGAGTACCAATATGCCAATCCGAGCAAACCCTTGGGTCGAAAACGCGCCGTCTGGGTTACCCGAGATCCGCCGCCCTCTGCCGGTTCAACGCGAAATTCCAACTCGGCATCTCCCGGCAATTTCATTTCGGCATGTAAGCGTAACCATCGGTCTTGTCGGTAACCGTTGACGCGCCAGAAGTCGACCACCTCTCCATAGCTCAGCTTCTCTGGGTGTCGTCTGCCTCGGCGCAATCCTGGCCCTCCGATCGCTTTGTCCATGACTCCGCAGCCACCAAAGCCAGTCGGCACCCCAGTAACCGTAACGGCCACCGATTCGACTGAGCGCCCGGAACGTCGTGTCTTCGGGTGCGTCAACGGTTCGAGAACGCTCGTCCTTAAAAACAGTGCCCCCCGACCACTCGGGGTCGCCGGGCATCTCTCCCGCCATCGACCATCGCGTTTCGATCCGCCCTGATTTCAAGTTCCCCAGCGCCGCGTCAATCGCATCTTGAATGCTGAACAGAGGGCCGGGCATCAGTTGCTGGACTTCGTCGTTGCGGCAAACGGTGCGATTGCGCAGTCCTTCCGCGAGCGGTCGAGCGATCCGCGCGTTGACAGGCGTCACGAGCGAGATCCAGGCAGAACTGAGTCGTGGAGTAAGCACCGGGACCGGCAAGATGATGCGGCGCGGGATGCCCAGCGCTTGGGCCATCAGTTGCATCAGTTCTTGGTAGGTAAAAATACCCTGCCCACCAATGTCGATGACTCGGCCAGCCGTCTCGGGAACGTCCAGGCACTGCACCAGGTAACGCAGAACGTCGCGAATCGCAATCGGTTGTGTCTCTGTCTTCACCCACTTGGGTGTGACCATGATCGGCAGTCGCTCGACCAGATACCGAAGAATCTCGAACGAAGCCGATCCGGAACCGATGATCATCGCGGCGCGAAACACAGTGGTGGCACTGTCACTTGTTTGAAGGATTGCGGCGACCTCACGACGGCTATGCAGGTGCTTGCTCAGGTCGGGCCCGAGTTCACCTAATCCGCCCAAATAGATAATTCTTTGACAACCGGTCCCCTTCAGGCCATCAACGAAGTTGTTTGCCAGCTCGCGATCGCGTTTGGCGTAATCTTCACCCGCGCTGATCATCGCATGGACCAGGTAGTAGGCTGCGTCGACACCGTCGGCAGCGGCTCGAACAGTCTGAACGTCGTCGAGATTGCCTGCGATGACTTCGAGTCGCTGGTCATCGCACCAGGGAAAAGCCCGAAGCTTCTCCGGGCTGCGGACCAGGCAGCGAACCGACAGTCCCTGATCAAGAAGTTTCGGGACCAAACGCCCACCGACATAACCGCTTGCTCCACATACCAGGACGCGAGAGATCGTTTTCAACGACAAATGTGTCTCCAGTGCCGAGTGTTAGACGTTGCCAATTTTTGAGTGCGTCGATTCTCTTCGGTTGAAGGCAACGGAGATCGGCGACGCTTCCATCCTGGGAAGTCGGCAAGAACCGTCCTGGCAGGTCCACACGGATTGCGACCACGCACGCAACGACGATCAGCCCAACTCCGCTGATCCCGATCCACAGACGAGCACGTGCGTAAGAAATGAAAGTAACTCCAGTGATTGTTCGGTCGGGACGAACTGAACAGGCACTCGCCACGGAAGTCGCTCGCCTATCTCGGTCTTCTCGCGGTTTTCGCCAACAATTGCACGTCAGTCCGGCGCAGCAACGCATCTGAGCGTTCAAGTATACGATGCTCGATCGTCGAATAGCAAGATGCCGAACACACGTTGATAAACTGGTAACGCACGCTTGATCGCCGAGTTGCACTGAAGAACGTGATCTCCGTGTTTGAAGATCGCCGTGACTTTGCCGGCGGGACGAAAGTGAAGGTTGCGAACGGAGTCGTCCGCGATTGCCTGCTTGCGTTGAAACGGGTCTCTTCGGCATCGAACACCGAACGCAGTTTGGTCGATTTGTTCGTGACGTCGGATGTCCAACTAACGCCAAGCCTTTTCTTGCAGCTTACTGCCATCACTATCCGATCTGCGTCCGCAAGATATTGCCGGACGACACGCTGATCTCAATGGCAAGCAATGCGGAAACGTCACCAGATTCAGGAAGCGATGCCACGACCGCCCGTCCATCGGACCAGGCTTGGTACTCGATCACATTAACCAACTATCACCGTGGATCGGATCGAAAGCCGTTTGACCACCTTGCTTCGTTTCTCGCCAAAAGCATGGCTCGGTTGTTTGGAGCTCGACCACACTGGGGAAAACTTTGCCCTTTGTCATCCGACGAACTTCAGAAGCTTTATCCAGCGATGGACCGATTTCGCGACGTTTGCGCCGATGCCGATCCTGATGGTACCTTTGCCAATGAATGGACCGAATCGCTATTCCAAACGAAAACCAGTCAATTCGTGTAAACAGCAGATCGAGGCTTCAGTAAAAATTTTCATTCAGCTCATCTTCGCTATCGTCGCCGTTGGCTCTCTTGCCTCGAGTGCAAGCGCAGAGCGGGTGTGGGAGGGTCCTATCCGAGCCTCGAGCGAGGTTGGTGTAGCCCCAGGTAAACGGCGCAAAAGCAAATCCCCGCCGGCGATCGGGCGGCAAAGCCGCCCGATCGCCGGCGGGAATCCATGATTGGAGAATCGAACCCGGGGTCGCGGCCGACTCGCTTGAGGCTCGCCAACCTTACCCCGGGCTACCACCTTCCATAAATCGCTCGCATGCACTGATTTTCACGCGAAAGCCCTCGTCCACGAGAGATGCGTCCTGATGACGCACATGTGGAGCACGGTGTATATTCTTCCGATCCAAAATGTGATGACATCGCTGCTCAGAAACCTGATGACGTGACTAGCCAGCCATCAAGTAAATCACGCGAATTCCAATCGTTTCAAGAGCGCTTGCACGCAGGCGATTCGGACGCAGTCAAAAAACTGTTTGATCGAGTATTCGCGAAGACTGATTCACTTGGCGAGCAAGAATATTCATCCCGCGCTGTTGAAGCGATTTGATGGTGAGGACGTCGTCCAATCCGTGTTTCGCACCTTTTTTCGGCGTCAAGAAGAGGGCAAGTTTCATCTGGAGCATTCAGAGGAACTGTGGCAGCTCCTGGTGACTTTGACACTGTGTAAAACCCGCTCTCACGCGCGGAAACATACCGCGGAGAAACGAAATGCCTCGGCCGATCTTATCATGTCCGATGCAAATCAGCTGTTCGACCGACAGCCGTCACACGAGGACGCAGTGGCGCTTTGGGAGGAAATTGAAGTGGTTTTGGAAGGGCTTCCGGATCGCACCGCCGAAATCATTTCGATGCGTCTGGAAGGCAGGAGTCGGTCGGAAATCGCCAAGCAACTCAAGCTGTCGCGACAAACCATTCATCGAATCCTGAAATTGGTTCAGGAACGTCTGGAGCAGCGTTTTGAGCGGTTTTCTTCACGGATTCCACGAATTCTCGAAAAAACAGTGATTCCAGTTGACACTTTTCTCCGTCACCGCGATGGGTCCTATAGAACGGGACGTCAATCCGATCAAACGCTCGTTCCATTTGATGAACCCTCGTTCCGTGCCTTGAACACCAGCAACTGGAATTCTCATGTCATCAACGGATCCACTGGCCGTCCTCGAGGTTGCCGACCGGAATGAACTCGAAGCTCTGTTGATGGATTTTGACCAGGCCTGGGAGCCGGAATCGCTGGGAAAACTTGGTCAGCGTGCCGCATCGCATCCAAACCAGCAGTACCGGGATCTCGCCTTGTCCGAATTGGTGAAAGTCGACTTGCAGCGAAGTTGGTCGGCAGCAAGCGGTCGCATGCTGGAAGAGTACCTCGAGAAGTTTCCATCACTTGGAAATCAGGAGTCGGTCGACGCCAATTTGATCATTGCTGAGTTTGAAGCCAGAAGCAGTGTCGATTCAGAACTTGTATTGGCCAGTTACGAGTCTCGCTTTCCAAGCCAGTTTCCGCAGGTCAAACAACTCGCCAGCCAACTTTTGGATTCGAGCATGACCGATTCGTCGCCAAAACGCATCAAGGCGGAACTGGCGCAAGCCTCCATCGATACGAGCCGTATCGATCAATTGCGCGATACCAAGGCTGGCGAGCAAAAAGAAAGTACGGTCGTTGACCTGCCCGCTGAGTTCGGACGATACCGAATCCTCAGAGAGCTGGGCTCCGGCGCGATGGGCAAGGTTTACTTGGCACACGATAGCCAGCTCGACCGTCAAGTCGCTCTCAAGACGCCTAGTTTTACGGGTGGTGATGAAGACGACATGGTCACGCGGTTTTATCGAGAAGCCCGCGCAGCGGCCAAGATTCAACATCGGAACATCTGTCCCATCTTCGATGTTGGCGAGATCGACGGCCGCCATTTTATCTCGATGGCATTCGTCAAAGGCCGCTGCATGTCGGAATTCATCAGGCCCGACAAACTGCCCCCACCGAAAACGTCCGCGATTCTTGTACATCGTTTGGCCTTAGCGTTGGCCGAAGCACACCGTCACAAGTCATTCATCGCGACTTGAAACCTGCCAACATCATGATCGACCAGCAAGCGAGAACCGGTCGTGATGGACTTTGGCTTAGCCCGACAAATGGATGTTGAAAGCCGCGTCACGCAAAGCGGAATGGCCGTCGGCACGCCAGCCTACATGTCGCCCGAACAAATTCGAGGCAGCTTGGACGAAGTTGGTGCGACTGCGGACATTTATGCGCTCGGCGTAATCTTGTACGAATTGCTCACAGGCCAGTTGCCATTTCGCGGGCCGATCGCCAAGGTCGTTTACAGCGTCGTGCATGAAGAGCCAGTCGCCCCCTCGCAGATCCGCGGCGGGATCGATCCCGAACTCGAATCGATTTGTGCCAAGATGATGGCCAAGGAGCGTGGCGAACGATTCCCGTCGATGGACGATGTTGCTGCCGCGTTGAACGCTCAAAGGAAAGCGCCCAAGTCAGATACCTCATCCGCGCAAACTTCCAGCGTTTCATCCTTGGAATCGAACACTGCACAACTGACCGAGACCGATGCATTGAACGCCTTCTTCGCAGTTCAGGCGGAAGAGAATCCGGCCGGGACGATGATTGAGTCCGCTCCGATATCGCAACCGGCGAGGAAGACGACGACGCCACAGAAGAAATCAGCTGCTGGATTTCGGGGGAGTGACCGTAATCGCAAGCTCCTGATCGCGTCGGGTTTCGCCGGCGGTTCGTTGCTGCTGCTCCTAGGAATCATCATCTACTTTCCAGGCGGCAAAGTCGAACTGGATGACGATTCGGATGCAGTGGTTCACGTTGATGAAGCAGGAAACCTCACAATCAAGCCGGGTTCCGCAGAATCAAAACAAGAAGTCGGCTCCCGCCCAACAGTCACCAGCCCGTCGGTCGCAACCTCTTTAGCGCCATCGGATCCCAATCGTGAACGTTCTCCAATATCAATCGATCTACAACCGGAGGTACTCGACGAATGGCCGCACGCTGACGCCGATTTTTCGAATTGTTACTTGGCAACACTCGCGCCAAACGGAGACCGCCTCGCATTCCGCATCGGTGATGGACCGCTGCAGATTTCTGAAACTGCACCAAAACGAAACGTCAAGGTTCCCTCTGAAATGCAGGACGCGGTCTCCATTGCCTTTTCAGCTGATGGTCGTCTGATCGCAACGGGACATGAGAACAAGAAAATTAGGTTGTGGGATGCCGATTCGCTGGCACCTGTTGGCGAACCTTTCGAATCACCGATCGAACCGAAAGTCGCATGGGTCTATCTGTCCGCTGACGGAACGACACTGATTGCCATGGCGAATGACCGCGAAGTAAAGCTGAAAGGCATGTCGACTTTCCTTACTTGGGAGATATCGACTCGCAAATTGATCAGTCGTTTCCAGGCTGAGATGGCCGATCAGAATTTTGCCAGCAGTATCGACGCCTCGGCTGACGGGCGGGTGGTCGCAGTCATCAGCGTTCGAGATGGTGCGAGTCTATGGGAGACGAACACGGGCAAACGACGACCCGTCGTATTCGATATTCCGGACATTATCACCAGTCGGAAGCGTGTTACGGGAATGGACCTTTCGGCTGATGGTTCTCGGTTGGCGTATGGCGTCTTCAATGGCGCTCCCTCGTATGCTGCGATATTGGATACATCAACCGGCAAGGAACGTTGGAATAGCGGCAGACAAAACGGTCGCGTCCATACAGTGCAGTTCTCTGCCGACGGCAAGTGGCTTGCATCGACGGCAGGTCGAACCAATGCCCACCAGTTAAGTTTGTGGGACGCAAACACGGGAGCCGAACTCGAGCGTTGGACCTATCCATATGATTCCAACAGCGAACATGCTGACCGCGTCAAATTCCTCTCGTTTTCGGATGACGGATCGCGGCTGATGCTTGCCGGCCCCTATATGCCCGTGGTCGTTTGGAGAATCAAACCGTCGTTGCCAGCAAACTCGAAAACCGGTTCGGTCGAAGGATCCGACTCCCGCACTGAATCTCGCACTGATAATTCGAGCGATGCAGATGGAGTCCGTTCGGCCGAGGCGCTTCTTTCATTCGCTAGTGATCGAAATGTGGGCCACGGAGGAACCGATCTCTATGAAGCGCAACGGCTATTGTTTGACCGATTTCCGCTTGACGGGCAGGGCACCGATGGCCAAGGGCCGTGCGACGAGTCCCCAAATCGCAGGAACCGGAGTGAAGTGCGTCCGCGCATAACGGCATAACAAAATTCTTGTCCTATTACTGAATTGTGATGACTCCACGAAACGCACGCGATACAGACGAACCGATCATTCAGACGGTCGCGGAGCCGTTGCAGCAATTCCTTCAAAAGAAGGCCGTACCGCAATCGCCATCGACGAACAGCCAGTCTTCCGAGACGTCGCAGGTGAGGGCATTCCGCCCCACCAATCGCCAACCTCTGGCCATGTTGACGATTCTTGATGACGGCAGTCGCGAGGCGGGTGAAACGATTCGACTTCGTGATTCAAAGTTCACGATCGGTCGTGAGAAAGGAGATCTGATCATTCCGTTTGATGGCGACATTTCCGGTCACCACGCGGAACTTCGTTGCCAAAAACAGAAGGGTCGTTTTCGCTGGTACTTGATTGACCGAAAAAGCACGAATGGAACATTTGTCCGCGCATTCCGCGCATCGCTCTCACGCGAGAGTGAACTCATCCTTGGTGGTCGTCGATACCTTTTTCATTTGCCCCAACCAGGCAACGAGGCCATGGAGACAGCAGCACTGCAAACACAAGCGTATCGAGCGCCGACACGTACCATGCTTGAACAATTCGTTCCGCGGCTTACCGAGACGGGTGTTCTTGAAGAAAATGCTCGCTCGTATTCAATCGGTGGCAATGAGATCTACCTTGGTGGAGATCCGCGTTGCCAGATTGCGATCGAAGACGATCCGTTCATCAGCCCGAAACACGCCCGGTTTTATCAAGATGAAACTGAACGCTGGATGATCGAGGACCAAAAATCACTGAACGGTGTTTGGATTCGAATCAAGAAGTTCGCCATGGACAAACAAGCTGAATTCCAACTCGGACAGCAACGTTTTCGCTTCCAACCCAGCGTTACCTAGCCAACAGCATTACAAATCGAACGCAGATCATGCCTCAGCAATCCTGGACGATCGGATCCGACTCTTCCTGTGACATTGTTGTCAAAAACCCGACGGTTTCCGGCCAACATTGTCGTCTCGGGTCGGATGGAAGTGAATTGACGCTGACGGATCTTGACTCGACCAACGGCACGTTTGTCAACGGACAACGTCTCACGAGATCAAGAATAGTCACCACAACGGATCGAATCACACTCGGTCAAACACTGTCCATGCCGTGGCCAGAAAGTCTGAGGCGAGTAGATACGACGCCGCTGGTGAACTCATCAGGATCGAATCGGTCGGCCAAGGCACCGCAGATTATCTCTCTCGGCAGAGGATCGGACAACACCGTTGTTCTTAGCGGTTCGAACGTCTCCACGCATCACGCGCGGCTGATCGTCGGGGGCGACGAAATCGTACTTGAAGATCTCGGTTCAACGAACGGTACATCGATCGGCAAAGTCGATAATAAGATCAGTCGCGCCATCGTTCAAAAGAGTGACACCGTCTTCCTCGGCTCGACCGCATACCAAGTCTCGGACTTGATCAATCGATCACAGCCGAATTCTGTCGATCCAAAGATCCGTCCAACGAACGCAGGCCGACCAGAGAACATAACTACTAATCGTACGATCGTATTGGCGGCAATTGGGTCAGGTGCGTTACTGGTAGTTTTGATCGGCTGGTTTGCAATTCGGGATCGAGGCACCGCACAAACTCAGCAATCAGAGACGCCAGCGACTGCGTCAACGACGCCGGAATCAGCGGGCACCAAGAATCCGTCCACAGAAATGCTTTCAGAAAATGTCGAACAGGAGCCGACGGTTGAATCTAGCGAAGCTGACGTGTCGTCCGCAGAAGAATTGTCGCGATCGTTGTTCTTGATCGTTTGCACGGACGCAAAGCGAGAAACACCGTTTCGCGTCGGAACCGGCTTCGCGATTGATTCCGAGCACATCGCCACCACAGCATCAGTGATCCAGGCCATGCGGAGTTTGCAGCAGAACGGCTTCCCCGAAGCATTTTTGTTTTCTCCCACAACCGACAATGAAGTGGGTATCGTGTCCGCCATCATTCATCCACAGTTTGAGCTCGCCGACAAAATGGCGCACAAAGCACAGCAGGAACACGACGCGATCTTTGATCAATTGGAATCACAGCCTCCAAAACCCGAAGTCTTTGAGAGCGTAAAAGATCGCCTGGTTGCCGCACGCATCAAAGCGTTGCGGGCGATTGACCAAAAGACGACTCACGATGCCGGGATCATTAAAGCGAGTCAGCCGTTGTTGCATTGGTTGCCCGATGCAGATGCTGACATCAAACTGCGACCGAAGCAAAAACTGAACGTCACAGGCTATGCGTTTGACATCGAAGACCCCTACTTTGATCGTACTGTTCCCATTGAGCTATCGACGCTTTCAAGTCGCGTTGGCCAACTGGTAAAAGTGACAGACCACTCAAAGAATCGCATGGTTGCGAAGGGAACTCCCGAACAGAATGAATATGCGTTCCTTGGCAGTCCAGTGATGAACGCCCAGGGACAAGTCGTAGGCATTTATTCGCGACCAACACCGCCAACTGCTGAGAGTGAATCGGACGTCGAATCATCGTTTGATGCCGCACTGATGCAGCGTGTACGGGAATGTCGGCAACAGTAAATGAGTTTCCTTGAACTCTTTCCGAGAATTCAAATGGCTAAGACCGCGAACACGGTATGTCTTCTTTGTCTTGTGACCGCAGAAGCAACGATGGCTCAGAATGTCGTTGTTGTTGACTCCGTTTATCGATATCCGCCTCGACTCCGATGGGCCACCTACGACCCATACTATGCGGTTACGTCACGAATCTACGCACAAGCAGACTTGATCCGCGCACAAGGCGACGCGGCTGTTAGTTTTGCGGATGCACGAAATCTGCACGCAGACGCCTATAGCAAGGAATTGGACAACTGGAAAAAGGAACTACGCGTCTATTGGGAACGCAAGACGCTCGCCGAGCAGAAGAAACTCGAACTGGATCATGTTCGGCAAATCGCTCGGATGAAGTACTTGAACGATCAGAAGTGGCAGAACAGCCGAGTTTGGGATCGGTTAAAAAATCACCCGCAGCTAAGCGACACTAAGATCCGCAATGGAAGTGCGTTGAATTTCCTATTGGCTCGACTTGCCGCGTCGTCACTGCCATACCAGTTTGACCCCAAGATCAGTCGCTACGGTGAAGAAGCGCTGCAGCAACTTGATCTCAATGAGGAATTACTTGAACACATCACACTGACACAGGGGCCATTCAAATTCACAGCCAGCCAGACAGTTGACGGCACCATCAGCCTGTGGCCCTACATTCTTCGCTGGGGAGATTTTGATGCCTCACGTTCGGCGTTTGAGATGGCTCGTCTTGCTGTGGTCAAGGAGTCGGAAGCTGGCGGTCAAACGTCAGTGGAAAGCATCCAGCGAATGGAAACGGCACTAATCAAATTGACGAACGAATTTCACAGTTCGCCCAAAGTCAGGCAGTGGGTCAAGGAACGCAACCGCTTTACACACTTCTATTCGGGAGATCGGTTTTTGCAGGAATTGGATCGCGAGATCTTGCAGCTTGAGAAATCTGGCGACATTCGTCCGCTGAGCGGGCAAAGCGGTTATGACCCCAAAACCGATGCCGATCACGTTGTCAGCCTGCTTTGTTTTATGAACCGCAACGGTGTCGAATTTGCACCCGCAAACCCCGGCAGCGAGTTCGCCTATCACAACTTATTCGTTCTGATGCGCGGCTTGTACTTGACCGTCGCGGAAGACGATGAATCACTCAAACCCGAGAATCTCGGGGAACTCGCCAAGTAAATTGCCCGGTCTGCTCGCAGTCTTGCATCAAGATGCCGTAGCCGCCAAGCCGCCAATGAGTACCAGCGGCGATAAGAATGGCGATCGTAGGGAACCGTCGATTTAGCATCTTCGACTTTGCTGACCGAATTATTGAGTATTGGTACGATGACGACTATCTAGCGGGAGCGGGGTCAGCGGGAGCGGGGTCAGCGGGAGCGGGGTCAGCGGGAGCGGGGTAGCAGCGGGAGCGGGGTCAGTGCATTTTCGAACACGCAGAGCAGGCAAACGGAGCGTTCTAGGCAAGACAGGGCGAGTAAGGGCAAGAGAGAAGATCGTGCCGCAACAGTAAGCTGGCGCAGGGGGCGATTACGTCAATTGAAGGCTTTCTCAACCTACCACGCCCAGCCTCTCTTATCTTACTTCGCTGAAAATGCACCGCTGAAAATGCACTGACCCCCATCACTCGCTGACCCCCATCACTCGATTGCTAATACGCGGGTCCACTTCGGACTTCTGCGTTCCTTGTTCGACATTCGATATTCTCCGCGCATGCGAAAACACCGAACACCGAACAAGGAATGTCGAATGACGAAGTAAAGGGCGGGAACGGGGCCAGGGCGGGAACGGGGCCAGTGCATTTTCGAACACGTGGAGCAGGTATTTCAGACTTCGCAACTCTCGCTTGCTCGGGCGACATGCAGGCTGGCGTCCCCAGCACCGTTCCGCCGACCGTTCTCATGCCGTTATCGTCGAGTCGTTTGGCCAGACCAAAGTCCAGTAACTGTGGCTCGCCGTTACGATCAATCAAAACATTCTCTGGCTTGACGTCGCGATGGATGAATGATTGTTCGTGAGCATAACGAAGCGATTCAGCCAATTTGCAAACGGTCATCGCGGCCCACCGAATCGGTGCCTTGCCGCCGTTGTTGACTTGGGACAACGGCTCTCCGTCGACATACTCGTAGGCGATGAAATATGGATCATTGATTTTCCCAGCGTCGAAAATCGGCATAATGTTTGGATGCCGTAGCGATGCGGCCACTTTACACGAGTAGCTCGTTCATCTCGCCAGTGCTGTCGGCAAAGGATGCCGCGTTGACCTGGAGGCGACGAAGAATGGTCAAGTGGACATTGGAGAACGGCGTGTCTTCGGCGAACTGAAGGAACTGTCCTTGACTGAGTCCAATCCGAGTCCCGCCAGCGAGCACGGTCGGATAGTTCGTGTTGTTGTGCGTATTGCAATTGCTGCTGCCGTACAGCACCATCGTATGGTCGAGCAACGTTCCGTCACCTTCTGGGGTCTCGTTGAGACGCTGAAGGAAATAGCACAATTGCTCGCTGCGGAACTGATCCCATCTCCCAAGGGCTTCGGCACCTCCTGGTCTGTTCCAACCGTGCGCCAGCCCATGCATATTGGTTCCAAAACCCAACAGCTGAGGAAACTTTCCGGCAATCGATGTGGCACCATTCATGTTGCCAAGCTGGTACGTGGCGACGCGAGTCGAGTCGGTTTGAAACGCCAGAAAGATGAGGTCAAACATCGTCTTGATCCACTCAGCCGGCGCGTTGTCATCTGCGTCCAGATGGAGTCCAACCGCATTCACGCGGGGCTTGGGCACGTCCAGCCAGGCTTCCGATCGTTCGACGCGCTGCTCGATCTCACGAACCGATGAGAGATACTCGTCTAGCTTCACTTGATCCTGTTTTCCGAAATTGCGTCGGACGGACTTCGAGTGCTCGAGCACGAGGTCCAGCATGCTGCGTGAGTTGCTTAACTCATTGCGTTGCACCTCCATGGACCGGTCTTCCACACCGAACAGCCGATTGAAGATCAAGCGTGGTTGGTTAATCGCGGGGATGGGTTGACCGTTGGCAGCGAATGAGAGGGTACTCGAGCGAGTGGGCTCGCCGACCCCTCCGTCTGTCGAGAAAGTGAGCGAACGAAAGCGAGTCTGCTCGCCAAGTTCGGCTGCGGCGACCTGATCGAGAGAAACGGTGTTCCGCAGTTGCTGCCCTTTGAGCTGCAGCACCGGTGAGCCAGATGTCCGCGGTGTCGTGGCCCCCCATGGAACGACCATTTGGATGTGAGAGCCCGCCCAGAACACTCAGTTCGCTGCGGAGCGGCTGCAGAGCTTTGAGGCTTTCATGAAACTGAAAATCGCGGCCCTCTCCGCTTGGAAACCAACGCCACTTGGCCGACTCTTCGTTCTTGTCGGCCATGCTGACGCCGTAGGGAAAGTAGATCGCGCAAAAACGGCGAGGTCGGGTCGACGTGGCAAGGTCAGCACCCATGCACTCGAGCAAAGGCAGCGCCAGCGAAACGCCAATGCCTTTCATGCCCACGCCGCGAAGAAAGGCCCGTCGATGCAGATTCCATGGTCGCTTCATTGACATGCGATTTCCAGTTGGTTCGGGCGCGAAACGCTACTTGGTAAGAAACGGTTGGCTGGTGATGACGGCTTGAACAAGGTAATGCAGTTGATAGTCGTGGGCAATGAAATCGGCAGTCAGGCTTTCAATCGCTTCCTGGTCGCTGAGTTCGAGAGAACGGCCCACGGCATAAGTCAAAAGTTTGGTGACCAACGCCCTGGCAAATTGATCTCGCTTGGATGCCAGCAGATAAGCTTTCAAGTCCTCCAAACCGTTGACAATCGTGCCATCCGGCAACGTTGCTTGCGACTCGACCGGCTGCTGAAACATTTGCACGCCATCTTTTCTCTTCCTGCCTGCACCCGGCACGCGGCGCGGAATGACGTCGCGGAAGAGGCCGTCCGCACCAAAGTGCTCGAGTGCAATTCCCCACGGATCAATCCCCCGGTGACAATCGTTGCAGGACGCTTGTTGCCGATGCACTTCAAGCTGCTCGCGAACCGACAACTTCGCAAAATCCGGATTCTCCGCATCGAGGCTGGGGACGTTTGCAGGAGGGTCGGCGGGGGGATCGTCAAGAATGCGCTGGCGAATCCAGACCGCTCGCTTGACCGGGTGAGAGTCTTCGCCAGTCGAATTCCCGAGCATCAGACTCGTTTGAGCGAGGATGCCGCCGCGAGGCGAATTCGATGCCAGGGCAACGCGTTCGAAACTCATTCCCCGTGGCCCGTCGAGCGCGTAGTGACGGGCGAGCGGACCGTTGAGCATGGCAAAATCAGAATCAAGGAAGTTCAAGGCACTCAGGCGCTGCCGCAGCACCTCCGCAAAGAATTGCTTCGGTTCTTCACGCACGGAGGACTTCAAGCCGTCGTCCCACTGAGGATAAAACTCAGGATTCACGGCAACTCGGTCGACTGCGGCGACATCCAGCCACTGGTCAACAAACTGATCGACAAACTGCCACGACCGCGAGTCCTCAAGCATTTCAGCGGAGATGCGTTTGAGTTCATCGGGATCGTTGAGAACGCCCCGCTGAGCAGCCGCCAGCAACTTCTCATCCGGCATGGTGCTCCATAGAAAGAACGACAAACGGGATGCAATCTCCCACTGATTGAGACTGCGTTTGTTGTCTCCGGCAGGCTCCATTACGTAGAGAAAATCAGGCGACACCAAGACCATTGCCAGCGTTTCTTGGATGGCTTCCTCAAAGGACGGCAGCGTCGTTCGCGCCTGATCGAAGAATTTCAAGAACGGTTGCGCATCCTCCGCGGTGACAGGACGACGATAGGCGCGAAACAGGAAGCGGTCGAGGACTTCCGCCACGTAAGCTCTTTCATCGCTGATGCGTTTCGGCGAATCAAAAAGAATGTCGGTGTGGTGTTTGGGTGGCCAAGTCTCGTAAACAGGTCCGACAAACTCCACCGACTCAATCTTCAGCTTTGGCATGTGAGGTTCATCTGGCCAGACCTTCCTCTTCTTCGACTTCTTCTTCCGCCCCAAGGGGACCTCAATCGTCACTTGCTCGGGCAACGGCGTTCCGTCGTCATAAAGATTGGCGACTTTGATGAGTAACCCTGGAAACTTGCTTTGACTGCGCGAGGGCAAAGGAAAATCCTCGATGCGGCCTCGGATCTCATACGTCTGCGTCTGCTGCGATGGAATGTCCATCGCGCCGGCAAC
The DNA here is from genome assembly GCA_963734865.1 of Pirellulaceae bacterium. GTDB lineage: Bacteria > Planctomycetota > Planctomycetia > Pirellulales > Pirellulaceae > CBDCUW01. The sequence goes on from CAVTIV010000006.1 coordinate 607,370, forward strand.
ACGGTGCGGAAGTTGAGTGTCGGCGCGAAATCCCAAGGCAACTTCCATGCGTGGATAGCCCTGTCCCTCGATCAACTCCGCGCTGGCTTTCACGCGCAACAAGAATTCACCTTGGTCGGGATAGTCTTCGGCGATGCGAGCCAAGAAGATCTCAGTCCGCCCAAGAGAATTCGACCGGCCCAAGTTTTGAACGGTGCGGCCACCGTCCTCGGTCCCCTCTCGCATCACAATCCGGAATACCGTCGGCGCGGGCCCGATAACAATCGCCTTGCTCAATCCCCGACGCGCCGCATCAAGGTAGTACTCCAGTTGCAAGGCCGACATTTGCAGGGTGCGACCGTTGTTCTTGAAGCCGTCGTCGGAAACACTGTCAGGAGGCAAATTTTGCACATAGTCCGTGTCGACTCCCAACAAATCACGCATTGTATTCTGATACTCCGCGCGATTGATGTCGGCGCAAGACCGGCCGACCACCGGTGCTCTGACTGGTCTGGACCACACGTTGCAACTCTTTGGTCAACAACTCAACGAGTTTGCGGCGATCCTGGTCGCTCGGTTGCGGTTGGTCGGCCGGCGGCATCTCTCCACGATTGATCACGCCAAGAATATCGTTCCACGTTTCCGCAGCCGCCGAATCGTTTAGCAAATCGTAGCTCAGCTGATCCAAGCGAAGATCGCTCTTCTGCTCTTCCCGACCGTGGCATCGCTCGACAGTGATCCGCCAACAGCGGTGAAATATTCTGTTCTAACGAAGAAGACTGAGCCCACGCCGTTCCACATGGGAAGGCCCCCAAAAGGGGAGCCGCCAGGCGGAGGGCAACAGCAGCGAAGAATGCGGCTATCGAACGGAAGCTCAAATCGTGCTGAATCATCTCGATCGTGAGTCGTTGTCGGCAGGTCAGTTTGGCGGGGATCGTGCAGAACGGATATCGTACACGGTCTTGCATAGTTAGCCGTGCAAAAGTCGTGTCCGGCAAGCAAATTTCCTGACAGGATCGAATGGATGAAACTGGCGATTTCCAACAGGTCCTTCGTGTACACTTGATGTCACGTAGACATTTCTTTCGCTTTTGGGATCGAGTGGGAACATGAGAAACTGTTCTGTCGTCGCGACTCTTGCCGTGGTTGTGTTTGTCGCGCTGCAACATGCGAAGGCAAGTGGGAGCGATGTGATCGACGAGAGTCGAATCGCACAGTCCGTTGAGCGAGCATTGCCGCTTCTCGAAATTGCGTCGTCCGGGTCGGCCGATCAGCGTACGTGTTTTACCTGCCACAGCCAGGCCCTTCCGATCTTTGCATTGACCGAGGCAAAGCGACGCGGTTTTCACGTCGACTCGGAAAATCTGCAACGACAGATTCAACATACGGTCAAGCATCTGGAACGAGGACGCACTCAGTACGACCAGGGAAAGGGGCAAGGAGGTGGCGTCGACACGTCGGGGTACGCGTTGTGGTCCCTGGAAGAAAGCGACGTTTCGCAAGTCGACGTGATTCCGAGTGTCACGAACTGGCTGATCACAAGGCAGAGCAAGGACGGGTTATGGAAGGGCACGAGCAAGCGCCCACCAACTCAAGGCAGTCATTTCACCACCACTTACTTGGCCCTCCGCGCACTATCGGCCTTTGGCACCGCGGAACAACAAGAAGCAATCGAGCGGGCGAACCATTCGGCCGCTGCCTGGCTGGTCAACACGGAGCCGAAGGACACCGAGGATTTAGTTTTCCAGTTACTGTCGTTTGACTACGTGACCGTCGACGACCAGAAGGTCCAAATCGCGATCGACAAACTGAAGCAACGACAACGAGATGATGGCGGTTGGGCTCAATTACCAGAACTGGAAAGTGATGCCTACGCCACCGCCACGGCGCTGTTTGCCTTGCGTCAGGTCGCGGCAATTCCAGACGAGGATCCGGTCTGGACGCAAGGAATCGGCTTTCTGCTGGAACAGCAGCTTGAGGACGGCTCGTGGCTGGTGAAGACTCGCAGCAAGCCTATTCAAATCTATTTCGAAACCGGATTTCCACATCGCAAAGACCAGTTCGTCTCGACAGCCGCGACCGCTTGGGCTGCGATCGTCCTGCTACATGCTCTACCCGAGCGCGAACCCCAGCCGATCGTGACGATGCCGATGGCGGACACCAAGCCGCTTGAGTTTCCCGAAACCGATCTCTCGCAGCGACTGATGCAAACCGCTCACGCTTTCGTCGAGAAGCAAATCAAACAAGCAAACGCCGATCGCCAGGCCGTGCTCGGCAACTCCGATTCCGCGGAGCAGGCGCGACGTACATTGCGTACGATCCTGGGTGTCGTGGATGAACGAATGCCGCCGAGAATGGAATACTTCGGGGACGCAAACAATCCTGCCATCATTGCCAAGACGGATTCCTATGAAGTCTTGCAAGTGCGATGGCCCGTCTTCGAGGGAGTCGACGGGGAAGGACTACTGATTCGGCAACTGGGCCCGGTAACGGGTCGACTCGTTCTCGTTCCCGATGCCGATCAAAACCCCGAAAGCCTGTTGGGGTTGGTATCGAGCGATCGCCCTGACGCGGTCCATTCGAGGTCGCAGCAAGACGCCGGCGCGATCGCACAACAGTTGGCTGAAAACGGATTTGAGATCATCGTGCCGGCGATTGTTAGCCGCGCCAAGATGTCGACGGACGACGATCGACGAAAGCGCGCCGATTACACGTATCGCGAGTGGATCTATCGCCAGGCGTTCCACATGGGACGTCATGTGATTGGTTATGACCTTGCCCGGGTCTTGGCTTGTGTCGATTGGTTTGAATCGATTGACAATGAAGTGCCGATTGGAATTGCCGGATACGGCGAAGGTGGACTGCTGGCTCTTCACGCTACGGCGATCGACACGCGCATCGACGCCGCACTGGTGAGCGGATACTTCGACAGCAGCGATGCCCTTTGGCAGGAGCCGATCTATCGCAATGTCTGGTCGAAGCTCAGGCAATTCGGAAACGCCGACGTAGCGGCGCTGATCTCGCCTCGCAAGCTGGTGATTGAGTACTGCGAGTTTCCCGCCGTCACCGGTCACAAAGGCGCCCTGGAGACTCCGACATTTCAAACGGCAAGCAGTGAGTTCGAAAAGATCCCGGATCGCGAAGATTACGCGGTTCTCATCGGATCCGAAGAAGCTGCTGCCGAACCCTATTCTCCAGAAGCAGTTCTTCCGTTCTGTACTTCCGTAGGCTGCGCATCCTCGACGCCGCCGAGCCAGGACGTGCTCGTCGATCAACGCCAGTCGGCCAATGAATGGATTGCCCAACGACAACAACGCATTGTCTCGCAGTTGGAAAATCACGTGCAGACGCTGGTTCGCAAGTCAGACGACCTTCGTGACCAGTCCTTTCTTTATAAGACAGTCCCCGAATTCAGCGACTCGCGTTGGACGACGGAGCGACGCTATCCGACACGGGACCCCCAAGAGTTCATCGAGGCGGCGAAGGCTTACCGAAAACGCTTTCGTGAGGAAGCCATCGGGCAATTCGATGCATCGCGGGTTCCTGCCAACGCGCGCACTCGGAAAGTTGCGGAGACCGACTCATGGACGGCCTATGACGTCGTCCTCGATGTTTACGATGGGCTGTTTAGTTGGGGATTGCTGGTGATCCCCAAGGATCTGCAAGCTGGACAGCGGCGGCCGGTGGTCGTCTGCCAGCACGGTCGCAACGGTGTGCCCCGCGACACGCTCGATACGGGATCGACGGCCTACAACGACTTTGCTGCACGTCTGGCGGAACGCGGCTTCATCACCTTCGCACCTCATAACCTGTACCGCGGCGAAGACCAGTATCGCTGGCTTGATCGCAAGGCAAACACGATCGGCTGCACGCTCTTCAGCTTCATCGTCGCGCAACACCAGGCTTGCCTGGAATGGCTGCAATCGCTGCCGTTTGTGGACGCTGACCGAATTGCCTTCTATGGTCTGAGTTACGGCGGGGAAACGGCCGTTCGTGTCCCCCCCATCCTGGAAGACTATTGTTTGTCGATTTGTTCCGGGGACTTCAACCAGTGGACCCGCAAAGTCGCGTCGACGGAACACGCATTCTCGTTCATGAACACGATCGAGTGGGAGATGCCCTACTGGAATCTCGGCAATTCCTTCGACTACGCCGAGATGTCCTACCTGATGTTTCCCCGGCCGTTCATGGTTGAGCGAGGACACCACGACCGTGTCGGTCAAGATCAATGGGTTGCCCATGAATTCGCGAAGGTCCGTTGGCTTTACGCGCAGTATGGCATGGCCGATCGCCTTCAAATCGAGTTCTTTCAAGGCGGCCACAGTATCAACGGCGAAGGCACGTTCAAGTTTCTTGAGGATTGGCTCAAGACCAGTCCGTAGAATCACCCGAGATCAGGTTCACCCCATCGTTGCCAACGACAGAGTGTTTCCAGCCCATGGTCTCATGCTTTCTCGAGTTTTCTTACAGCTTCTCCATCAATTGAACGCTTGATTGAGGACTAGTTCGACTCCACCGAAGCGCTAGCTTCAGCCTCAATCGAAACCTCCGCCCAAGTGACATTGTCTTTCTTGATGTGGTACTTGTTGCCAGAGTGATCGTAGATAATGTTCGTGTCATTGGAGTCAAAGTGGTAGAGCAGTGCCGTTTGCGGGTCCGGATCGAATTCCCGCTGAGGTTCGAAATCCTCGGAATATCGAGCGGTGTCGGAGACCCGTACTTCATCGATCAGGCCGACCATCTTTTGGCCGGTGTACTTTCCGCCGATTCGAAAAATCCAGTCTTCGGTCAAGGATTGTATTGAGATCCTTCCGCTGGCTGCTAGCTCGCCATTGACATAGATCGCTAGCCGTTCTTTATCGATGACGCAGGCGACATGCGTCCAGGGAGCATCCTCAAGCGGCTTCGTAAGAGCGAAGTCCTGACCGGTGCTTAGAAAGCTCCCCTGGCCAGGCTCGGGAATGTTCAACCAAGCGATCCAGTCAAGTGATTGGCTGATTTTTGATGCGAATTCAACCTGCGAATCCTTGCCAGTATTTGCCAGGATCACTCCGGCTCCCCATTTCGATTTGGGAACTTGCTCCAGCTTGACCCAGGACTCAATCGTGATGCCAGTATCCGGGTCGAGCTTCATGTGGGGAGACTCGAAATTACTGCTCTCACCGTCACACCTGAACGCTGTTTGTGCCTTCTGGTCTCGCGGTGGGGCCGACTGATACTGGATCATTGGTCGGACGATCGGCAACTCGGCGGGATCAACTTGCTTCAAGGTGCTCAGATATTCTTCCAAACCTGAAACGGTGGATGGGTCATTTGATCGGGTCGCTGGCTGCCGATCCTCAGCGAGAACACGAACGAAATCGGGCTCGACCAAACGATGGTTCTGCTGTGACGAATGGTCATAGACAAGACCAAATGGGTTGGCATCAAAATGGTAAAGGGCGATTGTCTGATCGTCCGGCCGGAATTCTCTTTGGGGGCTAAAGTCTGCCGAGTAACGAGCCGTATTGGAAACCCTGACTTCATCAATCAATCCTTGAAAGAAACGCCTGTGATGGCTCCCGACCCGAACTTTCCATGACTCTCCTAAAGCATTCTTTGGAAGTGTTTGCATTCCCACTTGCTTGCCGTTTACAAAAAGTGAAATCTCGCTGTTTGTCAGCACCGCAGCCAAGTGAACGAATTGCCCAAGATCGACCGCTTGCGCGGCCTGCCAGGTTGCGTCCTCGTTCCCAGGTGGAATGCACTGAAGAGCCCAATGAAGGTCATTCGTGAGCCTTAGATTTACTCGCGTTCCGAAGTCGGGACCCGTTTGGACAAACAGAACTTCGTCTCCCCAGCTTTCGGTCGCCGAAAAGGATTCCGGACGGACCCATGCTTCAAAGGTGACGCCTGCTGCCGGATCCATCGCGACAATGGGCATGTCGAATCTCGCGTTTTCACCACTGAAGGCGATGCACGTCTGCTGACTAATTCGCTGCTCGAGTAAATTGTCAATCAAAGGCGGCAATTGTCCTTGATCAAGCGCCGGGAGTGACGCTGTGATCTGATTCCAATCGAGTTGATTGAACGGTGAGGGCAACGAGTGAATGACTTTCAGGGCTTCTCGAACAGCTTGTGGATCGGTCTCTGAAACACAGATTCTTGTCAACAACGACAACGTTTCCTGCGGTTCATTCGCTTCGGCACGGGCAACGATCGTGCTCAACAATTCGTCAACGGACGATCGCGGTGGAAAATACATCACATCGTCCGGTGCCGAACCACCCAGCATCGTCTGCGTAAAATCTTGAGCAACGTTAAGGTACCCCGAGTTGTGCATTACAAGGCAATCGGGGAGAGCCTTGCGGAGCATCGAAATACCCTTCAGCGAAACCGCTGTGTCAACCAGTCCGGCAAATTTCAGATTGGGAATCTGTGCCAGGGAAATTGTAACTTCATCGCCGAAGGGCATTTCGAACACATCGACACGTCGAAGATTCCTGTGTCCTTCGAGCAGTTTGATACCCTCTATCGAAACCAAGGTTGCATCGATGAACAAGGCTTCAAGCTGTTCGCACTTCGCAATCTCAGCCATCGCATCGTCGTCGACCGAGCTCCAGGAAAGCTCGATGCTTTTCAGATATGGTAAATCTTGGAGCACCTTCGCGTCCTCAGCGGAGAGCCACGTTTTTGTGAAGCTGAGTCTTTCCAATTGCGGCAAGCTCCTCAAAAGAGGAAGATGATCGAATCCAACAAAAGCCGCGTCGAGACTGAGGGAGCGCAGCTTTGACAGTGACAGGATTGCTTGCGCCTCGGATCTTTCTTTGCCGGTCCAGTTCGTGATTACCAACGTCTCCAGGTTCTTCAGGCTCGCGATTACCTCCCAGAACTCAGGACGAGTGTGTTTCGCGTCAACGCAAAGCGACGTCAAATCTTCTTGTTGCGCAAGCCATTGAGAGTCGTAAGAATTGAAGCCGGCACCATGCACTGGTCGATTCGGAAATCCAATCCCCACCAATTCCAGTTGACCTTCGGGAAGGTCCGCAAGATTTAAAACTGTCAGAATTGTCCCATCAGGTTTGCGCACAGTGACTCCGCCAGCCCTGGACGTCAGGTAGGCACGGAGGTATTCGCGAAACCGATCCGCTTCGCTAGTTTCCAAGAGGATCCGTCGACGAATCTCGCCGAGGCCAGCGTCCAGCGCCCACGTGGAGTCACTTTTCCATGACCGGCGTGCATTAAACGAATCCAAGGAGGGAACCTTTGAAACAATGAGATCAATATCCGCACTACGGCCAAGCCGCACGCAGCAGCCAACTTTCGTCATCAACACTCGATGATAAACATACTTGTACCACCATTGAGTTTCATTCTCTTGTTCATCAAAGTCGATCTGATCAAAAATGTTCTCGGCAAGTTCGAGTCGAGTCATGGCCTCCTCAACCCGGTCGGCGTTTACCAGATCAACCGCTTGCTGATAATAGATGCCGACCGAGTTCAATCGTATGTCCGGGCGAGACTCGTGTTGTGCCAAGTAAGCGTAGTAAGCGGGCCAATCGTCAGCGGCTAAGCAACTCGCAATCTTAACTTCGTGATCGAGTTGCGGCGAAACCATGCCGTTAAGAATCTGCAGACCTTCGTCACTCGCGACAACAAGGAGGGTGCCATCTTTTGAAAATCCGAGCGAGTTGATGCGTTTGGATACGAGGGAAAAGTCTGCGATGAGTTCTTTGTCTTCCATCGACCAAATCCGAACTGAACCATCGTCCGCCCCTGAAGCCAGACGAGCGTTGTCAGGAGAAAACGCAAGGCAGGTTACCGCCGCTGCGTGACCTCGAAAGCTAATGTCCGTCTCCGTATGCCGAATCGAACTGACGCGAATGACCGATTCGCTACCTGCCGACGCAAGCCATCGCGAGCCGGTTGAAAATGCGATCGCTTGAATATCGCCCCCAGTGCGATGGAGGGAATCCGTAAGTGTGTTGGAGGCCAGGTCATAGACTCGTAAAATCTGGTCACCCGAGGGATTTGTCTCCGACGTTGTGTCCCCGACGGCGAGTAGTGTTTTGTCGGGCGAGAACGCCAGCGCACGCGACCAAGTGCAATTGAATCGGCCTTTCAATTCAAAATCGTTGCTGCCCAGGACATACGCGTCACAAACTGTGCAAAACGCAAAAAGATCTCCCCAATGTTGAAACGCAACATTGTGGATCGACTCTGTCCAGTCATTTCGCATCCGACCGACATGTTTCTGGACGGGTGCTTGGTTTCTTACGTTCCATACACTCACTTGACCGGAATCATGTCCGAGGGCGAGAAGATTTCCGTTTCCCCCAAGTGCTGCATGACGAATAGCGTTTTCGACTTCGAAGCGATTGATGGATCGGTTCAGGTGCGGATCGACGATATGGATTTCTCGGCTCTTGAAGCATGCGAGTACGTTGCCTTCCGGAAGGAATGTAGCATGTGCAACTGCCATTTGTGGGATTGTCTCTTCGTGCAGGGAGCGAACCTGAATCGCACCATCAAGCCCGGCAGAAATCAGTCGCTTCCCATCTCGCGTCACGCGAATCGCCGTGACTGCGCTTGCGTGCCCCGCATGACGACGAACGATCGTCAGATCGCATGAGTCTAGCTCCACAAGCTTTCGTCCCGCCGCAGCGAAAAGCCTCTTGCCATCTGGCTTCCACGCTAAATCCGTCCATTCATAGGAACTGTCCCTGAAGGCGGCTAATTGGCTCCCAGTTGCGACATCCCAGATTTCGATTCCCCCCCGTCCACAAGTGGAAAGGAATCTCGAATCTCGCGAGAACTCGAGATCAACGCCGACGTCTACATGACCATTGGCAGGCGGACGAAAAACAGTGGAAATTCCGGATGCCAAATCCAATACTCGAATTTGACTTGCGGCCTCACTTCCATAAGCAACCTTTGCCCCATCGTGCGAAATGGCAAAGCGTTCAGCCTTAATTCCGTCACCCAGAGTCCAGCTCTGAGTATTACGACCCGTTTGCGCGTCAAAGAGTCGGACTGTCGATCCGTCGTTTGAAACGGACAAAATCTCTGTGCCGCTGGGCATCCAACACGCAAAGCTCGATTCGCCGAAACCATAAGTGACGATTGTTGGATCGGTTTCTGTTCGCCAATTCAAAATGGCACAATATCGCGACGAATAATAGCTCGCCAGGACTTGCTCTCCGTTGGGCGAGAGGCGTAGTCTCAGTCCACCAGTTTGAACTCGTCCAACTTGCCGACCAGTTTGTAGATCCCAAAACTTGGCATCTTGGTTCGAGCCTACCGACATCACGAATCTTTCGTCCTTGGTAAGGTCGATGCCGTTGATGGGCGACCCGTGTGGTAGCATCAGATCGTACGGATGGATGTGATTCCACAAATAGTGCCAAACGAAATCGCGGTTGTCCGATTCTCCATGCTCAGGTAGGTGCCTTAACAGGAGTTCACGGATACGCCCGGTATCTTCGTCAGCGAGTGTGGCAACAGCTTCCCGCATGTCCGACCGATAGAGAAGCCGTTTCGTGTTGCGTTTGGATTTTTCGGCGATGGTCTCTGCTTTGACCGCACGATCGCGTTCGTCCTCCACTGTCGCAAGTGCTGATTGCGTTTTTACCTGTTCCGCTTTCAGGTTCGCTAGCGCGCCGGTGGCGACTTTTTTCGATTTGGTGGCGTGGAAAGCGGCCCATCCGCTGATCGCCGTGGCGACGACCAGGATCGCGGAGATGGTGGTGCTCAAGGCCAACACGGAACGATACTTCGTCGCAAGCTTCTGCAGCCGGTACCTCGCAGAGGGAGGGCCAGCCTCGACAGGGTCACCGCTGAGGTACCGGCGGATGTCTGACGCGAGCCCATTGGCGGTTTCGTATCGACGCGTTCGATCCTTTTCCAGCGATTTCATCACGATCCAGTCCAGATCGCCGCGAACAAGACGCGATAGCCGGGAAGGTTCGGTCCGACGCGTCGACGAGATTGACAGCAAGGCATTTCCCGACTCACACAAACGTGTGCTTGGCTTGGAAGGCTCGTATTCGCGAATCGTCTTGAGCATCTGGCTAAAGCCCGCATTGCGCAGTTGCTCCGACGTAATCGGCGTCGTGCCGGTCAGCAGTTCGTAGAGCATCACGCCAAGCGAGTAGATGTCGCTGCGTGTGTCGACATCCAGCTGGTTCATCTCGGCCTGCTCAGGGCTCATGTACTCTAGCGTACCGACGACTTGTCCCAACGCTGTGAACATGGTCTTCTCAGTGAGTTTTTGGTGAGTCGCCTTGGCCACCCCAAAGTCGATCACTTTCGCGACCGGGATACCGTCGTATATGCAGACCAGCACGTTGCTGGGTTTGATATCTCGGTGAATGATCCCTTTTTGGTGCGCGTGCTGGATTGCATGACAAACCGGAATGAATAGATCCAGTCGCTCCTGCACCGTTAGCTTGTTGTCATCGCAGTATTTTGTGATCGGGATCCCTTTGACCAGCTCCATCGCAAAAAAAGGATGTCCAGTTTCGGTCGTGCCGGCATCAAGCACTCGCGCAATGTTGTTATGGTCCATCATCGCCAGCGCTTGACGTTCAGCCTCGAATCGAGCGATGACTTGCTTGGTATCGAGCCCCGGCTTAATGATTTTTATCGCAACGCGGCGGCGGACAGGGACTTCCTGATCGGCCATGTAGACAGTACCCATCCCTCCTTCGCCAATTCGTTGAAGTAATTTGTAGGGGCCAACAATCTTTCCAACGAGATTCAGTGATTTTGGTTGGGGCGACAATCCGACGCTGCTGGTCTCGCCCGATTCTGCGGCAGCCGTCATCTTTGGTTGCTCGCCGACCTGTGTTGCCTCGATGTCGACTGCCGGCGCGTTGTGCTCATGATTCTCCTGCGTGGCGAGGCCTTGCTTCAGTAGCGACAAGACAGCATGCAGCAGTTTCTCGTCCTCGGCACACTGCTCGGCCAACCACGCATGCCGCCGCTCCCGCGGCATCTTCGAGACTGCAAGGTACAGCTCATGGAGTCGGCTCATCGGTTCGCTGCTCATCAGTCGCTTCTTCTTTCAGGTCAGATCCGAGACTAGGGCGGAACCAGGTTTTGACAGGGCGACAATCATTCATCATTATCCACCCGTGCAACTGCGGATTTCAGCGGCCGAAATGTTTGCTCCCATTTTTTGGCCCCACGGGATTTTAGTTTAGCGAATAATGTGCCACAAACTGTAAAGTCGTAAATCTATGGCACGCCGCGTGCTTAAACGCTGTTGCAACTGCCAGTGCCGCTGGCTTCGATATCTACTTGAGTAGACGGCTGAGCGGAACGCCAAAAACAAGAAACGCAAACAAATGCTCATCCCCTTTATTCATCAAAATGTGTTCCGTTTCTCGATCGTATTGCTTCTGCTTCATGCGCCAATGGAAGTGGCCAGGGGACAAGAGACGTCGTCAATAACTTCTACCACTGCCAACGCAGTACCGGGCGATCGATCAGCGAGCATGATCGAAGTCGTCGAAATGGCCATCGTCAAACAGACGAACCAGTTCCGCCACTCCAACGATTTGGCCCCGGTAGAACGCGACGAGCATTTGACGCAAGCAGCGGCGAAGTTTGCTGCCTTTATGGCGGAGACGAGCAAGTATGGACATCGAGCGAACGGGATGACGCCCGCTGAGCGCGCGTCGCGGCGGGCTACGATTACTGCGTCATTCGCGAGAATATCGCTTACCGCACAAATACCGGTGAGGTCACCTCCACAAGCTTGATCGAGGTGTTCGTTCAAGGCTGGATCGATTCACCGCCGCATCGTGAGAACATGCTCGCGGACTATGTGACGCAAACCGGCGTTGCTGTGGCGACGACAGACGATGTCACTTACTACGCGGTGCAGATGTTTGGACGTCCTAAGTCGGCGGCGTTTCAATTGAAGCTAACCAATGACTCAAACGAAACCAAAACGATCGTCTTTGAAGCAAACGATCAGAGAGACGAGGTTGAATTGCAGTCACGGATGATCGTGACCATGACAAGATGCTTACCGACGAAGGTCTCGTTGGCCGGAAGTGACGAATCCAAAATAATCACTTCCAATGCAACCTTCAGCGTGACAACCGACGGGCTGGTGGATCAGTCTGAAACGCCGTAGACACAGGAATTGTCGCGAAGCAATGGCGACCAGTGGCACGCGTGGGGTCAAAAAAGTCAGCAGAACATTAGAAACGGAAAAATAGTGGACTCTTGACGCTGATCATTCTTGCCAGTTGGGTCAATCGACAACAACAAGAAGTCATTGAGTACCTGCGCACCGAGAACGCCGTTCTCAAAGAAAAGTTCAGGGTTTGAACAACGAGTTGATCGTGCCTCTTGATTGTCCGCCCAACATCAATGCCGAGATCAAAACGACCGAGCGCCTTGGTGGTTTGCTTCGATCGTATCGACGAGTTGCCTGACTGGAGCACACTTATTCGCGTCACACACTCCGAGCTCAGATCAATCGGTTCGATCACTGCTGCGCGGTGCGGCCGTTTCCTCTCGCTTTCTCAACGCCTGCGAGTGAACCCGACTCGATCCAAAATCGGGCCTCCTCTGCGAACGAACGATCGCGATTTTTCCGTCAAAATGTTCGTTCGACTTTTTTGTCCACAAGGGTTCATCCAATTTCAACATCTGCGAAGTGTTCTTGGCGATCATCGACAAGATGAATGGCCTTGTCGATTTGATTGACTCCGTCGAGGGTAACTCGGCTCGTTTCGCCGCCACGATTGTTCTTGATGGTGATGTGATAATATGTATCGCGGTAGCGGTAGTGCAATTTGAAGGAACGCCACTCGTCCGGCAGACATGGAAAGAACGACAGTCTATCCACCTCCAACCGCAGGCCAAGCAGCGACTCAACGATCAGCCGGTACATCCATCCGGCTGACCCGGTATACCATGTCCATCCACCGCGACCGGTGTGCGGCGCGACGGCATAGACATCGGCAGCCACGACATACGGCTCCACCTTGTAGGTCGCAATGCCGGCTGGCGTTGACCCGTGACTTAGCGGGTTGATGAGCGCCAACAGTTCCCAAGTGCGCCGCGGGTCGCGCAGGGCGGCAAAGGCCATCACGGTCCAAATTGCCGCATGCGTGTACTGGCCGCCGTTTTCCCGGACGCCCGGCACATAGCCCTTAATATAGCCCGGGTCCAATGACGAATTGTCGAACGGCGGATCGAACAGCTGAATCAATGAATGCTCACGTCGTACAAGACGGTCGTTGACGGCTTCCATGGCCTGCCGAGTTCGCTTGGGATCCCCCGCGCCGGACAGGACAGACCAGCTTTGGGGGATCGAATCGATTTGGCATTCGAGGTTGCTGGCCGAGCCAAGTGGCTCGCCATTGTCGAAGTAGGCACGCCGATACCATCCGCCGTCCCACGCGTTGTTTTCGATGTTCTCTTTCAACTGCGCGACCTGGGTAAGGCATTTTTCGGCAAATGCCGCGTCGCCTCGCAAGTGGGCGACCGCGGAGAACTCCTGCAACACATGAACCAGAAAGAACGCCAACCAGACACTCTCCCCTTTACCCTCCGCACCGATCAGATTCATCCCGTCGTTCCAGTCACCGCAACCAATCAGTGGCAGGCCATGTTCGCCAAACTGCAAGCCGTTCTCGATCGCGCGGACGCAATGTTCATAGAGCGTCGCGGACTGATTTGATTGGTTCGGCAGGTCGAAATATGCCTCTTCGTCTGGCGGAACGGGACGGCCTTCAATGAACGGAACCCGCTCGTCGAGTACGCCCGTGTCGCCGACCTGCTTGACGTACTGGCACGTCGCCAGAGGCAACCACAAGTAGTCGTCTGAAAAATGGGTGCGCACGCCGCGTCCGGTGGGAGGATGCCACCAGTGCTGAACGTCTCCTTGAACAAACTGATGGGCCGCGGTGCGCAGCAGATGTTCGCGCATCAGCCGGGGCTCGGCGTGCACCAAGGCCATGATGTCCTGTAATTGATCACGGAACCCGAACGCGCCGCCTGACTGGTAATAGCCGCTACGTCCCCACAGGCGGCAGGCCAAGGTTTGGTAGAGCAGCCAACCATTGACCAACGCGTTGATGCCCGGGTCAGGGGTTTCCACGTAGACGGCGCCCAGCGTTCGCTGCCAGTAATGCCACACGCCTTCCAGTGCTTGGCGTGCCGGCCCAACGCCCCGATAGCGCTGAATCAATCCTCGCGCGTCTTCGACGCTCGCAGCCGCTCCCAAGGTAAAAACGATCTCATGTTCTTGACCTGGTGCGATTTCGAACTCCGCTTGCATCGCACCGCACGGATCGAGTCCTGGCCCGACCTTGCCGGAAAGTCGCGTCCGGCCCATCGCCGATGGATTGGCTGCGGTGCCATTGCGCCCAAAGAATTCCGTACGGTCACCGGTAAACGTGCGCAGCGGCTCACTCAAGTCGAGAAAAGCAACCCGGCCAGGAAATTCAGAGTTGTAGGGGTTGCGAGCCAACAGCGCCCCGGTCTTAGGATCGACTTCGGTCACCACGTACATGAGCGATTTAGGACGCAACTCCGCCAGCACCCACTCCAGACAGCAGGTCGCCGAAAGCCGGCGTGTTCGCCCGGATGCATTCTGGACTCTCAGTGAAAAGAATTTGATCGGTGCATCGATCGCCACGTACACCGTCAGTTCGGTCGCGATCTCATTTTCGGTCGTTTCAAAGACGCTGTACCCGAAGCCGTGGCGGGTGACGTACGCATTTTGGCCAGGAGTTGGTAGCGGCGTGGGAGACCAAAAGCGTCCACTCTCCTGATCGCGAAGATACAACAATTCGCCGCAACGGTCCGTGACTGGATCGTTGTACCACGGAGTAAGGCGAAACTCGTGGGCGTTTTCGAACCAGGTATATCCGACGCCACTTTCCGTGACCACGGTGCCGAACTGAGGGTTGGCCAGCACGTTAGCCCACGGGGCCGGTGTCCGCTGAGAGAGCCCGGTTGTGATCACGTATTCGCGTCCGTCAGGCGTAAACCCGCCTAGTCCGTTGGCATAAATCAGCTCCCGCGGCGGCAACTCTTGCGTGTCGGCGACCTCGGCCCTCCGGCCGCGTGTGGGAACAAGTGTTGGCATGGTTGCCTCACGGCGGCCTCGCCGTTCGATCTGGTCTGCCAGCATGCCGCCACGATCGGTCAATACGACCCGCGCCACGCTCTGCATGAGAACGCGATCTTCCTCGGACATTTGTTCAGGCCGCCGCACAAAGATTCCGCCCGGTCGCTCCGCGACATGATCCTCGGTGCTGCCGGCGATGAGGCCGACGATTTCGTCTTGCAACGCTTGACGATATCCCGACAGATCTTCGTTCCAAATCACCAGATCGACGGATAATCCTTTGAATCGCCAATAGGCATGGGCACGGATCAGCTGGCGCACCAAGTCGATCTTGCCGTGATCGGCGATTCGCAGCAGGACAATCGGCAAGTCGCCGGAGATGCCATGTCCCCATAAACCCGATTGACCACGCACGTTGTTGGCCAACACACTGGCGCTGGCGCGTCGCAGGCCGCTGGCGTAGATGATCGAACTGGCAAGCCGGCCGTAGAGTTGGGCTTCGGCCTCCGTGGCGTTGAGTTGCTGCAAGATCACTTGCCCGTGGGTCCAGGCGAGGTTGAGTAAGCGGTCGGCCAAATGCCGGTCGTGGCACTTCTCAACGAGTCCCATGGCCGCATCGCGCGTTTCCGTGACGCCGGTGACAACGTCAACCACCGCTGTTTCCTCAGGTTCTATCGAAATAGTGCAGCGAATGGCCACGATCGGGTCGAGTACCGAACCCTCGCTGTTCGAGAGTGCCGTGGGGCGTGCCATCGCCTGTGGGTCGGCAACACCCCGTCCGCGGCCAAGAAATTTGGCTCGATCCGTTTCATAGGAAGTCGCGCCGGCCGACGTACCGTGCACCGACATTAAATGCAACATCCAGGGCGGATGTTCTTCATGCGAACGAGGCCGGCGTGAACACAGAATTGCCTGACGGTTGCGGATAATCTCTGTCTGGACGAACAAGTTGCTGAAGGCCGGATGGGCCGCGTCGGCCGCCGCACTGGCCAAGACAACTTCGGCGTAACTCGTCAGTTCAATCGTGCGTCGGAATCGGGAAGTATTCGTAATGCTGATGCGGCGCAGCTCGACGTCGTCTTCGGGCGAAACCGTCACTTCGGTGTGCGTTTCCAACCCAAAGTCGCGTCGCCGAAATTCCGCCCGTGACTGTGGGAAAATTGCCGCATAAGCGGGTGAGGGCATGAGGGTCGGCTGAAATCCGACTGACCAAACATCGTTCGACCCGACGTCGCGCAGGTAACAGAACGTGCCCATATCATCGCGTGCGACATCCTCGCGCCAACGAGTCACCGCGATATCCTTCCAGCGGCTATATCCGCTGCCCGCGTTGGTCATCATGACGTGATAGCGGCCATTGGAAAGCAGGTGCACTTCGGGAATCGGCGTGTGCGGCGTATTGAGGACGCGCACCAGAGCTTCGGGCTCAGCCGCAGGTCGCGGAATCTCTGCGCTCTTCGCGGCCCGCGGATAGACGGGGACCGCCTTGGGAATTCGCTCGTGCAGGAGCAAGTCGGTGGCTTGGAACGGCGGATAGGCCTCAAACCGCCGTTGCATCGGACGATCGAGCAATACATAGGCCAGCGATAAGAAACTCATCCCTTCGTGATGCGACATGAACGACCGCACGATGGAAAAAGTTTGGCCACGTGTGATTCGCGCCGGCGTGTAATCAATTGCCTCGTAGTAGCCATATCTGCCTGCAAAGCCGGCAGCCGTCATGCGGCGCAGATTGGCGCACGCCGACTTGGGAGCAACCATCAACGCCATCAGTGACGCGTAGGGCGCAACCACGAGATCATCGGCCAGCCCCCGTTTTAAGCCCAGGCCGGGCACGCCGAATGCCCGGTACTGATAGTTCAAATGCACATCCGTGACGTTGTATCCCGACTCGGACATCCCCCAGGGAACCTTGCGGCTAGCGCCGTACGCGATTTGCCGCGCGACGGCGGACTTGCATGTTTGGTCCAACAGGGTATCGTCGAAGCTCGGCATGACCAGCAACGGCATGAGGTACTCAAACATCGAGCCACTCCAGGAAAGGAGAACGGTCGAGCCGTCAAATCCCGTCAGCAGGCGACCCAGTGCAAACCAATGTTCTTGCCGCAATTGGCCCTGCGCAATCGCAACGAAACTGGTCAGCCTTGCCTCCGAAGCCAACAGATCGTAGAAACTGTCGTCACGCCGGTGCTCAGCGACGTTGAAACCAATCGCGAGCAGTTGTCGAGACTCGTCGAACAGGAACTCAAACTCGGCATCACTTAGTTCGAGGCACGTCCGAGCCAGCTTTTCGTGGGCTGCCATCCGCGTGGCGGCATCGTCGCTGACCTCGCTGATCCGCCGCTTCAGTTGCGCCAACCAATCGCGATGTTCGCCCCCCACTGCCAGAGCTGCGTCGAGGACCCCTGAGAGGTCTAAACTGAGCTGAGCGATGTGCCGCAGTGTTCCCTCGCTGTCAAGCCGCTGCAGCGCGCCGCGCAATTGCGTCAGTGAACCCGGCTCGTCCGGCGCGGTGCATTGCCAGAGAGAGGGCGGCGGTGGAGGTAACGCCGCCAAGGGTGACAGTCGGTTCACCTCGTCAAGCCAAGCCTGGGCCTGCTGCGTGAACGAGCTGGCCCACCAGCGAACCTGCTCATCGGGATGCGCCGTCAATTCGGATATGATCGTGCTTTCGTCGCTGGCCAGGCGCGCGAGCAATTGTGAGCCGGCTGAGAACGTAGGCGATGCCTGCAATAGTTCCTGCTGAAGTTGCTCAAGGCGGTCCAGCGATTGCGGCCCTGCGTTGCCCGATACGCGCCCGACCGGACGATGGTCGACCGATCCTGCGCTGCGTACCGCAGTCAGCAGGACTCGCAGTGTAGTACTCAAACCGTGCAGGGCCACGGACGGCAGAATCTTTTGGTCAGCCAGTTGCAACAGTCCCTCACGCAGGGTGAGCAGATGGCCAACAAGGTTTCCACTATCGACCGTCGAGACATAGTGGGGATCAAGCGGCTCGAGCGTACGCGTATCGTACCAGTTAAAAAAGTGCCCCCGGAATCGTTCGAGTCGTTCCATCGTCGCGAAGGTTTTGGCAGTCCGCTCTTCCAATTGACCTGCCGAAATGAACCCAAAGTCATATGCGGCCAGGTTCGACAACAGCGCCAGTCCCACGTTCGTGGGCGATGTCCTGTGGGCAATGACGGCCACTGGATACTCTTGG
The DNA here is from genome assembly GCA_963734865.1 of Pirellulaceae bacterium. Lineage (GTDB taxonomy): Bacteria > Planctomycetota > Planctomycetia > Pirellulales > Pirellulaceae > CBDCUW01. The sequence goes on from CAVTIV010000006.1 coordinate 625,627, forward strand.
AAATTGTCGGGTGGAAGCCAGTTATCTTCTGGGCTGAAGAAGGTTTCGAAAAACCGCCACGTCTTGCGCGACACCTCTTCGAGAAACTCCGTGTCGTCTCGGTTCAAACGAGTCGCACCGCTCGGCAGCGGCCGGCTGAGCCACCAGGCGATTACCGGAGACATCAGCCACAAACCGAGTAGGGGCAGGGAAGCCGGTAGAGCGTCTGCACGAAATCGGACAATGTAGCCGCCCAGAAGCAGTGCCGAGAACGGCGCGACCCACATCGCCCGAAGTGCGCCGGCCAAGTCGGTCCGCCCACTTTGTTCCGCGTCGGTCGACGTGCGCCACTGGAGCAAATTGCGTCGCGTAACAGTCAACCGCGTCAGCGTCCGCAGCACCGCGTCCAGGCTGTAGTAGGCCTCATCGGGCAAGAAGACCAATCCGCAAACTGCCTGCGCCGTATATCGACGCAATGAACGAAGGACGTCGCGCAGATGCAGCCACCACGAAAAATCGGCCGGCCGCTTGATCAGCTCGACGACGACCCGCAGGACCACCGGCAACAGCATGATCGCCAGGACCAACAGGACCCAATAGAACGCCGGCCAGACAGGAATAATCCAGGACAAGATCAGCAATAGCAGTAGCGAGGCGGGAACGAGACTGCGCCGCAGGTTGTCTAGAATCTTCCAACGGGACAATGCTGAAAGCGGATTCCCTACGAGCCTTCCCAGTGGGTCGGGTGCCCAGGGCAATACCCACATCGCGATTTGCCAGTCGCCTCGAATCCAGCGATGCCGGCGACTGGTGTCGGCGTTGTATTGGGCCGGGTAAGCCTCATACAGTTCGATATCGCTGATCAATGCGGACCTGGCATGGCATCCTTCCAAGAGGTCATGACTGAGGATAAGGTTTTCCGGAAACCGGTCACTCAACAGCCTTTCAAAGGCATCCACATCGTAGATCCCCTTGCCGATGAAGGAACCTTCCTGAAACCAATCTTGATAGACATCCGACACGGCTCCGGTGTAGGGATCGATGCCGGCCTGGCCCCCGAAGATGCGCACGAACCAAGAGCGTCGCGCGCTCGGCAAGCTCAAGGCGACACGGGGCTGCAAGATCGAGTACCCATCACAGAGCACATTTCTCTGGTCGTCGAAACGAGGCCAGTTGAGTGGATGGGCCAAGGTTGCGGCCAACCGGTGGGCGGCTTCCCGTGGGAGCTGAGTATCCGAGTCGAGCGTAATGACGTACTTCACTTCGCCGAGCGAACCGGTGTTGCCAACGATGAGCGAAAACCGATCGCGCGCGCCTCCGCGAAGAAACGCGTTCAAATCGGCGAGTTTTCCTCGCTTCCGCTCGTAACCCATCCAAACTCGTTCTCGTGGGTTCCAGCGGCGAGGCCGATGAAATAAGAAGAAAATATCGTTGCGTTCGCCTTTGTACTTTTCGTTGAGCGCCACAATTCCTTCCCTCGCTCGATTGAGGAGAGCTTCGTCATCGGGCAGCACTTCGGCAGGGGCGTCACGCCAATCGGTCAGCAAGCCAAAATGGAGATGCTCATCGCGATTGGCCAGGTATCGGACCTCCAACGCCTCGACCAGGTTACTCACGGCCTGAGAATTGGTCAGCATCGTAGGTACGGCCACGAACGTGCGAAACTCGCAAGGAATCCCGTCGGAAAAGTCCATGCGGGGCAGAACCCTGGGAGTCACGCACAACGTCACTAGCCAGTTGACCATGGCCACAGCGAGGTGGGATGTCCCCAGCAGAACCAGGAGTGACATGGGCGCGAGCAGCCAAACGCCGACTCCCGTCTGCCATGCCCGCAGCAGCGCGGTCGCGGTGACGGCCAGCGTGATCGATGCGATCGATCCCAAATAAAGCGGAAGTGGATGCCGTTTGGCCACTCGCTGCAGTTTGTCGGCAAGCGAAATACGCGTCTGGGCGGCCGCTTCGAGTTGAGGCAATCCCTTGTCGATCAGAAAATACCCGACGTGAGCCGAACGCTCGCGAACTCCTTTCAAGTCGGAGGCCTGCCGCGCCAGACGGACTGCCAACGCGGCCACCTCCCACTCGGCCAACCGGCTGTGTTTGGCGATCCTTTCGACGACATGGCGATACCGGTCACGCGTGGCGAAATCCATTTCGCTATAGACGTCCGAGTCCGCTTGCGTGGCCTGAATCTCACGGCGGTGGTCACCCGTGCTGATGTCGAAATCGCCGAATTCGGCTGGCGAATAACCGCACAGGGTCTGTTCAACCAAACTGAGAGATTCAACAAACTTGCGCCAATTCATCGCCGCCAAGAACCGCAGACTGCCGATGCTGTTGCCGAGCGAGACTTGATCGGCTGCCTGCTGCTGTCCCTCAATCTGCATCAACTGCTCGACGGTGATTGCCTGCTCGGCCAACTGGTGTTCGAGCCACATCAAAGGCAATGCCATCGCCTGAGGGTGCTCGTGGAGCCGGCGGGCAAATTCGGCCGCGAACTCGCTGTCCATCGCCGGCGCCGCGCGCGTCATCTCCGCCATGACAAGAACCATGCCCTTCGAGTCTTCTTCCGCGGCTTCGACCATCTGGTCGGCCCAAGCATTGGCTTCGTCGCGATGAAGACGGGCGGCGGTCATCCGCGCGGCGACGCGGCGCAGATTCTCAATCAATGCCAGGCGAAGCATGATCGGAATGGCCCACAGTTCCCCCAGAGTGAGCGGCGTGACCGTTTGGTAGGCTGCCACCACCGAGGCCAGGCTTTCGGCAGTGATCCGACCGTCGACATGCGAGATCAGTTCCAGTGCGATATCGTACACCCGCGGAAAGCCGGTCGAGGGACCCTTTAGCAGCCGTGGAAGCTGCGTGCTGTAGTTCTTGGGTAGGTGGCGGCGGGCGGTGCGGATCTGCTCTTCGATCAGGTAGAAATTGTCCAGCAACCATTCGTCAGCCGGCGACATCCGGCGGTTGGCCGCCAGCGTGGCCACGGTCATCTGATACGCTGCGAGCAGAACCGCTTCGTTCTTCTTCAAGCGAGCCAGCAGGTGGTCCGGTCCGGGCCGCCTGTCCACCTCATGCCGATGGGCCAGAGCTTTCGCATACTGCTCCAGCTGGTCCGTGCTGAAAAGCTCAGACCGAAAGGGGCGCTCTTCTCGGTCTTCGAGACGCTCGCGACCCGCGCGTGTCATCAGACGGAGCATCCTTCGAGGCAAATCGCCATGCCAATGTGCCAACGTAACTCTCCCTGCAGCATTGGCGAAACCAGATAAAGTGCAAACGAGCGTTTCTATAATAGCCCGCTGACGGGTGCACCTCTACGCCCGGAACGTGGAGTGCGAAATCGTCACATGGGCTGTGCGGCCTAGCACTGGTGATGGTCGATCCCAACGATGAGACACCGACTCGACCTGGTGGCGAGTTGCACAAACGGATCATGCGCTCATTGTGGTCTGCAGCAACGAAGTCAACCGCAAATAAGAGATGGTGCATAAGCATCCAATGTTTGCTGGCATCGATCGTGGTCAGATGTCATAAAGGCACATGAATTGCTCCACAAGCGGAGTGGCCGTCGCCATTTAGTGTTGAAGCTAGGATTATCACGCCATATTTAACGGGGTTGCTTCTGACAATGGCTGTTTCTCTACGAGTGGTAATTGCCGATGACGAGCGTCGCATGCGCGAAACCCTTCAGCAAATGCTTTGCGACTTGGGGCACGAAGTCGTCGCAGTGGCTGAAAATGGCGAATCGCTCATCAATCAGTGTGATCGAACGCAGCCAGACGTGGTTATCACCGGCACCCTCACGCCCGAGATGCACGGGTCCGACGCGGCCGCAGTCATTTACAAGAGCCGGCCAATCCCGATCCTTCTCTACTCGGGCCATTGCGAGCCTGATCTGGTGCGCAACGCCGAGCACAAGCATGTATTCATGTACCTTATCAAGCCGATCTGCCAGGAGCACCTGCAGGCGGCGTTGAAGGAATGTATGGAATCGAACGAGCCGTCGGAAGACGACGAAAAGAGGGTTCCCGCTGGCCCCGCATCAGAGTCTTTCGGCAGTGCCCCCTATCGTGAACATAGCCGGCCCCCATATCGGCGACTGCCCCGCTGACGTAAGCCACCGTCCTGCTTGAATCGCGACATCCCTGTGCAGATGCCCGCTGCGGTCTCTCTCGGCGTCTTCATAATTCATCGCAAGGCTGGCCGCGCGAATGCTGGGGACCAAGCACCGAGGGGGGAAGTGGGTTTCGTTCGAACAACATTCACGCTGCACTTTCGGAAAACGTTTGATAGTCTCGGCTGGCCTGGCCGGGGCATGAATGGGTGCCCGAAGCTTCCAGTTGCTGTCCACCGAGTACCCGGCTAGCCAGCGTCTCTCAATTCTTGGAAGCATTGCATGATAGCTCGACTTCCACAAAAATTAGTCGCGTCTGTGCGTCGGGGCACGGCTGGAAGGAACAGACGACCGGTTGTTCGCAAGAGCCGGGGGCTAAGCCGCAAAGTGTGCCATTACCAACACGAAACCACTCAGAAGTGCCTCTGTGATCGACCGCCACGAGGAGCTGCGGCCACCTTCCGTCGCCACGGTGTTCCCAATCGATGTCAAGTGTTTCTCGACTCTTTGGGGGTCACGTCTCGGACTATTTATTTGGAACGCTGAAGAGCGGGTTCGCGATTGGTGTCATCACGGCAGGGCAGCTTGTCTCCAATGCAAAGCGCCGGTCGCCGGATTAAACACCCGCCCGAAAAGTGCCCAACATGAACAAGCTGCTTCTGGTGATCATTGCTGTATTCTTGCCCCCCTTGGCGGTCGGTCTGAAGGCCGGTATCGGCTTTCACTTGTTCCTTAACATCTTGCTCACGCTGCTAGTTTACCTGCCTGGCCTGCTGCATGCGTTGTGGATCGTGCTGAAAGATTGAAGAGCGGCCGCCACGAGCAACAGTCCAATCCGGTGACGACGGTCGCCAAGAAGCCGATTCTCGGGGAGGTGGACAATACGTTCAGTTTGAGCGTGCCTTTTGAGTCCATCGCCCTCGCAGGGAGAGGAAATGGCGGTGCTGATTGGGATCAACAAGGGCGAGAACTTCCGTGAGCAGGTTGCGATCAAGATGACTGAACTGCCGATGGGAGTGACCCTGGAAACGGCCGATCCCGTCATCAAACAGGGCACGACGGAGGTGACTCTCATGCTCAAGGCCGCCAGCGACGCCGTTTTGGGCGACTTCAACATCAAGCTGACAGGTCACACGGCGAGCAGCGGCGCTGACTTCTCCAAAGAGATCAAGCTCACCGTGTCCAAGCGTGAGGAAACTCCAAAGGAGCCCATGAGCTTGGCGATCGGACGAGCTGTCGGAACCAGCATTTCAAGAGTTGCGTGTTCTAGCTCGCAAGCAGTTCACCGATCAGATGCGCCAGGCCGAAAAACATGTCCGAGAGCATCCGGCGTCAGGACTCGCGCGGCATTTGCATGGAAATATTTAGGATGGGTCATCAAACGAAAGTAAAAGAGCGAATCGGGTCGCTGTAGACCGTTCCAAAGGCTCTGGCACGAGAGCTGGGCGAGTTCGTGCACGATGTGTTCACTTTGGCGGCCTTGGCGCTGTTGCTCATCCAAGTAATCGAACCACACGAACGAATAGTACCGACAAATCTTGGAAAATCGTGAGATGAACGGAGAGCAGACTTACACGACGAAACCAAATTTTCAAGAAACTCAAGAAACTCAACAACCGTGCGAGACGCTCACGCAATCTCGCGACGTCGTCGATTTCGCTCGGCAATACGCCCGCGAAAATCCGGGAGTTGTTGCGTTGTGGTGCCTAGGCGTTGGCTTCGTGTTGGGGTGGAAACTGAAGCCTTGGTAGAGAGTGCCGTTTAACTCGCAACAACAGAGACGAAAAGAAGAACCTATGGTACGCACAAACACAATCAGCCAACCATCGTGGATGATGACGCTCGCGTCGGTCGCCGTGGTGATTGCGTCGCTGTACTTAGCCAAAGGGGTGCTGGTTCCCTTGACGCTGGCGGCGCTGTTGAGCTTTTTGCTGAGCCCGGTGTGCGACTGGCTGGAGCGTTGGCGGTTGGGCCGGATCCCAGCGGTGTTGATGACGGCCATGCTCGCGCAAGTATTCGAGACCCAAGGCTGCCGTGTGCAGCCCGTTTCGGTGACAGCAATGGCCGGCGAGATGGTTGGTCTTGTCGATCAATGCGCCGCCGCCGATCTTGGTTTGCATCTCCGCCACGCCGCCCGCCGCGGTCATGCATGCACGTTATCTGAGCAAACGTCTTCGTGAACGACTTCCGCAAGCAAATCTTGTCGTAGGATTGTGGGACGCACAAGGCGACCTGAACAAGTCGAGAGAACGGATCGGTTGTGACGCTGTCGTGGTCGCGACGTTGACGGCCGCTCAAGCGCAGATCCGCTCAATGACCCAGCCTGACTTGCCGCGTCCCAACACGCCGGCTCAGCCGGAGCGCGACCCGATGGTAATGGCTCGGGCGTAACGCACTACACGATAATTACTAGACGTTCTTTACTGACCTCTACGAAAAGGAGTCGACTCATGAGTGGCGAGAAAGACATTGTGAAAGGCCGGATCAAGGAAGCTGCCGGCGTTCTGACCAACGATGACAAGCTTCGCGCGAAGGAAAGACAGACCAGGCGGTTGGCAAAGTCAAGCAGACTGTCGGGGAGGTCGTCGACGCGGCCAAGGATGCCGCCAAGACGACCTCGGAATCGGGTCGAAAGAAGCCACCGAATAGGTTTGGCGACTAGTCCAAGAGGGCGGCGAAATCCATGCGCAACGAATTTCACGGTTGGGCGCAGGAGCACTGCGCCGAACCGTGCCGTACAGACCGGCGACACTCGTGGCACTGCTGATCGTGTTGCCATTGACGTCGTCGACGACCAGCGGCCTATAGATCAGCTTGCGATGTCAAGACGCTCTCAGATCATGTTACGAACTCATCATGTCTAGCAAAGAACTGACTTCCGCCGACGAAATGGTCTCCTACGACGACGTCTACCAGACCGCTCCATGTCGTGTGTCGTGGTGCGCTCGCACTTTTCCGACCTACAGTTTCTATCGCAAGTTCATTTGGAACGTTTATCGATCAAGTGTGAAGGCCCGCCGCGGAACATACGATGATCTCCAGTGGAGCCGGAGCAGCCATCAGGTTCTCAAATCGCTCGAATCGGTCGGTGTTCGATTCGAGTTTAGTGGTTTAGATCACATCCGCCAGCTGGAATCTCCGTGCGTGTTCGTCGCCAATCACATGAGTATGTTGGAGACGACGGTCTTGCCAGCCATCATCCAACCGATCCGCGATGTCACCTTCGTGGTCAAGCAGAGCCTGCTCGAGTATCCCGTATTTCGCCACGTGATGCGTGCACGAGATCCGATCGCCGTCTCGCGTGACAACCCACGTGAGGACTTCATCACAGTGATGAGAGGCGGGATCGAACGCCTTCAAAAGGGAATCTCGATCGTCGTGTTTCCTCAATCGATGCGTTGCCTCACATTCGACCCATTTCAGTTCAATACAATGGGTGTGAAGCTTGCCCGGCGAGCCAAAGTGCCATTGGTGCCGATCGCCCTCAAGACTGACGCATGGGAAAACGGCAAGTGGCTCGAATACCTTGGCCCAATCGATCCCAATAAAATCGTCCACATTGCCTTCGGCGAACCAATCGTGATCGAAGGTCGAGGCGCCCAACAACACCAGCAGATCATCAACTACATTGCAGCAAAATTAAGTCACTGGAGCGTCGAGGGGAATCCGAGATAGTGAGTTGATGACTTCACCATGTAATCGCTCCGCACCGTGATCTGTCCGCACCAAACGCCGCTAAAAACGGGAGCAATGCCGGATAAGGTTCGACGGATCGTGGAAAATTGCCACGGGGACAGCAAAATTGCTACGGGGACAAAAAAATTGCTACGGGGACAGAAAATTGCTACGGGGACGAAAATTGCTACGGGGACAGGGCATGCAAAATTGCTACGGGACAGGGCATGCGAAATTGCCACGGGGGAAATTGCCACGGGGACAGGGCATGAAATTGCTACGGGGACGTGAAATTGCCACGGGGACAACCACGGGACAGCCACGGGGAGGGACAGCCACGGGGACAGGGCATGCGGGCATGAAATTGCTACGGGGACAGGGCATGAAATTGCTACGGGGACGTGAAATTGCTAGACGGGGACAGCCACGGGGACCGGGACAGCCACGGGAACGGGGACAGCCACGGGCGGGACATGCCACGGGGACAGGGCATACGGAACGGTGGTTGACGAGTTAGCCGGTAGAGTTTCTGTTGGTGTCGTGGTGAGTCGCATGAGAGGCTCGTTTTTGGCTGCGAACGCGGGGTATGACACGCCGAACGCAGCGGATGCCAGAAACGCCCTCGCTGGAGATCTTGCCGTGTCCAGACTCACTCGTGGCGAAGTCATCGATCCAACCCAGGTGACAATCGCCCATTGCTACAACCGCACCACTCGTCGCTGTTTTCTGTTCGGCGATGATCCTCTCTCGGGCAAGAATTTCGATCATCGCAAGGTCTGGATCGAAGCGATGCTCGAGCACTTTGCCGCCTGCTTTGCGATCGATTTGCTCTGCTATTCGATCCTTTCCAATCACTATCATCTCATTTTACGCACGCGTCCCGATGTGGTTGAAAGCTGGAGTGACACCGAGGTCGCCCGGCGTTGGTTGATGATCTGCCCCCATCGCAAGGACGATCGCCGCCAGGCCTTGCCTCCATCGGAGCCAGAATTGAACTCGATACGCAACTGTCCGGAAAAGCTTGCCGAGATACGATCACGATTGAGTGACCTGTCCTGGTGGATGCGTTTACTGAACCAGCGGGTCGCGCAACGAGCCAATCTTGAAGACGAAGCATCCGGTCGATTTTTCGAGGATCGTTTCAAAGCCGTTCCGCTGATCGACGAGCCATCTCTGTTGGCCTGCGCGGCGTATGTTGATTTGAACTTAATCCGCGCCGCGATGGCGGAAACACTCGAACAAAGCGACCATAGTTCGGCACAATGCCGGATCAACGCGTTGCGTTCTGCTCGGCTAGCCGAGGACGGTCCAACAAGCCAAGGGTCAGCGGAACTGTCCAAACGCGTAGCCGGCGATCGCCAGCGGGTGGCCGATGCGTTCTTGTCTCCGATCGACCTGCGTGAGTCCTCGGGCGAGACCGGATTGTGTGTCAGCACAACCGGGAAGCGTTGTAGCGATAAAGGGTTCCTGCCAATGAGCACTGAAACCTACCTGGAGCTACTGGACTGGACGGCGCGCCAGTGTGCCTTGGGAAAGCGAGGAAAAACTCCGAGTGAGACGCCCCCAATTCTCAAGCGTTTGGGACTTACCCCATCGCTATGGAATGAATTGGTGAGGAACTTCGGCCGGCTGTTTCCGACCATGGCCGGATTGCCGCATCGAATCGACTCGATGCGGAGCCTGAAAACGGGGCGGCGTTACCAGATTCGCAGCCAAACCCGTGAGCTCTTCCAACAGGCCGCTTAGCGCTACCTCCGGCGCCAGCTCAAAACTTGTCTTGGCATCCCAAAATGGGCTGACGGTCTGCGCCGACGGCGGCTTCCCGGCTTCCTACCGGCGCGACAAGGCCCCCAGGAGCCACTCGCCGCGTCAGATCACCACCGCTGCCGGATCGGAAAAACCAATCCCGAAGGTCGACGAAGTTTAGGGACCCAGACGTCATCCCGTGTCCTCATTCGTTCATGTCCCCATTCGTTCAGTGCCGTGTCCCCATTCGTTCAGTGTCCCCATTCGTTCATGCCGTTGAAAACCGTCACTACGTCACCGACATTCACGCCACCGTCCTGCACCAACTCGGCCTCGATCCACGCGACCTTACCATCGCAGGTCGCAAACGACTTGAGAAAGAGTACGGTGAGCCGATCCACGACGTGATCGCGTAACTGGAAACTGGACCATTCCAGAATACCTGGTGACCACACGCCATCGAGTCGAACTCGAATTTTGACATCCGTTCCGCGGGTTTGTTAAGATATTCACCAATGAGTCGCGAGGGAATCCGCGTCTCATTCCCGCCGCTACCCCACCCTCCGCGCAAGGAACATCGATGACACGCTCGCGAGTCTTCTTGTTCTTGGGAATTGTCATCGGATGCATGACAACCCAACCAAACTCGCTTAGCGCCGCCGATCCGCTTCACAGGCAGATAGACACCCTCGTTGAATCTCATCCTGATTTCCAGACACCTGCCGCAGTCATTGCCGACGATGCAGCGTTTTTACGACGAGTCCATCTCGACTTGACGGGTTTGATTCCGAGTGCCGCTCAAGTGCGTGAGTTTCTGAGTGATTCTTCGCCCGATAAACGGGAAAAGATCGTTGACAATTTACTCAGCTCACCCCAACACGCGCGAAGAATGCAATACGTCTTCGATGTGCTGTTGATGGAGCGCCGGGAAACCAAACATGTCCCCGTTGAAGACTGGCAAGAGTATCTGCGGGAATCGTTTCTGCACAACAAATCGTGGGCTCAGCTGTGCCGGGAAATATTGACGGTTGATGGCACCGACGAGGCGACACGACCGGCTGCCAGGTTTCTTTTGGATCGTGAACTGAAGGTCGATAACGTGACGCGCGATATCGGCCGCATCTTTTTGGGACGCGATCTCGAGTGCGCTCAGTGCCACGATCATCCAGGCATTGATGACTATCTGCAACGGCACTACTACGGGTTGGCGGCCTTTATCAAGCGAAGCTATTTGTTCAAAGATCCCCAAACCAAGAAGTCATCGATCGGCGAAAAAGCGGAAGGCGACGTTGAGTTTACGTCCGTGTTCACCTCTGAAAAGGATCAGACAGCGCCGCGGATGCTGGACGCGTCTCCGATCGCAGATCCACCACTTGGTGATGAGTTATATATAGTCAAACCTGAGAAGAACGTGCGATCTGTTCCGATTTATAGTCGGCGGATTCAATTGGCAAAGTCACTGACTGAAGACTCGAACACTGCGTTCCGTTTGAATATCGCAAACCGATTATGGGGGCTGATGATCGGCCGAGGTCTTGTGGAGCCAGTCGATATGTGGCATGCCAAAAATCCGCCTTCCCACCCGGAGCTCTTGAATCTTCTCGCCGAGTCACTGCTCCAGCACGATTACGATATGCGGTACTTGCTGCGTGAACTGGCGTTATCCGAGACCTACCAGCGCAGCAGCCAAATCGTATCGCGTGCCGTCGACGAGGAGTTCGCAGATCGCACCGACTTCTCAGTGGCATTGCTCAGACCGCTTTCGCCTGAGCAATTGGCTTGGTCGATGATGCAGGCGACAGGCGTTGTGGACCAAAAGCTGCAGCAGTTGGTCGGCAAGCAAACGAAAAACAAAGATCAAGCGTTGGCGAGCGATCCCATTTGGCAAGAGAAAGCTGTGAACGATGCCTTGCGAGGCAATACGGAAGCCTTCGTTAAGGTCTTCGGGTTTGAGGGAGTGCAGCACGCTCGCTTTGATGCATCCGCGGGGCAAGCGTTGTTCCTCCGCAATGGCGCGTTACTGCAAAGCTGGATCGCGCTGAAGAACGGGCTTTCGGATCGCTTAGTTGCGCTCGACAACGATCAAGTTGCTGAAGAATTCTACCTGTCAGTCTTTTCGCGGATGCCGTCCGGGGAAGAAGCGAATTTGATTGTGGACCTGCTCAGTGACGGCGACACTCGCAAAGCGACTATTCAGCAATTGGTATGGGCGGGGCTCGTTTCCACCGAGTTTCGCTTCAATCACTAACAGTGAAAGTTTCGACGGAGAACATCAATGCGACGAGATCAAGACTGCAACGGCATTGACCACATGATTGCCCGTCGGAACTTTCTCGTTGGCACGGCTGCCGGTGCGATTGGCATGGGGATATTGACGAGCCCTTTGAATGCGGCGACCTTGGAGAAGCAACAGAAGCGGGTTTTGCAAATCTATCTGCAGGGTGGCGTCAGTCAGCTCGAATCATGGGATCCAAAACCGGGCACTCAGTTTGGTGGGCCCTTTCAAGCGATCCCGACCTCGGTTCCCGGTATGCATATCTCCGAGTTGCTCCCGTACACCGCCCAGCGGATGCATCTGCTTTCGATCGTCCGAAGTATCAACACAAAGATCAGCGATCACCGCCAGGGGATGCTGTACATGGAAAGAGGACGTCGCGCGGGGGAGTTCCCGTATTTGGGTTCCGTTGCGTCCAAGTACCTCGCTGCCGCGGAAAGCAACTTGCCAGGCTACATTCACATTACCAAGCGTGGTCTGAACGACTCGACGGCTGCGTTTCTGGGCGCAAGCCACGCGGAACTAACACTCGAAGGCACCGATCCTCCCGAAAACCTTGCGGTTCCTAAATCGATTGACGAGTCCACGGACGAGTCTCGCGAACAGCTGCGGATTCAATTCAATCGTCGGTTCAATCAGCAACGCTCGCGCGCTCTAACCGACGTTTATAACAGCTCGTACGAACAAGCAGCCAAATTGATGAAGCGTAAAGAAATGTTTGAGGGAAACGTTGCCGAAAAGGATCTCGATCGTTACGGCCGACACGATTTCGGACGTCATTGTCTGCTGGCGCGCACGTTGCTTGAGAATGACGCAACATGTGTCAAGGTGACGCATCATGGTTACGACACGCACGCTGAGAATTTTAATTTCCACTTGGAGCAGCTCGGTGAATTCGACAAAACCTTTTCGATGCTTCTAGATGACCTGCACCAGCGAGGAATGCTTGAAAGCACGTTAGTGATTGTCTTCTCCGAGATGGGCCGCACCCCCAAAATCAACACGAAATATGGCCGCGACCACTGGGGCACTGCCTGGTCGATCGCGCTCGGTGGCTGCGGCATTCAGCCGGAGGCAATTATCGGCAAGACGAATGAGGATGGCACGGAAGTCACTGAACGAGAGGTGGATGCCGGACATCTATTCCATACGTATCTCAATGCGGTTGGGCTTGATTCGACCGCTGACCACGACCTTTCTGGGCGATCAATTCCGATTGGCGATCCGGCAGCCGAGCCGATCAAGGAGTTGTTGTCATGAACGTCAGAGGAGCCATCGACGCAGTTGAGACTCATCAAGTCGCCGAGTTCAAACATGAGAATCCACTCACGACTTTGCGTGTCGACCCAACTTCTCGCTATGTCGCTGCCGGTGCTCAGGATCTAGACGTTCAGTTATGGAGCCTGAAAGATGGAAAACGCCAGACGCTCAAGGGGCACAAAAGTTGGGTTCGATCGATCGATTTCTCCGCGGACGGGAATCAACTCTATACGGCTTGCTGGGGCGGGGTTGTCAAAATCTGGGACCTCACGCAAGACATCCCGCAAGTCGTCCGAAGCATTCAATCGCATCAAGGCTCGACTCGATGGGTGCGAGTCAGCCCTGACGGCAAATGTCTCGCAACATGTGGAAATGATCTTCTTGTCAAAATCTGGAAGATCGAGAATGGAAAACTGGAACAGCAGTTCGAGGGACACGAGCGACATGTCTACGGTGTTGACTTTCATCCGGATGGCGAGCACCTCGTTTCCCAGGATTTGATGGGCGTCATCTTCGTCTGGAATCTGCACACCAAGCAGAAAGAGCGGACGATCGATGCCGGAATGATGACGGGCTACGACAAGAAGTTTGCCGCCGATATGGGAGGAGCCAGAGACATGCAGTTCAACGTCGGCGGAAGTCTCTGGGCCAGCGCGGGGATCACGAACGTGGTGAATTCATTCGCCGGGATCCAAGATCCGATCATCGTCGTCTTCGATTGGAAAACCGGCAAGGTGACTCAGCAGTTAAAGGCTGACGAAGAATTCAAAGGGATCGCCTGGGGAATACGGTTTCATCCTCAAGGATTCACGATTGGGGCTGGAGCCGATAAGTCGGGGAAAGGTGAACTTTGGTTTTACAGCTCCGACAAAGAAGAAGCTTTCCATACTTTCAAAATGAAAAGCGCCGCTCGCGCGTTGGATCTTGTCGGTGATGATCGCCTGGCTGTTGCGCACGCGGATGGCAATGTCCGCCTGTATCAGATGGCCGCGCAGAAGACGGAACCGGAAGCGAAAGGCGATTCCGAGTGAATCGCGTGAGGTCGAAAAAGTCAGCCGAACATTTAACACGGCGAAAAGTGGCGCTGCAGGAACTTGTCAGCCAGACGATTCAGCCCACCGCGCCAGTCAATCGACATTCGTTTTGACAGTGGTCATTTCGTAGTCCAGCGAGAATGTCTCTTTCGGGTCCTTGTTGTCTTGGTTCAACAAGGGCGAATATGTCCTGACGTGGATTTTGTTCTCGCCTGGTACGAACTGCAGCGAGCGAAGCCAACCGTCGCCGCCGTTCGGGAGTCCTTGATAATCAGTGAGCATTTCCAGAACCTTGCCGCCAGCATCGTTGACGCTGGTCTGCAGTCCCACTCCCAACACATGACCACTGACAACGAGAAAGATGTTTGGCTGCTTGCGAATGAACTTCTGCCAAATCTGTTCGCCGCTGTTGCCAGCGCTTTTGGATGACGTGGCGCAATCCGTGTCTCGCTGCTCTGGACGCATGTAGCAATGCGTCGCTACGATCACACGATGACCGGGGTATCGCTTTGTCACGTCCGCCGCCCAATCCAGAGTTTCATCGCGAGGCGCAAATTCGAGATTAAGGATCATGAACTTCATGCCACTGGCCTCAAAGAAGCAGTAGTTGTTGTCGTTGGTTTCGCCCATGTGTCCACCGTACCACTGTCGGCCCGCAAATCGCGCGGGCGAGTAGTACTCGTTGTACAGCGTTGAGTCACGGTTCTTGACGACCATGTCATGATTGCCTGGTGCCATGCTGTAGGGCACGACACCGTCAAGGTACCGCATTGCTCGATCTGCGTTTTCCCATTCGGGCTTTTGGGTGGATGTTTGCACGATGTCGCCCAAATGGATGACGAACTTGATGTTGTCTTCCTTCGCCTGTTGCCGAATCCAGAGTGCTTGGGCGATGTAGGTGTCTGGATACTTTTCTGAATAGTATTGTGTGTCCGGCAGCAACACGACAGAAAAACTCTCTGCGGCAGGTTCAGTGTCCTCGGCATAGGTGGCTGCTTGATTTACGAAGACGATCGCCAGAAGGCAGACTCTCGGAATCGCACGGCCAAATGGACTCAGCATGTTCTTCTCCTCAATGGTATGGTTTTGACGTCAGGGCATCCTGCGCTGGTCAATTTTGGTAAGGCATGTATTCGATCGTGAATTAGGATCTGGACGGTCTGACATCAAACCGCAGCACGACATCATCGGACGTAGACACAGTCCGAAATTTTATTTCTTTGGCATCGAGATTCGTGATGACGACACGTTCAGCCGTGATATCAGTCACGACATTCTATACTTTTCGGCGCTAGTTCTCGCGCCGCACCGCCAGCTTCCATTTCGACCCATTTGACCAAGACCCTGTTTCCGGTGCCTACACCGGACTCACTGTCCGAACCGGTGCCCAATTCAGCCCCACGCGCGGGAACTCGCGCACAAAATCTCCAGAATGTTGTGACTGACAGCACGGCATTTACCATGAGGTCTCACGCACATGGTATGGTCCGGTGGATCAGGTGCTGGAGCCGACTGGCGAGTGGCGAACCTATCGTTTTACACACGTCCCATCGGACGATGACCCATGGAAGCTTTACGTTCAGGTCAATGGCTGGGGAAACTTTGGCAACGGGGTCACCGTTTCCGTGGATGACCTTTCCTGCCGTGCAATCTTCAAACCGGAAACTCCGTAACCCCAAGATTCAAAATCATCATGAGACCATTCAGGAAAATCGCCTTTGGCATTCTCTGCGGATTCCTCACCTCATGCGGCCTGGTAGCTCGGGCACAAGAGAAGCCCAACATCGTCTTCATCCTCGCCGACGATATGGGGTATGGGGACCTCAGCGCCTACAACTCAGAGAGCAGGATCTGCACGCCAAATCTGGATAGGCTCGCAAACGCCGGGATGGTTTTCACCGATGCACACGCAGGCGGTTCCACCTGTGTGCCTTCGCGCTACGCCTTGCTCACCGGAAGATTTGCGGCTCGAATGCAACGAGGTAACGGTCCGCTCATTGCCGAAGGGCAGGCGACGATTGCCAGCCTGCTGCGTGACAACGGTTACCGGACGGCCATGGTCGGCAAGTGGCATCAGGGTTTTGATCAAGATGTCCGGAATAGAGGCGAACCAGGAAAAGGAATCGCTGTCGACTACGACCAACCGCTGACCGGCGGCCCTGTGGATCGAGGCTTTGATTCTTTCTTCGGCATGCATGCGTCGCTCGATATTCCACCGTATTTCTACATCAAAGATCGCGCGCCCCTGATGGCTCCGACGGAAGTCATCGAAGACAGCAGCAGCATCGATGGAGAGGAAGGTTGGAACAAAATCCAAGGCGTGTTCTGGCGAGGCGGGGACATCGCACCGGACTTCAAGCATCACGAAGTTACCCCGCGTTTCGCCGAGGAAGCGGCTCAGGTGATCGAGACGCACGACGGTCGGAAGCCGTTGTTCCTGTATCTTGCTTTGCCTTCCCCGCACACGCCGTGGCTGCCGGCGAAAGAATTCGTCGGCAAGAGCGGCGCAGGCATGTATGGGGATTTCGTGATGACGGTGGACGGCGTCGTCGGTCAGGTCCTCGCCAGCGTGGACAAGGCGGGCATGAGCGACAACACGCTGCTTCTGTTCTCCAGCGACAACGGTCCCGTCTGGTATGAAAAGGACGTGCAGAAGTTCGGCCACAATTCCGTCGGCCCCTTGCGAGGCGCAAAGGCAGCGTGTGGGAGGGCGGGCATCGGATGCCTTTCATTGTCCGCTGGCCCGGCCGAATCAAAGCTGGAACTCGAAGCGATCACCTCGTGTCCTTTGCTGATGTCTTCGCCACGTTTGCGGAGTTGACCGGGCAACAGACACTGCCGCCGGGCACCGCCGTAGACAGCATCAGTTTCCTGCCCGCACTGCTTGAGTCGGATCGGCAACACAAGACACGACCACCCATCTTGCACGGAGGCAAAGTCATCCGCGATGGAGATTGGAAACTCATCGCCACCAATGGCAGTCGCGGCTTCACGGCCGAACGCGGCGAGCAGTTCGGCATCGAACTCTATAACCTCCGGGACGACCTCTCGGAAAAGAACAATCTCGCCGATCAGATGCCCGAGAAGGTCGAAAGCCTGCGGGCGAATATTTCCCGGATACTTGAATCGTCAACGACAGCCACTTCTGCGGAGTTACCATGACACACCGATTCCCATCACGAGCCTCAGCGATGGCCGTTCTTTTCATCCTGTCATGCTGGGCCGTTCCTGCAGTGGTCAGTATTGCAGGCGAGAAGCCGAACGTGGTCCTCATCTACATCGATGACCTGGGATACGGAGACCTCGGGTGTTACGGATGTAAGGACATACCAACTCCCAAAATTGATCAGTTGGCGAAAGAAGGGGTACGCTGCACGGCGTCTTACATCACCAATCCGCCGTGTTGCCCAAGTCGCTGCAGCCTGATGATCGGGACAATACGCACAGAGATTCGGAAAGTATGGCATGTCCCGCGGGCTTCCGATTCCGGAAGACCGACCGACGCTGGCAAGGTTTCTGACAGAGCACGGTTATGTGACCGGTCAGATCGGTAAGTGGGACATCGGGACGCAACAACAAGGCCCGTTGAATGTTGGATTCACGGAAGTCGCGAAGAATCCGCCGAGGAAGAAGTACGACGCGGGCGGATCCTCAAAATACTTCTGCGTCGATGAACATGGCGAGACTGTCTGGCTGACTGACTACGACGGCGATTTGATGACGGGCTTCATCGAACGCCACAAAGACAAACCGTTCGTTCTCTATTGGTCACCGGAAGCCGTCCACTCACCCAACAAGGAAACGCCAGAGAGACTCACCGATCGAACCAGCGCTCCCAACGGCCGCAGGAAACTGGCTGGTGCAATCGTGTCGGTCGATGACCAGGTCGGCAAACTGCTAAACGTGTTGAACAATCGCGGGCTACGCCAGAACACGCTGATCATCTTCACCAGCGACAACGGAGCCAATGGAAGTGAAGGTGGATCATCAACACCGTACACCGGTGGAAAAGGACAAGGGACTCAGAAAGAAGGTTGGGTTCGCGTTCCGACTATCTTCTCGATGCCCGGCGTGCTTCCCGAGGAAAAACAGTACGACGGCCTGATCGCTAACTTTGACTTCTATTCCACGATTGCACATCTGACGACGAACACGATTCCCAGGCACTGCGACGGCGTGGACCTGTTCCCGTATCTCTGTGGTGAGCAATCTGGCGACGCACACGAGTATCTATACTGGCTCAACAACGAGCCAGGTGACGCGGAGCGGCGGCACTTGATCGCAGTTCGCTGGAAGGACTGGCGGTTGTACAAGAAGTATCAAAGGGATCCGTGGCAGTTGTTTGATCTTAAGTCCGATCCACGAGAAGAGAATGATCTCGCGCCAAAACACCCAGAACTCGTCAAGCAAATGGCTACGCAGCACGCGGCATGGAAACAGACGCTCGCACCACTCGGCGAAATCCCCAAAATCCGCGGCAAAGAGCCCATCATTCCGACCGGTCACGGCTGGGCGTTTGCTGCAGCCAACGACAAAGCCGACGCGGAATGAGAAAATAGGTGCGACCTCTTCCGCTGATCGCGGGAGGGGGAAGCCATTGTGGAAAAGTGGGTACCGCCACGAAATTCCCAGAACAACCCTTCCCCCTCCTTTTTCTTCCGCATGTGAACGCAGACGCTCGGTAAGTGAGAATCTACCATTCATCGCAAGACGACTAACATCGAAGACGAAACTCGTTCCCGGGACCTCTCACAGAAGACATGCAACACAAAACTGACCACACCATGATTCAATGGCTCAGCCGTGTGTCTATGAACTTGCCGTTCATGTTGGGTTGGCAAACCTGCGGCTACCTGGAGACCTGGGATGGCACAGCAGACGATACCGGGAAACAACAGACTGGCTACTTGATCCCTTCGGCGAGCCAATCAAAGAAGCTTTATTGCAAGCGAAGGACGCCAACCAGCAGGCGGTCCGCTGGCGCGCGGGAGCGTTCAGCAGTGTCCACTCAACCGAAAAGGTCCAGCGATGAAGTTTACAAGTCAGAAACCGATCGTGATTGCCCGCGTTTCATGGCGGGAGATCCTGCGTTCAGTTGGATTCGTTGGAAATCATCATTTTCATGGGGGATCACGGTTATCAAATGGGTGAATACAATTCATGGGGCCACAAGCACTCTAACTTTGAGATCTCGACACGGACTCCCTTGCTTATCTCGGCACCGCAGCTACAACGGGCCGGGTCCGCGTCACGTGAACTGGTTGAGTTTCTCGACCTCTATCCAACACTTTGCGATCTGGCCGACTTGCCGAAACCCGAGCACCTTGAAGGCATGAGCTTTGCGAAGTTGCTTAACGGTGAAGTGCGTGTTCGCGACGCCGCATGCAGCGAGATGAACCGCCGTGGCCGTCTCGGTCGCAGCATTCGCACCGTGGATTTTCGTTACACCGAATGGCGTGGACCAAAGAACAACATCGTGGCCCGCGAGTTATACGACCATCGCAGCGACGTTCTGCCGGGTCAGCTCGAATTGAAGAACGTCGTCAACGATCCAAAGATGTCAGAGGTGGTGCGCCACCTCAGTCAACGTCTTCTCGAACTCGTCCCACACGATGGGCAGAACTGAACATGACAGCCAGCGGGTCGCGCAACGAGCCAATCTTGAAGACGAAGCATCCGGTCGATTCTTCGAGCATCGTTTCAAAGCCGTTCCGCTGATCGACCATGGCTGGATTGCCGCATCGAATCGACTCGATGCGGAGCCTGAAAACGGGGCGGCGTTACCAGATTCGCAGCCAAACCCGTGAGCTCTTCCAACAGGCCGCTTAACGCTACCTCCGGCGCCAGCTCAAAACCTGTCTTGGCATCCCAAAATGGGCTGACGGTCGGCGCCGACAGCGCCTTCCCGGCTTCCTACCGGCGCGACAAGGCCCCCATGAGCCACTCGCCGCGTCAGATCACCACCGCCGCCGGATCGGAAAAACCAATCCCGAAGGTAGAGAAGTTTTCGGGACCCAGACTTCATCCCGTGTCCCCATTCTTTTCCGTGTCCCCATTCTTTTCCCCAAGATCGGTCCAGATCACCTATTTTCCACCTATGCCCGTGTTTTACGTTAATTCGCGCCCCAATCATCGCGCAGCCAGCCTGGATAGCGTGTAAAGTATCGTGTAAAGTCTCCCTCAGCCTCCCGTCCCCCAACTGCCGCTCAAGGATTAAACGTGAAAAAAAGGAGCGTGCCCGGCCTGAAGCTGAATCAGTCCCCGCTTGTGCTCGTCTTAACGCAAATTCGTTTTCCTGCTGTCCTGAGAATCGACAAGCATATTCCTGACATCCAGGAGTCGTTGCGAGAGCTGGACCTGACTCGATTCAATCAAGAAGAATCGCAGCAAGTCATCTTTGGCCCGGAGGTGAAGACCAATGCTTCGACGCGTTGGGTTTTCTCCAACCGCAAACAAGATGAAGCCGTCGTTTTGGCAAACAACTTCTTTGTCTACGAAGTGAGTCAGTACGATGTTTTTGATACTTTTGTCGAACGGCTGCTGACTCTGCTGAAGCCCATCTACGAAACCGCGAAGCTCTCATTCTCGGACCAGATTGGCGTTCGATACGTGGACCTATTGCGGGGAGATGAATCACATACGATCGATAGCCTTGTCTGTGAATCGTTGCGCGGTCTAACAGCAGACCAGCTTGGAATGAAGGCAGCAAATCATCAATTCGTGATTCAGGGACCAACTGAGCACGGGATTCTCTGGCTGCGTTCGTTCGAGAACACGGGCGAGCAGTTCTTGCCTCCCGATCTTCAAACAGAACATTTGAAGCATGCTGTTCATACATCGAAAGAAGATAAGTTTCGAGTGCTGGACTTCGATCACATCGCCCGTGGTGAAATTGACTTCGTCGAGGATGATTTGCGCAGCAAGCTATGGGACCTTCATGAGCACACCGATCGTGCGTTTCGAGCAGCAGTCACGAAGGAGGCCCGGGCAAACTGGGGAGATGAATCGGTATGAGTAAATCGGCATACCGATATGCGTCTGGTCTCGCACCAATCCTTATGACTTCACCAGGCATCGCACTGCACACCGAGACGGAATGTATATCAAGCCCCTCTCTTGCAATTGATATTCGACTGGTTGACCGTCAAAACGCAATGCTCCGCGCCTACGGAGACGTTTACGATCGAGTCCTGTTAATGATGCCCGAAACGGGATCGGGCGGTAATTCGGAACAAGATCGAGTCTGGTACGAAGCCGCGTCGGAGATACCTGGATTCGACGAACCGTTTCTGATCGCTCAGTTCGATGTCGCAGATGCTGTTGCTGAAATCCGAAGCGTTCTCTCGCTTCAAGTGAAGGAGCTGGCTTCAGTTCTGGGGGTAGAGCGGCCGACCGTTTACGCCTGGATGCGTGGCGATGCCAGGCCACAGCCTCAGAATCGGGCAAGGTTGTCGGAGCTACTGAAGGTGGCGGGTATTTGGAAACGATTGAGCGACCTACCGCTTGGGACAGTTGTCCGCGAAGAGCTCGACACGCAAGGCCGCTCATTGCTGGATGACATGCGTGACGATCCACTCGACTTCGCGAAGATCGAGAGCCGGATGCGGCAGCTCCATCGTCAGCCCCGTGCTGATGACTCACTTCCCAAGAGCATCCTTGAAATCGCAAAGGAACATGGGATCGACACCAGCAGGGTCCGTGACAATCGAGATATTGTTGACGTTCTCTCCGGTAAGCGTACCCATGAGGACTAGCTGCAATGTCGAACGATGGCTCGGATGCAGAGCAGATCAAGCAGAGTGGCTGGAGACAAGGAAGCATTCTGTCTGATGACCTTGTGGCTTCGCTCGTCGCTGTCGATGCGCTGCCAGAATTCTCTGAGGCCGGCCGCTGGGTGTCGTTTCCCATGACTGCGACGTAACGAACGCCAGCTTGAGTGCTGAACCGAGGGTCGAGCTGATCTTTGGGGAAAAGATTTGCCTAGAAAAAAAAGACGGGAACAAAGAATGGGGCAAAAATTCTCGGTTGCTCCAAGTTTCGGATCCGCTTGAGAATGCCGACCAAGAGCATTTTCAATTCAATGCGCATCATCGTTTGTGGATTCCTAGGCAGTGTCTCATCGGTCACCGTCCAGCGGATCAGATACTGACCCTTGAAACGGTTCATCGTCTCGCCATCTGGTTAACGAAAAGATACATCAGAAGTGCGTTTCCCGACGAATTCAACGAGAGAACACGGCCTGCCGTGAACAGGCTTCGCAAGAAGTTTAAAAAGAGCGGGGACCTCCTCACCGGCGTGTACGTCCTCGTAGAAGATGTCGAATTAGCGACGGACGAGGACTACAAGATTATCGTCTGTGGGGTAATGCGGGATCAGCAGTTCGCTGACCACGCGATGCGAGAGGCTGCGACCAAGTTGCAAAACCTCATAGAGGCCGAACTCGACAAATGCGATGGGATCGCTATCGTGCAATCCGATCTTCGCAGCGAGTCGCAGATTAGCCTCGCGGAATTACGGCTCTTGAAACGATGGGATTTCGATGATTTGACGCTGCGTGATGAAGACTCCGACGCGATTCCAAAGCTGGCATAATACACCCGATACTTACATTGCCGATCATGTGGGGTCGATATGAACAATCCAAGAAGTTGGTGCCGGGCAATCCTGCGTTTGGGCCAAACCACTGCTTCAGTAAGTCACCGAAACGGACGCAGCTCACGCCAGCCCAGACTGTTGACGATATCGGCAAGCTAACTTACAAAGACGAAGTCCACGAGGGTCAGCACGATGCCATCGTCGACGCCGAGGTTTTTGAGCGAGTCGCCCGATCGCTAAAACGCAACGGGAGAACGGGTTCGGCGAGAGCAAGCACCAAGTTCGATGGGCTTCTACGCGGCATTCTGCGATGTGCTCGTTGCGACCGAGCAATGCTGCACACATCAACGGGCAGCGGGCCGAAACGCTACCGCTACTACGTTTGCAGCAAAGCGGACAAGCAAGGCTACGCATCGTGCAAGTCACCGTCCATTCCTGCAGGCCAGATCGAAGACTTCGTCGTCAACGAACTGAGAGTCATTGCCGGCGACAACGATCTAATTCGCGACATCTACGATCGCACGCACGAAGAGTCGTGGCAAAAGATTAACGAACAAAAGAAAGAAATTGAGTCTTTGCGATCCTTCATTCGCACTGACCAAGCTGAACTGAACAGCCACATCGCCAACAAGGCATCGATCGATCTGATCGCTGCCGCACAATCGCGCATCGACACATCGCAACAACGTTTTGACTCCCTGCAAGAATCGATCAAGAAACATTCCTTCGAAACGATCGGCCACCAAGACATCCGCGAGTCGCTGCAAATCTTCGACGACATGTGGGACACAATGCCGTCAAAGGAACGCTGCCGCTTGATTGAGCTGCTTGTCCAAACCGTCAACTACGACGGTGCGGCCGGAACGATTGACACCACCTTTCACATGACCGGCATTCAAACGCTCGGCCAAGACCCGCAATCCTGGAAACAGCATAATGAACACCGCTCCTTCCGTCCGCCGAACGTTCCACGTCGCCAAAGTCGATCGGGGTGCCCGGCGCATCCTCCCCGGCGACGCCCCACCACGGGCCACTGCCAGCAAACTGCCGCGACTGACGCGCATCATGGCCCTCGCCATCCATTACCGCCGCGATCGTGCGAGCGTTCAATCGACACAGAGAACATGGCCTCGACGTGCGAATGGTCTCTTATGGCCGATCCAAGCCAGCCACGACCGAACTCATTAAGCACATCAGTGACTCGGCCAAGTCTTCATAAGACATTCAAGATCGCAATCTAGCGACCGAACTACCCGTCTCAGTTTTTTAACCACACGACAGCGTCGCCTGTCAGGTGAGTGTCGGTGTGAAAGCAACGCTTGACGAATTAATGGACTTTCAAGAAATGCCTGTATTCGCTAACCTCCCCACCGAAGAATGGAGGCAAGGTTCGCTTCCGATGGGCGTATTGGATTGATGCGGGATGCGAGACTGGAGCGTTGGAACAGCAATGAAGAGTTGGTTGCCATGGTGTCTGTTGAGCTTCGTATTCATGGTTCCGGGGTGTCGCTCCACTGCGAAACTCAGCCCGGACATTTCTTCAGAGCTGGCAACCTCGGATGCCGCAAAAGCG
This sequence comes from Pirellulaceae bacterium, assembly GCA_963734865.1. GTDB lineage: Bacteria > Planctomycetota > Planctomycetia > Pirellulales > Pirellulaceae > CBDCUW01. Next base: position 649,872 of record CAVTIV010000006.1, read on the forward strand.
ACGATGGAAACCAATCACGTTTGTCGACAAGCCTGAACTTCAAGCCGGAACGGGTGCAATGGATGCGGATGCCGCACCCGAGTTCTCGGCGACCGATTCAGGACTGAGGTATCGGATTCTGCGAAAGTCCGACGGCAAGAAGCCGACGGCCGACAGCACGGTGACCGTCAACTATCGCGGCTGGCTCAATAGTGGAAAAGTGTTCGACAGCTCCTATGAGCGAGGTGAACCGACAACCTTTCCCTTGCGAAATGTCATCGCCGGTTGGACGGAAGGAATGCAACTCGTTGGTGAGGGCGGAATGATCGAACTGTGGGTGCCTTCAAAGCTCGGCTACGGCGAACGCGGTTCCCCAGGCTCCATTCCTGCTCACTCGAACCTTCACTTCATCGTCGAACTCGTGAATGTCGACTAGGCCTGATCGAAACACATACCCCGTGGGGTCAAATAAGTCAGCCTACGCATTAGACACGGCCTAGCATTAGACACGGCAAAAAGTGGATTCTCAAGCATGTCAAACAGAGACACAGAGACTTTTAGGGTATCGTTCGGGAAACCGGGCTCAAACGCATAGGTTTTCTGCGGCATCCCGGCGGTCTCTCAAGAGATAGAGACTTTTTGCCAGCGGTCTGGCACGGCCAAACGACCGCAAAAAACGCGGCGAAAACGAAAAACGCCCGCTGGCCGAAATCTGGCCGCGGGCGTTAACCGGTAAGCGAATGTTTTCGCTACTTAAAATTCTCGCTACCCGAGACGACGCCCAACGCAACTTTTTGGCTCGACGTTACCTACGGACTTCACCGTTTGGCGCGTGGAGCGTATCGACTCGATCGCCATACAAACCGGGAAGCCGCTGGTTCTTAGAGCAACTATACTGGGTGGATACAGGAGGAGAAGTTGATGACCACTCAAGAGCTGCTTAATACCATCAAATCGCTGCCTTCGGGGCAGCAATTTGAGTTGGCCAACTCGATTCTGGATGAGTTGGCCCGGGCCGGACAACTGCCGGTATCGGATGAGCTCAAGCAGCTTCTTGATTCCCGCATCAAGGAAGCGGACGAAGAACCCGATTCTCTGATACTGGCCAAGGAAGTATTCGATGAGTTGGCGGGTGATGGATGACCCTGCCCGTCGTCTTCACACCGTCGGCAAAGGAAGACCTTCGGTCGGCACGGGACTGGTACGAGAAACAGTCACCCGGTATCGGAAAGCAATTTCTCGAAGACGTACTGACGGCCACGAACCGGATCAGTGGGAACCCGGAGCAGTTTGCGATCATCTATCGCGAGCTGCGCCAGTGCTGCACGAGCCGATTCCCGTACGTGATTTCCTATCGCGTAAAGCCAGGCCGGGTCGAGGTTCTCGCAGTACTCCACGGGCACCGAGATCCCAAGAAGTGGAATGATCGCTCGAACTGAACGCGGACAGCAGCCCGCAAAATCGTCAGAATCCGAATAATCGGAAGCTCCCCGAGACGACGTCCAACGCAACTTTTTGGGTTTGCCCAAATTACCGGCTTCGGCGACTGGCACGCGGAGAATACCGGCTTTCAACGTGCGAGAGCACGATTCGCATCGCTGAATGCCCTCTCCACGAGAACCCAGATTGCCCGTAAGGGGGGCGTCGGCGTCAACGCCGCTCCAGCGGGCGCTGATTGGACCTCGCGCCGTTGATTTCCAACTCGTGCAGATACTTGGAGAATCACCCTAAAGCGCACTGAAACCTGACCCTCCCGGCCGCTCAAGTCCACCGTTCCCTGTCCGTCGACCGGCAGAGCGGTCCCGCCGATGTCGGCGGCCGCAACGTGCCAGTGTTCGGGTATGCGGGCCCGCAGGAACGTCTGCTGAGGCCGGTTGCGAGTCGGCAGCGACACCTGGATCAGTACTTCGCCGGCATCCAGTCTCGATTCGGCACGCAGCGAGACCGGTCCAAACGCCGTTGGCATCGCTTCCAGCGAGATCGTCTGGCCATTCTCTAACCAGCGGCGCGAAGTGCCGAAAAGCAGACGCAGCGTTTCCGGCTCGCCATCGTCATCAACGTCGAGATCCTGCAGGAGCAGGTTACGGAGCATGGTGAGAAAGTGGGCATTTCCGGCGCTGTTGGGCGGGCAATAGAACATGCGTCCCCGCTCATCAACCGGCGCCAGCGTGCTCCCTTCGCCGGCCACGAAGGTTTCACGCGTGAATCCTTGTGCCAACATGCCGTAGAAGCTCACGAGGGCCCGTTCCGGATCGTCGCGCCGCAGAACATCCAGCACATAGCGGGTCCCATACAGAGGATTCACACGATCGGGACCGGTCCAGAAGGCGTGAGAGGTCCCTCCGGCGCGCGTCATCCCCATGCAGAGTCCGCCGTGCGTTTCCAGGTAGCGTGGGAGCCAGCTTTCCTCTTCCGAACCGGGTGGAAAGAGCCGGCTGCCAATTACATAGTTGATTATCAGGTCCCAATAGCTGCCGATTCTCGTCGCCGTAATCGGATCATGGATTCCTTCGTTGGCAAACAGAGCGATCGGAATAAAGGGAGGCGTCGTTTCCGGACGGATGTTCCTGGCCAGGGCCGCCATGACCTTTTGTTTGTAGGCCGACTCGACTTCAGCCACACGGTCGGCCAGCACATCGTCGCCGATTGCCCGCAGCAGGGGTACGAAGTCCCGCAACGCCCGCAAGGCATTGGCGTCCACACTCAGGGAATAGACCGGCGTCGAAATATCTCCGCAATAACGTTCCTTGGGAAGCAAACCGATATCGGGATCGCGGTGATCCAGAACGCGGTATAATTCCTTTTCCCAACGGGGCCGCATGGCACGCACCCAATCCGCATCGCGCGTCTGCCACCAGGCAGCGACGACGTCATGCAGCTTGATTCCTGCCTGATGGTATTCCAGATTGCGACGCACATAATCCAGTTGCGGCACCAGCATTCGCTTAGCCTCGGCTTCATAGCCCTTGTCATTACCCACAAGTCTAGCTTCATTCGTGAAACGGGATCAGCTAGACAGGCGTGAATTGGGCACCATCACGGATCGGGAAACTCAACCGCATTTGCTTGTCGTGACCAAATTGTAAACCTTCTGATCCGGCCAGGATGGTTCGCCGGGTCCGTTGCCTTGTTGGGACAAGAAGTGTCTTCCGCAAGCGACTAGTTTTTCTGGGGTTTATTGATGATCGTTCTCGATAATGCACAGTGGGTCGAAAATCAATTCGCTGATTGCGATTTGCAAGACAAACGACGGACCTTCCGCCTCCAGGTCATCGCCAAAAACATGCTTGCCCAGCCTGACGGATCTCTCCCACAACAAAACACCGATTGGGCGGATCTCAAGGCTGCTTACCGGCTTTTCGATCGACCCGAAGTCACATTCGAGGCCATCACGACGCCGCACTGGGAACAGACCCGACAAACCAAACCCGGCCGCTACCTGCTGATCAGTGACACCACCGACATCGACCTCTATACCCATCAAGCCACTACCGACTTGGGAATGCTGGGCGACGGGAAAGGTCGAGGCATTCAGCTACACAACTGCCTGCTGTTTGATTGCGATCGCCAGCAGATCGTCGGACAAGCCGGAGCCATCCCCTACTACCGTCAGCACAAACCGAAAAACGAAAAGCGAATGCAGCGTTTGAACCGCCGACGCGAAAGCAGTCTATGGGGCGAGTTGGTCGATCAAGTCGGACCGGCACCCCAGCAGTCGCAGTGGATTCACGTCTTTGATCGCGGTGGCGACAACTTCGAGGCGATGTGCCACATCAAGCAAAGTGGTTGTGACTGGGTGATCCGAGCAAGCAAGCTCAGTCGCAAAGTGTTCGATCAGCAGGGCACTGCAACGACGCTCAAGAAGGCCGCCGAGTGCGCCCAGCAGGTTGGTTCGTATGAACTCCAACTTCGTAGTCGTCCCGGCGTGGCCGCTCGAACTGCCAAGCTCACCGTTTCGGTGGCCACGGTGACATTCCCTCGACCGTCGCAATACAGCAAGTGGGTCGGCAAGTGTGGTATCGAACAACTGACAATGAACGTGGTGGTCGTCCAAGAGGAGAAAGCCCCCAAAGGCGTCGCGCCGATTCGCTGGGTGTTGCGACGAGCCTGCCAGTGGAAACATTCGATGACGCTTGGCAGGTAATTGAAGATTACGAGAACCGCTGGCTAGTAGAGGAATATCACAAGGTGATCAAAACCGGGTGCAGTATCGAAAAGCATTCGCTGCGTACGGCCGATCGGACCGAACCTTTAATCGGACTGATCGGGATCTTGGGGATCCGACTGTTTCAGTTGAAGTTGGTTGGTCGAAATCAGCCGGAGGCGAAAGCCAAGACGCACGTTCCGGCGCACTGGCTGAAGTGCATGAAGGCCGCGCGTCCAAAGATGAAGCTAACGAACCTAACGGTGTATGCTTTCTTTCGCGAACTTGCGAAGATGGGTGGCTTTCTAGGTCGCACTGGTGACGGCGAACCGGGCTGGCAAACAATCTGGCGCGGCTACCAAAAGCTGCACATGCTCCTTGACGGCATGCGCCTAGCCGGGCAAACCTGAGTGTCTAAAATGTGGGTAATGACAAGGCTTCATAGCCCAGGCCATGATCGCCGCGCAGCGTCACTCCCTTCGGCTTCATAAAGCTGCTGATACTGGTTGCCGGCACTGTAGAACATGCGGTCCCCCTGCAGGAGCATCAAGTTCTGCACCAGCAGGTTGCGCCAGGCGTGATTGACCCGTGGTTCGGGGATGTTCACTTGCACCGCTCGGGCGACGATCGATTTCCAGGTATCTACAGTGAGCTGGCGGTGTCTGGCATAAGAAAATGCATCCAGTTTGAGGGCACCGGGATCCAGCGGACGGGTGGGGATGGCGAGCGTCGCCGTCGTGCCGGCTTCAAGACGTGCCCGGGCCCCCTGGCGTTCCCATTTCCAGACGGGATCGAGCAGGACCACGGCATTTCCCTTCCCGTCGCGAATTGTGCCGTTCGCGAACGTCCCGTCCTGTGGCGGATCCAACTCCACTGACACGGTCCCTTTAGCGCCGGCTGCCAAGGAGAAGCTGACGAACACAACCGCGTGCTCCGCCAGCGCCGGATCCGTGCTGGCAAACGCTTCCAGCCGATAGACTTCCCCATTCAGTTCGCTGGGCTTCTGGTCGATTGGCACGGCCCCTTCCGCCATCACGGGCGTGGGATGTCGATAGGTGATCTCATAAATCGGGAGCCAGCCTTCCGCCGGATGCGGCTCCGAGACACGGTCCTCCAGTCCACCAAAGCGAAACTCATCCAACCCGACACGGAAAACCACAGCCGTGCCCGCGTCCCGCCAACTGCGTGAACCGCCCCGCAGATTGACTCCGCTGCCATTGGAAATCTGCCGCGCCTTCGTCTTTGTCCCCGGGGCACTCAACACCAGAGGGTACTGGCGGAAATCCGCGTTCACGTACCTGGGCGGCGGCAGCAGGGGGGCGAAGAACTCATAGCTCGGACCGTTTGGCTGCCGCATCGCGATTTCCCCCCAAAGATCCTGACGGGCGGCCAGGACTTCCGGCAGCGAGGGGAGCGAAACTGCCACCGGTTCGTCTGCCAGGACGATAGCGCATTGAGTGAACCAAATGGCGGTCAGCAGATACTTCACAGACATCGCGACAGTCCTCCCTGTACACAACTTATTTTCCCAAAGTCTCTGAATTGCGAAGTCTCGTTGTTGCTGTGAATTACGGCACAGATGCGATTTGCATTGCGTTCGATCGGCGTCAGCAGATTACCCGCCTGAGAAACCCGGTGAACGCACCGGCGTTAACCGTAGCTGCTTTCTCTCGCAGGTCTGCGAGCGGGGTTAACGCTGCGAGAGAATCTCTGCCGAATTGGCTGCAATCACGGCAATCTATGCTGGTTGCCAGGATTGAGCCACCAGAAGTTCGCTTGGTCGACGACCGTTCGGGCATCAGGCCATTGCGGCAGGCGATTCGATCCGTAGGCTCATCGTTATAGCGGGGTACAAAAACGTTGCCACTCCAATTTTCGTGCTGAATTGTAGCCATATCGGAGCCGCCGTGCGGGCCATCGTTCATCCTTTTCTCGCTTTGCTCGCATCCAGTTCGCGACAGGATTTGGCCGGCCAAAATCAGCTGTTGAAAGCCGAGAATAAGGTCCTTCGCTCCAAAATGCATGAGCGGATTGAGTTCACTGATCAGGATCGAACGGCGATCGTCAAACACGGTCTGCCGCTCGGCGGGGCGATCAAGGGACTGCTCTCGATCGTCAGCTACTCAACCTTCCGACGGTGGGTTCGAGCGATCGAAGATGGCAATAAGCCGAAGTCCAAAGAGGAACCGCAGCCAAAGGGTGGCCGGCCTAAAACGGACGGGAGCATTCGCGACCTCGTCATCCGGATGCGGAAAGAGTCTGTGTGGGGCTACACGAAGATTCGGCAAGCACTGGTTGGGCCGGTCACAAAGTCTCGCGGCAAACGGTTAAGAATACTCTTGTCGCCGAAGGAATCGCGCCGGCACCAGATGACGACGGTGATCCGGATAGCTGGTCGGCGTTTCCGAAGCGGCACGCCGATGTGATGTGGCAATGCGATTTCGCTTGCAAGCGGAAGTGGACCGTGAAAGGGCTTGTCGATGTCTAATTCCTGGTGTTCATTCACCTGGGGACGAGACGGATTTGGGTGTCGCCATCGACGGACCATCCGACAGGCGATTGGACGACGAAGCAAGCTCGCAATTATCAGATGCACGTCGAAGACGAAAACTTAAAGTGCGAGATCATCTCGCGAGACAACGATGCGAAATACACCGACTCGTTAGACGAAGTGTTCAAGTAGACTGGGCGCATGGTCAAACGGATCACGCCCGCCTCACCATCCTTTCGCGGTTCCTGATTCACCAAATTGTTAAAGATCAGTCGATCGCCGCTGCGCGATCGTCGGTTTCATGCACTCTCCGGCGAGCCGATTCCCGATTGCCACAGCCTGAGTTCGCAAACTTCGCGGTCATCGACAATCAGTTCGCTCCCAAAATCGCCGACGAAACCGGTCGCAAGGTTTTTGTACGGCGCGGTCATTGCCAATAAAGACCCCCGTCCCCTGGTATGCCTCACTCGGTTGCTCCCAGACCACCAACCGTTCTCCAAATGTTCTCCACTCGGGGTCAAAAAGGTGCCGATGCAACACCGCACCGTATCTCACGCAATACCGTCTAAGAGCCGCCGATCCTGTTGATAGGTGAGGACTTACCGCCGCGAAGTTCCGGCCTTGCGGGTATACGGTTTGGTGTTACGTCGACCTTCGGAACCGAGGGTTGCAGGTTCGAAATCCTGCCGGGTGTGCTCGAAAACAAAGGCCCTTCGGCACTTCTGCCAAATTCGCCCCTCCCGGTTTTGCATCAGTTTTGCATCACCCCGAATGTAAACGGTGGCCGAAAAATGTCGCGCTGGCGGGGACCGATCGGCGGTTGAAAAGTGTAGCGCACCAACTTTTGTTTTGCTCCAATGACGGGTTTTCTACCCGCCGTGGAGCGAGGATTGGATGTATGAAAACATGGAACTTTGGACGGAGATCCGCGGGCGCGTGCTCACCGGCGAACTGAGTAAACGGGCGCTTGCCGGGTGTACGAACTTCATTTCAAGACGCTTCAAAAGATCCTGGAGCACGACGAACCACCGGGATATCGAAAGACCAAGCCGCGTGACCGGCCGGTCATCGAGCCATTTATCGAGATCATTCATCAGATCCTCGAGGCTGATAAGACGGCTCCCAAAAAGCAGCGTCATAGCGCCGTCCGGATCTTCGAGCGACTTCAACTCGAACACGGCTATGTCGGGGAATACACGAGCGTAAAGGACGTCGTGCGGGCGTGGAAGCAGAGTTCCAAGGCGGTCGTCCTATCGCTCTCGCATCCGCCAGCACAGGGGCAAGTCGACTTCGGTTACGACGCAGGATCGCTGCCGCGAACAATGCCGCAACATCGACGCAGCGCATCTTGGTCGTTCCGCCGCGACCGCGCCATCCGGTTACCGGGCAACCCATCGATCCAGACGTGTCTAGACCGATCACGATCGGACCCGGAAGCTCCGGCACGTTACCGCATACGATCCCCTTTTTCTGGTCAAATGCGAATTTCTCAGATTTCTGTCGCAAATCGTGGTTCAAGGGTCTCTATCCAGTTGTTGTTTGAACGGATATCGCGAACTCCTGACATTGTGTCGGATCAATGCTCACAAAGTCGGTCGAACAATTTGGAATTGCCTCCAGGGTCGGGGAACACGCATTAATGCCAACAACGTCCGAACTTGTTACCCGAGCTAAGAGCAATGACACGGAGGCGATTCGCCTGCTGGTGGAACGGTATGAGCAAACTGTTGTCGTTGCGGCCTGGGGCGTCGTTGGCGATTATCACCTGGCGACAGGACGTGGCGCAGGAATCGTTTGTGGCGGCGTTTCGAAAGCTGCCGCAATTGAGGAGCGAGCAGGCCTTTGGGCCGTGGTTGTTGGCGACGACTCGACGCAATGCGATCCGAGAATCGAGGCGAAGGCCGCTGGCGACGCAGGGCTTGCCGCTCGAGAAGATCGCTGAGACGGAAACAGACCAGCTACACGAGCATGAGGACTTGGTACCAATGCTCGCGCGGCTTCCGGAACATGAACGTGACGTCGTGTGTCTGCGATATATCAGCGGCCTCAGCGTGTGTGAAATCGCGGATGATCTGGCTCGTCCTATTGGCACGGTGACGAAACAGCTTTCTCGTGCAACGGAAAGGCTTCGCACAATCGCATCGAAGGTCGAACAATGAACACGAATTGGAATCACAGCCACTCAATCGAAGATCGCCTGAAACGCTTTGGCGAGGCATTGCAACGCGATTCGACGTTGGCCGACGCAGTGCTCGAAGAGCTCTCTTCGTCTGACGAACGCTATGTGGAAGCTCCGCAGGTTACTTTGGCAGGGAGAAACGAATCTTCGATGTTTCAGCGTCTGCGAAAGGACTCGGTGTCGGGTGTTGTATGGAGCGTGGCAGTCTCATTGCTTATTGTGGTCAGCGTTTGGTCTTTCTGGCCGACGCCAAGCGTGTTTGCACAAGTGGCGGCGAATGTGCGCCGGGCCACCAGTTACTCCGTGGATTTCAAGATGATCAAGTATCGCGGAGAAATCGATACAGAGCCCCGTGTGATGGAGGAGGGAACGCTCTATTGGCGTCAGCCCAATGGCTTGCGACGAGAAATTCAAGAGATAGACGACGCAGGGAAAGTACATTCCGTGAACATCTTGTTCTCGGATCAAAAGGGGATTAGTTGGGACAATCGCACCGAAAAATTCTGGCCAGAGCCAGCCAAACGAGGACGAATGTCACCGCTGATGGCGTTGCATGATCTGGGCAAGTTCGCAACCAACGCCACGCGTGAACTTGGCGAGCAAGAGATCGATGGAACTTTGTGTGACGGATTCGAGATTCACCAGAACAGCATTGATGCAAGCACCGCAGGCGACCTCTTAACGCTGTGGATTGATCGCAAACGTCGGCTTCCGGTCCGCGTCACGTTTCACTCGTCTGGTCCCAGCGGAGATCTACTGTTTGAACACTTCTCCTGGAACTTGAAGCTGCACGACTCGCTCTTTACCACGAATCCACCAAACGGATTCAGTCTCGACAAGGCGCGACTCGAACGTCAATCGAACGCTCGTGTAGCCGAGATTGTTCGGGCTCTTAGAATCTACTCCGAACTGAGCAGCGGTACGTATCCGCAATCAGATGTGATCTACGGTGATGTGGTTCGCGATCAAATGTTCGAGTTTGCAGGTTACAAAGGGGACCTGACTGACTATTTGCTCGAAGAAAAGTATCAGCGAATCGTCTACGACGCTGGCAAGGGCTTCGCGGCAATGACCGAGATTATGCGAGACAACACCGATGCTTCCTATTACGGCTCAAGTGTCTCACCGAATGAACCGCGGAAAATCCTCTTTCAGTGGAGGCTAGACGATGGTCGCTATCAAGTGATCTACGGTGACCTGAGCAGTGCGAAGATTGACCGTCCTTAGTGCGTCTATCGCGTACCGCTCAGTTTCGCCGGACTTCCAATACTTGCTTGCCAGCTAGCGCACGATGGCGTTCCGTTCCAAAGCGGCAATCAGATCTGTGGGCTGACGCGTACTGGCCCAGTTCGTAGTCCACACTCAGTTTCTTTACCTACCCTTGCGAAGGAAAGTACCATGAAAATACGAAGACGACCAACTGTATTGGCCGCAGTCACCATCGGCCTAGGCCTAGTGCTCGCGGTTGGCGGGGCGTCCCATGAAAGCGATGTAGCCAGCACAATCAAGAGCGCTGAGTCGTGTCGCTTCGAGATGCGGACGGTATTTCCCATGTCCGGCCGCATCGTCGAAGGCACGGTCCGTTGGCGGGCAAAGCCCCGCGTCTATCGATTCGACCACCGGCGCAACGACAGAATCACCGATGTCGAGATACTTCGTGCCGACCGGCCCGGCATCTCAATGAATTTGGAAGAGAAGAACTACCGCATCACTTCGGCCCGCAGAGATACAGAACTGCCACCGGCACTGATGTTGCGGCTCGCCCAGTTCTTTGAAAGGCCACAGTACACGCTCGGACGAAATGTGATCTTTTCAAAGCAAGCCGATGGAATTGAGGTTCCACTTCGTGACTTCGCGCCGGACATGGGAGACGGCAAAGCAAGGATGTGGGTCGACGCCGATTCGCGGTGGCCGCTGCTCGTCGAATACCTTTCGGATGATCCGCAATTGGGCGTTAAGCGACTGCAGAACTTTCAGTGGAATGCGGAGCTCGCGGACACGTTCTTCGATTGCGTCGCTCCGAAAGACTACGCCAACATCACCCCGGAACCGCCGACTCTTAAGAAACAAGCGGAAGCAATCGTGACTGCATCGACATTTATCAACAAACTTGCGATGGTAGCTACCCTCCGTACGAAAAGATCCGCGGCGACGTGGTCATCAATCGACTCAAGAAGGAACTCGGTGTCACGCCAAGCATGCCACCGAGCGACCAAGCGTACACCGACTACATTCGATCGACGCTTGGCTTCGCGCATATGAGCGAAATCTGCCGTGACAATGCCGACTTTGCATATAATGGCCAAACAGTCAGGGTAAGCGATGCTGAGAAGATCCTGTTCCGATGGAAGCTCGATGACGGACGCTATCATGTGATCTATGGTGATTTGCGTTCGGAGATGGTGGCGGATCGTCGTTAGCGTGCATTCTTTAGAAGCACCCGGCACACGGAAGTCTACTGGTTCCATGCATTGGGATCCCGTGCACGTGCACGGAAGCCTCGGAGGCAAACTGGTTCGTGCGGGCAATAGGCAAGGTACCAATCAGCGTGTGCGTGAATTGAACCACTTTGCTCCGGCCAACCTATGGCATATCACGGTTGCCATTCATCAAGTACTTCGCCATCATTTCGAGCAGCCAGGTTTCGCCAAGTTTTTAGTTCGATACTGTCCGTAATTGTATGCACAGAGCCGTCCATCAGAACGCACGTCACCAGCCCTTGATGGTAGCTGCGAGACCCAATCGCCGCGAACGTCGAATCGGTCGCTGAGTCTGCTTCCTCCTCTGATGTGTAGTCGATGTCGAAGGTGCGACCGCCGTCGGCGTAAGGGATATTCTTATTGGGTGTAAAGGTTGCTGTGAATCCGTCTTGGTGAACCCGGCCTTCGACCCACTCGGTGTGGCCATTATCTTCCTCAAAGCTGGTGCCACCAAAGATCGCTACCTGGGCGGGATCGGTCGGAGGTGAAGTCGGTGGTGTGCCACCTGTCTTCAAAATGGGTTGAAAGGTCTTCACTTCGCTGAAGGCAAGCGTATTACTCAAGCCATCAAGAACGTCACTAAACCGCACGTGCGTACGAGGCAAAAACGTCCCATTCCCGCCGCACCGAGTCACGGGGTTGAACACCATCCACGTCCCCATGTTTGCCCCATAATTCAGCGGATACTGTTGCAAGCCGTCGGCACCACTGGGGCGATCATTGATTTCGCTCGGACACATGTACACCGGCACCCGAGTTCTGACCGCCTCGGGCTGAACTTTGTAAGATTGCGAGAAGTCGATCAGGTCTTGTAATCCAGCCTGCTCGATGTAAGGCAACAGCCGCGCCTGCGGGCCCCACTCACCGAATTGACTGCCGTCGAAATTGATGCACATCGACGGCGGCAACGACTTGAATGCCGATTCATAGTTGTGCAGGGCCAAGCCAATCTGCTTCAGATTGTTGCTGCACTGCATTCGACGCGCGGCTTCGCGAGCCGCCTGGACAGCGGGCAGAAGAAGCCCGACCAAAATACCGATGATCGCAATCACGACGAGCAGTTCGATCAGCGTAAATCCACGTGAGTAGCGGTTTTGGGCGATGTTTCGCACGAGCGTTTTCCTCAAAGCAAGTGAGCATGGGTAACCGCAATGCGATCGCAGCGCATTGCGGCCTAAAAATGCGTGGCTGGCTGAGGAAACTTGTGTCTAGGAGAGACGACAGAGAACCGTGGCTTGCTTCGCGTGAGCGACATTTAAGTAGATGCAATTGAGAATCAATCTCAACAAGCCTAAAGTAGCTTGGCGCTGTTAGGCAGTCAAGACCTGCGGGGCGGCAGCACGGAATACAGAGAAATGCCTCGCGATTAGCAGTCAAACGAGTATTCCGTCACGTCACCAAACTGTCTGACACGTCATCATTCAAGCCATCAAGCCGATTCTTTTACCGTTGCGAACGATGCCAACGCGACTTCGGCTTGCTGCAAAGTCTTTGCTTGGGAATCGCTTGTGGAATATGCGGCGTTACGCGGGCGAGTCGACTTGGAGTTTGAGCTGAGCAGCGTAAAGCATGTTCTCGGCGCGGTTTTGCTGGCGAGGCAGCAATGACTGTGCGACGCGGTCGTTCCGTTGCTGGCGGAGCCACCGTTCGATGCGGTCCAAGGCAAACTCATCGTGGTACGGCGGATCAGCGTATTTCCATCGATCGCGTCGGCATTGGCGATTCGTGTCAGCGATTGCAGGTACGGAACTCGCGACATTGCAACGAGATTGCCCGTCGCCGAATAGTTTCCGAACGTTAAGAACGACAGCGGGCACTTAGGTCCCTTGCAGGCGGCAACGAGGGCCGCGAATGTGGGATACGCCAAGCTGTCCAACTTGCCCGTGGCCATGTACCGCGAGCAGGGAAAATGACTGTTGACCGAGTAATCGAGGCCGTTGAGCACCAGCAGTTCGCTTCCAAACTCGCCAAAGAATTCTCTATTTTTCATTACTCAGACCACCTTCTTGATGTTTCGCGGTCGGAGCAAAATTAACAATTCGCACCATCGGTAAGGATGTCACCTTCCTGGTAGAGCCGATTAATTCCACCGGTTCCCTTGGGGTCCATCAGGTACGTCGTGTCCCAGCCACCCGCGGCATTAAACACGATGTAGTACGGCCCTTCGTACGCGGGCAAATCCTGCTGATCCCGCCCTCGCCGATCGCGCCAACGGTACAGGCGCCGCCAGTCCAAGTCCGGCCGATGCACACCACTTCAGAAAGTAACAAGCGCATCAAGCCATTCCTCATTCGTATAAAAACGCATGTTGCCTCAGCAGGTAAGTGACCACTGCCACCATGCACGGACGGTGTAGTGCGGGTCGGGGACCCATTGTTCCAGTCCTTGACGACAGCTCCAGAATTTCCTGCTCAGAACGCTGCCTTGATCTTTGGCGTCGGCGACGACTCCGGCAAACAGCTCAAAGGTGCGATCGACTTCTGGCGAATCGATTTCATCGTAGCGGTCCCCAACACTCGCT
>CAVTIV010000007.1:0-737599 GCA_963734865.1 Pirellulaceae bacterium
TGCTTCGACCCCGTTTGCTTCTCCGTTTGCTTTCTAAAAGCACGATGCGAAAGCCTTTCGGTTCCGGGGCCGATTCTATGTGATTCCATCGCGGACGACGTTCGAGCCGAGAAAGTCCAATGTGCTTGTTCCCTGCTAACGAAATGCGATCTATGGGAGCACGTCGCGTGCCAGCATAGATCGTGCATTGAACTTTGTCGCTTGCTGTGGGTGGCAAGCGACCGATGAGTTGAAACACTCAATACGATTCTAACAGCATGTCGCCGCGCGGGGACAAGCCGGGAAGCAGTGGCTGAGTCGCCGCGGCATGCTTTACCAACCCTCTTGCACTTTCTATCCGCGTTGCCAGGAGCCAGGTGACATAATCGACACCATACTCACGCTCCAGGTACTCGATCAGCGAAGACTTCTCCGCCTCGGCGTGCCACCAGGGACAGCGATCGTCCAAGTGATCCAACACACGAAGCCAACTCGGCTTGGGGGTTTCGCTGATCAGTCGCAGTCGATCACTATCGCACGACGGGCAGCGAATCGCATCCTTGTCTTCGTCGGCGCGTGTACGTGCCAGTGCGAATCCATTCGCTGGTTCCAAGTGTGCAGCACCATCATCGCCGCCGGATCATAGTCCTGCTGAGAACGAATCGCTTTTTGCAGAGTTTTCCAGGCCGACGTGAACAACAACTCCGCCAGCTCCGACCGATTGGCCAAGGCCATCTCCGAAAGCTCACTCGGCGGCGTAAAGACGACTTGGTAGTACGTCACATCATCAAGGATCAATGCCTCGGCCCTGGCTGCGAAGTCGTAGCGTTTTCTTCCGCTACAGACAGGACAGTGCCGGTCGCCACAGGAATGATGAACCGTCGTGACCTCGCCACAGTCGTCACACTGATACGTCTTGCCGCCCAGTGCCGCGGTCCGCCACAGCGACAGTTTCGCAAGCGTGCTCCGCACCAACTCGCCAGGTGACGACTGCTTGAGGTAAGACGCCGCCGCGATGCGAAGGATCTGGGCGACGGTTAACTTTTCGGCGGTTTTTTCGCTGTGTTCGGATCGTTCTCTTTCGAGTTGTTCTCCTCGGGCGGCCTGTACGTCGGTAACTGCCGCATCCGGGAAGCGACCGATGAAGTTCTTCGCGATGGAGGGCTCGCACGCCGAAATCGCTCCAATTCGTTACGTGATCGTAGCGTTGAGCCGCAAACATCTCCGCTCGCGGCCCGATCGATGGGATCGAAAATCGACCACCATGCATCTTCGACATCCGCTGCAGGCGGGAACCGAGAAGCGTTTCCCAAGTAGCTGACCACGGTCCAGCCTCAATCGGGCTTCTTGAACAAAGGCTCAGAACTTCGGCTCGTTCCTCGCGAAGTCAAAACCTTACTTGTTATGCTACCAGAATCTTGGAGTGGCGAGAAGCGAATACGGCGACGGATACAGCAAGTGCAACCGCAGTCGCGAATACACCAAGTTCAACCAGAGCAGTTGGCAGATATCCATCGGAGACGGAAGCTTTGGAGCCCACCCACAGCACCATCGATTCATACAAGTCACAGACCGTTACATAAACGATTGCTCCGATCATGGAGATGATCTCGGGCCGGCCCCTTCGAATACTTTTTATCCAGAGAAGAATCATCACTTGCGGAATCCAAAACAAGACGGCGTTGAAGACCGATATTCCAACTATGTCAATTATCGTTAGACCGGAGTAGTAAACCTGCAGGCCGCAGAGGGCGATCTCCCCCAAATGGAAGGCGACTGTGTACGCAAGCACAAAGAACAAAAGGTGACGAGGCCAGTAAAGGCTAAAAGTGATTGGCCCGCTTGAGCTTGCATTCTCAACAAGTACTACGTTCGACATTGGAACTCCCTTCCCAAGTATTGCGACGCATTTGATTTCAAGGAATCGACAGTTCGCATTATACAACGCGTGCCGCTACCTGCGGACAGCATCAGAACTACAACGGACGCAGCGTTGACTTGTTGTACTGGCTAGTAGCAGAAAACCGCACGGAAAAGCAAGATCACGTTCCGACATCGTTCAGCATAACGGCGGCGATCAGCGGGCCGGGAGGTTTGACTTTCCATTTGTGAAACCATGCAAGCCCGGCTCCGTTGCATCGCATGGTTCGCCGCCAGCTTTGGAACGGCCTAACAACCAGTGAAGGGTTACAACAGCAGGGAGACTTAACGTGATCACCGACTGCAGTAGGTTCGTCCGTTCTGCTGACCAAGATGCGGGCCACGGATCAAAGATGAACTCGATTGTCAGCATTGCGGCATAGCCGATCAGCGTAGCGACGCCAAGTGAAAGCCACCTGATGAACCTCGCTGAAGGCATCGTGGGCGAATTCTTGGTGTACCCAGCAAAACCAAAGAACACCACACAACACATGTTGGGAATTAACAAAGCCCATCCGGCCAGTGTAATGGGCCAGTGCCAGTCAGCCAAACCTTCGATTTGTTCACCAATGGGATGCCACCCGAACTTCAGCGCAAACAGTGGGATAAGGATGACAAACGGTGCGAAGTAGCCTGCGATACCGCAAAAGGAAGATCGAAAAAGTCGTGATCCGAGATTGAGCGTGATGCGATGCCCCACGCTGTTCTCGTTGCGGATCGGGGTCGACGGGGCGTAGGGGTTCTGCATTGAGTTTGTCGGCGAACTAGTAATTATACGGCGCAGGCGCCGGAGATTCAGTCTAGTGGACCGAGCAGGTCGAATGGGCTGTGGGAACCGTTCATTTCAGTTTCGTCCTCCAATCTATACAACCGAGTCACCTCCAGCGAATTGTGTCCGAGAATGTCCTGCAGGCGTTTTCGCGGCATTCCCGCCAAGTGCAGGTGCGTTGCCGCCGCTCGCCGTATGTCGTGCGGCGTGATCCGGCGTCTCACGCCAGACCGCTTCACGGCATCCCGAAATATCCGGCGCAAATGGTCATTGTCACGATGGAATCGCTATAGACGCGCGTCGGAGGGGTCGCGACTGGGCTTATCGCTTGGAAACAGCCACATCCACCGGAAATCATGTGGAGCGGAGGGGCATTTTCGCGAGAATGCGTGGGGTACGGGGACGCCGCAGCGCGTCCCATTTGTGTCTTCACCGTGAATTCTCTCGGCGATTTCGATCTGGCGTTTCACCGCATCGTGAATCCGAACACGCAGAAAGCAGCCACGGCCAGAAGGAGCAGAGAGCCGAGAATGGCGACAAGGAGTTTCATTTAGCCGATCCAGTAAACCGAAGTCGAAGGAGATCAAAGCCGGTTTGCTCATGGACGTTCTCTTCGACGGGAGTAAAGCCGTACTTTGCATAGAACGCCCGTCCGATGGCATTCTTCACGAACACTTCCACTTCGAGTTCTTCCCGAAGTTTTTTGGCCTTATCCATCAGTCCATTTCCAACGCCCTTTCTCTGATGGCTGGGATGAACAAAGATGGCTCCCACTTCATTGCCAATCAGGGCCACGAATCCAACCACTCGCCCGTCGTCTTCATACACCCATGTCTCGGCATTCGGGAGATAGAGGTTGGGAATGTTTTCTCGCTCGGATGCGAGAAACTCTTTCGTCAGAAATGGGTGGGCAATCTCTGAAGCCGCAGCCCAAGCCGTCAGCAGATCGTCCAAATCCCGATCTTCGTATTGTCGAATCATGTTGAACTCCGATTTCTAACGGCAGTGCCGGGTCTCAGGCTACTCCTGATGGGTCAGTGTCGGGTAGTCGGTATAGCCGTGATCGTTCCCACCGTAGAATGTTCGCACGTCCCACGGATTCAGAGTGGCATTCAACCGAAACCGCTCCACGAGGTCGGGATTGGAGATGAATGGTCTGCCGTAAACCACGAGATCGGCGCGCCCAGCATCGATTGCCGCCTCTCCTGTTTCCTTGGTGAATCCCCCCACGGCTAACAGAGTCCCCGTGTAGATCGAACGCAGTAGATCAATGGGATTAAATGATGGTGCGGTTCCTCGACCGTAGCCGCTGTCATAGCCGACGTGGAGGTAGGCGAGGCCCAGCGGGTTCAAGGATCGGGTGAGATAGGTGTACGTCTCGGCGGGATCATCGTCGAAGGTGTCGTTGACGGTGAAACCGGGGGCGATCTTGACTCCAACTTGGTCCGCACCTCGCACGCTGCACATTGCCTCAATGATTTCTAGTGTGAAACGAGTCCGTCCCTCCAAGGAACCACCATAGGCATCGGTTCGGTGATTCGATCCCGTGACTTGAAACTGGTTGGGCAGGTAGCCGGTCGCCGCATGGAGTTCCACGCCGTCAAAGCATGCCAAGATGGAAAGTTCCGCCGCCCGGCGATACTCGTCGATCACAGCGGGTATTTCCTCAATTGTTAAGGCACGAGGCGACTCGAAAGTTGTCTTTCCGTTGAAGGTGTGGACTTCCCCTGAAATGGGGATGGCCGAAGGTGCGACCGGAAGGGCGTGATTCGGCAATAGCGATCATCTTCTCCAGTCCGGCTGGTGCAACGGAGATCAACAATCGAGCGGTCTTGTGGCTTTCGTTCTTGAAGCAGTGCAGACTTCCGACCGGGATGTTGAGGAACGTGCCTTCGCAGGCGACGAAACGATCTTCTCCCAGTTGGAAAGTCATCTCACCTTCGAGGACAAGAAACGACTCTTCTTCTCGGCTATGAATGTGCGGGGGAGGACCACTACCGGGAGGCACGATGGCCTCGAACGTGGCGTACTTGCCGTTCGTCTCTTCCCCCGTGGCGAGGAAGCGGTACAGGTCGCCGACAACTCCAATCCTTCGGCCTTCGCTCGGCTTTCGAATTGTGACTGGGTGGGTCATGGTCATAATCTGAAATTCTCACCTCATTTGTGGAACTACGTCGGACGGCTCCAGAAGCGTAATTCGCCGTTTGACCACACAGACCCAGAGAAAGTCATTCGAACAGACCCCATGTCAAAGGTCGGGTAGTGAAGCAACTGAAACACCGGGTGAGATCAATCGAAATGACTCGATCAGCGATGGCCACGGCGAAGCCCGAAGCGTTCTCGACATACTTCAGATTGTCACGGTACGAAGCCAGCTGGTCTTTGTAGGAATCAAAAGCGTCCGACATGGCGACAGTTCCCGATTCCACGCCGTGGGACGCATGCAGGGAGGCAACCTCGGTCCAAATCTCGCCTTGGTCGGACGCGTGACCCTGTTCTTCCTTGACGGAGCGCGATACCGATGCCCTGAGTGCTCGCCGCAACTTTGAAGGCACATGCGAACCACTCGACCCGAAATATCGAGACTTATAACGCCAGCGACCCTGTTCGACACAGGAGACGGGGATCTTGATCTTGCTATGGGCGGCGACGAGCACCGACGTGTTGAGGATGCGATTTTGTTTGGCACCGATCAACTCCTCACCTTCCAGGAACAGCACCCGCATGTCGCCCTTGTTCTCAACAAGTAGGTCCGGGACTGAACCGCTTTCATCGACCTCCTCAACGAGCAATGACTCATCGGCCAACGCGACGTCGGACAACCGGTATTCGACCTCGTCAGAATGAGCAGTGAACAGCGGGAAGACGGAAAGAGTTTCGTGCCGCAGAGGATCGCCAACACGGATTGCGGGAAGTCCAACCGACATAGTTTGTCTCCTTGCAAGAAAAGTGGGTGGCTGGCTGACACCTTGGAGGCGACGGAGGTTCGCTAGAGGTGCTCTTTTATGGCCTTGCCAAATCCATCACTCCCGTTAACGATGATTCTCCACGGCGGTTTCGTAGACGGTGACCGCTGCTTTGGCCATCAGGGGCATGGTCTGCTGCGACGGAAGCAGCGGCAGATCTCGCAGTCCCAGACGGATGACGACTTCGGCAAAGGCATGGATTGTACCCTTGAGGTTTTGCACCGCGTTCCGTTCGCTACTAGCCCATCGTTCTAAGGTCTATTCGCCGTTGACGCGATGGGCGTCTAATCGCGGTCGGTATTTTTATGTGCGTTTCATCATTGCGTAACCGACCATACTCGATTTTGCATACGGAAATCCAGACGGCCGCTCACCATCAACCTTGCCCTGAAGATGTTCAATTTTATTCCCGACCCAGCGAATGATTCCAAAATGGGACTTTCCATTGTCGTCGCCTGATTCGATATGCTCATCAATTTGCGAGAACTCAGCTCCTTGCGAAACTGTAAGTCGCCCGGTCTCGACCACCCGGTCACCCATATATTTCGTGAAACGATCGCCCTCGACGACAAGTCTTGGCTTCATCAACCAAGGAATAAAGAACGGAGCCTTACCGCCGTTCTGGCCGACGCTCACGATTTTCCATTCACCTTGCAGATCATTTAGGTTCGGTGGCGCTGTCATCAGGTACTTGCTATTCGTGACTAGAAGAGAGGTGCTTGTTCCGATAGTGAGTTGCGATCGATCTGGGTGGTTGTTGCACGCAGATAGACCGGTCGCTGATTTACTCCGCGTAGGTGCGCGACCGGAATTCAAAAACTAGAGCCGCTGTAGTTCGCAAACGCTACCGATTTCCCGCCAGTATGCATCCGCTTCAGTGTGCCGCAGGACCTTGTGCTTCGTTTATCGCATATACTTGATCGAAGTTTGCCGATGGCCGTCGTCCAACGTCCGTTTTTCGATCGATGTGCTTGTTATTCCGTCGAGCAAAACTGTGTTGAGACTCATACTGGGAATCCTCATTGCGTCATTGATAGCCGGTTGCGGAGGGGATTCCGTTCGGAATGCCTGGAAATCCGCTGGAGCACGGCCAGGGTGGTGTGGTCCGGACGGCAAAGGGTTTACCGAAGGCGACGAAAGACCGGCGGTAACTTCCATTCCCGGGTACTGGGCTCACCGGGAATTTGATTTTGACGGGCTCGCCACGTTGCCAGTGCCACCCAAGCCGTTCGGTCTGCATTTTGGCGGGTCAACACTGACCACGTCGCAATTGCAACAACTGCATCGCTTTCATGGAGCTGAGGCACTTGGTTTGAATGCGTCAGGGCTTACCGATGGTGATTTGCTGCATGTTGCGGCTTTTGTGGACCTCAAGATTCTGGACTTGGGAAACACGTCTGTTGGGGACGAGGGTCTCAAAACGGCTGCCAAGTTGCCCAATTTGCAGACACTCATTTTGCTTTCTACCAATGTCTCGGACACCGGAACGGACACCCTTCGCAAAATGAAGACTCTTGAAGTGCTGGACATTAGCAACACTGCGATAACGGATGAGGGATTGAAGAAGATCGCATCGTTGCCAGCCCTGCGATATCTTGGCGTGTCGAATACGTCGGTGACTCGTTCCGGCATCTCGGGCGTCAAACAACGACACCCTGGCATCGAGATCTACGAGTAGGTCATCTGCGACGAATAATAAGGGAGGCAAGACAATGAGACGGCACGAGATCCTGCCAGATGAATGTACAGAAATCGGAGAACGATCATGACCGCTTTTCGACTTGCCTTGAGTACAGATGAATCTCCCGGCACATGCGGTCAGGTGGGAGGCTCACCACACCTTGCCGAAGGGACTCCGTGGCCGGAGTGTCGTCTGTGTGGAGACGAACTGGTTGCGTTTCTGGATATCGTGCTGCCCGAGTCGGATTTGTATCCCTTTTCGACCGCGAGCCGACTGCAGGTATTCACCTTCCGCCGCCACGATGACATCGCCGGCCCAATCTACTCAGACTACGCGCCCTTCGCCGCTGCTAGCTGAAGGTCTATCGCGACTTGCGAATTCGTCCGCCAACGCCACACATCGAAGGCGATTTCGACTCACTTCATACCCACGAAGAAATGGCATGTTCCCGAATTTTCCACGCGATGCACCCGAAATTCGAATTCAAATTGCGCTGTAGTACTAGGTGTTGTGGGAGGGGTCCCGGGAAGCTAACCCGGCGGGAATGGCGCCGAAGATGGTTGATTTGGTGCCAGAGCCCGACCGTCATTCCCGCTCGGGTTCAGCGTTTGGTTCGGCCCATCGATCTGGAATCTCTCTATTTCCCCGACCTCACTGCGACTCGTCTCACTGCAGGTCCGGATACCATTTCTCGACTTCGGTTAGTGCCCACTGTGGAGTTTTATCCCCGTGACAGCCGTTGCAACTGTTGGGGTCGCCGTTCTTGATAGTGTCCGCCGGGGAAATGAAATTAAACGTATGGTTGCGGGCTTCGGCAGCGGTGGAATTCGCGCCCGTCTTGGGCATGTGGCACTCGATGCATCGACTGCCGGTGCTGAACGGCTCGTGGTGCGTGTGGTCGGAAAGCACTTGGTACTCGGGGCCTGGACTCTTCCCAGGTCCGTGACAAGTCAGGCATAGAGCATTGGTCTCGGCAGACTTGATGTTGAGCGATCTGTGGCGCGAGCCATGCGAGTCATGGCAGTCGGTGCATTGCAGTCCCGCGTCGTGCATCACGCTTTGCAGAAAGGTATTGCCCTGCACACGATTCTTGTGGGCGGTGCCGTTGTGCCAGAACTCGGCCGTCTGCTTGCCCTCTTCCGGCTCGAACCCCTTCCAGAACCTCGATAGCTCCAGGCCGGGCTGGTAGCCGACGGGCCACGCATATTCGTTCCCCGCTGGCTTGCCAGCCTGATGGCAGGAAAGGCAGATGTCGATCGAGCGCTCCACGGTGAGGCGGGCCGGGTTGACGATGTTGTCCGGGCTCGGCTTATCGGAATGGGCCTTCCCGGGGCCATGACAACTTTCGCAGGCGATGTTCAACTCCACCCATTTCTGCGTGTAGTGGTCGGGTCCGGTGCTGTGACAGCCGGCACAAAGCATGAAATTCGACCGCGTCTTCCAGTCCTTGTGAGTAGGATACCACCAGTCACTGCGGCCCTTGTAGGGATACCACTTCTGTTCCTTGACGCTCCATTGGGCCGGGAAGACTACTTCTTTCCCCTCCACCTCGCCGATGAATCGCTGCTTCCAGCGAGAGCCGATCACCCACTTGACATCCTTCAACTCAAACATTCGCTCCGGACTTGGCTGGCTGAAATCAGCGAGCACCGTCCGATCCGGCCCTTCGGTTGTCGGCGGTCGGATCATTTTGTTGTGAGCTGAGGTTTTCCAACCGTCGTAATGCGTCTGATGGCACTCGGCACACTTTGTTGAGCCAGCGTACCGGGTTTGGTCGATGCGAGGCCATTTCTCTCCACTGGTATCTTGAGCGCGCCCTCGGTCGGTCAACTGTATCCCGGCAATATCGAACACCAAGCAGCAGATGCCGGCCCAGATGATGCGTTTCTTCATTGTCGGACTCCTGCCTGAAGTCGAGGGTTCACGAGAATGCGCTGGTCTTTGTGCCTAATGGCCGAACGGTACCGATCAGCGGGCGTCGGAAGTTGGGTTTCTAACCACCGAATCGCCCGTCCACCGACGTTCCGTTGAATCGGATGGTTCCACCTTCGGTTTGGTCGGTGGCAGCGCCACCGCTGCATCGGAGAATCACCATCATAAGGTTGACGGAGTACCGGGTGCAATTTATTGCGCCTGCAGGGAAGCTGTTCCGCGCCGATCGTGATGCTCACGAAGGAGAAACAGGGCCTTGGCGCAGGTGGGGCCCACGAAGGAATGCTTGGGGCACGGTCGCATACGAAAAGAACGATCCGCAACTGCCCGAATCCGAGTCCATTCATCGCCTAGCAAGCGAAGAATCACGTAGCCCAACTCACAGCCAAAACGAAGCACCGAGGAGTGTCACCGCTATCGGTTCGCACCCACCAAACCACAATGGGACAAAATAAATGGAAACCCCCCTTGCAGCCCTAAACTCTTTCAGAAACACATGGTTCGCCGCACGTCAATTGACCCCTGCGTTCAATACAAGGTGTTCGATCTTGGTCAGGATTACGTTATGGTCACGCGCCCAGCTGTTTGTATCCGCACCACAGCAGGAAATCGATTTGTGAGATTTCAGCTCATCGAGTGCGGCAATAAGTTCTGGGGTGGGTGGGCTCAGCCGCAAGGCAATCGCTCGAACCGTTTCATCGGTAGCGATTGGAACATAGTCGCAATTCTTCATCACGGATTCAATGTGCTGAATTGCATCACCAAACGGAACTTTCGGGTGGCAATGGATTTTGACAGAGTCAATAACACAATTGGAGCAATGTTCAATCGTCAGCGAACTCCGAAATCGCGGAAGGTACTTGCCAACCGAATCCAGGAAGCGGCCGCAGATTCCAGGGCGACGGAAGTCAATCACAACATTCACGCCCTCGACGCGCGAATTGAAACCCCGCGCCTGTAATGCTTGGTGCACGGCAGTTGGTTCCCATGCGAGGTGCTGAGGAATATGAAACATGTCAGCGTCTCTAATTCGGCGAACGTCACGGATCACGTGGTCGCCGCGAACGACTGACCACGTCAGAAATCTCAACTCGGCGACTCACGATCCGATGGTTCGCCGCAGTTTGGATGGGAACCGAGACGACATCAAGAATGTAGCCCCGACCACAACCATCGCTGTTGTTGCAAATGCAAGTGCTTCAAGGCCGCGATGCAGCGGCCAGTCGACCGTAAGTCCGACAATTCGCTCGATCGGGTAGCGAAACCAATCGTACAACTGAAAGTTAAGGAAACCAGCAATTAATGGAAGAACAAATCTCCACGAGGGAAAAGTGCAACCAATGTCACAGAGATGAAACATCCATTCGACCAATGCAAATTGGATAGCAGCGTATGCAGGTAGACGGACGAGAAAGTTCCAAGCCCAGTCGCCGGCGGACAGCGTGTACAAAAAACCGTCTAGACCAAATTCGTGGAGATCACGCAGGCATGGGCCCACGATAAACGAGAGGGTAAAGATCAAAAACCAAGCTGCGAATCTGAACCGAGATTGCGGCTGAACTGCTGAGTTCTCTGAAACACTCGATGGTGCGTAGGGATTATCAACGCTCATTCGGCAAGTTAAATCCGTCTTCAGGTACCCATGCGGTACGCCCAACGATGGGCGTGATCTTGTGGGGTGAAAGTCCCCTGTACTTAGTTCCGGTTTCTTTCGAGGAGTCAGTATACCAAATGAATCTCTAACGAAAGACAGTACGAGGCGAGGGCAACTGCGGCGAGGTAACAGACCGTGGAGAGGAAGCCTGCGAAGATGATCGGTAAGCCAGCAAAGAATCGTCGCTGGACATCTTCTCGCCAAGACCCGCCAGGTGACGAACAAAAATCACATACGAGGCCGACAACTCCAGATGAGCTGGCTGCTGACAGCGAAATCGAACTGGAAGACGGAGTGCGGGTAGATGCGGCGAGTGGACGCCCGCCGTTTTCTCGGCTCATGGTCGTCCGGTGGATCATACGGGTTCATGGCATCAACCGATTGCGGCGCAAAAAAACGGCCACCGTGATCGGGGCACTGATCACGGCGGCCTGAGCGGTCGCCAGGGGCAAAGGCTGAACCGCTTAATCACTCTATCGGAGTCCTGGCAATGCAAGCAAATTGATTTTCATGTCCGGGTGCGCTCCTTGGAATTGCTGCTTTCCGTATTCCGTAACACGTGAATCACCCGCGTTCAGGTACTTCAGCTTCGTCAGATCCTCCAGTTCTTCAAGCCCCGCATCTCCGACCGGAGTGCCCCGCAGCGAAAGCCATTCCAATTGCTTTAACTTGCCAATCGAGGCCATTGCCGAATCGGTCACGGTCGAGCCAGACAGATCCAGAACTCTAACATGCTGCAATGCGGTCGCCATCGCCTGCGCTGTTTCGTCCATAATCTGGGATTTACTGAAATTGACCCTCTCCAGCTTGAGCGGCCTCAAGTGGGCGAGGTCTGATCCGTCGATTCTAACGCCGCCGAGGCCCAAGCTTGTTAATCCTGCGGCCTGCCCAACCTCCGCCAGAACTTCGCCGCTGAGTTCCGGACTCTCATCGAGGGACAATCCCTGAAGTGACGTGAGCCTACCAACGCTCTTTAACGCAGCATTCGTTATTTTGGAACTCCCATAGAGACCGAGCGTCGTGATCTTCCCTCGCTCAGCGAGCCCCGCGATCAGCGTCTGAACCCCATCATCGGTCACAGCTGCGTTGCTCAGCGAGATTTTGGTAAGGTTCGGAATGCTTGCGAGCGCCTCCATGCAAGCGTCCCCAATTCCCGCAGAAGTCACGTTTATCGATTCGAGCGACTCATGATCTCGCAGATGAATGATTCCCTGGTCGGTAATCTTCTCAGATCGAATGATGATCTGCTTCATCGGCACGTCGGCCAGCAGGGCAATTTGGTCGTCCGTAAGCTCACCGCGTATTAAAAACACCGCGTCGACTTCAGGCTCTTGTTTCAGCTTTTCAACGACTTCGGCGGTCACTTTGTCTCGGACGTGAGCGCTCTTCTTCCCTGTGACACGACTCACTATGAAGTTGACCGGCGGCAAATTTGGAACAGGCCGCCGTATACCAAGCGCGCCCGAGTCAACTTTGACATAGCGAAGGTTAGGAAGCGATTTCTGTAGCTCCGCGACGCCTTCCTCCGTGACCTTTGTGCCGTGAAGCACAAGACCTCGCAAAGAGTTCAGCTCTCTAAGGTGCGAAAGCCCAGCATTCGTGACCGGTGCATCGTTGATGAATAGCATTTCCAGATCGTCAATCGATCCCAAGTGAGCTAGTCCGGTATCCGTGATCGGGGTTTGAATTAGCGTCATTCCTTTCAGCTTCGTACTCGTGAATTCCTTCCAGCCTGCCACCGAAATGTCCGGTGACCGCGACAGATGGAGATCAAGCGGTATCTCAATTTGTGCGAGCCAATGACATTGACGATCATCAGCGCCCGTGACCGTCAGCGACAGGCGTTTGATGTTTTCAAGTTGATTGATGATTCCCGCCGATTGCTCGCTCAGTAGCACGTCCGACAGATACAGCGATTCAATCTGACGCACGGAAGTCAGCAACTGCAGTTGGGAATCATCGATTTGAAAATGCAGCGACAGTCTTCTCAGGCTGCCAATGTCACCAACGGTTCGCCATCCCTCGGCGGTGATCGACGTGTCCATGAGGCTCAGGGCATCGAGAGATTCCATTTCCTTTAAGTGGCGAAGCCCACGGGCAGTGACAGCTGTCTGCATTAAAGAAAGATTCGAGGTCTGCTTTACACTCGCGAGGGATTCCATGCCGGCATCGGTGACACCTGCTCCAAACAAATCCACGGATCGGAGCGTGGGAAGAAATCGCAGAAACGCCATTTCACGGTCCCGTTGGACACGGACTGAAAAAACATCCCCATCTCGGCCCCTGAAAATGCGTGCGCCCGCAGCGGTCAGCGCCGCGACCGCATGGTCTTCATCGGTCATTGTCAACTTCGTGACGTGACCTTTGGCGAGGTTGGCTACTTTGCTCGTAGGGTCTGCTGACAGGCGTTCGAGTGCGGCGAGCGCGGCCTCGAAGCTGTCTTTATCCCCAGCAATCTGCACGAGCGCTTCCACGCAGCGGGTACTGATCTCCAGGTTGCCCGTGCTTGCCGTCTTCTCCAACGCGCCGATCGCAACGGCGACAACACCAACGAGCGTATTGAACGCTTCCTGACGATTGACAAACTTATTGCTCCCGAGGTCCTGGATCGCTTTGGCGATGTCCGCATCGGTGATATCAGCTGGCTGACTGAGCCCCGTGTTCTGAGCATCGACGTCAGTCACCTGACCGAAAGCTTGCGGTGCATTGGAATCCAACACCGCCGTCGTGATGCAAGCGACGACCGCTACGACGAGCGGTATCCGAAAGGAATTCGTCATCAAACCTACCCCTTGCATTTCGGAATGTGGCGGTGCGATTCTGACCGGCGCGTAGGCTGCCATCGTACAGCGTTCCGATCGCCGTGTCGCCTTTTTTCCCGCCGTCTCGGTTATCCTACGAGTTGGGACAGATGACGCCGACCAGCTTTCGGAGTTCCTGAATCGCCAATTATCTGAGCAACAACCCACTTCACGAGAAAGAAGAACATGATTCTACGAATGCTGCTGATGATCGTCTTTCTCGGGGGCTCGCGACTCATGGCCGAGGATCGAATCTTATTCAAGTTCGACGATCCTGAAGCTGCCAAACCATGGCAGACCGTCAACGATGGCGTGATGGGCGGTCGCTCCGAGGGCCGGTTCAAGATCAACGACGACAAGAACATGGAATTCTTCGGCACGTTGTCGCTGGAGAACAATGGTGGCTTCGCATCGGTCAGAGCCCCAGGCGGGAATCTTGGGCTTACGAAAAATGATGCAATTGTCGCCCGAGTTCGTGGTGACGGCCGGGAGTACACGTTCAACGTCTACACTCAAAGCAACCTCGGTGGCTACTCTTACCGGCAGTCGTTCAAGACCAAGAAAGACGAATGGATCGAAGTCGAATTGCCGGTCGAGAAGTTCGTCGCCACATGGCGTGGCCGAGTCTTTCCGAACGAAAAGCTTGATCCCAGCAAGGTGAGTGGTCTGGGCTTCTTACTCGGCGACAAGAAGGCAGGACCATTCAAGCTGGAAGTCGAGTGGATCAAGGTCGGCAGATCACTCGGTGAGATTTTCAAGGTGATGTGCGAAGGGACGTACCAGCATCACCTACAAGGAGTCTGTACCGACGAGAGGGCCATTTTCTGGTCGTTCACCACAACCCTCGTGAAGACGGATATGCAGGGGACGGTGCTCAAGAAGATTCCGGTTGCCAATCATCATGGCGATCTCTGCCTCCACGACGGCAAACTCATACGTTGCCGTGAACCTCGGCAAGTTCAATGATCCAGAAGGGAACGCTGATTCGTGGGTCTACGTCTACGACGCTGAAACGCTCAAGGAGCTTGCCCGGCACGAAACGCAGGAAGTCTTTCATGGCGCTGGCGGTATCGGCTATCGGGACGGTCACTTTTTCGTCGTCGGCGGCCTACCGGATGGTGTCGAAGAGAACTACGTCTACGAGTACGACAGCAAGTTTCAGTTCCTGAAGAAGCACGTCATCAAGAGCGGGCACACGCATCTGGGGATTCAGACGGCGACCTTCGCCCACGACCGCTGGTGGTTTGGCTGCTACGGCGACCCCAAAATCTTGCTCGTCACCGATGCCGACTTCCAGATGGAGGGCCGCTATGAGATCGACTGTTCTCTGGGGATCGAAGGACTCTCGGGCGGTCGCTTACTTGTGGGCAGCGGGCGATGCGAGAAAGACAAAGGCTGCACTGGAACGGTGCAAACGGCATTCCCAGACGAGCGGGCGGGATTCAAGTTCCGAGGCGATTCGGGGAAGTGACCTGCGAGCTTTTCTTTCAGGTCGCTCACGCTACCAGCAACTCTCTCCACGTCGATCCCAAGTGAAGGAACACTGCATCGTTCATCGCAAGCTCGCATGAAGGAGCTGATGGCCGCAGAAGGCTTGCCGTACGGCGAGCGGACAATGACCTACAACAGCCGCCTCGCCCAGGAACTCGCCAAGTGGGCCGAGTCACAGCCTGGCGGTGAGGCGATCCACGACGCGTTGTTCCGAGCTTACTTCGTGGACGGGGTGAACATCGCGTTTGCAGACAACCTGGTGGCGATCGCTGGGCATGTGGGCTTGGACGGTGGGAAAGCCGGCGTAGTGCTCGCCCAGCGCCGGATGCGTGACGTAGTCGACGCCGACTGGCAGCGGTGCTGGCAACTTGGTGTCACCGGTGTGCCGATGTTTGTTGTGGGCGACCGGGGCGTCGTCGGAGCCCAGTCGTACCAATCGCTGGAGACGCTGGTGATTGACGCGGGGGCAGAGCGGCGGAGCTGATTCCCATTGGCTTGTGCACTGAATCAGTCGCAGAGTCTGTTCGGACAAATTGTCCGAACGCCGCCAAGTCTGCTCTCTGCGGGCAGCCCGCAAATTGCAAACTTGTCGACGTTGGGTGCTGACTCCCGGCAGTCAGTCTCTCGGCGATGACTCAGGCAATAAATGTGCTTCCTCAACGCCATTTAGTGAATCTGACTTGTGAGGGCGTCAATGTCATCGTGGGTTGGCCGCGCGAGCTGTCGGTAATTTCCTCAATCGCTGCCGCCCTTGGCACCTCGATCGCCTCGGTAAACTGGTGACCCCGTGCCCAAGAAGGCGGTGGTCCAGGAAGAACTTGGACGCACGCCAGCTAACATCGTGCAACGATCGAGGCAATCGTATTCAGCTTGGGGCATTGATTCTGGTATTGCGCACTCGTGTCGACACCGTTCTTGCAAGTTATTGGGTAACAACTGCCGCATGGCATTCACGATGGTACGCATCGATTTCATGGGTGCCGCCAGCCCGAACAGATCGTCTCGAACTGGCACATGGATGAACTTGAAAGGCATGATCAGACGAAATCGAAGCGAGATAGGATCTGGTGGTTCACTATTTGTCAAGCGTTTGTACACCGCCGCTCCGCCGTCGCTGCAGCTCGGAGGCCGAGGGCTCCGCCCTTTTCCGGCCTACCGGCTTTCGGCTTCCCTCACTTACTCGCCTCCGGCTGACTAGCTGGCGGAAACGAGGCCACGCGGAAGCCCAGGTGGCGGCCGCGGCCCGTCGGGACTTCCCCGCTGCAGTACGACGAGCGGCAGAACCAGGCGGGGAAGAACCAGCACCCACCCCGGTACACCCGCAGCGAGGCGATTTCTGCACCGAGTGGATCCGTGTCGCTGGCAAGTTCCCCGCACCAGTCGTGACACCATTCCATAAGATTCCCATGGCTATCAAACAGGCCGCGTGGGTTCGGACGCAATTCTCCCCCCGGATGCATCCAATTGTTCGAGTTCTCAAGGTACCAGTCATATCGTCCTAGCAACTCGAAATCATTACCGAATGAGTACGCGCCGCGAGTTCCACTGCGACAAACATATTCCCACTCCGCTTCCGTTAGCAAGCGAAACCCGCCGCGGTCGAGATGCAACGGCCAGTTCGCCGGATTTCCACCGTTGTCCTTCGGAAGCGACGCTGGATCGTCGTAGCATTGGTCCTCACTCGATAGCCCCACTCGCTGGGTCAGCCAGCGGCAATAGGCGACGGCCTCAAACCAATCGACTAACATCATCGGATGACTGTCGCTGACTGGAAACGAGAATTGCGAGCTGTAAAGTTCTCGCAATTGCGCCCCGTCAAACGCGTCCCACTGTCCCCACGTCAGCTCGCGATCGCAGACCGCGATGGGTCGCGTCAACGTGACTTGATGAAGGACTTCGTTGGGTCCGTGGTACGGCTCGTCGCCCGGGGAACCCATCGTGAATTCACGCTCCGGGAAAACGATGAATGTCAGGTAGAACTTATTCTTGCCCCTCAACAGACCCACCGAGTACTCGATCTCCTGCACGAACCACTCGCGATGGCCAGACTCGTCGTAGGGAATCGCAGTCTCATCCACGCGGGTCACTTCCTTGTCGTGACCCCATGTTTTTAGCAGCCAGCCTGTCACGCTGTGGACACCCGAACTGGGATCTTTTTCGTAGATCGCCGTCAAACGTTGAATCAAGAGTTCCCTTGACTCTGGTATTTCTTTCAACGTGAATTCGCCTAAGGCGAGCAACAGTGCGTACATCACCGTGTCGTCGTTCTTTAGCCGATCGCCGTCCAATGGTCCTCGTTTTTGATCCACGAGCTCGAAACATTCAAGCAACTCGGCAGACGTGACACCTCGATCACGACAGCGGTGGATGAACTGAGTCATCGCCTCGGGATCATCCGCGAACCGCAAGGCGTCAAAGATCGTCTCCCGTTCGCCTTGCCGCAGCAGGGTGATCGCCGCCCCAGCTCGCTGTCGCCCCAACGCAATCCGATCGTTGACTTTCAACTCGTCGGTGGGCTGCTTACTGACAGTGGTTCGAAGTGAGTCTTTGGCGGCTGAATCGGCGACCTGTTTGTATTTGTCATACAGAATTTTGTACTGGGGATGGCGACCTGACGTCGAAGCTCTTCATCGACGGCAAGATAGACCTGACCGAACGTACCTTCACCCAAGATTCGAAGCAACCGATAACGGCCTCGCCGAGAATCGCCAACCTTCGAGCTGGTCACAAAGGTTTGCGTGGACCGCAGCGGATTTTTTTCGCCCACCTTCGCGCTGGTCACAAAGGTTTGCGTCGATTGCAGGAAAGCTTCTTTGACCAGTTTCGGATCGTCGGGGAACCGCGACAGATACTCGCCCTCTTGAGGTTGTTCGCCGCGGCATCTCCTGCGCCACCACCGTTCAATTCGTATCAGCTCGGGAAGGACCGTTGAGCGAAGCTGATCGCTGCAACGCTCAAGGTACGATTCGATCGACGGTCGCTCGGCGGTGTCTCCGCAAGCTTGCTCGAACAGGTCATAGAGTTGGTGGAGCTGAGAGGGCTTTGTGAACGAGCGGCCGTCTTCTTGCGCGTCGAGGGTCTCCGCGTGGTGATTGGAATCAAGTTTCGCGAGCGATTGTTGCAGCCGGTCGCTGATCTCTGGAAACCGCGAGCTCAATTCGTCACTGCTGAGGGACGTGTCGGTATCTTGCCTCGCCCGGAACTCACCGATTGCGAGTTCAAGCTTCACCTGCGGATCGATTGCCAAATCGGGGAGTTCCGCGAAGTAGTCTTCGACCTTGAGCGGGGCGTCGGTTTTCCATCGCTGCTGCTGGTCGGCGAGCAGGACCGCCAGTCGCTGTGACGCCTTCAAATCGGGATATTTTCTTAAGAACGCGAAGACGTCCGGAGGCTCATTCCCGGTTACCCAAAGCCGCTCGAACTCGTGGATCAACTTCGCGCTTTCACAAATGAATGTTTCTGATCTGTCAAACCAATGGGTGACCAGAGAGCTGGATTGTAGCGAGAGTCGATATCGCGGGGGGGTATGAGCAGAAGCTAAAGGCGATCGGCGCAATCTGCCAGTGGGCCGAGAATGATCGCGTGGACTTCGCCTGGGCGGACGCCGGAGGGTTTGCGAAGGGCGTGCTCTCAGCACACTGCGGTTGGTAGCTTTGGAGCCACGGAGTCATCGTCGATGGGCATCTCAGTGCCAATCGCCCCTCCATGCTCCCCCGGCGGGTTGCACTTCTGCGATGCAACCATCGCAGCAACCCGGTACTCGGCGGTTCTCTATAGCAAGATGCCAAGCGACAGGGCGACACTTGCAGCGAAGGCATTGGCAACTGCGTGAACAAGTCGCGAGCCATGCATTCATCATCTTCACCAATGCATCTGGAACATAGATTTCATTCGGTCATTCCGAGAGATTCAAAGCATCGTGGGGTACCCATATCCAGCCCTCTTTCTCAGGCGTGCTCTCTGGCGGAGCGACTAGCGCCTGACGATTGGTCGCGAACAGAAGGGCGACCAGCGCACAGGTCAGCGCGTCCTCGATGTCATCGCGTCCGAGGGGCGGGTGATGCCGTAGCTCTTGCATGAGGGCGGAGCCTTTGCAGGCGGCTGGATAGGATTCGATTACGGTCAGCGATGCCCCGTCGGTCCAAGCACCGCAGTGGCTGATCGTTGGGCTGAATTTGGACAGGACATGCATTCCCTTGGTCGCTTGGCTGCCGATCATGTCCTTGATCGCCGACAAGGGCGTTTTGCCGTTGCGAAACAGAAAGCGTTCCGTCTCGCGAAACAGGTAGGGATTAGTCGCGCTGTCGGCGATCGGTTCGGTCGTGGAGGTCAATCGCGAGGCGAGATTCAGAAAGTCGATGGAAAACCCGAGCGGAGTATCGATGGCCATCGTGATACGGCATTCCCCGTCCGGAAAGTCGGCATCGCACAATGTGAACAGCCTCCGAATCCACTTGCCGGTGGTGCTCGCCGCGATGATCTCCTGACGCAGGTTCTTCCACCCCCACGGTTGCCCGACGATCTTGTTTCTGGAGTCGAGGATTACGATGGCATCGCGACTACGTGAGTTTTTCTCGCAGTTCCACGCGCCAACATCCCACCCGATGAAAAACTCGGTCGTCGGCAAAGAGACAGTCATACCAACCTTATCTTTTCGGTGAGCAATACGCTTTCAGCGTGTCAATTTTCGATATGAACTCCTCTGCATCCCGTGTGAACACACCGTCCTTGAACTCCAGTGTGCCTGGTCGCTGGTCGTACATGATGTCGCGAAACCAGGTCAAACCAACCTCGACTCGAAGTTGCTGCCGAGCGATCACTGCAATGAATGTCTTAATGCTATCCTTGGTGCCGACGATCTCCGAGGCCATGCTTTGAGTAACGTCCAACACGAACATCACCTCTGACATGCGTTGTGGCGCATGAATGTCCTTGAGTTCCGACAGGTCTGTCATTTCCGTTTCCCATAAAAAAACGAGCAGAGACCGATCACAAAGCATACAACCAAAGAGCTCGGGAAAATGCGCGACCCTGCTTCGAGTTGCTCTCTGTGAAGACGCTGGATGCCGATGCCGAGTTGGCGTGCGGCTTCTGAGATATTGAACAACTTCAAGACCTCCCGACGTTCTTTGGCACTGACGATCACGCTCCCTCCACACAGTTCTTCCTTGTTTATGTAGTGATGTGCTGACAAATTTCGGCTGGAAAGTTTCAGATTCCGATCACAGCAGCGCATAGCAATGCCGCAAAGTTGATCGGGAATTGCTGAACCGAAGGCGGTGGTCAGCGAGACGCCGAAGAGGTCCAAAACGATTGGACGCAGGGGCGTGCCAGTAGATGTGGTCGTAGATCACTGTAAACTGCTGTAACTGTGCGAGGATGATAACAAAGATGCCGTTTTTTCCCAGAGCGATTCGATGCAGACAGAATGCGGCACGAACTTTTGGGTCAAAACATTTGGATTAGGAATCAGGATGGA
This sequence comes from Pirellulaceae bacterium, assembly GCA_963734865.1. Taxonomy (GTDB): domain Bacteria; phylum Planctomycetota; class Planctomycetia; order Pirellulales; family Pirellulaceae; genus CBDCUW01. Next base: position 20,673 of record CAVTIV010000007.1, read on the forward strand.
GTCCGATGAGTGAACAACACAAAATTTGGAATGAGCAATGCGAGGCAGCGGAAGGCATCGAGGATGAGTTCGGCACGCAGAAAGCCCTCGAATATCTCGTCGGCGACAAGTTCTTAAACTTTCTTGAAGCCGCCGAGACTGATGCCGACTTCCGGGCCGAGATTCCAGCGTTCGTCGGCAAGATCAAGACGATCTTTGAACGCTGGCAACTGGCGGCTTATCTGGAGACGGCCAAGGAATCCGAGCCGTTCGATCCAAAACTGTTTGAGCCCAGATCGCACCCTTTGCTTGGCGAAGAGGAAATCGAATTCGACGCCGAAGAGATCGAGGACATGCGCAAGGACGACATCCGGCAATGCACTCGTGATTTGCTGTTGGTAGAGCGGGCGAGAGAATGGTTGCTTGAGGATGGCAAGACGTAACCGAGGATCGACTGATCTATGACAAGCAGCTACTGAATTCTGATTCCGCTGGTGCTCCTCGTCGGCGGAATCATTCTGTGGGACTCTCGGCGAAGCAGACGGTTGTTTTGTGTGCCGCTACCAAGAGCATTCAGGGACCGGGAGCCACAAGCAACAACACCATTGAGGCAACACCCGCAGGAATCAATGCCCACAAAGAACCCAACGATAGTGCCATGCCAATTGCATGGAGAATCCCCCCGACATAACCGGGATGTCGAGTGATGGCATAGGGGCCGGTGTCGATCACCGAATGCCCCCGATCCGTTTGAATCCGCACGGTAACTTCAAAGAACTTGTTCACAGCTTCGGCCCAAGTGACGATTCCAATTCCGGCAAGCAGCAAAGCATAGCCGACACCGCAAACCCACCACGGAACCGGGAACCAGTGGAATCGGCCATCATCCAAAGCCGCCACGATTATTACGGCCAACATCGCTGGAAAGTAAAAGCAGAGCAGAATCTTGTCCCAACCTTTTGTTCCTTCGTGGAAGCGGCTTCTGGCGATGATGACTTCGGGATTCACACGCTGAAGAACAAGAATTACCGCTGAAATGATGCCCAACAGAACGAGGACGAACAGCCAGCCCTTCGGCCACGCCCATGTGCCAGCAGGTAGAAACATAAACAGGGCGATGAATACAGGCAGGCAAATTAGTCGCAGCAACAGACGGCGGCGATTGATTCCTTGTGGCGGTTTGTCCGAGCCGCTGGCAGCAGTCATGTTGTCATGCTCCCCAATTCTTCCATGTCATGCTCAATTGAAGAATGGTCGCAATCGACACCCAAACGAAATACGGCACTTGAGCCACAGCCACCCATCGGTAATGCGGCCAGATCACGATCATCATCCAGATGATTGTGGTCCAGACAACCAGAATATCTACGGCGGCGAACGGTAGGTTACGCAATCCGAACTGGATCGGCGTGAAGGCGATGTTTGCGACGAGGTTGATGGCGAACGGTAGAGCAACGATCCAGGGCAGCTTTTGACGGAACGCTTGCACAAAGACGAAACCGAACGTGACCAATATCACCGGGTAGAGAATTTGCCAAATCAACCCGATGGTCGCCGGTGCAGGCGTCCAGGAAGGCTTCCAAAGTCCGTCGTACCACTCCATCCATGTCATCGCGTTTTCCTTTCGCAGTTTTGTCAGCGTCCATTATGACATTCCCGGTGGGTTTGCGTTACCTACCAGAGAGTCGAGAATGGAGGGGATAAGCAACGACGCCAGGAGATCAGGAGACGCCGACATGCCCACCGAATACACCCACATCGTCGATCTCGCCAAGGAAGTCGAGCCGCCTGAAGACGGTATCCTCACCCGGACGCTGTTCAACAACGACGATGTGAAGGCGGTCATCTTTGGGTTCGGCAGCGGTGAGGAACTCTCGGAGCATACGGCTTCAATGCCTGCCATCCTGCACTTCATTCAGGGCGAGGCGACCGTCACGCTGGCCGACGACACGATCCAGGCTCAACCAGGAACTTGGATTCACATGCCCGCCAATTTGAAGCACAGCGTCAAGACGACTTCGCCAGTCGTTATGCTATTGCTGCTGCTGAAGAAGTGAGCGGCGATTTGCTCTGGAGTCAGGAAAGGAATCCGGCCAATCTCAAAACGGCGGGGCTTCTGCCACGAACATCCACGAATCAATTCCTTCGCCATCCTTAACCAGTTGATGTCGCCCCTCAAAAGCGAAACCGTTCTTTTCGAGAACCCTCCTCGATGCCACGTTCGAGACGAAACAACTGGCGATAATCACGTCCACATCCCATTGAAAAAAGGCGTGGTGGCAGGCAGCACGCACGGCGGCGGTCATGATGCCTTGGCCCCACCAAGATTTTCCGAGCCAGTAGCCGATTTCGATCACGTCATCGCCAACGACTTCTTGGAACGCAATCATCCCGATTAGCCAACCGTTTGATTGACGGATGGAAAGATACAGCGGACGGACAAACTCAACCTCCATCGCCGCGTCTCTGGCCAACCTCTGAGCGAAGTCGTCAGGACCGAACGGATGCGGGACGCCGACAGTTGTGGCAGCGACGGCGGGGTCGGCAAGATGCTGGCAGACGGCTTCGAGGTCGGTGGGGAGGAGTTTGGTAAGGGATAGATTGCCGTTGATCGGGATTTGCATCCCGGCATGACGCCGAACTGCCGGATTGGTTCAGCGACGGGGCAGGTTGCATAAAAAAATGGCGGCGACCTTCCCAATGAAAGCCGCCGCCGATTCTTGATTATTTCTTTCCGTTGTAGGCGTCAAGATTTCGGTAGACCGTCGAAGCTGAAATGTCGAGTTGCTCGGCGATCTTTCGTGCTGGCACTCCCGCCTTGTGCAATGTCAACAGTCGCTTCACCTTGTCCCAACCTATGTAGGTCTTGGGTTTGTCTCTCCAGGGTTCGCGGGCATACTCGGTTCGTCGTGATTGGATGTCATGATCGAAACAAGAACGTTTGGGTCTCACTGGTTGCCTTGCAGACGTTGTGTGTAGCGCGAGTGGATCTTCGACTCCGGGACTCTCGATGCCGCTCGCCAAAATGCGACGTCGAGTGTTACCTTCCAGCGTGAACAGACCTTGGGCAGGATCCAACAGGAAACCATGTTTTCGGAGCTCAATCTCGTTCAGGGTCCGGGAGCCAGCCGATACCTTTCACCCTGACTACCTTTCGTGTTTACGCATCAACGTTGAACTTCGACTAGCGTCTTATATCAACGCACCAAAACTCGATACTGGGCCTGTGGCTAGCAGTTACCCAGGCGGGATTCCCACCCGCTCGTCTTCAAACCATTTCCAGTCCGCAACGTTCACGACATGGTTCGCCTACGTTTCAAACGCAGACGTTCAGCGCCGATAGTCTCGGTTCTTCAGCCATAGTTCATCCGTCCAGGGAATTATTCGTTCGACCGAATCCCAAGCAATCCAAACTGTCGCGTTGCTCTCAATTGTCTTCTGCTCGCCGATTGGGGTCCCTACGCCAACGAGAAACTTCCGCCCATCGAGTTCTTGTGTCCATGCGCTCCGTAGTAGATGCTCGCTATCCCCATGTTCCCCTTTCACGAATACGCTCACCATGGTCGTTCGCCCTTTTTCCTTTTTATCGAATGGTGATGGATACGACGGAGCTTCATCGTTCCCCGATCCAGCACCAACGAGAAGGATTGCGAATACGACAATGAACATTGAGGCGGCTAGTCTTGTGGATCTCATGTCTGATCTCGCGGTCACGAAGGAGCGGAATGGTTAATTGGCGAACGGCCAGGATCACCCGGTCCGAGGAGTTGAGCAACCATTGCCCAAGGGACACTCGAGGACTCGGCGATCCGTTGGTTCGTCGGTTCCGCGTGGCCCGATGGCCACAAACACCTTCGGCCGTTCACCATAGTTTATCGATCGCACCGCCGCACGCCAATTTCATCGCGCATCGTCGAACGCGCCTCCGTGCGCATCGGCAAACGCATCTTCCCGCGCAACTCGGATCGCAGCTTTTCTGACAGCTTTGATTAAGTGAAGGGCTACTAGACCTTAAACAAGCGACGTCAGAGTCGAAAAAAGATATAGAAACCCGAAACCCTTGGCGTTTCTCGTGTGTATTGGAGGTTACGAAGACTTCAATCAACACGCGTAACAAGGGTTTCGAGTGAACGCCAAACTACGACGCAAAGCACGACAACGCAAGCGAAAAATGTTGCGCCGGATCGACAAGTCAAACTGGTCCGGTCAATCACCGATGATTCGCCCCCCTCGCATTCAATACGAACTGGCTGACAAGCAACAAGCCATTGCCGCCGGTGGCATCGGCACCATGCTTGAACTGAGCAAGCAACTCGGAGTGCGAGAACAAATTAATCAAGCAGTGTCGCTGTTCAAACTCCACCTGCCTTACGATGAAGCCGATCATGTGATGAACATCGCAATGAACCTTCTCGCAGGAGGGAGCTGTCTGGAGCACCTTGAAGACCGGCGGTGCGATGAGGCCTACTTGAACGCCGTCGGTGCGGAGAGGATCCCCGATCCAACCACTGCCGGCGATTTCTGCCGACGGTTCGATACGCAACAGATTCTGTACCTGATGACCGCTTTCAATCGCGTAAGAGAGAAAGTGTGGAAGCAGCAAGGCGATGAATTCTTCGATTGTGCGATCATCGAAGGTGATGGCACACAAGTCGAGACATCCGCTGAGAAGAAACAGGGCATCGGCATCAACTATAAAGGTCAGTGGGGTTATCATCCGCTCGTCGTCACTCTGGCGAACACTCGCGAGCCATTGTTCATTGCCAACCGTAGCGGCAATCGGCCCAGCCATGAAAACGCAGCGTTTTACTTTGACTTGGCAGTGAAGCGTTGTCGCGACGCGGGCTTTCGCAAGGTCGTCTTACGTGGAGACACAGACTTCTCTTTGACGGAGAACTTTGATCGCTGGGATGACGACGACGTCGAGTTCGTCTTTGGCATCGACGCGATGCCCAATCTGGTCGAAATCGCCGAAAACCTCGATAAATCGGCGTGGAGAACGATGACGCGTCGTCGTTCGCTCAAGAAGCCGTCAGCCAATCCCAGAGCCAAACGGAAGCGTTTCAAGGAACAGATCGTTGTCAAAAATGGTTACCTGAACAAGAAACTGGCCGGAGAACGAATCGCCGAGTTCGATTACAGGCCGGGTAAGTGCGATCGCACGTACCGAGTGATCGTGCTTCATAAGGAGGTTCATCTGAAGCGTGGGCAGATGCGACTGTTCGAGAAGGAGGAACCGGTCTACTTCTTCTACGTCACGAATGCCCCAAAGAAAACAAAACCGACGCGGCAGGTTGTCATTGACGCCAATGCCCGTTGCAACCAAGAAAACAATATTTCTCAGTTGAAACAGTGTGCGTTGGCAGCGCCGCTGAACGACTTGACGAGCAACTGGGCTTACATGGTGATCGCTTCGCTGGCTTGGAACTTAAAAGTCTGGTCAGGGTTGATGATCCATCCGAGCGGGACCGCGAAGCAGAAAGCTGTGCAGAAGGCGACCAAGGCGAAGCTGATCGCCATGGACTTCACGACATTCCGCGATCGGATCCTGATGGTCCCGGCTCAAATCATTCAGACCGCTCGGCGACTGGTGTACCGACTGCTGAGCTATCGCCCCTCGGTCGACACGTTGCTGCTGATCGATTCCCACATCCGACGTCCGCTCAAATGCTAATGTGAATGCCGAACGAAGTCAGTGTCTGGAAGCACTGATACCGCCACCACGCCCAACCCCGAAAGAAACCAAATCGATGCAGCACCAAGAAGACCGCAATCCATCACTGGCCCAACCAGCCTGGTTACCGATGCGCCGAAAATCCCCGGCCGACTTCGCCAAAAAGCCACTCCGACTTCGCTTGTTTAAGGACTAGAGAGGGCACGTATGCGTAGATCCCGGCCAGCACTACAGGTCCAATGACATTGGTCACGACACTTGCAGGCGTCAACGCGCCGCTCGATCGCAGATGGCCCACGTAGGTCAAATCAGGATCCACGAATCCTACGAAAACCAGCAATGTTGTAATGCACTGAAGAATCAATCCTGCGGCGATCGAAATAATCGCAGCCGCAAGAAATGTTTCCGTCTTGCAGTATGATCGACTCTCCCAAACGAACGACAGAAGGAATGCAATCGAGCATAGGCCTGCGATAGACATCCCGAAAAGAAAAGTGTCCATTATCACAGACTCGCGCACTCAACGCCTCGACGAACGACCACGATCACGTGGTCGCCGCACACGACTCACCACTTCAATAAACTCAAGTCGGCGACTCATGTGCATCGTCTGGTTCGTCGGTGTTAGTGGATTTGGGTGGCGATCAGCGCAAAGTTGTGGCAACGGGACTGCCATCGGCAACAAAAGTGATGACGCCATATTTTACGAGCACCTGCACGTCAGTCACCTCTTTGTCGATTTCAGCGACAGTGGTTCCGTTAACCATCAGGGAAGTCGGTTTTACAACAATTTGCGTTCCCGCTGTTTCGATAGTGGCGGTGTCTGAAGTAAAACTTGACGTAAGCGATATTGAGTCCGAATATGTCATTACGCTTCGACCGGAGGCAAGGGTGCCGCCAGCAGAACCGCCAGCGAACATTGCCGTTACGACTAAGGCAATGATCGCAAGCACGGGAAGGGCGGCAAGAGCGATCAGTATCGTTTTGATCCGGCGTTTTGGCATGAGAGTTCTCCTCGGTTGAAGAATGAAACACTGAGTGGAATCTCAAATCCTGGCGAATACGTCAAGATCAAGCGACGAACGGAATGCGATCTATGGGGGCACGTCGCGTGCCAGCATAGATCGTGCGTTGAACTTTGTCGCTTGCTGCGGGTGGCAAGCGACCGATGAGTTGAAACACTCAGTACGATTCTACCAGCATATCGCCGTGCGGGGACATGCCGGGAAGCAATCGCTGCCTTCAGCAGCACGCGCCGGCCTACTTGGCGAAGCTGGCCGATCAGCTGCGCAGCTGCGGGCTGTACGATCAGGTTCCAGCGGATGCTTGGGCAAAGACCTTTGTCGTCGACATCGAGCCGGTCGGTGATGGCCGGGCGGTGCTGAAGTATCTGGCGCCGTACGTCCACCGGGTCGCGATCAGCGATAGCCGGATCGTCGCCTGCGACCAGACTTCGGTGACGTTTCGTTACAAGCCTTCGGGGCCAAGGCTTATCGGGAACGCAACGTACCTGGAACCGAGTTCATCCGTGGATTCGTGCAGCACACGCTGCCACCAAGGTTCCAAAAGATCCGCCACTACGGCTGGATGAGTTCGAACTCCAAAGTCCGCCTCGACGAAGTGAAGTGGCTGGTCTGGCTGTTCCTGGGCTGGACGTTTTGGCTGGCCAGCGGCCACGCACCGCAGCACAAGCCGATCAGCAAACCGCAAGTACGCTGTGCCCAGTGCGGCGGCGAGATGCGAGTGGTCGACATTACGTTCGAGCCGACCGGAACGCTCAGCGAGCACGCACTGGAATACCTGGACAGCGGATGAGTGTCACGACAGATGATCCAATCGGTAGAGTCGAAACGTCAGCGGGAAGGCGAGCGATGAAGGTCTGCCCTGCCACGTCTAATCGGTCGCAATTTACCTCCCACCACGACATCATCGGAGGCATGACGCACTCCAACTCCTTCCAAACGATCCAACAACGCTCAGCCCAAGGGTGGACACGGAAACAACACCGTCGCTGTCGCAGGCGTGACAAAGAAGCGTTACCCATGAGGGCGTTCACAAGTCAGCCGGACTTCTTGAACAGAGGCCTTGCACATCGGCTCGTACCTCGCGATGTCAAAGCCTGGTTACCCGCCGTCTGAACTGTGCATTGGATCGATCGCTGAGTTGTCGAGCGAAAAAACGACATTCGTTCTGGATTCAGTTGGTTCCCAACCCTGGGTCCGAGTGTAGCGGATCAATTGGCACACGACACCTGGAGTTAGGGAGATGCAAGCCGCTGGGTTCCAGTCTGGATAGTCGTGCCAGTATTCGCGGTTCGACAGTCCGTTGATAGTACAAAAGGATCGTGTGCCGAAATCCGCACGCACGACTACACGAAGTGGCACCGCACCATTTGAGTCGTACCGGAGTTCACGAATCCAGTACAGATACGGTTCGCCGTCTACGATCAGCGGCTTCGGGCGGGTGCGACGTTTCGGCATCAGGTCAGCTGAATGGACAAAGGGTATCAGATGGCGTTCGCGATCAATTCAGTCGGGTAACGAATTGCGATCTATCCGGCGTGCTTGCAGCCGGATAAATCCGGCGTTGGACTTTCACGCATCGAGGGATCCGCTCGCGTTTGCAGATTCAATCGTTCCGCAATGAGCGTTGTCACTCTCAGTCTATCCTGCCACGCTTGCTCGACGCAATGTTTGGCGTCCGCTGCGACTGCCTAGGGGTGCGGCTGAGAGGTTTGCGATGGGCGGCCTGACGTCAGGGCGCAGGCGTGATCGGCACGATTGCTGGGCAGCTAACGGGGATATGATCTTGGCATGGGCCGTGTATAAGATTGAGGCACGGCCACAGAGCACGATTGCACGACGCGTGTCACTCGTTCTTCTGGTTCTCCTTGGTGCGACGTTCTAGGTATTGGCCGACCCACATGACCCAGAATAACAATGCGAATACGGCGGAGCCGACAAGCAAGGCGCGCAAGAAGTCAAGTGAACGGTAAAGAATGAATGCGAGTGTGAGCCCACCAAACAGCACGCCGCCAGCAAACGGTGACATTTGCTTGTTCAGTGTTGACTCGTCTGCTTCGTTGTCAAGTTGTTTTTCGTCGTCGGTCATCGAGAGCAATCTCCCTGCGCCCAGATTCAATCGTTCCGCACCGAGCGTTGCCGCTCTCAGTCTATCCGACGACGCTCGCGAGACACATTATTTGGCGGCGGCTTATCTCGCATACCGCCACGCGACGGAACAAGAAGCATTACCCAAGAGTGCGACCCAAGATCAGTCGGGCTTCTTGAACAGAGTCCTTGAGCATCGGCTCGTGCCTCGCGATGTCAAAGACTTACTGGTTATGCGGCCCGCACGCGATTCCAATTAGCGAGTGCATAGGTGTACGCCAAGCCGAGAAATCGGTCTTCAAGTTTGCAATATTGCGGAGTGAGCGTCTCCCAATGTTCGTGAACATGGTCTGGCATTGAAAGATAGTGTTCAACCCACGCTTCTTTTGACGGAATCTCCGTGGGGTCCCCTAAAGGCCCGAGAACGTATTCTGCAAAAGAGGCCATTTCAGTTGCACCAATTCTCCGCAGTGCCCGTGGAGTCTCGACTGCGGACAATGGGCAAAGGGCATCGACCCATTGGCCGGCGCCGCCGTTGTTGAAATCCGACTCCAGTAAATAGAAGCAGCAAAGGGTGCCTTCGGCATCGTTCAGAGTTTGGAAGCCATCTCTGCGATAACGGAGGGCGGACTCGCAACCAGTTGCGACGTACAGTCCTTGATCGTCCCATTCTGAAATGGTGTCTGGCGATGGGAATGACCTGTCAGGCAAGCTGCCGAGGCGACGTTCGTGCGGCACGGCCGAGTGGCGAAAGAGCAAACGTATGAGCCAATCGAGCATATTACTTGCCGCATAACGAAATGCGATCTATGGGGGCACGTCGCGTGCCGGCATAGATCGTGCGTTGAACTTTGTCGCTCGCTGGCGGGCGAGTTTCCAGATCGGGGCGATCCGGTCAGTACGATTCTACCAGCATGTCGCCGTCTGGGGACAAGCCGGGAAGCGAAGGTTGAGTCGCCGCGGCAGGCCTCACCGAGCCTCTTGCACTTTCTATCCGCGTTTCCAGGAGCCAGGTGTCATAATCGACACCATACTCACGCTCCAGGTACTCGATCAGCGAGGACTTCTCCGCCTCGGCGTGCCACCGGGGACAGCGATCGTCCAAGTGATCCAACACACCGAGCCAACTCGGCTTGGGGGTTTCGCTGATCAGTCGCAGTCGATCACTATCGCACGACGGGCAGCGAATCGCATCCTTGTCTTCGTCGTCGATGGAATCACCAAGCCACGAGTCGTCGATCGGCTCGTCCGCATCGTCCAGCTCCCAAGCCGCCGGATCGAAGGCGATCGACTCCAAAATCTCTTGGCAACGGTCCATGTAGGCGGTCTGCCGGCGACAACTCCAACCGCCGAAATGGCGAACCTTCGTCAGCTGATTCGGCTGGATGTGCAGGCACCAACGACGGGTGAAGTCATCGATCTGCATCGTCACCGGGACCTGCCGGCGGTCCCCGCCGACTCGCACGCCCTCGCGGGCCAGGATCGTCACCTCGCGGGCGTCCGCTGCAATGATCCGGCGGTCGCTGATTGGCCCGCCGGTCAAGTAACGTGTCAAGTAACGAACGACTTGATCGGCCGAAGCATCCTCGGCTCGGTGGCGGTTGGATAAAGCTGACCCATTCGACCGACTCCAGGCCCTCGCAGAACGCTTCCCAAGCATCATCGTTTTGCAAGTTCGTGAACTTGCCGCCCAGTTTCAGCTTTCCGTCCCGGCGAAGCCGACGCAAGTGGCGAACGGCAAACTTGCGAAAGCTCTCCCGCAAGCTGGTCGCGTCGACCAAGTAGTGCCCGTCACTGTTGGCGACATCCGCGGGTGCTTCGGCTTGTTCCCAGCCGTCGTGCGAAAGACTGGGACCGGCTCCGGGCACCAACGCGTGCACGTGCCAGTGCGAATCCATTCGCTGGTTCCAAGTGTGCAGCACCATCATTGCCGCCGGATCGTAGTCCTGCTGAGAGCGAATCGCTTTTTGCAGAGCTTTCCAGGCCGACGTGAACAACAACTCCGCCAGCTCCGACCGATTGGCCAAGGCCATCTCCGAAAGCTCACTCGGCAGCGTGAAGACGACTTGGTAGTACGTCACATCATCAAGGATCAATGCCTCGGCCCTGGCTGCGAAGTCGTAGCGTTTTCTTCCGCTACAGACAGGACAGTGCCGGTCGCCACAGGAATGATGAACCGTCGTGACCTCGCCGCAGTCGTCACACTGATACGTCTTGCCGCCCAGTGCCGCGGTCCGGCACAGCGACAGTTTCGCAAGCGTGCTCCGCACCAACTCGCCAGGCGACGACTGCTTGACGTAAGACGCCGCCGCGATGCGAAGGATCTGGGCGACGGTTAACTTTTCGGCGGTTTTTTCGCTGTGTTCGGATCGTTCTCTTTCGAGTTGTTCTCCTCGGGCGGCCTGTACGTCGGTAACTGCCGCACCGGGAGCCAATCCAACGGACTGGGCACATTGATCAAGTGTTCGCGGCGACAGTGCAGGTAACGGGCATCCCCGATATCGCAGATGACGATATTTTCATTACAGAAGATGAGTAGACACTGACAAGCGAAAGGAAGACCAGATGCAGGTAGCACTCACAGGAGCCACCGGGTTTATCGGCCGGTATACCGCCAACCACCTTGCCGACCAGGGTCACTCGCTTCGCTGTTGGCATCGGGCGCCGAGCAATCGCGAGGGCTTCGACCAGATCGGCCAGCTCCAGTGGATCGAGGGTGACCTGGGGAATCGCGACAGCATGGCCGCCTTGGCCGATGGATGCGACGCGGTGGTCCATGCGGCGCTCTACCGCCCCGGAATGGGGTTTCGAGGAGCCGAGGGCGACCTGATTGAGTTCGTCCAAAAGAACGTGGTCGGCACGTTGGAGTTGATCGAGGCCGCCCGTAGAGCTAACGTCGGCCGCTTCGTCTTCATTTCCACGTGCGCGGTGCACGAGAAGATTCTTGACGACCGGCCTCTCGATGAAGCCCATCCGCTTTGGGCGTCGAGCCACTACGGAGCGTACAAGGCGGCGGTCGAGAAGTTCGTTCACAGCTACGGACTCGGGCAGGGTTATCCGATCTGCCCCCTGCGTCCCACCGGCGTTTACGGCGTGGCCCGTCCTGTCGAGAGCAGCAAATGGTACGACCTCGTGTCGGCGGTCGTGCGCGGTGAGACAATTGAGTGCTCACGGGGCGGAAAGGAAGTCCATGCCGCCGACGTCGCCAAAGCCGTGGGCATACTGTTGACTGCAGACGGAATCGCCGGAGAGGCCTTCAACTGCTACGACCGTTACGTGTCCGAGCTCGATGTGGCTACGCTCGCGAAAGAACTGTCGAGAAGCGCGAGCCAGGTGGTCGGGGATCCCATGCAGCCGAAACACCAGATCGTCACCAACAAGATCCGTGCGCTCGGCATGCAGTTCGGCGGCGATGCACTGCTCAAGCGGACCGTGGCTGAGGTGGTCGAGGGCGTGAGAGCTGCTGCACGCTAGCTGTTCTGCTGGTTGCGTTGCCTTGCTGGTTGTTCCAGATGAAACTCAGCGGTGAGTTGCTCTCCAGTGCGTTTGCCGAGCGCCTTTTCAATGAACTCGCTGGCGTTCTGGCACTCGCTGCCGGTGAAACCCTTGGTTTCGACGCGGGTCTGGCCATCGGGCACGACGGTCACTTCAATAATTTTGTTGCTCATGCGGCACCTCCGACGCTGACGGTCAGTTTGATGCTGCCGTCGGCCAGCTGGCACTCGGTGACGCTGTGCCCGCTGCGTCGTGCTTCCAGGGACGCCTTTTCAACGGCGTGCCGCTGCAGAAACTTGTCGAGGTGCTGTTGATTCCCCCAGCGGCCCTCGAAGTTGTCGAACTTGACTTGCCCCGTGTTCAGCTCGCAAACCACCGGATATTTCCAATCGGGCAGTTGGACGCCCAGGCCGGTGACATGGCCGCTGAACAGTTTGTGTTTGCACTGGACCGGCGGCGGCAATTGCAGTCTTTGGCAAGCGGCGCGAACGGCGGCCGGATCGCGGACTTCGGTTTTGATGATGACGACGTGGCTCAATGTGTTGTTCTCCTTGTATCGAATGGCGATCGGATGTTTTTGGGGAATGCTTCGGCGCCGAATCACTGGCGACGTGTTTTCATGGCACATGAAAAACCCCGCCATCAGCCGGAATCGACCGTCGGCGGGGCTGGAAGGCCCAAAATGGCGATTACCAATTGGTAGGCCGCAGCGGTCCATCTATTCTGACGCGCTACGGGCGAATATTTAGCTCCGATATGGCCGCGCCCAGCGCGTGGCTGTGTCAGCCATAGGGATGATGAAGGCCAACGAATACTCACGAAGGTTACGAAGTCGGCCGAATCGGCAGCTACAGCGACCGACGGGTTGCGGCCGAGTTTAAGCAAGGCGACCGTGGCAATGGCGGCCCGTGAAGCACTCGTTACCGCGACCGAGCGGTCGCGGCCGAAAATGAGATTTCGACGAAAGGACGTGGCGGCGGTGAGCGACAACCAAAAGTCGAAAACAGACATGAAACTCGTATCATGGAATATTCAGCAGGCGAAGAGCAACGACTAGAAGTTAGCGAACACTTGGTTCGCATTGTGTGTCATGACGGCGGAGGGCACAGCGATGGCTATTCATAAAGACGCTCGGGCCGTCGCATCAAAGGTCCAGTACGAATACGACATGTTTCGATGGGCAGGTGATGAGGTCGTGCGGTGGGTGCGAGTGTATTCGCCCATCGCGATAGGCGAAGGGAAAGATATCATCGTCAACTCGATCGACGATCGCGACGATCGATGGATAGCCTACGCGGGTTCAAGTGGAATCGGGTATCCGGGTGCGAACGCTATGCTCGAATGTTTCTTGATTCACACTCGGTGCTTGGCCGATTTCTTTTGCAAGAAGCGTACAAAGGATGACGTCATCGCTGGGGACTACTTTTCCGATACAGAGGAATGGAAGCGAGTCGACCTCACGCCGTACCTCAAGGCGAATATGCCACGGCTCAACAAGGCCCTTGCTCACTTGAGCTACGAACGCCTCGACTTCGAGCGAAATAAGAAATGGAACGTCTCCCAAATCCGCAAAGACATCGAATCGATGTGGGATAAGTTTTTGGGCAAGCTACCGGCGTCTCGCCGCAAATGGTTCGAGTCTACGATCGATCGCGATGCTGTTTCTTAGTTCCTGGAGTTTTTTAACTCTTGGACGATTTCCTTCGATCGCCCGCAACATCCGCGACCCTGACCACAAGGGGGCGTGGCGATCCGCCTACTGAGAACCAAACGAATGTTGGTAATGTCTGCCGCGAAAAAAAAACGCTTCGAGAGCCGGACGACCCTCAAAGCGTCTGTGGTCATTACCATGCCATGCCTTGCCACGCCGCATTCGGCTGGCAACGTGCATTACGCCCGGTGGCAAATAAGGCAACCACATCCGCAATGGACGTAGTAATCTTTAAGCCGGGATACCTAGGTCGGCCAACTTCGACTTTCGTCTGTGGTGGACCGCGTTGGCAAGCCGGGGCAGTGACCGGAGGACCACGACTCCAATCAGCAAGCCCATCGTACGCATGGTGTCGCGGCTGTCAAGATCTAGCAGCGAATCGAGCAACATTTCAGCCGTTGGGACATCGACGCCAAGGGCGCCGATAAGGCTGCGAGTATCCCCGGGTACCCAGCGCATCGATAGCTTGCCGCATTCGACCGGGGGCGGCCGCCAATGTCACTTTAGAAGCGTCACGACCGGAGTCTCGGCCTGGATGCTATGGGGCGTCCCGCGAGCCATTTGGATCCACGTTCCCGGCTGACCTGCGACCGACTCGTCGCCGACCGTCAGCGCGGCGTTACCTTGGACGATCTGAATGATCGCCGGAAACGGTGCGACGTGTTCGGCCAAGCCGCTGCCGGCAGCAAACGCAAACACCATCACCTTTGCCTTTTCGTCATCGACGAGGGCGACGCTCGTCTTACCGGACTCGGGCGGCTGAATCTCGTCGATGAGTTGGCGGACTATGAACGGTGTCTCACTCATGGGCTTGGGCCCTCCCTTAGCGTTGCCGCCAACTCCAGCGGATAGTCGGTCAGAATGCCGTCGATTCCGACGACGGCGGCTTGTCGCCAGTTCATTGGAACGTGGCCGCTGACGGTCGTTCCGGCGATGAAGGCCCGTTTTCCGGAACCCTTCACAGCCTTCATCTCACTTTTCGACGGCAAATACCTAAAGTACACCCAGCTGGCGCGGGGTGCGGTAAGTGCTTTTGAAAACTCATCCGCGTCATTGGCAACAGCGGCACTTTGAGCGTTGGTCGAAGTCTGCATGATCCGCTCACGCACATCCGGCTCCGAAATCGTTCTGCCGATGAACAGCAGCTTGTCGAGAACGTCGTGCTTCAGCGCCAGCCGGACAACATCCTGTTCGACGCCTTCCGCCTTGAGGTCGACCGCGATCAACACGTCGTGATGCCTGAAACCCGCAACCAGCTTGAACACTTCATCGATGGTCGGCACTTGCTCACCGGCGAACCTGGGATCAAACCAGCTCCCAGCATCGAGTTCTCGAATCCGCTCCAGCGTCATTTCCGAGACGCTGCCCGTACCATTGGTCGTTCGATCAACCGTGCTGTCATGAATGCAGACCAAATGTCCGTCTTTCGTCCTTTCGACGTCGAACTCGAATCCCAGCCGAAGTTCAAGGCAAGCCCGAAAGTTGGCCAGCGTGTTCTCGGGTGCGTGGAGCAGTAATCCGCGATGGGCGACGATCAACGGCCCGCCGGGTTCGGCCGCGCCGGAAGCGGATTGGACGATCGAGGCGCCAACCAGTACCAGTAGAAATCTAGACAGCGTTGTCATCGTGTACCCGATGGCTGGTGTTGACCGTCGGCCGCGAGGCATCACTCATGCTGAACACAGTCACCTCGACAGTTTTCCGAATACAGGCCATTGTAATGCCTTCCCAGCACGGGCGCCTGCAGATGGTTTGGCTGGTTCTATCTCGCTGGGTCGTATGGCTTACCACGTCGTCCAATTGCTAAGCAGGCATCCGACGCACCCATGAATTGGACAACATGATTCGTCTTGGACTGTGCTGCATATTTCGGGACCAACCGATCAAGTTCCGCACGACCACGGCAACCGCCAATGGAAAGCTGAACCGCCCCGCTGCGCTAGCGAAACTGTCCGAATTGTGCATGGCGAACGCCGATGCTCTGTCGGCATCTCTTCAGTTTTGCGCCGACAACAGGATCGGCTGCTTTCGGATCAACAGCCAGATTCTTCCTCTCAAGACGCACCCCGAATGCGGGTACGAGGTCGAGGATCTTCCCGAGGGCGACGAGATTGTGCGGCGGTTTAAAGCGTGCGGGCGATTTGCCAGGAAGAATATGCTGCGAACCTGCTTCCACCCTGATCAATTCGTCGTACTCAATTCTCCCCGACCCGACGTGGTGGCCAAGTCCATCGAAGAGTTGGAGTACCAGTGCGAAGTTGCAGAGTGGGTCCGCGCTGACGTTGTGAATATCCACGGCGGCGGGGCGTATGGCGACAAGGGAAAAGCTCTGGCGGATTTCGCCCGGAATCTCAAGAAGTTGTCACGCCGGGCTAGACACCGACTCACGGTCGAGAACGACGACACAACTCACACACCTTCTGACTTGCTGCCGGTGTGTCGGGCGGAAGGCCTTCCACTGGTTTACGACGTTCACCACCACCGCTGCAACCAAGATGAGCTTTCAGTCGAAGAGGCAACGGAACAGGCAATCGCCACATGGAACCGGGAGCCGATGTTTCACATTTCCAGTCCGATTGAAGGCTGGAAGGGGCCGAAACCGAGACGCCATCACGACTTCATAAACATAGTGGACTTTCCCGAATGCTGGCGCGATCTGACATTGACCGTGGAGGTCGAAGCCAAGGCCAAAGAAGTCGCAGTGTTGAAGCTGACGAAGCAACTGGCTGGCCAGTGGTTGGTTTACATTCTGCGATGTGCTGATGGCTCGCTCTACACGGGGATTACAAATGATCGGGAACGCAGACTCGAACAACACAACGCGGGCACAGCTTCACGCTATACGCGAAGTCGATTGCCGGTCGTTCTCGAATATCAGGAAGAGCAGCCAAGCCAGAGCATGGCCCTGAAGCGTGAGTTAGCGATCAAGGCCCTGCCTCGGAAGGCCAAGGAAGCACTTGTCGAGTCCATGGAGGAAAGGCAGCAACTACGCCGATGATCCTGCGACTCTCCCAAAAGCTCAACACGAAGATCAAGGCAGGCAAACTCAGCGAGATGCCGCGGCGTGGCCATGCAGGAACAGGAGCAGCGGCCACGATTCCTGTTGCTCGTAATCCTTGGGCAAGTAGCTCAACGTAGCCGATAGATCCACATTCCGTTTAACACGGTTACGGCTAGCAAGACACATCCCCCAAGGACCACGAGTGTGATCCACAACACGCCGCAAACGCATAGGAAAGCCGTCAGAACTATGGTAACGGCCAGACTCAGCTCGCCTGCCTCAAGGATGGCTGGCCCAAATCTCGTAAATAGCGGCAGAGAACCAATGATGTACAGCGTGGCGGATACGAAACTAACGCCAAGACAGGTGAGTCCGATCAACCCTTCATGGACTTCGTTGTCACCAAGGGAAAACGCCAACAGCGTCACGACGCTTGTCAGCACTCCGATTATGAGAGATCGTTGCCAAGGTCGGTAAAATTCGATTTGCTTGTCGGTCATCGAGGTTTTGGATAGATGATTAAACAAGCGAAAGCCCAACAGTCCACCCAAAAGGCCAACACATGCTCCAGCGCCGGCAACGACAGTTCCCAACAGCAACATGGCGTGTCCTCACTTTTACGTGAAAGTAGGCCGACGAACGCATGAATGTCGCAATGCGGCCGCAACGCGACTTCATTTCTGGGCGTGGACGTGATGCGCCATTTGAAACCTAGGTCGTGGATGAACCGGTGTCAAATCGCGACAGTGGCAGCACCGGTTCTCCGATGAAAGTGGCGCTGTGCGGATTATTCGCATCGTCCGGGCACAACGGCGCAGCCCGTCGTGGCGAATGATCGAAGAATCCTATTTCCAGGAGTGACAGAGACAGCGTGTCATGCCCAACCCGCGTTACTTGATGTTCGACCCTCTCAGAGCGAGGGCCAATATTCCGCCGTTAACGACGTGGTCCAATGTGCGTCTAACTGCTGGCGGGTACATCGGCCGCTGTCGCGAAGCGATTTCCGTTCGACGCAGCGGTGAATTCGACCGATTGCAGTTAGCCGTAATGCTGCCCTTCGTTGGGCCGAGTGGCCAAGATCATCGCCCCTTCCGTGAACGGCGATGTGTGATAGCCGGTCCAACCACAGAACCTGATCTCGACAAATCCAGCGTGATTCAGCATTTCAAGAAGCGACCGCTCCTTCACGGCGCCGAGAATTCAGTCCGACCAAGTGCCCTTGCCGGCTACCGCCTCCTCCGTCACCGCGTCATGGAGCACGATGTCGGCCATCTGGAAACGCCCACCGGGCCGCAACACCCGATGCACCTCGGACAATACCTTCCCTTTGTCGAGACAAAGGTTGAACACACCGTTGGTAATCACCACATCGACGGTTTCGTCGTCCACGGGCAACTGGTCGGCCTCGCCATGATGGAACTCGATGTTGTCCACCGCTGCGGACATGGCGTTCCGCTTTGCCTTGTCCAGCATTTCAGTCGTCATGTCGATGCTGATGCCCCTGCCAGTTGCCCGGTGCGGCGGGCAGCGAGGATGCTATCCAAACCGGCCCCGCAGCCGAGGTCCAAGACCGTTTGCCCCGGGGCAATGTCTGCCAGAGACAAAGGATTGCCCACGCCGCTGAAGGACTCCGTAACCACGGCAGGCAGTCCATCGATCTCGTCGCTGTCGTAGCCAAGTGCCTTGGCACTTCCGGGGCCGACAGGGAAAACCTTTTCGCTTTCGAGCGTCCGGGCGACCGCTGCAAATCGCTGCCTAATTTGTTGTTTGATTTCCGAGTCATGTGGCAACATTCAATCGCTCCGCACGCATGCTGATCGGGAGGCTATTTTGCCTCCGCCTTGACGTAGATTTCCACGGGCGCTTCATCGAAGTATCGAAACAACGCCGGGCACAGCCAGCCCTCGCCTTCCGGCTGATCACTACGGTACCACCAGCCGCCATACTCTTCACGTAAACGCGTTAGTTTCCGTTGGTATCCCGGGAACGGAGCAGCCGAGAACAGCAGCCGAAATCCATTCTTGGCATTGGGAATGTTGGTGACCAAATCATCGATCATTTCCGGGATCCCGCTGACGAACGGCTCCTGAACAAGGTCCACGGCGTCGTCGTCAAAGACCCACGTCTGCACGGAGTCCAGCCAAAAGGGTGCGATGGTAAGGATCTGGTTTGGCATATCGGGTCCGTCTCCTGCAAAACAGGTGCGCAATGCCGGTCGGCGAGTTCAGAAGCGAGCATGACAAAAAAAGCCCCAACGCGAGGCAGCGCCGGGGCCAAATGTCGAGTTGTGGGGCACGATCAACTCGACCTACTCATTCTACCGGATCCATGCGGCGAGGGAACCGCTTTTCGATGAACACCCGCAGCAAGGTGCTGCCGCAATTCTACTTTTGGCGTGCGCGGTTTCCGCCGGAACATCACGCTAACCTCCATTGGCGGGCCGTCCCTTGAGTTGGGGCTTGCGCGGTCAGCTCCTGTTCATCGTCGCGGCCTATTGACGTACCAACGGCATGGACGGCGCAGTAGGCGAAGATCCCGCCGTCATGCGCATACAGGCTGGCAGTCCTGCTGCATTCGCCTACGCTACACCGGATTGGCTCAGGACTTGGCACCGGGGCACCCGTCTGCAATCCATTGGTCGGCTGCCGCTGCCCTGAATCGCGGGGTAACACCCAGCATCACTTTCACGGCAAGGGGCAAGATTCCTTCTCGCAGCCACCGGTCTACGCTGCGGGTCGTGATGCCCAGCTTTTCGGCCAGCTGCGCTTTTGTCAGCAGCCGTTCGGTGCCGGGCAGGTATAACTGCGTTGGCATTTCCACTTCCATCGTTTGAGAAATGCAGCGGCACCTTGCCGCTGCGTCGATGGAAGTAAACGCACGTCAGAACGTGCGGGCTATCGTTAGGAACCTAGGAAATAGATATTTCTAAGTTCGCCAGGACTACGGTCATTTAATGACGGCCTACGACAGCGAAAGAAATCTGTTTAGGAATTGCTGTTCCTTAGCTTTCACCTCAGACAAGTCTCGCCACTTCGGTTTTGTCCCTTCGTTGGCATGTTGTTTGAATTGTGATTCCGTCCCTTGCCAGCCCAGTTGCTGGGCTACGCTGTATGCTTCATCCCTTGTCGGTTCGGTGGTTCGTTCGCCGTCTACGCGCTTTTGCAGTTCGTGTTCCTTGAACAACAACCAAACCGCTCCAGCCAGAACGTAGCTTTGCTGTGTAGGGGTCAGTTGTGGCGCTGGCGGCTGGTGTAGTTCAATAGAAGGTACATGGTGCTGAAGGAGCTGCGATTCTTCCAGATACAGCCTGTCCCTGATAATGGCTACGATGGCGTCTGTAACGGGGCAATCCTCTCGCAGTTCTTGCAGTGTTAGGTACTCATTCGAACCGACAACATGCGCACGCTCATTGCAGAATGCCATCACGAATTGTTTGCCCCAATGAGAAAGGCTGCGGCCTATTTCGCTCAGTGGCCAAGCAGCCCACCGTCCTGACACGCCCATGACCTCGAAACTGCCGAATGCCGCATAGCTGTAGTCTAGTTGCGGCTTAATTGGCTCGAACTTGGCCAGAAATCCGTTCAGCTGTTCGTCTAAAAATTGGACCGTTTCGCGCAACCCAGGAGCTTTGCGGTCCATGGGGCGCTGCATCGCAGCCTGGATCAAATCCCACTGTTCCTTTTCGTTACCTTGCACATCGGGGACGGAAATGCTCATCGTATGGGATCGAAGCAAAGCAACATGGTGGATCGCGTTTAGCAGGCTATGCGCTGCCCGGTACGCGGCCTGGATTTCGTCCCGCATCGGTTGCTCACTTCCGAATTGCTCAGGTGAAAGATGGGCCAGGGTGTGAGCAACACCCGTTCACCGGCGGGAGCTACCTGCGAGGCTAGGCCAGCGGCAGTATCCCCAATTGGGTCCCTTTTGCCAAACGACTGCTATGCAGTCAGAATAGGTGCAGCAGTCAATGCAAAGAGACCGGCGGTCAGCCTTGGCGGGGTAAGGGGGCGGTGCGGATTACTCGCCCCGGAATCTGCTCAGCAGTTCCAGAACTGGGTTGCACTTTTCAACTTCGCTGGCTTGCAGGTCCAGCCGTTTCCGGTCTGCGGGGTTCAGCCCGAATGCGGCGTTAATCCTGTGGACCCTATCACTGCAGTTCAGACATAGCCCGATCATGGCGAGGCGACTTCGTTTTGACATCCAACCCCTATAAACCCTCTCCGGCGTTGAGCCCAGAGAAGGGAATGGCAACGAGTCGCCACGCCGGTTGGCTTTTCTTGGCTTTGAGTGTCCACGTCATTGCGATCGCTGGGTGTGCGATTCTCGTACAGTCGGACACGGGCCAATTGAAATTTGAGGGGTTGGCTTACGATATTCTCTGGCTGCTATCGTATCCACTGGTTTTCAGCTGGATGATTTGCCCAACTTTTACGATTGCGGCGGCATGGCAAATGGAAAACCAAACCTATGTTTTCCGAGTTCCTGTTGCGATATTGGCTATTGGTCTGTCGCTATTTCAGTTCTGGGTATGCTTTCCCCTCGTGCAATGACTGGGCGGTGCCAGCGCAGCCCAGTTGTCGGAAGCCTGGAGCAAGTGAGCAATGACTAATCTGATCACCCTGGAGATCTTCTCCGACTACGTCTGACCTTGGTGCTACCTCTGCACCGTGCGTGTGGATCGGCTCGTCGCGAATTACAACATCCAGGTTAAGTTCACTCAGTTCCCGCTGCACCCTGACACTCCCCAGGAGGGCCTGACGCTGGAGCAGCTGTTCGCGGGACGCAACATCGACATCGCGGCTTCGCAAGCTCGCATGAAGGAGCTGATGGCCGCAGAAGGCTTGCCGTACGGCGAGCGGACGATGACCTACAACAGCCGCCTCGCCCAGGAACTCGCCAAGTGGGCCGAGTCACAGCCTGGCGGTGAGGCGATCCACGACGCGTTGTTCCGAGCTTACTTCGTGGACGGGGTGAACATCGCGTTTGCAGACAACCTGGTGGCGATCGCTGGGCATGTGGGCTTGGACGGTGGGAAAGCCGGCGTAGTGCTCGCCCAGCGCCGGATGCGTGATGCGGTGGAAGCAGATTGGCAGCGTTCCCAGCATCTTGGCGTCACCGGTGTGCCGACGTTCGTCGTGGGCAACCGGGGCGTCGTCGGAGCCCAACCGTACCAATCGCTGGAGAGGCTGGTGGTCGAGGCGGGGGCAGAGCGGCGGAGCTGATTCTCATCGGCTTGTGCACTGAATCAGTGGCAGTTGTCTGTTCGGACAAATTGTCCCAACGCCGCCAAGTCTGCTTTCTGCGGGCAGCCCGCAATTTGCAAACTTGCCGACGTTCGGTGCTGACTCCCGGCAGTCAGTCTCTCGGCGATGAATCAGGCAATAAATGTGCTTCCTCAACGCCATTTAGTGAATCTGACTTGTGAGGGCGTCAATGTCATCGTGGGTTGGCCGCGCGAGCTGTCGGTAATTTCCTCAATCGCTGCCGCCCTTGGCACCTCGATCGCCTCGGTAAACTGGTGACCCCGTGCCCAAGAAGGCGGTGGTCCGGGAAGAAACTCGGTCGCACGCCAGCTAACCGAGCCTTGGTGAAGCCTGAGAGCTTTGAGCAGGGACTGGAGGAATTCATCTCCCACACCGAGGCGTACCTGCGCCGGTTCGATGAGGTCTGGTTCGGACCCGGGGGCGTGATCACGGTAGACGCATGCCCGAAGAGATTGTCGCGGAGAGCGAATAGGCTGAGAACGGACGCGAACCGACTCGCCGAAGAGGTGCGCCACTTGGTCGATCGCGCCGAGTCCTTGAGGGAAAATCTTCTGGTGACGAGCGGTCAAGCGAAGCACGTTGGTGCTAGGCATTGAGCTCACGCACGTGCAGAAATTGCCTTCGATCATCCATGGCTCTGAGGCCTTGCTGGAGGCCTCAGAGCCATCCTCATCCCGAACCTGGCGATCGTGCGACTGAAGCCCGTAGCGTAGACGCTACGGGTGCTCTGTGCGACGAGGCTCAGCAGTAAGCGAAACCGGGAACGTTGTCCCGATCATTGCTCGAAAGGTATCTCGAAAGGTATCACCATCGGGACCGAAACAGCGAAGGGATCACGGCCTTGTTGCCGCAATCCCTTTCCAGAAAAGACTTTAGATCAAGTCGGGGCGACAAGATTTGAACTTGCGACCTCTGCGTCCCGAAGGGCAAAGATCCACCGTCACGTTTTCTCAGTCATTGCTGAAAAACTCGCACTTTCATAACGATAACATCGTGCAACGATCGAGGCAATCGTATTCAGCTTGGGGCATTGATTCTGGTATTGCGCACTCGTGTCGACACCGTTCTTGCAAGTTATTGGGTAACAACTGCCGCATGGCATTCACGATGGTACGCATCGATTGCGGCCGCGCATATCGAGCGGCGCGACAAACTCGAACGCTCAATTGCGCCAGCAGCGTTTTTCTCGACGCGGGCAGTGACGAGTGTGATCAGTCGCATTTACAATCCAACCGCTGAAAACCCAGCGTCAGTTCGCGTTACCCAAACTTTACGACGACGGTGGTTTCTCGGGCGGCAATCTCGAACGCCCGGCGCTGAAACAACTAATGGATGACATCGCGGCTGGTGAAATTGACTGCGTCGTGGTCTACAAAGTCGACCAACTGAGTCGATCGTTGCTGGACTTTGCTCGGGCAATGGAGATCTTTGACGCCCATGGTGTTTCGTTCGTCTCGGTAACCCCACCCGGCACTTGACCGGCACCACCGGCACTTAGAAATGAAAAAAGGGCGACCGCATTGGTCACCCCGCTTCGTGTTAATCAGGTTGTCGTCGCGTCTATCACGCAGCAGCTTGTCGCCTCTTTCGACTGCGGATACCACCTGCGACTAGGCCGAGTGCTCCGATGCCGAAGATGGCGAGGGAGGATGGTTCGGGGACGGTCGACGTTGCCGTAATCGTGAATGTTGGTCCAAAGAGGGCAGCAGGATCGTTTCCGTTGGAGAACGTCGGGAACCCGAAAGTCGAGGTAAAATCGTACGCCCGACGATCAAGGAATGTGATCTCTGGAACGGTAGTCGCTACCGCACTGCGTGAGAGAAATCTTTCCGTGTCAGAAGTTTTAAGACCGCCGATCCGGTAATCTGTACCAGCAAATAGTTGCACAGGAGTCACAGATTCCAATCGCCACTGGCCGACGAGAGGGCTAGCCGTGCCTGACTGGATCACAGCGGATGTGACCAAGACTTCCGCTTCAGTCCAGATGCCCACCTGATGGCTCTCAGCAAGACCATCAAGTGCGTAATCGTACCATCCTAACTCTTCCACGGTCACATCTTGGTTAACGGTGAATTGCCATCCAATCATCGTATCCCGAGATTCTGTAGCCGTGACCCCTCCTGTAAAATCGAGTGCGATAATCCCCGCGTGCACCTGCCCCGCCGTAGCGAACAGCACCGCCACGCACGCCACCGAAAGCTGAATAGATCGCATCACTAGTCCTTCTGGGTTCACTAGTTAGTGTCTGTCCGGAAATTGAAAACACACGTGATTTGCAAGAGAAAAACGAAAAAAGCTCCTTGAAGATCGAACCATCGAAACGGTTCGCGCGTTGAATTTGTTGACAAAACAAGTTTTCAATCGCAAATCTTCAAGGAGTGTTCGATGCGAAAAGCGTACTCATCACAGCGACGGTTTGATTGTAGCCCCATCGCTCGAGTCTCGCTCAACCTCGAGTGCCGTGACGAAATTATACCCGTTCTTTGCGGGCTTCAGTACCTCTATCTCAATACCACGCTGCGACGCAAAATCGTTAGGCTCGTCGCGGATGATCTCAACGCAGAGACTCGCAGGGATGTTGGACGGCAAGGCATCGACGACTGGCAAGTCGTCGTGTTGGCCGCCGTCAGGCTCGGCTGCAATCTTGACTACGACAAACTCCAAGACCTGGTCGAGAATCATCGAGCCCTGCGAGAAATCATGGGCATCGGCCACTGGCAAGACGTATCCGGACTGAGCTTCCGGAGAATCCGCGATACACTCTGCTTGTTGCGACCCGGTACAGTCGAAAGCATCAACCAGACGATTGTGCAAGCCGGACACCAACTCGATCCCGATGCTGCGGCGAGCGTTCGTGCTGATTCTTTCGTTGGCGAAACAAACATCCATTACCCGACCGAAAGCAGTTTGATCTGGGACGGAGTCAACAAGTTCGTGCCGCTATGTGCCCAGCTGGCTGACTTGCTCGGTGTCGACCGCTGGCGGCAGCATAAGCATCTGAGCAAAAAGATCAGACAACTCAAGCAGAACATCGGACGCGTCGCGGCGAGCAAGGCAAAGGGAAAGAAAGAGATCATCGAATCGCTCTACACTGACTTGCTAAGCCGCGTGGGAATGTTGATCGAACGAGCAAAAACACTCGTCGAAACGGCACAAATCGAGGGCAAAACCCCTGAAATTCTCAGCTTGTCGATTGCTTTGGAACACTGGTTGGAACTGACCGAGCAGGTATGTAATACAGCCACTCGCCGCGTGCTTGAGGGAGAGTCGGTGCCGAACAGCGAAAAGCTCTTTAGTCTTTTTGAAACCCACACGCAGCTGTATCGTCGCGGCAAGGCAGCGACTCCCAATCAGTTTGGGCACTTGGTGTTAGTGTTTGAAGACGGCGCCGGTTTCATCAGCCATTACCGCTTGATGGATCGCGAGGCTCAAGACGCCGACGTGATTGTCGATGAAACTCGCAAGGCCCAGCAGAAACATCGCGGTGCGATCGAGACGGCATCGTTTGATCGCGGCTTCTATTCGCCGGAGAACGTGTCGGCGTTGTCGGAGATCGTGGACCTTGCCTGTGTTGCTCCTCGTCATCCAACGCAGTATGCCGAGTGTATGGAACAGGCGACGATCGATTTTCGCCAAGCCCGGATGCGTCATGGTGGTGTTGAGTCAGCGATCGGCGGACTGCAGCGTGGCAACGGCATGAAGCGTTGTCGCGACCGCAGCGAACTAGGCTTTGAACGTTACTTGGGGCTTGCCGTGTTAGGCCGTAATATTCACGTGCTGGGCAAACTGGTAATCGCTAGTCGCAATGCCGAATCGTTGGCAGCAACCAGCAAGCGTCAGGCAGCTTAGCGGCTGCGACTGGGTCTGAGGAACACTGTGAGAGAGAGCGTTTGCGTTCACTGCTGCGCGGACGAGCAAATTGGAACGAAAATCGTGTGTCTTTCGCTCGCAAAATGACACAAGCGACCCTTGCTGCGCCAAACTTCGCTGCTTGCAAATCGATCCCAACGCCGTCAAAATCCAGCTCAAACCAATTTCCGGACAGACACTAGTTAAACATAGTTCTCATGGTGCACGATCCTAATCGCCCACGCGGTGGGGGTGGGCCGTACTTCAACAAATGCGTGCGATTTTACCCAAAAGATTTACCCAGTAACGAAGCGTCATCAGACTAGAAAGGGGCGATAGGATGTCCAATTCGTGTTCGCTTGTACCAAATGATGGCGGGGGCGCAAAACAATTCTCGATAGATCGAGAAGATTTTGTCATGTCATTGCCGTCATGCGGAAATGGCGCAAGGTTGCTTCTAGCAGCGAGATACAGCGGCAAAGGAACGACTGATTGGACGCTTTCGTGGCCATCTTGATGCTTGCAACAGTTAACCACCAAGTCCGTTTAGCCGATTCAGCAGCTCAAGGCAGTGAAAGTGTGCCTGTATCGTCGTGCTGATGATCAGGACCGAACGATCCCCTGAAGTAAACGGCACCATCGTCGATGCCCCACCGCCGGACTCCCAAGTTCCAGATCCAAGCGATTGTCGCAGCAACTGCATCGTCTCATCAAAGCCATTCGCGTCTTCGACCATTGGTGTGATGTCGTAAATCTTGATCGCCAGATTCTCATCAGCGAATGCTGGTGTCGTGATGATCAGCCGGCCCGCCGACAGCCGTACGGTGAGGTCGAGTGCTTTCAAGCCGGAAAATAGAACCGAGGCAAGCGTAGGATTGCCCGCCACGGTAGTAGTAAACGATACGTCGTCGGAAATTGAAACGCTTTCGAGTGCACGCCGATCAACGTCAGTCGGGAAGTACTGGGAGAGGTCTTTCACAACCTGCGCCAGTGGAACTTGTTGCCAGTGTTTCGCTGCCGGTTGAAGGAGGGCCGCGATAATTCGCTGCTCTTGCTCTTGCTCTTGCTGTTGCATCATTAATGGATCAACCGACCAACATGCCACCGTTTTGCCGGCCATCGTTTTGCCGGGCGGCTGCGAAACGCTAATGGCGATATCAGTGTCGATCTCGGTATCGGCTTGCTGAGCCGTTGCGACGGCAGATCTCAGTTCGGAGACCACCACACCGATGGGTATTGCAGTTGAGGTGGCAGGCGCGTTGGCAGGGACAGCATCGGCGACCGGCGGCAGCATCTTCTTTCCGTTGGCGACGAGGCACAGTGTATCCAGCAACGCCTGAATCTCCGCGTGCGTCTCCCGCAGTTGGCGGATGACTATGACGACGCGATCCCCAACGACCATTGAAGGAAAACCCGGCTGGCCCGACTCCCACGCGTCCGGCCGTATTACTGTAAAGATGATGTCCAACAAACTTTGTACATCAATGGTTCGATTCGTGACGGGCCAGCCTTCAAAGGATACCAACGGAGTGACATCATAGACGCGGACCAACGAGTTGTTTTCCGCGTCTTCGATGGTCGTGATCTCGACACTCCCCGCTCGGATCGTGTAGGTCAGATCCAGTTCCCGAAGCGCGAGGGTCAACGCCGCACCGATCGTTTCGCCTCCCTGGCCGGTGACCGGCGTTTCAAGCGACAGTCCGATTTCCTCGATCGCCCTGCGATGGAGAACGACCGGAACACGTAGGCCCACTTGCTTGACGACGCCAGCCAGAGTCTCGTCTTTCCATTGAAAATCCGCAGGCTCGTTCAGCGTAGCGAGAACTTGCTGTTCCTGGGCCTGGGTCATCAGCGGATCGATGGTCCAGACACCGATACGATGCTCCGAGTTAACTCTTGCTTGCCCGAGTGACGTTCCACACATGGCGACCACCATCCAAAGAATCAGCAGATTCTGTCGAAGCTCATACAGCGGATTACGCACGTCTTTGTTCCTAGGGTGGTAGCTGACCGGGCGTTAAACGAAATACAGGCGCTGATGCGGGCGGATGGAGCCCGTGAAAAACTCGATTATCGCCGAGTCTATTCAGCATGCGGTGACCGAAAAATGGCGACACAAGAGCTGCAATCTCCGCCCTCACCTATCGTGCCACCCTTCATTGTATGCAATGGTCAGTAAGTATGCGGAACGGAATAGGATCGGTCCTCTGATCCTTTCGGTGTCAACACCTCGGTTGCAACGAAGTGTTTCCGGGCAAACGTACTCTCGCCTGAACCACTGGGGCCCACAAGAACGACAAGTGAGAGCTTAGGAATCGTGATGTTCATCTCGGCAACAAATCGACAGGGCTAATACAACGAAAACCTAAACAGCGACCACGAGCAATGGGGACCCATCTTGAGAGGCGTATTGGTTCCATTGTGATCCGTTGACCCAAAGCGAATAGGCATTGGCTCCGAACCATGAAACCAGCACCATCGGCAAGGTCTCGGCACCAACGACCGGACGCCATTCATCCTCTACAAAACAATGGGCATTTGAGCAACTCGGTCATCGGTCGGGTCGAGTTGGAACCAATCGAACAGGATTGCCTCGGTTGCCTCAACCGAATTCAGAAACCGGCAATACGCTGTCGTGGATATTCTGGGAGGCTGCTGCACTCGTAGGCTTTCTCAAGCTCGCGCCTGAGTCGCTCGTATTCCCGCTCGTGAAACGAGAGGTCGGCTTGATCGAGAGTGCCTTTTTCCGTTCCCTTAGTTTTTCGTTCAACGAGATCAGGAACATGTGGCAAGTTAAATTTCTCATTTAGCCGCACAAGGTTGGTTTCGATTTCTCCGGTTTGCATCTGGTCGGTCGCGATCTGCAAATACCGGTGGTAGGCGTCCTCCCTTTTCTGCTGCCACGATGCGGCGGTCACTTCGGCCATGGAGTCCCTCGCGCGTGTGAGATAAATCGAGGCAGTGCGACGGTTCACCCCAAACTTGTCCATGATTTTCTGGGCCATTTGATGCTTGCTGGAATGGCTGTTGACCCAGATCTCCTTGGCGAACTCGATTCTCTGTTCCATCTCGCGCTCAGTCGGATGGTACGCCGGTTCACCGTTGGCATATTTGCCGGGGCTCCCCTTTTTTCTTTTGCCGTCCTCTCCGATGACCACTGCACCTTCGGGGATGCTGTTGTTCCTTGGACGTTGCTCGATGGTGTCTTTTGTCATTTCAATATTCATTGCATTCCTTGCTGGTTTCGCGGCATCCGTTCCCATGCAAGAACTTCGCTCGCTCCGACGTTCTCTTACTGTCCTGCCCACGGCTGGGTCATGGTGTGCGAAGGTACCGGAGCCATGGGTCATATTCCACTACGTGGTCGCACACTTCCCGTTGCATCGGGTCGCCGGGCGTCGATGTGACCTCCATTCTGGGGCGGCGATCAACAGCCAAGATGCGATGCTTGCTCAGGAATCAGTTTGGCTCCGCCTGCACGGCTCCATCGCTCGGATGGGCACGTGGATGAACTTCAGCGTTGTAATCAGGCAATTTCGATGGCGAACATCATCCTGATGACTTTCCACGCGATTGGGCGCATGTACGCCACCGCTCACTTGCTTCCGGCTGACTGGCCGGGCGGACCGGTGTCTCCTTACGGCGAATCTAGGTTGCCCCGGTGTCGGCCACCGGAGATCGCGCTGGTGAAGACCAAGTCACATCGACTCAAGCCCCCCTTCACTGAACACGTGTCCCGTTTCCCTGCACCTTGTAACTGCGAGAGGTGTCGCAGACCGAAGCGGATTCGGGGAATTGCTAAGATGCTGAGGTTGGTAACTGGGCAAGGATCCCAAATGCGCGCGACGAGCAAAGTTATATACTCTGGCTCCCCTCTCGCCCAAACTTGTTTGGGGAGAGGGGTTGGGGGTGAGGGGCCAAGCGGTAGAGGTCAGAATTGGAGGGGCAATATGAACCGAAGATCTCGGCGTGACCCGGAGGCGATCGCGTTTGCTCGTGATCAGCGAGCCCGAGCAAATGAGTTTGCTCACGACGTTTGGCAGATGGTTCGCAATCGTCGCTGCCGCGGAAAGAAGTTTCGACGTGAGTACCCAATCCCGCCTTACCTGACTGACTTTCGCTGCCCAGCGTTGAAGCTGATCATCGAAGTTGATGGTGACCATCACCATACCGAAGAGGGTCGCCTGCATGATCAACGCCGAGACCAGTATCTGCGTGAATTAGGATACGAGGTACATCGGATACCTGGGTACGAGGTATTGCGGAACGCGGCCGGCGTGCGGCGTATGATCGAACAGGCGATCGATGAACGCACCAAGCAGCCTGCCCCCTCACCCCCAACCCCTCTCCCCCGTGATGAAGGCGAGCACCACTCGCCTTCATCACGGGGGAGAGGGGGGACAGAACGATACCTCTTGAGACACACCGACTGCACGTCACGCTGATTGTATCTACCGTAGGACCGGGTGGCCCTGGGTGATTACTCACCCAGGGCTCCCACAGACCCGTACGTGCCCGCATTAGAGCATACGGTTCCTCAAATCACGGCTTCGCTGCGTGTCTGAACACGGAGTGAACAGTGCGTGCGGGAGCAAGAGGATAACGTCGCAGGATGGCACGGAACTTCTCCCACTTCAGCGAGCGAATGCGGTTGCGGCGGTTAAGCCACTTGCGCCAACGTCGCTCGACTTCGCGGTGAAACCGTGACAGTGCGGCGGAGTTCCCAGTGACTCCATAGTACGCATCATGTCCACGTAACTTTTGGTTCAGCTTCTGTTGCTGCTCGCTGATTGGTAAGTGCCGATGGAGGTAGCACCATTGGTCCATACTCTTCACGGCTCGGCTGAAGCGGTCTTTGGCGGTCTTCAGTTTGACAACCCAGTATCCTTTCAGGGAAACAGCCCAATAGTGAGTGAATCCCAAAAAGTCAAACGTTCCAGGACGATCATCTGGTCCGTTGCGGCCCTTGGTCTTGGAAGACGGCGGACTGAAGGGAACTAGTTTCGTCTTGGTCGGATGAACTGTCAGCCCGTACTTGCCAAATCGCTTCGGAATGACCTCCATGACACGCTGAGCGTCGCGATGATCGCGGAACCCAATCACGAAGTCATCCGCAAAGCGGATGAGGAAGGCACGATTTCGAAGACACGGTTTCACTTCGTTCTCGAACCATAGATCCAGCACGTAGTGCAGGAACACGTTCGAAAGCAACGGTGAAATCACTCCGCCTTGGGGCGATCCAGATTCAGGATAACTAACGTTTCCATCCTCCATAACGCCCGCCTTCAACCACTTGTCGATCAGACGTAGCAACACGCCATCACGCACCCTGTGTCGAAGAAACTGTCGCAGGTGGTTGTGATCCAAGTTATCAAAGAACTTGCGAATATCCACCTCAAGCACCAAGCCGCCTTTTGGCCGACAGCTCATCGTCTGGTCGCGGAATGATTCGAGCGCATTGTGTGCTGAACGTCCTGGTCGGAAGCCGTACGAACAGTCCAAAAAGTCCTGTTCGTAGATTGCTCCCAACAACATGACCACCGCACGCTGAAGGAGCTTGTCCTCCAGAGTGGGAATTCCGAGTGGGCGAGTCTCAGTACCTGAGCCGCCTTTGGGAATATGCACACGCCGCACAGGTGGTGCCTTGTACGTTCCGGACTTCGCGCGGTCGAGCAGGCTTCGAAGGTTGCCCTCCAAATCCTGTTCGTATTCTTCCGCGGTCACTCCGTCCACGCCAACAGCACCATCTTTACGAGTGCGTCGATACGCTTCCTTTAACCAGTCGATGTCCATCAGATAGGCGAGCGAGGTGAAAGCCATCTCTGGTGACTGTTTCGCCAACGCGGCTATCCGTTCCTGTTTCGTTAACACGTTTGTCGAATTTCGATGCATTCGTTGTGTTTCCCAAAAATGGTTCCATAATTCGACGTCTCGCTTTCCTCCACTGGCTCCAACGGGGCGAAGTTCGCCAGCTTCTTCGGTACTATCAAGACGCTATGACGCCCTGCTGCCGTCCCACCGCACTTCGTTTCCTTCGCTTGGTGGTACCTCGGTTTCACTCGTTGGGTTCGCTCCTTGACGGACGAGTGCACCGTCAAGGCCTGGAGTTGGTGACCCGGTATCTCCGGTCCGGGATTCGCCGAGGAGCGAACAGGGTTCTCCCAAGTTCCTGGGGAACCTCAGTTGTCCGTTTGCCATGTTCCAATCCGACTCCGGCGGGACTGCTTGTGTCAGACCATTGCGACACAGCAGCGTGGCCCCTGGTATGCAAAAAGCAAAGGCTCCCACGAAAGGTCTTTCGGAGCTCAATAGCATGGCTTTCGAACTGGCTGTCTACGCTTCGTGGAGTGAGTTACCTCAGTACCACGCAAGACTCGCTTCCAGTTGCTGGTCAGGCTCTACTGAACGGGATTTCCACCCGCAAGGTTCCGATGAAAGGTTTCAAAGTTGCTGATTACATCTCATTCCCCCTTCCCAAGCTTTGCTTGGCGCAATTGCATCGACCGAGGCGGATTGAGTTGAACTCCAACTCGCTTCGGTGAAAGAGACCTCGGAAGTTTGCGGCTGCGTTGAAACGACAGTGGCGACTGGCGCTGACACAGGTTGTTTCGTCGCAAACTCGGTGTGACGCCACGAACAAACCATCCAGAGTGGCGACAGGATTTGAACTCGCTAAACGGTTACAAATCAAGACGTTGCGGAGCGCGATTGACGAAGGCATCGAGACTCGGGCATTCGTTTGAACCAGCAAGAAGAGATCAGAAAACAGTGTAAATTGTTGCTATTCAACGAGAAACAGCTCGCCGCGAATCAACGCGACGAGCTGTTCTGAATTCAAGTCGGGGCGACAAGACACCGTTAGAACTCTTTGGCCGCGGTGTCGTCGAACTGCAAACATCGCAACCCAATGTCTGCAGCCATGTTGTGGCAGTATTGGCTTGATTCGTATACGGGATACACGAGCCCAGTTGTTCCCGGGTTTCGCGCGTCGGTCGGACCACCGATGCGAGTTTGAGACTCTGATTAGCCGCTGAAGTTTGTCCGATCGCCAACACGAAGACAAGCCGCGAACCGCCAGAGGTCGACTGCACAGCTCGATCATTAACTGACCAAGGACACGCCCACATTACGCAGTTATCCCAATCGCAACATCCATCGAAATGCTGGCTCAACTGGACTCGCGATGCCTCCGACTAGTCGCGACG
Organism: Pirellulaceae bacterium; assembly: GCA_963734865.1. Classification (GTDB taxonomy): domain Bacteria; phylum Planctomycetota; class Planctomycetia; order Pirellulales; family Pirellulaceae; genus CBDCUW01. Next base: position 53,961 of record CAVTIV010000007.1, read on the forward strand.
GAATCATCGCCAATTCACGCTTCTGCGGAGGAATAGCCTTTCCGGGATTAGGAGCTTGTATCGGACAGAACGGCCGGCCTTCGACTATTGGACCACTGTGCTCTAGGGAAGATAATGCCACATTGGCTTGACGCACCTGGCTCATGCCGTTCAAGTCACTCATCCAGCGCCCCGTAAACTACTGGCTTCAGAGCCCAGGCCGTATCGAAGTTGAACGGCATGACTTGTTCCACGGTGACCACGATGAGATTGTCATCGTTCGGGCTGACCCAGTAGTGCGTCGATGCCGCGCCGTCCCAGGCGTACTCGCCGATGTGTGCATCAGGATCCCAATCGGTATCAGCCACTCGCACGCTGAAGCCCAGACCGAAGCCCGTGCCATGCTTGTCTCCCCGCTGGCGGACCAAATCGGGAACGCCGCCGCAGGAAGCTGATCGTGAGTCATCATGCGCGATCGTCTCGGGCTTGAGGTACCGGTGTCCGTTCCACGAGCCGCCGCTAGAGATCATCAGCAGGAATCGCACGTAGTCGCCTGCCGTGCCGACCAGCCCGCCGCCGCCAGAGAGCAGACTTGGCTTTGAGTAGTACCTTTCGTCGACGCGACCGCCGGGGATGGCCTTGAGGCCTCCATCCGAATCGTTGTATTGCACCGCGAAGCGATCTCGCTTCGCGCTGGGAACCCAAAAGTCCGTGTCCACCATGCCCAAGGGCATCGAGCAGGCGTTCGTGCAGGAACACATCCAGATCCTTGCCGCTAGTCTTCTGCACGACCAGGCCGAGAACGTCGATCGATCGCGAGTAGATGAACTTTTCTCCGGGATGACAGGCCAGCGGCACGCCCGCCAGGCGAGTCACCAGGTCGTCCAAGTCCTTCGCATCGCCGAGCTTTGCTTCGTCCATTTGCTCGGCCACCAAGTCACCGCCATACCCGCCGAAGCCGGCCGTGTGCCGCATGAGGTCGCGCACGGTCATCGCCCGCTTCGGTGCCACGAGCCCGTCCGGCGTCCAGACCTTCACCTCTGCCAGCACCGGAATGTACTTCGACACCGGCGCATCCAGCTCGATCTTACCTTCTTCCACGAGCATGAGCGCCCCGGCCGTGACGATCGCCTTGGTCATCGAATAGAGCCGTACAATCGTGTCCTTCTCCATCGGCTTACCCGCTTCCATGTCACGCTTGCCGAACGACTCGTGGTACACCACCTTTCCTCGCCGCGCGACCACGACCACGCCGCCGGCAAGTTTCCCTTCCGCGATGCGCTGGTTCATCACTTTGCCGATCTTTGCAAGTTTGTCCGAAGACATTCCAACAGATTCGGGAGCGACAGGAGCGAGCGTATCGCCATTGGCCGCGTGGCCAACGCATAAATTTAGCAGTAGTGTAATTAAGAGGAGGCAAGCGTTGGTTTGCATGGACAGGTCTCCTTGAATCCCTCGATGGTATGTTCGTTGTTGTTCGTCAAAGCATATGTTCAATTTGCGAGATTAGGCTGTCAAGTCACCAACTTCTGCAGCAAGCCCACCACACAAGCTACTCTCAACAGCGCTGTTAAGCTATGCATTTTTCCCGCCTGACAGGTACGGCTACAACTCTGTTTTCTTTGTTCACGTCTGTCGCTTCGTCGTTATAAACAGTTAGACACTCGCGCGAATAACCAGAAGGTCGCGACGATTCCGACGCAGTATCCCAGAATCCGCTGTTCGACGCGTGCAGGGTGTACTGTTGCCAGTTGCTCATCAGCTGACATCTTATCAGTGCAACGCACGTTGGCTGCTCCGCCACAGCGGCCGAGCCATGAAACGATGGCCAGGACAGGAACGGCAAATGCGATCTGTCCGACTTCAACACCAAGGTTGAAGAACAGAAGTCCGGTCACAAGGTCTGATTGTGGCAGGCCAATCTGATTCAGGGCTGCTGCAAAACCAAGGCCATGAAGTAGACCAAAGCCGCTCGAAATGATGATTGGGTGTTTCCAGGTCAGACTCTCTCGGTACCCTTTGGCAACTTCCCTCCCGAGAAACACGACGCTCAGTGCGATCAATGCCTCGATCGGTGGGACGGGAAGTCGTGCGGTGCCTAACGAGGAGAGTGCAAGCGTGATAGAATGCGCGTATGGTGAATCCGGTGATTGTCGCGAATGTACGTCGCCAGGTTCCGGCAATGCAAATAAGACACGCGACAAAAAGCAGATGATCCATCCCCGCCCAGATGTGATGCAGGCCTAATCGAAAATAGTCACGAGCCACGCTCAGGCGGGCCGCAGGATAAGGAACCTGCCACGCCGTTTCCCCTGGCGTCAGGACGGCGGTCTGTGTCTGTTGATCCGCGAATGTCATCCGAATGACAGTGCCAACCGGAGGAGGTTGCAGGGGATACCGAAGTTCCAGCCATTTGCCCTGCAGCCCACCGATGCATTGAATGATGCGTTGGCTGCCAGTGTCGACAATTTGTTGATCCGGCCGTTCGGTACCTGAGTTGTCGGCATCTGTTCGTTCAGACAGTACCAGCACAGGTTGATTTACATGCGGCAGTGTCGGCGGGACGCGAAGCGTTACGCGATAAGTTTCACTACTGAGTTCTATTACGTTCAGGAGGAGCGGACGGTTGTCATCAGCGTCGGCTGAGTTAAGCAAGCCATTGCACGAGGACAGAAGAAGAGCGATTATCAAGCGATTCATTCTGCACGCTCGCCGGACTGCAGACGCTCTCTGACCTTAACATCGAACTCAACTTGATAGTTTTTGATGACCGCAGATTCGAGCTTCTTGACTTCCTCTGCAAGGCGCTGCCGATAGACATCCGCCATCAGACGTGGTCTGAGTTCTTCGAATTCAGGTACAAACGAGTCGTTTCTATTGGTCAGCAAAATCAAATGAACTCCATAGTCCGATTCGATGGGGCCTTGCCATTTTGCATCGTTCACTTCGAGCGAAAATAGTTTCCGCTGCGCTTCTGCTCCAAAATGGCTTGCAATCAGCGTTTCATCCTGATTCGCGTAATTCTGCCGATACAGGAAACGATCTCCATGCATAGGTGCTTCGTGGAACGGAACAGCGCCATCGGCAGCGTTGAGTTCCGCGAGCTTTATTTCCGCCTGGTTCTTCGCACCGGTCTGCCCACGCCGCTGATTATCGAAAAAGACGTGCGTAAAGGTGATCGTCTCTGGCACGCGGTAGCGATCCGCATTGTGAGCGAGCTGCTCCTTCAGTCGCTCTTCTGTGAGTTCAATGCTGGAAGCTACAACCTCTTCGTTGATAAACTCCAGTTGCGCAATCAAGCGTTGTCGGGCACCGTAGTCCGTCTGATCCAATCCCAGGGCCTTCGCTTCGCGATACAGCGCCTCGTCGCGCACCAAAGCGTCGACGGCTATCTTGAGTTCCTCAGGGGAAAGTCGCCCCGCGGGGTGTTCCGATGATTCTGTAAATCTTGGCTGCTTGCGGAAACGCAGGAAATTTTCCAATGCATCTTCATCGACGACAATCCGCCGAGGCGGATCCACTTCGAGTTCGCTGTCCGCGTCTCGTGTGAAGAAAAACAGCATTGCTCCAACGATCAGGAAATGCAGGAGTGGTTCTTTGCATAGCTGCAGGATTCGGTGTCGCATGCTAAGCAATCACCCCTCAGGCGTGTACCAAATGGGAGAGGTATAGGCTCGCTCCCGAGTGACCATCGGAACGTCTGCGGGGATCTCCTTCAGCCCGAAACGTTTTGCATCGTAGGCAGTCCATCGCGGAGTTGGGATCTCGATAACGCGGACATAGTAGAATGCAAGTTCACTGGCGTCGAAATTGGGATCGCGCCAGACCGTGGCCAGCTCAGGATCGCCGATACTATTTAAATAGCTGGCATTCTCGACGTCGACGGTGCTGCCAACCGGCGGGACGTTTCCATTCTCATCGGGCTTGCGCTCATCGGAGAGTGCGACGTCATAGATCTGCTCTCGCAACTCGCCGTTGCCTTCGCGCCATCCTTTAATCACCTGAACTCGATCCAGATTCGCTCCGTCCGGATCGCGTACGGCACGAATCAGGAAGCTGGGCGACTTACCCGATGGGCCATGAGTCAAGTCGCCTCCCATCGGAACTCCTTTCAGATAGCCCACGGACGCCAGATCAAATTCAAAAGCATCTGAGTCCTGGTAATCCCAGCCTCCGAAGAAGCGAACCGTCATGCGCGGGCCAGTTGTCGCGTAGGTTTCCTTGCGTTTCATCGCCGCGAAGAGAGACTTGCGAGTATTCTGTTCTGCCCAAACCGCTGCCATGCCGGATGCCGTAAAGTGCCAGCTATCCGCAAGTCGATAGGGGCTAGGCTCAACCAGCGATATCTTGCCCCAGAAATTGTCTTCCCGTGCAGTCGACAGCGATGTGTGTGAGTCTGTACTACCGATCATCCCGAACTTGAACGGATTCACACCCAGTTTTGCTGTCTGCTCCAGTCCAATCTTCAGCGCCGAGCGGGCATATTCAAACCGCTTTTGATCTGCAAAGTTTTCGGGCCTTTCACCGAAGTAGCCGGGCACGTTCCAGGTTTCGTAGTCCGCGAATTCATCGGTGGGAGAAAGAATCGGATGGGCTTCCGCATCTCCCTTATATTGGGTCACCTCATAAAGCGGCTCCCAGCGGGCGGCGAGTTGTCGCGTACTCGACGTCGATCGCATTCCCGTCGAAATCCACCGGTCGAAACATCAGCCCACGACTCTGGTTCCCGTTATGAGGAATCGCCAGGACCTCGCCACCAATGCGGTCTTCGTAGTCCTTCAGGTAGGCCCACAAATCTTCCACGTTGTTGCTGTCGCGACTGGAGAAGGGCAGCACTTGGCCTGCCTGCTGGGCATTTCCCTCGAAGATGATGTTGCGATGAAGATTTGGGGACCGGGGATCTTTCGACGAAGGAGTCCACTCATAACCGATGAAGGCCGTGAACTTGCCTGGCTCGTTATGCCGGTCAGCGCTCTGCGCACACTTCATCCCAAATGGACCGACGGAACGCTTCGTTTGCGACATAGTCCTCGCGCCAGGCACGCCAGAAAAACGCCGGGTTCGGTCCGCCCATGGCGATCTGTCCTAGCGATTTCTTGAAAGCTTCCGATGTATCGGACGTGAGTGCTTCCTGGGTATTTAGCGGATTCTGCTTAAGCTCCTCGAGCCACCGCCTGCCGACTTCCGTCTGCAGAATCAATGGATCATCTTGTTGCAGTCGCGGAAGTACACCAAGATTCTCAGCATGATCGGCAATGACAAGGAAATCGAGCGGGCGCCGCAATCGAACCAGCTCACCATTGTGAGCGAGAACACGTTCTCCCTTGGCGAAGCGGTACGCAGAGTCCGGCGTGATGGCTCGGTTTCCCATGCCGTTGGCATCCACCGAGAGATTGGTGTGCAAATGCGTGTCACCCCAGTAGACCGTGGTTGGATGCGTTTGGTTGACCGCAGGGGAGTAATGGTCGTTATCGTCGGCTCGGCCGACGCAAGCGGTGACTACAAACGTCGCACTCAACGCATGGACGACGCACGCGGTTCGGATAGTCTTGGCGCAACGTCTCATAGATAATGTCCAGCAAAACAGCGAATCGGAAAGCAGCCTCAATTCAAACTTTGTCGTATTGTCGTCTTTTTCGAGTGTGACTTCCAGTAGATTTTCATGTGAGTATCACAGTCGAAGATAGTCACGCCTTCGAGCGAGTTGCAAGATCGCCTCGGTTGCATCTTCCGCTCGCAAATCTGATCGTCATTGCTGTGGCAGCTGCTGCGCGTCGGTCTCATGCACCTGCTGAGGAAACCGCGGCGAACGCCCTCTGCCGAAACTGCACTGGGCTGTCCCGCTGCCGAAGTTAGTGCGACGTGCCATTGCCTAAGATCCTCTCGGCCGAACCTGACGCAATGGGATACTCAACGCCATTAGGGTGACCAACTGGCGTGTGGTCGTTGGCCAATATATTGTCCTTGGTGTGGAGCTCTTGCGTTCAAACAGATCGCCTCGATTGCCCCACGGACTTAATTGAGTTTGGTTTCGCAGACTCCGGCGACCTCGTCTGATAGATGCTGTCCGGGATCCTGTTTGCCGCCTGAAAATGGCTTGTGTTCGTGCTAATGACGAACCGTCATTTGACATAAATGTGTCTTGGTGAGGAGGGACACCGCTGCAAGTTGTGCGCTGACCGAAGTCGCCGAAGTTGGACCAACCGAGGCGAGTTACGCAAGTGGCCAATTGCGTTCGGTGTCGGCGACCGAAGCGGTGAACGGCGGTCTTGCGCCAGCGCGCCTAGGTCCGACACACCTCATGCAGAAAGCGCCGGTACGGAAATCCCTGCTAACCTCCGTGATCCGCCAGGTGGGTGCTGCTATTATGTACACACATTCGAGAGTCGAAGACTTTCGACTGCAGCAAAACTGAGGCAAACGGACCGGGGGAGCCGGTCATGCCTCGCGTCAAGCAGAAACCGAGTCGAGCGAACTACCACTGCAGGGCATCGAGCATTGATTCTTTGATGCGTTCAGTACCGAATAACTGGGCACGGGCAAGACACTCTTCCTGTGTCCCGTGAAAGATACCGAGTTCTTCGGCAGCCTTGAGCGCCAGCTCGGCGTCACGCTCGCGCGAACGGAAGGGAGACCGAGTATGGCATGCCATCGCAGCGATATGCCACCCGCCACGCAACGCGACCATCGTCCGACCCGCATGCATCAATCTTGTGGTGCGTGATGCACAATCCGTCCGGTTGCCCGCGGTCGCGGCAGTCCTCGTAGTTCATGCCGGTTGCTCCGTGTCTTCTGTCGTCCATTTCCATATGACTATTCTACGCAACGCCGCGTTCTTACGCGACGATTTTTTTGTACCTTGCAAACAAGAGTGAGAGAGCTTCGTCTGCAAGGTCCTGCTTCTTTCGCGAGTCACCCGCAAGCTGGAGTCTGTGAAACAGTTGGTTGAATCGCGTCTCATTCTCTTCGAGCACTTTTAGCGTGAGGTTTCGTCGCACTTCTTTCTTTACAAGTTCGTGCGTGAACGTCACCTCCCCTTTTTCTTCGCTCGGTCGCTTGGGTCGAACACTTTTGCGTGTTGGCTGTGAACGCTTGTTGGCCTTCGGGTCATCGGCGGGTTTCTCGGCGCCAGTCGTGGCGGCCTTCACTTCTTTGGTTCGTTTGGCGTTCCGCTTCTCACGGAGCCGCCGGTCAGCATCGGCTAATCTATCTTCGGCGATGTCGAACGTGGATGAGAAATCCGGTGCGTTGTTACTCATTGGCACTCCTTTGCGTTGGTCCCGAAAGTCGCGGGATAATCACCTCCTCAATGAATCGCTTGAAATCGGTAGCCGGCCCGTTGTCGGCAAAGAACTTGGGGTTACGCATGACGGAAGTGTTTCGCCCAATCGGCTTCAAATGCCGGATCTCCGTATTCGCGATGGGAATGCCAAACCGCTCAAAGTTCTTTCTTGCACCTCGGGCGGCGGCGTCGTTCTTCTCGGTTTGTGTGAACAAGATGACAGCATCTGGCTTCAGGTTACGACTTCGCGTTCGCTGACGCCTCACCAGGTTGATGATCGGAACCGTTTGAAGGATGTCTTGTTCAGATAGGGGGTTCGCCGGGCATGGGCAAGACGGCACTGGTGATGCAATGCGTGGTCACGGCCATGACCAATGACGACGATTTGCGGGTGTGCGTGGCAAATGTCGAGATGCCGCCGGAACGGCTGTTAGAACGTCAACTGAGCCGCCTAAGCGATGTTTTATTGGACGACATTCAGGACCGGACGCTATCTGCCAAGCAACAAGAACGGCTACACGATGCGTTCGATACGCTGGACGACATCGCCGACCGATTGGTGTTTGTCCGCGCACCGATGACGCTTGAAAACGTCGCCGCTGCGGCTGATTCGATCGACGCCGAATTGATCGTGTTGGACTACATCCAGCGAATCCGGCCGGTTGGCAAGCACGATGACCGGCGCGGCTCGGTCGATGCGACGATGGATTCGATACGCCGGTTTGCCGACGCGGGTTGCTGTGTCATAGCGTTGTCGGCGATCGGACGATCGAAGGACAGCAAAGGACGATCCAGCTACGCGGGCGACGGGTTGTCGCTGGCATCGTTTCGGGAATCGTCGGAACTCGAATACGGCGCGGATGATGCCTATCTGCTGGTTCCATCGCGGGACAGCGACAACGATGACGGCGATCCGGTCGTCGAAGTGACGCTGAAGCAATTGAAGTCGCGTTACGGCAAGCCGACCGATTGTGAATTGGTGTTTGACCGATCACGGCAATCATTCGAGCCGACCGAACCGCCGATGACGGATGCTCACCGGCACTTGCGTGACACGTTAGCCGATTTGTGGGGTGACGCATGACACGAACCACCAACAGCAATCCGAGGCGACAAACGGCGGACCGATTCAAGGTGCTGAATGCGTTTGTGGACTTCAGCGTGGCCGACCTGCGGCGATCGGAACTGCTGGTGTGGTTGATGCTCTACCGCGAAACAAAGCCGGACGGGATTGCGACGGCACCCCAACGGATGATCGCGGAACGCTGCGGCTTGAATCGGAAGACGGTTGAACGGTCAATCGCAAGTCTGAGCAAACGCGGATTGCTGCGGGTGGTCTATGCCGGCGGATACCGGCGCGGCACGGCTTGCTACAAGGTGCTGCCGATGAGCCGCGAACGGCTCGACAAATTGTGACGCACACCCCCTAAGCGAAAGGAGACATTTTGACGATTCCAGGCGACACCCAGATGTCGCCTACGGCGAAATTCCCAGGCGACATTTTGGTGCCTACCCAGGCGACACCCAGATGTCGCCATTCCCATAAGGGACCATAAGAGAGTCTGTCTCTCTTGACGGTCCTACGGACCGAGAGACAGACTCAAAACGCAAACCACCGATGACGACGACACCGACACTCGACGACCTGCGGTCATTGTGGACCGCGCCGCCGATCGCGCCACCGGAACCGCACCCCGCCGAGTCGGCCGAACCGCCGCGATGCTGGCACCGCGACCGCGCCGCATGGATCGACAAGCCAGACCGGTCGCGCTCGGGATGGATTCGAACAATCTGTGACAATTGCGGTGGGTTTGTCGGATACCGTGATGCGTGAAAGATTGGTTTATACTCGATCTCAATTCGTGCCAGACACTGACATTCAATTGAGAAAACAATGGGCAGATTAGTACGCCGACGAAGACATCGCAATCACATTGGCCTGCCTAAGAATCCGATACGGGGTCAATTGGGAGTTTGCCGCAATGGCTGACTTTTCGCCGGTTCATGCCGCTCTTTTCCCAAAGAAGACTACAGAACTTGCTGAGAGGCGAAAGTTCGGCGGCCACGACCTTCTCAAGACAATTGGTGGACAACTCTACGAGTATTGGAATGCCAACGGCCAAGACAGAAAGAGCGGAATTATCAAGACCGGCGAAGCGAGGTATCGGCTAAACAATGCACCAGATTGCGAAGACTGATACATTCAAAACTGCGACGGCTAGGACCGTACATCCGAAAACCGGGCATCATCACCCGGCCCGCCGTTGCACTTCAAACCTTTGATGACGTGAAGGATGAATCACGATGGGAACTCTGATTAAGAAAGTCGTTACCCGGCCCATGCCGGTGGACGCAAGGATCGTCACCCGCGAAGGCAAACGGATTGCCCAATGGAAAGACCGACGCGACAAAAAACGAACCGCCGAAGTAACGATCGGTAAAGACGGCACCCAGCGCATAAAAACCGAAGCGGCAACGTGGACAGCAAAGTATCGCGACGGTGAAGACATTGTCCGCGAAGTCGCGACGGGTTGTAAGGACAAACAAGCCGCGTTGTCAGTCTTGACCGATCTGACCAAACGCGCCGAGTTGGTCAGAATCAAAGTCGTTTCGCCGGATCAAGACATGATCGCGGATCACCAATCGACGTTGCTTTTTGATCACATCACGTCTTACATCGATCACTTGCGAAGTCGCGGTGTTCATTCGGATCGAATCAAGACGACCGAAACACGGATGATGGAATCGGCGAAGGGTTGTGGCTTTCGATGGCTGTCGGACTTGAATGTCGATCGGCTCGAAAGATGGCTCGGGACGTTGGTGGAAAGCACCGACGACCATAAACCGACGCGGCAGGTATCGGCATCGGTTTACAACGGTTTCACCGAAGTATGGGTCGCGTTCGGTTTTTGGTGCATCGGTAAGCGAATGACTGGCAAGCGTTCGCACTTCAACGGTGATAAGCGTTTGCTCGTCAATCCGTTCGAGGGGATGCGGCGAAAGGACGCCAAACAGGACCGCCGGCGGATCGCTAGGGCGATGACCGAGGCCGAATTGAGACGGCTACTCTCGGCTGCGCGACGTCGGCCGTTGCTGGATGCAGTGACCGTCCGCACCGGGCCGAACGCTGGGGAGCCGCTGGCAAAGGTATCCGACGAACGGAGAACCAAGTTGCAACGACTCGGCTGCGAACGAGCCATGATCTACAAGACGTTCGTTCTGACCGGATTGCGTGCGGATGAATTGCGGACGCTCAAATGTCGCGATCTATCGTTCGGGGATGTCCCGTTCGTCAAACTGCGTCACAGCAACGAGAAGAGCCGCAAGGGTTCGACATTGGCATTGCGGTCGGACTTGGCCGCCGAACTGCGGGAGTGGATCGAAGAACGCGAACCGGACGACCGGGTATTCAACGTCCCGGTCGGTATCCTGCGAATAATGAACCGAGATTTAGAGTTGGCCGGCATCGAGAAAGAATCGGACGGGTGCGTCGTTCACATTCACGCTCTACGGCATTCGTTCGGGACTCACCTCTCGTTGGCGGGTGTTACGCCGAGAGTTGCCCAGGCGGCGATGCGCCATAGTGACATTAGCTTGACGATGAACACCTACACGGATGCTCGGCTACTCGACACAGCCGAAGCGGTCGAATCTCTGCCGTCACTGTCGATCGGGGATGATGGCGCTGAAACGCTGCCGCGAATGGTTGCACCACTGGTTGCACTTAATCCAGGAAAGCAGAGTAAATCAGGGTCCACTGCTGACCATTGCGGCGAGTTTGATGGTTCACCCAAAGCGCGAAAAAACCCCGCGAAAGCTAATATTTCGCAGGGTTTTGATGAGTCGGGGCGACAAGATTTGAACTTGCGACCTCTGCGTCCCGAACGCAGCGCTCTACCAGGCTGAGCCACGCCCCGATTGGATGTTATGGTCCTTTCTGCTGGCCCTAGCGTCAATGGCCTTTGCCAATTCGTAGCAATCTCGCCTCGCCGCTCTCGAGTCGCTCCACTCCCCCAACCGTTCGAATCGCCAATTGCCCCACGTCCGTCACCCCCAAACACTCCCCCTCGTGCTGCTGATCGCCCCGGCGAAATGTCACCCGATGCCCCGTCAACCCACATCGCGAGCGAAACTCCCCCAGTACCTCCGACGGGCAATTACGAAGACTCTCGACCGACAACAAGATCTCCTGGACCAGCGGTTCCAGCAGCTGGTAGCGGTCGCTCTGGCGACCGCTGACCTGGGCCAGCGAACGAACCGGGACTGGCTGCCCACCCGGATCATCCTGACCGGCGAGGTCCGGTGTCTCGTTGACGTTCACTCCGACCCCGATGACCACCCTTTGAAGAATCGATTGAGTCGTCTCGATCAAAATTCCCGCGACCTTGCCGGAGTCGATGTAGACGTCGTTGGGCCACTTGAGCCTCGATCGCAACGGCGCGTAACTGAACTCGATCGCCCGTGCCACACCCACACCGACGCCTAGCGACAGCAGCTTCGATGAGCGGCCCAAGTCGAGTTGCCAGTCGATCACGATCGAAAACGTCAGGCTGCCGCGATTGCTGTGCCACGACCGGCCATGGCGACCGCGACCAGCGGTCTGACGATCGGCCAAGTAGAGCCGAGGCAACTGATCCCACGCGATTGGTCGTGATCGCAAATCATCCAGGGCGAGTGAATTGGTCGAATCGGTCTGCGAGTGATAAGTCGCCGATCGACAGATCCCCTGAGAGATCAAATTCGCTACCGCTCGACGCCCCGCCGGTTCGACTTCGCCGACCGTCACCATGAGTGTAAACCGTCCATCCCACGTTCTAAAAGAGAAACAGCAAGAAGCCGAGAACAAAAATGATTAACAGCACCACGGCAACGAGTCTCCACAGCGGTGCGGTAGTCGGATTGGTCAATCGATCGGAAAAATTCTCCTCGACAAACGCATCATAATCGAAGTCATCATCATCGCTGCCATCGTCTTGCCAACCTTCTCGCCAGCCGTCAGCATCACTGCTGCCGCAGTTGCGGCAAAATCGAGCATTGGCTCGAATGTCGGCACCACAATGGGGACAGGGAACCATCGTCATTGGGAACCATCGTCATTTGGAGACCCGGATTACATGACCCGGTCGAGCGTCATGTTCGTGCGAGAGAACTATCATGAATGATCGGAGGACCGTGCGGAATCCGTATAAGCCGAGCGTTGCCGGATCGGACGACCGCGAGTTGTTCGTGACCACCGATCTTCGCTCGATTCCGGCCATGGAACTGCGGCCCATGTGTGGCAGTCATTATGAATGGTTGCTGGCCGTTTTGGCGTTCAAAGTGTTTCGCGCCAAGAGCGAAGTTGCGTTTGCATGCGAATCGCGACGACTGGTGCGTGTCGACGCCGAGCATGTTCCCAAACGAATCATGAGTCGTTTCGAGAAGGTGCGTCCGAAGATCGAATCGCTCGGGTTTCTACCGAACTATTATGCCTCGATGCCGGCCATCGGTCCGATCGCTGCGGCCGTGATGACCATGAGCCGCGAAGATGGCCAGATTCACTATTTTGCCATTCAAGTTGTCGCCAAAAGCGAGGGTCAGGTCAATGACGCCGGGCATTTCAGTTTTAGCAGCAGTTTGCCCTCGGGCGAGTCAATCGTGACCGTATCACCGGCCAATTTACCCCGACCGCGGCGTGGAATTGATCGGTTGATGGTCTCCAGTGATGACCCGGCCACGGTTCTGAAGAAGCATCGCGAGCGGATTCGCGGTGTCGCGATCGTCGAGGTTCCGCCGGCCGCTTTATTTGAATCTGCCGAGCAGGAAACGCGGTTGGAGGCGGACGATTTGCTGCGTCGCCGGATCATTCGGCCGGCGACTCCGGCAGAGATCGCTCGGATTCGAGCCGCATCGAGGGTATGATCGTGGGTATGAACCCGCTCACTCCCACCGCCGACACGCCGCTAGTTGATCGATTCGGTCGTGTGCACGACAGCGTCCGGCTGAGCGTCACGGATCGATGCAATATTCGTTGTTTTTATTGCATGCCGGAGAGCAACGCGGAGTTTGTCCCGCGAGATTGGTTGCTGAGTTTCGAGGAAATCTCTCGGCTGGCGGAACTGTTGGTTCGTCGTAGCGGATTCAAAGACATTCGTCTGACGGGAGGGGAGCCGTTGGTCCGACGTCAATTGAGCCAACTGATCGAGATGTTGGCGGCCATTGACGGACTGGAAGATCTGTCGCTGACGACCAATGGCATCTTGTTAGCCGATCAGGCTCAAGCGTTGCGTGAGGCGGGGCTGAGGCGAGTGAACATCAGCCTCGATACGCTCGATGAAGACGTTTTTCGCCGGATCACGCGTCGCGCTGGTCTGGACAGGACCCTTGCGGGAATTGACGCCGCGATCCGGTGCGGGTTTGACTCGGTCAAGTTGAACACGCTGGCGATTCGCGGAATCACGGAAAACGAAGTCGCTGGGCTGATCGAGTTCGCGATGGACCGTGGCGTTGCCTTGCGGTTCATCGAATTCATGCCGCTCGATAGTGACCGAGCCTGGCGAAAGGAGAATGTGCTAACCGGGGATGACCTGCTGGCGTTGATCGAGGCCCGCTATGGATCGCTCAGCGAATCGTCCCGGTCCGATCCCTCGCAGCCTGCCGAGGATTTTTCAATGCCCGGCGGCGGCCAGATCGGGATCATCCGCTCGGTGACGGCGCCTTTCTGTGCGGCCTGCAATCGATTGCGAATCACGGCCGACGGATCGATTCGGAACTGTTTGTTCGCCACCGACGAGGTACCGCTACGGGACTTGATGCGGTCGGGGGCATCGGATGACGTGTTGCTGGACGAGATCCGCCGTTGCGTGGGGGCAAAACGAGCGGCGCACGGCATTGATTCCGACGGATTCTCGCCGCCGCAGCGACCGATGTACGCGATCGGCGGCTAATGGCCGGTTGATTTACGAAGGCACTGATTTACGAAGGCACAGCGTATCGTTTGCCTGGTCGTAGGATTACGGGGCATTGCCCCGCGAACGGGGTCGCGGGATTACGGGCGCTGCCGAGCTAAAGTCCATCGCCGCCGACGGTCGGAACGGCGGTTCGCTTGTATCGGCCTAGCAAGACACCCGTCGCGAAAATCATCCGGTTGCCGGCCTTAGTGGCGACGCCCGATTCAGAATCGTCTGTGTTTGCTCGCCGGGGGGCGGGTGGGCCCGTGGTCGTGATCCAGGCCTCCCAACGCCCCGTTTTGACCTGAAAACGCCCGCCGTCGGCTCGTTGCAGCTGCGGTTGTCATATCGGATTGCAAGCTCTGGCCAACCATGGGGGCTTTGTCCGCCGGGGCCGGTTTTGGTCACCTATTTTTGTCGCTGGCGGGCGGCTAAATTATGGCCGCTATGAACAATCTTTTTCGGTTAGACGATGATGTGGCGGTCGTGATCGGCGGCACCGGTGAATTGGGCGGTCTGATGGCCGAGGCACTTGGTGCGTTCGGGGCCAAGGTTGCCGTGGTCGGACGCAACGAAATGCGCGGCGACACTCGTGCCAACCGCATCATGGAAGCTGGTGGTGAGGCCAAGTTTTTCGCCGCCGATGGGCTAAGTGCGGATTCGCTCGATGAAGCCCGTCAGCAGATCCGTCAGTGGGCTGGTGGTCCCGTTTCGGTGCTGGTCAACGCGGCGGGCGGGAATCGCCCGGACGCGACGATCCCGCCGGGGGGCGACTTTTGCAAGTTGCCACAAGAGGCTTGCGCGAAGTGTTCGATCTGAACCTTGTCGGTGGTGCGCTGTTGCCCAGCCAAGTTTTTGGACAGGAGATGATCGATGCGGGTGTCGGAAGCATCATCAACATCGCGTCGATGTCTGGCATCATTCCGTTGTCGCGAGTGGTCGCCTACTCGGCGGCCAAGGCAGCGGTGATCAACTTGACGATGTGGCTGTCGCGAGAGTGGGCGACAAAAGGTGTTCGCGTCAACGCGATCAGTCCCGGCTTTTTTCCTGCCGAGCAAAACCGAAAATTGTTGTTCAATGATGATGGCAGTTACACCGAGCGCGGCGGCCAAATCATCTCGCACACACCGATGGATCGATTCGGACGACCGGAGGAATTGGCCGGTGCCGTCGTGTGGCTGGCGAGTCGGTATGCGTCATCGTTTGTGACGGGACAAAACATCGCAGTGGACGGCGGATTTGCGTCGGTCACCATTTGATCGCGTCTGGTCACGATCAGCGACGAATCGATCGAAAATCACAGAGACCACATTCACACCGGCCGATCTGATGTCGGCTGATTTTGGAGAGACGACCTTTATGAGCGGTTTGAAGATTCCCGGCGGCGAAAAAGAACTTGACTTCCTTGCTTTGGGCGCTTTGGTCCATCGTCTGGACCCCGGAGTGATTCCGTTCCGTACCGCCAACTCATTTGAGGTCCATGTCTCGGGCGGTGAATACAATTGCGCGGCGAACCTGGCCTGTTGTTTCGGGTTAAAAACAGGCGTCGCGTCGGCGATGGTCGACAATGGTATCGGAGAACTGATTGCTCGACAGGTGCGGGCAATGGGTGTCCGGCCGTTCTACGTCCACTTCAAGCATGATGGGGTTCGCGGCCCAAACATGGCGACGGTCTATAGCGACCGCGGCCAAGGTGTTCGCGCCCCGGTCGTCTTCTACAATCGAGCCAACGAAGCGGCCGCAATGCTGAAGCCCGGTGACTTTGATTGGGCGAGTATTTTTGCCGGCGGTTGTCGCTGGGTTCACAGCGGTGGTATCTTCGCGGCGCTTTCCGAAACGACAGCCGATGTCGTGATCGAAATGATGAAGGCGGCGGGAGAGGCCGGCGCGATTCGTTCGTTTGACTTGAACTACCGGGCCAAACTTTGGGACACGATCGGTGGTTTGGAACAGGGTCAAAAGATGATCGCCAAGATCGTCGAACACGTCGATGTCCTGATCGGCAATGAGGAGGACCTGCAAAAGGGCCTGGGCGTGAAGGGGCCTGATGTCGAGCACAAGTCGAGCAACAAGCTTGATCCCAAAAACTTCTTTGGCATGATCGAAGAAGCGGTCGCCAAGTTTCCCAATGTCAAGGCGGTTGCAACGACGCTGCGGGAAGTCCAGTCAACCAATCGGCACTCGTGGAGTGCGGTGCTTTGGTATGACGGAGTCGAATACATTGCGCCCACAGTCGAGTTGGACGTGATCGACCGAATCGGCGGCGGTGATGGTTTTGCGTCCGGTTTGATCTACAGCTTGATCGATGGACGCGACCCGGCCGAGGCGATCAAGATCGGATGGGCACACGGCGCTTTGTTGACAACCTTTCCGGGTGACGTCTCGCGGGCGACGCTCGCCGAAGTCGAAGCGTTTGCCGAGGGGGGCAGCGCCCGCGTCCAACGTTGATCGGATACCGTGCCTCCGGCACTCAATAACGCAACTTCCAACCTCACGCTTTGGGTTGTGATCGCGAATGAATCCGCCGGAGCTGCGCTCCTTGTTGCCGGCCTACCCGAAGATCGGCGCGATACGATCAGAGAAACTGGGGCGCCAGCAGGCGGGGCAGGAACAACACAAATTCGGGAAACACGATCACCACGATCAAAAGCGCAAGCATCGGCCCCAACACGATTCCGACATCCTTCAGCGCGTCTGCCATTTTGATTTCGCCCAGGGAGCAGGCGATCAACAGGCATAATCCGTAGGGCGGTGTCACCAGACCGAAGGCCAATGAAATGACGCCGATCATGGCAAAGTGAATCGGGTGCATGCCGACGTTATCGGCCAACGGCAGCAGCACGGTGCCGAGCACGATGATCGCTGGGATCGCGTCGATGAACATGCCAACAAACAGAAATGCGAACGCGATCAGGAACCCTGTTGCCATCGGCCCAGTGCCCCACCCTGCCATGACATCAACGAGTGTTTGCGGGATGCGATAGTAGGCGAGCAACCAACCGAATGCCGATGCCGTCCCGATGCAGAATAGCGAGATGGAGGCGAAGCGTGCTGATTCATAAAACACCTTCGGGAATTCCATCAAGCCAATCGATCGATAGATCAACAGGCCGAGCACGGCGGAATAGACGACCGCAACGGCCGACGCTTCGGTGGGCGTGAAAATTCCACCAACGATTCCACCAACAATGATTGCCGGCGTGACCAATGCCAGAAACGCCTTTCCGGTCGCACGAAGGCGATCTTTGCCGGAGGCGCGTTGAAAAATCGGATAGCCACGTGCCTTGGCATAGACGAAAACGGTGCCCATCATCAACAGCGCGATCGCGAGCCCGGGAAAGACACCGGCCAGGAACAGGCCGCCGATCGAGACAGACATCAATCCGCCCCAGACGATCATCAGGATGCTGGGTGGAATGATCACTCCCATCACCGACGAACAGGCGGTGATGGCCACCGTGAAGCTTGCATCGTAGCCCTGCTTCTTCATGGCCGGAATCATCAACGAACCGATACCCGCCGCATCGGCGGTCGACGAACCGGAGATCCCGGCAAACAGCATGCTGACCAACACATTCACGTGAGCCAATCCGCCAGGCAGATGGCCGACCAGCGCCTTGGCCAGATTCACCAGACGCTCGGTAATGCCCGCTGCGTTCATCAAGTTCGCGGCCAGCAGAAAGAACGGAACCGCCAATAGGATGAACGCGTTGGAAGACTTCCACATCTCGTAGATCAGCACGATCGGGGTGAGATGATCGTCGAGAACGAAGATCGGAATGCATGCCAATCCCAAGGCAAAGGAAACGGGAATCCGCAGCACGATCAACACGCCGAAGGTGCCAAACATCACGACTGCTACTTCGGCTGGACTCATTGCTGCAGGCTCATCGTTGTCCGTTCATGACTGTGTGTCTGGTGGCTTGGCTTGGATCAGCCGGATGTCCTCGACGATTTTCTCGATCAAAAAAAGGATCCAAGTTACTCCCGCTAGAGGAAAAGAGATGTAGATGCTGAGCATGTTGATCCGGCTCATCTCCGAGGATTGCGTCGCGCCGGACAGGGCGAATTGATATCCGTACCAAGCAAAAACGATCGCCATCAGCATCATGCTGAAATGCACGATCAGTTTGGATACGCCCTGTTCACGGCGCGTTTTCGGGGCCGGCATCAGATCAACGTCAAAGTGTGTTCCGTCGCGGACGGCAACCATCGCGCCGATCATGATGATCCACACGAAGCAAAACCGAGCCGCCTCCTCGGTCCAAATGTATCGCGGAACGAGACCGGTATAGCGAGAAACGATCTGCATCGATACCGAAACGAGCATCAACGCCATCAGCAGGGTGATGATGACTTTGAGCAACTGGTCGTATCGATCCAACAGGCGTTTCATGATCCTTGTCTCGGAGTTGACGGTTACTTGATCGAATTGATGCGGGCCAGCACTTGCTCGGCTCCGATCTCGCGCGCGTAGGCCACTTTCACAGGATCGACCAATCGCAACAGTTCGTCCCTGGCGGTGAAATCGTGGATTCGCAATTTGCCGTCACTTTGCAGTTGCGACAACACGGCGGAGTCATTGGTCGACTCGAGTTGTCGTCCATAAGCACCTGCCTCTCGGCCGGCTCGACGGATCGCCTGCTGCAGTTTGGGCGGAAGTTGACGGAGTGATTTACCGCTGAAACAGAGGGGTCGGACCGTGATTGCGTGTCGGGTCAAACAGATTTCCGGGCCCACCTCATAAAACTTCATCTGCTTCGTGCCGGCCGCTTCGTTTTCGGCCGCATCGATGACGCCGGTCTGCATCGCGTTGTAGACTTCGCTATACGCGATCACCGTCGGCGATGCTCCGATTGCTTGAAAGACTTGCGTTTGAATCGGGGCCCCCATCACTCGAATCGTCAGCCCCTTGAGCTGGTCGATGTTGGTGACGGGCTTCTTGGCGATTAAATTGCGCACGCCACCACCGGCGTAACCGATCAGCAGGACGTCCGCTTTATCGGAAATCTCGCGAGCGATGGGATCGAAGGCATCGCTTTCGAGAACTTTGTTCCAGTGCTCCACATCGCGGTACAGAAAAGGGACATCCATCAGCGGCGCGGCGGCCGAAAAGGTCGACATGTGTGCCGGAGAAACGATGCCGTAGTCGATCGCGATGCCCTGGCTCATGTAGGCAAAGTAGTCTTTCTCCAAACCGAGTTCGCTGTTCAGATAGAGCTCGAATTCGATCGGGCCGTCGTAGTATTTCTGGACCAGCTCCTCGAATTTGCGAATGGTGC
Source organism: Pirellulaceae bacterium (assembly GCA_963734865.1). GTDB lineage: Bacteria > Planctomycetota > Planctomycetia > Pirellulales > Pirellulaceae > CBDCUW01. The sequence goes on from CAVTIV010000007.1 coordinate 73,433, forward strand.
GTGTGAACGCATGGTTTTCGTCAAACTGGGTAGCCCCTTTGAGGACGATCGGATCTACGGCACCGGCGGCCCGATCGAAATTCCGGTCGGACCGCAGGATCATGAACACACTGACGCCGAGAAGATACAGCAAGGCGATGATGAGTGTTTGTTTCATGTGACGTGACCGAGATGGCTTGCCCGTTCCAATGTGGACTGACCGATCATTGTAGTGGAGTCAGGGTACGGCTTGTGGGTCCATCGCTCAGGCATTCTGGTCGCGCCACACGCCGGGAGCGAGTCCTGTTTGTCGTTTGAACTGGCGGTAGAATGTCGACAGGTCATCGAAACCGCACTCGAATGCCACCGATGTGATCGGCAGCGTCGTATCCCTTAGCAGCGTCTTGGCATGTTCGATACAAAGCCGGCGCACGTAGGCCAGCCATGACTCGCCGGTGAGCTGCTTGAATAGGCTTGTGAAGCGTCGTCGCGCGAGTCCCAGTTGGTCCGCCGCCGCATCGATCGTCGTGGCCTCAAAGAAATGGTTCTTGAGGTGCTCGATGTAAACCAAAACCTCTTCCTGATCGCCTGCCGATCCGCCGCCAATCTTGTCGCTGGCCGGGGGTTGCTGCGCCAGCAGGCTGAGCAGTTGAATTCCATCGCCGACCATGGTCACGGGAGTCACCTCACGACCCCGTGTTTGTTCGAACAGCAGGCGTCGCAAACGCTGTTGTACCTGGTTGGCAAAGTGCAGCGATGATCGCAAGACGCCGGCGTTCATGCGGTCGAGCAGCTGTCGGTCGAAGCGGATGAGGTTGGTGGCGAGGCAGAAAACGTACAGCGAGGCGGCTGAACCTTCGTCGTCGATGATGCGGTTTTTATGACGAGGCGGTACAACGATCACGTCTCGCGGACCGAAACTGTGTTGGGAATCACCGATCAGGACGCGGCCTTTTCCGGAAAGGGCATAAATCACCTTGATGAACGAATGAGTTCTCCAGTCCATCGTGAAGTCGGGTGCGTGATGACTCTCCAGCACGAGAACACCCCAGCTAGGAAGTTGTTCTGGCAGGGCAATGGTGGTCAGTGTCGGCTCGGTTCGAGGTTTTTTCATCGGTCCGTTGAATGATGTCCCTTTTACAAACCGTAGTTTACTCGCTGCTTGTTGTCGGCCTACGCAACGGCACCGCAGAATCGAACGCTGAAAAAGGGTAGAATCAGGCTTTGAGAATCACATTCATCGGGTCGTTTTCGGGTCTGATCAAGGGAAGATGATGCAAGCACTTGTTCTGAAACAGTTGAATTCCAGTCTGGTGCTTGAGCAGCGACCCGATCTTCAGCCGGCTGTGAACGAAGTCGTCGTGCAGTTGAAAGCCGCCGCTTTGAACCGCCGAGATTATTGGATTACCAAAGGGATGTATCCAGGGATTGTATTGCCGGTGGTACTGGGATCCGATGGCGCGGGTGTGGTCAAAGAAGTGGGCCGTGGACTCGGAAACTACTGGCACGATCGTGAAGTCATTATCAATCCGGGTTGGGATTGGGGCGAGGACCAACGAGTCCAGAGTGATTCGATTCGCATCTTGGGAATGCCGCAGGACGGGACATTTGCAACGGAGGTGGTCGTGCCGAGCGAGTACCTGCATGAAAAGCCGACTCATTTGACTTGGCAGGAAGCGGCGGCACTGCCGCTGGCTGGTGTGACCGCTTATCGAGCCGTTTTCGTACAGGGTCAGTTGCAGGCAGGCGACCGCATGCTTGTTCAAGGCGTCGGTGGAGGCGTTGCCAGCATTGCAATGCAGTATGGGATCGCAGCAGGTGTCAACGTTTTTGTGACCTCGTCGTCCGCGGAAAAACGTGCCAAGGCGCTCGCGATGGGAGCCACGGCCGCGTTTGATTACTCGGCAGACGGTTGGCACGGGCAACTCAAAGCAGAGCATGGTCCGATGAACTTGATCATCGATAGTGCAGGGGGCGACGGCTACAACGTTTTGCTCGATCTCGCGGCGGCGGGCGGCCGGATCGTCAATTACGGAGCGACCGCGGGACCACCGAAGAAGTTCGACCTGTTCAAATTGTTTTGGAAACAATTGCGTTTGATCGGATCGACCATGGGGTCGCCGGCAGACTTCAAAGCGATGCTTGAATTCGTCAAAGAACACTCCATCAAGCCAACCGTTGATGAGGTCATGCCATTGGCCAGTGGGAATGAAGCGATCGCGAAGATGAATTCGTCGAGTCAATTCGGCAAGATCGTGCTGGATATCCCGTCATGAGCCCTTTTTTTAATGTCGATGCGTTCGCGAGGGACGGGACTCGTAAACGCCGGCAATTCGCGAGAAAGTGGGGCTGTGCAGCTAGCGGTTGAGGGCGAGGCAGGCCGCTTCCTCGGTACTGCGGACAAAGACACGTCCGTCGCTGTACGCTGGCGTCGACCAGCACTTTCCGTTCACCGCTTTGACTCGACCGAGTTCGACGTACTTCGCTGGTGATGCTTCGGCAACGACCAACTCACCGGTGTCGGACAACACGACCAGTTTGTCGCCGACCAGGATGCAATTTCCGGGTCCAAATCCTCGCTCGGACCATTTGATTTCGCCGGTTGCCAGTTCGACACATTGCAGCGGCGCTTTTCCATACTTTTTGAACTCAAAGATGCCGTAGAGGTGTCCATCGTGAACGATGGGCGTGCTCCAGTGGTTCATCAACTCGTTCGATTTGAACCACAGTTCATCGGCTTGAGGATTGCCGGTGATTCGGAACAGCCCCGCCCCGACGCCATAGCCGGCTGAGCAATAGACCGTGTTCCCGTCGCTCACTGGCGACGCTGCCGTGGAAACACTGTATGGGAATTTGCTGCGCCAGAGCTCTTTGCCACTTTCCGCGTCAACGGCAACAAGTCCCGATTGAACGAAAAAGACGATCTGCTTTGATTTGTTGATCGTCGTCAGGCAGGGAGTCGCATGAGTGATCAGTTCGTCACCACTTTTCCATACCTCGTCACCAGTCGATCTGTCGAAGGCCAGGAACGACTGACCTGCACCCCCTCCACCCACGTACAAGGTTTCGCCATCCAGGAGAGGTGAAGTGGCGTTGAACCATTTGATATTCCGACCGGCAAACTCTTTGCCGATATCGCGTTTCCAAATCAGGTCGCCACTGGCCGCGTTGAGGCAAGTCAGCACAAGATGAGCATCATAAACAAAGACTCGTTCGCCGTCGGTGGTGGGGGTCGAGCGTGGTCCATCACCTCCACGGTTATCGGCAGCCCCCGAATTGCCGCCATCGTGTTCGTAATCGCTTACCCCCAGTGTCACGCTCCAAAGTTTTGCCCCGGAGTCGGCATCGAGGGCGAGGCAGGTTTCAACTTTCTTGCCGCCCTCACCGTCCCGTGCCACCAATGTGAATGCACGACCATTGGCGACAGCAAACGAACTGAATCCCAATGGTGTTGGTGATTTCCAAAGTTGTTGTGGACCATCCGCCGGCCATTCCAACGTGGAAATGGTTTCGCTTGATTTGCCGTCGCCCAAGCGACCGCGGTACTGCGGCCAGTCGTCCGCCGAGGTAACGACTGAAAAAGCCAACAGGAAGGAACCCAAAGCGACTGCTCGCGACATGTTCATCAGTGAATCTCGTAAATGACAATGACGATCTGACAAAGGCAGCGGTGAACGGCCGCCATTTCCGGGGCTCCGAGAATGTCCTCGGCACCATCATAGAGAACGAGTCTAGTTGGTCCACGGGGTCATTGGTACCGCACGCCCGGGGAACGATTTGTGCGGCGGTTTTGGCAACCGGGCGAGGGAGCGAATCTGGCTGCTGGCAGAACGATCCTGCGATTGCTCGTGGAGGTTTCGCCTATAATTCGGAATTGCACCACCGAGTTTCTCTGCGACCTCCGGGCATGGGATCATCATGGCATTCTCGAATCACGTTTTGACAGCATTGATGGTGTTGTGTGTGGGCATGCCTGTGACCATGTTCGCGGACGACGGGGCGGTCCAAGTCGGCAGCGAAATCGCTGACGTCCGAACGCTGATTGGCGAGGTATTTCCGGCACACGACTCGCTCGACATTGGTGACGAGCCATCCGCCGACGCCCGTGATTGTCTTGATGGACTTTGTTGGGTGCCGGGAGATTTTGCGGTAGCCTGCGAGCCGTCCTCTGGCATCGATTGTGGCGATGTGCTGATTCGATTTGCCTCTCCCGTGAGCAGTGGAGATATTCGAAACGACCGTGTCGCGATGGAATGGTACGTCGCAAAGGATGAACAGGGTCATCCCCGTTCGGCACGGGCCGTCGTGGTGATACACGAATCGGGTCGTGGGATGACCGTCGGCCGCATGTTCGCCCGCGGGTTGAGAGACAGCGGGCTGCACGCGTTCATGTTGCAGTTGCCGTTCTACGGCGAGCGGCGGAGCGATGGGCAGCGTCCCAAGAGTGGCAGCCAGGTGACGATGATGCGGCAGGCGATCACGGATGTGCGGCGTGCGCGGGATGCGGTTGCGGCGCTTCCGTTGGTGGATACGTCCCATATCGCGCTGCAAGGAACGAGTCTTGGTGGGTTGGTATCCGCGACGACGGCGGGCTTGGATCGTGGATACGACAGCGTCTTTTTGATGTTGGCCGGAGGGGAATTGTATGACTTGATTCAGAACGGAAAGCGAGATGCGGCCAAGGTTCGCCAAGAGCTCGAAAAGATGGGGCTCCGAGGTGAGGAATTGAAATCGCTTGCCCGCACGATTGAACCGACACGTGTCGCACACCGCATGGATCCGCAGCGGACGTGGTTGTTTTCGGGAGTGTTCGACACCGTGGTTCCGCCAAAGAACTCGGCAGCCTTGGCAACGGCAGCTGGGCTCGATCAGTCGCACCACATCCGTATGCTCGCCAATCATTACAGCGGCATCGTTTATTTTCCGTTCATACTCCACTACATTCACGATCAGATCGTGTTGCTCGATCGGCGCGAGAGTAGCCGGACAGTTCAGGATCGTGCGAAGGTGGTTCATTCGCGCCCGGAAATATTGGTTTTGAAAGCCGCGATGTTGTTCGTAACTCGACGCGTGAGCGCGGGAATGGAATCTCACTGCGGAATGTAATTTAGCGTGTAATAAGCTTCGCTGTGGAGCAACGGGTTGCCTGCTTGAGAACGAACTCCATCGGAGTGCAGTTCGTGGACATGGCCTTCTTGTAGCCCATCGATGTACAGTCGCACGCTCATTGCGTCGTCGCCGACCACCGCTTTGCGGATGGTCGGTTCGGTATGATCCACTTCCGGGCTGCCGTACGACGACTGATAAATGTAGGTGTAGGTCGATAGTTTGTAGGAGTCGATGTTCTTAGCCGTTGCTTCGTCGACCGCCTGTGTGAAGGCGAGTTCGAATCCATCCGGTTTGGCTCGCATTTCCAGGATTTCGAAGGGTATTTTGCCGGTCCAGTCAACTCGCTCCACCGCAAACGGCAAGCGGCCGCGAGAGCCCCAACCGCGGTTGGTGCCGCCGACGAACAGTTTGCCCTGCGGCGTCATTTCCAAGCCCAGCGAACCGCTGCCAAAACCCTTCAGGAAAGGAAAGCAGGCACCTTGGTATTGGCCGTTGACTTGTTCCAAGTAGCAACGCATCAGCGTGCTGTCGGATTGGTCGGTCACAAACATCTGATTCTTGAACGGACCAAACGCGCCCTCGGAGGTGTCACAGGCAACACCGGCGGCCGACTTGCCCATTTTGTTATAGGGAAACAACACCGCCGGCGGCTCATATTTTGGCAGGCGTTTTGCCTCGGTCATGATCCGGCTGCCACTGACCGGTTCATCTGGTTTTGGTCCCATGAAGGGTTCCGCGAGGTCGTACCATCGAAAGCCGCCCGGATGGCCGACGAATTTTCCTTCCGACAAATGCTTCAAGCCGCACGTTCCGTTCCAAGGTCCTTGGTTATCGGTGTAGAACATCTCGCCAAGATGATTGGCGCCGATACCCCCAGGTGATCGAATTCCGCTGACCGTCGGAACCAGTTCGCCATGGGATGTCACGCGCACGCACCAACCGCGATACGGAACGTCGCTGGAGAAGGATCCGGTCAGACAAAGCACGACCCAGATATCACCGTTCTTGTCGAATTTTGAACCGAACGCGTATTCGTGGTAATCGCCCGAAATCTCCCAGCCATCGTTGACGACTTCGAACTCGTCGGCTTCGCCGTCCCCATCACTGTCTCGCAAACGCGAGACATCACAGCGCTGGGTGACATACAACCAACCGTCGCGCTCGGCCAAAGTCATAGATTCATGGAGTCCGTGGGCAAATCGTTTGAACTGAGAAGCCTTGACCTCTTCGGCAAAAGGATCGTCGATCATCCAGATTTCTCCCCGCCGCGAACAGACGGCCATCTTGCCATCGGGCATCAACTGGAATCCGCTCGCTTCGAGCACGACTCCTTCGGGGATCTCGAATCGAGTGATCGGATAATAGTCGGCCTCGTTCGTTGAATCCTGCGCGTTGGCGACAACCGAACAAATAGCGAGTGCGGTGAGAAAAAAGTTGCGGAGCATGGTTTTCGTGGATCGTGAGTGTGTTCTTGATCGAGCAGTTGGTTTGTCGTGCGCTGAATCGCTCTACCAAACAATTTCTTGAGTGATGGTGCCCGGTCCGTGAATCGGCAGCAGCACCTCGGTCTGGCCATCGATCATGCGAACGATCGGCTTGGAATCGGATGACGTGACGCGGATATTGACGGCATCATCCAGCAGAAACCAATCATCCTCGAGCGCCTTGACGTTGCCCGAAGCGACTCGGAAGTAGATTTGTCCCTGATCGCCGAGATCACCGGTTGGCGTGACCGTCAGTTCTCGCCGGAACGTGCCGACGAGTTCGCCCGGAACGGGAATCGGCTTGTCATCGACGGTGAACCGGTCGCTGCGGTAGCGGAAGGTCGGTCGACCCGCCTTGTCCAATCGATAACCAAGAAATTTGTAGCCGCGTTGCTTTGGTGGTTCGCTGGGCCATGGCATTTTGTCGTCGGTGAGAACTGCCACCGGCGCCGTCGTTTCCAATTTCATCACACTTCCGCCGAGCGGCCTTTGATTTCCGGGACCGCGACCGACCCAATGTTTGGCGGCATCGATAAAGCGATCTTGCCAGATCAAGGCGAGCGACAAATTGTTCGCGTCCCAGCAAAGGTTCGCCTTTTCGGGATAACCGATCGCGATACCGCGCGGTGAAACGGAATCGATAAAATTGCGATAGATGATCGGTTTTGTTTCGGGTTTCAGTTCGATCATTCCGCTAACGATCCCCTCGGGGACTCCACCTTCAGTGCCTTTCTTCAAAAAGGCCCACATGGCCGAGAGTTGTTTACCGCGATCACCGTCGTAAATGTCAGTGACCGTGCTCTTGCCGTCGGGGTAGCCGGTGGGCATCCGCGTTCCGGGACGATACTGCTGTGGATCGGGCAGGTAGCGGTGGAACCAATCCTCGCGAATCCGGCTGGCCATCGTGTCCAATGCGATCGCCTGGATTCCGGTCGTCTTGAACTGGCCAAAGGTATGGCAACTGACGCAAGCCAGTCCTTTCGAGCCGACCATGTTGCGGCCGGTGGCAACGATTTTGTGCTCCGGGGCGTCGATTTTCGTGATCATCGCTTCGGTGCGTGCGTCAAGGCTTGCCAACGCTTTGGCCAGCTGGCCAGCATTCTGTTGACCGAATTTTGGCATGTACGTTTTCATGTAAGGACGACTCTTGTCGCCGCCGCTGATGACTTTGTTGAGCCAATCTTCACGCAGTTTGTCGCCGACACCGTCCAGGGGCGGCGGCAATCGGCCTTCATCACCCATTTCGGGGATCGTGCTGATGAACAGTTGGTTGCGATCGGACTCCGGCCCACCCTTGTCGCCGCGGATATGGCAGGCGAAACAGTTCAGCGAAGCCATGGTATGTGCAAGTTGCATCTCTGCGGTCGGTTCCCATTCGGACGCGACCGCGCTGATCGCCATAGCCAGCGCCTCGGATTGCGAATCGAGCAGTTCATAATTGGGAATCGAGTTCTTGTTGTTCGCAGCAAGACATCCGAACGCCGGATCACAATCGGCCAGTTTCGGTGCCGACAATTGTGATTCGATTCGCTTGCCGTCGTGATGTCGGACATGACAGGCGGCACAGCCGAACGAGCTGAATAGTTGCCGACCTTGCTCGACCAGCGACGGGTCAAATACAAATCCTGTCGGGTCGACGGGCTCGGGCTCGATCGGCAGATCCGAATCGCTTCGGCTGATGACGATCGCTTTGTCGATGAGACCTGATTTGACGCCAGGTCCGGCCCACTCGAGTGTCAGTTCTTCCTCGCCCGACAATTCGAAGTACTCGACGCGGATGGCGTGCAAACCGGTGCAAGTCGGATACTGCCTGCGATCGCCGAGTTGGGGTGGACCCCATCATTGTCGACGACCTTCTCGCCATCGATCGAAAGACGGCTTCCATCGTCGGAGGAAAGACGAAAACTGTAATTGCCAGCGCCTTCGATTGGTAAAAAGCCGTCAAAGCGAACCGCAAACTTCTCGTTGCGCTTGGCCACGCCGATATCAAGTCCGCGTGAGACGCCCGTCGCTGCCGGTTCCAGCTTATCAAAGTCGGGCATCTCTTCCCAACTGCCGTGATAAACGGTGAACTTCATGTTGGGAGTTTTCGGTCGCTCGCGGTTGTTGCCGAAACTGGCACTCGAATCACCGGTCAAGTACTGGGCGACATCGGTCCATCCGTTATCACCTAGATTGATTTGTGGCATCCGTCCGGAGGGACGAACCGCGAGTGGGTCTTTGAGGAACTGTTCGAGGCTGCCCCGCGAATACTTCTCATCGAGACCGACCAACGGAACCGATGTCGCCCGATTCGCCCGCTTGTCATTTCGAGGCATGTGGCAGGCGACACATCCCGATTCGTGGAACAATCGCTCCCCATTGCCGGTATTCCCCGGTTTGCCTGTGACGTTGATTGCATCCTGGTCGACAAGGAAATTGGTCAGCGCGATTGCGGCGCTGTTGCGGTCTTCCTCGCTCATCTCGGCCATCATGTCGGGCATGGTGGTACCCGGTTTGACGCCCCGTGGGTTGGCGATGTACTTGACCATCCACTCGGGGTGCAGTCGCGTGCCAACCTTGTCCAAGATCGGAGCTTGCTTGGGCTGGATGAAATCGATCAATCGCTGGGATGCTTTGTGGCAGGCGACGCAATTCAGATCGGCCAAGAGCAACCGACCGCCATCGGCGCTAGCTGCGGCGCCATGAAACCTTTCGAATCCGGGAACGACCGGACGACGCGCTTCGGCAGCGACATCACGCGGCTTGACCCAGATGTTTCGAAAACGAACGGGGTTGCCATGGTTCTGCAAATAGATCGGACCATCTTCGGGGCCCTCTTTGACCGGTGCGGCTCGGGTTCCACGGGGCAATTCGACATCGCGATGAACCACGATACCATTGAGTCGAACAGTGACCTTGGCATTGGACGTTTTCGTGCCGTCGTCGGCGTACCGTGCCGCAGTGAAGTCGACGTCGTAGGTTTGCCAGACCAGCGGCGGCAAGCAGATGTTCAAATCAGGATCACGGATTTCGTAGATGCCGCCGGTTTCGTTATTCTTTCCTTCCAGTCCAAAGGAATCGAGAATCTGTGTCTCATAGCGGCCCTGATGGTACAGGCCACTATTGCCGCGGCCTTGGCCACGTGCTTTGGGCATGAATGGCAATCGAAACTCGACGTGAATCGAATAGTCCGCGAACGTGTCGATACTCGTGCAGCCTTCCATCAACAAGCCATCGTCGGTGATCCGGGCGCCCTGTTTCCAATGCTTGTCGAGTGACTGTTTTGTTCCATCAAACAGCACGACTGCGCCACGAGGCGGCTTGGCACCAAGCGTCGGGCTGCTGCGGCGAGTCCGTTTGAAGTTTTCGACCATCGCTCCGACCGTCGCGTCGTCCGCTTCGATTTGTTGGATATCGGACCCATCCCAACCCGCGCCCGGTAGACCTCCGTTGTAGATCTTGACATGAAATTCGCCGTCACCTTCGGCGATCACCTGCATGCCTCGAGTGTCGTCGACATATTCGCCCTGCAGGGCAAAATCGGGATCCGACTTGGCCGCTTCCGGGTTGTCGTAAACTTGGGCCTGGGCAATTGCCGTGACCATCATGGTGGCAGCAAGTTGAAATAACGCGATTCGCATCAGAGATTGCTTGAACGAGAGGTGGGGCGCGGTGGGGATTTGTCGTGGGCGTCAACGGATCCTGTTCGTGCGGACGCAATCATTGTATTCACAAATTTGTGGCGGTGGGCACCGGTGATCAAGGGCTAGCGAGTCGCCGCGCAGCCGAAGATCGGGGGGTGGGTTGCGCAGCCCAGACTGGCCGAGGCGAGCGCCGTTACAATGGCAGGCTGCTCCATGACGCCGAACCCTCCACACCCCTATCGCTAGATCGAGATGAAGAACCATTCTGCGCTGGTCACCATTGGTATTGCCTGGATCACTTTTGTTGCATCGATGTCGTCCGGATCCACGAAGGCGGTGTTCGCTCAGGGAGTCGACGTTGCCGCGTTCGACGTTCCCATCATTGACCTGGACAAAGACGCAGGCCGGCAAGTCGTTGTCGACCGCCAGCCGGGTCAATATTTGGGCCATCCAACGACCTGCTTGCTGGAGGATGGGAAGACGATGCTGTGCGTCTATCCGAAAGGGCACGGTCGTGGAAGCATCGTCTACAAGCGAAGCGATGATGGCGGATTGACCTGGAGCGAGCGGCTACCGACTCCCAAGAGCTGGGCGACCTCGAAGGAGGTTCCGACATTGCATCGCGTTGTTGATGCCAACGGCAAGAAACGCATCATCATGTGGAGCGGGCTGTACCCGGCGCGGTTGGCTGTCAGCGAAGACGAGGGCGGCCATTGGAGCGAATTAAAAAAGGCTGGCGACTGGGGAGGTATCGTGGTGATGGGTTGCCTGGAAAAGCTGAACACCGGAGCGGGTCATTATGTGGCGATGTTTCATGATGACGGTCGATTTTTCACCGCGAAAGCACAGCAAGAAAAGCCAGTTCGGTTCAAACTGTTCCAGACATTCTCCGCCGACGGCGGTCTGACTTGGTCGTTCCCGGAAGTCGTTTACGAGAGCAGCGATGTGCACCTTTGCGAACCTGGGATGGTTCGATCGCCCGATGGAAAGCAACTTGCCGTGTTGCTGCGAGAAAATCGTCGCGTGAAAAATTCGCAGATCATCTTCTCCGACGACGAGGCGAAAACGTGGAGCAAGCCGCGGGAACTGCCCCGTGAACTGACGGGCGATCGTCACACCGGCAAGTACCTTCCCGATGGAAGGCTGTTCATCAGTTTTCGTGACAACACGCCCAAGCATTGGACGTCGCCCACCGAGGGCGACTGGGTCGGATGGATCGGGACGTACGAGGATTTGGTGCAAGGAGGTCCAGGCCAGTATCGGTTGCGACTGAAAGACAATCACAAGGGCGCCGATTGTGCATACCCAGGCGTCGAAGTCTTGCCTGACGGGACGGTCGTGACGACCACCTACGGGCACTGGCAAGCGGGTGAAGAGCCCTACGTCCTGAGTGTTCGGTTCAAGGCCGACGAGATCGATGCAAAGTGAGCCGTCGTCCCTGCCCCAGGCCGCGAATTTAGCAGAATCGGCGATACGAGCCCGGTGTGTGACGGTATTCGAACCGCGATAGATCGCTGCGGCAGGGGCCGGGCGTGTCGACGGTGAAGCTGCGAGCGGTGATCGGATCGTAGGCGTGGCGATGAGCGACGGCCGCTTTGACGACGATCACGCTTAGCTTGGCAGGATCGATCCCTTGACTGAGCCATTGGCCAAGGTCAAAAGGTGGTGTTTTGCGGCTGGTTAGTAAGATTTGTAATCCGTCGTGACGCACCACCGCGCAGCGGCCCATTTCGTAATGGTCGCCTGACATCGAGGCTAAATGACTGTGCTTGTCCCTGAGCTCGAATCGCCCATCGTCGGTCGAAACAAGCTCGACATCCAAATGCAACGGACCGGCGTCGAAGCGGCTTCCTTTGCCACCGATCGATATCTGTCGCCGCGTTCCCGGTGAGACATTCCATAATTGATCCACGGCAGCGGGGTCGTTGATGCAAATGGCTGCGTCGGTGATGGCGTGGTCAATCATCGCACGAAGCAGACCCGTGGTGTCCCCTGGCGCGCCCCCCCGATGTTGTCGCTTGGTTCGACCAACACGGTCAGCCCGGGAACCGATTCACGAGCAATCTGTGACATTACTTCATCGATCGGCCGGTCGATTGGCGAGGCCGTTGCGCCGAACTCGCGGGCCCGGGCCACGAATTGGGCAAGCAGTGCCCCAGCTTGATCCGGATCGGTCGTCACAATCTGAAAACTAACACCGGTATCGGGTGTGTCAGCAAACGCGAATCCGGCGGTCACATTGGCGGCCCAGACGGACTCGTGGGTCTGTTCCATCTCACGTGCCATCGCTTCCAACGATCGCATCGGGTCGTCAGCCGTGCCGGTAGCGGTCGGTGCCCAAATCAATCCAGCGGACCGATGTGAGATCGAAGGTGTCAGGTTCGAACTCAGTTGTCGACGCAGCAGCTGTGCGGCGCGCACGGACGCGTCTCTCGCATCGCTGTGCGGATTGGATCGATAGGCGACCAGGGCGGTTGCCTGCCTGGCCATGGCTTGGGAAAAGTTGGCGTGCAGATCGTAGACGCCGAAAATCGGTTTGCCGGAAGCATTCGGCAGCGTCCGGATTCGACTCAGAAGTTCTCCTTCGACATCGAGCAACGAATGGGAGACCATTGCCCCGTGCAAGATAAGGAACACCGCATCGACGTTCGGATCCCAGCTCGTTTGGAAATCTGTCCAGAAGGTTTCGACCAGTTCATCGTCGACGGTGCCACTTGGCAGAGCGCGAAAGTCGGGTCCGCCCGTTAACGTCCAGCCCCAAGAGTGAAACGCATCGATCGCGCCGCCCATCGGTGAACTATCGCCGCCGCAACGCAGCAGCTGACTGCCATGACGCATCTGGAAGTCGGAAATCGACGTGGTCTCGTCGAGAAACGTGTGCGTCTCGTGAAACAGCCCGGCGATGTAGATGTGCGGCATTGTGTCGAAGGGAGGTGATTCGTTTCGTTGGAGCGGGCGGTCTCTTCGGCGCCAAGAACCCTACGATTTACCGACCTCGAACTGGCCAGCGTCTCGGTCGGGCATCGTCGCGACGGAGCGAGAGGACGAATTGGAAACAACTTTCCCGTTACAAGATTCCATACTTCTTGAAGACTTTGGCGGCTGGCACACCGGCCCGAAGTTCCTCGCGGACGGTATTCTCACCGGATACTTTCTTTGCCGCGAGCCTGATCGCCTGTTCCGCCAATTCTTGCGGGATGATCACCACGCCATCGACGTCACCGAGAATGTAATCACCATTTTTTGCCGCAACATCGTCGATCTGGATTGGCTGGCCGATGCTCACGACGTCCAGTCGGCCGGCGCTGTCGGCCGGTGTGCAGCCGATTCCAAACACCGGAAATACCATCTGGCGCAGCGCCCACATGTCGCGGCAGCATGCACTCATCACGATTCCCCGTACGCCTTTGGCGATGCAAGCGGTTGATAGCAATTCGCCCCAGAGGGCGCTGTGCTTGTCGTGCTGGGCATCGACGACCAGCACGTCGCCGGACTGCATGCAGTCGATTGCCTGTAATTCCAGCTTGTACGGCTCGGCTGGGTACTCATCGACGGCAACCGCCTTGGCGGTGAAGACACGACCGCACACTTTATCGGCGGGGGTGAGGGCTCGGATGTCGGGGCCGAGGATTTGGTTGCGATGCCCCATGGAATCGAGGACATCGGCCACGACAGCGGAATAGAGCCGCGACAGGATAGAAATATCAGCCATGGTTTTCGGTTCGTGAAGGGATCGTTCCATCCATTTTTTACCACAGTTCCTTCGACGCCAGTCTCGCCCCTTCGGCAAGGTTTTGAAACTTGGCCCACACGATGGACGGATGAATTTCTTGCTCGGTAGCGGCAAACGACGCGAAGCCACAATCGCTTCCGCCGATTACGTTTTCTCGACCGACGACACCGGCGAATCGGATCAATCGCTGTGCGATCAATTCGGGATGCTCGACCAACGGAGTGGAGTGTGAGATGACGCCGGGGATCAGGCTCTTGCCTTCGGGTACCTTGACGTTTTCCCACACTTTCCACTCGTGTTCATGTCGGGGATTTCCGGCCTCGAACAGGTACGCCCCCGCATTGACCTTCAGCATGATGTCGACGATATCCGCCAGGTTCATTTCGTGCACGCGTGGCCCGATGTTGATTCCATAGCAGGTGTGGAAACGAACTCGATCCTGGGGGATACCTTGCAGGGCATGATTGAGCGCTTCGACGCGGACCTCGGCCCATTTCCGACAATCTTCGACACTCAGGTCAGGCCGTGAAATGTAATAGGTCAAGAGACGCGGGTCGTCGATTTGCAATAGCAATCCGGCGTCGACGATCGCCTGGTACTCTTCATGCATCGCATCGGCGATTGCATAAAGGTAGTCTTCCTCGGAGTCGTAGAACGCATTGGCTTGTTGTCCCTCCACGTCCGAGGGTGACACCGCAGTCATGAAGACTTCTTCGACATTGCGTCCTGCTGCTGCCGCCTTGACGTTGGCAATGTCGCGTTGAAGTGCGGTGTGCCCTTCGTATTGAATCGTCGCGGTGCAGACAAGTTGTACCGGCTTGGCCACCAAGCCTTCGCGGATCCGACGTTGAGCCTCGTAGAACTCGGGAAACGCGATGCTTTCGCGAGACTCTTTCCACAGATCCTCGCCCTGTTGGGCGCTCGGCGTAAACCCGGTCAGTCGTTCGGAGATATAGGTCAGGAAACTGGATTTGCTCTGTTCGCCGTCACAGACCACATCGACTCCGGCGTCGACCTGCTTCTGGACGACGTCGGAAACGGCATCGCGGACCAGCGATTCGAATCGCGTGGCGTCATAGTCCTCGCCGCGTTCCTTGGCAAACAATAGCTCGAGGACGCTGTCAGGCCGCGCCAGAGAGCCGACATGCGTGGTCAGGATGCGATCGGTACTTCGTCTCATGAGATCCCTTCGATTCAAGCTCGAAAATGGAGTGTTGTCGGGTGGCTGGCTGTACGATGCTACGGTTTTCGAATCTCGGTGAACTTTTTGACTTGCGCTGTCAGCGCGACCTCGGTCGGCAAACGCTCCATCGAACTGGCTCCGTAGAATCCGTCGATCGTGTCGACTCTTTCGAGCATGAACTGCGCGTCGTCGGGCATCGCGATCGGGCCCCCATGGCACAACACGATCACATCATCGCGAACCTTGCGAGCCGCTTCCGCGATGGCGGCAACTTCTGCCACACAGTCGTCCAGCGATCGAGCTGTTCTGGCTCCGATTGATCCGCTTGTGGTCAAGCCCATGTGCGCGACGATGATGTCGGCACCGGCGGCGGTGAGTGCCGATGACTGTTGCGCATCAAAAGCATAAGGCGTTGTCAACATGTCCAGTTGATGCGCCGCCGCGATGCAGTCGACTTCCAATTGGAAGCCCATCCCGGTCTCTTCCAGGCCTGCGCGGAAGGTACCGTCGATCAGCCCCACGGTGGGAAAATTTTGAATCCCCGCAAACCCGAGGTCCTTCAGTTCCCGTAGAAACGGATCTCGCAACATGAACGGATCGGTCCCGCACACGCCGGCAATCACCGGCGTGTGATGGACCGCCGTGATCACCTCATGGGCCATCTCTTTGACAATCTGGTTGGCGTTACCGTACGGCATCAATCCGGCCAGCGACCCTCGTCCGGCCATTCGATATCGACCCGAATTGTAGATCACGATCAAATCGATTCCTCCCGCCTCTTCACACTTGGCGCTGATCCCCGTGCCGGCACCACCACCGACAATCGGTTGTCCCGCTGCGATCTTGCGGCGAAATCGGGCCAGGATGGATTCTCGCGATTCGGTCATCAAATGGCGGTCGATTGATTGAGTTGTTGGAAGTGATCCACGAGCGCGTCGGCGAATTGCGGATCGTTGATGTGATACGGCAGGCGTATCACCCGACGCGACTCGCTGCGGTTGATTTGTCGTTCAAGTTCAGCAAACAGCATGGCGTCGGCTGCGGGATCGTAAAAGGGCTGGCCTGGAGCGTCGAGCATGGAAACGCCGCCAGTGGGGATCAAGATCGTGACCGGTGCGACGGACCGATTCAACTTACCCGCAATCCATCGCGCGATCTCACGATTCTCGTCGACGTTCGTCCGCATCAGCGTTACTTGCGCATTGTGAACATGGAGGTTGCGATCGCGAAACCGCTGGGGAACCGTATCCAAGGATCCAAAGTTGACCATGTCCATCGCGCCGACGCTGATCACCAGCGGTACACCACGGTCGAGCAGTTTTTCGAATCGATGGGGCCCGGCGGGGAAACAGCCGCCCACGACCTCGTCGGCGACCTCGGTGGTGGAGATGTCCAGCACGCCCTGGATCAAACCCGAATCGACGAGTTGTTCCATCGCCCGGCCGCCGGCCCCGGTGGCATGGAAAACGAGGCATTCGAAGCCCTGTGATTCCAACTTTTCACGCACCGCGGTCACACAGGGTGTGGTGACACCAAACATCGTCATCGCCAAGGTCGGTCGCGACTGTCCCGATGCGATTTTGTACGAGACCATCCCGGCCATCGCATGAGCCGCATTGCCGAGTACCTTCTCGGAGACAGCGTTCAGGCCGGCAATGTCGACCACCGAATACATCATCGTGATGTCACTGCAATCGACGTACGGTGCAGTGTTGCCGCTGGCAACCGTTGACACCATCAATTTCGGTAGGCCGATTGGCAGGGCACGCATGGCGGCGGTGATCAGCGCCGTTCCGCCGCTGCCTCCGATTCCGATCACACCGGCGACGTTGTCCGATTCGCATTCCCCCAACAGATAGATTCGCAACGCTTCGCCCATCCCTGTCACTGCCGTACCACGATCGCCATCGACGTCGATGGAATGATCACCGAGCACACGATCGCGCGCGATATCGGCAGCCACGCTGGGAGCGGCATGAGTGCCAACATCGACAGTCTTCACATCGATTCCGGCGGAGCGCAGACAGCGGGCGAGATAGGCAAGCTCTTGACCCTTGGTGTCCATCGTGGCGATAGCATAAACGGATCCTGAATGCGACCGCGTCGGATCGCCGCTTGAATCGGTTCGGTTCATTGACGCTCTACAGTAGGATCTCGTGAAGCACGTGGCCGTGTACATCCGTCAGCCGGCGATCGATCCCATTGTGCAGATAGGTGAGCCGCGTGTGATCGAGACCTAGCAAATGCAAGATCGTGGCATTCAGATCGTGGATCGACGAAACGTTTTCGACCGCTTTGAATCCGAGTTCATCTGTCAGGCCATAACTAACACCCTTTTTGACGCCGGCGCCACCAAGCCAAGCGGTGAATCCTTGCGGGTTGTGGTCACGTCCCTGAGCTCCTTTTTGGAACATCGGCATCCGCCCGAACTCGGTGCACCAAACGACCAACGTATCCTCCAACAGACCGCGTTGTTTCAGATCGTTGAACAGTGCCGCCGCCGGTTGGTCAAGGATCTCGCCGTGAACATCATACTGCTCGCGGAGCTTCGAGTGACCATCCCAGTTCAGCCGGCCACTACTGGCATAAGCGCCATTGAACAATTGAACAAACCGAACTCCATTCTCGATCAGACGTCTGGCCAGAATGGCGTTGCGGGCAAACGCAGATTTGGTCTCGTTGTTGGAATCGACTCCATACATCTTCAACGTGTGTGGCGATTCGGTTGACAGATCACTGATTTTGGGAACGGAAAGTTGCATTTTTGCCGCCAATTCATAGCTGGCGATCCGCGCCGCGAGATTCGTGTCGCGGGGGTTCCGTTGCAAATGGTCTTCGTTGATGAATTGCAGAAGTTTTCTGGCCGCATCGTCCTGTCCGATGCTGACTCCTGGTGGTCGGCTCAGGTTCTCGATCGGCTCGCTGCTGTTGAACGGAGTGCCTTGAAAAACTGCCGGTAGGAATCCCGGTCCCCAGTTGTTCACGCTCGCTTGAGGAACCCCTCGCGGATCAGGGATCGCGACGAACGCAGGCAGATCCTGGTTCTCGGTCCCCAGGGCATAGGTCACCCAACTGCCAATGCTGGGAAACCCGTCCAACACAAATCCGGTGGAGAGAAAGTTTTCCGCCGGGCCGTGCGTATTCGACTTGTTCGTCAAAGTGTGAACGAATGCAATGTCGTCAACAATTCCGCCGAGATGGGGAATCATATCGGACACCATTTTTCCGCATTGGCCGCGGGGCCGAAACGCATACTGCGGCCGAGCAAGATTTCCGGCGGGCCCCTGGAAGGTGACGGCGGGGCCGCCCTGCAACGGCATCCCGTCGCGGCGGATCAACTCGGGTTTATAGTCATACGTTTCCAATTGGCTGCATGCCCCGGCGCAAAAAATCACAATGACATTTTTTGCTTTGGCGCGATGATGAGGTTGTCTAGCCGCGTGCGGATTCGCCGGATCGAACCGGACCTGATTGTTGGAAGCCAACAAACCGTCTTGGCTGAGCAGACTGGCGAGAGCGATGCCGCTCAGACCGGAAACGGTTTGGCCCAAAAAGTCGCGTCGCCGAAGCAGCCCTCGACCCGTATCGGAAAGCACTGGGTGTGTCATGGGATGAATAAAAACTCGCTGCTGTTAAACAAAACTCGGCACAGCGTTGACAGACCGTGAGTCTTCACAACCTGTTCCACGGCAATGAATTCACTGGGACGGGGCGGTCGACCGAAGGCAAGTTGATAGGCACGTAAAATCTGCTGCTCGGTTGAGCCGTCGGTTTCACGACCAATTCGATCGGCAAAGGCCTCTGCCTGGTCGATCACAAACGGGCTGTTGAACAGGTTCAATGCCTGAATCGCGGTCGTCGATTGGCTTCGCCGCGGAGTCGGCAACCCGGCATCGGGGCAGTCGAATGCCCCGAAGATCGGCACCCGTTCCATGCGAATCTTATGCGAGTAAATCATGCGGCGAAGTTCGTTGGCTCCGAATTCTTCGACCGGTGGAAACCCGCTCAAGCCGCCTCGCGTCTTGAAGAAATTGAATCCCGGTCCGCCGGCTTCCAAATTCAGTTGGCCGGTGACTTGCAGGATGCAGTCACGAATCGCTTCGGCCTCCAGTCGCCGAGTGGGGAATCGCCACAACAGTTTGCAGTCCGCGTCAACCACCGCAGGGTCGGTCAATGGGTCGATCAATGGTTCGGATTGCTGGCTCTGCTCGTCGCGACTGCGTTGCTCGGCCCAAATCGAACTCTGCTGGTAGGTCTGGGACGACATGATCAGACGATGCAAATACTTCACCGACCAGCCGTTGCGGACGAATTCCGCGGTCAGCCAGTCCAACAGCAGCGGATGCGTGGGCGGGGCACCGTTGAGTCCAAAATCGCTGGCGGTTTCAACGAGCCCGACGCCGAAATGATATTGCCAGATGCGGTTGACCATCACCCGTGCGGTGAGCGGGTTCTCGGCCGATGCGATCCACTTCGCCAAGCTCGTGCGTCGATCTTGCTCGGGCGCTTCAGCGGCAAGCGACAACGAACCGACTGCGGTCAGCACGTGGGGTGTGATTTCGCGGGTCGGTTGTTCCGGATCGCCGCGACGCAATACATAGGTTGTATCCGGCTTGCGAAAAGTGCCGGCGAATGCCATCTGTTGTTTGCGAAGGTCGGACTGTTGTTGTTCCAGTTGCTTCAGTTGCGATATCATCCCAGACAATTCACCGGCATCTTCTGCATTGCTGTTTCGCAGCAGCGATTGGATTTCGTCGTAAGGCGTACCGAGCGGAACTCGATCATCCGACGACGCAACGACAGTCCAATCCGTCCCGTCGATCGACGTGGCAATCTGGTATCGCACCGGTAATCGATCGTGGAACTGCCCATTGCGATCGCGCGACCATTCGATTCGGTCGACGACTGCGACATCGGGAAATTTCAGTTGCACCCATCCGCGGCCATATTCATTGGAGATCCAGCTGTGACTGTTCCCATAAATGCCATCGTTGATGTGCTTCAGCTGGTGCTTTCCAGTATCGGAATAGTTGCCCGATGAGCTTGGCTCGGTACCATGCTGGGCCAGCGCGATGTTGAGCGGATTGTCCCCGGCGGTGAACACATCCAGCTCATCGATGCACGGCTGGTGTTTGTTGTCATCCACCGTCTGGAAGGAAGTGAATCGGACAAACCTGGCCTCGATCGGATCGAATCGTTCCACCGTCTTGATCGAGCTGACCGGTGCGCGAAGCCTGGGAAGGGGTACGGTTTGCCGTACCTGGGCGTCTGCAATCGCTCGCTGCTTGGATTCGGCCGCGTCCTCCTGCAGGACGACGACGTCGGCGGTGATGCCGGTTTTCGTCTGGCCGCATCGAAGCAGCAAGCGTGACGATTCTTGAAAGTCGTGAACGCCGGCATCCAACAGTCCGCTCCACAACGGCTTTTTCTCGGACTCGCCTTCGTGGACGCCCGCAAACAACGATTGATCAGCCTGAGCGACCTCGGTTTGATCGTCGGTGGTCGATAAATCACCGTCTCGATCGAGTAGATAACGTGCGTCACGCGTATGTACGCCGCTGCCATGCACTCCCCAGGAAATCCAAAGTCGAAAGCGTCCTTCGGCCTTCGGGTTCCAGCTGAAGACATCTTCACCGGGTGTGTTGTCCCACCAGGTGTATCGTCCACGGCTGAGGTTTCCGACTCGATCGGCATCGCCGGTATCGCCCAGGTAACCGCGCCCGGTGCCATCGGGATTCACGCCATGGCCATTCTTGGTTTTCAGCGAGGTGACGTGTTCGAGATCTTCGTCGTCAATGATGATCGTCCGGCCGACAAATGATTTGCAGTGCAACTGGTTCAGCCGTTTCTGAAGTGCGTCGATCGACGGTTGCAGACGGTCGGCAGCCGCGGTCCTGACAAGGTAGTCTCGGTCGCGAATTCCACGTTCGCCATACTCGACACCGGCAAAGAATGCCTGCATCGCGTAGTAGTCATCCTGTGGGATCGGATCGAATTTGTGATCATGACAGCGTGCGCATCCAACGGTCATGGCCAGAAATGTGGCTCCGTGCCGACGATGATTTCGTCCAATGCGTCCTGCCTGGCCAAGCGAATCGATTCGTCGTCCTTGCCGATCTGTCCGGGTAATAACGCCGCGGCCGCAACGAGAAATCCCGTGGCTGCATCTGCGTCATATGCGTCACCGGCAAGTTGTTCCAGAACAAACCGGTCATAGGGTTTGTCGTCATTGAAAGCGGCAATGACGTAATCGCGATACGGCCAGGCGTTTTCCCGTGGCGTGTTGACTTCATAGCCGTGCGTGTCGGCGTATCGCACGACATCAAGCCAGTGTTGAGCCCAACGTTCGCCGTATCGGGGGCTGGCCAGCAGTTCATCGACCAGCGAACCAACCTCGGCACGGTCGTGATCAAGTCGCTGCTGCCAATGGGCGATTTG
Source organism: Pirellulaceae bacterium (assembly GCA_963734865.1). Taxonomy (GTDB): domain Bacteria; phylum Planctomycetota; class Planctomycetia; order Pirellulales; family Pirellulaceae; genus CBDCUW01. The sequence continues at coordinate 94,985 of CAVTIV010000007.1, forward strand.
GTTTGGCGTCGGCGGTAACCCATGCAGGTCGAAAAACATCCGACGAATCAACATGACCGAGTCCGCAGGGGGAGCCCAGGTGATCCCCGCGCGAAGTAACCGCGAGCGGATAAATCCGTCAATCGGGTGAGCCGCGGTGTTGGGTGGTGAAATCGGCCGCCATGGCTGAAATGCCCAGTGCGCCTTGGGGTCGCCTTGCGGGGATTCGTCCGTCGGCCCAATGGCACCCGATTCGATCCACGACTTGAATCGGGCAATCTGGTCGCGTGAAAGTGGCTCACCTTCGGGAGGCATGCGCTCGGACTCTTCGCTGCTGGCGACTCGTGCGAACAATCGACTATGTTGGGCGTCCGTGGCGATGATCGCCGGGCCGGAATCGCCGCCCGCTTTCATCGCGGCCACTGTATCGACCCGCAAGCCGGCTTCCTGCTCGGCCGCACCGTGGCACGAGAAGCACTTGTTCTTCAGTACGGGTTTGATGTCGCGAGCGTATTCGACTTCGACCGCCTGAGCCGTGCAAGCAAGGATGACATGAACCGCCAACAGTGCCGATCGACCCAACGCAAACATGTTTAGCAGCGCAAACATGTTTAGCAGCCACAGCCGATCGGGCTGCAGCATCCCGCCGCCGATCGAACGACTTGGTTTGCGACTGTTCTTCACAATTGCCGGGGGGGATTTCAATGAATTTGCCAATTGACGACCAGCCCTCCAGTCTAACCGAACCTCACAATTAAGTTAATCTCGTTGGCATCGCCCACTCGCTACGAAGTTGCGATTTTCTTTGTCGGGTGTGACAATCGAAGCGACGGTAGACTGGTAAATCGCCGTTTTTTTGAGATCGTGTGGCGACGTGACGCTTGTGATATTCCTATGAGTCCAGGTCTCCGGATCAGTCAATGTCGCCTCGATCCGCTGTGAATCCTCCGCTTTGCCGAGTCGAGTTTGCCGAGATACGCGGGAGACGACGTTGAATCGACCTGAGTCTTACTGTCACACCCAGAAGTCGCCGCTCTGTTTGATCGTCTATGCCGTGGCGATCATCACTTTGGTGTCCGCATGGCAAGTGAAAAATGAACCGACCATTGCTCTGGTTTTGGCTGGCAGCGGCGTGATTCTGCTCGCTATCGCGACATCCTTTCATCACTTGCGAGTGGCAGACGAAGTGGACCGAATCGGCATCCGTTTCGGACCGCTCCCTTTATTCAGCAAGACGATCCGCTATGAGGAGATATCGGAAGTCGCCGTCGGTCGCACGACGATTCTTGACGGCTGGGGAATCCACATGAGTCTTCGTGGTGGTTGGGTTTGGAACATTTGGGGATTCGATTGCGTGGTCATCAAGCATCGAGGGATCACGCGCGTCGGTAGCGACGACGCGGAGCGGCTCGCCGAGTTTCTCAAAGAAAAAATCGCGAACAAGCTCCGGTAGGTGTTGTGTCGGAGGGTGCTACCGCTTGCTGGCCGGCAACGACGACGCTTCGCTCTGCATCATGCCGGAACTGGCTCCGCCCGGTCCGGCATCGCCAAAGGATCACAGCCTCTCAGGCGGCACTCGCGTCGGATTGATCCGCCCGCAACCGCAGCGCTCGCTCGTACGCCTGGTTGGCCAGATAGGCAACTTGCAGCAGTTCATTGGCGCGAAAACTCTTCGATGTTTTCCACTCTTCGCCATCCCGGTACCGCCGTTCAATGGTCACCGAGTAGGTTTTGAAGCGAACGCGATCCTGTTCGATCTCATTTTCCCAGATCGATGCGTTGAGGAAACCGCCTTTTCCGGCGGGAACAGAGAGTGTTTCGATCGGTTTGGACATCAGATGCCTCCAGGATTCAAGCAGGAGTTGGGGATAGGAAAGGCGAGCCGAAATCCGCGGCCTCGTGTGAGCCGGCGGTCCCGTTCGCCCGAGAAAACGAGCTTGCGCCTCCCGGAGTGACACGTCTGGTCACTGGCAATCCGAATTTTTGGAGAATCTTGTTTTTCATTGTTAGCCGAGCAGTCGTCATCCCATTGGGGCGAGCCCAGCGGAGATGTGGGTACGCGTAACGGCGCACCCGGGGGGCAGACATGCATGGTCTTTGGATCCGTGTCACAATGGGCCTGCCGAACCACCGTCACCCCGAATACCACCGGCGACACCATGAAACCGCGACTCGTCTTGAGCCTGACCTTTCTGCTGACCAGTTTGCCGATCGCCGCTGCCGATCGCACCGACGATCGATTCAATGTGCTGTTCATCATTTCCGATGACCTGACGGCGACCGCCTTGTCGTGCTATGGCAATACCGTCTGTCAGACGCCCAACATCGACGCGATCGCAGCACGGGGAACCCGCTTCACACGCGCTTATTGCCAAGGCACGTACTGTGGACCATCGCGAGCCTCGTTCATGTCGGGATACTATCCGCATGCCACCGGGGTTTTGGGTTACACGAATCCGCGACCCCAGATCGGGGATCGCGCCACCTGGTCACAACACTTCAAGAACCACGGTTACTACGCGGTGCGCGTCAGCAAGATTTTTCACATGGGAGTTCCGGGCGGAATCGAGATCGGTGGCGATGGTCGCGATCACAATCACTACAACGGGGCTGATGACGAAGCGTCTTGGACCGAGCGGTTCAATAGCCCCGGTCCCGAATGGAAGGCACCCGGTGATGGCGAGACGCTCGAGGGAAATCCGGATGGCAAAAAGCCAGTCGTCGGCGGCAATACGTTTGTGGTCGTCGAGGCCGACGGCGATGATCCGGTTCATTCCGATGGCAAAACCGCAGCCAAAGCGGTGGAGTTAATCGGGCAACACCAAGACGAACCGTTTTGGTTGGGTGTTGGATTTGTTCGTCCACACGTTCCCTTTGTCGCACCGCGGCCCTATTTCGAGCCATATCTGCCCTACGAAAAAATGGTGCTTCCCGAAAAAGTGGACGGTGACTGGGATGACATTCCCAAGGCCGGGATCAATTACAAGACCAGCGTGAATATGAAGATGGATGTTCGCCGCCAGAAGAAAGCCGTCGGCGGCTATTATGCCTGTGTCTCATTCATGGACGCGCAGGTGGGAAAAGTGATGAGGGCACTCAAGCAAGCCGATCTGGAGGACCATACGATTGTGGTCTTTACCAGCGACCACGGTTATCACCTTGGCGAGCACGATTTCTGGGCCAAGGTGTCACTGCACGACGAATCGGCAGCTGTTCCTTTGATCATCAGCGTGCCGGGGAAAAAGCCGGCCGTCTGTGACAGTCTGACCGAGCTGATCGATCTCTATCCGACGATTGCCAGCCTTTGTGGATTGGACGTTCCAAACCGGCTTCAGGGCAAAGACATTTCGGCGATGCTTGATGACCCCTCGGTGACGGTCCGCGATGCAGCCTTCAGTGTCGCCCCGAGCCGAAAAGGTTTCCTGCTGCGAGAAGATCGCTGGGCTTACATTCAATACAACGAAGACGCCTCCGCCGGGATCGAGTTGTTCGATACCCAAGCGGACCCCAAGCAATACACGAATCTGGCGATGAGCCCCGCGCATCAGCCAACGGTCGAGCGGTTCAAGGCACAGCTGGCTGCCAAATTGAAGCAGGTGCGGGACAATGATCTGGGGCTCGAGTGATGTTTGTGCCGGCCATCGGACTTGGTGCCATCGGACTTGGTGATGGCCACGAATGATACGACAAACCGGTCGTAGGACCCCACCACCACCTACGCCACAATCGTCCCCAGAAGCCGCCGCGGTCAATTTAGCGTCGCGGGAGATTGATTTGATTTCGAACGAGGTATTGATGCGTGTTTCGCGGTTTGAAATTCGATTTCTGTTGCTGGCGGCTGTCTGCGTCGCCATGGCTCCAAGAGATACCCAAGCGGATCAACCAGTCAGCGAATCAGGGATCGCGTTCTTTGAAGCGCGTATCCGGCCGGTGCTGGTCGAGCATTGCTACGTCTGTCACAACTCCACGGAAAATGCCGAGAGTGATCTGGCCGTTGACTATCGCGATGGGTTTCGAGGTTCAGGCGATGGCAGCGGATTGATCGTGCCTGGCGACGCTGGCAACAGTCGGTTGATCGCGATTCTCAGGCACCAGATTGATGGACTGGAGATGCCGCAAGACGGTCCGAAGCTGGAAGATCGTGTTGTCGCCGATTTCGAGCAGTGGATCACCATGGGCGCTCCCGATCCACGCGACGATCCCCCGTCGCGCCAGGCGCTCGCCGACGCGACTTCCTGGCAGGCAACGCTCGAGCGTCGCAAGCAATGGTGGAGTTTTCAGCCGATTCAATTGCCGCAACTTCCCCCAGCGAACGATTGGTCGGATCATCCGATCGATCGATTCGTGTCGGCAAAGCTTGGCGAGGCGGGATTGTCGCCCGCCGCTGCTGCCGAGCCGGCGGTTTTGATCCGACGATTGTTTCTCAACTTGGTCGGTTTGCCGCCTGGTGTGAACGAATTTCGACGGTGGATCAACCGCTATCAGCAAGCCGGTCCGTCGGGACGTGACGGTGTGACCGAAGAGCTGGTGGATCAACTATTGGCCAGCACGCATTTTGGCGAACGTTGGGCAAGACACTGGATGGATTGGATCCGCTATGCCGAATCGCACGGCAGCGAAGGCGATCCGCCGATCGACAACGCCTGGATCTATCGCGACTATCTGATTCGGGCGCTCAATGCGGACGTCCCCTACGACCAATTGGTACATGAGCATCTTGCCGGCGATCGGCTGAGTGATCCACGAGTCAATTTGGAACTGGGAATCAACGAGTCGATGATCGGACCGGCGCATTGGCGAATGGTATTTCACGGATTCGCGCCGACCGATGCGCTGGACGAAAAAGTGCGGTTCATCGACGACCAGATCGACGTCTTCTCGAAAGCGTTTCTGGGACTGACGGTTTCCTGCGCGCGTTGCCACGACCACAAGTTCGACGCGATCAGCCAGAAAGACTACTACGCTCTGTTTGGCATCCTCGGTTCATGCCGACCGGGCCGAGTCGTGATCGACCTCCCCCAACGTCAGAACCGAAACCATGACGCGCTGGCCAGATTGAAGCCGCAGATCCGAGCTGCCGTGGCTCATGATTGGCGAGCCACGATCCAGTCGCTGCCGGCCCGAATGGTCGCCGATAATGACCTGCCGCGAAGTACCCAACAACCCGACCAACTACTGGCCCTATTTGATCAGCTCAAGCAGCAAACATCCCAGGGAGTCGAATTTGCTCAGGCTTGGCAGAACGCTGTGGATCGATGGCATCAGGAAAACGCGGTCTCCGCCGAGGATGGCGTGTTGCGTTCTTGGGACCTTCGCGATCCGAATGACTATCGGCAGTGGTCGGCGATCGGAGTCGGATTGCCGAAACAACCGTACCGAGCGGGTGAGTTTGCGTTGGCGACCTCCGGTGACACTGCGATCAGCGGTATTTATCCGCCTGGTGTCTATTCACACGTGTTGTCGGCAAAGCATCCCGCGCGGCTGACTTCCGCCGATTTCGATGTCGACGAAGAGACGGAATTATGGGTCCGCGCGATCGGTGATGGTGGTTCAAGCCTGAGGTACGTGGTTCAAGATTATCCGCGCAATGGGACCGTTTACCCGGTCACCAAGTTGAAGCCCAACTGGATATGGCAGCGTTTCGATTTGAGCTATTGGAAGGGTGACAAGCTGCATCTCGAACTGACCGCTGGTAAGGACGCACCACTGCTGGTCACTGGCGACGATCGGTCTTGGTTTGGCGTGACCGACGTGCAGCTGATTCGTCAGGGCAGTCCGCCGCCCAACACTCGCTCGGCATTCCCGGAATTGTTATTCGCGGCTGCCCAGCGGACACCAACTTCTCTGGATGAGGTGGCCGACCTGTACGCTGCTTGTATCTCCGGCGCGATTGAAAGTTGGTGCTCCGATCGCGCGACCGGCGACCAGGCCGAACTCCTTGACGCTTGCATCCGTCAGGGAATTGTGGCAAATGATCTTCCGTCGCTGGCGACCGCGAAGCCGCTGATCGAACAGTACCGGCGTTTGGAAGCAGAGATCCCGGAACTGACACGTGTGCCTGGGCTCGACGAAACGACCGGTCGAACTCAGGCCTTGTTTGTCCGCGGTAATCACAAGAATCCGTCCGGCACGGTTCCCCGTCGCTTCCTGGAAGCGATCGACGGGGAACCCTATCGGACGACCGACAGCGGCCGACTTCAGTTGGCCGATGATTTGTTGCGCGATGACAATCCGTTGACACGTCGGGTGATCGTCAATCGCATTTGGCACCATTTATTCGGACGCGGCATCGTCGCCACACCCGACAACTTCGGCCGACTTGGCCAGCAGCCCACACACCCGGAGATGTTGGATTGGCTGGCCAACCGTTTTGTGAATGACGGTTGGTCGCTCAAGAAAATGATTCGGCTGGTCGTTACCTCCAAGACTTGGCAGCTCTCATCGAGTGTGCCGGAACAGTCGCTCAAGCGTGATCCGGAGAATTTGTATCTCTCGCATGCCAACGTCCGACGGATGGAGGCCGAGGCGATCCGCGACGCATTGTTGAGTGTTTCGGGACGTCTCGACCGCACTTTGTATGGCAGCCCTGTCGACGGAAATTCGTCCAGACGGAGCGTCTACGTGCGAGTGATTCGTAATTCGCTCGATCCGTTCTTGCGGGTTTTCGATTTTCCGGAACCATTCAGCTCGACGGGACGTCGAGACGTGACCAACGTGCCGGCACAATCGCTGACATTGATGAACGATCCGATTGTCGCCAACGATGCTGCCGCATTCGCGCGCACCGTGCTCGATGATGAACACCTCAAGACTGACCCACAGCGGATCGATCGAATGTTCATTGCCGCGTTGGGGCGACCGCCAACCGTCAAGGAAGTCCACCAAGCCCAAGATTACTTGGCTGCGACGAACCAAACGTTCAAGGAAATACAGCGGCGGGCGGCGAGTATCCGATCCGAGATTGACCAGCGAGAATCGACGGTTGCCTCGATTCTTGAGCCTGCGGCTGAACGATTGCTCGAGCAGGCAAAGGGGAAATCGAACTCCGGTGGCACAAAATTGCCCCGGCCAATCGGCCGTTGGGAATTCGATCGCGACTTGCGCGACATGATTGGTAGCGCGGACGCGGAGGCGAAGTCGGGTGCTGTGGTCGAAGACGGTGCGATTGTGCTCCGCGGCGGGGCGTATGTTATCACGGATCCGCTGGACGTTTCGCTCCAGGAAAAAACGCTCGAAGCGTGGGTGCGACTCGATAATCTTGATCAGCGTGGTGGTGGCGTGATGACCGTGCAAACCCCTGATGGAGTGTTCTTCGATTCAATCGTCTTTGGCGAACAGAGTCCCCGGCAATGGTTGTCCGGAAGCAACAATTTTGCGCACTCAAGGGTTCGATGGAGTGCGAGAGAGTGAGGCGACCAGCCGATTTGTTCATCTGGCGATCGTTTACCAGGCTGATGGCCGCGTGATCGGTTATCGCAATGGCAAGCAATATGGTGAGGCCTATCAAAGCAACGGCCCGTTCGAATTCAAGGCCGGAAACACGATTGTCAGTTTCGGCGTGCGCCATTTGCCAGCCGGCGGTAACCGGCTGCTCACGGGCAGAATCCAGCTGGCTCAATTATACGACCGTGCCTTGTCTGCAGAGGAAATCGCAGCGACGTCAATTGGCGCGGGTGTTTATGTTTCCGATCCGCAGGTGCTGGCGTCGCTATCAATGGCGGATCGCGAACGGGTCACACGATTGCGATCCGAGATCGACCAGTGGAACCGGCAACTGGAGTCGATCGGGCCGATTCCCGATGCATTCGGTGAAAGAGAGCTCTGGACCGATCTGTCCAGAGCAATGTTCATGTTCAAAGAGTTCATTTATGTTCGATAGAAACGCTTCCGGTCAGCTTCGCTCGTATTCGCGACGCCGGATGTTGCAGTGCTGTTCGACCGGATTCGGTTCGGTTGCTCTCGCTGGCCTGATGCATCGTTCGGCCAGTTCCGCGCCCACAGGCATCCACCACGCCGCAAAGGCGAAACATGTCATTTTTTGCTTCATGTCAGGTGGGGTCTCACACGTCGATTCGTTTGATCCCAAGCCCGCCTTGAAGGATTTGCACGGCCAGCCGATGCCGGTGACCGTTGAGCGCACGCAGTTCAACAACAACGGCAATGTGATGGCGAGCCCGTTCGAGTTTCGTCGTCATGGTCAGAGCGGAATCGCGGTCAGCAGTATGTTTCCCGAACTGGCCACGGTCGTCGATGAGCTTGCGGTCATTCGGTCGATGACGACTCCAGTGAACGAGCATGCTCAGGGCAACTTTTTTATGCACAGCGGTTTTCCCTTCATGGGTCATCCAACCGCGGGCGCCTGGTGCACGTATGGCTTGGGGACCGAGAACGAAAATCTGCCCGGTTATGTCGTGTTGCAAAGCGGCGATGCGGTGCCACCACATGGTGGCGTCGCGTTGTTCAGTAACGGATTCCTTCCGGGGCAGCATCAAGGTTCGATTTTGAAAGCGGATGCCGAGATTGCGATTCGAAATGTTCGCGCCCGTGGGCCTGCCACTGTCCAGCGACGACGACTTGACTTTGCCCGTTCCTTTGACGAGCAATTTTTGGAAGCGTCTGCACACGATGTTCAAGTCGAAGCGGCGATCGAGAATTACGAAACCGCTTTTCGAATGCAAACGGCCGTGCCCGAGCTATGTGACATCTCCGACGAATCAGAGGACACAAAGAAGCTTTACGGAATCGATTCACAAGACACTCAACAGGCGGCCTACGCGAGGCAGTGTTTGTTGGCGCGACGGTTGGTGGAACGAGGCGTTCGGTTCATTGAACTGAGTTGTCTGACCGAGGGAATCGGGGCGGGCGGCGCCGCGAATCCCTGGGACCAACACGGCGATCTGGAGCGGGGGCACCGCGCGATGGGATTCCAGGTGGACCGGCCGATCGCCGCCTTGATCAAGGACCTGCGGCAACGCGGATTGCTCGATCAAACCTTGATCGTTTGGGCAGGCGAGTTCGGTCGTACACCGTTCTCTCAGGGGGGCAACGGGCGTGATCACAATCCGTTCGGCTTTAGTGTCTGGTTGTGCGGAGGCGGGATCAGGGGAGGAACGATCTACGGCGCGACGGACGAGTTTGGTTATCATGCGGTGGAAAATCGGTGCGAGGTCTATGATCTGTGGGCAACGGTGCTGCACCAGCTTGGCATCGACCACGAGCAGCTGACGTACCGGTACGGAGGACGCGATTTTCGGCTGACCGATGTCCACGGCGATGTGATCAAGGATATTGTGGTATAGGGAATCCCATCGCAAGCAGCACGATGGGACGAAAAACTTTGTCGAAGGAACCAGTATTGATATTCATGCGAATCACGTGCCCCCTCGTCGCGTTGCTGCTGACCATCACGGCAACCGCTCAACAACCTGACACCTCACGGGCCGGCAACGCCAAGGTCGCCGAGATCATGAGAACGTTCGGCGGCCGAGGTGTGATGGCCGACGATTCCGATCCGACGCCAGCGATCGAAGCTGTCAAACAATTCAAGATGCGAGATGGTTTCGAGATCCAACTCGTCGCCAGTGAACCCGCCATTACTCAGCCATTGTTTCTGGCATGGGATTCGCGAGGCAGGATGTGGACGGTTCAGTATCGCCAATACCAATTCCCTGCCGGCTTGAAAGTGATTCGGTATGACCAACATCTACGCGCCGTGTTTGACAAAGTACCCGATCCGCCTCCGCAGGGAACTCCCGGCGCGGACAAGATCAGCGTCCACGAAGACAGTGATGGCGATGGACTCTATGACACGCACAAGGATGTGCTCACGGGATTGAACATTGTCAGTTCGGTACAGGTTGGGCACGGGGGAATCTGGGTATTGAATCCACCCTACCTGTTGTTCTATCCAGATGCCAACCGCGATGATGTCCCCGACGGCGATCCCCAAGTGCATCTGTCGGGGTTCGGCTTGCAAGACACGCACTCGGTCGCTAACAATCTGTTGTGGGGCCCCGATGGCTGGCTTTACGGCTGTAACGGCAGCACAACGGTGGGGGACGTCAGTTCGGCTGTCAGCAAAGGAGTTCGATTCCAAGGCCAATGCGTCTGGCGTTATCACCCGGATACGAAGGTGTTCGAGATCTATGCCGAGGGAGGCGGCAATACATTTAGTTTGGATATCGATTCCAAAGGTCGCGTGTTCACCGGCACCAATGGCGGCAACACTCGCGGTTGGTATTTTCCTCAGGGCAGTTATTCGGAAAAGAACTGGGGCAAGCATGGGCCGCTGACCAACCCCTACGCGTTCGGTTATTTTCCGCCGATGAAGTTCGAGGGCGATGGTCGCCGATTTCCGCAGGCATTTTGTATTTACGAAGGCGGCTTGTTTCCGCCCCAGTTTAACGGTTCGATTGTCGCTCCCAACGCACTGCAAAACCTGGTTTGGAACAGCAAGCGGATTCCAGATGGTTCGACCTATCGAACGGTCGATGATACGAACCTTGTCGAGAGTCCCGATCGATGGTTTCGTCCCGTGTATAGCGGTGTCGGACCGGATGGCGCCGTTTACATTGCCGATTGGTACGACACTCGATTGAGCCATGTCAGCCCGATCGATGATTGGCACAAGGAAAGTGGTCGTGTCTATCGAGTGATTCCGAACGGCGCCAGCGCGATCTATGATGAGGGTGACCTGCACCAGCTTTCCAATGACGAACTGATCAAACGCTTTGATCATCCCAACAAGTGGGTGCGACGTCGCGCGATGCTGGAGCTGGGTTGGCGTGCTGACAAATCGGCTGTCGATCCACTTGTCGATCTCGTCAGCACGCGGGACTCGTTGGAGTCGCTGTGGGCACTGAATCTACTTGGTGAACTTACGGGTGATCGCGCCGGTAAGTGGCTTTCGCATCAAGACCCGGATATCCGCCGCTGGGTGGTGCGGTTGCTGGGCGACCGGCACGAAGGGCATCCGCAGCTTGCGGTACTGGCGGCCGGTGAAGGTAATGTTCAAGTTCGCAGCCAATTGGCATCGACCGCGAAGCGTTTGTCGGCATCCGAGGCGATGCCCATCATTCGCGGCCTGCTGGCCAGGGACGAGGATATGGGCGACCCGCAGATGCCGCTGATGAATTGGTGGGCGTTAGAAGGACACGCCGATCAGTGGAGCGAGGTTGAAGCGTTGTTTGACGATGACGACATCTGGCGTCTGCCAATGGTCCGCCAAGAGATTACCAGCCGGCTGATGCAGCGTTATGCGGCGGCGGGGTCACCCGATGATCTGGCGCATTGCGCGAGATTGCTCGAGATGGCTCCCGATGACGAGGCGCGGGAGTTGTTGTTGGTTGGAATGAACCGTGCGTTTCAGGGACGTGCGATGCCGCCGCTGCCCGACATCCTGACTGCGGCGTTGGCCGACTATCAATCAACGCTCGGCGACTCGGGGTTGATTCTCGGACTTCGGCAAGGCAGCAGCGATGGAGTGAATCAGGCACTCAAAGCACTGACCAGCGACGCGACCGATCTCGGGATCCGGTTGGAGCTTGCCAAAGTGTTTGGCGAAGTGAATCAGCCCCAATCGGTCGATACGCTGGTCAAATTGGCCACCGGTCGTGGCACAAAGGAACCGGCGCTGCAGCGGGTCGCGATGCAGGCACTCGGTCAATACGACAAAGATTCGATTCCACGTTCGCTGGTCGCGAGTTTCGGCAGTTCGATCTCGGCTGAGTATGGTCTACGGTCGACCGCTTGCCGCGTGCTTGCCAGCCGTGCGGCATGGGCAAAGGTTCTGCTAGCGGAATTGACTGAATGGCGAGTTCGGCCCGAGGATGTTCCGGCGGACGTGATTCAGCAGCTTCGCACGTATGCGGATCCGGCAATTGTCGCCGCTGTCGAACAAGCATTCGGAAAGACGCTCGACATATCGGCTCCCGAAAAGATGGCGGCGATGAAGCGGCTGAAACAAGTCGTGACCGAGGGGCCGGGTGATCCCGTAGCCGGGAAAGAACATTTCAGCAAACGTTGTGGAAATTGTCATCAATTGTTCGGTGAAGGAAAAAAAGTTGGCCCGCCTCTGGATGGTTACGATCGCGGCAACATCAACTTCTGGTTGCCCGCGATCGTCGAACCAAGTTTGGAGATCCGCGAAGGCTTTCAGAGCTACTTGGCGTTGACGGTCGATGGCCGTGCGATCAACGGGATGATTGCCGCCCAGGACCCCAAGACGGTCACCTTGCGCAATGCGGACAATCAACTCGCCGTGTTGAATCGGGAAGAGATCGAGACGCTCAAGGCATTGCCGACATCGTTGATGCCCGAGGATGTGTTGAAAGAAATGACCGACCAGCAATTGCGAGATTTGTTGGCCTACCTGTCGCTCGGCGCACGGCGTTAACCATCAGCAACCGGCGTCAGCGGACAACGTCCGGCAATCATGATCCATTGAATCGACGGGACCATTGGGTTCCGCTGGCAATCAAGCATCAGGAATCCCTATGATCAGTCGACGTCACTTCATGATCGCCAGCGCATCGACGTTGGCCGCCGCCAACGGCACATGGGCTGCCGAATCGACAAAACGAAACCCGATTTGCGTGTTCACGAAGCCGTTTCAATCGCTTTCCTACGACGAGTTGGCAGATCGAATTGCCGAGATCGGATGCGATGGGATTGAGGCAACGATTCGCGATGGTGGTCATATCGAGCCCAGTCGTGTTCCCGAAGAGTTGCCCAAGATGGTCGAGGCGCTTCGCAAGCGAGATTTAGAAATCACGGTGATGACGTCCAGCATCAACGATCCTAGCGATCCGATGACCGAACCGGTCCTGCGCACCGCTGCCGGTTTGGGCATTGAGCGTTATCGGATGAAGTATTTCAATTATGACGCGAATCAACCGGTTGCCAAACAGATTGCCGGTTGGCGTTCACAGTTTCGTGATTTGGCTGCGATGAATGCCGAGATCGGGATTCGCGGCCTTTATCAAAATCACGCCAGTGGAAAGATGCTGGGAGCTGCCCTGTGGGACATCGGCCGGGTTCTTGACGGAATACCGATCGAGCAGATTGCGGTGGCATACGACATTCGTCACGCGACCGTGGAAGGCGGGATGAGTTGGCCGACAACGTTCCAAATGATTCTGCCGCACGTTGACACGGTGTATGTCAAAGATTTTGTATGGGGCCCTACCGCACCAGAAAACGTACCGCTGGGAGAGGGTCGTGTCGATCCAAAGTTCTTCGAGATGCTGGCCAAGGCAAACTTCATCGGCCCGATTTCGTTGCACGAAGAATACCTCGACCACCGGCCACCGGAACTGGTTCCACAACATTTGGCCGCGATCAAGAAAGATTTCGCCACGTTGAAAGGATGGCTGGCCCGATAGTGACAGCGCAATGCGCGACACCAGTCGCGGAGCGACGTCAGGTGTTTCGGGACATCGTCATGGTGATGGGGATCGCCGCATCGTTCGCCGTGAATTCATCCTGCCGTCGCTTCGCGACTCTGCACGTGTCTGGGGCATCGCATCACCTGACATCGCTTCGCGATTCGCGGAGCGACGACAGGTGTTTCGGTACCGGTTCCTGAATCGAATTTCAAAATTGCACGATCTCTGCGTGGCCAGGAACTTTGCGTGGCCAGGAATTGAAATCTTTCGCTGCGATCGGATTCGCCCGATTTCGCTGAATTTCTATCACCTCAGCGGAGACAACGACTGGTTCTCGGCCCGCGGTGCCGTTTTGTGGGGCGGCCCCGTTTTGTGCTTCCGCCGTCCCGTCCAAAGGGTCATGCGGTGCATTTCGGCGATTGGGTTAGTAAGCTATGACGCAAAAGAGCAAGCACAAGAGTGTAAACATATCCGCCTCAGGAGAGTGATTTGATGTTGATTCGTGCAACGATGATGGCCGCGGTGGTGACTTGCCTTTTCGCTCACCAAGAATCGCGGGCACAGTCGGTCCAGGCCGCGAAATCGTTGACATTGGCCGCGCCAATCAGCGATCACATGGTACTGCAGCGGGGAAAGCCGACGTCGGTCTGGGGCACGGCGCCAATCGGGTCGACGGTTACCGTTGAGTTTGCCGGTCAATCGGTGATCGCACGTACGGACGACCAGGGCCGATGGAATGCCGAACTGAAACCGATGACCACTTCGGCCGAGCCTGACCAGATGGTGGTCACTTCGCAGGATGGTCAAGCTCAGCAATCGCTAATGGTCAATGATGTCCTGGTTGGGGAAGTTTGGATGTGCTCCGGCCAATCCAACATGTTCTTCCCGCTCAGCCGGATCGCAGGGTTGGAACCATACAAACAGGCGGTGGCTGATTCGCATCTTCCCAACATGCGCTTTTTCAATACTACCTTGAAGACCGCGCAAACTCCCCAGCCAGATTGCGATGGCCAGTGGCAGGTCGTGACACCGCAAACTGTCGGTGAGTTTTCTGCGGTCGGTTACTTCTTTGGCCGGCAATTGCATGAACAGCTTGGTGTTCCGATCGGTTTGATCGGGACGGCATGGGGTGGGAAGCCGGTGGAAGCGTTTACGAGTTACGAAAAACTGAAGTCGGTTGCAGCCGCGCAGCCGCTGCTCAGCGAGTGGCAGGGGATTGCCAATCGCTACGATCCTGACATGGCGCACAGCAACTATGAGGCGGCACTGGCGCGATGGACCGAACAAACCCAAAAGCTTCGCGTCGATGCGAAGAAAGCAGGGAAGCCAGTGGGCCGGCTGCCCAAGAAGCCGTCGCTACAAAGTCCCCCTCTGCTCGATTCCAACTACCCCGGCGCGATCTACAACCAAATGATCGCTCCTTGGACACGGTACGCCATCGCCGGTGCGATCTGGTATCAGGGCGAAGCGAACCGCAATCGGGCGTCTCAGTACCGAAGCCTGCTGAGGGCGCTGATCGAAGATTGGCGAAGTCGATGGGACGATGAATTCCCGTTCTACATTGTCCAATTGGCAAACTATCTCGAGCCATCGACGGAACCCGGTACGCCAAGTGCTTGGGCGGAACTGCAAGATGCCCAAACGTTCGTTGCCCGCACTGTCGAAGGAGTCGACATTGCCGTGATCAACGACATTGGCGAGGCGGGTGACATTCACCCCAAGAACAAGCTTGATGTTGGGCTGCGGTTGTCATTGCTCGCGTTGAAGCATGCCTATGGATTTCCAATCGCGCCCCATGCCGGTCCGCTCTACAAAGGTCATTCGATATCAGGCAATCAGGTGCGGATCGACTTTGATCATGTGGGGGATGGATTGAAGACACGCGATGGAGGCGAGTTGAAACGGTTCGAGATTGCCGGAAACGATCGGGTTTGGCACTGGGCGGATGCGGATCGACGACACGGCCAGGCGGCTGATCGTAAGCAGTGACAAAGTCGAACATCCCGTCGCCGTGCGGTATGCCTGGGCATCCAATCCGACCGGTGCGAATCTGTTGAACTCGGCCGGATTGCCCGCATCGCTGTTTCGTACCGACGACTGGCCACTTTCAACCGACGGTGTTTTCAAAAGGCTGGCCGACGACAACACCAGGCGGCTCGATGCGACCCGGAGACGAATGATCGAACTTGGCTACACGCCATTGTTCAACGGCAAGGATTTGACAGGCTGGCGAAACCCATACGACCATGGCAATGCCAAGGTGGTTGATGGCGAGATCCATCTTACCGGTAGCAAAAAGTTTTTCTTGACAACGGAGAAGAAGTACTCGGACTTTCGATTGATCGTCGAAATCAAACTGCCCGAGGGCGAGGCGAACTCGGGCGTCATGTTTCGCTGTCACGTCGAGCCGAATAAAGTCTATGGCTATCAAGCTGAATGTGACGGATCGGATCGACGCTGGTCGGGCGGTTTTTACGACGAGGGACGGCGGCAGTGGGTCTGGCCCAGCACCACCGGGCGCTCACTGGACGAGTTCTTGAAATACGAAGCAGAATCAAAGGCGCATTTCGCAAAGCCGGAAATCCGCGATGCGCTCAAGCGAAACGATTGGAATCGCTACATCATCCAATGCCGTGGCGATCGCATTTCGATCGAACTCAATGGCGTCAAGGTGACCAACCTCCGCGACGCAACCGACGCCGAAGGTTACATTGGTATTCAACATCACGGCGAAGACGGTCAAACCTACCGATTTCGTAATTTGTACATTCGCGAATTGACGGACCCGTAACCAATGGACTCGCAATTCCCATCCGAAATGTTCCGTCGTATCGAGCGATGTGGCGTGATCGCGGTGCTGGTCATCGATCAGGTCAAGCACGCGGTGCCGCTGGCACGTGCGGCTCCTTGCCGGCGGCATCGACGTGATGGAATTGACACTTCGAACGCCGGATGCGGTTCGCGCATTGATGGCGGTGCGCGAACATGTTCCCGAGATGCTCGCAGGCGTCGGCACGATTCTGGCTGCCGATCAGGTCGACGAGGTTGTCGACGCCGGCGCAGCGTTTGGTGTGGCGCCAGGCTTGAACCCGAAGGTGGTCATCCGCGCTCAGCAACTTCGATTGCCGTTCGCCCCCGGGGTCGTCACACCCAGTGAAGTCGAGCGGGCGATCGAATTGGGCTGTCGTGAGCTGAAGTTTTTTCCCGCCGAGCCGAGCGGCGGAATGAAGTTCTTGAAGAGCATGAATGCCCCCTACGGGTACCTGGACCTGAACTACATACCCTTGGGCGGAGTGAATCTGGAGAACATGTCCAGCTATCTTGACGAATCGTTTGTGCCGGCAATCGGCGGATCATGGATCGCACCCAGGGCTTTGATCCAACGAGAGGAATGGGCTGCGATCGCGGCCAACGCCGCCCAGGCATCACAAATCTCACGGCGAGACTGATCAATGACACACATCGTGACCTTTGGCGAAATCATGGGGCGACTGAAGCCCCCCGGCTTGATTCGTTTGCGACAAGGCCTGCCCGGTTCGCTCGATGTGACCTTTGCCGGCGCCGAGGCGAACGTCGCCGCGTCGATGGCATTGTTCGGCGCACGCACGACTTTTGTGACGGCGCTGCCCCACAACGCGCTTGCCGAGGCCTGCATTTCCACACTTCGCAGTTGTGGGATCGGGACACACATTATTCGCACCGGATATGGTCGGCTGGGACTCTATTTTTTGGAAACCGGCGCGAACCAGCGACCCAGTCGAGTGACCTATGATCGCGATCACTCGGCGATCAGTCTCACTGATCAATCGGCCTATGATTGGCACGAAATCTTTGCAGATGCCGATTGGTTTCACGTGACCGGAATCACGCCGGCAATATCCAGGTTCGCGGCGGAGTCGGCGATCGCCGCTGCGAAGGCGGCCAAATCGGCTGGTCTGACCGTATCTTGTGACCTGAATTTTCGCGGCAAGCTTTGGCGCTGGGAGGAACCAACGCCGCCGCGAGATCTTGCTCAACGAGTGATGCGTCAATTGCTTCCCAGCGTCGATGTATTGATCGCGAATGAAGAAGACTGCGATGATGTGCTGGGAATTCGGGCCGAGCAATCGGATGTCCATTCCGGTGAGTTGGATGTCACGCGGTATCCGAATGTCGCCAGACAAGTCAGCCAGCAATTTCCGAATATCGATTTGGTCGCGACGACATTGCGACAAAGCATTTCTGCTTCGCACAACAATTGGGGTGCGATGCTGTACGAAGCCGCTGGAGACCGGGCGCATTTCGCACCAAGTCGTGACGGCGTTTATCAGCCGTACGAAATTCGAAACATCGTCGACCGCGTTGGTGGTGGTGATTCGTTTTCAGCCGGCCTGATCTTCGGGCTCACCTGCGACGACTACGAAACACTTGCGGCCGCACTCGACTTTGCGGTGGCGGCCTCCTGTTTGGCCCACTCGATCGAGGGAGATTTCAACTACTCCAGTCGCGAAGAGGTCGATGCGCTGGTGGCGGGATCGGGGTCGGGCCGAGTGGTGCGGTAGGCCGTTCACGAAGCGACCTGTGTCGCGGTCTCCTATTCTCTATCACCGCTGTGGTTGCCGACTTGAGTGGCTCGCTGTGGGTCGTAATTTGGATTCATTGTTGGCATTTGTGCCTGGACCGATGCTCGCCAACGATGCAAATCGGTTCGCAGTTCGGCTGCCTTGCCAGGCATGTTCGCCGCCAAGTCGGTCTGTTCGCCGATGTCGGTGGCCAGGTCGTAGAGCCGAATGCTATTGTCCTCGTGAAATTCGATCAGGCGATAGTTGGCCGATCGAATCGCACTATAGGGTCCATCGCCTCCGGCGTGATAATGCGGGTAATGCCAATACAAGTTGCGATCGATTTTGGCGTTGACGTTGACCAGCAGCGGAACGATGCTCCGTCCATCAACGGCTGGATTTGCGTCTGTTTCAGCCCCCGCTATTTCAGCGAATGTCGGGAAGTAGTCGATCGTCATGATCGGTTCGTCACATACTTGTCCCGCCTTGGTCACGCCGGGCCAGCGCACAATGGTGGGTACCCGAACGCCACCTTCATAGGCCGATCCTTTCCCTCGTCGTAGCGGCAGGTTATCAGTGAAGCCATCATGTTTCCCGTAACGCTGCGTCAGTCCGCCGTTGTCGGAAGTGAACACGATGACCGTGTTTTCTGTTAAGCCGTTTTGTTCGAGTCGCTGCAGGATACGGCCGACGCTCTCGTCTAAACTGGCAACCATCGCGGCATACGTGGGGTTTTGATGCGTCGCGGATTTATCAACCTTCTTTGCGAAGTATTCGACCAGGTCCTGGCGACCTTGGATGGGTGTGTGCGGAACGTTGTAGGCGAAGTACAAAAAAAATGGCTGTGATTTCGACTCGTCAATGAACTGGCACGCCTTGTCAGTCAAGGCGTCGGTCAAATAGTCGGATCCCGACTCGCTGCGGACACCCCGTTTCAGGAAGTATCCTTTTGTCCCAGCTGGTGAACTATGCGTGACGTCAAAACCTTGATCGGTTGGCTGTGTCCCTTTGGCCGATGCGCCACGGCCATTGAGGTGCCATTTGCCGACATGTCCGGTTCGATACCCGGCGGCTTGGAGGACTTCGGCGATGGTCGTGTGATGGGATTCTAATTGTTTCGTCCAGTCTGGGATCCGCATCCGCGCAAATGGTCGATTCTGGCCGGCAATGAAGTCGGTCAGCCGCAGGCGGGCGGGATAGATGCCCGTCATGATGGACGCCCGTGTCGGTGAGCAGACCGTGCATGCGGAGTATGCATTGGTGAACTTGACGCCGCTTTCGCAGAGCGCATCCAAGTTCGGCGTTTCATACAAATCGCTGCCGAAACAATGCAGACCAGTCCAGCCCAGATCATCCGCCAGCAGCAATACAATGTTGGGTTGCTTGATGGGTTTGACCGGCTCGCAACGTGCCGCTTGCATCAGACAAGTTATGACGAACAGGACGATAAGGAATCGCATTTGGTTGCTCGAGCGACGAAGGGTGGTGGTGGGTTTGTTGTGATTCGATTCGCCGTGTTCGGTGGTCAATGTGTATCGCGGCGAACGTGACTCATGGTTGTAAGGGAACGATCGACTCGCGGGCGACACGCATCACATTGCCGCCGATGATCTGGCGAATCAGATCATCACTGTGGCCCCGCTGAACGAGACCGACGGTGTAGAGCGGCCAGTTCGTCCAGGCGATACTGTCGGTCGCGTTTTTGGTGGTTTTGTAATCGTCCGCCGGCCACAGCGAACGAAATTCTTCGCGAGTCCTTCCTCGCTTGGGAACTTTGGCCGATTCACGCTGTGTGTTTTGCGATTGATAGGCGACATCGGTGCCAATCGCCACATGATCAGCGCCAAACGTTTTGATCACATGATCGATATGGTCCAGCAGTGCCGTGATGTCTCCCGTACCTCGCAGGAAGCGCGGAATACAACAGATGCCAATATAGCCCCCCGAATCGACAATCGCACGAATGACCTGGTCAGGCTTGCTGCGGATATGCGGATAGATTTCACCACAGGTCGAATGACTGGCGACGACCGGGCGTTGAGATGCTTTTGCTGCTTCCAGGCTGGTCCGCCAACCGCTGTGGGCACAGTCGGGAATGACGCCGATACGATTCATTTCGGCGATCGCGGACCTGCCAAAATCGCTCAAGCCCGCGTCGGTCTTTTCGCCACAACCGTCGCCGATCATGTTTCGGCGCTGATAGGTTAGATGCATCATGCGTATGCCAAGCTGATAGAAGACGCGGACATAGCGAAGCTCATCGGGAACCGAAACCCATTGCTGCGTGAGCGGCACACCATTGCCGGTCAGGTACAGACAATGCCGGCCTTGTTGTTTTGCCGTTTGTATGTCATCGGGCACAGCGGCTTTGGAAACGAACCCACGCAACATATCGGTGACGTAGGTATGTCGAGCCAATCTCTTGATCAGCCGCAGCGGATCTTGTCCTTCCTCGCCAGCGTTTTGGAACACACAGGTGACACCGGATGCTCGCCACGCGTCGCGGTACTCTTGTTGTTCGACCTGATCCGTCACGCAGCGAGTCATCGTCATGTTTTCGCGGATGTCCTGCAGTTCGATCGTCGAAGCGCCCTGATCGACCGCCTGTGCCAAGGCATCGCCATCGGGGGCGGCGCGGGGGGAGAAACCGTAGGAATCGAAGACGATCGATTCAGCGTGCAGCCGCAAGCCATGCTCGAGTTCTTTCGGGCTCGGTTTGAGAATCGACAGGGCAACGTCCCGCGCCTGCTGGATCTGTGGGTTCAATCGCTCTGTCAAACTCGCCGGATCACCGCTGTATTCTTGAGCTCGACTGCGCCCCGCGACGCAGAGTGCGGCAGAGGAAGCGAGCGTCGACATGAATCCGCGTCGGTTAGGCATGGAGATCTCGGGCGTTTCTAGGTCCAAGCGTGCTGGTCAATCGGTTATTCTAGTCGTCAAAGCCCCAGTCCATGTCATGTCGTCCGGCTAGACTGGCGTGATGAATCCCCCCCACTCGCCGTTTTTGCTCGCGATCCTCGTCAATCTGTCGGAGAGTTCCAGTATGAGGTCCCATATCTGCAGCAGTATCTGGCTCGGCTGTGCCGCACTGTTTCTTTCGCTTGCCATGGCCAAGGGGGCGGGCGCGAAACCCCCAAACATTGTCTTTCTGCTGACCGATGACCAGCGGTACGACACACTCGGATGCAACGGAAACGAGATCATTCACACGCCGAACATTGATGCGCTATCGCATCGCGCCGTCAACTTTGACCGCGCGTTTGTGACGACATCGATCTGCGCTCCCAATCGAGCGTGTATCTTGACAGGGCAGTATGCGGCGCGGCACGGAATGTGGCAGTTCGACACGGACCTGAGTCCAGACAAACTGGCACGAACCTACCCTGCTCTGTTGAAGCGATCCGGGTACCGAACAGGCTTCATCGGCAAGTACGGAGTCGGCAATCCACCTGGTCCAGAAGTCTTTGATTTCAACCGCGGGTTTGCGGGCCAGGGGCGATTCCTGATGGAAAAGGATGGCAAGACGTTTCATCTGACCAGTGTCATGGCGAATCAGGCCGAGCAGTTCATCGATGGTTGCAGCAAGGATCAGCCGTTCCATCTTTCGATCAGCTTCAAGGCACCCCACGTTCAAGACTCGGCGAGTGTGAAGTCAGACCAATTTCCATTCGATCCGAGTCCCGAGATCGCGAATCTCTATAGCGGCGTGGCGATACCGCTGGCGGTTACGGCGACCTCCCAATACTTCGATCGATTGCCCGACTTTTTGAAAAACTCGGAAAACCGTTCCCGCTGGGCCGTCCGGTATTGGGGGCCCGAGCGCACGCAACAATCGCTGAAGGGGTATTACCGATTGATCAGTGGCATGGATGTCGCGGTCGGTCGGATCATTCGAAAGCTGATCGAGGCCGGGTATGCCGACGACACGGTGATCATTTTCTCATCCGATCACGGCCAGTACTTGGGGGAGTACGGATTGGCCGGAAAGTGGTATCCGCATGATGTGTCGATTCAGGTGCCTTTGATCATCTGCGATCCGCGATTGCCGCGCGACCGCTGGGGTGCCAGGAGCAATGATTTCGCATTGAGCATCGACATCGCCCCAACCATCCTTGATCTGGCCGGTGTCGACGTGCCGGAATCGATGCAAGGAAAGAGCCTTGTTGGTCCACTGCGTGGCGACACTCCGGCCGACTGGCGCAGTGCGATTTACTACGAGCACCATTTCGAACCGCCTTGGGAGGGGATGTCCATTCCTCGTAGCGAAGGAATTCGCACCCATCGTTGGAAATACATCCAGTACATCGATAGCCAGCCGCTTTACGAGGAACTGTATGACTTGGAAAACGATCCGATCGAAGCAATCAACCTGGCAGCTGCGGACCAGCATGCCGAAAGGATGGAACAGTTTCGAGGGCAACTGATGCAGATGAGGGCCGCCGCAAAATGATCGGCCATGGGAACCGATGACCCGGGGTGTATCGTCGTTTCGCTGGTCACACACCCTGGGACACCGTCCGGAGCGGCACCATTCGGATCGTATCGAAACGTCCGCACTGCCAGATCCGGAAATCTGGCGTTCGTGACCCATTCTCGGCATCGCTATTTATCTTCGGCGATGCAGTACAGGGTTTTATCCGAGCGAATGAAGATTTGACCGTCGCTGATGGCCGGCGTGCCACTGAATGCTTCTTTGTCGGTCGTGATCTCGTTGGTGGCGAGAAGCTCGAAGTCGTTACTTGCGTTCAAGACGATCGTTGTGCCGTCGCCTTTGACGTAGTAGATCTTCCCATCGGCAGCGACGGGTGATGAATAATCCGCCCCACCGAATCCGCCCCCACCAAAGCCTCCACGTCCGCCACGTCCTCCGCCGCCTGGTTGGCCACCACCGAATCCTCCCGGTCCGCCTTGACCTCCGCCCGGACGGGCACCACCGAATCCGCCATCGCGACCGCCACGTTGGGCTCCGCCATCGCCTTCTCGGTCACGATCGGATGCGGTAGTGGGCAACCGGCCCTTGAAGAGGGAACTGCCGTCTTCGGCGCTGATGCAATTGGCAATCCCGTTTGCGAAGTAGTAAATGCGGCCGTCATAAACCAACGGTGTGCCGAACCGGGCGGAATCATTGCCGCTCCAGAGGGTATTTGCTTTGGTGACGTCACCGGTGCCCCCCGACTTCACGGCGACCGATCCGCCACCGCGTCCTTCGATGCCATAAATCACCCCATCGGACTCGACGACACTCGATTGGTAAGTGTCGGTGTTCATCACTTCGCTGTACCAACGCAATTTCCCGGTGCTTGGGTTCAGCCCCCAGAATTCATACGGAACGCCGATCACCAGGTCGGTGCGTTCGCCGTCGACTTTGGACAGCAACGGCGTGCCCCAGACATCGGTCAGTCCGTCCGTTTCCTGTCGCCAAACTTCCTCACCCGTCTTTTTGTTCAGGGCCACCAAGGCACGACTTTCGGCGCTGGCTGTGATGATCACAAGATCATCGTGCACGATCGGGCTGGACGACGATCCCCATCGCTTATCGTCGCTGCGGGTACCGACGGTCTTGTGCCACAGTTGGTTGCCTTCCAGATCGAAGGCAAACGCTCCCGATTTTCCGAAGAACACATAGACGTTTTCTCCGTCGGATACCGGGGTGTGTGAAGCGTATCCGTGAGATGGCACACCCATCCCGGAATAGGGATCCTCGGGCTGAGCCGCCTTGATCGCTTTATCCCAGACGATTTTTCCGCTGACACGGTCGACGCAAACCAGATGTCGCGTCAAATCATTGATGTTTCCCAGATTCTGGCGATCGAGTCCGTAGCCCGAATAGCAGGTCACCAATACGCGGTCACCGACCACGATCGGACTGGAGACTCCGGCACCAGGCAGCTTTGTTTTCCATTTCACGTTTTCCTTCGGGCTCCACTTTACCGGAGTCGCGGCGGAATCTTCGCTGATACCAGAACCATTGGGCCCGCGAAACCGAAGCCAATCGGCGTGGGCATCGGAAACCAGCAGGCAACAACAGACGGAAATGCCTAGAAACAACAGCTTTCGGAGCATTGGAGATTCCCAAGAATAGATGGCAAAGCAAGACAATCGCGGCGATCCAACCTCAGACCCCCCAAGTCTAACACCACGGTCGGCTGTAGGTTCCGCACCGCCTTGCGTCGGTATTGCCCAATTCGCCCATGGGCTCCACACGTGTTGATGGTGGGCGAGTGCGTTGTCCAACGTCATTCAGGGAATCATGGCGTTGCACGTCTCCGGCGTTGGAGCCGCACGCGGCATCCGATAGGTACCGTTTCGGTGACCTCCGGTTTCGCTCCCGCCAAGGCAGCTTCGACCGCCAATTGAACGTAGTGTTTGTTGACGCTCTTGCCGTCCGGACTGTCATCCATCGAACCCATGTAGACGACTTTTCGCTGCTGATCGAGCACGAAGAATTCGGGAGTGTATTCAGCGCCGTAATCCAAGGCAATCTGTTGTGATGCATCGAACAGATAAGGAAATTGGAAACCCTTTTTCTCTGCCGTCTCTTTCATTGCTGGCAATAAGTCTGCCTGCACTTGATTCACATTGACGGCGACCAACGCCACATCATGCTTTGAGTATTGTTTCTGAAAAGCGATCAGGCGATCTTCGACATCGACCGCGTAGGGACAGCTGTTACAGGTAAAGACAAGGACGACGACCTTGTGGTCTTTCAGGTCGGTCAGCGAGTGTTGTTGATCATCCACTCCCGGCAAATCGTTCCACGCCGGCGCGGCATCACCGATACTCAGGACCTGGTTGTATTGGCCTGCATCGGTCGCCCCGTAGAGAAGCAGGATCACCGCCACCAATATCGATGCGAGTCGAGTCATTTCCGGATTCCAGGAAGGGAGCAAACAAAGGGATATCGTACCAGAGACGCAACGTGATGCGAAATGCCGCGTGCTCCCGGTGGCGGAAGCTGCATTTGGTCTCTGCAATGGATAAAATGGATCCCTCACAATCAGCGGTTCACAGTTTCCTTCTGTTGGCGGCTCTTGCATCGGCGGTGGTCGTGGTGGCGATTCCGGGTCCAAAGAAAGTTCCAGATCGAAAGTACCGCGCCGAGAGTCTGTCGAATCGACTCGAGAAACTGGAGTTCCAGCTCGGGCGTTTGACCGATTTATTGACCGAACAGACGGTGGCTCGCAGGCGTCGCCGTCGACGAATCACCATTCGATTCATGCTGATTGCTTTTGCTGCCTTCGCCATGCTTTTTGCTTGGTTCGGAAATGTCTATCATCGCTCACGAAGGCAGTCGGCTGCCGTTGACCGCCTGGTCGGCGAAAACGCGTTCGTCATGTATTCACTTCGCGAGAGTATGTTGGTTAGCCTGATGCCGGGTGATCCCCAGCAGCCGCCTGTTTGGCTGGTCAGGTTGCTTGGCGACGATTTCTTTCGGGCGGTGACCAACGTATCGACGGCGGCGCAAAGCACTACCGTGCGCAACAAAGAAGAGATTCTATCGGCGCTCACTTCGCTAACTCAACTTCAGCGTCTGCGACTGACCAACGTTTCTTTAACAACGGCTGATATTGTCAGGCTGGAAACGCTTGAGGAATTGCAGTCACTCGATATCTCACGAACCGGACTCGATAGCGGCTCGATGCCGTGGATCCGACGGACGCAACTGCGTTGGTTCAATGCGTCACACACCAAATTGAGTGATCGCGCGCTGTACGATCTGTCTCGATGTGGTGATCTGCAACAATTGTTTCTTGAACGGACCGCGATTTCCGACAGCGGTCTGAAACATCTTCATTCGATGTCACAACTTCGGTACTTGAATCTGAAGCGGTGCCCCGTTTCGGCAACCGCAGTCAAGCAATTGTCGGATGCACTTCCCGGTTGCATGATCGAGTGGGAACCGCTGAGGTTTCTGGCCGATGGAAAGGTAGACGGCCGGGCTGCTGCCCGCGGCCGCGTTCGGTACGGTCGCAGGATGCCGGACGATCCGCGATTGTCTCGCCGCCCGGTGGCACCCCTGGATGCCGCACCGGTTCGCGTGGTGCCCAGCGGCCGGAATTGGCTGCTACCGACTTACGACGGATACCCGGGTTACAATCTGGACGTTTTCTGACGCCCGCAAAGAGTCAGTGGCATTTTCGGCTGGGGATACGTCGGGGGAATCGAGTTCGCCCGGCCGTGCGATCCGTTGTAGTCCGCAGGTTCGGTACTTTTGGCATGGTCGGTTGCGGGAAACCGAGTTCGCGACACTATCGGTCACTGAGGGAAGCTGTCTGCCCCGATACGTCGCAGGAAGGGTGATCTTTGCACCTTCGTGGTGTCTCCGAACGCGGAGTCCGAGACCCAATCTAAATGGTCGCTGGATCCGAAACCGCCGGTTGTTGCCCAGCTGGGCGGTTGATGTGAAGGTGGTAGTTGACGGAGTTTTTTCGTCGTGAAACGCTTTCGTGATCTGTCGATTCGCTACAAGCTGACGGCGCTGACGTCGATCACGACGACTTTGGCTTTGGCGGTTTGTTGCCTGATCTTTGTCAGCAATGACATTCGAATGATGCGGCGGTCAAAGATCGATCAGTTGACAGCGATCGCCGGCATCCTCTCGCAGAACAGCTCGGCGGCTCTCTCGTTGAGGAACCAAGAGTCGGCGACCTCGTTGCTCGCGTCGCTCTCGGAGCGGCGGACGATCACGGCAGCCTGGATGTTGGACGATGCATCCGAGGTGTTCGCACAGTTTTCTCGAGAGCCAACAGCAGTCTGCCCGCCTTTGGCTGAGGGCCAGTACTACCGATATGGCGGGGACGACTCGCTGATCGTTTGGGCAAGAGTGGTCGCAGGCGACCACACTCTCGGGATGATCGTCATCCAAGATTCACTTGAGGATCTTCACGACAGCATCAACCATGCGATCATGATCACAGCTGTCGTGTTGGTGATCTGCGTGACGATCGGTTTGAGTGTGGCACTGCCCTTGAACCGGTTGCTCTCCCGGCCGATTTTGGAACTGGCGATGACGGCCCAACAAGTGTCGTTGGAGTCAGGCTTTCACGTTCGTGCCCAACACCAGACCCGCGATGAGGTCGGTGTGCTGTATCAAGAATTCAATGCAATGTTGACGCGGATCCAGGATCGTGACGACGTGATTCGTCGCGTTCATCATGACCTTCAACAGTCGAATGACCGCTTAGAGGAACGCGTCCATCAGCGAACTCGCATGCTGGAACTGGCAAACCAAAAACTGAAACGTGAGATGCGGCAGAGCGAGTTGGCGTCAACCGCACTGAAACAAACGCAAGTCGAACTGATCGCAGCGTCGCGGAAAGCAGGTATGGCGGACGTCGCCAACAACGTTCTGCACAATGTCGGAAATGTCCTCAACAGTTTGAACGTTTCAGCCGCGATCATCAACCAGCGCGTCCGAGAGATGCGGATTTGCAAGCTACAGCAATGTATCGGGATGATTTTCAACCACCCCGGAGACCTCGGTGCTTTTTTTAGCCACGACGAAAAGGGAAGCATCATCCCGAAGTACCTGCCCAACCTCGTTGATCACATCACTGCTGATCAACAGCAACTGTTGTGCGAACTCGAATCGCTCACCAAGAATGTCCAGCACATCAAGGATATTGTGCGGGCGCAACAATCGCATGCCGGAGAACAGGGCTTGATCGATTATTGCAAACCGCATGAACTGATGGACGATGCACTGCAGTTTTCGATCGATTCGATCAAGCGGCACGGTATCACCTTGGTTCGTCAATACGAGGACATTCCCGATGTCCCCGTGGAAAAGGCACGGTTGCTGCAGATTCTGGTGAACTTGATCAAGAACGCCAAAGAGTCGGTTTTGTCACAGGCCAATACAAAGAAAAACATCACCCTGGGCGTCCGCTTGCGTGATGACCGGCACATCCAATACCTGGTGAAAGATACGGGAATCGGAATCGAGCGGTCCGAACTCGCCAAGATCTTTTCCCACGGCTTCACGACGAAGGCGGGAGGGCACGGATTTGGACTGCATGCGTCTGCCAACTTTGCCCGGCAAATGGGGGGCGAATTGACCGCATCCAGCGAGGGTGCCGGGATGGGTGCGACCTTCACGATCGAGTTGCCCTACGAACCCCAATCGCCACCAACGCGGCAAGTTCGTGCCGACACGGTCTCGTCGGTGTGACTGCGAGTTGGTTTGTGATGGTCGTTCCGATCGAACGGTGTCGATGTTTCGGTATACCGAAAGTTGAGGTGAACTCTGGTTGGAGGCGGTTGGCCGTGAACCTAGTGTTTGCCGTCCCGACGATGTTGTCATCGAGATCGCAAGGGGCAGTTAATGTTCGTCATTACGACCTAGGACAAAGTCACGTGAGCATTTCGCTCTGCGAAAATCGACGCATTCTGATTGTCGATGATAATAGCGCTATTCACGATGACTTTGCCAAAATTCTTTGTGCAGACGACCACTCCTATCGTCTCGCGGCACACGAACAGGCGTTGTTTGGCGACAGGCCCAGCAACTCGTTGTTCCCCAGGTTTGAACTGACCAATGCACTGCAGGGTCGTGCTGCGGTGACAATGGCAGCCGAGGCGTTCTATGATCAGTCGCCATTTGCGCTGGCATTTGTCGATATGCGGATGCCACCTGGTTGGGACGGACTTGTGACCATTCAACATCTTTGGGAAATCGACCCGCGGTTGCATGTCGTGATCTGTACCGCACACACCGACTACACCAGCAGTCAAATTCTTGCCGAACTCGGACAAACCGATCGGCTGCTGATTTTGAAAAAGCCATTCGAACCGGACGAAGTGCGATTGGCGGCCATCACCATGACCAAAAAGTGGCATCTGGCCTCGCTGGCTCAGGTACAAACCAAAGAATTGCAACATGAGGTGCTGGTTCAAACCAGGCAGGCTGAACAGACCCGCGATGCGATGATGTTTGCCTTGGCACAACTGGCCGAGTCGCGAGATACGGAAACGGGGCAGCATCTCGACCGGATGCGGGAATACTCACAGATCCTCGCCCATCAGTTGTCAACCAACGGACCGTATGCCGATCAAATCGACAGCCAGTTTCTCGACGATCTGTATCGCGCCAGTCCGTTGCACGATATCGGAAAGGTTGGCGTTCCCGATGCAATTCTACTGAAGCCCGGACGGTTGACACCCGATGAGTATGAACTCATGAAACAGCACGTGGCAATCGGAACCAACACGATCCACGATGCGATCAGCCGAATTGGCAAGAAAACGTCACTGCAGATGGCCGCCGATGTCGTGGAGTTTCACCACGAACGATTCGATGGCGGTGGATATCTGAAGGGATTGAAGGGAGCAGAGATCCCATTGGCGGCCAGGATTGTGGCGCATTGCCGACGTGTTCGATGCGATTTGCTCGAAGCGTGTCTACAAAGGTGCCACGGATCCCAACAAGACAAAAAAAATCATCATCGCCGAGCGAGGCAAGCATTTCGATCCTGTGATCGTCGATGCGTTCTTAGCTTGCTATGACCAGTTTCTTGAGATCGGTCGTTTCAACGCCCCCAAGAAGTCGGAACTGATCGAAGTCTAGCCGTCTGAACTACTTCGGCGGATCATCACCATCTTGCTCGATGCTCTCGACTGCACCTTTGACGAAATCGCGCATTCGACCACTGTCATCGTCTTCCAGAATTTTCTTCAAAGCTGGCAACGCCTCTTTTGCCGCTGGACCAACCTTTCGGAGCAGCGAAACGGCGTAGTACCGACGTCGACGGTCATCGGACTTGAGAGCCTCGATCAGCAGCGGGACCGCATCGGCATCGGCATCATCGATCTCTCGCAATGCGCCACGGGCGGCGTCCCTGTCTTCTTCACTGTCGAGCATTTTGAATAAGGCTGGCACCGCTGCTTTAGCCTGGGGACCGAAGCTACCGAGCGCGACGGATGCGTCTCGCCGAATCGCCCATTCGCTGTCACCGAGCGCCACGATCAGATTCGGTACCGCGGCCGACGCGTCCGGTGTGATTTTGGTCAATGCCGCGATCGCCGCCGACCTCAGTTCGGGGGACTCGTGCCGCAACAATGCGGCAACTTCCGTCGCACAATCGGCAGCCGGATGGCCAATCTGTTGCAACGAAGTGAGCGTTGATTGGACCACCGACGGCTGGGTGTCGCTTAACAGTATTTTTAATGCCGAGAGTGTTTTGTCGTCGCTGGCGCCGATCTGCCCAAGTGCCTGAGCGGAGTTGGAGCGAACGTCTGGACTGGAATCCGCTAATGTCGCGACCAATGCCGGTCCCGCTTCGATCGCATCCGCACCGACAGCGCCAATTGCGGCCGCCGCACTCGATCGCACC
Organism: Pirellulaceae bacterium; assembly: GCA_963734865.1. GTDB lineage: Bacteria > Planctomycetota > Planctomycetia > Pirellulales > Pirellulaceae > CBDCUW01. The sequence continues at coordinate 125,222 of CAVTIV010000007.1, forward strand.
ATGGTCTCGTTGTCGCCGAGGGTATCGATCAACTGGTGGATCAAATCTTTCGCGATCGCATCTTTGATCGCGATCGCGTCGAGCACGCGTGCCCGAACGATCGTATCCGAATCATTCAAAGATCGCGTCAGAATGTCTCGGATCCGTGAATCATCGACCGGAAGCTTTGCCAGAGCAAAAACGGCATTGGCACGGAGTTCTGCGTTCGGATCGGTGGTGGCAGCAGTCAACGCTTCGATCGCATCTTTCGCGGCGTCACCAGCTTGCCCGAGCGACCAGGCAGCGGCTCCGCGAACCTCCGGCGATTCGTCTCGCAGCGCGTCGGTGATCATCGCGATTGCTTGAGTTGGTACGGGATCCATCGCACCGAGGGCGCGAACCGCTCTGCGCCGAACGACCGGATCATCATTGGCCAGTGCGGCGATCAACCCATCCTCGGCCTTTGGCCCAATCGCCGCCAACGACTCAGCCAACTGACGGTCATCTCCCGATGACTGCAACAACGCCGGTACCGCCGATGGGCCGATTCGGGTGATGGCGCGAATGATCGGCTGTTGCTGGTCGGTCTTTCCAAGCGCATCCAGCAATGCGGGCAGCGCCGCTTCTGCCGAGGGGCCGAGCATCGCAATCGCTCCCGCTGCGAGGCCGCGGGATTGTTCGTCATCGGACCGCAGCATCTCTTCCAGCAGCGGCAACACCTTGGCCGATGCGGAGCCAAGTTTGTGCAGACCCACCATTCCAGCGTCGCGGACACGCGGATCGTCTGCCGCCAGAGCACCAGCAATCACCGGAACGAGTTCGCTGCGATCGACGTTGGATTTTGCCAAAGCGACCACGATTGCCGCGCGGGTGTCATTGGTGGAATCTGCCAATGCTTGCGTTAGTGCTTTTACCGTATCGGCAGATTGCGAGGACATCTGGCTGAATGAGGAGGCCGCGGCGGCGCAGAACCCTTTCCGATCCATCGGCCATCGCTGCGACGAGGAATGGCTCCGACGCGGCACCCTTTTTGGCAAGTGCCTCGGCGGCATGTTCTTGTACATCCGAGTCCTGGTCATCCAACGCCCCGATCAAAGCCGCCATCACCGCATCGGAATCGACCGACATCCAACCGATCGCCCGGGCCGACCCTGCGCGAACTCTCGACGAATCGTGTTGCAGGGACTCCAGCAGAGCAGGCAGCGCATCGGGACCGATTTTTCCCAACGCGAAAGCGGCTCGGTAACGTCGCTGGTCATCCGAGTCCCCGAGGTATTTGATCAGCACGGACGTTGCGTCATTGGCCGCCGGTCCGATGCGGGCGATTGCCATGGTCGATTGGAACCAGACCTGGTAATCGCGATCCGCTAAGGCTTTGATCAGTGCCGGAACGGCGGCAGCCGATTCGCTGCCCAACTTCGCCAATTCGTAGGCGGCATCGCGACGCGTTTGCAAATCCGGATCTGCAAGCTGCTCGATCAGTTGTTCGATCGCCGCGGGTTCACTCGCCGACGGATCACCGTCGGATGCACTTCCGATCGTGGGCAAGCACAGCACACAGAGCAAGACGCAGGTCAGAATGAATTGTCGCATCAGGAATGCTGGGGACCTCAAATTTTCAAACCGCCGAGTCGGCCGGTGCTGTCACCGATGAAGTCGGCGGGCGCACCGATTCGGTCGAGCATCGACATGAACAGGTTGCACATCGGAGTCTCCCGTTCGAACTTGATGTGCCGACCGGGATCGATCGTTCCTCCGCCGCGGCCAGCAAGCAGCACTGGCAGGTCCTCGTTATTGTGCCGGTTCCCGTCGCTCAGGGCACTGCCGTAGCAGATCATCGAATGATCCAGCAGATTGCCCTCGCCTTCGGGAATCGACTTCAGTCGCTCCAGCAAGTAGGCCAATTGAGCGACATGGAATCGATTGATCTGACTAATCTTCGCAAGTTTTTTCGGATCGTTACCATGATGTGACAGCTCGTGATGGCCATCAGGTATGTCGATCTGGCGATAACTTCGGTTGCTGCCCGCGTTGGCGAACATGAACGATGCGATTCGAGTCGTGTCGGTTTGAAAAGCCAACACGATGATGTCAGTGAGCAGGCGAATGTGCTCTCCGTAATCATCCGGCGTTCCGGCGGGAACCGGGTAGTCGAGATCCACGATGTTACCGGGGCTCGATTCGGTTTCGCTATGATCGATTCGACGCTCGATCTCGCGGACACCATTCAAGTATTCGTCCAGCTTGCGGACGTCATTGCTGCCCAGACGTGATTGCAGTCGGTTCGCATCCTCTTTGATGAAATCCAAAATGCTTTTGTTCAAGGCCGCTCGTCGGGACTGGCTTTCATCGACCTCGCGAGGTTTGCCAGCGGCGAACAAACGCTCAAACGCGAGTCGCGGGTTGATCTCTTTGCTGACCGGGGCCGCTTCGCCCGCCCAAGAGATGTTGTTCGAGTAAGCACAGCTGTAACCCGAATCACAATTGCCTGCATTGCGACCTTGCTCGCAACCAAGCTCCAACGAGGCAAACTTCGTCTGATGACCGATCGCCTGAGCCGCCATCTGGTCGACGGAAATACCCGAGCGAATGTTCGCACCATCGGTCTTGCGAGGTTGTGCACCGGTCAGGAAAACCGATGCGCTGCGTGCGTGGTCTCCGGGGCCATCGCCGTTGGATCTCCCTTTGTCGTGCGTCAATCCGCTGAGCACCAGCAGATCATCTCGCACCCGCGAGAGCGGCTCGAGGATCGGGGGTAATTGAAATCCATATCCTTCGGTGCGTGGAGTCCAATTGGAAAGATTCACACCATTGGGAACAAAGATGAACGCCATCCGAGTCGGGTGGCCGGCGGTGGCCGCTTCGCCGGCGCTGACCAACTTCGGCGCGATCGAATCAAAAAGCGGCAAGGCAAGCGAAACACCAAGGCCTCGCAACGCCGCTCGTCGAGACAGGGTGGACTGCTGAATGTTCATTCTTCCCTCGCGATTTCGCGCATTGTGAATGGTGGACTGGTTACGATCTTCGTGACGATGGTTGAAAACCGGTAATCGTTGTCGGGCAACGCCTTGACGATCTCCTTGACGGTACATCGATCGAATGAATCAAGACCTCGTCCCAAGGCATACGTTAACATTTTCTCGGTCAGACACCGACAGAATTCCGTTTTCTTCTCCGCCACCAGGATCGCCATCAACTCGGCCGGTCCATTGAACTGACGACCACCCGGCAGGGTCCCCGCAGGATCGATCTCGAATCGACCGTCTTTGTCACGCCAGGCGCCGATCGCGTCAAAGTTTTCCAGAGCAAATCCCAACGCGTCCATTTTTCGATGGCAGACCGCACACGATTCGTCGTTGCGGTGCTGTTGCATTCGCTCACGCAACGATCCAAAGGTTTCGCCGTCGTTCCCCAGTGCGGGAACATTCGGTGGTGGCGGGGGCGGTGCTTCGCCAAGAATATTATCGAGAATCCATTTACCCCGTTTGACCGGTGATGTACGCGTCGGATTCGACGTCAACATCAGAATACTGGCATGAGTCAACACGCCGCGACGTTGTGCACCAAGCGCGACGCGACGAAACTCATCGCCCTTGATCCCCTCGATCCCGTAATGCCTCGCCAGACGCTCATTGACATAGGTAAAGTCGGCATCCAGGAAATTCAACACGCTGCGATCATCACGCATCACCGTCTCGAACAGCAATTCTGTTTCGCGGCGCATGGCGGCACGAAGCTGATCGTCGAATCCAGCAAATTGTTCGAGATCCGGGTTCAGCAAATCGACGTCTCGAAGCTGCAGCCACTGACCGGCGAAATTGTCAACCAATGCGTTTGCTTTCGGGTCGGCCAACATCCGCTTTGCCTGCGCCGCAAGCACTTCTGGATTTCGTAGCTCGCCCTCTCGAGCCAGCTCGAATAGCTGCTCGTCCGGCATGCTGCTCCACAGGAAGTAGGAGAGTCGCGACGCAAGTTCGAAGTCGCTCAGCTCTCGAATTCCATCGGCATCATCGGGCGCAGGGTCCAGCTCGACGCGGAATAGGAATTGGGGAGACGCCAGGACCGCCGTGACAACCGTCTTGAAGGTCTCGACTTTGCTACTGCCCTGTTCCCGGGCGTAGGCCATCACCTTGAATAGACGCTCGACGTCCGATTCCTCGAGAGGTCGACGATAAGCTCGCGAGGCGAATTCTCGCAGGTTCCGTCGAGCGACTTCGATTCTCTCGTCATCGGATTTGGCTTCGTGAACCAAAATCCGCTTGCGGGCGGCATCATTCTCAAAGGCCTTGTCGGCGATCTGCTGTGCCGCCGCGACATATTTCTCGAGCAAGATCGGCGAGATCGTCAGCACATCACCCATGTTGTCAAATCCGTTACCGACATCATCGGAGGGAAAATCTTTCGCCGGCTGCAGATCCATCCCGATCAGATCGCGAATGGTGTTGTTGTATTCGATGCGGTTGAGCCGACGAATCGTTACCCGCCCGGGGTGTTTGGACGCGTCACAATCGAACGAATCGAGTTCCGCATCGATTGCCTCGATGCAGGCCAGAATCTCCCCTTGAGACGGCTGGGGGTGATCCGATGGCGGCATCTGATGCTCGGCGAGCATCCGCCGCACGAGTTCCCACTGCTCGTAGTCGCTCTGGACGTTCGACGACTCCTGATACCGGTCGAGCGCCAAATGGGCCTCGGGCTCATCGCCGCTGTGACAATCCGTACAGTGACTGTTCAGAAAAGGAACAACCACCTGGGCGAATCGACCCGTCGCCGATTCGGACTCGCCTGCTGCTGCAGCTGGGCCGATCGCCAACACGAGAACGACGATCCACGACACTCGATCGAGGATCGTGGGTCGCTGGGATATCGCTGGTCGCTTGGATATCGCACAGGAGCTGAATTTCTGCATTTTTCTGTTTCTGTGATTTCGAGCACACGAAACCATCGGCGGGGGGCAAAGATGGATGATCGCACGGCTGAATCGTGCAGGGGCGGGGTGGTCAGCAATCCCCATTCTATACGACGAAGCCGATCCTGTAGAGTGAGAAATTCGGCTCCCCCCAGGTGTCACAACGGGGGGGAATCGAAGTTTTCCATCCTTTGCAGGCAGCAAATGGGAACCCGTCCGAGTGGGGTTAAACCCCGATTTTCCGCTCCAGTTCCGCAACTTCTATGCTGAAGGATGTATCTTAGCTGTCCGATCTTGACCGTCATCCTTTGGCCAGTACGTGCAAACATGAACCGAAACATCCTTTTGACCCCTTGTCTTGGTATCGCCACCCTTGGTTTCGCCACCCTGCTTGTCAGCGGCGCGAGTTGGGCACAGGACACAAAGTCCGACCCCAATGTGGATGCGGCGATCAGGGCCAACGCGATTTTGGACACGACTGCAAATTGGACCGATCTGTTCAACGGCCATGACTTGTCCGGTTGGACCGGCGACACGAATGGCTACGCCGCCGAAGACGGAGTCCTGGTTTGCAAGAAGGGGGGCAAGAATCTGGTGAGCGAGAAGGAGTACGCGGACTTTGCTTTCCAGTTTGAGTTCAAACTGGAAGAAAGTGGCAACAACGGAGTCGGGATTCGCGTTCCTGCGGGAGGACATCCGGCCACGGCCGGAATGGAGATCCAGATACTCGATCACCACGGAACGCGATATAGCGGCGAAGCGGATCTCGGTGATGGCAAGACACGCAAGCTTAGTTGGTTGAAGCCGTGGCAATATCACGGATCGATCTATGGCATTTGCCCCGCCAGAATCGGCTACTTGAAGCCGGTGGGCCAGTGGAATACGGAAACGATTATTGCGATCGATGATCACATCATGGTGCTGTTGAACGGAGCCGTGATTGTGGACGCATTTCTTGACGAGATGACGCCGGTCGATGGTGGAAGTCATCCCGGTATGAAGAACCGTTCGGGGCACCTGATGTTTGCCGGTCACAGCGACCGTGTCGAGTTCCGCAACCTTCGCCTTGCCGACTACTCGCCATCACCGACTCGACCCACATCGTCGTCAGACAACACACCACCGTCGGGATTTGCGAGCCTGTTTAACGGCCAGGATTTGCAGGGCTGGAAGGGGCTCGCGCACAAAAATGCCAATGAACGTTGGGCATTGCAGGGACAAGCCCGCGCCGCAGCACAGGCGACCGCCGACCAGATCATGCGGGAACACTGGAGCGTCGTCGAAGGCATCCTGACTTATGACGGCAAAGGTCAAAGCTTGTGCACCGCCAAAGACTACGGCGATTTCGAGTTCTATGTCGATTGGAAGATTCCGCCGGGAGCCGATTCGGGAATCTACCTTCGGGGCACGCCGCAGGTGCAAATCTGGGACCCCTGGGACCCCCGTGTCAAAGCTGGCCAAGGCTTGCCATCGAGCGCCGAGGAATGGGTTGCGCAGTACAGCAATGGGCGAAACCTTGGTTCCGGCGGGCTGTGGAACAACAAACGCTGGCGCAACTCACCCACCGTGCTCGCCGATCACAAGCCGGGGCAGTGGAATACGTTTTTGATTCGAATGGTCGGCGACAAGGTCACGATTTGGTTGAACGACAAATTGATCGTCGATCGCGTTGCTTTGGAGAACTATTGGGACAAGACCGGCACCATCCCGCTGGTCCGAGCCGACCAGATCGAGCTGCAACATCATGGCAGCGAGTTGTTCTTTAAGAATCTGTACATCCGTGAATTGCCCTACTGACCGATTGCTTTCGTTGAAATCCGGCGACGGTCGGCCAAGACGCGGCACGGTATCGCGTTTTCGTGTTCACCGGCCGGCAGCGTCAGGGACGCGTTCGCGTTACGCGCAGTGCGACGTCATTCGAGAATTTGGGGGACACCAGCGTCCGGTCACCAGTACCCTGTTGAAACGATTCCTTCTTCTCAATCTTGCCAGTCACGGTATTGAGCCACTGCGCATCGAAGTGGCCCGCGGGTAAATCCAAGACGATTGTCGCTTCGATATTGTCGCGCACATGATCGAGCAGATTCTTGGGTTTGTTGGGTAGCGGCACGTGGATGTAGATCGCGTAGTCTTGTCTGTGCTGTGACAGTGCGCTCACGGATAGTTTTGGCGACAGGCGTCGCACGACCGAATCGTCCGGTTGCATATGAACGAAATCGAGTTGGTTGAAAAAGACCTTCAGAATGCCCAATTGCTTTCGCAACGCGACGCTGCCGCCACCGGGCGACGTGTAGTCGCTTAAAGATCCATCCGGATGTTTCACAGTGAAGGAATAATCGAGGTTGTTATAGATTGCCCCACCGGCCATCAGGAAATCCCAACCCTCGGTTCGATACAGCAGATCGTCTGATCCGCGGAATCCGGTCTCATTTTCGCCGATCACTTTGTTCAGGGCATCGTTCATTGCCACGGTGTCCGGTGGAACGCAGTAATGGAAGTTAAAGATCGACACGTTCGGAAATGACTGTTCGATCTTTTGGCGTCCATTGGCAATGTTCAGCGAGATCAAATGGCGCCGTGGAAAATCACGTTCGCCGTGGGCGATCGCCGCCACGATTGCACGCTGCCAATCGATGGTCACGCCACCGAAATAGGGCTCGTTGCAGACTTCGTAGTAGACGTTGCCGAAGTCTCGCAATTCACGGACGATCTTGTCGATGAGCGCGAGTTGGAGCTCCATCAAATCGTGTTGCTTTCCGGTGTAGACTTCCTCACGTGCGCAGTCACCCACGCCATTGATGTTGTTGGACGACTTCATCGGGCAGTCGTCCCACATCGCGTCGTTGTACATTGGACAAAACAGCGTCAATTCGACGATGATTCCCCGCCCTGCGGCTTGGGACAGAAAATCCTTCAATCGTCGAAAGTACTTTTCATCCCACTTGGTCAGATCAAAGCGGTTGCCCCCGGCGTTGTATCCCGGTTGGTCGCTACGTGCCCAGGGACAGATAAAGCGATTGGCCGCTGGTGCAAGCGTGTTGTCGGTGATCCGAAACGCCTTTGCGTTCTCGCGATAAACTCCGGAAAATGTTCGCGTATGGTTCAGTCCGTGGCGTTGGAGTTCGTCCAGGTAGGTCACATAGTCGAAGTCCAGATTGAGCACCGCACCGTAATGTTCGCCGGATGTGACGAGGATCGTTGGATCGCCATGCCATTGAAAATAGTGCGGATTGTCGGGATGCAATGCGAGAAACGAGGTGGCCGGATCGTCCGCGCCGTGCGGCTTGTCCTCCTCGGCCGAGACGTCCGCGATCGGCGCGAGGGTGAGCCACACCAGAGCGATTGCGTAGCGGCAAGTGAGGCGAAGAGGCATTCGAGAGACAACCGCGAAAGGTGGAAATGGGTAGGATTTGGAGCAGAGGGATTCGACTGGCTGGAAACGCTTCGAGCATTCCCGCCCGAAGGTCATTCTACCCGAGAAGCGGTTTCAAAACCGAGTGGCTGGTGTTTCAGGACATCGTCATGGTGATGGGGATCGCCGCATCGTTCGCCGTGAATTCATCCTGCCGTCGCTTCGCGACTCTGCACGTGTCTGGGGCATGCATCACCTGACATCGCTTCGCGATTCGCGATGGGCCAGTCGCGGAGCGACATGCGAGCGGCCAGTCGCCGAGGGCCATGGGAGCGGCCAGTCGCGGAGCGCCATGGGATCACCCAGTCGCGGAGCGACGGCATGCGATAGCCTCGGACGTTAGTCCGAGGGATGACGCGACACGCCCACCGGTAGTCGCGGAGCGACGTCAGGTGTTTCGGGACATCGTCATGGTGATGGGGATCGCGGCATCGTTCGCCGTGAATTCTTCCTGCCGTCGCTTCGCGACTCGGTGCATGTCTGGAGGCACACCGCACCTGGGACTCGCGTCCCAGGCTATCACCTGACATCGCTTCGCGATTCGCGGAGCGGCCAGTCGCCCGAGGGCCATGGGAGCGGCCAGTCGCGGAGGGCCATGGGATCACCCAGTCGCGGAGCGACGGCATGCGATAGCCTCGGACGTTAGTCCGAGGGATGACGCGACACGCCCACCGGTAGTCGCGGAGCGACGTCAGGTGTTTCGGGACATCGTCATGGTGATGGGGATCGCGGCATCGTTCGCCGTGAATTCTTCCTGCCGTCGCTTCGCGACTCGGTGCATGTCTGGAGGCACACCGCACCTGGGACTCGCGTCCCAGGCTATCACCTGACATCGCTTCGCGATTCGCGGAGCGGCCAGTCGCCCGAGGGCCATGGGAGCGGCCAGTCGCGGAGGGCCATGGGATCACCCAGTCGCGGAGCGACGGCATGCGATAGCCTCGGACGTTAGTCCGAGGGATGACGCGACACGCCCACCGGTAGTCGCGGAGCGACGTCAGGTGTTTCGGGACATCGTCATGGTGATGGGGATCGCCGCATCGTTCGCCGTGAAGTCTTCCTGCCGTCACTTCGCGACTCGGTGCGCGTGTCTGGAGGCACACCGCACTTTTTCGACAGGTTTTCGGTCCGTCAATTGTCACGCAGACAGGGAAAATCCAGATGGTCCAGTTCGATGAGAGCGGCTTTGAGCTTATTAAACACATCGCCATTGACAGTGATATTCCTCGCTGGTCGGCGAGATGGTCGAGCGCCCGTTTCAAGATCGCTTTGGATGCTTGCGGCTGGGCATTCAAGAATCTTCCAAGTCCGGTTACGGAAAAGCGGGTCATGCCTCGGTTGATGTCGGATCCTCGATCCAGCTGACGAAGCAATGGTTACACAACGAGATGGTCACCCGGCGGAATACCTGGTCTTGGGCTTCCTGTGGCGACGTGTTGCGCAGTGCATCGACCAGGTCCGCATACTCTTCACTGATCTGCTTGGCATTCTGCTCGACGTACGCATCCAGATCGGGCGGTGAGGGGTCGGCAACCGCTTCGATCCGCACTTCAAAGAACTCGCCCCGTCCCTCTCGGATCGTTTGCAAGCACCGATCGCAAAGTCGTGTGTTTTCACTGCTCATGATGACGAACCCATCGTCTATCGCTGGGGTACACGGCGGTCGTTGTTGAAGGGGATTTGTTTGATGCCCTGAGGGGACTGGTTGGCATCGGCAACACGGGCTCGCAACAATGTTGAAAGCTCGCCAATCGTTTCCGCGTGACTGGCATCGTCGGCCAAGTTGATCATCTCCGCCGGATCGGATCGGTGGTCGTACAATTCACGCCCTTCCGCCGCGTTGGGTCCCCATTCGGTGTATCGAAAACGTGGCGTGCGAATGCTGTAGCCACTGGCGTATTGGGTCAGCGCCGAGTCTCTTGGCGAGGCCGATACGTCGCGCAGAGCCGGCGCAAGGCTGATACCCGCGGCGTACTCGGGTGCTTGCAGTTCGGCCAGTTCGGCCAGCGTGGGATAGAAGTCGACCATCTCGGCCATCGTTTCGGCAACCCGCCCCCGTTGAATGCCAGGTCCGGCAAAGATCAATGGGACGTGGGTGGCATTTTCAAACAGCGTTGTCTTTTGATAGTAATCATGTTCGCCCATGTGGTATCCGTGATCGGATGTGAACAGCACGATCGTATTTTCGGCGAGACCCGATTCATCCAAGGTGTCGAGGATACGACCCAGCTGTGTGTCGGCAAAGCTGATCGACGCGTAGTAGGCCTGGATAGCTTGTCGAGCGAGACTTTCCTTCAGGTTGTTCTGGTTTTTCTTTCGCGTCAGGGACTCCCTTGCCGGCTTGGGAAGCGTGTCCAGATAACCATCGGGAACCTGCGGGACCTTGATCGCATCACGGGGATGTAAGTCGAAGTATTTTTTAGGCGCGACGTAGGGCGTATGGGGTCGATAGAGGCCAACGGCGAGATAAAAGGCATCACCACGGGCAGCGTGATTTTTCAAAACGTCGATTGCTACGGTCGCGGCAATCCCGTCGGTTTGCTCTTGATCGCTGCCATCGGCAGCAAGCCAGCTGAGGGTGCCGCCAAAACTTCCCGGTGTGAGGCTGAATATTTTGTCCTCGTCGTCCTTGTCCCGGCCGCGCGGGTTGATGGTTTTGTCCCACGAGTAGGGATCGTCGTGTCCGCCGGTGCCGATGTGTTTGGGGACGTTGTAGTGATAGATCTTGCCGATCCGTGTTGCGAAGTAGCCAGCGTCGCGAAACATTTGCGACATCGTGTTCACATTGGGCAGATGTTCACGAATGTAGATTGCGTTTCGCTGGATCAGGGTTTGGTCGGGATACAACCCAGTCATGAACGACGCGCGACTTGGCCCGCAGAGTGGGTACTGGCAGTGTGCGTTCGCGAATCGCACGCCCCGGGCCGCCAGGCGATCGATGTTTGGGGTCTTGGCCAACGGATGACCGTAGCATCCCAGGTCGCAATTCAGGTCATCACAAATCAAGAACAATACGTTGGGTCGCTCCGCTGCATTGGTTGCTGGGCACGACAAACTGACGAGCAACAGGAATGCGAATGGCAAGTAGCGATTCATGCGTAGGATCCAAGTTGTGGTGTGAAGGAGTTTTATCGTTGCGCAGTTTAACTGTAGCGTATGACGGTCGCGGGCCGGCTTGTCTCAGGCGGTGAAGTTTTTCAGGGTGGGTGGGTCAAGTGGCTTGTCTTTACCTGCATTTCTTGTCTTCGAGTCCGTTGAGAGTCTACTTTTTCCCGTCCTGCAGGGACGAAAGCTCTCTGCCGTGGGCGCCACCGACGGTCCATTACGGTCCCAGCACTCGATCGAGTTTTTCTCGAATGATCGCCTCGCAGCCTCGTCCGACCCACCGCCAGCCGTGATCGAATCCTTCCTCGAATGCTTGCTCGGTTGGGATGTAGCCGGGCCAGCATTCGCCGTACCCGATTGCCATCACCAGGCGATCATCTCGCAATCGCCCGGCCATCAATTGGTATCCCACGAATGACTCGCCCGGCAGCAACACGATTCGGGATGTCCCCAATTCGAGGCACGGCAGATCGATCGGTTGCCCACGCTCGATGCGGTCAAGTGAGCTCAGTCCCATCGCGGCCGTGATGCGATTCTCGATCGTCGTCGCGTCGTCATGAAGGACGCGGAGCATCGATTCTCGTGTCAACGATTCGTCGATGTTGAACGGCAAACGAAAGGTTTCGCAGCGAAACGTCGACTTGCTGATCGACTGTTTCGTCGTTCCCGTCGAAGCCTCTTTCATCGCCTGATCACCGGAATAGAAAGTGATCGACCTCAGCATCGGGTCGATCTCGCCTTCGTCCGCCTGTGCCTGATACGAATCGGCACTCGTACGACTGTATCGATCGAATCGGATCGATCCGTCGGCGTGGACGACACGCCGGTTGGAGGCAATCTTGTCGACTTTTGCCTGGCCGATACCGATCTGCGTCAGCGGCGGTGCCTGGTCGATCGCCCCTTTCATCGCCTCTGCCGCCCGGCGAATGCACTGCCTTTGAAAGTTGACATCGTACAGTTCGCCATTTAACCCAACGGTGTCCAGGTATTCCTGGGCGCCGCTATCGGTGACGGGGGCATCATGTTGGTGCAACGAACAAACCAGAACGTGGTTGCGAGTTGTGTTGGCGGCAGCCGCCATCGCGTCGCGCCACTGGTCGTAGGCGCCATTGCGAACCTCGCACCAGTCGAGGGCAACAATCACGACCGCCGGACCCGAACCCAGCAGTGCCAATCCGTGCGCTTCCAGCGGATCTTCGATCCGCCGTGACTTGGTCTTCAGGATCCCCATGCAGCGATGGCCGATCGGTATCGTAATGTCCGTCGAAAATGCTGCGATTCGCAGTTGCCCCGAATCTTCCGACCGACCGATTGCAGCGCCGTAAATGACGAAAACTGCCAGCAGCGGGATTCGGAACGTCGGATGGATAAGAGTTCGATTCATGGAATGCCTGTGACGCGGTTACAATCGGCCGTCTCGATTCATGATAGAGGTTTCCCGAGTCGGGATCTGCTGCTCCACCGGGATCGCCTCATCGGCGATATCCGTCAGGATGGGGGCGGCTGGTGGTGCAGCGACGGCGAGGCATTCGCGGGAAACGCAACCCTCCACTGGCGAAGTGGTGGCGCCGTTCGGTGTATACTCTGAGACTTGTTTGCGATGGGATTCTTTGATTACCCCTTGATGGACGACGTCGATGTTGCGACGAACGATGAACATCACCGTTTTGGCGATTGCCGTTTGCGGCTTTGGTCAATCGCTTTGGGCCGAAAATCCGACAGCGCCCATCAAGAACGTATTGTTCATTATCTCCGATGATTTGAAGGCCAGCGTGCTGGGCTGTTATGGCGACAAGTTTTGCCAGACGCCCAACATTGACAAGCTGGCACGTAGCGGATTGGTTTTTGATCGCGCCTACTGCCAAGGCACGTCCTGTGCCCCGTCGCGACAATCCTTCATGTTCAGCAAGTACCAGGGCAAAGGGAAAGTGAACATGGGCCAGCATTTCAAAGAGAACGGCTGGTATAGGCGCGGGTCGGCAAGATTTATCATATGCGTGTTCCCGGTGATATCATTGCCGGCACCAACGGGCTCGATGTCGCCTCGTCGTGGACCGAGCGTTTCAACTCGCCGGGATTGGAAGCGCACACACCAGGTGCATATGCCTGTTTGAACTTGAATGTCTTCAGTGATGATTTGAACAATCGCCAATCGACGAAGATGCCTCACCGGATGTTCGTCTCGGTCAAGTACGATGGCGATGGTTCGGATCAGCCCGATCACAAGTCGGCCAGCAAAGCGATCGAGCTTCTGCAGCAACACGGCGAAGATCCGTTTTTTTTGGCGGTCGGCCTGGTTCGGCCCCACTACCCCATGGTCGCGCCTGATCAATACTTTCGACCCTATCCATGGCAACAAATGGAATTGCCCGAAGCGATGGACGGCGACTTGGATGACATTCCAAAACTGGGATTGGCCGGGACGATATCGGCGCAGAATCCGATCGGTAAGTATCCCGATAACCAAAAAAGAATGTGGTCGGCGTATTACGCATCGGTCGCGTTCATGGACGAGCAGGTCGGGCGGGTCATCAACGAACTCGATCAACTCGGGTTGCGTGATAGCACCGCTGTCGTATTCACCAGCGATCACGGATACCATCTGGGCGAACACGGTTTTTGGCAAAAGTCGAATCTGCACGAGGAGGTACTCCGCGTACCGCTGATCATGTCGGTTCCGGGTTTTCAGGCCGGTCGCACCGAGTCGATCGTGGAGCTCGTGGATATCTATCCGACCCTTTCCCAATTGGCCGGATTGCCGATACCCGCCGAAGTACAAGGCGTCAGTTTGTTGCCGATCCTGAAGGATCACCACGCCGCGGTGAAACAATCAGCAATCTCTTTCAATCGAGGCTACTCGCTGCGAAGCCCCGACTGGCACTACATGCGGTACGACGATGGGACCGAGGAACTGTACGACATGAACAATGACCGCCATCAATTTACCAATCAGGCAGACGATGCAGACTACGCAGTCGTGGTAGGTAAGATGAGAGTCGCACTTGGCGAGCGGCTTCAGGCTGCTGGAATCAAGGGCAAGACCATCCCTCGCTAACGCGCAACTTCAAAACGAACACGTTGGGTCGTGAAACATTCAAGACAGCAAGCAAGAAATGAAAGACCGACGACCAAGGGGAACGGTTCGCTACGACAACTCGGGTCGAGTTGTCCTCGTGACAGGCGGCGGCGGCGGAATCGGACGGGCGATCTGCCGGGCCTATGCCGAATCGGGCGCGACGGTCGTTTGCGCCGATGTGAATCAAACTCTTTCCGGCGATCTTCCGCAGGGTGTCGATTTTCATCGTTGTGATACGGGAAACGAAGACGATTGCCGCGAGACGGTCGAAGCGACGGTGACCAAATTCGGTGCACTCGATGTGCTGGTCAACAATGCTGCTGTTCAACCGCAAGAATCTTACCAGCGGATCGACCAGTTGCCGAAAGAGGTTTGGGATCACCTGGTGGCCATCAATTTCTCTGGCTACACCTTCATGGCCAAGTATGCGTTGCGACAGATGAAGCAACAGCAGAGCGGCGTGGTGGTCAACATCGCCAGCGGTCAGGGTCATCGCACGGCGCGAGAGGTCGGTGCTTATGGGCCGATCAAGTCGGCGAACATCATGCAGGCGCGCCAATGGGGTGTCGAATATGCACGCGATGGGATCCGCGTCGTGTCGGTATCACCGGGAGCGATTGATACTCCGTTGGTGCGGGCCAACCTCGAGGCACAGGGGGGCGGCGCGGCGCTGGCGAATCGGCATCCGCTGGGTCGGATCGGCCAGCCCCAAGAGATTGCCAGCGCGGTGTTATGGTTGAGCAGCGGTGACGCATCATTCATCACGGCAACCGATCTGGAAGTTGATGGCGGACTGGGCGCATTCGGATCTTTTGCCGATCCCTATCCGATGCCCGATGATACTTAACGCCCTGACCAAGTCGCCGACGATACACACGAAGATAGTCAAAGAAACGAAGCGAGCACGATGGACACTCTACGACTTTTGGCCTGCTGCATCTTTACCAGTCTCTTCGTTCGCTCGCTCGCGGCGGACGACGGACGACCGAACTTTGTGATCGTGTTCACCGATGATCAAGGCTATGGAGATCTTGGTTGTTATGGATCCACGACGCTGCAGACTCCGCGAATCGACCAGCTTGCCGAGCAGGGAATGCGGTTCACTAACTTTTATGCACAAGTCGTTTGCGGGCCCTCGCGATCGGCTCTGTTGACGGGTCGTTACCCGGTCCGCAGTGGCGGATGGTCGATGCCGGCGAGCGAGATCACGCTGGCGCAATTGATTCAGCAGGCGGGTTACAAAACGGGCTGCATCGGCAAATGGGATGTTTCCAATCGTGCGGCGATCGTGCCCCGGATGCCCAACGCCAAAGGATTTGATTACTACTGGGGAACGTTGGGGGCGAACGACAATGCTCGCGTCGTTTTTCACGAGAACAACAAAGAAGTCGGACGCAGCGGCGACATGGCCAGCTTGACGCGGACGTACACCGACAAGGGAATCGAATTCCTGCAACGCAACAAAGATGAACCGTTCTTGTTGTACATGGCGCACACGATGGTGCACTCGGTGATTGACGCTTCACCCGCATTCAAGGGCAAGTCGAACGGTGGGCTGTATGGTGACACCGTCGAAGAGCTGGATCATGAAACCGGTCGGCTACTCGACACGATCGACCAGCTCGGTTTGCGTGACAACACCATCGTGATCTTTACGACCGACAACGGACCTTGGAACAACATGCAAGATGTGTTGCGGCCGAAGCACAACGGTGCGATCGCCTGGGGATCGTCCGGCCCGCTTCGCGAGGGCAAAGGGTCAACCTACGAAGGTGGTATCCGCGTGCCATGCATTGTCCGTTGGCCCGGTCATGTCCCGGCCGGCAGAGTCAGCGATGCGATTTTTTGCACGCTCGATTTTCTGCCCACGATCGCTGCTCTGGCCGGCTTTGAAGTGCCGACCGATCGGATAATCGATGGCGTTGATCAGACGAATCTGCTGCTGGGAAACAGCGATACGGGCGGACGAGATCACTACCATTATTTCTGTCAGAACGAATTGCAGGCCGTTCGCCGGGGACCTTGGAAACTGGTGCTCGCCGATCACAAGAAGTTTTATGGCTACGTGGACGACCGCGGATCGGGCAAGACGGAACTGTACAATCTTGATGCCGATATCGGCGAATCAAAGAACGTGGCCGAGCAGAACCCGGAAAAGGTCAAGCAACTCCAGGAATTCGCCAACGCATTTCGCTGGCCCGAGGAGATTCTTGAGCACCGCATCGGGCTGCCCCGTTCCCCCGCAAGAAAGCCGTAGCTGACCTGTCATCGGCGAGCGAAAGTATCGAGTTATCCGAACCTGAGGTAGGCGTTGTGACGATTTCGGTAAGAGTTTTGGCACTGTTCGCGGTTCTTGTCGCCTGCGCACCGAGCGACGCAGCGGAGCCCTTTGTCGAAGGATATGCAGATCGTCTCAGCGCGACCGCAGGCGAAGTGGTTTCGCTCCATCTGTCGGGCAATACCGGTAAGGTGTCTGTCGCGATCTGGCGACTCGGTGCAGAGAATCGAAAGGTATTTGAACAGAGCGATATCCCCGTTTCGCCCCAGTCGGTCCCGGCCCGGGCTTCTTCGGATGGGTGTGGCTGGCCGGTCGCGGCGAGTGTGACGATTCCTGATGATTGGGTGAGCGGATACTACGAGGTGCGAGTTGTCGGGCGCGATGAGTCGTCAGCCGATGACAAGCCACAAGCGACCAGCACGTTGTTTTTCGTGGTTCGATCAGCGACACCGGGTGAGCACACCAAGATCCTGCTGCAATTGTCGACCAACACGTACAACGCTTACACCAACTGGGGTGGCCACAGTCTGTATTCGTACCATGATCGGGATGGACTGCAAGGCCATCGTGTTTCCTTCGACCGACCGATCACTTCTCAGTTCGCGAATTGGGAAGCGCCGTTGGTGCGGTGGGCTGAAGCCAATGGTTACCGGTTCGACTATGCCGTCAACAGCGACCTCGAGTTTCATCCGCAGATTCTTCAGCATTACAGTTTGGTGTTGAGTGTCGGACACGACGAATACTGGTCGTCGCCGATGCGCGACCACTTGGAAGCATTCATTGCCGGCGGCGGAAACGTCGCGTTCTTAAGTGGCAATACTTGTTGTTGGCAGGTGCGGAGCGAAGACGAGGGTCGTGCGCTGACCTGTTGGAAGCAGGCATACGTGCTCGATCCGCTGTTTCGTACCGGCGATCCGAAACTGCTCAGCACGGCATGGAGTCACCACTGGATCGGGAGACCGGAAAACGAATTGACCGGCGTCGGCTTTTTGTGGGGTGGGTATCATCGCAGTCACGGTCAGTTCATGGACGGGCCGGCATCGTTTCAAGTTCATCAGCCCGATCACTGGATCTTTGCCGGGACCGGATTGCAGCGAGGTGATCGGTTCGGTGGCAAAGACACCATCGTGGGATATGAATGCGACGGTTGTGAAATCGAGTGGGACAGCGGGCTGCCCAAGCCGACTCACCGTGATGGCACGCCCAAGTCATTTCAAATTCTTGGCACCTGCCCGGCGCGGTGGGCACCCGGTGACTGTTACTGGTACGAGCAGTTTCCGAAGGATCGTGTTGGAAACGCCGTGTTGGGCACCTACACCCGCGGTGGCACCGTGGTCACCACTGGTTCGACCGATTGGGCACACGGGTTGCGAGGCAGTGATCCCGTGGTGGAGCAAATCACGTCCAATATTCTCGATCGCTTGTCGAAATAGGCGTTCTTTCGAGGGATCGGCCCACAAATGTTTGCTCGATTCGTCACGATGCCGTAGGTTAAACGGCCTCGTCGCTTCGCAAACTCTCGTCTTCTCTGTTGCCTGAGCAAACCGATGCAAGACCAACGCGCGTTTTCTCTGTGGGAACTTTTTATTGTTGTCACGATCCTGTGTGTGTTGCTTGCACTGCTTGTTCCTGCGATCGAGGCGGCACGCGACGCGGCGCGGCGAATGTCGTGTAGCAACAATTTCAGGCAAATTGGATTGTCGATTCACAACTATTACGCCGCCTACCGTCGCTGTCCGTCAGCGATGTTCGGCACCGACGCGAACCAGCAACGGCTCAGCGGCCTGATTGCCCTGACGCCCTTCATCGACGCGAGTACCTTTTGGGAGCGTGTCTCGAATCCGAGTACCTATAATGACGTTGCCTATCCATCGATGGGACCGGTTCCCTGGGACACGAATTACGAACCCTGGTGCACCGCGTACGCTACGTTTCGTTGTCCCGCGGACGGCGCCCAGGGACCCGAACTGGGGCGGACAAACTATGCGTTCTGTGTCGCTGATCGGGTCGCCGACTTGTATCCATGCAAAACGCGCGACGATGCCCGCGGATTCTTTGCACCGGGGATAGCGTTATCGTTTGTTGACATCACCGATGGTCTGTCGAACACGATTGCGATGACCGAGATTGGCAGCGCGCACGGTCGCAAGTTGCAGGGTCAGTTTGCGATCGGCCGGGGAGTCGGTTTGGCCGATGCACCATCGGCGTGCTTGAAAGTGGTCGATCCGCAGCAGCCTCTTTTCTATGCCGAATCGGTCACGTTGGGCAAGATTGGTCGCGGTGGGGCGTTTGCGGATGGAGCGGGTGGCTATTCGCTTGTCCACACAATCCTTCCGCCCGATTCCCCGAGTTGCGGCATCGGATCGAAGGATCCGCTGAGCGGCGTTTTTTCCGCTGGCAGTTACCATCAAGGCGGCTGTCACATATTGATGGGTGATGGTGCTGTGATCTTCATCACCACGTCGATCGACTCGGGCGATCCGTCGCACAGGTCACCGGCCACCGTGGATGATCCGTCAGGGGCGAAGATCCGTAGCCCCTATGGTCTGTGGGGTGCGTTGGGGACTCGGGCAGACGGAGAGATCCTCGACGAACAGGTTTCCCAGTAGTACCGCCGGTTTCCCTGTCGCTTCGCCGGTTTACCTGTTGCTCCGCCGGTTTACCTGTTGCTCCGCCGGTTTACCTGTTGCTCCGCCGGTTTACCTGTTGCTCCGCCGGTTTACCTGTTGCTCCGCCGGGACATCGTGGTCGCAACGACTTTCGCTACAATGCGACACCACCGATGCGATCGCACGGGTTTCCTTTTGCCTGAACGTTCTCGAAACCCCCATTTGGACAAAACGAACGTGTCGTACGACGCCAACGACGACCATCCACTAAGCAACCTGGATCAATGGGAACAGGATCTGCGCCGGCGGTATCCCTCGCCGCCAAAGGAACCGTCGCCGTTTGTTGACCCGGAAAAGAAAGAAAGCGAGTTTCGTAACTACGACGCCGACACACGACCCGGCGTTCGGGAGTTTTATCGACTGAATCATCTGTCTCAGACATACGACTTTGTGGATCAGAAACGCACCGAGTACCTGCCGCTTGAAAAGCGGCGGATGAGCATTTGGGAAGCGATGGAGTTTCTCAATACGTTGGTCGACGACAGTGATCCGGATACTGATTTATCGCAAATCGAACATCTGGTTCAGACCGCCGAATCGATTCGGGCCGACGGTCATCCACGCTGGTTCATTCTGGCGGGCTTGATCCATGATCTTGGTAAAGTCTTGTGTCTTTACGGCGAACCTCAATGGGCGGTTGTCGGAGATACGTTTCCGGTTGGTTGCGCCCACTCGGACCGAATTGTTTACCACGATTTTTTCCGGGAGAATCCCGACACAGCAAATCCCCGGTTTTCCTCGCAGTTGGGCGTCTATGAACGGAATTGCGGACTCGGCCGTGTGCGGATGTCCTGGGGTCACGACGAGTACCTGTATCATGTCGTCAAGGACTATCTACCCGAGGAAGCTCTGTACATGATCCGATACCATTCGTTTTATGCCGGTCACCGTGAAGCGCAGTATGACTACCTGATGGATGATCGTGATCGGCAGATGTTCAATTGGGTGCGAGCATTCAATCCTTATGATTTGTATACAAAGAGTCACGCCCGTCCCGATCTCGATCGGCTGATGCCCTATTACCAAGATTTGATCAGCGAATTTTTTCCGAGGGAGTTGCGATGGTAGGCATCACTTACAGCAGATCCCTCCTGGCGGCGATTGTTGTCTGCAGTTTCGCGGAGTTGCAAGCCGAGGATCGCACATCGTTGCGAGAAGCTCACGCGCACAATGACTACCTGCACGACCGACCGCTGGCGGATGCACTTGATCACGGTTTTTGCAGCGTCGAAGCGGATATCTTTTTGGTCAAAGATGTGTTGCTGGTTGCCCATTCACGATCCGAGTTATCAGCAGATCGCACGCTCCAGTCGTTGTACCTCGATCCCTTGCGTGACCGTGTCAAGAGAAATGGTGGCAGCGTTCATGGCGATGGCCAGATCGTTACATTGTTGATTGACATCAAGGCCGATGGCGAGTCGACCTACCGTGCGCTCAATGCATTGCTTGCCCAGTACCAAGATGTTTTTTCCTATGTCGAAGATGGTCAGCTGCATGAGCGGGCGGTGACGGCCATTGTTAGCGGAGATCGAGCGGTCGAATTGATTGCCGCCGATTCACCTCGGTTCGTTGGAATCGACGGTCGATTGTCCGATCTGGAGAGCGACCAGCCCGAGCATCTGCTGCCATTGATCAGCGACAATTGGAGCCAACATTTCCGATGGCGAGGGGCGGGCGAGATGCCGGCCAGTGATCGCGAGAAATTGAAACGGGTGATCGACCAGGCCCATCAAAAAAATCGGCGTGTACGGTTTTGGGCGACAGCGGACAACGTGATCGTTTGGGCGGCCTTAAAAGAAGCGGGTGTCGATTTGATCAACACGGACGATCTGCAGGGGCTGAGTCAGTTTCTGCGGACGGCGCAGTAGATCGGTTGGCCGGCTTGCGAGTCTCTTTTTTTTGTTCGCCGTGCCATCGCGAATTCGGAGTCCACGAACACCATGAGCAATCGCGCCCCGAACGGCTGGTGGCCCTACCTTGCGCCGATGATATCGTTTCTGTTGCTGATGGAAATCAGCGCCCGAACGCCCCCGCGATTTGCGCTGCCGATGCTGTTGATGCGGGTCTTCGTTCCGCTTGGGCTGTTGGTTTACTTTCGGATTCGCGGCGCATACCCCGAGTTGCGTTTGCGTCCGACGGCGATGTCGATTGTTGACCTGCTGGTCGGTATTTTGCTGGCGGTTGTCTGGATCGGTCCGTATCTGCTTTTCCCATCGCTACGACCGGAGTTGGATGGCGGCGTCGAGTTCGACCCGTCGATGGCGGGCGCCGCTCGAGTGCCGCTTGTTCTGACGTTGCGGATGCTCGGCTATGCCGTCGTGACGCCGTTCATGGAAGAACTGTTCATGCGCAGCTTCGTGATCCGATATGTCGAAGTCGATGATCGTGTTCGAGACTTTCGTGACGTTCCGATCGGGATGTTCGGTCTGCGCAGCTTTGTCGTGGTCGTGGTCATCTTCCTGGGCACGCATGCCCCCTGGGAGTGGTGGGTGATGTTGCCCTGGGCCGTGTTGACGAATCTATGGTTTTACTATCGCAAGGATCTGTTCGCGCTAGTGGTCGTGCATGCCGGGACCAACGGCGCGATTCTGCTCGCAGCGATCTTCCTCAGTGATGTGTTGCCCGACGGCGCGGGCGGGCTGCTGCCGCTGTGGTTCTTTGTCTGACCCCTGCTTTTCACAAAGACGGGTGTCTTGATTCGATCGAGCCAATAGATGGGGGATCGTAGAACGACTTCACGTTGATCGAACGGGTTGAATGGCAATACATCGGCTCCATATCCCGCGACGTCGTCGACGGGACCGAAGGAAAAGACCGCGCGATATCGATCGCTGGCCGCTGCCACCAACAGTGCTAATGTCCCGCCGGTGCTGTGACCTCCCAGATAGATTCTCTGTGGATCCACGTATGGCAGTTGAGCCACAAACTCGGTGGCTGCCAGCACATCATCGACCTCACCGAAGAAGGCTTCAATTTGCCCCGGATTGCTGTTGCCGCCGCGCAGTGACGGATACAACATCAGGATCCCCGATTGATCGGGTGTGGCGACACTGCGGACTGCTGCTTCTCGCCTTGCTTGCGATCTTTCCCCGACTTGCCGTATCGCGAACACCACCATCAGCCCAAATAAGGCAATAGCAAGCACCAAAGGATGTGGGATGCGGATCGCGGAATCATTGAATTCCGGGATGTCGCCGCACGTTTGACTCTGGGATCGAGCGATGATGACAGGTAAAATCGTTGCCCAAGCAAGCCGATTGGATGCCTGTCGCGTACCGATCGATTTGCGGGTGTAGTTCAATGGTAGAACACCAGCTTCCCAAGCTGGACACGAGGGTTCGATTCCCTTCACCCGCTCTGTGTCGCGTTTTGGGCACGCGAAGGCAGGACGTCGACGCCAAGTCGCCGAAAAATCAAACCGACCAGTGTCGTCTTGACGTGCGAACGGAGTTGCAGGACCACCGTTCTCGCTGTGTGATCTTCAATGTGAAGACTCGCGCGCGGATTGTTCATCAAATCTTCATGGCTAGGGGCGAGAAACCACGCGTATGCTAACGCCAACGGTTGAACCTTGGTTGCCTGATTTCTTTGCCGATCGACAGAAAACATTAGAATGGTGATCCACGAGCGATCGCTGGAATCAATCGATCCAAGTCCGCGCTGGTCGCAAGCCTGAAGAGTCGTCATGCAAGGCGAGTTACGAATCGCACGCCAAGGGGCAGTTCACGAAAACACGGCGAGTTCCGTCGGCGGTTCGCCCGTCTTGGACGAGGCGACTCGGTCGTTTGTTCGTCGGTCGCTGGCCGCTGGGCTGGTTCAGGTGGACGACTTAAAAAAGGTCGTCGTCTCGTTGATGGCCGAAAGCAGCGTGTTTTCTCCGAAACGTCTTGCCGAGGGTCTTGTCGGAGCCGATATCCTGACACGGTGGCAAGCCAACAAGTTGCTGGCCGGGAAGAGCCGAGGTTTTTACCTGGGCAGCTACCGTTTGCTGCGACCTTTGGGAAAGGGAGGCATGGGGGTCGTCTATTTGGGCGAACATCATGTGATGAAGCGTCTGATGGCGCTGAAGATTCTTCCTCCCGAGGCCACACGGGATGAGCGTCGGATCGCGCGGTTCAAGGAAGAGGCGCGAGCGTGGCGCAGCTCGATCATCCAAACATCGTTCGCGCTTACGATTTTGCCGAAGCTGGCGGCAAGCTTTACATCGTGATGGAATATGTTGATGGACTTGATTTGCAATACGCCGTCCAGCGCGACGGAGTGATGTCGATCGCCGATGGGATCGACGTGCTGACGCAGGCGACTGCTGGTCTGGCCCATGCGCACGAGCGAGGCATCATCCACCGGGACATCAAGCCATCCAATCTGCTGTTGCGAACCGATGGCGTCGTCAAAGTCAGCGATTTGGGTCTGGCGAGAATCGGATGGGCCGGTGATAGCGAAGAAGAGAAGCGTCGGCTGATGGGTACGGCCGACTTCGTGGCTCCTGAACAGGCGATCAACAGTCGCACAGTTGATACCCGTGCCGACATTTACTCACTCAGTTGCACGCTGTTTTACCTGTTGACCGGGCGAGCCCCGTATGATGGCGAAACGGTCGCCAAACGTTTGGCAAAGCATCAAACCGCACCGGTGCCTGACATTCGCACGTATCGCCGCGATTGTCCCGCCGCGATTGCCGAGCTGACCGCCCGAATGATGTCCAAGCGTCCCGAGGATCGGCCGAAATCGGCGGTGGAGCTACTGGCGCAGTTGAAGCGACTGGGTGCTTCAAGCCACGATGCATCGCAGACGCATTTGCGGCACGTCGCTACGGCTGGTGATCGGGTCGTTGATGACGTGTTGTATCAGGCGACGATCGATGATACCTCGTTATCGTCCGATGGCGAGGTTGCGATCGCGGTCGAGATCGACGAGTTCGATTTCGGGAACTTGCCTCCGGTGGATCTGGCCAGCAATGGAACCCCGAGCGTACCGGCTGTGCTTGCGCCGGTCGCTGCCAAAGCCGCCAAACCGGCGTCGCCCAGGAGGCGAGGCCAGTCCACGGCCAAGTCGAGCATTCCGGAATCCGGGAATCAGCAGCTATTGCTTGGTGTGGGATTGGCGGTGGCGATCATGGCGCTGTTAGCGGTCGTGGGTTTTGGAGCCGTCTCATTGTCGAGGCCGATGAACCCGCCCGCCCCCAAAATCAAATCGGTGGAAGGTCACAACGGTAGTCAGGTCGTGATCATTCGCGAGTAGTTTACTCCAACGGCGATGCGTATTGGCATCGGAATCAATTGCTCGGCGCCCGAAGCCTCAAATCGAACTCCGCTGGACTTGTTCTTGCCACGGGAAGCCGCGCCGGTTTGCAAGCGCCGATGCAACTCGGCTACTACCTGATTGGCAGGCACAAGGAGTGCCAGATTCGTCCCAAGAGCCGATCGGTGAGCCGTCGACATTGTGTCGTCCATCGGCAAGAGAGTGGGCTGCAAGTGTTGGACCTCGACAGCACCAGCGGGACCAGTGTGAATGAAGAAAAGATCGCGCCACGGGTGTGGGTGGCACTGAGCGATGGTGACACGTTGCGCTGTGGGAAAATCGTTTTTCGGGTGGTGATTGTAGTACCGGCAAAGCAGCCGACAAGAAGCAGAGAGAAGGTGGCGGCGACGGTGGGCGCTGGCGGCGAATCGATGATTAGCGGCGAAGCCTGGCAGGAAATTGATATCGCCGACTATCTGGAATCAGCGGACACGGAAGATCGCGAGCGGCGATACGAATCGATCCGCGCCAAACAGGATGCGGAAGAAACGATCCGCGAATTCGACACCGCCGATGAGTTGGATGTCTTCGAGGATAGCTTCGCGGATCCCAGCGATGCCGTGCCCCAATCGGCGGTGTCCGAAACAGCAGGCGTTGGTCCGAGCGGGGCAAAGGAAAATGCTGCGCCGCGCCAGGCCGCCACGAAGAATCAAAAACCGATTCGGATGCCAAAAAAGAAGCTGCAACGTGCAGCGAGCGGCGGAGGCGGTTGGTTGGCTGCTTGGAGTCAGCCGGATCGACTGAAGGTGATGGGTGTAACGTTGCTGTTGGCCTGTGGTTTGGGGTTACTGGGTTACAGCGCCTACCAGTTCTACAACGGGCCGACGACCAGAGTGCTGCAGGGCATTGACTGACTGTCGGGAAAGCGTTGCCGATTGCGGCGATGCCGGAACCGAGTCGCTGCCTCGAGAGCATGTTCGCGAATGAAAGCCATGCCGCTGGCAGAACATCACATTGGTTGCTATCGAATTCTCGGCGCGATCATCGTTCGATCACACATTCTTCATAAACGCTTGTTCCAATGTCGCCTGAAAGAAACGTGATGCCACGCCAAAAAACGGGATATCCCTGCACGATGCGACGTAATGCATTTACTTTGATTGAGATGCTGGTGGTGATTTCGATCATCGGGATGTTGGCGGCACTGTTGCTGCCGGCGATCTCGAAGGCTCGGGAAGCGGCCCGTGGTGTCGAATGTCAAAACAACTTGAAAAACATGGGCGTTGTGTTGACGGCGCGGACGGTTTCCTCGCCCGATGATGCTTTTTGCAGCGGCAGTTTTGACCCGCTGCGTGATGGCGTCCCCACGGAAATCGGTTGGGTGGCCGACTTGGTGGCGCGGGGCGTGCTGGTCAGCGAGATGCGTTGTCCGAGTAACGGCGCGGGAACCAGCAAGGCGATTGAGCAGATGCTGACGTTACCGTATGCGCAATTCGCCGATGCCGTGTGTGTCGATCGTCTTGGCAGCGCCTCGTTTACGAATTCGATGGGGCAGCCGGTGGTCAACATTTCACGCAAGATTTTTGACGACAAGATCGATCCTCTGACCGACGAGCGCATGGAGCTGATCGACGAGAAGATGCTGCAGCAGGGATACAACACCAATTTTGCGGCCTCCTGGTTCTTGCTCCGCAGCGAGTTTCGGTTGAACGACAACGGTGACTTGTCTGCGATCTCTGCGTCTTGTCCCGACTTGGATCCGCGGGGAAAGAATGTGACCAAAGGTCCGCTTACCACTCGGTTGCTCGATAGTGGCAAGGCATCGTCAAGCACGGTTCCATTGCTGTGTGACGCCGCGGCGGTGGGTTTTTTGTCTGCCCAGGTGGGTGAGCTGACCAGCGGATCGTTTTATGTCACTTCCGTCGTCGGTGTTCCGATCGGTAATCGACGAATGATTGATACCGATGCCGATGGCGCGCCGGATGCGAACAATCCGAACTTCATGAAGGTTCCCGCATTCGGGGGAACTGTGCCGCGAGAAGGATCAACAGGATGGCTGAAGGCCTGGAATCATGACACGCGTCAAGATTACCGGGGCATGGCGCCACTTCATCAGGGCGTCGCCAATGTGTTGATGGCGGACGGATCGGTTCGAGGCCTGTTGGATGCCAACAATGATGGCTTTATCAACAACGGTTTTGATGGTGCTGTCAACGGAGCACCCGCTGGCACCGTGTTCTGGACGAGTTCCGAGATCGAGGCGGATACGTTGACGTTGGCAAGCTATTACTCGCTGACCTCCAAGGGTGAGCAGGACTGATGACTCGGTATTTTGTTCTTATCGCGAGGCGAAGCGAAAGTCTTGCAGCAACCCAAACAAGGAGATCGACCTAACCACATTCGACAACGATAAAGTTTAGGCCATCGCGTCCGACCGGCGCGTGAGACGGCGAGTCATCGCCAAGTAGAGCGGCGAGCGTATTCGCCAAATGGAGACACTGATGGATTCCATCGTGTTTGAATCGTTTTGTTTAAAGCAGAGTGAGTGACGGTCCTGGCGGTGCCGATCCGTGGCATCGGATAAGCACCCCGTACGAGGTCCCGTCACCGCACTCCGCCCGTACACCTATTCTGGGCTCTGAGCACAGCTCAAGTCCAGAGAAATTGAGGGAATTAAGAATGTCGCGTATGCGAAAATCGGGATTTACCCTGATCGAACTCCTGGTGGTGATCGCGATCATCGCCCTGCTGGCCGCGTTGTTGCTGCCGGCGATTACCAAGGCACGTGAAGCTGCACGTCAGGCACAGTGCCAGGCCAACCTGAAGAACATCGGTGTGGGTCTGTTTAAGTACAGCACTCGCAGTCCCGCCGGTGCCTATTGCAGCGGTGCCAGCGATTTCCGTCGCGACGGTTGCATGGACACCTACGGTTGGGTTGCCGACATCGTCAACGTCGGCGATGGCAACATGAATGAATCGCTGGACCCGAGTAACCCGCTGAAGGGTTCGGAAAAGCTGAATGACTTGCTTGGTGCCGATACAACCGACGCCAAGGACAATGCCCCGGCCTCGCGGTTGGCCGCCGGGATTTGCGGCAAGGACGGCGTCGTCGCCAACGGTGGCGGCTGGGCCGGAGTTTCGGGCGGAGCGGCCACTTTTTTTGCCGGCACCGCGACGAGCTCACCGGCGCGTGCTGAATTGGTTGCACGTTACTTCCTGACTCAAGGATTCAACACGAACTACGCAGCGAGTTGGCACTTGGTCCGCGGAATGGTCAAGACGCAAACCATCTCAAACGATCTGGCCACCAGCACGGTGTTTACACAGTTCAAGGGCCTCGGCGGTACGACCGGTCCTCTGACCGCTCAGACGATGGACCGATCTCGTGTCAGCAGCAGCAACGTTGGCTTCCTGGGATGTGCTTCCTCGGGTGACATCGACGAAGCGATTCTGGGCTTGAACCTCGCTTACGACCCGTCGGGAATCTGGGGTTCGGGCAGCAATGAAACCGTCAGCTACATGAATGCCGGCAGTTTGCTGACCGAGGCATTCAACGATGGTCCCGCTTATTGGGATCAAGCGTCCAAGACGATCAACCTGATCGGTCCTGGTGCGACGTTGGTCAATCAATTGGCCTGTGAGCGTGGCGAGCCGACGACCGCTGCATGTGCGGCACCGACCGGATCGGCGGCATCGGGTAACGGCATCTACCTGCAGGACACTCGCGACTGGTTCGCCGTTCACCAAGGTTCGTGCAACATTCTGATGGGCGACGGCAGCGTGAAGGTGTTCTACGACGCGAATGCGGATGGATTCTTGAATCCTGGCTTCGGCGTCAATGGTTTGAACGCAGCATCGGTCGATGCGGTTGGTTATGCCGATAACGTACTGGAAATGTCGCGAGATCAGTTCTTCGCGGGCTTGTTCCTGAACGATTTGTACTTCAAAGGCATTTTCGAGTAATCGAATTGCTTGACGAGTTCATTGGATCGCGCCCTCGCAGTCGGATGACTGCGAGGGCCTTTTACTTTCACCTATCGACTGGTATTGAGCAGGATGAGACAACTCTCCAAGCGATTGATCGCAATGTTGGCCGGTGGTATCGGCTTCGCAACGGTAGCCACGGCGTTGACCTTGGTGGTTGAATACAAACCCTATGGCGTTCCCGATCACCGACGAAGCGAGTATGAGGCGAAGGTCGCAGCATTGAAGCAGCGTGAGCTGTTGCTGAGGAATCTGGAGGGTGAGGCAAGGCCGGTTGCTGTGGTGCCAAAGAAGTCACACGATTTTGGCATGCTTGATCCACACACCACCGCTACCCATTCATTCGAGATCAAGAACGAGGGCGAGCACCCGCTTGCATTACAGATACAGGAAACGAGTTGTAAGTGCACTGTCGGGAAATTGGCCGATGATTTGCTGCCGCCAGGCGCCGAGTACCGAAGTCACGATGACGTGGAATACCGGATATCAAGCGGATCATTACCAGCAGACCGCCACGCTGACGACCAATGATCCGCTGGCCAAGTCGATCACGCTGACGGTCTCGGGGGAAGTTCGGGCCGAGTTCATCACGCCCGATTCCGTTGATTTCAAAACCTCCGATCGCGCTGAGCTCACCGAGTCAAGTTTCGTCGTCTTCAGTCAACTTTGGAAAAGTTTCACGGTAGAAAACATTGAATGTGATCTTGACGGTTTCGAGTGGAATGCCGAACCGGTCGCCAGTCACGTTCCGGAGCTCGTTGACCGCGAGGCCAGATCCGCCTGGCGCATTCGGGTGTTCGCATTTTCCGAGAGCTACGGCGAGTTCAAAGGGAACATTACCCTGACGGTCCGGCCGGATACCGGTGCTGCAGACGTCGTTCGATCGCTTGCCTGCGCCGGCAAGGTACGGGCTCCGATCGGCTTCTACAGTCCCGACATTCACAAGACAGAGGGATTGGACATTGGCACGGTCGTGTCGGATAAGGAGCACGAATTCCATCTGGTCGTGCGATCGCGCAGTGATCACGATCGCAAAATTGAGGTGCTGGATGTCAAGCCGGAAGAGCTCAGCGCCTCGCTGACGCCACTGTCCCAGCCGGGAAGCTATCGCCTCACTCTGACCGTTCCCGCCGGCTGCCCGATGGTCGTGTTCAACGCGGACCAACAGCACGGATACGTGCAGGTTGGCGATGCCGATGACAAGAGTTTCTCCAATTGGTTTCCGTTGTATGGCGCGGTAGCGACGGTCAAGTAATGACGCTACCGAAATCAACGCCCCTTGATCGCTGTTATACCTGTTGAGAATGAGAATGGGAGTAGAAAACCAAGTTACCGCCGTCGCCAAGATCAGCTGCGGATGCTGCGGCGACGATAACCGAGCCGATACGAAATTCTGCAAGGGGTGCGGTCAGAGCCTTTACGAATCTTGCGTCGGTTGCGGCCATTCGGTGATGCTAACGCAGCGGTTTTGTGGCTCTTGCGGCGCGGACCTGGCGAAAGCGGTGGAATCGGTTCACGAGCAGCACGAGCAGTTGTTACGGAACGCTGTCGTAGCGGCAAAAGAGTATGACTTTGATCATTCGATTCAGCTGTTGCAGCGAGTCGCTAGTCTGCGTGATTACCGATTCAAGGAGGCATCGAACAACGCAAAGCAGGCGATCACAAAGATCGAGGCGATGCGTGACCGGGCCAACACGTCGATGCAGCAATCCTTGACGCGAGCGAAGGCCGAGTATGACCAGGGCAATCAAGTCGAGGTCGTCCAGATTCTGGAAAGTGTTCCGGCAAGACTGCTCAGTGACGACGCCAAAAAGTTGCTCTCACGGGTCAAAACTTACACCGCCGGCGTATCGGATCTCGAGGCGAGTGTGAAGAGCGGGATCGCGAATCAGAATTGGACCCTTGTGGGAAGTCTTGTCGATCAGTTGCTCGAACACCATCCCGGGAATGAGACCTATACACGAGTTGCCGAGCAGGTCACCGGTAAGCTGATCTCGGAATCGAGGCAGCTGTTTACCCAAGGAAAGTATGCGGCGGCAGTCGAACGGCTGTCATCGGTACCGAGCATCGGTCGCACCCGTGAGCTGGCCGAACTGCGACAAACCTATGATAACCTGGAATGGTTGTCGAGACAGTTTGATGGTGAGCCCTTCGTTTCCCCGATGCTCGGTCGGCTGTCGGTTCGATTCGCGAAGGAAGTGCCGGACAACACGAATGCCAAGGAGCAGGTCAGGAAGATGGCCGCGCAACTGAAGCAGGCCAAACGACAGCCGCGGAATCCGTTACCGGCGTGGAAGGCAGCGGGTAAGAGTTGGCTTGGCGGCGAGACGAATTTGCTAGGCACACCCCTCTCGGTAGAAATTGCGGATCAGCAACTTTTGAAGACTTGTCCAGCTCGATTTCATGTCGCGATCGGACTTGCCCTGCAAGGGTTAGGACATGCCAGGATCGGCGATCACTTTGCCCCCCGGAAAGGCATATTGTCTTCGCTTGGCTGGCGAAAAAAGAAGCTCTGTTGGGGCGTCGATATCGGCACGGCGGCCCTCAAGGCGGTTTGTCTTGTCGAAGGGGAAGACGGTCTGGAAATCGTCGATTCCTACTTCGACGAATTCGCAGATCCGGTCTGCCGCGGGGCCGACGAGGTCGACAGGTCTGGAGTGATCGAAGCGGCGATCTCGAAATTGCTGGACCAGAAAGAGATTGCCGACGCGCCGGTTTGGGCAAATCTCGCCGCATCGGATCTCATTCACCGTTTCGTGCGATTGCCGCCGGTCGCTGAAAAACAAGCCAATTCGGTGCTGGATGCGGAAATCGGGCGGCGGGTCCCGATCGCGATGGAAGATCTTGCCGTGGTTCGTTGGCTCGGCAGATTAGAGGAAGACAGCATGCACGGCCGGCCCGCCGTGGTCACCGCTGCCAAACAAAGTGTGGTCGAGAAACGTGTCGAGTTGCTGACGGCAGCCGGATTGAAGATTGCTGGATTGCAGGGTGACACGGTTGCCTTGGCGAATTTCGCCGCGTACGAGTTCGCGGACGTCTTTGCACCCGATGCCCTGCTTCCAGTTGGGGAACAGGAAACGCCACGCGATTCCGTTGAGGACGTCAGCGAGAGCAACAGTGTCGAACAAGCCAGCGAGAGCAATCATGTCGATGATGATGATCACCAGGCAGCGCGGGATGACAAGACGCCTGCCATTGCGATCATCGAATGCGGCGCGTCGACGACCAGTCTGGTTCTTGTTTCCGCCGAAACTCATTGGCTGTGGACGATCGAGAGCGGCGGCGAAGACTTGACGGCCGCATTGGCTAGGTCAACGAAATCGACGCTTGCGGAAGCTGAGAAGTTAAAACGCAATCCGGCCGCGATCACTTTTCCCGCGCGGCAATATGTTTCGGTGGAACAACGATTGGAGGCGAATCGTGTTCGCTTGGAAAGAATTTTTGCCGACGCGTTGACTCAGAATCGCCGTTTCGATGTGGTCCAGAGCTGGTGCCTTGGCGGCGGCTGTTTGGCCCATCAGTGGATCCGCCGCCTGATGCTTTCAAAGTCGTAAAGACAGAGGTTCCTTGATGCGAGGCTTAAGCCAATTTCTGCGTGGCGCCGAACAACGCCCTGGCACCGAACAACGCCCTGGCACAAAACGGGCCGAAGTCCAGCGAAGGATTTACTGCCTTGCCATCACGTTGTTTGCCTGCACGATACCATCGATCGGCGGTTGCGGGACGAGCCAGGAAGACCTGATGATGCGGGCGGCCCGTCGAAAGCGACCGACCAACGCGACGGAGGATCAATCGAAGGCAGCAGACCTGGCTAAGAACAGAAAGGGAAAGCCGGATCCCGCCGCCGCAGCAGAGCGCAGCGGTGCCCAAACACTCGCGTCCAATGCCCAGCGACTCGCAGGCGCGGACGGTGCTGCCTCGGAGCCGCGGAATGTCGAGCAAAAGGACGCGTTGGCAATCCAACCGATTGACAAGCGGCAGCCCGAAACACCGCTGGGAACCGAGCAAGCGAGGGCTCGTGCTGCCGAGAATATCGAGAAGATTGCCAAAGCATTGATGCTGTACCATGATCAGAACAAGATCTTTCCCCGCAGCTACGCCGTCAGCAGCGGTGGGATCCCCACGCTATCGTGGCGCGTCGAAATTCTGCCCTATCTCGGTTACCAGGAGCTGTACGACCGATTCGACTGGAATGTCCCCTGGAACAAAGAGCCCAACGAGTCGTTGCTGCAGTACATTCCGGACGAGTTTGTTTCACCGGAACGATTTGACACCAACACGAACTACCTGTTGCCGGCTCATCGCACGTTCATGTTTGCCGATAACAAGCAGCGGGCGCAGCACAACTTGGAAGATGGTGCCGACAATACGATCATGCTGCTGGAGGTGAACGATCCATTGGCCGTTCCTTGGACCAAGCCGGCGGACTACGTTCCCAAAAGCACACGGCATTTCGGAGATGAACTGGGTGGACTACGGGAGGACGGTACGTTCGCCGCTTGGGCAAATGGCTGGACGTTTCTGCTGGCCAAGGAAGTCAATGACACTCAGATCCTTCACGCGCTGACGTATGAGACTGGTGACGGTCAAATGGCTGGCGTCATTCATCGCGACATCCCGATCGCCAATGTATCCGATGCCTCCGTTGCGTCGCTGCCGAAGACATCCGCAGAGCCGGAGTCCGATCGTTCGGCCCGGCCCGGCATGATTCCCAAGCCGGTCGAAAATGTTCGAGTTCGCGAGCCGGTACCCAAGGCCGTCGATGTGGCTCTCGCACAAGACAAGCTTCGCGGCGTCTATGTCGAGAGAATCAAGGAAGCGTCGGACGATTCCAAGAAGACACAACTCGCGAGCGAAATGCTTCGCCAAGCATTGAACATGGAAAGTGATCGGCCGGGTGGCTATGCCTTGGAGTCGGCCGCCATGCGACTGGCGATCGAGGCTGGCGATCCGAGCACCTTGATTGCGGGGATCGACCAACGTGTGGGCATCTTTGACGTCGATGCATACGAAGAGAACGTGACCGGATTGATCGCGTTCGGTCAGGGCGCGATCAGCCGCGACCCGGAGACGGTCGCCGGAACCAATTTGCTGGCCCGCGCCACGCGGGTCATCTATGCCGGAATCGAGGACAATGATTTTCTGCGTGCTTCGGCGGTCGCTCGTATCGCGTATCGCTACACCGGACAAGAACGTCACGAGGAAATCCCCAAGCTGCTGAATCGATTGCGGCTGCTGCTTTCCACTTCCAAACGCGAATATGACTCTGCGATCGAAGACTTGCGACGATACCGCGAAGATTCCTCCGATGTCGAAGCGGGGGCCGCGTTCGGGAGGTTTTTGTGTTTCATCAAAGGCGACTGGGAGAACGGACTTCCGTTGCTGGCCAAAGGCGGCCCTGCGCAACTGCAGGAAATCGCCAAAATGGACCTTGCCGGTGCCAAAACGAATGTCGATCAGCATGCCTTGGGGGATGCCTGGTGGGACCTTAGTGAACAAGCACGATCGGGTGTCTATCGCCAGGCGGCACGAGATCGAGCGGTGTACTGGTACCTTCAGGCTTATGACACGATGCCTGATTCGCTGGATCGAATGCACGTCAAAAGCAGGCTTGACGAAGCGGAAGGGCTCGACGGTACCAGTCCGATCGCGCTTTGTATTCAGCTGGCAGACGAGCTGAAAGTGGATTTGGGATTTGGCCTTGCCGCGATTGCCGACGTCGGCCAGCGACAGTCCGTTGGCACGTTCAGTAGTGTGGGCGACGAATATGATTGATGGTGGCCTGCGGATCGAGGAATACCCGCAACATCTGGGCGTTCGCACCGCGAACGAGGCTTGCGCTATCCGGAATGATGGATTGCCGACAGTTGGCCGGTCGACGTGGATTGTCGTTCCCGCCTATAACGAATCGCGTCGACTGGCGGGCGCATTGAGCGGACTGCGCGAATTCGGGTATGACAATGTTGTCGTCGTTGACGATGGATCACAGGACGACACATTGGATATCGCATCTCGGCATTCGGTATGGATACTCTGTCATCCATTCAATTGCGGCCAAGGTGCGGCGATACGTACTGGCATCGAGTTCGCTCTCTCTCGTGGTGCCGATTATCTTGTCACCTTCGATGCCGATGGCCAGCATCAGCCGGGCGACATTGTCAAACTGCTCGAACCGCTTGAGAATGGCCACGCCGATGTGGTGCTTGGTTCGCGGTTTCTGGGGGCCGCTGAAGCGATACCGCCGGTACGACGTCTGCTGCTGAAAGCCGCGGTGTTGTTTACGCGTGCGACGTGCGGGTTGAAGGTTACCGACGCCCACAATGGGCTCCGCGCATTCTCGCGAAAGGCTGTCGAATCGATCCAGATCGAGCAACCAAGAATGGCGCATGCGTCGGAGATCCTGCACCACGTCTCCAAGCAGAGGTTGCCCTACCAAGAGGTTCCCGTCACGATTCGCTACACAGCAGAGACTTTGGCCAAAGGCCAGTCGAGTTGGGATGCGATTCGGATCGCTAGCCAACTGCTGTTGGGTCGATTCGTCAAATGAACTTATTTCAGATCGTATTTGTTCCGCTGTTGATGGTGCTGGCGGGTTTCGAGCTTCGCGGGCTCGTTACCGGGCGTGGCCGCCGCATGCGGGTGGTTCGCATCGGCCTGTGGCTCGCGGCGCGGTCATGATCGGAATGCCCGATCTGACTACCTGGGTTGCCGGATTGCTGGGGATCGGTCGCGGTGCGGACTTAGTGATGTACTTGTTCATGCTGGCTGCTCCGGCTTTCTGGTTTCGGATGCAGACGCAGTATTTCGGTCTTCAGCGGCACGTGGTTCAATTGGCCCGCGCCGAAGCGATCCGCGGCGCCAGGCGAACGGAGTCGGGGGATTTTGGGCCGGGCGAATGAGCCACCCGCAGTCGATCAGCGATCGCAGCGGGAACCCAACGGTATCGCTCGTGATTCCGGCTCGGAATGCGGCGAGAACCGTGCGGAGGTGTCTCGATTCGGTTGTCCCGATGCTCCAGAGCGGTTTTCTGACAGAGATATTGTGCGTGGATGACGGTTCCGTGGATGCGACCTGCGAGATCGCGTCGAGCTATCCGATCACGACGCTCGTTGGCAAAGGGGAAGGTCCCGGCGCGGCCAGGAATCTCGGATGGCGGGCCGCCCGAGGTGATCTCGTTTGGTTCATCGATTCCGATTGTGTTGCCCATTCGGGTTCGCTGGCAAAACTCCTGGCGCAGTTCGACAGCAGCCGTATTGCCGGCGTCGGTGGCAGCTACTCGAATCTGTATCCCGAATCGTTGGTTGCCACTCTGATTCACGAAGAGATTGTCGCGCGGCATCGTCGGATGGAATCGGAAGTGAATTTTCTGGCAACGTTCAATGTTGTCTACCGACGAAGTGTCCTGGAGGAGGTGCGTGGCTTCGACGAATCGCTCAAGTTGGCACAGGACGCCGAACTCGCTTATCGGATCCGCGATCACGGCTATCGGCTGCGATTCGAGAGTGAATCGGTGGTTGCCCATCACCATCCGACAAGTCTACGCGTTACCTAAAAACGCAAGCCCGTCAGGGTTACTACCGGATCGCGCTGTACCAACGACATCCCGGAAAGATCAAAGGCGATTCGTATGCCGGCCTTAGCGATTATTTGCAGCCGCCGATCGCGATGATTACGATTCTGCTGCTGCCCTGCAGCATTTGGGATCCAGCGAGATATCTGCTTGTGTTGCTGCTGTTTGTGTTGGTGTCATTGCAACTTCCCATGGCGCTGCGGTTGGCCCGTCCAATGGGAATCAGGATGCTGGCATTCATCCCCTTCGGATTTCTGCGGGCTTACTGGCGATCGTTTGGCATGGCGGCGGGTCTGGTGCTCGAATCGCTCAACGTTGGTTTGTTGTCGAGTAGGTGACCGAATCAAAAAAGTCGGTCGCTTCCAGGGTTGCACACAGCGAACTCAATCGATGAGCGCTGGACGACACGCAGACGCTGAGTCTGTGACCGACGAAACGTCGCCCGATCCACCGTCCGATGGACGCCCAGTCGAGAAGGGTTACATAGGAGATGACCGTGATCCACTTTGCCGTCGAAATGGCCCAGACCGATCAGGTACAGAGCCAGCACCGTTGCCAGCGGAACCGATGCGATCGTGAACATTCCAAATGCAGCCATCAGTGCCACGATCGAAAATGTTTTTGCGGCGAGGCGTACGACCTGCTCCAAAAAAAAGGGCTCCACTGGTACGATTCCCCAACCCCAGGGCGGCGACCAGTTTTCGACGGAAATGGCGGCCCAGCGGACGGCACCGGACTGCGATATCTGTTGCCACAAAAGCAGGAATACGACGAACCTTGCCAGCGACAGGTTGATCGGCGTATCGGTGCCGACAAAGAAGCGTTGAAGTCGATTTCGGTTGTCCGGTCCGGGCAACCGGATCAAAATCGAAACCGACGCCATACCGCTCAGTAGAACGCCGCGGCTCCAGGTCACGCGTTGCTCGGCAATCGATTCGAATGTGTAAAGAAAAGCGAACAGGCCGGCTACCAGAGCGAGCAAGACGACACTGATCTGACCGACCTGTTTCATTCGAAGGGTTCTTGAAAATGGTTGCAATTCGTATCGTGCCGGGGGGCACGATTGTACGCCGAGACCGAGGCGACACAAATGCACGATGCGACACCGATGCGAGGTGACCGACCATTGATGAAGGTTCTGTGAAGCTCGCTGTACAGACGATTGCAAAAGTGCATGCTTGATCGATTCGTCGCAGGGAACTCGTGCGTATTCCGGCCGAATGGGTGGTGTGCGCGTGGTTGCTCCCCGCTGGCAGGACTGCCTGAAAACCAACCGACTGCCGCGTCTCCTTCCCTTATCTTCACCCTTCACCCTTCCGCCGGTTGACCCAATTTGCGAAACCGATGACGTACCACGCGAAGCTCGAGCCGAACTCCGTGATTGCCACCGTGATCGTGCCGACACGTAATCGATCGGCGAAGATTCGAAAATGTCTGGAAGGGTTGCAGAGGCAAACACAACACGACTTCGAGAT
Source organism: Pirellulaceae bacterium (assembly GCA_963734865.1). Classification (GTDB taxonomy): domain Bacteria; phylum Planctomycetota; class Planctomycetia; order Pirellulales; family Pirellulaceae; genus CBDCUW01. The sequence continues at coordinate 162,917 of CAVTIV010000007.1, forward strand.
CATCGTGGTTGACGATGGATCGATCGATGACACTCGCGAGTATTTGCAATCATTCGTAACTGATCGCCCCGATATAGATTTTCACAGTCGTCACCATCCAATCGCTTTGGGCGCGAACCCCAGTCGTAATCGGGCGATCCAGGAAAGCTGCGGAGAATTTGTCGCTTTTTTGGATGACGATTGTGTTCCCCAGTCGGATTGGTTGCAGCGGTTGCTTGCCGGTTTCGCGGCGGAAAATGTCGCTGCCGTCACTGGGCACGTGGAGAACGTTCGGCCGCGCAATTTGTTCGAGTTGAGTCTGAAAGGTACGCAGCGTGTTCATGGAGATCGTCGCGCCACAAGGCTTGTCGGCTGCAATATGTGCGTTCGCCGGAGCATCTTGATGGATCATCCGTTGGACGAAGATCGCGCCGGACCGGCAACGGATATGGCCGTCTCGGGACGCGGCGACGAGGAAGGTCTGTTCTTATCACTGCGAGCCGCCGGCTACGAGCAGTTGGTGATCCGTGATGCGATCGTCTCGCATGATCATCCCCACCATTGTCGTTCGTTCCTTCGCCAAGCCTGGCGGTCGGGGCTGTCCACGGCTCGACTTGGCTACAAATATCGACTACGGCCGCGGGTGGAACTGATGCCGTTGTTGCTGGCGTACGCGACGCTGCCGATGGCCGGGCGGTTCCGCTTTGCGTGGCTGGTGCCCACCGCATTGGCGACTTTGTTTGTCGCGGCGATTGTCTACAACGAATTGTTCCGCAAGCGGAAAGCGATTCTTGAAGTCGCAGCGACGTTGCCGTTGATGCTGGTGTACTACCATCTGAGGCTATTGGGGTACGTGTACCAGTGGTGTCGTTTGGCAATCGGGATCGATAAGATTCGTAGAGTCCGCTTTGCTTGATATTGATTGGCTGAAACGATTCGGACTGGGAGGCTGGTAATCTTGCGGGTAGCGATAGGTATCATCACGTATTTGCGACCGGATGGATTGCTGCGCGTGCTGGAAAGCCTGCAGGGGCTGGTTTTGGCAGACGAAATTGAAGTATGGATCGTCGTGGTCGACAATGATTCGCAGCGTAGCGCCGAGTCGCTGTGCGCGACGATCCAGTCGCGATGGCCGGTGAAGTATGTCGCGGAACCGCAGCGTGGAATACCATTCGCCCGCAACAGGGTGATCGGTGAGGCAATTGAATCGGCGGAGTATGTGGCATTCATCGATGATGATGAGGAGGCCGAGCCGCAGTGGCTCGGCGAATTGATCAAGACCTGTCAACGCTTCCAGGCCGACGTCTCAACGGGTCCCGTGTTGCCGCGATTTACCGTAGCGCCACCGTCCTGGGCCACTCGCGGAAGATTCTTTGAACGTCCGCGTTACCCGACCGGCACGCTGCGCGATCGTGCGTTCACCGGGAACGTGCTGTTTGGCCGCCATGTGCTGACGGCGATGGCCGCAGATGAGGGATGGTTTGATGAGCGGATGGCGCTGACCGGCGGCAGCGACTCGCTCTTCTCACAGCGCATTCATCGAGCCGGTTTCAAGATCGTCTGGTCTGACGAGGCTGTTGTGCATGAGGCCGTGCCGGAAAGCCGAATGACCAAGAAATGGGTCCGGCAACGCGCCTATCGAGTGGGTACCACGATCGGGTTCATTGAACGTGACATCAGACCTGGTGTGATCACCAACGCTTACCTGATCGCGGATTCTGGATACCGCGTTCTGTTGGGGGTCGCCAAGTGGGTGCTCGGCATCGTGGTTGGCGATCACATGCGATTGAGCGGGTTGCGCCAGCTTCATTACGCCGCCGGCTTGGCCGTCGTCCTGTTCGGCGGAAAGTACGACGAGTACCGGAACGTCCACTGATTGGCCCGATCAGTTTCGAGTTGCGGCCGCCTGCCGCAGGATATCGGCCAACTGGCCAATGCGATCTTCCAGCCGATAGTGGGTCCGCATATGGTCGCGCCCAACGCTTCCGGCACGCACCGCGAGCTCGGGATTCTGGCAGATCGCGAGCATTCTTTCGGCAAATGCGTCCGCATCGTGCTCGTCGACTAACCAACCACTTTGGCCATCCAGGACGGCCTCGGGAATTCCCGCGTGGCGAGTCGCGATGACGGGAAGACCTGATGCGGCGGCTTCCAGGATCGCGACGGGTGTTCCCTCCATGTCGCCATCGCCGCCGGCAACGGAATGTTGGATGAATCCTCGTGCCCGCATCATTTCATTGCAAACAACTTCACTTGATTGTTGACCAAGAAATGTGACGGCGATTCCCAATGCATTCTGCTGGACGAAGTCTCGACACTGCGATAGCAGGGGGCCATCGCCGATCATCCTGAGTCGAGCATTGGGATCGCGTTGCCAGACCTCGGCAAAGGCGCGAAGCGTCAGTTGGGGAGATTTTTTTTCGACGAAGCGGCCGACCGTTAATAGGATCGGTCCGACCCGATCAGGCTGTGCCGCAGAAAACCGCTGGCAGTCAATCCCGTAGGGGTTGTAGTGAACGAGCTCACGGGGTGCGCGCGAGACGAACGAGTTGTTGACACATCGGTCGGCTGACACCAATGATTGCCGAAGCGATGGCAAACATTTCCGAATAACCCTGTGCGTTCGCGTCCAGGATCGACTTGCGAAAAGCATCGTGTCCATGAAAGTGGACAACCAGCGGGATGCCCCGTTGACGGCAAGTCGGTGCGGCGTAAGCGCCCATGAACCCATACTCGGCGAGGACAACATCCGGCTTCACGAGCGAGACGACTTGCCGCATCAGGTCGCGCTTGCGTGAATGTTGGGAGGCGGTCGGTTGACCGGTCAGCCGTCTGGCAATTTGACCGAATCGTGTTGTCAGGTGTGGTCTGGCAATGACGCGTCCTTGCTGCAGCGGTGGGAATCCTCCGACAAACGAGACTTCGAACGGTAGCTGGTCCGCCTGCGCCGGACGAACGTTTCTGCGTGTTCATAGCGTTTGTTGTGCAGTATCAAAACGTGCATATCTGGCGCCGGTTCAAGAGCGTTGACGCCGGGCGACCACCAGGTAGACCGCCGCGTCTTGGTCACGAGATTGTTCTGCACAAAGCCGGTCAAATATCTGCATCAACAGCTGAAGCGGCAGAAAATACAAGGGTCGCATGAACTTCGGGCAATACCTCGCCGTCGCGTCCTGGAACAGTTGAATGGATGTGGCTGCCGGCCCCATGATCGCTTTCACATCCACCACCTCGAAGCCGTGACGAGCGATGATCAGCCGGATGCCGGCGGACGTCCATCGCCAATAGTCGGTCGGATCGGGATGGTATCTCCATACGCCGTGCGTCGACAAGACGAGCACGCCACGATCGTTCAGAATGCGGTGGCATTCTTGCAGATAAATGTGGGGATCGCCGACGTGTTCGAGGACTTGGCTCGAGAGTACGACATCGACGCTTCCATTTTCGGCCGGCACGGTGCCATCTTCGTTGATCGTGATCGTTGCCAGCTGGTTTCCCGCCAAGTCGGCCGAGTCGTATCGTTTCACATGAGGCGCGAATAGACTTCGATAGGGTGAGTTGCCGCATCCAAAGTCAATTAAGCGTTGATAGTTGTTGTGATAAATATGTTCGTCGATCACTTGTTCAACGGCACGTCGAAGACACGTCAGATGCCAATAGAGTCGGTGCCATCGCGATGGTTGCAATCGATTACCACGATCCATCGGTTGGTTCATTACCTCGTTCATCGAATCGTTCAATTTGCGAACTCCTTCAGCTTCGTGTCGAGTCGCCGAAACCGGGAATTTGCTTGACCAGTCTGACTCCGCTTCGCAGCGTTGCCTGCCAAAGTCTGTTTCCGCGGATGTCTTCTTTGGCCAACCAAGGATGAACCGCTGGAAGCTGCAGTTGCGGTGGCAGCGAAATCGGTTTCCGAGGTCCGGCGGTGGCTTGAAGTTCGCCGCAGAATTGTTCCCAACGATCGGCGCAGATGGTCAGCGAATAGTTTGCCGCGATGTGCTGGCGGGCTTGGGAACTCAGGCTTTGCCAAAGATCCGGATCGTCGGCGAGCCGGATAACTGCGGCGTTGAATTGCTGATCACGGTCATCGACCACAAGACCCGTCACGCCGTTGATCACAAGTTCTTCGATTCCCGGGAAGTTCGTGCAGATCGGGACCAGGCCGCAGGACATGGCGTCCATCACCGCTGCTGGCAGGCCTTCGAATTCGGACAGCAGCACGAGCGCATCGTGTCGACACAACTCGCCGTGCAATCGTTCGGGTTCGACCGCTCCGCCAAAACGGATTGCCTGCGACAATCCTTTGCTGGCGACTCGCTGTTCCAGGGCGGTTTGTCGGCTGCCTTCACCGTAGATGGTGGCCTTGATCTCCGGGCGAATGCGAATCAGCCGAATCAAAGCGTCAACGGTGTCGGTGATCCGTTTCGCATGGTCTTCGAGCCGACCCACATAGGCCAGTCGCAGCGGACCTTGGCGTGACGCCTTGTGATCGTCGTCCATCGGGACACCGGATGGGATGACGCATAGCTGTGTGTGCGCAGGTGCCAGCGAATTCACTTGCCGAAACATCAACCGGTTCACACAAACCAGGCCGCTAACGGACCACTCGGGTAATCCAATGACGAATTGTTCGATCATGCCCTGGTGATAGGGGTCAGGCGACCTGTAGGCGGCAATTGTCGGGATTCCGGCCTCGCGGCACCACCGCGCCGCGAACCAACCAGCGGTCGAGAGGTTGGGAACAAAAATGTCTGGTTGGATCGTCTGTAGCTCACCGAGCATCCATCGGACGTGCTTCTCGGTGGAAGCTTTCCAGGGCATTGTTCTTACATCGACGCCGCGAGCACGGAGAAACAGTGCCGTTGGCGACGCACCGGCGTGGAATAGGATCAGGGCCGACACTTGATGACCACGCGCGACCAACTCGGGTAACAATCGTCGCGCATTGACGATTGGTCCAGCGCGGTAGTTTGGTCGGTCGTATGCCACCAGCGAGAATTTCATGGTTTGGATCCCGACACCGATGGCAACCGCAGCATGTGGCGAATGGCCAAACGAACTGGTTTGGGGATCGTCGTGACGACTCGGCTGATTCTGCGTCGCAAACGAAGACGGGCGGCACGCTTTTTGAGTTGTTGCTGCCAGGCCAGAAATTCGGGCGTTGCTTGCAGATTCGCTAACGCAGTGGCCACATCATCGTGTCGCGATTCGTCTGACAAAGGCGGCTTTTCGGGAAGACCGTTTCGCAGCAACGTCCGCTCGACCGATTCGTCAAAAGCGGTGATGTCTGTCCATGCGATCCCACCAACCTGCAGGCCCGCTTCCATTCCCAACAGGACTGCCTGGAAGTCGGGGTCAGTTTGTGACAACCGCTGCCACATCGGTTTCAGCAGTTCCAGCAGATCGGCGTGCTTTTGCGCGTGCACAAATCCCTTTCGGTACAAGTCACGATACGATTGTTCAAAGTCATGGATTCCCAGAACGAGGTCGAGGAACTGATGTCCCAGACCGATCTCTTTCATTTGCTTGACGACATGGGATTCGGGCCGATGAACATCGTCCTGGCGATTGGCGATCTCGAGTGCCCGATCGAGCATGGAGGTACGATAGAGGTGCAGACCGCCCGCTCTTGGGCCGTGGAACAGCTTGTCGAAGATGCGGCCTTCCATTTGAAATAGGTCGTTTCGGTGAGCCTTCTCGGCAGCGTCAACGAGGTCGTTGATGGCCTGCGGTCGAACCAATACATCGCCGTCGACAGCGATTGTCCAGCGACGGCCGGCATCGATTCCGATCTGGAACGTACGCCGGACGGCCCGCTGAAAGGGAACGACTTCGATGCGGTGCAGTTGGTCCGGCTTTGTCTGGGCGTGAAGCAGCGCATGAGAAAGCGCGGCTGTACGTTCACCCACGGTTCTCAATATCACTGTCGCCTGGTCGCTTGGGTCAATTTGATGGAGCGACAATCCTCATCCTCTCGGTCGGCAATCATGAGTCAAGTTGTCGATTGTCTGTGGCAGCACTGCAATCGGTGCATATCTCTCGTTCACGACAGAATCTCTTCAATGGAAGTGTGGCGGTTGCCGCGAAGACTGCAACGGATCTGATCCTGGTCGTCACCACGCACCCAGCGACGAGCCCAAAGCTCCGCTGCCAACAACAGCCAACGGCAATGGTTTGGCATTCGGTGAATGGTTTTTGTTAGCCGCCGCGCGTCAAGAATTCCGCTATCGACAAGAAATCCATCGCAAACAACGTCACAGAGGATTTCGCCAAGCCCCGCCTTCATCCATTTTCGCAAGGGAATGCTAAACCCCTTCTTGCGACCGTTTCGTACGAACTCGGGAACCCACGGCTCAACCGCCCTCTTGAGTAGCGATTTTCGTTCGCCATTGGCATAGATCAACTCGGAAGGTATCGAGAAAGCCATGTTCACCAGATCAATGTCGAGCAGCGGAACACGCACTTCCACACCTCGCGCCATGCTGGCCCGATCCACTTTGGTCAATATGTCGTCGGCCAGATAGGTTTCCAAGTCCATCAGCTGAACAGCCGTGATTGGTGGAATGTCCGCACGAAAGGAGGCTCGCAGCGGTTGCAGATGGTCGGAAATGTGATCCCACTGATTGTTGGCGAATAGTGTTTTTTGTTGAGGGCAGGTGAGAAAGCCCACGAGACCAAAGTACTGGGCGATGGGGCTCGAGACGTCCGATTGCCGAAGCGGAAACATTCGTCGCCACCGATTCCAGCCCGATTGCGACGAGCCGCCGAGAAGTTCCAGGTATTTGTCGTGCCAATGGTAGCCGGCGAACACCTCGTCACCACCATCACCGGACAAGATGACCTTGCGATCGTGTTCACGTGCCAGTGCAGACACCGCCAGCGTAGGCAAACCGGAACTGTCATAAAATGGTTCGTCGTAAGCCTCGACGAAATCGATGATCAGATCCAACAGGTCCTCGTATCGGAGCACACGAACATGGTGTTCCGTTCGCAGCGAATTGGCAACCAGCTGGGCGTAACTGCGCTCGTCGCTCTCGGGCTGATCAAAGCCAATCGTGAACGAGCTCAGCGGCTTATCCGTCACTGCCGACGATGCGATCGCAGTGATACAACTGGAGTCCACACCGCCACTGAGGAACACGCCGATTGGCACATCCGCCACCATCTGGTTGGTGACCGCGTCGCGAATCGAATCGCGGACACGAACAACGGTGTCGGAATCTTGATCATGAACCGGATCGTATTCCGCTCGCCAGTATCGTTCGACCCGCAGTTGATCGCGTTGGAAGACTAAACGCGATCCGGCGGAAAGCTTGGAAATCCCGGAATAGATGCAACGATCACCGGGTACGTATCCGTAGGCAAAGAACAGACTCAACGCCTGCCGGTCAATCGTGGGGGTCATGCCGTGCACGATCGCGCGTGGTTGAGACGCGAATCGGATTCCTGATTCACTGGCCCAGTAGTAAAGCGGTTTGACGCCGACGTGGTCTCGGGCAAGCAGCAGCCGCTGTTGGCCTTCATCCCATATTCCGAACGCGAAGATTCCTCTCAGCCGATCGACAACGTTGTCAGCCCACTGTTCATAGCCGTGGACGATGACCTCGGAGTCTGTATCGGAACGAAATCGGTGTCCATAGGATTCGAGCTCCCTTCTCAGGTCGCGAAAGTTGTAGATCTCGCCATTGAATGTCAGCCAGATGGTTCCATCCTCGTTCGTCATCGGCTGTCGACCGGCGTCGCTCAAGTCGATGATCGACAGCCGCCGATGCCCGAGCGCCACCCGATGGTCGCATCGATATTCGATTCCGCTGCCATCAGGACCGCGCATCGCCAAGGAATCGAGTCGCCGCTCAAATGTGCGAGCGCAGAGCGGTGCGACAAGATCGATTTCACCAAGAATGCCGCACATCCGCCATCTCCCATCGCTTCGTCGCGCTAACGATCATTTCGATCCCCGGTCTGTGGGATCACTTTGTTCGGTTCGGTTGACAAGGCCCTGGTCATGGTGAGTCCGGTACCGACGATCAGCAGACGCATTGCTCTGCCGCTAGGTAGCTCGATCCAGCAAACCGACCTGAAGGCGATGACGGCTATCAAACAACCGCTGAACAACACCTGGCGTGCCCATCCCTGCCGCAGCATTTGAACCACGATCATCGGTTGACCACCAACATTTGGCAACCGTGCCACCGCGGTGACTTGATCAGCGACCCGAAGGTTGCCCGCAGACATCGTTCCAGCGGCGACAGACGCTTCTGCGGAACGAGTTCGTGGCGTCGGATGTTGAACTGGTGACTTTTCAGATAGGCCGCAAGTTCGGCGCTGTTCCATTCGCGAATATGGGCCGTGTTCGGCGAAGATTGGCAGTGCGTTCCGCGTACCAGGTCTCTTTCCGGGGTCGAGATGAATGCAACACCCTCGGGATGCAGAACGCGGTGGATCAGGCGCAAGCAATGATCGGGATCGACGAGGTGCTCGATCACATCGGCGCAAATGATAACGTCAAACGATGTCTCGAGGTCATCGATGGGACCGTCCAAGTTGACCGCGACGAATGATCCCTGCTTTACGTTGCGTTGGACCATCGGCTGCATCGATGGCTGATCCATCAGCACCATTCGATCGGTGTAGGGCTGCAGCAGTTTTGCGGTTTTGATCGCTGGACCGCAACCCAATTCCAGTAAGCTGGGAGCGGATCGCGCGGCGAGTTCTTGGCGGCAGGCATGGTACACATCGTATTGAAAGCACTCTGCGTTCTTCAGTCGCTCGGCAGTCCAGTAAACGACGTCATCGATGTCACTCTCATAGGACATGACATTGGACCGCGGCTGGTAACCTGCCTTGATATAGAAATGAGACGCCGATCCGATGCTTTCGCTGGTCATTGCGGGGTGTCTCCTTGGATGCGAAAAGAATGCTGCAACAACATCGAGCCGTGCTTGGCAGCGACAGGGACTCGCCCGGTTCCGAAAAAGTCGCCCTCGAAGACGTCCATGATTGCGGCGCGCTCAACGCGGTCGCATTCACGTCCGTTAACCGCCAGCCAAAGGTACAGCGAATACCTGCCGGGAACGAGAAGCAGTTGGGGAACTTCGCATTGAACGGTGGAACCGGGCGCCGATAGCTTCAGGTCGGCGCCGCAGAATGTTGAGTCAAATGTGGTCAAACGGTTTCCGCTCTGATCGCTGACGACGATGGCGAGCTGAATTTGTTCGAGCGAGTCGCAATCGCCAGCCAAGTCCAGGATTAAATTCAATTTTCCGCCGGAAACGATTTGCGCATCCGACGCATTGCCTTCGATTCTCAGTCCGGTGAAACGGACATGTCCATCACCGGAACGGTCGGTGCGGTGGGCAAGAGGTTCGGACATTTCGCTCTCGAACGAGTTCAAGTAGGAGGCAACCACCGCAGCGACGGGGCCCTGTTCGGCGAGTTGGCCGGCATCGATGTACAGACAGCTGCTGCACAGACTCTCGATGGCGGCCATGTTGTGGCTGACAAACAGAATTGTTCGGCCGCCCGCCGCGACGTCATTCATTTTGCCCAGACACTTCTTCTGGAAGGCCGCATCGCCCACCGCGAGAACCTCGTCGACGATCAGAATCTCTGGTCTCAGGTGAGCCGCGACGGCGAAACCGAGTCGGACCTTCATCCCGCTGGAATATCGCTTGACGGGCGTGTCAAGAAAGTCGTCCACTTCGGCAAACGCAACAATCTCGTCGAACTGCAGCTTCACCTCGCGACGCGTCATGCCCAGGATGGCGCCGCTGAGGAAGACATTTTCACGACCGGTCAATTCTGGATGAAAGCCGGTGCCGACTTCCAGCAGGCTGCCCACCCGGCCCTGCACGCCGAAGCGGCCGGTGGTCGGCTCGGTGATCCGCGAAAGTATCTTTAGCAGTGTGCTCTTTCCGGCGCCGTTGCGGCCAATGATCCCGACGACATCCCCCGCATGGACGTCGAAGGAGACTTCCCGTAACGCCCAAAAATCGGTTTTGCCTGCACCGCCCCAACTCGCGCGGCCCAACGCGGTGATCACTTCCGATAGTCGGTTGTAGCGGGACGCTGACCCGATCTGAAACCGCTTTCCGAGATTCTGCACGCGGACCGACAGTTCACTCATGCTTGGAAACCTATCAGACCCGATCGGCAACGGAACGTTCGACACCACGGAAATACCAAAGGCCGCCGACCAACACGGTCAGAACGACGACAAGGGAAAACAGCATCGATGACACCGGGGGTGCCTCGTTCCCAAGAAGTGCCCAACGAAATCCCTCGAGCACTCCCACGAGCGGATTGAGCGAATAGATGCCTTGCCACGATTCCGGAATGACAGCTCGCATCTCGTAGACCACCGGGCTAATGAACATCCCCACCTGGATCACGAATGGCACCGCATGTTCGATGTCGCGGTACAGGGCGTTTGCGGCACAGAGCCAAGTGCTCACCGCGAACGACGCTAAAACCAGCAAGACAACAAACGCCGGCAACAAGATCAGTCCGACTGTCGGAACGATGCCGTACCAAATCATCAATCCGATCAGCACGACGAAGGCGATCGCAAAGTCGACCAATCCGACGGCCAATGGGACCATCGGCAAGATCAACCGCGGAAAGTAGACCTTGGTCAAGATTTGCTGGTTGGCGACAAGGCTGGACGTTGACTTGGTCAACGTGGTCGAGAAAAACTGCCAGGGCAGCAATCCGGCGTACAGCGAAACCGCATACGTGCCCGAGTCCGAAGCCGGAACCCGGCCCAGTAGACGGAACAGCGCCGAGAATACGACCATCAATGTCAGCGGTCGGATCACGGCCCAGGCAACGCCAATGATCGTCTGACGATACTGTACCTGCAGATCACGCAGCACGAGCGACAGGAAGAGGTCTCGGTAAGCCCACAGTTCACGGAAATCGATCAAGCTCAAGCGATGGCTTGCCTCGAAGTATTGCATTGCGCGATCGTCGCTTGAAAGGAGGATGAATGCTGCAAGGATAGGATTGGCAGCGATCTTCCCAGGTGTCAAGTGGCGCCGTGGGTCGCCGCATTCGATCCGGGCTGTGCTGGGTTGCCCGGTTCCGGTAAGCGGCAAAACGGAGTGTTGCCAACGTCGAAAACGGCAGATGAACGCTCTGTTAAGTTTGCATGAATTCTGTGCGGCTAGGGTGTTGGCAGGTCGGAACGTGCCCGGTGCGCCAGATAGGCCGCCCGGACCTGGTCCCGGATTGCCCGGTCACCGGCCAGCGTTTGCTGAAACAGCTGCTCGGCGTCATCGACTCGGCCTTCGATCGATGCAACCATCGCCAGTTGGAACAGAACTTCCGTTTCCTGCAGTTCGTCGTAACTGTGGCGCAGTGCCAACTGATAGTACTCGCGTGACTCCGACACGCGACCGCTCAGGAACAGTGTGTCGGCTAAATCGCGTGGCCACTTGTAGTCCGTACCGGCATAGAAGAAATCTCGCGCGGCAGATAAATCGATCGCTCGCCGCAGCATTTCGATTTTTGGTTCTGGTCGTGTCAGGACAGCTGTCGTCGCGAGTCCATACCAGGCCCGCGGGTTATCCGGATGATTCTGCGTATCGACTTCATGGATCCTGGCCGCCGAGGTGTAGTCCAGATTGCGTGAGATCGTCAACCAGGAAAAACCGGCCGACAGCATGACCGTCGCCAGTATCCACCGTGATCGAGATGCCGAGGTGTCGTCGCGGCGAAACGCGATGGCCGCGATCCAGCTGCCAACCCCGGCCAGCAAACAAGCAAGTGGCAAATAGAAGCGATGTTCAAAGATAATGTCTTGGAATGGAAGAATCGTCGATGTCGGTGCCAGCACAAGAAGCGCCGTCAAAACGGTGAAAGCCAACGGTCGAGACGTGCGCCACAGCGCTACAGTGGCGACGCCAATCAGCAACCAGCCGACCAGTCCCAAGAATTGCCATCGCGGTTCATGTGAAGGAAGCCACCCGTAATCGAGTGACTGCCAGATCGGAAATACCGATAGCCGCAGATATTGGGCGAACACGATCGGTTGGCTCGTGAAATAGGCCCATGGAGTCAATCCATCGATGTTCAAGCCGATCGTGTTGCGGCCGTTGCCAATCAGGCCAGGCAGCATCATGAATCCTCCCACCATCAGAGGCATCACGAGCGCGGCGTACCAGGCGATCCGACGAAGTAACGGATGCCAAGATTTAGCAAGGAAGACTCGATCGTAGAGCATGACAATCAGGGGCAGGCCCGCTGACATCTCTTTGCTGCCGAATGCGAGATAGGCGGCGGCGACTGCCACCAACGCCCACAGCGATCGCTCGCGGTCACGTCCATTGACCGCGAATCGTGTCGATTGCGGATACTCGTTGGAAAACGCCAGGGACCAGGCAAGTAAGCACAACAAGATTCCCAGTGACGCGAGCGATTCGGCTCGTTGAACGAGATAGGTCACCGCAGCGGTGCACAGCGGATGCACGCCCCACAGCAATGACACGCCTGCGGCGATGTTGATCGCATCGGTCGGTTCGGTCTCGCTGCGCCACAGAAGGATGGACCGTCGCAGGAGTACAAACAGACAGCCGACCGCTCCCAAGTGGATCGCGATGTTCAACAGATGACAACTCGTCGGCGTGGGTCCGAACAGAGTGAAGTTGGCCGCGAACGTTGCTGTGGTGATCGGCCGCTTCGTCAGTCGAAACCAATCGAAACTGCCGAATTGTTGGAGCGAGGGGTTGTCGGCCAGCGATCTGTCGTCAAACACAAAAACGCCGTAGATTCCGCTGGTATGCACGACCGCGACCGATAACAGGACTGCCGCGAGAATCCAATGTTCATGCTCCAGGGTCCACCGTGATTTTCCGGCAGCGTCCCCAGGCGGGCTGATCGGATCCTGTCGGTGCAAGCGTCGTCGATGGTGCGGTTTCGCAGGCATAAAAAGGAGGATTCGGCGTGCTGCCGAATCGTGGCCATCTACCTTCTCATTCGCGCGAGTGGTTGATCGAAAGGTCGAAACAGGCGACTCGCTGTTCGTCTTTCAGATAGAGCCTTGATCGGGCCAGCGCCGCGCGCAGTAGCAGGGCTCGCTCATCAGTGGTTGTTCGGTGAATGCCAATACCTGTGGCTCATGCTCGCCAGGCAAGATGGCCGCCAAGTGACCTCGCTCGCCCAGCAGCACCAGGGCTTGGCCGACGACCAAACCTTGGCCGCGACGAAGAAGGGAGTGGTATTTCCAACGCAATTCGCCGCTCACCAGGTCGACAGATCGCAGTTCCGCACCGCCCTGGCCCGCCGCGGTGAAACCGATCACGTTTCCTCCGCTCAACATCAGCGTATTGAACTGGCTGTCGATCACTCGCCGATCGCGCCACAGTTCGGTGTGGCTGCGGTCTGGGTTGACCTGAACACAGACCGCTCCCGGTCCGGGACCCGTGACGATCAACACTTTGTCTTCAACGACCAGCGGCGATACCGCGTTGTAAGACATCGGCGAACGGTTGTAGTGCTCTACCATCCAGTCCATCTTGCCTGTTTCAGGATCGAGCGAAACGAGCCCCACATTGGTGATCAGGAACAGAAAATGCTGGTTGTGAATGGTTGCCGCGAACGGGCTGCAGTAGCCAGGGGGATGATCGGTGGATTGCCAATCGTCGGCGCCTGTGTCCGCATCGAGCGCGACGATTCCCGCCTCGCGTTGGGTCGCGCCCAGGTTAAAGATCAGCCGACCGTCGGTGATGATTGGCGAGGCGCCGACCGGAAACAAACCGTCTTCGAGATCGTACTCGCGATGGAGATCGCGGCCCCAAATCAGTTCACCCGAATTCAGGTTCAGGCAGAACAGTTGTCCTTGACCCCCGACGGCATAGACGCGATCGCCGACGATGACCGGGGTGCTGTAGGGGCCATTGCTGTATTCCACGTCGCACTCGAATGTCGTCGGGTAGCGATATGCCCAGATCGTCTGTCCATCGGTCGCAGCAACGCACTGCACGATTTCTTCGTCATCGATCCGATGATTGAACACGACATGGTTTCCAGCGACCACTGGCGAACCGTAACCGGTGCCAACCTCGATACTCCATTGCTGATGCGGCCCGTCGGCTCCCCAGGCGAGGTCGACTTTTTGGTCCGGGGCAACGCAAGTTGCGCCGGGCCAAACAATTGCGGCCAGTCGGTCGCGGCGGAAGGTTGATCGACTTTGGACACCGAGAGCGATGACCGGTAACGATCGATGGTGCTCGAATCTGCCGTGTCAGCGACATCGGGTTCGACCTTGGGAAGTTCGTAGTCGACCAACGGTTCGGGATGTGAACAAGCCGAAACGACGCTCATGCTCGCGATCAAGACCGCGACAGGGAAGGATCTCCAAGCGAGGGGTGCGGTGGTCAAGGTCATCCGGTCGAAGTTTCGCGGGCTGGTCGTAGAAACAGAACGATTCGCCAGAGAGGCTAACGCTCGTCCGCGCGCCGGAAACTGCTGTTGGCCTGTCGTCACACAATCTTCATGGGAGAGTTTTGGTCCGGCCTCCTCGAAAGCCGGTCGACCTTACGGAATCTCGAGTGACGCTAACGCGTTTTCTCGTTGTTCTAAGGGAAAGGCGACGGCCTTGCCCCCCTGCCGATGCGACTCGAACACGGCACAGATCATTTCGATCGTCGTCGCACCTTCGTCGACATTGCATAACGGTTGTCGATCGCCAGCCATCGCGTCGATCAAATCGCGGGCCGGGCCGACGTGATGGCTGATGGTGTCCTCCAAGTCGTTTTGCGGTTCCGGTTTGTCCAGGCCTGCCGAAGTGATCGGGATAAACCGGCGCGGCTGGTCGGTTGGTTGAAATGGGTTGCCGGGAACCAGGTGGGCCAGCGGATGGCGGTCACATTTTACGTCGATGATTCCGTCGCTGCCGATGATCTGCAAGCCGAAACCCTCGTTGCGGGTGCCGTCGTTTGCGATCGAATCGAAGTAGGCGACCATGCCTCGCTGCATCAGGTATCGGGCATGAACTTCGTTGCCGGCCAGCAGTCCCAGCGCCTCGTTGCCTTGCTTCACGTCGGCCTGGGTGACCGGTCGTCCGTCCTGCAGCATCAGCGCCGAACAACAGATTGGCTTGCCCCCAAAGTAATGAACCAAGTTCAGGACGTGACAGCCGAGCACCCACAGGTCTTCGCCACCGCCTCGTCGGTCACCTTTGCCCCGCCCGCGAATCTCCAGCATCTTGCCGATGCCGCCATCGGCGATCAGGCGGTCGATCACCTGCAAAGTGGGGTGGTAGCGGTTGCGGTGAGCGACGGCGAGCTTGGTGTGATTGCCGTTGCAGGCCGCGATGATGTCGTCGGCTTCACTGGGCGTACGGCAAAACGGCTTCTCGACATAGATCCCATGTGCACCTGCTTCAATCGCAGCGAGTATCATGTCGCGATGCTGATCGGGCTGCCGCGGACAGATGGCAACGATGTCGGGTTTCAGCGACGCGAGCATCTGGTGATAGTCACGAAAACCTTGCTCAACGTGCAGTCGATTCTTGGCCTGGGCCAGCCCCGCCTCGTCGGCATCGGCAACGCCGATGATTTTGGTCTCGGGGATTCGCAGCCAAACGGTGTCCAGACCGTGCCCGTAATTGCCTCGCCCGGTATGACCGATGACCGCGACACTCAGTGTGTCCGCTTCGGCCGATTGACCGGCGGTGGGGCAAGCGAGCGACAGGGAGGTTGCAGCGAGGAAAGTACGACGATCCATGATTTTCTCGATTTGAATGGAACGGGGTCGGATGTCCAGCGGCGTGAATTCCGATATCCGACCATTACAGTCGATCGATGGGGCCGGCGGCAAGCGCGAGGCGAGCACAACGGCCGTGCGCCGGTCGAGGGGGGGGATGAAAATCGGACGGGTCAAAAATCGCCTGTGGGTGATAGAATGACAGAAGTTCTTCGATTCGCAGGCGAAAGAGAAAGCCATTTCTACATCAAATCCAATTGTTGTCCGATCCTCGGGGTTTTTTGGCATCGTCGTGGTACTAGGGACGATCCTGATCTGCGGCTGTCACCGCGGTAGCGCGGACGTTTCCCAAGCAAACCGGCCTGCAGCGGACGGTTCCGATTTGGTTAGCCAAACGGCATCCAAGCTGCAGACCGCGATCGATTTGCATCGACGAGGTCTTTCCCAGCAGGCGCTGAGTGTCGTACAGGAGGTGCTGATCGCTGCACCGGATGACAGCCAAGCGCTGGCGATTGCCGTCGACGTTCATGCCTCGTTGGGTCAATTTTGCGAAGCGGCGGATCTGGCGACCAAGATTGCCGAGGCTGATCAGCGAACGGCGATGTTGATTCGCGCGTTCGATTGGCACCTGCGGTGTGGCGACTTTGCCGCAGCAGAATCCAACTTGGACCGCGCCCTCGAACTGGAACCGAACAACGTGCAAGCCCATCGCTTGCTTGCCGAATTGCTGAACGCACAAGGTCGGCGGTATGAGGCCAGCGATCAGGTTCGGCAGCTGATTCGGCTGCGCGACGTTGGCCCCAATGAGATTCTTAGCCTGGTCGACTTGTCCGGACCTTTTCTGCTCGTTTCGTACGACGCATTCACACGCCAGTCCCAAACGAGCCTGTTTCTGTTGGGCAAAGCCCGACGTGATCACGTTGCCAATGTGAAACCGCAAGACGTGTTGGCATTGGTCCGACGGGTGCGAGAGAATTTCCCCGACAGTACAGCGGCGGCTGCTTTCGAAGGTCGGCTATTGGCCGAAATGGGACGCCGAGAGGAATTCACAAGATGGATGAAAGACCTGCCCGTCGGAGTGCAACAGCAACCGGAGTATTGGCGGGCCATCGGCGACTGGTTGTCGCTCGAAAACCGGCATCCGGAATCGATTCGTGCCTATGGGGAAGCGCTGCTTCGTGATCCGACAGACCGCCAATCGTTGCGGGGAATGATTCGATCGATGGACTTGGTCGGAAACAAAGAACAGACTGCGCAGCTTCGAGATCGGTTGGCCATTCTGGATCGCATCTTTCGCATCGCGAAAGACGCGGATGCAGAGCAAGCGGGATGGATTTCTTCGCAGTTGCAGGAGCTGACGCGACCGTGGGAGGCGGCCGCCTGGTTGATGTACGCGGCGCGGCTCAGCGGACAACTACAACAACAGATCCCGGAATTGAACAGGCGTCATGCATCGATCGTCGCTTGGGAACAGGGAGCGACTGCCGAGCGGATTCGCCAGGCCAGGCTGGAACGAATGATCGGATTCAGTATCGAGCGATGGCCGCTGCCCAGTCGCGAGACTCTCGACACGCCGACTCCGCCAGCAGCCAGCGCCGAATTCAATCGCGAGTTGCGATTCGAGGACATCGCCGATCAGGTCGGAATCATTGCCCAATTCGATAGCGGCTTTCCCCTCGATGGCAGCGATTTTTTTCCTCACCAAGTCAACGGCGGTGGTTTGGCGGCGCTCGATTATGACTGCGACGGTCGCTGTGACATCTATCTCGTTCAGTCCGGTGGAATTCCCAACGATCCATTCGGGTCCACCCCCAACCAATTGTTTCGCCAGTTGCCAGAGCAACGTTTTGTCGAAGTCACCAAGCCATCGATGACCGGGGACCGCAGTTTCGGACAGGGCGTTTGCGGGGGGGATGTGAACCAGGACGGATTCCCCGATTTGCTGGTCGCGAATATCGGGGCGAACGTCGCATACATCAATCAAGGCGACGGCACGTTTCGGCAAGCGGACGGGTTGATCGCAGAGAACGTGGATCGCTGGACATCCAGCATCGGCTTGGGCGATTTGGACGGCGATCATTTGCCAGAAATCGTGGAGATCAACTACATCGACGATCCGCTCGTCTTCCAGACCAAGTGCCGCGACGACTACGCGACCTGCAAACCGCAGCAATTCCGGAAAGCGTCCGATCGCATCCTGCAGTGCCTCGCCGATGGCACGTTCCAGCCCTGGGCCGACACCGTCTCGAAGCTTGGCCAGGATCCCAAGCTGGGATTCGGCTTGATCATCGCCAACTTCGATCGTCAATACGGCAATGATTTCTTTGTCTCCAACGATGGTGACCTGAATCACTATTGGATCAGTACTGCCGCCTCAGACGCGGCTGGCGAGCGGTTTGAAATGCTGGAATCGGCCAGCGTGCGTGGTTGCAGCGTGGGTCGCGACGGGGACAGCCAGGCCTGTATGGGTATCGCCTCGGGCGACTTCAATCGTGATGGCATGTTGGACCTGCATGTGACCAACTTTTACAACGAACCGGTCAACCTGTTCATGCAAACCCAGTCGGGGTTCTTTTCTGACGAAGTACTGAGGTATGGCCTCGTCGAACCTTCGTTTGGGGTTTTGGGGTTTGGCACGCAGGCCGCCGATTTTGACAATGATGGCTGGTTGGACATCGCTGTCATGAATGGACACGTCTTCGACGCTCGCGACGAAGGTATTCCGTTTCGCATGCATCCGCAACTGTTGCGTGGAAGCGCACAGGGGTTCGCCGCTGAGCAGCAGGCGTCAATTGGCCAATATTGGCAGCAGCAGCGACTTGGCCGATCGCTGGCCATGCTGGACTGGAATCGCGACGGGCGAATCGACCTGCTGGCGAATCATTTGGACGAACCGGTTTCGTTACTCGAAAACGAATCACCGAGTGAGAACTGGCTGCAGGTGGAATTGATCGGAACCGAAAGTGAACGCGACGCGATTGGTGCCGAGGTGCGGGTTGACTCGGGAGGCGAGAGTTGGACGGGGTGGCAGATCGGCGGCGACGGCTACATGTGCAGCAATGAACCGGTCATCCACTTCGGGCTGGGCCAGATCAAATCGATCGACCGTGTGGAGGTACGCTGGCCAACTGGAAAAACGCAGACCTTCGCTGACATCCAGCCGAATGCGCGGTACATGATTGTCGAAGCCGACGAGGATCCGCTGCGCCGCTGGCCTTGAATCAGCGTCGATAGGCTTCCTCGTCCCCCTCGATGATCAGGTAACAGTGGTTCGCCGGCAGGCGGGTGAACTGCTGCGTTTGACCGGATGGCCAAATCACGTCCACTCGGTCGATCGTCTCGGCCGACCCAATGCCGACGTCAATCCGTTGCTGATTGCTGCACAAGAAGCCATCACCGCCGATCTGCCAGCTAGTCCAGTTCTCGTTGCCGACCTGAAGGCGAATTTCGGCGCCAATCGCGTCGCGTTCACTTTCGGTTCCGACCAAATCGAACTGCACACTGTTACCACCGTTTGTGCGGTTTTCCAGCAGTGCCACCGGGAGATCCAAGTGATTGGTCACCAGATCTGGCCTGGTGTCGTTGTTCCAATCGAGGATGGCCATGGTGCGTCCCAACGCCGCGGTCGACCAATAGTCACGGACGTTTGTTTCCGGGGGGACCAGGTGAAAGCCTTTGGCATCGCCGCGAAACAGTTGCGGTGTCATCTCGAAAGGTCTGCCCCGGTGACGGTGATCGGTGACATGCCCATTCAGGATGGCGAGGTCAAGCCATCCGTCTCGATCGAAGTCAACCGACTGAGTCCCCCAGCCGACCGTCTTACGAGTCAACTCGTACAGGCCGCTGGCGGCATTTCGATTGGAGAAAAAACCGGCCGCCTGCTGCAGATAGAGATCGGATGGTTGGTCCCAGAAGTTGGTAACGTGCAAATCCAGTTTCCCGTTGCGGTCAAAATCTCCGGCCGCAACTCCCATGCATCCGTTCATCTGCCCTCGTGCTCCGGTGCCGCAGCCGTAGATCTGTGAGCTTTCGGCCAGCGTGTGGGCTTGGCCATCGTCGCTCACCTGGCTCAGCCATAAGTGGTTTTCCTTGGTGTCATTGGCGATGAACAAATCGTTGCCGGCTTGGTGGTCAAAGTTGGCGATGATCGCCGCGAAACCATAATTGGGCCGATCGTCGATCTGCTGACATCCGGTCCACGACGTGATGGTACCGTCGGCGTTGACTTGCATCACATTATCGGCGGCCGGTTGGAATACGCTCGGATTACAGACATCGCGACTGGGCGTGCAGGCGATGGTCATCGCCGACGGATCATCCACATAGTTGACCTCAACAATCTCGGGCAGATGATCACCACTCAAGTCACCGCAGGCGATCGACGTGGTCCATTCGCCCTCGGCAATCGATGGCAACAACACACGGCGCTGAAACGTCCCGTCGCCGTTATTCAGATACAGAACATTGGGGCCGATGTTGGCGACCAGCAAGTCGGCAAACCCATCTTGGTTGATGTCGGCAACGGCGACACCTTGACCGTAACCGAGATCATCGGTTTGTGACAACTCGCCAACGTCGGTGAATCGCCGGCCAGCCAGGTTGCGAGCCAATTGGTTCGGCTTGGAACCTTGCGGGTCAAACGCGTCGCCGCCGCCTTGTGTCAGGTACAGATCGGCCCAACCATCCAAGTCGAAGTCGATCACGCCGATGCCGCCACCTGTCATTTGATACAGCAACCGCGAGTCGTCACTGGGATCATCGCCGTTGTTGTATTGGAAATTCAAACGGGCTTCACTCGCGATATCCATCAGCACGATTGGCACGTCGGTCGCCGGTCGCTCTCGTTCACGACGGGGATCGACGCTCGAATGAGTCGCGACCGCGACACGGATTTTGTCCACTGTGGGCAGCGGCCAATCTGCCAAATCGAGACCGCAAGTGATGAACCGGTCGGCCCCCAAATCTGCTTCCTCGCTGGCCAGGGCATCGCGTTGCTGATGCAAAGCCTTCACTTCGCTTTCGGTGCCACCGTGTGTGCGGACGGCAACAAGCCGCCATCCGATCGCTTCCCAAGGTCGGTTCAACTGCTGCAGAATGTCGGCCAATCGGTTCAACGTTGTTTGCGAGCCCGGTTGCAGGCCGATTTCTCGAGCGATCGTCGCCGCTTCACTCAATGACTGAAACCGTTCGTTGGCTCGCTGGGCCGGTTCGCTCTGCCCCAGTGCCGTCAACGATCGAGCGAGAGCCAAGTATGAAAACCGATCCGTTTCGTCACGAGTCACGGCTTCGGTGAAACAACGGACCGCTTCGCGGTGTTGGCCCTGCCGTTGCAGCCAGATCCCGACGGCATACCAGTATTCCGGTTCACGATCGATTTCATCGGGCGTGTTCGCGATCCATTGGCCCACTTTTTCTTCATCATGTAGATCGGCATAGACGCGACCTTGGAAGGCGGAGATGGCCGTCGAGTCGGGGAAAGCAGCGCTCAATCGTTCGACCAGCGCACGCGCCTCCAGCAACTTTCCCTCGGCGCGAAATCGCTTCGCTTCCGTTAACGCCCCTGCTGTCAGCTTGCTGGCGAAATCAGGCTTTGGCATTGCGAGGTCGATAAACGGATCGCCATAGGTGTTCATTGCGAACAGTTCCTTTTCGCTGATGTCACCACTGCGGGCGAGCGCCCGCAAGTGCTTGGCCGCTTCGATCCGACGTCCCTGGTTGTTCAACAGTTGTGCCAGCCGATGATGAACGCGATCGACGTCGCCCGGTAGTTCCAAAATCCGTTCGAGTTTTTGTTGTGCCGCGTCGAACTCGTTCTTGTCGGTCAACCATTGCCCAGCCAGCCAGAGTGCATCGGCATAGGATTCCGTATCGGTTTCGTCGATCGCGTCGAGCATCTTGATGGCGGCAATTTTGTCACCAGCCGCTGCTTCGCATCGGGCGGCAAGCAAGATGACTTGGGGATCGTCCCCCTCAGCGATCAGCAGTGGTCGCAACACTCCCTGGGCCGCGAGGAAATTGCCATCGGAAAAGTGTTGTTGCGCGATGGTGAGTCGTTCCTGGGGAGTTTTCGGCTGGAATCGCTGGGCGTCTGTTTGCCGCTGTTGTCGGCGAAGCAAATCCTGCGGTGATGGTCCCGAGTCTTGCTGGCCACATCCGGCCAAAGCAACCAATGCGAAAACGATCAGGCATGTCTGTGCGGCGCGATCGATCATCATTGGTGATCCTGCAGTCGGTAGGGATCGGCTGAACCTTCGATCAACAAATAGTCTCGACCCGCTTCAAGACTTCCGAATACCTGGTTCGTACCCGAAGGCCAAGTCACCATCACATCCGTCGCTTCGCCGGCTGTGCCGGTACCGATCGACAACCGCCGCTGGTCGCTGCACATATAACCGTCACCCGCGGTCAATTGTGCCGTGACATTTCGTGTCCCGACCTTCATTTTCACGATCGCACCGATCGCGTCTCGCTGGCTGGTGGTTGCCTTCAATTCGATCCCGATCGATCGACCGCTGCCGCCGGTGCGATTGATCAACAACGACACCGGGTCGTACAGATGAGTGATCGCGACGTCGGTTCGTCCATCGCGATCCAGATCGAGCGTTGCCAACGCCCTGCCCAGGTGATCGGTGGCAAAGTAATCACCAAGTTGAAAGCGATCGATTTCGTTCCAGCGACCACCCGAGTCGCGATCAAACAACTGTGGTGGCATTCGATACGACACGTCGGTGCGATCCACGTCATCGACATGTCCGTTGGCAATGATCAGCTCCAATGACCCGTTATTATCGAAATCGACCCACTCGGTGCCGAAACCGAGTTGCTTCATCGATGGCAGCGACAACCCGACTTGAGAGGAACGGTCGGTCCACAGCCCCGGTCCGACCTGTTCATAGTAGGTGTTGTGATCATCGGAGAAGTGGGTGATGAAAAAATCCAGGTCGCCGTCACCATCGGGGTCTGCGGCGGCGATTCCCATCGACGCTTGCGAAAGTGAACGGGCGCTGAATCCGAGGCCTCGAATTGCCGCCAAATCGGTCAAACGAAATCCGTTGGCATCCGCTTCACCCGACCACAAATGGTTGACCGTCATGTCGTTGGCGATATACAGATCCAAGCCGGGCCGCTCATCCAGCATCCCGACCACCAGACCCAGACCTCGTCCAGGCGACGACTGGTCCATCCACAGTTGGCTGGCATCGGCAAACGCGCCGTCGCCGATTCCTCGCCAAACGCGATCTTGTTCGGCGTCAAAGTGCAGCGGCGGGCAGGTCGAGATGCCTTGGCTGTTATGACATGGTTGCTCGTAGGGTCCGGGCCCACTGCAGTAGGCGGCTTCGTACAAATCGGCAATGCCATCGCCGTCAATGTCGGCGATGGCGGCGGATGTTGTCCACGCTTCGCCCCCTAGCCCCACCTGCTGCGATACATCGCGAAACGTTCCATCGCCGTTGTTGCGATACAGACGGTTGCGTCCGATGTTGGCGTCAAAGATGTCGGGGAAACCATCGTCGTTGTAATCGCCGACGGTAATTCCCTGCGCGAAACCTGTGTCGCTGTAGCCGGCCGATTCCGTCACTTCGACAAATCGTCCGTTGATGTTTCGGAACAGCCGGTTGGCGGACGAATCCGATTGCAGCGGTTTGCCGTCCAGCATGGCTGCGGCCAAATCGGGCCAGCCGTCCAGATCAAAGTCGATCACGCCGACGCCACCGCCAACGCTTTGGTAAATCCAATGTCCCTGCTTCAACGCCTGCGGAGCGATTTGACACGTGTGAACCCAACCTCGCTGTTGCGCCTCGTCCTGGAAATAAAATTGTCCGCCGGCCGGTGGAACGGGATCCGTTTCGGGCGATCGCGCGGCTGCCCAACTGACGAGCGGAAAATCGCTCAAGTCCAATTGCTTGCCGATCATCATCTCGGGCACTTGCCAGGGAGTATCGACAGTTAGCTTGGCACGGATTGCCAGGTACCGCTGCGGCATGTCGGACACCGGGTCGTTGGTCAATGACACCGCCAGCCGGGCCCACGCTTCGCCTTCCCAGATTCGGCCCAGAGCGATCATCGCCTCGGCCACTCGCAGCGCGGCGGCTTGCGAACGGCCGCCACGCTCCAGGTGCGTCTTCAGCGCGTCCCGCATCGCGCTGTGTTTGGTGATTTGATCGGCGACGAGCCTGGCTTCCTGTTCGCGTCCGAGCTGGTTCAAACTCAATAACAACGCCGTCATCGCTTCCGGATGGCTCGTGTCGTCAAGCCGCAGGGCTTCCCAGAATGCGCGCGAGGCTTGGCGGTGGCGTCCTTGACGTTGTGACCAGACTGCGGCCGCGATCCAATATTCCGGTGACGACTCGACGTGAGAGGGAACCGCCGTTTGCCACTCGAGAATTCCTTCGACGTCATCCAACTCGATCAACGCGCGGCCGTACAACGTGTATGCCGGGACAAAATCCTTGTGCCGTTTTACGACCGGCTCCAGACGTTTGGCCACCGCTTCCCAATTCAATTGGGACGCGTCCAACTGCGCCAAAGAGAACTCTGGTCGCAAATCCTGAGGAGATCGCGCGAGCAACTTTCGGCACATCTCGCCATCGGACTCGACGCGGTCTGGGTCTGCCAACACCAGCAATGAATCGGGGTCACCCAGTCCGTGCCGGGCAAGCCACCGCAGCGAGGGAATCGCGGCCTGTGGCAGACCGACCATGGTCGCCAAACCGGCAAGGTCAAAGCGGGTTTCGGGATCGTTGGGAAACCTTCGCGTTGTTTCTTCAAGTACAGCCATCGTGTCGAACGGTCGACCGGCTCGCATCAATGCATGGGTCAGCTTCTGGAGCAGCGGCAGACTGGGTGAATCGGTGCTGTCGATCGCCGCCTGGTACATCGCCGTGGCGGAGTCGGCATCACCCCGTCGCGCTGCGACGTCACCGGAGAGTTCGAGGGCGCGTGTGCTGCCGGGATCCGTTAGCAGATAACTCCGCAATGCCCTCTCGGCAGCCGCAAGGTCGTTGCGGGCGATCGCTCGTGAGGCAGCCGCGATCAACTCCACCTGGGAACCCGATCCTCGGGAAGCATGGTTTTCAGCCGATGGTGTCGGCCGAGCGCCACCGCCCGATCGATCGCATCCGATCCAAAACGCAAGCGTGCCCAGCAGCAGACAGCCAACCACGATCCGATGCGATGGTGGGGAGGTGGCCGAACGAAGGAAATGGCGTCGCAACAAGTATCCAACCTAAGCGTTGTGATGCTCAGCGGAAAAGAGAACCCCAGAATCGACAATTGTACCTTGCTGGGCCCGATTTGGATTACGGCCGCCAAGCCCGTCCTGTTTGTCGACCGGTTCGGCAAATTGACTTGACGCTGCGATCACCATGGATGAAACTTTTCACGTTGATTGAAGATCGCGAGAGCCTTTTTCATCCTTGTCAACAGGTTACCATCGTCTTTTTCCACTTCACTTGAGGCCCTATCGTGACTCGTTACTTTCTCAGTTGTTTGGCGTTGTTTTGTTGTCTTTCCTGTTTGTCTGGGTGTGGTGGCGGAGGAGGCGAAGCCGAATTCGTTCCTGGTGACGCGATGTCCCAGGAAGAACTTGATTACGCCGCAGAGTATGAGAAAGCACAGCAAAAGAACGCCGAGCGGATGAAAAGTGGCGGCAACTGAATTCAGTACGGCACCTTCAGGGGATATCGGATCCCCTTAAAGTGGCCAGTTGTATGCCTGCGGGTTTGCACTTCGGTCGCGCCGTGGATGTCGATCGCCGAAGGTGAATGCAACCAACGACGGGACTGAAACGAGTCCTCTTCTTTCCTCTTCACTCCGCTGGATCGGCAGGATGTTGCCGAATTATGCAAGATGTTGCCGCATTCAGCGTTGAAAACTGTTGATTGGGCGTCTTGAATCCGCTTATAGTGTCTCGGCGTCGTCTGTGACGCTCGGCCGCGGGTTCGCGCCAGCGTCCAAATGACAGATTGCCGCAGCTGCATCCTTTCTCTTCCTTTTCTCAAAACGCCGGAGTTTTCCAATGAGAGCTAAATTCCGACGAGCGGCCTTTACGCTCGTTGAACTGCTGGTGGTGATCGCCATCATCGGTGTCCTGGTCGGCCTGCTATTGCCGGCCGTGCAAGCAGCTCGCGAAGCTGCACGTCGCATGAGTTGTAGTAACAACTTCAAGCAAATCGGCTTGGGTTTGCACAACTACCATTCTTCTTACAAGAATCTGCCGATGCATAGTGGTGGTACGGACACACGAGGCGGCGGTACAAACAACAATCTCAACCTCAGTTTTCTCGTACCTCTCACCCCGTTCATTGAGCAACAGGCGCTATGGCAACAACTCTCGAATCCGCTCGGTTTGAATCGTGACAATTCGGTGAGAAATCCGCCCTACCCTCCGATGGGTCCGGTGCCATGGGACGAAAACTATCAACCTTGGTTGACGCAGGTTCCTACCTATCGCTGTCCGAGTGACCCGGCCGTCGTGCCTCAGAACCGAGTTGCCTACACCAACTACGTAGCCTGCGTGGGCGATGCATTTTTTGAGCAACAACACTCCGGCATCGAAGACAATGGCAACTCGAATGGTTCCGGCGGATGGGGTAATGAGGATGCGTCGCGCTGGGCGCGAGGTGTGTTCCATGCTCGACACTTCACCAAATTCCGTGACATCACCGACGGTCTTTCCAACACGATTGCGTGCGGTGAAATCGTCGTTCACAATCGAGACAACCTGGCTAGGTCAACCATCATCAACGTGGATGATGCGGTGGCTAACCAACCACCAAACACGTGGACACAATACCTCGATCCGCAACGACCTCAGTTTTGGAGCCCCGCTCTTGTGCCGGTAGGTTCGGTACCCGGTATTGAGAGTTGGCGAAACCATCATCGTGGCCGTCGTTGGCCCGATGCTCGTCCCCAGTACACGACCTTCACCACGATTCGTCCACCGAACGGCTACAACGTGGCGCGTTGGGAAGGCAACTTCGGGATTTTCTCGGCGGCCAGTCATCACCAAGGTGGTGCTCATGTGCTGATGGCCGATGGTGCCGTGATCTTCATCACCGATTCGATCGAATCGGGTGACCAGTCCCACAAGACTTTTGGCGTGGACAACGGCGATGGACTCGGCGTCGATGGGAACGCTGGACGTAAAAGCCCCTACGGCTTATGGGGTGCGCTTGGTACCAAGTCGTCCAAAGAGACGATTGAAGAACAGCTGAACCAGTAAGTCTGGTTTTTGAGACTCGAATCGATGAAACGGGTGTGGTTCGTAGCGAGCCGCGCCCGTTTTTTTATCGCTGGCCGACGAGACAATCCGCGTCCCGATTTTCAGCGGCGCGATAGAATATCGGTGCCGATCGAGCTCCGTTGGCCCGACCCCATTGCAGGGTAATTCGGAGCGAAACGTCTTGTGGGATGTCCCAACCAATCCTCGCCCCCTCGTAGGTGTTCGCACTGATCATGAACCGCTGGATCTTCCTACCGGCTCTGCTGCTGTGCGTCCTCGCGGTAGGTTGCAACTCGGATTTTGGCGATCGAGTCGACGCAAACAAACCGTCTTCGGATCAGCCTTCGATATCACCGCCCGTCGGCAGGGCGGCGTCAATCGGCGGGGCGGCGTCAGTCGCGGAGGTGGCAACGGAATCGTCATTCGATCGTGACAAAGAACTCGACGCCGCCGATCGACTGATGCGAGGCGGCCAGTTGTCCGCCGCCGCAGCCACACTCCAGCGGGTGCTGTTGGTTGATCCGGGAGACGCGGAAGGGCTGTTTCGGCTGGCCAATGTGCAGGCGGCAATGGGTGACCTGGCGAGCGCCGTGACATTGCTCGATTCGATTCCGGCCGATCACCCCGAGGCGGGAATGCCTGCACTTGGCCAATCCGCCGATTGGTGCATGCAGTTGCAGCGTTTTGATGAAGCCGAGCGACGTTACAAAGATGTCTTGGAGCGTGTCCCCGAGGCCGCCGTTGCCCATCGTCAACTTGCCTATTTGTACAACCGCCAAGGGCGCCGACATGAAGCGGCTGAGCACATCCAGCGACTCTGTGAGCTGGGCGATGTTCGTCAAGATGAGCTGCACGCCCTGATGGTTGTTAGCCATGCGGTGTTTAACGATCCCAACGTCGCCCCGCCACCGGACGTTGGCCGGATGTATTATCCGATCGGTCCCGCCGCGATCGCACGCAAGCTTTACACCGAATCGCGATTCAGCGAGGCGGCCGAGGTGCTTCATGAATCGATCACTGCCGGGGATCCGCGGCCCGCGACAATGGCGTTGTATGGACGGGTCGTGGCCGAGGCCCAGGACGACGATCGTTTTCTGTGGTGGTTGGCACACACCGATGACTCCGTGCAAAAGTTTTCGGAGTATTGGGCGGCACTGGGTACTTACTTGCTGACCAAGCGACGTTATCAAGAATCGGTTCGCGCGCTTGCCGAGGCGATTGATCGAGACCCGACGGACCCATCATCGGTTCGACGAATGAATCAAGCGCTGCTGGCGTTGGGCGAAAATGAGCAAGCCGATCAGTGGCAAGATCGCTATGTCGCGATGAGCAAGACCACCCGGGCGAGCAACCGGATCGGTGAATCAAAAACGCCCGACTTGGACTCGTTTGCGACGGTGATCGCGGGTCTGCGCGAATTGGACCGTCCGCTGGAGGCGGTGATGTGGGAATTGCTGGAAGCCTTTTATCGCAAGTCGCCGCAAGAGACGCTTGAGCAGATCAACCGGCGACGCGAATCATTGCTGAAGTCGGGCATTGCTTTTCCCGACCGAGACGAGCGACTCTGTGGCTTGGACACGAATAACTACCCGCTTCCCGAGATTGAATTGCCGAAAGTCACGTCGCTGGCTGCCGCATCAAAACCGCGTCTCTTGGAAACCGCCATCGAACGGCCCCGCTTTGAGAACGTCGCTGCGAAGACCGGTTTGCAGCACACATTCCAAATCGCCAAAGAGGAACAGCTGTTCGCGTTCGCGATCTACCAGTCCCTGGGCGGTGGCGTTGCGGTCCTCGACTATGACCTGGACGGTCGCTGCGATTTGTACTTTGCCCAGGGAGGATGTGATCCGCCGCAGCTGATCGGTGATGCGTCGAACCAATTGTACCGCCACCGGGACCGCAAACTGATCGACGTGACCGAGCACAGCGGGACGGCCGAGTATCGCTATTCCCTGGGCGTCACCTCGGGCGATTGGAATCAAGATGGATTTGCCGATCTGGTCATCGCCAACATCGGCAACAAGGTGCTGATGATCAATAACGGCGACGGAACGTTTGATCGCCGACCATTTGATGTGGATGAAGACCGAAAAACGCTTCCCAGTTCCTTGGCACTGGCAGACGTCACCGGTGACGCGTTGCCCGATATCGTTGCCATTCATGACGTGGAAGACAAAAGGATGTTGACCCGACCAGAAATCAATGCCAATGGCGAGATCGAGACGGTGTCGCCGCTGTCGTTCGAGCCGAGTGTCGATCACATTGGGATCAACGATGGCCGGGGCGGTTTGACGGTGCAACAGATCAGCCAATCCGAACGCTCTGCCAGCACGGGATTGGGGGTGGTCGTCGCAGATTTTGACGGGAAGCCGGGGAACGAGATCTTTGTCGGCAATGATGTCCGGCCGAACCATTTGTGGGTTCGCAGTGAGCAAGCCAACGCCGAGCAAGCGGTCGAGTGGGTCGACGTGGCTGCGTTGCGCGGTTGTGCCCACGGCAACGGCGGCTTGGCGACCGCATCAATGGGGATCGCGGCGAGTGATTTTGATGGCAGCGGTACGCTGGACCTGCATGTCACCAACTTCATTCAGGAACCGGCTAGTTTGTTCATCAACCATGGCGGTACTTTCGAGGATCGCTGTATCCAATACCAGCTCTATCGCGACAGCGCCTCGGTGTTAGGGTTTGGATCGCAGGCGATCGATTACAATAATGATGGACGTCCCGACCTGGCGGTGACCAACGGGAATATTGAAAAAGCGCCGGGCGAACCACTTCAGCAACCGCCGCAGTTGTTTGCCAATCTCGGCCGCGAATTTCGGCTCGCCCAAGTGGACGATCCGTCCGACTATTGGATGGGTTTGTATCTTGGTCGGGGAATGGCACGATTGGATTTTGACCGCGACGGAAAGTCAGACCTGGTGATTACCCATATTGGTTCACCTTCGGCATTGTTGCTCAATCAAACGGAAACGAAGAACCACTGGCTTTCGCTGCAGCTTGTTGGGATCGATAGTGAACGTGACGCGATCGGTGCGCGGGTTCAGGTCCGCGCCGGCGATCGGATCTGGACAAACTGGGCGATCGCCGGTGACGGGTACTTGTCTCGAAATCAAGCGACAATCCCGTTTGGTCTCGGCGATGCAAGTGCCGTGGATGAGATTACCGTGACGTGGCCGGGCGGCCGGCAACAAACATTTGATCAGGTCGATGTGGATCAACATCTTCTGTTGGTCGAGAATGAGGCCGAGCCGTTTACGCTGAGCGATGTGAGTTCCCTGTGACAACGATACGTTGGCGATGTTGGCTCGCGATGTGGATCGTGGTCGTTGGGGTGGGCGGCTGTGACCGTGGCGATTCGACTTCGAAGCGAGGCGGTCCCGCGGCCACGAAATCATCGCCGCAGGATCTTGTCACGGCGGCGAAAAAGTCGTTGGATCGTCGGGAATTTCTCACCGCCAGTCGGCTGATCCAGGAGGCTCTGGTGGCCAATCCCAACGATCCGACTGCGTTGGAGTTGGCCGCCGATATGGCGGTTCAAGGCGATGACACGAGCGGTTCGATCAAGTTTTACCGTCTGGCGATCGACGCCTCGGACGATCCATCCAAACGGCTGTGGGATAAACTGGGCGAGCAATACGTGAACGCCGGACGCCCGTTTGAGTCGGTCGCAGTTTTGAAGTCTGCGATCGCACGATATCCCGATGAAACGGACCTTCGGCAAAAGTTGGTCGGGTTGCAAGCGGCGATCGGAATCGAGTGGGAAGCGGCCGAGCACCTTCAATGGTTGGTCCAACGTGGTCACGGAGGCTTGAATCTGCTGATCATTTTGTCGGACTTGAATCGTCCACAAACGGTCGAGGCGACATGCAAATTCGCGTTGCAGCATCATCCGGAAGACCTTCGGCCCCAGTATTCTCTGGCCCGACTGCCTGCCTATCACTCTCAATGGAACGAGGTCGCCGAACGGCTCAGGCCGGTGATCGAGCGGCATCCGGACTTCGTACCTGCGTCGGCCTTGTATGGTCGTGCGATCGTGGAACTCGGGGATTCCGATGCCGTCGCGGCCTGGACTCAGTCACTGCCCCCGGGGATCGAAAACCACCCACAGTATTGGTTGGCTGCGGGGGTCTGGGCCGAGCGACAGAGCGATTGGCAACGTGCCGCCAACGCGTTTTGGCGTGCCGTGCTGCTCAATGAAAACGATGGCGAAGCGTTGAATCGATTGTCGGCCAGTCTTGCGCAGCTAGGTCGAACCGACTCTTCTCCAGTGGTGGCTCAGCGAGCTGCAAAGATTGCGTCGGTTCGTGATCACGTCGACTCGCTGCTCTCTTGGCGAAACAACTCTCAATCCGCAGCGGTCAAAATCGCTCGCACGCTTGATGAATTGGGGCGGCGTTGGGAAGCCACCTCTTGGCTGCAGGAGGCGTACAAAATGACCCAAAACGAGGATCCCAATCTTGATCAGGCCTACAAATCGATTCGTTCGCGGCTGACCGGTGAGACCCCATGGCAGATGCCCGAGTTACTGGTCGCTGCCAACATCGACTTGTCCGATCTGCCGGGTGTCGATTGGCGACCGCGCCACGGTGAAGCACAAGTGGAACGGGCGATCGCTTCGGAGAGTGAGATTCGTTTTTCCGATCAAGCATCGGCGCGGACGCTCGACCACATTTGCCGAATCGGAAAGCCGCCCGGCGAAGAGGCAGGCTTGGCGATCTATCAGTCCGGTGCCGGTGGTGCCGGCGTCATCGATTTTGATCTCGATGGTTGGCCCGATATCTATTTAACCGAGATGGACGGCGCGCCGATGCGAGAGGATTCGGGTCCCAACGGTTTCTTTCGAAATCGCGCTGGCCGCTTTGAGGATGTTACCGAATCGTCGAACGTTGGTGATCATGGGTTTGCACAGGGGATTGCGGTCGGTGACTACAACGCCGATGGATTTTCCGATCTGTTCGTCGCCAACATTGGTCGCGATCGTCTGTTTCGCAACAACGGTGATGGCACGTTTGCCGACGTCACCGATACGGCCGGATTGTCTGGCAAGGAGTGGACGACGTCGGCGGCGATTGCCGACATCGACGGCGATGGAAATGCAGATCTGTTCCTGGTCGGGTACTGCGGGGACGATAAGTTCTTGGAACTCGATTGTGTCGACGAGAAGCTGAACGAACCACGCTCGTGCTCGCCGCTTGTGTTTGACGCACAACGCGATCGCGTCTGGCGCGGACGCGGGGATGGAACGTTTGTCGAAGTCAGCCAAGACTGGCTCGGTCCACACGAATCGGGACGCGGCTTTGGTGTCGTTGTGGGAACATTGGATTCCGACCCCGGCTTGGACATCTATGTCGCCAACGACATGTCGGCCAACCATTTTTGGGCGCGCGATACCGGCCGATCCGATTTCGGTTTGACCGAGCAGGCAACCGTCCGCGGTCTGGCATTCAATGAACGCTCCGTGTCTCAGGCCTCGATGGGAATCGCGGCAGGCGATGCTGACGGCGATGGCGATGTCGATTTTCTGCTGACGCATTTCTCCGGCGACTACAACACGTACTACGAACAGATCAGCCCTGGAATGTGGGCCGATCGTTCAAACCGAGTCGGGCTGGCTGGACCATCCGACCGGATGTTGGGATACGGCACCCAGTGGATCGATGCCGATAACGATGGCTCGCCCGAGCTGCTGATCGCCAACGGCGATATCGATGACTTTACACACAAGAATCGCAAATTTCGTCAACCGGTGCAGCTCTTCGATCGACGCAGCGATGGCCGCTGGATTGAGCTCACGCGTGAGAAAATCGGCGATTATTTCGGCAACGACCGTTTGGCGCGCGCGGTGGTGACGTTGGATGCGGATCGAGATGGCCGCACCGACCTGCTGGTGACTCACCTGTATGATCCCGTTACGTTGCTGGTCAACCAGACCCCAACGCCGTCCCGTCAGATCCGTTTCTTCGTACGTGGTGTGCAAAGTCACCGCGATGCGATCGGAACGCGGATCACGATCCATTCCGGCCAGCGGACGGCCACGGGGCAGTTGTTTGCAGGTGATGGATACCAATGCACCAACGAACGCTGTATCACGTTCGGCTTGGGCGATGCGAACAGCGTTGATGACGTCACGGTGGTGTGGCCAGATGGATCGATCAGCACGTTCGAGTCTCTGGCCGCCGGGAAAGATTATCTCGTCATTGAAGGTTCTCAGCAGGCGTTCGCGTTGACGCCGCGATAGCCCAGATCACGATTCCGCGGGTGCCAGGGCTGGCGTCTTTTTGCTGCTGTCGGCCGTCGGCACGGCGTCCGCTTCGAGGTCGCCTAGAGCATATTGAATGCCATCGCACATGTGTTTGAGGATCGCCGGTTTCCAGAACGTGTCTTCGCGATGGCCAAAGTTAGTGTAGAAGACACGTCCTTCTCCGGCTTGGCGAATCCACGAGACGGGTACTTCACGGGGTCCGTCATTGATGCGACTGGCGACCGCTTCCTTGCTCATGTCCAGGCTGACCAGCAGTCGCAGCACTTTGAGGCCTTGGTACGTTTTAGGATCGTACTGATAGATCTCGTCATAATGCCAAAATCCCTTGCCCTTGAATGCTTGATTGAGCACATGATCGGGGTCATCCAATTTGAATGCCCAGTTGCCGCCAGCGCCCCATGGATGCCCATTGAATTGTCCACCGACAATCGCGCGGCAAGCCGGGTGATCGCCGAAGTTATCGCTGGCCGCGTGGAATCCGGCCAAGCCTTTGCCGCTGGCGATGAAATCCAAAAAGGCCTTCTCGTGTTCCGATGTGGGGAACTTCATGTGCGTCGTATTGTTCAGCAGAATGCAATCGTAACGCTCCAGGTTTTCGTCGTTGAACACGTCGTAGGTATCGGCCAAGTCGACCTCGAAGGCGCCGGTGCGTTTTGCCATTTCCTGGACCGCCAGGTTGGCATAGGGAATCGATGTGTGAATGAATCCTTCGCATCGGTAGAACATCAGGATCCGCCGTGGCTGCTTTGGCGTCGCGACTGCTTTCTTGGGAACGGCATTGGCAATCAGTTCACGCTGATCATCGGTGATCGGCTTGAATCGCTCTGCTTTTTTCTGTTCCCAGGCATCGGGCTGTTTGGCGTCGTCTTGAGCGAATGTCGGAGCGACGAATGGAACAGTGGCGATCAACAGAAGGGTGCAGGCAATGTTTTTCATGTTCAGATTCCGGGAGGTTGGGAGATCAGTGCCGAATGGTTGAAAGTATACATGCATGGCGAACGGCTTGTTGCCGGCAGGTGTTTCCGGGATCCGGTCTCGGCGAGTGGGGTCGTCAAACGCCACCTGGGACTGGCGTCCCAGGCTTTCACATGACATCGCTTCGCGATTCCGCGAGCATCAGTCGCGGAGCGACGACAGGCGATAGAGCATCACCTCGGACGTGAGTCCGAGGGATGGAGCGACGAATCGCCGGTGCCGGGTCGAATGCTCGGTGGCAGGCTTTCCAGCGAACCGTTGTCCCGGATCGGGGCGGGGCGTGAACCGTCTGGCTCGCGGTTTCGCGGCGCCGGCAATGTTTCGAGCTGGCTGTCATTGATCGTTCCATCGGGGCCCAACAGAACCTGCGGTGGTACGATCGGTTGGTTGCCGCTTTTTCGTGGACTCGTTTGTTGTCCGTCCACATTTTCCTCGACCTGCGGACTCAACTCGATGATGTTGTTTTGCAGTCTCTGGTCATCCTTGGCGCGGTCTGCGTCACGGCCCGTGTCGAACTCCGGCGTGTCGGGACCACGATCGAGCATGGGATTGAAGTGAAGTGCCAATTGGCGGTCGGCCCAACGTCGCCAATCGGGTCGCGTTTCGATCAGAATCAAATCCTGGAGTTGGGTGACGAGGATCGGATTATCCTCGCCCATCCGAATGCGTAGCCGGACGAGGTTTCCCAGGAAATAGGGGTTCGTCGGATCCATCTCCACGGCCTGAGTGTAAAGCTCCATCGCTTCAAAGACTCGGCCGGCAGTTTCGAGCGTCAAGCCAAGATTGTAGTAGACCGCCGGATCCTGAGGCATCAACTCCATCGCCTGCTCGAATGCCAGCACGGCCTGGTAGAGATTGCCTTGTTCGAAATGCAGCAGTCCGATGTTGTTGTGGGCCGGGCCATAGGATTGATCGGCATCCACCGCTGCCATGAACTTGGCCGTTGCACGATCGACATCGCCATGGTCCAACGCTTTCACTCCCAGCAGCGTCAGCCGTGCCGCTTCGGCGGGATTCCGAGAGGCCCGGACATGAACGATCGATTCTTTGGGGCCGTTCAGCGAGGCGCAGCCGACCAGCATCGCTACCAGTACAGCGGCAGCGGTGTTTTGCTGGAACGTCGAAGGTTTAGCTCGCGTCATCCGTGAGGTGTGCCAGGTGTATACCGGTATCCGATCCGCTGCTTGTGTCGGCGCCGGAGTATTGGCAGTGACTTGGGTTCTGCACGTGCGCACGGAGACCGACAGTTGTTATCGGCTTTTCGGGGAAAAGATCATCTGGGTCAAGACCAACTGAGCTACCCATTTTTCCTGATTGCCGTCAGTTGCGCCGCTTTGCGGCTCAGTCAGTGTGAGGTCGCGGACCATCGTGCCTGTGTCTTGGTCGTGCAGGGCGTCACAGAACGCGATGATTTGGGATAAAGTGGCGGCCGACAAATCGATCGTGGTGGGCGCAGCTCGAAGTCACTGCGGTCGATTCGAACGGGATCCGATGGTTGCTCTTTCAGCAGGCTCGACTGGGGCATCCCCGCGGACTCACGTGCCTGCGAGACTCGGTTGGTGATCTCGGCCGGCGACTCGAGTTGCAGGGCGGCAACTTTGGGCGTCTTGCGAAGCCGATCGATATCCGCCAGTTTTGCCGAGACTTCTGCGAGGTCCGACTGCGCTTGAGTCAACCGGAGGGCAGCGGACCGCGCCTCGCCGACACTTAGCAACGCGTAGACCGCCAGGATGGCAATCGCCAATCCAAATAGAATCCTCCTGCGAGTGGCATCTCGTGCCGCGACGTTCATCCGGCGACCTCGTTGGCAATCGAAATGTTGACGGAAACGTCTGCTTCGGCAGCGGTCGCCCCTTTTGTTTGGCCGACCCATTTCGCTTCGAGCAGAGACTCGAATGTCTGGGCATCTTTTTGAGTCGTACCGGGGGGTTCGACATCGAAACCGGCCGCCGAGAGCGACGTGGCGAGCGCACCGGCATCGACGGGGCTTCGTACTTGCAGATCGAGATCGACGCGTCCATCGAGAATCTTGATGCGAGTGATTCGGAATCGCACCGTCCCAGGTAGCGCGGATAACAGTTCACGCAGAATGGTTGGCGCCGACACGGGGATGTCGATCTCGGTCGTCGCGCCGCGTGAACCGAGCACTTTTGTATGTTCGCTTCGCACTCTGCGAAGCAGCGCGCCGGGAACCTGGGAATTGGGGAACGCTTCACGAAAAAGCTGTTGCTGCTGCGCCCGCACCCCGGCAAGCTGCTGTTCGATTCGCGTGGCTCGCCACCATCCCCCGACCGCCACCGCGAGCAGACAAGTGACGGCGGCCACACCGAGCAAACGTATCTGCTTCTGGATTGCCCTCAGTGGATCGCTCGGTCCCAGTGCATCGCGACGCAAGTCGAACCATTTGTTGGACGGATGCGTCAACAACGCGCTGGCGCCGCGCAGCACCGCCGCATCGGTGCTTTCAGCATGTCGAATCGCACTCGGGTAGACGTCAGCGATGGTCGACTGTTGATTCGCGTCGGATCCCGTTACCAGTACCGTCTTGGCGTCGCCGCCGTCAAGCAACCGATGACGACGCAGCGGATCAGCGTCGACGCGAAAGTATTTCCAAGCAGCGATCGTCCGATTTTCCAGCGTGATCGCATCGCATTGATCGTCAGCGACCAGCAGCAGTTCGGTCGTCTCGTCCAATTCGATACTGTCCGAGAGTGCGCGTGCTGCCAATATGGCGCGAGGTACGATCGATCGCACGGGCAGTCCGGACGATTCCATCGCCTCGGCGATCTTTTTCCACCGCTCGGTCGGCACGGCAACCGCGGCAACCGTCTTTTCCATTTGCGATGATGGCACGACCACAAAATCGGCGACCATCGATTCCGCGTCAATCGGCAGATGATCTTCCAGCTCGAAGGCCAACGCGGTGCGGTCACGGACATCGATGTCCGCGTTGGGTGAAAGTCGGGCAAAGAAGCAGGATGTGGAATCGGGCGCTAAGATGCAGTTGGGATTCTTGATCCCGCTCCGCTTGGCCAACTGATCGGCGCAAGCGGCAAGTTGGCCCGCGTCTTGATCCCCGGTAAGCTGTTCGCTTTCGTCACCGACAACGATCATCCAATCGTTTTGTCGCTCGATCACCACACAACCGGGAACACTCATGGGTTGCGTCTCCGATTGTTGACTCGCCGGCCAGCGTTACCCTCTGGCGGCTCATTGGTTTCCAATCGGATCGTCGATTCATTTCCCATGTACTGCAGTGTGATCTGTTCGGCCTCGATCTGTTGGATACGCACACCCTCGGGTGACAACTCCAGCGACTCGCCGATTCCCTTGACATCAAACTCGCCCGATGCGTCGGCGACGATGGCCAGGCTTTGTCCGGAACTGATGATCGTGCCGACGAGGGTCAGATTCAACAGCGGTTTGGTCGACGAGGGCTTGGGGACGGGTGCCGTTGGAACCTTTGAGATGGGCGCCGTTGCTGGTGGATCGTAAAGTGGACCACGGAGCGACCCGGCAAGACTCGAGTCGATGACGTGTCGCGCTGATTGCGGATCGTCCTTGGCAACGACGATTCGCTCCGACGTTCGGGTGGACACCGAATCCGATTCATCGACAGCGGAGGTCGACCATACAACGGCAGCCGCGGCGCCGAGCAGACAACTGCCGGCCAGGGCGTAGAGAATTCGTTGCTGAGTCGTAATGTCCATTGAAAAGAAGACCGAAAATCAATTGAAACTAATATGCAAACTTTTGATAACGCGTCACACCTTCCTCGTCACGGTTCATGACCACAAGCTGCTGGAGGGAACCGCCACCCTTTGTCGATGCGTGAATCCACAGTGAAAAGTTGGTGCTCGTTTCCGCTAGCAGCGTCGCCAGCTGGTCACGATTGCCGTCATCGGTGACCTCCGTTTGCAGCAACACGCTGACACCTGCCCGAGGGTTTTTTCGGTGACGTTGCAGCAACCGTCGGGCTCCTCCATCTTGAATGACCGAGCCGACCACCGCCAGAATCGCTTCATCCGAAGCTCGTCGAAAGTTCAGCTGGCCGTTGCCCCAGCAGGTGATGCCGGTTGTGGCGTTTGGCAGGGCCGCGTCACCACCGAGTTGCCGACCGAGCCGAATGAGATCGAACACTTCACCCCAGCTGCGAAATGCGTCCGGAATCTCCCGTTCAACAGCCTCCGGTTGGTTGGGGTCATCCGTCACACGCTGTGATTCGCGAGACAACAACAACGGTTTGGTCGCCGGAATGAATTGCGTGGCGGTGGACACGCTCGGTCCGACGATCTCTCGCAGTGCCCGCTCCGTTTTGATCGGACCGGCGTGATGATACAACGAATTGAGATTCAGTTTTGCATCCTCATCACCTAACAACAGGTCAAAGGTGACTCCGCCGAGTGACAATGCGGTACGAATGGTTGGCGGTGGCGGTACGCCGGGAGTTGCCTTGGCGGCCAGTTCTTCACGAACTTGGAAAATCTGGGGCGTTTGCGACAGGATGGCTTTTTCCAACGTCAGCGAACCCCATCGCTGTTGCAGAGATCGTTGCGCGTCGGCCGCTTGGATTCCACGTCGCAGGCTGACTTTGGCGAGCGTTCCCAGGACGGTGACCACGAACACCGACACCGCTAACACGACGAGCAATACGTAACCATCACGCCCGTTGTGTGTCCGTCGGCTGTTCCGAGTATTAGCTGGCATGATGATGGATCACCTCTTGCCACAACACTTGACCATGGTCGCCCAACATCGTCACCCGAAAGCTGCCGGGAACCGGCGGCAGACCACCGGTGACAGGATTCTCCAGCAGCGCTTCCTCGGCCGCGGTCTCTTCCAGCGGTTCGATCTGCAGCGAACCGAATCCGAACCAAACCGGCTCGCCCGATGATCCGCCACTGCCCGATGCGCTACGGATCAGAATCACGCGACCGCCGGGATCGATCGATTCGTAGCGCACCGATCCGGGTCGCAGGGTTGGATTACCCGAGCGGGCATCCTGGTCGAGGAATCCGTGCAAGGCGACGCCCGACGGTGTCACGGCCATCCCCCGGGCGTTCTGAAAGTCACGACGCAGCTGCGCGACCAACTGCGTCGTTGGCCAACGAGTGATTTCGGACTTCGCGAGCTGATTCGTTTCTCGGATTGCCGACCACAGAACGGCAAACAGTCCTGCCAGCATCATCGCTGCAAGAACGGCAGATGCCAGCACCTCGATCAGGGTGAATCCATGACGTCTTGGTCTCATGATCGCGGCTCCACTACTTCGACAGTGGACAACACTCGCCGCGAACCGTCGACGGTCACTTCGATCAGTTCCAAGCGAATGACTTGCAGGGGGATATCAGACGGGGCGGTCACGCCCACGATTCGCGTCTGCCAAAACCAATCGGGTCGACCGGAGATTCGGCCACGTCCGGCGCTCGGGATTCCCTCGCGGCTGCTGCAGAAATGGTGCAACAAGTCGTCCGCGACGGCAACGGCCGCGATTCTGGCGTCGGCATCGCGAAGCTGTTTTTGATGGGCCGAAAAGGACAACAGTGAACCGACCAGTACGGTGGCCATCAACGTCAGCCCCACGACGACCTCCAGCAGGGTGAACCCGCCGAAAGAATGACGACTGACCAACAAACAGGCCTGACCCCTTTTCGGTTTATGACCCCTTTTCGGTTTAGAGCGAGAGGATGGCATCGACCTCTCCCTCGCTACGCAATGGGATGACTTGCCCGCTGAGTCCCAGCACGACCAACCAGCGACCACTTTTTCCTCGCTGCAGATGAACCGCGTACGTTGGCGAATGGCCGCGGCGGTTGATGTCCATCGCGACCCTGCCCGCAGCTGTGACGCGACGCCGCATCCGGATGTCGGTGATTTTGACCCGACCTGGCAGTTGAAATGACCGATCCTCTCGGTTCTCCGGCGAACGGATCGTCAAGAGCCCTCGGGTGCGATCGATACTCGCTTGCAACGACTGGCCGCTGGTACGCGCATCACGGCGGGCCCGAGCGTCGAACATCTCGATCGTTTCGGCGGCGCGGTTCAGCTCGTGACGGTCCATGGTTCCGCCGAGCGAGTAGACAGCCAATGATGCCAGAATTGCCAGCACAACCATCACCACGACCAACTCGATCATCGTGAATGCGTCGCGCATCATCCTGGGCAGACGCTCAGTCATTGTCGGTTCCCAAAGACTCGCTGGAGAAGTCCTGGTTCTCGCCCTCGCCGCCCTCGCGTCCGTCGGCGCCCAGCGAAATCACTTCATACGGCTGAGTGCTGCCGGGGCTGATGTACTCATACGGATGCTTCCAGGGATCCTTGGGCAGTTTGTTCAAAAAACCATCCGGCCAAGTGTCGGTGCCCTGGACCAAGATGTTGAGACCTTCGTCGGTGGTCGGATAACGCCCTTGGTCGGCATAGAAAGTTTCAATCGCTTTGATGATGTTGGCAATTTCCGATTTCGCGGCGTTCTGTTTCGCCGAGATCAAATAGCCTCGCGTCCGCACGGCGACCAACCCGGCCAACATACCCAGAATCACCATCACGACGATCAATTCGACGAGGGAGAAGCCGCGAAGCCCGGGGAATACGTCGGCATGTCGCCCCTGCCAGCCGATGCCCGTCGCCCAAACCTGGTCACTTCGATTCGATGGTCGGGTTCGATCTGCCGCGATGCCGGGCATCATCTCGGCGGAGCGAGATGGCCACTGGGATGGATCACATGACATTTCCCGCCTCCAGGATGGGTAAGATCGTCGCCAACAACAAGAAGCCGACCAGCGCGGCGAGGACAAGAATCAGTGCCGGTTCCAACAGCGCGGTCAATCGCGCCGATGAAGTTGCCACCTGGGCATCGTAGTCGTCGGCTAAGCGAAACAGCATTTCATCGAGCTTGCCCGATTGCTGTCCCACCGAAAAGACGCGTACCGCCAACGGTGGAAAGACTTCGGTTTGTTGCAGGGCATCGGCGAACTCTTCACCCGCTGCGATCCGCTGGCCGCACTGGCGAAGTGCTTTTTTGAAGATCACGTTCCCGGTCGATTTTTCGGCCAGTTCGACCGCACGCGTCAGTTCGACGCCGCTACGAGAGAGCGTGCCGATAATCATTGCGATCCGTGCGACACACTGCTTGACGGCCATCGGTCCGATCAGCGGCAAACGCAGCAAGGTGCGATGCCAAATCTCTTTGCCCCGCTCGGTTCTTCGTGCGGCAATGAGCCCCAGAATCGCCGCGACCGCCGCGACCGCCAACAGCCAACCGTAAGCGAGCAATGTGTCGCTGATCGTTTTGGCAACCACGGTCGGCCAGGGCAAATGATCGATCGTTTCTTGCAAATTCTCCAGCAATGGCGGCAGCACCGACGTCATCAAGAACAGTGCCGCCGCGGTCCCAAAACAGATCAGAAACAGGGGATAGACCATGGCCGTGGTGACCGAATCTCGAAGCTTCAGTTGCTTCTGTTTGAATTGGGCAAGCTCGTTCAATACCGTGTCGAGGGTTCCGGAGTTCTCGCCGACTTCGACCATATGGACCGAGGCGGGATCGAACAAGTCGGGTCGCCCAGCGAGCGATTCGGCTAGCGACGAGCCGGCGGCAACCTTGTCGCGGACCCCCAACAGCGCGGTTCGGAATGATCCCTGGTTTTGGTCGGCGAGTGTGTCCAATGCATCGAGCATCGGAATCCCAGCGTGCAGCAGCATCGCCATCTCGTGCACCGCCGTTGCCCATTGCGTTTTCGTCGAGACCAGCGAAAACCGTGGCCGCCAGATCGGCTGCGATTTGCTGGCACACTCGGCGAGCTTGCGGACACGAACGCCATTGCCACGGAGTTTGTCCCTGGCTTGGCGCGGACTATCCGCGGCGACCGTGCCACGCACGGTCGGTTGCTTCGCGATTCACACCGGTATAGGAAAAAACTGCCATTTCGTTCTAAAGCGTCGTGACCCTCAGCACTTCATCGAGTGTGGTCATCCCTTGGTGTATCTTCAACAGACCATCGGTGGCCAACAAATGCATCCCCGCGGCGAGACCCGCTTCCCGGAT
Source organism: Pirellulaceae bacterium (assembly GCA_963734865.1). Taxonomy (GTDB): domain Bacteria; phylum Planctomycetota; class Planctomycetia; order Pirellulales; family Pirellulaceae; genus CBDCUW01. Next base: position 205,109 of record CAVTIV010000007.1, read on the forward strand.
TTGTGATGCGTTGCCCCGCGTTTGCACCAATTCACGGCAAGCATCATCAACGACCAGCAATTCGAACAGCCCAATCCGGCCGCGATAGCCGGTGCCGCGACAGGCGTCGCAACCGATCGATTTGTAAACGCCACGCAGATCCGCCCGGGTGATGCCCTGGTCGTCCATCAGCGACGGCGGCGGAGTGGGCAATTCACCGGAGCGATCAACATCGGGTTGTTTGCAATGGTCGCATAGTCGTCGTACCAATCGTTGCGCCAGGGAAGCGACCAATGAACTGCTGACCAGATAAGGTTCGATTCCCAGATCCAACAGCCGCGTCACCGCGCTGGCGGCATCGTTGGTGTGCAACGTGCTGAACACCAGATGACCGGTCAGCGATGCCTGGATCGCCATCACCGCCGTTTCGCCGTCGCGGATCTCACCGACCATGATGATATCGGGATCCTGGCGCAGCACGCTTCGCATCCCCGAGGCGAACGTCATGCCCTTTTTTTCGTTGATCTGAGTTTGGCTGATTCCGTCAAGTTGGTATTCGATCGGATCTTCCAACGTCAGCACGTTCATGTCATGGGAGTTGATTTCCTGGAGTGCACCATAGAGCGTCGTGCTCTTGCCGCTGCCGGTCGGCCCGGTGACCAGAATCATGCCGTGATCGCGGCTGATCAATCGGCGGAACACGTCCAAGTAGTGAGGCGGCATCCCCAGCTCTCGCCAACGTGTAAAGTCGAGCGCTCTTGTCGAGCAACCGAATCACGATCCGTTCGTTGTGGCTGGTCGGCAGCGATGCGATCCGCAGGTCGACCGTGCGGTCGCCCAGTTGCACGGTGGCTCGCCCATCTTGCGGTAACCGTTTCTCGGCAATGTTCATCTTGCCAAGGACCTTGACTCGCGTCAGAACTTCTTCCTGGGCCGATTTGGGAATCTCGAAACTATCAAACAACACACCGTCGATCCGTTGCCGCACGATCACGCGATCTTCGTAGGGTTGGATGTGAACGTCCGAGGCGCCCGCCTTGACCGCGTCGAACAACAGATGGTTGACCAATCGAATGATCGGCGCTCGGCCCTCGGTATCCAACAAGTCTTCACGGGCAGCCAACACGTTCAGTTCGCCCAACACCGTCTCGCGATCGATCGCGTCGATGACCTGCTGTGCCTGGCTGGAACGATCGGCATACGCGACATTGATCGCGGACGCGATTGCTGCCTCGGTTGCCAGGATCGGTTCGACCGAATCACGCAGCGCGCGGCCGATGATGTCCAGGTGTTCGTAACCGTCACGATCGCAAATCGCGACCAGCAGCCGATCCTCGTCGCCGTCGGTTTGACGGCGGAAACCGATGCACTCGATGCGCGCGAGCGTAGGCGATGGAAAATCTCGCCAGAAAGTTTGGGTCCGGTCGCAGCGACGACAGATCGGGCTGCGGCGGCGATCCGAGCGCGACGGACAATTGGGTCAGCCCATCGCCAGCATCACGTGAGCCATCGCCGCTCGAACCCGGGGAGGGATCCGAATCGATCGGAATCATCGGTGCAGCGAGCTGGTCGGCTGCCTCACGATTGGATTGGGTGGCTTCGGACATGGGATAAGGATCGGACCGCTCTCCGGATCGTCTCCCGGAATTTGGGCGTCTTGAACGTCGATATCAGATAAGTATCGCAGATCGCGGAACCGTGAGTCCCGCAAAATCTTGGGGCGAATGAAAAGGAAGAAGGAGGTTGTCAGTTCGGCTTCGGTCGTGAGGCTCGTCAGTTCACGAAGGATCGGGATGTGTTCGGTCCACGGCACGCCGGTGAAGGTGTCGCTGTTGTTGATTCGTTTCAGCCCGCCGACAACCACCGTTTTGCCGTCGGGGATCGTCACGACGCTGCCAACGCGATCGATCTGACGCGGAGGGGGCAGAGTTGAGTCGGAACTTTGGCCAACGAACGTGCTGAACTCCACCTCGAATTCTAATTGAAGATGGTCGTCCTCGTTGATGTGCGGCGTGACGGTGATGACGGTCCCGGCTTGTTGATTGCCCCCCAGGCTGGTGGTGGCGACCTGGACGGAGGTGTTCACGCTGGAAAATGGCACACTGGCGACACTCTCGAGCGTTCCGGTTTGATTGTCATTGACCAGGATTTTTGGTGAGGCCAACACGCGGCTTCGGGTGTGGGCGGCAAGCGCCTGGACGATCACATCGGCAACCTCCGGATCGATCAGGACTCCATTGAAGCCCAGCGAAGGGTTGATGGTCAGGAAACCGTTGCTCGGATCGACTTCGCTGAGACCGAACGAAGTGAACTTGAACAACTTGTTGGTACCGGTGCGGTCGCCGATCGACACCTCGACACCGAGGGAAAAGTTGTCGGTCGTGTCGACCGCAACGATTTCCGCTTCGATCATCACTTGGGGACGCCGCTGGTCCAGGGATCGGATTAGCTTCTCGTACAGCGGTTGAACACTCGCGGGCGCATAGACGATCAAACTGTTGGTGGCCACGTCGGCCGATACCCGTGCGCCGCCGGGCAGCATCGCCACCTGGCCGCCACCGCCACCACCAAGTCCACCCAGTGCGCCGGCACCCGGTCCTCCGCCAGGACCCATTGCGTAGCTGCCGCTAGCGCCGATCAGGGGCGCCAGTGCGCTGTTCTGATTCCTTCCGGACGATGGCATGGGGGTTTCGTCGGCATTGCCGTTTTCCAGTGGCAGGCGGGTGGTCGGGACGGCGGAATTCATCCCCGAGAAACCGATTCCGCTAACGGTGACCGGCTGGATGCCGGCACCGAAGCCCAGCGCTGGATAGACGCCACCGATGTTCATTCCGCCGAGCGTTCCGAAGGCGTTGCTTCCCAGACCACCGAAGCCGGCGACTTGACCGCTGCCGGCGGCCTCCTGAAGGGCCAGCAACGAGTACAGAACTTCGACCGCATTGGCGTTCTTGAGTTTGTAGAACTGAATCGGGCTCTCGGCTGAATCGACCGGTCGATCGATTTCCTTCAACAGTGTTTCAATTTGCCGGTGCACTTCGGCTGGTGCCCGCACGATCAGCAGGTTTCCCTCTTCGTCGATCGTGGTCTCGATCGCCGTTTCCGCCTCTTCGCTGCTGACCAGTCCCCGGATCAACTTATCGATTCGTTCGGCCGACACGTTTTGTAATCGATAAACACGCACAATGAAGTCGGTGCCGCTGTCAAGTTGCTGCAGCAAACGCATGACCTGTTCGACCCGCTCTTTCTCGCCGGCAACCACCACACGTTTGCCCGAGGCGTCGTTGAACAACTTGACGTCGGGCGTTCCCGCGGTCGTGGCATCTCTGGCCAACAATGCTTCGACTTGCTCAATCAAGGCGGCAGGAGTTCGACTCTTCGTCACGTAGAACTCGATCACAGGCTGACGCAGGGGCATGTCGATCAACTTCAGCAGCTCGACCATCGTGCGAACGTTCTGGGCGTAATCGGTGATGATCACCAAGCCGTTGTTGGGCAAAGCGATGAAGTTAGCCCCTTTGGACAGAAACGTGCGCAGCGTCTGGGAAAGCTGCGAGATATCGGCGTTCTTGATCGGGATGACTTGAGTGACTGCAGCGGCAGGTCCGTCTCGAGCGAGAATCTCACTGGCATCTCCGGTCGCGGCGTACGGCACCATGTCGGTGACGTCGATGATCCGCTTCCAGCCCGGTACATCCGAGTCGACGACGACAAGGTTCTCGCCCTTCAATAAACTTCCCAACAGGACCGGTAACTGCGCTCTTGGGAAACTTTGCCGGTGTGTAGACAGTGACTTGTCGGTTGGCCAAGTCGGCGCTGTAGAGAAACCGAACGTTCAACTGCTTCGAGACCGCTTCGACCAGCTTGGGAAGACTGACCGGCCCGGCCAAATTCAATTCGACCAGTTCCTGGCCCGAGTTTTCGCCCGCAGTTTGCTGGGCCACAGTTTGCTGAGCCACAATTTGCTGGGCCACGGCATCGCGGTTGCCCGTGATTAGCAGAGTCATCGCGCAGCACGCCATCACCCATCCGGCGGTTTGGCGGTTCTTGGTGAAGCGGCAGGCAATCAAGGCAGCGTGTCCGTTAGGATGCGTGGCTGACGCTCCCGTGACAAACAAGGCAACTCTTGCTGGCCCGGTTTTGGGCCAGGCCGGGTAGCGGTCAATGCCGAACGCTATGAAAACTGATGAGAAGCCGTCAACGGAGCTTTGGTCCGCCCGCAGTAGTGGGGTGGCCGCCACGGCGCGCGATTGAACAAAAAGTAACCATCTCGATCGGCACAGCTCCCCCACTTGCCAATGACTCCGTTCCATCTCTATCTCTATGGCCCCGAAAAAGGGCCGATCGATACCAGTTTCGAGGCTGCAGCGGAGCGGCTGGAGCGGCTCGAGTTGCTTCATTTTGAGCCCGATGGGTCGTTTGTCTGGACTCGTGACTCGGGGAAGCAGCAGATTGACGGGATGCTCTACGACGCGGCCGGACGTTTGCAATATGTCGAGCTTCAGGGGAAATGTGCACTGCCGACGTGGCAGCGGATGGTGACGGCGATTCGAGGTGCGTTGAGCGATGACCTGGTCGTGATGTTGCTGCCGCAGCGACAATTGCAAGATCTGCAAACTTTTGAAGCGATCCACTGGCGGGCCGACGATTTCGAGTGAGCCAGGGTTCGGTTGGCTGATTTATTTTGCGACGGATTCGCTGTCTTTTCCGGTCATTTCCGGTTTTTCGCCGAACGTTCCACGGCCGGATTCTGTCGATTCTGATGATTGGCACGACGGTTGCTCTCAGTGGAGATGGAAATGACCGTGTGGGTCAAAATCGAAACCCGACGGCTGGCGGCAGAAAACCAGTCGACTTTTACCAAGAGTTGGGATGGTCCAACGAACTTTTCTTCAGGAGGGATTCACCCATGTTGACAACGACTGATGCCCCGAGTGTCTCGGAATCACACTTTGCTGCTCAAAATGAGACGGTTCCAACGGATCGCGAGATTTCGCGTCGCGTGCTTCGAATACGAGCTGGTTGGAGCGTTGACGAGCGATTACGTCGACGACGCGAAGCGGAGCGACGGTTTGTCGACCTGATGACCGTACTTTCGGACGTCGCTGCCTAATCGCTGACCAATCGCCTGGAAACGAGGTTGCCTGCGACGGTTGTTGCTTCTCATTCCAGGCTGTCGGCACCTTCGGCTTTGCTGCTGATCGGTTGCCCTGCGATGTCGTCATGGTATCGGCACGCTTCCATGAAGGATTCCAGCAGAACCAGCGCCGCGACGGCGTCGACTCGTTTCTTTTTCTTGGTCCGGCTGTAGCCCCCTGCGGCCATCCGCCGCTTGGCGTCGGATGTCGTGAACCGTTCGTCAAACAGTCGCACGGGATGCCCCGTTTCGTCCGCTAACCAGCGGGCGAACTCGCGGCACTCGCGGCTCTTTTGGCTTTCGCCCCCGTCACAGTGAATCGGCAGCCCGACGACGAAGGCGCCGATCCGTTCATCTTTGATCAGTTGACGAAAGTACTCACCATCACCGCGCCAATTCTGTGACGGGTGCACCTCCAGCGGGCTGGCGAGCATTCGATCGGGATCACAGACGGCGATCCCGATTCGAACGGTGCCAAAATCGACAGCCGCTAATCGGCCGGTCGTCGGAAAGTCGTGATCGGTCGGGGCCGAATCGGTGGTCATCACGTCCAATCGGTTCGTGGGGGTTGTCATCTGAGAGGGATGACCGATGTCGCTGGTGGAACCACCATCCCTCGGTCAATGCCTCAGTCTACACGCAGAATGGTAGGATGGGTCACGCGGATCTCAGGCCGCACCCGACAACCGCACCGGGTCACCATTGCATTGGGCGTTGGGCGTTTTCGTTTGGAGTTTGCTGGGACCGGGTCGTTGTCGCTCCTTGACCGACCCCACCTGAACGGACCCCACCTGAACGCGGCGCCAGCTTTGATCGGGCTACGAAACACCCATCCTGCAAAGGCGACGGTCTCCGGTTAGGCTTTGACAGAATCCCACGACCTCCGATGCTTTCTCTGGGCAGCCCGTTCACGTGAACACACTCAGCCGCAGCGAGCTACGTACTTGTTCTGCGGACGCGTTGCGCTCGTACCAGCTTGATTCGCTGAACCAGCTGTTAAACGTTGCCCGATCCCAACCTTTTTATTGCGATCGATTGGCTGGGATTCGATTGCCGTTGTCGTCGTTGGAGGATTTGACCTCGATTCCGATCATTGACAAGAGCGACCTGATCGCCGACCAACGGGGCCGGCCCGGTCGCATCTTCGCTTTGCCGTTGGCTCGATACACGCGGCTTCATCAAACCAGTGGAACGCGGGGATGGCCGATGCCGGTCTTGGATACGCCGGCAGATTGGCAGTGGTGGATGGATTGTTGGGCCTATGTCTTGGATGAGGCCGAGGTCACAGCCGATGACATCGCGATGATGGCGTTTTCTTTTGGTCCTTTCATTGGATTTTGGACAGCCAATGATGCGTTGGTCCAACGCGGTGCGATGGTCGTGCCCGGCGGTGGGATGTCCAGCGAGGCGCGTTTGCAGTTGATTGGTGATCATCGCTGCAGCGTTGTCTGTTGCACACCGACGTACGCGCTTCACCTGGCGGCGATCGCGGCCGACCGAGGCATCGACTTGGCGGGCGGATCGGTCTCGCGGTTGATTGTTGCCGGCGAACCGGGCGGCAGCGTACCGGCGGTCCGGGCGCGAATGGAACAGTCTTGGGGAGCTCGCGTGATCGATCATTCCGGGGCCAGCGAAGTCGGCGCGTGGGGCTTCGGCAGCCGCGACGGGCGGGGGCTGCACGTGATCGAAGCGGAGTTCATTGCCGAATTGCTGCGGTTCGACGACCAGTATCCGCAGGGAACGCCGGTTGCTGATGGCGAACCGGCAGAACTGGTTCTGACCAACCTGGGGCGATACGGTGGACCGGCAATCCGATATCGCACCGGCGACATCGTGCGTGGATTCAGAACTCACGACCGAGCTTGCAAGTTTCTGTGGCTGGAAGGCGGTGTGCTCGGACGCGCCGATGACATGATGGTCATCCGGGGCGTGAACGTCTTTCCCAGTAGTGTCGAGGCGATTGTTCGCGAGGTCGCCGGGACGGCCGAGTTTCGCATGATCGCGACTCGCCGAGACGAGATGGATCAATTGTCTGTTGAAATCGAAGCGAGTGATGAGACGGCGCGGCGATTGGGCGAACTTTTTCGTGATCGGTTGGCGATGCGAGTGAATGTCAGCACCGCCGAGGAAGGAACGTTGCCTCGTTCAGAGGCCAAAGCAAATCGCTGGGTTGACCGGCGCGACACAACCAACGCGAGTGACTGATCCATGGCTGAGCAACCAGGCGGACCGAGCGACCTAATCCCGCTGTTGATCCAGCGGGAGGGCGATTCGGCGATTCGTATCGAGTGGAGTGATCAGACGATCACCAACTGGACCGTTGGCGAATTGCGAAAGGCCTGTCCTTGTGCGACCTGTCGCGAGAAAAAACGGGGCGCTGAGGCAAAGGCGGCCGGCAATCCGCGGGCGATGTTGCCCGTGTTGAGCGCTGCCGAGGCTCGCCCGCTGCGGATCGAATCGATGAGCCCGGTCGGTTCTTATGCCTACAACATCGCGTTCAGCGACGGACACTCCTCGGGGATCTATCCGTTCGCGATCTTGTACCGCAAGGAGTGATCGCCGATCGCGCAATCAAACCCGGACCAGCTTGGTGACGCGACCGCCGCGAACCCATTCGGCAACGAAGATATTGCCGTCGGCATCGAAGCAGGCGTCGTGCGGGTGAACGAACAGGCCCGGTTGCCACTTGTCGGGGCTGGCGCGCATGTTCTCTTTTTTGTCCAGCACTCTTGCACGCCAGGCCTCATCGTCGCCCAGTTGAGCGACGACCTGGTTGTCGATATCCAGAATCGTGATTCGGGCGTGCAGGTCGGGGACCAACAGCAAGTCGCCTTGACGATCGATGTCGGCGGGGAAAAGAAAACCGCCCTGAGTTCGCAAATGTTTGCCGTCCATGTCAAACCATTGAAGACGCGCGTTGGCGCGGTCGGCAACCACCAGTTTCGGAGTGCCATCGCGGTCGTCGAGCCATTGCCCATGAGGTGTTTGGAACTGCCCGTCCGCGGTGCCCTTGCCTCCGATCGCTCGCACGAACTGATCCTTCGCGTCGTACTCGTACAGGTAGTTGCTGCCGTATCCGTCGCCCAGGTAGTAGCCGCCATCGTCGCGGAAGCTGGTATTGGTGGGACGGAAACCGAGTTTCGTGTTGCCGGCAAAACCTGCCTGCTCGAAGATCTCGTCTTTCGTTCGCTTCCAAACCAGCTCGCCGTTGAGCGACATTTTCGCAAACGACATCTTCGTGTTGGCGGCTGCGAGATAAAGAAACTCTTCACCGTCTTCTTCACGAATATCGATCCCATGACCGCTCGAGGTTGACGCCCCGTTGCTCTCGATGGCATGGAAGCCGGCCATGCTGCGGACAAACTTGCCCTCGGGGTCGAACATGAAGACCGAATCGGGGTGACCGGTGTGCGTGATGTAGATCATGCCCGAACGATCGATCGTCACGCCATGCGACGCGTTGCCATAATCATGACCGGTGGGCAGCGAATCGCGTCCCCAGTTGTGAATGCATCGATAGGTAAATTCACCGCTTCCAACAATCGGCTCCTTGGACTGCGCCTTGTCTTGCGCCCCGAGAATCAGCGGACCGCCGGCAACGACGGCCGCCGAAGCGGCAGCGGATGTCTTCAACAAAGATCGTCGATCGAATTTGGAATGACTCATCAAGACTCTCGGGCAACTGGATGCAGGGGAAAATGGTGAAAGCGACACCCCGTCATTGTAGCTGTGCCCGAGATGATTGTTGCCATCGGTTGCTGGTAGAATTTTGCCACCGAGTTTCATTCCCCCGAATGATCGCCAATCTGAACCCCCGATCCAGTGAATCGTGCATGATCACGAAAACCTACGCGACATCGCTGTCGCTGCTGACCGACCTGTACGAACTGACGATGGCGTATGGCTATTGGCGGAACCAGATGCATCAGCGAACAGCGGTGTTTCATCTGTTTTTTCGCCATTGCCCGTTTGGGGGACACTATGCGGTTGCGGCGGGCTTGGCGCCGGCGGTCGAGTGGCTGCGAACATTTTGCGTGACGCCCGAGGATATTGATTATTTGAGAACGCTCCGTGGCAACGACGACATGCCATTGTTCTCGGACGAGTTTCTGGAGGCGATCAGCGGCATGCGATTGCAAGTGGATATCGATGCCATCCCCGAGGGAACCATCGTCTTTGCCCACGAGCCGATCGTACGAGTCAGCGGTCCGCTGTGGCAGTGCCAATGGATCGAGACAGCGCTGTTGAACATCATCAACTTTCAAACGCTGATCGCCACCAAGGCATCACGCGTCTGTGATGCGGCCGATGGCGACCTGGTTGTGGAGTTTGGGATGCGACGTGCCCAGGGAATTGATGGCTCCCTGTCCGCCTCCAGAGCCGCGTTTATCGGTGGTTGTGGGGCGACCAGCAATGTGCTGGCCGGCAAGTTGTTGGGGATCCCGGTCAAAGGGACGCACGCCCACAGTTGGGTGATGTCGTTTGAAGACGAGCTGACATCGTTCCAAGCCTATGCCGACGCGATGCCCAACAATTGCATTTTTCTGGTCGATACATATGACACCATCGAAGGTGTGGGAAACGCGATCCGCGTCGGACAGCGGCTCAAGAAGGCAGGTCACAAAATGGTCGGAATCCGGCTCGATTCGGGTGACCTGGCAAGTCTGAGTATCCATTCGCGGCGATTGCTCGACGAGGCCGGCTTTCGCGATGCCGTGATCGTGGGCAGCAACGATCTGGATGAACATGAGATCGGCAGGCTGAAACGACACGGGGCGACCATCGCAGTCTGGGGTGTGGGCACAAATCTGGTCACCGCGCGAGACCAACCCGCCCTCGGCGGCGTGTACAAATTGGCGGCCATTCAAGACGAATCGGGAGGCTGGCACCCTCGGATCAAGCTCTCGGAGTTGCCAATCAAGATTTCGACGCCCGGAGTCCAGCAGATACGTCGGTATTATGATGACCGATCAATGATTGGGGATGTCATTTTTAGCGAGTTGATCGGAGCGCCCGAATCGCCGCGGTCGGAATCCTTTTCGGGCGAGCAGGAACTGGAGTTTGCCGGTGCGACCGAGCATCAAGATCTGTTGCAGCCCATCTTGCGCGGTGGTGAACCGGTCAGCTTCCTGCCAACGCTGGCAGATGTTCAACAACATGCGATCCGGCAGCGGTCATTGATTCCCGATCGATCGCGGCTCATTCACGGCGGCGAACCCTACCCGGTCGGGCTGGAACTTCGCCTGGCCGAACAGAAACGGCAAATGATACTCGAGGCGGAGACGAGCGATTCGTGATGCCGTGCGTCGATCGATCACTTGTTGAGCGATTCGATCCATTCGTTGACTCGCTGTTCCAGTAGCGGCAGCGGAATCGAACCCGCTTCCAGCACACGATCATGGAATGCGCGAATGTCAAATTTGTCGCCGAGTCGTTGTTCGGCGTCCTTGCGGATTCGCGAAATCGCCAGCTCGCCCGTTTTGTAAGCCAATGCCTGCCCCGGCCAGCCGATGTAACGATCGACTTCGGCGACAATGTTGTGTTCGCTTAGCGCGGTGTTGTCACGCATGTAATCGATCGCTTGCTGGCGAGTCCAACCCATCCAGTGAATACCGGTGTCGACGACCAAGCGGCTCGCTCGCCAAGCTTCCATGCTCAGCCGTCCAAAGTCTTGATAGGGATCCTTGTAGAATCCGATCTCTTTTCCCAGCCGTTCACTATACAACGCCCACCCCTCGATAAAGGCGGTGATGTTGCTTTCGCGGCTGATCGGATGCAAGTCTGTTAATTCGGCTTGCAGGGCCAGTTGCAGGTGATGACCTGGTACCGCTTCGTGCATGGAAAGTGATTCCAGTTGGTACAGCGGCCTGGACGCCAGGTTGTACGTGTTGACGTAATAGAATCCTGCTCGCGATCCATCCGTTGCCGGCGGCCAGTAGTATGCCGATGTGGTTTGCGGTGCGACGTAGGCCGGAACTTCGCGAATGCCATAGGGCGTGCGTGGCAATTTGCCGAACAGTTCAGGCAGCCGGCCGTCGGCGCGTTTGAGGATCAACGCGACTTGCTGCAAAAGTTGTTCCGGCGTCTGGGCATAGAACTTTGGGTCGGTCCGCAGGTGTTCCAGAAACTCGGGAAGACCGCCTGGGAAGTGGACCGCCCGGCGAATCGATTCCATTTCCTCTCGAATGCGAGCATTCTCCTTCAGACCCGTTTCGTGAATTTCCTCGGGAGAGACATCGATCGTCGTGAAGCGGCGAACTCGGTCGCGATAGAACGATCGACCGCCGGGCATCGCCGATGCGCCGATTGGACCGCGACACGCCGGTAAGTATTCATCTCTCAGGAAGTCGGCAAACCGCTGGTAGGCCGGCACGACGCTGGATTTGATCGCCCCGCGAATCTGATCGGCAAGCAGCTGCCACGTCGCGTCGTCCATCCGCTGATGGGATTCTTCCGAGATGTTTTTCATCAACAGCGAATCGTCGGGATCTGCGACGATCTGCGCTTCGACCTGTCCCAATGAATCACGCATGATGATCGCCGGCTGTGTCAGTCCCTGTTCGATCCCGCCACGCAGCAACTCGATCTGCTGGTCTGTGTAGCGTCCCATGTCGTTCAAACGAGCGATGTAGTTTCGAAAGTCGGATTCCGATTTCATGTTCATCAAACGGGGCAATTCCGGGAATTGAATGTGAAACCCTTCCCGGTTATTGATCGGCATCAAATGCGTCTTGAACTGAAAGTCGGCGAGTTGTTCGTCGAGTCGGAGCCGCAGGAGTTCGTGGTCGATCCGCGGATTGGATGACAACGCCTGCACGTCAATCGACATCAATTGGTCGAGATACTTGCGTCGCTGATCGGCTCGCCGCGCGATCGCACCGAGGCTTTCATCGGCCAGACGATCTTGGCCACGCGGGTCACCGACATTGGTTGCCAGCATCGGCGACTCGGTCAGCTCGAACTGCCAAACATCGTCGAGCAGCGTTCTCAGTGCCAGATCGGCGGGCGACTGCGCCCGGAGCGTGCCGCCCAACAAGAACCCAATGAGCGTGACAAGGGTCAGTCGCGGCAGTGATAATGCGAACATTCTGGGATCGTCCGGTGGGTGGAATCGGTGCGGGAGTCATTGGAAGAGCTTATCGTAAAGAGGTCGGATTCTGGAACGACCGACCATGGGCAGGGACAAGATACAACCCCTCCGAGCAAGCGAAGATGCGAGTATTATTGCTGATCGACATCCAAAACGACTTTCTCGATGGGGGTGCGTTAGCGGTCCCCGACGGGAATGCTGTGATTGAAGTCGCCAATCATGCCATTGGCGAGGCTGAGCATGTGGTGGCAACACAGGATTGGCACCCAGCCGACCACGGAAGTTTTGCCAGCCAACATGGTTTGAAGGTCGGCCAGACATTCGCGTTGGATGGCTTGCCCCAGATTGCCTGGCCCGATCACTGCGTGCAAGGGACTCACGGCGTCGAATTTGCCGAGCAATTGAGAAGCGACGAGATCGATCATGTCATCCGGAAAGGTACGTCGAAGATGGTCGACAGTTATAGTGCGTTCTTTGACAATGGCCACCGACAGTCGACCGGACTCGACGACTACCTGCGGTCGATCGGCACGTCGGAGCTGACGGTGATGGGTTTGGCGACCGACTATTGTGTCAAATACACGGTGCTCGATGCGCTGCAGTTGGGTTACCCGACGAGAGTCGTGTTGGCCGGTTGTCGTGGTGTCGACCTGAATGAAGGTGACGTCGAGACCGCGATTGACCAGATGCGCAATGCGGGAGCCGAAATCGTCTGTTCGACGTAGCTTCCGGCGGCCGCAACGATCCCCTGAGAGTTCGCGGTGACAAACGACTACACTATCCCATTGCCACCTCCGTTCCATTTCCCACCCACCTGCCCGAAGAATCGCTTGATGATGATGACGATGATGATGCGATATTGTTGCTTGCTGCTGACGGTGTGGATCGCTGCGGCTGCCGGGGCACAACAGGATTCCGATGCCGGCCTTCCGTTTTTGGAAACCTATCGTCAGGCAGCCACGGAGAGGTGGGAGGACGATATTCAAAAGCTGGAGGCACAGGACAAGAACGAGACGGATCCCGCCGACGCCGTGTTGTTCATCGGCAGCAGCAGCATTCGGCGTTGGGATGAAATCGCGATCGATATGGCGCCCTACCGAACCATCCGGCGGGGCTATGGTGGCGCCAAGTACAGCGATCTGGCGATCTATGCCCAACGATTGCTGCATCCCCATCAGTACCGGGCGCTGGTCATGTTCGTAGGAAATGATGTATCGGGAAGCGAGAAAGACCACACGCCCGAACAGGTCGAGCAACTGGTGCGTCACACCGTCGACGTTTCTCATCGGCACCAACCGACCGCACCGGTGTTTCTGATCGAGGTCACTCCGACAGGAAAGCGGTGGTCCGCTTGGACAAAAATCCGAGCGGTCAACGTTCGGCTTCGTGAGATAGCGCTGAGCACTCCGAACACCTATTTCATTGCCACGGCGGAGCAATACTTGTGGCCCGATGGCACACCCCGGGTGGACCTGTTCGTCGAAGACCAATTGCACCTCAACTCGCGGGGTTACGATCTGTGGGCCGAATTGATTCGCCGACGTCTGGACGAAGTCTTTCGTCGGATGGCGGAGGCGAGTGCAGCGAGCGAGCAACCGGTCACAGCCGAAAATTGAGTTTCACGGTCGATTCTTTTGTTCCACGCCCCGGTTTTGCTCACCGCATTGCGGATTCCGGGGGGTGACGGACCGTTTCTCGCTTGTGACCCGCGGAATCGAGTTCGTACACTTCGCCAGAGTCCGAGCACTTGAACGGAGAATGGGCGCCATTGGTCGGCATGGAAGCCACCGCTGAACCGCGATTGATAAGGATTTGGTGTACAGAGCCAAGACTGTCGATCGCTGCTGCGCGGGGACTTTCGCTTGTCGCGGCGCGGCTTTCGCTTATCGCGGCGAGGTTTTCGCTTATCGCGGCGCGGGGATTCTTGGCGTTCTTGATTTGTCTGATCGTCGCATCCGATGCCGCCGGGCAACAGGTCGCCAGTCCAGCGGTTGCTGGCCGACACGTCGCTGGTCCAGAAGTCGGTCCCGATCCGATCGAAGTCAGCAGCGATTCGATCTACCGCTGGCGGATCGGTGACGCGGATGCATCCCTACTGGAAGGTCATTGCATCATTCAACAGGCGGGTCGCCAGATGACCGCCGATTCGATCCTGTTGGTGGTCGATGGTGCGATCGGTCAGGTGCGCAATCGGTTGGTGATGTCGGGTCTCCGCGAGGCTGGTCGACAACAATCCGATCAACCCCAGGCGGCCACGATTTGGACGCTCGCCGAGCCGACGATTCTGTCACCCCGCTACCGCGGTGAGCCAAAAGAACCTCCAAAGCTGCTGGAATACTTGCCCGATTCGGGCGCCCTGACCGTGGGCAGCCTCGGCGCGATCCGGCAGGTGCAATTCCAGCAACCGATTGAGCCACAGCAGAATATGGAACTCAATGCGCCGGCGCCGATCACGTTATCCGACGGCGCGACGACGGGTGGCTTTCAGTTTTTTGTCGGCGGTGGGACAAGATCGGTGGAAGTCCTTGCTCGCGGGGCATCGATGCCGCCACAGATCGAAACGCTCAATCGACCGGAAACGGGCGAGACCCTGATCGTCGCTCGCGGTGGTGTGACGGTCTTGATTCGCGATGTGACAGCACAATTGCCCGGCGGCGAGTTGCTGGAACTGGGTACGATTTCACTGTCGGCCGACCGAATCGTTGGCTGGTTGCCGCTGGTCACCAGGATGTTTGACGGAACGACCGATCTGTCTCAGGCTCAAGGCGAACTGTACCTCGAGGGTGACATCGTTTTTCGACAAGGCGAACGCATCATTTACGCCGAGTCGATGTACTACAACGTCAGCGCCGAGCAGGGGATGGTGCTGGATGCCGAAGCGATCACGACGATCCCGGAGTATCTGGGAATCGTCCGGCTGAAGGCCGATGTCCTGCAGCAAGTGGCTCGTGGCAACTTCATCGCCTTTGATGCCGCGATAACCAGCAGCCGGATGGGTGTGCCCCGATATTGGTTGCAAAGCGAACAATTGACACTGACCGATCGCGAGCAGCTGGTGTCCGACCCGATCACGGGGATGCCAACCATCGATCGAGAACCGTTCGTCAATAGCAGCAACAACTTCGTCTATTTTTCGGGCGTCCCATTGCTTTACTGGCCAACGATGTCGACCAGTCTACAGCAACCCACCTACTACGTGTCGGGAGTCAAGGTGAAGAACGACAGCATCTTCGGCACACAATTGCTGTTGGATTTCGATCTCTTCCAAATCTTGGGGATCGATAGCGCACCGCCCGGAGTTCAATGGTCTTTGTCGACCGATTATTTGAGCAATCGTGGTCCAGCGATTGGGACAACGCTGGAATACCATGTCCCATCGTTGTTTGGTGTGCCGGGTCCGGTAAACGGATTCTTCGACAGTTGGATCATCCAAGATCATGGACTCGATACCCTCGGAGTCCATCGACGAAATCTGGTCCCCGAAAAAACGACCCGCGGTCGAGCGCTACTGCGGCATCGACAATATTTGCCGAACGATTACGAACTCATCGCCGAAATCGGTTGGATCAGCGACTACAACTTTCTGGAGGAGTATCTGGAAAACGAGTGGGACAGCGACGTGGATCATCGCACCGCACTGCGGCTGCGAAAGTACATCGGCAGCCAGATGATTGACTTGTCGGCCAAAGCGCAGGTCAACGATTTCTTTACCGTGGATGAGCAATTACCACTGCTTGAGCACTACTTGATCGGCGGATCGTTGCTCAATGACTGGTTCACCTATTCGGCGCACAACAAGGTGGGTTACACGAATTTGAACGTCGGCCTGCCGCCGACCGATCCTGTGCAAGCGGCGGCAATGTCACCGATTCCCGGTCAGGTGAACGCGGGAGGAATCGTTGCTGGCACGCGACAAGAACTGCAGATGCCAATCAACATCGGTCCGGTCAAGCTTGTCCCCAGTATTTCGGGTGAGGCCAGCCACTATGGCGAAGCGACCGATGGTAGTCCATTGACACGCTTGGTCGGTCAAGCCGGAATGCGGGCAAGCCTGCAGATGTGGCGAATCGATCCGAGCATCGAAAGTAGTTTGCTGAACGTGCGTGGTTTGGCGCACAAGTTGGAATGGACGGCCGAGTACTTTTACGCCGACAGCAACACAAACTTCGAAGAATTGCCGCTCTACAATCAGCTGGATGATATTTCCCAGACCCAGTTTCGCAGCCGGTTTATCCAAAACACCTTCGGTGGTGCGCTGCCGTCGAGGTTCGATCCGCGGACGTATGCACTGCGTCATGGTTTACAGAAACTGGTGGCCAGTCCGAGCGATGTGATCGCCGACGACCTGCAGCAAGTCGGCTTGGGGCTCAATCAAAGGTGGCAAACCAAACGCGGCCTTCCGGGTCGCGAACGCATCACCGATCTGTTTCAGTTCGACATGAACTTGTTGTTGTTCCCAAATGCAGATCGCGACAACTTTGGTGAAACCGTGGGCCCGGCGACCTATGACATGCGATATCACATCGGCGATCGAGTGACCTTCTTGACCGACGGTTATTTTGATTTCTTCGAGCAGGGATTGCGATCGATCTCCGGCGGATTTCGTACCAGCCGCCCAGGATTGGGCGACGCCTACCTGGGTCTGTTGTCATTGGAGGGACCGATCAGCAGCACGGTGTTGATCAACACGCTTGACTATCGAATGAACGAAAAGTGGATCTTGTCCGCCGGAACAACGTACGACTTCGGGCCGACAGGGAACGTCGGGCAGACACTCGCGGTGACGCGAATCGGCGAGTCGTTGTTGTTGCAAGTGGCCGTGAACATTGACCGGGCTCGCTCAAACACCAGCGTCGGATTCTTGGTCGAGCCTCGTTTTTGGCCGTCATCCAAGCGCGGTCGCGTCGGCGGTCAATTGATCGCACCTCCAGGCATCGAGGGCTTGGAATGACGCCCAATCGAACGCATTGGCTGACAAAGTTTGCCGTCGCCAAGGATGGATTGGTGTGGTCGATCCGCACGCAACGAAGCTTCTGGGTTCACTTGCCCCTTGCCGTCGCTGTGATCGTTGTCGCTGCCTGGCTGAAGGTCGAACCGTGGCGCTGGGGATTGCTGGTGATCGTGATCGCCGTCGTCTTGTCGGCCGAACTGATGAACACCGCCATCGAACAATTCGTGCGAGTCGTGCATCCGGAGCACGCTCAACCCATCGGTCACGCACTCGACTCTGCCGCCGCCGCCGTATTGGTCGCGTCGATCGGGGCAGCGATCGTCGGCCTGATCACGTTAGGCGGTCCGCTGTGGAATGCGGTGATGGCGTCCTAGATCCAGCTGTCCGTTCTTTTCTACTGTCGCTCCTTGTTGACGGCCTCGATGGGTTCCGGTACTCATTCACGTCGTTTGATCGATCACCCAATCGCGGTAGCCTGCCGAGGCGTCCGAAATCCTCAGCATGATGATTTGCGGTTCATCATAGGGGTGAAGTTGGGCCAGCCTTTCCTTGAGTGTCGGCCATGTGCGATGAGACGTTTTGATCATCAATCGGTACTCGCTTGCGCAGTGGACCTCGCCGGCCCAGCGATAGTGGCTTCGGATCGGTCCATCGATCTGTACACAGGCAGCCAACGTTTGATCAACCAAATCGCGTGCCAGCCGCTCCGCATCGTCGGCGGATTCGACCGTGGAAATGACCAGAACCAATTCTGTTTCGTCACTCATTGGGCAACTTTCGATCGGGTATCGGAATGATCGTTCGCGGTCTCGGCAGGGTCTGATGGGATCTGTTGGCGATCGGCAGGGGGCTGGGCAGGGGGGTGTCCGCTGTCACCAAGCCACCGATCGCCGTAGAACGGTCATAATATCCCTTGATCACTTTGACGTTGGGTTGAGCATGACAAATCGGCTGCTTTTTCCTCCCTCAACAACGAGAGTTCCATCGTGACTGCCAGTCGCCCCACCGCGTCGCTAAGCATGTCTCGGATGATAGTGGCACAGATTCGCCATGGCTGGCGAGTGTCGGCCTCGGTGGCGTTGGGTGTTGCGACGGCGACCGCGGTGATCGTCGGCGCTTTACTGGTTGGCGATTCGATGCGAGGCAGCTTGCGAGGTTTGACCGTCGAGCGACTCGGGCGAACCGATTCGGCTGTGATTCCAGGCACGTTTTTTTTCGCCGACGGTATCGCCGACGATAGCGTCCCCTTGGTTCTGTTTGCCGGTGGAGTCGTCGAGGCGGGAGGTTCGGATGCCGACAACCCGATTCGCCGTGCCGGGTCGATCCAGATCATTGGCTGTGATCAGTCGTTCTGGGATCTGGATGTGACCGGGGTCCGCCCGGCGACACTGCCTGATGACAACGGCGTGGTCATGAACCAGTCGGCCGCGACCGAGCTTGGCGTTCAGGTTGGTGACTCGGTGACGGTTCGATTGCCGGTCGAGCAGGCAGTGCCGGCCGACAGTCCGTTGGGCCGTCGCGAGATACAGAGCGAAGGTTTGCCGCGGATGAAAGTGTTGGACATCCTGCCGGACCGCGGGCTGGGACGTTTTTCGATTTCGCCCAGCCAGGCGGCGCCGCAGAATGTGTTTCTCAGCCGCGGCACGATCGGCGATGTCCTGCATCGCCAAGGCCAGGCGAATATGTTGCTGTTCGATCATGAAGTGTCGATCGACGATCTGCGAATCGACCTGGCCGATCTGGGTTTGAATCTGCAACGCGTGACTCGCCAATACAGCCCGGCGGATGGTACGACCGAAGTCATTTATGACTACTACTCGTTGACCAGCGATCGATTGTTGTTGCCCGAACCGGTCGTGGATCGAGTCACCGAATCGCTGTCCCCTGCCGAAGTGACGCCAGTGATGACCTACCTGGCCAACGCGATTGAGCGGCTGGACGAGTCGGGCAAGGTGGTCGCGACGGTCCCCTACAGCACGATTTCGGCGATCGATTCCTCCCCCGCATTGCCGCTCGATTACGGCACCCAGCCCGATCGGGACGACGGGCAGCGGGTTGTTCCCTTGGTCATCAACAGTTGGGCTGCCAAGCGACTCGGTGCAGAAATCGGAACGCCGCTGCGAATCGCCTACTACGAACCGGAGGTCGAAAATGGCAAGGAAATCGAACGATTCTTCGAGTCGGTTGTCACGGACATCGTTCCGATCACCGAGCCGGCAACGCTTTACACGCGAGAGACGGCGGCCACTTTCGATCAACCGCCGACGGTCTACAACGATCCCGATCTGACCCCCAGTGTTCCCGGCGTAACCGATCAATCTTCGATCAATGACTGGGACTTGCCGTTCGATTTGCAGCGAGAGGTACCCAAGGAGGATGATCTTTACTGGAACCAGTATCGGCTGACTCCCAAGGCTTTTCTACCTCTCGAGGATGGGCGACGGCTGTTCGGTAGTCGCTTTGGCCAGACGACAAGTCTGAGGATCGCTGCCGACGCGGCCGAGAATGTTGATCAACTGCGGCCGCGATTGATCGCTGCGATTCGTCCGATCTTTGCAGACCTTGGCTGGTCGGTTCGTCCGATTCGCCAGCAACAATTGACCGCGTCTCGTGGAACGACACCGTTCGACGTTCTGTTTTTGATGCTCAGCTCATTCGTGATCATGGCGGCGGTGATGTTGATTGCGATGTTGTTTCGACTGGGGCTGGTCGAACGACTGCGGCAATTCGGTATTTTGCTGGCCGTCGGTTGGGCGCCGCGACGCGTTGCGGTGCTGGCCCGCAATGAAGGACTTTTGGTGGCGGCCATCGGCGTGGTCATCGGGTTGGCAGGTGGCGTCGTCTACGCCAAGGCCGTGTTGTGGGCATTGCGTACCTGGTGGGTTGGCGCCGTGACCGTTCCCTTTTTGAGGTTTGACTGGCAACTGTTGAGTCTGTTGATCGGCGCGATATCGGGATGGTTGGTCGCTGCGGTGACATTGACCGTGACCGCTCGGTCATTGATGAAAGTCGATGCGCAGTTGCTGTTATCGGGGCGAGATACCGACTCGCAGGTCAGCGGGCTGGCAAACAAGTCAAAGCGGTTGCGTGGCCGCGTGCTACCGATCCTTGCCGCGGCGACGGCGCTGGTGGCTGTGTTGATCGCGGCTGCGGGTGCGGTTGCGGGTGGACAGGCTGCTGCTGGCGGATTCGTGGGCGGCGGAATGCTGCTGCTGGTCGCGGCGTTACTTTCGGTCTACATCCGCTTGCGGCGTCCCCGACGAGTGGCAGAAGATCAATCCATTGCGGGTTATTCGCTGGGCGCCCTCGCCTCGCGCAACGCCTCCCGCCGCCCGCTCCGGAGCACGTTGACGATCGGACTGATGGCAGCGGCGTCGTTCCTGATCATTGCGATCTCTGCGTTTCGACTGGAGCCGACCGAGCGTGGAACCGGCGGCTTCGATCTGATCGCCCAGTCCGCCCAGCCGCTGTACCGAGACTTAAGTCAGCCGGACGTGCAGTCGAATCTCCTTGGCGCCGATGCCCCGTCGCTCAAGGGAGCGAGAGTCGTTCCGATGCGGATGCGGCTCGGGCAAGACGCCAGCTGCAACAATCTCTACCAGGCGACCCAGCCGACGGTGTTGGGCGTGCCCGATACAATGGCCGCAACCATTGGGCAGGGCGATTCGCCGCTGTCCGGTTTTGATTGGTCGGCGACGGCGAAATTGCCGGAAGGTGCCAATCCTTGGACCCTGTTGGCCAAACGTGCCGCGGGCAGCCAAGCAGACCCGATCCCTGTCATCCTCGATCAGAACACGGCGATGTACAGTTTGCAGATGTACGAAGGCATCGGGCAAATCAAAGCGTTCGAGTACGAACCGGGCCAGCCGGTTTATTTTCAAGTCGTCGGTTTGTTATCAAACTCATTGCTGCAAGGCAAGTTGCTGATCGGTAACGACAACTTCGAGCAGATCTTTCAAGATATCAGTGGTTATCAGTTCTATCTGATTGCCTGTGACAAAGACAAACGCCAGCCGATCGCCTCGGCCTTCGAGGATTGGCTGGGCGACGTGGGGATGGATGTATCTGACACGCGCGCCGTGTTGTCGGGTTTGTTGGCGGTGCAAAACACGTATCTGCGAACCTTCCAGAGTCTCGGTGCGCTCGGTCTTCTGTTGGGAACGATCGGACTGGCGGTCGCTCAGCTTCGTAGCATTCTGGAGCGTCGCGCCGAGCTGGCGGTGTTGCGGGCGATCGGATTCACGCGGAAGCGTTTGGCCGCGATGGTCCTGAGCGAAACGATCTCGCTGCTGTTGACCGGGATCGGATGCGGCGTGGTCTGTGCGGTCTTGGCCGTATTGCCGTACGCAATACTGAGCGGTCTGCAGCCGCCCGTGATCGAGCCGCTGCTGATCGTTTTGGGAATTGTTCTGTTCGGGATGCTGGCCGGGATCATTGCGGTGGGGCGTGTCGTGCGAATGCCGTTGATGTCATCGCTGCGGTCCGAATGAATTCCGATCCACAAAACCAACAGGTCATGCGACGAATCACCGAGCAAGTCACCGACGCGGCCGATCAGCTGGCGCTGGATGAGGCCCTGCTGTTGGAGGCGGATCAGAACGACGCTGGCGAGGCGCTGAGGGTTTGGGAGTTTGCGGCGCCGACGGTCGTCGTCGGGCGTTCTTCCAGGGTCGACATCGAAGTGGATCGGGAATATTGTCAGTCCAATGAGATCGCGATCCTGCGGCGATGCAGTGGGGGTGCGGCGATTGTCGGTGGCCCCGGGTGCTTGATGTACAGCGTCGTCATTAGCTTCGTCCGAGAGCCCAGGCTGCAGCGAATCGATGTCGCGCACCAGTTTGTGATCGAGCGGATCCTCGCCGCGGTGCGGAGACAATTGCCCCAGGTCGCGTTCCAAGGCATCTGTGATTTGACGTGGAACCAAAGAAAATGTTCGGGAAACAGCTTGAGGATCGTGCGCGGGCATTTACTTTATCACGGAACGGTATTGTACCAGGCGAACCTGGATCGAATGGCGCGCTGTTTGAAACAGGCGCCACGACAACCGGAATATCGTGACGGCCGTGATCACCGTTCATTTCTCACCAATATTCCCGTCGATCGGGACCGATTGGCGACGGATATCGGTGAGGTGTTCCAAGCGACCGACGACGTCGCGTTTTCACTGCCTCGTCACAGAATGCGTCAGCTGCGTCAGCAGCGTTATGATGATCCCTCATGGCACAATCGCCACTGAACACTGCTGTGCCCGTCACACTCGTACCTATTCTCTCCCCGTATTTCTTTGCCGTACGTCCTCATGACTCGCGACTCTTTACAATCATTGCTCGCCCCCTACGGCCAGGATCATGTGCTCCGGTTTTGGGATGAACTGGACGAGCAACAACGCACTCGTTTGACGACTCAGATCAAAGACCTCGATCTCGAGCAAATCGCCCAGTTGGCTGCCGGACGCGATGCCGAGATTGACTTTGCCGCGATGGCCTCTTCCGCCGTCGCGCCACCGGCGGTCCGATCGGACGGGAGCGGTGCGACATGGTCTCGCGAGGAGGCGCGACATCATGGTGAGGAAGCGTTGCGTCAGGGCGAAGTGGGCGCGATCCTCGTCGCTGGCGGCCAGGGAACGCGACTCGGTTTTGATCAGCCCAAAGGAATGTTTCCGATTGGTCCGGTCTCCGGCCGAACCCTGTTCCAGATCTTCGCCGATCGCTTGCAGGCCATTGGCGATAAATATGGTGTTCGAATTCCGCTCTATGTGATGACCAGCGATGCCACGGATGCGGAAACTCGCGAGTACTTCGAGGCAACGGACTTCCTGGGGCTTGATCGCCAAAACGTCCGAATCTTTCGCCAGGGTACGATGCCGGCCGTCGATGCTGCCACCGGCAAGCTGTTGTTGCGGGCGAAGGACTCGCTGGCCCTGAGCCCCGATGGTCATGGCGGCACGGTCGCTGCGCTTGATCGACACGGATGTCTCGATGATGCGCTTGCCCGCGGCGTGAAGCATCTGTCCTACATCCAGGTCGATAATCCGCTGGCGGCGTTGTGCGATCCCGAGCTGATCGGACACCACTTGATGTCGGGCAGCGAAATGACCACGCAGGTGATCCGTAAGCGATATCCGATGGAAAAGGTGGGGAACGTTGTTAGCGCCGATGGTCATGTGCGGATCATTGAATACAGCGATCTGCCCAGCGAGGCGGCCGAGGCGACCCTCGCCGACGGGTCACTGCGGCTGTGGGCGGGGAATATCGGCGTTCATGTGCTTGATCTGGACTTTTTGCGGCGAATGTCCCGCGCGGCAGATTCGCTGCCGTTTCATCGGGCGAAAAAAAAAGTGCCATTTGTCGACGAAAGCGGACGCGAAACGGACCCGGAACAGGCGAATGCCACCAAATTCGAGCGGTTCATTTTCGATTTGTTGCCGTCGGCCGAAAACGCTTTCGTGGTCGAGGCGTTGCCCAGCGAGGCATTCGCGCCGGTCAAGAATGCCGACGACGCCCAGGCCGATACTCCCTCCCTGGCCCGAGCGGCGATGTGCGAGCTGCATCGCGGTTGGTTGCGGGCTGCCGGCGCCGTGGTTGGTCAGGGGGTTTTGGTTGAGATTAACCCCCGATATTCGTTATCATTCGAAGACCTGGCGAAAAAGATCCCGGCAAATTTGCGAATCGACTCCGACCAGTATTTTGACGCTCGAGTAGAATAATGACGGCCGTCGTATCCAGGAGCCAGCTGGAACCGTCATCCTGAGCCGTTTGAAAAGTCTCGCTTCGCAGTGCACCGAGCCGCATTGCCGGAACTTTTTGCCCTGCCATTGGTTTCAAGAAGTAGTCCCTGCGGCAGCATTCCAACCCACCTCCATCCCCCCCTGCCCGCTCATGAAACGATCCTTACGCATTGACCACCCGCGCCGTCGGCATGGCGGATTTCTGGGTGGTTTGTTGGTCTGTTTGATTTTGGTCGGCCTGCTTGGCGCGATCGGCTACAACTTCATTTACGGCGACGGCGATGGCATCGACGAAGGTGATCTGATCACCCAGACCGTGACCCGCGGACCATTCGATCATATCGTGCTGGAGCAGGGCGAAATCGAAAGCAGCAGTAACATCGAGGTGATCTGTGAGGTCAAGTCGCGAGGATACAGCGGGATCCCAATCCTTTGGGTCATTGACGAAGGCACGAGGGTTACCAAGGGCGACAAGCTGGTCGAACTCGATTCTACCACCATCGAACTGGAGCTGAAGGATTCGCGGATCAAGGTCATCACGGCAGAGGCCAACGTAAAATCGGCCGAAGCACTCGTCGAGCAGGCGAAGATCGCGATGCGAGAGTACCTCGAGGGTGTGTACATGACCGAAGAGGCGGCGATCCTGAGCGAAATGGCGGTCGCTAATCAGGAATTAACGCAAGCGACACTCGCCAAGGATAGCAGCCAGCGATTGGTCGCCAAAGGATTGCAGAACGCGTTGCAGTTGAAAGCCGATGAATTCAAAGTCTTCAACGCCCAGACCAAGGTCGATGCGGCACAGGGTCGGCTGCGTGTTTTACAAGAGCTGACGAAGAGGAAGATGATGGTCGGCTTCGAGAGTGACATCGAGTCGGCACAGGCGAAACTGGCGGCGTTCCAGAGCGAATTGATGGAAGAGCAACAAGAGCTGGAAGATGTCGAGATGCAGCTCAAGTACTGTGTCATGTATGCTCCGTCCGATGGCATCGTTGTTCACGCCAACAAGTACAGCAGCCGTGGCGGAAGCGCGGAGTTCGTCGTTGAACCAGGTGCGTCGGTACGCGAACGACAGGCG
Source organism: Pirellulaceae bacterium (assembly GCA_963734865.1). Classification (GTDB taxonomy): domain Bacteria; phylum Planctomycetota; class Planctomycetia; order Pirellulales; family Pirellulaceae; genus CBDCUW01. The sequence goes on from CAVTIV010000007.1 coordinate 230,065, forward strand.
ATCATTCGTCTTCCTGATCCGACCCAGATGCAGGTGAATGTGAAAATCAACGAGTCACGGATCACGCTGATCGAAGAAGGCATGCCGGTCAGAATCGCAGTCGACGCGATCCCCGGAATGAAGTTGACCGGTCGCGTGAAGAAGGTCAACCGATACGCCGAGCCGAGTAGCTTCTTTAGCTCGTCGATCAAGGAATACGCCACCTTCATCGAAATCATTGACCCGCCAGAGAACATTCGCACCGGGATGACTGCGGAGGTACAAGTCTTCGTCGAACAGCTCTCGGACGCTCTGCAAATTCCCATTCAAGGGCTCTACGAGCACGGCGGCGAAATGTATTGCTTGGCCAAACGCGGCGATAAGTTTGAGACCTTGCCGGTCGAGATCGGGGCAACCAATGACACGATGGCCAGCATCATTGGCGGCGTGAACCAAGGCGATGAATTGGTGCTGAATCTGCGCAGCCACCTGTCGTTGATGGATCTGCCCGATGTCGAAGAGGAAGACAACAGTGAAATGCGGAAAATTGGTGACAAGCTGCAAAGAGGTACAGCGGCCAAAATGCCGCCCGATGGCGGCCCAGATAAAGGTGCAGCAGCTGGCGGTTGGCCGGGTGGTGGACCAGGCCGACCGGGAGCGGGTGAAAGGCTCGGCGGTCCTGGTGGCGAAGGCGGACCGGGAGCGGGTGAAAGGCTCGGTGGTCCTGGCGGCGAAGGCCGATCGGGCGCGGGCGGTCGTCGGCGCCGGTGGACCTGGCGGAGGCGGCGGTCGTGGCGCGCGGTGGACCTGGCGGAGGCGGTCGTGGCGCCGGTGGACCTGGCGGAGGCGGACGTGGCGCCGGTGGACCGGGAGGCGGCGGACGCGGCGCTGGTGGACCTGGTGGACCTGGCGGCGATGGAGCTGGTGGCGGACGTGGCGCCGGTGGTTCTGGTCCCGCAGGCGGTGAGCGTTGATGAGCATGACCGAAGCGTACAGCACGTCCGGAGCCATTCCGGTCTCTACCGGTCCTCGTCGACTAGCGACGTCGATTCGTAACCTAACCAAAGAATACGTTCTCAAGAGTGAAACGGTCCGTGCGCTGCGCGGCGTCTCGTTCGACGTGCCCGAAGGCGACTATGTCGCGATCATGGGACCGTCAGGAAGTGGCAAGAGTACGCTGTTGAACATGTTGGGTTGCCTGGACAAGCCAACCAGCGGCAGTTTGCTGCTCGGCGATGATGACATCGCCTTGATGAGTGATGACCGGTTGGCTGAGATACGCAGTCAGCGGATCGGATTTGTGTTTCAGTCGTACAATCTGATTCAACAGTTGAGTGTCGTCGAAAACATTCAGGTACCGCTCTACTACCAAGGCAGGCTTGGCGCGGAGGAACGCAGACGCGCCGTGATATTGGCCGAGCGGGTCGGTTTGAATGATCGATTGGACCATCGGCCGAATCAATTGTCGGGCGGCCAACAACAACGTGTCGCCATCGCTCGCAGCTTGGTCAACGATCCGTTCTTTGTGTTGGCGGACGAACCAACCGGAAACTTGGACTCGATCACGACCGACGAGATTCTCGCGATTTTTGATCAGCTCAATGCCGAAGGGCGAACGATCATTATGGTGACGCACGAGGATGACGTTGCCGAGCGTGCCAAGCGCATCGTCCGACTGAAGGACGGTATGTTGCATACTGACGAATCGGTCAGCGAAGAACGGCGCGAAGCTGTTCGCGAGGCTCAGCGCCGCGCTGTCGCCGAACTGAAGGCGCGGGAGTGAGGCGAGGAACAAACCAATGCTGTGGTTAAGAACTTGGAAACTGGGGATCAAGAGCCTTGCGCTGCACCCGTTGCGGACCAGTTTGACGATGCTAGGCATCATGATTGGGGTCTGGGCCGTGATCGTGCTGACGGCGATCAGCCAAGGTGCCAGCGATCAGGTGCAAAAGCAGATCGAGTCGCTCGGTTCGACGACGATCATCGTGCGCAGTCAGAAACCGCCGGAAAACAAACTGGCTGGAATGCAAGCGAGCAAGTACGGACTTTTGCGCAGCGATCTTGATCAGATCTTGGGAACCGTTCCGACCATCGAACAAGCGATTCCGATCCGCGAGATTCGCCGGCAGTTCACCTATCGCGATCGAGTGGTGGACGGGCGACTGGTCGGATGCACGCCTGCCTATGCCGATGTCAATCATCTCAAGATTCGTTCCGGAGGCGGACGTTTTCTGGAGGATGCCGATGGCATGAAAGCCGACACGGTTTGCGTGATTTCAGCCGGTGTGGCAGATCAATTGTTTCCCTTCGAGGAGCCGCTCGGGAAACGTGTGAACGTTCCCGAGAGTACCGACAAATACAAAGTCGTGGGCGTGCTGGAGCATCGAAATGCGTCCGCCGCGATTGGTGGGTCTCTCGACTCGCAAGATTTTTCTTCGGATGTCTATATCCCAATGCGGACGCTCCGTAAGCGGATTGGCGACACCATCGTGACGCGTCGCAGCGGGCAATTCCAAACGGAGATCATGGAACTGAACCAGATCACGCTTCAGGCCAAGACGCAGGAGCAAGTTCGGGTCACGGCCGCGATGATCGAGAGCATTTTGGCACCCAAACATGACGCCATGGGTGACATCGCCGTGGTCGTGCCATTGGAACTACTGGAACAGGCGCGGAACATGGAACTGATGTTTCTTGGGATCGGCATTCTGATCGCCTGTATCTCGCTGATGGTCGGTGGGATCGGGATCATGAACATCATGTTGGCGAGCGTGACCGAGCGAACTCGGGAGATCGGTATTCGCCGGGCCTTGGGCGCGAAGCAGGGTGATATCACACGACAGTTTCTCGTGGAGACGATCGTGCTCAGCTTTGCCGGGGCGATCATGGGGATCGTGATTGGGTTCCTGAGCCTACCGATGTACCGGGCAGCAATCTGGGCCGTTCGCAAAGGATTGCCTGATCAATTCGCGGCGCTGCCCGAGGCGATCCGAGAGGCCGAACCGTCAATCGTCTATTGGACGATTCCGCTGGCGGTGATGATCGCGGTAGCGGTCGGATTGATCAGCGGTTTGTACCCTGCGATCCGTGCGGCCAGGATGAATCCGATCGACGCATTGCGTCACGAATAGGCTGCCGGCCCTCAGGGATGCTGCCATGCTGTCGCCAGAGTCAACCTTGACGTCGCTGTGGACGGTCTCTTTCGACGCCACCGGTGCGGTCGATCGGTATCGATCCCAATGACGGCTCTGTCATCGCGCGATCGCTGTCGACTGTTGATTGTGATTGCCGCCCTGTTGTGGAGTACCAGTGGCTTTTTTGCCAAGCGCCTTGGTTCGACGACTGGCCCGAAGATACCCGCGGTGTCGCACTGACCTTCTGGCGAAGCGTTTTCGCGGCCCTGGCCGTGCTGCCGTTTGTCCGACAACCGTCGTTTCGTCTGTCGATGATTCCAATGTCGCTGGCGTTTACAGCGATGACCTATTCGTTCCTGGTGGCCATGGTCGGCGGTTCCGAAACGACCACCATTTGGTTGCAATACGTGGGTCCGGCATGGGTCGCGTTGGCTGGACTGCTGGGGATCGGTGACCGCCCGCGCAGGCGTGATGGGATCATGGTCGCACTGTCACTTGCCGGCATCGCGGTGATCGTCACGATGGAGTCACGTGTGGACGGCAATCGCGTGCTGACCGGTCCCGTCGGATTGGCACTTTTCTCTGGCCTGATGTATGCCAGCGTCGTATTGTCGATTCGTCACATGCGCGGCGTGGATGTGGCCTGGCTGGGCTTTGTAAATCACGCCGCCAGTGTCGTCCTGTTAGCGCCATTGGTGATCGGTCGCGTGCCGATGCCGCACGGTTTTCAGTGGCTCGCCCTATTGTTGTTCGGTTCGCTGCAACTGGCTCTGCCCTATATGATTTTTGCCTGGGCATTGCGGCAGGTTGACAGCAATGAAGCTTCCTTGATCACTTTGCTCGAACCGCTAGCGGTGCCGATGTGGACGTTCTTGGCTTGGCGTGATCATCCGAGCTATGAATTCCCACGGTGGTGGACAATCGCTGGCGCGGCGTTGATCGCAACCGGATTTGTTTGGCGTTACGGGATTGCCAGACATTACGCTCGTCGGACGATCCGAGATCCCGTCTCCAAGTGATGACGACACCTTGCAAAGAACTGCACCACTTCAAAAGGAACGATTCGGTTTTTGAAAGCGATGGATCCTGACGCTGTTCTGTTAGGTTGGCGTTCTGGCCACGACACGGTGAAAGTGCAGATAGACCTCGCGGTCAACGACTCTTCGCACTCCCTCCACCAAACATGCCGGTTCGTTTTCTGTTTCGCCCTGCTGAATCACATCGGCAAGCGGAGTCCCTGGCGCGACAGCAAAGGTTCGCTGGTTGATCGTCTGGTTGCCCGCGTCGAGTTCCGGGATGATGAAATGACAGGTCGCGCCGAAGGTCAGCATTCGCGCGTTGTAGGCATCGTGATAAGGGCGAAATCCGGGAAATCCGGGCAGCAATCCGTGATGCAGATTGATGATCCGTCCGCCAGCAAACTGCCAGCAAGTCGACGGTGCCAATACACGCATGTAGCGGGCCAGGATGATGTAGTCGACATCGAACTCGTCCAGCGTTGCCACCATCGCCGATTCGTCGACCGCACCATTCTCATCTCCGATCATCCGATAGGGGACTCCGAACTCGGCGGCTAAGGTTGACAGCTTTTTGCGGTTCGAGATCACGACCACTGCCTGGCCACTGATGGTTTTGTCAGCGACCGCCCGCAGAACCGCTCGTGGCGTGTCGTCAACATAGGTGCAACACACCGCCAGGCGGGGGCTTTTCGCACGACGTTCACTGCTCCAAACACGGATTGCCAATTTCGTGGCGTCACCGATTTGCCGCATCGCATTGGTCAATGGTAGAAGTTCGGTTTCATCAATGTCGATCCGGCACAGCATCGCGAACAGGTGTTCGTCGTCGTGGTCGTACATCTGGATTTCGGCGATCCGAGCCCCGCGACCGGTGACATGGTGAATGATCGGATCGGCAAGTCCCACATTGTCGGGACCGAGGGCTGTGATGACGACTTCCACCAGAGGTGCTCCTGGTACGGTTTGCTGCCGGGTATCGAATCGATCCGGACGCGACTCATGTCGATCCCAATGGTGCCTCACGCAGTAGGCGCGCGACCTGGGCCAGATCCCCCCTCCCGCGGAACGACCGAATACGGGACGATCGAACGAGGGGCCGGCTGCATTGTTCAGTCTGGGGGCTTTGTTGCCGACCCGGGGCTTTGTTAACGTTTATCGTCGTGCGGGGGCGGGGCGATTCCGAGTTTCCCTGCCTCGACCGAACCGCCCGAGATGTTTTCAGCCAAAAATACGAGGAATCCGTTGGTGCCAACGGCAACGCTCCCCACTAAACGCCGTCGCGATCAGGTCCCCAAAGGGGCCAACCTTTGCGATTATTGCACCGCAAAGTGTTGCCATTATTTCGCCTTAGCAATCGACGAACCGGCATCCCGCAAAGATTTTGACTTCATGCGATGGTATTTGCTGCACGATCGGGCCAGCATCTTCGTCGACAGTGATGTGTGGTACTTGCTCGTTCACACCACCTGCAAACACCTGCAAGATGACCATCGCTGCGGGATCTACGAGACGAGACCTGAGATTTGTCGCGAATACACCACGGCCGATTGTGAGTTCGAGGACGATTGGTGTTACGAACAATACTTTGAAACGCCCGAGCAGATAGACGAGTATGCCGACGCGATGTTCGGTCCCCAATTTCCCAGCCCCGGAATCGATGACCGTGATTCGCTGCGGAGCCGCAAGCCGACAACCTTACCGGTGATTTAAACAGCGAACCCGTTCGCCACCGGCGAACCCTGCTGGCGGAATCGTTTCCCGTTTGCATCACTACCCGTTTGAATCACTTCCCGTCCGCATTTCATCGCGTTGCAGTCGTTTGTCTGTCCGACTGACCACCCGCATTTCACGAATCTGAACATCCATGTCGCTGATCCAACCTCGCACCCTGAAAGGCTTTCGCGATTATCTGCCGGCGGTGATGATCCCTCGCGAACAGCTGATGCAAACGGCGCGAGAAGTCTTTCGGTCATTCGGTTTCGCACCGATCGACACGCCCACGTTGGAGCACTTGGAGATCTTGACCGGTAAGGGGAGCGACGAGACCGATCGTCAAATATATCGTTTCCAAGACAACGGCGGCCGGGATGTCGGTATGCGATTCGACCTGACCGTGCCACTCGCCCGATTCGCCGCGCAACATATCGCTACGCTTGGGACTCCGTTCAAGCGCTATCACATCGCCCCGGTTTGGCGTGGTGAGAACCCGCAAGCGGGTCGTTTTCGCGAGTTCGTTCAATGCGACTTCGACACGATCGGCACCGAGTCGGTGTTGGCCGATATCGAAGCGGTCGCCGTGATCAATCAGTTGTTCGACACGATCGGATTTGACCGCTTCACGATCAGCATCAATAACCGCACCATTCTGACTGGCCTGCTGGACCATCTCGGACTCAGTGACCGCACCGTTCCGGTACTGCGAACGCTCGACAAGTTGGCAAAGATTGGACGCGATCAAACGGCCGAAGAGATGTGCCGCGTTGCGGAGATCGACGCCTCACAGGCCAACGCTGTGTTGAAGCTGGCCGAATGTGACGGGGATCCGCAGGCGATCTTTGCACAGCTTCCTGCGATCACCGGCGGCAACGAAAAAGCGGCCGGTGGGATCGAACGCCTGCAGAGCATCTACAGCGGCGCGATCGCGGCCGGGGTTCCGGATCGCCGATTGAAAGTCGATGTCTCGATCGCCCGCGGTTTGGATTACTACACTGGCGTGATCTTCGAAACGATGTTGGACGATCTGCCCGGCATCGGCAGCGTTTGCAGCGGAGGGCGTTACGACAATCTGGCGGAACTTTACAGCAAGCAACATCTGCCCGGAATCGGCGCCTCTCTCGGGCTTGATCGGTTGCTTGCGGCGATGGAACAGCTGCAGTTGTTGCCAACCGCTTCGACACCCGCGCCGGTGTTCATCGCTTATTTCGACCCATCGCACCGGGACGATTACCTGCGACTGGCCGCCAACTTGCGAGTCGCCGGGATCGGCGCGGAGGTTTATCCGGACGCAAAAAAACTTGGGCCGCAGCTGAAGTATGCCGACTCGCACGGCTTCACCGTTGCCCTGATCGCGGGCGAGAATGAATGGGGCGAGTCGCGTTGTCAAGTGAAAACTTTGGCGACGAAAGTGACCGAGGATGTTGCCTACACTCACGATGACCCGACAGCATTGATCGGACGCGTTCGCGAGATGCTGCGGTCGTCATGACGAATCAACGATGGAAGGTGACCGGTAGCTTTCAACAGCGAACCGGTCAGGAAGTGGTGCGTGAGCAACTCAGCTCACTAGAATATGCTCGCCGTTGTGGCAACCGGCATCCGAATCGAATCGAGCGGAACGAATGCCTGTACAAGATTCGATCAAACCACTTTTCACGTCAGCGCAGCGAACAGCCATTCGGCTGCGTGGTGTTGCGAGTCGATGCCTGTTAAATCTGACAAACACGCTTTCCTGATTCGCGCCGGTGAGCTGCTTCACCGGTACGGAACGCCGTCGCATCGCTTGGAACGTGTGATGGCGAAGGTGTCGCGCAGCTTGGGAATTGACGGAGTTTTTCTTTACACGCCCACCGCGTTGATCATCTCACTGGCCGAGGACGAGACAGAAACGACCTACCTGCGACGAGTCGACTCGGGGCCGATCGACATCAGCAAGCTGATCGCATTCGACGATATCCTGAATCATCTCGAACAGGGTGTGGTTACGATCCAGGGAGCTTTGAAACAGATCGAGGCTGCTGCGGAAGAGCCACCACCTTTTGGAACCATTGCCACGGCGGTAGCGTATGCGACGGTTTGTGGGTGTGTCGCAATCCTCTTCGGCGGTCGCGGCATCGAGGCTGCCGTCGCGTCGATGCTGGGCTGCATTTTCTATTGGCTCGGTGATGCTTCCGCTCGCTGGGGTTGGGAACGAGGATTGCTCGAGCCGCTCGTTTCCGCACTCGGCGCCATGCTCGCCCTGCTGCTCGCCCGATTCGTCGTACCGCTGGATGATCGGCTGACGACATTGGCTTCGTTGATTGTCTTGCTTCCGGGTTTGTCACTGACGGTGGCGATCACCGAGTTGGCAGTGGGGCATGTATCGGCGGGAGTCGCGAGGCTTGCCGGGGCGTCCGCGACGTTATTCATTCTTGTGATGGGGGTAGGAATCGCATGGCGTCTCGGCGGAGAAATGCGAACGTTGCCGCCATTTCCGCTTGAGCCTCTTCCCGCGTGGGCGACCGGCGTGGCGCTCCTATTGACGCCGGCTTGCTTCGCGATCTTATTTTGTGCGCGGTTGCCGCAATGGCCCATCATCTACGTGGCTGCATTGACGGGATACGCCGTGCATCGGTTGGCATCGGTCGAATTCGGGAGTGAGGGGGGCGCTTTCCTGGGTGCATTCACCGTTGGCTGCATTAGTAACTTGTATGCCAGGATTCGCGACAGACCCGCCTTGATCCCATCGACGCCCGGAATGATCATTCTCGTCCCGGGTACTGTTGGCTACCGCGCCCTGACCGAATTGCTGGAAAATCGAACGGTCACGGGCCTGGAATTCGCGTTCACAACGGTCCTGATCGCCTTCTCGCTGGCCGGTGGGCTGTTGGCGGCCAATGCCGTGATCCCTCCCAAGCGGATTCTCTAGCGGCTGTTCCGCAATTGCCTCCGGAAGCATCCAGGGGTCAGGGCCTTTTCCCTTCCAAGCATCCGGAAAGGGGTCGGAAGGGGAAGGGGTCAGTGCTTTTTTAAGGAGCGTGCTTCGATCGTGGATCTCCGATTCTTGGCTTGGATGACCGACTCGGTCGCGGCGAGCGCGAGAGAGGGCATGCTTGATCGTCGGCTAGCGGCAGATTCCGAGCGTGAACGAAGCGACGTTCAGCCAGCAGGGCGCAGAGGTTGCCCGCAGGTCGACGGAGAAAAGCTTGAAGCATTCCACGGAAGGGGAAGGGGTCTGCGGAAGGGGAAGGGGTCAGTGCTTTTCAAGGAGCGTACTTCGATCGTGGATCTCCGATTCTTGGCTTGGATGACCGACTCGGTCGCGGTGATCGCGGAGAGGCCATGCTTGATCGTCGGCTAGCGGCAGCTTCCGAGCGTGAACGAAGCGACGTTCAGCCAGCAGGGCGCAGAGGTTGCCCGCAAAGTCGACGGAGAAAAGATTGAATCATTCCACAGAGAGAGGTGGTCGCCAGTCGATCTAGCCGCCGCCACACGGCTTGAGCGATCGCTTGCCAGGGGCGTTGAGCCGGCGACGACCGCGACGTTTCGCTTCGGCATCCAGCGATGCCGGGCAACCCACCGCCGTAAAGAAACGCTCGCTGAAGCAACTCACCAATTCGGCGAACTCAACCGGATCGAGACGGAGCCTTGCTAAGATCGAGGCGCCATCCACCTTGGGAGCCGTGCCCGCACGATTCCTCGGTTTGCCCGATAGCCAAGACAACAGATTCGCGTAGTCTTCCAGGGTCATCGGCAGGCAGCCAAGGGGTTGTTGCTGTTGGGCCGCCAAGTGCTCCTCCAACTCGCGCCGCGACAAGCGATTGACCACCGTGACCGATTGGCCATCACTCTGGCTGGCAAGTTCCAGCGGTGCCAGCCAATCCGAAGAGTCAACCGCTCGATCATCCAGCGTCCGCAACCGCTCGCCGATCGACACATGCGGATAACCTTCCAAAGAATCGGCCATCCCGGCGCGGATGGGATTGAGATCCACGTAGGCCAGGCAGGCCAGCACTGCCGAATCGTCCAGCAATCGGCGCATGCCGAAACGTGACTCCCAAAAGTGGCCGGCGATTTGGTCTTCGGCGTTGCATCGAATCCCCATGTACTGGGCAAGTTGTCGGATCAGCCAGGAGGGGTTGGAGAGTCGTTTGCGAAGTTCCTGGACTTGTCCGGGCCGCTGCCGCTGCCGTCGAACCTCCGCCGGGGTCGGTTCACCGGCGGTGCCATCGGGGCGCCGTTGGGAGTTCGGGCAGATCCTCAACCAAGCCCGGACGACCTGCTCATCGCTCATCGCCCGCACTTGGTCGGGCCGATTGCGAAGGACCAGGTGATAGTGATTGGAAAGGATCGCGTAGCCGAGCACATCGACGGCAAAGTGTTTGGCGAGATACTTCAGTCGCTGCAGGAGCCATTGCCGGCGATGCGAATAGTCGTGGTTGCTCACGGGATCGAAGCCACAGAGAAAGCTTCGCCGGACGACTCGATTGAAACAGTGGTAGAGGCCGATTGTATCGGGATCGAAGACATCGCAACGTCGCGTTCGGGTCATGGCCAGATCTCCCAGGGGGTCGGGGACATGGCCAAATGTACACTTCTGAGCGGGTGGGTCAAGTGTTTTGTTTCCGTGACTTCACCGAGTCCTCGGATTTCGTCCGCGGCCGTGCGACCTGTCGTCCACCGGAAAGGCACTGACACCGTTTGACGAAAGGCACTGACCCCGTTTGACTCCGACCCCGTTTGACTCCCCGTTTGCCGAAAGGCACTGACCCCGTTTGTTGAGCCCAAATAATGCTGAATGCGTTAGCTAGCACTGCCGGTCGTGCTAGCGAAATCCAAAACCAACTACCCATCGTGCATTGGCCGTTAACCGCGCGGCATTCGGCACTGACCCCGTTTGTTGCAGACCCCGTTTGTTTTCCGTTTGTTTTGAAAGGCACTGACCCCGTTTGTGGTTGAAAGGCACTGACCCCGTTTGTGGTTGGGACGATGGGAAATCACTGATGATCCTGAGAAACTGCCATGCGGTGATGTTGGCTGGCAACAAGCTCCTGCTCGTGGAGAGCGTCATTCCGCCCGGCAATGATCCCTTCATGGGAAAATTTCTCGACCTGACGATGATGCTGATCCCCGGTGGGAAGGAACGCACCGAAGAGGAGTACCGGGAACTTTACGATCGAGCCGGATTCGATCTTGTTCAGATTGTGCCGACCCGCACCGAGGTCAGTGTGATCGAGGGAATTCGCCGCTGACGACCGAATCGTCGTATTCGCGATGGATAGGGCGAGCCAACGGCGGCTCGTGACTCGCTCCGTCGCCAAAGAATGCCTGCATCACTCGAGCAACTCCTCGGTCCATTGGTTTCTGAAGACGTGCTCGCAATCGGTCGTCTGGAAAATCTGCCTGACGGTAGCGAACGCAGGATACAATTCGCGAAGGTCGGATACCGTTAAGGGACACAGTTTTCCCCAATGGGGTCGAGCCTCATAAAGTCGCGACATGCATCGGGCAAGAAGGGCAGCAAGTTGTTCAAGTGACCGATTTGTAGCGCGCGATACTGAGGCACCTCACGTAATGAGACAAGGAGCTCCGGCCGGATCCATGTGTTCCGGTTGAAATGGCACCAGCCAACGCCTGTTCCGTGATGAATCCCATCGTAGGCAGTCGCTGAAAGAAGTCACAGAAACGCTCGATCTGTCAGAGTCTGCCACAGCCGGTCTGCTTCACCGGGTAAGGCAGCAATTAGTGCGTTGCCTGGAGAGACACAGCAATGATTGACACCAATGCTTACGAGGATCAGCTGATCGCAAACCAATGCGACGAGCTGTGATGTTGGGATAGCCGATCAGCACATAGGGCGGAGCCCCATCGTCGGCCGCGCCTCGCCGATGAGCGACGATGGAACCGAGTGATGGATAAGTGATGGTGCCGGCGATCGGTGTGCATCCGGTTGGTCGCCGCCACGTGTTCGTCGATCACTTCGTGATGAATGGTCCGTACCGCCGTGACGCGATCCATCAAGGGTGCTAGGTTTTTCAGATGCTCGCAAAGCTGTACGCCGTCGACCGCAGTGTCGATCGACCCATCGTACGATCCGGCGATTATCTTTGTTGGGTCACCTTTCCGCTTGGGATCAAACGTGTCGACCTGGCCCACGCCACCACCAAGCCAAACGGAGATGACATGTTCGGCTTTGCCGTGCAACAGTCCGTTGCGTGATGACGCTGAGGCATCGCGTGAAAGCAAAAGTCCTCCGGCCGACGCTGCGACCGCAGCAATCGTCTCACGTCGGCTGAAACCAAATTGGCGGATTGTCGATGTTCATTATCACGATCGGTAACGGCGTCGGCTTGATCGCATCGAAAGCCTTCAGTTCACGGCGCAATTCGACCAATGCTTCCTTGTCCTTGGCTGAAACGTACTGATCCAATCGCTCATACTCCGCCAGCACTTGTCGGTACACCAGATAGGCCAGTTGCTCCTCTGCCGGCGCACGAGCTTGAACCGATTTGCGTGCGATTGCCTTCAAGTCATCCGGAAAGCGGTCGATCGCGATGTCGCGGTAGTTGACTTTGTAGGGTTGTTCGATGTCGTTGATTCGCTTCCGCAAATCAGCGGTCTTTGTTTCCCACGCATTCAGCTGCTCACGATACTCGGCCATTTGTTCTGCGTCGGCCAGCACATCATCATGTGGCATGATCGGCGTCAATAAAGCTTGCAGTCGGAAATAATCTTTCTAGCCTTTCGAGTCGAGCAACCGATTGACCAACTTCTCATAAGCGTCGGGTGCATCGTCGTGGATGAACGCCTCGACTTCCTCGGATGTTGGCGGCAAACCGACGACGTTGAGATACAGGCGACGTACCAGCGCGAGTTTGTCGGCTTGCGGCGCAGGCGTGAGTCCTTCACTTTGCATCCGTTGGGCGACGAAGTGATCGATTGCGTTCTTCGGCCAATGCTTGAGCGGGCCATCGAGTGGTGGCACGGAAGGCGAATTCACCGGTTGAATCGCCCACCACGATCGGTCCTGCTCGTCGAATTGCTGTCGCTTGCGAACCGGCACATCGGGATCGGAACCCGGCCACGGAGCACCGATCGCGACCCAGCGTGTCAGCGTCTCGATCTCTTGATTCGACAGTTTCCCTTTCGGCGGCATCTCAGGCGATTCATAGTTGATCGCCTCGATCATCATACTCTCGTCCGGCTTGCCCGGCACGATCGCTGCGCCGGACTCACCGCCGCCGAGCATCCCAGCCAGCGAGTCCAAACGCAGATCGCCCGACTGCTCGTCTTCGCCGTGACACTCAAAGCACCGCTGGGCCAACAAAGGTCGAACTTCATTTTCAAAGAATTGATTGAGCTCAAGCGAAACGTCGTCCGCCATCGCGACATCTCCGCCGACGAGCAAGATGACAATTAGTGCTAATGTCGATAGAACCCTCATTGGACTTTCTCTCTCCACTGAGGAAGGCCGCCGATGAATACCCCATCCATCTGCTGGTCATCGTCGGCGTCATCTTGAATGAACAAACCGTCGACGGAAGCACCGTTGGCATACTTCAAATCGCTCAGGTCAATGCCCACGACCAAAGCATAAAACTGCAGGTTCGGAACCTGTGTCTCCGTCGCTTCGCCCAATTCGCGTACAAGTAGCGGTTTCTCGTCCGAGAAAAAAGGCAAAGTGAACGACACTGTCGGCAACGCTTCGGCCGACCGCATGGTGATGTCGTATCGCTTCACGGTGTGAGATTGCAACCCTGCTGTGAATCGAAGCGGACTGACGTGAAAGCAATCGCCCGCCGGAGCATTCACTTTCGATTGAAGCTCAAAAAGAACGACGTCTGGCCCCGGACCATTGATCACAGGCGACACAAACCGAAATCCGAAGCCCGGCGTCAATTCATCCGACTGCTCGGCCGGACCCGTGCGCACAGGATCGCTGGTCAGCGGAACGACCGAACCGCTCGGATTGATCAGTCCTGTCGCCAAATGGCGATCGGATTCAAGCATGGCGCGAACCATCGGTCCGCTTCCATCAACGGCTGCCACGTTCCGATGGTTCTCGTTGGCGACGAAATGTTGAATCTCAATACCGATCAACTCATCGACACCATATTCGATGGTTTTGCCGCCGCGTTGCACGGTTACCGATGCCAGTTCCGTGACCGGCGGGGATGATTCAACGCAAGCATAGCGAACGATCCGGTCCGGTAGACCACGGCGGTAGCTCGACGATTCCAACTCAATCGGTTCGCCGTTCTTTTCGTTCCACTGGCCAAAACGTCGTGCCTGGCCGTCAGTCAACAGATACAGCTGGCGAATCGCGATTCGGAAATCGGCTGCACTTCTGCTGCTCCTTCGATCACTTGCACGTCCGTTTGGCCAACGTCATCCACTGCGACCGTGAACCGTGTTCCCAAGTCGATCACTTGAGTTTGTGGCGTGTCGACACGAAATCCCTCCGCACCGTCGGGCGCGTGAACGCTGCACCGCCCTGTCGTCATGCTGAAATGATCGGCAGAAAGCACCGTGAAGATGGCGTCTTCAGCGTTAACCCATCAGCGCGTAGACGTAGCGGAACAAAGCCTGGTGGTGCTGCGTCAGCAGTCGTGCCAGCATTTGTGAGCCTTCGTCGTGCATCGAGCATCCTCAAGGAAACGGAATCACAACTCTTCCCGCCGCCGGACGTAATCGTGCCAAAAAAAACACAAAAAGGGCGATTTTTTTTGGCAGCGGCAACAGCGATCGGGACCCAGACAATGCGCTGCCGAGCCGAATGCCAGACCTTTCGTGCCGATCGGTAAACATTGAGCTAAGGAGGGGAAAAGCCTTCGGTCCAACGATTGTCGCCACCACGGCAACCGGAACACCGATAGCGAACCCCATCATGCCCCAAATCACACCCACTTGGTAGCATCAGGGCAACAATGTTGCGGCAAAGACAACGGTAGAAACCAGTCATCCGAATGCTCTTCTGAAATTTCGGCAGTGCGCTGGGTCGGAAACGGGCTCTGGAGAGGCAGCGATTGATTCCAATCTCGGCCCGCGAGCGGACCGCGGTTGGGCGCCGACCGATCACGAGGTCGGGTGGCAGTTCCATTACCGTTTCGCGCATTGGGGGGTCGTTACATGAGTTTGCGTCACACGATTTCGTCCGCTGGCAATCACTTCACGCCACCCATTCTCGTCGCGTGAGAACGATCAGCGATTGTTTCGAATCCCGGTGATGATCGACAGTTCATGGAGTGGAAATGCCAGGAACCCGAATCCCTGCCAACAATAGAAGTCGTCTGCCAATTGCGAGTCTCATTGTGGTGGTTGTATCGTCACTGACGTTTCTCGCCATCATCGGTGACATTACCGATAAACGGGGAGTTCTTTTCTTGGCATGCGTCGGTGCGATGGTCGGTGTCGTGTTAGGAATCATTGGCTTCATGGCGACTCGTGGAGAAGACGCCATCCGTCGTGTGCCGGCTGTCATTGCGATGATGATTGGCGGGATCAGCTTCCTGTGGATGGCTCTGGTCTTGTGGCTTTCGACACCCTTCTAAGTGTTGCGGGCGATGTACTTCTTCAGCGGATTGGGACGTCCCACAGCTTCGGCGTCTTAGCCCATGAGCCGTTGACGATTTGCGTTCCGTCGGGGCCGACCGATTTGCCCTACAATGCTACTTCAATCGAAGGTAACACCAACATTTTCAAGGGGACCAGCCATGCCCGGACTATTTTACGAACCCATCGACCGCAAGACGTTTCTGGGTGCGGCAGCGCGGATGGCTGGCGTCGGTGCACTGATGCAAATCGCTGGTTCTTCCGTGGCGGGCGATGCGACGGCGGAAGAGGCACACCTTGCGTTGCTGTCGGACACTCACATTCCTGCCGACGCAAAAAACACGTATCGCGGCTTTCGACCCGTCGACAATCTTCTGCAGATCGTTCCACAAGTCGTCGCCGCGCTGCCCGAAGCAGTGATCGTCAACGGCGACGCCGCGCGGCTCCAGGGCCTGCGGGAGGATTACACCTCGCTGAAAGAATTGCTGGCTCCGATCGCCTCGCAGACACCGATCTACATCGGCTTGGGCAATCACGACGATCGCAAGAACTTTTTTGAGGTTTTCAGCGACGCAGGCAGCGAAAACGCGTCGGTAGGTGGGAAGCACGTCACCATCCTCGAACGCGGCCCAATCCGATTTATCGTGTTGGATTCATTGCTGTACGTCGACAAGGTCGCCGGATTCTTGGGTAAGGCGCAGCGTACCTGGCTGGCGAAGTTCCTGGAAACCTCGGACGACCGACCCCACGTATTGCTCGTGCACCACACCCTGGGTGACGGCGATGGCGACCTACTGGATGTCGATCGCTTGTTCGCGATTATCAGTCAACATCGCAAGGTGAAAGCGATCTTCTATGGTCATTCACACCGTTACGCGCAAGATCGTCGCGGCCACATCCAATTGATCAACTTGCCAGCGGTCGGATACAACTTCAGTGATGATCAGCCCGTAGGCTGGGTCGACGCCCGTTTCTCGCGCGAAGGTGTCGCGATGGTGTTGCACACGATTGGTGGAAACCGCGACGGCGAAGGAATGACAACATCAATCTCTTGGGCTTGAGGATCTTTTTGAGGCGTGAGCATGGGGAGTTGGCAATGCCTCCGTTGCCATCCCCGTTTGCAATCTGGATCGACGCACTCTGCGGGAAAATGGGCCCGACTCCGCACGGTGACATCGCACTTGAATCGATTCCAGGCAAAATGGAATTCATCGAGGCCGAACCACGTGTTTTTCGGACAGGCCTTAAATGTTTCTCAGTCGCTGGGGTGGAGTCACCGAATCGTTCGACATTTTTCACTCTCATTCGATCGGCGATCGAGAGAAAAAGGTTGGTCATCGGTTTTGAACCAGCGTCGACAAAGCGGCCACCGTGTAAGTCCCGCAACCACGACCGTTAGAAACGGTATCGCTACCCCAGCGTTTCAAGGAGTCCGGCCATTGGACCGGCGCGGTTGGCAAAGTCTTTCACAATGAAAAGATCGATCCCGGCAAAGTCGCCTGGAATGAAGTGCTCCGATTCGAGAACGATGCACAGATCAGAGTCGACATCGGATCGCTAGAACGCACGAAACATCCGGTATAGAATCGCTGAACTTCTTCGTTACCAGCAAGATTTCCTGACAAGATCATCTTCAGCGTGACGGTTCGATTCAGCTTTACCTGCCTCGCTTGAAAGACCACGCCCATTCCTCCCCGGGCGATCTCTTCCGGCAACTCGTAATCACCGAAATAGCGAACTTGGTACTCAACCGTCACTTCCTTCACGCTTCGAAAGCACCTCGGTTCGGGGAAATGTGAGGTCGTCTCTGGTGGAGGCACTTGGCGGAAGGGTTGGTTCCTCGAGCAATGTCGATGGCATGGTCGCGTCTTCACTAGTTGACTCACTCTACTGCGGCGGTAATGTGGATGGATCAACTCCAGCGGCCGATTTCATCCGATCATGGTTGGCGAAGAACGCTCGGAGTGACGCGGCGGGCTCAGGATGCTCAACGATGATGGACTCGCGATCGACGATTTCGCCACGATTCTCCGCCTCCAGGATCTTGGCAATCGGGGATCGGAGCGGATCTTGTGCAGAAGTTACCTGACATCGGATAGGCAATTCAGCAAGTGGATAGAGCTTGTTTTCTAGCTGCGGTTTAGGTGCCAATTTACATATCGCGGTCGTTGTCGTGTCGCCGCCCTCGGGAATGGATTTGTGAATAGACTGACGTGACTCGTGCAGGTACGTACGACCAACGCCAGTACCTGCCTTTCTATGTTTTAATCGCGTGAAAACTTCGGCCGCTCTTTCCTCGTCGTTCCGGTGTTCCCGGTGCTTCACGTCGCTGCTACCATCGGGACAAGCCAGACGGATCGCGAGCGGAGTCGCTCGAAATCTCACCGAGCGGTGGAGGCGGCGCACGATCTCTGGCAAAATTGGCTCTCTGGCAAAATTGGCTGAGTGCAGGGATTGAAATCCCTATCAGTCGGAGTTTCAGGGATTAGAATCCCTAATTGCAGTCAGTAGCTTTCGGACCAGTCCCCGCATCGCTTTCTGCCACACGGTTGTCTGTTTACAATGAATTCCGATCCTTCGGAGCATCGAGTTTGAAAGGTTGAGTTGATGGGATCGACGCGGGAAGTGTCTAATGATGAGGTACAAGCAACGGTTGTGGAAGCGCTTGCGACCATTGCCCCACAGGCCACGGATATCGATGCGGACTCCCAATTGATGGGTAGTGTTGCTATTATCGACTCCGTCGGATTTGTAAACCTATTGGTGACTCTGGAACAGATGCTGCCTTGTCAGATTGATCTCGCCGCATCGTACATGGAGCACACCGACGCGGATGAGTCACAGAATCCGTTTCAGTCGGTTGGAAAGCTTGTGCGGCATATTTGCCAACTTACTTCAGAGCAGAATTAGCGAACCATTCGCTTAGGAAAGTGATTCACTCGTGCAGGCGAATTCTCCACTTTGTGCTCTAGTCTCCGATTTTACCATCGGTGGTCTCGCGCCGATTTTGGCCAATTCATCACCGGGGCCAAGCATTCAGTCGGTTGTAGCGCCGTACGATCAAGTGCTGCCAACTCTGCTGGACGCTCGGGCGGAATGTTGGGCATCGAATCCCCAGATGGCCATCGTTTGGACACGTCCCCAGTCGGTGATTCGATCGTTCGGTAGTGCAGTCGATGGAACTCGAGTTGCCCTCGAGCAGGTGCTGGCGGAAGTCGATGAGTATGCCGACTGCCTCCGAACGGCAGCGGCGCGTGTTGAAACGACGATCGTGCCGACGTGGACTTGGCCCGGTTTCGATCGTGGTGAAGGGGCTCGGAACTTGGACGCCACTCACGGGCTGGCGTATTTTCTGTTGCGAATGAATGCCCGGCTCATCGAGGATTTGGACGGGACGGCAGGCATATTTGTGATGGATGCCGGACGGTGGCTCTCCGTCGTAGGGCCGACGGCGCAGAACCCGAAACTCTGGTATCTCGGCAAAATTGCGTTCAGTCCCGAGGTATTTGCTCATGCCTCGGCCGACGTGAAGGCTTTGGTCCGAGCGATTCGAGGCGAGTCGCGCAAGCTACTGATCGTCGACCTGGATGACACCCTTTGGGGCGGCATTCTGGGCGATGTCGGCTGGCAGAATCTGGAACTCGGTGGGCACAGTCCGTTGGGCGAGGCCTTTCGACATTTTCAGCAAGGCCTGAAGACATTATCACGCCGCGGAATAGTGTTGGGAATCGTTAGCAAAAACACCGAAGAAGTCGCGTTGGAAGCGATCGATTCACATCCCGAAATGCTGCTGCGTCGCTCAGACTTTGCAGGCTGGCGTATTAACTGGCACGATAAGGCGGAAAACATTATCGATCTTGTGAAGGAATTGAATCTCGGTCTGCAATCCGTCGTATTCATCGACGACAGCCCGGTCGAACGCTCACGGGTACGCGAAGCGCTGCCCGAGGTCCTTGTGCCGGAGTGGCCCGCGGACAAGCTACTGTATGGCAAATCGTTGGCGGAACTGGATTGCTTCGACACAACGTTCGTAGGCGAAGAAGATGCCGCTCGGACAAAGATGTACGTCGCAGAGAGAGAGCGAGAGTCGTTGAAGCAAGCGGGCCAGACTCTGGATGATTATCTTCACTCACTCGGTATGCGGATTTCGTGTTCTCCGGTGACGGACGCGAATATTAAGCGGACGGTGCAGCTGCTGAACAAGACGAATCAGATGAACCTGAGGACTCGCAGGCTAACGGAATCGCAATTGCGGCAGTGGCTCGACAGCCCGAACAACCAGATGCTCACGTTCCGGGTCGCCGACCGGTTTGGTGACTACGGTTTGACGGGTCTGGCGAGCCTTACGATTGAAGGAGGCACGGCCGAATTCGCAGATTTTGTGTTGAGTTGCCGGGTCATGGGGCGAGGCGTCGAGCAATTGATGGTCTCGGTCATGGTACAGGAAGCGAGAGATGCTGGCGCCGAGCGTCTGTGTCTGACCTATCAACGCACCGATCGCAACGCTCCCTGTCGAGCTTTCTTGGAGGAGCAATCGCTGCTGGAAAAGCAAGGTGATCACTTCTGTTGGCCAGTATCCCGCAGCTATCCAGTCCCTGACTACTTGACGGTCCGACATACCCGGGGCGAGTCCGTGCCCGTAACGGATTGACTCTACATCCCAGCCCATACCCGCGTGAAGCTCGACGCCAATGGTCACCGTCCGCGAAGTACAGTTTGAAGATTTGCCGGATGTTGCGGAACTGTTTCGCGGTGCCGGCTGGGGGACCCCGAGCCGCGACGGGTGGGAGCGCGTATGGATCGATAATCCTGCAAGCAAACTGATTCCCGGGCTAAATCGGGGATGGGTCTTAGAAGAGGAGCAGAACGTTGTTGGCTTTATCTCCAATATTGTTCAGCAGTACAAATTCGGCCATGGCAGCCTAATCGCGGCCGTCGGCGCCGCGCTCGTCGTCGACCCCGACTACCGTGGACACAGCTTGAGATTGGTCTCGGAGTTCTGCAAACAGAAGAATGTCGATCTACTGCTGATAACAACGGCAGCAATCCAGACTTCCAAGATTTTTGAGTTCCTGAAATTCACCCGCATTCCGCAACCCGAGTACGATGTTGATCTTTATTGGATCCTTCGTGAGCGCAGCTTCTTGGCCGCAGCCTTGCGGAAGAAGCAATGGCGCACGCTTGGCAGCGAACTGGTAGGGACGTTACTCGCGCCGCCGCTATGGGTATTTCTGCGATTGACGGGGCGAGCCATCAGAAGCGGACGGTCGCAGTGCGACATCAGGATCATTGAAGCGTCGGACGTCGATGCGCAATTTGACGATCTCTGGCAGCGGCGTTGTGCTGAGAGGCGACGGCTGCTCGCCTGCCGGGACTCCGAAACTTTGCGATGGCACTTTGCGGCGGGAAATCGCGTTTATCCTCCGCGATTGGTTTGCGCCTACATTGACGATCGATTAGTCGGATACCTAGCCATGGTACGCCGCGACAATGAGCAGTTGGAGCTACGTCGCATGCTGGTGGCCGACATCTTCGTCGAGAACGATGACGAACGTGTGACGAGCGAGTTACTGGGCGCAGCTGCCCGCGATGCAGCCAGCAGCGGCGCCTCGATGCTCGAAGTGAACGGTGAGCCAACGCAGCTCAGAAGTATCTTGCGAAAATTTCGCCCGTTTGAATTGATCAACGAATCGTGGCCGTATCTCTATCGAGCGAATGATGCGGATCTCCAGGAGACACTGCGAACACCCGATGTTTGGTACGCGGGACCCTATGACGGAGATAGCAGCCTGTAGGTTTGTAATGGCTGGCTGCAGAGCGCCATGCGCCACGTTGTTTGCCACACTAAGTGAAGGTCGAGGTCGGATCGATGTTGCGCGGACTCATTAATTCACTGGTACCTCGTTCGGTAACGATACATCGTTTAAGGCGGAATGATGCACGGACTGTTCTCCTGACATTTGACGATGGTCCGCATCGAACTGTGACTCCTGCTGTGCTGGACCGGCTTGAGTCACATGACGCCAGGGCCGTATTCTTTGTCATTGGTAAGTTTGCTGAGCAATCCGCTGATCTGCTTGACGAGATTGTCCGACGCGGCCACCTGCTGGGAAACCACAGCTACACCCATTCGGAAGAGTGGTTTGCTCCGAATAAGCCACCTCCGTTCAAAACGTTTCGCGACGACGTTGGGCGTTGTCAAAAGTTGCTCGACTCATATCTCCACGATCGACCACGCCTGTTTCGTCCTCCCGGTGGGCGGTTGACGGCGTCGTCAATTCTGACTGCTAAAGTAGAAAAGCTACGATGCGTTACATGGTCCAAGGAGGTAAAGGACTGGAGCTTTCGACGTCCAGAGGAAGGACGCGTCGGCGGCGAGATTCTCTCCGATATCGTCGAGTCACGAGATATAGTCTTGTTACACGACGACAACCCAATTGTGCTCGATCTGCTCGATGTCCTGCTTCCTAATCTATCGTCAAAAAACTATGACTTGCGCTCAGGAATAGACTACGTATGAGTAGCAGCTTTTGTATTCGATCGGAGGACATGGAGCTGTTTGCTCGCGCGAGCCATGACCATAACCCTCTTCACATGTCGAAAGAATACGCGCGGAAGTCCCCCTTCGGCCAGCCGCTTGTATTCGGCGTCCTCGGTGCCCTGCGACTGCCTTGCGGAGACCGCTCCACGGCCCGAGGCCGTACCCGCTGCGATCAATCTTGAGTTTGCCAATCCAATCTTCCCGGATGTCGAGTACGCTGTCGAAATCGAAGACGAACCTGCCAATTGCCGCCTCTGTCTCAAGGACGGTCGAAGTGTCCTCCTGCGAATGGACCTCAGCTATCGTCAAGCACACCACGGGCACATCTTGGGAACCGAAGCAACCACACTGTTGCAACAACCCCGAGATGTGGACAAAAGCGATTTCACGCCAGGATTATCCTCGGATGGTCAATGGTCTGCCGATGAAGAGGCCTTTTGCCGGTTGCGCGAACGACTCGGCTTTTCGACAACGGATATGGACCCTCGATTTCAAGCCGCTTTGCTGGCGACCAGCTATCTGGTCGGAATGGTATTACCAGGCCGGCAGGCTCTGTTCAGCGGCCTGAAGCTCGAATTCGATGAGGCCGCGAATCCGGTCGTCGACGTCTTTGACTATCACATGAGTGTCAAGGTGTTTCAACCAAACTTCAATTATATGATTTTGGACGTCGAGTTGGGCTCTGAAGGGAGGCGATTCGCGGTGGGTGAGATTCGAGCCCTATACCGGCAACGCCCTCAACGAACAACGAGTGAATGGGACGCTTTGCTCTCAACAGGCGACGATTTGTCCGGAAACGTAGCCTTGGTAATAGGTGGCAGTCGAGGACTCGGGGCCTCGCTAGTCGAAGCACTTGCTAGACGTGGGGCGACGGTGTTGGTGAATTTCTCGGACAGTATCGATGCGGCACAAGAGTTGAGAGATCGACTCAAATCTGCTCCTGGAACCGTCGTACTGGCGCAGGCAAATGCAGCTGACCTGCCGAGCTGTATTGAGTTGAAAAATCGCATTGTCCAAGATTATGGTCGACTTGATCTACTGATTTGCAGCGCCTGTCCGTCCCTACTGTCATTGTGGGTGGAGAGGCAAGCCGTTGAACGCATCCAGCAGTACATTTCGGCAAGTACAGGACTGGTTCTAACTCCGATGGCGGCCATGATTGAGCTGCTCGCGGCTTCTGAAGGTACGATCGTCTTCATTTCCTCTGTTGTCGTAAACAAGCCCGTTTCGGAATGGCCGCACTATGTCGCCGCAAAAGCGGCATTAGAAGGACTCACAGCAGTAGTCGCTGCCGAGTATCCCGCCGTGCGGTGCCTGATCGTACGCCCCCCCGACTCGATACTGATCTGATCAACTCGACGCTGGGACTCAAAGGTGTCCTCTCGCCAGTCGTCGTCGCCGTAGCCGTAACCCAATGGTTGCTTAGGAATGTTGAGAGGCCTCGAGGGACGCCTTATTATCTCGAATTCTGAACTATTGGCGTCGAACCGCACACAAGAACTATCGGAATTATCAGATCACATGCAACAAAGGGGGCAACGGTGCTCAATAGAAGAGTGCGATGCAACGGAGAGCCGTTGGTTTCATGGGCATTGTCGCGGAGTGACTTGGCGCTTTCAGGACCGACCGGAAACGCGTGCGCAGCTTTGAACCACCGGGCGACATTGGCAAACCGTTCTCTGATCGGTTGTTTCATATTGGCGTCTTGCGAGGGCATCCCGTCTCTCCGCTTAGAGGCTGATCCGAAGATTACTTTGGCCGATGGTGTGAATCGCGATTTGCTGCATTGGCCGACCAGCTGACCGTTCGACTTCACTCACCACTCAGTCGTTCCTCAAGCTCGTCGAACAGGCTCGCCTGCGCCGCATTGATCTTCTGTCTTGCCGTCCCGAGATCGAAGAACTCGGCCCGGTCAATTTCTGGAAACGCCTTCTGCTGACCCGACTTCGGGGGCCATTCTATTGTGAACGTGTTGCTGCTGATTGCCGTTGGATCGCAGTCACTTTGAAGCCCCATGCGTGACTGGGAAGATTGAACCGGCAGAACTCAAAGGGGACGGCTTCTAGCCCACCGCCCCCAGACCCGAAGGTACTCGGGCACAACGAGTTCGCCGCTGCCATCTGAATCCAACGCCTCGAATACCGCTTCGGCCAGATCCTCGTCCTTGATCTTCCCGCGGGCGACGAACTCTTCCTTGGTCAGCTTTCCATCGTCGTTGGCGTCCATCTCCTCATAGATCCTCTTGGCCTCGTCGGTGATGAGGCGATTGTCAATGTACTCTTCCTCAGAGACGATTCCGTCGCCGTTTGAGTCCGCTGCTCGGAAGATTCCCTCCCGCGCTGCGCGGGTCAGGTAGCGACCGTCATCGACAAACTCCTTCTTAAAGTGTTGCCCGTCACCATTGGCATCGATGAAGCCAAAGATGCGACGGTACATCACCAGTTCGCTGTCGGTGACGGCATCTCGTCCCTTGGCCCCGAGCATGGCGAGAATCTGCTCGGGTGTGTGCCCCCCGATTCGCAATGCGGAATCGAGGAAGGCTTCGGCGAACAGCTTTCCGACCTTCAGTTGTCCCTCCGTATTGTAATGGACGTTCTTCGGATGAACTTCGATGTCTCGAAGGATCACGGTGCGAGTATGGGGGATATCCTTCTGAGCATCCCATTGGGCCTTGAGGACAAACTCGACCGCTGGATAGGGACCATCCACTCGTTGCGGTACAACGTCGGAAATGTCGTCAGGATCTTCGCTTCGCCGAAGCGATCCGCAGAAGAAGGGCAAGTCGGCAACCCTCGTGTCCTTCCTCACAGCGGCGACAAGCGACTTGAGGTTGTCGAGGTATTCCTTCGCAACAGCGACGTTCTTCATGTCGCCGCCGCCCTGCAACCACAAGACTCCCACGATCTCGATCTCTCGCGCTTTGCGTGCCTGTTCAACCTTCGCCATCAGTTTTTCGTAAAGCGAGCCGAGCCGTCCTTGGCCAACTCGGTCGGCATCTTCTTTGGACCAATCTGGCTTCCAAGTTAGGATGCTGGTTCCGCCGATGGCGAACTTCACCACACCGATCGTTTCATCGGGCCATGCATTGGCCATGTCATGTGCAAAAGCGATCTCGGGACCGAAGGAGAACTCGGTCATTCCGAACTTCTCTTGGTTTTTCTGCGCCTTCTTGAACGGCTTGAGGGGTTGCCAGTGGCCGTTCTCAAACATCAAAACATGGTCATTGCCGCTCCGCAGATCGTCGGGCAACTTCGTGCTGTCGCCCCAACCGACCATGTTCGACTGCCCCGCGAGGATGAAGACTTTCATCTTCTTTGTCGGTGCTTCCGCAGTCACAAGGGAAGCTTGCACCAGAACCAGAATCGCAACGACGAGTATCTTGTTTCGGGTCATGTTTTTATCGGGTCAGGTTAATGATCGGGTCGGGTTTTTTATCGGGTCGGGTTTTTTATCGGGTCGGGGGGTGCGTTCCTATCCGAAGCTCAATCTGCGACACGCCTAAGCCATGATTCTACCGTCACTCTTGCTGAATTGCTGTGGCTGCCAATGGGAATGGCGCTCCGCCTCCAAGGACTGACACCGGCATGGAAGGCAGCGAGAATACGCATGTCCTCTGAATGGCCGCAACGCGGACCAACCCATTCGCTTGATTTCTGTACCCTGGTTCGCCCAATCGTTTAACCGCACCCCGTAGGAAGCCGCCCAATGAATGATCGACGCACGACTGGACGACGCGGCGGATTCCGATTGGGATGACCGAGGTCGATTGGTTCCAGCGTGAGGAATTCCGTAGCCTAACCCACGAGTCGGAAACGGGTCGCATCTGACAGCGATCCCTCTGTAGGAATTCCCAAACCGCGGCACCTTGTCGGTGCAAAAATGTCTGCCGCTTTCCATTGACCCCCAAATCGCGTCCGGTAATATATTACCAGTGGTAAGCGGTTACCCGGTGGATGATTGTGAGGAATTACGATTCATGGTTGGAAAAAGAGATCCGTCCCAGCTGGGACGGCGGGAGCGGGAGATTCTGGACATTCTATTCCGCCTCGAAGAAGCGTCGGTCGGGAACGTCATGGAACAAATGGCTGAGCCGCCAGCCTACGATTCTGTCAGGACCATGCTACGACTTCTGGAACGAAAAGGATTCGTGAAGCATCGACAGGATGGAACGAAATACATCTATCGGCCGACTCAGTGTCGATCTTCGGCCAGCAAATCGGCCCTGTCGCATCTAATGGCCACGTTCTTCGAAAACTCGGTCGCCGACACGATGGCGGCCGCACTCGATCTGAAGTCCGACAATTTGAAGGATGAGGAACTCGCGAAGCTACAAACACTGATTGAGAAGGCTCGACGGGAGGGGCGCTAAATGATCGACTTCGATAATGTGTCGGCATCGTTATTTGCAATGATCAACTTCCCGTTCTGGGTCATCGTCACCAAGTCGACGATCGCGATCGCACTGGCCGCACTCGCATGTACGCTACTGGGTCGGCAGTCGGCGGCAATGCGGCATCGCGTTTGGGTATTCGGCCTGGCGGCATCGCTTGTTGTGCCAATGGCTTCGTCATTGTTGCCGCAATTCACGCTCCGTGTTTTGCCAGAGCCGGGGATTCATCCCAGTTGGTCACAACAGAAGATTTCCGATCGGCATCTTCCGTTAATCCCGCTGAACCGTCCTTGCCTGATACGGTTGGCTCCATCACCGCCAACAACGTCACTGTGCGACCTGAGTTGGAATCGGAAGTGATCGCCGCGAATTCTGCAGATGCACGCCAGAGGGTTCCGAGGTCAGCGGCAATCCAGTCGGCGGCTGTTGGAAATCCTGGTGTCGAGCAAGTGTTCGTCCTCTGCTGGCTGCTCGGAACGATAATCAGTTCGACTCGGTTCTTAATTTCGCTCGCAATGCAGTCGATTCGTCTGAGCCGATTGCGGCGAATCGATAACGATGACTGGTTGAATTCAGTCACGACAGCGGCCAGAACACTGGGACTTCAGCGACCGATTGTGACGCTTGAGTGCGATGAAACGTGCGTGCCCGCGGTGATCGGCGTTCTCTATCCTCGCCTGATCATTCCTGGCAATTGGCGGACATGGAGCCAGACTCGGCGGCACTGCATTTTGCTTCACGAAATTGCACATCTCAAGCGGCGCGACGTTGCGGCCCAGTTACTTGGGCGTCTCGCATTGCTCGCGCATTGGTATAATCCTCTTGTCTGGCATGCTGCCAGGCAACTGCGTGTTGAACGAGAACTCGCGTCGGATGATTGTGTCTTGATGGCCGGCCAGCCAGCGAGCGACTACGCAGAGCAACTGTTACAAACTTTGCAATGTTACCGTCCCGTTCGGCCCGCGATTGGAGTCGCGATGGCGCATACTTCCCGACTTGACCAACGAGTGCTGGCGATCCTGGATCCTCAGCGCTGTCATAGCCCAGTCGGACGACGATTCTCCATCACGTCGCTGTGCGTTGTTGGTATCGTCGGCGGTTTGTTGGGGGGGCTAACGATTGCGCCTAGGGCAGCAATTGCGGTCCCACCTGCAAATCCGGTTGCAAATACGCCGGCGAAGCCCCAGGCCGTCATCTCAACGGACGGTCATGCCGATGCATCGGTGGTCACCTTTCGAGGCCACGACACGGAGGTGACTGCACTGGCGTTCAATGCGGACGGGAGCCAGGTTGTCTCGGAAAGCGCGAAGCACGTTTGCATCTGGGATCCCAAGACCGGCAAACAGTTTCGTTGGTTGAAGATCGATGGTGACAGCGTAGCCGCCGTCAATCGCGACCTCAGTCGTTTGGCGATCGCGCGATCGTTCCGTGCCAATGTCTCAGAGACGAACCGTGGCAAGTTGACGCTCTTGGACGCAGCCAACGGCAAGAAATTTTTTAGCATCGACCCGCATGGCAATTGGGACCCGAATTTTCCGTTTCGACCTGCGATCGCCGCGCTGGCGTTCAGTTCGGATGGGAAGCGGCTGGCCTCGGCCGGGAGCGTGACGAAAGTAGGTGGGCGGCACGGACTGCCGGGCGGCGTGGTGAGAATTTGGGACGCGGAGACCGGCAAGGAATTGCGGCAATTCGGCCCCTTGTCCACTCGCGCGGACGCGGTGGTGTTCAGCGCCGACGGCAAGTACCTCGCCGCCGGCACGCAAGGGGCGTCGGGTGAGTTGCCGGAAGCTGGCGAAGTGCATCTTTGGGACACCTCCACCGGCCAGCGGCTGCACACTTTCAAAACGCAGCCGAAGGTCGAACAAGGCGGAGACCCTTGCTCGGTTGCGAGCTTGGCATTCAATCCCAAAGGGACGAGGCTGGCGGCGGCCGTATCGGATGGAACGGTTCGCCTGTGGGAGTTGCCGTCCGGGCGAGAGCTGTTGAAGATCAGCGGACATCAGGGTCAGGCCCGCGGCCAGGAAACTGACAAATTCACCGGGCGCATTTTGGGTCGCAGCCGTTCGGTGCGGAGCGTCGCGTTCAGTCCTGATGGCAGACGACTGGCCTCGTCCGGATATGACCGCGTGGTGCGAGTGTGGGACACAGAGACCGGGAACCCAATCAGAACATTCCGCTTCGACTCCGCGAATCAACGCCCTCGCCTTCAGTCCCGACGGCCAACGCCTCGCCGCTGGTGGCAGCAACGCTGCGAAATCCGGCGAAGTCGTGATCTGGCGAATGAGCGACAAAACCGAGAAAGTCGGCGACGCGGTCTTGCCCACTTTGCGAAACGCGGAGATGGCGAAATCCACGTTGGAAGTTGTCAGCCAGATCGAAAGCGCCCTGAAGACCGAGCACAAACAGTGGCAAGACCTCGATGCTTCCCAGTGCGGCATCAAGGATCGGGTTGTCAAAATCCTGACCAAGACACCTGCGATGAGCGACCAGCAAGTGGCCTCGGCCGTCTACCTGATGAGCGTGTGCCGACCCCCGACCGAGGAAGAGGTTCAACGAGCCCAGAAAGCGTTTGCGGAAACCAACGACCGGCCCCTGAGTGTCCTTCAACTCACTCGTGCGCTGGTCCAAGGCAACGAATTCAGCCGCGGGATGTCCGCCACCAACGATCGCCTGCTCCAGACACAAAAGGATCTCGCCGTCGAACCTGGAACCGAACGCGGCATTGGCGCGAATTCTCGCTTTCTTACCCCGGACGAGTTTCAGAAACTGATCGGCGACTGCGCCGCATCGGTGGATAAGGCAGTGAAAACCGAGGAGCAGTTTGTCGACCTGACGTTCCTGCTGGCGTTATCACGCTTCCCCAAGACGACAGAATCCAATCAATACGTCGCTTATCTGAAGCAATCGCCCGACCATGAATCGGCTACTCAGCAGGTTTTCTCCATGCTGCTGAACAGCGAAGAATTCCTTTTGGCGAGGTGACGGGTCCGAGCCGAAGCATTGGTCGTTTCAGCCGGCCCAACAACTGGACAGGGAGCTTCGGCATTTGCTCTTTCTGCATCGAGCCGAATTTGAACATCTTCAATAGGCAACGATGAATGCTGCAAGGCATGGGCGAGTTTCTAAGATCAACAGTGACCTTGAATGACATTGGACGCGTCAAATGCGTGCGAACAACGCCCCCTGAGGCGTGCACGGCGATTCCCGGTGAGTGTGACGACGTTGGTTTTCGATTTCGAGTGGGGCAATTGACGTCGACGATTGTGGACGCGGCCATCGTATTCGTTATGCTGAACCGACAATGTCACCGTCAACAAGGGCCGTTCATCACGGATCACCACCGGAACAGAAAATTGCACTCTTTCGCTCGCTCTTTCGAGGTCGGGGCGATGTCTATCCACGCCGGTTTGAGAGCCGCACGTCCGGAAAAACGGGTTACTCGCCGGTCTGCTGGAACGAGTGGGTAGCGGGTATCTGTGAAAAGCCGCGTGTCAAATGCGCCGGCTGTCAGCATCGAAAGTTCCTGCCGGTGACGGATGACGTGATTCACAAGCATCTCGTCGGGAAGGACGAACGCGGCAGTGACTTCGTGGCCGGAGTGTATCCAATGCTGCTGGATGAGACTTGCTTCTTCCTGGCGATTGATCTCGACAAATCCAGCTGGCGGGACGACTCGATCGCAGTACTGCAAACGTGTCGGCAAATGGGTGTGCCGGCTGTGCTCGAACGGTCACGATCTGGAAACGGCGGCCACGTCTGGATCTTCTTCGAGACTGCAATGCCGGCTTCCCTGGCACGACGGCTTGGTTCGCACGTGCTCACGGAAACGATGGACCGGCGGCCGGATATCGGACTCGACTCCTATGACCGGTTTTTCCCAAATCAAGACACGTTGCCGCATGGAGGATTTGGGAATCTGATCGCGCTGCCGTTACAGAAGCAACCGCGTGAGGCTGGCAACAGTGTGTTTGTTGACGACCGACTTATGCCGTTTGCCGACCAGTGGGCGGCGCTCTCATCGATCCAGCGCATGTCGCGCACGAGTGTTGAAGAATTGGTACGCAAGGCCAATGAAGATGGACGCGTCATCGGCATTCAAGTTGTTCCGAGCGACGACGACACCCGAGCATGGATGGTTTCGCCGTCGCGACGCCGGACTGGACCACTCGTTTCCGCGGAATTGCCGGCACGACTGGATCTGACGTTGCGTGATCAGGTTTACGTATCAAAGGAAAACCTGCCTCCAAAGCTGCGAAACTCTCTGATGCGACTGGCAGCGTTTCAGAATCCGGAATTCTACAAAGCTCAGTGCATGCGCCTTTCCACATGGGGTAAACCGCGAATCATTAGTTGTGCCGAGGATCATCCGCAACATCTCGCATTGCCCCGCGGCTGTTACGAGGAAGTCCGATCTCTGTTGGACGACCTGAAGATCGAAGTCAACATGCGCGACGAGCGTGTCCGAGGTGAACCGGTCGACTTGTCGTTCCAGGGTGACATGCGCCCCGAGCAGAAGACGGCCGTTCGAAAACTGCTCCAGCACGACACCGGAGTTCTGTCAGCAACCACGGCGTTCGGCAAGACGGTGGTCGCGGCATGGATGATTGCCCAGCGAGGCGTCAACACATTGATCCTTGTGCATCGGCGGCAATTGCTCGAACAATGGGTCGAGAGGCTATCTGAATTCCTCGGAATTGCTCCCCAAGACATC
The DNA here is from genome assembly GCA_963734865.1 of Pirellulaceae bacterium. Classification (GTDB taxonomy): domain Bacteria; phylum Planctomycetota; class Planctomycetia; order Pirellulales; family Pirellulaceae; genus CBDCUW01. The sequence goes on from CAVTIV010000007.1 coordinate 261,086, forward strand.
GGTCGGATTGGAGGCGGCCGTAGGAAGCCAACGGGAAGGATCGACGTGGCTATTATTCAGAGCCTCGTACGCAAGGGCGTCGTGAATGACTGTGTCGCCAAATATGGCCATGTAGTTGTTGACGAATGTCATCATCTGTCGGCACATAGTTTTGAACTTGTCGCGCGACGGGCAAAGGCGCGATATGTCTTGGGGCTGTCCGCAACGGTCGCCCGCAAAGACGGACATCATCCGATCATCTTCATGCAATGCGGGCCGGTGCGGCATCATGTCGATGCGAAGGCCGAATCAGTCACTCGCCCGTTTCAACATTCGGTGATCGTGCGCCCCACAGGATTTCGTCCGGTGTTGGCGGCCGATTCCAACCAGCGGAAACAATTTCAGGATCTCTATCGTGAATTGATTTCCGACAATGATCGCAACGGAATGATCCGTGAAGACGTTCTTCAAAGTATACGCGAGGGTCACTCACCGCTCGTGCTTACCGAACGCCGGGAGCATCTCGAGTTGCTCGCGGCGAGCTTGGAATCGGATGTCCGACATGTCGTCGTCCTGCAGGGCGGGATTGGTATCAAGGGTACGCGGGCGATTTCGGATCGCCTTGCCGCAATCGCGCCAGAGGAAGATCGAGTGCTGTTGGCAACGGGCGGGTATGTGGGAGAGGGCTTCGATGATCCACGGTTAGACACACTGATGTTGACATTGCCGGTTTCATGGCGCGGCACGGTTGCTCAATATCTTGGACGTCTGCACCGACGATACGCGGGCAAGACGGAAGTCCGCGTCTACGACTACGCGGACCTGAACGTGCCAATGCTTTCCCGGATGTTCGACCGTCGATGCCAAGGTTACGAGGGGATCGGCTACACCGTTCTGCTGCCGGGAAGTGCCGTTCCAAATTGGCCGGTGGAAGTCCAGTTGCCAGTCGATCCTCCGTGGAAGACCGATTATGCGGCCACAGTTCGGCGGCTCGTCCGGGACGGGGTCGACGCGCCGCTGGCGAGGCTGTTTGTGCATGTGGCTCGAGATTTCGACTCGAGCGCCCGGGGCGCTGCGCGCGCCGGAGTGCAACCGAGGCTTTTCTCTATCACCGACTACAGTCACTTCCTGAAACAGCCGGCGGTTTCGAATTGAACGTCGAGTTGCCAATCCCGTTTGATGGCTGGGGCAATATGGAAGTGGATCTGCTCAATTCTAGAACCCGTCTCGTTGTTGAACTCGATGGCGGTCAGCATTTTGCAAATGCAGACGCGTATCGCCGCGACCGCCGCAAGGATGCCCTCCTTCAGCAACATGGGTATTTCGTTTTGCGATTCCTGGTAGCAGACGTCAGTAAGCGACTCGACGATGTGCTTGACGCAATTCTCCGAATACTTGCCTCGCGTGACCGAGTATCATCAGGTTGAAAATAAGAGTCAAAACGATGCCAGTTCAGTCAACTCATGTGTGCGTACCAAGGTGCTGACTATCTTCCATCGGACCGGTCGGTCGATAACAGATCCCGTCGCGTTCTTGCCGGTCGATTCCCGGCTAGCTATCCAGGGAAAATGAACGTGGCCATTGCTGATAAGCTTCCCAGTAGGTTTTCTTGAGCGCGATTTCATCATCTTCGGCAGCGGGCTGAATGCGCCCATTGATATCGATGGCTCGCGAAACGATCGTGTGTTGGCCCGATGAAAGTTGCCCCAGGTCGATTGAGAAGAATGTCCAGCCATACTTCGATCGTGGTTCGTCGTTCAGTACGGCAGTCTGCCACCGACCATCGTCAACCTTCACTTCCACCTTTGCGATTCCCGTTCCATCATCCCAGGCAACGCCAAACGCTTTGGCTGAGACTTGATTGTCGCTAGTTCGCTGGCGCGTGACTCTCGCCACAACGGACTTGAGCTGGATTCGTGTTACAGAGGATTCCACATAGACAATCTCTTCGCCGAGTCGTTCACCGCGGACGGTCACATAGTCGCGTGCCATGAATCTCCCCATGTAGCGTCGATCACGACATTCGATCCGTGTCAGCCATTTTACGTTTGCGACGCCGTACCAACCGGGGACGATCAAACGGATCGGCGCTCCATTGCGATGCTCGATCGGTTGCCCGTTGCGTTCATATGCCAGCAGCAAATCGGGCCGCAGCGCATCGCTCATGGACATGCTACGACCGAAGGGGACTTCAACTTTTAGTTCCCGTTTTGTGTCCGGACGCAGAATCTCTTCCTTCCTGTCTTCTCCGAAAAAAACCACTTCAGTAACAGCGGGATCAATGCCACACTTTTCCAGCAGCGGAGCCAATGACGTGCCGCCCCAGCGACTGTTGCAAACTGCGTTCTTGAATCCTGGATTCGATCCATTCCCCGCGCATTCGAGCGTCGTCACGACTTCGGTCTTGGGCAGTGTCTTCAATTCGCCAACGGTGAATTGCTTCGGGCGTTTAACCATACCGCCGATCTCAAGCCGATAATCGGTGTAGTCAAATTCGGGAACCCCATAGTGCTGTACGGAAAAGACTTGATCCTGCGGAGTCAACCAAGAATCAATCACTTCCCAGTCTAGTCGATTGGGCGGCGTGCGCGGTTCGTCAAGGAAGGGCACAAGTTCGCCCTCGCCGGCTTCCTGCGAGTAAGCGGGCGAGGCTTGGGACAGCCAAGCCATCACGCCTACTGTTGAAAGGGCCGCCTGTTTCAATGCGTCTCGTCGACTCGCTTTGTTATCCATGACATGTTCCTGAGATTGGAAGGCAGGAGCGAATTAGGGCTTATCGGGATTCCGATGCAATGGAACTTCGACTTCCAATGTGTTACCGGCAACGACCTTGATTGTTTCACGATGCCGTAGGCCACCGGCCGGATGCGCAACTTCCAGACGATACTCGCCAGCGGGCACGTTTTCCAAAAGAAAGGTACCATCGGCAGATGTTACTTGAAACCAAGGATGGTCGAAGACGTAAATCCAGGCCCGCATCGCAGAATGAAAAACGCAATCGATCTGATATGGTTGACTAATCCCGCTCGCGGATTCAAAGGTCTCAGTATGTTCACTCCCAACGGGCATGGTGACGTTGAAAGAAAACTTTGGATGAGAGGTTTTCACATTATGGGCATGGTTGTCACTATTGAGAAAACGCACGTGATCGCCTGCCCGGATGGCGGTTGTCTCGGGCGTGAACTGAAAGTCTTTCTGGTCAACCGTGACCGTGGCCGGCTCACGGTCTTCGTCGGGAAAACGTAGTCCGCGTTTTGAGATGGTCACAACCGCCTCAGCAAGCCGACCAGACTTCGCATCCTTGACGTAGTAACGTCCCAGTCGCCACGGGTGTTCGGCGTTGGCAACGTACACAACTGTGCCTGCAATGGATCCCGAGTTCTCCGACGTGGATTGTGGTGGTTCGGCACCAATAAGAAAGCCGGTGCCCCAAATCAACAAGAAGGCGAAGGCGAAGCCCCTGGCGGTGAGGCTCTTCAGACACAATGGTCGCAGAGCGAGATTCAAATCGATTGCTGTGTACCGCATACTTTTCAATGTCCCACGGGCTTGCTTGGATCGTAGGGGTTCGCGATCTCGTCAGCTGATCATTGCTAACGCAAGTCGCCAATATTGTACCCAACGCTCGGCAAGCTCGCTCGGTACGTTGAGAAATGAGGTCAGAATCGCACCGACCCGAGTCAATGCTGGCGCAATTTTTTGCTGTAGACCAATGACGGCAGCATTCGATACCACTACCTTGAGGCGAGGAGGCCACCATGCTCGATTCCACGAGAGACTTCTTCGACACGCTTGCCAAGGTTTTGCTGCGCTGTTGGATTATCGGCTTTGCCCTGCTGTTGTTCTCGTTCGTCGTCTTCTTGCTGACGGGCGAGATCATCGACGACATTCATGGGCGCATGTTCGGCCTGACGCCGCACGAACTGGACCTGATCATTTACTGCGGTTTGGGACTACTCAAGTTATGCGTGTTGGTCCTTTTCTTTATGCCGTGGGTGGCGATCAAGTTGGTGTTGAGAAATTCCGCATGAAACCTGGTCTAATCACTGACATCCACGAGCATGTCGAACATCTGCGAACGGCGTTGGACCGCTTTCGGGCCAAAGGTGTCGATCAGGTCGTTGTTCTCGGCGACGTGTTTGAGACGGGTGGACGGATCGACGAAACGTGTTGGTTGCTTGCCGATGCTAACGCCATCGGTGTCTGGGGCAACCACGATTACGGGCTGTGCGTTGAGCCTGATGCTGAAACTCGTGCGAAGTATGGCGATGTCGTTTTCGATACCGACAACTCGGCCTTGTTCCCGTTCAATGAGGAGCCAGCGTAGTGTCGAACTTGTTCGATGACCTTCCGACTGACCTTCCCAACGAACTCGTCGAAGTCCTTGCCGAGACCAAGCGTGTCCGCATCGAGCGCATCGTCTCCACGGGCAATGCCAGTCCCGATGGCTTTTGGTACGATCAAGTGGAACACGAGTGGGTGATCGTGTTGAAAGGCGAAGCCAAGTTGATGTTCGAGAACGGGGAGTCCGTCCAGATGATGCCCGGCGATCACGTACGAATACCAGCCCACAAGAAGCATCGTGTGGACTGGACGACACCGGATTCACCGACCGTCTGGCTGGCAGTATTTTACCGAGACTGAATGACTACTCTCGAACAACAATTAAAGCACGTAGCCACCAGCTAACGAGGTGGTGACTACGTCACTTAGCGGCTCAGACTCAAAACGGCTACTTGCCGCCCATGCTCGCTTCAATTTTCTTCTGGATTCCCTCAAGGTTGAACGATCCAGGAGTCTGGCTAGGCGGATATTCCTTCATGGTCATCAGGAAGTTCCCTGCCACCCTCTGCATCGGTCCGAGGATGAACACGCGATCGAGGAACCAGTCGTTGTAGGTGTTCGAGTTGTGCTGGGACTTCTCGAACGGATCGCGGCGGAGGTTGAAGAGCAACGGTACACGGAGCTCGGTGAAAGGCTCTCGCCAAACTTCGAAAGCCATACCGCGGTTCTCAAGAAAGACGGCTTTCCAATCCTGGTAGCGCATGGCGACGATTTGGCCGTCGTCATTCACATACATGAATTGCTTACGCGGCGACTCCTCGGTCTTGCCGCTGATATAGTCAAGCTGGTTGGCACCATCGAGATAGTTCCTGTAACTGCGTCCGTTGAGCTCGACGCCCTTTTTCAGCTGCTCAGTGATGTCGGGGTTACCACCGGCGGCGGCGAAGGTGGGCAGCCAGTCTTCGTGGGAAACGATGCCGTTGCGGACCTCGCCAGCAGGGAAGTGTCCGGGCCACCTAACGAAACAGGGAACACGATAGGCACCTTCCCAGTTCGAGTTCTTTTCATTTCGGAACGGAGTGGTTCCGGCATCGGGCCACGTGTTGTAGTGCGGACCGTTGTCGGTCGAATATTGAACGATTGTTTTGTCAGCGATACCGAGTTCATCTAGCAAATCGAGCAACTGTCCCACTTGGATATCGTGCTCGATCATGCCGTCGGTATATTCATCATTGCCCTTGTGGCGGTGCTCGGCTTTGACGTGTGTACGAAAATGCATGCGAGTGCCGTTCCACCAGCAGAAGAACGGCTTGCCAGCCTTCGTCTGGCGGGTCATGAATTCCTTGGCCGCGGCGATGGTTTCCTCATCAATGGTTTCCATGCGTTTCCTGGTGAGCGGGCCGGTGTCTTCGATCGTCTGGCCGCCATTGCCGTCGGCCTTGCAACGCAGAACGCCACGTGGACCAAAGACCTGCTTGAACGTCTTACCGCTGGGCAGCACCATGTCGCCTGGATAGTCCTCATTCTCGGGTTCTTCCTCCGCGTTGAGGTGGTAGAGGTTTCCGAGAAACTCGTCGAAGCCATGCATCGTGGGCAAGTGTTCGTCGCGGTCGCCCTGGTGGTTCTTGCCAAACTGGCCTGTGGCATATCCGAGGCTCTTCATGACAGTGGCCATGGTAACGTCGGTCTTCTGCCAACCTTCCGGTGCGCCGGGGATGCCGACCTTGGTCATGCCGGTGCGGACCGGAACAGAGCCGTTGATAAAGGCGGCACGGCCGGCCGTGCAGGATTGCTGGCCGTAGTAATCCGTGAAGAAAATGCCTTCTTTAGCGACGCGATCGATATTGGGTGTCTGGTATCCCATCATGCCACGGTTGTAGTAGCTGATGTTCTCGGTGCCGATGTCATCGCCCCAGATGACCAGAACATTCGGTTTTTCCTGAGCCTGAGCCGGGAGGCTGACTCCCAGACACAACAATAGGCCGAGTAGGCTTGCGAGCATAAACTTCATGGTGGCGGCTCCCTAATAGCCGGTGCGCAACTGTGAGGAACGGATTGATGAAACGAACCGGGAAACGGCAAATTCTATTCGATCAGTCAAATCGTTGAAAATCTGGTAACGAGAATGACTCGTCGAAGAACGGCTCGGTCGGCGCGTAGAGCCGGAAGTAAACGAACCAGCGGTCTTTGCCAGAACCTCTTCATCGATGGTCTCCATGCGTTTCTTGGTCAGCGTCGGATCGCGCGGTGTTAGCTGCGTCCCTGGTGGAATGATACCCAACTCGAGTTGGCGTTGATGGACGCGTTGCCGATAAAAGGCAAGACCGAGCCATCGTCTGGTGTTTGCGATTGAGCGGACGAATGAACGGCGAGAAATATGACCAGGAGTAAAATAGATGAAGAAATTCTCATGGGATGTCCGGCGATTGCTGCGTATGTAACTGTCGTTTCGTTGAGCATCAATCGCTTTCGGGGAACACGGTTTTCCAGTCCGACTTCATGTCGACCACCGTCCATCCGTGTTGAACTGCAGCTTTCAGGGCCGTGACGAGCTTGCCGCTGCTCGGTGGCTTGACGTCATAGGCGTATTCCCGGTCAGCATCCGTGTGGTGAACGACGAGACCGAAGCTGGGAAACGGGTTTTCGATCGTCGTGTATTCCATCATTGCCTGGTCGCCATCGCTGTTTCCGAAACAGGCAATGGGGCGACGCCCGATGAATCGATGAATCGCTTCGGGCTTGCCGTTGGCGTCGTCCACGAACAGAGTGTCAATGGTTTTTGTGAATGTCGGAACTCCGTCCCTGGTTTCGTATTTCACTTCGCTATAGGAACCAACGACCTGCTGGGGGACAATGCCGTAGGTATCCTCGGCGAGAACTGCGCATAAAATCCTGACCCCCGCCCGACACGATCCACGTTTCAAAGCCATGGTCGCGGAGATAGGCCAGCAGCTCGAGCATCGGCTGAAAAACCGTCTGATCGTAGGGCCGACCGAATTTTGGATGCCGGGCGGTTGCCAGCCATTGCTTCACGGACGCCGAAAAATTGTCGGGCGTTCGGCCGGCGTGGGTCTTTGCGACAATTTCCAGGAGCCCTTTGTGATGGTCACGTCCCAGCGCTGCGAAATCTCCCTTTTGCAGTGCCTGGAGGGCGGCATCGTTATTCCACGCCGGGTTTTCCGGTAGCATTCTCTCGATTTCAGCCGCGGCAAACGCCGCCTGCGGAGGAACCGGCGCCTCACACCATAACGTTCCGTCGTTGTCGAACACGGCGATGGGCGACGCCACGGGTACAAAATCGTCACTGCCCCGATTCGTGATCCGTTCGACAAACACGATGATCGCTTTCTTCGCTGGACCGTTGGTCCATGAAGGCAATGGATCAGCGCGAACCGAACTCGCGATCAGAGTGAAAATGATAAACGTGCAAGCCACAGTTGTGTAATTTTGTTTCATGAGAGGTCGCGGTTTTTCGTAATGGTTGGCCGCAACAAGTTTCGCGGGATCTGCAAACATGAGTCGGTTGCTTGATTGAAAAGTGACGCCGTTTTCGTTTGAGAGTTTCTTCCCCTCGTAAAGACTGTATCGCGGCGACAAGACGCCTAAAGAGTGGCCTGCGACCTGAAGAGAAACTGGCTGCAAATGCCACCCCGCGGGGAAATGACCGCCAATGCCAGTGTCGAGAAAACGGCTCTGGGTTGTTTGGCGGAGGTACCCATTGTGGGTATACTCATCCGGAGGACGATCGGCAACCAGATATCCATTTTCCGTCAGAATCGGCTCATGACCTTCCGCTACGAAAGTCAATCTGTGGACTCGTGGAAGGACTGAATGGGGACAGAGAATCACGACGGGGTTGACCGATGCGGCCGAAAGGGGGTGAAACGAGTTTTTTCGTGAGAGCGAAGGGAGCGAACTGTTTCCTGGTGGCCGGCGGAGTTAGCCTGCGCAGACGCCAATTCAGCTACTGAGTTCGCTGGAGCTGCGCCATGGTACGTCTGGCACGTTACGAGACAATCGCCCCCGATGAAATCAACATCGTCCACTGCATCAATCGAACGGTGCGAGGATGCTTTCTCTTTGGTGATGATTCCTTCACCGGCAAAAACTTCGCTCACCGCAAGGTTTGGATCGAAGAAATGCTGAAACTTTTCGCCGCTTGCTTCGGGATCGATCTTGTCAGCAATCAAAATGTACGATTCAGATCGTCCTGTTTTCGATCGAAAGATGGATCTCCATTTGCCCGACGGTCACTTCGGACGGGAGCAAGTGACGCAATGCCTGTCCAGGTTCCAATCGAACTTTATCCCAAATCGAGAAAGCCGAACGCGACACGTTTTTCAATTCGACTTCGTTCAGTCGTGTACGCCGAACGAGGAGTTGGCCTCGCGAGATCGTTCGAAAGCGAGAGTTGGCGACGATCAATCGACTCTTCGCCGCAACCCAGGCTGGCGCTGGTGGATCTTCGAACCCTTGCCGTCCGATCACGAATCGGTGGCTGACTCTAACCGGTAACGGTCGTTTCAGCGACGAACTCTCGAGTGTCGCCATCAGCGGTGCCAACGCATCAAGTTGCTTGGCAAGTTGATGATTCCAATTCTCGATCGAAGGCAATTGTTTGGCAAACTCATCAACGTCAGGCGCGTTGCCCCAAAGGCTACGTGCGCACCATTCGGCTTCGAACAGGTTTTGCTGACAATCCAATTTTTTCCATTGTTCACCCACCAGAGATGCATAGTCGGTGGCGGAAGGCATTTTTGGCAATGAAGCCCAAGTTTCGTTGTCCGTGCGCTGTGAGGCCAGACGCCATCGCCATTCCAGATCCGCCGCACACAGTTCACGAACTATCTCGTTGGCATCCGCAGGTGCTTGGCGAAGTAGCGAAACGAGATCGGCTGGTCCACCGGATGACCACTGCCGATCAAGCTGGTCCGCGAGATCAAATTCGACGTCCATGACGGCTTTAAGAATGCCTCACGTTTCCAGAAAACCAGTTTGCCAATCGTCTTCGATTTTCTTGATCATTCGCTGAACCGTTCGTGTGGTGGTCGCCAAGTGCTCGGCAATCATGGCGATCGACGCACCCTGAAGTTTTAGAAGGATCAAATCCCGATGACGGTCGTCGGGCAGCTTGGCCAATAACGTATTGAACAAGTCGGAAATTTCGGTGTCCAGGGTGGGTGACTCGTCAACTCCGGCAACAGCATCAATGCCCGCTGAAGGTGTGGATGAATCGTCCGACAAGTCGGCTTGGTTGTAGACCGCGCGTTCGCCTCCTCGCTTTAGGGCACGCAGGTTTTTGCGAAGGTCGTTGGTTTTTCGAATCGCGATAGTCTTGAGCAGTCGCCAAAGTTCGTCTTCATCGGCGAGATTCTGGAACTGCCCGTCGCGAGCCCGATTGAGAAAGCTATTCATCGCGCTCAAGGCCACTTCACTTTCGCTGGCCACCGGTCTTCGAATGCTACGAACTCGATCGCGAACGGTAAGACGCAATCGCTGGTAAAACGCGTCCCAAAGCATTTCAGCTGTCTCCGGATGGGCAAAATCCATCGCTTGCGGATCAAGATCTTTATCGCGTCACGTTCGCTCACCACGGTCAATCAGGTTTACGGCCGGCCGTCTGCGAATTCGAGTTTGAATCGGCCGGCCAAAATCTCCAACCTACCAAGAGAATCCAAAATCGCGTTACCATCGGTGTCGGCGACTTTTCACCGATGGCGCTTCGCTGGTAGAGCCTACACCATCCGAGAGCTCGGCGCGAGCGATAGCATGGAAAACGAAGAACCGACGATCAATTTGTCCGTCACGACTCAAATTGACGAGATTTGCGACGACTTTGAAACGTCCCTGAAAGATGGGAATTCGCCCCAAACTTCCACGTTCGTTGAGCGACTGCAATCGTCGGACGAAAACCGCAGACGCCTCGCCGTCGATTGGATACAGTTGGACCGTGACGATCGAATCGGCCTCGGCCAATTTCCACAGCGGGATGACTATTCGTTGGCTCCCGACCTCCGTCGATGCCGTCACAGAAGCCCTTGAAAAACCTGAGCAGTCGATGGCAGCCAACATCGACATGGGGATGGCGACCATTGCTGCAGACCTGGGTCGCCAGGCAATGGTGCGTGAACGTTCCACCTCTGGAGGTATGTTGACTTACCCGTGCTTTGGGCTCGCCTTGGTTGCCGGTTTCTTCATTGTCGGTGGATACTTGGCGATGGATTGGATGCAACTGGCCGAAAGACTCGATGTTTACGTCCGCACCATCGAGCGCGAGCTGGATTTGGTGCGACGTTTCTGGTCGCAATCGGTCGAATGATTTGGCAATCACCAGGCTACGTTTTTGCGTCAATTTGCTGAGAAAATCGATCACAAGTCGCATTGCGGTCGCATTTCAACTAAATTTCGAGAATCCTTCGATTGGTGCGCGATGTTGGTGAGCCTTTTCGAGCAGTCGTTGCCGTGGGCCATTGACTGCGTCCTTACCGGCTGGATGGGAATCGCACCGGGGTTGGGGGCCTGATCTGGGGTCTTTGACTACCTGACGAACAGGTTGCCCGAACTCGGCGGGTCTCCCAAGGGACTTGGACGATCATGTCCTTGACGACCTATTGGATACCGACGATCGCCGTGATGGTGTTCGGCCTTCTTCTCGCCGGCGCGCTTCGAGAAGATCTTCAGCCGCCATCTCACGTGAGCCGGTAGAGTTTAAATTGGTTTTCCAGTCGAACGCGATGTATTTCACCGGGGCCGGAGCTTGTTGGGCTGTCGTGTTAAGTAAAGCTCGTTACCACACAAGATGCGAGGTTTTGAATGGGATTACGTGAATGGGCTATGCCACGCGGAACTGATGCAATTTGACGGAATGGCGAACATCCCGAGCAACGTCGCGGTCACGATCGACGGAGTTCATGTCGTGGCTGCTTTGCCGGGAAATGCGCCAAAACTGTACGTATGGGAGATTGACCAAGCCCAGCCGATCGAGATTCGTGACCAAGCCGTTCTGGCGATCGCGGACGACGGAAGCAAAGCCGCCGTTGTGGACCTATCCGATTTATCGCTCGTGCGAATCGTCGAACCAGTGACTGGTGAAGTACTCCATGAGTTTCGTGGAGTTCCGGGAATGAGCAGCTTTGCAGATCTAGGAGGTCCAGACAACTCGCTGCTCGCATGCATGACCAACGACAACCACTACCGTGTGTGGGATACCACGACCGGCGAGGACGTTTTCAAGTATCACTTTCCGTTTCGCAATGGACTCAGTCCAATCGCGATTAGCAACGACGGAAAGCGTCTGGCCTGGCGACGACCAAGCGGAGCCGCGGAACGGTACGAGCTCGCTAGTAAACGTTCCATCTGGCAGAGCCCCGTTGATCCCAAACTGCTAAATGCGAAGTCACCGGTCGATTTTAGCCCCGACGGACAGCTTTTTGCTGTTGGGAATTACGGACACATCGAGATTCGGAGCGCTTCCGATGGAAGCCTTATCGGCCGATTGAATCGGGTTCAAGGCTTTGCCTTGTCGGTCAAGTTCTCGCCAGACGGTAAGTTGATTGCGGTCACCGGCGAAGACGCATCGATCCGAGTCTACGACGCGAAGTCCTTAGGCATGGTCACTCGTTTAACCGGACACGGAATTGGCGTTGTCTACGGAATCAGCTCGGTTGCATTTGATCAGTCGGGAGATCGATTGATCAGCGGGGGCGCCGATAAGTCCGTCAAACTGTGGGACTTGTGGAGCGGCGATCAGCACAGTCTGACACGCAGCGGTGTGATCGCAGATGAAAATCGGCTCCCCAGCCAAGCTTTCGACTACCTGACCGAGATGGCAGATAGCGTCGGCGACGCCAAGGTGACGGACGACGGTTCGATGATCCTAGCAGCCTGTCGTGATCGTGCGGTGCGCGTTTTTGATGCGAGCGACGGCAAATTGCTGAGAACATGGTGGGATTTAGACCACGGTCAAGCGGCGGTCGATTTCCACCCGGGATCGGGTTTGGTGGTTGCCGGTGGCGGTGGTCTACGATATCGAGACCCCGGAAAAGTGACGGCTTGGGATTTCAAAACGGGTCAACAACTTTGGCAAGTCGATCATGCGCACGGCCCGGTCAGAAACGTCGAGATATTCGATAGCGGAAAGCGCGTCGCCGTTGCAGTGGGCAACCAATCCGTGACGCGCGGCGAACTCTTTGTCCTGGACAGCAAAACTGGCGAGTTGATTTGGAAATCGCGTGAAGTGACGAATGTCGTTTTGGGGATGTCGGTTTCTCCTGATGGGGAATCCATCGCGACCGTCGGCAATCGACCCGGGATCGAAATCAGCGACGCGAAGACCGGCGCTTTCGTAAAACGCTTCGACGATAGCAACTATTTCTCCGTCGACTTCAGCTCCGACGCCAAATCCCTTGCCGTTGGCGCGATTGACTGGAGCGTGAGGATCTACGACGTCGAATCGACGGATCTCGTGTGGTCCTCTCGCTTGCATGGCGGTGCGGTGACCGATGTGCAATTCGTCGCCGAGGACTCGCGGGTTGTCAGCACATCGCTCGACGGATCAACCCGTATTTGGGATTCCAAATTTGGCGATCTGTTGCTCACGCTTGAGGACGATGGGGAGGAAAAGTATGCCGTCGCTGCATCGCCATCCGGAGAATTGATTGCTTCGGCCGGCCAAAACCCCGTCGTTTTACTGCGGCAAACGAGAAAGCTCGATCAATTAGACACGTCACGGTCATGGGTACCAGTCTTTGAAGACGATTTCGAACGCGATGATCTCGGTGATCGTTGGAAGGTCCAAGAGGGCGAGTGGTCCATCAAGGATGGTCAGCTGATTGGGACCCACAAGCCGCTTTCGAGTTACCCACAGATTACAGCAGCGACCGTCGTACCGGACATACCCATGCCGTCGAGATGGGAGATTGAGTATGACGCCCAGATTGACCAGCCGATGATCTTGGGAGTTGGCGCCGGTGACCTAGGAGAGGTTCACGGAATCGCCGCCTATTTCCTGGGAATGACCAATACACCTTTTCGTTGGAATCGTGGCGAGAAAGGCGTCTCCATCATCGCCTCTTCCAAAGGTGCTTTGCGCGAAGCTGCATCACGGCGCGACGGAGAATTTGGCTTCGATTCGGGACGTACCTATCGCTTTCGCATTCGTCGTACCGGACCGCTGTTGGAGACTTGGATCGACAATCAACCGTATCGATCCGCTCGAGTGCCAATGACAATGCCACTGGGCATCCTGTCGCTGCAAAGTCTATTCGGCGAGCAGGGAAGTGGATTGATGGTCGACAACGTGGTTATCAAAGTTCCGGACGGTAGTGAACTGGAAATGGCAGCTATTCAGATGGTGTCGGATCTATTCCAACGGGAATTCATCAAACCGCTCGTCATTGGGGAACTCGAACACATGCGAGCCGCAGACGTGACACAGTGGATGAGCGAAGGTTTTTCGTCCGAAGATCTGGTCGCTGAGGCATTCGACGTCACCGAGCGTTGGTACCAAGATTTGGACACGGTGGTCGAAAAGTCGATCCAGTTGGCAACGTCCAACGAGATGACAAAGAGGAAGTACGGGGATATCTATCACTGGTTGAATGACAACACGCCTATTAAGAATGAGGCGATTCACCGCGCGATGTTATTAACGGCATTTCGCGCTGGAGACAATGGCTCAGGGTGGAATTCTTGGCATCAGTCATCGCGAGCATTTTATAGCAACAATGGCTACTATCATCCGTTGGATACGGCGGTCACGGCGCTGATGCAATACCGGAACAACAATACGGAAGACGCCCACCATCGCACTCGCCAACTGCAAACGTTGATGCTGTCCGACCAATGGAAAGACAACGAGCAAGCCAGAGCATGGGCAAAGGAAGTCAATGACACGACCGAATTACCCGAAACGCCTCCGCTTCGTACGCGGTTGATGGAGCGAGTCTGGGAAGAGGCTCATGCAAGAATGATCGGGTGCGATTTGAGACCGCTCGAATCGATGCTGGCCGACGATGCGAAGTTGGAACGCAAGGTCATCGGCGGAGCAGACCCCAACGCGATTACGATTGAGCGTGAGGCATGGTTAGACGTTGAGCGTCTGTGGTGCCAAGGAAGTCGTACTGGAGTCAAATTGGTTCGCGATCAAGTGTCGACCGTTCGCGAGGACACATTCGCCGTTGTCAACAATCATTTTGTCTACGAAATTCCCGGAATGATCCAGGGTTGGAGACAGTATGACACATTTGTAAAACGCGATGCCACATCACCGGATGAGTGGATGATGGCCAAACGAGTCATCATGCCCGATTGGTTGAAATACAACGGAACGGTTTACGATGACCAAAAGGACCGGTGGCAGTCGCTCGTTCAAGCCGCAGAAAACGAATCGAACTTGCTTCGTAGGGCCCGGTTGCTAGGTTTCGCCGGTCGGATACAAGAATCCTTGGATGCCGCGGCTGAGTCCGCTCGTGAGCAAAAAGGTGCTGACGACTTTGCACTGCTTGCCTATGCAGCTTGGCAAGCGGGACGCCCGGACCTGATGCGTAAGGCGACTGACAAGGTGATCGAACTGGACCCGAGAAACAGTCTCTGGCCCTACTTGCGAGTCGAAGCTACGAGAAAAATGACACCGTCTGATCCGGTCGCGATTGGTAAAAATGTTTGGTGCCGCCCGCCAAGCTTTTACGAAGATGTACCGACTCGAATCACCGGTGAAAAGAACAATACGCTGGCCGCCTGGCAAGTGGCAAATGAATCTCTGATTTCCATTTTTGTTTCCCCACTCGAACAAGGCGGCATCGGACAGAAAGTCGCTGACATGCTCGAAGCACGCAAGAATGCATTGAAGGCAGAGATCATTGAAAATGGTGAATTGACGGTGGACGGATTTCCGGCACGACAATTTGTGGTCGGCGGAGCGGGAATTGGAAGGGCTCTTGGCGGTGGAGGACCGACTACCCTGCAACGATTTGTTCTGGTTGAAAGGGATGATGACATTGTCGTTTTGTTGGTCAGCGCCTTCGCGACGCAATTCGCTAATCGCGACTCGGAATTCAAGGAGTTTTTGAAAACTGTGCGATTGCGCGACGTTAATGAAATGCGACAACCAGCACCGCAATCCGGCACCGCGGAAACGACGGAAGGCAAAGATGAATCCTGAAACATCTGAAACTCCTTGCCCCGAGCAAGACTGCGATTTGGCTTGCGGAACCGACCAACGTTTACGGGCGCGGAACCCCTTTTTCATGGGTTGCCGAAATACTGGCGAGTCAAGAGCTAACCTCCCAAGGACAACGTGATGTGAACGGCAAAAAGGTGGATGTGTATCGCGTCAGTACGAAGGCCCCGAACCAACGAAGCGTCGATGTTTGGCTCGATTCCACCACCGGACAGCTTGCCGGCGTCAGCATTCCAGGAGCGGATCAATTTGATCCGGTAACGGACGAGGACGGAAATGATGTTCCTGCACGCTCACGGGGGCGGCGCGGAACGATCCGAGACATAATCGTGTTCAACCCCCCACTGAGCGACGATCTGTTCGATATGACACTGCCAGACGGTTATGAGCTCGTAGACACCGACCAATGAACGGATCGACGGTCTTGGATTGCATCCCCATGTCGCGCTCCATCGGCGCACCACACATGGATCCGCCGTATCTTTGACGTTGAGAAGGCGAAGCTATTATGAGGGCAACTCGTACAATCGGCCATATTCGCTGGGTGCAGCTTGGCCTCTTCGTCCTGCTGTCAGGTTGGGTCGCACACCGGGGCTTGGGCGAGGAAACAGCGGCAATCGCTGCCGACACCCTTCACCACAAAGTCCTCTGTGGCTATCAAGGATGGTTTCGCTGCGCTGCTGATGGCAGCGACGAGGGCTGGCTTCATTGGAGTGGCAATCGGAACAGGGTCACACCCGATTCGCTAACTGTCGAGATGTGGCCTGACATGTCGGATTATAACGAGAGCGAGAGATACGCAGTCCCCGGCTTTAGCGGTCCTGACGACCAGCCCGCCTCCCTGTTCAGTTCGGCCAACCAGAGGACTGTCGAGCGTCATTTCCAGTGGATGCAGGAGTACGGCATCGACGGCGTGTTCGTGCAGCGGTTTCTGGTCAACCTCCGAAAGCCTTCGTTCGATGATGTGCTGAACCACGTCCGCTCTTCCGCCGAGAAATCAGGGCGAGTTTATGCCGTCTGCTACGACCTCAGCGGTGCGCCCAAGGATCGGCTCTACGACCTCCTGGTGAACGACTGGAAGCGACTGGTGGACGAGGCAACGATCACCGAGGACAAATGCTACCTCCATCACAACGGCAAACCAGTGTTATTCATTTGGGGGTTCTTCAGCGACCGCTTCGACGTATCGCTGGCTCACCGAATTATCGACTTCTTCAAGACGAATGATCGCTATGCGGTGACGCTGATCGGTGGATGTCAGTGGCATTGGCGCAAGGAGGCCGATGCGGAATGGGCACGAGCATTCCGCCGCTTCGACATTATCAGTCCATGGAACGTCGGCAATTACACTGTCCGGGACGGAAAAAAAGTCGCTGCGACCGGGTACTGGGAAGACGACATCGCCGAAGCCAACAAGCACGGCATGGCTTATTTGCCCGTCATGTATCCGGGATTCGGTTGGACGAACCTGCAGGGCAGGGATGCAGATCGAGCAACCATTCCCCGGCGAGGTGGCGAGTTCTTCTGGGAGCAATACGTGACTGCTTCCAAACTTCAGATCGACATGGCCTACGTTGCGATGTTCGATGAAGTGGACGAAGCGACGGCGATCTTCAAGGTCAGTAACTCGCCGCCGACACAGGCTCGCTTCCAGACCTTCGAAGGTTTGCCGTCCGACTGGTATCTTCGACTTACTGGTGAGGGAACGAAGCTGATACGAGGCGAGCGACAGGTTGGAACGACGCTACCGATTCGACACAACGAGAAAGCAGATTGACGATTCTGATGCACCTTGCGACGAACGAGTCAGGGATCGTCTGATTGAGATTGTCCGTGATGCCCCGCCGCAGCCAGAACTACAGCACAGCCAGAACCATGACATTCAGATTGTCGCTGCTGAGCTCCGGCATCAGGGTACCGCGTTTCTACGGAGCCTCTAGATTGTCGAGCCGCGATTGGCCGATCGTTTCGTAGTGCAGGTCGCCGAACAGCGCCCGATAACGCCCGTCGTCGAGTCGCCAGCGAAGTAGCAATTTCTCCACTTCTCCCGGCTTGACCTTGAGTCCGTGATATTTCAAGTCCCGCTCGGTTTCCTGCGTGAAGGTCTTCGCATTTTGCTTTTGGAATAGATAGAGAAGGCCTTCACCGACTGCTTCGGTGGCGTTTTGTAAAGCAAAGTACTCTTTCGATATTGCGTGATCGACGATCTTCTCAGGATGGCCCTCTTTCGATAGCTTGTCCTGGAGATCTCGCATCTTCTTGCCAAGTTCGCTTAGCTTATCGTAGTAGCCGGTTCTCTTGTGAAACTCATTCAGCAGCGCATCTGGGTAAATCTTCTCAACTTGCGGGTAGCCTCCCATCTCCTGGACATAGATTTGTAGCGACTTGACAATTTGCTTCTCCTTTTCCGCTCCGCTCTTCTCCGGCGGTCCCTCCAGCTCCTGGAAATTCTCGGGAATATTGACCACGAACAACGAGTCATCCAAAGGGACATCCCACTCGAAGTATTCAAGTCTCTGGATCATATCAGCACCCGCCAGCATATCGGAAATTGTCATTTCACAGCGTAGAGGTAAGGCGGTTTCCACATCGGCCCACAGCCTCATGGTGCCAGGAAAGGAATCTGGTACGACCTTTTTCATATCAATTTCAAAACCGCGGGCCGTTCTTCCGTCGATTTGTGTAAAGCCCAGATCTCGGTCGGCTTGACCTCGGAAGTTCTCCAGTTTCAAAAAGAAAGCAAAACCTGGTTCATTGGCGGAGCTAGCCGTCTTCTGGCGAACGTAATGGCGACTCTCGTAAAAGAGCTTCGTGCCTGGTTCGCCAACCGGGCTGACGGAAATGTCCCTTCGTTCCCCTTTGGTGTTTTCATCCTTAGGCAACATGTACCTTTCCACACGGGAGCCTTTATCTCTGGACCAGTAGTAATGGTCTTTTGAACCCGTAAAGTCAATTTGCGTGTCCCCTGCGAGGTCTGTCGTCATCGTCCAGGTCGCCGTTCTTACATTCTGTAGCCGCGACACGACTCTTTCCATCGCCAGCAGTTTGCTATTTGAAGAGTTCGTTGTCAGCAAGACAGTCGCCGAAAAAAGGAGAATCGTTCCAAGAACGCCACCGGCTAGAATCCGTGATTGCATCGTCGTGCCTCCAATCCATTGGAAAAAAGAAATAAGAGTCAAAGCAGTTTTTCTGTTTGGCTTTTGCGCAACCGACTCTGGCAGCGCTTTCAGTAGTTGGGCTTTGGCTGCTTCATGATCGGCGTCTAAATACTCATTCGCTTTACGCAAAAGCTGCGCCGTTTCCCGTGCCGATTCGTAGACTTTGCCGCATGCCGCGCAGCAGCCCAGATGCTCGGTTAGGACATTCTCCTCGCCCTCTGGCTCGAGGCCGAAGGCGAGCTGAATCAATTTGTCTTCTGTAGGGCATTGCATCTATTTTTCTTCACTTTCACAGCCCAGAGCGCGAAGCCGCTTAGCCAGTTTTTGGCAGGCGCGCTGTAGCGCGGCGTAAACTCCTGATCGTGACATCTTGAGCAGTTTGGCGATCGCTTGGACGTCTTTGCCATCGAGGTAGAAGGCGTGAATTGCCAGCCGTTCGTTCTCGGGCAGTTGGGCCGTCTCGCGGAGCACCAGTTTGATTTCCTCTCCTGTCGCCATCTCGTTCTGATCCTCGGTCTCGGCGGCGTCGCCGATATATCTGTGTCGATCGCGGCGGCGGCTTCGTGATCGCTCTTGGGCAACCCGGCGAGCGATCGCCGCAATCCAGCTGCCAAACTGCGCCGCGTCTTTCAAGTCCGGCAGATTCTTGTAGGCTCGCAGGAATGTCTCCTGGGTAATGTCCTGCAATTCCTCGCAACTGCCGGTGGCTGGATAAACAACGGCACGGACCCATCGCGCATAGCGATCGTAGAGAATCCCAAAGGCTTCTCGGTCTTCGCGGAGCGTTAGGGCCACAAGCTCAGCATCATCCAGACGGTGAAGATCGGATTGCGGGGGCATCATCCTATTAAGTGGCCGCTAGCTTCGATTTTTCCACCGGAAAATGCGATTTGTTTAGAAATTGGCGGATAGTTGTCATCTGCCCCTTGAAGAAGAAACGAGTTGGGACAGAGGTTGGTGGCATACGGAATCACTCCTTTGATTCCGATGATTCACTGGGCGGATCGAGTTGCCACTCCCAGACCGTGCCGTCTTCCGGGTGTTCGACCGATCCAAGCCGAGCAAACCCCAGCTTCTTGAGGATCGAAGTCGAGGCGTTTTCCTCGGGGAGCGTCTGTGCGAAAACCGTCAGGCCCCTATCTTCTTCATGTGCGATACGCACCAGTTCGCTCGCAATGGCTGTGAACGACAAGTCCTGCATTCAACGCCTTGTCGTGAATCTTCATCAGTTCCCCCTCGCTGTTTACCCGGCAGAAAACCTTAGCGAAGGCACCGGTGAGCCACAATCGTTGAGCGTCCGTGAAGTCATCGAGAGCGACGGAGCCATCACGTCCCAGTGCGCCTTCAGGAATGTTTCCCACGATCCTGTGCTGGTTCGATGCCGTGGGCTTTGAGGATGTTTCCAATCGTAGTGTCGCAGATGTCGTAGCCGAAGTTCGATAGCCGCGTTCGCGATCAGAAACTCTCGGCGTGTTAAAATTTCGGTAGCTATCTCGAAACGAGCCAACAGGCGAAAGAAACGCGAAACGAGAGAAAGGTAGCCGAGCGACGAGTTGCGAGGAAACGGCGTACGAATCGTGTACGGTGAGCATTTCACCCTATGCGGCGAAGGTGAACGCTTGGGCAAGCTTCGCTGCCGTCGTCGCCAAGTCATACAGCACCCGCACAGATCCGTGACCGTGCCACCGGAGTCACGGTCGACCACCCGCAACGAGATCTCGTCGTGACCGAACGTGTAATATGTCGTGACCAGTGCAAATTCGTAGTTGCGTAACCGTTTGCTGCGTGTTTTGCCGCACGAAAAGAGCGCGGCGCAGAGCCGGGAACGGTTACGGCAACTTTTAAGATCACTTGTTCGGTCTCGGCTTCGCACGCGGTGGTGCGCGCGAGTGGGTGTTCGTGGGCGACGATGAGATTTCGCACCGGCAAGCATCTCGCCATTGTAGAACGTCAGCGAACCGTTGCGGAAGCTTTCGAGGCCGTGAGCCTTAACTGTTCCGCGAGCGAAGGCGTTGCTGCAGCGTCACCAGCATGGACGAAAGGGCGTCTTCGCCAAGTCCTAGCAGATCTGCGGCTGTCTGTTCTTGATCGCCCAGCAACTGCTGAAGAAGCTGAATCTTCCCGACAAGCGCACCCTCTTCACGACCTTCGGCTTTCCCCTCGGCTTTCCCCTCCGCTTTCCCCTCGGCTTTCCCCTCGGCTCGCGCAGCAATCAACCTCGCCTCTTCGTCGTGAAGAAACTTCAGGCGTGCTTCGTAGAATTGTCGGTCTTCCGGGGATCGCGAAATCATTTCCAGTACCTCCACCGCTTCATTGTACTCCGCGTCAACCCGGAACGCGAACAGGGTCAGTGCATTTTCAGCGAGGCAAGATAGAGAAGATGGAGCGAGGCAGCTTGAAAGAGCCCTCTGTTTGCGAAAATCACCCCCCACGCCAGCTTGCCGTTGCGGCACAGTCTTCCCCTTTCGTTGCTCGCCCTCCAGGTGCCTGTCCTGCGCGGTCGAAAATGCACTGACCCCGTTCGCTCCGGACCCCGTTCGCTCCGGAAAACGAGGAGCGGGTCGCTTTGCTGGAAAACAGGACGTGCCAATGGTGTCCTTCGAATTGCGAGAATGGCAACAGGATCGAGAGCTCATCCATTCCAACGGTGAGCCCTTCAGGCGAGTCGCAGAATGGTGTCCAGAAGTAAAGCTGAGTGTCGAGTGCAAGTTTGTCGGCCAACAAGCCAGACACTTGCAACCGAAAGCCCGACTCCTGAAATCCCGACTCCTGCGCAGAGAGCGTTCCTACTGGAATGAGCAGCAAGGCAACGGCTGATAAACTGGCACGAAGAAAGTGCTGCAGGTTGCGGACTGTCTGCTTCCGCTGCACGACACATGAGTTATGCATTGTGCGTCTCCGTGTCGGATCGTGACCGATACCAGTAGAACAAGGCCACAAGTACAAGGCTGATGATCGCTCCGCAAGTAAACCCCTGTGTTAGGCCTTGCCCAATCCCAACAGCGACGGGATCGAAGTCTGGGGAACTGCCGCTGCGAAATACCGCCCGGTAGTATCCGGGCACGAAATTACCAAGTGCAGCGCCAACCGCCATGCCTAACACGCTGCACAAGGCTGCCGTTCCCAATACTGCACCGATCGACCACAACAGGAATGTCGGTGGTAGCGGTTTCGCGTTGGTGTTCGCAGACGAACGGATGGGATCGTTTGGCGGCATCGATCAAAGTACAGCTGCGGCAAGCCTTGTGTTTTTCTCGGATTGGAGTCTCCGATCTATTTTGTCAATCGTTCGATCAGAGCTTGGTCGCCCGTGGAGAGCCGGGTTTTGTCGACCTTGATCTGTTTTCCGTCTTTTCCTTTGAGCACCACCATCGTGGCTTCCAAGGCAACAAACTCAGCCTCCATTTTGAAGCGGCCGGTTTTGTCGGTCCATTCTCTTGGTCCCTTCATGTCTTCCGGGGGTTCGGTAACAAACGGATTCGAGTCGTCTGTCGTGCCCGCAACCTCCGCCTTCTGTGCAGGCGAGGCAAGCTCTTCAAAGGAGGCTCCCCATTTCTTCCAAATCACTTCGGCAGCTGACTTGACCTGTGCGTTGCTATGTGACCGCAGTCCGGCGACCAGCACCATGATGTCCATGTCTTCAGCCACAAGCCCGCTCATTCGGGATCGCGAGAGGCTTTGCAGTTCGCCCCATGCGACACTCCACTGCGAGTGACTGAGCTTAGACAGGATTTGCATCTTGTTGTTTTCGCTAATCTTCACTGGATTGGCGGGCCGCTTGGCTTTGGCAATCGCCGCGGCCCGAGCTTCTTCACGTTGTTTCAGAAAGTCGTTGTACTCCTGTGCGGGAATCCGATTCCACTGAATCGTCAACGGGATTTTGGTAGAAGTGTTCTCGGACTTCACCGTCATGTCGACTTTGAAATCCATCGACTCGGACATGCCCAGTTCACGATTGAAAACCCATGTTCCTGATCCCTGCATCTCAAACCCCGTGTCTTCGCTGGTCACTGCCGGGGAAGTCAACGAGTACGTCTTGCGGATGGTGACGAGATTGCCGTCATCCTGCTGGACCTTGTACTCGCTTTTCTCACCGCCGCCAGTCGTTGTTTCTTCTTTGTTGCCACGCGCAAACGGTCCAAAGCGAGGTCCGAATCGAGACGACTCGTCTTTCGATGTGATCGTCAAACTCGTTCCGTCATCCCACGCCGTCTTACCCTCGGCTGGGAGTCTATCAAATGGCATCATCGAAAGGTTGCCAAGCAGATAAGGGAGTTGCGAATCGCCACGCATACTTTCGACATCACCTTTGCTGGAGATGACGAGCGTACTTGTCGATTGCGTCAGGCCACGGAAGTCGGGCTGGTCAAACGGACCTCGTGGTGGACCGCCGCCGGGGCGTCCTCGAAAGCCGCCGCGAAACGGCATCGTCTGAGGACGAGTCGACTTGGTGGACTTCGTTAGACCGCCCTTGAATTCAATAATCTGGTTCTCGCCATCCGCTCCCTTGCCGGTGAGTGCGATCAATCCCTTGAGCGTTTCAACAGATGATGGCAGCGTCGCAGTCACGGTCACTCGATAGGGAACGACTTGGTCTTTCGTGAGCTTGTAGTCAAGCGACTGTGCGGACGCGTTCAACATCGTCGGCAACAAACATGCGAGTAGCAAGAATCGTATTGGGTGTTGGGTCATGGCGGGTTCCGAGATGTTCGTTAAGTAACTGAAAGGCTGCTATTGGGAGACTGAAAACGGGTTGAGAAGTTCTTCGGGAATCCCATCCAAGATACGAGATGCCACCGTCTTAAAAGTTGGGTTGGAATGTTGGGCAAGTTCGGTCACGGCATCAACGATGGCCGGCGATAGTTCATCAGCGGGACAACGACGAATGCGATGGAGCCAATACAGGACGCGGCGGTTGCCGCCCAAGTCACTGAGTAAGTTTGCTTCATCTTCCGCTGATAGCGGCAACTTTCGTACAGCCATGGGTGTGCCGAGTTCCTGCTGACGCAACGCCAACCATTCGTCGCGTTCATCGTCGGTCAATCGTATCAACTCGATTTGCACAGGGGCTCGATGTTCGGTGTCGTCGAGTGGGATTGTGATCGTGCGAACTACACGGATAGTATCTGGGACCCCAGAGCCGATTGCGAATTCGGTGACGAACGAATCCATCTCTCCGTCGATGATAGAGGTTTCGCTGAGCGTAACGTGTGTGTCGCCTCGAGCGAGGTTGGGCGAGTCGGGATCGGAAGGCAAGCGGCGAAACAACAACTCGGGAAGTGTGCCAAGGTCATACGGCAACTCGGTTAGCGTGTTGGATGAAATGATGTCACCCTGATCCGTGATCATGGCACTCTCGGAGCGTGACGCCCGAAAGTGGCTGGATTGGGTGTGTTGGCCTGTGTAGACTCTTCCTTCCGGTTCATCCTTGGCTCTTCGAGTGCTCTCCGATAGTTTTAGTTGGGGAGAAAACCAAAGACGCAAATTGCCGTCATTCGATGGATGTGACTCGACACTTACGAGGCCGTCTAGTTGCACGTCTGAATCCGGCAGCATGACGGACATCGTCATCAAGTACGTGATTATCTGTCCCACAGGAATGTTGTAGCGAAGCTTCGTTGAATCATCAGGCACTGGGGCAATCTCAGTTACCGGAAAAAATGAACTGAGCTGCCCACTGCTCGATGGACGCATCACTACCGATAGGGCGGCGAGTAACACCAAGCAAGCCCCAACAGCCAACACGATCGCCTTGCGTGGCCTTTTTGCCGTCGCGTCGCGGCGTTTACGGCACGCAACAGGAAGCGGATTGCTAAGCGGCTGCCGTACGTGCGCGAGGCAGCCTTCAAAGAGGTCCGCGACCTCTACCGCACTGTCGAATCTCTCCGCAGGCGACTTCGCATGCAGCCGACCGACAATGTCGCAGAGCCACTGCGGCATATCGGCATTGTTCTCGCGAATCGGACGTGGCGGGTTGTCGGTAATGCGGCGAAGAATGCCGAACGTCGTCTCGGCGCGGAAAGGCGGTCGCCCCGTACAACACGCATAAAGCACACTGCCAAGGCTAAACAGATCGCTGCGATGATCGATCCGCTCGCCGCGCAGCTTGCTCGGGCGACATGTATTGCGGAGTGCCAGCGATGACGCCCGTGCGAGTCACCGACGCATCATCGACAGCACGTGCCAAGCCAAAGTCCGTGAGCAAAAGCCGGTCGATGCCTTCGCTGAGCAAAATGTTCGACGGTTTGATGTCGCGATGAACGAGTCCCTGATCGTGAGCCGCGGCCAAACCGGAAGCGATTTGACGACCAATCCGTAACACTTCCACCACCGCCATGGGCCCCACCATATCGATTCGTTTTTGCAGCGACATTCCGCCGGCGTAGGGCATGACCAAATACGGTAGCCCGCCGACTTCGCAGACGCCATAAATATCGATCACGTTCTCGTGAGTGATTGCGGCAGCCGCCTGAGCCTCACGTTGGAAACGCATGCGAGCGGCTCCACTGGACGCCAAGTGCGGTGCCATGACCTTAATAGCGACGACGCGATTGAGTGATCGGTCGAATCCTTTCAAAAGTGCACCCATGCCGCCGCTGCCAATCACACCGCTGATCTCATAGCTACCGATGCGCCCAAGCATCTCGGGATCATCAGTCGGTGACAATACTTCCAACACTCGGTCAATGATCGAATAGCCGATGGCAACATCACCGGCTTGATGCTCGTCCGGCTCCACGCGCAGATACAGGCCTGTCTTTTCCCAGATGTCGCGCCCTGCCACAGCATCCTGCATCGCCTGACAGCAGGCATCGCATGTCGAAATGTGCTGCTCCAGGATTTGCTCATCTTCTGCGTTCAACGTGCCGGCACTCAATCGAGCGATCCTGGTTGGATCACACCCTGGCGTTGGATTAGTCATCGCGTGCCCTCCGATGACTCAGCGTCTTCCCACACGTCCCAATCGAAGTGCTTCAGTTCCGATTTCAATCGCTGAACCACTCGAGTCCTTGCGATGTAGACGGCACCGAGACTTTTTTCGAGCTGCTTGGCCACGTCTGCGCAGGGCTTGCCATCCACCATCGTGTCCCAGAACGCCGTCCAGGTGTCAGCGGTGAATTCGTCGCGAATCCGACTCGCCGCCCAACGAAACGCTTCGCGTTCCAACTCCAAACGCAACAGAGTCCCCGAGAAGTCCGACGACTTTTCAATCTGCCGCAATTGAAACAGCAAGCTCGTGCCACCCCGCCCGGCATCCGGTTTGACGCGTCGGATCGCATCGAGTGCCGCATTCTTTGCGACCCTACTCAACCAGCGACGAAAGCTGCCCGCAGGCTTTCCGGCTTCCCACTCGACAACCCGGTCGCCAACTTTGGCCAGAACGACCTGAGCCAGATTCTCGGCATCCGCATCCTGCAAGCCTAAACGCCGGCCCACACGACAAATCATTGGTCGGTAGATTGACGCAAACTCATACCAAGCTTCTTGATCCTGCGGATCGCCGAGCCGTAGCAGCAGATTCTCGTCGGTGATGGATGTTTCGTGCGTTTTCATGATGTTCTACCAATATAACGCACAGCTCTTCAAAACCTTTCAGAGTATAATCGCCTCAGCGATTCGGATCGAAAACTGGGGGAAGCTCCGCTTTACAATTGGAAGGCAACATGAATCGCGACGATTTCAGTTGACGTCAGCCGCATCTCAAAAGACGCGGTTCAAGTCACCGTTTCCGGATTTGGCAACCACTGGTGAAAACTCGAACGCTTTGACGATTCAGTCCTTCTTCTCCGGTGATGGGGGTCAGTTGAGGGCGCAACCCCCATCGAATCGTTTTCTGAAATTCGGTTCTCAGTTCAAAATCTGAAACTGCGCCACATCGAGGGTGGCGAGGAGCCTGGTCGTTAGCAGGTTACAATGCGGTATCACTTGTCGCTCCATCGGACCTGCTTATGAAATCTCTTCGTTACGTCTCGATCGTTCTGTTGTTGTCGATCACGCCATCGGCGGCGAGCGAACCGGATTCACCGGTCGAGAGTTTCTATCAACAAGTCGACATCGAGCGCAATCCCCGGTTTGTCGTTCAGGGAATGAACGTCAATCAGATGATCCACTATCAAATCCTTTCGTCATTTGATGTGTATCGGCCGGATGAAAAGGGAAATCGCAAAGCCGTACAAGTCGTTTCCAACGCAACGCTTGTCGAAGCCGATCCGCTCTCGCAGGCGGTTTTCGCGCAATCACTTGCCGAGATGCGGGGGCGACGGTTCACGTACGCAGTCGACAAATTTTCCGAGGTGGTGAAGATGGAAGGGCACCAAGACAACACCAAGGTGGTCGATGTCCAGCAACCAAAATCCAAAGGAATGCTCGTCTCGTCGGTGATTGATGAGGATGGCTGGAGGGAACTGGCACAGCTGACATTGTTTCAGCCGCCCGAAACCGGACGATCCGGTCGTTCGTTCGTACGCAAGACCACTCATGATTGGGGAAGTCTGGGACGTTGGTATGGGAAAACGAACTTCGTTGGACGTGCCTACGGCCGCGACATGAAGCGATTCAGTTACAAGCATCAACTGGAGTACATTGCTCCGGATAAAGATGCCGCCAAAGCGAATGACCCTCTGCCGTTCCAGATCGACAGCGCGACGTTTCGCGCTTACGAGGCATGGGGCGAAATCCATTACAATGAAAAAGACAAACGCGTGAACTCGGTTCGTGAAGTGTTTCACGCTGCGCGGCTCGATCGCCACGTCGATGCTGGGAGTTCCGACCACGGTCGAGGTCGACGAGAAACAGATCTTTACGATCCGTGTCAGCGGTCAGCGATTGCTGAAGGTCGAGACCGCTCGCGAGCGTTCGAGCTCGGCCAGTGATGTGGACTGACGCCGAACAGGCATCGACCTGTGCCTGACCTAGCCGGCAATTTTCGCCACCAGGTCGAGCACTTTGCAGGAGTAACCCCACTCGTTGTCGTACCAGGAGACGACTTTGACAAAGGTTTTGTCGAGCTGGATGCCGGCGGTCGCGTCGAACACCGAAGTGCGGGATTCGCCGCGAAAATCGGTGGAGACGACTTTGTCCTCGGTATAACCGAGAACACCCTTCATCGAGCCCTCCGATGCGTCCTTCATCGCCTTGCAGATATCCTCATAGCTGGCCTCTTTCTCGAGTTCGACAGTGAGGTCGACCACGGAAACGTCGGACGTCGGTATGCGGAATGCCATACCGGTCAACTTGCCATTGAGCTCGGGAATGACTTTCCCGACCGCCTTCGCGGCACCGGTGCTGGAGGGAATGATGTTCTCGAGGATACCACGACCACCTCGCCAATCCTTCTTCGATGGACCGTCAACGGTCTTCTGGGTGGCGGTGGCTGCGTGTACCGTTGTCATCAAGCCACGCTTGATGCCAAAGTTGTCGTGCAAGACTTTGGCCAGGGGTGCCAGGCAGTTCGTTGTGCAAGAGGCGTTGGAGACAAACGTCTCACCATCGTAACTGTCATCGTTGACACCCATCACGAACATGCGAGTATCATCCTTCGACGGCGCCGACATGACGACCTTTTTTGCACCAGCATCGATGTGACCCTGAGCCGACTCGGAGGTCAAGAAGATACCTGTCGATTCGACAACAACCTCGGCGTTAACGTCACCCCAAGCAAGCTTGGCGGGATCTGTTTCGGCAGTGATGCGGATCTCTTTGCCATTGACGACAAGATGGCCACCCTTGGTTGACACTTCACCCCGAAAGGGACCGTGAACCGAGTCGTATTTGAGCATGTAAGCCTGGTAGTCGACGTCAAGCAGGTCATTGATGGCGACAACCTCAATGTCGTCGCGACCGACCGATGCGCGGAAGACCATGCGGCCGATACGACCGAAACCATTGATGCCGACCTTGATCATGATTACTTTTCCCTTTTTCCTGTCGCGTCTGTATTCGATGGATGGCACAGCTCATTCAAGTTCTTGGATCGGATTATAGGAGGCCGAACCGAAATTGAACCAGCCCCCGAAGCCTGATACACCTCCGCAGTGGAGACGACCCAGTGGCGTATCGCCTGGCACTTGGGCTTACGTCAACGAGCGGACGATCGCGGACCATTATGACGCGTTTGTGGCGGATACTCCGCTATGCCATCTGGACGTACAAATATTGCGCGATCAATTCCCCGTTGTGGGGGCCAAGTCCGAAACGGTATTGGATCTCGGATGTGGCAGCGGGCGGACCGCGATTCCGTTGGCCGCGTTGGGATACGATGTGGTCGGCGTCGACCTGAGTGCGTCGATGTTGGAGGTTCTGATCGCCAAAGCATCAACCTTGCCATCAGGGTCTGGCAGAATCAGCGGGGTGAAGGCAAATCTGGTACAGCTGGAGTGCTTTGCCGATCGCAGTGCCGATCATGCGGTCTGCTTATTCAGCACGATGGGAATGATCCAGGGACGAACAAATCGTCGTCGAGTTTTTGCGCACGTCGCGCGAATCCTCCGTCCCGGCGGCCGTTTCTTGATTCATGTGCACAACCGATGGGCTGCGCTGCGAGAGCCGCGAGGAATTCGAACGTTAACCGAGTCATGGATTCGCTCGGTTTTCGATCACGAACATGAATTTGGTGACGCGATCTATTCCTATCGTGGGATTGGAAACATGTTCATGCACCGATTCTCGAGGCGCGAACTGGTGACCGACTTGGATACCAAGCTGTGGAGCATGGAGCGTATCGATGCCGTTTCGATTGATGGTGCGCGTGTCATCCAGGCTGGACCGTTACCGACCTGTCGCGCCGGTGGATTCATCGCCATCGCGCGTCGCGAATGAACGGTCCGGCGAGCAACAGCGATCAAATTCACGACAGGGGCGAAGCGACGCCCGGCGGCTCAACCTGCCAGGGCATCCAGACGATCATCGGGTCGTCCACCCTGAGATCGCTCTTCCGCGGTGGTACCTCGGTCGATTCAAGTTCGATCGAATCGCTGTCGTACTTGTCGTTCAAGGCGTCGAGATCCTTTTCGAGTGCGTCTCTCAATTCTCTCTTATCCTGTTCCAACAACTGCAATGCCTGTTCGGCGCGTTTCACGTCATCGCCCTGTTGCGAGGCGTAACCGACACCACGAGCGACTGTCGAAATCCGTGTTCGTCGGCCGCCGAGAAAACTGCCCAGCAAAGCGCCCACAATCGACGACCCGGCCGAAATCATGGACGTACGACTTTGGCCCCGTTCACGCTGAACTCTGTCCTCTGCCGTTTGAATCCTTTTTTCCAGGGACTTCAGTTTCGCTTGATACTTGTCCCGCAACTCTTCGATCGCCTCGTCGCGTTGTTCATGGATCCGGTGTTTGAAAAATGCGATTGCCTCGCCTTCCTCACCCGGTGGCGCATAACCTTTCATGAGGGGCGACTGATACAGCGTCGTACTTGAGTGTCGGTACAGGTAATCTTTGAATTGTACTTTGTAGGAGCGAAATTTTTCTCCACCACGCATTTCATCAGGCAGATTGGCAAACGCGAACCCCTCTTCGGGTTGATCCATCAGGTCGATATCTTCGGGCATCGGGGTGCTTGAATCCCACAAGTCCTCGGGAAATCCTCCCTCACACGACACGATGCGATTGGCGTCACGCCAAATGTCCAAATCGGCTGCCGCGCGAATGAAGTGCATCGAACCTCGCCCATAAATCGCCGGCCGATAGACCAGCTTTGCTCCTTCGGCCGGCCGCACGTTGACCGCCGCGAATCGTTCTTTGATCCCCGCGGGCACGGCCGGCCGCGACGATTGTGACGGCTCGATGGCGAGCGATCGTGAGTTGTCCGTTGGCTGCTCGCCAGCGGCCTGTTCGGCGGCTTTGCGATCAGCCATCAACCTGCTGATCTGTCCGCGTGCCAATGGGCCAGCCAAAAACGACATCGCCCAGCGTGTTTGAAAGACGGTGGGAAAACCGTCATGGACGTTGTTCATCAGAAAGACGCGATTGCTCAAACCGGCCAACACCTGTTCCATCTTGCCGCGATCAAACCTTTGCCCCGCCTGGCTGGCCGATCCTTCCAGGCCCTCCAAGACACGTGCCTTGTCCCGCTCGGTCTGCAGTCGCCCCAGGAACCAGGTGCCAATATTTGATAGGCCTTTGTAGTCAAGATCGACCGGATTCTGTGTGGCCAACGTAATCCCCAATCCGAACGCGCGGGCCTGCTTCAGCAGCGTCAACATCGGCGGCTTGGATGGCGGGTTGCTCACCGGTGGAAAGTATCCCGCGACCTCGTCCATATAAAATAGTGCCCGCAGCGAACTGGTTCCCATCTGCGTTCGCATCCAGGCAAGCAGTTCGTTCAGCAAGATCGTGACGAAGAACATTCGTTCGCTGTCGCTGAGATGTGCGATCGACAAAATCGTCAACCGCGGCTTCCCTTCGGCTGTGTGCAACAGACGTTTGATCGACAGCGATTCGCCTTGCAACCATGGCGCGAACGCCGGCGAGGCAAGTAAATTATTCAGCCTCATCGCCAATTTTCCACGATCGCTCACCGACATGAACGAATCGAGGTCGACCACCCCGATACGTGTCAGGGGTGGCGATTGGATCAAGCGAATCAGTTGACCAATGCCGACGTTCTTCCCCTGCTTCCATTGCTGAGCGAGGATCGAGGAGAGCAGAATATGCTCGGTCGATGTCAGCGGATCCGCATCCAGTCCCATCAATGCCAACAACCCCGAGACCGCGCCGGTGACTCGGTCGCCGATCAGTTCCGTATCATCGATTGCTTCGGGCGGCGGAGCATCGAAGCTTTTCAAGACGGTCAGCGGCAAGCCGATATTGCTGCCGGGTGTATAGATTGCGACGTCAACCGCATCCTTCAACTTGCGAATTCGCTCGGGCGTTTGTCCCCAGGAGGCAAGACCTTGTCGCCACATCTGAGCCTTCTCGGCGGCGAGCTGGTCCAAGGTGACGCCCTTGCGTGTTGCTTCACTTTCTTCCAGCCACTCTTTGAAGTCGTCCGGACGAAGCTCGGGAAACGTCAACAACAGATTCGCCAGATCACCTTTGGGGTCCACGCAGATCGCGGGGATTCCATCGATCGCTGCCTCCTCGAGAAGCGAGACGCACAATCCCGTCTTTCCACTACCCGTCATCCCGACACACATCGCATGCGTGCACAGGTCTTTGGCATCGTACATCAGCAATTCGTCAGTCATCTCACCCTTGTCGAGGTCGTAATGACGACCAAGGTAAAACGACGCGAGTTTTTCAAAGACGTCGGCGGAGGGGGGGTTCATAACCGATGTGCCGTGAGAGAAAAGGGGAACCGGGCGAGAGGCGGAAAACCGCATTTTCTGCCCACGTTACCATGATCGCCACGGCCCTGTCGAAGCAACCGGCAGCAGCTCCGCTTCAGCCATGCTCGTGCGCAGTCGTTCGGCGGGCCCCGCGGGAGTCCAAGCTCTCGCCGCCCATTTCGGATCGTCGAAATCGCGACTCCAAAACGTATCCTCGCTGTCCCCAAGATGTATGGACACCGACACGTCCGTTATGATGTCGCCTTCCGAACGGGATCCGTTTTCGAGGGTGAGATTAAGCTGATGTTGGAATTGTACGACCAGATTCAAGCCGCCTGTGCAAGGATTCGCGGCGAGTTTGATACGCGGCCCCGTGTCGCCGTGATTTTGGGCACCGGATTGGGCGGATTGACCGACAGCGTTGAAGTGGAAGCAGAAATCGAGTACGGCGACATCCCGCATTTTCCCACCTCAACGGCAACCAGCCATCGAGGACGATTGGTTTGCGGGCGTCTTGCCGGCGTTCCGATCGTAGCCATGGAGGGTCGTTTTCATATGTACGAAGGGTATCCGCTGAAGCAGATCACGCTGCCAGTTCGCGTGTTCAAAGAGCTCGGTGCCGAGCTGATGATTGTCAGCAACGCCTGTGGAGCGATGAATCCGTATTTCAGTGCCGGTGACATCATGGTGATCGAAGATCAGATCAACTTGATGGGCGATAACCCGCTGATCGGAATCAATGACGATCGATTGGGACCACGTTTTCCCGATATGTGCGAACCATTTGACCAGCAGTGGATCGATCGCACGATCGATATCGCTCGCGGGCAGGGCATCTCGGTTCACAAAGGCGTCTTCGTGGCCGTTCCCGGACCCAACCTGGAAACTCGCGCGGAATACCGGTTCCTCAGGATGATCGGTGCCGATGTCGTCGGCATGAGCACTGTGCCCGAAACCATTGTGGCCGTTCACTGTGGACTGAAAACGATTGGGTTGAGCGTGATCACCGACATGTGTTTACCCGACGCGTTGAAACCCTCCAACGTCCAGGAGATCATTGCCACGGCAAACGAGGCGGCGCCAAAGCTGATCTCGATTGTCAAAGGGATCGTATCCGAAGCCGACCGAATTCGCGTCGCGAGTGCTTGAACCGATGTCGCGTGCAGAGCCCAGTCCAACCGCGATGCGGGATCAAGCCATTGACTATCTGCGCAACGTCACCGATACGGTGCCGACTGCCGCGATCATCCTGGGCAGCGGACTGGGAGGATTGGCCGACAAAGTGGGCAACCCAATCAACATTTCGTTCGCCGATATTCCTGGATTCGCAAGCTCCACCGCGGCAGGCCATCGCGGCCAGCTGATCCTGGGAACATTTGCAGAACGACCGATCGTCGCGATGGCAGGCCGATTGCATCGATACGAAGGATGGTCGATCGATCAGATTGCGTTTCCGGTCGCGGTGATGGCCGCATTGGGGGCAACCCAGTTGATCGTCAGCAATGCGGCGGGGGGCGTGAACCCCAAACTGCGGGTCGGCGACATTGTCATCATTCGTGACCACATCAATCTGATCGGCGGTGTTTTTTCGTCCCAAGATTACCTCGCCAGGGATTGGCTATCTCGCCGGAGCAAGATTTACGACGGTCGGATGTCGGCTGCGGCAATGAATGCGGCTGTGGCAAATCGTTTCAACGCTTACCAAGGCACCTACCTTGCCACGTTGGGTCCAAATTACGAAACCCGGGCAGAGTACCGGATGATGCGCCGTATCGGTGCCGATGTCGCCGGTATGAGTACCGTTCCGGAGGTTTTAGCCGCGGCAAGCCTGGAAATGCGAGTCCTTGGCATCTCAATGGTCAGCAATATCGCCAACCCCGATCAGGCGATCAAGGCAAATCATGCCGAAGTGCTGGAGGCGGGGAAGGCCGCAGAGGTTAAGATG
The DNA here is from genome assembly GCA_963734865.1 of Pirellulaceae bacterium. Lineage (GTDB taxonomy): Bacteria > Planctomycetota > Planctomycetia > Pirellulales > Pirellulaceae > CBDCUW01. The sequence continues at coordinate 294,901 of CAVTIV010000007.1, forward strand.
GAGTTGATCGTCCGTCATGCACTGGCGTGCGCCTAGCGACGGCCGTTGTTCCTGGTTGTGTTTGCTTGACAACTTTATCACCCATGCCCACCGCACCCGAGACCGATTCGCATGGCGGCACTGCCGATCGGGGTTCATCGATCTCGATCGATGCTGTGCCTGTCGAGCATCATATCTCGATGACCGACACCACACCTCGGTCGCTGCATGCGTCCATTCATGCGGTACCACTCTCGGGTAGCGATGAACAGCTGAGTCAGATCCATCTATCCGGTGGCGCCGGGCAACATGCCGCGCTGATGCGATTGCATCATCTGGTTCGAATTCACGTCGATGGATCGCTGGGTGACTATGCATTTGCTTTCAATGCCGAGGCGGATATTCGGCTGACCGGTTCGGTGCGTCACGGTGTCGCCGAGGGAATGATCAGCGGCGCGGTACGTATCCGCGGCGACGCCGGTGCCGGTGCCGGTGCGGCGATGACCGGTGGCACCCTGGCGATCTATGGATCGGCAGGGGACCGCTGCGGGGCAGGGATGCGGGGCGGCGGGATTTTTGTCCGCGGTGATGTCGGTGATGAAACCGGAGTTGGCGCGCTGGGCGGTATGATCGTCATCGGAGGCGACGCCGGCGAGAAACTGGGTGACGCCATGAACAATGTCACCGTGTTCATTCGTGGTCATGCCAAAAGTTTAGCCGAAGGTGTGACCGAAGCGCCGTTGAGAAAACGGGAACAACTGCGACTGGGATTGTTGTTGATCAATGCATCGATTCGTGGCGACGCGAAAGAGTTTCGGCGAGTTGTTCCCGAGGCGATGTTGAAATCGGAACGATCGCGGCATGGCGAAATCGTTCCCAACTGGCGATGAAGAAAACCATCCGATTCATCGCTGGAATCCAATCATGAACCATCATCGACTCGAGCCACTGCTGCTGTTGCCGCCGCCGAGCGAAACACCCTGGACCGGGGCGCGCAAGCAATTCGACTCGGTTGGATATTGCACGCGAAGATGGGACTCTCGTCACGATCGATCTGCCGCTGTTCTGGTACGATCCACCGTGGTGCGACGTGACGGCCGATACTGCGGACATCCTGGCCACGGCCGTTGCCCAAACCGGGGTGTTGGTCTCGGCGCTACGTAATGATTTGGCCGGGGCAGACGGCCAATCACACTTTCACCGTGCCGATCCCGATGGCGATCCGAAATCGGCAGAGCATCCAGCCCAGGGTGCCGCCGCTCGAATCGTTCCCTATCGGCCGGAACGATACGGATTGAACCTGACTGACTTCGACGGCGCGACGATCATCGATGTTCGGCTGACCGTGTCACGCGATCGATCGGGAAGGTTTGCTTTTTCGCCTTCGCAAATCGAACGTTGGGAGAAAACACCCACCAGCGAACCGCTGGCGGGAGGTGGTTGGGTTGCGGCCGCAACATTTCCACCGGACGTCGTTTCGATGGAACACTTGTCATCGAAGCTGAGCCAGCTTCGTGTCTTGTCGCCAACTGCGGCTGTGTTGGTATCGATCAATCCCTATCGGATGAAATTGGAGCTACCGAGCGTTTTGGACGCACGACCGGATGGTTTGATTCTCCGCCTCGATCAGGAACACCTGGAGGGTCTGCAATTGGCGGCACTTACGCGTCGGGCACGAAAAATGATGGACGGCGCCGGCGCCACGTCGGTTCCGCTGTGGGTAGTTCCCGGTGACATCACGGCCGATGATGCGGTCAAGTTGATCGCGTTGGGCGCTTCCGCGGTCGCGGTCGATGGTTGGTGCAACCCGTTAATCAGCGAAGCGGCAGAGCGGCAACGTGCGACCGCGGCACAGCTCGGTTATCTTCCCGCAAACCCTGGCGACGAGACATATTTGCGTCAATTGGCACACTACCAGCTGGCCGGGCGAATCGATCGATTCCGAGGCCTCGGCCAATCCCTGCTGCAAGCCCCGCCGGACGAGCAGCTCGGTAGTTTCAGCGCCATCTGGGCAGAACCGCTTCGCGTTAAAGCGCTGCGCTAAGACGTCAGTCCGAATCGCCAAACGCATCGACATCGGCGTCGCTGGGCATTCGCCAGTCACCGCGCGGCGAAAGGCTTACCGAACCGACCTTGGGTCCGTCAGGCACACAGTTTCTTTTGAATTGGTTGGCAAAGAAACGTCGCAGGAACGTATCGAGCGTATGGGCGATCGTGTCGGTCGAATAGTCCTGATCAAATTTTGCCTGGTCGGCAAGGTACAAGATTTTGTCGCGGCTGAATCCGTTGCGGACGAAGTGAAACAAAAAGAAATCGTGCAACTCGTAGGCACCGATCGATGCCTCGGTCGATTGTCGAATCGAACCATCGCTTGCTGGCGGCAAGAGTTCGGGTGAAATCGGTGTGTCTGCGATCCGGTGCAACAATTCTCGCAACTGGCCGGCAAAGTAATGGTCGGCGGTGTAGCGGACAAGAAACCGCACCAGCGTTTTCGGGATCGATGTGTTAACGTTGTACATCGACATATGATCGGCGTTGTAAGTGCACCATCCGAGTGCCTGCTCGCTCATGTCGCCGGTACCCAGAACAAATCCACGGCTCATCAACAGCATCGTTCGAATCCGTGCTTGGACATTCTCGAATGTCAGGTCGGTCGCGTCGTTCGATGTTTTCAGCAATGCCTGTTGTAACGAATCCGAGGTCGTCGATTCATCGATCGCAATACCCAATGGCCGGTGCCCGATCGCGCGAAACGTATCGAGACAGAGGTCGCGGATATCGATGCACTCGCGAGAGATCCCAGTCGCTTCGATCAGCTGCTCGGCACTCGTCTTGGTGTGATCCGTCGTTCCGAAACCGGGCATCGTGATCCCGCGGATCGAGCCGCGATCGCGTCCGACCGAATCGCAGGGCGCAGGGCAACCAGCAACGCCAGGGTGCTGTCCAGTCCGCCAGAGATTCCGATCGCCAGTACGGACGATTCGCTTAGCCGTGACAACCGCTTGGTCAGCCCGGCGGTCTGGATCGCGAATATCTCGGCGCAGTGCGCGTCCAACTCTGCCGACTGATCAGGAACAAACGGATGACCGTCGACCGGGCGGAAGAGGTCGATCCGTGGTGAACGGGAGGGTTCGGGGATCGGCAGGGCTTCGATCTCGCGATAGTTGCCGCGCTCAGCCAGTGCCGATGCGCGGACATCATCAAACGAACCGATCACCCGTCGATCATGAGCAAGCCGTTGCAAGTCGATATCGCAGGTCACCGATGTCTCACTGACATGGGCGGGATCGAGCCCGTCCCCGACACGACGCGACTCGCCGAGGATACTACCGTTTTCGGCGATCAGGCAGTGGCCGCCAAAGACCAGGTCCGACGTCGACTCGCCGGGTCCCGCCGATGCATAGGCATAGGCGGCAATACAGCGACCCGATTGGCTACGAACAAGATCACGGCGCCATGCCGCCTTGCCGATCGTTTCATTGCTGGCCGAAAGATTGACCAACACGTTGGCCCCGGCGACCGCCGCTCGACTGCTCGGTTGCATGGGTGTCCAAAGGTCTTCACAAATCTCGACGGCGATCTTCGCGTCGTCCCAACTGAATAACAGATCGGTGCCAAAGGGCACGTCGTTTCCAGCCACGTCCACCGAGCGAGGATCGCTTGCGGAGGCGGCGCGAAAATGGCGCCCCTCATAGAATTCTCGATAGCTGGGAAGATATGTCTTGGGTACGATCCCGCGCACCGTGCCGCCGGCGATGACGGCGGCCACATTCATCAACGACCCGCCGACCGACAGCGGCAACCCGATGATCACGACCGATCCGTGAGACTGACTGTGATTGGTGATGCTGATTAAAGCCTCAATCGCGGCATCCAATAATGAGTCGCTGGCAAATAAATCACCACACGTGTAACCGGTCAAGCCAAGCTCCGGAAGCAATACCAGGTCGGCATCGCTCGATTCGATCACTCGGATCGACGCGGTTGCATTGGCGACAGGATTGGCGACCGCAATTGGTGGCGACGCAGCGGTGACTCGAAAGATGCCGTGTGGAAACAATGTGGCTCAACTTTCCGATAGAACGAGGGGTGGCCCGATCCAGTATAACCGGGAGCAGGAAAATGGGTCAGCACACAACATCGCGATGGCCCTGGTTGATCCTCGAGAATTCAAGAAACCAAAATGGCCAGCCCGATCATCACGCCCAAGCTATTCAAGTTCCTTCATGAATTGCGGCGTCACAACAATCGCGAGTGGTTCACCGAGAACAAAACGCGGTACGAGCAGGAGGTGCGTGATCCGGCCGTCGAGTTGGTCCGGCAAATCGAAAAGCCGCTCGCAAAGATCTCGCCGATGCTGTGTGCGATCCCCAAGGGACACGGCGGATCGGTGATGCGAATCTACAAAGACACACGCTTCTCGAAAGACAAGACACCCTACAAAACCAACGTCGGGATCTCGCTCCGGCATCAGGCGAACAAAAATATTCATGCACCCGGCGTGTACGTCCATCTCGACCCGGCGGAATGTTTCATCGGAGCAGGATGCTGGCGTCCCGAGAGCAAAGTGCTGTCGGCGATTCGTACCGCGATTGATCGGAACCCCAAGGTCTGGAAACGGGCGCGGGATGGCAAGGCGTTTGCCGAACACTTTCAACTGGCCGGCGAGAGCTTGAAAACTTCGCCCCGTGACTTCCCCCGCGACCACCCGATGATCATCGACCTGAGACGGATCGATTTCATCGCCGTCGCACCTCTGAGTCAAGCGGAAATCACCAGCGACAAGGTTGTGACGATCCTGTTGGATCGAATCAAGAGATCGAGGCCGCTGATGCAGTTTCTTTGTGATGCGATCGAGGTACCGTATTGAGTGAATGATTCACTCAATGATCCCGATGCCACCAGCACATTCTTCATCGTCGGCCGTCGGTTACCGACTGCTCGTCTTTGCATTATTGACCAGCCTCGGCACAACGTGCGCCGCGGTGATGCATCCGGCGACGCCATCGGCGGGTGATGCGACGCAGATGTCGATCGTTTTCGCTTATGGCTGGATCGCATCCCAGTCATTCCTGCTGACGGTGCCGGCGATCCTGCTGGGCGGTTGGCTGGCGAGATCATGGCCACGACTGGGATGGAGCGTTGGCGCAGCGCTGGCGGAAGCGGTTCTCGTGGTGGTCATTTGTGACATCGTCACCTTTCGCTGGATCGGAGAACGCTTCGTTTCCAGAGCGATGTGGCGGATTCTGACGTCACTGCGAGGTTCGTTGTCGGGTCATGTCACATCGACGATGATCGTTTCGGGCGCGGTTTTGTTCATTGCCTGTGCCGCGTATACCGCGATGGCCTGGTACTTCTCCGCCAAGATTGCCGACGCGTGTTCTCGGTCCAACAGGATGCCAAGATCGACAACGTCATTGGGGATCAGCGTGTTCGGCTGCCTGCTGATTTCGTCGCCAGCGATTTGGAATGGACGTCGAACTGTTGCGGAAATGGCAGAACATTCGGCTCGTCATCCCGTTTGCGCGTTCGGGTTGGTCGGTTACCACGGTGTTGGACGCAGGGCCGCGATGAACGAGAACAGCAATCCCGAGAGATCGTCGATGTTCGCAACTGCGGTCACCGCCCGCGATCACGATCAACGACAACTCCATGTGGACCTGACGTCGCTGGACGACACCGGGCAAGACGCACGGCCGGATGTTTTGATGGTCGTGATCGAGTCGTTTCGACCGGAACTGGTTGCCGCGGAAGTGATGCCCAACTTATGGGGTTACGCGGAGAACGGAATCTTCTGTCGCCAACATTTCTCGGGCGGAAATGCGACCAATCATGGCATGTTCAGCCTGCTCAATGGCCTGGAAGCGATTTGGTATGAACGAGACGTCCGCTACAGCCCGCTGCTCAATCGACTATTCCACCAGTCCGGATATGAACTCGGATTCTTCGGAGGCCACAACGATTGGCGGACGTTCCTGATGGACGGCTACATCAATGATGCGCAATACGATGTATTTGAGATCGACGAACCGAATTGGTTGGAATCGGATCGGCGGTCAACGCAACGGGCAGCGATGTTCCTGGGTCGGACCGGGCAACAAACACGCGGGCCTCGGTTGGCGGTGTTGTATCTCTATTCGACCCACGCCAACTACCACAGCTATCTGCAGGACCAAGTCTTTCAGCCGGCGGCAGATGATCGGTTTTTGATTCCCTTTTCCAAGAGCGCAAGCCCGGCCATTTGGAATCGCTACAAGAACAGCGCCCGCAGCATTGATCGTTTTCTTGCCGCCGTCATGAATCCACATCGTGTGATCATCGTCACCGGAGACCATGGCGAATCGTTTCTCGAAGATGGTGTCTGTGGCCATGGAGTCCGTATCTCGAAGTACGAAAACATGACACCAGCGGTTGTCTACGTACCTGGCGCCAAGCCTCGTCTCCTCGACGCGCCCACGATGCACGCGGACTTGCTTCCCACGTTATTGTCGGCCGTTGGAATCCGCGTCAGGCCAGTCGATGCGTTTGACGGTGACGATTTATTGACCACGAGCGACGATGACCTCGCCGATCGAGTGTTTGCCACAAGAAACTACTTGAGTGATGACGTGGCCATCATCGGCCCTTGGACCGATCGAAACGATCAGCCATTCGGCTACCGAGCGAGTGTATCACTGCGACGTCTCAGTGCGACCGCGCTCGGTGCGATCGACCCCTCGGGTACCGAGCAGACCGCCGATCTCCCAGAGAATTCGATCGAATCGGCATTCAATCGTTGGCTGCAACGGCGATTTGGCGAATTGTGATTGCTAGCGTGCTAGCGTGACGCCAGACAGATTCGCCTATCGGTCGAGGCAATGATTCTCGTACGCTGTCGCCTTGCCGCGGAGTTGGATTTTGGGACTGCGACGGACCGCCGGTCTGTTCAGCTCTCGGCGACCTCGACGGATTTGCGAGGCAGCAAAGCTTCAACATTCGCCGACACCGATGAATCTGAAGGAGCCCCGCGGCATGGAAGCCGGATCTCATGTGCGTCGTTTCACCATTGGCCTGGTCACAGGACTGCTAGTGGGAACGCTTTCCTTATCGGCCCGTGCAGCGGATAAGCGAACAGAAAACTTTCTAGTTCATGCCCCCACACCTCAATTGGCCGATGCGGTCGCGGAGGCAGCCGAGCGATATCGTCACGAGCTGGCGATTCATTGGCTCGGCGGTCCACTTCGTCCCTGGCCGGCTCCCTGCCCGATTCGAGTGGTCGCCGGCCCTCAATTGCCGGCGCAGGGGGTGACCACGTACAACCGCTCACCGGTTCGGGACTTTCAGATGGAGGTGGTGGGGACACCCGAGCGCATTCTCGATAGCGTGCTGCCTCATGAAGTGACTCACACGATCCTGGCAACCTACTTCGGACGTCCGTTACCACGTTGGGCCGATGAAGGCATCTGCACGACGGTTGAGCATGTGTCCGAACGCAGCAAACACGAAACGAAACTCCGCGAATTCCTGAGCTCGCGACGCGGGATCGCGATGAACCAGCTGTTCTTGATGACCGAGTACCCGGCGGACGTGCTGCCGATGTACGCACAGGGCTATTCGGTTTGTCGTTTCCTGATCGACCAAAAAGGTGCTCAAACGTTCATCCAGTTTCTTGGAGACTACATGAAGCATCCTTCTTGGACTGCCAATATCAAGAAACACTATGACTATGACTCGCTGAAAGAGTTGCAAGATTACTGGCTGGCCTGGGTCGATGCGGGAAGTGCCGATGTCACGAGATTTGCCAAGGTCACACCCCCAGCGGCGGATCTCTCGCAAGCCACTTTGGCCGCCCAGACGAAACCAGTCCCCCGTTCGGTTTCCCCCGATCCTACGGCGCTCGCCCTCCATGACCCCAATGGCAAGGAGTTGTCGGACCATCCGACGCGACAGGCAGCGACGATCCAGAGCAGTCAAGGGACGGCGTTGGCGAGTACGGTTGCTGATGGCTGGTATCAGCGTCGGCGAGCGGAAGTTCAACTCACTGGGCAATCACGGCCGATGTCGGGTGTGAACCGAAGCATCACACCGATGGCCCCGCCCTCGGTTCGAGAGAGCGGGCGGTATCGCTCCGCGCAGCCACAGCCGGAGCAGGGCATGTCGCGAGAGGGGTTGCCTGATCGACGTTCGCTCGGCTCTCCCCTGCCTCCACAAAGCCAAAACCAAGCGTGGACAAACAATGAGGGCGGAATCCTGCGCTAATCCTGGCACCCTGGGGGGTCTTTGATGTGAGGCTACCCCAACGGTGCAAAACCTGCTACTTTTCACGCTCTGCGATCGATTCGCGATGTTCAATATCTCATTCTGACGACCGATTCCATGGCAAAACCTCAGCATAAACTCAAGAAAGCAAACCACGGGCGGCGGCCCGCAAGCGCCAAGGCTCGTAAGGCAAAACGCAAGAAGATCAAAACCTGAGTCCTGCCGGTGAGGAAAAGCGAATTCATCATCGATCCCTCGCTGCTAGACCTGGACAAGCCGATCGCCGATATCGAAGCGATCCGGCGACTCAATCCCCAGCGGCACGAGATGGAGCAGTTGACGGCGATCCTTTACGAGGATCTTGACCGTAACGCTTGTGCTGCGCTGAAAGAAATCACGGAGCAGGAGTTTTGGGTCCGTGGTCACATGCCGGGGATGCCGTTGATGCCCGGTGTCATGATGTTGGAAGCGGTCGCACAACTATCGAGCTACTTCACCCAGAAGCACGATCTGCTGGGCGCCTCGATGGTCGGTTTCGGGGGCGTCGACGAAGTGCGTTTTCGGGGTGTTGTCACCCCCGGCGATCGGCTGGTGCTGATGGTCGAACTTCAAAAAGCGCGGCGTGGCCGGATGATTGTCGCTGCGTTCCAGGGTGTGGTGGATAACAACATCGTGCTCGAAGGTGTGCTCCGTGGAATCCCGATTCCCGTGGAAGCGGTTGCCAACCTGTTATCAGGCAATCACAAAGATTCTTGATCGGATCGCCGGTGGTGTTCTTTTGGTCTGCCGCGAAACCCGTCTTTTCTCACGGTGTTAGAATCTGATTGGTCAACGACCGGCCTGGATTGCGTGAACATCATTTCTTCGCAATCCCCCCCATCCCAATCAGCCTCTCGGGCGAATCGTGACATGGATGAGACACCCAGCGACACAGCTGGATAGAGATGGACCTGAAACCCAGCATGGACCTGAAACCCGAGATGGACCAGAAACTCGGCGTGGACATGAAACCCGAGATGGACCTGAAACCACGGTCCTTCGGACGACCCCTTTGGATCGGATGCCTGTACCTGGGCTGCTTCTTTCTGTGCGGCAGTTTTTCGCCTGATCACGCGGCGACGGCCCAACAGATTATGCCTCGAATTCTGTTGGGCGATCAAACCGATGACTACGAGGCGGTGGGCATCGTTGGCAGCGTTGGCCGAGGCGGCTTTTGTAGTGGGACACTGATTACCGATTCACACGTGCTAACGGCGGCGCACTGCGCCGAATTCATCGAAGCCGCGAACCGCGGTACGTTTGAGCTATCTGGTCGCGTTTATGGCACGATCAACGTCTTCATTCATCCCGATTACAACTCGCGTACGCTTGCCAACGATATCGCGATTCTACAGTTGGACGAGCCGGTCACCGACGTGTTGCCGTCGCAGATCTTTCGCGGCGTGCCGTTCGTGGGTGAACTGTTGTTTATCGTCGGCTTTGGTGCCACAGGGACGGCCGACGGCGGGAGTGACGGATCCTTCGGAACCAAACGAGTCGGCATCACCACCATCGATGAAGTGACCAGCACGCTGATCACTTGGATCTTCGACGACCCAACCGAAGCGAACACGGCACCGGGTGACTCGGGTGGCCCAGGGTACCTCGATATCGACGGCGAATGGTTCCTCGCGTCGATCACATCGGGCGGTACGGAACCGGGCGCGATCCTCGGCGACGTCGCCTTCAACACACGCGTGGATGCGTTCGCCGATTGGATCGACCTCACGGTCGCGATGTCGACCACACCTGATCCGGACCCGACGGACGACCCGACAGGCGATCCCGGATCGGGGGGCGGATGCGACGGGTTCTGGTCCGACCTTTTTGCCAATGACGAGGTACGGCCATTCCCGTTCTTGCAGTTCTTGATCGACCTGCTGAGCAATCTGCTTGATCGACTGAATGAAATCCAAACGCAGCTCGACAGCAACGAAGCGGCGGTGGTGGTTGAGCCCGTCAGTACCAGTGAATCAGCCAACTCCAAAGTCACCACGCCCCAACGCGTCACCTCGCCGTTGGTCGAGTACCGATTCCCCGACTTGCCACCGATTGCCGGACCATCGGTCAATCACCAGCGGATCACCGCAACACACGATGAGGAGTCGCGAGCCGTGCTGCCGGGCGTCACGCGATCGGCCGATGAATTGCCACCCCGCGGGGCGACGAAACTCGAAATCCGGCGATGGATCCTCCATCATCCCGGCTCGCGCTCAAGGTTAACAAATCGCTAGCCGATCTTTTCGCCACGGGCATGTCGGGCCAGCGTTTCTTGGTACTTTTTCTTCCCTTCTTCGACTGACTTTCGAATCGCTCGGGTACTCTCTTCGCTTTCCTTTCGCAGTTCGGCAATCATCTGCAGAGATTCGATCTGGAAACCACTGATCGCATCGACCAGCTTCTGAACCGATTCCGGATCGATCGTGCTGCCATAGCCCGCTCTCAACGCTGCTCGCTCCAACTCACGTCCCAGATCGGCGATATCTTCCAGGCCCTTGTTGACGCCCTCTTTCATCGCTTCGGTGGCCTGCGTGACTTCGTGCAACCCATGCTGGCTGGTGTAAACGGTACCCAGAATCGTGAACACATGCTCATTGGTGGTAAAGAACGTGACGGCTCGGCGATAGACCCGTTCTTTGACGTCATGCGTTTGTTTCAATTTGGCGATCAACGTCTCACCAACGTCGTACCCGATTTCCAAGTTCTCGGCGATATCTTTGAGCAGCTGATAGCTCTCGTCTTCCTGTTCGTAGCGATGTCGCGACTCGTCACGCGCCAGTTCCAATTGGCTCTTGCCGCCCTCGCCGGTGCCGGTGTAGTTGTCCAGTGCGTCTTGAGCGGCTGCCAGCGAATCCTTCGCCTGCTGCAGGATCGGGGCATGCGAATCGAGCAGTTCGCGGGCCAGGATTTCGGCCTCCTTGAGCGCGAAACGGAAGTCGATATAGCCGTCCATGATTTGCGATTCCTTTTCTAACGCGTCCTTGGTGTCCTTGGCCACGTCACCGTACACCTCCACGATCTTCTCGAATCGGTCGCTGGGCGTCCCGCGTCGCATTTTCATCCACCAATTCGAGACTTTCTCAGTACCGCTAATTTTCCCGTCATCCAATTGTGCGATCAGACGTTTGCTGTCTTCGCGGACCGAGTCGAACATTTGGGTGATGTCCATGTACCGGTTGCCAACAGAAATGCTTTCGACATTCTCGCGAACCAGAGCGTTGAACGAGCTCATGTGTTGAATCACGTCGGCGATGGCCAGCACCTTCGCCTCGTCAAGGTGCTTGACGCTTTCGAGCAGGCCGATCAGTTCTTGGGGAGCGGTTTTGGAGCTATCAACACCATATTTTTTCAACACATCGACGGCGCGGTCGAGATAATCCAGATACCGGCTTGAATCTCGTTTGGCCGATTGAGTTTGTGACGCGGTTGGTTGCGGGACGGACGCTTGTGCTTGGTCGGACATGTCCGAGACTTCTCCACAAATGAAAACGAACTTTGTCGGCAATTCGATACCTGCCTGGATAGCCCTAAAGATTAGCGCTTTAGCGGCCGATCCGCAATCATCAAGATCGCTGGTATCCCCGTTTCGTCATTGTCCGGCCGATAACCACGCACCGCTCACTGCAGCAAACCGTGCCGATCGAATAGGATAAACAGCTGGTTTTCAACGGTCCCGTCAATGATCCCGTCAATGGTCCCCGGTTCGAAATGTCCAAAGCGTCCGCCGCCCATGCCCAAGCCCCAATCGATCGCAATATCCGCCTGCCGGGCGAAAACCTGACGCTCGAAGAGACGCTACGCGTGATGGATGTGGTGCGCGAGATGCGAGCACAGCGAGAAACCGCCGAAGAGATGTTTCGGCATGACGACATCCGCAGCCGACTTCGCAATAAGTTGCTACGCACGGCAAATATGGCCGGAGACAGGGTCACCGAGGCTGAAATCGACGCCGCGATTGATCAGTACATGGACACCGTCAACGCCTACGCGGATCCGAAACCGGGTTTGCGAAACTTTGTGGCGCATTGTTGGGTGTGGCGCGGCCGTATCATGATGGGCTTGACCGCGATGGCAACCGCCGCCGCGAGTTTCTGGTTTTTGTTCAGCTAATCATTCCATCTCCGCGAGTTTGACCAGCAATGCCGATCTCGGGCCCCATTGTTCATCAGCAGTTGATGAATGCGTACGCCGAAACCCAGTCCCGGCTGGAAGCCGAACGGGCGAATACCTCGCAAGTCCAGATCACACGCGAGAAACTGAACAACGATCGCAGCGATGCCTTGGTCAGCCTCGCCGAACACTACCTTCCAGAACTGACTCGCGATGCGATTGAAGCAACTTGGGGTGCGGTTCAACCAACGATCTCGGAAGTCTTGCTGCGAAAAGAGGATCACCGACGGCGACTGCAGGAAGACCTTGACCAACTCTCTCAGCGCCGACAGCAACAAGACCAACAACTTCTTGAGATCAACCGACTGCTCGATGAGGCAACGCAAACACAACAACAGACGTCGAAAACGGTCGAGAAACGCCTGCAGGAAGACGACCAATTCGCCCGTCTGGCCGATCGCGCTGCGATCGCCGAGGCGGCTCTGGAACGCGCCGAAGCGAACTTGCAGGAGATCGATCAAGATTCCGCGAGGAAGCTTCCGGCATACGACAACAGTGCGCTGTTCCGATATCTGCACGATCGCGGGTTCGGCACGTCACGCTACAACAACCGCGGATTCACTCGACGTATGGATCGCGCGTTAGCCAATTTCATCGGCTACCAACAGGCCAAGCAAGGTTATGAGTTTCTGAAAAAGACGCCTGATCAGATGCGAAAGATCATTGCCGAAGATCGCTCGGCACTCGATACCGTGATGGACGAACTGGAGCGTCGTCGCGACAACATCGCGATCGAACACGGACTGCCCTCCATCATCCAGCGGGTCGACACGCTAAACGCGGAACGACAAGGTTTACTAAATTCATTGGACCAATTGCGAGTCGAAACCGAAGCAGCGGAGCGCGAATTGGGCGATTTGGAGGGCACGCGTGGGCCTTATTATCGCGAGGCGATTCGATTGTTTCGCGAAATGCTTGATCGCCACGATTCTCGCGAGTTGAAGCAACGAGCGCAACAAACCTCCGATATCACCGATGACCAAATCGTAGCCAGACTGATGGGTGTCGAAATGGAGATGGACGAACTCGACGAATCTGCGCAGCGGCGGCGAGAACAGCTGGACCAGATGCAAGAAATGCTCGCTGACCTGGGCCGACTGGTGCAGCGATTCCGGGCGGCACAATTCGATTCGTCTCGCTCCCAGTTTGTCGGCTCACTGGACATTCGCGAGGAACTCGATCGGGCAACCGATCATGGCGACATCGATCAGTTGTGGCAGCGAATTCGCCGTGCACAACGGTGGGGATCCACGACCGCCGATCCGATCACTTCTGCGGCAGCGCACCCGATGACACAGGTTTTGGTCAACGCGATGGAACAAGCCGCCGGTGGGGCATTGCAGACGCACGCACGCCGCGCCGGTGATCGACGGGCACAGCGAGATTCGAGGCGGGGTGGTGATAGCAGTCACCCCGGTCATTCGCGATGACGCCGATCCACGTGCTGCAACGAGCAAATCGCACGTTTCGGCAACTCGCTCGAGGTGAGATCTTCGCAAACTCGGAAGATGTAAAAACGTAGACTCAGCACCCATTGAAAAGGAGATGCGGTCTCGTTTTCAGCCGCGAATCATCACGGCGTCAATTGAGGCACGCCCATCGAGGCACCAAAGACGCGTGCCAAGTCATCAAAGCTCATCGCATAGTTCTGCTGCAGGGCATCTTCGATCTCGATGCCAAGTTTGACATCGCGGAACATTTGGCCAAACGCGATCGGGTCTCTAGCCATCAGAAATTGCACGATTTGGCCGCACGTCGGCCAGCGATCTTGGTCCAGCTTGGTGGCCCGCAGCAGCCCAAGCAGCGATCCGTCGCGTTTCAGTTGATCGATCACACGGGTCCGCTGCCCATTCTGCCTTTTCGGGTCAGGCACAATGGCGAATTGCATCACATTGGCAATTCCCATGTTCAACCACGGAACTCCTCGCGCGTCGGAATACAATCGTTTGGTGAAGCCGAGGCAGTAACCCCAGCAGAGTCCACTCGCGATGCCGGGGCTAAACTTAGCGACAATCGCCGTTTGCAGAAAACGCGTTGCACCTTCGCGGACGCCGCCGCGGCCTCCATGATTAGGGTTATTCATCACCTGCTCTTCGAACGCAGCGAACTTGGCGACGGAGCTAAATACTGCCAAGACCGCTTTACCACGCCACACCGAATCACCTTGGGGGATTCCAAAGATCTGATTCAGTTGGGCGTTGATCGTGTCCACGTATCGACGCAAAGGTGCGACCGCCGGTTCTGGTAGATCCGTAAAGATGAGAGTCGATTCCGTTTCATCGATTCGGAAATCGCCCACATTTTTCAGCGTTTTGGCAGCATCACTCAAGAACTTCTTGTGTTCGTTGGTTGCCTCCCTCTGGTCCTCTTCTTCGGGCGATACACGCAACTGTTGATTGCTGGCGGCAAGCCGACTGGACGCCACTTCGTTGGCTTGTTTGGTGTCGAACAAAAACAGCTGCTTGCCCGGCGGATAATATCGCAAGGCGTAGCTGCCAGTTCCGACTCGCATCGCATAGATGTCGGCCGACTTGACCGTTACCGAACGACCGGATCGCAGTTCGTAAGTCAAGAATCGCAGCCCATGACCGCCGCGGTCGAACTGCATCGATTCCAATTGGGCATTCGAGATCAACAGTCCCGACTTTAACTTGAGAACCACTGGTCTACCGACCAGTGCCGATAAATCCTCGGGCGAAAGTACCCCATCCAGCTGAACCTCGCGTGGCGGTTGGTTGTCAAGTTTGCCGAGCATCACTTTCGTCGTCGGCATTGGTGCAGCGGCGTCCCGCTTCGCGACCGCCGCAATGGGCTTCAAGACAGCTTTATCGAACGCGAACAAATGCACCGACTTGTCGACTGCCGCCACAAGCAATCCGCGGGTCGGCAGCGGTGCAACGTGACTGACGCCACCCGGTTGGTCGACAACTTTGATCGGATCAGGCTGACCCACTCTCAAGATCTGAAATTGATCCAGCGATCCGGCGACCAGCATATCGTCGTCCAAAAACCAAACTTGCATCAATCGTTTGACGTCCAGCTTCCAGCCCTGTTCCAACCGATCACCCGCCAGATCCCAGACCTTCAACGCGCCTTCGCGATCAAGCGACACCAGTCGGCGGCCACTTGGTGAGATCCGTATCCGCGTCAGTGTCCCTTCGTAGGCAGCGAATTCCGTGATCACATCACCGGTCTCGGCGTTGCACCGGACGATTCGAATTTGGCCCGGCTTTCCACTCATTTGCGTCGCGCCGATGTAGATCTGTTTTCCATCGGGTGAGAATGCGACGCCGTTGCTTGCCGGAAGACTTTGCTTGACGCCGGCAATCAGCTTTCCGTTGTCGGCGTCATAGATCATGGCGGGGCCAATCATGCTTGCCACGGCAATCGTCTTACCATCGGGTGAAAATGCGATCCGCGCCGGCGGTGATGGACATGTCGTCTGCCAAACCTGCTCGCTCTTTTGGAGATCAAACAGGGTCAGCGCGTTCGGATACGATGCAGATGCGACGAGCGGCCGACCCGCCGCGAATGCAAGATCAACAACGATCGATTTGGAGGGTTGCCATTGACGAATTCGCTTCGACGATGCCAGGTCAAAGACGGTCACCCGATTGTCGGCACCACCGACTGCGACCAGACGCTCACCTGAATCAACGGCAAGCGCGAAAACCGATTTTTCGCCACTCTCAAACGTACGAAAGGGACGCAACTTCAGATCCTGGGCCGTCCCCATTTGGCACAGCAGCGATGCCACGATGGCAACGATCCGGCAATCGACGCGGTAGTTGGGATGGGTAGACATGATGCACTCATTCGGACAGTCGCGCGGCAGGATCATCGTAAACCCCTGGAGTGCGGCAAGCAACAAACTTACCGTCGCGGCCGATATCGGGGCGAATAGGTTGGAAGTTGCGATGCCGCTGCCTTATCATTTGTGTCACCCGCTTCGCGGGCAAGTTTTCTCAAAATTTACGAATCGATACGAACACATGAACCAACCTTGCAGCAAACGATTTCTTCTCTTCTTCAGTGGGATCTTGCTAGTGACGGCGTCACTTCGTGCCGAGGTACGAGTCGGATTGTCACAGGTCGATATCACGCCACCAACAGGCGGTCTGACGACAGGTTATTCATCGGCAGGCCCCACCGATGGCGTGCACGATCCCGTTTCGGCCAGAGTGATGGTGCTCGAGTCGGATCAGAAGTGTGTCGCGCTGGTTGTGTGTGACCTGTGCGTCTACAACTCTGCCTGGTTACACGATCAGATGTCGGCGATTGGCATCGACCAGCTGTTGCTGTTGAACACGCACACGCACGCCGGTCCGAAGCTGTCACAGGACGATTTTCCGTCGCCGGAAAAGCCCTGGCGCGATACGGTAGACGAGCGTCTGCTCGCTGCAGTCAAGCAGGCGAAGCAAGAGATGTTCAAAGGATACTTCTGCGCGTCGGAGAGTCAGATTCAGCTCGGGTACAACCGGCTTGTCCATCGGGGTGAGTTCTCGGTAACCCATTTTGAAAACCCGGAACGCATTCCTTACGGTTCGGTCGACCGGCAAGTGGGTGTTATCCGCGTGACGGATGATCAGCAGAAGGTGTGCACCGTGTTGGTCAACTATGCCTGCCACCCGGTTGTGCTGGGTCCGAGAAACCGAAAAATCTCGGCCGATTATCCTGGCGTCATGCGAACCGTCGTGGAACAAAGCTTCGGCGCGGATTGCATGTGCATTTTCGTTCAAGGGGCTGGTGGCGACATCAATCCCCTGATGATGGCCCGCGGCGAGGATCGCGATCAAGACTTCGGTGTGGTGCAGGTCATGGGCGAAACCCTGGCGGCAGAAGTACAGCGGGCGATCGCATTCATCAAGGATACTCCAGGGGTGTCAAGCTCGTTCGCAAGTTCGTCGTCCCAGACCCGTTTTCGCAACCGCTGGGAACCTGAACAAGAGCTCACACTTGGCGTGACCACCTTGTTGATTAACGATGAGATCGCGGTCATCACGTTACCGGGTGAGCCGTTCCACCAATTCCAAGTCGACTTTCGAGCCAAGACCGGCGTGCCGCACAGTTTTTTGTTCGGTTACTGCTGCAACGGCCCGTACGACTGGCCAAGATATCTTCCAGATCTCCTTTCGGCAGCCCGCGGAGGCTATGGCGCGAGCGATACGACCGTAGCGGAAGTCGGTGCCGGTGAACGGCTGCTCAATGACGGGCTGACCCAGCTGTTCCGATTGCAAGGCCGGCTCAAACCGAGTCCTCAACGCCACACTTTCGACAGTGATTCGGCGGCGGCGGATCGGTAGACCGAACCGAGCCACTGACGCCGTTCCGACACGCACCACCCATTGAAAGGGCCAGGCTGCTCGTGCGTTGTCAACTCTTGACATCAGCGTTGGTTACGAGCGAGCGAATGAACGCTCCCAGTGCGGCAGTCGCGTAACCGGGAACCATCAATAGCATCGCGACCATCGGTGCAACGAGTGCGGTCGAGATTCCCTCGGCCACCTCCGAGGGCTTGGGCGCCGTCTCGCTCATCGCGATCACCGTATAAGAGGCGATTCCTCCTTGAATCGCCGCAAAAGCGCCGATTAGCAGTGGCACATGAACGATCAGAATCAGCGCGGCAGCTGCCATCGGTCCTCTTCCACGCAGCACGACGATCAGCGTTAGCACAAAGCACAAGAATCCAGCAAGCGGCAACAGGATCACATAGGGAAAGCCCAACGAAGTGAAGACCCAAAAGAGAAGGGATTGACGTACTGGTTCAGCTGCGGTTGACATGGCGAATTGCCTTGGGGTGCGAATACTGCTTCACGAATGACGATCGATATGGCCTGGATTTCGACGGATTGATCGTCCAGGGAACGATCACGATTGGTGGTCTCCGCTCCAAATCGCGGATCCAATCCCAACCTGCGAGGCGTTAACGCTCACAGTTTATCCAACGACCTTTGCGGATGGAAACCACAGCGACAACCGGGACGGACGTCAATGACGGTTTGCGCATGTCCCTGTTTTCCGCACTTTCTCCACCCTTTTTCCGTTCGACAGATTCACTCCGGCATCATTAAACCGTGCAGTTGTTGTTCGTCGCTGGTCAACCGTCGCCCACTTTGACGGATCGCCTGTTCCCTCAACTCGTCCCAGCGGATATTCCATCTGCGAGCCGCTCCATCTTCGCTGGTGGAGACAAGCCAGTGACTGTCGCGGCTGAAAGCCAACCCCCGAACGCCGTCATCGTGGCCGCGAAAGACAATCGAAGCCACGCTCGGATCTTCGATCGTTACATTCCACAACCGGATGTCATTGTCCAATCCCGCAGTGGCAAGCCAGCGATCGTCAGGAGAAAATTCCACATCCCAAACCCAGTAATCATGTCCCGGTAGAACGATGGAGTTCTCGATCGATTCACTGGCGGTTAGATCCCAGAGGCGAGCGGTATTGTCCCAGCTACCTGTTGCCAACCAATGGCCGTCGGAAGAAATCGCGACACTCGTTACAGGCGATTCGTGGCCGCGCAGGATGGTAGGCCGCAACTTTTCCATGTCTCGTTCAACTTGTTGTTCAAACGAAAGACCGTGATCCTGCGAGGGATCGGCGTCGTTGAACACGCCCGCTTTCAGATCCCATCGCCTGACCGTGTGATCGCTGCCTCCTGTGAATAACCAACGATTATCGTGACTGAATACGGCGTCTCGTATTCCACCATCGGAGTACTTGCGATCGTGGAAAATGGGTTTTGGCCGACCGACGAGTTGATTCCCCTTGAGCAGCCACAGGGATGCCATGGGACCGTCTCCCGCGGTGAGCAGCCAGCGACCGTCCGGACTGAAGCGAAGTACCCGCACCGAAGTATTGCCAGTGAGTGTCTTCGTTTGCGTGGCTTGACCACTTACGTCAAGCATCCACAACCGAGCAGTATTGTCCTCGCTGCTTGTCACAAGGATTTGATCGTTGGGGCTGAAAGCGACAGCAGATACGGCCTGCTTGTGCCCTTGAAGAATGGACGTTTCCTGAAAATGGCCGGTTGGCCCGAGACTCAACAATCGCACGCTATGGTCTTTGTTCGCCGTTGCAATCTGCCGTCCGTTGTGAGCAATTGCGATAACGCCCTCGGGTCCCTGTTGTCCACCGAGCAGTTGCGAAGATCGCGACGGATTCTGCGAATCAAGGTCCCAATGACGACTGTCACCTCGGTTTGCGGCGGTGGCTAATGATGAACTTTGTGATGCGAGGGCCGGTGCTGCCCAGAGCGGTTTTTTGTGCCCTCGAAGGATCGTACAAAAATCATTCGAGCCGTCCATATCGAGATCCCACAGGCGGGCCGTACCGCGTTCATCAAATGTGAACATCCACCGCCCGTTGTCACTAACCTCCATATAGCAACTGTCGTCGTGACCCCGAAACACTTGCGGCTTGCTTGACGGTTCGTCCGCAAGCAGATCCCATCGGCGAACTGTCTTGTCGCCTGCAGTGAAGAGCCAACGACCATCGGAAGATACTTGCAGCTCCATTACGACTTGATCGTGGTCCGTCACGACGCGTCGTCGCACGGTCGCCGGATCTGCTTGGCGGAGGTCCCAAAGCGTCACGATGCGGGAAAGCTCGCCGACCGCAAGCCATTTACCGTCGGCAAGAATTTTGGGCTCGATGATGCTCGTCTGTTCATCGATCGGAAGCTGTCGGACGGACTCTGCAGGGTCCGCCACGGTCAGATCCCAAATCCACAGACTCGAACGCCCCTCGTTTGACCTTTTACTAACAACCAGCCAGTGACCGTCTGGCGTGATGACGGGGTATGGAAGGGAAAGCTCCGCGGCCGGCATCATCATTTGTGATCGGATGTCATCACCATCCAATTCATGCAACTGGATCGTTCGCTGAGTCGCAGTCACCAGCCAACGGTCATTCGGGCCGAAAACGGCGGCCGTCGGTGAGTCTGTGCCGTCGCCGATGACGATCGACCTTGTCACTGCGTCCGCTCTCTCTAGATCCCGTAGTTCCACAGTCGTCGTCCCTTCCAATGGGCTGCATGTCAGCAGCTTCGTTCCGTCGGGGCTCATTGTCAGGAATCGGTCCTGCCGAACGTCAACGGTCTGAAATGACGCAATGGCACCATGAACGTCGCAAAGCTGTGCGGAAGAAAACCGCTGGCCCGGAGGGTTGGATTCGTTGCGACGCGTGAAGGATCGCGTGATCAGCCAGTGACTTGCATCGTCAAATCGAACGCTGACCGAATCCCCATGGCCCGAAATCGTCTTGACCGCGAGACGACTGGCGGCTGTCAAATCCCAAAGTCTCGCTGTGCCATCGTCGTACCCGAGCGCAAGCCAGCGTCCGTCTTTGCTGAACGCCGACGTGGACGCCGACGCCGCGCCGACTTGGCCCTCCAACTCGATCGGCGAAGCGATAAAATCATCCAACATTAGGTCCCACAGTTGGGTGATTCCGTCGTTCATGATCACGACAGCCCAACGATTGTCCGGACTGAATTCGGCAAATATTGCGTCTGGTATGGGCGTTCCGCCGATCGCAGAGAAAGCGTCGCACAGATTCTGCTTCGCAGCCATCAATGTCCGGCTGTCGGTTTCAACAGCTTGGTCCAATGCCTCGACAGCCAACAAAACGCTCCGCTGGGGCCACTGCTGGCGAGTCACCACCGAATCGGACACCAAACGTCTTACCGTCGCAATCTGGAGTTGATGCTGGGCTGTCAGACGCGCCACCTTCTCCTGCTCGCCGATGACACGATTTCTTTCCGCTTGGCGGCTGGACTCGATGGCGAAATACGTGGAGACACAGGTACCCGTCACCAGGGCCAAAGCGGTCGCTGCCGTCAACCCTGCGACGATTGCGTTCCGCTTACACCATCGCCATGCACGTTCAACGTTTCCAACTGGACGGGCAAGAATTGGTTTGCCGTCAAGGAATCGACCCAGTTCGTCGGCAAGATCCCGAGCGGTTTGGTAACGGCGATTCACGTCTTTTTGCAGACACGTCAGGCAGATTGTCGCCAAGTCTTTGGGGACCTGCGGATTCAGCACGCCGGGCGACACGGGTTCACATTCCATCACCTGCCGTAGTGTGTCCAGAGAACTTGCCGCCTGAAACGGAGGGCGCACCGTTAGCAGGCAGTACAGAATCGCGCCGAGGGAATAAACGTCTGATCGCGGCCCCACTTCGTCGGTCCTCCCGGCCGCCTGCTCGGGTGGCATGAAGCTGGGTGTCCCCATCACCGCGCCGGTCCGTGTCAGGCCGCTGTCGGCCTCGACTCTCTTCGCCAAACCGAAGTCGGTCACCTTTGGCTCGCCGTCCGCATCGAGCAGCACATTGGCTGGCTTCAGATCCCGATGAATGACGCCTTTGTCATGAGCATACGCCACGGCGTTCACCACCTTGCGACACAACCGGGCGGCTTCTTGGGGAGCGAGCGGACCATCCCGAAGCTTGTCCTGCAGACTTTCCCCATCGACAAAACCCATCGAGAAATAGTGCTGGCCGCCGTGTTCGCCGATCTCGTAAATTGGCACAATCCCTGGGTGATCGAGATTGGCCGCGGCTTCAGCTTCGCTGTGAAACCGCTGCACCTCTTCATTGCCAGCCAGCTCGCCTGACAAGATCATCTTCAACGCGACAATGCGATTCAGCTTGACCTGCCGCGCTTTGAAAACAACGCCCATCCCTCCGCGAGCGATCTCGTTGAGCAACTGATATTCGCCGAAGTAGCGAACGCGATTCGCGGAAATTGGGTCGGGGAACGGTTCGAAATCGCCGTCTGGACAAAGTGTTGCCTCGAGGGCCGAATCATCTTGACCATTTGGGGACAACGTGTCGTCAAGTCCCGCGGTCGATTCACCGCGATCGTCGAGCGTGCTTGGATTGAACGGTTCAAACGCAGCATCAACCGCGCCATTGAATTCGGGAAATCGTGCCTTGTACTCGGCCGCCATCGGCGGAGGCGTCTCATCTGCTCGCAACCGCAGTTCGATCTGCAGCAGTTCGGCCAGCAGTGCGCCACGCTCCGAAACCGCCACGCGATCAAGGTACGTTTCAATCGATGGACGATCGCCGGCTTTCCATGCTGACTCAAACTCGTCCCTGATGGAATCGAAATTGGCTGCGTTCATGAGTTGGAACTTGGTGGACGGGTTGCGCGAGTCTCGACTCGATGGTAGCAGATCCAAGGTCGGCTTAGTGGGCTGCCTTGCTGCGATCGACCGTGGGTGGTGTCGCCCACCAAGCGGCGAGAGCCAGAATGCACATCACGGCAGCAAAGGCAGCAATCGCCGGCTCGAAACCTCCGAACGAATCGTGGACGACACCCATCAACAGTGGGCCGCAGCCACTGCCCGCCACCGTACAGCTCCATACCGTGCCGCGAATGCTGCCAATGTGCGTGCGTCCATAATAACGTACCCAAACCACCGAACCGACCGCAATCATCAGTCCCTGGCCACCGCCAAAGAGGATCGCGAAACCGTGCAACGTAGCGATCGAGTCAACCATCAAGATTCCTAAACCGACGGCGAGCATCGTCGTCCCCAAGCCCAACATCCGGTTCAGTGGCAAGTAGTCGGCCAGGACGCCACCGGTCAACTGCATCACCAACATGGTCAAACCGAATGTCTTGAACACATCACCGGGGACGCTCGAGTGCAAGCCGCGATCGTCACACAAAGTGAACAGATAAAAGACGATTCCGGTCCCGGTCATCGCCCAGAACGTCGTGGTCGCCGCCAGAATGTAGAATGTTCGACCCCGCATTGCCGCCGAAAGCGACCATGAATCGGGTGGGTTTGGTGGTGACTCGCCGCCCGCGGCATCACCAAGAGGCCGCATCCCGTCGACACACTGGCCCACGTCTTCGGGACGATTGCGATAGAACGCCACCAGCAACGGCAATATCGATGCAGCGACAATGACGGACATGCCCTGGTAGGTCTGACGCCAGCCAAACGCATGGATCGAATCGGCGATCCACTGCGGCATCCAGGCGAAGGTGACTGCCGTTCCGATGCTCATCAGCGCCGAGACACGACCGATCTTGGTGCGAAACCACATCGAGATCGCATTCCCACTCAACAGTGTCAGCGATCCTTGGCCAAGGAAACGGAGCAAAGAGAAGACGACAAGCAGCGACAGAAAGCCGGTTACCTGTGCCGCCATCCAACAGGCGATGGACAGGGCAACGGTGGCGACGAACGTGGTGCCCCGCAATCCCCAACGGTCGGACAACGGTCCGACCAGCGAAAGCGGCAGCGCGGCCATCAACGTTCCCATCATGTAGGCCAGCGACAGTTGGCTGTCGCTCAGCTGCAATGACTCGCGGATCGCCGGCGCGAATGCGCTGATCGCAAAGGTTTGACCGGGGCTGGTACACATCTGAATCAGCATCGCCACCGGCATCATCACGTAGCCGTAAAAGAACGGCAACCGCGCAGCAAGACGATCGGAAACGAAATTCATCAGCCCAAGATCTCGCCAGTCATGCGCGCCGAGGCCGGTAAGTGGTTCTTGCCCATCGTGCCATTCGATTTGATCCAACCGAGAGGCCGATCTTCCCACTTGACCACGTGCCAGCCCACCCCCTGGCATGGAATTGTCTCGCCTAGCATAAAACGTTTGGCGACCTCGGCATTCACTTCGACCGACTGCAGACTCGTCATACGGGCAACTCGCCGAAGTGACGCCGCGTGAGACGGCTTCCACGTCTGTCCGGTACGATGTGCGAGCTCGGGTCCGCTGATCGCCAGATCATCGATCCATGGGGGGGTGTCGCTCGGCCAGCCCACGATGACCGAATCGAAACTGCGAGTCCTCGTCGACTCGGCAATCGATTCGAACCATTGACTCAGGTCGGTCGGTGGTTCGTCTCGCTTGTGCCGGCTGGTCCGATCCTCGGCCACCGCCGGCCCGCCCCGTACGGCCGTTAGCGATGCGGCGAAGCTGCCGGCGCAGGCGTGACGATGGGGCCACAGTCGATAACATGCCGGCAGCACGGACTGATAATCTGCCAGCCGATCGACGGAACGCGACTCGGCGATCCCGCTGTCGATCAACCGCGTCACTTGAGACTCGTTCTCCGCTTCGGCGAAGGTGCAGGTGCTGTAAATCAACTGTCCGTCGCTGCGAAGTAGACGCATCGCCGCGTCAAGGATTCGATTTTGCCTCGCCGCACTGTGAGAAATCTGTTTGTCCGACAGGGCCGAAGTCGATTGCCGCCCGCGCGAGACCAGCGCTTGCCCGCTACACGGTGCGTCAACGAGTACCAAATCGAACACGCCGCCAACCCGATCGGCCAAAACTTGCGGATCAAGACAGCTGACCGCAAATCGATCGGAACCGGTCCGAGCAAGATTGAACTGCAACGCGGCTATCCGTGAACGGATCGGCTCGTTGGCCAGTACGAATCCGGCATCGCCGATTGCTTCGACCAATGCCGACGCCTTGCCCCCCGGTGCGGCACAGAGATCGCAGATCAGCCAGCCATCGCTGAGCGTGGAGGTGTCGGCACCGGCAGCTGCCAGCGACAACAGTGATCCGGCGTCCTGCAGATAGTAGTCGCCGGCGGCATAGCTGAGATAGCGTGACGGTTTGGCTGGCTTGTCGCCGTCCATGACTTGGCGTGCCAAAGCATACCAAGCAACCGATTTACCGGCCAAGGGGATTCGATCGGGCCGCACTTCACGCCGATGGCGAATCACGCTGTACCAGCGCCGACAGAGTGCCTCGGCAAACGAAACCAACTCGCCATCGGAAAGTTCAATCGAGCCGAGTGCATCACGAAGCAGGGTAGTGGACAAGGGCCGCGTCGTCTTCATCTTCGACGTTCGAACCACCGCAGAATAGCCATACCGGTCGACAACACGGCGGCCAACAACAAAGGCGAAGTGAACGTGAACATGATAAAGACAATATGGGCCGTCCGGCCAACTTCGTCACTGCTGCCGGCTTTCCCACGAAACAAAACGTCAATCTCTTGTTGAACGGCCGGGACGCGCGAGGCATAAAACATCCCCGCAGACATCACGGCAAAGATGATCATCATCAACATCATGAAGCTGAGACTGATCTGCGGAGGCCGGCGGCGAATCGATGACGGTTGGTTCATATGCAATGGCAATGGGCAAGCGACGGCAGATCAAATCGCCACGATCGTAGGATCGGCAACGACGAACTAGGCGAACACGCCAGCGCCAAATTGATCGTCGTCGTCGTCATCCTGCGGCGTCGCCTTTTCTCGTTTGGGCCGATCGATGAAATGCGGTCGCGGTGGACCACTCGATGTCTTCGCTGGCGCATTCGACTGCCGCCGAAGTTTCCTCAGGGACGGTTTCGTCATCACCGAAATCGTCGTCGTATCGCGAGCGATATCCGGGTTGACCGTAGCGATCAAGCTCCGCATTGAATTCCGCGATCACCGCATTTTGTATCTTTTCACGACACTCGCTATTGATCGGATGGGCGACGTCAGCGTACAGCTTTTGTGGCGAGTCATAACCATCGGCATCCATCTGCAGTTTGACACCACAGTGATTGCAGTATGTGGCACGCAAATGGTTTTTGTGTTTGCAACGCTGGCAATGCCCAGACAACTTTCGACTCGGCATTGCCACAAACGGTCCGCTGGTGCCGTCAATGATTTTCAGATCGCGGACAACGAAACACCCGTCAATCGTGATTGAGCAAAAGGTGCGCAGACGGTCCTCGGAATCTTCCATCAACTTGACGCGAATCTCAGTAATCTCCACAGTCCGACCCTCCCTAACCGGTGAACGTGTGCACCCAAAAGGCTAGTGCTATCTGGCAGCCACAACTTGATCGTAACAAAGCACTCGCTGCTCTACTCTACAAAATCTCGATGCGTGGTGGCACTCGAACGGTCCGAGTTGCTGCGACAATCGCCCCCGGCTGCAGGCATGAACGCAACCGCGCCGATGCCCGTTTCGCGTCACGGATGGAGCTTGCAATCGCGAAACACGCCGAGCCGCTGCCCGTCAATTGACACGTTCTTAAGCCCGCCCGCCACATCGATTCTAAGATTTCCTCGATTCGGGGTGCAATTTCTTGGGCCGGAAGAGCGAGTCGATTCATCATTTCGGCTCGAATTTTCGTCGTCTGACTCCCGGCGAGAGCCTTGATCAGGCTCTCGGCAGAGCGGGGCGATGCGGATATCCGCGATGCTGCGTAAACTGTTGCTGTTGACAGACTTTCATTCGGGAAAACGACCACCACGTCGAGCGGTGACGCCATTCTCAGCGGCTCCAATCGCTCTCCGCGCCCCCGGGCCCGCGTCGCGCACAGGCGACTGCCGCGAATTCCCATAAAGAACGGCAGATCACTGCCGATCTCCGCGGCAATGTCGTTTAGCACAGTGGTGTCCGTGGGCAGACCGCATAACTTCGCGGCGCAACGCAAGGCCGCCGCTGCATCGCTGCTTGCCCCACCCATCCCCGCCCCCATCGGAATGGTCTTGCGCAGTTGGCACTCGAACCCACCGGAAATGGCAAATGCGTCGAGGAAACTTGTCAGTGCCCGATGGACCAGATTGTTGTGATCCCGGGGGACACTGAGCTCGCTGGCGGGGACACCCAAACGGCGCGAGAGCGTTACGATGGATGGCATCCAGTCAACTTGCAAGCGGATGACGGGATCATTGATCCGCCGAACTTGCATCTGATCGCACCAGTCGATCGGCACCATCACCGTGTCGATTTCATGGAATCCGTCATCACGGCGTCCCAGCAGCTCCAGGAACAGATTCAGCTTTGCCGGTGGCCGTACTCGTGCCGTCGGCCCGGTTGCGGTCAACGCCTGGGATGCGGAAAAAGTCATCGCCTGGTCACGCTGCCCGACCGCGAGTATCTGTCACCGAATCGACGACCGATGGCAGGTCGAGTTCATCACTGTCCAAGGCCACGATTGTGATGCCGGCAGCAACCGCCGCGGCAATCGTCTGTTGGCGATCGACCAGGATCGTCTTGCCCGCTTCGATCGCGATCGCTTTTCCGCCCGCTTTGCGAACCCGCTCAATCGTTTGCAGGCCGATTGTCGGCACGTCGAATCGCATGTCTTGATTTGGCTTGCTCACTTTCACCAACGTCCAACCACCGCGTGGACACAACTGGCCGGTGCGGTCGATGCAGGCATCGGTCCCTTCGATCGCCTCGACGGCAATCACCGTTCCATCCTTGATGGTAATGGTCTGCCCGATGTCCATGCCGCCCATCTGTTTCGCGACACGCCACCCCGCCTCGATGTCAACTCGCAACTTCGCGTTGGGGGTTTTCCCAACCAGCGTTCCGTGATTCACCAGTAACTCCGGGGCAAAGTCGGTGGCGGCACAAATCTTCATGCCGGCGCGACGGTAAGCGTCAGTGATTGCTAACAACAGACTATCATCTCGGGCATCGCGATGGCGACCAACCAAGTGGGGACCCAACGTCCGAATGCACGTCCAATCGGGCATGTGCCGTAGCCACAAAGAACCGCTGTACAACAAGTCGGCTTTGAACAGTTTTCCCGCCATCGTCACTTGTTGGACGCCGGCACCACGAAAATAGCGGAGATGGCCGCCCAATTTGCCGACGCCTGACCATTTGACGTGGTCACAGATCGATTCCAAATCGGTACTGGCATGTCCCGATATTGCAATGCAACAAACCGAACGGCCGTCACGAACGAGCGAGCGAGCGACTTGCACGGGAAAACTCCCCCAACCGGCCACCAGGCCGATCGGCGGAACGGATTTTTGTTGTGCCATGATCGTCTGCGAGCGACGAGGCCAATATCCACGTCGATCTATCATGCCGCCCGGTTGTCTTGACGCTCAGGTTGGCTATCGTTGGCGGCCGACCTTTCTTGCAGCAGGTCGAGATCGCGTCGAAGTTGTTTGACTTCACGGCGCATTTCGGGCAATCGTCGTTCCACCGCCATGATCTGCATCTGCTCGCGCTGTGTCGTGGCCGGCGAGCCAAGATAGATCTGATTGCCCGGGCAATTGTCCATCACGCCCGCCTGAGCACCGACGATCGCATGGTCACCGAGTGTGATGTGGTCCTTCAACCCGACTTGACCGGCAAGAATCACATAGTCACCGGTGCGACAACTGCCGGCGATACCGACTTGGCTGCACAGCAGATTGTGCCGACCGATTTGACAGTTGTGCGCGATCATCACTTGATTGTCAATCTTCGTTCCCTCACCGATCCGCGTCGCGCCGTAAGTGCCGCGATCAATCGTCACTCCCGCGCCGATTTCAACATCCGATTCGATCTGCACGTAACCGAGCTGGGCAGTCGGTACATGTCGTCCCGATTCCAGACGATAGCCAAAACCGTTGGCACCAATCACGCTGCCGGCGTGGATGACGACACGATCGGCCAGTTGCGTGTACTCGTACAAGGTGACACTCGCGTGCAACACACAGTCCTCACCAATCTGACACTGTGACATCACCACAACGCCCGGCATGACCAGCGTTCTCGCGCCGATTGTGACGCCCGCCGCAATCGTCGCGGTGGGATGAATCAGCGCCGTCTCATCGATCTGGGCAGTCGGATCCGTTCCAATGACTGGCAGGTGATTCTTGATGGGAGGACGAAACAGCGCCACGATTTTGGCAAACGCGGCATGCGGGTTGGAGACGATGATCTGGGGTCGTTCCAAGTCGACTTGCTTGGCTGTCACGATCGCCATCGCCTTGGAATGGACGACCGAATTCAAATGCCCCGGATCGTCCAGCAGGGTGATCTGGTCGCCACTGGCCTCCGCCGGCGGATTCGCCCCGCCGCAACAGAGATCCGGATCGCCGACCAACTGGCCTTCCACCAGTTTGGCGATCTGTCGTAGCTGTATCGTCATCGGTGCATCCTTTTGGCCGGTAGACGTGTCTTGGCTTGGACTATCAGTCGTCCACCGCTATACACCGTCGCCGTACCTGGCAGCAAGCCAGAATCGTCGATCGAGCTGCAAATGAGTGCAGAAGCCGCGTTTTGCTAGCCAACCGCGAATGAACACTCCTTTTCGCGAATTCCCCAGCACGTACGCGGATCATCCACGTCTCTGGCATGCCAGCTGCCATTCTGGGTATGACGATGATCGGCGCGATGCCGAGGCGACGTGTTGATTGATTTTCAGCTGACGAGCGGATCGATCACCTTGCCATACACATCGGTCAACCGATAGGGACGGCCGGCATAGGTGAACGTCAAACGCTCGTGATCGATTCCCAGTTGATACAGAATCGTCGCTTGAATGTCATGGACGTGGATCGGATTATCGACGGGGTGAAAGCCAAGCTCGTCGGTTGATCCGATCGTTTGGCCAGAGCGAATGGATCCTCCAGCCATCCACATTGTGAACGCTTGAGGGTGGTGATCGCGACCGAGCGTTCGGCCGAGCGCGCCGCTTGCTTCGACCATCGGGGTTCGACCAAACTCACCACCCCACACCACCAGCGTCTCTTCCAGCATGCCGCGTCGTTTCAAGTCTTTGATCAGCGCGGCGCTCGCCTGATCGGTCATTCCGCATTGGCTTCGAACACCCCCTTCGACGTTGCTGTGGTGATCCCACCCGGCATGATAGAGTTGGATGAAACGCACACCGCGTTCAGCCATCCGCCGCGCCAGCAAGCAATTCTTGGCATAGGATCCTTTGTCGTCGTTCTTGATTCCGTACATTTCCAACGTGTCGCCGTCTTCATCCGAGAGATCCATCAGTTCGGGCGCCCTCGCCTGCATTCGGTAGGCCAGCTCGTACGACTCGATTCGTGTTTTGATTTGCTCGTCGCCAATCTTATCAAACCGCCGTCGATTCAATTCCGATACCAAGTCGAGCGTTTGTCGTTGCGTCGGTCGATCGATGCCCGGCGGATTGGCGACATTCAAAATGGCGTCACCGCTACTGCGAAACGGCACGCCCTGATGTTCGCCTGGAAGAAAGCCAGCGCCTCCACATCGACGCGCCACCGGAAAGGTTCCCGCCACTCTTGAGCACCACGAATCCAGGTAAATCATCCGCTTCGCTGCCGATCCCATAGCTGAGCCACGCGCCCATCGCGGGGCGGCCGGGGATCGGACTGCCGGTGTTGACAAAGATCTGTGCCGGCGAATGGTTGAACTGGTCGGTATGAACACTCTTGATGATTGCCAGATCGTCAACCACATCGGCCAGATGCGGCATGACCTCGGAAATCTCCGCGCCGCAGTCACCATACTTCGCGAACTTGAAGCGGGGCGCTAGGACAGCCGCATCGGGCTGGATAAACGCATATCGTTGACCGGCGATGACCGAGGGGGGGATCGGTTGACCTTCGAGCTCGACCAACTTTGGTTTGTAGTCAAACAGTTCCAGCTGGCTCGGCGCGCCAGCCATGAACAAGTAAATCACGCGTTTGACCTTCGCCGCGTGATGCAGCCCACCTGCCAGCTCCGAAGCGGCCGTCACCCGCGATCGAGCAAACTCATTGGCAAACATCGATGCCAGTGCGACCTTGCCGAGTCCGATACCGCACGTTTGAAAGAATTGTCGTCGTGTCGCGTCGTGTAAATGCATGGTTAGGATGGAATGGTCAATGGAGTCGGGGACAGGAGGCGGCAACGACACAGGATCCGGCAACGGAGTCTGCGTCGACTCGACGCTAGGGTGTGGTGATTGCTTCGTCGGTATTCATCAGCGCACGCGCGACAAGCATCCATGGTTCTTTGTAATTCGACTGCTGCCGATAAAACTCGACAATCGCGTCGAGTTCTTCCGGTTCGGGGGAACGAACCAACAACCGGCGAAAAATCTTGGTTGCGATTTCTCGTGGAGTCGCGTCCCGAGCAACGTCACGGATCGCGGTTTCGGCCAGCCCCCGTGCGATTTCGATGTACATCGCGTCGTTCATCAGCGTCAGCGCCTGGAGCGGCGTCGTGCTACGATCACGGCGGGCAATGCACAGCTCGCCAGTGGGTCCGTCAAAGGTGGTCAGCGCGGCGAACGGGGCGGTGCGTTTGGCAAAGGTGTAGAGCGATCTTCGGTAACGATTCCCGCCGTTGGAGGTGTTCCACTTGGGACTGCCATAAGCCATTTCGGAAACGCTTTCCGGTTGTGGCGGGTAAACACTTTCGCCACCGACTTGGCGACAGAGCAACCCGGCAGCCGAAAGCATCGCATCGCGAATTCGTTCGGCATCAAAGCGGCGATGGGGAAATCGCGACAACCATCGATTGTTCGGATCGTTCTGCGGCGCGCTGCCGACGGCTTGCCGATAGGTCGCCGATAGAACGATTTGGCGATGAAGCCATTTCATGGACCAATCGTTGTCACGAACTTCCACGGCCAGCCAGTCGAGTAACTCGGGATGCGACGGAGGTTCACTTTGCGTCCCGAAGTCGCCTGCCGTATGGACGAGTCCCGTGCCAAAAAACTCTCGCCAGGCCCGATTGACGGTGACTCGGCCGACAAGCGGATTGCGTTCGCTGACCAGCCATCTGGCCAGCGCCAGTCGATCGGCCGGCTTCGATTCATCAAGTGGATCAAACATGGCCGGGACGGCCGGCGTCACCACTTCTTCGGCCTTCAAATACTCGCCCCGATGATGTCGATGCGTGACGCGATGATCCTCGGGCGATCGCTGACGCATCCCCAAAGTTCGCACCGTCTCGGGGATCGTCGCTTCGAGTTGCTCGATCCGCTGACGTTGTTTCTTCAGTTCCGGCGCGGTGCGGACAAAATGGTGCTGCAACCGCGTGTACATGGCAGCATCGATCGCACCCAAAACGGGAACGATCTCACTCAACTGTTCGTCCAACTCCTGTGGCAATGACATGGCGACGGCAGGCGAATCGCCGTCGGTTAGCGAGAGGCGAAATCTGCCCAAGCCTGCCGCGAAGTGTCTCTCGAACAACAGTTCCACCTCGAGCTTTCCTGGTCCGCTGACGGGCTCGGCAAAGTTGACCACCAACCGATTTGCTTCGCCTTCCTTTCCCGAGGTCGACCAGCCGCTTGACCCGTCTGTGTCGATCACGTTGGCTGCATCGGCGCTACCGGACCCGACGCTGATCTTGCCAAAGCTGTGCGATGCATCTTTCAACAGTACCGGCTTGCCGTCCAACCTGACAACCAATTCGCTCAAGAAAAAGTCACCGCGGCGACCTTCATAAAAGGCCATCCCAGGACCGCCGGCCGGTAGCGACTCATGGGGCAACACTTCCAATCGCAGTGCCGTCGCCGGTCGCTGCCGATCGCGCAGATCGAAGCTCAACTGATAAACTTCGCGTTTGGTCACATCACCGCTGGCGAGAATCGAATCATCGTCCAACACGGTCAACTTGGGCATCGTCGACTTCATCGAAGTCGGCCGGAGCGTTTGCCAATCCCTGGCTTGCCGAAATTGAAGATTCAGCCACTCGACGAACGATTGCCCGATGGGATCGTTACCGCTCCCGAGCTTTGGATATTCTGTTAACGTTGGCAAGAATTGTTTCGCCAATCGGTCCACTTCGATGCGAATCACTGATTCGATTTCACGGCGCTTCGACTCAGCCGCCGGATCCGGCACCACCACATCGGGTTCGTCCGCATTGTTCAGCAGCGCGAACAAAGAGTAGTAATCGGTATGCGTGATCGGATCGTACTTGTGCGTGTGACATTGTGCGCATCCGGTCGTCAGCCCCATCCAAACGGTGCCCGTGGTCGCGACTCGATCAACCATCGCGTAAAAGCGATATTCGTTCGGATCGATGCCCCCCTCTTCGTTGATCATCGTGTTGCGATGAAAGCCGGTGGCAATACGTTGGTCGGCCGTGGCATCGGGCAACATGTCACCGGCCAGTTGTTCGATCGAGAACTGGTCAAACGGCATATCAGCGGCAATCGCTCGGATGACCCAATCGCGATAAGGCCAGATGGTGCGTGGCCGATCCTTTTCATAACCATTGGTGTCGCTGTATCGAGCAAGATCCAACCAGGGGCGAGCAAAACGCTCGGCATAGTCGGGCGACGCGAGCAACCGATCGACCAATTTTCGATACGCTTTTGGGTCATCATCCTCGATGAATCGCTGAACCTCATCGGGAGTCGGCGTGACACCGGTCAAATCGAGGTATAAACGCCGTACGATATCCACGTCTGTGGCCGGACTGGTGGGTTGTAAACCACTTTGCTCGAGACGTTGCAACACGAACCGGTCGATTTCACCGCGGCACCAAGGCGCGTCGACCACCGCGGGAATTGACGGCTTTTGTGGGGCAACGAATGACCAATGCGTTTCATACTCGCCACCGGCGTCGATCCAACGCCTCAGCGTGTCGATCTCGGCGTCGCTTAGCGGCGGATGCGAGTCGCTCGGCGGCATCCGAATATCCTCATCCGTACTGGACACTCGAACAAAGATTTCACTGGCTGCCGAATCCCCGGGCTTGATCGCCGCATAGCCACCGAGGTCTTCTCGGGCAGCCTCGGATTGGTCGAGACGCAAATCCGCCTGGCGTGCATTGGGATCAGGACCATGACAAGTGAAACAGTGCTTGGACAGAATCGGCCGCACATCGCGTCCGTAGGTCGGCGCCCCATCGGCGCCCGCCGCACTGGCAACCGCGCCCGCAGCCAACACGACTGCCGAGAGGACCCCTGAGATCCAGCCGCGTGAGAGGGGAGCAACAGGCGAACGTGGATGCATGGCAAAGGCCGGTGGGGGGAGGGAGGCAGGCACTCTCATTTTACCCGGCGGACGGCAACTCACCAAACCGGCAAAAACGACCGCTTGGGGTCACCGGGCCTGCCTCGCCTCCACGGCGCCGCCGTAAATCTCGTGGGCAACCAGCGTAATCACGCCAAAGATCAGCGGTAAAACGTAATACAACAATCGAAAGATGACGACGGAGGCGAGCACCGAGTCGCCAACCTTGTCTTTCAAAAGAGCGATGAGGATCAGTTCCAATACCCCCAGTCCACCGGGAACCTGCGTCACCAGCGAAATTGCGATCGCGATCAGGTACGCCGCCAGCACAACCGGAAAACTGACCACGGCGTCGGCTGGTAACACCAAATACAACGCCATCGCCGAGATCAACAAATCAACCGCCGCGACCGATGCCTGAACGGCCATCAAGCCGGGATCCGGCGGTAGCAAATGCAATTCCCCGATCGGCCACGGTTTGCGCCACAGAAAGCAAACCGCGGAATAGCCGACCGCCAGAAAAAGAAGGATCGCACCAAGTGTTCTGGTGCCAATGGTCAGATAGATTTGTGTCCCACCGGGCAGTTCGATGGACTCCGGCAGATCAAATGGGACCCACAACAAAACCACGCCACCGAGAAACCAAACTCCACTCCAAAACGTCAGTCCCACAGCCGAAATCAAGACGACAATTTGGCGCGCCTTGAGCCCCCATCGACTGTAGAACCGAAATCGAATCGGTGTTCCGGCAACAAATGTTCCGAGGTTGTTCCCCAGCGTGAATCCAAGAAACGACACCAACGCGACGCGACGCAGCGGAAGCGATCGGCAGACGTATCGCAGCGCCAACAGGTCATAGGCGATCAGCAACCCATAGTTCAGCGAGATCAACAGTGCGGCAATTCCCAGACAAAGCGGTGGTACACCCGTCAGACCCGCCTTGAAATCTTGCCAGCTAATCTCTTGTGCCTCGCGATAAAGCAATCGCATCGCCAGCGCGAAGAACACGACCGCGAGAGCGGGACCGGCAATCGCTCGTAGTTTTCGTTTCGGCAATGGAACTGGTGGGGCAAGAAGGATCGTTGGGGGAGGTCCCCCGATACCGTCACTTTTCTGGAGGCGCAACCCATCAGCAACAGCGGCCGCGATGGGCATTATTGTCGACGTCCTGTCACAACCGGCAAGCGGTGTCTCGTTTTTTGGCCGACAGTCCCCCCGTAGCCGAGGCGACCCATTTCAGGGCACACTGACGGCTCATCGGTCATTGATCACTTTACCTGAACCCACCGAAACGGAAGTCATGAAAACCGTTCGACACGAATTAGTTGTTCTAGGTGGCGGTCCGGCGGGATACGTCGCCGCCATCCGAGCCGCCCAATTGGGAATCGACACCGCCTGTATCGACGACAACCAGCGATTCGGCGGCACCTGCCTGCGTGTGGGCTGCATTCCTAGCAAAGCACTCCTGGAATCAACCCATCTGTACGAAGAAGCTCGGCACCGCCTCGTTGAGCATGGCATCCAAGTGGGTGATGTCAAACTGGATCTTGACACCCTGATGGCCCGCAAAACGAAAATCGTCGATACGCTCACCGGTGGCATCGACTTGCTGTTCAAAAAAAGAGGCGTCACGCCATACCGCGGTCGAGGCCGTTTTCGTGAAATCGGTACGATCGCCGTGGAGGGTGACGAGCCGATCGTGGTCCAAGCCGATCAGATTCTGATCTGTGCCGGAAGCCGACCGGCACGATTACGGAGCGTCGAGGAAGACGGAGACCGAATCGGCAACAGCACCACGGCGCTGTCGTTTCCCGATGTCCCCAAGCGACTCGTCGTGATCGGCGGCGGTTACATCGGCTTGGAACTCGGCAGTGTCTGGAATCGACTCGGCAGCGAGGTGATCGTGCTCGAAGCGCTCGACCGGATTCTGCCGGGGATCGATGCAGAAATTGCCCAACTGGCACATCGCACGTTCAAGAAGCAAGGACTCGAGTTCCACACCGGAACCTTTGTCGAATCGGCCAAGCGAGACGGAGACGAGTGCATCGTTGCCATCAAGGATGGCGATTCCATTCGCTGCGACCGAGTATTGTTGGCGACCGGACGGTCCCCCGCGACCGACGACCTGGGCCTGGAAGCGATCGGTCTGGAAACCGACCGCCAAGGTTTTATCTCGGTCGATGAAAACTTCGAGACATCGGTGGAAAGCGTTTACGCTACGGGCGACTGTATCGGCGGTGCGATGCTTGCCCACAAGGCAATGGAGGAAGGAGTCGTTTGTGTCGAACGAATGGCGGGAATGAAAAGCCATCTCAACTATGACGTCATCCCGGCGATTGTGTACACCCACCCGGAAATCGCAATGGTTGGGAAAACCGAAGAACAACTCAAAGAGGCGGGTACCCAATACAACAAAGGCGTCTGTCCGTTCGGCGCCAACGGTCGGGCCAGAACACTGGGAGAAGTGGAGGGCCGAGTCAAGATTCTCGCCGATAAAACAACCGACCGCGTACTCGGGGTTCACATCATCGGCGCCCGCGCCGGCGACTTGATCGCCGAAGCGGCCACGGCTATGGAATTTGGCGCCAGCAGTGAAGACATCGCCAGAACCTGTCACGCCCATCCGACGCTATCCGAAGCGGTTCATGAGGCGGCACTCGATGTCGATAACCGGGCGATTCACACGGCTTAGTGAAGGCTGATAGCGGTTTGCGTCCATACTCGGCGGATCAAACGTGGCGCTGCCCGGTGAAACGGCCACTGCCAAAGGGTGTCGCGTTCCTTGGCAACGGCGACCGCTGGGAACCGGCTCGGATGACGCTTGATCACTCGGCTCGCGATGCCCCTTTGAAATCCTCGCGAAACCGGGCGAGGAGCGTCTGCTGATCGGCGGGCACCAGGTACAGCTTGCCACGAATCTTTTTGGTTTCTCCCGGCTTGAGTCCGCCGATGCGAAAGTCGCTATGCATGCAGGTAATCACACCTTGGAAGATTTCTTGGTAGGGTTCCCAGGCAACGGCAAGAATCATCGACTCGTCCGCCGAGAAGCAACCGGTCAATCCGCTCGAGGGCACAAGGTCACTCAGCGGTCGCGGATTGACGTCATCACGATCAACCTCCCGGGCGCGTAGACTTGTCCGGGTACGTATCTCGCTGCGGTCGCCCAGGGATGGGTTGGCAACCGGGTCAGCTTTCCGTCGATCATCAAAAAACACTTTTTGATGTACGGCGGATAGACCTCTCTGGCGTCGGCCGGATTG
Source organism: Pirellulaceae bacterium (assembly GCA_963734865.1). Classification (GTDB taxonomy): domain Bacteria; phylum Planctomycetota; class Planctomycetia; order Pirellulales; family Pirellulaceae; genus CBDCUW01. The sequence continues at coordinate 332,251 of CAVTIV010000007.1, forward strand.
GCGCCGGTGAACCGATCGACGCGCATGCACGGTTGTGCCCAGTGCGCCTGGGAGTCCAATTCGGTGGGATTGGTCGCAGTTACCAAAAACGTCACTTCGTCCACGCCAGCCTCGATCACGTGTGTGACAATGACGCCATCATCCAAACGATCCTCGATTTCCAAACGCTTGGAATCGTCGCTCGCCGAAACCAGCCGACTGGTATGAGGGATGACGGTCTGATGCCAATCGCGGTCGGTGGATCCCGGCCGACAATAAGCCTCCAGATAGTGCGTTCGAATCGGCCCGCCGGGAATGATCGGCCCCCTGACCTCCAAGAATCGTTGCTGCCAGTGTATGGTCAAGCCACCGGCTTCTTCGCCGCGCAGCAGCGCCGGGGCCGAGAGGACGGAACACGTCAACACGAGGCAGGCTAGAATTCTCATGAGTGGCATCCTGTGAAGAAAATCGTTTGCTTTTTTTGATCGCCGAGGTGATGGGGGTCATTGGCAAGGTCGTCACCGATGCCGCACGACTCGAATCGTGGCAGTGGCTAGAATACTCGATATGTTTCGATGGTTCAGTTCATTGGTTTGGAATCACCATCGTCCCCGCTGATCGGCGGATTGTCCCTGATGCGATGGAAAATTGCAGTTGTCGTCCTGATCGGAATCATTTTGATAGGGATCGTCGACAACGCGTTCGTCGATCAAGTGCCTGAGTACTGGAGATCGTCGTTGGCGGGTGTCCGAGCAGGCTTGCTGCGGGAACAATGGGTTCTATGCTCGGGCAAATCCTCGGCGGAGTGACAAGGAGAGACGATGCAGGGCGAGACGCCGTCGGTAACGTTATCAACTCGGATCGAGTACCTTCCGGGAATGGGTTCGGCGCGTGCGAATCGTCTCGCTCGGATCGGACTGAAGACCGTTCGTGACGTCATCTTTCTTTTTCCTCGTGACTACGAACGGCCCGCGGAGTGGGCGGAGGTACCGGAGCTTCGTGAAGGCAAGCCGGCGTCCCTGGTGGGAACGATCACGGACGCAGAAATCGTCTCACGCACGGCCGGAAAATCGGTCTTCGGTGCGATCGTCGAGAACGAGTCGGGAGCCGTGCGGATCCTCTTTTTCAACCAACCGTTCCGTGCCGAACAGTTGACATTCGACCGTCGAGTCGTGATTTCAGGAACGCCGAAACTGAACGGTTTGAGGATGGAGTTCGTGCACCCGAAGGTGACGATTCTGGGCGACACCGAGGAGTTGCCGAAACCTCGCATCCTGCCGGTCTATCCGCTGACCGAGGGCGTCAAGCAATCCGAACTTCGTCAACTCACCGCGGAGATGACCGAATCACTTGCCGATTCGTTGATCGAGGTGATGCCCGAGAATCTTCGCGCGGCAGCCGCCGATCGACTTCGCGCTGCTGGCATTGAAGTCGAAGGGGCACTGCCGGCGATCAACGTCGCGATCCGGTCGTTACATCGGCCCGAGGACGAACCTCAGCTACTTGCTGCACGAACGCGGCTGGTATTTCAAGAGTTGCTGGTGATGCAGCTAGCACTTGCGATGCGCCGTCGCAAACTGACCACCGACTTGCACGCGCCACCGCTGCCACCCACGGCAATCATTGACGCACGAATCCTGAATCGATTCCGATTCGAGTTGACTGGCGATCAACGCAAAGCGATCGAAGAAATTGGCCACGACATGGCTCGACAGTTTCCGATGAATCGCTTGCTGCAAGGGGATGTCGGCAGCGGCAAAACGGTGGTCGCGGTGTACGCCATGATGCTGGCAGTCGCGGGAGGTCGTCAGGCGGTGATGATGGCGCCAACCGAGGTACTGGCTCGACAACACTACAACACACTGACCGAAACGCTCACAGCCAGTCGTGTCCGTATCGGTCTGCTTTGCGGGTCTCTTCATGCCCAACAGCGGCGCGAAGTGACCGCGGCGACGGCGGCGGGCGAAATCGACATTCTCGTCGGCACGCAGGCTTTGGTTTACGGCGAAATCGACTTTCATCGCTTGGGGCTGTGCGTGATCGACGAACAACACAAGTTCGGCGTCGGCCAACGTGTGGCGCTTCGCGACGGCGGAGTTGATCCCCATTGTTTGGTGATGTCGGCAACCCCCATTCCTCGATCGATCGCGATGACGATGTTTGGCGACGTCGACCTCAGTACGCTGCGTGAAAAGCCGCTCGGCCGCGGAACCGTCAACACCTATCTGGGACACGACGGTTGGAAGGATCGCTGGTGGGGTTTTGTTCGAGATCGATTGGATGAAGGTCGACAGGCATTCGTCGTCGCGCCCCGCGTCGCATCGGTTCTATCGGATCAAGATGAAACCGGCGAAGACGTTTCTTCCGTGGAATCTGTATTCGAGGATCTGTGTAACGGACCACTGGCCGAATATCGAGTCGGACTATTGCACGGTCGGATGCCCAACGACGCAAAGCAATCGGTCATGAACTCCTTTACCACCGGACGATTGCAGGTCCTGGTTAGCACGACCGTGATCGAGGTTGGCATCGACGTGCCCAATGCCACCGTGATGACGATCTTGGGGGCGCAGCGATTTGGGCTGGCCCAGCTTCATCAATTGCGGGGGCGTGTTTCGCGTGGGACACACGCCGGACACGTCTGCGTCTTTACCGACGGCGAGCAACCGCCCGATGAATACGAGCGACTAAAAATCTTCGAGCAAACCGACGACGGTTTCGAGCTGGCCGAAGCCGATTTTAGACAGCGTGGTCCCGGCGACATGCTGGGGCGAAAGCAAAGCGGCCTGCCGCCGATGCGAATCGCAGACCTGAGCGAGGATGTCGGAGTGCTGATGGTCGCTCGCGCGATGGCCCAAGAAATGATCGACGAAGATCCCGACCTCGGTGCGGATGAACTGACCGAGCTACGTGGACAGGTGATGCGGCGATACGGAAAACGGCTCGATCTCGGAGACGTCGCCTAGACCAGATCAAACCCCCTTCTTCGATTCCCCCTCGCCAACTACGTTGTTTCTCTTTCACCGCAACCGCCGAGGGATAAAGAGGCAAAATGGCCAGTTACGATGTATTCGGTGTCGGCAACGCACTTGTCGACATCCAGACCAAGGTCGAAGACTCGATGCTCGGCGATCTTGCCATCGACAAAGGGATCATGACGTTGGTCGATGACGACCGACAGGCGGAGATTCTGGGTAAACTGCACGGCCGATCCCACTATCGATGTGCTGGTGGATCGGTCGCCAACACGGTTGTCGCGATGGCCGACTTTGGTGGCAAATCGGCATTTGTGGGCAAAGTGGGCAACGATGAAGTCGGCAACTTCTTCCTGAAAAATATGCGTGACCTCGGTGTTGCGGTCAGCGTTAGTCAGTCCGACACATCGCCCACAGGAACGTGCGCGGTGTTGATCACCGGCGACGCGCAGCGAACGATGCTGACCAATCTCGGCGCCTCAGCGACACTGACCGAGTCCGATATTGATGAGTCGATGATCAAGGCGGCCAAGTACGTCTACGTCGAAGGTTACTTGCTGACCGGAGAAACGACCAAAGCGGCGGCATACCGTGCCATGGCTCTGGCCAAAAGTCATGGCGTGAAGGTCGCGTTTACCGCATCGGACCCTTTTCTGGTCAACATGATCCGCGATGAGATTTGGGAATTGATCACCGGTCCGGTCGACCTGTTCTTCTGCAACGAGCAGGAAGCCGTCAGTCTGACGGGCATGTCAGATCCGATTGCCTGTGCGGCAAAGATTCACGAACATGCCGAGAACGTCGCGTTGACGCTTGGCGAAAAGGGATCGATCGTGATGCACGGTGGTGAGTCCTTTCCGGTCGAAGGGGTGCCGGTCGCGGCCGTCGATACGACCGGGGCCGGTGACATGTACGCTGGCGCATTGCTGTATGGCGTCACCAACGGAATGAGTTGGCAGCAATCGGGCCACCTGGCATCTCACGCCGCAGCGAGAATCGTGTCGCAAATGGGCGCACGGCTGGAGCGTAAATTCACCGATCAGGAAGTCCGTGAACTGGCCAAGATGTCGTGAGCGACTCGTTAGACATCGATCGATTCAGCGTCTTCGGCGCGTTCCATGATGAACCGGAATCGTGCCGAGGCGTCACGTCCCATCAGCTCGCTAATCACGCGATCCGTATCCAGATGATCATCGATCTCAACGCGATGCATGGTTCGCGTCTGTGGGTTGAGAGTCGTCTCCCATAGAACTTTCGGCATCATCTCACCAAGGCCCTTGAAGCGGGTGATTTCTGGTTTTGCCCGCCCGGAGTGTTCGCTGAGTATCTGTTCGCGAGCCGGTTCGTCCTTGGCCCAGAAGGTCTGTCTGCCGATATCGATTCGGTACAGCGGCGGCACCGCGATGTACAGTCGTCCGGCGGCGATCAGTGCGGGCATGTGACGATAGAAGAACGTCAGCAGCAACGTTGTGATGTGATGCCCGTCGGAGTCGGCATCGGCCAGCAAGATCACTCGCTCGTAGCGAAGGTCGGCCACGTTCATGCTGGGGCCAATGCCACAGCCGAGCGCCGACACCAAGTCCTGGATTTCCTTGTTCTCGAGAATCTTTTTTAGCGATGCGCTCTCGGTGTTCAGCACTTTACCACGTAGCGGCAGGATCGCCTGGTAGTTACGGTCACGGCCTTGTTTGGCGCTGCCGCCGGCGGAGTCACCTTCGACGATAAAGATTTCCGAGTCACCTTTGCCACTGGCAACGCAATCGCTGAGCTTGCCGGGCAGCATGGTGCGTTTCGATCCCCCCTTGCGAGAGACGGCCTCGGACGCGGCGCGCGATGCGGCCCTGGCCCGGGCCGCGGCGATAATCCGTGCGATCACGATATCGGCAACACTTCGATTCTCGTTCATCCACCGTTCTACAGCGGGACGAACGACTCCTTCGATCAACGACTGCACTTCGGGGTTGTTCAATCGATCCTTGGTTTGACCTTGGAACTGCGGCTCGGCAATGAACAGCGAAATGATGGCAACCAGACCTTCACGAATATCCTCGTGCGTGATCTTCACTCCGCGAGGAGTCAGGTTGTGCATTTCGATATAGTTGCGGACGGCTTTGTTCAAGCCACTGCGAAAACCGTTTTCGTGTGTCCCTCCGTTGCCCGTTGGGATACCATTGACGTAGCTGCGGACATGTTCATCGGTCGATTCGGTCCACTGCAACGTCAGTTCGATTCGAACGTCGTCCTCTTTGCGCAACGTGAATGGAGCATCGTGGACCGGCCTGGCCTTGCGTTCCTTCAACACCTGGGCCAGGTAATCGACGATTCCCTCTTCGTGCAGAAACGTCTCCTTTGTTTTGGCCGCTTCGTCGATGTAGGTAACCTTCACTCCACGATGCAGAAAACTAGCGGTTTCTAAACGTTGCCGGATTGTTGCACTGTCGAAATCGGTCTTGGGAAAGATCGTCGGATCGGGGGTGAAGGTAATCGTCGTGCCCGTGCCACGGACGGCACCTTTCATTTTTTGCAGCTTCGTCGTGGGGATTCCCTTCGAGAATGTCATCCGGAACTGCGCGCCATCACGGCGGACGAGCGCGGTTAGTTCCTTTGACAAGGCATTGACCACCGATGCTCCCACTCCGTGCAACCCGCCGGCGGTCTTGTAATTGTTGCCATCGAACTTGCCGCCGGCATGCAACACCGTCAGCACCATCTCCAAGGCAGGCTTTTTTGTTTTGGGATGCTTGTCGATCGGGATTCCCCGCCCATTGTCCGAAACGGTGACCGTCCGACCGTCCTTGTGCAGCGTGACCGAGATTTCGGTGGCATGACCATTCATCGCCTCGTCGACGGAATTGTCAACGATCTCCCAAATCAAATGATGAAGACCGGCGCTACCGACGCCGCCGATGTACATGCCGGGGCGTTTGCGAACCGGATCCAGTCCTTCCAGGGCGACAATGTCTTTGGCGTTGTAACTTTTGGTTGCGGTACTCATGCGTCAATCGTCCATTGGAAAAGAAAAGATCATTACTCCGTTGCTGCCCGTGAACCATGATCGGGATTTTCGGCAACTTCCTGAATCCGGTTGTGTGGCAAGCCGAAAAGCTAACCGTCTTGCTCTTCGAGCGGCGGGGGCACTTCCGGCGGTGGCGAGAGGATTTCGGCGATCTTGCCATTCTTTTGAATCTCGTTACCGCGACCCCCGCGCGAGGTAACCCGGTATTTGGCGGTGGAAATTGTTTTTTTCGCGCCGCGATTGGTTTGGACGGTCAATAAATCGCGATCACCCCTGGACGCTTTGAATCCCAGCAATTGGTCACCCGAAGCGAGCCGAATCAGGGTGACACCTTTGCCCGGTCCGGACAGGTAGTTCACTTCCTCGGCCGCGCAGACCATTGCCCGACACGACTTGGTCACGGCCAAAATGATCTCATCTCCGTGAATCGGTACGACGTCGATGATCGCCGCGCCGCCACTGAGGCGTGCGAAACGACGACCACTTCGTGTGGAGGGTTCGACAAATGGTTGCAGGCCAAATCGCAGCGCAAACCCGCTCGACGATGCCGCCAACCCATGCGTTTCGGGGCATAGATCGGGGTTCTTGGGATCTTCGCTGATATCACCGATCACTCGAGGATCGAACGACATCGCGGCAACGATCCGCTCTCCGTCCTTCATCTTGAACAGCTTCTGGATCGGTTCACCAAATCCGGTCGAAGCGGGGATGTCGATCATTCGCGCCGTGTAACAGACTCCCAGCGACGAAAAGAAACCGATGGCCTCTCGAGTGCTGCCCGCGACGCAAACCAGCACGCTATCACCCTGTCGGACACGGCTCTTGTTCAGGTCTGTGATCTGCTTTTGCCGCTTCACCCATCCGTCCGTGGTGATCAGGACATGACAGTCTTCGGCCAGAATAAAGTCCTCGGCGGTGTATTCGGTTTCTTCTTCGACGGTGCTGATCATCGTGCGGCGTTTCGCCGCGTCGTCGTCGCCATGGCTGTCAATCAATGCTTCGATTTCTTTGCGCACGATTTGCCAGCGGCCCGAGGCGATTGTGTCCAGAGTATCTTCGGCCAACAGTTTTCGGATCTGACGTGCGCGATTCTTTTTGTCCTTCAGTTCATCGAGGATCAAGTTGATTTCCAGTCGGGCAAGACGATAGAGTTTCAGTTCCAGAATCGCGTCGGTTTGCTCGGCGTCCAACCCGCCCGCGGTTCCTGTGGCTGGAAACTTTTTCATGATCTTGTCTGCCGCGTCGGCTTTCCCGTCCGAGCCGCGAATGATTTGAATGATCTGGTCGAGAGCATCGAAGATCAAGGCAAAACCGTTCAAGATGTGAATGCGTTTTTCCAAAGCATTCAATTCGTTGGTCAATCGATTGGTGACGACATCCAATCGAAAGTGCAGGAAATGCCATAGCATCTCCTTCAAGCTCATTCGGTTGGGCGTGCCGACTTCGGGATTCTCGGTCGGTTCCAGACAAGTCAAATTGACGTTGAAGTTGTTCTGCAGCTGAGTGTGTTTGTACAAGTACGCCAACACTTTGCTTTCATCAGCATCTCTCTTGAGCAGAATGTCGACGCGAATCTCGTCGGTTGACAAGTCTCGCACTTCAATCACTTGCGGTAATTTGCCGCTAAAGACGATCTCGCTGATCCTTTCCACCATGGCCGATTTATTGACACCGAAGGGGATCGATGTGATCTGCAAAACCTTGCCGTTGGCATTCTTGCCACCCGGCTTGGTCGTACCACGGAGCTTGATCGTGCCCTGTCCGGTGTTGTAGATTTCTCGCAGTTCTTCCTTGGTATTGATCACCTGGCCGCCGGTCGGAAAATCGGGCCCCTGTACGGCATCGTTGGCGACCAGTTGATAATTTTTGATCTCAGGATCGCGCAACAGCTTCAGCAGTGCGTTGCAGACCTCTTTCAGGTTATGCGGCGGGATGTTTGTCGCCATGCCGACCGCGATTCCGGTCGCCCCATTGACCAACAAGTTGGGAACACGACTGGGCAGGACGACCGGCTCTTCCTTGCTGCCGTCGTAATTCGCTTTGAAGGCGACCGTGCGAGTCGCCAGGTCGGCAAGCACCTCCGAAGCGATGGGCGTCATCCGACATTCGGTATAACGCATCGCGGCGGCGTTATCGCCATCGACACTGCCGAAGTTTCCGCTGCCATCGACCAACGGCATCCGCAGCGAGAACGGCTGGGCCATCCGGACCAATGCGTCGTAGATCGAACTGTCGCCATGGGGATGGAAGTTCCCCATCACATCGCCGACCACCTTGGCACACTTGCGATGCTTGGCAGTCGCCGATAGGCCCTGCTCGCTCATCGTGTACAGGATTCGCCGCTGGACCGGTTTGAGACCATCGCGGACATCGGGCAAGGCCCGACTGGTGATCACCGAGAGCGAGTAGTTGAGGTATCTTTCCTGGGCCGCCTGGCGCAGCGGCACTGTCCGCAGCAGCGTGTCTTCGACCGCGTCGAACAGGGAGCCGTTGGAATTGGCCCCTTTACCAGCGGTTGCTGCCGATCGCCCTCGCTGGGGGGTTTTCTTGGCGTCAGATCGAGTTCGACGTTTTGCCACGCCAAAGGGTCCTTTCTTTCGTAATTTGTCTGTTCGGCTACCGATCTCGGCCCCGGGGCCATGCGGACGGCGACCAGGGGAGAAATTAGGCAGTATGTGCCGGGAACGCTAGCGGAGCTGATTGCGGTCAGCTGCGCGTTTCAGGCATCAAGGCGGGTTATAGCGATCGAACCCATCAAATTGATACCGCTGATCACGCGAAGCTGGGTGATCGGGGCTGGAAAGATCATCCAAAACCCGCGTTTGCACCGATTGACAGCGATAACGATGGGCGTGTCGTCATTTTCGATTCCCATTGGGTTACCGAGCAATCACGCGACGGCGGGTTGGCAGGAAGCAAAAACCTTACGAGCAGACGCGTGAAGGCGAGTTTGCGGGAAACACGGTTCACGGAGGAACCAGGCGATGAAACATTTGACATTGCAATTCGGCGTCCAGTTGGCGGCGGCTCTGATGGTCATCGCGGGAACCTCGCCGGCCCCAGGACAGGGACACCCGTTCGTCGTCGGTGGCCAGGTCATCAGCGACACGGTCGCGGCCCCCGAATCGATCTCGCACGATGAATCGATCTCGCACGATTATGTCGGCGACATGTCGATGATCGATGCCGGTTGTGACAGCTGCAGCTCGTGTTGCGGGGACGACTGCGACGCTTGCGGTGGCAGGGGCTGCGGTTCTTGTGGCGGCAGCGGCTGCGGGCTGTTCGGCCGCAACCGCCCCTGTGCGGGCGTGATCAACCGCAGCTACGGCCGTTCTGACCTCTTTTACAACTACTATACCCAGGGCTACGCCAACCAGGCCAACGCCCAGATGTACCTATCGCCGTTGCCGGTCCCGCCCAATGTGGGTCACACGTTCTACACCTATCAACCTTTCTACCCACACGAAATGTTGTATTGGCACAAAGATCGATTCCACAACTATTATGACAATGGCCGCGGCATGAATCGGACACGAGCAATTTACTACAGCCCGCCGGTACGTCAGGCGGCCAGCAACCTGTATTGGAATTACTTGCGTATTCCGCGTTAGGTTCAACCCCCGGCCATGGGCCTCAACGATTCATCACCCATCAAGTCAGCACGTATTCCCATCGGGCAACAATCATGATCCGACAATTCATCCTCGCAGCCAGTTTGTTTTCGGCCCTCGTCGTGACAGGGGGTTCGACCGCGACCGCAGGCGATCCGTACGCGATGACCGAAGTATGGGCGCATAATTTCGCGATGGATCGGCCCTGGCACGGCGCCTACTACCATCAGCAGTATGGTCAACCGCTGGCCTTGGTCGTACCGCCGACGGCACACATGCGTCAGGCACTCTCCTGGGGCGTGAGCCAGAACACGACGCACCCGATCTATCATCAGTTCGGTCGCAGTGCCAACTCGCCCGGAGCTGCCGCGCCGGGCGGTTTTTATGCGACACCGCCATGGCCCAGCCACACCGACCAGTTCGGCGTCTATTACGTACGGGGACCTTGGTAGGGGGGCACTTGCCATCGATCGCCGATCAACCATCACCTTTGCCGGGTCAACCAACATCCGGCAAAGGTTTTTTCATGCGCCGTGGTGAACATTGACGGAGCAGAGCCTGTGAGAATTGCGTTATCTGGCCATTTGGGCAATCTCTGCCACGGTTTCCGCCGACGTCGATTTTGCGCCCTATGTTTGCGTGGGTCTCCGGACTGAATGCTGGTGATCGGTCGATATTCCTGCTCGAAATCGCCGCACAACCGTCGTGACCCGCACAAGCGCAACTTCTGCCGAAGGCAGACAACCGACGCGCAGGGGATATTTCGGTATAGCGACGAAGGAATTTACAGCAATGCGATCCGGCGGCCCACTAGTACGACCTGAAGTAAATCGTCAACAACAATTTGAAGATGTCAAGCGACGCATTCACACCAAACTGGTCGACAAGCTTGACCTGTCACGTGTTGGCGATCTGAAAGGCGACACGCTCAAGCGTGAGATCCGCATGGTGGTGGAACACCTGTGTGACGTCGAAGAAACACTTCTGAATCGGCAAGAACGCGAGCGGATTGTCGACGAAGTGATCGATGAAGTGCTCGGTTTGGGTCCGTTGGAATTGATCCTCAAAGACCCCGCTGTCAGCGATATTTTGATCAACGGTCCGAAGAACATCTACGTCGAAAAAAATGGGCAGATGCAGAAGTCGGAGGTCGAATTCCGCGACGGCAAGCATCTGCTGCAAATCATCGACCGGATCGTCAGCAAAGTGGGCCGACGTGTCGACGAAACTTCGCCCATGGTCGACGCACGTCTGGAAGACGGCTCGCGTGTGAATGCGATCATTCCGCCTCTGGCTCTCGATGGCGCGGCGGTCAGTATTCGTCGATTCGGCAGCAACCCGCTGAAGTTGGAAGACCTGCTGAACTACAAGGCGTTCACGCCGGAAATGGTGATGTTGCTGGAAGGCTGCATCAAGGCGCGGTTGAACATGATCATCGCCGGTGGTACCGGCTCGGGAAAAACGACTCTGTTGAACACACTTTCGTCGTTCATTGGTCACAGTGACCGGATCGTCACGATCGAGGACGCGGCGGAATTGCAACTGCAGCAGGACCACGTCGTTCGGCTGGAAACACGACCGGCCAACATCGAGGGCAACGGAGCGATTTCGGCAACCGACCTGGTCAAGAATGCCCTGCGTATGCGTCCCGAGCGGATCATCATCGGGGAATGCCGTGGTGGTGAAACGTTGGACATGTTGCAGGCGATGAACACCGGTCACGACGGTTCGATGACCACGATCCACGCCAATACGCCTCGCGATGCGATTGCCCGTTTGGAAACACTTGTGATGATGGCCGGCTTTGAACTTCCGGTGAAAGCGATTCGCCAGCAGGTTTCCGGTGCCGTCGACGTGTTGATCCAGGCCAATCGACTGCAAGGTGGCCCGCGTCGCGTGACGGCGATTACCGAGGTCGTCGGCATGGAGCAAGACACGATCATCATGCAAGACATTTACAAGTTCACACAAAAGGGCATCAACGAAGAGGGCAAGGCATACGGACACTTTGAGTGCACCGGTGTTCGCCCCAGCTTCATGGAAAAGTTGGAGGCCGCCGGTGTTCGGTTGCCCGCCAGCGCGTTCCGCGAGCGGATCATGATGCAAGCCTAGCTACCACTCGAAATCACACTCAACAGCTTCCCATCACACTCAGATCTCAGTAGTTCAGCTATGAGCGGAATTATCATCGTCGTCGCGGTCGGCATCTTTGTCGCGTCGCTTTTTGCCTTTGCCATTAGCGTCATGGTGCCCGGGCAAGACTCGACCACCACCGAAGATCGGCTGGCCGAAATGGCGTCACGTCGTCGCAGCCGAGGGGGCGATGACGACGATGCCGAGGAAGGGTCGCTGCTGCTGGCCGGAGGCTTCGACGATCCGACCAATTTTGTCGGCCGGATACTGGGCAACATGCCGGCCCTGACCGACTATTTGGAGCAAGCGGATATCAAGATACGGCCGGCGCAATTTGCATTCATTTGCTTGGCCTGCTTCGGTGCCGGAATCGGCGCCTGTATCGTGACACCGGTGCCGGTACTGCTCGGTCCGATCCTCGGTGCACTGTTTGTCGGTGTGCCGATCGGATGGGTGATCGTCAAGCGGAAGAGGCGGTTGGCCAAATTCGGACTGCAGATGCCCGAAGCCTTGGAATTACTGGGCCGTTCGCTGCGTGCCGGTCACTCGTTGAACGCCGGATTCGGCTTGGTCGGATCGGAAATGGAAGCGCCACTGGCAACCGAGTTTGCACGTGCCTTTGAGGAGCAGAATTTCGGCATTCCGCTGGACGAAGCGATCGAGGACATGGCGGCGCGGGTCCCCAACATGGACCTTCGATTCTTCGCCACGGCTGTTGTGCTGCAACGGCAAACCGGTGGTGACTTGGCCGAAATCCTGGACAAGATCGGTCACCTGATTCGTGAGCGGCTGATGATCCTCGGCCAGATCCAGGCACTCACCGGCGAAGGACGCATGAGTGGTGCGGTGCTACTGGCAATGCCGCCTGTCTTGTTCCTGGTGATGCTCAAGCTGAATTACGAATATGTGATGATGCTGTTCACCGATGAAATCGGTCGCTACCTACTGTGTGCCGCCTTGGGCACTCAGATCATGGGCGCGATCGCCATCAAGAAGATCATCACGATCAAGGTCTAGAAATACACCCTCAACAACGTCGCACAATACATCTGAACACCCGCATGGGTCTTGCTAGGAATTTTTGATCATGACTACGTTGCTGATCTCGGCCATCGCGTTAAGCCCGGTTGCCATCACATCGGTCGCTATTTTCTTTGCCGTCACCGCTGTCGCTTGGGTCGTGATCGGTCGAGTCAGTGGCGATGACAAGCCGCGTGCAGAAGCGCGTCTGGAGATGCTGAAGAAGAGACGTCGAGGCGGGGAATCCGTGGAAGGTGACCGCCAAAAGAACAAAAACGAAGCGTTGGCTGCCGTCCTGGAGAAGGCGACCTCGCCGCTGTCGAGTACGGTCAGTGGGAACGAAAAGGAAATGGGGCGACTTCGCGAAAAGCTTGTCAATGCAGGCTTTCGGCGTGAGGCCGCACCGGTCGTCTTCAAAGGCATGCAGTTGATCCTAGCCGGTATCGGCCTGTTGGTCGGCGGTGTTTTTGGTTTGCTCTCCGACGGACTGACGCAAGGGATGTTGATGAAACTGGCGGGCGGTGTCGTGGTCGGCTTCTTAGTCCCCAATCTATTGTTGGGCCAGTTGGCAAAGGCTCGCAAAGAAAAGGTTTTCTTGGGATTACCCGACGCGCTCGACTTGATGGTCGTTTGCGTCGAAGCCGGACTGGGAATGGACCAGGCGCTGCGGAAGGTCGCAGAAGAAATGAACAAAAGTCACAAGGAAATTGGTGAAGAATTCAGTATCGCCAACCAACAACTTCAGTTCGGTCGGACGCGGGCCGAAGTCTTGCAGGCGCTCGGCTTCCGCAGTGGTGTGGACGACTTGAAACAACTCGCCTCGATTCTGATTCAAGCCGATAAGTTCGGATCCAGCGTCGCCAATGCCCTGCGCGTGCAAAGTGACTCGATGCGAACGAAACGACGTCAGATCGCCGAAGAAAAGGCCGCCAAGACAGCTGTGAAGATGATCTTCCCATTGGTGCTGTTCATCTTCCCGGGGATCTTTGTCGTGCTCGTCGGACCGGCCGGTATCAACATGTACCGCAACCTGATCACTCACTAATCGCGACATGTGCGGGCACCACCAACACGGGGTGCGGGCTCCGACGGATTCTGTCCTGCACAAAGCCTTGGCCAAAGCGGTCATCCACCTCCAGCGGCAGCACCAACAACTGTAACGCTGAGTCATGGAGCGGATTGGGGGGAGCGACTTCGCCGGCCTGGGGTCGCAGGTGATAGGTCATTGTGTGAGCCGCGGCCGTCTTGGCCATCGCAGAGTGAAGCGACTGATGCGCCTTGGTTAGCGCCGCACGGAACTGTTCGGGATCGAGCGTCGCACCCGGCTGAAGTGCTTCCACGATCGACCGAATGTTCTCATAGTCCTCCTTTTCGACCACCAGATTCAACGTCACCACGGCGTGCTCGCGGGCAAGCCCAAACGCCCAGGCCGCGGCGCGCAGTTCGACATCACATTCGCTTCCGACCACCACCGATATGGCAGCCACACAGTCTCGTAAAGACTGATCGGTTCGGCGAATCACCAGCATCGGTCGGGGACACCGTGAAAGCAGCACATCGATCACCGTGCCAGCGCTATCGGCGCCGAACGTGTTCGAACGACCGTCCAAACGGGCAGGGCACGATCACGATATCGACCGCCTGTTCGTTCGCGGCAGCCAGAATCGCGTCGTAGGCCTCCATGGCCTTTCCCTTGATGGGGGCTTTCCGCTTGATCGGTCGCGAACCGGAAACTTCCGCCACCCGGCCCGCGGCCAAGTCGTCCGTATCGTCCCGCGGGGTATCACGAGCGTCGAGGATCCATGTTTCGACATCGAACCGCTCTCGCAGGTAGGATGCGGCATCGATCCCCGCGTCATCTTGGGAAGAACCATCCAACACCAGCAGCACCCGCGAAGGTTTGATCGGCGTGATTGGCATGGCTGGTCCGACCTGCGAACGCTCAAACAGACGCATCGATGCATCGACTTCCCGACCCAGATCGGTCGACTCGTGTTCATGTCCCATGACTAGCTAACTCCGGTATCCAGCCCTGGCTGTGGGCTACCATGACGTACAAGATCGCTCCGGCAACCTGGATCACCATGATCGACCCACCCAATTTCAAAAACGTACCCCAGCCGACATGCTCGCCCGCTTCACGCTTGAGCGCATAGATTGCGATCACACAGGAGATGGAACCGATCGGCGTGCCATTGCCACCAAGATTGCAGCAAATGATCAATGTCCACCACAGCGGTTCGGCCGGCACGCCGCTGTCGCGAATGTCGCGGACGATCGGGATCAACGTGGCTGCCACAGGAATGTTGTCGACGATCGAACTGGCGATCGCGGAAAAGCCGCCTAACAGCGGTATCAACAGCACCAGTCGATTGTCCGAAATTTCAATCACCTGCTGAGCAACCAACTTCAATGCACCGGTTTCTTTGACGCATCCGATGATGATGAACAGGCCCATGAAAAACAAGATCACGGTCCAATTCACTTTGTGGATCGCATCTTCGACGCCCTTGCCCGCGAACAACAGCGCCGCCGTGGCACCGACCATGGCAATGAAGTCCATACCAACGCCCAGTTGCTGCGCGAAAACAAACCCGAGTACCGTCAGCAACAGGATCGCGGCACTGCGTACCAATACTTTGCGATCCTCGACAAGTGCCCACGGATCAAACGTCTCGATCTGCTGTTGCAGTTCAACTTGCTGTTCGACCGTTTGCTTCCACGGCAAGTCGTTACGGAAGAACAATCGCAAGACGACGATCGCAATGATCAGACTAAAAACCGCGTAGGGAAGCGAGACCTTCAAGAATTGCAGGTAGGGAATCTCGGAAGCGGTACCGATCATGATGTTCGGCAGCCCGCTGGCGAATGTGGCGATCGCCCCACTATTGGCGCAGATCGCAACGCTCAATAGCAGCGGCACCGGCTTGTAGTTGAGCGATCGACAAATCACGAGTACCAACGAACAGAGGATCAGCATCGCAGGCACGATCGTAAGTACCGAGACAAACAAAAACGTGACGAGGCACAATGTCAAAAACAGGCGAGAAGCTCGGCCACCGGTAAAGCGTACGATGTACATGCTGAGGAAATGAAACAGCCCGCTCTTGCCAACCACGTCAACCAATATTCCCGTGCCGATGATCACGCCAAAAATGTTGAGATCTTCTGCCAACATGTCATAAATCTTGGGGTACTCGAACAGATCGAGTGCCACAGCCAACACGACCAGCACCGCGGCCCCACAGAGCGCGGCGACCGTCTTGTGAAAACGCTCAACGGCAACACCCACATAGGTCGCCATCATCACCGCGGCGAACAACAGCATCACGCCCGCCGAGGCGGGTTGAATCGTTTCATCGACGGTCGAGGCGATCAAATGCATCATGCGACGAAGTCCCTGGGTGAGAATTTTCAGTTGATCAAGTTAACGCGCAGCGTGAACGTCTCCGACCCCCGTCGGACCGATACACCAGAAAACCGGCTCAAGCGACCTCCATCGAATTCGGGAAATGTCGGATTATAGGCGGGTAACAAGGAGCGACTGGGCATCGGATGCCTCGCTCTTCAACCACGCCTTTGACGCGCGATCTCTTGGCGAATCAATTCTGCGTTCTTTCGATTGGCTTTCCAAAAGATGTCCAGCAGATCCCCGACGACCGGTACGATGCCGACGACAAAGTCGATCAGCGCGTTGACGATCATCTTCACATACACTCGTTTGCGAACCCCGACCGCCCGCGCCTGGACGATCAGAAAGATGTGCGAAAGAAGCGTCGCGGTGTCGCCGATCCCCGGCAGAATTCCCAGAATGCTATCCCAGCCCAGGCGGATTTTTGTGCCCGGCACGGCGATCCCATCGTCCATCAGACTGGCCACACGGTCGGCCTTTCGTTGAATCGCTTTCAGATCGCTGTCGGTTCTGGGATTGCATCTCATGTCGAGCATAGGCTTGTTTTGGGGTCCATTCGGGCGGACAAAAGAGTGTGCTCGGCATACACTTTGCCAACCGATATCGTTAACCTCGTAATTCGCGGCGGATTGATGCCCAAACGATACCTCTTTGTGCTGGCGACGTTTGGGTTGTCCGTCCTGCTGTACGTCGATCGTGTCTGCATTTCCGTCGCCAAAGACTCCGTGGCGAGCGACTTGGCGTTGAGTGAAAAGCAGATGGGCTGGATCTTTTCCGCATTCACGCTGGGCTACGCATTTTGCCAGACACCGGGCGGTTACCTGGCCGATCGCCTCGGCCCCCGACGTGTTCTTTCGATGATCGTCGCGCTGTGGTCGCTGTTCACAGGTCTGACCGCTGTTGCGTTCAACTTCTTGTCTCTGTTTGTCATCCGCTTGTTATTTGGCGCCGGTGAGGCCGGTGCGTTTCCGGGGATGGCCCGCGCCGTTTACTCTTGGATCCCGATGCAGGAACGCGGCTTGGTGCAAGGGATTAATTTTTCCGGATCGCGGATAGGTGCCGCATTCGCGTTGCCGGTCATCGCGGTGTTGATCGAGGGTGTCGGAGACGCGACGGACGAAAGCAAGTTACCGGAATTCTTGATCAATGGGATCGGTTGGCGGTCGACGTTTGCGATTTTGATGACGGTTGGCTTCGTCTGGGCGTTGCTGTGGTACCGCTGGTTTCGGGACGACCCAACCGAGATTTCCTCCATTACCCGAGCGGAACTCGGTCACATCCGCAGCACCCGTCAAGCCGCATCGACCCTGCAATCGGCTGACCGCCGGTCGGCAACGCGAGTTTCTTCTGCCAATCTGGGTTTGATATGCGGCCAGTACTTCGCGTCCAACTTTACCTTCTTTTTTTGCCTCTCCTGGATGTTCCCGACATTGAAGGCGACGTATGAGTTGACCGGATTTCAGGCGGGAATGTATGCCAGCGTGCCACTTTTGTTTGGCGCTTTCGGAAATTGGTTTTCCGGCTTCCTGATCGACGCGATGTATCGTCAGGGAAACTGGGTCGCGTCACGTCAAGTTCCCGCGATCATCGGTTTCGCGATTGCGACCAGCGGTTTGATCGGCAGCATGTTTGCCGACACTGCGTTCTCGTCTTCTTTCTGGTTCAGTCTTTGCATCTTTGGTGCCGACATGACGCTGTCGCCGTCGTGGAGCACGTGCATCGACGTCGGCCGGGAGCGGGCCGGAGTGATCTCGGGCACCATGAACATGGCCGGAAACATCGGGTCGTTTTTGACCTCGCTGGCATTTCCCTATCTTGCCGCCTGGACCGCGACCGGAATGCCCAACCTGTCGAACAAGAACACCCCCTTCTTTTTCGTTGCGGCAACGTTGAATGTGCTGGCGATCGTGATGTGGACGATGATCAATCCTGCCGAGAATGCTGGCGAATCCAAGAACATCCATACGGTCGAGGCAGATCAGTGAGTCAAGCAGCACCGCTCCGCGGCCTGGTCATTGGCACGGGATATTTCAGCGACTTTCACTTGGACGCATGGCGTCGAATCGAAGAGGCCCGGATCGTCGCGGTCTGTGATCTTGATGGTGCGAAAGCGAAAGCGGCTGCCGAAAAATTCAGGATCGAACGCGTCTTTACCGACGCCGCTGAGGCAATGCGGCTGGATGACATCGATTTCGTTGACATCGTGACGCCACCAGCGAGTCATTTGGATTTGGTCCGGCATGCCATCGATCGCGGCCTGGCAATCATCTGCCAAAAGCCGCTGGCACCCAGTGCCAGCGACGCCGCAGCGATACTTGAGCTTACCGCTCGCTGCGATATGCCGTTCATGGTGCACGAGAACTTTCGATTTCAACCGTGGTATCGCGAGATTCGTAGATTGATCGATGATGGCGTGATCGGAACAAAGCTGCACAGCGTTACGATGCGGACCCGAATGGGTGACGGCTGGGGCGAGGACGCTTACCTCAGTCGGCAGCCCTATTTTCGTGAAATGCCCCGCCTTTTGATTCACGAAACAGGAGTCCATTTCGTCGACACCTTTCGCTACCTGGCTGGTGAAATCGGCAGCGTGCATGCCTCAATGAGACGCTGGAACAGCGTGATCCGCGGCGAGGACGCATGCCTGGTGATGTTCCAGTTCGAGAGTGGTGCAGTCGGGTCATGGGACGCAAACCGATACAACGAATCGCTTTGCGATGACCCTCGCTATACCTTTGGCCAGCTATGCGTCGAAGCTGACCGGGGCAGCATTTGGTTGGACGAATCGGGTCGGATCACGATCAAGCAACTCGGACAACAGCCAACCGAGCACCTCTATCACCACCAGCACGTCGGTTTCGCCGGCGACTGCGTTCACGCCGCACAGTTGCATTTTGTCGAGGTGCTCCGAGGCCGATGCGAATGTGAAACATCGTCGTCCGAGTATGCCAAGACACTTGATGTCGTTCAGCAGATCTATGACTCCGCCACGACCCACTCGCCAGCTCCGGTCCGTCAGATCATCGACCTCAGTTTAGCGGTCGACAACAGGCTGCCGGCAGCCAGCGTCGAGCCACTGAAATCGATCGAAAAGGAAGGTTGGAACGCAACGACAATTCGGTTGTACTCGCACTGTGGCACTCATATGGATGCGCCGCGACATTTCCTGCCCGCGGGCCAGACGCTTGATCAACTGAACCTGCAGGCCTGTTGCGGGACAGCGAGAATCGTCAATCTGGCGCCGGTCGAGCCTCGTGAATCGATCACGATCAATCGTTTCACCACCGCGATCGGGGACGAACTTCGCCCCGGCGAGCGACTGTTACTGCGCACCGATTGGCATCACCGGTTTCCGAGCCCCGAGTATCGTAATGAGCTGCCACGAATTTCCTTGGAATTGGCTCGATACCTGGTCCAGCGACAGGTTCGACTGATCGGCGTCGAACCGCCATCGGTTGCCGATGTCAACAACATCACGGAACTGACCGATGTTCATCAAACGCTGTTTCGCGGCGGCGTCGTGATCGTCGAGGGTCTGGCAAACCTGGAGCAAGTCGATGCGCCGTTCTGCGAGTTCATCGCGCTGCCGCTGAAGATCGCCGCCGGAGATGGCTGCCCGGTACGCGCTGTGGCAATCCTGCCGGGTGACGAACCTGCACCTGGCGACGGCTTCGGGTTCGACCGCGGACGGTAATATTGGACCGGTTGCCGAAGCTCTGATGCGAGGGCTTTTATTCTGATCTCAAAAACGAAACACTGCTTCCGCGTCGACGTTACTCCCCAACAGCCATAGTCCAATGCCAAAAGCAACATTTGCGGTCGCCGTCCGCTTCCAGATCAAACCGGAACACACCGACGACTTTCTCGCGGTCGTTCGAACTCAGGCCGCCAATTCGCTGGCCCGTGAACCCGATTGCCATCAGTTCGATGTATGCACCGATGGTGACGACCGCTGCCGGGTGTTCCTTTACGAAACCTATACCGACGCGGAAGCTTTCCAAACGCATCGAAACACAAAGCACTTCGCCGTGTTCAGCGCCGCAGTCGAACCTTGGGTCGCCAGCAAGGAGGTTGCGACTTGGATGATCACGAATTCTGAATTCCTGCAAACGGGCACCTCGGTTCGTTCGTCGGATTCAAACCAAACGAATGGGGAGTAAACGATGGGAAACGTCTATAGAATTGTCACGCTGCCGGGTGATGGCATCGGACCCGAAGTGCTCCACGCGACCGAACGCGTACTGACGTCGGTCGTCGATTCGATCGATGGCCTGGATGTGAAACTCGATCGCCACGAAGCGGGTGCGCAGCGACATCGCGAGACGGGCGTTGCGATCACCGATCAAACCATGCAGGCCTGCCTGGATGCCGACGCCGTCCTGTTGGCGGCGATCGGGCTTCCCGATGTGCGGCGGGCGGATGGAACCGAAGTGCAACCTCAGATGATGATGCGGCTGCGCCAGGGGATGGGACTGTACGCCGCCGTGCGACCGATCAAACTCTATCCCGGGGTTCCCACGCCCCTTGCCGATGTCGGCGCGGGGATCGACTTGATCGTCTTGCGAGAAAACTTGGAGGGACTTTTCGCTTCGTTTGACGCCGGGATCATTTTGCAAGATCGTGTAGCTACCGACACGATCATGATCACGCGGGAGGGAACTGAGCGAATCGTGGACTTTGCATTTCATCTTGCCCGTCGCCGGGCCGGTCGCCCGCTCGATGGAAAACGTGTCGTGACCTGTGTCGACAAGGCGAACGTCTTTCGCAGCTTCGCCTTCTTTCGCAAGATATTCTTCGAGCGTGCCGAAGCGTTTCCCGACATCATCGCTGAAGCCGCCTACGTCGATGCGATGAGCCTGTACATGGTCCAGAACCCGCAGGGCTTCGATGTGCTGGTGATGGAAAACCAGTTCGGCGACATTCTTTCGGATCTCGGCGCCGGGATTGTCGGCGGTCTGGGAGTCGGGCCGTCCGCCGAGATCGGTGCCACACGCGGACTGTTTCAGCCCTCGCACGGATCCGCACCTCCAATCGCGGGACAGAATATCGCCAATCCCGTAGCCACCATGTTATCGGCCGCCATGATGCTCGACTGGCTGGCCGACAAACACAAAGATTCCGCTGCCGAAAACGGCGCGCGTGTGATGGAGGCGGCCGTGACGGCGACTTTGAAGGATCCCCAGACAAGGACGGCCGATCTTGGCGGCACCGCGACGACCGCCCAGGTCGCCGACGCGGCGATTCACGCGGCGCAAGCCGGTTGATCCGCCACTTGCCGGCGCGGCTCGTTGGGTGAATACTGCCGATGCCGGCTTCGACGAACCGTTCGAGCGATCCCGGTTGAAACAGAACTCCGACCAAAACTCTCCGAGGTCGCGATGCGAAGACTCGTTTTGCTGCTATCGCTCGTCCCATTCTGCGCCGTACTCATCGTTGGCTGCGGCAGCCGGGACGAAAACGTGGTGGTGACGCCAAGTCCCAACCACGACGAAGCCGCGGAAACGCTCCGGTCCGAAATTGAGTTGGAAACGCACGAATGAACCTTTGTGCCCTGGTTTCTGTTGGCGCTTCCTTGATTTGGCACTCGATCGGGCAGCGCGGCGGCGGCGGACCATCGCGACGATAAATCCTCCCACATCACACGGCTCTGTTCGCGCAACCGCTCGAGCGCGTAAACGAACCCCAGAATTCGCTTCCACCCCCGCGTATACGCCCGCCGGTTTCGATGCATTTTTGACGCAATGGATTCTTCGGGTCTGTTGTCGCCTTCTCCAAACGATCCGCAAGTGGGTGGGATCGGGATATCACCGCCGCTTCGTAGTGGTCATAGCGATGAAAACGATTCTGGCAATTTTTTTGATTTTGTTCGCATAGCGTACATCTGTGCCAGCAAGAATATCGGGGTTTCGCCCCCCGCATAACAGGTTCGCCCTCACGCATGCGGAGGGGAAGGGTGGAGTGACTTTATGCGCCACGCTTTGTTCGAAGCTGGCTGATCGAATTTCAGGAACACTGCTATGTCACGTCGATCGCGCTCACAAGCTCGGCCTCGCGCTTCGCGTCGCCTCGTCCAAGGTCAAAACAATCGCAGTCGCCTGATGGCGAATTTGCTGAGTCCCAAGCGGCGGCTAACCGTCGAATCGCTGGAACAGCGTATGTTGTTGTTCGGCAATCCGGTGATCAACGAGGTTTCTCCGTTGCCCGCGGATGGACAGAACGTGTTCGCCGCGATCGACCAGCTGACCGTTTCGGTAAGTGAGGACATCCAGGAAACGTCGGCGAACAACATCAACCATTGGAGTCTCGTTGGGGCCGGTCCGGACGGCACTTTGGGCACCGGTGACGATGTCAATCATGCGTTGTCACTGCCCAACGCGTATGTCTCAGGCACGACCATCATCCTGGACATTGATTCGCGGGTCCAACCGCTTCAGCTCGGGCAGTATCGCTTCACCGCCACGGCCGGTTTGGTCGATTTGGACGCACAGCCGCTGGACGGCAACGGCGATAGCATTGGTGGCGATGACTTTGTGACGACGTTTACGGTTACGACCGGGGGTGGCCAGAGTATCGAGTCGCCGAGTAACAATTCGCTGGAGCTCGCGGATTCGCTTGATCTGGTCGAGTCGCCTGTGGGGAGCGGCTACACCCGCGGCATCGGACTGGGAGCGATTCAGGCCGCTGGGGACATTGATTATTGGACATTCGACGCGTTCGCCGGCGATCGCATCGCGATTTCGGTGAACACGCCCGACAGTAATATGAATCCGTATTTGGAGCTGCGCAATTCGGCGGACGGCGTATTAGCAAGCGACGACAACAGTGGCCCCGACAATGACGCCTTCATCAGCTACTACACAGTCACCAGCTCGGGGAGTTTCAACGCGAGAATTACCTCGCAGTCGAACACAACCGGCCACTATGAACTTCGCGTCGACGTGGCCCGAGGTATCGATTTGGAGTCGGACGGACAGTACGCCAACGACTCCATCAGCGGCGCGGACTCATTGAATCTCTCCCTGGGAGCGCCCGGTCAGGTCTTGGGTGTTGTCAACGGCACAATCATGGCCACGGAAGGATCCAATCCTGACGAGGATTATTTCTCGCTAGGACGTCTCGATCCGGGCAATACGATCGCTTTGACCACCACTCTGCCATCGCTGAGTACGCTCGATGCGAATGTTCGCGTGGTGGACAGCGGTGGTACCGACCTCGCTGACACGGACGGCAGTGAAAGTGGCTTCAGCGGAGCGGTAGTCGGCAGCGACGACTATTATGTGCTCGTCACTGCGAACCTTGGCGGAGGCCCGCGTGGCCAGTATCTGCTGAACGTCGATATTGGCGACAATGTCTCGCCCACGGTTTTCAACGTCTCAGGACTTCCGGAACAGGATGCCACCTCCTCGGAGGTGATCAGTTCGCTCTCCTTGACATTCAGCGAACGCATGGATCCGGCGACGGTACTTGCAGCCGATGCATTTCAGTTGCAGGAAGCTGGAGCGGATGGACTGCTGAATACGCCCGACGATATTCCGATCACGGTCACCGTGGGATCGGCTTTCAATCAGTTTTCGCGGTCCGTTTCTTTGCAGCTACAACAGGGGCCGCTGGACAGTGGTCTTTATCAGTTCTCGGTCGCTAATTCCGTGCGAGATCGCGCCGGCAATCAGATGGACGGTGATGGTGACGGCAACGGAGGCGACCCATTTCTCCGCACCTTCACGTTGGACCTTCCAGCATCCTTTGTCTTGGAGGGACCTGATAATGATTCATTGTCGGGTGCTACACCGATACCTCTGACCGAAAACCCAGTGGGCGACCATCTGTTCCTCGGGTTTGGCCTCGGTTCGATCGATCCAACGACGGACTATGACTGGTGGAGTTTCGAGGCCCAGGCGGGTGATCGAGTCGCCATTGCCGCGGACACTGCCAGCAGCTTGCGGGTCGGGCCAAGGTTGTACAACTCCGGCGGTGGTGAAGTGACCAACGGGTTCGGTGGTGGTCCCGATGACGACGGTTACCTCAGCCATTACCTGGTTCCGGCGACGGGAACGTACTACGTTCGACTGGAGCGATATTATGGCGACAGCATCGGCAGCTATGAGTTGCGGGTGGAGTTGGCGCGGGGAATCGATCTGGAGTCGGACCAGGACTACAACAACGATTCGTTTGGCGGCGCCGATGCGGTGACGCTGACGCAGACGGGTAATCAGCGCAGCGGCACCATCGCCGGCACGATCATGGATCGCCAGGGCGGGAATTTGGATGAAGATCGTTTCCAGTTGGGCCTGCTGAATGCCGGCAATCAGATTGATCTTTCGCTATCGCTTCCCTCCAGCAGCACGCTGGTGCCGAATTTGCAAGTGTTCGACGGCAACGGGGTTGAGTTGCTGGACGAGGATGGCGATCCGAGCAACGGCTTCCTGGCCACGGTGCTGGCCGACGGCGACTACTATGCGCAGGTGAGCAATGACTACTGGGTTCACGACGGCCGAGCCTATGCGCTGCTTGGCAGTCAGTCCTGGGCCAATGCTCAGACGGCAGCGGTCGCGTTGGGCGGCAACCTGGTGACGATCGATGATGCCGCCGAGCAGACGTATTTGCGCAATACGTTCTCGAGCTGGGATCCCTGGATCGGTATTCACGACGCGGACGGCAACAACACCTTTGTCTGGGTCGATGGCACCCCGGTCAGTTATACGAACTGGTATCCGGGTGAACCGAACACAGCGAGTTATGACGGAGCGTATCTGGAGAACAGTGACGGTCTATGGCGTGACTATCCGAAAGGGAACAGTTTGACGGGGATCGCCGAGTGGGCCGATCCACTGGGACGAACTTCGGCAGGGCCTGGGCCGTTGGCGCAGTACGTTCTCGACATCACGGTCTCGGACCCAATTCCGCCGCAGGTGACGAACGTTTCACGTTTGCCCGACGGAGGAACAACGAGCCAGTTGATCTCGACGTTCAACGTGACGGTGAGCGAAGACTTGAAGGCATCGACAGTGAACACGCCGCTGTACACGTACGCCTTCAATCCGGCGACCGGCAACACCTATCTGTTGGCTGGTTCGGCACAGACCTGGAACCAGGCCGAAGCGCAAGCACAATCACTGGGCGGTCACTTGGTGACGATCGATGACCAGGCGGAGCAGGACTGGCTGTTGTCCAATTTCGGCGGTTCGAGCTATTTCTGGATCGGCTTGAGCGACCAGGACGCCAACGGCGACTGGTCAACCTGGGCCGACGGCACTCCGGTGGGGTATCAGAATTGGGGCAGCAACTACCCGATCCCCAATGCCGGTTACGACTTTGCTTACATGCAGTCTTCCAACGGTGTCTGGTACACGTATCCCAACACGGCGAGCACGAGTTGGCGTGGGTTGATCGAGATTCCCGGTGGCAACGTCGACAGTGACAATGATGGCACACCTGACCCTGTCGATTCTCATCCCACCGATCCACTCAATGGCTGGGACCTTCGCGAAGCGGGTGCGGACGGGATCTTCGACAGTCTCAGTACTCCCAGCAGCGATGACGTGATCTACGATCTGCGTCTGGCATCCAACTACAGCACCGGCACTGACATTTCGCTGCGGATTTATGACGGGCCGCTTCATGACGGCAACTACCAACTGACGATTCGCTCATCGCTGAGCGATGTGGTCGGCAATCCTCTCGATGGGAATGACGATTTTGTTGGCGGCGACGATTATGTGCGAACCTTTAGCGTCGATCTGCCGGACGGATTTGTTTACGAAGGCCAGAGCAATGATACGCTAGCGACCGCCACGCCATTGGCATTGAGTGAAGACCCAACCGACAGCGGGTTGTTTCTTACCGCGATGTTTGGTCTCGGTTCGATCGATCCAACGACGGACTATGACTGGTGGAGTTTCGAGGCCCAGGCGGGTGATCGAGTCGCCATTGCCGCGGACACTGCCAGCAGCTTGCGGGTCGGGCCAAGGTTGTACAACTCCGGCGGTGGTGAAGTGACCAACGGGTTCGGTGGTGGTCCCGATGACGACGGTTACCTCAGCCATTACCTGGTTCCCGCGACGGGAACGTACTACGTTCGACTGGAGCGATATTATGGCGACAGCATCGGCAGCTATGAGTTGCGGGTGGAGTTGGCGCGGGGAATCGATCTGGAGTCGGACCAGGACTACAACAACGATTCGTTTGGCGGCGCCGATGCGGTGACGCTGACGCAGACGGGTAATCAGCGCAGCGGCACCATCGCCGGCACGATCATGGATCGCCAGGGCGGGAATTTGGATGAAGATCGTTTCCAGTTGGGCCTGCTGAATGCCGGCAATCAGATTGATCTTTCGCTATCGCTTCCCTCCAGCAGCACGCTGGTGCCGAATTTGCAAGTGTTCGACGGCAACGGGGTTGAGTTGCTGGACGAGGATGGCGATCCGAGCAACGGCTTCCTGGCCACGGTGCTGGCCGACGGCGACTACTATGCGCAGGTGAGCAATGACTACTGGGTTCATGACGGCCGAGCCTATGCGCTGCTTGGCAGTCAGTCCTGGGCCAATGCTCAGACGGCAGCGGTCGCGTTGGGCGGCAACCTGGTGACGATCGATGATGCCGCCGAGCAGACGTATTTGCGCAATACGTTCTCGAGCTGGGATCCCTGGATCGGTATTCACGACGCGGACGGCAACAACACCTTTGTCTGGGTCGATGGCACCCCGGTCAGTTATACGAACTGGTATCCGGGTGAACCGAACACAGCGAGTTATGACGGAGCGTATCTGGAGAACAGTGACGGTCTATGGCGTGACTATCCGAAAGGGAACAGTTTGACGGGGATCGCCGAGTGGGCCGATCCACTGGGACGAACTTCGGCAGGGCCTGGGCCGTTGGCGCAGTACGTTCTCGATATCACGGTCTCGGACCCAATTCCGCCGCAGGTGACGAACGTTTCACGTTTGCCCGACGGAGGAGCAACGAGCCAGTTGATCTCGACGTTCAACGTGACGGTGAGCGAAGACTTGAAGGCATCGACAGTGAACACGCCGCTGTACACGTACGCCTTCAATCCGGCGACCGGCAACACCTATCTGTTGGCTGGTTCGGCACAGACCTGGAACCAGGCCGAAGCGCAAGCACAATCACTGGGCGGTCACTTGGTGACGATCGATGACCAGGCGGAGCAGGACTGGCTGTTGTCCAATTTCGGCGGTTCGAGCTATTTCTGGATCGGCTTGAGCGACCAGGACGCCAACGGCGACTGGTCAACCTGGGCCGACGGCACTCCGGTGGGGTATCAGAATTGGGGCAGCAACTACCCGATCCCCAATGCCGGTTACGACTTTGCTTACATGCAGTCTTCCAACGGTATCTGGTACACGTATCCCAACACGACGAGCACGAGTTGGCGTGGGTTGATCGAGATTCCCGGTGGCAACGTCGACAGTGACAATGATGGCACACCTGACCCTGTCGATTCTCATCCCACCGATCCACTCAATGGCTGGGACCTTCGCGAAGCGGGTGCGGACGGGATCTTCGACAGTCTCAGTACTCCCAGCAGCGATGACGTGATCTACGATCTGCGTCTGGCATCCAACTACAGCACCGGCACTGACATTTCGCTGCGGATTTATGACGGGCCGCTGCCGGAAGGGAAATATCAACTTTCGGTCACGGCGTCCGCAACCGACTTGGTGGACAATCCGTTGGACGGAGATGGCGATGGCGTCGGCGGGGATAACTACGTCCGTACATTCTTTGTCGACTTTGACGAGACCAGAACGTTTGAGGGCGGTTCCAACGAGTCCCTTGCCAGCGCGACCTCGCTGTCGCTGAGTGAAGACCCCAACGGCAGTGGATTGTTTCTCGGACGCGGTTTGGGATCGATTGATCCCTCGAACGATCTCGACTGGTGGTCCTTTGCGGCGGAAGCTGGCGATCGAGTCGCCATTGCTGCGGACACTGCGGGTGGACTGCGGATCGGGCCAAGGTTGTACAACTCCGGCGGTGGTGAAGTGACCAACGGGTTCGGTGGCGGTCCCGACGACGACGGTTACCTCAGCCATTACCTGGTTCCCGCGACGGGAACGTACTACGTTCGGCTGGAACGCTATTATGGCGACAGCATCGGCAGCTATGACTTGCGGGTGGAGTTGGCGCGCGGCATCGATCTGGAGTCGGACCAGGATTACAACAACGATACGACCAGCGGGGCGGATCCGCTGACCTACTCTGTGTCTGGCAACCAGCGCAATGCCACCATCGCCGGCACGATCATGCGAGGGCAGAGTGGCAACGTTGATGAGGACTATTTCGCTCTGGGGAGCGTCGCTGCGGGCGAAACGGTGTTCTCGCGGGTGACGCTTCCGTCCACCAGCACGCTTTCTCCGGTCATCGAGATTCGGGACGCTAGTAACGCCGTGGTCTCGATCAATCCGAATCCAACGGATGCCTCGATTGCTCGCTACGACATCCAGACGACTGGCCTGTACTACGTCGTGATTCTAGGGCAGAAAGGTCAGGGTCCGGACGGTCAATACTTGCTTGACACGACGATTGGCCCAACAAGCGAGTTGCAATTTGCCGATTTGAGTGTCTCGGACATCACGCTTCCAAGCCCGGCGGCGGCCGACTCGGGAGACACAATTTCGATTGGCTGGACGGTAGGGAACTTTGGAACAGCCGCGACCGATGTGAACACATGGTTCGATCGAGTTGTATTGTCTGCTGACCAAACGTACGGCAACGGTGACGATCGGCATGTCGGCTCGATCCTGCATACCGGATCGCTCGACGTAGGACAGAGTTACACGGCATCGGCAAATGTCACAATACCGCTCGACGCGTCGGGTCCGTATTACTTCTTTGTCGAAACCGACGAGCAAAGCGACGTCTTCGAATTCACGCTGACCGACAACAACGTTACCCAGAGCGAAACGTTGGACGTCACCCTGTCCCCGCTGCCCGATCTGAAGGTGCAAAACTTGACGGTGACCGGTCCCGATCCCACGGGTCTATTCACCTTCAACTGGAACACCGCCAACACCGGCAGCGGCGCCGCGACAGGTGGTTTTGACGAGCGACTGCGCGTGATCAACACCGTCACCGGTGCCAGCCTCAGCGACGTTTCGCTGAACGTGGCTGCTGACATCGCGGCAGGCGATTCGTTGCCCGGCACGTCGACGCTGAGTCTATCAGTACCCGGTCCCTACCAGATCACAATCACGACGGACCGGAACGACACGCTGTATGAGCACAATGCGGGTGGTCACTTGGCCGCTGAGCAGAACAACACGACCAGCACGACGTTCAGTGCGACGGTGGACGTGACGATCGAGAATCTGTCGATCTTTCCCCCGAATCCTGAACCGGGCGATACGCTGTCGATCAGCTGGGACAACGTGAATCATGGCAACCTGGCGGCAGCATCGACCTTCTATGATCGCGTGCAGGTCACGCGTCTGGCATCAGCGACATTGTTGTTGGGACAGGTGAACATTGCTGATTTGAATGTACCGCAAAACACGATCCTGGGCCCCGGGGAATCAAAATCCGCGTCCGTTCAGGTCACGTTGCCGCAGGGAATCAATGGCGTCGGTGAGGTGCAGGTCCTGCTCACCACCGACCGATACAATGCGGTCGGCGAGTTCAACGCCGCCGGCACCGCCGAGACGAACAACCAGACCAGTAAGGTTGTGACGTCAAATATCGACTTTGCCGATCTGCTGCCAGTGCTGCAAGTATCACCCAGCCAGGGCGACATCGGCCAGAGCGTCGATGTTGCCTGGACGGTGAGCAACAACGCCGCGAATGCGACGGGATCGACTCCCGTGTCATCCTGGTATGACGCGATCGTGCTCAGTCGCGATGCGGTCTTTGGCAATGGCGACGACGTTCTGCTCGCAGAGATTCGGCACAATAGCGCCCTGGTCCTGGGCGCAAGTTACACCGACGCGGCAACGGTCACCCTTCCCAATGACTTTTTTGGCGACGGTTTTCTGTTCGTCAAGGCCGACAACCGCAACGAAGTCTACGAATTCAGTTATGAGGACAATAACTTCACGGCGGCCAGCCCGATCGAGATTTTGGCGCCCGACTTGATCGCGACTGCTCAGTTGTCGACCTTCACCGGCGTCTTCGGTGATACGATCCCGATCGACTACACGGTCAGCAATGCCGGAAACGGATCGGCGTTCGGCAACGTTCGCGACCGGGTTTGGCTGAGCAGCGATCAAGTGCTCGGCACGGGTGACCGGTTGCTGGCGACCGTCGACGCGGCGCAGATTCCGTTGGCCGCTGGTGCCAGTTACACGCAGAACGATCTGCTGGTGAATCTGCCGCTGGATGTCTCGTTGGCGGTCGGCGATTACTTCCTGATCGTCGAGACGGACGCCTTGGATAACCAGCCCGAGAGCGACGAGAACAACAACCAGGCTGCGACGATCGCAACCATTTCGCTGGCCTTCCCACCACTTCCCGATCTGCAGGTCGAGAACCCTGGCCTGGTTGAATCGTCACCCACCTCTGGCGATACGGTGACGCTGGCCTGGCAGACGGTCAATGAGGGCACCGTCCCAGTAACGAACTCGTTTACCGAGCGAATTGTGATCGTCAATAGCGACACCGGTCAGACGTTGCTGAGCACGAACGTCCCGCTGATCGTCTCGGTGGATGATCCGATCGATAGCGGCGAAGTGATCAATCGCACCTTGTCCTTCGATTTGCCTGATGGCATTCCTGGAGCGGGAAGTATTACCGCCACGATCACGACCGATTTTCAAAATGACGTGGTGGAAAGCTTTACCGGAAACATTCCCGAGACCAACAACACGTCATCCACCACCTTCATCTCAGCGCTGCCCCCGTATCCCGACTTGATTGTCGAGAATCCGATCGCGACCCCGGCGTCACTCCTGACCGGAGAAGAGATCACACTTTCCTGGACGATCGACAACAACGGAACGGCCCCGGCGGCGGCCGACTTCCAGCAGCGGATTCGGATCGACAACACGACCACCGGCAAGCAGTTATTCGAGACGATCGTTCAATACGATGTCGCCAGCGACGGTGCGATTCCCGACGGGACGACGAAGAATCAATCCCGGACGATCAAGATTCCGGACGGCTCGGGCAGCGTCGGTGACTTGCAGATCACGATCATCGTCGATTCTTCCAACACCCTGTTCGAGTTGAATCCCACCGATACGGCGGAATCCAATAACTCGGCGGTGACCTCGGTCACGACATCGCTGGCCCCTTATCCGGATCTGTTGGTTTCCAACGTCGTCGCGCCGACCGAAACGATCGCCGATCCGGCCAACGTGACGGTCAGCTGGCAAGTCGACAACATCGGCACCCTGACAGCCTCATCGGGCAACTGGTTCGATGCGGTGATCGCTTCGACCGACGAGATCATTGGCGACAGCGATGATCGCCTGGTGGCTTTGTTTCAGCGGACAACGGATTTGGCGCCCGGCGATTCCTATCTGCGAACGGAAACGTTTCAACTGCCGCCGGCATTCACGGGAAGATACTTCCTGTATGTGCAGAGCGATCATTCCAAGTCGATCTTTGAAGATGGCCGTCTGGATAACAACCAGGATCGATCGCCTGATGTGTTTGACGTGATGCCCATCCCCTACGCCGATGTGGTCGTGACAAGTGTCTCGCCCGAAGCGACAGGGTTCAGTGGACAGCCGTTGGAAGTCAGCTGGCGTGTCGAAAACCAGGGCATCGGGCTAACGAATCGGGCCAACTGGACGGATTATGTTTATCTGGCAACGGACCCGGCCGGCACGCATCGGATCGCGACGCTCGGCTCTTTCCCACATCTTGGCCAGTTGGCGGTCAATGACGGGTACGATCGCACGGTTTCGGTAACGCTGCCTCAGGGCATTTCGGGAACGCATTACTTGGTGGTGCACAGCGGAGGAAGCGGCCTGTTCGAGTTCATTCATACCGACAACAACGAGACCGTGTCGGGCGGGTTCGAGGTTGAGCTGAGTACGCCGCCAGACCTGATCGTCAGCGACATCCAGGCTCCCACGCTCGCCGTTCTGGAAGGGACCCTGATCGATATCAGTTGGACGGTCAAGAATGACGGGATCGGAGATGCCGAAGGGTTTTGGGAGGACACCGTCTATCTGCGCAAGGTCGGCGACCCGTCGGCGCCAACAATCTCGCTCGGTGCCTATCGGTATGACGGACCCCTTGCAGCGGGAACGACGTACACACGCCAGGAACAGGTTCGGCTGCCTGTGCGGACCTTCGGTCTGTACGAAGCGGTGGTGACGACGAACTATCGTGGGCAGCTTTATGAGCACGGGGCCAATGGCAACAACACCCGAGTCGATGACACGGCAATCCCGATCACCGTGCGTCCAAGGCCCGATCTTCAAGTCACCGAAGTGACCGCACCGGCGTCGGTTGATCCTGGCCAAACGGTGGCTCTCGACTTTGTTGTGGTCAACCAGGGAACCGTGGCGACGACCACCGCGAACTGGCAAGACCGGGTCTACTTGTCGCTCGATCCGGTGATCTCATCGGACGATCTACTGATCGCTTCGCTGACGAACCAGTCGGCGCTGGAACCGGGCGAACAGTATCGAACACAGACCGAATCGGCGGTTGTACCACTTCGATTCCGAGGCACGGTTTATTTGATCGTGAAGACCGATGCCGGCAATCAGATGGAAGAATGGCCCAACGACGGCAACAACACGTTCTATACCGAGCTTTACGTCACGCCGCAGCCCCTTCCCGATCTTGTCACTTCGGACGTCGTCGCACCCATTCAGGCGGTCGAGGGTGCATCGATCGAAGTCCGTTACACCGTCACGAACTTGGGACCCGGTGAAACACCCGTTCCTTCTTGGACTGATACGATTTGGTTGACCAAGGACAAGAATCGTCCGCATCCGGGGCAGGGGGACGTGTTGCTGAAGTCGCTGGGGCACAGCGGATCGCTGGTCAATAAGGCCGGCTACGATGTGGTCACCAATGTGACGTTACCGACCGGTTTGGTGTCGGGAACTTACTACATCACTCCTTGGACCGATCCCTACGCGGTGGTGTTGGAAGACACGTTGGCGGTCAATGTCAATTCGGATGATCCGACGGAGATCGACAACAACAACTACAAGGCGCGGGCGATCACCGTGATCGCGTTATCCAAGCCGAGTCCCGACCTGACCGTTGACGAGGTGATCGTCGCACCGACCGGCGTGGGCGGCGAACAGTACACGGTGCAGTGGAGCGTGTTCAACGCGGGCAAAGGCGATGCCAGCGGAAGCTGGGTCGACGAGATCTGGCTGACCGATGATCCGACTGGCAACATCAACACCAGCAATAGCCTTCGTCTGGGAAGAGTCACCCATTCGATGTTGGGCGACAAGGAAACGTACGAGGATTCACTGACTCTCACGCTGACGCCGTCGCCGGAGAGTTCTCATATCGTCGTGATCACCGACGCGGGCAATACGGTCGGAGAGACCGATGAGTCCAACAATCGATTGTCGACCGAAAGTGTCGTGACACCGCGTCCGGCAGATTTGCAGGTCGTCGATATCCAGGTGCCCTCGGGGGCCAAATCGGGCGAACAGACCACGTTCCAATTTACCGTCGAAA
Source organism: Pirellulaceae bacterium (assembly GCA_963734865.1). Lineage (GTDB taxonomy): Bacteria > Planctomycetota > Planctomycetia > Pirellulales > Pirellulaceae > CBDCUW01. The sequence continues at coordinate 366,007 of CAVTIV010000007.1, forward strand.
ACACCGGCGATTATCCGGTCTGGGCCGGAACGAACTACTGGATCGACTACGTTTGGATCTCGGCAGACGTCCAATTCCGCGCCGACCGCGCGTCTTACTTTGGTAAGGCCGTCCATTCCAACACCGTACCGCTTCAACCGGGTGAGCAGTACACCGTGGAGGTCACTGGAACGCTACCCGAGGGCATTGGCGGCGACTTCTTTGTCTACATCCACCTCGATTCTCATGATGAATATCAGCGCGACGGTCCAAACCAATTGGTGGCCGGCGGATGTTGGCACCAATGAATTCTGGCTCGACGAGTTCAGTCGTTGGGCGTATGAGGACCCGTTCAACAACGTTCTGGCGGCGCCGTTCGCGGTCGAATATTTCGAGCCCGATTTGGTGATCAGCGATCTGAATGTGCCAATCACCGCCACATCAGGTCAAACGGTGCAGGTCGATTTCACCGTCACGAACCAGGGGACACGTGACACGCGAACCAATCGCTGGACCGACCGTGTCTTCCTGTCCAAAGATCCATCGCTCGACCGCTTTGACACGATGATCGGTGCGTTCACACGCAACGATTATCTGAGTGTGGGTGATTCTTATCAGGGATCGGTCGACGTCCGCATTCCGGACGGGATCGACGGTGAGTTCTACCTGCTGGTGCTCACCGACTCTCCGGCAGGGCCATCCGCATACAGCGTCAGCAACATCGGATTTGGCAACAAGGGAGTCGACTTCGAGGAGTCCTATCAACTACCCGGCAATGATCGGCTGTCCGAAACGCAACGCTTGCTCGGTCGCGGGCGGGTGTTGGAGTACCAGTTGGAGGGCAACAACACGATTTCTTCGGCCATCGATGTGACTCTGGCGACGCCGCCCGACCTGCAGGTCAGCGAAGTCTTGGCTCCCGATCATGTCCGCGCCGGACAATCGTTTGATGTGACCTACACGGTGCAAAACTTTGGGGGCGATACGCCTGCGACGCAAAGCGTTTGGTACGACCTGGTCTATTTGTCTCGCGACCGATTCTTGGACCTTCGCGCCGACCGCTATCTGGGCCAGATCCGTCACCAGGACGGATTGCTGGCCGGCGATAGTTACAGCGTCACCGGCAGCTACCGTGCGCCGAGCGGATTCAACGATGAAACCGAAGAGTACTATGTCTTTGTGATTACCGATCCGGCTCGCTATCAGCCGACCGGTGACGTCTTTGAGCTCAATGCCGAAAAGAACAACGACCGGCATACCGTCGCGCCGATCATTTTCGAGTTGCCGCCGCCGACCGACCTGCAAGTGACCAGCGTTGATGTGCCATCGCTCGCCAAATCGGGCGAACCGATCACGGTCGGTTGGACGGTCACCAACGCGAGCAGTAGCGAACCTGCGACGGGGCAGTGGTCCGACACGCTGTATCTATCGAGCGATGCGACATGGGACATTCATGACGTGCCGCTGGGCCGGATGAGTTTCTCGGGGACGCTGGCACCGGGTGAGAATTACAGCCAATCGCTCACGACATTGATGCCGCCAGCCACGCCGGGTCAATACCGTGTGATCACGCGGACCGATATCTTCAATCAGGTTTATGAGCGGGAATTCGACGCCAACAACGCGTTGGCCTCTGCCGAGACGATTTCCGTCACCGTTGAACAGCTGCAACTCGGTGTTCGCCATCCGACCACCCTTTCGACCGGTCAAACACGACTGTTCCAAGTGACCGTGCCACACGACCAGACGTTACGTGTGACGCTGTCGACCGACGCGGATAAGTCCGCCAACGAAATCTTCCTGCGATACGATGCGGCACCGACAATCGCCAGCTACGACGCGGCGTACGAAGGAGGGCTCGATAGCGATCTGCAGGCGATCATTCCCTCCACGCAGCCCGGCGTTTATTACGTCTTGGTCCGCGGTTTCAACGAACCGGCCGACGACACGCAAGTGACTCTGCTGGCAGAACTATTGCCCTTGGTGATCACGGACATTCATACCGACGTCGGCGGTGACAGCAAGTTCGTCACGACAACGATCGAGGGGGCACGGTTCGATCAGAACGCGATCGTCAAGCTAATTCGACCGGGCTTTGCCGAATTCGTGCCGGCGGTTTACGAGGTCATCGATTCAACCAAAATCATCGCCACGTTTGATTTCACTGACGCCCCGCACGGCCTGTATGACGTGACCGTGATCAATCCCGGTGATGAATCGGCCGTTGTCCCCTACCGATTCCTGATCGAACAGGCGATCGAACCCGATGTCACGATCGGGATTGGTGGGCCGCGAACGATCTTGGCCGGTGATGTCGGCACTTACAGCGTCGCGCTGCAGAGCGTCTCGAACCTCGACACGCCCTACGTGTACTTCGAGGTAGGCATTCCGGAAATGCTGACCAATCAATACGTCTACGGCTTGCCGTTTGTGCGGTTCAACTCCAATGTTCGCGGCGCGCCGGATAATGCGGATGATGTGGCCTGGGCCGAAATCGATTCGGTGATCAACGCGGGCGAAACGCTGGGGGGCACGGTGCGGTCGCCCGGTTATCTGTTCGACGAGGACGCCAACGGATTTACGGGATTCAGTTTCAACGTCTCGACCTATCCCGGTTTGCAAGAGCTACATGATCGCGCCTGGGAGGAATTGGTAGCGAAGATCTACGCCCAGTTTCCCGATCTTGCCGAAGCGGGGGCTCTCGATAACGGGCCGGCGGGCCTCGACCAGATCTACCCTGGACTGACCGACATTTACAACGACTTGTCGGCCGTTCCCAGCTCCTGTGAGATTCCCTTCATACCGTTCCGCTTCCATTTGGTCGCTGCGGCGACTGCGATGACGCGAGATGAATTCATTGAACATTCACTCGCCGAAGCGGAAACCCTGCGGCAAGCGATCATCGACGATGACAGCAGCGTCACACCGGCGCTGACCACGCTGGCGGCCAATCGTGAGGACTGGGGCAATCTGTTCTTGGCGGCGCTCGAACAGGGAGGACTGCTACGGGAGGTGGATGACATTCCGCCGATTCGCGAGCAGGAACGGATCGTCAGCCTGATGGCGACGCTTTCGTCAGGGATCTTGATCGGACCGGCCGGCCAGGAGGTGAAATCGACCGGTGATTTGATGGCCTTCTTTGAAGACGTTCGCAGCTGGTATGGGAACGACCCGTCACAGATGGGCGAGGTCGAATTCTATGATCCGCGCAAGAGCGATTGCGATGAAGGCGAGATACCGGTTCCGGCCATTGCCCAGTTCGATGACTACGACCTCGGTTTGACGCAGCCAACGCACTTTGAATCATTCCGTGTTTACGTGCCCTGGATGGGATTCGAGGATCGCGGTGCCGGACTTCCGCCGGATTACCAAATCAATGGTCCGCAGCCAGTCGATGGGAATGAGTTCGCGCAGCTCGATTTGACGCAGTTTCTCAACGGCGATGCGGTGCAAGGATTGGCGTCGATCACCGGCCCGCAGACGGTCGATACCGCCGGCTGGTTGCCATTGTCCCAGCGATTGCCGTACACGATCAGCTTCGCGAACTCGCCCGATGCGTCACAGTACGTACAAGAGGTCCGCGTCGTCACTCAGCTCGATGAGGATCTGGACGTCTATTCGTTCCGCCTAGGCGACATCAACATCGGCAAGATCAACGTGCACATCCCTTCGGATCGAGCGCTGTTCCAAGGCGAGTTTGATTTTAGCGAAACCGAGGGCTTCATCCTCCGTGTCAGCAGCGGTATCGATCAGAACTCGCGTGAGGCGACGTGGTTGCTGCAAGCGATTGATCCGCTGACTGGCGAACTGTTGCAAGACTCCTCGCGCGGGTTGCTTGCGCCGAACAACGCCCAGGGACACGGAGCGGCGTTCGTTGCCTATACCATTCTGCCGGATACCGATGTGGTGCAAACCGGATCCGAGATTTCGGCAAGCGCGCGGGTGATCTTCAACAATGCACCGCCCGAAGACACGCCGACTCTGACACAACCGGTCGATGCCCTGGCACCGGGCACGTCGCTGATGGTCTCGAACGTCGCCGGGCAAGCGGACAACTACCTGGTCAAGTGGTCGGCGACCGACGATCCGGGTGGATCGGGATTCCGACATGTCACGCTGTACGTTGCGACCAACGGCGGCGACTACAAGATCTGGCAACGACAGCTGGCGGATGCTGCCGGTTCACTGGTCTTTGAAGGTACTCCGGGGTCGACGTATGAGTTTTTGGCGCTGGCAGCCGACATGGCGGGCAATCGTGAAGTGCCCGGCCTTGGTGTGACGGCCGAGAGTGACGGAACGACGGTCAATCTCGGAGCGCCGCAAACGGTGCCTTCGACAACAGCCCCGAATTTCGGCATCGCCCCCCAGCCGCAGCCCGAGCCATCGACCAATCCGCTGTTCACCACTGCCGAGCAGTTGATTCCAGCGGCCGAGGTAACGTTTGGCAAACCGGAATTCGATCAGGTACTCCGGCCGTTCGTCGGCCGATCGTTTGTCACCGGGATCGAGCAGAGTTTCGCCGAGATCGGACCGATGGCGATCGTCGAAACGCCCGATGGTGACGTGATCGTCAGCGGCGGCACGAGCCGCAGTTCGCTGTTCCGATTTGGACGCGACGGTGGGGAGGCCCAGAACGCGTGGGCGGAGCTGCCCTATCCGATCTTCAACATGGCGTTTGATGGTGACGGCCGACTGTGGGCGACCACCGGTGGCGGGCCGCTGCTGGAACTCGACCCGGATACAGGGAACATTCTTGCCGAGCATGGTGACGGGATCACGATGGCGATGGCGATCGATCCTGTGTCGGGATCGATCTATGTGGCTTCCGGTGTTGTCTGGTCGGGCGGCGTCAATGGTAATTACGGAGTCCCCGGGCGGGGTACAGATCTTCAATCCGGAAACGGGAAGGTTCACTCAATACAGTCGCGATCTGAATGTCCGCGTGGCATCGCTGGCCTTTGACAATGACGGAAATCTGTGGGCCACGACGTGGCCGGACCGATCACAGGTGGTTCGTTTCACGCCCCAGCGCCGCGCCGAGTTGATGCTCGAGTTCGAGGCGCCGGTCGATTCGTTGTCGTTTGGGCAGGCGGGAACCGATTTGGAAGGCCTGCTGTTTGTCTCGCACAATCAAGGCGCCAATGATCACCCGGGGAGCGAACTGACGATGATCGATGTGGCGACGCTACGTCGGGTGACGGTCGCCGATGGAGGTTCGCGCGGGGACGTGATCGTTACGACCGCGGACGGCCGCGTGTTGATCAGTCAATCGAATCAAGTGGATGTGCTCAATCCGGCAATCGCGCCGCTGGTGATCGCCACCAATCCACCGACCGGCGGCATCGCGGTGCTACCGATGTCGACCATCACGATCACCTTTGACCAGCAAATGTATACCGGCCAGGGAGGGGAACCGAACTCGGTACTCAATCCAGACAATTATCTGCTGGTGGGTGAGCATTTTGGCGTCGTCCCTATCAACGGCGTGTTCTTCACTGGCGAGACGAATACGGCTCACCTACTGGCAGGGTATCTCGAACCCGACACCTACACTTTGACCGTCCAGTCCGATGTGGCGAGCGACGAACAAATTCGGATAGGGACGGACTATGTGACAAACTTTAGGGCCGTCTCCGACTTTTCGGCGTTCGTCGAAATCGAGTTTGCCAGCGTGCGGTCGGATCGTGCCGCGAACAATGTCTCGTGGGATATTGTGGTAACCAATACCAGCGACTTCGACTTGGTCCTGCCGATCGTACTGGTTCTCGATCCGCAGGCTGGTTACAGCGGGATTCCAGAGGGTACCGCGGGTCAGACCGCCGACGGTCGCTGGATGATCGAATTGAACACTCAGGCTCTTGGTCCCGGTCAGTCGACCAATGGTCAAACCGTCACTGTCCACAACGAGGACGATCGTCGCGTCGACTTCGATCTTGGGATATCGGCAAGTCCTGGCGCGAATCAGCGACCTGTATTCCTGTCCAATCCGATTGTTCAGGCCCACAATCATTTGAACTACGAGTATCAGGCACTAGCAACTGATCCGGATGGAGTCGCGGTGCGGTACTTCCTCAACCGTGGCCCAGATGGAATGGAGGTTGACGCAGAAACCGGTTTGGTGACATGGACACCTGGCTTGGGTGGGTCGGCGATGGCGTTGGTTGAACTTCATGTTTATGACGAGCGCGGCGCACGTGCGGTCCAGCGATTTTATATTGACGTGATTGACGGCAATCGGGCACCCGAACTGGACGATCTACCAGGATTGATTGAGGGAGCGGAGGGGACGACGATTGAATTTACGCTTCCCGTTTCCGATCCGGACGGGGACCGGCTCGCGGTTTGGGTGGAAGGGATGCCGCCGGGTGCAATCCTGGATCCGGTTTCGTTGACGTTTGCCTGGACACCAGATTTCGATTCCGCGGGAAGCTATGAGAACGTGCAGTTTTTCGTCACCGATGGCGTGAACCTTGTATCGACGCGAACCAATTTTGCGATCGCGCCCGCCGATCAGGCACCGCAGCTGATCCTTCCGGCCAATCGTGTCGTGCGTGAAGGTGAGCGTTTGCGATTCGCCATCAACGGTTTCGATCCCGATGGAGATCGGGTTTCGTATCGCAGTTTCATGCTGCCGCCTGGCGCAAGACTCGACCCCAATACAGGAATTTTTGATTGGACACCCGACTTTTACCTACATTCGGAAGACGCATATGTGGTGCCCATCACGGTTACTAGCGGTGGTGAATCCGTCACCCGATCGTTCGAGATCACGGTCCTGAACGCCAATGGCCCCCCGATTTTCGACGATCTCGCGGGTTTCCGCACCGCCGAAGATCAGCCGTTCGGATTCTCTGCGTTTGCCTATGATCCCGACAATCCCGGATATGAAACACCAGTGCGTAATGCCGCCGGAGCGTTGTATCAACGGACTCCCAGCATTCCTGCAACGGTGACTTACAGCGTGCAAGGTTTACCCAGCGGTGCTGTATTCGACTTCGACACTGCGTTGTTCACTTGGCGTCCGACATTCGAGGATTCAGGTATCCACGAGATGACGTTTGTCGCAACTGACGACGGGGATGGTACTGGCATTCCGCTTGTCGCGATGTCGACGATTCGCGTCGAGGTGATGAATCTGAATCGGACACCGGAGATCGAGTTCATCGACAACCAGACGATCCAGCGAGACAATCGTCGAGATTCCGGTCGTCTGCGACCGACCCCGACGGCAACCGATCGAGTTGCGTTTGGAGAGTGCGGTGACCAGGATTTGCGTTACCCGATTTCGTGACGTTCGTTGACAACGGGAACGGAGCGGCTTGATTCGGTTGACCCCGACGGTCGGCGATCGCGCTGATTACGGTTTGACCGTGTTTGCCCGAGACAATGGTGATGGCGGTGGAGGCCCAGGGGCATGGCTTGAGTCCTCTTTGACGTTGATCGCCACTGTTGACTCACCCAACGAGCCGCCTCGGTGGAATCACGTCGGGAACAAGGTTGCCGTGGTGGGAGAACCCTTTGCATTGACGGTTCAGGCGACCGACTTCGATCAAGAACCTCTGCAGTTCGCCCTGAGCGGACTTCCGGCCGGCGCAGTACTTACACCCGGTGCGACCTACGGTTCCGCGACGATCAGCTGGACGCCGCAAGCCATTGACGTGGCGTCGTACAACGCAACGGTCACGGTGCAAGATGGCGGCAATGGCGGCATTGCGCCATCCGAATCGGACGATGTGACGTTCCAGTTGACCGTCCGCAACAGCAACATTAGTCCGATCCTACAGCCGATCGCCAATCAGGTGATCAACGAAGGAGAGCTCTACTCGTTCCTGGCGAATGCGTCGGATCCCGATGGCGATTCACTGACTTACCTCGGCGAGAATCTTCCCGAAGGTGCAACCGTCGATCCAGTCAGTGGCGAGTTTCGTTGGACCCCCAGTTACCAACAGGCGGGCAATCACAGCGGCATTCGCGTGATCGTCGGCGATGGCCACCGCAGCCGGTTCCAGGACTTCGCGATCTATGTGACCGACGTGAACCGCGGACCGGTCATCGTGCCACACCAACCGCTGTTCATGCGTGAGGGGGGCTCGCTCGAGTTCTCCATGGAAGCGGGCGACACCGACGGTGATCCGATTTCTTACACCGCCACCAACCTCCCGGCCGGTGCGATATTTACCGAGCAGTGGTCGCTTCACATGGATGCCGAGCTACGAGCAAGCTGGGGACCACGTCGTCACCTTCACGGCAACCGATCCGTCCGGATTGTTTAGCTCGACCGATGTCTCGCTACGAATCGACAACACGAATCGTGCACCGGTACTTGACACGCCGAACCATGCCGTTCGACTCGGCGAACAATTGCGGTTCTTCATCGAAGCGACGGATCCGGATCTGGCAACGACGCTGAACTACGACGCGGCCGACTTACCCGAGGGAGCAACGGTCAATCATTCGACGGGCGAGATCGTTTGGACGCCGGGCCCCGGACAAGACGGCGAGTATTTGATTCGCGTTTTCGCCAGCGACGGCCAGACGACGAGTTCTCAAATCGTCGTCCTACTAGCGGCGTTCGAATTGCCCAAGCCGAATGTCAGTTTAGTTTTGACGCCCAGCTTCCCATCGCCGCCCGGCGCACAAATCTTGGTGGCAGCGATTGCCGATTCGCTTTCGAGCATTGCCAGCATCGTCGTAACTCTGGATGGACAGCCCGTATCCATCGATGCGGAAGGTCGGGGCGAGATTATCTTACCCGCACCAGGTCGCTATGAAGTCGTTGCGACGGCGACCGACCTTGACGGATCGGTTGGCGTTGATACCAAGACTGTAAAAGTGCGTGACCTGAACGACGTCGATGCGCCAACGGTTGATTTGGCGGTACCCGAGTTTTCGGTGATCGCAAACGGCCGCATTCTTGGAACCGTCAATGATGTCAATCTCGATGAGTGGACGCTCGAGATAAAGCGTTTTGGTGATCGGGATTTCCGCACCATCGCGATTGGTCACGACATCGTTATCGACGGCGTACTCGCGACTCTCGATGTACAAGACTTGCCGAACGATTTTTACGTCCTTCGCCTATCGGCTCGAGACATTGGACGGCGTCTAGCTCGCACCGAGACGATCGTCGAAGTATTCAGCGAGACCAAGCGTAATCTCGTGCTTGCTGAAACCGATTTGGTGGTCACCGTCGGTTCTGTCGAAGTCGAAGTGACCCGCCAGTTTGACTCACTGGAACGAGATCGATCCGATCGGGTTGGTTATGGATGGCAGTTGCTTGGACGCGATATCAATCTGCGTGCCAGTGTGCCACCCACCGGTCATGAGGCACAGGGACTCTATTCAGCCTATCGTGACCAAACACGTCTTTATCTCACGTCTCCGACTGGTGACGAGCTTGGATTCGTTTTCAATCCGCAGGAACACACATTCCCTGGTTTGACCTACTACACCGCGACTTGGCAGCCTATCGGCGGAAACCCGACTGGCTGGTCTCTCGAGTCAACAAACATAAAGCTGATGCGGGGAGGCCGACAATACTTTGACCTTGCGAGTGGTTATCCATACAACCCGATGAGTCCCTTGTTTGAGGGAACCGACTTCATTCTGAAGGCTCCCGACGGCAACTCGTATGACATTGATGCGAAACTCGGTATCATCGCGAAGACCAACTCTGCCGGTCAAACCGTTTATCTCGGCGACAACGGCATCGTTGCTGCTGGTGGCCAGAGCGTGCAGTTCATCACTGACGCAAAGGGCCGACTGCAGCGTTTGATCGGCCCCGATGGGGAAGTCGTGCAGTACGAGTACGACGTTGCCGGGGATCTCGTTTCGGTACGCAAACCGCAATCGGGACAGACGACGCGATACGGATACAGTTCCCGTGTCGACCACTTGTTGGAGACGGTTGTGGAGGTTGGGACTGGCGGTTTGTCGTTCCAGTACTCTGATCAAGCATCACCTACCGTTGCTCCAATTTCTGCGTACCTCGGTGCGGCGGCTAACTTCGTGGGCGAGGTTGTTCACTTGCCTTTGGGTGTCGACGAATCGGGTCGAGTGGTTTTCAGTGTCCATCAAAGTGAGATTGATTCGACGGATGCCGACAAGGTGCTGGTGCGAGTCATCGCCAGCACGACGGGTGGTCTGCAGGTAAATGTTCCTCAAATCGCTGGACTTACGCCCCTTTCGTCGCACATGACGACCGATCGGGCGGAGGCGGTGTACGCGATTTCCAGCGCCGGCCTCTATCAGGTTGAGGTAACGGGCACTGGAGGTATCGCCGGGAATGTCGACTTGGAAGTGCTGATTGCTGGCGATATCAACAGCGATCTGCTGGTCGACGGACTGGACAGTGAATTGCAGGTCAGTCTGTTAGGACGCAGCGTAGGGACGCCCGGCTTCAATCCGTTGGCAGACATTGACGGTTCGGGAACCATTGACATCGTCGATCGCCAATTATTATTCCGCAATGCTGGGTTTATTGGCAACGTCGCGCCGGTTGCCAATCCCGTATTCGGCGTCCAGCTGACACATACCGATCTTGCGGTGCAATTTGAACTTGATGATGCCGTACGCGATTCCGATGGTGACAGCGTCTACTATCAGATTGTCGGCGTACAGAATGGTTCGGCTGAGCTTGGTCCCAACGGTAAGTTCGTGACGTTCGTGCCTGACCTCGGTTACTTTGGTCCAGCAACAATCACTCTGCTTGCCGACGACGGGTTCAACTTGTCCGAACCAATTACGGTCGACATCAACGTCTCGGGTGCAGAACTGTTAGGGATTGATATCATCAATCGCCGACCGCGGTTGGACGTTCTCGATCACGTCCAGTTGCAAGTCATTGGCCAATTTGCCGATCAAAGCAATGTGCCGCTGATTGGTAACTATGTGAGTTACATTTCGAGCAATCAGTCGGTCGCATCGGTCAACGAGCAGGGCGTGATTTCGGCCGCGTCCGAGGGGTACACGGCGATGGTCGTCGCTCGAGGAGTTTATCAAGCCGCGACGGCAGTTGCCGTTGGTACTCCCGGCGCCGACGATCCTTCGTACCCGGGAGATGACATCTTCGTTTACCCGATGTCGCTAACGTTGCCAATTGTTGCCGGGCAACGTCGGTTCCGCGTTGAGACGCTGGGTGGCGAAGACCTGTCGTTGGAGTCCGAGGGAACGCTGTACATCCTTGGTGATTCTCGCGTGATCGACATGACCGATGACGGATTTGCGACTTCGTCGAGCATCGGCATGACGACGTTGACGATCATCAATGGCGGGGGAGAGAGGGTTGTACCGATCAATGTGATTCAACCTCAGATCGGTACCGCAACCTTTGGAACCGAGGGCGGTATTCTGCAGAGCGATGAGGGGGTGCTGTTGCAGATCCCTCCAGGGGCTCTGCCCGCGGATGTCGCCGTCAGTTTGACAAGTTTCGTGGACACGGTTGCTCCAGAATTCGATGCCGTTTTCGATGTTGGAGCTAGCTTTACCCTTGACTTGGGCGGCGCCGTCCTCGAGTCACCCGCGCAGGTCGCTGTGCCTGTTCCGGCAAGTTTTGGTGTGGGCGAGACGGTTTACTTCTTCCAAAAGCAGACGATTACACTCGAAGACGGATCAACGAGCGATATCTGGTTGGTCATGGAGACAGGCGTTGTCGGCGCCGATGGGATTGCCCGTACGACATCGCCGCCTTATCCCGGGTTCAGTGCTGGCGCAATACCGAATTGCAAAAGCAGATCAGCCGAATCAACTGGTTAGCATCGGCTTCGGTGCTCCACCCTACGCTGGTGTTTCTATCGGCATTGTGGACGGAGGCTACGGAATTCCACTCGGCTATGGGTTCTTGCCAATCCCTTACACGCTCGACTTTGGCATCACCTTCCTGGTGTATTCCCGTCGCCCGAGCGAGATCCCCTTCGCGACGCAAACGGAAACTTACGTTTTGCCACCGGCGGGAACCGTCGGCGAGGTGGTGGTGGTTGATTTGCCACAGCCAGATCCGGCTCACGTAAAACCGATCATCACTGGGCTACAGTTCACTGAATTGGGAGACGCCGCAAAAGTTCAAATCACCGGATTACGGTTCGATGGTGCGGTGGTTGAGTTCAATCAATTGGGGCACAAGGTCTTGGTTGCGCCGACGACGGGCACTGACACGATGATCATTGCGGCTGTTCCGCCAGGTTTCGTCAGTGGACTGACGCAAGTTCGACTCAAGCATCCGGTCACCGGCAAATCGAATGTTGCCTACCTGCGGCCAACGGGTGGCCTGGGTGCCGTGGCTTCGACCGGCGATGGCGCCACTTTGTTCCAGACCGAGGCGTCGGCCAACGAGATTGTGCGCAAGTTCTCTCTTGATGGCGGCTTTGATACCGTGTTCACGCCAGATCTGACACGAGCCTATGTCACGACCAAGAGCCATGTGGCCGTGATCGATACAATGGCGATCCGTCAGGTCGATGTGGACTTGAGCACACCGGAGATCGACAAGATCGCGATTCCGGGAGCGTGGGTTCATCAAATCGCGATCGATCCTCTCGGTCACTTTGTTTTCGTCGCCGGTCCTTCGGCAACGGTTTGGGTCATCGACGCCCGCGCCGGATCGGAAACTTTTAACCAGATACTCCGAACCATCGATTTGCCAAGGGCCCGAATTAGCATTTCCGGCGTTGCTGTCACCGCTGATGGGAAACATTTGCTCGTCGGTACCGGTACCGATCCCACGTCCGGAAACATGACAATCTATAAGCTCGATCCGGACAACGAACCTCACCTGGGCGACCTCTCTCCCGGCCAATGGGGAATGCTTGAATATGATTTGTCGCTGCCGGGGATTCCACACTCGATCACGCCTTCACCCGATCCGGAGAGGCCAGAGTACGTTTCGTTCACCTATCGCTATCGAGTGACGTCGTTCTCGCCGTTCGGATCATCCAGCCAGCCCAACATGGAGCGGATCGCAACGTTCAAGCTAGGCGCCGGCACGCCCACCATCAACACGGTCTCAACCAAGGTTGCCGGGGGCAATCTGATGAGTTTTGCGACGGAGTACTACAGCGGCAACTACACGAACATTCTAACGCCCCGTGATATCGCCCTCGCTCCCGATTTGTCGTATGCCTACGTCGGCGACTGGGAACTTCACCTGGTCTACGGCTACGGCGGAATGTACGGCGACAAGGTCGGGCTGATTCGCGACCCCTTCAACCTTGAGGGAAAACAACAATACCTGGGTGCAACGACCCCAATCGACGACGGCCTTGTCACTTCGGTGTCCCTCAACAACGGCGGTACCCGACTTTACGCCAGCTACGGAGGCGTCGGCGAGGTGTTGGTGATGAACACCGCCCAACTAATCGCCGCCGGGGAGTCGCTCTCTGGCAATCCATTCGTGGCGGAGCGAACGCCACTCGATCAGGTTGACGGATTCAACGTACATATCACGCCGTTGACTGTGTTGGGTTTGCTCCAAGGCATGTCAACGCAAAACACCCCATCGCTTACCGTGCACGATGCGTCCGGCGATGATAGTCGCAATACTGTGTTCCAGGATGGAGCGTTGAGGGTTGGCTATGCCATGGCAGGTGCCGGCTCAGGCAGTGTTGTGTTACAGGTCTTGAAGAATGGAGTGGTCGCGGCGTCCCTTGGGACTTTTGCCGAGACACAGGCCAACGAGAAGCTGATTAATTTGGACGGGCTCGGTCTAGATCCCGGCAATTATGAAATCCGCGCCAAGCGAGGCTCCAACCTATCGAACCGAGTGGCAATCCGGCTGCTTTCTAGCATCGACAAGAAAGCTGGTACGTTCCTTGCGGACACATTTAATTATGCGGGGGCAAGTGATTCGGGTGTTGTCTACTTCGGCAACGGCGGTACCGACACGATCAACTTAGGTATTGCCAAAGCCGACGTGAAATCGCTCAACGGAGATTTGCTGAGCAGTTACAACCCAGCTCTCAACGCCGGGTTGTCGGTGGAGGAGCAAGCGATTTATCGCGGTAGTTCGTTCGACTACTTGCGGTTGACCAATGGGCGGGAGATCTACTTCCAGGGGATCGAACAACTGAAATTCACGGACGGTACCATCAGCCTGCAGGTTCTTCCGAATGACCCGCTTTTCCCAAGACAATGGAACCTCACCGTCACCGATACCGCCGATGCCTGGCGGTTCACCAAGGGGAACAGCGATGTCTTGCTGGTTTCGCTCGACTCGGGACTTCCTGCTGTAGCCAATGCCGCTGTCGATGACTTGAATCCCGGACGAATCGTTTACGGGCTGAGCGTGCCCGATGGCACGGTGACGGATCAGCACGGCCATCAAGCGATCAGCATCTATTCCGCCCAAGCGAACAACGGCTACCGAATCGCCGGCATCAACTGGAACAGTACGGTCCGAGTGGAAGACCTCTACGACGGCATTAAGTTCAGCCTGTACGGCGTCCAAATTTTTGAAGTCAAGACGACCTTGCAGCAGGCCATCAACAACGCGGTGGCTTATGCGAACGCCCACAACAAGAAGCGAATCGTCTTTCAGGGAGGAATTCAGGGTGAGTCTTGGCTCACCAGCGGTGGTACCCTCGCCCAGTTGCAGACCCAATTAACTGCGACCGCAGACACCGCCTTTTTCGCGGTTGCTGCTGGGAACGGGACCCAACCGGTTGCATTCCCAAATCCGGCCGATCTTGTTCAAAGTGGCGGCGTTGCCCGCCTTGAAGGCGCATTCGCAAACGTGATGGCGGTTGGCGCCGTGATCGCCAATCCTGCCTCCGTCTTCACGACAACTACCGCAAGCCTGATTCAGGTTGGTATCCACATGTTGGACAACGCGACGGCAATCAGTGACGCCAGCTATTCCAACTATGGGCCCAATCTGACTTTGATGGCTCCCACCGATTCGCCAGCGACGATGAGTAATGGCACGGTCACACTCAATCCGGGTGGCGGGAATGCATATGCGTTCAATGGCACCTCAGCGGCCAACCCGAACATGGCCGGATACGCTTCGCTTGTGTGGAGTGTGAATCCGGATATCAAAGCGGGTGATCTGCGAAACATCTTGATCGACACAGCAACCGATCTCGGAACGGCCGGTGTCGATAACATATTTGGATATGGAATGGTAAACACGGGTGCTGCCGTTCGACGCGCGTACGCATTGACGCGAGACAAAGAACTTGCCGAGCTTTACACCTCGAATGCGGTTATCGTCGCGCCAGGGCCGGTGATTCGCGGGCCACTTACTCCCTCGCCTTACGCCCCCCCTCCCTCCTTTGCTTTGCCCCCGGCCGGTTTCTACGGACCGATACCGCTGGAGCCAGAATCAGACCCGTCGGCAGATGGTGACGTGCCAAATAACCAAGTGACCGATGCTCATCAGCTGACGTACGAAAGCCTGGGTGCGGCATTATCGGAGGTCGAATCGCGGTGGGCGTCCGTTGTCGGCGCGGACACAATCGCCGACGTGATCGGTAAGACTCAGTTCACGATCGGGGATTTGCCCGAAACCATGCTTGCGACCACGGCGTCACTAGATGGCTCGTCCTGGCAGGTCGTGATTGACGGAGATGCGAATGGCGCAGGCTGGTTCATCGACTCAACGATTAGCCAGGACGAAGAGTTTCCAACTACGGTCGGCGGTGGCGTGCGAATAGCGGAAAGTGGGGGTGAGGCAGATCAAAGAATGGATCTACTTACGGTCGTCGCGCACGAACTTGGGCATGTTCTGGGATTGCCCGATCTTGCTGGCGATGCCTACTCATCCAGTTTGATGGCAGACTCGTTATCCAGCGGCACACGAAAGGTGCCAACGCACAATGATGGTGTGTGGACTGTTGTCGGTCCCGAGTGGCAATATGCGGTAACCGAAGCCGAGAACATCGTGCATACCTTGCACGCCTCCGCACCACGGGACGTTATCAACGGTTTGTTCGGCGTCTCGAACTCGGACAACTCGCTGTTCGGATGGAACACTCTCGGTGATGCGACGGTTGAAAATGGCGTCGGTTCTCTGCGGGAACACAGTCTGTTCAATAGCCGGTTCTCGCAATCCATCGAAATCCCCTCACAGGTAACGTCTCTTCGATTCACCTTGGATCCCGAGTTCGCCAACGCCGCATCGGGAATTCCCGATGCCTTCGAGTTTGCTTTGATCGATGCGCATACCAACATGCCGTTACTTGCGACGGCCGCAGGGCTAGTCGGCACGGATGCCATCGTCAACGTCCAATCCGATGGCACGGCTTACGTCGGCCCGAACGTCACCGTTGCCGGCCTGGCATCCTCGGGGGGCGTGATCGATTTGAGTCAAACACACACTTTTGTGATCGATCTCCGCGGCCAGACGACGGACGTACTGGCAACCCTGTACTTTGACATGCTCGGGTTTGGTGACCTTGATAGCTCTGTCAGAATCGACAATGTGATTCTTGACGGCATCTCGGCACCAGCCCTGGTCGTCCAACTCGATCCGGTGTTCGATACCGGTGCTGCGGCTGACGACGATGTTACCCGTCTGGCGAGTATCGACTTGATCGGGACAACCGAACCGGATCTTTTGGTTTCGCTCGACATCGACGGAGACGGCTTCGACGACGGTGACGTAACGGCGGACCAGAACGGGCAGTACCGATTCCCGTCACTCTCGCTCACCGAAGGTTCCAATGCGTTCCGAGTCCGAACGGCCAATGCGATGGGCGAAACGATTCAATCGGTTGCGATCGATCTTGATACGGCCCCGCCCGCCGCAGTTATGAACACACCGATTCCGGGTCAAGTCACGGCCAGCGATCTTGGTTACGTCGATGTCACTTGGAGCGACGTTGGCGGCTCGGATATGCTCCTGACGACGATCGACAAGAACGACCTGACGGTGACCGGCGTGACCGTGACGGGTGCCGAAGTCGTTGCCGGCAAGGTGCGTTACTCGTACGACGGCACGCTGCCCGAAGGCCAAGTCGAGGTCACGTTCGCTGCGGGCGCGGTTTCGGATGTTGCCGGCAACGAAAGCGAAGCGGCTACCCAATCGTTCACGGTCGATCGGCAAGGACCGACCGGAACAATGGTAACACCATCGGCCGATGCGACCACCACTGCCGACCTCGGCTACGTCGAAATTCAGTGGACCGACGCGGGTGCCGCAGGCGTCGATCCGATCAGCATCGACAAAAACGATGTGACAATCACCGGCGTGACGGTCGACCACATCGAGGTCCGAGGCAACGGGTTGATCCGCTACTGGTACAATGACGACAGTGACGCGTTGGTCCAAGGTTCCGTTTCTGTTTCCACTGTTGCAGGCGCGGTGCTCGATCGAGTCGCCAACTCAAGTTCCGAATTCGCCAACGTGTTCACGTTCGCGCCCGCTCAGGATGAACCCCAAGACGTGACGGATCGCGTCACAATCGATCTATATGGTCGTCAATACAATCGGCGGACCGGTGCCTACGGCTTCTACGCTGCCATCACGAATGATTCGGCCGACGAACTGGCATATCCGATTCGATTGCTGTTGACTGAGTTGGGGCCAACGGGCACCACGGTCCTCAACGCCAGCGGAACTTTGAATGACGGCACGTCCTACTTCGATTTTGAGGGAACGGGCACACTCGCGCCGGGAGAAACGTCAGCGGCAGTAGTCATCGGCATTCAACCACCGCCCCACACACTCTACACTTTCGTGCCACGCGCTCTCGCGGTTGTGATCGGTAGCGGCGGCACTGGTGGTGAATTGATTTTGGTTCCGGCCATTGCCGCAGCGACGAGTCCGCAGCCCACTTTCCAAAACAACATCGACCGTTTCGATGTGAATTCCGATGGCAAGGTGTCCGCGGGCGACGCCCTCAGCATCATCAATCACCTTCACCGTGGATCGGACCTGATCGCAGCCGATCTGGCTGCGGTGATCGGCGTGGATGCGAGCAAGTGGGTCGACGTTAACGGCGACGGCAAGGCGTCGTCGCTCGACGCCCTGAATGTGATCAACGAACTCGGCCGTCGCGCGGTCTCCGTAGCAACGCAGGCGGTCCAGGGCGAGCAGATTCGCAATGGTAACGAGAAAAAGACAGTCCTGGACGAAGTCTACGCGAGTTTGACCGACGGTGACGCAAACCCGCTGGTCGCCGATTTCGCGGATCAATCGGTGAAGCTGCTCGGAAGCCGGACTCGCGATGACGAAGACAGTCCCGAGTGGAGCGCAGGATTCTGTCGAAAGATCGAAAAGTGTCGACATTGGTCTCGAGTCGGAACTTACCTGGCTAAACGAAGGTCGCGTTTAACGATTCAAGACGGGAGGATCGCTGGATTCTCGGACGCGGCGTGCGAGACGCGGCCATTTCTCTTAGCCACGAAGGACACGCCTTGCCGAGGTGCTACCGCTCCGTCAACCTTGGTACCTGTCCAAACGATCCAATTCGCTTCCGGCACCCGCCAAAAAACTGGGGTTCGTTTCTGTCGCCCGATTGGGGTAGGATCCGAACCAGGTTGTGGAAGATACCGTACAGCGCCACAACAGACGTGTCGAAATGGAGATTCAGGCCCCCCGGTTGACGGGCCGTTCTAACTGTTGACGAAGCATCTGTACGCCCTATGTAAGCAGAAAACCGTGTCTCGCTATACCGCTCACGTCGCGTTGATCGCCTATTTGTTGGGGGGCTGGCTGCTGCCTGCCGCTCATCATCATGGTGCACATCCGCTTGACGATCGGGGGCACGGCGAAGTCTGTCCACACGCGCATCTGGAGCATACGCACCATCGCGGGGACAACCACGCCTGTGAGAGCCACCATCACGGGCACGCAACGGCCAACGGGGACGCCGCAGCGGATCTGTGGTTGATGGCGGCCGAGATCGCCAGGGACGGATGTGGCGGTCTTTGTGCGCTCTGTTCGGCGCGAACCCTTTCGTCACCACGACTGCGCCAAGGCGCGTTGTCTCTGACCGAAGCGATGACTTCCGATATGGCGGTCGCGACAGGACCGCTGTGGCCTATACCGCGGCACGCCGGCACACATTTTTCTCGGGGTCCACCCGCGATTGCCTGAATTGCAATATGGCTCTCCGTAGGCGGCTTTGACAGATCGCTGACGACGACGCGGGGGCGCCGGTAAGTCGGACTCAATCACGTGATGAGATCTGACACGGATTCGTGAATCGACCCGCGTTGGTCGTTCCCGAATCACCATCATTCAGACATTCGTTCTCACTGGGATTTCCTTTCCATGTTGGTCAGAAGCTTCAGACGCCGCTGCGCCTGCGAAACAATCGTCACGGATTTACTTTGGTCGAATTGCTGGTCGTCATTGCGATCATTGGCGTATTGGTCGGCCTGCTCTTGCCGGCCGTTCAAGCCGCTCGCGAGGCGGCGCGGCGGATGAGTTGCAGCAACAACTTCAAGCAAATCGGATTGGCGTTGCACAACTATCACTCGGTGTACAAACAACTGCCACGGCATCAGGGCGGTACCTGGACCAATGGGAACGTGCCGCAAAACATGAACAATCGCATGTCGTTATCGTTCTTGGTCGGTTTGACGCCATTTTTCGAGCAGCAGGCTCTCTGGGAACAGATCGCCCATCCAAACCAACAACGTGTCGATGGTGGCATACAAGCTCCGCCCTATCCGCCGATGGGTCCGGCGCCGTGGGTCGGGCAATACGTTCCCTGGCTGACCGAGATACCCACGCTTCGATGTCCCAGCGATCCGGGGACCGGCTTGCCGGCATTCGGCAGAACGAATTACGCGGCATGCTTGGGCGATTCGATCGACTTCATGAACAATGGCCCGATTCAGGTCACCAATGGCGTGATCATCAACCCGCCTCAGGACTGGGTGCCCGCTCGGGCACGGGCTGCCTGTCGCGGGGTGTTTGTGGCTCGCCAGGACACGAAGTTCCGTGACATCCTCGATGGACTTTCCAACACCATCATGTGCGCCGAGATTACGACCGATCTTGGCGATCGCGACATTCGTACGATCGCGTCGGTCGAACACGAAACGGACGAGATGCGTGACGAACCGGATCATTGTCAGCATGAGGGACAGATCAGCCCGACAAGACCACGTTTTTGGTCCACCGGATCCGATGGCGGCAACGCCCCGGTGCTCGCCGCGGTCGGGCAAGGGCGCGGCTATCGTTGGGCGGATGCGGGGACCGTTTGGACCGACAGCAAC
Organism: Pirellulaceae bacterium; assembly: GCA_963734865.1. Classification (GTDB taxonomy): domain Bacteria; phylum Planctomycetota; class Planctomycetia; order Pirellulales; family Pirellulaceae; genus CBDCUW01. Next base: position 386,149 of record CAVTIV010000007.1, read on the forward strand.
ACGATTCTGCCACCCAACCGGGAGTTGAGCGTGGGCGGCGGCGCCACCGGTGGTGTCGATGGACCGGGAATTGCGCCACCGAGTAGCCAACATCAAGGTGGCTGTCATGTCCTGATGGCCGACGGTTCGATCATCTTCATCACCGACTCGATCGAGGCGGGCGACGTCCATACAGGAAATGTCTGGCTCAACGGCAGCGGGGGTTCGACACCGGGATCAAAGAGCCCCTACGGTCTATGGGGCGCACTGGGCACGCGTGACTCCAAAGAAGTCGTCCAACAGCAGTTCAATCAGTAGTCCTGATTCCGCAGTGCGGAGGAACCGTCCCATCGACGACAGGAAGGCCGTCGATCAAGGCGCGCGTTGGGCATCGATGCCGCATCGTTGCTGGACGATCTCGAGGTGATGTTGCAGATGACCCGCCGCGATCCATGCGATCGCGCGGACGGTCACGCGAACACCATCGACCTCGGCAGATCGATCCCAGGCCGCCGGAACGATTCGACGCAATAGCAGCACGTTGGCACGACGAAGGGCACCAATTTCGCTGACGATGTGACCAAAGTTCCCCAACCCAAATCGGCTATCGGCGTAGATGTTTTCGTCCCACCCGGGCAGGCTGGTCTGGTCGCCCGCGGCCAGCCGTAACATCCGATAGCCGAACACACGCTCGGCATCGGCGCAGTGCTCGAAAACCTGTCGAATGGTCCAACCATAGGGTGGATGGATCTTATCAACCTGTTCAACGCTCAGACTGCCGGCCAGCTCGCAGAGCCAAAAAAGTTGGTCATCCAAGACTCCCAGTGCACAATCGCCTGGCACTTGCTTGATCAACCGATCGTGATACTCGGCGGTGTATTCGGTGTCCGCTGGTCGACGGCTGGCGATTCGATTCATAGAGTGAAAAAGGCGTGAGGTTGGTGAAAAACAGGTGCCCTTGCGGAGCAACGACGGCGGGCAAGTTTGTATCATTCGATCACGTCATGGTAACCGCAGGATTGGCCCGTCGCCTCCATCGGACGAGGATGACTCGAGCGAGGCCAGCATCTGGGCCGTGATCGCGATCGCCTCCCTGTCGATCGTATGAGGTCCATAAAAAGAATGAAATTCGACTTGGACGCCGCCGCTCCGCATCATTTCGCTCAGGGCCACAGCGCTGGCGTAGGGAAGCAGGGGGTCGATTGTTCCGTGAGATTGAAACACTTTCGTGTCTTTCAGACGTGCCAGGCTCGTCTCCCACTGTGGCCGACAAACGATGGTGCTCGAGAACTGGAACAATAAATTGGGCGGTAGGATGTCGCCGCGCAGCGAAGCATTCAACATCAGCATTGCACCTTGCGAAAACCCACCCAGGACCAAGGGTGTGGCATCACCGCGAAGATCCTTTTTCACCGCGTTGATCGTTTCACAAATACGCTCGGTGGCCTCGCCGATCCCCGGCGGCTGCTCGCCGTGCAGCTGGTCAAACCGCTGGACTTGGACCAAATCCATCAATCGTGCCATGTTGATCGGCCACCAGGCGTGGCCCTCTGGCATTCCCATTTCTTCCAAGGTGTGGGGTGCTTCGGGAAAGACAAATCGGAATGCCGATGCATGTTCACCGATCAGCTGAATCCACTCGGCCGACAATCCGACAAGGTCATTTCCCGACGCTCCATAGCCGTGGCACATCACGGTAGCGATTGTGGGGTTCGGTCCGCCATCCACCACGATGCAGTCAAGTGATGCAATGCGAACCTTGCGGGCGTCAATCATAAGTTGGAAGCCAGAATCGGTGAAGCGTCATGTGGTCATTCGCCCGACGTCGTCATGCCGAGCTGACGCATCTTTCGGTACAAGTTGGATCGATGCAACCCGAGGCTCTCCGCGGCATCGGTCATGTTTCCACCGTTCGCAGCGATTGCCGAATCGATGTGTCGAATTTGAAAGCGGCGTGTGGCGTCGGTCAACAAGCCAGGAAAATCGCCTGAGGTGTCGGACATACCGGCAACGCGACCGGCTGGCGAGCCACTGAGCATCAGGTCGGCGGCACGGATTTGCCGCTCGCTGCACAAATAACAGACACGTTCGATCGTGTTCCGTAGTTCTCGGATGTTACCAGGCCAGGCGTGTGAAACGAGCGTCTGCTTCGCATCATCCTCGAGCGTCGGGACCTGACGACCAATCTGATAGCAGAAATGATTGAGAAAATGATCGGCCAACAACAACACGTCCTGTCCACGATCGCGCAGCGGTGGCAATGTCAGGGAAACGACGTTCAGCCGGAAGAACAGGTCCTCGCGAAATTTTTTCTCGGCGATCAGCTGCTCGAGCGGTTGGTTCGTCGCGGCGATCACCCGCACGTCGACCGGAATCGTTTGGGATCCGCCGACACGAACGACAACCTTTTCCTCCAGCACACGCAATAGCTTGGCTTGCCCCCCGGGGCTCATGTCGCCGACCTCGTCCAAAAACAGGGTGCCACCGCTGGCCAGTTCGAACTTTCCGATCCTGGTCTGGTTGGCGTCAGTAAAATCGCCCTTCTCGTGCCCGAACAGTTCGCTTTCCAGCAGCGTTTCGACGAGGGCAGCACAGTTGACGGCGATGAATGGTCCGCTGCGACGCAAGCTCTCGTAGTGCACATGCCGAGCAAGGACTTCTTTGCCCGTCCCGTTCTGGCCCAAAATGAGGAGTGTCAAATCGGTTGGGGCAACTTTGGCGGCGTTCTGCCGAACGCTTGCGATCGACGGATGATTGCCGATCAACTGGGTTGCCGAAGCGGCGTCGTTCACCAGGCGATCGCGTGATTCGGTGAGCGACTGGCGTTTCCGTTGTGATTCGATCGCGACAGCCGCATGGGAGGCGAGATCCGCCAGCAGGGTGGCATCGAACGCGTCAAAACCTCCCTGCCGATGATTGATCGCCTCAAAGACCCCGATCAACTCGATCTCGGCGACCACCCAACGGAACAGCAACCAACGAGCGAGTCTCGAAGTCAAGCGAGCGGTCGACCGTCCGATTGACGCGCCGTTCATCGTCGCTGTCTCCATTCCAAATCTTCGCTTCCGCAGTTCGCAATACCTCGCCGACGACGCCCGCGTTGTCATCAACCTCCAACCGATTCCCTTTGATCCCCAACGCCGGTCGTCCGATCAGTTTCTTGCGCCGGCGGTCCCACAAGAAGATACTCGCCCGTTCGCAGTTCAGCAGCTCAGTCGCCGTATCAGCGATTCGTCTTAGCAGCGCATCGTCATCATCCAGGTTTTGCCATTCGGCGGCCGCCTGCAAGACGGCCGAAAGTTGTTGGATTCTGCGCAGCTGTCGATCGTTCGTCTCAACACGATGGAGTGCCCCGGCCAGCAGCTGGGCCGCTGCGCTGACGGTTTCGGTTCGTGGTCGTGCCAGCCCCGCCTCGGCTTGATCGCCTTCGCTCCACCGCAACACAAGGGCCGCTGCGGCCGGTGGTGGTAACGAAGAGTCTCCGCTGGCGCCGGCGACTGCCAAAGGCGCGACGCACCAACCATCGGAGGTGCGAATGGATCCTTGATCGATCGCCTCGCTGATGAGCAGCTCCGGAAGAGGTCTCGGCTCACCAATCCAGACTTCACGGATCCAACTCCCCGAGTGCTGACTGACCAAGCCGCCCTCGGGCCCAATCATCGGCAACAGTTTTGGCAGCACGGACCCCAGGAAACTCGCACGCGAGAGATCGCTTGGAAATGTCCTGATTAGCTCCAACGCGAGTTGAATCTCGGTCTCGTCGGCGATACCAACAGGGGGATTGGTCACTGCATCAGTCACTGGTTCTGCGCTCGCTGATCGGTTCAAAACTTGAGGGAAAAAAACCACTCGCCGGAAGAAGCCCAATTGTTAGCTTTGCCCGAGAACCAGGCAAATGGACGAAACAGCCCCCGCCGCGGTATGTTGTCGGGCGCGACCGCCCACTGAGCAGCCATTGAAAAGGAACAGATCGAGATGCAATTCGAGGGAAAAAAGGGACTCATACTTGGCGTCGCCAACGATCATTCGATCGCTTGGGCGATTGCCAAGCAAATCATGGACGCCGGGGGTGAATGTGGGTTCACCCATCTGCCCGACCGCGCGGACGACGAGCGGCAGCGAAACCGTCGCCGTGTTTCGCAATTGACCGACAAGTACGAGAACGCCAAGTTTCTCGTACCCATGGACGCGCAAAACGACGAAGATATCCGCGCCGTTTTTGAAAAGGCGGCAGAATCTTTTGGGAAAATCGACTTCCTGTTGCATTCGATCGCCTTCGCCGACCGAAATGACCTCGCCCGCGATACGGTTTACACGAGCCGAGAGGGGTTCAAGTTGGCGATGGATGTCAGCGTTTATACTCTGATTGCCTGTACAGCTGCCGCCAAACCACTGATGAATCCCGGCGGGGCAATCGCAACGATGACCTATTTCGGCGGCGAAAAGTGCGTTCCCGGTTACAACGTGATGGGGATCTGCAAAGCGGCCTTGGAGGCAACGATGCGTTATCTGGCCTATGACATGGGACCGGCTGGGGTACGGGTCAATGCGTTGTCGGCGGGACCCATTCGGACGCTGGCCGGACGTGCCGCGGGGGTCGAAGAAATGTTGACGCTGTATGAGCATATGGCGCCGCTGGGTCGGAATGTTAGCCACGAAGAGGTCGGTCGAACCGGCGCCTTCTTGCTGAGCGGTGATAGCGAAGGCATCACTGGCGAAATCCTGCATGTCGACGGAGGCTATCATGCGATGGGCAGCCCAGGTCGACTGCTGGATCGGATGAAAAACTGAAAAACTTAGAAACTGAAAAGGCTTCAATATTATGGTTCGTACCGCAAGCACGATGTTGCCGTTGGGCACCACGGCGCCGGACTTTTCACTTCCCGATACCGATGGCAATCTCGTCTCCCTGAATGACTATCGGGGAAAGAAGGGACTGCTTGTGATCTTCCTGTGCAATCATTGTCCCTACGTCAAGCACGTGGCGGACGGATTGAAATCGTTGTCCGACGAATACATGGCCAAGGGTGTTGGCGTGGTTGGCATCAACAGCAACGACGCAGAGAATTATCCGGACGATTCGCCGGCAGCAATGGCCAGCGAAAAAAGCCGGCGTGGCTACCAATTCGCTTACTTGTTTGATGAAGATCAGAGTGTTGCTCAAGCGTACGCGGCGGCGTGCACACCGGACTTCTTTTTGTTCGACAGCGAGAGGAAGCTGGTCTACCGCGGTCAGCTCGATTCGAGTCGGCCCGATTCGGGTACCCCGGTCACAGGCCAGGATTTGCGTGCGGCAATGGATGCAGTCCTTGCCGGCGAGGCCCCCAGTGACAAGCAGACTCCCTCGCTCGGATGTAACATCAAGTGGAAAGAGGGGAACCAGCCGAAATACTTCAATCCGCAGGGTTCGGCGTGAGCAATGGCAAGGCGGCTCTTGGCTACCTGCAAGAGTTGACATTGCGATTGGCGCTCAGCGCATCGACTTTGGATGATTCGCTCCGCGACCGGCATGCTCGGTGGTTGCGCAATCAACAGCGGCCCGACGGCGGGTTCGCGGGTCGTGAAGGGGAAAGCGATCCGTATTACACGGCTTTCGCACTTCGCGGGCTATGGATCCTGGAATCGCTTGACGAGACGGTCGGCCAACGAGCGGCCGCGTTTCTTCGAAACAGAATGACTCACCGCGAGTCGATCATTGATTTGATCTCGCTGATCTTTGCCGCGGCGATCTGCGAGATGGCGGTCGGTGCCGTCGTCATTGATGACGACAACCGATCATGGCGAGACAATGTGGCCGGACTGCTGGCCTCGCTTCGGACCGCCGACGGGGGCTATGCAAAAACACCCGAAGGACGCGCCGGCAGCACGTATCAGACTTTTCTGACGGTGTTGTGTCATGAGCTGATCGAATTCGAAATACCGCAACCGCAGCAAATCGTCCGTTTTTTGGATTCACAACATCATCCGGATGGCGGTTACCTGGAAATCCGCGCCGCCAAACGACCGGGCGTGAACCCGACCGCCGCGGCGATCGGAACCTTGAAGACGCTGGGCAGATTGAATGTGAATCAGCAAGCCGAGACCGCCCATTTCTTGGCCGAGATGCAATCGGACGAAGGCGGATTCACCGCGAACACTCGCATTCCCTTTGCCGATCTGCTCAGTTCGTTCACCGGCTTATTGACCTTGATCGATCTCGACGCGGTTGGACTTGTGGATGTGGATGCGGTGCGACACTATGCTCGTTCCATGCAAGCCCCGGGTGGCGGCTTCGTCGGCTTTGCCTTGGACCAGACGGCCGACGTCGAATACACGTTTTATGGTTTGGCGACCCTGGCTCTTTGCGAATCGTTCCGATGACACAATCCACTGCGACCCACCAACTGAATGTCGATCACCTGACCAAGTCGTTCCCGATGGTGAAGGAACCGCTGCAGGTGCTTCGAGGTGTCTCCCTTTCCCTTTCGGGGGGCGAATCGGTGGCGATTGTCGGTCCCAGTGGCAGCGGTAAGAGCACGTTGCTACAGATTCTCGGCACCCTCGATCGGCCGGACGAGGGGACCGTCGAAATCGACGGAGTGGACCCGTTCGCGCTGAACGAGAGCGAGCTGGCCGGATTTCGCAATCGGCAGATCGGATTCGTTTTTCAAGACCACCACTTGCTGCCGCAGTTGACGGTGATCGAGAACGTGCTTGTGCCCACCCTCGCCTCGGGGCGGCCGAGCAGCGATGACCTCAGCCACGCACGCGAGTTGCTCTCTCGAGTGGGGCTGGCCGATCGGTTTGGGCATCTTCCTGGGGAGCTCTCTGGCGGTGAAAAGGAACGGGTGTCGATTGCCCGAGCACTGCTGATGCGGCCCTCGCTGATTCTCGCTGACGAGCCGACCGGAAACCTGGATCGCCGCACCGCCGACGGGGTGACCGAACTGCTGCTGGAGCTGCAAAAATCGTCCGGCGCGATCTTGATCAGCGTCACCCACAGCGATTCACTGGCCGCGGCGATGATGAGACGACTGGAACTGGTCGACGGCAAGTTGGTTTGAGAGCACCCCTGGAAGGCGAGAATTCCGTGACACCTCTTGCCAAAAACGGGGTCACAGACGACACTTTTTCGCTTCACGAAACCGTCGTGTGACCACTGGACCTCGATCGTCGAGGCCCCGTCTCGTTGGGAGCCCCCTCTCGTTGGGAAGCTTCCGACTCGGATCACACTCGGCGGCCCGCATGTATCAGGCAGGCTCGCCACATTTCCCCGATTCGCGCTCGATGCGCTCAAAAAAGGTCGTTTGCCCATGGCTCGTTACACTGGTCCCAAAGCACGAATCAACCGGCGTCTTGGCACGCTGATCTACGAAACCGCAGGATCGACGCGGGCGCTCGATCGCCGTCCAAATCCTCCCGGGATGCACGTTCGTGGCCGCCGTCCGAGCAACTACGGCCTGGCCTTGATGGAGAAGCAGAAAATCAAGCATTATTACGGGTTGGGCGAACGTCAGCTCCGTCGCTACTTTGATGCGGTCGGACGCAAGCCAGGAAACACCGGTGAGCTGTTGCTGTTGATGTGCGAGCGTCGATTGGACAATGTGGTTCGTCGTGTCGGTTTCACGAAAACGCGCCCCCAAGCTCGACAGGGCGTCGCCCACGGACACTTCCGTGTCAATGGTGTCAAAGTCACCAAACCGAGCTACTTGCTTCGCCCCGGTGACATCGTGGAAGTCCGAGGACGTGAGAATTTAAAGAATCTCTATCGTGGTGTGATCGCGAATGCGTCTCCCGATGGTCTCGATTGGGTGTCGTTTGACAGCGAGAATCTGAAGGCATCGGTTCTCGGTTTGCCCGGACCGAGTGACATCAGCTTGCCGGTCGACGCCAACAGCGTGGTCGAATTCCTGTCTCGCTAGTGCTTTCGTTTGTCGCGTTGAGAGACGCATCCGTCATTTGCAGAGCAATACCCTCCGATGCACAGTCCTGTTGTTGTCCTTGGCGGTGGTCCGGGTGGATACGCGGCTGCCTTCTTAGCCGCCGATGAAGGCTTGGAAGTCACGATCGTCGAAGCCGAGCCGCGGCTCGGTGGAACCTGTCTGCTGCGCGGCTGTATTCCCAGCAAGGCGCTGCTTCACGTTGCCAAAGTGATCAACGAAGTCGACGAACTGCGAAAGGATTGGGGCGTCGAGTACAACGCGACGCCGACGATCGATATCGATAAGGTTCGCGCTCGCAAAGATCTGGTGATCTCGAACCTGACCGGCGGATTGGGACAACTTGCCAAGCGTCGCAACGTGACGGTGATCCAGGCTCGCGGCTCGTTTGTGAATTCCACCACCCTGAAACTCGAGGGCGACCACGAGTCGATTCCCGAAGGCGGATTGCTGACGTTCGACCACTGTATCCTGGCAACCGGCAGCGTCCCAGCGATGCCAGCAGCATTCGATATCGGCAGCGACCGGGTGATGGACAGCACCGGTGCGCTGGCGCTCGCCGATATCCCCAAGACACTGCTCGTGATCGGTGGCGGCTATATCGGGTTGGAAATGGGCAGTGTCTACGCGCACTTGGGTTCCAAGGTCACGGTCGTGGAGCTGTTGGATGGATTGCTTCCCGGTGCGGATCGAGATCTGGTCAAACCACTTGCCAAACGCATTGAACAGATGTGCGAGGGTCGCGTCCTGTTAAAAACGAAGGTCGGTTCACTGACCGAAGTTGGCGACCAGATCGAAGTCACCTTTGAGGGCCCGGGAAAGTTCGGCCACGAACGGTACGATCGCGTGCTGGTCAGTATCGGTCGGCGTCCGGTCACTCGTGGGCTGGGGCTGGAGAACACGAAAGTCGAGATCAACGAGCGTGGTTTTGTCGTTTGCGATATCCAACAACGGACGGCCGATCCGAACATCTTTGCAATCGGTGACGTTGCCGGCGATCCAATGCTCGCTCACAAAGCGACTCACGAAGGTCGCGTCGCCGCCGAGGTCATTGCCGGCAAACCGTCCGCATTTGACAAGGTCGCCATTCCCGCCGTCGTCTTTACCGACCCCGAAATCGCCTGGGCGGGACTGACCGAGGAAGAGGCGAAACGTGACGGCCGTAAGGTCGATGTCGAAGTTTACCCTTGGGCCGCCAGCGGCCGTGCCCAGGCGCTCGGTATCACCAATGGACTGACCAAATGGCTGGTCGATCCCGAGACGCAGCGTGTGGTCGGCTGTGGAATCGTCGGCAGCGGTGCCGGCGAACTGATTGCCGAAGCGGTGTTGGCGATCGAAATGGGTTGTGAAGTGCACGATATCACCGATAGCGTGCATCCGCATCCCACGCTCAGCGAAACGCTGATGAATGCGGGCGAAGTGCACTTCGGCACCGCCACCGAGATCTTCAAGCCCAAGAAGAAACCAGCAACCGCCGGCGCCTGAGCGACTGGGAGGTTGGGCGGTCAGACAATCGCCCCAGACATTTGCCCCAGAGATCGAAGGGATGAAAATCGTTCGTCACGACGCGACGACACGGTCATCCGTCGCGACGCGAGTATCACGGCGAATCGGATTCGGACGGCCGATCCGACTCGATCCATTGGCTCATTGTGCAGCCGGTCACCTTGCGTTTCCAGTCGTCCACGAGCGCTTCGATCAAAAACCAGGCATTGGCGGCGTAGCGGGGCAGCAAGCGAAGTGGATCACTGAGCATTCGATGCACCCACTCGGCACCGATCCGCTGCCAAAACAACGGTGCACGTTTGGCAGTTCCGGCAATGAAGTCGAATGACGCCCCGAGTTGGATGCTGACCGGCACACCAAGACTTTTGTAATTTTCGTGAATCCAACGCTCCCCCTTGGGTTGGCCGAATGCGACCAGCAAGAGGCTGGCACCCGATTGTCGAATTTTCTCGACTTGCTCGGCGTGCTCGTGGTCGGTCAGCTTGCGAAAGGGAGGCGAATCGACGCCGGCGATCTTCAGTCCGGGATAGAGTTCGGCAAGTCGTCCGGCACACAATGCCGCGACATCAGGCTCGCCACCGAGAAAGTAGATGCTCCATCCCCGCTTGCTGGCACGCTCGGCCAGTTGATAGATCATTTCGCTTCCGGCGACCCGCTCGGGCAGCGGATGTTTTCCCAGCTTGCTTCTCCAGACGATCGGTTGACCATCAGCGAGAACCAAGTCTGCATCTTCGGTGATCGGCGGCATCTGCTCACTGCGATTGTGCAGCATCACGTAGTTCAAATTCGCCGTGATCACATAGCTGGGATCGCGGCGATCAATCAGCCGTTCGATTCGGTCGATCGCATCGTCCATCGTGACGCAGTCAAACGGCACGTTCCAAACCATCGCCCGCTCGAGTTCCGGTACCGCGTGGGAATGGATCTCCGGACCGGACGGTGCCGGTGGCAAGGGATCCATCGGCGAGCAATCCTTTGCTGAATATCCGGTGTTCACAACGACCGCGGCGGGACCGATCGTCGCAGGCGAGACTGCGGGTGTGTTCGACATGCTGATGGGACGGATGGAGGCCGAAAAACGAGATCACGATCACTGCAACCAAATTTACGTTATCAATCGACCCGCCTACCTCGTCAAAGTCCAACGCCAGCTGAGAGGATGGTGACGAACCAAAAAGAATTAGCACAACGCTCATCGCCATCACGACCGATTCAGCCCGCGCGCACCGCGGCGGGATCGAGACGGACCGACTCGGCCGCTCGCACCGCTGCCGGAGATACCGGATACTGCAGGCTGTAACGGACATGCCGTCTATTTGCTGCGATCTGCGCGCCCTTTGACCATAGAATCACACCAGGCTGACTCGTTGTGACTTTCCGCCCATTGATCGTGCTCACCCTCGAAGGCCTGACCACGTCAGCGCTCAGTTGCTACGGCTGCTCGTGGAATTCGACGCCAGCGATTGATGCGCTCGCGGCAACGGGGTGTGTTTGGGACCGCTGGACTGCAACCAACGATCAACCCCTGACACTACTGAAGCATTGGATGTCGGCCGGTGGATCGGAGCTCGATGACTGGTTGACCCCCTGGAAAACCCGTGGGCCCGTCGATCTGCTGACCGACGATCGACGCCTAAGTGACTTGGGAATCGACAGCGAATTTGATACGACGTTGTTGGTTGAACCGAGCGATGCCGAGCACTCCGCTGACGTCGCCTCGGAGATCGAAGAGACCCAATTCGGCCGTTTGATCGCTTCGGCCATCGAACGAGACGCTCGCGGCCCCTGGAGCGTGCTGTGGCTGCACAGCAGGTTTCTTTCCCAGCGGTGGGATGCACCACGCGAGCTGTTTCCGATCGAAGCAGACGAAGCAGACGACACGCCAAGCGAAGAGGTTGAACTGCTGTCGATTCCAGGATCCGAAATGGCCGCGAAACGGCTTGAGAATTTACCGCTCATCTTCGATGCAGCTCGCGTGCCACGGGTCAAACTTGATGACCAGTCCCATCCCGATTTGGTCAACGCTTGGATGCGCACTTATGGTTGTCAGATTCGTTTGCTGGATCTGCTAATCGAAATTCTGCTGCAATCTCTGTGCGCGGACGATCCGCAATTCGTGTTGGCCGGGGCGAGCGGTTTTAGCCTTGGACAAAACGGATGGATCGGGCATTCCGCCGGTCCGCTGCGCAGCTGTGACCTGCGGCTTCCAATGGTGGTCAGCGATCGGGGCCCGATTCGATCGGCTCAGCTAACCCCAACCGACAAATTCCCGCAGATTCTAAGATCACTGACATCTGATTCCGCACGATTGGTTTCGCCCAGCCAATGGTGTCAACTGGACGACGAATTCAAACCACGCGTGACCACCAATTCGAGACGTGCCGCCAAAGTTGTCACGACCTCTCGCTGGTCATTCATCCGCGACTTGGATTCCACCGATCACCTGTTCTTAAAGCCCGACGATGTCGAAGATGCCAACGATATCGGTCGGTTGCGCAGCGACGTGATCGATCGATTGATCGCCAACGGTGAGTAAAGAAGACCACAGCAGAAGCAGGGGGGGAGGACAAAAAAACCCCGCCGGAAGAATCCGGCGGGGCCTACTGTTCAGTTCTGGTTCACATGAACTCTAGTTGCTGCTCGCATCCGGCGTCGGCGCCGGAGGTGCCGGAGGTGCCTCTTCGGCAGCTGCATCACTGCTGCTGGCCGGAGCGACGAGTTCTTCACTCGGAGCGGCTTCCGTCACGTCGCCACCACAATTGGTGCAACCGGCACCAACTGCAACACCACCACAGCAAGGTACGGGCGCACAGCAAGGCGCTGGCTCGCAACAGGTCGGCTCGGGAGCACAGCAAGATGGCTCAGGAGCACAGCAGTTTGACGCGTGACGTGCCCTCAGCTTGGCAAGCAAGCCGCCGCCGCAACCCTTTTGGAAGAGACCGCCGCCGCAACCATTCGCATGGTGACCGGCCAACAATCCACCACCGCACTTCTTTGCGTGCAGCCTTGAAAACAATCCGCCGCCACAGTGGCCTGCGTCAGCTGTTTCGTTCATTGCAAGTGCCGCACCAATTAAAAGCGCGAACGCGGCTAAGCCGCTCACCACAGTCCGATTCATCGAAATCTCCCAAGAGTTCGGAGTGTTTGGTGCGATCCGAGTTCGCACATCTAGGTTTGACGAGCCCTTTTCCTGGGGCCCCACATTTTGTCGAGCCATTGGCAACATCACCAAAACACTGCTCGACGAAGTGCGATCCGCAAAACAAGCAAGATAGGAAAACTGCGTTGTGTTTGCGGATCACATAATTTCGTCGATACAGTAACCCTAGGGAAATCGGTGTCAATCGGCGTACAGCCATTTTTGATGCTTTGTCACCCAACTATCGGATCCGCAGCTCCGCCGAAAGGATCGAATGCCAGCGGTGCCACCCGATGGTGCCGTTAGACAGAAATAATAAAAGCCCTCCAAAGGAGGTATTTTATCCACTATCAATCTACTAAGGATCAATAACAGCCGGAGTGAGCATCGGGCACCCGATGGATCTTAGCGGGAAATCCCCGCCTCGGGTGCCGCTGCCTGCGACGGTGTGACCTCGATGCTTTTTCCGGAATCGCTGGCACCCTGATCGCTCGCACCGAGCATTTTTGCCATCAGCTCGGCGTTCTCGAAGTCGATAATCACCGGCTGCTGGTTGGGATCGAGCTCCATCGCCAACCCCGAGATTCGCCATCCCGCGGGTTCTCGCACCACAGCCCAAACGACTTGATAATCGCTTTGTCCACCGTTCCCATCGGGTTCACTCCACACACTGTGAACGAGGGCTGAGCCCTCTTCGCCAGGGACATTCTCTGCCCGAGTGACCTGAAAGCGGGCATCGGGCGATCCGATTGGCTCGATCGATCGCCCGATCCGGTGGAGCTCGATTCGAGCCTTCTCGGTCAGCAAATCACCGGCTCCGGAGTCCTGGCCGCCACGTCGGACTTGATCGAGGAACTGGCTGACGACGTCGGTCGCTGAAGCGACATTGTTTACCGATCGTTTGGCGGTTTGAACGTCGGAGTTGGGTATCGCGACCGCAACCTCGGGACTCTTGCCGCAACCAAGACAAATCAGAAATGCGATCAGCGTGATGCAGTGAATGCAGCGAACCATCTCGTCAGCCATCAAGTAGTGGGTGAGTGAACCTATCGATTGAAAGAGAGGATCTAGAGAAACAGCCCGATCGACGTCAAGTGAGACTGCGCAAAACGGGAGGGAATTGATTTCAACGCCAAGCCGGGCGTGCCACTGGCATCTCGACGGGCGACGGATCGATGGCGGATCCGGCGGGATTCACCTATCGTTGCTAATCGCTTTGTCTCACAATGGTGGCTTAACGAGACCCGCACTTTCGATGGAGAAGCCAACAAGATGCCTGCGGATGACAAGAACGTAATCGCCGTCGACGGCCTGCATGTCGATCTTCGCAATCGACCGCTCGCGGCGTTGTTGGCGTGGCTGATCCCCGGTGCTGGGCATTTCTACCAGCGCCGATACGCCAAAGGCAGTCTTTTTTTTGTCTGTATCTTGTCAATCTGGATTCTGGGCTTCGTCCTCGGTGGTGGGCACGTTGTTTACGCGTCCTGGCAACCGGGCGACAAACGCTGGCACTATTTGTTGCAGGCTGGCGTTGGTGCGCCGGCGCTCCCGGCTCTGGTCCAGGGGGATCGCATGCGTCGCCACACCGACCAGGGTCGCACCGACCGGAAGTACAAGCCGCTGTGGGGCGGTTTCATGGCACCTCCGTTCCGACCGGTCCTTGAGCAGGAAGCGGATGAGGTTTCGGCTTGGTATGCCCGATTCGGCGCCGGCTACGAGATGGGGACTTGGTACACCGTGATCGCAGGACTGTTAAACATTTTGGTCATTTATGACGCCTATGGTGGCCCATTGGCGATCCCGATCAGCGGCCGGAAGAAGGTGCCCGAGGAGGAAGCCGACGAAGCTGAGGGGGCAACCGATCCGCCTGAGGCCTAGCGGGGCTTGATCGTCGTTCCCCAAACCCCGCAGAACGACTGGCCTACTTGTCCCCTTCAGCAAACCGAGAACAATACAGATGCTTTCCATTTCGCCCACATATCTTTTGTATTTCGTTCCATTGATTATCGCGATTGCATTGGTCTTTGGTGCGACGCGACACGAAGACACATCGCTGATCATTCAACATTCTTGGTACACCGCTCGCTGGATCAGCGGATTCATGGCAATTATTTTTGCGGTTCTCTGTGTGCTCGGTTGGCTGATTTGATTGACCGTGATGTTTAACAGATTCGACCCGCCGTTCGTGCGACAATCGCTTTCGATCCACTCTCCGATCAACGTCCAGGGGCACCACTGATTCGATGAGAGTCCTTACTCTCGGCGCCGGAACCGTTGGCCGCTGGATTGCCGATATGCTCTGTCGGCGTCGACACAGCGTCACTGTGGTCGACACGGATCCAGAGAATGTCCGGCGGATCAATAGCGAGTTGGATGTCCGCGCCATTGAAGGCAGCGCCTCGCGAAGCACCGTCTTATTTCAAGCGGACGTTTGCGCCGCGGATATGTGCTTGGCAGTCACCGGCGACGACGAGGTCAACATCGTGGCGGCCAGCATGGCCAAGGCGCTGGGTGCCCGTCGCAGCATCGCTCGGGTCTATGCGCCCGCCTTTCGGGACTTGAGCACTTTCGATTACCAACAGCACTTTAACATTGACAGCCTGCTGAGTTTGGAACAGTTGTCGGCGTTTGAGCTGGCCCGTGCGATCCGTAATCCGGACGCGATTCCGCTGGAACACTTCGCCAGAGGCCAATTGGAAGTTTACGAAATGGAGGTGGCGGCGAAGTCGGGTGCCGCGAACCACAAGCTACTTGACCTCAAGCTTCCGGGAGCCGTGCGAGTCGGCTCGATTGCACGTGAAGGAAGAATGTGGATCGCCAGCGGCCAGGACGAGTTACACGCCGGCGATCGGGTCAGCCTGATTGGAATGCCTGAAGCGGTCTCCAAGGCTCGCAGCCTGTTCGGTGTCGGAACGGAAAACAAGGCGCGGCAAAAAGTGATGATCGCCGGAGGTGGCGAAACCGGATATCACCTCGCCGATTCGCTGAGCCCGCACGACTATCGCACGGTACTTCTTGAGCGAGATGCGGATCGATGCGATCATCTGGCGAAGCTATTACCGCAAACCACGGTGATCCATGCCAACGCCAATCGGCGTAGCGTGCTGGAGGACGAAGGGGGTGGTACGGTTGACTATTTCGTTGCCTGCACGGGGAACGACGAGAGCAATATCATGGCGGGAGTGGAGGCACGCGAACTGGGTGCTTCACGCGTGATGTGCGTGGTCGGCCGACCAGACTACGCGAACGTCGTCGGCAAGCTTGGAATCGATCGAGCGGTCAGCGAACGCGATGTGGTAGCACGGCAAATTCTCGGCTTTCTCAACGAAGGGGCGATCATCAGTCAAAGTCGACTGCCCAATGGTGCGATCGGCATTTACGAATTAGAAGTCCGTGATGGCACTCGTGTCACCGGAGCGACGCTGGCCGAACTACCACTCGCCGGTCGATGTCTGATCGCGGCGATCCAGCGTGACGGTTTTGTCCGTGTCCCCACCGCCGAGGATCGCTTGCAAGCCGGCGATGTCATCGTCGCACTGATCGACCAAACAGCCTCCGAAGATTGTTTAGCGCTTTTCAACGCATAGCGACTCGTGGACTTGAAATCCGAAACCGAAAACCAGACGCCCCCCGCAATCAAAGTATGGGCCGATGTCGGCGGAACGTTCACCGACTGCTTCGTCATCGATTCGCGCGGCACGCGAGTCTCGAAAGTCCTTAGCAGTGGAATCGTACGAGCGTCGGTCGATAGGCAAATCGATCAACAAACGCTGTCACTCACTGCGCCCACTCACAGCGTGCCCAACGGGTTCTGGAACGGTGCCACGTTGTCGCGGCTGCAGCGAGATGGCACCCCCTCACAACTGGGAAAGGTCCACCACTACGATGCGGCCGAGGCGACCATCCGGTTCAACGCGGATGATCTTGCGTCCACGCTCGATAACGGCACGCCGCAGGTCATTGAGATCGATGCTGGCCTGGAAGCACCGGTGCTGGCAACTCGATTGCTGTTGGGCATTCCGCTCAGCGAACCGCTTCCGCCGCTCGACGTTCGACTGGGTACGACGCGTGGTACGAATGCCTTGTTAACCCGACGCGGCGCAAGAACGGCACTTGTTATCACCGCCGGGTTTGCAGATATTCTGCGAATTGGCGAGCAAAACCGGCCTGATTTGTTCGCTCTGGCGATCGACAAACCGAAACCTCTGAGCGAAGAGATTGTCGAGGTCCGCGAGCGACTCGATTCGACCGGAGGAGTTTTACGGAGCATCGACCGGGAGCAGCTCCGCAACGATCTCGTGGACTTACGGAATCGGGGCGTCGAGTCATTATCGATCTGCTTGTTGCACGCCTACGTCAACGATGTTCACGAACAACTTGCCAATCAGCTGGCTCGCGAAGTAGGTTTCACCGACATCAGTCTGTCGAGCGAAGTGGCACCGCTGATCAAGTTGGTTTCGCGAGCCGAAACGACGACGCTGGACGCCTATTTGAATCCGATTCTTGCCCACTACGTCGCCAACGTCTGGCGCCAGTTTGGTGGCCAGCGATCCTGTCGTTTTCGGTTGATGACCAGCAGCGGCAACCTCGTCGCACCCGCTTCGTTTCGCGGTCGTGACAGCATCCTCTCAGGACCAGCCGGCGGCGTCGTCGCGCTGGCGGCAGTCGCGCAAAGTGGAGGCGTTTTCGCAGCCATCGGGTTAGATATGGGAGGCACCAGCACCGACGTCAGCCGGTTCGAGGGCCGCATGGGCCGTCGCTTTGAATCCGAGGTTGCCGGCGTGCGAGTGATGACGCCAATGATGGACATCCATACGGTCGCGGCCGGTGGTGGTTCGATTTGCGGTTATCGACATGGGCGGTTTCACGTCGGTCCTGACAGCGCCGGAGCCAACCCCGGACCGGCCTGCTACGGTCGTGGCGGCCCACTGACCATCACCGACGTGAACCTGCTGCTGGGACGAATTCCCGAAGATCGCTTTCCGCTACCGCTCGATCGTGATGCGGCCACCATCAGGCTGTCCGAAATCGCGCGGCGGGCAGCCGACGAGGGGCAGCAGCTCGCGACGATCGAATCACTCGCCGAAGGATTCTTGCAAATTGCCGTGACCCACATGGCCGAAGCCGTACGAACCGTGAGCACGGCCGAAGGGACCGACCCGCGGACAATGACCTTGGTCGGATTTGGCGGTGCGGCTGGCCAGCATTTATGCCGCATCGCCGATGCGCTACAGATGCGAACCATCCTCGATCACCCGCACGCCGGCATGTTGAGCGCCCTGGGAATGGGCATGGCCAACGTCGGACACGTCGCCACGCGAGGCGTGTATCAAGTTCTCGATCGGTCGTGTGATCGATTGTTAGACGACATCTCTGAGCAACTTCGCGACCAAACTGCCCGACAACTGCGTAGCGAAGAACCGAGCTCAACCGAGGAGCTAAGGTTCGATCTCGAGTGCGACCTTCGCTACCTCGGTACCGAATCAACTCTGTCATTGACCTTGGCACCGGCCGAGCGACTTGCAGCGAGTTTTCACGACAAGCATCGCACCACGTTCGGCTATGACCAGGTGGGCCGAGCGGTCGAGTTGGTGTCGGTTCGCTGTGAAGCAACGCTTTTGTCGAACGATACGATGTCGCCGCCGATCCGCCCCTCGATGATACACAGCACGTCGACGGCACGTCTGTGGCGTGACGCGACGTGGATTGACGTCGATGTGATCGACCGTGCGACGCTGGCGAACGGACAACCGATCGTTGGGCCGGCAATGATTGTCAGCGACTACTCAACGCTGTTGGTCGAGCCAAATTGGGGAGGAACGGTCCACAGCGACGGCACGATCGAACTTCACCCCATCGATTCACCCACTGTCCTCGATACGGCAACAATCGCGGACGCCGCCAGTGACCCCGTCCTGTTGGAAATCGTCTCGCGGCGGTTACAGGGGATCGCCGACTCGATGGGCGAAGTGCTGCGACGGACCTCGGTCAGCGTCAACGTCAAAGAGCGACGTGACTATAGCTGCGCCGTTTTCCGTGCGGACGGAGCGTTGATCGCCAACGCCCCTCATGTGCCGGTTCATTTGGGTGCGATGGGTCACACCGTACGCCGCATGATGGATGTCTTTGAGGCGATGTCGCCGGGCGACTGCTATTTGAGCAACGATCCGTTTACCGGTGGATCGCACTTGCCCGATGTGACCGTCGTCACGCCCGTGTTTTGCCAGACATCCGGCAGTCACCGACCCGATTTTTTTGTTGCCTCTCGTGCACATCACGCCGAAATCGGAGGTCGAACGCCTGGATCGATGCCACCCGATGCGACTTCGCTGGCCGAAGAGGGTGTGTTGATTCGCGACTTCGCGCTGACCCGCGGCGGAAGCTGCTTCGTTGACCAATTGCAGTCACTATTGGAATCGGGTCGATACCCGTCGCGGAGCGTCGCAGAAAATCTCGCTGACATTGCCGCCCAGCAAGCCGCCGGAAACGATGGTGCCGTCGCAATGCGTGCTCTTGCGCAAACCTATTCGCCGCAGATCATCAGTGCGTTGATGGGGCGACTTCTTGACGTCGCCGGTGATTCCGTCGCCAATTGGATCGAGTCACTTCCCGAGCAGCCGATGACGTTTCGCGATTCGCTCGACGATGGGACTGTCATTGCGGTCACGATCCGACGTAGCGGCGGCAAGCTGGTGATTGACTTTGACGGTACCGCCGGCGTTCACAAATACGGTTTCAACGCCACACCATCGATTGTGACTGCGGCCGTGTTGTACGTGCTTCGATGTGTCTCGAGCGCCGATCTGCCTCTTTGTGATGGCGTACTGAGAGATGTCGATTTGCGAATCCCGGCCGGCCTGCTGAACCCGCCGCCGCACGACGACCCGGCACAGTGCGCAGCGGTGGTCGCTGGCAACGTGGAAACCAGCCAACGGGTGGTCGACGTGCTGTTCGGCGCACTGCGATTGGCCGCCGCATCACAGGGCACCATGAACAATCTGCTGATCGGCGACCAGACGTTTGGGTACTACGAAACGATCGCCGGCGGCAGCGGTGCCACCGATGGTCACGATGGCGCCGATGCCGTGCACACGCACATGACCAATACTCGAATCACCGATCCCGAAGTCCTGGAAACTCGCTTGCCGATTCGACTGCACCGATTCGCCATCCGCAGGGGCAGCGGCGGCGCGGGCCGCTATCGCGGTGGCGATGGCATCATTCGTGAGCTCGAATTCCTGAAGCCGTTGCAAGTTTCCTTGATCACCAGTCGGCGGATGAATGCGCCCTACGGTTGCGATGGAGGCTGTCACGGCACGGTGGGTAAGAATTTGCTGATCCATGCCGACAAAACAATCGAATTACCGTTCGCGGCGACTTTACACGTCCAGTGCGGCGACCGATTGATCATCGAGACACCTGGCGGTGGCGGCTGGGGAACACCGCCGGCCGACAGCACAGAATGACGGAGATGCTCTGAAAGCCGGTCCACTTGCGGGATGGCCACCTTCACGGGCTGAACATCGCCCCGGGCCGCACCCAGCGAAGCGCCATTCCGGCGTGCAGCGGCGATGAAACTTCGTTTTGCTGCCGAGACTTTGTCGCTGCCGCCCCCTTGTCGCAGACTTCTTCGTAGCGAGTCGGTCGATCAGGTCCGGCCGTTGTGATTGGGTACACGCGGGCGTGTATCCCAGGAGTCTGCCTGCCGCAACCGGGCATTGTATTCGCAGAACGATACCGGCCGACCGTGGGTGTCCAGCAAGTGATGGCAACAGTTCGAGATTCGATCTTGGTCGTAATTGAAGCAGTCCATGAATGGCTTGATGGCGATACCGAACAGATCGGTCGGCCGCACGATTCGACGACCGATCGCGCTGACGATGCGGCTCCAAAAAGCGGGCCGCGATGAGCCGACCATGTCTCGAATCTGTTGCTGCGAGAGAACCGTTTTGTAGGCAACCTGATTCATCACCCGCGGCAAGTCGACATGCCGCGTGACGTTGAACTTCAATCCGCGACGACGTACGAACAACGTCAGCCAGCCGCAATTCGGGTGACTGCAGGGGATGGGAACGAAGTCCTCGGGGTTCATCCGGGTTCGCGTCTGACGCACAACGGATTTGACAACATCCGAGAGTGTCAAACGATCGACCGCTTCACGTTGCAGTTCGTATCGACCCGAGTAGGTTACCGGCTGCAGGGCGACCAGCTTGATGTGAGAATGACGCATGGCCGTATCGATGACCCAGCCCACCTCGTCATCGTTGACATTTTTCGTCAAGGTCATTGTTAGTTGCATGACGATTCCGAGCCGGCCAAGTTCCTCGATCACTTTCATCCGGATGCGCGTCGGATCCGCATTCCGCAAATTGAGATTCGCATCGGCGGAGCGACCGTCGAACTGCAGCAGGACCATCAGCTTGTCGCGAAACGGCAGCAAACGTTCCGCGTTCTCGGGCCGTGCAAAGAGGATACCGTTTGTTGGTAGATAGATCTTCTGGACACCTTGTTGGCCGTGCAGAAAGGCGACCATTTCCCAGAATTGCGGGTGCAGGATCGCTTCGCCGCCGGTGAGTTGAACCGAATCCAAGCCATTCTTTTGTTCGATCAGCCGAAACATGTATTGCTGAAACGACTCCAGCGACAGAATTCGATCTCCCTTGGCATCGCTGTAACACACCTTACAACTCAAATTGCACGCGTTGGTGATCTCGACGAGAACCGTGCAAGATTTGTTGCCCATCTGGTCGGTGAAATCGACGGGGTGATGATCGACGGGCGACGCGGAATCGCCACAACCGCCATCGCCACAGCATCCGCCCACATAGTCTGGAAACTCCAACACGCGATCATCCGCAAACCGCCGACCCCAGCAATCCTTGTTGGATAGAAAATAGAATTCTTCATCGTTCTCGATAATCGCATCGGTTGGTCCGTGTTGCGGACACCGCTTGCGCATCCAAACACGGTGATGGGAGGAAAAGACGATGGCCGGGACGTGCCCAAGACAATGCGGGCAGAGACTGATCGTCGTCTTCAACGGCCGCTGTTCTTCTGCCAATTCAAACCAACTCGCCGCTGCGGCCTGATCGGTCTCGAGTAATCTGCCACGGAGATCCTCCAGTTCATGCAATCGATCATGTCGCGGACTGCTGTCGTTCAATACGGGCAGTGTCAGTTTGGCAGAATCAGACAAGGCAATCCGCTCCGTCCATCATGAATTGGCAAATGCGATTGAGCAGCTTTTGGTGTGGGCGGACCCCGTCGTCGAATCGCTGCCGAAAGGTTCGCAACAGCCGTCTTGAGAATTGCAGATTCGCTTTCGCCTCGGCGCGACGATGAACGTCCAGAATTTCCTGGGCTTTGCGACGGGGAAGCAGGTCGCGGACCGCCTGCAGTGTGTACTCAACATGTCTCGACTCATCACGAATGACCGCCGAAACGCACTTGGCAACAATGTGCCGCCCACCCGCACCACAAGCATCCGCGTGGTACTCGATCGACTGACCAACTCGCTTTTCGAGGAAATGAGCATGAGCGAGAAAGTTCGCCAGCTTTTCACGCTGTGCAGCTGGCGAATCCGACGGCAGGACGTGAAATGTTCCGGGCGTGAATGACCGAACCACTTCATTGAACACGAAGGGTTGTGACAGCTCGACGATCGGCGCGCCAAGCGTCTGTAGCGCATGGGTGTACAAGCGTACGTGCTTCGCTTCATCGGCGGAGTGCCGATTGATGTTGCTGGCCAATTCCTCCGTCGGTGCGTACTCGCTTTGAAAGTAGTCACAAACCGTTTCCGGATATCGTTCGCCCTGCAGATAGAGATTGAGTACCCAACCGTGCGCCCGTGGATTGGCAACAACGTCGCGATGCATTCGCGATTTGAGACCATTGATGATATACACCGTTAGCGACCCCCGCCCGGACCACAGGTACTCACTAGTAAGCCGAAAGCAACGACCACGATCAAAAGTGCGATAACAACGAAACTCCCTAGCAGTGCCAGGACACGGGTCATGACACCACCACCTGGCGAGCCGGATGATGGATGTCGTTTCTCAGGACCACTGTTTCGGGGAGGAACCGAAGGATCGCCTCCGACCGTTCGAGGCGGATCGGCTTCAGCGTCACCAAGATCTTCACCAGCACCGGGTTTTTCTGGCATCAGCGATATCCGTTTGCATCATTGATTGTCCGCGATGATATGATCGTCGGAAACGTTCGCATTCCAAATCCCAGCAGGAAACCGTTTCCGTTTCAACAGGAACGCCATGCCCAACAGAACCATCACGATCGATAGCCACTGATAAGCAGAGAATGAACCAAATGACTTCGGTGTCTCGCGAATGAACTCCGACAGAAATCGGAAGATACCATAAGCGATCAGGTAAAGGGAAAATACACAGCCGGTCATCCGCCGGTTTCTGACCAGCCAAATGGCGATCAATCCGGCCAGAACATGAAACAACATTTCATAGGCCGGAATCGGGTGGCGTGGGATAGCATCGCTATAGGTAATCGCGCCGGGACCGTTATAGGCAATTCCACGACAACAACCGGTGCTGAGGCACCCGATCCGACCGATCGCAAAGGCAAACGGCAGTTGGGCCGCAAATCGATCATTGGGCGGAAGCGGGTAGCGTAAAAAAGGTTTGGCCAACTCCGCCCCAAGCAGTCCGAAAATCAGCGCCCCAATGATCGAACGGCCGGAGTACAGCACTTGCTGCCAATTGTCGATCGGTCGGAACGGCCATTGGAATTCCCCGCACAAAAATACCAGTTTCGCGCCGACAATGGCACTCAGAAACGTAATCAGTTGCAGCGTGTAATACTGTCGACGAACTCGGCCTTCGGTGATGTGGCGTGTCACCGGAAACAGGAGGCCGAACAACAAGGCCAGCAGGACCGGCAGCGCGTACAGCGGATAGATGTCGGGCAGGCTGAGATGCATAAAAAACGAGTTCTCATTGAGAGTGTTCGGTGGCCATCCGATCGACCGTCAACATCAACAGGACAAACATCAGGAATGCAAAATGGGGTTTCGCGTGCCGATCCAACCGAAAATCTCGCCCGGAAGTTGCCATTGATGGCTCTCCAGCCAATTCACGACCAGCGTCACGACAATGAAGATCAGCAGAGCAAGATGCTCCTTGGCGTGCAAATCCGATTCGATCTCGGGAATTCCGCGATGCCAAACGTATTCGTCGAGCACCCCGCGGCAAGAAACAGCAGCAATCCGATCATCATGATCGACGTGTTGCCGAGCACCGCATGCGTGACAACGACCAGCAGTGCCAGACCGATCACGAGATGGAGCAAATGTTCGGTAAGACTGACCTGCCTGCCGTGGAAATGAAAAGAGTTATCTTTGGCCGCGTAGTACAGGAATGGCAGAAAGCTGACGAGCACAATCGCAATTCGCATTCGAACAACTCCGACACCGATAGCTCAGTCGTGACGCTTGCAAAAGCCCGAGCCTTGGAGCTCGGGCGACGGTGCGTCACATCAAGATCGGCTTGCCGAGCCGGCGACGTATGACAACAAACTGGCCCGCGTGCATCATCGGGTGCGTCGCGATCAGTACGAACATGTCACCCATGGTCGGACAGAAATCGCGGAAACCTTCCGGTGCCGGGTTATCGAGGTCGGATTCCGGATACCGATCAAGAGCTGCCAGTGATGCGGCTCGAACCTGATCAAACAGTTCGACATAAGTCTGCTTGGCGTGAAAGTTGGCCGGATCGTTGTTGCCGCAAACCTCTTTTGAGTGGGCATCGGCAAAACCGTCCGGTAACTCAATCCCTTGCCCGGGGGCGACCATTTCCAGCAGATGCACTTCCGAAAAGATCAGATGGCCCAACTGCCAGGCGAGATGATTGCATCCGTCCCCTGGCCGAAGCATCAGGTCTGCATCATCGAGATCGCTGATGTACGTTTTCAGGACCATCGAGCTGAGGTTCGCGGACGAGCGGATTGCGTCTTTCGCATTCATGAAAGTCTCCCAAGCAAGCAATATATCAAAACGAAACAAGATGGTTCCGCCAAAGTCTAGCAGATCGCCGCCAACGGTTCGCGGGCGAGCGGCAAATCACAGTTCGGCAGCGCGAGTCGCGGGCCTCGAAATTCGCCTCCAACAAACTTATTGCGCGTTAGCAAACTTATTGGCCGTTAGTGAAAACTCCTGCCGCCACGTTTCGGCGAGTCTTGTTCTGCAGCAATCCACAGGGTTGATCTAGCCGATGATTCGACGCGATCACCCACATCTGAACAGGCGTTTCCCACCGCGCTCGCTGTGACTGACACGACGCATGAGGGCTATCGTTGAACTCACATTCTCATCCCGCAACGATCGGGGGAAGTGACGCAACGCAAAATCGGTTACAAACGTGGTATCTCGAATTTCACTTCCCAAACTGAGCCTTGCAACCCTTTGAACAAATCTTCTTTCACCGATACGCTAACATCGCTGCTCGGTCCAGCGGCGGATCCCGTGGCGGCCGGTTGGCGGCTGCGCGAGTTGGCCGACGGTGCCGCCGGCGGTGGTGGCGAATTGTTGAGCGAAATTGCCGGGCGATCCGACGAACTCGCCCAGTCGGACCCAGCGATCGTCGGCGGGTTACTGCGCGTACTCCACACGCTGTTGATTCAATTCGGACCGGATGGCCTGAGCGATCTCGATCCCTCAACGATCCGCCGTGTCGAAACGTCACTTCCCGAGGCGACGCCGAATCGGCATTTGCTGCTACAATTGCTGGCGATGATCGGAAGCGACGAATCGCTGGCGATGTTGCTCGAAGCGTTGCGGACGGATCCCCCCGGTCGATGGACCGAGGCGGCACAGGTCCTCAGTCCGTTGATGCAACGGGGCGATTGGCCGATCACGGCGATCTACCCAGCAGCGATCGACTGCTTGCAGTATCCATCGCTCGCCGCACCGCTGTTGGATCTGGCGAATTACATCACCCGTAGTGGTCGTGTAACGCGTCATCCCGTGGCAGATCAGTTGCCGATGCTGAACCGACTGCTGGGCGAAGTGAGTGGGCGGTTGAGCATGTTTGAGGACAACCCCTGCACATTTGGAGACGATGTCAATGCCGTGCAGGCGACACTCGACGAGGCCGTGGCACTGGCCGTTTCCCTTTGTGACGCAGTTGGTTTGATCGCTGATGAATCGTCGATCGGAAAGCTGAACCAAACGGTGGAGTTGAAGCATCGCCGCGTACAGTGCGAGGCGGCCGGAGCTCTGGCAAAACTGGGTGACGAGTTGGGCCAGAAGCGGTTGTTGGATTTAGCGTCCGATCCGGCGGCCAGATTACGCGCGATTCAGTACGCCGACGAATTGGGTTTTGGCGACCTGGTGGATGAACAGTATCGTAGCGATCGCGCGACCGCCGAAGCCGAGTTGTCACTGTGGCTCAGCCAACCTCAGCAAATGGGTGTGCCGCCGACGGCTGTTGAAGTAGTTGACTATCGCCGGATGTTGTGGCCCAGTTTCAACGATCCGATCGATGTTTACCTGGTCCGCTTCGAGTACAGCTTCGGACAAAAGCAATACAGCAATGTTGGCATCGCCGGCCCGGTCGCGTTCGCCCTCTCGGCCGACGTTGCGGAATTGCCGGTGGACGACATTTATGCGATTTACGCCGGCTGGCATGCCGAGCATCCAGAAATTTTTTCAGTCGCGTCCGAGCATTTCAATGAAGCCCAGGCACGTGCCATGGAGCCCTTGAAGAAACATCTCGATCAGCTTGGGTATGAATCGATCAAACCCGAGCTATTGGGTTTTTTTCTGGATGAACAAGCCGGTGTGTTCAGCGCGGTGCGCGATGCGACTTCCTGCGTCGTGGTGACCGATGGGTTGGAGACAGTTGACCATCCAACGGCCGGCAGATTGCGACCTCTGGCGGCGAGCGATCTATTCAACCTGTATAAAGGGAGAAAGATGCTGCGGACATTCAACCCTTGACCGCCCCCCCCTTCAGCGAGTGAGAAATGGCATTCAATCTTGGTCGCGTGACCGACGGCGAAAATCGACTTCGACGAGATTTTGTCGAGTTTTCGCGGCTTTGGAAGGCCGTTCGCGAGGACTGGCGGGACGAGCGGTGCGGACGTTTCGAGAAGGAGTATTTGTTGACGATTGGCCCCAGTTTGAATCGTTTCACCGCATCGCTTCATGAGTTTTGTGAGTCCATTCGCAAGGCAGATCGTGCTTTGCAAGATGATCAGCGTCCGTCTGACGAATTAGACTAGTGTTTTGATCGCTTTTCTTCTCGATGCTTCGCTGCCGCCATGAAAGACTCATCCGTTGGCCCCGCTGTGCTATTTGACCCTCAGCGTCAAAAACGCCTGCTTGAAGGTCTCGCCAACCGCTTCCGGTCCTGTCTGGATCAGCAGCGGGCGATGCAGGCCAAACATGCTCATGAACGTGCGGTAGAGGAGTCTCAACTGAGTTCCCAACGCAGCGAAACAACCGACGCCTGTCGTGTGAAACGTCGTGCGATGCTCGAGCAATGGGACATCGCCGAGGAACGTTTGACTAGCCATTACGAAGCGACCGCGATCAAGAATCGCAAGGAGCTGAATCGGCTTGCCGCCGTGTTTCGCCGCAAGTCTGCCGAAGCAACGAAAGCGATCGAGCGCAAAGTGGAAGCCCGCAAGCAGGCAGTATTGCAGCAGTACGAGAACCACAAGAACCAGCCCGGATTACAGAATCGCAAGGAGATCAAACAGATCGACGACAGCATTGTGAAGATTCACCAGAGTTTGGAATGGGCTCGCGCGTAGCGATTCGCCGACTCGATCGACTGCCGGACGTGCCACCGGCACAAGATCCCAGTGAGAACATTATCGTTGCGACACCCGATTCGGTACTGCAATCCGTCGAATCGATCCACGATTTGACGCGTAAATGCGATCAAGTCATCGAGGAGATGCAGACGGGCGCCGCGTACAAGACCGTCGACTCGTTCTATCTTCCCGCGGGTGTGGCTGTCGTAATTGCGATCTGGTCCGTCGTCGCCTACTTCTATGGCCCGCAGCCTCCCTGGATACCGATGATGGTTGGCGCTTTGGTTGTTGGCGTCATCGGGTTCATTATCTATACGATCCTGTTGTGGCCGCTCAAAAAAATGACTCGGCGGCTCTATCCTCGTGCCGAACGCATCGCCCGAGCCGCTGAAGAATGTGCCGCGGCCGGACGCCAGATTTCGACCAAGATAGCCGCCGACACTGCGGCCGAACGAATTCAACGCAGAGACGTGCACATCGAAGCGACGCAGCGTTGGGGGAGTGAGCAACTTAGTGAACTCGAAAATCGGTTAAAAGGTGAACAAGAGATTCACCGTCGTAGGCTGATCGAAGCACTCGCCGAGTCTGATCGTAAATACACCGAGGACTTCCAAAAGGTCGGCAGCCAATTGCGGGGCGAAGCCGAAATACTGGCCAAGCAAATCACTGCAGACCTTGCCAACTTGGATCAGGTGCTGCAACAAAAACGCGAACTTGGCGCTGCCCGTCGTCAATCGCAGTTGCAGCGCCTCTCCGCTAGGTTGAATGAGGGCGTGAGCCGCGGGATGAGTCGGATCATCGCGACCGATGCACGGGTTCGTACCCGATTCCCAAATTGGCCCGATGTTCTCCGCGACGAGCTTCCGAGCGATGGTAACGTCGACTTTCTGCCGCTCGGCTGGCTGCGCGTGGACGAAAGTCTACGCAACGTGTTGCAGGGCAACATCGAATCGCCGTCAGACGTAGAACACGGATCCAACGGACCCGTTCATTCAGAAGAATTGAAGGAGCTGCTAGCCGAGGCGCAGATTCCTGAGACGCTTCCCGTCGTGCTGCATCGCCGACTGCACAGTGGTGTTGTGATTCGGGCCGGTCAGTCAGAAATGGAACAAGCGATCGATCTGGCTCATCAAATCCTGTGGCGTCTGATTTCCGGCGCGGCTCCGGCGCGGGCGAAGTTGACGTTAATCGATCCACTCGGACGCGGCCAACACTTCACCAGCTTCATGGCTTTGGCCGATTACGATCCCTCAATGGTCGGCCACCGCGTTTGGACAACCGACAGCAAGATTGAAACACGGCTTGGCGAGCTGGCCCACCATGTCGAGGACGTTCTTCAATCGAGCCTCCGCGATCGTTTCGAACGGATCGAGGACTACAACGAAATGGCCGGGTCGATGGCCGAACCGTACCGTGTGGTTGCCGCCGTTGGCCTCCCCGAAGGCTTGACACGTGATGGTTTCAAGCACTTACGAGCCTTGATCGAAAGTGGACTCCGTT
Organism: Pirellulaceae bacterium; assembly: GCA_963734865.1. Taxonomy (GTDB): domain Bacteria; phylum Planctomycetota; class Planctomycetia; order Pirellulales; family Pirellulaceae; genus CBDCUW01. The sequence goes on from CAVTIV010000007.1 coordinate 414,979, forward strand.
GCGGTATCTTCACCATCTTGGTCTGTGACGATTCCAAACCGTGGCCAACCGATATGCCGCTGCCCAAGACCGACAAGATGCTGAAACTGTCGATCGACAGCGGCGGGAACTGGCAACTCGAATCGGATGGTTTACAGGGGTTGCCGTTCGAGGCGGCAAAGTCACCGCCGGTGAATCTTCGAAACGCGTTGATTGAAAAGATCGGTGCGGCGACCGTCGCCGCCTCACGCGTCGAAATACCGCTGGACAGCATTCTGTCGGGTACCGGTGCAGGGCAGGGCACGACGGCAGACGGAATCGAGATCGCCATTGGCAGTCAGGGGGCCAATCGATCGCTGCTGCTGGAACTGGGCGAGGGCGTGCGGCAGCATGTATTGATCGCCGGAAAGACAGGTTCTGGCAAGAGCACGCTGTTGCATTCGATCATCACATCGGGTGCGCACCATTACCGGCCCGATCAACTGCAATTTTATCTGTTGGACTTTAAGAAGGGTGTCGAGTTCAAACCCTACGCCGAGAGCGGGTTGCCACATGCTCGCGTGATCGGCATCGAAAGCGAGCGGGAATTCGGCCGCAGCGTCCTGCAGCGACTCGACGAAGAACTACAGCATCGCGGCGAAGCATTTCGCGCTCATGGTGTCCAAGAGCTAAGTGAATTCCGTACCGCCTCCGACAAGTCGCTGCCACGAATCATGCTTGTCATCGACGAGTTTCAAGAGTTGTTCGTTCGCGACGATCGATTGGCCGGCGACTGCGCGATGCTGCTTGACCGACTCGTTCGTCAAGGTCGCTCGTTCGGCATCCACGTCATTCTCAGCAGCCAGTCGCTCGCCGGTGCCTACTCGTTGCCACGCGCCACGCTGGGCCAGATGGCCGTTCGCATCGCGATGCAGTGCAGCGAATCGGACGCGGCGCTGATCCTTTCGGATGACAACACGGCAGCCCGTCTGATCAGTCGGCCGGGCGAAGCGATTTACAATGATGCGGGAGGACTGTTGGAAGGAAACCAACCGTTCCAAGTCGCTTGGCTATCGTCCAAGCAGCACCGCGAAATGCTTGCCGCGATCACGGCGCGAGACGAACAGTATGCCGCTCAACTGGCACCGCCGGTGATCTTCGAGGGCAATCGTCCCTGCCGGTGGAGCGGATCGTTAGCCACCGCCGCGATCGGAGTCGAGAGATCTTCGGCACTGGTCGGCTTGCTCGGTGAATCGGTCGAGATCGGACCTCCCGTTTCGCTCGAACTTTCACGCAACACGGGACGTAATGTGCTATTGATTACGCCCGCAGAGTCGCGCGGGACGATCATCGCCTCGGCCGTGTCCGGTATGGCAAAATCGAATCCCCGACTGCAGGTCGTCTATCTCGATGGCAACCGGGTCGACGACGCACCATCGCTTGCGCCGTGGCTCAGCGATGTCGGCATCGATGTCAACCCGATCAAGCCCCGGGACAGTGAATCCGAGCTGATCCGTCTGAGCGAGTTGATCAAAGAACGCGGCGACGAAGCGGAGAATGTGGATCCGATCGTCGTCATCATCGATCCGGTGGAACGGTTTCGCGACTTTCGTCAAGATGAATCGTTTAACTTTTCGCTCGACGCGGCTGGCAGCGGTGTCAGCGGCGCCGCGGCTCTTCAAGATGTGCTTCGCGACGGACCCAGCGCGAACGTGTTCGTGATTCTCGTTTGCGGGTCGGCCGAGACCTTGTCACGCTGGCTGCCGCGGGCGTCGCAACATGACTTGGAATTGCGAATTCTTGGCCGCATGAATGCAACAGATTCCGCGACGTTGATTGATACGCCGGCGGCTGCAGATCTTTCGACGGCAACGATGCTGTTGTACGACGACGCGGACGGCCGAATCAACAAATTCCGCCAATGCGACTTGCCCGACCCCAGCGCCGTCAAACAGTGGCTGAATGGCTCGACGCCTGCCTGATCACCGCCGCGAACGCTCCGCCGGGCGTCGGGGATCGGTGTCTGGTTCGGTGGCGTGTCAGTGTGATGCGAATCGAGCAATCCCCGGTTCAGACGGCGGCTAGGCAAACAATATTCTGCGAATCGAGCGCCCGCTGCCGCGTCACGTCGGCCGCGGCAAGGAAATGCGCTTGAAAGGGGCGGCGGATCGCCGGAGTAAGACCGGTCGTGAAGCTGAAGTCGCGTCGCAGCTCGACCGATAGCCGAGGAATCAGCCGGTCAACCGCGTCGATCGGGTTGGTCAGACCGATCACTGCGACCCGACGCGATGCCTTGATCAAATCAGTGACATCGTCGAGCAATTGGCTGTATCGATCGGATTCACAATCGTCCGGCAGCAACGGCTCGACGACCGGACAACTCGGTAGGATCGCTTGCGGAAGCTGTTCACAGGCCATGTCCAAGGGCAGTTTCAACCAACCCATTGCCAACGCGGTTCTGGCAACCAGAATCGGATTGCTGGCATAGGACAAAAACTGCTCGTCTCGAAGCACGAGAATCAGCGTCACCACTTGTGTGCCACCGCGACTGCTGTACTCGGGCCCACCCAACACAGTACGAGTGATCGCAACCGAATCATCCGAAACCGGAAAGTAGTTGATGGTCCACTGTTTAGGATCATTGCTCGGGACCTGTGACGGCGCCCAGCGACACAACTCTTGGCTACACGATCGATCCACACCAGAGGACTTGGAAACCAATTGGTAACCTTTCATACTGCCGCGATCGGTAGATGCGAACACAGCCTGTTCGACGCTGATTGTATTCATATTGCACTCACTCTCTGCGTCAGTTCTGGCAGACGATCCATTTCAGCGGTTCGATCACGCCATGTGGCTCGATATGAAAGGGGATCCGCATTTGTCGGCCATCCATGTCCACGAGCACGCCTGAACTTCCAGCGACACTTGCTGCAAAGAAGGCGTGCCTGGCGAATGTCCGCCGACAAAACTCGAACAGACGGGACGTATTATTCGCCGCGAACAAGGCTGGGTCTTCGATAGCTTCTGGGCAACCGTCACACTTCGTAAAGACGATCGCGACAGCCGGGCCGGCGGTATGGTCTTTGCCTCGCGAGCCATCACTCGACAGGCCGTGCAACTGTGCGATATAGGAGGCCAGCTTCATCGCAAACAGGTCTTCACCCGACCCTTCGTCGCGAACTCGCATGGAGTCACAAAGAATCAGCACGCCGTTCGATTTCTTGACCACATGCTGGATCGCAGGATAGAGTCCGGCTTGATTGACCTCCATGGCGATTGCTTCGCCGGCAAAGTCGGGCGAGATCAAGTCAACCGATCGCATCGACTTTTTCTCGCCGATCGAGATCTGGCAATGCAACCACTTCCAGACATCCGCCTCCGATGGTGTTTTCTCGGGAAAGGTACGTCGCTCCAGCGCGGTCACCACTTGTTCTTGGAGGTCGACCGAGAAGGCGCTGTTGGCGATCCCGCGAAACTCTTCGGGCCCCTTACTAAGGATGTCCAACAACAATCCTAGATAGACCGTCTTTCCGGCATTACTGGCACCCAACACAGAAACAAAATTCTGCGTTCCGATACGAGTGGCAACCGTGTGTGAAACGGATACCGGTGTTTGGCAATCGGGACAGTATTCGGCTCGTTCCGACAAGCGAAGACCGCAGCATGCGCAGTCTAAAGCAATCGGCGGAAAGCCACTTATCAGTTGACTTGGCGTGGTAATCATTCGTCAGCTTCGTCCGAATCGGGGATTTGAGATTGTGGCGGAACGGGCAATGCGTTTGCACTGACACAGCATCGAAACCCGACATTCGGGCCTCGAAACAATAACGGTTGGCCAGTGCGGAATTGGCAAGTTGTCTGGGAGTGAAAATAGGTATCGAATGCACCACCACGAATCTCGGCCATCGTCTGATCGAGTACGATCGACACGCCGCTCTCCGTATTTGGATAGAACTGTGCATCGACCCATTCCCAAACATTGCCGATCAACTGGCGCACTCCGTTGGGAGTTTTTCCGGCGGCAAGCGAGTTGACCGGTACGGTATCGCGGCGGCCGCCGGCCCAGGTATTTGCTTTGGACGGATCAAACGCATTCCCCCAGGGATATCGCATTTCGGTACCGTCGCCGCTATGTCCCTTCGGCCAGGTACCGGCACGTTGCCATTCGTCAGTCGATGGCAAACGTTTGCCCACCCAAGTGGCATACGCGTTCGCTTCATACCAACAAATGCCCACCACTGGGTGATCCAGTTTGTTTGGCGGCGGATTGCCGTGCGACCAATAACGCGGTCCCGGTTGCCCGGTGCTGTCGTTGAATTGCAACACATTGGGCAACACTTCCTCGGGCCAATAGTTGGCGTTGCCATAACCGTCTGACTGAACGAACCTCGCGTAGTCGGCGTTCGTAACGCAATCGCGATCCAAATACAGCGACTCCACCGAGATCAATTCATCGGGGTTCATTGCCAATTCGAATCCGCCGGGGGTGGCAACAATGGTATCACTCACCAGGCAGATCTCACCGCCCGGTATCAGCGCCATATCGTGCTCGACGGCCTTCCAGGCGAAGGCAATCGATACATCATCGAACGGAATGTCACTTCGATTCGACAGCACTCGGCAGTACCTGCGATTGCGAATCAGCCGCCGCGTATCTGGCGGCGCATCGGCAACATCGGGAAACCCGTTGTCATCACTGACAGGCAACACGGCACGATGCTTCCACATGTACACGGCATCGGTTATCAGACTGGCTATCGACACTTTCATTCTCCGCAATGGGTTGGATCGTTGTTGCTGTTCACAGCTGACCTGTATTCGGACGACTGGACGCGATTTCCCGTCTCAATCGCTGGAATTGTCGAACAGCGGCTTCTCTGGATCGGCTGACATGCGAGACCGGCGAGTGTTTGACGGGTTGCTGATCGATTGCATATTGATCGCCGCCCAACACCGGCTCCGCAGCTACGGCATCGCTTCCAGCAGAGACTGCTGTCGCAACGCCAACGGAGTCACGGTGCGCAGAATCGCTTGCCGGGAGACGCTCTCGCGATGCGGCGGCGTGCGGCTCTTTCATCTGTAGGATCTTTCGTTGTTCCGCTTCCAGACGCAGCCAGGCATCGGTCAATTGGTCGGCCTTCTCGCGGAATTGTTCGGCATCGCACTTCCGTTTCGCCTCCCATTGACTCTTCTCATACTGGAATTCCTCAATGCGTTGTCGCAATCGCTCGTCGGGTTCCGCGACCGTATCACTTACCGCAATGTTGTGATCGAGTCGATGAAACAAGTCCGACAAGAACGCCTCGACGTCGGAAATGACATCTTGCAGGGCATCAAGGATGACTTCTGGAGCGACATCACAGTCGTCTGTATTGACGGCAATCGTATTGAATCTGTCCATCATGTTATCTCTGGCAATCGTCGTTGGCTGTGACTTAGTATTCGACCCGTTTCCATAGTTTCGCGAGACGGGTTGCTAAAGTCGCTTCCTTCTCTTCCGATTTTTCCTGTTCGTGAATCTCACGTAAGTGTTCTCGCAAAGTCTGGATTCGATGCGCCGTCTCCTTGTCCGCTTGGTTTTCCGATTTGGGCAACTCGTTGACGTCAGCCAACTTGCTGGAAAGCTCAAACCGTAGTCGGGCGATCTTGGCTTGTTCTTTGGCCAAATTCGCGCGTTCTTCCCGTAAGGCGTGTTCCTGATCGCCTTCGATTTGCTCGAATCGTTGTTCGAGGGACAGACGCTGCTTTTGGGATTCGGCTAATTGCTCCTGCAACTCTCGATTGTTCGCTTGCAGTTCCTCAAGCGTTTCTTCGTATTGCTTCGGTACACTACCGCTGAAGGCGGATTGCTGAAGCTGTCGCTGCAGTCGTTCCTGTTGCTGATTCGACTTATCCAATCGTTGTCGCAATGCGTCGAGCTCAGCGAGGTGCTCTTCTTCACGCTGGCCGAGACGCGTTTCAATGTCGCCAACCCACGCTTCCAATTGCTTGCGTTCTTCCTGCTCGGACCGGTTTGCATCTTCGGCCGCGTGCAGCATTTCCTCGAGTATCGCGACCCGCTCATCACTGCGGTTGGCTTCGTCGATCAAATCCTGCATTCTTTGCAGCACTTCATCCGATTCTTCCGCAACGGGATCCGCGGCGCTGTGTTGATGCTCAAGGACGTTCGTTTCGCAGAATCTTTCCGCGTCGCGCTGTGCAAGAGCGGTCTGCAGCTCTTCTATCTCGGCTTGAAGCAGCGCAACGGTCTCTCGATCGTACGTTTCTTCTTCCTCAAACTGGAAGAAGTCGCTATCGAAATCCATCGACTCGTGCTCGTCTGAGACCGAATCCCTCGCCAGAGAATTCCCTTCTGGGGAAACTTTGACTGCCCGTTCGGCGACGTCATCTGCTTCCTCGTGCGATGACGACTCGACCGGTGGATCGTGGGACGGTTGCACCGGCTCATCTTTTACGATCGACTCGGCAACCGGTTCATGCTTGACAACCGTTTCCGGTTCGGATTCACGCTCCACGACCTCGGCTCTTGCGTTTTCTTCTTGGACTGCAGCCGGTTCGCTGCCGTTCACACATGGCGCGGCGCTGGCCACGGTAATTTGTTGTTCACCGATCTGGATAACGTCCCCCAGATGCACCTCGAATTTCGTTGAAATCACTTCGCCATTCACGCGAGTGCCTTCGTTGGACATCCAGTCTTGAACCCACAACTGGCCCTCTTCCAGACCGATCCGACAATGGATTTCCGACAGTCCATCACCGCGCAACTGCAAACCGCAATTGGAGGAGGTACCGACAAAAATGCCCTTGTCGGGCTGTAATTCGCAATGGAGAACCGAACCCGACTTGCTCCTGGCAACCAGGGTGATCGTTTTCGTTTGCGTTTGTTCCGAGATCATGATTCGACTCCCGCGGTAGCAGCGCCCATGGTGTTCATATCCGCCCCATGAAGTCCGGCCGGTTCGCCGCCAAGAAGTGGCGATGAATTGACCGAACCGTTCGACCGTGATGGGTCGCCGGCAACCAGCCGGTCCATTGCCTTGAATAACTGTTCCGCGGTGCATGGTCGAGCGATTACCTCGTCGGGTCCGAATCCGACAAGTTGATGCCAGTCCATGTCTTGCGACGCTTGCTCGCCGCCGACGAGAGCAATGCGTTTGATGTTCGCTGCTTTCGCGTTCTGTGTTGCAAATAATTGTCCGACCAGTTGGCACGACTGCTCGTCGTCACCGGCAAATACCAACGTATGCGGCACCGATCGCTTGAGCACCAGTTGAAGTGCAAGCTTATCGCGGACGACTTTACCAAGGTAGCGATTGTCAGAATCCTCGAACGATGCTCGCAGGTTTTGCGCGGCGACTGCATCAGGCTCGAAGACAACGAACTGCCCGGCAACGGCATGAGTTCGTTTTTCCACCAATTCGGCCATCACGAATCCGCTCAGCACTTGCTGTACTTCATCGCTGTTCCAGCCGAGTGCTTCAGCAAGTTCGTTTGAGTCTTTTGGCTCCGCCAGCACGTTCAACACTTTCATATGACGAGCGGTCAATCCGGCGCGGTCCAGATTCTGGCCTCGGATCGCGCGACGAGCATAGGTACAGTTTTCGAACGATTGTTCGTCGGCTTCATTCCTGTGCAGCGAACCTTCCACCAGCAGCGCGAGCAGGCTGATATCGAGCGGCAGGTTCTTGTGCAGCGAGTTGGCAGCGTGCCCGGCTTCGAATCGAAACGCGCTCAGCTTTCGCGTGAAGGCGATCTGCACGAGCATGGCGGCTTGAAAGCGAAGCAGTTTTGTCATCAACCGCGGGTCGAGAACCTTTTGGTCCAGCAACTGAACAAAACCATCGACTTCTGCGCAGCTTCGCCCGCTGATCGTCATTTTCAGAACGGGAGCGAGGTTTAGCAGTGATTTCGGCAATCGGCGGACCATCTCTTCGATTTCTGTCGATGAGATACCGGAAGCATAGACGCCCTGGATCCGCCCTTTCTCCAAATGGAATCGAATGCGTGTTCGATCCGCTTCGACTTCCAGCACCCCGACCTTGCGCCCGTTGTTCAGGAAGTCGACCAGTTCGCGAAGCCCAAAGCAAGCGAACGAACCAGCCAGCGCCGCCTCGTCAAGCTGGTCGATCACCTCCGGAACCGCCGTCCCTTGTGACTGAGAAGAGACGACCATCGCCGCCGTCTCCAGTGCATTGGCAACCGTCGTCAGCAGCAACTGCTCCGTGTAGGGTTTGGGCAGCATGTCAACGACATTGTCCAGATCGATATATTCGGCGTACGCCTTCTTGCGCAGTGTCGAGCTGACGACGACCGGGATCTGTCGAAGCTCGGGCGACTCAACCAGCTGGCAACAGACGTCGTAACCGGTGGTTCCGGGAAGTTGATGATCCAACAGGATCAGATCCGGCTTTACTTCCGACGCCAATCGCAATCCATCTTCGGCGTTGGGGGCCAGAACCACTCGATAGCCGGCTGGACTGAGGTGCGTATCGACCAGTTTTCGAATCGTTGCACTATCGTCGATCACCAGGATGGTCTTGTCGGTCATTGAATCTCTCCGTGCGTTTGTAGTCTTTTCGGTGGAATCGTTTTTAGGTGCCCCAGGGACTCGATGCCCCTCAGCACGCCATCAAGCTCGTCATCGGCAAGTGGTTTGATCAGGTAGTTAATGGCTCCGAGCTCTCTGGCTCGATTCGTGAACTCGTCTTCGCTGCGGCTGCTGATAATCACAACCGGCGGTGAATCGGCTTGATCGCGCGAGCCGATTTCGGCCAGTAACTCCATGCCGCTTACATGAGGCATCTCCATGTCACTGAACACAGCTGCAAACCGCTGCGTTTTCAAAATTTCGAGTGCATCCTTTCCGTCCGACGCCTCGACGATATCGATCGGATAACGCTGCAAAGAGCGGACAACCCTCTTTCTGGCGCTAAGTGAGTCATCGACGACCAACACCCGCGGTCGGTTGGATTGAGCGTTGTTGATCTCGCTTCCCTGAGCCGAAAGCCTGTTGGGATCGAGTGCTTCGTCGGCACGGTGCAAATGATGGCTTTGCGATTCGACAACACGACGCGCGTCGAGAAACAGCACCGTCTGCCCCATTCCCGACAACGTCGCACCGGAACAATAAGGGTGATGCTTGATCAGCGTCGGAAGGGGGCGTACAACAACCTCCTCGGGACCAACGATCTCGTCGACCAGCAGAGTCACACGGGTCGAACGGCCACTCGAGCCGCTCGACGATGGAGCTTCGCAGGCCAGCACGATTCGCTGGCACGAGCCTTCTGGACGCTCCTGCCGACAGCCAAGTAAATCCGAAAAAGTCAGGCAGACCGAGTCGCTTTCGACTTCACCTGCACTCTGGACCGACTGCATCGGCAGGGCAAATAGCTGACCTGCAGAGCGAAACACCATCGCGTGTTGGATTACCGAGGGTAGCGGAAAGCTCAACCGGATACGGGTTCCCTGTTGCGGCTCGGAATCGACTTCCAGCCAGCCACGCATCCGCGCCAGAGTCGAGGCGACGACATCCATTCCCACGCCTCGTCCGGCAACCTGGTTGGCCGTTTGACGCGTTGAAAAACCGGGCTGAAAGATCAGCTGCGATAATTCATGACGACTGGCCGCTTGATCGGCGGCCAGCAATCCTGAATCGACTCCACGACGGCGAATGGCATCATAATCCAGTCCACGTCCGTCGTCGCGAATCTCAATCATCAACAGGTCGGGTCCCGACTTTGCTTCCAGCGTGATCGTGCCGACGGGATTCTTGCCACTTCGCGCCCGTTCCTCGGTCGTCTCAATGCCATGACAAACCGAGTTCCGCACGATGTGCAACAGTGGTTCGTACAACCGCTGCTGAAGGGACCGTTCGATGCCTGCGTCTTCACCCAGCAGTTTCAAACGCACCTCTTTTGATTCGGCCTGTGCGGCGTCACGAACCACCCGCTGCAATCGTCGAAACAGACCGGAAACGGGTGTCCGTCGCAGCTCGACCAACTCTTGACGGAACTGACGAATGAACTGCGAAACCGCAGTATTGCCTTCGGCAACCGGGCGGGCACAGTCGCGGACATGGTGCGCGACCTCCAGCACATCATTGGCAATCTCTGACAGTTGCAACGAACTGCTGGCGACAGCTTGGTGATGCCCTTCGTTGCTGAGCATCCGCATCTTCGAGACGCTCCCGATCAGCTCGTGGTAAACCTCTTGCAGATCCGACAATTCTGTTTCGCGTCGATTTCGCAGCATCACCAACTCGGCCAGCATGTCCATCAGCCGATTGAGCTGCGATGACTTGACACGAACCGATTCGTCATCGGCCGACCCCTCGGCGAATGCGGCCGGTTGCGATAACGTCGTCTTGAGCGGCTCGGTCGTCGTGGGTTGTGTCTGCTCGCTTGTCGGGGCGTGCGAGCTGGGCTGGGCCTGCTCGCTGGGCTGTTTGGCAGAGGCATCCGGTTGTCTCACCGGTTCGCGACCCGACTCGTACTGCGCCAGCGATGAGTCGTTGGCGGATGTTTTTCCGGAAATCTGCGAGCGAATCGAATCGACGCTGTGGAGCAATGAATCAATGCTTGGCGACCTCCCTGCGGCTTCGTCATCGCGAAGGCTGTCCTCCAATTGATGCAGTTGATCGGCGAGACTGGATAATCCGACGCTTGCCGAGGCACCTTTCAGGGTATGCAATTCGCGACAGATCTGATTCAACGAGTCAGCATGCTGCGGATCTGACTCTAACCGCAGCAGTGCGTCCTCCATCGCACTGACGCAACTGGAGGCATCGTCCAAAAAGGCCTCCCGCAGTTCGGGGTCCAGCGAGTCAACCGATACCGGCGATCGGTCATGGTGCTCAAGAGGCTCTGGCGGATCGGGCGTGTGGCGCGGCGGATCGGACTCGTCGGCGGATCCGCGGCTCAGTCCGGTTAGCAGCGACTGGATTTCTTCGGCGCTGGGTGTAACGACGTCGGCGTCCGGGTCAAAGTCCTGATCGTCTGCGGCTTCCCAGGAATCGAGATCGTGTGCCGAAACCCGCTCCGAATCGATCTCGTCAATGGCAGTTAGCTGGTCGCCCCATCGTTCGATCGCCTGCTCGCGCAACAATGCCATCTGCTCGGACGACGATTGATCGCTGTTCACCACCGATCGTATTTCTTCCAAACTGGTCGCGATGAATTCGGCAGTATCGTGACCGCCGTTTGTTCGCTCGTGCAAATCAAGAATCTGACACAAGAGACAGGCAAATTCGTGCAGATCCGATTGCGACGATTGCTGAGTCGCTTCGCGCACTTCTGCGAGAAGCTCACGTGAATCGTCCAAAGAGAGCTGATGGCTCGATTGGATCAGGTCGCTGTTTGTGGTATCGCTATTCATCATGAATCCTCTCAACCAACCGAGACCATATCGGATGCCGTCACGGACATCGTGATCGGTGCCGCTGGAGTGACCGTGCCGGTACTGTCATCCATTTCGATGCTGGGATTGCTCCCGCACTTTCTCAGCCGATCAATGGCGTTGCTGAATTGCGGCGTCGTCTTGGACAATGACTTCATCGTCCAGCAGACACTTTCGGCGCCACTGCGGTTGGCTTTCGCAATTTCCGAAATCTGCTCGACAGCAATCACAAAGTCCTGTGCGAGCTGCAGTTGTTGCGTCGAAGACTCTGCGATTTGTTGAATGTGTCTGGCGTCTCGGTCGGAAGCCCCACAGATCTGCTGCAGTGCTTGTTCGACGGCGATGGCACGGTGGGCTTCCACTTCGACTTGCGCTCGCTCGCTTTCGATCCCGCGGATCGATTCTTGAGTGACAAGTTGCATCGAGTCAACCAGGCTGGATATCTCGCGAGTCGCATCGGATGCCTGCTCAGCGAGCTTGCGAACTTCATCGGCGACGATCGCAAATCCACGTCCGTGCTCACCTGCACGAATGGACTCGATCGAGGCATTCAAAGCCAGCAGATCCGTTCGGGCGGCGATGTCGCTGATCGTCCCCACGATCGCGCTGATTTGTCGTGACGGATCGCACAAGCCGCGAAGCTTTTTCTCGCATGTCTGAGACTCTGTGTGGACCCTCTTCATCCCCTCATTGAGCTCGCGAACAAGCCCCAACGCGGCGGTCGCCGACTCGCTGGTGCGCTGGATGGCCGACTGTGCCGATGCCGCATTGCCGGAGACTAAGTCGATGGTCGACGCAAGTTGTTCAACGTACGCGGTCGTCTTGACGACGACGTGCCCCTGCGCTTCCGAGCCGTCGGTGATCGCCCTGGTGTACTGTTCGATTTCGGCGGTACCGCGTTCGATTTGCGTCAAGTGCGAATGCAGTGTGCTGCCGAGCGCGGCCAGCAGCCCCCGCAATTGTTCGCTGGATGGTTCGCCTGTCGCACCTCGTCGATTCAACAACAACATCATGGATTGAAATTCACGTGATTGTTGTCGCGAGTTCGCAGCCACGGATTCCCAACGCGTGGCGCTCTTGCCAATCGATTTCGCCGATTGGTCAAACTCTTCCAGCCCTGTGTGCATTGACTCGGAGTTTTCGTGGTCGGCCACAACCGATTCCAGGACGGACAATCCCGTTCGCACGCGACCGGCCGCGAACCATGATGAGGCGGCCACGGTCACCATCGACAACACTGCCGCGGCGGCCAGGTACAACACCGATCCGGACTGGGACGCGGCAACGAATAACGCCGTGATTGTCGCTGCCGCGACACCATGGGTCACCAGAAATAATGTGTGGAGTTTCAACGTTGGCTCCCTTGTTCAGGGCGAGGTTCAGGGCGAAGAGTTCGAACTGGCTGGCGAGGACTGCTCCAAAGGTTTTCGAGCGCCTGCTGAGCGAGCCGGAAAATACCGTTGGGATCAAGTACACGAACGATTCGGTCGCGAAACATGGCAGTCCCCATCACCGGGGTCTGGTTCACGTCATCGCTTCGGATATCCGGTGTGATAATGGTTTCAAGTGATTCCAGCGCCGCGGCCTCGGCAATCAGCAAAGCCCAAACCGTGCTGCCGTTGATCACCATCAACTTGTTGTGCGGTTGTGCGGTTTGGCAGGCGTCGATATGTAGCAGCGAGTTCAGCGAGATGACCGGCACAAATTCGCTGCGTAAATGACATACCCCGGCAAGGGATGGATGACAGTTCGGCACACGTACCAGATCGGGTGCGATCGAAATCTCGCGTACCGAAACGGCAGGCACCGAGAACCACGACGCTCCGCTGCGAAATACACAGTGTTTGTCCGATGCTGATAGGTCGCTCAGCATCGCGGCGGTCGAGTTCGATTGTGTATCAGTTGAAATCATGGTGAGTCATTTTGGGCGGTGACAAGGTAAATGCACTTTCCAGCCACTAAGCGTTCTTCATTTGTTTGGCGAGACGATTCTTGATTGCCTTGAGACGTTCCATCGGATCGGCGTCGTCGTTCGTTCGACCCATTTCGGGTGCCGGACCGATCTGCTGTTCCACCGGCGATGCCGGCTCACTGGAACCTGCCGGCGAGGCGTCTGTTGCGATGGCATTTTTCGGTCGTGATTCGGTGTCGATTGCAGTCTCCACTGGCGATTCCACTTCGACGAAGTTTGTTGTTGGGAGTTCTGGATCGATTTCGGTTGCCGGTCGAAATTCGCTTTCGACCTCCTGAAACAGCTGTACTTCTGATTGCTCAACGATTTCGTGGCTGATTTGTCTGGTTGCTTGCTGTTCGTTTTGGCATTGCATCAGCAATTCCGACAAGATCTGCAACCGCACCCTTGTTTGCGCTGCGAAGTCACCCAGTTCCGACTTGAACTGCTGGCTCTGTTCCGCACCCAACTGCGCCGGAAAGCTCATGCTGTCGCAGGACTGCTCGATGCCGTTCACAGGAAGACCCGTCGCATTTTCAGGAAACATCGTGCAGTCATCGTTCACAAGTTTGTGTCTTGCAACAACAACGGGATGAAAGCCACCTTCATTCTTCATCAGCTGGTCCCCGAGCAAGCTTGGGGTACCACATCCTGATGAAGCAAAGTTCGGACTGTCGACAACAGCGTCTCATCGGTGACAGGTTTTCTCAGGTACGCACCCAATTCATTCCCCAGCGCGCTGAGATGCTTCGCGGTATCTTTGGTCAGGAAGACGATCGGCAGTTGGGGGCATCGATCTGCTAGTGCCAGGATCTCCTGGCATGCCTGGTAGCCATCCATCTCCGGCATTTGAATGTCAAGAATGACCAGATTGGGGCGATCGCGGCGTGCCAGCTGGACCGCCTCTTTGCCATCGGCTGCCAGGGTCACGTCAAAGCCAGCACCAGAGAGTGCTCGGCGCACGACCGCGCGGATCGTGCGACTATCGTCCGCAACCAATATCTTGGCCTGATGCATAGGACTCTCCACCAACTGACACGCTTTCGCATGTAAATGCAAAGGCGAACATGTTTTGGTTGTTCAGGGGCAGTGTTTTCTTTGGTAGCCCGGCGGTCTCGGTGAGACCCGCGGCTTTGCGTCCCGATCTCGCGATCGGTTTGCCTTTGTCGGAAACCCCTTCAGAGACCCACACCCTGTGAGAATTGAATTGGTAGACCGATGGAAACCGTACGTGATGCGGTTTTTTCCGCATCCACCAGAAAGATGGGTTACTGCTGACGGGAGTCAAGCTGACGGAGAATAAATGATCTGGGAAATCCGGTTTTCAGGTCGGCAAAGACGCCTGTTTGCGGGGCCTGTACGAAAGTGCCGTTTCCCCCGGTATCGCCCAGGCGATCTCCCAGCGGCTCCCACGGTGCCCTCATCTGCCCCTGAGCGATTGCCGGTGGCCTCGGTTTGTCAGGGGTGAATTCGCCGAACCGGGGGAAATCCGGCTCCGATCAATGAGTGAACATCACGGTCGAGCCGCGACCGGCGGAAAAAAAGCTTCTCTCCTGTTGATTCTGATTATTCGACGCCTTATGTTCGGAGCTCAATCAACTTCATGCTGGAAGATTGGGGCACAAGTATCTTCTCTATTCAGCACGCATTTGTTTTTTGTTCATCGCTGCAAGGTATTCCGGCGCGGTAATCACGGGACTTCGCGTTTGTTCGGCAGGGCGGGTAACCTTCACTGTCGTTAGAGCGTTGACGTGATCTGATTGCCGCGCTAGTTGGGCACGGAATCAAATCATGCAATCAAAGCGTCAACGTAGGGCGATCTGCGCGCCTGCGCAAAATCGTTCGGTCACTTGTTGCGGAGCCGTTGGAATCGAGAGTCGTCATGGACGCCGGCGGCTTTCTGTCCGAATCCGTCATCAATGATCCGCTTCGCGGGGATCAATCGACCGCCCCGCAGCATCAAGCTACCGCTTTGTTGAGTGACGACAGCGGGATCGTTGCCTACTCGGGACGCGGAACGGGTGACACACAGGGCATCTATCTGCGACGTGTCGATTCCAACGGCGAACCGATCGGTGAGGCGATTCGAGCCAATACCACACACGGCGGAAATCAGCAGGATCCGTCGATCCTAGTCCTGGACGATGACACGGCAATCGTCGCTTGGAGCGGGCGGGGCGATGGCGATGCCCATGGTGTATTCGCCCGGCGGATCGATGCCAGTGGCAAGTTTCTTAGCAGCGAATTGATGATCAATGAAACGGCTCGTGGAATCCAAACACGCCCTGTGATTGCACAACTCGCAAGTGGCGACATTGCCATTGCCTGGACGGGCAGGGGTGTGGGTGACCGCGCAGGAGTCTTTGTCCGTCAATTCAATCGATCAGGCGTCGCCTTGACCGACGAGACACGCGTGAACACTGCCAATTTCGGTATCCAAAGCGAACCTCAGATCGTGGCCACGCCAGATGGCGGCTTCGCCGTTGCGTGGAGCGGAACAGGGCCGGATGACAACTGGGGTGGTGTCGCTGTGCGTCGATTCAATGCCGATGGCGTCGCAACTTCGGACGCGGTCGGAGTGAATGCCACGATCGGTGGCCTGCAAATTTCGCCCGATCTTGTTGTTCTGCCCGGCGGTGAGTTGCTGGTCGTATGGTCGGGACGCGGCCGGGATGATTCGTTCGGCGTCTTCGCCCGTACAATCGACTCGAGCAATCGGCCTTCGAGCCCGGAGATCCGTGTCAACACGAACCGATCGGGGCTGCAATACGGTCCCGCTGTTGCCGCGGCCGATGACGGTTCGTTTCTGGTTCTGTGGACTGAGTTTGGCGTCAGCGGCTATGACACCACCGTCAAGGGGCGCCACTTTCAATCCATTGCATTGCCGCCAACGGAAGAGTTCACACTGCCGATCACTGAATCGGGCCTGCAATACGCGCCTTCGGTGACCGGTGATTCCCGCGGCGGATACCTGGCATCTTGGACTCGGCAAAAGGCAGGGAGCGAAGACGTCTACGCACGGCGAATGCCTCCGCCGACCGCCATCGACACCGACCCGCCCCTCGTCACGTTGCGGCTGACAAATGACACCGGTGAATCCGATACCGACGCGATCACGTCCGACATTTCGATCGCAGGCACGATTGCCGATGCATCGGCAATCGCATCGCTGACGGTTTCGGTCGCCGGCGAGCTCAGCGATGCGAGCAGATTTTTCGACGAACTCCAGGGAACGTTCACCTTCACCGATGTGGATCTGCGAAGTCTGTTTTACGGCGCAATTTCGGACGGACAGGTTTCCGTTCTGTTATCGGCGACCGATGCCGCGGGCAATGCATCGAACGCTTCCGAATTGACGTTCACGGTCGACACCGAGCCGCCCGACCAACCGTCGCTCTCGGGCATCAAAGATTCGGCGGGACGACAAGTACTTGGTGGATCGACCTCCGAGGCACTGCTGTCATTCAGCGGTCGGGCCGAGCCGCTGGCAAGCGTAGAATTACTTGACGCCGTCGTCGGCCTGATCGGATCAACAGCAGCCGATGCGTCGGGTTTTTGGACAGTCGACATCGATCTCGAATCGGCATCGCTGCAAACGAACAACTTCAGCATCTCGGCACAAGCGATCGACATAGCCGGGAACACGAGCGTTTTGTCGAATGCAGGTACGTTATCGCTGCTCTTGCAACCCCGTCTTCGCGTCGCCGAATCGACATTCGATTCGCAAGCGGCTGTAACGCTTCCGCTGCCGGATAACTTTATCGCACCGACACTTCACTTTGACCTCGATGCGCAACCGGACACGACAGCTAGGGGATTTGCAACGGAAGATGTGTTGGGAATATACGTCGTCGATGCGAACGATCCGACTCGCCCGCTGCTCGATGGCAATGATGGAAACGCATCGCTGTTGACAATTTCCGGCGATAACGTTGATTTCGATCCCAGCCTGGTCCGATTTGATGGCCGGACGGTGGAAGTCGATCTCTCCTCACTCGTCGGCGTCGGTAGCGTTCGCCTCGTCGTCCAGTGGATTAACTCCGACACAGACTTGGCGTCGACCGCCATGCTGACTCGAATCGCGATCGATGACGACAGCGATGCGCATCGCAACCCATCGTTTGAACAATCGCTTCGCTCGGTGCCGAGCGGGCCAGCCATGGATCTGGACGAATACACGGTCGATGATTCACTGACGGCCATTGTCGGCGATGTCCGAATCGACCCCGCGAGTGGCCTTTATAGGGCGAGCCTTCGAGTCAAATCGGATCGTGTTGCGACGGGGCGGCGCGTTGCGGTCGCGATACCTGGGCTGGCCACCGGGATCGAAGTGGTGTCGGCATCGCTGATGGATTCCAACGGTGTGCCCTACCTCAACCTGGCACCGGGAATCCTCTCTGGTGGAATTGATAGCTTCGCCACATCGGCACCGATCGACCTGACGATTCGCAACCCTGCCGGTTTGTCGCTGAATCTTCAACCGATTGTCTACTCGGCAGGACCGAATGCCGCGCCCATCGTTCATGACCCCGGGCCCCTGTCGGTGGTGGCCGGCGGTTACCTGGAAGCCGACTTCTCGGCAACCGATCGTGACGGCGACCTGCTCAGGTATTCGATTCGCAGCGACAGCGGTTTGCCGATCGCGGAACTGACATCGGACGGAAAGCTCACGGTGACTCCGGCACCCGGACAAGAAGGCTTGTTCTCCTTCGACGTGGTCGTCTCCGACGGGTTCACCCAGACCATCGTGCCGGTTTCATTGACCGTCAGGCAGGATACGGGCACTACCACGCGAATCTCAGGCGTTGTCCTGAACACACTCAGCCAACCGCTTGCTGCGATCCCGATCGAATTCGGTGGCGATGCAACGACGACCGACGCAAACGGACGATTCGAGGTGACCGTTTCGGCGGGGTCAACTGCCGATGCGATTTTCGTCCGCGGCGAAGCATTCACCGGTGCTGAAGTCTACCCGTTCATCGCCGAAAAGATCCGCCTGCTTCTCGGTCGTGATCTGTATCGAGGAGCTCAGAACGTCATTGGTCGGCCAATCTATTTACCAGCACTTGACGTCGCCAACGGTCAAACCATCGATCCGAACAACGACCAAATCGTAACGACGCCAACCATTCCTGGGGCTGCAGTTTTTGTCCAAGCAGGATCGCTCAGTAATCAAAGCGGGCAACCGTTTACCGGAGTCTTGAGCATCACGGAAGTTCCCGCTGAACTCACTCCCGCTGCATTGCCCGAGGGCTTGTTCACCGATCTTGTCGTGACGATTCAACCTGGTGAGATGGTATTCGAGACGCCGGCGCCGCTGACGCTCCCAAACCGAGCCGGCCACAAACCTGGTACCGAAATGATCCTCTGGTCGATCAATCCGGTTACCGGCGAGTTTGACCAGGTGGGCACCGGACGCGTCAGTGCCGATGGCACAGTGATAGAAACGATCAGCGGTGGGATTCGCAACAGCAGTTGGCACGACTTCTCGACTACCGAGCCGAAGGGCACGCCGCCCGATGAGAATGACAACAATCCGGACAAGGATTGTGACGACTGTGAGAATCGACACCACCCGCAACGGTCCGATAATAACTTCAGCACGATCGACGACCGCAGTGTCAACCGTTTTTCGTCGGCCGATCAGCAACTGGGTCCGTCGAATTCGTCGGTTCCGCTCGCGAATCGAACCAACTCGTTCACCCTCAGCCCCGGCGAATCGAACGGGTTTGCTTCCTGGTCCGGTGGTGGTGCTGCATCGATGGATGGAACCGTTCGCGACGATCTTTTCGGGGTCGCCACGGCATCCGGTAACTACATTGCCAACACGCTGTACAGCGTCTCCACGGCCGATGGCAGTCAAACGATCGATACGTTGTTCCCTCCCGGACGAATTGCCGGTGGCGCCGCGGAGCCGGAAACTCCGCTCAGCCAAACGCGAGACGAACCGGCGACCAGCGTATCGACGCATGCGGGTGCACTTCACAAGACTCATTCACTGGCCGCATACAATTCGCTCGGGACGGGCCGCGCGGTCACGGTGGTTTACGACTCGGAACGAGCCGACCCGCGGCCGATCGTTCATGCCGAGGTTCTAGACCCCTCGAGAAATATCGACTCGCCCGTGCTTGTCAGCCACCTCACTGTGTTTGGCGGCGCGGCTGCGAGTCCACTTCGCCAAGACAACACCAGTGGGCTTGCCATTCCCGCAATTCAAACGGCTGACCAATACCGTTCGATCGAGACCGGACTGGATGCGGCGGGGACAGTTCACCAAATCAACGAACTCGCCGATTATCCGTCGGGACGATACGGATATACCAGCACGATGCGAATCAGTGGCGCGAATAATCTTGCCACCAGCGGCCTGACGACCAGCCTTGATGCGCAACTGGTCCACGTCAACACGATCAACAGCCCGCTGGGTAGTGGCTGGGGAATCGCTGGATACCAACAACTGGTTCCTAATTTTGATGGTTCAGTATTACTGATTGATGGCGACGGCGGCGAGTCGGTTTTCGAAGCGGTGGCGGGGACCAACTACTACATGGCAGCTGGTGACTTTTCCCGTCTGTATGACAACGGCGACGGCACGTTTCGACGCGTGCTGATTGACCAAACGGTCTATCAGTTCAACGCAGTTCACCAACTCGAGTCGGTCGCAGATCGCAACGGTAACGTAACCCTCTTCGATTATGACCTCGATGGTCGACTGCAACGTATCGTCGATCCCGTCGGTTTGGCCACCAGCTTTGAGTATTCCGGAGATTTCATCAGTGTCATCATTGACCCGATCAACCGTCGAACCGAATTTCAATATGACGGCGCTGGCAATCTGATTCAAATCACAGATCCAGATACGACGACACGCGTCTTCGATTATGACCGCGAACATCGACTGATTGGCGAAACCAACAAGAATGGTGATCACGAGCGCATCGAATACGATTTGGCCGGTCGTGTCAGTGCATTCATGCGTGCAGATGGATCCACGATTCGTTATGCCCCCGCGCAAAGTCGCGCATTCGCGCCTCCGGAATTGACCACCAATGCGGGCGCCGCTCCACCAGCTGTGTCGCTCGGACAACAGGCGATTGCCGCAGTGGCGGATGCCAATGGCAACGTCACCTCCACGCGTCTCGATCGGGCGGGTCAGACGATCACAGAATCCGATGGCAGCGGCGAACTGCCCAGCTTTGTTCGCAACACCGATAACCGCATTACGGAAGTCACCGACGGCCGCGGCAACAAGACCTTTCTGACCTACGACGACCGCGGTAACGTCACTAGCGTTTCCGACCCGATCGCCAGGGGTCCGGCGAACACATCGCTGTTCCAGAATCGCGTCTATCGAACAGGCGATGATCCGACGCAAGTCATCGCCCACGATATCAACGCCGACGGTTGGATCGATGCGTTGGTTGCCGACGAGGGCAGTGGCACCGTGGTCATTCATCCCGGACGGGGTGACGGCACGTTCGATTCACCTGGCCAGATCGCTGTCGGATCGGTCCGATCACTCGTCGTCGCCGACATCAACGCCGACGGACTTGATGACATCGCGACGGCGAACTCCAATGGCACGTTGTCGATCGTGCTTGCTTTGACCGCCGGTCAGTTCGCCGATGCCGTGGATCTACCGATTAGCGGACTGCCAAACTCAATCGCTGCCGCCGACTTGAACGGTGACGACGACATCGACCTGATTGTGCTCAGTCGAGCCGTCAATGGTGTCGACGTGCTGCTTGGCAACGGTGACGGTACGTTCGCCGATCCGATCAACTATGCTGTGTCTTCCGGAGCGGTAAGCTTCACGTACGGTGACCTCGATTCCGATGGCATCCTTGACATCGTCACGGCGAATCGCACCGCGATCGACAATATCAGCGTGCTGCACGGGTTAGGTGATGGGACTTTTTCAGCCACCGTCGATTCAACGATCGCGACTGCAGAGCTGATTGCCATACGGCTTGGTGATGCCGATCAAGACGGAAATCTTGACCTGCTGGCCAGCGACGGTGATTCCGCCGTTTGGATCGCCGCGGGTCTCGGCGACGGCAACTTCGCACCGCCTAACAAACATGATTTTATGTTTCCGTTCAGCGGCACACCAACCGATCCACCGACTTCGATCCTCGAGCTCAGCGATATCAACGTCGACGGAAACGTTGATCTCATCGTCGCACAACCGTCGAGTGGCGGATTCAATACGTTCCTGGGAAACGGCGAAGGGGACTTCACGTCAAGCGAAGCGGTGTTCCTGGGCGGCAACTTGTCGTCATTGACGTCGGCCGATTTCAATGCCGACAAGAACCAGGATGTGATTGTGGTCAACCAGGACGGCAGGTTCGTGTCGGTCAAGCTCTCCTTAGGTGAGGGAAGGTTCATCGACGACACCGGATCGGTCGCGATTGGCATCATTTTCGACGCCCCACCCGATGGATTGGAGGCGGTGGATATTGATGGCGATTCGCTGGTCGACCTGATTGCATATTCTGGCGCTGACAGCTCGGTTACGGTGTTCCGTAACGACGGGATTGGAGCCTTCGATACACCCTCGATCATCCACACCGATTCCCCGCCCACAAGCGTCCAACTGCGTGACTTCGACGACGACGGAAAAATCGATTACCTGACTTTGCAGCCCTCTACCAATGAACTTCAATTGCTATTCGGCGATGGTACCGCATCGGCGGACGGTGTGAGCATCACCGTTGGTACGGTCGACCAACCATCAAGTGCCGAAGTCGGCGATTTTGATCGCGACGGAATTGCTGACATGGTGGTCGCTGGTGCGAGTGAGTTTCATGTCTTGATCGGGGATGGTACTCGCGGCTTTGTACCCGCCACACCCGTGAGTCTCGCGGCGCCGGCATCACAGATTGTCGTCGGCGACTTCAACGGCGACGGAAATCCCGATCTCGCCCTGGGCGGATCTTCGCCGTCCGAAACCTACGTCTCCATCCGCTTGGGGATCGGTGATGGATCATTCGCAAACGCTGAGAACTATTCCGTCGGCGGGAAGGGAACACTTCCCGAGCCGCTGTCGGACCTGCTGACATTCGATGCAAATGGTGATGGCAACCTCGATCTGATTGCCACAGATCCTTCAACGGACTCACTGCGGGTGTTGATCGGCACGGGTGATGGTACGTTTGCTGCGGCCATTGCTACACCCGTGGGTGATAACCCCGTGGACGTCTCGGTCGTTGATCTGAATGGCGATGGTGTCTCGGATGTGGCGGTGGCGGCATCTGCCGATGGCATGGCGAATGTTTTGCTGGGTGTCGGTGACGGCACGTTCATCGATCGGCAAGATTACTTCATTGGCCCCAATTCCGTAGGCATTGCCCTAATTGACGTACTAGCGAATGGATCACCCAATATTTACTCGGCCGGATTCGGATCGAACTTCTTGGTCACCATACAAAGCAAATCTGATTCGACCACCTCTGGGAAGGCCAAAGTTCTTGAATACGATCCGCAATTCAGTCAGGTAACTCGATTGGTCGATGAACTCGGCAACGAAACGTTGATTGTCATTGATCCGGTCAACGGGAATGCCCTTTCGATGACTCGCGTCATCGGCGAGGTGGGCGGCGATGACGACTTGGTCACTGAATACAGCTATACGACCCGCGGCCAAATCGACACGGTAACCGATCCACTTGGTCGCGTCACCGATTATGACTATGACCTCGACGGTCGATTGATCGCGACGACCTTCGCGGTGGGTTCCGTCGATCAGGCGACACGAGCCATGCAATATGATGCCGCGGGTAATCTGACGGCCATGATCGATGAACTCGGGCATCAGACAGAATACCAGTTCGACGTGCTGAACCGGCTTGTCGTCTCCACCGATCCCGACCCCGATGGTGCTGGACCGCTTCCGCCGCAAACTCGAACATACACCTATGATGATTACGGCAACGTCGTCATGATCAAGGATGCACTCAGTGGATCGATCGAATACCAGTATGACGACGAGCATCGCCTGATTACAAAGACCGACTCGGACGGTAACTCTTGGAGATACGTTTACGACGAAACTGGCAATCTGCGTGACATGATCGATCGCCTCGACCGCCGAACATCGTACAGCTATGACGACCGCAATCGCATCAGTACAACAATCGACCCTGCCGGAGCGGTCCAGAGATACTTGTACGACGCCGACGACAATCCGGTGCGACGCTTCGACAAGAATGGCAACGTGTGGCTGACCGAGTATGACGCCCGCAATCGTATCGTTCGTGAAATCGATCCGCTCGGTCACTCGACAAGCATGGTTTACGACCGCGCCGATAACGTCATTGCGACGAGCGATTCGCTGTCACGGCGCACCGAGTTTGAGTACGACGATGCGTATCGACTCCTATCGCTAACAGAACCGGATCCCGATGGTCCTCGTGGGCCACTTGAATCGCCGGTTTATTCGTTCGGTTACGATCAAGCCAGCAACCAAACGTTGCGGACCGATCCGCTCGGGAATCAGGTCGTGACGCTTTATGACGCCAGGAATCGTCCGGTAATGGAGACGCTGACCGATCCCGACGGTAGCGGACCTCTGCCGTCGCCGGTCTATCGGTTTGACTATGACGACGCGAATCGATTGATCGAGGTGCTCGACCCGATCTCACGTTTGACGACCTATGTCTATGACGATTTGAATCGTTTGGTCAGCACGCGTCTGCCAGATCCCGACGGACCAGGCCCCGATCGTGTGCCGACGATTGTCAACTCGTACGACGTCGCTGGCAATCTCGTTGCAACCGTCGATCCGCTCGGCAATATGACGACGTACGTCTATGACAGTCTGTACCGACTGGACCGACGCATCGACCCCGATCCTGATGGCGCGGGCCCCCTTCTGTCGCCCGTCACAACTTTCACCTACGACGCCGAGAGCCAGTTGACTTCAGTGACCGATCCGCTGATGCGAACGGTCGTCTACCAATACGACCCACTCGGCCGGGTGATCTCCGAAACGTACCCGGACCCCGATGGCGCCGGACCTGATTCCAGTCCCGTCGTTTCGCACACCTATGACCTGGTCGGCAATCGCCTGTCAACCACGGACCCGCTCGGAAACGTCACGCGATTCGAGTATGACGGCGACGATCGGATGGTCCGACTCATCTCGCCCGATCCCGATGGACCTGAGGGAATCGATCCCAATCCGGTCACGTCGTTCGTCTACGATGCTGCGGACCAGTTGCTCGACACGATCGACCCGCTCGGTCGCATCATGTCCTACGAATACGACGACCTTGGTCGCGTGATCCGCGAGACTTACGCCGACCCCGATGGCGATGGGCCGCTCGCTGCACCCGTCATGACCTACGTCTTCGACGCAATCGGAAATGAAGTGTCGATGACCGATGCACTCGGCAACACGACCGACTATGTCTTCGACCATCTCTATCGCCGCACCGACGTCATGCTTCCCGACCCCGATGGAGTTTCGGGTCCGCAAGGGCGGCCGACGACTCACGTCGACTATGACATCGTCAATCGACCCATTGCTGCGACCGATCCGCTGGGCAGAAGAACGGAATTCTTTTACGATCCGCTCGATCGTATCGTCCGTGAAGTGTATCCCGATCCGGATGGCGCAGGCCCGCTCGCGTCGCCCGAAATGAGCTATCGTTTTGATCTCGTCGGAAATCGACAATCGATGACCGATGCCGTGGGCAGCGTGACGAACTTTGCATACGACAATCTGTACCGATTGACGTCGATGCTGGAAGCCGATCCCGATGGACCCAGCGGCCCTCTTGCATCGCCCGTTACCTCTTATACCTACGACGTGGCCAGCCAATTGCGTACGGTCTCGGATCCACTTGGCCGTACGCTCACCAACGATTACGACAATCTCGGCCGAGTGATTCGCGCAATCGATCCCGATCCCGATGCCGACGGACCGCTCTCGGCGCCCGTAACGACCTACGTGTTTGATCTTGTCGGTAATCAGTTGTCGATGACGGATCCCATAGGGCATGTGACACGGTACTCCTACGACGACCTTTACCGTCGCGTATCGCAAGTCAATGAAGACCTTGACGGACCACTGGGTGCACTTGGCAATCCGCAGACGACCTACACCTACGATCTTGTTGGCAATCTGACCAAACTGACCGATCCGCTGGGTAACACGACGCGTTGGCAATTCGACAACCTCGATCGAAACATCCGCGAGACAATCACGCTCGACGGCGCCGATGTCGCAAGGTCGAATGACTACGACGCGATGGGCAATCTGATCCGAAAGACCGACCGTAACGATCGAGTCATCGAGTACGACTATGACGCAATCTATCGCCCCATCTCGGAGCGCTGGCTCGACGAGAACCTGAATACGATTCATACGATCGGCACGGTGTTTGATGAGGCCAACCAGATTCTCGCCTCCGACGACGACACATCTGGATCTCGCTATGTCTACGCCTACGACCGACTGGGCCGCATCGTCTCTTCGACCGTCAACAACGGCGGCTCGGAACTTGTCGTATCGAGCGATTATGACGCACAGAGTCGACGAATTTCGCAAACGATGAGCATCGCCGGGGTCGGTGACCATCGAAACGATTACGGCTACGACTCGCTCCATCGCCTCACCAGCCTGGTGCAGACTGGGGTCGGCGGCCTCCCGGTCGCCGACAAACGATTCGATTTTGACTATAACGCGGCCAGCCAACTCGTTTCCATCGATCGCTACTCAGACCTGATCGGATCGACTTTGATCAGCTCAAGTCGGTATGCCTATGACGGACAAGCGCGAATGGCCGCTCTGCAGCATAGCGATTCATCCGCCGCTTCGATTGCCGGCTACACCTTCACGTACGATGTCGCCAGCAGGATCGTCGACGTCGATAGTGTGGTCGATGGACCATCACGCTACGGCTATGACAATGGCGACCAATTGACCGATGCGACTCATGCATCGCAGTCGGACGAGGCCTACCAGTACGACGAGAATGGAAACCGAACGCTGCTCGGATACCAAACCGGTCAATACAACCGCCTGCTGTCGGACGGCCAGTTCGACTATCAATACGACAACGAGGGCAATCGCATCCTGCGGACGAACATCAACACCGGTGCCGTAACCGAGTATTCGTGGGACCATCGTAATCGCTTGGTCACGCTCACCGACCGAGACACCCCATCGGGCGCCGCCAACCAATTCGTCAAACATCGATACGATGCGTTCAACCGCTGGATCAGCACGAGCATCGACAGCGATGGGGATGGGCCCGTTCCCGAGGTGATCACACGGTACGAATACGATGGCAATCACATTGCGTTGCGGCGAGACGCGACCGGTGACGCCACCGATCGATACGCCTGGGGCGTGATGATCGACCAGATTCTCTCCGAAGAAGACGCCGCAACCGGGGAAACGGCCTATCCGCTTGGCGATCACTTGGGCACGGTCCGCGACATCACCGATGCGTCTGGCAATGTCGTCAACCACATCCAATACGACAGCTATGGAAACGTCAAAAGCGAAACGGACGCGACGATCGAAATGCTGTTCGGCTACACCGGCAAACCGCTCGACGAATCGACCGGACTGCAAAACAATCGCCACCGCTGGTACGATGCCCAGGTCGGTCGTTGGACCAGCGAAGATTCGATCGGCTTCGCGGCCGGCGATACCAATCTAAACCGATACGCCGGCAACCGCCCGACGACCGCGATCGACCCGACCGGCCAAGTCATCTTCGTCGTCCACGGCATCAACAACCGAAATATCGATGAAATCCAAGCCGTAACGGACATCCTGGGCGGAGAGGGGAGCAAGCGGCAGGAGGTCGTGCATTTCATCTACGGTCGCGGAAGAGATCCGGAGGACAATTTCAAATACCCACACGAGCCGACTGCCAAGGATGCCTGGCAAAACATCCGTTCACCGCTCAACCAAGCCGCCGGCCGGGAACTCGCCCGAATCATCAACATGACCCAGATCAGCATGAACGCGAGCGGCATCAAGGAACCGATTCACGTGATTGGATACAGCAACGGCAGCAACGTCGTCTACGAGATGGGAAAGCATCTCCAGGAGAAAGTGGACACGACGCTGATCATTGGCGGCAGCATCAAAAAGTTCGCGAATCAGAATCGGTTGGCAGAGAAGACCGACAATCTGCATATCATTTACAGTCCCGCCGATGGGGCCACCAAACTGTCCTGGGGCGTTGGGAATAGCGGAACTTATGTGAACTACGATCACGTCCCCAACATCCTGCAACAGAAGGTTCTCAACGTCTTTCATTCGCTGAACGAAGCCAGAAGTTCCCATCCGTTGATGACCGCCGAAAGCGACACGCTCGTCCGTGGCAAAGTGGGAATATTTACAGAGGGATGGAAGTACGACCTGCTCGGCTTTGCCGATTCGTTCACGTACGACGAAGAGGGATTCACCTACGCGACCAGTTGGTTGACGCAGTACATGGCGGAAAAATATTACGCGCCACTCCTAGGACTCGGTTTCGGTGAAGACAATCGCTTTTCGCGTACCGGAATGTTGCCCAATGGCGTACGATACAACAAGTGTGACACTGACCCGATTGAATATGTCTATTCGTATTTCGGTGAGTAGTCGCGACCCGCGTCGAAGGAGAGGAAATGCGTCGGCAAGTCGCGGGAACGGTTGCAGTTTTTTCGTTGTTCTTCTTGGCAACGTTGGGCATATCGTATTATTTTCACACACCAACGTCACCGTTGACCTTCGATCGCGATGCCTGGATTTCCGGTGATCGGGATACGCGAGCGAGAATGGTCGGATCCCTTCTCGAGTACCCCTTGGCTGCTCGTCCCGACGCATGTGTGCGAAGATCGTGCCCTAAAGAATCCGCGCTTTACAAAGCATCGCTCGCTGAAGTTGTCGAATTGCTTGGACCGCCGGCTATATAAATCGTCGCGAGGCGAAGGGTATCCAGTCGAAGTGGATCAAATACTACCTGGGAAACCGGGGACATTGGCAGGGCGGCCAATTCGTGCTCCACATTCACTTTGACGAGGATGAGCGAGTCGAATCGTTTTTCGTGGGCCGCTAGACGGCTGATTCGGGTAACGACTCTCGCTGATGGTGACATCCATCATTCAACGTGTTTGTTACTCTGTCGGGCTCGCGCCGGCGAAGGGGTTTTGTTGGATCACTGCGGGCCGGATGATGTCGTTCGGATCGGACTCTTGCAGGTGATCCAAGCGAGTGATCGATGGATCCTTCAGTAGCAGTTTGACGAAGGTTTCGAGTTCACGATGCGAGCGTGACCCACAGAGTGTCAATCGCACGTTGCCTTTGCCATCGATGAACAAGGTCGTCGGATAGCCTCGAAAGCCATTGATCTGTTGGGTGATCCGTTCGTTGCCCAAGGCAAGTGGATAATTGATGCCGACCGACTGGGCGAATGACTCGACGGTCGAGCGATTCTCTCGATCGTTGAAACCGCGTTCGAAGTTTATGCCGACGATCGACAGTCCTTGATCGCGATATTGGTTCTGTAGATCGATGAAATGGGGAACCTCGCCCACACAGGGCCCGCACCACGTTGCCCAAATATCAACGATCAACAAACGGCCAGCGAACTGGCTCTTGCTGATCGTCCGCCCGCTAAGCGATTGGAGCCGAAAGTCAAAGGGATAGGCGCTTTCGGAACGCAGTTCATCCTGGCATTTCCTCGCCAACGCATCCAGCGGCACCCTCGAGTGACTCAGGGGAAGAACATCCGATCCAACATCCGATGGGTTTGGCGAACGCGAAACCGTCTTGACGGCGAATCGGTTGTTGCGGGGACGATTGAACCATTCATCGCATCCACCGCACAGCACAACTGTGATCAGAATGCAGGATCGAATAGCTAAGTTCAAACGGTTCATCCTCGGTGCCTAAGTTGCTAATGGAAGTCGCTGGAAAGGTACCAACGCTAACGCCCCACTTCTTATTTAGCTCACACAGATCCACCCCTTCGGTAGCGAGTATGCGCCGCTGCGGGCATGCGGAAAAATCAACACGTCAATTTGGACGGCTGGATCGATCAGTCCGGTTAGAGGGGCCAGGTGCGACTCAACCGTCACCCCCAGGACACGGGCGGGCGAACCGATCGCCCCCCGTGGCGATTCCGGGGCGGCAGCCCCCAAAACGCCCGTTTCAGGGGAAAAGAGGATGAACCCGAATCGTAACCGTTCGGGTTCACTAAATTCGTAAGACTTCGGGTTCAGAAACAACGGAGCCAGTTCGTGGCTGTTACACCTGCGATCCACGACGACATGTATGCTGGGTGCTCGCCTGCGCCGCGGAGATGAATTCGATGCCACGAAATCAAACAGGCAACTCCACTTGCTTCGGACGACGAAGATGCCCACCCCAAGAACCAACTGGCCATTAGGAAGTTCTGACGAAATGATATCTCACACGACAAGTCCAGGTCACCGCACCGTGTTCAGCTTGACAAGGGCTGCTGTGACATTCGGGTTACTCTGCCTGATCTTGTTCGCAACACCGACCACCGAAGCGCAGCAGGTTGGTAATCAAGAGAGCAATGAAAGTTCTTGGTACACCAAAAAGACTCGATGGCATGGCTTTGACCAATACCATTTTCGCATCGCCGATCGAGACGCATATCTGGTCGTCCCGAACAAACCGCGTGCGGGAAACACATGGATTTGGCGGGCAAGATTTCCGGATTATCACGCCGAGATGGACATCGAATTGGTGGGCAAGGGATTCCACCTGGGTTACGTCGACGTGGCTGGACTGTTCGGCAGTCCACAAGCGGTGGAGATCGGTGACAAGTTTTACTCTGTGATGACCAAGCAGCACGGATTGAATCCCAAGCCGGTGCTGGAAGGAGTCAGTCGCGGCGGATTGTTTGTCTACAACTGGGCAGCCAAGAACTCGGATCGCGTTGCCTGCGTCTACTGCGACACTCCCGTTTGTGATTTTCGCAGTTGGCCGGGCGGAGCAGGGGAGGGCATTGGCAGCGAGATCGCGTGGAAACAATGCTTGGACGCTTATGGATTGACTGAAGCACAGGCCAGGCAGTACGACGGCCTTCCGATTGACCATGCCGACGTGATTGCCCAAGCGAAGATCCCCTTGCTGCACATTGTTTCGGAAAACGACATTGTCGTTCCGCCGAAAGAGAATACGTATCTCTTGCGCAAGTCCCTGCTCCGATTGGGACACTCGATGGAAGTCATTTCCGTCGCCGCAGGAACTGCAAAATCAAACGGCCATCACTTCGAACATCCAGATCCGGAACGGGTGGTGGAATTCATCGCACAACACGGGGGCTAGCGTGAGGGGCTCGGGGATTCGCTGACGCTCGACTAGAATGCGAGCTGAGTCGTAGACCATTCATTCGCCGGCCGCGCAAGCGCGATCGGGTTTTCTGAATTCCGTTGGCTGACTTGAGTATTCCATGCATTCATCTTTTGTCGCGAGCCGAGCCATCATTTTTGTGGTCGCGTCGAGTTCTGTTTTTTTTTCATTCACTGGGACTCGGGCCGATACGGTTTCGTTCAATCGCGACATCCGGCCGATTCTCTCGGAGAACTGTTTCGTTTGTCACGGACCGGATGCCACGAAACAGGAAGGCGGTTTGCGTTTGGATATTCGGGAACTGGCAATTGCCGAAGCCGACTCGGGCGAAGCGGCAATTGTCCCCGGCAACGTTGACGAAAGCCCATTGGTGGTGCGGATCACGAGTGGTGATGCATTTGAACGGATGCCGCCGCCCGATTCAGGAAAGCGGCTCACCGAGAAACAGATCGGTTTGATGCGTCAGTGGATCGTCGAGGGTGCTGTCTATGATGGGCACTGGGCCTTTGCGGCCCCCGAGCGACCTGCGCCGCCGCCAGGATCACCGTGGACGCGAGGTGCGATCGATCAGTTCATTTTAGCGAGACTGGACCAAGCCGGTCTTCACCCGTCACATCAAGCGCGTCGTGAAACACTGATTCGCCGTTTGACGTTGGACCTGACCGGCATCCCGCCGACGGCAAAAGAGGTTCAAACATTCTTGTCCGACACTTCGGCTGCGGCTTACGAGAATCTGGTGGACCGATTGCTGATGTCACCCAGATATGGGGAGCGAATGGCGATTCGTTGGCTGGATCTGGCTCGGTACGCGGACAGCAACGGGTTTCAAAGTGATGGAAGTCGTGATCTATGGGCCTGGCGAGAGTGGCTGGTTGACGCGTTGAACCGCAATCTACCGTTTGATCAATTCACCGTCGAACAGTTGGCCGGTGACCTGATCCCAGATGCATCTCGTGATCAGATCATTGCGACGGGATTCAACCGCAACCACCGACTCAATGGTGAGGGCGGTCGAATCGTTGACGAATGGTTCGTTGAAACGGTGATTGATCGTGTCGAAACGACTGGACTGACTTGGCTGGGACTGACTTTCAATTGCTGCCGGTGCCATGATCACAAATATGATCCGATCAGCCAGAAGGAGTTTTATCAACTGTTTGCGTTCTTCAATTCGGTCGATGAAACGGGCGTACTGGCGCCGGCGGGGAAGAACGGCGAGAACACACCACCGCTGTTGGGCCTGCCGACACCGGACCAGCAGACCCGGCTTGCCGATTTGCGGCAACAGGCGACGGACACCGAATCACTGATGAACGATTTAACGGTGGGATTGCCAGCGCGGTTGGCGCAGTGGGAACGCCAGAAGGGCGCGAACGACGATGTCGGTCAATCGCAGTGGACTGTATTGAACGA
The DNA here is from genome assembly GCA_963734865.1 of Pirellulaceae bacterium. Taxonomy (GTDB): domain Bacteria; phylum Planctomycetota; class Planctomycetia; order Pirellulales; family Pirellulaceae; genus CBDCUW01. The sequence goes on from CAVTIV010000007.1 coordinate 447,030, forward strand.
ATCGGTCGCTGTCTCGGAAGGGGGGGCCGACTTTCAACGGCTTGGCGACGACTCGCTGCTGGTGACAGGGAAGAATCCGGGACACGATAACTATCGAATCACAGCTTCGGTCGGACTGGAATCATTCAGCGGATTGATGCTGGAACTGATTCCTGATGACCGCTTAGCGAACAAGGGATATGGCCGCGGCGGCAATGGCAACATCGTGCTGACCACGCTGACAGTCGCGATCGAGAGCGGTGACGAAGAAAACGTCGTGCCGATTGAGTTTGTCCGTTCCCAGGCGAATTACGAACAACAGGGATGGACCGCGGAATCATTGCGGACCGGCAAGCCGACCGAGCTCGGCGGCCAATCCCGACAGGGCTGGGCGATCGACGGGCATCTTGCTGCGAAACGGGCAACTCGACGACTCGTACTCAGTTGCCGGGAACCGATCGCATTGCCGGTCGCTGCGAAACTGCGCATCGAAATGAAGCATGCCTCACCGTATGCCGGACACAACATCGGTCGATTCCGATTGTCCGTCAGTGACGCAGCCCCCGATTCGCTCAGTGCTGAAACATCGGAGTTTCCGGACGCCATAGCCAGGACGCTGGCAACAGCCACCGACGCGCGGAGCGAGAAACAGTCGGCGGAACTGCTGGCGTACTTCCGGGACAACTTCGATGAGCCGATGGGCAATGCGAGAAAGAAGCAAGAGTCGATTCAGCAGTCGATTGCCGAGGTCGAAGAGGGCATTGTGACGACGATGGTGATGCGAGAGGGCGTGGTTCGCGATGCCTTTGTGCTGACGCGCGGCGAATACGACAAGCCGGGCGAAAAGGTACAACGAGGGCTACCAGCAATCCTGCCTCCGATGCCTGCCGACCAGCCGATGAACCGGTACGGGTTGGCTCGATGGATTGTCGATCCTAGCAACCCACTCACGGCTCGCGTGTGGGTGAACCGTGCCTGGGAGCATTTCTTTGGTGTCGGGCTTGTGAAAACTTCCGAGAACCTCGGCTCGCAAGCTGAGTTTCCCAGCCACCCGGAACTGCTGGATTGGTTGGCAAGTGAATTCATGCAGCCAACCGTTTTGCCTCCGGTTGCCGGTCAAGCGGCAGTCAATTGGGACATGAAAGCGATTCACAAAGCGATCGTGATGAGTGCCACTTACCGACAATCATCACACGTCACGCCGAAGTTGCTCGAACGTGATCCAGAGAACCGATTGCTTACCCGCGGGCCGCGATTCCGTTTGACCGGAGAATTGATTCGTGATTCCGCTCTTGCCGTCAGCGGGCTGCTCACCGAAAGGATCGGCGGTCCAAGCGTCAGACCGTACATGCCGCCGGGCGTGTGGGACGAGACCAGCAAGTATGGCAATCTGCGAAACTACAAAGCCGACGAGGGTGAAGGACTGTATCGCCGCACGATGTACACGATCTGGAAACGGACCGCTGCTCCACCGACGATGTTGTTGTTCGATGCGCCCAATCGTGAAGTCTGCACGGTGAAACGTTCTCGGACCAATACGCCGCTGCAAGCATTGTCACTGCTAAACGAAATCACCTTCGTCGAAGCGGCTCGTGGACTTGCCGCGCGGATGCTAATCGAAGGTGGCGATGACGCGGATCAGCGAATCCGGTTCGCCTATCAAAACCTATTCGCCAGAGAACCGGACGCCAACGAACGGTTGGTTCTGCGAGCGGGACTCGAAGCCGATTTGAAATACTTCGTCGAGCATCCCCAGGCTGCCACCGAGTTATTGTCGGTTGGACGGTGGAAACCCAAAAGCGACATCGACGCCAGCGAGTGGTCTGCCTACACGATGACCGCCAATGTGCTGTTGAATTTGGACGAATTTGTTACTCGAGAGTAGATCTCATGCGAAGCGACCACACCCTGGCACTGCAAGACGCGATCAACCGACGCTTGTTCCTCCGCCGTGGCACGACTGCGATCGGCGCCGCCGCGCTGGCGTCATTGATCGCCGACGACTCTCGCGTGGTCGCCGGTCAAGCCACGATGCTGGCCGGTTTACCACACCATCCAGCCAAGGCCAAGCGAATCATTTATTTATTTCAGTCGGGTGCGCCATCACAAATGGATTTATTCGATCCAAAACCACTGATGAAATCGCATCACGGCGAGGATCTTCCCGATTCGATTCGCAAGGGACAGCGGTTGACGACGATGACGTCGGGTCAAAAATCGTTTCCTGTCGCGCCGTCGATTTTCGAGTTCAATCGCCATGGCCAATCGGGAATGTGGTTCAGCGAACTTGTTCCCAACATGGCCTCGCTAGCCGACCAATGGTGCATGATCCGTTCGATGCACACCGAAGCGATCAACCACGATCCGGCCATCACCTTCTTCCAGACCGGATCACAACTTGCCGGACGGCCCAGCATCGGTTCCTGGATTAGCTATGGTTTGGGCAGCGTAAACGACGATCTGCCGGCTTACATTGTGTTGACATCATTCGGTAGCGGGCGTCCCGATGACCAGCCGTTGTATGACCGACTGTGGGGATCCGGATTCATCCCTTCGAAGCACCAGGGCGTGAAATTTCGCAACACCGGCGATGCGGTTCTGTATCTTTCCAATCCGCCTGGCGTCTCGTCCGAACTGCGACGCAGCACGCTCGATCGTTTGGCGGTGCTGAACCAGCAGCGGATGCAGCAGGTGGGAGATCCGGAAATCCAAACTCGTATCGCCCAGTATGAGATGGCGTTTCGCATGCAATCGAGCGTCCCCGATTTATTGGACATCTCGGACGAACCCGAACATGTACTCAAGTCGTATGGGCCAGACGTGCATCGTCCCGGCAGCTATTCCGCCAACTGCCTGCTTGCCCGTCGATTGGCCGAACGCGATGTACGGTTTGTCCAACTGTTTCACATGGGATGGGATCACCACGGCGGGTTGCCCAAGGCGATCCGAGGCCAATGCCAGGATACCGACCAGGCCACCGGCGCGTTGATCAAGGACTTGAAGCAACGCGGATTACTGGAAGACACACTGATCGTGTGGGGTGGTGAATTTGGCCGAACGATTTATTCTCAGGGTAGCCTGACTGAGACGAACTATGGCCGTGATCACCACCCACGCTGCTTCACCACGCTGATCGCCGGTGCCGGCGTCAAAGGCGGGTACACGCATGGTGAAACGGACGACTATTGTTACAACATCGTTTCGGACCCAATTCATGTACATGACTTGAACGCGACGATCTTGCATCTGATGGGCATCAACCACGAAAGGCTGACATACAAGTACCAGGGACGCGACTTCCGGGTCACCGACATCCACGGCGAAGTCGTCCAGCCGCTGCTAGCTTGAGACTCGGGACACAGACCGACGCATTCGGATTACCGTCCAACGACTAGCTCAACAGGCCGCCTCGGTCGTTTCGGCCGACGTCGATCAAACGAGCGTTACTGGGCCGACACGATAGGAAACTCGAATTGGCTCACTTGCTCGCCGGTGACTTTATGATGTCGTAGCGTTAGCTTCGATTCTTTCTCGTCGCCATCGTACGTCAATGCTCCCGATAGAAATCCGCCGGCGACGCGGAGGAAACGATGTGTCGGTCGCTCGTCACCTTTCTTCCATCCGAGTTCGTGTTTTTCGCTTCCCGGTCCACAACCGAACTCCCAAAGGTTGGTATCGTGATCGACCGAAGCGTATTGCCAGTGACGATCACCGCACAGCACAATCACGCCGGTATGCTTGGCCAGTTCGTTTCGGATCTGGTTGCCTTCGTGCACAAAACTCGCATTGGCGTGGTTGTCTTTCTTGTTGTCCCGATCCGGACCCACAATCGGTGTCGGGCTGAACACCAGCTTGAACTTTGCGTCGGACTGTTCGAGTGTGCTGAACAGCCAGGCCTTTTGCTGTTCACCTAAAATCGATTTCTGTGGACCATCGGGCAGATTGTTGGGACTGCGGTAGTCCCGCCCCTCCAGGAACCAGACCTGCAGGTCGCGACCCCACGAAACCGTCATGTATCTAGGCGAGCGAGACGGAAACTGTTCATCATTGAACAGCTTGACGCCCTGCTCGAAAGTGACGGCGCCATACTTCGCACCCGGCCAACAATCGTTCGACAGGGTGTCATGATCGTCCTTCATGAAATAGCTGGTCGTACGCTGATAGAAGTCACGATTGCTCGGCAACGAGAAGATCCGTCCCCACTTGAACCGCATCAGGGGTATCGTCAGGGCCCATGGATCGGGCTTGTCGTAATACTCGATATCACCAGCGTGGACAATGAAATCGGGATTCATCTTGGACATCGCGGGATAGATCTTGTGGCCGGCGAGCCCATCGTCGCGGCGAATGAAGTCGTGGCATGTGGTCATGCAAAACGTCAAGTCCTTTGCCTGTTTTGCCGTGGCGCTGTCCTGAAGGCTCCGCGAATGACCGCGGTCACATCGCCACCGCCAATTGGGCGAGCTTCGACAACCGACGCATATTCCTTGTCCGACTGCAGTCCTTCGAGTTTCCATTGCGCCGTAAAGTCGTTGTCAGCGTTCGTCGCCTGCCAATCGGTTGTTTTGGCTGAAGCCCGTTTCAGCGTCGGGAAGTAGGTCAAGCGGACTTCGCCCGCCGCACCCGGACAGGCGCCAAACATCTCATCAAGGCTGGCGCCTTCGGGTAGCTGTGTGCGAAGAAGGTGCTCGGCATCTCGCAATTTTGCAAGCTTGGATGCATCGCGGCTACTGATCTCGCGAAACTGCGGCCCGTCAGTGACCATCTCGGGACGGGCTGTGGTTCGAGTCCACAAGACGATCGAGTCTTGATCGGCCCAGCCATTGCGAATCGCATTGCCCAGAAAGGGTGCCGCAGGTGTCTGCTGCGGCGTCAGCTCGCCGGCCGGCAACTGGTGCGCGACAAACTTAAAATTCCGAAAGCTCGCCTTGCCGCCATGATCGGTCAGCATGATGCGGTCTTGTTGACCCGGCTGGCCAAATCGCTCGGCTCCAAAGAATTTACTGAGCGCGATTTGCAGGTCCCATGCGGGTCCATCGGTTGTCGTCGACGCGACCAACGATCCATTGAGGAAATGTTCGATCCGATTTCCGATCGCGACGACGTGCGCATCATTCCACTGTCCAACGGGCCGCAATGGCTTTTCGGCCGCTGGGGCGACGAGATCGTAGATCGAGGCGGTCGACCCTTTGTCCTGGGCACGGACACCGATCGGTTCATCAATGATTTGATACTCAATGCCCAGCCAGCGATTACCAAATTGGCGGACGCGATACTTCAGCCCGGTGTTGGTCTTCTGTTCGATCTTCCACTGCCACGAAAGCTCGAAGTTGCTGGGAAGTGGCGGGCTGAGCAGACTGCCATTGCCACCGCGGGGATTCACCAACCGCAGTTCCGATTCGACGAACTCCCAGCTCTTCTCGACGGGCTGGCCATCGATCGATTCCCAAAACCCGCTCTTGTGCCAATCCGTTTCTGGCTCGGTAGGAATGGTCTGAATGACGGCCTGGGCAAAGGCGGTGGCTGCGCCGAGGCACAGAATTGCTAGACAAAGTGGTCCGCGAGCTGACATTGGCTTCATCACTGAATGGCCTCATGGAATGGGTGGAGGCAATGTTCAGCGCAAAGCTTAATCCAGACAAGTCAGCACGACACTTACTGGGCCAAGGTTTTTGCCTGGCGGCGGAGACTTTTTCGAAGCGAATTGGGCGTAACGTACGAATTCAATTCCTCGTCCATCATGGCGAGTTCATTGCTAAGCCAGTCACCAAACTCGTTGGTCGCGTCCCGACAGAGGGTCGCGGTCAAATCGAGCCAGTGATCCCCATGGGGTATGGGTACCGGCGGGTCTCGGTGATCGCTTGAGGTGGGCATCGGAGATACCTCTGTGATGTAGCAATCCGTTGCGTGATGATGAAACAAACCAAGCCCGCGTACGAAAAGTCGGACTTCTGCCCATTCTTGTTTGCCAATCGTGAAAACGGTCGGTTTGCTCGATCAGCGGCGCCGTTGGCTCTCGTTGATTGAGAGCCTCTGGCGGTCCTCCAGGTTCAGTGCAAGCAACATGCCGAAGCGTGGTTGCCGGTTACCGTTTGACCCGTAAGTCTTTTTCGGCACATCAGTTAAGGGAAATTGAATGCAATCCTCACCGTTTGAGTGGCGCCGCGTATTGGAAACATCCATGTCTCGAATTGCCAACGCGACAGGCAATAGGGATAAGTTTTTAGTCTGCCCTGCCACTCAGTGTAATTATATGCCTGTAAATGGCAAATGAAGTGCAAATAGGCCCCTTTAGAATTGATTACGCAGCACCCGAGCCAGCTGATCACGATTAGCCCGAGTTTTCGGCGAAAGCTGCCGAAAGCGGTTTTGGGGGACCAAGTTGGGACTCAGGGGGGGGACAAGCAGGTGACTGCCAGACCTTCCGGATGGGTAGTTTTTTCCATTGTTGTCCAAGATCTGCTCTGGGATGGCGAATGACTGGTTGTGAAGCGGCAATTGTCGCTTTCAATCAGCCAATTCTGATGGGAGAAATGTGATGGTCAAAAAAATGATTCTTACCGGCGGCGCGTTGGCGCTGCTTTCCAGTGTGACGGTCGGGGTGCCGCTGTTCAGCTACGCACGTTGCGGAGTGAGCTGGCTCGGCGATTCGGCCAGCAATTCGGTGCCTCTGGAGTGGGAGCTGAAGCGAGCAAGGCAGATGATCACTGACTTGAAGCCAGAGATCGAAGCCAACGCCAAACGAATGGCTCGCGAGAAAATCGAGGTTGTCCGTCTGCAGGAGCAACTCGGTGACACCGACACGCGGTTGAGCAAGACGCAGTCGGACATTGAGCGACTGAGCGAGGACCTGCGCAGCAACAACGACTACTACACGTATGGCGATCGCACCTATACGTCGGTCCAGGTCAAGAATGATCTGAGCAATCGGTTCAAGCGGTTCAAGACACGAAAGGCGACATCCGACAAGTTGCAGCAGATGCTCGCAGCGCGTCAGTCTTCGCTGAAGGCGGCTCACGAGCGAATGGATGCGATGCTCGGCGCGAGCGCCAGTTGGAGGTCGAGGTTGAGAATCTGCAGGCCCGATTGGGAGCCCTCCGTGTGGCACAGACGAGCACGCAGCTGAACCTGGACGACAGTCAATTGTCACGAACGCGTGAACTGCTCGACGAGATCGCTACGCGAATTGACGTCGAGGAAGAAACGATGAACGTCGACATGGAGTACTTTGGCGAGATCGATTTGGACGAGCCAAGTGATGAGAACTTGCTCGATGAGATCACGAGCTACTTTGAACGTGCTCCCGAGCCTCACAGCGAGGCATTTGTGGCAATCCAACTCGACTAATTGTTCGATGCGGACCATTTTGGCAGTAAGTTCACCCTGACACCGTAGGCTGATTCTGTGTCAGCAAATGCCACCTTACCGAACGACCCGCCTCCAGCGTCTCGCTGGAGGCTGTGGATTGACGCGTGTGGTGGTTTTCTGTTGCTCACCGGCGATAACTGGAGTGTGGGTGGACTGAGTCACGACAAGCCAGCCGATGTTTGTGTCCGAGCCGATTGGCCCCGACGTGCCGGAACGATCCAGCGGCAGGGCGGAGACTACTTTTGGCAGGGTTCCCTCAAAGGCGACCGGCGGATATTGATCGCTAGCGGCAGCCCATTGCCGATACCGGGATCGGCGTCCGTGACAATGCATCAGCCGAGCCCGCTGAGCAATTCGGCGACATTGAAACTGAGCCCGCCCCATCGATTCAACGAACATGTCGACGGTGTGGTTTTTGTCAACGAGACACTACTGATCGGCCCTCAGCCTGATTGCCACGTCCGCTGCCATCAGTTGGCCGATCGTGCCGTGCTGACTCGTCGAGGTGAGCGATGGTTGGGAAAGGTCGGATTGGCGAGCGACTTTGAAGAACTGGAACCGGGCAGCCGCATCACACTGCGTTCCCTGGCGATGACGTTGGAAAAGGCATGAAAGATCCAATCAAGCCCGCCGCAAAGCAAGAAATGGGCTCTCCCGTGCCCTCCCTGGCCGCCAACGGTGCCTGCGAAACAGGGGCGTCGCCATTGGGCGTCCCACAAAACGGCAAATGTCCGTTACCCGGAAAGGCATCCGATGATCTTTCTCCTCGGAAATATCGATTCATGACCGCTCTTCTCGATAAACTAAAGGTAAACGGCAACCGACCGGATCCCGCACAACCTGAGGATCCCGCTGGAGCGAATCCGGATTCGAGGGCCGAGTCTTCGCAGTTCAGCCTGAACTCGTCCGGCGAGACTGGCGATTCGCCCAATCGATGGGCGTTCGATGAAACGCAGACGAGTGATATCGGTTCTTCTCGATCCATGACGTTCACTTATCCACCAGGTTCGAAGCCGCTGCCTCGATACACGATTCGTCGTGGTATTGGGATGGGTGGATTTGGTGAAGTTTACTTTGCCGTCAGCGACGCCGGGAAAGAGGTCGCGCTGAAACGAATCCAACGCAACTTGGATGTCGAACTTCGTGGCGTCTCTCATTGCCTGAATCTGAAGCATCCCAATTTGGTCGCATTGTTCGACATTTGTCGTGATTCCAGCGACCAATCGTGGGTTGTGATGGAGTACGTCGCCGGTCCCAACCTGCGGCACGTCTTGGACGAGTCACCCGAGGGGTTGCCCGAGGACGAAGTGCGTCGTTGGTTCAGCGGAATTGCCGCAGGCGTCGGCCATTTGCACTCCGCAGGTCTGGTTCACCGTGACGTCAAACCGGGCAACGTCTTTGATGATCTGGGGATCGTCAAGGTCGGCGATTACGGACTCAGCAAGTTCATTTCCGCGTCTCACCGCGGCGGGCATACCGAGAGCGTTGGCACGTTCCACTACATGGCACCCGAGATCGGTCGAGGCCAGTACGGGCGCGAAATCGACATCTATGCGCTCGGGATTCTGCTGTACGAGTTGTTGACCGGCCGAGTACCGTTTGACGGCGAAAGTTGTCACGAGATCATCGTCAAACATTTGACCGCATCGCCCGATTTGACAGGGATTGCCGAACCCTACCGGACAACGATCGCGAGATGTCTGGAAAAGGATCCGGCACGGCGTTATTCCTGCGTCGCAGACATGATGCGTTCGCTCGGCATGGCCGACAGCGCGAGCCCATCGTCGGCGGTATTGGTCGCTGAGCGGGTCGACGGTCCACAGCGTGGCTCGGTGGGCGGGGCTGGATCCGAACAGCCAACGCCGACGACGGATCCGGTCATGGCGGCAGCCGTGGGCGGTTCGATGAATCATCTGGCTGTCGGCGATCCAGCGACAGACAACCACGCTGCGTCCACCGGCGCCCGAACAGCAAATTGCCTTCGAGGACACACGGACGAGCCACTCGCTCGCGCCATCCGACACAGCATTTCCGACCTCCAGCGGTGGTGGGCGTCACTTGATCGTTCGCCCGGCGCGAAGGCTTTCTTGATGATCGTGGCCGCGTTCGCGTTGATCGTGAACACGCACTGGCTGCTGCCGCTACTGTCACTGGTGGCATTCTTCTACGTTCCCTATTACATCGTGCGACAAATGGTACTGCACGTACGACAACAACCGACGTACGCCGAAGCACAACGAATCGCCATTGCCGCCGGTTTACCACGCCGGCCCATCACTCGAGCGCAGTGGCGGCAGCACATGAGAACCGACCTTCGCGCCAAGCGATCGATTCATCGCCTGGCCGAACTCAACACGTCTTGGATTGCGGCAACGCTAACCGCACTCGGAATGGCCTTGACCGCTGGCGTGATCGGTTTGCGAAGTGGTACAGTCGATGCGGTCGCGGTGGCTCCCTATGGCTGGATGGCGATCGTGGTCCTGATCGCGTCATTGAGTTTGCTGGGCATGGGCAAGCTGTGGGAACGCGAGGAGGGTGAAGGTTTGCCGCGACGGTTGGTGCTTGCCGGCGTTGGCGCAGGTGTCGGCGTGGCCGCTTACGCGATCAGCGAATTCTTGATGTTGCCGCTCGATGCCACGACGGCGCGTGAGGTGGATGCGACCAACTTGCCACAGGCACTTTATGACGCCAATGGCCATCCGATGGCCTCGGCAATGATGGCCCATTTCGCGTTACTGTTCGCCGCGCTTCGCTGGTGGAAACCAGTCGACCCGCTTCGTCGAACTCGTTTGAGTTTGTGGTCGGTTGCGGTTGCCGTCGTCGTCGAATGGGCTGTGCACCAGGTGTTGCCCATTCCGCAACCCGCCGGAATGCTGATCGCCGGCGGAATCGCCATCGCCGTGCAGATGGCAGCTCCCTGGATCAACCCCCGTTCCGTTGAACCATCGGCGAATCCGTATCCCAGAACAACTGTCGATGGACAAGCGATCGGTACAAGGAGTGTGGCATGAATCAAATGATACCAACCAGTTCTGCCTGTCTGGTGCTGATGTTGCTAGCTCCCTCAGCGGCCCGGGCTGCCGACGAGAATACGAAGATCAACAGCGCCAAGGAACCCGCACCGTTGTCGGTCGCGCCGTTAGACCACATCGAGTATCCCGAGGATCGGCCCGATTGGGTTAGCGCGGCGCCGAGTTTAAAAGAGTTTCCTCACACTTGGGTCGTCGTATCTGGTCCAAGTGACACGCCGGAAGAGAGCGCCGCAGATCTCAAGTTGATGGAACGGGCGGCGATCGCAACCTACATCAAGGGACTCCCGGGTGCCGACGGTCGGTTCGACTTTTATCCTATCACCGACGAATGGATCGAAAACGAACTGGTTTGCCGCCGATATGCCGGCCAACTCACCGAAGGCGGCATGGAACGGTACGAGCATGCGGTTGAATTAAGATTCGACAAAGAGACGCAAAAACAGATGCTTGCGTCGCTGAAGAATGTCGAAGTTCGCGAGCGGTTGGGGGCGATTGGTGTGCTGGTGTTTACCGGACTGATCGGCCTGATTTGCAGCTCCGCCTTCGTGGGCATGCTCAGCCGGCGGGCCGAGCGCCGCGCATCGGGAAACGTCTCGGTCGCATAACCGGAACCGACGCCAACACTCGCCGTATAATCGAGACTCGGAAATCGCAGGAAAATTCGCAACAGGGGTGATCGAGAATGCGTCTGCCAGTATTGTTCTGCATTTCTTTGTCGATGGTCGCAACGAGCTGGGGACAGCAATTCGAACTCGTGGAACCGAGCGGGCAGGTGGCGGCTACCGTCCAGGTCGAGCGTGGAGGACTGCGGTTCTCCGATCGCAGCGGCGAACGTCGTTTTTACGGTCGCGAACAACGTTATGACTCTGGCGACGGCCTGTTTGCAGGCTATTTCAATCTCGAATTGAACCGTGCCTTGCGATTCCCACGATCGGGCCAGGGGAAGATGCAAGTCGTCGATTTTGACGACCGGTCTCCTCGTTTTCGTTACTCGCAACAAGCGGTACGACGGAGAGGATCGAACAACCGCCCCGTCGTGGTTGCGCCGCCGCCAGCGATTGGCTATCCAGGCTATGGCTTTGGGTTTCCTGTCCCGGGGATTGGCTATCCGGGCTTTGGTCCGATTGGTCCCGTCAACCCAGGCGGACCGTTCTACTCGCTCTACTCGCAGCCCCCCATCATCGGATATCGGTACCCGCAGTCGGTCCTGATCGAATCGAATATTCAGCCCAATCCCGCTCTAGCTGACGTACAAGTTCAGCTTTTCAATGGTGGTCCTCGCGAGATTCAGGTCGGTGTCGTGGATGTTCGGAATCCGGCGCCGACACGATCCATGCGAATCCAACCACGAACCGGAGTCGAGATCGAGGTGCAGCGGGATCCCGGCGGACAACGAATCGATCGTTACCAAACCATCACGCCGCTGGGCGATACGATCACGAAGGAAATCGTCAGACCCATCCCGCCCGCAGTCCGCTACGAAATCGTGGTCCATGAATGGGCGATGCAATCGATCGCGATCGACCGTACCGGCAAGAGTCCGAACGTGATCGAAGACATCAACTTTCAGGGGAAAGGGCTCGGCCGATTCCCGTTGCCGCCCGGAGACCAGTTGCAGTCGGGGACGATTGACGTTTACCGCGCCGCGATCGACAGCGGCAACCAAGGCACGGTCGGCCCAATTGTCGCGGAGGAAGATCCCAGTAGCGGCCCTTCACCGCTGGAACGGGCGATTCTCGAGGCCCAACAACGCGCCCAGGGCAACAGCCAACCAAAGTGAAAGTGTGATTCAAACGCGGCGAATGAATTCTTCGGCATAACTGCGAACCTCGCGGCCATTGAGCACATGAACCATTCTTAATTGCTGCACCTGTTCATCACTGAACGAATTCAGCGGCACGTGAATCAGATGTTTCTTGTGTCGCCGCGCCAATCGCCGCCAACCGCCCCCAGGTGGCAGATAGGACAGCAATGCGATTTCACGGGCACGCGAGTGAAGACATGCCGCCGCGATCAATCGTTCCTCGAGTGTTTCGGTGTAGTCCAAACGCGGGTCGGCCCAAACATCGGGGATAGCGATCGGCGGATAAAGAAACATCGCTCCGCCATAAATGCTCAAGCCAATTCCCGGTCCCACCATTTCGTCTTGAAAATGAGTCGCGAACAGAGCCAGCGTCGATTCACTTTGATGCTCGGCGAACCAGGTGGTGCGCCAGGGATAGTCTCTGGGGTCCGCCGGCGAATTGAACAACATCACACAGGCGTCCAGGTTCCCACGACTCGGCGGAACGACTTTCACGTAGATCTGCTTTTCGTACCAATGTCTCAGCGTGTCCCGAATGTCGATGCCGTCCATGACGCTGGTTGTGAACTTCTCGGTACGTGCCAAGTCGCTACCGATGATTGCTTGGGCCCGGTCGAACACTCGAGTACGAAAATTCTCGATACGCTCATCTTCGGGAGGGTAGCTGCATTGACTGTAAGGGTTCCATCGGTACTTCCAGCGATCTTTCTCGAAATCACTGGGGCGTCGCTGCAACTCGCATGACCGCCAAGTCATCGGCGGTCCGGGCAGTCTGCTGACAAGCGACACGATCTCGCCGTCGGGCAACCTCGCCTGATCAATACCCAGCGACACGCTTTGCAATTCGTCATGGTCAGGCGAGTTCCTGGCGTACAAGTATTCGCTGGCGAGTTCCGCAACATGCAAGGCAAACTGATCACCCAAAATTTGCTTGGTAGCAATGACGATGGAGACCAAATCGGGCGTCATCCGGCGGTGAATCAAGGACAGATTCCGGATGTATTGCAAACATTTTGAAAGCAACAGCGGGGTAACGCGGCGGGCGCGATTGCCCAGATCCTTGCGGTACGCAGTGCGTGCCGCAATCAACAACTCCTTCACTCCATCCACCTGCAAATCGTCGTCTTCCTCCAATTCGGATCTGGCTCGTTCGTACAACGCCGTGATGAACGGCAGTTCACCAAATAGAAACGTCAGAGTCCTCGGATTCACCGCGTAACGCACCGGCGGTTGAACCACATCATGTTCGGGCACCGGAACTCGCTCGGGAAGTTGTCGGGCTGCAATCGAATCGCCTCCCGCTTTCGAGGCGAACAACTCCGTGTAAGCCTCGCGGATCCATGGCCAATGCAGGACACTGGCGACCAGCAGAATCCGTTCATACTGGTCCTCCAGTTCGGCAAGTCGCCAAGCCATGTGGACTATCCTGGCCCGTGTCTGCTGGTCGGGCGGCCGAGTGATCGTGGGCAGCAAGGCGGCAGCGAATTTCTCGGGCGAGACGTGGCGGACGGCATACGGATCGGGCATCACCGTCGAGTATGGCCGGAAGGGGTCAGTCTCGAGGTCGATGTATGCACGGGGAATATGCTCACCCATGGCGGCCCGAATCGACATCACGACCGGCTGGCATGGATCGATCGGCACGTAGCTGACCGGTGGGGCGTCAAACTCCTCCTCCTCCCCGCGAGAATCGTCTTCCGAAGCGTCCCAATCGTGCACTTCCCAAGTCGGGCATGCGTCGCCGGGCGGGAACCGGAGTGTCGACGGCTGAATGACAATCGACGGGCGTGGCAGTTCGACCACCGCCGCTTCGACAGCGTCGCGAAATGAGAGGGGCAGCGGAACGGCCACGCAGTCGAATGACTTCTCGAGCAGCCAAGACCGGACGGTCAATGCGAACTGTCCGCTGCCATGGATGACGGGCAGAATCGCGATCCGCGAGCCGATTCGCAGCAGTTCAGGAACCCGAGATCGGTCCGAAAAACTCATACCGAATTCCCCTTTTCCAACGGCGGTTGCCAAACTATATTTACGCGCGTTCGGATCAGCGATGATTGTCGCCCACACCAAACGGAACGATCGTTCCAGAAGTCAATCGATCAAGGTGTTGGTTGAATCCGCATCATTCCAATTCAGATCGAGTGTTCGCACAGTCCATTATTTGAACGCAGGCGTCAATTGATGCCTGCGTTTCCTTTTTGCGCCGAACCGCGAAGGCCAACATCATGGTCCAGGGGTCAGGCCTCCGTCAGGCCGGGCACCCTTTGGGCCATCTGGCTGTTGAGGCCTAGCCCCTGTTTCGCAGTATCACGCCGGTCTCGTCCCTGACGTCGCCAATCCATTAACTTGCCGACGGTTGGACGTTGGGAGCGGCCAACACGTCGGTCGATTCATTGCACAAATATTTCTTGGCCGCGGCGTTGACCGAATCGATGTCAAGCCGACGAAATCGGTCCAGCAAATCATCGGTACTGAAGTACTCGTTGCACGTCAGCCAGCGACTACCGAGGCTGAACAATCGGTTACTCGGCCGCTCGGTTTGCATGATGCACCCGGCGACCGCTTTGTTGACGGCCTGTTTCAGCTCGTCTGGTTCGGCGCCATCGCGGCTGGTTCGCTGGAACACCTCATCGGTCAACCTTCGATTCGAACCGATATCTTCGGGCGCGCAAACGACGTAGGTAAACCAAGCGCCGGTATCGCTGAACTCCTGCGGCCATACGGTAGCGACTTCCGCGCGACCGGTATCGATCAGCTCCCAGAATAGCCGGCTTCCTCCTTCGTCACCGATGATCGAGGCCAGGATGCGCACAGCAAAACGGTCTTCGCTGTTCATACTCGGGCCCGGAGCCATCTGAATGAGGTAGGCTTGATGCGCCTCAGCGACCTGCAATGAAGGATCAAGCAAGATTCCTTTCGGCATCACGGATGCGTCGTCGCTGGCCGGCGGGGTGCCGATCGGCCGTGACGACCACTGCCGAGTCTGTTCCTCGACCGCTGCAACCAACGCGTCGAAGTCCACGTTGCCGCTCGCCGCCAAGACGATATTCTCAGGACGGTAACGGCGGTTGAAATAGTCCCGCATCCGATCGGCCGTCATCGAGGCGATCGATTCGGTCGTCCCCAAGACACGGCGTCCGATACCTCGCGGCCCGAAGTGAATCTCCATCGCTCGCTCGAATGCCCCGAAGGGAGGCTGGTCCTCGTACTTGGCGATCTCTTCCAGAATCACTTGGCGTTCGGTGTCAAATTCGGCATCGTCCAACGACGGGCTCAACATGTCGGTCAGCAAATCGATGATGCGATCTTGAAATTTCGGCAACACGGTCGCGTAGTAGACCGTCTGTTCCTCGCTGGTGTAGGCATTGCTTTGTCCACCGAGCTCATCCAGTTCACGATTCACGGCGGCGGCGGTACGCCGCTGGGTGCCCTTGAACATCATGTGTTCAAGAAAGTGGCTCAACCCCGATTCCATGTCGGTCTCGTTGCGTGAGCCGGCGCGGACAAAATAGCCGAACGCCGCCGAGTATCCCCGCTGATCGATCTCGGCGGCGACTCGGAGACCATTGGATAACGTGGCCTGTCGAAACTCGGGCATGATATAGATCTATCTGAATTCGTGAATTGACGAAGGACTAGGGGATCACCAGCGGCTGGGGGCCGAGCGTGACGATCCGATATTCACGCGGCCTGCTGACTGACCAATAGTCGCGAACTTGCTCGAGAGTCAATGATTCGATGACCGCTTCCAATTCTTCGGTCGGCATCACGCGACCGAGTTGATAGTAATCGGAGGCGAGCGACGATGCGCGGGAAGCGCTCGACTCTTGTTCCATGATCAGACTGCTTTGGATTCGCACCTTCCACCTTTCCAGTTCGCTGGGATCGAGATCATCGATCAGGTGTTCGATCTCGTGCAGGGTCACATCGAGCGTCTCTTGCGCCCGTTCGGGCGTGGTGCCGACGTAACAAAAGACCCCACCGGCGTGCTTGAGAGAATGGCAACTGGCCGTGATCGAGTAACACAAGCCCCGTTGCTCGCGGACGCGGTCGAACAGTCGGCTACTCATTCCGTCACTGAGGATGCCAATTCCAGCCCGCATGGGAAAGTAGTTCTCGTGTCCATAAGGAACGGATTCAAACGAGATGCCGATATGCGTCTGGCTTGATGGCGCTTCGATGTGCTCGTAGCCCGAACTTCCGCTGGGCGGGTCCAGCTCCGGGATCGGACCCGTTTTCCAATCGCCCAGCGTCTCAGCGGCCCAACAAATCACCTGATCACTGTTCACCTTCCCCGCGATCGCAAGGATGGCGCCACCCGCATGATAGTGATCGGTGTAAAAATCACGGACGTGCTTTTCCGTGATCGCCTCGAGACCTTGCTGGGTGCCATAGATTGATCTTCCCAGACGTTCGCCATAGTGCATCTCCCGCAACCGCCGCATGACCCGATGCGTCGGTTCATCTTCGATGGCTCGCAACTCTTGAATCGACATCATTCGCGCATCATCGAGTTGATCCGCCGGCAAGTGCGGTCTGCGCACGATCTCGCCGTACAAAGCGATTGCCTGAGCAAGTGATTCGGCGGGCATCGCGCCACCGAGTGAAACCAGCGCTGACGACACGCCGCCGCTGCGGTCGACGCCCAGGTTATCCTGGATCGCCACCAATTCGCGACTGCTGTGATTGCCGGCGCCGCGCTGGATCATTTCGCAGACCAGTCCGCAGAGTCCGGCGTGTTGCTCATCCTCCGCCTGGACACCGGCCCTCAGCGACAAAGAAAACGCGGCGGTTCGCTGCCACGGCATGGGCTGCACCAGCACACTCAGACCGTTGCCGAAAGTCTCGGTATGGATGTCCGACGTCACCGGCGGCAAGTCATTCAATTTGATGTTCATTCAAGCAATTCCGATCGTGACAACTTCCACCGTCTTCACGCGGCCGACCAGGGTATGGCTGCTCGCGTCATCGATTCGAACCGACAGGAATTGGCCAGCCTGGCGGCGATTTCCGTCGAACACAACGATCCGATCACAGTGGGTTCGACCCGTCATCTGGACAACGAGTTCCGCATCGTCGGTCTTCTGGCCCTTTTTGCTCGGTCCTTCGACGAGGACTTCCACCGTGTCGCCGATCAGCTGGGCATTGTCCGTCATCGAAATCGCGTCCTGTACGGCCAGTAATTCGTTGTTCCTTCGCGCCTTGACCTCGCGCGGGACATCGTCCTGCAAAAGCTCCGACGCTTTGGTGCCCGGACGGACGCTGTACTGAAAGATAAAGCTGTTCTTGAAGCGACACCGTTCGACCAACTGAACCGACTTTTGGAAATCGTGCTCGGTCTCGCCGCAGAACCCGACAATGAAATCGCTACTCACTGTTGCCTGGGGAAGAATGCGCTCAATTCGCTCGAACATCTCCATGTACTGGCCAATCGAGTAACCTCGCTTCATGCGTTGAAGCACATCGTCCGATCCGCTCTGCACCGGCACATGCAAATAGGGCGAACACTTGGGCAGGTCACGAACAGTCATCAACAACCGTTCGGTCATGTCTTTGGGATAGTTCGTGACGAATTTGATCCGCTCGATCCCGTCAACTTCGTGCAACTGTTCCAGTAACGCCGCCAGATCGATTGTGCCCCCGGGTTCTTTGAACCGGTAGCTGTTGACGGTTTGTCCGAGCAGCGTGATCTCGCGACAACCCTGAGCCGCCAGCGTTCTGGCCTCCGACAGAATCTCCGTCGGTGGACGCCCCTGCTCAGGACCTCGCGTGTTGGGCACCACACAATACGTGCAAAACTTGTCACAGCCAATTTGGATCCGCAGGTAAGCCTGAAACGGCGTCGGTCTCATGGCCGGATCGCGGAGCGGATCAAATGTCTCGTGACTGCGAGCGATCGTGGCTTGTGAACCGCCCTTGCGAGAGAGCGACACCGCCATCTGGCGGCCCTCGCCGCGTTGCACTCGCTCCAACAATTCTGGAATCGTATGCAGCTGACCTGGACCCACCACCAGATCCACGTAGGGCGCACGTTTAAAGATGATCTGTTGGTCCTTTTGCGCCATGCATCCCATCACACCGATGGTCTTTTCCGGGTGACGTTCCTTTTCCTCGCGTATCTTCCCCAGCGCACTGTACACTTTTTCTTCCGCATGCTCGCGAACGCTGCATGTGTTGTACAACACGCAATCAGCCAGCTTCGGCGAATCCACCACCGTGTATCCGTGCCGTTTCAGGTCGGCGATCACCATCTCGCTGTCCAAAACGTTCATTTGGCAGCCGACAGTCTTGATGTAAACGCGTTTGCTCATCTGGATGTTTCTGCTAAATCGATTTCCGGAACGATCGCGGTATCTGCGATGGTCCAGCGGACGGAGAAATCATTCGGTTTCCGACGATTCGTCTTTGTCGGGTCGCGAATCGTGACGTCCCTTTTGCTTTTTGCCGACGTACCCTCGAAGCGAATCGGTCAGCCGAGACCGTCGCCGGTTGATCGACCCAAACAGCAACAGGGCTGCCGCACCCGACGCGGCCAACCATAGCAGCATCTGAGGGGAAAGGAGCGTTTCGCCAACATTGAACGACATGGCCACAGGATACCCGCGAACACCTTTCTCCGGGTAGGCTTGTTGAGCCTCCCCACGATTCACGATTTGCAGACACCCCGGGCGGAAAACGCCGTTTTCATCGCGATCGCCTCCCGTCGCTGCGTTTTGCTCGCCAATCACCGGATGGGAAGCATCCGCTACGAAGATCATGCCCCCTTTTACCGCACGTCATGCTGTCCAGCGAGCTGCTCTCCCCCCTCCAGGAAGTAACGATTGAGGAACTCTTTTCGATCCCCCGTTTCGGCGGCCAATTTGACCATCGCGTAGAGGCGTTGTTGATCACGCCGCTTTTTTTCCGCTAGAAAGTCGTCATCCAGCAAGTTCGGTGGGATCGCCGTCAAAACCTGGAAACACTCCGGCGGCCTCGGCCCTGCCACTACCCCCCAACGATCGAGCATCGCGATCGCGGTCGCCAGGCGATGATCGTGACGGCTGACCCGTTGCAAACGGTCATTGAGCCAGTCCAATCCGAATGCTTTGCATTTCTCGCTGTTCTCTTTCAACATCGTCCAAAGTCGTGAATAGAAATCGGCGTCCGGATTGGACCACTCGATAAACTGCATCTGCGTCATCAGATCGTTCTGGTCGTATAGCCATTGACAGAGACTGGGCCGATCGTCTCGTCCGGCCCGCCCCACTTCCTGATAATACGATTCGATCGATCCAGGCGTTTCGGCATGAATCACCAAGCGAATGTCTTGCTTATCGACGCCCATGCCAAACGCATTGGTTGCCAGCACAATGTCCGCGTCACCATGCATGAAGTCGTCTTGGATTCGACGTCGTCTCTGCCGGGGCAGGTCACCGTGGTAGCAGACGTGGTCGACATGACGTCCCAATAGCAAGTCGCTGAACCGCTCAAGCGTCTTGATCAACGAAAAATAGACGATCACGCTGCCGCCGCAGTAAGATTCATTCGCCAGGCTGTTCTCAATCGCCGCCAGCTTGCCCTCTTCGTCCCATACGTCGGTGACTTCGATCGTTAGGTTCGGCCGGTCGATTCCTTCGTGGAACAGCTTGATATCACATGCGTCGATTCCGAGCTGCTTGTAGATATCGGCTCGGCACTCGGCGGTCGCAGTTGCAGTCAGCGCAATCGTCGTGGGATCTCCCAACTGCTGGCGGATCTCGGCGATTCGTGAATAGTCAGGCCGAAAATCGTGTCCCCATTGGCTCACGCAGTGTGCTTCGTCAACGGCCAACAGTGACACGTGACGGGTGCGAAGGACGTCAACAAACTCCGGTTTGCGAAATCTTTCGGGCGTCACATACAGCAAACGGTACTTACCCGCGGCAACTTCGGCATACCGCTGCTGTCGTTTCTCGCGGTCCAACGACGAGTTGATCAAGGCGGCATCGATTCCGCGACGTTTCAACGCATCGACTTGGTCCTGCATCAATGCGATCAACGGCGAAAGGACCAAGACGAGCTCGGACGGCGCGGAACCGGCGAGCGCTGGAATCTGGTAACACAATGACTTTCCCATGCCGGTGGGCATCACAACCATCGCATGCCGCGAGCTCAAGACATGATGGATGACATCCGCCTGGCTCGCGCGAAAATCGCGGAATCCGAAATATTCTCGAAGCAGCGTTTCGGGCTGTTGTCTGGGAGGTGCCAATTCGACGCTCTTGCCTGGGATCCTGGTTTCTACTGTCAGCTGTTCGCTACCGGAAAACGGGTCAGGTACCTGACCCTATTGCCTCGCCAACCCTAAAATCAAAGGTTGACAAAGCAGTCGTGCGCTCGGCGGCGGATGCTCCATCGGGCAACCGGAGGGATCGGCCAAATCGTTCGCTACGTGGCATCGGGACTCGTTGACCCAGCCGCCAATCCGCCTCAACGGGGGGGTGGGTGTGGATGTAAGCAAAATGAGTCGGCCTGGCGACGGATTCTCCAAGCTTCCAGCCGGTTCGCTTTGCATTGGAAACTCATATCGTCCATAGTTTTGCTGCAAGCCAAGCGTCATGCCGATTCGGCACAGCCATTGCTGACACCATTGACAGGGAATTTCATCTGTGACCAAAAACGAATCGATCGATTTCTCCGAGACCGATGGCGTCGAAGGTGAGATCGAGCTGACGGCGCCGGAAGTCTACGCATCGAATTTGATTGAATGGGCTGTCGATCGACACGCCAGCGACCTGTTTGTCTCCGATCACGAGAGAAGCGTCTTGGTCTCGGTTCGACGATTGGGCAGAGTTGAAATCGTGCGGCGACTGGCAAGAGAATATGGCCATAAACTTCAAGGACATTTTCGCGTTCTTGCCGGTGCGGATGCCGGTGAAACCGTTCGGCCGGCCGACGGGCGCGGGATTGTGGTGACACCCAACGGTGACGCTGTTGACTTGCGGTTGAGCTGCATTCCGACCCTTTATGGTCAAGACATTGCGATTCGCATTTTTGACCCGATACGCGGCGCACGCTCGTTGCAGCATTTGGGACTTGACGAGTATGAGCTCGGTGTTTTCCGTGAGCTGATCGACCGCCCATCGGGACTGATCTTGGTGGCTGGACCGGTCGCCAGCGGGAAATCGAGCACGCTCTATGCCGCGATCGATCACTTGAACGATAGTACACGCAAAATTCATACTCTCGAAGACCCGATTGAACATTCACTTTCGGGTGTGATGCAATCACAGATCAACCTTCGTGCCGGCCTCGATTTCGCTGATCTGCTGTCAGCCGTGCTGCGGCACAGTCCGGACGTGATCATGATCGGTGAAATCCGCGACGCACGAACAGCGGCCACCGCAGTCCGCGCCGGTGCCAGCGGGCAATTGGTTCTGGCAACGCTGCACGCGAAGTCCACGGCCGAAGCAATTGATTCGATGTTGCAGTACGACACAAAGCCGAAATTCCTGGCTAGCTCGTTAATCGGCGTGATCACGCAACGCCTGATTCGCAAGCTTTGTCCCGACTGTCGCCGACCTGTCGAGACAGATCTGCCACTGACGGTTTCGGATCGGATCCGTGCTCGACTGGGAGATCAAACGGCACAAATCTACGAGCCGGCGGGATGCGAGAGATGTTTTTCCGATGGCTACGTATCACTGACCTGCCTGCCCGAAATCATGACCGTCGGCCGAGAGATATCCGATGCGATCGCCGATCATTTCTCCGCTGCAAAGTTGACAAGCCTCGCCTCCGAACTGGGAATGTTGACACTCGCCGAATCGGCTGCCCTGCGCGTCTTTCGCGGTGAGACGACGGTCTACGAAGCGAATCGCGCGGTGACCGATTCGACCCTGGCATCGCTGATTGGGCTGGTTCGAGATGCGGCCAGGCCGTAACACGTCGCCGAACGTTGCGTCTTGCAAGCAAAAAGGCGGATGACGGGTCTGCACCGGTCATCCGCCTGGATCGGACGTTGCCGCTGGGCAGTCTCAGTCCTGGCCGCCGCCAAACATGCTATCGAGCGCTTCATTGCTCTCGACGCTCGGCTGGGTGTCTTCGGCGGCAGCGGATGGCTGTTCATCCATCGATCTCGCCGGAGTGACCACCGTACCGGCCGCCGACGAGCCGCCCTCGTCACTAGCATTGAGCAGCGGGAAACTCTCTTCGAGGCTGTGGACCGGTGCGCTGGCCAATTCCTCCAGCGCCTCTCGGCGGTAATTGACTTCCGATTCCTGGAAGATTCGAAAACCAGTTCCGGCCGGGATCAAGTGTCCCAGGATCACGTTCTCCTTCAGACCGACAAGCTTGTCGACCTTTCCGGCCAGCGCCGCTTCGGTCAAGACCTTCGTCGTCTCCTGGAACGACGCGGCACTGATGAAGCTGTTGGACTGCACCGCCGCCTTGGTGATTCCCAGCAATTGGGTACTGGCGGTTGCGCTCTTGGGCTTGCTTGACCTTTGGCAGGCGTACCACTGAGAGCTTCGATCTGGGCGTTGGTTTGCTCGAACGCTTCCTTGGGGATGATCGTCCCTTCGGTGTAATCGCTGTCGCCAGGATTCGATACTTTCAAGCAACTCAGCCAATTCTTCGTTCGCTCGGCGGAACTGGAATCGGTCCATCACCAAACCGGGCAACAGGTTCGTATCCCCAGCAGATTCGATTTTCACTTTACGAAGCATGCGCGCGATGATGATCTCGCAGTGCTTGTCGTTGATTTCGACCTTTTGTGATTGATAGACCTGTTGAATCTCATGCAGCAGGTATTGCTGGACCGCTTCTTCACCCGAGACACGCAAGATGTCGTGAGGTACCAACGGACCCTCGACAAAGCGCTTGCCCGGCTTTGACGATGTCGCCGCTGTGAACCAGCAAGTGCTTTCCTTGAGGCACGAGGTGTTCACGTTCGATGCCCGATTCGCTACGAACAATGATCGTTCGCTTACCACGTTTCTTTTCGGCCAGGATTTCGACTTCCCCGTCGACTTCGGCGATCACCGCTGGGTCTTTTGGTTTTCGAGCTTCGAAGATCTCGGTGACACGCGGCAGACCCCCGGTGATGTCCGAAACACCGCCCGTTTCACGCGGCATTTCCGCCAGCACCGTACCGGGCGTGATCCGGGCACCTTCTTTGGACATGATGCTCGCTCGTTCCGGTAGGTACTGGACGTCCAGGGCCTTGCCGTCCTCGTCTTCCACCACGATCTGCGGGTGCAAATCACCTTTGTGGTCGATGATCATCATCCGCATGTTACCGCTGGCTTCGCGTTCGGTCCGCATCGTTTCGCCTTCGACGACGTCCTCGAAACGAACTTTACCTTCGACTTCGGAGAGAATCGGAATCGAGTACGGATTCCATTCGCAAAGCACCTGGCCCTCTTTGACCTTGTCGCCCTCTTCGACCATCAGCGTCGCCCCGGCTGGGACGGCGTAGCTTCGATTTCCCGACCACGGTCGTCGACCAATGAGATTTCGCCGTTTCGCGTCAGCACGATGTTGCGGCCCTCGGTGTTTCGGACCGCACGCATGCGTGTGAGCCGAACTTCACCCGATTTCTTCGACTTGATGTCCGATTCTTCCATCTGCTTGCTAACCGAGCCACCGATGTGGAAGGTACGCATCGTCAACTGTGTTCCCGGTTCACCGATACTTTGGGCGGCGATGATGCCGACCGCCATGCCTTCTTCGACCATCGAACCGGTTGACATGTCCATCCCGTAACAGCAGCGACAAACACCCAACGGCGCGTCACAGGTCATCGGCGTGCGAACCTGGATCTTCTCCAAGCCCATCGCCTCGATTTTCCGAGCGATGTCGGGAGTGATCATCTGGTTTTCAGCGACGATTACTTCGTCGGTAACCGGATTCACGATCGACTGGCGAGCTGACACGACCGTTGATCGAATCGACCAGACTGACTTCGACCTTTTCGCCACGGTAGACCACACCCTTGGTGATGCCCTGAGTCGTACCGCAGTCGTGCATCGTGATCACAACGTTCTGCGCAACGTCGGCCAGCTTGCGAGTCAAATAACCGCTGTCGGCCGTCTTCAGTGCCGTATCGGCCAGACCCTTGCGGGCACCGTGCGTGGAACTGAAGTATTCGAGTACCGAAAGACCTTCACGGAAGTTCGCCTTGATCGGCGTCTCGATGATCTCGCCGGTCGGCTTGGCCATCAAACCACGCATCCCGGCCAACTGGCGAATCTGCTCGATACCACCACGAGCACCGGAGTGCGACATCAGGAACACGGGATTGACATACCAACCGCCTTCGCGGATGTCGTTCTCCATCGCATTCATCATGTCTGTGGTGATCGATTCGCGAGCCTTGGTCCATTCGTCGAGCACTTGGTTGTAACGTTCTTTCCCGGTCATCAAGCCGCGATCGTAGGCCTTCTTGTGCTTCATGACCTCCTTTTCAGCATCCTTGATGAATCTGTTGCTTGGTGTCCGGAGTCACCAGGTCATCGGTCGCGAACGACAGACCACTGCGGGTCGATTCACGGAAACCCATCTGCATCATGTCATCGAGCAAATGGATCGTCGCCTTGCGGCCCAAGCGTTGGTAACAGTCGCTGATCACACCCGCCAAGTCGCCGCTCCGCATCTGCAGATTGTAGAAATCCATTCCGTCGGGCAGCATTTCATTGAATCGCACGCGACCGGGCGTGGTGTCGATGATCGCGCCGTACACTCCCGACTCATCATCGGTCTTCAGCTTTTGGAATTTCGGCAGCCGAATCTTGATCTTGGCATGCAGTGCGACGACACCCTGGGCCAACGCCAAATCGACTTCGTCGATAGCCCGAGAAGATCATGCCTTCGCCCTTTGATCGGGCATGTCGACGGTCATGTAGTAGCAACCCATCACGATGTCCTGCGAGGGGCTCATGATCGGCTTGCCGTTGGACGGCGCAAACACGTTGTTCGTGCTCATCATCAACGTGTGCGCTTCGACCTGAGCTTCGATCGACAGCGGCAAGTGAACTGCCATCTGGTCACCGTCGAAGTCGGCGTTGAATCCTTTGCAGACCAACGGGTGCAAGTGGATTGCGTTGCCTTCGACCAAGCGTCGGTTCGAAAGCTTGGATCCCCATGCGGTGAAGCGTCGGAGCACGGTTCAGCAGTACCGGGTGATTGGTGATCACCTGTTCCAGGATGTCCCAAACCTCTTCGTCCTTGCGCTCCAGCATCTTCTTGGCCGACTTGATCGTGTCGGCATGGCCGAGTTCTTTCAACCGACGAATGATGAATGGCTGGTACAACTCCAAGGCGATCTTCTTCGGCAGACCACACTGATGCAGTTTCAGCCGGGGGCCGACCACGATCACGCTACGAGCCGAGTAATCGACCCGTTTGCCGAGCAGGTTTTCGCGGAAACGGCCCTGCTTCCCCTTGATCATGTCGGTCAGCGACTTCAGCGGTCGGTTGGACGAACCGAGCACCGGTCGCTTGCAACGGTTGTTGTCAAACAGTGCATCGACGGATTGTTGCAACATCCGCTTTTCGTTGCGAATGATTACTTCCGGTGCGTTCAGGTCGACCAACTTACGCAACCGATTGTTGCGGTTGATGATTCGACGATACAGGTCATTCAGGTCACTGGTGGCAAAGTTGCCACTATCGAGCAGGACCAGCGGACGCAAATCTGGCGGGATCACAGGGATCACGTCCAGCACCATCCATTCGGGCCGATTGTCGCTGTCGCGAATCGATTCGACGATATTCAGGCGATTGATCAGATCCTTCTTCTTCTGCTTCGATCCCGTTTCGTCGAGATCGACCCGCAGCTTTTCCGACAGCTGGACGAGGTCCAACTTGTTGAGCAGCTTGCGAACCGCTTCGGCGCCCATGTCGGCTTCGAACGTGCCATCACCATACTGCGCACGCGCCGCGCGATACTCTTCTTCGGTCAACAATTGCCGGTCCTCCAGATCGGTCGTGCCGGGATCGATCACGACGTAATCTTGGAAGTAGATCACCTTCTCTAGCGAACTGGTCTTCATATCCAGCAGGTTGCCCAACCGAGAGGGCATCGCTTTGAAGAACCAGATGTGAACAACCGGCGCGGCCAGCTCGATATGCCCCATTCGTTTGCGGCGGACACGACTGTGGGTGACCTTCACGCCGCAGCGGTCGCAGATCATCCCCTTGTACTTCATTCCGCGGTATTTGCCGCAGGCGCATTCCCAGTCCTTTTCGGGACCAAAAATGCGCTCGCAGAACAAACCATCTTTCTCGGGACGGTAGGTTCGGTAATTGATCGTCTCCGGCTTCTTGACTTCACCGAACGACCAACTCTTGATGTCCTGCGGACGGGCCAGAGAGATTCGAACGGAAGCGTAATCGTTGATGCGATCGTAGTTGCTGGTTTCGCCAATCGACATGTTTGAGCTGCTCCTGGGCGGTTAGGCCGCAAAGGCCGTTTCCGTGAATGAGACTTTGTTTGGCGTGATAACAAAAATGACGAAATTCGATGACCAACCGAGGATGCTCAGTCGGTCAGGGAGGATTCGGTCATTGAATGAACTGATGAAGCGGTGTGATGAACACAAAACAAGAGACAACGGTGTACCGATCTAAATCGGCCGTTTCTCCAACTGCATGTTCAGGGCCAGACCGCGGATCTCGTTGGTCAACACGTCAAAACTGGCCGGCGTGCCGGCTTCGAGCGTGTTTTCACCTTTGACCATCGATTCGTAAATCTTGGTTCGTCCTTCGACGTCGTCGCTCTTGACGGTCAGCAAGCTCCTGCAGGATGTACGCCGCACCGTAAGCTTCCAATGCCCAAACTTCCATTTCGCCGAACCGCTGACCGCCGAAGCGGGCCTTGCCGCCAAGCGGTTGCTGTGTGATCAGCGAGTACGGTCCGGTGCTTCGGGCGTGAACCTTGTCGTCGACCAAGTGATGCAGTTTCAGCATGTAGATGTAGCCGACGGTCGTCTCCTGCTCCATCGGTTCACCGGTGCGTCCATCCGGTCAGGCGAATCTTTCCGTGTGCCGGCAGTCCGGCTTCGGCAAGGCACTGGTTGATATCGCTCTTCGCTGGCACCATCAAACACCGGCGTGATCGCTTGGAAGCCGAGCTTGGCTCCGGCCCAACCGAGGTGCGTCTCGAGGATCTGCCCCACATTCATACGGCTGGGAACACCCAGCGGGTTGAGCATGATCTGGATCGGAGTCCCATCGGGCAAGAATGGCATGTCCTCGATCGGCAAGATCTTGGCGATTACACCCTTGTTACCGTGACGACCAGCCATCTTGTCGCCGACACTGATCACACGCTTGGTCGCGACGTACACCTTGACCATTTGCAGAACGCCGCTGCGAAGTTCATCACCACGTTTCATGCTGTTGAGCTTGCGATCGCGAACATCGATCGCCGCTTCGACGTTGGACCACTGTTGTGTGAAGACCCTCTCGACCTCTTTCTGCTTGGCGTCGCCCTTGACCTGATCGAGAATGTGCTCGATCCGGAACGAACTGGCTCGTTCGGCAACAAACTTCGGATCCTGGCCGTCGGCCAACGGGGTGCCGGTTGCATCCTTCAGCTTCACCCCACCGACCTCTTCCAGGTCGCGCACAAGCGCCTCGAAAGTGCTGGCGATCTCGGCATTGCCTTCGCTTTCGAATTCCTTCAACTCTTTCTCGAAGACCTTTCGCTCGTCTTCGGAGAGACTCATGCGGCGTGAAAACTTCTGCGTGTCGATGACGATTCCTTCGATCCCCGAGGGAACTTCCAGCGAATCGTTCTTCACGTCTTCGCCGGCACGGCCAAAGATCGCGTGCAGCAGTTTTTCTTCCGGAGTCAGCTCGGTTTTGCTCTTCGGGCTGACCTTGCCGACCAGGATATCGCCCGGCTTGACATAGGTACCCACTTGCACGATTCCCGTTTCGTCCAGGTTGCGCAAGCGCCTTTTCTGAAACATTCGGGATGTCGCGAGTGAATTCTTCGCGACCAAGTTTGGTTTCGCGAATCTCGACGTCAAAGTCTTCGATGTGGATCGACGTGTAAGTATCGTTGCGAACCAGTTCTTCGCTAATGATGATCGCGTCTTCGTAATTGTAACCGTCGAACGACATGAAGCCGACCAAGCACGTTTCGGCCGAGCGCCAATTCGCCGTTCTGGGTCGCAGCACCATCGGCGATGATCTGGGACTTTTCAACCTTGTCACCGACATTGACGATCGGCCTTTGATTCAAACAGGTCCGCTCGTTGAGCCCTTGGTACTTTTTCAAGTCGTAGTGGTCGCTACCGATCTCGATCCGAGTCGAGTCGCAATAGGTGACCTTTCCGGCACGACGGGCACGGACGACCATGGCACTGTTGCGTGCGACTTCACGCTCCATGCCGGTTCCCACGATCGGCGGTTCGGCGACCAGCAGCGGTACCGCTTGACGCTGCATGTTCGAGCCCATCAAGGCCCGGTTGGCGTCGTCGTGCTCAAGGAACGGAATCAAACCGGCCGAGACACCGACCATCTGGGCCGGCGCGACGTCCATGTAATCGACCTGGTCGGCTGGACAATCTCGAAGTCGCTGCGGAAGCGGGCGATCATGTTCGGCCCGGCCACCAAGGCGCCATCTTTCACCTCGGTATCGGCCGGAGCAACGTACGATTCGCTCTCCTCGTCGGCCCGCAACCAAACGGTATCCTCGGTGACCTTGCCGTTCTTTGATCTGGCGATAGGGCGTGATCAGAAAACCGTAGTCGTCGACACCGGCAAAGATCGCCAGCGAACTGATCAGACCGATGTTCGTCCCTTCCGGCGTTTCGATCGGACAGATTCGACCGTAGTGCGAAATGTGAACATCGCGAACTTCGAACCCGGCTCGTTTTCGGTTCAATCCACCCGGGCCCAGTGCCGACAGACGACGCTCGTGAGTCAACTGGCTTAGCGGATTGGTCTGGTCAACGACCTGCGAAAGCTCGCCGCGACCAAAGAAGTAATCGATCGCCGCCGAAACGCTCTTGGGATTGATCAGCGAGCGAGGCGACATGTCCTGGGCATCTTTGATACTCATCCGTTCCTGGACCGTACGACGAAGCTTCAAGAAGCCCTTTCGCAGTTCTTCACAGGCCAGCTCGTCGATCGTCCGCAAACGACGATTGCCCAAGTGGTCGATGTCATCGATCTCGGCACCGCTCTCGGGATCAAACAGATCGATCAGGTAGCGAATCGCCGAGATCATGTCGTCGGGACGAAGCGTCATCTCCGTCTTCGGCTAACGCCCAAACCCAGCTTCCGGTTCAGACGGAAACGGCCGACTTTTCCCAGTCGATATCGATTGTCGTCGTAGAACTTTTCGGTGAACAGCGTGCGTGCCTTTTCCAATTGCGGCGGGTTGCCCGGTCGCAATCGCTGGTAGATCCGCAACAACGCCTCTTCGTGGCTGGCCGTATTGTCATCCGATCAAGGTATTGAAGATCAGCGGAATTTTCGGCGCTTCCATCGCTTCGATGCTGGTCACGCCCGCGGTGCAGATCGTTTCGGCAACCTCTTTGGTGATCTTGTGTCCCGCTTCGACGATGATCTCACCGGCGCGATCGCTGATCCGCTGGGATAGACCACATCGTCGACGGCGATCTTGCCTTCGATCTTCGCCGGCACTTCGACCGCCACTGATCTTCAGCGTCTTGGTTTCGTAAAACGCGTTCAACAGATCGGTATCGGTGGAAAACTTCGGGTCCATCGCACGCAACAGCGTCGTGGCCGCAAATTTACCACTCTGGTCGATTCGGACCGTCAGCGCATCCTTCTTCGTGACGTTGACTTCGATCCACGAACCACGTTCGGGAATCACGCGACAACTCGGCAGCTTACGATCGGTCGTGGTGTCCTGCTCGAGTACAAAGTCGACTCCGGGACTGCGGTGCAACTGGCTGACCACCACTCGCTCGGCACCGTTGATAATGAACTCGCCGCCACCCATCATGATCGGCAAGTCACCGAGGTAGACCTCTTCCTCATGCGGCTCTTCGCGATTCAGACGCAACCAAATCCGCAGCGGACGCCCGTAGGTCAGCCGCAGTTGGCGGCATTCTTGACTGGTATAGCGAGGTTTACCGAGTTCGTAGTACAGGTACTCCAGCGTCGTATTGCCGTCATAACTACTGATCGGAAAGATCTCGCGAAGCACACTCTCCAAACCCTGATTCTTTCGCTTTTTCGGTTCCGCCTCTTCCTGCAAGAAAGCGGCATACGAAACGGTCTGAAGTGCGGTCAGATCGGGCAGCTCGAAACGTGCCGAGTCCGGTGCCGAAATGACGTATGCTCGTGGGCTCAAGTCGACGCTTGGTCGTGGTTGCCATCGTTGATGAAAGCTCCTTCGAAAGCCAATTTTTGGGTAACGACCCGGTTGAATATCGTGGCGGCGTGAGTCGAGACGTTCAGCGCAAACCGTCAGCCCGTTGGTTACGAGCTTGGAAATAGAAATTGCCATTCCGATACGGCGATTGCGCAGGCCGGTGCGGGAGAATTGGGCAAATTTGGAGGTGGAACGCTTTAACTGGGCCGGTGATCACTCTCAAAACCTAACAGATCGATCAAATCACGAAAAGGGCAAGTCGCACAATCTGGCGCGATTTGTGCTGTAGCGACCCCCGGCGCCGCAAATCCCCGTGCTGATAGCAATTCCATCGCTAATCGCCCCACCCATTCTCGCGCCGGTGGATCGCCCAACATCGATACACGAGATGCTTTTTTCTGGAGGCATATCAGGCACCCCCCTCGACAGAGTGAATCGCGAATCGAATTCCAGCCCAGCGAGGTTGCGGCCCGTTTCTCGCCCCGTCTCCCGGCCGCTGCGGAATCTCGTTTATAACGTGCCACTTCCCCCAACCGAATTTCCTGCGAGACGGCCGACCGTGAATGTATCCGATTTCCTTGACCGGCATTACCGACACTTCAACGCCCGCGAAATGCTTGCCGCGGCGCGCAGTTATCGTGATTTCGTCTCGCCCGCCCAGGGTGGTCGAATGATGGTCACTCTCGCCGGCGCGATGAGCACCGGGGAGTTGGGGATCTCGCTGGCCGAGATGATCCGCCAAGGCAAGGTCCACGCGATCTCATCGTCGGCGGCCAACTTGGAAGAGGACATTTTCAATCTGGTGGCACACGATGAGTACCGGATCATCGAAGACTGGCGTGCGCTCTCGGGCGAGGACGAAGTTCGGCTCCGCGACGAAGGTTTCAATCGTGTGACCGACACTTGCATCCCGGAAACCGTGATGCGACACATCGAGAAGCGATTGACCGTGCGGTGGCAGCAGGCCGCCGAGGCGGGCGAAGCTCGTCTGCCGGCAGAATTCATGTTCGAGTTGCTCGATGACGACGACTTCACCCAACACTTTCAGGTTCCCCGCGAACACAGCTGGGTCGCCGCCGCCAAAGATGCTGGCATTCCTGTCTTCGTTCCCGGCTTCGAGGACTCGACGCTGGGGAACATCTTCGCGGCGCGAGTGTTCGACGGCACGGTGGCCAATCACACCGCCGTCGCAACGGGCACCAAGCAGATGGAACGATTGATCCATTGGTATCAGCAGACGTCGACGCAAGGTCCGATCGGCTTCTTCCAGATCGGCGGCGGAATCGCTGGGGATTTTCCGATCTGTGTGGTGCCGCTGCTGATCCAAGACTTGAAGCTCGACATTCCGCTGTGGGGATACTTCTGCCAGATCAGCGATGCGGTCACCAGTTATGGCGGCTACAGCGGCGCGGTTCCGAACGAAAAGATCACCTGGCAGAAGCTCTCGCTGGAAGCGCCAAAATTCATGATCCAAAGCGATGCCTCGATCGTGGCGCCGCTCGTGTTCGCTTACGTGCTCGGTTGGTAAACCACCCGCTGGGAGGCCACGACGGTTGTAGTGGTTGTAGCGGCGCGATCCGACCCGTTTTCGCCAAGACTTGAGCGGGCTGTCGATCCTCGTGACGTAGATTTCATGGGGAAAACACAGACTCTCGGAAAACGCAGTAGGCATGACCAACCGTCGTCGCGGATTGAGCATGATCGAATTGACGATCGTGATTCTCATTTTGGGTATCATGGCCGCGATCGCTGCGCCACGATTTGCCGATACGGTGCGAGCAACCAAACTGCATGCGGCCGCAAACCAGCTAGCCGCACACATCGATTACATCCGCAGCGTGGCAGTCAACGAAGCCCGCACGACCACGCTGTTGTGCGACAACTCGCTGCACTCCTATGGCAGCGACGAAGTTGATTTCCCGGAGCGTCGCGGAGAACGATTGTACGTTCTGATGCGCGAAGTTTACGATCCGCAGTTCGTGTTGACGGCCAACTTCGATTCAAAAACCACGCTCTCATTCGACTTTGAGGGCGTACCCAAGGTGGGCACCACGCCACTGGTCTCGGGAACGATCACGATCGGATTGGGCAATGAAAAATTCCAAGTGCTGATCGCGGCCGGTACGGGCGAAACGACGGTCTCCCGCGTCGCAGTCGATGGCAAGACTCTCGCTGAAAATGGCTCGTTTTCCGAGGCGGTGCCGAAATGATCCAACGATCCGGTTATTCACTGATCGAATTGGTCGCCGCATTGATCGCAGCGACGGTGCTTGTTGCGTCACTTGCGGGCACGATTGTGATCACCACGGAACTGCTAGAGGCTCCTCCGGATGATCAAGCGGCATGGCACGACCGCGAAATCGCCGATCGCTTGGCCGCCGACCTGCGGTACGCGACCGATATCGACGAATCCTACAGCTACGGCTTCCAGATCTCCAAACCTGACCCCGACACCGGGACCCGTCAGACGGTTTCCTACCAATCCTATAGCAACGGTTTGACTCGTCAGATCGATGGCGGGGCGGTTGTTTCGTTTGATCCCGAAGCACCCAGTCAACAATTCCAGGTCGATGGATATTCCGCCCCCACGATGACGGCCTCCGCGAAGGTCGCCCGCCTGCGATCGTCCCAGACGGCGTCCACGACCGGCTCGGCGTCCAATCTCGCCATTGACCTTCCACCAGGTTGCAAGAGTGGTGACTTGCTGCTGCTTTGCATTTCGGCAAAGACACCCTCGTCAATGTATCTTTCAGAATCGGGCTGGCAGACTTTGAGTGTGCAAAGCATCAACAACCTGCGACTGGTTACGGTCTATCGCAGCTACAACCCGGCGCAGGCCAACACAGTCACGATCGGCGTGAATCCGAGTTCCGCGATGTCCGCGGCGATCGTGGCGGTGGAGAACGTTGACCCTTCCACACCAATCGACTGGAGCAGGACCGACTCTGGTTACGCCTGGTCGTTTTCGCCCGGATCTCACCCCAGCCCGTTGGAGACCTCCGGATTTTCCCCGGGGCAATTGAATGTCCAGGTATTCGCCGCCGACGGTGATCCCTGGCTGGCTGGAACCTTGGGAATCGCATCGTTCACCGATGGAGCACGGGCAACAGGCGGGAAAATCGTCGGATCCATCTGTAACTCGGTCGGGATCGCGATCCGAAGCGGCCCCACACCTTCCCTGTCCAACACGCCCCGTCTGTGGTTTCAGTCATCAGGTTTCTGGCTGCAGACGGGAATTCGACTGGAGGCCGCACCATGACACGCCTGGGCAGCACCCGATCGGGCCTGACACTTCTCGAAATCATGATTTCATTGATCCTGGTTTCGACCGTGCTGTTGGTCTCCCTGACCGCCTCGGCCAACCTGCTTCGCAACAACGCTCAGCGGCGCGCCGCGGTCGACGCCGAACAGTTCGCCGGGCAGATCCTCGATGAAATCTCCGCGCTGGATTTTCGCGATCGCGTGACACCGATTTTCGGGCTCGAAACCGACGAGACAGCATCCGACCGAACCACTTATGACGATGTCGATGACTACCACGGGTATACCGCCAAGCCGCCGACTCACCGTGATGGGACGGTGATCGAAGGCTTCGAGGACTGGTCGTTTTCGGTCGTCATCACGCCGGCCCAACCCGACACGACCGGGATCGTCACCAGCAAAGACGATCAACAGCCATTGCGGTTCATCCACGTCATTTGCACAGCGCCCGACGGTACTCAAACCGAGGTCAGCACGCTCGTTTCCGATGTCCCCAGCAACATCCCCGAGACAACCTCCTTCGAGAAATGGCGTCGCCTGAAGCTCAAGTTCAAGGATCGAGAATTATCGATCACGGCACCCCTACGAAACGCCCCCGATGCCCACTGAGCCATTGCGTTGCTTACCGAATCGTTCCATCCAATGAATCCCAGACCCCAGCCGATACGATTGCCGCCTGGCCGCTGCTGCCCACGGCGGCGCGGTGGTTACGTCTACCTGGCCGTGCTGTTCACGACATTGGTCGTGGTCGCTTCGGTGGCGGCTGCTTTGTCGATCTCAACCTCCAGCCTACGGAGCGAGAATGACCGTTCCCGTCGGATCGGCGCTCTCCGCTTGGCCGAGGGGGAACTGCACCGCCAGGCGGCCATCATCAGGGCGAGCGGGCAATGGCGAACCGATGCCAAGAACGACGTGTTTTCCGACTGGTATTCGCTCACAACCGATGGCACCGAGATGACCGGCTCGCCGCAAGCGCGCCACCGATTCACCGATCGCGACGGTCAACTGGACGATGATGACCATGACTCGGCGGAATTGACGATTCACGTCAAGCTTGGTGGTTCCGAGGCCGCCATCACCGCAACCTTGGAATCCGACCCGATACCATTCGATCTATTACGGTATTCCGTGACCGCCACGGACGACATTCGGATCGAACCGGACAAGGCCCTATCCTGTGAAAACCCTGTCCAGGTCGCGGATGACTGCACATCCGGCTTTTTGACGACACCGCGGTTGGAATGCAGCGGCAGCGTCACCGTCACCCTGCGTGGTGATCTGGCGGCTTCCGCGCTGAGCCTACCGAGTCGGGATACACTCAATGACTACATCGCGATCGGTACCGAGATTCCCTTCGCCTCGATCCCCGAACAAAGTGGCGATTTGTTGATTCAAGACATCGTCCTCTCGCCGACACTCAATCCCTATGGCGCGACCGACCCGGCGGGCGTCTATTGGTTCGATGCCCGCGGCAAAACCGTCAGGATCTGCGCACTGCCGCGTGGACGCGACGCTCGCCATTCGCGATGCCTCGCGGATCGAAATCAGCGGCGGCATCAGTTGGAACTTTCCGACCGATCCCGATGCGATTCTGGTCAGCGATTCCGAGATCAGGCTGACGGACATCGAGATGACTCTTGACGAGGCGACACGTGGCACGAACTTCAACCCCAGTTCGTCGCCGTATCGACAGACTCTTTCCAATGCCAATAGCAGCGACGTCTACCCGACCGAACTTCGCGGGGTCATTTACACCACGAGCAACTTGCAACTTGACCCGTTAGTTGATGACGCGTCCCTCCATGTCACCGGTGCGATTGTTTGTCGTGACTTAAGAGTTTACGGCAACATGACGGTCACTGAACTGAATGAGTTAAGTGACAACCCGGTGGTGGGTTTATCCGATCCGATCCCGATGCGGTTTGTCCGAGGGACTCAGCGCCGAATCCCATCGCCGTAGCCATTCCGATTCTTCAATCTCTTGATCTTGACGAAACTGGCGAATCAGCGACAACGTTGACTCGAGAGTTGCCACGGGGTGGGATCGTTCCGGGAGGGATCATTCGCGATGTCAACGGATGAAACGAAATGGTACGCATTGCTGGATGACCTGCATCTTTCGCCGCTCAAGATTGCGATCGTGGTCGCCGGTGGCGGCAGTGGTGCGATCGGTCATTGCTTTCGCCGCCAAGGTGCGTCCCGTACGTTTGTTGAAGCGGTGATTCCCTATTCGCGCGCCGCAATGACCGACTATCTTGGCGGCAAGTCGATCGATTCCAACGCATCACCGTCGACGGCAATGCATCTATCCGAGCGTGCCTACCAACGCGCCGTCGGATTGTGCGATACCAACGAAGCAAATATCGCTCATGTCGGCCTCTCGCTCGTCGCAGCCCTGCCAACCGATCCGCCACGCCGCGGCCAGGATCGCATTCATGTCGCACTGCAGTCGCACCAGTCACGATGGCAATGGTCCCTCAAACTTGCCACGAACGCGTTCACTCGTTCGTTCGCAGAAACGATCAGCGATGAAATGCTATTCAAGGCACTGGCGACACTCGCCCAGAAACACTGCAACGACAGCTTTTTTGTCGACGCGGGACTGACGATCGAAACGACACCGTGAGAAACACGATTTGTCAGATTCACCCGCCGGAGATCGCCGCGGCCAATTGCTCGTAGGTTCGTTTGCTATCTAACTTTGCCCCTCGATTGTCCAGCGCGATTTGGTACAGATGTTGACCACAACTCGTCGGATATCGCCCGGTCACGCACGCTTGGCAGAGATGGTCCTGCGGCAGACCCACTGCCCGCGCGATCGCTTCGACCGGTAAATATCGCAGTGAATCGGCGCCCAGATCGTCGGCCAATCGTTGCTGGGATTCCTCGGTCAACTCACCGCGAACCGAAAAGTACTTTGGCGCGATCAATTGGTCGATCGTGCTCATGTCGATCCCGTAGAAACAGGGGGCGATGATCGGCGGACAGGCGACTCGGACGTGAATTTCTTTCGCGCCGCCGACTTCACGGATGCGATCGAGCAGGACATTCATGGTGGTGCTGCGAACGATCGAATCTTCGACCAAGATCACCCGCTTTCCCTCCAATACTTCGCGCAATGGTGTGTACTTGATCGCCGCTTTCGCTTTTCGGGCTCGCCCCCCTTCGATGAACGTTCGACCTGCATAACGGTTTCGGATCAGTCCCTCGCGACTGGGGATCGACAATTGATAGGCCATCGAGTCGGCCGCCGCTTTACTGGTGTCCGGAACGGGCACGATGATCGTGTCCTCGGGGTCCAGTGGCACGCGTCCGTCGGCACGCTCGGCTCGAGCAAGCTCTTCTCCCAAAGCTGTGCGACTGAGATAGACACTGCGATTGTCCAAAGTACTGGCGACGTTGGCAAAATAAATCCACTCAAAGAAGCAATGAGCCGGTGTTTTCTCCTCGGCAAAACGATGCATTTGAACCCCCTTCTGAGGATCGACGACGATCGCCTGTCCAGGGGGCAACGAATGGATCTGGTCATTTGCGAATCCGAGGTTCAACAACGCCACACTCTCGCTTGCCGCAGCAAACAGCGGACCCTCATGCACGTAGCACATGGGCTTAATGCCAAGCGGATCACGGGCAACAATCATTTCCCCTTCAGCTGTCAGCAGCGCCAAGCTATAGGCACCGTCGAATCCAGCCGCGGTTTTCCTCAATACCTCGATCCAATCGATCCTGCCCGGCGTTTGGCTGAGCAGACGGCCAAATTCGTGCAAGATGATTTCGGTATCGGTATCCAGCGTCAAATGGTGATCGCCATCGGCAAGCAAGCGCTCCTTGAGGATGCCGTAGTTGGAGAGCTGGCCATTGAAGCAAAAGCTGAACCACTTTCGCTTGTGGATATGTTTCCGCTGAAACGGTTGGGCATAACTGCGGTCGTCTTGACCGCAGGTGGCGTACCGCACGTGACCGATCGCGGCACGACCGGCCAAGTGACGCATCAGCGATTCGGCTTTGGCGCGATGATTCAGCCGAAACACCTCGGTGACCGTACCGACATCCTTGCGGGTCTTCAACAGCGACGCACGATCAGGATCGAAGGTGGTCATCCCGGCGGCAAGCTGCCCACGATTCTGGATATCCAGCAGCATCCGGGGCATCAACCGCGAAATCTGTCGCGGTCCATCCTCGGTACACATTGGGCTCCGCCCGTGGCCGGAAAGATGATAAATGGCTGTCACACCACATTCGTGATGTATTTCGCTCATATCGAGTGTTTTCGCATTCGAGGATCTCTGCTGCATCGACCGACGCAGACGCCGACCAAGTCGCAAGTTCAGCAAACCGCCTGTGAACGAGATGCCTCACCTGTTTGATTGAATGTACGATGGCCTTCCAGGGGCGTCGATTCC
Source organism: Pirellulaceae bacterium (assembly GCA_963734865.1). GTDB lineage: Bacteria > Planctomycetota > Planctomycetia > Pirellulales > Pirellulaceae > CBDCUW01. The sequence continues at coordinate 485,193 of CAVTIV010000007.1, forward strand.
CCATGACAATCGTTCGCCGATCTCGATGACAATCCAACTCGATTGACAAAGCAATCGTGCCCTCGAAGATCCACAATCCATATTATACATCGTAGATCCCCATGAACTCCTCGGGCAAAATCGCCAACCATCGTCGCGTCGTGATCGAGAATGCCCAATCCGTGGTAGTCAAAGTGGGTACGCGGGTGCTGACCACACCCTCAGGCAAACTGGATCGGAATCGAATCGATCTGTTGGCCTCGCAACTTTGCCGGATCGCCGATACTGGTCGCCAAACGATCATGGTCAGCAGCGGGGCGGTCGGAGCCGGACTGGGCAAACTGGGGCTCAGCGAACGCCCCACCGGGTTGTCGCAATTGCAAGCCATTGCCGCGATCGGCCAAACCGATTTGATCCAAGCCTACGAATCTTCGATCGCCAAACATGGTCGACACGCAGCCCAGGTGCTTCTGACCGCCGCCGACCTTCGTCGCCGCAGCGGCTATTTGAATGTCCGCAACGCGCTGACGCAAATTCACGCCTTCCGGTCGATCGCGGTTGTCAACGAAAACGATTCGGTTGCGGTCTCTGAATTGATGACCACGTTCGGTGATAACGACCGGCTCGCGGCACAAGTCGCGGGGCTGCTCAGCGACGCGCTGCTGATCATCCTGTCGGATGTGGACGGCCTGTATAACGGTCCGCCGAACCATCCCGACAGCAAACGAATCGAGTTGGTCGAAGCGATCGACGATGCCGTGATCTCTTTGGCCGAGGACCATCGCGGATCACTCAGCAAAGGCGGGATGGCGTCCAAACTGGAAGCGGCTCGAATCGCAACTTCTCATGGCCATCCGACCATCATCGCCCCCGGTCATGACGATCAAGTGCTCGACAAGATATTCTCCGAACAACCGATCGGGACACTCTTCCTGGCACCCGACAAATCGATTCGCGGCCGCCGTCGCTGGATTGGCTCGGCCGCGCGCGTCGAAGGCAGCCTGACCCTCGACAAGGGCGCCGCCAAAGCGGTCTGCGAAAACGGTAGCAGTCTCCTGGCGATTGGAATCACGCACGTGAACGGTTCGTTTCAACGGGGCAGCGTCGTCTCGCTGTTCACACCCGATGGCCAAGAGATCGCCAGGGGCTTGTGCAACTATCCGTCAACCGAGGTTGCAAAAATCATAGGCCAGCCGAGCGACAAGATCACAGACATCCTCGGTCATCGGCCCTACGAAAGCGTCGTCCATCGTGACAATCTGGCGCTCGTTTCATCTTCCGACGGATAGTCCAGCGGAAAAGCGAGGTCATACCTTGGGGCCGACGTAGTACTCCCTGTTCAACGTCGACGGTTTGTTTGACGCCGATCGCTCAACCGATCGGCTGGTCAACCAGCTTGCCACTTTGGCTCGATCGGCGTCATCAAACCATCGTGCCGGGATCATGAACGTCACTCGACGACTTGGATCTCGAACCGCGATGCCACGCTCGGTCCATGTGAAATGCCAAAGCGCGTCGCCGTAGTACCCAATGGCGACCTTTTCGTTCGAGATCGCGATCATCCCAGGCGTCCACGCCACTTGGAACTTGCCGATCGTCGCCACCGTGCGAGTCCACTTCCAAACACCGGCGCAAAGCAAGGCGGCCGATACCGCACAGACAACGATGATCACACCAAGCGCGTTCGTATCGGCATCGCTGGGAATGTAATGACGGGGAGGATGGAGAACCCACGGCGGTAGATTCCAAAACTGGTAACCCCCCCAACACAATCCACTCAGGCCAATCGCGGTCAGCGAAACTCCAGCGATTTGCCAGATCCACCAACAACCTTGGCCGCGTAGATCCGTGCCCCGCAAGAGACCACCGACGATCACCCGATCGCCATCCGCCTGGCTATCCGAAAATTCGAGCAATCGATTCAACAACTCCTCGGGATGGCCGTGTTCACTCGCCGAAGAATAGGAATGAGTGGTCCATGTCTTGCGGATGTCGGATTCGATCACCGGCAGCAGCTCGGTAATCAGTGGTGGCCGAAATGCCGCGCCCCTTGGTGTCCAACTGGACTGAGTACAATCTTGAGTTCGCGCCGCAAAACACATCGCGGGGCCGGCAATCCGGATGTATCCCGCGTCGACTTGCCCCCGAATCGGACCGCTGAGACCGCGACAGGATTTGGTAAACGTACCTGCATGACGGAAGATCAGATTGGAGATCCAAAGCACACCAGCAAGGATCCAGATCGGCGTCAATAGGCATAACATCCCGGCCGAGTCATACAGATTCATGGCTGCCACGACGATCAATAGGATCCAGGTCGCCGTCAGCAGCAGGAAACCGACGTCGGCTGGCCCATGCCAATCGCTTCGTCGCCGGTACCGAATTCCCTCAATCGACCAATCCGACTCGAACTCAATGCCGAGAACGGACTCACTTTCGCGCATCCGCGGGGCGGCGGCGTCGGTTGCGATCGACGGTGGTGCCTGATATGGATTTCGGTTGTCCATCACAACCACGCTATCCTCACGGCTTGTTCCAGACCACCGGCTTTTTTCGGCCCGGGAACAGATCGCGACACAGATCGCACTTGGTGCCATCGCAACCTCGCGCGGTGCAAAACTCGCGGCCGTAGAAGATGATCTGCAAATGCAGCTTGTTCCAGGCGGACTCTGGAAACAGCTTTTTCAGATCCTTTTCGGTCTGCACGACACTCGCGCCGTTGGACAAGCCCCACCGCTGAGCCAGCCGATGGATGTGGGTGTCAACGGGAAACGCCGGCACACCAAATGCCTGGGCCATCACGACGCTCGCCGTCTTGTGCCCGACACCGGGCAACTGCTCAAGTTCCTCGAATGTTCTTGGGACGGCGCCCCGATAGTTGTCGGCGATGATTGCCGACAGCTTGGCGAGATTCTTCGCCTTCTGCTTCGACAGACCAAGCGGGCGGATGATCTCCAAAATCCTTGACTCTCCGATTCTTTTCATCGCGCCGGGAGTGCCTGCAATGCGAAACAACTCGGGTGTGACTTCGTTGACTTTCTTGTCGGTGCATTGGGCGCTCAACAAAACCGCGACCAATAACGTGAACTCGTCACGATGATCCAGCGGGATGGGCGGATCGGGGTACAATTGGTCCAATCGCTTCCGCACCAAGTCGGCACGCTGCTGTTTGTTCACGCTCGGATGACCCTCGTCGGAGTGCACGAATTCGAACTCAGTCGGCAACCGAAACCAAACGACGCCCCGGTCCACTGCGTGTGCTCCAGCCATCGATCGCCAAACTGCCTTTTTTGCCGCCCCGCTCACATGCCGAAGGCCCCGCTCACATGCCAAAGGCCCGCCCACATGCTAAAGCATGAACACCCATTCGCGGCAGCAGCGTTTCTGTGCTTGTGCTGTTTTTCGCCACCGGCGGTCGCCGCGGATTGGGAACTTCTACCGTCGCGTGCCAACGATGTCGAGTTGACGGTCGATGGATCGGAGTTCGACATCCGCACCACAGGTACCGATCCGTATCTGATCAGTCGTCGGGTGGGAACTCTCGACCCCAACGACCGCGTTCTTGAGTTCGAGTATTTCTGCCCGCAGGGGGTTGATTTCCTGTCGGCGTACTTCGGACCACCGATCAGCGAAGCGAGCAGAATCGATTTACCGAGTCTGCCGATCGCCGAGGGCTGGCAAACGTATTCGGTGGACCTGCGGGCGATCATGGACCAGCCTCTGCCACCATCGACAACGCTGTTTCGAGTCGACTTCGGGATGGTTGCGGATCTACGGTTGAAAATCCGAGGCATTCGACTGCGACCGCCAACGGCCCAAGAACTTCAAGAATCGGCTTCGCGTGAGTTCCGTCGAAGTCAAAAACTGGGTCGGGCCACACGGATCACAAACTACCTCGGCGAATCCTTCCCACTGCAACTGCAGGTTCGAGTCGATGAGCAATTGGTGACCATTTCCTTCCAGCCGCAGCAAGACTGGATTCTACCGCCCTATCAACTGATGGAGTATCTGCCCGAGCACTCGATCGGAGACACCCATGCGGGAGTCGAGTGTCAGCCGCGCATTGCGATCGACGGTAACAGATTGCTGTTCGCGGTTCCGCGTCATGCCGACGGGCGAGATCGATTGCAGAGTGCCTGGCGAATCAAGTCGGGCGATCGTTTCCTGTCCGCACGACACTATGCGTCGACGATTGTCCCAAGTTCCGGCGATCATGCCCAGTCGCGCCCGATACCGAAATCGCAAAAAGGACTCAGCGGATTTAGCCGCCGGGGCCCTCAGCAAGATTTGCTCGACTTGGGGGTCCACGCGGTGACTGTGAATCTTGTGCTCAACCAATTCGTTTCCGGCTCGCCAGGTCCCGACAAACAGCGGATCGATACGCCGGGACCGGCAGTCTACTTTGATGCCAGCGCGTTTGCCGGATATGACTCGCTGCTCGATTTCGCCCGCAAGCACGAAATGGTTGTCACGGCGATCGTATTGATTTCACGCTCTCAACGACCGTCCGCCATCTCGCCCCTGGTCCATCCCGAGGCCGATGGCGGCGTGTACGCGATGCCCGACTTGAGCACACCACGCGGCGTGAAGATCTACAGCCACGTCCTTGATGCAATCGCCCGTCGGTATCGCGATACCGATCACTCGCCGGGTGGGATCACCAATTGGATCGCGCACAACGAAGTCGACTTCCATCGAGTGTGGACGAACATGGGACCGCAACCCCGCCCACTGTACAGCGAAACCTATTACCGTTCGATGCGGATGATTCACAACGCGGCACGTGCCCACAATCCGCACGCACGGGTGTTCGCCTCGTTGACACACCACTGGGTCGTGCCAGACGACGGAAAATGGCTCAGGCTTGCGCCGCGCGAGGTGATCGAAACGTTGCAACGATACTGCGAATTGGAAGGTGATTTCGGCTGGGGCATTGCCTACCATCCCTATCCACAAAGTCTATTTGCAGATTGCGCTTGGCAAGACGAACAAATCAGCGACGACTTTGAAACGCCATTGATCACCATCCAGAATCTGGAAGTCCTCGGTCGCTTCCTGGAACAGCCCGCGATGCGAGACTCGAGCGGTCGCGTGCGGCCCGTGCTGCTAACCGAACAGGGATTTCACACAGACTCGTACGGCGACCAAGCACAGCGGCAACAGGCAGGCTCGTTGGTTTATGCAATGAATAAGGTTCGCCAATTGCCGCTGGTCGAGTCGTTTCACTATCACCGATGGATCGATCATCCCGACGAAGGAGGTTTGAAGTTGGGTCTGAGAACACTGCCCGACGATCAACACCCCTTTGGTCAGCGCAAACTCGCATGGTACGTGTACCAAGCGATCGGCACGGACAGCGAAAAGGAACTTAGCAACGGGCTGCCGAAACCTTAACGCCGATTTGGCGGAGAACGCTCGAATGTGTTGACAATTTTACTGCGGCCCGAGCGGGATCAAGAATTCGGAAACTCGGCTGCTAACATCGTTGGAACAGAAACGACTGCTGGCGTCGCAGGCCATCGGGAATGTCAAACACTCCCTCGCTGGGTCCAAGCACGAGATATCCCCCCGGTCGCAAGGACCGCACCGCATTTGCCAATACCTTCTTTTTGCTGCGTTGATCGAAATAGATCAAGACGTTCCGCAAAAACAAACAGTCCAAGTCTTGATGCGGCGACGGCCTCATCAGGTTGTGCGTGGAGAATTCAACACGGTTCAGTACGGTTTCACGAAGCCGCATCTCGTCCGCTCCGAACGGAGCAAAATAACGCTGCACGCTGGGATCGAGCTTGGCAACATCGCCTTTGGAGAACACCCCCTGCTCAGCCCGTTCGATCGCCGTGGAAGAAATGTCAGTCGCGAACAGCCGAACGTTCAGACGCGACAAGCGAGCGTGATGTTGGGCAAGAATGATCGCCAACGAAAACGGCTCTTGACCGGTGCTGCAAGCCGCCGACCAAATGCGTAGATCTTGTACTTCCGGCGATCGGCTGGCCTGCGCCATTCGCTCCGGTAGAAATGAACGGGCAAACCAATCGAAGTGGGCAGGCGTGCGAAAGAAAGATGTCTCATTCGTGGAAACGACATCCATCAGTGCGTCAAGTTCACGGCCACTGGAATCGGCACGGAGCCGTTTCAGGTAGTCCGCGAATGAATTGAGCCGAAGCACCTTCAGCCGCCTACGGACACGACTGCTTAACAGCGTGCGACTGGTGTCCGTGATCGCAATTCCGGCGGTTTCGTAAACGATCCGCTGAACGCGACGGAACTCGCTGTCGTTCAATTGGGGTAGCGGGGTCATCTCACGCACGGGGGGTCTCGTTTCGGTCACTGCCATCTTAACTTCCGCATCGACCCGATACGGCCTGATCTTGGTTGCATTTCCCGATTCGTCGATGGCCTATTCGCCGATCGAGCGTCATACTTGGCGGGTATGCCCAAAAACTGTGACCGCGAAAACAATCGAAAAATCGAATTGCTAGCGCCGGCGGGCGACTGGGATTGTGTCCGTGCAGCAATCGAAAATGGTGCCGATGCGATCTATTTCGGCCTCGATTGCGGCTTCAACGCTCGACATCGGGCGAAAAACTTCGGCTTCCATGACCTCCCTGAGCTGACACAGCAGCTGCGAAGACGAAACGTAAGCAGCTACGTGACATTGAACACTCTGGTGTTCCCTTCTGAACTCAAGAATTTGATCGAAGCGATCGAAAACATCGCCAGCGCCGGTGTCGATGCCGTTCTGGTGCAAGATTTTGGCGTCGCCCAGATTGTGCGTCAGGTATGCCCCCAGCTTGAAATCCATGCGTCGACTCAAATGAGCTTGACCAGCGCCGAGACGATTGACGTTGCCAGTGCCTTGGGGCTTTCTCGAGTTGTGCTCGCTCGAGAACTCTCGGTTGCCGAGATTCGCCAGATTGCCAAAGCAACTCATATACCCCTGGAGGTTTTCATCCACGGCGCCCTTTGTGTTGCCTATTCGGGCCAATGCCTGACCAGCGAGTCACTTGGCGGACGAAGTGCCAACCGAGGTCAATGCGCCCAGGCATGTCGTCTGCCCTATGAATTGATTTGCGATGGCCAAGATCGCGACTTGGGTAACGTCCGCTACCTGCTCAGCCCCCAGGATTTGGCCGGATATGCGGCCATCCCTGATTTGATCGATGCCGGCGTGGCTTCGATCAAGATCGAAGGACGCCTGAAAACCGCGGAGTACGTGGCGAATATTACGCGACATTACCGTCGAGCGATCGACGAGGCATCGGACAAGGGAACCGTGTCGCTTAGCGACGATGACCGGCGTGAAATGGAACTGTCATTTTCCAGAGGCTTCACGCCCGGTTGGCTCGCAGGGAATGATCACAAACGTTTGGTACCCGGTCTGAACTCAGCCAAATGCGGGATCGAATTGGGCACAATCCTCGCCGCCGAATCCCCGCGAATCAAGCTGAGGCTGGCAGCGCCGGTTGCCCTCGGTGACGGCTTGGCAATCCATGGCATCGGCGGCGATCAAGACCAGGGTGGTCGGATCTACGCACTCGAAGATCACAACGGGCAGGATTGCAAAGAACTCGCGGCCGGCCAAGCAGCGTGGATCGGATTCGGTCGGGGAGAGATTGATTGGAGTCGTGTTCAGCTCGACGCGATGGTGTTCAAGAACGACGATCCACAACTGAACCGCCGATTGCGACGGACCTTTTCTTCGCCAGATCCACAGATTCGCAGATCGATTGACATGCGAGCCTTTGCCCAGACGGGTTCGCAGCTTCGGCTTGTCGGTTCGCTGAATGGTGGTTTGTCGGTTCAGGTCGAGGGCCAGCAGACGCTTGAAACAGCGACAAAGCATCCGGCCACCGAGGAAATGTTGCGAGAAAAGCTTGGTCGGCTCGGTGGCACGCCATTTGAATTAGGTCACTTCGAGGCGACCATATGCGATTCGCCGATGGTGCCGATGGGTGTACTGAATCAATTGCGCCGGGAACTCGTGGAGGCCTTGTTGGCGCGACTCGATTTGCCGCCAAAGCGTGCGATCGATGTCGATGCAGGACGACGATTGTTACAGCCCATCGCCGAATCCAAGGCCAATTCGCCGGCTGAGCCGCAATTGTCGGTCTTGTGCCGGACGCTCGAACAGCTTCGAGCGCTAACCACCTCGGAGCGGAAAGTCGCCATCATCTATGCGGACTTTCACGACATCCGCCAGTATCGCGATGCTGTGCGAATCGCGCGTGATCACGGCGTGCCGATCGCCCTGGCCACGGTGCGCATTCAAAAACCCGGTGAGATGGGATTGTTGAGGGCGATCGAAAAGCACCGCCCCGATTGGGTTCTTGCCCGCAACCTTGCCGCGATCGAGTATTTCCGAAAAGCCGAAATCCCGACCGTCGCCGACTTTTCATTGAACGTCGCGAATCATCGATCAGCCCAGTGGTTGCGATCGATCGGTCCCCGGCGGATCACCGCTTGCTACGATCTAAACCGGGAACAACTGATCGATTTGGTCGACAGCGTACCGCCGCAGTGGATGGAGGTGGTCGTTCATCAACACATGCCGATGTTCCACATGGAGCATTGTGTCTTTTGCTCCGTGCTGTCACCGGGGACCAACAAGACCAACTGTGGTCGACCATGTGATCATCATCTCGTCCAGCTTCGCGACCGAGTTGGGGCGGAGCACAAATTGGAAGCCGACGTCGCCTGCCGAAACACCTTATACAACGCAACCGCACAGAGTGGTGCCGAGGTGGTCAGCGAGTTGCTGACTCGGGGCGTGAATTGGTTTCGAGTCGAGCTGCTTGATCAGGATGCCAGCGCAACACAGTCGACCGTCTCGATCTATCAGCAACTTCTTGCCGGCGAAATCAGCGGCCAGCAAGTGTGGCGTACACTCCAGGCCACCAACAGACTCGGTGTCACGCGAGGCACACTCGAATCGCAGCGCAACCCACTGGCAATTCTGTAGTCTTGTGTTCAGCTCAGGTTGATCGGCTGAACCGAACTGGTCGTGTCAAAGGCTAGTGATGGCAATGCTCCGCTGCGAAGCATCTGAATCCCCTCGCTTTCGGTCTGGTTGCACAACAAGGATCGCAAACCGTCCAGTTCCAGCGGTGGTGCGAACAAGTAACCCTGGGCCGCGTCGCATCCCCATTTACGGAGTGATTCGAGCTGCTTTTGTGACTCAACGCCCTCGGCGATGATCTTGGCGCTGAGGTGATGGGCGAGTTGGACGATTGCTTGGGCGATCACAGCATGACTGTGATCCGATGCGATCGAGGCCGTGAAATTGCGATCGATCTTGATTGTCTCGACGGGATAGGCTTGAAAACACGTTAGCGAAGAATTCCCTTTGCCAAAATCGTCAATTTGGATACCGACACCCGAAGCATGTAACTCCAACATGGTGTCCAGGCAGCGTTGGCCATGTCGCGTCTCACCCCACTCATTCATCTCCAGTTTCAATCGTTTCCGGGCGAAACCGGTTCGGTCGATGATCTCATTGAGCTGAGTGAGGAAATACGGGTCACTCAACTGTCGCGGCGACACGTTCACACCGAGGTAGACATCGCGACCAATCTGGTCGGGAAGCTGGTCGATTAAATTGCCAAATTCCGTCATTGCTGTCTCGAGCACCCATTCTCCGACCTGGCTGATCAGCCCGATTTCTTCGATGATCGGTATGAAGTGGGTGGGAGGGATCCACTGTTCGCTTTCACTTTGCCAACGAATCAGCACTTCGACGCCCTGAATGGTTCCCCGGATCAGGTCAACAATGGGCTGGTACCTCAACTCGAACTTTCGCGCCTTGACGGCACGGCGCAATTGGTTCTCCATCTCCATCCTGGCCACTACCGCTTCATGCATCGTTTGATCGAAGATCGCGATCCGTCCCTTGCCAGCATGCTTGGCGCGGTACATCGCCGTATCCGCGTTGCGCAGTGCCTCATTGGCATCGGCGACGTGTCGATTGATGTAGGCGACCCCAACACTTGTTCCAGCCGTGACGAAGCGATCACCAAGCTTGAATGGCTCGGCGATTCGTGTGACAATCCGATTCGCAACGGTGAGAGCGTCTTGTGGATCGGCCAGTTTCTCTAGCAGCACCACAAACTCGTCGCCACCCAGACGCACGGTTTTTCCTTCTTCATCGCAGACGCGTGTCGTCGTGTCGTGTTCGCGAACACACTCTTTCAACCGTGATGCGACCTGGTTCAAAAGATCGTCACCCGCATCGTGTCCGAGGCTGTCATTGATGATTTTGAAATTATCGAGATCAAGGAACAATACCGCGTCTTGATTTTCGTCGCGGCGATCCTTGTGTCGCTGGACAATGGTTTCCAATTTGCCCAGCAGATACTGCCGGTTCGGCAGTGAGGTCAGGGCGTCGCGATGTGCCATATCACGCATGCTGTCTTCGGCCGAACGGCGACGTTCGATCTCGCGCCGAAGATCATCAACTTTTCGCTGTTGAATGATCGCGAGACGGCTTTTCTCACTCAGGGCAAGCGCGAGCTGCCTCGCCTCGTCCGATTCAAATGGCTTTCTCAGCAACAACAAACGATCGGTGTAGCCGAGCTTCTTCAGGACATCGTCCCACATGTGATCGCTGTAGGCGGTGCAGATCACGATTTGCAAACAGGGATCGAGCTGCCAAAGCCTTTCGGTAGTCTCCAATCCGTCCAGCCCGCGCGGCATTCGCATATCGACAAAAGCGACCGCATAGGGGTCTTGCTGACGTATCGCTGTTCGAACCAACTCGATCGCTTGCTCGCCGCTGAGTGCGTGATCAAGCGAGAATCGAGGAGCCGTATCGTTCCCGGACGAGCGACCAGACTGTTCAGCCTGGCGTCCCGCGTTCGGCTCGAGGAATCTCGTTTCAAAATCCGTCAGAGCGTTATCCTCCGAACGCTTCTCGGCAAAGACACGGTCAAACGTGTCGTGGATGGGATGTTGGTCGTCGACGATCAACACGCGACGCTTTTTGGAGAATTCTTCCATCATGATCCCGCTCCTATGGCGTCAAGAGAAACGTCGACGATTGGAAACGTCGATCGGGTTGATGCGAGCGGCAATTCAATCACAAAAGTTGATCCGTGTCCCGGACCATCGCTTTGAGCACGAATGGATCCGCCCATCCGTTTGAGTGTATTGGCACAAAAGTGCAAGCCGAGTCCGCAGCCGGTTTTGCGAGTTGTGAAATGGGCATCGAAAACCTTTTGCAACGTCTCACCGCTCATTCCGATTCCATTATCGATGAATTCAACAATCACAGAGTCGCGCTGCAACTCCGCGTGAATCGAAAGTTCGCGTGATTCGCCTTCATTCTCGCGCAGCGCATGCCTGGCATTGCCAATGACATTGATCACCGACTGCAGCAGCAACGACCGATCGGAACGAACCTTGACATCAAGACTTCCCGATACATTGACTTGCACCGAATCTTGTTCCAGTTGTGCCCGGCAACATCCGATCGCCTCGTCAATCACATCTCTCAATGCGACCGCCGCCGGCTTGACGGAATGACGAGTATAACGCTGCTGGTCTCGAATCACATCGTGAATGTGACGAATGTTGTCATGCAACGTTGACATCAACTGCGAAATGGTTTCACGATCTGTGTTAAGCGATGCCGCCAATCCTTCCAGGTAGTCGGGCGTCGCTTCCATCAGCGCACTGTCGCTGGCTGTTTGTCTTAGCCGTTCCGCCAATTTGCTTAGCGGCTGAATCCTCAGGCCATCAACTCGTTCAGCGGCAACGTCAAGCAAACTGTTGACGTTGGTCAGCACATTGCCGACATTGTGAATGACGGTGCTGGCAACCTGACTGCGGCCGGCGGCGCGTGACGCTTCGGCGAGCTGATTCTGGGCGTCGCTGAGGTGGTGCATCATGTGATCAAACGCACTCGCCAACTCGCCAATCTCGTCGTTGCCCCGCAACACAAGCGGCTCGGTATCAAAGCCATTTTCGGCGACCCGATCCGAATGCTCGCGGATGGCCGTTAACGGTCCGATCACGATCCGCTGCAACAGCAGCAGCAACAGCAGCAGCGCGGCGACCGAACCGAAGATGAACGAATTCCGAGCCATCGAAGTCGTGTGGCTCGAGTGTGCCGTGATCTCTCGCGGGACTTGGACAAACACATTCACCAATTGTTCATTGTCGATGCCCGGCAGATGAAACTCGACGACCAGAATCGATTCATCCGCTTCCCAGACCTGCAACGTTTGTGCCGGATCTTGGGTGTACATCGACTGCAACGAGAAGTCGACCTGAGTTTGCTTTTGCAACGTGGCAATCATTGCCTGATCGATCGTCCGACCAACGACCAAATACTGTCGACCGCCAGGCTGAGTGTTCTGCTGCCCAACCGCAGGCGTGATCACTGCGGCGGCAAACATCACCAGAGAATTGTCATCCAGTCGAGTCATACCGCTGACGGTGGGGTCGTCTGACCGACCGCAACGCATCGCGATCGCATTGAATTTTCTGTAATCGAAATCGCCGGACTCTCCGCTGCAATGCTCGCCCTTGTGCAGCCAACGCCAGGTCCCGTCTTCGGAAACGACAGCGGCCCACTCCAGATTCTGTGGTGTCCACGTGTTCTGTCGATCGCCCTGAGAATCGGCCACACCGACAGTCAGCGACTGATAATTGAAACGGCCAGCCCAATGTTTCGCCAAATCGCTGAGGTGTTCAACGTTCGCCTGCATCGCCGCCACGACCCGATTGGCGTCGCGAATCGCGCTGGTCCGCTCCAACGCTGCAAACTCCGGCTTGATCACCTTCTGTCGGACGACTTCATCAACGGTCAGGAAGACAAGAAACATCGCCGCTAGCGAGAGCACCAATTTGCTGCGGAGCGAGCCATGATGATCGCGCGTGCTTTCATCCGTCGACGCGGTTTGCGTCGCCAAGTCGTCTGTCAGCGATACGATGCTTTCTGTCGTCATGGACCTTCAGTAAGGCTACCGAGCGGGGTTTGCCAAACTGTAGGTTTCGTATCGAGGCCATCCTCTATAGCGGACAAGAGTTCACGACCATGTATTCAAAGCGATTCACCGGTTAATCCGATTCTGCCGATTGCAGCAACCAGTCTTCTCCCGGCAACGAGCGATGGTGCCCGGAAACCTTGACAAAACGGGACATTCCCTACCGGCGAATCAGCGAGATTCTTGCTGCGAATGCAGAAAGTAATTTCGTGCCGCGGGATGAAAAGCCAGACCCTGCCATTCGGCGGCGCGATCTCGAGGTATCAAGCCGATACACAGCGGTGGCTCTTGATACAACGCCTGCAGTGCTGCCACCACCAACTCCGAGGGCGTGTCTTGGCGTGCGGCAAGAAACGCGGTTGTGCCAACGGTGGCGATTCCCTGGACGGGAATATCGGCGCGAGATACTCCTCAGGTTCGATCGTCATCGGTCGCAGCGTGGGATGCTGCAGCGAGATCTGAATTCCTCGTCGGGATCGGCACCAGTTTCCAATTGCCGCTCGACAACAACTCCGAGACAATCGGACTGCTGCGGCCTATGCAGATTACAGCAGCATCGGGCGCGGTGTCCTTTTTTAGATCCGGCCATGCGGCGACTTCGCGTCGGACGAGCTCCTCGGTCAATCCCAAGGAATGGAATACCAACTCCGCGGCCGACCGAGAACCGCTGCCCGGCGGGCCAACGGCCACACGATGGCCACGCAATTCATCAATCGATGCGATCGACGAATCTCCTCGCGCCAAGACATGAATCGCTTCGTAGAACAACGGTGCCACCACACACAATTCATCGCCACTGATCGCGGTTGCTTGCATCGGTGCCAAATCGACCTTGCCGGCAAGCAGACGTTCGCGATTGTCGAGCGAACCGCTGCTGGGGACGAAACTGGATTTCACCGGATGGGCCAATCCCAGTCGTCTGGCTAGCTCCTTCGAGACCTCGTTGTACACACCACCGTCAAGTCCACCGGCAATCACAACCTGCTTTGGCATCAGCTGACGGTGACGCTCCCAGAGCAGCGAAAACGTGACTGCAGCGACCGGCGTCAGCAATACGATCATCAACATCGCAGCTTGGAAACGGCGATGACCGGCCGACGCGTTGACCGCGCGGTGCCCCGAAAGCGCGCCCACCAGCGGAACACCTTCAAGCCAATGCCATACTCGCACCACCCGCGAACGCGGTCTCGCTTCAATCGGCCGGCCGTCCAAGAATGCATCCAGCTCATCCGCCAATTTCTCCGCTGATGGATATCGCTTGGCCGGATTTTTCTCTAAACACTTGGCAACAATGGTCTCCAGGTCCGCGGGCGCATCGGCACGAATCGATCGTAGCGGAGGAGCAGGGTTGTGCACGACTCGCATCAGTGTCTGCACGATCGTTTCGGCAACAATCGGCGGACGACCGGCCAGACAGGCGAACAAGACCGCGCCGAGCGAATAGACATCGCTGTGCCGGCTCGCCCGGTCGCTGTCGCCGCGCGCCTGCTCGGGAGCCATGTAGTGCGGTGTACCAACGGCCGCACCGCTATGGGTCATGCTGCTGTCGGAATCCATATGTTTGGCCAGGCCAAAATCCGTCACATGAATCTGGTCAGCCTCATCGATCAACACGTTGGCAGGCTTGACGTCGCGATGAAGCACACCCTTTTCGTGGGCGTGGTGAATCGCCCGGGCGACATCGCGCACGTAGCGTGCCGCGACCGCAGGGTGCAATTCCCCATCGTTGATCTTTCGTTGTAAATCGGTACCACGAATGTACTCCATCGAAAAGAAGTGGTGCCCCGCGCGACGACCGAATTGATACACCGCAACGATGCCCGGGTGATGCAACCGAGCAGCCGACTGGGCCTCGGTATAAAAGCGCCGCACATCCCCCTCGTCAGCCAACATCCCACCACGAATCATTTTGACCGCGACCATCCGCTCCAGATCACGTTGCTGGGCCAGATAGACGACACCCATTCCTCCCCGACCGATGACGTCGAGAAGCTCGTAATCACCCAGATCAAACGGCAACGTCGGCCCCGCGTCACCCGCGGGGCGGTTGGCGATCGGTAGCGTCGCCGCCGGATCACCACCCGATTCATCGCCGTTGGCAACATGTGATGCGATCGTATCGTCACCGGGCGACACCCGGGCATCGATACCCCGGACTGCGGGCGAGTCGCCCACCGTGAATCTGCCGATCATGTCGGCCGCTTCCATCAACTTGGTCAGTTCACCGGCCAGCTCGGGAAACTGCGCCAAAAACTCTTCGCGACTCGAGACCTCACCAGCATCACACGATCGCAGATAAGCTGCGAAAGCTTCATCAAGCGGGTCATCACTGGTTGGCGAATCGGCCATTGAATTGCGTGCTCTTGCGGTCAGGGGCTGTCCCCCTAGGCTACGGAACCTCACGAATCGGGCGCGTGGCTCCGGGTGAACGCCCATTTTGGCCCAGCCATCGCATCAAAGCCATGGACTGGTATCGGTATTCATAATTGTCCTCAATTTTTGCAGTCCGCGTTTGAGCAGCCCGGCAACTGCCGTGTCACTTTTTCCCATCCGTTCGACGATTTCGGCCAGCGGCAGTCCCTCCATGTACCGCAGTCGGATTGCCTCGGCCTGTGTTTCGGGCAATCCGTGCAACGCCTCTAGCAGCGCCAGCACGGCCTCGGCGCGGATCGCAACGCCACTGGGACTGGTCGTGCTGCCGGGTAATTGCTGAATCCAACCGCCCCCCGCCGAATCGTTCCCCGCGCGTGGCGAGGCGTCCACTTCACGTTTGAGCGAACGTTTCTGCGTCGTCACATGACGGGTCACAGCCGTCGCGACATTGTTCTTCAGCATGCCGCGGAGCCAGCCTGCGAATTCCGCAGGCGTCTCGCCGCGAAATGCCGGAAGATCACGCTTGGCCTCCAAATAGGTCAGCTGGACGATGTCAGCGGGGTCAACGCGTCGACGCAATCGCTCCGAAAGATATCGATGAGCTAGCATCAATAAATACCCTCGATATTGCTCCAATAGCCGGCCAAGCGCCTCATTGTCGCCCCCTTTGGAGGCAACGACCAATTGCGTTGTCGACATCTCGCCATCCACGATTCCCAGCCGCCTCCGCTTTTCGAATGCCTCTGTGTCAGTTTCGGTCCCAGGCGATACAATTTAGTCGATCCGAGGATCGCTGAGGTCAATTACGATGCCGATCAAAACGGATTGATCAAAAAACAATCTACTTCAAAACTTCCATCAGGAACGATGCGTCGATGAGTCAAGTCATGAACCGAAATTCAGCTCATTGGATCCGAAGATCCAATCGAGCTTCGCACACCATCACCCTGTCGTGTTCCCTATGCTTTGCGTTCGTTGCTGGTTGTGGAGGTTCGGGCTCAACCGATTCGACCGTGGTCACACCACCTGAACCGAGCGCAACGACGGGAACGACCGACGACGGATCATCAACCAGCGTCGAACCACCGGGAGGCCTGGAATTGCCGCCCGGTGAGATCCCCCCAGTTCAATCCGAAGAAAGCTCGGAACCGAAATCGGGCGGAATCGAAATGCCCACGGAGATCAACGCTCCGGGCAACGCGCCCCAGGTCGAGTCGGGTGCCAGCAGTGGTAGAACCATCCAATACGGCACCTGGGAGGAAATCCAGCAACAGGTCCGATCATCTGGACGAATCACGGTGGTCGATCTGTGGTCGCTTTCTTGCGAGCCCTGCCTGAAAGAGTTTCCCGGGCTTGTGCGTCTTCACCAATCGCACGGGTCATCGATCCAGTGTGTGGCCGTGGACCTGGACTTCGACGGTCGAAAATCACGACCCCCGGAGTACTACGAACCGCGCGTCTCCGAATTCCTCGATCGCGTCGGTGCCGATTTCACAACCTACATTAGCCGTACGCCGAGCGATGATGTGTTTGCGGTGACGCAACTCGATTCGATTCCGGCCGTGTTGATCTACGATGACCAGGGCAAGATTGTCAAAGTCTTTGCCGACGCCGGTGACACCGTTGGATTCACTTACGACAAAGACATTATCCCGCTAGTGACAAAGCTTGCCGGATAGGAACTCAAGGGTTGTCGGCACGACCGAACATCTGGCGACAACGGTTGCCGATTTCTTCTGTTGCGCCGATCGCGTCATCAAACGCCGCAGCAAAATGGATAAACCCATGCAGCATGCCGGTCTGCTCGTGATGCGTCGTTGGCACGCCTGCGGCGCGAAGCCGCCGAACCATCTCCACGCCCTCGTCGCGAAGCACGTCATATTCGGCCGTCAACACGTGCGTCGCGGGTAGACCCCTCAAGTCATCGGCCAACGAGGGCGAGGCCAGCGGATTTTTCCGCAGGCCCGACTCGACGTCACCTGTGTACATCTGCCAAAACCAGGCCATCGTTTCACCGGTCAAGCCAAATCCTTCCGCGAATCGAACGTAGCTGTCGGTCGACATGGCCGGATCAAGGACCGGATAGATCAGCACCTGACCACAAAGGCGAAAATCGGGACGCTCGTCGATGCCTTGATCGCGGACGATCAAGGAAACGGCCATCGCCAGGTTTCCGCCCGCGCTGTCACCAGCAACGATGACGCGATCTTGCACACCAAACGAGTTGGCCTGAAGGGCAATCGCCTGACACACCCTCAGGCAGTCCACCGCGGCGGCCGGAAACCGGTGCTCGGGTGCCGCACGATACTGGACGCTGACCACCGATGCACCGGACGCATGGCTCAAACGCCTGCACAGCGCGTCATGCGTTTCGATATTCCCCAACACCCAACCGCCACCATGAAAGTAGAGGATCGCTTCGCGAGGCTCGGTCGCGTGCGCGTGGTAGATGCGAATTGGCACCTCGTCCACAACACAATCTTCGACCCGCGCCACGGTCGGTCCATCCCCGAAGTGCGGCAACGAGGCAAAGGTGTTGCGGGCAACCTCCAATGGCATCTCAGGCCAGGTCGGCGCCGCAGCTTGGCGTGCCGCATCGAGAAACGCTTGACTTTGTGGGTGGAGTGCCATGGGCAGGATGTCGAGTGTTGTTTTGCTTCGCCACTTCGATTCGATTCAATTCGACAAGCCCGATTCTAGCAGTTGTTCGATCGTGCGCGTCGTGACTCGAACGTCGTGGTATTGCTGCACGAGACGACTGGCTGCCTTGGCCCGCTCGTCGCCCGCTGCCCGGTCCGTAGCGAACCGAAGAATGGCATCGGCCAGAGAGTCGGGTTTCCCCGGCTGGGCCCACAGGATCGTCGCTTCGTCCCGCTCAAGTTCAACGGTGCCGCCGGCCGAAGTGGCAATGACCGGCGTGCCCAGAGCCATCGCTTCTAACACGACGTTGGGCATGCCCTCGAAATGTGATGGCAACACCAGTGCGTCGGCGGCCGCAATCTCCGGTGCCGCGTTTTCTTGAATCCCGAGAAAATCGACACGGTGGCGAGAGGAGGTCGATTCCCACTGTCGTTCCAGCTCCCCCCGCAACGGACCGTCGCCGATCAGCCACAACCGGATCGCTGGAAGCCGCTCGGGCCAGCGTGAGTCGGTCAAAGCGATCGCCGACAACAGATCACGATGTCCCTTTTCCTCCGTCATCCGCCCGACGCAGACGATCGTCAGCCGTTCGTCACGATTGGGTGCGCTCGCCCTGGCCGCTTGGCAGACCGATTCGAGATCCACCGGATTGGCGATGACCTTCACCCAATCGCTTGGCAAGCAATAGTAATCCTCTGCCGAACGGGCCGCTTGCCGACTCACCGCAACGACCGATTGCGCCTGCTTGTAGGCATTCGCCAGCCTCCGTCGCTTGAGCCACAAGAACCGCTTCTCCACTAATGGCAGGGCGAGATGTGGTGGGCTGACGATCGTAGACACCCGCGGCACGCCAAGCGATTTCGCAGCCGGTCCGGCAATCATTGTCATGTGAAAAGTGCGATCGTAGATCAGCTCAAGCGATTCACGATCGATCACCTCACGGAGATGCCGAATCTGCTTGCCGAGCACGCGACCAGGAAAGTAAACACCAGCGGTCGAACCTGCATCCGCGAACGAATGGACCGGCACGTCATCGGGAACCTGCGACAATAGCTCACCGGCACGCTCGGTCAGATACAGGTGGGGCGTGAAGCGTGAACGATCCAGATGACGAAGCAGCAGCAAGGTCTGACGCTCGCTGCCGCCCCCACGCATCGAACTGATCATCAACAGCACGGAACGAGGCATCGCTTATAGCCGACCCGTCCGAGGTTGAATCCCCACCGTCAGAAACAAAACAATCCCCTCAGTCAAGGAAATACAACTTGTCCGCATTTGGCATTGCCTGAATCGGTCCGACATCGGAAGTTGGTGACGTGCTAGTCTAACCAGTTCCGGCAACAAGGAAGATCGTCACGAGGATGAATCTGGAAACAATTCCCGCAACCGAGCTGAACCGATTTCTGGGCGCGGTCCCCGATGATCAGGGGCGATGCCGTTTCTGCGTTTGGGCACCCAATGCCAACCAGGTCACAATCGATTTGGTGGATCAACAACGCCGTGTGCCGATGCACAAACGCGGTGACTATCATTTGGCCAACGTCGACGATGTCGGCCCCGGCGATCGATATTTTCTTCGCCTGGACGACGGACCGGCGCGCCCCGACCCGGCCTCGCGATTTCAACCCGCTGGAGTGCATGGTCCTAGCGAAGTGGTTTCCGGGCATTTCAATTGGAGTGATCAGGACTGGAAAGGCGTCAGCAAAGAAGACCTGATCATTTACGAACTGCACATCGGGACCTTCACCGATGCCGGCAGCTTCGATGCGGCGATTGAGCGATTGGATGAGTTGGTTGATTTAGGGATTACGGCGGTGGAGTTGATGCCGGTAGCCGATTCCGCGGGGCGATGGAATTGGGGATATGACGGCGTCGGTCTGTTCGCGCCGACTCGAAATTTCGGCACACCTGATATGTTTCGCCGGTTCGTCAATGCGGCTCACCGCAAGGGTTTGGCCGTGATCCTGGATGTGGTTTACAACCACCTGGGTCCCGAAGGCAACTATTGGTCCGAGTTTGGTCCCTATTTTTCTCGACAACACCTGACGGTCTGGGGTCCGGCTCCGAATTTTGATGATCCCGTTCACGGCGAACCGTTGCGGCGGTTCTTCATCGCCAACCTGATCCACTGGTTCGACCAATATCACGTCGACGGTCTACGCATCGACGCAATTCACTGCATGCGTGACGACAGCGAACCCCACATTGCCGCCGAGATGTCGGTTGCTGTCCAAGAATGGTCACGGCACACGGGACGACCGGCAATGCTGATCGCGGAGACAAATGTCTACGACGCCGAGATGACGCGATCAATCGACGACGGTGGGATCGGCTTTGACGCTCAATGGTGCGACGATTTTCTGCACAGCGTCTTCGCCGTTGTTCGCCCCAAAGATCGACTTTGCGACCGCAGCTACCAGAGCGGAAGCGACTTGGATCAAACCTTGCGTATGGGGTACGTGTACGAGGGAACGGTCCGGCGAGATCGCGACCGCCGACCGCTGTCAGCACGCGTCGACACACAGGGGATGGTTTACTCGATCCAAAATCATGACTTCATCGGCAACCATCCGCTTGGCCAACGGTTTCACCAGTTGACATCGATCGACACACAGAAAGCTGCCGCGGCATTGCTGATACTTTCCCCTGCCATTCCGATGCTGTTCATGGGAGAAGAATTTGCCTGCGATCGACCGTTTCGGTTCTTTGTCGACTTTGCTGACAACCATCTGCGCGAAGCTGTCGTGGCCGGACGGAAGCGGGAATATCCACAACATGATTGGTCAGCCGGAATCCTGCCGACCGATCCGCAAGCATTTCACTCTTCAAGGATCGGACAAGCCGATCACGGAAACGCAGACATTCGAGACTGGTATCGGAGGCTGATTCGGTTGAGAAAGCAGTGGCAATCCGTGGGCTTGCTTTGTGACAATAACCTGCATGTCGAGACAGACATCGATCGCGGACTGTATTCGTTACGCTACACTTCCGATCGCGGTTCCGCCTGCGTCGTCGTGCGACTGGTCGCGGATCCATCGACGGCGGATGTTTGCCGATTGGACGAATCCGGCGAGCTACTGCTCGACTCACGCCGTGACGAGTCAGACCGGAACACACTGCTGCCCAATCACGCCAAAGTGTTCGCCGATTGACCCCAAGAGAACCGATCCTCGCCGTGCCCTTGACCTTCGCAGGTACCTGACGCTTGTCACCAAACATGGCGGATTCGTAGCCAACTCGGACACCAACCGCCGACACAACGACCAGCAATCGGGGACTTGGGTGATTCGGGTTCCGGTCGCCGAGTACTCCGCGTTCCTTAGCGGCATCGGCTCACTCGGTTTCGCCGAATCACGAACCGAGAACGCTCAGGATGTCAGTGAAGAGCACATCGATGTCGAAGCGCGGATCAAGAACAAACGCTCGCTTGTGATTTGGAAATTAACCCGGCGATGGCTCACCAAGCGGATCAACCGGGCAGAGAAAGCCTGATCGGTCGCACTCGATCATCGATGGCGTTCGCACGCCAGCCGCTATGCCGTGCCCACACGCTGCAATTCAACGCTGTCGGTGCTTCGATTGGCGGCCGAAGCGCGACGCCAAAGTGCCACGATCTCGCTGGTCAAACTGCTGGCAGTCGTCTGATGATAGGGCGAATCAGCGGGCAATCCTTCGCTGAGACGCCGATGCGCTTCGCCCAGATTGTGATAGGGCAGGCTGGGAAAGAGGTGATGCAGTGCGTGGTAACGTGTTCCCACGGGTCCCCAAAGTTCACTGATCCAAGGATGTCCGGGATAGTTCACGGTATCGAGCAGTTGCTCGCCAAAGCTCATCTCCTCGCCCTGGTTGGTCCAGCGATGAGCACCGAGGGTTCTTAACTCATTGAGTACAAGCAGTCCGACTCCCACGCAATAGGCGACGATCCAAAACGGATCGAACCATTGGCCCCACAGCAGACGCCCGCGGCAGACAAAAAAGACGCACCACAGAAAACAAAACACTTCTTGAATCACGACTGTCCGCATGATCTCGGGACTGGCATCGGTTCTCTCGTAGGTCGGATCGACCAGCATCGTCGATGCATGCCGATGAACGAAGCGGCGGGCACCCGGGATGAACCAGCAAATCGGGCTGATGATCAAGAAACGCGCCAGTCCGAGAAACGGGATCAACAGCGCCTGTGCGATGAATCCAACAATCATCCACCGTCCATTGTGGCTCAGCGCAAGGTACTCACCATCGCGATCGGTGCCGTAGTGTTTGCGACGATGGTGGTCGACGTGCGGATAATACAGAAAGGACGGAACAAAAAACAGGATTCCGCAGAGTGCATTCCAGGCGAATCGGAAACCGCGAAACTGATTCTTCGGCAAATGGACCAGTTCATGAATGAACATCAGCGCCCGCATGTACGTCAGCACCGTGACAAGATAGCAAACCACGACAGCGGGAATTAGCCACCCGGCATCCGGAAACCGCCTGGGCAGAATCACAATCAGGTTGATCGTGAGATGCCCGGTGATGATCGAAACCAGAAAATCGGACCAATAAATGGCCGCATTGGGGCGGTTCAGATCGCCGATCAGACTCCTCGCCTGCGAGAAAGAGAAGTCGTTGATTTGTTGGGAGTTTTCTTGCGTCGACATGATGATAAATTGGTTCAGCCGTCTCGACCGAGGCATGTTCGATCATGCCTGGCGGGTGGATTGGTGAGCTTCCATGCGGATCTTCCACGAGACGTAGCAATGAATTTCCTCTATCAATATTCGTTCTATCTTTTTGCGGATCAAGGGAAAAACGGACGATTCATGCCGGTCTGTAGGATTGCATGCGTGTCATAGTGATCGGGGCGGGAGCGGCGGGTCTGGTTGCCGCGGCCGAGGCGGCAAAACGATCTGCCGAGGTCTTGTTGTTAGAGAAAAACAACAAGACGGGGGTGAAAATCCTGATGTCCGGCGGGACACGATGCAACTTGACCCATGACACCAATGCCCGCGGGATCGCGGTCGCATTCGGCCGCGGCGGACGATTTCTTCAGCCAAGCGTTGGCGCGTTTCCGCCCTCTGCCGTCGTTCAAATGTTCAACCAATTGGGTTTGCCGACGAAGGTCGAAGCGACCGGTAAGATCTTTCCCGACAGCGATCGGGCATTGCATGTCCGCGATGCCTTGCATCGACAGGCAAATGATTTGGGTGTCGAAATCCGCTTGAACTGTGGTGTTACTGGTCTCCATCGCGATCAAGACGGCTGGTGTGTCGATACCTCGCAAGGATCTCTACGCGGCGATCGTGTCATCGTGACGGCGGGCGGCAAGAGTTGGCCAGGATGTGGAACCACCGGTGATGCCTATGAGTGGCTTGAACAACTGGGGCACACGATCGTGCGACCGAGACCGGCACTCGTCCCGCTCATTGGTGGCAACGAGTGGACTCACGCGTTATCCGGAATAACGTTGGACGATTGCATCGCGACCGTTCGCCAATCGCCGGCACTCCCATCTGCCGCAGGGAAACCACCTGCGCTGCAAGGCAAGCGAGCGATCTTGATTCAACGGCGTGCGTCGTGGCTATTCACGCACTTCGGTTTTTCCGGGCCCGCAGCAATGGATGTCAGCGGCGTGATGACAGCAGCCGACTCCATGAACGATGTTCGGTTGACGATCGATCTCTTACCGGAGATGACTGTGGAACAGATACAAGAAGCATTGGGTGATCGCCAGGCGGACGGTGGACGGCGGAAAGTGTCCCTCGTGCTCGGAGGTTGGCTACCCAAAAGACTTGTCCAGGCATTGACCGAACAATCGGGTTGCAATTGCACCGTGGCCGAACTTCCCAGGGCATCGCTGCAGAGTCTGATCGAAAATATCAAACGATTAGAATTGCCTGTCACCGGCACACGTGGATTTTCCAAGGCCGAGGTAACTGCCGGAGGCGTCTGCTTGAAGGAAGTCGACCCACGAACCATGGCCAGCCGAATCGCCGATGACCTATTCATCGCAGGGGAAGTGCTCGATGTTGACGGTTGGATCGGCGGCTATAACTTTCAGGCGGCGTTCAGTACCGGCCGAGCGGCGGGGATCGCGTCTGCAAGTCCGCCGTGACATGCCATGGGCGACCGGCACGACCGATTGCGATCTCATTTCGCGACCGACTGCCCCGACCCAGATCCCGCTTCGTCAACCCGCTACCGCTGGAACAATCCATCCCTCTGAAGCTGTCCCGTGGCGGCTCTCTGGAGCTGCGGCATCGGTTGCTCTGGCGAGCTGCCAGAGCTGGAAAGGTCGTGCGGATGGCCATGACGCTGCAAAAAGTTGCGGGTCTTCTGCTGAGAGCGGTCGAGATTGGTTTCCGTTTCGATCGTTGCCCGCTGGGCACTGGCCAGCAAATCCGAGATCGCTCCCAACCCAGGATTCGCGAAACTTCCACCATCCTTGGCGACTTTCGATAATTCCCGCTGCGCTAACGC
Organism: Pirellulaceae bacterium; assembly: GCA_963734865.1. Taxonomy (GTDB): domain Bacteria; phylum Planctomycetota; class Planctomycetia; order Pirellulales; family Pirellulaceae; genus CBDCUW01. Next base: position 509,636 of record CAVTIV010000007.1, read on the forward strand.
CAGTTGCTGCTTGAGCTCTCGGATGTTTGAGTGAGCCTCTTTGACCGATGCTTGCGATTCAGCCAAATTGGTGGCGTCGAACTCGACTCCCGCCAGTGATCGAATTCCGGCATCTTCCAGAATCCCTTTGACACGGTTGGGCGCGAACAAAATCGACAGCATCGCGACGACAATGATGAACTCTCGCATCGCCGTCACGCTGTCCCGCACATTCGCATACCGTGGGGGTGGTGGTTCGCTCATCGTTTCCCTGAACGGAAAAAAGGTTGGGAATCGATTTTTCGCTTCTCGGGCTGGCCGCTGTCCAGATCAGTTCTGCAATTCGCGGTCGATCGGCCGGTTTTTGGGGTATTGTTAATGGTTTCTGCGACATCCATTGGCCATCGAAAACGACGAGCTCATCGCGACATGCCGGATTTGATCGCTCAGGGACCGGAGGACGAAAACCGCTGGCGACGCGAAATGCCGAAAGCCGCCTCGGGGGTCGACGTTGTGGTCGGACGCACCGGTGCGGACTGGAATGTGCCGTGGGACACCATGATCTCACGTGGTCACGTTCGCTTGACACCGCTCTCGGATGATCGCGTCGAAGTCAACTGTTTGACGACGGCGCGGAACTCCGTTTTTCATCGTGGCCAAAAGTCAATGCGATTCACATTGGTGCCCGGGGAGCATTTCGTAATCGGCCACACGACGTTCACGTTGGCCAATCGTCCCGGTGCGTCGGAATCTTCGGCCACCGGTGGCGTCACCGAACATGCCTATGACCACAATCTGCTGCTGCGGCGCAACTTTCGCGATTCGGCCTCGCGCATTGACATACTCAGTCGGTTGCCCGATTTGATCACCAGCAGCGGCAGCGATGAGGAATTGCTGGTCCGAGTCATCGGCGTGTTGCTGCGAGCCACGCCGTCGGCATCCGCAGTCGCCATCGTGGCGATCGACGAATCCGATGCCGGCCAATCAGCGACCGATCGTCCGCTGCGAATTCTACAGTACGACAGCCGGATCCCCGGCGCCAACGAGCCACCGGTGAGTGCGACTTTGGTGCGGACCACGATCGCAAAGCGGGAGAGTGTGCTTCATCTATGGTCCGGATATCGTCACGAAGCGCCAGCCTACACGGCCAGTGAAGAGGCTGACTGGGCGTTTTGTGTGCCGCTGCGAAGCGAAGCATGTCCCGGTTGGGCGCTGTATGTCACTGGGCAACTTGTATCGGATCCGGGCATCCATCTCGGTAAGTCATTGCAAGCCGCACCGGATGATCTTCAAGATGATATCAAATTCGCCGAGCTGGTCGGAACCACGATCGCCAACCTTCGACAAAGCAGACGACTGGAACGACGACAAGCGGGAATGCGTCACTTCTTTGCCCCCGTCGTGCTGGAAGCGTTAGCGGGACGTGACACTGACAAGGTCTTGGAACCACGGGTGGTTGATTTATCGGTGATGTTCTGTGACCTGCGAGGCTTCTCTCGTCGAAGTGAAAGAGACGCCGGTCACCTGCTGGAGTTACTGGCCTGCGTCAGCGATGCGTTGGGAGTCATGACGCGTCACATCCTTGATACGGGAGGTGTGATTGGCGATTTTCACGGCGACGCGGCGATGGGTTTTTGGGGATGGCCATTGGACCAAGCCGATAGCGCGATACGGGCCGCCACCGCAGCGATGCGAATACGATCGGACAACCACGAAGAATCCTCCGGTGACCGATTTCACTGCGGCATCGGGATCGCAACAGGTCGCGCCGTTGCTGGTCGGATCGGGACGATCGACCAAGTGAAGGTGACGGCGTTCGGACCCGTCGTGAATCTTGCCAGCCGCTTGGAAGGCCTCACCAAAGCATTCGGATCTGAAGTGATCCTGGACCAAGCCACCGCCGAGTCAATCCGTGCCGCGGGGGAACCACAACGACGTGTTCGACGACTCGCCCGCGTTCGCCCAGCGGGACTCGATCGCGCGGTCGATATCTACGAATTGCTGGCAGCACCGAGCGACGACACCCGCTCGCTAAGCGATCAGCAGATCGCAGAATACGAACTGAGTCTGGATGCCTTGATCCGGGGCGACTGGAATGAGGCGTACGAGCGACTGCATGCGTTACCCGCCTGGGACCGCCCCAAAGATGCTCTGTTGTCAACCATCTTGCGTCACAATCGCCTGCCACCGGACACTTGGACCGGCGTGCTTGAATTGCCCAAACTGTAACTCGTCATCCGGAACTGAACTTCGTGAGTCAAGCTGCACAACAACCACTCGAATTCTCGCGCGGAATGTTGGTCGCGATTGCCGCTGTTTTGTTGATCGGCCTGATCGGCTTGCAGGGAGACGGCCAGCGGGAATCCGAAATTGTGCGGTTGTCGGGAAAATCGATCTCATTTGCATCGCTCGGCGTTACAGTCGGTCTCGCCGATGGCTGGTCACATCTTTCGATTTCCGATCCCAGCCGGGCCCAGCAACCCACTCTAGTGAATCCGGCTGCGGGCCTGATTGTTCGTTTTCATCGGTTTCAATTTCAATCGTGGCCACCGAGCAAGGACGAACTCATCGCGCGAGGCGTCAACTCGCAGACGGTGCAGTCCAGCGAGGGAGACCGACCGCTACCAGAGGCACCGATCGTTCGCAGGGAATACGCCCATGTGTCAATTGATTGGATCGAAGTGGAACGTCATCGGACCCACGGATCCGGATTCCTGGTCGGACGACTGAAGGAAGGAAACGTCGACCTGATGGTCACTGTGATGGCCCACTCCGAAGCGACGGAGCATGACCGTTCGCTGCAACAATTGTGCGACTCGATCGAGATCATCGGATCCTAACAGAGGTTGTGAGACGGTGTCGATTTGCTACCAGTTGTGGAGCGAAACTTCCCTTCAGATTGAGGAATCCGACCGAAAAAACCACCTCTTGCCATCCTTTTGGCCCATTCGCACTCACCTTACCCGCTCGCGGCATTTAGAATGCGTCGCTGATTCCGCCCCACGTTTCCTCACTCTCTTGAACAATTGAATGTTTCGCCTCACCCCGTTCGATGTCGCCCGCGCCGCCTTGATGCCGGTCATCCTCGTCGCTGTCGTCCCCCAGCGATTGATGGCACAGCTCACAGATTCCGATCGGATGCAGCTAACTGCGGAGATCCAGGCTGCCGCGGAGCACGTCGATGCAAGCCGGTTTCCCGACTTGGACATCTCGAAACGGCAGATCGTCGGGCGGATTGAAGCGGTGGACCAGTTTTTTACCAAGCGGACCACGCCGGCTAATCGCGAGGCATGGTTGAAATATCTCGACCTGCAACCACTGGGTCGTGCGATCGAATCGGAAGAATCCCCAGCGGTGATGGCCAGAGAGGCGATCGCGCTGAGGTATCGGTTGATCGGGACGGCACCCGGGCTGGAACTCCGAGATCTTCAGTCACTACGACGATCGGTCGAAGCGTTGATTGAAGCGATTCGGTTTCGCGACAAAGAAAAGTCCGTCACGATGATCGCCAATCAACTCACGGCACTATCGCAACGCATCAGCGAATTGGATGACGCCCCATCCTCGGAAGACATCGCAACGATCACCGCGATCATTGGCATGCTCGAGTCTTCGGGACAAGCCGAGTCGGCGGTCGCTTCCTTGCGGAATACATTTGGCCAGCCCAATATTGCGGTGTTGATAGGAGAACCGTTGATTCAACAAGTTGTGCATCAAGAGGTCAATCAATCTCGCCCGGTGCGGGACTGCATTTTGGGAACGCGGATCGTTGGTCATGCGACGATCAATGGCGTGGTATCGGCAGACTTGCTACCCGCGGTCGGATCGGCTCGCGTACAGGTTTCGATGGTTGGCCAAGTCGTCACCCACAGCACCGGATACAACGGGCCTGTGCGATTGCGGACCGTGGGCTACGGCGACGTCAGCGTATCGCGGACAGTCGATCTCGACGAATCAGGAATCAACCTGCAACCTGCTCTGGCCGGTGCCGAGTTGAGAACGGAGATCCTTGCGATCGAGCACAATCTGAGGTTGGTACGAAAAATCGCCCGCAAGCGAGCAGCGCAACAGAAACCGTTAGCCGATCGGATCGCGCTTGCCAAGATGCGGCGGCAGGTCAGCGAACAATTCACTTCGACGACGGACCAAGCTCGCTCTTTCACACCGCCCGAGAAATTGTCTCAGATCCGCCCGCTACTGCGGCGACTTTCGCTTGATGAACCGGCGTCTCAATGGGAGTCGACCGACGATACCTTATTGGTCAATGCGACATTTCGACGCGCCGACCAACTTTCGACCGTGGTCTCCCGCCCGCCGATCACAGTACCCTACGAGGCAGCGATTCAAGTCCACGAGTCTGTGATCAACAATGCGTTTAGCCCTGTGTTGGCCGGTCGCACCATGACGGAAGATCAGTTGGACAAGTTGCTCGCAGATGCGGGTCGACCGTTGCCCAGTGAACCGCCCAGCAACGAAGATCCGCAAGCGGAACCGGAACCACCCTTCGAGATCGATTTTGCTCGACTACAGCCGATCGTCTTCGAGGCTCGTGACCAGACGATCCGTATTGGCGTGCGCGGCACACGGTTCGCGCAGGGCCGACGCGAGCTCAAACGGGCGATGGAAATCACGGCCACCTATCACCCCGCCAAAACCGCCGATGGACAAGCGATTTTGCGACGCGATGGAGAGGTTCGCGTCGATTTCCCCGGCAACAATCGACTGACCGTTTCGCAGGCAGGATTGAAGCCCACGATTCAGAAGAAATTCGCTGACGTTTTTCCGCAGACCCTTTTGGATCGGACCATTGAAATATCATCGACCGCGTCGATCGAACCGCTGCGAGGCCGCGTTTTTCATCCACAACTTGTCGATGCGATGAACGGTTGGCTCACAATCACCATTCGCTGAAATCGATTCCCCGCAAGCTTCCACAAAGACAAGTCTCTGCCATCCAGGCGATTTCGCCAAAAGAAACGCCGCCTCAGCCCCAGGCGGCGTTTTGGTACGTGACGGTGGCCATCATCAGCAATATCGATCGCGACAATCGAGCGCTGCGTGACAGGTACTTGGATGGGCACTTTGGGGGACGAACTCACCCCGGCGACCAAGGAACGCCTGGACGAAAACTTACCTCACCATCAGCACCGTGATGCCGGAGTCGTCCGAGGAAGACCGGCAGGAGGCGAGATGAATGGACGTCAGATGCCTTCAATACCGGCACATGCCTTCGTCGCGAGCAGTGCAGAGTCGGATTGTGATAGCCGTTGGGTGATCAAACTGGGGATTCTTTCCGGCAAAGTGATTTGATTTCACGTTGAAAGCCATTTAATGCGCGGTCGAGCCGCAGTAACGTGTCTCAACTCGCTTTGCGACGGTGCTTTGGCACGTACGTTGCGTGCGAGGTGGTTGTCGCGGTGTTGAGCAGCTGCCGATTCCGCGACACCCTCGGCAGTGGCGGCTCGCAAGAGGTAGATGGACCAACCACTTGATTTCGCTTCTCGCCCAAGAGTTCTCACAACGTGTCTCGATCACCATCCGTTTCGCACCGACTTGCCGGTGTTTCCATCGCACGATTCAGTTCGATCCTCGTTTCCTGCTTGATCGGCTGTAGCGATTCCCAAATCACATTGGAAGATTTGGAGGCTGCGGCGGCATCGATCGAAGTCGTCGACGTCTCTCTCGGTGATGCAGGAAAGGCGATGCCCAAGGCAATTTTGGACATTGAAAAACCTGACTTGAAGTTCGGCTTTATCAAGCTGACCGACTGCGCGCCGTTGGTGATCGCGAAAGAGAACGGGTATTTCGATGATGAGGGACTCAATGTCGAGATTGAAGCACAATCGAATTGGAAAGTCTTGCTTGACCGCGTCATTGATGGCCAACTTGACGGGGCACACATGCTGGCCGGTCAACCGATCGGGGCCACAATCGGATTTGGCACCAAGGCCCACGTGATCACGGCCTACAGTCTGGATTACAACGGCAATGGGATCACCGTCAGCAATGCCATTTGGGCTCAAATGCAAGAAAACGATCCTGACTTGAAATCACCCACACCCAAGCACCCGATCAGTGCCAAGTCGTTAAAGCCGATCGTTGAGCGGTACAAACGAGAAGGCAAAGATTTCAACATGGGAATGGTATTCCCAGTCAGTACTCACAACTACGAAATCCGCTATTGGCTTGCCGCTGCGGGTATCCATCCGGGAATGTATTCCGAGCAAGACATCACGGGGGTGATCGATGCCGATGTGCTGCTTTCGGTGACACCGCCGCCGCAAATGCCTTCAACGCTTGAAGCGGGCACGATCCTCGGTTACTGCGTCGGCGAACCGTGGAATCAACAAGCCGTGGTGAAGGAAATCGGCGTCCCTGTCACGACAAATTACGACATTTGGAAGAACAATCCGGAAAAGGTGTTTGGCGTCACGGAGGAATGGAACAGGGAGAATCCCAACACACACGTCGCGGTCGTGAAAGCTCTGATCCGTGCTGGCAAGTGGCTTGACGCGACCGACGACCAAGGCAACCTGATCAACCGTCAGCAAGCCGCGAAGATATTGAGTATGAAAGACTATGTTGGTGCCGATGAGGACGTGATCGACAATAGCATGACGGGAACGTTCGTCTTCCAGCAGACCGATGTGCGTCCGATGCCCGACTTCAATGTCTTTTTCAAGTACTACGCCAGCTATCCGCATTACAGCGACTGCATTTGGTTTCTCTCGCAGATGCGTCGCTGGGGTCAGATCAATGACTCCAAACCGGCCAGCTGGTATGCGGATACAGCAAAAGACGTGTACAAGCCAGAGATCTACATGAAAGCCGCCGAGTTGCTGATCTCGGAAGGAAAACTCGATCCGAACGAGATTCCGGTGGCCGGTTATGACGGCTACCGAGAGGTAACCAGCGACTTCATCGATGGCAAAACGTACGACGCGAAAGATCCGATCGGCTACATCAACAGTTTTGAGATCGGTAACAAAGAGCCTGCGTCGCTGGCGCAACAGTGAACTGACCTGTCACGCGTGGACGGTCGGTTTGACGAGTGACCGACCGGGACAATGGAATCTCATGGAGGGGATCGTGCCGTCGACATTTCGACGGCAGACGTTATTCACCTTCACCAACCACGCTACCTCTGCTCACTCAATCCATCCTTTACGAATAGTGGGACGACCGATGGCGAATTGGCGCGGAAATGCCCTGCGATTTTGCGACGTGGCGGGATTGCCGATCCTGGAACCGTTTGTACGACTGATCGCAGGGGAAGACCCGAAAGAGCAATTCAAGGGGATCGCGAAGTTTGTGCTGCTACCGACCACCGCGGTGGCTTTGTTCTTGGCCGGATGGTCTCTGGCGGCCCGGGTTGTGGTGACCGACAGCATGCAGTTACCGAGTCCCACTTCGACTTGGAATGCCGGCAAAGAGTTGTTTGCGATGCACACGGCACAGAGGGCTCAGGACGTCGCAAGAAAACACGAAAAGCTAAAGGAAGCCGTCGCTCTAACGGCGCAGGCCATGGCGATCGAGCGAAGAGCCGCCACGCGTAGCGGTCAAGATCAGGAAACGCTGCTGGCCAACGCGTTGATCCTAAAAAAGAAAGCGGTCAGCGCCGCGAACTACCAACCCTCCAGCGCACCGACATTCGTGGATCAGATTTTTACCAGTTTGAAGACCGTCTTCTTCGGCTTTGCCATTGCGACGTTGATCGCGGTCCCCGTGGGGGTATTGTGCGGCATGAGTCCCTGGTTCAATGCCGCGCTGACGCCCCTGATCCAAGTATTCAAGCCGGTCAGCCCTCTCGCCTGGCTGCCTCTGGCGGGTCTGGTGATCATTTGGATCTATAGCGGACCTGGTGGTGATGATCCGCTGTTTCCCAAAGCGTTCCTGATCTCGGCCGTCACCGTTTGCCTCTGTTCGCTTTGGCCAACACTGGTCAACACCACACTTGGTGTCGCCAGTGTCGACAAAGACTACATGAACGTTGCCAAGGTCTTGAAGCTCTCATGGTCGCAGCAACTGTTCAAAATCATTTTACCGGCCAGCCTGCCACTGATGTTCGCGGGCATGCGAATCAGTCTCGGTGTTGGATGGATGGTCTTGATCGCGGCTGACATGCTGGCCCAAAACCCAGGTCTCGGAAAGTTCGTTTGGGACGAATTTCAAAATGGCAGTAGCGTGACGTACGCACGAATCGCATTTAGCGTGATCATCATCGGCCTGATCGGATTGTGTTTGGACCGAATCATGATCTGTCTCCGCAACCTCGTCAGTTTCGGAAACCCCGCCCCGGAATAGTTCAACCATGCGAGACCTGTTCCGAGTCGATCGTCAATAGCGATCGATCAGAGAATGATCGATCAGAGAAGTCGGCCAACAGTAATCAAATAGATGATCAATATCGAACAAGTATCATGAGTGTCGCAATCCTTCCAAGTCCGGGCATCAGTACTCGGCACAGCGAAACGCCACCTGCACCGATCATGCAAATGCGGAACGTTTGCAAAGGCTACGGTAGCGGCGTGACGCGGAACGAGGTGTTGAGCAATATCAATCTGAACATCCGCGAGGGCGAATTCCTTGCGGTCGTTGGCTTTTCAGGTAGCGGCAAGACGACGTTCACGCAGCTACTAGCGGGGCTGATTCGTCCCGACAGCGGCGAAATCACGATGGACTCGCAAGTCATCACTGGTCCCGGTCCGGATCGCGGATTGGTGTTTCAGAATTACTCGTTGTTGCCCTGGTTGACCGTTCGTGGCAACATCGCGTTGTCGGTTGATCGCGTCTTTCAAAATTGGACCAAGGCAAGACGCAAGGAGCATGTCGATCGATTCATCGAGATGGTGGGGTTGACCCACGCGGCCCATCGCCGCCCACATGAGCTTTCCGGCGGCATGCGTCAACGGACTTCGCTGGCACGGACGCTGGCGATGAAACCTAAAGTGCTGCTGCTGGATGAACCGCTATCAGCCCTCGACGCTCTCACCCGCAGCGTGATGCAGGAGGAGATCCTCAAGATCTGGGAGGAAGAGCGTCAAACCTGTCTGATGATTACCAATGACGTGGACGAGGCGATTCTGGTCGCGGATCGAATCGTCCCCCTGAATCCAGGTCCTCGTGCCTCGCTGGGACCGGTCTTCACCGTTGGACTTGATCGACCACGAAACAAGACCGAACTGAATCATAACGAAACGTTTAAGGGACTACGAAACGCGGTCACGAACTACTTGGTCGCGGTTCGCAAGATGGCGCGTGACAAACAGGTCACGACGTCGTCGCGAGATGTTCGGCTGCCAGCAATCAAGCCAGCCGACTTATCGCCAGGCAGAAAGATCATTTTGAATTCACACATTTAGATTCACTCAAGCCCGATTCGACGGCGAACATCATCTCCATGAGTTCGCCAGCGGATCGGATCCATCACTTGGACCAGAAACAGAAACAGGAATCTCAGCAAATGGCCGGTTACGTCGAGATGTTCAATCTCGGAAAGACATACGACACACCGGGCGGCCCGGCGGTGATCGTCGAGCAGTTCAATTTGAACATGCAAAAAGGCGAGTACGTATGTTTGCTCGGTCATTCCGGTTGCGGTAAGAGCACCGTGCTGACGATGGTCGCCGGGCTGAACGAAATTTCCAGCGGTGGAATCGTCATCGACCATCATGAAATCACCGGACCGGGTCCCGATCGTGGCGTTGTCTTCCAATCACCTTGTTTGATGCCGTGGATGACGGCGATGGAAAACGTGCTGCTTGGCGTTAACCAAGTTTACCGGCACGCGACCAAATCACAGCGTCGTGACTTGACGGCCTACTATCTCACACTGGTCGGACTGGGCAACAGCCTGAATACACGGGCAGCGGATCTCAGCCAGGGGATGCAGCAACGTGTTGGCATCGCCCGAGCGTTCGCGCTGCAACCCAAGATGCTGCTGCTTGATGAACCGTTCGGCATGTTGGACTCGCTGACACGGATGGAATTGCAGGAGATCCTGCTCGAAATTCTGGTTCGTGACAAAGTCACCACGCTGATGATCACTCACGATGTCGACGAGGCGCTTTTCATGAGCGATCGCGTGGTCATGATGACCAATGGTCCGCGCGCTCGTGTCGGCAAGATCTTCGATATGCCGTTCGCGCGACCGCGAATCAGGGCGGAAGTTCTGGAACATCCCAAATACTACGACCTACGTGGCGACATGATCGGATTCCTGGAAGAACAAGATCACAAAAGACTGAAGCAGAATCTGGCCAAGCATGAGGCAAATCAACAGGCCGGTTCAGTCGATCGGACGCATACCCATTCGCAATTCGTTCAGTCCGTTTAACGCTTCGGTTCGAAAGCGTTTCAGCTGACGCTGGTTTACCTTCCTCGTTCACGGTTTTCAAATCTCTTGACGGTCTCCACCCTGCCACCAAACTCGCTTCTGTGTGATGTCAGCGTTTATGACGTGGACTCGAGCGGTCACCTCGTTGACGCAATCGGCTCACCGATCGACCGACTGGCGTGCCAGGCGATTGAATCGGGATCGGCCGAAGTTGCTACACAGCCTGAATCGCTGATCCGCGACGCTTCTGCAGCAATCGCGATCCCCATTTATCGCGACCAGCGGATCGTTTCGGTCACGGTACTTTCGTCCAAGCAACTGAGCGATTCCAGCGACGATGTGGTCGGTGTTTTTGAAGTCTGGGAGCCAATCGGCAGCTACCAGGAAGTCGCTCTGAAGCGCGGGTTTTATGGGCGAATGGAACGGTTTCACAATGTCAGCTCGTTCGTCCGATTCGAGAAAGGAAACGGGCTACCCGGACAGGTTTGGCAGCAGCGATCCGCTGTGATTCATGATGACCTGTCGAATCATCCCGGATTCCTGCGTGCCGCTGGTGCATCGGCCGATCTACTGAAGACGGCAGTCGGAATCCCGGTTGCGTCCAGCGTGTTTCGCGGCGCCGCCGTACTGATCAGTTCGGTTGTCTCTCCGCTCGCGCGCGGAATCGAAGTTTGGTGCGCCGAGCAAGACGGCTTCTCGCTACTGGGCGGTGCTTACAGCGAACTGGGCAACGGTTCGATCGACCGCTGTACGCTGGCGCCAAAAACCAAATCGGTTGGCGAAGACGGTTTGCCGGGACTGGCCAGAATCCATGGCGGGGCCATTCTTTGCGACGACGTCGACCGGATCTACGCGGATCGAGACGTAAATCGGGATTCAGTCGGTCCAATCGCTGGACTGGCAATCCCATTTTTCGATGGCGAATCGTTGACCAGCGTTACCTCTCTGCTGCTATAGACCAATGTCCATGACTGTTCCAATCGCATCGTCAAACCATCATTGCGCGGCAGCGTCCGGCGATGAGTTCGACTTGATCACGATGTTGGTTCGTGAACAGCAATCATTGACTGCCGTCGAACGGTTCAGTGCGTTGCACGAACAACGAGAACTGGAACTGCAGACCGAACCGGCACAGGCTCGCTACTACCGCAGTCTGCTACCGGCCACAGCACCTGCACCGGGACAACAATACGCGTTCAACGTCGACCTGGACGCCTGCAGCGGTTGCAAAGCGTGCGTCGTGGCCTGCCACACGATGAACGGACTGGAGGACGAGGAAAGTTGTGCCGGGTGGGCACGATCACGCTGCATGGATCGCAGCCAGGACTTCAACACGTCACCACCGCCTGCCATCACTGCGAAGACCCAGGCTGCCTGAACGGTTGCCCCGTCAAGGCGTACGAAAAGGATCCCATTACCGGTATCGTCCGTCATCTCGATGATCAATGCATCGGCTGCAAGTATTGCACGATGATGTGTCCCTATGAAGTACCGCGCTACAGCGACCGGCTGGGCATCGTCCGCAAATGTGATATGTGCCATCAGCGGCTGAGCGTGGGCGAAGCGCCGGCGTGCGTTCAATCGTGTCCCAACGAGGCGATCTCGATTCGCATCGTCGACACTTCGCGACAGAGCGTCAAAGAAACAGACCGTCTTGCGCCCGGTGCGCCGAAATCGAGTATCACCTATCCGTCGACCGTCTATTCGGGAAAAAGGGTGTCTGAATCCCTTGCCGATGCGACCGCGCAGGATGCGGGTGTCGACGAGGTTGCCGAAAGCCATTGGCCGCTGGTGATGATGTTGGTGGCGACACAAATCTCGGTCGGCATGTTGCTTGCGGAGCGATTCGCCTCGACGATGCTGTGGATTGACGGATCGCGAATGCCAATCGAAGCGACACGCTGGAATGCATCACTCGCGTTGGCCATCGCTGCGGTCGGTATGAGCATTGCGCCGCTGCACTTGGGACGGCCGTTGCGTGCTTGGCGAGTTTTCTTGGGATTGCGAACCAGTTGGCTCAGCCGCGAAGCGGTCATCTTGGGGAAATATACCGCGGCGTTGGCGATGGCTGTTGCACTGTTGTGGTTGCCCACCTACGCGGAGTACATCCCCGCTGCGATCACCGGACGAATTCCCGTCTGGGCGGCGGGCGCAATCCTGGTCATCGCCACGGCGTTGGGAATGCTTGGACTGATCAGCAGCGCGATGATCTACATTGCGACCAGGCGAACGCTATGGCGATACCAGCGAACGCTGATCCGCTTTCTGGGAACAGCGGTCGCTGGCGGCGCCGCCTGGACCGGTGTAGCGATGTTCATCGGACACGCTTCGAATCCGATCACGTGGTTCGTTCTGCTGGGAGCGTTGATTCTGTTGGTGGCAAAGTTGGATTGGGAATTCCAGATTCACCTCGGCCCATCACGTAGCGTCGATGATGATCACGACCGGCGATCACGGCAGCTGGTCGATCGCCATCTCGTGTCCATCAAGCAGCTCCGCATCGCTTTCGGGATCGCGTTCATCGCTCTGCTGATAGGAAGCTTGATGGCGATCTTGTTGTTGCCCCCTGGCGGTGCTTTGGGCATCACGGTCCTGGCGGCCATCATGCTCACGATCGGTGAGAGTTGCGAACGATTGCTCTATTTTCGCAGTGTCGTTTATGACCGCATGCCGGGGACACTGCGATGAGCCAATCGATCAAACTCGTCGGCGACGGCAGCGAATCGCTATTGAAAAGGCTTCCGCAAGTTCTGCGGCAGCATGACGGAAAGATGACGCGCGAACTGCTACTGCACCCGGGCGATCACGGACTGGGAATGACTCATGATTCGCTTCATGCTGACGTGACAACCACCGCCGTGTGCGGTTATTGCGCGACCGGCTGCGGATTGCGATTGCATGTTCGCGAAGGCGAGGCCGTGGGTTTGACGCCAGAGACCAGCTATCCGGTCAATCTTGGAATGGCTTGTCCAAAAGGCTGGGAAGCACTACGTGTTCTGGAGTCGGATGACCGCGCGATCCAACCGCTGGTCCGAGGGCCGGACGGGGATATGAAACCGGTCAGCTGGGACGAGGCGTTGAAGTTGTTCACGTCGCGTTTCAGGAGAATCCAGACACGACACGGCAAAGATTCGGTAGCGTTCCTGAGCACCGGACAGATTCCCAGCGAAGAAATGGCGCTGTTGGGCGCATTGGCGAAATTCGGGATGGGCATCCGACACGGCGACGGCAACACACGCCAATGCATGGCTACAGCCGTCACAGCGTACAAAGAATCGTTCGGCTTCGATGCGCCGCCGTACACGTATGACGACTTCGAGCAAAGCGATTGCTTGGTGTTCGTTGGCGCGAACCCCTGTATCGGACACCCCATCATGTGGGAACGCGTTCTTCGAAACGCAAACGATCCTGAGATCATCGTGCTCGATCCGCGTCAGACCGAAACATCCATGGCAGCGACTCAGCACCTGCAACTTTATCCCAAAAGCGACCTGGCGATTTTGTACGCAATCACGCATCACCTGATTGTGCGCGATTACATCGACCAGGCGTTCGTGCGCGAGCACACCGTCGGCTTCGAACGACTGCGAGAACATGTCGCTAACTTCAAGCCCAACGTTGTGGCTGGCATGGCCGGAGTTTCGGCCGATGCGATCCGTCATGCCGCCGAGACCATCGGGACTCGCAAAGCCGTCTCGCTGTGGTGGACGATGGGCGTCAATCAGAGCTATGAAGGTACACGCACTGCTCAAGCGATCATCAATATCGCCCTGATCACCGGCAACATTGGTCGGCCCGGGACCGGTGCCAATAGCATCACCGGTCAGTGCAACGCGATGGGTTCACGTTTGTGGAGCAACACGACCAACCTGTTGGGGCATCATCAGTTCGAGAGTGAGGCGGATCGAATCAAGGTCGCCGAGGCGATTGGGATCGATGTCGATCGAATTCCGAGTCAAGGGAGCTGGAGCTATGACCGAATCGTGGAGGGAATCCGTAGGGGCGAGATTCGCGGCTTGTGGGTGATCGCGACCAACCCGGCGCACAGCTGGATCGACCAGGGGGATCTTCGACAATTGCTCGATCAGCTTGAGTTTCTGGTCGTACAGGACATGTACGTTTCGACTGAGACGGCGCGGCACGCGGATCTGATTCTGCCGGCGGCCGGCTGGGGAGAAAAAGATGGGACTTTCATCAATAGTGAACGGCGGTATGGACTGCTAAAGAAGGTTCGCCGGGCACCGGGGCAATCGCTGGCCGACTTCCAGATCTTTCGCGGCATTGCACACTACTGGGGCGTCGGCGAGTTGTTCGACGAATGGACCGACCCGGAAGCGGCTTTTCGGATCATGCAACGTATCAGCCGCGAACAAGCCTGCGACATCAGCGGCATCGATGGCTACCGACAACTGGATCGCAGTGGCGGAGTGCAATGGCCCTGGACTCGCGAAGACGCCCAGTGCGAGTCCCAGCCCGCGCAGCAACGAAGACTCTTTTCCGACGGCCATTTCTATCATCAAGATGGTCGTGCTCGCTTGATCGTTGACGAGGTAACACCGATGCCCGAGATTCCCGATTCCGAATATCCGATCGTCCTGCTAACCGGCCGAGGAACGGTCAGTCAGTGGCATACCCAGAGCCGTACGAGCAAGAGCCCCGTACTGCGCAAACTCTATCCCAACCAACCATACATCGAAATTCACCCCGATGACGCCCACGAGTTGGGTATCGCCAACGGCGAGGTGGTGAATATCCGATCGCGTCGCGGCGAGGCCCAGGCCGCCGCCTGCATATCGCCAACGGTAGCCAAGGGCCAAGCGTTCATGCCGATGCATTACGCGGCAACCAATCAATTGACGTTGCGCCATTTCGATCCCCACAGCCGTCAGCCGAGTTACAAGAACAGCACAGTCATGATTGAGCCGCTCGCCGTATCGTCCCGCCGGCGGATTGCCAGATTGAGTTTTCACGAAGCATGAAAGACGACAAGCAATTTACCGAGGAACAAAAACAATACCTCGCCGGCTTTTCGTTCGGCGCCGATGTCGCACGCGCGGTCAGCGGTTTGCCGATCATCAGTGGTAGCGCGGCTGCCGCGAATGGCACGTCGATATCCTTGGGCGCTGAACGGAGCGAAAGTTGACGGCAGCACGTTGCCGATCGGACCAGAGCGGATCGCGTTGATGGCACAGCAAGAAACGGTCACATCGGGGAAAAAGCTTTGCCAGGAAGAGCTCGCCAAGCGGGACAAGAATCCACTTGACATGTGGGATGAGTTGCAGAGGCGTGCAGATGCATGCGAGTTCCCGAAAGGGACAGACGTCTTCTTAACCAAATTTCACGGACTGTTCTATGTGGCGCCGGCGCAAGACAGCTTCATGTGCCGGATGCGAATTCCTGGTGGCGTGCTGCAAGCCTGGCAGCTTCGTGGATTGGCCGATCTGGGCGATCGTTGCGCCGGTGGGTACGTCGATGTTACGACTCGAGCCAACTTGCAATTTCGCGAAATAGCTTCCTCGGCGGCGATGGATATTTTGTACGGACTACGTGAGTTGGACATTGTCAATCTGGGCAGCGGCGGCGACAACATTCGTAATTGCACGGCGAGTCCACTGTCAGGCATCGACGCGGACGAATTGATTGAAACGATTCCGCTAGCCAAGCGGATGCATCACTACATTTTGAATCATCGCGAAATGTATGGATTGCCGCGTAAGTTCAACATCGCATTTGATGGCGGTGGACGTGTGAGCGCGCTCGATGACACGAACGACATCGGCTTCCACGCGGTGGAAATAGGTTCCGACCAATCCGCGCACGATCTTCCCGCCGGTGTCTACTTCCAATTGACGTTGGGCGGCATCACCGGCCACAAGGACTTTGCACGTGACACCGGCGTGCTTCTGACGCCGGATGAGTGCATCGAAATCGCCGGTGAAATCGTCCGTGTATTCGTCAACAACGGTGACCGAACCGATCGACGGAAAGCTCGTCTGAAGTATTTGCTGGACGACTGGGGCTTTGACCGATTGATCGAGGCGGTTGAGCAAGGACTCGGACGCAAACTCAGGCGAGTCGACACCTCGCAGGTCAACAATCCCTCCACCGAACAACGTCTGGCCCACGTCGGCTTTCATCCGCAGCGACAACCCGGACGACACTACGCCGGAGTCGTGTTGCCGGTCGGCCGCATCACTTGCGAGCAGGCGCGCCGGTTGAGTGACATCGCCGAGACCCATGGTAACGGTGAACTGCGGTTTACGGTTTGGCAGAATGTGTTGATTCCCTACATTCGCGACCAGGACGTCGACCTGGTCAAGTACGAGCTAAAGTTGATGGGACTCGATTACGAAGCCAGTTCGTTTCGTGCCGGACTTGTCGCTTGCACGGGAAGCGCGGGTTGTAAGTTCGCCGGTGCCGATACAAAACGGCATGCGATGGAGATCGCCAGGTCGCTGGAGCAACAGTTTTGTTTGGACGTGCCGATCAATATCCACGTGACCGGATGCCACCACAGCTGTGCCCAGCATTACATCGGTGACATCGGGTTGCTGGGATGCCAGGTGGAACAAGGCGACGACATGGTCGACGGATACCACGTGCACCTGGGCGGCGGTTGGGGAGACCGGCAGGGGATCGCCAGATTGCTGTTCGAGTCGGTTGCGATTGACGACATTCGATCACTTCTGAGCACGATCATCGGCGGCTACCTGGCCAGTCGCGAGCCTAACGAATCGTTCGTTCACTTTGCCAACCGACACACCGATCAAGAACTGAAATCGCTAGTTGCGGTGGCAACTTAAGAAAGCCGTCACAGGATGATCTCCACCCTCCTTGAACAACCAAACAGATGAGCAGCTTCATTCCTGACTCCGCACCGTTTTCTGAGGAACAACGGGCATGGCTCAACGGATTCTTTTCGGGTTTGATGGGCATCCAGCCAAACATGACGCCAGAGCGGGCCCTGGCGGCGGCAGGTATCGTAACCGAAGGGGTCTCGCCGGCGACCGAAGAGCCTGAAGAAGATTTTCCCTGGCACGACTCGTCACTGCCAATTGTCGAGCGAATGGAACTCGCCGAAGGCGAACCGCTCAAGGGCAAGCTGATGGCAGCGATGGCACAGCTTGACTGCGGTTCTTGTGGCTACCTGTGCCAAACTTACAGCGAGGCGATCGCCACGGGAGAGGAGACCAACCTGACTCTGTGCAGCCCCGGCGGCAAAGAAACCAAACAGATGCTCAAGAAGCTACTCAAGGAACAAGCCGCCGCTCCGGCCAACAACAAACCGTTGACCAACGGCTCAGCAAAGAAAGCCGACGGATGGTCACGCCAGAATCCGTTCACGGCCAGACTGCTCGAGTCGGTTCCACTCAACGGTCCAGGCTCTGCTAAAGATACGCGGCACGTGGTGATCGACCTTGGCGGATCAGGCATCACGTACGAAGTTGGCGATGCGTTGGGCGTCTACCCAACCAACTGTCGCGATCTGGCCATGGCGGTGGTAAATCGACTTGCCGCCGATCCCGAACTGACCATCGAATCCCCTTCAGGCAAGAAGAAGAAGCTGGTCGATGCGATCGTGGAAGATTGTTGCTTGAAAGATCCCAGTGACGAGCTGATTGAACTGCTTGCCAGTCGATCAAGTTCTGTCGAGGTCAGAGAAACATTGACGAAAATGATGGAAGATGGGGTGCCCGAGGGCGTGGACGTTTTGGATCTGCTGGAGATCTCACAACATGCACCGGTGACCGCGACGGAGATCATGGAAACGTTTCAGCCGCTCAACCCGCGACTGTACTCGATTGCCAGCAGCATGAAACACGCAGGTGACCAGGTTCACTTGACGGTGGGTACGGTCAGCTATCGGCGACAAGGCCGTTTGAGAAAGGGCGTCGCCAGTACCATGCTGGCCCAACGACTATCCAGTGGCGATCCACTGCGAGTTTTCGTCCAACCCAACCACGGCGGATTCACGGTTCCTGCGAATCCGGATGCTCCGATGATCATGGTCGGACCGGGAACGGGAATTGCCCCGTTCCTCGCGTTTCTGCAAGAACGAGCCGCGGGCCGTTACAAGGGCAAGAACTGGTTGTTTTTCGGTGATCAGCATGCCGCTTGTGACTTTTTATATGAACACGATCTGACGCACCATTTGTCGACGGGAACATTGTCGCGATTGGACACCGCCTTCAGTCGTGATGGCGATGCAAAGATCTATGTCCAAGACAGGATGCGAGAAAACGCCGGCGAGTTGTGGCAGTGGCTTCAAGACGGAGCACATTTCTTCGTCTGCGGAGACGCTTCGCGAATGGCAGCGGATGTCGATCGTGCCCTGATCGATATCGTCGCCCAGCAGGGCAATCTGTCGGATACGCTGGCGAACGAATATGTCGCGAAGCTTCGCAGCGCCAAGCGTTACGTACGCGACGTTTACTAGATTGCGCTACAGATCCAAATGGCGGGCAAAAAAGTCGGCTTGCAACCGACGGACTTCCTCAAATACCTTCCCATGGTAGACTCCGAAGTGGTCGACCGGATATCGAATGATCTCCGCCCCGGGCATTTTGCTGGCGACCTGCTCGATGACTGACGTGCGAATCACTTGATCGTGCTCGGCGATCACGAACAGCGCTGGACACTTAACCAACCGTGCCTTGCGATTGGGTCGGAAAAACGCACTGGAGAGCAGCGATCTCGCTGTGCATTCGTTCGACCACTTCTTTCCCGCAGGTACCATGCGGCGATAACCCTCGTCACATCCTTCTCGATTCAACGCTGCGAATTGACTCGGCGGCGCGACGGTGCGAATGTAGTGGGGTGGACGGCCCAGTATTGCTCGCAGGCAATCTCGAGTCACATGCCACAATGCCGCGAAAAAATAGTTCGCATCGATTCGCAACGCGCGCGGAACATCCAACATCGGTACCTGAGAAACGATCGCGCGAACCGAGCGTTCCTCGGCAGCGACCGCAACGACATGGCCCCCACTGAAGGACGTGCCCCATAGACCGATACGTTCGCCATCCAAGCCCTCGATCGTTTTCGCATGAGCAATCGCCGCCAGCCAATCACGATGCTGGCGCCGATGATCGACCATGTTCCGCGGCTCACCTTCACTGTCACCAAAATGTCGGTAGTCGAATAACAATACGGCTATCCCTCGATCGGCGAATCCGATCGCGTAGGCTGGCAAGCAAAAATCTCGCTCCCCAGCAAAACCGTGAGCCATCACAACGACGGGAACCCTGCCGCCACTCGATTTCTTAGGCCGGTAAAGCCACGCGGCACAACGTTCCGATTCGCTGAAGAAATCCGAGTCTTCGCGGACGACATTGTCGCTGGTCACTGCGTCTGGCTGGTTGGCTTCAATGGGCATAGTGGCTCGGGGATGAGGCTTTTCGCACGATCAACCATGCTGGCCCATTGGATCATTGTCGGCAAGTACCAAAAGGTACAGACGTCAAATGTCGCGTCCAAGTCGGCGATTTGTTGCTCGCCCCAAAACGCTTCGCTAGTCGTGCCCTCAAACATCATCTGGGAACCTACCGGTTGTGATCGCTCGCTCGGCCGCTGACATACTTGTTCTGATAGATAAAGAAGCGATAGGGGTGCTCGACGGCTCTGCTGAGTCCGATTCGCCTCGAACTGCAAATTCGGATCGGTGCCGGATCGGAAATCTCGCCGATGAAGATCGCCCGAGCATGGACCAGATCGACACCGTCATTGCCCCGATCGATATCGAGCGCCTGGCAAAGCATGGCGGGGCCTCGGGTGAGTCGTCTGCGATCCTCGTAACCGCGATTCTTTTTCATCACGTCGATACCCCAAATCGGTTCGATCGCGCGGATCAGGACGGCACTTCCGACTCCTTCTTCGCCGGTCACCGCATTCATGCAATACTTGGCGTGGATCGGATAGACATACAATGTCCCCGGTGGCCCAAACATCGAAGCGTTGCTTGGCGTTTTCCCACGGGCGCTGTGGCTCGCCGGGTCACCTGCCGGCAAATAGGCTTCCGTTTCGACGATCAGGCCTCCGACCCATACGTCCTGAGTCCTGCACATCAGAGCTTTGCCCAAAAGTTCGCGGGCAACGGTCACCGTGGGTCGATCATAGAATGATCGAGTCAGCCGGTTCGCTTGCGGAGGGATTTTCATCAATAACCATCAAATACGAGTGTTTGCGGCAAGATGGATTCTTCCCGTTTCGCGAGATCCGATCAATGGAGGGTGGATTCGCTTGCGCGGAGACGAGGTCGTCGAGATCGGCAAGGGTGGATTTCCGTCCGAAGCCGTGGATCTCGGCGACGTGGCATTGCTGCCCGGCTTGACCAATGCGCATACGCATCTGGAATTCTCTGATTGCCAACAACCGATCGGTGAACCCGGAACGAAACTTCACGATTGGATCGGGCAAGTCATTACTGCTCGCCGCGAAACGACACTTGCAAACAGACACCATGCGATTGAGCGAGGATTGCGTGAATCCGCCGACGCTGGTGTCCGGCTGATCGGCGAGATCACAACGCCACCATCGGAGTATCCGGCGGACGATGATCTGCCCGAATTGGTGACATTTGCCGAAGTGCTTGGTCTCGACAGCGAACGAGGCACAGAGCGACTGCAGGCGGCGATCCGATATAACCTGGCGAGCAAGGATGCGGGCTGGAGCCCGCACGCGCCCTATTCGACATCGCTTCCTTTGATCGACAAATGTGTGGAACGTTCCCGGGAAGATGGTCGTCCGTTGGCGATGCACGTCGCCGAGTCGGCGGCCGAACGCGAGTTGTTGACCGCCGGCACTGGCCCCTTTGCCGACACGCTATCGGCGCTTGGCCTTCGGCGCGAGGGACTCTTCCCTTGGGGCGACGATCCGTTCGGACTGTTGATCGACCGTTTGAAAAAAACGTCACGGGCGTTATTGATTCACGCCAATGATCTTCGACCTGCCGAGATCGAACGGCTCCGACAAAGCCCTCATTTATCGGTCGTCTATTGCCCACGCACACACGCATTCTTTGGCCACGATGAACATCCTGTGGGTCGGCTCCTGTGTGCCGGCGTTCGCGTTGCCCTGGGGACGGATTCGCGAGCGAGCAATCCGGACTTGAATCTATGGCGTGAAGTGCAATTCCTGCTGCAACACCGGACGGATCTTGCTCCAGCCGATGTCTTGTCAATGGCGACGATCAATGGTGCCGATGCACTGGGACGCCGCGAGAGAGGAAGAATCGAACTCGGTTGCCGGCCGAAGGTTGGATTTATCCGAACATCCGGGGCAACGATTGACGATGTTTATGAAGATTTTTTGCACAGTGATCTCGTCGGCTTGTTTCCGCCCAGTAGCGGTGTGTGAATCCACTCGGCAGTCGGATCGGCACTAACCGCGATTGAGTCCGACTTGCAATCCATCAGGTGCAAAGATGCTTCGACCTCCGTCAACTGGCAGGCAAACGCCCGTGACGAAGTCATTTTCACAAAGAAACTGCACCGCATGTGCGACATGATGCGGGGTGCCTGTTGTTCGCGTGAGCGTCGCGGCGGCAATTTGCTGGCGTTCTCGGGCAGCGACGTCATCGGCAAACATCACGGGACCCGGCTGGATGCAGTTGACACGAATCCGCGGATTGCGAGCGGCCAGTTCGACAGCCAGTGAACGCGTCATCGTTTCGATCGCCCCTTTGCTGGGAAAGTAGGCGGCATGATCGAGATACGGTCGGATGGTGGCCCAATCGCCGATATTGACAATGGATCCGCCCGACGATTGATTTTCCATTCGAAGGCCGGCGGCCCTCGCACACAGGAACGACCCAAGCGTGTTGATGTCAAAGAATCGACGCATCTCGGTGGGCGTGATCGCCTCCAGGCGTATCGGAAACCAAATCGCGGCGCTGTTGACCAAGATATCAATCCGGCCGAAGTGCTCGTGGGTAACGCTGACGAGCTGTTCTGGAACGGATGCATCCTCCAATGATCCATGTGTGACGATGACTTCTGTCCGATACGACTCGCGGATTCCAACGGCCGCCTGTTCGGCCTCGTCGCAACTTGTGTTGGCATGCAGCGCCAATCGGCAGCCCAGCCGCGCGAGCCGATTCGCAACTTCTCGGCCGACCCGCGGCGATCCACTGCCGGTTACAAGTGCAACCGGGGAATCACATTGAAAGACATCTTGGAGACTGGGCATGATCGATCAGTAGCGTTTAGATTCTTGCATGGATGAGTCAACAATCATAGAAACCGCCCGAGCGGACCGCCACGTGTCGCGCGCGCGTCGACTTTGCGAACGGTATCGGCGTCTTCGATCAACGGCGGTGCATGGTGCGGCTTGATTCGGGCGTCGATTACAATCGCGCCCCGACATCCCCAATGTTTATGCTCAACACTGGCGTCGATTCCATCCACATCGGTCGCCGGATTGCTCCGCGTGAAAGTGACCCATAACCAATTATTCAGCGATCGAGACGCGAAATCACTATCGTCGACCAGTGTGATCAACGGAACTCGTTGCAGTCGCGGATCGCCGCTCATCGATTGGACGAAACGGGCTAGTTCTTGCTGATCGCCTGGTGATTGAAAAGGATGAGCCTCGATCGCAATGATCCCAGGGATCACCAATCGTGGATTCTTGAACCCATCGGGCACCACAAGATCGTTGGGCAACTCCGTCGCCAGAGCGCGAATCGGACCGCCCGTTGCCGCGATGACCAACTTGGAACCCTGGTTGAAACCGCTGCCGCTGTAGTCGAGTGTATCGATGGTTGTTCGTGTCTGGAAATGCAAATCGCGGCGCCAATCGACTCGCTCAAGCATGTGACGAAGGAATGCACTCACGTCATGAATGTCCAACTCGCCGGTTGGGTCATCTGTGATCCACAGGTACTTCGCCAGCGACAATTGGCCGTTACCAAGAATCGCGTTGCCTTGGGTGAGCAACTCCTGCGGCTCGCCACGATCCAGATATGGCATGTATCGCTCGCTTCCGAGTGCCAGCAACAGTGGATGTACGCCCGCAGCATCCACCGCATGCACGGCTTTGACACCGGGAATGACGGTCGGAATGATCGGATCGGTCAGCTCGTGGATCAATTGTCCGAACGTCGTGTCTTCCTGTGGCGGTCGCCCGACAACGGTGAACGGCCAAATCGCGCCGTCACGATGCCAGACGTGATCAACCTTCATCACCGGAAACGGATGTTGCAGACTGTAGTAACCGAGGTGATCGCCGAACGGTCCCTCGGGCTTCGTTTGGTTTGGGTCGATCGTTCCGATGATGGCAAAGTCGGCGTCAGCATAAACGGGTGCGTGGTCGCCACGAATCAGTCGGATGCGTCTGCCGGCCAGAGCACCGGCGAATGTCAGCTCGGTCAAACCCTCGGGCAGCGGCATGACTGCCGCTAGCGTCATCGCCGGCGATCCACCAACGGTGATTGCGACACGAAGCGGTTGGTCAAGATCAAGTGCCTCGCGGTGATGCACGCCAATGCCTCGATGAATCTGATAGTGAAGACCGACTTCTTGGTCCACATCGTATTGATTCCCGGACAGCTGAATCCGGTACATGCCAAGGTTGACTCGCATCAATTGGCACGGCGATCCCGGATCATCACTCAACACCTGAGGCAACGTGATGAAGGCCCCTCCATCGTCGGGCCAACACTTGACCATCGGCAGCTGCGAAACTCTCGTTCGGTTAGCCAAAATCGGACCCCGGCGAGTCATGCGGGGTAACATCCGGACCGCGGTCAATGGAACACGCACGTACCGCATCGGTCGTTTTGCCAGCGCCGACGGATCCAACTTGACCTCAATCAACCTGCGAACCGATTCCAACGTATCTCGAAACAGATACCTCGCCTGATCAAGCGACCCAAACAGATTTGACGCAGCCGGAAACCTGCATCCGCGCAAATTGGTGAACAGCAACCCGGGCCCGCCCGATGCGTATACACGGCGCTGAATCTCCGCCATTTCCAGATTGGGATCAACTTCGTCATCGACTTGGATCAATCGACCGTCGCTGCGAAGGTCATCAACGACGTCTCGGGTGCTGCGGTGCTTCATCCGGTCATCTGATATCGAGGGGGCATCAAGCAAAGGTCAGAAACGGAATTCGAAGGTCCATCAGGCCGGGGGCGATTCGGGGGGCCCCGGGGATCGATTCGATTGCCGGAACCAGATCTCTCGCCGGGTAGGATAACCGCGATGGGGGCGCTAGACTAACGCGATTGCAAATCTTCCCCCATTCGTCGCTACCCATTCCCTCACTGTCGACATGGAAAGCCTGCCGCTACCTTCGCCGTCCCTTGAATCGATCTCCGACCCTGCCAAAGATAATGCCGAGGTCTTGGTCGTCGCGCTATCGGAAGATGGCGATTTGACAGGTGCACTCGCCGAAATCAATCGAGCCGATCGCTGGATCGATCGATTGATCTCGCGCGGACAACTGCGCGGCAAGAAGAGTGAACTGAGCCTGATTGCATCACCCAACCCGATGGGACCAGCGATGATCCTTGTGGTGGGAGTAGGACGGATCGAGCAAGCATCCCACGCCCTGGCGCTCGATTCGGCATCATCGGCGATCCGCAAACTTGCCGATCGACCGCGGACAAGAGTGCTGATTGCGCTGGCGGAATTGTTTCCCGAGTCGATGCACGAATCGATCGTTGCCGGCAGTATCCTGGGCTGTGAAGGGCAGGGGATTTATCAATCCGAAACCGCCATTCATGTCCCTGAAACGATTGGTTTTTGCGGCATTTCAAGCGAGTCGATCGAACGCGGTCGGATCATCGGTCAGTCGATCAATCTGACGCGACGATTGGTCAACGAACCGCCAGCGATCCTGTATCCCGAAAGTTTCGCAACTCGCACGACCGAGCTGGCAAGTTCGGTGGGACTCGAACTGGAGGTTTGGGACGAAAAAAAGCTGGCCGCCGAAGGTTGCCGCGCAATATTGGCCGTCGGAGCCGGCTCGACCAAGCAGCCGAGATTGGTGATCTTGCGTCACAACGGCGGCGGAGATGAACCGCCGATTGCCTTGGTGGGAAAAGGGGTCACCTTTGACAGTGGCGGCTTGTCGCTGAAACCGAGCGATTCGATGGCGGATATGAAGTGCGACATGGCCGGGGCGGCAACCGTTGTCGGCGTCATGCATGCGGTGGCCAAACTCGGTCTGAAACGGAATGTGATCGGCGTCTGCGGTCTGGCGGAAAATATGGTCAGCGGTGATAGTTATAAATTGGGCGACGTCATTGAAACTCGTAGCGGCAAGACGATCGAGATTTTGAACACCGATGCCGAGGGTCGGGTCGTGCTGGCAGACACTCTCGATGTCGCGAGATCGTATCAGCCGGTCGCAATGATTGACCTGGCCACATTGACCGGTGCCTGCATGGTGGCGCTAGGAAACGAGGTGGCGGGACTGATGACGAACAATCAATCCGTCTGCGACAGCGTGCAAACCGCAGCCAGGCATGTCGGCGAACCGGTCTGGCAATTGCCGATGTTCGACTTGTACGACGAGAAGGTCAAGAGCAACGTTGCCGACATCAAAAACGTCGGTGAAGGACGCTGGGGCGGAGCGATCACGGCCGCCAAGTTTTTACAGAACTTTGTCGGCGACACACCTTGGGTTCATATCGACATCGCCGGGCCTGCGTTTGCAGAGAGCGCGAAACCGCACCGTGATGCCGGGGCAACCGGCGTGATGGTCCGCACGCTCATCCGTTGGATCGAGACGGCGTCGTGAGAGCGGGCAGCCAAGTTGGATCGGGGACAACGGGAATCGTACCAGCGGTCATCGCCTGAATTTCCTAGGACTTCGCCGTCCCGGGCCAAAACTTCTTCCACTTGCTTTCGGCCGGCTTTGCGTCGGCGTCGCCGCCATCGCTCTTATGCTCTTTTTCCCCTTCCAACTTGGTCGCGAGGTCTCGTATCGCGATGGTGATGGCGGCCTTAGGAGCCTGAACGATCAACGGGACTCCGTTGTTTCGCACTTCAACCATCGTTCGATAATCATTGGGCAGCAGCGCGAACACATCGCGACCAAGCGTTTCTTTGGCCTTTTTGAGACTGATTTGCCCTGATTCCAAGCCGGCACGATTGACGACGATATTGACCTTGCTGTGAAGCCCTTCGATCTCTTCAAAACTCATCATCAGTCGGACCACATTGCGCAGACACGGCAGGTCGAGTTGTGTCACCAAAATAACATGTGTTGCGCTTGCGATTGCCGCCATATCGACCGGGCTATAAGTCTTCGACAAGTCAATGATCAAGTGGGTGAACGAAGCCTTGAGCAGTCCGATCACCTTTTTCAGATTCTCATCAGTGATCGCCAGCGTGTCGTGAAGCTCGACCGGCCGTGGCAACAGATACAAACCACTGCTGTGTTTGGTCAGCGACCGTTTTAGAAGTTGAATGTCCAACCGCGAGATATTCTGGACAACATCTGCCAGGGTATAGTCGGGAATGGAATCAAGGAACACGTCCGCATCACCCAAAGCCAAATCCAGGTCCAACAGCGCAACACTGTTGTGCGGGTTTTCGGCCAAGACGCAACCCAGGTTGACAGCCGTACTTGTCGTGCCGACGCCACCGGTCGCACCGGCAATTGCGATCACTTCGCAAGATCGAGCGCCGCCTTCGGTCGATCCAAACTTCTGTTGGCTAACGCGTTTCAACGCACTGGCCAAATCATCGTTGGAAAGCGGCAACGTCAAGAACTCGCGTGCCCCAGCACGAATGGTCCGCAAAATCTGATGACCATCCGTGTTTTCACTGGTCGTCAGAATCGCGGTTTCCGGGGCCTCGGTGGACAATCGTTGGACCAGGTCAATCGCTTTATCGGGGTCGGCATCCAGTGAAACCACACCCACGTCGGGAGCTGTCTGCTCGATCACATCGGGGAAAAACTCATACCGTGAGCAATCCGCCTCGAGCCAAACAGTGTCCATCCCCAAAAGCATGGCCTTCAAGGACTCGCGACTTCCGTCATTGGGGTCGACTAGTGCGATACGAAGTACATTACTCATAACGAAAGTTGTCCGGTCACTACTCGTGTTTGGTTTCAGCGCCGATCTTCTGGACCCTGCCGTACGATCACCGCTTCATCACTGGGCCGGTGCAGAGATGGTCACGCCATCACCAACCACCATGGGGCTTTCGCCAGGGACGATCGCGTCCGGTGGCAGCACGACACCACTAGCCATTCCGCCGTCATAAACATCGCCACTGGAGAGCCCACCGATGCTGCTGAATCCATCTCCACCCGAGCAGTTGCAGTCACTGCCAAGCAGGTTTGGAACTTCCAGATGACCCTTGATGTAGAGTTCACAGTCATTTGGCGAGTTGGAATTCAACCCTGGCCCGCCAGTAGGTACCTCATGCGGATTCATCGCGTCAACCAATTCCGGTGTCACCGTGATCAGCAATTCAATATCGTTTCTTCGTTCTTGAATCCTGCGGAACAGAGCACCGACATAGGGGATCTCACCAAAGAAGGGCGTTGCACGCAGACTCGACTCGGTTCGGCTTTGCAGCAAGCCGGCGATCGCGAACGTCTGTCCCGCTTGCAGTTCAACCGCCGTTTCCACATAGCGTTGACTGAATGCGGGGACGACAATCCCGTTTGCCTCGATGGATCGGGTGGTATCGGGTTCGGTAACCTCGGGTCGAACTTCCAACCGAATTCGGCCGGGACCCACGACAAAAGGCAAGAAATCGACTGCGGTGCCATACTCCTCGTACGCCACCGTTACCGAATTGGTGCCTGCCGGGACGATGTAGGGAACCTTACCGCCGACGGTGAACCGAGCGGGACGTCCGTGAGTCGCCACGACGGTCGGTTCCGCCAGGAATTTGATCAGGTCTTCCGTTCGCAGTGCGGCGATCAATGCTTCAAAGTCGCCCGTGAAGATGCGAACGTTGGCCGCATCGTTCACGGGAATCACACCGGCCAGCGTGCTCTTGGGCACGTTGATCAGGTTGCCCGGCGAGTTGATGATGAAGTTTTGCCCGTGAATCAGAGCCAGGTCAACACCGAGGTCGCGGAACTTGGTCCGCGACACTTCCATGATTCGCGTGTGCAGCAACACCTGCTGTACGCCAACCACTTTGATGTTGTTAACCACGGTCGGATAGAATTGCTCCACGATCGCCACAGCACGATCCACATCGTCGACGCTGGTCACAGACCCGGAAATGATCGCGCTATTGTTGACCGGCATCACCTTCAGTGACGCCAGCGGCAATTGTGAACTGAGGATGCCTTCAACCTCACGAGCGTCCGCCAATACGATCACATCGACCGTGTAGAGTTTGTCGTTGGTATCCCACAGATTTAGCTGGGTCGTACCCGGCGTTTTGGCGAAGATCTGAATCTGGTTCTGTGAAACGGGAGTCGCTCCCAAGACCTCTTCATTGTGGACCTGGAACTTTGGGATCCGTTCCTCAAGCGTCAATATGCGACTACTCTTGACGAGCATTTCCAGTCGTTCAATCGACTGCGAAATGTTGTGGCTGACCGTTGACTCATTTGAGACCAACCTGATCGTGCCCTGCTGTGCCGAAGCTTCGCGCGGGCTCGTCACACTCAATTCAGCGAGCAGTAGCAGGGCAACGGCCAGTTTCGCCGTCAGTCGGGTCGTTTCCATCGCGAATGCATCCTTGCGGGACCAAATCGGATCCGTCCGAAAGCCGTGTCAATTCTGGAGCGAATGCCCAGAATCAATCACGAAGGTCCATGCGGGTAACGGTTGTTAAAAAGGCTAACACAAAGTCTTATCGTCCAGTCACTGAACAGACTTGTACGATTAAAATTCGCTCTCCGAAGCGGTTTCGTCCGCTTCAGGCGTTTGGTAGAACGGGCTGTCTTTCCCATTCAGATAGCTGTAATCTTCATTACGATCATCGCCGCTGACTGGTGCCGCGCCGCTATCTTCAAACAGCGTTGAGGCATCGATCGATTCGGTGTTCACACCTGGCCCTGTGTCCTCGATGATGACAGGCAACTTGCCCGGTTCGATGAGATACTTGATCATTCGGCCCTCGACCAGCTTTGTGATCGTAAAACCATTTTTAATCTTGTTCGGTTCGGCATCCGGCTGGGCAAATTGGATCGCGGAATCAAGTTTGCTCTGTAACGCTTGTTCCTGCTGCTTTTGATGATCGTCGAGCCATTTCAAGAACTCTTTCCCGGCCTGGTTCGAGCCATCTTCGGCAGTGCTGATTGCATAGTCTTCGTCATTGCCAACAGCCAGTCGAATCTTTCCGAGCTCATTGGCATATGTCCAAGCCTCGGCATCATTCTTGTGAATCAGCAACTGGATCGTGCGCAGCGATTTGGGACGGTCTTCACCCACTTTTCGTTCCGTGTCTCCATCAAGGGCGTAGACCCGGACTCCGATGAGCACGGTTTTGGTCATCGACCGCGGAATCAGGTCGCTCTTGGTGAAGTACGCCATCACGTTGACTCGATCACCCGGCTGGATCACGTTGGCGATATCCACATCGCTCGCTTTCATCGCGACGACGCTGAATCCCTTGGGAATGACTTTATAACTGCTCTCAGTCAACTTCACCGGCATCACCGCTTCGCCAGCATAGAATCGTGTCTTGGCGAATTTTCCCAGCACTTCCTCGACGTCGCTCGATGAACCCGTGGGGGCTTTGCCCTCGGGCCATTGTTCCAGCCGTACTTTCTCGGCCGTGACCTCTTCGCCCTTGTCAATGTCGACGGCCGCCACAAAGATCTCGACGGTCGCACCACCGTTTTGGCCCTTATCTTGGGCCTGCATCCATTGGCTCACGCCAATCGCCGCAATGGTGCCACACACACAAGCGACAAGCAAGAAAAGTGATTTATTTCGCATGGCTATTCAGACGTACCTAGGATGGACGTACCGCGGTAACTGACAATGTTTCAGGTCAACGTTGACATTCAGACACTGTCTCAAGAAGGTTCTTCGGTGCAAGACACGGTACCGCTGCAACCAGTCGTTGCTGCGAGCTACCGTCGCCGTAATCAAAAAGGGCACCGCAGCTACCCGCGAATGCCCAGTCGTTAAATCTTACCGCTGCTCGGCTGCCGAGGATGATCAGACCAACATTCCGGCCAATGCGAAGTAGGCGATCGACCCGATCGCCATCGGAATTCCGTACGGCAACAGTTTCATGTTCGGCTTACGTTCGCGAGCAATCTCAGCCAGTTTTTGGGGGTTTCGCACGGTTTTCCATTCGTGCAGGATTTGGTGAGCCATTGCCACATGCTTTTCCCACTGACCACTGCGGAGAATCATGATGGCGGCCATCACTCCCCCCACGATGGCAGTTGCGGCGAAGGCATAAAGTGTCACCACCGCCCCCAGCCATGCTCCGACGCCGGCCAGCAGTTTCACGTCACCAGCACCCATCCCACCGACGTTTCTCAGGACCAGCAACAACATCATCCCGACGAATGTGCCGAACAGGCTCCATCCCAGACCGCTGACACCGTCTTGCATCGTCCAATGGATCCATCCGCAGATGATGAATGGAAAGGTCAACCAGTTCGGCACCTTGAGGATCTTGCCATCGATTACGGCGGCAACGATCAATACGATGGTGACGAACCAGACGATCCAGTTTTCGGCAATGGCATGAAGCAACGTGGCCATGTGTTTAATTCCCCGTGTTGAATTCTTGATAGCAAGCAGTTTCACGGACTCCAGTGGGCATATGGATGCCGCACGCCGAGTCGATTCTTGTTGGTTGTACGATGGGTTACCGAGGCCCGATCATCCAGCTGAACATCGCGAACAGCAGCGTCACGAGACAGCAGGAAAGCTGCCAGGCATAGGCAGCGGCATCGGCAGGAAGTAGTGGGTAGTTCATGAGCTGGGTCTCCCGCAGTCTGCGGGCTATTGTTTTGTTGACGCGACTATTTTTAGCCCGCCCGAACGCAATTCATCCCGGCGCTGCCGGCGCGGCACTCCCGAAGGAGAGCCGCACCGAGATGCGTCGAGATTCACATCGATGCCGCCCAAGAAAGAGCGGCAATCGACTTAGTTAGCAGCGATCGCTGTGCCAACCGCTTGGAACTTGGTGTTCGCTTCGGTACCAATCGTACCGACAGCTGCCAAGCAAACGACGACGATCAACGCAAGCATCACGGCGTACTCAACGGCGGTTGGGCCATCTTCTTCCTTCAGGAAGTTAACAATGCAATCAGCGAAATTCTTCATGTCTCTCTCCTCGCGAGTGAGATGTGCATCTAGGAATGCACGACGACGACTAATGGGACGATTCGACATGAATCGCACCCGTTGGTTGGCAGCCTCGTCTCCGACTTTCGTCTGACACGCCTTGGCATTATTGGTGACGAGCAAATACTCTTCACCAACGTTTCCCTTGGCAGCCCGGCGATCCTGAGGAGACGTGAATCGTCGAAACCGGCGACTCACAAAACCCACGGACCCGTAGCTTTGCGCCCCACCTTCTCAAGTGGTTTGCCTTTGTCTGGGAGCAAGGCTGACCGGCACTCCTCTTCTCGCACAAGCTCGAAGAATCGCTCCGGCAGCGGATCGAACACCGAACCGCTCACTCTCTACAGGAAAGCTATGTCAGATACCCAAACAGTCAAAAAAGAGTAGTCAACGAAGGCTTGACGATCCCAATAGTTGTCCGCTTGCGACGGTCGTGCCGACGGCGATAGCGAATCAAGGCGATCGCCAGTTCGGCCGAGCCATTTTGACGTCGTCCAGGCCATCGATTCGCATCCCCCAGATGCTTGTGACCGTCCACTTGGCCCCCTCTTCGTGTCCCCGATGCTGAACGGCCGAGCAGTCGTTCGCTTCGATTTCTTGGTGTGCCGCCGGCAATCGGCAATCGCTCGACGCCATCACCTTCGAGCCATGGAGGGCAGCACCAGGGCGAGTCGGCGCCGAAAGAGCGATGCCGGCGCCGAAAGAGCGTGCCGAAAGCGCGCTGGCGGTGTTCCACGTCCGGAATCCGCCGACGCGTTCGACATGCGTTGTGAAGAACCGACTAGTTAGCCGCGATTCCAGCTCCTACCGCCTCGAACTTGGTGTTCGCTTCGGTACCGATCGTACCGACTGCGGCTAAACAAACGACGACAATCAAGGCAAGCATCACAGCATACTCAACCGCCGTCGGGCCATCTTCTTCCTTCAGGAAGCCAACGATGCAATCAGCGAAATTCTTCATGTCTCTCTCCTCACAGATGAGACGTGCACACATAGGTGCACGGCGACTAGGTAGTAAGAACGACTCAACGGGAGTCGAACCCTTTGACGGGGCAGCCTCGTCTCCGACTTTCGTCTGACACACCTTGGCATCATCGGGATGTCCCGACGCTTCCCTTGGCAGCCCGGCGATCCTGAAACGATTCTGGTCGTCCGAATCGGACGAACCATCACAATCCATGGACCCGTAGCTTTGCGACCCGCCTTCAACAGCGGTTTGCCTTTGTCCAGGGAGCAAGGCTAACCGGGCTCCTCTTCTCGCATCGACGCGATGATTTGCTCCGGTAGCGGACCGAACGCCGATCCGCTCACTCTCATCTGAAGGCTATGCCACCTGTGCTCCCAGTCAAAAATGCGACGCCAACGATGCCAGCATGATGCCGATCATGAACCGGTTGTAGGGGCGACTATGAATGTGCCATAAATTCGTCAGCCGATCGCTTGGGTACCGCGTGAAATAGGTCGATCTGGCGTCACGCCGGCCGCGATTTGAATGCGAGCGATCCCCGGTCCCACTCGCCGGATCAGGTATCATTTGCCAGAGATCTTGTCCCATTTCGCCAGACCTTGTCCCGTTTGTCGGATCCGGTCTTATTTGCCGGATCGTCGGAATCGATGGCCGGAGTGGCCGATTCCCCAGCCAACCAATTCGCTGCGAACGCGTTTTGTTGCTTGAAATCGGGCGGCAAAGGCAAGACAATCCCCTATTCAACTCCCCTTCGCCACCTTCGCCAAAGACACCTTGATGTCACAGAATTTGCTCTCACAGGACTCATGGCGAGAACAGATGAGGTCGCACAGCGGCGGTCGCCCCGAAACACTGCTTGCCATCTGTGATGCTTTCTTGGAGGAAGTTCCCTCGCTGGCCAATCGGGTTCGCGTCGCGGTCGATCAAGGGGACGCCGCGGCTCTGCGAACCGCATCGCACACGCTCACGTCGTGCCTGGCCTATGTCGCTGTGGACGACGACGTGCAATTGGCCGCCAACATCGAGGCCCGTGCCAAGCGACCTGGTAGTATCTCATCGGCCCAACTCGACGAAATCGATCGGATTTCGAATCGCTGGGTGGAGTGTGTCAGAATCCTCCGCGACGAAACCGCAGATCTGGTTTCCCAGCGATCTGCATAGAGCCCCTTTCAATCCCCCCAGACCTCGCGGCACGTCGCTAAGGGGATCGCTGTAGCCAAATCATTGCCTGGTCGCCGGTAATCGGCATGTCACAGCTGAACTCGTGGCAGCGATAAAGTGTGTCCTGACCGTCAATCGGATCACGATGCTGATTGAGCGTCACGGTCGCCCCGCTCTCGATCGAGTCACCGATCACCCACGACAGCGTTGTGTTCGGACGATAATGCTTCAAGAAGAGTGGTCTCGCGACCATCATCGCGGAGGCATCCCGTGCGGCCAGCACAAGCTGTTCCCGATCGTTCCAGTAGCGATCGAGTGCACAGAGCAATGCGCCGCACGCGGCTGACTGCTTGATTAGCACTTCTTCACCGCCGCAAAATGTTCGTTCGGCCGCGGCTCGATAATCCTCTCGGTCACAGAGACGCGACAGTTTCAACAACGCCATCGCGGCTGACGCGTTTCCGCTGACTAGACTTCCGTCATGCCATTCCTTGTTTCGCGTGATCAGTGACTCTGCGTCGTCCGCGGTATAGTAGAAGCCACCACCTTGTGGATCCTGGAATCGAGCCAACATGATGTCGGCCAATCGGATCGCGTGTTCGATCCAATCTGTATGCCCGGTCGCCTCGAACAAGGCGATCAATGCGTCAATGGTATAAGAGTAGTCATCGACATAGGCATCCAGGTGTGCCCGCCCGGCGCGATAAGCATGCCGCAATCGACCGTCGGGCAACGACATCTCCGTGAGCACGAATCTGCCAGCCCGCTCGGCAGCCTCGATATATTCCGATCGGTCTAGCACCGCACCGCCAACCGCCAGCGCTCGAACGGCGAGCGAATTCCAGGCGGTCAAAACCTTGTCATCCCGGCCGGGGCGAATCCGATCGTCACGCGCTGCTCGCAATTGCTGCCGGTCTGCGTTCAACTCTGTCGCCAAGGTCAGCCCATCGACGGAGAATTCGTTCGCCCATAGGTCAATCGATCGCGGCAGATTCGGGATGCTCTGGCCCTCGAAGTTTCCTGTCGCCGTGATGTCATAGATCCGGCAAAAACGCTCGGCTCGTTGCCGACCCAATACTTGAGCCACCTGATCCGGGGTCCAAACGTAGAATTTTCCCTCCACGCCCTCGCTATCGGCATCCTCGCTGCAATGGAATCCACCTCCGGCGTCCGCCATATCGCGACACAGGTAATCGAGCACTTCGCACGAGACTTGGGCATGCCGGGCATGGCCCGTCACTTGAAACGCGCGAAGATAGACTTCCGCCAAAAGCGCGTTGTCGTACAACATCTTCTCGAAGTGCGGCACCAACCACTTGGCGTCAACGCTATACCGCGCGAACCCACCTCCGATCTGGTCGCGAATACCACCGGCCGCCATTTGGTCCAAGGTCAACTCCGCGGCATCGACCAAATCCTGCCGCCGTTGAGCATGTCCGCGGCGCAGCAGCAATTCGAGATCGGTCACATGCGGAAACTTAGGCGCGGCGCCAAATCCACCATTCGTGTGATCCAACACCGCAAGCAAATGGTCGGTTGCCGTGTCGATCACCGACTGATCTGGCACCGACGACGATGGCCCTGTGGAACCGCCGGCAAGTTGCTGGAGGGCCAACGTAATGTCGCCCGCGTGCTGTTCAACGTCCTGGCGACGGTTCTTCCATGCGTCGGCCAACGCGTCGAGCAATTGGGCAAACCCCGGCATCCCAAATCTCTGCACCGGTGGCCAATAGGTTCCGGCATAGAACGGTCGTCGTTCGTGATTGAGAAACACACTCATCGGCCAACCGCCTCGTCCCGTCATGACCTGAACGGCATTCATGTAGATCTGGTCAATGTCGGGGCGTTCTTCACGGTCGACTTTGATGGAAACGAAATTCTCGTTCAAAAACGCAGCAATTTCCTGATTCTCGAAACTCTCATGTTCCATCACATGGCACCAGTGACATGCCGCATAACCGACCGAAAGAAAAATAGGTCGGTCCGCTTCCCGCGCTCGTTGAAATGCCGCTTCACCCCAAGGAAACCAATCCACCGGGTTGTCTTTGTGCTGAAGCAGATAAGGACTTAGTGAGTCGGCGAGCAGATTCACAGTGGATTAGCAATTAGCGGTTAGCGGTTAGCGATTAGCAGGGGAGCGATTGACCGTTGGCCTCAATGCACTCACGGTTAACAGCTTCTACACATCCAAATTGCGTACATCGAGCGCGTGTTTTTCGATGAATTCGCGTCGTGGCTCGACTTTGTCGCCCATCAACAATCGAAACATCTCGTCGGCGGCGCCGGCGTCGGTCAAATTCACTTTGATCAGCGTTCGGTTGGACGGATCGAGGGTCGTCTCGCGGAGCTCCTCGGCGTTCATTTCGCCCAGCCCTTTGAAGCGAGTCACGGTCAGTCCTTTTTCGCCGGCCGCCCGAACTTCCGGCAGCAGCTCACGCAAATCATTGAGCGGTCGGCGAGAGTCCTCGCCTCGGACAAGCTCGAATCGGGCGGTTGTGGAACCGGTTCGCTCGGCGGGAATCAGATCGTCGATTGAGAATCCCAACGGCTGAAGATCCTTCAATCCGCTGTTAATCGTGCGAACTTCATGCAATTCCGTCAGATGTGCGAGCGTGCGTTCATCCAACGGGCCATCGGCATCCGCAGCTGGAGAGGATTGCTGATCTTGTTCGTCTTGATCCATCTGCTCCTCGGCCTCTTCCTCCTCTTCCTCACTGTCCAAACTGAGATTGTGTTCGTTGAGATGTTTCTCGACCTCGTCTTGGGTTTGAAACCAGAACTCTTCGTTGCCCGAGGTCAGCAGTAGCGAGGGGAGTTTTCCGCGAAACAGGATCGAGTCGCATGGCGTGGAGCCGCAGACTGATTCCGTGCTGCTCGAGCGCCAGGATCGCATCCTCCATCGTGGCCAGTGCGGTGCACAGCGCTCGCATGTCGTCGCCTTCGACGCGTCGCCCGTCTTCGGCCTCGAACACCGTGTCATTGAGCCCGCGTTCGAGCAACTGAGACTTCATCGCGGCATCGGACTGCACGTAGTATCGATTCTTGCCATGCTGAACTCGGAACAGGGGCGGCTGGGCAACATAGACGTGACCGCGGGCAACCAGTTCGTACATCTGGCGATAGAAGAAGCACAGCAGCAGCGTCCGAATATGGCTACCGTCGACATCGGCGTCGGTCATGATGATGATCTTTTCATATCGCCGCTTGGCGATATCCTGTTCGGGACCGATGCCGGTACCGATCGCCTGAATCATCGACTTGACTTCTTCGTTGGCAAGCACTTTGTCTTCGCGTGCCTTGTAGGCGTTGATGATTTTGCCTCGTAGCGGCAGGATCGCCTGGAATTCTCGCATTCGGCCTCCCTCGGCTGAACCTCCAGCGGAATCACCTTCGACGAGATACAGTTCACACTCGTACGCGATGTTGCTGATGCAATCGCGAAGTTTGCCTGGCAGTCCCCCGCCGCCGAGTGCGGTCTTCTGTTTACGGAGCAAGTCGCGCGCTTTGCGGGCAGCCTCCCTCGCCTCGGAGGCCACGACGCCCTTGCGGACAATGCTCGGCGCAGCCTTCGGGTTTTCCTCGAGGTACTTAGCGAGTTGTTCACCGACCCCGGCGTTGATGATTCCTTCAACGTCACTATTGCCAAGTTTCGTTTTCGTTTGGCCTTCGAATTGCGGATTAGGCGACCGAACGCTGATCACCGCCGTGATTCCTTCCCGGAAGTCGTCACCGCTCGGAGTGGCCCCTTTGAACAGGTTCTCTTTCTTTCCGTAGTTGTTGAGCGTCCGGGTCAGTGCGCGTGCGGAAACCAGAAACGTGGGTTCCGCCTTCGATCGTGTGGATGTTGTTAACGTAAGATTGAACGTTCTCGGTGTACTCGGTGGTGTATTGCAGGGCGACCTCGAATTCGGTCCCATCCTTCTCACCGACGATATGAATCACATCACTGTGCAACGCGTCGCTGGCACGATTGAGGTGTTCGACGAATTCGACGATCCCACGTTCGTATTGGAAATCACCTCCTTCGCCGTTCCGTTCATCGTGAAATTTGATATGCACGCCGCTATTGAGAAAGGCGAGCTCCTGCAGGCGTTTGAACAGCATGTCGAAGCTGTACTTCGTCGTGCTGAAGATTTTGCCATCTGCTTTGAACGTTGTCTTGGTGCCGGTTTTTTTGGTCGCTCGGCCTTTCAGCACGGGACCGGTTGGCACGCCGCGCTCGTATTCTTGTGTCCACGTGAATCCATCTCGGCTGACCTCGACCTCGGCCCACTGGCTGAGGAAGTTGACGACCGTCACACCGACGCCGTGCAGACCGCCGGAGGTTTGATAGGCACCTTTTTCAAATTTGCCGCCGAATTTCAACACCGTCATCACACCTTCGAGCGTGCTGACGTCGCGATCGAGTTCCTCCGAGAGTTGCTCGTGCTTGGAGACCGGAATGCCGCGGCCATCATCCTCGACCGTGACACTGCCGTCGGTATGAACCATGACCGAGACAGCTTTGGCGAATCCCGCCATCGCCTCGTCAATCGAATTATCGACCACCTCGTAAACGAGATGATGGAGACCCCGATGGGTGGTGTCACCGATATACATACTGGGCCTCTCGCGGACGTGTTCAAGGTCCGAGAGGTGCTGCAGATCCTTATCGGTGTATTCGGAATTGGCAGTCAAGGCGACAGCGGCCGGAGTGGCGGATGAGGTGGTGTCGGAGTCTGGGATTTCGCTCATGAGAGCCTGCGTCAAAGCCATAGAAAAAGGGGGTCGCGGAATCGCTTGGGAAAGCTCGGTCGCAAGCGGACGACCCAAGCTGTCAGAGCCAAATTCTACCGTTTTCTGGCTCTATCCGCGATGCCTCTGCCGGCCGCACAAACGGGGCAAAAACACCGCATTTCCGCTATCGGTCAAGAGCGACGAAGATACTTTTGATAGGCCGCCACGGCGAGCTCGTCACAACGCTCGTTTTCGACGTGGCCGGCGTGACCCTTGATCTGCTCATAGCGAACTTGGTGGATCTGCAGCAGCTCGTCCAGCCGCTTCCAGAGGTCGACATTCTTGACCGGAACCAGCTTCGATCCCTCCTTACGCTTCCAGCCATTTTTCTTCCAGCCCTCCATCCAGCTGCTCATTCCCTGCAGAACATAACTGCTGTCGGCATGCAGCGTCACTTGGCAAGGCTCGCGAAGAGCCTCCAATCCGCGAATCACCGCGGTCAACTCCATTCGGTTGTTGGTTGAATCGGGTTCACCATCACTGCGTTCTAGCTCCTTTTCCGTCGCCGAGCAGCGGAGGATGAACGCCCAACCACCCGGACCAGGATTGCCACTGCAGGCTCCGTCGGTGAACAGACTGACTTTCTTCATCGAAATCACTTGTTTACGCCACAGGCACCCTTGGGGACAACGAATACCAGATTATGGGATGGCGTGGCAACGCGGTAGCGAGGGGAAAATCCGTTTCCCTTCCCTGGGACTGCTGTCGTACAATTCACAGCGATGAGAGTCACTTCGCCTTCTCGGGTGCTGAAAATGTTACGGTCAACTGCACTGCTGTTTCTTGGGTTTTGCTCGGCACTCGGTTCAAACGCGCGTGCCCAGATGGTCACCAGCACCGTGCCATCTCAGAACCTAAATTCAAGCTTCTACGAAAACAATTCGATCAGCTGGTCACTGCACGGACGCAACTGGTTTGCCAACTTCGGCGGCGGACCAATCATTCCGCCATGGGCCCCTCCGGGTGCGATCAGCAATGGATTCGCGGGTGGGGGATTCGCGGGTGGGGGTTGCGTGGGCGCGGCCGGTGGCGGCGTCGCCGGAAGTCTGCGATTCAATTTCGCCCAGGGCAGCAACCAATCGATTAGCAGTACCGGCGCATCATTGACGACAATGAATGGTGTTCCCGGCAGCATTCAATCGGGCGTGCTGCAACCATTTGTCACCGGAGTCATACCGCTGGTCGGAGGCTATCCGACGATTGAAGATCCGTCTCAGATTGTTAGCCAAGTCGGCCAACAGCAACTCTCGTCGCTGCGAGAGTCGAACGCGGCTCGCCAATTCAAGAAGCTTGACCAATATCTCCGTCGCGCCCAATTGGCCGAATCCGAGGGCAACAAGCGAATGGCTCGCGCCAATTATCGGAGTGCGATCGCGCTGGCACCCCAACCGCTGCGATCCCAGATTCAACAGCGTCTCATCGCGATGATGCAA
The DNA here is from genome assembly GCA_963734865.1 of Pirellulaceae bacterium. Classification (GTDB taxonomy): domain Bacteria; phylum Planctomycetota; class Planctomycetia; order Pirellulales; family Pirellulaceae; genus CBDCUW01. The sequence continues at coordinate 549,529 of CAVTIV010000007.1, forward strand.
AAGCCATAGCTGTGCAGCGCCGGAGTCCGTGGCAGCTTCGATCGGCCGGGACATTCGTCGCGACTATTGCGGATCACTCAAGGAGGCCAATGCCGCAGGGGATTCAGATTCGCTCATCGACTGTGGCATCAATTCGGTCGACCGATGATCACTTAGCCTCCACGGCAGCGTTACCCAGAACGAACTTCCGCGGCCCAGTTCACTCTCAAAGTCGACTTCCCCGCCCAACAGTTTCGCCAACTCCTTGACGATCGACAGGCCCAAACCGGTTCCGGCGAACTCGCGTGTCAGCCCCTCGCCGTCGAGCACTTTTCGACTCTGGCGAAATTTCTGAAAGACGATTGCCTGGTCCTCTTCAGCGATACCGACCCCGGTATCGCTGACCAGCATACGAAACCGGCCGTTATCCAGATCCGAAACTCGCACCGTGATCATGCCCCCCTCGGGCGTGAATTTGATCGCATTGCTCAATAAGTTGTTCAGAATTTGTCCCAACTTGTTGGGATCCTGATACGCCTTGGGAAGGTCCTCGGGCACCTCCACCGAAAGCGATATGTTCTTGTCTTCGGTGAGCGAGTGAATCATATCGCACTGGGCCGAAACCAACCGCGACAACTGGAACTCGTTTCGCCGGACTTCCATTTTTCCGGCTTCGACTTTGGCCAGGTCCAAAATGTCGTTGATCATTTCCAGAAGCAAGCGACCACTCTTGCGGATGTTCGAGGCATATCGCCGCTGCTTGTCGTCCAGCGACTCGATTCCCTGCAGCACTTCCGAGAAGCCGATGATGCTGTTCAACGGCGTGCGCAATTCGTGACTCATGTTGGCCAGGAAGTCACTCTTCAACCGATTCGCTTCATACAATTGAAGGTTGAGATGTCCCAATTGGTCAACACGAGCCTCCAGTTCCTTGTTGACCTCTTGGATCTGATCTTGTGTTTCCGTGAGGTGACGAAGCATCCGGTTGAAGGCGTCGGCGAGTTCCCGGAATTCATCCTCGGTGTCAAGCGTCGCCCGCAAGTTGGTGTCCCCGTGAGTGATCGCATCGCTGACGTCGCGCAAGTGATACAGAGGCTGCAGGATCAAGTATCGCACGATCGCATGGAGCACGAACAACGTGACGGCCACGATCAACATGCCCAGCGCGACAACGATCGCGCTGATCCAGGACGTGTCGGTCTGCGTCTGCCTGGCCGGCATGGTGACCTTGATGACACGAAACGGATACTGGGATGCCAGTCTGGTGGCATCCTCGTCGGGTGACATGGAGATCGACCCGCCAATCGGTGTATGGCATGACAACATGCATTCCGGCTTGGGGAAGATCGGCGTGTAGTAGACGTAGCGACCGTCAATGGGACCGACCTCATCGGAGATCGGTGTGATCTGCGCGGGACCGATTTGACTCATCGGTTCATTCTCGGCAAGATCCAATGGCCGTGTCACATCGGGCTGATCAGCCGCGATCTCGGCGGCAAGCCGGCGGCGAAAGTCCTTTTCGAGATCTTCCAGTCGCTGTCGCTCGCGCGGATCGGTCGGCGGATCGATCGGCGGCAGATTCTCGTAGCGGATCGGCTCTTCCAATCCCAGAACCTCATACACGATATCCTCGTCAAGCAAGTCCGATCGCAAACCCGACAGCGTTTCGCGATTCAACGCGATGTCATCATCTGCCTGGACATCGTCGGCCCAAATGGCATCACCGTGCAGCCGAAGCACTTCGGCGGCACTGAAGTCTCTGCGCGAGTCCGAGTCGTGTTTTTCACCAACTCGCGACCCACCTTCTGAACCACGAAAAATGCCCCGGACATCAACACCATGAGCGCGGACCCGAAGAAGAGCAGACATTTCCGCTCGAGGCTCATCGATGCGATCAGGCCTTGAAGAATGCGAATCATTGGCCCTGGGGGGGAAATTGTGGACAATCACGCCCGCGAATCGCGGCGAATTCGGTCCGGCGGCAAGACGCGATCCGTGGCATTTCAGCTCCTTTGCGAGCCCTGAAGTGTGACCGATTGGGCCGGCGACGGGGACCCGAGTTTTCGACAAAACAAGAAGCCCACACCCAAACCCCTCAGGTTAACCATTTTTCGCTGCTTGCCGCAGGTTTTTCCCACAACTAGCATGGAGGGCCATCCTGTGCCCGATGCCGGTGAGCATTTTCATCCCCGGTTCGCGTGCGTCGTCCAAGCCACCTCTCAAACTCGCAAGTGATCCACATTGATTTGTGGAGGAGTCGAAACATCATGAAACGTAAGGTCCGACACTCTTGTCAGTGGACTCTGGTTGCCTGCCTGGTGACCATCATGGGCAGTAGCCCGGTATCCGCTGGCTGGTTCCTCCACAAGATTCAGTCCCGATCGTGCTGCGTCCCTGAACCCGTTTATTGTGTTCCGGTTTGCGAGCCCGTTTGTTGTCCACCTCCGCCGGTCCATTGCTGCCCGCCGGTAGTCTCCTGCTGCCCCTGCGGCTGTGGAATGCCGATCGCCGGCCCGGAGGTGATGATGGAGATCATCGAAAAGCCAATGGCTCACAGTGACAACGCGCCCCCGGTTCTCGTGCCGGCGGTTCCCGCCGAGTCCGCGCCGCCCGAACCCGAGCCGATTTCGGACTCCGACACCAAGCCACCGGTTGCCAAGCCACCGGTTGCCAAGCCACCGGTTGCCAAGCCACCGGTCGCCAAACCACCGACCGCCAAGCCACCGGTTGCCGAACCACCCGCCGCCAAACCACCGGTTGCCGAACCACCCGCCGCCAAACCACCGGTTGCTGAACCACCCGCCGCCAAACCACCGGTTGCTGAACCACCCGCCGCCAAACCACCGGTTGCTGAACCGGCGAGTAAGGCTGGTGCGGTGGAGGACCCATTCAGTCAACCGCCAGCCGAACCCCCTGCGACGGATGCCCCCGCAGAGAAGCCGATCGACGATATCTTCGGTGCCGGTGCCAGCGATGCGCCTGCAGCCGATGCACCGAAGGACAACGCGCTGGATGACCTGTTTGGCGATCCAAAGGCAACCGAGGCACCGGCAACCGACTCGGTCGATGACATCTTTGGCGGCGCCGATGCGGCACCGGCAACCGAGGCACCGGCGAGGCAACCGACTCGGTCGACGATATCTTTGGCGGCGCCGATGCGGCACCGGCAACCGAGGCACCGGCAACCGACTCGGTCGACGACATCTTTGGCGGCGCCGATGCGGCACCGGCAACCGAGGCACCGGCAACCGACTCGGTCGACGATATCTTTGGCGGCGCCGATGCGGCACCGCGCAACCGAGTCACCGGCAACCGACTCGGTCGACGATATCTTTGGCGGCGCCGATACGGCACCGGCCGACGCGCCGGCCGGCGGAGGACTGGACGATTTGTTCGGCGATCCACCGGCGGATCCGCCAGCAAGCGACGCGCCCACGAGTGATCCTCCTCCCGCGGGCGACGGCGGGCTGGATGACCTGTTCGGATCGCCGGACGCGGCGCCAGCCGCGTCAGATTCCGTCGAGGATTTGTTTGGGATGCCCGAAGACGGCGACAGCTTGAAGACTTCGATCGACGATTTGTTTGGCGCCGCGGCGGTCAATGCGAGCGAGGAATCGATTGCTGAATTGCCCGCTCCGGCAGTCACTGCGGCGACCACTGGCATTCAAGTCGTCTCTTCCGGTGTCGAATCGACTCATTCGCTGAGCGACACACGCGTTCGCGTTTGGATCGACAACACCGGACAGTATCACACCGAAGGTCGTCTGATCGAGCTCAACGCCGACAACGTTCGCCTGCTCAAGTCCAATGGTCGAACCTGTACGGTTCCCTATTCGCGACTTTGCGAGGCGGATGCGGCATACGTGACATCGATCCGATCGAATATCGAATCTTCACGAATCGCGCTGCTGATCAGCAAATAGGGATCGTCCTGATCGCCAAAGCTTGACGATCCAGACACAATGAACCGAGTTCGGCTGGCGCCGGGCTCGGTTTTTCATTGGTTGGTTGCTGAAGGAACCTCGTATGGACGGACAATTCGTCCGACTAACGCATTACGATCCCCGCTGGCGACAGGAGTTCCAGCAAACACGGAGCAGCATTCTGCAGTCGTGTCAGGGCTGGGTCGTCGCGGTTGAGCATATCGGCAGCACTGCAATCGCTGGACTGATCGCCAGACCGACGATTGACGCGATCGCAGGCGTGACTTCGGGTGAGGCGTTGGAGCCAGCTGCGCTGTTGATCGAGGGTTTAAATTTCCGCCGCGTGGAGTCACCGAGTTGGGCGAGTGAAGCGATCGCACTTCGGAAACCACGTCACGCGAATCCCGCCGATCCCGAGCCGACGCATCAGGTGCTGTTGATGAGAGTGGAGTGTCCGGCCTGGAATCGAGCCCTCGAGGTGCGTGATTGGATGCTCAGCCATCGCGAAGATGCGGTCAGGTTCGAGGAGGCGAAGGTGGCCCGATGGCGGAACGGGGAGGGCGATCGGCAGCGATATCAGTCGGACAAGGCAATCTTCTTTGCCCACTTGGAGGACCAAATCGACGCCAGCAATCGGACGAGAGAGTGATCAGCCATCGCGGCGTTCGATTGCCGGCAGCTGCGTTACAATTTTCTGTCAGGCTATAATCGTGTGTCAGCCGATCATGCCCAGCGGCGAAGCGGCCGGAAAGTTCTCGCCGATCATGAAGTTGGCTTCGTCACTTCTGTTTCCTCTCTCGTTCACAATCATCGATGCCTCGCAGCCGTCTCGGACCACTGGCAATCGAATCAAAGCTCGGCGACTACCCGTCGCAGAGTTCTGTCTGGCGAGCCGTTCATGTCCAGCTGCAACGTGCCGTCGCGGTGAAGGTGTTCTCGGTTCCCTTTGGTGCTACTCCGGCAGCCCGCTCCGAGCTTGCGCGTGAGTGGGAAATGCTGAAAAAGCTTCAGCACCCGGCGATCGCACGCTGTTTTGGAGGGGGATTCGAGGAAACCGACGCTTATTTGGCTCACGAACTGGTCGAAGGCGAAACACTCTCGTCGCAACTCGAGAGGCGAACCAGGCTGCCGTGGGAATCGGTTCTCGATCTTAGCGAGCCGATTATCCAGGCCATCGAATACCTGCACGCGCGGAATCTGATTCATGGCAAGCTGCAACCCGACAAGATCATCATCGCGGGACTCAGCCCGGTGCTGATCGATATCCGTGTGGATCGCTTCGCCACTCCATTTCGTAGCGGACGTCCGTCGTTGCCAAGTGAAATTGCTCTTTGCGCACCGGAGCTGGTCGAAGACCCCACGGCCGTATCGCCTCGTACCGACTTGTACTCGTTTGGGGCGATCCTCTATCTGACAATCACAGGCCGATCCCCGATCCGTGGTGAAACGCTTGCAGAGGTCTCTGCGAACGTCGTTTCCGAGACGCCAGATTCGGTCGCCTCGATCGTGATGGATTGCCCGGTTTGGCTGGACAGATTGATTTCACAACTATTGAGCAAGAACCCATCGGCGCAGTCCTTACAGCGCCCAAGCCGTTCAGCTGGCACTGACCGAAGTGCGGCGTCGCGCGATGTCTCGCGCGGGTGTCGCCGAACACGCTTCGGCCGGTTTCAGCCCGCTCAACGTCACCGACCAGAAAGATCGTGATGAAGCACGCTTTTTATTGGGACATGATTCGCTCCATGCCCACGATCGAACGGTCGATGCAACTCCCTGGCACGACAAGCCGTGGATCTTGATCGCCGCACTGGTTTTCATCCTTGCTGGCCTGGCATACTTTGCTTGGCCGCTGAACGAGGACCAAATGCGGCGACGTGCCGAGGAATTGTTGACCCAGGAGACTCGTTCGTCACTCAGCCAGGCAAAGACCAATTATCTGCAACCGATGTTGGTTCGATTCCCTGATGGAGAGCACGTCGAGTGGGCCCGCGAGCAGATCGATCGCGTTGACATGGTTCAAGCCGAATACGTGTTATCGGTCAAATTGAAACGGAATTTACCGCTGACAAACGAGGGCGAACGATTGTACGCCGAGGCAAACCAATTCGAACGGTTTGGTGACGTCGCCACGGCTCTGGACCGCTACCGCAGCATGGAAACTTTATTGGCTGATGATCCGCAATACCTTCCGTTTGTGAATCTGGCACGCCGACAAATCGCCTCGATCGAGTACGCTGTGGGAGGCCAAGACGAAGCCGCCGCCATCATTCAGTCAAAGCTGGACAAGGCTCAACAGCTGTTAGCAGAGGGTAAAGTCGTGGCCGCTCGGCAAATCTGGTACAGCGTGATCGAACTGTACGGAAACAATGACAACGTCGCCCCGCTGGTCGCTCGTGCTCAAGACCACTTGGCGGGCAACACCGCGGACGATGTCAAGTCAAACCGCCCTGGAGCGAAGAAAGTCAACGATGAGTGAATCGAATCGGCCTACACCGAATCGGCCCATTCGGAATCGGCCTATACTGGGCCAACGCGAATCTCCGATCGATGCTCAGTTGGCCGCACCACCGGCTGCCACGGACACATCGTACTCAAGGCCGCCATTCCGACCGCCGTCCTCCGGGGGTGAACTGCTGCAAAGTCGCGCCGCCGTGTTTGTCGCACTGTTCCTTGTTACCGGCGCGCTGGGCATTCCACTGCTGTGGGTCAACCGCAACTTCAGCACGACCGAACGCATCGTTTGGACGATCATCGTCACGATTTACACGGTCGGGCTATTGGCATTCCTGGCCTGGTTCATTTGGTGGTGGGTTTACAAACCGCTGTTCGGTTGAAATTGGCGAAGGCGTCTCGCTCGCGCCGTGAGATCTCTACGCGCACGCAGCGATAGACAAATGCTGGTGGCAGGTTGCGCCATACGGTCTGGCTCCGCTGAACCGTCGCAAACGTTTCGCGAAGACGCTGCGAAAACCGGCGACCAGCCGGCAACACGACGCCCTGCCAGTAGGCAAACGTTGCGAACTGTGCCCCGGGGGGCAGCACTTCGAGCATCGCTTCCATGATCTCGCTTTGCAGTGACTGCGAGAAAGAGGCCCACGGCAAACCACAGATGATCGCATCGACGTGATCGATCGATTCGCGACGACACAATTCGGCAACGTTGACGACACTGTCTTCGTAGACGGTGATTGATGGGCAGCGATTGCGAGTCACGGCCGCCAACTCAGCCGAGCGTTCGATCGCAAAGAACTTCGCATCCGGGTGCAGGCGATCGACAATCGCCTCCGTAAAGACTCCGGTGCCGGGTCCAAATTCGACCACGCCTCGAACGGACTGCCAATCAAACCACTCCACCATCGTCTCGACCAATCCGGGACTGCTCGGCGCGATCGCACCAACCTGCGTCGGATGACGCAGAAAGTTCTTTATGAAGGCCAGATGATCGCTCATCAAGATTCCTTTCTCTGCTGTAACAAACCAGGGGTCGTGGCACGTTACCCGGCAAAACAGCTTTGACGAGGTTTGCGAAGCCTATCCCACCGACACCTGGTTTAGCTACCATGCATAGATGCAAATTCCATCGTCAAGTGATCGACCCAGCGTTGGCGCGAATATGACGCCGATGATTGATGTCGTTTTTCTGCTGATCATTTTTTTTCTTGTCTCCAGCCATTTGGCCCGTCAAGAGAACCGATTGCCGTTGGACCTCCCCGTCGCCTCGACCTTTGATCGCCTTGATCCCGAGCGGGCGCCGCTGACGGTCAGCGTCGATGCTGGCGGACACTGGCTCGTCGGAGGCGACGTCGTCGATGTCCGGTCCCTGCAGGCAGCGCTTCGTGATCATCGTGCAAAAGCGGGGCGGACCGCCGCTATCCGAATTCGATCCGATGGAGCGATCCAATACCACTTCGTTCAGGGGGTACTTCGTGAAGCCGCCCTGGCCGGAGTGACCGACGCATCCATCGCGGTTCGCCAGGAGCAAGTGCGATGAGAATCCCATCGTTACGAAGCGTTGTTCCGCCCGAAGTAAAAATGACGCCGATGATCGATGTTGTCTTTCTGTTGCTGGTTTTTTTTCTTTGGACCAGCAGTTTCGAGCTACCCGAGTTTGACTTACCCGGTGCGATCGCCGAACCGCCGGTCGGCGGCTCACGCCTCCGTAGCGACGTCACACCACCGATCGAACCGTTCGAGGAGATTGTGATTCGCCTGCTCGCACAAGATGCGAACGTCGTGATCGAGTTCAATGGCCAACAGGTCGATGATGTACGGGCGATGAAGGATCGGCTGGCCGAAATCATCGCGTTGGGAATCCAGCCGCCGGTGATCGTCGACCCGGCTGATCAAATCACGATGAACACGGCCGTCGAAGTTTATGATGCGGCTCGTGCCGCCGGTGCCGATCGTGTGTTGTTTGCTGTACGTCCCTGATTCACGAGCTCGAATCCGATGATCACCATCAACATTCGGTTCGCCTGTCTGGCCATGCTACTGACCATGATGATGCCTCATCCGGGCATTGCCGATTCGCTTTGGCCGGCAGCCGTCAAACGTGCGACCAATGATCGTGACGCCGACTTGTTGGCCGAGCTCGTTCGTTTGGGACGATATCAGGATGCCGCGAAGATCTGCCAGTCGAAGCTGGCCGCGGTCACTCCCCAAAGCGACGATTCTGCGCTTTGGACGATCCGGTTGTCGGAAACCCTTGCGGCAGCGCAGATGACCAAGGGCGTGTTTGATGAGCCGCAGATCGCACTGGCTCAGAAACCGGTCACGGATCTTCTGGCCGCGTATCCCCGACATCCTCGTCATCTGTTCCTGGAAGCTCAGCTCGTTTCGGTCGAACGCGACGCGGCTAGACACGAGGTCATCACCGTTGCCGTTTCTCCGCGGACGGACGATCGCATCGACCGGGCGATGAAACGGCTGTTGCGCACAACGGCCACGATTCTGGAGCTCGCCGGGAGGGTCGGTGACGCACATGCGCAATTGAACAACCAACGTGGGACTCGGGAATTTGCCTTGATTTCGGATTTGGTTCGCCTGCAACAACAATTGCAAATCGACGCTGTGTCGCTGTCGCTGATGCAAACCGAACTGTTCCCGCCTGGAAGCCAAGATCAGTTCGGGGCGGCATCGAAAGCCGAGGCGACGGCTGAGCAGGCAGCGACGAAACTACCAGCAGATTCAGCCGCGCGCCGCGAAGTCGAACGACTGCGGATCGAAGCGATCGCTCGTGGTGAACAGTTCGAGGCGCCGAGTCCGAATTGACCACGCTTGTTCGCGCGCTGCCAAAACCGATCCCCCTGAACATTCAAGCGATGCAAGTGCGGATCGACGTCGCGCGAAATCGACTGCGAGACGCCGCGCGCGGATCGAATCCTTCTATGGCACGTCACCGGAAAACGCCCCAACATCCATCGAAATGGATCTTGCTCGTTTGCAATACTTGCTAGCCCAGGGGGGGTCGGTCGGTGAGATCGGCAGCTGGTTGGACACCATCGAGCGCCGTGGCGGGCTTTACGCTCGCCGCCGTGCCGAAGCGATTTCATTGGCGAAACTCCGGGCGGCGGGAACGTCGCAGGCGGTTGACCCCGCGCTGGTCGCCGCGGCGGGCGAGGACTGGATACGACGTGGTGATGCTGGCCGCGCTGGCGAACTGTTCTCAGCCGCCGCGATCGCCGAACTCGATGGCGATCGCGCGATCCGGCAGGCGACGCAAGCAGCGGCGGCATTCATCAAGGCAGACCGACAGCGGGATGCCGCCGAAGTCCTGGCAACGGTCGCGATGGCCCATCCCGGCGCCGCAGGAGCGTCAGCGGCGCACTTGCAATCGGCCGTGTCGTATGCTGCCAGCGGTCTGACGGACGCCGCGGTGAGAGTCGAAGCAATCTTGTCGGCTAACTTAAAACAGTGGCCGGCCGGTGAACATGCAGCAGCGGCGCGCGGTTGGCTCGTGAAGTTGCTGTCGTCACAGAACCGCTACACAGAAGCTGCCGAAGTTGCCACACGACTTCCCGCCTCACTGATCACCAGTACCAACCTCGACGACGCAATCGAACGTTGGCGAATCGCGATCGCGACGGGCACCTCGGAAACGCAGAAATCGATCATCCATCGAATGACAACAGCGTTCCGACCACTGCTGAATCATGAATTGGCGCAATCGCGTTATCGATCCGCCGCGGCGTACTTGCTGGATCGTGAGTTGTTGGCAGATCTGCCAGAGCGAGGTGAGGCAGTGAGTTCAGCAACAGACATATTCTGCGATCAACTTCTCTCGTTTCGTCGCGGGCGTCCTGGCTCCGACAAGCTCGGTCCGCCACCGCTTCCTATTGCCGAAATTGCCACCTGGCGATTGATGCGTGACGGACGCGAATATCCGCAACTGCGTCAATCGATCGCCACGACGATGAACGCCTGGCCCACCAATGATCAACCTTCGATGGAACATGCGGAGCGTCTGATCTGGCTAGGGCGAGTATCCGATGCGGTCACGATGTTGCACAAGCTGATTGAAGACTCATCGCATTCCGGCGAAACGATCAACGATGCCGCGGCGATGTTGGGCGCAAGCGATGACCCGGCCGCACAAGCGGCAGCGATCAAAATGTGGGACCGCCTGGCCTCCGGAATCCCGCAAGGCAGTCCGTCATGGCATCAGGCAAAGCTGCGTTCGATTCAACTACTCGCTCAGACCGGCAATCAGGACGAAGCGAGGCGAAGGGCAAAGTACATTCTGTTAACCGCGGCGCCCAGCCAAACCGACCTGAAGCAGCAATACCAGTCGGCCGCGGCAATGCCAATCGGCCAATGAAACAATCGGCCATCCTACCTTGACCATCCCCGGGGAGACCCGCCACGTGCCGCGGTTCGTCGTTCTGCATCACCTTGTCGGTACTCAACTCGAGCGCACCGAGCGGAATCACTTCGATTGGATGTTTGAGGTGGATGGGGCGCTGCGGACATTCGCCACCACTGTGATCGATTCGTTGGATCAGTCGCTGGAAGTCGATGCCCAGCCTTTGGACGATCATCGCATCGATTACTTGGACTTCGAGGGTGAGATCGCGGGCAACCGGGGGTACGTGCGCCGCGTGATCGCCGGCACCTACGTGCCACTGCCGCACAGCGATCACACGTTCGCTGCGAGACTTGCCTGGCGCAGTGATCACGGCGAACGGATCGCTCGCGTGGAATTCTATCGCAGCTTCACCGATAGCTGCTTCAGCTGGCGATTACTGTTTTCGTCGTGACGATAAGACACGAATCGATAAACCGGACCCTGTGGCTGATACGTCTGGTGGGCAAGCGGGCCGGTATGACCCGCCAATTCCAATCGTCCGTCGTCCAGTGTGACCGACTCGACCGTGACCGGGCTGATCACGTAACGAGGATCTTCACTGGGCACGGTGACCAGCGCGATCGGCCCCGACTCGGTAAGATCCCACTGCACATCAATATCCCCCGTCGCCGCCTCTTTCGAGATCCCTTTGAGGAACTTGCTCAATGGCAATGGAAGCAACCCAGCCTTCAGGCCGACCACTTTCACCGCCAACATATTTGGTTGTTCGGTCAGGGCAACGTGCACCTCGCATGAGATCACCGTGTCGATACTGTGGTTCTTGTAACGTACCGCGGCCAGGATGCGATCATTCTCGATCACCACCCGCGGATCGCTAGCACCGCGTGCTAGCAGTCGCGGAAATTTTTTTGGCAGCTCTTCAACCAGCCAGGCATTGATTTCATCATCGCTAAATACCGCTCGCCAAGAACCAACTTTGGCTGCATCTTCTTGCAACTGTTTGACATCCGCCCGTAAGCGACGACTCGCTGCTGCGGCATTTTCAGGAAGCTGCTGCGTCGCGCGGGCGTAGAAATCGGGAACATGGCGAGTCTGTCTCAGCAGCCACCAAGTACAGCCTCCGCCAACCACCAACATCAAGGTGGCAAAGGTCGTCATTCGTATAAGCCAACGTCGCATCGCTATCGCTCCAGGCGAGAGAGAGTGCTATCAAAAACGCAAGGGATGAGGCAGCCAACTGCGGATCCGTTCAGCCACACCTGGGGCTTCATCGCGAGTCTCTGTCGCGTCGATCACAGCAGGTGGTTGTCGTGACGCTGCCTCGGTCAACAAATACTTTGCCCAATGATTCTGCAGCAGCCTCGCAGACGGCGTCAAATTTCCTCGCTGTAAGCCCTGTACCGCAAGAAAAGCCTGGCTCTGCAACTCACGACGTTCTTTCTCCAATGGAAACCAATCGTGAAGACGGACGTCGTCGATCCAAACACGACCGATCGACAAACTGTCAATCGTTAGCCGCAGTGATTCGACGGTCGATGGATCGATTCCATCGACCTCCAAAACGACTTCTCGGGACTGCCATTTGCCGTCTCGTGGTAGCGTAAACTCGCCCGATCGCCTCATCGGTTCGCCACCGCGAGTGCCTTCGATCGAAACGCGAAGTCGATGGACCGAATCGCCGGCACTCAATTCGCCTCGGCAAGCGAGTGAAACGGCCAATCGTCCCGACTCCGGCGGCGAAAAAGTTTCACTGACCAACCAAGTCCGATTGGAATACCGTGCATCCGTTGTGAGCAGGACCGATCGCTTGCCTTCGATTGACTCCTGCTCGTCGACACGAACCGAATCGGCCGGATGTTGGGCATGCAACCAACCCACCAAGCCAACGCCGCCCTGTTGTTCAAAGCCACCATTGGAAAGGACAGGATAACTTCTCAAATCCGACAAAATTCCGAGTCTGGCCACGATGGCCGAGACATCCATTTTGATTTCGTCCAGCGATACATCGCCACCGCTCGCTCGCGAGGTCCAGGATACGATCTTGCCTTCGGGCGACGGTTCCTTTGATTTCAGCGCAATCCATCTGCCGCCGGGCAACGTGACGGTTGTCCGTGATCCATTGCGACGCATCGCGAACGATTCACCTTGCGAAACGTCGCTTCCATCGCACAGTTGCCACTGGACCTCTGGCGAACATTCGACGTCGACTTCGCTTGACCATGGTGCATAGTTCGTGACAGTCAACAATCGATACCCATTGTGCGTCCCCGATCGAACACCCACGACCTGCGCGGCCGGGTCCGTGCAGGCGATCTTCTCCATCGTCAGATCTGGCAACATCGTGAACGCGGCGAGTGCCTGGGCGAGATCAGCCGACAAACCGCCCGTCACTGGCGAGGATTGAACCAGCAACATCGCTGGATCAAATCGATCAATCAACCGACCAATGTCTTTCACCGTGGCATCCCGCACGACCGGTGTTGGCGGCATATTCGCTGGCATGAAATCGTACAGATTCACAACTTCGGCACCGACCGCCGCCGACCCAGGTGCATCTGCGGCGGGCAGTGACTGCTGAAGTTCAATCCTCCGCGACAGCGGCCCCACAACGACTCTGCAAACGTCCCGTACAGCCACAGGATTTGATTGGGAACGGTGGATTTCGCCTGATTTGACAACAACGTCGCCGGGTGGCTGTGTCGGCAGTAATAAAAATTTGCCTGCCACTTTCGTCGACAACGTCTGATACATCTGTTTCGTTTGCGATCTCTTCCATTCCTGGAAGGTAGACTGACCCTGGTCATTGACCCAGCCCCTCAACTGCGCCAGCGAAATCGATTCGTTAGCAGCCGAATTTGCCAGCAGGGCAAGCGTCGAGTCGTCAATGGACTCATCACCCATCGATTGCACGTGGCTCGATCGCCCCACTGGCAACGCGACCCCGCCATAGCAGGAGTGACCTGCCGCCTGTTGATTGACTTCACCGATCAGCTCAGCGACGGCGTTTCGCACCGACGGATGGAGCCCGTTGTATCGATATCCTTGTTGCACTCCGCTATTACGATCTCCGCGAAGCAACTGTTCGGCCATCTCGGGTGACTGCCCAATCAACCGTTCAATGGCGGTCAGTGGCACCGTTGCGTCAACACTCAGATAGACCCTCAATTTGCTTTGGTCCATCAACCTCAGGAACGCACTCAGGCCCGATTCATCATGACGTCCTGCGGATCGCAATGCCCCGAACGAGTCCGTCGGAAACCAGGCGCGGCCCTGGTGGACTGCCGGAACCATCACCCCGTTCATCCCTCCCGCAATCACGTAATCAGCTAGTCGATCCGAGGCAACCCACAGCCGGTATAACGCAATCGTTTCACTTTGACAGGAGGCAACCGACCGGCGATCGGAAATGTCACGCGATAGCGAGTCGACCCAATCAAAGTCAGTCAATCGCAACGCCGCGACTCGCTCGTACTTCAACTCGACTGGCCGCGAGACCAAATGTTCGGGACCCGCTTGAACCGTGATCGATTTCGAACGCGACCCGCTCAATCGCATCCAGATTCGTTAACCGAATCTGGTCGCCCGAACTGGGGTAATGGACGAACGTGTGCGACGACCAGCCACCTTCGGCATTGGTCCACTTGTCGTTGATCAACACAAACGACAGATCGGGATCATCGATCTTTCCCACTCCGGCTACTTCGACCCGCATTCGCATCGACTGACCGGCCGGATACCGCACCGTCACCCGATGGGGCAAACCCGGTGCCATCACGGGAACCGTCGCTTGAAACACTCCATCCGGTTCAATCAGCGAAATTTTTTCGCCAGCGTGCTTGTCATCCGTCAGGTCGCCTGGCGGATCCGACCCGGGGATCAGCCGATTCGTTGTGGCCGGTAGCCATTGGCTGACCGACCAAGCCGCAGTATGCGATGGCCGTATCTCGCCAACCGTACTCCACGTTTGCGTTGCGCCCGTCGATGGACTCGGTTCGATTTGCGGTGGCACAACGATTGGTCGGCCAACCAGGACCAGCGGCGGAGCGCGACGACGCAGTCGCGACCAAAGGTTGCCATCATCGCTTTCGAGCGAGCACCGCACCTCGTAGACACCCGGGTTTGCGGGCGCCGATTCGCTGACAATCATCGGCTGGGTATGACCGTTAGCGTCGACCTTCACCGGCCAATTCTTTTCGGAAACGACTTGACCGTCCGCGACACGATAGAGTTCGTAGCGGAGGACCAGCGATCGCGATGCAACCGCGATCATTGAGTTGCTCTGTACCGAAAAGCTGAACTCGGACTCGGGCGCGACAAAATTCGATCTGCTGCCAAAATCGATCCTCAGTTCGTCGCCGGCGACTCTCTGTAGCAACCACTTCACACCATTCTCAGCCACCCGATCCTCGCTCAGCTGTTGCTCGGCCGTCGTGATCTGGCCGGCGAGAACCTCGCCCAATGGCACGAGCGTCCGCTGGCCAGCGTTGGCCGGCAACGCGTCGTTGGAATCGCCGAGCGTCCCGCTGGACGCGGCGTCGCGACTGGGCTCGAAGGCGATCGACAGTTTCGCATCGTCAGCGGCCCGCAGGCGGAACTGAATCGAACCACCGAGCATCGTTTTGCGTGGTTTGAGCGACAGTGCATGTCCATCGTCGGACAACCGCAGCGAGCCGGTCGACGCCACAGATGTGCAATGGTTCTCGACCTCGCTGATCGCACCGTCGGACGTGGGTTTGCCATCGGTATCAACGATCGCCACGCGGACATTCCATCCCCGCGGTTGATCGGCTGAAAAACTCAACCGGACTCGCGCATCGACTTCGGTTTGCGAGTCTGCGGTTGAACGTGGATCGTTTCCGATCAGCGTGGAGCAGGCCAACACTTGGAACACGATGGCGCATCGGTAGCACCATGCTCGCCAACGAAAGCGAACGGGAGAGACTGCTCGGCGAAGACTTCCTTGTCCAGCCATCAATCGCTTCGGTACACGAAATGGAGTAGTGGAAACAGCGGGGACAGTAACTGCGAAACCGGCCCGAGGTAAAGGTGAAAACGGGGCAGCACGGTGGAGTCTGTTTCACGCGCCGCGTTTCACGACACCAATTGTTCATTTTTCCAGGGATTTCGCCAATCATTCCAACTGTTTAGATAAGCACGGTAAGCCTCGCTGGATTCGGCTCGCTGTTCGATCCATTGCTTCGCCCCGCTGACCAGTTCGATCTCTTCGTCGATCGACGCATTGCCCATCATCACTTGCGTTCTCAGAAATACGAAATAGGTATCCAGCACGTCGCATCGGCAGTAATCGCTGATCGCCGCCTTGTTGCCCTGGTCGTGTTGCTGTTGGACTTGATCACCGGTCAAATCCATTTTGCCCGGTTTTCCCAACATCTGTGCGACAAGATTCAGTCCACCGTTGCAGCGTGCCGCCCCGAAATTCGTGAGCACGTCTTGAAGATCGAGATGGGTATCGATGTTGTACCGATTTCGGGGCGTCTTGTAGCCATCGGATTTAAACCACCGAGGGATCGAAATCCCAAACCGAAATGCCGCCAATTCCATCACCGGCATGTCGAAAGAGCGACCGTTGAAGGTGACCCACTGTGGATACTTGTACAGTTCCCAGCCGCGCCAAAAGTTTTCGGTAATGACATGAGGGCGAAATTCAGGTTCATCGAGCGAAACGACATCGATCAGTCGCAGGCTGCTGGCAACCTTGGCGATCACGACCGCGACGGGAATTTGGTAGGTGTGTGGGATGAACGTCGTACCACGCTGTTCCATCAGTTCGTCTTGATAGGTGGCAATCGCCTCCTCGGCCGACAGATTTGCACCGGGGTATCGAACTTTCGAAATCAGCTCGCCGTCGGCGACGCTTTCCACGTCAAAAATCAAATGAGAAACTTTCTCGGCCATTGATGCTGCCTGTTGGAAAGGCGACTTGTCATTCACACTGTACAACGTACCACAGTGAGCAACCGACGAGTTCCCGACTAGATCCGGCATACCACCTGCGAGGAAAACGATGACCCAACTGAGCAATCCGAGTGTGAAGATCAACCGACAGCGATTGCTCGACCGATTCCTCCGCTATGTGCGAGTCGGTACCGCGGCCGATCCGCACAGCGACAGATACCCCAGCACGGAAAGCCAACGGGTGCTTGGCCGGATGATTCGTGACGAACTTGCCGCAATCAGCGTGACCGATGCTCAACAGGACGACCACGCGCTGGTTTGGGGAACCGTTCCGGCGAGCGACGGCGGTGGCAGTCCCACGATCGCGCTCGTCGCGCACCTTGATACATCACCCGAAGCCCCCAGCGAACAGGTCAATCCGCAAGTGGTGCCAAGTTACGCCGGTGGCGACATTCGGCTGAAATCGGGCGGCGTGATCTCGATCTCCGCTTGCCGCTCCCTTGAATCACTGCTGGGCAAGACATTGATCACGACCGACGGCACGACGTTATTGGGAGGAGATGACAAGGCGGGCGTTGCGATCATCATGGAACTGGCTCAGACGCTGATCGAGAATCCGCATTTGAAACACGGACCCCTGCGAGTGCTGCTCACCTGTGACGAAGAAATTGGGCGAGGCACCGACAAGATTGACTTAAAAGAGCTCGACGCAACCGTTGCCTACACACTGGACGGAGGTGGGGCAGGGGTGATCGACGTCGAAACGTTTTCGGCCGACGCGGCAACGGTGCATTTCATCGGTCACAACATTCATCCGGCCATTGCCAAGGATCGAATGGTCAACGCGCTGTGCGCCGCAGCTGATTTCGTTGCCGCCCTTCCGCGAGATACCAGCACTCCGGAAACCACCGAGGGTCGATCCGGGTTCATTCATCCGCACACCATCAACGGGGGCGTGGGCGAAGCAACTGTCGAATTGATCCTGCGATCTTTCGAGACCAAGGATCTCTCCAAGTTCGCGGACCAAATCCGCAAACTTGCCAACAAAATCGCCGATCAAACCGACGGTCTCTCGGTCGATGTTCAGATTCGACAACAGTACCGAAACTTGCGCGACGGTTTGGCGAACCTTCCCGAAGCCGTCGATTTGGCCGAACAGGCATTCACGAATCTGGGACGCGCGTGCAGCAAAGCGATCGTCCGCGGCGGTACCGACGGAAGCCAGCTGACCGAGAAGGGATTGCCGACGCCCAACCTTTCGAGTGGCCAACACAACATCCACAGCGTCACCGAGTTCGCTTGTCTGGACGAAATGATCGAAGCGGTCGAACATTTGATCGAGCTGCTGGCCCTGTGGAGCGAAAAACGATCGTGAGTTCTTGACTCAGCAGTGCGTTTTGCGGTCCAACGTCACAACGACGTCCGGAACTTGGATCTGGAGGAGTCCCTCGACAGCCGGCTGGCCGTACCTCGCAGCGCCGGTATAGACGACCAGATTCTCGCTGAGCCGGGCGATCCCATCACTGTGCGTGTGGCCGCACAACACGGTCAGCTTGCAATTGGGCCGTGATTGGACCGTCGATCGCAACACTTCGCCAACCTCGCCACAGACAAAGAAGGGTGCCCAGCTGTCATCGGTCGTTCTACCCTCGTACCAACAGGCCTCGCGAAAAGGTGGCACGTGAGTGACGACGATCACGGCCCGGGCATCCGCGGGAAGAGCGGCGAGTTTGTGCTCGAGTCGCTCGGCCGATTCCTTGCCCTGTTGCTGCAACAACCGTTTCCAACAAATGGGATCGGTGAGCCGAAAGTCGTCGATCAGGGCAAAGTCGTTCAGCTTGACCAGCGTGCCCTCGTAATCACCAATCGTGGCATCGCCCCAACCATCTTCGCCGACCAAGAAAACGCCCTCGGACAACTCCATTGCATCCAAATCGGTCAAATAAAACAGCTGGGGGTGGTCGCGACTCACTTCGATCACACGCCGGCGTGTTTGCGCAATCGAACATTGGTAGAAGTCGTGATTGCCAAGCACAAAGTAGATCGGCAAATTCAACGACTCGGAAATCCGCTGGAGCTGGAAAGCGACGTCGTCACCCTCGGAGACATCGCCGCTGATCACGACGCCATCGGCGCGGCGCGATAGGATGGAACCGATCCATCGGTCCCACTCCAGCAGCGGGACGTGGTTGAGGTGCGGATCAGTGGTCCAGACCAGTCGCATCGGATGTTCACCTTCGAGGCCTGATCCCGTTTCGCGATCGCCAATCTTAACTTTTGATGATGGCAAACCACTAGGCGGTGGCAGCTTCGCTCGCCGCCGCAGCCAGCAAATCAGCCTTGTCGGTCTTTTCCCAGGTGAACGCGTCACCCTCGCGACCGAAGTGTCCGCCCGCGGACGTGGCTCGGAAAATGGGCCGTCGCAGTTGCAAATGCTCGATGATTCCGGCCGGCGTCAATGGGAAGTGTTCGCGAATCATTTCGCAAATCCGCGAGTCGTCGATCTTGCCGGTGCCCTCGGTATCGACATGCACGCTCACTGGCTCGGTGACACCGATCGCGTAAGCGAGCTGTACTTCGCATCGCTCTGCCAAACCCGAGGCGACGATATTTTTGGCAACGTAACGCGCCATGTAAGCAGCCGATCGGTCGACCTTGGTCGAATCCTTACCGCTGAAGGCACCGCCACCGTGGCGTCCCCAACCGCCGTAGGTATCGACGATGATCTTTCGCCCGGTCAAACCGCAGTCGCCATGTGGCCCACCCACCACGAACTTTCCGGTGGGGTTGATGTGATAGGTAATATCACCCTTGTCCAACCCGGCTGGGATGGATGGGGCGATCACTTTTTCGATGACGAACTTACGGATCTCGTCATTGCTGACATCGGGGTGGTGCTGCGCACTAACGACCACGGTGTCGATCCGAATCGGCGTGTTGCCTTCGTACTCGACTGTGACCTGACTCTTGTTGTCGGGCCGTAGCCATTCGACTTCTCTGTTGAATCTCGCTTCGGTGATGCGGTTGATAATGCGGTGTGACAACGCAATCGGCAGCGGCATCATTTCGGGTGTGTCTTTGCAGGCATATCCGAACATCAGTCCCTGGTCGCCGGCCCCAATCTCTTTGCCGCTGGCGGCGTCAGAATTGACACCCTGTGCGATGTCGGGGCTTTGCGTGTCCAAGGAAACCATGACGGCACAGGTATCGCCGCAGATTCCCATTTGATCGTCGGTGTAGCCGACTTCGTTGATCACTTCGCGAACGACATCCGCGTAGTTGACCCTGGCTTTCGTCGAAATTTCGCCGGCGATGATCGCGATGCCGGTCGTGACCATCGTTTCACACGCGACGCGGCTGGCCGGATCTTGCTCGAGCAACGCGTCGAGAATCCCGTCGGAAATTCGATCAGCGAGCTTGTCCGGGTGTCCCATACTGACCGATTCGCTTGTAAACAAGTATCGAGCGTTGCTCACGAGAACTCTCTCCGGGGGCTGTGGGTCGCCCAGGCGGGCGGCCGTGGTTCGTTTGGCCAGCTATGCCAATCGGCCGAAACCGACAGATTGCCAAAATCGACAGATGAAGCAATGTTTTTTCAGGATTGGCGAAACGCTGGGATTCAATCTGATAAGGCACTAAACTAATTGTCCGGCGGCGTTCTGAGAAGCGCCTCCTCCGCACAACTGACAATCTTGGGAAGCGATGCCCGGCGATTCCGTGAAACAAGCCAGCGATACCACAAGAATGGCCTCCAGCCCCTCGCTTGAGATCGTACTGCCTCATCGTACGACTCCGGCACTTTTGCTGTCCTTGGCGTTGCACGTGATTTTGTTGACGACAATCGGCCTGATTTGGTCTCAATCGCCCCGGGGAACGGGCGAACAGGCTGACCGGCCGGTCGGGATCGCCATGGTTCATCGCCTGCCCGACCGCGACCGCTATGTGGATGTGGCCAAGGTGGACCAGCCCGACCCCCATGAAACGGAGGATACCGATCCGACAAGTGCCTCTTCGGCGGCGGCAGCGCCCCGGCCGATCTGTCGCCACCGGTTGATTTGAACGGGATTTTGAAGGCGATGGAGGCGACGCCCGCTGCCACTTCCGGGACCGGCTTGGCCGCTGAGACCAAGTTGGACGGGGACGCTTTTGGCAGCTCCCGCGGCTCGGCCGCCGGAACCGATTCGAGCCAGGCCACGACGACCGTCTTTGGCGTTTCGGGAAGTGGATCGCGGTTCGTCTACGTCTTTGATCGCTCCGACAGCATGAACGGCTTTGACGGCAAACCGTTGCGCGCAGCCAAAGCAGAATTGCTGCGAAGCCTGAAAACGCTCTCCGACCGCCAGCGTTTCCAGATCGTTTTTTATAACGACCAGCCGTCTACCTTTCGAATCGATGGCATGCCGGCGCAGCTGATTGCGGGCGAAGATTCACTCGTGGCGCGGGCCGAACAATACGTCAATTCGGTGTCGGCGTTTGGCGGAACCGAACATGCCTCGGCGATCAAGCTCGCTTTGAGAATGTCGCCGGATGTCATTTTCTTTCTCACCGATGCCCGGATACCACGACTATCCGCAGAGGAATTGCGGGAAATCCAGCGTCGTGCCGACGGAATCGGCACCGCCATCCACGCGATTGAGTTTGGCGCCGAACCGGTGGCGCCGTCGGATAGCTTTCTGCGAGACTTGGCGGCGATGAATCGTGGCCAGTATCAGTATGTCGACGTACGTGGACTCTCGCGGCGTGACAACCCACCCGGAGCTCAAACCGAGGATGCACCTTGAATCGCATGCCGTTGGCGCTCGGTTTGCTGTCGGTCCTCGCGTCGCTTGCATCCGCCGCGTGTGCCCCTTGCCAGGACCGGATCTGGCTCGAACCGCAACGACCCACGGAATCCCAAAGCCGTTGGTACCCGAGGTCGATCGAGACTCGATCGGGGAAGATCATCCGTTTCGATGCCAGTCAGCTTCAGATCGTTGTCGACGGGGATGAAGTGGCGACGCTGATCGCCGCAACCCGTGTGCTATGGGTCGAGCCGGGCGATCGCTCCCCGGCGGAATTGGCCGCGTTACAACTGTTTGCCGATGGCCAGTACGCCCAGTCGGTTCGACCACTGCTGGATGTCCTTGCCCAGCGGCCGCCCGTGTGGCGACAACAGTGGCTTTCGATGACCGCCGCCTATGCGGCGTGGCGTAGCTCGCGCGGTGCGATAGCGATCGAGTTGGTCTCTCAGTTGGACAAACGACCGCTGGCACCGCTCACGATCGGATGGTTGCCGATCGCATGGCGGGGCGGGGCGCCGCAACCCGAGGCGATCGATGCGGCGCAAAAACGACTGACGGATCCTTCGCCAGCGGTGCGTCTGGTCGCGGCCAGCTGGCTCCTTTCTTCCCAACATCGATCCCCAGCGACCGCCGTGCTGCAGCAGCTCGCGGTGAACGACGAGCGACCGCTGATTGCCGTCTTAGCCGAAGCCGTGCTGTGGCGTGTCGCCACGCCCCCACAAGTGGTCGAATCGATTGGCGACTGGCAACAGAAGCTCGATTCGTTGCCGATGGTCTTGCAAGTGGGTCCGACGATCACGCTCATCGAAAAACTGCGTTCGGCCGGACGAACCGAAGCGGCAACGCATCTCGAGTTGTCACTGAAACTGACGCCACCATTTCCCCATCCCGAAATCGAAACGTTGTCGCACTGAATGGCTCAGGCGGCCCGGCGATCATCCTCCACCGTCGGATCATCCTGCAGTGCGGCGATGGAACCGCGGGCGCGACGCAGTTCACGAATTTTTCCGTTACTCTCGTGCACTTGGTTTTCCAGTTCGCGAATCCGGTCGTGTGCCTTGGCGTTCGCGTCGAGACTCTCTTCATGGTCGCAACTAACACGCTTCAAATGCTCGTTCAGATCGGCGACACGTTGCCGGAGGACATCCAGTTCCGGCCGCAGACGCTGGGCAGCGGCCAGCTGGTCGGTCAATGCTTGAATCGCGGACGACCGCTGCTGAAGCTCCTTGACAACTCGGCCGTTCTCTTCAATTGCCCGATCATACTCGCGCAACTTCCCGCCCAGATCTTGGCGAAGTTGCTGGATCGTCTCGGCATGACCGGCAACCTGGTCTTGCAAGGATGCAACCGTGCCTTCGAGTTGTCGCCTCACTTCAGTCAATGATTCGCATTGCCCGCTAACCACGCCCAGCTCTTGCGAGTAAGCTCGGACTTGCTGCTTGATCGTCTCCATTGAGTTCAGTTCGTTGTGCAGATGTTCAAGCTCAGCAACTTTGCTGCCGATGTCATCACTCTGCTGCTGAACCGTGGCTCGCAATTGATCGCAATCTGCTTGCGTTTCCCGGAGCTGCTGTTGAACCGTGGCAAGTCGTTCCGATTCCATTTGCGACCGCTGCAGTTTCGACTGAAGATCGTTGCACAAGGTGGTCGCTTGGGACAGACTTTCCGAGACCGTCACGAAATCACCTTTGAGCGATTCATGCGACTGGAGAGCCGATCGCATCAATTCGATCTCGGTTCGCTGCCGGTCAATCGTTGTCTCGCGGCTTTCGGCTTCCATCTTCCGTTCCGTAAGTTCCGCGTTCGCGTTGGCAACTTCGGCTCGTAACGGCAGCAAACTGTCAACTTGATCGCCCAACTTGGCAATCTCGCTGTCCTTTTCCGCCGAAGCGATCGACAGCATCTCATACCGTGATCGATGTGCGTCCAACTGTTCACACAATTCACGGATTCGGGACTCCCGTTGTCCAATCACATGCGATAGAGATTCATTTTCGGCTTCCAGGTGGTCACACTGCTCGTTCAATGCCTTGATCTGCGTTTGTTGCTCGACCATCGACTGTGTCAGTCGTTCATGATCGCTATGAATTTCGGCAATGCCTTGATGCAACTGCCTGACATTCGCGTCGCGTTGCGCGATCACTTCCTCTAACGCCTGGTGATGCGTCCGATCTTGCTGGATCTGCTGCGAGCTGAGGGACAACTCGTGACGGACGCGGTTGAGTTCCTGGTCACGCAACTCCAACAGGGCGCGTTGTTTGGCCAGCGAGTGAGCGGCCGACTTCAGCTCCTCGCCCATTTCCTGATGCTGGGCCTTGATCTCCGCGGCGACGGCCAGTTCGGATTCCATTGACACTGTACGATCGATCGTCTGTTTCAATTCCTCGGCGATCGCATCTCGGTCCGCACGAAGCGTGTCAAGGTCTTTGCATCGTGCGACGAGATCTTGTTGAGTCTGATGCAGTTCCTCCGCCGCATCGTGCTTCTGTTGTTCGACAGATTCAATCTCGTCTCGCAATTGCTGCATCGATTGCTCATTCGAACTGGCAGCTTGTTTTGCGGTTTGCGTTTGCGACTCCAACTCTTGGCGAAGTGATGCCAGTTGCGACTCGAGTTGCTGATTGCTGCTTTGTAGTGTGCCGAGCGTTTCGGATTGACGCTCGAATTCTTGTTGGTTTTGCGATCGGCTTTGCAGGACTTCCTGCAACTGATCCACCAACGACTCACTGCGTTTGGTTTCCATCGCGAGTTGCTGCTCGGTCGACTGGTTCCGTTGTCGCAATTGGATGATCTGTTCCTGATTTCGCTCGGCAAGCTGTTCGAGCTCGACGATGCGTTTGGAGAGTGTCTGATGCTCCTGCTTACGTTGCCGAGCTGAACCACGGGCCTTCACGTACCGGGTTTCGAGCCCATTGATTTTCTCGCTGTCGGCGGTGCGATCTCGGTACCACAGCAGGTGGCCGATCAAAATTCCTGCCAGGATGAACAAAAAGATCGAGGAGAGAGGGAGGCCGATAAAATCGATCATCATTCGTTCCCGATGGAGACCAAAGCGGACGGCGGCGCCGGAGCGTCCCGAGACTATTTCGGCCTATAGCACGAGCGGGGCGGCCGCGTCGACCGGAATTTTGAAAGCAAATTTTTGAAAGCAAATCAGGCTTCGATTCGCACCACGACACCTTTGAAGGCCGGCGTTCGACTGTGGGGGTCGGCGTGACGAGCCACCAGGACATTTGCCTCGGGATAGTACATCAAGGCGTTGCCCGGCCGGATTGCCTCGAAGCTTCGCGCCCGGATCCCGCTCATGCTGCCGGTATCACTGTGAACGGTGACCAGTTGATCATGACTCAGGTCGAAATGCTCAAGATCATCCGGATGCATCAAAATGACATCGCGGCGATCTTGATTTCGGTACAAATCCTGTTCTTCATAGACCACGGTATTGAACTGGCCTTCGCTGCGGACGGTCATCAATCGCAGTTCACGATCGCCCGTCCCGTTCAGCTTGGGAAGGGTGTGCACGTGCATCACGGCCCGTCCGTCGATGGTCGCGAACTTGGGCTCGTGAAGCGTTCGGCCGGTGATGTAAAACTCTTCTTTGGTCTGATCGATGTCGCTGATCTTTTCGTATCCGGGAACGACCGTTGCGATCCAGTCGCGGATCGTCGCCGTCTTGCGCATCGCGTCCCAATCGACCCCGGGGGCGTTTGGAAGCAGCTTGCCGCCGATTGCCGAGATGACTTCAACCTCGCTGCGGGGCCCGGGCAACCGCCGCGGTCCGCCGTCACTCAAACGAACAAAGTTGAACATCGACTCTTGCGTCGTCGGCTCGGGCTCCTCGTCCCGAGCCAAGACGGGCAACACGATCGTTTCGTCGGCCAGACCGTTGACATGCCCCGTGTTCAGAGTGGTGCTGAGCATCACGTTCATCTGTAGCCGCGACAGAGCTTCGGCAGCGTACGTGGAATCGGGATTGGAACCAAATAGGTTTCCCCCCAGACAGAAGCCGACACTGAGTTCGTATCGATTGGCCGCTTCGATGCAGGCCAACGTGTCCTTTCCAGGTGTTGTCGGCAGACGCACGCCGAATTCCTCCTGCAAAGCGGTGAAGATGTGATCTTTCAGCTTTGGCGTGACACCGACCGATCCGATCCCTTGCACGTTGCTGTGACCACGGATCGGCATCAGTCCGCAACCGGGGCGACCGACCATGCCGCGGCACATCGCGAGATTGGCGATCGCCTGAACATTGCTGACGCCGTGGGCATGGTGCGTGATTCCCATCGTCCAGGCAAACACGGCCCGCTCGGATTGGGCATAAACCTTGGCGATCGACTCAATCTCGCTTCGTGCGACGCCCGACTTCGTTTCGATCTCTTCCCAGGTGAGGGCGTGAACCGCTGTCGACCACTCTTTGCTTTCCCGGCAATGATCTCGCAAAAAATCGGTGTCCATTGCCTTCATCGTCTGCAGTGATTTGGCGATCCCCCACAGCAAGGCCAGGTCACCACCGATATGCGGCTGCACATAATGGCTGGCGATTTTGGTCCCGCGGAACAAGGAAAACAGATCGCTGGGAACACGAAATTTGACCAAGCCGGTCTCACGAACCGGATTGATCACGATCACCTTGCCACCGCGACGCCGTATGTGCATCAGGCTGGTCATCAGCCGCGGATGATTGCTGGCCGGATTGCCGCCGATCAAAAACACGCAATCGGCATGCTCCAAATCATTCAAGATGATGGTTGCCGTTCCACTGCCGATACTCGACTGCAGACCGACACCACTGGCCTGATGGCAGTAGTAACTGCAGTTGTTGACGTTGTTGGTGCCGTAGACACGAGCGAGCAGTTGCAACAGAAATCCCGCTTCGTTGCTGCTGCGACCGCTGAAGTACCAAAACGTTTTGTCGGCAGCCGTTTTCTGCAGTTTGGCCACAATCGAATCGAGTGCTTCCTGCCAGGTAATCGTCTCGTAATGTGTCGCCCCATTGCGATAGCGGATCGGATGAACCAGTCTTCCGAGATGCTCCAACTGTCGCGGTGAGAGCGACCGAAGCTGTGTCAGCGAGTTTTGCTGCCAAAAAGTCGGTTCGATGGCCGGTTGCATATCGGCAACCATCGCCTGCAGACTTTTCTTGCAGACCTCGGGAAACGAACCTCGTTCGTTGACCATGCCTCCCTGTTGGCCGCCCATGCCCAGCGCGCAGGTCTTGCACGCATTCTTCGTCCGCATTGCCTTGAAAAGCTTCCAGATTCCGCCAGCCTCACGTCCCTTTTTCCAGGTGTAGTGAATCGCCCGAAACCCGCCTCCACTGCCGACTTTCACGCTAGATGCCTCTGCTGCCGATGAGTTGAACCCAGGGCGACAGCATAGCTTAACGAAGATAGCTCGTGATTCGCCTGGCCCGAGGCCGCCCTCGCCGGCCGCAAATTTGCCAGAAGAACCGCAGGTCGCACACTCGCCCGCGGTCTACCTAATCCGACCGATCATGAATCTGGTCGATTCGGGCGGTCTGCACCGCCGACAAAACATGACGAGACGTCACATCCCAACCCGAATCCGTGGCAAAACAACGAGATTCGACCCTACGGCTCGGTGGGAAACTCACAACAACAAGCAAGCCGAGACGTCGGCAATGCGGGAAACCAAACCGATGCCGCTGCTGAAAATTTGGAACGCACTTCTGGGGCGTTCACACAGCCCTGTGAAACCAGACGATCAGCCGCTCGCCGAGCGTCCATCGGCTGCGAAACCAAAGCCGACAGGCCGCGGGATTCTAGGCATTGGCGGGCGGGGACCGCACGCCGCGCTGTGCAAATTGCTGCGGTCCGTCGACGCCCGCACCGTCCTCGAAATCTCCGTCGGTGACGGCACGCGAGCGGTTGCCGTCCTGCACGCCCTGGCCGCTGGCACCGAAAACATCCGCTACGCCGCGATCGACCAATTCGAGATGTCGGGTGGGCCGATCACACTGAAACAGTATCACCGATCGCTCCGTGCCGAAAATATTCGTGCCCAGCTGTTCCCCGATACGATCGAACGGGGTCTGGTTCAGGTTGGCAGCACGATCGGTGCCATCGACTTGGTGCTGATTGGCACCGAACCCAACGTCTGGCAGACCCCCACGGTCCAGGCGCTGCTACCACGAATCACTCATTCGCAGAGCGTGGTGCTGTATCGCGATGGCGAGACATGGAACCGTTATCAACCGACCGCCAGCAACCTTCGTCGCGCCGCTTGATCGCCGCGACCGCGATCCCTCGTCGCTTCGCCCCCAGGTGGGGGCCGACCGCCGCACAAGCATGACGACAATGGAGCACTGTCTTACTTAGCGAAAAAAGGGGGGAACCAAACCCTTCCCCTATCCAGCACAAATTGCCTATCCTGATTTCTCGGTCAAATCTTGGTTTTGGGGTTGGGCGCTGACGGATTTCGCGTGTGTACCCTCTTCGATGCGTACAACGTTCCAGCTGTTCGCCGATGGCAAGCTCCTGCTTGGACGGGCACTGGCCGACCGATGAGCCAAGTTTTTGCCCTGGCTTTGGAGTTCGGCCCCGCCATACGATCGCCCCTTCCAGGGCGATGGTCGAAACCGGACTCGGGCGCGGTGGTTGCGTCGTGAAGAGGCATTTTGGGCGAACCTTGGCATGTCGTGGGCGAACCTTTCAATCCGAAACGTGAAAACAAAGCATGTGTGGGATCGTTGGCTACGTAGGCAGTGATGACGCGGGATCGTTTTTGATCGACGGCCTTCGGCGTTTGGAGTACCGCGGGTACGACAGCGCGGGGGTTGCGATTCATAGCGGTTCGTCGATTGCGATCACGCGGTCGGTCGGCCGCATCGATTCGCTGTCGAGTGAATTTACCTTGAATCCCACTGCCGGCTTGCTCGGTCTGGGACACACGCGATGGGCGACGCACGGACCGGCAACACGCGAGAACGCCCACCCTCACGTCGGCGGTGACGGCGAAGTGGTGCTGGTCCACAACGGAGTGATCGAGAACTTCCAGATTCTGAAAGACGAATTGATCACGAAGGGCTACAAGTTTCACTCCGCAACTGATAGCGAAGTCATTGCGCACCTGATTGCCGAGGGACTGAAGAAGACGCCGGAAGCGGAACAGCAACCCAACGTTCGCTATTTGACAGCGGTACAGTGGGCCTTGGCTCAGCTTCGCGGCACCTATGGATTGGCCATCGCCTTTCGCGACCAGCCGAGCCTGATGATCGCGGCCCGGTTCGGCAGCCCGTTGGTGATTGGCGTGGGCAGGGGCGAGTATTTTGTTTCCAGCGACGCATCGCCGCTGGCCGGTCGCACCGATCGAATCGTTTACCTGGCCGATCATCAAATCGCGGTGCTGACACCGGACGGTTTTTCGGTCTTGCACCGCGACCAAGGCAAGGTTCGTGTCGACATTCGTCCGCTGGAAGTGGACGACAACGAAGTCAGCCTGGAAGGTTACGACCACTACATGCTCAAGGAGATCTATGAGCAGCCCGAGTCCATCCGCAACGCGATGCGCGGACGATTGGATGACCGCGACGCGACAGCCGTGTTCGGTGGACTGAACCTGACTCCCCAACAGCTTCGCAGTGTCGAACGCATCATCTTGACCGGTTGTGGCACGAGTTGGCATTCGGCTTTGGTTGGCGAGTACTTGATCGAAGAGGTGGCTCGGATTCCGGTATGCGTCGAGTACGCGAGTGAATTGCGTTATCGCAATCCGCCGATCGAAAACAATACACTCGTATTCGGGATTACCCAAAGCGGCGAAACCGCTGATACGCTGGCGGCGCTTCGCGAAACGAAACGCAAAGGCCATCGGACGTTGGCAATCTGTAATGTCGTGGCAAGTTCGATCGCCCAAGCGGCCGACGGCGGCGTCTATCTGCATGCCGGACCTGAAATCGGTGTGGCCAGCACGAAGGCGTACACGTCGCAGTGCTGTGTGTTGGCAATGCTGGCTCTGTACTTCGGACGCATGCGACATCTCAGCTTTGAGGCCGGCCAGCGGATCATCGAAGAATTGCAACAGCTGCCGGTCACTGTGCAGCAGGCGTTAACCTGTGACACACAGGTTCGCGACGTCGCCAAAAAATATCAACACGCAACCAACGTCTTGTACCTCGGTCGGCAATACAACTTTCCGACTGCCTTGGAAGGTGCCTTGAAGCTCAAAGAAATCAGCTATATCCATGCCGAAGGGTACCCGGCCGCCGAAATGAAACATGGCCCGATCGCGCTGGTCGACGAGGTCACACCCAGTGTGTTCATCATTCCCGGTGGGTCGACCTATGATAAGGTGATGGCAAACATGGAAGAAGTCAAAGCCCGTGGTGGACCGATCATTGCCGTCGCCAGCGACGACGATCCACAGGTCGATTCGATCGCCGATGA
The DNA here is from genome assembly GCA_963734865.1 of Pirellulaceae bacterium. Taxonomy (GTDB): domain Bacteria; phylum Planctomycetota; class Planctomycetia; order Pirellulales; family Pirellulaceae; genus CBDCUW01. The sequence continues at coordinate 579,338 of CAVTIV010000007.1, forward strand.
TGTGATTCGAGTCCCACAAGCACCCGAATTCTTGCAGCCGATTGTGACCGTGATTCCGCTGCAATTGCTGTCCTATCACATCGCGCTGATTGCGCGGTTGTGACGTCGATAAACCCCGAAATCTGGCGAAAAGTGTAACGGTCGAGTAGCCAGCGCTTGCCGCCGCCATTCTGGCGATTAAACGTTAGACAGTGGACTTTTTTCTCGTCGTTCTCATAGGCTCATAGGATTATCTGAGATGAAGACAACCGGCCTCAGCTACAACTCAAGAAAAGCGCTGATGGTGAACATTGGCGAAGCGGCTGGTGCGGAAATAGCCAACCTGATGGCACAGATGGCCGCCGAAATTGAGGAGCTTCGTCGCTCGAAAGTGAATGTGACCAAAATTGTGCCAGGCGGACCAGATACGTCGCGAGAACTGATCGAAGAACCAGTTTGAGCCTTGTAGAACGCGCACATCATGAGCAACTATCTTGTGACCGGCACAGCCGGATTCATCGGCTTTCATCTGGCACATCGCCTATTGAAGCGTGGCATCCATGTCGTCGGCTTTGACAATGTCAACGATTACTACAGCGTTGAACTCAAACGCGATCGACTGCGGCAGTTGCACGACTACGACAACTTTACTTTTGTTGAAGCGGATCTTTGTGATGCCGAAAGTGTGAGCGACGTTTTTCGCAAGCACGATTTTCAACGAGTCGTCAACTTGGCCGCCCAAGCGGGCGTGCGTTACTCGTTGACCAATCCTCGCGCCTATACCGAAAGCAACATTGTCGGCTTTCTGAATATCTTGGAGGCGTGTCGTCACGCCCGAACACCACACTTGACCTACGCCAGCAGCAGCAGTGTTTATGGAGGATCCACGGCAATGCCGTTTTCCACTGCAAGCCGCGTCGATCATCCGCTAAGCCTGTATGCGGCAACCAAGAAAAGCAACGAACTGATGGCCCATACGTACAGCCACCTGTACGACCTGCCCACAACCGGCCTGAGGTTCTTTACCGTTTATGGCCCCTGGGGCCGACCTGACATGGCGCTGTTTCTATTCACCAAAGCGATTCTTGCCGGTGAGCCGATCGATGTGTTCAACCACGGCAAGATGCGTCGCGATTTCACTTACGTCGATGACATCGTCGAAGGGGTCGATCGGATCACCGAAAAGATCGCTCAGGCAGACCCCGACTGGAACAGTGACAACCCCAACCCGGCATCCAGTTCCGCACCCTACCGCGTGTTCAACATCGGTAACAACCAACCGGTCGAACTCTCCCGATTCATTCTCGCGATCGAAGAGGCACTGGGCATCAAGGCGAAGAAAAATTTTCTGCCGATGCAACCGGGCGACGTACCGGCCACCTACGCCGATATTGAAGACTTGGAAAAGTCAATCGGCTTCCGTCCCTCAACACCCATCGAAACGGGAATTGAACGTTTCGTCCAGTGGTACCGAGAGTACTACGGCACAAACCGCTAGTCGCGAAGCGCCGACCGGGACGCGATCCACTAGTCGCGAAGCGACGACAGGTGATAGCCTCGGACGTCAGTCCGAGGGATCGAAACGACACGCCAACCGCCAGTCGCGGAGCGACGACAGGTGTTCCCGGCGAACGGAATCGTCAAATCGATCGGCTTTTGCAGGTATGTTAGCTCTGCCGGGGGTGCGAACCCTCCGCGGCCGGCAGCGTCCTTGGATGATGTTTGCGGGCGTTCTCCCATTCGCCTGCAAACCGGTGCGCCGTTGACAGTTTTCGCTCGACAGTTGACAGTTGAGTCTCAACAACCTTTTTCCCCACCGCAGTTCCCCCGCACATGTCCACTGACAATTCGTCCGCCCCGCGGACCATGCTCGATAAAATCTGGGACCAACATGTGGTGTACGGCCCCACCGACGGACCCGCCATCCTGTATGTCGACCTGCACCTGGTGCACGAGGTAACCAGCCCCCAGGCGTTCGAGGGTCTGCGGCTGAGCGGGCGAACGATTCGACGTCCCGAGCGGACGATTGCCACACCCGACCACAATGTGCCCACCAGCGATCGCAGTTTGCCGATCGCCGATCCAATCAGTCGCAAGCAGATCGAAACGCTGCGTGCGAACTGTGCGGAGTTTGGCGTGAAGCTATTTGACATCGGCGACGTCCGCCAAGGGATCGTCCACGTGATCGGCCCCGAAAACGGATACACGCAGCCTGGCATGACGATCGTTTGTGGTGATTCACACACCGCGACTCACGGTGCCTTCGGCGCACTCGCCTTTGGAATCGGGACCAGCGAAGTTGAGCATGTCTTGGCGACGCAGACTTTGTTGCAATTCAAACCGAAGACGTTCGAGCTGCGCGTCGATGGCCAGCTGCCCCGTGGTGTTACCGCGAAGGACATGATCCTGTATCTGATCGGCCAGATCGGTACCGCTGGCGGCACCGGCTATGTTTTGGAATACACCGGTGATGTGGTACGTTCGTTTTCGATGGAACAGCGGATGACGGTCTGCAACATGTCGATCGAAGCGGGCGCGCGGGCCGGCATGATCGCGCCCGACCAGACGACCTTCGATTACCTTCGCGGTCGCCCCGAAGCACCGCGTGATTTCGACGCTGCAGTCGAGCGATGGAAGTTGCTTCCGACCGACCCGGACGCCAGCTATGACCTATCGAATTCTTATCAGGGCGAAGATATCGAACCCCAGGTCACCTGGGGAACCAACCCCGGTCAAGTGCAGGGCATCTCCGATCGCGTCCCTGATCCGTCAGAGTTTGACGATCCGACGGAACAGAAATCGACGAAGAATGCGCTCGATTACATGGGACTGACCGCGAACACGCCCATCCAACAGGTCTCACTCGACCGTGTCTTTATCGGTTCCTGCACCAACGCACGGATCGAAGACTTGCGGGCGGCGGCCGCGGTCGTCAAAGGCCACCGCGTTTCATCCCATGTCGATGCCATGGTCGTCCCCGGAAGTGGTCAAGTGAAGCGGCAAGCCGAACAAGAAGGTCTGGACAAAGTGTTCAAAGAAGCGGGATTCGATTGGCGCGAAGCGGGTTGCAGCATGTGCCTGGCCATGAACCCCGACAAGCTTGCCGTCGGCGAACGATGTGCCAGCACCAGCAACCGAAACTTCGAAGGTCGGCAGGGCAAAGGAGGACGAACCCATTTGGTCAGCCCGGCGATGGCCGCTGCGGCGGCGATCGAAGGTCATTTCGTCGACATTCGCACCTGGAACTACAAGTAAAACGGAAAACGATTCGTCTCATGCAAAGTTTCACCATTCACAACGGCACCGTCGCCACGCTCGATCGGGCCAATGTTGACACCGACCAAATCATTCCGAAACAGTTCCTGAAGCGAATTGAGCGGACGGGGTTTGGCCAGTTTTTGTTTTACGATTGGCGGTTCCAGGACGATGGGACGACACCCAATCCAACATTCGCGCTGAATCAACCGGAAGCTAAAAATGCCTCTATTTTGGTCACGCGAAAGAACTTTGGCAGTGGCAGCAGCCGCGAGCATGCGGTATGGGCGTTGGAAGACTACGGCTTTCGCAGCGTGATCGCACCGTCGTTTGCAGATATCTTTTTCAATAACTGCTTCAAAAACGGCGTGCTACCGATCACCCTGCCCGAAGCCGACATCGACGAACTCTTTCGCCGGGCCGCTGAGAACGCACCGTACGAAATCACGGTCGATCTGGAGAACCAGACGATCAGCGATTCGCTCGGGTTCGAGCGAAAGTTTGACATTGACGCAAGCCGGCGGCACAAGCTGCTGCACGGTTTGGATGACATCGCCGAAACGCTGCAGCACGAAGAAAAAATCAGCGATTACGAAGCGTCACGAGCCTGGTGAGTTCTCCGCTCTGACATCCAACGCTCCGGTCCCGGCTGGGTCGGCAAACTCAATTGCTTCGGGTGAGCAATCGCAGTTGAGGTTGCCCCGGGACGAGCGCGTCGTGCCACTATCGCCGAGCCAAATCTCCTTGAGCGGCGATTTGGAAGTGACCGAACAGTGTCTGTTCGCGGCGGACGATATAGAATTTGGCTCGCGGTCCACGCTGAATATCGGGATGCTCCAAGATTCCCGCGAGGTCTTTCATCGACGATGTCTGCCAGCCGTGAATCCCTAACAGAACGTCGCCCGGCGTGATTCCCTGGTCGTCGGCTGCGGACCCGGGACGCACGGCGGTGATGTACAAACCGCCACGATACTTGGTACGCATTCGCGAATTCAGCCTCCGCATCGTCGCTTCGGCGACCGGCTTCGCCTGGACGCCGAGAACATTCCAGGCCAGATCGGCGATCGAACTGATGCCGACACCGCGAATGCCCTCGGGCTTCATCGCCACGTCCATCTGCTGTCCCGACCGCTCGATACCAATTTGCAACTGTTCGCCTGGCGGGACATCGATCAGTGCCAGGGCGAAGTCCAACCGATCATCAACCTTCTGCGAGCCAACGCGGACCACGCGGTCACCCGGCTTCAGACCGTCGCGTGCGGCAGGGCTGCTAGCGGAGACATTGGCAACGGTCACGCCGTCACCATCGCGGGGTCCGCCGCTGGCTCGCAATCCAGTTGTGATCCGATTGTCGTTGTGTTGCTCGATCATATCAGTCACGATTTCGACGACCTGATCGATCGGAATCGCGAACGCGATCTGTTGGGCGCCAACGCGTACGGCAACGTTCACGCCAATCATTTCGCCCTCGATGTTCAACAGCGGTCCACCGGAGTTGCCGGGGTTGATGCCAGCGCTGATCTGGATCAAGTCCAGGTAGTCTTGGGTTTCGTTGACCGGAACGTCGCGATGGAGCGCGCTGATGATGCCCTCGGTACTGGTGTGGACATATCCAAACGCATTGCCAATCGCAATCACGCTCTCGCCGACCATCAGATCGCTGCTTGTACCGCGCGGGATCGCTGCCAACGGCTCAGGGACGGTTACCTTGATCAGCGCCAAGTCGCTGCGAATTCGTGACGCGATCAGTTCGGCTGAGGTCGTCTCGCCGCTGTGCAAAGTGACCTGTATGTCGTCCACGTCTTCGACAACGTGGTAGTTGGTGATCACGTACCCGCGAGGGTCGATCACAACTCCAGTCCCCATACCGTTGACTTGGCGGAACGATTCGGGACCCGTCGCCCCGGCCAATCCGGCCGCGGTGTCCCGAACGGTCTTTTGCCCGTGGATATTCACCACCGCCGGTGAGGCGCGACGAATTGCCAGAACAGTAGGAGTCTCGCGGAGGTCCGAGATTCTGCCCGAACGTGGAGACTGACCGGCCGCAGGCGTCATCTGCAACACGCCAACCAACAGGCTGACGAAAAACAGACGGCCGGTGGCACGGGAAAATTGGATGGTCGGTCGCATATAATCCCGAACCCGAGTCATTCGGATACACGGCTTCGACGGACATCACGGGGATCCGCCGGCAACGTACCGAACTGACCGGTACGGATGGTTGCATCGGAACAATCGACCGTCCCGCTTGATGGCAGGTGAGAGCGCGCCGCAAGGTTTGCCGAGCTTAACAACGAGCGCCCGAGCGGTGGCCGCCGGTTCGTTCATCTTGAGTCGAACCGATTAGAATTCCCGGACTTTCGTCCCCTCTTTCGACCTCTCGCGAGCTCAATCGAAGGATCTCAACGGGCTCGCCGGTGCCCCGAAGACAGGCCGGGTCGGAACCGGACAAAAGCGGGGCCATGGCACCTCCACCGGCTTCGGCTTCGCTTGCTGGTCGGCAGGTTCATCCCATGGGTCGCCGCACAGCGGTCCGCCATCAAGACATTCGCTACCAGAACCATGCCCCATCGGGTCAATGGGCTCGGCTTCGTCATGACCGTGAAACTGTGTGCCAGTCGTGTCGGTCCGCCAATGGCCCAACAATCCCCCCCCGTCGCTGACATCGTGAAAACGCTGGCTGGGGATGTTCAGAGCGACACATCCGACTTGGGAGAGCAGCCCAAGAAGCAGAAAAAATCGGGGAAACTGGAAATTGAGTCGTCGGCCGGACATACAGAGTCGTCTTCGCGACAGCACCAGGTGCTGGGCGGTCCTGAATTGAGTAATCCCCCCTCAACAGACTTTTCTTTTCATCGGACGTTCGCCCCCCGCTTCGCCAGCAAACTTTTCCTAATCCGGATTGACGATGCAAATGATAGATACTGCGGAATGTTTCGCTTTGTCACCAAGATCCTTCTTGCATCGACGAATCACATAGTCACCAATGGATTCATCCGTTTGGTATGCCAATCAGACCGAGAGCGTTGTCCGAGGAGACGTAGTGGTCGATCCACGAGTCATCACGCCCCGAAATACTGTTGCCAGACTTGAGTCCGGCGAGCCGTCCGAACCGCTGGTCGGTCGGCTGATCGACACCCAGGGGGTGTCTTGGGAGCCACCCCTCGGACAAGAGCCGATCGTTGCCACTTTGGTGGACTCGGTGGCCGATTCTGTGGACCACGAGGAGAATCCCCAATTCGATCAGCAGCGACCAACCACGGAAATCATGGTCGACGATCGTCCGCCCGCCAATCACAGCGGGGTTCGCGTTGGAATCGTGAGGCGGTTCTTCGGTTTCGCGGTTTGGATCATTCGCGGTTCATTTTGCATCGCGTCGCTCGTCGTATTATTGGCCGTCCTGACGGCGATCCCGATCCTGCAGTTGGTGGCTTTTGGTTACTTGTTGAATGTTGCCGGGCGGCTGACCAACGGCGTGAAACTTCGCGATGCCCTGCCCAATCTCCGCGAAGCGGGGATGATCGGGATGGCTGCCACGGCCATCTTTCTTGCGGCGCTTCCCACGCAGATGTTGGTCCATTGGGAATCGGTGGCGTCTCTGATCAACCCAGGATCGAATCAAGCGATCGCGATGCGCGTATTGGCGATCCTGTCGGCATTATTGACGACCGGTTATCTATTATGGGCGTGGATCCGAGGCGGCTCGGTTGCGTCATTATTTGTGGCCGCAGCCGTCACGTTTTCTGCGTGAAGCTTGGCGACCAAGCACATGGAGCAGCGGGGCGGATCGTCTTTGGGATTTTACCGCATCGCTTGAGTTGCCCAGGCTGTTTTGGCTGGGCGTGCGGGGCGCGATCGGCACTTTGATTTGGCTGATTCCTGCGATGATCATCATCGCGGCATTCCGAAATGGTGAATCGGGACTTGCCGGTCTGGTTGGCTTCGTATCGCTGCTGTTCTTGGGCATCGCACTGTTGTATCTGCCGATGCTGCAAGCCCATTTTGCCGCCCAGAACAGGCTTTCAGCCTTATTTGAGGTGCGCACGATCCGTCGCGACTTCCGCCGCGCACCGTGGGCCTGGTTGATGGCTATGGTGATCGGATTGGTGGTGATGCCGATCCCGCTTTACCTGTTGAAGATCGAGGCGACACCGCGGGAAGTGATGTGGCTGCCATGCCTGGTATTTGTGGCCTTCATTTTGCCGGCGCGAATCGCCGAAGGATTGGCACTCAGGCGAGCCCGGCGTCAACCGGAACCGCGGGGACGGTGGGCGGCTCTCTCGCGATGGACGGTGAGGCTGATGATGATCCCGGTCGTGTCGGTGTACTTGCTGTTTGTCTATGTCTCTCAATACACCAGCTGGGACGGGCTGCAGACTTGGGTGCAGCAACATGCGATTCTGGTACCCGTGCCATTCCTGGGTGGGGTGTAAGTCGTCGTGCCGCGACTCCGCTGGTAGGTCCCCATCGACCCCAAGTCGCCGAAAAACCGAACCGAACGAAGGTCGTTTTGCCCTGCCAACGGCGTCGCAGGACCACGCGAGTGACGCAATCCGGCTATCCCGGCGACGCTGGCGCCGACGATCACGCCAATGGGGACACTTGAGCGATACGGTACAATGGTGACGGTCAACTCCCATTCCCTTTCTCATCAGCGACCGCAATGCCTCCCCGCAACCTGAATGTGATCCTGCTTGCCTTTTGCCTGGCACTTCTCTGCTACTTCACGCATCGTCGCACGCGGACGGCAATGATGGTCGGCGACGCACTTGAGTTGATCAACACGTATTACGTGGATCCTGTCGACGACGAGAAACTGTTGATCGCCGCGATGAACGGGATGACATCCACTCTCGATGAACACAGTACGTACATTCCGGGGGCAGACTATGAATCATTTCAAGATAGCATCAATCAGGAATTTGCCGGGATCGGGATCTTTGTCGAACAACCAGAACCTGGCAAACCGGTTCGTGTGATCACGCCGTTGGTCGACTCGCCCGCGCTTCTCTCGGGCGTGAAACCGGGTGACTTGATTGTTCGCGTCGACAACCAGGACGTCTCGAAGATGGCATTGAGTGACGTCAGTGCCAAGCTAAAGGGTCCTATCGAAACGGTCGTTCATTTGGTTGTGCTGAGGGACGCACAGGAGATCGCACTTTCGGTCACGCGCGGCACCATCCCATTGCCATCGGTGATCGGCGATCACCGCGACAAAAATGATCGTTGGGTTTATCGGCTTCGTGACGAGCCATCCATTGCTTACGTGCGGTTGACGAGCTTTGGCGAAAAGACAGTCGATGAACTGAAAAAGGTTTTGCTGGAATTGGATAACGACTTTCGCGGGATTGTTCTTGATTTGCGCGGCAATGGCGGCGGATTGCTTCACGCCGCGGTCGACGTCAGTGACATGTTCTTGAATCACGGAAAAATCGTCTCGACGCGGATTCGCGGCGGAAAGAAAGAGGACGAGTTTAGTGCCACACCTGGAACTCTGGTCGACGCCGGGAAGCCGGTTGCCGTTCTGATCGATGGTAACTCGGCCAGTGCCAGCGAAATCGTCGCGGCGTGCCTGCAGGATAATGGCCGCGCCGTGGTCGTTGGCAACCGCAGTTACGGCAAAGGGACAGTGCAGAATATCTTGCCTCTGCAATACGGCCGCAGCGCATTGCGATTGACCGTCGCCCGATACTACCGGCCCAACGGCCAAAATATCCATCGCGGAAGCGATGCCAGCGAGGACGACCAGTGGGGTGTTCGGCCCAACGAAGGGATGGCGGTCGAAATTGACGAGGGGAAAATGGAATTGCTTGCCAAACGTTGGCGAGAAGCATCCTATCCGGCGATGGCGACCAGTTCACAACAAAGCACCAGCTCGATCGCCGATCCCAATGAAGCCAGCGAACCGATGCCGGATCTGATGTTGGATCCGCAACTGGGACGAGCGGTTGAGTACCTACAGCAAAAAACCGAGCTCGCCCCGCCCCTGTCCGAAGCAGCGTCGTGGCTCCGAATAAACGGTTATTCCGGATTAAATGTCTTGTTCGCGACCAACAATCTCGCTCGCGACATTCGCCCCCTCGTGGCAAGTTCTATTGAAAAACGTTTGCCGGTCTGATCGGGGACGATTAAAGTTTGGGGATTGACCGAATTCGACGTCCACATCGGTAACCCGGACAAGCAGAGACGTCTGCTGGCGGGGAATCCATCTTTTCACCGAAATGCCACCCGGCCCAATAGGCTTGGGGGGGAGGATCCTGACCCAATGACCAAAACCGTTTTGACTGCTGTCGCATTCATGCTCCTTTCTGCCGCCGCGATGGCGCCGAGAGCGTCTGCCCAGAATGAAGTCTTGGCCGAAATGTATGGCCGTGGAGTCCACGCTTACTACGCCGGTGACTACACAGCCGCCTACGAATTCCTCTCGATGGCAATCGATAACGGCACTCAAGATCCGCGTGCCTACTATTTTCGCGGCCTTGTTGAAAACGCAACGGGAAGGGCGGACGAGGCAGAGGCCGATTGGCGACTCGGTGCGGAGATGGAAGCCAACGGCAAAGCGAACGCCGATATCGGTCGCTCCCTTGCTCGATTCCAAGGCGCGGCACGTTTGAAGCTCGAAACGATTCGCCAGCAGGCTCGTTTGAGTGCTCTGGCTACCGCCGAGTCTCGCTCCAAGGCTCGGTACGGTGAGATCCAACAAGCCGAGGCGAACGTGCTTCGCAAACCGCCTCAGCCAACCGCTCCACCGGCGGTGGCGGCGCCCGCGGCTCCACCGGCAGCGGCGGACGATCCGTTCATTGACGACATGGCCGGAGGAGCACCAAAAGTCGAATCCGATGACGCTTTGAAAGGCGCCATGGAGAATCCGTTCGCCGGTGACACGTCCATCCCCGCTGCGAACGTCCCGGCGAGTGATGAAGGCAATCCGTTCGGGGGCAATGCCGCGGCCAATCCCTTCGGTGGTGCAGCGCCCGCTGGTGGCGCCGATCCCTTTGGCGGTGCAGCGCCCGCTGGTGGCGCCGATCCCTTTGGCGGTGCAGCACCTGCTGGTGGCGCCGATCCCTTTGGCGGTGCAGCACCTGCTGGTGGTGCCGATCCCTTTGGCGGTGCAGCACCTGCTGGTGGCGCCGATCCCTTTGGCGGTGCAGCACCCGCTGGTGGTGCCGATCCCTTTGGCGGTGCAGCACCCGCTGGTGGCGCCGATCCCTTTGGCGGTGCAGCACCCGCTGGTGGCGCCGATCCCTTTGGCGGTGCAGCACCCGCTGGTGGTGCCGATCCCTTTGGCGGCGCAGCTCCCGCTGGTGGTGCCGATCCCTTTGGCGGCGCAGCCCCTGCTGGCGGCGCCGATGCTGGTGCAGATCCCTTCGGCGGCAATCCTTAAGACCACAGCGCGAACGTTCAAGAACGCTAAAAGCGACTGATTCCGATCAGTCGCTTTTTTTTGGTGTGACAATTCGACGCCTTGGAGATCGCACCGAACCGTGCAACTCGCGCGTTTCCACCCGATGGTTGCATGCAATAACTGCGGAGCAGTGGTAGGCAATAGCCTGGGGCAAGGGTTGCGAGCTTCGAGCGAGCAAGCCGCAGCCCCAGGTTCACGAACCATTCCCCCTCCCATCGACCCGCGGCGATTTGGCGGCTACGCCGCCAAATCGCCGCGGGTCGAACTCTCGTATTGGCTGTCTTTCCTGGGGTTTCACGAACGCTCGCTGTCGCTCGATTCGTGCCACCCCAGGCTATCACCTACCGCTGCTCCGCAGCAAACAACGTGGAACTCAAACGGCAGAGTTTTCTGACGACGAATACTTTTGTAGAGACCAATGCCCGGAATCGCTGTTAGTGCACGTCCGTTTAGTCACGACCCCCGAGGTGGCAAGCCCGACTCGACAAGAAAAGCAAAAAACGGTGCTAAAGCCAACCTGTTTTACCTATCTTACTGTCTGTGCTGACTCTATTCTTATGCTATCGCAAATGGACAGCTCAGCGTCTCGGCCCCCCGGTTGGCGCGATAATCGATCCGATTCGCTGACAACTCGCTGGGCGAGCTGAACTTAGAACACGATTCACAACTTGATTCACACACGGGCAGGAGCACGTCATGATCTTTCGTAACCGCAAGAGAACAGGTCGAGACCGCAAGCAAGAGAGCCAACAGCGCGAGACACGGCGGCGCAAGATTGCAAACTTGATGACATCGCGCACGCCTACGGTTGAATTGCTTGAAGATCGCCGGTTGTTGGCGTCCTTTGCCAACTCTGGCGTGATCACGATCAATGACGATACGACGGCGACGCCCTATCCTTCGTCGATCAATGTGTCAGGGCTGACCGGCAACGTTGTGGATGTCAATGTCAACATCATCGACTTGAACCATGGGTTTGCCGACGACGTCGGGTTGCTGCTTGTTGGCCCCGGTGGACAAAGCTCGCTGTTGATGGGTGATTCTGGTGGCTCGAACTCGCTAACCAACGTTGACTTGACGTTCGATGATTTGGCCACGTCGGGTCTCCCTGATAGTGCACCGATTGTCAGCGGTACGTACCTCGCATCACTGGGAACGGCTGGTTCCCCAGAAGGCCTGGCCTTGCCAACCAGCTTCCCCGGTCCGGCACCAGCGGGTCCCTACAGCACGGACTTGACATCGTTCGCGGGCGCAGCTGCCAACGGTCAATGGAACCTCTACGTGTTAGATGATACGAGCTCGGATACAGGTTCAATCAATAGCGGTTGGTCGATCGACATCATCACAACGGATCCCGTCTTTTCGGGAACATCCAGCGACAACGCTTTCGAGATGCGGATCAACGTGAATGATCCGACCTTGCTGGACGTAGTGGTCGACGGCGACACCAGATCGTTCGCGATTGGCGCGATCAATTCAATCACGATCAACGGTGGCGACGGTGATGACTCGTTGTTGATCGACTACACCAACGGTAATCCGGTTCCAGGCGGCGGTTTGTCGTTCAATGGCCAGGGGCAAGGTGCTGGCGATGGTGACGTATTGGCGATCACCAACCCCGCGGCGTTCACCGACCAGGTGCTCACTTATACCACCACCACCGCCGACGGCAACGACGGCACGATTCAAATCGACGGTGGTGCGACAATCACCTATACCGGTTTGGAACCGATCGTCGCCGGCAACTCGGCCAACACGATTCTGAATCTGCCGGCCGGCTTCGCCAATGACGCGACGCTTCAGGACAACACGGCAACTGGCTTCATCGAGATCATCGATAACGGCGCGACGTTTGAAGACACGGTCATCCCGAATCCCACCAATTCACTGACGGTCAACCTCGGCAACGTCGGTGACTTGCTACAGGTCAACGCGTTGGACTCGAACTACGCCGCTTCGTTGATCATCAACGGGGGGACCGGAATCGACGACGTCAACCTTGACCACGTCGACCTGATCAACACGCCGGGTCGTGGTTTGCTGGTTACCGGAACGGAAGGGCTGGGTATCACGGACGGAACGATCTCCGGAAACACCGCGGTGATCGGCGGCGGGATTTTGATCGAGAACAGCAGCACGATCGCGACGATCGATGGCACCACGATTTCTGGCAACACAGCCAGCGGCGCGGCCGTGAGCGACGGGGGCGGCGGGATCTTCAACAACGGTGCCGCCCTGACCATCTCGGGCGGCGCGTCGATCACCGGCAACGTGGCCAACGGCACGCTCGGCAACGGCGGCGGGATTTTCAATAACGGCGGCTTCCTCGATGTGGTCAATTCATCCATCACCGGCAACCTGGCCAGTCGTGCCGGCGGTGGTATCGAAAACAATCTCGGCACCGTCGCGCTCAGCGGTGTTGACCTGGACAATAACAACGCCGGCATCAACGGGGGTGGACTTCACATCAGTGGCGCAGGCATCGCCACCATCACCAACGGGTCTGCCAGTGACAACACCGCCGGCCAAGAAGGGGGCGGTTTGTGGAACTCGAGTTCCGGTACGCTCACCATCGACGGCACGTTGATCGACGGCAACACCGCCAACGCGGGCAACAACGGCGGTAACGACCAGGGTGGCGGTGGCGTGTTCAATGACGGCGGCACCTTGGACATCGACAACGCCACGATCACGGGCAATTTGGCCCCGATCAATGCTGGTAACGGCGGCGGCGTGATGACCGTCGGCGGAACGGCGACGATCGGTAACACGACGATCAGCGGCAACATGGTCGCTCGCGCCGGCGGCGGGATCGAAAACAACGCCGGGATGGTCACGCTGAACGATGTCACCGCCGATGGCAACAACGCGGGCGTCAACGGTGGCGGGCTGCACGTCAGCGGTGCTGGCACGACCAACGTCAACGGCGGCCTGTTCCAGAATAACGTGGCCGCTCAAGAGGGCGGCGGCCTGTGGAACGGCAGCGGCGTGATGACGATCAGTGGCACGACGATCACCAGTAACACGGCCAGCGGTGCAGGATCCGATCAAGGCGGTGGCGGTGTCTTCAACGCCGGCGGCACCATCAACATTTCCAACGCGCTCATCACCAACAATGTCGCCGATGGAACCAGCGGCAGCGGTGGAGGTATTCTCAACGACGCCGCAGGTACGGTGACGGTCAATACCTCGACGATCGCAGGCAACACGGCGACTCGTGCCGGCGGCGGGATCGAGACCACCGCAGGAACGTCGAATACGATCACTGACTCGACGATCAGCGGCAACAACGCCGGCAGCTCACCGGGCAACGGCGGCGGCGTCCACATCACCAGTACGGGCACCGTCAACATCGAGGGCAGCACGATCGAGGGAAACACCGCGAATGAAGGTGGCGGCATCTGGAATTCGGGTGTCGGCACTTTCGCGCTGACCAATACCACGATCTCCGGCAACACTGCCACCGGCAGCGACGGGGGCGGGATCTTCAACACCGATGGCGGCTCGATCACAACCGACAGCGTCACGATCACGCTCAACGATGCTTCCACCGGCGTTGGCAGTGGTGTGGCGGGCGGAACCGGCGGTGTGACATTGGAAAACACCATCGTTGCACAAAATCCGGGTGGCGGGACCGAAGAGAACCTCAGTGGTTCGATCAACAGCGACGACTTCAACCTGATCGGCGATGCCGATAATGGAACGTTGACCGGTATGACCGTCAACACGATCTTCGCTGCCGATGCGTTGCTGCTGCCACTGACGAACAACGGCGGACCGACCGAGACTCATTTGCCTGGCTCGGGAAGCCCGGCGATTGGCTTTGGCTTGACAACGCTACCGGTCGACCAGCGCGATGTCCTCCGCCCCCAAGGCGGCCAAGACGACATCGGCGCGGTGGAAGTCGACCTGAACGGATACATTATCACTGCCGACTCTTTTGTCGCTGGCAATGTGGGTGACGGCAACCCGGACGAGTTCAAAATCATCAATGACGCCGGTGGCATCACCGGCAATGTTCAGGTCTACGTCAATTCGCAGTTGTGCGCTCGACGTCCCCAAAGCGACGACCGGTTTGATCTTGATTCGCGGTTCGGCCGACGACGATACGTTGATCGTTGATAACAGCAATGGTCTGATCGGTGCCAAGATCATCTTCGACGCTGACGGTGTGGGTGCTTCCCCGCTGAATCAAGAATTTGGATTTCCGGCACCGGGCGGCTTCGATGTGCTGCGGTTGATCGGCAGCACACCGACGACCACCACCTACAACCCCGGCGAGACGATGGACGCCGGCGCGGTCTTCCAGGAAAACAATCAGATTGTTCAACGTGTCGAGTTCTTTGGCTTGGAGCCGGTGCAAGTGGTCGGCACCGGTGCAGGCGACACGCTGAATGTGGCCGCCCAGGCTCTGGGTGTCGGATTCCCGCAGGCGCTCAACGCCGCCAATGCGATCAACTACACCGAAGGCCCCAACAGCAACGACCCGGTCGATCCGGTATTTGCCGGCGATATAACCGGCTTGGTTACCATTGATGGCTTCGAGTCGTTGGAGTTCTCCGCGTTCGGAACGTTGAACATTGATGCCGGTGCCGGCAGCGATGAAATCAACTTGAACAATCCGGTCACTCCAACCGATCTGACTGCGATCAACGTCAACGGAGGCGATCCGACCGCGGGTAGCGACACGGTGATTGTCAACGGGACGACGGGTGCCGACACGATCGACTTTGCACCGACAACGGACGACGATGCCGTCATCACCGGCGCAGGTCCGGTTGCGATCACCCTAACGACGGTCGAGAGTACCGTGATCGATGGACAAGGTGGCGCCGACTCGCTGACCTACACGTCACCGGCGGGAAACGACATCATTGATTTCACGCCTGTCGGAAATGGATCGGAAGGCTCCATCTCGGCCGTCAGGAGTGCGAGTGGAATCTTGATGCCGGTGTCGTACACCAATCTCTTTAGCTTTGCCGGGAGCCTCATATTCGCAGATATTTCCGGGACTCGAACCGATGAACTGACGGTGTCGGGTACCGCGAACGATGACGCGTTTTCCATCACTTCTGCTGGCAACGTATCAGCGAACGATGCGCTGAATAATTTTGCCACCCCGAACATCGCGACCCCCGGTGTTAGTTCGCTTCGAGTTGCGGGGCTGGATGGTGACGACTCGTTTAGCGTTCCCGGTGATCATCCCTTTACATCATTGTTCATCGAGGGCGGTAACCCGGACAGCGGCAGCGACGTGCTGAACTTCACCGGTTCGGGAGTTGGCGCGGTCACGCTGAACCTTACCAACCACACGGTTCAGGAAGCCGGGTTTGCCGCGGTCTCTTACTCCGGCATGGAAACGGTTCACATTGACGCCAACAGTGCGTTGACGGTTGATGGCACGACGAACAACGAAACCTTCAACGTCACACCGACGGGGACCGGCAACGACGGCTTCTTCGATCACAGTGGATCGACCGGCGTCGCCTTCACGTACACCGATGCCACGACAATCACCTTCAATGGTGGTGGCGGGAATGCCGATGAGGTGAATATCTTCGGTGACGCTGCAGCCGATATGATCACGTCGACCGCCAACGCAATCACCGTCGATGGCAGCACGGTCACGCTCGGCTCGGGATTTGTATCGCTACAGCTGTTTGCCCTCGGCGGCGATGACAACATCAACTTGGACCTGGACCTGACAGGAACTCGCAAAGTCGTCGACGCCGGCGAAGGCGACGATAGCGTTGATCTATCAGGTACGTTAGACGCGACCATCTTCGGTGGTGATGGAAATGACACCCTGATCGGCTCTCCACTTGCCGACACCATTTTCGGTGGTCCTGGTAACGACACCCTGATTGGTGGTGGCGGAAATGACTTTCAGTACGGCGAGGACGGAAACGACACCTTCGGCAATCCCACGCTGACCAGCAATGGTGTCGCCGATGACCCGGGAGACGACTTTAACTTTGGCGGTAGCGGGTTTGACAACTTCGTCTGGGAACCGGGGGACGGAGAAGACGTCAACAATGGCGGTGATGACGGCGCGGACATCTTCCGCTTCTTCGGCGGGGCTGCCGGGGACACATTTACTTTGCGATCGGGCGGTACGCCAACCCACTTCAATGCGTTATTCAACGCCATCGTGATCGACAATCACGGCATCGAAGATGTACTCGTCGACCCGCTGGGCGGTGACGACACGGTCATCGTCAATGACCTGTTCCAGACTGAAGTGCTCAACGTGACGGTCAATGCCGGTGGCGGTAATGAAACAATCACGGTTGAAGGTCGTACCACCGACGATGACGTTCAGGTGACATCGCCTGCGGCGGGAACGATCTCGATCGAAGGCCTGACCTACGACGTCAATCTCACCAATTCGGCAACGACCGACAACCTGGTCATCAACGGCAATGTCGGTAACGACACGATTGACGTCGCATCGGGCGTTGAAACCAGCGTCACCAGCACGATCAACGGTGGCGCCGGTAACGACACGTTGACCGGCACATTCAACACCGCAAATGGGGGCGACGGTGACGATCTGATCATTGGCGGCGCCAACGATCAAACGATCAACGGGGGTGCCGGTGAAGACACCTTCGTCGGTGGTGCTGGCAACGACACGATCGACGGCGGTACCGAATTCGATACGATTCTGATCGCGGGAACATCGGGCGCCGATGTCATCGACGTCTTCCAGGCCGCCCCGACCACGTTGAACCATACCGTCAACGGGGTGACCGAAGTCGACACGCTGGTGGCCAGCACAGTCGAGGAAGCTCGGATTGTCGCCGGTGATGGCGCCGACCTGATCCGCGTCAACTGGCTCGACGCGCTTGGTGTCAATGCGGCGGTCGACAGCCTGCGAATGACCGTCGAGGGCGGACCGGATGCGACCAGCGACCGATTGGTGGTGGTCGACGATGGCACCGACGATCTCGTTCTTTACCGCAAAGGTCAAACCAACGACAGCGGCACCGTACAGGTCGGACCGGGCAACGCCGAGCCTCTGTTGAGTGTCTTCTCGGGGGTCGAGAACATCGACTTTGTCGATGAAGCCGGAAACGCGATCGTCAACGCGGCTGCCGGACCGCAGTTGGTCGTCTTCAAGCACGATCCGTTCGAGAGCAACGACGATCGCTTCACCGCGACCTATCTCGGTTCGGGTAACACGATCAACGTCGATCCGACGATCGATCCCGGACCGGTGACGAATCCGTTTGGCGACGGACAGAGCCTCCCCGGGGATAGCGACTTCTATCGCGTCGTCGCCGACTCAACCGGGACTCTCGATCTGCAAGTGTACTTCCGTCAGGTGGCTGCGTTGGCCAGCGGACGACCCGGCCTGCCCAATGACGGCAACCTGGACATCAACGTTCGTGATTCATCCGGAAACATCATCGCCGGATTCGGGGCGAATGACGCCACCGATGATGAACGCGTTCGCATTCCGGCGGTCGAAGGCCAAACGTACTACTTGGAGGTCTTCGGCAACGGTGGCACCGCGATCAATGTCTACAACATCTCGGTCGTCAACCACGCACCACCGATCCCGTACGACATCGAACTGAACGATATTCTGCAGGTCGGCACCGTGAACAATGCAGTCGTGCCGACCACCACGGTGTTCCGCGCCAATATCGCGCCGGCCAACCCCGTTCTGCCGGCCGCGGCCTTCGACTATCCCGGCAAGACGGTCGAATTCACCAGCGGAGCAAACATCGGCCGTACCGCCGTGATCACCGCCTTCAGCAACGCGACCGGTCAGTTCACCCTGGCTGCCGGCCTGATTGCCGCACCCGCGACCGGCGACACGTTCCTGATCGAAACGACCGACACCGGACGTTCGCAATTCGATGACGTGACACGCGACAGCACGCCGATCATCACCTTCCGATTGGATGACGACATCCTGCTGAACGATCTGCCCGGCAACCCCACTGCCGACACTCCTCCGGACGAAGTCATCCCGATCCCCTTCAACGCGGCAACCACCGCAGCCCCCACTGCGGGCGCCGGATTCCGCGTGCCAGTGTTCATCGAAGGCGTGCCGCAACAGCCGGGAACCGCTCCGCAAACCCCCATCGGGTACGCGCAGCCGGTGGCCGGCGTGAGCGGTGTCTATACCTTTGACTTTGCCAATGCGATTGGCGGTCCGCTGACGCTGACCGACGGCAGCCACTTCATCAACGCCAAGGTCGAGATCATCGACCCCAACGCCGCGGCCGTGCAGTACGGATTCGGCGGGCGATCGGCATCGCTCGAGATCGTCGTCGACGCGACGGCGCCGGCGGTCTACTTCGGCGATCCGGCAATCGCGGACGACGGATTGCACCCCAACAGTGATTCGGGCGATCTGTTCTTGCCGGCGACGCTTTCGGATAACGCGACCAACGACACGACGCCCACTTTCTTCGGTCGTGCCGAAGCGAATGCGATCATTCGTGCGTACGTCGATCGAACCAACAACGGATTCACGGTCGATGACCTGCTGATCGGCCAAACCGTGGCCACGCCGTTGGATGGGACGAATCAGCATCCGTTTGGCGAGTGGGAAATCACTTCCACCCTCAGCATGAACGATCCGCTGCTGACCGCCCCACTCGGGCTTGATGGCGTGCGAAACATCTACGTCACTGCGGAAGATCCCGCCGGCAATACCTCGGCCGCCGGTTTGGCAACCCTACAGATCTTTATCGATACGCAGGGCCCGCAAGTGACCGATGTGTTCATCACCGACTTCCCAGAATTCAACCTGTTCACGTTGAAGCCCGACACGCCGCAGCCCACGCCGCGCGTCGATAGCCTGACGATCAGCCTGCAGGATCTCCCCGCCCGGGCAGCCGGCTTCCTGTACGCTGCAATCTCCAACGTGCCGCCGCTGCCGCCGATCGTGCTCGTTGGTGATCACAGTGGCGTGATCGCGATCCTCGACATTGAATACAACGGCGATCCCGTTGTCGCTGGCAATCCAGCGACCGGCGATATCGTTTTGACGTTCACTCAGCCGGGTGCCGACGGCGTGATCGGAACGGTCGACGACATCGGCGGTCCGCTGCCCGATGATCGATTCACGTTGACACTCGGTGACAGCATCATCGATCCGGTCGGCAACGCGCTGGATGGCGAAAACAACGCCGCCGAGCCAGTTGGCAATCCTTTCTTCCCCACGGGAGACTCCATTCCCGGTGGTGACTTCATCGCTCGGTTCACCGTCGACAGCCGACCGGAAATCGCGACCTGGTCGCAGGGCGTTGTCTATGCCGACATCAATGGCAACTTTGTCTGGGATCCGGAAGGTCAAGACAACGACGCGACCAACCGTGACTTTGTGTTCAACTTTGGCGAGATCACCGACGCCTACTTCGCCGGTAACTTCTCGAGCGTGGCCACCTCCAGCGGCTTCGACAAACTGGGCGCCTACGGCCGGTTCAGTGGCGTCTATCAGTTCTTCCTCGACACCAACGATGACGGTGTCGGCGACCTGGTTCCCAACATGTTCTACCAGGTCAACGCGGTCCCAGTCGCCGGTAACTTCTTCAACAGTGCCGCCGACAACGCCGCGGTTGCGGCCGGTCAGCGACCGCGTGATGAAATCGGTGCCTACGATGGCCAGAACTGGTACCTCGATACGAATGGCAACAACCAGATCGATTTCGGCGAAAAATACCCCACAGCACTACGCGGCATTCCCGTGGTGGGTGACTTCAACGGCGACGGGTTCGATGACCTGGCCACATTCAACAACGAAACCGGTGTCTTCCAGTTCGACCTCGATCGCAATGGAACCGTCGATGATACGTTGACGTTTGGCTTCTCTGGGTTTGGCGAAAAGCCGGTTGCCGGTGACGTCAACCTGGACGGGATTGACGACATCGTGATGTGGGTACCCGGGCAAGAAGGGCAATTGCCCAAGGACGCCGGCGAGTTCCACTTCCTGGTATCGGACAACCCGATCCAAGATTATGAATATCCCGAAGGCGAGTTCCCACTCTGGAATATCCCAGCTGCGAAGCCGAGCAACGTGTTCAATCCGTTCAGTCCGGCTCCACTGGGGAACGATTTGATCGCGCAATTTGGTGATGACTTTGCATTGCCGCTGTTGGGGAACTTTGACCCGCCGGTCGCCAGTGATGGCGGAGGTTCATCCTCCCTGGGATCGCTGACCAACGAGCTGAACCGTTTCGATACGAATGTCGACGGACGCGTGTCGGCGCTCGATGCGCTGGTGGTGATCAACGCGATGGGACGAGGCGACTATGACACGTCGAATCCTTTACGACTTGTCGCCGCACTCGGCGGGCTTCATTTGGACGCCAGTCATGATGGAAACATCTCGGCGCTCGATGCGTTGCAGGTCATCAACGAACTGTCGCGTCAAAGTGCGGCCGCCGCTGGCGAGCAACTGACCGCAGTCAGCTGGGCGGCATCGGCCGACAATGCGATCTCGGACCTGGATGACGATAACGACGATCTGCTTGCTCTGTTGGCTGCCGACCAGGAACAGCAACGGGTGAAGTCGTAACACGAAAGAAGGATAGGGTGGGTCAAGGAGCGCTAGCGACGAAGTCCCACCGAGACCATCATACGCCGAAGGTATCGGTGGGTCGGCGCGGCCCCAGAGCCGCTTGACCCACCCTACCTCAGCCGGGGTTGTGAGCGCCGCGGCAGCTTCGCGTCCGCTCGTTTGATAGCAACCCTCTCTTCGATCCTCGGTGCTCAACCGGCAAGCCGTTTCGAGATCATCGGATTCACGTCAAGCTGTCCGCGTCTGGCAAGATTTGACGGCTCGGTGTTCGGTACCAGTTGAGCGAGCTGTAAGCCACTGGCCCCGGAAAATGGTGTGAGGGCTGCACCATGTCGAAGACAAATACCGGTCATGCCGGTTATCGCGCATGTTCATCTTCTAGCGGCCTACCCGGTGTTAGGGATTGGAATGGTCCTAGCGGAGCAAATATTTATGAATCACTTAACCTGCGAGAACATGATGAGTTGGTTTGGAAAAGGAGCTGAGCGAAGAGTCTTCCAGATGATTCTCGCGAGCGTAATGGTGTTGGGTACCTCGGCGTCGGTATGGAGCCAGGGTTTTGAAGATGACTTTGCTCAGGAGTGGGTCGATCTGGAAGACGACGCCCGGGCGATCGAACTGGCCGGCTGTTTTTCGCCGCACGCCGCATCCTGTGACGGTTGTGACGCCGGGTGCGAATCGTGCAGCAAGTCCTGCTTCTGCCCGCCCTGGTGGGCCCACCGCTCGGGCCTGATGGCTCAGTACTTGTTGCTGCGACCAGGAAACTCCGACGTGGTTTACACGATCGAGCAGAACAACTTGCCGCCAAACGAGTTTCCGACCGGCCCGATGGGCATCGCGGCGATTGAACATTCATCGGGTGTCCGAGCCGGCTTCTCATGCTGTGCAACCGAATGCACCAGCCTGGTCGGATCGGTCACCTACTGGCAAGGCGAAGATTCCAGTGTGATCGACGCGACAGGTGGCAACATTCTGGCTTCGGAAATTCTGCACCCCAGCCGGCTCAGCACAGGAGCATCCGGGCTGCAGGAAGCCGCCAACTACGACATGAAGTTTGGATTGGCCGATCTGGCCTATCGTCACATTTGGAAGAAGAGCGATTGCTACGCGATCAACTGGCGTGGTGGTTTCCAGTACGGTGCGATGGATCAAAGTTTCCAGTGGGCCCAAACGATTCCTTCTTCGGTTGCCGTGGGCACCTTTGCGGTAGACACCGATATTGACTTCGACGGCTTCGGTTTGCTCGGTGGTCTCGATTTCGAGCGATACAGCTGCAAGAGTGGCCTTTCCTGTTACGGCAAAGCGACCGGCAGCGCGTTGGCCGGCAAATGGAAAGCGAGCTACCGTGATATCCCACAATTAGCGGGTGGCTCGGTCGGCAACCGCTATGATGATTTTCGGGTCACGCCGGTGCTCGAATTGGAATTGGGCTTGGGTTGGACAAGCAAGTGCGGTCGCGTTCGCGCCAATGTCGGCTACATGACCAGTGCCTGGTATAATTCGTTGTCGACTCGCAGCTACATCGACGCGGTCCGCGCGGCGCGGTTCATCGATGTCAGCGAAACGATCACGTTCTCGGGTCTCGTTGTGGGCGGTGAATATCGCTTCTAAGCGACGTCCGATCCATCAAACGAACTCCTCAGGGGCGAGTGACGGCATTGCCGACGCTCGCCCTTTTTCGTTTCCAGCCGCGATCGAAGTGTGATGCTCAGGATGCCGAAGCAAAACTCATGAACGCACTGGCCGCCGCCTTCCTCGTCTACACGATTGCGATCGGCTTGCTGGGATTGGCCAGCACGCGATTCTCGCGTGCGTCCAAGGCGGATTTTCTGGTTGCAGATCGGGGGTTGGACGTACAGCACGAGTGTCATCGTGGGCGCCGGATTCGTGTTGTCCTACACATTGGCCGGAGGATTCCGCGCCGTGGCCTGGACCGATGTGGCGCAGGCCGTCGTGATGATCACGACGGTGGTCGTCGTCCCATGCGTCGTGATCGCCCATCACGGCGGGCCCGTCGCTTGCTGGCAAAAACTTGCCGCGATGACAGACGGCTCGTCGCTCACGCACCCGCTTGCCCAACGAAGTGGCGCGGCGCTGATCGGATTCTTGACGCTCTGGCTCGGCATCCCTCTTGGAAACTCGGGCCAACCACACGTGATGCTGCGAATGATGGCTGCCAAGGACGATCTGGCGGTGCGCCGCGCCGGTGTCATCTGCTCGATCTGGGTACTCGTTCTGTTTAGCGGTGCCGTGCTGTTGGGTATCGCGGCCAGAATTCATTTCGGGACACTCGCTGATCCCGAGCAGGCGTTACCGAGACTGGCGACGGAAACGGCGATCCTACCCGGCGCGATCGGAGGGTTCATCCTCGCCGCTATTCTGGCAGCCATCTGTTCGACCGCCGATTCGCAATTGCTCGTCGCCGCATCTGCGGTCAGCCACGACCTGGTCAATCGAGTATGGCGGATCGATCTCGGCCTGCGGCAAACCAAGATCCTTGATCGGCTCGCTGTCGTCGCGGTGGCAGGAATCGCCGTGTGGATCGCGATGCGTGATAGGAGGTCCGTGTTCACGTTCGTGCTGGATTACGGATGGGCCGGATTGGGTGCCGGCTTCGGACCCGCGTTGATCATGCGACTGCTGTACAAGAAAACCAGTGCTTGGGGCATCATTGCGGGTATGGTCGTCGGCGTGGTCGTGGCCGAAAAGCGAGTTGGCGATGATCGATCGAGCATGGCAGCCAAGGGATCGGCAGCATCGTGCGCGGACGTTGGGTATAATTTCTCATCGTCGGTCACCATCATTCCTCTGACATCGGGAATTCAATCATGACGCGTGCAGTCGCCATTTTCTTGGCAAGTTTTGTCTGTTCAGTGATCTGCGCTGACGAAAACGATCCCAAGTCCGACGGCGCCACCGCCACCGCAATCAATGGCACGCCGGAGATCGACGGCAAAGTCGACGCAGCGTGGAAGGACGCGCCGGCCGTCGAAGTCAAAAAGCCCATCGCGGCCCTGCTGTTGATCGGCGAGGATGAATTGGCGACGGCGAAAGTTCAGTTGCTGTGGGATGCGGAACACGTGTACGCGCTCTGGCGGGTGAAAGACTCTCAGCTCTCGGCTGAGTCGAGCGACGCGTGGGCCCAAGATTCAGTCGAACTGTTCCTCGATGAGAATTTCAAACGGACCAATCGTTACGAATCCGACGACGCCCAGTACCGAGTCAACTTCAATGGCGAATTATCGGGGCAGGGTACAGGTTACGACGAGTCCAATTTGTGCCGTGGCGAGAAAGACAAAGAACGGCTACATCGTAGAAATGGCGATCAAAATCCATGACGGGAAACTGGAGTCGGGAAAGAAACTCGGGCTGGAACTGCAAGTCAATGACGACGCGGGTACCGGATCGCGCGATGCGGTCGCAAAATGGCATCACACCGAAGACGACTCCTGGGAAAACACTGCCAACTTCGGCACGCTGGAACTGAAGTAGGGTTGTGCCTTTCCGATATCAGCACCGTCGCGAAAACTGACAACGTCTGGTATGCGCGACCGATCGGATGGTGAGCGAAAAGCAAGTCGAAGCGACCGATCGTTCACGGCGAAAATCCGGGTATCAACATGTTGGCCATACGGGCGGGCACCACGACGCCCATGCCTTGCCACTGAGCCGCGATCA
Source organism: Pirellulaceae bacterium (assembly GCA_963734865.1). Lineage (GTDB taxonomy): Bacteria > Planctomycetota > Planctomycetia > Pirellulales > Pirellulaceae > CBDCUW01. The sequence continues at coordinate 604,195 of CAVTIV010000007.1, forward strand.
TTCCCAATCTCACGTCGTCGTCAAACTCGCTCAGCCGAGCATGATGATGACGTGCCGCATTGGCGAACAATTTCATATGAACTTTCTCTAACGCCCGCTCCGCGTTTTCAAGTGTTCGTATCGCGCCTGCAGTATCGCCCGATTGGTGCAGTGACGAAGCCTCGAACGCAAGAGCGAGAGCCGATGCCCAGGGAGCACGCTCTTTGCGGAGTCGGCGAATGCCGTTGATCGCGATCTTCAGCATTTGCGGGCGAGCCTTACTGTCGGCCGCGGCGGCGGCAAGCGCCGCGCGGGTAAGTACCTGGAAATGATCAATCCTTACCTGTTGAACCTGTGATAGCAATCCGGATCGATAACGCTTCCACACTCCATCGATCTGGGCAAACGCGGCAGCGGCGTCGTTCATGTAGATCTGTAGATAGGTGCTCGCCAATACCTGATTGTGATGTTGAACAAAGAAACCGCGATCGGAAAGCAGTTGACGATCTTGAGCCAAGCGTTGCACAGCCTCATCCGGTCGGTCCGCGGCGGTCAACAAATGCGTCATGACCTGGGTACTGAAGTTCAACATCGCAAAATGATCGTTCGTTTCCTTGGCCGTGCGCAGCAGCGTGGGTTGCCGACGCGACAATTCGACCAAATCTCCTTGGTACTGCAGTGCCCATAACGCAAAGGTTCGTGCCGTATTCAGTTCCCAGGTGATGTCTTGGCAGCGATCATCACTCAAGTATTCAATCGCTCGATCGCAAGCACGTTGGGTCTTTGGCCAATCGCCGCGTAACAAGGCGGCGCTGCCACGAGCGGTCAGCAGCATCGCCCGCGAGTACGGATGTGGATCCATCCGGGAAACATCGCGGCTGACCAACAACAGCCGCTTGACTTCACGCCGGCTACGCGTGCCACCGATCGCAGCGTGCCCCATGTAAGCCGCCAAATCACGACTGAGGGACCGAGAGTTTCCGCAACGTAATGCACGAAGCAGGTTTTCGGCGACGTAAAATGCAGCCCGCACCGGATCGACCACACTCAGCCCGGCCGCCGCCGACCAACAGACGTCAAGACACTTCTGTTCGCGATCCGTGACCGGCGTATCTCGCTTTGCCAGCCGAAATCGTCGCAATCGAAGCAACCCAACACGATACAGAAAGCCGGCCACCGCATGCGCCATCGTCCGCGGCCAAGGGAGCCGAAAACTGCGCAGCGCGTACTTCAATGCATCCAGTCCCTCGTCCACATGCCCGCTGGTAAGCAGTCGTAAAGATGCGTTTTGATAGAGTGGTGGCCGATCGTCGACGTCGGCGATCGCTGCCGCCCTCAAGTACTCATCAGCCGCTTCGGCAGCACGGGAGACATTGGCCAATGCATCTCCCAATCGGGTTCGCAACTCCTGCTCGCGGTGCCCCGTCGGAACAATCTGTTCGATCGCCCGGCGATAGTACTGCACGGCCGAGGTGAACGCCAGTTGTTCCGTCGCCGACTCGGCTGCCTGGACATAATACTCGCCTGAATGAGATAGCTTGCCGGCGCGGCGAAACAAGTCGGCCAGAAACTCGACATCCAAATCTTGCGTTTTTGTCTCCAGACGCTCGGCCAGTGCCAGGCAGTGCGATTGCAATCGTTCGTCCGACAACTGGGCGATAATCGTTTCGCGGATTTTGTCGTGGTACGTTTCGATCGTCCGATGATCACTCAGCCGTCGAATCATGCGTTTGACGCGTAACGATCGAGTCAGCCCGACCTGGTCCTGTCCCCGGCAGGCGATCGCTTCGAGATCGGCAACTCGCAGCGGGCGCCCGGCAACCGACAATAATTCGATTGCATTGCGGGCGATCGGATCGAGAGAACAGACCTGCTTCCAAAGCACGTCGTGCAATGTCCATTCGCCGGCGGCGTCGGACATCGATTCGCCCGCTAGCTTGGCATCGATCAGTTGTCGTACAAAAACACGAATGAATAGCGGGTCACCATCGGCCTCCTTGGCGACTTGTCTCGCCAATCCATCGTCGTTCATTCCGGCCTGCTGTAGCAGGTCGTCGGCCAACCGCCTGGCCTCGGCGGGCTCCAGCCGATCAACCGACAACTCGACCTGCTCTGCCAACTGCGACTGCTCGCTGGGCTTCTGTTGGCTGCGGCGAATCTGTTGCAAACACTCGCTACTGGCTTCCTCGGATCGATAGGTGCCGATGAACAACATTTGTGGTGCCTGATCGTTTCGCAGCAATTCGCGAAACAGGACCGCCGTATCGGCATCACCCCATTGCAGGTCATCCACGAAGATCACGAGAGACTCCCAGCGAGCCAATCGAGATAGCATTTCACGAACCGCGCTAAGTCCCTGCTGTCGTCGCTCCCGCGGGTCGCCATAGGCACGACGTGCCGTCTGGTTGTTGCGGATGGCCGGAACGTCCAGCAGGGCGGGAAAGATCTGGCACAGCGGTTCAATCTCAAGCGGCAGCACACGTTCCACCTGACTTTCGGTCATTCGCTTGAGATGTTGAACCAATGCATCCATGACGCTGTCAAATCCCTGATAGGGGACAGACTCGTTTTCGTAACAACGGCCGCGGAGAATGACGACCCGACTTCGACCGTGCAGATCCTTCAGAAACCGATCGACGACCGCCGTTTTTCCAACGCCGCTACTACCCGACACCAGAACGACTCGCGTTTGTCCGCCGACAACGTCGGCCCAAGCCCGATCGAGGGTCGTCAATTGCGAATCGCGTCCGATCCATACATCGGCGCTATCGGGCGCCGCGAGCCCGCCGGTCAAAAGTTGCCGAATCGCCCCCGCATCAGGCCGCTGACGGGGGTCGACTTGCAACAGTTGATTGCAAAGTCGATTCAAATCCTCAGGGATGCTGGTGATCAGATCTTGCGGTTCCGGTCGATCGGGCGACAGTTTCTGGGCCAGCAATTCTCGCATCCCGCGGCCGCTAAACGGCCGTTCGCCCGTCAGCGTCTCAAACAGCATTACGCCGACCGCGTATGAGTCGACCGCTGCGGTGACCTCCTTGCCCTGAGCTTGCTCGGGTGCCATATAGAAAGGCGTGCCGGCAAACTCTTTCCGTCGTTGTGTCGCCTCAACCGCCAGGCCAAAGTCCAACAGCACGACGCGTCCCTTTGTCGTCACCAAAACATTGGAAGGTTTGATATCGCGGTGAATGCATCCGACCTCATGCAGCGCATACAAGCCGTCGGCCAATTGCTTCAAGCAATCTCGTAAACGATGTTCGGTGAATGGCAGGTTTGGATTCGCGGCCGCGGTATCCAAACCGCTACGGACATACTCGTCGAACCGCACGCCATCGATGATTTCCATCGTAAAGAAGGGCTCGATGGAGGTCGTCACGAGTTCACCGAGACGAACCAGATTCGGATGGGTTAGATCCGCCAACACACGAAACTCGTTCTTGAATCGCGTCAGCGATCCGGCGTCCCGATTCTGCAACGTCTTCAGCGCTACCGGCGGACCCCCATCCATCGCGGTGGCTTCGTAGACGACTCCCATGCCACCCCGACCAAGCTCTTTTTCGATCCGGTATCGTCCCAGTATCTTGGGGGCTACCGGTGACCACGCACCGAACTGGGTAGCGTTGGGATCCTGCTCGGTTTGCCGCACCGATTTCAGCAGATTTTCGAGCGATTCACCACGCTCGAATCGCCGCATGTATTCATCGATCGTGGGTTGTTCGCCGGCATCGACACGAGCTCGATATTCTTCGGCAATCAATCCGTTGGGGATCGCACTCTGCTGGCAATGCTGCTGCAAATGTGCTCGATAGTCTTCAACGCGGGGGATTGCGGTGACGACGGCGGAGTCCTGCGAACGGCGAAAGATCCGATTGATCAGATCGACTTCAATCAAGGTGAGCACAAAATCGGGAGACAGATCATCGTTGATCAATTGCTCTCGGGCTCGGCGCAAATAATCATCGAGGCACGGCGGATCGCCACCGGACCACTCCGTGGTAAATTCGTTGATCAGTTGTCGGTAGATTTCTGGCAACGATGCCATCGTCCCACGCCCTTCCTGTTTGCGAATCCACAATTGTGACTCAGTGTGACATCCGCGTGGGTGCGGACGGTCAAAAATGGTCGTTGGATCAATGGGAGGTCGCTGGGACCTCCCCGATGCGAGTACGATGACGTCGCGCTAATCGCAAGAATTTGACTACACTGTGTTGCCTTGCAGACGTCCAGCCACCACGATATCTCGCGTTTGATCTCCGTTTTCCCACCGGTACTCGTTCAGATTCCAACCTAGTGTGCCTTTCATGAAGTATCTCGTCTGGGGACTCGTCTTGTTGCTGGTGGTGCTGCACCAGGACATTTGGAACTGGGATAACGACCATTTGTTACTGGGCTGTATTCCCGTGACCCTGGCCTATCATGCCGGAATCTCGATCGCGGCAAGCATTGTCTGGTTTCTGGCTTCGACGTTGGCTTGGCCGAAGGATTTGGAAGACGACTCCGGAACCGCGACCGAGTCAGAGGAGGGAATCGTATGAGTCCGGGGATGATCAAGGTTCTGATAATCGCCATCTATCTCGGGCTGCTGTTGTGTCTGGGATTGTTTTCCTCACGACTATTCAAAGGGACATCCAAAGACTACCTGCTCGCCAGCCACTCGATCGGTCCGTTTTTGCTGTTGATGTCGCTGTTTGGCACCACAATGACCGGTTTCGCGCTGGTCGGGTCGACGGGCGAGTCGTTTGCCGAAGGCGTGGGTGTCTACGGGATGTTGGCCTCCTCCTCGGGTATCGTCCACTCACTCTGCTTTTTCGTGCTCGGTGTAAAGCTTTGGTCGTGGGGGAAGAAATACGGTTACACCACGCAAGTTGGCTTCTTTCGTGACCGGCTGGAAAGCGACAAGATCGGCTTGGTTCTGTTCCCGATTCTGGTGGGGCTGGTCGTTCCCTATCTGCTGGTCGGTGTCATCTCGGCGGGAAAAGCAATCGAAGGCGCCACGCGAGGCGACTTTCCGAACCTGACCGAATCGGGAGGCATTCCGCCCTGGTTGACCGAACTGGTGATTTGCACCGTCGTCTTGATTTACGTCTTCTTCGGGGGCATGCGTGGCACGGCTTGGGCCAATACGTTTCAAACGATCGTATTCATGGTGCTCGGAGTCGTCGCCTTCTATTTGATCGCCACCGGTTTGGCGGCAAAAGCGGTCGAAAGCGGCCGGGCCCACGAGATTCGCGATGGCCAGCGAGTCGTTCGAACGGAACCTCCAACGGGCCTGTTGGACTCTCTGCACATTGTCAGTCAAGAAATCCCCAAAGCCCGTCGGATCCGCGACAAGGTCACCTTGGAAGATCAAATTGAATCCGTCGAGGCTCCCCAACAGTTCCGCACCCGCCAACGGATGGACCCGTGGATGTTTGTTTCCTACATGTTGATCCCGCTCTCGGTAGGAATGTTCCCACACCTGTTTCAGCACTGGTTAACGGCAAAAAGTGGCAGCGCATTCAAGCTCCCGGTGGTCGCTCATCCGATCTTCATTTTGATCGTCTGGATTCCTTGTGTGTTGATCGGGGTCTGGGCCACAACAGGCTTGATCGACATCCCGCCTCCGATCGCCAGTGACCCCAACAAGGTGCTCGGGTTCATGGTCAAGTCGCTTTCGGGCGATGTCTTGGGTGGCTTCCTGTTGGCCGGCATTTTGGCGGCGATCATGTCCAGTTTGGATAGCCAGTTCTTGTGCATTGGAACGATGTTCACCAAAGATATCGTGGTTCACTACGGTGGCGAGCACCGCTATACCGACCGCCAGATCGTGATGATATCGCGGTGCTTTATCATCGCCGTCGTCGCGGCCACCTATTTCCTCAGCCTCACCGACATTGCCCAAACTCGAGTATTTCAACTGGGCATCTGGTGCTTCAGCGGTTTTAGCAGCCTGTTTCCGCTGGCATTTTTGGCTGTCTACTGGCGAGGATTGACCAAATGGGGTGCCTATGCCGGCGTGCTGACAACAGCCGGCGTTTGGTTCTGGTTGTTCTGGCTGTCCGAGTTCGGAGCGATCGACAACTGGTCCGTCAATCTGACCTTCGGCGGCAAAACGATCCACACCATGCCGGTCGCGACAATGGTGTTGGCGTCCGCGGTGGCGACGGTTGTGGTTTCGTTGATCACACCGAAACCAAGCGACGCGACACTGGCCAAGTTTTTTCCCCATCCCTCCTAGCTGGACAGCGGCAATCCGCTGTCGCACCGACACAGCAACCACTCTCGCCGGCTGGTTCGCGTGAGCGATCACACTAACATCTTGCATTCATGAATACCTGGGAAGCTTGGCTCACCGTCACAGTCGCCGGCACACTGCTGGTCAGTTTGGCGATGCGTGTGGCCACCACCGATCTACTGGCGCTGGCCTGTTTGGGCGTTCTGATGTTGGCCCAAAACCTTACCGGTTCGCCAAACCTGCCATCGTCGGCAGAGGCGGTGGCGGGCTTTGGCAATAAAGGACTGATTACCGTCGCACTGCTGTTCGCCGTGGTCGCTGGGCTCGAGTTCACCGGGGGAACGGAACTCGCTACCGGATGGCTGCTCGGTCAATCGAAGAGTCTCGCCGGTGCGCAAGTTCGATTGCTGGTGCCGGTGTCGATCGTCAGCGGGTTCCTCAATAACACACCGGTGGTCGCGGCCCTACTGCCCGTGGTCATTGATCTCAGCAAGCGAATTTCCGTCAGCAGCAGTCGCTTGTTGCTGCCACTGTCCTATGCCGCCATTTTGGGTGGAATGTGTACGGTGATGGGAACCAGCACCAACCTGATCGTGCGAGATCTTTACGCGATCGAAACAGGTACCCAGACGCTCGGCTTTTTTGCCCCAGCCGCCGTCGGCATTCCTGCGACCATCCTGGGACTGATATACATCATCGCGGCATCACGATGGTTGATCCCGGAACGGAAACCGGCCGTCAGTGCCGCGGACGACCCACAGCGATACACCGTCGAAATGCAAGTCGATCCGGGCGGGCCTCTGGTCGGTCGAACGATCGAAGCGGCGGGGCTCCGGCACTTATCTGGTTTGTACATCGCCGAGATTCAACGTGCCGACGGTGTGATTGCGGCGGCAAAGCCGGGCGAAAAGCTGCTCGCCGATGATGTGTTGATCCTTGTCGGTGCGCTCGAGAGTGTGGTCGACCTGCATCGAGTCCGTGGTCTGAACATACCCGATGATCAGGCTCGTAAACTGAAGGTCCCTGCCTGGCGTCGCACGCTTGTCGAAGCGGTCGTCAGTTCGCGTTGTGCGCTGCTCGGCAAGACGATTCGCGAGGGAAAATTTCGCTCTCATTACAATGCGGCTGTCGTGGCAGTGGCTCGGGGCGAACGTCGTCTGACCGGCAAGTTGGGAGATGTCCGATTAGAGGTTGGCGACGTACTGTTGCTCGAAGCTTCGCCCTCTTTTTTGCACCGCCGACGAGAGTCGCATGATTTTTTTCTGGTCAGTGCGGTGGAGAAAGGTGCCGTCCGCCGACCCGAACTGGCATGGATTTCGATCGTCATCATGTTGTTGATGGTTTTGTCGGCGGCGCTGGGTGCCGTTTCGATTGTCACCGCCGCCTTGTTGGCCGCGATCGCGATGATTGGTTTTCGCTGCTGCACCACGTCGGAGGCGCGTCGCAGTGTGGATTGGTCGATCCTGATCGTGATCGGCGCGACCATTGGTATCGGCACCGCCATGGATAAGAGCGGTGCTGCGGAATCCATTGCCGGTGCTCTCTTGCACTTGGCCGACGGACACAAGCTTCTTTCCTTGGCGGCCATCTATTTGGCAACCGTGTTTTGCACCGAATTGATCACCAACAACGCCGCCGCCGTGCTGATGCTCTCGATCGCCTTGCAAACCGCGACAAAAATCGGTGCCGAGGAAACACCGTTTGTCATCGCCGTGATGATCGCCGCGTCGGCCAGTTTTCTGACACCCTTTGGTTATCAAACCAACATGATGGTGTACGGTGTGGGCGGTTATCGAATGTCCGATTACGTCCGTTTCGGACTACCCCTCAATCTGATCGTATTCGCCGTCGCAATGCTCGTGATTCCGCAAGTCTGGCCGTTGAGTTTGCCATAGCCATGCGCACGTCACATCGATGAATCCAAAACCATCCAGTCCCAGTTTGTCCTCGGGTAACACGCCGGCCGCTTCGCGGCAGGACAACCCGTCGCTCGATTCCGCCATGCGGATCGATCGCTTTCGCTTGCGCAGGCTGGCAATCGACTATCACCGGATGATTACCAACAACGGTTGGCCGAGTCGGTCCAGCAATACGAAACACGCAAAGCCGCAAAACCTCGCCTCGAGTATCCGTCGGACCTTCCGATCAGCGGTTATCGGGATGAACTGGTCCAATTGATCAGCGAGCGACAAGTGATCGTTGTCTGTGGCGAAACGGGCAGTGGCAAGAGTACGCAATTGCCGAAGATCTGTCTCCAAGCCGGCCTTGGTCGCGAGGCGATGATCGGGCATACGCAGCCCCGACGATTGGCCGCGCGGAGCATCGCTTCGCGGTTGGCCGAAGAACTCGACACGCCGCTTGGCAAGTGGGTCGGTTACCAGGTTCGCTTCGGTGACCATACGGGCCCCGAAACGTTGATCAAGCTGATGACCGATGGCATTCTGCTCGCCGAAACTCTTTCCGATCGGTGCCTCGATTCTTACGACGCGATCATTATCGATGAAGCACATGAACGGTCACTGAACATCGATTTCCTGCTCGGCTATTTGCGACAGTTGCAGGGCAAGCGTCCCGACCTGAAGATCATCATCACTTCGGCAACCATCGACGCCGAACGTTTCGCCCAGCACTTCGGCGATGAGTCTGGACCGGCTCCGATCGTGACGGTCGAGGGCCGTGGTTATCCGGTCGAGATTCGCTATCTTCCCTGGCAGGAGGTGACCGGTGACTTTTCCCCAACGAACGAACACCCCTCGTCGCTGGCATCCAAAGACGTACCTCGCGGTTATGACCTCTCGCGACACGTCATTGCCGGCGTTGATTCGATCAGCCGAATCGGTACCGGGGACGCATTGGTGTTCTTGCCCACCGAGCGAGACATTCGCGAAGTTTCGCACCGCGTTGCCGGACATTTCAAGCGGCTGGGCATTGCCAATCGAGTCGACCTGCTGCCCCTGTACGCACGCCTGCCGCAAGCCGAACAACAACGAATCTTTCAGCCTGGCGCCGGCAAACGTCGAATCATTTTTGCAACCAACGTCGCCGAAAGCTCGCTGACGGTTCCCGGCATTCGTTACGTCATTGATGCCGGAACGGCCAGAATCAGCCGTTACAGCCCGCGCAGCAAGCTGCAAAGACTGCCAATCGAAGCGATCAGCCGCGCCAGTGCCGACCAGCGGTCCGGACGCTGTGGCCGGCTCGGTCCGGGCGTTTGTGTGCGACTTTACTCGGCCGACGACTATCTTTCGCGTGAGGCATACACGACACCGGAGATTCGCCGAACGAATCTCGCCTCGGTCGTATTGCAGACGAAGACGCTCGGGCTCGGCAAGCTGGAAGATTTCCCGTTGCTCGATCCACCTCGACCAGAGACGATTCGCGAGGGCATCCGCACGCTGGTCGAACTTGGCGCACTTGATGATCGTCAAGAGTTGACCGAAATCGGCTGGAAACTGGGCCGTTTGCCGGTCGATCCCCGAGTGGGCCGAATCCTATTGGCCGCCGATGAAAATGGGTCACTTGCCGAAGTATTGCCGATCGCCGCGGCGCTGGAGATTCCCGACCCGCGCGATCGACCTCCCGATCGACGTCAGGCGGCCGACGAAGCCCACAAACTGTTCGCCGATCCTCGCAGCGACTTCCTGGCATATCTGCGACTCTGGCGATTCTATCAACAGGCACGAAGCCAGCACAGCCGCAACCAGCTGACGCGAGTGCTTCGCAAACATTTCCTTTCGCCGACGCGGATGCGTGAATGGGCCGATGTTTATCGCCAATTGCGTGAAATGTCCTTGACGGTCCGTGGCAATCAACGAGACAAAGGGACGATCGGAAAAATTCGTTTTTGCGATGATGACCAGAAGTTGGTCGATGATGATCGCTATGCTGCGATCCACCAGGCGTTGCTGGCCGGACTGCTGTCCGGAATCGCGATGGCCGGCGACAAGAACGAATACACCGGCGCTGGCGGATTGAAGCTCTTCCTGTGGCCTGGCAGCGGCGTGTTCGCAACCAAGCCGAAGTGGATCGTTGCTGCCGAGTTGATCGAAACCGCGAAGCAGTACGCCCGCACCGTCGCCCAAATCCAGCCGCAGTGGATCGAACACGTGGGGGCTCACCTGCTGAAGCGATCACATAGTGATCCACACTGGAGCACGAAGGCGGGCGGCGCCTTTTGCTACGAAAAACTGTCGTTGTTTGGATTGCCTGTCGTCGCTCGACGACGCGTACCGCTTCCTGCCATAGATCCGGCTACCGCCCGCGACTTGCTGATCGAATCGGGTTTGGCCGAACAGGGACTTCGCACCACCGCCAGGTTTGTTCGCCACAATCGTCAATTGACCGAAGCGATCGCGCAGCTTGCCGCCAAAACACGCCGCCGTGATCTCGTGGTTGACGCGTACTTGATCGCTCGCTTTTATCAGACGCGGTTGCCAGCCGATGTATGCGATCGTGGCCGACTCGAAAAGTTCGACCGCGGCCTGGCGGAGCCGCCCTGGGCCAAACAGATTCGTGATGCCGCTGGTCTATCTCAGTGGCTCGCGTCACCGCCCGCCGTTGACGAACAAGACAATGCGTCCGTTTACATGCGACCCGAGGATCTTCTTGACGTAGCAAGCGACGCAATCACTGCCGAGGACTTTCCCGACGAACTCGTCGTCGGTCGATCACGTTTGCCGCTGCAGTATCGCTTCGAGCCAGGATCGCAGCGTGATGGAATCAACGTGCGAATCCACAAGGACGCGCTTCCCCAAGTCAGCGATGACCGGCTGGGTTGGCTTGTGCCCGGCCTGCTGCACACCAAACTCGTCAGCATGATCAAGTCACTGCCCAAGCGGATTCGCCGCAACCTGGTCCCGGCAGCAGATGTGGCCAGTGCGATCCTGAACGAACTGCAGCCCGCGTGGGGAACAATTCCATTCATGCAGGCCGCTTGCGAAGCGATGTCACGTCACGCCGAAATGCCCGTCACGCCCGCGGATTTTCAATCGGAAAAACTCGACGATCATTTGCAGTTCTTGGTGACCGTCGTCGACGACCAAGGCGCCGCCATCGCGGAAGGACGCCAGGTCGAACCGCTCAAGCAACTTGTCGGCACCCCCGAGACGGATCCAGCATCGCCGTCACCGGAAGCGGACCAGGAAGAGTGGTCGCGCGAATCGATGACAAACTTCGACATCGACCTACTGCCGCGCGAAGTCGTTCGATGGCGAGGCGGCGTCCAGATCGCGCAATATCCAGGACTGGTCGATCGGGGCGATGCCGTGGCAACCGGGCTGTTCGCGGATGAAGCGACTGCCGAGCAATCTCTGCGGAGCGGCACGACGCGGCTGTACGCGATTGCCGAACAGAAGGAACTGCGCAGCCAAGTGCGCTGGCTTCCGTCGCTCGAACAAGCCAAGATCAAACTCTCGGGAATTGTCTCGGCCGATGGCATCGAACGAGCACTGGTCGACCTGCTGGCTCGCATCGCATTTGTCGAATCCGAGCCAGTGGTACGCTCGCGAGAAGCGTTCGAGTTGCGTCGAGGCGAGCGTGGCCGACGGATTGCCGAAGCGGCACAGGAAGTTGCCACTTGGCTGACCGCGCTGGCCGACGGTTTCTTTGCAGCCAGAAAAGAACTCGAATCGTTCTCAAGTGTCCGCTTCGCAGCCGCCTCGGCCGACATTCGCGCCCAGATCGATTGGCTCGTGCCCGATCGATTCTTATCCGTCACACCGTGGCAGTGGTTGAAACACTATCCGAGGTATTTCCATGCGATCGCCTATCGGATCGACAAGATCCGTAGTGGTGCGGGGTCGCGTGACAGCGAAGCGATCGCGACAGTCCGTTCGTTGTGGAATCGTTGGCTCGACTCGCTTGCCGAACAACAGCGCGACCCGGTGAAACAAGTCACCAGCGAGTTCCGCTGGATGACCGAAGAACTCCGAGTCAGCCTGTTCGCACAACCGCTCGGTACCGCCACAAAAGTCTCGCCTCAGCGATGCGAAAAACTTCTCAAATGAGTGAGACAGAGGCGCTGCGCAACCCCAATTCGTGTTACAAATCGTGGTCGATGCTCTCGGCAGCCGCTCGTGTGCCCAGCGCACCCCATAGTCCATAGGGGCTTTTGGAACCGGCTGGCGTCACACTATCGACCTCCGACGTCAGGGCATCGCAGTAGACACTCGGCGTCCGCGAATTACCCGATTCGATGGAATCACTGATGAACTTGACCGCGCCATCGGCCATCAAGATATAAACGCCCCCGACATGCCGGCTGCTGGGAGGCACAATTCCGCGAGTATCGGTGTGTCCGGCCAAACAGACCTCGGAATTCGGCGGCAGGATCGTATTGAATTGAGTTTGCAATGAATGAAAAATGGCCCAGCGGTAACCCCGACGGCTGACCGCCGTGCCTGCGATCACGTATCCCGGATCCCAGAAACGTGGCCGCGTCGGATCGATCTGGGCCGGGGTCGCATCGGCACATGTCTTGGGATTGTCCGCCACGACAAGCGTCCCGCCATTATTCGTCGATGGGTGTGTGCGGATATCGCGATCGCCAAGATCGGTTGCAATCTCCGCGACCAGCACCGTGTTGGAAAGCCCGTCCAAGATGTCGCGAAACCGCATCGACGCCCGCGGCACGAATGCACCGCGCATTCCGCACCGAGCCCGGTTCATCTGTAGCAAGTCCGATTCATACTGCCAGCGTCCGAACCGCCAAATCGTCACGCCGTTTTCCGCGTCATAAATTCCATCGCCAGTGCAAGCGGCATAGTTCGTGCGTCCCAGGGACGGAACACCAAACCCGGGATCACTTGGACAACGATACGTCGGGATGTCCGTTGCCCAGGGCGGATAGTTTCCCTGCGTGGCTCGCGGTCCAAAGGCAGGCCAACGATCTCCGTCGGCTTCCACCATTGGGTTGCTGATTTGTACCCATAACGCTTGCTGCTCAACGAAGGGCAACAACCCGACAAGGTAGCTCAGCTCGATCCGCGTGTATCCGCTGCCATCGTTTGCATCGGCAACACCAAATGCGGCCGAATTGATATTCTCGTTCGTTGGGCCAACCCCATGAATCGGCATCTGATGGTGCGCCGAATGGTAATTGTGAACGCCCAATCCGATTTGCTTGAGGTTGTTGCCACAGCTCATCCGGCGAGCCGCTTCTCGCGCCGCCTGAACCGCCGGTATCAACAATCCGATCAGGACACCAATGATCGCAATCACCACGAGCAATTCGACCAGTGTAAAACCCGATCGTCGATGGGGCCAATGGCTCGTATGTTGTCGAGGCTTCGTGCTCCGATCAGCCGGTGGATACGGAATCATCATTCTTCCGCCTCCGACAACTCGGTCTCCGCCGCGGCTTGAGCCGCGATGTCGTCAAACCGGTATTCATCCGTTTCTTGCACGACCCGAGGCGAGTCACCACCACAGCCAATGATCGATGCCAAAAAAAACAGAATGTGACCAACAACCGAAAGCCGAAACAAATCGCGCATCACGACCGTGCCCCCAATCAGCGTGCGTGACCAACCACACCTATTTCACGTGATCCTACCCTCGCTGGCAACACCGCGTCCCCGTTTTTGCGCGACCGTGATGTCCCTTCGCCCAGCGTCACCGAAAAGATGCGAACCGCAGTTGTGCGGGCAACGTGCCAATCCTCAGCTCCTTCCGCGTGGACAATGGCTGGCGGCCAACGCCGAATCGGAATCGAGTCAACTTCTCGCGGCAATCGATTTGGTCATTTTCCAGTGTGGAACACCCACTTCGATGAACCGCGGTCCCCGCTTGCGGTATCCGAGTTTCTCGTAGAATTCGACCGCGTTCTCGCGAGCATGAAGGCGGATCATCTGGAATTGTCGATCCTGTAGCACGCGCTCGATGTTTCCAATCAAGATCGATCCGACTCCGCGACGCTGGTGCGACGCTGCGACCGCCATCTGCCGAAGCTTTGCCAGAACGTCCGATAGCGGCACGATCACGGCACAGGCAATCAGCTGCCGCCGATCGAGCATCCCAAAATGATATTCACTCGACTCCGCCGCGAGTTCCTCGTCCGAAAACCTCAGACCCAGTGGTGCCCGAAGCAACCTGTCACGCAAATCGATCTCCTGCTGATACAGATCGGATTGCCACGAGATTTCGACGAATTTCATGTTGATCACCTCGAAACGACCAGTGCGGCGGCCCGTGTGCACCTTGCAGTCGGCGATGACCCAGTCGTAAAACCGGCTAACATAGAGATTCCAAGTCGCAAAAGTGGAACCCCAGCCGCCAGATTCACAGCTTCGATCTTCAGCGGAATGAAAAAATCCGCATCACGGTGCTCTCGATTATGTCGTATTCGTTCGGTAGTGGCCTCGTTTCGCTCGATGATCTTGCCTCGGCCGACGACTACTTTGATGTACTTCAGCGGTGGTTGGAACTGGAGAGTGACGCCGAACGGGCCCGACTGGCTAGACGCCGGCAGATCCGATCGCAGAGCGATGTTGAAAAGACAGGCGAAACGATTGTCCAGCTGCAGATTGCCGATCACCACACCGGTCTGGCCGGCCGCTTTCTAATCGACTTGGTCAAGCCAGGTGGCCAGCCGTTACCGATGAATCGCCTGAAAGTCGGTTCGCCCGTGGTACTTTCGGACAGCGACAACCCGAAGGACGAGGGTGTGGGGGGTGTGGTCAGTCGGCGAAAACACAACCTGATCCAGGTCGCGACCGAAAAATGGCCCGACGGCACCTGGCTTCGACTCGATCTGTCACCTGACGAGACAACGCGCCGGCGCCAACTGGCCGCCATGGCCAAAGCGAGAATGGCCACCGCACGCGCCGGACGACTCCGCGACACGCTGCTCGGTACACGGCCGCTGCGGTTCGAGGATGTCGGTGATCTGAAACCCGAATTCCTCTCGGCACTCAATCCGCCCCAACAGGCGGCCGTGCAGTTCGCACTTTCGGCACAAGACGTGGCGATCCTGCACGGCCCTCCGGGAACGGGCAAGACGACCACGTTGGCCGAGGTTGTCTACCAGGCAGTGAAGGGGGGTGATCGAGTTCTGGCCTGCGCACCGAGCAATACTGCCGTCGACAACTTGCTGGAAAAACTCGTCGCGATGATGCCCCGCGTCGTACGTGTCGGACATCCCGCGCGTGTGTTCGAGGCGCTCCGCGGCCATACCTTGGACGAATTGGTCGACAGTGATCCGTCGGCCGATGTGATTCGTGACATGCGTCGAGAAGTCGAACAATTGATGCGCAGTGCAGCGAAAGACCTGCGCGGTCGCGACGGACATCGTCGGCGCCGAGAGCTGTTTGCCGAAGCTGGCCAGCTGCGAGGACAAATACGCGCCTTCGAACGATCCATCATTCGCGGTGTCTTGGACTCGGCCGATGTCGTTTGCACGACGACCACGATCGACGATGAACTGCTCTCCGATCGAAAATTCGATCTGGTGGTGATCGATGAAGCGTGTCAATGCACCGAGCCAGGCATTTGGCAAGCGGTGCTAAGGGCGGACCGGTTGGTCCTGGCCGGGGACCATTGTCAATTGCCGCCAACCGTCCTCAGCGACGAAGCATCACGCGAGGGCATGCGAAAATCGTTGATGCAGCGGCTGATCGAGCGTGAGGGTGAATCGGTCTTTCGCCGACTGACCGTTCAATACCGCATGCACGAAACGATCATGAAGTTTTCTTCCGACACGTTTTACGAAGGATCGCTGGTCGCCGACAATTCGGTCCGGGCACACCGACTCTGCGATCTGAGCGGAGTCGACGAAATGCCGCTGACCTGCAATCCGATCGAGCTGATCGACACTGCGGGAGCCGAGTTTGCCGAAGAACTTGAACCGGACGGCGAGAGCAAGCTGAACGTCAAGGAAGCCAACTTGATCGTTCGGCTGGTCCGCGAACTCATCGAGGCGGGCGTCGCCCCGGACCAGATCGCGATCATCGCACCCTATGCAGCCCAGGTCCGGCGATTGCGTAACAAAATTGAGATCCCCGAGCTCGAAATCGACACGGTCGACGGTTTTCAAGGTCGAGAGAAGGAAGCGGTCTTGCTGACCATGGTTCGCAGCAATGATCGCGGCGAAATCGGCTTTCTCGCCGACACGCGTCGCACCAATGTGGCAATGACGCGAGCGCGACGCAAACTGATCGTCGTTGGCGACAGCGCCACCCTTGGCAGCCATAAATTCTACGCCGCCATGCTCGAGTACTTTGAGACCGCCGCGCCTACCGCTCTGTTTGGGAACTGGGCGATCTGTAACGCACCGGAATTGTCACCTTGATTCCACATCGCCCCCGACCGTAAGAAACAAGCCATGGAAGCGAGGTACTACCTGACGTGCTTGTGGCCAGGGTTGGCCGAATTGTGGTGGCGCGGGCGTCTGTCCGCGATCCCAACCGCCATTGCGTTCGCATTTGCCCTCAATCTGCTGTTGGTCACACGCTATCTGTATCCCGAGTGGATGTCGCCTGGACTGGTTTCGATGGCATTTTGGGTGGGGCTCGCCGCATGGGGCTTCTACGTCGTTCGAAGCGTCCGCGAACTGCCACTGTTGATTGCACCGCGACGCGCCAGTGACCAGCCGGATCGTTTTCCCGAGGCCCACGCCGCCTACCTTCGCTCTGACTGGCCCGAGGCCGAGGAATTACTAACCGGCGTGCTAGCAATCGAGCCGCGTGACCCACCTGCACTCCTGTTGCTGACCGGGGTCTATCGTCACACCGATCGGCTCGATGCGGCCGGGGTACTGCTTGCGGAAATCGGTCGTTTGGAGGTCGCCGACCCCTGGTGGCTGGAAGTCTCGGCAGAAAACGGTCGGCTCAACCGAGCCAAACAGGCACAACAGGAACAGGAGTCAGCGATGGAATCGGAACACAGCTCCCATCACGAACGGTCGGATGCTGCCGTTCTGACAGCAAACCGACCCATTGCCGCCTGAGGGATTCTTTGTCGACATCGCCTCCTGAGCCGACGGCGCTGGTATTGCAAATCCGAGGGTCGTTTCGACCTGGTCAATGGACCTGACGCATAAAATTTGCAGCGGTTTCATCGATAAGTATCAAAGTGTATTCTTCGTGGCTCGAATTCGACGTGATTTTCCGACTTTGGTCCGGGGAAGCTCCTATCCCCGCTTTTTCGCCTAACCGATAGAATTGATAGGGTAGCTACCAGCGGGCTTGTCTGATGCCCGGTTGCTTCGGGTGGTAAGTAAGTGATAGTCGTGTTGAAACGGTGTGGCGTACGGTTTGCATAGAAGAGTACCGTGCTGACAGATTCGCCAAATTGACAGAACCCTCCCGCAAGCGCTATCGGGCGGACCGTTTTCGGCCCACCGCAGGGATTCGACTCGATAGCTCCAAGGGTACCGACGAACGATCTGGACAGGAGTCACCCACTCCTACCGGACCGGAAACGACCTGGGTGAAGAGATAAAGACATGTACGAACGATTTACTGATCGCGCTCGCAAGGTAATGCAGCTGGCTAACCAGGAAGCGCAGCGTTTCAATCACGAATACATTGGCACCGAGCATATTTTGCTCGGACTCGTCAAAGAGGGCAGCGGTGTCGCTGCAAACGTATTGAAGAACCTGGAAGTCGATTTACGAAAAATTCGACTCGAGGTGGAAAAGCTTGTGCAAAGCGGCCCGGAAATGGTCACCGTTGGCAAGTTGCCTCAAACGCCCCGTGCGAAGAAGGTCATCGAGTACTCGATGGAAGAGGCTCGCAACCTGAATCACAGCTATGTCGGTACCGAGCATATTCTGCTGGGACTGCTTCGTGAGCAAGAAGGCGTCGCGGCTCAGGTGTTGATGAACCTCGGGCTGAAGCTAGAAGACGTCCGCGAGGAAGTGCTCAATCTGCTCGGACACGGTCTCGAGGGTGCGGAAGTCGGCGAGCGAGGGGGACGCACCGGCGAAGGCGAAAGCAGTAGCAGCCCGTCGGGCAAGAGCGGCAAGAGCAAGACGCCGGCACTCGATAGTTTCGGACGTGATTTGACCGAGCTTGCCAAAAAGGGCGAACTCGATCCGGTCATCGGTCGCGAACGGGAAATCGAACGTGCGATTCAAATCCTTTGTCGTCGAACCAAGAACAACCCGGTCCTGCTTGGCGAGGCCGGTGTTGGCAAGACCGCTATCGTCGAAGGGTTCGCCCAGCGAGTCATCGAAGGGCGAAGTGCCCGAAATTTTGGCCGACAAACGAATCGTCGTGCTGGACTTGGCGATGATGGTTGCCGGCACCAAGTATCGCGGTCAGTTCGAGGAGCGGATCAAAGCAGTGATGACCGAAGTGCGTCGAGTGAAGAACACGATTTTGTTCATCGACGAACTCCACACGCTGGTGGGTGCCGGCGGTGCCGAAGGTGCGATCGACGCGGCCAACGTGTTGAAGCCGGCCTTGTCCCGCGGCGAAATCCAATGCATCGGTGCCACCACCCTCGATGAGTACCGAAAGTACATCGAAAAGGACAACGCGCTGGCTCGACGCTTCCAGGAAATCATTGTCGAGCCGACCGGCAAGCAAGAGACGATCGAGATTTTGAAGGGGCTCCGTGGTCGCTATGAAGAACATCACCGCGTGCAGTTCACCGACGACGCGGTCGTTGCCGCGGTCGAAATGAGTGAGCGATACATTACCGCTCGATGTCTACCCGACAAAGCGATCGATGTGATCGACGAAGCCGGTGCGCGGGTCCGCCTGCGCACGATGACCCGTCCACCAGACCTGAAAGAGATCGACGAAGAAGTCGAAAAGCTGAACAAGGAAAAAGAAGACGCGGTTGCCAATCAAGACTTCGAAAAGGCCGCCAACCTTCGTGATCAAGCCGAAAAGCTTCGTAAGAAGAAAGAGCAGATCACGCAGGAGTGGCGTGACAAGAGTCAGCAAACCGACGGCGTCGTCGATGAAGAGATCATCGCCGAGGTCGTTAGCAAGATGACCGGCATTCCGCTCACACGCCTGTCAACCGAAGACAGCATGCGTCTGATGAAGATGGAGGAAGAACTCCACAAACGCGTCGTCAGCCAGGATGCAGCGGTCACCGCTGTCGCCAAAGCGGTTCGCCGAAGCCGAAGCGGATTGAAAGATCCGAAGCGGCCGACCGGATCGTTTATCTTTGCCGGCCCCACCGGTGTCGGCAAGACGCTGTTGGCCAAAGCGTTGGCCGAGTACATGTTCGGTGATGCCGATGCGCTCGTTCACATCGACATGAGCGAATACATGGAAAAGCACAACGTCAGCCGTTTGATCGGAGCACCTCCCGGATTCGTCGGTTACGAAGAGGGCGGCCAGTTGACCGAAAAGATTCGCCGTCGACCCTATGCCGTCGTGCTGTTTGACGAAATCGAAAAGGCGCATCCCGATGTCTTCAACATGATGTTGCAAGTGATGGAAGAAGGACGACTGACCGACTCGTTCGGCCGGAACGTCGACTTCCGAAACACGATCTTGATCATGACGACCAATGCCGGTGCTGAGGCGATCAAGAATGAATCGTCGTTCGGATTCCAAAAGCCGGATGAGGATGCGAGTTACGAATCGATGAAGGTTCGCGTGATGGATCAAATCGAGCGTGTGTTCCGCCCCGAGTTCCTGAACCGATTGGACGACACGATCATCTTCCGTCACTTGACCAAAGAGGACCTGCAAGAGCGTCATCGATTACGAATTGTCGAAAGTTCGCGAGCGATTGCTTGACCGTGGACTGGCACTCGACTTGACCGACGAAGCGAAAGAGTTCTTGATCAAGAAGGGCAGCAATCTCGATTACGGTGCTCGGCCGTTGCGTCGTGCCATCGAGCAACGCATCGAAGACCCGCTGAGCGAAGAATTACTTCGCGGCGCTTTTGAAGGCAAGGACACGATCGTGATCGATGCCTTCAAAGACGATGAGGGAAAGATCACGCGTCTCGACTTCAAAGGCGAATTACGCGGACTCGTCGAACCGCCCGAACCCGTCAGCGCCGGAGTCGGCGAAGGGGGAGAGAAACCATCGAAAGGCGGCAAGTAGCCGCTCCCAACAGCCCAGTCGTGCACGCGGCGTTCCCAAATACCATTTCCCAATTGCAGACGAAGCTGCCCGGAACCGATTTGGGCTTCGGTGTGGGGCGGCTCGAAGAATACGGTAACTTTGCGTCGGAGTACGCAACCGGTCGACCGTTTATACTGAACCAGCCGGTCCGTTGTCGACGCAGGTGAACCCGGGCAATGGCGGTGACGTGCCTTCATTCGCTTCGTTCACGCCGGACCCGACCAACGGTGTTCTTCCCGCATCTGGTTCGATTGGCGGAGCTGGTTTCCGCTCGGGCGCTTTGCCAATCGGTGTTCTCCCCGAACCCTACCGGATCATCCGCCGACGTAGCGTGAGTAAAGCGTTTTCGCGTGACCGATTTCGGTTGTCCCGGTGATCACCGCGCGACCATCGCGAAATAATGTCAACGTGTTTTCTTCCAGATGCAGACGGATGAAGAAGGGGGTCGCCTGAACCCGGCCGAGCGTCTGCCAACGTCCGGCCATCTGCGGAAAGTCGATGCGCACGCCAGCGGAGCCTTGGATCTGAACTGCGTCGCGGCCACACAACACACCGGCCTGATCGATGGAGGTCCCTCGCATTGCGTCCAGGAACTCCAATCGATGATCGACACACGCAGGACATCGTTGACTCAGTCCAGTATCGATACCAAGTTCGCGAATGCGATTGTTCCACAGATCGACGGAAAGCAACTTCCCTCGCACGGCATCACGATTGCCCGAGATCCACTTAATCACTTCGGTCGCTTGCAGGCTAGCGATCAGATGCGTCGCCGAACCGATCACTCCTGCTGTGTCACAGGTTTGCACCGACGAGGGGGGAGGAGGCTCGGTAACGAGGCAACGGAAACAGGGCATCCCATTCCCAGAAAACAAAAGAACTTGCCCGGTCGCGCCAACACAACCGCCGTGTACCCAAGGCGTCGACGTCGATAACGACCAATCATTGAGCAAGAACCGGATAGCAAAATTGTCCGTCGCGTCGACGACCAGATCGACTCCGTCGAGTGTCCGTGCGATGTTATCAACCGTGAGATCCAACACGATCGGTTCGATTTCGATCGAGCCGTTGATTCGCGCCAGACACTCGGCCGACGCTTGTGCCTTCGAGTTGCCTTGCCGGGCATCATTTTCGTCGAACAACGACTGCCGCTGCAGGTTGGTCCATTCCACCACGTCACGATCGATCAGCCGTAGACGGCCCACTCCCGCGCGTGTCAGAATCTCGGCGACCACCGTTCCCAGAGCCCCGCATCCCACGACTGCGACGTCGGCCTCGGCAATCAACTGTTGGCCACCGACACCAATCGGCGCAAACTGGATTTGCCGGGCATAGCGATTGTTGGGCGAATGGATGCTCATCGGTGACTGGACGGTATCTCGGTTACGGCACGAATGTGTATTGTGATCTTGCACGTTCGGTAAGAAACGGGCAAGCCGTTGAACCCATCCCCTGAAACTTTCGGATAAATCCTTGAAGCCGAACATCCATTCATTGACGGAGCGAGCGGAGTTGCTGCGGGAACTGAGGGCATTTTTCGACTCCCGCGGGTTTCTAGAAGTACAGCCCCCCTGTCTATCAAGAGACTGTGTGGTCGATGCTTACATCAACCCATTGCAAATCGATTCCAGCCAACTTCAGATTGCAGGCATCGATCTGCCGGCACGATTTTACTTGCAGACATCCGCCGAATCAGCGATGAAGCGTCTGCTCGCCGCCGGTGCGCCCTCGATTTACAGCATCGGACCGGTTTTTGCGCAGCTGAACAGGGACCCTTGCACAATATCGAATTCACGATGTTGGAGTGGTACGATGTGGGCGCCGACATGGCGTCAGGCGTCGAATTGTTGGGGACTCTCGTGGCCCATTTGCTCGGTCAACGCGGATATGACGTTTGCTCCTACCGCGATCTGTTTCGCGAAGCGTTGAAACTTGACCCGATCGAAGCGCCACTGACATCATTGCGGCAGCACGCCGAAAAGATCGACTCCAACCTTGCCGCTTCGCTAGCGGATGATCGTGACTCGCTACTCGATTTGCTTTTGGCAAGCTACATT
Organism: Pirellulaceae bacterium; assembly: GCA_963734865.1. Taxonomy (GTDB): domain Bacteria; phylum Planctomycetota; class Planctomycetia; order Pirellulales; family Pirellulaceae; genus CBDCUW01. The sequence continues at coordinate 626,476 of CAVTIV010000007.1, forward strand.
CAACCCACCCTTGGCAGAGAGCGACCGTTGATCGTTACTCACTATCCGTTGAGCCAAGCGGCGCTTGCCAAAACCTCCGACGATGACCCACAGTGCGCTGCCCGATTTGAATTGTTCGCATCGGGTGTCGAACTGGCCAACGGGTACGACGAACTGCTCGACCCAGATGTGCTGTTGGATCGATACGAGTTCAACAATGCGAAACGTGTCGCGGCGGGACGACCGCCGTTGCAGATTCAAACGACCCTGGTGGAGGCGATGCGTGTGGGTTTACCGCCGTGTGCGGGCGTCGCTTTGGGAGTCGACCGACTGATGATGGTACGCACCGGTTCTCGATCGATCGAGGACGTGATTCCACTGCCAATCGACCGAGCGTAAAACGAGATCTGGCAAGGGGATAGCAACACCGGTGGGGCCGGAATCTCAGTCCACGATGGCACCGCCAGCCAGTCGCTTTCGCAGTCGCTTCGAGGTACACTAGGATCTTCTCATCCGCAGGAATCGTTATGAGCACAACAAGAACCACAACGCGACGACTATCAGTCAACGCAGCGTTCTTGAAGGATATCAAGGACGACAACCGAGACTTGAAAATCCTTCTCGAGCGGATCAACCCGTTAGCAGAACATTCCCAAACGGCGACCAATCACTGGGTTGAACTGGTCGAGCTGATCGCGGAATTGAGAGATCAGCTTGCCCTGCATTTTTCGCTCGAAGAAGCATACGGATACTTTGAAGAAGCGATTGTGACCGCGCCGCAATTGAGTGCGACAGCCGAATGTCTTCGCAGTCAACATCCGAAGCTGTTCGAGACGATCCGCGATTTGGCCGATGCGGTACTCGAGGTCCATAGCGAAAGGCCGGAGCAAGTGAATCGATTTCTTCGCAATTATCTTCAATTCCGCGAGGCGTTCGAGCAGCACGAGGAAGCAGAATTGAAAATGATTCTCGCCGCCTTGGACGATGACATCGGGGTTGGCGACTGATCTCGTAGTTCGGGCATCAGGATTTTCAAAATTCGCCTCGACACAGCTATCCACGTCGCATGGCGGGCTTGACCGAGTATTGACCCATGATCGCCACAAAGCTGGGAACGAGAATCGTCCGTACGTAGAACGTATCGATCAATACGCCCAATCCGAGCGCGAATCCGAGTTCCACAATCCCTCGTAGCGCGGTTCCGCCACCGGCATCGGCAAATCCAAGCCAATGAGCAATCGGCGGCAACCATGCCGACGCCGTCATGCTGAAAAAAGTCGCCGCCATCACCAGCCCGCAGGCGGTGATGATGCCCCCGGTTTTGGATACCGCTCGACGGAGTGCGGCCAACCAACCCAAACGCTGTTGCTCCTCGACGATCCGTGTCACCAAATAGACGTTGTAGTCCTGGCCCACGGCGACCAAGATCACGAACAAGAACAAGGGCAGTTTCCAGTCGAGCCCGACATAGTCGCTGCCATAGGCGGCGCGAAAAAACAGGATCGTTAGACCAAGCGTGGCGTAGTAGCTGAGCAACACCGTGGCGATCAGATACAAGCACAAACCAACTCGATGAATCACCAGCACCAGCACGATGAAAACAGCAATCACCACGGCAATCTTGATCCGACGGTTGTCGGACAACGTGATCGTTCGTAGGTCAATGATCGAGGGCGTCGTGCCTGCCAGCAATACCCGTGAGCCCTTCCAGACCGAGTCTTGCGAGCCAGCTTGTCGGTTCAAATATCTGGACAATTCGAGCACATGCTCAGCGGTCTCGATCGAAAAGGGATTCCCATCGATTGTCACATCCAACCGAGCCAGCCGATTGGCCAGTTGGGGATTGGACGAAAAGAAGTAACGTTGTGCGATGCGATGGTTCTGTAAAGCTCGGCGTCGCCAGGCGTCACCACTCAAAAGTCCCATTTCGCGATTCGGCGGAAAATCTCCCAGCGGATCATCCGCCGTCCGCACCGTGACCACACCAGGGACCGCGTAGAGTTGACGTGACAACTCCTTGATCTGTTCGGCGAATTGGTCCCGCGGAGTTTCATCGGGTCGTTCCAACAACACCGTCACCGGATTGATTTCACCGATCTCGAAATGTTCGGCGAGCAAACGCAAGCCTTTGCGACTTGCCGCAGAATGACTCAGTTGGCTGCTCAAGTCATAAGTCACCGAACTCTCATTGGCAAATCCATAAAAGCCTGGTACCGCCAGAATCGCGATGCCCAGGAATAGTGTCGGCAGCGGGCGCCGTGTCAGCATCAATGCGATCCAGCTCCATAGGCCACCGCCAGCCAAACTGCGGCTCTCTGGCGTGTCACCGAACAGCGAGACGGAAGCGGACGATTGACTGGAAATGCGTGACGGCCAGAAAACACGAGGGCCTAACGCACACAGCAATGCCGGTGTCAAGGTTGTACAAACGAGCAACCCAACCAACAAACAAATCGCGATAACGGGACCGGTGTAATGAAACTTCCCAAATTGGGCAATCCAAAGCGTGCCAAGACCGACCACCGTGGTCAGCGCGCTGCCCATCAGGGCACCCATCACCCCGGCCAGGGCATTTCGGCAAGCGACCGGCCAAACCGTCTTGACCATCTCCTCACGCAGTCGCGCGATCAGGAACAGGCAGTAATCGGTCCCCGCACCAAACAGAATCACAACCACAAAGATACGGCTGGTCGTGAAGACACGCAGATTCAGTCCGGGGACCGTATGGTGAATCGACCATCCCGTCAGCAAAGCAACCAACGACGTCGCAACCAAAACAGCGACGCCGATCGAGATCATCGGAACGGCGACCAGCAACGGTGCACGATAAACCACCGCCAAGATCAATAAGATCATCGCAACCGTGATCCATTCGGTGTAACGTATCGCGTCTCGCGCCGCCAACAATGTCTCACCACCGATTGCCGCGGAACCGGTCATCAGCAATCGCAGACCGGGATCGGTGTACCGTGAACTGTAGTCAACAACGTCGTCGATCAGCCGCTGAACCGCTTCCACCGTGGCGATGTTCTCGGTTGCCGCCAACTCGCTGGAGAGCTGCATCACGGCCAGCTGTGCGCCTTCGGTTTTCAGCTTGGGACCGACGACTGGATCATCCCAAGAAAACAGATCGATCAGCGAACTCCACGAATCGAGTTCCCGATCCTCAATCGGAATTGCCAGCTCGGGGAGCCGTTCCATCAGGATCAGAGCCGCCTCAAAATCCTCTCCGACCGCTTCCTCGGATTCGCCCCACAGCTCGAGCAGCTTGCCTCGATCCCAATGGGCGATCGCCATCCGCGGCTCATCCATCGTGGGCGCGTCCGGCGGCACCTGATCGGCGATTCGCTCATAGAAACGTCCGTCAATCGAAATGGAACGATCGAACGCTTCTCGGGCCAGTTTCAGCCAAGGGGCCGAGGGCGAACCATCGATCGGCGGCCCCCCCTGGTACCCATAAGCAATCGCTCGCTGCCAACTGACCTCGCCCAGCCGGTGATAAAGTCGCCGCAATAGGTCGAGCCCGACGATTTCATCTTGCTTCTTCAGCGGCCCACGGTCACGTCCCAGAACCAATACCAACTGGCTGCGACTCCGCTCACCGGGAAACGCTCGGTCGAGTAAGTTGCCTCCGGCGACGCTGCTCATCGTTGGCGGCAGGTAATCGAAATCGCCGTCGTAAGCGATGTCCTTCCAGGGCGGCGCGGCAACGCGCATTCCAATCACGACGACAATCCACACACCGATCACCCACCACCACCCCTGAGTGACAGTTTGAGCCCACCGATGGGAGAAGGAGCGTTGCATCCGATGCAGCCGTTTCGCGAAAAAAATCGTTGCCGAGATTGTAGAAGTCAGTAACTCGGTCGCCGTCAGAATCGCTCAATGTAGCACGGCAACCACGACTCAGACATGGCTGGACAGAGCGAGGTTGGACTGTTGGCAGGATCCCACTGGGAACCAGCAACCGGCCACGACAGTTGGTTATCTGCCGTTCGCGTTATCCGGCGATCGGTTTTCGAAACCACCCGTTCCAGGGCGAACCGTTCCGGGGCGACCACGCATCGCAGGTCCGCCGACCGGCGCAGAATCGGTTGGCTGCGCACCGAGCGCTCGCAACGCCTGCTGAAGCGATCCGGCACTGATCTCGCCAGAAAGCTGCATCACCTCGATATTGCCCTGCGGTTGAGCCGCCTCGTCGAGTTGCTTGATCATGTCGGCAACGAGCTCCATCAAGGGCTCACCCTCGGCGCTAACCAGCAACGTATTGCCGACCTCATCGATACCCAGCGACAATTTCCCTTTGAACGAGAAGTCCGTACCTCCCTCCCGACCACTTCCCGAATCGGTGAGCCCGCTGCCATTCCCTTCGCGACTTTTTGCAACATCCTCGTTACTGTTACCGCCCCCACCCCCACCACGACCACCTTGACCCTGCCCGCCAGCGGAAAACGATTTATCGTTGCTGCTGAGCAGATCGCGGTAGGCCTCTTTGACCGTCTCGGCGATCTTCTCGGCTGTGCCATACTTCAGGTAAACCAAACGCGTGAATCGCGTCTTTCGTTTATTCACTGGTTCGGGCACGTCCCACAATTCGATCAACTCGGCGATCGTTCGTAACTGTTCGGCAGTCGCTCCGCTAATCACCAGCGTGTTGGTGTCCGGATCATCGACGAACCGCAGTTTGTTTCCTTTGCCCAAACCAGATGGGCCGTTGTCTGTCTTGTCGTCACCGGATCCCCAATAAAATCGATAGAACGCATCGGCCTCCGACTCGCCACCTTCTTCTTCCTCTTCGAAGTAGTCCTCCAAGTTCAGTCTCATCCAAAATGCAGAGGCGTGCTCGACGTGAAAGACTTGGTAGGGTCGTTTTGGCGGTGTGACCTGCAACATCAACTGTTCCAGTTGATCCAAGGCGTCGGTGTCGGGGCTGATCAAGACGAGGTTTCCATGGCTGTCCAATTCGACCCGCACGGGCGCCGGAGCTTTTTGCAACTGCTCGGAATCTCGGCTTACCGCTGGTGGTTCGCGAAAGATGCGATCGAAATCACGCGAAGATCGGATCGGCGGTTCCGCATTCGCTGAATCCACGTCTGACGCATCGGCGTCGGCTGTCGGCGGATCCTGCATGACAGCCAGTCGATATTGGTTGTGCAGCGACTTCGCGATAATGTCTTCGTCGGCCGGTTTCACATCCTTTTTCTCTGCAGGTAAATCTTTCTGATCCGACTCTTCCGCGCCATCGCTCTCGGATTTCCCATCCGATTCTTTGGCCGGGATCAGATTCGGTTCCTTGAATTGCTCTGCGTCGGGTAACTCCAACGGATTGGGTGACAGTCGATTCCATTGTTGACGCAATCGCTGCAGATACTCGTAGGTTTCCGGTGTTGCCGAGGCGTCGATCATACGAATCGTGCGACGGCTACCCCCGGGCGGCGGCAATTCACCCAGCTTGACCAAGAGCGAACGAACCTCTTCCATCTCATTCGGATTGGCCCACAACAACACCTGCCGATAACGGCTATTGGCAGCGACACGGAACTCGTCGGTCTCCTTCTTCTTCTCTTCTTCGCGGCCGTACCCATAGCCGTAACTGTAGTACGACCGTCGCGAACTCTTGTTGTCTTCCTCTTCTTTCTGGCCCATCAGAAACGCGATCGACTCGGCCACCTCGGTCGCATCGAGTCGCCGTAACTGCAAGACCTCGAACTTGCGTCCGCTGCCGTCAAGCCGTTCGATCAAGGAGCTGATAATGAAGCTATCAGCGGCAGAACCTGACACGATCAGGGCATTGTTATCCTTGTCGACTCGCACCCGCGTGGTGGGTTCCAAGATATTCATTTCGCTGACAATTTCGATCAGCTTCTCGGGATCCAGCGACGCGAGTCGGAAAACTTGCACCCGGGTCTGGATATCGGACAGCGACATCATCGATTCGCTGGGAACATCGACCCGTTTGAGAAACTCGGTCGCGATAGCGACGCGATCGACCGCGCACGAATGATCACCGAATTCTGCCGCGGGTTGGCCACAATCGAAATCTCGACTTTCGGCTCCGGAGCGGCGCCCGGCGGTTTTCCCCCTTGGGAGCGCATCTGTGCCATCATCTGAATCTGCTGTGGCGACATCGGCGCCGCCTGCTTCTTCTCTACCCCAAGGAACTGTTCCAGCATCGTCTTGGCTTCTTCGGCCGGCAAGTATCGCAATTTGAATTCGGGCGCCAGCGCCTCGCGACTAACACTGTCGCGTTCCTGTTGAAGTAAATGGGCGACTTGTCGCAAGTTCACCGCCGCATCCATCGCTTCGATTCGATTGGTCGTCACCAAAGCGGTCAGTCGACCGTTCTTGCTGATCATTGGCTTGAGTTCTTCGGCAAGTTTCTCCGCTGACAACCAGCCCACATCCAACAATGCTCGGACGTAGGTATGCGATGGCAACGTCTCGAGACTCTCGACTTCAACGCGTGGCACGATCGCCGGATTGATATTCTCTGTCTTGGCAACGGTCAGGCCGCCATCGAGTTCCAGCAATGTGTAGCCGCGGGCAAGCAAATAGCGATTGAACAGGTCACGTGTCTCCTCGACCGTGTATCGACCCGGCGATCGCAAGTTGACCCGATCACCCGGAAGTTCTAGCCAATCGAGCGGCTGGTCGGAAATCTCCGCCAACCATTGCACCAGCTCGACCCACGGTTGATTACGAAACTGAAATGCAACTTTGCCGTCGTCTCCGACGGTCGCTTTCAACTCGTCGGGATCGGATTCATCGTTGGTGGTGGCGTCACGGCGGATCACCTTGGGCTCGGGCGAGGGGGCACCCTCTTTCGTTTTGTCTCCGCCAGAGCCATCGGCAGGTTTTTCTTCGCCCCCCTTGTTCTCCTGGCCGGGCTTGCTCGCATTGCCCGGCTGATTCGGCGGCCGCCCCGGCGAAGCGATGGCCATCGGCTTGCCATCGGGACCAACCTGCAGCACCACCGGTCCATCCCCACGTAATGTGGCCACACCAAACAGCAAGCCAGTCAGGAAGCCAAGCGTGCAGGCCGTGATTCGGTAACGCGACACCAGCTATACCACCAAAGAGGGACGGACGGACAATCCAGACGAGACGAACAGTATGAATTGTTCGCGGCGGATTTACAAATCCAAGCCAGCCTCAGCGGATTCCAGGCAAAAATTGGTGGAAATTGCGGCATTCTTCCGAGAATCACTTCCAGGTGTCACGTTTGGGGATGAACGGGTCGAGCGATTCCAGCGACTCGCCAGTGGACTGCTGGGCAAATTGGTAGCCCAGCTGGGCGATCTCATTGGCCGCCGCGGTCAGCTCGTCGGCGTTGTTCAGTTTCAACGTGACGGACTGAAAGATCGCAACAATCTGATCGACAGCGAGCACGTCGACCTTCGCCGTCACGCTCTTCAGACGCGCCGCCGCTCGAGCAGCACGCTTCGCCGCGGTCACTCCATAGGCTGCTTTTTCCGTCGCGATGGCCGTGGCCCGCATACTGGCTTCGAGCTCGGCGATCATGCCGGCCACGAACATCACCCGATGCCGCTGTTGCGAGCTCAACTCATTGCTGGCTCCATCGCTTCGAACGAAATTGTGCCGAATGGAACCCTGACTCCAGGAGACAAATTCAAAGTCAAGACTGCCGGCCGAGTGGCCGCCGACGTTCACGAGTTCCTCATCCGCGGTGGTATGACATCGCAAGCAGCTTTGCGCGACCAAATAGACGTTGGCCGGATTGCGCATCCCCGCGGCGACGCTGCGGGCGATTCTTTCGCGACGATGCGACGCTGGCTCGGTGAGCCGAGTGATACCCTCGGCGCCATAGTCGTGATGGAGTTCCAACCAGTCCTTGGCGGCCCCGTGACACGACTCACATGAAACACCCGAGATGGCATGCACGTCGCCCGTTTGCAAATCGTTCTGCTGCGTGTAATGGCAAGAGACACAGCGGCCTTCATTCTTGATCGAACTCAAGCCAAGTTTTGAAGCGATCTGTTTTGCCTCGGGGCGACGATGTAGCTCATCGAAGGTGCGAGCATGGGGCGTGCCTTGCCAGACTTTGATCTCGGATGCATGACACTTGACGCACGTTTGATTGCTGAGAACCGAATGCGGATCACACGCCGCGGCGGCGCGGAGCGACGTGGTCTCGGAAATCGATGGACTCGCCGCAGACGCGGGCGATGTCGGAAGGGTAACCGCGATCGACGCGCAAATTGTGACAGGAACAAGAATGCGAGTCATGATTCAGTTCTCCAGGACTGTAGCCACAGCTACAGGCATTTCAATTGTCATCGGGAAGATCTCGGTGTCCCCACTCGGCTGCGGTACCGATCGACCGAGTGGCAGAATGCAGTTGATTGCGTTGGCTTCCACACGGAAGGTTTGTTGGCCATCCAACCTGTGTGCGTCGCGAACACCTGGGGGCAAGTCAGGATGACGCCCGCTACCGGCCAAATTGGCCAGAACCTGTTTCATCACCGCGCCGATACCAGTGGCATGATGCGAATCAAAATGAAACGGTAAGTAACGACGGAGCAGTCGGTTCGCAACGTGAATGCGGTTACGACGAATGACTTCCGGCGTCCTGTATTCGATCTTCAGCGTGATATTCAAGCCATCAAGATTGGCCGTTCGGTGTGGCGTATACTGGGGCAATGTCAGCATCTGTCCGGGAGGGACGTCGAACAGCTGAGCCTGGTCATCGAATGCCGGTTCGTAGTACAGGGTGTCGACACGTTGGCCCGATACGATCTGTTCAATGGTGCCCTCGGGAAGGTAGGGGTCGCCCTGTGGATAGGTCCAGACGCGGCTGCTGCCACGGATCTGCCACCGCATGCCGGGGCTCATGTCGCTGTGGTAATACTGGAAAGCCGAAGGCGACGAAATCAATAGATGTCCCTCGCTGCCAATGATTCGCAGCCCCGGATCGCATTCCACCACTTCCTGACATAGTCGATCGATGACAGCGGCGATCGACGGTTGATGCTGACCAAGATTCCTGATCGTCAAGTGCAGGCGACCGCGTCGAATCATCGCGAGCAATTGTGCGCCGCTGTGGTCCCCGAGCTGGCCCGCTTGCCACTCGCTCGAATGGGCGACACAATCGCCCATCGTGCTGAGCGTCATTGCCGAATGTGGGTGTCGATCAATCAGATCTGCGATCAGGTCGTCCGAAAACAAGGACACTTCACCCAGTCGATGGGTAGTCATGAAAACATCGCGACAAACGCTTTGATCGCGGAACAGATCCCAACGCATCAGGTATCGCGGTTCGTTCGTTGACTCTCGCATGGTCACGCTTGCCGCACAATCGGCATGTTCGGATTGATCCGACCCTCACGCAGCAGCGCGCGGGGTCCGCATCCAAATCTAGGTCATAGAACGAACGAAACGTTCAAATTGCCGGCAGACTCAATCGCTCGACCAGTGCCGGGTCAGCGAGGCGGTTCCCGGCGCGAAGTGGCGTCATGCGGATCGCGCGACGCATCCCAGGTCCTGACCGTTCCGTCCCAGATGCGAACCTGTCCAAGGTCGTCGCCCAATGCGACGAGCGCATTGACCGGGTTCCAATCGACGCACCGCGGGCGACCGGAATCGCTGGTCAGGCTATCGACCGGATTTCTTGAGTTCACGTCCCAGATCTTGACCGTCCGATCCGCGCCGACGGACACGATTCGCGTCGCATCGCGGTTCCAGTCGCATGACCTCGACCGAACGCAATGCCCGGCGGAGGTCGCCCTCCAAGTCGGGGTGGCGACAAAAAAACCCGAAACGGCGACGGTTGCCGTCCCGATCACCGTGGAGACGATGATCAGGCACAACGCAACGACCGCTTTAGCATTTCAATCTCTCTCCATCTTCGCCGGCCAATCCCAGTTCGACAAGCGTTTCTTCCAACCGCAGCGCGCGTACATACCGTTTGCTTGCCGTCGACTCATCAATTCCCAGTTCCACCGCGGTCTCCTGATTGCTCAACTGCTCAAAATGCCGCAAGCAGAGAGTCTCGTGATCCATTTCGCTCATCTTGTCGATCGCCCGTTCCAGTTGCAAACGTGTCTCCGATCGAATCACCGCCTGGCTGGGCGACGTTTGGTCACCGAGCAGATGCTCGGCCAGACAGACGGAACTGGCCATCGCCGAGGCATCATTGCCCAATGCGGCCTCGCGTCGTGCATCACGCATCTGAAATCCCAAGTGTTCCCGATGAGTCTTCAGCAGGCGATGCTTGACAACCTGACGAAGCCAAAGAAAGAACGGGACTTGTGGATCCTCCAGGTACGCGGACAACCGCTTGGACGCTTCAAGATACGCGTCCTGCAGCACATCGTCCTCGTCGAGCCGCGCCCTCAGACGTGGATGCAATCGCACTCGGACCATCAGCTTCAGACGTTGTGCATCGCGCCCAGCAACTCGTCGATCGCCGCCTGGTCGCCCCGACGGGCGTTTTCTATCGCGTCATGGATGCTCTTTTCTTCCACACTCATCACACAGATTATAGAGAGTGTGGTCGGCTGCACGCACGGGAAAATCCGGGTTCAATGAACGTCGGCATCACCAACCGATGGACCCGTACCGTCGGTTCCATCGTCGAGGACCGAAGCAGGTGGCGATCAAGCATGTTCACTCAACTGGAACACCATCGACGATCCGCCCGGACAGCAATCCGCGACATCTCCGTCGCCACGCTTTTTTCACATGCGTTGAAGCCCCTGTGCGTTGAAGCCCCTGTGCGTCGACGCCCGCCATCACATCCAACCTGAAGCCGGACGCTTGACCGCTGCCGCCAGATGGGGATCAGTTCAACATTTGCTTGACTTCACTCATCACGGCGGCGACGTCGATCTTCTCAGAAGCACATGAGTGGGTCGCAACCACCTGGCTGTCCTTGGCGATGATGATCGTCACGTCCACACCACTGGGCAGCTTGTAATTCAAGGGACCTGTCTTTGTCTCTTTCGCAATCACCACCGGAACTTTCGTTGCGCCCGACTGGTCAGCAATCTTCTTGCCCTGTTCCTTCAACACCGCCGCATCCTCGCCCATCAAGGTCAGCAGACCCTTGAACCTCGATTCTTGATTCGCGGCAATGGCGGAATCGAGGGCTTTGACCAACTGGGGCACCTTGCCGCCGGTTTGACGAGCAAACACCATCACCATCGGACTCGAGCCATATCGACATCGATAGCAGAGGTCGTCTCCCGGATCGACACCGTCGTCTTGGGCACCGGCAACTTTCGTCACATAGAACGCGCCGACCGCTTCGCCCTGCTGCAAACACGCTTGCGTCGCCCTGTCATCACCCAGGGTAAACGTGCACATCATGACCAATGCAATCGTAGCGCCCACCAACAATCGCGTCATCTCTCTCTTCTCCCAGATAAAGCGTGCTCGGTGCACCACATCGCGGATCCGCTCGATGGATCGCAACGCAAATGCAGACGACAATGCGTGAGCGTTTCCACCACGCCGGTCAAGCATTATCCCGCTGGACAAGGCCGAGGGAACCCCTTTTGACAGCCCAAGTGTTAAACCTTCGTCATTCCCCCCATCCACGCCATCGAAAACTTCAAAAAACCGGGGATCCGAGCCGAATTTCAACCTGCGCGTGCGGACAATCGCGCGGGACCCTTTCTGGGTGGGGGGGGGAACTGGTCGGCCACCGAGTCCTGGCCTGCGGGTGGCTGGTCATCCGATCCACCGCTCCGGTTGCCCAGCTAAGCCAACTGCGGCTGCACCACCACCTTCATCTGATCGGGGTCTCCAGAGTGCAATCGCTCGAACCACTGGGGACCATCGGACAACGAGATCTTCGCGGTGATCAACGGCGCGACGTTGATGATGCCTCGGTTCATCAGGTCGATGCACTGGGGATATTCGCCATTGCAGCCACATGTGCCGCGCAGCGAAATTTCTCGCGTTACCACCGATTGAAGGGGCAATTCGATGGTCGGCGAAACGTTGCCCACCAGCGTCACGTTGCCACCCTTGCGAACCGACTCGATCGCCGTCTTGATCGTCGGCGTGGCGCCGACCACTTCCAAAGCGACATCGGCACCGCGTCCGTGCGTCAATTCGCGAACGACTGCCGGGACATCGACCTGGTCGCCTCGCAGCACGTCGTCGGCACCGAGTTGTTTTGCGACGGCGAGACGCTTGTCATTCAGGTCGACCGCGATCACTCGCGAAGCGCCTGCAGCTCGAACCGCCTGCAAGGTTAACAATCCGATCATCCCGGCACCCACGACCACCGCCGTGTCACCCAACACGATCGGAGTGACATTGGCCGCGTGCACGGCGACCGAAACCGCCTCGACGAGCGCGGCGTGCTCGAAGGGCAGGGTGTCGGGCAAACGATAGACGATCCGCCGCGGCACGCTGATCCGCTCGGCAAACGCACCATGCCGTCGATACTCGCCACAAGAGACACCCAGTACCATTCGGTTGTCGCACAAATTCGCATCACCACTTCGACAAAACGGACACTTCCCGCAGGAAACCATCGAGTCAAACGTAACCCGAGCTCCAGTTGGCAAATCGGTGACGTTGGGTCCGGTGGCGATGACGATTCCCGCCGCTTCATGTCCCATCACAAGCGGCGGAATTCGGCGACCGGTACTGCCGTCATAGCCGTGGATGTCGCTGCCACAGATTCCGCAGGCCTCGACCTGAACCAGAACGTCATCGGCGCCCACCTCGGGCTCGTCGACGTCGGTCACGATCATCTGCTTGTATTCGGTCAGCAAGAGGGCTTTCATATTGAACTTTCGAGAGGTGATTGCAAAGGACAGTGAGCGGCAACCGGAGACTTTCGTCCCTGGCAAGCCTGGCAGTTTATCAGACGTGATGGTCATCCTTGCCGGTCCGGTCGCCGAAATATATCGGACAAGAGACGATCGCCGAAACCCTCAACCCGTGGCCGCAAACCCGGTCCCGGTCCGCGTTATCTGCAGATTCCAACGGGTCCGTGAGTCCCTGACACTCGCCTATCGGCACCGGGCGCGATCCCCGCTGGTGTTCGCCTAAGGCCGCGGCTGTGAATGAACCGATCCGGCTTCCTTCGGAGCCACGAGCACGTCATACAAATCGGGACGACGTTGGGCAAAATCACGGCTGAAGGCTCTTTGCTGGCGGATCTGCTTCAGATGGATTGTCGCGGAGATGTACGCCTCTTGCTTGTCCGGGCAACGAGCAACGATCCGCACCGGCCTGCCACCATCGCCAATCATCGTTCCGCTGCCATAGGCCTGATTGGTCGCGATCACCGCAACATGACTTTGAAACATCATCGACTTGATAATGAAATCCTCGACCGACCCGCCACGACCGTTGATCCAAACGAGCAACTCGGCTCCCTTGAGTGACAAAACGCGTGCCGGCTCCGGAAACCAACCGTCATAACAGGTCAGAACGCCAACGGTTCCGAAATCGAATTCGAACACCGGCAACTGTTGACCAGCCTCCATGATCCATTCCGGATCATTTCGAATCATCCAGTCCACCGTTTTGCCGGCCGGCGGATTGGTCCAAGGCGGATCTCCCTCGTAGTGATCGACGGCCGCGTGCGTTTTGTGGTATTTGCCGACGATCTCACCGCCGCGATCGAAGATCAATGCCGTGTTGGCGAACGTGTCATCGTCGTACACCTCCCAACAGCCGACAATGACATAGATCGAATTCGCTTTCGCGGCAGCCGCGATCTTCTCGGTCGTCGCACCGGGAACCGGAATCCGACCAAGGACATATTCCGGAAAGACGACCAATTGAGCACCATCGGCGCCGGCTCGATCAATGTAGGGAATGATCCGCATCGTTGGGTCGAACCCTTCCCGGGGTAGATCGCCCTTGTCGTAACCGCTGATCTGAACCGCCGCAACTTTCACGCTATCTCGATTGACGCCGTTGCCATCGTCCGCAACGGCGTTGCCAGCAACGACGATGAACGTCGCGGCGAACATGATCGAGTCAAAAGAGATCGTTCGAGGCATGGGGGTCTCCGAAAAAGGTAGGACCAACTGAGGTTCCATCATCACGACTGCGGATGAATTGCCGTCTCCTCGCGAAGCGATGCCAGATGCTCGGCCACCAGGCGACCGCTGGTCATGGCCCAGGCAATGTGCAGTCCGTGCCCCCATAATACCTGACCACCCAGACCATTTTGGCCGACGGCGTATAGGCCTGCGATCGGTAACTCGTGCTGGTCGAGAACTTCAAATTGCTGACTGATCGCCGCTCCCCCTTCGGTGGTCGTGAAATACGCACGCAGCGGACCCAACAATACCCACTTTCCCTCCCGCAAGGGCGGCAAGTCCGTGTCGATACGTTCATGGTTGACGGCAGCGACCGTGTGCTTGAGTGATTCCGCAGGCAGATTCCGGGCACTGGCAAGCTCTTCCAGGCCTGTTCCTTTCACAGCCACGTCGGGGCGCAACTTCAAGTAATCCGCCACATAAGCGTAGGCGATCTCGGGCGCCGTCGAGATGAAGTTGGGCCACTGAGTGAACTGCTCGATCAAATGCTCGTCGAGCAAAATGAATGCTGTCTTATTGGCCTGTCGCGCCACGGCCAGTTCACGGTTTGGCCAACAGCGTTCGTCACAGAATCGTTGTCCATCCTGATTGATCAGAATCGCACCCCGGTCGAACAATTTGTCTTCGGGATGCTGCCAAGTGACGAGCAATCGCTTGATGAAGGCGTTGACAACGGCGCGCGGAACAAACGGCAATAATCTGCCGGCGAGCCAGGCACCAAATCCCGAAGCGGGAAGCAACTGATCGAAACTCTTACGCTTCGTCTCGGCAGCGACGAATCGCAACTCGGGACCATAAGTCACGTCCATGTTCAGCAAACACGCACCGGCCTGCTCGGCCAACCGATGTCCATCACCCTGGGCATGTGGGTTGATGCCGTCCACCAATGCATAGTCCTTTCCCTTGTACCGCTCAATGATCTCTGCCGAGTTCGCGTAGTCTCCCGCGGCGAGCACAACACCAAGTCGAGCGCTGTATGTCTGACGAACTCCGGAAACGCAAGCAAGGACGCCCGATACCCGGTCATCGTCATGAATGAGTTTCTCGACCGACGCATTGCAGAGGATCTTCCCGCCGCCACGGATCGTCTTCGACTGCAGCAGGGCAATGTACGCCTTTGCGTTGGGAACCACATTGTGCATCCGAGGCACGCGGTTGGGTGGTTCGGGCGATGGCCCATGAAACGCCAATCCCAGATCGCTCAACCAGTCCAGCGTCGCCGCGGCATGCGACAGAAAAAACCGTCTCAGCTCCACATTGTTGAGCGATTCGATCTCTGGCCTCGCGAACTTACCGGCATCTTCGGCATGGTCCTCGAGAGAGTCGTTGATCTTGGCTCGCCGCTGAAACTCCGTTCGATTTGCCGTGAACGATCCCACCGCAATTCCGGTCGTACCACCGGGTTGCGGCTGCTTTTCCAGCACCATCACGGACAGCCCCAGTTCGACGCACCGCGCCGCCGCGGCCAACCCGCTGCCACCTGCCCCGACAATCACAACGTCAAACTGATTCATCGACCAACCACTCGTCCCTACCGCTGTTGCGGCAAAACCTTCCATTTCGAATCTCGCATCCGAAGCTCGGACAAGCGATTGCAGGCCGGTCTTGTTCCAAAATCGGCTCGCACCGCATTCCAACGCGGCGTTCCAACCCGGCGTTGCCCTGCCAGTGTGACACAGTCGACACCGGATCGATCCTCAATGGGCGGTCGACGTGCGGATATTTTCGATGCCGTCATCGGTTTGCTGCTAAGATTTACCATCCCGTCGTCGATATCGTCCCGCCATCGATGCCACCGCTCTCCTACCGCTCCCTACCGTTTCCTCCTTGGTCCAGGCCGCCTTCGGAAGTCATGAAACCGGTCAGACGAATCCCCCTGGCGTTGCGATCCATCCAGCCCAATACGTTCACGCTGATCGTGGCTTGCCTGGTCGGATTGTCCGCTCGCCTATACGCCGATCAACAAGCGACATCATCGGAAACTCGATCGATCCGCGGTGATGTGATCGCATCCGATGCATTTGATTATTCTTTCGGTCTGCTGCGCGACGCGGATCACGGCATTGGCTGGAAGCAACCTTGGCGGACGTCGCGAGTCTCATTTCCAACGATCGTTGAAAACCCTTCGGCCCGCACGACCCGGCAGCAACTTGCCAGCGAACGAAGCCTGCAGATTTTTGGTACCGGCGCTCGCAACAATCCAGTGCGGCGAGAGCTGCGACAACCTTTATCGCAGCGGGAAGTGTTCGTCCGGTTTGACCTTCACTATCGAGGCGATGCGCGAGACGCGACGAACGTCGACCCGGAGTTTTTCGTACTTTGGCTGGATCGACTTGACGGCGGTGATCGATCGACACACGCCGCCAACGTACCAAACATCGGAGTTCATCTCGCCGACCGTGGACCGAAAAAGGGCAGGAATGTGTTCATGGTTCGCATCGGTTCGGCGAATACCGCCTGGAGCAAAATCGAACTCCAAGAGAATCGCACCTACCAAGTCGTGGCGCGGCTGACCAAGTCCAAAGACGGTGCCCGCGCCGACTACGATCGAATGGATCTTTGGGTCGATCCGAAGCCAACGGACTTGCAACATCCGGATGCAACTGTTTCAGACGTGCAGGGTATCAGTCTGATACAGTGGGTCGGTTTCTCGACCGGACTGAAGACCGAGGCGACCGACCGGATCCATATCAGCAAACTTGTGTTGGGTCATTCCTGGGCAACTGTTCTCGACGATACGGCAGCCTTGATCGCGGAGTCGGACCGTGGCGGGCACAACGGTGCGGTGTGGGACAAGATTGTCGATTTCCGACGTGACGTTTATCCGCTGTTGAAGTCGCGCTGCTTCGATTGTCATTCGGGCGAGAATCCGGAATCCGGTTATCAATTGGATGTTCATCGCGAGCTGTTGGGATACAGCACGGGTAAAATTCTCGCTGAGCCGGGCAGAAGTCACGACAGTCGCCTGATTGACGTCCTTGCCGCAGAAGCGGAGGAAGACCGAATGCCGCCCGCTGGAGAGGATCCGCTATCGGACCAGCAAATTGCCCTGTTCAAGGCCTGGATTGACCAGGGCATGAACTGGGACGATGAACTGCTGCCGCCACCCAAACGCCAATCGGATCATTGGGCGTTTCAGCCGATCACTCGGCCTGATCTGCCGCAAGTCGATGACGTCCGCTGGATCCGCACTCCGGTCGATGCCTTCATCGTCGAGGAACAATCCAAAGTCGGCCTGCGACACGCCGCCGAAGCGACGCGACAAACGCTCATCAGGAGACTTTGCCTTGATCTGACCGGTCTGCCTCCGACGCCCAGTCAGGTCCATCAGTTCGTGCACGATCCCTCATCGACGGCGTACGAAGCGCTGGTCGAGCGACTGCTGGGTTCGCCACACTATGGCGAACGCTGGGGACGCTACTGGCTGGATCTTGCTCGCTGGGCAGAGAGCCAGGGCTACCAACACGACATCGTTCGACCCTATGCATGGCGCTATCGGGATTACGTTATCCACAGTTTCAATGACGACAAACCCTACGATCGTTTCTTGAAGGAACAGCTTGCCGGAGACGAACTGCAGCCATACTCGGACGAGAATCTGATCGCCACCGGCTTCCTTGCTGCCGCCCGCATCAGTGGCAATCAGGAAGACGATGCCATCCAACGCAACGATGTGATGGTCGACATTGTCAACGCCACGGGCAGCGTCGTGCTGGGGCTGACGCTGGAGTGTGCACAGTGTCACAACCACAAGTTTGATCCCATCAGTCAGCGAGACTTCTATCGCCTGCAGGGATTCTTTATCAACGGACAGCTTGGCAATCTTACGCTACGAGAGTCCCAATCGCCCAATCCCACCGATCTGCAACAGTGGATCCCCGCGGCGTCCTACAACTTCTACAACAAGGAAGTGAATGCTCTGGTAAAGAAGAAATTGTTCGAACCGACCCAACAGGCTCACACATGGGGGTTTCATTCTCCGCTGTCAAGTGATCCCGGAATTGAACGACTGCCTGTCGTGAACCGCAAACCGATTGCCTGGCATCCGGCGACTTTAATGAATGCCCAGGCACGCCTGCTCGTTCGCGGAGACACTGCCAGCCCGGGACCCGTGGTGGGTCGCGGATGGCCGGAAGTGCTTGGCCCGACTCCCAGTTCCCTGGGTGACAAGCCAAGATCGGCACTCGCAGACTGGATGGCCAATCCACACAACCCACTCGTCTCGCGGGTCTGGGTCAACCGACTTTGGCAATATCATTTTGGTCGAGGACTGGTTGCGACACCCAGTGACTTTGGGGTCGAAGGTGCCCGGCCCAGTCACCCCAAATTGCTTGACTGGCTGGCCACAGAATTGATCTGCCACAACTGGAGCGCGAAGCACATCCATCGCCAGATCGTGTTATCCAGCACCTATCGACAGCAGCGAAAGTATGATCAAAGCAATGCGGCCATCGACCCCGACAACACGCTGCTGTGGTGCTGGCCGCGACGGCGGTTGGAAGCGGAAGTCATCCGCGACTCGGTGCTGGTGGCAACCGGCGAACTTGATCGATCCGTCGGAGGAACCAGCATTCCGCCAGAGCGTGAGGAACAAGAACTTCGCCGCACCATTTATCTGTTCCAGCAGCGCAGCAACATGCCGTCCGTGATGGAAATGTTCGATGCACCCAGTGGGATCGCCAGTTGTTCGCGGCGAGCCGTTTCGACCGTCGCCCTGCAACCGCTATTCATGCTCAACAGCCAATTCATGGCAAAACGAGCATCGATGCTGGCCGATATCGTCCGCAAGATTGCCGGTGACCACATGGACCGGCAGATCGAAGTGGCCTTTGAAAGAACGCTGTCT
Source organism: Pirellulaceae bacterium (assembly GCA_963734865.1). Taxonomy (GTDB): domain Bacteria; phylum Planctomycetota; class Planctomycetia; order Pirellulales; family Pirellulaceae; genus CBDCUW01. Next base: position 645,334 of record CAVTIV010000007.1, read on the forward strand.
CGGCCGCCCGATGTTCAGGAACTCGAGATGCGCGCAAGATCCTACAAACCGGATCAGCAGATTCGACCAACGACGAGCCGTACATCGCTGGCCGACCGCTGACGCAACTGTGCCACGCGCTGCTAAACCTGAACGAGTTTGTGTACATCCCATGATCGGACACGATGATTGAATTCGCCGGCACCCCAAACCCATTCAACGAAGTTTGACCATGATCCTCAACCGTCGAATGATGTTGCACGAGAGCGCGCTCGGATTCGGATCCTTGGCGCTCACTGCGATGCTTGCCGAACAGGGGCTTGCCGAACAGGGGCTTGCCGAACAGGGGCTTGCCGAACAGGGGCTTGCCGGCCAACCGTCCGATCTTCCATTGCCACATCACACGCCGACAGCCAAAAGCATCATCTTTTTGTTCATGTCCGGTGCGCCGGACAAACGGACACCTTTGATCCGAAGCCGACGCTGGAGAAACTCGATGGCCAACGGGTTCCCGAATCGATCGCCGCCACAGTACCCAACATTCCCCGTTCCGGAGTTGAGTCGAAACTGCTGGCATCGCCGTTTTCGTTTCAGCAATACGGTGACAGCGGCATCCCGGTCTCCAGTTTGTATCGGCACACGGCGCAGATGGTCGACGATTTGTGTGTCGTGCGATCGATCAATCATCGCGTCCCCGTGCATGGTCCTGGTGAATGCATTGCGCTGACGGGAACGGGCGTCGGTGATCGACCCAGCATCGGAGCGTGGACGAATTACGGACTTGGCAGCCAGAGCAAAGACTTGCCCGGGTTCCTGGTGTTCCTCTCCAACGTGACCGGTCCGCCCCCGCAATTGCCGGGTTGGGGTGCCGGATTCTTGCCGGCGCGGTATCAGGGGACGCTGGTCGACGGCAACAAGGGCGTTCCCTACACGGCCATGCCCGGTGGTTACACCGACGCGAATCGGCGTCAACAACTTGACTTCATTAACAAAATGAACCGGCAGCACCTGGAACGACAGGGACCGGACTCGGAACTGGAAGCGCGGATCGCCTCTTACGAACTCGGATATCGGATGCAGGCATCGGCGCCCGAGGCGTTTGATCTGACTGGCGAATCGCAATACACTCGCGCGATGTACGGATTGGATGACAAAGATACGTCCGAATTCGGCACCCATTGTCTACTCGCTCGGCGACTTGTCGAGCGTGGCGTCCGTTGCATTCAGCTCCGCAACGGAGGTTGGGATGCCCACAGCAATCTGAAGTCCAACCACCTGCAAGGCGGAGCACGAACGGACAAACCGATCGCGGGGCTGATTCAAGACCTCAAACAGCGCGGCCTGCTGGAATCGACTCTGCTTGTTTGGGGGGGCGAGTTTGGACGAACCCCAACGATCGAAGGGGTGCGAACCGGCGACAGTCGCGGGCGAGACCATTCGCCGGCCGGTTACACCATGTGGCTTGCCGGGGGCGGGGTCAAAGGCGGACAAATCATCGGCGCAACCGACGAACTCGGATATGTGCCGATCGAGCGTCCGCTCGCCCCCGCGGACATGCACGCCACCTTGCTCTACGCCCTGGGAATCGATCAGCACCGCCTGTCGTACAGCCACAATAACCGGGACGAAATACCGACCGTCTTCGGCGGCGAAGTCGTTGAAGAAGTGTTCGCATGATCTCGGTACCAACACCGCAACATGAGTTCATCGCTGCCGATACGCTTCTCAAGGTCACCACTTCCAATTCCAGTCACTGCGTTTCCAGGCGAGATCGGGAACGATCGCCGACCCAACGGCAGGGACCGCCGGCAACCAGGCAAACTTCCCCTTCATGAACCTGCCCATTCATTTATCCATTGTCTGCTTGTTGCTGTCGTCGGTATCGTTGCCTCGGTTGATCGCCAGCGAACCGATGTTGGACAAGACCGACCTGTTTCATGCTGGTCAGGGCGGATACGAGACATTCCGTGTACCCGGCATCGTTGTCACTCGCGATGGGTCGGTGCTGGCCTACTGCGAGGCTCGCCGCGGTAGCCGCTCGGATTGGGCGGATATCGAAGTCCTGTTATGCCGCAGCACCAACGGCGGAAGAACCTGGTCGCCTCCCCAACGAATCGCCGACTCGGGCAAAAATACGGTCAACAACCCCGTCGCAATCGTCGACCGGAGTACCGGCCGAATCCATTTTCTTTACTGTATCAACTACGCCCGCTGCTACTACATCTTTAGCGACGACGACGGAGTCACGTTCAGTGATCCGCAGGAGATCACCAGTACGTTTGAACCATTTCGCAAAGACTATGACTGGAATGTCTTGGCCACCGGACCGGGCCACGGCATCCAATTGCGAAGTGGCAGATTGCTGGTACCCATTTGGATGTCCACCGCGACTCACCAGCACCGTCCCTCCGCGGTGTCGGTGATCTACAGCGACGATCATGGCGTCACATGGCAGGCCGGAGAGATTGTTTGCGAACATCCGTCGCCGCTGATCAACCCCAGCGAAACCGTCGCTGTGCAGCTTTCGGATGATCGCGTGCTGTTGAATATTCGCAGCGAGAATCGCGACTATCGTCGCGCCCTGTCCTCCAGCAGCGATGGCGCCACCGGCTGGTCCGCCATTCGATTCCACGACTCGCTGTACGAGCCGATTTGCATGGCCGGCATTGTCCATTTGCCGCCGCCTTTTGCGGGCAACAATGGCACATTCGTGTTCACGAATCCGGATAGCCATACGAATCCCGGATTGCACGGCACACACAACTTTCGACACCGTGAGAACGTGACCGTCAGGGTCAGCAAGGACGACTGCGAGACGTGGCCGATCTCTCGTGTGCTCGAACCCGGTATCAGCGGCTACACCGACCTGGCCGTCGGTCGCGATGGGATCATCTACTGCATTTACGAGCGCGGCGGCGAGGACGGTTTTGCCTTTCAACGTCTGTCCGTCGCGCCTTCAACCGCGAATGGATCGAGCAGAGAAAAGATTGACTTGCCGTTGAGCGTCTCGACCTCTTGCCAGGACAATCGAGGGAACGGCGAGAAACAAAGGAAATGACCGAAAAATTGTCAGGCCTCGCGCTCATCGCAAGCTTCTGGCCAAGACGGTTGAACACCGAGATTCGCACCCGCTAAAAAAGCGACAACGGTCGAGCAATTCGCTAAACTTGGGGTCTGATTGGCAGCCAGAATACGAGTGAATTTTGCGACGATTCTGATACCTTTGCCGACCACCTTCGCCCCAATGGGTGGTCGCGGGAGGGACGGTCATGGCGATTCGCGTGGGTGTTTGGTCGAGGCGACGGCGTCGAATTGGCGGTTGTCGTGTGCGAGAGCGCAAACTGGAACAATTGGAGGCGAGACTGACGCTCGCCGGTGATTCGCCCTATCAATCTCTTCCCAGTGCGCCCGACCTGTTGGTCCAAGATTTGTCGCCACTGGTGTTCGAGCCCAACGTCGGGCAAGCCGCCGAGAGGGTGGACTTCGTCGCTCGCGGATTGGACTACTCATTTTCACTAACCGGCAGCGGACCGATTCTGACATTGAGGAACGAGGCCGGCTCCGATATCGATCAGTTCGATGCAAGTCTTGGCCCGCTCGAAGAAGGCTCGCCGCCGCCGGCAGAGACGTCCGCGATCCTACGGACGCAATGGATTCATGGGAACTCCGAGACCAGCGCGATCGGCCTAGAACGACAACCTGGCGTCACCAACTACCTGTTCGGCGAGGGATACACCTACACGGACGTGCCAAACTACTCCAACGTCCGTTATGCCGACGTGTATCCGGGAATCGATCTCGTCTACTACGGACGCGGTGGGGAATTGGAGTATGACTGGATGGTCCGTCCCGGTGCCGACCCGGCGCAGATCGTGATGGGTTTTGACGGCATGCGAGAGATGACGCTCGATGATCAGGGGCGGCTGGTGTTGGAAACGTCGGTAGGAACACTTTACCAGCAGGCACCTGTGATCTATCAGAACATCAATGGCAATCGGCAATCCGTCGATGGTGGTTACGTGCTGCTGGGATCCGGCCAAGTCGCCTTTCAGGTCGGCGACTACGACACGGATCGCGAGCTTGTGATTGATCCGATTCTCGTCTATTCAACCTATCTGGGCGGAAGTCCGGTGGCAGCGCCCGGCCACACGAGCGGAGTTGACGCGGGCAATGACGTGGGGACCGCAATCGCGTCGGACGCGGAGGGGAACACCTACGTGACTGGGGTCACAACCGCGATCGATTTTCCCACGGTAAATGCCTCTACGAGCCAACATCCTCATCTGTCCGCCAACATCAGACCCGGACCGGTGGCGTTCGTGACCAAGTTGGATCCATCGGGTGTTCCGGTCTTTTCAACCTACGTCGGTCAAGTCTTTTCAAATCCAAATCGCTGGATGACTTTGCACGCCAACGACATCGCCCTCGATGGTGATGGCAAATTGTATATCGTTGGGAATTACGTCGACCTGACTACCGAGAGTGTCGAGGACGACTTTGTCGGCGTCCACAGTCAGCTTGTCGAACAAGAGTTGGGAGGCTTTGCGGCCAAGTTAAGCGAGACGGGAGGAAGCCTCGACTACCTGACCGTCTTTGGCGGCGACAACGGCTTGGGCGGTTCCGGTTTGTTGTCCGCCGCGACAGGCGTCGTGGTCAACGAGTCGGGAGCCGCGTTTGTCGTCGGCTACACGACGGCGTCAAATTTTCCCGCTCCCGATTACACGCAAACGATGACGATCCAGGACAAAAACGCGGCCGAGTCGGTTGGAAGCCCTGACGGGGAGCCAGTGGATACCGATCCCTTCGACGCCTTCGTGGTCAGGATCGATCAGCAGGGAGCGATCAACTACTCCACGTACCTTGGTGGCCGATTCAATGACTATGGCAAGGACATTGCCTTGAACAACGACGGCCAAGTGGTTGTCGTCGGGTCGACCGAATCGTTCGACTTTCCCGGTTTCGATTCCGAGTTTCAGGGCAACGTGGACGGTTTCATCGCGGTGCTCGATCTCGATGCTTCGACCGTGCCATTCTCGACATCCGTCGGTAGCACGGGAGACGACACCATCAACGGTATCGCGGTGAGCAGGGATGGAAACATTTTTGTCGCGGGAGTCACGAATTCCGGCCTCCTGCCGGCCAACTCGCTCGTCCGGGGCCAGCCAAAATCGGAACCGTTTCAACCCTTGCACGCGGGCCCGGGAAGCATTTCGGAGCTGACTCCCTACGGCGCCGATGGGTTCGTGGTGCGGCTAGAAATCAATGGCGACTCCGCGACTTACCATTACGCGACGTTTCTCGGCGGCAGCGGTTACGACGTCATTTGGGATATCGATGTGTCCACCTCTGGCAATGCGTACGTCACGGGTGAAACCAATTCCGCCGACTTTCCCCTCCTGGACACAACTCCCGAAGCCAGAGGGCGGTTCACGGACGTCTTCGTGAGCAAGCTGTCACCTACCGGTATGTCTCTCAGCTACTCGACTGTCTTGGGCGGTTCATCGACCGACGTGGCCGGGGGTATCGCGGTGGATCCCATGGGAAATGCGCACATCACCGGATGGACCAGCAATATCGTCTGCAGTGTTTCACTGGTTCCTGGGCTTTCACTCGATCCACAAGAATGTCCCTCGGACTTCTGGGCTCAGATTCCCAGCGACTTCCCGACGCTAAACGCCTATCAGGAAGAATTCCACGGTGGCGGCACTCCGATTTTTGGAATACACCCCAAAGATGCCTTCGTGGCCAAGCTGTCCGATACGAGTTTCTTGGCCGGGGCCAGCCACGAATTGCAGGCAGCCGTCCCATTCACAGGGCAGGTGGCCACTTTTTACACGCCACGTCTCGATGCCGAGGCGGCAGACTTCCTCACGTTGATCGATTGGGGCGACGGCAGCCCGTTGGACGACACCGGTCTGGCGCGTCAGGGTTCTGATGCTGGCAACCTGTGGGAAGTGGTCGGGACACACCAATACCCTGAGCCGGGTGCCTATCCAATCATTGTCAGGGTTTTGGATCTCAATCAGCCTGGGTCCGATGCGGACGACAGCGTCAGACCACTCGATCCGGCAGTCAACATCAATGTGAGCCGGCTGAAAGGCCAACAGTTCCAACCGACGATTGCGGTCGACCCAACCGATCCGAGAAGGATATTTGTCGTCGCTAGCGACGAAAGGGGATACGACAATCTTGCTTCCGGCAGTGGAGGAGGCATCTTCGCCGCCCATAGTGACACCGGCGGACGAACCTGGACGTCCCAGCTCTTGGCGAACGGGAACGACGGCCTGCCGCCCGCTGCGGGCAGCCCGGTAGCGGCGTTTGATCAACTCGGGAACCTTTTCCTCGCCTACGTCGGTGCGGATTTCAACAATATTGTGGTAGCGATCAGTACCGACGGGGGCATGACATTTGAGCTTTTGAACGAACAGTCCAGTGGATCTGCAGGGTCGACCGATGGAGAACCGACGCTCGACCAGCCAACCATTGCGACTGGGCCTAGCAGCATCGCCAACGGCAGCGTCTGGATCGCTTTCCAGGATCGCGACTCGGGAACCATTTCGGTGCTTGGCGCGGGGTGAGCGGGTTGGGCGCCGCCAATGTCCTCCCGTTCATGGCGACGTCAATCCCCGGCCAAGGAAGAGCCGCAGATATTCAAGTGGGACCCGAAGGCCAAGTAATGGTGATTTGGGAAACTGCACCACAGGATGGCGTCCGGGAGATCTATGCCAGTCAAAACCCGCATGGCTTGCAGACCGTCGAGTTTTCTCCGCCCCTGCCGGTTGCCAGCAGCTACCTTGGCGCCATCGGAACCCTGCCAGCCATCCCCGGTGGCGTGAACGCTGTCGGGGCCAACGTGGCATGGGATCGAAGTGGCGGAGCCAATCATGGGCGGATCTATATCGTCTATGCCGATGTCGCCGCGCGGCACTGCGAGATCGACTTCGAGCCACTTCCGGAGGGTACCGACTACAACCACACAAACATTTGCATGACGTCGTCCAACGACGGCGGCAGCTCGTGGGATATTCCGCGAGTGGTCAACGAGGAATCGGCAGCGGGGTCGACGGTTAGCCGGTTTTTCCCCAGCGTCGCGGTAAACCCTCTGCAAGGCGTGATTGCTGTCGGTTGGTATGACACCAGCGGAGACCCGATCAATGGTGTGCAAACGCGGTTTCGTATCGCGGCCTCGAACGACGGTGGGAACACGTTTGGTTCCAGCGTTTCTGCCAGTTTGGGATCATCCGACGCGACCGAAGCAGGACTCCATTCGTTTGGGGCCGCGCCCAACAATGGTGATTACGCGTCGTTGAATTTTAGCGTCGGATCGGGGTCGCTGAATGCTGCCTGGACCGACAACAGTCCGACGCTGCTTTTGAATCCTGATCGGCCACAATTCGAGATATCGTTTGCAGCCATCGGCATCATGAACGTCCGCCCATCTCGCGCCGCGATCCGACCACTGCCGATATTCGGCATTGAGGGGACGCCGATTCATGCACCGGTCGCGACCTTCACACATCCCGACGCTTCGCGTATGGCAAGCGACTTTACAGCCTTGATTGATTGGGGCGATGACAGCATCACGCCAGGGACCATTTCTGGTTCGGGTTCGCTGTTTACCGTCGCCGGTAGCCACACCTATGCGAATGAGGGGCGCATATCGTTTGGATCACCGTGCACGACCGCGTCACGAATGTTGACAGCATCGCGGTGAACAACATCAGCGAGTCGAACGCGCATGAAGCCGAAGGTGTGATCGTCGTCGATCCCACGAACCCCGATCGCGTGTTCGCTGCCACAGTGAGTGTTTCGGAATCGGGCCAAGATCTACTGAAATCGTATAGCACCGATGGGGGTGTGACATGGAACACGTCGCAGGTCGGCGGTTCAGACGGTCTTCCGGCAGCCTGTTGTCACCCCGCGGCAACGTTTGACCAGTTTGGAAACCTGTTCTTTTTCTACCGCGACAAAGCCGAGAACAACATTCATGCCACCCGGAGCACCGATGGCGGACAGACGTTCCCATTCGAAGCGGTCATTGCAGGAGCAGATTATCCGTCAATCGTGACCGGCCCCGGATCCGACGGGGCCCCCGCAAGCATCTGGACAGCCCACGAGGCTGCCGGCACTGGGAGTGCGCCATCGATCGTCGTCACCGGTGCCCCTGTCTTTCAATTGGATGACGTCGGATCGCTGCAGGAGTTCGTGCTGGACGACGATGGGGTATCCCGTCATTTTCCAGAGATTGCGATCGGCCCTCAAGGACAAGTTCTGGTGAGCTATGCCTCCAATTTGGGCGGAGCTGGCGACGCTGCCTTCTACGCTCATCTCGATCCAGATGGCCTCGGACCGCTGCCCTTTGGGCCTGCGATTCAGATCACCGAGACGTCGATCTTTCCCCGTTTATCATTGGAAATACCGGGACATGGCAGCCGAGAGATCACGGCGGGTATGAATCTGGCATGGGACCAAAAAAGGGGAGAATTCGGCAGGTTGTACATGACTTTCACCGATCGATCGGCAAGCAATTCACTCGATACCGACATCTTCCTGGTCTATTCGGACGACAGTGGGGAAACGTGGACGGGCGGGCTTGTTTTTAGCGTGGCTGCCGATCAGGCAACGCTTCTTGACATCGGCGTCATTAGCAACGACCTGCAGGATGCGTTCGTGAACAACGGACTGGCTCTGTCGGAAGTCGCATCGGTAGAACCGATCGCGGATCAGCTTTGGAAAATCGTCGACGGCGACCGACGCTTCCTCGTCCGCTTCAACGCCGCAGAGGATCGCCTTGATGTCGAACGAGAGCGGATTCCGATCGGCGCGAGTGCAGCGGCGCATCAGTTTCAACCGAGCATCGCCGTCGACCCCAGTACTGGGAATCTGGCGGTCGGGTGGTACAGCACGCTTGGTGATGACTCCAACAGCACGACTGTTTTCCGACTGGCCGTGAGTAGCGATGGCGGCCGAAGCTTCTCCAACCCAATGACCGTCAGTCCAGGTCGTTCGGATGCAACGTACCCCACAATGAGCGATAACGCTCGAGCGTTCCAGTACGGCGATTACGCAAGAATTGCCTTTGTTGACGGTATCGTGCAGCCCATCTGGGCCGACAACAGCAGCAAACTACCAGACAACCCGCGTAACGCACATTTTGAGATCGCCAACGCGCGGGTCGGCATCGCCAACATCGGCGGCGTCCCGCCGATCGTGAAGGCCAACACACTGACCATGACCGAGGGGAGTGAAGTCACCGAAACGGTCGCGACGTTCAGCGATCCCGATCCCGACGGAGAGGGCCCAAGCGATTACTTGGCGCTCATTGACTGGGGCGACGGTCATGAATCGATTGGCATGGTCGAGTTAGACGAGCCTGGTTATCGAGTCACCGGAACCCACGAATACGTCGAGAAAGGAACGTATGAAACGACGGTCGCAATCACAAATCTGACCGCACCGTACTCCCCGCCGACGGTGGCAATGGGTATCGCCAATGTTGATGACGCAACGCTCACGCCGATCAACCACAGCCTGCATGTGATCAAAAACGTCGCTTTCACCGAGACGATTGCGTTCTTTACCGATGACAACTCGCACAGCAACCCGACAGATTTCACGGCGACGATTCAATGGGGTGATAACACAACCAATACCGTGGCGGCGATCGATTTCATTGGGACGGCCGATGGGAGCAACCTCTATGCCGTCCTCGGTTCACATAGCTATGCCGACGAGCAAACCTACACAACGACCGTCACGATCACCGAGACCGGCGGGGCCACCATCGTTGCGTCGGGCCAAATCGTCGCGGGCGATCCGCCCATCTCCGTCGTCCCGCAGGGACAAACCCCCTATCTGATCAAAGCATTGGAAGACATCTTCTCCCACTTCGGGCCCGCCAACGGACCAACGGGAAACCTGCCCCTGTTTGACGCACCGCTGTTGAACGGTCCGACCGTCGCGGGCGATAGCGGGCTGGCCCAGTTCGAAGTGTTGGGGACCGTTGACACGTATGACGGCGCCTATACCGCCGAGATTGACTGGGATGACGGTACCTCGACCTACCCGGCCGATATCACCCTGCAGGACAACATCTTTACGGTCACCGGCCAGCATGCGTTTCAACAAGGCGGCACGCTGTTTCCCACCGTCACATTGTTCGATGACAGCGGCGGGTCGGCGACCGCGACCCTCGTGGCCCACGTCGGTCGCAATGTGACCAGCGATGTCACAGCCAGCAGCAGCGGCCTCACATTCAATCCGTCCACAAACCTATTTCATGGCAATCTGAGTGTCGTCAACACCAGTAACGCGAACCTCACCGGACCGTTCCTGATTGTGTTCAGCGGCCTGCCGCCTGACGTCGATTTGGCGAACAAGAACGGCGTGACCGATGATGGGGATCCGTACCTTGTATCGAATCAGGCATTATTGTTTGTCGGACAGTCATTACCGCCGCTGCCCGTTCAATTCGCGGCGTCCGCACAAAGTGCTGTGACCTACACAGCCAAGACTTACGCTGAAGTACCAGACCTGTTTTCATCAGCTGCCGCAGCCGCTTCAGCGACTTTCGCGAAAGCACCGGACATTGCATCGGGCGTATCGTTCGAATCGAACCAGGGGCAAACCGATGAGCAGGTCGATTTTTTGGCTGCCGGGCAAAGCTATACGATCTTTCTGACGCCGCAAGAAGCGGTCATTCGACTGAATGCTGACCTCGAATCAAATACTGGGTCTTCCGCATCGAGTGTCGTTCGCATGCGATGGGTCGATGCGCAGCCCGATCCGATTGTCGTTGGATTGGGACAACAGCCTGGTGCGAGTCACTACCTGATCGGCAGCGACCCCGCGGATTGGCAGACCGGAATCGAGCGATTCTCCAGTGTTCGATACCACGACATCTACACGGGCATCGATTTGGTCTATTACGGTAATCAGGGAGAGCTTGAATATGACTGGATCGTCGATCCACGTTCGGATCCCAATCAAATCGTCGTCGATTTCCATGGTGCTGACGAACTGACGTTGGATGACGCCGGACGACTGGTGCTGCAAATCGGTGACCAGCAACTGGTGCTGCAGCAGCCAGTGATGTACCAGACCGTCGGCAACGATCGCGTGCCGGTGTCCGGAGGATACCGGCTCTTGGACGAGAATCGAGTTGGCTTTGACGTCGGGACGTACGATGCATCCAGCACACTGATCATTGATCCCGTGTTGGACTACTCGTCGTACCTGGGCGGTCAGTCCAGTGACGAAGGCACCGGCATTGATGTCGATGCCGAAGGCAATACCTACGTCACTGGTTTCACCAGTTCGCTCAACTTTCCGACATTGAATGCGGTTCAAAGCAATCCATTCGGCATCGTCGCGTTCGTTACGAAATTGGATCCGACCGGACTCCCGGTCTACTCGTCCTACTTGGGTGGCCTTGGGACGACCCGCGGATATGGTGTCGCAGTGGACATGGACGGGCATGCGTACGTCGTGGGCGAGACTTGTTCGGTCGATTTCCCGACGGTCAACGCGGTGCAGCCAACACCGGGACACCCTACGTGCCTCGAGGACGGATTGCTGCAAGGCGACGGATTCGTCACCAAGTTTGCAATCGACGGATCAAACCTTGAATACTCCAGTTTCCTCGGCGGCTCCCTGTTCGATGTCGCCTTCGATGTGGCCGTCGACAGCTTGGGTTCGGCATATGTCACGGGACGTACCGCGTCGGTCGATTTTCCGACCAGCGATCAATCGCTGCAGCCCTCATACGCCGGCTTAGACGACGGCTTCGTCACCAAGCTCGCGCCAGACGGATCTGCATTGCAGTATTCGACTTACCTGGGCGGATCGATGCGAGACCTTCCTCTGGCGATTGCCGTGGACGCGGCCGGGAATGCGTATCTCGCGGGCAGGACCCAGTCGAACGATTTCCCCTCTGTCGCCGCTTTCGTGAACGACTACCTCGGTTCGGAGGATGCATTCGTCACCAAGATCAATCCTGACGGTTCGGTGATCGCCTATTCCAGTTTTCTGGGCGGCAGTGACGAGGATCTGGGTCTTGGCATCGCCGTCGATGCTGTTGGCAACGCTTTCGTGACCGGCGTGACTCGATCCTCGGATTTTTCAACCCTCGATCCTTTTCAATCAACCAATCGAGGTGGTACGGACGCGTTTGTTGTCAAGCTGGATCCACTGGGTGCTGGCGTTTTCGCCACCTACCTGGGCGGAAGCGACGATGATCAGGCAAACGCGATCGCGATCGGTCCCGACGGGAATATACTCATCGCCGGCCGCACGTCATCGCTGGACTTCCCCCTTCGCGATTCCGTTCAATCGCTTCACCGGGGAGGACAATTCGATGGATTCGTAACAGCGTTTCGAGGCGACGGACAGGCGTTGGCCTACTCCACCTACTTGGGTGGCAGTGGTCGCGATGAATTGAGCGACATCGCCGTGGACGCAGCAGGCGACGCGCACCTGGTCGGCGTCACCGAATCGGTCGACCTGCGCACGGTCAACGCGTCACAAAGTTCCATCGCCAGCGTCTGTCAATCATCGCTTGATTGCAGCACCGTCGCGCCAGACGCGTTTGTGGCCAAGATAGCTCACCAGGGATCCGGGAAGATTTCGATCTTCAACCAAACGGTCGCGGCAACCGAAGGCGTGGAGTTTACGAACGTTGTTGCAGTCTTTAGCGATACCGATAGCGATACCGCCGATGACTACATGGCGACGATCGATTGGGCGGACGGCTCAACGTCTCAGGGATCCATCAGCGGGAACGGAAACGGTTCTTTTGAGATCCGCGGCTCACATACATACGATCGGTTCGGAACTTACGCGGTGAAGACCACTCTGTTTGATCACGACGGAAGCACCGTTCATCCGACACAATCCGGTGACGATTATGAGGGCCCCCGCCAATATCAAGTTACGATCGACACCAGCGAATTGTCGGGTTCCCCGGGGTTCATCCGAGTGCAGTTCAACCCGGCAATGTCACCGCCAGATAGGGGCGCCGTTGTCCAGTTGACGGATTTCGACAGCGACGGAGTTTTCAGTGGAGATCCAGAATACGTCGGCGGCGCCCAAGGATCGCTGCTAAGTGTTGTCAGCCTGCGGAACGAAAGTCTGCTCAACCAATTCACTCAAGCGATTCAATTTGGCAGCCTGGTCACATTCGACGTACTGATCAGTGACGATGCCGTGTTCGGCATGAACTCGCACATGCTGGGGAACCGTTTTTCCGTGCAACTTTTCGACGCCGATGCGACCACGCCACAGTTGACAACGGATTCGTCTGGAGCCGTGGTCTCGATCGACCTCAACTCCGACCGGAGTGTTTCCGCCAGGGTCTACCCGGACGCCAATGGCCGAGTCGCTGCGTCGACGATTCTGATCAATGACGTGGTCGTTGGCGATGCGCCGTTCGAAGCCGAAGACGTGGCGATTGTAGCGCGAGAGGGCGAGGAGTTCAGCGGAATCGTGGCCCGGTTCAGCGACAGTAACACCTTGACGATTCCACAGGACTTCGTTGCGACAGTCGACTGGGGCGATGGCGTCATGTCCTCCGCCGAAATCGTGCCCCAGGGATCGGGTCAATTTGCGGTCTTGGGGACGCACACCTACATCAAATTTGGCGACTACCCGCTCCGTGTCCTGATTGAGTCCCTGGGAGGCCGCTCGGCCACGGCCTTCGGAGCGGCGTCGGAGGTGTTCGACATCCATGCCGCTCGACCGACCGTGGTTGGCAGTGGCAGCACCGCGTTGATCACGGATGTCAATCGGGATGGGATTCCCGATGCCGTTGTTGCCGAGTTGTTTTCATCCGATCAAATCAGCGTGTTCCTGGGGCGGGGCGATACAACTTTTGGGGCACCGGTGACGTTTCCCTCGGGTCTCATTCCCAGCGCAATCGCGCGTGGGAGACTTCGACAACGACGGACGACCGGATGTCGTCGTGGGAGACACCGCGGACCAGGAACTTCACGTACTTCTAGCAGCAGACAATGCAACGTTTGGCCAACCGATTCTGGCCGGCCAGATCGGAGGTGCCCCGGTATCGTTTGCGACCGATGATCTTAACGGCGACGGCAATCTCGATCTGGTTGCCGGTCTCGGGTGTGGACCGTTTTGCGCCGAATCGGTCTCGATCATGCTGGGCAATGGCGACGGAACGTTCGGCCCGGCGGTGGCCGTGCCGGTGGATACCGGGCCCGGTGAGGTACTCACTACGGATCTCAATGATGACCATCGACCTGATGTGATTGTCAGCAACGGACTCGCCCAGACAGTCAGTGTTCTGCTCGGGAACGGCGATGGCACTTTCGTTGCGGCCATGACCACCGAGACGTTCGGACGGGTTCGAGGATTTGATGTCGGAGACGTAGACTTGGACGGTAATGTCGACCTGGTCTTCGGACTGGACGATGAAATCGTTGTCCGGCCAGGGAACGGCGACGGCACATTTGGTACCGGAACATCGCTGTCCGCCGTCGGCGAAAACCGAGTCACCGCCATCGACTTCAACGACGATGGAAAGCTGGATTTGGTGGCATCGGATCGAGGGCAACCGTTTAACTCGCCCTACACACCCGGAGCGGTCAATGTCCTGCTCGGTAACGGCGATGGAACGTTCCTGCCGGTGTCGAGATATGCGGGACCGACGCATCCCACGAACCTCTGGTTTGCTGATTTCGATGGCGACGGCGCCCTCGATGTCGCCGCGACTGAAGACGCGCCCTTCGGCACGATCGGATTGTTCAGCGTGACGCGGGGTGATGGCCGCGGCGGGCTCGTTTCTCCATTCGTTCAAATCGCCAGCCCCAAGGTCCCTCCGGTAGCGAATCCCTCGGTCATCGTTGCGATCAGCGCCGATCTGAACGGTGACGGTCTCGATGACCTCGTGTCGCTGAACCGGGATCCCAATGAATCCGAACCGATCATCGTCCAGCTGTCCAATGGTGACGGCACACTCGCCACACCGTCCCTGTTCGGTTCCGGCGGGCGGGGGCCCGGTGCGGGCGAGATCGCGGACCTGAACGGGGACAGCATACCCGATCTGGTTGTTACGAATTTGAACAACCCCCGCGTCGTCGGTGTGCTGTTGGGCATCGGTGACGGATCGTTCGCAGCAGCCGATACCTATCCGCTCACAGACGCACCGGCAACCGATGTCACTGTGGGCGATGTTGATGAAGATGGAATTCCCGACCTGATCATCGCGTCGGCAAGGTCCAGCCGCGTCATGTTCGGCAATGGTGACGGGACGTTCCAAGCCCCCTCTTTCAACTTCGCCGGATCGTTTGTGATCCAGACCCTGGCCCTTGCCGATTTTGATGGTGACAACCACCTCGACGTTGCCGGTTTGCAGAGTCCGACCCTCCAGGAAGGCATCGCGGTCGTCTTCCTTGGAAGAGGCGATGGCACATTTCAACCCGGAAAACCTGCCACCATTGGCGCGCGGCCCACGTCGCTGGCCGTGGCGGATCTCAACAGCGACGGGATACTCGACATCGCAGGCGCCAACGCGGGAGGAGTCGCGGGCGACGCGAGCCTGGGAATCCTGTTGGGCATTGGCGACGGTACATTCATGCCCGTTGTGCCGTACGAGGTTCCTGGCGCTGCGTTGGCGATCCACGCTGCCGATTACGACAATAATGGTCAAATCGACTTGGCGGCGCTCGTGACTCTGGGAACGGACGAAGATGACACCAGGGCGATCGCCCTGTACTTCAATGTCACCGACGGCACGCTGCCCGAACCTCACTTCTATCACACGTCGTCATCTCGGACCCAGGCCATCACGCCGGGCGACTTTAACGGTGACGGCGGGATCGATATCGGGACCGCCAACGGGATTCAAAACACGGTTTCGATCATTCTGAATGCGGTATCGAAGTCGGGTGCTCAGGTCGACAACGCGCAGCTGATCGCTAGCGGAAGCGAATTCAATCCCGTTGCGAACATCGAATTCACGACCACGGCGGCATTGTTCACCGATGACAACCCGTTCTCGAATGTCGACGATTTTTCAGCGATCATCGATTGGGGAGATGGCATCACCTCGGATGGGACCGTCATCGCGGGCACCGCGGGAGGCTACCGCATCGTCGGATCCCACACCTATGCCACGACGGGAGACTACTCGCTGGCCGTAAACATCATGGACGCGGGGAAGCTGAGCGCGACTGCGAGCAGCCATGCCCACGTATCCAGTGAGGACCAGACGATCATCGCCAGTGGTACAACGTTCATGGTTGCCGAAGACACCTTCTTTTCCGAGGTTGTTGCGACGTTCACCGATCAAGACGTCAATGGAACGATCCACGATTACGCGGCGACAATCCACTGGTCCGATGGCCAGATCTCAGCTGGAACGATCGTCGCTAACTCCATGCAGGGATTTGATGTCGTCGGAATGCATACCTACGCACTACCCGATACTTACACGGTCAATGTCGTGATTCGGAGTCTGAGTAACGAGGCATACCCGGTCGACAGCACCGTCACGGTGCTCGACGTTAATGACCCGCCCCTGTTCACAAGCACACCAAATACCGCTGTGGCGGCGAGATCTGTTTACGCATACGAGATCATGGTGCATGACGAGGATGATGCCGATTCGGAGCTGACCATTGACGCAATATCGGTCCCGACGTGGCTCACCTTGGTCGATCATGCCGATGGCACCGCCACCTTAAGTGGTGTCCCACAGCGTGCCGACGAAGGAACGCATTCTCTGGAGCTCCGAGTGATGGACGACGGACACGCATCGACAACGCAATCCTTTCTGATTGTGGTTGACAACTTTCCGTATATCGATGATCAGGCATTCGTGATTCCCGAGAACAGCCCGAATGGGACCGCTGTTGGTACGATTGCTGTCCGTGACGCCAATGCGACGGATGAGCTCAGCTTCAATATCTCTAGCGGGAAGTGATACCACCGCATTCGCGATCATGGAGACGACCGGAGAGTTGGTTGTCGTCGACTCTGATCAACTGAACTTTGAATCCTCGCCGACGTTCGCCTTTTCGGTAAGCGTGACCAAGGCCGGTGGGGGAAGCGACGAAGCAAGAATCGTCGTGCAGTTGGCAAATGTCAACGAGGCACCGACCATTTCAGTTCCTCCGCCGATCAACATTTCCGAGGATACGTCACTGCTGTTCGGTTCGACAGCCGATACGACAATCTCCATTGCTGATCAAGATGTCGCGGCGGGAAACGTAAAGGTAATTCTGACCGCCACCGCAGGCACGATCGAAATCGCGGCCATGCCCGGTCTCCGTTATCTGGGCAGCGCATCGGGAAGCCAACTGTCGATATTCGGCCAATTGGCGGACATCAATACGGCGTTGGGCGGACTGAGATTCAAGCCGGCAACCGATTTCTTTGGACAAGCAAGCCTGCGGATTACCGCCTCGGACCTGGGAAATAGCGGCATCGGCGTCTCGCAGACCGATGACGAGATCATCGAAATCAACGTGGCTGCGGTCAACGATCCACCGATCTTCGATCCGATCGCGGACATGGTGATGTTCGAGGATTCGTTGCCTGTGAGTTTGTCAATCACCGGGATTCAGGCAGGGCCGACAAACGAAGCTGGGCAAACCGTCACTCTCAGCGCGATATCGAGCAATCCCGACCTGATCGCGACACCAGTGGTTTCCGGATCGGGCTCAACACGGCAGCTGGTCCTGACGCCGGAATCGAATGCCAATGGTACTGCGACGATTACAGTTACCGCGATTGACGACGGCGGCACGTCGGGAGAGGGGGCCGGGAAATTCTCCCGTCAGTTTTCGGTGACCGTGCGCTCGGTAATCGATCCGCCTGATCTTGCCGACGACCTGTATCAGATTGATGAAGACAATTCACTCGAGATTGACGCCCCGGGCGTGCTCGGCAACGACACGACTGACGATGTCGTCGTCGCCACACTCCTGGTCGCACCTTCGCGCGGAGACTTGGCGCTGAATGCCGACGGGTCCTTTCGGTATACACCAAACCAAGACGCCTTCGGCGAGGACAGTTTTGTTTATCGAGCAACGGACTCCACTGGTGCAAGTGGTACGGCGACAGCTCGAGTTATCGTTCGACCGATCAACGATGCACCGGTCGCTCATGAAGATGATGTGATTACGTTGCAAGATTCGGAAATCGTCATCGATGTGCTGGCCAACGATCTGGATGTGGACGGCGCCCTGTTAGCCAATACGGTCCGTGTTTTGAATGATTCTTCCCGAGGCGTAAGCGCGATCGACGCGATTACGGGTCAGGTAACGTACGTACCAGATGCCGGTTTCGTCGGCAGTGATAGTCTGACGTACGAGGTATGCGATGATGGTGAGCCTTCGGCGTGTGGGGTCGCGTCGGTCCATATCGAGGTGCGACGACTAAACCATGCACCGCTGGCCGTGAACGATTCCGCCACGACTTCTGAACAGATTCCGGTCGCGATCAACGTCCTAGCGAATGACCTTGACCAAGACGGTGATCTGCTCACGGTCATTGGATTCTCGCAGGGAGCACATGGGGCGGTGGCGATCAGCTCGGATGGACTGATTTACACGCCCGGACAAGACTTTTACGGCAACGACACGTTCACTTACGTCGTGTCAGACAACCACAATCAGCCCGTGACGGCTAAAGTTCATGTCGAGATTCTACCGATCAATGATGTTCCTCAAGCGGTATCGGAAACCTACTATATCCGACCCAATGTGCCCTTCACGCTCGTCGCTCCCGGTGTCCTGGCCAACGATTCGGATGCGGATGGTGATCGGATTACCGCCTCTTTGGTAAGTGACCCATCGTTCGGCCGAGTGGAACTTCATGAAGACGGCTCCTTTGTTTATGCAGCTACAGTCGGCGGGCAACTCCAGGACAGTTTCACTTATGTTACCACGGACGGCTTCAGCACATCGGCCGTCGCCACGGTCGAGATCATCGTTGTCGCCGAAACGGTGGAGATCGTGGACAGCGAATCGTGCAACGCGACCCGGGACGTGATCGGGAATGAAAGCAATCCCAGCGCCGTTCCTTATGGCCAGTTCGGCGCCTTGTGCATTATTCGGCCCAGCACCGACGCGGGTGGCCCCTATTCAATTCAGGAGGGTGACTCGCTTGCGCTCGCAGGGTCGGCAATGGCCAATTCCAACGCCGAGCCATTCGATTTCTCTTGGGATGTCAACGTCGATGGTGTGTTTGCCGATGCCGTCGGTGCGGAACCACAGCTTACCTGGCAGCAACTTCGATCGCTCGGCGTCGACGACGACGGGATTTTCCGGATCCGTTTAAGAACGAACGATGCAATCGGCAACGCGCGCGAGACGTCGGCCGTTCTGGTTGTTTCAAACACAGATCCGACCGTCTCACTACAGGGGGCCGACCAGATCGAAGAAGGATCGCAATACACGCTATCGCTTGGAACAGTGACCGATCCGGGTGACGACACGGTTACCAGCTTTACGGTCAATTGGGGTGACGGCACTTCCAATGTTTATGACGCCAATGGAGCCGTCACGCACTCGTACAGGGAGGGACCCCTTGACCACGAAATCACGATCGATGTGGTCGACGAAGATGGCCTACACAGCACGGTAGCGAGGTTACCCTTGACCGTCCAGAACGTGGCTCCACAGATCGTGGACTTGAATCTCGTGCCCTCAGCCATCGAGAAAGGCGGCACCGTAACACTCGCAGGCGAATTCAGTGATCCCGGTGCGTTGGACACGCACCAGGTCGTTATCGAGTGGGGCGACGGCACAGTCGATACGTTGATCGATTTGAACGTCGACCAGCGCACGTTTACCGCAAACCACCGGTACCCCGAAAACAGTCCCGCCGTTACTGATTCTGGCGGATTCACCATCGTCGTTACGGTAAAAGACGATGATGCAGGTGAAGCGTCAGCCACCGCGAATGTTACCGTCGTCGGCAACAATCCGACGGACGTGACCGATCATGTCACGATCAACCTGTACGGCCGTCAATACAACCGGCGAACGGGAGTATATGGTTTTTACGCCAGCATCACGAACAACTCGACTGACGATTTGGCTTATCCAATTCGATTATTGTTCAGTGATTTAGGACCGACGGGCACGACTGTCGTGAATGCAGATGGAGTGCTGGACGATGGCACGCCGTACTTTGATTTCGAGGGAACGGGATTGCTCGCTCCCGGAATGACAACCACAGCAGTCGTGATCGGAATCAAGCCTCCGCCTCGAATGCTGTACACCTTCGAGCTGCAAGTATTCGCGGTCGTGGTCGGCGGCAGCCGAGCGGCTGGCGAATGGATCTTGGATGGGGCCGATTCTTTCGCAGCAATTCCATCGCCGGCATTCCAGAACCGTCGTGACCGTTTCGATGTTAACGCCGATGGCCGAGTCTCGTCCCAGGACGCGCTCGCCGTCATCAATCACATTCATCGGGGCAGGAACATGATCGCAGCTGATTTGGCGGCGGTGGTTGATTTGGAACCCCGTAAATGGCTGGACGTCAATGGGGACGGGATCGCCACGGCGCTCGACGCGTTGAATGTGATCAATGAACTTGGTCGCCGTGAGCAGCGGAAATCATTCGAGGTCGTCCATGGAGAACAGATTGGCAAGGTCGAAAACGTCCACCGGCTCGTCGACGAAATTTACACCTGCCTGATCGGCGAGGACTCGAAATGGCTGTACTTCGACGATCGTCCGTCAGCGGTGGGTCGGATCGACGGCAAATGGCAGTATCCAGCCGAGTCCGATAAGCATCCGTCGGAAACGATGGAAACCATTGACTTCGTCGTCAATACAACGGCAGACCGGGTGTGAATCGACGCACTACAGAAACGTGTAGATCAGAATCTGGATGATCAGCGCGATCGAGGCTCCGACCTTCAAGTTTTCATCCCACCGCCGCGCACCACCCGGTGGTGTTGTCGCCGATGACGGCAATCGCAGCACCCAGATCAGCAGTACCACGAGACTGGCCACGAACAAGACTCGAACCAACGCCAAGGGAATCATTTCCAGGCTCTGGCGAAGGAACTCACCGAATCGATGCAGCGGCGTCATGTCGTCGCTCCCTCCGCAAGCGCGCCAAGATCTGGCTCCTCGCCGGTTGCTGCCGACGATGCTGCTGAGCGGCCAGCAAAGACATATTGCAGCTTATCCTCGGCAACGGGACCGCCGAACAGACTCAGCACGATCAATACGATGGCAGCGACCACGAAGGACCAAATGGAAAAATAGAGAAACGGTTCCTGAATCTTGAACAGCGGCTGCCAATCCAGCGCCTCGAATACGGCAGGCTGATTGAGTGTGTACAGCGAAATGGACGTGCCGATCCCACACAGCAGGGCAATCAATGCCGCATGACCCGTTGCTCGTCGCCACAGGATACCGATCAGCAAAATCGCAAACGTCGGACCTTGGAAAAAGGCCATCAGCGTTTGAAAGATGGCGTAGATACCAGAATTTTCTTGCATCGTGGTCAACACAAACGCGAAGGCGACCGCCCAAGCCACCAGGGCGGCGGTGGTAATCCGCCCGATCGCTAATAGCCGCTCGTCCGTCACGTCCCGGTCAACGAACCGCTTGTACAAATCGCTGGAAACGATGGTCGCGGCAGAGTTCAGGTAGGAATCGATGCTCGACATCAGCGCTGCCAAAAATGCGGCGACGAACAGACCTCGCAATCCGGCGGGCAGTAACACCCCGACCAGATTCGGGATGGCCGCGTCACCGTCCTGCAACTCCGGCAACACGGCAACCGCGATCAGCCCCGGTACGGCAACGATCAGAGGAATCACATTCTTCAACAACGCTCCCCACACATACGAGGCTCGGGCCTCGAACTCGCTTCTCGCCCCGAGTGATCGTTGCACGATCGCTTGGTTGCCGATCCAATATGCCGGGCTGAGAATCAGTGCCAGACCAAAGTAAATGCCAGGCCAGGGAAACGGCGATTGTGTGTCAGCCGGAAGGATCAGCGACGTGCGTTCATCGATCGAGGAACGGGAAACCACTGCGACACCGCCGGGCGATTGGGTTCCGGCCTCACCGGCCTGTTGCCCAGCACTGCTCTCGGCCTGAGTCGTGACGGCAATCTTGCGGGCATCCGCCTCGGCCAGCCGTTCCCGCAACTCGCCAATACCACCCACTCGGACCAGTCCCAATACCAGAATCATGAGACACCCGACGATCATCACGGTGCACTGGATCATGTCGGTATAGACCACAGCCGCCAGCCCACCGATCAACGTGTAAACGCCCACCAGAACCGCGGTGACAATGATGCACGCGGCTTCGTTCCAACCAAAGACCGCTGACATCATCTTTGCGGAGGCCAGCAGCATGATGCCCAGGTTGCAGGCCATGAATATCAGCCAGCAAACTGCCACGACCGAGCGAACACCCACGTTGTAACGACGTTCCAGAAACTCAGGAACGGTATAGACACCGGAGCGGTAAAAGAACGGTATGAATACAAATGCACCGACAATCATCGCCGGAACGCATCCGATCCATTCAAAATTGGCGACCGCCAGCCCGTGACTGTAGGCGGCTCCGCCGACCCCTATGATGTCCGTGCCACCAATGTCGGTCGCGACCAGCGACATTCCGATTGCCCACCAAGGCAACCGCCGGCCGGCGAGGAAAAAATCGCTGCCCGTCCTGGTCCGCAGGCCGATTGCGACCCCGACGGCGATGGTACCAATGAGATACAACGCGATCACGACATGATCGGGCAACGTTAGCATGTTGGCCGCTGCTATAATCACAATCGTTTGACCCCGGGAAGGCTGCGTGTTTGTTGACTACCATACTGCGAAACGGACAGACAAGCGAATGATTGAGCGACGAAAACCGACCACAATCCTGATTTCCGCAATCTCCGTGGCAAGCCTGCTGTTGCTGCTCGTAGCGATCGGCAAATCGGCGATCGGCAAACCGGCGATTGCGGATGAATCGCCTACCGCCAAGCCGCCGACGCTGATGGTCAAACAATGCGATGACTTCGCGGTCAATGGCAGGGGCGATGCCGCCGCCTGGCAAAACGTTCCCTGGGTGAAACTCCATCGGCGTCCACACGGCGAACATGATTACACGGCCCAGTTCAAAATACTTTATTCCGCAACGGGACTCTATGTGCTGTTCGACGGCAGCGACAAAACACTGACGGCAACGATGCAGGAAGATTTTCTTGACCTGTGGAACGAGGATGTCTTTGAGTGCTTCTTCTGGACCGACGAGAGGGATCCCGTTTACTTTGAATACGAGATTTCACCGCTCGGACACGAGCTTCCAATCCTCGTCCCGAATTTGGGTGGTCAGTTTCTTGGCTGGCGACCGTGGCACTACGAAGGTGATCGTAAAATCCGCAAGCAAGTCTCGGCAACCGAGGGAACCAACACGTCCCTGTCCACTGTGCAAGGTTGGCGAGCCGAACTGTTCATTCCCTTTGAACTGCTAAAACCTTTGCGCAACTTGCCGCCGAAGTCGGGGACTCAGTGGCGAGCCAACTTTTACCGCGTCGACTACGATAACCAGCAAGTCAGTGGATGGGATTGGGCTCGGGTCGGACCCAGTTTTCACGACTTCCAAAAGTTCGGCACACTGATATTCGAATGAGGGCGGTATTTGAATCAAGACTCGCCAGTGGCCGCCGCCACATGGGTCTCTGCACGACGATGCGACACATTCCATTCTCTCCTTCCTCTCGCTGTCACCGGTTGACTCCGCTGACGGCAGCGCGGATCGATCATCAGCGATTTTTTTAAAAAAGGACGCATGGTTCCGATGAATCTTCATTCGATCTCAAGACGACTGGCCGTTGTTTGCACGATCTTTGTACTGATCGGTAGCAACGGAATTGCTCAGAACGGAGCGGCGAAACCGGACGAAGCCAAGGAGGACATTCGTGACCTCAAGCTTCGCGACTGGCAACCGCGGTCGATGCTGAAGACCAAGGTCACGCGAGTCAACTTGCCGGCGTTTGCCGTGATTGATGTCCATAATCACCTGGGCGGCGGTGCCCAAACGCTCAGTGATGAACGCGTGAAACGCTACCTGCGGGAAATGGATGACGCCGGAGTTCGCACCGTCGTCAATCTCGATGGCGGATGGGACGAGCAACTGAAGGAAACCGTCGCGGCGCTCGATGACGCTCATCCGGGCCGATTTCTAACGTTCGCCCTGATCAATCTTCGCGACTTTGATTCCGATGGCTGGTCCCAGCGCGAGACGGCACGATTGCGGAAAAGCTTCGAAACGGGTGCCAAGGGTCTTAAATTTCACAAATCACTCGGATTATCGTATCGCGACAAAGATGGAAAACTGCTGGGCATTGACGACGAGCGTCTCGATCCGATCTGGGCGTTGTGTGGCGAAATGAATAAACCCGTGATGATTCACACCTCCGACCCCGCCGCCTTCTTCACGCCACTGGATCGCTACAACGAACGGTGGCACGAACTGAACGATCATCCCAATTGGCTGTTCTTCGGTGATGACTATCCCTCTCGCGACGAGCTGCTACAGCAACGGAATCGAGCCATCGCAAAACATCCCGAGACGACTTTCATCGGAGCCCATTTCGGCAACAACCCCGAGGACCTGGAAACGGTTGGGAAGTGGCTCGAACAATACCCGAACTTTTTCGTCGACATCGATGCTCGGATATCCGAGTTGGGTCGTCAGCCTTACAGTTCCCGCCGATTTTTCATCCAGTACCAGGACCGCATCCTGTTCGGCACCGACACCACCCCAAAAGCGGATGCTTATCGCTTGTATTACCGATTCTTGGAAACCGACGACGAATATTTCGATACCGCTGAATCCCATCACCGCCAGGGATTCTGGATGATCTACGGGGTTTTTCTGCCCAAACCGGTGCTCGAGAAAATCTATTACGCCAACGCTTCCCGCCTGCTCGGACTGAATCCGACTCGCTAATGGCCGATCCATCCGAGACTTCGTTTCATCCCGGCACTGGCGATCATCAGCGGCGCAATCCAGACCGGACGGCAGTCGGGCACAGGCCAAAATGTCGAGTGAACTGCTGTGTAAGACTCGAACTGCTGGCGAAGTCCATGCGAAATGCGATCTCCGTGATCGTGAGGTCGGATTCGACCAACAGGTTCCTGACATGCTCCATCCTCAACTGACGAAGCTGCTCGCCAGGTGAACGGTTCAACAGCCGCCGAAATCGCTGCTCCAACGATCGTCGAGAGATTGGAAACTGTTTCAAGATCTCTCGAACATTCGTTCCTTGGTGGATGTGCTCGGCCATGAATCGAAGGACCGCCACAATTTCCGGGTCGTCGATCGCCATCACATCGGTCGACTGCCTCGCACAAACGCCCAGCGGCGGAATCAGCGTTGGCTGCTTGGGAACAAGTCCGCCATTCATCAATCGCCGCAACAAGGTCGACGCTTCGGCGCCAATCGATTCGCATGCAAGTTGAATGCTGGACAATTGTGGCCAAGAAACACTGCACAACAGATCATCGTTGTCGCCCGATAGGATTGCCACGTCATCAGGAACCTTCACTCCATTCCAGTCGCAAACATCTGCGATTTGTCGCGCCGGGTGGGGATCAGCCGCGAACAGCGCCAGCGGTCGGGGCAGTCCCGATAACCACTGAACGACTTGATCATGGTCGATCTCCCATCCACGGGTCGCACTATCCTCAACAAACATATCACAGGTGAAACCGGCACGCTGCACGATGTCGCGAAAGGCGTTGGCCCGTTCAACGGAGTATCGACCGATCGTGGGGGCAAAACAGGCAAAGTGTTCCAGTCGCCGTTGTCGAAAGTGTTCCAATGCCATCGCGGCCCGCGCGCGATCATCGGTAGCCACTCGGCCCAACCAGTTTGCAGTGGGCATCATGATCGACACGTCAACCGCCGGAAGCCCGGAACGACGGATGTGATCTGCCGTCGAACGATCTCGCAACGAGACAATCACACCGTCCCCTTGCCACCGTCGCGGCAGCCGCAGCTGGCGCTGGTGGTTTCGCGGTGCAATCAGTAACCGCCATCGGTTCTCTCTGGCAAAGGCGGCAACGGAGGCCACGACACGACGCCCCCAGCTGTCATCCGTCTCGATCAACACAGCGACTCGCAACGATCGATTGAACAACGGAATCTCTTCTTAGCGGTGGCATCTGCGACCTGCGCATTATAGCATGACTCTTGCGCAATTGCGCAGGCCGACACGGCCTGGATTGTGTACCCTCACTGCGACGCGTTTGCCGCTGTCGACCGCGTGATGTGTTCAATCCCACTGCGAGTCCAACCGCATGACCCCCGATGATTCCACCAATGTCTCGCCGCTGCATCACAAGATTGCCATCCTCACCGATGGCTATTCAACGCCGTTTGTGGCCAAAACCGCCATCAGCCTGCTGCGATATCGCACCGCGGATATCGCCGCGGTGATCGATCGAACGGCGGAGGGAAAAACGACGCAAGAACTGCTGGGTGCCGGCGATAACATTCCCGTTGTCGGACGTCTGTCAGCCGTCCCCGAGGCCGACTCGCTGTACATCGGGATCGCTCCGCCTGGCGGGAAGCTGCCCGATGAGTGGCGACCGATCATTGCCGAAGCGCTGCGGCGTGGAATCGATATCGTGTCGGGATTGCACGACTTCCTGGTCGACGACGAGGCTTACGTCAAGCTTGCCCGTGAAACCGGCAGCCGCTTGATCGACGTGCGACGAAACCGACACAAGTCGACCGCCCAACGTTACCTGTTTCGCAGCGGTTGCGTTCGCATTCACACCGTCGGCCATGACTGCACGGTGGGCAAAATGGTGACGGCTCTGGAAATTCAGCGCGCGTTGACCGCTAACGGGAATGACGCGAAATTTCTTGCCACGGGCCAGACCGGAATCATGATTTCGGGTGAGGGCGTGCCGATCGACTGCGTCGTTGCCGACTTCGTCAACGGCGCCGCGGAAGAACTCGTGAAACAGAATGAGCAGCACGATTTCCTGCTGATCGAAGGGCAGGGCAGTATCTCTCATCCATCGTTTTCGGCGGTGACTTTGGGGTTGCTGCATGGTTGCGCCGGACGGATTGATCTTCTGTTACGAAGCCGGCCGCACACAGGTCAAAGGACTGAACGATGTCGACATTCCTGCCGCCAAGGACCAGATGGCCGCCTATGAAATCGCCGCCAATCTGCGTCATCCCTGTCGGATCATCGGCATTGGGATCAACACTCGAACGCTGACGGCCGAACAAGCGGAGGCCGAGATTCTTCGAGCGGAGGCGACCTATGGCCTCCCGGCGTGCGACGTCTATCGCAATGGCGCCGACAAGTTGGTGCAGGCATCGATCGCACTTCGCGACCACCTTCTGGCAAGCAAGCCAGCCGTCCATACGAACTGTTGAATCGACTGAGTCATTGATCATGAAGTTGTATGAAATCTTGATTTGCTGTGCCGCAGTTGCTACGTCCGCTTCGCTGGTCGCAGCGGAGGATAACCAGGGCAGGGCCACTGGAAAAACTGACTACACGGAAGTCATCAGCCACCTAAAGTCGGCGATTCGATCTGAAGTCGAACAAAAGCAACTGCCCGCATTTTCCATTTCACTGGTCGATAAAGATGACGTCGTCTGGGCCGACGGTTTCGGCTTTCAGGATCGTGACCACAAGGTGCCGGCAACAGCAAAAACCGTGTACCGTGTCGGCTCGGTCTCGAAACTGTTCACCGATATCGCCGTGATGCAGTTGGTGGAACAGGGCAAACTCGACTTGGACGCGCCGATTCAGCAGTACCTACCCGACTGGCAACCCAAAAATCCTTACGACATCCCGCTGACGCTTCGTCAGATGATGTCGCATCGTTCGGGTCTTGTGCGTGAGTCACCGGTCGGCAATTATTTTGATCCCGATGAACCGACATTGGCCGAAACGGTCGCCAGTCTCAACCGGACATCGCTTGTCTATCGACCACAGACAAAAACCAAATACTCCAACGCCGCGATCGCCGTTGTGGGCGCTGTTTTGGAAAAGCAGCTGGCCGTTTCGCATCCGCAACGTGTGCGACAGACGATTCTTGAGCCGCTGCAAATGAACAGCAGTAGCTTTACGATAACGCCGTCCGTCGAACCCAACCTGGCAACCGGATGGATGCGGACCTATGACGGGCGGCGATTCGAGGCGCCAACATTCTTGCTCGGTACCGGACCGGCCGGGAACCTCTATTCCAGCGTGCTCGATCTATCAAAATTTCTGGTCTGCATGTTCCACGAAGGCGACTCTCTCGGCGGCCGAATCCTGAACAGGGAAACCTACAAGCAAATGACCACACCGCTGACTGACGTCGACGGCAATCCTCAGGGGTTTGGCATTGGCTTTCACGTCCAGGATCTCGACGGTCTCAGCAAGATCGGTCACGGCGGCGCCGTTTACGGGTTTTCCACGCAGTTAGAAGCGCTGCCTGAACGGAAACTGGGGGTTGCCGCAGCAGCGTCTCTCGACGGCGCCAATGGAGTTGTCCAGCGACTGGCCGATTATGCTCTGAGATTGATGATCGCGGCGCAGGACCACAAAGCCCTGCCTTCCTACCGCATCACCGGACCGCTACCGCGAGAACGAGCAAAAGAGCTGATCGGCACCTACAGCGAAGTCGATGGCCAGCGGTTCACTCGCATCACAGAGCTCAACGGCAAGGTCTTCATGCAGCGCGGTTCGTTCCGCTACGAACTCCGCGCGGCTGCGGATGACGGAACCATCTTGACCGACGATTCGGTTGGTTTCGGTACGGAAGTCAAACTCCAAGATGCCAACAAACTGATCGTCGCTGAGATCGCATTTGAAAGAACGCCGGATGCGCCACCGGCGGAGATTCCCGAGCGGTGGAAGGGGCTGATTGGCGAATACGGATGGGACCACAATACGCTGTACATCCTGGAAGAGGAGGGCAAGTTGTACGCGTTGATTGAATGGTTCTACTATTACCCGCTGAACGAAGTCAGTGAGGATCGGTATGAGTTCCCCGACTACGGCCTGTACCATGGCGAAGGTCTGACATTCCATCGCAACTCCGAGGGCATCGCTACCGATGTGGTTGCGGCGGAAGTGAAGTTTGTTCGCCGAGAAGTGGGTAGCAAAGACGGCGAGACGTTCCGCATCACGCCGGTCAAAGCGATCGATGAACTTCGCGCCGGGGCACTCGCAGCCTCACCCCCAGCGGAACCGGGCAATTACCGTGAACCCAACTTGGTCGACCTGACCGCACTCGACGCGACGATCAAACTGGACATCCGTTATGCGTCCACGAACAACTTCACCGGTGCCGTCTTTTACAAGCAACCGCGAGCCTTTCTGCAGCGGCCTGCTGCCGAGGCGGTCGTACGCGCCAACCAGCGTCTCAAGCCGCTGGGTCTCGGTCTGCTGATTCACGATGCCTACCGCCCCTGGCACGTGACAAAGATGTTCTGGGACGCGACACCCGATGATCTCAAGAACTTCGTCGCGAACCCGGCCAACGGTTCGCGGCACAATCGTGGCTGTGCGGTCGATCTGACGCTGTATGAACTGCAGTCCGGCGAACCGATTCAGATGGTCGCAGGTTACGACGAATTCTCATCCCGATCGTTTCCAATGTATCCCGGCGGAACGTCGCGACAACGCTGGTATCGCGAATTGCTCCGTCGCACGATGGAAGCCGAAGGATTCACAATCTATGAATTCGAGTGGTGGCACTTTGACTACCAGGATTGGGAAAAGTACCGCATCGGCAACGTCACCTTCGAGCAGATATCGGACCGATAAACAACCGCCGCCAAGATGTGTTCACCAGTGCCCACCGTTCACCAGTGTCCACGACCACGTATGCCCAATTGCTGGCGAAGCTGTTCGGCTTCGTGCATCGCTTTCTCGGCCTGATCATTGGCACCCACAGAAATCAGAGTCTTGGCCAATTCTTCATGGAGGTGGGCGAGCATGCTGGTCCCAAAGTGATTTTCGGGCCGCAGTGCGACGTAGGCTTGTTGTTCCTCGACGCATTGCTCGAAAACCAGCCGCGCGTCTTCCATTCTCCCCAATCGTCGAAGATTCTCGCCGCGATCGTGCAGCGCATTGGCGAGAAACGTGTGATAGGCGGGGATGTCGGCGAAGTCTTGGGTCAGGCTGTGATAGAGTGACACCGATTCAACGTACTTCTTGTCGGCTTCGTCACGTTGTGTCCTGGTCAGCGTCCTGCCCAAATCTTTCAGCGTGCGGGCCAGAACGGCACGATAGCGAGCAATCGAGGGGTGGCTCTCGGATATTTGCCGGGCCAGCGTGACGGCCCGTTGAAGTTGCTTGGCCTGCGTACCGACTTCATTGGAGTTTCGTGGACGGAAGCTTGTCGCGGTTAGCATTTCGCTCAGCTCGCATTGATAGTCCGGCACATTCGGGAAGTCACTGACGAGCTGTTCCAGGATCGCGATTCCGGCGGTGCGGATTCTTCGGTGGTCACCAAACCGACTGCCCCACAAGGCGAATGGGTAATAGATCCGATAGGCGCGTGCCAGGGCAACCCTGTAGCCCGTATCGTCGGGATGCTCTTGGACCAAGGCTTCCAGAAGTTCAACGGCATGCTGATGACTCCGTTTGCATTCGTCGCGCCGATGCATCAGCGCTAACGCCTGGCCAAGATTGTTGTACGTTCGTGCCAACTCGGCCTGGCACTTGGGGTTATCTTTCAGCGATGCCACAGACAGGATCTCTTTTGCACGATGAAATTCCTTTTCCGCCTCATCGAACCGACTGGTCGCATACATGGCCAGGCCAAGTTGATTGCGCGTACTCGCCCGATCCATTGCCAGCGTCGCATCATCATCATCGACCTGTTTCGAATCGAGGATCGCCAGCGACCGCTTGTAGGCTTGTTCGGCCTTGCCGTACTCGCCGAGTCGTTCGTAGATATCGCCCACCCGTCGATGAACCTTGGCCGTATCACGTTGCAATTGGGGATTCGACGCGTTTTGTTCAGCGAATCGGTCGTAGAATTTCAAAGCGTCCTGCAACACGGCGGCGCTGTGGTCAGAGATAGCCATCTGGAATTCGATATCCGATGTCGTCGATTCGCCATTCTGATCTTCGGTCGTTGATGGGTGTGCCAGCCAGCTCGACGCGAATCGCTCGAGGATCTGGTCCATCGACTCCAGGGCCAATGACAAGTTGTCTTCCGCTCTGCGATTCTCGGCAACGGCTTCCCGCCACTTCTCGCTAATCAACGCGAAGGAAGAAAATGCAACGATCAGCAACGCGGCGCTCAGGGCAGCGATCGCAGGATTGCGGCCAGTCCATCGACGCAGTTGTCCGAGTGAACCAACTTGACGCGCATCGACCGGACGCCCCTCAACGAATCGATGTAGATCGTTTGCCAGCTGTCCAGCGTTTTCATAGCGTCTTTTCGGTTCGCGAGCGATCGCTTTCAATACGATGGCTTCGAGATCGCGAGGAATGTCGGGCCGTAAAGATCGTGGTCGGGCCGGTTCTCCGCTTAGTATCTTTTCGATCAACCGCGCTCGATTCTTGTCCTCGAACGCCGGTTGCGAAGTCAACAGCTCGTACAGCGTGAGCCCCAAACTATAGATGTCGCTGCGCGCGTCCTGTTCACCGCTGAGATGCTCGGGCGCCATGAATCGCAGCGTGCCGGCGACATCATCGGGATCGCTCGGTTTCTCGGACTGCAGGACCGTCGCCAGCCCAAAATCGGTAATCCAAACGATTCCATGCGGATCCAACAGCAGATTGCTCGGCTTGATGTCGCGATGCAAGACTCCTTGGGCATGTGCATAGGCAACGGCCTCGGCAACTTGTATGCCGACATTCGCTATCCAGCGATACTGCGAGCGACTTTGCCGATCCAGCTCAACGGTTGGATTGGCGATGGATCGAGGTGGCCTGCGGTGGTTGAGCTGGCGTACCGAAATGCCTCCCGACGAGACTTCCGAACCGGCCCGGGTGACGCCGCAGACATTGCCGAGCGTACTGGTTGATCCGGCTGTCTTGCCAAGCGTTTTATCGCACGATGCATCGCGGCCGTTGCCCGATCGCGAGACGCCGCTCATCGCTTCATCGAGTGCGATCCCTTCAATTCGCTGCATCACGTAATAGTGCAATCCATCCTGTTCGCCGACGCCAAAGACGGGAACGATGTTGGTATGATGCAGGCTCGCAGCGGTGCGTGCTTCTCGATAAAAACGCTCCAGGTGTCGAGAATCTCGTAGCGCCCTTTTGGGAAAAACTTTGACGGCGACACGTCGGCCAAGTGATTGTTGCTCGGCTTCGTACACCACCCCCATGCCGCCTCGACCGATCTCGCGGATGATTCGGTAGTCGCCCAATTGCTCGAGCCCTTCGATGTGCAGTTCGACTGTCTTACCAGACGACGTCAGTGAGCAAGCCTTGAACCGCTCCATGGCAAGCATCGCCCGAAACAAACGACGGATTTCGTCGGCCAAATCGGGATGCGCAGTGACGTACTCTTGAACCGTGACCTGCTCACCGGCCCGTTTCCGTTCGAGAAAATCTTCGCCTAAAATTTCGACTTGATTGCGGTAGTCTGTTGGCTTTGCCATCTCTGTTTCCGAGGCTTACTTGGCTCAGGATTCGTCGAAAAAACCGGGTAACTTTTCCAACACATCCGATAGTCGCGACAACGCTCGGACATAGCGATTGCTTGCAGCCGCTTCCTTGAGCCCCAAGACTTCGGCAACCTCGCTGTTGCGTAGCTCTTCAAAGTGCCGCAGGGCCAACACTTCACGGTCGGTCGCATCCATACTTTCCAACGCCTGCTCGATCTGTGCAACCAGCTCCGCGTGCATCGCCATCTGGCTCGGCGACGCGAGGTGTGCCACCAAAATTACGGCCATCGACGCCGAGGTGGCCGCCGCATTGCCTCGGTTAATCGAAATCTCTTGCTTGACATCGCGCATCTCGGCCTTCAAGTGACGCCGATGAACATCAATCAATCGCTGCATGGTCAACTGGCGAAGCCAGACATAGAACGAAAGTTCCGGCCTCTTGAGGTAATGCCTCATGCGTTGATGTGCGTCGATGTAAACCTCTTGCAGTATGTCCGACGCATCTTCGCGTCCGCGCAATCGGCGATCCATGCGGAATTCGAGCATCTGCTTCAGGCGATCACGGTGGCGCGAAAACACCCCCACAAAAGCATGTTCATCACCCGCATTCAACCGCGCCAGCAGATCTTCGTTGAAAGTTGAGTCGGACATCAGCTATCCCTGAAACGGAACGGGCCCGTCGACTTACACAGTTGCGTTCCATGCCAGCAGATCGGCTCAAGTGGCTACCAGAAATCTGTCCTGACCGCGAGTTTTGGCAGTTCGCGGGGCGATTCCAGCCTATTCGGGAAATACCCCGTGTAAGTAGCACGAACAGACCCGTTTATCAACTTATCGTACTCGCAATCCTGCCAAACGGGGACCGATCGGGAGATTCTCCCGATCCCCCACGCGACCCTTCAGATCTTGTCTACCCTCTACCCTCGATCGATCGGATCATGTTGCCCTCTCTGACCCAGCAACCCGAAAAACGTAGAATTCGCAGGTCGGTCGGTTTGGCGATCGTCGTGTTGGCCTCCCTATCGACCGGATTACGCTCTTGGGCGAACCAAAAGATGCTCGTGTCGGGGGATGGCACCGGCAAATACCTACCCGCCGGAGACGACAGCAAACAGGATGCAATTTGGGAAGAATACCGCAGGATTGCCAAGGGTGGACCGTTCTATCAACCGATGTGGATTATCAAGGACATTCCTGGCGTTGAACAGCCGGAACTGATTGACGCCGATCAGTTGGACTTGCCCGGCTCAACCGAGGTCGTCGGATTCGAAATCGACGGGCAGCCTTATGCCTTCAATTTGACACCGATGCGCCGCATTGCTCAGCACATCGTGAACCTTCATGTCAACAACACAGCGGTATCGGTTACCTACTGCGATTCTGTCGATTGCGTCCGCGTGCTAAGTGGCCAACGGGCCTCCGCGATTCCTCTACGGGTGGGCGGAATGGACGTCGACCATCAACTGGTGGTGATCCTCGGCGAGGAACGCTATGGGCAGGAATCCAAGCATTTGCCCTTCGCAGACTATCCGTTCACTCGCACAAGCCTGGCAGGTTGGCAGCGAGCACATCCGCACACCCTGATCTTTAACGGCATGCCGGACCTGAAAGCCGATCTGTAATTTGCGTTTTTTGCCTCAGCCCCAGTGTAATCTTCGCGATCCGGTCCGTTTGATATCTGCATAGGCGTCGAATTCGCCGAATGTACGACGTATCTGCCCCACTCAACCCCTGTCACCCGTGCCGTTTCGAGGCTCACGTGATCGCGCTAGCCAAACGCATCCAAATGGATCCCGATACCCAATTGATGGTATCGGTGCGAGATGGTGACCTAGCCGCTTTTGACGAGCTCTATCAACGTCATCGTTCTCGAGTCATCGGTCTGATCACTCATTTGATGGGCAGCAGCAGCGATTCGGAGGACCTTGCCCAGCAGGTCTTCTTTCGTGTGTTCCACGGTCGAGACAGCTACGTGCCTACCGCAAGGTTTTCAACCTGGCTGTTCACAATCACGAAAAACGTCGCTTTGAATGCCCGTCGCGGCTGTAGTCGGCGGCACGAATTCTCGATTCAGGCGGGCAGTGACCTGGGCGTCGCCCAATTCTTCGATTCCAAGCGGTCCTGGGAGCAGGATCCGCAAGAGGCCGCCGTGCAAGCGGAAATCCTGCACGCCGTCAGTGATGCCATCGGGCGACTCGGCCGTCTTCAGCAACAAGCGATTAGGCTCGTCTATTTCCAGGGCTTCCGATACAGCGCCGCCGCCGAGCAGATGGATTTGACCGAGGACTCTGTCCGACGTCTGTTGTATCGCGGCAAGAAGAAGCTTCGACTTCTGCTGCAACCCTGCGTTGACGTCCATGCCTTCGGTGAGATGGCTCGGCGGTTCCCGATCAGCAGGGTCCCCGATCAGCAAGGACGCCGGTCGCTAGGCTGACTCCCCTCTGGGACATCGATCAGCGTATGCCGCCTCTCTGCTGTTGCCGATCGTCGCTGAGATCACCGCCGGCTTGTCGTTCGCTGACGAGGACCAGATCAGCAACGTCGATGGCAACCGCGAACAACTTCCAGCTTTCCAAATATCTCCGGCTGCGCCCCTCAATGGTTCCGCCCAGATTTCCTTTTTTGTTTCCCTCTTCGTTTCCAAGGAATCAAGCCTCCTGCGATCACGACGTCCTGCTGCCGTTTGGATAGATCGTGCCAGCCAACGTACTCAGCATCTTGGCTTTCGTTGTGAATCCGGATTTCGGAACCGGCGCGTAACTGCCGAGCCGGTTCTTCGACCACGAGTTTGTCGCCTTGACGGATATCTTTGATTGCCGCGCCCAACGAAAGTGGCAGGATGCCAAAGTTAATCAGGTTCTGCCAATGGATTCGCGCAAAGCTGAGCGCGACGACAAGCGAGAGCCCCAAATAACGTGGCGCGATGGCGGCATGCTCGCGGCTCGATCCTTGACCGTAGTTCGTGCCGGCGACAATCGCGTGACTTCCCTCCCGCTCCTTGACCCGCGCCACATAGGTTGGATCGAGATCGACGTATACAAATTCGCTGATCGCCGGAATGTTGCTGCGAAATGGCAACACGCGAGCGCCCGCAGGCATGATTTCATCGGTAGAAATATTGTCACCAACCTTCAACATGACTGCCGTCACTAATCGATCGGGAAGCGGCGGAAACTCGGGAAGCGAACGAATATTCGGACCCTTCATCAGTTTCGATTCGACCGATATCGGGAAGGTTGGCGGTGGCGAGACTAGCTTGTCATCAATGATCGGATCCGATGGCTCCATGATCCGAGGGAATGGTTGGTCGGTATCGCGGGGGTCTGCAATGCAGCCTGCCAATGCCGATGCAGCGGCAGTCTCCGGACTGACCAGATAAACAGAGTCTTCGTGCGTTCCAGATCGACCGGGAAAGTTGCGAGGTACCGTCCGCAAGCTGATCCGACCCGAGGCGGGAGCTTGTCCCATACCGATGCAACCGTTGCAGCCTGCTTGATGAAGTCGGGCGCCGGGCGCAGTAACGTGAACAGGTGACCATCGCGTACGAGCTGCTGCAGTATTTGGCGAGACGTCGGATTGATGTCCAAGGACACACCATCAGGCACTCGCCGCCCGTTCACGATCTCGGCGACAATTGCGAAGTCACGGTACCCAGGATTCGCTGACGATCCAACGTAAACCTGGTAGATCGGCTCGCCCACCACTTGTCGAACAGGGACAACGTTACCGGGGCTAGACGGCAGAGCGATCAGGGGCTGCAGCTTGTTCAGTTCGATGGTTTCCCGGCGATCGTAGTTCGCCCTTGGGTCAGCGAGCAGTTCTTTCCAATCGTCGAGGCGGCGTTGCCCGCGGAAAAACGTCTCGGTTTGTTCATCCGATGGAAAAACCGTAGCCGTCGCTCCCAACTCCGCCCCCATGTTGGCAATCACGTGACGATCCATGGCGGTGAGATTTCGCAGACCATCACCCGAGTATTCCAGCACCCAGCCGACGCCTCCCTTCACTCCGTGGCGACGTAACAGTTCCAGTATGACGTCCTTGGCACTTACCCAATCAGGCAATTCTCCTTCCAAACGTACGTTCCAGACCCGCGGCATCTTGACGTAAAACGGATCACCCGCGATCGCCATCGCGACTTCTAGCCCCCCCGCGCCGATAGCAAGCATTCCAATCGCGCCAGCGGCACACGTATGACTGTCCGAGCCAAGCAGAGTGTACCCGGGTTTCCCGAACCGCTCTTGATGCAGTGGATGACTCACTCCGTTTCCGGGTCGACTGAACCAGATTCCGAATCGGCTCGCGGCACTCTGCAAAAACAAGTGATCGTCGGGGTTCTTGTGATCTTCCTGCAACAGGTTGTGATCGACGTATTGGACTGACAACTCCGTTTTGGCTCGGTCAAGCTCCATCGATTCCAATTCCAACATGACCAGCGTCCCAGTCGCGTCTTGCATGAGTGTCTGATCGATTCGCAAGCCGATCTCTGCCTCCGGGGTCATTTCGCCGGCGACAAGATGGCTCGCAATCAGCTGATGCGTAATGCTCTGCGCATTCATAGTGGCCTCACCGACTTCGGCGATTTCGAATGGCGCCGTTCGTTCGATTCAAGGGTGCAGATCAACCCTCGCCTACATCTCCCTATCGGCCTCCGGGGTTTCGCCGACGGCATACGCCTGCTCGCCTTCGTCACAGGAAACCGGCCACTTCAAAGTCACCGTTCGCTTCATTCAATCGAAGGGATTATGCAAAGGCGTGTCGCCGGCCACTGCAGCGTTGAAATCAGGTTTGAATGTCCCAACAGGATTTGATGGGAAAGCAAACTGCGCGCCCAAATTTGTCAACTTGCCGGCGAAACGAAAAACGCTCGTCGATTCGCACTGCCACGCTGCAGAATGGCCCGCGCAGCTGAATGGTCGATCTTCGCTGGCGCTGAACCTGAGCGAGAAGCAACCAGGCGAGTCGATGAGCCGTCAACTCGGTGAGCAATTCCCAGACTCGTCTCCTGCGTTCATCGCAGATCGTTCGCCGTGGCACACACCCTGCAGTGTTGTATCGCCGAACAACTTTTCCCCCGCGTCCTTCCAGGCTTTGGCACCCCCCGTGTAGACATACACCTCCGAAAAGCCAGCATCATCCAATTTTTTTGCAGCCTTGGTGGATGAATCACACGCTTCGCTGGCACAGTAGACGACGACTCTTCGGTTCGGGTTGTTGCTGATCCGCTCGACCTGCCGCACAAAATCATCCTCCGACTGGGGAATATTGATCGAGTTGGGAATATTCGTCGCATCGAAATCCTTTTCATCGAGCGTGTTGACAATCAGCACGTCCTCGCCATTGTCAATCATCGTTTTGAGCTGTTGTGTGCTCAATGTGTTCATCGTTGTTTTCATCATTCAATCCTTCCGAGTTTGCGGAATGGTGTTTGACAGCCACCATCGTGCAACCGACATGCCAAGCGAGGGACCCGACGCGAACCTGACCCATTGGCCGGACCTGACCCATTGGCCTGCCAAATGCAAAGAACAGGGTCGTATAATCGGGTTGCAATGTTTTTCCCACAGACGCTCGTTGGCCTTCGCGATTGGCATGGCGATCGCTGATCGAGCAGTTTGACAACGTGGAGCGAGAACAGGGGTTGACCATGTCGAAGTGTTTGATTGCCGAATACGAAACCAGCGCCGCCGCCAAATTCGCGTTGGAAACTCTGGAGTCCGATGATTTCACACTCGATCATGTTTCCGTCGTTGCCAGTGCAGCCGACCCGGCTGCGAAGCATCTCCATGAGTTGCGGGAGCAGAGCGAAGAGGACCAGGCCAATTCCGTGCCCAAAAGTCGAGCCACGTCGCTCGGTATGCTGATCGGTGGAACCGTGGCGGCACCGATTGCGGCGGGAACCCTGATCGGTCCGTTCATCATCGCGGGGCCACTGGTTGGGATGGCGTTGGGTGCGGCCATCGGCGGTTTTCTCGGTAGCTTGCAACGATGGGGTGTGGCTCACCACGTTGGCGCGGACTATGAAGAACGCGTGAAAGCGGGATCGGTGCTGATCATCGTCCACGACGTTGACCAGATGCGCCTGAAGGATGCCGAAGCGTTACTGGGAACCACGGACCCGATTTCGCTGGAACGGTATGAAGTCGCATCATCCTAGAACGATCAAGCCAATCGCGGCCGCGAACATGATCCACCCATTCCCCGCAGCGATGGCATGGCACTTGCACCAAGATGCCAACGTTCCGCACAGCGGTTTAGCGCCCTACAGCGGTTTGGCGATCGCTGAGTGCGACCGATCAATGGCTCCAGTGGTCCCTCTAGCAGCGATCCAATGGAGATCGTTTTTGCTTCCAAAATCTAAACAATCAAAGGTCAACTCATGCCCAAAGAACTTGTTTTCAACGCCTTGAACGAACAGGTGGGTGTCGAACTCGCCTCCTGGTACTCGTATCTCGGAATGAGTGCATGGTGTTCGAGTCAGCAACTTTTCGGCTGCGCAAATTGGCTGCGTGCCCAGGCCCAGGAAGAATACACTCATGCGATGAAGATCTATGATTTTCTGATCGATCGCAATGCCCCGCTGCAATTGAAGAGGGTCGATCCGCCGGCGATGCAATTTGCATCGATCAGCGAAGTGTTTGAATGTGCTCTTCAGCAAGAACAAGAAAACACCGAACGGATCGATGCGATGTTTCAATTGGCGATGGACCAGAATGCATACGCCTCACTCGTTGAATTGCAGTGGTTTGTGAGCGAGCAAGTCGAAGAAGAAAAGTCGGCACGCGAAAATCTGGCCAAGATCAAAATGGTCTGCGATGACCCGGCAGCACTTTTCGAATTCGATCGCGTGTTGTCCGAGCGGATGCTCCCGCTCAATACAACACCCCAATGACGCCTCATCCGTTCCTTCACTGGAATGGTCGTTTTTTGACCAGTCTGCCTGTTTTTCCCTCACGAATCGTCGTCAAATGGTAGTGACCGGCCGGACAGGGAGCAAAAGTCTTCTCGATACACCGCTCCGGCATGAGGAACAGACCATGAATCATCGGATTCGATCCGAGCAAAACCGAACCGAGTATTCGATCGCCATGCCCACGATTCTCGTGATTACTGCGAGTGCAATAGGAGGGTCCCGCCTCAGGTCATTCCGCGTCGAATGGCGAAACGTCGCTGCCGCGACTGAATTGCCGTCTTCTTGTGGTTGATGACCGTCGTGAAATCCGGTTTCTGGCCCCACCATTCGCATTCTCTTCGAGCCAGGCTCACTCAAACGATGCTGCTGCCGACTGGTACGATGCGACATTTGCGCTAACGGATTTATCGGAGCACGTTGAACAAACGCCGAACCTTCGGGTCGAGGTGTACGCCGACGAGATTCGAGCCGCCGCTCATTTGGTCTCACGTCTTGGTGAGCACTACATTTGGCCAAATGCGAAAGAAGGTCTCAACAAAAAAAATGTGGCGTTCGCCGTTTGCGTCCCGGTAAACAACATCGTCACTTCCGATGGGGCCTCGGTTAACGGCATCAGGCGACGAAGCAGCTGCTCATACAGTCCAGCCAGATCGAGCGAGACCGGCAGTAGTGGACGCTCGGTGTCGGCGGGCTGCCAATCCGTTGCGAAGTAGTCTCCCACCACCCACTTCGCAGAGTCCGCTTCGCTGGGCCTCTTGTAGGCGGCCGTCTCTTTGATCCACCCTCAAAGGTCACTTCGTAGAGGATCGGAAAGCTGATCGCCTTGTCGATGCAACGCAAAACGTCTTCGTTCAGTTCTTCTGTCTTCAACACAATCGTGAAGACCTGTATTTCCGGCACGCCCGCACGAGCTGGCAGGTTCGTGGTTTCGGGTGAGAGCTTGTACTGCCAGACGATGCGACTGACCTGATCCACAAAGCATTGCTGCACTCGACGCGTTACCCGCGCATGCTGGTAGATCTTGCTTTTCGGCAAGACTTTTCCAAATGCGGATTGTTTCGGGTACTGGATCATTGAGGGATTAGTCCGCAGATTTCGCGGATTCGCGCAGATTGAATGACGGTGAAGTTGGACGTTCGGAGGTTTTCATTGGAGCGTCGCGATGCCGGATGCCATAGGGATGATAGTTTTCATGTTGTGATTCTATTTGTGTTTTATCTGCGTCTCTCTGCGCAATCTGCGGGTCAACTCGATTCGCGCAGACTGTAAACGAGGCGTTTGTGCTGCAAGCTGGTTGCGCCAAAGTTGATCAGCAATGCTTTGTGCAGGCCAGATGCTTTGAGGTAGTTAATGACTTGGGATTCTTCGCGGCCAGAAAGTTCGCTCAAGGCTTTCAATTCGACGATGACCGACCCGAAACAGACAAAGTCGGCTTTGTAGAACGTGGCCAGCGGCTCACCGCGATAAAGAACGGGCAACTCCTTCTCGCGTTCACATGGAATGTTCTGAAGATGAAACTCTCGTTCGAGGGCTTCCTGATACACCGCCTCAAGGAATCCACAACCCAGTTCTCGGTGCACGGTCATCGCTGCCCCGATGATGGCGTATGTCTTTTCGTCTCGGTCACTCATAATCTGCGTTCCTCTGCGTAATCTGCGGATCATGAATCACGAGAAAAGCGATCAATTCAAAGTCATCCAAACCCGCAATCGTATTCAGCAATGCGGTCGTTTTGTCTCCACTGACGATAGTTTAATGAACCTGAGCAGGCATCGTGACGTGGAAGCGTATTGCGGATCAAGTGCATGCAATCATCGAGGTCCTCGGATGATGCCGTAAAGAAGTGCTCCACGAGCAAAACGCTGACTTGGCCCCAAACGATAACCATGGCACACTGAAAGGATGGATCACAATCGGAGTGGCTACGATTGGCAGTGTTTGTTGATCAGGTTAGGTGACATGTGAAAGTTGTTCTCGCAGAAAAGCCGTCGGTGGCTCGTGACTTGGCTTCTTTTTTGAAAGCCCGCTCGAGGCATGACGGTTACATCGAAGGAGGTGGCTACCGAGTCACCTGGGCCTTGGGGCACCTCGGCTGTCTGAAGGAACCTGCCGACTACGATCCAGCTCTGCAGAAGTGGTCTTTAGACACGCTGCCATTCGTACCAAAGACTTTCGAGCTGAAACTTCGTGGCGACAAACGAGCACGCGACCAGTTTGCCGTTGTCAAACGACTATTCAAGGCGGCCGATGAGCTCATCTGCGCGACCGATGCCGGGCGCGAGGGTGAACTCATCTTTCGCTACATCCTTGAGCTGACCGGCTGCTCGCACAAACCTGCCCAGCGGCTTTGGCTCAGTTCGCTCACGCCCCAGGCCATTCGAACGGCCTTTGGGTCGATGCGGCCCTTGTCGGACTATGACAATCTGTATGCCGCCGCGAAATGTCGGAGCGAAGCCGATTGGATTGTCGGCTTGAATGCGACTCGCAACTATACGGTGCGGTATGGCTCGACTGGCATTCTTTGGAGCCTCGGTCGCGTTCAGACTCCCGTGTTGGCCATGATCGTGCGTCGAGATGACGAGATCCGCACTTTCACGCGACAACCTTTTTGGGAGTTGATGACGAACTACCGCGACACCTGTTTTCGTTATTCGGGTGATCGCTTTGACAAGCAAGAAGACGCACAATCGTTTCTGGACCGTGTCCGCAACCACGTCCTCGTCATCCAAAAAGTGGATAGTAAGCCGCGAAAGTCGTTGCCACCACAGTTGTACGATCTAACCGAATTGCAGC
The DNA here is from genome assembly GCA_963734865.1 of Pirellulaceae bacterium. Lineage (GTDB taxonomy): Bacteria > Planctomycetota > Planctomycetia > Pirellulales > Pirellulaceae > CBDCUW01. The sequence continues at coordinate 687,604 of CAVTIV010000007.1, forward strand.
GAGATATGAATCGTCGCTTTGGGATGTCGGCAGCCGACACCCTGCAGAGCGCCCAAGCATTGTATGAAAGTAAACTGATTTCGTACCCTCGCACCGACTCGCGCTACCTGACCACTGACATGAAACAGGAAGTGCCCGGCATTTTGCGCAAGCTGCAATCGCTCAAGCACCACGAAATCGGCCGGCTTGACTTGGATGCACTCACGTTTAGCGGGCGCATTGTGAATAACACGAAGGTGACGGACCATCATGCGATTATTCCCACCGGCGGTGTGCCGGGAGCGTTATCCGGTCGCGACCAGAAGGTCTATGAGGCGATCGTGGTGCGCTTGATTGCGGCATTTTATCCGCCTTGCGTGGAGCAGGTAACGACGGTCGATGGTGTTGCCAATGAGGTGCCCTTTCGTGCACGCGGCGTGCGTGTGACAACGCCTGGCTGGACCGAGTTGTATCCGCGCAAGTCGGGCCAGCAGGAGGGCGAAGATGAGCAACCGTTGGCGGACTTCTCGCCCGGTGAAAGCGGCCCGCACGAGCCGTTTATCAAACCAGGCGAAACCATGCCGCCGAAACATTTCAGCGAAAACACGCTGCTGGGCGCGATGGAAACAGCAGGCAAGCTGGTGGACGAGGCCGAGCTGCGCGACGCGCTCAAAGAGAAGGGCCTCGGCACGCCAGCCACGCGGGCCTCGATTATCGAAACGTTACTCAAGCGACGATACCTGGGACGTCAGAAACGAAACTTGATCGCGACGGACCTCGGTCGATATCTCGTGGCGTTAGTCCGGGACCAACAGCTCAAGTCACCGGAGCTTACAGGAGAATGGGAGGCGAAACTCAAACGCATCGAGTCCGGTCAGGCAGCACCCGCAGCATTTATGCAAGAGATTGCCGACTACACGCGCCAAATCATTCGGTCAAGTGACGAAACCGCGATCGACCAGCAGAAACTAGGCGACTGCCCGCGGTGTGGACAGCCCGTCATTCGGGGCAAGCGAAGCTTTGGCTGCTCCGCCTGGCGCGATGGTTGCCGCTTCGTACTTGAGCCCGCTTACAAAGACTACCAGCTGGACATGCAACAGCTGCGCTCGCTGTTGCAGCATGGTGTGACCAGCGTGCCGATCAGGATCGGCGACGCTCGGGAATTCGTGCTCGCCCTGTCGGATTCGGGCGAGCTAGTTGAAATCCCGGTGCCCCAAGGCGACGAACAGAAGCCCGGCAAGTCTTCGGGCCCGGCGAGACGTAAGCGACAGTCGTTACCGAAAACGAAGGCGGCGAATGGTTTGAGTCGACCGGCCGCGAAGAATCCCACTACCGATCTCGCCCCATGTCCCCTTTGCGGGGCGAAGGTTATCGAGCAGAAAAAGTCGTTCAGCTGCAGCCGCTGGCGAGACGGTTGCAGCTTAACGATCTGGAAGACGATCGCGGGCAAACGAATCTCGGCCCGCACCGCAAAGGCACTTCTGCGCGACGGGGCGACTTCGGTCTTAAAGGGATTCAAATCGAAATCGGGGCAACCCTTCAGTGCGCGTTTGAAACTGCAGGAAGGAAAGGTCATTTTCGAATTTGACAGCTGACGTTGCTGTGAACGGGCACGTGCCTCCGGCCTAATCTCGCTGGTGAGGCGGACCGACGAATGAATTCAGTTCGAACCTGGGAATTAGCGCGTAGCAACGACGCATCGTTCCATGATCGTGTATTTCGACCAAGAACTCGGTTACCAAGACGACCTAGTACCAACCATCGACCGGCTCAATGCTGAACAACATCTCATACCCTTGATGGACAATCGACTGCACGTAATATCGGTCCAACGATGGATCGAAGCGGCCGGTGGGCGGGTAACCTCTGCCGCCAGCGCCGCCGAGACGCTCACTCTCGTGGACCAACCCTCAACGCTGGGGTGCGATTCAACGTTGAGTCGATTCTTCACGCTCCCATTTCCACGCTTTTTGTCCCCTCAAACCCAAATTTTGTCCGCGATTTTGGCATGAGATTTGCACTTTTCGAGAGTTTTCCGATTCAATTGTGTTCTTCAAGCCGGTACGGCATTCACATTGAAAGGTGACTTATGAGCAATACCAATCCAGAACTGGAAAAGGATCTCGACGCCTTGGCGGAGATTTGTTGCCAGTCCCTCGAAGGCAACGAGGGAGTGTTGAGCGACCGCAGCGAAGCGATTTTGAAGTCATTGTTGATGAGCGGCTATGTCCGCAAGTATGGCAAAAGCCTGCAAGCGAATGTCGAATCGAGAGTGAAGCATCTGTGCCGCGAACCAGCGATCCATCGGGGCGGTGAAATTTCAGGAATGACAAGGCAGTTGCAAAAAAAATTCGACGAGCTCGTGCTTTGGGAATCCAACTCCCCAGACGACGAGTCGCCTCCCAAATCCGCGAACATTAGCTCAGCAACCGACGCCTAGTGATCGGAAACGGTCGGGTGATCGGAAACGGTCGGCACGGTCCAGCGGGAGGTGCTGTTCCGAATCGTCCCTTGGTTCCTTGAATAACCGACCGGAGACAGCTCGCATGTCTGGCGATTGTTGGGTTGGCAGTTCTGCGTGAGAAAAGGTTTAACGCTGATAAATCGGCAGCAAGCCGTAGGCTGGAGTGAGCGCCAGGACGGCAAGGGAGGTGCTGTATGTCGATCCGAAACGCTTTTCGTTCGCTCCGCCCGGTGGCCACGCACCCGACTCGGTTTGCTCTTCCAACATCCCTGCGGCGATTTGTGGAAAGATTTGGTCCCAGGAGTCACCACCGACCTGGGCCATCGCTTGGCTGCTGTAATAGCTGGCCAGGTAGTAGTAGTTGTTTTGCCAAGGACTGGGATAGTTGCGGCTTCGAAACCAGCGAACTGACGTTTTGACGCCTTCGTGTTGGTGTCGTCCGCCGAGAATCAAGGTCAACGTCGCTGATGCCGTGTTGGCTAGGGAGATCTGCGGATTCTCCTGTGACTCACGGGGACGATAGCGAAACACACCCTTTTCATGTTGTGAAGCATCTGGTTCATAGCAACGCTGCACAAAATCCAGTCCCTCGTCGAAATACTGCTTCGGAACGTTGAACTCCGCATTGCGAGCCGATCGCAGAAACATCAACGCCCAACCAGTGACCGACATGTCCGAGGCTGCACTTGGGCTTTCCGGATAACCGTACCTCCACCCGCCAATGTCCGACGCGGCCGCTTTTGTCCGCGATTGCACCTCGCGATGGTAAATCAGCGCACGATGGATCGCGTTTTCGATTCGTTGCGACCGTTCCCCTGAGCACATTCCGAAGACTTCGCCCAACATCAGCCCTGCGATCGAATGGTTGTAAACCACGGTTTGCGACGGAGTCAGGTGCTGTGCCGGGGGAATTACCGGACGAAGGGAAAAGTAGCCGCGTCGACTCTGCGTGCTGAGCACAAAATCGATTGCTCGTGAGATGTTTTCGCCGTACGGCCCTTCATCTGGCAAATGCCCACGAGAGAGAAACGCCATGACGGCCAACGAGGTCACGGCCGGTTGAGCAATTTCGTCGCTTGGGAATCGGCCGTCATCCGCTTGCTGGCTTGCCAACCACTGCAAACCTCGGTCGACCGATGATTCGACCCTCGCCCATTGGCTGGGCGGCAGGGCCGCGCTCAAATTCGTTGTCGTCGCGATCACCGATGGGTCGTCGTCTTGCCCTCCGGCTGGGGAACAAAATCCAACGATTGCAGCGACGATCACCACCGGCAGCGAGCAAAAGCGTGTGGTCATGGCGAACATGGGCTGGAGAATCATCCTTCATCGATCGTCTGCATGAGTTCACGAATTTGATCTTGATACTGCTCGATGGCTTTTCGATACGCTTCGGGGGGTTGATTGCCGCGAACCTGCCACAGACCATCTTCCAAGGTGGACAGAAGCTTGTTCCACTGTTGATCGGGAATCGCTTCACCCCTGGCGATCGCTTCGATCAGCGCCTTGGCTTGATCCGATTGCACGATCTTTTGCCACGCCTCACGGTCCGACGGATCAGCGGTGGCATCCTTGAGCATCTTTTTGACGTCTTCGGCCAGTTTCTTTAGACGCTGACGTTGATCATCGGGTGTTTTGGGATCGTCGCGTTGCTTCTCGATTTCAACCAACGACTTTTCGAGCATCTGTTGAGCCTTCTTCGCTTCGGCCAGATTCTCTTGCTCTTCCTCAGAAGTCTCCCTTTCTGGTTCTTGATCCTTCTTTTTCGCGCGATTCATCTTCATCTTCATCGCGGCATTTGCCCGTTCTGCCGCGGCTTCCCCCGATCCTCCGAGCCCGCCTTGCCCGTTCTGTTGCCAAAGCATCGAGTCCGCAATGATCCGAAGATTCGATCGTCGATTGGGGATTCCAAGCTGGCTAGCGATGTTGGGTTCGCGTTCGAGACGTGCAAGAAATTCGTCCAGGGTAGGATCGCGAAGGTCCGCAATGTTGGGATCGGTCGCCTCGTATTCATCCAACTTCTCGACGACCGCGCGACGAATCTGGTCAAACAGCTTTTCCGCTTCTTCCAACCGTTCGGTCGCGAGTTGCTGCTGCTGTGCGGCGGACTCCAATTGTCCTTGGTCGGCACGGAACGACGCGGCCGCTTGGTTGAACGTGATCGTTTCCATCAGTCGATGCAGCGTGCGAATCCTATCCACAATATCTCCTGGCACGCTCGAATCGGTCAGTTGCCGAAACTGACCATCCAAGTCGTTTTCCATGTCCAGCATTTCGACACGCAAGAATTGTGTGGTCACCGCAAGACGATATTGCTCCGTGCGGACCAATCCGGAAAAGTCGCCACTGACCAAACTCTCACTCAAAATGGACCATGCATCCGCTTGATCGGCCACCGTGCGTGTTTCCAGCATTCTCGGTTCGACATAATCGGCGATTGCCTCTTCTGATTCGTTCTCAAACTGCAGGCGGTCAAGCAGTGCGGACAGTCGATCACAATTGGCCACCAACGATCGAGCGTGACCAATCAACGACGACCGATCCGTCACTTGCCCTGCATTCGCAATCAGCTTGTCCGCATCAAAACTGATTGCCCGGGCGGTGGTAGCGATTTTTTTTGCCTGACGAATGACTTCGGCTGGCGTACCTACTTGAGCATCGACTTCCAACGGCATCTGTTTTTCGATTCGTTCGGCCAGTTCAGCTGCGTCTTTCGCCATATCGGTTGCCGAGTGCAAACGAAGTTCCGAGATGATCGCCCACAAATCCTGTTTTTGAGATTGATCGATCTGTAGCCAACTCAATGATTCCTCTGTCGCATCATATTGGCGTTGTGAAATTTCCGTTAATTGGTCTCGCAACGATTTTCCTCGTCGCTTGACGAGTTCCAAATACCGTGACAGCAGCCGAGGATCGTCGCCGAGCATCTGTGCGAATTCTTCCATCATTTCGCGGCGCAGTTTCAGCACTTCGGCAAGACGATCCAGGTAGGCTTGATCGACTTCAATGACTGCCATTTTTCGCTGCAGAGGATTTATGTTCTGGCGTGTCTCGCGCATCAGCATGCGACGCTTCTGGACATAGACCTCGTACATGGTGACGGTTTCGTCCAGCGAACGCTGAAGTTTGCGTTCCTGAACGACGCGGTCGTAGCGTTTGAGCAGCGCGCCCAGAAGCTCTCTCGCTCGTACCACGTGCTGCAACGAAGCCGATGCATCAACGTCACTCGCATTGGGACGCTGGATTGCGGAAAACACACGATCTCGAGCGGGCGTCACATGCGTTCGCGTGATGTCGACCATTTGCAGACCGACGAATGCAAATTGATTCTCTTTGGTTTGCTCTCGAAGATCCGCAACGTAGGATTCGATGTTGCCAAGTCCGGTGTCGAGCCGGCGAAACTGTTCGGCGCGATCCGCATCGGCGATCTTGTGCTGGACCAATTGTCTTACACCTGATTCCACGTCGGCGAGCATTTCATCGATCTCGACGACGCTCTCGCGAATCTGTCGGTCCTCACCAGGACGCTGCTCCGCCTCGGCAATCGAGGCGAGCTTTTCGGTGATTTTTAGACGCCGACGTCCGGTCAGCGTGTTTTGACCGCTGCGATTCCGTTGCCCTGTGAGTGAATATTTGCTCGGCGGCTGAGGGGTTTGGTCTTTGGAATCCGTCGGAGTGGATGTCTGGTTGGATACGCGGCTTCTCGATTCGTCATTGTTTGATGAATCGTTGTTCGTTGAGTCATTTTGCGACGAGTCACTGTTCGCGGCCGTTGCAGCTTCTTTAGGATCGGAACTTTTGCTGACTTTGGCTTCCGCGGCGTCCAATTCCGGCATCCCATCCTTTACTTGATCACCGCGCGGCGATGGATCCTTCGGATCGCGTTGCCCATCCGCCTGAACTGCATCCGAATCGCTCGATGGCCTCGAATGGTTTCGCACGAGATTGTTCTTCGCTGAGGGTGTCTGGCCAGGTTGGGTTCCGGCGGATGCCGCCTCGGTTGGGTCGGCCTGGTTACGAGTCGAGTCGGAATCTTTCGCGGCCAACTGGCCGGCGTCCGAAATCGGATTCATCGGCGACGGTGGGTGACGCTGATCGTCTTGATCGACAGCATCGGATTGACCAAGTGATTGAGAGGTAATCATTGATTTGGTCTCAGAACTTTCCGGCATCAGTTCCAGCAGCTTCGCGAGACGATCATCCCCGAGTTGTTCGCCGGGAACACTACCGGAAGTTTTACCGGGCATCTCATCTTTGTCGGCGATTTGGACGCCGTCTTGGCGTCCATCATGGGCTCCATCACCCGGTGCTTTGTTGGCGTCTTGCCGCGGATTGCCAGCGGTAACTGACGCTTTCCTGGTGTCGGTCTGTTGAGCGACCTTCGGATCTGCATCGCCCGTGCTCCCGGTTACGTCGGGTCCGGCTGGTGTTTTCGTTTCGTTTGAGTTCTGAGTTGCGAATTCCGAGTTGGGCTGGACAGGGACTTCGCCGGAGAGCTGGACAATCCGGTTATCCGTCACGCGAATTGCATAACTGATCTCGCTTCCTTCTGCCACGTTGAGCTGTTTCAAGTCCAGTTGTGTCTTTCCCATCACATGCTTTTGCATTCGCTGGTCGCCTAGCGGGATCTCTTTTACGTCGACGACTCTCGGATTTCCGTCTGCGTCCTTCTGTGATTCGTCGAATACGACCAACTCTGCGGTGGCGATACCGTGATCGTCATGCGCCTCGAATTCGATCTCGATTTTGTCATCGACCGACACGGCCATTTCATCCGTCGGTCCGATCACTCGGGCAACCGGCGCTTTGTCGGCGATGACTTCGATTCGGGAGAACAACCGCCGTTGGTTCTCTAGCCCGTGTGCGCTGATGAGCGTGGGTCGCAGCAATACATCGTCAATGAGTTGCATCTGAAAGTGATACCAGCCATCTTTGTCGGCGACCAATTCACGGACCCGCTCACCGGGGGTTTCGCTATCAGATTGCGTAGACCGAGATGTTTGGTCGGGCTTGGCTAACGAAACCCTCATCACTTTCAACGGCTCCGCCGGTTTCAGGGACAAGTTTAGCGTACTGCCCTGAATCACTTTGATGCGTCGGGGGATTCGGTCACGGCTGATCCTTTCGCGATCGGTGTATTCCGGAAAATCGATTGAAAAATCAACCTCCGCGACCTCGGGGAAATCGATCACCCGCAAATGCTGCCACTCCGTCTGACCGTCACCGGCGCGGACACGATATGACAGCGAATCATCCACTCGCATCGTATGCAAAAACTGATCCGGTGCTTGTTTGTCGCAGCGAAGCCGGTAATCCTGAGTCATGCCGTCGGAATCTTGCACCGTGAGGGTTGCTTGCGATCGCGGGAGACCGCTGAGTTTGGTGACCAACTGAATCGATTCACCGCGAGGGACAAATCGATCACCCGTCTCACTGGTCAGTTGTGTTGCCGTAATCGTCGAGGTTGGAGACCAAAATCGCTTCAGCAGCACCGACATTTGTGCGGGACTGATCATCACCAATCCGGCCAGCAAGATTGCACTGGCCGCGGCGACGTAAAGCGCCGGACGCAGGGAAACAGGTGGAGCAACACGCCACGGCTGGACGACTTTTTCCATCGCAATCGCTTCACTGGTGACCTGCGCTGCCATCGCCTTTTGCATGGGCGACTCGTTGGTCTGATCTCTCGCTGAAAGACTAGCTACCGTGGACCAACGTTCTTCCAGTTGCGGGACTTCTTGATCCACGGCACTGGCGGCATGTTTCCAACGCAGCGAGTCACCGATGGGCTTGAACCCGAGCAGAGCAACGGTGGCCACCGTTGCGACCAGAGTTCCAGCGGTCAAGAATACGCGAACCGCCAAATCGGTGAACGGAATCGCCCAGTCGATCGCCATCGACAGGATCATCAGAACAATCAGCACGCAGCACCCAAACGCCAAGGCATACGACGCGGCCAGCGCGGCGTGCCGCCATCGAACGGATCGAAGTTTTCCCTCGATGGCCGAGGGGAATCGGTGAGTTGCAATTGAGGCTGACATGATTACGAAAGTCCTCTCCACTTACGGATGATCCATTCGGTTTGCAAACATCCAAAGACCAGCCACAAATACTTCCAGCGCAGCCATAACGGTTGACGCTGCACGCGGTGAGTCACGACTGGTTCCAAATTCGTCAATTCCAAAATCTCGTCCACTGCGGTGGGCGGCAAAACCTGTCCGCCGGTCAGTTCGGAAACTTGCCCGGCCAAGACTCGATTGCAACGTGTGTCGACCAACTCCGTCGGCAAGTCTGCCTGGACGGTGAAGGTGGCCACCGCCGCGGTTGCTTCGGCGGAACTCTCGCCGGCTTCCGCATCCAATAAAGATTCAACCAGAGTTCCGGCCGGCTGAGCTTGGTAGACACCAGGCTGCAGAGACCGAATCTCGGCTCGAAAGTGCCCCGGGCGTTCTTCATTCGCCGCGAGTGGGACCACGCGCTCTTCATCTCCGCAAAGGAGACGTAAATGAAGTTCTTCGCTTGCGCCATCATCGTGCATCACCGGACCGCCCTCGGAATCGAGCAACTCGACTTCGACGTCGACGATTTGACCGGTTTCGTAAAGTGATCGTGCGGTCCGGATTCGCACCGATTGGTTGCCTGCGGAAAGATCTGACGCGATAGCCCACCGCATCAATTGGCCCCAAAACCGATAGTGCAAACGATCGCCGCGCAGAAATCGCAATCGATACGTATCGGGGCCAGAAAGATAGACAATGCGTCCTCGACCCACCGGTTGCCAACACAAGAACGTGGAATCGGCTGAGACAGAGTCGTCTTTCTGCGGATTCGAATCACGCGGAACAGCCGCAATCAGACTGCGAGCGGTCGGCAGTGGGGTTCGCCATCGCGAGACCTGATGCAGTGGCGAAAACCGATTGACAAAATTCCACGCGTCGCGAGTCGACTGCTCGGTTTCGCCGATCATCAGGGCAACATGTGATTGTCCCTCTTCTGTCACGCGAAACGCGTATCCTCGAGCGTTGTGATTGCTTGCATCGTCGATCGGTCGAACCGGAATCACCTCTTCGATCGGATGATCGACGTACGCTTGCGGCATCGCCCGATCGCCCGCGATCACGATCAATGTCCCGCCACGTGTGCGCAAATATTTCAGCAGTGACTCTTGTGCCGCCACCGGAAAATGTTCAACGGGCAGATCACCTAAGATGACAACGTCGTATTGATCCCATTGATCAACCGCTACAGGAAGAGTTCCGGACTCTTCACGACGACCTGTAGCGACCAAACGCGGATGAAACAACAGTTCATCGATTTCGACTTTTACGTCTCGTCGAAACAGCTGTACCAAGTATCGATACTCCCAACGTGGTAGCTCATCCGCCAACAGGACCTTGATATCGCTGCGAGTGACATTGATCTCGATTTCGTAAAAGTTGTTTTCGGTCGTCATCTCACCATCGAGCGGCTGGACCGCAATTTGAAATGATGATCGCCCAATATCCGAAACGCGTTGATCGAATCGAACGCTGCGACTGTCCGAGTCCGAATCGATTAGCACATTGCGAAAATCGACTATTTCACCGTCGCGAAGCAGTTGCACGGTGCAAGTTTCACCGAGCGACTGATAGATTTCCAAGTGGGCCTCGATCACAACGTCGTCATTACGCATCGCGACCGTCGGCGCACTGACCGAAACCAAATCAATATCGCGTCGACGCGACTGATTGCCGATCGGAATCACATACACCGGTGTGCCATGCAGTTGTGCCGCGACTTCGATTGGCTTTCCTGATCCGGAGTGATTGTGTGCGACATCTGATAGCACAAACGTGGCCGCGATCGGTTGGTCCTGGCGCATCTGATCAACGTGTCGCAGTGCCGAGGCGAGATCGGTCTGCTTGGTCAAATCATCACGATCCACCAATTCGCTCAGAAATTTGGTCGCCTCGTTGTCGCTGACAAAATCCTGGGCTGTTTGATCAAACGAACTCCATCGCAAATTCGCGGTTTCCTTGATCGAGTCCCACGTTGACTGTTTGAAATGGTCGAGGAACGTGACCACGCGTTGGCTTCTTGATTTGCTGTGAAAGTTCCTGGCGGCGGCGGTTGATTCCTCGATCGCATTCTGTTCGGATACGATTAACTGACCGACCAACTCCTGAAATACGCGACGCGCCGTGGCGATGCGGCCCATCAAGTCCGGCAGGCCTTCCCGCCAACCCGCTTCCCTCGGCGTACGGTCCCGCTGCAAGGTCTCGGAAAGTTCTGCCAACGAGTCAAATTCTGGGCTGTGCAATAGTCCGGACAACCGTAACAGCAACGGCTCGATGAGGGTCGAGTCGAGTCCTGCCGCAATGGTCTCCGACGCCGTGTCGCGAATCTGATCGAAATGCATTCTCGAACGTTCGATTGCCTTGTTAGCCAAACGTACGTGCTCGGTCACCAAGCTTTGCTCGCCATGTTTTTCGAGATCATCGACCGCACCCGACAATTCGTGATGGGCGACGCCGAGCGCTGCAATCGCGCGGTCAGCCGAAGCGATTGGTCCGCTCAGTGCGTTCCGCTGGCCAAGACCGGATTGGAACGCGGCCCAGCGAAAGTCGTCGGCGGATCCGATCGGGTCAACAGTCGTCATACTGGCGCTCACGTCGGTCAACACCACGACGGCTTTACGCGTTGACGTGGATTCCTCCAAGACATTTGTCGGTGCCAGAAGCATCCAGAACACCGTCGCGATTGCCACCATTCGCAAGATGGCGAACGATGTTGTCGTTTTGCCACCCAAAATGTTTCGCTCGCGATACAGTGTCCAGAGCATGACCACGGCACACGCCATTCCGATCAGAACGATCCATGGCATGCCGAACGGATGCTCAAACGCGATGTACTGATTGCTTGTTGTTTCGGCAGCGGTCATCGGTCAATTCACCTCCGAAGAGATCGTATTGACCAGGTTGGCCCCAACGGCCACCGTTTTCGACGGCGTCAGGACTTCGGTTCCCTGGGACGTTTGCAAAAATGATGAATCCATCTCTGAAAAATCGGTGATGCCTGCGGACCCAAACCGCTCGCGCGCAAGGCACTCGAAAGGACCAGTTCCCCGGTGATCAGCATGATCAAACCGATCAACAGGTAGGGCCACACCGGATCTGATTGTGTCGAGGCAGTTTGCGAGAGTTTTTCGACCGACGGGTTGGCGGTCGTCGCCGCCGTGATTGTTCGCCATGCATTCGTGCCAAGAGGATCCAAATTGGATTCGTCTGCGGCGCGGCGGACGTGGAATGGAATCGACTGATCGGCCAAACCGATTTCCAACTTGTACTCGCCAGGCAATCGGGTGCGGCTAGATCGAAACTCGAATGCGTCGTCCACGCGCTGGGCGGTCAACTCGATGGCATCACCTTGAGGTGTCGTTAGCAGTGCAGTGGGAGCTTCGGATTGCATCGACGCGGACTCGGCAGAGGACGTGGACTCGGGCACCCGCATCACGATGGGTTCGCCAGGTTGCAAGTTGTATTGTGTCGCACGTGGCTGAGCCAAATAGTCGATCCAGTCGCGGACCATGACCACGAACGATTGGGTTCGCGCCAAATCGCTCCACTGCAACCGAAGCGGCACCGCTTGGACGACGACGCGTCCACGCCCCACAAAGTTTTCAGCGGCCAATGGCTGCCCGTTATTCAACCGGAGCAATACCGACAAGTCTTCGGTTTTCTCTCCAGTCATGAACTGAAAGCGTCGCCGAATCAGCGCGTCGGCCAAATCAAGCTGTTCGTCGTCGGCCAACTGTCGCGTCGCGGGATGTTCGCTGCGAAATGGGTCGATGCGAGTTTGCCGCAGGTCGCTCGAGTCGTTGTCATCGCTCTCGGATTCGAAGTCGGTCGCTACAGAATCGACGATTCGGTCGATGCGCAGCGGTGATAACCCGCTGGCGTCGGCGAACAACTGATGATTGAACGAATCGATATCGGTGCGCGGCCCGAGTCCGATCCACAAACCGCCACCATCCGAAACGAATTCCGTCAATGCTTCGATGACATCATCGTCCAATCGTGTGAGATTCGGAATCACCACGACACGCTGCGACGACAAATCCGTGGTTGCCAACTCCTCTGACGAAACGAGGGTTGGCACATAAATCGATGTGTCCCCCAGCGGCATGCCATCAATCCAGCCCAGCGCGGCTTGGACGAAAAAGGAATCCTGCTGCATCTCGGCACGATCGAAAGCGTCCTCAACAATCACGATCGGAACTCGATCAACAACCTCAACAACCAGGCTTGACCGATTATCGGCCGTCAAATCATCGTCATGGTCGATTCGGCAGCTCAACTGATACGTTCCCGGCGTCTCGAAAAGGTGACGCCAATTCGATTCCAGAGACTGACCGCCTTCGATCGCATCGATCGTTTCCTCGTGCTGGTCCTCGCCATCGACTTGCCAAATCAGCGTGCAAGCTTCGACGCCGGCCGCGTCGTAGTTGTGCAAGTGTGCGATCGCGGTGATGGCTTGACCAACGCCAACGATCGTGCGATTGATTGTCAACTGATCGATACCAACATTTCCCGTCGATGCGATCCTGTTCGCGTTATCCAAACGTACTGGTTCGATTTCCGTACGGACGGGCGAATGATTCAGGACTTCATGAAAGCGCGTCCACCCTACCTCGTCTTTCAGTCGCCAGTCTGCTGCTTGGCCGTCGGTCAAGATGACGACGCGGCGTGAAGACTGAGTCGGTTTGTGCTCGGCTTGGACCGCCGTAAACAATGCCGCCAATAAGTCACTTCGACCTTGTGTGGCATCCAGCTGATCCAACTGCGCCGTGATCCATTCACGATTGCGCCGGTCACTACGGACGCTGCCGGATCCAGTCCACACAGGATAAGGCGCCGTGGTCAGAATCCGCACGTCTTCGTGTCGCGGCAATGTGGACAGCATTTCAACCGCTCGGTCCACTGCATCTTTGATCATCGTCCCCGAATGTGTTTTTCGCGACATCGACATCGAATTGTCGATAATGAAAATGGTCTCACCACGATCGTCTCGGCCCAGGTAACCCGAGGGCATCAGCGGGCGTGAGAGTGCAAAGATAAGCGCGGCGATCGCTAAACAACGCAGCAACAACAGCAGCCATTGTTTCAGATGTCGGGCACTGGTCTTTCGTGCCGATGCCTCCATCAAGAATTGCATCGCACCCCATTGGATCACTGTGTTGCGCCGGCGATCGAAAAAGTGCAGCAACAACGGAGCCGCAGCCAGGGGAAGCGCCAGCAGAAATGCAATGCTCAGGAAACTCATCGCCGTGCTGCCCCCCGGCGTGCCATGCGGTTTCGCAAAAACCAACCGAGCGTGTCAGCCAGATCCGTGGCGGTTGTCAGACGAACGTAATCGCCTCCCAGACCAACGACCATGTCTTCCAGGTCTGCTACGAAACGACGAACCCGTTGAAGGTATTGTTGCCGAACCGCGGGTGGATCCAGATGAATTCGCTGGCCAGAGACCTCCAACGACTGAAACGCAGACCAGCGTCGAAAATCGAACGTCAGTTCCTCTGGCGCCAGCACGTGCATCACAACGACATCATGACCGCGGGCGCGTACGATCCGCAGTGCCGTAGCGAGTTCCCCCAGATCGCCGAAACAGTCCGAAAACAGAACGAACAAACCGCGTCGACGCTGGCGGGCGGCACAATGCTGGATCTGACCGCCCAGACCTCCGGCCCCGCTTGCCTGGGCAGATTGCAGCGCCGCAAGAATGGCACGCAAATGAGCGGCATGCTGTTTCGCCGGGATAAAAACGGGATTGCTGTCGTGTAGCACGGTGACGCCGACCGCGTCGCGTTGGTGCAATAACAATCGTGCCAGACACGCAGCAGCTTGTTTGGCGAAATCCAGTTTGCTGTCGGAGGATAAGCCAAATCGCATCGACCCACTGGCATCAATCGCCAACATTGCGTGCAAGTTCGTCTCTTCCTCGAACTGTCGAATGAAATAGCGATCGTTGCGTGCGTAGACCTGCCAATCGATTTGACGGATCTCATCGCCGGGCGCGTATTGACGGTGCTGTGCGAATTCGCAGCATCCCCCTTTGGTTGTCGACCGATGTTTGCCCGCCAGCAGCCCATCGACCACACTACGCGACAATAACTCCAGGTGCCCGATCTGATCCATCACACGGGGATCCACCAAATCCGTATACGCCGACGTACCGCCATGGGTTGCCGGCGACGGTTCATTGGTCGTGTGACGTCGAAAGAGTCCGAACATGAAGCGTTTGTTGTTATCAGGTGAAGGCAAAGTGGGATCGTTGTTGTTCTGAACCGTTGGGCGCACACCCACGGCTCACGTTCTCAACATGAAGTCGTGGCTCGCAATGTCGAATCAGGAGGATTTCGGTCAAGAATTGACAACGTTCTTCATTTTCAGTGATGGGGTTTGATCCATAATCTTCTGCAACACCGAATCCCCATCCACACCGGCGGCTTCCGCATTGAACGTCAGGATGATTCGGTGGCGGAGCACGGGGGGTGCGACCGCAATCAAGTCTTCGGTGGTGACATGACAACGACGGTTCAACAGCGCCCGTGCCTTGGCGGCCATCAATAGCGAAATCGTTGCCCGAGGCCCCGCGCCCCATTGAACCATGTTTCTCAACTCCGCCGACATCATGCCTTCTTCCGGTCGCGTACCGCGGACCAAATCGAGTGTCGCCCCATAAATATGGTCCGAAACGACGACGCTCCGGACCAGAGCTTGCATGGCGTGAATCTGTTGCTCGTTCAATACCCGCTTCGTTTCAAACTTGTAGTCGGTGGTTTGACGACGGGCAATTTCCAGCTCGTCTTCTCGGCTGGGATAACGCACGTGAATTTTTAACAGAAAGCGATCCAACTGAGCTTCCGGCAGCGGATACGTGCCCTCGGTTTCGACCGGGTTCTGGGTCGCCAGAACGAAGAACGGATCGGGCAGTTGATAGGTCTGGCCACAGACCGTCAGTTGACATTCCTGCATCGCTTCCAGCAACGCGCTCTGCGTCTTCGGTGGCGTACGGTTGATTTCGTCCGCCAAAATCACGTTGCCAAACAAGGGTCCTTCGACGAAGCGAAAGATGCGTTTGCCGGTGGTGTGATCTTCCTCCAACACTTCCGTTCCCGTGATGTCACCAGGCATCAAGTCGGGCGTGAATTGAACGCGACGAAAAGTCAGATCAGTGAGGGATGCCAACGTGGAAACAAGCATCGTTTTGGCCAACCCTGGCATCCCCTGCAAAATGCAATGCCCTCGGCACAGCAGGCCGATCAATAGTTGTTCCGAAACCTCGTGTTGTCCAACAATGATCCCGCTGAGCTGCTCGCGCAGTGTCGTCAGCTGCCGGTGCAGTTGATCGACCGCTTGTGCAACGTCAACGGGCTGGTCGTTGGCCTTGTTCAAAGGGCCGTTGGAGCTGGGCTGGGTGATTTCGTCGAGACGGTTTGCCATGAATTATTCCGCGTTGTTGGATTGCTTGTCGAATTCGTTCGCTTCGGTAGCGCTGACAAGTTTGTCGCTGTCAGCATCCAATGATTCAAATTGTTGATCTGTGCCGGGAAACTCACTGCGAGCCAAATCGTTGTCCTTGTTTCGATCCATCCGGGCGAACCATTCAGGTCCTGATACAGTTTTCGCCTGAACACGTTGCCTGATCGCTCGGACGCTCGCCAACTCGCGATGCACGATCGCGCCCAATCCAATACAAACTCGAATCGGCGATTGAGCTTCCTGAGGAGTCAATTGACCGTCTCCGTCGACGTCGAACTGCCGCAAACGCTGATCCAGCTGACGCAACTCGCGGATCGTGAATCGGCCGTCGTCGTTGGGATCCAGGAGCGGTAGCAGCGGATATCCGTCGACGACCGCACCGAGTGAGACTTGCGCTGTCGCTGAACCTTGCACGGCGGAAAAGTTTAGCGTCGTTTCTCCCATCGCAACATTGATTCCGTCGATCGTTGTCGGCGTGTCGATCGTTGCCTGCAATTCAGGAGAAACGGAGACCAACGTCAGCTTTGATTCCGCCTCTTTCTGGGTATCGAAATCGGCGATCAAATCGATGTCTGGCGATTGCCGTGCCAGGGTCTCAATTTCGGAGCGCTGAATCTGCCCATTCTGGTCTGTATCGAATGGTTTGAACACGGCGAACAGTGCCGGCTCATGCGGCGCGGGATCATCCTGAGCGATCCCTTCCAAGTCCGCCAACAACAGCAGCAGCGGACTGGAGGCAAAGGAAATGGCATTTTCGTCGCGCATCGCCTCGGCCGCCTTGGCGATCTCCAAGACATCCACGATGTCGTCGCGATTGGCGTCACATTTTTGAAACGACTCGACGGCCGAGGCAAGTTCCCCAGTGGATATCGTGCCGTCACGATCCCGGTCGAGCACTTGATAAGCCGGTCGTTCATTGGCACGAAAACTTTGGAAGTAAGGATGCAGCAGCAACAACACCGGTCCATCCGTCCAATGTGCGAGCAACCAGCTAGCTTCTACTTCGGAAACATTCTCGCCAATCGCGGCCGTGTATCGCCGCATCATCTCCTTTGGGTCGGTGGTCAGCTGATAAGCCGGTTCGGTCGCAGGCTGCACAGTGACGTCGTCTTCGCTTTTCGAGTTGTCTTCGACTTCTCGAACCGATTGCTGGTCTGATTCTGCATCAACCCCGATCGATTCCCTTTGTTCGTCTGCCCCAGTGTGTGGGTTCGAATCGGATGGCTCGATTCTCTCCTCAACGTCGTCCTTCTCGGGTGCCTCGAGCGAGCTGAGCAAAGCTTTACTTTTCTGGCCACGTGTTGTGGTAAAGGCTTTGCCGTCGATTCGTACGGTCATGCGTATCAACAACGGGCGTCCGACTTTCTCGATCACGGTGGATGAGGCCAAGACAAACCGAATTTCTCCCTTTTCATTCGCAGCTTGTGATAAGAAATCGGATCGCTGGTATCCCATTTGATACTGCGGCAGTCGTTCAGCCGGCAGGGTCGCCGGCGGCGGTTCCGGCGACACCATCATGGGCGCCGCAGCAGTCTGTGCAGTGCTGGCCGTCGGAACACTCAGTAACTTGACTGATGTCGCAACAGGCAGCGAGCCTGATTTGTCGTCCGCAGCTGCGACGCGGGCGAGCGAGAGCAACGTAACGAGTAGGACTGTGCATCTGACTCGAGGAAAACAACTCATGCCAAAACTTCCTCGATGACGTTGCCTTCGGAAATCGGGATCGGTCGACCGCTCGGTGCCATGTTGCTGGGCGCACTACCCAAGCCGAGCGCCGCACAAAGTGTACTGAGCAAATCTTGGACGCCGATCTTTCCGTCTTCCACCGTCGTACCATCGGCGCTCGTTCTTCCGTAGGCTTGTCCACCGGCAATACCGCCGCCGGTCAGCACGCTCGTCCATGCGTTTGGGAAATGATCACGTCCGGCGGCGGGATTGATCGTCGGGGTTCGTCCGAACTCACCCATCCACAAAATGGTGGTTGATTCGAGCAAACCGTGGTCTTCTAAATCGCGCATCAGCGTGCCCCAACCATCGTCCAAGATTTTTGAAAGACGCTCGACCGCGTTGAAGTTATCCGAATGTGTATCCCATCCCACGCCGCCGCTGTTGGTTCCCAACGAGACTTCGACAAACGGGACCCCGCTTTGGATCAATCGACGGGCCATCAGGCAACCCTGGCCAAAGACGTTTGCCCCGTAAGCTTCACGCAGTTTTTTTGGTTCCTGGGACAAGTCAAATGCTTTGGCATCGTCACTGTTCATCAAACGCACGGCGCCCTCGTAGACTTCGTTATGCGTTCCGGCGGCGCCGGCTCGACGCGACGAGACAAACTGCGACTGCAAACGTCGCCAGATCTTCAATCGCTGGTCCATTCGTTGCTCGGTGACGCCGTCGGCACGCTGAAGCGATTGCACTTGCAAGTTTGGAAAACCGGCGTCGTCGTTGGTCACGGCGCCGGGAACGTCGGTCGCACCGACAAACAGCGGCCCGAAACGCGGCCCCAAAAAACCGGGACTAAACGCGTCTTGATTGAAAGCACGGTAGGTTCCGATGCTGACGTTGCCGGGAAGTTTCAATGCATCTTCGGCCAACTGTTTCGCCAGCGAGGCGCCGATGCACGGGTATTGAATCGGCCCCATCGGTTTGTGGCCGGTCCGCATCAGGTAGGAACCTCGACCATGGTCACCTTCCTTGGTTGACAATCCACGCATGATCGCCAACTTGTCCGACATCCCGGCCAGTTTCGGCAGGTGTTCGCTAAACCGTAATCCCGGCACTGCGGTTTGAACTTCTTTGAACTCGCCACCGTTTTCATGGTTCGGCTTCATGTCAAACAGGTCGGTTTGACTTGGACCGCCGCTCATCCACAGCAAAATGCAATGACGACGTCGATTCGGATCATTGGCCAACGCGTGAGCAAAGCTGGGGAACCATCCGCTAGCGCTGACCGCACCGAGACCGGCTGACATCGATTGAAAAAACTGCCTGCGTGAGCGATTTCGGGACATGATCGATTACCGTTTGAGTGCGTCGTTGATGGGTTGAACCATCAGTGATTGAGCGTGAATTCGGAGCTATTGATTAACGCCCATAACAAATCGGCCAGTCCGGCACTGCGCTGCGATGCTGTCGCATCAGCGGGCACGAATTCGGCAAGCAGTTCGATTTCATCGGCACTCGCCGGGCGGGAAAGTGTCGCCATGAACAACACGTCCATGCGTTGACGATCGGAAAAGAACGGCGCGTCCAAGGATCGAATCAGGCCACTGCTGTTCTCTTGCGTCGCCGCTGTGATCATCGATCCATTCATCAGCATCAACGCTTGTGGTATGCCAGCGAGATACTCCGCGCGATTGGCTGCCGGTGCAGCGAACTGTTGCAGAAACGCCTCTCGCTGGCTGTTACCGAATCGCGAAAGCGTGTAATCCGATGCCACGCCGTTTTCTTGATCCAGCAAAGTCGCCACCGCGATGCAATCGTACAGCTGCTCCGCCGTCAAAGTCTTGACGTTCATCTGTGCGAAGGTTTCCAGCCGTTTTTCGACATCCGACTGCGACTCTGTCTGCACCCCCGAACTGCTGGAAAGCCGATATGCTTTCGACAGGGCAATGGATCGAACCAGCTTTTTCAGATCAAATCCACTGTCGATGAACTGGCTGGCTAACGTATCGAGCAACTCCGCCGAAACGGGTTGGTTGTGTTCACCGAAATCATCCACCGGATCGACAATGCCGCGGCCGAACAACTGACTCCACATGCGATTGACCGTCGCCCGGGCAAAGTAAGGATTGTCCGGTCCGGTCAACCATCTTGCCAAGCGTGTTCGTCGCGCCGGCACCGATTCGTCCAGGGCCTCATCGCTTGGCGGCTGGTAATCTCCCAAGAAACGCGGGGGGACCACCGTATCGGTTTCCGGCAGCATGACTTCCCCGCGATCCACGTCACGAACTCGCATCACCGTGGATACATTTTCCAATTCGCCTTTGGGACGCGAGATCTGTGCAAAGAAGGCGGCGTAACTCCAGAAATCTTCTTGCGTCCATGGTTCAAAGGGATGGTCGTGGCACTGGGCACACTCCAACCGCATTCCCAGAAAGACTCGCGAGGTTTTTGACGCCAATTGATGGGCATCCAATTTGAGTGCGGAGTAGAACAGCAACGGACCAGACTGAGACAATCGTCCCTCGGCAAGCAGCAACTTGCGAGCGATCTGGTCGTAAGGTTCATCGGCGGCAAACCGTTCGGAAAGCCATTTTTCAAACGCCTCGCGTCCCCCGAATGCGTCCAAATCAACGCCCTCGGGAATCAGGAACGACCGCCATACCGCCGCCATCTGCGATGCATGATCGGGGCTGTCGAGCAATTGATCCACCAATCGCTCGTATCGGTCGTCACCTTCGTCATTGATGTATTGGCGAACTTCGGTGACCGTCGGCGTTCGGCCAGCAAGGTCTAAATAAGCTCGCCGCAGCAACTGTAAATCCGTCGCCGGTGCGACGGGACGAATTTGTTCTTTCTCCCACAACCGAGTCCAGAATTGCATCTGCTCGTTGCAACACCTCCGCATCCGTTCTGGGTACGACGCTGACGGGCATCCATTTGTTTGCCGCACCGATCGGCAGTGTCGCAACGCTGGTGTCATGCTGGTTCAACGCGCGGACGCGGGAAACCTGGTGCCCCGCTTCATCGCCTTCGCCAGGCTTTTCGATGCCAGCCGACTCTGGCATCCGGGATGCAGAATCACTTTCTGTCACGTCGCCAGGATTGGGGTTTCGCTCAAGCGATGCGATGCGGTTCGTGGGATCGCTCGCCGGCGGATTGCCACTTGCATCGACGATCGACAGATTGCTGGGAAAGTGTATCGCCTGCAGCTCGTCGGCTGTTTTATCGGGGTAATCAAGCGTGACGGTCCGGACATCAACACTCGCCTGATCAACGCTGTCGTCGGTCGCTTGAACCGACAGCGGCAATTTCGACACGGGGTCCAGTTGCAGCGAAAGCGAAAAATGCTGCTCGTCAGCCGTTTGAAAACGCACGCGTAACTCGACAAATGCGCGTCCATCTTTGCGCTGTTCGTCCCACTGCTGCTCAACCACCTTGACCCTATGAAAACGATCCAGCGTTTCGGCCGACAGCGGCCGACCAAGCAGGAAAGCGGCCAATAGCGACTCGGACTGCGTTTCGTCGCCACTGAATGAAAACGCCCCACGCTGCAGCACGCTCGATTGCCCGGTGCGCGTCAGCATGATTCGTTTCCGCAGGTCGATCCAGCGAATCTGGTGATCGTTCTTCTGCCCGGCAATCTGTTTGGAGAGATCCAACCAACAAGTGCCATCGGTTTCATTGATCTGGATCAAACCATGCCGTTTGATTGCATCGACGACCGTCGCCCAAGCGTAGTTGTCCGATCCGCCGGCCAGGAACAACACCAGCAGCAGCGATGCGGCAAGGCTCGCAGCAACGGGCCATGAACGAACCAAAGTTTTCCCAACCCGCGCCACCGCGACGGCTCCGGCAAATCGCGATGAAACCAACTTGGGTGAATACCCCCACCGCTGTTGAATCCCATCATCCAATCGCCGCACCAATGTTTTTGGTGCTGGCGGCGCGTCATAAGCATCCGACAACATTGATGCCATACCGGAATCGTCGTCGGCCAATAACTCTCGGTCATCAATCGAGTCAACGTCGTTCGACAGCTGATGGGATGTCAATTCCTGTGTCATGATTTGACCTGTGCTACCTCGGCTCAAGTTTCGCGGACGAATCGAGGCGCATTGAACATCGATGGATGTTCTTGCATCGACGACTCGTCGGAATTGCCAGTGGATGGTTTGCTATCCGGCGATGATTCGTTTGAATTTGCAGAGGCCTGGCCACCGGGTATCTGGCGACTGGCTGATTCACCCCGAGACGATTGGACCGCTTCATTTCGACCGGGCGGCTCCGGGTTGTCTTCTTGCAGTTGACTTCGCAGCGCACGTCGTGCCCGAAACAAGATCGACTCGGCACTTTTCTCCGTCGCATCCAGCCGCTGCGCAATCACCTTGACGCTCAGGTGATCGACGTATTTCCATTCCAAGGCCATGCGATAAGCGTCGGGCAATTCGTCCATCGCCTCTCGCACGCTTTGCCGCTTCAGTTTCTCGTCATGTTTTGCCGCGGGATCCTGGTCATCGACCGGATCGATCTGCCGCTGAACTTGTTCGATTAAATGCTGGACACGAGCGGCCGCCCGAAAGTGATCCTGGATTCGTCGCAGGGCCACGGTCCGCAACCACGCAGCGGGGTTTTCGATGGCAGTCTGCGAAGCGGCCGCGGTGACGAGCGCCAAAACCGTCTCGGCAACGATGTCTTCCGCGAGGTGTGAGTCACGATCGACGCGAAAAAACACAAATCGCCAAATCGACGGCACAAAACATTCGTTCAAATGCTTTGCGGCGGCCGGATCCTGCTTTCGCAATCCGTCGATAAAATCGGCAGTGTTCACAGTCGGCCTCGTGAATCGGCGTGGTCACTTGCCACGCAGTCGTTCCCTGCTTGTGCCGTTACAGTCGGCCGGCGACGCAGGATCATGCGGCAGATTTCTGCGAAAAACGGAATTTTCGCACGAAGAGTTCGCCCGTCATCGAATCCTCTAGAAATATTCCGCGTGAAATCCTAGCCGAACTCGACTCAAATGAAGTGACTGCGCCTACCCTACATCACACAACCTGACCTCCACAGTATAAGAAATAGCCTCACACGATGCGTTTTTCAGTTGGCCGCTTCATGATGATCCATCGGTGCTTCCAGCGGTTGTGGGGGGGAGTGGCTTGTGGAGTCGTCTCACTGGCCGCATTTTCACTCACTGAAACCCAGGCTGCGATCGCGGATGAACAGGAGGTGAGTCGACCGCAAGCGAGCGAGCGGTCCGACCACAATGCTCTGGTCGCAATCTTTGGCCAACCACTGCTTGCACAAAACGCCGCGAACGTCTGCCTGGAAACACGCGAGCTGCCAGCGGAGCAGCGTTTTGACCGACTTTCCCGCTGGGTGTTGCCCGGCAGCGGGCACTCGTTTCGAGTTCACGGAACTTTCCGCCGGCCGCCGGGCGTATCGACCGATGTCGCCGACGAAACCGTTCAGAATCTAGACGCGTACCCGGAGTCCCAGTGGATCCTTTCTCCGGCGCGTGAGCTGATAAAAACCGCTGCAGAGCTCGGCCGCCTGCAGGAATTGAAGCAGCGAATCGAAAGCTTCCAACTGGCGGAAAAGAAACACACCGACGCTCAGACGACGCTGCAAACATTGGTCGAAATTGCCGCCGGTGACACGAGAGCCGTAGCCGAACGTCTGGAAGATCGTTTCGCATGGGAGCGACAATCGCAAGACTCCGATGCGCTGTCACACAAGTGGGCCGATTTGCTGGTGCTCTGGTCAGTTGCCGAAAACCCCGCCACGGCGCACCTGGTGACCGAAGAACTGTTCGAATCGTATCCGACGTTGAGGGATTGCCAACCGAACATCGAGTTGGATTTGATCCATGACTACTTGCAACTGCTGAAAGGTCGAGCTCACACCGCAGCGGTGCGCATCGACAATATCGTGTCCGACGATTCGACCGCTCGACCCATGTTCCATTTTGACACATTTAGCAGAGTGGATGCGGGCACCCATGGCAGCGCCCGTCCTCTGGCCCGCTTTCATGTCGGACACAATGGAGCACGCAAGATCTCCGGCCATGAACTGGATTACCTGGCGTTCCGCGGACCGATCGCAGGTGATGTTGAGATCAATTGCGAGGTCGCAACGCGTCCGGGTGCGTTTACGGAGTTGTTTGTGCATGGAATCGCAGCGCAACCGGTTGACGGTGGTCATCAGATCAGTACAGGCGGTTTTGCAAAGGGCAATCGCCAAGTCGAGATCTCGCCACCGCTGGAAGCAATCGAATCGCAGAGTCACCTGCGCGTCGTCGTTCACGACGGTGTGGCGAACCACTTTTTTAACGGGCGTCCGGTTTTCGAAACCGCCATCGGTTCTTCATCGGCCCCCTGGGTCGCGCTCCGCAGTTGGCGTCGTACCGCATCCGAAATCCGCAATTTGCATCTGGTCGGATCAGCAAAGATTGCCGATTCAATCAGCCTGTTGGGCGATGCATCGCTGAGCGGATGGGCCAGCTATTATGATCCCGATTTGAACAACGGCACGGGAACTTGGAACGCCGTGGTCGGCGACGACGAAACGGTCCGACTCGTCAGCGAAGTCTCAAACAATGTGCGTGGGAGTTTCGACGAAGATTTGCTGTACTATGTCCGACCGATCAGCTGGGACGCCCAGATCCAATACGAATTTGATTATCAGGGTGGAACCATCGACGTCCATCCAGCTTTCGGGCGATCGGTATTCTTGATCTCGCCACACGGGGTTCGACGGCACCAGTTAACCGATAGCAAATTCGAACAGTCCAATTTGCGACCGGACAATGCAGTGCCGCTACAGAACCTGCCGACGACATCTTTTGAAAAGCCAAACTTTGTCGAAGGTTGGAACAAAGCGGAATTGCGAATCAAAGACAACACGCTCAGCCTGTGGCTCAACGGCGATCCGATTGCACGCACAGAGTTTCCGAGTGCTACTTCGCGGACGTTTGGACTATTCCACTACCGCGATCAAACTCACGCAATCGTTCGCAACGTACGCCTGACCGGCGATTGGCCGAACACACTACCAGCGATCGATCAACAGCCTTTGGCGTCCGAACTCGTTGCAACGCTGGATGCGGAAGCGGCAGAACTGCCAGCCCGGTTCATTCATGATTTCAAAAAAGGCATGCCACCTGAGCTGTTTGATTTCGACGGTGATGAGACTTCCATGACCTGTTTGCCCGACGGCGTGCAGATGGTTCGGGCACCCGATCAGGGTGTTCGAGCCATGCGAGTTTGTGCCATCATCAATGGTGATTTTGATATCGTCGCGGGCTACAAGGATTTGGAAATCTCTCGCGGACCAGCCACATGGCATTGTGGCATCGGCCTCGAATTCAATCTGGATAACCTGACTCTCGACCGCTGCTCGATCCACCGACGTCGCGATCGAATGAACGGACATCACTACGTCGCCTTCGGCCAGAAAGAAACCAATGCGGGTGGCAAAACCACCTGGACCGGCGGCGCGAATCTGGTTGATGAATCGACCGCCGGAAGACTGCGATTGGTGCGTCGTGGAACGAAGGTCTATGGTCTACACGCCATTGCTGACTCACCCAATTTTCGCGTGCTGCAAACAACGGCAGTGCCGGCGGGGCCAATTGCGATTCACGGATTGCGGTTCGTCACGGATATCGGTAACCAGATGACGACAAGCGTGACTTGGACGGAGTTGAACATTCGTGCACAAGGGATTGACTTGCTCAGGCCGGAGGATTCCGAAAGGACACTTACCATGCTCGATAACCTGAGGGAGAAGAAGCCAGGACAAATCATCGATCTGACAAAGCGGTCCCTGATTGATGCGGGAATTCAGACAACTGGCAGCGATCGTGGCGACGTCGCGTCGGATGAACGTGGTGTGACCGTTACCGTTCAAGGCGACGACTCAAATGGACGTTCGACGCTGTTCAAATCAGTCAGCCTGAGCTCCGATTTTGATGTACAGGTTGATCTCGAAGTACTGAAGCTGGAGTGTGGCCTGGAAGAGCGAGCTTCCAGCGAAGTCGTGATGCAGGTGCGGCTGAAGAATGCGGACAACGATCCCCCAGAAAGCGAGGAACCGCAAGTCAATGAGGCTTCAATCATTTTGCGTCACAAATGGAATGGAATGCTGGATCTCCGTCCGAGAGTCGTTGCCCGAGCACGCGGCGGCAAGACCCTGTACCTGCCGATTCGCACCGTGCCGGTCAAAATGCCAGCACGATATCGAATCGCCCAGCATGACCAAACGCTGTATTTTATATACTGCGAACAAGGGTCGACGGATTCAAAGATCATCGCGACCTATCCGCTTGATCGCAAACTCAATGCAACGTCGGTCTATTTGTGGGTGATCGGAGGCCATGATCAACACGCCGCGCAAGTGAGTTGGAAAAAGCTTCAAATTCATGGCAGCACCGTCCAACCGCGAAACCTCTTGCAGATCTTCCCCGATCAACCATCGCAACCGTAACACGGTATGAAAACCGAACGCCTTCCATTTGATTGCATTCCAATCCGATGCTTCGTCCATCGAAGCATCCGTTTGCTTGTGATTGCGATTGCCTTGAGTCGTCCCGCAGTTTCGCAAGACCGAGTACTTGCAAAACGTGTCGACTCCCCGATCCACAAATCGGACGAACTGGCTCTTGACGCCATCTTTGGTGGGCAGCACGTCAGCGATAGCGGAATTTGGGTGTGCAATCATGCGGCGTCTCTTTCACCCCAACAACGCTACGAGTTCCTGCGAAACTGGGTGGTTCCCGGCAACACACACGCGGGCTTTCGCGTCACCACCGACTTTGCTTCAGCAACCGACGACGCTGGCAATCAATCCGATGGATCGACGTCCTATGATTCAAGTCGGCAAGCGAGGATCATTTCACCGGCGATCCGTTTGGTCGAACTAGCCGTGCAACGCGGCGAAACCGAAACGCTCCGCGATGCGATCACCCAATGCCCGGTCCACTCCAAACGCCAGCGTTGTGATCAAACGGCACTGCTGACGCTGTTGGCGATCGCCGAAACCGACGTCGTCCGCGCCGGCAAGTTGCTGGATGAACTATTCAAAATGGTGCTCGATGACCAACCATTGCTCGATGACGCACGTCAAGGCATTCTGTTGTGCGCTGACCAAGCGTCTCGGTCGACCGATCTCAGCAAGATCGCTCGCGAACCGATCGCCGCCATAACTCAAACCTACACCAAAGAGTACGAACGAAAGGCTTGGCATCGGCATCTTTGGGCGGTCAATGCACAATTGATCGAGCAGACGGAGCCGCAGGAATCCGATCCGAATGCAGACAGCAGCCAGGCTCCACAGTGGCATCCGGTGACGCGGGTGACGGCCTTTGAACATGGCTCCGCATTTCCGCTGCCACATTGGCAACTCAAACCGGGTTCGGTGCGAAGCCTATCGAGCTACGGCGACGACTTTCTGTTTTATGCATCACCGCTTCAAGGCGACTTCGAAGCGGGAGGGCATGCGACTGGATTTGGCTATCGTGAGGCCCAATTGATGAACGCCGGCACCTGGATCGGCCTCGTCTACGATCACCAGCACTACGCAATCGGTGACGTTCGTGGAGAGCTTTCCCGGGTTGTTCTGAACCCTGCCATGACGGACACGCATAGCCACGGGTTCATCCACACCCGTGTCAAGAACCGCAATGGCGTCGCAACCACTTATTTCAACGGCCGAAAGATCCACGACCAGAATCTCGGTCAAGACCCGTACCCATGGCTTGCAATTCGCAGCGCATACCGAGTGCATGGTGGAGTCGATGATTTCACGATCACCGGCACACCGACAATCCCCGAGACGATTTCTCTGATTGAGTCACCATTGCTACTGGGTTGGTACGACTACTATCAGACGCCCGGGCAGAACTCTCGCAGCCTGGCACCGTGGCAAGGAAATAAGTGGCAAGACGAATCTGGCAACTCGATCGCGGAAATCACTGACGACCGCGATTCAGACCTCCCGCCGGGAAGCAACGCCGAGCGGTTGCTGGTTTACACGCGACCGATGCTCGAAGACGGCACAATCGAGTACGATTTCTGGTACTCCCCGGGCGAGTCGATCGCGCATCCCGCGCTGGGGCGTGACTGTTTTCTGCTGGAACCCGACGGCGTCAAACTGCATCGCCTGACCGACGGCGGCTATGAGCGTTCCTCACTGCGTCCCGACAACAAAATGGCTGGCGATGACTCGGTCCGCCAACCGCTGCCGCTCCGCCCCAACACGTGGAACCAAATGCGACTTCGGCGATCGCGTGATGTGCTTGCGTTGGTGCTCAATGGCCAGACGATTCACACGGCGAAACTCGACCAAACGCACGATCAACCCAGCTTTGGATTGTTTCATTTTTCCGACCGCAACGAGTTGCGTGTACGAAATCCTCGCTGGACCGGCAACTGGCCCAAGCAACTGCCTAGCGCGGAAAACCAACAACTGGCCGGGGACACACCGAAATTGTTGGCGTGGACCGCGAGCGAGAAAGGCAAATCGTTCACTCATCGCTTTGACGAGCAATCTATCCTGAGCGGTAAGTTTTCCATCGTCACAGGGGATCCTGCCCTGACAGTGCAACCAACTCCCGACGGACTGATCGTTCGCCAAAAAAGCGACACGGGATATCGAGGAACGCTGGTTGCCCCGATTGCCCAGGTCGGAGGTGATTTTGACGTCACAGTGAATTACGACCAATTTGAGTGTGAGTCTGCCGAAGGGAAAATCGGATCGGTTCGACTGCATGTGACAGCAGAAAACAGCACCCGGGACCTGGCCCTGATCCAACGTGTCAACGATCGCAGCCACAACCAAGCCATCCAGTGTTTGAGAATGGCGACGATTCAGGGAACTGAACGACGGCACTACTTTGGCAATGAACCCTTTGACGGCACCGCCGGTCGACTGCGACTTTCGCGACGGGGCAATAAGATCTATTTCCTCAGGGGCGACAGTGGCTCAACCCAGTTTCGACTCATCGGTCAGGAGGATTTCGTCAGCGATGATCTACAGGAATTGGGGATCCAGTTGGGAACGCAAATCCAAGGTCCTGGTGGCCGAACGAGTGTCCGGTTTACCGAATTTCAGCTGCGGGCCGAGCGTCTTTCGGGACTAGTCTCTGTCGATCAAGTAGCGCTGTTGGCGAAACTGAATCAGCAGCGTGAACAGTTACCGGTGTCTTACACACATGACTTTGTCACCAAACCGCCTGACGCAAACGATTTCTATCGGTGGGCCGACCGGAGCCCTTGGGACGCATCCGCCGGAGGACTGCTGATTCGTTCGCCGGGCACTGACGATTGGACCAGCGCGGGTCTTTCCGTCCGACGGCAAATCCGCGGCGATTTTGACATCAAGTTGGACTTTGAACCCATCGAGCTCCCCACGCCCGCGGACGGCAAACACACGCAAGTCTATTTGCAGATCGAACTGGACAACGAAGACAACACTCAATTCAGTTCCATCCTCACCAAGTCAGCGGCTGGCAACCTTGTCAGCCAGTGTCAAATGCGAACCCGTGGCGACGGTGGGTTTCTCTACCAGACGATGGGGAATCAACCGCTCAGCAATCCCGAGTACCTGCGAGTTTTACGCCGGGGAACGAACATTCATTTCATCGCCGGGATAGAATCGGACCAAAAAGAATACTTGCTCGGATCAGCAGAGTCCTCGGACGCGCCGATCGATTTCTTCGGCGTTCGCGTCATGCTGCACACCGGCGGGGCCGGCCGAACGTCACAAATGTTAATCAAGTCGGTCAGCGTGAAAGCGGAGCAACAATTCTCGCTATCGGAAATCCCGGAACTCAACACGCTCCCCGCAGTCCCCACAGTCCCCCCCGTTCCCGCTCAAAAATCGCTGCCAAGTCGAATACTCGATTCCTTCCGTAGTCTTTTCAATTGAACATGATGCAACTGTTTACGCGCGATTTCACTTTGTTCCTACTAGTCCTGTTGATGATCTGCATCGAAGCGGTCGGCGTGCAGACACCTTCGTTCGGTCAGAACGCCGTGTTGAGCATTGACTTGGTGCCCACCGCGACAACGTCGAGTGCATCGTCGCTCAGTTTGGAAGCATTACGGCAGCTCCGCGATCGCGACTCGGAAGGAGCACTCGAAACCTTGGGAACTCTGGTCGACCGCCCCGTCACCATCGGCGACCTATGCTACAGCGAGTTACCGTCCGCCGCCGCGGGTCTTCATCGATCGCTGGCACAATTGAGTTCCGATCAGCAATACGCGTTGCTCGAGCGGTGGACTTTACCCGACGGGCAGCGCAACAACGTACGGATGCTTTCCGTTCCCGTTCCGACCGACGCGCCACCGAAAGTTTTCGCGCGGTCCTTGGGGGAACGTCCTCGCGATTCGACCTTTGACGTTGCCTCGGTCGGCCCCGTACGAGGAATCTTTTGCAGCGGATGGACCCTTGCCCGGGCGGCTGACGATCTCGGTCGCTTAGCCCGACTGAGACTGGCGTTGGAAAAGTTGGCAGACGACAACGTGGCGGGAGCAACAGAACTTTTGATGCTCGCCCATCTCGCCGGCAACCGCGGAGACCTGGAACGGGTGACAATGTACTTACAGACGCGCTCGGCGGCGGGCGTAGAAAACCCATCCGAATTGACCGCCCAGGACATCGCCGGGGCGGCGATCGCTTCGGCAGCATTGCTGCATCAGGAAACCCAACCTCTGAGCGAATCCTTTCTGCAAACACTGGTTGACCGGGGCGCCCTGGGCAAAGGAATCGGCCTGCGTCCGTTTCTGCGGATCGCGAGCGCCACCGCCACACAAGTTCACCGCGGCGAGTCTCCCCCCGGGGCGCTGTTTCAAAACCCGCTGAAATACTGGCTGCCGGCAACCGTCCGTTCGGCTCGCGAGATCGAAAGGGGACAACCGAACGGTGTTTGGTTGACACATGAGCAACACGTTTTGCATCTGGCCGGCGGCACTGCAGACGTGTTGTTCTGTCGTTTCCCCATCGTCGGCGACTTTGACTTTGTTTGCGAAACGCAAGAGGGCGGTTCGATCGGCACCGATGGTGGCTTGGCCTACGGAGGACTGCATTTCCAGGCACTCGGCAGAAAGAACCTATTGACGGTTTGGGATGCCGACAACCATCACGCACTGACAAAACCGTCGCCGTTTGCGCGTTACGACATCGGCCCCGTTTTTAATCGCGTTTCCATTCGATCGACCAAGGACGCAAGCCAATTCGAATCCAATTTTCACCCTGTCTGGTTCGATGGCGCTGCTGCGGAATCCAGTCCGTGGCTGGGTCTGCGAAGTTCGGGCACAAAACGTCCCGTGTTTCGCAACTTGCGTCTGACCGGAAATCCGGTGATTCCCCAGGAAGTCACTTTGACATCCGGCAATCAGCTGCGAGGTTGGCAGTCCAACTTCTTTGGCGAGTCACAGCCGAAATTCAAAGATCCGCGGGCCGCCGGGGAAGAACCAGACCAGCACGAAACGCAGGAGACATTTGACTGGCAGATTCAATCCGGCGAATTGATCGCAGCCAAACAGAAAGAGACCGAGAATGCGGCCAAGCCGGGGCTACTGCGGTACCAACGCCCGCTGATGGAAGGCGAAGCGATCAGCTACGATTTTCTGTACCAGGGCGAATCGTCGATTGTTCATCCGGCGGTCGGACGGTTAGCCTTTCTCCTCGAGTCGACCGGAGTCCGCGTGAGATGGATCACCAGCGGTGCTTCGGAATGGACCGGCCTGGAAACCGACAACGCGGCACTCGAGCCGCTGAATCGTCGTGGCCCCCGGCCACTGCCAATTCACGACGGCGAGTGGAATTCGGTTCGCGTCGAACTGACCGACGCAAAGGTGCAGATCCAACTGAACAACGAATTGGTCTACGAGCGTCCGATCGATCCCGGCAGTCTCAGGCAGTTCGGCTTGTACCGAGCAAACCGAATGGCCGAAATTCGCGTGCGAAACGCAACGATGACCGGTGATTGGCCAGAAACCATTCCGGAAGATTTTATGGTGGATCCTGTCGCAATCACTGCCACAACCTTGGCCGCGCGGTAGGAAAACGTTGCCATAGGGAACCCGTTCCCCTCAAAACGTTCGCGAGTGAGCTGTCAAGTCGAGAGTGACAGAGCCGCCGTCGGTAAAAAATAGAGCACGTACTTTTCTCCCGGACGAGCAGCGAACTGTGCCTGAGCAACTTCGCGACGAACCGTTCTTGGTCTTTGAGGATAGAGGTCGGATTCTGCTCCGGCATACCGATCCATACCGGCAATGGTGTCGAAAAATGGCTAGCTGTCATGCGCGGGGTGCGCGGGTAGGCGGCAGCCAAGCCGGACTCCTGGGCGACCATCACCAAACGGTCTTTCGAGGTCTCTGCGGTGAGCCTATGGTTCGTCGGCGTTTTGAAACGGGCATCATCGGGACCACCGCCATTCAAACCTTGCCCTTCGAATCGCCAGCCAACTCCTCGATCACCTTTGCCAATTGAGCATTGATCTCCTTGGCCAATTGAGCATTGATCTCCTTGGCCATCTCTCGTGTCCCTGGCATGCCGGCAGTCATTAGCAGGTACATGCTTCGTCGCCCGCTCTTGAGCACTGTCATCTTCACACGTTGACCGGTCGCGGTGTCCCCCCGAAGATGGTGCTCATGACGGCTGACACGTTTCAGCCCCATCCTTCGCATGCCCTGCTCGCCGGCATCGACGAGTTGCTCGACGGAACAATCGGCAATCGGATCGTTGCGGCACCAGCGGTAAGTCAACACGGGTACGTCTGGGTGTTCGTTGCTGCCCACGAAGTCGACGTCGCGGTCTTCAGTCATCGCGAAGAAGCGGTCAATGTCTTCCGTTGTCATTTGGTAACCTTTCGAACATTAGTCTGTCGTTGATCACTCACCAGGGAGTCGGAGTATTGAATCGCCTGGCACAACCGTTCGATCTGCTCGCTGTCAGTAGTCGACCGCATAGCACCGCGGTGATGTTCAGCCGACGAACATCCGCAATCACCCGGTCGCGACGAGAGATTGTCAATTCGTCCGACTTCGCGACTCGGATGCAACGCTTCGTTCGCAGGTTCGATGTATCGTCCCAAGACCAAGCGGAACGAACAGGGAAAGACCAACGCCCATGCCGATCACAAATATGTGCATTCCAAGTTCAGTTGCAAAAGCATCCGAGCGAAAAAGGGCCAGTGGCAATATCAGCGACAACGGACACAGAATTGCGGGCAAGAATCGACGAATGACGCCAGCGGATTTTGACTTTGCCCCATGTGAATTGCATGCGATGCCGATCGCGGATTTGTAGATGAGTGGTCCGAAGACCGCCACTCCGAACAGGTAAGCTGCGAGGAAAACAAGCGTCCAATAGCCGCCGTCGGTTGCCGTAAGAACGCCACCACCGGCGAGAAAAACGACGATGAAAACCGCACCGAGACCAAGAAACAGCATTCCGCGATTTCTGTCAGTAATCATCATGCGATTGTCCCATCAGGTGGAGAAGAAATTAACGCGGTTATGGTCGCACATCTATCGTACAAAGGCGAACGTCCGACGTCACCGGGGACGGCAGTTTGATTGTCCATTTGTAAACGTCCCATGCAGCACGTGCATCCGCTGGTTCTGGCTCTTTGTCTTCTTCGTGCTCGTACTCGTACTCAGCATCGCGGTACTCGTACTCGTCAGCAGCATTGTACTCCGTCGAAGATTCGGAAACGACATCCGAGCGAGCAATCAATCAATCGAGTTAGCATCGCAACGACCCGTTTGAGCACCAGCTTTAGATCATGGTGTAGCGAATCGTCAATGCCGTCCGTCGCAGCGAGCACATCTTGAATCGCCGCGCATTCCAAGGCCGATCCGCGAGCGATGTCAAGAAAGCGATTGCGATTTTTCAGGCTGCGTTTCCCGTTGCCTTCGGCAATGTTCAGCGAAATCGATTGAGCAGAACGAAGCCATTGATCACGGGCATGGCGATGAAGACCGTCGAGCGTTTCCGCGATTTTGAAGGATGATGCCACGTAATCAATCGAGAGGCGATAAACATCGAGTCGATCGTGATCGAAAATCGGTTCGGTCATCGGTGCCCCATTCGAGTACGAGTACGAGTACCGGCCTACGGCCTGAGTACGAGCACGATTGGGATCAAAGAACGAATGCCAGAACGAAATGCGATCTATGGAGGCACGGGACGTGGATGCATCGATCGTGCGTTGAACTTTGTCGCTTGCTGTGGGTGGTGTCCGTGGCAAGCGAGGAATGACCTGAATCGCTCAGAACGATTCTCGCAGAAGGTCTCGGCTCGGTTGCAGACCGGGGAGGTACAACTGAATCGATCTCCCTTTGGCAGTGGTTCGTCGCTAGACAACAACCGGGCCCCATCGGCACCAGCCGAAAGCGAACAGCAAGCGGCAACAAGTCACCGAACCACTCGGCTCCCAAGAGTCGTTGGCAGGAAGCCAACTCGGTGCCTTCGCAGGCTGCGTCCCCCGCTCAACCGAAGAGAGAACGCCGTGGAACTAGAGAGACTCGATTCAGTTCAACGAAATGCGTAACCGGGCGGCGACGTTACGTATTGATTTCAGAGTCCGCCGGATTCGCCGCTCCGGTTGACGCAATTGTTAGCAGGTACTTGTCGCCGTTTGACGTAGCGCAATACCGGTGTGCCATCGTAGACAAACTCGCCCTCTGATTGCATGCCGGCCTTCTCGAGCACGCGAATGGAGGCGGCATTGTCTGGAAGCACTAAGCCAATTATCTGATCGAGACACAGCTTGCGGAAGCCAAAGTCCAGACTGGCCACGCAGGCCTCGGATGCCAAGCCACGCCCCCAGTATTGTGGCAGGAATCGGTAGCCAACATCAACCGCGTCCAGATCGGACAGGTATTTCAGTCCGCAGAATCCGATGATGGTCTGCGTTTCTTTGAGAACACACGCCCATCGTCCATATCCGACTTCATCGAAATCCGCGTAGTTCGCGATGGCTTGTTTGGCTGCACCCAACGATGCGAGCAAAGGTTCCCCGGTGAATCGCATAACGTCCTGGTTGCTGTTGAGTGCGAAGAATGCATCTGCGTCGTCAACAGTGAATGCGCGATGCTGAAGCCGGTCTGTTTCGGGACCGGTTCTGTAATGCTCCTTCACGCCCATCCGTAAGTGATTTGGATTTGAAATCTGTCTGTACCTGCTAACGTTACTGATCAGCCGGCGGCGACGGTTGATCGTCCACTTCAAAACACCCGACTTCGCCGCTTGGTTGCATCGGATGGTTCGGCCTCTGCTTGAAGGTTGCATCGGTCTGAATCAATAGTCCGAGCGAAACGAAGAACGTCAGTCCACACGCTGCAAACGGAATGAGCGGTTCATAGCGTTGAAAAACGAACATCAGCAAGACTGCGATCGACGCCACTAGTATTCCGGTGCCTCGAATGCTCCATCGCGGCAATCGTCGCAGCATGGTCATTCGCGCAATCCCGATTCCCAACGCACACGCGGGGATCAGTGTGACATCCCATGTAAATTGTGGAAGGGACTCCACGGCATAGTCGAACGCCTCATCTCTTGAAAAACGCTTAGCGATTGTGATCGCCATTGGCACCCATATTCGTGCGACGATTCCTGCCACAAAAACGACAGGCAACAACGCAAACTTGCTTCGCAGAATGATGGCCGAGACACAACCAAATAGAAATGAAGGTATTCCGTACCGAAAATCAATGCGAAAACTGCCATAAAGGCTGGTCAAACGATCGTCATCAAGGCCAAGAACCGCGTTGTGAATTGTTTCACCAAGCGGATTTCGCCACACCAACTCGTACAGGAATTCGAGGATTCCGAACTGGCCACCACCAATCCAATATCCAATCAGAAGTGACACGATGGCGATTAGAGCGAACTTCATGTCATGGCCGAACGACAACCTTAACGCGGCGGGCGCGTTGGACTATGCTTTTAGGACCGGCGCGATCGCCCGCTCGTGTTCAACGCCTTGTTCGTCGGCTAATTGTACCGCGCTGGCCATTGACCATCATCCCCGAGGTTACCCATGTTTAACGTCGCCATCATCTGCGATCAAGAGTCCCGCGCGATCATTCAGTTACCGCCAAGTTCGGTCAATCACAATGCCAAATCGCAGCCACGCAACAGCAAAGAATATTGCGGACATCACCACGCACCATTTCCAGATTAGGCACCAAAGCGCGAAGTGAGGAAGCGACCCGACGTCCAGGTAGTTTTCCTTTTGTGGAGCGGCGACGAGCCCAAAGCAAAGGACGACAAGCGGAAATACCGAGCAGTACATGATCATTGTGCCGAGAAACAAGGCTGCAATCGCGGGATCGAATTCGATAAGTGCAAACCATACCGCAAGCATTCCTGTCGCGAGAAGAAGGGTTCGCAGATGATACTGCATAGCAATTTCACCAAGTGTCGCGACAACGTTGTGATTGACCGAATAACGTTTCGGTTACCGTGGCGACGGCCAGAAACCGTCGCTTCCAGTCGGACGCGGCCCGCCGCTCACGTTCAACCGTTTGTTCTGTGGCGTTGTGCCGGCAACTCGCTTCGCGACAGCCTATACCACCGAATCAGCAGCGGAACGTACAAGCAAGCCGCAAGAATGTGAGCGGGAATTCCAACGCCATACGAAATCATAACAAAGTCAAGTTGAAGAAAATAGAATCCCACGACCCACAAGGCCCAAAGAATAGCGCCGGGCACTGCCAAGTACGCAGCGGGTTTCAGCGACATGTAAAGTGCATCAACCCAACGGTCAGTCGACGCATCACGAGCGACGACGTTCCGGATTGTTCGGGAAGCGGCTTCAAGCACGGGTAACGCGAAGAACCAAATCAAGAACGAGCCTACGGCAATCCCGACGAGATTAGTTGTGCGATAGGCCGCTTGTAAGATCGGAGGAATGCCGCCGCCAATCGCATCTGTGTCAAATGCGTAGTAGTTGAAAAGGGCTGGCGTTAAGAGAATGACGAATGCAGTTCGAAACGCTGCAAGTGCCGACCGTCGATTCGGCAAATGCGAATCCGCTGTCCGATTGACGGTTGCGGGCGATTCGTACGGGTTCGTGGACATGCGGTCGATTGAGTTGGGGAGAGCCAAAGAACGGCGGAATTCACGGGGCAACGGGGTGACCATCGACCAGCATACCACGTGAAAATCGACCGCGCACTTTTCGACAGTTAACCGCATCCGGCTCCCAGATTTCACTTGGCAACGCTGACACCAACGGGTAAGTCACACTCGGCTGTCCTCGCTTCACGCGGCGGCGTACGCGTGTCGAAAACAACAAAGGGTGATCCAGAACTCCCATAGGAACAGCAAAGATGCGATCCAGCCGATTTAGCACCGAGTCTCCGTCACTGAGTACGGGCGGTGTCCGGTCTGGATCGCGTGAAATCCCGAACCGCTTCCCTGGACCGATATGACTCGGCTTATCGCCTCCCGATTGGCACTCGGGCCGCTGCAGTACTACTGGGTCGTCCGATTCCCTGAGAGTCATTTGTCTTCGTTGCTTATTCCACTTCTAGGACATACTCGGTCGATCAAGACTGGAAATCGTGATTCGATCAAGAACCTCAGGGCCTCACTGGTTGCCTGATTGTCATTGTGTGTAGCGCGAATGGGGCGCCGACTCCGGGTCTTCGTTTGCAACTCGCCAATGACGCTGCAAACGATGTTGCCTTGGGACATGCACAAACCTTGGGCAGGGTCCAACAGTTACAAGATTTCGGAGCTATTCCCATTCACGGTCGCAGGGCCACCTGCGATCCATTCATCCTCACTACCTTTCTGTGTATGCTTCAAGCTACGACTTCAGCTGATGATGCTCATACGCAGCCTGCAACACTCGATACTGTGCGTGTGGCTAGCGTTTACCCAGGCGGGATCTCCCCCCGCTCGTCACTCAGACCTTGCCAGTCCGCACGTGCATGCGATTGTTCGCCGGTTC
Source organism: Pirellulaceae bacterium (assembly GCA_963734865.1). Taxonomy (GTDB): domain Bacteria; phylum Planctomycetota; class Planctomycetia; order Pirellulales; family Pirellulaceae; genus CBDCUW01. The sequence continues at coordinate 725,195 of CAVTIV010000007.1, forward strand.
TGTGCATCAGCCCTAGACCCAGCGGAACGAAAAGGGAAAGACTAACGCCCATGCCGATCATGAATAAGTGCATCCCAAGCTCGGATTCAAATGCATCCGAGCGGAAAAAGGCTAGCGACAGCAGGAGCGAAAATGGAATCAGAATCGCGGGCAAGAACCTGCGAAGGGCACGAGGCGACTTCGATTTCGACCCATGTGAGTTGCATGTGGTCACCGTCGCCGATTTGTAGACGGGTACTCCGAAGACCGCCAATCCGAGCAGGTAAGCGGTGAGGAAAACAAGCGTCCAATAGCCGCCGTTGGTTGCGGTGAGAACGCCACCACCGACAAGGAAGATGACGGCAAAAAACATCCCGAGGCCGAGGAACAGCATTCCGCGGTTTCTGTCAGTAATCATCATGCGATTGTCCAGCCAAGTGGAAACGGAATGTAACGCGACATGTATGGTACACAGGCGAACGGCCGAATTCACCGAGCACGGGCGACAGATGCTGCGATGACCCAAAAACTCACCACCCGTGCTTCGGTGCACATTCACGGTTCGCCGCGATTTTCAAGTCGAGATTCATCACGGCCACCGACAAATAAACCCATCACGACGATGATGTCAGATTCGATACGATCGTATAAGGACGGCGGTGAAGCGACGAAGTCGGCAGGCGCTGTAACCAGCATGATCCTCAGCAAACGAAAATGGACGATCCTGTACGACCGAAACCGCAGCATAAAACTCCGTTTCCAATTGGTCGCCAAGTCCATCGCGACGTTCATCCAGCCAGGCCATCGACATGAGCAGATCGTCGCGAACTTCGTCGACGTAGCGGACGTCCATCACGAGGCGCATCACGGATTTGCTTGCGTAATTGCGACTCGGTTAGCGCGGAATCGGGAGTTGCGTGGTAGCTTGCCAAGCGTCGGTCAAGTTCGGCGCGTTGATGATCAGTCAGTGACGTGCCAGCGTCTTGCGGCATTCGGTCCCAACTTGCTTGCACGACGCGAATTTGATCCTCCAAAGGGAGAGATTCAATATCAGAAATCGCTTGCTCTACAGTCATAAGTCACCCGCAGTGAATGGATTGACACATTCTACCAATCACCATTTCGCACCGGGTCGACTGAAGTGGACGTACAAAGAGGGGGTTTGGAGGAATAGGAGCCGATCATTCAGTGACGCAATCCGCTACTTCACGTTCAATTCGCCGCAAAAGGAACAAACGTTAGCAGACCCCCGATGCGTTCCATTCATCTGCGTACTTCTGCTCGATCTCGGGACGAAACTCGGCCTCGATATCGGCAATTGCACTTTCGTAGCCGTCCGCCACGAAGCCCGGATCGGATCTGGATGTCTCGTTAATCGTGAAGTTCATTGTCTCGCGGTCGGCTACTGCGGTTCCGTTTAGTAAGCAGAATGACGAGGACGACGATCGCAAGCGGGAGCCCAACCAAAACGAACAAGATCGCAGCAATCACCAGAAGTTCAAATGGGCCAGGAAGTCGCCATAGCGATAGCTCCTGCGTTTATTGTTACTCGACACTAAATTGAGAGCCGCGTCCGTAAAAAGTCGTTCCGTCGGCGAACGGTGGTGCCCGGCCCGAACGGAACGGTCACTAACGACCCAAGATCTTTTTGAGGGCTCGGCGTGCAACACGTGGTTCTGGCTTCTTGTGGCGGGTACCAATCCGGGCAGCCCGGATCGTTGACACCGACTCCCAGCATAACACCGGGGGTCCGACCGCGCAACTTCGAGCGCACCAATTCGACCGCGCACCTTTCATCGACCACCGCGATCCGCTCATGCTCACGCTCGTACTCAGCGAAGCGGTACTCGTACTCGATTGTGGCTGGGAGCGGGGGGAACGCTTTGCCGTCAAAGATCGACTCGACGGTAAACCCCATCCGCTCGCTGCCGCACGGTTTCGAGTACGAGGACGAGTACGAGTACCGGCCTGCGGCCTGAGTACGAGCACGATTCAATGCCAGAACGACAGCGTAAAGCGACGGCATGGTTACTCAGCGATTGCTTACTTTTTAGTCGACGATCTTACCGATTTGTTTGCCTTGCTTATCTATCAGCCACCATGAACCGCCTTCCCAATAGCAAGGTGCGTCATATACGAGGATGAGTTGACCGCCTTCGTGAACCATTGCTTTTCCATCACGGAATGGCCTTGCCTCATTGTAGATTGGATCAATCACGAATTTACCAAATTGATCGATGTAGCCCCACTGATCGCCCATTCCGTACACAGTGGTCTTCTGCGTTCGGACGGCAGCCAATCCATCGCTAAAGTGTAGGGCCTCGCCAAATCGAGGTTCAATCGCCACCTCACCTTTTCTGTTGATGTATCCGTACGAGGAACCTTCATTGCTTTTCGCCTTGCCACCTCGAACGATGACAACAGCAAATCCATCGTAGAATTCTTCGCCGTAGCCCTTAACCGTAAATACCGTCGCCCCAGTCTTATCGATGTACTCGGTAAGCCAACCCTCGCCTTTCAGGGAGCGATCACGATGAACGGGCGCGAGTCCTTCTCGGAAATCACCGGCGTTCGCATTGGGAATTCGGATTTGGACGACCCCAGATCGATCGATGAACATGGTCCCTTCGCCCGACGCCCAATTGGACACATTGGCGAGCCCGTCCGAGAAGTCGTTTGCATATTGGAATTGAATGGGAATCACTAACTCACCAGATTCGTTGACGTATCCCCACTCTCCGCCATCCGGGATGCCTGGAAAAACCCATTCCGCTCCCAGGTTGACGGCAGCCAAGCCCTCGGAGTAGTGACGTACGTCGTCATAGGTGGGCGCGAGCACTTGCTTGCCATCCGTGGTGCGCAGGCCGTAGCGACGTTCCTCGTCTTGGAACCAGGTAACTGACGCGTTACTGTACTCCTGTGGTGCTCGGACCAGAGGAGCCTTGGATTCGTCGGTGAATTCCTCGGAAGCACATCCGGAAGACACTGCAAGAACGACTACGCAAGCGTGGATGCATCGCAGAGCATTCATAAGTGTTGCCGAGTAACGGTACGGATCAGCGGGGACCGGGAGTTGAGCATCCATTCGTGTAAGTTGACCACCGGTCTCCGTTGCATCTATCTCTTTACGTGCTCGCTCACCCGTCCGAGGAACGTGGTTTTGGTGAACGTCGTCGCGTCGAGTTGGGAAACGGCAAGCGATGAGTCGATCGTCATTAACGCTTTGAGTCGTCGGCCCGGCGTCCCGCGCGGTGAAGCAAAACAGAATCGGGGTTAGGGCGTTGCGCATTGAGTTTGTCAGCCCCGCTTGTTCATCTTGAACCGCGGCAATGATTCCTTGAGTGCCTCCAAGGCACCTGAGCTGATGGTCTCACTCGGCCCCACGAACTCGATCGTCTTCAGCGGCTTGAGGTATTCCAAGCCGTCATCGGTCACTTTTGTACCGACGAAGTAGATTCGTTTGAGGTTCGTCAAGCTGTGAACCTCCTTTAGCCCTCGGTCGGTGATTCCGGTAAAGTTCAAATCCAGTTTCTCAAGGCTCGTAATTCTGGCCAAATGCGCCATTCCCTGATCGCCTATGTTCGTGTTGCTGGCATGAAGGGTAGTCAGTCCGGATAAGCTCGCAAGTGACTCCAATCCCTTGTCGGCAATCTGTGTTCGGGACACGTTCAAGTACCGCAAGCGGCGAAGCTCCCCAAGATGGGAAAGGCCGGCATCAGTGATTTGGGAGCCATCAAGGCTGATTGATTCCAAATTGGGCCATGCAGATACAATCCGCTCGATCGCGTTGTCATCAAGTGGCGGGCGAACATCTGCAAGCCCGAGTCGTTTCAGTTCACGCGACGACCGCAACAGCAGAATCCCCTCGGTAGTGACGTTGCACCCTCCGAGGTCAATGAATTCCAGATTTGGCAATTCGTCGAGATGCTGCAACTCGTTATCGGACACACCTGCGGCGCCAAAAAGGCATAGTCCTCGTAGGGTTTGCAGGCCATGGAGAGGCTTAAGCCATCCGCTGCCGACGTTGGACCACGTCAGGTCAACGATTATGGGCTGCGTCTTCTGACGCAGGTTTTTCAGTTCGCCTTCAAGTTTCCAATCGGTTCGTTCGGACAAGTCGACGCCAATGACTTCAGGCGAGGCAGATTGGCGCGTATCAACATATTCGACGGCGTTATCCGCCGTATGTGCGCGTTGAGTCGAAGAGCCTTCGGGAACGCACGATGCCCCGCACGCAATTGCAAATAGAACAAGAAGGCACCACAAGATCTTCATGGGAATCTGCGCGTACGTGAACTGTTTCATCGAAGGGGCTAATGGTTGCGATGACCGGGCCGCCGCGATCGATCATCCATTTGTAAAAGTGCTGGCGGCGGCTCCGAGTCCATGTACGCCCAACATGAGCGTGATCTTATCGGGTGAAAGTCCCGTGTGTTTCGTTCCAGTGATTTCGATACGGTGGTCAACCGTTTGCGGCGTTCGACGCGACCCAATGGCTTGAGTCTTTACGGCAACGTGAAGATTTAAAACTCGTGATCAACCGCCGGATGCAGACCCGCATGTCCGGTGGTTCGGGAGGGGTCCGCAGCAATCGCAACAACGAGCATTCTCTTTACTCGACTGAATGCGCCGGCGATCATTCCTTCGTGACTCGGCTTTTTGGGCGACGATGGAGAATAAAAAAGCGACGTTCAAGGTGAAGACATTGCCGATCAGCTTGCGTTCGCGCTCAAACGCAACAAGAAGCTTTCGGCATCGTATTTCAAGAAATGAATCTTGAGTTCCAGTAACCATCCCCACATTCACTTCGTCGCCGGCGGCGGGGTCAGTGAAGATGGCAGCCGTTGGCTCTCCTCCGCGGCGGGCGTGACGTTCCGCTACACAGTGCGAAGTTGCGGCGGCCCGATGCGGATCGTCGACATCGTGAACGTCAACTGCCGCGCACTGGTGGAACACTCTGTGGCCTACTTGGACAGTGGATAACGGAACTGATGATCGAATCAGAAGCGGCAACGACAACTATCTGCTCTTCATGTGTCCGCGACGGAAAGCAAAACTCACAGCCATCCGCGTTCCAGCCACAACCGGGCTTCTTGAACCGAGGCCTTGAACTTCGGCGCAGCGGGTTTTGAAGTTAGCCGCCGCCCGCCTCTCCCCGTTCACTGATCGAGATTGCCACCCCGCATCACGCGAAGTCAAAGCCTTATTTGTTATGGCTTCACCGGTGCCGCCGACACCCAAATCTCGTCGATGGCGGCATCGCCTTCGGCGAAATGCACCCACAGCAGCACTTTCTTTTTGACCCAGCGATCACCACCCGGGTTTGTCGGCTTGCCAAGCTTCCCTTCAACATCCTTTCGGCTGTCCGCCGGATTGAGAGTGCTCGGTAACGGATGTGAGTAAACCGTCCAGTTTGGATCGCTATATCCTTTGGGCCATGGGGAAGCGCGTAGGATGATGTTGCTAATGCGATTCTCTCGAAACATCAGCTTGTACGCTCGATCTTCAGGGGTGAATGAACCGGAATCGAACTTGTATGTCTTGTCCAACTGATATTTCTTGACGACGGTTTGGACTGCGTCCGAATCAATCGGTTGCGAGAGCAAAGGAGCAAGCTCCTTCAACTCGGGGTGATCCGCTGCAAGGATTGTTGTAGAAACGGAAATTGCCAGCAAAATGACAAGTGTGTGGATGTGGATCATGAATCGACCTCCGTAGCCATAACGGCCGGATCAAACGTTGTCAGTGTTAGCAATGCATCACCGGGGACGAGCGGAAAGGCGACCACTGCCAAATCGCGTTGTCGAGTCCTCTCCGCGTGCCATGGTTACGCCTTCGGCTCGGTAGGTGCCTTCGGCTCGGTAGGTGTCTGCGGTTCGGGAGTGGATGAGAGCGTCGCGATGCAGTCACGACGGAACCACGCGTACCCCAACCCGATCGTTAACGTGCAGTATATCGCAATCGTGACTGGCGAGGCGCCCGATTTGAGCAGCCGAGGAGTGTCGAGGTGCGGGTCGCCAGTGATCCAGGCCAATGCCAGATACGCACCGTTCGCGATAAGGCAAAAGTCCGCGACAAACCGGCTGTACGGGTGCCGAACCGTAACGGCGATCGCGTACGGAACGAGAATGCCAAGAATGGGTCCTGCCCACAGCGTCAATAGCGGATGGGGATCGGGATTGTGGAGGCTATAGGGCAACCGCCAAGGTGCGATATCGAAACCCGTGAGTTTGGCGCCGCCGATCCAACCCCCGACGATGTGTCCGGTCTCGTGGGTGAACGTCATGACGAACCATGACGCCACCAGTAAGAAAGCGAATCTGGCTAAGGTATACGACTGACACGCGTATGCCGTTGATTTCAAATTGTGGTTTCCAGAACGGTGCACCGGTTGGCAATCCCGAGTGCAGTTAGTATGACGCCGGCGAGATATCCTTTTCGGTGGCATCGTCCGTACCCGGCTCGTGCAAGCGAAAGTGTTTGTCATCAACTTGCTCGACGGCAAGCGACGTTTGGTATGCCAGGTCGTTGAGCGCATCGAGGGCAGTTGCACCAGTCACGGTAATATTGATTCCTCGGTCCGCGAGTGCAGCGGGGCGCACTGAGACGTGCACTTCGTATCGGTTGCACATTGACTCAAGCAGGCCGTACAGTTCAGAGTTTCTGCTCGTGAATTCAAGGGCTGCCTCTGTCCCACCGGATGATACGCTGCCAAAAGCATCGTCGTCGACAGTTGTCCACGGTCCATCCGCCGAGTCAGAATTGGCTGAGTCGTTTGGCACCAAGCCACTACCGCATCCCAATGCAATGATGATTGTCGCAGGATGTCGAATGACCATGAAATCGGGGCGGTTGCATTCTTTCTGGCCGCGATGCAGAAGGAATGAAGTCGCCCAATGGGGACGATCAACGTCGTGCGCCCCCAGTGTACGGGCGCGTAGACGCGCCCGGCGACGAATGGATCGTTGACGTCGTGTCCGTCCCAATCGATTTCAATTGAACCTTCGCGACTCACGATGTCGCCCTCGCACCGGTCGTGGTGCATGCATCCCGACGATTGAAATACCGCCCCCGCGTCAGCAGCAATCCACAGCGTCACCGAGTAGAAACCGTCTCCGGCAGAGTATTCGCCAGTCCATGCGTGCTGTTTCAAACCTGTGATTTCGGAATTGATTTGTTCAATTCTTGGAGTCAACGAAGCACCGAGCGGATCGTTCGGTTCATCGGCAGCGGCGAGCGTCGGAATCGCGGCGAGAAGGGAAAAGAGTATTGCCTTCATGTGACGCATCCAATTCGACGAACGGTAGCGATAGCTTTGCAATTCGTCGTCGCTGTAGAAAATGAACTCCCGTCGCTCTTCTGTTGGTCGTTCGTCAGCAAACCATGCGGTCATCCCGTCCGACCATCGCGGTATCGCCGATCGTTGTAACAATCGGATTCGATTGACCGCGTTGCGAAGAAGCCGAATCGCTTCGCAGGCGTCAGAGGCTGAAATAGACGTTTCGGTCACTGTTCTTCAGTCGAAAAACGAAATGCGATCGAGGGGGGCACGTCGCGTGCCGGCATCGATCGTGCGTTGAACTTTGTCGCTCGCTGGCGCCCGAGTGGCGGGCGAGTTTCCAGATCGGGGCGATCCGGTCAGTACGATTCTACCAGCATGTCGCCGTCCGGGGACAAGCCGGGAAGCGAAGGTTCGAACGTATCCTTCGTTCGAGCCCGCCGCAAATCGACAATTGAACGTCAATGAATCCGCGCCATGCACCCGCCAACAGACCGCGTGAGAGAACCCGTCACTTGAGTCGGTAGCACAACCCGCGCACCATGAACCCGCTAACAGACCGCGCAACTGAACCCGCGCACCGAACATCAATCGACTAGCGAACGTTACCGATCGGATGGTTCGTCGGCACTTGATTCACGAACGACGTGATGGATCGCAATTGGCGGAGGAAAGCAGGGCCGACAAATCCAATTGTAGGGAACCACACCACACCGATTGCGAGATTGAGATTCCCCTTGAACGTCCACCCCGTAAATAGGGACCGATACCCAAGGAAAGTCGCGGTGGAAAGTGATATCGCAAAGCAAAGGAATAGGCCATGAAGACTAAATACGTAAATATGTATCCAAAGAGGCCTGCACTGCAGGTCACACGTCTCCACCGCAACGAACAACCTTCGCTGTCAGTTGGCAGGGATGAGCTGGCGTACGGATTCATATTTTTGATCGACGAACGTCCGACGGCATGGTTATTTGCCGTTCTCAATGCGTAGTGGAACAGCGGGACCGGCGTTGAGTTCGAAACCATCTTGTTCGTCAACAACGCCGTCGCCGTTTATGTCTTCGTAAGCATTGGGTTGACGGCTGGAGCGTGTGCCCAGGCGTCTAAGTGTACCATCATCGAGCCGTACATTGCAGAATAGCCATACGCTGGCGGGGACAGATGCATCGAGAACGTTGTATTCACGCTCCGTGAGTGTCCGATTGGATCGCACGTGCCGCAAGTTTGTGAGACGGGAAAGCGAACGTAGATCAGCAATCGTGTATCCGCGCCGGGGCAGAAAAACAGAGCAAACGTCATCGGACGTATTGACGGGAAGCAGCGCACAATGAAGACCAGTGTCCTCGCATGGGTCTCGACCGTAAAGCTGAATCCCGTATGACCTTAACCGCCTTACGGTGGCGTCAGTTGGATCAAATACCGGCGGCGCGATCAGCACCGAAGCGACAAACGCATTTAGGATGACAGCGGGTAAAAACATCGCGAGCCTCCGTGCAAATATCGGCAGTCGTCACCGGGCACGGAGAGACAACTTTCCATTTGTAAAACCTCGCAAGCCGTGCTCCTTGTGCGACGGCATTGTTATCCGCCGTCGTCATCAATTGCCAGAAACACCCCCATTGAGACCATTCGATCGTAGAACTGGGTAACGAGGGAGTCCACAACCAGGGCAACATCCGAAACATCGGAGATCTTTGTAGGCGGAAAAGGTTCTTGAGTGAGGTGGCGGTGATGGACATCAAGCATCTCTGGCAAGGTTGCATGCAGGCGGTACACTGCGCGGGAGTTTGATGGTAAATCAAATCTCTGGACATCGTTGGATGTTGTGAACGTTGCGAAACGGTCGCTTGTGCCGAACCGCGAAGTAATTTGCGTCACTTGGGTACGCAAATCACCAGTTCGAGAATAGATCGTTGTAAGAAACGAGTCGCCAGACTGATGAATCATTCGCATTGCGCATCCAAGTACTACCAAGCCTTCGGATCGCTTCACACTGTAGAAATCACCCATGAATCCTAAATCGCTTGCATCACTGCGGAACCGCAAAAGGCTGTCCTGGAGATCTTCCGGTGTCTGCTCGAAGCTGCAAAGATCGGATAGAAGTGGCCTTGGTGCGTCGAATACTTGCTGATCGAATTTGAGTATGTTGGACTTCATTGCAAGCCAAAACGGGATGCTACGAAGCCCGGCACCAGAGACACGGCGAAATTCGACGAGCGGGAGTCGCGAGTAGTCCGCGCGGTACTTCTTCGCGAGAACGGCCCCGTTCGCGAATCTCGATTGTGGTGGTGCATAAGGGTTGAGGTCAGGCATCACTTCAGTCGAATAACGGTGCCCGTCACCGGGCAGGGAACTTGTTGTTCTACACATCTTTTGGCGATTACCGTATTTTGGTGATCGACGGTTGATGCCGTCAAGTTCGTTTTGCTTCGGCTGAGCATGGTTTGCTTGGCTTGCTAATACAGGGAGGTTCCGTGCGATGGTGAGCCAGTGGGTCATGGACGAAATGCAATCTGCCGATCTCAGAGATAAGCGACTTGAGAGACGCCTCATTCAGTTGATCGATACGCTCTCCGAAGCGTCCACCGCAAGCATTCCGGCAGCCTGTCATGATCATGCCGAGATGACTGCCGCCTACCGTTTCTTTGATAACGATAAAGTCGAATTCGAGAACGTCCTCCAACCGCACATCGATGCCAGCTACCAACGAGTCGGCAACCAAAAAGTTGCCCTGCTAGTTCAAGACACCACCGAACTCGATTTGACACGACCTGATTCGCAGGTCGTCGGCGCCGGACCGCTCAATCACGCCAACACACAAGGGGCATTGCTGCACCTGCTGCATGCTTTCACTCCCGACGGCACACCCCTGGGAACCCTTTCGGCGGAAGCCTGGACGAGAGAGCCCAAAGACGAGAAACCGAAAGCCAAGCGAGGCTCCAGCGAGAAACGAGTCCAGATCGCTCGCAAACCGTTTGAAGAAAAGGAAACCGTTCGCTGGCTGCAAACCGCTGAGCATTGCGAGGAGATCAAGCAACATTGCCAGCAGACTCAGTTGGTGATGTTGGCCGACCGCGAATGCGATATCACCGAAGTGATTGACTACTGCACCAACCAACAAAGTTTTGACTGGGTGATTCGCTCCGACGTCGATCGGGTCATCAACAAAGCCCGCAAACAGGATGCCTCGATCAAGGTGCGAGATCAACTCGGCAGCGTAAAGCCGTTGTATCGTCAGCAGCTTTCGATCCGAAGTCGCGAGCAATGGGGAAGCCAGTCACTCAAACAACGTCCCGGTAAAGCAGATCGTGATGCGAGGCTGGTGGATGTTTCGGTGCACGCTGGGCAAGTCACGCTGAATGATCCGCGAGTCGGCCACCGTGATGGTGTGAGCGTCGGCGCGGTGTTGGTCCAAGAGATTGATCCGCCCGGGGGCGTGCAGCCGGTGCAGTGGTTGCTGCTGACGAGTCTACCGATCAGGACTCGCGAGCAAGTCGAACTGGTGATCGCGTATTACTTGATGCGTTGGATGATCGAGCTGCTGTTCAAAGTCACTCAAGAGTGGGTGCAAGATTGAGTCGCGTCGTTTCGAGCACATCGATCGTTTTCTTCCTTCGCCGGCGTTGTATCTGATCATCGCCTGGCGAAGTTTCTATGTGTGCCGAGTCAGTCGCACTCACAGCGAAGAGTCCTGCGATCGTGTTTACAGCGAAGCTGAATGGAAGAGCGTCTGGCAGATGGTTAAAGGTACTGCACCACCGCGAAAGGCTCCTGGCTTGATGGAGATGACAAAGCTGATTGCACAATTAGGCGGCTACGTGGATCGGAAGAACTCAGGACCACCGGGCCCGCAATCGCTATGGCTGGGTCTTCAAGTGATGCACATCATGGCCAACTGCTGGCTCAGCTTCGGCCCCGGAGCAACTTAAAGATGTGTAGAACACCGAGGGCCGGGAAAGATGATTGTCCATTTGTGAAACCACGCAAGCCCGGCTCCGGCGACGGGATGGTTACCCGCAGTGTGGATGATGCGGCGAATTTTCGACCAGTTCAATCAAAACCGGCGCAACAACATAGCGGACAATTGAGGTACGGAGCAAGCATCGGCCGCGCAACAATTACGCGATTTGAGACGTGATCGATGCGAGTGGCGTTTGCGGAAAATGCCATTTACCAACACGGTTCAAGTTTGATGTTAGATCGGGAACAGTCGTTGTGATCAGCGTAGTCACGACCCAATGCCAATTAGTACGCCAGAAGTAAGGAACACGACAACGCATTCCACAATGGTCATGCCGCGTGCGTTCAGGGGATGAAGCGAAGGCGATCGGAGGTGCGAAACAATAAGTTGCAACCCGCCACACATCAGGTACGACCAACCAAGCCCACGATAGCTGGCAATTCGGTAGCCGGCAAAAAGCATTGCAAGATACAGGGTGACGACAAGCAAGGAAAACAGTGTGAATCGACGGCTGGGCAGGAACTCCACGATAGACACATTCAGTCGGGTAACGGCAGCGGTAACCGGGCGGCGGCCGAGAACCGGTGATTTCAGAACTCGCCCAATCCGCCGCTCGGGTTCACCGCGTTGGTTAGCCAGTGTGTCGAGTCCCTATGCAAACCACCATGGATGCGATGCGCCATTGTGTAGGCGAGCCAGCGACCATCAAGCTGCGACGAGGGTTTCCTTGTCCACGTGTCACCGTGTAAGGAACGTATCGAATGTGTCGAGTTACGGAATGAACCGATCATTCAAGTTGAGGGACCAGTAAATCGCCGCTGTCCCCAAGTGCCGGCAATTCCGCTGACTGTACCAAGGGCAATAAACAGCAAAGTGCCGCAGACGATCAAAAGAAGCGTCACGAAAGATTCGACATCTGACAACATCAACGTGGAGCGTTTCGTCAATGTTGCAATCAGAAACGCAATACCGCCGACGTAGCAAAAGAACTGAACCGCTCTGTAGGCAAACATGGGATGTGCTCCGTTCAAAAAGCAACGAGAATAGTAACTGGCTAACGAAATGCGATCTATGGGGGCACGTCGCGTGCCGGCATCGATCGTGCGTTGAACTTTGTCGCTCGCTGGCGGGCGAGTTTCCAGATCGGGGCGATCCGGTCAGTACGATTCTACCAGCATGTCGC
>CAVTIV010000008.1:0-916041 GCA_963734865.1 Pirellulaceae bacterium
GGAAACGGGGTCAGTGCTTTTTCAAGGAGCGTGCTTCGATTGGGGATCTCCGATTCTTGGCTTGGATGACCGACTCGGTCGCGGTGATCGCGGAGAGGTCATGCTTGATCGTCGGCTAGCGGCAGCTTCCGAGCGTGAACGAAGCGACGTTCAGCCAGCAGGGGCAGAGGTTGCCCGCAAAGTCGACGGAGAAAAGATTGAATCATTCCACCAGAGAGAGGTGGTCGCCAGTCGATCTAGCCGCCGCCACACGGCTTGAGCGATCGCTTGCCAGGGGCGTTGAGCCGGCGACGACCGCGACGTTTCGCTTCGGCATCCAGCGATGCCGGGCAACCCACCGCCGTAAAGAAACGCTCGCTGAAGCAACTCACCAATTCGGCGAACTCAACCGGATCGAGACGGAGCCTTGCTAAGATCGAGGCGCCATCCACCTTGGGAGCCGTGCCCGCACGATTCCTCGGTTTGCCCGATAGCCAAGACAACAGATTCGCGTAGTCTTCCAGGGTCATCGGCAGGCAGCCAAGGGGTTGTTGCTGTTGGGCCGCCAAGTGCTCCTCCAACTCGCGCCGCGACAAGCGATTGACCACCGTGACCGATTGGCCATCACTCTGGCTGGCAAGTTCCAGCGGTGCCAGCCAATCCGAAGAGTCAACCGCTCGATCATCCAGCGTCCGCAACCGCTCGCCGATCGACACATGCGGATAACCTTCCAAAGAATCGGCCATCCCGGCGCGGATGGGATTGAGATCCACGTAGGCCAGGCAGGCCAGCACTGCCGAATCATCCAGCAATCGGCGCATGCCGAAACGTGACTCCCAAAAGTGGCCGGCGATTTGGTCTTCGGCGTTGCATCGAATCCCCATGTACTGGGCAAGTTGTCGGATCAGCCAGGAGGGGTTGGAGAGTCGTTTGCGAAGTTCCTGGACTTGTCCGGGCCGCTGCCGCTGCCGTCGAACCTCCGCCGGGGTCGGTTCACCGGCGGTGCCATCGGGGCGCCGTTGGGAGTTCGGGCAGATCCTCAACCAAGCCCGGACGACCTGCTCATCGCTCATCGCCCGCACTTGGTCGGGCCGATTGCGAAGGACCAGGTGATAGTGATTGGAAAGGATCGCGTAGCCGAGCACATCGACGGCAAAGTGTTTGGCGAGATACTTCAGTCGCTGCAGGAGCCATTGCCGGCGATGCGAATAGTCGTGGTTGCTCACGGGATCGAAGCCACAGAGAAAGCTTCGCCGGACGACTCGATTGAAACAGTGGTAGAGGCCGATTGTATCGGGATCGAAGACATCGCAACGTCGCGTTCGGGTCATGGCCAGATCTCCCAGGGGGTCGGGTACATGGCCAAATGTACACTTCTGAGCGGGTGGGTCAAGTGTTTTGTTTCCGTTACTTCGCCGAGTCCTCGGATTTCGTCCGCGGCCGTGCGACCTGCCGCCCACCGGAAAGGCACTGACCCCGTTTGTCGCTCTGAAAGGCACTGACCCCGTTTGTCGCTGAAAGGCACTGACCCCGTTTGTCGCTGAAAGGCACTGACCCCGTTTGTCGCTGCTTTTGTCGGTCGTCGGGAAAGGCACTGACCCCGTGTTGTCGTCTGAAAGGCACTGACCCCGTTTGTCGCTTTTGTCGGGAAAGGCACTGACCCCGTTTGTCCGCGGTTTGTCCGTGCCACTGACCCCGTTTGTCGCCTGTAGTTTGTGCCACTGACCCCGTTTGTCCGTTGGACCCCGTTTGTCCGTTTGTCTTTGACCCCGTTTGCCTTTGTCACCGACCCCGTTTGTCCTCGTTTGTCGCTGATTGCGGTTGCTGCCAGCTGTTCGCCACGTGAAATCTCCTCGAAAAACCAAAATCCGATTCGAGGAGACGTGGAAAGACACAAACGAGCAATAACTCACAGCCTCTTCGCGGTCATCCGCACAGCGTCCCTGAACGGGAGAGGGAAAGTAACCGCGCGTCGCTGATTGCGCACCGAACCGACGTCACACCCCGCTGACTTCGGCCGGGGTCGCAAAGCTGTCGCCGCCAATCCGTTGAATCGCTGCACTCGTTACGGGAAGATGTACCGAATCCAGTTGCGAATCCGCTGACCCGGCACGTACGCGACCGGCTGGCCCACGATCCCTTGACCCACCTGAACCGGATTCAAATCCTGGCCAAACGAAATCAGGGGGCCACGGGGAACGCCGTTCGATGCAGGCGCAATGAATCCACCCGGCAAAACCGCCGGTGCCGCAATCTGTGCTGGTGGCGGCACGTACGCCTGTGATGTGTTGTAGTTGATCGGTGATCCGCACCCCAATCCACTCGCCGCGGAATAGCTGCTCGGACCGGAAATGCAATTGCAATTTCCGATTGTGGCAAACTCGCCACCCAATTGCGGCTGCGTCAGCGGGGCAAAGTCGCTGCTACTGGAAATGCCCGAGCGATTGATCGGAACCGGTTGATAGCTGCCTGGGTCGTTTGGCAGCGCACGGGGCGGCAGCGGCGTGCTGCTGGTCGCCGGCCCGGCGACCGGACCATTGGGTGTGGGGTCCGCTTGCGGAAGGACAAAGTTATTCATCGGCAGCGAACCGCCAGGCAACGCCGGCGCCTCGAATTGCTGAAGCATCACCGCTTGGCGAACATTCTGGTTCGCGAATGCGTTGGGCATGCTGGCGTCAAGATTGTTCTGGTAGGCCGTCTCGCGATATGCACTCAGCGACGCCTGCGGCGGGCGATATGCATCCACCGCGCTGGGAGCCCCGATCGGTCGCAGCCGTGTCATCGGAGTGTCCTGGGAATGGGCCCGCGCCCCGCCCACCACCCCAAATGCGATCGCCGCCAGCGAGCATGCCAGTCGTATCCAAATTCGATTCATCGTCATCCCCTTGAGATAACCCCTGACCGCCGACAACCGCGCCGCTAGCCTTCCTGTGTTGGTAAACATTGGTGGGTGGTAAGTGCAAGATCGATGCCAATGTGCGAAATAAAACGTCGCGCACTAGCAAACGATAGCAATCACGCCAAACGCGACATTTTTCGACCCACCGCACAAGTTCCCACGTTGTAAGAACTTCACGGTTGTTGCAATTTGGCCGATGCGGATCCCAGAACAGGAGGAACCAGAAAGCTATGGTCGTCCCGAGCCGGCGCATTCTGTAACGCCTGCTCGTTGCTCAGACCTTCGACGAGCACGTCGGGTCGCCATCGATTGTCAACGTCGAGCGCCGTCGTCATCGGTTCGACGTTTTCGGTGTCCAATTCAGCCAACTGCTCGACGAATCCCAAGATACTGCCGAGCTGCGGCGCGATGGTGTGGACCTCTTCGTCGGACAATTCCAACCGCGCCAGCAAAGCCAACTTGCGAACATCGAGTTCCGAGAGAGCCACAAAACCTCCGCGACCTTGAACCGTGGCAAACTATTTCGCACCGCTGACGTCGAACGGTTTGACCTTCACGGTCTTGCGAATCGCACCACTGCGAATGCACTGGGTACAGACGCGCATCGACTTGTTTTGCCCGGAGGGGAGCGTGACGTGGACCCGCTGCAGGTTGGGCACAAACTTACGCCGAGTGATTCCGGTGATTTTGGTCCCGACCCCACCGAGGTACTTGGCCTTCCCACGAGTTTCGATTCGGTTGCCCACTTGGACCTGTTTGCCGCACGCTTCGCACTGTCGTGCCATCAGATTACTCGTCTTTGACTGTGTTGTTTGAGCTGGTTTTGCAAGTCGCAAGTCGGGCAATATACAAAGCCGAAGCCGTGACGGGAAGCAGGAAACGACGAGCGAAATCGGGAGGAACTCGGTTTTAACGAGGTAAATGTCCCCAATTCGTGCAGTTTCCTTGAAGAGAGAAGCTGGGAACGCCGATGGACCGTACATCTCGCCTAATCGTCAAACCCTGCCAAAACTGATTCATCTTGCCCGAGTCCAGTCCCATGCATCCGAAAACCCACTCAAGCCTCCAACGAATGGGCTGGCTCTCGCTAGCAATGATGGCCGCAGGAATGACCGGGTGCAGTTCGTTCAACTTGCCACAACTCCCGACCTTTTCACTCAATCAATCCGAGCCGAAATACATTTCCGTCGACTCTGGCGTGGAATTGCAGGGGGCGACTTCGGAAGAGTTGTACCACAAAGTCCGCCAGGCACGTGCACAGAATTCAATTGTGCTGCAAGTCATCGGAGACGAGACGCCCGTGCGAGTCCTGCCACTACCGCCGGGAGAAAAGAGTGTTTTCGTGAGCAACTTGTTGACGCAAACGGGCGTGCAACGCAAACTCGGCGCGGTCGACGCAGTGCTGTTCCGGCACTCGCCCGACACCATCGGCGGTATCCGGATGGTCGTGAAGATGTCATCGGACAAGAGAACGGTGCGACCGGAAAGCGATTATGCGCTGCGAGCGGGAGACCGCTTGCGGGTCGAGAAAGCGGCCAGTCCCGGCCTGCAAGAACTGATTCAAATGACGCTGGGGTTCTAACCTTCGCTCAATCGAGCGGCTTGACGCGCAGGTTACGAAAAAACACTTTACTGTCTGGATCATGTGCTTGCAGGGCAAAGGTGCCCTCGCCGAGCAACCGCTCAAAACCGTCACTGGCCGCCTTTTGCCCCACAGGTTCGGTGTAGTCGACGAGCGTTTTTCCGTTGACGATCAACTTGACATTGTTGTCCTTGACGATGATTTCTTGTGTGTACCACTGATTGTCCTGGACCCCCGGATCGGCAACGTTGACGACACCGTACAGGCTGCTTGTCTTTTTCGGATCACCGTGGGAAACGTTGACCTGGCACTCGAAGCCTTTCTTTGGCCAATCCGTGGCCTGGTACTTGGTGTGAAAGTAGATCCCGGCGTTGCTTCCTGGTGTCGTCATCACTTCGGCTTTGAAGTGAAAGTTCTTCAGTGGTGCTAAATCGCCATCATAAAAAAGATGACAACGGGGACCTTCGCAGACCAACATTCCGTCGACGATCTTCCAACTTTCCTGGTTTTCCTCCGCCGGTTTCCAACCGTTGAATGTCTTTCCATCGAACAGCGAAACGAATCCGGCCTCGGTCTTCGAATCCTCCGCAATGGCGTCGACCGCGATCAGGCCTACGAGCGATGCGATCAAGGTCAAACCTATCGTGATTCTTCTCATCGGATCCATTTCTCGTTGCGTGGAATGAACTGCGGCAAAATGAAAACCGCTTGCCGATCGAACTGCATCGGCAAGCGGAGATTGAACGGGCCAAGTCGTGGCGAGATCCGACGGCTTACAGTCCGGCATCTGTCGCAGGGAGCTCGTTATTCTTCAATTTCTCTTCAAAGGTCTTGCCATCCTTGCTCTTGTGCTCGCCGCCTTTCTTGAAACCTTCGAGGATTTTCTTCTTCGCTTCTTCCGGATTCTCCTTAATCCAATCCTTGGTCAGTACTTCCGCATCGAGGTACTTCGAGAGAGCGGTTCCATACTCGTTTCGAACCTTCTTCTTGTCCTCCCCCTTCACGTGACAAACGTAGCAGCCCGCCTTACGTCCGATCGTCTTGAATTCCTCGTTAGCATCCTCGCCCAAAAACTGATTCTTCCATTCCTTACTGAAATCACTGGTCGCCATGGCTGGCGCGGCAAACCACAGCAGACTTCCAAACAGCAGAGCCAAACGTTTCATCCAAATCCTCCGGGGGAGTGTGTAAGAAATCCCAATCGTTCGCGGCACCGCGAAGAGGGGGAAACTAGGTGGGTTCGTGGGGGCACGGAAATCGCAGGTTTTTCGGTGCTTCACCTACAATTAAGTCTCAGTCGGTCCCAAAAGTCAAATCCCGATCAAAGTTCCCTTCCACTCGTGGGCGATTTGTCGACCCCTGCATTTCGGGACACGGCAGGCCCAGCCACCCCCAAATCGGGCAGGATTGGCAACAACTTCTCATCAAAACCGCTTCGCACGGAACCATCTTGGCGATAGTCGGCCGGCGTCTGGCGGGCCAGTGAAGCGTCAGAAAGCCGCACCTTGGACCAATACACCGACCACCGCGGGGAGACTTCATCGGGCCATCGGGTGACAAGACCGGCCAAGCGGGTCATCTCGGTTTCTCCTTCGGAATTGGAGACGACCATCATCGGGTCCGCTAAGGTCGGATCGGTGTCATAAGCGTTCGCCGACCCGCGAAGCTGCAACAGCGAGTCGTCGCCTGACAACGATTCCAGCCCCAAGAACTCGAAATAGGGCACGCCCGACCCGATCATAAACACGCTGCTTTGAGCAAATCGGTCCACCGGCACCGGATGGTTCCCAGCCGCCCCGACACGCATCCGAAACAAGCCTTTTTGTGTGTGCGCGGTGAGCCGCGTCAACCACAACTGGATCGGTCGCCCGTTGGGCAGTGGCGAGGTTCGCGCACCCGCGGTATCGATCATGTAATCGGAAATGGCAAGCAGACCATTTTCCCAATTCAGCTGCAGCTCGGCAGCGTAGTCCATGTGAATCATGCCCATCTGCCCACGAACGATGACGTTATTCAATTCGATCGCGACCAGTGGCAACGAGCCATCGTCATGGCTGACGTCCTTTCGCGAGGAGCGTCCGATTTTCTTCGGATCGGTAACGACATCGAACGCATACACCTCTTCGCAAAGCCCCGGGTTTTCGATCGTCACGCTACAATCGGTCAATCGCACCAGCGGGTTGTCATTGATTGCAAACAACGCGCCACCGTTCATGTCACCACTGGGAACTCTCCAGACGAAATGAACGTCTTCGATTTCGATACGATTCGATCCGATCGATAGCATGTTGGATCGCTGTAACGTGATCGATGGATCGGGTTGGAACACAATGGAACTGCCGCCGGCCACGCTGGAGGTGATTCGAAGACTGTCGCGGTTGATCTGTACTGGTGCGCTATAAATCACCGGCGCGGCGATCTCGATGTGATCGACCTCGTACTGCTCGGCCAATTCCAACGCGTTTGCGAGGCTCGATGCTAACGCCGCGCCGTCGAAGTCTCGTTCCGACTGCAATGCGAAATTCGGCCCCGTGACTCGGATCAGCCCGAGCGACACGGCTGTTTCGAGTGGCTCCAGCGAACCGGTTGGATCTGTCACCGGCTCCGCTCGAATGGTCTCTTCCGGCTCCACCGTCGGCGGATCGGCGTTTTCCTGATTCAATTCATCGGGCAATGCCAGCTCCGGCAATCGTGGTCGCTCGCTCGCAGAAATATCGGCGGGCATCGGTTCGTGCGGTTGGCCACCGAACAAGGATGCATCGGCGGGCGAAAGATCCGAACTGGGCGGCTCGGCAACTTGCCCGGTGTTATTCGGTGGCGAAGGAACCGTTGGAGGCTGCTGGAGATCGGATTGCAGTGCCAGTTCGGGCGGTTTCGCATTCGCGGGGATCTTCAGATCTTCGCGGGAGGCAAGCGAATCCAAGTGCAACCAACCCGCTGCCAATACGAGCAACGATGCGGCGGCCAGCCAGGGGGCGTGCCGCTCGAACCAAACCGAGATCACATTGGGCTGGCGCAGGGCGACTGGCCCGACCGCCTGGGTGCGAGTCAGCCCGTCCCGAAAGGCGACTTCACGAAGGTCGGCGATCAAATCCGCCGCCGATTGGTACCGCTCATCGGGACTCTTGGCGAGCATTTTCCGGATGACCGCCATCAGCTCGTCACTCACCTCCTCTCGTAACAGACGCGCGTCCGGTGGAGGAGCGTTACCGTGGCTGAGCAGCTTCTGTAACATCGTGCCGCCGGGGTAGGGCGGACGTCCTGTCAACATGAAATAGAGTGTGCATCCGAGCGAGTAGATGTCGCTGCGAAAATCGGCATCGCGGGGATCACGAGCTTGTTCGGGAGAGATGTAGTCAAACGTACCAAGCGTGACACCGCTGGCCGTCATGTCCTCGCTCAGCTCGAAGTTCTCGGATCGAGCCAACCCCATGTCAACCAGTTTGATCGTGTCTTCCTCGCCGACCAACACGTTCGACGGCTTGATGTCTCGATGGACGATCCCACGATCGGCGGCGTGTTGAATCGCATCGGCGAGCTGGCAAGTGTAAAAGACGGCGTCATCAACCGGCAGCACGCCGCCGCTGAGCACCATGTCACGGATGTTTGTTCCTTGTATGTACTCAAAGACAATGTAATGCCATTCGCCTTGGCTGCCGACATCGAAGACACGAGCGATCCGGGGATGATCCAGCTTGGCGGCACTTTGAGCTTCATTGCGAAAGCGTCGTTGCAAATCAGGATCGTCACCAACAAAGGGAATCACCTTGATCGCCACGACACGATCGAGCTGTTCGTCGCGGGCACGAAAGACCGCGCCCATCCCTCCACCACCGATCAACTCCTCCAAATAGAAATGGTTGAGCCGCTTGCCCAACAGCACCTTGGCAACCGAGGCGGGTGTTCGATCCCCTTGCTCAACGGGAACGTGTTCACCTTGAGCACGAGAAGATCCGCGGATAACCGTCTTGGCTTGAATCAGTTGCTGATCGTCGGCGGACGGCGCGGAATTCAGGCCACGACCGACATCGGCGCTGCCCAACTGGTGCACCGTGGAAGCCTCAGGTCGGATCGATTCGTGGGAAGCCATCGCGATGGACAGAGTCAGCGGACGGCCCGACGCTCTGCGTGCAGCTCGATTGTGCGGGAAAAGAAAAGAGTGTTCAGCCGCCATTCACGACACTCTGTGATCGCCGCATCGACGCTTCGCGATGCGCCAGAGGTCACCGAATCCGTGAGCCTGTAGTCTAGTTTCCAGGGTCAATTGGGTCAACAAATGTCACCCGCCAGCAGATACCATGGACGGCACCCAAAAACCCGCCGAACTCCCCCGAATGACCGATCATGCCAAACATTCCAACTGTCATGCCACGAGTCGCGATCACCTTCGTTTTCGCCGCATTGGCCCACTTTCTCGTCGATCCGCCCCATGATGTCAGCGGACAAGGTCCCGATACCCCTGGTCCGAATGTGCTGTTGATCATCGCCGATGACCTTGGCTTCGCCGACTTATCGTGTCAGGGTTCCGATGACATGCAGACGCCCCACATCGACGCACTGTTCGCTGACTCCCTGCGTTTGAACCGATTCTATGCCAATTGTCCTGTTTGTTCGCCAACACGCGCCGCAGTTCTCAGCGGATGCTATCCCGATCGCGTTGGCGTGCCTGGCGTGATCCGTACACATGCCAACAACAACTGGGGATATTTTGCTCCCCGCTGGGCAACATTGCCCGAGCGGCTCGGTGCCCTGGGGTACCAAACCGGAGCGATCGGGAAATGGCACCTGGGCTTGGAACCCGAGAACCATCCGCAAAGCCGTGGCTTTGACCACTTCCAAGGGTTCTTGGGCGACATGATGGATGATTACTACAACCACCGCCGCCACGACATTAATTACATGCGTGATGGTCGAATGGAGATCGATCCGAAAGGCCACGCTACCGACCTGTTCTCGCAGTGGGCCGTCGACTTCATTCGCCAACCACCCTCCCAAACGAAACCCTGGTTCCTGTACCTTGCCTACAACGCACCCCACACGCCGATCCAGCCGCCTCTCGACTGGCTGGCAAAAGTCAAACAACGCGAACCGGCGATTTCGGATCAACGCGCCGCGCTGGTCGCCTTGATCGAGCACATGGACGCGGGGGTTGGAACGGTGCTCGATGCGCTGCGTGAATCGGGCCAGTACGACAAGACAATCATTGTCTTCACAAGCGACAATGGCGGACAAATCAGCGTCGGAGCCAACAACGGTCCGCTCCGGGATGGCAAGGGATCGATGTACGAGGGGGGGCTGCGGATTCCGGGTAGCATCCGTCTTCCCGGTCGCACCCAACCAGGAAGTTCGACGGACATGGTCTGCTCGACCATGGACTTGCTGCCGACCCTTGTCGAGTCGGTTGGTGGTCAAGCCGGTGGAGAAATTGACGGGATTTCACTGGCGACATTGATCGACGATCCCACGGCGAACTTGCCGACACGCGAAGTCTATTTTGTTCGCCGCGAAGGCGGTACTCGTTACGCCGGACTGACCATCGAAGCGGTGCTGTACGGAAATCACAAGTTGGTCCACAACCTACCGACCAGTGAGTTGGAACTGTTCGATCTGGCAAAAGATCCCACCGAGTCCACAAATCTCGCGTCGCAACAACCAAAGATCTATCGCGACATGATCGATCGTCTGCAGCAACACGTTCAACGCGGCGGTCAAGTTCCTTGGCAAAAGTGTGAGTAGCGATTAGCTGTTGACCGCTAACAATTCAACCTCCAGCAGGTGACAGTAAGATTCGTACCGTCGCGCGTCGATGCGTCCGTCGGCAACAGCATCTTTGATCGCACACTCGTCCTCGTTCAAGTGCAGACAATCGGGATAACGACAGTTGCTGACATAGGGGCGAAAATCGGGCATCAAGCCGCCAACTTCGCTGGCCGAAATATCCCACAACTGAAACTGACGAATCCCTGGTGTGTCGAAGACGGCGCCGCCACCTGCGATGGGAATCATCTGGGCCGACGTTGTGGTATGGCGACCCTTGCTGTTATCGCGGCTGACCTCTGCGACCGACAATCCCAAACCCGGTTGAATCCGGTTCAACAGACTGCTCTTGCCGACCCCACTTTGACCGCCAAGGACCGTCTGTTTGCCCATCAATAGCTCTCGCAGGTACTCCACGTTCAGGCCCGTTTCGGCGGATGTCATCAGAACGCGGTAACCGAGCGAAGCGTAGACACCAATGATCTGTTGCAGCATCGCCGTTTGGGCAAGATCGACCTTGTTGATCACCAGCACCGGCCGAACCTGGCACTGCTCGGCGGTCAGCAGGAAGCGGTCGATCAACCCCGGTTTCAGGTTGGGTTGGGCCGCGCTGGCGATGATCAATAGATAGTCAACGTTGGCTGCGATCACGTGCTGTTGACCACGGCTGGTCCGGCTGATCAGACCGTGGCGAGGTTCGATGCTTTCGATCATGCCGTCGCGGGGCGATTGAGCTCTCAACCGCACGTGATCTCCCGCCACCACAACGTTCCGCTGCTCGATGCTCAGCGACTTGAGCACCTGACGAATGGCGCAGTCATAGATCTGTCCATCATCACCAATGACCCGGCTCTTCAACCCGTGAACGCTGATCACTCGACCGGGGATCAACTCGGCTTGGCTATTGCCGATCGCGTCATTTTGGGGACTCGATTGATCCGCTCCGGCAACCGTTCGTTTGCGGGTCAGTTCCCCTTTGCCACTGACTCGCTCGCCTTGGGCGACATCAGCCAGATCGATTTCGTCACCGGTTCGGAACTCTCGGGTCAGGTCGCCGCGGCGCACACGGCCTTGATGCTTTTTCCGAAAGTCCGTTCGATGCTTGGCCCCCTTCTTTTTTCCCATCTGATTCAGACAGCTTTCCGATCACCGATTCGGCGAACGATTCACTGGCGTGGTTGTTCCCGTTTGACGACGGGGCCGGGGCTGTGTTGGGCCGCACTCTCGGGAGCGATCGTGTGGCTTGGTTCGGAATCGGCATCGTCCGTTCGGGTCCTCGCCTGAATCGACGGTCCGATCAATTCGGTCAACTCGGCCTCACCGAGTTCCTCGTGTTCCAACAGGGAACGGGTGATCGTCTCCAATTCGGCACGATGTTCGCGTAGCAATTGCTCGGCCTTTTGATCGGCTTCCAGCAGGATCCTTGCCACCTCTTCGTCGATCAACTCCTGAGTGTGCTCGCTGAACTGCCGAGTCTGGTGGATTTCGCGGCCGAGAAACGGATCTTCGTCGCTGGTCTTGTAGCTGACCGGCCCGATTTTCGCGCTCATTCCCCAATGCGTGACCATCCGGCGGGCGATGCTGGTCGCACGTTCGAGGTCGTTTTCGGCACCGACACATGTTTCGTTGTAGATGATTTTTTCGGCCGCCCGACCACCGAGCAGCACGATCAATTGATGATCGAGTTCCCGCTTGCTGACACTCAATCGGTCCTCATTGGGGACGTACTGGGTCACTCCGAGCGCACGACCGCGAGGGATAATCGTGACCTTGTGGACCACGTGCGCACCGTCCAAGTGCCACGCCGTCAGCGTGTGTCCGGCTTCGTGATACGCCGTCTTTTCCTTCTCGTCTTCCTGGAGAACCTCTTCGCGTTTGGCCCCCATCAGGATCTTATCGCGGGCATGATCAAAGTCGCTCATGTCCACGATTTTTTTATCATTGCGAGCCGCCCACAGCGCAGCTTCATTGACCATGTTTCGAATATCGGCACCGGTCAGACCCACGGTACCGGCGGCCAATCGTTTCAGATTGACATCGTCCGCCAGCGGCACATCACGGACATGAACTTTGAAGATCGCTTCACGCCCCTTCATCGTTGGTCGACCCACGCTGATGTGCCGATCAAATCTTCCCGGACGGAGCAGGGCCGGGTCCAAGACATCGGGACGGTTTGTCGCCGCGATCACGATGACCGCCTGGTTGCCGCTGAAGCCATCCATTTCACCGAGGATTTGATTGAGGGTCTGTTCGCGTTCATCGTGGCCACCCCCCAGCCCCGCGCCACGCTGCCTGCCGACCGCATCGATTTCGTCGATGAAGATGATCGCCGGGCTGTGCTCTTTGGCCGTCTTGAACAGGTCGCGGACGCGGCTGGCACCGACACCGACGAACATTTGAATGAACTCGCTGCCATTGACCGAGAAAAATGGCACCTCCGCTTCGCCGGCCACCGCACGGGCCAACAGGGTTTTGCCGGTCCCCGGAGGACCATTGAGCAGCACCCCCTTGGGTACTCGACCGCCAAGCTTCTGGAATTTTTCAGGCGTTTTCAGAAAATCGACGATCTCCTGAAGGTCCGCCTTGACCCCCTCCAGACCGGCGACGTCCCCAAAGGTCACCATTTTCTCGCTGGCCTCGAATCGCTTGGCCGGACTCTTGCTGAATCCTGACAAGAATCCACCCCCCATGATGTCGCTGCGGGTCCGGCGAAGCATCATGAACAGGAAAAACAGAATCGCCAGCGGCAATCCGATGAACGCGATCAAACTGATGATCGTTTGCGTGTTGTCGGGATCGAGATTGTTGAATCGAACACCCGCCTTGGCGAGTCGGTCCTCCAACCGGGTCGCCGCTTCGGCACCGGTCGCCCGATTGAACACAAATTTCCTGAGGTACTTCTTTGGATCGCCGTTTTCATCCACTTGCGGCTTTTCCTGACCATCCTCGAGAAGCGGTGGCACCTCGGGGGGGATCATGAACGTGCCGTAGACCTTGCGATCGCCGATGCTCACGCTTTCGACGTTGTCGGCCGCCAACTGCTCATAGAAAAAACTGGTCGTGACGGCCGATCGCTCTTCGCCGCCCTTGTAGAACAACAGCGCGATCAATCCCGCCACAATCAGCGCGATCAATAGGGTGTTGTTCCCACGACGATTCGGCTGGGTTTCCGGTCCCGCCGAACCATTGTCATCCGACTTATTTTCCATTGATTGTGCCGATCGAGGAACGTACTTACGTGGCCTTGGCCACCCTAACTATGGGGTCAGTAGGTGCGACCGGGATCCCCCGGTCGCCTGGTCACTTTAGTTGCTCGTCAAAACTGTCCATCCTCATTCGCCGCATCAATGGCAGCCGAATCAGACCCGCCCGACCAAATTGTACTGATTGAGGGCTCCGATGACTAACCGCCGATTGATCGGCGATGACACCCGATCAGGCCGCCAATCGCCCCGAGTCGGCGAGGCTAGCGGCGAACCGACGAGGAAGCATCGTGATCTTGGATCCGGCCTGCCCCGGCAGGGTCACCGCCGATCCAAGCCGGATCCACACGATGCCCGGCGGTGGCGGCGACTCGCAAATCGTCCGCCAATTGTCCTTCATCGCAGCGGCGGATCAGCGCGATCTGAGACGCCGTGTAACCATCGCGAAACAGACGCCAGGTCCAATAGGCGGCGGCCGGTTTGCCCGATGCGACGTCGCCGCTCGCCACGCATGCTTCGTGCGCGGAGCGGTTCGGCGGTTCGCGGTGGGTCATTCGGGCCAACCATCGGAGCAGGGATGATTGCTGCCTCGGCAGGTGCGAGTTCGGGGCCCGTCGATTCGAGGCCCGTCGATTCGAGGCCCGTTGATTCGGGGCCCGTTGATTCGGGGCCCGTTGATTCGGGGCCCGTTGATTCGGGGGATGACCCTTCCGCAGAAACTTGCAACTCGTCAATGATCCGCAAGATGTCGTACCCGAACTGCTCGATCGTCGCCGGCCCGACCCCCGAGATGGCTTCCAACTGATCGCTGGAGGCCGGTTGCGTTTCGGCGATGCGGTCGATCGTCGCGTTGGTCAGGACGCGGTAGGCGGGAATGCCGAGCGCTGCGGAGGTTTTGTGACGCCATCGCTTGAGTCGCGTCAGTAGTTCCTCCACCAGGGGCGAACGATCGGAGCCGGTCGCGGTTGCCGGATCACCGACCGATCGCGTCTGCAGGTCTCCCGATTCGATCCCCCGCGCCGCGGCGGCCAGTCGCCTGGCCAGCGGGTAGGAGATCCGTACCGAATCTGGCATCGGCTGTTGAGCGAGCATCACTCGCCGCCCCAGGTCGGTGATGTGAATCGTCGGACGACGCTCATCGACCTCTTTTTGTTCCAACAAACCGGCTTCGATCAGGCAGTCCATCGCCGCCACGACTTCTGTCTGCTTGAGCACCGACAGCAACCCATAGGTGCTCAAACGATGAAGCTTCCACTGCTGCAACTTTTTGTTCTTGGAACCACATAACATTTGGGCCACGAGATTTTTTCCGAACCGGCCGTGCATCCGGGTCACGCCACTGAGCACGACTCGGATACCACGAAGCAGTGGTTCGCCATCGACTCCCGAGAGATCACCGACGGCAACGTCGTCGCCGCGTTTGACGGACTTTGCGGTTGCCGAATCACAACGGTCGCATGATCCGCAATTGTCGCGACTGGGATCACCAAAGTAGTTCAAGATCACGCGTTGACGACAACCGCTCGTTCGGGCGAATCCGATCACCGCTTCCAGCTTTTCATACTCGGCGGCCTTGCGTCGCTCGAGTTCGTCAAAGTCGATCTCCAGATCTTCAAACGGGACGTCTCGTTCGGAGAAATGAACCGCTCGACCGCGGAATGGCGGAACATAGTCGAACGCCTTCAGCTTCCTGAGCTCGCGCAGCGTCCGTGTCAATTGTTCGCGATCGACCTCCGCCAACTCCATCAGCCGCGCGGGTCGAACATAGACGTCTTCACCGCGCCGGTTTCCGACCTCCTTTTCGACCGCCTGCATCACGCGCCGCCGAATCTTTGCCTCCCTGGGAAGAAAGTCCAGCATGGTCGGCGCGTCGCTGTCGATCCGCACAATCGCTTGGTTGGAGTTGCTGTCCATCCGCTTCAGGATGCCAGCCTTGGCAAGCAACGTCTCGGCGGTACCGATCGCCTCGCTGCCATCCTTGACGTTGATCGCCGCTCGGACCTGATCGAGCGTCAACTCAATGGGATCCTCGTCTCGGGACAGCAAGAATTCGTAGACCGCCCGAACGGTATCCTTGGAGGGATAGCGATTTTCAATGAAAAATTCTTGGATGTAGCGGTCGCTGTAGGAAAACAACAGCAAACAATCACTGAGCTGGCCATCGCGTCCGGCGCGGCCCGCCTCCTGGTAATAGGCTTCCAAACTGCCCGGCATGTTGTAGTGCACCACGAATCGGATATCGGCCTTGTCGATCCCCATCCCGAAGGCGTTGGTGGCGACGATTCCGGCCAGCTTTCCCGACATGAAGTCCTCTTGGACCTGTCGGCGTTGTTGCGGTTCCAACCCGGCGTGATAGACTCCGATCGGGCGACGCGTTTTCTGCGGCAACCACTCGGCAAGTTCCTCGCAACGCTTTCGCGTCGCGGCATAGACGATGCCCGATCCGGACTGATTGGCCAGGTACTCGGTGAGCTGTTGATCTTTTTCGCGATCCGATTTGCCGTGCAACACGCTGAAACGCAAGTTGGTGCGAGCGAATCCGGTGACATAGATCCGCGGCGATCGCAATCCCAATAGCTCGCTGATGTCGTCTCGGACCGCGGGCGTCGCGGTTGCGGTCAAGGCGATCGTTTGCACGTTATTGAGATAACGTTCACGAAACCGACCCAGTCTGGAATAGTCGGGGCGAAAGTCGTGCCCCCACTCACTCACGCAATGCGCTTCGTCGACTGCCAACAAGGTGACGTTGGCCGACGACACCGCCTCCAGAAAGCGGCCGTTGCGAAGCCGTTCGGCGCGACATAAACCAAGTCCAACGTGCCAGCTGCCATTTCAGCCATCACCTCCGACTGCTCGCTCGCCGTCAGGCTGCTGTTGATCAGCTTCGCTTCGATGCCTAGATGATGGAGCGCGTCGACTTGGTCCTTCATCAACGCGATTAGCGGCGAGACAACGATCGTGGTCCCCTCGCGGGCCAGACTCGGCAATTGATAACAAAGGCTCTTTCCCCCGCCGGTGGGCATCACGCACATCACGTCCTCGCCGGCCGCGATGCTGTCGATGACGCTGCGTTGACCAGGTCGAAAGCTCGACAGACCAAAGCGGGAAAGGAGCGTCGTCGGGTCGACGGCGGTGTCAGCCATGACAGCAGGCAACTCTTGATCGAGGAGGAATGCGGACAGCAGCAAGTATACGATTGCTGGCCTCATCGTTGAAACGGATCTGATGCCGAGCGATTGGAAAAATGCTATAAAACTATCGATCGCTTTCCTGGACCCGAGGCGGTCGAGGCGATGATGATTGCCGCCTGATCCGATGCGCTGAAGGTTGTTTTCGTGATCTGATGGGAGACGGCCATGGAAAATGAGGGAAGCTACATCTGTGACAGTTGCGGCGAAGAAATCGTGATCCCGCTGGATCCCGCCGCCGGTCGATCGCAAGAATACGTGGAAGACTGCCCGGTTTGCTGCAACCCAAATGTGATACACGTCGATTGGGACGATGAACAACCGCGCGTCTGGGCCGAACCGGAACAGGATCGATTTTAGCGAGACGTCGGCTTTCGCTAGACAGTGTCATCTTTCCGACGAATCGCAATTTCTTTTCTAACCCGAAAGTGCTTCGGCTCGCATGACGTCACTTTTGCGGAACTCGCAAGCCCACAGGTTTCATGGCGTTTTCCCAGAAATCCCAACGGAGCCAGAAATCCCAACGGAGACTGCACGGTGATCCGAGCCGATGTCCTTCCCAATCACGTGTGACACGCACCGCAGCGGATCGCTGATCAAAACGTGGTCCAGAACCAAACCGAACGCGAAGTTTGGCATCGCATACCACGTCGGTTTCCACCCGAATCCGCTGCCGGTTCGGTTCAGCCGCGCGGTCTGCTGGAAGTCCAAAAAGATCGGTGACCAAGGGGTGAGATTCAGATCACCCACGACGATCATCGGCAACTCAGGATGCTGATTCCGGTAGGCGACGATCAGCTGCGACAATTGTCTCAGATGCTCTGTTCTGGCCTCAAAGCGACGCGCCCCGATCGGCGGCAACGGATGAGTGGCGATGATGCGATACTGTCGGTTTCCCTGGGAAATTGTTGCCGCCATGGATTCGATGCCCGGCACATTGATTTCAAATTGGTCGACCTCCGAGAGCGGATGCCGTGAATAGAGGCCGATGCCAAAACTGCGCCGATCGAGGGGATGGACGATGCGATAGGGATATTGGTCGGATAGCTCATTTTCTATTCTTCGCGACAACGGCGTGCTGAGCTCCAGAATTGCAAACACATCGGGTGACGTGTCTGTGATTTGAGCGATGATCAGGTTGTGCTGCAAATTCGAGTGCAACACATTTGCCACCATCACGGTAAGTTGGGGATCATCATGATCACCGTCGGCTGTAGCCTGCCACGCGGCCGCAAACCACGGCAGGTGAACTGCCAATAGAACCAACTCCAAAACGAGCCACCACCAACGACGAAAGCCAATCGTGATGACCAAAACGACCAGCAAAGCGAGCATCTGTTGGACTCGCAAGTTGGCGCACAAATCGGCAAACCAATGGAGCCGGGCAAAAAGTCCTAGCACCGTTGTCGCCAACAACGCAATCGCGATGGCCGAAGCAATGCCCCACACACGTCGAGCCAGCCATCGACCAACCATCACCAAGGTTGACTCCGCCAGCCGACCGTCGCCGACACTCAAATCGTCGTTTGCATCAGCGGGCGACAAGATCAATCTCTTGAGGAAACACCGAGCGATGCGTCAGGCACGCATGCATACATCCACTCGGTGCGTATGGAAACAGTGAATCGAAACGTGTTACAACCGCGGCTGCCATCGAACCGTAGCTTAACTGGACCGCGTTCATTTCGCAGTGGTGGCTTGGACATCGACAGGAAACCTGCCGTATCTTTGAAGTCATGGATCGCCGAAAGAAGCTGTTGAATTGGTAGGATAGCGGTGACCTCTCCCGCGTGGGAGAGCGCCCCGCGGCGATGGTGTCGTCCTTCGCGAATCCAACAGGCCCTAAAAAGGACCGATTGACCGTTCCCGCCCTCTGCTGCGTCGTCGCAAGAACCCCGAATGAATCGTATCCTCGAACTACAGGCCCAACGTAACGCATCCGGCCGCGGTGCCTGGCAATGGATGTCGGGACATCGCAGGCGGGTGACCAGCATCCTGCTTCGCGAAGCGGATGCCGATGCCAAAAAAACGCTCTGTCTGTTGGGATGCGGCAATTGCAATGACATCGATCTGCGGTCGCTCGCGGAGGTGTACGGGCGGGTGGATCTTGCGGATATCGATGCCGATGCGATTCGCTTTGGCATCCAACATCAATTGCCTGACGCGCCCACTCACGTTCACTCCCTGGCACCATTCGACGTCACCGGATGCGCCCAGTCGCTCTCCGAACTGGTATCATCGGCCCCGGTCACCGACAGCGATGCCGAAGCATTGATGGGTCAACTTTCCAGGAAGGTCGAACCACCCCTTGGCAGTCCGTGCGATGTCGTTGCTTCGGTCGGTTTGCTGAGCCAATTGATTGAATGCATTACCTTGACCTTGGGTGAAAGACATCCCCAATACCTCCCTGCGATTCAAGCGATTCGTTCACAGCACATGCGTCTGATGATCGACTCGTTGCGTCCCGGCGGTACCGGTTTACTGATCACCGACTTTGTGTCGACGGCGACGGCGCCAAGCCTGTCGCTGATCACGGATCGAATGCTTCCGCAAGTGGTCGAACAATTGATCCGTGATCAGAATTTTTTTACCGGACTGAACCCCAACGTGCTGCTAGATCAGTTGCACCATGACGACGCACTCGCACCGCGGATCCGAGATTTAGGTCGCAGCGATCCTTGGATCTGGGACATGGGGAAAAAGCAGTTTGCCGTGGTCGCGCTGCGATTCCGCCGCAGGTAACGGCTGGCCAGCGACCTGGCGATGCTGTCCGCAAGTACTTGACTGGTAACCGTTTGCGTTCATTGTCCGGAGCACCGCGGTGCCCTACGCGAAATCGCCAGCAGGACCTGCTATGCTGGGATTTGTCTACGCTGACAGGGGGGGCCGAGAGCGTCTGTTCACGAGCACCGCCATCGGTTCGTTCTGGGGATGGAAAAGACGTTGTCGCAAACCGAACCAACCCAGACGCGCGAAGACTTCGCCCCTTGTGGGGTCGAGCCAATCGACTCGGATCGGATCCGTGAGCTGGTTGCCGAGCGGGGAATCGATGACGCGACCAAGGTGCTTTTCGATTCGGTTTGCGATTCGGCGAAGCACGGTCCGGCGATTCGCGAGATTGACCGACTCTGCGACGCCGGCGAGAGCGGATCTCTCGCGCTCGGTGTTGCCGTCCAAGTGGCGGTGGTACCTGGCTTCTTGTATCGAGAGTATCCGGCCAGCGGTGCCGACGGGCGAATGTTGATCGAAGCCTCCGAGCGGTTGGGTTGGCAGGTTCGTACGATCGAAGTCGCCAGCACTGGCCGGCTGGGTGAGAATTCAAGGACGATTCTGGATTGGCTAAAACAACACGCCCGGCAACCGACCGTTTTGGCCTCGATCAGCAAAGGCGGCTCGGACATCGTCGCGGCTTTGCAGCAGCCCGATGCCGCCGAAGCGTTCCGGCATGTGGTCGGATGGGTCGACGTTTGCGGAATCATTCGTGGCTCCCCGGTGGTCGACCATGTCGCACGGCAATGGCTACCGATGTTGGGATTCCGTACGTTGTTCGCATTGCGTCGTTGGTGCTTTGCTTCGGTTCTCGATTTACGGCACTCCGGTGGTGTCCTCGAACAAGGCTTTACGCCACCGAAGCATTTGCGAATCGTTCATGTTGTGGGGTTTCCACAACGAGACGATTTTGTTCATCCGCGGCTGCGCTCGTTCCACGCTCTGCTGGGCTCTAGGGGACCGAGCGACGGCGCAATTCTGTTGCTCGATTGCATCGAAGCTCCGGGTGTCGTGTATCCGTTGTGGGGCGCCGATCACTACATGCGACCGCGTCATCGCACACAACCCCTTTGCCAGGGCCTGTTGCGATTTGCTGCAGGTCTGTCGAACTCCGGAGGGGACAGGACGTGAGTACAAAGCTCGCCGCAGCAACCATTGGCGAACGATTGGTGGCGCCCCAGGAATCCGAGTTCTCGCGTTGGCCCGCATCTTGGTATCGTTTGTGCGGCAGTCGACAAATCGATCGCGGCCCCTACAGCCGAGCGGTCTTTCAGCGCCAGTTGGTTGCCTATCGCCGCGGCGACGGCTCGCCGGTGGTGATGGACGCGGTCTGTTCCCACCTGGGTGCCGACCTCAGTCACGGCAAGGTGGTCGGCGACTGTATCGAATGCCCATTTCACGGTTGGCGATACGGATCCGAGGGTCGCTGTGAGTACGTTCCTGCGGCGGATCAGCCACCCGGCTTTGCGCGACAGCAAGTTTTTCCCGCCCAGGAGCGTCACGGATCGGTTTACTTTTTCAACGGTCCCACACCAACCTTTCCATTGCCATTCTTTTTTCACGAGTCGCCCGAGGACTATCGGGCGATCGCGCCGCGTGGTTTCACCGCCGGATGCACTTGGTACATGGTCAACGCCCACGCCTTCGACGTGCAACATTTTGCCACGGTCCATGGCCGGCGACTGCTCGAGCCGATCGAAGTGGATTGCCCAGCATCGATGGCGCGTCGCAGCAGCTACCGTGCGGAGGTCCTGGGTGAAAGATACTACGATCACATTTTGCGTCGATTCGTGGGACGAGAGGTTGGCATCACGTTGACGATTTGGGGCGGCACGTTCGCTGTGGTGACCGGTGATTTCGGGAAACGACGCAGTCGCTTCTTTGTGATCAGCGAACCGTTGGTCGATGGTCGATCGCGATGCGAAGTCATTGTATTTTCACCTCGTCTTGGCAACCGCGCATTGGGCATGCTGATCGAACCGTTAACGCTCCATGTACGGCGTCATCTGACCACTGCCTATCTACGTCATGAAAACGAAGATCTGGGCCACCCGAGATACAACCAAGGCAGTCTGACGGAGATTGATCGCGAAATGATTGAGTATTTCCGGTGGGCTGCGGCGTTGGACTAACCCTCCGACGACGCGTGAGTTCGCTGAGCACTGAAGCCATTCAATTGAACGCTTTCTTCTCAAATGCCGAAATCCGACAGCGGCTACTGAGAACATACGCCCGGTAACGAAGGAGGAAATGTTGATGCGAATTTTGACCATCGCACTTTTGTGTTGTTTGTCTCCGACCACGCTGCGACCGGCATCAGGTCAGGACTCGGATCCCGCCGCCTCGGCGTCCGGCGAGTCCAACCAAAGTGTCGAGCCAAACGAGGATCTTGCTCATGAGCAATTGCGACAATTGCGGAAGGATGTTGAAGCGGCGACCGCTTCGGGAGACTGGCAATCGTTGAAGCCGTTTCTGACATCCCAGGTGATCGTGACTTGGCTGGACGGAACACAAAGCCATGGGCCGGCGGCCGTGATCGAGTATTTGGAATCCAAGTCGGGGGGCCCCGATCCGATTGTCGAAAAGTTCACGTTGACCACCGAGGTCAAAGAGCTATCCGACTTTTACGGTCCCAACACGGCGACGGCGTTCGGGACGGCGACGAGCAACTTTGTTTTGCGCGGTCGCGAGCTGTCGATTTCTGGACCCTGGTCGGCCACGATGGTCCGCGACGACGGCAAATGGAAATTGGCCGCTCTCTCGGCATCGATCGGCGCCTTTGATAACCCATTGCTGAGTTGGGCTTGGCGCCTGGTATGGATTGTCGGAGTGATCGCAGGATTGCTGGGATTGGTCGTGGGCTGGTTATTGCGGCGTCCCAAACCGACCAGCACCACGAACTGAGAACGGCAAGGCACGATCATGAAAATTCAACTGTTGCTGCCAGCCGGTGCGATCCATCGCAACAAGACGGGCATCTTCAAGCGGTCACTGCGGTACGCGCCGTTGACGCTGACCACCCTGGCCGCACTTGTACCGGATGATTTGAATGCCCAGATCGCCATCCAAGACGAGGGCGTGGGCCCAATCGATCTGGACTTCGAGGCGGACATCGTGGGGATCAGCGCGATCACGGGAACGGCGCTGCGAGCTTATGATTTGGCCGATCAATTGCGCGCCCGCGGTATTCCGGTCGTTCTCGGCGGCGTGCATCCGACACTGCTGCCGGACGAAGCTGCCGAGCATGCCGATGCGGTCGTGGTTGGCTATGCCGAAGAAAGCTGGCCGGAGTTACTGCATGATTTCGCCGCAGGTCGGCTGCAACCGCGATATCACCGCCCCACGCCGCGGAAATTGATGGTGCCGAGGGCCCGTCGTGACATGCTCGAGAGATCCCGGTATGCGACCGTCCACAGTATCGAAGCGACACGGGGTTGCCCGCACCGTTGTGAGTTCTGTGCGGTCCCGGCGGCCTGGAGCGGTATCTATTCCCATCGTCCGGTCGATGACGTGATCGCGGAATTGGAAACATTTGATGATCGCCAGGCGTTGTTCATCGACCTCAGTCCCGTGGAGGACGTTCGGTATGCGAAGGAACTTTACCGGCGAATGATTCCGCTGCGGATGCGGTGGGTCGGATTGGCGACAACGCGGATCGCCGAAGATATGGAGTTACTCAAGTTGGCCTCCCAAAGCGGTTGTCGGGGACTGCTGATTGGCTTCGAGGCGGTCGACCAGGCAACGCTCAATAGCACTCAAAAACAGTTCCATTCGGCGGCCCAATACGGCGAAGTGGTCAAGAAACTACACGATCACGGGATCGGTATCCAAGGCTGTTTCGTATTCGGATTTGACAACGATGACAGATCCGTCTTTGAGCGGACGGTGGAATTTGTCGATCGAGTCCACATCGACTTGCCTCGCTATGCGGTGATGACTCCCTTTCCTGGAACGGCTGTCTACAAGAAGCTCAGCGCCCAAGGTCGGCTGCTACATCGTGACTGGTCTCGCTATGACGTGGAACATGTGGTGTTCGAGCCCGCGCAGATGTCGCCCGAGCGGTTACAAGAAGGGCTGCATTGGGCTTGGCAACAGAGCTATCGCTGGACAAGCATTGGGCAACGAATCTGGGGCTCGCGAACCGTCATTCCGCTGTCGGTTTCGCTGAACATCGGATATCGCTACTTCGCTCGTCATCTGGCCCACCGCACGCCCGCCGCCGACGTCCGCCGTGGCGCGTTCACCGAGCATGCCGTTTCCAGGGAGCCTGAGTGTTCATGCGTGTGACATTGATCTATCCGTCGGTCGGTCGCAAGCCGGGACATCCGTATGTTCGCGCCTGGCAAATGGAACCGCTCTCGATGGCGTTGCTAGCGAGCCTGACACCACCCGAGATCGACCTGCGTTTTTACGACGATCGAATGGAAACGATTCCCTTTGACGAACCAACCGATTTGGTCGCCATTAGTGTCGAGACCTTTACGGCATTGCGGGCGTATCGCTTGGCCAAGCAGTTCCGCGATCGTGGCATCCCGGTGGTGATGGGTGGCTATCATGTGACCCTCTGCCCCGACGAAGCACGTCCGATGGCCGATGCGATCGTGATCGGTGACGCCGACCAGGTATGGCCCCAGATGCTCGCCGATTTTTCACGCGGCGAATTGCAGGCCGAGTATCGATCGCAGCCGCGAGCGTCGCTCGATGGCTTGCGTCCGCGACGAGAAATATTTGCCGGCAAAGACTATCAAAACCTTCGTTTGGTCGAGTTCGCGCGAGGCTGCAACTTCAAGTGCGACTTTTGTTCCATCACGGCTTTCCATGCCGCTCGCCAGACGCATCGTCCGGCCACCGAAGTCGCCGCCGAAATGGAGGCGATCGGTGGGAATCGTTTCTTCATTGTCGACGATAACTTTGTCAGCCAGCCCGAACAGGCCAGGCAGCTGTGTCGCGAACTCATTCCGCTGGGCGTCTCCTGGGTCGGACAGGCCAGTATCCACATCGCGTCGGACACCGATTTGCTGAAGCAAATGGCCGCCAGCGGATGTCGGGGCGTGTTGATCGGCATGGAATCGCTGAGTGAGAGCAACCT
Source organism: Pirellulaceae bacterium (assembly GCA_963734865.1). Classification (GTDB taxonomy): domain Bacteria; phylum Planctomycetota; class Planctomycetia; order Pirellulales; family Pirellulaceae; genus CBDCUW01. Next base: position 24,467 of record CAVTIV010000008.1, read on the forward strand.
GCGGCAAATGGGCAAGCAATGGAACACCGCCGGCGGCAGTTACGCCGACAGCCTGAAACGTTTTCGCGATGCCGGTTTGGCTGTCTACGGCACATTCGTGTTCGGGTACGACGACGACTCGCCCGATACCATCAAGCGGAGTGTCGAGTTCGCTTGCGAGCAGAAACTGTTTCTCGCCGCGTTCAATCAACTGATCCCATTCCCCGGCACACCACTGTACCGTCGCCTGTTGGCCGAAGACCGGCTGATCAAACCGACATGGTGGCTCGATCGCGACTGCCGAGTCGGCGACGTCGTATTTCGACCCGCCCGGATGCAGCCCGAAGAATTGCAACAGGCCTGCTTGGACGCGCGGCGTGATTTTTTCAAAACCGGAGCGATCGTGCAGCGAATGACAGACTTTCGCGCGAACCTTCGCACGCCTTTGATGGCCGCTATTTTCCTGGGCTTGAATTGGCAGGGAAAACATGACATCGACTTGCGACAAGGGATGCGTTTGGGCGCTGGCCTGCAGGAGGAAGAACGGTTCTTGCCTGAGGGCGTCAAGGGATCATCGCATGAGCCGCTATCAGTTTGACATCTCGAACCCCGACGACGATCCCTCTCTGTGCGAACTGTTACGTGCCACGCCGATGGAGGGCCAGATGCGGATCGCTTTTTGTCGACAGCCAAGCTTTTTTGATGCCGCCGTCGTCGAAGGTGACAAGCACCAAACCATCGTCTGCCGGGATCAGCAGCAACAGGGACGCGTCGTCGCGATGGGAACCTGTTCCCGCCAACGCCGTTGGGTCAACGACCATCCTCAGGAAATCGGATACTTGAGCGGCTTGCGAATCCATCCCGATCACCGATCGTTGGGAATCATGGCCAGGGGATTTCAGCTGATGCGTCAGCTGCAGGAACGTGATCCGTTGCCGTTGTACCTGACAACGATCGCCGCCGGAAACGATCAGGCCTGGCGATTGCTGTCCAGCGGAAGGGCGGGATTGCCGACCTACCATGAGGCTGGTAATTACCTGACCTTCGCCATTCCGCTCTCGCGGCGGCGTCATTCGCCGGCGATACCTCGGCGATGCGGCAAGTTTGATCTACGGCTCGCCGAGCCCAGCGATATTCCGGCGATCATCGAGTTCTGGAACCAGAACGGTCGGCGCCGACAATTCTTTCCGGCATACGACGCCGGCGCGCTCGATCCGAAAACGGGTCGGCTTCGCGAACTGCAGACGAGTGATCTGCTGATCGCCTGGAGCCAAGATCGCATCGTGGGGACGCTGGGCGCCTGGGATCAGCTGGCGTTTCGCAGATCGATCGTTCACGGCTACGGCCCTGTCCTTTCCCAGCTACGACCGCTCGTGAATGCCTGGGCGGGAATCCGAGGACGCTCGGGTTTACCGACCTGTGGCGAGTCTTTACGAATTCTGTTTGCCGCCGTCCCGCTGATTCAAGATGATGATCCGGATTGTTTTCGGCTGATCTTGGAGACCTGTTTGAAGCTCAACTCCGGCCGCGGTTTCAGCCACCTTGTGCTCGGTGTCTCGCAACGTGATCCGTTACTCGCGATCCTGAAACGCTACTCGAATACGATCTATCGCACGCGATTGTGTTACGTCCAGTGGGATCCAAAGGCTTCGCTGCACCGCACGCTCGATGACCGCCCACCCTATTTAGAAGTCGGTTGTTTATGACCATGGTTGGAACGAAACAAAGCACGATCGCGACATCGATCGATCACCCGAACCAGCTCGACCGCTTCGAGCGGCAGGCGATGCTCGACCTGATGGTCAGCTACTATGACAATGTTCGCGAAGACGTTTTTCATCGCGATCTGAGTGCAAAAGATTGGGTGATCCGGTTGCGATGCCAACAGACGGGGCAGCTGATCGGCTTTTCGACGCAACGACTGCTACGACAATCAATCGACGATCAACCGGTGCGTGTGCTCTTTTCCGGTGACACGATCGTCGACCGCAATTTCTGGAACTCACCAAAGCTGGCCCAAACATGGGGGCGATTTGTCCTTCGATTGATTGCCCAGTCGCAACAGGAACCACTCTACTGGCTGTTGCTCAGCAAAGGGTATCGCACGTACCGATTCTTACCGCTGTTCTTCGGTTGCTACGCCCCGGCCGTAAACCATCGCACGCTGCCGGAACTGGATCGAGTTCGACAGGTGTTCATGCATCCAATATACGGAAGTGCATTTGATCCAGCGACATCCATTGTCAGCGGTTCGGCAATCGACAATTACTCGTTGCGAGAGGGGGTTGCGGATGTCGACGGTGCCCGGCGGGACGATCCTCACATCCGTTTCTTTGTGGCCTGCAATCCCGGCCATCACAGCGGAGATGAACTTTGCTGTGTTGCACCGCTCAATCGAGATAATTTTACCGCCGCGGCACGTCGCGTAATCGGCGCCGAATATTTCTGAGATCAAAAATGTACAAGTTGATCAATCGACTTTGGCGCTGGAACAGCAGGAGGGAAGCTCGGGCATTTCGACATGCGGTCCATCATCCAGCGGAAACGCAATTCCTTACGTTACAACGGCAACTACGCGTCCTGGCCCCGAGTGAACGGGGGCGTCGATGGGACTTGAATCCTTCTCTTGGCGTGCCTGAGTTTCGACGTCGCGTACCGTTGACCGGTTATGACGACTACCGCGACGCGATCGAGCAAATCGAGATATCGGGTGCGAACTCGTTAACAACCGAGAAAGTGCTGCTGCTGGAACCGACCAGCGGAACTTCCGCGGGGGAAAAGTTGATTCCCTACACGCCTGCACTGCGGACGGAGTTTCAACGGGCGGTCGCAGTTTGGATTGACGACCTGTTCACACGGCGACCGCAGCTGATGCAAGGACGCGCTTACTGGTCCGTCTCGCCGCCCCTGAGTCAGCGGCGGCAGTCCGCGAGCGGAATTCCTATCGGCTTCGATGACGACACCGCGTACTTAGGGTTTTGGTCGCGAAGGATTGTCAAACGGCTGCTCGCCGTGCCGCCACAGGTCACACAAATGTCCGGCGCCCAGGCATGGAAGTACGCCACCCTATGGTATCTGTTGCTCGCCGGGGACCTGACGCTCATCTCGGTCTGGAGTCCGACATTTGTGACCGAACTGACGCGAAGCCTGAGCGGGCCTTGGCGTGCCATGTTGGCCCGAGACCTGTTGGATGGAAAGTGTCGCGGTCCCCTTTCCACAACCGAGCCGATGACGGAACTGCGAACATCCCAGGCCCGAAACCGTCGGCTGCAAGTCTCGCGACTGCTGGATGGGGAAATTTCCGGCGGTGAGCTCCGCTCACGATTATGGCCATCGCTGGCCGCCATCAGCTGCTGGACCGACGCCGCGGCGGCACACCATGTCCCACAGCTCCGCCGTGAATTCGCCGGCGTGGAAATCCTCGCCAAGGGGCTTCTTTCGACCGAGGGCTGTGTCACCATTCCTCTTGTCGATATGCCGGGCGGCGCGCACGGCGCTGCGATCCCACTTCTTCGAGTTCCTGCCCGCCGGTAGCGGCCAAACAAAACTGGTTCACGAGCTAGCCCTGGCACAATGTTATCAGGTCGTGATCACAACCGGGGGCGGTCTGTATCGCTATCGAACGGGTGATTGGATCGAAGTCACGGGCCATCTTCATCGCTGCCCCCTGCTGCGGTTTGTCGGTCGTGATGCGACGACGGATCTCGTGGGCGAAAAGCTGAGCGATCAATTTGCCGTTGGAGTCCTGCAACGTTTGCTTGACAAGTTGGATCATCCGGTGAGTTTTGCGATGCTGGTGCCAGACATCGGCCATTGCCGCTATCGACTTTTCCTGCAGCTGCCGAATCATCCTCGTTCATTCGCTTCGAACGATCAATGGTCCGTCCGACTCGATCAACTGCTGTCCGAGAACCTTTACTACCGACAAGCCAGAGCACTGGGACAGCTGTCGGCACCGCAGGTCGTCGTGGAATCCAATGGTGAAAACCGGATGCAGCATTTTTACGCCAGTATCGCGATTTCTTGCGGCACCCGAGCTGGAAGCTTGAAGCCTGTTGCCCTGGAAACGAATGCCGATCGCGGCCAGGAATTCATTCGCCGTTGGGACGAAAAAGACGCACGCAAAACAGGGCAAGCCACCAGCCGGTGAGGACGTCGATCAGGTGATGCTGATGCAACAGCATCGTGGAAGCGGCAACCGCCGCGGCCCACAGCCAGAGGAAAAACGAAAACATCCCGGCTGTGTAGCGGGTGAAGGCGGCAACACATGCCACGCTGAGACCGACGTGCAGGGATGGAATGCAGTTGTAGTGCAGGTTGAGCGTATCTGCCACCCAAATCCAAGTCTTCCACGACTGGGGCTGCTGGGGCTGGAAGTCGAGCTCGCTGGGAACCGCCAGGAAGAAGACGCCGGAGATCGCGATCATGACAAAGATCGCCCTGGCGAGCTGATTCAGCGGACGTGTTTCACGCAACACGAACGGGGCCAGCAGAAATAGCCCATAAATCGACATGTAAGCGACGACCGATGCCGGCAGATAAGGGATTCGAGATTCCCATTCCATGGCGATCGGAACGCGGTACGAATGCCGCCCGGTCACCCAGTCAGCCCCGCCATAGACCAACAAAAACCACGCGTTCAGCGCCACTCCCAGGCACACGAAGTGAACCAGATGAGCGCACGACGGCAGACTCGCGGAAAGATCCGCGAGACTAGACGTTCGACGCACGGCTGCACTCGCTTTCGGTTGAACGAACCGGCGAACATTCGTCCGGCAACGGTTGCGGACTCGCCTCGGTCGCCGGTTTCGGCCCCCGCCATTGCCGCAAGTACTGCGCCACGTAACCCCGCTCGGGTCTCCTCGAGTCATTCAGTGTCGGCAGGTGGTACCAGGAAACCTCGGGGTGCAAATGGTGATTCAAATCCCACTGCCCATGCAACAACACACGATCCATCAGCCAGTTGTGCCGCAGATTGAATGCTCCCTCGACGACATCACGGGGGCTGAAGGCATGTGTGATGTATTGGCGAGTGGACCAATTGAAGGCAAAGCATGCATAGCACAAGACGACCGCCCCAGGTCGCAAACGGAGGATCCAAAACAGCGTGGCGAAGATAGCGATCATCGCAATCAACTCAAACCGTGTGTGACGGACATCGGCAGCCGGCATGTGACTGAGACAATTCAAGCCCCGTGCGGGATTTGCCCCAGCGAACCATTTGGTTCGTATCCGCGACGACGTGCAGGCAATCACGAGCGCCCCCAACGGAACGAGCGGCCAGAAAAGGCCGCATAGAATCGAAAACCACTGGGTGTACTTCAAAAACAGATTGTCGGTTGGGTAATATAGGTCAAACATCTCCGCATCGGTTCGATTGAATCGATGGTGCGTGCGATGCGTGTAATGGATCATGCTAAATGGCACTGGGAACCACACACCTGCCAGAAACCCTAACCAGTAATTTGCTCGTGTACTCGATCGTAGAGTGTCGTGCGTCGCATCGTGTAGCAATGCGTAATTGGTAAGCATCAGGTATGAGAAAACGATGGCCACAGCGAATGTGGCGATCCATGACGGCATCCAAGACGCCAACCACAGCAATGCGACAATGGCCGATGAGACCAGCAACACGAGCGTTGTATTGAGGCGTTCGGGAATCGGATACGAATCGGTGGGCGTGATCGATGCGCTCATGGAAACATGATACGCTTGTTCCTGTGGTGCGGTAACCAACATTTTGGAGGACCACGCCTGTTTGCATGAACACCAGTTCAGCCCGAGTGATGACGCATCGTGCGGATCGCACTCGCTCGAATCCGTCATGAAGCCGGTACGTTGATTGCACAATTGCGGTCAGAGTCGTGAATGAATGCGACTCGAAAACGCGGGGGGAGCCATCCGTCATGAAAGTTTCTGTTTCCTTGCTCCCGGCCGACCGCGCGATCACATCCACAATCGACGTGGCCGTTGTGATCGACGTGCTGCGGGCCACGTCGGTGATCTCGGCAGCTTTGTCCGCCGGTGCCGCGAAGGTCATTACCTGTCGTGAAGTGTCCGAAGCAACGCAATTGGCCGAGTCGATCTGGCCTCGCCCGCTGCTGTGCGGCGAACGGGGGTGCATGCCGATTGACGGGTTCGATCTCGGCAATTCGCCGGCGGAGTATCAGACGGATCGAGTGCGAGGGAAGACGTTGGTCTTGACAACGAGCAACGGAACCGCGGCAATCGAGGCAACGCGAAAGGCCCGCCGGGTGATCACCGCCAGCTTTTTGAATTTTTCAGCTGTCATCGAGTCGCTGCGTGACGCCGAGCGGGTTCATCTCGTCTGCGCCGGAACCGATGGTGCCGTTACTGCGGAAGACGTGTTGTTGGCCGGCGCGTTGACGGTGCAATGCGCGATAGACCATTCGGCATCGGTGCTGGGTGACGAATCCGTCTTGGCTCGAGAATTGTGGTTTTCCTGGTTCGGATCGGAGTCGTTTCCCGATCCCAACGCGCTGAGCGAACGACTCCGTGAAACACGCGGTGGGCGAAATCTGGTCCACGTCGGCTACCGGCAAGATGTCAATCAATGTGCCGCCCTTGATTCGCTCGCCGGAGTGCCTCAGCGTGTCAGCGAGAATCCCACGATCTTTGCATTGCAAGCAACTGCCGGTGAGGGTTGACCTTGTTTCTTTGCCAATCGGTTTGCTAATCGCCACCGTATTATTGGAGTGGGACGGTGGCAAAGAACCAATCGAAACAGGGCAAAGCGACAAGCGGTAGGGGCGATGCGCTTGTCACCGTTCTAATGATGGCGGCTGTGACTGCAGCAATTGCGGGATTCGGCGTGCTATTTTCCTTGTGGTGGCAAGCGAGAATCTCCGACCCGTATGAAATTCTGCGAGTCGCATCCCAGGAGTACGTGAGTGGATACCCGATTGTCGCCGGTGAACTTGCCGAAACCGTCGAATTGGAGGAACAGACGCAAACCGAGAATGGCGACGACGTCAAGCCACAGAAGTTGAGCCCCGAGCTGGAATCCGCTCGAACCGAGCAGCAAGAGTGGGTGCGACTACGTAATTTCTTGATTGGCGCCGGAAAGGCGGCTCGCGCCGCAGAGGAAATCGAAGATGAGCGTTTGCGTCGACAGTTGTTTCATGAAGCGATTCCCTATTTGAACGATGCGCGAGAGGCCGGGTTTCCCGCCGGGCGGCAGGCCGAAGGAAACCGGCTCTTGGGAGAGTCGCTATTCAAGGTCGGTCGGTTCGATGAGGCAACGGAAGCCTTCAGTGCGGCAATCGAAGCGGATCCGCTACTGGCGCAAAAACTCCTTCCGATGCTCGCCGAGGCACAACTCGATTCACTTCAACCGACCACAGAGCAGTCGTTGGCCACGATCGAGCAATTCTTGCACAATTCGACTTTGAAGATCGAGCAACGGTGGGACGGACAATTGATCCGTATCCGAGCGTTGATCAAGCTGGAGCGATGGCAGGACGCTCAAACCGTGATCAACCAGACGTTGGCGAACGATCTCCCGAGTGAATTTGACCTACAAAACAAGCAGGCTGAGTTTCGTGATCAGGTGAGACTGTTGCAAGCGATACTTCGCGTCCGTCAGGCCGTCAAGAAATATGGTCCCAGCCCTGTCGATGAATACGACCGTCGCAGCGATGCAGTTGCTTTTCTTCAACAAACGATGAGTGATTTGGAGGACCTGCAGCGCGAAGCGGCTCCTGGGACCGCGTCCGAGGCGCGACTCTGGTCAGCCCGGGCCTTCCTGATTCAGGGCATGACCGACGAAGCACTCACGCAATTGACCGCCGTCCGCCAACAGCGACCCTTTGGAGCCGAAGCAATTGTTGGCGGTCTCGAAGAAATTGAATTGCTGGCAAGCCAAGGACGGGGAATCGAACTTCTGCAGACGACCGGGTATGTGATGCGTGAACTTGGCGATGCAAAGGGATTTGATGCAACGCTGATTCCGTTCGAGGAGTTCCGCAGACGACTTCGCGACGCCATCGACCAATTGCGCCGAAAGCATGAGTTTGAGTGTGCCATCGACGCAGCAAGAAGCTTGCCGCCGGTCTTTGCACGCAGCGAAGCGCTGATCCAAGAGGGGCTGGGTTATCAAGAATGGGCCGAATCGACGATCGCCGATGGAACCGACATCGCAGGACAGGTCGCACGCAGCGCATCGAATCTTGCACGCAAACGTTATCGTGCCGCAGGTGATGCGTTCGCCGAAGCGGCCAAACTGCTATTCGACACCCCGCAGTTTCTACCCACACAATGGTCGGCAATCGAAGCCTATCAAATGGGACGACACTTCAGCCACAGTATCGACCTGCTGGAACCCTACCTGCGTCACGAGCAGCGGCGAGATTGCCGCGTGGATTGGTCGCCTATGGCCGCGCGCTGCTGGCCGTCGGCGACGCTGAACAGGCAATCGACGCATTGACCAACTGCATTATCGAGTTTCCTCGCGACCCGTTGCGATATGACGCACGTCTACTGGCCGCTCTCGCACACGCCGATTTGGGTGACTTGGACAGCGCCCGGGGACTGTTGATCGACAATCTGCAGGATGGCGAACTGACACCCCAGAGCCCCGCCTGGCGTGATTCGTTGCTTACCTTGGGGGAACTGCTGTATCGACGAGGCTACGAAAACCACCTGTTGGCCGGGCGGGCCAAAGAAGCGGACAAGATCGAACTGTTACGAGCCAATCAACCGATTCTGGAAGAGGCGATACGTCGGCTAGACGAGGCTGTCGCCCGCTACTGGCCGATACCGCGTGCCGAAGCCGCCGCTTATCTCTCCGCGCGGGCTCACGTTTTGGCTTCGCAATGGCCTCGTATCGAATCGCGTTCACCCGAGATCTTGGAGGCCGCCAAACGGGCCCTGCGCGCGCGGGCAGAGACGGAATTGAATACCGCATTGAAAGGATTCGAAGATCTGCGCAAGCATTTAGCCGGTCGCGAAGAAGAACACCGATTGCCGGACAAGGCACAGTCGATGCTCAGAAACTGTTTCCTGTCCGAGGCCGACACGCTGCGAGAAATGGACCGGCTCGAAGACGCGGCAATGGCATACCGCGCCGCTTCGCAACGCTACATGAATGAGCCGTCGGCACTGGAAGCGATTCTCGGACAAGCTCGCTGCGTCAAGGAACTCGGTCGCGATCAGGAATCCGACAGACTCATTCGACAGGCCAACGTGATCCTGCAACGAATCCCCAATGAGTGGAACGGACGCTTCGCGGAAACGACACGTTTTGACCGTAAGGGCTGGGAGCAACTCTTATCCTGGATGAATAACCGACTCGATATCGCCAACAGCGGTACTGGCTAGGATTGAATCAATTCGCATCGAATCCATTCTCTCAAGGTAGGCAAGGACAAGTCTGATGAACGGCAGGGAACTGTCCGAGTTGATCGCCGAACGGCGCACAGATTCTCAGCCAATTGCTGAGCATCGGAAGTCGACAAATTGATGTAATCGCGGCGGGAAGAATGAGCCAGCTGATGGGCCTGTTGGCCGAGAAGCAGGTCCCGCTGAATCGACTTGGCGAAATATCTGAATTGCTCCGCGGCGCCAGCGGGGACGACGCATCGAGCCGTGTCTGGGAATCGGTCGAAGCGCAGAGAGATGTCGTCGAGACCAGCAGGAATGCGAACAAATGCATATCGAATTGCTGGCCATCGAGGCGCAATGTGAAACTGCATTGGGTGAGAGCCGTGAGATTCTGCAGCAACAGTTGGGCAGCATCGACACGGCCCAGCAAGCCGCGACAAGGTATGCCAAATCGGAAGCCTTGCCGACAGTGGGCTTGCGTCTCGATCTGTGCAGCGATTAGCCCGCGTTTCGTTAGCCAGCCAATCGAAACTCGGCGCGAACATTCATCTTGCGTCGGTGGCTGCGGCACAGTTATCAGCCAATAGGAAGATTTTTTTTCAAGAAGCAACGTTTGACTTGGAAACCTATTATGTCACATCCATGGATCGATCCAAAAGCCTGCCGATCTTTAGCCGTTCTGGTGGAATCCGTCGCCGCGCCACTTTTGATTGCGCATTCAGCCGCCATCTGCTTGGAAGTCGACATCGATCCATCGCTCGATGTCCCGGCCGACCCCACACGGACCGTCGATCTGATCGGCGCCTTGGTCGGACAATCACTGGCCGAAATGCAGGACGGAGGTGAACTGACGATCACCGCGTGCCAAACGCAACACGGAGTGGAACTCGAACTCGCTGACACAGGTTGTGACGTCGAATCGAGAGCAACCCGGCTGCCATTGGCTGCCGCGGCGATCGGCGCGAAAGTCAGTTGGCAGAACTGTCCCCAAGGCGGGGCCGCCGCAACGATCACATTTGCCCGCGAGTCAGGTAGCAATCGGATGGCGGCGTGAGCCGATCTGCCGTCGCCGAACTCGCCCCGCAATCCAAAATGCTTCTCCGCTGAAAGCGGCCTTACCATGCTTGGCATCTTCAACAAAACCACGATTCCGGCTCTGGAACAAACGATCATGTTTGCCCAGCGTCGGCATGAATTGCTGACGGGCAACTTAGCCAATCTCGATGTCCCGGACTACAAGACCCGCGATCTGGATGTCGGTGATTTCCAAAACGCGCTTGCCGAATCGGTTCAGGCATCCAAGCAACTGGGGGCGGCCAGCAAAATGAATCCAGTGACCCGCAATGACATCTATTCGGGTCCCCGCGCAGCGACCGAACAAGTCGTGTTCCATGACGGCAGTGATGTGTCTTTGGAACGTCAAGTCACAGAACTCAACAAGAACCAATACTTGCATAGTCTGGCAGTTTCCACGATGCGAAGCCAGTTCTCAATACTGCGAGCCGCGATTACCGAACGCGCTCAGCGCCGACGACCTGCCCTAACACTCACCACCAGCGAAAGTACCGTTCATGATACGCGCACTGGACATCAGCACATCTGCACTGATCGCACAACGCACACGATTGAATGCGGTTTCCGGCAACATCGCCAACATTTCATCGCTGCGAGACGAGAACGGAGATGCGAAACCTTACCAGGCACGCGAAGTCGTGTTTCAGTCCGACAATTCCGTCTCCTCCACTGGTGCCGCGGGTGTGAAGGTGGCCGAAATCAACATCAGCGATCGCGAGCCAAAATACCGCTATGACCCGACTCACCCTCTGGCGATCCAGGAGGGAGAAAAAAAGGGCTACGTCGCCTATCCCAACATCGACCTGACCACCGAGATGGTCAATGCGATGGAATCTACACGAGCTTATGAGGCCAACGTTGGCGTGATGGAAATCACCAAGAACCTCAGTCGCGAAACACTCACGATCCTGGCCTAACTGGACTGCGGCATGCATTGCAACGATCGAGCCAAGCCAGATCCTCCGACCCTCCGTACTGCGTTTGAACCACCTCACGCAGCATTCCATCAGTATTGCCAAAGACCGCGATGAAACCGATCGCAGGAATCCAACCACCGCCTCGACCGTTGTCGCCATTTGGGTTTGGCACGCCCGGCGCCACAGCTGGTGCCAAGCCCGCGCAAGGCATGGACATCTTTGCTGACGTGTTGACCCAGCAAGTGAAGAACGTCAATACGATGCAAACCGACGCGAACGATATGGTCCACTCGATGTTGACGGGCGGCGATATCAACGAAGCCGAGGTATTAACCGCCGTTCAAAAAGCTGACCTTGCCTTTCGGATGTTACTGCAAGTTCGCAACAAACTGATCGAAGCCTACCGCGAGGTCCAGCAGATTCAGATATAGCTGTGTTTGTCATTCACTCGCTGCTCCTTGTCTTTAACTCCACAACCACATGAGCCTCATTCGACAATCAACCGATCAAGCTCGCGAAGCCTTTACCGCGATGCCGATGCAGTCACGGATCATTTCGCTGATGTTGGTCGCGGCGATTGCCATCGGCCTTGCCTTTTTGGTTCGCAGCAGCAATTCCGCGGGGAAGGAAAACCTGTTTGGCGGACGATCGCTCGGCGAACACGAGATGGATGCGGTCGAACTGGCATTCAGCAATGCGGGGCTCAACGATTGGGAACGCGAAGGACGTCGAATCCAGATCCCCAGGGATTCGCGGCACGCTTATCTGGCTGCTCTCCAAGATTCCGCAACACTGCCGGCGTCACTGCGATCGTCCGAACAAGACGCACTGGACAAGGCCAGCGTCTTCGAGTCCAACGAACTTCGCCGCGCTCGTGAAATGCACGCCAAAGAACAAGACCTGGGAACCAAGATCGCCCACTTTCCCGACGTCCGTTGGGCAAGCGTCGAATATGATCGGGGCGAACGCTTCGGGCTCAGCCGATCGCGACCGCAATCGGCCAGTGTTGTCGTCAATCCCGAAGGCACCAATACGCTTAGCAGTCACCGCATCCGACAAATCCAGGATTTGATTCGTAGCTCGTATGCCGGCATGACCAGCGAAGACGTCGTGGTGATCGATACCAATGCCACATCGTCGTCGGGTTCGGATGAGGACGATCCGCTGCTGCGAAAACAGAGCGAAGCCGAAGCCCGCATCAAGGAGAAAGTCCGCAGCTTGTTGGTCGGCTATCCGGCAGTGGTGGAGGTATCCGCGGAGATCGACCCAACCATGGATGTTCAGAAAACGGTGCTGACATACGATGCCGAGCCGACGAACCTGATGAGCAAGTCACGAAAAATCGAGACCGCCAGCAACCGACCCTCAGCTCGAGGCGTACCAGGCGCCGCACCCAACGGAATCGGCAACCGCGCCGTCAGCCTGGAAGACAATTTGGAGGTGTCCAAATCGAGCGAGGATGAGCGTGAAAGCGCCGGCGTCGCCGGACAACAATACGAAAACTCGCGAATGGCCTCGCTGCAGGTCAAGCGGGTGAAGGTTTCGGTGGGGCTTCCCGATAGTTACTACAAAACGGTCTATGGCCAGGGATGGCTGCGAGATAACGCGGGCAAAACCGTTGCCGATGTACCGCCGGTCGATGCCACCACCCTGAGCCAGCTGCGCGAGGTTACCAAGACAAATATTCAATCCGCGATCACCGTCCTGTTGCCCGAAGTGTCCGCTGGGGAAGACCGATTCCCGCTCGTCGAGGTCTGGGACTATCCGGACTTGCCCGAACCGCTCGCACCGGAACCAGAGACCGCCAAATTGGCTTTGACTTGGCTGGCCGGATCGTGGCAAACGATCGCTCTTGTATTGCTAGCGTTGGCCGCGCTGTTGGTCGCTCGTTCCGCGGCCCGTGGTGGATCGGGCGACGCCACACCAAGCGAGTTCAGCGAAGGATTCGGACTCGAAATACCTACGCCTCCAGCGGCAAGCGAAGAATCGAGCGATGAAAGGGAACGGATGACGATCACCGGCGGATCGTTGAAAGACGAACTGACCTTGCTGGTGGAATCCAACCCCGAAGTCGCCGCGAATGTGATTCGTGGCTGGGTCGGCGAAGCGGCATGAGCGTTGAGTCTGACTGGGCGAAGGCAATATGGCGAACACTTTTCTCAATCTCTCTTTCCATTTCGACTCAAGTTTCTCTACAAGTGCGTTTCACTTGTCGCCGCGATGGCCAGTCCCGCTACCAATGGCTGGCCCCGCTGCCAATGGGTTCGACACCCGCAGGTGAAATGGAGAAACGTCGATTGGTGCGAAGGAGCCCTCGATGGTGCATACTCGGACAACGGGACCAGATCGCGACGCGGCGCTGCGGCGCATCGCGATCGTTCTGAGCAGCTTGCCGGCACCGATCGCATCGCAATTGCTGGGTTCGGTTGACCCGGACTCGAAACGCTTGCTTCGCCAAACGATGACTTCGCTGTCCGATGTCGATCCATTGGAGCGACAACGCGCCCTGCAAGCCTTCAAAGGTTCGTTCCAACATCCGCCAGTTCAGGCCCAGCGACAGCCCAGTCCAACTCAGCGACAGCCCAGTCAAAATCAGCGACAACCCGGTCCAACTCAGCGACAGCCCCATCCATCGCCCCAGGGACAATCCTCACCCCGATCATCGATCAACGTCCAAGACGAGATTTCGATCGGACTGCGAGACCAAGGTCCCCGCCCAGGCACTTCGCGTGTCGTCTCCTCGAGCGTTTCCGATGAACCTTATGTCCAGGATCTCACGTCGACTTCGCTGACGTTCCTGGAAGATGTTGATGACGAAACCCTGACCGGGTTGCTGTGTGGTGAGCATCCCCAAGCGATCGCGCTGGTGTTGGCGTCGATTGCCCCGGCACAGGCCGCTCGCATTCTGCCGTGCCTCGACGCAGATCTGCAGCGTGATGCGCTGAGCCGGATCGGACGATTGGGCGAGATACCCAACGATGTCGTCAATGAGATCGCCAGTCATTTACGTGCTCGGATCCAACAACAAGAAAAATCGGGCAAAAGCGAAAACGGCAAACGGGCGCTCGACGCGATCCTGGCCGCGTTGCCGCAACCACTGGCAGGCCAATCGAGCGAGTCTCCAATCCCCCCCCACATGCAATCCGTTGATCGCCCGGTCGGCCAGCCAACCCAAAGCGGGTTCGCTTCACCGGTCCAACCATCCCAATTCACATCGAGCGATCTGTCCGCAGTCGATCAAACCCATCGGCTTCGCCTCGCCACAACCACCTGGCCGGATGACGATGAACCGATGGAAGCCATGGGCGATCGACAATTGGAATCGGTGAGCAACTCGCCGACAACCGATGCCGATACGGCCGAGCCGGCAACCGGCCAGCAGGTCGCAATCTTTGCATCGACCGACGCGATCCATCAACACTTGATCGGCATGACGCCGAAGGAACTTTGCCTGGCGCTTGGTAAAGTTTCGACGCGTCAAGCGATGCTTGCACTGTGCGGGCTACCGAACGAAATTGCCGAATCGGTCCTGGCAGTCCTTCCCCGCTCGCACGCGAAACAGGTTCGCCGCGGAATCAATTCGCTGCAGTCGTTGCAACTTCGAGAGATCGATCGGGCGAAAGAAGCCGTTGCCGCGGCATCGATTGATCATCTTCCCTCAACCGATACAAACGGCGGCACGGTCGACGCAGGTCCGTCCGTTCGGATGGCCGCCTAACACGCCGTTCGCAACGACAGCATTTGGAATCCCGAAATGGCAGTGGTCCTCAAATCCGAGTCATCCTCCGACAAGACTCCGGCGGCGCACAGTGTCACCGGCCTTGCCGGTTTCAATCTCAGCGATCTGGCCGATGAAGGGCGAAACCGACTGGAACAATGTCGGACTCAAATCAAACAAATGTTGGAAACGGCGGAGAAGCAAGCCGAGGACATTCGCAACCAGGCCGAGTCCTGTGGCTACCAGCAGGGACTCGAACGAGCGGCCGTCGACGCCGACCGAAAACTACAGGAACAAGCCGAAGCCCGTGCCAAAGACGGTTTGCAGTTGATCCGTCGGGCTGTCGAGCAGTTGCATGCGGTGCACCAGCAATGGATGCAACAGTACCAACAGTCATTGACGACGATCGCGTTGGCGGCCGCACAGCGAATCTTGAATCGCAAGCTGGAAACCGAACCGCAACTGATCGTCCAATGGGCGGAGCAAGCATTGCGTAGCACGCGGGCGTCGACCAGCCTGACGCTGGTCGTGAATCCAGAAACCTTGGCACAACTCGGTCCGGCGCTGGACGAACTGTTGTCCTCGCCCGGACTGCCGGAGCAGATGCATGTGGAGTCGGACGAATCGGTGGCACCCAGTGAGGTCGTGGTTCGGCAAACCGGTGGCGAGATTCATGCAGGCCTCCAGACACAATTGACGCGGCTCGAGGAGATGCTCTCATGACCGCAGTGGTGCCAAACATCGGCGAGCAAACGGTGGTTCCCGTTGGCTCGAGATCCGAATTCCAATTTCAGCCGCCGGCGCTTCCGGATGCGGATGCGACCGAACAACTGATTCGAGGCTGTGTGACACATCATGTGGTCGGTCGCGTCGCCGCGGTCGCCGGGGAGACAATCGAAATTGAAGGGATGACCGCGCCGCTGGGCGCGATTTGTGAGCTGGCGCCGCACGGCGGCAAGACCCGTCGAGCGCGCGTGATCGGCTTTCGCGGTGCTCGTCCGATCCTGGCACCGCTGGATCGGTTGCAGATACTATCCGCCGGCGATCCGGTTCGGCTGGTCGACACGTCCGCCAAGATTCGTGTCGGACCGTCGCTATGTGGACGAATCATCGACGCGCTGGGGCAACCCATTGATGGCCTGCCATTGCCTGACGACCTGGTGACGATCGACGCCGATGGGCAGCCACCCGATTCGCTGGACCGACCTCCCATCGACAAACCATTGCAAACCGGCGTGAGGGCGATCGATGCGATGTTGACCTGTGGCAGCGGTCAACGCTTGGGCATCTTTTCCGGATCGGGTGTAGGCAAGAGCACACTGTTGGGAATGCTGGCCCGCGGCTCCAATGCCGATCGAATCGTGATCGGCATGGTCGGTGAACGAGGACGAGAGGTCCAGGAATTCATCCAGCGGAGTCTCGGCGAATCGGGTCTGGCACGCAGCGTTGTCGTGGTGGCCACCAGCGATCGTCCGGCCGCCCAACGTGTCGCGGCGGCATGGACCGCCACGGCGATCGCCGAGGCGTTTCGCGATCGAGGCGAAGAGGTACTGTTGCTGCTCGACTCGGTCACTCGATTCGCGATGGCACAACGAGAACTGGGACTTGCCGCGGGCGAACCACCCACCACTCGCGGATACCCACCAAGCGTCTTCAACCTGCTGCCACGACTGGTCGAGCGGACCGGTCGCACCAACCGAGGATCGATCACAGCGTTTTACTCGGTACTCGTCGAGGGCGACGACAACAATGAACCCATTGCCGACGCCCTGCGCGGTTTGCTTGATGGGCACATCGTTCTTAGCCGAGACCTGGCGGCACAGTCGTATTGGCCGCCAATCGATGTGCTGAAAAGTCTAAGTCGACTGCAACCCCATATTATCAGTGCGGAAGTCGCACAAGCGGCACAGACGGCGAGGCGACATCTGAGTGAATATCACCAGCACGCCGATTTGATCTCGATCGGTGCCTATCGCGCCGGGAGTGACCCCCATGTCGATGCCGCAATCGCCATGCGTGAACCACTCAAACTGTTCCTCACACAGAGTCCAAATGAACTGACCAAGATCGACCAGTCACAAGC
This sequence comes from Pirellulaceae bacterium, assembly GCA_963734865.1. GTDB lineage: Bacteria > Planctomycetota > Planctomycetia > Pirellulales > Pirellulaceae > CBDCUW01. The sequence goes on from CAVTIV010000008.1 coordinate 41,580, forward strand.
AGCCTTGATCCAGCTCGCTCGACATCCGATTCCCAACTTGCCCGGCGAACAAGCCACTGCACTCGCCCCACCAACCCCGCAGCCGATGTCCTAGAGTCCACCAGCCAACGTATCGGACCCCTGCATGGAACCCGCTTGAAATCAAACATGGACCAAGCACTCCGGGCAACGCGAGAGATCCGCCTATGACATTTCAATTTCGCTTTGCCGCCCTCCAGCAACTTCGTCGCCGACAACGCGACGAAGTGGGAGTCTCCGTAGGCCAGGTCAACCAGGCGATTCGACGGATCGATGACCAGATCTCCGAGATCGAAAGGCAACGCCTTTTGCTTCGCCAGCAAGGCCAGGCGGCTCGCACCGGTGACCTTTCCGTCGACAGACTGCTGGCAGCAGGCCGATACGATATCCAATTGGAAGCCGAAATCCTTTCGCTGAATCAGACCCATGCTCAACTCACCGAGGAACTGCAGCGACGCCAACGGGCACTCGTCGCAGCAGAAGCAGAACTGAAGAAACTGGAGCGACTGGAAGAACAAGATCGCTCCGAATATGACCTCCTGCTACGTCGCCGCGAACAGTTCGATGCAGACGATGCGACGTCGCGACGATTCACCATTCAGCGTCAACGGCATTCCAATGGCTTCCAAACTCGTTAGCGCGTTCGCCGCGTTCTGTTTCGCGACGGTGATCACCCAAATGATCCTGTTTGCGTATTTCCTGACCCGCGGGACAGTCAATAGCGACACCATGACCAAAGTCGTCGCCTTGTTGAACGGGATCGATATCTCCGGTAATCGGCTGCAACAAATCCTGCGGGACGGCGAAGATCGCGAGCAACCAGACTTTGATGAAATCCTGGAAGCTCGAAAAATGGAAAGCCTCGACATGGACATGCGGCTGAGAAGTCAGAATGAATTTCGTGACGAGCTGAGCAAAATGCTAGCGGACTTTCGTGTCGAACGAGAACGATTTGATGAACGTCGCGCCGCGTTTGACCGGCGACTGGAGGAGATTGGGCAGGGTGCGCAAGAAGAGGGGTTGAAGGACCTTCAGCGGATATTGCAGTCACTTGATGCGGTTCAGGCAAAAGAGCAGCTCCTGACAATGTATGACGATGAAAGAATTGATGACGTTGTCAATATCATTCAAGCTATGTCGACCGAAAAACGAAAAGACATACTGGCGGAGTTCGTTTCCAAAGACGAAGCGGACAAGCTTGCCGAAATCCTTCGCCGAATCGGCGATGGAACAACGACCATGTCACTGATCAATCAGGCACGCGAAGGTCGCTAACGAATCGTCGTGGAGTTTCCCTTCGATTGGCAGCGGCCGATGCGAAGGGGAGCCGACGATGAGCGATCTTGAAACTACCGGTTCGCTCGGGCAGAACGCTGCCACGATCACTCCATTGGCACTGGGGAAACTTCGCTCGCTGGCAACCAGCGGTGGGGTGCCGGTGGATAACATCGCCATGTTCGACGCCTTTGCCGAAGTATTTGCCAGCATGGCGGTGGCGTCACCCGTACCTGCCAGCCAGACGTCCAATCCCCCGACGAACGACGACCTTCGTGACGCCAGCGTCAATGAATCTTCCGAACCGAATCCGAAAGATGACGCGGACGCTCGGGATAGCAGTGATTCCGTCGAAAACCATGACCTGAACCTCGACCAAGGAATCGTCAACGTCGCGATCGAAACCGTCCAACCTGCCGAGGACGAGTTTCACGCCGAGCCGACTGAGAGTCCCGAAGGGCTCGCCCCGGCCAACGAGCAGTTGCCGGACGGTCAAGTTGCGGTCACACCACTCGTCGTCGAACCAGAAGCCGAGACGCCCAAAAGCACCGAGTCGCCCAAAAGCACCGAGACGCCGGTTGCCACCCTCGAACACCAGGGACAACGGCCAGACAATCGGCGTGACGAGCAACCCGTTCAAGACACAGATGGTCCCGCACGCGGTTCGGAAAAGCCATCTTCAACCGCTCCGATCGTCGGTTCGTCGGAGGTCGAGTCCAATCCCGCGGAGGTCGGCTTGCAGTCGGACACCGAGGACGATTCGCAAGACCACCGCCGGCAACTGCCGCGCGGTCGCCGTGCCGAACAGTCGCAAAGGGGAAGCGATTCTCACGCAGCGAAGGAACCAGCGGATTCATCCGCGGCCCGCAACCGCGCCGACTTGGCACTCGCTGGAATCGAACGCGAGGGGGCGGCCGCCCAGCAGCTTGAGCCAACCCCATCGGCGAGCCCGACAACGGCGGCCCCGCGGCCCGTCGCGGCGACCGTGGCCGCCGCGATCACCGCTGCACAGCCACAAGTCGCGGCAAGTGCGACCAGCGGCAGTTCGTCGGCGAACGCTGTCGGCAACCGATTGGCCGGCAACCGTTTTTCGGCCCCGATCGATCCATCAGCGCCCGATCGATCCATCGGCGCCGGCCAAACCAGAGGGCAAGTCCAAGCCATCGAAGGGGGCCGATGACAGCACCTCACAGGCGGTCACGCGAGCGAAACTGATTCAACGTGTCAGTAAAGCGTTCCAGCATCTGGGTCCCGAGGGGGGCGTCGTCCGTCTTCGACTTGCACCTGCCGAATTGGGAACGGTGCGAGTCGAAATGCGGATCGACGGACGAAAAATGAACGCTCGAGTGGTTACCGAGACGGAGGCGGCAAGCTCGGCGCTGAGGGAACACTTGTCCGACCTGCGATCGCGGCTGGAATCATTGGGAATGCAAATCGAGCATATCGATATCGAAACAGATTCGGGAGAAACGAGTCTGGGCAGCCCTTTTGATAACGACAATCGCGGCGACCGGTGGAACGACCAGCGCGAGGATCCGTCATCTCGTCCATTTTCGGCACGCAATAAGAATCCTGTTTCACGCACCGTTTCATCCGCTTCCGGCGTAACGTCGCTCCGTCGAGTGACCACCGTCGGCTTGGGAGTCGACCTTCACCTGTAGAGGGATTTCGCTGAATTGATGTCGCCTTTGAGCTGCCGCGCAGCGTACAACGTAACTCCGTGTCTCTCTGGCAACGGCGCCATCTGCACCTCTCTCGCTTGAGAATTCGTCATGTCGCAAATCGGACAAACACCAACCGCTGCATTCACATCTCAACAGGCGGCCGGTCAAGTTGGCACGTCCGGCGACAGCTACAACGATCTGGATATTGATGCATTCCTGAAGCTGCTGGTCAATGAGCTTCAGAACCAGGACCCGCTGGAACCAATGGACAGCAGCCAGATGGTCCAGCAGATCAGCCAGATTCGAGACATCGGGGCGACCGACCAGCTGACGCAAACGTTGTCGAATCTGTCGTCAAGTCAAGAACTCGTCACGGCCAGCGGCCTGATCGGACGCCAAGTCAATGGTTTGGCCGATGATTCCAGCGCGGTCGATGGAGTCGTCGATCGGATTACCGTGGAAACAACTGACGAGAACAAAGCACGTTCGGTCAAAGTTCATGTGGGTGAAAAGACGATGGATATAAAGAACATCCGAGAAATTCAAACTGGGTAAACTTTGTCGATTGCCGCCGTCGTGGGAACCAAGTTCAAACGATTTGCTGGCATGGTCGACTGAGTTGCCCAAACGCAACGCTGGAGACCAACGTCGATGGGACTCACATCCGCACTGGCCACCGCCCTGACGGGGCTGAGCGCTGCCGAAACACAGATTGATGTGATCGGCAACAATCTGGCGAACTCGCAAACCGTTGGGTTCAAATCGTCGGATGCCATCTTTGCGACCCAGTTTCTGCAAACACTGTCGCTCGGTTCAGGTCCCACCACCAACAACGGCGGAAACAATCCAAGGCAAATCGGACTTGGTGTGCAGGTTGCCGAAATCGCCGCCAACCACAATCAGGGGACGATCGAAATCAGCAGCAGCCCTTCCGACTTGGCGATCCAAGGCGACGGCTTCTTCATTGTCCAGGGCGCTGACATGGAGCAGCTCTACACACGTAATGGGATCTTCAAACTCAACAGTGATGCAGAGCTCGTCAATGCCACCGGCCAGCGTTTGTTGGGTTACGGAGTCGACGATCAATTTCGGCTACAGGAAACGTCGCTCACTGCCTTGAAAGTGCCGCTGGGAACCGAGAGCGTTGCCAAAGCGACCGAGAACGTGACGTTCGAGGGAACGCTCACCCCCGAGGGCGATCTGGCCACCGTTTCTCAGGTTATCGAATCCGTAACGCTGGGTGACGCCCAGGTCCCACGGCCCGACGCATCGGGCGCACAAATCGGCGTCGCACCCCTGTCCGATGCGACAGGAATTGTCGTGGACAATTCCGGTGTTGGCACGCTGTCAGCAGGCACCTATCAATACCGTGTCGCGTTGGTCGATTCGAGTGGGAACGAATCGACCCCCAGTTCCCCGATCAGCTCGACCGTTGGTGCCGGCGGTCGCATCCAGCTGAACAGTCTTCCGGCCGAAGGATCGGGTGACTATCCGACCGTCAACATCTATCGAACCGGGCCCAATGGTGCCGACTTTTTCTTGCTCGGCTCGACCGCAGCCGGCGGAAACTTCAATGATGATGGTTCGACGTCGCTATCAGGCACACCGCTCAACGATACGGTGCTTGCTGGGAACTACACCTACATGGTGACGTATTATCGAAGTGGTGAAGTGGAAAGCCGCCCCAGCACGCTGATCGGACCACGAAGCGTGCTCAACGGTCGGATCTCTCTTTCCGACTTTCCCGCGCCGCCGGTGCCACAACCCGGTGATGGGTTCCCGGCGTACGATCAAGTTCGGATCTACCGCAACCTGGCTGGCGATCAAAACAACTTTTATTTGGTGGACACCGTGCCACCGGGATCGGTATACACCGACAGCCGTAGCGACGCGGAAATCGCCGACTTGTCGGTTTCGGGAAATCAACTGGTGAACCTGGACGGGCCGACGATCACCAGTGGCACGCTGTTGACCGACGTGCTGAAACGGGATGGCAATGTCTATCAAAATGCGTTTGAGGTGGGAACTCTGAGCTATAGCGGACGCAAGGGCGGCCGAGCGTTGGGCGACAAAGATTTCGAGATCACGGCGTCGTCAACGGTCCAAGACCTGATCGACTTCATCGAGGACGCCTCTGGTATCCAAAGTCTGCAGTTGGGGGTACAAAATCCGATCCTCGCCTCGGAGAACAGAATTCCGGGAGAGAGCGGAAACCTGGTTCCCGGCGGCTACATCCAAGACGGTTCGCTGAGATTTGTCAGCAATACTGGTGAGCTGAACGCGCTGGAAATCGACCTCGCCGCATTTCGCCTCAAAACACCACTGGGCGATGTCACCACACCCAACCTCGGTTTCAACACCGTTCAAGAAGCTGTTGGTCAAAGCGCTGCCAGCGATTTCATCGTCTATGATTCGCTGGGCGTGCCGATCAACGTACGGGTCACCGCGACACTCGAAGAGCGTACCGGCGAACAGACCGTCTACCGTTGGTACGCTGATAGCCCCGAGAACCAACCACTCGACGGCATCGACGTCGCCGTCGGTACGGGACTGTTGCAGTTTGACGGAAACGGCAACTTCATCAACGCCACCAACGACACCATCGCTATCGAACGCTCTGGCGTGCCCAGCGTGTCTCCGCTGCAGTTCAATTTGGACTTTGGACTGGTATCGGGATTGGCCACACAAACCGCGAGCCTCGCGGCGACGCGGCAGGACGGCAGCGAACCGGGTGTGCTCAATAGCTATGTTGTGGGCGAAGATGGAACGATTCGGGGCGTGTTCAGCAACGGTGTGGCGCGTGACCTTGGCCAGATCCAACTCGCCCGATTCGCCAACCCAGTTGGACTGGAAGCACGCGGGTTGAACCTGTTTGCCAAAGGGGTCAACACCGGGACTTCCCGTTCAGGGTGCTCCCGGAGAAAACGGCATCGGCAACATCATCGGTGGGGCTCTGGAATTGAGCAATACCGACATCGGTCGTGACTTGATCAAGCTGGTGCTGGCTAGTACGCAGTATCGCGGTAACAGCCGAGTGATTACGACCAGCCAGCAATTGCTGGACGAACTCCTCAATCTGCGTCGATAGTGGTCGCTCTGGGGCTAGTCAGATCTCTTTCGGGGCAGACAATTTGCGGCTGTCGAATCCCCGTTGTGTGAACTCCTCCACACCCAGAACAAGTCCGATGGCCAAAACTCCCAAGACCGCGATTCAACCGACTCGCGGCGAAGACTATCCCGAGTGGTACCAGCAGGTGATCCGGGCGGCCGACCTGGCGGAAAACTCGCCGGTCCGCGGCTGCATGGTGATCAAACCCTGGGGTTACCAGCTCTGGGAAAACATGCAACGTGCCCTCGATGACATGTTCAAGGCGACCGGTCACCAGAATGCCTACTTTCCGTTGTTCATCCCGATGAGCTTCCTGGAAAAGGAAGCCGAACATGTCGAAGGCTTTGCCAAGGAATGCGCCGTCGTCACACACCATCGGCTCGAACCTGATCCCAACGGCGGGCTGCGACCGGCGGGCAAGTTGGAAGAGCCGCTGATCGTGCGTCCCACCAGCGAGACGATCATCGGAGCGACGTATGCCAAATGGGTGCAGAGCTACCGCGACCTGCCGATCCTGATCAACCAATGGGCCAACGTCGTTCGCTGGGAACTGCGGACGCGGATGTTTCTGCGGACCACCGAGTTTCTGTGGCAAGAGGGACACACCGTCCATGCCACGCAACGAAGAGGCAATCGAAGAGACCGAACGGATGATCGACGTCTATGCGGATTTTGCTGAAAACTGGATGGCGATGCCGGTGATCATCGGCAGCAAAACACCAGCCGAGAGGTTTCCCGGTGCCGTCGAGACTCTATCGATCGAAGCCATGATGCAAGATCGCAAAGCACTGCAAGCGGGTACCAGCCATTTCCTCGGCCAGAATTTTTCCAAGGCCCAAGAGATCATCTTTCAAAGCGAAAGTGGCGATCGTGAATTTGCCTGGACAACAAGCTGGGGAGTGTCCACGCGGTTGGTCGGCGCCCTGATCATGACCCATAGCGACGATGACGGATTCGTATTGCCACCGCGACTGGCACCCACGCAGGTCGTGATCCTGCCGATCTATCGCGACGATGCCCAGCGCATGGAAGTGATGGCCTATGTCAATTCGCTACGGGATGAACTCGCGGCCGGACAATTCGCCGGTGTCCCGGTTCGTGTCGAAATCGACGACCGAGACATTCGCGGGGGCGAGAAGAAATGGCATCACGTCAAACGTGGCGTGCCGATTCGGTTAGAGGTCGGCCCCAAAGACATCCTCAACAACTCGGTCTTCATGGGCCGGCGGGATCAAGCCAAAAGCATCGGCATCTCTCGAGACGAACTGACCAAGTCGATTGGCAATCTGTTACAGGAAATGCAACAGTCGTTGTACGATCGAGCACTCCAACTGCGTCAAGAAAACAGCGTCCAGATCACCACCGAGTCGGACTTTCGTGATTTCTTCACAGCCAAAGACGAAAACGAAATCCATGGCGGCTTCGCCCATTGTCACTTCGCCGACGAAGATGCAATCGAGCCACTTTTGAAAGACTTAAAAGTCACCATTCGCTGTATCCCGCGGGATGACAACGACACGCCGGGAACCTGCTTTTTCACCGGCAAACCCGCCGAAAAGAAGGCCGTTTTCGCCAAAGCGTATTAGTGAATCGTTGACGATGGCGAAAACAATCGATGGGAATCAATTGTCAAAGAAAGGATTTTGACGGATACCCGCGGGGTTGTCTATTCGTGCGATTCGGCTTGAATTCCATCGGCAGGGGCTTGGGCAATTCAGGGCGATCCGGATCCAGTTCCGCAGCCGAAGGGTCCCCGGCGGCAGCTTCTTCGGCGCTAGCCAAATCAGCAGATTGCATCGCCTCGGCCTTGACCGTTCTCACCTCATAGCTGTTCGTTTGCTTGTCACCGGCCGCGTCGAGGTCGCCCGCGAGTACTTGTTTGTTGATCGTGTACGACAGAATGTGACCGCCGAATACATCTTCATAGATGTGCTCAATCGACAGGTCACGTTTGGCAATCGCGACTGCCATGGCGTTACCCTTCATGTGTGCAACGGCAGCCTTCTTTAGCACTTGCTTGTTGAATCGCGAGGCCAGACTCTTTCCTTCGTTGCTCACTTTGTAACGAAACTCGACCCGTTTGTCGTCAATCATCTTGACGCTCTCCAGCGTCGTGTAGGCATCCATCCGTGTCGGGCAAGCGGCGTCGGCCTGTTCGAACATCGATCGAATGGCCTCGTCCGACGAACTGTCAACCACCTTGGCCAGCGTTCCCTTGAGGGCGATGTTCGCGACGTCGCCACAGCCAGCGGCAAGGCAACCGATGGCGGCGATTAACAAGACACAACAGGGGCGGTTCATCGATGGTCGTAACATTCGTTGTTCTCAGCGCAAAGTCAGCACATCGCCGGAGAATTCACCGGCATTCCATCGAAAACCTAGTTCAGAAAAGTCAACGCGTGTGGAGCCTTTGCCGTTCCCGCGGGCCACACGAGTCGACAGAGTCGCACAATCGTCACAATCATGGCAATCGTAGCGAATCGTAGCGAATCGCACTCGAAGGTTGTTTATCTTGAACTCAGCGAAGATGAACGCCCAATACGCCGCTCCACCGGAACCAATCCGAAACTCGAATCGTTGGCCGTGAATCAACTAGGCGATGATGTCGCGACGATTCTGCACGTAATCCCAAAGCACGAACCGATCGAGGTCGCGACCGCTGGTAAAGAAGACACGGCCACTAGTTGTCTGCGCCAGCCGGTGTGCAAAGCGAATGTCTTCTTCGCTTTGAGACCAGCTGGGGATCAAGAAGATATTGATCGTGATGCCCTCTTTCTGGCAAAGCTTGCCCTCGCGCATCGTCGCTGCTTCGGTCGCCGGATCAGGTGGATAGAGCATGTACAGCCATTGCCCCTCGAAGTGTGCCGTTGGCAATCCATCGGTGATCAGCACGATCTGCCTGTTTGGCGTGTCACAATTCACCAGGTTCTGCCGAGCCATCTGCAGCGCATGCTGAATGTTGGTGAAATGCGGATGTATCTGATGCTCGCTGATCTGCGGATCGCTCATATCCGCCTTGAGTCGCACCCATGGATCATGAATCGTCACCGGCTTGGGCATCAATTCGATGATCTCGCCGGGCGGCGCAACTTGGCGAACGTGTACATCTCGATGAATCGAAGGAAATCGCCTGGGTATTCACTTTGGATCAACCCCTGCAGCGCCAGCGCCATTCGTTTGACGTTCACGTATTGGCCGTCATAGCGCATCGAACCACTCATGTCCATCATGACGGCCGTGGCACACTTGGGATGATTGCGAGTCTTATGAACCTCGATATCATCGGTCCGGAGTCGAATGGGTCGCTCATCACGCTGGCGCAACAAGGCATTGATGATCGTTTGGGGCAAATCGATGTTCGCAACGCTGTCACCAAACTCGTAGGGCTTGGTCCGCTGCAACTCGACCGCTCCTTCGCCAACCACATCGCCCTGGTGGCGACCGCTCCGTGAAGGGGCAAGTTCGCTGAAGATCCGTTCCAGCAACCGGCCTTGAAAAATCTTGTACGCCTTGGGCGTCAGCCGAAAGCCGCCGCTGCGATCGCTCTCTAAACCCTGTCGTTCGGCTTGTTCTCGGAGCAGATTCTCGATCTGCTGACGCATCTCTTCCAACTGTTCCATATCGCCCGGCTGGGTGAACTCGCTGAGCATTTCCATATCGATGATCCCAATCTGCGCCGTCTTCGCCGCTTCTTCCAACTGCTTCAACAGTTCATCGATCTTTTCCAGTTCCTCTTTGATCTCCAACGCTTTGGGCACAGTCATCGACTGCACACCGGTAAATTCATACTTACTCGCCAGTTCTTCAATGTTGTGCTTGTCGCTCATCCGTTGACCGACTTGCAACAGACCACGAGCGAGTTCGCCATTGTCATCAGCAGCGCGATACCAAAGGTGCTCGATCAGGTAGGGCTGCTCCTGTGCGACCGCTTGCCGAAACGCTTTTTCGATATCGCGCGGGACGTGCAATTTTTTGGCAGCGCCGTGAAATGCTTTTCTTGCCTTCTGTTGGACCGTACGGGCCTCGTACGTCTGCAGAATTTTCCGCTTTCGCTCTTCCAACATCGCTCGCAACATATCAAGGCTCGGGCCCAATCCGGCGATCTGACTGGGGTCGAGCCGGACCGCACGGGCGAGCTCTTCTTCGGTCAACTCACGATAGCTCCCATACATCAATGCCTGCTCAAACGCAGCGGAAACCAAATCTGGTGGTTCCTGGGTCGGCGGTGGAAACTGGGCCGGATCGTATTTTTGATAGGCGTGGATGATGCCGCCAGGTCGATACTTCATAACTGCGATCCAGCCATCAGAATTCGTATTCGATCTTGCCATGGCGCTGCGATCGACTGATGCGATCCATGCTGTACAAACCGGCCAGCACAAACTCGACACAACTAGCTCGCACCGCTTCGTTGTCGCTGGCATTGACCTGGAAAGCCAGATCCCAGGCCGGAGGTACGTTCTTCAACCGCTCCGCATATTGAGCGCTGGGCAAAAGGTCACCCACTTCCACTCGCACACCGCCGCGAAAGATCTCGGCAATCTCCGCCAATCCGTGCTCCTCCACATACTCGCCAAACACAATTTGAATCGCTTCGGCGACGATCGAATCGAGCACCTGACGCTCACTCATTTGATGAGTCCCCATCAGGTCGAGCTCCAATTTGCCGAGCGTGCTGGCATACAGATGCCCGAGATCGCAGATCCGCGGCACCGCTGGTCGCTCGCCGTGAATCACGCCGCGCTGGCGAGCCGACGCGATCAGTGTGCGAAAGTTGGCGATCGACAACCGCGCCGATACACCCGAGTCTTGATCGATGTACTTGCTCTTTCGTGCCAAATTGGTGATCTCTTCGATCACCTGGTACATGAAGAAGGGAACGATTACCGGATACTCGCCCTGCAAATCTCCGCCAACTTCTTGCTGTAAGATTTCAATCCCCTGATCACGCTGGGCGGGATAATGGGTCTGCACGATCGTTCCAATTCGATCCTTCAACTGCGGTATCACTTTCCCGCTACGGTTGTAGGTCGATGGGTTGGCCGAGAACAGAATCACGATGTCCAAATCAAACTGAATCGGATAACCGCGGATCTGAACGTCTCGCTCCTCGAGAATGTTGAACAGGCCCACTTGCACGAGATCGTCGAGCTCGGGCAACTCGTTCATGGCAAAAATGCCACGATGCATTCGCGGAATCAATCCGAACGACAACGCCTCTTCGGCACTCATGCTGACGCCGCCGGTCAGTTTCGCAGGGTCAATTTCGCCAATGATGTCCGCGAACTTGGTCCCGGGACTCAGCCGTTCGGCATAGCGGTTGCTGCGGTGCCACCATCCGATCTTGATGTCGTCCGGATCATGCTCTGCCACCAACCGTCGACCGAGCGACGAGATGGGATGTTGTGGATCTTCGTGAAAGGGCAGATCGGGATGGTCAATGTAAGGAATCCACTCATCGAGGAAACGAGTCAACATTCGCATGATCCGACTCTTGGCCTGTCCTTTCTCGCCAAGGAACAACATGTCATGCCCGGCCAACAACGCCAGATTGATCTCCGGTATCACCGTGTCGTCATAGCCGACGATCCCCGGAAACAACTGCTCGCCACCAGAAAGCATCCGAGTAAAGTTATCGCGAATCTCGTGTTTAACCGGCTTTGACCGCCAACCGCTGCCGAGTAATTCGGTGAGCGTCATCGGGTGGGGTGGTGCCATGATGGCATTCATGCGCAAGGAGGTCCGTGAGGGCAGTGAAATTGGATCGTGACTTCGGTCCCTTCATTGTAGGGTCGTGAATAGCGGCGGGTGTGGAATCCGACCGAGATTGTCCGCGCACGCCGCCTCGCCAGGGACCGTATCAAGGCGATGAGCGAATCAAATTGACCGTCATCCGCGTGCGCTCCGATGGTCTGCGTGATGCATTGGGATGGACCATCTCGACCGCACGACCCGACTGGATTTCGCGAACCATCAGAAATGCGGACACCTCACCGTCACAGGGGAACGACCACCGGAGCGTGTGTTTTCCCGACGTCAAAGAAAGGTCCGCTGTCGATTCAAGTGGATCGATGTCAATGAGTTGATCATCCACCCAAACCGTTTGTATCGCGGTCGACGTCGCGGTGCCAATTCTCACCGATGAAGGCACTTGCAGTTGAAACTCCCCTTCCATCTCGACCGATACCGTCGTCCACTGCTGATTCAACTCAGCGAAGATTTGATTCAGCACAGCGGGAGTGATGGGGACCCCCAGTTGATAACTCAGCTGAACTCCGATATCTCGGTCGTCAACACGAAGTCGCCCGCTCAATCCGGTCATGACCCGATCTCGGTTGGCGGCGGCGGATTTCGCGGTGGCCGCTGGTGACGCTGGTCGCTCTGCCGATCTCTGGGTTTCGATTCGCGCTGCCGTCGCAAAGAAGGGCAACTCAGCTTCCAGGTCATCCATTCTGCGTTCCACTTCCAGTTTCCGCAGCCCCGTCAATTTTTCGCGGGCCAAACGCAACAGGTCGGCCGCATGCAGACGCATCGAGTCGGCCGCACGTCCGGTCGCCCGCGATGCTGCACCGGACCACCGGTCCGCCAATTCAACCAAGTCATCCGCCGACGCCGAACCAGCCAACTGGAATTCCTGACGAGCGATACTGGCAATGCGTGGGTCGGTCGTTTCGGCCAACCAAGCCAACCCCAGATCCCACCGGCGAAGCATCAGACAGAAGTACCGGCCGGCAATTCCGGCATCGCCTGGCGGTCTGCCGAGCTCGCTCTGGCCGGCGATCATTCGATCGGTCGACTCGGCCAATCGCGCCATTTGAAGCACCGACTCCGCGAACTGATCAAGATGCTTCATCGCTACTTCGTCCCGAAGCCTCTCCGCTGAAAGCCTCACGCAATCGATCACTTCGCGGCACTCATCCACCGATTCGTGGGACAGCAATTGCTCCGCCAAAATCAAACCGTTTCGGACAAGACGTTTGTGAGTTTCGTCCGACATGGCGTACTGATGCGCGACCACATACGTCGACGCCATTTGGTGATCCACGGACATCTCGTATTCGCTTGCCAAAACATTCAATCGCGATCGAACGACCGAAATATCGTCGACCAACCAGACCAGCTCGGCCGATACCAGGCTGGCGGCCCAATGTTCGGGTGATCCAATCTCGTACCCTTCCTGCAACGAAGCGACTTGATCGAGTTGCTGCGCGGCTTGCGGCGACGAAATGGGACCGGCAAGGGCCGGAAGCAGAACCACAATCTGTGATCGAGCCTTCGTTTCCCGATCAGCAGCGGGCGGCAACCGCAGCACCCCCGATTCGTCCTGCGGTTCGCCCCTCGACTCGATTGCCGCCGCCGAATCCATCGACTTGTCCCCGAAAACCGTCGCCGAATCGGCGACTTCTCTTTGCGCGGATGACGATTCGAGAATCGCACCAAACGGATCGGGCAAAAACCGGTTTCCATCCCCCGCGCCCGTTGCCTCATCCTGTCGATTCATTGCGATCGCGTTGGGCTCAGGCTTTCCTTGATCCATCGTTTGATCGTCCAATACCGCTATCGATGCCGGGTCTGGCAACGGCACAACGTTCAACGCTTCATCGTTGGGTATGGCCGCCGTGGTCGTGACCGCCTGCGGCGCAAGTTCCCTGGGCAGCGTCTTGTCAGCAGGGGGCGTCTTGTCAGCAGGGGGCGTCTTGTCGGCAGGGGGCGTCGCGATCGAAGCCGCCGGATTCATTGTCCGGTCATCACCGTTGGCCGGCCCCGCGTCGGTCACCACGACCGCCGTGGATGCCATCGGGACCGCAGCTTGGACAGGCTCGATGGTGGACGAATCAGCTGGGAGCAGAGACAAGTTTTGGCCGCCGCGATTCCCGTTGACCATTGCCAAGCTGGTCGCGATCAAGATCCCGATCAAAGTCAGGATCACCGATGGGCGACGGATCTGGCGGCGAACGCGAGCCAGCTGGCGAGCGACGCGAGTGGTGTTGAGCAAATCATCCGCGCTGAGACTGTGTGTCCAGGCGTCGTCATCATCGAGCGAAGATGAATCGAGTTCCAGCAACTCGATGAGCTCGGCATCGGCCAGCTGGTCCATTTCAAATGGCGCGTGGGACTGGCGATTGCGGATGACCGTGCTGTTGTGAAAGTTTGTCGGGGCGGACCACGCCAGGGAGTTGGGGAGGATGCGGCCAATGTGCACACGTTGATTGGAGTCATGTCGTCGGCGTGGATCGAGCAAGCGATAAGTCGAGGTCGCCACACGTGACAACTGCATCGCCACTTGGTCCGAAGGGGCTCGAAGCTGGCGGTCTGCCAAAGACTTTGCGCTGCGGGCTGCCGCTTGCCGAATGACCTCCAGCCGACATTCGTACGGACGCACTCCGAGCCTTCGAAAGTCTTCGAGGTTCAGGTCGATCGCTCCGGTCGAGATCGGCGACATTTCAAAAACGGCCATCGATGGGAAAGGAGACAAACATTGTCGTTATCTTGGACACGCTCAGGCGTCGCAGGTTCCCACCCTACGGGTCGTTCAACACGTCACACGTTGCAAAGGTTGAATGCCTGCTCAAGCGACGCGATCGGATCATCGGCGGTGGGAATGAATTCCTGTGCGATGAAGCCCTCGTATCCAGTCTCCATTATCGCACGAATGACCGGTGGATAGTTAATTTCTTGTCGATCGTCCAGCTCGCCCCGCCCAGGATTCCCCGCGGTGTGATAGTGCCCCACAATGTCGTGATAATGGCGAATATTCCGGATCAAATCGCCATTCATGATCTGCACGTGGTAGATATCAAACAGCAGCTGGAAACTTGGCGAATCGACGGCCTTGACCAAATCCGCACACAAGTGAATGTCGTCACCCCAATAGCCGGGGTGCCCTTTCATGGGGTGGGAATCGTCTTTGCTATTGAGATGCTCCAGGACGAGGCCGATCTTTTGCTGTTCTGCATAGGGGATCACGCGTTTCCAACAATCAAGACAATTTCGCCAAGCCGCCTGGTCGCTAATCCCTTCCTTCTTCATTCCGGTAAAGGTGATCACATTGGGCGCTCCGTACTTCACCGCCAAATCAATTCCCTCGCGGAGTTTGGCTTCCACCAGGGCGTGGTTGTCGGGATCGAGCGGTCCTTCCTTGAAACTATGACTACCTACCAACGAGATTTTGAGGCCGAGCTTCGTGACCGCCTGGTAATGTTCCGATCCAATGCCTTCGATCGCCTCGAGTCCGATTCGTTTGCAGTGACCGGCGAGCGTCAGCGGATCCATCGGTTTGAAGCACCATCCCATCACCGACTGCCGCACGCGACCTTTGGTGGAGGGGGTGTGCGTCTCGGTTGGCTGGGCAGCGGCGTGCTTTCCGCCGGCCACCACAGCAGATCCGGCAAGCAACGCATTGGTCGTCAAAAAATCGCGCCGTTTCATGATCACACCTTTGGGTTCCTGGCACACCGATCGAAGCCGATCGTCGGGAAAGATCATTGGGATGGAAGTAAATATTGTAGACCCTGCCTAAGAAATGTGTGGCTGCTTCGTTGATATTCCGTAGCGGGGCGACTGTTTGCCTCCGTTGCTGATCAAAGTCGTGCGAAATCGCCGGGAAACGGCAGCAATCTCGTCAACCACCGCGGTACAGCGGGCTATTTGCGGTGACGGGGCTGATTTGCCTTCAAAGGGCTCAGCGCGGCATGATGACGGCAGGGCAACCGACCTTTCTGATCTCCGATCCCATTTTGACGAGTCAATGACATGTTTCGCGCGATTGCATCGATCGTTTTTCTGAACAGTCTCGTGTGGTTCGGTTTCGCACCAGCATTGCATGCCCAGGGGCTGCTGATCTTGTCGGATCCCGACCACCACCACCGACTTCCACGACCGATTCCACGAACGGTGCCGGGCGGTCCAGCATTTCTGTATGACATCGCCAAGCTGGAGATCGACGCATCGATTCATGATCAAGTCGCCGAGGTACAAGTCGGCCAAACATTCAAGAACCGAACCACGCGGCACGCTGCAGGTGAAGTTCGTCTTTCCGCTGCCCTACGATGGTGCCATCGACCAAATGACATTCATGGTCGACGGTCAAGAACTGGAGGGTCGGTTATTGGAGGCCGACAAAGCGAGAGAGATCTACCAGTCGTACGTGCGCCGCAGCCAAGACCCGGCGCTGGTGCAGTGGATCGGAACGGGCATGTTCCAGACCCAGGTTTTTCCCATACCGCCAGGCGCCGAGCGAACCGTTTCGCTTCGTTACACACAGATCTGCAAACGCAGTGGCGCTTTGAACGATTGGTTGTTGCCTCTGTCACCGACCAAATTCACCTGCAATCCGATCGGCCAAATCCACATTCGTGGCCGAATCCACAGCCAAACCAAATTGGGCAACGTCTACAGCCCGTCGCATGACATCCAAATCGATCGCAGCGGTGATCAAGTCGTGCGATTCGAATATTCCGCCAAGTCGCAGATACCCAATAGCGATTTTCGTGTGATGTGGGATACAGGCGAAAGTCCCGTGCAACTTTCCGTCGTCTCGCACCGGGGCGATCCGAGCCAAGATGGCTACTTCATGCTGATGATTCAGCCGCAGTTTCCCGAACCATCGGACGAGTACCATCAGGCGGGCAAGAACGTGGTGCTGGTGATGGACAAGAGCGGCAGCATGCGGGGCGAGAAGATCGAGCAGGCAAGACGGGCGACGAGTTACGTCGTCGATCGGCTGAGATCTCGGGATCGATTCACTTTGATCAACTACGACAGTCACGTCGAAACGTTTCGTAGCGAGCTGACCTCGGCTGATAAGGCGACACGAACCGACGCGAAAGAGTATATCGATTCGATGCTTGCAGGCGGCAGCACCAACATCGACGAAGCTCTGACCCAAGCCCTGCAAACAGCCGAGGGTGCCGATGGACCCGTTTACGTCGTATTCATGACCGACGGCCAACCGACGGTTGGCGAACGAAACGCGATGAAGATCGCCGAACACGCGAAGCAGAATCTGCACGAAGGCACTCGCCTGTTCAGTCTGGGGGTTGGCCACGACGTGAACAGCCGATTGTTGGACAAACTGGCAAGCATCTGCCTGGGCCAGACCAGCTATGTCCGCCCCGGCGAACCACTCGATGACGTGGTCAGCAATTTGTACGACCGAATCGGTGCCCCAGCCCTGACTGACGCAAAGCTGAAAATCACTGTCGATGGCAAAGAAGGACGTGCGAGACAACTCTATCCCTCCGAAATGTATGACCTGTTCTCGGGGGATCAGTTGGTGATCGTCGGACGATATCGGCGAGCGGGCGAGATGAAGATCGAACTGAGCGGCGAATTTCTCGGTAAACACCAACGCTATGTCTACGAGGATGAATTGCCCGCCGAAACCGGAAGCGGCAGAAACGTTTTCGTCGAACGCCTGTGGGCGACACGCCGAATCGGCGAAATCATCGACGAGATCGACTTGTACGGCGAGCATCAGGAGCTGGTGGACGAGCTGATCATCTTGTCCAAACGGCACGGCATCCTGACACCCTACACGGCTTATCTGGCCGAAGAGCGAACCGACTTGA
Organism: Pirellulaceae bacterium; assembly: GCA_963734865.1. Taxonomy (GTDB): domain Bacteria; phylum Planctomycetota; class Planctomycetia; order Pirellulales; family Pirellulaceae; genus CBDCUW01. The sequence goes on from CAVTIV010000008.1 coordinate 59,216, forward strand.
ACGACATGTCCGCCGGTCGACGCATCACACGAACCCAGTTGCAAGGATTGAGCGATGAGTCCGGCGCAAGCGCGTTCCAGCAACGCGCCTTCAAAGGCAGCCTGAAGATGGCAGGTCGCGCCGCAGAAGCGAGTGTCCCAGCAGACTCGTTCGGATTCCAATCGAGCGGTCTGGGCGCTTTGCCCGCCGGTAACAGCGGGGTCGGCGGAGGTGTTGCTCGCCCGAACGTAAAACTGGCCGGGCCGACAACGCGATCCGGTCCGGTTGCCGATGGCGAGGAAGCATCGACCGACAGCGAACGAGTCAAACGGATCGGCACCAAGACGTTCTACCGACGTGCCAATCGTTATGTCGATTCCGACGCGACGAAAGAACAGATCGCAAAGGCGATCGAAATTGAGCAGTTCAGTGACGAGTACTTCAAATTGTTACAAGAGTTGGACGAACAATCGAAAGCCTATCTGGCCGAGGAATCCGAGTTGCTGGTTGTCTTGAACGGCAAGGCGTATCGGATCATTCCGCCCAACACGAAAGGGTAGGGGACAAGCGCCAGAAAGCACTAGCGAAAGGCGACGCCGCTCACCTGGCGACGAATGACTTGTCGGTTCAGGTAACCTTCGATGGTTTCCGAGTAGGTGACGCCGAGCTGTGAACGAGAGGACTGTGTTTCCCCTTCGGGAGCAACCACCAGAATCGCGTTTCGGACCCAAGACTTGGCCAGTGCCGCGGTCGAGATGCGAATATTTCCTCGAATCGGATCGGCCAAGAATGCACACCCTCCGATGATGTCGCGACAAACCACGAAATGGTTCGTGCCGCCGTAATTGACCACCAGGATGACCGGCACCTTGCTCTCGGAAAGCTGTTGAAGTGTGATCTCACCAACGCTGGCCTGGTAACCCATCTTGACGGCGGCGTCTTTGACGTCGGCCATCGTTAAGCCTTCTTTTTCACGCTCATGAAGCTCGTCCACCGAGAGCATATTCTCGACCACGCTCAGCACGATCGGTTCGTTAACATTGTGCCCCCAATAGTACCGCAGCACGGTGGCTAACGCTGCGGCGCCACAACTGTAATCGCGCTGTTGCATCACGACGTGACGCGTCTTTCGCTCCTGCCAGCTTTCCACCGGCTTGCGGATCGTGAAGTTCGGATCGCGGACGACGCTACGACCGGCAAAGGAGTACTGCTGGGCGTCGGCGAGATCAGCAGCCAAACACACCGCCGTGATCATCACCATGATGCAAGTTTTGGAGAACACCCGACTTTCCTTCCCTGATGCAGTTGAACTGAACACTCACTTCCCAGTGAGCCGCTATCTTGTGAACACGACACCCAACCGGGCCGACGGTGCGGTTTGGGTCAAGCCAAATGTCACAAAAGGTTCCACCAGGCGACTGCGACACCTGGCAATCGTCGCCGCCATGCGAATCTGCAACGGTTCCTGATCGCTGTTGGGGATCAAGATGCCGTTGGCATGCGTTTCACCGATGTACGATCCCAGAAAGGCGGTACTGAGCGTGACACGTTCGTTGACAGCAAAGCCAAGGCCAAGGTTGTAGTTGACCTGATGACCGTATTGAATGTCCAGTCCGTCGATATCACCCTCGAAACTATAGGTGTAGCCGGCACCATAAAAAATGATCACCGGATCAAGGTTCTGAACAACGAGCAAGTCTCCGCCGAGTCTCCAAACTCCATTGCCGAGACCCGAGTCGGTGATCACCAAAGGGTTGGTCGCTTCGCCCGTGGGCGCGGTTGCTCGGAGTGTGCCCACCCACGATCGACCGCATCGCGAATCTTGACAAAGCAAACGATTGAATCCAAAACTAACGTCTCCAATGCCTCCCACCGATCGATCATCGTCACCCAGCACGGTGGCGAACTCCGTGTCCGACCAGCCCAATGGCGTGTTGAGAAACAGCTGTGTTTCTTCGTTCAGACCGTAGCGGAGCGCCAACGGCACGGTGATCGTACGTCGCCGAACATCGGCGCGGACGAGGTTCGCGCCAAACACGGCGGGAAAATGCGTTTCCTGAAGTGTGTACGTCAAGCCGCAATCAATCTGCATCTGTCCCCGTGACAATAGCGGCGTGACCTGACGCAAGAACTGTGGCGTGCGATCGACGGGCACTTCCCCATAAGTCTCGATCGGTGATGGACGCGCCGGCGTATTCTGGTCGCCAACGATGGGCTGACCCAATTCGCTCGCGTTGGGATTTGGCAGACGCGCGGCTGGCGGATCCTGTATCGGAGCTGCCATCGCGACTCGATACTGCGATTCATTCAACCTCTGTCGGATCGTCGACCCGAACAGGTCGAATCCGGGGGCGCGAACCACGATCGGGTTTTTCGATGCCGCAATCCGCTCTTGCCCCCAGCTACGAGCCGGGACCGACCCGGTCGCCCCAAGACAGAACATCAGAAGCCCGAGGGCCGATCGAACATGCGTTCGGTTCGGATGCCATTCCATTGCAAGTTCTTCCTTGATTGATCGCGCGTCAACTCGGTTCTCCAGAACCGAAGACTTGAGGCCGCCCGACGGGCGAGTATCGACGAGAATAATTGTCCGCTCGCAACGACACCTGATGCGGGGCCGCACGTGAAATCAATCACCTGCGGCCCCAATCAGAACAACGACTCCGAGACCTACGCCCCAGAGCAAAAACTACCAAGCGAAACCGGTCATCACGTTGAAACCGACCAGGTCCACATTTTGGTTGCCGCCACGGACAGCGACCTGCCCCAGGCTGCTGCCGCCGGTACCCGAAGCAGCGACGGCCAGAGCATTCCCGTCAGTCGTGCCCCAATACTGGTACTCAAAACCGACGCGAGCAAACATACGGCCGTTGAACGATCGGACACAGCGCGACCATTGCAGACCGGCTTGAATCTCGCCGATGAATAGCGTTTCGTCGCGGTCGTCCAAAGCACCATTGACGCTTTGGGCATTGCCCGCAGGCCCGGCGAACGAAGAAGACGCGATGGCCAAAGTTCGCGCATCGCCAAACAGGGTCGATCCGCGACCCGACAGGTAAAGCGACATGCAAGGATGACGCTTCAGTGGTTTCAGACCCGAGAGACTAAACGTCAATCCGGTACCATGAAAACCTTCGTTCTGCAGCGAACTGAGCGCGAAGATGTCGCCGTTGACAGCACCAAACACCGAGTTGTTGCGAGCATGGTCGTACTCGCCGTATCGAACACCAAAGGTGCCCAGCAGATTCCACCCGCGTCGGCAGAATCCCTTGGTCAGTTCTGCGTCGATGGTGTAGGCGTTAAAGCTGTCACTGCCGCCAAGCGACTGAATCTGATTGCCCACGACCGGCAACGGAAAATCGGTAGTCGTGACAGCGTTGCCGAAGTCCCAATATCGAATCTGAGCACCAATGCCGCGTTTGCCGATCCAACCGAGAGTCAGTCAGGGCGCACCCTTCAATTCGTCTGCCTGACCAAAGTTCGATCCGATGGTAATTCCAGCGGGTATCGTCAGATCGGCCAGAGTAAATGCAGACGCACCATTGTCATATTGTGGTGCCAAGAATGTCGCTTCGACACCGGCATAAAACGTGTTGCAACTGCGCTTGCATCCACACGCGATATCGCATGCCCCGCCGCAGGCCCCGTCGCAAGCCGCGTCGTCGCAACAACCGCTGTAGAAACTTGTGCAATCCGATGCGTTGGCATGATTGCCCGCAATCGTGGCCAGAACAACGATTAGCAACCGCGTCGCTGTCCGAATGGAAGTATTCAATTTTCGCTCCTTCAATAGCATGTGTAGCATTCAGTGCAAATCTGGTGACTGCGCGTCGTGCACAGCCTTCCATCGACAGCGAGGCCCCACTTGAGGAGAAACGTCTACCACACGCAGTCGTCAAACGAGAAATCGACCACTGGGGGACACGTTGCGGAATGAAAAACGTGGTCGCCAAATAACCGCTACACGGCGACGAACCGGAATCCTCCGGCGATCCGTCACGACCGGCATAACTGAATCACGACTCAGTCCCTGCGACCCGGATCATCGCTACACGACCGAGAACCACCGTTGGCGCAAAAAAAAACAGCATCGACTCTCGTCGATGCTGTCGTGGGGATCAGACCCTTGACCAGGACGTCAAGTCGATCGATTTGACTAGAAGCCGCCGGCGATCGAGAAGCCACCCGCGTAGACGTAGCCAAAGTTGCCGCCCGCGATCGAACCGTTTGCACCGCCGGCGAAGGAATTGCCACCCGCGATATAACCGTTAAAGGACGACGACGCACCAAAATAGCTCGCCGAGGAAAATCCCCATACGATCGCACCCTGCCCGCGAATTTGCTTCGCTTGATCATTCGAGATCGTCTTCATGCCACTTAGACCCATCGCGTTCAGCGATGAGCTCGAGATGGCCGAACTGTCACTGGTCGCGCGGAACGGGTCGCCAGCTTGTGCATCGAAGCCCAGGAAAGAAACCACTGCCGCTACCGTCAAGATCTGAACTACTCGCAACATCTTCAACACCCTTCAAAATAGTTACTCTCGATTACCACGTCCTATCCATAAAACCGGTATAGATGGACCTCACGTGTCTGAATTAAAGACACCCCCATGGGCGAAGTCAACAACCACCCGGCAAATTCAACCTAATTACACCAACTTTCCTAATGTACCCAGGATCGTGCAAAAATTTGATGAATTGCGCAATTCGCAAAAGTTAGGAAAGCAGAAACGGCCCAACGACGTGGCCGGTCGCTTGACCGACAGTCTGGCCAGAAAGAGGCGGATCCAGACAAGCGCTGCGACCGTCGCTCGGCGCGACAACCGACCGCGACAAGCGACCTAGCGGAGGGTCTCTCGCAGCCAAAATGCTCGCTTTCGATCCGCTCTCTGCCGCGCATCTTCGAGCATCACCTTGAGGCTGCCGTCAAATTCCAGCGTCACGCGTCGGCTGGTCCCATAGCGAACCACGATCCTTTGATGGATATCGATCCCCGGCTGTGGCCTCAAACACAACGTGAACCGATCGGACGGTCCGCTGACACGAATCTGGTTGTCCGAGCCGATCGAGCCCGAGACGGTGCCGGCACGGATTCGTTCGGCTTGATCCCAGAGGATCGGATCGATGGCAACGCCCCGCTTCAAATCGCCCAGTTCCAGCCACCAAAAGAACTGATCTCCCTGTCGGATCGTCCTGACGTCGAATTCGCGCGGCGGGTCTTTGCGACGATGCGCGGGCAATTCCATCCACTCGAACAGCCGCGGCATCTCGTCATAAAAATATTCACGTCCGCGGCCGCGGTACATGACGACCATCGCGTCATGGTTGAAGCTCATGTAGTCGTCGATGATCGTTCCGGCGACTCGCATGCCATCCTTTTCTCCCATCACCAGGTACAGCGGAACGTACCTTGAATTGGGCTCGTAGTGCGGAACGGTTCGTTCGACCGATGGTGACCCGCTGAGCGAGATCATTCCGGCCCACAGATCGGGGTGCGACAACGCGATGTCCCATGCGGCGGTCCCGCCTTCACCATGCCCGGTCAAGAACACGCGATCCGAATCAATCGATGCTCTCCGCATCGCGTCCCGCAGACAGACCAACACGCGTTGATGTTCACGCGGCGTGTACTCGTAAACGCGTTGATGTTCACGAGTCCAAACCGGAGCGACAACGATGAATCCGAACCGTGATGCATAGCCGGCACGTGACTTCAGTTTTTCGCTGTATCGATTTCCGGCCCACCAATCGATTTGAGTCTCCGGCGGGGCTCGCGATTCGTGCAGGGCAACGATGCAAGGATACTCGCGCAACGGATCATACTGCGGCGGCAGCTGGATCACATACTGTTCCTGCTCGTTCCCGGTTGTGATCGTGTACATTCCCGCGAAGGTTTCGCTCTGGGCCTCCTCGGGCAGCGGGAGCGGTGGCAACAGCAACGGCAACATTCGGTCAACGTACTCCGGCTCGGCACCTTCCAAAGTTCGGAGCTGATCCAGAATCGCTGTTCGCCTGGCCGGGTCGGTCGTTGCCAGATATTCGGCCACCAGGTCGCGGACCTGGATCAGCGAGATCGCAACGCTCAGATTCTGTTCGCCCGAACCGCTGCCCAAAATCCAACCGGCAACGGCAAGTGCGATTCGATTGTCGACTGGCAAAGTTTCGGATTTTCCCAATCGCGTGTAATCACTCAGACGCGGAAGCGTCGACGCGGACAGCCCCGAGGCGATCTCGTCCACGATTCCCTGCAGTGCCATGGCCTGGGGCGGGTCGAGTTGGCCGACCTGGGCGCGAAGTTGCTCGAGCAACGACTGGGCCTGATCACGTGCGTCGTCCAGCTTTCCGATTGCGTCCTGAACCTGCAGTCGCGTCAGCCGACCGACCGCGTCCACAGGGAATTCATTCAGGATCTCGCGGGCCAGGCCGAGTTGGCCAGCCTCGGCGCGGATCTCGGCTTCCTTGAGCAATTGCGAGGCTTGTCGTTCGGTCAAGGCGGCAAGTTGCGGCCTCATGTCCGCTTCTTCGGGAAAATCTTGAATCACCTCGGCAAGTGTTTCACGGGCATCGTCGTACCGCTCGGCCGAGATGAAGAACCGCACCACCTCCAAGCGACCATCCAGATCTTTGCGATCGACCATGTACCCAAATATCTTCTTCAACGTGGGCGAATCCAATGAGCTCGTCGCCACTCGCATGTCCCAATCCAAAGACGGCTTGCCCTTGAGTGCTTCGACTTTCGCATACCGCGAGTTCAGCTCGGTGATCCCCTGATGCAGTTGATGGGATCCGTCGGAGGTCCGTAACGTCAAACTGCGACGCCCCACCTTATTGAACTGCGATAATTCCAAAACGCTGCCCAGGCTGGCCACGCTTTTTCCAGCCAACGGTGTCGGTTGCCAAAACTCGATCGACTGTTCCAGATCCGCCACATCGATCGGATTTCCAGCGGTCATTCCCTTGCCGTGGATATAGATCCTCCGCAAACCGTCGTCGATCAACCAAATCGGTCGCACATTGATCTGACCGGCTGCGGCCGCACCAAAGCCATCTTTCAGAGTGGCGATCTCGGCGACGGAACCGCGCAGGACCATCCCGTTTCGAAGCGATATCAGTTGCTCGGCTTTCGCCGTCAGCGTCATCCACAGGAACGCCGAAATCAAAACCACCGCCGCCAGAGGAGGATTCGACCGCATCATGTCGTCCGGTCTCCGCCGCCAACGGTCAACATCGTCACCGCTTGAAGCAGGGAACGGCCCAGTGGTGCAACTCCCTCGCGCACGTTACGAACCGCCGGCATGGTGTGAGCAACCCAATCACGATCATTGACGCTCCGCCACCAGCCGACCGGGTCGACGTCACGAACGCTCGATGAGACCGCGCCGTCATCGCTGCGAAGACTTGGCCGGTTGAGAGTCAATTCGCCTGGTGGTGGCGACTGCCACGGCAGCAGGAAGGCAAGCAAGCGCCGCCGCCAACCCCGATACCGCCAAAGGCCAATGATGTTTGTGCTTCGCCGTGCCAAGGGGCGGCATCACGGCGGCAACTTGCTGCCACGCTTCGAGCTGCCCGCGACAGCGCTCACATTGCCGGGCGTGACGCTGTAAGTGGCGGTCGGACTCCAATCCCAAACGATCATCCAAACACTGCTGCATCCGGCTGGAAAAATCTTGGCAATTCATCAGCGAACCTCCGATAGTTTGGCGTCCGACTGGATCGTATGCGGTTCCACCACTTCACGATTGCGGAGCTGCTCAATCAGCTTTCCGCGGGCGCGATGGACCCATGTTTTGACGGTCCCCACCGGGCAATTCATTTCCGCGGCGATTTCCGCATAGTTGAGCGCCCGTTCGTGAAACAGCTCAAAGGCGCGTCGCTGATTGACGGGCAAGCTGTCGAGCGCCAGGTAGACCTCTTCGCGAAGGGAATCGGCGGCCAACTGCTCGCCGGTATGATCGCTCGTCGGTTCAACGACGCAGTTGAGTGGTTGATGAATCCGCCGGCGGGCAAGAAACGTTCGACAACGATTCCCGGCGATCGCGACCAACCAAGGCTCAAGCGGCCGCCGCGAGTCCCATCGGTCGAGGTATCTCGCCATCCGAGAAAAGGTTTCTTGCGTTACATCCTCGGCATCCTGTCGATGGTCAAGGATTTTTAGACAAACGCGGAAAACGAGTTGCTGATGACGCCGCACAAGCTTGGCGAACGCGGTTTCGTCATGCTGGCGGAACTGCTCGGCAAGGACCGCATTGGACTCGTTCATTGACCTACCGTCGATCTATCCTTGAGCAACCATGGAAATGCGCTGGCCAGTGAAATGTGCTGGCCGCAAAAATCACCGCCGACATCCATTCGACTCGGCAACGACAACGGTGCCATCGTGCTGCCAACGACAAGCGACTCGTTATCGCCCGCTGAAAAAACGCTTCAGCGCGTCATCGGCCGCGTCACGCGAATTGTCGGTCATCGACTTCTGAAAGTCCTTGGGAAGCTTGCCCGGACCCTTCTTTTTTCTTTCTTTTCGCTCGGCGATGGCATCTGCTGATGACGTGACCGATTCGCCTACCGACAGATCGGTACTGTCGGAACCCTCCACCTCATCGCCGTCAATCTTATCGAGTCGGAATTGCCGTGTCTCCGGATCCGAAAGCTTGCGAACGCGATCGATCTGGTCGGCCTCGTCCAGCCAGGCGCTGACATCCACCGCCTCGCAACGGCTATCGCTTGAACCTGCTTCCACCGTCCTTGCCGCCGCATCGCCGACATCCGTCACTTGGGGCTTCTTGGCTGCTTGCAATCCGTGTTCGATGACAATCTCGAACATCAGTTTCCCGATACGAAGCTGATCACCTGCGCGGAGCACCTTTGCTTGATCGGCGGGAACTCGCTTCTCGTTCACATACGTTCCGTTGCGACTCTTCAAGTCTTGGATCAACACGCGATTGTCTCGCAAGACAATGATGCAGTGCTTTCGACTGACCGATTCACTCTTGGGACGAAGCTGACAGGACTCGCTACGTCCAATGAGAAACTTCTCGGTCGAGATTCCAATCTCTTTACCTTCATGACTGCCGGTCAGTACCTTGAGCTTCACCTGCATAGATCACCTATTCTCCCCACACGCCAGTGAGTTTGCGTCGCTGCCGGAGAACAGAGCAACTTCAACGCAGTAAATGAAAAGCCCGCAATCACGCACTCCTGACAATCGATGGTGATCGATTGTGAGGCCAACGGGTGTGCGTTTTCGTCTCCTGAACTCACGTTTCCGCCTGCCTTCCTCAACACCGCCATAGTGAGTCGAATTTGGAAGCCTAACAATATGGCGAGATAGCTTTCCCCGATTCTAAGCAGATTCTTGATGACGAAAATGCCGTTCGACCGAATTTATTCTGACTTACTCCACCTTAGACTAGTTTCCGCAGGTACAAACCACCCGCCAGAACTATTTAGGTCCTTTTTCAACGCCGTCCCAACCATGCCGGGTGATCAAATCGGCTCTCCTGGACTGCTCCGATTCGTTTTCTTTCCAAATCACTCAGCGCATCGATCTGCCAACGATTCACGCCAATCGCTGCAGCAAAGCGGGCGACCAGGGGCTCTGCGAGTTGGGCGACCGAAACCGTCGTCGACGCCAGCTCGTTGATTCCGGGTAACTGCGGAGCCATCGGGCTTGATTCGATCAACAGGCTGCCGTGCTGCAGGACGGCCCTGCGGCTTCGACGCTGTGCACTGCCCAGTACTTTGTAGCCAGCCAGGATCAAATCTTCCGGGGTCCGTCGTTGAAAACACAACCAGGGCTCCGGATTGCCGATCACTGCAGGGGTGGTCAGCCGATAGGGAACGGCACGAATGCCGAAATCGCAAAGCACATCGACCACCGCCTGATGCAATTGCCGATACAGGTCATCTCTCGCCCCCACTCGCAGATCGGACACCGGAAGTGCGACGCTGTAAGTGAGTTCGTGATGATGAACGATTGCACCACCGCCGGTGCCGCGTCGGACCCAGGCCAACTGTTGGCTTTCCCGGTGTTGGGCACGGTCTCGCATGCTTTGAAAGTAACCAAGCGACAGCGTCGGTCGATCCCAACGGTACAGTCGAACTGTCGGCCGACCATTCTCGTCAACGGACTCCAGTAGTGTCTGATCGACCGCCATGTTGTAGGAGGGCGAACCGGTCTGGAACGGCAGCAATCGGCCAGCCATTTCTGTCATGTCGCCATCGACGTCTGCACCGTTGCGATCACGATTCGTCCCATCTCAGCACCGGCGCGCTGCGCGGCGGTGACATCGTCGGGTCGACTGATCCGAGTCGAATGAGCGCATCGTGCACCAGATCTCCCGACTCTTCGGTGATCCGAAACATTGCCGCGGCGAATGCGTCGAGCGTTTCCTTGCTCTCCGTCTCGGTAGGTTCGATCATCATGGCTTCGTCAACCACCAGCGGAAAGTAAACCGTCGGTGCGTGAAAACCGTAATCCAAAAGTCGCTTGGCAAAATCCATCGCGGTCAGCTTCCGATCCTTTTTCAGCTTGGACGCCGAAGCGACAAACTCGTGCATGCAGCGGTCGCCGTGAGGAACGTCCAACATGTGCTTGACCTTGCTGAGCAGATAATTTGCTCCCAGCACCGCATCTTCGCTGACGTTTCGCAGACCGTAACGACCATAGGTGCGAATGTAAATGTAGGCGCGAACCAGGATTCCGACGTTACCAAAGAAACTTCGCACTCGCCCGATCGATTGCGGTGATGGTGACGCCAAGTGGTATTGGCCGTCTTGGCAGGTAACGATCGGCGCGGGCAGGTACTTGGCCAGGTAATCACGAACACAAATCGGCCCCGCCCCAGGGCCGCCGCCCCCATGCGGGCCGGAAAAAGTCTTGTGCGGGTTGAAGTGCATCAGGTCCGCGCCAAAGTCTCCCGGTCGACAAACGCCCAGAATCGCATTCATGTTCGCGCCGTCCAGGTAAATCAACGCGCCCGCGTCATGCACCATGCTGGTGATTTCTTCGATCTGTGAATCGAACAGCCCTAGCGTGTTCGGGTTGGTCAGCATGAACACGGCAACGCCGTCGTTCAATTTGGCCGCCAAGTCCCGCAAGTCGACCATACCACGGTCGTTACTGTTGACCGTACGAGTCGAAAAACCTGCCATGTGAGCGCTTGCCGGATTGGTTCCGTGAGCCGAATCGGCCGTCAAGACAACCGCTCGATCTTCGCCCTGCTCCGTAAAATAGGCTGCCGCAATGAGCAGCGCCGCCAACTCCCCGTGCGCGCCCGCTGCCGGCTGCAACGAAACGCCGGGCAATCCGCTGATCTCGCCCAACATTCCCTGCAACTCGAACAGCAGTTGCAACATCCCCTGAACGGAGTCGTCACTCTGAAGCGGATGAACGTCTGCCATTCCAGGCAACCCTGCCATCCGCTCATTGCGTTTGGGGTTGTACTTCATCGTGCAAGAACCGAGCGGGTAGAAGTGCGTATCAACGCTCATGTTCTGGGTCGACAGATTCACGAAATGTCGGACCACATCTCCTTCGGCTAACTCCGGCAACGGAGGCGGGCCACTGGCCAAGTGCTCGGCGGGCAGCGTCGGAGCCTCCATGGACGGATCGACCGGCGGCAACCGATGGGCACGTCGTCCGGGACGACTCAATTCGAACAGCAGCTGGGTGGCTTGTTGATTTCGCATTCGATTCAATTCAATTCAATTCGATGAAAAAGCTCGCTAAACAGATACCGCCGACGGTGCATGCTGCAGCGCCGAGCACAACGCATCGATGTCCGACCGCGTTCGTTTCTCGGTAACAGCGATGGCAAAACAATCGTGCAGCGCTGCGTCCATCGGGCCCAATGGAACACCGGCCAAAACACCTTGCTGGCGAGCAAATCGCAGCAAATTGTCGACATCATCCTCGCGATCGCGAACCACAAATTCTTTGAACACCGGACCCTCGTGAACGATCTGGAAGCGACCGCACTGGGCAATCCGTTGACGTGCGTGGTGCGTGTTGGCCAGACAATGCTGGGCGGTTTCCCTTAGACCATCGCGGCCCAACAAGGCTCAGGTAGACCGTCGCTCGAAGTGCCAGCAGTGTTTGATTGCTGCAAATATTGCTGGTCGCCTTCTCACGACGAATATGCTGCTCGCGAGTTTGCAAGGTCAACACCCAACAACGCTTCCCGCGGCGGTCCGTCGTTTGACCGGCAATCCGCCCGGGCAACCGCCGAACCAGGTCACCACGACAGGACATCACACCCAGATACGGTCCGCCAAAGGCAAGCGGATTTCCCAAGCATTGTCCTTCGGCAATCGCGATGTCGACTCCCAAGTCACCGGGCCGCTTTAGCAACCCCAGGCTAATCGGGTCGAATGATTGAATGACCAAGGCACCCAATTGGTGCGCCGCCGCGGCGATCGACGCCACCTCTTCGAGTCGCCCATAGAAATTCGGATGTTGAACCAATACACAAGCCGTGTTTTCGTCGATCGCATCAACGATCGACGCAGATGTACCGCCTTCGTCGGCCGGGATGACGACCAACTCAGCGTCGATGTTTTTCAAATATGCCTCCAGGATCTGACGGTACTGCGGATGCACCGCCGAACTGGTCACGACACGGTGCCGCTTGGTTGTCGTCGCGAGCGCCATCAAGACCGCCTCGGTTGCCGCCGATCCGCCATCGTAGAGACTGGCGTTGCTGACATCCAAACCGGTCAATTGCGTGATCAGGGTTTCGTACTCAAACATCGCCTGCAGGTTGCCCTGACTCACCTCCGCCTGGTATGGCGTGTAAGAGGTGTAGAACTCCCCTCGTGACGCGATTTCATCCACCACCGCGGGAATGAAATGGTCATACGCACCGCAGCCCATGAAACACGCGTGGCTCGACGCCGACGCGTTTTTCGCTGCCAACTGGCGGAACTCCCGCTCCAGCGACATCTCATCGGTTCCCTCGGGAAGATCGAGCGGACGATTCAGCTGGACCGAAGCGGGCACCTGTTCGTCAATGATCTGTTGAACCGAATCGACACCAATCGACGCGAGCATTTCGCGGCGATCGTCCTCGGTATGATATAGATATCCAGTCACTTGTTCGGTTGACCTTGGGTTGACGGGTTGGGTTCAAACGCAGTGCGGGGTGCGACGACATTATCCCGCTTCGGCGCACTGCTTTTGGTAGGCGGCAAAGTCCATCAATGAATCCAACGACGAATCATCATCGATCCGTACCTTGATGATCCAGCCGAAGTCATAGGGATCGTCGTTCAATTGATCGAGGTTATCCGGCAGATCGCTATGTACTTCGATCACTTCACCGCTGACCGGGCTGTACATCGGACTTACCGCTTTTACCGACTCGACTTCACCAAATTCGTCGCCAGCGGAAACGGTTTTTCCGACCTCGGGCAGGTCCATGAAGACCAAGTCATTGAGCTGTTCGATCGCAAAACCGGAGATACCGATGGTCGCGACCTTTTGCCCACCCTCTTCGGCAACATCAACCCACTCGTGTGAATCGGCATACAACAACGCAGTTTTGTCACGCGACATTTCGATTTCCTTTTCGCGACTTACGGTTTGGTTCGTTGATAAAAGGGCATTTTCGTGGGCGATGCTGCGATCGTCTTGCCACGAATGTCAATCTGGAATGAACGGTTTGTGGCCTCGGCCGCATCAACGCGCGCCATCGCAATGGGACGGCCAAGGGTCGGCGACGGCCCACCACTGGTAACGATCCCGATCTTTCTACCATCGGCCGAGAGGACCTCGCATCCCTCACGTGCCGGCCGTTTGCCTTCGGGGAACAATCCGATCCGAACATGACTCGGCCCCCGCGCCGAAATTTCCCGCAACGCCGAATCACCGATAAATGACCGATCGTCCAGATCACACGCGAATCCGAGACCAGCTGAGATCGGATCGATGGACTCGTCCAGTTCATGACCATACAGCGGCATGCTGGCCTCCAATCGCAGCGTATCTCGCGCCCCCAGGCCCGCCGCAGCGAAACCCTCGTCGCGACCGGCAAGCAACACGTTCTCCCAGATCCTTGTCGCCTCCTCGGCACGTACGATCAATTCAAATCCGTCTTCGCCCGTGTATCCGGTACGGCTCAGAATGACCGGCTTGGAGAATTGATTGGTGATCGTGGCTCGATAGTACTTCAGCCGACTGGGATCAAACCGAAACAGACGCTTGCAAACATCCATCGCCTTGGGGCCCTGGACCGCAATCATCGCGGTCAATTCCGTCCGATCCGAAAGGGTCACCATCGGAAAATCGGCCAAATGGGGCGTGATCCATTGCAAGATCTTCTGCCGGTTGGAGGCGTTGACAACCAACAAATGAAACTGCCGACCCGACGGCGTCTCCAGGTTGGAAACCAGCACGTCATCCAACACGCCCCCATCGGCGTTGCAGATCAATGAATACCGCACTCGACCGACCGGCAAATCCGAGACGCGGCGAGTCAATAAATGATCCAACAACCGCTCGCTGCCTTCGCCGTCCAAGCGAAGACGTCCCATGTGGGAGACATCAAACAGCGCTGCCGCGGTTCGGCAAGTCTGATGCTCGGCAACGATCGACGAGTACTGGATCGGCATCTCGTAGCCGGCAAACGGGACCATTTTTGCACCTGCGGAGCGGTGCCAGTCGTCCAGCGGAGTCGTGGCTAGCTGTGTGCTCATCGAAAGTCCACCCGTGTGTCGAGTGCAAGTGGGTCCAGCGGCGCGTACCTCGATCGGCGGAGTCGCTCCGAACAATGGTCAGCCATGATGTCAACGATCAGTGTGCACGCGACATTTCGGGCTCATCTCGATCCCCAACTCGCACGTCACAGTGCCAAGTCTAGCTCAGTGGCCCGAACATCGAAAACCCCACGGCAGCCGCCGACTGTTGATTATGGACCGCAGTCCATCGTCGGCCGTCCACCGCAACAAAGTCAAGTCCGGTCGCGGTCAATGGTCACGGTCAACGGTCGCGGCGGTTCCGATCTTGCCGGTAGTCGCGAAAATCGCACCGTGCCCCTCGTTCATCACCAACCTCACCGCTTCTTTTTTTTCTTCTTCTTCGCTCGCCGATCGCTCTTTCGTTTGTGCTTGTACGTCGGCTTGGTGGCGACCGGTTTGCCACCGAGAATCGTGTCGCGGCCGGCCGAGTGGTTCTTGACCACCTCCAGATAGAGCTGTCTGTCTTGTAAATCGACCTTGGCCACTTTCACCGTCAGCTGGTCACCAAGCCGATACCGATTTCCTTCCTTGAATCCGATGATCATCTGGCCTCGTCGCTCAAACCGATATTTGTCTCGAGGCAACGATGTGATCGGAATGAATCCATCGACCGGCAATTTGACGCAACGCGCGTGGATCCCGTCGGCAAAGACACGGCTGATCACCGCCTCCATCGATTCGCCGATGTGCTTGCTCAAGAAGTGCAGTAGCTTCAGTTCGATCAGTTCGCGTTCGGCCTGGGCCGCGTTGCGCTCCATGTCGCTGCAGTGATGGCCAAGCTTGAGCAGCGTCGGATAGTCGTCATCGGGCGTCTTTTTTCCTTCGAGCAGTTTTTGCACCAGACGATGGACGGTCAGGTCGGGGTACCTGCGGATCGGGCTGGTAAAGTGGCAATAATGCTCCATATCGAGCGCGTAATGGCCCTCATGCTGGGGTCCATAGACCGCCTTATTCATGCTTTTCAGGACGGCATAGTTGACGGCGTTTTCCAGCGGCGTGCCGGCGACGGCATCAAGCACCTTTTGAATCTCGAATCGGCTTTCAATCGGTCCGACTTGGATCCCCAAGTCTTTGACGAACTCGCCCATCTGCCGCAGCTTGCGTCGTTCCGGTGGCGGATGAATGCGATGCAAGAACCCCAATTCCAGATCATCCAACCACGTCGCGACAGCCTGATTGGCGGCCAACATGAATTCTTCAATGATCTGGTGACTCTCGGTATGCTCGACCAGGTAGGCGCCCTTGACCCGGCCGGTTTTGTCCAAATCCAACTTGATGTCGGGCATGTCCATCGAAAGTGAGCCCTTCTTGAACCGCGACTTTCGCATCTTCAACGCCAGTTCGTGCATCCGCCGCAGCAAATCACACACTTCCTCGCCCCACTTGTCACGAAACTGCTCGGGCTGGGCGAGGAACTGATCGACCTGCATGTAATTCAAACGCAGATTGCTGTGGATCGCTGCGTTATGCACTTCGCTGTGCGTGACCGTCAGATCGTCCAGGATTTCGATTTCGGCCGTCTTCACCAAGCGCGTTCGGTCTGGCTGCAGACTGGCCAAATGATTGCTGATGATCTCGGGAATCATCGGGATCACGCGGTCAGGCAGATAAACGCTCGTGCCCCGCTTGCGAGCCTCTTCATCCAACGGACTGCCGACCGGTACAAAGTGGCTGACATCGGCAATGTGAACCCACAGTCTCCAGCGTCCATCCTCGCGAACCAGAGAGATCGCATCGTCAAAATCGCGTGCGTCCGACGGGTCGATCGTAATCGTGAGCAGCGACGTCAAGTCCTTCCGATCATCGGGAACGACGTCATCGTTGAACGAATCGGCCTGCTTGCGGGCGTCATTCAAAACAGATTCCGAAAAGGCATCCGGCAACGCGTACTGGCGCATGATCGTCAGCGTGTCGATCGCCGGATTCTTGCTGCTGCCAAGCCGCTCCAGAATGACCGCCTCTCCGCCGCTGCCGTCATCGAGCGGAAATTCCACAATTTCGACGAAGACCTTATCATCACTCTCCAACGGCAACCCGCGTGTGTCGCCCACCGAAACCGGTTGCTGATAAGGCGTGCCGTCCAGGAAGACCGCGCCGTGACCGCCGACCATCTGGAATGTGCCGGTAAACTGTCGCCGGGCGCGCTCCAGCACTTTCGTGACCAGCCCTTCGCTGCCACCCCTGCGACTGGGTCGCACTTTGACTTCGACGTAGTCACCTTCCAACGCTCCGCCGGTTGCCCCCGGCGGCACGAACAGGTCATCCGGTGTGCCGGAACCGCTTTCGGAGTCACTGGGGCGAACAAACCCAAATCCGCCCCCCATTGCGCGGCGAAAAGTGCCTCGCAGCGTATCACTGGGGCCGCCAACGGATCCGGCACTCATCACCAAATGGTTCGATCCGTAGACCAGCCGGTTGTCCATCACCAATTGCTTGATGACACGCCGTAGCTCGCGAAAATCATCAGGGTCAAGCTTCAGCTGGTGAGCGATCTGCTTCGGCTTGCAGGGCCGGTAATCGGCCGAGACCACCAATCGCATCACGCGATCGGCCAATGTCGTTGATATATCCATAGCCAAAAGATATCCGATTGGAATCGGCCTGGGACCGGGTGCCTGTCTCTGTTCCGGCAGGACGTCGTGTCACGCTCGCCCGCGGCGGCGTTTCACCCCTTCGCCGAGCAAATTGCGGCGTCCCCAGTGATTCCGGTGATCCATCGCCATCGCGATGAAGGAAAGAAGAACCGATCGGATGTCGGTTCGAAGAATCGAATCAGAACTTCGGCGCGACTTCATCAATCGGCCGCCTGATGACCGCTGGGACACCCGATCGTCGCAACGGGTTCGCGACCATCGCGGCGAATCATGCCCCCAACCGGCAAAATCTAGTGGAGATACGGATCAGGGACCGCGGAAGTTGACCGAGCCACATTGGCTACTTGGCCGACCGCAGCAGCGCCATCAGGTCCGATATCTCATCCATTGTCAACAATTCGGCCAACCCCGATGGCATCACCGAGACGTCACTCGGCTCAAGCCGCTCAATGTCGTCGCTGGCGATCGCGACCTGTCGCTGGGCATTGAGCTGCAATTCGATCGAATCGCCCGTACGACGCTTGATCAAGCCGTTGTAAATTTGGCCGTCGACCGTCAATACTCGCGTCGATTGGTAACTCTGCTCCAGCCTTGCACTGGGGAACAGTAACGCCTCCATCAACGCAGCGGCTGTACGGCTGCTGCCGATTCGCGTCAACTCGGGACCGACGTCCTTGCCGATGTAGCCCAGCCGATTGGCCGCTGCTCGTGAAAGCCGGATTCGCAGCAACACGTTCGCCGCAAGAGGCACCAGAGACTCGTCATCATCCAAGAAAGCCGACACGACCTGTTCCTCCACGGCCGCGCCGAGAACGTGATTCGTCGGCAGTGCTGACAATAGACGCAAACGTTGATCCGCAGCATCGGCTCGCTCGGCCAGTTGAACGAGCGTTTCAGCCAACATCGTGGCATCGCTCGATTCCAGCTTGATTTGCCGAAGACTGTCCGCTAATTCACGCTGCATCTGAGGATCGGCCTGTGGCAGCCAATTCGCGATCGACGCGGACCAGCTGACCGGCATCGTCGCCGCCGAGAAATCGCTCAAATGACTAGCGAGAAACGACTGCTGGACATGGTTGGAATCGGCAGCCGTGCTGATCCACCGGGCAACCAATTCCTGGACCGGTCTCTCGTTTTTCCAGCCCGCGATAATTCGCGATAGCGTCTCACCGGCAGCGCGATCCGAATCATCCATCCGGGACCAGATCGCATTCAATTGCTGCTTCGATTCAGCTGCCCAATCGGCCTGTTTCGAGAGCACTTCTGCCGCCGTCTGTCGCAGCGTGGCGTCTTCGCTTGAGAGCGCCGCGAATAGGAGTTGCGGCTCGAGTTCATCTCGGCGATCGAGCTGGTCCAGCACGATCACTACGGCGCGTAGCTGCCTGTCGGAGCTGGCCAACGGCAGCAAGTTGTCCGCCGGTTGTCGGCGTGAGATCTCGATCATCGCGTACAACAACGAATGTTCCAGATGACGGTCATCACCCCCGCGATCCAGGGCGGTGATCAAAAAGGGTACCGATCGCCCGCCGGGTGCCGATCCGACACAGCGCCCACAAAACGGTTAGCCGGTCATCGATCGTTCGATTGGGATTGTTCAAGATCGACTCGGTCGGCAACAACCAGGTCCTGGTCGATCGTGCGATAGCTCGCGCCATCGTCGACCAGTCGATGCGCTGTCAACTTCTGCAGGTTGAACAGCGCGGCGACCAAGGTTCTTGCCTCGGGGCGGTCGTGCGGAAAACGAACGAGCCGATTGGAATTCAGACACGCCAGGCCGCTGGGCGCCGCCGGGCCGAGCTGGGTCATGATCGGCAGCAAGGATCCGGTACGGAGATGATCGACAAGGGCGGAGTGTTGCTTGCCGAACACGCCGCCATAAACCGCGTGGGCAATCCCATCACGCAGCCCGCCGCCGGGATATTGCAAGAAGGTACTGGTAAAAATTTCTCGCCCTCGGGCGTGAAAGCGACCTCGACAGGATTGTCCATCCCGCCGGTGATGATCGGCTCGATCGGCCCATCGGAATGCTTTCGGCGAAAGATGTGTGCGGCGGAGGACTCCATCACTCGCCCGTCAAGCAGCGTGTGGGTCTGCTTTCCAAACGCCCCCTTGCACCAATAAACCCATCCGTCGCGTCCGAGATAGGGCCCATGCAAGTCATTGGCACAATTCGTGACCGTCTGACCGTCAAACCACACTTCGCGATCCTCGCAGACTCCATCGCCGTCGGCATCGGTCAGCTTCCAAATCACCGGCGGTGCAGAAACAAGAATGTCGCGGCCCACACAGAGCACGCCTTCGGGAAAGGCCAACCGGTCGGCGGCAACGATTCGTTTGTCAAACTTGCCAGCGGGCCGGTCGATGAAACAGCAATGCGTTCATGACGAAATCGTCTAATCACGAGGGTTCGTAAGCCAGATTGGGCGAGAGCCATCGCTCGACCTCTGCGATCGGCATTCCCTTGCGCCGCGCGTACGACTCGATCTGGTCCTTTGTCATCCGATCGACGGCAAAGTAGCGTGCTTCGGGGTGCGCGAAATACAACCCGCTGACGCTCGCCCCGGGGGTCATCGCGAAGCTTGACGTCAACTCAACGCCAGTGTTTTTCTCGGCGTCCAGCAGATCGAATAGAGTTCGCTTCTCCGTGTGATCGGGACAAGCAGGGTAACCGGCGGCTGGCCGAATGCCGCGATACATCTCGCCGATCAGATCGTCCCTGGACAGAGTTTCGTCCTGGCCGAATCCCCACTCTTTTCTCGCCCGCTCGTGCAGTAACTCGGCAAACGCTTCGGCCAGCCGATCGGCAACCGCCTGGACCATGATGGCGTTGTAGTCGTCTTGTTCCGCCTTGAACTTGGCGACCAGCGTCTCGGCTCCGATTCCGGCGGTGACAACGAATCCGCCGATATAATCCTGGCGACCACTCTCGACCGGCGCGACATAATCGGCAAGCGATCGATAGTCGGTCTGTCCGTTACGTTCCCATTGCTGTCGCAAACAGTGAAATCGCGTCAGTTCTTGAGCACGAGATTCGTCCGCGTAGAGGATGATCTCGTCATCCTCACTTGCCGCCGGCCAGAAACCGTAAGCCGCATCGCGCGTGCAAGGAGCGGTCGCGGATGATCTGATCGAGCAACCTGGTCGCATCATCAAACGTTCTCTTGGCCTCGGCTCCGACGACCGCGTCGCTAAAGATCTTGGGGTACTTGCCCTTCAGTTCCCAGGTCATGAAGAATGGTGACCAATCGATATAGGGTCGAATCTCGCGCGATCGGAAAATCGTCGAGCGTCCTGACGCCGGTAAAACTTGGCTTGTCGATTCGAACGTTCTTCCAGTCGGTCGCGAATCGCTTGCTGAGTGCCTCCGCATACGGCACAAGCTTTTGCTGACGACCCTGATAACTGGCGACCAGCTTCTGTTGTGTCTCAGCGTTCTCGGCGACGAATCGATCACGCGACTCTTTATTGATCAATTTCTCGACAACATTCACGCTGCGACTGGCGTCCAAGACGTGCACGATCGGGCCCTCGTAAACGGGTGCAATCTTCACCGCCGTATGCTTGGCGCTGGTAGTCGCACCGCCGATCAACAATGGCATTTTCATTTTGCGGCGTTTCATTTCTCGCGCGACGTGCACCATTTCATCAAGGCTAGGCGTGATCAACCCGCTCAGTCCGATCATATCGACCTGGTGTTCTTCCGCTTCTTCCAGGATCGTCTCACTGGCGACCATCACGCCCAAGTCGATGACTTCATAATTATTGCACTGCAGCACGACGCCGACGATGTTTTTGCCGATGTCGTGAACGTCACCTTTGACCGTTGCGATCAGAAACTTGCCGGGCGGCGCCGCATTCTCCAGCCCGCCAGCCTTCTTCTCCTCTTCCATGAACGGTTCCAGATAGGCCACCGCTTTCTTCATCACACGCGCCGACTTGACGACCTGGGGCAGGAACATCTTGCCCGCGCCGAACAGGTCACCGACGACCTGCATTCCATCCATCAACGGGCCTTCGATCACCTCCAGACAGCGGTCGAAGTGGTGCCGTGCCTCTTCGGTGTCCTCCACGATGTATTTGTCGATCCCCTTGATCAATGCGTGCTTCATCCGCGCGGCAACGGGTGCGTCTCGCCAGGACAGGTCTTCGCCCGATTTCTTTATCCCGCCGCCTTTGACGTTCTCAGCAAACTCCAGCATCCGGTCGGTCGCGTCCGGACGGCGATTCAGCAGCACATCCTCGACACGTTCCAGCAGATCCTTGCGGGATCTCTTCGTAAACCTCCAACTGACCGGCGTTGACGATGCCCATGTCCAGACCGGCTTTGACAGCATGGTACAGGAATGCGCTGTGCATCGCTTCGCGAACGGGATCGTTGCCGCGGAAGCTAAAGCTGATATTGCTGACGCCGCCGCTGGTCTTTGCGACCGGGACATTCCTGCTTGATTCGACGAACCGCGTTGATGAAGTCGACCGCGTAGTTGTTGTGTTCTTCGATCCCGGTCGCGACCGTCAGAATATTCGGATCAAAGATGATGTCTTCGGGCGGAAAATCGAGTTCCTTGGTCAGCAGATCGTAGGCGCGTTTGCAAATCCGCACTTTGTTTTCTTCATCCGCGGCTTGACCTTCTTCGTCAAACGCCATCACGACCGCCGCGGCACCATATTGACGCACCAGTCGGGCACGCCGCAAGAATTCCTGTTCGCCATCTTTCAGCGAGATCGAATTGACGATCGCCTTGCCTTGAGTGTTGCGAAGTCCCGCTTCGAGGACTTCCCACTTGCTGCTGTCGATCATCACGGGAACCGCGGCAGCGACGTCGTCACCCGAGATCAAACGCAGGAACCGCGTCATCGCTTCGACACCGTCCAAGCAGCGCGTCGTCAAAGTTGACGTCGATGATCGTCGCGCCGTTGTCGAACCTGCTCGCGAGCAATTTCGACGGCTTCGTCGTACTGTTCCTCGCGGATCAATCTCGCGAATTTGCGACTGCCCATCACGTTGGTCCGTTCGCCGATCATCGTGAACGGGATCTCCGGGCGCATGACCATCGGCAACTGGCCCGACAACCGTGTGTACACGGGACCGGGCGAATCTTGCTTCGGTTTCAGACCCTGCAGTCCGCACGGCCATGGCGCGGATGTGGTCGGGCGTCGTGCCACAGCACCCGCCGAGAATGTTGACCCAACCGTTGTCGGCGTACTCGCCCACTTTGTCCGCCATCGCCTTGGGGCCCAGATCGAACTCGCCCATTTCGTTGGGCAGACCCGGCGTTGGGATGGCAGCTGAT
Source organism: Pirellulaceae bacterium (assembly GCA_963734865.1). Taxonomy (GTDB): domain Bacteria; phylum Planctomycetota; class Planctomycetia; order Pirellulales; family Pirellulaceae; genus CBDCUW01. The sequence continues at coordinate 81,815 of CAVTIV010000008.1, forward strand.
GGGGATGTTCGCGACGTGTGATAGCTCCTCGATGTGCGGACGCATCACGTCAGGACCCAACGCGCAGTTCATGCCGATCGACAGCAGCGGAAAATGCGAAAGCGAAATGACAGAACGCTTCGACGCTCTGGCCACTGACAAAGGTCCGTCCGCCCTTGTCAAACGTGCCGCTGACCATCACCGGCACCCGACGGCCACCGGCCTGAAAGAAATCCTGGATGGCGAACAGGCACGCTTTCAAATTCAGCGTGTCGATCGCTGTTTCGGGCAGCAGGATGTCGACTCCGGCGTCCACCAGGGAGTCCACCTGAGCCCGGTAACTGTCAACCATCTCCTCGAACGTCGTCGCTCGATGTGCCGGATCATCCACCTTGGTGCTGATCGCGAGCTGTCGCGTCGTCGGTCCGATCGATCCGGCGACGAACCTCGGTTTGTCGGGCGTCCGCTCATTCCATTCGTCGGCCGCCTTGCGGGCACAGGCCACGGCGGCTCGGTTGATCTCATCGACCAATTCCAGCGGCAAGTCAAACTCGAGCATCCCGACCGGCGAAGCGCCGAACGAGTTGGTCTCGACAATATCGCTGCCAGCCTCCAAGTAGGCACGATGAATGTCGGTGATTTCCTCGGGATGCGTCAGACACAAGATGTCGGAAAAGTTTGCCAAATCTTTGTGATGATCGGCGAATCGCTCGCCCCGGACGGCTGCCTCGCTGAGCTTTAAACGCTGGATCATCGTCCCCATGGCGCCATCCAACAGCAAGATTCGCTCACGAATCAAATGTGAGAGTTGGGATGCGGTCGTATCAACTTGCAGCATATCGGTCAATTTTCTCGGAGTACCTTGTCGGAACGAGCTGGGGGGCCCCGGTTTCACACGCACAACCCTCGTGCGGCCCGTCGTGCGGCTCATCTTCCTTTGATCTCGGCGGAATCACAAGGCGAGCCAGCCATTCAATCTTGCCGAACCGCCAGGGTTTTGTTAGTCCGCATATCCCTAAAGTTCGGGATCATCGATACCGATTTAGAGACGAGGGTTCCTGGTGGGTTCACCGCCACCATCCTTCACTGTCAAAAATCACCACTCGACCAGGAAGATCGCATGACCGTCTCGCCACGGCGGGCCCAAGACGGCGAACGCCAACCATTCGCCACGCATCAAGGCGTCGAGTCAGTCGATCGAGGGCCCTTCACGCTGCCTCCGACACTGTTCAAGTTGCCCAACTTGAATCGATCGAAGGACCTCGTTTCGGCTTCGCCGACGACCGCGCCCGATTCCGCACCCGTGCAGATATCGACCACCACGGAATCCGCCCCCGATCCCCCGTCGCCGCCAGCCGCCCGGCCGCCGGCGCCTTCGCCAAACCCCGAAACGCCGCGGGAACGATCCACAATCATTCCGGCAGGACGTTTGTGGATGGAAAAGATCGGTTCGCATTCACTCGTGCTCTTGATGCTTCTGATCGTCGTCGCCGCCGCCCTGTTCACCGGACGGGGTTCCAGTGATCCGTCGCAACTGGATGACTCGGTCGCGCACCATGCGAGCCACGAAATCGACTTTGACGTCCAACACAATGCATCGTTGCCGCTCCCGGCGCACTCACATCTGCCGGGCACCGTCGACCTCGCCGCACAAACACAGATTCCGGCCGACACCGACGTGATCGCAAATCGATCGGCAACCGGCGTCGAAGGCCAGTCCTGGATCGACGAAAGTCCCCAATACGCGGCGACCCAATATGGTGCAGAGCAGCTCGGTGGCGCTGTGGTCTTCCCCGCAAGTGAACATTCGACCTCGGTCGCGCTCGACGCGCCCGCGGCGACTTATAGTGAACCGGTCGCTCCAAGCAGCGAGCCGAACCGATCAGCGTCGTCCATCGCAACAGTCGGGGCGCCAATCGAAGCAAACGAATTTTTCGATCGTTCGTCGACGATCGACGCCACAACTGTCTCGAATCGAACGGCGATCGACGACGCCTTCTCGGTACCGACGTTGGAAGAACTGGAATCGGGTAACGTCGCGGTGGCTCCAACACCGACACTCAATACTCCCCATTTCTCGAAAACGCCATTCGGGATCACCATCCCACTTCCACCATTGACGACGCCCACACAGGCAGCCAGACCTGATTCGGTATCGGAAGTAATCACTCCATCCTCCTTTGAGCGTTGACTCATCATGAGCTCGATAGATCAAACTTTCGTGAAAGCCTTTTCGCGCAGAAATCGCCCCTTGAGTGCAGATGCACCTGCGTCTCGGCCGGTCGGCCAAGGGGACGATTCGGCGCGATGTTGGTGGATCCAAGTGTTGCCCGGTCGGCAACCGTTTGGATCGACCCGATTGAAAACGTTGTCACTCGCACCGACTCGCCTGAGACCAACGCACCGCAATCTCATCTGGGTTCTGGCGGCGCCGGGATTGATGCCGCCCGATCTTCCTTGGAGCTCACGATTCAACAGCAACTCGCGTCGCTGCAACATGTTCAAACGGTGCTCGCGATTGGCGAAATCACCGAGCCGTTGGCCGCATCTCTTCAACGGTCGGCCGAGACCAACGACACCCCGAGCACCGTAAGACCCGCTACATCTCCGGCGAAGACTGCCACACCCAGTACCACACGACCGATCGTGGAAACACGGATCGATCCGCCCGTTGCCCGCCGGTCCGCTTCCCCCGCCGAAGCCCCGGCATCACAACCGGCCAGGGGACGAACACAACCGGCCACGGAAGTCTCTCCGCCAGCCAGGGGGCTTCCCGAGAAACCAGCACGGCGATTCCCAAGACCAGCACTCCGATCAGCACACCATCGGCGGCGGGAATCGAACCGTTTTGCGCGGCCTGGGAAGTGGACGTATTTGACGTCCCGACCATGGTCGCCGATCTCTTTTTCGATGGACAATTGTTTCAACAAGTCGCCGAGCGGATGCTCGATGCGGTCAACACCGGGCTGAGCAGCATGCTGGTCACCAGCGTCCGGGCTGGTGAAGGCCGGAGCTCCGTTGCGATCGGAATTGCCATGGCGGCGGCCGCTGCCGGCGCACGCGTGGCGTTGGTCGATGGCGACACCGAGGATCCCACGCTGGCCGACGCGTTGCGTTTAGAACTGGAATATGGCTGGATCGACACGATCCGCGGCGGATTGCCGATCCGCGAAGTCGCCGTCCACGCGGTCGAGGACGGTGTGACTTTGATCCCACTGATGCCACCTCACGGCGGCACCCCGGCAACCGCCCAGGAAACCGCTCAGCTGATGGAACTGTTGCGAGATCGATTTGACCTGGTGATCGTGGATGGCCCCGCCGGTATCTCACCGAACATCGATCATCTTGGCTCCCAATTTGACAGCGTCCTGATCGTTTGCGATGGCACGCGCATGGATCTCGCATCGATCAACGAAATGTCCCATCGGCTGCGCGAAGCTGGCGTCCAGGGAATCGGGATCGTCGAGAACTTTGCTTAGCAACACTCTCCCGATTCACAGCATTCCAGCAGCGGCAGCGTCGTCGCTTTGTAGGCCGGGCCCTTGGTGACACTCGGCGAGCGTCTTTGCGTCCCGCCGACGCACTCAAACACTTGGGCATCGACCGGGTCGATCGGGACTCGTGGTTCGACCGCGATGAAATGATCGCGATACGGTGGTCGCGTCATGATCTGAAACGTCTTTCGACAAACGGCGATTCGCTGACCACGTTCAAAGACGTGTCCGTTGTCGTCATGAACTCGGCTGAACGGTCCGCGATAAATGACCGCCTCGTTGTGCTCGAAGCAGGGTCCTTCCTTGCCCTTGTAGGCGATCACTGTGGTCGACCGAAACTCGATTCCTTCGACGGTTCGCCAGGGCTGTGTCTGCAGCGCCGGCATTTCGATGCCGTAAAAGCCGGTCCGCTCAAAGGCCGCCAAAAATTCGCTCTCTTGAAACGCACCGGCGATACATCCGCTCCACAGTTCGGCGTCTTGCTGCAAGTGGTGCGGCACCGCTTCATCGGACACGATATCACTGATCACGGCCCGGCCACCGGGGCGAAGCACGCGAAAGATCTCTCGGAACAATTGCTCTTTCTCGGTCGGGTCAACCAGATTCAAAACACAATTACTGACAACCACGTCGATCGAATCATCGGGAATCAGGGGAGCATCACGTCGCATTTGTGCGGCAAACGACTCCAGCCGCTGCAAACTCGCCTCATCGGTCACGGGATTCTCTCGGAGATAGGCATCCAATGCATCGCGGTCGATCGCCAAGTCCTGGATTCTGCCCTTGCGAAACTCGATATTGTCGTAGCCGATCTTGTCGGCAACCTGCGGTTGACTTCGTCTGGCCAAATCGAGCATCGAGTCATTCATGTCGACACCGATCACGCGCCCCGATTTGCCGACCACCTGCGCGGCGATGAAACAGATTTTGCCGCCGCCGCTGCCGAGATCCAAAACCGTCTCACCCTCGCGTACGTATTGCGACGGATCGCCACAACCGTAGTCACGATCAATCACCTCCTGCGGAACAACCTTCAAATACCGCGCGTTGTAGTCGACCGGACAACAGAGTGCCGGTTCTTGTTGTCGTGCCGCCGCAGCATATCGCTGTCGAACAACTTTTTCGGTATCCAATTTACTAGCCATCAGGTATCTGTTTACTCGCTATCGCTTGTTACCACCGCGCCACCACAGCTACTGCCCGCACCGGCGGTACAACCATAGCAGTGGTCGGCCACGGCAATCCGTTGATTTCTGAACGTGTCGAATGAGTCGATCGACCAAACCGTTTGCTTTGCGGCGCCGGCGGGCAGGTCGAGCATCTGATTGAAATCGCAGTCATAGATCGCGCCATCCCAGCCGATCGACAGCAACGAGCGGCACATCACATGATCGAATGCGATCGGATTGAAGCTATCCGAGAGCAGCCGCATGTAATCTTCCAACTTCCCCAACTTGAGCAGAAATCTGGCGTATCGCTTGATCGGTATGTTCGTGATCGTCAGCAACCGATCAAAATCAATCGCATAACGCTGCTTGAGTTCTCGTTTGTAGTCCGCTTCCAGTGCCGCCTGATTGGGCGGCAGGGATGGTCCGGTAGGATTGAACACCAGATCCAACCGCAACGATGACCCCTCACGGCCATAGCCCAGACCGTTCAGCCGGATCAATGCGTCGATACTGCGTGCGAACACTCCGCCTCCACGCTGGCGGTCAACATTGTCCTCGAAATAGCAGGGCAGCGAGGCGACCACATCGACCCGGTTGTCCGCCAAAAACTCGCCAACCCACTGGTAACCCGGCTCGCCAAGGATCGTCAGGTTGCAGCGGTCAATCACGCGCAAGCCGCGGTCGCGAAAGGTAGTCACCAGTCTGCGAAAGTTGGCATTCATTTCCGGCGCACCACCGGTCAAGTCGATCGTTTCCAGCGAGGCACAATCGCTGACAAGCTCGATGATTCGCTGGGCAGTCTGCCGATCCATGTTTTCACGAATCTTGGTCGGGCCGGCTTCCACATGACAATGGGTGCAGGTCTGGTTGCAAAGCTTGCCGAGATTGATCTGCAGCTCTGTCAATGAGTGTCGCAGCAGCGACCGACCGTTGCCGCAAACCCGCTGGGCAAACGGCTCGACCACTCCCGTGGGCAATCCCGCATCGATAACCGGCAACAGTGATGTCATAGGAAATGAACGAGGAAAAAGATCTCGGGAGTCGCGTGCCGCCAGATTGTACAATACTCGACCGCTAGCGATCAGATGCCCGGATATCCAAATGATCCGCCATGTCGGTGAAAACACCGGACTTCAGAACAAGACGCCGGCGTATCCGACGACACGCGATCGATCGCCGCTGATGTCGGCTGAAGTCGCATACGCGATTTCGTTGTAGCAAACCTCACGTCCCATCGCCCGCAAGGTCAGCAGCACCAATGCGGCGGGCAACTGGCCACACATGCTGATGTTCTCTTGATCACAGATTTCCAGCAAACCTTGGGGGTCATTCTGCTCGAGCGCCGCAGCGCCAAACGGTCCCGCCGACGATTCTCGGTATCATCGGCAAAATGGTTCATGTCACTACTGATGACAAGCAGCGGCGGCTTCTCGAGACGGCTGATGCAACTGGCCATCGCCTCGGCCGCAGCAGAAAGTTCGTCAAAGCTGCCCCCCTGCATCGCAATCGCCGCGACACGCGTTTGCGGCGCCAGTCGATACAACAGCGGCAGCTGAACTTCGATTCCATGTTCCCGTCGATGCGCCGCCGCATCCAGCTCCATGCCAGGAACTGCCGCGGCGATTCGTTCGGCCAGATCCACAGCTCCGGGCAATCCCGCGGTCGAAGAAAGCTGCCACCAGTCGTGTGGCGCAACCGCCCAGTCGACACCATCAGCGGTGTGCTTTGGACCGATGATCAACACGCTTTCGGGTAATTCGATTCGCCGCCATACGTCCGCCGCGACCCTTCCTGAAAACCGCAGGCCAGCGTGCGGGACCATCGCGGCGGCGACCGATTTCCTGTCAGCATCGGCGAAGTTCGCCAACAGCTCGTCGACAACCTGCTCACGCTGTTCATCGTCAGCGGGATAGAATCCTCCCGCCACACCGGGAGGTCGCGTCGTCACCGACCCTTGGGGTCGAGGCCCCAGGGACACGAAAATTTGCTCCGCTGTCGAATCACAAACTGCCGAATAGATCTGCGTGGATCCCGATCGAAAGGCCTGGGCCGCCAGCGTGTCACGAAACAAATCCTCGGGTTGTGAATGGGCATCGAATCCGATCGACCACCGCCGACCATCCATCGCTAACACAGCCCGGCCGCGACAGTCGAATCCGTCCAGGTCGGGATCACGATCGATCCCGTGATGGACGACGCTTGACAACACGGCCAGGCGGACTTGCCAATCATTGGCGTGAGTGTCATGCGAGCCGAGCGAACCAGCGGCCGATGAAGTCAATTGAAACAGCGTCGACTGCAGCGGCACACCGTCTCGCAATGTCAATTGCATCCAACCTACAGCTGGCTGCTGGGGGTCAGCCACGATCTGCAATACGACTCCCGACACCGCACCGTCCATCACATCGGTCGCATAGTAAACCGGTGTCGCGCCGGTCTGGATCGCAACCAAATTGCAACGCACCCAATCTCGCAATCGCTCGAGTTGCTGTTGGTCGATCAATCCCGGTTCAAAATCGATCGTGAGCTCGATCGCATCGGCGAGACGACCGCCAAAATCGACGCCGTCGAAAACATGAATCGCCACCTCGTCACGGCGCCAACTTGCCGGTGGCAGACCCGCCTTGCGACAAACCGCATCGAGGAACTGACGCGAATTCCAATTTCGCTCTTTTGCGACCGCCGGCAGCAGCAGACCACCGCTGTTGCCCAGTTGCACGCGAAGGCCATGTTGTCCGACCTTGATTGCCTCGATGCGATCATCGCCCCTAGCGTCAATCGGCCGCGGCGAGCCGAGAATCGAAACCGATAGACTGAGGTACTTCAGTTCAACGGCCGCCACAGGCGGCATGCGTGGGTCGAAACGCGTGGTACGCGTGGCAGCGTCGGCGAGGGCGGCCGCCAGCGCGATCGGGGGACCTTGCAAACCACAACAACCACGCAGGGTTTCACCGCGTTTCAGCGTCACGTAGATCCCGGCAATCGGTCGCTGCGCCAAGTCACCGAGCAACTCTTCGACTCCGGCTGCCGAAGTTTCGGTCGCCGCCGCCGCAACGATTCGACAAGCGGCCTGATGAATGCGTGCCCGCTGATCGTCGCTGAACACCAAGTCTTCCGTCGGAGTCGCCTGCGGCATGGATGATTCCTGTGTTGGCACGACAACGCCGGGCGGTGGTTCGCTGATCTGGATCGGCTGACGACGCTGGCCCCAGTTTCCCGGTTGTGCCTCGAAGTGACCCGCGATCTGATACTGACACAATTGGCATCGATGATTGTTCAGAGCATAACGTCCGAGCTGGTGCCAGTCTCGCTCGATCAACAACGATCCACAACCGGGACAATAGGTGCTTTGCCTGACGACATCGTGAACGTTTCCCAGGTAGACGTAGTGAAGTCCGGCCTGGCGAGCCAATTCATACGCCCTGATCAACGTCTCTTCAGGTGTCCGCGAGCGATCGGTCATGCGGAAATCGGGATGAAAAGCGGTGAAGTGAATCGGTACATCACTGCCTACCGTTTCGAACACCCAATCGCACATTCGGCGAAGTTGATCCTGGTCGTCATTGGCATCCGGAATGATCAAATTGGTGAGCTCGACCCAGCACTCTGTCTCGCGACAAACATAACGAATCGTATCGAGAATCGGATCAAGATGAGCACCGGTGATCCGGTGATAGAAATCTTCCGTGAACGCCTTCAAGTCGATATTGGCCGCATCCATCGCGGCGAAGAAATCGCCCCGCGCTTGGGGCGTGATATAGCCGGCCGTCACCGCGACTGACTTGATGCCCTGGTCGCGGCACGCAGCGGCAGTATCGATCGCGTACTCGGCCCAGATCACCGGATCGTTGTAGGTAAAGGCGACACTGCGACAGCCATGCTCTTTCGCAGCCTGGGCAATTGCCTCAGGCGTCGCCTGATCGCTCAGCCGGGCCACTTCACGACTTTTGGAGATATCCCAGTTCTGACAGAACTTGCAACCCAAGTTGCAACCGGCGGTTCCAAAACTGAGAACGGGCGTGCCCGGAAAAAAATGGTTCAGCGGTTTTTTTTCGATCGGATCGATGCAAAAGCCGGTGCTGCGACCATACGTGTCGAGCACCATCTGGTGATCGTGATTGGCGCGAACAAAACAAAAACCACGGTCACCCGATTTCAGGCGGCAGGCTCGAGGACAAAGTTGGCACAAAATGCGGCCATCCTGCTCGACACTCCACCAGCGACCCAGCGCCTCACCGTCTTCGTTGAATTCGACCGTTGGAAAATGATTCATCTTTCGCCTGCCCTTCAATCCACCTTGAGGTTCCAAACATCCGACTTACCGAATACAGAACTTCCCTAACAATCGTACCAAATCATCGACAACTGACCCGAAAGTCGTGTGGCGGATCCGGATCGGCTCGAATCGGCGGTCGATTGGCTACGATGGGATGATTCGGCGCTGTCCTCGCTCGCGAAAGGTTCCCCGTTGAGACGGTTTGTTGTCCTGCTGCTGTTCATCCTGCTCGCCCTCAAGGTGGCGGCGACACTCGCTCGAGGTCCGGTAGCCATCGAAATGGACGCTTTGGGGTACTGGCGACTCAGTTCGCTGGTGATGTCGGGCGACCTGCTGATGTTGGGCGAACCGATTGCCTATCGGACACCCGGCTATCCCTACTTTCTGGCCATCATTCGTATCTTCAGCGGTCCCTGGGCACTGCTGACGACCGTCGTGATTCAGGGCGGATTGACACTCGCCTCCCTGTGGATTGCCGGTCGAATCGCCGTTCGCATCACCAAGCTACCACTGGCAATGCCACTCACGCTGCTGGCCGCTCTGCCGGCGGTCTCCGCGCTGACATTCGTGGCCGCGATTCTGTCGGAGTCGCTGTTCATTTTTCTACTGATGTTGAATTTGCTGGCCGTGATCGATTATGCGACCCACGGCACGAAGTGCCGTGCGTCGTGGATCGGGGTGACGCTGGCGGTCACACTTCTAACCAGGCCGATCGTTCTGTTGCTGTGGATCCCGCATGTCGTGTTTTTGTTGTTCATCCATGTCCGTCGGCGATGGCAACGGCGACGGCGGCTGCGTCATTTGCGTGTCGGCGACCAAATCCGATTGCATCACCAAATCGACCATGCCGCGCATCTCCGACTCGGTCATGCCGCGATTGCTGCACTTGCCGCCCTGCTGCTGGTTGCTCCCTGGTTGGTTCGAAATCATCATCTTTTTGGGTCGCCGCTGCTGACGGAGTTTGTCGGTCGCAACGTGTGGATTGTCACGTTCCAGGACGGATCGGGCGCCGGATTGGAGTTGCCCGCAACAGCTGCCAGCGAAAAACTTCAGTGGCGACTGGCCAACGTCGGTGCTTCCGATGCCTGGCGAAATACCTGGTCCGTGTCCAATGCGTTGGTAGCATCGGGTCTGAACGACGCACAAGCCGACCGGTTGATGAAGCGTGTTGCGGTCGACGCCATCTCGAACCATCGCGAAGCGTTTGCGAAAAAGGCATTCCGTCGCGTCGTCAATTTTTGGCGATCCGCGGCAACCGACTTGCCACAACAGGGTGACATTGCGAACGACCATGGACAATACACTTGGCGATCAAGCGTTCCGCCGATCGATTGGGCCATCAACTATCGGCTCAGCCAATCGGTGTGGGGCAACACACTGCTCACCGTCGTCCTGGCCGTGGCAACGGCCGTATTGATCATCAATTCTCCCACCAGACCGCACGGTCTTTGGATCTTCTTGATCTTCAGTTACTTTGCCATCGTGACAGGTGTTTTGGAGATTCCGGCCTATCGGTATCGCGTCGTGATCGAACCGCTGGCGGCAATGACGATTGGGGCCGCCACCGCCGTGGTGTTGTCTTGGAGACGAAAACCCGCCGCGGTGGAGATGGCCAGATGAGCGACGACGTTGAACTCTCGGTGGTGATGCCCTGCCTGAACGAAGCCGATACCGTTGGGCTGTGTGTGGAAAAAGCGTTTCGGGCGATCCGTGCGGCTGGCATCCGCGGCGAAGTCGTCGTGGCCGACAACGGCAGCAGCGACGACTCGAAAGAAATCGCCCAGTCATTTGGGGCGCGAACGATCGATGTGACCGAACGCGGGTATGGCGCAGCTCTGATGCACGGAATTGAGCACAGTCGCGGTCGGTTCATCATCATGGGCGATGCCGACGACAGCTATGATTTCCTTGAAATCCCTGCTTTTGTCGAACAGCTGCGGGCCGGTACCGATTTGGTCCAGGGCTGCCGTTTGCCACGTGGCGGTGGCAAGGTGCTGCCCGGAGCGATGCCGTTTCTACATCGCTGGTTTGGCAATCCGGTTCTTTCCTGGCTGGTGCGACAAATGTTTCGCATTCCCATCAACGATGTGTATTGCGGGATGCGCGGGTTCACTCGCGAACTGTACGACCGGTTGGACCTCCGTTCCCCGGGTATGGAATTTGCCACCGAGATGATCATCAAGAGCGGTCTGCACGGCGCGGCGATGAGCCAGGTTCCGATCACCCTTCATCCCGACGGACGACAACAGCACGGACCTCATTTGAGAACGTTTCGGGATGGTTGGCGGACGCTCCGATTGTTTCTCGTGTTTAGCCCCAAATGGACCTTCTTTCGACCCGGTCTGGTCCTGATCGCATTGGCACTGCTCGGTTACATCTTGGCCATTCCTCAGATTCGCGTTTTCGGCGCGGCGCTGGATGTCCACACGCTGCTGGTGGCCAGTCTTGCCGGTCTTCTCGGATGGCAATGTGTCTTACTGGCAACGCTGGCCAGAATCTTTGCCGCTCGCGAGGGCATGATGCCTCCCGACGAACGATTGGAACAGCTAACGGTCGAACGCGGGTTGGCCTTCGGGCTGTGCGCCGCGTTCGTCGGTGTGCTGCTGATTGGTTCGGTGATCTACCAATGGTGGCAAAAGGACTTCGGCCGACTCGACTATCCGTTTACGATGCGTTTGGTCGTACCCGGCGTGACGCTGGTCGCGATCGGATTTCAAACGGCGATGGCTGCCTTGATGGCCGGCGTGTTGAAGATGCATCGACGCGAGCATTTTGGGAACAAGACCGCCGAGCCAACCGAGACTGCGGCACCATGAGCGAGACTCCGCAGCGAACAAAGACCGGACCCATCGGGTGGTCTCATCAGCGTTTTGTGCATACCAGGCGAGTCCAAGTTCTCGCCTCGCACTTTGCCGATCTGATCGAACCCGGCGCGTCGGTGCTGGATGTGGGTTGCGGCGACGGACTGCTATCGGAAGCCGTTGGCAAGCATCGCCCCGATCTCACGATTCATGGCATCGACGTGCTGGTTCGTGGTAACGCGGCGATCACGGTCGAGCCGTTCGACGGCACGAAGATTCCTTTTCAATCAGATTCATTTGATACCGTGATGATGGTCGATGTCCTGCACCATACCGGGTCGCCCCAAGTCCTGCTGGACGAGGCGGCGCGAGTCGCATCCAAACAAGTCATTTTGAAGGACCATTACCTGCGCGGTTTTGCCGCCTACCGGACACTTGCCCTGATGGACCGCGTTGGCAACAGCCGACATGGTGTCGAGATTCCGTGCAATTATCTGACGGAAAGCCAATGGGATGCATTGTTCCAAGCGAGCGATCTACGCCGGGTCACTTGTCGCGAGAATCTGGGACTCTATCCACCGCCACTTAGTTGGATATTTGAGCGCAAGTTGCATTTCATCGCCTCCCTGGAACATCGCCCCGCGGACCCTCGCCGGCCATGACAAACAGCAATCAAGTCACGACGATCATCCGTCATCTCGACACGGGTGCGGTCTGCTGCGATCCCGACTGGGAGGCGGCCTACAAACGCTTTGAAACGCCGGAGCAAGAAATCGAGAAGTTTGTCCGTCGCCTGCGGGCGTTTGGACTCGACCAGACCCCCAAGGACGCCCGCATTGTCGAGCTTTTTTGCGGCCGCGGCGGAGGTTTAGTCGCGCTGGAAAGACTTGGCTTCACGAATCTCGATGGGGTTGATTTGTCGGACACGCTGCTCGATCAGTATCGTGGGTCAGCCACCCTGCATCTGGCCGACTGCCGCCGCCTGCCGCTCAATGACCGGTCGTTCGACGCGGCGATCGTCCACGGCGGACTTCATCACCTGCCGAATCTTCCTGATGATTTGAACGCTGTGCTGAAAGAAGTCCAACGCGTACTCCAACCCGATGGCACCCTGTATGTCGTCGAACCATGGCTCACGCCGTTTCTGCGATTCGTCCATGCAGTGGTCCAACAACCGCTCGTGCGGAAGATCTATTCCAAAGGCGACGCGCTGGCCACGATGATCGACCGAGAACGGGAAACGTATGAACAGTGGCTGAGCCAAGGTAATCGCGTGCGTGCTTCGTTTCAGCAATGCTTTGAAACGAAGGCGGAACGGGCGGCATGGGGCAAATGGATCTTTGCCGGCAGGCCCCGTCGCAGCTGACGCCGGTCACCGGTCGGGCTACAGTGGCTGATACGTCAGCGAGAACGCCTCTGCAACGGCCGCGTTCGTGATCACGCCGCGGTGGATATTGATCGCGTCGCGAAGTGGCCCTGCCGCTTGCGTGGCCCCTTCGACGCCGAGGGCGGCCAGCCGCATGACCCAGGCAAGCGTGGCGTTGCAGAGCGCAAATGTGCTCGTCCGGCCGACGGCACCGGGCATGTTGGCGACACAGTAATGAACGACCTCGTCAATGATGAATGTCGGATCGCTATGTGTCGTCGGGTGGCTCGTTTCGATACATCCACCCTGATCCACGGCGACGTCAATGATGACGCTGCCAGGTTTCATGATTCGCAGGTCTTCGGCGCGGACCAAGCGTGGTGCTTTTGCCCCTGGGATCAACACCGAACCGATGACCAGGTCGGCTCGCTGCAGTTGTTCGAGGATCGTATGGCGATCGCTGTACAACATATTGACGTTTGCCGGCATCACGTCGTCCAAATAGCGCAGGCGGTCGAGGTCGACATCAAGAATCGCGACGTCGGCCTGGAAACCGGCAGCAATCTTGGCGGCGTTGGCTCCGACCACACCGCCGCCGAGAATGGTGATATGTGCCGGCGCAACCCCCGGCACGCCGCCCAACAAAATTCCACGTCCCATCTGAGGTCGCTCGAGGTATTTCGCGCCCTCTTGAATGCTCATTCGCCCGGCGACTTCGCTCATCGGTGTCAACAGCGGCAACCGGCCGTGATGGTCACGCAGTGTTTCATAGGCGATGCAGGTTGCACCGCTCTGCAGCATCGCATCGGTCAGGTCGCGACTGGCCGCGAAATGAAAGTAAGTGAACAGCAGCTGACCGGGGCGAATCAGTGAGTATTCCTCCTGTTGCGGCTCTTTCACTTTCACGATGACATCCGATCGCTCAAAGATCTGGCTACTGCTCGCCGCCATTTCCGCTCCGGCAAGCAAGTAATCGTGGTCCGGAAGTCCCGAGCCCAGGCCGGCTCCCGATTGAACGAGCACCCGATGGCCTTTGGCAACGAGTTCCTCGACTCCGACAGGCAACATCGCGACGCGATACTCATCTTTTTTCACTTCGGTAGGAACGCCGATGATCATGCTCGAATCCTTGGGTGGGGCGGTAAAAATCGATTCCGGCGAGCGATTTCGTTGCCTGGCTCATTCACTGTCGAAAAACAGCGAATCCGAATCGCCGCAGTTTAACCGCGCTGATCCGCGAATTGGCAAGACACTCACGCCGAGCGTGATCAAGCGGCAAAGGGTCTCGCCTCGGTCGCAAGTTCCCGCAACATTCCCGAAAGTCGGTTTTGAATTTGATCCATCAAGGGATCGGTCCGGCCACGAGGCGGCCGGTCGGTCGGCACAGCGATCGGATCATCAAAATCGATCACGACGCGAAGCAATACCGTCGAATCAGCTTTTCCGAACAGCGTTTCCTGCATCCGTTGAATCGTTTCCACCATTCGGGTGTCGGTGACTTGATCGGGCATCAGGTAACAATCGGGATACGATAACAGCTCTTGCGCCAAATCGGCGTGAATCACATCGTTCTTCAGCCGCATACGCTCCGATTCCTGCAACGCTGCGGTGAAGTATCGCTTGACGACGTCCGAGCGAATCGTACGGATTCTTGTTCGAGTGTCCGCGTCGGCCGGATCGAGCCCGAGACGGTGCTCGCTGGAGCCGAGCAAATGCTCAATCAACATCTCCCGCCGCTGGGCCAGTGATCCCGATCTGGAGTCGCCGAAATACTGGACCTCCTTGAGTGCTAGCATTGCCGTGGCCAATCGAACGGTGCGTTGCAGCAGGCTTTGATCCGTCGGTTTTCGCCATTCCAAGCGTTCTTCCATTCGAGAAAGTTGTCGGTCGACCCAATCGGTCACGTCGCTGGAAACGCACAAGTACTTCATTCCCACCGGGTGGATGACGACCTGACCGCCTGATTCCTTGGCCCTCCGCCGAGCGGCCGATCGCGCAATGAAGGCGACACCATCGAGCAGTGGCTTGAGAATGTCGTTGGTACGGTTGGTGGTCCCTTCGGGAAACAGGATCAACGGTCGCTCGGCCGTGGCCAGAAGTTCGATCGCCATTTCCAACGACTTTCGATCGACACCTTCGCGATTGATGCTAAAGCCACCCATCTTGCGAATCGCGAAGGCATCGAAACGTCCCGCGTTGAACAGGTGCCACGACGCCATCGCATACAGGTGCGTGCCAGCGTCACGGGCGGGCCAACCCAAGGCGAGCGGGTCGGCATAACGGCAGTGATTGGGCGCCAATAAGATGCCGTCGCCCCGATCAAGCGATGCTCGCAATCGCTCCAGGTGTCGGCATTCATGTGCGACAACACCCTCCTTCCGCTGCAGGTAATGATCCACAAGCCGAAATGTCTGAATGAACGATGGCCAGAGCTTTCCACGATGAGGCGGAACGAACTCGTAGGGCCTTTGGAAGACAACGGTCATCGACGGAACTCTTTCCCGCAGGTTTCTTGAACGAATCGAGCAAACGGCGGAACGGGTTTGCGCCAACCCCAATCGGCAGACGCTAGCTGGTCGCCCGAGCCAAGAAGAAACCGATCGCTAGCGCGACAATGAACAGCGCTGTGACCAGTGCACCGATGAGCAATGGGTCCAGCCCCTTATTGCGGCGTGAACCGGAAGAAGATCGGCTGGTCGAGGGGGCGTGGTACACGTCCGAATCACCGCCAATTTGAACGCTCGATCGTCCCGACGAACGCTCCTGTACAGGCTTCTTTGGCGGCGACCGCATCGCACTGGGACCGTGTGACGTTGCTCGATAGCCCGATTCAATTTGCAAATCCAGAAAACTACCTTCCACCATATCGGGGCGCGGCTTCACATCGACCAACCGCCCGCTATCACTGGAACTGATCCCTTTCCCACGGATCAGCTCGGAACGACTGCTGGCAAGCGTATCACCGTTTTTATTCGTAACCGTGTCGCCTCGAGTCGTTGATGCCCGATCTGCCTCGTCCAGCGAGATCGAGGAAGAACTATCAAACTCATATTCCGGCTGGGCACCCAGGCCCGCCGTGACTCGTTGACCCTTGGGAACCGCGGCAACGAACCGCTCCAACGCTTCGGCCACATCCGCGGCGCTTTGATAACGATAGGCCGGATCCTTTTGGATCATCTTCACGCAAATCCCTTCCAATTCACCAGGACAATCGCTGCGAATCTGGCGAATCGGCGTCGGCATCTCCGTCTGATGTTTGGCAATCCGTTGGGCCAAGGTTCCATCACTGAAGGGCGGTCGTCCCGTGATCAAAAAATACAACGTGCAACCCAGCCCATAGATATCGGCACGATGATCGACCGTATGACTGTTGAGTGCTTGCTCGGGTGCCAAATAGTCGGCAGTCCCCAACACGTTTTCGTTGTTCGCGACTGTTAGCGATTCTTCGTCACCGGCGGTGACCAACGCCAACCCCATGTCCAACAAACGGACGACACCGTTTTTGTCAATCAGCAGATTGGCAGGCTTCACGTCGCGATGGATCACACCTTTGGAATGGGCGTGTTCCAAGCCACGAGCCGCTTGGGCAACCATGTCCGCCACCGTCGAACAGTCAAGCACACCGTCACGCTTGACCAGCAATTGCAAATCGATCCCGTCAACATATTCCATCACGATGTAGTGCACATCGTCTTCGTTGTCGATATCATATGCCAGCACGATGTTGCGATGATTCAGCGAGGCGATGGCTTTCGCTTCCAGCTGAAATCGCGCCAAGTAGGTGGCATCTCGGACACGGGACTTGGGCAGCACTTTGATCGCGCGTTTGTCGCCCATTCGGAGGTGCTCGGCCAGGTAGACACTGCTCATCCCCCCGGTGCCAATGTGTCCGAGCAACTTGTACTTGCCGAGAAAAAAACCTTTGTACTTGCCCGCCAACAGCTTCTCGATATGCCAGTCCGTTAACAGCCCTTCCTTTTTGAAGTAACTCGCCAGCTTCCTGGGGTTCTCGGGTAACCCACCACCGGACTTTTCACGAATCTGCTCCAGCAGTCGCTCGTTGGCCTTGGGCTCCACCAAGCCGCTCTTAGCGACCATCTGAAGAAATCGTTCCGAAGTTAGCTGCGACATGGGCTGCCGACCGTGACCCCATGGAGAGAGAAGCGTTGCCGTGAGAAGATAGCATGTTTACAACGGGCGGTTAAGCGATTGTCAAACAATCTAAGCCGTCTGCCCTAATTTAATCTACTCCCCTGGGCTCGCGAAGCGAATCGCGTTCGCATCGCTGAGAACGTCGAGAACCGAGTCGTGATTATGCCCTCCCATCCAGACGCATCGGACCAAAGCGACCCGGTTGTCGCCGGCCAGCACCGCCGAGCGGACGGGGAGGGGGGCCAAATCCTGGGACTGATGGCCAAATTCTGGACCGCCGGTCAGGTCAAGACTCGCTTGGCCGCGTCGATCGGGATCGAAGCCGCCGCCGCGATTCATCAACTGTTCACCTCCCATCTCTGTCGGACCCTGGGCCAAATTGCCGACAGACACGATCTTTGCATCACCCCCGAGGAGCGTGTGGGGGAAGTTCGAGACACGCTGGCGCGGGAAAAACTGCATCGGTGCTGGAATGTGATACCCCAGGGGAAGGGCGATTTGGGACAGCGGATGACTCGCTGGTTTGCGCAGAGTCTGGCCGATACGCGATCCATTCGGACAGCAGCCGATGAGCGGCGGATTGAAAACGATAACCGCGCCATTCTGATCGGTGCCGATTGTCCAACGCTGCGGCCAGAGGATATCCGAACCGCTTTCGACCAGCTCAGGGGGCACGATCTCGTGATCGGGCCGGCCGTTGACGGCGGTTACTATTTGATCGGAATGCGGGGGTCGTGGAATGAATCGCTGGCCTCGCTGTTTCTCGATCTGCCATGGGGTGGACCGGATGTGTGTCGGATCACCTGCCAGCGTGCCGCCCACGCCAGCCTATCGCTGGCGCGACTTCGCCCCGCCGAAGACGTCGATACAATCGTGGAACTGAATCATTTACGCCGAGATTGGTGCGGCCAGAACGACTTCGCTCCCTTCACCGATTTGTACCGCGAAATCGAATCAATTCTCACAAAACCGACCCCACCGACCCGCGAGTCGAGCCGATGAACGAGCGCACGACAATCGTCGGTGGCGGCGCGATCGGGCTGTCGATCGCTTGGGAACTGGCCCGACGCGGTGACCGAGTCACACTCCTCGAACGCGAACCGAAAGTCGGTCGGGCGACTTCCTGGAGCGCGGCCGGGATCTTGCCCCCGGCGAACCGGGAAAGGGCCAGCGATCCGATCGATCAACTTCGGGGGCTCAGCCACCAATTGTTTCCCGAGTGGATTGACCGGTTGATCTCGGTCACCCGCATCGACCCGGGGTATCGACGCTGCGGCGGCTGGTATCTCGCCGACACACCAGGTGAACACGCCAGCCTGGTTGGCATGAGACAGTATTGGAACGATCTGGGGATCCGCTGCGAGCCGGTCGCCCCCGGTCAGCTCGCCCATCGCGAGCCAGCGCTCCGCGCCGATTCGAGCGGCAAGGTTGCCGCCTGGTGGCTACCGGAGGAGTGCCAGATTCGCAGTCCCGAATACCTTCGCGCCTTGCACCATGCCTGTCTGGCCGCGGGTGTCGAGGTGATCCAGAATGCTGCGGTTGCTGATTTGCGTTGGAACGCTCGATCGGCCGGAGTGCGCGTTCAAGATCAATGGATCGATGCCGATCGGGTGGTCGTTTGCGGCGGTGTGTGGACCGGACGTGTCGCCGCGGCGTTGCGGCTGGAATCGAGCATCGTGCCGGTGCGCGGTCAGATCTTACAGCTGAAAACGGACAAACCATCGCTGCGATCGATCGTCAATGTGGGGCATCGGTACCTGTTGTGCCGAGACGACGGTCACACCATCGTGGGCTCGTGCGAGGAAGAGGTGGGGTTGCAGCTCGGAACGACCGATTCGATGCTATCGTCGCTACGACAATTCGCGATTGATTGGGTCCCTGAACTTCGCCATGCCCCGGCGGTTGCTCGGTGGTCGGGTTTGCGACCGATGACATTCGATGGATTTCCGATGATTGGACGCGTTCCCGAAACCGACAATGTCTTTGTTGCGGCCGGTCATTTTCGTAGCGGGATTCATCTCTCACCAGCAACGGCGGCGACTCTGGCAGATCTGATGATGGGCCAGACCCCCGCTGTCGATCTCGCTCCATTCCGCGTTGGAAAGCAGCAAACAGCGAGCCGCGATCCGGCGGCATTGATCGATGACTGAACCGCATGACAGCTCCATGACGCTTGATCCGCCGGGAACCATTGCCGTGATCGGTGCTGGCGCTTTGGGAATCGAAGCGGCGATGTACGGACGATTCCTGGGATACGACGTGACGCTACTGGAAGCCGAATCGGTCGGATCATCGATGCGAGATCGTCTGGAGGCTCCGCTTCCGATGTTGCCGGATCGTTGCCTCTCACCGCTGGCGATGTCGGCACTGCAATCGCAATCCGAGGGTCGCCAGCCGACCGTTCTGCCGCTCTCTTGCGGTCAATGGATCGGCGACGCGTTAGTTCCGCTGACGCAAACCGATTTGCTTGCCGGACGTCTGCGGATGCCGGCACGAGTGACCGAGATCATCGCGGTGGCCGTCGAGCCCGAGGAAGACGAAACGGACGAGGATGTGAGCGACATTCCTGCCGACTTTCGTCTGACCCTCGCGGATAACCTGGGCGTGGTCGATGCGGAAGCTGTTGTGTTGTCGATTGGCACATCGCCACCGATCCCCTTGGGATTCGAGCTGCCGATCCCCTACTTTTTCCAGATCGGCCAAAACCGCTCGGATGATGCGGAGCGTGATTTGCACGACGGCCTGCGGCAAATCGTCCAGGCATTTGCCCAATTGGCCGGTCGAGCCGATTTGGACCTGTACCGACCGTTGCGGCATTAGTCGTTTTACCGCCGAGTCCGAACGACGGTTCGATCATGCCGGTTGGCCGGGCGAATCGGTCGGGTTGTGACGATGATGTCCACTTTCGCGATCGGGCGGCGAAGCGTTTCTGTTTCTTTTTTGCCACGCACGTCTCGTCGCCTCAACGTGATCTAGCTTTCAGTGGCGATTTTCGTGCCCGAGTTCCGTGTTCAAACGGCCACGCAAATCGGCACCAACACGCACTGCAAGCTCTGACGGGGGCATTCTTTGATGATCAAGCTGACTCGACTCGACGGTGAGCCATTTGTGCTCAATGCCGATTTGATCCGATATGTCGAACGGCGCCCGGATACGTTCCTCACCCTTACCAGCGGCGACAAGATCGTTGTCAGCGAGACGATGGACGAAGTGGTCGATCGCGCGGTGCGATATCAACAGCAAAAATATTTCATCCCGCCACCACCGCTCGATGCGCGACGGCAAGCAAGCCGGCCGACCCAGTCACCACAAACTTGAATTGATCGAATTGATCGCGACACCTTACGAATACGTAAAGAAGTAAACTATGGATATCGGTAGCCTCGTCGGCTTGATACTCGCCATCGGCTTGATCGTTGCATCCATTGCGTTGGGGAACGCACCGTTCACCGCCTTCATCGACATTCCGTCGTTCTTGGTGGTGATCGGCGGCGCCGTCGGCGCCGCGCTGATTTGCTTTCCCCTCAGCAGCATGCTGAGGTCGCCGATGATCGCTTTGAAGGTGTTGTTGAACAAGGGTGAAGATCGACTGGCATTGATCAAATTGATCGTCGAATTGGCTGAAACGGCCCGTCGCGACGGGCTGTTGGCACTGGAATCAAAGGTCGCCGATATCGACAATCCGTTGGTCAAAACGGGGATCCAAATGGCCGTCGATGGCAGCACACCCGAGGTTGTCGAAGAAGTGCTGAGAACCGAAGTCGAAGCGATCGCCACGCGACATCGTGAAGGCAAGAGCATCATGGACCAACTGGGACGATTTGCTCCAGCGTACGGAATGATCGGCACGCTGATGGGATTGATCATGATGCTTCAAGACATGAGCGACCCTTCGGGGATCGGTGCCGGGATGGCGATTGCACTGATCACGACGTTGTATGGGGCGATCGTGGCCAACGTGTTCTTCTCACCGTTCGCCGAGAAACTGGGGCTGATCAGCCGCAACGAAATGATCAGCATGGAAATCGCGATTCGAGGCGTGATGGCGATCCAATCGGGGGAAAGTCCGAGGGCGATCGACCAAAAATTGCGCACCTTCCTGCCGCCCAAGCAACGGTCCACCGAGTGATCGGACGCGATCGACAACCGATTCATTCATTCACCAGAAGTTGAAAACAAAATGTTGGACGACGAACCAGAAGAAATGGGGATCCCCGAATGGGTTGTCACGTTCGGCGATATGATGAGTCTGTTGCTGACGTTCTTCATCATGTTGGTGTCGCTGAGCGAGATCAAAGAGGAAGAGACCTATCAAGCGCTTGTCGATTCGATGCAACGTCAATTCGGCTATGCCCGCACGCTCGACGCGCTCACACCCGGTGACTCTCGAGCGCGGACCACTGCCTACAAAGTGCTGGCCACGACCGGTCGCGCAAAAAGAAAGACATCGCCAAAGGTGGCGTGCCCGAGAAAGCACCGGTCGGCGAAGAGTCCCAGGTGCGGATCGTTCGCCCGGGACAAATGACGGCGGTGGGCAGTGTTGTTTTCTTTCAACTCGGATCCGACGAAATCACCCACGCGGCCGATGCCGTGCTGCACAGCCTGGCGGAACAACTGCGCGGCAAACCGCAAAAGATCGAAGTACGCGGGCACGTTTCGGCCGAGTATGCCGCTCGCACCGAAGGAACCGACGAGGCAATGATGTTGGCCTTTCGCCGGGCAGCCGCAGTCCGCCGTGTGTTGGTCGAACGTGAGGGGCTGGAAGCACCTCGTTTCCGAATATCCTCGGCGGGCGAGAACGAACCGATGAGTAGAACAGGTCGCAGCAGCGCGATCGCCCGAAATCCTCGCGTCGAAGTTTTTCTGCTCGATGAAACGGTCGACGACCTGCGAGCAACCGCGAACGAACGAAATACCGAAACGGTTAAGACAATTGACGGTAACAGGGAGAATCAATGATGGCTGAAGAAAAAACAGTACCTCCGGAAAACGAGAACGACGTTCTCGACGCGCCCGGCAGCAGTAGTCGTACACTGGTAATCGCGTTCGTCTCGATCGTGGTGTTGCTTGAAACTGCCATGTTCTTCTTTCTGGTCCCCAGCGCCGACCAGGTCAGCGCGCTCGCGGAGGCCAATCTGATCAAATCGGTTCAGGAGGGCGAAGAAGCGGCCGTTGAGCAGGCATCCGACGAAAACAAGCCCGTCGAATTCAAATTGGGCATGTACGGGGAGACATTCAGCCCCATCGATACCGAGCGAACCTATCGCGTCGAGATCGACCTGTATGGGCTGGTTAGCAAGAAGAATCTGGAAAAAATGGAAATGGAATTTGCCGAAAAAGAGGGCCGACTGCGGCACGAAATACGCACGAGAGTACGGAATAGCGAACTCGCCGAGTTGAAAGAGAACCAATTGGGGTTGCTGGAACGTCGTATTTTGACGACATGTAATCACCTGCTCGATGAGGATCTGCTGTTAGCGGTCGGCTTCCGCAGCTACCAGTTGACCGAAGAGTGATAGTCGCGATTGAGCGCACCGAAACGGGATGCGTGAAACTCGCTTGTGAAACAAAAGTCCAAGGAAGGACTCTAACCGTGGCCGATTCGCCCGAGGAAACGCCCGAACAACCGCCAGCCCGTGACGCCTCCGGGCGCGCAGCGGCGACCAGCAAGGCCGAGACAACGTCTTCGCAAGAAGAGCGTCTCGACACCGATAATATCGAGCAGCTGCTGAACCAGGCCACCGAATCGCTCGAGCGAGCCGCCGGTGACGAGGTTTCGACGACCGCCAAAGCACAACCCTATAGCCTCGGTGATCTGACTCCCGAGCCTGCCGGCGAAGAACGTCAACCGATCGACTTGCTGGGCGAAGTCGAAATGGACCTGCGCATCGAACTCGGCCGCACACAAATGCGGCTGGAAGAAGTTCTGCAACTTCGCGGCGGTTCGGTCGTCGCCCTGGACAAACTCGCCGGCGATCCGGTCGATGTCTTCGTCAACGGCCGTTTGATCGCACGTGGGGAAGTGTTGGTGATGAACGACAATTTCTGCATTCGCGTCACGGAACTCGTCGGTGCCTGAGAGCGGGACCGGTAGTCCAGCGCCGACCGAAACATGCTCCGCGCCGTTACGGCAAACACCTTTTGTCCCTAGGTATCGCGTCCATGAAATCGATCAGATGTTGGCTGGCAGCCGCCGGATCGTTGCTGCTGCTTTCAAGCCTATCGGCGCAGGAATTCAGACAATCCACACCACAGCCACAGCGTTGGACCGCGCAGCCAACGACGATCACTCCAACGACGTTGGCCGAGGTGCCCGATTCTGCCTTTCCGGCTCTTGTTTCACGAGCACCGGGAAACCTTGATGATCCATCGGTCAAGACGAGTACCGGCAAGCTGGCCGGTCCGGCCGTCACCATCACATCCAGTCTCGCCGTCGTGCTGGGATTGTTCGCAGCCATGGTCTGGATGACACGCCGATTCGGTTCGCGGGGCATGAACCAAGGGGCACTGCCGCGTGAAATTCTCGAGAGCCTGGGGACAACATCCATTGATCCCCGCACACGAGTCACCATGCTCCGCTGTGGAAACCGAATCCTTGTCGTGGCACTCACCGCAACAGGCGTTCATCCACTTGCGGAGATCAGCGACCCCGAGGAAGTGAGACAATTGACGGCGACATGCCTCGGTGACGCCAAGCGTTCATTTGTTTCCACGCTGCAATCGATCGAGAACGAACCAGTCCCACCAGGCTTTGTGGCAAGCACCGATCGTCCCGCAACGCCGCACCGACGATCACGGCTGTTCGCAACCGCTTGATCCGACAGATCATGCCCGCTGCAGTTACAATCACCACGAGTCGCTGATTCACATTTTCGCGGTGCTAAGAACTCGAGCATGACGGCAGCCATCTTCTTCGTCGCCGTGTTGCTGTTGATCGGCGTTTGCCTTCGTCTTCGCTTCGCCATTTTTCGCTGGCTGTACATTCCGGCGTCCGTGCTTGCCGGACTGATCGGTTTGCTCATCGTCCATGCCGTCCTTGCCTTCTGCAAGGCGGATGAAGGGTTGCTAACGGTTCGAAAAGGTTCGGACGTTGCTGCTGCTGCCGAATCATCACTCACATCTTGGCTGGCGAGCCTTGAAACTTGGCCAAGCTTTTTAATCGCAGTGGTCTTTGCCGGGATGTTGCTCGAGCACAAGCCGGCCCCGTTCAAGGACAGCATCAGTCAGGTCGGCCGACAGGGGTTGATGGTTTGGATCATCGTCTTGGGACAAACAGCGGTAGGCTTGTTGGTGACCTGGTTACTGATTCAGCCGTTTTATGACGTTCCCAATTCGCTGGGCATGCTGATTGAAACCGGATTCGCCGGTGGCCACGGAACCGCAGCGGCGATGGGCAAGGTTTTTGCCAGCGAGGGCATTGGCTTTAACAGCGGTCTTGACCTCGGCATCCTGATGGCCACCGGCGGATTGGTTTATGGCGTCGTCACCGGCATTCTGTGGATCAATATCGGAGTGCGCATGGGCTGGGTCGATTCGGCAGCGTCCTTGTCCACAGGCACTGAGAGCGAACAGTCGAATCCAACACCGATCGGCCATGCCAAAGTGGGTAGCGAAACGATCGACCCGCTACTTCTGCAATTGCTGTGGCTGGTCTTGGCAGTCGGAATCGGCATGGCGATGCAATCCGCTGTTCACCTCTGCGCCGGTGCCATCGATGACTGGATGTCCTGGGGCCAGAATCAGGACAACGCCCAGCGTGTTCTCGCAGATCGTCTGTCGGCCTCGCAAGTGCTCGACTTTCCGTTGTTCATCTACACGCTGTTTGGCGGCCTGATCGTACGACGCGTTTTACGCTTCGCCGGTTACGAAGACGCGATTGATCGCGAGTCGATCAATCGACTCACGTCCACGGCCATGGATGTGCTCGTGGTTGCCGCGATCAGCTCGTTGAATCTTGCCGCAGTGGCCAGCTTGATTGTGCCGTTCTCGATTCTGTTTATCGCCGGAGCGATATGGTCCGGAGTCTGTCTATTGCTGATCGCACGCCGGATCCTGCCCAAGCCCTATTGGTTCCAACTCGGTCTGATCAACTACGGCATGTCGACCGGAACGACCGCGACCGGATTTGTCTTGCTGCGAGTTGTCGATCCAGAACTCGAATCGGGCGCTGCCGAAGACTATGCGCTCGCGGCGCCGCTTTCGTCACCGTTCATTGGCGGGGGAATGATCACGGTGGCGCTACCACTGCTGCTGCTCGAACGGGTTTGGATTGGAATACCCACGATCGTCATCGCGACGATTGTCGCCGCAATGATCTACGTCGGCGTGCGTTGGAATCGAGTGTCGTAGTTTTCCGTGAAGAAAAAACACTCGTTGCATCCCTCAACTCTCATTCCACCATCGCGAGTCGACGTAACCACTGTTCACACAGCGAAGGCCACTGGTCGGCGCCGGGCAGATCCTTTGCCAAACCCACCCCGTGACGGCCTTTGGGAAATACGTGCAATTCGGCCTCCACGCCATTGTTCTGACAGGCCATGAAGTAGTCGATGCTGTTCTGAACCGGAACGACTTTGTCTTCCTCGGTGTGAAATAGAAACGTCGGCGGCGTCTGGTCGGTGACTTGGCGTTCGTTGGAAAGCGACACGACCAGGTCAGGATCCGGGTCTGCGCCGATCAGATTCCGCTGGCTGCCCAGGTGCGTGTAGGGCTTGCCAAATGCGATCACCGGGTAACAAAGGATGCTGAAGTCGGGTCGCGACGAGACGCGCGCGATCGGATCCTCGGATGATTCGTCGACGCTGGCAAAGTGGGTGGAGACGGTCGAGCACAGATGACCACCGGCGGAAAATCCGATCACACCGATGCGATTGGGATCAATGTTCAATTCCTTGGCCCGTGCCCGAAGCGTCGCGATGGCTCGCTGCGCATCGATCATCGGTGCCGGGTGTCCATAACCCTTGCCGTCATTGCCCTTGCCGCGAAGCCGATAGGTGCAGATTGCCGAGGTCACACCGAGGTCGCGAAACCACTGGGCAAATTGATAACCCTCGTGATCCATTGCGTGACCGTTGTAACCGCCGCCGGGCAGAATCACGACAGCCGCCGAGGGCGTCGGCGATTCCACTTTGGTGATGATCAGCTGAGGAACATCCCCCTCGCCGGCAAACGTCGAACCGGGCGGCAAGCCGGGCCACAGAGGCTCGACTTGTGCGTCGGGAATTCTCGCATCGGGTTTTTGCGCCTCGGCAGCCGGGCAAGCAACCAACAACAAGGCAATCGAGCAGAGGGATCGCAGGGAATGATTCATGATCGGAGTCAATGGAATGGGTTATCGCAAAGTCGGTGTTCGGAAGCCGACATTTTACTAAGCAGATCGTGATCAAAGGCTGTCTTCATTTTTTTTCGCGTCTTTCGTCACTTTCGCGTGGTCCCCGCGTCCGAACTTGCCTGCCCCGACTCGCCAGACAGGGCCCAAAGCGCTAGATTCATTTGCCACAACGAGCTGTCAAATTCATGCCCCATCCACCTCCCGGCCCCCCGTGTCGACCAGCCTGACCGAAACCGCCTCCGATCCGACTGCCCACGAAAGTGGGATTCGTTGGCGAATTGCCGTGTGGCGGATGATTTTGCGCACCGCTTTGGGTGAACGACTGGTGTATCGAGGCGACTTTGCCCTGGGCACCCTGATGCGGTTCTTGCCGATCATCACTCAAATTTTCTTGTGGCATGCCGTCTTTGATTCGATTGGCGAAGCCGAAGGGGATGACGCGGTGACCATCGGCGGATTCGGTTTTCGCGAGATGGTCGCCTACTACCTGCTGACGATGATTGCTCGCGCATTCTCCAGCATGCCGGGGCTGGCCTCTGGCATCGCCATCCAGATCCGCGATGGCGAGATCAAACGGTATCTGATCCAGCCCGTTGATTTGATTGGGTTTCTGTTGCTGACTCGCGTGGCGCACAAACTGGCGTACTATGCGATCGCGATTGCCCCGTTCGCACTTGTCTTCTTTCTGTGCCGCAGCTATTTCGTCGACGGATTCCCACCACCGCACCTGTTCATCGCGTTCCTGGGATCCTTAATGATGGGATTCCTGATCGGATTCTTTCTGGAAGCCGCGATTGGGATGATCGGGTTTTGGTTTCTGGAGGTTTCATCATTGCTGTTCGTGTACATGTTGTTCAGCTTTTTCTTGTCGGGACACATGTTTCCGTTGACACTGCTTCCCGATGGGATCGAACGGTTCGTGAACTTCTTGCCGTTTAAATACCTGGCCTATTTTCCGGCCGCGATCTTCCTGGGAAAGATTCCCGATGACGAATTGCCGATGGAGATTGCGGTCGAAGCGGCGTGGCTCACCTTCTTCATTTTCGTGTGCCGATTCGCGTTCAACCGAGGCGTGCGGCGATACAGTGGATATGGAGGGTAATCCGACGTGACAACGACGACCCGGACCGGCCCCAACTACTGGAAAGTCTTTCTGACGTTCGCGCGAAACAGTCTCGTCCGCGATATGACATTTCGCACCAATTTCGTGTTGCAATGCGTCAGCAGCATCGGCTGGACGCTGATGAACGTCGGCTTCTATTTGATCGTTTTCCAATACACCAACACGATTGGCGAAGGAAGCGGCTGGGATCGTGAAAAGTTCTTTCTGTTCATTGCCACCACCTGGTTCATCAACTCTTTGGTGCAAGCGTTTTTCATGCCCAATGCCGAGGAATTCAGCGAGATGATCCGCACCGGCGGACTCGACTTCGCATTGTTAAAGCCGATCGATACCCAGTTTCTGATTTCGTTTCGACGAATCGACTGGAGCGCACTATCGAACTTCGCTGCCGGTCTGGTGATTGCCGCGGTCTGTCTCCGGGAACTGGCGACTCGCGACGTCGATCCGTTGATCCCGTCGTTTGTGTCGATCGTGCTCTATGTGCTGTTCGTCGCCTGCGGGGTCGCGATCATGTACAGCCTGATGATATCGCTGAGTGCGACCAGCATCTGGCTCGGCCGAAACCAGACGCTTTACAACTTTTGGTTTTACATCACCAATTTCAGTCGCTACCCGATGGAGATCTATAACAAGGGCTGGGGCAAACCGTTGTTCGGATTCTTTACCTTTGTCGTGCCAGTGCTATTGGTCGTCAACGTCCCGGCGCGGATTCTGGCCAAACCGCTCGACCCTCGCGGCGAATGGGAATGGTGGTTGGTCGCTTGGGCGGTCGTGGCAACTCTGCTCAGTTGCGCCGCCAGCCGCTGGGTCTTCCAGACCGCGCTGAAAAGCTACCGCAGCGCCAGCTCTTAGTTTGGACAACGCTCGCTTCTAGAGATGCCGGACCAGTCGTAAGTCGACGACCGATCGACCGGATCCTGCCAGACGCGCGATCGCATCCCTGGCCCAGCCGAGAATTTTTGCCAACGATTGGCCCGAGCCGATTTGATAGTCGCGTGACGGTTGGCCGGGAATTCGCCAACCGGCAAACTGCAGACAACTACCTTGCCGTGCGATGATCCACATCGCGCCCGAACGCCCCGGCGCAAATGCGTGATCGGTCTCGCTCTGCACGTCCAGCACATGATCCAGCGGCCCGATGGCCGAGATCAGATTGAAGACGGGATAGAACCGTGTCACCGAAAAGGCAATCGGCGAATCATCCGGAACGGTCACTCCCGGGCTCAGCTGATCCGATTGCAAGCTGGCTACGCCGCGTACTTGCTGAGCATCGGGAGACGCGTTGGACGGCAACACTCGGCCGGCCACGAGGTGACTTCGTTGAACTTGTACCAGCGCCGCGTCGGTTCGACTGCCGTCCCCTTTGTGGGTCCTGGCTAGCAGTGTGCCGGCGATCTCGCGATCACCCCGGCGCCCCGGCGAGTGGGAAATGCGAACACGCACATTGGCTGCCGACTCGGGGACTGATTTCAGGTGCGCAAACAGGTGACCGACCGTCATCACGCCCCATGAAAAATGTTGATCGGGTTCGATGCGCCAAGCGACGATGCAGCCAGCCGTGGCTCGCGATCGACGACTCACATGGCGAATCGAGCGACCGGTCAGCCGGATCCATGAACGCCGGATGCGAATGACGTCCGTGGTCAGGCAAACCACCATGTATTGACCGCCTCGCTTGATACGAATCGATTCGATGGTCGGAATTCGATCTCTTTTCGCCCGCGGCATCCGCTTGTCGCGGACGTAGAAGCAGATCGAGTCGCGACGCCGCAGATCAAGGTTTCGACCCTTTTCCGCGACGCCGAACGCGATCTCCAGAATATTGCCGCGTCTGCCCACGCCATAACGCTCGCACAGTGTGTGACGAATTCGGTGCAACTCGTCGATCGAAATCTGACTCAATTGTGTGATCGTGTCCATCGTTGGCGCCGTCCAAACGAGTCGGCCATTCGTTTGCCGAAGAACCACAGATGCCGTGACTCTCCTTGATCGCCCCCCTCACGCCGAATCGGCGACCGGCGCCAGCAGTTCGTCCCCAATCACCGGAAACTGGATCGATTCCGCATCGTCATCGGCGGCGGTTCCCGATTCCACGACTTTCGGCTTGGCCGCGTCGTTCAATGGTCGGAAAACCATGGCATTGTTCTCAAACAACAAGGCATAGACTTCGGAATCGTAACAGCCCTGTTGTTCCATACCACAGGATTCGATCGGGCAGGGTGAGTAGGGCATGAACCCGATATAGCGAAAACCATAAAGTCGCTTCTTGCAGTCTCGCCCCTGGGAGACCACCGCCTCGTAGAAGCCCAGCGGCACATTGGTCGCGCTGACATTCATGCGGGCATCGGTTGCATTGGCGCTGGTTAAACTGGGAACCGCCTTGGCAACTTCTGCGATCGCCTTCAAGTTTTCGTCGAACTGGGAATCGACGTTGACGTTCAGGGTATCGAGCCGCCATCCGTCGGCCAATGTGATCTCTGTCTCGTTGGTCCCCAGCCCAGAGCGCACATGAATCGAGTACTCTTCGCTGAAGTCCGGCATCATCACCATTTCCACCGTCACAAAACCGTTGACCGGTGTGCCGTCGTCGCTGACCATTGGCTTGACCAGCAGGTAGGGTTTTGGGCGGTAGTATCGTACGCCGCAGTCATGGTCATCTGGATTCTTGTAGATTTTGGTCGACGGCAGACAACCGCTGCAAAGAATCGCCAACAGCACCCAAATCGTGGACCGAATCATTTCCATTACCCCCTAGAAATGAGAATCGTCGCCAGCTGTTCGTTGGGGTGATTATCGTCCCCCGAGGGGACGGTGGTGGTGACTGTTATCGCAACCCTATCGATTTGACAGCGTGATGAGATGCAGAATCATTGTTTCCGAATCTCCTTTCGCAACCGACAAGGCTTTACAATGACCGCTGGATCCGAACCTTTTCTTTGTGTCTCTCCAACGGAGCGAGGACTCTGATGAGTCGTTCGCGCCTGGGCCTGACGGTCATCGCGTGGTTGGTGTTGATCGTCTGCATCGGGATCGTACTGAGTCTGATGATTCCCGCGATCAGTACTCCGGGGCGCCCGCGGCGAACGAATGCCTGTGCCAAGAACCGGAACAATCTTGCTCTAGCGGCGATCCAATACGTACTGCTTGATCTCTATCAGAAAGGTGAGATCAGCTATGACACCGCGCTGACGCAATCACACGACCCCAATTTCATTCGACATCGCACGGAAGACAAATCCAAAGTTGGCTAAGGCGATTGATAAAGAAGGTACTTTATTCTTCGCCGCTTGAATGAATCGAGTTCGGTTTGATAACCGGCCTGAAGCGACGACACCGATGCCCCGGCGAGAATACCGGCAACGGTCTTTTCATTCGCCAGCAATCGATTGAGCGACTTTGTGTCCCAGTCGTTGGCGTACAGACGGCGCAGCGTCAGGGCAATGGTCAGCCCGGTTCGCAATGGATGAAACGGTTTGCGGTCGGTCACGATGATGTTCACACCACCGCACAATTCGCCGCTAAACTTGCTGGACTGCGGCGTGAACCGTAGGGGAACAAAACGGACACCCGGCAATTCACTGGCATTCAACTCTCTCGCCAGTACCAGTGGGTCGATCCACGGTGCGCCGATCACCTCGAACGGTGTATCGGTTCCGCGGCCCACCGACAGGTTGGTGGTTTCCAGCAGCCCGATCCCCGGATATAGAACGGCTTGAGTCAAGCAGCGCATGTTGGGAGACGGGTTGACCCATAACAGATTCGTTTCGTCGTACATCATGGCCCGGTTCCAGCCATCCATGCGGATCACCGTCAGATCCAGATCGAGTTTCCACTCATCGCGAAACATCGTCGCCAATTCGCCCGTTGTCATTCCATGACGCACGGCGATCGTGTGATAGCCGACAAATGACTCCGTTCCCTCATCCAACACCGGTCCCTGCACGATCTGTCCGCCGATCGGATTGGGGCGATCGAGCACGACGAAGCGGATGCCGTGTTCGGCTGCTGCTCGCATCGCACCGCCCATTGTGGAGATATAGGTATAAAACCGTGCGCCGATGTCTTGAATGTCGAACACCAATGTGTCGATCTCTTTCAAGCTTTCCGGCGTCGGTACGCGTGTCGTGCCATACAGACTAACGATCTTCAGTCCGCTGCCGCTATCGCGTGTATCGCCGACATTCGCTTGATCAAGCTGCCCGGCAAAACCGTGCTCGGGGCTGAACAAGGCGACCAAATCGACCTGATCTGCTTCGTGCAGCAATGTAACGGTCGAGATTCCACCACGATTGACGCCGGTATGGTTGGTGATCAATCCGACTTTTCGGCCCCACAGCGGCGCGAACCCATCTCGCTCCAGCACATCGATGCCCGTTCGGACACCCGGGGGCGATACGTCCTGCGACAAAACATCCTGCGACAAAACGATGTGGCTCGCTGCGCAAATCGATATCACCAGCAATAACAATCGGCTATTCAAAGTGGCTCTCAACATGATCGGACGGCAACAAACAACTGGCAAGATATCCTACACCGTAGGTTACCAGCGAACCGATGACGGCGTACCACGGCCATGCGATCTGCGTCCCAAACTTGACATACGTCAGCATCGCGATGGCGACAGAGATACCGACAAGTGTCCCCGATTGATGCGCGCGTCGCGTGAACACTCCCAAACAGAAAACACCCAACAGGATTCCTGCGGTGAATCCGGCGATCGCCAGTGCATCGTTCACGACGCTTCGTGAGATGTAGCTCGCGCCGATGCCGATGCCAATTTGCACAACACCGAAAAAAACCGTGAATCGCCGACTCATCCGCAGCAACTGGCTCATCGAGGGATCGTCGCCGCGGCGCATGGCAAGCGGTTGATAGAAATCGTTCACCGCCGCGGTGGCCGAAGAATTCAGCGAACTCGATAACGTGGACATCGCCGCGGCGAAGACCGCCGCCAGCGTGAATCCGATCAAGCCGACGGGCAGGTAGTGCACGATGTAACTGGCAAAGACCTGGTCGTTATGCTCGAATTCCTGGGGCTGGACGAGGGTGTAGAATCCCGCCAGCGCGACACCCAACAACAAGAAGAGTGTGAACTGCGCAAAAACGACGATGCCGCTGAGGATCAGAGCAAGGGACGCCTCCCGCTGGCTGGGCGCTGCCAGATAACGCTGGACCATCATCTGATCGGTGCCATGAGTCCCCATGGTCAACACGGCGCCACCGAGAATCCCCGCCCAAAACGTGTAGGGCTCGGTCCACAACGAAAAATCGCCGGTCGATGTCACGCGAAAATCAAACATGCGAAACCTGCCACTGACCTGACCAAAGTCTACAAACTCGCCGATCCCGCCGGGAAACGACCGGATCAGCAGCACAAAGGCGACCACGCCGCCGATCATGTAAATGACAAACTGCAGACAATCGCTCCAAATAACCGCTTTCATCCCGCCAAAGAATGTATAGATGATCGTTGCCAGACCGATCACGATGATGCAGTAGTGCAGGTCAAGTCCAAGGACCAATTCCAATGCGATGCCGGCAAGAAACAATCGCAATCCGTCACCCAGATTCCGAGCGAGCAGAAACATCAGCGAAGCGACCTGCTTGGTCGCGCCTCCAAATCGCCGATCCAGCACCTCATAGGCCGAGAAGATTTTGCCGCGAAAGTACAGTGGCAACAGCACCATCGCGACGATCACTCGACCGCAAATCAGGCCCAGAGCGATTTGCAGAAACCGGAGATCACCGTCGCTGGCAAAGGCAATGCCCGGCACGCTCAAGAAGGTGGCCGTGCTCGTTTCGGTCGCGACGATTGAACCGAGAATGGCCCACCACGGAACGTCGCGGCCGCCCAACAGGTAGCTGGACAAGTCTTTCTGGTCCCGCCCAATCCACAATCCCAAACAGACGACCCCAACCAGGTAAACAATCACAATCACAGCGTCAATCGCGTGGATGGCCAAATTGAATTATCCTTCGCCTGACGGTTGGTAACCCACAGAGACTGCAGATTGTGAATGAACGATGAGCAAACAACAACCAAGCACCATCGATCATCTGACGACCGAAGCACGCAATCCGGCATCCGCCACCATCGACTCGCTGTCAGCGATCGAGATCGTGCGACTGATGAACGAACAAGACGCGGCAATCGCATCGGCCGTTGCAGCAGAAGCGGACATGATCGCCCAGGCCATCGAGGTGATCGCGGATCGACTTCGAAATGACGGTCGATTGATTTACATCGGTGCCGGCACATCGGGTCGTCTGGGCGTGCTGGATGCCAGCGAATGCCCACCGACGTTCAGTACGCCCCCCGAGATGGTGATTGGTCTGATCGCAGGCGGTCAGCAGGCGTTGACGCGGGCGATCGAGGGCGCCGAGGATATTCCCGAACATGGCCGTCGAGATTTGCAGGAGATCGGCTTGACGGCACACGATGTCGTGGTTGGGATCGCCACCAGCGGGCGAACGCCCTATGTGATCGGCGGCCTACGTTATGCCACCGAGGTGGGTGCGTTTACGATCGGCTTCAGTTGCAATGCTGATTGCGATCTGCGCGGTCTGGCAAGGATCATGATCTCGCCCATCGTGGGCCCCGAAGTGATCAGCGGATCGACGCGGATGAAGTCCGGCACCGCAACCAAAATGGTGCTGAATATGCTGACCACCGGCGCGATGATTCGACTGGGAAAAACGTTCGGCAATTGGATGGTCGATCTGCGGGCGACGAACGCAAAGTTGACGCTACGTTCGCGACGAATCGTTGCCGAACTGACTGGCATCGATCCGTCCGCGGCACAACAACTGCTCGACCGCTGCGACGGCGAACTGAAGACGGCGATTGTCGCCCAACAACGCGACGTCGATCCCGATCTCGCACGTCAGCTGCTGCGCCAAGCCGATGGCCACTTGCGCAAGGCTCTCGAACACGAGGTGCTCGAGAGTGGTAAGAGTGGAGACACCTCATGATGCAGTCGGAGTGGGTCCTGGGCATTGACGGTGGCGGCTCCAAAACTCAGGCCTGGATCGCCCGGCGTGATACGCCAACGGAGGACGGCGTGGTAGGGCGGGGCAGGGCAGATGGGTCGAATCCACGAACCGCTGGCTCGGTGACGGCAATGCACAACATCGAACAAGCAGTACAGGCTGCCTTCGACGATGCAAAGATCAACCGCCACCGTGTCTGCTCGGCGTGCATCGGTCTGGCTGGTGCGGACCGCAAAGCAGAGCAATTGGAAATCCGGAACTGGGCGGAAAGAATCGAGCTGGCTCGCCGCGTGTTGGTTACCAACGACGCGATTCCGATTTTGTATGCGGCAAACCCCGATGGCGTTGGCGTCGCGACCGTATCGGGGACCGGATCGTTGTCGCTGGGCCGAAACGCGGCGGAACAAACCGTTCGCTGTGGCGGTTGGGGTCCGGTGCTGGGCGATGAAGGCAGCGGTTACGCCATCGCCAGAGATGGGCTGCGATCGGCAGTGCGATCGGCGGACGGACGAGGGCCGCAGTCCGGACTCCTGGATCTCTTCCTGGCGCACTTGCGACTCGGCTCGGCAAGCGAACTGATTCCGACGATCTATTGCGAAGGTTTTGGGCGCGCCCAGATTGCGGAACTCGCGACCATTGTCTTCGCCGCAGACGAGGCCGGAGACTCGGTTGCCGGCCAGATCGTCCAGGAGGCAGTCGATCAACTGGCCTGTACGATTTGCACCGTCGCCAGAAAACTGTGCTTTCAGGACGGCGGTTTCCTGCTTTCGATGTCGGGGGGTGTTCTGCTGAATCAGGCGAGATTTCGAAACCGACTGGTCGCGGAGCTGACCGATCGCGCGTACGCCCCCGAGCAGGTGGTACTGGTCCGGGAACCGGTCGCGGGTGCGGTTGTTCTGGCGGCGTCTGGGTGATTCCGCTGGCATCCAGGGCCCATTGGCACGCCGGTACTGTCTAGAATGGATGGTTGATGACAACGTTGCCGACCTGCCCACCCCCGCCTCTCCCGCCAACACGCTTGCCGTCATGTCACGCTCCGCGATCGTTCGCTCTGTTCGCCGCTGTTTCCAGCGCATTGAAAAGCGGCTGTTCGACAGCGCGAGATCGATGCGGGGGCTCGCCGCAGTGCTCGCCGTCTGCTCGAGCGTGACGGGTGCCTTGGCGGATGACGAAGCGACGACATTCTTTGAGCGTCATGTCCGACCGGTTCTGGTCGAACGCTGCCAACGGTGTCATGGCCAGAAAAAGCAATCGGGCGGGCTGCGTGTCGACTCACGCGATGCTTTGACCCGAGGTGGCGATCGCGGTCCGGCGATCATCCCCGGTGATTCGCAGCAGAGCCTGCTTGCGAGGGCGATCCGCCATCTCGACGATCTGCAAATGCCGCCGAAAAAGGAATTGACGGAGCGAGACATGGCGTCGATCGAGCGATGGATCGAACTGGGTGCGCCGTGGCCGGACGCGGTCGGCAATCCGAAGGCATCACCGGGCGACTCTGACAAGAATCATTGGGCCTTCCAAAGGGTGAGCAGTCCCCCGCCGCCAGGTCTCGAAAACGACAACTGGATCCGAACGCCCGTGGATGCGTTTGTGAAAACGCGTCTGAAGGAACAGGGTCTCACGCCGTCGCCACCCGCTGATCGCCGGACGCTCATTCGGCGCGTCCACTACACGCTCACCGGACTGCCCCCGTCGCCGGCCGATGTGCAAAGATTCGTCTCCGACCCCGATCCCAACGCTTACGCGACGATGGTCGATCGGCTGCTCGGATCACCCGCATACGGCGAACACTGGGCCAGGCATTGGTTGGACATCGCTCGCTACTCGGACACGAAGGGATACGTTTATGCGCGTGAAGAGCGACATTGGGTTCACGCCTGGCCCTACCGTGATTGGGTTGCTCGAGCTTTGAACGAAAACATGCCCTATGATCGTTTCCTGCTGCTGCAACTTGCCGCCGACCAGGTCGACGATCGCAGGCAGACCGATTTAGCGGCGATGGGATTTCTCACCTTGGGGCGTCGCTTCCTGGGTGTCAACCGCGACATCATCGACGATCGGATCGACGTGGTGTGTCGGGGAATGCTCGGCCTGACGGTCAGTTGTGCGCGTTGTCACGATCACAAGTACGACCCGATCCCGACCGCCGATTATTATTCGCTGTACGGTGTGTTTGACAGCTGTGCCGAAAGACTTCTGTCGCTGAATGACGAAGCGGGCAGCGAAGAATTCCGATCGGGTTTGCAGAAACGTCAACAGGATTTGAGCGAGAAGCTCTCCGCCTATCGCGACGAATCTTCGGCACGTTGTCGTGATCGTGTTGTCGAATACCTTCGAGCTCAACGAGAACTCCACAAATATCCTGCCAACGGATTTGATCAAGTTTTCCAAAAGTCCGATCTGTTACCGGCGTTTGTTCGAAGCTGGGAGTCGTACTTGTACGAATCGGGTCGACGAAACGATCCCATTTTTTCGGCTTGGCATGCGTATGCTGACATTCCCCTGACGGAGTTTGCGCGACGGTCCGCATCGGTGACCGAACAGCTTCATCAGTCGCCTTCACAACTAACCAATGCGATCGTTGCCAGGCAATTCGAGACGCCACCGGAGTCGTTTGATGAAGTCATCGATCGCTATGGAGAGATCTTCACAACGGTAGACGGCAGATGGAAAGAGCTTGTGTCGCAGCGAAGTCATGACCAGCTCGATCCGCCCAGCCAGCTTTCCGATCCTGATGCCGAACAACTTCGGCAGGTACTCTATGGGCCCGGTTCACCATGCGTTGTGCCCGAGGGCCCGATCGTGCATTCGGAAACCTACTTCGACTCGGCGAGCTGCACAGAATTATGGAAAAGCCAGGGCGAAGTCGACCGCTGGATCATCAACTCAGAGGGCAGCGAGGCATTTGCGTTGGTATTGACCGACCGAGCGAAAGCGACAACGCCGCGAGTCTTTCGCCGCGGCGATCCGCTTAACAAAGGCGAATCCGTTCCGCGTCGATTCCTGTCGCTGTTGGTGGACGAGAATGATGGCACATTCCAACATGGCAGCGGGCGGCTGGAGCTGGCTCAGGCGATCATTGATCCCGAAAATCCACTGACCGCACGAGTGATCGTGAACCGAGTGTGGACACAGCACTTCGGCCAGGGCCTGGTCGGCACCGCGAGCGATTTTGGCACCCGCGCCGGCGAGCCGTCGCATCCTGCATTGCTCGATTTCCTGGCATCTCGTTTCATCGACGAGGGATGGGATCTCAAGAAGCTGCATCGATCGATCCTGCTTTCGGCCACCTATCGGCAAGCCTCGATGCGACCGGATGGTGAAGAATTGGTTCATGCGATGCAGATCGATCCCGACAACCGCCTGTTGTGGCGGATGAACCCGCGGCGACTTTCATTCGAGGAGTTTCGAGATTCGCTGTTGTCATCATCCGATCAACTCGACCGCCGGATGGGTGGCAAACCGACTGGGTTGTTCGACAAGCCGTTTCCTCATCGACGAACGGTTTACGGAGAGGTTGATCGACAATACCTGCCCGCAGCGCTTCGTGTATTTGACTTTGCCAACCCTGATCTGCATGTACCCAAGCGTGCGGAAACGACCGTGCCGCAACAAGCGTTGTTCTTGATGAATCATCCGCTCCTTCTCGAGCGTGCCGTGGCGCTCGCCGAACTGGCTCGCCGGAATCGCACACCCGAGCAGTCGGTCGATCAGATGTTTCAGCAGACCTTGCAGCGATCACCAACACGAGAGGAGCTCGCCGATGCCCTGCAGTTGGTTCATTCCAGCGGGACGACACCCCTGACCGCAGGGCCCGAGACCGAGCGCGATTGGCAATACGGATTTGGCATGCTGGATGAAACCGAGCAACGTGTGACGGGATTCACAGCGCTACCACATTTCACCGGCAGTGCCTGGCAGGGCGGGCCGAAATGGCCCGACTCAGTCCTGGGGTGGGTCCAGCTGACCGCGACGGGCGGTCACCCGGGAAATGATCGCCAACATGCGGCGATTCGTCGATGGACGGCGCCACGGGGCATGACGATTCAGATCCGCTCGCAGTTGATTCATGAACGTGCCCCAGGTGATGGCGTCCGCGGATTCATCGTTTCCTCGCGTCAAGGAGTCCTGTCAGCAACGACAGTCCATCAAGACACTGCCCAGTTGAATGTTGATTCGTTCGATGTATCGGCTGGTGAGACAATTGATTTTGTCGTCGACATCGGCGACGTCCTTAACAGTGACGAGCATCTCTGGACAAGCGTGATCGAGACAACTGAACTTTCGGGCGACGTTTCCAGCCATTGGAATTCCGAATCGGACTTTTCCCGCAGCGTGACGCGTCAGTTAGACCCCTGGGAACAACTGGCGCAAGTGCTGTTGTGCACGAACGAATTTACATTCATTGACTGAATGATGAGCAAAAGCATGAGCCAACCCAACATCTTTCCAGCTCTCAATCGACGTCGCCTGTTGAAGCAATCGGCATTGGGGCTCGGGTCGCTGGCGCTTGCCGGTGTCCTGGAGGACGATGGACGGTCGGTCGTGCAAGCCCAACGGCCAAGTGCCTCGGACCCACTCAGCGCTCGACCGCCCCATTTTCCGGCCAAGGCGAAGCACGTCATTCATTTTTTTCTCAATGGCGGCCCCTCGCATGTCGATACGTTTGATCCCAAACCCGAGTTGGCGAAATACGCGGGGAAACCACTTTCCAAGAATTTGACAACCGAACGCAAGACGGGCGCCGCATTCCCATCGCCGTTCAAGTTTCAGCGTCATGGTGAGTCGGGGATCGAGGTCAGCGAATTGTTTTCACGCACGGCGGCCCACATCGACGACATAGCCGTCATTCGCTCGATGTACGCTCAGGTCCCCAACCACGAACCGTCCTTGATGCTGATGAACTGCGGCGACTCGGTGCAAGCGCGACCGAGTATGGGTGCATGGTTGCTATACGGACTGGGAAGCGAGAACCGCAATCTTCCCGGTTTCATCGCGATGTGCCCCGGTGGATTGCCGATCAAGGACAACGAGAATTGGCAATCCGCATTCCTTCCCGGTGCTTACCAGGGCACGTATATCGATTCCCAGCACACCGAGTTCAACCGGTTGATCGAAAACATTGAACATCCGCAAGTCACCGAGGTACAGCAGCGTCAGCAACTTGACTTGCTTCGTCATTGGAACCAGCAGCATCGAGCATCACGTGTCGATGACCGACTGGATGCCCGAATCCAAAACTACGAACTTGCCTTCCGCATGCAGCGTGACGCGGAAGAGGCGTTTGATGTTTCCGATGAACCGCAGTACATCCGCGAACTGTATGGCAGCGGCGTCCACGCGAGGCAGACGTTGATCGCTCGTCGTCTGGTCGAACGTGGGGTGCGGTACGTCCAACTGTGGCACGGCGGGGGGCAACCATGGGACAACCACGAAAACATTGCCGACAACCATCGCAAACTGGCTGGACAACTGGACCAGCCGATCGCCGCGCTGCTGACTGACTTGAAACAACGGGGATTGTTGAACGAGACGCTCGTGCTGTGGGGTGGTGAATTCGGTCGAACGCCGACGGTGGAACTCGGGGGCGATGGTAACCCAAAGCAGGGACGCGACCACAATCATTACGGATTCAGCGTGTGGTTGGCCGGAGGCGGGATCAAGGGCGGTACGGTTCACGGTGCCACCGACCCATTTGGATTCCAAGCGGAAGAAAAGCCGACCAGCGTTCATGATTTACATGCCACGATGCTGCACGCACTCGGTTTGGATCACGAACGATTGACGTATCGATACGGAGGTCGCGACTTCCGTTTGACCGACGTCCATGGACAAGTGATCCGAGAGATTCTGGGTTAACACCAGCTGATGCATCCCAACGAAACGCCCCGGACAAGGAAACCGACTGCGATCAAACGGAGAGAGATTCAGGGTCGGAGATTCAGCGTCGGGTCCGTGCTGGTTCGCCTGTGATGGTGCCTGTGCATCGGCAATTGCCTTTACGACCAATGCTCGCGATCGTTGCAATTCCTCGGATGAGAGCTCTCTTCCCTGTTGAGCGGCCAATTCCTGCGCGGCATCCGAGAGACAGCACTTCAGAAAGTCACGCAGACATTCTGAATGGAAGGAGGAATCTTTGACATAGAACGACGAGTTTCATGGGGAATCCTCTGGGATTGGGAATGCATATTGCGGTTGGAAAGATGAGCTGGAGGCCCAATCGGTCCCCACCAACATTCGTCTGTCACAAGCGTCAAACGCCCGCGCTGTCGCGGCGGGTTCCATCACGCACCGATGTTGGCCAGCCAGATCAACAATCCGATGATCGCGACGCAGATGGCACAGGAGGTGACAAATCCGATGATATCTTTCGCGTTGGGCCAGACGAACTCTAAATCGCTGGTCGGGAAAATCTTCTTGCTCCGCATCGTGACGGGCGACGCATAAGCCTTGGCCAGCGCTTGTTCGTCTTGCTCTGGATCGGCCAGGACGGGTGTGTTCATCTTGGCGTAATATCGATCGAGCACGTCGGGGCTGCCGCGGGGAGTGATGTAGCTGAGAATGATCAACACCAGGAATGGCGTCAGCAGCCGCGCCGGCAGCCTTAACGTTTCCAGTGTCGCTTTGGATGCGTTGCCAAGATCAAGGCCAACCGCCGTATAGAGCAGAAAGTCAAGATTGAGTGAGCCTTGACCGACCTGAGGTCCAACTTTTTGCTGAATCAGGAGGTCGATATCACCCTCGCGTTTCTGCTGGACCAATTTCAGTTGCGGCTGGCCAACGGGCAGCACACCGTCTCGCCAAAAGATCGATCCGCCGCCACTTTTGAGAACGATGGTGATCGGCTCGCCAAGTACGGCCTGGGGTGGTCCGCCGCCAAGCGTCTTGATGGCCGCCTCGTGATCGTCATCGGCGTGTTTGACTGCTTCGTTCCATGCGGCGGTTTGCTGCTTGTCCGATTCAGGCGGTTTGGGCCCGATCGCCGCGATCGCTTCGTCGTGCTTTCGATTCAGTTCGGCATTGGCGGCCGACCAAGCCTCGTGACGAGCGACATCGGATTCCGTTGCCTTGCGTTGGAACGTTTTCGTCACGACTTGTGTCGTCGTTGACAGGGCAGGGTACTCTCGCAGACCGGGCGCGAACTGGGGAATCGCCACCGGCAGTACAAAGAACGTCAGGGCCGAGAACAAGATTGTCCCCCAGACCGCAGTCCGATTGGCCCGCCGCCAGTACATTCCGATCCAGAACGGTGCTGCGAACAGGATGGGCAATTCGATCGCCATTTTGAATTGGCCGAACACATCGGCGTACGTCAACGCCACAACCGATGCGCCAACAATGATGATCAATCCGGTGAGCCGACCGACCAATACGTACTTCTTTTCATCGGCGTTGGGGTTGATGTAGGGTGCATAGAGGTTGCGTACCACCAAGCCCGACGTGACGATCATGTAGGTATCGGCCGAGCTCATCATCGCCGCCAGCAGGCAGGCGA
The DNA here is from genome assembly GCA_963734865.1 of Pirellulaceae bacterium. Lineage (GTDB taxonomy): Bacteria > Planctomycetota > Planctomycetia > Pirellulales > Pirellulaceae > CBDCUW01. Next base: position 123,991 of record CAVTIV010000008.1, read on the forward strand.
GCATCAATCCGACCAGGCCGATGTTCAATGGCCCGAGGATCTCTCGTGCCGCAACGCCCCAAACGCGATCGGGATCAGCAGCGATTTCCGCGTTACCGGCTAGCAGGGCCAAGGCGATCAGCGCCGTCAAGGCCCAGCCAATCGTGCAAAGTCGCTTCAAAAAATTCCCGACCACCAGCCCGATTCTCGCCTCGTTTTCGGTCTTCGCCGATCCGCCACCGGTGGCGATGAAGTGTGGCTGCACCACGATACCGACCAACGCCAACACAGTGAGTGAGACAATGTACTGAACCGGAAACTCGCCGCTGCTGGGTCCGGAAAACAGATTGAAATAGTCGCCCGACACCCTTTCGTGCATGATCCGGAACCCGTCCCACAAGGTTTGCTCGTCCGCATTTCCGTATTGCTTTGCCAGCGCCCACAGGCCGTAGGGAATCAACAGCACCGACAGCAAAATGATGAACAAGCCTTGAATCAGGTCGGTCCAATAGGCAGCGGTCAAACCACCCAAAACGCCATAGATGATCACGACGCCGGCGATCGACGGAATCAGCACATACTTGAGTTCGAGGCCGAGTCCCGAGACCGTCTCGACACCGATCAGCGGCACCGCGAATTTGGCGATCGCCGAGAACATCGTCGACAGATAAAACATGTAAAAAACGATCGCGAACAACGTGTACGCCGCGCCCAGGGTTCGAGACTCATACCTCTCGACAAACCAGTCCCCGAGTGTCAAGTGTCGCATCCGTCGATACCAGACGGCGGTGATCCAATAAATCGGGGTGACAAACAGCCACATCAGGGCCGACCAAACGCCACTCAGTCCGCTGGTCCAAACGGTGCGGCCGACCGTGACAGGTTCGTGGGCACCGGTACCGGCCCCAAAAGCGGCGAACGTTTGCAACAGTTTTCCGAAGCCGCGACCGCCCATGAAGTAGTCTTCCTGGTCGCGAACCCGGCTCATGGCCCATAGCCCGATCACAATCATGACAACGAAATAAGCAATCAGGACGCAATAATCGATCAGGCTCATCGGGCGTCGCCTTGGCAATACAAATCGAGGTGGCGAGGTTATTCCAAGCAGGGCCAACAGCGTAACCGAATTTGCTGCCGCCAGTGGGCGCGATCAAGGTTCCCGGCAAACGGACCACGCCCCATTCTCGCTCCCTTTGGACAATCCCTTGGTTGTCCAAACCGCCGCCGCGTACTACCAATTAACTCATGCCGACACACTCAAGCCGACGCCGTTTTTCAGACTATCGCCAGCAGGTTCGCGAGCGCAACGCGAAGGGGGAACCGCCCCCACCGCATAGTCGTGAGGATCGAAACCCGAAGAAGCTGGGGGATCGTGACCGCGGATTCTGGGAGTTGTTCAAGGAATTCCTTCGGCTGATCGCCCCCCATCGCCAATCGATCCTGATCGCCCTGTCGCTGCTGACCGTCGGCATCGCCCTGAAGTTGATCCCACCGGTGGGCACCAAGTTGGCGATCGATTCGGCACTAACCGACCCGCCGAAACCGATTCCCGAGTGGCTGCGGATGCTACCTCTGCCGGAATCGCCGATGGGATTGCTGTTGGTGATCGCTAGCGTGGTGGTCGTGGTCACGATGTTGTCGACGGCCATCCATTTGTCCAGCCGATGGATGGCGACCAAGGCGGTCAATCAAACTCAAGTGTCGATCCGTCGCGAGGTTTTTGAACACGCGATCAGGCTGCCGTTGCACCAGGTTCACGAGATGAAAAGCGGCGGCGCGGCGAGTCTGATTCGTGAAGACGCCGGCGGCGTCGCCGACCTGATCTTCAGCATGCTGTATAACCCCTGGCGGGCGATCGTCCAGTTCGTCGGCAGCCTGATCATCTTGATGCTGGTCGATTGGAAGCTGATGGTCGGCGGGCTGTTGCTGTTGCCGGTCGTCTGGGTCACCCATCGGACATGGATCAATCGTATCCGACCGCTCTATCGAGACATTCGAAAGCAGCGTCAGAAGATTGACGGCAATGCCACCGAAACATTCGGCGGCATTCGCATCGTTCGCACCTTCTCACGCGGTCGCAGCGAATCGACGCGGTTCGTTCGAGAAGGCGATTATATGGTGCGTCAACAGTTGTTCACTTGGTGGTGGACACGAACGATCGAAACGATCTGGGAGGTCGTCATCCCGCTGGCCTCGACCGGGTTGCTGCTCTATGGCGGCTATCAAATCATCGGTGGCGAATTGACGCTTGGCGACCTGATGATGTTCCTGGTTTATTTGACGATGTTGCTCGATCCGCTGGCGACGATTGCGGCCAGCGCCGTCGGATTCCAAAGCAATCTGGCCGGTCTCGATCGTGTCTTGGATGTGCTAGAGATCGAGGAGGAATTGCCGAGCAACGAAAACTCGTTGCGGCTGGATCAAGCCAATGTTGAAGGTGCGATCTCGATCCGTGATTTGTCATTCTCCTATCCCGGCTCCGAGGCGGTCGTACTGAACAACATCAACCTCGAGGTTCGGGCGGGAGAAACGGTCGCGTTGGTTGGTCGTAGCGGCGCCGGAAAAACGACGCTGACCAACCTGATCGCACGTTTTTACGATCCAGCCGCCGGCAGCATTTGTCTCGATGGTCGCGATTTGCGGGACATCCGACTGGAGAACTACCGCCGTCTGTTGGGGATGGTCGAACAAGATGTGTTTTTGTTTGACGGGACGATTCGCGATAACATCGCCTATGCCCGCCGGCGGGCTAGCGATCAAGACGTGATTCGTGCAGCCGAGGCGGCAGCGGCAGACGATTTCATTTGCCGCCTACCCGAGGGGTACGATTCGGTGATCGGCGAACGAGGTGTGAAACTCTCCGGCGGCCAACGACAGCGATTGGCGATCGCCCGCGCGATCCTTGCCGACCCGCGGATTCTGATCCTCGATGAAGCGACCAGCAACTTGGATAGTGAAAGTGAACGGCTGATTCAACGGAGTCTGTCCGAGTTGCTGCAGGACCGGACCGCCTTTGTGATCGCGCATCGGCTGAGCACGATCACGGGCGCCGACAAGATCGTCGTGATGGACGAAGGACGCATTGTTGAAGTTGGCAGCCACGACGAATTGCTGCAGCGGGGCGGGGCTTATCGTGACATGGTTCATCTGCAAATGAGCGAAGGAATCACGGCGGCAAAATAGACGTGCTTAGCGTTGATAGATCGGCAAGTAACCGCGATCCAATTGCATCATGATCAGGTTACAGGAGGTGACGTAGACGGGATGGATCTGTCCTTCCCAGTAACCATCGGGACGCTGTTGGCTGACAATTCGATCGTACAAGCGGTCTCGAAACGGAATCCACAACTCGTCACCCTGTCGATAAACGACTTGGCTGTAGTACAGATACGTGTAGTGCCAATGGCCGAACGCGCGGGTGCCGTCGCTGATGTCGTGCAGCGAATCTTTGGCGTACTTCAACATTTCCGGAACATGTTCGCTGTCATAGTCGCCCGCGTTGTAGAGGGCGGCCAACGCCGCCGCTGTGATGGCGGGTCTGCTGCTGCCCTTCTGACGACTGCTGTAACTGATCCCGCCATCTGGATTTTTGCAGCCATAAATGTATTCCTTGGCGTTATCGATCACTTTTCCACTCACCGGGATACCGGCATTGCGACAACCGCGCAGCCCTTGAACTTGAGTGATCGTGGTCGAACCTTCGTCAAAGTCGTTGCCTTCACGTGCCGACACATAACCCCAGCCCCCAGCGGGTGTCTGTGCGTTGCCGCTAAATTCGACCGCCTTGGTGAGCACATCCACTAGCTCTTGACGCCGATCCAACAATCCCTCTTCGCCGAGAACCTGGGACAGGAACAGCATCGAAAATCCGTGGCCGTAGGTGTACCGCGAGTCGGTTTGCGGATCACCGATCAAACCGTTGTCCCGACTCTTGCTGATCAGGTAGTCACTGGCGCGACCAATTTCGCGTGCATAGGGTCCCTGGGTCGTCGTGCTTCCGCTGGCGATCATAGCGGTCCCGGCGAGCGCCGCCATCGCGGTGGGATAGGCTTGCGTGTTCCACTGACCCCGCGAAGACTGGGTACGGCCGAGCCAGCTGAGACCCTTGCTGATCGTCTCGTCCCAACGCGGATCTCGATTCGATTGAGCACCCCAAGCGTGGACCGCGGAGGCGCCGGCGACCGACAGCAACGTCGCTTGACGAATCCAATCGCGTCGTGACGGTTGAGAATTCATGGAGTCACCTGGGAAAATGCCAATCATCAAAGGAAATGGATTGCGGAGTTGCGATACGAGGTATTCTAGCGACTCGGCGATCGGGGGCGAACTTCAATTAGAGGGCAATCGAGTCGTGAATCCCCGTTTTTCGCTGGCACTGCGGGCAGAAAAATGTACTTCGTGCAGCCTGGACGATGCGGCGAATCACGCCCCTGGAGCATCGTTTGCACGGAAGGTCTGCTCGATCGTACACCTGATGATGGTTCTGGTAGCCACCGGGATCGTTCAGCGCATTTCGATACGTGCCGTCACGCAACGTACTCCCCTCGTGCCGAATTGCCTCGGAAAGTACCTCCACCGTCGCGCTGGCAATCCGCGACCACTGTGGGCCTGTCACGCGATCGCAACGCACGCGAGGATCGATGCCGGCGACGAACAGAATCTCCGAGGCGTACAGATTGCCAATCCCGGCAACGGCCGCTTGATCCAGCAACGCGACCTTGATCACACGGCGACTCGCGCCCAGGCGCGAGCGAAATTCATCGGCGGTGATGAGCAACGCGTCGACCCCCAGTTTTTGATCGACCAAAACCCCAACCTCCGACGCCTGGAGCAGACGCACCGTGCCCAGCCCGCGGCGATCCCAAAACAATAGCTGTTCGTGCAGGCCACCGACCAATCGTAAACGAAACCGTAAGTGCTCCGGACCGGGTGGATCCGATAACAGCACCAATCCCGTCATCCGTGGTTCAATCACAAGCGTCTGGCCGTCTTCCCTCTGGCCGTCTTCCAACCGGATCATCACGCGTTTGCCCCGCCGATCGACCGCGGTGATTCTTTTGTCTCGCACCCGTCGGTCCAACGCGTCAATGCGGGGACGAATCAGGATCGGGCGGCGCTGGCAGGCAGGACGCTCGGCTGCTGCAATGCGGCAACCCACGACCGACAAGATGCCACGCCGCATCGTTTCAACTTCGGGAAGCTCAGGCATCGATCCCTTTCAAGAATCAGGAGCACGAAAACCATTCACCTGGATCAAGCTATCTGTCACGACGACCAAGCGTCCAACACGACGCACGCGGGTGTACTGGAACGGCAGGCTCGTTGACCAAGTCACATGCTGTAGTGAGAATCAGTTTGCCCGAATTTGGCAAATGACGTCGCAATTCGTTTTTACAACCGTAGGTGGGGCAAGGAGCATCCGCGGCCCAGACCCACCGGCGACAAACCGCCGAAAAAACGGTGGGTCGATGCGGCCCGAGAGCCACTTGGCCCACCCGACGCTGAAAATGCCCCCTTTGATACCAACCGACAAATCGCCGATGAGTACCACGCCGAGCCACTCCTATGCCACTGCCTCCGTACCCGATCCGCGGGGGCGATTCGGCGATTTTGGCGGCCGGTTTGTACCCGAGACGCTCACCTGCGCCTTGGATCAGTTGTCTGAAGAATATGATCGCGCCAAAAAGGATCCGGAATTCCAGCGAGAATTGTCCGGGCTGTTGAAGACATTCGTGGGTCGACCGAGTCCATTGTATCATGCACGACGTCTGAGCGATTCGATCGGCGGTGCACAGATTTGGCTCAAACGCGAAGACCTCAATCATACCGGTGCACACAAGATCAATAACACCATTGGTCAGGCACTGCTGACCCTGCGGATGGGCAAGACACGCGTGATCGCCGAAACGGGAGCGGGCCAGCACGGCGTCGCCACCGCCACGGCGTGCGCACATTTCGGCTTGCCGTGCACTGTCTACATGGGCAGCGAGGATATTCGTCGCCAAAAACCGAATGTCTTCAGCATGAAATTGTTGGGGGCCGAGATCCGTCCGGTCGAAAGCGGATCCAAGACGCTGCGCGATGCCGTCAACGAAGCGATGCGAGATTGGATGGCTTCGGTCGAACAGACGCACTACATCATCGGCAGCGTGATCGGGCCGCATCCGTTTCCGATGATGGTCCGCGATTTCCAGGCGGTGATCGGGCGGGAAACACGCGAACAATGTATCGACACCTTCGAGCGACTTCCCGACTGCGTCGTCGCTTGCGTCGGCGGCGGCAGCAACGCAGCCGGTATGTTCTATCCTTTTGTCGAGGACGAAGCGGTCCGTATGGTGGGTGTCGAAGCCGGTGGGCGGGGTTGCAATCCGGGAGATCACGCATCACCGCTGACCCACGGAAGGCCGGGGGTTCTGCACGGCAGTTACAGCTATGTGATGCAAGACGAGGATGGTCAGACGTGTGACGTCCACTCGATGAGTGCCGGTCTGGACTACCCCGGTGTCGGTCCCGAGCACAGCTATTGGAAAGACACCGGCCGCGTTGAGTATTTGGAATGTGGCGATGACGCGGCGATGGCGGCATTCGATCGGCTGGCGCGTAGCGAGGGTATCATTGCCGCGCTGGAAACGAGTCATGCGGTGGCCAAAGCAATCACACTGGCGGCCGAGATGCCTGCGGACCAGCACTTGGTCATTTGCCTCTCGGGCCGCGGCGATAAAGACGCGATGGAAATCGCCAGACTTCGTGGCGAGTCGTGGTAGAGAAACGACTCGGTCGAATCAAATCGTGACAGATGTCCAACGGTAGACTCGAAAAAGACGAAACGGAAATCATGACGACACTCACTTGGCTCTCGCATGCAAGCTGGCTGATCGAAACGGGCGATCATCGAATCTTGCTCGATCCGTTTTTGAGCGATAACCCGACCGCGACGACGAAGGCCGATGAGCTGGATCCGATCAGCCATATCCTGCTCTCGCATGGACACTTTGACCATGTTGCCGACGCCGCGGCGATCGCCAATCGCAACGGCGCGACGATCGTGGCCTCGTTCGAGGTGGCGCAGTGGTTCGCGACAAACCAGGGGATCGAGTCGACCGTGGGAATGAACTTGGGTGGCGCCACCGAGTTGCCATTCGGCACGGTCAAAATGATTCCCGCACTGCACAGCAGTTCGTTACCCGACGGCTCGTACGGCGGCAATCCGGCCGGATTCTTGCTGACCATCGACGGCAAACGAATCTATTTCGCCTGTGACACGGCATTGTTCGGCGACATGCGTCTGTATGCTCACAAAGTCGATGTGGCGATTGTTCCGATCGGGGATCTGTTCACAATGGGGATCGACGACAGCGTCGCGGCGACCAAGTTGATTGAGCCCCAGAGGGTTCTGCCGACGCATTACAACACTTGGCCGCCGATCGCGCAGGACGCAAGAAAATGGGCCGAAAAAATCGTCCGGGAAACCGATGCCAAACCGGTGGTGCTGGAGGTGGGGGAAAGTCTCGAGCTTTAGCCTCGGCAACAGACTAGGCGTCGGAACCGGGCTCCGGTTGCTTTTCGATCGCTCGCACCAGCACATCGTTGCCCTCAATCTTGACCTCAAAGCAATCGACTTTGACTCGCGGATTGTCCTCCCAGGAGCCATCTTTGATACAGAACCGCCATGCGTGCCAGGGACAGGTCACCGTGTTGTCCTCGACATAGCCCTCGGCCAACGACGCACCCATGTGTGGGCACAGGTCATCGATCGCATACCATTGGTCTCCACGTCGAAAAACGGCCACCATCCGGCCGTCAACCGGGACCGCTCGGCCCTGACCGTCCTCGAATTCGTCTACCGTTCCGACGATCTCAAATTCGCTCACAACGTCCTTCTCTCTGCGATTACAGGCGTTCTCTCTCGGTGAGTGCCGGGGTTCCCTTGCGTTTGGGCGGCATCAACGGTCACACTTTAGCGTCCCGATCACGATTGCCCAGCTGTCGTGGTTGCCGACGAATCGCCAGATTCCCATTTCAAGAGAATCCATGATCCATCACCAGCGACGTCAATTGCTCGAATCCCGTGTGTGGCCGCACGTGCAAACCCCGGCCCAATATGTCGGCGGAGAGCGGAACATCGTGGTCAAAGACCACCGTCATGTCCGTGGGAAACTGTGCCTCGGCTTTCCCGACGCCTATACGATTGGGATGAGCCATCATGGGTTGCAGGTGTTGTACTCGCTAATGAATCGCAGGGAGGACTGGTGTGCCGAGCGAGTTTTCACGCCCTGGCCCGACATGGAGGATCTGCTGCGCAAACACCAGATTCCGCTATACAGCCTGGAAACATTTACCGCGTTAGCGGACTTCGACGTGCTGGGCTTGAGCCTGCAGTACGAAATCAGTTCTCCCAATGTGTTGACCATGATCGACCTGGGAGGGATCCCGCTGGAAGCGGTTGACCGGACGATGGGCGATCCCCTGGTACTTGCCGGAGGTCCCTGTTGCCAAAATCCCGAGCCGATGGCCGACTATTTTGACGTGATGATCACCGGGGATGGTGAACCGGTGCTGCCGGTGATTTGCGATCTGTGGCTGCAACTAAAAGATCAATACCGCCGGGATGACGGATCGTTTGCCGGTGGCGAGCAAGGTCGCAAGCAACGGGAAGCATCGCTGGCGATCGTTGCCCAAAAAATCGAATCGGCCTACGTCCCGCGGTTCTATCAACCGGAGTACGCCGATGGCCGCATCGCCGCGCTCCATCGCACCCGGACCGATGTCCCCGAGACGATCGCGCCGAGCGTGATCAGTGACCTCGATGGCATCCCGATCCCGACGAAGCCGATCGTCCCCTACATCGAATGTGTTCACGATCGGATCGCGATCGAAATCATGCGTGGCTGTCCCCATCTTTGTCGATTCTGTCAAAGTACGGTCATCAAACGTCCGCTGCGCATTCGCGAAGTCGAAACGATCGTCCAAGGCGCGATGGAAAGCTACCACAACAGCGGCTTCAACGAAATCAGCATCCTTTCGTTATCCAGCAGCGACTATCCGCACTTTGAACCGCTGGTGCGCCGGTTGCACGAAGTGTTTCGGCCGCTGGGCGTCAACATCAGTGTGCCAAGCCTGCGAGTGAATGACCAGCTGCGATCACTTCCACAGCTGATCGGTACGGACCGTCGCAGTTCACTGACGCTGGCACCGGAAGTGGCCCGCGACGACATGCGCGTACAGATCCGCAAAAAGATCAAGAACAGCGATCTGATCGAGGGGTGTCGGGCCGCGTTCCGGCACAACTTCGAAAGCGTCAAGCTGTACTTCATGTGCGGCTTGCCGGGCGAACGCCCAGTCGACTTGGACGGGATCGTCGACCTGGCCGAGGAAATCGCGACGGTCGGAAAAGAGGTCAAAGGTCGCTACGTGCGTGTGACCGCGAGCGTTTCCAACTTTGTCCCCAAAGCACACACACCCTATCAGTGGAATGGAATGCAGCGCCGCGAGTACTTCAAATGGGCTCACAAACATATGTGGAGCCGACGAAAGATTCGCAGCGTGAACATCAAGTGTCACGACATCGAGACCAGCCTGCTGGAAGGTGTTTTGAGCCGTGGTGATCGCCGCACCGGCAAGGCGATCCGATTGGCATGGGAGCGTGGGGCGAGAATGGATGGCTGGACCGAACACCTCGACCCGCAACGTTGGTGGACGGCCATCGAGGACGCAGGAATCGACATCGAACGGCAGGTTCACGAGAAATATGAATTGATGGACAAGCTTCCCTGGGATCACGTGAACGTCAAGTTCGGCCGGGCCTATTTGGAAAAAGAGCAGGGCAGGGCGACGGTTCAACTGGCCGAGATGGCCAACGCCAAATAGCATCAGTCTTCGAAGTGATGCTGTTCCACATAGGGTTCGATGTGCACGTGCACATCACGGACTCGGGGCATCGAAGTCAGCAACCGGTCTTTGACGTTGTGCCCGATACGATGTCCCTCGTCAACGGTGATCGTTCCGCTGACCTGGACGTGGATCTCGATGAAGTACTCCAGTCCGCTCTTGCGAACACGGAGCTTTTCCACTTCCACGACGCCGGCAACGGATTCGGCGTCGCGGCGGACCGATGCGACCATCTCGTCATCGGCCTGCTGGTCCATCAACTCACCCGCCGTGGACATGAACATCCGCAGCCCCGTGATCACCAACAAGCAACAAACCCCGAGTGCCGCAATCGGATCGATGTAAGGCCCCATCGAACCGACATAGGGGGCCGCCAGGAGCGACACCGCCACCACGCCCGAGGCCAATGCATCGCTGCGATGGTCCCATGCGACCGCCAACAATGCTGATGAATTGATATGCTTTGCCACGCGGCAGGTGTATCGATAAATGATCTCTTTGACGACCGCGCAAAAGCTAGCGATGACCCCCGCTAACATCCCCGGCACACGCAGATCGCCTTGAAACCGCTTGATCGTTTCCAACGCGAGAATCCCTGCGCTGAAAGCGACCAGCAGGGCCACGCACAGCCCAGCGATCGATTCGGCCTTGGTATGGCCATAGGGATGATCCTCGTCCTCTGCTCGCTGCGCGACGCTGAGGGCGCCACGAACGGCCAATGCGCTGGCGACATCGCCGATCGAATTGACCGCGTCGGCGATCAACGCCGAAGAACCGGTCAAAATCCCGCCCAACAGCTTGGCGACGACCAACGCGAAATTGACACCCAGCCCCCAAACGGCGGCGCGGCTTGCCTCGACATAGACGCGCTGCCTAACTGCGATTGCAGCTTCATCACGAGGAGGGCTGATCGACAAGAAGATTGCTCGGGATCGAGAAACTGGGTGGGGCCGCGGATCCGGATTGTAACATCCGCCGCCAACATCTCTGACACCCGTTTGTGACCTAGATTTTCTCGAGTCTGCGCGCGCCCCAGGCACGCGGATCATCCGCGGAGAACGGAATTTTGATTCCGGCACACGGCTATTTCCGTTTGCATGTTCAATTCAAGGGGGTCTTGCCAAATGTCACAATCAGAAATACCGGCACTCCAGCGACAACCGGGCGGCCCAGGTCGTTCGATTTTCTGGTTTGCCGCCACGACACTGCTGGGCGCCTTTTTGGTGTTTCAAGTCCAGCCGGTGATCAGCAAGTGCGTGCTGCCCTGGTTTGGGGGAACACCTGCGGTCTGGACCACCTGCATGCTCTTTTTCCAAGTGTTGTTGTTTGGCGGCTATTTGTACGCGCATTTGCTTCGCACGCTTTTTAGGCCCGCTGCCCAGGGCGCGATCCATTTGCTGTTGCTGTCGACCGCGGCGTTGATGCTGCCCATCGAACCGTCGGACGCTTGGAAGCCAACCGGCAGCGAATCGCCGATGATCCACCTGCTGTGGATGCTCGCCGTGCACGTCGGTCTGCCGTATTTCGTCCTCTCGAGCACCGGACCGCTCGTCCAGGCATGGATGAGCTATCAAGACAACAGCGAGCGTGTTTATCGACTGTACGCGCTCTCGAACGCGGGCTCGCTGGGAGCGCTGTTGAGCTATCCGTTCTTGGTCGAACCGATCTTATCGGTCTCCAGCCAGTCGGTCGTCTGGTCGCTGATGTTTTGCCTGTTCGTGTTGGTTCAGGGTGTGATCGCAACCAGTCTGTTTCAGCGAACGAAGCGATCGGGGATTGTCCAGCTCGGTTCGTCGAGCGGAGCGCTGGAAACACCACCCCCAAACTGGGCGATTCGATCCGCGTGGATTGCCCTGCCGGCATTGGCCTCCACCACGCTGCTGGTCGTCACCAATCACGTCTGCCAAGACATCGCCGTGATCCCATTTCTTTGGGTGCTGCCGCTTAGCCTGTACTTGATCAGCTTCATCGTCTGCTTTGATTCGCCCCAATGGTACAAACCGAAGCTGATCGCGGGAGCCACGTTGGTCGCCATTTTGATGATCCAAGTCAAACACGTGTTACCCGGATCGATGCAACTGATCGCCGAAGCGTCTTGCTACATGATGACGCTGCTGGGCGTTTGTCTGTTGTGTCACGGCGAGGTCGCCCGCATCAAGCCCCCTGCGTCTCAACTGACCCAATACTACGCCATGTTGTCCGGGGGCGGTGCGATCGGTGGGATCATCGTGGCGCTGATCTGTCCGATGCTGTTGAACACGTTTATCGAATTGCCAGTCACGCTCGGGATCGTGACGGCGCTGACCTGCATTCTGTTCTTTGCCTGCCGCGGTTGGGGTCAAGCGGAATATGATTGGTCGGCGGCGCAGCGTTTGAAGTTTCCCGCGATGTTGCTAATGATCGTGCCGGTGCTGACCGTGACGTTCACGCCACAAGATGAAACGATCGCATCGGAACGCAATTTCTTTGGTGTCCTAGCGGTTCTAAAAAACGATTCTGGTGTGCGGTTGGTGCATGGAAACACGATTCATGGCATGCAGCGGCTTGACGAATATGCGAATCAGCCGACCACCTACTACGGCCGTCAAAGTGGGATCGGCCTGGCGATTACCGCAATGCAGGAATCGACACCCTCGCTTCGCATCGGAGTGGTCGGTCTGGGCTGCGGCGTGCTGGCCGTTTACGGCCGCCCGTCGGACCAATTCGACATGATCGAAATCAATCCGGCGGTGATCGATATCGCCAACACGCACTTTTCGTTCTTGGCCGACAGTCCTGCCACGATTCGTACGCACCTTGGTGACGGCCGTTTGGTGTTGGAGCGGATGGATCAGAGGAAATTCGATCTGCTGGTTCTGGACGCTTTCAGTAGTGACGCGATCCCGGCGCATCTGCTGACACGCGAGGCAGTTCGACTGTACCAGAGTCGTTTGGCAGAAAACGGTCTGCTGGCGGTCCATGTTTCCAACAATCACCTCGATTTGGTGCCGCTTGTCCACCGGCTTGCCCAAGATGCCGGAATGTCCAGCCGAGTCGTTCGAGGGGCGGCGGAGCCAGCGGCTGGGATTCATCCGTCGCTGTGGGTCCTGTTGGGAACCGACGAAGCGTGGTGGCGAGATCCTCTCCTGCGTCAGGCGGAAGCTGCCACGGCCGAGGAATTGGCCGATGCCCCGCTGTGGACCGACCAGCGTCACAATCTGGTCAGCGTTTTGCGGCTGTGGTAGAGCTAGCAACCGCGGTGGGTGCACCTGGCCTGAGTCCCCCCGAGTCCCCCCCGAGTCCCCGAGTCGCCCGAGTCGGCTTCGCGAACACTGCTCTTGCCCGCTGTTTCACGCGTTTGCTAGGTTCGCGGAGTCCTTGTTTTTGGGAAGTCTTGCCGACCAGCGGAAAATGGGCTGAAGTCCAAGGCGGGAACAGACGATAAATCATCTGTTTCCGCTCGCTTTGCGCTCAAAAGTCTCTTTCGCTGACGGATTGCATCCTGGGACAAGGATAGCAGCGCTGAGGACCGGCGCGGAAATGGTAGTTGAACTCAAAACTTCATGGTTTTGGATCAATGAGCCCGGTCACTTGCGCTTTCGTATCCATTCGGTACGGTCGATTCGAGCCACACTCGTTGGTGGCCCGTTTCCGTGCCGATGGTGTTCCAATCCCACATGGGAGCAATTCGATTATGCAGATTTACGGCCCTTATCGGGTATCGACGACACAAGCCAGTTCTGGCCCTCAGCGAACACAGGCTCAAAAGCCGAGCGATTTGGCAGCCAAACCCTCGGCAGCACCGACAGACCAGCTGGATCTGAGCCCAGCGCCACAGGTGTCAACCGGCTCGATGCTAGCTCACCGATTGCCGGCGGCGGCGAGATTCGCATCGATCGTGTCGCGGAGCTTCGTCGTCAGATCGCCGATGGCAGCTACGAGACGCCCGAAAAGCTCAATGCCGCGTTGGACAGGCTACTGGACCACATCGCCTGAGCCCGGTGACCGAGGGGGGGACGCGAAAGCGGCCCCGCGAGAAGCACCCGTGTGAAAACTGGACGCTGAGATATATTGTACGTGTTGTGCGCCCGAATTCGCGATTGCGTTCATTCGGCCGCATGACCGGGCCGGCTGCCGACGTTGGGTTGGGGCGGTGCGATTTTCTGTCTCCGCGACCTCAACACACCGATTGTGAACGTACCGACACCGTCGCTTCAGCCATTAGACGTATCGCTTTCACCTCAGGAGCGATTCGAGGAGTATCTGCAGACTCGCGGTTTGAGACAAACAAGCCAACGCAAGTTCTTGATTGTCGAAGTGTTCAGCAATCACGATCACTTCGACGCAGAGGAACTGATTGACCGACTGCCGCGGCGTGGCGAGGACAACTACGTCAGTTCCGCGACCGTCTATCGCACTTTGCGTGAATTCGTCGATGCCGGGTTGCTAAGAAGTTTTCAGCTCGACGGACGAACCGTCTATGAACATGATTACGGCTATCCCCAACACGATCATCTGTACTGCACACGTTGTCGAAAGTTGCTGGAATTTCAAAGCGATTCGCTGGTCAAACTACGCGATTCCGTCGCTGCCGAGCAAGGATTTCGTGTCAGCGGACATCGAATGATCATTCAGGGCGTCTGTCGCGACTGTAGCAAGAACCGTCGCAAGAAACGCAAGCAGGACCTTGTTTAGGGGCGAATCTGTTTCAGAATCGCGGCGAGCACCATTTCATTGGCGTCGAAATCGCGATTCTCGGCCTGAAATTGAACCAGGAATCGGACGCCGTCGATGGTGATCAGGATCAATCGCGAGACGATGATCAGATCGAGATAGTAAAAGCGGAATTCGACGCATCGTTCGCCCGCGGTCGCGTCTGGCAACTCGATTTCCTCCCGTTCCACGTCGTCGTAAGACTCCTCGAGCGTGTCCGATATTTCTTCAATCAGTTCCTCGTCCAACATCCCCTGGTGGCCACGCTCGATCGAAAAAAAGCCCCCGTTGGGCAATTCCATCGTGACACCCTCGGTTCCCTCTTGATCATCTCGTGGGGTGAGACGCCAGTTATCGGGATAGAGGAACTGAATCCCAAACGAATCGAACGAGGCAGGCATGGCGATCGCAAAAGGAAGGACGGGGGAACGGCGATCCTCCCATGATGCCCTGTTTCTATCCGACATCAATGGTGGTCAATCTTGCGATCCGAGGGGAATCTTGCGATCCGAGGGGGATTGGCATGCTCACATTGCAGAGGGTGAGTCATCTTTGCTATGAACTGACGGTTGTTTTCACCGACTTTTTTCGATCCATCGATGCACTCGATTCACGCCCGATTGCTGAATTTGCTCATCCTGACGACGGTCCTGTCCGCCGTGCCGGGTTGTCGTGCGATCCGGCGATTCGGCGACAGTCGACAAACGATCGATGCACGTCGGTTGTCGGGCCAAGGATTCCAGGCGATGCATGACGGTCGCTGGGACATCGCCGAAACGTTGTTTGCCGACGCCCTGGAAGTCTCCAAGTCCAACGACCGCGCCCACTGGGGATTGGCGGAGTCTTTTTGGCAACGTGGCGAACGAAATCGTGCGATTGAACACATGGAACAAGCCGTTCGACTTAGCGCCGGGGATCCAAGACTGGTACAGCGGCTTGGTCGCATGTATTTGGAACTCGGCCGGTTGAAGGAAGCTGACCAACACAGCTTGTGGGCATTGCAGCTGCAGCGTGATTCGGGAGAGGTGTGGGCGCTGCGCGGTGATTGTCTGCGTGCGGCCGGGCACGATGACGAGGCGCTCGCTGCCTACCATCGCGCGTTGGCATTACAACCCGATTATCCCGAGGTGCAGCTGCAAGCGGCCGAGATTTATCGCGCCGAACAACGTTACGACCGCGTGCTGGCAACATTGGATCGACTGCAGGACGGCGTCGGCATCGAAGACGCCCCGGCTCGCGTGGATATGTTGCAGGGAATCGCCATGCGCCAGCTGGGTCGAACCGAGGAAGCGCGTCGCTGTTTCGCTCGCGCGGCGACCAAAGATCCCACCGATCCCTCGCCCCATCTGGAACTGGCCTCGCTTGCTCTGGAACGGGGCGAAGTCGTTGTCGCCCAAGAATCGCTCGCCTTGGCCATGGAACTCGACCCCGATTCGCTGCCCGCCGGCCGATGGATGGAACAAATGCGAGACCAACAGCGAAGACTGGCAAGTGAAGCGGCCGTTGACGTTGGTGCTGCCCCACAGCTCCGGTAATTGTGGTGACAATCGCGATCTGAGATTGTCGCAGACGACGGGGCGGCGGCACCCGCGCTGGTATCCCCGCGGTGAGACGTCAACTGCGAGCCCGGCCCCGGATCGGTAACTTTCGCCGATCGTAGGGATCGCAGAGATTGCGGATGCTCCTATTCGGGAAGGCGTGATCATTGGCGAAACCTTGCGAAAGATTGGCGACGGGCGGATCGGGGGCATCCCGAGGGTTCCGGTCGGCTGAACTTTCACCAAGCTGCGAGAAAATCCTGTCGAATCTCGGCGCGAAGCGATTTTGTAACGTACGCTTTGCTCGGTTCCTATCAGCGGGTTCCTGTCGCTCGGGCCTCTATCGGAGGGCCCCAATCACAGGGGGGAAGATACGCGAGGTTATTGATCACAGGGATTGACGACCGCCATTTCAGAAGCGGCTTATCACCAGCCATCCTCATCATTGACGAGAGTAAGCATTCATGTCCCGACAAGACCTCTCCTCCACGAGCGCACATCCACTTTCGATCTCCTCGTTCGCGGTCGGAACAGGAACTCGAGAAGGCTTTGTCGAGCGACGTTCGACCGACGAGCAGTCGAAACCTCCCAGTGAGCGGCGTCAGTTCGGAAGTTCACACGTGGGGTTGTCGGAGGACGGTCTCGAGCTCGCATCGGCAATCGATCAGTACAAGGTTGAGCACCACCGACGCTACCTGACCTGCGACGAAATGCTGTCCGTGCTCCATGACCTAGGCTATCGCAAGTAAGTTGACTAGTGGGTTCGTTTGATCAGCGGCTGCAGGAGTTGGCGGCGGGTGACGACACATCGTACGTCACCTCGTTCGTCGATCAGCACGGCAACATCGCTGGCCGCGTCGTACAAACGCAGCAACAGCCGCAGATGTCGGTCAGCCGTTTTACCGCGTATCACCGGCCGCAACTCCAGCTTGGGCTCTCGAACGCACAAATCGGCATACCGCAGAAACCCGACGATCTTACCGGCCCGGCGGACCAGTACGATCGGATGATTCCGACGTCTCGCCTTGTGCCGCGCTTCGCTGACGTCGACCGGTGCGTCCACGATCGCCAGACGATCGGGCGGCACCCCAAATGAAATCGCCGATTGGTTACCGGCGTCGAACAGATTCTGCGCGAGCGTACGTTGGCCCGCTGCCAGAATCCCTGCCTCGTGTCCGGCTCGCAAGATTTGATCCAGCTCGCCACGCGCCATGGTCAGACGGATTTGGAAAGGAGTTTGGCCGGTGATCATCTGCAACGCGCTGCCCAGCAAACCAAGAATCAGCGACACCGGTGCGAGCAATACCGTGGCCGCGAACAACAACGGTCGTGTCGCGCGGATCAATCGATAGGGGGCGTGAAAGAAAAAGTATTTTGGTAACAATTCGCCGAACACAAAGACAATCGGTGTCAGCAACACCGGCAACAGTAACTCGGCGCTCGAATCGGGCCCGAAGGTGACCGCCACGCCCATCACAATGGCAAAACTGCTCAAGTAGTTTGCGACGTTGTTTCCGACCAGCATGGTGGCAACAAAAATTGCCGGCCGATTCAACAACCAAACGATCCCCTGGGCCGCGCACGATCCACCCAGGCCGTCCAAAACCATGCGGGTCCTGGAAACACGATACAAACCTGTTTCACTTCCGCTGAAGAACGCGCTCAACAGCAATCCAATCAGAAACAACACTCCTGCGACGATGATCACGGGACCTCCCCGCCAGGGTTGGTTGTCGAACGCACCTCAATCCGGATCCCCTCGGGGCTTTCTTCCAGGACCAGCAGTGAGAATCGGTCCAGGGGAGCCGTGTCACCGACGCGGGGCAGACGCTCGTTGTGACGCTGAATGAAGCCGGCGACGGTCGCGACCGATTCGTCGGGTGCGTCAATCCTCAACAACTTGCACAGGTTCCGCACACTCATCGATCCCCATATTCGATAGTGGTTGCTACCCAACTCCTGGATCGCGGACTCACCCAGCGAATCGTCGTCGCCACGATGAGGGGCCAGGACGCGACGAAGAATATCGTCGATCGATAAGGCACCTACCACCTCACCAAATTCGTTGACGACCGCGGCCACCGATCGATCTTCCTCGACCAGCTGATCGAGCACTTGCGAAACGAGCGCGGACCAGGGGACATAGATCACCGGTTCGGTGGCACTATTTAGGTCGTCCATTTGACTTGGCCGAAGCATCGGCAGTCCGATCGCGGCCGTGATCATGCCCTCGGCGTCAGTCACCATCAGGTATCCCCCCGGCGGGCTTCCGTCGGCGACGGCGGCTCGGTCGGGGTGTTTGAAGCACAACGAGAGTTTGCTCCTGGGACGCATCCACTCGCCGACTCGAGTCTCGGCGATTTCGACCAATCCGCGCAGTGCCACCCGTTCGCGTTGCCGGAGTGCAGCGTTATCGGTCCCCAATTCGATGGCCCGTTCAATGTCGGCCAGGTCAATCTCAGGTTCCGGCGCAAACGATGGCCAAATCAGACGGCCGGCAGCAAGATTCGTGAATTTCACCAGCGGCAACAGCGGGCTGACCAGACGAACCGCCAAACTCAGCGGCCGACCGACCAGAACCGCCAGCCGCACCGGCGCCAGCAACGCCACGCTCTTGGGCAACATCTCGCTGAAAAAAATGATCGTCAATAAGCTGCTGATCGTGAATGCGATTGACGTCGAACGACCGACCTGTGAATCACCGTCCAACCGACCGCCAATGATTGCCGCGATCGCGAAATAAATCATGTTGGTCAGCAAATTCCAAAACAGGATCGCCGAAAGCAGTCGCTCGGGGTCCTGCAACAAGTCCAGCGCGATGCGACCGCTGACTCCGGCGCGTGCTAATTGTCGACGGTCACGCTGGTGAAGAGAAAAGAGTGCCGCTTCGCTACCGCTGAATAACGCGCTAAACAGAATCAGCACACCCATCGCCAACAGCCACGGCCATGCCTCCACGATCCAATTCAAGCACCGTCTCCACCAGCCCCGCGATCTCGTTCCAGCGAAACATCAAACTCGCTGAGCGCGGGCACCATCATGGCTGCTGTGGTGAACCCGTAACCGACCAATAGCGGAAACACGACCAACAGATGGTCCGTCTGAAGCAGAAACTGCGTGATCGCGTAAAAGGTGATCAACGGCAACACAAAGGAAGCTGCAAAAATCGCGGAGGAAGGATTTCGCCACCCCAGAGATGCAAACAGAGCGGCGCCACCACCCAGGATCATCACCAGGAAGGGAGCCAACTGCAACTGAAACGCTCCTCGAAAGCTGACCATGATCGTCATGCAGATCGCGATCCCAACGCAGAGGAAGAATACCGTACCCAAACTTGCCAGCGTCGCCGTGCGACCGGCAACATAGTTCAGCCCCGAGTGGATCCCCAACATCACCACAAATACATAAAGCATCGTCGCACCGATCAGCGTATAACACGTGTTCTCGATCGTCATCACGCCGCTTTGCCCCAAATAGACGACTAGCAACATCGGCAGCAAAATCATCTCTTTGGCAACGTAGAAGACGCCCAGCAATTTGCCAAATACGAATTCGCTCGGACTGAGATCGGTGACCAACAACAGATCCAGCGCCAATCCGTCACGCTCGCCGGTCACCGAGTTGACCGCCAACGCATTGACCAACACCAAACTGATCACTCCCAGCACCGCCAGTGGTAACGTCGCCGAAGGTAATGCACGACCGATTCGGGCGGCCGGCTCCATCGCCACGCCGCTTTGCACCTGCAGGTAAACGACCGCGGAAACCAGCAAGAACAACAACACAAAAGCGACGCGAATCACCACCACCTTGCGGCCATATGCCCAGGTACAGATCTCTCGCCACAGGATCGGATTGCTCCAGACATGACGGGGCGCGCGAGCTTTCCAACTGCTCGGTGTGCTCGTCACGGCGAGATCCTCGGAACTCTCGGGCTCCGGCATCTTCATCCGCACTTCACGCGACGGATTCCAGACTCGAACTCGGGCCACCCCGATCGCCAACACAAGACAGGACAACAACACCGCAATGACCACAAACATCGCCACACCCAGGGCGGTCTGGCCCGATAGGCTGGCCATCGGCGAGCAGACGGCAAATAACGCTCGCGGTGGACTCAGCGCCAGCTTTGCCGTTTCCGTGACTGCCGGTATCTCGGCCACCATTTCGCCCAAACCGACATACATCAACATCAGCAGGACCGTCAGCGCAATCGCCTGAAACGTCTTTTCACGCCACATGCCCACCACCGTGCCGATGGAACCCGCCAGCACCACCGTGGCAGCGGTTACCACAAACACACCCATCACCTGCCCGGGCGATACGCCACCGAGCAGCGGCAACAGCAGAAATAACGGCAATCCACAGATCAACAACGAGATCGGTGTCAGCAGCGTCGCGGCCAACTTCCCAACCACGACCTCCAATCCCGATAACCGCGTCAGCAGCAAGAGAATCAAGGTCCGCCGATCCTTCTCCTGGGCCACACTACTGGCAGCCCCGACCGCCGCGAGACTGCTGAGCACCAGCCACTGCAACGGCGCCAGCAGAGTGAACATCCAGCCGCCAAAACGAGCGGCATCGGAAACCGTTGCCATCGACCGCGAACCGTCCAGGACGAGATATCCGGTGCACAACAGAAGGAACAACGAAAGGACATAAACCCCCCTCATCAGGTAGGTCTTGGGCCGTTTTGGCACCACTGTCGCTTCGCGATGGAAGATCGGTCCGAGCATGGCAATGGGCAGTAGGTCAGCGGATCGGGCGTCAAAAGCGAGCGGCCCAACAGCGAGGACAAAGGAGGCAACGGGCGAACACCAAGCTTACCCGACCGCAGTTTTATCAACCGGCCGACCGGCACAACCCGAAAAACAAACAGAATGCAGGTCCTGATCAGCCCGATCGGTGGTTCGATCGACACTCATCGGAGCATTACGCGTGGCGGCGCACTATGGTTTTCGTGTGGGGCATTGGAGCGGAGTGGACCTGCAAGCGAAATGCCCGGCCAAACGCCTTTTTGAAGACAAGTGCGGCTTGGTGGTTGTGGAGACTTTCAGGTCAAACTGCCTGTCGAGCGAGGGGAAATACCGAATTGACGGACCGTGTGAATGCGTAATTGTGAGCGGCATTGATATGTACAGATCACCGAACCGGGTTGCTGTCGTCCGATTCTTTGCTGAGGAAGATGCAGCGACCGCTGTGGAATATGCGGTCATGATCGCCCTGATCGTAGGCGTCTGCGCTGCCTCGGTGACCTTCCTGGCTGCCCGCACCAAGGACAGCTTTGATACTTCCGGTGCGGCCATCGCAGGGGCGTTTGGCAACTAGCGGTTTGCCGACGCCAACAACGAGGATTCCGCCCCACCGGATATTCTGATGGTATTGCTACGAGACAAGCTGTTCATTGACGGCGACGTTCAAGGGACGCTGCTGCGTCGTGCTGCGTTGTACAGCGTCGCCTGTGCGCTGTACTTCGGCGTCATTCTGGTCTTCACCGAATCGATGTCCGATCCCGATCAGTCGATCGGCGAATCGATCAAGAGGTGCCTCGATGAAGCAATCTATTGGTTTCCCGGCCTGGCGACTCTTGCCCCACTGGTCGCCTATGACATCTTGAGAGTCACCAATCGGTTCACCGGACCGATCTTTCGCCTCCGCCGCGAAATGCGGCGTCTGAGCGACGGTGAGAAGTCGCAGGTCATCGTCTTTCGCGACGATGACTACTGGAATGACATGGCCGAACTGTTCAATCAAATCCGCGAAGAGCTGACCGAATTACGCGAGGCAAAAAAACAGGCCGCAGCGGCCAGCACCGCAGGGGATGTGCCCGTCCAGCCAAGGTTGTTCACCAACGATGGTGGGGACCAGGAGATCAGCGACGACTTGCTGACGACGAGCAAAGCGTAGCGGGACAAAACCCCCCATCTCGATCGGTTTCACAACGACCCGGCCGGTGTTCCGATCGATCGATATCATGCGACGAGCGATATCCACGTAACTGCGGTTCCTTTCCGGCCATCATCGGATCTACCATACGGCTCGCGATCACTGCACCCCGATCCAGCGTGGATGAGCCTCGGATGTCCCATCGTTGCCAAATTGTGATCCCCGCGCGGCTGGCCTCGACGCGTCTAGCCGAGAAGCTGTTGCTGCGGGCCGGTGGCAAGTCGGTCCTACAACATACGTTCGAGGCCGCATCGCGCGCAAACGTCGCCGCGGGAGTGGTGATCGCAGTCGATGACCCACGGCTTTCCCGCGAGATCGATTCATTTGGCGGGAAATGGATCATGACCAGTCCGGACTGCGCCAGCGGTACCGACCGGATCGCCGAAGTGGCCCGTGCGATGCCCGATGTGGATCTGTTCCTGAATGTCCAAGGTGACGAACCGGAGATTGCCCCGGCGGCAATCGACTTGGTTGCCGGGGCGTTGATCGAGAACCCCGGGGCGGACATGGCCACCGCGGGAACTCCGATTCGTGATTTCGCAGTTTTGGAAGATCCGTCATGCGTGAAGATCGTGCTGGCCAGCGATGGCAGCGCCATTTACTTCAGTCGTGCGGCCATACCACACTCGCGTGATCCGATCACACCCGAACTGCTCACCGCCGAGCCACCCCACTTCTGGCATCACATCGGACTGTATGCCTACCGCCGCGATTTCCTCGAATGGTTTTCCCTCCAACCGGCCAGCCCGCTGGAGAAACTGGAGCGGCTCGAGCAGTTGCGGGCGATCGAAGCGGGCAAACGGATCGTCGTCGCCCGCGTCGAATCAGCGACGCCAGGAATCGACACCCGAGAAGACTTTCTGGCATTTGAGAAAAGAGTCTCACCCTAAGTCGGGGGTATTTTCTGTGACACCGTGAAGTTTTTTCGCCGAACAACGCGCCGTATTCCGGACAATACCACTTGTTGGCGAATTGCCCGGTTCTGCTCAACCCCAACGTGACGCTGCCCAGCTGGACGACGGCGAGAAACGCAGTCACTTCCGAAATCGGATCGGCGCGGTATGATTCGACTCCATGACGAAACATATCTTTGTTACCGGCGGCGTGGTCAGTTCACTTGGCAAAGGACTCACCAGTGCCTCGATCGGGATGCTGCTGGAGCAGCGTGGCCTGCGGGTCCGGATGCAAAAGCTGGATCCCTATATCAACGTCGATCCGGGCACGATGAGCCCCTATCAGCACGGTGAAGTGTACGTGCTGGACGACGGCAGCGAGACCGATCTGGATCTTGGTCACTACGAACGATTCACCTCCGGCGTCCTCACCCGCGACTGCAATTACACCACTGGGCAAATCTATTTGTCGGTGATCGAAAAGGAACGCAAAGGCCAGTTCCTGGGCAAAACGGTGCAGGTCATTCCCCATATTACCAACGAGATCAAGTCGGTGATCAAGCGGATGGGGGGCGACGACGTCGATGTCGTGATCACCGAAATCGGTGGCACCGTCGGCGACATCGAAAGTCTGCCGTTCTTGGAAGCGATTCGGCAATTTTCATTGGACGTCGGCCGCGAAAATGTGCTCTACATCCATCTGACGCTCGTTCCCTACTTGAAGGCCGCGGACGAACTGAAAACAAAACCGACACAGCATTCGGTCGGCCAACTGCGTGAGATCGGGATTCAACCCGATGTATTGGTCTGTCGTTGTGAGCATTCCATCAGCCGTGAAGACCGCGAAAAGATCGCGCTGTTCTGCAATGTACCTGTGGAAGCGGTGATCGAAGAAAAAGACAAAGACTTTTCGATTTACGAAGTTCCCCTGTCGTTAGTCGATAACAAACTAGACGAGCTGGTCGTCAAGAAACTCGGCCTCACCACCGCCAAGAGTCTCGACATCACACCCTGGACCGATTTGCTGCACCGACTGCGCAATCCGCGTCATGAAGTTTCGATCGCGGTGGTGGGAAAATATGCCGAGCACAAAGATGCCTACAAGTCGATTTACGAAGCGATCGACCACGCCGGTATGCATCACCAGACGCAGGTGCGAATCGGCCGCATTCAAAGCGCGGACATTGAACGCGAAGGAGCCGAACGGTTGCTCAGCGGATATCACGGAGTGCTGGTGCCCGGTGGCTTTGGCGAACGGGGTATCGAGGGCAAAGTCCAAGCCATCCGATTCGCCCGCGAACGGGGAATCCCGTTTTTTGGGATCTGCCTGGGGATGCAGTGTGCGGTGATCGAATTCGGACGCGACATCTGTAAGTTAGAAGGGGCCCATTCGAGCGAGTTTGATAAGGATACACGCCATCCGGTGATCTGCTTGTTGGACGAACAGCAGAACGTGACGCAAATGGGCGGAACGATGCGACTGGGCAGCCAACCGACACGCCTGGATCGGCACAGCCTTTCCGGCAAAGCCTACAATGCCGAAGAAGTGCATGAACGACATCGACATCGGTACGAATTCAACAATCAATATCGACAGCAGTTCGAGGCCAACGGGATGCGGTTCGCCGGCACCAGCCCCGATGGCGGGCTGGTCGAAATCGTCGAACTTCCCGATCATCCATGGTTCGTCGCGGTCCAATTTCATCCCGAATTCAAAAGCAAGCCGCTGGCCGCACACCCATTGTTTGCCGGCTTCATTCAGGCGGCAATCACGCGGCATAACCGGCGGGTTGATAATGACCATCCGGCCATCGATAAAATGGGCAACATCCAACCGACTGACTCCACGACGACGAAACCATGAGCGATTCAGAGCAGACCGACGGCGACAACGAACCGAAACTGGTCGTCGATACCGATTGGAAAGAACAGGTGCGCGCGAGAAAGAGGCGGCCATGAAGTCGGCCGAGTCGGACTCGGGCGAAGCGGACTCGGGCGAAGCGGCCGATGCCAGCGACGAGTCTGGTGCGGAAGATCGACCTGATGGCACGGTGGTCGACGAAACGGATGTCGCGAAACAATCCGCTGCTGGTGAGTCGTCCGGTGACGAATTTCCCACGCCGCCGCCAGCCTCCTTTGACGTGTTGATTTCGATGTTGTTCACGCAAGCCATGGCGATGCTGGGACAAATGCCCGATCCGGCCAGTGGCGAAATGATGGTCAACAAGCCGTATGCGAAGCACTACATCGACACGCTCGACATGCTACGCGAAAAAACGCAAGGGAATCTCAGCGACGACGAAAAGACGATGCTCTCCGAGGCACTGCATGCACTGCGGATGATGTACGTCAACGCCAAGAAGACGTAGCTGGCCAGCCCCGATGGAAGTGGCGATTCACTCGCTACTCAACCCAAGACGCACCGCGTTTCGATCGTAAGGGCCGAACGTCCCGGCGTAATAGCTGAACCGAAGCACCGGCTTCATTCCCTGGACATACGCCAGGTTATTCATCAGCGAGAGGGCGACACTGGCGGTTGATTCCGAAACTGCTGGGCCGATCAAGACGTGGACATGGTTGCTCAATAGCCCGATCCGGGAAGCGGCAGAGATACCTCTGGCACGCACTCTTCCAATCGCGTTCGGAATCTTTGAGCCGCCGCCGACACTGTTGGCCATGGGTTCTTGGAGGCGGCGTTGGGGTACTCCGTGATGGCTTGCGTTCGACGGCAGTGTACATCTGTGGCTTCACGTGATCTTGCAGCGCGATTTTGGGGTCAGCGAGCTTGAATCATTCATATTATTTCATTCACGGGAGCGGGAATGTCCCGTGCGAGTCGAGCGACGCGTAGATAGACTTGATTCTCCTTCCCAATTCAATCTTCCCTCTTTCGAGGGTTTTGAGGCGCGTTCCATGGCCAGAGTCGTTTCGCGGTCTCGGAATCCTCGAGAATCTGTCTCTATTTCCACACTTCGCAGCGATGCAGCGCTCACGCGCATCGGGCGCGGTAAACGATCCCGCCTGCGGCTGTGCCTGGAACAACTCGAGTCGCGGCATCTCCTGGCTGGCGATCTCGACAGTCCCTGGGCTTGGTTCCAATCGTTCGACGATGTTCCGCGTCTTCAAACTAGCGAGCTGAGCGCCGAGACTCAGGTCGAGCCGACGACGATCGGCCCCCATGATCTAGTCGCCAGCGAATGGGTTGTTCAACTCACCAGTGATGCGATCGACTCGCTCGCCAACATTGCATCGATCAACGATCTGCTCGATCGCCAGCCGGTTGACTTCACGGTGATTGCCGGACTTGGATCGCCGGGCTCGGTGCTACTTCGCGGCCGCGGCGTCGCGGACGCCGACGTTCGCTCGGCGCTTGCCGCCTCGGGCGACGTGGAGAGTTTTTCGGCGAACGTGCTGGTGCAGGGACAAACGGATCCAAACGAATCCGATTTCACGTCCGGACTGCTTCCCGGTCTGACGAAAATCGAAGCCAGCACCGCCTGGGACGAATCGACAGGCAGCTCATCCATCGTGGTGGGTGTCGTCGATTCGGGGATCGATGCGACGCATCCGGATCTGTTTCTCAACATCTGGATCAACCAGGGCGAGTTGCCGCCTCAATACCTCGACGACGTCGGCCCTAAGCTCGAAGACATCGACCACGACGGACTGATCACATTTTACGACCTCAACAATCTGGAAGTCACTGTAACAGGCATTGTCGTCGCATCGACCGGCGTCGCGGCAACTCGCGAGGAACTCACGACACAGACGCCGTATGCGACCGGTTCGAACAAGACTTTTGTGGTCGACAAAAACAACAACGGCCGCATCGATGCGCTCGATTTGCTCGACGACGCCAACTGGGCCGATGGTCGCGACACCGACAACAACGGGTTCTTTGACGATTTCTTCGGTGTCAACTTCCGCGTGGGAGCGGGTGATCCGTTTGCGGAGAACAACCCCTCGGATGAGCTCGGGCATGGCACGCACGTCGCAGGGACGATCGGCGCGATTGGCAACAATGATCTCGGTGTCGTCGGTATCAATTGGCAAACGTCATTGATGTCGCTGCGAATTCTGGACAACAACAACCAGGGTGACAGTGGCGCCGCGATCCGCGCGGTCAACTACGCCCGCGAGATGCGCGAGCGATATCGCACCGACAACGACGGAAGGGTCACTGAGGGTGCCGACGTCCGCGTGCTGAACAACTCGTGGGGCCAACCGGGTGGCTACGAAGTCTCGCTCGAGACGGCGATCGGGGACAGTTACGACGCAGGGATCTTGTTTGTGGCCGCTGCGGGCAACGGCAATATTCTGGGCAACGGCGTCGACAACAACCGCACGCCGTTTTACCCAGCCAGCTACGACGCCCCCAACGTGATCGCCGTGGCGGCTTCCGACGGGGAAGACCGGCTGGCCAGTTTTTCAAACTTCGGTGATCAGTCGGTCGATCTGTTGGCACCGGGCGTGGGCATCCGCAGCACTGTGCCGGGCGGCGGCTATCAATCGGCCAATGGAACGAGCATGGCCAGCCCGCATGTCGCGGGAACCGCCGCGCTGATCTGGTCGGCGTTTCCTGAAGCGACGGTCGACGAAGTCCGTGCGGCGATCGTTAGCGCTGGCTCGGTCGATCTGGTCACACGCGGCAACGAAATCGTCTCCACCGGCGGCCGGCTCAATGCGGCCAAAGCGATCAATGCCAACGTCTTCGCGCCGGCGGCGCGATTGGTGGGCAAAGAAAACATCACTATCTCCGGCGGCACATCGACCGAATTCACCATCGAGTACAGCCACCGAACCGGCATCGACCAAAGCACGATCGGGAGCGACGATCTGATCGTCACACGCCAGTGGGGACCAGCCGATCAGCTTCCGGCGACGTTCAAGGCTGGCTCCGCGATATCCTCGGCCGACGGCAAATCGGTCACGGCAGTTTACATCGTCAACGCGCCCGGCGGCACGTGGGATCCGCTCGACTTCGGCGACTATCGGATCTCGACGGTCGCCGGCAGCGTCGTCGCTGGGATGGGCGACGACTCGATCGAAGCTCGCGACGTTGGATCCTTCAACGTTCACATCGATGACGATCCGAGCGTACTCTACGTCGATTCGTTCGTCGATTCGTTGGACGGCGGTTCGCTTCGCAGTGCGATCATCGCCTCCAATGCCGCAGCACCGGCAGCGCGCACCATCATCTTGGAATCGGGGACTTACACGATCGACATCCCGGCGATCGTTGATCCGGTATCGACATTTGGAATGTCGTTGGATGCGCTGGGGATCGACAATCCCGGCGGTTGGTCCAGTGCGAGCACGGGTGATTTTGATGTGGAAGGCAACCTCACGATTATCGGCGATACGAACGACGATACCGTGATCGATGCTCAGGGGCTCGATCGCGTCTTCAAGGTGTATCCCGCAGCATCTCTCGGGCTTTCGCGATTGACCATTCAAGCAGGCATCTCACCTGCGACGCAGGGAGGAGGCGGGATTCTTTCGTTAGGTGAATTGGATTTACAGCAAGTGATTGCCCGGGAGAACATTGCCTTGGGACCGGACGAATCACATCCAATCAATGGCGGGAGCAATCGCCGCCTGGGGAGGAACTGCATCGCTGAATGAATCGTGGCTGACGGAAAACGAAGCGGATTTCGGCGGCGGCGCTTTATTACGGTGGCGAAGCAACCGGAGTCGTCGCAACGAAGTACGATCGACGACAATCAAGGCGGCGGACTCTATTCGTATTCATCGGAAGATATGTCGGTGGAGAACTCGACGTTCTCTGCGAATTCGGCGGTGGCTGCGGGGCGATTGCCAACGGTGTCTTGAATAATTACTTGGTGGCAAACGATTCCAGCTATGACCCCTCGCTGAGCGCCGACGGTCGCTACGTGACGTTCGCGTCGGATGCCAGCAATCTGGTGCCGGGGGACAGCAACGGCGCACCGACATCTTCGTCTACGATCGAACCCGCGGACCATCGAGCGGGTGAGCGTCAGCGACGCCGGCGTGGAAGGGAATGGTACATAGCGTTTCCCCTTCGCTGAGCGCCGACGGTCGCTACGTGGCGTTCCGTTCGGATGCTAGCAATTGGTGCCGGGGGACATAACAGCACGTATGATATCTTCTTCTACGATCGAAGCACGCGGACGATCGAGCGGGTGAGCGTCAGCGACGCTGGGGTGGAAGGGAATGGTACCAGCGATTCCCCCTCGCTCAGCGCCGACGGTCGGTACGTCACGTTCGCGTTCGTCTGCCAGCAATCTGGTGCCGGGGGACAACAAGCCACACACGAGACATTTTCGTCTACGACCGCAGCCACAGAGCACCATCGAACGGGTCAGCGTCAACGACGCCGGCGTGGAAGGGAATGGCACTAGCTATACCCCTCGCTGAGCGCCGACGGTCGGTACGTGACGTACTATTCGTCTGCCAGCAATCTTGTGCCGGGGGACAATAACGGCCGCACCGATATCTTCGTCTACGATCAAACCACACTTACGATCGAGCGGGTCAGCGTCAGCGACGCCGGCGTGGAAGGGAATGGTGATAGCTAATGAACCCGCGCTGAGCGCCGACGGTCGCTACGTGACGTTCAAGTCGGATGCCAGCAATCTGGTGCCGGGCGACAATAACGGCACGGATGATATCTTCGTTTACGATCGAACCACGCGCTCGATCGAGCGGGTGAGCGTCAGCGACGCCGGCGTGGAAGGGAATAGTACCAGCTTTTCCCCCTCGCTGAGCGCCGACGGCCGCTACGTGACGTTCAATTCGACTGCCAACAATCTGGTGCCGGGGGACAATAACGGCGTCTTTGATATCTTCGTCTACGATCGAACCACGGGCTCGATCGAGCGGGTGAGCGTCAGCGACGCCGGCGTGGAAGGGAATAGTTTTAGCTATACCCCCGCAATTAGCGCCGACGGTCGCTACGTGACGTTCTATTCGGATGCCACCAATCTGGTGCCGGGGGACAACAATGGCGCCTTTACCTATGATATTCTCGTCTACGATCGAACCACGCAAACGGTCGAGCCCATTACGTACCGGGCTTCCAGATCTGTGGTCGACGTCTTTCACGCCACAATCGCGTTCTCTTCTGACCTTTCTCTCGATGCCGCGATTTTCGGCGACGTTGACGTACGTGATTCTTTATTTGTTGCGAATGAGGCCACCGCAGATATCCTCTCTCGCACTGCGTCCGCGTCGGGCATCAATGTCTTGTCTGATACGCCGCAATCCGATCTCATCGCTCCGCTACAACGTTTGGGAAAGCTGCCGCCGGTCCATCCATTGATCGCAGGAAATCCGGCAATCGATGCCGCAGATCCGTCAGCAGACCGGTATCGGGATCAACTGGGAAACATCCGCGTCCAATCCGATATACGGGCCGTGGAAGCGACCACAGCGTCCGTCGCGGAAAGGTGTATGTCGACAGTAATCACAACGGACGGTTGGACCCCGACGAACCGGGAATTGCTGGAGTCCAGGTCGCCGTGACCGGTAGACGCAGTTACCGCGATCAGCGGTACGGACAATCCACAAACGCCATGGTCAGTGAGACCGGCGCACTGAATCATTAATGGACTGAAACCTGAGGAGATATCGAGTTTACAGTTCAGACGAGTCACCGGTTGGTCGGTCTCCACTCCGCCGCTGGCGATGATTCGTAAGCGGTCGGTGACGGGCAATGTTCCAGCTATTCCCCCGCGTCGAGCGCCGACGGTCGCTACGTGACGTTCGAGTCGGATGCTAGCAATCTTGGTGCCGGGGGACAATAACGGTCGACACTGACATCTTCGTCTACGATCGAACCACGCTCACGATCGAGCGGGTCAGCGTCAGCGACGCTGGGGTGGAAGGGAATAGTACCAGCAAGTCCCCCGCGCTGAGTGCCGACGGTCGCTACGTGACGTTCTATTCGGCAGCCGGCAATCTGGTGTCGGGGGACAACCAATGGCAGCGCACGATATCTTCGTCTACGATCGAACCACGCGCACGATCGAGCGGGTCAGCGTCAGCGACGCCGCCGTGGAAGGGGATGCTGGTAGCATAATACCCCGCGCTGAGCGCCGACGGTCGCTACGTGACGTTCTATTCGGCAGCCAGCAATCTGGTGCCGGGGGACAATAACGGCGACCTTGATATTTTCGTCTACGATCGAAGCACGCGAACGATCGAGAGGGTCAGCGTCAGCGACGCCGCCGTGGAAGGGAATCGTGATAGCTTTCCCCGCGCTGAGCGCCGACGGTCGTTACGTGACGTTCTTTTCGGATGCCAGCAATCTGGTGCCGGGGGACAATAACGGCACGCATGATATCTTCGTTTACGATCGAACCACGCGGACAATCGAGAGGGTCAGCGTCAGCGACGCCGGTGTGGAAGGGAATGGTGGTAGCTTTTATCCCGCGCTGAGCGCCGACGGTCGCTACGTGACGTTCTCTTCGTTTGCCAGCAATCTCGCGGCGGGGGACAATAACGGCGAATTTGATATCTTCGTCTACGATCGGATCACGCGGACGATCGAGCGGGTCAGCGTCAGCGACGCCGCCGTGGAAGGGAATGGTGATAGCGAGTCCCCCGCGCTGAGCGCCGACGGCCGCTACGTGACGTTCTATTCGGATGCCAGCAATCTGGTGCCGGGCGACAATAACGGCACGGATGATATCTTCGTTTACGATCGAACCACGCGCTCGATCGAGCGGGTCAGCGTCAGCGACGCCGCCGTGGAAGGGAATGGTGATAGCCTTGAACCGGCGCTGAGCGCTGACGGTCGCTACGTGACATTCCGGTCGTTTGCCAGCAATCTGGTGCCAGGCGACAATAACTCCGAAAGAGATATCTTCATTGCGTTCAATCCGCTGGCCACGCCAGGTGTGACTCGGAACTTGCAAGCCGGCGAGATCTATTCGGAACTGAGCTTTGGCTTGGTGCCAGATTCTGGCACGATCAGCGGCAGGGTCTTCGAGGATGTTGTCTCCAACGGCGTGTACGACGAGGGGGAACCGGTCAATGTCGAGACAACGGTGTTCCTGGATCTCAATAACAATCGGATTCTCGACGAAGGCGAACCTTTCGCCACGCCCGATGCCGATGGTCGTTACGAGTTTCTAAACACGGACGCGTATCGTTCCTACACAGTTGCCGCTCAAACGCCCATCGGGTTCGAGCAGATCGTTCCAGGTGCAAATGAGGATTTCGTATGGAGTATCTTCCTACCAGCCGGTGGTGTCGTCAGCGATCGTGATTTCGCGTTTCGTAAAGTGCAGTCCACCGGGCAATCGAGTGCGTCGGCCGTCAGCGGCCGCCTTTATGAGGACAAGAATGGGAACGGCATGTTTGACGATGATATCGACATGCCGATCACGAACCGCGAAGTCTACCTCGATGCGACCAATTTCGGGGTGCGTGATTCCAACGAGCCGCGCGTGCTGACCGACAGCGAAGGCCGCTATTCGATTCCCGATCTGAGCTCTCGAACGGTCGCGGTCACAACCACCTTGGATGAAACGCTGATTCACGTCTCGCCGCTGGGCAGTAAGTTCACGCTGCAGAAGTTTCCACTGTTTGCCGGCGTGACACCGTTTGGCAATCCACAAGCAATCGCGGCAGGGGACTTTAATGCGGACGGTTTCCAAGACGTCGCCGTGGCCCTCGGGGAAGCGAACAAGCTTAGCATTCGTTTGAATGACGGCCGCGGCGGATTTCTTTCGGACACCATTGATTTCGACCTGGGAACGGTCGGCACCGGACCGACTTCGTTGGTGGTGGGACAGTTCGATACGAATCCGCAACTCGATGTGGCACTGACCGCGAATTTCGCAAGTAACGTCACCGTGCTGCTTAATTTTGATCCACAGACAAATGCGTTCGCGCCGCCGGTGTACATCCCCGTCGGTCAGGAACCGATCGATCTCGTTGCGGGCCAGTTTGACGGTAACGCCGCGCTCGATCTAGTCGTCGTCAACAAGGGGAATGGCTCCGTTTCGGGTGACGAGACGGTGCAGGTGCTGATCAATGACGGAAGCGGCGTGTTCACGGCTGGACCGGCGATTCCGACGGGCGGCAAAGATTCAGTTTCGATCGTTGCCGGAGATTTCACCGGCGACGCTTTGCTCGACGTGACGGTCGTCCATGCCAGTACGTCCTCGACGACGACGCCGTATGGTGGTGTGACCGTGCTGAGAGGAGACGGCGCCGGGGGACTCACACTCGAACCCGGTAGTTATTACGAAGTCGGCGCCCTCCCCATCGATTCGGTCTCGGCCGATTTTGATGGTGACGGTCGCGCCGACGTGGCGGTCGCGAATTTCTCGTCGAACTCGATCTCGGTACTGAGGGGCCAAGCGGACGGTACCTTCCGCGTGCAAGCGGCGATTTTGGGCACAGCCAGCGGCGCATTTGATATCGCGGTCGGCGACGTCGATAACGATGGCGACGTTGATATCGTCGCCAGCAATCTGAAAGACAGAAACATCTCGATCTTCCGCAACATCGGCCTCGATCTGACGAGCGGCGATGTGCGATTTGAACCGCTCGAGAACGTCGGTTTAGGGCAATTCGCGTTGGCCCAACGGATGCCGCTGGTGCTGGTGAATTTTGACAACGACACCTCTGGCCCAGGCGACACGGGGACGATCGATATCGTCACCATCCCACAGCAGACCGACACGCTGCATTTGCTGACCAACCACCTGGTCAACGGGTCGCACCGCGTCCAACTGACGGGAACCAATCGCATTCCGAATTTGGACTTCATCATCAAACCGGCCATCCTGCCGCCGTCGTTTGATCAAATCGCGAATCCAGCCCCCATCGTCGAGGATGGCACGGAGCAATCGGTGGGAATCACCGGCATCGTCAAGGGTCGCACGACGGGGCCGCCGTTGCAATTCTCGGTGACCAGTTCCAATCCCGCGCTGATCGCCAGTCCAACTCGCGAGTTTGCCGACGGTAGTACCGAGGCGACGATTCATTACACACCGGTCGCCAACGCGAATGGAACGGCAGTGATTACCGTTCGAGCGGTGGATGCAGGGGCGGATCCAAACGATGGCGGTGCAGACGACGGGATCTTTAGCCGCTCGTTCACCGTCACGGTGCAACCGGTCAATGATCCGCCGACGTTTACTCTTCCGGCGGAATACGTCGTGACGCAGAAAGAGGGGGATCGGTCGATCGCGAATTTTGTCACTGGAATCGGGAAAGGTGGCGGTGATGACGAACTCTCCCAAATACTTTCGAGTTTTACGCTGTCGACCGATGCGAGTTTCTTCACCGTGCCGCCGGCGATCGATGCCGCGGGGACGTTGATCTTCACGCCCAGCCCTGACCGGTCGGGCAACGTGCCGGTCACCGTGACACTTTCGGATAACGGTGGCAAAACAAATGGTGGCAACGATACCACCATCAAGTCGTTCCTGATCAATATTCTGCCGGTCAATGATGCTCCGTCGTTTGTGCTCGGATCGGACCTGATGGTGGCGGCCGACGCGGGCCCGCAAACCCGTGCCGGCTTTGCCAACGGATTCGTTCCCGGTGGCGGTAGCGATGAAGCCTCGCAAGTGGTGTCCGATTTTCTTGTCACCACCGACGCGCCGGGTCTTTTCGCCGTCCTACCCGATATCAGTAACTCCGGAACGCTGACCTTCACCCCGGCGATCGATCGCAGCGGTTTCGCGAACGTCAACGTCCAGGTCCGCGACAGCGGCGGGCAACTCAACGGCGGTGTCGACCTATCGGTCGTCAAGTCGTTCGTGATCACCGTCGCGCCGGTCCCCGATACGACTCGACCCGCTCCAGTGCTCTCGGCCACTGTGCCCGCGCTGACCAACCAGCTGAGCTTCGTTGTCGACGTCAACTTCGGCGAAGCGGTCACTGGGTTTGCGCTCGGCGATCTCGTGCTCTCGTCGGGAACCGCCTCGAACCGGGTCGATCTCAGCGGCGGCAAGTATCAATTCACTTACACCGGATCCGACGGCCAAGTCATGATCGGGCTGCCCGCCAACGTCGCCCAGGACACCGCCGGCAATACCAGTATCGCATCGAATACGCTGTTGCTGACCCTCGATACCTCTGCACTCGTACCCGCTCTGAGTTCGTCGAGCGCCAATGTTATCAAGTCCGACACGTTCAGCGTGTCCGTCGTGTTCGGCGAACAGATCACCGACTTTACGTCCGTTGATGTGACGGCACTGAATGGAATGATTTCCGGTCTGGCTACCGTCGATGCAAATACAGGTGAGTACACCTTCACCGTGACTGCGACTGCGGATGGTAATATCAACGTGCTGATCCCGGCCGGTGCCGTGCATGATCTCGCCGGCAACGCGAACACTTCGTCATCAGCGCTCGTGCGAACGGTCGACCGAGCTGCTCCGGCACCGACGCTACGTATTCCAGGCGATAGTCCGCGGCGTCAAAACAATTTGGAAGTGGCAATCGATTTCGCCGAACCGGTGATCGGGTTTCTTGCCAGCAAGCTGGTTCTCTCTAGCGGTTCGGCCCAGCAGATCGTGCTCAACGATCGGGATACCTCTTTCGTCGTGCTGATCAACAATGTGGCCGATGGGCCGCTTACCGTTTCGCTTCCGGCCGGGGCCGTCACCGACCCGGCGGGCAACTCGAGCCTCGCCGTCACCAGCAATACGGTCATCATCGACACCAGCGAGCCAGTTCCCACCATCTCGGCCGTCGCGAGTGCGACCGGGGGCGTGTTCGACGTGACAATCACCTTTGACCAGAACGTGACCGGGCTGGCGCCGAATGACTTCGTGCTCACCAATGCCACGCTGTCGCAGTTTGCGGGATCGGGCAGCGCCTACACCGCGCAGCTGACCGCGATCGCCGAAGGGGAACTGACGATCTTCTTGCCCGAAGACCGGGCGGCCGACGCGGTGGGCAATCGCAACGTCGACAGCAATACGGTCACGCTGGTCTATGAAGTCAATCAGCCGATCACGACGATCGTGCTCGAGGGTGCCGGCGAGACGGTCAACATGACGGGGCTTGCCGATTCCCTGCTGTCGACCGTGCATACGATCGACATCCGCGGTACGGGAGCAAACCAGCTGCTGTTGGACGCGGCGAAGATCGTCGCCTTCAGCCCCAATCAAACGCTGTTGGTGATCGCCGACAGCGGCGATGAGGTGGTCTTTGATGTGGGCTGGCGGTATTCACGGATGGAGGTGGTCGACGCCCAGATGCAGCGGATCTTTACCAACGGATCGGCGACGCTGCGGATGGTTGGCCCCGACAGTTGGACCAATCCATTGGACGCCGGGGACGTCAACGCCAATGGCAGCACGACCTCGGCCAACGCGCTGGCCGTGATCAACGCGTTGGCCGCCGGCCGGGTGGTCAATGCTCAAGGATTCTTGCTCGACGCGTCCGCGGTCGATCCATTGCTGTTCAAGTTTTATGACGTCAACAGGGACAACAAGCTGAGCGCTTTGGATGCGTTACGGGTGATCAACCAACTGGCACACCAGCAAGGCGCGGGCGAGTCCGTAGGTGTGATCGGAATGGTTGGTGAGCCAACGATAACGTTCCAATCGGATTCGGCGATGATTGACGCAGCCACGCTTGCTGATGTCACCGAGAAACGTCAATCATTTGGCGTGGTCGAATCGATTGCCGGTGAATCGTACGCATCGGCGAGTGATCGTGACACGTACGCATCGGCGAGTGATCGTGATTCGATCGCATCGCAGGAACCGATCGAGGATTGGGATCGGACACTTTCGCTGACCCTCGATTGGCTGGAGTGAGATACCGATCGCTGTGGGCGGAATGGATTCATGAAAATCAACTGATCAATGATCGTTGTCGTTGGGCAACGGCGTCGATGATCTGGTCGAGATTCTTGGTCGGTTTGTATCCGATCGTTTCACGGATTCGCGTCAGGTCGGGAACACGCCGGCGGATGTCTTCGAACGTTTCATCGTAGGCGTCGGCGTAGCTTTGAAATTCGATCGTCGCGTCGGGGTTCACTCGATCCACGACACGCTGCGCCAGTTCCAGGATCGAGATTGGAACATCACTGCCAATGTTGTAAACTCGGCCAGCGGCCGAGGGCGTATCGACCAGGGTAACGACGGCATCGATCACATCTTCGACGTGTGCGAAACAGCGAACTTGGTCGCCGTCGTCGTGTACCACCAATGGCCCGCCTCGAATGGCGGCATCGACAAATCGGGGCAGGACCATTCCGTAGGCACCCGTCTGCCGAGGCCCGACCACGTTGAAGAACCTGCCGACCACCGCTGGCAATTGTGTTTCCTTGTAGAACGCAAGCGCCAAGAATTCGTCGATCGCTTTCGAGACGCCATAGCTCCAGCGTGGTTTGGTGGTCGCGCCGAAAACCAGATCGTCTTCTTCGCACCAGGTTGGTTTGGGATTCTTGCCGTACACCTCGCTGGTACTGGCGATAAAACAGGGGACGAAGTCGCCGCCGGCCGCTCGCTGCCCCAAACGATCCAAGATCAACTGGGTGGGATAAATATTTCGCTCGATCGTCTGGATCGGTTGCTTGGCGATCAGCGCCACACCGACCGCTGCGGCGAGATGGTAAACGCGGTCCGCGCGATCGACCAACTCGGCCACCAGCGACTCGTCTTCGACGGTTCCCTCGATGTATTCCAGGCGATCGTGATCCATCACCTCTTCCAAATTGTTTTTTTGGCCGGTCGATAAGTCATCGACCACGATCACACGATGTCCATCGGCGAGCAGACGTTCGGCGAGATGCGAGCCGATAAAGCCGGCACCACCGGTGATCAGACAAATTTGCGAGCTCACGGCGTTCCAGAATCTTGGGGGGGAGTGACAGCAAAATAGAATTGCAGGAATGACCGGATGTTTTAGCAGACGCCTGGGAGTCCCCTAAGGTACCAGTGGCCAGCGAATGAGCACCAGTCGAAGGGGATACGGGCGAAAAGCACACCTTTGCCGGGCACAATACGCGGCCAGTTGCATGTCAGTTCAATCGGGTTGGGGCCGGAACCACCATTTGACGGGAAAACTCAAGCATTGGTATGACTTTGATGAACGGGGAAGGTGAACGGACGAACTATCAAGTCCTGCGTCACGCCGCTAAACTAGAACTTGCTTTTGGAGTCCACGGTGCGTGGTGACAACAAGTCTTTTCTTTCATTGGATCGGAGTGCTTGCGTGATAAGGCAGCCTATCGCCGTGGCTCAACCACGATGGTGCACCTGCCGCAGCTCAGCCCACGTTCTCGACGTCGGTCTCGCCACACTGATCGCATTGTTGCTGTCGGCGTTCGTGACGGTTTCGACAGTCCGCGGACAAGAGTCAAGCGAGCAGTCGATGGCAGCCTATGCCGATGCCGCCAACTTTCAAACGGGCGGCGCGATCGACTTGGCGATCGATGGCTGGAAGAAATTCTTGGCCAACTATCCCGATGACCCCAAGGCGTCCAATGCGGCTCACTACTTGGGCGTTTGCTACATGCAACAAGAGACCCCGGATTACGGGGCCGCATCCGACGCCTTCGCCCGCGCGCTACGAGACAAGAAGTACGAACTCCGAGAAGAGAGTCTCGCGAACCAGGGCTGGTGTTTGTATGCATCGGCAGGTGAGGGCGAGCAGCAAGATCGGAAACGTTTGCAGAGCGCGCTGGAGACGTTTGCGACTCTGCGGAGCGAAAACCCGGAAAGCCGATATCTCGATCGCGCGCTGTTCTACAGTGGCGAAGCGGCGTACGGGATGGGACAAGCAGCAAAGGCGATCGAATTCTACGATCAACTGTTGGCGATGCCCGCTGCCAAGGAATCGCCGCTTCGTTGCGACGCGTTGTACGCGCGCGGCGTCGCTTACGAAGAGCTTCAACAGTATGACAAAGCGATCGCCTCATACAAACAACTGCTGGGCAGCTGCGAACGCGGCGAGTTGGTCACCGATGTCCGACTGCGGATCGGCGATTTAATGATTCTGCGAAAGCAATTCCCAGAGGCGATCGAATCATTTGCCGCGGCGTTTGAGTCAACCGACTCCGAGAAAGATCGATCGTACGCCTTGTTCCGACAAGCCTATGCACTGGTCCAAGCCAATCGACCGGGTGATGCGGCCGGCAAATACGAACAACTGTTGGCCGAGTTCCCCGAATCTCTCTACGCAGCCGCGGCGACGCTCGCATCGGCGCAAAGTTCCTATCGCAGCGGAAACATCGATCAGGCTGCCGAG
Organism: Pirellulaceae bacterium; assembly: GCA_963734865.1. Lineage (GTDB taxonomy): Bacteria > Planctomycetota > Planctomycetia > Pirellulales > Pirellulaceae > CBDCUW01. The sequence continues at coordinate 163,139 of CAVTIV010000008.1, forward strand.
CGTTTCACACGAGTTCTGTCGCAGAACAACCCCGTGGCCGCGACCGAAGCAGCCCACTGGTTGGCGCGGATCGAAATCTCGAAAGGAAACGCGGGCGAAGCGGAAAAGATTTGTCGGCGGCAGTTGGCTGCGGGCAGCGAAGGAGAGTTCGCGATGTCGCTACGACTCGACCTGGCCGAAGCGTTATCGATGGTTCCCAAAACCGTCGCCGAATCGATGGTCTTGTTTGAGAAGGCGTACCGTGATTCTCCGCAGGATCCGCTGGCACCCCGGGCCCTGTACAACGCCGCTTTCTCGGCACTGCAGACGGGGCAACCCGAAAAAGCACTGAACCTCGCCATCGAGTTCATCGACAAGTTCCCTCAAGACACGCTCGCCGCCGATATCCAATTCATTACCGCCGAGAGTCAGCTGCAAACCGGCAAAACGGCCGAAGCGGCGGCCACCTACCGACGTCTGCTGGCGTCGACCGACCACGACAACCTTCAGCGTCCGGTGTGGATCTTACGCGCCGGCGCGACCTGCAACGCCGCTGGGCAGTACGACGACACGGTCGCGTTGCTGACGGAGGAACTTTCGCGATTGAAGCAACCGACCCAGCAGGCGGAGGCCCAATTCTTGATCGGTCAAGCAGATTTGCTCGCCGGCAGAGCGGCCGACGCGGCTGCGGCTTTCAGTGCCAGTCGGAAACTCGATTCCGATTGGGCGCGGGCCGACGAAGCGTTCTTGCTGGCAGGCCAGGCAATGCTGGCTGCCGGAAACAAAGAGGGTGCGATCGGTACTTGGCGGCAATTGATCGAAGCGTCACCCAATACTCGGATGGCCGATCAGGCACGGTACAAGCTTGCACAGCTTGCCTCGGGCGATGGCGATTTTAGTCAAGCCGTGAAGCAGTACGACGCAATCTTAAGCTCCAAGAAGGATCCAGCTTTGATGCCCTATGCTTTGTACGGCAAAGGTTGGTCATCGATCCAGCTTGGCAACTATGATGCCGCACTCGCCGCGCTGGACCAAATGCTGCGAGAGAACGAGCAACATCCTGTCCGCCAGGACGCGATCCTTGCCCGCGGCATCACCCTTCGGAATCTCGATCGGCTGGACGATGCAAAATCGGATCTGGAAAGTTTCCTGGCGACGCAGCCGACCGGCACCAACTTGGGTCACGCGTTGTACGAACTGGCGCTGATCGACCAAAAACAGAAAAAACCGGGCAAGGCTGCCGAGCGATTGCAACGGTTGGTCAACGAAGTTCCTGATTACCCATCGATGGACAAAGTCTTGTACGAGTTAGGGTGGTCGCATCGCGAAAGCGGCAACGATGACGCCGCCGTCAAACAATTCACGATTTTGATCAATCGATACGGACGAACACCACTGGCCGCCGAAGCGGCGTACTTCGTCGGTCAAAAACTCTATGCCGCCGGCGACTGGAATCAGGCAGCCAAACAGTTTCAGATTGCGGCCGAGAGTACCGATGATACGGAGCTGTCCGAAAAGGCTTATTATCGACTCGGATGGTCGCACTTTAAAGCGGATGAACACGAACGAGCCGAGGACGCATTTCAGAAACAGGCCACCAAGCACGCCGGCGGAAAACTGGTGCTGGACGCATTGATGATGATCGGCGAGTGCCGGTTCAAGCAATCCAATTTCAAAGATGCTTTGGCGGCCTATGAAATCGCTCGGCAACAAATTCGCAAGTCGAACGACACAGCAAGTGCGATTCGAGATCCCGCCGAACGACAGGTTCGCGAATTGGTATTGCTGCACGGCGGGCAGAGCGCGATTCAGCTGAAACAGTGGCAGCAGGGTATCGATTGGCTCGCCGAACTGAGAGAGCGGTTCCCGGCGACGACCTACCTTCCGCAAGTCTTTTACGAGACCGGATTCGCCTATCAACAGCGTGGCGACAATGCCAACGCATTAAAATTCTTCTCGGAAGTGGCTAACAATTACCGCAACGAGATCGCCGCTCGAGCAAGATTCATGATGGGCGAGATCCATTTCGGTCAGCAGCAATTCGACGAAGCGATCCCCGAATTCCAACGGGTGATGTTTGGATTTGGCGCCGAGAAGGCACCGGATCGAATCAAGAACTGGCAAGCCAAGAGTGGATTTGAGGCTGGTCGCTGCAGTGAATTGCTGGTCCAAAAAACTAGAACTCCGCAAAGCCGGGAAAAGGCCTTGAAATTGGCGATGGATTTTTTCAGCTATGTGATCGAGAAGCATCCCAAACATGAACTTGTCGCGAAGTCGCGGGAACGACTGGAGGCGTTGAAGCAACAGTGATCCAGCTGAATCGACCACCCATCCGACAGCATTCCCGCATTCCACCTTCTTGGCGGCCCCTGAATTCATGGCAGCCGCTACTGGTATGCCTCTGGTTGTTAGCGATCTTCGTATCCTTCGATGCGTCCGTTTCTAACGCGCAAGACGGTCTCCGGCCGGTCGAGGCGGCCGAGATCCAAGAGATGATGAATGATCGCCTTGAAGACGAGAATCCTCGTGCCGCTTCCCAGCCCTCGGGGATCGACCTGTTGACGCTGATCGCACGTGGAGGCAGTTTCATGATTCCGATCGGGCTGATGAGCTTGCTGGTGGTCACGCTTGCCGCCGAACGAATCATCAGCCTGCGTCTGAACAAGGTGATGCCTCCGGCCTTGGTCGCGAAGCTGGAAGGCCTTGCCGATCCGATCGACCGATTCAATCCGAGTGCTGCCTACCAGGCTTGTCTGGACCATCCATCATCGGCGGCGAGGGTGGTCACGTCGATGTTGTTACGAACCGGGCAACCGCTGGGCGAAATCGAACGGACGGCCAACGAAACGGTCCAGCGGGAAGCCGACCAACACGCCGCGCCGATTCGTTGGCTGACTCTGGCTGCCGCGGCGACACCGCTGATGGGCTTGCTGGGTACGGTTTGGGGAATGATCGTCGCCTTTCACGAGTCGACCACATTGACACCCGACCGCAGCCGCAGCGACCAACTTTCCGAGGGGATCTACACCGCGTTGGTGACGACCTTGGCCGGTCTGATCGTCGCGATTCCGGCGGCGATGTTGGCACTCTATCTGGAGAACCGGCTTGCCAAACTTTTCCATCATGTGGAACAGTTGACTTTCGATATCGCACCTGGTCTGAATCGTTTCACCGCACGCCGCCGGCTGGACGTGGACGGTACTTTGCGGCCGATCGATGGAATCGCTGCACCGCCGGCGATCGACATACCTCAACCACCACCACCACCCGCGCGGCTTCCCAACAACACGGCGAAGCAAAGGCGGGATAGCCATGGCTGTGATCATCAAACGTTCCAGCGTTGCCAGCACCCTCAGCCTGACACCATTGATTGATGTGGTGTTCTTGTTGCTGATCTTCTTTCTGGTCACCAGCGAGTTTGAGGAAGAGGAGCGGCGTCTGGACATTGTCCTGCCGACCGCGACCAGCGCAACGCCGATGACCAGCAAACCGCGTGAAATCGTGATCGATATCGATTCGAACGGCCTGACCTATCTGGGCGGGCAACGGACGAGCCTGGACGAATTACAGCGGTTACTTCAAATCGCGGTTGCCAACAATCCGACCAACCAGACAGTTGTGATTCGCGCCGATCGCACGACCGTGTTCCAACCCGTCGTCAGCGTGATGGACATCTGCAACAAGACGGGTGTCAGCGACTATTCGGTCACCACCCAGGAAGGTCCCGAAGGTTGAGCCGTGCCCGTTAATCCGATACCACCGCCGAAGGAATCGCCCGAGATCGAGTCCGAGCGAATGTGGACGCTTGACGTGTCGCTCGCGGCATTGTCCGGTTTGGTGCTGTATCTGATTGTCACGCGGCTGCGATTCGATGACCCACGATGGTTGTTCAATGCGTGGACTTACGCGATCGTCGTTCCGATCGTCGCATTTCTGCTGGCACTCCTGCTGCGAGTGATCGCATCACGCTATGTGCAGAAGTCGATCCAACTCGGTTTCCTGTTCAGCCTCTTTCTGCATCTGCTGTTGTTGATCCTGGCGGTCAATGTCGTCATTTTCAGCCATTACTTTCCCGAGGCATTCGCGGGCGTCAAACCCGATCGTTCACCGATCCACCACACGGTTCCCGAGTACCTGTTTCAAACGCCTCAAGAAACCACCACAACGCCCGATTGGTCCGAACCGGTCGATGCACAAACTGCGTCGCGGTTGATTCCGCAAGAGCAACGTCAACTGCCGCCGGTCGAACACACCTCACCGCGACTGGAAGTACCCCAACCCCGTCAGCCGCAGCTGACTTTGCAACGGTTTCTGATGCAGCGTCAACAGCCCTCCCATTCGCAACCGAAACCGGCCGACTCTCCCGCGCAACGCGCACGTCAACGAACCAGCAATCAAAGTCTGTCGCAACCGTCGGAATCGCCGACTGCCCCGTCGCTGCCCGCGCAGAACGAAGCGGCGGCGACGAGTATCGAGCGTCAAGTCAGCGATCTGCAGCGACGACAAACAACATCGATGCGAACGGAGATCCAACCAACCCTGACTTCACCGGCGCCGACCGATATTCCAATTCGCCAACCACCTGCGACACCGCTGTCCGAATCGCGTAGCCGCAGCACGGAAATGCCGGCGGTCGGTGAATCGGGATTGGCTCAGCAACGGCGTCAACGAACCAGGGCCAATCGCCTACAGCCAGCCGGTGCGGCGCCGTCGCCGCAAACCGTCGCGGTCGCACGACCAGACGACTCGGCCGAGCGGATGATTTCGCCAGTCGAAGCGCCGATCACTCGCAGTGGCAAAACGACGGGTGCCCAGTTGACCGCGGGCGAAGTCGCGGGTTCGATGTTGGAATCAACCAGCGCTGCAGTGATCGGCGCCGAACTGGCCCGAAACAGCTTGGCCGCACGCGCCGGAATGCCGAGTATTACCGCCGGTCGAGCCGAGCGGGCGCCCGGACGAAGCCCGCGGCTGTCCACCGGCATCGGATTCGCGCCGGCGGGCACGCCCTCACCTGCCTCGGGGATCCCTTCGACCGGTACCGGAACCGAGGCCAGCGGCAGCGAACAGATTGCCGACCGGACCGGCACCGCCGATATGATCGCCGGGCGTCCATCTCGGCAGGGCAGCGGATCGAGTGCACCCAGTTTGTCGGAGCTCGCGACCGCCGGACCCACACTGGAACTGATGCTGGACATTGGCCCGGTGGGGCTGGCCAACCAGATCAGCCCAACGGCGGGGATCGTGCCGCCGACCGATCAACCCGAAATCGCCTCGTTGGAACTGAGCTACGACCCGCGACCGCGCCGCGAGGTGGGCGGGCCAGCCACTCCCGCGGGAACGGAAATCGCCGCGGTCCAGTCGTTCAACCGACGCGTGATGCGTACCAAGGGGGGCTCGGCGCCAACGCCTGCCGGGCAAGTCGGCCCCGCCACCGAGGAAGCGATTGAACGTGGCTTGGCATACCTCGCCAGCATCCAAAGCCCCGACGGCAGTTGGTCGCTGCAAGGTCACGGCGAAGAAGTACTGCTGCACAGCGATACGGCGGCAACCGGGTTGTGCTTGCTAGCGTTTCAAGGCGCCGGCTACACCCACCGCCAACATCAATATGCCGATACCGTTAGCCGTGGTTTGCAATTCCTGTTAGCGAACCAACGCACCAACGGCGACTTGTTTCGCGTGGAGAATCAAGTCAGCAACCAGAACGTCGCGTTGTACAGTCACGGGATCGCATCGCTGGCACTTTCCGAAGCTTACGGGATGACGCAAGATCCCGAGCTGAAAAATGCCGCACAATCGGCGCTTCGATACATCGTCAATACACAGCATCGCCGCCGCGGCGGATGGCGCTACACGCCCCAAATCAGCAGCGACACCAGCGTCAGCGGATGGATGATGATGTCGCTCAAGAGCGGCGAATTGTCCGGACTCGACGTTCCTAAAGAAACCTATCAGGGAATCGATCGCTGGTTGGACCTCGCCCAGAGCCCCGAACGATCCGACCGATACCGGTATAATCCTTATGCACCCGACACGCCAACGCAGCGTCATGGCCGCACACCCACACCGACCATGACCGCCGTGGGTATGTTGATGCGGATGTACTCGGGATGGCGACGCGACAAACAAGAAATGAAGTCGGCCGCCGATTACCTGTTACAATTCCCGCCCCAAATGGGGACTCCCCGCTCACCACAGCGGGATGCCTATTACTGGTATTACGCCACTCAGGTCATGTTCCACATGGGTGGCGAGCATTGGTCAAACTGGAATCGGTATCTCAATCCGCTGCTCCTGGAAAGTCAGATCCAACAGGGTCCCGAGATGGGAAGCTGGGACCCGGTTCGCCCCGTCCCTGACCGCTGGAGTCCGCATGCCGGAAGGCTGTACGTGACAACCATGAACCTGCTCAATCTGGAAGTGTTCTACCGGCACCTTCCGATCTACGAGGAGACGGCCGAGTAATCGGCCGCTTGTCGCAGCTGGTATTTCGCTCAAATGCCATTGTTCGCTATTTCAGGACGGTCCATCCGCCAACGTGCTATGATCGGAAACACGATCAAGCCGCCTTCCTTCATGAGCCGTGTCATGCGATCGAGAAAAAATCTGATTGCCCTCTTCGTCGTCATTGCCGCGATTGTTTTTGCCCAACCACGGCACGCTGGCGCTGACCAAGCGATCTCCCTAGGTGATCAGCTGTCGCCCCTCTTTTCGTGCTTGTCAGGCAGCAACGATCGCTTCGCGATCTCTGTTCAAGTCACTGTCGAAATCGATGGCAAACCGCAGCAAATCGAGGGGAGATTTGTCCGCTATGACGACGAACGATTTGATCTTTCGCTCACACACCCCGATTACGCAATGCAGCTGCAGCGCCGCGCCGATGAAACCGTGTTGGTGTTGCCACTTCACAACACCGTCTACTTTGGCAGGGGCAACGTTGACCCGGACGACAACCTGGCACCGAAAAATGTTGCCGAACGGCTGGTCAGTTCTGGTTCGACGATGTCGCTGTATGTGCCGATGATCGAGCCCGGCAACGTCCAGGCGGCTGCGACTTTGATCGGCCGTTTGCTGAAACTGCATCACGACGTGGCAACGAACCGTTGGCTCGGTGAGAACGACGATGACTTGTCGTTGCAGTTCATCGATCAAGGGAAATCGATTCGATTGAATTTCGGTACGACCGGTATCGAATTGCAAATCGGTGATGCACCCGCGTCGCCAGAGGACGCCGATTACTCAGCAATGAAGAAGATCGAATTGGCTCGATCCGAACTGGAGCGGCAACTCGCCCGCGGCTTCCGTCGCACATTGGAAATCCTGACACCCTCGCCGATGCTCACCTCACCTGCGCCGCGTGCCCGGCAAGTGCCCCACGGTGAACTCCGTTGGATGGATGGACAGCGGGTGGTGCTGCTCCATGGAACGCCTGAACAGATCGGGCGTGCTCATGGCGATCTTCTGAAGGTCGAGGCGTCGCGATGTATCGATTCGGTGCTGTACGCGTTTGGAACCGTTCAAACGGTCCGCACCGGACGATGGTTCCGTCATGATTTGCAGGCAGCTTATGCGCGACTGGCTCCGCACATTCCCGATGACCACAAAGCGGAAACACGCGCCTTGGCGTCGGCGTTGGCGATGGACAGCGAGCTGGTCGAAAGCGTCAACGTTTTTCCCGAACTGTTCCATTGCAGTGGCTTCGCCGTCTTTGGATCGGCGACCAGCGACGGAAAACTCTATCACGGTCGCGTGCTGGACTACATGACGACAATTGGTCTGCAGGACGCGGCGACCACATTCATCGTGGCGGTGGATGACAAGATTCCGTTTGCGAACGTCGGCTATGCGGGATGTATCGGCAGCGTAACGGGGATGAATGCGCGGGCGATTTCGTTGGGCGAAATGGGTGGCGGCGGAGAAGGGCAGTGGGATGGTGTTCCGATGGCGACGCTGATGCGGCGAGCGCTGGAAGAATGTTCGACACTCGACGAAGTCAAGCAACTTTGGCAGGATAGCCCGCGGACCTGCGAATACTACTATGTCTTTGCCGATGGCAAAACGAACCAGACGGTTGGCGTCGCGGCCTTGCCAGAATCGATCGAGTTCATCCAACCGGGTCAGTCGCACGCGCGACTGGGTACGGGCATCCAGGATGCGGTGGTGTTATCGGCAGGCGATCGACTGGAGGAACTTCGTCAGCGAGTGCAAAGTCGACACGGACATATCGATATCGACGCGGCGAAGTGGTTCATGAGTCGTCCGGTAGCCATGCAATCAAATCTGCACAACGTCTTGTTCATCCCGGTCGATGGCGTCTTTTACGTCGCCAATGCGGACCACCACCGACCGGCGGCCGAGTGCAATTACGTGCGTTACGATTTGAAGGAACTGCTGCAATCGATGAATCACAATGCCCCTGCCGCGTTGCTGCCGCTGATCCAGGCGTCAAATCATGATTGATGCGTTCTCCGCAGATCGCCCTCTTTACACGCGGTCGATGTATTTGTTGACCACACTCTCGAGCAACTCTTGGCGACCGCTGACGTTGGGTGTGACCTCGCCCTTTTCCAGCATGTACGTTTCCAGTTCGTCAAAGCCAACCGTTCTCGCTTCGATTTTCGCTCCGATCCCTTCGTCCCAACTGCCGTAGCGTTTGCCGATAAAATCATCCAGCGCGTGATCGGCTCGGATCGCGGCGGCGATCTTCAATCCCTTCGCGAAGGCGTCCATGCTGCCGATGTGGGCGTAGAACAAATCGATCGGCTCGAACGATTCCCGTCTGACCTTGGCATCAAAGTTCACGCCTCCGCTGCCCAGTCCTCCGTGTTTGAGGACGTAGTACATCATCTGCGTGGTGAGGTAATAGTCGGTGCCGAACTGGTCGGTATCCCATCCCAACAGCATGTCGCCGGTATTCGCATCGATGCTGCCCAAAGCACCCTGGGATCCGGCATAGTCGAGCTCGTGCATCATCGTGTGGCCGGCCAAGGTCGCGTGATTGGTCTCCAGATTCAACTTGAAATGGTCCATCAAATCATAGGCTCGCAAGAAATTCAGACAGGCGGCGGCATCACTATCGTACTGATGTTTGGTCGGTTCTTTGGGCTTTGGTTCGATCAAGAACTGGCCATCGAAACCGATCTGTTTCGCATAGTCGACGGCCATGTGAAAGAAAGCACCGAGATGGTCCAATTCACGTTTCATGTCGGTGTTGTACAAATTCTGGTAGCCTTCGCGGCCGCCCCAGAAAACATAGTTCTCGCCACCAAGCCGCTTGGTCACTTCCATCGCCTTTTTGACCTGGGCGGCCGAGTAAGCGAACACATCCGCGTTGCAACTGGTCGCCGCACCATGCATGAACCGCGGATTGCTGAACATGTTCGCGGTGCCCCATAACAATTTCACACCGCTGCGTTGCTGTTCTTGCTCCAAGACATCAGCAACGGCATCCAAGTTTTTGTGTGACTCGGCGAGCGTCTTTCCCTCCGGGGCTACGTCACGATCGTGAAATGCGTAGTACGGCGCCTGCAACTTTTCAAATAACTCGAATGCGGCGCGAGCTCGATTCTGAGCATTCGTCACCGATTCGGATCCGTCATCCCACGGCCGCAGAGCCGTGCCCGGTCCAAACGGATCTGCACCGGTCCCACGAAAGGTGTGCCAATAGACGATGGAGAATCGCATGTGATCCTTCATCGACTTGTCCTCGATCATTTCTTCCGGGTTGTACCAGCGAAAAGCAAGCGGGTTATCACTTTGGGGACCTTCGTATTGGATGACGGGGACGTCGGGAAAAGCACTCATAACGCGCGGTCCATATTCTCTGTATTCATGAAGCGGTACATCGCCGGAGTCATAGTATCTTGGCGACGGCGGCCAGGAGCAACCGGGCAGCGAAACGGGGGGAGTGGCGTTGCTGTTTTGACAGGGTCGGGAGCAGGGAAGAGGGAAATCGCGGAATCACGAACGGCAGAAGGCTCTCGCTCGCTATGGCTTGCGATCGAGCTGGCTGTCGGCGAATCGCATCTGAGAAACATGCTTTGACTTCACCTGCTCGATTTCCGCGAGCACTTCGGGATGCTGCTGGGCGAGGTTTCGCGATTCGCCCAAGTCGATTTCCAGATCGTACAACAGCGGCACCTCATGGCTGGTGGCCTGGTTCGATCCGGGAACGTAGCTGTCCTGGGTAATGTAGTGGGCTTTGTAACGACCGTGACGCACCGCCATCAGTCGATAATCTCGATAGAAGAACATCGATTTCCGCGGACTCGGTTGCTGCTCGACCAACATGGTGGTCAAGTCAAATCCGTCAAGAATCAAATCGTTCGGCAACGGGGCACCGGCCATCCGTGCCATGGTCGGCAACAGGTCCAGCGTGCTGCACAGGGAGGGATTCGTCACACCTGCGGGGATCACGCCCGGCATCCAAAACACCCCTGGTACTCGCATGCCTCCCTCGAATGTCGTGCCTTTTCCATTTCGCAGTGGTCCAGCCGATCCTCCCTGGTCGCCGAACGTCAGCCAGGGCCCGTTGTCGCTCGTAAACACGACCATCGTTTTTTCCGCCAAGCCCTGATCGCGTAGCTCCTTCAAGATCTGACCAACACTCCAATCGATCTCTTCGATGACGTCGCCGTACAGCCCGGCTCGTGATTGCCCCACAAAGGCGTCGCTACGGAACAGCGGTACGTGCGGCAAAGAATGTGCCAGATACAGAAAGAAGGGACTGTCCTTTTGTTGGCGAATGTACTCCACCGCTTTGAACGTGTATCGCCGTGTGATCGTGCGTTGATCGGTTGGACGTTCGATCTGCCTGACGACCCCATCACTCGTCCCCTGCAACAGCGGCACATTGAAGTGTCGCCAATCCGGATTTTGAAAAACGGCGCGACCCTTGATTGATTTGGGCGCGACGTTGTCCATGTCATTGCTATAGGGAATGCCGTAATAACTATCAAAACCGTGCTGAGTCGGCAGGTATTGGGGAAGATGTCCGAGGTGCCATTTTCCGACCATGCCCGTGCTGTATCCGGCGGATTTGAGCAACTCGGCGACGGTCAACTCGCTGTCCTGCAACCCGCCGATCGAATCGGGAAACAACACCCGTCGGTTCCCACACATCCCGGTTCTGGCGGGGTAGCGACCGGTGATCAATCCGCTACGACTGGGCGTGCAAACGCTGGCAGCCACATAGAACTGCGTCATCCGCATCCCTTCGGCTGCCATTCGGTCTAAGTTCTCCGTGGCAATCGTAGGGTGCCCAAAGCAGCCCAAGTCACCCCAGCCCATGTCATCACAGAAGATGATCACAAAGTTTGGTCGTTGGGGAAGATCGGCGACCGTGGCCGCGCCGAGCGAGATCGCGGTGCACAGAATGGCCAGCAGCGGTTGAATTCGAACGAGCATTTTAAAAACCATGAGTTCCTGGGAATCTTACGTGTTCTTGGTCGTGGTGAACTTGATCAACAGCCAATCTCCGAGTCGGGGAAACGCATGGCCGATCGCGATCATCCACCGCATCGAAGCGGGCATGATTACATCTGGTCGCCTTCGTGAGACGCAGCTAAAAATGGCGTCAGCGACCCGCTGTGGATCGATTCCCTTTAGCCGCGTTCCGCCACCGGGCGCGGATGCTTGTGCTGGTAATGATTCATCAAGCTGCCTATCGTACCGCGACCCGGCATCCTCACGTTGAATCGGACCGGGACTGACCAATGCCACATGAACACCTCGCGGCTTCAATTCCAATCGCAGCTGCTGCGTCATCCCCGCTAACGCATGTTTGGCCGCGGCGTATCCGCCGATGTATCTCGCACGACCTTGGATGCCAGTGATCCGATGTTGACGATCACTCCACCGGTTTCCTGCAGCATCGGCAGGGCGGCTTGCGAGCAGAGCAGGGCAGTGAACAAGTTTTGCTGCAGTAGATCATCGAGACGCTCCGGCAATAGGTTTTCCACCAGTCCTCGGTCGCTGGCCCCAACGCAATTGACCAAGACATCAAGTCGCGAGTAGCAAATTTTGAGTTGCCCGATCATTTGATTCACCTCGTCGACGTTTGTCAGATCACAGACGTGCGACGCGACACCGTCCTCGACCGAGGACGCGACGGCAAGATCGCGACGCGCCTGGTCGACTCGCTGCTGGCTGCGACCAACGATCATCACGCGATAGCCGCGGTCGAGAAAAGTTCTCGCGACAATCATCCCCAACCCGCCGGAACCTCCGGTGACCAAGGCGACAGGACGAGCGTCGGATTCCATCGTGGGGGGCGTGAATTTGAGTGTGGGGCAGGGCAGTGGACGACCTGAAAGTCTAGTCGGAGAGGCAATTCGTCACCAACAGGCCTCGCATATTGTCGCAGAGAACCTAAATTCTGAACTTGATTGGGCATGCTGATTCGGTTTGGGCATACTGAACTTGATCGGGCATCCTGATTTGGTTTGAGATCGGGGCAGTGTCCCAACGGATTGATTGGAATGGAAACGAAGAAAACGCCGATGTCGAGACCCTCGCCAAAAGAAGCCTGTACGAAGATCGTCGCCACCGTCGGTCCTGCCTGCAGCACGCCCTTCAAACTGGCCGCATTGATCGAAGCAGGCGTCGACATTTTTCGCATCAACACCGCTCACGGCACGCGCAAGGAGCATGAACAGACGCTAGCCAACATCCACAAGGCATCGGACCAGTGCGGCTTTCCGGTCGGCGTGTTGCTGGATTTATCGGGGCCGAAACTGCGACTTGGCCAACTGGCCGCCGAGTCGCTCGATTGTAAAGTCGACACGCAAGTCAGTTTCATTCGTGGTGATTCCACCACGGTGCCCAGCGAACTGACGAGTTCCTACACAAGACTGATTGACGAACTTCAAATCGGTGATTGCGTGATGCTGGCTGACGGCGCGGTGTCGCTGCGAGTCGAATCCGTGAGCGAAGATCGCGCCGACTGTCGAGTGATCGCCGGCGGCACGATCCGCAGCCGCCAGGGGATCAACCTGCCCGGTGTCAAATTGTCGGTCTCGTCCATGTTGCCCAAGGATGTCGACAACGCAATTTGGGGTGCACAACAAGGCATCGACTTCATCAGTTTGTCTTTCGTGCGTTCGGCCGAGGATGTGCGTTCGCTGAAGAATCTGCTGGTCAGTTACGAGTCCAGCGCATTGGTGATTGCGAAGATCGAGAAGCCCGAAGCGCTCCACAATCTGAACGAGATCGTCGACGCCACCGATGGAGTGATGGTGGCACGCGGCGACCTTGGCGTGGAGATCGATGTCGCCGAGACTGCCGTCGCACAGAAGCGAATCATCCGCACCTGTAAAGAAAAAATGAAACCGGTGATCGTCGCGACGCAAATGCTGGAATCGATGCATCATAGTGTCCGTCCCACGCGTGCCGAAGTCAGTGACGTCGCCAATGCGATTCTCGATGGCGCCGACGCCTGCATGCTGAGCGGTGAGACGGCAATCGGCGATTATCCGGTCAAAGCGGTCGAGACAATGAATCGGATCATGCGATTCACCGAACGCGAAATGTTGCACCACGTCCGCGAGGACTTTCGCCCCAACAAACGCGTCCATCCGATTACCAGTGCGGTGACGCAAGCGGCGACCAATATCGCCGAATCGATCGGGGCCAAACTGATCGTGATCGCGACCCGCAGCGGCAACACGGCATGGATCAAAAGTTCAAGCCGCAGCCTGATCCCGACGCTGGGCGTCAGCGACTCTCCAGCGACCGTTCGCCGGATGAATCTACTGTGGGGCATCAAGCCGATTCAATCGGCCAGATTCGATGATACGTCCCGCTTTATCGACGAAATCTGTCGTTGGGGTCGCGAGCACGCTGACCTGCAGGCGGGAGACCAAATCGTTTTTGTCACCGGCACCGGCGTGGTCAAGAAAGCACACAACCAACTTGTCGTTCATACCGTCGAGTAGACAGCTAGCTGTCGATGGCCAAACTGACCTCGCCACTGAGCCGGGGCATTTCATCCGCAGCCGACCGAAACGTCAAACAAACCACGTTGTGCGGTGCCAATCGCGATGTGATATCGACCTCAAGTGGCGGAGCGCCGACAGCGATCGGTTGGTCATTGAGCTGTACCGACTGAAGACTGCCCGTCCAACTTGTGACCTTCAGATAGACGCGATCTTGCGACTGCAGTCCGGTTGGCCGATTGAAGTTTCGCCGATACCAGACGATCGCTTGCGGACTACCAGCGATTTCGGATTCGTCCTCTGGGACATCCACACGAACCACCTCGTCGTCGCCGGTCTGTTTTTCCCAGGGGCCTCGGAGTCGGATGATGTGCATCGCTTTGGCCGAATGAATGTGATCACGAAAAAACCCCGATTCCAACTCGAATCGACGAGTCGGGCCGGGGCTTGTCCGTTGATCTTAACCGATCGAGGATCAGAGCGACATCTCGCTCAACACCTGATCAATCGCATTTCGATACTGTGCGAACTCTTCGTGAATCGAAGCGTCGTTGGAAGCAGCGACGAAATCAAAATCGTTGATGCCGCCAAAGAACTGAATCCCCAAACCATTGCCGCCGCTGACGACAAAATGATCCGCCGAGAGTCGTGTGCTGAGCACGTCACCGTCCTCTTCAATAATCGTTAGCAGTGCAGCATCGCGGTCCTGATTGACGACCAATTCCGCAAAGACAACCCCATCAAAGCCCTCTCCGGCAATGAAGAAATTTTGTGACCCATCCGACGCCAGCGACACCAGACCGCCTTCACGTCCACCGTTGGTCCCCGCACCGACGCTGGGGTTCGTCCGCAAGTAACTCGACGCCAGAATGTCCACCGTGTCCATGGCATTGCCTCGAGTCCCCAGCAGCGGGAAGTTGATTTCGGTGAAGGTCTGTCCGCCACCGCTGCCAATTCCGACATGCAACTCGCTCTCGCCAAGGTAAATCACCTTCGTCGACAACTGGCTAATCGGTTCACCGTCAACCATTGCGGTAATCGTGAAGCTGCCCGGTGCGACTCCGCCAAACTCATAACCGCCATGCAGATTCGTCAGCGTCTGGAGATGGACATCCTGACCAGTCGAGTTATTCGCGGCGGCCGAGAACAGATTGACCAGCACGCCGCCCAACCCAGACTCGTCAGACTCTTTCACGCCGTTGCGAATCGGATCCGCACCCTGTTCAATCACACTGCCCAAATTCTCGACATGGTCGATGAAGATGGAACCGCCGATCGATGATGGGTTGAAGTTTTGGACGCTGACGCGAACCGTTGCCGAAGACTGTTTCCCGCCGGAATCTTGGATCGTATAGGTAAAGCTCGTGTTGCCAATGAATCCGGAATCCGCCGTGAATGCAACCGTACCGTTCGCATTTGGCGAGACGGTCGCATTGCCGTCATCGGAGACAGCGGAAATGACCGTCAAGGTTTGCGTTTCACCTTCGCCGGCATCGTCATTGCCAAGCACGTTGATGTTCACGGTGGTGTCAACGAATGCGGTCAGATTGTTGTCGTCTCGCGCCCGCGGCGGATCATTGAAACCGTTGATCGTGATCGTCGCCGACTGAGGCGTGGATCCCCCATTACCGTCGATCACCGTGTAGCTGTACACGATGACGGAATTCTGAGCATCGGTCAGGAATCCGTAGGCGTTGGGGTTCACGCTGAGCGAGGTTCCGCTGGGGGTGATTCCACGAGCATCACCCGACACCAGCGTCAAGCCGCTAATACCAAGCGTGTCACCTTCGGGGTCGCTGGCGCCTGTCAGCAGGTTGACGCTGCTGTTGGCGTCCTGTTCGCTGAATGTCGCCGATACCGGTGCCGTAACGACCGGTGGCTGGTTCACGATATCGGTGATCCCGGTGATCGTGATCGTCGCGGTTTGTGCAACCGAACCGCCCATCCCATCGGTTACGTTGTAACTGAAACTGATCACGGCGCTCTGCCCGTCATTCAGGTCGCCGTAGGCCGACGGGGTGACCGTCACGATGTTGCCATTGACCGAGATGCCACTTTGGTTGCCGCTGATCGTCGGAGTCGTGATGCTGAGCGTGTTGCCGTCAGGGTCACTGGCGTTCGTCAGCAGATTGACCATCGAGACCGCGTCGTCTTCGGTAAACGTCGCCGAGACCGGTGCACTGACCACAGGATTCCGGTTCACTCCGTTGATGGTGATGGTCGCGGTCTGTGCGACAGAACCACCATTACCGTCAATCACGTTGTAGCTGAAACCGATCACCGCAGACTGGCCACCGATCAGCGAACTGTAGGCCGATGGCGTCACCGTCACGATGTTGCCGTTGACCGAGATGCCGCTTTGGTCGCCGCTGATCGTCGGAGTCGTGATGCTGAGCGTGTCGCCGTCAGGGTCGCTGGCGTTCGTCAGCAGATTGACCATCGCGACCGCGTCGTCTTCGGTAAACGTCGCCGTGACCGGGGCGCTGACCACCGGATTCTGGTTCACCACATCGGTGATTCCGGTAATCGTGATCGAGGCCGTTTGAGCCGCCGATCCGCCATTGCCGTCGATCACGTTGTAGCTGAAATTGATCACCGAACTCTGTCCAGTGTTCAACGAACCGTAGGCCGCCGGGGTGACCGTCACGATGTTGCCGTTGACCGAGATGCCAGTTTGGTCGCCGCTGATTGTCGGAGTCGTGATGCTGAGCGTGTCGCCGTCAGGGTCGCTGGCGTTCGTCAGCAGATTGACCATCGCGACCGCGTCGTCTTCGGTAAACGTCGCCGTGACCGGGGCGCTGACCACCGGATTCTGGTTCACCACATCGGTGATTCCGGTAATCGTGATCGAAGCCGTTTGAGCCACCGATCCGCCATTGCCGTCGATCACGTTGTAGCTGAAATTGATCACCGAACTCTGGCCAGTGTTCAACGAACCATAGGCCGCCGGGGTGACCGTCACAATGTTGCCGTTGACCGAGATGCCGCTTTGGTCGCCGCCGATCGTCGGAGTCGTGATGCTCAGCACGTCACCCGCATCAGGGTCGCTGGCGTTCGTCAGCAGATTGACCATCGAGACCGCGTCGTCTTCGGTAAACGTCGCCGTGACCGGGGTGCTGACCACCGGATTCTGGTTCACCACATCGGTGATTCCGGTAATCGTGATCGAAGCCGTTTGAGCCACCGATCCGCCATTGCCGTCGATCACGTTGTAGCTGAAATTGATCACCGAACTCTGGCCAGTGTTCAACGAACCGTAGGCCGCCGGGGTGACCGTCACAATGTTGCCGTTGACCGAGATGCCGCTTTGGTCGCCGCTGATCGTCGGAGTCGTGATGCTGAGCGTGTCGCCGTCAGGGTCGCTGGCGTTCGTCAGCAGATTGACCATCGAGACCGCGTCGTCTTCGGTAAACGTCGCCGTGACCGGGGCGCTGACCACCGGATTCTGGTTGCCGCTGAGCGCGTTGAACGTGACAAACGCGTTTTCGTCAATCAGCACCTGGTCTTGCGTGAGGGGTGGGGCATCGATCAGTTCCGGATCGCCGGTGTCGGGGTTCACACCTTCGACAAAACCGTAGAGCAGCGTTGCCTCGGCATCCTCGCCAGGGTTTACACCGACAACGAAATCCGTCACTGGCTGAACAAGCTTGACGCGCAGACTGAACGCGTCAAACGGCCTGATAAAGCTGCCGTCGTTCGTCAAATCAGGGATGCCGCCGCCGCTACTGGGGACGCGTCCAAGACCGCCCACACCGGTAAATCCGTTCGTCGGGTCAAAACTACCCGCAGGTAGATTTTCGTAAAACTTCTCGTTGTTGTTGAAGGTACGGCTTTTCGTATTGATGTTGAACTTTACGGCACTGGAATTGACGCTGCCATCCGGATTCAACGGCGCAAATTCGATCGTCTGGGTCGATACGGGTGCCGCGAACCCGCTGGCGGTGACCGTGATGTTGGGCAGGTCGAGGTTGCCAAACTGGTCGCCCACGAAATGAATGTCATACGCAACGTCATCCGTCGGAACAGACGCGATCGTGTAATCACTCGTCGAATAACCAAACGCCGCCAACGCATTGAGAAACTCTTGACGTACGTCCTCATTTCTGTTGATCAGTGGCGATACGTATGTCGTCGAGCTATTCTCGATGGAAAATGTCAGGGTACCGGAGCCAGTGCCTGGGTCATTGAACTCCTGACCAATGACCAATCGCTGCGTCTCGTTCAAGATCGGCACCAACACATCCGGTTGGCTGACCGAAAGATCAACGTACAACTGAAAAATACCGTCACGAATGTTGAATGGCCGCAAATCGTTGTAACTGACTTCGAGATCAAAAGGTTGATCGACGTCAACATTGATCTCACCGTTGGCGTCCGGTGCAATGGCTTGGTCGTCAACGGTGCGGGCCGTCAAGAAAAACTCGACCAGCTCGTTCACGCCCTCACCACGACTCAACGCGTTGATCACTCCCAGGGCATCCGCGGCCGAGACACGATTGTCCGCGTTGACGTCGTAGTACATTGACAATTTTTCCCCGCCAGCAAGCGTCTCGCCCGCCGCTGCCGTGGTCGTGCTGAGGTAGTTGATCACAGCCAGAGCATCACGCGCTGAATACTGACCGTCATCATTGACATCGTAGGGATGCGAGTAGTTGTGGCTCGAGGCCAGGATGTCCCCCGCCAACAACTCTCGCTTTTCCAAAGTCTCGCTGCGAAGTTGACGTCGCGATGCGTTGCTGCGAAGAGCGTCCTCGGGGCGTCCGCGTCGCTTCTGGGAACGTAGCAATCCGGAGCGACAAAGAAGTTGACGCAGATTTTTCATCTGTACTCTCGGGAAGATGCAGTGGAATCGTGGAGGGAATGAGTTGCCGAATTCGCTCGGCATGCGGCTGTAACCCGAATGGGGGAATAGCGTAATTCGGTGCAGGACACCCGCTTCGGCCAATTGGGAAACGAAGCATCCCGAAAATGCGATTAGTTGCCCTATCTTATCTGGACTTCCCGCTTTATCAACGTTCTGCTAGGAATCCGTGCGAAGAGGACTGCTGGTGAGCCTTAGACCATCGATCACCGAAAAGGTTCCGATATTTCAGATTGGATCGGTTGAAAGGTCGGGGCCGTCGCTTCACCATCTTCCTGCTTCTCGCTGCGGTTCTCAAGCTGCTCATCCCCCGATATTCGATCCTGTTGGCTCGTTTCGGGCGAATCTACGGCAAAAACAGCGATTTCCTGGCTTTGCGTGGATCCCCCGAGCCGGCTGAAACGACCTGAATCGGACGCCTCGCCGCCTTCAACCGCAGTGGCACGCCCTGTCGATCCGGTCATTTCTGCCCGGGGAAGAAAGGGGAGCGATTGTGAGCCGAGCTCGCCGATCGGCGCGGTTGTCGCGGTTGTCGCGACGGCCCAGCCCGCCAACACCGTGTCGGTGGCCTGCGAGTGGACGACAGCAGCAGCATCCAATGAGCCGGACGCTGGCGACTCGGATTCGGCCGATGCCTGTTCTCGGCTCAAATGGTTGATGACCAACAGAGCATCCAAGCCGGAGACCGCTCCGTCGTTATTGACATCAACATCGAAACCGATTGTCTCGCTGGGGCCCAAGATCCGGGAATCATTGCGACTCAAATCATTGATGATCACCAGTGCGTCGCGAGCGGTAACGACACCATCTTGATTGGCGTCCTGGGCCAGCGTGGCGTTGTGTCGGGGGCTGTCGACTCGATTTGCGGCCGCGACCACCAAACTGCTCGTTCCGCCGCTGATCTGCAGATCGACCGACGGCTGATCGAACTGATGGATCAACCGCTGGGGCGTTAACTGCGCGATGTAATCGCCATCGGGAAGATTCGGAATCCTCCAGGCACCTGATTGGTCGGTGCTCACCGTATCGGTAAAGCCGAATTGCAATCGACTGATTGCGATTCCGGTATCGGTGTGTGCCAGCCCGAATGCGTGAACACTAGCGATCGAAGCGGTGGGATCCGAAACGGATAGCGTGACCAGTTCCCCATGGGCGATTTCCTTGGTCGTTCGAGTGATCAAGTTTCCCGCGGCATCGTACGCTTCCAGCCGTCCATAGCTGAGTTCATCCAAACCGATCGCGTCGAGTCGAACTTCGCCAACAGGTTGATCAAATTGAGCGACAAATTCTCTTTCGGACCAACGCTCACGGAGGGCTCCCTCGATCACACCTCCGCCGCTATCGGTCGTGTATTCCTGCGCGAAAAAGACTTGGCGATTGCCAGCATCGGATGAATTCGAGGATCGGAGCTGTGGTTCCAACAACGGCCCGACTTCCGAGAATGGCGCCTCAACGGTCAGGGTGACTCCATCGATCTCGGGAAGCTTCCCTGAAAAGTCTGCCGCGTCCACCACGCCACCGAACAACGGCGAACCGTCCGGGTGGCGAATCGTGATCTGCGCTGCGGCGAGAGCGGCTTCACCGGGATCACGAACTCCATCGGCATTATCATCGATGAACGCAAATCCGGCATGGCTTGCGGCGGGGATCGCCGGCGCCGTCGCGGTGCCCTCGACCACGGCGCTGACAATACCCGTCGATTGATCAATCGCTCGCCAACGGATGTCCCCAAAGGATTGGCTGATCGCAACGGTGATGTCGAAGTCGACCACCTGTTGGTCGGGCTGAGCCGCCGCGATCCACGGGCCACCATCCAAACTGTATTGCAACTCGCTGATGCGATTGAGCGTGATATCGCTGTTGGTACCGGTGACCGAGGGGTGTTCGCCATAAGAGTTAAGATTCAGCAGCGGCACGGCCGATGCGGTTCCGCTGAAGTGATACTCGGACGCATCGTGATCGAAGTATCCAACGGCGTTGAGTTCCAGCGGCACGTCGAGAACATCAAACACTCCGTCACCATCACTATCCTGCCAGCCGACAAGTGCCAAGGTCGACTCGGCGCTAAACAAGCCATTGAATGCCTCGGCGAGCGGAGCGCCGCCGCGCATGATGCTGGGCTGTTGTGTGGTCAGGTCCGGATTGTCATTGGTGGCGTTGAGGTTCTGGGTGTCGTAGTAGCCACGCCGCGCATTCCAAGAAGCGCCACCAGAATACTCGTCAAACGCCCAAAAAATGTGGCCCAGTTCATGTGCGATGGTCGACGCGGATCGCCCCGAGGGGACGACCATGTAGAGCCCCCCTGGCAGGGCAAACGCGGCGGGAAATCCACCCGAGCGAAACTGCCCATCGGGGTCATCGGATGCATCCACGACAAAGACCGTGAACGCCCAATCGGCACCCAGTTTTTCCCGCTGTGCGTCATTGAAACGCCACATCGCGTTCTCAAGATTCACTTCGTTGTCGTAACCCTGCGAGGCCATGAATTCAGCGACATAGAGCTCATGATCACCGCTTTTTCGGTCAATCGGTTCGTACCTTGTCTCGAACGGATTGACGGCAAACGTCGTGTCGAAGACGAAATCCAAGCTGTGAACGGTGTCCAGCGTGCCAAGCAGATCGCTCCACCAAGAGACTCCATTGACCACCTTGTCGATCGACTCCTGAATCTCATCCGAAGTCCAGTTCTGCGACTGCGTATCGGTCGCGCCATTGCTTTCAAAGAAGACGGGCGTGACAGCGACCGTCCCTAACAAATACTCTCCGGTGTCCTTCCAGGTCGCCCCGAGCGGTGCGGCTGCCAACAAATGACGCGGTTCCAGTTGTTGCAACTGGATCGACCGCCTGGGGGCACGTCTTCGTCGCTTGGAGGACGGTCGAGACATCAAGAATTCGTCGCAGAGGAAAGAAACGGGTTAGTTTGATGATCGGGATGATGGGGCCAACAATGCGTTAGATGCACCACGACCCAAATCGTCACGGCTGATCGACTCCGATTCGCTAACCGCTGCAACCGTAACGATCAGCGGACTCCAACGTCCCGGTTCATCCTCCACCATCGGTCCGAGTGATGGCAGTGAACAAATATTCAGGTTTCGATCGATTGACGAGCAGAGACGACTCACCCAACTCTATGCCGAAGCCGGCGTCGGAGAAGCTCAAAAACCGCAACCGACGCGACATTCCACTAGCACATGTGGATCCTCGAGTGGGAGAAGCCTTCCGGGGTGCTGGCGGGTCCATCACCCAACTCACTCACCGTCACTCACAGTGAAGCAAACAGCCGGTCAAGCGACGCGTTTTCATCGTCACCACCGACCGAAGCGGTGTCCTCGGCAAGCAGATCCACAATCGAATCGAGCCCGATCGACGCTGCGTTCTCGAACACGCTGGTCTTGCTCGGTTGCTCCGCAACGACAGCCGGCACTTCGTCACCAGGCTGCGAAACCTCGGTTTGCGAACTCTTGCTGCGGGAATCATTGGACTGCGTGTTGTAGCCCAGAGCTTGGGAGATCAGCACGTCGCCGATGGCGGTCGCATTGGATGCAAAGACGCCCCCCACCGCAGGAACAAAGCTGGTCGCTTCACCCTCGGCAGGCAGGGCCTCGCCCGAACCGCTGACGCCCAGACTGATCAGTCTGGCGAGCTGGTTGATCACCAACAGTGCGTCCTGACTGCTAACGATTCCATTACCGTTTACGTCGGGGTATGGAGGCAGACCAGCCGGCAGCGGCAACAGGCTGAGATCAATGCTGCTATTGTTGTTCCGCGACATCGCGTTGATGATCTGCAATGCGTCCAACGGAGTGACAGCGCCACTGTTGTTGACGTCGTGTTGCAGGTTCGTGCGAAAGTCATTGGTAATATTCGGATTCTGGAACGGATTGTTCCCGATGACCAATCGAATGTCTTCGACTTCGCCGCTGCTGGCGTCACCATTGGGCCCTAAGTTGCTGTCTTCGCTCAGTCGGAAACGGGCATAGATTTCACCGGTCGCAGCAGAGGCGGGGACCATCACCGAGATGACATTTCCGTTTCCAGTGCCGAGGAGTGGACGTCCGGTGCCAGCGGAACCGAACCTCAGTACCTCATCGGTCCCGAACTGGCCGTTTCCATTCCAATCGAACCAGGCGTCCAAGAAGAACGTGCGATTGTTGGTATTGGTGATGTCAATCGTGAACTGAGTGGAGAACCCGGCACGAAGCGCGGTTGCCGAAACACCATCGTCGTCATCGCCGTCGGGCAGCAATGCATTCGATTCGGCTGAAATGACATCGCCGAGCACAAACGTCGGATCAACCTGGTGTCTGGGACCGCCCTGGACATCGAGCGACAGGTAGGGCGCCGGTGCGTCGCCGTAATCGAAGCCACCACCGATAAAGACCGACAACTCCGTTCGACCGCTCGGTTGATTGCTCTGCAGCTTGTTGCCCACTTCATCGGCGATCGTGACAAGATTGACCGCGCCGGTTCCACTGACACCGCCGGTGCCTTCGACAAAGATTCGCGTGTCCACGATCGTGGTTGTTACACCGGCGAGCTGTGCACCATTGATCGCCGCGGCGATGTCGACGGCGATCTCGCTCGCTGTCTTGTCGATCTGGATGACAATTGGCACCGAAGCGACATCACCGGGGAAACCGATTTGAGTGAACACGGACGCGGTCAAATCAAGGTTGTAAGTGCCATCACCACCGAGCAAGATTCGTCCAAAGCCAGCATTCTCAGGGCTCAAGCCCAGTCCCGCTCCGCCAACCGCCCGAACGATCGCATCGGCGATATCGTCCAATGTTGCGTTGACCGGAATCCGCACCGGCGTCGCGCCGATCGTATCAATGACGTTGTCGTTATCCAACTCGAAGACGACTTCGTTGACCGCGCCGCGACGAACGATAAACGATTGGCCGTCCATGATGGTGTCGGCCGGTGCTGCCCCATCGGCTGGGATCTGGATCCCGAATCCGATCGATGTACCGATTTTGCCCGTGACGGTGACGAAGAAGCTAGTCGTTGTCGCATAGGCGAGCGGGTTGTTACCGAGCAATTGAATGGAATCGAGCGAAACGTTGGCGGTCAGATTCAGCGCCGCCGATTGATTGATCGCGTCGGCAATCGTCGCCGCGATCTGATTCGCCGTACCTGCCGCGGAAATCGCAATCGGGATCCTGGTGGGATCAAACAGACCATCATTATCCAGCTCGAACTGAAGCAGGTTCGCGCCATCAAAGATGTCAAAGTCGATTCCATCGGCAAACTGTCCCGTCAAGCTATCACTCAACGTCAACGTGATGCCAGTCTCGTACTCGAACGGCGTCGACTGGGCGGTCGTATTCAAGACGTTCAGCCGATCACCATCGACGTAGGTGTTTCCGTTGGTCGCGGCGACGATCGCGTCGCTGTCATCAATCAGTCGGATCACGTACGTCGCATTGTCTTCCCAGACGCCGGCAATCGGTGTCAAACGGATGATATTCGTGCTGGGGTTGTAACCGAACCGATAGTCTCTGCCTTCGACCAGCGCGACATTGTCTTTGAGAACCAGAACCGACTGGCTGGAAATGGTGCGGTCATCAATTCCGGTCCCCGGCACGACATCGGCAGGGGCCAGTCCGTCGATCAACTGGATCTCGAAGTACCGGGGAACTTTGCCGAACACGCTGACCAAACCGGCGCTGGTACCAAGATTCGGGGCCATCGGTGTCAACAAGACAGCGCGGGGGCCCACCAAGTCGCCTCGGTCCGACGCACCACGATCCTTGAACACTCGCTCACCCAAACCGCTGGGCGTTTCAACGTTCGGATCGTCGACACGCAATTGGCCGTTGACGTCAAACTGCGGCGCTAGAATCGGCGACGGTGGCAAGCCCAGCGGGTTGCGGACCGTGGTCAAGCTGGGACGGTCTTCGAGCGAGTCGATCGAGCTGTCAATGATGCTGGACCCAGCCGCCGGTGCAAACACCAACTGAGCAGGCGCGACGAAGACCGACTCGGAGTCACTCAATACTTGATCGAATTCGCCCAAACTGACGCCCGCCGGCGTGTTGTCCGTATTGCGATAGTAAGAGTTGCCACCCAATACGGTGCTGGTATTGGCTGGATCGACATCAATACCCACCTCGGAGTTCGCGATCACGTTGTTCAGCAGTGTCGGGGCAGCGTTTCCGGCAATATGGATCGCGGTGCCCCCGGCGGTGAACGTGTCGACCGGTACCGTACTCAAGGCGCCCACGGCATCGATGTCCGCGCCCAACGAGGATCCGCTGGTGCCGCCCTGACGGAGGTCGGTCAAACGCACGAAGGCGAATCGGTCTTGATCACCAAAACCTGCCGCATCGATGTCAAGAGTGTTCGTCAAACCGCCGACGATCCCGACGTCGAAGAAGGACGATCCGTCACGACTGATTTCGACGCGAACCGATTCGACCGCCCCCGTCTCGAAGACCACCAGGTCCGGACGGGCATCGCCGCTGCCGGTCAGCAAATTGTCGACAAATTGGAGCGTGATCGTTCCACCCAAACCGAGCGAAACGGAGGTCAAGCCGTTGACCGGTTCGGGGCCACGCCCCGTTCCATCGGGCGCACCCAGGGCGGAAGCGGGAACCTGATGAATCGTGCTCGGGGGCCCGCCGCCAGCATCGGGCAGATAGTCGACCACGGCATCGGCGAACGAGATCCGACCCTGATCAAACAGGATGCCGGCAAACGTTTCCGATGGTGCGGTGACACCCCGCGTCACGCTGCCACCGATAAACGTGTTATTGACAATCCGCTCAAACGAGACCGGATCGCTACCGGACTCTAACAGCGTCGGGTCGATACCTGTGATCTGCAAGCCACCGACGCCATTGAATGCAAAGACGTTGCTTTGGACGACCACACCGGGCTTCAAGCTTTCGCTATTGAGTTCCACCAGGTTTCGCGGGTAGCGAACGGCTGACTGTGTATTGACACCATCGACGATCGCGGTCGTGTCCTGCGAGATGTCGATGCCGTACTCGAGGTTGTACAGGAAGCGACTGCCTTCGATCAGAATCACTCCCTGGGCATCGCGATCACGGTTGTCATCGCCGCGGAGGATATCGCGATCGACCGATGCCAGTGCACCGTTTTGGTTTCCGACAATCACATCGCCATAAAGGTTGATCGTCGCGTCGGTCGATCCGTCGACTCCGCTTCGCCGCAGCGCCGGAACGTCAATCAACGATTGCACATCAGGACGGTTGATCGCGTCAATGATTCGCTGGGCAACCTCGGGAGCGGTCTGCGGGCGAATCGTTCCTGAGCCCGGGATCACCAGGCCGGTAACAGGATCGAGCTGTTCGCTGCCTGGCTCAACCGCTTGCAGTGTGAATGGGATCCGCACGTGTCCGGGCGTGATTCCGGTGTTCGATTCCTCCAAGTCGAACTCAAACGTTACCGTTGAACGTCCGTCAAAAATCGAGAACGTGAAGCCATCACGCAACAGATCGGCCGACCTCGCCACGATCGATCGTGAATCGGTCAAACGATCGTTGGTATCGAACGTCCGGAACTGGCTGGCGGAAAGCGAATTGACATACTCACTGGCGTCTCGGATCTCGACCTGATAGGAACCGGTCAACAAGTTGCTGGTCGGATCGGCCGGCAGAGAGAACTGCGGACGCAGGTCAGTTACGAACGGAGCGGCAACGGCGTTTGATCCGGTTGCGATTTCGCCACGCTCGGCGAAGCCGATGATAAAGTCATCCAGGTAAATCCCCTCGAACGCGTTGTCGCTCACTCCACCCAGGACACCGACGCCGAAGCGATCACCATATCGTTCGCCTTGATTGGCAAATGGTCCGGAATCTTGAACCGTGAGTGCCGGCAATGTGATCAACGCGCCCGATGTGGGCAAGGCATCGATATCGCCGCCGGTAAACCGAGTGGCAATCGCCTGTTGAGTCTGCACAGCGACTTCTGCGGCAGTCATGAACCGGCTGACGCGTATCGGTATCCCGTCGATCGTCTGTTGGCCCGAAATATTGAACAGCGTCTGCGGGGTGGCGGCGACCGATGTCAAGCCATTGAACTCAATGACGTTCCCATTGGACAAAATCGCCAACGGCAGATTCACGGTGATGGTGGCGGAATAGCTATCGGTCTGGCCCGTTACCGCAGTACCGGGGATCCTCGGATCGTAGGTGTTATTGCCAGGACCACTGATGCCAATAAAGATCGGACCATCCACCGTCGCGGTGTACTGAACCGTGTCGTTCACGACGTTGTTGATCGTGACGACTTCGTTACCATCGGCGTCGAAAAATCGAATCACAGGGGGCAGTGCCGCCAAGACGTCGAAATCGACATTGATCGCCACAGTGGATCCTGCGGTAACGTCGACTCGCAACAAATCGACATCATCCAGATTGGTTTGCACGCTGGTGACCGGATCGATCGTTCCGATCCGTCCCGTGCCACGAAGGGTCGCGTTGCCACCGGTATACGGTAGCGGCGTCGCCTCGTAGATCAGGTCATTGCGCAAATCGGCAATGTTTGGATCGTCCGATGGGTCCGAAAAATTGAGACCCGAAATGGTTTGATTCGGCGGAGGACTGACACGAACGGCCTCGGCCAGGGCGGTGGCGATCTGATCGGCCGTCAAACTACCCAGCGTGGCGCCACTGCCGGCATTGGCTAGCAGATTGACGACAATCTGACCCGGACCGATTGTTCGAGTGCCATCATCAAGGATGTAATCTTGACCATCGATGGTGACCGTGGCGGTCGCATTTTGATCGGCGTACAACATCGCCAGTTCCACTCCCGAGGGAACCGACAGGGTCGGCGCCAAATCGATCACAAAGGTCTCGCCGTTGACCACCAATCGCTGACCTTCCACCAGCAGGTCGCCCGCAACCGTACGAATCGCCGGAGCCGTCGTCGCGGTCGTTCCGCCGGTCGAAAACTCGATGCGAATGCTGAGGTTCGATTGACCAGCGAAATCGCTCAGCGGCACGCGGGCCTGACGCCAAGTACCGGTATTGTCGAACAATTGTTGTACGTTGACATCGATCGCGTCATCGTAAATACCAACCGCCGCGGGATCATCAAACTCGTCATCGGTCAAACCGACACCGCGTGCAAAATTATTCGACGCGACCAGATGTTCGGCACCGTCGTCAGTCAGCACGTACACCCGCAACCGGTCATTGATGCCATCGGTTTGGCCAAAGTAGTTGAAGTACATCGTCGGCTGGTCGTCCGACCCAAAGCCGCGCAGGCTGAAGGGATTACTTTGGACAACGCCTTTGGTACCACCGGGAATGTTGTAAGTATCTTCAAATCCCGTGCCATCCTGTCGCGGCACGAACGTCGGCTGCTCGACGAGCGCCGGGTAATTGCCTCCGAAAACGTTGTTCTCGTAATTGAAGGCGAGACTGTTGCCACCCGGGACGGCGGTACGCGTGCCACTAAAAATCGGGTCGATGCCGTGACCCGCGTCGCCACCGCGCTGGCCGGTGACATGCCACAGGTTGAAGTCGACAACGCTAAAGTCCAATCCCAAGGCGCCGCCGATACCGGTCGAAATGACGCTGCGGCCACCAGCAAACACCGGTTGCAACTCACCACGAGTGTTGAACGCATAGATGTCACCACTGCCGGTGATGCCAAACAGGATTTGGCTCAGCGAGCCGTCCTCGACGCTGACAGGTCCGGCACGAAGTCCGGTGAAGTTGATCCCGATCAGGTCGGTTGCCGTTTGCACGTATTGACCGACTTGGCGGTTTCCGTTGGTCGCGAGTTGTCCTGTGCTGACCCGGAACAGCCCACCGGTGTTGGTAACCGCATACAGTTGGTCGTTGACCAGCTCGATACCTTGGACCAGCGGTACAGCCAAATTGCCTTGCGGTGAGACACCACCGGCAGTCAGGTTGCCAGTCGCATTGACGACGAAACCACCCGAGATGTTCAGCGAATGACCATTGGGGATCGCCGACACGTTCGGCAGATCTCCGGCATCGCTCGCCGCTTGAACCGCCGCGGCGATCCGCTGTGTCACGGTGTCAACCGAATCGGTGGGCAGCAGCACGATCGGCACGTTCGATCCGGTCACGCCGGGAGCGCCGCTGAGCGTCAATGCCGATGGCGTGAGCAGCGGATCGGGTTGGATGCTGACCACCGACGCCGTGGGCAGAGCGAGTTGCGTGCCCTCGGCAGAGACCGGAATCCCGGCGCCACGAATCGCGGCAGCCAGACGCTGTATCAGCAAATCGGGGCTGATCGTTTCGGTGACCGTGACCGGAATCGCTCCGGCGTTGACCAGCGTACTGTTGCCTTGGACGGATACACCCCCACCGGTGACATTGAGCGCCAGGGGGGCAATACCGGTGAAGAATACTTCTTGGCCGCTGGCAACCGCGTCCAGGCCGAACAGATTCGCGTTGATGGCGGCAGCAAGGTCAGCCACGATCGCACTGGCGGGTGCGCGCCTGACCCAACGGTGTGACCGTCGAGATCGGGATGTTACCCGCTGCGGCCTGCCCCAGACGAACGAACTCGAACTTCGCCACTTGTCCACTGATTCCCTGGACGGTGACGGTGGAGCCCTCGGTTAGCGTCCCGACCGGTGCCACTTCGTCGACCACGAGTCGTTGGCCGGTATTGAATTCGAAGATCGCATTGTCAATCACGACGGCGTCGCCGTCACGCACAGGTTGCGACCCGTCGGCGGTCAGTGTGAATGACTGGTCCAGCTCGAACGTGACCGTTTCGGTCACATTGGACAGCGTGAACGTGTCTCCGTCGACCAAGCTTGGGACTGCGACGCCGGCCGCATTGATCACGGTCGCGTCGGTGACACCCAACTGAGTCCGAAACGCTCCCGCCGGTGCGACGGTATTGATTTGTCCCACCTCGCGTCGTGACGTTCCGGCACCGGGGAACTGTTCATCCAGGTCATAAACCGGACCGGTCACCAAGCCCGTGGCGTCATCGAAGTCGTACAGAATGTTGTTGATGTACTCCAGACCGCCGTTGGCACCAAAGCGGGGGATCGGCCGGTTGCCGACAAAATAACCGACCTCTTGGTTCAGGAATTCACGAATCGTGATCGCCTCGACCTCCAACCCATCGTCACTCAATACCTCGAGGATGCTATCGCCAACCAGGTCGTGATGCGTGGTCATGCCGCCGCCCACGCTGAGCGGTGCGCTGAGCGATGCGTCCGACGTGTCGATCCGGTAGTAGAACCAGTTTTGGTCTCCGGCCGGACGATTGTCATAGCCGCTGTAGGCGAACAATTCACCATTGGCGCGGAACGCGACGTCGCGAATCTCGTCCGTGAAGTTACCCACGCGTCCGTACAATTCGCCGGTGAAGGGATTGACGATCAGCAGTCCGTCTACCGTGTTCACGTACAACAGCGTATCGTCAAAGGAGTAATCGACGATCGAGTTGGCATCGAACAGAATCTCGGTTGTGGGCGACGAGGCGGTACCGCCTCCGGAACTACCGATACGGTCTTCGGCGATCCGTTGAACCGAATCAACAGGTTCCAAACGCAACAGCGGATTGGCACTCTGCGCGTTGAAAAACTGGTCCAACGGCAACGGCACTTGTTGCTGGTTCGACACAGCGACAAAGTACACACCTTCGCTCAGTTCTGTCGCCCCGATGTACGGGTCCTCGGAACCGGCGCTGCCGCGACTTAAGTCCGCAGTGTCGTTGCTCACGGCCGAACCGGGCAGGTCATCGGCAATGTTGCTATCGCCGCCAACAAGAACCAATTGGCCACTGGAATCGAAGACATACAGTGCCATGTCGGTGCGGGCAAAGTTACTGGCGTAGTCCAGATCGAAGACGGTCGACAGATACAGATTGGCCGCATCGCGGGTCAGGTTCTCGTAGTTGATCTCGAATCGGTACCAGTCGACATCGGTACCCGAATCGATCACGCCGGCGAATGACTTCGACAGCCGATCGCTTTGCAGTGGACCAGCTTCGCCGGCAACCAGGTCCTCACCGACGCTGTAATATCCCAGCGGCTGTGCATTGGCCAGCGTATCATTGACCGCGGTCGTCTCTTGTTCCTCACCCAACAGCGGTGAGTGGAACGGTTGTCCGATAATTTGCAAACCGGTGGTCGCATAGCGGACGTCGGCAAGGCGCACTTGCGTGCCGGGCGATTCGTCGAGTTCCTGCAACCGAATCTGAAGCTCGTACCGCCCCATCGAAAGTCCGTTTTGGACCTTGCTCGGATCGGTCAACGTTGTGAAGTCGAGCGGATCGCGTGTGTTGCTGCTGCGAACACGCACGTGATACAGGTTTCGTGTTCCCGCTTCACCGGGCAACTGAATCCGCATCCCGGCATCTTTCGGGTTGCTACTGTAATCGTCCTGCAATTGAGAACCCAGCAACACTTTGTTAACCGACGCCGACACGAGCGAACCGATCACTCCCGTGGTGTCGACGGCAACCAATGGCACGCTACGTCCGATGAAGAATGACTGATCAAACCGCAATTGGATGACAAAGTCTTCCCCCGCTCGCGTGATGACCGACGGATCGTTGGGATCGACTTGACGTTCGGTTCGACGCAGCAAGGTAGCGACAATTGTCCCCAACTCGGAACCGTACTGCGACTGCAACGCCGCAGCAATCGCGGTGGCAGGATCGGTCAGAAATGCAATCACCGGGACCAGCACTGGCGTGTCGGCTCCCGCGATCGACAATGTCAGGTCGCCGCCAGTGGCGTCAACAATCGACTCACTGATCGTGATCTGTTGCGATTGCAACCGTTCGGCAACCACCGATAGCGGTTGCGCCGCATCCGAGTTAACGCCGGTGTTGACAAACAGTGCTGAGGGATTGGTTTCGGCCAACAACGAATCGTTGGACGCCGCGAGAACGCGACCATTGGCGTCGATCAATTCGACCACCGAGTCCAACTGGTTTCCGGTGCGGTCAATATCCAGCCAGACCTCGGTTCCGCTCTCAGCGATGAATGAATAGACGTCGATGTCGTTTCGTGTCGTGATCGCACCATCGACAATGAAACCGAGTCGGCGGTTTTCGTCACCGGCCGCTTCACTGGGAGCGATTTCGCCAA
Organism: Pirellulaceae bacterium; assembly: GCA_963734865.1. Classification (GTDB taxonomy): domain Bacteria; phylum Planctomycetota; class Planctomycetia; order Pirellulales; family Pirellulaceae; genus CBDCUW01. The sequence continues at coordinate 194,979 of CAVTIV010000008.1, forward strand.
GGAACTGCGATTGGCTGGGGATCGAGTTGGTACTGGAAACGGAGGTGCGAACGGGCTCCTGCTCCGCGATCGCGGCGACGTTTCGATCGTCCGCACTTTCACGAACGGTGATCCCATTCCACAAACCCGATTCGACCGGATTGGCCGCCGCCGTGCCAAACACGTCGGCGATCACTTGCAAGTTCGTGGTGAGCGTCGCCGTGGTCGAGTTGGGATTGATCTGCCAGGCCATGGCGGAAGTCAAAATGCCGGGGCCGTAGTTTGGTTGAGGGAACCGCGGGTCGTTCAGCAAACCAACCGGGGGATCGACCGTGCCGGTGGGAATGAACGGCAGGTTGAACTGGGGGGCGGTGATCAGGTCAGGGAAATCATCCGCGATCCAGCCCTCGTAGGTCGCATTGGTCAAACCGGGCCCGGGAACAAAGGTTCCGTACTGACGGAAACCGATCTCTTCGGGACCATCGAGGATCGTCAACCGAAAGTCATCTTGGCCGGGAACTCCCTCAGTAAACAAGATGTCGCCCGTATCCGTGCCGATAATCGGATCGTAGTAGTTGATGAACCGCAAGTCACCCAGCGGCTGATCACTGGAGAGCGTGATTTCCGAGATCAAGTCGACGCCACCGTCCTGGAACGATTGAACCACTTCCCAGCTGATCTCTCCGTTGGCGCCAGTGAACGTACCTTGACTGACCACCACATCGTCGGCAATCAGTGTCGGCTGCTGCGTGATCGTGGTCGTATCAAGCCCGACGGCGCCACCGTTGGAACCGACGTCGATGAAGAACCCGTAATCGAACAACGGACTCTGTTGTGCAAAGACTTGCGACAGCCCTTGGACGGTCGTCGAAGCGGTGCCCAACACGCCCCCGGGTCCGGGCTGATAAGCGAAGAACCCGGGAGTCGCTGGGTCCACATCATTGTCAATCAATGTGCCGTTGTTGACCTCCGGACCTGCCGGCAACAGCGGGACCGTGGAACCGTTGGCGAGATCGAACAGGGCGATACCGTCATTGTTGGTATCCAACTGCGGACGACCATCGAGCGTGAATCCGGCACCCGCGGTATCATCGGCCAGGGTGGTCAAGACCACTGGAAAATCTGGATGACCGATCAGTTGCAACGATCCGCCAATACGATCGGCGATATCACGCAACTCGTCGGTCGCCGTCGTCAGCGAACCACCCACCACGATACCGGCGGTTTCGTTGGCGTCGCTCTCGAACTTCACAACCAGACTGCCACGCGCATCACTTTGCAAACGCAGCCCGCCAAAGATGTGCTTGTTCGGGATCTCGATCGATTCGGTCACGACGTGAACCACGTCCACGTCATCCCAGACACCCGCGGTTGCGAGTTGGCCACCGCGAACCTGCAACCCGTTGATCGAGTTGTCTTGTAGTGTGTTGTTTTGGATCAACGGTCCGGAATTCCCGACAACTCCGATCGCGTCGATCACTCCGGTGGACCGCCCGTGATCCGACACCTCTTGGCTATTGAGCGAGTTGACGTCGAACGTCATCGCCGGTCCGCTGCCGCCAAGAAACTGGTTGTTGATGACGACCGGCGTGGAGGCTCGAACAAACAGGGTACCGGCAGCATTATCCTGGCGACCGACGCGAGTCCCGTTCAGATCGCCGCGACCGTCCGCATTCTGATCAAACTGCGTGTTGGCCAAACGCAGTGTTGCTTGCTGGACTTCGATGGCGTTGAAGGAAGCGAAGCCGCCTTCGATCCGCGTGGTACCACCGGCACCGGCAATGACCGCCTGATCGATGCTTGCCAATGATCCCTGACCGACATAGATTCCGCCCCAATCGCCCGGTGCCAGCTGTCCCGATTGGCCGCGTCCATTAGTGTCGAATGTTCCACCACCGCCATAGCGTTGGTCATTCAGACTGGTGAACACGATCGGCAATCCTGGCGAACCTTCGGCCAACAGGTTAGCCCCAAAGCGAGCTTCGATACGGGCACCTTTGATTTTGATCACGGTGCCGGGATCGATCGACAAGCGGGCATCCAAACGGCTGCGGAGCACGACATCGGCATCCGACAACAGTGACGTCCCGGCTGCGTCGCGATCGACAAACGAGGTGCTGCTGGCGTTGAGCTGCTCGACCAACCGGAACTGCCCCGGAAGCCCGGTCACCGGATCGACGGGCGCTCGATACAGTCGACGGGAAACGAACCCGGAACCCGACGCGGCGGTAGGCAGTTGGCTCAACTGGATTCCGCCAGCGGTGGCGAGGGTGATCGGTACCGTTGGCTGGCTGGCAGCCGATTCCAAACCGGAGGAATTGACATTGGTGAGTCGGTAAACATAGGTTCCCGCAGGAACGCTTCCCGAGGGTGTCGATAGCAGTCGCACCAACAACGATGAAGGCGCGCGATGATTGCAGGATCGGCCCGCCGGGGGTGCCTTCGATGACCAGGTTTTCGGTCAAGATGTGGGGAATGTCGGTATCGTCAAATCTGGCCGATTGGGTGACCGTCTGCAACTTACCGCCTGCTCGTGTCGAGACACGAACGAACAGGCCGTTGAAACTGTTGTCAGCGACATAGTTGCCGTGGATCTCGGGACCGACACGGCTGTAGTCCGGTGTGAACGCGCCCCATCCTGGTACAGCGTTTCGGTGAAACGAGTTTCGGCGAACGTATCGGGCGTCGCCGCCATCGCGGCGTCGGCACTTTCGGTGATCCGCGAATTGATGATCGTTGGCCGCGTGATCGCCATTTCAATCGGCGAGACGGGCACCGATTGGCCACCAATCGAAACGCTGCCGCCACCATATCGGATATCAGCATTTTGAATGTGATTGAGGAACACTCCCTCGAGCTCGCGATTGCGTCGCGACTCGTCCGCGGTATCCAAGCCACCTTGGAAATCGATCCCCCCCCAATCACCGGCGAGCGCCGCAGGCGTGAAGGTGGGCGAGTTGCCAGCGCCCACGGTGTCGTCATTGACACTTGTCAAATAGACGCTGCCGGGAATCACGGCGTTGGCCGAATCGCGGGCCGGCAATCCGTTGGAGGTAATGATCGACGGCAGACCGAGAATCTGCAGTGACGCATCGCTGACATCGATCAGCGGTGAAACGCTGCCCACACCGATCCGGCTGCCGCTAAGCTTCAACACGGCACCGGAATCGATGATCACGCGAACGCCTTGCGGCAAATCCATGCTCGAACCATCGGTAAGCGGCAGGCCATTGCTGGCAAAACCGATTTGATAACTGAAGTTGTCGGCGGCCGTTTCGACTCGACCGTCGATACCGCCATTGCCGATGATCCGAATCGTCGTGAAGCCCGGTTGTGCCGCGGCTCGCGCCAATGCGTCGTCGATCTCGTTGTAGGGGTTGCCAACTTGGCCAAACAATGAGTACTGCGGCGCAAGGACCTGCGAGTCCGGCACCAAGTCTTTGATCTGTCCGTTGACCAGTGGTCCGGCTGCCTTGTCAACATACAGGGTGTTGTTCGCGTCGTTGGGAACAAACCAGAAGTCAAAGAAACCGCCCGGTCGATTGTCACCGTCGCCATCCAGCGGCACACCAGTCGTATCGAGAATGGTGGAGGTTGAACTGGGGCGGAAATCGAGTCGCAGCTCGTACTCACCTTCGCTCAGACCGCCAAACCCTGACGAATCAATATTCGGATCGTAGTTGGTATTGCCACGCGCGCTGACACCGACGACATAAGTACCGGCTTCGACCTCGACATCGATCATCGAATCGTTGCTGAAGTAGTCGTCGTTCGCGGCAATTTCCACGAACGCGCCGTTTCCGTCCATCCGATACAGTCGCAGCGCGGTATCCAGCAAACTTGGGTCGCTGAGACGCTCGGCGAGCGTCTCGATCGACAGCGTGCCACGGGCGTTGACAGTGAATCGATAGAGATCGATATCGGTGCTGTCAGGTCGATACAGATACTGGCCGTGAACGATATCGGCAACGCTGGGAAACGCCGGTTCGTTATCAGTACCGGGGGTAAAAATGAAGCTCGTACTTTGCGTCACCGGCTGCGGAAGGTCGTCGGCATACCCGTAGCCGAGCAATTGACCGACCACAAACATTGACCCCCGAAAGAACTCGTCACCGAACTGATCGTCGATTGACTCGTCGAAGTCTTGGAAGTCCAGGACACCCAAGTCCGCGATGCCGTCCCCGTCACGATCGCGGGTCACGACCGCCAACCCGCCGTCACCACTGGTTGCTCGTGCATCGCCACCATACAGGTCGCCGACCGCGATCGAAATGAACGCGTCGTTTGTCGGCGCGCCCTCGACTTCGACAAAGCTGATGCCCAGATACTCACTGTACAGCTGCAGCACTTCGCGGACCCGTTGTTTCTGCTGCTCGCTGATGACGTTGAAGTAGGTTTTATCTTCAAGAATGCCCGGTCGATTGGGGTCGTCACCCAACCACGAGGGCGCGAAGTTGTATTGAATGACGGAGATGCCATCGACGACATCGGCGCCATTGCGCAGGTAATCCAACGGGACGGTGCGAAGCAGCCGCGACGGATCGTCCGGACGAATGTTACGCGTGCCCGGCAGATCGGGCCCGGGCAGATCGAGATCGAACGGGGTGGTGTTGAATATCTCGCTGCTCAGCCGTGCCGACTGGGTCGCGTTGGAGCCGATCGTCCACTGCGTATTGAGGTCGAACGCGGTGTCAAATGTGTCACCCGGCTCAACCGGACTGTTCGGATTCAACAACAGCGACACCTCAGTCGGTGGCGCCGGAAGACCCTCGCCCGACCCGACCCGAAGTCGCGCCGCACCCGCCAAAAACTGCCCCGGTCTGGCGGGATCAGGAATTCGCGACAACGGTCGGCTGAAATCGAGCGTCGCAATGTTCGTGATGTTGTTGTAGCTGACCGTCGTTGGCGTCACGATCACGTCATCGGTGTTGTTGACCGTGTCAGCGGTGAAGATGAGTTGGTAGAAGGTCGGATTGTTGGCCAGCGTCGGGTTCAGGTCGTCGTCGTTGAAGTGAACCTCGATCTTACCGGTCAACGGACTCAGCGCCGGTGGTCGCATTGCGGCGAACCGGCTCGGGAACGACCGCAACGACTTTTGGGCCCAGGTTGATGCTGAATTGACGAGTCAGATCGACGCCGTCCTGGAATAGCTCGCCGTCGACGCTGCGCAGGGCGAACGGACCGCTGCCGAGAATGTCGATTTGATAAACATCGTCAGGCTGCGGCTCGGCAAAGCGAAACACGACCTCCCGAGACGAATCGCCGAGGCCGATGAAGCCCGGCTCGACGACGACGTCGCTGACACCGCTGAGGGTCAGTGGCGAGTAGGCAGCCGTCGCACGGTTGCCGATCTTCGTGTTGATGTTGCCCTGCTCGTGATAGGCCAGCACCACCGTCGAGGCATCGGGGTTGCCGTTGATCGCCGTGATCAATTGCGATGCCGTCGTCTCAAAACCCGGTGCACTGTTGAGCTGGACACGGATCAACTTGTCGTTGACCACCACAACCGGATTGGCTTGTCCGCCAAAGTTACGCTGCTCGAACTGAATCTGAGTGCCGCGACCATCAACGCCCGGAAGCTGCGATACCAGTCGGACCGTCACCTCGCCATTGGTGCCGAAATCGGTGATCGCCTGTGCCGAATTGGCACCGGTCAAGGTCAACGTCAATCCGGGTGTCACCGTGGTGCCAATCACCCCCAACGACGGCCCGCTGACCTGAATGACTTCGATCAAATCCGAAGCCGCATTGCTGGCCCGGACCGCGGAAATCAAATCCTGGACACGCGTCGGTCGATTGGGATTGCTGTTGACATCGATCGTCACCGCCCGCCCGGTAACCGAAATCAACGGGAGGCTCGAACTGGTTCGTGAGCTGGCGGTGAACTGAATGGTCACGCCGTTGCCGAGATTGCCCGCTTGCGTGGCGCGAAACTCCAGCAATACCTGGCCGGCGGTGCCCAGGTCCGACGTCGCAGTGGCCGACTCGAACGCGCTGTCTTCCCCCGCACGCGTGATCCGAATCGCTGATAACGACGCCGGATCGATGTCCGCATTGTCATCAAAACGAAACACCAGCTCGCGGGGAAACATTCAAAACGGTGTTGTCAAACAACAGCGAGCCTTCGTTCGGCTGAATCCCAATCAGGTCAGGCCCGGCCAGCAGTTGGCGGTTCTCAAGGGTTTCAAGCAACGAATGGCGATTCTCGTGCCGCTTACGACGCAATCGGTCACGCTGAACTCGATGAGTCGAACGTGCTTTACGTTGGGATAAGTTGCGTTGAGGATTGCGGAGGGTCATCCAGGGGCCTCGTCTAATTGCCGCGAACGGGCAGTTGATACGTCGGGGTCGAGTCGTTTTGGTCAGCTTGTGCGTCTCTCACCGTCGTCAATCTGAACGACGGATCCACCATCTTCTGACCGGAATGATCAGAGTGCGGACTCGCTGTCAGTGTGAAACGCCGGTGATTCAAAGCAATTTCGATAAGCAGGGTGTCTTGGCAAATTGCACAGACACGTGGTTTTGAGTGTAGTTGGACCTAGCCGTTTCGCAACGAAAATCGTCTGTGGGACGGGGTTTAGGTCGCTCTGGAGCGATTGTACGCACTATGCGGGCGAACTCAGCGCGTAGCGGTCTTTGACGGACCCGAATCGGCAAAAGTTCCTCTCTTGCAAGGTTTCACCCAGCGTTGATAGGGTCCGACTATGCGGCGGCAGCACCTCACGGATCCGTTCACCCACCAGAGGGTGGCCAGCGGTCCACCGGAAATGCCGCGATTGCCAGCGATCAAATCCGAGGTCAGGAAGACTTATCCCATGGCTCGTCCGCACTATTCGCCACAACTGTCGATGCCGCTATCGTTCGCCAAGACCCCGATTCATGAGCGGACAACCATCCGCTCGGGGAAAGAGGCGGTAGGGAACCGACCAACCGATCGCCTGCTTGCTTTGTGCTTGGCGGGGATGATCGTCGCTCTCGCGGGTGGTTGCCGCTTCGCCGCCAACGGACAAAACGCCCTGGGAAGCCAGCTTTATGAGCAGGGTCAATACACCGGGCGCTCCAGCAATTTCAGAAAGCGCTGATCAGCGACCCACAAAACCCTGACGCCTACTACAATTTGGCCGCGACCACCCATCGCTTGGGGATTCAGAGAGGACAAACCGAGTTGGTGGATCAGGCCGAGGCACTCTACAACCAGTGTCTGGACCACGACCCCAATCACGTCGAGTGCCATCGCGCTCTGGCGGTCCTGTTGTCCGACACCGGTCGTCCGGATCGTGCATTCTCGCTGATGAAAAATTGGGCGGCTGAGAATCCGAACTTTGCCGAACCTCGTATCGAACTGGCCCGACTTTATGAGGAGGCCAACGAACCCGGCCAGGCGCTCAAACACCTCGAGGACGCGGTCCAAAAGGACGCCAACAATGCGCGAGCTTGGCTTGCCCTGGGTCGATTGCGTGAACAATCGGGGGATCTGGTGCAGGCACTCAGGAACTATGAGCGAAGCCTGGCTTTGAATAATGCGCAACCATTCACGAGCGAACGCATCGCCGCGTTGAGCCGGCAAATCAGCGCGAATTACGACGCATCTGTCATCAACGGTGGCACCCAAATCGCCACACCGGCCAACTTCGACAACGGGTTCAGTCGCCGATACTAGCGCTTTGTCCGTGAGCCGATGTCGCCGGCCACGGAAAAGTCCTACATTTTGAACGGCAACTGATTCACTTCTTCCCTCCCAGACCCAAGTCGATCCCCCCCATGAAGTCGATGGAAAAAATCGTGTCGCTTTGCAAGCGACGTGGCTTTCTGTTTCAGTCCAGCGAGATCTATGGCGGTGTTCAGGGATTCTGGGATTACGGGCCGCTGGGTGTGGAGCTGAAACGCAACCTGAAGGACGCCTGGTGGCACGACATGATCACCGGCCACAACGAGCTGATCACACCGGCCAACGCTCCCAGCGCCTTCGAGATGGTCGGTCTCGATTCAACCATCATCATGCACCCCCAAGTTTGGAAATGTAGCGGCCACTACGACCTGTTCCACGATCACATGGTCGATTGTCGCGAGTCGAAAAAACGTTATCGCTTTGACCAGGTTCGCTGCCGGATCGTCGAGTATCAGGAGCAAAAGATTTTTGTCGCGACGATGGCCGAGCTCGAACAAGAGTTCGACGAGGTTCGCCGCCGCGGCATGAAGTTTTTCAAACTCCGCACCAAGGATGCCGACAAGCTGACCATTGGCAGACGAATCGATCACGTTGGATAAGCTCGATTCCACCGCGAACGTACTCGCTCCGGATGCCAAGAGCCTGGACACGCTGACCGAGCCGCGGGAATTCAATTTGATGTTCAAAACCACACTCGGTGCGCTCGGCGGCGAAGATGACACGACGTTCCTGCGTCCGGAAACGGCACAGGGTATTTTTGTCAACTTCAAGAACGTGCTCGACAGCAGCCGTGTCCGCGTGCCGTTCGGAATCGGCCAGGTCGGCAAGAGTTTTCGCAACGAAATCACGCCCCGCAACTTTACCTTCCGGTCTCGCGAATTCGAGCAGATGGAGATCGAATTCTTCTGTCACCCCGATCAGTCTCAAGATTGGTACCGCTACTGGCGAGACCGGCGAATGGCCTGGTACACCGGTCTCGGTCTGTCGAGCGAGTCGTTGATCATGCGCGAGCACGAACCAGCGGAGCTTGCCCACTACAGTGTCGGAACCGCCGACATCGAATATGCGTTTCCGTTCTTGCCCGCGGGCGAGTTTGGCGAACTCGAAGGGATCGCCCACCGCGGCGATTTCGATTTACGAAGCCACATGGAGGGCAAACTCGATCCGATCAACCAACCCGATGGAAGTGGAAAAGGGTGACCGACGGCAAACCGAAATATCGCGGCAGCGGCAAAGATTTGACCTACCGCGACGAAATCACCAACGAAAAATTCATGCCTCACGTGATCGAGCCTTCCGCCGGGGCCGACCGTGGCGTGCTTGCCTTCCTGTGCGAGGCGTTCACCGAGGACGAGGCACCTGACGAAAACGGCAAATTGCAAACCCGCACGGTGATGAAGCTGCATCCACGACTCGGCACCGATCAAGGCAGCGGTCTTTCCACTGGTAAAGAAGGACGGCATGCCCGAAGTCGCTCAGGAAATTTACGGAGAACTGAAACAACAGATGAACGGTGTTTTATGACGACAAAGGCGCGGTCGGGCGTCGTTATCGTCGGCAGGACGAGGCAGGCACACCGTTCTGCATTACCGTCGACGGCGAAACCCTCCGCGACAACACCGTCACCATCCGCGAACGGGATTCGCTCGAACAATGGCGCGTCAAAATTGACGACGTCCCCAGCGAGCTCGAGCAACGCATCAACGGTTAGGGGGCAATCAACAGCCTCGCTAACCAGCCTCGTGGCAACCCCGCGTCAATCGGAATCGCCACGCCGTCTTCACCGCTCAGGCCTTCGCTCTGAAGAACGCTTGCCGCGGCCATTCGACCGCTGATCACCGCGCCCTCCATCGTCGCCGGCCAGCCAGTGGCAATCCAATCGCCAGCGAGATGGAACCAGGGCAGGGCAGTGCGGGATTGTGGACGGATCGCATCCACCTCGGGTGATAGCGAAAAAATCGACTGGGGGTCGGTCACGATGCGACTGCGAAGCAATTTCGCATCTCTGGCGGCAGGGAAAGCATGTTTCAATTCATCAACCACCGTCGCCACCAGTCGCTCCTTGCTCGGAAATCCGTGCCGAGCCGATGCGCTGATGACCACCTGGTAGTAGCAACCCGATTCGGTTGGATCGCGAGGAAATGGCTGCCGAAACAACCACTGCGACAACGTCGCAACCAGCACAGCGGACCGTCGGTCGGTGATCTCCCGATCAAACCAGAGGTGCAATCCGGTGATCGGCGACGCCGGAATCCCATCGAACGAACTCAGCGGCAACGAATCGATGTTCGCTGCAAACCTCGTGATCGAGTGCCAGGGGACCGCGGAGATCAGATGATCGACGTCGAATCGCCGACCACTGGAGGTTTCAACGCCGACGATCGTGTCGCGTTCCAACCGCAATTGGGTGACGGCCAAACCGGTATAAATTTCAGCACCGAGCTCTTGAATCTGTGCCGACAGCGATCGCCCGAACAAGTCTGACAGAGGTCGCGTCGGAACCAGCACATCCGAGGCACCGCGTGCCGCGGCAAACCCGTCCATGAACACCTTTCGCGCCGCCGACATCGAGACAGCATCGGTGTGTTCTCCCAAGGCGCTGACCAGCACGACGTCCCAAAAACCTTGCAATGTTTCGGAATCTTGGTGCTGTTGGGCGAGCCAATCAGCTGCGGTCTGAGAGGCCAGAGAATCGCTCGTGGTGCGCATCAGCCGCCACAGGGCGCGGCGAATTTTGCCCTTCTGGGCGGTGGTCAGATAGCGAAGTTTCCCGATCGCGGCCGACAGGTGTAGTGGCGGTGGCAAAAACCTCGCCGCCGCGAATCGGCTCGGTCGGTGATCGGGATGGTAAAACTCCAGTTCGCTGTACCGATGCATCGCATCAGCGAGCCCACAGCGGTCCAGCAACCCGATCAGATTCGTGCAACAACCCATCGCCACATGTTGGCAATAGTCGATCGTCTCTCCCGTTGACACATCCACAAAGGAACCGGCGCGACCACCCACGGTTCTTTTTGCCTCGAGAAGCGTGACAAAAAAGCGATCACCGTCGTGACGCAGCAACGCTTCGGCAGCTGACAGACCGGCCAATCCGCCACCGACGATGACAATCCGTCGCTTCGTCTGGGACGCGTCGCTTGTGGCACTCACCAGTCGGTCACATTCGGCTTCCCCACGCGGTGAGGCGGCACTGGCAGTCGTCGAAACATCGGGGCGCAGAAATGTTGCGAAATCAATTCGACACGCTCGGCGGTGGACAATTGGATGCGTCGCAAGACGACCGTTCCGGGATCGGAGCCAATTCGATCGAGCAACTTTCGGTAGGTCCGCCACATCATGCTGAACACGGGCCGGCCATCGGGGTGCAACGAATCCCAGACCTTCCAACCCGAATCGAAGAGGCTGTTTGCCCTGCGGACCTCGTCCCGTATCAAACAGCGAAGACGATCATCGGGCCGCGGGTCAAGCAGATCGTCTTCGCTCAGCCCGTGCTGCTCGTAGTGTTGCCGTGGCAGGTAAATCCTACCCCGTCGAGCGTCTTCGGAAATGTCCCGCAAGATGTTGGTCAATTGAAATGCCAGACCACAGTCGATTGCCGATGCGGTCGGCAGCGGCTGCTCAAATTCCCAAATGTGCAGACACGCCAAACCGACGGCCGAAGCGACCAGATAACAGTAGTGCTCGACTTGTTCGTAGGTGTCAAAGCGTGTTTTTTGCTGGTCCGCCAACACACCATCGACGATTTCCAGCAAGTAACGCGTGGGAATCTTGTAGCGTTGGGAAGCGTCGCGCAGTGCCGGAAAGATCTCGCGCCCGCCGATGAAGATCAATCGGCCATCCCTTTGTGCTCTCTCCCAGATCTCTCGGCAACAGGCCCTGCGGCAACAGCACACGATCCATTGGTCCGTCGCCGATCATGTTCATCGCGGTCGTTTGCCGCCACCAGTCGAGCCACTGAGTTCTCAATGCAGCCGGCTCGCTGCAATCACCCAGGTCATCGGTGATCCGTGCGAAAGCATAGAGCGCACACATCGCCGCACGTTTGGGTCGCGGCAACAACCAAAACGAGCGATAGAAGTTGCTGCCACTGCGACGCGAGATGCGGCGCACATGACGATAACTTTCGGAGACGGAAATGGCAGAGGACATACATCTGAATGATAGCGTCCGATCCGACATCGGGGCGCTGCCTCGCCCCAACCCATCGCTGGTCGCCAACCCATCCCTGATGGCCAAGAGGTCACTCATAGCCGACCGACCGCTGCTTTCGCCAACATCCATAGTTGTCGATGTTTGCTGACATGGGGTCGCTGGCTCAGTACGTCGAAGTCAACTCGACGAATCGCATCGAGTGTGGCGAGCCCGCCGTGGGCAAACAGCTTGACATCCGCGGACAACCAGCGGGGGACTCGCTCTGCCAACGGCAGCCCACGGCGGAAGAATCCTTCGGCACGATCGCACTGCCGGGACAGCAATTCTCGGAGCGATTTGGGTGTCGACGATCGTGTCAACATCTCCGCGGTCACGCCATGCTTGTCCATTTCGTCCTGGGGAAGATAAATGCGACCGATCTGTTGATCCCGCGCCACGTCCTGCCAGAGGTTCGCCAATTGCAGTCCCGTACAGATCTGATCGGATAGCTCCGCGGTCTGGTCATCCAAGCAACCGCCCAGACGTAATACGATCCGGCCCACGGGATTGGCGGATCGGCGACAGTAATGATGCAATTCGTCGAAATCGCCATACCGGTTCTGGTGCTGGTCTTGGCGAAACGCATCCAACAGGTCATCAAAGGGCTGTTTCGGTAAATCGAATCGCTCGATCGTATCGGCCAAGGCGACAAACAGTTTGTGGCCAGGCCTGCCGGCAAACGTGTCGTCGAGTTGCTGCTGAAAGTCACGCAAGTGGTCAAGTGCCACGGCGGGCGTGCCGGATTCATCCGCTAAATCGTCCGCGGTTCGACAAAAGGCGTAAACGTTGTAAAACGGTTGTCGCAAATGTCTGGGCAGAAGAAGGGTCGCGACCAAAAAATTTTCGTAGTGAGAACGAGCCAGCTGACGCGATTCTTTTTCGGCCGCCTTCAGAACCGCGGGGCTGATTTGGCAACTCATGCGGTTCGACGTCCGGGCGTTGAGGCGGTTATCTTGAGGGTCGGTGGGTTGGACGGGATCAGGAATACGGGACAAGAATGAGAATCATTTTGGCTGCACCGCGAGGTTTTTGCGCTGGTGTGAACATGGCAATCGACTCGCTCGATCTGACGCTCCAGAAATTTGGCCCACCGGTCTATGTGTACCACGAGATCGTGCACAACCAATACGTCGTCAACACGTTCCGGGAAAAAGGCGCCATCTTCGTCGACACGATCGATGAGGTTCCCGAAGGCAGCGTGCTGCTATTCTCGGCGCATGGCGTGTCGCCGGAGACTCGCCAGGCCGCTCGTCGACGCAACCTGAACGCGCTCGATGCGACCTGCCCGCTGGTCACCAAAGTTCACCTGGAAGCGATCAAGTATGCCAAAGCAGGCTACACCATCATCCTGATCGGACACCAGGGCCACGATGAAGTGATCGGCACGATGGGCGAAGCTCCGGAGGCGATTATCCTGGTCGAAGACGAGCGAGATGTCGAAAACCTGCAGATCGCGGATGAAACCAAACTCGCCTATCTGACCCAAACCACACTCAGCGTCGACGATGCAAATCAGATCATCGATGCCTTGCGACGACGCTTTCCAAACATTCAAAGCCCGCCCAAAGACGACATCTGCTATGCCACCCAGAACCGCCAGGAAGCGGTGCGGGTGTTGAGTGATGCGGCCGATATTGTCGTGGTGCTGGGAAGTCAGAACAGCAGCAATAGTCAACGACTGCGGCAACTCGCAGAGGTCAAGGAAAAACGGGCGTATCTCATCGATGGTCCGCAAGATTTGAACGCCGAAGACTTTACCGGTGCCAACACGGTGTTGATCACAGCCGGTGCCAGCGCACCCGAATCGGTGGTCCAGCAAACGATCGATTGGCTGGTCAACACGTTTGGGGCAACGGTCGAAACCCAGCAAATTCGCGCCGAGTCGGTGCGGTTTCCGTTGCCCAAGCCGCTCCGTGCATTTGCCGCCGAAGTCAAATCTTGAACAATCCACGTCTGGAACAATCCGTGACGTTTTGAATTCCCTTGCGGGATCCACAAAGGAGTGTATTGAACATGTCAACCAAAGAACAACGCCGTCAAAAGAAGCTTGGCAAGAAACGCTCCAAAGAGCTTTCCGAAAAGAAATCGCGAGCTCGGCAAAAGAACTCGCTGCAGTCGGTGGCCGGTCAAATGAAGGCTGCCTCCGATGGTGCGATCGACCGCTGCTTGGTCAGCCAGAACCTGCTCGATCCCCAACAACGGTTCGGCTCGGTTTGGATCAGCCGTTTCATGTCCGATGGTCGAGTCGGATGCGGGCGGTTTCTGGTCGATGGGATGTGTTTGGGTGTCAAACAGGCCGTTGGCTTTGTCTGCTTCCCAGCACAGTTATCCGAGATGATCGAGAAATGCAATCAAGTCGAGGAACTGCGGTCGGTTGCACCCGCCACGGCAAGAAAGCTGGTCGAGGGATCGATCGAATACGCCCAACAGTTCGATCTGCAGCCCTGCGCGGAGTACCAAAAAGTGCGAGTCATCTGGGGTGACATTGATCCCCAGCAGAGCGCGACCGAATTTCAGTTTGGCGGCGACGACGGCAAGCCTCGCTTCATCATGGGCCCCAATGACACGATGGCCACTGCCCACAAGATCCTGTCGAAGCTGGAATCGTCCGCTGGCGAAGGCAATTTCGATATCGACTACGAAGTGGTCTTTGACGCCGAAAACGCGCAGCAAGCCGATTGGACTTCCGATCCGGAACTGGATGTCGACATCGATGACGACGTGATCGATTCAACGGCCCGGCAGCAGGCACGATTCGTGATCAAGGACGCCAGTGGGGCCGACGATTGAGGGCAACCCGCTAGGGCGCCGACAGCGAAGGTGCTGCCGCCGGTTTGGCGATGCCCGCAATCGCGATCTGCTTCAACAGGGCATCGGTTTCGCTATCGTGGCCCTGGATCATGATCGTACCGGCTTCCAGCCGCAGCCCCTTCCGTGGGTTTTCGTCTGCATCACGGTCGTCTTGCCAATCGCTGACTTGCACGCCATTGACCCAAGCGGCCATCTTGGCGCCGCTTGCGACCAGCACGACCGTTGCCCATTTGTCGCTCTGGCCAGCAACGACGCGAGCGTCTTGTCGCCGGAAGATGCCCCCCGATCCGCAGTCAGCGGGTAACAGCGGATTGCCATCGGTCATTTCGTTGCTGAGCTGGCATTCGTAACCCATCATCTCTTTACCGGCGATGCAGCGAAAGAAGATCCCCGAATTCACGTCGTCTCGCGGCAATTTGTACTCGGCCATCAAGACAAAGTCGTCATAGGATTTTTTCGACTCCAGTTGTGCACGCCCACCTTTGACATGCAACCATCCTTCTTCGGTCGTCGTGAACTCCCCGGGCATTTCGGGATATTTGGTCCACTGGCTCAGGTCGGCGTCCAGCAACGTCTTCAATCCGAGTGGATGCAGACGAATGTTCCTGAACGAGACGCGACCGCTGTTGTGTTGCAATCCGATACGGCCGGCGGATAACCGGATCGGATCGCTGTAATCACAAACGAGCTTCCCATCGACACTGATTTGCAGTTGCTGACCGTCGAGCCGGCACTTCATTTCACGCCATTGATCAAACACTTGAGGGGAATCGGACTCGTCGACTTTCTGACGTTTCACGACACTCGCGGTGGGAAACGGATTGTCATCGGGGGCGATGTTGACTTCGTAACAGTCGGTGGCCGGATCCTCCGGATCCATGGGGGTACGGAGGAACACACCGCTATTGGTTTTCGGGCCGGCGTTGAATTCCAGTATCAATTCATAGTCTTGCCATGGCACGGACGTGCACAGCAGACATGGCGCGCCGCTGTCGACCACAATCGCACCCTCTTCGACGCGCCAATTGGCAGCGCCGGCAATTTCCCAACCGAACAGGGTGTGACCATCAAACAACCGCACCCAGCCCTGGGATGCCTGCTCGTTCGGCAACCGTGCGGCGAGCAAATCGTCGGCCGAGGACTCATAGCTTTTGGGTTCCATCGCAGCAGGTTCGCTGGGCACCTCGGCCGTTGGCGTGTTCGCGGTTGGCAGCGTCACGGTGGGAGCCGATGGCGTGTCCCGATTGCATCCCCCGGAGGTGATCACCATGGCAACTAAAATCGCCACCCAAGCTGGCAATCCTTGGGATGGCAATCGTTTGCATGGGCCTTTGACAAAGCGATTTCGGTTCATGATTGCTACTCGTATCCGTATTGCTCGAAGTAATCTTTCCAGGCTTCACGAATCAGCTGTTCACTGGCGGCCGCAAGTTGGTGCCGATTGGGCTTGTACGCTCTGTGCTCGGACTGCACCCACTGCTGGATCGTCGGTTGAACCGACTCAAAATCGCTCAAATGAAGTGTCTCGTAAATCGATTTCAGCGTGCCAACGGGATCTTGTGTCAAGTCTTCATAGCGGACGTCGATCAAACGGTGCGGTTCGATTTCATCGCGTTGGGCATGAAAGGCGACGTACATCCGCTGCAAGCAATTGACGACATAACTCTCGATTCCCTCACCATTGGGTTTCTGCAGGGCTTGAACCTCATCGAGTCCATGCCAAAGGCGGCAGGTCGATGGGAACAAGTCTCGCGGATTGCGGGTGATGTGAATGAATTTTGCTTCGGGGAATTCGCGGGCCAGCCGACCGATTCGGCCGGTATGCGTGGGACTCTTGACCACCAGAGGTCGCCCCGTCGCAGTGCTGACCGTCAATAGAAAGGAGCGTAGGGTGGCGAACCATTCGCTTTGATCGTGCTCGGAAACGCCCTCGAAATCCAAGTAGTCCAGATCAACGGGGCCCTGGTTTGGGAAGGCGATCCGACGATAGGGCGACGGCAATCCGATCGTCAGCAGTGCGAATTCATCTTCCTGTGGCCGATCCCAACCGGCAGCCATGTTGTCCATCGGACGCTTGCCCGGCAACAACCACGAGGCAAATCGGCGGAAAAACCATTCCGAGACGAGAAAGTGGCTGGGGGCAAAGCATTGAAAGGTCGATGGACTGCTGAGCCGATCGTCGCGGACCATCAACTCGTGAAGCAGTGTCGTGCCACTCCGCCAATGGCCGACGATGAACACGGGGGGACCGTGAAATTCGGCAGCGGCAAGCTTGCGACCGAACAGGACTCGTTGCAGCAACGCCAGAGCGGAGTTCACGGGCGTGGAAAGCGTGACGCCGATCAACATTCCCCAGCGTGTCGGATGGACACGAAAATTTCCCTTCCGCAGCAGCCGAAACCAGACCAACGTCCGCATCCCGTGCCAGAATCGCGGCGAATAGAACGGATAGCGGTGAAAGCTCGATTGCGGAGCAGGATCGGGACGGTGGTCGGCTGGGTGATCTTGCTCCAGCGTCGAAGTGGAACGGGAGGAAACACCTTCCAATCGGCCAGATCGCGACTCGCTTGGCAATTCGGGCAAGGAAACGGAGGCGGTTAAGGAATAAGAGCGGAACCAAATCGTCTCGAACACTGTAATTGACTACCGCCGCCCCCGACAGCGGCCGCGGTATCGGCAGAGGCGAAAACCGTGCTTCGTGGCGGAACGTCGCCCGTCGTCACGAACTCGCTCAGCTGAGCTACAATCCACCCCTCATCCGTTCAATCGGCTCGATTCCTCGCTTTTCGATCAATATCTGATGGCCCCACCGGACGAACAGCCCAGCGCCGGCAGCGAAGAGCTGTCCATCGCGGATTTGCAGCGACATATTCGTCAGATGTACTTCGACAAGGACGTGGTCCGGGGCGTGGACGGGACATTCATGTGGCTGATGGAGGAAGTGGGTGAGCTGGCATCGGCGCTGCGGGGGGAGGACAAACAGAATTTGGCCGAGGAGTTTGCCGATGTGATCGCCTGGCTGACGACCATCGCCAACGTCGCCGGCGTCGACCTGAACGCGGCCCTGGTGGCAAAATATGGTCATGGATGCCCCGGGTGCAGTCGGCTGGTTTGTGAATGCTCTGACTCCGAGAAACCATGATTCGCGGCACAGTGACTCGAATGCAACCATCATCCTGCAACGGCTTCCTGACCCGCTGTCGGCTCATGCCAATGGTGTGTCTGCTGGCGATCTCGGTCAGCCTTTGCGGCGGCCACGATTGCCCAGCTGACGATTCCCACGGTGACGATTCCTCCACCTCCTCGGCGCGATCCGTTCCCGAGGTGATCGTCGGAATCGAGGGCCACTATCGCGTGGGATGTTGGACAGCGGTCCGTATCGTCGGCAGTGCCAGCGGCATCGACAACGCGTCGCTGATCGAAACTCGCGACGGTGACGGCGTCCGCGTCGCCTACCAACAAGCTCAACCGCTGGCCAATGGATCTTGGGGGTACGTGATTCCCGGCAGCGAAGCGGTGCCGTTGATTGTTCGTGGCGAATCGGAGGTATTGTTGACGACACGATTTCCGACGCTCGGTTCGCCCTCCAGCGGCCCGTCGATGATCCCGCTAAAGATGCCTTGGATCGTGGCCATCGGCGACCCGCTTGGTGTCGATCAAGTCGGCGCGAATGAGATTCTCAATCGCGATGCATTGATCGCGGTATCGATTCCAAAGAACGCCGACGGTTTTCCCGATTCGGTACTCGGATATGACGGCGTCGACATGATCATGATCGGCGGATCGAGCCGCAAAATCCTGGCCGCCTTGGGCGACAGCCAACGATCGGCGATCAGGCAATGGATCCTCGGCGGCGGTCGAGCATTCCTGACGCTCGGAGAATCCGCGCCCGAGTTGCTGCAGGCAGCACCTTGGCTAGGCGAGTTGCTACCGCTCGGCGGGGAAGAACTTTCAACCACCAAACTCGATCCATCGGCGCTCGAGACATTCACCTCGAGCCAGACACCCCTGGCTGTATTCTCTGGAATTCGACTGCCCAAGCAACAAGGCCGGAGTTTGATCACCGGCCGGACGACTCGCCGAGTCAGCACACCGATGGCGGTGGAGTACAACGTTGGCCTGGGACGCATCGCCGTGGTCACCGCCGATTTGGAACAGCCCATGTTCGCTCAGTGGCCCGAGCGTCTGGATTTGATCACGCGACTGACCGGATCCATCTTGATCCCGCGGCAACAGGACACCGCGACCAAGAGCCGGGCAACCGCCTACGACGACTTGGCTGGGCAAATGCGGGTGACGTTGGACCAATTTGCCGTCAAACGAACGTTTAGTTTTTCCGTCCTGTCGCTGATTCTGATGGGACTGATCGCGGCGATCGGACCGTTGGATTACCTGTTGATCAATCGCGTCTGTGGCCGCCCCCTGCTGGGCTGGCTGTCTTTCCCGTTGATGGCCATCGGTTTGTCGGTGGTCCTGGTTCAACAAGCCGGCTTGGTTGTTGCCAACTCGGAAACCGGCGATGACCATACCTTGGCCTCCGAAGTTCGTTGCAACCGTCTGGAATTCGTCGACATCGATTCAACGGCGGGGTTCGGTCGCGGCTCTGCGTTGAGCTATCTGTACACGCATCCGGCGACCCTGCTGGATGTCGATTCAAAGAATACATCCGCGCTCGATTCGATTTCCGATCGAGTCGAGCGGATGCTGACCACGCCGTTCGGTTACCCGGGCGAGTCGTTCGGAGGGATCCAAATCGCGATCGAGGATGCCAGATTGCCCATGTATCAAGTCACGATCCGCGAAACCGCGGACGAAGTTCGCCGATCGCTCAAGGGGTTGCCGCTCGCGCCGCGCAGCAGCAAATCGATCGCAACACGATTCTGGTTCAAGCCGAAATTATCGTCATCGGTAACGATGGCCCGTCGCCCGGGAAGCCAGTTGCTGCAGGGCGAGCTGACCAATCCGCTACCAATCGACTTGCTGGATGGGATGCTGATTTATCGCAATTGGGTCTACCTGCTTCCGACTCGTTTTCCGGCCGGTGATCGGATTACCGCCGTCGAAGATTTGCGGCAAAAGAACTTTCGTTGGCAACTCTCTCGTCAAAAGGCATTGGAAGAAGCGCGTACCGAAGGTGAAGACTGGGATCCGGCAATGAACGACTCTCCTCAGCGAATCGCGGAAATGCTGATGTTTCACCGTGCAGTGGGAGGCACTCGCTATACCTCACTTCAGGACGACCCGTTATCGTTTCTCGATCTCTCTCACGTGTTGGCAGAAGACCGATGCATTCTGGTTGGCCGGCTGGCGAGTCCGCTATCACAACTGGCGATTCGCACCACCGACCAAGCCGATCACATTCCCGCGGGCGACACGATGACCATGATTCGATTGGTGCTGCCGGTCGAATCGAAAGCCAGCCGCTAACGGATTGCATCACGTTGTTTCTATCGATTCACCCCCTCAGCCGAAGACACCAGCATCCGTGATCAAGACCGTCGATTTAACGAAGAAGTATGGTGACGCTTTTGCCATCAAGGGCATCGACCTGGATCTGCAGGCCGGCGATCTGTTTGGCTTTATCGGCCCCAATGGTGCCGGCAAGACAACCACGATGCGGATCATCGCCACGTCTGTTGGAACCGAGTTGGGGCGAGGCATACGTGTGTGGCCACAGCGTTCACACGGCGCCAAAAGAAATTCGCCGACTGGTCGGTTACATGCCCGACTTTTTTGGCGTCTATGATGACATGACGGTGGTGGAATATTTGGAATTTTTCGCCGCCTCGTACCGCATCAACGGCGAGGCAAGGAGAAAACGCGTTGACGAGATGTTGGATACGGTCGATCTCGATTTCAAACGCGACGCCTTTGCCAACACGCTCTCGCGAGGCCAGACGCAGCGACTCGGTTTGGCCAGAACGCTGCTTCACGACCCCCAAGTCCTGCTGTTGGACGAACCGCTCTCGGGACTCGACCCACGGGCTCGGATTGAGATGCGGAACCTGCTTCGCCGATTAGGCGAAATGGGAAAAACGATCATCGTCAGCAGTCACATTCTTCCTGAACTGGCCGATGTCTGTAACAAGATCGGGATCATCGACAAGGGTGAACTGAAACAGAACGCGACCAAGGCGGAAGTGATTCGCATGGTCCGCCAGCACACCGTGCTGGTGATCCAGCCCGCGCAGCGAGAGAACATGGACGCGATTGCCGAACTGCTCGCGGGGCATGCAAAGGTGCAGGGATGCGAATTGGGTGACGATGTGATGCGTGTGGTGCTCAAGAGCGATGTCGACGACTTTAGCGACTTGCCCAAGCTGTTGATCAACAGCGGCATCGACTTACGACG
Source organism: Pirellulaceae bacterium (assembly GCA_963734865.1). GTDB lineage: Bacteria > Planctomycetota > Planctomycetia > Pirellulales > Pirellulaceae > CBDCUW01. The sequence continues at coordinate 215,981 of CAVTIV010000008.1, forward strand.
ATTCAACGAAGAAGAACTCGACCTCGAAACCGCCTTCATGGCATTGACCAAAGGGACGAGCAACCGGATGTAGCAACCGGTTGTCACACCGATGACCGGTTGCGTAGCTGCCAACCAACGTCGCCATCACGCTCCGTTTTTGTGAAAGCCCGACAGGGTGCGGCGAACAGCGAGACCGATCACCTTCAAGTCGCTGACTTGGCCAGTCGCATCACCAGTTGCTCGAGCAGGAATCGGTCGCGGCCTTCGGCACTGTGCGTCCCCTTGAGCCTCAGGTCCGCGTCGAGCAGCCAGGGAAGAAGCTTCTTGGCCCGCTCACGGCCGAGTCCTGTGAGTTGAGACTTGGCGCGACCGATATCTGCTGGACGGCTGATTCCGGCCAGGGACAGCGCCTCTTCGAGCTGCCAATGTCGGCCGCTTCGCTCGCGATGTTCCACCACGGCGGTGGCCATGGCCAGCCGTCTCAGTGACCAGGCGATCTGCGGCAACAGCGCGATCGGACGCTGGCCGCCGCTCATCAGTTTATCCAGTTGTCGAATGCCTCGGCCGCGTCGCCGGCAGCGATTGCATCGGTGATTTGCCAGACGGTCTTGCCCTGCCAACCGGCGACGATCTCGCGCACAAGCGGCTCGCCAATGATTTCGCCCGGACCGCAATAAAGTGCCAGTTTTGCGATCTCGGTATCCAACATGCCGATATCGTCGCCGATCATTTCGACCAACGCATCGGCTGCCGCGGCGGCAAGTTGAGTTTGATATCGGGGGGCGATGTAATGCGTCAGAAACTTTCGTCGTGATGCGGCCGTCACCGCAAGCTTCTTGTCGGGGCTGGCGGTACAAGCAACCAACAAGTGATCGGCAACAATGCCTTTATAGATGCGCGTGTTCGAGGCGAGCGAACTGAGATCCAGAATGAATCGAGTGGCGGTACCCGGTTTGGCGATGTATTTCTCGATCTCGGGTCGATGATCACTGACAAACTTGTCGGCCCCGCGGACCACGATCGACCGTTTGCCGTCCAAGTCAAATAGCGAGGCCGTTGCTAATTCGTCGCGAAGATCGGACCAACGGATCGATTCGCCATCGAACTGAGTCGCGTCGCCATCTTGGGTCAGCGCGGCAATCGACCAAGATCGCAACGTTGCGTCGCCACCAAACAACGCCGTGACCGGCGGCAGATCCGCAGGCGGTTTGACCAGAAGATCGAAGGCGTGGACAAGGCTCATGCCGGAAATCGTAACATAGCCAGTCAAAGAGTCCGAGCGGTGATCGCCGATCACGACCCAGACTTGATCGGGCACGAACTATTTGAATACCGCTGTGGGTCGAGTGGCCGTCTGTTCGCCCGGTTCGGCGGGCAAGGCGCCCGAGAGCGATTGAAAGCCTCGGATTCTTGCTCGCGGAGCAAGTCCCTGGACGTCGATGGGTCGATCCAGGATGTAGCTGCCCACATTGCCCGCACGGTCGGTGGCGTCGATCCTCAGATAGAGCTGACGAGGCAGGCCAGGATCAGCGGGCCAGATATAGCTGCCGTCATTGCGAAGACCGGCGGCGACGGTCGTCCAGGGCCCATCCACACGGTCGCTGAATGACAGTGTGATCGGTCGCGTCATCAGATTGGCATCCTCGGCCTCGTACTGAATCACCAGAGAACCGATTCGGTCTCCTTCGCCATACTGCGCCCCGGAAATACGAACGATGGGTTTGAGTCGGTCGACGACGATCACGATGTCGGGCGACTCACCGGGCAGCGGTCGCGGGCTGGTCAAGCCGTTGCGACCGACCACGACGATTCGAAAACCGAACACGCCCTGTTCCTTCGTCTCGATGTCGAAGGGGCTGATGCGATCAGGATCCTCGCCCCAAAATTTCCAGCTCTTTCCGCCATCGGTGCTGCCATAGAGTTCGATTGATTCGACGCCGGCGTTGCCAATCGCTTCCACCTCAAAATCAAGACTGAACCGCAATGAGTCGCTGTATCGAATCGGCGCACGTCCGGCCGCCGCCTCAACATCGATTGATTTCCGCACCCCATGGCGCGGCGGGTTCGAGTCGATTTCGGCGGCCGGTGTCGGAATCGACTCGATCGAATCCCGATTCGCGTTGGGAATGTTCGCTTTGGAATGGTTCCCGTTTGGCTGGCCTGGGCGTGCCGGTGTTAGCGGCCGCATCGCCTCGGCCGGCGTCCGCGCCGAAGGTTGTGCGGGCGACTCCTTTGCCGGGACGGGCTGAGTTTCGGGAGTCAGCCCCGACTGCTGTGGACCGTTTAAATCGAAACCGTTGCTGATTTGGTCCGCACCGGCCGGCGGCGGCAAGGTGCTGGGTGTCCTGGCCAACGTTGGTGCCCGATAGACCGACGGAGGCCCGAAAGGCCGCGTCGCTTGTGGGTAAACCGCCGTCCCCGCCGTCCCCGCCGGCGTCGGTTGCAGCGGCGTAAGAGTGGGCTGACCGGTACCAATCGACCGAGCTTGATTTGCCGGCAGTGCGGCACCGCGATATCCATCCAGTGCCGATGCGACACCGGCCGGTTGACTGGGTGCGTATCCGCCAGCGGGTGCCAGCGGGTTGGCTGTGGTTGGCAATCGGCGATCGAGTCGGATGACCGGATCGGAGACCGTATGTGCGGCAGTATCGCGGCTGTCGATTCGAAATTGTGCCCAGTTCGCATCAACGGGCTCGCCCGTCCGTGAGGACGCGAATCGCGATGCTGGTGATTCGGCAATACGCGGGCGATTGATCAACTTGGAGATCGCACTTTGGTTCTTGGCCGCGTCCGTGACGACCACTTGAAGCGAAAGTTGCTCCCACAATTTTTTTGGCGTGAAACTCAGTTTCCCGTCGGCGGGAAGCTTACGCACATCGACGTTCTGCCACGTGCCTAGGTTGTTGGTCACGTATCGAATTTGAATGGTCATCGGTGTCGAATCATCGATCGCAACGACCGCATCGACGCGTCCGGACGCATCGGCGTCGGCATCAACGACGACTCGCGGCTTGTCGGTGTCAACGAACACCTTCAACTGAGGGGTAATCGGTCCGCTGGGATGAGCGTGGCCCGCAGCATCGATCGTTCGCGTCGCGAACCAAAACTCGCCGTCTTCATAGCCAGTGAATTGGAATTCCCGGACCGTATCGGTAACGGCCTTGCCGTCGATTCTCTTCCAAGGCAGCGCTGGCCCACGCGAGGCGAACAATTGGACCTCCGCAGGCTGAGAGCCAGCCGCGTCCACGGTAAACGGGATGGTGAATGATCGAGCGTTGAGAAAGAAGCAGCCGGGCGACGGTGTCGTCGTGGCGGGACTGACCCGTCGCTCGGTCGGTTCACTGTTCGGCAAGGGCGCTGGTAACACCGGGACGATGGAAGTGGCGTGATTGCCGCTGGCCACGGTCATCTCAGCGGCGGGTGGCGCCTCCTGCCCAGCAGAAAATTGCGGAATTCCAGCTACCAAAACAGCAGCCAGGAGCGACGTTTTCTTGACGGAACGCATCGGGTTGGCCGAGCCTCGAAGGCGGAAAGCATTGTCGAGTCGTGGGAAACACGTCAAGCTGCCGCGAGCAGCTAGTCCCACTTACTCGGCTTCGACCATTTGCCTGCCGTTCTTGAACGAATCGATCACAGCCAGCCCATCGAGCGAAACCGCCGGAGCGGTTTTTCCACTTTCCCCGGCTTATGCTGGCAATGAGCCAGATCCGGGATTCGCGAATAACAAACATGAGCGTGACTCAATATCAGTACGACGTCATTGTCATCGGGGCCGGTCATGCCGGGACCGAGGCGGCGGCGGCGGCGGCACGGCTGGGTGCGAAAACCGTGTTGCTAACCACCAATCTCGATACGGTGGGCCAAATGTCGTGCAACCCAGCAATCGGAGGTGTCGCCAAGGGCCAAATCGTCCGTGAAGTCGACGCCCTGGGCGGTTTGATGGGCCGGGCGATTGATGCGACCGGCATCCAATTCCGTCTGCTCAATTGCCGCAAAGGCCCCGCGATGCATAGCCCTCGCGCGCAAGCTGACAAGAAAGGCTATCAACAACACATCAAGCAGCAAATCGAACAACAGCCCAACCTCGATCTCCGCCAGGAGACGGTCGAAGACCTGATTACCGAAACCGATGCCCGGATGACACGGATCGCCGGCGTTCGCGTTCGCGGTGATGCAGAATACCTCGCACCGACCGTGGTGCTGACCACGGGCACGTTCCTGCAAGCGATCATGCACACCGGCAAGGCGACCTCCGCAGGTGGCAGGGCAGGGGAGGGGACGACAGCCGGAATCAGTGGCGCACTGCACCGTTTGGGATTTGAGATCCAGCGGTTCAAGACCGGAACCCCGCCGCGACTCAACGCACGAACGATCGATTACAGCCAAGTCGAATTGCAACCCGGCGATGACAATCCGCAACCGTTTTCCTTCCTGACCGACTCGCTTGATCTGCAGCAGTTGCCCTGTCACATCACGTTCACCAATGACGCGGTCCACCAGCTGATCCGCGCCAACCTGCATCGCGCACCGATGTACAGCGGCCAAATCAATTCACGTGGTCCACGATACTGTCCATCGATCGAGGATAAGGTCGTTCGCTTTGCCGACAAGACGTCGCACCAGTTGTTTCTTGAACCCGAAGGCAGAAACACCGAGGAAGTGTACGTCAACGGAATCTCGACCAGCTTGCCACGCGACGTCCAAGACCAAATGTTTCGTCTCATCCAGGGTCTCGAAAATGCCGTGATCATGCGTTACGGCTATGCGGTCGAATATGACTTTTGTCCGCCGACCCAGTTGTGGCCGCACCTGGAATCGAAAGCGGTCGAAGGTCTCTTCCTGGCCGGACAGATCAACGGCACAACCGGCTACGAAGAAGCTGCCGGCCAGGGATTGATCGCCGGCCTCAATGCCGCTCGAAAAGTCGCCGCGAAAGATCCGTGGCTGCCGACGCGCGACCAAGCCTACATTGGCGTGCTGGTGGATGACTTGGTCACCTCGGGGACCGACGAACCCTATCGCATGTTTACCAGCCGTGCCGAATACCGGCTGTTACTCCGCCAAGACAATGCCGACCGACGACTCTGTGCCGCCGCGGACGAACTCGGCCTGATCTCCGCCGAGCGTCGCAACCGTTTTGCCGAAAAGCTTCGTCAAATCGAGCGGGGCATCGCCATGCTCAAGGCCGCACGTGTCGAAGGCGTCAGCGGCGAGGTCTATTTGCGCCGTCCCGAAGTCGATTGGCCACAGATCTGCCAGCGGGTCGACGGCCTGTCGCAGATCGAAGCGTCCGCTGCGCAGCAATGTCTCTATGACATCAAATACGAGGGATACGTGGCCCGCCAAAGGATGGAAGTCGAAAGACACCAGCGACTAGCGGCCAAAAGCATTCCCACCACCTTTGACTACGACCGAATCGTGCCGCTGCGGAGCGAGGCTCGCGAGAAGTTGAACCGCATTCGGCCGCTCAATCTGGATCAAGCCAAACGCATCAGCGGGATCACTCCCGCCGACATCGCGCTCGTGCTGGCCCATCTGGAGGCCTAGTGGTTCGTTAAATTTTTCTTGCCAGGCAACACACGAATCACGTTAACTTCAATCAACTGGGTTACTTACGTCGATTGAATCGATCTTGACCAAATTGCCCAATCCGATAGAATTCGGTATCGAGGCAAACTCGGTAAGGCAGATAGACTCGGAGTTTCCTGCCACTTACGTTCTCCACGCAAGTTAACGCGGAAATGTGGTAGTGCGGTAGAGCGGGGAGTTTGCTAAAGGAGGCTCTCGTTGAGCAACGGCGGCAATTGTGCAGTGGAAAGCATGATGGTCACGCAGTTGATCAACGCGGTTGGTCCGCGGTACATATCCGCGCACCAAAGTCCGTCCGGTCGTCAGTGGGTATTCAATTGGATATCTCACCAGCGATTGGACAATCGATTCATTCGGAAACGGCTAGTCATGCAGGGAGGATGGTTTCTGCCATGACCAATAAAACGGTCTTCACGACAGGCGAAGCAGCCAAAATTTGTAAAGTCAGCCAGCAGACGATCATTCGTTGTTTCGACAACGGATCGTTAAAAGGCTTTCGGGTACCCGGCAGTAAATTCCGGCGGATCCCTCGTGAACAGCTCTACCTGTTCATGAAGGACAATGGAATTCCCACCGATGCGCTCGAGAGCGGCAAGAAGAAGCTTTTGATAGTGGATGACGACCAGGACCTCGTGGATCTGATCCAGGACGGTTTTGAGCGTGATGGTCGGTTTGACATCCGCACGGCCAACAATGGCTTTGATGCAGGGATGGGGGTCAAAGAATTCCGACCCGACCTGGTGATTCTCGATGTCATGCTTCCCGACATCAATGGTAGGGAAGTTTGCCAACGGGTTCGTAGCGATCCGGCCTTGGACATGGTCAAGATCCTGTGCATTTCCGGGATGGTCGAGCACAGCAAGGTCGAGGGTCTGAAAGCGGCCGGTGCGAACGATTTCATGCAAAAGCCGTTTGCAATCGAGGACCTGATCGTCCGGTCGTGCGACCTGTTGGAGATCGAACGTAGCGTGGTCGGCTGAGGTGACGAGCGAAGGTTCGCTAACCGACGATGAAATCGCCTGGGATCGGATCCGCGACCGCAACGAACGGGACACACTTGAGAGAATGAGCCCGATGGGGTTGTTGCCCTGCTTGCGACGCGGATCGGATCGATGGTGGTTGCCACGGTCCGGCATTGCGACCGAAGCACTCGGACACGCGTTGCTGGCGTTTGGCCGTGGTCAGGTCGACGAATCAACCCGTCGAAGGGTGGTCGATGCGTGAAGCAGCGATCCACCGCTGCTGATCTATGCGGCCCTTTGCTGGCCGGGCGATCGTGTCCAGTTGGACGATTTGGCAGATTGGTTGACTCAACATGCCGTCAGCCGGTTTGCCAGCGGCGACGCGTTCCTGGGAGCCCCGCTGATCGACCAGGATGTTCGACGGCGGTGGAATAAGCTTCGCGATCACTACAAAACGCTGCCCTGGAACCAGTGGCTTAGCGATGCGTCATTGTGGTTAGAACTGACCGGCCCAAATGTCTCGACGGCATGGCGCGAGCAATGGCCGCAACTGGTCGCTGGCGTTGACAACTTGATCGATCCGGTCGATTCGGTGAATGACTGCATGCTGCAGCAACTGGCCCGGATGATGCAGCGTGGCGCTCGCTCGAACAATCCTTTGACACCCGTTTGCGGAAGAGCAAAATGGGGGCATTGAAACAATTGACGTACGGATTGAGCCATGAGATCAACAATCCGCTGGCCAACATTTCGACGCGTGCCCAGCAACTCCAGCGAGGCGAGGAGGATCCGACGCGGTTGGCGATTCTGCAGCGCATTGTCGACCAGGTCTATCGCGCTCACGAAATGATTTCGGACTTGATGTTTTATGCGAACCCACCATCGGCCAACCGCCAGCGGTGCGACCTGAACCAAACCTTGCTCTCGGTCACCAGCGGTTTTCAAGAGGAAGCTGAGCGTCAAGCGATTCGACTGGAGGTCCAACCTTTGGCGGAAGCGGCGCCGGCGGTGGTCGACGAAAAGATGATCGGTGAGGCGTTGCGAGCGCTGATCCGAAACTCGATCGACGCAATCGGATGCCAGGGGACGATCGTCGTTTCGCTCGTTCGGCACCCAGGGCAACTGATGATCCACGTCGCCGATAGTGGGCCGGGCCTTTCCGATTATGCCCGCGAGCATGCTTTTGACCCCTATTTTAGCGGCCGCGAGGCGGGACGTGGCCTCGGGTTGGGACTCTGTCGTGCCTATCGAATCGCCAAGTTGCACTTCGGTGACGTGACGCTAGCGGGTGGGCCGATCGGCTGTGTCGCCACGATCACATTGAACGATTTTTCATAGCCGCGCCCGGACCTGATTCGCTCTATGGTACGGTAGGTGATCCGTCTTCTTGGCGGAATCGTACGATTTTCAGCACAGGTTCCCAGCCTCCGAGAGAAGCGATGCGAACGGCCAACGTTTGTGGACGAGCCCATTCAGGGCATGCATTTGAATCGTTCGGCGGCACCACGCGCGAGGGACTCTGCTTTGTCAGTCGCCGAAATTTCCTCAAGGCCGGAATTGCCGGTGTCGCCGGTTTGTCCCTGCCCGAATTGTTACAACAGCGGGCGATGGCAATCGAGGCGGGACGAAGTCTCTCGAGCGACAAAGCGGTCATTTTATTGTGGATGACGGGTGGGCCGAGCCATATCGACACCTGGGACATGAAGCCCGACCGACCGGCAATCAATCGTGGCCCTTTCTCACCGATTGGCACTGCGATCCCCGGCGAGTTCATCTGTGAGCACTTGCCGCGTCAAGCGGCGATGTTGGACAAATTCACCATCATCCGCAGTGTCGATTGTCGGGGCAGTAACCACGAACCGAACATGGTGATGCAAACCGGTCACCGGGAGGCGTCACCGCGTGTCAATCCCATCGGCGGCAAATACCCATCCATTGGCTCGGTCGTCTCCAAAATGCACGGTCCAAATCGTGCCGAGATGCCGGCCTATGTCGCCTTCCAAAAATCGCGTTCGCACATCGGCTATGCCGGCTATCTCGGTCGCCGCCACGACCCGTTCCTGGGTAATCAAGCGGCCAGACTGCCGATCTACGACCTGGTGGGCAAGGACAGCGGAAAAGAGTCCGAAGCCACGATGTTCAACTTCGCCAAGAATCTCAGCTTCGATCGCATCCATCAGCGAAGCGAACTGCTTCACCAACTCGATCATGTCCGTCGCGAGCTCGATCATTCGCCCCAAGTCCAGGCATACAGTCAATACCAGCAGCAGGCGATCGAAACGCTGACCGGCGGCCATGTACAACGGGCCTTCGACCTGGACCAGGAATCTCAACAGACACGAGATCGGTATGGCCAGCATCTTTGGTCCCGGCAAGCGCTGTTAGCTCGGCGACTTGTCGAATCGGGCGTCTCATTCGTCACCATCGATCTCAGTTATCACACCGCATCGGGAACCTGGGATAACCACGGCGATAACATCCCACCCTACGGTGGCATCTCGAAAGGACTCAAGCCGCTGTTGCCGCTGTTCGATCACGTGATCACGACGTTGGTCGCCGACCTGCAAGATCGTCGGCTGCTGGATGATGTGCTGGTAATCGCCATGGGCGAGTTTGGCCGGACGCCCAACATGGGTACGCAGGGAAGCACCGATGGACGCAATCACTGGCCGCAAGTGATGTCGATGTGCTTGGCTGGCGGAGGCCTCCGTCACGGGCAAGTGATCGGATCGACCGAACGGGATGGCGGACAAATCAAAAGCCGTCCCGTGACCCCAGGCGATCTGGCGGCGACGATCTACCATCACATGCAAGTGCCACTTGATGCCAGTTACGAAGACACTCGCGGCCAACCCCATCCGATCGTGCAGGAAAACGGCAAGCCCCTGGCCGAGCTGATTTGATCTCCGGAAGCTCTCGGCACAGGGATGTCCGCTTCGCGTCGACACGTCTAGGCGATTGGTTTCTTTTGGCCGATACTGACGAAAACCGGGCTCCCCGCCGGCCGACGCCATCGATCCGCTCGCCCAATTCCGCTGTCAACCACGAACAATTGGACCATTGAACATGCTCGATTCCGCTCTCGAACTGTTGCGACTGCAGGCCAGCGGCGAAGTCACAGCGGTCGAGATTGCGAACCGAGCGATGGACGAGATCGAAGCATCACACACTGCCTTGGGTGCCTATACCCACTTCGATCGCGAATTCGCTTTGACCGCCGCCCACGCGGTGGACGCCAAACGCAAGGCGGGGCAAAAGCTCGGGCCGCTCGCTGGCGTGCCCATCGCGATCAAGGACGTGTTGTGCACCAAGGACATGCCGACGACTTGTTCGTCCAACATGCTGCGTGACTTTCGTCCACCCTACGATGCGACCGTGATCGAGAAGCTTCGTGATGCCGATGCCGTGATCGTTGGCAAAACGAACATGGATGAATTCGCGATGGGCGCCAGCACCGAAACGAGCCGCTTGGCGTGACACGCAACCCATGGGACCTCGATCGAACACCCGGCGGCAGCAGCGGCGGTTCGGCAGCCTGCGTCGCGGCCGGAACCGTGCCACTTAGCCTGGGCAGCGATACCGGGGGATCGATTCGCCAGCCCGCCGCATTTTGCGGGATCACCGGGCTGAAACCGACCTATGGAAGGGTCAGCCGCTATGGGCTGATCGCGTTTGCCAGCAGCCTGGATCAAGTCGGGCCGATGGCCTGGTCGGTGGCAGATGTCGCATTGCTGTTGGAAACGATCGCCGGATACGAACCGCGCGATTCGACGTCGCTCAATGTCGACGTCCCCAAGTATACCAGCGTACTGCAGTCCACCGACCTGCGAGGCATTCGAATCGGTGTCCTGCGCGATTCACTCGATAGCGACGGCGTGCACGATTCGATCCGCGACGCAGTGATCGCATCCATCGACGTTTTCCGTAGCAACGGTGCCGAAATCATCGAGATCGATCTGCCCCATCGCCAGTATTGGGTACCCACGTATTATGTGATCGCGCCCTGCGAGGCGAGCAGCAACCTCTCTCGCTATGACGGTGCCCACTATGGGCACCGCACGCGTGACTTGGAAAGGCAATGTGTGATCGTCCCACAGGAAAACGGTGACCAGCTTGGTCCGCTCGTCACAAGCTATTGTCGCAGCCGCGCCGAGGGTTTCGGCAGCGAGGTGAAAAGGCGAATCATGGTCGGCACTTATGCGCTCAGCGAAGGTTATGCCGACCAGTACTACAACCAAGCCTTGAAGGTGCGCCGATTGATCAAAGGCGACTTCGATGCCGCGTTCTCGCAAGCCGATTTGTTGCTCGGCCCGGTCACGCCCAGCACATCCTTTCGGCTGGGCGAGAAAATCGACGACCCGATCCAGATGTTTCTCTGTGACCTGTTCACGGTGGGGGCAAACCTTGCTGGAATTCCTGCGATCTCGCTGCCGGCCGGACTCGACAGCGGCGGCCTGCCAGTCGGCATCCAGCTTCAAGCTCCCGCCCTGGAAGAGTCGCGACTGCTGTTTGCCGGAGCCGCTTTCCAGGCCGCCACCGACTACCACAAACGGCGTCCCCAACCGTTGGCAAAAAAATCATGACCACCGCAGCAGAGCCAACTTCCGAAACAATCATTGGCCTCGAAGTGCACGTGCAGCTGAAAACCCAGACCAAGCTGTTCTGTGGCTGCAGCACGCGATTTGGTGCACCACCGAATACCCAGGTCTGCCCCGTCTGCCTCGGCCTGCCCGGCGCCCTGCCGGTATTGAACGAGCATGCGATCGATCTGGCGATTCGCACCGGATTGGCAATTCATTGCTCCATCCCACCGATGACCAAATGGGATCGCAAACAGTACTTCTATCCCGATTTACCAAAAGGCTATCAGATCAGCCAATTTGATCTGCCGATCTGTGCCGACGGCTATTTGGAGATCGCCGATCCCGAGGACTCCGAACAATCACGACGCATCGAAATCATTCGCGCCCACCTGGAAGAAGATGCCGGCAAGAGCATGCACGACGAGGCATCCGGACGCGCCGATTCGCGAATCGACCTGAATCGCTGCGGCACGCCGCTGCTGGAAATCGTCAGCCAACCCGACATGCGATCCCCGGCCCAGGCACACGCTTATCTGACCAAACTGAAAGCGCTGCTCACCCATCTCGATGTTTCCGATTGCGAAATGCAAGAGGGCAGCCTGCGTGTGGATGCCAACGTCAACCTGCACATCGTTGCCGACGGCAAGAAGATCGCGACGCCGATCGTCGAAGTCAAAAACATGAACAGTTTTCGAGCGGTCGAAGCGGCACTCCACTACGAGGTCGGCCGGCAATACGATGAATGGGAAAAGACGGGACACACGATCAACACTCACTCGAAAACGACATGGGGCTGGGACGAGATCCAGCAGAAAACTTTCCTGCAACGTGCCAAGGAAGAGTCGGCCGACTATCGCTACTTCCCTGATCCCGACTTGCTGCCGGTCAGGATCCCCCGTGAACGTGTGGACCAACTGCGCGCGGCACTGGGCGAGACACCCGAGGCGACGCGAGAGCGATTACAGAGCCAATACTCGATCAAGCCCTACGATGCCGATGTGATCGTCACCCAGGGACGGGCAGTCATCGATTATTTCGAGCGGGTCGCCGAAGTATCCGGCGACGGCAAGCGTGCCAGTTCTTGGCTGCAGCAAGACGTGATGCGCACCATGAACGATCGCCAGGTCAATATTGCCGACTTTCCTGTCACCGCCGATCAACTGGGTGATCTTTTGAATCGAGTCGTCGCCGGCCAGGTCGATCATAGCCGGGCTCGGGACATCTTTGCCCATCTGCTGGACAACCGAAGTAGCGTCGATAACGCCATCAGCGTTTTGGGGATCGAAATGGTTGACAGCAGCGACATAGAGTCGCTGTGCCGCGAATTGCTGGAGGCCAACCCGAAAATTGTCGAGGATGTTCGTGGCGGCAAAATGCAAGCGGTTGGGTCGTTGATCGGACAGGCGAGAAACAAGAATCCGAACGCCAGCCCGCAGCAGGTGCGAGAGACGCTGTTGCGATTGATCCAGTCGTAGGAGGGGGGGTAGAAGTTGGTCCAAAAAACATCGACTCAAACGAGTCGCGCCGATTACGGATTCATCGCGATCGTTACGTTCATCGCCTTCAATGCGATTTGGCTGCTGCTGATGCCCTGGGTGCCGTCGATCGCCTCGGCCACGATTCATCGCTTTCATCTGCGGACCGGATCCTTTGCCCTGTGGGCGATCCAACAACCGATTCCATCGATGTACAACTTCGCCAATCGGTATGAGGTTCGTGATCTGCCACCGGGGCTGCTCGATCCGATCATCGACACCACCGAAAAGCGGTACATCAATCACTTTCCGACACGAATCCTGACCTTCGCCAACACGCGTTATCGATTCCTCGTCGATGGCAAGGACCACTGGATCACCGTCGACACGAGCTACCGCGGTCAAACGCTGGAAACCCGTTTTCATGCCAAGCCGCGGGAGTCGGGCGGGTTCGATATGATCTGTCTTTCACGGGCGAAAAAGCAGTGAATGGGACGGCGACCGACTCACCTCCGGTGAACCAGCCAGTCGAGGAACCGCGACCGCAGGTCAGCGAGACAACGATCAATCGCGCTCTCGTGGCCCATCGCGTGGTACAGGCGGGAATGCTGCTGGCGTTGGTCTGGAAATGGTGGTTCTTTGTTTTGGCCAGTCGCGTATACGTTGAGATACCGCTCGTCGATGACTTCTTTCCCAGTGTTTTGCAGTCGATTTGGACCGTTCGAATCGCCTATCTCGGGACCGTCGGCGCGATCGGATTGAACCTGATGACCGGCAGCAATCAACGGCAACGTGTCTACGGTCTGCTGACGTTTCTGGGCTCGTCAGTGTTGTGTCTGCATCAAACCAGCTACAACGACATGACGTTCGTGACCGCCTGGTGGACCAGTCTGTGGGCGCTGTGGTATGTGCATCACATCGACGACGCGGACCGGGATGCGATGCTTCGGCGTGCCGCTTTCTTGAGCCGCCTGATCATCTCGGTCATCCTGCTCGGTGGGGCAGCCGGCAAGTGGACCGGCGAATACTGGTCGGGCGAAGTCTTTTATGACATCTATTTCCGTGACCGTGATTTCTGGCTGTTCAATATCCTCCGCGCGAACTTTGACGATCAAACGCTACACGTACTGGCGATGTGGTATAGCCGAAAAGTTATCATCATCGAGACGGTTGCCGGGCTGGGACTTTGGCTATTGCCGCCCAAATGGGCCGCCGCGACCGCTGTCATCTTGCTGACCTCGATCGCACTGCTGTCCAACTTCTTGCTGTTCTCGGTCCTGCTCAGCCTGATCGGGCTGGCGGCCGTTGGATTTTTTGTTCGCAAGCCGTCATCATGACGGTCCGATCCCATGGCGATCCGGATGTCAGGGTCAATGGTGTGCTTGCGCCGCGTCCGACTGCCCCCTTTGATCTCGACAAGGAGAAGTTCGCTCTTTGAAAAAGCACCTCCCTTCCCCCGGTTCTCCCTGGCGAAGATTCTCTTTTCCCAAGGTGTGGCTCAGCGAAGAATTCAGGTTGTCGCGTTTCCATGTCGCCTAGGAGAGTCAAGCGGATCACGACTCGGACGAAAACTGCGAAGCAGTGGCAGGTGATAGCCTGGGGTAAGCAATGCTCGTCTCAGCGAGCATTTCGCAGCCCCAGGACCGTCAAGCGAAACCGGAAATCCCCCCGCGGCGATTTGGCGGCGACGCCGCCAAATCGCCGCGGGGAAGGTATTTGGAATGCGTATCGTTTTCCAGGGGTTCCACCAGCCTCGCTAACGCTCGTTGGTTCACCCCAGGCTATCACCTGCCGCCGCTTCGCGGCTTTCCGCTTTCGTAGTGAACGTGTTCCGCCTGGGCGTGGTCAGTCGTTCGCTTCGATCAAATTGTTCAAACCCGTCGTGAGTGAGTGACCAGCTACAGCACACCCTTGGTGCTTGGCACCGCGTCGCTTCGCGGATCGCTTTCGGCAGCCATTCGTATCGCCCTGGCGATCGATTTGAAGACGCATTCGGAAATGTGGTGCGAGTTGCGACCGTGGTGCAGCAACACGTGCAGATTGCAATTCGCGTTGGCCGCGAACGATTGCCAAAAGTGCTCAACCAATTCGCTGTCGAATGTCCCAATTTTGGCCGTGGGGATCGCCGCCTGATACTCAAACGCGTAACGACCGCCAAGGTCCACCGCCGCCGTGACAAGACACTCGTCCATCGGCAGCGTGAAGTGACCGTAACGGCGAATCCCGGCGCGGTTGCCCAGCGCCTTGTCAACGGCCTGGCCCAACGCGATACCGATATCCTCGGTCGTGTGGTGATCATCGACGTGCAGATCACCGACCGCTTTCAGATCCAAGTCCATCAATGAGTGTTTGGCCAATAGATCCAACATGTGATCGAGAAACCCGATGCCCGATTCTCGCCTGCCGCTGCCATCGCCATCCAAGTCGATCAACAACTTGATGTCGGTCTCACCCGTTTTTCGATCGATTGATGCGGTTCGTTTCATAGCGGATTGTGTTTCAAGTTGACGATTGATAAGTCGCCTCTCCGAGAGAGGCGGTGCGTTTTTCATTGCCGACAGCGAAGCAGGCCGAAACAAGCTCCACGCCGTTCCCTGTTTTGGCCTACGTACCTATCCCACTTGAGTCTTCAGAAACGACTCGATCATCAATAAACAGGCGTCGATTTGATCGTCCGTGCCGACCGAAATCCGCAGTCCGTCGCCCCAATCGGGAAATTGCATGTATCGAACCAGAATCTGATTCGACTTCAGGAATTCGTAGATCGCCTGGTGTTGCCCGCAGGGGTGCTGGCACCAGACAAAGTTGGCGTGCGAGGGAGTAACGTCGAAGCCCAGATCGGCCAACCGGTTGGACATGCGTTGCCGCGTCGCGTTCATTTTTGTGCGGATCTCGGAGAGCCAATCTTGGCATCCCATCGCTGCGGTCGCCGCGGCGATCGACAGCCCGTCACAGTTGTAACTGTCCTTGATCTTCGCCAATTCCGAAATGACATGCGGCTGCGCGACCAGAAACCCAAATCGCAGACCCGCCAATCCGTAGGACTTACTGAGCGTTCGGGTGACCATCACTCGCTCGTTTCGCTTGACCAGATCGAGACAGTTCTGCTCGGCAAAGTCGACGTAGGCTTCATCGACGACCAGCGGGCAAGAGAGTGAATCGGCGATCGTGGCCACTTCTCCGGGAGCGACAATCGTGCCGCTGGGGCTGTTCGGATTGGGCAACAAAACCAGCCGAACATTCTCATCGGCCTGGCCAAATGCCGCCGGCAACTTCCAGCCAGGCTCGAACCGGACCTGTTCCCAACCGGCGCCCTGAATATCGGCAAGCGTCCGATAGAGAATGTAGCTGGGGTAGGGAAGTCGCAGACGTTGAGCTTCGCCAACGAAACCACGCACCAGAATCGTCAGGATTTCGTCACTGCCGTTACCCGCCAAGACCCAGTCGGGGCCAGGCAACGAGAGTGTTTCGGCCGCGCGACGGCGAAACGCCGTGGCCATCGGATCGGGGTAGCGATTGAGCGGCCCGGCGGCGGCCTGACGAATCGCCTCGACCACCGCGGCAGCAGGCGGGTAGGGATTCTCGTTGGTATTGAGCTTGATGAACTTGCCCGGCGGCGGTTGTTCACCGGGGGCGTAGGGCAACATCCGCGAGATGGCAGGCCGCATCAACTGTTGCATCGATGTGGGTGCAGACTTATCTATCGGCGTGGTCAACGTGATCTCGTCGTGTGGTTGGGTTGGCGACTATCGAAAGGGAACCGATTCAGCTGTCCGAGGTTCGAATGGACACGCTACGCGCATGGGCGGTGAGTCCCTCTTGTTCCGCCAATCGCTGCACATCCGGGCCGATCTCGTTCAGTGCCGATTGATCGAATTCGGTCAGGCTGCTGCTACGCAAAAAATCGTTACTCGATAGACCAGAGGCCCAGTTACAGGTTCCACCGGTGGGCAGCACATGGCTGGGACCGGCCGCGTAATCTCCCAGGGCGACCGGTGTCTGGTGACCCAAGAATGCGGCGCCGCTGTTTCGAATCTTGGCAATCTGATCACGAGGGTTGGCCGTCTGGATGTGCAAATGCTCCGGTGCGAACTCGTCGGTCAATTCACAGGCATGCTGTGCATCGCGAACCAGAATCAGTGCACCGAACGCGGCCAAACTCTCGAGAGTCAATTCGCAACGGTCCAGCAACGCGACTTGCCGCGCCAGTTCTTGATAGACCGACTCGATCAATGATGGCTCCCAGGTGATTAGAATCGCCGAACCAGGTGAATGCTCGGCTTGCGCCAACAGGTCTGCCGCGATGTAATCGGGCCGCGCCGAATCGTCGGCGATCACGATCACTTCGCTTGGCCCGGCGAAGGAATCGATATCAACCGTCCCGTAAACGTGCTTCTTCGCCAGCGCCACGAACAGGTTTCCCGGGCCCACGATCTTGTCGACCGCGGGAACGTGTTGGCAGCCATAGGCGAGCGCGGCGACCGCCTGTGCACCTCCCATCCGATAAACCTCCCTGACCCCCAACTCATGACAAGTCGCCAGCATGTCAGGGTTGTAGGCGCCGAACCTGGTTGGCGGCGCAACCACCGCAATCTCGTCCACCCCGGCAACTTGTGCCGGGACGACGGTCATCAATACCGTTGACGGATAGGCGGCAGCTCCTCCGGGAACACAGACGCCGACCCGACGCAATGGTAAATACCGCTGCGTCAGCGTCACGCCGGGTCGTGGTTGGATCGTCACGTCACGATGCAAAATCGCTGTTTGGAATCGGACCACGTTGTCACGAATCCGCCCAATCGACTCGAGCAACGCCGGGTCGGCGGCCGCATGCGCCGATTCCAGATCGGCGGCCGGGACGCGCAGCTGGTCGGCCGATAGGTCTGCCTTGTCGAGGGCCTTGGTGTAGCGGAGCAGGGCAGGGGAGCCATCGCGGCGGACATCCTCACAGATCGTTTGGACCACCTCGATCGGGGTTAGTGGTTTTCCAAAGACCTCCTCCGTGAGCGCCCGGCCCCGGGGGCTGACCACGTTTCCCTCGGGGCTCAGCTTCTGACGAAGCTGGCGGAGGATTTCGGTCGAGCCGCCACGTGCGTCGACGCGTTGGATCATCAATTCTTGTTGAGCTGCTGACATTTTGCTACTGAGGGTGAGGATCTGGGGCTCCTATCATAAGCCGGTACAATGCGTTTTGTTTAGCGGCAGTTTTCCAGTTCCCATCACCCATCCACACAATGGGGCGGTTTTAATTCACGATGCACGACGAAATTGACCTCCGAAGCGACACGGTAACGCGACCCACCCACGCGATGCGGATGGCCATCGCCGAGGCCGAGGTGGGCGACGCGGTGATCGATGTCGACCCGACCGTCGATCGGCTGGAAAAAATGACCGCGGAACTCCTGGGCAAAGAGGCTTCCGTGTTCATGCCCAGTGGCTCGATGACCAATCAAGTCGCCATTCGGGTCCACTGCGATCGCGGCAGCGAATTCATTTGCGAGGCCGATGCACACATTTATCACTACGAACAGGCTGCTTACGCACAGTTGTCCGGTTTGGCCGTTCAGTTGGTTGCCGGCCAGACCGGCATCATGACCGTTGACCAGCTACGGGGATTGATTCGGCCCGAGAACGAACACATGCCGCGGACGAAGCTGGTTTGCATCGAAAACACCCACAATCGTTGGGGTGGCCGAATTCAATCGCAGCCGGAAGTTGAACAGATTTGCGAGTGGGCCGCCGAAAATGGATTGAAGCGGCACCTTGACGGCGCTCGGCTGTGGAATGCCGCCGTGGCGACGGGAAAAAGCGAACAGGAATTGGCCGCCCCATTCGATTCGGTGAGCGTCTGTTTCAGTAAAGGGCTGGGAGCACCGGTCGGTTCGGCGCTGGCCGGCTCCGCCGAATTCGTTGCCGAAGCCCGACGCGCTCGCAAATTGTTTGGCGGGGCGATGCGACAAGCCGGAATCCTTGCCGCGGGTGCCATTTACGCTATCGAGCATCATCGCGATCGGTTGGCGGACGATCACCACGCGGCACGGCGGTTGGGGGATGCCTGTGAGTCCTGTGATGCACTCTCCATTCGCGGCGGGATGATCGACACAAACATTGTCGTTTGCGAAATCGATCCGTCGTTTTCAACGGCCCAACGATTGGTTGCGACGCTTGCCGAGCAGGGTGTGAAATGTTTTGCCATCGGCTCGCAAGCGATCCGGTTCGTCACGCATTTGGACGTCAGCGAGCAGCAGATCGGCCAGGCGTGCGAGATCATCCGCGCAGCGCGAGCAAGCCGGTTCCTAGCGTCTAATGGAATCACCCCTGCCGCCCGATCGACCTGTACTCGAAAGTGATCGCGCCGAGTCGTCCGTTCGGAGCAGAGCCATCATCGTCGTCGCGGTGGCGGCTTTCTCGACGTCGATCGCACTGTGCGTTCCCTCCTGCTACGAAAGCTTTTGGCTGGATGAACTTCATTCGGCGTGGACCGTAGCGGGTGATCTTGGCGATGTGGTTCCGCGCGCTCGTCTGGGTCATCAGTCGCCGTTCTACTTTGTCGGTCTGTGGTTCTGGAAACAGGCATTCGGCGAAAGCGAACTCGCGTTACGCATCAGCAGCGTGCTGGCGGTCGCGACCAGCTGCCTGGTGCTGACGATCGGCGTCGCGCGTTGGACACGCAGCATCGTCGCGGGCGGCACGGCCGGCATGGTGTTGGCGATCGAAAGCAACTCGCTGTTCTTTGCCACTGAACTTCGACCCTATGCCTTTGTGATCTTGTTCACATCGCTCGCAACGTCCTTCTTGCTGCGGCTGTTGACAGTCTGTTCGCGTCATGACCATCGCTTCACTTGGTCGGGACTGATCCTCACGATTCTATTGGCGACCCTTTGCCAGCCAACCGCGATCGGAATCCTGGGCTTCTTTCCGGCAGTTCTTCTCACGGTATGGTTCATTCGTGATCGCGGCCAACTGTTCAAGTTCAGCCCCCTCGATGGTCTGCTTGTTCTGGCCACGATGTTGGTCGGATTTTCGCTATGGAGCGTAACGTTGGGGGAATCCTGGGCACAACGAATGCAATGGGCATCGTTCGCCAAGGCGACGCGAGTGAGCGAAATCTGGCAGGTCTGGGACTGGACCTGGTTGTTGCTGGTCCCGCTGGGATTCCTGATGGTGGCGGCAATCCTGGCCACGATTCGTCGCCAGTCGATCCGCGAGCTGTCGTCAGGGACGCTTGCCTTGGCGGCGATCGCGGTCGCGGGAACGATCCTGTTTTGGACCGTCTCGCGATTGGAATGGGTGCCCGTTTGGCACCGACGTTACTTCATCGCCGTCTTACCGTTGCTAGCGTGCGTGATCGGCGGTTGCGTTGGCGCCCTATCGAAGGCCGTTCCAGCTGGAATACCGAGCATGGTGGCAGGATTGCTTTCCGCAGCCGTGATCGTGATCGGGTTGGCAGATCAGCAGGGTTTGCTGGTTCGCTTGTCAGACTATCCGGTGGCCCTTGTGACTCGTGGTGAAGACTGGCGAGGCGCCGTCGACTGGGTCCGATCCAACGCCCACCCGAGTGACGAAGTCTTCCTTCATAGTGGAATGATTGAGGCGCCGATGGCTATCGCAGATCCCCTGCTGAAACAGTTGTCGCCAACGCAGATCGAGTATCTGCAGTTCCCGACGCGTGGACCCTATGACCTCGGCCGAACGGTTTCTGTGGGTCGCCTCGATTTCGCCTTGCACACGAAGTCGGGTGTCCAGAGAACATTTCTGATCAGCCGCGGTATTTTGAATCCTTCTCACTTCCCCGCGGGCTGGCAAATGATGCGATTCGGCAACGTCACGGTCGCATTCCACGACCCAGCGAACGTGAACCACGATATTTGAATGATACGCAAGTTACCTATCTTCGTTAACGACGGTCTATGATGAGTGTACCTCGCAACACCTCGAAACGAACATGTTCCATCGTCTGCTTTCTCTGTTCTCGCTAGCCATCCTGTGGATGATCGCCTCGGTTTCGTTGCATGCCGACGATGCGGCCGAGCGTGGATACCGGGTACTGACCGAAAAATCGCTTCTACCGAGTGATTTTTCTCAGGCGGCGTTTGACGAAGCATGGCGGAGTTGGCCCGAACCGCTCCGCAGCCAGGCCGAGAAAGCATCCCTTGATCAGCGTCGTCAGATGGCGTTTGAACGATATGGACTGACAACGCGCCCGGGCGACGACTCCGGTAAACCGCTGCAGTACGTGGTCGACGAGCAAGGTTCGTGGACGATGAATTGCTTTTCCTGTCATGGTGGCAGTGTTTATGGGACGGTCACGCCCGGTGCGCCGAACAATCGCTTTGCCTTGCAGACGCTGACCGAAGAGATTCGAGGCACAAAATTTCGTCTCGGGCAACCGCTGACTCGGATGGACCTTGGATCGCTGGTGATCCCGTTGGGGACGACCAACGGCACAACCAACGCGGTCGTATTTGGCATCGGCTTGATGCATCACCGCGATAAAGATTTGAATCTCGTTGACCGCCCACCGATCAAGTTGACGCATCATGACATGGACGCGCCGCCATGGTGGCACTTCTACAAGCGACCTTCGATCTACATCGACGGTTTTGCCCAAAAAGGGCACCGAGGCCTGATGCAATTCATGCTCGTACCGGAAAATGGGCCAGAATTCTTTCGAGAACACGAAGACGATTTTCGCGACGTGTATGCGTATCTCGAGTCTCTGCGGCCGCCGAAGTACGAGGGACCGATCGACCACGAATTGGCCGATCGAGGCGAACTTGTGTTCAACCAGGTTTGCGCCGAGTGTCATGGGACTTACGGTACAGATTCCAACTATCCCAATCGGCGAATCGCGATCGACGACATCGGAACCGATCCGGTTCGCTTAACAGCACTGTCGGTCGCCGGTCGTCAAAAGTACGCCGATAGTTGGTTTGCCCAATTGGATGCGTCTGACCGGCAGCAGACCGTGGTTGATCCGGACGGTTACGTCGCACCACCTCTGGACGGGATTTGGGCGAGCCCACCGTACTTTCATAACGGCAGCGTGCCGACTCTGTGGCATGTCTTGCATCCGCAGCAGCGGCCGACGGTCTGGCGACGCAGCGATCAGGCGATCGACCACGAGCGGGTCGGTTTTCAGTTTGCGGTCGCCGAGAAAATCCCGCTCACCGAACCCGATGTCGCGGTTCGCCGCAGCTACTTTGACACCCGGCGATTCGGAAAGAGCAACGCCGGACACGACTATCCGGATCAGTTGAGCGAACAGCAGAAGCGGGCCGTACTGGAATACCTGAAGACGCTTTGATCAGAACAAGAGATCGGCGACGGTCGGATTCCAATCGGGCACAATGTTCACGAGATTCAACGTTGAGGCCTCCGCTCGCGTCTCAACCGCCTGACCGAAACGATGAACCAAGAGTGAGCGTGTTTGAGGGTCGGCGTTGATCACCACCCTCGTTCTCGCGGCCAGTCGCTATTGCGTTTTTTCGAGCGATTTCCTGACACCTACTCGATGACACGGCTGGCGCGTATAAAAGACTCGACCTCTTTCGATTTTAGTCTGGGCAACTTTCGCCGTTTGCCCGATGGAGCACCGATAGCATGAGCAAAACGCAGATTTTGGCCGCCCGCGATGGTGAGATTACCCCCGAGATGGAGTTTTGCGCGAAGCGTGAAGACCTGCCGGTCGAGACGATCCGCGAGGAAGTGGCCGCCGGTCGAATGGTGATCCCGGCCAACAGGGTCCATGCCGCCGGGGCACTTGAACCGATGTGCATCGGCATCGCCGCTAAGTGCAAAATCAACGCCAATATCGGCAACAGCGCCGTCACCAGCAATGTGGGCGAGGAACTGGAAAAACTGCACACGGCCGTTCACCACGGCGCCGACACCGTGATGGATTTGTCGACCGGCAAGGACATCGACAACATTCGTCGGCAGATCATCGACAGCAGTCCGGTGCCGATCGGAACCGTGCCGATCTACCAAATGCTGGAAGAACTCGGTGGTAACATCGAAGACATGAACGCGCAGCATTTTCTGGACATGGTCGAGCACCAGGCCAAGCAAGGCGTCGACTACATGACGATCCACTGCGGCGTCAAACTGGAACATCTTCATTTGAGCATCAACCGAGTGACCGGCATCGTCAGTCGCGGTGGTTCGTTGATCGCCAAATGGATGATGGCGCACAACAAACAGAACCCGCTGTATGATGCGTTTGATGACCTGTGCGAAATCATGCGCCAATACGACGTCACTTGGTCGCTCGGTGATGGTCTGCGACCCGGCTCGATCGCCGACGCATCCGACGATGCCCAATTCGCGGAACTCGGACGTGCTGGGGGAACTGACGCGGCGTGGGCAGGAAAATGGCACGCAAGTGATGGTCGAAGGTCCCGGTCATATTCCGATGCATCAGATCCAGATGAACATCGAAAAGCAGATCGAGATTTGCAACGGCGCGCCGTTCTATGTGCTCGGTCCGCTGGTGACCGATGTGGCGCCCGGCTATGACCACATCACCAGCGCGATCGGTGCGGCGATGGCCGGATGGCATGGTGCGGCAATGTTGTGCTATGTGACGCCCAAGGAACACTTGGGTCTGCCCAACGAAGAAGATGTCAAGCAAGGCGTGATCGCCTACAAGATTGCCGCCCACGCGGCCGATGTCGCCCGCGGTCGCAAGGGAGCCCAGGATCGCGACGACGCGCTTTCCAAGGCACGTTTCGAGTTTGATTGGAACGAACAGTTTCGCTTGTCGCTGGATCCCGAAACGGCCCAGCGATACCACGACGAAACGTTGCCCCAGGACACGTTCAAGAGCGCGCATTTCTGCAGCATGTGCGGGCCCAAGTACTGCTCGATGAAAATCACCGAGGACATCCGCAAGATGGCCAAAGAAAAGAAGTTCGTCGAGTTACCGACGGCCGAATAGCACTGTTTTCTCGATGATAGTCGAAGCGGGCGGCGAACGACCGCGGCGATAATTGCTGCGGCTATGATTGCTGCGGCTATGATTGCTGCGGCTGAGTGAGGACTCCTGCATCCACGTCTTCACTCGGTTCGGTCTCCGCCAATTCCGATTCTCGCGGCGCCTCTGGCGAGCGACTGCCAAGCAGGATCCCGGTGCCTCGCAGCTTCCACAGAAAGAATGCCGCGCCAGCCGCCATCAACGCACTGCTGACGTAGAAAATGTGTTGTGGGTCGTTGCCGAATGCGGGTCGAATGGCCCAATATAGCAACGCGGCAACCGTCAGAAACGTGAACGATACCGCATTGGCGGTCCCCAAGAACCGCCCACGCTCGTCATCGGGCGACAGCTGCTGAAGCAACGCTTGCAGCGGAATGATGTAAAAGCCGGCGAAGAAACCCGCGCCCAGGATAAAGAATGAAACGTTGCTCAGCGCAACACTTAACATCGGCTGCATTTTGGGTAGCGAGGGTGGCACGGCCGCCAGCAAAAAGAAGAACAGAATCAGCCCGGCGGCGCCGATCGGAATCAAACGGGGCTCGATCTTGTGTCCCGAAATCAGGCCGGCGACGGCGCATCCGACGCCGATCGCCACACCCAGTACGCCCATCAGCACGCTCGCTTCGAGGCGAGTGATTCCCAGCACGATGGTGTATTCGGGAACGATGAACAAAGCGATACCGGCCAGCAAATAGAAATAGCCCCAGGCCATCATCACCATCAGCAATCGCGTTTGCGACATCTCGCGGATCGTGTCGATGTAGGTCGAAAGCGGATTGAAATTGTATTTTAGGCTGCGATCGCCCGGCTGCAGCGGCGGCATGGCCACCGCCGCGGCAAGTCCTGCCACGGCGATCAACATGAACGCCAGACCGGGCAGCCACAACAAGCCCGGTCCGGCCTCTTGAGGGCTGTAGTAATCACTGACGAAGCCCGCCGCGAGGGTTCCGACGATGACCGCCAAGTTGGTCAACATGTTGATCGTGCCGTTGGCGCGGCTGAGGTCGGAATCGTCGACCAGTTCCGGAATCATCCCATACTTTGCCGGACCAAAAAAAGAACTTTGGCAGGTCAGCGCAATCAAGGCCAACAGCGTGATCCAGAGGTTGCCGATGAAAAAACCGATCGCGGCGACCAACGCGATCGGGATCTCGGCGATCTTGACCCACACGGTCACCTTCTGCTTGGAGTAACGGTCCGCCAACTGTCCGGCGAAGCCCGACAGAAAGATGAACGGAATCGTGAAACAGACGCCGACGATCCCCTGGCCGCCAGTTCCCAGTTGCCCGTTCCAAGCCCCGTCGATCACCATGAACGTGAGGATGCCCTTGAGTAAATTGTCATTCATCGCACCGAAGAACTGGGTTGCGACCAGGCTGAGAAAGCCGCGTTTGATGAGATTGCTTTTCACAGTCGGCTCGCATAGTTCGTTGGAATCCGGGCAAACGGTGATCTTAGCCGAAAATCCGCTGACGTCCGATGCGTATTCCTTCGTGACCCGTGCTCTCGGGCATATGCCCGAGAGTGGCAGCGTGCTGCCCGCGTTCGGCGTGGATTTGAACCGATGGTTCGCAGATCGATGAGAGCGTGGCTAGCTTCGGCCACGATATTTCTCGATCGCTTCAGGTAGAGGATATCCGGTCACGTCGCGATCCCCTTCGGTCGACGCAATTTCCAGCAATCTCGCGTAACCGCGCGAAACGAGTTTCGTCCGCTGCTGTACGAAATCGGCGTCAATCCTCTCGAGTGCGAACTCACCCTCGACGACAACCGGCTCGAACTGCTGATGCACAATGAACTGCGCGAGCACCGGATTGCAGCGGATGTGCCGTTCGGGACTGGTGTGCAGGACTTCGGGATCGAGTTCGCCGATCACGAATCGTAGATACAAGTCGCTTTCCACGATCGCCGAGACGTCCTCGCCACAGACTTCACAGCGGTAACCTTCGTCGCACTTGGCCATGAAAGTCTGTCTATGACAACCCCAACACGTCAAACATGTTGTACAAACCGCTGGATTTACCCTGCAGCCACTTTGCCGCGGTAAGCGCCCCTGACGCGTAACAGTCGCGATTGCTTGCCGCCACGTTGATCTCGATCCGCTCACCGAGCATCCCGAATACGATCGTGTGTTCGCCGGGATTGTCGCCAACGCGGATCGCATGGTAGCCGATCTCATTGCGAGTCCGCTGGCCCGTTTCGCCATGGCGTCCGTGCACGTGCTTGACCTCGCCACCCATTTTCTCGGCGATCAATTCGCCGAACCGCAGCGCGGTGCCGCTGGGTGCGTCGGCTTTGAATCGATGATGCCGCTCGAGGATCTCGATATCGATGCCGCCGGCGACGTCTTTCAATGTTTCGGTGATTTGTTGGGTCAGCTTCATCGTCAGATTCACCGCCATCGACATGCTGGGCGCCCACACCAGTGGGATCGATTTGGCGGCCGACGCCAGCGCTGCCTGATGAGCTTCGCTCAGACCGGTGGTCGCCATGACCAGCGGTATCTTGGCCGCGATACAGTTTGCGATGCACGCGTCGGCGGCTGACGGTAGCGAAAAATCGATCAAAACGCTGGCAAAATGCGGCCATTCACTCGACAGAGGCACGTTGATTGCTGGAATACCAGCGACGATCCCGGCGTCTTCACCCAGTGAAGGATTGTCCGCGTGATCGATCGCCGCGGTGATCTGCAGCGCCGGATCTTCCGCTGCCAGGGCAATCACGCGTTTGCCCATCCGACCAGCTGCGCCGTGAACGGCAAGTTGAATTTGGTTGCTCATGAAAGAGATTTTATCGGGCAATCGCCGCGCGGAGCAGGGTAGGGCGGTCGAATGTCGCGACCCCCCTTTCTTCGCCGACGCTCGAATCGAGCGGCGACCAAACACTCCTTGTCGCTGGATCAGGAGTACAGTTGGATCGCTTTGATGATGTCGTCCAATTCGTTGGGAACGGCGACGGCGCGGTTGGCGTAGCTCGCCTTTTTGACACCGCGACTGCCCAGCGTCTTGTTGAAGAGTTCCTGGTCGGTCGTGTGATAGGCGACCGTCGCGGTGGGATCTTTCAATTCATGACCGGTCAACACACACACCACGCGATCACTCGGTGCGATCACACCCTCGCGACGGAGCAATTTTGCGCCAGCAACGCTGGCGGCCGAGGCCGGTTCGCAGCCAAATCCGCCGGCGCCGACTTTGGCCTTGGCGTCCAGAATCTCTTGGTCGCTGACCTGACGCACGACACCATCCATGAAGTCGAGAGCACGTAAACATTTCTTCAAGTTGACGGGCCGATTGATTTCGATCGCGCTGGCGATCGTGTCCGCTTTCTTCCCTTCACGGTCCATCTGATCGTTGTACTGGACAATCGGATCCATGTTGACCTTGCCGCCATTCCATCGAACGCCTCGGCGCTCGAACAGCTCGTAAAGCGTATCGGCTCCGGCCGCGTTGATCACAGCGAGTCGCGGCACGCGGTCAACCAACCCATGCTGCTTCAATTCCATGAACGCCTTTCCGAACGCGCTGCTATTGCCCAGATTTCCTCCCGGAACAACGATCCAGTCGGGAACTTCCCAGCGAAGTGCTTCGAGGACCCGGAACATGATCGTCTTTTGACCTTCCAATCGAAACGGATTGACGCTGTTGACAAGGTAGATGCCGAGCTCTTGCGAAACCTGCCGAACGCGGATCATCGCGTCATCAAAATCCCCGGCAATCTGAACCGTGAGGGCACCGTAATCGAGTGCCTGGCTGAGCTTGCCGTAGCTGATCTTGCCGCTGCCGATGAAGATCACCGCCTTCATCAAACGAGTGGCGCTGCAATACAACGCCAGCGACGCGCTGGTGTTGCCAGTGCTGGCACATGCCGCACGCTTGGCGCCCATCATGTTTGCGTGCGTCACGGCGGCACACATGCCGTTGTCTTTAAAACTGCCCGACGGATTCATCCCCTCGTACTGGAGGTGCAGGCAGCCGGCGTTCATCCCCACGTATTGCCCCACCGGATCGGCTTGCTGGAGCAGCGTCTGACCTTCTCCCACGGTGATGACTTTGTCTTGCGGCGCGAACGGCAGCAGTTCGTGAAACCGCCAAACGCCGCTGAACCGAACCGGATTGGTCCGCTGGCTCCACATGGCCTCGAAATGACGGAGGCTGCTGGGGACCGCGGCACGATCCCAATCGTAAGCGATATCCAGCAGATCGCCGCATTTGTCGCACGCCGTGCGGACGCTGTTGGCCTCGTAGGTCGCCCCACACGACGCGTTGATGCATCGCTGGTAGGCGAGTTCCGTCTGAAGAGCGTTATGCTGTTGGGCGGTCTGCAACATGACGAGTACTTTTTCAAAACGATTGGGATGGGGTTTCAGCGCGGCAATTCGCTACATCATGGCTGGCGTTCAGCCCTCGGATCGAGCGGTCGTGGAGACCAAAATGACGGCAAGTTTCCACCCTCCAGGGCCGCCGATGCCTGCTCCGTGGCGATCCCCCCCTGCTGCCATCAAGCGTAAACCCTGCCAACAAGGGTAAATCGATACCGACAGCTTGTCGCTAGATTCTCGATGATTGTCCAGGTGAAAAAGTGCCAAAGAGATCGATTATGGGAGCAAATTCATCTGGGCAAGCCGTTCATTGAATTCTACCGTGGACTGATGTACCAAATCACCGATCACGACGGAAATCTTCCCCATTCCCACCCATTCCCAAGCAGTCCCACTCAGTCCCATGGATGGATCGCCTCCGCCCGACGCGTCTCGGCCCGACCCATTGCCCCCGGAGGCCGTACCTCGAGACACCGTCCCGAGGAACCGGGTGATCACGTTTTTGATCTTGGCGATCAGCGGTGGGGTCGCGGACCTGTGGACCAAATCGGCCGTATTTCGCTGGCGCGGCTTGCCCGGCCAGAAGGACGCTTGGTGGATCATCGACCAGCATTTCGGCGTCGAAACCGCGGTCAATACGGGAGCGGTGTTTGGCGTCGGGGCGGGAATGGGGATGGTCTTCGCCCTGTTGTCGATTGCCGCAGGAACCGGGATTTTCGTCTGGTTGTTCTACTTCAAGGCGGCTCGATCCCTGTGGCTCACGATCGCACTGGGAATGATCTCCGGCGGCATCGTAGGGAACCTGTACGACCGACTGGGGATGTGGTGGCAGCCTGGTTACGACCCAAGCTGGAAGAGCGGTGTGCGAGACTGGATCCTGGTGAGGTTCGAGGGGGTGAAATTCTTTGATCCCTGGCCAAATTTCAACATCGCCGATTCGCTGCTCGTCGTCGGCGCCTGCATGCTGCTGTATCAATCCTTTTTTCCCGGCGAAATCGCATCCGCCGCAAATTCATCCGCCGCAAATTCATCCGCCGCAAATTCATCCGCCGCAGATTCATCCGATGCCCAGGAGGTTGCCGATGCCTAGTGGACCAAGCGATTGGCCGCCACTGCACGAAGGTCGACTGACCGCGATGATCGAGGTCGCCGAGGCGGCGGGTCGTCATACGCTGCAGTACTTTCGCAGTGACCAGCTTGTCGTCGATGCCAAGGCAGATGCCTCGCCGGTGACGGTGGCCGATCGTGAAGCGGAACAATTGGTGCGGACATTGCTCGCCGAAAGGTTCCCCCGCGATACGCTGCAAGGGGAAGAATTCGCTGAAACGGCCGGCTCCAGCCGATATCGCTGGGTCGTCGACCCGATCGACGGAACCAAGTCGTTTGTTTGCGGCGTGCCGCTCTATTCGACACTGCTGGCGCTCGAATGGGATGACCAGCCGCTGGGCGGAGTGATCTTCATTCCAGCTCTTGGCGAGATCATCGTCGCCGCGACGGGGCAGGGAAGCTGGTATCGATGGGGTGACTCGCCCGATTGGCAGCGGGCGGCGGTATCGAACAAGACCAGCATCCGGGACGCCGTTTTTGTCACCAGTCAAGTCGATTCATTTGACGCCAGGGGAGCCGCCGACGTCTACAAACGGATCGAAAAACGAGCTTGGCTGACGCGCAGCTGGGGGGACGGTTATGGATATCTGATGGTGGCCACCGGCCGCGCCGACATCATGATCGATCCCCAGTGCAATGCCTGGGACGTGGCCGCGATCTTGCCGGTCGTCGTCGAAGCGGGTGGAAAATTCACCGACTGGAGGGGAAACGTGTCGACCCGAGGCGGCGATGGGATCGGCACCAACGGCAGGCTGCACGAGGCTGTCCTGGCACAATTGATCGTCGATTGAAGCGTCATCTCTCGTAAAAAGCCCCCTGTCGTCCATTTACAAAACGGGACCTGACCGCCTAAACTGCCGGGCTTGCGAATTTGGGCCTGTGGTCCATCCGATCCCGTGCATGAGCCTGTTTTTTCGTGTTTG
Source organism: Pirellulaceae bacterium (assembly GCA_963734865.1). Lineage (GTDB taxonomy): Bacteria > Planctomycetota > Planctomycetia > Pirellulales > Pirellulaceae > CBDCUW01. The sequence continues at coordinate 245,895 of CAVTIV010000008.1, forward strand.
AGTCGCTCTCCGAAGGTTTGCAATCGGCATTCAAAAGCTTGTCTGGCAAAGGCAAGCTGACCGAGAGCAATATGCGCGACGGCCTGGACATCGTCCAAAAGTCGATGCTGGAGGCCGATGTCAGCTATCCGGTCGTCCAAGACTTCATGAGTCACGTCTCCGAGCGTGCGCTGGGAAAACGGGTGTTGCTCAGTCTGCGGCCCCATGAAGAACTGGTGAGCATCGTCCACGAGGAATTGATTTCGATCCTGGGGCCGGTCGATCCGTCGCTGCACCTGAGGAAGGACGGCCCGACGATCATCATGCTCTGCGGCTTGCAGGGAAGTGGAAAAACGACGACCTGCGGCAAGCTCGCGCAGTTGCTCAAGGAAGAAAACATCGAACCGCTGTTGGTGGCGGCCGACCTACAGCGACCTGCGGCGATCGAGCAGCTTCATGTGATCGGCCGTCAATTGGATGTGCCCGTTTACAGCGATCCGGAGAACAAGAACCCAGTCAAAGTCTGTCAGGCGGGTGTCGAAAAGGCGAAGGCCGAGGGCGCACGCGTCGTCATTCTGGACACCGCTGGTCGACTAGCCATCGACGAAGAGTTGATGGCCGAATTGCAGCGAATCGACAAGAAGGTCAGCCCTGACCAGGTTTACTTGGTCGTCGACGGGATGACGGGCCAAGACGCGGTCAACAGCGCCGGTGCGTTCAACGATGCGCTGGAACTCGATGGCGTGATCATGACCAAGTTGGACGGGGACGCGCGCGGTGGCGCGTTGTTGTCGGTCAAGCATGTCACCGGTGTCCCGATCAAATTCATCGGGACGGGTGAGCATTTTGATGCGCTCGAACCATTCCGTCCCGAGGGGATGGCCGGTCGGATCCTGCAGATGGGCGATATGGTCGCCGCCGCCCGCGAAGCCCATCGCATCGTGGATGAGAAAGAGCGGGAAGAACTGGAAGCCAAAATGGCGTCCGGCGATTTCACGCTCGACGACTTCAAGAACATGATGGAAAAAGTTGCCAAACCCGGCTTGATGGGAAAGATGATGGGTTTGATGCCCGGCATGGGCGAGTTCAAAGAAGCGATCGAGAGCGAGGAAGCAGCGGGCGGTATCCGCCAAACCATCGGTGCGATCAACAGCATGACGATGGAAGAACGCAAGAATCCGAAAATCATCGATGCCCAACGACGAACACGCATCGCCAAAGGCGCGGGTGTACAAACGCCCGTGATATCACAGCTGATCAAACAGTTCGATGTGATGAAGCCGCTGATGCAGGGAATGGCCGGTTCGGGCGTCGGTGATCGCATGAAGATGATGAAGCAGTTGCAGGCCAGCGGCGCCATGCATGACCCGACGATGAAAGGCCTGAAAGTCAAAAAAGGGACCGGCAAGCGGCTCAGCCCAGCCGAGCGAGCCAAACAGAAGAAACAACGAGACAAGATCATGCGTCAAGCGAAAAGAAGCAAAGGACGCTAGTACAAATCATGGATGCCAGAAGTGCTGGCACCGACCCGGAGTCAGAAGGTGTTTCTGACCCTAGGAAGTCTGACTAGAAGTTGACACCCAATCCGAATTTGGAGCCACACCGAAATGGCAGTTCGTATTACGAATGAAAAAGATGGGCCGTACCCATCGACCTTACTATCGCGTCTGTGCGATGGATCAACGCAGTCCTCGTGACGGACGCGTGATCGAAGAACTGGGTACGTATGATCCGATGTGCCCCGAAACCGATGCCCGTGTCACTCTGAAAGCAGATCGGATTGATTACTGGCTTAGCGTTGGTGCTCAACCAAGCGACAAAGTCGCCACCTTGATCAAAAAGTACGGTACCAACGGCACCCACGCCGAGGCGCAGAAAGCCGCGTTGGAACGGCTGGGCAAGCGGAAGCAGTACAGCCCCACACCGCTGCCAGCGAAACCCGCCAAACAACCAACAGAAGAACCCCAAGCCGAGGCCGTCCAAGAGGTGGCAGCCGAGGCCGTCCAAGAGGTGGCAGCCGACGAATCGGCGGCGACGGAGGAAACGGCAAGCGAGTGACTTCGGGCTCGTACCTGATCGATCCAGTACGCTAGAGATCCAGCAACATCGCTTTGACGACAACCATGCGATTTGACATTGTCACCCTGTTTCCGGCGATTTTCGACGGATACCTGACGCAGAGTTTGCTCGACAAAGCGATCCAGCGAGATCTGGTCCAGATCCACTGGCACAACCTGCGGGACTGGGCCCGGGACAACCCCCATCGCCAAGTCGACGACAAGCCATTCGGCGGCGGGCCGGGGATGTTGATTCAGGTCGAACCGACGGTGAAATGTGTCGAGGCGGTCGAGGCCATGGCCCCGCAAGCATCGCGACGTATACTGCTGACCCCACAGGGTGAACGGTTCAGCCAGAGAATGGCCGAGGATTTCGCCGTTAGTGACAGAATCATGATGTTGTGTGGTCGCTACGAAGGATTCGACCAACGGGTGTTGGATGTTTTGCAACCCGAGGAAGTGAGCATCGGCGATTTCGTCCTCAACGGAGGCGAGGTCGCGGCGATGGTTATTGTCGACACGGTCGTCCGGCTCCTGCCTGGCGTCCTCGGCGACGAAAATAGTAGCATTGACGATTCGTTCAGCCGTGGAAATCGGCTGCTCGAATTTCCCCAGTACACGCGACCGAGAGAATTTCGCGGACACCATGTCCCCGAGGTTCTTGTCAGTGGAGATCACCCGGCGATCGCACAATGGCGAGCCGAGCAGAGCCGCAACCGTACCCAGCAACGACGCAGTGACCTGCTGCGTGATTCAAACGAATTCAAAGACCCTTCGATAGATAAAGAGTAAAACCATGTCACAAGCCATCATGGATTTGGTCGAGCAGAGCTCGCTGAAAGAGAACCCGCCGGAATTCGAGATCGGCGACACCGTCGATGTTCATCTAAAAATCCTCGAAGGAAGCAAAGAGCGGATCCAGATCTTTACCGGTGTGGTCATTGGCCGCAGCGGATCGGGGAGCCGCGAAATGTTTTCGGTTCGCCGCATCGTCGCCGGTGAGGGCGTCGAACGGAAATTCCCGCTGCACAGCCCACGCGTCGAAAAGATCGTAGTGAAGCGAAGTGGAGTCGTCCGCCGCGCCAAGCTGTATTTCCTCCGTGACCGAATCGGCAAGGCCGTCCGATTGAAAGAACGTCGACGTAGCTAACCGGATCGGACCGAATGAGTCACAACGGAGCGATCGCTGGCAATACAATTGTCGGCGTTCCGCTCCGTTCTCTTTTCGGTGACTGTTGTGGTCAACCTCTTGCACCGGATCCGCGACTCGTACACGAACTGGCGATACGGTTTCATCGACCCCACCGCGTCGGTCGGCAAACGCGGTGAACAAGCGGCCGCCCGTCTGCTGCGCCGCAAGGGCCTCGTGGTGATCGCCGAGAGCGAATCGGATCGGGCCGGCGAGATCGATCTGATCGCAATCGACCAGCGATCCAAAACCATTATCTTTGTCGAAGTGAAAACCCATTCGACCACCAAACCGGGGCACCCGGCCGACCGTGTCGACGATGCCAAGCAAGGACGCGTCACACGTGCCGCCCTGCGATATCTGAAACGCAAGAAACTGCTCGGCACGGCCAGTCGCTTTGATGTTGTCGCGGTTTGGTGGCCGCAAGGCCTCCGCGAGCCGGAGCGAATCGAACACTACGAATCGGCCTTCGAGGCGTCAGGCGCCTATCAGCTTTATTGACAGTCCATCAATCAAGCAAGCCGCAGATGAGCGATCATATCAATCGTGGAGCAACTTCGATCCCCAGTCCGAACGGGGGAAAGATAGTATTATTCCGAATATGCCGGCTGAATCGAGTGTGCTGCATAATCGTAATCAGCGCATTGTCGCAACCGCGCGGTCGCCACTTCCAAAGAGCATCTCTTTCTCGTGTTGTTCGCTTCTCTGCCATCGTGAGGGGGACGATAGCTACCAATGAGGAAGCTTACCCCTCTTTCACTGCGGCAGTATTCTGCCCCGGCGTCACCAGGAAGGACGCTGAAATCTGGTCATCAAAGACTTCGTTTGAACCAGAACCGAAAAGCGGGGAAGCGGCATCGTAGCAATTCAAGCTAGTTAACAAGTACGTAAAGAGATGACACGGATGTCGCAACAGTGCTGCAAATCACTTGTCACGCGGTTAGCGATTTCGGCGATTCTTTGGCTGCCGCAAGCCGGCTGCCGTCTCGATCCGCGGGAAAAACTGGGGCTCCGTCCGCCGGCGCCAATTGAGCCCATTCAGTCCCGACATGTGAATTACGAATGCGTGCCGGTCGAACCGGGCGGTGTCGCGGTGCCACATCCGTACTCCGAAGATCCGCGGGTTCCGCTCGACCCTCAACACGCTCCGAAACTCGAAATGAGTTTGCATGATGTGCTGCAAACGACACTCGACAATTCCGACGTGATCCGCGCTTCGGCACTCGTGGAGACCTTCTCTCGAGTCGATAGCATTGAGACGGTCTTCACTTCCTTTGACGAGATGATCCGTCGCCAAGAGCTTGTCCGTGCGCTGAGCATTTTTGACACGCAATTGGATGCCAGCATGTTCTGGAGCAAGTCCGACCTCCCTCCGGGCACGTCTTTCCAGGGGATCGGAGCGAGGCCGCAGGAGTCTGACAGCGCCGCGTTCGAAGCGGGAGTGTCGAAGCTGTTGCGAAGCGGCGGAACCATCAGCAGTGCCCTCGAAACGAACTATTTCTTCGTGCCTCCACCCCTGCCGGGGCCGAATCCCAACCCTCAATACTTTTCGCAGCTTAAATTCGGCGTCAACCAGCCGCTGTTGCAGGGCTCCGGCGTGCAGACAACGATGGCGCCGATCGGAATCGCCCAGGCCGAAGCAACACAAACCGTCTGGGAGTTTAAGGAAAACACGCTGGCAATGGTTCGCAGTGTGGAGCAAGCTTACTGGGGTTTGTATGCCGCTCAGCAGAATCTCAAAACGATTGACGATGTGTTGCCCCTGTTCCAGGATATCATTCGGGTTCAGCAAGATCGGGTGCAGGCGGGGACCGGTAACGACGCCGAAGTCGCCCGAGCCTCGGCCGACTACCTGGCGCTAAAGCGTCGACGGCTGGACGCGTTGTCTTCGATTGCCGAGCAAGAACTGGTGCTGCGGCGGCTCACCGGCATGTCATCGTTTGACGGCCACATTCTGATCTTGACCGATCAGCCGGTTGCCAACGCGATGGTCCCGGATTATCAGGCAACCGTTGCCTTGGCTCTGGACCAACGCCCCGACATCCTGCGTCAACGGCTGTCGGTTCACATCGCCCGACTCAACGCCCTGTTGGCTCGCGATGCCTATCGGCCGAAGCTCGACATGGAAGCGAATTACACACTCAACGGCTTGGGACACGAACTTGATGATTCGCTCAATCTGCTGTTCGGGAACAACTACAACAACTGGGAAGCAGGGCTGACATTCCAGATGCCGGTGCAGCGGACCGCGGCGCGAGCCGGTTTGCGGCGCACTCGGTTGCAGATCGCTCGGGAAAACGCGTTGCTGGATGACACGTCCCGAAAAGTCACCACGCAGGTCGCCGACGCGCTGCGACGGCTCCACTGGCTTTTCCAAGAGTATGAAGTTGCTGCCCAGCAGGTCGACGCCATCAGTCGTTGGCGAACCGGCGCCAAGGCGCAATACGAAACTCCCAGCGGCGATCTCACCTTGGTCGTCGCCTTGGAGATCTACCTGCGGAACCTGCGGAACTACGTCGATGCTTCGATCAGCGCCAATCAGACTCTGGCGGAATACAACAATGCGATCGCCCGCCTCTACGAAGTGACCGGCGTGTTGTTGCAAGAACGCAATATCATCGTTTTGGACGACCAAACCGACAAGGTTCGCGAAAAACTTGCACCGACGGAGGAGTCCGAATTGGTCGAGCCGCCAAAAGCTGACGAACAAGACCTTTCCGCAGTAGCACCGGTAGCACCGGTGGCACCGGTGGCACCGCAAGCAAAGCTTGACTGGAGCCAATTCCCTAACGATGACCGCTGGCAACCCATCCTCGGTGGCGAAGATCGGGCTTTCCGAGAAAAGTCCGTGGTCCGACTTGCCGAGGAAACTCTGCCCCGGAAATGAGTCCGATCGTTAGCAGCGATTGCGGTACAACTGCGGATCGACCACAGCAAGCATCGCGTCCTTGTCCAAGTCGTCTTCGAGAAAGGCGCTGACCCGATCAATTTCGGCAACCGGATCGCTCAACACGCGATTGTAATTGACCTCCATCATCTTGATGTGCCTTTGCTTGGTGACCCAATTCTCGAAGTCCGCCAGCTGCGAACGGAAAAGTTGCGCCATCTGCTCATCGGACACCGATCCGTCCGCCGCTCCGTGTCGTTCCAGCATCACCTTTTGAGACGCCAAGACCTCGTCCATCTCCCGACGCATGAACAGGACGCGATATTGATGGTCCTGCGGCATGTCGTATAGCAACCGATAGACCATCTTCACGCACTTGCCTGCCGACCCCTCCACCCACGACGGATCCTCCTTCGTCTGCTTGACCGGCTCGTACTCGTAGTACCCCTTGGGATTGTCGTCATCGGCCTGTCGAACTTCGTCAATGATGACTGGCAGTCCGCCTTTGTCCAGCATTCGCATCATCATCGAGGTCCCTGAGCGGGGCAATCCCGATACGATCGTCAGATAGTCTCTTGTCCCGGTGGCCATCCAAAAGGTCTCTCTCAAACAAATTAAAGTTGGCTGTCTCATCTCACAAAGACGATCTTGTTTAGCCAGCTTCGCAAAGTCAACGGTGGGCAAACAGGCCCGCCTTGCACGCGATTCGTGTGATCGACTCGACGCGCCGTTCAGCCGCACTGGCAGCGAAATTCGCGTGCGAAGGTTCCACCCATCCACTCCGCTGAAGCCGCAAGGGAGATCGCCAACCCGCTGTGGCATCCCGGCGGGGCAGGATCTTCCCGAATCGGTTGCCGGCGCGTGCCATTGTCCACCGGTATCCGACCCCAAATCAGGAACCTGATGGTGAGACGCTTGCCTCATGGTGCGGACATTTTTCATTTTCATCAACGGAATTTTGGTGACATTTTCCCCGATGGAGGGTGCCGGCCTATCAGCCTTTTCGTGCGCAATGCGCGCGAGTCAAAAATGCCACGCAAACATCTCAAACTCTTTACTTGACTTATACCCCCCATTCTTTCTATTCTCTTTCAGAGCAACCATAACACCCAAACATCACAAACTAACCAACCCGAAAGGAGGCAACCTAAATGTGGCGTCGAGAGAGATCCATGCCGGGGAGAGTTCTCTCGAATCCGAACAAGAACTTACCGATCATCGGCCTTGAAATACCGCGTTTTGGTCAGATTGTCCGTCAAGTCGCGCCGGTATCGACACGAAATGTCGAAGAGTGTTTGGCGATCCAGCGGTCCACCGGTGGCCGGCTGGGCGACATCATGGTCGCCATGAACCTGATCAGTCGGGAAGACTTGCTCAATGTCCTCGCCGAGCAGGCCAGATTGATTGCGCGGGCCCGATCGCACGATATCGCGCCGGATCGATTTCCCATCACCCAGCCGTTTTCGCTCTGCATGCCCTGCTTCAATGAGGGGGGGGTGATTGAGGAGAATCTGCAGGCGGCGTGCGTGATTTTGCCAGAGTTCTTTGAAGAATGGGAAGTGATCGTCGTCAACGACGGGTCCTCGGACAACACGGCGGCATTGACGAGCGAATTTACCCAGCGGGAGCCGCGGGTCCGGCTGGTGAATCATTCGCAGAACCGGGGCTACGGTTCGGCGGTGACCAGTGGAATGCGAGCGGCCGATGGTGAGTTGATTGCCTTTACTGACGGCGACGGTCAGTTCAATCTGCTCGACCTGCCTCAATTGATCACCAATCTTAGTGGCGCCGACTTGGTCATCGGCTATCGTCACCAGCGAGCCGACGCCGGCATTCGAAAGTTCAATGCCTGGAGCTGGAACCAATTGATCCGGCTCGTTTTGGGCGTCAAGGTCAAAGATCTCGATTGTGCCTTCAAGGTGTTCCGGCGGGAGGTTGTCGATCAACTTGCGATGACCGCTCAGGGCGCCTGCATCAATGCCGAGATCATGGTGCAATGCTTCCGTGGCGGATTGACCGTGCATGAGGTTCCCGTAGCGCACTATCCTCGCTATCACGGCGCACCGACGGGCGCCAACTTCCGCGTCATTCTCAAGGCGTTCAATGAACTGCCGAGATTGTGGAAATACCGGCGGACACCACCGATTCGATTGGACCGTGCTCTACCTGGCAATTCTGCGACGATCGATTCTGCGGCGGCTGTCCCGCGGCCAATACGTGATCGTTCCGCGCAAACGAACACTTTGCGGAGCGAACGGAGGCTGAAGATCTGCATGTTGGCGGCTTGCCCTTTCCCGGCAAATCACGGGACGCCGGGATCGATTCGTGAAATGGCGGAAGCCGTCTGCGAATTGGGTCACGAGGTGCATGTGGTGACCTACCACTTCGGGGATGAGACGGAAATTCAGGGAGTGCATCTGCATCGCATCCGGCCGCTGACGAAGGATCGCCGGGTGGTGGTTGGACCGACAGTGAAGCGGCCATTGTATGATCTGCAGATGGTGTTCGAGGCGGTTCGTGTGGTTCGGCGACACAAGATCGACGTGGTGCATGCTCATGCCTACGAAGCCGCGTTGGTCGCCAAGTTGGTCCGGATGATGACCGGCTGTCGCTTCGTCTACAGCGCCCACAACCGGATGGGTGATGAGTTGGCCAGCTATCGCTTTTTTCGCTACCGTTGGCTCAGCGATCTGATTGCTTGGACGCTTGACGCGACCGTACCGCGAATGGGCGACCTTTGCCTTCCGCACAGTCAAAACCTGGAAGATTTCCTACACCAGAAGGGCCTCCAAGATCGCTGCGAGCCGGTACTGAACTTTGGCATCGATCTCAGTCAAACGCCCTCAGGCGACGGCCAACGCTATGTCGAGAAATACGATCTCGGCGGCGGCCCAACGATTGTTTATGCCGGCGTGATGAACCGTTTCCAACGGCTGGACCTGCTGCTCGAGGCGATGCAGCGAGTGCTCGCCCAACAGCCTGAGGCAAAACTGGTATTGGCCGTCAACGTGCCCAACCAGGAAGCGGAGGCCTCGGTCCGTCAGCAGGCGGTAGCGTTGGGGATTGCCCAGCGGTTGGTGATTACCGAGCCGATGAACCTGGAAGCTGTTCGCGAGTTGCTGCAAGTTTGCGACGTGGGCGTGGTTCCCCGTCCGGCCGCGCCTGGTTTTCCGATCAAGTTGCTCAACTACATGGCGGCCAAACTGCCTTGCGTGATGTTCGAGAGTTCGGCCAGCCGGTTGCAGCATGGCGAACAAGTATTTCTTGCCCAGTCCGATACTGCCGACTCGCTTGGGGAGGCGCTGTTGACGGTGATCGAAGATCCGTCTCTGGGCCAGCGTCTGGCCGAAGCAGGCTATCAGTTTGTGCGACAGCACCACGATCGGCGGTCAACGGCCCAACAGGTCTGTCGGAGTTATTGGAGACTGTTGGGGCAGGAGTTGCCGGCCGAACAACCCCAACCGGTCACCACCTTGCTCGATCAGGTAGCGATCACGTCCGAAGCGGACGAGCAGGTCAATGGCAAGGCTCAACCCGAAGGAGTTAGCTCCGGTGTCCGTTAAAGAATTCAAAGTATTGGTGTTGGGTCTCGACGGAGCAACTCTCGATCTGATGCTGCCATGGATCGAACAGGGCGACCTGCCGGCGCTTGGAAAATTGCTGCTCGAGGGATCGCACAGCCGATTACGATCCACGACGCCGCCGATTACGCCTTGTGCCTGGAGCAGCTTCATGACCGGAAAGAATCCGGGCAAACATGGGCTGTTTGACTTTGTCGAACCAGTGCCGGGCAGTCACGGATTTCGCTTCACCAATGCCTCGAGCCGGCACGGTGAATCGCTGTGGGGAATTCTGAGCCGCGCCGAAAAGAAAGTGGGCGTGATGAACGTTCCGATGACCTATCCTCCCGAGCAGGTCAACGGCTACCTGATCTCTGGCTTGGACACGCCGCACGAACATAGCCCATTCATGTATCCGGACGAACTCAAGCAAGAGTTGAAGTCACAAGGAATTCGCTACCGAATTGACCAGCAGCATCTCGGTAATATGCGCAGCGACGCGCGGCGTCAGAATCAACTCGATCAAATCTGGAATGTCGAACAAGATCGCACCAGCGCATTTTGCTATTTGAGCAAAGCCTACCCCGCCGACTTTCGGATGATTGTCTATGGGGCGACCGACCAGGTGCAGCATCACTTCTGGCACTACATGGACCCCAATCATGACAAGTACGATCGGGCCGGGGCCAAGCAGTTTTCCGACGCGATTCGCCAGACCTACATTCAGATCGATCGCATGATCGAGTCGATTTTAGCGGACTGCGACGACGACACGGTCGTGGTGGTGATGAGCGATCATGGCTTTGGCCCCACCTCAAGCGTGCGGTTGCGACTGAATCAAGTGCTCGAAGAACAGCAATTGTTGAGCTTCATCGAGCAGAAGTCGGCGGGGCATGTGAAGCGGATCTTGGCCGGCCTGGTGGATCGTTGTCTGCGAGCGACTCTATCCTCGGACATGAAACGCACGATCGCCGGCATGTTCCCCAACCTCCGAGTCTGGTTCGAGAACCTCGATGAGGCAGAGATCGATTGGGAACAGACCACCGCCTATGTCAACGAAGCGTATCGTTCAAGTCCCGCGATTTGGCTCAATCAACGAGCCGAACTGAGTGACGAGCAATCGCAGAAGCTGTTGCGTCAGATCGAGGATGTACTCTCGTTACTGATCGATCCGCGGACAAAACAACCGTTGATCAGCCACGTCTACCGCACTCGAGATCTGTACCACGGTCCGTTTACCGATGCGGCGCCGGAGCTGCTACCGAGTTGGTGGGAGGACGGCTTTTTGCTTGAGCAGAGCGTTCCCGGCGTCCCCCGAGATCTACAAGTGGAGCGGTCCTCGGCGGCGATTCAAGGAGGCGTCGAGTTTGCCGGTTCGCACCGGCTTGACGGCGTGTTCATGATGGCTGGCGGACCAACGCGAAAAGACTTTCAGTTCAGCGGTGCCGACATCATGGATGTGGCCCCCACTGTCCTCTATCTGATGGGCCAACCGGTGCCCAGTGATATGGACGGTCGCGTCCTGGAAGAGTGTCTCGATCCTGAGTTCGTCGCCGGCAATCCGATCCGATACAAGGACTGCGCGGATCAATCGGTCGACGATAATGCGGAATCACGGCAAGAATTTACCGAAGATGAGTCAGCGCTCATCGCCCAAAGACTTCAGGCCTTGGGATACATCAAGTAGTAGATACATCAAGTACCAGACGCCACATGGTCGACCGCCGGTTCGATCACGGCCTCTGGCTGGGAAGAAATGAGTGATGAGCGGAAAAGTTTTTATCATCGGTTGGGATGGGGCAACCTGGGATCTGATGCGGCCATGGGTCGCCGAAGGAAAACTACCCAACATTGCGAAGATCATGGAAGCCGGAGCGAGTGGCAATCTCCGCTCGACCTTACCGCCGATGACGTTTCCCGCGTGGACCAGTTTCATGACGGGAATGAACCCCGGCAAACACGGCATCTACGACTTCACCCGGCTCAAGCCGGGCTCCTACGAGTTGGAATTCGTTAACGGCGGACAACGTCAGGCCCCGACGTTCTGGCAGTTGCTCAGTGAAGCTGGTCGTCGCGTGATTTCGATTAGCGTGCCGGGAACCTATCCGCCCGAGCAGGTCAACGGCATCATGTTGAGCGGCTTTGACGCTCCCGGGATGGATGGCGCGAACCAAAAACTTGATGCGCGGGCCATGTATCCGCCGGAACTGTGCGAAGAATTGAACCGCGAGATTGGCGGCCATCCGATCGGATCGTTCCCGATGGCCGATATCAATGCCGGTCGGCCACAGGTGGCCATTGAAAAAATCCTGAACGTGGTCCGGGAGAAAGCACGCACCGCGAAATACCTGATGCAGACCAAGCCTTGGGATTGCATGATGATTCTGTTTGGCGAATCCGATGGTGTCGGTCACCATTTTTGGAAGTACTGTGACCCCGAATGCCCGCTATTCGTCGACCAGCCCGAGGGATTGCGTGACAGCATCTACCGCGTCTACAAGGAGTTGGACGACCAACTCGCCGAGTTCAAGCAGATGTTGCCCGAAGATACCACGCTGCTGATGATGAGCGATCACGGTTTCGGCGGCGTCAGCAATTGCGTGCTCTACCCGAACTGTTGGCTGCGCGAGCAGGGCGTGCTCGAATTCCGAGGACGCACAGCACAATGGCAAACGCGGATCTTGGAATCGCTCAAACTACGCGCGGTCTCGTTCCTACCGCTGAAAGTCAAACGGCTAATTTTCCGAATGCTCGGCAGTCAAGTTGGCAATATCGAATCGAAGGTCCGTTTTGGGATGATCGATTGGTCAAAGACCAAAGCGTACTTCGAGGAGAATCCGTATTACCCCGCAATGTGGGTCAACCTCAAGGGAAGGCAGCCGGGCGGGACGGTCGAACCGGGTGAGCAGTACGAACAGGTGCGAACGGAATTGATCGAGATGCTCGAAGATTGGCGGCATCCTGACACAGGCGAATCACTGGTTCTCGCTGCCTATCGTCGCGAACAGGTTTATCATGGTGACTGCGTCGAACTGGCGCCCGACATCGTGATCCATTGGAACGAACACCAAAACTACACTTACGCGTACAAACTCAGTTCCAAGAGCAAGGAACTGAAGTGGACTGAATATGTGGATCCCAATGAGGAGGAGAATCTGATCTTCTTCACCGGCAAGTCAGGCCGTCATCGGGACGAGGGGATTTTTCTCGCCGAGGGTGAGATGATCGCCCCTGGCATGCAGGTCGAGGGAGCCAAGATCGTTGACGTAGCACCAACGATCCTGCATTTGCTTGACGTGCCGATTCCAGAGGAGATGGATGGCCGCCCGCTGATGGAAATCATGCGCGAAGAATACCGTCAGCATGAGGTACGCACGACCAGCGAAATGTCGATGGCCACGACGTCGGAAGAGTCGAGCGGCTATTCCGCAGAGGATCAGGCAAAGATCGCGGCTCGCCTCAAGGCGTTGGGATACATCGACTGAGCGCTCATTCGGTAACGAGCAATGGTACGTCCATCTCTCACCGGCGCACGACCGTCCGCTCGCTCGCTAACCGATTCCCGCCTTCTTTCGCAGATGCAAACGCTCGCTACATGAAACCGACTGCGTCCACCGCCGAGCCTTCAACCAAGCAGCCCTCTCCGGCGAGGTCTGCTGCCACGCTCGTCCGTAATGTGTGCTACAACCTGGGGGGCATGACGCTGACGGTCGGCCTGAATTTCATCGCGATCTTCGTCCTCGCCCGACGGTTGGGTAAAGAATCGCTGGGCGTCTATTTTTCCGTCTTCGTCTTGGGTGTGGTTGTCCACTTTGTACTGGAAGGTGGCTTTACAACCGTCCTGACTCGGCGAGTCGCTCGAACCCCGACGCGGCTGCGGGAGTATGTTGGCGATGCCTCCGGCTTGCTCCTGCTGCTCTGCCTGCTGACGACGATCGGTTTGGTGTTGGTGGGGATCGGTTGGAACCTATGCGTGGAAGTCCAAATCCCGCTCGCTTTGTTCTTGATGATGGGCCTTGCGATTGCGAGTCGACAGATTGTCGAGTTTTGTGGGGCGGCTTTCCGCGGCATCGACCGCTTCGAATTTGAGAATTTTTCACGTGTCCTGCAGACCGTGTTGTTTTGCCTGCTCGTGTTGGTTCTCGTACCCAACGGACACCAAGGTCTCTGGTGGGCGTTCGTCTCGTTGCTGATCAGCAACGCGCTGGCCGCGTTGCCCATCTTGGCAGTCTTGATTTTCGGTTTCGGGTGCCATTCCCTTCGTCTCCGTTGGCGTGTGATGAAGGCGTGGTATCTGGATTCGTTGCCGCTGGGTATGGGCGATACGTTACGCCGCCTGATCTGGCAGATCGACACGTTGCTGCTGGGCTTGTTGCAGCCGATTGCCGTCGTGGGCGTGTTCAGCGTGGCCTACCGTCCCTTGCAACCGCTGCAGTTGCTGCCTCGGACAATCGCGTCAGTCACTTTCCCGATGATGAGTCGCATGGCCGGAGATCGTGCGGCGATGAGTGAACTGTTTGGACGGAGCGTGAATTTGTTGTGGATCGCCAGTTTGCCGATCTCGATCTTCTTTACCGTCTGCGCCGCGCCGCTGATCGAAGTGTCGGCGGGCCGTGAGTATTTGGATGCCGCCAATCCGCTGCGATTATTGATCTGGATCGTCACCGCATCGTTCATTACGGCGCAGATACGATTCGTGCTCACCGCGCTCGGTCGGCAGCGGGCCTATTTGCGCCTCGCGGCCACCACTCTGGTCCTGAAAACGATTGTCGAGTTGGCGTTGATTCCCCTGTTCGGTTTGTATGGCGCATGCTAGGGCGCGGTCGGCGGCGAGCTGATATTAGTCGTTTTAGGGTTGGCGACGGTGAAGCGCTGCGGGATCGGTGGATTACAATGGAGCCGGATGGTTCGTGCCTTGCCTGCCGCTGTGATTTTAGGCGGTTTGTTGGCCGGGTCGATTCGTTTCGGCCTGCTGGCAATGATCGTGACCGGAGCCCTGGGCACGCTCTTGTACTTCGGCCTGACGGTTTTGTTTGGCGCGGTACCTGGGGAAGACCTACAGCATTTGCGTCTGGCGATTACGAACATGACAAACAGGTTTCGCGCTGCCGAGCGGCCGGAGTCATCGTCCGGAGAGGCGGAACAGTCGCTGCACCCAGGTTTGGCGGGCAGCGACCCTAGCTGAGACGCGGCGTGCTGGGCGATAGGGCCAAGATAGATTGCGAAAAGACCTGAGATGATTCGAACGATGCTCAAATGGACCGCCGGTACGCTGACGCTACTGGTCTTGATTGTGATCGTCGGCCTATGGCAGACGAAGGCACGCGACGCGATGCGGAGATGGGACCCGGAGAAGGCTCGACAACATGGCCTGCCGATTCCGGTACGCACGATCGCCGTGCAGGAAGAACAGGCTGGCGGGTTGGTGGGCAGCACGGCTGTCACCTTACCTTCGGAAACGGCGACGCTGGTGGTATCGCCAGGCAATACCGATATCGTGGCTCGCAAGCTGACGGAAGTTCATGTTTCCGAAGGCTCGTCGGTCTCCCGTGATCAAATTCTATTCGAGTTCGACAAAGAACTGTTCGAATACTCAGTCGCTGAACGGCGGAGCGCCTTGGCCAAAGCGGAAACCGACCTGAAAGCGTTCCGGGAACTGTTCGCCAAGAAAGCGACTTCGGAACTCGAATTGAGAACCGCCGAGTTGCAGGTGGAAAGCGCACGCCTCAAGTTGGCGATGGCGGAGAATGACCTCCGGGATTGCGAGATCAAGTCTCCGATTGACGGCGTGGCCGATCGCGTGTCAGTGACTCGCGGCATCCAACTGAACAACGCAACCTCGCTGGTCGTCATTCATAAGCTCGATCCGATTCACGTCGAGATGGACTATCCGATCGAGCGACTTGACTCGCTGCAAGAGGGGCAAGAGGCAGATGTGGTGCTCGACAGTTTTCCGGATGAAACGTTTCGCGGCAAGGTGATTCGAATCGCACCTGTGGCATCGACTCGAACCAGGGTATTGCCGGTAATTGTTGAAGTGGCGAATCCTGGCAACCGTATCAAAGGCGGCATTACCGGCTTCGTCCGGATTGCGACGGAAGGAAGCCGAGGCATTTCGATTCCGCAGTTGGCAATCATCAAGAGCGACCAGAAAGCGATGGTTTTCACGATGCAGGACAAACGCGTGAAGATCCGAGAGATCGAGACGGGAGAGATGACTCCGGATGGACGAATCGAAGTGCTGTCAGGATTAAAGGTTGGTGAGCAGGTTGTCACCTTCGGTCAAGATTCACTCCGCGAGAACGATCTGGTCGATTCCAACTGGCGTTCCTCGGCACGCCGGTAATTGTCAAGGTCCTTCACCGTTTTCCCGATTGCCAACATGTCCGATAGTCACCTGAACGCCGTGCCAGCAAGCCAACCTCGGTGCGCCCGGTCGGGCTTCCTCCGACGGTGGGCCGGCGGCCTGGGATGCGCCCTGGTGTGGCTGCTCAAGTCCCCATTTCTGCTGCTCAGCTGGTTCATCGATGCAATCATTAGCCAACGTGGACTCGCCCTGCTGGGTCTGTTGATATGCGCGCTGCTGGCCATCGGTCCATGGCTGAGGCCGCCGATAAGCCTGGATATCCGCGGCCCACATCTTCCGCTCGGGATCGATCCGGAGCGAACGCTGTCGATCGATCAAATCGTCTCACAGAAGCGGCCGATCGTTCTCGATAGCGTCGCGCTGCCGTTGTTGGCAGTCATCCTGCTAGCGGTCGTCCCGGTATTGATCTCCCCGCGAGCCATCTGGTGGTTTGCCGGTGTGCTGACAGCATTCGCGATCGCCGCGACGGCAGCCACGATATTGAATCATCCCGCCCTGGTCGAACAATTGGAATTCGAGCGACAAGAGCGGTTGAGAATCCGCCTGATCATGCAAGACGAATCCGAGCAGTTATTGTCGGTGCTGCTTCCTCCCAGGGTGGACGACCCACAGTACGACTCTGGCGTCATTCCAGCGGTCGGCGTCGCCCCCAACGATCCGTTGCGGGGATGGATGTACGTGGTTTACGGTCCGTGGCTGATCGGTTTTGCGGCGTTTGTCGTGATCTGCTCCGGTTCCGGGTCCATCGGCCGTAGATTGAGCTACACGGGACTGTGGTGTCTTCTCGGCGTGGCCTTGAGCGTTGTCGTGACGCACCGTCGCCTGCAGGCGGAATATCAATTTCAGATGGCGACAGTCGACGAAGCGGAAAACCAATATGGATCGGCATTGGCGCGGCTGGAAGAGTCGCGCGGTTGCATCCCGCATTGCAGCAGACGGCCCGCTTCTGTCTCGCCAAAGGACGACTTCATTTCCGTACCAAAGTCGAGTCGTCCGATGCGCTGTACTTTCAGTCGTGGCGTTACTACGACGAGGGAGACATGGATCAAGCCCAGGCCGGCGCGCGACAACTGATGCTCGAGACGGATGCGTCACCTGTTGTCCGTCGCTTCGCCTGCGAAGTGCACAGCACCATTGCCATGCGTCGCTTTCAACAGGCGAACTATGCGGCGGCCGAGCGTGCCTGGACTGCCAGCTGCTCGTTTTCTCCATCAACTTACGATGGTGCGATCGGCCGAGGCTTGTCCATCGCTGCCTCGAATCCAAATCGAGCGGATGAAATCGCCGAGACAATCATTCCACAGATTCCGAGGATTGGCGATCGAGTATTGCGGTGCGACCTGGCCGCCGTCGTCGGTGATGCGTACTTTGCGGCCGGCCGGTTTCATGAGGCGCGGGATTACTATGCCTGGTCAATGGACATCTTCAGCTTACCGAAACTGGTCAACACTCACGCCCAGCGTGGCCTGTTAGGACTCTACGCCGTGCGAAACCACTTGCCATCCTCGATTATGCTTGGTTGCTTCGCGATCGTGTTGGGCTACTACGGCTATCGCGTCGCGCGACCGTTGAGGGTACCAGAGTACTATGTTGGCGGGAACGTGACCGCGTATACCTGGCCAAGTCGTGACCACGAAGCCGAGCCGGCGCCCAAGGTTATCTATCTTCGCGGGTCGTTCCCACTGGCGGCGGCGCCGAAATATGCATGGCTTCGCATGATCGGCCAAGACACAATCGTCTGCTACGTCAATGGTCGGATGGTTACCTCGGTTCCGCAGGCGCACTCTCGCAGCGCCGCGGGATCCGTCTTGGACATCACGTCCTTTCTCCGCGCCGGCGGCAACGTCATTGCGATCGAATGCCGCCAGTCGACTATCGGACGCCCGCCCGCGGTCTCCGTGGACGGGGAAATCGTTTTCTTTGGCGGCCACGTTCGAACGCTCAACGATCCGCGTTTCTGGAAGATCTGTGACCACGCCGAGCGGCGCGGCAATTTCTGGTATGCGGCGGAGTTCGATGACGAGCACTGGCGCAATCCGAACAGCAGCGTGACCCATTTGGTCGCACAGGTGGCAGTTCCACCAGCCGCCATCACGACGCCTCCGGTGGGCAACTGGATTTCTCCGCCACCGGGGCCCGGTGGCGAGCGCGTCCTGATGCGGCGGTTCGTAATCGATGGCCATCCGCACAGTGGTTGGCTTCGCTTTCGAGCGACCGGCCCGGCGCGAGTTGCCGTCAACTCGGTGGAGATTGCCAGTGACAATGACCAGCTTGCTGGTCGTCCCTACCTGCCTCATGTGCGCACGATCTTAGATATCAGCTCCTTATTACGGTCGGGCGAGAATCAACTCGCGATCATGATTGCCACGCCTGGAGAGGAGCCTCACTTACAAGCGGATTTGGGATTTACCTTCGCGACCGGCCCGACATCAGCAAGGCCATCGGTTAACAACACAAGTGACTTTTGGAACATCAGCCGCAGGGCGGATGACGGCTATTTCGCCACCGACGCTTCCTGGCTCGGGAAAACGCTTTTCAACGAGGATTGGCGGACCGTTGCCGGCATTACCGATTGGCAGCCGGCACGCGTGGAGAAGGGAACACTCGGGATGCGTGACTCGTTGGTCACCAGTGAGGTTCGGCAGATCAGCCTCCCCCTTGCCAGCCGCTTCGGTAACTGGCTCGAGTTGGCAGGCTACATGCTCGTCAGCGGATTCATTGCGGCTTTCGGTGCCTGGTGCACCACTCACATTTCTCGTTCGGCTGACAACAGCTCTCCGATGACGGCTCCCACGCCGTTGTTCGCATTGCTGCTTCCAACCGTGGCGGCGGCGGCGGCCTTCGATGTCACCTTTGATCCGGCGATCGGCCAGACGGCCGTTTATCAGCCATTCTGGCTAGTCCTGTTATGGGCGAGCGTCCTGTTGCAGTGGGCAATGATGTTTTACTTCCGAAACACGCCGCCGGGGATCCATGATCCTCAGCCGCCGTTGGCGAAATCATCTCGCCAACGATTCGCTGTGGCGGCATTTTCCCTGCTTGTTCTGCTGGCGGCGTGGCTGCGCATTGAAAACATCATCGCCGAGCCGATTCATCACGACGAGGTGAGCTGTTACGAACTGACCATGGGCGTGTTGGAATATGGCTTCCCCGGTGGCTCGTACTCCCAAGAAATGCCGTTCGGCTGGTGCGCGACGAGCGAGTTGGTCTATTACTTCATGGCCCCGTTTGCACTGCTTTTTGATGATCCGTTGTTGATCCTCCGGGTCCCTAGTGTTTGCTGGTCGCTCGCCACGCTGCTGTTGATTTTTTATGTCGGTCGACGACTGTTCGGCTTGCCTGTGGCGATCGTGGCTTCGGTGCTTTATTCGGTCAGCCCGTATTGCATCGGGATGGCGAATTTTGGCCGCTATTTTTCGCAACTTCAGTTCTTTGGTTTGCTGACAAGCTACCTTTTCTACCGCACGATTGAAGGTGGCGGGCCGATCAATCGAACCGCCTTATGGGGTACCGCTTTCAGCTTCATCGCCCTCTACTTGTCTTGGGAAGGCGCTGGCCTGATTGCGCCGGCAATGATCTTGGCCGCGCTTCTGCAACGCCGCGGGCGAATGAAATCGATCATTTGCTGTCCTTCGATTTATGCCGCCATCGTGGTCGTTGGACTGGTCGTGATGGCCCAGGATGCCCATCGCGTGATGCAACAAACGCAGCGATTATGGATCGGCAGCGGCATTAGCGATCTACAGATGGCGGCGATGTGGCGTCTGCAGCTGTTCGAACCCGAGTTCTACTTCATGGAACTGAGTTGGATTAAAGACGGACTGCTGCCACTGCTGGGGATTTGTTTGGCGATCATTGCGGCCTGTCGGAGTCGCTATCAGTACCCATTGCGAGTCTTTCTGATCATCATGCTTGGCAATTGCGGCATGATGACGGCCGTGCTTCCGCTCCGGTCTGGGCGATATACCTACCACCTCATCGCGTTGGCCATCCTCTGTGCATCGGTGGGCGTTGTCAGTTTATGGGAATCGGCCCGAGGTGTGATTGGCCGACGCGATCTGCCCACTTGGCAACGCCGCTACGTGAATTGCGTTGGTGTGGCCGTGCTCTCGATCTTTGTTGTCTTGACCTGTGGGCAGGCAGTCATGACTACCAATCTCCACGACTTTCAAACGACCGCTTTCGCGGCCAACAGGCTCCGATTCAATGACTGGGACGGTCCGGTCGACTACCTCCGAAAGCATTACCACGAGGGAGACATTGTCATTGCTTCGTTGCCCCACGCGATCAATCACACGATCAAACATAGTGGCCAGGTTCCCCAGCCAGGAAACTGGCAAACCGATTACTGGTTGCAGACAACGTTGGTGTTGCAAGCGACGTTGAGCGACAACCGCCCGACATTACTTGATCGCCGATCCGGCGTGGAAATGATTTATAGCCAAGAAGGTTTGGAACATTTATTCGCCAAGCCACAGCGGATTTGGTACTTGACCACAGAGGCCAATCATCGCCATTCGAATTTGGATGAGACTTCGATCTTGATGCGGCAAAACATGGACGTCGTCTACGAAGACTACCAAACCGTGTTGTTGCTTCGCGACTCTCGATCGAATCGGACCGCCGAAATCCAACAGGACGACGAAGACGAGAGCCAACGTGCCCACACCTGGTCTCTCGAATAACCGACCCTACCGCCAGCAGAAACGCGAGCAGGAATTCAGCACATGATTGTCAGCGAAGTTATCCCGGTCGAACAACCGGCGCCACCCACAGAGAATCCGGGCAAGAAGGCAAACGCTTCTTTCGCTCGCAAACTCGTTGGCAGTTTCGGTGTTCTGTATCTGTATGGTCCACACATGTGGTTGATTCGGCTGCTCGGCCACCGCTGGGGACTACGCTGGGCGAGGATGTTGGCCCGGATCCACTATCTATCAACCTATTTGGGAATCCAACGGCACTTGGTTCGCCAGTTCGAGTCACTGCAGCCTCATTTCGATACCGACAAGAGCTCCCGTGAAATCCTCCGAAGACATCTGGAGGTAAAGCATCTCAGCTTTGCCGAATGGAGGCTTAGTACCTCCGCTCGAGGCTTGCGGCAGATCGTCGATTCGCGGCAAACGGTAAAGGGACGCGAGCACCTCACAGCAGCCCACGCTCATGGCAAGGGAACGATCCTCGTCGTCTATCACCACGGCATGTACAAATTGACTCAGCGCTGGATTGCCGACCTGCTCGAACAGGAACCTGCTCTGCAGGACGCCCACGTTTATCAAGCCACTTATGTCTCGGCTCATTACAGCGATCAGGCGTTGGGGCCCGTTGCCCGACTTGCGCTTCGGGACACGGTCACCACGGTCGAGAAGGCGGGGCTCAAACGCATCTACCTGCAACCCGATCCCAAACCGTTGCCCATCGTCCGGAAACTGCGGCACGGTCATTTCGTGGGACTGGCCGCAGATGGCGTCCTGTCCGCCGATTTTATCGAGGTACCCTTTCTCGATGGCACTTTGCAGTTGCCCTCCGGGTGGGCCCGACTGGCGGCCCTCACCTTCGCGCCGGTGGTGTCAATTTTCCACACTTCCGACGACCGGGATCGGCAGCATCTCCAGATTCACGAGCCGATCCTGCTTAGTGATCGGAGTGAAGAATCCATCACGAAGGCGGTTGCCAAGTGCGCCCGTCAGCTCGAGGAACATATCCGCGATCAACCTTGGGATTGGCATATCTGGCATCGAATCGGTTTCTTGAACGAACCAGGACAGTCGCCCAGACTGCGAATCAATCCCAGCGCTACCGAGCGACAGATCTATCACCAGGAAACTTGACAAGGCACGCTGCTACCTGACGGGCGGATCGTGACCTTGCGATGGTGACAGCGCACCGCTGGACTTACATCGCCTTGGCCGATTGATCGACGATCGCCGCCCATTGAGCCAGCGTTTCCGGTTCGCTATGGGGCTCCGATTCATCGAGCAGGGAGATATTGAAGTGGTTCTCAACTCCCAACACAAACTCCATCAGGTCGATGGAATTGATCCCCATGTCGGCAAAAGTCGTATCGACATCCAACTCACTGGCATCACCGATACGCGGACTCTCGCCCTGGCTCACGATCGACGCCAGGATCTCTCGCAACTCTTCAACGGTCTGGGACTCCATGGACTCATTCCTGTTCATCAGTTTCTCTGCGACGGCCGGTGGGGCATTAGGGGAGTTGCTCCTTGATGACTTTTCCCAGCGGCGAGCGAGGTACGGCATCAAGTCTTACGATAGCTTCGGGGCGTTTGTAATGCACGAGGTTTTCCTGGCAATAGCGTCCCAAAGCCACGATATCAAAGTCCGCCGGCGCGGCCACACAGGCTTTGACAATCTCCGATCCGCTACGGTGTTTACCAGCATAGACTTTGACGTCCGTGACACCGGGGAAACCGGCGACCACTGCCTCGACCTCGCTGGGTACCACCTTCATCCCGAACACGTTGATGAACTCCGACTCGCGTCCAACCAGATGGATACACCCGCGTGAATCGACAAACCCAATATCGCCGGTGGTGATCCAGCCGTCGACAATGCTCGAGGTATCCACCCCGCTCGGTGTCAGATAGCCGGCCATTGCCGAGGGCGACCGAATGGCAACTCGACCGAGCACCGCATCCAACTGCTGGGCATCCTCGACCGGCCTGAATTCGAGTTCAATCGGCGACATGGGGGGGCCGACATTCGCCTCCATGCAAGGTTCGCTCTGTCCATAGGCGACGCTCACTCCGCCGGTTTCGGTGGTGCCGTAGAGCGGAAACACATCGTGGCCGGTCGCGTCCCGAAACCGAGTTGCCGTTCGTGCCGACAAAGGGGCGCCGGCCGAAAGAACGCGTTTCGGAACGGGGTCCCCCTGCTTTCTGGCAACCAGCAGCAAATCGAGCACGGCGGGGGTGGCAAAGAAGGTGCTAATTGGGTGTTGGGCCAACGCCCGCGCCGCATTGCGTGGATTGAATTTGCGAATCGTGTACACCGTCGCGTCTCGCAACAATGGCATCGTCAGGCACGTTCCGTAGCCGTACGCGTGGCTCATCGGCACGACGCATAACAGATTGTCGCTCGACTCGATCTCCATCGCCCCGGCATAGTGGCGTCCCTCGGCCACGGCGGACGCAGCGTGCCGGACGGCGATTTTGGGCCGTCCCGTCGTTCCCGAAGTCGGATGCAACGGCACGCCGCCGAGTGCCGGGAAACTGTCCACGAAATCCGCCTGGGTGGTGTCCACGTCGCCACAGGCGAGTGAATAGCCATGTCCCGCATTGATCTCCTGAGCCGCAACCGTGATCTCGGCGAGTTGCTCGACCTTCATCGAATCGGTCACGATCTTGCTGATCCCGAACTCGCGGGCATAACGCAGCAGTTCGGCAGCAGGCGTATCACAATGCACCAACAGCGGAGCAGCATTCCGCGAGAGAATGGCGAAAAACGCTGCCACGAACAGCGGCCCGTTGCCAACGCAAAACAGGATCCGCTGGTCGCAGAGCAAGCCGGCCGCGGTGAGTTGGTTGGCGATCACGTCGCGCATCCCCCGCAGTTCGACCGCCTCCAAGGACCGTTCATGGTCGAGGTCGGTGTAACGTCCCCGGAACCGCTCGAACAAGTCGAGTAGCGGAGCGGGACTTAAGTCAGCAACTATCGGAGCGGACACGAAATGGTCATCCTCTTCTGGCAGACATTCGAAACATTGCTGTCACACAATGCGGCCAGCATGACGCCGATCAGGGAGTCAATACCTCGTTGATTCCGTCTTCCATACGATTCAACAGGAAGTCGACATCGGCTTCCGTGTGCGCCGTCGAGGGGAACCAAGGCTCAAATTGATTCGGATGAAAAAACACATTTCGACGCTGCAACGCGTGCTGAAGTTTGATGTAATCCTTGAACCGGCAATGCTCGCGAACCTGCCGGTAATTATTCAATGAATCGACCTTCCCGTCGGTCAAGAACAGTGACAACAGCGGACCAACATTTTGCACGACACAGGGCACCCCGGAGCGAGCAAACAGGTCACGCAACCCATCGGCCAACTTCGTGGTCAATGCGTACAAGTACGAGTAAGTCTGTTCGCTCGTTCCCAGAATTCGGCCCAACATCGCGTTGGCGGCCGCCATGCAGGCGGCATTGCCGGAATAAACTCCGCCGTGGAACATCTCACCACGTACCACCACGTCCATCAGGTCACGCGAGGCGCCGAACGCCGACCCGGGGTAGCCGCCTCCGAGTACCTTGGCGATGACGGTGATGTCGGGCGTCACCTCGTACTTCTGCTGAGCACCCCCTGGCGCGACCCGCATCCCGGTGATCACCTCATCAAAAATCAACAAGGCATCATAATCGAGAGTGATTTCTCGCACGAACTGCAAATACCCAGCCGGTGGCTCGATCACACCGCAGTTACCTTCCACAGGTTCCAGAATCACTGCGGCAAGCGAATCGGCGTGGGCTTCGACGCAACGTTGCAGGGCGTCGGGGTCGTGAGCCCGACAGATCACCAAATCATGCGGCGCCCCATTCATGCCTTTCGTTCCCGAAATCGCCGGGCCGAAGCCCGATTCAGGCAGCGCCTCGAGCGGGGCGTGATAGCGGTGAAACGCAGCGTCGCTCCAACCGTGGTAGTTCCCCTCGAACCCAATGATCGTCGGACGATCGGTGACCGTCCGGGCCAACCGGATCGCCGAGGCAATCGCCTCGGTACCACTGTTGGCAAATCGCATCAATTCCATGCTGGGGAACAATTGCTGAACCTTTTCAGCGACGTCCATGCTGACTTCCGTCGGAAACCCCAACTGGCTGCCACGCTCGCTGATCTGCCGCATCACGGCATCCACCACAAACTGTGGACGATGTCCAAACAGAAACGGACCGTAAGACATGTTCATGTCAAGGAACTCGTCGCCTTCGACGTTCCAGATCCGAGAGCCCTCCGCGCGATCGGCCACAAGCGGCAAGGCATAGGGCAGCACCCGCATCGTGCTGCTGTCACCTCCCGCAATACTTTTTTTTGCCCTTTCCAGCAGCGCGGCCGATTCAATTCCGCGCCCGATCTCTACACTTCCCATCCCCATGTTTTCCTACTCAACTAAAAGCCTCTGAATGGATCACCTCCGTAACGTTCTGCCCCCAACACAGAGCTGGCCTATATTACCCAACCTTCCCGTACTCGCAAATGTATAACACTGCTTTTTTGTGCTCAGGGGAAAAATCCGCCCCTGCGGAACCCGTTATGATCCCGCCTGCCATGCCGCGATCGTTTTCAAAGGCGGCGAAACAGGCAAAAAGGACCGTTGGGGGCCGATCACCGACGCCCCGGTCCCGCGGCGACTGCGTCAGATTGAAGCGGGCCAATGGGGTTCGCTCGGCCAGGTTCGATGCCGATCCGAAGCTGGCGGGTCGGTGCTGGGCGAAACAGAACACCATCGTCGCCCCGCTGGGCGAGCCAGAAGCCATGCAGAGACGCCCCGGACTCACTCCTCCGCCAGGGGGATTACGCACGACGAAACAGAGGGGCGGATACCCAACGAGAGCCCGTCACTGCGTTTGATCGTTCGTCGCGAGCCCCGAACGGGTCGCGGCCGGATCCGCGATTCCGTTTTCCGCAAATCCCTTGGCTCGCAACAGACAGGCGTCACAGCGACCACAGGGAAATTCATGGTCCGTGGGGTCGTAACAGGAAATCGTCATGGAATAGTCGACGTCGAGCGACAATCCCTTGGCGATGATCTGGGCCTTGGTCAAATCGATCAGCGGCGTATGAATCGCCATTCTCGGTGCCAGTTCCTGTTGTCGCGAATTCAACCGGTTGCGATGATCCTCGACACCGGCCCTGGTTGCCAGGTTTGCCATCACTTCGAATGCCCGGATGAATTCGCTGCGACAATCGGGATAGCCGCTATAGTCGAGCGCGTTGACACCAATGAAAATGTCGCGTGATTCAATCGTTTCTGCCAGCGCCAAGGCGAGTGACAGAAAGACCGTGTTGCGAGCCGGGACGTAGGTAACGGGGATCGCATCACCGATTTCGTCCAGCGAATCCGACTTGGGTACCGCGATCGAAGGATCTGTCAGCGCCGAACCACCGAATTGAGCCAGGTTGATGTCGACGACGCGATGTGACGCAGCCCCGAGGTCATTGGCGATCTGGGCCGCACGGGTCAATTCAAATTGGTGACGCTGACCATATCGAAAGCTGATCGCGTGGGTCACGAATCCGGCCTGACGGGCGATCGCCAAACAAGTGGCGCTATCGAGCCCACCGGAAAGCAGGACGACGGCGGTTCGAGGCGTGGACATCTCTTCAGCTATGACGTGATGGGGACTGGGCGAACATGGGTCATGGATCCGTGGGATCGACGGATCGGTCGAACGGCCGGCGGGCGAGTCGAGCTACGAATCACGCTTCTTCCACAATTTCCGGCCTATCGATGGGTTGTAGTTGGTCCAGTTTCCATCGGCGGCGACGTCCGATTCAATCACGCTGGTGTACGACGCCAGTTTCGCATCCAAGTTGTCGATATGGTGCAGGGCTACCGCCTCGAGCGTGACCGGTAGTTTTGGACTTCCAAATTCCAATTGTCCATGATGACTGACGATCATATGTTCCAGCTGCAGACGGAGCTCGCATGGAAACGATTGACTGCTGTCTTGGCCGCCGCTGAGGGCAATCTTCTCGGCCAGCAACTGAATACCGATCACGATGTGACCGACCAATTGTCCGCGGTCGGTGTACGTGATTTCGCCGCCCCCCGAGAGTTCATCGATTTTACCCAGATCATGCAAGAACGCACCGAACATCAGCAGTTCACCGTCGAGTTGCGGATATCGGGGTGCAATCAGTTGACACAGTTCCATCATATCCACCGTGTGACGCAACAGCCCTCCCGGGTAGGCGTGGTGATTGGAGACCGCAGCGGCGGCCGACTTCAGGCGTGTGATCAGGGACTGATCGGCCAAGAAAGCTTCTCCGAGTCGACGCAAGTGAATGTTTGTCAGCTGCCCAAGCAACACGCCGAGACGCGATTGCAAGCGATCTGACTCGGCGGCGTCGAACCGTTCAAAATCGGCGGCATCCACTTCCGACGGATCCATCCTTTCGAGACTCTGTACAATCACTTGCAACGCACCGTTGTGAATCTGAGTGCGCCCTCGGCAAAAAACGTAGTCGCCACGATCGAAGGAGTCGAAAACGGTTTCGTCGGCATTCCAAAACATGCCGGCAATCACACCCGTTCGATCAGCGAGTCGCATCAAAATGTACTTGCCGCCTTGACGATTCACTCTCAATTGTTTGTCGGCGGCACGGAAAGCCTGCTCGAGTTGCTGGCCATCAGCCAGTTCCAAAATGGGAGTACGATTCACGGAGGGAAGCTCGAGCTACGGGGACAGGGCAGGGCAGGGTGAAAACGATTGACAAAGCGGCCTGCCACCCAAAGGATGGCCGCCACCGCCAACAGTTGGCAAGGCCCGACCGAATGAGACAAAACCGTGGAGGCAGAGCGAGTGTTCGAGTATCCTCTGCAATTGACTTGATGAGTTCCAACAAATCCGAATACGAATTCCTGGACCCCCCTGAGAAAGAGGGCGAGATCGGTCGTTTGGGTCCCTACCGCGTCACCGGCATGTTGGGGAAGGGTGGCATGGGGCAGGTGTTTCGTGCCGAAGACGGCCGATTGAAGCGGAGCGTTGCCCTCAAGGTGATGAACAAAAGGTTCGCGGCGACGGCCAACAGCCGTAAACGCTTCGTGGAAGAGGCGCGATCGATGGCGGCGGTCCACCACGATAACGTGGCAACGATCTTCGAGGTTGGCATCAAAGCTGGCACACCCTTCATGGCAATGGAAATGCTCAAGGGAAAGACACTGGCAGCGTGGATCGCCGAGAGAGGCCAGTTTGACGTTCAGGAAGTGCTCAAGTTGGCCGGCGAAGTCGCCGCGGGCCTGTCGGCAGCCCACGCCTGTGGGATCATCCATCGCGACGTGAAACCGGCAAACATATGGATCGAAGCCCCGTCCGGTCGCGCCAAGATTCTTGATTTCGGCTTAGCCCTCGCGGGCGCGGGGGTCGATCGATTCTCGCGACGCGGTTCGGTAATCGGTACGCCGGGTTACCTGGCCCCTGAACAGGCTCGCAACGAACCGCTCGATGATCGCACCGACCTGTATAGCCTGGGTGTCGTGCTTTACCAGATGTCCGCAGCGAAGCTGCCGCTGATCTCGGATTCGGTTCCTGGACAGCTGATCAAGATCATATCTCACCAGCCAAAACCACTGCGGGACCTCAATCCCGACGTTCCGCAGCCGCTCGCCGATCTGATCCATCAATTGTTGGCGAAGGAACCGCGTGATCGACCGAGATCGGCGTCCGAATTGGAACAGCAAGTCCTGGCCGTGGCCGACCTGTGCCGTAGCGAAAGCCAGGTCGCGTTACAAATCGTAACAGCATCGCCAACGACTCCCGCCAAAAAATCAACGCCCCCATCCGCGACCGCCTCGTCGATCAAACGATGGTTGCCGTGGGTTCTCTCGGCCGCGTCTCTGATCGCCACCGTGGCAGTCGTTTGGCAGTTTGTCAAACCGAAGCGAGTGGCCACAAAAGTGGCGACAAAGGTCGAACGTGTGACCGCTGGTACGGAACAAAAACCGGTTTTCGTCAGCGCCGCTTCACTCAAGCCGCTGGGACTGACACCGATCACCGCCGGATCGTCACGCGTGGCAAGTGGCGACGCCGCGCGGTTTCAGATGAGGATCGAGAATGTCGCCCTGGATGCCGACAGCGATCCGCGGCGAATCAATGCTCGGGCCAAAGTTGCGGCCCAAGTGGTCACCTATTTGAAGTCGCAGGGGGGTCTGAAGCGGAAAGCGCCGCCGTTCCCGCAAAAGTATCCGCCAAGCCAATTGCCGGCACCCGGGGAATCGAAACAGGTCGAGATCCTGTTCATCACCGGTAGTCTGTTGCCCGGTGAATTCGAGGTGATCTTTGAACTGCAATCGCCCAGCGGCGCCTTGATCAGCTCCACGACCACAACACTCACCGTGACGGAAAACCTGGGCGCCGGCGATTTGCTCGGCTTCGAATGGTTGCGAACACATGCCGGCGGCGCCGACACGTACGTGCGGACCAAGACGGACGACGATTTCGGTAGCAAGTCGTACCTCAGCGCCCATCGCAAGGGGAACGGCGACGCGATGATCCAGGAGCACATCTATCTCAAGTTCGACCTCTCCAAGAGTCCGGTACCCAAGAACGAAATCGACCGCGCCGTATTGCTGTTGACTGTCGAAAAGGGCGGCCATCAAGCGAACAGCACAATCAATGTCTACGGCGTCAACAACGGATTGCCGGACGATTGGGTTGAAAGTGGCCAATCCCACTTAACCTGGGACCAGGCGCCCAGTCGAAGCGGTGTCGAATCCCTCCGATATCTCTGTCAGGTTACGATGGACAATGGTCGGGACACGCTCAAGGATGTCGTCGATGGCGTGCGAATCTACGGTACGAATCTCGATGATTTTCTGCGGACTGCGTCCGGGGATATCGTGACGTTGGTCCTAATCCGAGAGAATCGGGCCGAGAAACCGACCTGGTTCAAGTCAAAGGAAGGAAAGCCAAAACAGGCCCCCGCGCTGGCGCTTCGCAGACGTTAACCGCCCTGCAAAACACGGCCGCCACTCTCGCCGCACATCAGCCAGCGGCTACACTGGTCGTATGTCTGACGTTTCATCCTCTGACGAGCAACGCACCAGTTCGGTGAACTTGGTTCGTTCGTCCCATCCCTGGACCGAGGCCGATAGCGCCGCAGGATTCGTGCTGCGGTACCTGACCCCCATGCGCCGACAATTGATCGCCTTGCTGGGATCGGAGGAACTCGCCGATGAGTCGCTGAAGTTGTTGTTGGCACATCTGGTGTCGGTCGGATTTGGTGAACACAAGCGGGGTCGACTGAGAGACTTCCTCGTGCGCGGCTTGCGTTCGGCAGCAAAAACGCGCGTCAACGACATGCCCGAAGGGACACGCCCAACACTGGACCTTGACGGACTGACGCTGGAATCAAAGGAATGGATGTCGCTCTGGCGCGATGGACTGCTGGAGCGGGCATGGCGTTCGCTGGAGCGAAAGGAACATGCCGAGCCCGATTCGCCCGTCTACTCGGTGCTGCACTTTGCCACGTTGAATCCCCAGGCAACACCAGCGATGCTGGCCGTTCAAATCAATGCTGAGTTCGGTATCAGCGTGGACGAGGCAACGATCCGAGAGTGCTTGCCTGTTGCCAGGGCGATGTTTGCCCAGTTGATTGCCGACGAAGTCGCTGAAACACTGGAAGCTCCCACCAGCGATGATGTGAAGCGTGAAATCAACCAACTGGCCCTGGGCAAGGCATTCAGCGGGCTGAGCGTTTGAATCGACCCTTGTTCCGTCTTGCCGGTGACCAGTGACCATCCGCCCGCCGCGAGTAGGAAATGACCGATATCACGCTTGCCAGCCCTCCGTGGTACTGGAAATCTGTCCCCTATCGGACGACAATATGGATGTGGCGAAGGAGCCAATGGCACAATCAGAGCCGTTGCGATTGTAGGCCACATCGGTGTCCGACCTTGCGTTTGAACAAACGATCAAATCAAGATCCTTGACAGCGATCCCACCCCGACACTGATGGACGTGACACGAACGTCGTCGATTCCCCCCCGTCTTGTTTTGTGGTCTGCAACATGCATCCTTTTTCGAGTCTCTTTCTTCAATCGCTGTTGGTCGCGGCGATGTCGCTTGCCTCCCTTGGTTCGCTGAACGCACAGCAGACTGAGACCGAACAGACAGAGGTCGTCGTGGTCACGGAAGTGATCGTCATCACGACGTTAGACGAAGAGGGACGACTGGTTCGTTTCGAGCGTGACATTGCCCCCATCCTCCGTGATCGTTGCCTGGAATGTCACGGCCCAGAGGAAGCCAAGAATGATTTTCGAGTCGACGATCTTGATTCCCTGATGCAATACGTCGAACCGGGCGATGTGGAATCGAGCACGATGTATGTCGATTACCTCGTCAGCAACGATGAAGACTCGATGATGCCACCGGCGTCCCATGACGGGCCGTTGTCGGTCGGTGAACTTGCTTTGATTCGGGTTTGGATCGAAGAAGGTGCCGTCTGGCCGGAAGGTTACGTATTGGAGGCCGATTTGCAGGATGCGACACCGCCGAAGGCGGTTGAAAAACCCGCCGCGCCCAACACATTGGGCGCGCGAATTTGGGCATTTCAGGGCTTTTTCCATCCGGCGACGGTCCATTTTCCGATCGCTTTTTTTCTGCTCGGCGGCGGGTTCGTCGTGTTGGGCTGGAAATGGCCATCGGTCGGAACCCAAATCCCCCTGGCCTGTCTGTTGCTGGGATCGCTATCGGCAATTGCCGCCACCTTGATGGGCTGGTCGTTCGCGCCCGAGCAGGGGTATGGAAGTGGCTGGAATCCACTTGACTGGAGCCGAGAGATTGACGTCCACCGATGGAGTGGCGCGATCGTGACCCTGCTGTCGGTCGTGCTGGCGATCATTGCCCTGATCGCGATGTGGAAAGACAGCAATTCGATGAACAAAACCTGGAAAGTTGGATTGCTGTTCTTGGCCGGCATGGTCGGCGCCGTCGGTCACCAGGGCGGCGAGTTGAGCTACGGCAAAAACTTTTACCCCAAGGCATTTCGAATCCTACTTGGCAGCGATGACCAAAGTGCTTCGGCCGCCGAACCGACGCAGCCCGACACCGATCCGGCGGACGGGGCGCCCGAACCGGAGTCGCCGTAGACACCACCAGCGGTGAATCGCACGCTTGCGATCAACGGTATCACGGCTCGCTGACGCCCAGGGATTGGAATCGTCGCGCCGATTCTTCGCCATCGACGCGATACATGGTCATCCAGGAAAAGCTGTTCGCATCCCGATTCGACGGATCGGGATCCAACAGCGGTTGACCATCCGCTTCGGCATAGATCGTCCGAACCAGCGGAACGGGCCCGCTTGCGGGTGGCGATAATTCGTAGTTGGTCCCACGCGTGATCTGAAGCCAGGTGTTTTCGCGAAACCCCCGCATCGTTCTCTGTTTGACCCGCTCGATGCGTTCGCTGCGCTGCTGCGGCGACAAAGAGTTGTCTGTGGCGATTTTGGCGACCAGTTTTTGTGTTTCGCTCAAGTCGTAGGTCACCCAACCATAGGGAGGCAAATAAACTTCTAGCTTGCAATGCGATGGTGAAGCCTTGTCAAACATCTGTAGCCCATAGGCAACTCGCGAGGGGAAGCCAATTTTTTGGGCAAGCGTCGAACAGAGGCCGTGATAATCGCTGCAATGTCCTCGCCGATGCAGGAGCCCATGCATCGGGTCACCACTTAACGACGCGACCGCGTGATCATAAGTCAGGTTCTTGTCGACCCAGTTCATCGCATTGACGAGCCGATCGGCGGAATGGGGTGTCTCGCTTCGAATCTCAGCGAGCACGTCCCGCAGCACTTCGCCTTCCTGTGTCCGCGGGTCGATTCTTTGGTAGGGTGCGAAAGACTCGGGCCAAGCATCGGGTTGTCGAACCCGCGAGTAATCAACCGGCCAATCGATTTGGCGAATCCGCGCCGTGAATTGGTGGGTAATGAGTTGAGCCCCCGCTGGCGAGTCAAACTCAAAGTACGCGAACGTATTTCCGAACAATGGCTCGGTATGGATCGACGGTTGCACGGAACGAGGAAAAGTCTCGATCTGTCGGTCGATGATTTCTTGGACACGATCTCCCTGTGCCAAGGGCAGCCAGACTCGCAGTTTCGCGGTCCCCGCAGGTGCCATGACGGCCACCCGAAAATCGACTCTGAATTCCGCTGGCCGGCTCGGCTCGCCTTGGCAATCCGCCTCCGTCAACCGATTCGCGGGTGTTTCCGAATGAAGCGAGCACACCGGTCCGGCAACGACCAAGACCAACAACAGAGTTGTGATACGCCACACCATCAGGTATCCAATCGTACAGATTTTCAGCGACAACATGGGATTTCGGACCGATAAGTCGTTTGGCGATCCGCATCGATCCTACACCATATCGATGCCCAATGGTGTATTTTGTCCGCAGCGAAAACATTCTGACCTGACGCGGGGCTGGATCCACCGCCGCAGTCTCGCGAACCTATCCTCGAGCCGGAAAAATCGGAAGACCCAAGTGCCCTCGAATCGTTCTGTCCACAGCAAGAAAGCGGCTCCAGAAAAGCTCCCCGATGACCGGTTCATCAATCGCGAGTTGAGTTGGCTGGCATTCAACCAGCGAGTGCTCGATCGGGCCGCGGATGAATCGTTGCCGTTGCTGGAGCGCGGAAAATTCCTGGCGATTACGAGTTCAAATCTGGATGAATTTGTGATGGTGCGGATCGGTAGCCTCAAGTTGCAAGCCGGTCGGAACGCGCTGATGCGAGATCCTGCGGGGCTGACCGTATCGCAGCAACTGCAAGCGGTTTCGGGGCGATGTCGCGAGATCGTGGCGCATCAATATCGTGTCCTCCGAGAATCGTTGGAACCGCAGCTCGCAGGTGCCGACCTGCGCCGTATCGATCTGCGCGACTGCAGTGATCGCTGTCTCGAATCGGCAGACCGTCGGTTTCACCACGATGTCTTGGCGGTGCTATCACCCCAGGCCGTGTTTGACGAACTGCCTTTTCCCCTGCTCCAGGGTTTGGCCGTTCATCTGTGCGTGCGAATGGAAGTTGACCCGAGCGGTAACCCATCATCAAGCGGTAACCCGCCATCAAGCGGGGACGAGGAGCCATCGCAGTGGCAATTTGCCATCATACCGCTGGGGCGGATGGTTCCACGCTTGGTACCGATGCCGGCCGATCGCGGGTTCGCCTACGTCCTGCTCGAAGACCTCGTCGCACATTACGTTGACAGCTTTTTCCCGGGCCGCACAGTCGTCGAGTGCATCGCATTTCGAATCACGCGAAACGCCGATGTCGAGTTGCAGGAAGATGCGGCAGCCGACCTGATGGACGGAATGGAAGAGGTGCTCGAGAGTCGACGTCAGTCACGCGTCGTCCGGCTCGAATACAGCGCCAATGCCAGCGACCCGATGATCAGCTTTCTGTCCGAAAAGATGCTATTGAAAAGCCAGGACCTGTTTCCGATCGACGGTCCACTGGACCTGACTTACTTGTTCACCGTGCATGGCCTGGAAGGATTCGATGCCTTGCGTGACGAACCGTGGCGATCACAAAGCACACCTGCGGTCGACCCGGCCGAGCCGATGTTCACCACCATCGCCTCGGGTGATGTGCTGATGGTGCATCCCTACGAGAGATTTGATCCGGTTGTGCGATTGCTCGAAGAAGCAGCCGTCGATGCGGACGTGCTGGCGATCAAGCAGGTGTTGTATCGAACCAGCAACAACAGCCCGATCGTTGCCGCCCTGATGCGCGCGGCAGAACGCGGCAAGTATGTTTCCGTGATTGTCGAATTGAAGGCCCGATTTGACGAGGCGAGGAACATCGAGTGGGCGCGTGAGATGGAACAAGCCGGCGTCCAAGTGATCTACGGAATTCGCGGACTCAAGACTCATGCAAAAGTCTGCATCATTGTCCGCCGCGAACCGCAAGGAATCGTTCGTTATCTGCATTTTGGCACGGGCAACTACAATGAGGTAACCGCCAATCTTTATAGCGACGTATCGCTGCTGACTTGTGACGAGGAATTCGGCGCAGACGCGACAACATTCTTCAACGGCGTAACCGGCGCCAGCCAACCCCAACAGATGCAGCACCTGGCCGTCGCACCGATCACACTCCGTAAACGTATTCTTGACTTGATCGAGGCCGAGACGCAACGTTGCCTGGAAGGACAAAAATCGGAGATCATCGCCAAGCTCAATGCGTTGGTCGACACCGAGTTGATCGATGCACTGTACAGGGCGAGTCAGGCCGGCGTGCGAATACGTCTGAATGTTCGCGGCATCTGCTGCCTAAAACCGGGCGTCGAGGGACTGAGCGAATCGATTGAAGTCGTTTCCATCGTCGATCGGTTTCTGGAGCACGCCCGGATCATCTATTTTCGCCACGGCGGCGGCGACGAACTGTTTATCAGCAGCGCCGATTGGATGCCAAGAAACCTGGATCGCCGAGTCGAGTTACTGGTACCGATCGTGGATGAAGCGTGTCTGCGCAAGCTATTGAAAACGCTGCAAGTTTACTTCAAAGACAACCAAAACAGCTGGCGAATGTTACCGACCGGCCAGTACGAACAACTCACGCCGCGATCAAACCAGCGACCCCTGCGCCCAACGGGTGCTGTACGATCGCGCTTGCAAAGCGATGCGAGATGTGAAACAGAGTCGGCGAACGACATTCGAAACGCACCAACCAAGACAAACAGACGCTTGACCGGCCGAGCGGCTTGGGGAAAGAGTCTGGAAAAACCTCAGCCTCAGCGAGGGGGAGTCTCCGATCTGGAACGTGCACCGTACATCATCATTTTTGCTTCGGGTCCCTCTGCCGGGGACCGATCGTCCGACTTGGCCCGGTAAAAGTGGCCACAGAAATTCATATCTGCGACCGATTTACGTCTGGCTGATCGGCAACCCAAGGTCAATGTCCCATTGGGCCCGAGAACGTGGCGGGTCGGAAATCGTCGTTCTGGGCTGCAAAGATGGGCCGTTTCCCGCGATGGATGCCACCCGGCCAGCGGGCTTTGACCCGCAACGCAGCCCTGGCCGGTCATTCCACTTCCCTTAGCCGGCGTTTCGGGCTGAAAACGAGTTCGATAACATACTGGCTGCTGATGGACCCGCGGTTCGCGTTTTCCATCGCGTTTTCATATTCCAAGTCACCGGATCTTGAATGAACTCTCTGTCAAGCTTTCCGCCTCACATCGGTCGTGTCCTCTATCGAGCCCATCGGCTGATTGCGGTTGCCGGGATGTTGATCGCATCAGCAGTGATCGCCCAGGACGCTAGCACCGACAAGGTCGCCGGGGACGACAAGGTCGCCGGGGACGGAGCGGCGGACTCTTCCCCGCAGGATCACTACACGCCAGCGATTCAACTGCTTCCCGATACGACGGCCGGGCTGGTGAGAATCCCCCACTTGCCAAAGTTTTGCGAGGCGTTCAAGCGAACTCATCTCGGCCAACTGTTCGACGAACCTTCGATGCAACCATTCATCGAAGCGCAGCGTGACCGCGTGAAAAACTATCTGAACTCGATCGACAGCAAGATCGGGCTTCGACCAGATGATCTGCATGAGATTGCAACAGGGGAAGTCGTGGTCGCTTGGATCCCTTTCGAGAAAGACAAGCGACGCCCATTCGCAATTTGTGTGGTTGCCGATACACGGGGCGCAAGGAAGAAAGCGGAAGCTGTCATCGATCAAATTGACAAGGACTTGAAGGCGGGCGGTGCAACACGTCAAGACATCACACATGGCGGTCAAGCGATCCGCGTGTACAGTCCCCAGCGCAAGCCTGGTCAGTTGAAGGTCGAACAGATTGCGATCGCGCTGAGCGACACGAGAATCATCGCTGCCGATCGCGATTCGCTGGTCACCGACTTACTGGACGCGATCGCCGGACAGCCCAAGGGTGATTCAATCAGCCAGTTACCAGCATTCAAAATGGTTTTGACACGATCAAGTCAGGCCATTCGAGAACCGTTGCAGCAGGGGGGTGGCGCCATTGCTGCGGAATGGTTCGCCAGGCCGTTTCAAATGGGACGCATCCTACGTGAAACCTTTCACGTGGATCGTGGCAACGACGTCGACATCCTGAAACTGCTTGAAAACCAGGGTTTTGATGCCCTCCAGGCGGCCGGCGGTATCGCCGCAGTGGCTGGCGAGCGTTTCGATGTGCTGCACCGCGGGTTTATCCTCGCACCACCGACAAGTAACGAGCCCAGCAAGTACCAGAAGGCGGCCAAGATGCTGGAGTTTGGTAACCTGCCGTTGGATGCCATTCCCACCTGGGTTCACGACGAAACCGCTAGCTTCAATCGGCTCCACCTGCGGATTGAGGAAGCGTTCTGGGCTTCCGAGACCCTCATCGACGAAGCATTGGGAGACAAGATTTTTCGCGACATGATCAACGGCATTCGTGACGATGAGGATGGCCCGCAAATTGACTTGCAGAAAAACGTCCTCCCCAATTTGGACGATGAGGTGATTCTGCTGACCGATAACACGATGCCGGTCAATGAGGGTTCGGAACGGATGCTCGTTGCGATTCGAGTCCTCGACGCCGCCGCCATCAAGAATGCGATTCGCAAGGCGATGGAAGTCGAGCCAGACACAAGCAAACTCGATACCGTACCGGGTGTCGAAATCTGGCGCGTCCAGCGTGGCGCATCGGACGACGGTTTCGACACCGAAGCATTCGGCGACCTCAACCTCGGTTTTGACGAACCCAAAGATGAACCACCTCCGCTACTCGACCACTGGGCGATCGCACTGGTCGAGCAAGGCCCGGGATCCGATGCAGCGTATCTGATGTTCTCCTCCCATCCGGATTTGCTGGTCCTCACCGCGCAGCGAGTCCAACAGGGTGCTCCAGGAGGATTTGGATCGCTGGCAGGAGTCAAGACGGTGACCGAGGCGATCAAGGACCTCGGAGGGAAGGCTCCGGCGTTCGATCGCGTGGTCAGAACAAGACTCTCACTCCGTGCCAAGTACCAGTTGTTTCGTCAAGGCAGGCTCAAAGACAGCGGCTCGGTGCTGGCGTCGTTGGGTCGGCGATTCTTCGCCGAAGAGGAGGGCGGTCAGCCCGATCCGCTGAACGCCGCCAAGCTGCCACCGCTCGCGCAAATCGAGAAATTCTTGCCCGATGGCGGCAGCTTCATCGAAACCATCGATGACGGCTGGTCGATCACCGGATTCCTTTTGAAATAGTGGATGCCGATGTTTCTCTCAGCAGCAAGATTCTCTCAGCTGGAAGTGCCGTCGGCTTCCGGGGAATCCCGCTCTGAGTCGACGGATGATCGCTGACCCGCGGCGGCGCGGATTCCGCAGGGATCGCCGATTTCCGCTGCGAATCACCCCCACGGCCCCCTTCCTGACCCCCCTTTCTGGCCGCTGTGCTTTGGCCATGGATTCTCCGATTCGACAGGTTTCCGCTCCCTTCTTTGCCGGACAACAAAAAACGAAAAATTGTGGCGGGAAACTGAAACCGTTCTACCTCCACTGAATTGAACAGGGGCCCCAGTGAATGGATTCAAAAACGGGGCAGGAGCAATCGGGGCATTTGCTCTCTGCGGGTGCGGTTCGTGTTGGGGCACCTTGACTTACTCCGTAAGTCATGAGCATCACGACCGCACCCGCTTTTTTCTCACCCAACGCTGCCGATGGCAACTCTCCCGGGAGAGTCCGCACCCCTCGTTGCGATACCGGGCAACAAGAACGGATCGCCACTCAGCGTGATTGTGTTGCTGGTTGGACACGCTATTTTGGTGGGTTCGGATGTTTTCGCGTCGAGGACCACGAATAGAGCTGCCGGTAGATCGTGACTGCTCCAGAAAATGACTCGGGTGGCCTTTCTCACACCGACCGCTCCCTGTTGGTCCTGGTGCGTGGTGGAGATGAGGACGCGGCGACGACGCTTTACGAGCGATACGCCCGCCGAGTCTTCGGGCTGGTCGAGTCGCAATTGGGCGACCGATTGCGGGCGAGCACCGAACCGGAGGACATTGTTCAGTCGGTTTTCAAGAGTATGTTTCGGGGGGTTCAGGCGGGGCACTACGACGCCCCACCCGGCACCACGCTCTGGAATTTGCTGGCGGTGATCGCGGTCCACAAGCTTCGACGCAAGGCGGTGCATCTTTCGGCGCAGCGTCGTGATGCAAAACGAAACGTCCCGTTGGAGGTACTCGAGGACGGCCTTGCCCTCGACCAGTCATCGCTCGAGTTTCTGGAAATCACCGTTCGCGAGACTTTGGAGCTGCTGCGACCGTTGGACCGTGAAATTCTCTCTTTGCGAATTCAGCAATACACGGTTGATGAGATTAGTGTAGAGACGGGCCGCAGCCGTCGCACCGTCGAACGCAGTCTTCAAAGAAGCCGTGAGCAGCTAGCAAGTCTGCTTTTGGACGAGGAATAGCGTTGCGTTCGGCAAATCCGAGCCGCTTTCCCAGCCAATGATTCAAGAATTGCCAACAAAGTTTGGCGGTTTCCTCTTGGCATGACGCCTCTACTGTTCGTAACCAGATGCTCGCAAGGCGGTGGCGCCAGAGTTACCCACGACCCGTAGGTCATTCGTGATGATCAACCATGCCAGTACCGATCAGCTTGACGAGGCGATCGATCGTTTTGAACAAAATTGGTCGCCCAAGTCACGGAGCGAAATCCGTGCTTTGCTCGCCGATCATGATTTGGCCGATGATTTGACGGCACTCACCGAACTGATTCGCATCGACATCGAACTTCGCTACAAGCAAGGCCTATCGATTCAGCTGGAAGACTATTTTGACGAGTTCGACGCGTTACTCGGCGAGCCACAGCATGTCGCGCAGATCGCGTTTGAGGATTTCCGGTCGCGTTCGGTGCACGGCTATCCCGTCGCCAGTTCGCGCTGGCGCGAGCTGCCTGGGGTCGATCAAGAGGTTTGGTATCAACTGCTATCACCTCCCACAGCGATGCCATCGCCGAGTTCACGGCAGGTGTTTGGCAAAGACACCGGCATGGTTCATCCACGTCTGGAGACCGATTCGGCATTCCAGTCGGCGTTGGAGGCGATCGGATTTCGGCTAATCGATGAGCTTGGTCGGGGCGCGTTTAGTCATGTTTATTTGGCAACACAAAACGACCTGGCCGATCGCTATGTGGTTCTGAAGGTCGTGCAAAAAACGCTTGCCGAACCACAGAGCATGGCGATGTTGCAACATACCAACATCGTCCCGATTTATTCGTTTCATCGGATCCAATCACGGTCCGTGATTTGCATGCCCTACGCCGGCGGCGTGACGCTGGCCGACTTTCTGGCCAGCGGGGGAACGGCGGCCTCCCGCGGCGGACCCAGCCTGGTGACGACCGTACTCAATCGCGTGAATGAAACGATCGTTTCATCGCAACACGACGACGCTCCGATGGGCCTGACTCCTTCCGCGTCGGCGCCCGCTGCGGATGACGATGCCGTACTCAAGCCGTTGCAACAACTCCGTTCGCTCGATTGTAACCAACTGGCGATATGGATCTTCCAACGTCTTGCTGCGGCGCTGGCGCATTCGCATGCGCGTGGCGTGCTCCATGGCGACCTGAAGCCAGCCAACGTACTGATTCGCAACGATGGCGAACCGGCATTGCTGGACTTTAACCTTGCCCACTCTCTCGACCGTCAACAAATCAAGCATGTCGGCGGGACGCTGCCCTACATGCCGCCCGAATCGTATCGAGCCTTGATGGGCCAATCGGTCGCCCCACACAGTTCGTCCGACATCTATGGCTTGGGCGTGATGCTGTTCGAGTTTGTCACCGGACGCCTTCCTTATCCATCGCCGCGTTCATCCGCGGCAGTCGACCTGGAACCTGCGATCCGGCTGCGACGCGAACTGCCGGACTGGCAACCGCAAGATACGGTAACCCCTGGCCTGCGTTCCATCATCAATCGTTCTCTGGCATATCAGCCAGACGATCGATATCAGTCGTCCGAACAGTTGCAAGAGGATCTTGAGTGCGAGCGTCAGAGCTTGCCCTTGTCGTTCGCCCGAGAATCACGTGCGGCGCGTGCTCAAAAATGGATTCGCCGACACCCCCGAGCAGTTTCGGGTAGTTCGGTTGCGTTGCTGTTGCTGGCGTTGCTGATTCCGGTCGGTATCTCGGCAAAGGTCTGGCGAGATCAATCGCGACACATGGCCGTCACGGCAAAGATCAAAGCCTTTTCTGAAGAATCGTCGAACGTGCTATCGACGATGATGGCAAATCCGCAGCGGCATAGCGATTCAGGCATCGTATTCGCAATGCAACCGTTGGAAAAGTTTGGTTTGCTGGATCCGTCGCGTGCGGGTGAATTTGAATCGCCATTGATCACGGCGGAAGAAAAGAGTCGGCTCCGCGAAACGGCATTGCGGCACATCGTCCAAGTCGCGTTTGCCGAGATTGATTTTTTGCGAGCAAGGAACGAAGGTCCGGTCGATGACAGGCAACGCCAACGGCTCGATCAGCTGGTCGATGCGGCGATCCGAATCCAAGCAGACATTCCCTCCCGAGCGTGCCTGCACGTGCAGGCCGAGAGAGCGAGATTGGCCGGTGATCAAAGCGCTTGTACATCCCTTTTAGAGCAGGCTGACAAGGCAGACCTTCAGTCCGACACCGAGCTTTATCTCGAAGCTGTCCGGCTGATGGTCTACCGTCGTTGGCCCGAGGCGCGATCGCTGTTAACTGCGTTGGCGGACCGTGGCACGGTGCCATCGGCACTGCGTTGGACATCGTTGGGCCGATCCCAGTACCACCTACACAATTACGAAGATGCGAAGCTGTCGTTCACGCAATCGATCGAACACGCCCCCAAAGCCTCGCGTCTGTGGCTGCTGCGTGGGCTTTGCTACTACCGAACAGGATTCTACGACCGCGCCGCTAAGGACTTCACCGAAGCACTGACGCTTGAGCCATCGCTCTATAACGCCTGGTCCGACCGCGGCCTTTGCCGGCTATACCGTGACGATGTCGACGATGCCATCAATGACTTCAGCGTCGCCCTCGCTCACTCACCGGGCAACGCTCATGTACTGCTGTTGAGAAGCCGTGCCTTGAGACGTGCCGGGCAACCCGCTGCCGCCGATCGTGACTTCAGCGAAGCGATGCAAGCGACAAACCTGTCGCCATCCGCGTTGATATCTCGCTCAATAGCGCGTGAGGAGAACGATCCGGACGGAGCATTGGCCGATCTGGAACAGGCCTACACGATGGATCACGGCAGTCCGGTG
Organism: Pirellulaceae bacterium; assembly: GCA_963734865.1. GTDB lineage: Bacteria > Planctomycetota > Planctomycetia > Pirellulales > Pirellulaceae > CBDCUW01. The sequence continues at coordinate 287,864 of CAVTIV010000008.1, forward strand.
TTGTTGCAGCAGATGGCGCACGTACTCGCTTCACGACTCCATCGATATGCCGATGCGATCAAGACATTGGCGGAGGTCAGTCAATTCGAGCCCGGCAATGAAAAGGCCATCATCGACCGCGCGGTATTGCGGGCCCGACTCGGTCAACGCGAAGAAGCCTTGAATGACCTTCGCGAAGCCATCAAGCCACCCAACGCACCTGTGGTGTTGTATCAAGCGGCATGTGTCCATGCACTCTTGTCCGATGCAACGCAACAGACGGTTGCCTTGGGTTTTTTGTCCAAAGCGATTCAAGCCGGTTATGGGGCAGACGCCTTGGCGAATGATTCGGACCTCGACTCACTACGTGAGCACGAGGACTTTCAATCGCTGCTGAGGACCGTCGAACTGGGTGATCGCGTCTTTCGGAACCAACCTCGAGAAATTCCTGCTGTTCAACTTCTTCCTGCCCCATGAAATCTGCATGAATACGCCAACACGACATCACCGCGCCAATGTCACCAGGATCGCCATCGAATCGCTCGAGAAACGACAACTGCTAACGACATTCGGAACACCCTGGCCCGAACAACGATCCCTCACAATCAGCTTTCCGGCCGATGGCGTAGCGATCGGGAATAGCGACAATGACATTCGCCAGACGTTTGACGCCGTAACCGACCGCGATAATTGGCAAGAACTGGCATTGCGGGCGTTTCAAACATGGTCGGTATACGCCGACATCAATGTCGGACTGAGAAACGATTACGACCTCGACTTCGGGGTGCCAGGCCTGTCGGTCCAGGACCCACGTTTTGGCGACTTTCGGGTCGGTGCTTTCCCGCAAACCGGCGTGCTTGCCAACACGATTCCGTTCCAAACCATTGCCGGCACCTATTCAGGCGATGTCCTGCTGAATTCAAGCGAGGCGTTCACGTATCACGACTGGACGGGCAGCGTCGCTCCCGATCCGAACAGCCAAGTGCCGGGCCAGCACGACCTTTTCAGTGTGCTGTTGCACGAAACGGGCAACGCACTTGGCATCGACGACAACCTGCTCGATTGGACCGTGATGTTCCGGCAGTACACGGTGCCCAAGGGCGCTTTGAGTCAACACGATATCGATGAGCTTCAATCGTTGTACGGCGCCAGAACCGATCCTTACGAGTTCGTTGGAAATGATCAACTACAACTCTCGACGCTGATCCCAACGCCAGTCGGTTTTCAGCCCGCCACGGATGTCATCACCGCCGGCGGCAGTCTTCAAAACGCAAGCGACATTGATTACTACGAAGTCACTCCGGTAGCTGGCAACGACAGTGTCACGATTCGCCTGAGAGCATCCGGTATCAGCCTCGTCAAGACTCGGCTGGAAGTGCTCGACGCGGCAGGACAAGTGATCGGCGTGGACGATTCTGACTCCGTCTTTGCCAATGACAATATGATTCAGATCAGCGGCTTACAAAACCACTCCGCCTTGTACGTTCGCGTGTCGCCACTCGACCAAGATGTGTTCTCCGTCGGTGACTACCGGTTGGAGGTCGACTATCGCTCGGCGGACACGCAAGCGGCCGACTTGGTTCCGGGCGATTATGACGCAGGTGTCGATTCGCTGTTCACCAACTTTGCGTTGGTCGACACAGAGCAGGGCGCCAACGATACGCTCAGCAATGCCGAAACGGTTGACTCGACCGCTGACTATTCTCCGCAATCGCGGTACGAAATCCTGTCCGCCGTTTCCGCGTCCACCGACCTGGACTACTGGAAAGTGACAGCGCCCGCGAACGCGGACGGTCGATTGGTGATCAACATTTCGGGCGTCGGGCTGGCTCAACCTGACTTACGGGTGCAGGTCGTGGACGCCGACGGCCAAAGTGTTGGCACCGCCGGACGAATCCGCGCCGATGGGACCTGGACGATTGAGGTCGCCCAACCGCAGGCCGCGCAGAACTATTACTTGCGTGTCAGCGTCGATCCGAACTCAACGGTCGGCGTGGGCAACTATGTCGCGACTGCCGAATTCGAGACGACCAACGCCCAGATGCATCATCTCGTGTCTGGTCAAGCGTCGTCCACGATCGATGATTTGCGCGTTGGACCGCAGGCAAGTCCAAGCTGTTTCGCTTCGATCTCAGTGCGCAGGGCGCGTCACCCGACGAAGGCGTGCGACTGATCATCTATGACGCACATACGAGAGAGGTGCGCCTGGTGCTTTCCACAGCCTCAGGCATCACCCGTACCGCGGCCGCATGGCTGCCCGAGGGTGACTACATCTTGCGATTCACCGCGGAATCACGAGTCAATGCACAAGTCAGCGACATCCATTACACACTTGAGACAGATGGAATGTCAGACGACCAGGATCCCGATTCAACGGATCCCACGGATGATCCTCTGTACGACCCATACTACTACTACGACGATCCGGCAGTGACTTACGAATACCCCGAGCCGCCGCCAGATTACTCGTACGGCTACGACTACTATTACTACTATTACATGCCTTAGCTCCAGCTTAGCTGCCCGTCGCGTACGACTAGCCGGCCTGAATGCCCTGCGTCGATCCAAACCGGTCCGAGGGACTGCGATTCACTTCGTGTGCAGATCCTCTCCACGCCATCGACTGGCATGCCAATGCGTTCATGAATCCGATCGCGAAGCAAACACTCGTTGAGTTCATCACTCCTCCAAACCACAGAACGTTCCTGATGATCATTCATGACGAGCAACTCAACACGGTTTTTAACGAAGTAGCCCAGCGAGTAAGAACGTCGGTGCTTCAACCCCAGGCGTCGATCATTCGCGAATCCCGTCGGCGACTTGCGCAAAACCCGCACGATGTCGCGGCGATTCATGTGATCGCGGCGGCGAGCCTGCTCGATCGACAGGCAAAAAAGAGTCTGGCGATTCTTCAGCAAGGATCTTGTGCGGTGCAGGGCAATGCGACCGGGCACCGATTGGCAGGCTATGCATGTCTTGTCCAGCAGAACATGGATTCGGCAATGAAACACTTTGACCAGGCCGTGCGCATCGACCCGTGTCAGTTCGATAGTTGGACGATGCTGGGTGGCATTCACGAGAAATCCGGCCAACAGGAGCGGGCCATCTCTTATTATCAGCGCAATCGTGTTCGACGACAAGAATCACGAGTCGGCATTAGCGCTATGTCGATTGTTTGCAGAACGCCGAGATCTCACGGCAGCCATTCACACGCTCAGGATCTCGCTGTTTCGTGATCAACGTTCCCCCAAACTCAACTTGGCGTTAGCGAGACTGCTCGAGCGACGGGCCAACATCCTGCGTCGGTCGCGAAAATGGACTGCCGAGAACAGGTTTCTCGAGGAAGCTTGTCGCTGTTACCGAATCGCTATCGCATCAGCCCCCACGACGAGGATCTGTGTTGCGCTGGGGCGTTTAGAACAGCGACTGGAACGACACGAATTGTCCAAATCGGTTTTTGAAAAAGCGGTCAATTTGAATCCCCGTTCCGCCGTCGCGCTAACCCATCTGGCCAATGCCTATGTTGAAAGCGGTGAGATCGACGAGGCGATCGAGACGTTTGACAAGTCTTTGGCAATCGATCCTCGACGCGCCGACACCCACTTTCGATATTCACGCGCCAAGCGGTTCCAACCAGGCGCGACATCCGCCGCCTATATGCAGACGCTGACCATGCTGATCTCCGAGACAGATCGCCCCCCTCACGAACGGATTCAACTCAATTTCGCACTGGCGAAAGTGCTGGATGATCTCGGCGATTACAAAGCTGCGTGGCAACACTACGATCAGGCCAACCGGCTGAAGCCGGGCCACGGCGGGCGATCCGATAGCTCCCAAAAATCCCCGCTCGCCAATATCGTCAGTGATGCGATGCGTTGTTACACACCTCACTACTTCGAATCGAAACGTGCCGCCGGGAATCCGAGCACGATGCCCGTATTCATCGTCGGTATGCCCAGATCCGGCACGACGCTGACCGAGCAGATTCTCAGCAGTCATCCGGCGATCGCGGGAGCCGGGGAGCTGAAACAGATTGAACGAATCCGCCAACAGATTGTCCGTGAGAGCCGCTGCAACAGGAATCCCCAGGATGGTCGTGCCGGTTCCCTGCGACCGGCTACCGCGTTAGGACGCGTTTATCCCGAGATCATGACGTCGCTCCCTGATGACCGACTGCGGGAACTCGCTGACCAGCACCTCTTGTTCCTGGATAGTCTCCGCCAGGACCGTGATCACGTCACCGATAAGATGCCCACGAACTTCATGCACCTGGGATTGATCGCAACCTTGTTTCCGAATGCGACGATCGTTCATTGCCGGCGAGATCCGATGGATGTATTAGTCTCCTGTTATTGCCAAAACCTCAGCGCTCCATTCTGTGACTTGGATGCGTTGGTCTATTATCACCGCGCGTACCGACGATTGATGGCCCTTTGGCAAGCCGTTTTGCCCCTAAAGATTCACACGGTTGATTATGAATCGCTGGTCACCGATCCCGAGCCCAACGCACGAGCGATGATCGAGCATTGTGGATTGACCTGGGATGAGCGGTGTTTGGCATTTCAGGCGAACCGTCGTACCGTTCATACGCCCAGTAAGTGGCAAGTCCGTCAACCGATGTATTCATCTTCGATTGATCGCTGGAAACGATTCCAGAGGCAACTCGAGGACATCTCGCGACAGATCGAACAGGATCTGATTGCCGAGTCGGCGGCGGCCTAGCGGGCTAGTGGCCTAGCGAGCTAGTGGTTTGTCAAAGCGTCGCTCATCGCTTGGCGGACGACCGGAAGGACGCGTTGCTGAACCTCCTCGAGTGTGCCTTCTTGAAAGGCGCCGGCAGCGGCCTTGTGACCTCCACCGCCAAATTGCTTGGCGATTTCGTTACAGTCCATGGCGCAGCGACTTCGAAAGCTCAGTTTGAATCCGCCCCGAAGTTGCCCCACAAAGATGACCGCCCCCTGCGTGCCTTCGACGGCCAAGGTCAGGTTGATCGCATCCTCGGTGTCGCTCGGCTCGGCACCCATTTCCGCAAAGTCTTCTTTTTGCACGTACGTGTGCACCAACGCGCCACCGAGCTCGGATTGAGTACGAGAAAGAATCAGACCTCGCAGCCTCAATCGGCCAAGCGTATCACGTTCGTACAAATCACCGTATACCTCACATGGAGTCACTCCCGCATCGACCAATCTGGCGATCACGCGATACGTCTCGGAGGTCACACTTCCAAAGCGGAACCAGCCCGTATCGGTCGCGATCGCCGCAAACAGCGGAGCAGAAAGGGATCGCGTCAGTGGAACATTCAACGCATCGGCGGCTTGGACAACCAAATGTCCGGTCGCTTCGGCCTGATAATCCTTGTACATCGTCGCACCGAGTTCGTCCTCGCCAACGTGATGGTCAAGAACAATCTTGTCGGCCCGCGAACCGCGGATCACGTCACCCATGTCGCCCAACTGCGCCCACGCGCTGGTGTCCAGAATCATGATGCAGTCGGCCGAGATATTCTCGGGCTCGACGTTGTCGCCAAGCACTTCGATGTTTCCAGCCGGATCGAGAAACTGCAGCGCAGGTGGTGTCCGATGGGCGTTGATGATCCGTACCGTCTTGCCGATGCTGCGGAGGACTTCCGCCATCCCCAATTCACTGCCCAGCGCGTCACAGTCGGGCCGGATGTGACTGACCAATACGAATGTTTCGTAGTGGCTGACTTGATCGACAAAAGCTTTCCAGTTGACGCCCATATTTTGATTCCGGTTGCGGCCGATCAACTTTCGCCTTCGCGAAAAACTGCCAGCCGAGAGCGAATTGTATTCACATCGCGAGCGAGTTGCTCGGCCAGCATTTCGGCCGAATCGAACCGAGCAATGTCACGCACATGGACCACGAAGTCAACCAGCAGTGTCTGGCCGTATAGATCACCGTCAAAGTCCAGCAAATGAATCTCTATTTTCGACGCCCCATCGACCTCGAAGGTCGGACTGGGACCGACGTGAATCGCAGCCTGATACCGTCGCCCGGCGATCATCGCATAACCGCCGTAGACCCCGTGAGCTGGAATGACAACGTCGACGTCAACGAGATTGGCGGTCGGAAAACCGATCTCCCGACCACGTTTGGCGCCGCCGACGACCCGTCCACCAATACGATACGGCGATCCGAGTAATTGTGATGCCCGCTCCACCTTGGCGTCGGACAGCAATTCTCGGATTCGGGTGCTGCTGATCATTCCCTGATCCGCAGTGGTCGGCTCGACGATCGAGAGCTGAATACTGCTTTGTCGACATAATTCGCTGAGCGTATCGATATCGCCGCCGCGCCCCCGACCGAAAAAGAAATTGGGGCCCTCGACCACCGCCCGGGCGGCAAGCTGGTCCCTGACCAGCGAATGAAAGAACGTCTCTGCGGATAACTGCAAGAACTCTGGTGTCGTCGTACAGGCGATCAGGTAATCGATCCCCAGCGAGGACATCAACTCGGCTCGCCGATCGATCCCGCTGAGCCTCGCCGGTTGCTGCTCCGGCCGCAGGATTGCCGCAGGATGCGGATCGAGCACCACCGCGATCGCCGGCCCGGCCAGCTCGTCGGCCAGACGGCGGACCTCCCGGAGCAGCGTCGCGTGACCTCGATGCACACCGTCAAAGTTACCGATGCTGATCACGCCGCCCCTGTTGGCTTCGGAAACTTGGGCGAGCGAAACGATTTGCGTCACGTTGAACAGGCTTCCAGGGCAACAGATACAGAGAGGAACGACGTGCGAAACAGGCCAATTCGGTGCAAAGCGAGGCTCTCGGCAGAGCGAAACAGCACAAACCGGTACACGGCCGGGATGAACGGAAAGATTATGGACCAGATCGTCCCGGCTTCGTAGCCGGCTGGTTTGCCGTTGCCTTGCCCGTCACCGACGCAGCCACTTGTGGGATAGCGGCCAAGATCGCCACCGCCGTCATGCCGGGCTGTCCGATCTGCTCAGCGGCGATATCACCGGCTCGGCCGTGAACCCAAACCCCCAGCCGTGCCGCGTCGCGGGCCGAAAGGCCCTGACCCAGCAGCGAAGTGATCACTCCGGTCAACACATCGCCGCTTCCCGCAGTCGCCATTCCCGGGTTTCCCGTTCCATTGGTCCACACTTCGCCGCGGGACACGACGACACTCGGGCCACCCTTCAAAACGATCACGATCCCTGACCGATCGGCCAATTCCGCTGCCGCCTCAATCTGCGCGGCCCGGTCAGCGGCGGAAACACCGGACAGGTTTTGAAACTCACCGGGATGGGGCGTCAACACCAACGTTCCGAGGTCAGTCGCCGCTGCAAACCGATCGATCTGCGGCAGCGAGTTGATCGCATCGGCATCGAACACTCGTGGGATCTCGCTGGCCTGCAACAGGCGTTCGACGATTCGAATCGAACCGGGTTGCGTTGTCATCCCCGGACCACATCCGACGACCGTGGACGCCGGAAGCAATTCCGAAAGTACTGTGACCGCTGCCATCGAAAATCGGCCCAAGCCATCATCGGGCATCGGGCTTGTCATGATCGCCGGGTGAAATGACGCAACCGTCTCCAGACAGCGATCGGGAATCGCAGTGGTGACCAACCCCGAGCCGGCATGAAGCGCCGCGATCGAACTCATCGCAATCGACCCGCTCATCCCGCGTGATCCGCCCACCAACAGGCGCGCACCGAATGTTCCCTTGTGCGCACTGGCGGCGCGTGACGGTAACCGCAAGGGAGGTGTTTCACTCACTCGTTGTGTCCTTGGTCCTGATCAAGCGGAGCGTTTTCGCTATTTCGATCCGCCCGTTGTGACATCTGTTGCAGCTGTCGAACCACAAGCCCGGCAAGGTAACCCCCTTTGAAACCTGCGTCGATGTTCACAGCGGCGACGTTGGCGGCGCAACTGCTAAGCATGCCCATCAACGGCGTCAGCCCGCCTAGACTCGTACCGTAACCGATACTCGTTGGCACCGCAAAAACGGGACACGCCAGATGTCCGGCGACGACGGTCGGCAATGCTCCTTCCATTCCCGCGACGACGACAACCGCCATGGCGAGTCGCAATCGCGGCAGCACGGCGATCAGCCGTTGAGGACCGGCCACTCCGATATCGTCAAATCGTTGTACCGGCACGCCCATCCAGGCGAGTGTTTCGACCGCTTCCTCGGCCACGTGCAGGTCGGTACTTCCGGCCGTCACAACGGCGGCGTGGATCGTTTGCTGGGCTTGCGGCAGCGTCAGCGACTCTGGCAACTCGATCGGCCCACTGGCCACTCGCAACGTCCGGGCCAAGGGGTTGTGACGGGCAATCGCGAACGACTGCCGAACCTGAAACGCAACTCCACTGTCGATCCGCGTGACGAGAGCCGATTGGCCTGCTGCCATCTGGGTTTGAATGATCCGAGTGATCAGGTCCGCCGACTTCCCCTCGCCATAAATCACTTCCCCGAAACCGCACCGGGAGTGCCGACCGAGGTCGACCAGGGCTCCTTCGGTCGGTTCCATTTCGTCGTGAGCCGATCGAGAAACCTGCTCGCTGGATGCTTGAAGCTGTGCCACCAAGTCGTCACTTGATGCCTCGCCACGAAGGACTTTCGATACCAGGTCGAGCAGGGCAGGGGGGAGCGATGACATGGCGGGTTGCAGTCGAGGGGAATCAAATCTCAAATCTCAGTTCTCAGATTTCGGTGCCCAGCGGGTCGTGATCCGTATGCGACTCGGTGGGCTCCGCACAAAGCCTACACAAATTCTTGCATTCAACGCGGACATATCGTAATGAAAAGTTGTGTTCTCGCTTACTCCGGTGGGCTCGATACGTCGGTTATACTCGGCTGGCTTCAAGACCAAGGCTACCAGGTTCACGCCGTCTACGTCGATCTCGGTCAACCTTGCGAGGATCGTGAGGCCACGATGCAGAAGGCGCGCGACTGCGGTGCCGTCTCGTCACGGGTGGTGGACGTTCGAGAGGAACTGTGCCGCGACTTTGCCTTCCCGGTACTGGCCTGGCAAGCGAAATACGAGCAGATCTACTTGCTGGGCACGTCGATCGCCCGTCCACTGATCAGCAAAGTCTGCCTGCAGGTCGCCCGAGAAGTTGGTGCAAACGCCTACGCTCATGGCGCCACCGGCAAAGGCAACGACCAGTGCCGCTTTCAACTGGCTGCCGAAGCCCTCGACCCGACCGTCCAAATGATCGCTCCCTGGCGAATCAAAGAGTTTCGTGATGCGTTTCCCGGTCGCAGCGAACTGATCGCCTATTGCCAAAACAAGAAGATCCCTGTCAAAGCCTCCACGGCGAAACCCTACAGCAGTGACGAAAACGTCCTGCACATCAGCTATGAAGCGGGCATGCTGGAACAGCTGGATGTCAACGGCGTCGAGGTCGTTGATTTCGGAATGGGCGTCAGCCCACAACAGGCGCCCGATCAATCGGAATCGATCACGATCGGTTTTGAATCCGGCGTGCCAAAAACGCTCGCCGGCGCCGACGTCAGCCCATTGGAAATGGTTCAGCAACTCAATGCCATCGCCGGGCGAAACGGTATCGGTCGCATCGACATGGTTGAAAACCGATTCGTCGGCATGAAAAGTCGCGGTGTCTATGAGTCGCCAGGGATGACCGTGTTGTACGACGCGTTGATGTATGTGGAGCAATTGACGATGGATCGCGATCTTGCCCACCTTCGTGATCGGCTGTCACCCGAAGTAGCCGAAATGGTGTACTACGGGTTTTGGTACACACCGAAAATGGACGCGCTGATGGCGTTCATCCGCAAGGCGCAAAAACCGGTCACCGGCGAAGTCACTCTGAAGCTGTACAAGGGCAACATCAGCGTCGATTCACGAACCAGCCCCAACAGCCTGTACGATGCCGAAATCGCAACGATGGAAGGGGGCGGCTCCTACAACCAAGATGACGCCGAAGGATTCCTGCGGATTCAAGGGCTGCCCAGCCGCGTGCAAGGATCGGTGACGCCGCGAAAGTATTGAGACGTCGGCCGATGCGGCGTGTCGCGAGCACGCATCGAGCCTCAGTCAAGCGTGTCGTCGGCCATCCGCTCTCCGCCGCGCGGCGTCACGAGCGCTCGAACGATCGATGGATCCGTTGTCTCGGGCAGAAAATGTCCGCGACCGTCGGCGGTCGCCATCGCGACCCCGTCATCCAACAATCCGCCCGGTTCGATTCCCGGACGACTGCCGATCGTGCCACTCATCTTGGTAAAGTCCAAGTCGACCGGCTCGGTCCACGAGGAAACAATCGGCGTCCCCTCAATGACCAGAATCGTTTGCGCCGGATCGTCAATAATCTGATCGGGGCCGAGCGGACCGGTTACCGGAAATAACGTTCCTTGACCAACGATCAAGTAATAGGCTGATTCGTAGTACATCCCGTTGGAGTTGCTGTTGGGATGGCGATACACCGCCGGAACTTCGTAACCGACAGACTGGTTTTCGCCGCTGTTCCAAGCCACTCCCAAATCGAATCGGTTGTAAAGCTCCTGCTCACCGAGATAGGGAAGTATCAGCACGCGCAGGAATGAAGCTTGGTACCGTTTGCATCACGAGTCGCCGGCGGGGGATAGGTGCCGTGATCAGCCGCATAAGCATTCAATGCCGCGGCGATCTTTTCCAAGTTTCGTATCGAGTTCGTTCGCTCACGATTGGACGTCAACCGGTTCATCGTGTCGCCGCCAATGCGGGCCATGGCAAACGCAAGACATCCTAACAGAATCACAGCGACCACCGAGGCAACGATCCAACGAACCGACTTGCTATCGGACCTCGACTGCGGCAACGGTGTCGCGGCAACGGCAAACTGCGGCAACTGAATCGCGCCGCCACAGGTGACGCACTCGCCCGCCTGACCACTGTAGCAATCCTCCACTTGGGTCTTGGTCTGACAATGCGGACAGGTAAAAAGGTAAGGCATATCGACAATCGGAAGCGTTGGTGCGGTGGTCGGCTTACGGGCAGGGCAGGGGAGTGATTATTTTACCAACGATGGCAGCCGCCGATACAACCTGTCGTTCACAACCTGTTCAAAAAGAGAAGTGTCAAGTGCGAATCGTTTTGCAGCGAGTCCTCCGTGCGAAGGTACAAGTCGACTCGAAAACCGTCGGCGAAATCGGCCAGGGAATGCTCGTGCTGATCGGCGTCGGACACGGCGATACCGAGCATCAATCGCGGTGGTTGGCAAACAAAACTGCCGAACTGAGGATTTTCGAGGACGATCAGGGGAAAATGAATCGCTCCCTGATCGACACGGGCGGCTCAGCCCTCGTCGTCAGTCAGTTCACGCTGCTCGGTGATTGCCGCAAAGGACGACGCCCCGCCTTTACCGATGCCGCGGCCCCAGATGTCGCCCAACAGCTCTACGAAAGGTACTGCCAACTGCTCGCCGACCGCGGCGTCGACGTGCAACGCGGAATCTTTGCGGCCGACATGCAAGTCTCTTTGGTCAACGACGGACCAGTCACACTGGTGATTGACCGGATCGATCATGCGCCGACCTGATCGAGATCAATCCCGACGGTGGACTGGAGGGATCAACGCATCAACGCCACGGCATCCACTTGTCCCACTGCGTCGGATCCGATCGCGGCTGGGCGATGTACGGTTGATCAAACCGCGACCGCTCGCGGATACGCTCGGTGATGCTATGGTCCCCAAATGCCAAGTACGCCAGCAAGATCAGCTTGGCGTATACCGACACGTTTGCCAGCGTGCTGCCGCCATAGAACTTCAGCGCTGTCCCAAACGACTTTTTCAAGCGAAACCCGTGCCGCACATCGATGCTCCAGATTTCGTCCATGACTAAATGGACCAGAAATCCAAGCACCACGGCAAAGCTTTTGTAAATGCGGACCGATTCGCTGGGACAAGGCATCACCAAATAAGCAAGCAATCCGACGGAGGCCGCCGCCGGAATGCTGTGCCACATCCCGCGATGTACCGTGTAACGTTTGAAGAACTCAACCAGAATGAATCGAATCGCGATGTAGATCAACATCGCCGCCAAGGCCATCGCCTCTTGCGACAACCCCAGGTCACGAAATCGATCGATCATCAAGATCGGCACAACCGCGGCGGCAAACATGCTGGTCTCACGAAGCGGGATCCCCGAATCACTATCCAAATCGGGAAGCATGCCGCTGACCGCGCAAAGTCCACCCGCCAAGATGCCACTTTCGATCGTCATCGACTGATACGCGACTCCCCAGTAGCCGTAGCCAATCCCGATGATCGTGCTGCCAGTAATGTGCGACTTAAAATCGGCCACGGTCAAACGAAGGGTAGGGGAGTCAAAGGCAGATGCAGATGCTAGCAATGCAGCGACGCGCGACGCGACGCGATGGATCATCTCTCTGAATAGGCCTTTTGCCGCCAGCGAGCAAGACGCGAATGCGACTGGCCGAGCGATCGGGTGCACCAGGCGCGGGCGCCGCGTCAAATCGATTGATCTTCGTCCCCTCCGCGCCGATCGCTATACTCCCGTCCAGCCATCAACCCGACCGACCATGATCCGCTGCAACTGCTAGCATTGCCTGTTGGCGATCGATCGATCCTGATTCCCCCTCCCCGTTCCCCCTGACTCGCACGGATGCTCTCAGTGGAGATCTACGACATCATCATGCTCGTCGTGCTCGCCGGTGCGATGATTTTTGGTGCGATCAAAGGCTTCGCCTGGCAGCTCGCCTCGATCGCGTCGATCTTGATCAGCTACATCGTGGCGTACCGATTTCGCGAGCCTTTCAGTGAGTCGATCCAGGCCGAACCGCCTTGGAATCGATTCCTGGCCATGCTGATCCTGTACGTCGGCACTTCGTTGATCGTCTGGGTGGCGTTTCGAATGATCAGCGGCACGATCGATCGACTCAAACTCCGGGAATTTGACCGCCAGATCGGGGCGATGTTCGGATTGGCCAAGGGTGCCCTCTACTGCACCCTGATCACCCTTTTTGCGGTGACGCTGTTTGGCGAGCGGACGCGAGAAACGGTGGTCAGCAGCAAGAGCGGTCGATACATCGCCCACGTGCTCGATCGCAGCGAATCGGTCATCCCGCCTGAGATCCACGAGGTTGTCGGGCCCTATTTGGAAAAGTTCAACCGCCGGTTCCATGAGGCTGGCGACGGTCTTGGCCAAGCCGTGCAATCGATCGCCGACGAAGGCGGGAATCGCCCCGGCAACCCGTGGACCGACGGCTCGATCAGCCGCCGCGATGCCGCACCGCCGCCACCATTTGACCCTCAAGCATGGTCACCCCAACCGCCCCAGCAAGCCCGACAACCGACGTTCAACGGCTGGCAAAGATGACCGGCCGCCGCGGTCACAGCAGGGGATCCGCGGGAAACGGAACTCAAGCCATGCGAAAACGACAATCTGGCGAAAACACGGGGTTTCAGAAGCTTCCAATACAACATAAGAGGCATTATCGGACGTTGTCGAAATGGCTCATTTCGCGTCTTGGATCAATCAACTACCTGACCGGGCGTCACCCAGACCCACGGCACAAACCATTGTCCACCACACTTAGACGGCGGCAGACGCGTCGTCAGAGTGTTCCAGGAAGACGCCGATGCGACGGAACTTTTCGTAGCGGCTCTCGACCAGTTGATCCGGTGTCTGTGACTCCAACTCGGTCAACGTTCTGGAAAGATAAGTCTTCAGTCGGGATGCCATTTGGTGGTGATCGCGATGAGCCCCGCCGAGAGGCTCTTCCAAGACGTCGTCCACCACACCGAGCCGGGCAAGATCTTTGCTGGTGAAACGAAGCGCCGCGGCCGCCTTGGGCGCGTGCTCATGACTCTTCCACAAGATTCCCGCACAACCCTCGGGGCTGATCACGCTGTAATAGGCGTGCTGAAGGACCGCGACGCGATCACCCAGCCCGATGCCCAGCGCGCCGCCCGATCCGCCTTCACCGATCACGACACAGATCACTGGTATCCGCAGTCGGCTCATCTTGAACATGCTCTCGGCGATCACATGTGCCTGACCGCGCTCTTCCGCTCCGATCCCGGGATAAGCGCCGGGTGTGTCGATAAAGCAGATCAACGGCAGTTGATATTTTTCCGCCAACCGCATCTTGCTCATCGCTTTGCGATAACCTTCGGGATGGCGCACCCGAAATGGCAAGCGGCTCGTTCCTTGTAGGTTCGTCCCTTTTGATGACCGATCACCAGCACCTTGAAGCGATCGAGCTTGGCAAACCCGGCCAACATCGCTCGATCATCACCAAAGTGCTTGTCCCCGTGCAGTTCGACGAACTCGTCAAAGGCTAATTTGAGATAGTCGCTCGTGTAAGGACGGTTCTTGTGCCGCGCTACCTGGACCGTTTGCCAAGCATCAAGCGATCCATAGGTTTCACGCAGTTGCTTGACCAGCAGCAGACGTAGCGCGCGAATCTTGTTTTCGATTTCGTCGGTCCGATCCGTTTGCCGCTCGAGTCGCAGCGATCCGACTTTCCAGGTCGGCGATTTCATTCTCGAATTCCAATCCGGGGCCAGCACTCATTTCGCGTCACCCTCCTTCTCTTTCTTGCTCCGAGCTTTGCTCTCCTTCGCGGCTGGCAACTCTTCTTCCGACTCTTCTTGTTCATCGAAGGATTCGTCCGGTTGCCCCTTGAGCAGCAACTCGTCGGCACCTTTGATTCCCGGCATGTGGTCGAACACGCTGATTTCCGGTTTGCGCGGCCGCTTCTTAAAGATCTCGATACTTCGAAACTCCTTGAGAAACTCCCACATCGAAGGTGGCCGCTGGTCGGGTCTCTTGGACATCATTCGCTTGACGAGATCGCCATACTCTTTGGTGACGTTGTTGTTATAGGCGATCGGGCTGGGAATGGACGCCGAAAGGTGTTTGTTCAGCAGGTCGTTGGGCGTGTCGCCGGTGTATGGCGGCTTACCTGTGCACAGTTCGAACAGTACGCAACCAAACGCATAGATGTCGGTTCGCTCATCGCACACTTTGCGACGAATCTGTTCCGGAGCCATGTAGCTGCGAGTTCCCTTGGCGACCTTTGCGCTATAGAACAGTTTCCCCAAGCCTGTCTTTTTCTTTTGCGCAATCGTAAAGTCGATCAGCTTTGTCGTACCATCGCGACTGACCAAGAAGTTGTCCGGCTTGATGTCCAGGTGGATCCAATTCTTGGTGTGCATGTAGTACAAGCCCTCTGCCGCCTGCTCGACGATCTTGTCCAACATAAATGCGAGCGAATCGGGACCACGCCGCAGCGCCTGCTTCATATTCAATTCACTGAATAGCTCGAGCACCAAAAAAGGCGCCCCGCCCTCTTCACGGTATTCAATCACCTTGATGATCCGCGGGCTGTTCAGGTCCTTGGCAACAGAATATTCATGTTTCAGAAGGGCGATTTCCGCCTTTTCCGCCCGCAGCGAGTGCTTGAGCACCTTCAATGCATATCGCTTATGAGTGTGCTCGTCGATCGCTTCCCAAACCTCCGCCGTACTGCCGAGTCGAATCAGGCGGGCCAATCGATACGGTCCGAGAAAATCGCGAGTTTTGGACATAGAGAAGTGCGTCGTCAGGGCAAGGTGGCAGAGAATTGCACAATTCAACATGATAATGGAACCAAGAACCACCCCGGTAGATCAGCGATTTCCCTGGTCCGCGAGAACTTGCTGGTAAACCGACCGAATCAGCCGGGTCATGGTCTGGTGCCGGAATTGCTCGGTAAATCGCTCCTGCCCTGCCCTGCCCAGCCGCTGCCGCAGTGGTGCGTCGCAGACAAGCCGAGAAAGAGCGTCGGCCAACGCGTGGGTGTCGCCCGGCGGGACCAAAAATCCTGTTTCACCGTTGATGGCCACTTCCCGGGCCCCATCGACATCGTAACTGACAACCGGATGACCGGCGATCAAAGACTGGGCAAGAGCCCGTGCCAGACCTTCACGATAGGAAGTATGGACCACCGCATCCATGGCGCCGATCAGCGGCGGAACGTCTGCGGGGGGGACCAAGCCCGGTAAACACAAAGTTCTGCTGCAGCCCCAATTTCGCAATCCGTCGGGTCAACGGTTCACGCAGGATGCCATCCCCCACCAGCAAGAATCGCACATTTGGATGGTGTTTGGCCACACTGGACGCCGCGGTGATCAAATCATCATGACCCTTGAGATGAAAGAGACGCGCGATCTTTCCGATCACGACGTGATCATCGGAGAGCCCAAACTTGCGCCGGACCGCCTGGCGATGCTCGCTCGCTGCCAGAAACGGCTCGACATCCATCCCGCTATAGATCGTCGTGAATTTTTCCCGAGGTGCAACCTTGGCATCGACCATCAAGTCC
This sequence comes from Pirellulaceae bacterium, assembly GCA_963734865.1. Classification (GTDB taxonomy): domain Bacteria; phylum Planctomycetota; class Planctomycetia; order Pirellulales; family Pirellulaceae; genus CBDCUW01. Next base: position 304,145 of record CAVTIV010000008.1, read on the forward strand.
GTCATCGCATCGGCAACCGCAATCAAGTGATCGCAGCGGCGGGCTGCCCATTGCTCACATCGGCGAAAAAATTCTCGCGCCACCGGTGATTGGTAGCGATGAAAGGGAGCCCCATGCACGGTGTGAACAATGGCCGGCACACGCTGACTCCAGGCGGCGTGTCGACCGAGCAAACCCGCCTTGGCACTATGCGTGTGCACGACGTCCGGCCGAAAATCTGCGAGCGCAGAACGAATCGCCCTGTGAGCGGCGCAATCACGCAGCGGATGAATCGCGCGGCGCAAGCTTGGCAACACCAGCACCGGCAACTCCCCTGCCCTGCCCTGGCTCAACAAATCCCCCTCCGGACCGAGCGCCGGGCCGGTGATCAACAGCACATCATCGCCATGCTCACGAATCAGATCCAGGCAATTGAGCAGCGTGTTCTCCTGGGCACCGCCGATGATCATTCGGGTTATGACATGAGCGATCCGCACCCTCTGCCCCCTTTGCGTTGCGATGGATGAAAGCTGCTCTTCCGGCACACTGACTGGACGCCGCGACCTTCCTGTACGCCGCAATCCTCGTTTCTGTTCGGCGTCGTTAACACCGTCGCCAGCAAACGACAAACGGCGTCCCACGCTGCTGGGACGCCGTTTGACGAGTGTGAACAGGCTCGTTCGCTTAGGTTCCGAATTCGATTCGTCGGGGACCCAGTTGCTGTTGCAAACGATTCACGATCGACGTGTGCATCTGGCTGACACGCGACTCCGAGAGGTCAAGCGTGGCACCGATCTCCTTCATCGTCAGCTCTTCGTAGTAGTACAGAATGATGATCAATCGCTCATTGCGATTGAGCCCTTTGGTGACCAATCGCATCAGGTCGTTCTTCTGAACGCGACGCGTCGGATCTTCGCCCTTTTTGTCCTCCAAGATGTCGATTTCTCGGACATCTTTGTAGCTATCGGTCTCGTACCACTTCTTGTTGAGCGAGACGACGCCGACGGCATTGGCATCCGACTGCATCTTCTCGACTTCTTTGACCGGCAGCTCCATGTGCTCGGCAAGTTCCTGGACGGTCGGCGCTCGTCCGTGCTTCGTCTCGAGCGCTTTTTTGGCGACGCCAAGCTTACTGGCTTTGCTGCGCACCAAGTCGGGGAACCCAGTCCATTGTCCGCAATTCGTCGAGCATCGCACCGCGAATTCGCGGCACACAGTACGTCTCGAACTTGACACCGCGATCCATGTCAAACGCATCGATCGCATCCATCAGCCCGAAGATTCCGGCACTGATCAGGTCATCAAGTTCGACCCCGTCGGGAAGGCGTTGCCAAATCCGTTCGCCGTTGTAGCGAACCAGCGGCATGTATCGCTCAACCAACCGATTGCGAAGCGGCTCGTACTCTGCTGAATCCTTGCTGATCGTCCTGAACGTTGCCCAGACTTGTAGGATTTCGTCGTCGGCTGTGGCTGTCGCTGCCATCCAATCCTCCATGATTGTTGCGATTTTTCGCGCCGCTTCGTGCGATGCGTCCGTGATCACAAAAGCGATCACAATCTTGTCAATTCGAGTTGTCGTTACTATCGGCGGCGAGGATCAGGAAGCATCCGTGCTGCCCGCATACCCTCTCCGCCATCCGTTCGTCCCACGACGTTCAGCGAGCATCCTGCTCAAACATCCTCGGACGAATCCTGTTCGATATTCCCGGCATCGATCAGACCTTGCCGGTACCAATCAACACGCTTGCGAAACATGCCCTCCAGCGAATCACGAACCAAGAAGTCAGCAATCCATCCCGCAACACCACCAACGCCAGCAAACACGACCATCGCGATGATCGCTTCGATCGCGACCTCTCCGGCAAGCTCGCCAAAAATTGCGCCGCGAAATACGACCAATCCCATAGCCAGTGCACCGAGCGATACGGAATAACTGCGTGACAACGATTCGGATGTCCAGCTAGAACCAAGAGTTTTTGTTTCCCAAAGTGGGCAAACCGCTTATTCAAAGAATCGCTCAAGTCGATTTCTGCCTTCGCGAGATGCCTCAGTGTCTGTATCGGATGTGACATCACGCTTTCATCAATTGTTTTTTCCAGATAATCAAGCGGCTTCGATTTGTGGCAACGATGCCCGGGCCGGAAGCAGGCGTGACAGCAACGTTTCGGTGTCTGCGATGGCAATGTCGTCGGGCACTTGCTGGCCATTGGTCAGGTAACTCAACGGTACACCAGCAAACGATTCCGAAGCAGCGATCGCCGAAAGTACCCCAGCGGTATGCGGCGCTTCGTCGAGCTTGGTCAGGATCGCCGCCGTCGGTCGAATCGACGCAAAGCCCCGCAATACGGATTGGATGGTCGACGCCGAACTTGTCGCACTGAGTACCAAATGCGTCTCGTCCGGTTGGGCAGTTCTCAATAGCTCAACCAATTGATCGATTCTGGCGTCGCTTTGTGGGCTCCGTCCGGCGGTGTCAATCAGGATCAGATCAACATCGCCCAAGCGATCGAGCGCCGAACTCATCTCGCCAGGCTTTTCCACCACCTCCATCGGCAGGTCCATGATCTCGGCGTAGGCTTTCAGTTGCTGCACCGCAGCAATCCGAAAAGTATCGATGGTGACCAAACCGACACGGCGACGCGCCTCGATGCGAAAGCCTGCGGCCAGTTTCGCGACCGTGGTCGTTTTCCCGACACCGGTCGGGCCGACCAGTGCCACAATACGCCGATCTCCGGGATAAACCCGAATGGCGCCTCCGATGGTTAACTCCCTGGCAACCGAGCGTTTGAGGTGTTCCAGCCAGCCTTGCCCCATGGTGTCACCGAGGTTGGCCGCGAAACTGGCAGCCGAATCGAGCCAGCGAGTGGCGATCAGCGGCGACACGCCCGCCGCAATGAGTGCTTCGCGGTAGGTTTGCAATTGTGGCGGCAGGGTCGGTTGCATGTACGAACTGATCACTCGGGGAACAGATTTGGTTGCCGCCTGAATGCCGGGGGCAACAGCCACCCCAGGCTGTGCGGCATGTCGCGCGTCGATTTCGCGGTTCGTCGGTCCGCTGGCGTCGATCGGATTCATCGCCGCCTGCTGGTTCACATCGCGCAGCCCCACTGTGACCTCGACATACGTTCGCCCTAGCCATCCCATCCAACCGTCTCGGACTTGACGTGTATGCAAAACGGAAGCCTCCGGACCCATCTGTTGACGGATCTCTTCGAGTGCATCTTGCAAACTGGCGGCTCTGAAAGTGCGGATGTGCATGAAGGGAGTGTCCCCTACGAGAGAGATTCAGTTGGTCATTCGTCGTTCGTCATGGTTCGCTTACTGGTCTGTGATCGCTCCATAGGATTCGATTTTTGTGTCCTGAGTGATTTCGTTGTAGGACAACACCCGCAGGCGTGGCATCGAAGTCGCAGTGAGCTGTCGTAGACCAGGGCGAATCCTGGGGCTAACCAAAACGACGGGTGGATGACCCGCATTTAATAGCTTCTTAACGCCTTCTTGAATTCTTTCGCAAGTGAGGTCTACCGCTTGCGGGCTCATCCGTACAAAAAGTCCACGTTCAGTGTGCTCGATTCCCGCCGCGATTCGATCCTCCATGTTCGGTTCCAATGCCAACACATGCAACCGTTTATGCTCGTCGCGATATCGCGAACTGATCGTCCTGGCGAGCCGGTGACGGACGTATTCGCACAACCATGTCGGTTCTTTTGTCTTTGACGCGAAATCGCCAAGTGTTTCCAAGATGATGCCCAATTGGCGGATCGGTACGTCCTCGCGAAGCAATAGCTGCAAAACCTGCTGAACCTCGCTAACCTTCATCAATCCGGGAATCAATTCGTCAATGACCGTTGGCGCGGCTTCTTTTAATTCGTCGATCAAGTGTTTGGTTGCGTCGCGCGATAGCAACTCATCGGCGTGACGCTTGGCGATTTCCTGCAAATGCGTCGCCAATACGGCGCCGGGCTCGACGGTCGTATAGCCATAGATCGCGGCCTGCTCCCGACGCATCGGCTCGATCCACACCGCCGGTTCACCGAACGTCGGATCACGCGTCGGTTCACCCTCGATGACACCAGTGGTTTGTCCACTATCGATCGCCAACAAACGATCCGGCAGCACGGTCGCTCGCGCGATCGGATTGCCGGTGATGCGGATTTCGTACTCGAATTCTCCCAGACTCATCTCATCACGCACCCGGACTTTGGGCAGCACGATTCCAATGTCGGTCGCAATCGAGTTGCGAACCCCCGTGATTCGCTGCATCAAGTCGCCGCCCCGCGCCGGATCGGCCAAGCTCAGCAGCCCCAGCCCAATCGACATTTCCATCGGATCCACCGTCAAGAAGTCTTCGACTCGCTTCTCTTGCGGCGCGCTGGCCGCGGCCCGCTCGGCATCAACCCGATTCGATTCTTCCTTGTTCTGACGATTCGTTTGCCGATTCATCACGACCGCCAAACCGATGCAGCCGGCACCCAGGGTGGCCATCGGCACGGCAGGCAGGTTCGTGACAATCAGCAGCGTCAAAAAGCCACCCGCGACCGCCAACGCCTTCGAATTCCCCAACAATTGCTGCAGGAACTGGACCGGAAGATTGGATGCCTGGGCACTGCGTGTGACCAGCAAGCCCGCAGCCAGCGAGATCAATAACGCCGGCACCTGACTCACCAGTCCATCACCAATCGTCAGTTTCGTGAACAACGCACCCGCTTCAGTAAACGTCATCCCCGCCTGCACTCCGATGTACAAGCCACCGATCACATTGACGATCGTGATCACGATGCCAGCAATCGCGTCTCCCCGGACAAACTTGCTGGCACCATCCATCGCTCCATAGAAATCGGCCTGCGAACTGATCGCCTGACGCCGAGTCTGGGCTTCCTTTTCATCAATCAATCCGGCATTCAAGTCGGCGTCGATTGCCATCTGGCGACCCGGCATTCCGTCCAATGCGAATCGGGCAGCAACCTCGCTGATCCGTGTCGCACCTTTGGTAATCACGATGAACTGGATCAAGACGATGATCACAAAAATGATCAAACCGACTTCGATCCGGTCGCCGGCAACAAATTCGCCGAAGCTCTGAATGACGCCCCCCGCAGCGCCCATCCCCCGATCTTCAGCACCGGTCAGAATCAATCGAGTCGTTGCCACATTCAATACCAATCGGGCCAACGTCGTTGCCAGCAACAACGACGGGAAGATGCTGAAATCGAGAGGAGTTGCCACGTAGACCGTCGTCAGCAACACGATCACCCCAATCGTGATGTTGCCCGCTAGCAAGAGGTCCATTAACGCCGGGGGAAGCGGGACCAGAATCACCACCAAACATCCGATGATCCCCAGTGGCAGGACCAAATCTCGGTAGCGCAACAGAAACTGCATCAGCGATCCTTCGCAAGGCGTCCCCGACATCCAACTGTCGAGGGGATCGGACGTTACCTAAAACTCCTTTTGCCGGTCCAGAGTAGAACCGCCACAACCACGAACCCCATCCGCCGAGGGGGTTCTTCACCGCATCCCGCCACAGGTTTCGTCGCCTTGCTAGCAACTCAACGAGCCGCTGCGCGTGCTCGTGATTGGCCGGCGATGCACAGCTCGATCGACTCCGCAATTTTGTCATGGGACGCGAACGAGTCGCTCGTGGCGATGGAATGAGCCCGCAGGGCGCGGGCAAGACGGTCGGCAACGGGCGCCATTCCGGGACGACCGAAAAAATTCAACAGTTCATCGGGGTCCGTCTCGGCATCGAACAGCCACGGCCGATCATTGACCGAAACGACCAACTTGTATCGGCGGTCCACTGCCGCCAGCCACTGCGGCGCCTTGCCAGCATTGCGTAGAAACGTCAGCGGTGCCGGATCACTCGAGTTCGACTTGCCACGCAAGGCATCGGTCAGGTCACGGCCTTGAAACGAAGCATCACTGGCAATTCCGGCGACGCCAAGCAACGTGGGTGTGATGTCGACGGTTCCCATCGGTTCGCTGTACACCGTTTCGGCGGGCAAGCGTTTCGGGTATCGCATCAACATCGGCACACGTGCCGAACCTTCGTAAGGATTGCCCTTGTTCAATCGATCGTGTTCGTAGCATAGGTCGCCGTGGTCGGACGTCATCAGAATGATCGTCGAATCGAGACGTCCGCTGTCCTCAAGCGACTTCAGCAGGCGACCAAAATTATCGTCGATGCATTTAACCATCCCGAAGTACTTGCTCATTTGGTCGCCAACGAACTTCGCGTGGTTTTTGCCGCCCCCAAGCCAACCGGGACTGGGCAGATCAACGCGGCCGTAGGTTCGTGGAGCGAGAAACCGCAAGTCATCGAATTGATGATCGTATGGTTTGCGAACCGTGTTTGGCCCGTGGGGATCGGGATAGCTGACCACACTCAGAAATGGAGTGTCTTGCGATTCTGCCATGAACTCGATCGCACGATCGGTCAAATAGTCCGTCGTGAAAGTCTTGTTGTCGGCATCGTCGACGTCATAAGATGGGGCTCCCTGTCGATTCTTGGCACCCACCGACGGCACGTTGTCGACAAGAGCGAGTTTTTTCCAATGTCCGCGATTGAACATGAATTTTTTGTGTTCGAAATCCGCCGTCGATCTCGGGCGCCCAGCCCGGTTTGCTCGCTCCGCCCAAATGCCATTTTCCGACGAAGCTGGTGCGATAGCCTTGCGATCCCAGAATCGTGGCCAGCGTCGGAATATCGGTTCGCAGCTTTTCGTCGTTGGTCGGCACACCCGTGTTTTGCGGATAGAGTCCGGTCACCATTGCCGAGCGACTCGGTGAGCACACTGGCGCAGTGGCGTAGGCGCGCGTGCAAATCACCCCCTCGTTCGCCAATCGATCCAGGTGTGGTGTCTCGACAATCGTACCGGGTCCCCACATCTCAGCCTGCTCCTTGGGCAGGACGTTTCGATAACATCCGAGCGTGCGAAAATTGTGTTCGTCGGTAATGACAATCAATACATTGGGGCGATCCGCCGCGTGAGTAACGACCGATCCAACGATCAAACACAACAGAGGCATCGAGCCCATACGTAACAAACTCATGGTCTTGCTCACTTACTGAATCGCCCAAGAAATGGCATTGACTAACAGCTGGGGAAGGACTTCACCGGAGAAGTCGTCGACGTGTCCGAGCGAGGTGTAAAACGACTTGCCGCCGTCCTTCCGCCGGAAGGTCCATGCGACTGGTTCGGCAGCATTCCCTTCGACGCGGCCATCCATGCAGACCTGTGCCGCTTCGGCCAGCGGTGACACCTGATAAAGTGAACCTCCGGCCACGAACGCAGTCGAATCAATCCCGCGAAGCAGATCTTTGGACGTCGGCGCATCGCGACGGACCGTAACGGTCGCTTTCAACTGGTTGCCATAGTGATTGGTATAGTTGCCCCCAAATACCTGCTGGTCCCATTCCGGCCACTGTGCCCTGCCCTGCGGCGTCGGCTGATTGCGCAAGCAAAAAGCATGGCTAGCGGTGCGGATACCGATGACCGGCTTACCGTCGGCCACGTATCGGCGGATCAACTTCAATTGATCTTCGGCCAGCGTCCGGCGCCGCACGCTGACAACCAAGACATCGGCCTGGTTGACCGCCTCGATTCCAACGAGCCGGTTGCTATCTGCACTGTCGGCAAAGACGAACGTCGTGCGATAGTCGCCAGCGAGATACTTTTTGGCAAACGCCGGCAGCGTCTGGTCGGTCTCGTATTCACGCTCGGCGATCAACATCACGACGTGAGGTTTCGGTGTCTGGGCGACCGAGGCCGTGCTCAGAATGCACAGCAGCAACAGAGTCGAGGAGGATCTCATTCTTGGCATCATCGGATGGGGACGAAGATTATCGGTCCCCTATCATAGATTGATTGACCGCGCGCCGTGGGATTTTGAATCCACTTCTTCGGAGGCCGCAACAAGCCCCAGATTGCCGCTGCGGCACGCCTGCGGACGCGACTGCCGGCTGAGGGGGGTCAGTGTATTTTCGCCGAGATAAGATGGGAGAGTCTGGGCGTGGTAGGTTGAGAAAGTCCTCTGGGTACGCAAATCGCCCCCACCGCCCGCTTGCTGTTACAGCACGATGTGCTCTGCTTCCCTTGCTCGCCCTGTCTTTCCTAGAACCGTCGTCATACCTGTCCTACGTGTTCGAAAATCCGCACTGACCCCGTTCGCGGACCATTGATCATCGACGAACGGCGGCGATCACCGGAACCGAGCGGAAAGGCAACCACTGCCAAATCGCGATGTCGAATCCTCCGCGTGCCATGGTTCTTTCGATATTCGAGGGCTAGCGTTTGAGTTCAGGGCCCTTAGCAGGTGGAATGACGAGTTTGTCGAGCATAATCTGATTCGACTTCAGGTTGACGATAATGCCAAACTTGTTGGACTTCACGAAATGAACGATTCGCCAATCGCAGTTGTGATCGATCATTTCGAAAGAAACCGCGACAGTAGCCGGGGCAGTCGGTGAGCTTTTGAAGCATTTCGTTGATCGACTTCGTGTCACCCGCGAAGTGTAACGTCGACCTGCGCATTGCAGTGGCACCATCAACGAATCTGCAGTCGTCGGTTTCCAATGCCGCTCGCACTTGTTTTCGAGCGTGCTCAGGATATTCGAGTGAGAATGGAATGCACGAAGCCGAATGAAGCGGGACCAGTATGCCGAACGTAGGTTGCGTCGTCACAGTCACCAGGCTTGCGGTGACGATTCCTATGAACATGTGCCTGATCCGTGACATGTGTTTGTTCCTTGAATTCATACTTCGACGAAACTCAAACCAGCGCAATGAGATTGAGAAACAGATACCGCTAGAGTAAGACAGAACGATTCGGATCACGCGGTCGCCGCGAATGACTGACCACTTCAATCGACTGAACTCGGCGACTCGCGATCCGCTGGTTCGCCGATTCTATTGCCGCCGTGCGATCCACTTCTCAGCATCTTGCGAGGTGTGCATCACACCCAGAATTAACAACTCCGCTCCGGTCAGCTCAATAAATACGACGTATGGGAATCTTTTGACAGGCCAATAGCAGATACCGTAGTCAATAGGTGCGCGGCGTTCGGGATCCGCAATCAATTGCTCCACTGCTGAACGGACGCGCACCACGAAGTCAGATCCAAGAGTTTCTTGTCGCTCGTCATACCATTGGGCGGCGTTCAGAACATCCGCTTCGAAGAGCGGATGATATCGCAGCGACCTATCCATGGCGGGAATCGTCGATCAGCTCCCAAACTTCCTCGTGTGTCAAACCGAGATCAGGGTCAGCCGCCATTTCATCACGTCGCCGCTTTGCCTCCGACAATGCCCAATCGGGGAGCGGGATTGGTGATCCTTCAGCCGCGAGATCATCCCAGATCTGTTCGACGAGCCGCAATTTGTCGGCAGGTGCGAGAGATCGAATTGAGTCAGCATATACGTCCATCTGGTTTCCTCCGCGTCTATACTAGCCGGCAAAGCGAAACCTGGCAAAAAGGCATTCCTCGATATACGCCGCCAGCAAAACTCGATACTGGGCGTGTGGCTAACACTTACCCAGGCGGGAGTCACACCCGCTTGTCTTCAAACCATTTCCAGTCCGCACGTTCATGCCATGGTTCTGGCTTTTTGCGGTGGGTACCGAACCCGCCAGTCCGGATCGTTGACACCAACCACTAGCATACCACTTGGCGTTCGACCGCGCAACTTCGAACGCACCAATCTGACCGCGCACCTCCGATCGCACCATTTCACTGCGCACCATTTCACCGCGCACCTTCGTCAAGCGCAACGATGAAATCGTGCTCGTACTCGTACTCAGCGAAGCGGTACTCGTACTCGATTGAAGCTGGGGCGGATACGCTTTGCCGTCAAACGTCGACTCCATCGCACACGCCGTTCGTCATAGTCACGCGGATTCGAGTAGGAGTACGAGTACCGGCCTGAGTACGAGTACGATTTCGTTAATGCTAGAACGGCAAGCGTAAAGCGACGCGATGGTTATCCGTGAACATGAATTCAAACGGATTCGGCATCGTGGTCGGAAAGATGATATGCAATCGCTCCGTAAATAGTCGTGGTCAGCATGGCTAAAAATGCCATCAGCACAGCGGATAGAATACCAACAGCGAGTACGTTTTGCAGGTCAATGGAGTCACGCTCAGAAAAAGAGCGAGGCATTTGCCTCCAAAAGAGCGAGCAGGTTACACCGAACAAGAATCCCCAGCCAACGGCAATCACAAAGTGCATGATCGTTGCGGTTTTCCAGCCTAGGCCAAGTCGGCCGTGAAGGAGTGCGGTCAAGAAACTCGGAATCGTGAAAGCAAGGTAGATCACGCCAGTACCGCGCAGCGACACCGAGAGTCTGGAAACCGCAAAGTGAACTGCAACCAACGCCGTAACAACGACCAAGTCTCGCACGGTCAATTGGTAATCTGGGTTCATGCAGCAGTTTGTTTAGGTCGGATAACGATTGCGATGACCAGGCCGCCGCGAGCGATCATCCATTTCAAAAACGCGCAGTCGGCGGCTCCGCGGCCATCGCTTGGTTCTGTCTTTTGCGTGCGACAAGTGCGGCGGACCTAAAGCTTCTCAAGAACCCAGTCTACGACGGATTTGTCGCGGGTTCCAGGAGGACTTTCACTCATCAACTCGGCGAACGCGTACATGCCATCAAGGTCGGTGGATATCCGAACGCGTTTGCTGCGATCAGTATCGACGAGAATCGTCGATGTGAGTCGTCGCCAACGAATTGACGTGACCGACTTCCAAGGAACGTTAACATCAGACAATAGAACACGGCGGACCGAAAAACCGTCGTGGGAAACCTCGACACGATGCGTCAATGCATGTAATGCATTGCAGATCGAGACCACCGTCATCGGAAGAATTAATGCCACATAGGCGAGGCCGAGCCAGAACCCAAGTGGCTCACTGAAGAAGTGACACCACGCGGCAAGTAAGGTAAAAGTCACGAAAATCACCGCACAAACAATCGTATGAACGCGATATCGAGTGCCAAAGTGAAGCGTGAAACTATCACCGTCAGGGATTGGCAAACTCTTACGCCCTGCGTCCAACCAGCGGTCGACTCGCTGTTCGACCTTGCGGGAGATGAGGTGCGAAATGACGTGTTCGATCATCGACCGAACGTCTCAACTTTTAGACAGAACGGCCGCGAAAACCGAGTGCGAGCGAAAGACTCTGCGATCACTTCGCGGCTTTTCGAGCACTTCGGTTCATCGTTTTGTTCTGCCACGTAGTCCAGTGTTTCAATTCCGCGTAATCGTAACCACGATAACTGAACTCGAGGCCGTCGTCGAACTGCCAACTAGACTCGGTTTACCAAACTCAAGAAGCTGTGTCGTACTGATTTGGGTTTTGTTAATATCGGGAGGCGAATCTTCATCGCCGTCTCCCCCAATTCTTGAGGATTCAAAGGTCAGCGAAACGGAAACTTTCTCGTCCTGCGGGATAGCCGTTACTCGGACGACGGTTCCGACGTCGATGGCCTGCATGTTCCGTACAGTTTCTCCGCGATTGGTTGTCGCCTTGCCAACGGTCACATTAACGCGCCGCCCGAACTGGACCATGCTTTCCGTTCCGCTCAACGTGGAAAGCCGAATTGTTTCGACGGGTTTCCCAATCTTGTCATCGAGTTTTCCGGACAACATCTCCAAGATGTTCGTCGCTGTCTGAGATGGTTCAAGCGGTCTCTCCAATCGGTATTCCGTCAACTGCACAATGTACGATGCGGGGACCTGAGCAACATCCGCTGAGATCGCCGAACTCTGAGCAAATACCGATTCGGTCGCGCAGAACGCAACAAAGAGGTAAACGAAAGTCTTGAACATGGTTGGTCCTCTTAAGGAGCAGAACGTTTGAATTCACGGGGCAACGGCAATGGCCACCGACGGAAACGCGCCGTCCGTTGCTCCCGTGCACATTCTTGGTTCTGGATTTCTTGCGGCGGTCCCGATCCGGCGATTCCGGACAGATGACACCATCGACCAGCATACCACGGGGGAATCGACCGCACGCGATCGACCGCGCACTTTTCGTCGAGCGCACCCGTCGTGCTCGTACTCGTACTCGTACTCGTACTCTCGATACTCGTACTCGTACTCAGCGAAGCGGTACTCGTACTCGATTGTGGCTGGGAGCGGGGGAACGCTTTGCCGTCAAAGATCGACTCGACGGTAAACCCCATCGGCTCGCTGCGGCGCGGTTTCGAGTACGAGTACCGGCTAACGCCTGAGTACGAGTACGATTTCTTTAATGCCAGAACCATTTAAGTATTCGCGGGTCGCCTAGGTCGGATTTGGCTTCGGACCCGGACCCGTGTTGGATTGATTTTACAACACAGCTGACCCACGCAATAAATGACCCCCGACGGGACTCGCTGGTCATGCAGATTCTGGCTGGATTTTGCTGGACAACGGCGCGGGATGGTGTGCAACAAAACACTTCCCTGAAATCAGGTCCAATTCCCCGGGGCGTGATATGTCTTTGACGCAATTTCAACGGCGAATTCGGGCGACATCGCTTGTCAAGGCGGAGCGGACATGGTTTCCCAAATGGGTCGACGATGAGCGTTTGGATCGCTATGGCGAACCCGAGATTGCTGACTTCCTGACGGAGTTGGCGTTGACCGGTCATGTCGTGGCCGGAACGCAGAATCAAGCGATTTCGTCGATGACCTTGTACTATGAAAAGGTTCTCGGTCGCGAGTTGGGGTTCATCCACTCGCTCCGAGCCAAAGAGTCGCTGTATCTCCCGGTCGTGCTGACCAAGTCGGAGGTCGTTGCCACCACTGGATTTTGAATCCACTTCTTCGGAGGCCGCATCAAGCTCCCTATTGCCGCTGCGGACACGCCGAGCGAACGCGACGGTCGCCCCCCCATGCCACATCGGTGTTGCCGTCGCTCCTTGATACCAGCTCACGCGATACCAACAGGCTCGGGCTAGGTCTTTGCGCCCAGGCGTCGAAGCGACAACACGCCTTGAATCCCTCGGATCGCCTGGAGGGTCTCTTCCGAGATATCGCCATCGACATCGATGATTGTGTAAGCGACTTCGCCGCGTGACTTATTCAACAGATCGGCAATGTTCAAATTGGCATTGGCCAGGATGGTCGAAATCTGACCCACCATGTTGGGAACGTTGGCGTTGGCGATGGTGATTCGATTCCCGCCATTGCGCGGCATGAACGCCTCGGGAAAATTGACCGAATTGCAAACGGTGCCGTCTTCCAAATAATCGCGAACCTGATCGGCGACCATGATCGCACAGTTCTCTTCCGCCTCCAGCGTGGAAGCTCCCAGATGGGGAAAGGCGATCACCTTCTCGTTTGCCAACAAAGCGCTGGTCGGAAAATCGATCACATATCGGTGCAAGTGACCCGCATCGAGCGCCGCCAAGACCGCATTGTCGTCGCAGATGCCGCCCCGTGCGAGGTTCACAATCACACCCCCCTTGGGCATCATCTTGATCCGTTCGGCAGACACCAATCCTCGCGTCGCATCGAGCAACGGCACGTGTACCGAAACGGCATCGCATTGGCTGAACAGGTGATCAATGCTCACCGCCTTCTGGACACCGCTGGAAAGCTGCCAGGCGCTTTGCACCGAAATCAATGGATCGTATCCAACCACTTTCATGCCCAGCGACAAGGCCGCATTGGCGACGCGCAATCCGATCGCACCAAGGCCAATCACACCCAGTGTCTTTGATGGCAGCTCTTCACCCACAAAGTTCTTCTTACCCGCCTCGACTTTCGCAGAAATCTCGGCGTCCGTGCCCGACAATCCGGCAGCAAATTGCTGCGCGGCCGAGATATTTCGCATGGCAATCAATAAACCCGCCAGCACCAACTCCTTGACCGCGTTGGCGTTCGCTCCTGGCGCGTTGAAAACCGGCACGCCACGTTTTGTCATTTGATCGACCGGGATATTGTTCACTCCCGCGCCGGCTCTGCCGATCGCCACGACCGAATCAGGGATCTCCATGTCGTGCATCTTGAAGGAACGCAACAAGATTGCATCCGGATGTCCGATCTCCGACGCGATTTCATAGCGCTCGCGAGGCAATCGTTGCAAACCGTTGATCGAAATGTTGTTCAACGTAAGGATTTTATACATAGCAGTTGAGCTTCACGCAGCGGACGAATGGTCAAGGAGCGAACGGAAAAAAGATGCGACATCAACCGTTCTTCGCGGCAAAGTCTTTCATGAACGTGGCGAGCAATTCGACGCCCTCACGAGGCATGGCGTTATAGATGCTGGCGCGGATCCCACCAACGCTGCGATGACCCTTCAGGTTGGCCAGATCTTGTCGCGCCGCTTCGTCAACGAACTTGGATTGCAATTCATCGTTGGGCAGCGTGAATGTCACGTTCATCATTGAACGACTCTCCTTATCCGCATGACCCTTGTAAAAACCGCCGCCCGAATCGATCACATCGTAAAGCAACTGAGACTTCTGACGATTCAGCTTTTCCATCGCCTGCAGACCACCAATGTCGTCGGCCAGCCAATGTGCGACCTTGCCGAGCACATAAATGGCGAACGTCGGTGGCGTGTTCCACATCGAGTCGTTTTCGGCATGGTTCTTGTATTGCAAGTATCCGGGAAGGTTCTCGCTGCCCAGTTCCAGCAAATCGCGGCGAACAATTGCAACGGTCACACCTGCCGGCCCGGCGTTCTTCTGGGCACAGGCATACAGAATTCCGTATTTGTCGATCGGCACGGGACGACACAGAAAATCGCTCGATGCATCGCTGACCAGCGGAACGCTGGCCGGGCAGGTTGGCTCGGCCGCGAATTGGACGCCCTGAATCGTTTCATTGCTGCAGTAGTACAAGTACGCCGCGTCCTCGGCGACCTGGTACTCCGACGCCGCGGGAACGTGTTTGTAGTTCGAATCCTTGGCATCAAAGATCGCCTCGGTGCGGCCTTCCTTTTTCGCTTCGCCGATCGCCTTTTTGCCCCAAGATCCGGTTAGCAGATACTGGGCCGTCTTGTCGGTCCCACGCAGCAGATTGGCGGGGACCATGGAAAACTGCAACGCAGCACCACCTTGCAGGAACAGAACCGCATAATCATCGCTAATTCCCAGCAGCGACCGGAGTGTGTGCTCCGCGTCATGAAGAATCTCGACGAACGTACTGCTGCGATGACTAATCTCCACGACGGAGGCTCCGGCACCTGGCAAGCAAACAAACTCTTCTTGCACTTGCTGCAGCACGGAGAGTGGTAACACGGCTGGGCCAGCCGAAAAATTGAAAACGCGCTGAGCGGTCGCGGTGGCACTCATCGTTAGGGCGTTCCTGGGGATTGTTTTTGGGAAGGGAGTGTTTGGGGGGCAAGCCGACGGTCCGCCACCCATGTGCAAAATGATTCAAGCGAGCGATTCTAAACTTAGCCTGGAAACTGCGGAAGGTTGCAACCCTCAGGTCTTTCGCCTCGGGCCGGATCGGGATTCACCACAATCGCGGCACCATGGGCGAGAATGGAGCCAAAAATCGCTGAAATGGCTGACCGGGACGGCGTTGAGATTTTTGTCCTCCGGCGATTGGATTGTCTCGCCGATTGACTTCCAATTGCGGCGTTTCAGCTGACCAAATCCCCCCGGTATCGAACTTCGGCCAGAACAGATCAAGGATCCCAGAAAATGAGCCAGCGAGAATCCGATGCGGCCCGGGCAATTCAATTGGCAGCGGAATTGCTGCGACAAGCTGTCCAGTTGCAAACGCCCCAGGAGCGACGCCAACAAGCCGAACTTGACCGCATGATGGGGCATGCCGAAGACAAAGCGACCCTGGTCGAGATGACCGACCAGGCGTTTCGCACGCACACGCCCGCCCGCGTCGCCGACCAGCTGACCCATTTACTCGATGTCCAAGGCGTTCCCAGGTTCTTCAGCCCCGTCGAACAGGCGATGCTGCGAGGCTTCCAGTCGTTCGGCGAGTATCTGCCGGGCGTCGCTGTCCCCCTGGTGAAGGAAAAGATGCGGCGCGAAACGGCGAACGTGATCTTGCCCGCCGAGCCGGAACTGTTGTCCGAGCATCTGAGGAATCGCCAGCGTCAGGGCGTGCAAATGAATCTGAACCTGCTCGGTGAAGCGCTGCTGGGCGAAGAGGAGACCCGTCGGCGAATGCAAAACTTTGCCGACGCCTTGCGGATGCCGGATGTCCGCTGCTTGTCGGTGAAAATCACGACGTTGTATAGCCAGGTCTCGCCGCTGGCTCGGACCCACACGATCAACAAGGTCGCCGATCGTTTGGAGACACTCTATCGCACCGCTAATCAAGAGATCGACGAGGAAACCGGCCAGCGAAAGTTTGTTTATCTCGACATGGAGGAATACCGCGATCTTGATCTCACGGTCCAAGTGCTGTTCGAAACACTTGACCGACCGGGACTGGCCGAGACACGTGCGGGGATCGCGCTGCAAGCCTACATCCCAGACTCTTATCAAGTCATGCAACGTTTGATCGAGTGGTCGCGTCAACGAGTCGCCACCGGAGCGGTACCACTCACCATTCGTTTGGTCAAAGGCGCGAATATGGAAATGGAACGTGTCGAAGCATCGATTGGTGGTCACGCCCAGGCACCCTATCGGCTCAAGCTACACACCGATGCCAACTACAAGCGGATGCTCCGTGAGCTGATTGACGCCGCCGCCGACGGCCACGTCCGAGTCGGTGTCGCGTCGCACAACCTGTTTGATGTCGCGCTGGCAATGATTTGGTCGGAGGCGAAAAACATTTCTGACAGTGTTCAAATCGAAATGCTCGAGGGAATGGCCAATCATCAGCGCCGCGCCATCTCCGCACGTGGTTCCAACATGCTGCTCTATGCGCCGGCCTGTCGTCGCGAAGGATTCCTGAATGCGATCGGGTATCTGATCCGCCGCTTGGACGAGAATACGGGGCCACAGAACTTCTTGCGGTACGCCTATCGCTTGCAACCCGAAAGCCCCGAGTTCGAGAAACTCGCCGATGATTTTCGTCAGGCACTCGAACTGGCCGACACCGTCGATGTTTCTCCGCGACGGACCGAGGATCGCCGGCTGCCGCCGGCACAACCGCCGGCTGCGGACCATTGGACCGATTTCGTAAATGAGCCCGATACCGATTGGTCGCTTCCCAACAATGCCCTGTGGGCCGCCGAGTTGCTTGCGCGATGGAAACCGCGATGCAACGAGTCGGTGACAGAAGTGCCGCTGACGATCGAAGAACAGCCGGTCGACAATGCCCAGTGGCAAGATCGTTACGACCCGTCACGGCCAGGCGTCGTTGTCTGCCGCTACCAACTGGCCTCGCTGGACCAAGTCAAATACTGCGTGTCGTTGGCAAAGCGTGATGCCGGCCACTGGCGAGAGACAACACCCGCTTACCGCCATGGCCTGCTGCGACAGGTCGCCCAGAATCTGCGCGAGCGCCGCGGCGATCTGATCGGTGCGATGGTCGCCGATGGCGGCAAAACCGTCGCCCAGGCCGATCCCGAGATCAGCGAAGCGGTCGATTTCTGCGAGTTCTATCCGCTGACCGTTCGCCATTGGGACCAGCACCCAACAATCACCGCTCAGCCGCGAGGTGTCACTGCGGTGATCACACCCTGGAACTTTCCACTCGCCATCCCCTGCGGCGGTGTCGCAGCCGCGCTCTCGGCGGGCAACACCGTACTGCTCAAGCCGGCGGCCGAAACGGTGTTGACCGCATCGCTGTTGTGCCAAGCATTCTGGGATGCGGGTATCCCCCGCGATGTACTGCAAATGGTGCCCTGCGAGGATCCCGTCGCGGAAGCGGGTCTGGTGACCAACGAATCGGTCAATACCGTGATCTTGACCGGTGGAACCTCGACAGCCAAACGGATGCTCACGGTACGGCCCAATCTGCACCTGTTGGCAGAAACCGGTGGAAAGAACGCGACGATCGTCACCGCCATGGCCGATCGCGAACTGGCGATCAAACACGTGGTGCAATCCGCGTTCGGGCACAGTGGACAAAAATGCAGCGCTACGTCGCTGTTGCTGCTGGAGGACGAAGTCTTTCATGACGAAAAATTCAAAGCGACATTGGCCGATGCGGTCGAAAGCTTGCAGGTCGGTTCGGCCTGGGAGCTACACACTTCGATGGGGCCGTTGATCAGTACCCCGCACGCCGATTTGACGCGCGGCTTAAAAACGTTGGAGGATGACGAGTCTTGGTTGGTCGTTCCCGAGCATATTGTCGACAATCCCAATCTCTATCGCCCCGGCGTCAAATGGAACATTCGCGCCGGTGGCTTTACCCATTCGACCGAACTGTTTGGTCCCGTGCTCGGCGTGATGTCATTTTCCAGACTCGAAGAGGCGATCGAGATTGTACGGTCGACCGGTTATGGATTGACCAGCGGCTTGGAAAGCTTGGATGACCGAGAAATCGAATTGTGGAAGCAGTCGATCCGCGCCGGCAACCTGTACGTCAATCGCCCGACCACCGGAGCGATCGTGCTCCGTCAACCGTTCGGTGGTGTCGGACTGAGCGCCTATGGACCGGGCGTCAAAGCGGGCGGACCGCACTATGTCCTGGCACTGATGCATCTGAACGATACCGGCGGTCCGACCATCCGCTCACAATCGGACCACGGCTACCCAGACAACGAACTCGATCAACTGACCGATTGGTGCGAAACATTGACGCCACGAATCGATCCGGCCGTGGCTGAAGATCTGTTCGCTGCCATGGCAAGTCAACGGAACGCTATCGAACAGGAGTTCTCGCGTGAACACGATACGGTTCGGTTGGTTGGACAAGACAACCTGCGACGATATCGCAGTGTTCGGTCGATGACCATTCGCGTCGCCAACGATGATGCCATCGGCAATGCGTTGGTCTCGCTGTCAGCCGCCATCGCCGTGGGAGCTCAGGTCACACTATCGATCGATTCGGACACGGATCCGGAAGCCAAAGAACTGTTGGAGTCAACCGCCGACTTTGTACCCGGGCTCATTCACCCGCTGGAAGAGACCGATTGGGAACTCGCCGCCAGGATCCGCGGGGGTCACGTCAACCGCCTGCGACTGCTCGGCGGCAACAGCATCTCGTCAACGGTCAGTCAAGCTTGTGCCGATGCGTTCGTGACCATCGTGAACGATCCGGTGCTGCGAGACGGACGAATCGAGTGTTTGCGGTACATGGACGAGCAGTCGATCTCGCATGACTACCATCGCTACGGCAACTTGGGGCGGAGAGCCGATGAGAGACGACGGGAAGTGCTGTAAAGAGCGAGATTCACCAGTTAACGGTCGAATCCAAATTCTTCCATCCATCGCTGGGCGTCCTCGCGGCTGACCGAATTCGGCTTATCGTGATCCGGATCGGGATCACCGCCCTGCCCTGCCCCGCTTCGCTCGATGGCAAGTCGAAGCCTTCCCTCCAATAAATCATCCAGCCAAGCATCCGAGTCGAAAGCGATGCTGCCTCGCCGCGCGGCAGCCGTTTGAATTCGGTGGTCCGAGGAAACCACGGTCAATCGTTTGGGCGCCGAATGATCTGCAATGATCTCCTCGATCAGGTCATCCGCTTCGCCATGATCGACCGCGAAGCGAACGTCAATCCCTTCCACAGCAAACCGGCTGGGTCGATCGGGTGGCGGATTCGCGGCATCGAAGACGACACAGGTTCGACCGCGAAGCTCGTCATCCAAGTTTTGGACAAGCCGATCGATCAACCGCATCCGCTCGCGATGCAACCAATTTGGATCGGCACCCGCGCAGGTGCCGCCGCCGGGGCCACCACGTTATAGCCATCGATCAACAGCAACAACGACACTTCACGGTCAGTCATAGGTGGGATAGTCAACTCGTACCAGAAACAACCCATGGGGCGGTGCCGTAGGACCAGCGGCTCTTCTGTCGCATGCATCGATCACGTCACCGATCCACTCGGGCGTTTGTTTTCCTCGTCCCACTTCGACCAGTGTCCCAACGATGTTTCGTACCATGTTGTACAGAAAACCATCGGCTTCGACTTCGATCGAGAGATAGATTTCGCCTGACTCCGTGATCCGTTGTTCGATCAGCTGGCACATTCGGATCTCCCGGGTCGTCGTTTTCTTGGCGTCGGCGCCGGCCGCCTGAAAGCTGGCAAAGTCGTGTCGACCGAGAAAACACGAGGCCGCCTGTTTCATCGCCTCGACGTCCAGCGACCCATTCACCAGCCATCTGTATCGATACTCGAATACATCTCGCGCCCCGCCGACCTGCAACTGATAACGATATCGTTTCCCGATCGCGTCGCGAATCGCATGAAAACCGTCCGGTGCGTCAACCGCTTCGCGAACCACAATCGTATCGGGAAGTTGCGTATTGATCGCACGTCCCAGATCGGTCGCCGACGCGCGCCAACGCTGCAGTGTGCAACTGGCCACTTGGGCCAACGCGTGCACACCGGCATCCGTTCGTCCGCTGCCGACCACCTTCACCGGCTCTTGGCTGATCTTGAACAGCGCCTGTTGCAGTGTTTCCTGGATGGTTTTTCGCTGAGGTTGGATTTGCCATCCGGAGAATCCGGTGCCATCGTAGGCGATCGTCAGCTTGAAACTACGTGACAAATTTACAACTTACCCGACCGCTGCCGCACGGCGGACCAACAGCTCAGCGATCTGCACGGCGTTGGTGGCCGCACCCTTGCGGAGGTTATCGCTGACACACCAAAACGCGATTCCGTTATCGCTGCTGATATCGCGCCGAATACGACCGACAAACACATCATCCTTGCCGTCACAGTCACGGGGCATGGGATATTGCCGACCGCCCAGGTCATCAATCACGGTCACACCGTCGGCGTCTCGAAACAACTGTCTCGCTTCATCGACGGACAACGGC
This sequence comes from Pirellulaceae bacterium, assembly GCA_963734865.1. Lineage (GTDB taxonomy): Bacteria > Planctomycetota > Planctomycetia > Pirellulales > Pirellulaceae > CBDCUW01. The sequence continues at coordinate 324,976 of CAVTIV010000008.1, forward strand.
CGCTCGGTCTGCACCAAGATCGATTCGCTATGTCCGATCGTCACCGGAACCCGCACACAGGTCGGGCAAACCTGAATCTCGTCGTCGCCCATGATCTTCCGCGTCTCGTACACCATCTTCATCTCTTCGCTGGTGTAACCCTCGTGCATTTCCGAGCCGATCTGGGGGATCAGGTTGAATCCGATCGGATACTGGAACGTTTGCGGAGGATGAACGCCGCCGGAGAGTGCGGCCTGCACACTGAGGTGCAGTTCCTTGTTGCCGGCGATTCCCGCGCCGCTGGTCGCCTGGTAAGTGCTGACAACCACCCGCCGGATGCGAGCGGCCCGATGAAGCGGGGCCAACGCGACAACCATTTGTGTGGTGCTGCAATTGGGGCTGGCGATGATGCCACGATGAGTATCGACCGCATCGGGATTGACCTCGGGCACCACCAGCGGCACGTTGGGGTCCATTCGCCAATAGCCGCTTTCGTCAACGACCACCGCACCTTCCTCGACCGCCCAACCGGCGAATTGGGCGGACACTTCATCGGGCGTGCTCGCGATGACCAGATCCACGTCCTTGAACGCTCCCGGTTCGAGCAATTCGATCGTCAATGTCTGGCCACCGACATTGACCTGCTGGCCAACCGATCGCTCCGAAGCCAATAGCTTCAGCCGCTTGTAGGGGAATTCTCGCTGGACGAGCTGCTCCAACACAATGCGACCGACCGCTCCGGTCGCGCCTACCAAGGCAAGGGATTCGTACACGGATTTTGAGATGGTTAGTGTAAAAAAAGTGTCAGCATTGAAAGAACAAGGCGAACCGATCGAATTGCGATGCCAGTGACAACGGGTCCGTCACCGAGCAACCGCCGACGAATCACCAGTGCGATCGAGCGACCGCGTCATTGATTCATCTTCTTGATCGCCTCGGGAAGCGATTTATCGACCAGCCCCAGACCACCGCGACCGCCAATCAATCGCGACTCCACGTCGTCCAAAACGTCTTCGGCACTCGCCTCCCAGAACTTCGAGATCTTCTCTTTGCCGAGCGGACGATACGATCGGAAAAGCCGAAACCCGACACCACGAGCCGGATCGCTTGTGAACCACCAGGGGCTCTTGGGAAAGTTGGGATCCTCCTCTTTCCATTGCTCGTCATCCGAGGCGAGCCGCGAGGCGCTTCGCAGGTCCGGTGGATCCATTTCCCAGCTGCCCCCACGAACCACACATGGTGATGATGTCGTGGGCCACTGGACGGCATCCACCGCTTTGACGGACTTGTCTGCCAACCAGCCATAGCCCGATTCGGTGTACTGGCCAACCGTCCACTCGGCCACGTTGCCGTGCATGTCATACAGGCCGAATGGGTTGGGCTTTTTGGTTGCGACTGTCACCGCGCCGGAATCCGCATTGTCAAAGTACCAGGCATAATCATCAATGTCATCGGCGCTGTCACCCCAACTGTAGGCGGTGGTGGTACCGCCTCGGGCCGCGTACTCCCACTCCGCTTCGGTCGGCAATCGGTACTGCTGGCCCGTGACATGGCTCAACCATTTCGTGAACTGCTGTGCAGAATATTGCGTCATCGTGACCGCCGGCTGCAGCGACTCTTCGCCATATTCAAAAGTAAAACTCGGATCGTACAGCTCGGTCGGCGCCGTGATCGCATCGACACGATTGTCATCGTTGATCGTTCGCTGCCCTTTGGCCTCGAACTCCTTGAAGATCGAATACAGGTTCATGAACTCCTTGTACTGTGCCCAGGTGATCTCCGTCTTGGCGACCCACATCGGATCGACAGTCAGTTCGACCTGCGGGCCCTCGTCGTCTCCCCGTTCCGCTTCACTCTCGGGACTTCCGAATTTGAACGTTCCGCCGGGAACCGGAATCATCTCGAATTCGACGTCGCTGCCGGGAATCATCGTCTTGTAGGGAACCATGAAGCCATCATCGACTTTCACCGCGGGACCCTCGGACGGTTTCTCGGTGACGATACCGAGCCGATTGTCGGGCGAATCGGCGTTCGAAGTCGCAGCGGCGACCAACAGGCTGACGAGCGACAGCATCGCTATTTTCAAGTGATTTTTCATCAACAAAGACTCAAGACAGAGATTCTTCAGGATCGGGAGCAAGCGGGATACGAATATCCCCAACAGCCTACTCGCCAGTCAAAAGTATCCAAGCACACTAGCGAAGATTTAACTCGCTCGGTAGCTCTCCTAATTGCACCAGCAGTTCGATCCGCTCGTCGTCGCGGGATACGTCCAACGTTACCGAGGTACCAGAAAGCGTTCCCGCGATCATCCGCATCAGGTGAGCGGTGTCACGAATCGGTTGATTGTCCACTTTCAGGATCACGTCGCCAGACTTCAAACCAGCCTTGGCCGCTGGTGATTGCTGATCGGTCACGTGCCGTACCAACGCGCCACGGACTCTCCGATCCTCGCCGATCAACCGATCATCGGGGACTTCCAGAATCGCGACTCCCAGCCAGCCTCGCTCGACATGCCCAGTCTCTCGCAGCCGATCACAGACCTGTCGGGCGACGTTGCTGGGGATGGAAAAACTGACGCCCTGGTAAGTGTCGCCCACGATCGCCGTGTTGATGCCTACCAGCGTGCCTCGTGAATCGATCAGAGGTCCGCCGCTGTTACCCGGATTGACCGCGACATCGCTCTGCATGAAGTCCTGATACTGGGTGCTGGCCCGGACCATCCGATGCTTCCCACTGAGAATCCCGAAGGTGAACGTCCGGTCCAAACCGAACGGACTGCCGACGGCCCAAACGGGCGAGCCGACACGACAACGATCACTGTCACCCCAGGTGATCGGTATCAGCCGATCCGAATCGATCTTCAAAACCGCCAAATCGGTCAACGAGTCGGTACCAACAATCACCGCCGAAACGCGTCGCCCGTCACTCAACGTCACCGTGATGTCCTCGCCGTCGGCAATCACGTGGCGATTGGTCAGCAGGTAACCATCGGCATCAACGATCACACCGCTCCCTTGGTCGGATATCGGTCCCATGGATAGCAGTCGCGCGATCTCGGCCTTTTCGATGTTGGGTCGCCGCTGGACCTCAATGTGAACGACGCTTGGTCCGACCGCCGAAGTGACCATCTGATAGGCATCACTGAGCGCATCGAGGGAGACATTTCGCAGACCTTCGGTACCCGTTTCATATTCCGCACGAAGCTCACCGCGGTGCCAGGAATATCGAATCTCCTCGACAATCCCGGGAACCGCGTAGCGGGCTGCTGCCAGCATCACACCCATGGTGACCAACAACATCAAACTCTGAACAATCGGATCCGGATAGGCTCGATTCGAGCGTTTCGATGGCGTCGCGACAGCAGGTGTCTTGTCGGCTGCCTGTTGACTGAGACCGTGCCCGCTGACCGACACGCTCGACGGGGCCACCACGATCCCCCGGTCAATTCGCTGCACGGAAATCAGCGGAGGAGACATCAACGGTGCTGTCGAACTCGAATCCCCGGCCTGGGATGAGTTGGTGACAGACGACGACTCCTCGATCGACGGACCGTCCCCCGCGGATAGATCTGACGATAAATCCTTCGACGGTTCGTGGCGGTGCAGACGTTGATCGGATGGCATGTGGTTCTCTACCGGCCCAGGTCTCAGGTCTCAGGTCTCAGGTCTCAGGTCTCAGGTCTCAGGTCTCAAGTCTCAGGTCTCAGGTCTCGGGTCTCAGGTCTCAGGTCTCGGGGAGGATCAGCAGAAAATGCACCAACTCAAACTCACAGGGCGTGCGAAGACTGCCAATCGATCAGGGGCGCAGCGACGGGTAGGCTCCATTGTAGCGCGCAACTACCGAAATTGGCAATGAAATTCCCGGAAGTTATGCCCTGCTCTGCCCTGAAATGGCGTCAAAACCCCACGCGGCGACCACTAGCCATGCCGAAATCGTTGATGACGAGGTATCTTGGCGGCTTCGAGACTCATGTTTTCCTACTTGTCGCCTGAAAATCAACTGATGTCCCACCCCGCACGTGAGCCGATCTACGAAGCGATCTCGTCAATTCGATTGATCGACCCCCACACCCACATCAACCCCCACGCCCCCGCGTCTGCCAGTTTGGCCGATCTATTGGGATATCACTATTACACCGAACTGGCACACTCGGCCGGGATGCCCAAGAGTGAAATTGCTGAACAGGGCATCGGTCCCCGCGAGCTCGTGCGACGGTTGGTCGGCAATCTCGGTCCGATCGAGAATACGGCGCAGTACCGATGGTTGATTGAGATCTGCCGAACGTTCTTCGGTTTCGACGGCGATCGCCTGGACGAGTCCAATTGGGAGACGGTTTATGACTCCGCCGAAAGCCAGATGCGGCTCGCCGAGTGGCCGCAAATGGTGCTCGACCAAAGCAACGTCGAGGCGGTCTTTTTGACCAATGATTTCGACGACGAATTGACCGGATTTGATAGCGACACCTACATCCCTTGTCTCCGCACGGACGATCTTGTTTTTCATCTCGCCAAATTGCAAACTCGTCAGCGACTGGAAGTTTGCAGCGGCATCGAATTGGACGGTTCACTCGCCAGCCTTCGTGCGTCTCTGAAGCAACGATTCGAGCACTTCGTCGCGGCCGGTGCGCCGCGTGTGCGATCTCCCTTCCGCCATCGTTCCAGCCCACCGTGGTCAGCGACGGACGCGCAGCGACCGCCCTGGACGAGATCTTAAGAAAAGGTCCCCTGGCAGACGACTCGCACCAGATCGCTCTTTCACGTCGCGTGTTCTGGACGCTGGCCGAGTTGTGCGATGAATACGGATTGCCGTTTGATTTGATGATCGGTGTCAATCGCGGCGTCTATGCCAATGGCGTTTTTCAAGGACAAGATTTGTACGACAGCCGTGTTTCCCTGATTCAGTATCGCGAACTGTTCAACGCCTTTCCAACGGTCAAGTTTCCCATTTCTGTGCTAGCCAGCGTGACCAACCAGGAACTCGTTAGCTATGCCTGGATCTTTCCAAACGTGATCACCAACGGCCATTGGTGGTACAGCAACACGCCTTCCTTCATAGCCCGCGACGCCGCCGCCCGTTTAGAAGCGGTGCCGCGGACAAAACAGATCGGCTACTACAGCGACGCCTATAAACTGGAGTTCGTGTGGCCCAAGTTTGACATGTATCGGCAAATACTCGCAGGGATCCTGGCCGACCACTTTGTCGGCAACTGTGGATGGAACGAAGAACGCGCGATCGAACTCGGACGACAAGTGTTGCGTGACAACGTCGACGAACTCTTTCCTCGCCCAGCCCGTTCGGCTGGGCAAGAATCTCCAGAGCCGCAAACGGAAGTTTGGTCCGCCGAGTTCGCCGGGGTCGAGTCGCTTGACCCGATTCCCAATGCCGATGAAATTCAGGCGATGGAAATCGATGATGTCGAGTTGGTCGACCTCGACGCCGCGGACGTCGTGCTTGATGCCGAGGCGATCGATGAAAAATCCGAACCGGCGAGCCTGGATGTCGGTAATCTGCTAAGCGATGAATCGGAACCGGCGCCCGAAGTCCGTATGCTCCGAGGTAGCACGTCTTTTTCACCCGACGAAGACTCGTTGCAGCTTCACGCCGATCCGTTGACCGGCGAGCTGAGATTCCCAGTTCCTGACCACAACGATTCGCCCAGCGAAGACTCGGATGTCAAACCCGAAGGCGATTCTGTCGCTGATGAACTGCAACTCGAAGCCATCGACGAAGCCGCCATCGACGAAGCCGCCATCGACGAAGCCGCCATTGATGAAGCCATCGACGAGGACGAATCCGAGGACGGCAATCAGGCTCGTTGAGTTTTCTCGCTGATGATTCGATTGATCGCGTTGAGCATCGCCAGAATCGTACTCTCGACACTATCGGTGCTGACACCGACGCCGCGGTAACTGCGGCCCATGTGCTCGACCTCCAGGTTGACTTCGCCGATCGCGTCGCGTCCCAGTGTCGCGCTACGGACACGAAAGTCCTTGCAAACCAATTCGATGCCCGTGATCTTTTCCACTGCCCAAAAGGCGGCGTCGATCGGACCGTCCCCCTGGTCAACGCTCTCGGTCAATTCCTTGTCGCCATGCTTGAGTGTCACCTGAACGTGCGGAGTATGCGATTTTCCACTCGATACTTCATAGTCGACGAGTGACCACTCCTGATCGACACTTCCGCTGATCTGCTGCTGTACCAAGGCAACGATATCGCCGTCGTAGATGTCCTTCTTCTTATCGGCCAGCAATTTGAATTGATCAAACACCGTCTGCAATTGCTGGCCGGTCAAGGTGTATCCCAATGTCTTGGCGCGATCGGCCAACGCGGCACGACCGCTATGCTTACCCAACACCAAATCCGTTTTCGCGAAACCGACTTCCTCGGGCGACATGATTTCGTAGGTGCTGCGTTCCTTGAGCATCCCGTCCTGGTGTATCCCCGATTCATGGGCGAATGCGTTGCGGCCCACAATCGCTTTGTTCCGTTGCACTTGCATTCCGGTGGTCTTGCTCACCACTCGGCTTGCCGGGACCAGCCGCCTCGAGTCGATGTTGGTCCGGCAGTGATAGAAATCGGAGCGAGTTTTCATCGCCATTACCACTTCCTCGAGCGCCGCGTTACCGGCTCGTTCGCCGATCCCGTTGATCGTGCATTCGATCTGCCCTGCCCCGGCCGCAACGGCCGCCAGACTGTTGGCAACGGCCAATCCCAAGTCATCATGGCAATGCGTGCTGACGACTGCCTTGTCGATATTGGGGACGCGATTATGCAACATCTTGAACCGGTCGTAGATTTCATTGGGTGTCGCATAGCCGACCGTATCTGGAATGTTCACGGTCGTTGCACCGGCCTCGATCGCAGCTTCCACCACACGACACAGAAAATCGTATTCGGTGCGGCACGCGTCCTCCGGAGAGAACTCGACGTCGTCACAATAGCTCGCCGCACGCTTCACGCCGGCAACCGCGCGCTCCACAATTTCATCGGTCGTCATCCGCAACTTGAACTCACGGTGGATCGCACTGGTCGCCAAGAAAACGTGAATCCGTGACCGCGGCGCATACTTGATGGCATCCCAGGCCGCGTCAATGTCCTTGTCGTTGCAACGGGCCAAACCACAAATGGTTGACCCGCGAACCGTCTGTGCGATCTGTTTGACGGACTCAAAGTCACCGGGCGAGGCGATCGGAAAACCGGCCTCAATGATGTCCACACCCATCTCGGCCAGCAACTGTGCCACTTCCAGCTTTTCGGCCAGATTCATGCTCGCACCGGGCGACTGCTCGCCATCACGAAGCGTGGTATCAAAAATCTGGATGGTGCGTAACTGGACGGGTGCCCCCTGGCTGGAATCGGTCGTGGTATCAGCGATAGGCTGCGACATCATTCTGGTCCCTTCAAACCGTGTGTGTCTTTCAAACAGAAGTGCAACAAAAAAACCCGAGTCGCTGGGCGACTCGGGTCCTGATGTCTTTCGATGGTGACTGCTGTGGCAGTCCGGACAAACCCTCATCACCCGCCAGTTTGGCGTCGCAAAAGTAGCAGTGATAGAAGGATGTCAATTCGTGTCATGGTCGTATGGTAGCCAGGACCGCCCCGGTGCGTCAATGGTTCACCGTTTTTTCGCCCCCGCCCCCGCCACACCCCGCTGTTCGTGAATCTTGCCGTCGAACGATCCGCTGATCGATCGGCAGGACTCCTCGGAGGCGGGCCAATCGCCAAACGGTGGTACGAGGCCATCGTTGGCCGCAACGTCCGGTCGGGCGTGCAAAGGTTACGCACGGCGGTTCAAGATAGCACGAATGCGCCGGCAGAATGCGCCGCAGCACCCAGGGTGGACGCGGTGGCGTTCGCTGATAGAAATCGGCGGCCATCCAGAATGCCATCGACGAGTGTCGGTCCTCGACCGGCTCCAGTGGAAGAAGCGGGATTCCATCCTACGTCTGCAATCGCTCAGCAGCAAGTGTTGGGTGATGGTTGCCAATTCTCATTTCGCTCACGCCGCGGTCGCTTTAGGGATCTCTTTCCCCTGCAATTGATATACATAACGCAGCACTTCGGCGACGGCTTGATACTGTTCGGCAGGAACGATGTCGCCAACATCCACGGTTTTGTAGAGCACCTGCGCAAGCGGCTTGCGTTCGACCACCGGGATCCCATTTTCGAGCGCGATGCGACGAATTTTTTGCGCCAACACGCCTGCACCCTTGGCCAACACGATCGGTGCCGGCATGGTCAGCGGATCGTACTGAATGGCAATCGCTAGCTCCGTCGGATTGCTGACCACGACATCCGCCTTGGGAACCTCCGACTCGGCACGCTGCATCATCATCTGACGTTGAACCTGCCGGCGTCGAGCAGCCACTTGCGGATCACCCTCGGTCTCTTTCATTTCGTCACGCAACTCTTGATCGCTCATCATCAAGTCTTGTTCGTGTTTCCATTTCTGAAACGCGTATTCGAGGATCGCCAAGACAAAAAGTGCCGCGCCGATCCACACGCACGTGCCCATCAAACAGCGAAACAGCGTGCTTGCGATTTGCGGAACACTCTGCGACGCGAGGGTCAGGATCGGATCGCGATAGTGACCAAGGGCGACAAACGCGACCGCCGCGATGATCAGCACTTTGAACATCCCGAAACCGAGTCGCATCACACCTTGCAACGACAGCAGTCGTTTGGCGCCTGACAACGGGCTGATGTTGCTGAGCTTGGGCGTGATTTTGGCTGGCGCGAGTATCAGGCCGGTCTGCGTCACGTTGACCAGAATTCCAGCGATCAACATCGCGATCAACATCGGCACGGCGGCGATCGCCAGGCGGCCGGCCGATGTCAGCAACCAGTTCGCTGCGTCGGCGGTTCCCAGCGGCTTGACTCGTGACGTCGACAGGGCATCTGCGATCGCGCCGGCCAACTGCTCAGCCGCCGGACCGCCCAACATCCACAGCGCCGCCAGCGAGGACAACAACAAACCCGCTGACGTCAGGTCCTGGCTCTTGACGACCTGGCCCTGTTCGCGCGCCTGCCGCCGTCGCTTGTCGGTTGCTAGATGCTTCTTGTCGCCACTGCTATCGGCCATCGACGTTCACTCCCCTTCCCTTGTCAGCTACCAGAGCGCCGATAGTCGCGCCGCCGCAGCGGTCAATTCCTCTTGGAAGATCAGACCAGCCGAGCCGATCGTCAACGCCGTCACGATCAGCATTGCCAACGCATTGATGCTCAACCCGATCGCCAACACGTTGATCTGTGGCAGTGTGCGGCTGACCAAACCGGTCACCAAATTACTCAACAGCAATGCCGCAATGACCGGTGCCGCCACCCGAACCCCCGCCGCGGTACCGGCCGTGAGTTGATCGACGATCAGCGTCATCATCGAGCCTTGAAAGGTGACATTGCCTGCCGGCAAAGCGTCGAAGCTGTCAAGCAACACACCCAGTATCAAGCGATGCCCACCCACCGCCAGCATCACGGCCGTCACCAACAATCCGACCAACCGGGCCATCGACGGCATGTTGCTGGCTGTCGTCGGATCCACCGCGTCACCCAACTGCATCCCGCCAGTGCTGCTGATCGCTTCGCCGGCGAGTTGCAATCCCGTGACGATCAATTGGATCGTCGCCCCGATCAACAAACCGATCAGCCCCTCGCGAGCCACGGCGATCGCCAGATCAACCAAATGGTCCATGCTTGGCAGAGCATCCGTAGGCGTGTGAGCCGCGACCGCGGGCAACAACAGCATCGTCAACAGCAAAGCCAAGAACGCTCGCACACGCCGCGGTATGCCGACACCGATCGCGGGCATCGCCATCAGCAACGTGCTCAGCCGCGTCAGTACCAGAATGCCCAGCACCAAATGGTCGACCAGCCACTGCGAGAGTGATTCCATCGCCGGCGCATTCTCCCTCAGGGTGATCCGGCGTTTTCAAACACCGTACGGGTGAATTCAACCATCCGAGTCATCAGCCACGGCAAACTGGCGATCAACACAGCAGCCATCGCCAAGATCTTGGGCACAAACGCGACCGTCTGATCCTGGACCTGGGTCAGCGCCTGGAGCAATCCGACCAGCAAACCGGCAGCCATCCCCACCAACAACAACGGGGCGGCGATCACGACGGCCGCGAGCAAGGTGGATCGACACAAATCGACTGCGGTGGGTGCATCTAACAAAATTCATTTCCTGGAGTTTTCGTCAACTCAACGTCCCAAAGCTTTCCATCAGCATTTGCACAACCAAACGCCAGCCATCAACCAACACAAACAACAACAGTTTGAAAGGCAGCGAAACAACCTGGGGCGGCAACATCAACATTCCCATCGAGATCGTCACACTGGCGACAACAAGATCGACAATCAAAAACGGCAGATAGATCTGAAAGCCCAACATGAACGCCGTTTTCAATTCGCTGAGAATGAAGGCAGGCAACAGAACCCGCATCGGCACGTCCTGAAAACTGCTCGGCACCGGTGCTTCACGGTCCATGTATTGATAGAACAACAGCACGTCTTCGTGATTCTCGGCGACATCAATCTGTCGTGACATGAACTGACGAATCGGAAGCGAACCGGCCTCATAAGCTTCCTCCAACGACATGTTCACTTCGGGATCGGTGTAGGGCTTGATCGCGTCGTCATAGACCTCCGTCCATACGGGCGTCATCACGAACAGCGTCATGAACAATGCAATGCTGGTCATCACCTGGCTGGGCGGAAGTGACTGCAGACCAAGCGCCTGACGCAGAAGCCCCAACACAATGATGATCCGCACATAGCAGGTCGTCATCAGCAACACCGCCGGGGCCATGCTCAGAACGGTCAACAGTAGCAACACTTGCAAACTGCTGGCCAATCCCTCCGGGCTGGTCCACTTCTCTGGTCCACCGCCGATCATGTCCAACGTCTCGATCGGCACCGTGATCGGCGATCGCGGCAGCAGCGTCGGCTGTGTGGTGGCTGTGGTGGTCGTCGCGGTGGGAGTGACCGGGGCCGGAGCCGCCGACAGTTGGGCCGCTGGCGATTGGGCGAGCACAGCAGCACCCTGCCCCACCCAGCAAAGCCACGTTAGAAACACCAGTCGATTCAAGGTTATCGTCGCTCCGTCGACCCAAGACTCCATTCACTTAGCGGAGACTAGAAAAACGCCCGGACCGGGCGGAAGGGGAATGTCGGCCCGACTTTCACGAAACTTGAGCGGAAAGCCAAAAAAAAGATCCAGCTGTACGATTCGCTCTCTTTCCGGTTCGAAACCGCCCCCCCCCCCGCAACGATTTGCGAGGGACGATTTGGGAGCGGACGCCCCCAAATCGTCGGCGGGAGGAAGGGAGGGAGGCGTATTTTCTGGGAACCACACCTGGGGCTACACCGACACTCGCCAGAGACTCGATCGGTTCACCCCAGGCTACGTTGTTGGGCCACTTCCTGGCTGTTCAAACTCGCGGAGGAAACAGCCGATCGAAGCAGGACGGCCTGTGGCGCGCGTGCCGGGGACTTCCGTGAATGTCAGGCGTAGATCTGATAAAGCATCAAATAGACGATCACACCGGTCACCGAGACATACATCCAAATCGGATAGGCGTAGCGGACCAATCGCTTGTGGGCGACGATCCGACCTTTCATGGCCAGATAGACCGCTCGCAAAGCGAGAAACGGCACCGTGATGGCGAACACCAGGTGCGTCAGCAAAATCCCATAATAGCTGTAACGGGCCGCCAGAGGAGCGATCGACGGGTCGGTCGGGAATCGCTTGTTGGGCTCGCCGGTCGCCTGGTACAGGGCGACTTTATGGAACAGATACAGAACCAGGAAGAGTGCGCTCACCGCAAGCGCCCAGAGCATGTACTTCTTGTGCACCCGCGCTCGTCCCCGACGAATGTTCACCAGCCCCATCGCCAGCAGCACCGTCGCGGTCGCGTTGAGCGTTGCAGTGGCGTGAGGCAAATTGTTGGCCAGGAACTCCCAATTCATTCAGGATTCCTTCGTTTCATTGATCATCTGGCGGATCTTCTGTTGCAGCCGTTCAAACTGATGCGGATCGGGCCAGTTGTAGTAGCCCTCGATCTTTCCCTCCGGATCGACCAGCACAAAACGCTCGGTGTGAAACTTTTGATCCACGGGAAGCTTGTAGACTTCGGCGCCGACCCGACGGATGTAGGTCAGGTCGCCGGTCATGAACAGCCACTGATCCTCGTCCGCACCAAACCGTGCGGCATACTCACGCAGCATCTCTGGGGTGTCGGTCTCCGGATCGCAGGAGATTGCCAGAAAACGAACACCTTGGCCGGCGAACATCTCCTGCAGTTCCTTGAGCTTCTGGTTCTGTTGAATGCAGACGCTCGGACAGGTCGTGAAAAAGAAACTGACCAGATACGGTTGGCCAAGCAGTTCGTCGCTGCTCACTGTCTCGCCGCTTCGTTCGGTTAACTCGAACCGGCTCAACCAGTCTTCATCCTCCGGCGGGTGGCTGGGCGTCATGTTTTCGACATCGGCTTCGTCGATCTCGCCGGCGGATGAGGCGGTGTCGTTGGTGTAGACAACGTCACCGGGCCCGGGACCATTTTGGTGCCGCACCGGTCGCAGCGCTCGCAGGGTCAATCCCAGCCCCACACCGACAAGCAGGATCAGAGCGATATGGATGGCTGTTCTCATAATATTTCCCCGGGGCATGATAGGTCACCGGCAATGACGCACGCGGAACACGAGTCCGCATTCAAACAATGACATCCGCTTTTCGGCTGCCTCGCATCAACCGCCAGGCGATCGCCGTCGTGACGATGGCAGAGACAATCGTTACCGACCAACAAACCAGATGGGAGGGGGCAAACCCCGCGGCGGCAAAGTCGACAGCGGGGTACATCAGCCGCCGCATTTCGACCATCGAATAGCTCAACGGATTCACTCTCATGATACCACCGAGCAACATCTGGCCAACGGTTGTCGCATCGTCAAACGGGGGGATCGGAAAGAACGATCCGCTGAGCAACCACATCGGCATCAGCCCCAACATCATGATCGCGTGAAATCCTTGCGTGCTGTCCATTGGCCAGGCCACGATCATCCCCAGCGAGCACATTGCCATGGCGATCAGCGCCAGCAGGACCAGCAGCGGCGCCAGCGTCCACTGCAGCGAGACCGTGCCGAAGACCAACACGAGTACCAGAAACAAAACCGCCTGTACCCAGGCGATCGCCGATCCACCAGCCACCTTCCCGACCAACACGGGCCATCGGCCTACTGGCGCGACCAGGACGCTTTGCATGAACCCTTCGCGACGATCCTCGATCACCGAAATGGTTGCAAAGATCGCCGTGAACAAGACGATCAAGGCGACCGTTCCGGGAAGAAAGAATTGCATGAAGTCTTGCTCACCGGCACCCTGGAAACTGCCTTTGAGTCCGGTGCCAAACAGCAGCCAGAACAACAGCGGCTGCAAGATAGCCGCCGTGACGCGATTCCGCTGACGAAAGAAACGCGTCCATTCTCGCTTGGCTAACATCCACGCTGCGGCGAACCGATCGGCTGTCGAGAGCTTCAGCACGGGGAAGGTCGTCGATCCGATCGGCGGGGGCATTTTCGTCTCGGGCTCGGCTAAAGTTGTCATCTGGGCAGGTGGCCGGTATTTCGTGTCAGTAAAGTTTCGAGTGTCAGCGGACCATCAAACGAATTGATGTCCGGTCTTGGCAATGAACACATCCTCCAAACCGGGGCGGCCAATGGTGATCGACTGGGCAGCATCACCAAGTTTTTCGGCCAACGTGGGGACCAGCGATGCTGGGTTTTCACTGTGCAAACGCAACTGATTCTGCATACGCTGCGGATCAAGTCCCAGTTCGTCACGCAACATGCGTTCAACGTGATCGGCATCTCTGGTAACCACCGTGACGATCCCCTCGCCCATTTCGGCACGCAATTCCTGCGGCGTCCCCTCGGTGACGATCTTTCCCTGGCAAAGGATCGCGACTCGATCGGCCTTGTCGGCTTCTTCCAACAGATGCGTGGTCAAGACGATCGCCATGCCATCCTCGGCCATCGACCGCAGCGATTCCCACAAGCTCAGCCTCGCTGCCGGGTCGAGTCCGGTGCTCGGTTCATCCAACAGCAACAACCGTGGACGATGCAACATTCCCTTGGCCAATTCGACGCGTCGTTTCAATCCACCGGAAAGCGACTCACACAATTCACTTCGACGGTCGGTCAACTGCAACTGCTGCAGCAATTCATCGCGTCGAATCTGCAAACGTGTACCGGTGATTCCATACAACGCACCCTGGCAGGCGATGTTCTCGTCCACCGTCAGCTTTACGTCCAAGCTGGGTGATTGAAAGACGATTCCGATTTGACCGCGGACGCCAAGAGGGTCCGAGCCACAGTCAATCCCGCCGATCGTGATCTGGCCACGCTGGATCGGCAGCAAAGTGCAAAGCAGACGGAACAGTGTCGTCTTGCCGCTGCCGTTGGGACCCAACAATGCCGAAATCTCGCCCGATCGAGCCGAATAGTCAACACCCGCCAGCGCAACGTGGTCGCCATATTGATGATACACGCCACTGGCAACACAAACGATCGACCCGGACGCCTCGCCCGCCTGATTCACTTCGCCCAACGCACCGATGCTCACGATTGCACGCTTACCAAAAGACGCTTACCAAAAAACGCTTACCAAAAAACGCTTACCAAAAAACTCGGAGCGTTACGATTAGCAACACCGCGGGCAGGACAAGCAACGACGAACGCAATAGTTTGCGGGCCATCAAATCTACGGGGTTGGCTGCGAATCGGACCGAAGCCTTGAGCATCGGATAGCAAGAGGCCATCACGGCAATCGACGCGATCAAGCCGCTGGCCAGCCCCGGGGAGATAAAACAGAGAGCGACGCCGCAGACAATCAGCGCGACCGAACCGAGAATGCTTTGAATCGCAGCCGATCGACCAGTCGGTTCGACCGTCGTGGTCATGCAAAACCCGGCCTGATCGTATTGCCGACGATACATCCAGGCGATCGCCATGAAGTGCGGGTATTGCCAGGCAACCAATACGCCGACCAACAACCATGCGGTCCAGTCAAACAGCGTGCCACCGACCGCCGTGTAGCCAATCAGTACCGGGAGCGCGCCGGCAACCGCGCCAACGGTGGTGTTCCATGCCGTTCGCGTCTTCATCGGCGTGTAAACCAATACGTACAGCAACCAAGTCACTGCCCCTGCCATCGCCGGTACGAAACCAAACTTGGCCATCAACAGCCAAGTGCCACCGATCCCCAGGATCGCAGTGTAGATCACGGCCGGGGCGACACGCATTCGACCATCGGGCAGCGGACGAGTCACCGTCCTGGCCATCCGACAGTCGATCGACCGCTCCCAAATTTGATTGGCAGCACCGGCGCTGGCGGCAACGGCAGCCGTTCCCATTAGCAGCCACACCAATGAACCGAGCGACACAAACCCGCCCGCCGCAATCATTGCGGTCGCGACCGTGGTGACCAAAATCATCACCACGATCCTTGGCTTGGTCAGCTGCAGATAGTCGGCAAGAACGGCCGACAAAGTGCGTGCCGCCTGATCGCGACTGGTACAACGCGAATGCCCATCGGCAACCGCTTCTGAATTGATTGCACTGCCCTTCCCCGCTCGCACCGCGGCACTCGTCGCCAGCGATTGGCAACCGGCAATACCCGCGGGCTCGTCGCGCGCGTCAATCGCGGGCTCGACAATCATGAGGTCAGTGGCCATGAAATTGCGTTCAAATGGTTGCGGATAGAGGTGACGAGTCAGCCGATGGACGGGATGCGAGACGGAGGTCGATGCGTTGACGACGAATCCTTAACGTTCGGACGAGCAGCAACGTCGATAACGCTAGAATCAACGCTCCTGTCGCGACATGAGCGGTGACGATGATCGAATCACCGAAACCTTTCGATCGGATCAAGAACCCTGTCGCTCCAGGGAACCAACGGAGGAAGGACGGCCAACCATAGCTGACCACCCAAGTACCGACCCCCAACCCGATCTGAACGCTGACTAATCCTATCAGACCCAGGCCAGGACGCGACAGCGTCAAATCGCCGCACCGCCGCAATCGAATCCAGGCCACCAGGGCCAGCAACCACAGCGCAAACGCCATCATCACGTGAACCGCGACGATCATCGCGAATCGGCCAGGTGGGGCATCGGGCTGCACGTGACGAAGCTGTGCCCCCAACACCAGTTGGCCATAGCTGACAATCACCAGCAGTGCCGTCAAAGCAATCACGCCCCAGCCGATGTTCGGCAAATCCAGTTCTTCGGGACCAGCCTTCCGCCACCACATCCGGCTAGTCACGACCGCGGCCACGACACACAACGAGAAAACGGCCGGAGCGACACAGCCATGGATCATCGCGAACGTGCGGTCGCCCAGGAGCACCCGAACCCCACCCAGGACGCCTTGGCTGATCACCGCCAGCAAAATCCCCACCGCCAACGCCCACACCCATCGCCGCGGCTCCGATCGAACGGCCGCGACCACGATACCGATCGCCACCAGACCGACCACCGCACCGAGCAATCGATGTCCATGTTCGATGAACAAGTCAAACGGACCCAACAGCCAGGTGTTGATCGGATAGAGGAACAGGTTGTATCCATAGGTCCCCGGCCAATCGGGTACCGCCATGCCGGCATCGTAGGTCGTGACCAGACTGCCGACCCAGATCAGCGGCCACACCAGGCAAACCGCCAACACGGCCAGCCGATGCAGCCATCGTCCTGGTGGCGTCGAAAGGGAATCGGTTTCATCCAACGTCATGCCCATCAGCTTCGCCGACGCCAGGCATAGAAATTCTCACCCAAGATCCCACCGGCAACCGCGCCTCCCGCACCAAACAACGCGCCGGCAATCATCCCGGTGAACCCGAGCGAGATCATCAGGACAAGTCCCAGAATCAAACCCGCAATCGATCCGATCGTTCGGCAAGCGTCTTTGCTCATGATGTTCTTTACGAAAGGGGAGGCGCTAACGCGACGAACCAAGAGATTGAACGTAGCGAACCAGATCCCAAACTTGATCGCTCGTTAATCCGACACCGCTGGCCTGGGAAACGATTTCCACGGCCGGCATCGGCGTCCCTGCGATACCTTGCGAGATTTGGCGATAGATCGTTGCGGGATCACCGCCGCCGCGAAACACACCTTCGGCAAAGTTTCGCGGTTTGATTTGTCGGGGCGGTAATGCACCGGCGTCGCGAAACGGACGCATCGACTCGCGATCGGTCGGCGTCAATCCGATTCGCGTGGAGTACTCTTTCGCCCAATCATCAAAATCAAGTGTCAACGCTTGGCCGTTACCGGACGGCCCATGACATCCGACGCAATTTGCGATCGGGCCATGAAACAATTCAGCACCCCGTGCGATCGATTCGCTGAGCTCCTCGGCACTCAACTGTTCGGGCCTGGGTACCGGTACGAGCTGGCCGTCGGCTTGCAGCCAACTGTTGGCAACGCGGTTGACAATCGAACGAATCAGCTCGCCAGCTTCGGAGTCACCCGACTCGTCCGAAACCGTCAATCCGACTCCCGGCTCCAGTCTCAGCCTCAGTCCCGGTTCGGGCGCCGTGTCGTCGTACCCCAACTCGTCCACCGCCGCGGCGACCAAACGGCGTTCGACCTCACCGCGGATGGACAGATAGATGACGTAATCAACGAGCGCTTCGACATCTTGATCGTCAAGCAATGCGAATGACGGCATCGCCGTGCCGGGCACGCCCCGTTTCAACAACGCGCGAAGATCCGCCCGTGTCGGCTTCGCGGCGCGCTCGGTCGACTTCCACTTGAACACACCGTGCCGAAAGTCTCGCGGATAGGGATTCTGAAATAGAGACGAGGGACCGGCGCCGCTACCAGCAAGGCCATGACAGTTCACACAATGCTTGCGAAACAGCCCCGAGTTGACCCCGTTGCGATCACTCGATACCGGTCCCGCCGCTCGCTGCAATCGCTGGGGGTCGACGAGCGACACCAACGAGGGGTCGACAAACAGCTCGACCGGCCAAACGGGATCGTTCGGTGTTCCAAAGATTTGCTCGATCACTTGCGCGGTATCGGCGAGCGCGGCCGATGTCGGGATGGACCGGGACTTGGCCAACGAGAGCGAATAGACCTGATTCGGCTCGAATCGCTCGATCCGGTCGTCACACCCCAGCAAAGCAAGGCTGAGAGTCGTTAGGAGGAAAAAACGCCACATCAACCAATTGAACCGCGAAGTGGCCAAATCCGCAAACGCTACCGATTGTCGCACCCCGGTGAGGAATCCAAAAAAATGGGCCCTCAATCCGCACTCAGCGCGTCGGCAGGTAGCACGACGGTGCCCATGTCGTTGATCCCCGGGTGAAGTTCGACCTCAAATCGACTCCGCCTCCACTCCGTTTCCTGGCCATTGATCGTGACCTTGCTGATCGAACCGGCCTCATGAAAGGCGCGAAAGACGAGCTTCTGACCGACCGGCAAGCCTCCGATCGACAACTCGCCGTTGTTGTCGCTGACCGCCACAAATGGATGATCCAGGACCATCAAATAGGCATGCATCCAGGGGTGAATGTTGCAGTCGACCGGGATCGGAGCCGGCTCACTCAACTTCAACGGGAATGATTTCTCCTCACCTGGCGGAATCGTTGGGTTCTCGGGCTTGTTGCTGAAGAAGCTCAGATTCGTGTTGTGGCCAACTTGATCGACATTGGTCACTCGCAAGGTATCCCCTGCTTGAGTGATCAAAATGTGCGGCTCGAAGCGGCAGTTCTGGTTGGCGAGTGTGCGGGTCTCGCTGGAAGGTTCCTGCTGCGGCAACTCCGATCCCCCACGTCCCGTGTAAACGTACAGAATGACATTTTTGATCCCTTTGCTCTCCGGATCGACCAATAGCCTTTCGCTGACGTTTTTGAACTGACCGCAAAACGCGACATTGGCCGCCATCGTGATCGGTGCCGGTGCAGGTGCGTCGCCACCATACTCGAATCGGAGTTTCAATTCGCCCAAGGCGTCACCGGTCTCGGCCGACTGCGATGGACTCGGTGTCGTCGACGCCGGAGCGTCATTGGAGGAAGCATCGCCGGTAGCGGAAGTCGCTGCCTCTTTCGTCGCTGCCTCTTTCGTCGGTTCCACCGCCTGCGATTCGGGTTCCGGCGTAACGGACCCGGAACTGGCCGATGGTTCTGGCTTTTTTCCGCAGCCGATCAGTAGCAGCGGGAAAAGCATTGCCAGCAAGAAGCCCGCTGAATTCATCAGCCATCGCTGTTCGCGCGTTACCCCGTTCATGCTCTGCTCCTGGTTCATCGATTCCGGAATTCACATCGTTCAGCGCATTGTCATGGTTGCCGGTGTGGGAATCAAATGAATGGACAAAAAAACTCTGGCCACCTGCGAGATGACCAGAGTTCGTGTGGGAGCAGACGGAAAATGGAATCAGTCGGCTGACAGCGAACCGGCAGGCAGCACGACCGTTCCCAAATCATTCATTCCAGGTTTGATATCGACCTCGAATCGGCTTCGCTTCCATTCCGTCTCTTTCCCATCGACGGTGACGTCACTGATCGAGCCCGCTTCGTGGAAGGCGCGGAAGACCAACTTCTCACCAGCCGGCAGTCCTTTGATCGTCAGATCTCCGTTCTCATCACTCACAGCGGCGAAGGGATGATCCAGCACGACGACATACGCCTTCATCCACGGATGAATGTTGCAATCGACCGGGATCGGTGCGGGTTCGTCTTTGGCCAACTCGAACGTTTTCTCCTGGCCAGCCGGAATGGTTGGGTTCTGGGGTTTGTTGTTGAAGAAATTGAGATTCGCGTTGTGACCGATGGGGTCAGGGTTTGTTACTTTCAGCGTGTCGCCGGTCTGCGCGATGATGATGTGCGGCTCGAACCGACATTTGTCGTTTGCCAGCGTACGCGTTTCGTTGACTGGCGGCATTTTGGGAAGATCCGATCCGCCGCGACCGGTGTAGACATAGACGACGACGTTTTTGATGCCGTTGTTGTCTTTGTTGACGACCAGCCTTTCATTCATCAGCGCCGTCTTGCCGCAATACTCGACGTCCTTATTGACGTCGATCGGCTTGGCGCGAAGTCATTGCCGCCATACTCGAAATGGATTTTCAAATCGCCTGTCTCGGCTTGGGCGGCGGTCACTCCGGTCAGGACCAACGCGATCACACCCAACATTTTTAGAATTCTCAACTCGGACTCTCCTGATAAAGGTTTGGAGGTTCAAGGAATTTGGTCTTCGTGATGTCAACGATCCCGAACCATACCGTGCAGTATTATGACCACTCAAAGGGGGGAGTGGGATATTCTTTGATCGTACTCGCGTGACGATCGACAACCACCACTCGGAAACGAGAAAGCCACTCGGAAATGAGAAAGGACTCAAAAACGAGAAAGGCGACGACTGGAACCAAGGTGATTGAGCCAGTCGCCGCCCTCGTCAAATTAGTCTTCAGCGGAAAATGTGCCATCCCTGGGGTGGGGCTGTGGGAAAGATGGCAGATAACACCTTCCGGCGGGACTCTTTCAAGTCTATTCGTTACCGGTGCCATGTCTACCGCTAACGGCGCGAAGCGGATAGTTTTTTTCCAATCGGGGCGCTGGCCGACCCACCCATTTCTGCGGTAGAACCGACGTCGTACATTGCCCGAATTCGATCATGGCCGCTGACGGACGGTTTACTCACGCGAAAGAGACGGGCGGGGATGCAGGTACTGATTGTTGGTGCGGGTGGGCGAGAACACGCCTTGGCGTGGAAGATCTCTCAAAGCCCACGCGTGAAAAAAGTCTTCGTCGCTCCCGGAAACGCGGGAACCGCAACCGACGCGGTCAACGTACCGATCATGGCCAGCGACAAACCGGCGCTGGTCCAATTTGCGAAAGATAACCAAATTGGTTTGGTGGTGATCGGCCCCGAAGCCCCCCTCGTCGCTGGCTTGGTCGACGACATGGAAGCGGCGGGCCTGCGAGTTTTCGGTCCCTCGAAATTCGCCGCCGAACTCGAAGGTAGCAAGGTTTTTTGTAAGAACCTGCTGCATTCTGCCAATATCCCGACGGCCAGCTACCAAACTTTCCGCAGCGGTACCGAAGCGGCTCGCTACATCAAGGATCGCTACAGCGACCCCAACGATCCGGTGCCCGTGGTTGTCAAAGCCGATGGATTGGCCGCGGGCAAAGGCGTGATCGTCTGCGGCACCCGCAGCGAGGCGCTCGAGGCGATCGACCGGATTGCATCACGCCGCGAATTTGGCGAGGCCGGAAACGAATTGATCATCGAAGAAAGACTGATCGGACAAGAGGTCAGTGTACTGGCGATTACCGATGGCGAGACGATCGTGACGCTGCCAGCGGCCCAGGACCACAAACCGGCCTATGATGGCGACACCGGTCCGAACACCGGCGGAATGGGCGCCTACTGTCCGACACCGATCGTCGACCAGGATTTGATGACGAAGATCGAATCGGATGTGCTTGTTCCGGTGGTACATGCGATGAAGCGATCGCGAAAGCCGTTCAAAGGCGTTCTGTATGCCGGGCTGATGCTGACCGCCGCGGGCCCCAAGGTTTTGGAATTCAACGTGCGATTCGGCGACCCCGAATGCCAGCCGCTGTTGATGCGTCTGAAAACCGACCTGGTCGAGATCCTGGAGGCGACCATTGATGGACGACTGTGTGATTTACCGCCGCTGGAATGGGACGACCGACCGAGTATCTGCGTCGTGATGGCCAGCGAAGGTTACCCCGGCGATTACGAAAAAGGACGCGAAATATCGGGGCTGGAGCGGGCCGACAAGATCGATGACGTCAAGGTATTTCACGCCGGTACAACCCTGAAAGATGGTCGTGTCTTGACCGATGGTGGCAGGGTTCTAGGCGTGACGGCGATCGGAAACAGTATCAGCAACGCCAAACTGCAAGCCTACCGGGCGGTCAAAGAGATCCGCTGGCCCGGAGCCTGGTGCCGAAAAGATATCAGCGACAAAGCGCTCGAGTACACTCGCTAACATGGCGTATCGCCAAACTCAATGTCCAACGTCATCGCTCGAGCGCAGGTCTTCCCATGAGTCGATCGTTTCTGTTCCTGTTCCTGTTCGCCTGCAGTAGCGTTCCCGCCCGCTCTCAGACCCCCATCGATCCCGCCGTCGTCAAACAGTCATTGCACCAGGCGACGAAGTTCATGTCCGAAACAATCGCCGATCATGGCGGCTACGCCTGGGCGAGCAGCGCTGACGGTGAATTCAGTAACGGCGAAGGGGTCGCGGGTGCCGATCGTGTCTGGGTTCAGCCTCCCGGAACACCAGCGGTCGGGATCGCGTTTTTGAACGCCTACGCGGCAACCCAAGATGATTCTCACCTGCAAGCGGCCAGGGCCGTCGGTGATGCGTTGGTGCAAGGTCAACTTCGCTCGGGCGGCTGGGGATACTCGATCGAATTCGATCCTGCTGCGCGAGCAAAAATCCCCTACCGCGTCGAAGCCTCGGGTGCTGCCGACAAAATCGCCGCGACCCCCGAACCCGGTGGCTGGGCGATTTGGCGAAAACGCAAATACAAGACCAACATGACATTGATCGATGACGACACGACTCCGTCGGCGATCCGGTTCTTGTCCAAACTCGATGCCGCTCTGCAATTCAACGACAAGAAGATTCACGACGCCGCAGACTACGCGCTGAGGTCGACGCTCGGGGCACAGTACCCGATCGGCGCCTGGGGACACAACTACGACCGCTTTGCGATCAAATCCCCGAGCGAAAGTTTCTATCCCATCCTATCGGCCAGCTATCCCGAGAGCTGGACTCGCGCCTCAGCCAATGACTTCAACGGCTGCTACATGATCAACGATCGGCAAACGATGAACATGATCGAAACGATGCTGGTGGCGGCCAAGATTTACAACGATGACCGATATCGAAGCAGCGCGATTCGTGGTGGCGAGTTTCTGATCCGAGCCCAAATGCCCGATCCTCAACCGGCCTGGGCACAACAGTACGACCGCAAGATGCAGCCGGTGTGGGATCGCAAGTTCGAGCCTCCCGCAATCACCGGCGGCGAATCCCAGGACGTGTTGCGAACGCTGCTGCGACTGTTTCGCGAAACCCAGGACGAACGTTTCTTGAAACCGATTCCTGCCGCGATCGCCTACCTGAAAACCTGTCTCCGCGGCGACGGTCAATTGGCTCGCTACTACGAGTTGAAGTCGAATCGACCCCTTTACTTCAGCAAAGATTACAAGATGACGTACGACGATCGCGAAATGCCGGACCATTACGGCTTCGTGATCACCTCGCACCTGGACGAGATTCAGCGAGAATACGACCAGCTAACCAGCGGATCCACAGCGTCCGCGCCGCGACGAAGCGACCTGGAACGCGACGTGAAAGAGGTGCTGTCCCATCAAGGCGACAACGGCGGTTGGCTGCAAAGCGGCTTTGTCCGCGATGACCAAGGTCGAAAGGTAAGGCCCCCCGAGGGTGTCGTTCAAAGCCAAACCTTTATCGACAACGTCGATCTGCTGTGTCGATATCTGGCAGCCCAATGAGGATCTGGCAACCCCGTCAAGGCGGCTACTTGTCGCGGGCGAGCGACATGATTCGTCGATGACCTTGCAAGTCTTTGATGAACCGCAGGTCGGTCAACTCGTCGATGCTATCGGCCAATCGGGCACAAGCATCGGCGATCATCGGGCTCAGTTCGATGATGAACCGCCCGCCAGGCCGCAACCGCTCGGGCGCGTCACGCAACAGTCGTTCGATGTGCTCGGTACCGGTCGGACCGGAGACGAGCGAGATGCGCGGCTCGAAGTCGCGCACCGTTGGGGGCAACTCGGCGTATTCGGCCTCGCTGACGTAGGGCGGATTGCTGCAAATGATATCGAACTTGATGGACGGATCGATCGCTGAAAACAAATCGCTTTCGATAAAGTCAATGGCCGAATCGAGTCCATATTTGTCCGCGTTCCAGCGCGCGATCTTCAACGCCGCGGGACTTTGATCGACCGCAGTAATCTTGATGTTGCGGAGGTTTTTTGCCAGCGCGATCGCGATCGCGCCGCTGCCTGTGCCAATGTCCGCGATCCGCAGTGGACGGTCATCGATCTGCAATTCCTTGCCGCGATCGAGCGCCTCGATCACCAAGTGCTCGGTCTCCGGTCGCGGGATCAGCACATTCTCGTCGACGCGCAATTGAATCGAATAGAACTCGCGATAGCCGACCAATTGGGCAACGGGCGTCCCTTCGCCGCGGCGCCGAACCATTTCACGAAAGGCGACCCGTGGTTCCTCTTCGGGCACATCGGCAAAGGCGGTGTACAACTCGATACGGCTACAAGTGAGTGCGTGCGCCAACAAGATCTCGGCATCCAAGCGTGGCGAATCACTTCCCCGTTGTTTGAAAAACTCCGTGGTCCACTGCAACAACCGCAGAATCGTCCATGGTTCGCTGGTGGCAGTCGTTTTTGGCGAATCCGATTCACTCACCCGATCCTGCGAATCCGCAGTCTCCGATTGTCTCGCTCGCTCATCCTGGCCGTCGGACATGTTGGTTCCTGATAGATCGGGAGATCTTGAGAGACAAAAGGGAGGCCGAAAAATGGGGCTGGCATCCGTCGTGCGAAGCAGACCGTGCGGGCGATTTTGGCAATCGCAGAGGCCTGAATTTTTTTCCTTTGGCCCTCGTTCGTTCAATCGACCATGTCGCCACGCAGCTGATCACGGTCGTATTCGATCAGCGCCTCGGTCACCGCACCGAGGTCGCCAGCAATGATCTGATCCAATTTGTACAGCGTCAGATTGATCCGGTGATCAGTCAACCGGTTCTGCGGGAAGTTATAGGTGCGAATTCGCTGGCTGCGGTCACCCGAACCGATCAGGCCCTTGCGGGTTTCTGCTTGCTTGGCCGCTTCCTCTTCGCGTTTCTTTTCGTAGATTCTGGCCTTCAGCACTCGCAGCGCTTTGGCGAGGTTCTTGTGCTGGCTCTTTTCGTCCTGGCACTGAACGACAATGCCCGTGTCGTGATGCGTCAATCGGATCGCCGATTCGGTTTTGTTGACGTGTTGTCCGCCCGGTCCCGAAGCGCCAAATTTATCAACGCGATAATCGTCCGCCTTCAGGTCGACTTCGACATCCTCCGGTTCGGGCATCACCGCGACGGTTGCGGCCGAAGTGTGCACGCGTCCTTGAGTCTCTGTCTCGGGCACGCGTTGGACGCGATGTCCACCCGATTCGTACTGCAAGTCGCGGTAGACGTTTTCGCCTTCCAATGTCAGCGTGACATCCTTGAAACCACCCATCTCCGTGGGGCTGCCCGTCATGACCTCCGTCTTCCAGCCCTTTTGCTCGGCATAGCGGCGATACATCTCGAACAGATCGCGAGCGAACAATGCCGCTTCATCCCCACCGGTTCCGGCTCGGATCTCCATCACGCAACGTGTTCGATGGCTGTCTTCGCCGCCGACGGTGAGTGACAACAGCTCTTCCCACAGCTCCTCGCGGCGATGACGCAAGTCGACCATCTCATCTTCAGCCAACTCGCGTTCTTCGACATCTTCGGCCGCCTCGGCCATCTCTTGGCAGCCGCGAATTTCGTCGGTCAATCGTTTGAATTCGCGGTACTTGTTGGCGACCTTTGCCAGCCCGCCATGTTCCCGCGCCGCAGCACTCATCCGTGCCCCATCACCGAGCACCTCGGGGTCCGACATCTCGCGCTCGAGCTGCCGAAACCGGGATAGCTTCTCTTCCAACGTGTCGCGTATCGAACCGCTCATGGATCGGCAAATCTTAGCGAGAGAGAGATCAAAAGCTGAGCCGGGTTGCAGGCGTGATCGGAGCACCAGCGGCTCCCCTAAACAAAAAGCCGCACGGCCCGAACCGGCTGGACCACGCGGCTGCAATCGAAAACATCTCTTGCGAGGCTATTTCTTCTTGGCTTTCTTCTTCTTTTCCAGACTGCCATAGGTACCAGCAGCAAATTTCTTCTGGAATTTGTCGATCCGACCAGCGGTATCAACGTATTTCAATTTTCCCGTGTAGAACGGATGACATTCGTTGCAAATGTCGACCTTCAATTCGGGTCGGACGCTGCGGGTGGTGAAGCTATTTCCGCAACCGCAAGTCACGGTTGTGTCTTGATATTTGGGGTGGATGCCTTCTTTCACGGCGTTTCTCTCATCGTGGGTGGAGAGCGACACT
Source organism: Pirellulaceae bacterium (assembly GCA_963734865.1). Classification (GTDB taxonomy): domain Bacteria; phylum Planctomycetota; class Planctomycetia; order Pirellulales; family Pirellulaceae; genus CBDCUW01. Next base: position 351,154 of record CAVTIV010000008.1, read on the forward strand.
GGCTTGGTACAGCGTCGCGAGCCCCGAAATGTATGCGACCGAGGGGTATTTGTTCAAGGGCATGGTTTGCCGCAATTTCAGCGGACGATTCGCCAGCAGCGGTGGATTCGCCGGTTGCGAAAATCCTCGGGGACCGTCTGCTTGCTGATCTCGCAGATCTCGGCAACCGGCAATTCCGCCACGTCGAACTTGAAGCGGCGAAAGTTGTTGGAGAAGAAAATCACCCCGCCCTTGCGGACCAGCGGCAACAGATCTCGCAACAGCGGCAGACAATCCAACTGCAAATTCCAGTCCTGCTCGGTCCGCTTGCTGTTGGAAAAGGTGGGCGGGTCGAGGACCACCAAATCGTACATCTCACCGGGAGGATGGTCGCGGATGAACGTGCCCACATCGCCGGCCACATACTGGTGCTGGTCACCGACGAATCCATTGAGACGCATGTTCTGTCGCGCCCAATCGAGATAGGCCCGCGACAAGTCCACCGAGACCGTTCGCCGGGCACCACCGGCGGCCGCATAAACCGTGAACGATCCGGTATAGGCAAACAGATTCAAAAACGTCGTCCCCGCAGCAGCATCCCTGACCATCTGCCGGGTCAGGCGATGATCCAAAAACAATCCCGTGTCGACGTAGTCCTCCAAATTGACCAGAAACTTCAGTCCCCCCTCGTGGACCTCGATCTGCTGTCGCGTCTGGGCAAACTTTTCGTGTTGAATCGTGCCCCGCTGCCGCCGTCGCTGCTTCAAAAAGACCTTCTGCTTCGGAACCTGCAGCGTCTCGCCCGCCGTGCGTGCCATCAGATCAAGCCAATTCGAGTGTTGAGCCGGATCGCGATCGTGCGGACGTTCATACTCGGTGATGTGCAAACAGTCTTCGTAACGATCGACCACCAACGGGATTTCGGGAATGTCACGCTCGTACAAGCGAAAACAAGTGACGCCACGTTTGGTGGGCCAACGCCGCAGATGCCGCGCCCGCTTGGTCAACCGCGCGGCAAACAATTTCGCTTGCTCATCGGCTTTCTCGGTCAGCTGACCAAACGCCGCTGGCCCCGATGCGTGGATGTACGGTTTCCGGCGGCTCGCCAATGTGACGTCCCGCTGGCGAGGGTCGTCATCCTGTTCGGCCGCCTCGGGGATTGCCGCTTCGGGCGCTATCGCTTCGGCGACTGGCGTTTCGGCGACTGGCGTTTCGGCGACTGGCGCGATGGGAGGATGTTGGCCGACAACCGGTTTGGGACCGTGAAATTGATAATACGTACACTCGATGCGACCGTTGTACAGCTTGCGGCGACGATCCGCCGGGCGGCCAACGATTCGCTCGAATCCGGGGTAGGCCGTCAAAAAGTAGTGAGACCAAGTCGGCAACTTGGCGAGCACGTGCGGGATCGAACGATACAGATCCTCCAGTTCGCCGGCTCCGATTCGCTGGCCGTAAGGCGGATTGGTAATCAGGCACCCGAACCGCCGCCGGCTGGTCAGCTGCTGCATCGCACCGCATTGAAAATGGATGTCGTCGGCAACGCCAGCGCGGACCGCGTTCTCTCGCGCGGCCTGCAAGGCGCGACCGTCGATGTCAATCCCCACGATCCGCTCCTCGAGCGCGGGCAACTGTGCATCGACCGCCGCCTGGCGCGTTTGCTGCCACATTTCGCTCGACACTGCCGCCCAACATTCGGCAGCAAACTCGCGGCTCATTCCGGGAGCCATGTTGCGTCCGATCCGCGCCGCTTCAATCGGGATCGTGCCGCTTCCGCAAAACGGATCAATCAGCGGTCGATCACTTTTCCAATAACTCAGCATCACCAATGCCGCGGCCAGCGTTTCCTTTAGCGGCGCTTCGGAAATGCTGGTGCGATAGCCACGACGATGAAGCGATCGGCCGGTCGTATCGATGGTCAGGGTGGCAGTATCTTTCAACAGCGCGATGTCGATCTTGTACTCGGCACCCGTCTCGGGAAGCTGTTCGGTACCATGATCTCGCCGCAGCGCATCGACGATTGCCCGCTTGACCGCGCGCTGGCACGCCGGAACACTCGATAGCGTCGACTTGATCGACCGACCGGTGACGGGAAAGGCGGAATCGGCCGGCAACCAACGTCCCCACTCAATGTCACGCGTCGTTTCAAAGAGTGCGTCGAAGTCGGCCGCGGGAAACTCGGCGACCCGAATCAACACGCGATCGGCGGTCCGCAGCCAAATGTTCGCCCGACAGATCGTTTCTTCGCTGCCGCGAAAGTGAATTCGACCGGGCTGACCGATCGTCGCTTCGATCCCAAGAGATTCCAACTCGCGACGCACAATCGCCTCGAGCCCAAAGGCGCAAGCCGCAACCAGATCGTAGTTCATACCGTTCAAGGAGCCGTGTTCAGCCATCAACCATCGCTGTGTTCCGCTGTTTTTTCTGCACTGAGACTATCAGACACCTGCCCCATGCGCAATCAGCCCTGCTCCGCTCCGGTCCCGCGATCTCCCCCCACACGATCTCGCCCCGCGGCAGCTTTCCAACGTTCGGCCACCAGCGTGTCGATCACCAGCTGGCTGAGATGGTAAATCAGCATTGGAACGACACTGACCCCACAATCGATCGCGATTTGCAGTCCGACCATCAACGTCTTTTGGCTGCCGGCAATGCCAACGGCAATCTGACTGGCCCGATCCGATCCGAGTCGTCGAGCCAATACGATGCCCAGACACAGCGAGGCAACGTGAACCGAGACTGCGGCCACCAACGTGCCCGCTGCGGCGAGCAAACCGGTCGTCGCCGGATCGGCACCAACCGTCTCACGCACCTTTCCGGCGCCCGCTGCGGCGCCCATCACGACCATCGTCAGAATGCCAAGCTGCCCGAAAAAGGACAGACGCAATTTGTTGCGGTCACCCCAAGACGCCAATCCCAGGCGCCTGGTGAGTTGGGCCAGGATCAGCGGTGCGACGACCAACGTCGCCAACTTCTGCATCTGCTCCTGGCCAGAAACGTGCGCGCTCTCTGCCAATACCAACGACACGCCCAGGGGGACCACGATCACGCAGGCCAAGTTGGTGACCACCGTGGTCATCATCGCGATCGAATCATCCCCCCCCGCTTTCCGCGTCCACACCGATGCCGACGCGAGTGTGCAGGGAACGATCGAAACTACGAACAGCCCGCCGAACAGCCGCTCTGGCAATAGCCAGGCCAGCGGCAGACAGATCAGCGGGACCACGGCGATGTTGATCCCGATCGCTAGCAATGCCGGCAGCGGTCTGGCCAGACTGCTGCGAATCGTGTCAGCCTTGAGCGTCACGCCCATTGCCCACATCACCGAAAATACGATCGCACCGCGCAGCGAACTCTGCTTCAAAACTGGTTGCAGCGACTCGGCCGCGACATAGCCAGCCACGAAACAAATCGCCAAAGCAATCAAAAACCAGTTATGTGTGAGCCTTGCCCACATGACGCAAACTTTCCAAACGACCTATCGGTGGATCCGACCGTGAATCTAAGATCGCGGCACGCTTTCCGAATCCGGGAATCGGCCTGCTAGCATAGCCGACTCGCAACCCACCCCAACCGAAGACCGCCTGGGAAAGGATTCCCACCGATGCATGAACGGACGCAGCGTGCCATCGCGCGAATGACGTTCGTGTTCTGCTGCGCGGTGCCGACGCTGGTGACCTGCGTGATCATCGCGGTCACCTGGACCCCGTGGTGGCATCGTCGAAGCCTGGCAGCGATCGAAGCGAGTTTATCACGAGACACCGGATTGGTGTTGCAGATTGCCGATTTCAAACGGGCCGCGCCATCAACGCTGTGTCTGTACGGCGTCGAAATCTTTGAACCCGAGACGGGCCATGAGGTCGCGCGCGTGCGCGAGATTCAATGGGTCCAGCGCGGCCAGGAGGTCTCGATCCTGCTGCAGCAACCGGAACTTCAATCGTCCGAGCTTGCCCATACCTGGAAGATGATTCATGACCGGTTCGTCTGCCGCCCCGAGCAAACCAGCTCGGCGGTCCAGCTGGCAGCCAATGATCTGACGATTCATAGCCGGACCGGACCGCTCACCCTCCGCGACGTGGATGCCTGGATCCGTCCGCGAGTGGGCGAGAACGCGGTCGAGGCCACGATCCAATGTTTGCCTGCGACCACTCACTTGGCGGCGATGATCCAATCCCCATCACCGGTCAACATCACGGTCGTTCGTGATCGCGGCGGCGATGCGCCATCGACGTCGTGGACGCTCAGCACCGGCGAGACCGCCCTGCCCTGCTCTGCCCTGGCGGAGTACTTGCCGCAATTGGAGCGACTGGGCAGCGATGCGATGTTTTCCGGTTCGATGCGGTGGAGCCTTCGTCCAAACGGTTGGACGATCGACCTGGGCGGATCGCGTTTTACCGATATCGCATTGGGACAATGGCTCGAGAATCTACCGCATCGATTGACCGGCACGGCCACCATCCAGCTGGAACGATGCCGGGTCGTCTGCGAGCAACGGGTCACCAACGTGGTCGATATCGCCGGCTCGCTTCGCGCCCGTGACGGATTGGTGGGGCCGTCGATGTTCGCTTCGGCACGTCGCCACCTAGGTTTCGCGGTCGCCGACGTGGACTCCGTCGTCGCCTACGACCGAATCGCATTGGGATTCAACCTGAACGGCCCGCTGCTTCATCTGGAGGGTGTTTGTCGTACGGAAGTGGGTTACGAGGGACTTCATTCTGGCGTCGTGTTGTGCGCCGGTGGTCATCCGCTGGCCGAATCTTCCGGCGAAACGCTGCAAGCCACCCAGCTACAGGCGGCCTTTGCGCCCGGGCACAGTGTGATGGTGCCCCTCTCACGGCAGACGTCACCGCTGATGGACATCTTGATGCCGCCAAGTCGACCGGCGCCGAGTCCATTGGCACCCAGCAGCGATTCCTCGATCCCCCGCATCACCTCCACCCGGCCACTACGGGAGAGCCCATCGATCGCGCAGCCCTAAGCCGAAATCCGGGCAGGGATCTTGGTCAGAAGGGCGGTCGAGCGTCATCGACGCCCCGGAACGAAACGACCGGCTCGTTCCAGTTCAAGAGGCCGCTGCCGTCACTTAGATGGCCAAATCTTTCGGCCCACGCCAGAAGAACAGACCGCCGATGATGAACGCGGCTTGCGTGAAGACGAACAGGCTGAGCCACATCAAGACGCCGGAGGTGAAACCGTAGCTGTGCAGTCCGATGCCCAGTTCATTCGTCCCGAACCAGCTCCAAGCGGTTACCACGTTTCCGCAAATGGCGAGAATCGCGAAGCCGCGACCTTTGACCATTCCGTCCCAGCGGGCGTGCAGGACCAGGGCGTTCCAAATCACGATCAGTAGCGCGCCATTCTCCTTCGGATCCCAACCCCAAAAACGCCCCCAACTGTCGTCCGCCCAAAGACCACCGAGCACCGTGCCGACAAAGCTGAACAGAATCCCGAAACAGGCGGCTCCATAACAACAGCGGTACAAATCTCGCATCGTTGCTTTATCCTTGCCAGCCCAGCCGGCAATCAGATAGCCCATCCCGAGGGTGCCCGCGACAAGCGTCGCGACATAGCCCAGCGTGACGCTGATCACATGGGTCGCCAGCCAGAATTGTGTGTCCAGGACGGCCTGCAGCACAGGCATCGTGTCACCAGTATTCAATCCGTAGGCGACCAACAATGTCAAAACACCGGAGGTCGACGACAGCATATTGCCCATTCCATTGCGGAAGATCCGTTCGACGACGATTCCAAACACCACCGCCGCCCAGCCGATGAACACCGCCGACGAATAGAGATTGATGACCGGCGCACGCTGGGTGATCATGACCCGGCAGAGGATGGCGATCGTATGAATCACCACGGCCACGATCAGCGTTCCCCAAACGACCTGACGCAGACGAGGCAGGTTGACGGCAAAGAAAACCAATCCCATCACCAGCGTGACCAAGTACATGAAAGTCGCCACACCGGTCGGCCAGTTCGATTGCATCCAACGCTCCAACGTGACCAGACGGCGGTTGTAGCGGGGAACCGGATACTGATGCACGGACATCAGATGTTCATCCACGGCTTCATTAAATCCGGCGGTGTCCTGATCGCCATAAGCCGCGATGATCTTGCTAAAGGTCTCGATCCCGGGACGCGAGACCACGTTGTCGGGATCTTCGGATCGGGCCAGGTCGGCATAGTGATGGAAGAACGCCGGACCAAACGACGTCCACTTGGGCATGTCCGCCGACGCTTCCGCAGCCTCGGCTTCTTGTTGGCTCGGCGGAATGATCGATGGTGCCGGTAATCGATCGAACGATTCCATTCGTCGTTCGAGCTCTCGAATGGCGAATACCTTCAGCGTCTCTTCGTCGATCCCGGGAAACTCTTCCGGCGGAATCACCGGTGGGCTGGGTAACTGGAATGACGCCGCCGTTCGCGTGTAGGCACGCGTTCGCGAATCCAATTCCAGCAACTTCTTTTCCTTGAACGTCAGACCCTTGGCATTCGTTCTTGCCTTTTCGCTGGCGACCTCCAACTGTTTCGCGACGCCGCCCCACTTTGGCAGAATGTCATTGAGCGAATAGAGTTTGCTCTCGCGACGTTCCAGATCCAGTTCGCTGCGAACCTCCTCGGCGTCAATCCGAAACATCGGCAGGAAACGCACTTGAGGTTCGTCGACGGCAACTTCCATCAACCACTGCATCGCCGAGAGATTGCGACCTTGGGATCGTTTCGCGAAACCGCCTGGCGCGTCATCAAGCGGCAATGATTCTTTGTTGCTCATCGCCTTGAGCGTCTGTCGGGCGTACGAATCCAACGGCATCATCCGCCCGCCGAATTGAACCGGTATCCGTCCGGCGGTGTAGAAATCGAACTTTTCGGCTCGGACCGATGGACGAGCAGCGTTGATCACCGCCGTCCAGGGAACCAGCATCACACCAGCCAACGCCGCCATCGCCAGCACCGACAGATAGACGGGGACTTGTGATGGCGGATGGACGTTGGATGCGGCCAACTCCTCTCGCTGTTTTTTCGTTTCGCGCTCACGACGATTCAGAAACCGCGTCAGCGTGCCCAGAAAATGGACCAGCATGCCCAGCGCCGTGATGCCACATGCGACATAGGGGATTAGCCAACCCGAATTCCGAACGACTTGAATTCCAGTCATCTCTTTGCCGTTGTTCAGCGGCGTGTAATTCGATTGATAAAACGTCTCGCCGCGATAACGCAGCGGATTGTTCATCCATACCCGCTCCTTGCGATCTTCGCCCGTTTCCGTGTCAACGATACGAATGAACGAAGAAAAGTCTTTCACCATCTCGCTGCCGGTATAGTCGACGCGTCTGACATCCTCCAGCTTCACCCAATACGGTTTGACTTCGCGATGAAAACGCAAGCCGAGTCGGTATGCCGTGTCGCCCACCGCCAGCGAGTCGAATCTGTCCGCCGAACCAGCCTCGGGGAACAACAGCTTGCGGTCCGAGAAATATTGACTGACCAAGTGTTTGCCAAGCGATTCGCCCGACTCCTTGTCAATCAATTCCACATAAGCGGATGACAAATTCAGATCACTGTCCGCACCGCCAGATTTTGCCGCGCCCACGGCCGCGACCTCCAGGCCCATGCCAGTATTCGCCTGATTGTCGGCCGGTACATCCTTGAGCGTCGAATTCGACAAGTACTCCAGCACGCGAACGTCGACCGGCAATGAATCATCCTTGATCAGTTGTCGCGACTTCGACGCGGACAATAAGCGGCTGGCCGGAATCGCGGTGACCTGCTCGACGCCGTCTTTCTGTTCGATAAACGCCAGTTCGACGGCGTCAAAATTCACCAAGGTGTTGGTCGAATCGCCTTCCACCAAGCTCAATCGCTGTTCGAGTTGCCGGTCGCCAAAGACAAACTGACCAAACATCAACAACCCGACACCCAAATGCAGCAACACGTTGGCACCCTGCTTGTCAAACAGCAACCGGCATCCGATCAGCAGGATGACGCCCGCACCGATACCCTTGGTCAGCTGCCAGACAATCCGCAGTCCGGGATCGCCGATCCGCCACTGCTGGGAGATCGAGAACGCGATGAAGCTGACCAGCCCGACCGCAAGTACCGCAAGAATCGTTCGATAGAGCGACCTCTCGGTGCGCGCCGCGGCGATCGCGGTGCCCACACCCAGGGCCGCCAGCCCGGCCAAAATCCATGTCCAGAATTGGTCGTAGCCGATCGGCGGATTACCCTGTAGCCCGTCGCTGCTGTGTCCCGTTCGGATGATCAGACCCGCGACCACAAAGCCCGCCACGATGAAACCAATTCCGGCAGCAAGCTTTCCGCCACCGGCATGAATCCGGAATCTTGTCGCCTTTGCGGCAACCAAGTTGATCATCAACAACACACCGACCAGCGCGCCACCGGGAAACGGAATCGCTCCCGGAAACGGATCCGAGTGGGGGATGAACGCTTGCGGAAAGAAATCATCGAAATGGAGAAACGTGATCCAGGACAGGAAGTACCGCTGTTTGACCTCCAACATGTTCATCTCGTCCTGGGCCAATGTGCCAACCAAGACAATGATCAGCGAAATGGCGAATAACGAGACCGTCAACTTGAGCGAACCGAGCAGCCCAAGCAGGCGATGTGCAAGTGCAGTCATCGTGTCGTCATGCGATCCGGGCCGCAGTTGTGTCTCCGATGCGATCGTTGCCATGATTGTTCTTCGCCGGGGTTCAGGTGGGATGTTGGTGTCGTGTCACGACAACCAGTGCGGGGAGTCCGAAAACGGGTCAGCTGCCAATCGTGCCAAGGGGCAGCGACCGCGGTTGTTTCCTGGACTCGGTTCGGACCACTAAATATTCAACTTCAAAGATTCAAGGAAGGAGGCGATCGCCTCGGACTGCGCGGTGACCGTTGCCACCGGACCGCTCATCTTGACGAACAGGCTGATGCCATCGTCCATCGGCACGATCGTCACGTCGATCGCCTCGCCGGCCTGGGGATCACTGCCAGTTAACAAAAACCGTTGGGACGGTCTGCCATCAACTTTCACATTCTTCGCCTCCGCCATCGCTTTGTCCACGATCGCCGGCGACACTCCCCCGCCATTGACCTGGCCAAGCCATCGATCCACGTTGCCGCGAATGTCACCGCCGGCCAGAATGACGGTCAACTCGGCCGGCGAATCCTCCGGTCCGACGTTGAATGCGGCCATTCGCATGCTGCTCATCCGACCGTCACGCCAACCCTCCGGGCGATCAAACTTCAATCGAGGGTCGCTCTGGAAGTCTTGATTGCCGCTCGGCGGGCTGGATGCGGCGCTGCTGCTGCCGGGCAAGGCGTTGGCCATCGGGGGCGTCTGACCGGCAAACGGGCCAGCCGACATCGGGCCAGCCGACATCGCGCCGGCAAACGGGGGCGAGGACATCGAGCGACTGCCCGACGGTTCACCCAGCAGGTCAACCCACACCGATTCGCCATCGGACGTCGCGGCTGTCAGCGGCTGGCCGCCAGCCCATTTGGCGTCCGATGCCGGTAGACCGAGCTGTCCACGCCAACGGTTGACGTTGATGGCGACAAAGTTGTCCCAATCTGTTTGACGACCAAGGGTCGAAATGCTGATATCGAGCTGCTTATTGGGCGTTTCGACATCGATCGAGGCGATCCGCATCGGCTTCTTGCCGCCCAGTCGCCAACCCTCCGGAAGTTCCTCCAAGTCAGGATTTCCATCTTCGATGTTGATCGATTCCACGAAATTTCGGTAGGTCGGCTCGATCAAACTGATCGCGGCCTCGGGGCCGGTCACTTTAAAAAACCAAACTTGATCCCCCTTGGGCACCATTGCCGCCAACATTCGCTCTTTGCCGGCGCGAAGCTGCTCGGGTACTTCGGTGGGCACCGTGTAGACCGTCACCGGCGCAGGAGAATCACAGCCAACGGCCAGCACGAATGCTGCGGAAAACGCCCACGTCCACGACCGTGGCACGATCGTCTTGGGGCAACGGAGCGGGAGCATCCTCGACATAACAACCTAGGCAAGCGTGCGTGACGAATCCGATTCGAGCAAAAAACTTAGCAATCCAAGCGATCGCTGACAGGACAATACCCCAGCGGTGGCGTCCGTTGTGGACGAACTTCCGGCGGAAATGTGGGGAAATTCCCAGTCAAAATCTGGGAAAAACCGAGTCCGAATTGGGGAAAACCCCGAATCACAGCCGGGAAATTCCCTTTCGTAGCTGGGAAATCCCCGTTGAAAGGCGGGCAAAAACCGACATCACACGGCAAAGTCCTCTGCCCCAGCGATGTGGGTCCTCTAGGTACTATAAACGTCTAGCCGGTTCGGTTCGTACCCGAGCTCCCCTCCGTGACAGGATGCCACACAGGCTGTGCGACGATGGATGCCCATTTTCTCGCCGATGATCCCCAACAAATCTCGACAAATACCTTACTGCCCCCAGCCCATCAAGCTGATCAGTGAATCGGTCAGCGAGCTGACCGGCGCCGAGGGCTCGGTGTAAGTCCACATGTTTCGGACCAAATCGGTCATCAGCATCCCGCCCAGGCTGAGCACGAAGATGATCATCACCAGGGTGATGCATTGTAACAACGTGAAAGGAATCTCGTATCCGCCCATGACACCGGCCGATACGGGTGCGACGGCCGTATCATCAATCGCCACCGCCTCGCCCTCATCCATTCCCAAGGCATCGGACACCGGTGACGCTTCATCGGCACCAAACACGCCACCACCGAGTGCATCATCGCCGAATGCGGCGTCCTCAAATTCGACAGCTTCCCCAATCGCCTCGGAATCTTCCAGCTCGATGACCTGCGAGCCACTTTCGATATCGGCATCGAGGCCGACACCCGAGGGCGAGAGTTGGAATTCTTCGTCGGCCTGGAAGTCGACTGCCGAACCATCGCTGGGCGAACTTCCGCCGCTGCCGCTCGAACCGCCATCGGATATTTCCGCGCCAAGTCGAGCGCCGAAATGCTGCTGCCCGCCAGATCGAGTGGCTCGCTTTCCAAGGACAATCCACTATCGGACGGGCTCATCAAGTTGATTCCACTATCACCGGCAACGGAAATGTCGCTACCGGCGCTGCTGATCACCAAGTCATCATCATCATCGGCAATGACCAAATCGTCGTCGTCGGCCAACGCATCGTCGTCTTCCAAAGCCGACAAATCGGATCCGGCCAGAGCGTCCGCGCCAATGCTGCTACCCAGGCCCGAAGAGGTGAGCAGGTTTTCGCTATCACCCGAGATCAGCCCGCTGCCTTCCTGTTCGGCAGCCATCAGGTCCAATTCGCTGAGCACATCACGCGACCCCAAAGCGGCCACCGAGCTCTCGCCTGTTAGGTCATCCAACTCGTCCATCAGTTCCAGACTACTGGCGCCCGCCGAACTCAATTGGGATCCACCCTTGGCGATGTCGCTGCCAAGGACATCCATGCCACTATCGGCGTCGCCGATCAATGCTTCGTCACTGTCTTCGTCCTCGGCGGCACCGCCGAAACTCAGATCACTTTCGCTTTCAAGTTTGATATCGTCACCAGCGATGTCCAACATGCTGCTGCCACCGGACGATGCGGCTGCCGGTTCGGGCGAAAGCACATCGGGATGCGATTCTTCAATTTCCTTCAACTCCTCATCCGTCACCGGACCGGTGCTGCCGGCATTGGGCTCGACTGCCAAGTCCAACTGTCCCGAATCGTTCACCAGCGCCGGATGCCCCAATTGCAACTCACCCGAATCGATCTCCAGCAGGTCCTCGGCACTCGATTCGAAGTCGAGGTCGCTGTCACTGGCAACCACGGCGACGTCACTCCCCTCGCCCTCGGCGGGGACCAAGTTGACATCACTGCCACTACCGACCTGAAGCGGCTCATTTCCAAGTTCCAGGTCGCTGCCGCCGCTGCCGTCGGACGCCAGCTCGTCTTCACCGATGATGCCGCTGCCACCGCTAAGGATGTCCGCAAGGTTCTCTTGCACGCGCTCGATTTCGTTATCAGGAAACTTCCAACTCGCGCCATCACGAAATCCTCGCACCTGTCCCTGGCTTCGCAGTTCAATCAACCGCTCGGTCGTGATTCCAAGTTGTTCGGCGGCTTCCTCTAGCGACAGATAACTAGCCATTCGACTTTTCGGCTCCGATAGATCGCGGGTGCGATGGTGATGAGGCGACGAGCTATTCAATTTTCCCGTCAAACTCTCGTCCCCTCTACCGACCGATTCGACGAATCTCCTCGGGTAGCGGTGAGGTGGCGTTGAGTTGTAGTGAAAAGTCAGCATCGATGGGACGACTGCTGACCAGCCGGATCTTGCCCGACCTATCGATATGATACACAGCCATCCACGGTTTTCCGGTATGAACCAACGTAATTGTTTGAGTTCCCGAGCCGTCAGAATGGGAAAAACCGATCATGTCACCAGCGGCACCCACCTGACTGGCGGTCCCAGCCGGGGATGCAGGCCCTGAATGCATCCTTTCGGGCAGCAACTCGCCGGCAACCAACGGCTCGCTGGCCGGTACCGTCGGCACGGAAAATGAGGGGTTCTGGCTCGTCGCGACGGATGTCGCCGCGACCAATAGGATGATGGCAAAGAGTCCCTTTTGGGGGCGGAACGACATGTTTTCCAGCTCCTTCGCTGCTGAGGACGGGTCGCAGGTCACCGCCGGATCAGCCCTCGAAGGGGTGGCAAGTCGTCGCCCCGGCGGTGCCGCGGATCGTAGGCCTCGATCGATTCCGCTGGCAAGACGGATGCTGTTTTTGATAACAACCATCGGCGGCGGTGGGAAATCTTGACGATTAGATGAAGTCGGCCGGTCCTAACGGTCGATTCGATTCTTCGGACCACCACGACCGGACCCAATGGTCGCGCACGCATGGGCAGTTGCGAGCCCCCCCATCCAGCCCATTTCCGATCGAACGCCGCCGAAAACGGCATTTTGTTTTTGACTGGGATCAACAACCAGATCCGACTCGAACCCAAGGCTTGGACCGTGACGATCGACGCCAATCACGCGAAATCTGGCAATGCCACTCTCCCCTCTGCGGATCGATTGGCGGCGACCTCCGATCGAGGCTTCCGTGCTGTCCAGGGGTCCGGAGCGGTGATCGGAAGCGGAGTCCTATCGGCCACCCTGGGCGTCGTCTTTTCGGCTTGTTTTTATGCAATTGTTTGCTTTGTGCCATGGGCGCCGCTGCAACGCTATTTTCTCGGACATCCGATCGCCGTCGCAGCCACCGTGCTGTTTTGGTTTGCCGTTGCGGTGCTGACCAGCAAATGGCTCGGTCTGTCGCAGCTGTCCAGCGGCCTGGCGGCCATTCGCGACGAAGATCTGCTGCCCAGTCACGGCGAATCGTCGCCAGCCAATCGCTGGCTGGAAGAAAATGATGCCGGCCATGTCGCCCGACGTTGGTTGATCGATCTTGCCGGCCTGCCAAAGGCGACGCGGTCCAGCCACCTCGTCCAGCGGCTTCAGGAGGTTCTGACCCGACAATCGCAACGTGGAACGGCCAAGCATTTGGCCGATGACCTGCGCGAACTATCGGCCCGCGATGCCGACGCCGCTCACGATTCGCTGGGACTCGTCCGAATCATCATCTGGGCGATCCCGATGCTCGGATTCTTGGGCACGGTGATCGGGATCACCCAGACGCTCGGCGGACTCGACTTTTCCAATGGCTCGGCGGCGGTCGATAACCTCAAGAGCGGGTTGTATGTCGCTTTCGACACAACCGCGATCGGCCTGGTGTTGTCGGTCGTGGCAATCTTTCTGCAATTCCCCGTCGAACGAAGCGAACAACGATTGCTTGCTGCAATCGATGCCCGTGTTGGACATTTGGTATCCGCATCCCTGCCCAATGACGAAGCATCCGATAACCAAACCGTTTTGATCGCCGACCTGTGCAAAGGTGTGCAAGCTGCGGTAGCCGAGTCGCTGGACAATCAAGCCAAGCTGTGGCGTCAAACGATCGATGAAGCCCAGCTGCAATGGCAATCCGCTCACGATCAAAACACCAACCGGTTGGCCGAAGCATTCCAATTGACGTTGGTACCCGCCCTGATCCAACACGCCGAGTCGCTTGATGCTTCGGCTCGCGTCGCCGCGGATCGCTTGTCCACCGAATGCCAGAACTGGCAGGCGACACTCGAGGATGCCCATCAACGTTTGCAGTCGGCCAACGAGTCAACCGCCTTGACACTGTCCGATGCCTTCGAGAACTCGTTCAAACCCGCCCTGCGAGACCACGCCGCCAGCCTCGACGAATCCTCTCAGATCGCCGCCGACCGGTTGGAAGGCCAGTGGCAACAATGGCAACAGTCGATTGACTATCACGCCGGGGCACTCACATTGCAACAACAGTCATTGGTCAAACAATACGCAGCATTGACCGAGACCCACCAGCGTGCCGATGCGATCGTCGCTATCCAACAAACGCTTGACGCCAATCTGAAAAGACTCGACGAAACCAACCAGACGATCGAACAAAGCATTCACGCGGCCGCCGGTGACGGGATGGCCGACGCGATGCGAATTCTCGCTCGCGCCGTGGACGTGCTTTCGGCAAGACTCGCCCAAACTTCATCAGCACATCGTTCGGATGTTGACAATTCTCGATCGAGGCATGCGGCATGAGCGGGCGTCGTCGCCAGGCACTCTCACCGTCCCTCTTTCCTTTCCTGGCCGTGCTCGTTTGTACCTTGGGAACGTTGATCCTGTTGTTGGCGCTGGTTGCCGAAAACGCCACCGATGCGGCCGAACAATCCGCCAAAGCGAAACGGCAGGCTGCCATCGAATCGGCCAAAGAACCGAAACGACCCGCGCTGCCGCGACTCAACGCCGACGTGGTCGCATCGATGATCGAGGAAGAACAGTTTCGCGTCGAACAGTTGGTCGCCTTTCGCGATAAACAAACGGCCGACGTCGAACAGCGACGCGATCAGCTAACGCATCTGGAGGATCACATCACTCGACTACGCGAAAAGTTGAAACGACTCAGCGACGAAGTCGATCTGGCGACCGGTGAAGCGCCCACCAACATCATCGATCAAAACGCGATCGTGGAATTGAACAAGGAAATCGACGAGCAACAAAAAACGATCGCTGGACTTCGCGCGACCGCAAAGAACAAAACACCACGCGTCGTGATCGTACCTCACAAGGGACCCAACGGGACCGATCGACGTCCGATCTACATCGAATGTACCGAGCAGGGCGTCACCGTTTGGCCCGAAGGTGCTCAGATCACGACGCTGCAACTTTCCGATGCCGTCGCCTCTGCCAACCCACTCGATGCGGCCCTGCGCCGGTTCGATATCACTCGCTGCAGGTTTACGGTGACACCACACCACCCTACCCGCTGCTGATCGTGCGCCCCGATGGAATCGACTCCTATGCCGCGGCGCGAAACGCGATGCAGGATTGGGACGACCAATTTGGCTACGAATTGGTGCCCGCTGAGGTGCAACTCGCCTACTCGCAACCAGACGCGGCGCTGAAACAACGGATCGATCTGGCCATCCGACAAGCCGTCGCCCAACAACATGCACGGCACGCAATCGCCAAACGTTCATCCGGTCACTACGATTTGCCAACCCTCTCTGCCGCATCGCTCGATCGCCAAGGTCGGGCCGGCGGTTTCAAGTCGCCTCGCGATCACTACCTCTCCCGCGTCGGGCAATCACCTTATGTCAGCGGGTCCAGCTACGCATCCGGTTCCGGCTATTCGGCCACACCCGGTTCACCGTCCCAAGATTCGAGGTCGGAAACCATTCGCCGGCTCGATGACCACCTGCGTCATGCTGCCGAAGAGATCAGAAACAGCCAGCCCAATGGTGGCGAAGATGGCAATCCGCCCGATCGATCAACCGCGACCGCCGCGGCTGGTTCATCGCCTTCGGGTTCGTCGGCTTCCGGTTCGTTACCTTCGGGTTCGTTACCTTCGGGTTCATCGCCTTCCGGTTCGTTGCCTTCGGGAACATCCGCGAGCGAGGTCGACCTCTCCCTCAGCTATGCCGGTTCGCCACCCCGGTTGGGCGATGCATCCGCGGCTCCCACAGGCCAGCTCCAACCGCCGACCCAAAGCAACCCCTTCCTGAGCGACGCTTCCTTGGGTGTTGCCGAAACTCCCGATTCGGCATCGACCGCTGGAGCCAACGACGGACCCGACTCGACAGCCAAGTCGCCCGGCAAATCAGGCCAGCAAGCCGTCACCGCGGACGCTCGCGCCGCTGGGGGCCAATCAGCCTCGGGTGGCATGACGATGCCGCAAGCGGCGGCAAACTCGCAACAACCGCCACCGCCGGGCGGTGGCAGCAGCACGATGTCGGGGTCACAGCAACAAGCCGGTCAAGCCACGCAATCACCACCGCAAGTCAACAGCTCAGCATCGGCCAGCAAAGAAATGGTCCAACGGCAAGGACGTGACTGGGCGACTTCCCCGCAGCCTGGTCGGGGTCAATGGCAATCAGATCGTGCGAACCATTCGTGTGGAGTGTTACGAAGACCGATTCGTGCTGCTGCCCCCTGGTACCGGCGGGGCCACGGAAATGTTTGGCTTCTCCGACGGGGAAATCAATCGCGCCACCCTACAGCTCGCCACGGCCGTTCGTGATCGCGTCGATCGCTGGGGCGCCGCCATCCCGGGTGGTCGCTGGCAACCACGGTTGGAAGTCGAAGTGATGCCGCACGGCGAAACGCGATTTCATCAACTGCGAACGCTGATGAGCGGTAGCGGAGTCGAAGTCACCGGGAGGGCGGCACCATGAGCCGGTCGGGAAAAAAACGGGCGACCCTGGAACTCGGTCACGACGCGTTCTTGGACATCGTCGCCAATCTGGTCGGAATCTTGATCATCTTGGTGGTCGTGCTCGGCACACAGTCGACTGCCGTGATTCAAGAAATCGAAGAGCAGACGATCGACGAATCGATTGCCGACAACGAAGTCGGCAACTTCGCCAGCGATCAGCAACTCGCCGAATTGGCGCAACAAGCGATGCGTGCCGCAGCAGCGCAGGCCGATTCGAATCGGATTGAAAAGATGGTCAAACACTATGATGCGATGGTGCAGCAGCGTGATCAACAACGCGCCCGGTTGCTCGATTTGCTGTCCGAAGCCAAAGCGGCCTGGGAAGACGAAAAGAAACAGTTGGATCAACGGTCCACCGAATTCGCCCAGCGCATGACCCAGCTCGATGAGGCGAAGCAAAAACTCGCCGAACTCAAGGGCGAACGTCAGCGTCTAGAAAACCAACCCGAAGAAGTGGTCGCGGTCGCGCACCTGCCCACGCCGATGGCAAAGACCGTTTTCGGCGACGAGTTGCATTTTCGTCTCAAGGACAATCGACTGTCCGTGGTTCCCGTCGAAAAACTGTTGGAGGAAATCCGCGAAGACTTCGGCCGCGCCGCAGCCGGCTCACGCAACGGCCTGATGGACTCTGCCGTCGGTCCGATCCGTGGCTACGTGGCGCGATATGAGATGGCAAAGAACCAGGAAATGGTTTCCCAAGGTGGCCGAGTCGGAATGGCGACTCGCATTCAACTCGTTGGTATGAAAGTCGAACCGCTCAGCGAACCCTACGGACAACCGATTCAAAAAGTGTTGGCCGAGAGTAGCGAGCTGGATATCGAGCTTGCCGGCCGCGACCCCGGATCGACGACGATCACTGTGTGGGTCTATCCCGACTCGTTCGCCGCCTATCGCCATCTGAAAGAGCATCTTTACGCCAAGGGATTTGCGACCGCCGCGCGGCCGCTGCCAATGGATCGCGCGATCACCGGCAGCCCTCAAGGTTCTCGCTCCCGCGCCCAATGATCGTGATCTGCGAGCTCACGCCTGCCCCGCGATTGCGGCTAGGAAGCAACTTGGCCGCTCGATAACGGCTGCGTGAGTTGCTTCTTGGCCCAGGCGGCTGCCCCCAAAACCCCGGCGTCGTCACCCAATTTTGCCGCCACCACCTCGAACCGATCTTTGTACACGCTCATCACACTTTGACGTGCCATCTTGCGAACGGTCCCGACGATCAATTCTTCCATCGCTTCGACCAAGCCACCACCCAACACGATCTTGTCGGGTGACAACAGGTGGACGATGTTGACCACCGCCAATCCGAGCGATTCGGACGCCTCGACAACCAACCGCTCAATCGCTTTGTCACCATTGGCGATCGCATCGGCAATCGCACCACTACGAATCTCGGCCAGATCGGTGCCCGTATTCTTGAGCAGGTAAGGCGCGTCGCCGCGCTGCGCCGCCTTGGCCGCTTCGGCGGCGATCGTCAACCGGCTAGATTCCGCCTCGACCGTTCCCGGAAGCGAGTAACCGCTGACGCGGGTGCTGCTGCTGATCCGCGTGTGGCCAACTTCCATGCAGCTGATCCCGGCCCCTTGAAGAATACGACCCTCGTACACACAACCGCCGCCAACGCCCGTTCCCGGAAAGATCCCCACGGCGCAGCGAGCTCCCTTGGCCGCCCCAAATTCGTACTCACCGAACACCCCAGCATCGACGTCGTTCACGACGACCACCGGACAGTCAAACCGCTTTTTCAAGTACTTGCCGACTTCGACATCATCCCAGCCCAAATTCGGCGTGCTCAGGATGCGACCATTCTCCAAGTCGATCGGACCGGGACAGCCGATCCCGATTCCGGCGATCGTCTCTTTTGCGACACCGCTTTCCTCGAGTAGACGATCGATCGTTGATCCGATTCGCTCGATTCCTTGATCCGAACCCTCACGACCTCGCGTCTTGCGGCGGCGGCGGCCGATCACCTTCCATTTTTCGTCATAGGCAATTGTCAGCATCTTGGTGCCACCAAGATCAAAACCAATCCAGACGTTTTTGGGATTCACGGCCATGATCCGCCGGTAGAAGGATGAAGACGGTGCGGGACTCGGATATCGTTGTGGCAAGATCGCCGCAAACCGGTTTCCCTACCGCGAAATTCTTTGCGTGCGAAATCAGAACGCAACACTCCCGCCGGTTCAACCCCGCCCCAACGGTCTCGACCGCAGAATCAAACGCCAACCATTTGATCGATACACCATCCGGGTGATTCGACCCCCCCAGGGCCGTGAAAATCGACACAGTTCTCGAAAAAACGACAAAAGCCGGATTGGCAGAAAATAATCGGTCCCTGTGGTGCATCTAGGTTATTGACGACTTCGAAATGGTCGAACTCCCTTTTTCCAATCCAGACTCCGATTCTGCTGAGGAGCATGCCAACGCCCGCCAGTGGCGCGTGGTCTATGTGGATTGCGAAGGGGGGCTGCGAGCGTTTTTGAAGGGTCGGCTCGGCCAACAAGTCGACGTGGATGACTGCCTGCAGGCGGTTTACCTGAAGATGATCCAGCAGTCGCAAAAGCCGGGCGATGATGTCGCCCCGGTCGCTCGGCGTGCTTGGTTGTTTCGGGTCGCAGCCAATGAGGCGGCCGGTTTTTGGCGTCGCAAGGCGTCGACCGAAAAAATGCTCGAGCGTCATGGAGCCAGCGATACCACACAACCCGATGCCAGCGAAAAACTGATCCTCACCGAAACAACGGTCAAAGTGCGCCAAGCCGTCCAGCGTTTGCCGCAAACTTTGCAAGACGTCGTACGACTGAGGATGGAACAGAACCTGACCTTTCAACAGATCGCTTGCCAACTGGACATCCCGCTGGGAACCGCATTGACCCGCATGCGACGCGCGATCGAACGACTCAAACACGAAATTCATTCAGACGACCAGATATGACTTCCGAGCCAACCAATGACCTTGACCGATCCGATCTCCCCGCGATCGATTCGCTGGCTAGCGAGCGGTGCATGGAATACCTGCTCGGTGAGTTGACACCTCCACAGTCGATCGTCTTTGAACAACAACTGGCACTTTCGGCAGAATTGAATCGCGAACTGCTCGTGCAAGCCGAAATCCTGTTCGCGCTCTCGGCAGGCCCGCCGTCGGTTGTGGTCGTACCCCCGACGCATTCACCCAATCACACTTGGCGTACGGTCTCGCTGATACTGACGCTCGCGGCCTGTGTGGCGGTTGCCTTTGTCGGTTTTCACTCGCGACCGGAAGATGACCAAAGCGTCGCCAGGCTCAGCACGGCCAGCCAGCAGACGACCGCAGAGGCGCTGCTGATCGCACAGGCATGGGCCGCAAACCGTTCCCATGTTGCCACCAACGAGGATGAACTGGGCGTCTCGGAGTCAGCGTTGCCGGAGTCAGAGTTTGATTTTGACGCTGCCGATGCACCAGACGATGACTCGGTCCTCGCTTGGATGGTTGTCGGCGTCGCTGCCGATGCCGACACGAATGCCGCCGCCACGGGAGCCACGAGTGATGGTTAGTGAATGCGGATCGAAATTGCGAGTTGCAACGAACTTCCTGATCGCGGTGTCTTTGATATCCGTCTCGGGGCGAACCCTGGCCGTCGGTCCAACGACCACACGGTCGATTGCCGAGTTGGCTCAAAACAACAAGCAATCCGATTCGGCAAGAATGGATCCACAAGTCGAATCGGCGGCACTCGAATTGGTACAGACACATCTGACCGAATTGAACGGTGTCTTGGAACGTTTGCGAGCCGATGACCCACGACAATACGTTCGGGCAATCACCGACTTGGCAAAGTCGGCGAAAAAACTGGAAGTCGCAAGGAATCGAGACGAACGTCTGTTCGAGATCGAGGTCGAAACCCTCCAGGCCACCAACGCCGTGAACCTGCTGACGGCAAAATTGAAAGTGCGTGACAACGCGTCGGACCGCAAACTGCTTCGCAAAGCCGTCAGCCGACTGCAGCAAGCCCAACTCGCACGGGCCCAATATGACGTGGACGCCCTGCGAACGAGATTGGAGCGGACCGGCCAGCAACTCAAGAGCGCTCAGGATCGGCTCGACGTGAAACGTCAAGGCGGGGACCAACAACTGGAAAAAGTGTACGCCACGTTCCTCCGCAAAGCGGGTCGCCAAGTCGATCCCGGTTCGGCCGAGAACAAGTCGGACGAATCAGCGAGCAAGAATCCCGCCAGCAAGAACAACAGAGACTGACCGCCCACACCCTGCCACGCCGCTGTCGTGCAGCCAAGCTGTGATCCCGCTCCACCCAACCACCCGTTTCTGACACCCCACCCAACCACCCGTTTCTGACACCCCACCCAACCACCCGTTTCTTGACGTTTGGTAGTTAGCCATGAATCGACCGACCTACAGATCTCCGTTTTTCACTGCGATCGCCTTCGCAGCTGCGCTGCCGGTGGCAGTTTGGACATCGCCGGCCAGCGGCGAACCGGCCAACGCGAACATCGGATCGCAAGCGGCGGCGGCCGCGCCGTTGGCACCGCTGAGCGAGCGATTCGCCGATGCCCAGACCGATGAAGTGCCCGACTTTCAGAAACACATCGTGCCGCTGCTCGGACGACTGGGCTGCAACGGCCGCGCCTGCCATGGCTCGTTCCAAGGTCGCGGCGGATTCCAACTTTCGTTGTTCGGCTACGATTTCAAGACGGACTATGAAGCGCTGCTCGACGAAGCCTCGGGCCGCGTCGACGTCGACGACGTTGACGAGAGCTTGATTCTTTCAAAACCGACCGATGCGGACATGCACGAGGGTGGCAAGCGATACGAGAAAGGCAGTTGGCAGCACCACGTGCTTCGCAACTGGGTTGCAAACGGTGGAAAGTTCGACCTGCAAACCCGGTCGCTGTCGCAACTTCAAATCACGCCCAGCGAGGTGCTGTTCACCGCCGAAGGCGAGTCGGCTGAACTAACCGCGATCGCGCATTGGGATGATGGCTCGGTGGAAGACGTCACCGAGTTGTGTCGATTCAGTTCCAACGATGACGGGATTGCGGTGATCGACGAAAACGGTCGCATCAACGCCGGCCAACCGGGAGACACCCATGTGGTTGTCTATTATGACAACGCGGTTGTTCCCGTGCCGGTCCTCCGTCCAGTGGCACCTCTCGGTCAGCAGAAATCCGAGCCCACCCATCCGATCGACCAATTGGTTCAACAGAAGCTCAACAAACTTGGCATCCTGCCTTCGGATCTCTGTACCGATTCGGAATTCATCCGCCGCGCCTCCCTGGATATCACTGGCATTTTGCCTTCCGGCGAACGGGTCCGGCAATTCCTGGCCGATTCGGCACCGGACAAGCGTCAGCGTTTGATGGACGAACTTCTTGAGTCGCCCGGCTATGCAGCTTGGTGGGCAACGAGATTTTCCGATTGGACCGGAAACAGCGACGAACAGCTCAACAACGTCCTCCCGTTCCGCGGTGCCGCGACCCGAATGTGGCATGAGTGGTTGCGAGCCCGGATCGAATCGAACGTGCCCTACGACAAACTGGTCGAAGGAATCGTCACCGCCCAAAGTCGTCAGCCCGGCGAGAGTTACCTGGAGTACTGCAAGAGCATGACCGAGGCCTGCCAATCGGGTAACGAAGCGAAATTCGCCGAGCGTGACGGGATGCCGTTTTACTGGGCCCGACGCAACTTCAGCAAACCGGAAGAGCGAGCGATCGGATTCGCCTATACCTTCTTGGGCGTTCGCATCGAATGTGCGCAGTGCCACAAGCATCCCTTTGATCAGTGGTCCAAGAATGACTTCGAACAGTTTTCTCAGCTGTTCACGCCGATCCGCATCAACCAAAACCTGGTCGCCCCGGACGCCAAGAAAGATCGCGACGAATTGCTGGAGAAACTGACCGACGGCAAAGAGCTGCGCGGCGGTGACCTCCGCAAGGCGATCTCCGTGGCGGCACGCGACGGAAAAACCGTTCCCTTTGGTGAGTTGACCGTCAACACCCGACCGATCTCACCGCAGCAGAAAAAGCAGAAGGAACTCGCCAAGCAAAAGGGTCGCAAAGTTCCCGCAGCCAACATTCCCGAGGGAACAATCCTCGGCCAAGAACACGCCATCACGCTGGACAAAGATCCTCGAGACGCGTTGATGGATTGGTTGCGATCACCCGAGAACCCGTACTTTGCCAAGGCAATCGTCAACCGTGTTTGGAGTAACTACTTCGGAGCCGGGATCGTTGATCCGACCGATGATATGAATCTGGCCAATCCACCCAGCAACGCACCGCTGCTCGATTACTTGGCCAGCGAGTTCATCGCCCACGGTTTCGACCTCAAGTGGCTGCATCGCACGATCGTCACCAGCGACACCTACCAGCGCAGCGCGGAAACCAACGACACCAACGTCACCGACCGCGTCAACTTCTCGCATCACATCCCACGGCGGCTGCCCGCGGAAGTCGTTTATGACTCGATCGCGTTGGCCACAGGTTCGGACGCGATCGCCAGCAAGCTTCGTGGCGAAGTCGATCAAATGGCGATTGCCGAAGGTCGACCGCGGGTCCGCAACCAACAAGACTTTGCCCTGGAAGTTTTTGGTCAATCGATTCGTGAATCGAATTGCGACTGCGACCGCAGCAACGCTCCGAGCCTGTTACAGTCGATCTATCTTCGCAACGATGCCGAGATGCACAAGCGATTGTCCGACAAGGACGGTTGGGTCACCCAAGCGTGCAAAGCGATGGGCGTGCAAGGACCACAATCCGAAGCGGTCGATCCGCGGCAAACCGCTAGCGAACGTAAAGCCGATGGCTTCCGTCGCCAGTTGATTGGCCGGATTCGTCAATTCAACAACACCCCAGCGGCGCGTCAAGAAAAGATGCGAGCGGCTCTGAAAAAAGAGTACCAAGCCGCGGTGACGAAATTCCAACAATACGGATACTCGATTCCGCCACTGGCGAGTCTGATCGACGACGTCGATTCCTGGAAGGAACTGGAAGCGACCGCCGTCGATGGCAAAAAGCCGGCGATCAAAACAATCGGCTCGCTCGTCGAAGACGCTTACCTGCGAACGTTGAGCCGCTACCCCGATCGGCAAGAATCGCAAACGTCCATCGCCTTCATTGAGGAATCCGAGTCACCAGCCGATGGCGTGCAATCGCTGCTCTGGGCGCTCGTGAATACCAAAGAATTCATCATCACCCATTAATCTCTCCCCCCCATCAAAATCCAATCTCAACCTGTCAATCGTGAGTCAAGAGTTATGAAAATTCATCAGACATGTGACGGCATGAAACGTCGCGATATGCTTCGCGCAGGTGCCTTGACCGTCGGCGGTTTAACGCTCAGCAATTACATGCGAATGGCCTCGGCGGGCCAACTGCAACCGGGACGCGCCAAGCGAGCCATCTTTGTCGAATTGCCCGGTGGTCCATCACACATGGACACCTTTGACTTGAAACCGGATGCTCCCGATGAATTTCGCGGGTCGTTCAACCCGATTTCCACCAATGTGCCCGGCATTCAAATATCCGAGCACCTGCCGAAACTGGCTTCTTGCGCCGATAAATTTGCGATCCTGCGCGGCGTCAGCCACACCCTGGCGGCGCACAATCTGGGACGCGAATATGTCAACACCGGCAGCAAGCCGATTCCCGCCTTGGAGTATCCCAGCTATGGCTCGGTGCTGGCCAAGGAACGCCCCAGCGACCCGGACATTCCCAATCAAGTCGCCGTACCACGGGCCAGCCAAGGCCCCGGATTCTTGGGCATTCGCTATGCGTCGCTCGAGACGAACGCCACACCGGCGTTCGGGCGACCCTTCTCGGTTCGCGGAATCTCGCTCTCGGGCGGAATTGGCATCGACGAAGTGAAGCGGCGACAGGGCTTGCTGCAGAAGCTCGATCGGCGTTTTTCCGAATTGGAAAAGAACGATCAGTTGCTTGATGGCTTGGATAAATTTGGCGAACAGGCCTATTCGATGATCACGTCACCCAGAGCACGAGAAGCGTTTGACATCAGCAAAGAGCCCGAGAGCTTTGCCCGCCAGTTCGGCGAGGATGCCTTTGGTCAAAGTTGCCTGTTGGCGCTGCGGTTGGTCGAATCGGGCGTCGGATTGGTCAGCGTCCAGCTCGGTGGCTGGGATACCCATCAAGATAACTTCACGAAACTGAAGACGACCAACCTGCCCAAGCTGGATGAGGGCCTCAGCGGGCTGCTGACGGGCCTCGAACAGCGTGGCCTGCTTGAATCAACCGCGGTATTTGTCACGGGTGAATTCGGTCGTACGCCGAAGATCAACACCCGTAGTGCCGAGGGCGGCCGCGACCACTATCCGCGTTGCATGTTCATGTTGATGGCGGGCGGTGCGGTTCGTGGCGGTCAGGTCATCGGGGAAAGTGATGACACCGCATCCGGGCCTCGGCATGAAGGCATCTCGCCAGATGATGTTGCGGCCAGCTTCTACTACAACTTGGGTATCGATCCGAAGCTCGAATATGACTCGAACACCGGACGGCCGATCACGCTCGTACGCAACGGACATATCATCCAGCAGCTGTTTTCATAATCCAGCCGCTGGCTTGCCCCTCCCTGCGAAAAGAAAACAGCCGTCGAAGCAAAGCTTCGACGGCTGTTTTTCATTGGTGCCGATAGATGTCGATCATGTTGTCAGCGCAGGAGAAGGGCCATGGTGAAGCCCTCCCTGCCTCACCATGGCCCATCAATGCTGGAACGATGGCACCATTCGTTCCACCCTCCCAATCCATGGTAGTAATTCCATCGGCAGATCAGACCGCGTTGCTGAAGACTTTCATTCCACGTCGCCGAGTTTTATTTTTGATAGCCAGAGGCGAGCCGACGGATGGGACCGCCGGCTCGCTCGATTGCATCAACCACTTCGCCCAGCCCGGGCCAAGATTCAACGATCGCAACCGTCACACCTTCCGCAATTGGAGTGATTGCCACCCAGACAGCTCTTCTTGTGAGGATTAAAGCAGTCGCAGGTGCCGTGCAAGTGATCGTGGTTGCTGCCACAGTTCTGCTGATATCCGTCCCAAACGTTGGTGTAACACTTGTTGGAACGGAAGTATTGCAAGAACGTCGAGGAGGGAAGATTTGGTGTCAGATGCGGACGGCAGATGATCACCTGCTCGCAGGAGTTGTGAACAGCACATCCACAGTCGCCGCCAGCCACCATCGCCGGAGCGGGAATCATCTGTGGTTCAGGATTGACCAGCGGCTCGGGGATCGGCGCCAATGCGGCGTCCGTGTCAGACACATCCTGCGCGGTGAACATTTCCACAAAATCGACATTCGCATTGGGCTGTATTTCGGATGTGGTCGCCGGTTCGTCGAGTGCCATTAGCGGCATACCAACCGGCGTCGCCAAAGTGTTTGCCGTCGGCATGATAAAACCCTGAGACGCCGGATTCGTCGTTTCCGCAGGTGTTTCAATGGCCAAGTCGGCGGTAGAGGGTTGCTCAATGGCAACCGAGGGTGACGCACCAAAACTGAGGTCTTGCAGCAAAGCATCGAAATCGTTGGCTTCGGAAATACCGGAGATGGCGAACACCAAACCGCAAACAGTGGTGGAGAGAGCGATCGTACGCATGGGAAAACTTCCATGTTTCTGGGGGGGGGGGAGAAACGCTTTCTCGCGATCCTGTTGTGCGGGTCCCCTCGTTCGGTTCACTTATTTCGCTGGTGAATGAACGAGGCAAACCCGCCGTTTCAATATCGCGAGGACAGTTCAGTTAGCGGCACGTTGACCGTCATCGTCGCAACATCCGTGCTGACCTTCGTATTTGAAAGTGACAGCGATCATTGTGACTCGAGGTTTTCGCTCGGACTGATTCCCGATTCAATTGGCAAGTCCGTGGACTTTCCTAGGGTGGGAGAATTGGCCGAGCGATTGTGGTCAATGAACCAAACAAGGGTTGCCGCGCACAGCGAGGCGGGCAAATGAATTGAAGGAAATCTTCCCGAGATTGCCCGACACCTGCACGCACCAGTGGATTGAGCGAGAACGTTTTCCCAGCCCGATTCAAAGGCAAAGGTTATCTAGCCGGGATAATGCTCCAACTTTTCCGGTAACCACAGTCACTGAACCACCGCAAGCAAAGCCTGCCGTACCGCGTGTTGGCGATCTTGATCGAGCAATCTCGATCCGTCCCGTTCGGAGACATAGAACACGTCGGCGACCTGGTCCAAATGCGTATCGATCTTGGCGAAATGCAACACCACGTGCAACTCGGCCAACGCCGCAGCGATGCGATACAACAGGCCAATTTCGTCGTAGGCAAAAAAGGACACAATCGTGTACCGGTCGAATGTCGCGTTGTCGAAGACAACCTTCGTGGGCAGTACATTGACACTGTCAGGCTCACGGTTGTGTTGGCTCGTCCAGGTTCGGCGATGCGGGGGCAGCGGCTCATCGGGAGAATCCAACAAGCGGCACACCCGTCGGCAGATTTCATCACTGCGCTGTCGCGGCGACTCATCGGGAAAGTCCGGATCGCTGACCCAAAAATTGTCCCACGCCAACTCGTCACGAATTGTCTCGATTTGTGCCCGCAAGATGGTCAGGCCCGACGTGCTCAAGGCCCCCGTCGCCCGGGCGAACGTGCCAATCGTCTTTTCTTGTTCGCGGTGGATCACCGTGTATCGCATCGCCTTCCAGATCGGATCGAATTGACAGTTACAAATCGTTTTATCGCCCGCCGACAACCTGCCGCTGACGTAACAAATCTCTTCGGCAAGTTGGTCAGGTGCGGCACGACTGAGGAGTGAAAGTGGGAACTTGTCGAGCAATTCCAGGCAAGCCGGCGGCGCCGATAGAGCGATCAGCTTCTTTCTGGTTTGTTCGCGTGCCACGTCGATTTCCGGATCATCGGGACTGCCCGGCAGGTTGCCCGAATCGAAGTAGCGGCGGGTGCGTTTGTAGAGATCTTCAATCAGGTTCATTTTCCAATCGGTCGCTACACCCGGACCAACCGCGACAAGATCAGCAACCGTGTGCACAACCAACAACTCGAGCCGCCGGATGGAACCCACCTCGGCGGCAAAGGACAACACGATCTCGGGGTCACTCAAGTCGTGTCGGAAAGCCACGACGTTGACCGCCAAATGCTTCAGCACCAACCACTCAAGCGTCTCGGCAGCGGCGGGGTTCAATTGGAGACGTTCGGCCGTTGTTTTGGCAATCCGCGCACCGACGATGCAGTGATCTTCTTCGTACCCCTTGCCAATGTCATGGATCAACAACGCCAAATGCAACAAGCCTTTGTCATCTAGCCGGCGGTAACGACGCCCCATGCCGGTGGTGTCGGTTTGTAGATCGGTCGCGGCCTCGACCGCACGAATACTGTGCGCATCAACGGTGTACTTGTGATACGCATTGAACTGTAGCAGCCCACGGGTTCGCTCGAATTCGGGAATCAACTGCTCGATCACCCGCAATTCGTGCAACCGCCGCAGCAGCGACGCCAACCGACCGGGTCGACTCAACAGCGACAGAAACGCCGCAATCGATTCCTCATCGGGCGGCGTCGGTTCGCGTTCCTGCATCGCGTGGCGAATCGCCTGCCAGGTTCGATGCGAGATGCGACGGTGATGCTGGTTGGCCAAACTCATCAGCCGTAAGACATCCGGCAAGCTGGATGCGAATCGCGGCAAGTCGGACTGGGAGACCCAAATGTGCGTCGGTCCCATCCGGATGTTGTCATCAATCATCCGCGAAAACAATCGCTCAATGATCCGACCGAGCGTCGGCTGGCTGCGCGAGTCGTCGGCAAAAAACGCCGCCGCATAGCGAACGTTTCGCGTATTGTCAAAATAGTCCTGCATGAACCGCTCAACCGGCAGAACGCCCTCGGAACCCTTGTATCCCCAGCTTTCAGCGATCTCCATTTGGGATGGGCGATCGAGAATGTCCTGGCTCTTCTTTTCGCGAAAATGCAGTTCGTTACGAAGCCGTAACATGAACGCATAGGCGGCTCGCAGTTGTCGATAGTCCTCTTCGGGCAAGGCGCCAAGTTTGACCAGTCGTTCAAGGTCGGTTTCGCCGTATCGGGCAAACCCGATCCAGCGGATCAATTGAATGTCGCGCAGACCGCCGCGGGAACGTTTCACATTGGGCCGCAGCAAATAGTTTGTCTCGCCCCATTTGTGCCGCTCCTCGCGACGCGCCGCGACAACGTCCCGAATCAATCGCGATCCACGACGCATCGCTCCCCGCCGCAGAGCGTGAAAAAACCTGGTGTAGATCTGCAAGCTGCCGGCCAGCAATCGCGACTCGGACAGCGACGAAAAGATAATCGGGTCGCTCCAAGCAAGCCGGCACGCTTCCTCGGGAGACCGGATGGAGAATCCCGGCTGGATACCGGAATCGACAAGATCACGAGTCAGGTCGCCGGCAACCTGTTGCGCCAAACGCTCGGAACTGCGCGTCGACAACAGCATCAGATCGGCATCGGAGTACGGTGCCAGGTCCCGTCGACCGAATCCGCCATGGGCGACCAACGATAGCCCGCTCAGCCGCTCGTCGGTGAGGTGCTCACGCGTCGCCTCGCTCCAGACGTCCAGCACCACATCATCGTACAGGTCCGCCAGACGCGTTGAAACTTGCATCCCGGGCGAACCCGAGTTGTGCTGCTCCCGAGCCTTTTCACGACCTTCGTGAAGCCGTTCACGGCATCGAATCACGACTGGTCGCATGGACACTGGTCGCATGGACATTGAACACCGCTACCCAAACATCCATCCAAGGACCGAGATCAAATTACAGGGCATCCTCGCCCCGCTCGCCCGTTCGAATCCGAATGGAATCTTCGAGGTTCGTCACGAAAATCTTGCCATCACCGATCTGCCCGGTCTGAGCGGTCTGCAGAATGGTATCGATCACGGTCTGCAGATTCTCGTCGGTGCAAATCACTTCGATCTTCACTTTGGGGACAAAGTCGATTGCGTATTCCGTGCCCCGATAGATCTCCGTATGACCCTTCTGTCGACCAAAACCACGGACCTCGCTGACGGTCATTCCATGGATTCCCTGATCCGTCAGGGCATTCTTGACGTCCTCCAACTTGAAATGACGAACAATGGCTTCGACTTTTTTCACGATCCTTACCTCGGACATAGCGGTTCTACGTTGCGAATTGCCGTTGGCATTGTACACGTGGCGAGTCAGCCATCCAGCCGGGCAGATGCCGCATCTCCGCAATCCCCAAGCGGAAGTCATGGGCGGCGATCACGCCACAGAGCCGGTCATCACGCCGGTGACTCCGGTCGAGCCCACTGGACTTCCTTTGCCTCGGCAATCAGGTTGACCGCACGGGTCAGCACGAAAAGCAGATCGCTCAGCCGGTTCAGGTAGACGATCAGCGCCGGCGAGACTGTATTTTCGCCGCCGCTCGCCATGGTCACCACGCGTCGTTCGGCACGCCGACAGATCGCCCGGGCCATGTGCAGCTGCGTCGCGGCAGGCCCGCCCGAGGGCAGGATGAAGTGCTTTAGCGGGGGTAATCGGATTTCGTGCTCGTCGATCCACTGCTCCAGTCGATCGATGTGGCCCCTGCCGATGATCCTCAGCCCGTGATCGTCGGGATTGGGAGTGGCCAATTCAGCCCCCACCGAAAAAAGCTCGTGCTGGATTTGCTCCAACTGCGAATCGATCGTCGCTGGCGGCGATGACGACCTTGCCACACCGATCGATGCGTTCAATTCGTCAACCGTGCCGTAGGCTTCGATTCGAGCATCGTCCTTCGGCACTCGAGGCCCCCCAAACAGTCCCGTGCTGCCATTGTCCCCAGTCCGCGTGTAGATTTTCATTCCCAAGACTCTTGACTCGACATGATGACGCTTCCGAGAGGTCGGCCAACCATCGCAAGCGGATGTCGCCTCGGATCGCATTGGATTGTTTGTAAACTATCAACTCTTCTTTGTAGACTTCTAACTCGCCGCGACAAGGTCCGGGAGCAGCAATCCGTGAAACGTGATCCCAATGATATCGTGCGCGCCGCCGGCATCCTGTTGATCAGCGAACATCCTTCGCGACAGTTTCTCTTGATGCGTCATCGCAATCGTTGGGATCTGCCCAAGGGACATAGCGAAGAGAACGAATCGTTGTTGGAAACCGCATTGCGTGAGACAGAGGAGGAAACCGGAATCGCGGCCGAACAGATCCGCATCGATCCAGGTTTTCAATTTGATGTGGAATATCCCGTAACCTACAAACGGCATGGCGACCAGATCTTCACGAAACGCGTTCGCTACTTTCTCGGCTACCTCGACACAAAGCCCGACCTTTCGATCACCGAACACGAATCGGCCAGATGGTTCGACTGGCATCCGCCGCACGAGATTCAGGCACAAACGATCGACCCACTGCTATCGGCCGTCACCGAACACTTGAGCGAATGAATGCCGATGCGGCAAGAATGCGAGTGCCCCCTGGTCACGGATTCGAGCTGACGGAATCGGAGCGATCAGCCGATTCTTCGATCGCCTTCGTCGCCGTTTGTCTGTCTGTCCGATACTTGAACAACTGGGTAGCCGGCGAATACGTTCGCAGGATGTTGCCCGACTCATCGGTCCAGATCAACGAGTCGACCGACTTGTCATCCACGGTGATCTGACTGTGGACCTCCAACAGATTTCGCTGCACGCCATCGATCAAGGGAACCGAGGCCAGCCCGCTGCAGCGAAGTCGCACCGTCGCCATCCGGTACTGGACGGGTAACAACATTTTCAGCAACCGGGTCTCGCCCTCTTTCATCGCCTGATGACGCAGGGATTGCTCCACCGCAACGAGACCGTGGTAGTTCATCTGCCAAGGGATCTTGGTGGTTTTCCGCTCGCTTCGGCGGATCGTCGTGACAATCAAGGTTCCCTTGTCCATCAGGCCCTCGAACCGTGTCACCTCGGGACCAACGTGTAACTCACTGTTGAATCCGATCAGTCGGCCATCCGCCGTTTCACTGCTTGTTTGAATCAATCGTCGGACCAGCGTTGACGTGCCACCGCGATCCACGATCCGGTTATCGACCGTGTAATTCACCTCCGACGAGCCAACGTCGCCCGCAGCATCGGCCACGACATGGCTGTAACCGACGCGTTGATCGCGAACGTAACAGGCGTCCCACGTCTCCCAGTTGCCGGTGAACCGCGGCGGGGGCATCTCCAACTCGGCCCCTTGTGGGGCCTCGCCGGCACCCGCTGGGCGACTCACGGCAGGTCGAGTCGCCGTTTGCGGATCTAGCGGCGGTCGCTGCGGCAAATCACATCCCAACAGCAACAGCAAGACGACCGCCCCGACGGTCGCGACTGGGCGGCAAGGGTGCTGCGGGTGTGGCAGTAAATTCACGGCAGGTGGCAACAATGAGTGACCGAACGGGGCAGCAGTGGCAACCAATCATTGTATCGATCGCCTTTCTCGGTCGCGACGATTTCGTATTGAACTCTTCGCGATCTCCGCTGCGACGGGACGACTGTAGCGAACGTAGGGCCTAGCGGAGGTTTGCCGCGTTTGCTGGCTGATTTCATCAGGCTTGCCTCAACGTCTCGGTTGATTGCGGCGCTGCCGGCCAGACGTGACCTAGCGTTGGGTGTAGAGAAATCGACCGTCGCGGTCGAGGTGGCCAACGGTCACTGCCTGACTCCCTTTGCATCGACTTGAGACTGAGATCGGCCATGGGTTTTCTGAAACGAATCCTTCGAAATGGTATGACTGACGATCCCGCACGTGTGGATTCCGATGGCAGTTTCGAGTCACTCACCGATGCTGAACTTCAAGTTCACATGGGAATCGCCAGCTATGGCGTGTTCGATCTGACCGACGCCATCCGTCCCTCGTATGATCTTCAGGTCATCCCCCGCCAGGGATACCGTTTCGATGCTTACGTTGACGAGGTCAGCGGCAGCAAGACTCCCGTGATCATGGCTTCGGCCACTCGTCATCAACTGATGGATCTGTTCCTGGAGTTGATCGAACCGCTCGGATCCGTCGTCGATGTCGTATTGGAAACCAGCCATCGAAGCGGCTGTGACCATGAGGACCTGTACCGTGAACACATCGACATGCCGGTCCTGAAAAGCATTCTGCTGGAGTACGAAGACCTGCTGCTCAATGACGGTTGCGTCGGAATCGCAGTGATCAACCCAGCCAAGCGTCAAGAGGTCCAACTCGATGAACACAAATTGCTGATTGTCTATGGACAACCGCTCAAGCCGTTTGAATCGATCTTGATCGATGGAGACGTCTACCCGGACGACAGCATCCGATTTGTGACCGAGGCCGAACACGTCCATAGCAGCAGCGAACGGCTGTTTGACGAATTCAACGTGCTCAAACATCGGCTCGGCATGGACGGCGAAGAAATGGCCGGATCGTGGTAACTCGATCGGTCACCACCGCTTCAACGTAGCGGTGGCTACCAGCCTGCCGCTTTCTCCACCGCGTTGCGTTCGGGACACGTTCTGCCGATCAAGCGATCGCCCGTGACATCCGATCGCCCGCCATGTCCGATCGCCCGCCATGTCCGATCGCCCGTCATGTCCGATCGCCCGTCATGTCCGCTCGACAAGTCATCATCCGTTTGGGAGCATTGGGTAGCCGACAATCTTCCTTCGCATGAATCTTGATCGATGTTTCTGGTCCTTAGCTCCAGCCTTCACCCCAGCAGCCGAAGCCGGCTGCTCGCTCGCGCCTGCATCGATCAGCTGTCGACGCTGGGGGAACCATGCGAGCTGTTTGACCTCGCCGAAACACCACTGCCTCTGTGCGATGGTGAAGCCGCCTACGGCGACGCGAACGTCACCAAACTGGCCCAGCTCGTTGAGCAGGCCGAGGCGATCCTGCTGGCTTCCCCGGTCTATAACTACGACGTGAGTTCGGCCGCCAAAAACGCCGTCGAGCTGACCGGTCGTGCATGGACCGGGAAAGTGGTCAGCATGATGCTGGCCGCCGGCGGCCAAGGCAGCTACATGTCGGCGATGGGCTTGGCCAATAGCCTGATGCTCGACTTTCGCTGCATCATCGTGCCGCGATTTGTCTATGCCACCGGCGATTCGTTTGAGGGCAATCAATTGACCAGCGAGGACACACGACAGCGAATCAACCTGTTGGTCCACGACACCACGCGAATTGCCCACGCGATCGCCAACACCACCTAGCGGACCGCCCGCAAACAGAGGCCCGTCAACAGAGGCCCGCCAACAGAGGCCCGCCACAGGGATCGGGAACCCATCGTGCCAAGCACCCGGCGGGCCACATGGTGATCGCGTTCCTGGCTCTGCCGTTTCGGTTCAAAGCACTACGGTTGATAGAGCCCCTTGGTTTTGATGATCGCTTCGACCGAGCGGGGCGTGCGATATCGGATGCTTCGGTTTCCCGCCAATCGGTGCGTAATTCGCGACTCGAAAGTTCGATCACCGGCATCACGATCACATGCTGACGAATCAATTCGATTCGATCTTGTCCGACCAGCCCTTCGAGCACCGAAAAATCGATCGCGGCTTCACCGCCACGCTGAACGACAGCCGGGATCGCGAGTTGCAACAACTTTTCCGGTTGATGCCAGCTGCGGATCGACGCCAGCGAATCGCTGCCGATAATCAACACGATCTCGGCGGAAGAGTATTGGGCAAGAAGTTCGGCAACCGTATCGACGGTGTAACTCAGTTCGCCGCGGCGAATCTCTCGATCGTCGATCCGATGTCGCTCGCATCCGGCGATCGCGGCCGAGAGCATCTCCAAGCGATCCGCCGAAGAGGCGACCGGGCCGTCGGGTTTGAGTGGCGAAGTGGCTGCGGGAATCCAATGAATCGCCTCCAATTCGAGCGATTCCAAGGCAGCTTCGGCAATCCAATAGTGTCCGATGTGGACCGGATCAAACGATCCGCCAAATACTCCAATCCGCATCGTGCACCTTTTTCGTTGTCGTCGGCGGTCTTTGCCTGGCAACGGACCAGACGTGTCCAGGCAGCGAAATAAGATTTGATTCCGTTTTGTTCCACACCCTTTCTCCGCTGGTCAGGGCATGCACTATGTTGACGGATAATTCTTCGATCACCAATCAGCCCTGCTCCGCTTTCCCCGCCATGTCCACGCCCAGCCCCCCGCCGCAGCCGGATCCGGACCGGGCCGGAGATCGAGAATGCGACGATCGCGGGAAAACCGAGGCCCCGTCGCATCAGGTCGAATTGTTCGAGACCCAGCCGCCGCCGTGGGAATTGGCGGTGGAGGATGACGTGGCGGTCGCGTCGGTCGTTTTCAGCGAACCGCCACATGGCCCCTACAGCTATCGGATTCCTGATTCGATCCGAGACCAGCTACGCCCCGGGATGCGGGTCAAGGTTCCTCTGGGACGCCGGAAACGCCCGCTCTCGGGATGGTGCATCGCCACCGAATTCGGCTCGTCGGCGGGGCGATCCCTCCGCGACATCGCCGAACTGATCGACGATGAACCGCTCTGCGATCCGCCCCTGGTTCGTTTGGTGACTTGGATGAGCCATTATTATCAGGCACCCGCTGGCCAGGTCTTTGACACACTGATCCCCTCCAGCGTGCGAGCGAGTGCGGGCACTCGCGAGCGGACGTACCTTTCACCCCACGGGCCATCGTTGGATGATGCCCTGATCGAGTCGCTGCCCAAGAAACAACAGTCGGCGCTGCGATGGTTGATCACCGCGGGCCGACCGATGACGGCTTCGCAACTGATGGTCGAGGCCGAATGCACCGCCGATCCGATTCGTCGTCTGAAAAAAAAAGGATTGCTGAAAGAAGAAGTGCGGCGAGAGATGTCCGGTGGAATGTCGACCCGTTGGCAAGTCGACGATGGCGAAACCGAGCACAGTCACCGGTTAACCGCCGACCAATCAACCGCTCTGCAGCAAGTCCTGGCCGCGGTCGATTCGGCCACAGGCACAACCCTGTTGCTGCACGGCGTGACCGGCAGCGGCAAGACAGAGGTCTACATTCGCGCGATCGAACACGTGATCAAATTCGGACGCGGCGCGATCGTCTTGGTTCCTGAAATCAGCCTCACGCCGCAAACCCGGGGACGATTCGAACGACGTTTTCAGTCCGTGGCCGTGTTGCACAGCCAAATGACTCCCGCCGAACGACATTTTCAATGGCAACGGATTCGTCGCGGCGAAGTGCAAGTCGTCGTCGGACCACGCAGCGCCATCTTCGCCCCCCTGCCCCGACTCGGCTTGATCATCATCGACGAGGAACACGATTCGTCATTCAAACAAGACTCTCAACCACGTTACCACGCCCGCAAAGTCGCCCACGCGCGGGCCATGTCACTCCAGATACCACTCATTCTCGGTACCGCCACTCCGTCACTCGAGTCGTGGCATGCGACGGCAACCGGTCATGCCCAATTGATCAAAATGCCACACCGAATCGAAGATCGGCCAATGCCCCACGTGCAATTGGTCGATTTGCGAGTCCGTGATGATCGGACATCCGGTGCCATCAGCCGACCGTTGCACGCGGCCGTTCAACAAACACTCGATGAGCAGGGACAGGTGATTCTGCTGCTCAATCGCCGCGGTTTCGCCACCACCATTCAGTGTCCCGCGTGCGGGCACGTCGTTGCTTGCCCCGACTGCGACATGCCGCTGACGCATCATCGCGACGGCGGCAAAGCGATTTGTCACTATTGCGATTACACCATTGCCACCCCGCCGTGGTGCCCAGCCTGCCGCTTTGACGGTATCCGCTATGGCGGACTCGGGACCCAGCGGCTGGAGGTGGAAGTCAAAGCACGGTTTCCCGATGCCAGGATCGCACGAATGGATAGCGACACCATGCGCCGACCGGGGAGCCACCAACGCGTGTTGTCGTCGTTTCGCAGCGGTGATCTCGATATCCTGCTGGGCACGCAAATGATCGCCAAAGGACTCGACTTTCCAAACGTGCTGCTGGTCGGCGTGATCAATGCCGACAGTGCCCTGCACTTCCCCGATTTCCGAGCGGCCGAGCGAACTTTCCAGTTGGTCACACAAGTCGCCGGGCGCACCGGGCGCGGCAGCCGCGGCGGACGAGTCATCGTCCAGACATTTTCCCCGGAACATCCGGCGATCCAAGCCGCATCGCGTCACGATTACGAACAGTTCGCGGCGACCGAGATGATCAATCGTCGCAAGTTCAACTATCCACCCCTGGGAAGCGTCGGCCGAATCATCATTCGCGGTTCCGTCGAACAGGTGACCGAAGCGGTCGCGGAGTCACTGCGATGCAGTTTGGAGAGTGCTCGCGAAATGCTCGGCGTCGAGGTCCGCATCCTCGGTCCGGCCCCACCCCCGATCTCAAAACTCCGCGGCAAGTACCGTTTTCATATCCTGCTTCAATCGACCGATGCGGCCGACCTGGGTGAGACGATACGTCGGGCAACCGCAACCTTCACGATCGCCGAAAAAGATGATGTGCAGTACGTCGTCGACATCGATCCGATCGACATGCTGTAAAAGCATCCATCCATCACGGGGACAAACGGACAATTCGCCACTGCTCGTCGTCTCCCTTTTGGTAGCAGATTCGGTCGTGCAAGCGACTGGCCCGGCCCTGCCAAAACTCGAAATGAGTCGGCTGAACTTCGTAACCCCCCCAGTACTCCGGACAGGGTACCTGCTGATCGGCATACTGCTCCCGCAACTGATCCATCCGCTGCTCCAGCGACTCTCGCCCAGCAATCACAGCCGACTGGCGACTGACCAGTGCCCCCAACTGGCTATCGCGGGGACGACTGTGAAAGTAATCGGCCGAGCGCTGCCGAGCGGTCTTCTTGGCCCGGCCCTCGATGCGCACCTGCCGCTGCAAGTGCGGCCAATAAATGCACAACGCCACTCGGGGATTCGCCGCGATTTGTCTTCCCTTGTCGGAGTCGTAATTGGTGTAAAAGAAGAGCCCTCCGTTGGCGATCGACTTGAGCAGGACGATCCGCGACGTCACCCCTCCCGAAGGATCTGCCGTCGAAAGCGTCATCGCGTTCACTTCCAACCACTCGGGAATATCCGGTTGCTGCGCCTGGTCGAACCATTTCCGAAACTGAACCAGGGGGTCCGAATCGACGTCTCTTTCATGGAGGCCGTCCATCTCATAAGCCTTACGCATCTGTTCGAACGTCATGTGTGTGCCCTGTTTCCTCAGACCGTTGATTGCAAAACCTTCCTCTTGCGCCGATACCTTCCGCAAAACGCCTATGCGGCATGTCGGGCGAACCAGTTTGCGCGCCGATTGCCTGTTTGTAGAGGGGATCAACGACGACTGCCAATTTGGCAGCTCTCTCCTGCGTGTTGGCTGGCTTATCTCACAGCAAAAAAGAAGTGTGATTCATGGAATTGTTGACCGGAAATCTCCTGGTAGCGTCTTCGATCGTCAGCGACCCGATCTATCTGCACGGCGTTTGTTTGGTCGTCCACCACGATGAAGAGAATGTCATTGGCGTGATGCTCAACCGCCCGATGCAGCCCAATCCGGCGGCACTGCTGCAGATGTTTGGCGAACCATCCCCTGAATCCAATCGACTACGCGAGACGATGGCCGAGACGTCCGCAGCGGCGACGCCACTGGGAACTGTGCACTTCGGTGGCCCTCTTTCGGGTCCTGTGGTCGCCATCCATCAGATGAGTCAATATGCCGAAGCGGAAACGGGCAGCGGGATCTATGTGGCTGCTCAAAAGCAGCATCTGGAAGATTTGGTACGGGAGCAACCCTGTCCGTTTCGCTTGATTGTCGGCCACCTTGGCTGGGGAACAGAAAAGTTACAGGCCGAATTGGATGCCGGAATGTGGCATCTGCTGCCGGCAACGATCGATATCGTCTTTTCCAACGCCCAACAGATGTGGCCAGGATTGGTTCGCCGGGCGACGACGCGATCCTTGGCAAGATGGATCGGAACCTCTGATGTGATCGGCGCGGCCGAGCTAAACTGAGTCAAGCGTCACGACAGCAGCAAACAAGATCGCTACTCAGAGGAATCGTCCGTGGGTCAATCGGAAGACGAAGAGATCAAGAAACCGTTTCGCATTCAACGTCGCCGGTTGGGATCGATTAAATTCATTCGCGACGATGGCGAGTACGGTTTTATCACCGCGGAAGATTTTCGCGACGATGTCTTTTTTCACCGCCGCGATTGGCAAGGCGATGCCGAGGGGGGTGACAACACTCGGTGCATTGAGCCAGAAATCGACATGTGGGTCGAATTCGAGTTGGATGACGAACACTTCGCCACCGAGAAGAAGCTGAGGGCGAAATTGGTCCGTCCGACACAGCGGCCGGAGGGAAAAAAGTTGTCGGGTCGAGACGCGACGTTTCAGATCGTGCGTCACCACCCCAACGCGAGGAAGAAACGGCCGACCTGGAAAGAGTGAGACTGTTGGCGATCGGCCTGGCGGAGGATCGGCAAACTACGATCCTTGCGAATCACTCTCGTCGGGTTTATCCGGCAGCTTGCCACCATTCTTGCGGGCAGCGATCACATTCAACTCCAAGTCGTTGATCATCTTGGGGTTGATGTGTTTGGACAACAAGTCTCGGGTGATCTTGAACATCTCGTCGACCTTGCCGCGTTGATTCGCATTTCGACCGATCGCTTTGACGAACATGTCCTGCTTCTTGCCCATATCGGTCGCCAATCTTTCATTGGTCGGTTGCGAGCGCAGCGCTTCGAGAAGCTCTTCCGCTTTCTTCATGTCACCTTCTTTGCCCGACTTCAGACGCAGCATGATCCGCGCCTTGAACAGTTCACGAATCGCGACCAGGTCGATGATCGCATTTTGTACACCGCGAATGTAGGCCTCGGCCTGCAGACGCATGTCGTCACCACTGATGTCGGCGACTTCGGTGGGAGTCAATCCGGGTACCAACGGAAGCCGGGCGAGCACGGCGCCGCCATTCTTGACGTACAGCAATCGCAGCGGCTTGTCGGTCTTTGCCACCAGCAGACGGCCATTCCAGTCGGTTCGACCGACGAAAGTCATATCCGTCGACATCAACTCTTTTTCGTAGATTTCGTAACCGATCAATGGAAAATTGACATCCCCTTTGGCGTGCAGACGGACCAGCGTTGCGTCGTCGAAGGGACGCACCTTGAGTGCCGTCCGGAATGTCCGCTTGTTCTTGCGGCCCTGCAATCCACCGGGGCGGCCAGCGTAATAATCCATCTTCAACTTGTGACCATCGACCTCCGTCACATACAAAAACGCCCAGTCAATCGCGCCAATGAGGATTGGTTTGCCGTTGCGATCGTCCTTGCGAGTCATCGGCTCGAGCACATCATCCTGGCCAACGTTGGCCGGCGAATTTTCATCCAAGATCAATCCGCCTGCCCTCAACAATCCCACCGCGTTTCGCTGCCCGGCATCGTCGATCCGAACCACCGGAGCGAACGCACGGGTCACCGCTCGGCCGACCGCCGCAAAGAGTCCTTG
This sequence comes from Pirellulaceae bacterium, assembly GCA_963734865.1. Classification (GTDB taxonomy): domain Bacteria; phylum Planctomycetota; class Planctomycetia; order Pirellulales; family Pirellulaceae; genus CBDCUW01. Next base: position 391,354 of record CAVTIV010000008.1, read on the forward strand.
AGCGTCGAACGACAGTTCGGTCGCCGTCGGCCCGAAGTGTCTCATCAAGGTATCCATTTCCACGACCGAAACCTCGCTGGGCATTCGCTGCTGATCAATACGAACAAGGAAGATTTTGTCGTACGAATCAACGGCCTGCCCCACCAGGCCAGCGATCGGCGGAGCGACCAACTTGGCATCGGGGTTGTTCAACGTCAGCGCCATCCCACGGGAGACAAGAATCGCCTCGGTCTCCTTCTGATTCCATCGTTCTTGCACCGCCAACTCATCTCCGTCGACCACCTCCAGTCGCTCGGCAACGCCATCCATCTGTTCGTTTCCGAACTCTGCGGCCCGACGTTTCACCTCATCAATTCGCCCCTGAGTACCCAACACTTTTTTGACAATCGCGCCGACATTGCTGGCGACGCGAATGCGAACCGCCTCGGGGTGATCACGCTTCACGGCGATCACCGGATCCGAAGCCGAAATCGAATCGTAGCTCAGCGAATCAAGCTCGCGGTTGATTGCGGTTCGGATCGCGGTCGGCGCATCGGCGATATCGATTCGCCAGATCGCCGCAAAATCGAGATCCAAGTATTGCCGAAGCGATTCGTCGAGCGTCGCGGCATTGACCTTGGGATCATCTGACACGATCCACACCAGCACTCGATAGGGCGAGTAGTCCCATGGCTCCTGCTCGGTTTCCTCGTCAAGCAGTTCGTCGCTGTTGAACGTGCTCGCCGAAGGTCGGGAAACGGCGGAACCGTCCGCACCGAATTCGGCAAGGGGCAGTGCTACGGCAGCAACGCGTTGCGTGTCTTGGGCCAGCACCTTGGGGACCGGCGTCGACAGCAAGGCAACGAGGCAACACGCGGCAACGCAGATGATCAATGGGAGTCGGGTCACGTCGACTTTCATGATGAGTGGAATCATTGTCCCAACCGCCAGTTGCCGGCATTTTGATACAAGGCAACGATGTCACTTCCCACGCCGATCAGTTCTCGTCGATACGCGTAGGAGTCGACCATTTGCCACAACGGCAGGATGGGCAGTTCGTGGTGGGTAATGGCATGCAAATCGAGTAACCGGTCGCGAACTTCCCGCCAGTTCTTTGCTTCTTCGAGTCGTCGCAGGCCCAACCCGACGAGTTGATCTTCGCTGCCGGCCAACCCTTCGGGTCCCAGGATGCGGCGAGCATCGATGATCGGTTCCCAAGACGCCGCCGCGACATAGACAATGTCCGCCGTCCCCGGCTCGGGAAACGTTCGTCCGATCGGCAATTCGACAAGAGTCACGTCCAAATTGAGCAACTGCCATTGGCTGCGGATCGCTTCACAGGCAACTCGCGACAGATTGTCGGCGGGAAACGCCAAACGGATCGGGGTCATCTCAGGCATCGGCTCCTTATTTCGATCCGCCACCGCTTTCATTTGGTTCTTGTTCATCTCGATCAGCAGTTTCGCCAAAGGCGGTTCGTATCGACGCGGTTCAATGCTCTGGTCATAGGCGTATCCAAGCGGGTCGTTCAATTCGATGCCAGCAGGAAACGGTCCCGAAACGACTCGACAACCCTCTGCCTCCAGACTCTCCAGAAGCTCTCCCTTCAAAATGTCTTGACGATTGATGCCGTACAGAATCGCTCGTCGAAAAGTGCGCTCGGCCAGGTAGGGATGATCCGAACAGGGCACCAGCATATGCACCGTAGGCAGCGGATAGTTGGCAACTTTGATCGACTTGCTTTTTCTTAGCCGCACCGCATCGGCGGGAAACAATTGGTCCAACACGTCGATCTCGCCCTGCAGCAGCTTGCTGACCCCTTCGGATCCCGACTTCATCCGAATTTCGACAATCTCGCGCGGTTGCGTGGCGGTCTTGGGCGTGCCCGATAGCACAAACCGTGTGACGTTGTCTTCCACCACGTCGCGACGATAATCGCCCGTTGGCGATCCCGGTTCGCCACCAAACCAGCTGCCATCGACCGGAATCTGCAACAGGCAGATGGGCAAGACATGGGGTCGTCGCAAGCTGAAACGAACCTGCTTGGGTCCCTCCAATGCGATCGAACGAACTGCCGCGGCCCAGGGCGAAGAGTAGCTCGCTGATCCGGGGTGGGCACGCGACGCCATCACGTCGGCTAAAAAATATGAATTGATTTTGTCAAGCGGTGGCACCAGCTTCTCCGGTTCCAACAACAGATCGAACTGCATTCGGTCGGCGCTCATTTCGGTTTCGCCAAAAATGAAGTCGTATTCGCCTCCCTCGGGTCCGGCATCTTGGACCTCGAACAGCGTCCGATAGAGCAAACGACCGGCACGACGTGACGCCCAATTGTCGATCCGTGTGGGCTCGAAGACAGTGGCCGACTGCAGCACGCCAACATTGACCAGCGGGTAAATCGTGTCGACCTTGCGAACCAACTCCTGACCGCCCGCGATATCGGGCTTGAGGTAGATACTTTCGCGGGCCAGCTGTCGCGCCGAACGATAGTCTTTTGCCTCCAGCGCGGCTAACGCTTGTTCGCGTTTCTCCGTCGCCATCTTCAGAAACTCTTGGTTCCACCTGGCCACCGACTGGAGCCGGTCATTTTGATAGTCAATCTCCAGCCGAGCCAACATCTGCTGGGCCAGGTCCAGCTCTCCCTCGTCCACCAACTGCTTCATCAGACGACCGGTGGTGGCGTCGATCGCCGCGGTGACGCTGGAGCGTTTGTACTCGGGCGCATAGCGACGGAGCTCTTCCAACATCGCCAACGTCGCAGACAATTCTCCCTTCTGTGCGCGCGCGACCGCGTCTTTCCACAGAAACTCCGATCGGATTTCTCGCAAACCGGGGCGATTGGGGTAATCGCGAATCAGCACCGAGAGGAACGGATAGGCCCCCGTAAAATCTCCTTTGGCAATCCGTTCTTTGGTCTCCCTCTCCAGCCGCTCTTCCCACAAATCGATCCTTTCAACGTCCGACCACTTGGCGGCAAACTGTTTGGACTCGATCCCGATCACCTGAAAATTCAGTGCCCCGGTGGGGCTGGCGGGCAACTTTCGTCCGGGAAGAGGGAGCAACCGAAGCTTGGCCCAACCACCGCCCGAGGCAGGCGTCAGAAAAAGCAGGTCATGAGGCTCTTCCTGAAGTAACTCGAGTCCCGGGTCATCCGGCTGACCCGACTCGGCGTAATTCACACGCTGCGCCTGCACCATCGATGTCGCACAGAGTGTCAACAACACGGCGCAACCAATCCCGCGTGTCAGGTTCGAATTCAGAATCGAGATTACGGGACGGAGCATTCGTTTGATTATACGGCAATAGGTTTCGGAAGGTTTTTTGACGCGTCTGTTGGCACTACGGGGCGGCAGGCACGTCCGTGATGTAGACGACGCCCTCGGCACCGGGTACCAACAACGACTTTTCACCCACCAACAATGGCGTCGCCGAAATCGGCTGCCCCAAATCGCTCTGCGCGATCAATTTCCCGGAAACACCATCGAGTAAGACCAGCCAGCCGGTTGATCCGGCCAACACAATCGACTCGCCTACCACAAGCGGTTTACCAACGGGCTTTCCGGGCAGTTGGATTTCAAATTTCTGCGACCCATCGGCGGCAAACGCATGCAAGATCGAGTCATCGGTTTGCAACACGCAGTGATCGCCAACCGAAATCGGTCCCCAAATGATTCGACCGTTCAGCAGTGAACGAAACTTTTCATCGAGGCTGACAAGGTCGTAACCGACAACATAATCGGCGGCCGGCCCGCTAAAGGACGCGAACATCGTTGTGCCGACCCCCGCCGCTGAGCCGAGCAGTGGGAACTCCAGATCCTTCGAGGCCAGTTCTCGGATCTGCTCCGCAACTCGCAGCCGATAGATTTTCTTACGACTATCGGCGATCACGATTTGATTGGGGTCATCGGGCAACGCAACGGGAATTGTCCAACTCACTTTCGCCGCCGGGTCGCTGGGAGGCTGGAACGGCGTCGCGGTCATCGATCCGGTCCGCCAATCGACCAGTACCGCCCTACCGGTGGCCAACGGCATGAATAGACCGCCGCCGGCGACGATTGCGCCTCCACTCAACTGGCTGCCCGATAGGTTCAAGGTGACTTGTCGAAGCAGTTCTCTGGCTCTTTGCGGCTCGTATACCAAAATCTTGTCCGATGCGGCTTGGTTGATCAGCAGACTACGCGTGTCGTCAATCGCGATCGGATCCGCAAATCGGATGGTGATTGCCTTATCGCCGGGATTCTCGATCGGTCCCTGGGTCGACCCCTCACGCAGTGTCTCACCGTCAAGCTGAAACAACGCCGCTTGACTGGTCACGACATGAAACCCCTTCCCGTCCGGTATAGCCTTGATCATCGACACCGGGACGCCGACGTCGGTTCTCCAAATCTCGTCACCGGTCTTGGTGTTGGCGGCCGTGACGCGAATCGTGTTCGTATCCCGCAGAATTCGCGCATGCACCAGGGTGTCTTCCAGCGCGAATGGCTGGCCAATGAATGTATCGTGCGCGTGAATGTCCCAATCTCGCACCACGCGGCCGGTATTGATCTGCAACTCGTACCGCCCCACCGACGCGCCGGTGATCCACATTTGACTGCCTTCAACGGCCATTCGCGTCGCAGTGGGCTCGTCGTAAAATGGCGGGCCAAAGGCCGCGATCGTCACTTTTCGTGATTCGGCCGTCGGCTCGATGTCATACACCGCAACCTCGCCGCGGTCGGTCAACACGATCAATCGGCGCCCCTGAACGGTCGGGGCAACGGTCACGTTTCCGTCCAGGCGGAATAGGGGTTGTGCCACGGCAAGCTGCTCGCCCTGTTCGTTGACCTTCAATACGTGCACATTCGTGTAATCGGTCCCCGCATTTTCGATCACGAACAGGTGACCGAGCAACGGAATCGGCGGAACCGCGATCGTTCCTTCGGCGTGACCGATGTAATAGCTTTCGATGCATGATCCGTCCCGCGTATTGATCACATAGAGATTGCTGTGATTGCCGGGAAGGTAAGCGCGGTTGGCCCGATCATCGACACCGGGGCCAACTTCCAAAGGTTGGGGAATCTTGCTAACCCACTTCGATTCACCCGAATCGACATCCAACTGGATCAACCTGCCCGATTCGGTCGACACGAACACCTCATCACGAACGCTGACCGGCTTGCTGAACGATTCTTCGATTTGACTTCGCCATTGGACCTTCCCGTCATCGGCGGCGCAGCGCAGCACTTCGTGGGTCGCCGATTCGCTCAACATCACTCCCGAACCGTTATCGATTCTTACCGGCGGCAGATCGTTGGCGTATCCGACAAACTTCCGCCACTTCAGCCGACCTTTTTCGCCGTCAAACGCCATCACGGATCCACCGGCCCTCAAGTACAGCGTTTCGTCACGCAAGTCCGGTGCAGTTCGACCGGTCAAGGTGGTCAGTACGATCGATCGAATCGAATCACTGTCCGGCGGGTCGGTCACAACCTTGGGCAACTCCGCCGACGGTACCACAAGTGTCTGTTGGATTTTGCTAGCCGATTTGATCAGCGTGACCAACCGAGTGTTGTCGAACAGCTCGGGATAGGTTCGCAACAACTTCTTGCGAACATCATAGGCCTGTTTCGTATCTTTCTGGTCCAGCGCCGCGGTCATCGAGGCAACGGCCTCATCCAGCGATACATTGCGATTGATATCGCGTTGGACCCGCTTCCGCGCTTCGCTCACTTCCTCGATCTGCCCGGCCAACGTCACTCGTACCGTGGAGGTGACGTAGATCGGGTTATCGGTGAATTCGATCTGTTCATCGAGCTTTGCTAACAGGCCACGCTTCTCTTCGGTGTCGGATTCTTCGACAGCGGCCTCGGCGATGTTCTTGGCAACGTCGACCAGCAATTGCGCCAAGTTGCCGCGTTCCTCGTTCAATCCGCCTTCATTCTCTTGCTCAATCAGCGGCAGTTGCTCGCGCTCGATCTCCAGCGCCCGCCCGGGATCATTGCGAAACTCGGCAGCGCGATACAGATTCGTCATGGCGACTCGCGTCCGCGAGATCGACGAGTATTGATGGCTCTCGCCGAACGTATCCAAAAACCCCGAGTAAGCCTCCTGGGCGGCGGTGTAGTTCTGCTTATCGTAGAACTCGTTGGCACGTGCGATGTATTCATCGGCACTTTCCCGCGTCAGCACGAACAGGATGCCGGCACCAGCCAACAACAACAGGGCGATGATCCCCAAGTAACCATAGATCTTGAATGAATCCCAAACGGACTTTTCGGGTTCCGGCTTTTTGCGCGATGCCGGTCGAGGTCGATCACCCCGCTGTCCATTGGCAGGCATCCCCGCGCCGGCAACCGCTTCCACAGGCACCGCTTCGACCGCGACCGCTTCGACCGGTGTGGCATCGTATACCTCGACGACCGGTGTCGCTTCGACGACTTCCTCCGCCTCGTCGGCCAGGAGGTCAAGGTCGTCAAGGCCAGCGGTTAGACCGTCATCGGCCGTCGGTTCACCTTCGTATTCACCACTCCGCAATTCGCCAATCAGCTTGGTCGCCTGGAAATGCGTCAGCTGTCCATTGTCGACCAACAACTTGGCGACCGCCTCGGGCGTTACCCGGGTACCGCCCTGTTCCAACTGTTCACGGAGCGCTTCGATGATCTCCTGGTCCAACAACCCCAGTCGCTCCAGTCGATCGATCAATTCGTTTGCAAGCATTTTCGCCGTTATCAAAAGTGTTGTTTGATTCAATTCCCGTTCGTCACCGTTGGTCTCACGAAGGCGAGACGCGTTCGTCGCCCCTAATCAAACTCTTCGACTTGGGTGACTTCCAGTTCTGCGTAACCGGCGATCGTGCCGGCATCCATGGCGTCCACCAAATGACGAAGCTTTGCCAGTTCATGAACCTTGATGATCAGACGCATCCCGTCGTTGCTTCCGGCAATCGCTTCTTTCAACGCGGTGATCAAATTCTGTTTTCCTGGAGTCTCCCGTTCCCAGTCCGGGGCGAGCACCAGGAATGCGCCAAATTCGTCGACCTGCACCTCCACCATGTCCAGCTCTTCTTCCTCTTCCTCGACCACCGAAGTGCTCGGTGCATCGGTCTGCTGGCGAGGCATCTGAATCGACTTCTGCAAGCTGAACGCCGCCGTGACCGTGAAGAAAATCAACAGCAGGAAGGTGACATCGACCATCGGTGTCATGTCCAGCTCGGCATCCTCACGACCTTTGCGGGCAAAAATTTCGTCGTCCTCGTCATCCTCCACCCCACCGGCGTCAACCGCATCGGGATCGATCGCGGGTGATCGCTGCGGAGCAGTGGCGACATTGACCGTCCCAGCAGCAACGGTTTCCGCGGCCAGCGGGGCGGCGGCGGATGAACCGGCAATGCCGGACGATACGGCCGCCGCGACCGACTCGCCTGCGACCGGCTCGACGTCTTCAGCAACCGCTTCACCGTTGCCGTTGCGATCCAGTTCGGGCACGTGAACAGCCGTCTCGCATTGGGGGCAACGCACACGTCGCCCGGCCAACCGATCGTTGACCCGATGAGTCGCTCCGCACTGCAGACATTTTACCTCAATAGACATGATTTGCCGTTAGCCGTTCCTCGCTGGGAGATCGTGGACCTGTATGAAAAAGTGAACTGACTCAGAAACCCTCAACCTGTGTGACTTGCAAATCCGCATAACCAGCGATCGTGCCGGCGTCCATCGCGTCGACAAGCGAGCGAAGTTTTGCCATTTCATGAACGTGAATGCTCAGCCGAGAATCCGCTTGTGATTCGCCCACCGCATCCCTCAACGCTGTCACTAATCGCTGCTTTGCCGGCGTTTCCAAATTCCAGTTCGGGGTGATCACCAGAAACGACCCAAAGCGATCGATTTGCACGTCGACTTGCACCTCCTGTGGCTGGGGATCGATCCGCGGGCTCGGCGTTTGAGCCTGTTGACGAGGCATCGCAATCGATTTCTGCAAGCTAAATGATGCGGTCACCATGAAAAAAATCACCAACAAAAACGAAACATCCACCATCGGTGTCATGTCCAGATCGGCCTTGCCCTGTTTCGCTCGTTGCCGGTTGCCGGCGGCGCGCAGCCGCGATTCACTGGGATGATCGCAAACCACCTGGTCGACCCCTTTCATCTCAGCTCCTTCACCGCGATGTAGGTCGAATCGATGTCCTCGAAGGCGTCCCCAATGATCTTCTGGACTCGTGTCACCTGACCGACTTTGACGTCCGCGTCACCAAACAACATCACATGTTGCTTGTTCTTGCCGCTGGACTTTTCGATTTCGGCGGTGATGTAGTCGATGATCTCGGTCGCCTGCACATCCTCATCGGCGCTGAATTCGCTGCCGTCCAACCGCGAGATCACCACTTTGTCTTCACCGGCGGGATGGATAAAGATCACCGCGGAGTCTTTTTGCGAGACGGCGAGCCCGTTATCGGCCTCGGGGATCAATCCGATCTTCGTCGGATCCATCGTCGAAGTCACGATAAAGAAAATCAGCAGCAAAAACGTGATGTCGATCATCGGCGTGATGTCCATCTCGTCATCATCGCGATTCTTCCGTGGCAATCGCAAATCGTCGAGCTCATCCAGATCGTCCAGCTGATCGTCGCTGAGTGCGTCGTTATCGGTAAGCACACTGCTCATGGGAAACGCTTCTTTGTTGTCCAATAGGTTGCAGACACTCAAGGTCCACGTGATCGGTACAATTTCGTCCGCTCGTCACTTGGCAGACGACTGCACGGCCATCGGCTCCATCGCGGAACTTGCCGGCGTCTGGGCCGACGGCGGCGACTTCGTCAGACCCGAGCGAAAAGCGACCATGAACCGGGCCAGACCGGAGCCGACCAGATCTTCCATCTTGGCGATTCGAATGTTGACGTTGGCGACAATCACCATCAGGGGAATCGCGATCGCCAATCCGCAGGCCGTTGTCCGTAGGGCGATGTTGATGTCGCCGGCCAGCGCCGCCGGTTCGGCGCCCTCGGTCGACAACGTCGCGAACGCACCCATCATCCCAAACACGGTGCCAAACAACCCGATCATCGGCGCCGCTTTGATCACCGTACCGACCCAGCTGAGCCGATATTCCAGATCGCTCATCACGTCGCGTTGATATCGATCCAGGACGAATTGGCGGGCCTTCTTGTATCCCAAGCCACGATTGTTGACCGCCATCTCGACGATCTGCGGAATGGCCCTGGTATCGCCCTCGCAATACTCCGCCACACCCTCGAAATCACCCGCGCTGAGCATCTGTTCGACGTCGTCGATGAATACGTCCTGCGCCTCTTCGGTCTTGAATCGCTTGTGACTCACTCGAGTCCAGACAATCACGATGCAATACAGTCCCCACAACGCGGCCACGGCAAGCCCACCGTAGGTGGCCATCGAAATGATCGAAAACAGGTCAATTGCAGCAAGTAGCATTAGGGATCAAGTCCTTCACTGAAGACCAACGGATGTGCGAATCATTGTGCGGGAAAAGGAACCGGCTGCCAGAGCCGCCTCGCGACCGACGTTCAACAGGCATCGAAGACCCGAGGCTTGGAGCCCGCAGCAGTGATAAGTTAAGGTTTTACACGCCGAACGACCACCAATCATGATTGCGGTCTTCGGTATCGCTGTCCGACTACCGTGAAACGGTAGCCATCGGTCACCTTCTCGCTCTGGAAAACCGTCTTGGCGATTTCCGAGATGGCCGGATGTCCATGGGACCTAGCATATTCCAGTTCGATTCTGGCGAGCCGGTTTTCCAGCTCGCAGGGGACAAATTTCAATAGTTGGCGACCCTCCAACTCGATGCCTGCCATGGCCAGCAATTGCTGGTCAAATCGCATCAGCGGACCGGGCTGGTTCCAGAGGAAGTACAACCGCTTCTCAAGCTCGCTGTCGCCCCGCCGTGACTGCGGCCGCGAGCTCAAATCGTGCGCGTAATCGACACCCGAAATCGATCCCCCGATCGCCCCCAGTTCGATCTTGTAAAAATCGAGTTGGCCGGCATACGAGTCGCGGTCGGTTGCCGAAAAATTCAGCTGCCACCGCTCACAGCGGGCCAGACTCACGTTCTCCGACCACTCGCCCGGAGGACGACTGTCCCCCTGCTGAGGCCTCCTAGCGGCCGCTGTCAACGGATCACTGTCGCTCACCACCCAACCGCCGGCAACACGCGTGGCCACGTCGGTAACGGCCAGCAACACGTCTTGCACCGAAACGTCCTGCAATTGTTCCACCTCGTCCTCCCTCGGCTCGAGAAAATCTCGCTCGAAACCGCGCGGACGATGGGAAGCGGCAAATCGCACCAAGGGGGGGTTCCTTTTCTCGTATCTGCTTTCGGCACCGAGCATCCAAACGACCATCAACATCGATACGAACGTTCCCACCAACAGGATCACTGCCATCAAAAACGACGTCACGATGTCGAACCGGCTCACTCGCAACGAACCACTCACCGGCGACGATTCGGTGCCGCGGCCGGTCCGCTCTCGCGTCACGTCCCCTCGCACGTCGGTCGGTGAATCGACCTTGATCGCCGACGTCGCCGTCTGATCGGTCGTGTTGACGTTGGTCATGAAGATCGTCCACAAGTGAAAAGGACCGACTACCTACGCGGCTTTCGGTATCGTTGGTCGATCACCTCGAACGCATATCCGTTGCCGGATCCCTTGCTCTCGAAAATCGTCTTCGCGATTTCCGTGACCGACTGGTGACCTTTCTGCTTGGCGTAGTCCAACTCAATCACAGCGAGCTGGTTCTCCAAATCGGGTGGAATGAACTTCAGCATCTGACGATTGGGCAGCGGAATGCCGGCTTGTTGCAGCAATTGACGGTCGTACTCCATCAAAGGCCCAGGGCTATTCCACATGAAGTACAGCCGTTTCTCGCTCTCGGTATCGACAATTCGTCGTTTCTGCGGATTGCCCGCCAGATTGTTGGCGACATCGACCCCCTGAACCGAACCGCCAATTGCCCCGAGTTCGATTGCATAAAAATCGAGCTGGGTGGCATACGCCTTGAGGTTGCGTGCGCTGAAGTTCAGTTGCCATCGCTCGAAGCGCGGGATGATGTCCTCACCCTCGCCGGCGGGACCGGGCGGGCGACTGTCACCGGCACCCGATCCCTGGGTGCTGGCTGGCGCGTTGGAGTCGGTGGTTGCCAGTGACGCCGCCACCGTGCTGACCGCATCGGTGACCGCCTCGATCGTTTCGGCCAGCGTCGGCTCCATCAATTCCTCGACTTCCTCGGCCCCGGGCGGCTCGAAATCTCGCTCGAATCCTTCCGGATTCTCGCCCCGTCCAGCCGGATTTTCGATAATCGGTTCGATCGCCCGCGGCGGAAAGGACCAGCGACTGGTCAGCCACACGATGAACAAAATGGTGACGAACGTACCGATAAACAGGATCAACGCCATGAAAAACGAAGTCACGATATCGAATCGACTGATCCGCAGCTTCGCCCGCTCTTGGGCGCGAGTGGCTTGTCGTTCGCTGACCACGAGGTCGGGCGTTTCCTGATCGGAGGGGCCTGTGACCGAAGCCATTCTCAATTTCTTTGCAGGGAGTTGTCAGTTCTTGGTCCATGTCCATCGACAGCAACCGATTCTCGGTTGGATCGGCGGCCGGTTACAGATCGTAGTCCAAAAACACGTACTTCGGGTTCATGGATCGATACCACGCACGCCACTTTTTCTGGGCTTCGGCAACTTCGCCCGCATCGGGCACGTACTTTGGTGGTGGCGGATTCTCCAGCCCCATCCCGTCAAATTTTCGGCTGATGAACCGCAAACCGTCCCGTGCACTTCGCCAGACCATCGGATCCGGATCGCTGAGGGCAAAGATCAGCGAGGGGACCACTCGCATCTCGTCACTGCTGCCGAGCAGTCGCGCCGCGACCCGACGCGCCTGATAGGAGGTACTGCCACGAACCAACCGTTCCAAGCGATCCAACTGAGCGGCACGCGCGGTCGGATTCTTGTCCAACGCCAGGTCTTCCGGCAACGATTTCTCTTCGATGTCACCGGCCGCGTCCTGTTCCAGGATCTCCAACATGTTGGTGATGTCCTCCGCGATCGGTTGACCCTTGATCTGGGTGCCATCGACTCGAATGTTGGTGGTGTCTTTGGGCAAGCCCCATCCGCCCGACAGCTCGCCCGCACCCAGATTGAAGACGGCCTTTTGGGTACTACGGATCAGGAACAACAAGGCGAAGGCGGTACTCACCGGGCCACGCGAGTGAGATCGATCGGTCCATCCTCCGTCGGCCCCTTGGTATTGTCGCAACTCATCGACACCGGCGTTGTACCATGCCGGGCTCGTGTCCTTCGGCCGCCCGTTGGCGATCTCAATAAAGCTCTCGAAACGCTCCAACGTGTACATCTGGTAGTAGTACCAGTCAATCATTCCGTTTCGCTTGTACGGATGTGCCCTTCGCCACGCCTCCAAGCCGACCAGGGATTGCTTGATCGGCGCCTCGGAAACGGTCGCCCGTTTCCGCCGCTGCACATTCTTGTCTTCTTGGTAAATCTTGATCGCTTTGGGCAGCCCGACGATTCCGGGGTCCGTGTCATCCACCGTTTCACCCCAAAGCCGCAAAGCGTCTCCCGCGATCAATAGGCTGCTGCCGCCGGCCAATGTCATCGACATGTCCACTCTCGCCTGCCGAACCAGCGGCTGTCCCGGACCAGGGTCGTTGCCGTGATAGGGCCAACCTCCGGTGCTGTCTTGGACTCGAAGCAGCCAATTCATGGCGCCAACTACGCGGTCATACTCGAGCGGAATCCCCATTCGGTCGAGCGTCCAAGTCGCCAGCAAGGCGTATTGCGTTTGCGAAGTATCACCCTCCTTGTCCTCCGGATAACCCCAGGCACCGTTCGGATATTGACACTCAAATAAGTGCTCCTGGAGTTGCTTCAGCTGAGGCTTGTAAATCTCGGGATTGACATCAGCGAACAACAGCACGCACATCGCAATCTCGTACACCTTTTTGTGACCATGATCCCCGCGGCCATCGTTGAGCGCTTTGGTGATTGCCTGAGCCGCAGAGATCCCCATTTTGACGATCGGGGCGTCGGGATCATGCCGGCATTTGTGATGCGCATAGGCGACCAACACTCGCTCGCCGCCAGTGCCGCTGAAATCGGTGACGCCGCCGTTGAATTCCTTCGCCAGGTCAAGTCCATCGAGATACCCAATCCCACGTTTGACCATCTGCTGGACGACCGGATCTTCGGGGGTGTAGGCCTTCACGGTTTGCATCTGCGAGACGGCGACCGCCACAACCGCGATCAAGGCAAACACGGATCGGACCGAGAACAACCCGATCCCGGCAGATCCGATCGCCTTCTCGTCACCAACATTCATTGCCATTTGATTCACCGCATTAATCCCTGATACTCGAATCCAGAATCGTCGATCCTTCGGCCGTTGCTGCACCACCGACCACCTTGCCGCCGCGGCAGCGGGAACGAACCGATTGACGAATTCACGCATCATACCCTACGATCGCCGACCGTCGAATTGATCCTAGCGGTCGGTTTTGCTAGTTTCCTCGACGTAAACCATCCGAATTTCGTCAAAGCTTCGTCGTGGGACGGTGCATGGCCTGAAAAAAAGGCCAATTATTGTACTCCCACCGACCCCTTTGTGTTGACGAAAGCGTTGGTCAGGTAGCTCAGTTGGTAGAGCACGGCCCTGAAAAGGCCGGTGTCGGCGGTTCGAGCCCGCCCCTGACCACTCTTTTCTGCTTTCCCCTCCAAAATTCTCGCCACCGGTCGCCCCCCCGACGGCATCTCGGCTTGAAAAAAAAGCCTAGAAACGCCGTTGAGATGGGAATCTACCCTCTCGCACCCGACCGCCTCTCGTCCCGGACCGCTGCCGATGCTCGGCCCCGCCAATCCTTCTGGCGACCGGAGGACGCCCTAGCGAACCCACGAATGGTATTTTTTCGATGATTTCGCGATTCTCGGCACTCGACTTTGCATGGTTGGTGTCGATTTGTTGCAGCCGAGGCTCTAGCCTGTGGCGATCGAGTCCGATCACGGCACCTAACTTTCTCCGTCACCGCTGTTGAGTTCGCCATGCATGCCGTACGTCTCTTGCTGGTCTCTATCACGACGCTGCTGTGGGTCCCCAACGCCGGATGGTCTGCGCCTCCGCCCGATGTGACGACGGCGGCCGAGAACCAAATTGGCCAGGTAGCGGCCGAGGATGCCAGCGATGCTGATGCGACCAATGCCGTCGGAACCACGCTCCCTGCCGACGGCGCACCAGAGGCCAACGCGCCAGAGGCCAACGCGCCAGAGGCCAACGGCGCCAGCGTCCAGCCAGGTCCAACGGCGATTCGGCGGACAGCGAGTCACCGTCGGAATCGACATCGAGCAATCCGGCACCACCCTCCTGGGCTCGAGAAGTGGACCAAGCGTTCGGAAACTACGTCGTCACACCGATCTACAAAGTTCTGTTCTTCGATTTCTACTCCGGGCCTCGCGACGTTGCCAAGTTGAATGCGACCGGCGAACCGGAAATCGACCCGGAAACGGGAAAGGCGATCACCGAAGTTCGCCCCGGTTGGTTGATCACACCGCGGTATCCTGTCGGAATATCGGTCCCGTTTGTCGTCGCCTGGCTGTTTTGCGGAGCAACGTTTCTGACCCTGCGAATGGGTTTCATCAACATCCGTGGCTTCAAGCATGCGATCGACCTGACTCGCGGCGTCTACGACACACCCGGTGAACCGGGGGAGGTATCCCATTTCCAGGCGCTCTCGGCCGCACTTTCGGCAACGGTCGGGCTGGGCAACATCGCCGGCGTTGCGATTGCCATCAGCACCGGGGGACCGGGGGCAACGTTTTGGATCATCGCGGTGGGACTGCTGGGCATGACGGCCAAGTTCACCGAATGCACACTGGGACAACTCTATCGTGTCAGTGATGAAGAGGGCCGAGTGTTGGGCGGCCCGATGCGTTACCTCCGAACCGGCCTGAAGGAGATTGGACTGGCACCGTTGGGCAACGTGTTGGCCTGGGCGTTCATGTTGTTGTGCATCGGTGCCAGCTTTGGTGGGGGCAATGCGTTTCAAGTCGGCCAATCGCTCGAGGCGATCCGCGGCGATGTGCCGCTGCTGCAAAGTTATCCGTGGATCTACGGCGTCGTCATGGCCTTCCTGGTTGGCATCGTGATCATCGGCGGGATCAAGAGCATTGGTGCGGTGGCCGGCCGCATCGTACCGTTCATGTGTCTCGCCTACGTGATCGCGGCGGTTTACATTTTGATCGCCAATGCGACCCAGATTCCCACCGCCATCGAAAAAATAATGGTCGAGGCTTTCACACCCGACGCAGCCTTTGGAGGTTTCGTGGGCGTCCTGGTGATCGGCATCCAGCGAGCCGTGTTCAGTAACGAAGCGGGTGTCGGATCGGCGGCGATCGCCCACTCCGCGGCCAAGACCGACGAACCGGTCAGCGAAGGCATTGTCGCCTTATTGGAACCGTTCATCGACACCGTCATTGTCTGCACCATCACGGCGCTCGTTGTGGTGGTCACCGGTGCCTACGAGGCACCCGAGATGGAAAGTGCCATTGCCTCCAGCCAGGGCGCCAAAGTCACGCTGTATGCCTTCACCGTGGGCGGACACGACTGGTTCCGCTATATCTTGTACTTGGCCGTCGTTCTGTTTGCCTATTCGACATGCATCAGCTGGTCGTACTATGGCGAACGCTGTTGGGTCGAACTGTTCGGGGCAAGAACATCGTTCGTTTACAAGACGCTGTTCCTGGGATTCACCCTGCTCGGTTCGATCGTCACACAGGGAAGTATTCTGGACTTCAGCGATCTGATGCTGCTGGGCATGAGCTTTCCAAACTTGTTGGGCGTATTTCTGCTCAGCGGGCTGGTGAAACGCCAACTCGATCTGTACTGGAACAAGTACAAGCGAGGCGAGATCGTACGGGTCGATCGAGCGTGAAAGGCTGCGGGTATTTCGTCCAGGCGGGTGCAGGTTCCGATCTGACGCGGAACGAATCACGGTGTGTGCCGGAACATCACAGAGAGCCTGATTTCCCACCGCGTACGGTCTGAGTCGATGTCAAAAGTTTGCATCATCAATGTGGTTGGCCTGACACCCAAACTGCTCCGCCATGCTCCACGTCTGTCGGCACTTGGCCAGGCGATCGCCTGGCACAGCCCGCTGCCGGCAGTGACCTGCACGTCACAGGCGACGATGCTGACCGGACTGGCACCACGTGATCACGGGATCGTCGGAAACGGTTGGTACTTTCGCGACACTCAAGAGATCCGATTCTGGCAACAAGCCAATTCGCTGATCCAGGGCGACAAGTTCTACGAACCGTTCGAAACAGCCAAAATGTTTTGGTGGTTCAATCAATCGGCGCCGGTCCGGTACAGCGCCACGCCGAAACCACACTACGGCTGTGACGGCTCGAAAGCGTTTGATGTGCTCGATCACACCGATTGCCAGCTGACCAAACGCCTGGGCAACTTTCCCTTCTTCGCTTTCTGGGGCCCCGGGGCGGGTCTGGACAGCTCGAAATGGATCGCCGATGCGACCTCGATTGTGCTGCGAGAGAAGCGGCCCCAGTTGACGCTCGCCTACCTTCCCCACCTCGATTATGACTTCCAACGTTTTCCCGATCACAATCCCGCTCGCGTTGCCGAAGTGGATGCCTGTGCAGGAATCGTCATCGACGCCGCCCACTCGATCGGTGCAAAGGTGGTCGCGGTTTCGGAGTATGGGTTGGTTCCGGTCAGCCAACCGGTTCCCATCAATCGCCATCTTCGCCAGGCAGGCTGGTTGCGGGTTCGCGGCGGACCGTTCGGCGAAATGTTGATGCCTGGGGAGTGTGACGCTTTTGCGGTTGCCGACCACCAACTGGCACACGTTTACGTCCACGATCCAGGTCAAGTCGATGAAGTTCGCGCGTTCCTTCAAGGAGTGCCCGGGATCGACCGCGTCGTCGATCCCGCCGAGCTGGAACTCGATCATCCCCGCAGTGGTGAACTCGTCGCCTTGGCCAACAGCGACGCATGGTTCACCTACTACTACTGGACCGACGACTCACTGGCCCCCGACTTTGCCCGCACCGTCGACATTCATCGCAAGCCAGGCTACGACCCGTGTGAGTTGTTCATGACCAGCAAGTTTCGGGCGCTGCGAAAATTGGCCAGAAAAAAACTCGGCTTTCGATACAAGATGGATGTGATTCCGCTCGATCCGACTTTGGTTCGCGGCAGCCACGGTTTACAGACCCAAGCAGACGACGGCCCTCTGATCATCGGTCCGGGTGATCTGCCAGCGGACATGCGTGGCTTCAAACAGTACGTGGAATCGTTGCTGCGGTGAGCAGAACAAATGGATCCAAGATGGGCATCACCGCCACTGGCATTCAACAACGAACCTTATCCGACGGCCGCTCACATCACGACGATGAATCAGGAAAGAATTCATCGACGACGCCGAAGAACTCTTCCGCTGTCGAAACGCTGGCCACGTGCGACCGAAAGAACCTGGCCCCCCGTTTTCCTTGTGCATAACAGCAGGCGTATTTTCGCATCAGCATGGTCCCCTTCTCTTCGCCAAACCGCTCGGTCACCAGTCGATAGTGATTCAGCATCACGTCACGCTGCTGCCGCATGGTCGGTTCGGGCGGTACCTGCTCGCCTCGCAGCGCGGCGGCGCCCTGCGCGAATAGCCACGGTCGACCCAAACAGGCCCGCGCGATCATCACACCATCAACATCGTACTGCTGGAACGCCGCAACGATCTTGTCGGCCGAATCAAGATCGCCATTCCCGATCAGCGGGATCGATCGCAGGTGTTGTTTGATTTCGCTGATTCGCTGCCAATCGGCGTTGCCGCGAAACATGTCTTGCGCCGTTCGGCCGTGGACCGTTAGCGCCGCGGCGCCCGCTTCCTCGACGACCCTCGCGACCTCGTTGCAATTGACGTTGTCTCGGGTGCAACCAAGCCGGATTTTCGCGGTCACCGGTGTGGGGCTGCAGGCGTCGACCAGCTTGCTGATGATTTGAAACATCCGTTTGGGCTCGCGGAGCAGGTAACTGCCGCTGTGTGCCTTTTCGGTCACCTGGCGGACGGGACACCCGAAGTTGATATCAACGACACTGACCCTGTACTCCTCGGTCAGCCGTCGCCCGACGGTGGCCATCGTCTCGGGATCGTTGTCCCAGATCTGAACGGCCAGCGGCCGAGCCTCTTCGGCGACGCCCCACAAGCGATCGGGATGTTCGGCTTCATGCTCGTCCAGCCAGACGAATCCCCTGGCGTTGACCATCTCGGTCGCCAACAGGCCGGCGCCGCCAAAGCCACGCACGATCTGTCGAAAGGCGGCGTTGGTGAAGCCTGCCATCGGTGCCTGCAAGATCGGCGGATCGATGCGGAGATCGCCAATCTGCAGGGGAGGCGGTGGAAAAGACATCAAAAGCCGGGTTTGCGGAGGTCAAAAATCAATGAAGCGGCGATTGCTTCTCTCGACCGCATTCTGTCTCGTTTGTCTGCCCAGTGCTATCGCCGGTTCCCGGGATCAATCCTGAGAACTCAGTTCCATCCAGCGCTCCTCGGCTTCGACCAATTCATCACCAATTCTGGTGATCTGTTCATGGAGCCGAACGGCCTCGGTGGGATCGGTTGCGGCCAGCAATTTCTGGTTCAGCTCTCGTTTATCGTCATCCAGTCGAGCAATCTTTTTCTCCAGGTTTTTGACCTCCTTCTCGGTGCGCCGCTGATCACGCTGGTTTTGACGGTGGTCGGTCGTCTTCGCTTTGGGTGGTGGACCACCGGAAACCGCTGCCCCACCCTTCGCTTTGCCGGCCCGCTCCCGCTCGCCGTCATCGACCGCCTGTTCGATCGACGCCAGGTAGGCATCGTAATTTCCGAAGTAGTTTTTGACGCTGCCATCACAGACTTCGATCACGCTGGTCGCAACGCGATGCATGAAGTGACGATCGTGGCTGGTGAAAATCACCGTCCCTTTGTATTGCTGAAGCGCCTCGGCGAGCGCCTCGACCGTTTCCACATCGAGGTGGTTACCGGGCTCGTCCAGAACCAGCACGTTGGACGTTCCCAGCAGCAATCCGGCCATGCACAATCGTGCCCGTTCACCGCCACTGAGCACTTTGACCTTCTTGTTGATATGGTCGTCACGGAACAGCAGTGCGCCGGCCATCGCCAGCAAGTCTTGACGGGTGGTATCGGAATCGGAAGTGTACTCGAGGTGCTCGATGACGGTTTGCCGCTCGTCCAAGCTGGTGTAAACGTGTTGGGCGTAGGTGCCAATTTCGACGCCGTATCCCCACCTCACGCTGCCAGCGAGCGGCTCGAGTGAATGGACGAGCGTTCGCAGCAGCGTCGTCTTACCCTGGCCATTGTCACCGACGATCGCCGCTCGCTGGCCATGTTCGATTTCCAGCGTGATCTGATCGGCGACCACGTGATCGGGATAACCGATCGCCAGCCCTTCGCAGCGGACCGCGGTACCCTGACGCGGCTGGACCCGCGGGGCGCGGATGTTGACGGTCGGTTCATCCACCTCGATCTCGGTGGTTTGCAATTGTGCAAGCTGTTTTGCCTTGCTGCGAGCTTGGCTGGCCGTGGACGCGTTGGCGCGGTTCTTGTCGATGAATCGTTGCAGCTGTTTTTGTTTCGCGATCATCGTCGCGTTGACACGACGATCATGTTCACGTCGTTCGTCTCGGTACTCCAGAAAGGCATCAATCTGACCAGGAAACATCGTTAACTTGCCGCGTGCAAGTTCGAGCGTTTGCGAGCAGGTGGCACCGAGAAAGGCGCGATCGTGGCTGACGATGAGGGCCGCCTTGTTGAAATCTCGCAGAAAATGCTCCAGCAAAATCTGGGTTCGCAGGTCAAGAAAGTTGGTCGGTTCGTCCAACATCAACAGATTCGGATCATGCAGCAGCAGAGCGGCCAACTTGACGCGGGTTTGCCATCCACCAGAGAGTTCTTTGACGGGCCCCTCCAGGTAGCTACCTTTTAGCTCGAATTGTCCGGCAACCTCCCCGCAGCGCCACTGCGGTTCGCCACTGTCACGGATCAAAAAATCGAGTGCCGATTCCCCCGGATGGAACGGATCATGCTGGCGGAGGTAACCGATCCGTAGCGTCGGATGATGAATGACCTCTCCCTTTTCCAGTTCCTCGGTCCCCAGCAAGACCCGCAACAGCGTTGATTTGCCGGCCCCGTTTCGGCCGATGAACCCCACTTTCACGTCATCCACTAATGACAACTCGGCACCGTCCAGCAGGACTTGATCGCCATATCGTTTATGTGCGTCCGAGACTTGGATCAAAACGGCCACAGGTTGGTCACCAGATGGGGTTGGATGGGTGAGCTTGGATCATGCCAGAATCCCGTCATACTTAACAATGCATCGCGAGGCGGCAATGGCATATCGGTTTGAACGGGAAAGTGGATGCGAGGGTCAGGGGGATACCGGAAAAGGGACTGGGAACCAAGGGTGCCAACCACGCCCAAGGGCCGCCGGCAGTTGGTTGTTGGTCCCCTTCGGCAAGCTATCATGGCATCAAAGGCAAAATGGGTGCACGGCCGGAAAGGAAGAAATCGGGGCGTGAAAGTGCAGCCACGTGCCTACCATCCCTAAGGTCAATTCTCTACAGTGCAGTGGACGAAACCCGTTGTCAGACCGAACATCGCTGGTCCGCGGTCGGGCGGTGGAATCTTCGAAAACCGCTCGCTTGATTTGCAGCACTCATTGGGCAACCATTTTGGTTCATCTTGTGACAACGACAATGCCGCCAAGCAAGGTTCATCGGTCCCCTGCCCTCCATACCTTCCGTTTCTGAATGGCCCTCACTGCCGCCATGAATAGTTACAGCTTGGACTACATTGACGATCTGTACGTCCAATACGTCCGCGATCCCTCGAGCGTCTCCGATTCATGGCGCCAATACTTTGAACAATTCCTGGTCGGTGCCCGAACCAGCCCCGTTTCGATCGGAGCAAAATCGGCGCCTAGCAAGAACGGCTCACCCGACGGCCGGGGATCCGCCGCCACGGCGGTCGCCGACCGAAGAGGATCGACGGGGGATGAAAATACCGATCAGGCTCTGTGGCTTTCCCGGATTCAGGATCGAGTCAATAACCTGGTACGCGAATACCGTGTCCGCGGACATTTGGTGGCCGACCTCGATCCGCTGGGACTGTTTCACCCCGATAGCCCGCAATTGAGCCCCGAGGTTTATGGGCTCAGCGATGAGGACCTGCGTCGACCGTTCGACAGCTCGGCTCTTGAAAATGTGATCGGAGGAACGCTGGAGGCGATTCTGTCGCGACTCCGCAACACCTACTGCCGCAGCATCGGTGCGCAGTTCATGCACATCGACCGTCGAAATATCCGCGATTGGCTTCAGCGGCGGATGGAAACGACCGAAAACCGGCTGGAACTCTCGCATGATGTGCAACGACGTATCTATACGCGACTGGCCGACGCGTCCATCTTCGAGGAATTCGTTCGCCGCAAGTTCGTCGGCGCCAAAACCTTTTCGCTCGAGGGTGCCGAAAGCCTGATCCCGATGCTCGATTTGGCTCTGGAAAAGGCCTGTCAACACAATGTCAATGCGGTCGTGATGGGGATGGCTCACCGCGGTCGCCTCAATGTGATGGCCAACATCCTGAAAAAGCGGGCGATGAACATTTTTTGGTCGTTTGATGATCCCAATCCGGAAATGAACCGGGGCGGTGGCGACGTTCGCTATCACCTCGGTTACAGCAGCGATTGGAAAACGGCCTCCGGCGATACCCTGCACATCTCACTCTGCTTCAATCCCAGCCATTTGGAGTACGTCAACACCGTCGCACAAGGACGCACGCGCCGCAAGCAAGACCAGGCCGGTGACACCAAGCGACAAGAAGTCATGACGATCCTGATCCACGGCGATGCGGCATTCGCCGGCGAGGGAATCGTGCAAGAAACGTTGAATCTCAGCGAATTGGACGGCTATCGCACCGGCGGTACGCTGCACATCGTGATCAACAACCAAATCGGTTTCACGACCGAACCCAAACAAGGTCGCAGCAGCACCTACGCCACCGATATCGCCAAGATGCTGCAGATCCCGATTTTCCATGTCAATGGTGAAGACCCCGAGGCGGTCGCCCAAGTCGTCTCCTTGGCGATGGATTTTCGCAAAGAGTTCCATCGCGATGTCGTCATCGATTTGTATGCCTTTCGACGATGGGGACACAACGAAGGTGACGAGCCCCGCTTTACTCAGCCCACGATGTACGCGGAAATCGACCGTCGGGCAAGCGTTCGCGAGAACTACCTGAGCCGCTTGCTGGAACTCGGAAAAATCAGCTCCGAAGAAGCCGAAGAGATCCAGCATGAACGGACCGAAAAACTGGAGTCCGAGTTCGAGGCCAGCAAACACGAGCCGTTCGTGCCCGATACCCAAACTTTGGCCGCGGACTGGAGCCAGTACTTCGGTGGACTCGAACCGACCGGCGTGACCGACACCAGCTACGACATCAAACAGTTATCGGCCTTGATCGATTCGTTGACCCGCTTGCCATCACAATTTTCGGCCAACAAAAAGCTCAAACGACCGATGGCGCAGCGACGTGAAATGGCCGGAGGCAAACGACCGCTCGACTGGGCCAGCGCCGAAGCAGCTGCCTTTGCGACTCTGCTGGCCGACGGTCACCCAATTCGGATCACGGGCCAGGATTGCCAGCGAGGTACGTTCAGCCAACGACATGCCGTCTTGCACGACACCAAGACGGGCGAGTCCTACACACCGCTGTGCAATCTGAACGTCGATCAGTCAACATTCGAGATTCACAACAGCCCGCTCAGCGAAGCCGGCGTGCTCGGCTTCGAGTACGGCTATTCGCTGGACTGCCCCGACGGGTTGGTCGCCTGGGAAGCACAGTTCGGTGACTTCTGGAACTGTGCCCAGGTGATCGTCGACCAGTTCATCGCCAGCGCCGAAGACAAATGGAATCGGCTCAGCGGCCTGGTGATGTTGTTGCCGCACGGCTTTGAAGGCCAAGGCCCCGAGCATTGTAGCGCTCGGGTCGAACGCTTTCTGTCGATGGCGGCCGAACACAATATCCAAGTTTGCCAACCAACGACGCCCGCCCAGTACTTCCACTTGCTTCGTCGACAGGTGATCCGCAAATGGCGCAAGCCACTCGTCGTGCTGACCCCCAAGAGCCTGTTGCGACACCCGATGGTTACCAGCGACCTGGCAGAACTGGCCGAGGGACGCTTTGAAAAAATCCTAACGGACCAACAGGTCGCATTGAGTGACTGCCGTCGGTTGCTGATTTGTACCGGCAAGATCTACTACGATCTGCTGGAAGCTCGAGTCAAGCGAAGCATCGACGGCGTCGCGATCATGCGGATCGAGCAACTCTACCCACTGAGCGTCGAGGAACTGAACGCCAAGCTGCAAGGCCTGCCCGACGGAAGCGATATCGCTTGGGTCCAGGACGAACCGACCAATATGGGCGGTTGGCCCTACTTCAAGCTGAACTTCGGCGACGAACTGTCCGAGCGATTCAAGCTACGCCGGATCACTCGCGCCGAGTCGGCCAGTCCCAGCACCGGCAGCATGGCCGCCCACAAGTTAGAACAAGCCGAACTGATCGACGAGGCACTCGCCGAGTTGCAGTGACCCGATTAGGTCCCTTCGCGAAGTTGATCAAAATATTGCTGGGCATGCTCGCGTTCGATCCGCGGCAGCGTCTGGTTCTCCGTCGGATCGCTCTCTTCGGACAGGGCACTCTGAATGGCGTTCTTCACGTCCTCTCGTGAGATACCCTTGCGGTTGGCGCCGTCGGCGAATCCGGAAATGATCGCTTTTCCCCTTTTCACCTGGCCGCGCACTTGGGTCTCGTACGTGTTGGTATCGTCTTCCAACTCCGGCCGATCACCCGAACCATTCCCCTTGCCCAGTCCATCCCCCTGGCCTTGACCCTGACCGAAACCGCCCTGCCCCATTCCGTTGCCCTGGCATTGCTGGCATCCGGCGCCGCCACAGTTCTCACATCGCATCTGGTTCTTCGATTGCGAGAGCTGGTCGAGCGCCGATTCCAAGTCTTCAAGCTCTGACATTTCTTGTTGCATTTGGCCAAGTTGATCGGCCATCTGCTCCATCGCGTCGGCTGCTTCGGCTGCGTCACCTTGCTGCATCGCCTGGGCCGCCTTGTTCATCGACTCGGCCATTTGCTTCATCTGCTGCATCTGCGAGTCCTTCTGACTCAATTCGTTCATCTTCTGCTGCAATCGGGCCGCTTCGGCACCGTCCCCTTTGTTTCGAGCTTCGTCGATTTTTCGCTGCAATTCGTCCTTTTGCTTCTCGTGCTCTTGGACGGCCTTTTGCAACGCCTCACGCATCTGCTCGACTTGCTTCTTCAACTGCTCTTTCTGCTGGTCGCTCAACTTGCCGTCACGCATTTGGTTGGCCAACTGCTTGGCCATTTCTTTGGCCTCTGCGAATTCGCCCTTTTCAATCGACTTGGCGACCTTCTCACCCGGACCCGACTCCAACCCTTTCATCTGCGAGAGTGCTCGTCGCATTTGCTCGGACGATCCGAGCTCCTCACGTCGCTCTTCCAATTGCTTTTTCAGATCATTCATCGCGATCATCGCGTCCTTGCGACTGAGGTCCTGACGCTTGGTGATCTTGTTCAGATCGGCCTCCATCCGCTCAAACAGCTCCTGCGACTCTTTCAGCCCCTCCGCCTCGGCCTTTTTACGCTGCTGTTGGATTCGCTTCTTCAATTGCTCGGCCGCCGTACGAACTTGTTTGACTTCGACAGCATCCGCTTTCGAGGTGCTGCTGGCGTCCGACTCCTTCGCCGGTTCGACAAGCAATAACACGATCGCCAACACAGGCACCAACGAAACCGGCAGCCAGCCGAGCTTGGTCGGCCGGATCACAAAACGATCCGCTATCTCGAGTTGGGACGCGCGTTTCTCGGCATCGGCAACCAACGCGATCCCAAAGTCACTTTCCCGATCGAGATCGTCCAGTGTCATCGAACTGCTGAGCCGCTCCTTCAATCCAAACCGCCGGTCGACTTCCGTCGCGACCGACGCAACCGAAGGCGCCGTCAACACCGCATAGGTCACCGCGGCAATCATCGCCGTCACTACTGAACCACCCAACCAGGCGTAGACCCAAGTTGTGTAGTCGACGTGGATCACCCGCAGCGCCGGTACGGCGATCGCCACCGTGGCCACGATCAGTGCAGCAAACAATGTCACACAGAGTGCTTGGCCGAATCGGCCCAGGATGAGCCGGCGACGTGCGTTTCGGACTTGGCTTTCGATTCGGTTCATCGTTGGCTCACCCTGGAACTCAGAATGGAAGATGTTTGTTTGTTCGACCGACTGCGGTTTCATTACCATCGTCCGCATCATGCCGTATGATAAGTATAGGGTGGATCGCCACACCCGGTTGAAGGCGAATTTCCCGTTTTATCGAAGAATTGCAATGCTCCGGCGAGCAGATTTGCCTGATCCCGACTCCCTAACCACTGCCGATGTCGTGATTTACGACGGCGAGTGCAATTTTTGTCGGTCTCAGGTCGGGCTCCTCCGGCGACTCGACTGCTGTGGCCATCGCCTCTCGTTCATCTCGCTGCACGACCCCCGCGTCGCTCAGCGCTACCCGGACCTGCGGCATGAAGACCTGATGGAACAGATGTACGTGATCGATCACCGAAATCGCCGACACGCCGGAGCCGACGCGGTCCGATACCTCTCGCGGCGGTTACCCCTGCTATGGCCGATCTCGCCGCTACTGCACATTCCGGGGACCGCCCGGCTGTGGCGATGGGCTTATCGTCAAGTCGCCCGGCATCGATACAAGCTGGCTGGCCGCTCGTGCGAAAACGATGCCTGCAGCGTGCACTTTGACAAACCCGAGAGCTCTGGCGCCGACCGGGCTACTCGAACCAGGCAACGGCATTCTTGAACATCGCCAGTCCGTCGCCAAACTCTGGCTGCTCTTTTCTCCGCGTCCAGGCCGGATGATGTGTCGGATCGATGTGCCGTTCGGGGTGCGGCATCAAACCAAACACGCGACCGCTCGCATCGCACACGCCGGCGACATTCGCATCGGCCCCGTTCGGGTTGGCCGGGAACGGTAGTTGTTCGTCCTGTACTCCACCGTCACTTCCTTTGGCATAGCGAATCGCAAGTCGGCCTTCGCTCTTCAGCTTGTCCAATGCCTCCTGATCCGCGGCGACAAATTTGCCCTCGGCGTTGGCCATTGGCAAGTACATCCTTTCGATCGCGTTCAAGAACACACAGGGCGTATTGTCGACAGCCAGGTGCACCCATCGGTCTTCAAATCGCCCATGATTGTTCCAAGTCAAAGTCGCCGCCGGAGCGAGTTCCGATCCGACCCCCTCGGTCAACACGCCCAACCGCATCAACACCTGCATGCCGTTACAGATCCCCAGTACCAGCCGATCGCCGTTGCCGTGCACGAACGCGTCCACCATCTCGGACAGATGACGACGCAACCGAGTTGCCAGAATGCGTCCAGCAGCGATATCGTCGCCGTAGCTGAAGCCGCCAGGTATACAAAGCACCTGATAGCGATCTTGGAGTGCCGGATTTTCGATCAGCCGATTGACGTGCACACGTTCGGCCGTCGCGCCGGCGCAGTGGAAGGCGTACGCGGTTTCTTCGTCACAGTTCGTGCCAGGGGCACGTAGAATCAACACTCGGGGCGCGGGCATATTTGGGTCACAGCGTTACGTTTGAGTCACAGCGGTACAAGCGTACGCGGCACGACTTTCGGTTTTGGGTTGTCCGACCAGGCGGAGTGTAAACCTCGCCAGCAGAATTGAGAACCACGCCCCCAACAGGGATCAACCGGAGCCGGCATCTACTGCGGCCGCTCGATTTTCACCTGGAGCCGCCCGTGACGGGAATCCCATCCGACAATCGTCCCCCGCCCGCTCCACAGATCGCGACCAATATTCTCGAATTCATCGGCCAGCTCGTGTGGGACATACAACACCATCGGCAGTGGCGGATCGGTGTGCCGCGCCCAAACCGCATAGCCGTCCTGGTACAGGTGCGGATCCTCGTCACCACCATAGAGCAGCCGTCGCTCGACCACCGCATCCATCGCGAAGGTCAACCCCGAGACAGCCTCGACAAGCGATTCGACCTGCTCGCGATTGTCCCGCATCGACCAAATGTGTTGCGCCGTTTCGCCAAACGTGATCTCGTCACCGCCGCCCGCGTCTGCTGCGGGCGCCACCGGGCGTTCCACCGACGACGGCTGCATTACCTCCGCATTGGCTGCCGCCGATGGCACGACCGTCAATGCAAGTTCTTTCGTCCAGTCCGGCCAGCGGGGAATATCCACCCGTAGCGCCGTGCTCCAAATCAGATCGTTGTCGTTCAAGTCGAGCGAGTAAGGTGCATCGTCCGGCAGTTTGATCGATAAGGGAAACCGATGCTCCTTGCCGGCCGTCAGCATTGTCGCTTCTTGCAGCGTTTCCATTTTCTCAAAGAACACGTGCTTGTGAGTGGTTCGATTGCTGCCGCTGCCGCTGACACACTGCTCGCGTGCCTCGAATTTCATCGTGATGCCGTTGATCGGAACGTTTCTTCGCGGCTGGATCACCAACTCGCCGGTGACCGAATGACCCGGTGAGACCGTTTCTTCGTCCAAGTGATAGCCGACCTCGCCCAACAAATACTTCGGCAAGTACACCTTGAACAACCAAAACGTGAATGCGACGCCTGCGATCCCCAGCACCACGATCAGACCAAACGGAAAGGTTGCGATCGCGATCATCCCGCCAACACCGACAAACAGCAATACCACAAACGCGATGATCACACATCCAATCACGCCGCTAACTTCCGTCGCAGCGGAGTGTTTCACGGCACCATCGGCATCGCCGGTCGGCCGCATCAGAAACGGCACGGATGCTTTGGGATCAAATCCCCAGGGGATCTTGGCGCGGGCATCGATGTAGTGATCGATGTTCAGGTAATGACCATGATAGCTCGGCGGCCACTGTGCAATGGGAAGCTCGAATCGATACTCGTTTTGATCGCCTGCGGTCCACTCGCCGGCGAACACCGTCACGGTCGCTGCGGTGCCCGATGCGACGTTCCCTCGACCATGCGTCTTCCAGCCCGAACTGACTTCCAGACCTTTGCATTTGACATCCGCGTCGGCACGAACTCGAACAACGCCAGAAATCTTCTCGCCTCCGAAGTAGATTCTTTGCGGGTCATCCAACTCAATCGACAAATCGCATTTCGCCATGGCTGAACACTTGGGTTTGAACTCGTTCGTAAAGATAACCTTCGATCCCGCGTAGATCGCTGCCAAAACTATCAGCCAAAGCACACGCATCGTCCATCGACAGACGCGGCACCGATCCGTTGTTCAATCGCGATGCCTCGATCCGTCGATTCAGCAGCTCGCAAATCAGCGGAGCATCATTCTGCTGGCCGATCCTTTCGCTGTGCACTCGATAACCCGCACGAGAGAGGGGACGGCTGAGATCGCGATGCGTTGCCAATACCAACGGCAGCCCCGACGCAAATACTTGCCGTCGTACCGCTCGCGGTAACCTCTGGGCCTCGTCAATCAGCAGCGGATTTCCCTCGGGAATCACCGGGCACCTCCCGTCTTCGGGCAAATAGACATAACACGAATCGGCAAACTCGCGACACAGAACCAACATTCGCGTGGTCTTTCCACGACCACTCTCACCGATCAGCTGGACCGCCGAATACCTCGTCTCGATGCGGCTGGCGATCGCGTCGACGTCGACCACAGCCAGCTCGACCCGTTCCTCTGCAGTCAACTCGCCAAACGGATTGCGGCGAAGGTTGCACCACGCCCAGGGCTGCCAGTGGCCAATCGGCTGCTGGCCAGTGGAAGTCGGTGAAACGATGGGAGATAACATTCGCCGGCTTTTCATCGAGGGTCAATCGGGTATCACGCACTGCTGCGGCGCCCGGTTGGTTATGATGCTCGCTTTCACCCCTCCAACGCAACCTGATGAACATCTCTTCCCTGCTTCGGCATTCAGTGGCAAGGCCGGCCACAGCAACCGGCCAACCGCTACGGTTGCTCGCTGTTGCCGGTCTAGCCACTTCTGGTGCCCTGCGGCCGGTTGAATGATTCGTCAAGCGGTAAGCCGAAGTCGTCGGTGTTTCCGTTCACACGCGACCGCGATTTACCGTTCATCGGTCCGATGCCGACGCGTCTCGGCGAAAAACGTATTCGTTGCATCCCCAACCGCTACCAACCGTCTTCAGATTCTCTAACGTGAATCCATTCTTTCGCAGCGGCAGGATGATTTGCTCCGGCCTGGCCACCTCAAATGGCAAGCCGCCTACCCAATCGACCCAATCATGCCACGGCGACATGCCGCGATCTTTCTTCTTGGCAACCCAATCCTGAAACGGGAAGGGATTCTTCAGCCGCAACAGACGCGATGCCGCAAACTTCAGTTCATAAAACCCGGCAACCAATGCGACCCACCCCGGACGAACGATGCCGGGCAACCGCTGGTAGATCTGTTTGATCCTTAGCCAACGACGGCTCGCACCACCCTGGTCGTTATAAATCGCGATGAATAGCTGGCCGCTCGCCTTGGTTCGCTCGGCAGCCAACTCAATCGCCCTGCTCATGTTCCCCGTGTGGTGCAGCACGCCCCACGAGTACACCACGTCGAACTGGCCCAATGACTCCATCAGCGATTCGTCCAACACCGATCCATGTTGGATCTGCCAGTGGGGAGTTGGCTGAGAAAATTCCTCACGCAACCGACCGGTGCAGCCGACCGATTCATCGTCGTAATCGATCGAGACAACTTCCGCTCCTAATCGGTGCGCGGCCAGGGAAAACAAGCCACTTCCGCTGCCGAGATCCAAAAACCGCTTGCCAGCAAGCGTCTCGACCGACAGCATGTCGCGAAGTGACGCAACCGCCTGCGAAATCCTCTGTTCGTCCAGCGCAGCGAGAAACGCGGTCCAATTCTTGCCGAATGCAAATCGATCTTGCTCGCTCATAGACTCTCGATTCTAGCCGGACGGCACCCGTTTCGTAGCGCTGGCGTCCAGCCAGCATGATTGGCCTATCGCGGCCCAATTCGTTACGATGGATGTGCCGCTGCGTCGCTCTTGTCAACCTCTCTTCTCTTCTAGCGAGCCAGTCACATGGGCCAGTCCTCTTCCTGGATGCGGAATTCAGCCATCGCGGCCGTAATCACAGGCACAATCCTGCTCGCCCATCGAGCCCCCGTCTCTGCCGATCGAGAGCCTGATCCCAACGCCCCTGTTATCAACAGCTTTCTGATCCGCGACGTGCCCCATGTGCGGCAAAAACCCGACTTCTGCGGTGAAGCTTGCTTGGCCAGCTGGCTACAGAAACTCGGTACGTCTGCCGATCAAGATGACGTTTTCAACCTGTCGGGGCTCGATCCGACTCTGGGACGCGGTTGCTACACCAAGGAATTGGCCACCGCGATGAACCATATCGGATTCAAAACGGGGCCGGTTTGGCATCGGATCGCCGTCAGCGAAAAAGAGAAACAATTGGGCAAGATCTGGTCATCCATGATGACCGATCTGGCCGCCGGAATCCCTTCGATCATCTGCATGCGAACGGGCGACGGTCCAACCGCAACGGAACACTTTCGACTTGTACTGGGTTACGACGCCCGCAGTGACGAAGTGATTTATCACGAACCAGCCTCGGACAACGGTGCCTATCATCGCATCGCACGCGAAAAGCTGATCCGTCTTTGGCCGCTGAAATACAGCCCCACAGAATGGACGGTCATCCGATTCGCGCTGCGCATCCATCGCGCCCCACGGATCCCAACCCACGTGGGACATACCGATGCCGATTACGCGCAGCACATCATGCAACTGCAGCAGCGGCTACCGAGCAAAGACTTCCAGATCATGGTCGAGCACCCGTTTGTGGTCATTAGCGACGAATCGGCAGAGCGAATGAACAGTCGCGCCGAGCACACCATTCGCTGGGCAACGGCCAAGCTAAAAGAAGCTTATTTTCCCGATGACCCCAAGCAAATTCTGGATGTCTGGTTGTTCAAAGACAAGACCAGCTACGACGCGAACACGGTGCGACTGTTCGGCAGCAAGCCTTCCACACCCTACGGATACTACTCTTCGACCGATGGTGCCCTGGTCATGAACATCGCCACCGGCGGTGGCACCCTGGTCCACGAGATCGTGCATCCCTTCATGGAGTCAAACTTTCCCCAGTGCCCGGCCTGGCTGAACGAGGGACTCGGGTCGCTGTATGAACAAAGCAGCTCACGAAACGGCCGGATCGTCGGGCTGACCAATTGGCGGCTGGCCGGTTTGCAACGAGCGATCGAGCGAGACGAGGTGCCGACGTTCGGCGAACTTTGCTCAACCACAACGCAACAATTCTATCATGCCGACCCCGGCACCAACTACGCACAAGCTCGCTACCTCTGCTACTACCTGCAAGAGAAAAACTTGCTGCGAAAGTTCTATCACCAATTCGTCGCCGATCACAAACAAGACCCAACCGGCTACCAAACACTGAAAAAAACGCTTGGCATCGAAGACATGGATGCCTTCAAAAAGAGCTGGGAAGACTACGTGATGACGCTCCGTTTCAACGGCTAGCTGTCTCACCGCCAACATCACTTACGTGAGGCATACGTCCGGCCGATCCGGCTGACGATCTCCCGTCGCAGCTCCAACGAATCGATCTCACCCTCTTTGCGGTAAACGATCTCGCCATCGGGCGCCACCAAAATCGTGTACGGCAGCGGCCCCGGCCACTTGGCGTCAAAAGCCTCCGCAAACTCGTCCGTGTCGCTGACCGCCGACAAATAGTTCTTCGTCGATGCATGAGTTTGCATCAGTATCTTCATCGCGTCGTCCTTCGCATCAGGCTCGTCCATCGAAATGGTGATCAACTGAAAATGCCGCTTTCGGTACATGCGGTTGATGTCGACCAGGATTGGCAACTCCGTCACGCATGGTCCGCACCAAGTCGCCCACAAGTTGATCAAACGATAATTCTCTCCATCGCCGGCGACCAGTTTTTCAATTTCCGCCTTGCCGATCAGTTCCAACTCGACCGGTTCCTGTTCCCACTTCTTGATTGACTCGGCCGCACTGGCACGCTTGGCAGACCACTTGACCGAGCATCCGAAGACTCGCGTCGTCGGTTCCTCGACGGTCCGACCCGCAAGCACCGCCTCAATCGCGTCACGCAGATCATGCTTGGTCACTTCGCCGACTTCGCCGTTGTCAATTCGCCCGGTGTATCGCAACTTACGATCCGCATCAAACAAAAACACGTGCGGTGTTGCCTTGGCCCCAAATGCCTGGCTGACCCGCTGCTGTTCGCCGTCGTACAGATACGGAAACTCAAATCCCGACTCCTTGGCTCGTAACTTCATGTCACCGAGCGAATCGCCGAGATCGCTGTACCCGAGTTCATCCAGCCGCACCGCTTCCGCGTCGTTGGGCGAGATCGCCACCAATTGCACACCGCGATCACGATAATCGGCATGCAACTGCTTGATCCTTGCTTCGTAGGCCTGCGCAGTGGGGCAATGGTTGCAGGTGAATACGATCAACAACAGCTTTGCATCCCGGTATTCTTGAGGGCCGTGATTCTTTCCGTCCACGCCAGGCAGATCGAACTCCGGGATCGAAGCACCGATCTCCAACATCGGATACTCCTGGGCCTGCACCCTACCGACCCGAATAGGCGTCGCAGCGTACAAAACCGGCATCAATACCACCGCCACGATGAATCGCGAAGTGAATCTCATTTTCCCCGTGTCCCGCAACGAGAACTCGAATTGAATGGAAATCACTATAGCATGGCCAGTGGCCGCTTGCGGCCACTGGCCAGGCGGCCTGAAAGACCGGCGGGGCCGATCCCGCGTCACTACGGTGTCATCACGTCGAACCACACCGGCCGGCCGCTGGCGCTGGGCAATTGACGCTCGCGTGTTTCCTGATAGCGGCTTTTCAGCTCTTTCAAATCATGGAGTGACGGCCTGTTCGTGCCAGGCAATGCGGCGAGAATTGTCTTGCGCTTCCAGGGACACCTCGCTGGCGGTTGGGTTCGCACCGCAAAGTCAATTCCGGGGCAACCCCCGCGATCGACAACAAGACGCGGCACCGTCCCGTAACAATCCTCCTCGTTTTGCCAACCAGGCAATTTCAAGCTGACCCTTCGACATGCACAAATCGTGCTAGCTGCAGTCACATTGAGCCGAATCACGGATTCAAAAAACGAACTCTCCGGAGGCCGCCCGTGCGCGTTCGATATCCAGAACATGCACGGAAGCTCACTCGACCTACGGTCCCGGATGATGTCGGTGGCATTGCCCAGATGAAGGCGGTTCGCAGGTTTCCCGCTACCCGCACCAACTTCCAAGCCAAGGGATGTTACGCGGGCGCCCACTCGTTCTTCCACACCGACGCGATCGGGATCAACCTCCCGTCGCGACCTGTCGAGCTCGCCCTGTCGAGCTCGCCCTGTCGAGCTCGCCCTGTCGAGCTCGCCCTGCAGACCTGTCAGTCGGCGACGTATCGATTGGGCCGATTCCATTTCAGCTTGGCGACGAAAATGCTGTTGTCGCTGCCATGCTGCTCCACACCAAGTGGCTGCATCCACTCCGTGACCGTGACCCAGGTCTCGGTCGGACTGACATCCACCACACCAAAATTGCCTAGCCTCGCACCACGCTCGGGCACCAAGACTTGTTCGCTGGAACGAATCACACGCAGCTTGACCGGATCGACTCGGGCAATCAACAGCGGCGCACGGTGACGAAATACATGATCGTTGTTTTTTCCACGT
The DNA here is from genome assembly GCA_963734865.1 of Pirellulaceae bacterium. Taxonomy (GTDB): domain Bacteria; phylum Planctomycetota; class Planctomycetia; order Pirellulales; family Pirellulaceae; genus CBDCUW01. Next base: position 425,219 of record CAVTIV010000008.1, read on the forward strand.
CGCGTGTATACCAGGTACAAGCCATCGCTGTGAGTGACCCAGTGTTGTTGGGTGTTGTAGTTACCCAAATCCGATCCGTCATCGAACGTCCACTTGATCGGCCGATCATATTCCAAACCGTCATCACTGACGCTGACATATCCGTGATCATCGTTTCGCATGGTCAGGTAATATCGACCGGCAAAGCGAGTGACCGAAGGCTCATACAACCCGCGTTTCACATCGACCGTCAATTCATTGCCATGCCGCAGGTAGGTCAAGGTGCGGCCATCGAACGAACACTGGCAAACGGTCGTGCTGTACTGGCTCTGCTCGGGCTCTTTGAAGTAAATCGGCAGCAAGACATCACCACTTTCCAGGTCAAATCTCTGTACCGATCCGGCACCCGCATTGCGAAACTTTGCCTCGTCGGGCATTTCCAACCGTTTCCAATCGGACCACTCCCCTGCCCCGGGATCATACACCGCGTAGGCCGTGGCGCACAGGCCGAATGTGGGCGACGCGATTTTGTTCATACCAAACGGTATGTCCCGTACCGAGCAGCTTTCCTGTCTTGGCATGCCACATCGGTGTGAAGTCACAAACGGTGACTTCGCGACCATCCTCCATCACTTGGCGAGCGAATGATTCATTCCGCTCAAGTTCGCTCCACGTCGTTCCGAAGTCTGTCGACAGCGTATGATGCAAAGCATAGAAGACATCCGATCCGGTCAACATCAATGGTTGTGTTGTCATCACGACCAATGGCTGTTTCGACGGCGCCTGCTGCGCCGGGATCACTCCGGCCCTGGCGTGCACCCAGCACATCTCGCCGTCGAATCCTTGATGAGCGACCGTTCGTTCGACATCAAAACCGAGCGGATTGTCCGCCCGCTCGCCGAGCATCGTTTCATAGGCATTGAAGTAGCGATGCCCCAACTCGCGATACGATCGGGAATCGAAATGGACCTGATCGCCTTTGTCGGTCAGACCGTTCGAGCTGACAAAAGCTGTCAGCGGAACGGTCTCGGCAAGACTGCGCTGCGCCGCATCCACACGCTTCTTGTGGTCGTTCCAAGGTCGTCCCTCAAATTGTCCCATTTGGCCGGCGATGAATGGAACATCGGCAGCGTCGAGATCCAGGCGAAGACGTGAAACCAGTGCCTGCAACTTGTCACCATAAACATCCGCCGCACCGGCATTCGAATCGGACTCACCCTGGTGCCAAAGGATCCCCTTCAACGTTCCCGACTGCATCGCCAAACTGGCTCGCGAAATCGCGTCATCGTAAGGATATGTCATCGTCTGAGAGTGATAGCCGCCCGGTTGCCAGGATGCGATCGGCGAACCGCCAACGGCACAGGGAATCAAGCCGACCACCACATCGGGATGTTGTTGGGCATAATCGATCGCGAATGTTTTTCCCAGACCGACACCAGCCACCTTCGGCTTGTCGAAGTGCAATGGATCGGCAGCGGCAACCCATTGGCCGGTGTGATCGAGCATCAAGACACGCCGATGCGTCTGGCGATCCTGGTCCTCGACTTTTCCGCCCGGCCATGTTCGACTGACCGGCCAACAGGAATAAATGGAATCGTGATTTGTCTTGCGGAATCGGCGAATCGGTTTGCCCCCTCGCAGACGCCACCAAGACAATCGCGGCAAATAACAACCCGAATCGCATGAACAAATGATTCAAATCACTCTCCTATTACCCGTTGGCCACGACGCAGCACGGCAAAACCCAGGCCACAAGTGACCACACAGCGCCGTCATGCGAGATAGAATTGTATCCCTCCGGCCCAAGCGACAGTTTACCATGGCCTGTTGTGACCCATGACCCATTCCGATCCGTTTTCGTTATCGATTCGCCCGCGTCCATTCATTCGGATCGGGGTCCTGATCGCCGTCATCATTCCTGCCTGGAGTACCGCGTCGCCACCGCGCGATGCCCCAGCAAGCCGTAACGTCGAACCTCCGGTCAAACGCTTGCTGCGATTGCCAGAAACGCCTTTTCGCTACAGCCACAATGATTTTCCGCGGCACTTTCGCGAGTCGGCGGATCGGTTCGACAACACGCCGGCCGACAACCCGATCACGGACCACGGCGCCACGCTCGGGCGAGTGCTGTTTTACGACAAGACGCTGTCCGTCAACGGCACCATCTCATGTGCCTCATGCCACAAGCAACAATTCGCCTTTGCCGACGACAAGAAACGGAGTGTCGGCTTTGATGGCGCCGAGGTCGCACGCAATTCAATGAGCCTGATCAATGCCCGTTTCTATCCTCGTGGCAGATTTTTTTGGGATGAACGTGCCGATTCCCTGGAGGCGCAGGTACTGATGCCAATCGAGAATGAAATTGAAATGGGTCATCGGCTCGGGCCGCTCACGGTCCAACTTCAATCCGATCCGTTGTATCCGCCACTGTTCCAAGCCGCCTTTGGAAGCGAACAGGTCACTCCCAGTCGAATCGCTAAGGCGCTGGCCCAGTTCGTCCGCTCAATCGTCTCTTATCGATCCAAGTACGACGTCGGGCGTGCTCAAGTCGAGTCGGCTCGGGAAGCGTTTCCGAACTTCAGCGATCAGGAGAACTACGGGAAAAAGCAATTCTTCGGACGCGCCAAATGTGCCAGCTGTCATCTCGCTGATCCTGGGCAAGTCGACGATACCCAACGGCAATCGGCCTTCTTTTTCGTCGAACAGCCCGTCGTCAATGGCATCGACAGTGCGGCTGCGGGTGTCGATCCGGGAGTCGCAGGGCCGACCGGGCGAGACAACGACATTGGCCGATTCAAAGCACCTTCGTTGCGAAACGTCGAATTGACCAGCCCCTACATGCACGACGGACGCTTCGTCTCGCTCGATCAAGTCGTCGAACACTACAACTGGAGCGTGCGTCCCCACCCCAACCTTGACCCGCGGCTGCAAGACTTCGCGGCCAATGGCCTGGCGCTGCCGGAGGTCGAAAAAGTGGCGCTGACTGTCTTTCTAACCACACTCACCGACCCCACCATTGAAAACGATCCGAAGTACGCCGATCCGTTCCTGCGATAACGGCCTGTCTGGGCTGTAGAAAGGAATCTCGTGACTCCTTCAAGGACGACCGATGCGGGTCACGACAACGGTCACACCTTGCCACCGACGATTTCGAGGCCACCGACGATTTCGAGGCCACCGACGATTTCGAGGCCACCGACAGCTCAACTCTGGGCCGCCGGTTTGGCCGCCGGAGGCGGTGGGGCCACCGCGGCCGGCTTGGCCGCAGGCACGTCATAGCGATGAACGTAACGAAGGTTGGGCATCAACTTTTTCAACGTCTCGACACCTTGCTCGCTAACCTTTGTATTCCCCAGTGACAGCGAACGAAGTCGAGTCAGCTTGATCAATTGCTTCAGCCCTTCATCGGTGATCGGCGTGTGCCACAGTGAGAGTGTAAGCAGCGAATCAAATTCGGCCACTTTCGCGAGGCCCTGCTGGGTGATCCCGGTGTTGTTCAGCGAAAGTGTTTGCAGCCTGGGAACATTCAGGCGAACCAGACCTTCGTCGGTCATCTGCGGCGAGTCTTCGATCGTCAGCCCAATCGACCGCGCCTTTGTCTGTCTGACCCAATCCAGGTCTTCGTTGCGGACCCCCTTGATCGTGACGTGCAAACTGCTGACGCCATCAAGTCGGGCAAGAATGTCCGCCACGCCATCGGACATTTCCAAATCACTCAGGTAAAGAGACCGCAACGGCAAATCGCCCAGCACCTGCAATTCGTCGATGCCGATCGGGCTGAAGATTGCAACGGAATTCAAATCACTGATTTCGCCAAGATGCTTCAGTCCTGCTGCCGAAAACGATTCTCCAGATATCGAGACACGTTGAAGACGGCGCAGTTTTGGCAACTGGGCGAGCCCCGCATTGGATATCGAGCACCGCATGATCGTCACACTCGTGAGCTGCGGCAGGCTCACCAGATGCTGAAAGCATTGATCGGTCACAGCTGGACCCGATAGCGAGACGGAACTCAACGAAGGCAAGTACCGAAGGTAAGCGCACTGTCGGTCACGGTAGATTCCCGAGACAGATCGGACACGATTATCCGAGGGCAAACGGTGAACCCGAATACCCGCCGCGGCGAGCAACCGCACGGCGCGTTCTGCTTTCGTTTCTCGCAACTCGAACGCCGCTCTTTTGGCCAGCGCGAATTCCAGAAATGATTCGTTGTCGGCCAGACGATCGAGTGCCGAGAGTGCCGCCTCGCGAGATTCGTCCGCGACAGCGAGTCTGGCCAGTATTTCGACACAGCGATGCGCGTGTTCAAAGCCGCCCGCAGTGGCACGCGATTCGACTGCCGCGATCGCATAAGATCCTTCCGACACCAATCGATCCGAGGCTTGCTGGCGGACCTCGAATCGCCGACCGGAGAGCCGATCGATCGCGTTACCGATCGCCACATCGATGTCCGCCACCGGCGGCACCTGGCCCATGGTCGCAGCAGAGACGACGGCCACCAAGAAAAAACAACTCGCACGCAACAGTGAAAAGCGATAGGCAATCATGAGTCCGCCGAACACCGATTCGAGAAACAGGTGATTTCCGCCAGCGAGTCATTAGAACATGAATCGTCGTACAAAGCGCGTCCGATCGTGCCAATCCGTCCCGCGCCATCATCCTGCCCGTCTCGTCGTCGTGCTCTTTGTCGAGGGATTCCCCGATCGCATCCGCCACGACCGCTTCGTATGCTAATCTGGTTCGATTTGTTTGATTCGACCGCTGATAAGACGGGAAATTGAAGACGTGACCTCGGAAGAAAACCAGAGCCCGGCGGAAGCATTGAGCCACATCCCGAACGATGATGACGCAAAGTCGCCGGAATCCGCCCCTGTCGTACAGCCTGTCGTGCAGGTGAATGATCAGACCCAAGATGCTTTGGAAACGGAAAACCTGATCGAAAGCTATCAGATCATTGGTGAGTGGATTCGATTTGCGGATGCAAAGTCGGCAGCGGTTCTGGCGATCAATGGTGCGCTAGCGGGCGTATTGATTCCGACTCTTCGCGAGTACCTGCAATCCGGTCAACCGCACCCGGCGACATGGTGGACGTCGCTGGTCACAACCATCTTCGTCGCTTGGCTTGCTTCGCTGATTTGGTCGTGTTGTCTCGCATTTCGTTGCATCTTGCCCTACTCGCGCCGTGGCCAACACCCGTCGATCGGACATGCCGATCATTTTCATCCGGCGGCGATCGCCCGCGCCTACCCGTTGACCGCGATCGACGAATACGTTCGACAGCTCGATCAACTCGGCATGGCCGGTCTGAAACGCGAGATTTCCGTTTGCATGCTCGTCGATTCACACATTTCCAATGCCAAATACATCCGCGTAGCTCGATCAATTCGGATGTTGGCGTTTAGCGCCGTTTTCGGTCTGCTGTACCTGCTGGCGATTCAGTTCTAGACGGTTCGCGAATCACCAGACCTACGTCGGCAGCGGGCCAATCGACGAACAGGCGAGATTCCAACGCCGACATTCCCGGCTGCCGCGGATGATTCGGCCGCAGAATCCTTGCGCATGCGCATTGAACCGAAGTCGCACGTCAACGCTGCGGCCAAGGGGCTTGTCGCTGAGCAGTTCATCCAGCGCGGCTGCCCCAATCGGAAAGGTGGTGATCAACTTTATCGGCAGATCGTTTTCGCGGATGCTGTATACCAGCAACGCGACACTCCCCTGTTTGGGAACATGCAAGAAGGGGATCAGATCGGTGCGAATCTCCAGCGTCCGCCGCCGACTCTTGGAACCCTGTCCCACTCGCTCGGTAATGCGCCAACCCGACAGTTGTCGGAAATCGAATCGCGTGATCGGCGAATTCGCGCCGATGATTCGCGGCGGCCGTTGATCAGGGCAGGTGATATTGGTTAAGAAATTCGTCAAATTCGCCAGCAACGTGCCTCGTTTGGGAAATGCCTGCAGCGATGATTGGGGAAGTCCGAAACCGTGTTCGATCGTTGGCTGGATCCAGCGATCACGCTTGTACCCGAACGGTGTTTTGATCGCGCTCAGCAGATAACCATAGGTATGCTGAACTCCGGCATGATACGCAGGACCATTCATCGGAACGTCCGTTGCCTGCCCAAGCATCAGCAACAAGCGTGGGTCGACAATCTCGGTTCCGGTCAGCTCATCGACATTGACACTGTGTCCCCATCTGCCAAGCACGGCGCGCTCCTTCTTCACTCGTCTCAAGTGCGAGTAAAACCGCGGCATTTGCTCACGCAACCGAGCCGCAACTACCAGATCGCCTGCATTTTCAAGCAATCGCGCCGTTAACCGATTCAGCTCGATGTTTGATGTCACGAGCTGGGTTCCTCGCTAAACTTACGTTTCGCCGCCGACGCTGTGCTAGACTCACGCGGTTCCCGTTTGGCTACAGAGCACAGCGATATAACAACCATGATACCGAGGTGATGGCATGACCGATGACGATGCAATCCAAACCGCGATGACGAAATATGAAGTCCCGGCAGCGTTTCCGAATTTCCTGTACGCCCTGCCGGCGATTTACGTCGCCAAGTCGGACGGAACAATCTCCATCAAAGAAGCCTGTTCGGTGATGTGGAACAGTCTGATGCTGGGACTGGTTGCCAACGTGGGTCCCGAGAAAAATGCTTTTTCGGAATTTGCGAAGAACAAGGTATTACAGTTTCAGGGAACGGTGAACCTGGACGACTTTGACGTCTTGGCCAATGCGATCAACGCGCTGCTCGCGACACAACCCCCGGAGAAGGCGTCCATGATCCGCCAGAGCATCCATGAAACATGCACGAAGGTCGCCGCGGCCTCCGGTCCAATGTTCCGCGACAAGGTGTTACCGGAGGAACGGGCAATGCTCAAGAAGATCTTTAACGAGGTTTAGCGACAGCGTTCCCATTCAAACTTCGAACGTCTTACCGTCCTCGCGGTACACCACCTGGTACAAATCGCGTCGGCGGTCGTTCCAGTTTTGAACGATGCCACTTTCCTTGTGTCTGCGAAGTTGTTCGAAGTCCAAGTCGTGGATGATCACGGTTTCGACGTTCGGGTTGCACTCGGCCGCCACGGCATCGCGAGCGAACTCGGCGTCGGCCGGTGTGAAAATCCCGGACTGCGCGTAGTGGATATCCGCATTTTCGACAAACGGCAGATTGCCGGTGCAGCCTGAGATCGCCACGTACAAGTGGTTCTCGACACAGCGTGCCTGGGCACAATACCGGACCCGTAAGTAACCGTGTCGGGTATCCGTATTGAAGGGCACGAAGATAATCTGCGCACCCTTCTCGGTGGCGATCCGCGTCAGCTCAGGAAATTCGATGTCATAACAAATCTGGATCGCGACCCGACCACAATCGGTATCGAACACTTCGACACGATTGCCGGGGTTCACTCCCCACCATTTTCGCTCGCTCGGTGTGATGTGGATCTTGTATTGCTTGCCGATCGTCCCGTCACGCTGGAACAGGTAAGCCACGTTGTACAGCGTGTCGTGCTCGACAACGAACTGTGAACCGCCGATCACATTGACGTCATACCTGACCGCCATTTCGGTGAAGAAATCGAGATACTGTGGCGTGAACTCGGCCAACCGCCGCGCGGCCTGTCCCGGTTGAGTCGTTTCTACACACGACAACAACTGAGTGGTGAACAACTCGGGAAAGAGCACAAAGTCGCATTTGTAGTCGGACGCGGTATCGAGAAAAAACTCGCACTGCTTCGTGAACTCATCAAAACTTTTCACCGCCCGCATTTGGTACTGAACCACACAGATTCGGATCGGTTCGATCACATGGTGAAAACGTCGTTTCGCACCGCTGACATAATCCAGATTGGTCCATTCCAGGTGCGTGGCGTACCCACACGACTCGGTATCCGAAGGCAAGTAGTTGGGGATCAAACCTTGCACCGAAAACCCATTGGACAACTGGGCCGTCAGGACGGGGTCGTAGAGGGATTTGTCGAGAACACGCTCGATGTACTCGCGGGCCGTCAGCGTATCGGAGTGCTTGTAGTAGCCGGGGATCCGGCCGCCAATCACGATTCTCGCCAGGTTCTTTTCTCGGCACAACTCCTTGCGAGCCTCATACAACCGCCGTGAAAGCTTCATGCCGCGAAACTCGGGATCAACCATGATTTCGATCCCGTACAGTGTGTCACCCTTCGGCTTGTGGTTGCGGATGTAACCACCGTCGGCGATCACTTTCCAGTTGTGCCACTCTAAACTCGAATCGTACTCCAGGATCAGACTCGACGACGAGGCCGCCAGTTGGCCGTCGATCTCGACGCACAATTGGCCCTCGGGAAAGATCGACAACTGACTTTCGATCTGGTCTCGCCCCCAGGGAGCCATGCCCGGAAAACATCGATCGGACATGGCCACGAGCGCGTCAAAGTCGTCGATCGTTAACGGACGTACCGCGATCTTCCATTCAAACTTCTTTAGGTCCAGTGGCTCCAAAGCATCGTCCTCGTCTTGGCAGGTCAAATCAGATTCGTTGCGGCCAACCATTGTCGGCACAGATTGCCTCCCTGCGAAGTGGCAAAAAGTGGCCAAATCGATAGGTTCACTTCCGGCCCGCTAAATGCCCCGCGAGGGTCGCAATGCATTCCATGAATCGGAAAGGCGGGCGATTTTCCAAGGATCGCGGCTAGGAAACCACCGGGAGTCGAATCGAACACTCGCCGCTGCCAGAGGGTCCACGCCCGGCACGGCGGCTTGTTTGGCTCGCCACCAAGGACGCGGCCAACTAAGATCAGAAATGCGAACTGATCAAGTTTGCTCGATTCGAATCGCTACTATGCGGCGCACATCATGTTCTCTCGGACCGTTTCATTCGTTCTCGGACTATTGCTTTTGACCTTCAGTTTCCAGGTCTGCTCCGCCCAGGAACCTCCCCAGGAGCCGCAATCGGCGCCCTCCATCTTCAATGCTATAACGCGACTCGACGAGATGGCCCAGGCCGCAGGTGACCTCCGTGTCGCCGGCGAAGCGTTCGAGCGTTTCGCCAATTCGCTCAGTCGCGTTGCTGAATCAATCGCTAAATCGCTGGCAACGATGAGCAGCGAGTTTGATCCGTTCGGATTCAAGACAGGATTCCGCACGGTCGGCCAGCAGTCGGCGATGCTGCAACAGCAGCGGGAACTGATCCAAGCCTTGCAGGAACGGGAGATCGAACGCCTGCGAGCGGCGAATCGAAAGCTGAAACAAAGGATCGAAAAATTGCGACAACGTAAACCGTCCCATCCTGGCGATTCCCCCTAGCCTGCCAAAACCGCAGGTCTCGGAGGGGGGGGATGGCTGGTGGCTGATCGGGCTTCACGGCGCCTACCTGACGGCTTGTCTGTTCACGCTGTCGCTGGTGGTCATCGCCGCTGTGCAGGGAGTTGCCGGCGGAATCCATCGCCGCAGGCAAGCGAGAGTCGCAGGATGATTCGCGGCGAAAACTCGCGAAGATCCCAGGATCGAAATGACACGATGTATCGATCGATCGCCGCGTTATGCGATCGTGACTTGAGAGGACAGGTACACGTCTTGAATCCTGTGAAGCAACTCGACGCCTTCAGCCATCGGACGCTGGAACGCCTTGCGGCCTGAAATCAAACCGGTACCTCCGGCCCGCTTGTTGATCACGGCAGTACGAACCGCCTCTGCCAGGTCCGATGCCCCGGAGGATGCACCGCCAGAGTTAATCAGCCCGATCCGTCCCATGTAGCAATTGGCGACTTGATATCGGCACAGGTCGATCGGATGATCGGACGTCAGTTTTTCATAGACCAATGGCGAAGTCTTGCCAAACTTCAATGCATTGAATCCGCCATTATCGGTCGGCAGCTTTTGCTTGATGATATCCGCCTGCATTGTCACGCCGACGTGATTGGCCTGGCCCGTCAGGTCGGCCGCGGTGTGATAATCCTGGTCGGCCTGGAAGGCGGGATTGCGAAGGTAACACCACAGAATTGTCACCATGCCGAGTTCATGCGCCCGCTCAAAGGCAGTCGCGACTTCCACGATCTGCCGCCCCGATTCGGCGGAACCAAAGTAGATCGTCGCGCCCACCGCGGCTGCACCCATGTCGTAGGCACGATCGACGTTGCCGAACATGATCTGGTCGAAAGTGTTCGGATAAGTCAGTAGCTCGTTGTGATTGATCTTGACGATGAACGGGATGCGATGAGCGTACTTGCGTGAAACCGCACCCAGGACGCCGAATGTCGATGCAACGCCGTTGCAGCCACCCTCGATCGCCAGCCGGACAATGTTTTCTGGATCGAAGTACGCCGGGTTCGGTGCGAACGAAGCTCCCGCTGAATGCTCCACGCCCTGGTCGACAGGCAAAATCGAAACATAGCCGGTTCCAGCCAAACGCCCATGGCCCAACAACCGGGCAAGGTTATTGAGCACCCGCTGATTACGGTCGCTGGCTGCACAGATTCGATCGACGAAGTCGGAACCGGGTAAGTGCAGGTGCTCGCGGCCGATCGTCTGGCAGCGATGCTCAAGCAACAGGCCGGCGTCATCGCCAAGCAGTTCACGCAACCATTCGTTCATGGGATGTATCCTTTTGATTCGCTGACGGCTTCGTCATCCTCGGGATCAAGATAACCGCGGTGCGTCGATCGATCTGGCGGACGGAACATAGAATCGTTTCCTTTCGTGATCGTCTGTAGTGGCACCGTCTGTAGTGGCATCGTCGCGGATGACTCGATGGATGGCAACCTGACAGGTGCGGACAACGGTTCGCCGCGCACGAGCGCGCGTCGACTCAGCAACAACTGTCGGCCTCGCTGCGTGAAGGATCGGTGGCCCGCGACGCGGACACGCGACGCGGGACAAGCCAATGATTGCCAATCTGCGTATTTTGCCGACCCAGAACACGAAAAACCCGGCCAATGGCACTCCATTTGCTCGCTGATGGTCAGATTGGTGACAAATCTTTTGGACAGTTCTGAGTTATCAGGCAATCCAGTACCGACCGAAGGTAGCCGCCGGAACAGCACCCCGCGGGCCGAAAGGAATGTGCGACTCTCGGATCGAACCGCGTCAAGGCGTATCAATGAAGAGGGATGTGAGTGATGAATAAACTGTTTGCGTTTGTATTTGTGTTGCTGATCTGCGTTGTCGCCGTCGGCTTCTACCGGAACTGGTTTCGTGTGTCGAGTCCCAGCACGGACTCGAAGAGCCACAACGTCAACGTCAACTTGACCATGGACCCGGACAAGGTCAAAGCGGATGCCGAGACGGTGAAAGAAAAGGCGGTAGAGCTAACCGGTCAGGCCACCGAAAAGGCCAACGAGCTTGTCAATCGCGACGACGCGGCGGCCACGAAGCCTGTCGATCAAGAGGCAGCAGGAACGAAAACGCCTGCCGACCCGACGAGCGAAAACAAGTGACGGTGAAGCGACAAAAACCTTGACAGAGATGGCTCAAGATCAGCATCTGCGGAGGTTGTCCAATCTCAACATCTGCGGTGCGTTGACGGCGATCATCCACAAGGTGAATCCTGCACAACTGATCACAGAACGAATTGCATGCAAACCCACTGCACGATCAGGTGATCGATTCTTGCCCGACTGATTCGGACGATTGTTGACCATCGCCGATTCACCATCGGCAGCCGGTCGCAATCTTACTCGAAATTCCCAAGCTGCATTCATCGCAATTCGCTCGCTCGTTGCGTCGGTATCGATCGGCAAGTGTCTCCATCGGCGTCTGCTCGGCAACGCAATGCGAGTTCTTGGTATGCGCTTTGCGGCGATTGGTGACTCAATCAGAAGGGATTGACGCAGAGGGTAGAGATGCCTGTCGTAGGTAGAGATGCCTGTCGTAGGTAGAGATGCCTATGATATCGTAGGTAGAGATGCCTGTTGTATTCGTCTGCTGCGATCACCTTCCCCTCCCAAAACAATCGAATCAATTTGGAGTTCGAAGATGAGAATGAAATGTGGAAAGAACGCCCGTCGTGTGTTTGCCGCTGGCTTGGCCGCAACCATGATTGGAATGCCCAGTTCGGTTCTTGCAGCACAGCAAGCCGATGGTTCGGGGACCAATCTCGATACCAAAACCACAAAAGCAGCAACCGCCGAGGGTTCTACCTCCGGCGATCGAGCTTCCGACACTCAAAACGCTGTCACTGACTCCGCTCAGAAAAAAGCGGCTCCGACCGGAAAGAAGGTCGAGTCGAGCGAAGCTGCAACCCGACAAGACGCCAATCAGGCGACAGATTCCACACGACAGCAGAGTTCGCAAGTTGGTGAACCACAGAACGCGACTCAGCAGCAAGACGTCTTGAACCAAGCGACGACTCAGCCGCACTCGACCGCTCAACAATCACCGAATCGGCAATCGAGCGACAATGGGTCTTCCTCCCCACGTCCGGTCTATCTCCGTGACGACCAAGGTCGACCGATCTTTCAAGATGCTGCCGGTCAACTGTTTGTCTACATGCAGGATGGTTGGATTGTCGAGCAGGGGCAATCGACGATGCCCGGGCGATTCGAATCGAATCGATGGACACAAGCCGGTGGACCGCAAGACGCCAATGCCAATCAGGCTTTCGGTCAGCAGTGGCCTCTGTTGGGTGTTCGCGTTGCGGATAGCGATCAAGGTGTCCGTGTTGTGGAGCTAGTAAACGATAGCGCAGCGGCCAACGCAGGTCTGATGCCAGGTGACGTTATCCTTCGCACCAACGGCGAGCCGATCACCAGTGCCGGAACTTTTGTCAACCGGATTCGAGGAATGAGCGCCGGCGATGAAGTGCAACTGGCGTTGTCACGAGACGGAAAGGAAACCACCCTGAACGCGACACTGGCGGGAGCCGATCAACAACGTATGGCCAAACCGGCGATTTCCGATAGTCAGGCATCGGCTACCGAACAACAATTGCGACAACAGATTCAACAGCTTCAGCGGGAAATCGAGCAACTGCGTGGCGACGCGAACGCCAAATCCGCACCGTCGTCCGATCAGAGCCAAAACCGTAGTCAGTCGATCAACAGTGCGGATTCTTCCCCGCCCGCCAAAGCGAATGACATCTCCTCGACCACATCGAAATCGAAAGATACATCGATCGAAGCCGGCACTCAACAGGCCGGCTCCGGCTCGTTGAAAGCAGGCAAACAGGAGTAGGCCGCCGCAATCGGCAGTGATTGAAAAGTGAACGCGGTCGACGATAAGCGACCGCGTTCGCAATGACACTGTCGATCAAACCGCAACGCGACCGAACAATTCGCGCCGAGTGTCGCGACCGATTCAGGCGAATCGGTGATCGCTGGATGGGGAAAATGTTTCTCTTTACTCGGCTTGGGCATCGATGCGGCGCAGAAAAATACGGTTCAGACGCATTAGTTCGTTGCCGTTCGTATTGACCACTTCGGCCTTCAACGTCGCAGGCCCGCTGCCTAGTTTGAGCGTCCCCACGCGGACCCGTTCAAACACATCGGCGGTTGGGGTCGGGGGCGGACTGCAATCGATGGATTCACCCCCGACGGAGATCTGCAATGTCCCCTCGCTGCTCGCTGATCGGCCGTAGCTGAGGATCAATTCGTACCTGCCGCCGCGCCGCACGTCGAGCTGCCACGTTGCTTGCTCACCCGGTTCCTTCCAGCCTTCGATCGTGTCCCAGTCGTAGCCGCGGAAAACATACTCGATATTGTCCCCGTGCCACTGCGCCCAACTCGGTTGGATCTCGACAATTGGCTCGTCGGCATGTCCGATTGGGATCGGCACCGGATGATACGTGACACCATCGGTGACCTCGGCGAACCAGCGCAAAAACTCGCCACGCAGGCGGCTGACAATCTCCGGGTGCTTGTCGCTCAGGTTGGTTTTCTCACCCGGATCCTGTTGGAGGTCGTAGAGTTGCCAGAGGCTCTCGGACGGCTCCGCACCCGCAGGGACCTGACAGGCAAGCTTCCATCGTTGATCGGAAATGGCCCAGCGATTGTCTGGATTGGGAAAGTACCGGTCCCAGGCGTGGTAGACATACGCATGATGCCGCTGTCCCGAACCGGCTTCCAGCAACGGCAGCAGACTCTTCCCATCAATCGTTCGGTCGTCCGGCAGTGCAACACCAGCCAGTTCGCAGAAGGTCGGAAAGAGATCGACATGGGAGCACTGTGCCTGGACGCGTCCGCCTGCGGGAAAGTGTCCCGGCCAGCGGACAAACAGCGGCACGCGCACGCCGCCTTCAAAAATTGATGCTTTGTTCCCTTTCAATCCCGCCTTGAAATGTTTGCTCACGCCGCCATTGTCGGTCATGAACAGCACCACCGTGTTGTCGGCCAGCTTCAGTTCGTCCAGCTTCGCCAGCAGTCGACCGACGTTTTGATCAATGATATCGATCATCGCGTAGATACGTGCCTCGCGAAGTGGCAATCCACGCTCTAGGTATTTATTGATCAGCAGGTCGCCCCGCGCCTGCCCATCGTGACTGGTACCAACCACCCATGGCGAGTGTGGTGCATTCCACGGCAGATAGCAAAACCAGGGTTGATCGTGAGTCGTTTGAATGAACTCAATCGCCGCGTCGGTGAACAGGTCGGTGACGTAACGGCGCGCCTCAACAGGCTTGCCATTATGGACAAGCTGATCGGGGTAGTCGTATTCATCGATATGACCTTGGTAGTGGCCCAGAAACTCATCAAAACCTCGATGATGCGGCTGATAGGGAGCATACTTTCCGAGATGCCACTTGCCGAAGCATCCCGTGCGGTAACCGGCTCGTTGAAGCATTTCGGCAACGGTGACTTCATTCACACCGAGCGTATCGCCACCGAATCGAGTGTTGTAGAGACCGGTGCGAAAGCAATACCGACCCGTCATCAATCCGGCACGCGTGGGCGCACAAACCGGGGCGGCATAGAATCGAGTGAAGTCGACGCCCTGTTGGGAAAACTGGTCCAGCACTGGAGTGTCGATATCCTTGTTGCCACGCATTCCAAGGTCCCACCAGCCCTGATCATCCGTCAGCAGGAACAGGATATTGGGCTTGTCTGCAGCTCGCGCGAACGTACTCGTGAGGATGCCTGCGGTAACGATGATCAACCCCACGCAAAGACGCAGAGACGCGGCGGCGTTGGTTTCTGATTTCATGGGGCGTTACCTGTTGGATTTACCTGTTGGATGCTGTCTGCGATTCGTTGCATTCCCCACAACTCAAGCGAATGGTCCCTCGCCACTTGCCGTATTGTTGCGATTGACCAGATTACAGACCCAATCCGACAAACCAGTACGACATACCACGGCTGCAGCAAGTAGGAAAGCAATCGGAACACATGCGAATGTGAACGGGCCGGCAAGTACGAGCACTAAGTGAGGGAAAGTGCCAGTCGCGATAATCGCTGAGTCGACCGGTTCTTCTTCAACGGCAAGTGAGTACTCCAATCGTCCTCCCTGGAAACATTGCTCTCGCGTTATCGTACCAGAAGTACCGGAAGAAGTACCGGAAGGAGTCAGTACCGGAAGGGGTCAGTGCATTTTCGGCGAGGCAAGATGCGAGGGACGGGGCGGATGGTGCAATATTCAATAGATTGAGGAAGCCCTCTGCGAACAGGGAAAAACAACTTCGGACGCAGCTCGCCATCGCCGACGCGAACTGCCGCTGAGTTCGCTGCTCGCCTATCCTTCTTACAGCCGCCATCGTGCCTGCCCTACGCGTTCGAAAATGCACTGACCCCCTTCGCGGAGCCGCAGATCAACGAACAGTAATCGGTGTACACAGCGGCGTCGCACGTATGTCATCCTTCCGTAGGTTGAATGCCGCAACAATCCAGTCACGAGTACATCTGCCAAGATGCTGTGAATCGATTTTGGTCCGCTCGTTGCGTTTTTATCTGAGTGGCGTCGTGCCCTGTGATTGCAGATGCTCTCCGCTATGGCACTCCCCAGTACACCAGCTACCTTCGTTTTCCGAAGCTCATCTGGATGGCGACATTGCCCTGGCGATCGCCCGCCGGACTCGATCTCGTGCCGGCGTTGGCCGTGACCGCAACGGATAGCAGCAGCGTCCGTATCGACAGCATTGCCAAACGCGGCGCGTGGACATCGGGATCTCGGGGCGACATCTTCACCTCCCTGCCGAAGGCGGAATTCGACTCATGCGATCTTCGAAGGGTGCCATTGTCGCGGCAAGCGCCGACCAGTACGAAACCGTGCTTCCCTGAGCCCATTCCAGCCAAAAGCTTTGCCGATTCCTGCCGCGAGTCGCCCACATCGTCGATTCCGCCGCAATTCTTCGCCAACTTGTGGAATGGCCAAGGCGGCGCGGGTATGCTCACGGACTGCCGGGATCTGCTTCATGCCAGCGGTCTTTGGCCCGTCACCCTCACCCTTAGGAAAGCAGTCATGCCCTCCAAGCCCACGAAAGTTCCCCTGCTTCCTCGGCGTCGCTTTTTGAAGTCCACGGCCGCGGCGACGGGTGCCGCCATGATGGCACCCACCATCATCCCCAGTTCGGCACTGGGTCGAGACGGTGCGGTGGCTCCCAGTGAGCGGATCGTGGTCGGCGGAATCGGGATCGGGAGGCGTGGAACTTACGACCTCGGATGTTTTCTGCAACAGAAGGACGTGCAGTTCGTGGCCGTCTGTGACGTGAAAGAAAAACAACGAGTGGCGGTCAAGCAGCTCGCCGACAAGCAATACGGCAACGACCAGTGCGCGACCTATCGCGACTTCCGCGACTTGTTGGATCGCCAGGATATCGACGCGGTGCTGATTGCCACCGGACCGAACTGGCATGCGACCGCGGCGATGACGGCGGCCAAAGCCGGCAAGGACATGTACTGTGAGAAGCCGGTCACAAAGAACATTTCCCAAAGTCTGATCTTGGCCGAAACGATGCGCCGCACCGGGCGTGTGTTCCAGGCGGGCACTCAACGACGCAACCTCCCGCACTTTGCGTTCGCCTGCGAGTTGGCTCGAACCGGAAAGCTCGGCAAGCTGAAAAAGGTGTTTGCCCATCCCGCGGGAATGCAGGCCATGATGAGCGGTTGGTTGCCTGCCCAGCCGCAGCCCGATCCGGAAGTCGTGGATTGGGACATGTACCTTGGGCCGGCCGCCTGGCGCCCCTTCAACGAGAAACTGCTGGACGGTTTCAATTTCGAAAAGGGTGGCGGCTTGGTGGGCGGCGGCGTTCTTGAATGGGGATCGCACTGCGTCGACCTCTGCCAGTGGGCGGTCGACGACTGTGCGCCTCCCGTGCAGTACAACGCACCGAAGGACGGGCAACTGGTCGCACGTTACGAAAACGGGACCGAGTTGATCTTTCGCGAGAAAGGTTGGATACCGCTCGGTTCGTGCCCGGTCAGGTTCGAAGGCGAAAACGGTTGGGTCGAAGCCGGCGACAGCGGCAAAATGGTGTTGAGTTCGCCGGAACTGCTAGCCGGCAGGAATGTCGAGGAGATCGGTGGCTATCCGGCAACTTACCACGTGCGTGATTTCCTGGATTGCGTGAAATCTCGCCGCCTACCAAAAGGAAACGCGGTTGCCGCCTGCAACGCCCACATCGCCTGTCACGCAGCAAACATCGCGCTATTTCTGGATCGCCAGGTGAACTTCGATAACAAGACCAACGAATTCATCAACGACGAACAAGCCAATCGATTGCGATCGGAGGCACTGCGAGAACCGTGGCGACTGTAAGGATTCTCAAAAGTAAATGCCGTGATCACCAACGGCGGATCGACGCCGCTCCCCACACCGACCAACACGTCCCGGATCCATCCCATGCCTACGACTCGACGCTTCCCCTTTTTTTCTAGTCTGTTGATTGTCGCTGCGATCGTCGTCAGTTCGATCGATGCGGCCGACGTTCCCAGCGACTCATCGCAACAGGAACAACCGTTGATCGCGGTTCTCGGTTCCGATGCTCCCTCGGCGGAGAAGGCCATCACCTGTAAGAAACTGGCGATCTACGGATCGAGCGACGCAGTTCCCGCTTTGTCAAAGCTGCTGCCCGACGCGCAGTTGTCTTCGTGGGCCAGGATTGCCTTGGAGGCGATCCCCGGAGACGCCGCCGATGACGGCATTGCTGGAGGCGACCGATTCGCTGCAGGGTCGGCTGTTGGTCGGTACGATCAATTCGATCGGCGTTCGCCGAAATGCCAAGGCGGTCAATGTTCTCGCAGCACGCTTGCAGGACAGCGACGCCGAAGTCGCTTCGGCCGCCGCGGTCGCGTTGGGACGGATTGGAAACGACACCGCCACGGCCTCGCTGCGAGCCGCATTGAAGGGCGCCCCCGAAAATGTCCGTTCCGCCTTCGCCGAAGGCTGTGTGCTGTGTGCCGAACATCAGCTCGCACAGGGCAATTCAGCCACCGCGATCGAGATCTATGACGAGATTCGGGGTGCCGACGTTCCGCTGCAAAGGATCGTCGAGGCGACTCGCGGTGCGATTTTGGCCCGCCAGGAAAGCGGAATCCCTTTGCTGTTGGAAACGTTCCGCTCGCCAGAGAAAAAACTGCGACAGCTGGCCCTGGCAACGGCGCGTGAATTCCCCGGCAGCCAGGTCGACAAGGCCATGGCCGACGAACTCGTTCGGGCGACACCCCAACTCGCCGCGTCGATGATTCAAGCGATGGCCGACCGACCCGATACCGTCGTCTTGGCGGCCATATCCGAGGCCGCAGCCGAAGGTGACAAGCAGGTACGACTGTCGGCGCTCGATGCTCTTGGACGCGTCGGTGACCAGTCAGCTTTGTCCACGTTGCTGGTGGTGGCGACCGATGCGGATGTCGAACTAAGACAGGCGGCGATCGAAACCCTGGCTCGCCTTCCCGGTGCGAACGTCGATTCACAAATCGTGGCCAGGCTGCCCGAAGCGGACGGTCATGACTACACGGTGCTGTTGCAATTGATTGGACAGCGGCGAATTGATGCCGTGCCCGAACTGGTCAAGGCGTTGAATCATTCGGATCCAGCCATTCGTCGTGTCGCGTTGCAGGCGTTGGGGGAAACCGTCTCGCTGCAGCGATTCCCGTTGTTGGTCTCGGCAGTCGTCGACCCCCAACGCCCGGAGGATGCCGCCGTTGCAGGGCAAGCCCTCAAGGCGGCGAGCGTCCGGATGCCCGATCGCGAAGCGTGTGCCGCGGCGTTGGCGACGGCTTTACCGCGGGCATCGGCGAAAACCAAGACGATGCTGTTGGAGATCCTCAGTGAGGTTGGCGGAAACACTGCGCTTCAAGCGGTCCATTCGGCCGCACTCAGCTCGGATCCCCAACTGCAGGATGACGGCAGCCGTCTGCTGGGCAAGTGGAATAGCGTGGACGCCGCCCCCAGTTTGCTCGACCTGGCAACGAAGGCCCCAGAGGAAAAGTACCGAGTGCGGGCGCTGCGTGGTTACATCGGAGTTGCCCGTAAGTTCCCCATGCCCGAACCTCAACGGGTCGAGATGTGCCAAAAGGCATTCGAGATCTCCCGACGACTCGACGAGAAGAAGTTGGTGATCGAAGTATTGAAACTTCATCCCAGCAGCGGCGGCTTCAAACTTGTCTCCGACGCCAGGCAAGACGCGGACCTGAAAGACGAAGCCACCCAGGCAACGCTGATCATCGCCCAAAAGCTGGTGGGCGATGGAATCGACCCCCGTGAGCTGCTCGCCGGCGTGGACCTCGATCCCGTCAAATTGGAGATCGTCCGTGCCGAGTATGGCGCCGGTGGTACACAACGTGACGTCACCGAACTGGTCCGCAAGCAGGCCGGCAATTTCGCGCTCATCACTTTGACGTCACCCAGTTTCAACACCAGTTTCGGGGGCGATCCGGTACCCGGACGAGTCAAACAGCTGAAGATTCAATACCGCATCAACGGCAAACCTGGTGAGGCTTCCTTTGCGGAGAACGCGCTGATCATCCTGCCGATGCCCAAGTGAGTGCGACAGTCGTACTGACCTTGGAAGAACGAGAGCAGATTGAGTGGTTGCTCGCCACGCTAAAGTTGGACCATGAGTTCACTGATTACGTTCGCCGAGAGATGAATGACTTCGAAATTCTGACAAGAATCTCGCAGGGCCGGTTGCCCTCGCTTGCCAAGCCTGGTGGCGTCGAACTGCGTTCCGGCGAGATTGTCCACGCGTACGCCAACGCGGACCTGATCATGCGAAAGATTCTAAAGTCCGGACCCGCCGAAAATGTTCACCGCGGATTCGTGCTCCTGCTCGATAACACCGACGCCAACATTCAGACCACCCATGCGAAGTCTTCGATCGCTTGCCATGTCACTTGTCGCGATTAGCCTGCCAGGCGGCGCAATCGAGGGCAACACCGCGGAACCAATTCACGTTGAAGAATTCGTGTTCCCGCTGGACGACCAGCACAACCACGCCCCCAGCATCGTCGAGTGCGGCGGCGGTGGCCTACTGGTCTCTTGGTATCGCGGGTCGGGCGAGCGGAGGGCGGATGACGTCGCCGTCTATGGCGCCAGGAAAGGCCCGGACGACTTGCGTTGGAGCGAACCCTTCCTGATGGCCGATACTCCAGGCTTTCCCGACTGCAACACCTGCATGATGGTTGATAAACAGGGCCGGCTATGGTTGTTCTGGCCCGTGATCATCGCCAATTCGTGGGAGTCATGTCTGACCCATTACAAGGTCGCCGACAGCTGCCAAGTGGAAACGGGCGGCGCCCCGCAGTGGTCCGATCACGGCGTAATCCTGTTGAAGCCCGCCGATTTCGCGGCCGAGGGCCAGCGAGTGCTCGACGCCCTCATCCGTGAGACACCGGCGTCGATCCTCGCGCCGCTGCGAAACGAGATCGATCTGCTGCGGCAACGTCTGAGCGATCGGTTGTTCCAACGACTGGGTTGGCAGCCTCGTTGCAAACCGACGGTGTTGCCCAGCGGACGGGTTTTGTTACCGCTGTATTCGGACACCTATTCGATATCGATCATGGCAATCAGCGATGATTCCGGCCGCACGTGGTATGCGAGTAAGCCGCTGCTGGGTTTCGGTAACATCCAGCCGAGCGTGCTGCGGCGGGACGACGGGACGCTCGTCGCCTACATGCGAGAAAACGGAGTGAGTCAGCGGATTCGTGTCAGCTGAGTCGCGCGACGACGGTTTGACCTGGACGGTCGCGGCTGTCAGTGAGCTACCGAATCCCGGATCGGGGTTGGATGGCATTCGGTTGGACAATGGCCACTGGCTGTTGGTCTACAACGACACGATCGACGGCCGCAACAGTCTGGCCGTGTCAGTTTCCGACGACGAAGGAGCGACGTGGCGATGGACGCGACATCTAGAAAAGCATGACGCGGGACAATACCACTACCCGGCAGTGATACAGTCTCACGACGGGCGGATTCACGTCGTCTACAGCTACTTCGTTTCCCAGGGCAAGACGATGAAGCACACCGTCATCAACGAAGATTGGGTCCAGCAGGGCGGCGAGTGAACATCCGAGGCGCAAATGGGCGACGTGCCGACTCAGTAGAATGCTGCTCCGCTGAGCGATTTCCCAGCAGGAATCTTTTTTTGTTGCGGCGACCGCAGAGAAGGAACAACCAGCCGGCGGTGCGTGGGTCACGAAACCAGTTTGACCGTTGGTGCTGATAAACCGCAGTGGTTGTTGAATCGCGAAGCGATGGAAGGTGGTAGCCCGGGGTGAGGTTGGCGAGCCTCAAGCGAGCCGGCCGCGACCCCGGGTTCGATTCTCCAATCCAAGATGCGAGAGACGGGGCGGGTCGTGGAATAGGTTGAGGAAGCCCTCTGCGAAAAGGGGAAAAAAACCTTCGGACGCAGTTCGCCATCGCCGACGCGAGCTGCCGCTGATTTCGCTGCTCGCCTATCTTTCTTACAGCCACCATCGTGCCTGCCCTACGCGTTCGAAAATGCACTGACCCCCTTCGCAGTTCGCCGGTGTGTAACGACGTAGCTGTCGAAACGGACCGTCCGAACCTGGCAGTTTTTGTGCGATCACAACCGCGAACCCAATTCCGCATAATGCCGGATAGAATTCGGAATCACGTCCGCGAGGGCTGTCGTAAGGAAGTTCGCCTCGGTCAATCAGACCGTTGAGCGGATTCAGATAGCAGTTAGATGCTCCGCTCATCGGTACCGACGATGCCGATATCGCTTCTAGGCTGGAAGTGACCGTCGCCAACGTGGCCGTGATCGCACACCGCGGTGCAAACCGAATTCGCGAGCGTCTTGCGGCCAGTGGATTCTTTGACGGTCTCGCGGCGTCGTTGATATATCGACGGCCAGTCCGGTTTGGGCTGGCCGTTTCATTTCATTGCCGAACGCGGCGACAACCTCATGACCGTGCGAGACAGTGAAATAGCCAAGGTGGGCCAAAACTCTGCCCCGGCTTCGCCGACTCATCAGGCTGATGTCCCATCAAATCGGAAGCGTCGGGGGTGGCAGGATTGTCGTAATCGACCGTCTCTATGTCCTCTGGCTCGCCCGATCCTGGGGACACGGGAACCGCCCCATTGATGGTGTTCATCGCATCGGAAGGGTGCTGAACTGCTGCCAAATCAGTCATCTTGAACGCGCAGAGGTGGGATTCACCGAAGCGACTTGGCGAAATTGCTTCGGCGCCGAAGTCGATGCAACCGCGTGCGTTGGGGAATCTTCTTCCGTGCAGTCGGTGTTCCGCAACTTTATGGACGGGCTCCCCTCTCCTTCCCCCGCGAACACAAGTCGTGCTTGTGTTCGCGGGGGAGGGAGAGGGGCCGGGGGTGAGGGAGCCGGATTATTTCATTTGCTCGTCGACGGCGGCCTCGATTTGACGCAGCACCGCGGGCGGATCACGGAAGACTTGATATCCCGCAATCCGTAGCACCTTGAATCCTTGTTTAGCCAAGTACTGGTCGCGGTGCATGATCATGCTGGCGATCTTCTTTGGTCTGATGCGATTTGCCATCGACCTCAATGATCAGTTTCAATGCCACACAGCAGAAGTCGGCCGTGTAGGGTGGGATCGGGTGCTCACGGCGAAACTTCTGGCCGCGGCAACGGCGGTTGCGCAACATCTGCCAGACATCCTGTGCAAACTCGTTCGCCCGGGCACGTTGATCTCGTGCGAAGTCGATTGCTTGCGAATCGCGCCGAGTTCGTTGCGTCGATCGAGATCGTTGATTCATGATGCCTCATTGATTCGGAATCCCTCGAAGATTGCCCCTCACCCCCAACCCCTCTCCCCGAGACGGACGCGAGCACTACTCGCGTCCGTCTCGGGGAGAGGAGAGACAGTGCGGAGGAAGCTGGGCACAACGAGGAGCTCGGAGTCGATGTTTCATCACAGACCGAACGCAGTTTTAGCTTTTCGTTAGGCGTGGAGATTGGACCACCGAAGTCTGGAAGCATCTGGCCGTTTGATGCAGCGGTCTGAACACTTCAGCACCGAAACCACTTCGCTTCGCGATTTCGGTTGACGCAACCCGCTGCCACGAAGCAGATTGCGGAACTCGGAAAAATTCAATGTCCAGGACTTGCCTCGGCAAAGATCATGTGATGACCTTGGCCCGTAGCCGAGGCGATTGATACGGTTATCACCCGAAATCGTACACTAACAAACCGCGAGACTCGTCGCTGTTTCGCGATGTACCAGCCGAAAGCCTTCAAACGCCGTGCGTACCCAAAAAAAGGCGATCAAAATTAGCGCAACGGAGATTACGAGTACAAGTACGATCCCGTTCGATGGAATTGCCCGCGAAAAGTTGACAGTGGGTCGGCATGATGTCAAATCCTTGGTCATGCACACAACGGTCCCGAGATTTTCGACATGTACTTTTCGATTTGCGGCGGCGTGCAATTGCAATTTCGCCTGGGGTCACTGCGGTAGCCACAGGGACAGGGGTTGGCCGCCGCGATGAGCATGAAGTCTGCAGGGAACGTTGTGCTGCGAAGCGCTCGTGAGATCGTGACCACACCATCCTCCAATGGTTGCCGCATCACCTCGAGCGTCTTGGGATTGAACTCCGGCAGCTCATCCAAGAACAGTATCCCATTGTGCGCTTTGCTGATCTCTCCCGGCGATGGCGGACTGCCGCCGCCGACCAAACCGGCATCACTGATCGTGTGATGGGGGCTGCGAAAGGGGCGACGAGCAAGCAGCGGTTGTCCGGCCGGCAATTGACCCAGCGCGCTATAGATACGTGTCGTTTCGATCGATTCGGCCGCTTCCAGCTGAGGCAAGATCGTAGGCATCCGTTTGGCCAACATTGTTTTGCCGCTGCCCGGCGGCCCGATCATAATCATGATGTAGCCGGTTTAACCCCTTGGATTCAGGCTTCACTTTGGAAGCTTGCCCGGGGCCAAGTTGATCACCACGCGATCTTGCGGCCGAATGTAACCGCTGTTGACGATCGCCCGCTCGACGCGGTGCGTGCTCTCTTTGACCGCCGCATCAGGAAGGCCGACCAGAATCGTCTTCGGCATCGCCCCCGGCGACAGGTCCACCTCCGCATCGACCGGCATCGCCTCGATGCCCAACAACGTAAACGTCTTCAAACGTGCCAGCATTGCCCCATGCCTCCACCGCCCTGCCAAGTAATCACCCCCTGCGTCCCGAAAACCGCAGGATTTTGGAACCCAACTCTCCCGAGATCCGCAGCCAAGTTGTTGACCGCTCCCGAGCCGCCCATCAACGCATCATCGACACTGGGCGTTGATTTCACTCCTTCTCCGGGCCCTCCGCACCAGAGACGCGGACTTTCTCCTCGAAGCGGCCAAGATGCTGTGGGTTCCTCGCTGTTCGGCCTACAATGGCGGTAGATTCAACAAGGCGATACCGGGCACACGGTTTCGTGTCAGATTCCTGACCTCTGGCAACGAATCCAAGGGAGGATTCTGGGCATGTCCGCAGCGATCAAATACGCACCTCGCTACACCATCGAGGATTACCGACTTTGGCAGGGCGACTGGGAACTCTGGGGTGGCATCGCGATCGCGATGACTCCGAGCCCCTTTGGGAGACATCAGGCGATATTGGTTGCCTTGGTTTCCGAACTTCGCGCCGTGCTTCGCGAGGGTGGCTGCCAGGCGACCGCTCTTGTTGAACTCGACTGGATTGTCAGCAATGAGACCGTGGTGCGGCCGGACGTGATCGTGGTCTGTGGAGCAGCGCCGGAAAAGCATCTCGAGCAGGCGCCCACGCTGATCGCCGAGATTCTTTCGCCCTCGACGCGACAGAACGACCTGACCTACAAACGAGATCTTTACGCCAGTCAGGGCGTTGGCACTTATTTGATCGTCGATCAGGATGCCAAGACAATTGAGCAACTGTCACTCAGGCAGGACGGCAGCTACGAATCAGTCGACGTGACGACGCGCCTGGAATTGACCCTTTGCGATCACTGCGCGATCGGAGTCGACTTGGAGAGTCTGTTTTCCGTTTGAGTCGTGCAGGGTGGGTCAAATCGACATCGCCAAAATCCACAGACGTATTGGTTCAGCAAGTTGGTCGACTCGCAGGAACGGTCGACACCGCAGGGACGGGGACACGGCACTTTCGAACGGGACCGATCCGTCAGGCCCTGACGATTTCCTTGCAGTCACTCAAGCTCTTCTGGCAAAGCTGCTGAGGTTCCGCCGCCCATAGTGCCCTGTCCCCCGGCTCTCGGCCTCCGCGGTGACCCTGCAGTTGTCTCTCACACGCTGTGGCTGTGCAGACGACAACAAGAATCCAATGACGGCGATTATTGAGGTGCGTCCCTTTTTCTCTTTTTTCTTGGCGGGCTGGCGACGGCGATTCCGGGCAATGGGTAACAACATTCAACCCCCGGCGCCATGCCAACCCGGAGCCCGTCATGTCTCACCGAAGAAGCACCTTTCGCCCGACCGTCCAAACGCTTGAAACGCGTCGCTGCATGGCGGGGGGATTGGGGCTGGAAGCTGAGGTGCTACCGGCTGAACCGGCGCCCGCCGAAACCCTCACCATCTCTGACACCACGATTGTTGGAAACACGGCTGACAGAAGTTATGGCGGATTCAGCGGTGGCGTGTTTGTCTCGACCGGTGACATCAACGGCGACGGTACCGACGACATCATCACCGCCGCCGCAGCGGGTGGTGGTCCCCACGTCCGCGTGTTCGACGCCGTGACTGAAACCGAAGCCGCCGACGATTTGGCCACCAGCCCCGATACGGGTGGCGGACCGCACGTCAAGGTTTTTGATGGAGCGACCGACAACGATACCGACG
This sequence comes from Pirellulaceae bacterium, assembly GCA_963734865.1. Lineage (GTDB taxonomy): Bacteria > Planctomycetota > Planctomycetia > Pirellulales > Pirellulaceae > CBDCUW01. The sequence continues at coordinate 451,354 of CAVTIV010000008.1, forward strand.
GCGACGACCTTGCCGATGACGTGATCGTGTCCGCCGGATCGACCGACGAACCTCGCGTTGTGATCAAGACCTACATCTGCCCCTCCGACCCAGCAACGGTCGACGCCGTCTTCAATGAAGTCGGCCGAAGTAGCGAGTTGGTTGGCGTTTGAACGCAAGGTTCGAGAATTTTCGGAGCAACTAAACAATCGGCATGGGGACAGCAATCGGCATGGGGACAGGGCACTTGGTTGGGATTGCAAGCAAACGTGCCTGCCCTACGCGTTCGAGGGACATGCCAGGGGACGGGGGTCAATTTCGGTTCGATGCTGACTCCGTTCGCGGTCGGCCTCGCGGGCGAAGGATTGACCAACGGCAAAGGTAACGACCACTGGGGCTCTGGCGACCGCCGCCTTCAATCGCTCACGAATTCGTCCCGCGGTACATAAATCGCGTAGCCGCGCGGTGGCGCCGTCAGATGGACCCGGCCGTCGGCAAAGACCTGTGTCGTGCTGCTGGGATCGAAGACGTTGACAAGCGTCTTGTTGTGCCAACTCGCGAATCCTGGATCGGCGCGTGATCGACCCACAGCCCTTTGCTTTCGCTGCCATCGTTGTTGATCACCAGAATCCCACCCGACTTCACTGCGTTCCCCTGCCGCCGCGCCACAAAGACATTGCGGGTTCCGTCTTCCGGCCAGGGATGACCCACTTCGCTGAGCACCGACAGGGTCCCTCCCAGATAGGTTTTGCGGACGTCGATCAACCGCTTCAGGTCGTCTTGCAACGACGCGGGAGAAGAGACCGTATGGGCAGTGTCATGAGCGTCTTGTTGGGGGACACCGTAGAAATGCGAGTAGAACAGGCAGGGACGACCTTCGGCGAAAAGGATGTACGCGTATGCCATGCCCCAATCTTTTCTCAACCATTTGTCATGTTCTTTTCCCGTGTCATGGTTTTCGACAAACGTGACGACCGAAGTCCCCGGCAGACCGTGTCCCTCGTCATTCCGGACCAGACCCGCGTGATTGAGCCAACGCATGTCCCAGGACTCGTCGCCGTTGGCCATCGAGGTCAGCGATTGTTTTAAAGGAAAGTCGAACCCGTCCGCATCGGCACCCTGGGAAGCCAACGCGTTGACCCAACCTTCGATGCGCTCGGCCGAGCCCCAATACTCACCGACAACAAAGGGCTGATGACCGTTATTCTTTGGCAAGGCCTTGATCCACGCGGCAGCATAGGACTCCTGAAAACCGCGAACAAAATCCAGCCGATAGCCGTCGTAGCCGACGGTATCACTGAGCCAGACGCCCCAAGTCTGGAAGCGATCTTGCACCGTGGGACTGAACGTATTGAGGTCGTTTCCGAATAGCTTGGAGTTGGTGATGAGTTCGTCGCCACCAGGGCCGCCCAGCCAGTCGTTGTTGTCGGCGGGATGGAAATCCGAATAGCTCCACGCGTGATTCGACTCACCGGGACCTGTATGAGGGACATACCGCAGGTTTGTGTTGGTCCGCGCCTGCAGCGTCGACGGGGCGAGGTTCTGGCCATCGTGCCAGATTTCGTACGGGTAGTAGCCGTTCGTCTGCGATGTCCCGACAAGTTCGCCATCGACTTCCCGGCGAGCTTCCAAGCGGATCGTCAAGTCATTCGGTGCGGCAACCGTCACTTTGTACTCGTCGATGTCGCCCGCCGAATTGATGTGTGCCCACCAATGTTTTCCCGATCCCGGGACAGACGTGTATTGGCCCTGACCGTTATTCGGTTCCGACTCCCAATTTCTCGTCGTCCTGTCCTCGGGAGTTTCGTCCCAACGGATCATCAGGTCGTAGCCGTGTTCAACATACGACGCCGCCGGGTCGAGCGCGTAACCCTTGATTTTGATGTAGTAGTCACCAGCATCGGCGTTGGGAATTCGCCAAGTGATTTCGTTCGTCGGATAAGGGGTGAATTGCGTGCCGAATCGCCGCGCTTCGTCAAACACGTATTGCTTCACCGCGGGGTTTGCTTCGGATTGGTCATCGCTCGCATAGACGTGGTTGAGCACGATATCGGCGTAGACTTCGATGCCGTTGGCATGCATGGCGGAAACCATCCCCAACAGTTCACTGCGACTGCCGAAGCGAGTCTCGACCGTACCTTTCTGGTCATAGTTGCCCAGGTCATAGTGGTCAAAGATGCCATAGCCCATGTCCCAAATCCCGAAGTTCCCTTTGCAGGGTGAGGGGGTCCAGATTCCCGTGAACCCGGCCTGTTTCAACTCAGGAGCCTGCGACGCGAGCGTATCCCACCACGAACCGTCTTTGTTCGCGTCATCGACGGGGACATCCCAGTAGAACCCCTGCAGCATCACATCGTTCTGGGCGGACGCGGCAATGGGAAACGCGAACAGAATCAGCAGGAAACAATCGATCCGGGCACGCATGACCAAACCTCCATAAACGGCAAGTTGAAACGTAGATGATTCGGGTTGGAAGGATGCGGACGTTGGCTCACACCCACAGGTCTCGATCGAGACTGCGGTAGCCGATCGCTTCGGCCAGATGCATCTCGTTGATCTCCGGGTCGCCGGCGACATCCGCGATCGTACGGGCGACTCGCAAAATCTTGTCATGGGCGCGGGCCGATAATCCCATTTCTTCGACGCTGTGACGGAGCATCTGCCGGCAGGAAGCGTTCAGCCCGCAATACTCTCTCACCTGTCGGCTACTCATCTGCGCGTTGTAACGCACCGGAGTCGACTTGCGCAGAATCGGAGAAACGATGCTCCTGGCATTCGCGAGCCCGAGTGACATCTTCTCGCATTTGCTCACTCGTTGTGCCCTGTTTGGACGAGGCCGACAACTCCTCGAACGGAACCGCCGGCACTTCGATGTGAATGTCGATCCGGTCCATCAACGGTCCCGAGATTTTCGACATGTACTTTTCGATTTGCGGCGGCGTGCAATTGCAACTTCGCCTGGGATCACTGCGGTAGCCACAGGGACATGGGTTGGCCGCGGCGATCAACATGAAGTCGGCCGGAAAGGTCGTGCTGCGAAGCGCTCGCGAGATCGTGACCACACCATCCTCCAATGGTTGCCGCATCACCTCGAGCGTCTTGCGATTGAACTCCGGCAGCTCATCCAAGAACAGTATCCCATTGTGCGCTTTGCTGATCTCTCCCGGCGATGGCGGACTGCCGCCGCCGACCAAACCGGCATCACTGATCGTGTGATGGGGGCTGCGAAAGGGGCGACGAGCAAGCAGCGGTTGTCCGGCCGGCAATTGACCCAGCGCGCTATAGATACGTGTCGTTTCGATCGATTCGGCCGCTTCCAGCTGAGGCAAGATCGTCGGCATCCGTTTGGCCAACATCGTTTTGCCGCTGACCCGGCGGCCCGATCATGATCAAGTTGTGTCGGCCAGCGGCGGCCAGCGTCATCGCCCGCTTGGCCGACTCTTGACCACGCACGTCACCAAAGTCGACGTCGTAGAAGCTGTACATCTCAAACAACTGCTCCAGACGACTGGGTGCTGGAGACAGATCGATCTCCCCGGCAAAGAAGGCAACCGCTTGGGCCAGACTATCGACCGGGATGACTTCCAGGTTCTCAACCACCGCCGCCTCCCGCGCGCTTTCGCCCGGGACGACCAAACCTTTCAGTCTTTCGTCTTTGGCCGCTTCGATCGCGATCGACAGCGCACCTTTGACCGGACGAGTGAACCCCTCGAGCGCCAGTTCGCCAACGACCGCGTACTCTTCCAGCCGGTCACTGCTCAGCTGACCACTGCCGGCCAGCACACCGAGGGCGACCGGCAGATCGAACGAAGGAGCCTGCTTGGGAAGATCGCCCGGGGCCAGGTTGATCACCACGCGATCCTGCGGACGGATGTAGCCGCTGTTGACGATCGCCCGCTCGACGCGATGGGTACTCTCTTTGACCGCCGCATCGGGAAGTCCGACCAGAATCGTCTTGGGCATCGCCGCCGGTGAGAGGTCCACCTCCACGTCCACCGGCATTGCTTCAATGCCCAACAAAGTAAACGTCTTCAAACGAGCCAGCATGGTGCCCCACCCCCAGATGCGTCGCATTCGTCCAGACCAAGATCGTCGCAGCGCCGCGTAGGCTTGGCAACCATGCGGGGCAAAGTTACCGTCACTCTCCGAGTGACGAAGCCCGACACGGAAACACTCACATGGATAACGTCGGATCGGACAACTGGGCTCGCTGAAGGGTTGTCAATAAGTCGGTGCGGCCCTTTTGTTTACCGCAGCCACCGACCGGTATGGTCATTCAGCCGACGAAGCATGCGGCGGCCGCCTTCTGGCCCCGATGCCAATGACGACCGGTTCGCTCAGCGTCACTTCGCATCGACTCCGGACGGCCCGCACAGGAGGACCGGCCAAAGTAACGCTGCCAGTTCCAAACCAGGTCCCGCCACATCGAGGCATCGATGCCAAGCGCCGTCAGCACTTTCGACAACGAGGCGGGGACCTTCGCCGCCATGCCGTCGGCACCCTGCCGGGCTGTCCAACGCAGCAGACGCAGATAGTCGCGGATCGAAAGGCTCAAAAAACCTCGGTCACTGGCACGCAAACCTTCCTGGTGCAACTGAGCATCCTGCGCAAGCTTCCGAGACTCGAGCGTCAGTGGCGCCAGCCAACCGTCACTTCGGACACGCTTGCCTGTCGGATTCGCGCCGTTTCGCTTTACGCTTTTGTCGCAGCCCCTCCACGGGCGTCTGGCGGATCTGCCGACCCGCCTCCTCGGTCGGCACTGCCAACAGATCAAAGGCAGCCGATGAGATCTCTTTTCCCTTACCCGCTTCGATCCGGTCGTAGGCCGAGGTGTGCACCGACGCGTCGGGACTCTCGGCCATTGCCGCCCTCACCGGGTTGAGGTCCACGTACATCGCGCAGGCCAACAATCCGGCTTCATCCATGATCCGTTGGGCCTTGAAACGCCCTTCCCAGAAGCGACCGGTACACTCGTCCTGCTTGTTGGCCATACGGGCGATCGGCTCGGCCAGCGACCGCATCAACCAGGAGATATCCGACAACCGAATACGGACCTCGGCCAGCCTCTTCTTGTTTCGGACCAGCGTTTTGACGTCGTTTTCGGTCGGCTCAGCCAGATGTTCCTCGATTCTCCGGCCTGGAAAGACCTTCAACCACCGCAGGGCCACCTCCCGGTCGCTCCACTGGGCGACCACATCAGGACGATTCCTGAGGATCACGTGAATGTGATTGCTCATGATGGCATAGGAGAGGACATCAATCCCGAAGACGGAAGCGAGCGCCTCGAGGCGTCGGCGGATCCATTCTTTGCGGAACGAGTAGTCCTTTCCGGAGTCCCGATCGACGCCGGCCAAAAAGGCCCTGCGGACGCATCGCTGGACGGCGTGGACAATACAGACTTCAGCTATTTCACTTGGTTTTCGGGCCAACACCGGAGGTCTCGCGCCCTGCCGCGAGAGCATTTTCGAAAAAGGATCGCGAGGCGCGATGGCTACCGCCGCTTTGTGCGAGGCTTCGTTTCGAAACTGCTCAAGCCATCCTGCCGGACCAGTGAGCTCATGTCATCGGAGAGGCCATCCTGTTGTATGCTCCCGGCCAACGAAAAAACGCGATCGACCGACGCCTCGCTCAGCGGCTGTCTCGAAGCCACAACCTCCGTATCAGGAAGCCTTGCATTGGCGGAGTCGGACCGATCTCGCTGTCGATCGGTCGAGGCGTCGAGGAAAAACTTTGTGAATTCCAGGTCCTCATTGAAGTTTCCGATCCGTGCGCCGGCGTGGATGGCCAGCAATGCGTTTCTCCATGACATTTGGACGCTGTCGTCATCAAGAAAATCGTGTTCGATGGCGTTTGGCAGACTTCCGGGGCCGAGGATGGAATCGCTGCGACGACTTCGTTCGTCCGTCAACGTGAGTCCCATTGCCATCAATGTATGAGGCTCGTCGCCATCTGGTTCATGCTGAACGTAGGTTTGGTCATGCGCCGTCAAATCTCGGCGAGACGTCCCAGACGACAGCTCGAGGTTCATCACCGATTCCACGTCGTCACTGTGGTCGAGGCCGATCGCGTGACCAAGTTCGTGCGTCACGATGGTCTGGAAATCATACTGAGTCGCAATCACCGCATCCGCGTTTGACTCGACATACCAATCCCAACCGTCAAGCAGGGTGATTTCGCCCACACCCGCCGTGCAACCCAAAACGCCGGCGTCGGCGCTGCCGCAAGGACTGTGAGAGGCAATATTGATGTGGATCTGGGTGTCAACAGCGTTCGGGTCTGCGAGTTCCACCAAAGAGACGCCGTAGTCTGCGAACGCTGTGTTCAATGTGATAAGAGAATCAAGGAATCGGGCGTGTTGGTCGGGCGTGATGTTGCTGCTGTCCGACCCGAGCGAGACTCCGATTGTGGCAATGAGCAGTTCGTCCGCATTCCGGATGGGCACGCCGGCATCGCCGACACTCGCTTGAGATGATATCGCGGCAACCAAGCTGGACCCGCTGCCGCTTTGAATCGAGGCGATGGCATTTTCCGCCGACTCGATCAGCAGACCGCCGTCAACCGCAGACAGCTTGCCGCTGTGAATGAATGCGTTGACCTGATTGACGAAAGCTTGCATTTGATTTGCGGCAGGCGTGTAGTTCCCCTTCGACAATTTGTCATTCACGCCATTCAACTTGGAGAGAAGCGGTTTGGCATTCTTGCTGGCAAGCACTCCCGAGGTCACCAAGACATCGAGCCCGTCAATGATGTCCTGCACCAGATCGGATGAAGAACGCACCGTCACCGTCAAGGTATCCTCCGCGAACAATCCATCGGAGTCGGTCGCTCGAATTATGATTTCGGCGATGCCCGATTGATCAAGTGGGTAGACCAGAGTGAGCGTTTCGCCAACGAGCGAAGCACTTACGAGATTCGGGTTGGTGTTGCTGACGATTGTCAGCGTCAAATCGTCCTGGATGTCCGGGTCGACAAACACGATTGACAAATCGACCGTGTCGTCTGAGCGATCATCGCTTGCCACAACGTTGTCGGTCGCGTTGGCGACGATGGGTGATTCATTGACGGGATCGACGAGTACAGAGACGACTGCCTTATCGCTGTCGCCGGCGACGTCGGTAACTTGAACTTCGACAAGATAGACGTTGTCCGCAGGGGCTCCCCCGCTGTCGATCGGGTTTTCGTAATCAGGAGCGACGAGGAAACTCAAGACCCCGTCGCTGGTGATGTGGAATTTGCCGTCGTCCGGCCCAGCGCCAGTAATCGAAAAGGCGAGTACGTCGGCGGGAGAGTCTGGGTCCGTAGCGACGACGGCGCCCACGGTCGTTGCGTTTTCGTCAATGTGCAAGCTCTGGGGGTCGAGTTGCGGCGGAAAGTTCGAGACGACCGTGACTTGAAACGAATCAACGAACACACCTCCGGGATCTCCATCGTCAAGCGTCACCGTTACCGTGTAAGTCCCGCCAGTGGAATACGTGTGGAGCAGATCAAACCCTTTCGACGCAGCCATGATCGACAATGGCACATCGGTTGTTGAATCGCCGAAATTCACGAAACCCGTCCACTGGTCGTTCCCAGGATCCATGAATTGGAGCGATCGGCTGAGGATACCGGCCGCGGACGGAGGAAGCGTCTCGTCGGGGCCGGCGTTGAATGCGGGCGCGACGTTAACGACGGTAATGGTCGTTTGATCCGCGTCCTCTTGACCGCTGTTTCCACGGGCTGTAAGTCGGACTTCGTACGCTCCGTCGTCGTCTGGCGTGAACACCAGATTTGTCAAATCGATGCCCGAGTCGGTGGCAACAATCAGACCATCCCGAAAGACCTCGTACGTCAGCGTGATCGTTGTCGCGTCGCCGCTCGGATCATCCGCGGCGCCGTAGATTGTGATCTGGCTGCCTTCGGTCAGTTCTCCGGTGATGCTCGTGATCGTCGCATCCAGGTCAATGTTCGCGACGGTGATTTTGACCGGTTCGCTCGCCGTTAGCCCGTGTAAGTCGAAGACTTCGACGATCGCCTGGTAAACACCATCGTCCTGGGGCATCCAGGTGACGGTACCGGTATCAGGATCGATTTGGGCGCCGCTCGGGAAGGCGGATGGGTCGCCGGCGGGAAGCAGCCGATATCGCAGCACATCGCCTTGATCGGGATCGGATGCCGACACGGTGAACTGCAGTGGGCTCGACTCATCTACCTGCTGATTGGGGATCGGATCGAGCTGCGGCGGATGATTGTCGATTCGGATCGCAGGTGGTCTCGGTCCCGCAAGTGTATCTCCGTCGTCCGTGAGGAAAATATCGTTTCCGGAGGATCCGACTAACGTATCATCGCCCGCGCCGCCGGCCAGCAGATTGCCCTTGGCTTGGCTCACGCCTGTCGCGAAGCGATAGATCAGTAGCTCGTAGTCGCCCGTGTCGGTATCGGCGCAACGAATATCACTCGTTCTGCCTTCACAGAACGAGGTCGCGTCAAAGTCGGGCTGATAGACTGGGAACTCAGCAATGAAGAAATTGAAGGTGTCGACTTCCACGTAATACGTGCCATCGGACGGCAAGATTAAGTCGACCAGCACCGAATCGGTCGGCTCGAATCCGTCGTCGTTGAAGGCGCCCAGCGGGCTTCCGTAGTAGTCAAGTTTTTGTCCGCTGGCGTTGTACACTCTCACCAGTGCATCAATCGTGTTTCCGATCCGTGCCCGAAGTCCTTGCGACATGACATCGATGCTCACACGCTGGCCGGCTTCGCCAGTGAATGAAAAGACGTCGCTCTCGCTCTTGTCACCGTCAAGATCGATATGCCCAATGACCGCGGCTGCAGCCGCGTCCAGCGGTACCGCATAGTTCTCCGCGTTGGGGTTCTCGATCGTATTGGGTACCGCCAATGCCGGCAGAGCTCCAATCGACTGCACCGGATAGACGAGGCCGTCGATCGTGATTGCATCCGTCTTATTCGCGTTGGGTTGTTCCATGATCGCTTCGCCGGTGTCGCCAAATGCCAGTTTCAACGCTTCTCGCTCACCGAAGTAGGGATCGTGCAGGGCATCGGTCAGAGTGGTGCGAACGGAGCGAGGAGACGAAATCAAGTGATCCGCTGTCTCTGTCGCCAACTCAGGTCCGTCGTAGACCGGCAGCAATCTCGTCGCGTCGAGTTCGGGAAAGACTCCGTCACCGGGAGACCCGAATGCGTCGAGATGCCGAAGCCCATACATGTGACCCAGCTCGTGAGAGGCGATCGTTGAAGAAAGCGCGATAAAGTTCTGTTCGTTGGGTGACAACTGGTTTTCACCGTTGCCCAAAAAGGCGTTGACGTCAACCAGGACCGTGCCCCCACGCTCCAGATCTCGGAAGCCGATGCGCGACGACGCTCCGCCCGGCAGCGGAATTCCGTCGACGATTCTTGGCTGATTGAATCGAATCGAGATGAACACTTCGTCAACGGGTGGCACTTGGTGGATGACGACGTCAAACAAGCCATAGTCTTGCTCCAGTCTCGCCTGGATGGCATCCCTTTCGCTTTGCGTGTAGACGTGATCGAGACCGTCGGTTTGCGAATCAAAGTCCAGCAGCACGTGCCGTGTGCGCGACGCGGTCAAATAGTCGTCGCCGGCACCACCGTAAACCGAATCCAAGCCGCCGCCGCCGACGAGTTTGTTATTGGAATCGTTTCCTGCCAACGTGTCCGAGAAGACTGTTCCAATCGCGTTTTCGATCGTGTTGGCCCCGGTGAGTTCCAATTGCAGATTTCCGGGTGCGACGGTTTGCTGACCTACCGCCGACAGATCAACGTCAACGGCCGCCAACAGTCCAAAGAAATCAAGGGTGTCGTTGGACGCGTTGTCCGCTTCATCGATGACGTCAAGTCCGAGGTTCAAGCCGGCAAAAGTATAGGTATCATCGCCATCGCCGCCGGAGTTGATATCGTCGCCGGGCCCGCCTTCGAGATTGTCATTGCCGATGCCGCCGAGCAGTGTGTCATCGCCCGCCGCTCCCACGAGTCCCGCATCGCCAAGGAACTCTGACGCATCGAGCCGATTGTTGCCCGCGCCGCCAATCAATATCGCCGCGTTGATATCGGTAAGCTCAGCAACCGGAACACCGTTAACGGTGAGAGTCGCCTGGTTGGCTTGTGCCGTGGTGGCGATGCGGATGTCGGCGTCGGCTTGAATCATGACGCGGTCATCGCTGATCGGGTTGGTCGTGATGTCGTCGTCGTCACCAAAGACCTTGACCGTTCCACTGCCCAGGATGATCAAGTCATTTCCGGCAGCGCCGAAAATCGTGTCGTCATCTCCGCCGCCACTGGTGATCGTGTCGTCGCCGCTCCCGCCGTCGATCGACTCGCCACCCCCCGCGCCGCCGATGATCGTGTCATCACCGTCGCCACCGGCGATCGTGTCATCACCTCCGGAACCTTGAATGCTGTCGTCGCCGGGACCGCCGAAAATCGTGTCGCCAGGGCCTTCGCCCGACGTGATCGTGTCGTCACCACTACCGCCGTCGATCGACTCGCTACCGCCATCACCGCCGCTGATCGAGTCATTGCCCTCACCGCCGGCAAGGGTGTCGTCTCCTCCGGAACCTTGGATACTGTCGTCGCCGGGACCGCCAAAGATGGTGTCGCCAGGACCGTCGCCCGCAGTGATCGTGTCATCACCGCTGCCTCCGTCAATCGATTCGTTGCCGCCGCTGCCGCCGACGATCGTGTCGTTCCCGTCACCGCCGTTGATGGTGTCCGTGCCGCCGGACCCTTGAATGCTGTCGTCGCCGGGGCCGCCAAAGATTGTGTCGTCGGGGCCATCACCCGCGGTGATCGTGTCATCGCCGGCGCCGCCATCGATTGATTCGTTGCCGCCGCTGCCGCCGATGATCGTGTCGTTCCCATCGCCGCCGTCGATCGTGTCACTGCCGCCGGAGCCTTGGATGCTATCGTCGCCCGGTCCACCAAAGATCGTGTCGTCGGGGCCATCACCCGCAGTGATCGTGTCATCACCGCTGCCTCCGTCAATCGATTCGCTGCCGCCGCTGCCGCCGACGATCGTGTCGTTCCCGTCACCGCCGTTGATGGTGTCATTGCCGCCGGACCCTTGAATGCTGTCGTCGCCGGGACCGCCAAAGATTGTGTCGTCGGGGCCATCACCCGCGGTGATCGTGTCATCGCCGGCGCCGCCATCGATTGATTCGTTGCCACCGCTGCCGCCGATGATCGTGTCGTTCCCATCACCGCCGTCGATCGTGTCACTGCCGCCGGAGCCTTGGATGCTGTCGTCACCGGGTCCGCCGAAGATTGTGTCGCCGGAACCACCGCCTGCGGTGATCGTGTCGTCGCCGCTGCCGCCATCGATCGATTCGCTGCCGCCATTTCCGCCGGTGATCGTGTCGTTCCCATCACCGCCGTCGATCGTGTCACTGCCTCCGGATCCTTGAATGCTGTCGTCACCGGGTCCGCCGAAGATTGTGTCGCCGGAACCACCGCCTGCGGTGATCGTGTCACTACCGCTGCCGCCGTCAATCGACTCGTTGCCACCGTCGCCCCCCGTGATCGAATCATCACCCTCACCGCCGTCGATCGTATCACTGCCTCCGGATCCTTGGATGCTGTCATCGCCAGGGCCGCCAAAGATCGTGTCGTTCGATCCCTCACCCGAGGTGATCGTGTCGTCACCGCTGCCCCCGTCAATCGACTCGCTGCCGCCGCCCCCGATGATGGTGTCGTTGCCATCTCCCCCGTCGATCGTGTCGTTACCACCAGAACCCTGGATACTATCGTCGCCGGGACCACCAAAGATCGTGTCGTTGGCACCATCGCCCGAGGTGATGGTGTCGTCGCCAATGCCGCCCGAAATCGACTCACCGCCACCAGCCCCCGGAAGCGAATCGTTGTTGCCACCGGTGATCGTGTCGTTCCCTTCACCGCCGACGAGGGTATCGTTGCCACCGGAGCCTTGAATGCTGTCGTCGCCGGGGCCGCCAAAGATCGTGTCGTCCGATCCCTCGCCGGCCGTAATCGTGTCGTCACCGCTCCCCCCCTCGATTGATTCGCCTCCACCGTCGCCGCCGGTGATCGTATCGTTGCCCTCGCCACCACTGAGCGTGTCGCTGCCGCCGGAGCCTTGGATACTGTCGTCGCCGGGTCCACCAAAGATCGTGTCGTCGTCGCCGTCGCCCGATATGATGGTGTCGTCACCGCTACCGCCATCGATCGAATCGCCACCACCGTCGCCGCCGGTGATCGTGTCATCACCCTCGCCACCCGCAAGCGTGTCTTGTCCGCCCGAGCCCACCACGCTGTCGTCCCCGGGGCCGCCAAAGATCTCGTTCGGCTGGTCATTGCCGATAACCTGATCCGCGAAAGCGGAGCCGATGACATTTTCGAATTGGCCGTTGAGCGAGACCGAACCCGTTGTGTGAACGGGTTGTGGCGAGCCGTCATCGATGCCCAGATTGATCGCGATCCCGTCGCTGGAATTAGGATCACCATCAACGGCTGAAAAATTCAGCGTGTCGATCCCCTGTGTATCGACGAGAGTCTTGTCGCTGAATCGATGGAAGCGGTACTCGTCATCACCGCTGCCGCCATCAAGCAGATCGTTCCCTTCAGTACTGTCAAGCACGTCATTCCCCGCTCCGGCGATCAGGGTATCGCTGCCCGACCCGCCGATCAGCGTGTCGTTTCCCGATGACGATACGATGCGGTCGTCACCCGCGCCGGCATCGACTTGCACATTCGCGGTGACATTGGGGTCGACGGTAATGACATCGTCGCCTCCTTCGCTGGCAATCAAGATTTGATCGGCGGGCATGAAAACCACCGCCGGCTTTCCGTCGACAACCAGACTCACTTGCCCGCCCACGCCATCGGAAATCGTGACCGTGTTGTCGGCATCATCCAAAACAAAGTAGTGGGCGGTGACGGTCCCGGTGCCACCATCGTCGTCGGTCGCGCGGAACAATATGCTCAACGGGGCGTCGGTGGGGCGTGCAACGCTCACGACATTGGAACCTGGTACCGGCGTTCCGTTGACGAACCACTCGATCGTATGCGTGTCGCGGATTCCTGCATCTTGTATATCGGCGACAAGACGTACGGTCGCGTCGGTAACTCGGTCGCTGCGCAACGATACGATCGGATCGACGTTGCGGACTTCGATTGGCACGACGGCGGTAGACGTCTGCGTGCCGTCATCCATCGTCACCGTGATCAAGTAGTTGTCGTTCACCCCGGCAGGATCATCGACATAGGTGTGGCGAATGTCTTTGAAAGACCGGTCGCCAAACTCGACGAGCGAAACGACTGGGTCCGAACCATCACCGAAATCGACACGAAGCTCGTGTATGTCGCTCAATCCCGAATCATGAAAGACGCCGGCGAGTGAGACTTCGGTCCCTTCGTCGACGCTGGATGTCGCCACGCCGTCGACCGTGATCGTGACGTCCTCTGGCCGGATCGTGGGCGCGTCGTTGGTCACGCTGATCGTGGTTGCGGTCGCGAACGAGGCGTGATCGTCATCGCTGACGACGAGCGAGACGTTGTAGATGCCTTCGATGCGAGGCCTGAACTGGAACGACGGCAACCGACTGCTGGCCACACCCTTGCCGTCGAGCTCGACCAGCCAAACGTAACTAAACGTATCAGCGGCGCCGGCATCGCTGACTGTGGCGGAGATCGTAAGGCTTTGTCCCTCAACCGCGCTGGCCTCGGCATTGATTGTTGCTGAGGGCGGTGAATTCAACACCCGAATATGATCGGTGTGATCGTAAACGAATCCGGCCTCTCGCGGTTCAGGCAAACCGGGATCGCGATCGTCGTCGAATACCGAGAATTGAACTGCGAAGTCACCATCGTCATCGTAGGTATGGTCCAGCGAGAATGTTCGCTGTCCAGGCTCGATCAAAATCGTTTCGTTGCCACCACCATCGCCCCAGTCGATTTCGACTCGGTGGATATCGCCGCTGCCGGGATCCGAAATCGTTCCCGTCAGCGTGGCGACCTGCCCTTCCGTGATGGTGTCGGCGTCAAAGCCAAACGTATTCACCTCGGCCGGAACATTGTTCACTCGGACCCGGATCACCGCCGCGCCGCTGCCATCCGTATCGGTGACCCGGACGAGGATTCGGTAAAAATCGAACGGGCTTTCGCTGGGATCATCGTCGGCATAGACATGCCGTCCCGTAAAGGATTCTTCGCGGATCACCGGGTCCGTCGATATCTGGCCATCACCCCAGTCGATCGATACCGCGACGCTGCTGTCAGCGTCCGCGAAATCGCCCGTCAGGAATAGCAGATCGCCTTCGTCGACGGTCAATGTCGGCAGCCCGAAACTCGCCTCCTCCGTAACTCCGTCGATGACGGTAACCAACAAACTATCGCGTAGAATGGTCGGCGGTGCGGCTGAGGTGGTTGGCTGCGCCAGGGAGAACTCGGACGTATTCCCCGCGGCATCAGTCGCCGTCGCGGTCACGAATTCACCATTGAGCGTCGCCGCCAAGCCGCTCACGCTAATGGCGCCCGTCCCGGAACCGTCCAAGACGAGGCTGGTCGATCCGAGGTGCCTTTGTCCCTGACCAAAACTGCTGCCGTCGGGACTGTCACTGGCGTAGAAGTCAATTTGGTAGGTCGCGTTGGGAAGGCTCGTCAACGAGCCAGTCACGGTGGTTGTGCTGCCCGAAAGGGCGGCACTGATGAACGGGAAGTTCTGCAGGTTGTTGGCTCCCACATCGGTGTCGTCGGCGTCATTGACAGTGACGCTCACGGGATAGAGATCGATCCCCAACGCACCGTTCTCGAAGATCGCATTGCCGCGAGCCGTCACGCCGCTGCCACTGATCACCGCAATGCCGGCGCCCTGGTTGAACGCGATCGTATTGGGCAGTGACCCGCCCGCTCCTCCGATCGTGGTCGGGGAAGCGGAACTGATCGAGACCCCATTCCCGTTGTTCGGCAGTGGCAAATTGCCGTTGCCATTGCTGCCGATTCGATTGCCCGCGATCGTCGTGCTGACCGCGCCATTGATTGCAACGCCGTCGCCGCCGTTTCCACTGATCACATTGCCTTCCGCAGCATCATTGCTGCCGTTACCGTCGGTCCCAATGACGGTGTTGGTCACGCCGGCACCGAGGACGATACCGTGATCAGTGTTCCCGCGAGCGAGTGTTCCAGTGATGTCCGTACCGATAAAGTTGCCTTGAATGACATTTCCCACGGACAAGGCGCCGGTGATGAAAATTCCGTTGGCATCGTTTCCCGAAATGATGTTCCGCTGCCCGATCGTGATGCCACCGATCGTGTTGCCCGGCGAATTGTTGATTTCAATGCCGTTATCGGCGTTGCTGCCAAAATCAATCTTTCCGGTGTGGTCCAACCCAATGATGTTTCCCTGGATCGTCGTCGCTGGTCCGTCGCCGGAAATATCGATCCCGTCATCCGAATTGCCCGAAATCAAGTTGTCGATGATCAACGGTCCCGACTGGACAACGACAATTCCATCCGTATTGGGGATGCCCGAGGTGCCGAGGCCGTTGACGCCAATGTAATTGCGTTGGATCGTGTTTCCGGAGTTCGCAAACGACGAACCGTCAACGAGGATGCCGGGTCCAGCGTTTCCCGAGACAACGTTGCGGTCGCCGACCGCGCCGCTACCGATCGTCACACCGAGGCCGCCGGCGATCTTGATACCGAATCCTGCGTTACCCAAGGCGACGCTGCCGTCGACGTTGGTCCCGATCAGGTTGCCAATCATCGTTACGCCGGCGACCTCGCCCGCTGCCGTTCCGTTGCCCACTTGAATCCCACCACCATCATTGCCCGAAATGAGATTCGAGTTCAAAGTTGTGCCGGACGTACCCCCGATGATATAGACGCCTTGGCTTTCGTTTCCGATGTCCTGGATGCCGAGCGAGTCCGTGCCAATTCGATTGTTAACGATGCTTGTGTCGGCACCTCCGCCGACGTTGACCTCGATGCCGCGAACGTTACCAGAGATCACGTTGCCCGCGCCCGCAAAGCCGCCCACCAGTGTTCGCGCCGCGCTATCTTCGATGACGATGCCGGTCTGGTTGCCGATGGCGGCATTCCCGGCGAGATTCAGTCCAATCAAGTTGTTGAATATCGAGTTGTCTGCTGTCAAAAACCCGCGAACGACCACCCCGTGCATGTCGGACCCCACCGGTGAGCCAGACTTGACGGTCGAGATAACATTGCCAGCCAACACGGTTCCAATGAAGTTCACCGAAGCGCCGCTTTCGATCACCACCGCCGGGGCGTTGATGCCCAAGCCGTCAGTTCCTTGGGCGTTCGTGCCGATCAAATTGCCCTCGAAAGTATTCGAGTTGGTTCCCACATTGACCACTTCAACACGGGTGATCAGATTCCCCTCCCCGGCCGCTGGACCACCAATGACATTGGACGCAGCTCCCGCGAACAGCCTCAATAGGCTGCTGGAGTTGTGGGTCACGCCGTCGGGCAAAACGCCGACGTAGTTGTTCTGAAAATCAACGGTGCTCGCTCCCTGGAACTCGACGTTGCCGACGAAGTAGTTGCGCTGCACCATCGCGGTGCCGCCAATCGTGTGTCCCAATCCTTCGATGTACGTCTGGGGGTTCCCCAGGGCAGTCGTTTCGTCGGGTCCGACGCCGACCAGGTTACCGGAGAACATGGAATTCGTTGCCGCCATGCGGACCGTGCCGGCAAAGACATTCCGCTCGAGAATGTCCGACGTGCCATCGGCATCGGTGCCGATCCGTGCTGAGTCCGAATTGATCAACACCTTCTCGGTCGTGTTACTGAGCGAGACGAGTCCCGATTTGTCGGTACCGACGTAATTGCCGGCCAAAACATTCGCACCCGCTGTGGGTTCCCACTGAATGTCATAGACACCGTTTCCAGCAATCACGTTGCCCTCGGACGCATCGCCCACGCCATCGCCATCGGTGCCAATGAAATTGCCGGCGGCACCGCCTCGAACAAGTATCCCGCGACTGAGATTCGCAAGCGCCGCCGTGCCGGTTACATCCAAACCGATGTAGTTGCCAAAGATTTTGTTATCGGTCGCACTCGCTCCGACGATGTCGATTCCGTACTGGACGTTCCCTGAAATCAGATTGCGGGACGCCGCTACGCTGCCGCCGATCGTATTGTTGTTCGCGAAGGTAATGCGCACTCCGGAATCGTTACCGAGCGCCGCCGTCCCCAGAATATTGGTCCCTAGGAAATTGCCGGCGACCACATTGTGATTGGCATCCGAATCGATCATCACGCCGGAGAAGGCGCTCGCGGCGATGACGTTTCGTTCCTTCGCATCGTCAACTCCGTCAGCGTCCGTTCCGACCAACGTGTTGCTGGCGTCCGAAGTGATGTTCACGCCATGGAACGAGTTGCCAATGGCCACCATCCCCGCAGCGTCGGTGCCGATAAGATTTCCCTGAATCACGGTGTTCGTGGCGCCGACGCCGCTGACTTGAATGCCGTGACTGAGATTACCCGAGATCAGGTTGCCTGCGACCCGCGTGTCGGGGGCCCCGAGGATGTTGACGCCTTGGCGGAAGTTTGCCAGTGCGGCATCACCCGCGGCCGTCGTGCCGAGATAGTTGCCAAGTACCTGAGTCCGCAGTGATCCGGAACCATCGATTCGGACACCCTCAGAGTCGTTGCCGGAAATGACGTTCCGGTCGGCAATCTCGGTCCCGCCAACGATCGTGCCGGGGGCGTTAAAGATCTGGATACCCCAGTCGTTGGACGCACGCGTCGTCCCGTCGGTGGAGACGCCAATGTAGTTGCCTTGGATCGCGACATCCGCCGCTCCGACAAGCAGACCTCTTATTGTGAATCCGTTGATTGCCATCCCTGCGATGACCGAACCGTCCGCGCCAGGTTGAAGATTGATTCCCGTCCCCAGCACCCCCGAACCGGTCACCTCAACCACCGGCGAGGACGCGAAATCCGGTTCACTGCGGCCATCGATAACCGTCAAGTCGGTGATGGTGGGAAGTCCCGTCGCCACGGTGATCGTGTGGGGACCCGCGCCGGCGATGTCGAATTCGATCAAATCGCCGCTCTTGCTTAGAAGCGCGTCGCTGTTCGCGTCAATAATCGCCTGTCTTAGCGACCCCGCGCCGGAGTCATTCGTGTTGGTCACCAGCAAAGACGGGCGCGTTTGCACACTCAATGCGAACTCACTCGTGCCCAAATCGCCCTGGGTCGAGGTCGCCGAGACCACATGACCAACGGGCACCAACTTCGGTGTCGAAAAATAGAACCGTGCGGAGCCGGATGCACCGGTCGTCACCTCCGTAACGCCGAGCAACTCTTTGCCCTCACCGACGCCGGTAAGGACGTTGGCGGTCGGACTGCTGAAAACCTCGATGCGAAACGTACTGTTCGGAACACCGCCGGGCACGATGCCGCCGATTTGCGTACTCGTCAGACCTGAGACAGCGAGCAGAATGATTGGCGCATCCAAATCGGTAGCGCCGTCCGGGTCGTTGTCAATTCCGAGTGCGCCACTATCGAAGATCGTGTTGCCAAGCAGAAAATTTGGCCGCACGCCGTCGAATCCCTCCGCCGTCATGCCACGAATCGTGTTGCCGTCACCGAAGCTCTTGCCGCCGATCAGGTTGTTGGGCGCGGTTGCCTTGATCCCCTGATACCCTCCCAACGTGACCGTGCCCGTGGCATCGAGTCCGATCGAGTTTCCTTGCACTACGTTGTCGGACGTCTCCAAGCGGATGGCCGCATAGGGATTTGTGGTGCCGGCGAGCACGTTTCCAGCACCAGCCAATCCGATCGTGTTGCCGTCGGCGGTACCCGTCACGAGGACGCCATCGAGCGAGTTGGGCAACAGCCCGATCCCGTCCGCCGTTAGCCCGATCAGATTGTTGACCACTTGGTTGCCCGTCACACCAAATTCGCGGATCAATACACCCTGCTGATCGTTGCCCGAGATCACATTTGGTGCACCGCCGACCTGTCCAATGAAGTTGTGATGAGCCGCGTTCGCGGAGCCACCCTGTGATTCAATCAAAATGCCAGGACCAACATTACCGACGTCGCCGGCACCATCGATCGAAGTGCCGATGTAGTTGCCCTCGACGATCGTACCCGACGTCCGGAAACGAAGCCTCACGCCGGCCCCCATGTTGCCACTGATGACGTTTCCGTCATCTGGATTGGGGCCGCCAATGACAACATCTCGACTATCGTAGACATCGATGCCAGCCTCGCTGTGCCCAAACAGACCGCTGCCCAGCAAGTCGGTGCCGATGTAGTTGCCGGCAATTGTGATCTCGGAGGTCTCGTATACCTGCACCCCGAACAGTGGAAACTGGTTGATTGCCAGACCGCGGAGCGAACTCCCTTGGCTTCCCGCTTCGAATCGAAAACCATCCTCAGTCGTCGCGGCGCCCGTCACCTCAACCAGCGGCGTTCCGCTATACCCGAATTGGGTGGTAGCATCGACAAACGTTTGACCGTCAATCACCGGTAACGCAGAAGCAGGTGAAATCGTATACGGGCCAGTACCTGGAATCAGAAATATCACAGCGACCGGATCGCTGATCGCCGCAGCAGCGATCAATGCTCCCCGCAAACTGCCCGCACCAGCATCAAGTGTATTGGTAACGGCACGAACATCGGTCAACGCCGTCAGCACGACGTCATTGCCGTCACCGCCAACGTAGGTGATCGAATACTCGTCGTAGCCATTGTCCAGCGTCGCACCTTCTGGCAGTCCCGCGAAGGTGCCTACAACGGGATCGATATCATCGTTGCTGATGATGGTGAATTGCGTGCCCTTGACGATCGTATTGATGATGTCAACGTCCAGGTTCCCGGCCAACGTCACGCTGCCAGTAACGTTCAACTGGTCATAGTCGGTACCCGCAGACGTACCGCCGGTTTCGATATTCAGCGTTGCCCCGGACAGCAGGCTGAAGTCATTGACATTCAAAATGCCGGGACTATTGCCCGGTGACACGGTCGATCCCGCCTGGGCAACGACCGTCCCCGAAATCGATCCGGATCCTTCTAGAATCCCGGATTCGAGGAAGACGGAGTCGGCTATGAGATTGCCGCTGACATCCAAAACAGACCGAGTTACCAGCGATTCACCGGGAACAACCGTCAATGTGCTTCCTGATTCTACACGCAACGCACCTTCATTTGTCACCGGCCCGAGGGATGTCAGATTCCGCCCTCCGGAAAGCGTGAAGTCACCGCTCGCGCCTACAGTCGCAAAGCTGGCGAGCGCATCGCTGGCTGCCCCGGTTAGAATACTCGATCCTGAACCGTCGAGCACCAATGTCGCGTTGACTTCCGTCACAGTGTTGACGGATCCGAACTGAATCCCACCCCCGCCACGAACCATCCAACTCCCGCCCGTCAATAAATCGGCAGAAAAATTCGTCGGGTCATTTGCAAAGGCGAACGGTACGCCGTCGGACAAGATTACGCCATTGTTGGTGAAGCTGCCCGCAAGGGTCTTAACGAGACCACCTACGGCGCGAATAGCTCCCTCATTGATGATCGTATCGCCGGCGTCACCGAGGTATAGGTCAGCGCTGCTGTTGCTCGGGCTGCTGGAGATCGTCACGCCGGCGGGGATCGTCAGCGTCCCGGTCCCGTCGACAATGATCTGCATCTCCCGCGAGTTGCCGCTGTCGACAAGGATGTCCCCGGGAATCGTCGCCCCGGGCTCGAAAGCCAGTGTGCCAATGCCATTTAAGTGATTGGTGAGCCGAGCGGTGGTAAAGGTCGTGCCGCCATAGAGTTCGACATAATCATAGGTATAGAGGTGCAACTCGCCATTGAGCGTCACGCCGTCGAGCCGATTCGAAGCGCTGCCGCTGAACAATAGCGATCCAGCGCGTAATGTCCCATTCGCCCTGGCTGAGCACCGCACCGTCCAATACCGCTGTCGAGTTGATCGTCGCCAGGGTGGATACGGTGAAGATTCCGCCGCTGAAGGTGATTGCTTCGTCGGTTACAAGGCTGTTCACGCTGGCGCTTCCGACCAGGCTGATCGTGGGATCGGCGCCGGCGACATTGATGATCGCGTCATCAACGGCCGAGGGGACCGCGTCGGTGTCCCAGTTCAGCGGATTCAGAAACGACGTATCACCTCCGCCTCCATCCCATTGGACCACGGCCAACAATCGTCGGCTCTCAAGTGCTTCAATCCGCAGTCTCTTGCGGCGATCGCTGCGATACTGTTTGCGAGTGCGTCGGTGATGCAACGCCTTCCGTTTCGGCCCATTGTCTGACACGCTGGTTCATTCCCCGTTGAAGTGAAAGCAGGACAGTCGTCGGATCCTGGCGGATCACGACCGTAATGCCGATGGAATGACGCAGACGTATTGGCGCAGGCAATCAGAGACAACCGAATGCATGAACCCAATGCATGAACCCAATGCGACCGCACATCACTCAACACGTGAATGCGTTCCCTAGCCCCTTCACCCACAGCCCGACCGATCGAAGATGCTGTGGTAGCGCCAGGTGTGCGAAGACGCAAAGCGTCGCCACGCACCGCCGGTGCCTTGACCACAGTCACGTGCTGAATGGCGAGTATAACTCACCGCACATGTGACCATGTGCACACTCAGCGACAGGAATGGCGAGAAAAGTACTGGCGAGTCGCAGGTGCCAAACCGCTCTCCCGATGGGTGCATGTGTACAGCAATTTAATGAAAGAGAGAGCGAACAGTCTCTCTCTCAGAACGTTTCTTTCGAATTCGGTTGCCCCTCACCCCATCCCTTAGGTTTGCCCACAATTATTTAGCTTTTTCATAGCTTCGACACCAGTAACATGAATTCCTGAAATTGTAGAATCTCTCGTCGCGACCGGGTGATTTTGGCCGTTGAACTGAATCGAATTGCGTTTGACTTTTCGGTGCTTGGTTTGATGCGGATGAGCTGAGTTTCTTACTGCGGTCCTTGCAGGCTTGCTCGTTGGCTTCCTTGCCAACCCCCAATGCCGTCCCGCCGCTGTCTTCCCCTGGCAACTCGATGGGTGCCCGTTCTCCTCTCCTCAGCCAGGCAATGCTCGAGGGTCTTTCAAAGGTTGGGGATCGGCTGCGCCGGCGATCTTTTTTTCATTCTTTTTAAACGCTCACGCGTCAGGCAAGCCGTCAAGCGACGTTCCCTTTCAGGGCCGGTTGTAGCGATCGTTTTGATAAAAAGGTCTTGCGCTTTTGCGTTTTGTAAGCACGCTGGAAAGTCAATCGTTCACTCCTGGTTGAGTGAATCGCGTCAGCTCCTCGTCAAGAATCAACGCCATGACCCCCTACAAAGACCGTAAGTGCGAACTCACTCGTCGCCTCGCCGAAGACATGATGATTCGCACGTCCAACTCATTGCGTATTGCGCTGCCGATAATCGTTAGCAAGTTCGCTCCCCCGCAGCCACCGAACCTTTGAACATCCAGTTCTTCCTTTTATGCGGAGCTCCGCATAAAAGGAATTATGCCAAGTTCCCAATTATGCGGAGTTGTTCGGCAGACAGCTTTGGTTGCTGTGCCTAGGGCCCTTCCGTTGCTCGTGAACTCTGCATAACTCTGGTGGCTCTCTGATTCCTTTTTCTATAGGGAGAGCCAATCATGCTCAACGATTACTTTTGCCCGCGCTGTCAGGCGGATTAAGGCTAATGGCCATGCCGAGATCATTGAGGGATTCTTGGTCTATCTGGACCGACGCGGCCACGCACGCCTTACGGTGCAGATCTACGTGCACAAGGTCGAACTGTTTTTTCAATGGCTTGCACGGCATCGCCGAACGTTACGGTCGATCAACGAAGCGATGGTTCGGAGCTTTGCCTGCAGCTGTAGCAGTGGTCGCAGGAACGGTCCAAGTGTTAACGCGCATGCGGCCGTTCGTCATCTTCTTCGCTTCCTCCGGTCCACTGGGGTTGTCATGGCTCGCCCCTCAGCCAGCACGCCTGCCGTCGAACGCATTCTCGCCGATTATAGATCCTACTTGGACAAGACCTGTGGCTTGGCTGAATCAACGGCGCAAGATCGACTGCGCCACGCACGCGACTTCATGCAGTTCGTGTTCGGATCGGGTCGGATCGGTTGGCGCCGCGTTGGCCCCCGACACATTCAGTCGTTCATCGCCCAGTACGGTGAAACCGGCCGATTTGCTGCCGCAGGAAAGGCCGCCGTTTCATTGCGGGGCTTGCTGCGCTGGCTTCAGTCCGACGGGAAGGTTGCTCCGTCGCTCGTAGAAGCCGTGCCACATTTCCGGCGTTGGCGCATGGCGTCACTTCCGACCGTAATGACGGACGTCCAGGTTCGGGCATTCCTTGCCGTGTTTGATCGGTCACGCCCCTCAGGTCGCCGAGACTACGCGATGGCTTTGTGCATGGTTGACCTTGGTCTTCGCGTCAGCGAGGTCGCAGATCTGAGGCTGAAGGATGTGGACCACACGGCGGGAACGATTTGCCTGATTTGCGGCAAGTCGCGGCGTGACCGGGTATTACCGATGACACGTCGCGTGAAGCAAGCCATCTCGATCTATCGACACCGTGGCCGTCCTGATACCCAGGATTCACACCTTTTTGTCCGACACCGAGTTCCTAGGGGTGTCGCTGTCACTCGGGAGTTAGTGCGGGGCGTCATGCGACGGGCCTATGCTCGCGTCGAAGGATGTGAGACTTGGACTGGCACCCACCCATTGCGGCACACGGCGGCAACTCGCTTGCACCGCGCAGGGGCCGACCTCAAGCGTGTCGCGGATATTCTTGGACATCGCAGCATCGATACGACAGCGATCTACGCGAAGGTCGACGTCGAGCGACTTGCTGATGTGGCGTTGCCGTGGCCTGGCAGCAAGGAGACAAGATCATGACGCATTCTATCACCATGTCGAAAAAGGTCGAAGAATATCTGAAGTATCGCCGTCGATTGGGCTACCTCCTGAAGGTTGAGGGCGGATTACTTGAGCAGTTCGGCGCCTTTGCGGATGCAACCGGGCATCGCGGTGCACTGACCATCGAGCTGGCCTTGAAATGGGCAAGATTGCCCGAAGGTAGCGACCGGCTGTATCAAGCACGTCGGCTTGAGATTGTTCGTTGCTTCGCCCGGCACTTGTCAGTCTCCGAGCCGGCTACTCAAATCCCGCCCCGCGGGATGCTTGGGCCAGCTCATCGACGGAATACTCCACATATTTTCAGTGAATCGCAACTGGTGGCATTGATGGCCGCAGCTGGCCAGCTTCGGCCAACGGGAGGACTACGGCCCCACACCTATGTAACGCTGATTGGGTTGCTGGCGTCCACGGGGCTTCGGATCTCTGAAGCGCTGCGTCTAAACCGCGCCGATGCCAACCTGCGTGACGAGACGTTGACGATCCGTGAAACCAAGTTCCGAAAGACACGATTAGTGCCGCTTCATCCTTCGGCCGCTGAAGCGCTGCGAGCGTACGATGGGACTCGCAATCGCGTTATCGGGAAGACCGAAGACGTGTCTTTCTTCCTTTCCGATCAAGGACGTAAGCTGCCGTATTCGACGGTCCGAGTAACGTTTCGAAAATTGTGCGATTCGTTGCAGATCAATGTAAATGGACGGCGGCGTCCAAGGTTGCACGATCTCCGGCATACATTCGCCTGTCGCCGGATCGAGTCGTGGTACGACACGAACGTGGATTTGTACCATGCGGTTTCATCGCTTTCGGTGTATTTGGGCCATGCGAAGGTGAGCGACACCTACTGGTATCTAACTGCCACTCCAAGCCTGCTGGCTTGCGCCGCCAAACGATTTGAGCTGTTCATCGAAACAACGTCGAGGGAGGTGAACCCATGAAACGCTCCCAGCCCCGCAGCTTTGCCACTCTGGTCCAAGACTTCTTCTGTGAGCGACTGTTAAAACAACAGAACGTCAGTCGTCATACTTTGGCCGCTTATCGCGACGCCTTCCGTTTATTGCTGACCTTCTTGGAACAGCGGAGAGGGTCGTCGCCGTCCCAAATGAGCCTTGACGACCTCGACGCTCCAACCGTGCTGGCCTTTCTTGATGACCTGGAATTACGTCGTCGCAATTCGGTGCGGACTCGAAATGCACGTTTGGCCGCCATTCGAGCGTTTGTCACCTACGCCAGCGCATGTGAGCCAGCCGCCTTGCCAATGGCACAGCGTGTGCTAGCCATTCCCCAGAAAAGGTACGATCGACCTCTCTTGGGCTACTTGACTCGGTCCGAAATGGAAGCTGTGCTCGGCGCTCCGGATCCGTCAACATGGAGCGGACGTCGAGACCGAGCGTTGCTGACGATCATCTATAACACAGGCATGAGGGTATCCGAGGCGATCAGCCTCCGTCGTGGAGATGTCCAACTTGGACCGTCTGCCTCGGTCTGCATCCACGGGAAGGGCCGAAAGGACCGATGTGTACCGCTTTGGCGAGCAACTGCGGACTTGATCACGGACTGGCTGGAAGAAACTGCTCCCCAGGAAGCGGCGCCGTTGTTTCCCAACCGCGCCGGTGGGGCCCTGTCTCGCTCCGGCGTCGAAGACAGACTGCGTCGGGCAGTTGCGGTTGCGGGCGACCGCTCTCCATCCTTGCGTGGCAAGAGGATCTCTCCTCATACACTGCGTCATTCGACGGCAATGCACTTGCTGCAGGCGGGTGTCGATGTGACAGTAATTGCCCTTTGGCTGGGCCACGAAAGTTTGGAATCGACTCACCAATACGTCGAGGCTGACCTGGAATTGAAACGTCAAGTTCTTGATCGGATCGACGAGCCGCCTAAAAAGAAAAGGAAGCGTCGCCAACCGGACCAACTCCGCGTTTTCCTCGATCAGCTGTAACCGAATTATGCCGAGTCGAAGACATCGCCGATGTCGGACGCTACCCAGTGAAGCACGCGAACTCCGCATAATTGGGAACTTGGCATAATTCCTTCCCGTGGCAACGCGTTTCATCAATTGCTCGCAGTCGTTGTTGTCGATCGGAATCGTTGCATTCTCTGCGAGACGCCTTCGCTGAGACAGAATTGGGCGACGGTCATTTGCGAGCGATCAAATCGCCGCAGTCGTTCCTGCCAAAGTTTGGCAGTTTCGGAACAGGACATGGGTTTTCTCCGCTTGGTGAAACGAAACAAAACCCGCTACCCTAACTGAAGACTCGCTTGCAAGGACAAAGCGGTTAACCGCCGACTCGGCACCAACACTCCAGCTTTGGCGAAGCTCCTCACGGAATTCATTCAGGCGGAATCGTTGCGAAGACTTGACATCAGGATCCCGCGACTCATTCCTGCTTGGGCCATTGCTGTGCGGCGAACGGCAAGACGTAAGCAGGACGAATTCTGGGCTTTACCCGTGGGGTCCGTAGGGCGTGGTCGAACTCACATTGAGGGCAAATAATTACACCGGGATAGGTCCATTTCATGCCGCACTGCTGGCAACCTGCTTGACGCCACGCTTCTCTTACATGGTTCGCATTCGGAAGATCCATTGATGAGCAATGCATGCACACAGTAGTTTCGAGAACACCGGTTTTGTCGTTGGTTCGGTGGTTCTCCAGTTTGCGAACAATGCGACTACCTTTCGATTCTCGGGCCGACGCCAAATTGCGGCCGCAATGCGGACAGCCGCGGTAAAGCCCGTCAGATGCTAACAACCGCAAGAGCATGGCTTGCCCACGAAGCACGTCGCGAAATTCGACATCAAAATACGAATTAGCCTCGCCGAGCGTTAACCGGAGCTTGCCATCTCGTCTCGTGTTGTGAACAAAGTAATTCAAAATCAAGCTCCATCCGTCACTGGCAAGCGATGTGATCTCACACGGGCACAATTCGCCCTGGGAGCGGACAAAGATCTCAGTCCAGTGTTCACCAGGAAAGAAGTAAATGGAGGTTGCTTGCGTTGTCGTAGCGACACGCACGATTTGACGAACGACCTCTTCGGCCACATCCAGGGTGTTACCGTTGCGCAGACTATCCAGTATCTTGTCAAAGCGCACCGCCATTTCACTTGCAGCCCGATATCCCGCTTCACGCGACTGACTGTATTCTCGGGATAGAGCTTTCTGGAGATCAGGGTACGGAACATGGATCATGTGGACAGGTCGTTCCAGAATGAATACCAACATCTCTTCAGTGAAAGCCGCACTGCTGCGGTTTTCGTCGCCAATAGCAACCTCCAGGTAATCGCCGACGATCGACAGTGGTAGTATTTCGTGCTTGAGGGCAAGCTGATCGTTGATCAATTCGGTAACGGAAAACTTACCAATTCGCGGATACAGCGATGATGCCGCTGGAAAAGGCTCATTCGACGATTGTGAATCACCTGATGCTTTCGCATGAGACGGCAATTCGATGATGACGGGCACACCCTGGATAACTTTGTTCGATCTTAAAAGGAAAGCAGTCTCGCCGCTTGCCAACTTCAGTATCCCTCGACCGCGCACGTCTGCCATTCCGCGCAGTATATTCCGGATGCGTTTCGCCGTCTTTGCGGATAAGTGTCGACTCGTTTGTACTGTGTCAAAGACAAGAAACTGTAGGACGAAAGCGTCGTCATCCGGAATTAAGCGAATCTCAGACGCTGCTCGAGTCACGGCCTCCTGGAAAATCAGGTTCACAAGACGAAGGAGAGGTGAGTCATCTGGTTGACTTAATTCGTCCGCACTGGCAGACGCGGCATCCAAGAGCGCCTGTGCGACTTTCTCTTCGAATTCATCTTCAGCATCCGTGTCTGCCGTGATGTAGATTGGAATATCACACTGATCGCATTTGACACAGAACTTGTCGCCGTCGCGGGAGAGCAGTCGATAGGTTGTTCCATGTTCCGGACAGCGCCGCCTGTGTTTCTCCAAGCTGGCAATCGCTTGTTGCCGGTCTCTCTCTTGCTTATCAAGGATGTCACCATAGCGCAACTCAAAGATCGTGAGGTATTTATCGATGATATCTTTTTCGTCGAGCGAACATTGATGATAAAGACGCAGCAATTCATGAACAGCACTCGCCGTTGCCTCGGTGCTCTGTCGCGACTGAATAGCACGCGATAAACGTGACCTACCATGAAACTCCGCCACTTGCAGAATCAGACACATGGCGCTGTTATCGAAGTTGACGCCAATGGCTTGAGCAGCCATTACGGACTTAATCGACCAGCCGAGCGCCTCGGGGAGTTTCGACTCTTGCTTGGCAACTTCCGCCATCTTTTGGTACAGATATGTCCGCTGCGGGCAGGCTTGCAAGGCTTTCTGAAGCAGCCCGCGCGCTTCGGAAACTCGGTTAAGTTTTAGGCGAAAGCTCGCGGCCCAAGAGTAAAGTATCCACAGATCCGGAGTTCGGATCATTAACGAATCGATCAACTGTATCCCCTGAAGGCGCTGCTCTTCTCCCGACTGCAACTGTTTGTTCAATCTGGCAAGATTCCAGTGCGGCTCTTTCTTTTCGAGCCAATCGAGATCTCGTCGATCCGCCACTTCCGGAAGATCGAGAGCGGATGGATCGTCGGGGGTGAATTGTGATTGACTTGGCGTCCCAGGGTTCTGGGATTCTTCCTCGGATTCTCTGCGATAAGCCCGGTGGTTCTTGGCCGAGTTATCCAATGGAGTGGTGCGTAGGGGAACCTTTCCCGTTTGCCACCAACGTCGTGCATCAGCGTTAGCAACTTCGAGGTCCAGTTTTCGTAGGCGCTGCCCTACCTCGCAAACCAGAATTGCGCCAAGACGGACCATGGCAGGCCGGCCATCGATACTCAGAATTCGCGGCGCCTCTTCCATGTGTCGCTCCGCCTCAGCCAATCCCCGGTAGCACCACCTGAACCGAACGACGTCCTCGGGAATGTAGAGATACCCTTGCCCCCGATGAATGGAAACCTCGTTGCAGGGGCATTGATCATCTGAACACATACCGTCTGATTGGAGCAGCTTATCCTCAAAGAAACCGACCGCCATCGTTTCGTCGAACAAAGAGTGCTTTTTGTCAAGACTTAGAACGGCTGCATCTCCCCACGGAGTGCATCGAAACTTGACAGAAATTGCCGCCTGCCCCTCGTCGAGTGACAGTATGATGGTGCCCTCGCGAGAAGTGTTTTCTTTCAAAAAACTGATGATGTAGTCTTTCGTCTCTCTTGGTAACGAGGTGAACTCGTACGGACATTTGGACTCTGGCGTTCGCAGAAACACTCGCAGCGACTCTTCCCGCGGCAAGAGGAAGATCGCTGATGCCCGAACCCTTACCGCCAGACTTAAGATGCGAGGAATAACACGTTCGACGGGTGCCCCAGCAAGCGAGCGTGCCAACAAAGCGGTTTCGATTTCCAGATCTACCCGATGCGCAAGGGGATACTGTCGCTCAATCGCTTCCCTGAGTTCCCACATGGGAATCATCTTGACTTCAACCGGACGCGCTAAAATGAACTGAAGCATGGCGGACTTTTCCGCAATATGCGACGCGTTTCCAGCAGCAATGGCGACTTTCATCACGTCCCCTTCGATCTCTACCGGCAGCACACCGTAGCTCCACGCGATCTGCTCGTTGATCGATTCGATAACGGAAGTCTCTTGCTTCGGTCTTGAAGGACGAGTCGTCTCCTTTTCGGTACGCTCGTCGTCAGACAAAAGGTTCAGAACTTGATCGTCGGATATCATCTGCCTGCGCGACGCCGTCTTATCAGAGCTGACCCGTCTCTTGCCTGCGCCTTCCGTGGCTTTGCTTGCCCGGGGTGATTTGAAAAGGTCCTTGATCCTTTCAGCTTTCACCCATTGTCCAGCGGAGCCTTTTTTGACAAGGTCTTCCCTGGTCAAGCTGCCCTTGGACGCCAGTTGCCGAAGCTTCTGGGACGATAGTGGCCCAATGATTCGCGCCGACCCTTTGCAATACCAGTCAGTCCCTTCACGCATTGGTCTAGGAATCGTCAGCTGAGCATTACAGCGAGGGCATTTTCCACGCTTGCCCGCGTAGTCTGTGGACACACGAATCGCCGACGAACACTTTGGGCAGTGAAAGCGGATTCTCGTCTCGCCGGAGGGCATCGAGCTAATTTGAGATCCCGCTTTCGTCAAATCCGAGACTTTCTCGCTCTCGATTGCTGAAACCTCTTGTTGCGTCTCGGTATCCATTGCCAAGTGCGTCATCTTTCCTGGGTAATCGTCCCAGACAACGTACCAGGTGCGCTCGCAGTGAGCGCAGTTCATCGTCACGTTGTGTGGGCCGCACTCTGCTTGGTAATAGAATGGCACAAGATCCCCTAGCTCCGGCCACTCGGAAGCAGGATTGTGTTTGCCGCAGTAAAGACAACGAAGTTCGCGGGCGAATTGAGACGTGCCAGGCATAGTTGCTTGTCCAAGAAAGTTTCGAAGCCATTTTACACACTCACCATGAGAGGGTGTCAGGCAGGCCCAAGACTATGGGGACAGGTCAGGTTTGGCACGCAACCACCAGCTGATATCACTCCGTCGGCTGCGAAGCTTCGCTATTTTCGTCGAGTCGTGGATGATGGCGTCCGTCGACCCGCACTACCTATCTCGAATGGTCGCTTGATCTCCAAACCACAACGAAGACGTCACCGTTGGCATTTCGATTAATCGTTGGCCGTGATAATTCCGTATTCCGGCCGCGTATTCTTCCAATCGTTCGCTACGAAGTTGGCCACTGCCGGCCAGCACACCGAGGGCGACGGGCAGATCAAACGAAGGAGCCTGCTTGGGGAGATCGCCCGGGGCAAAGCTTCCTTAGGAAAGCACTCTATCGGCGGTTCGATTGGGCCGAAATCGAACCGATCTACGGTAAGCCATGGGCCGAATCGGTGCGGAAGGCAGCAGCCGCACGACGGGCGAAAGTCCAGAACCCAGATATCTAGCCCTACGTCACGGTGGTCCAATCGGCACGATTATTGCAGCGACGCACCCACGATGTTTCCGTTAGGTGCGGTTCGCTTCCAACGCCACTCACTCTTAGCGTCTTGGCAGATCTCCCATTTGTCGTTTTCTCCCGCCATTTCCTCGCTCCTGGTTCGCGATTCCGTGTGTTGCCCCACCCGTCCACGAAGTGGTGACGTCTAATCGCGACAGGACAGGACAGGACAAGTCAAAAACTGACCGTGGAAAAACTCCAGGCAGCGGCGTTGTTCCCTGCGTTTCGCTCGCTGGCGACGAAGCTCAATCGATCTCGGCTTGTCGGTTGCCTCCGAACGCTCGCACAAGGTCTACTGGAGGCTCTAAGAGTATTCGATCAACCTGACCGTTAAAACGCCAGCTAATCGTGCTTGAAAAATCCATTGGCGTCGTCGCCCTAAAAAGTTGGGATCGAAGCTTCACAGGCAAGATGACTTTCTCATCTCCAACGGCGAACTCAGACCATGCGGTTCTCGTGCGGCTATAAATACGCGGCTCAGCGGTAGGAGGTCCGATCGCGAGCCGATCTTCTGATTGAACGATTGTTCCATCCCTGAACGAGACGATACGGCGAATAAACCCGGTGCCCCGGAACTGCCAAAGCGTATGAAGGACATCTTTTTTTTGAACAGCTTTCTTCAGAAACTCACTTCTCAACGAGAATGAGTCCATACTCGCCGCATTACCATACAGAATCTCGGATGTATTCGCAGTGACGGCTCGTGTAGGTAAGAACAAACCTTTTTTCTGAAGGCGTTCAAACGGAATGAACCCATCACGCCTAGGAATCTCCGTGGCCCTACCGTTGATCACGTTCCATACGCGGTCATCGACTTGAACAACACGACGAGTCAATCCATCGTCAACAACTCCAGGTCTCTGCGATTCGGATGGCATCAAGTTCAAGGAAGTCATCGAGGCACTTTTACGAATAGGTTTTCCGTGATGTTCCGCGTATTCGATTTGGTACATGCGCACGGCAACGGAGCGTTCGCCCTGGGACGTTTGCGAATGCATTGCCTCACATTCTGCCTGAAAAGCAAACGTGTCGGCTGCCAGAAGGGCAGTTTCTAGATTCATAAGCCACTGTCCTATCGACTCCTTTTCTCTATCCGTAGGTTCACGGAATTCGCTCAGGGCAGGAATCTCAATAGGTTCTAGCTTTCTAAGCTTCGATTCTTCCTGAGCGTGAACTGACCCCGCAAGCAGGCAAGAGATAGCAACAACTCTACCGAATACGAATCTCATCTTGAAAGCTCCTAGTACCTTGTCAAATAGTGCTACTGCAGCCGTCTAAGCTGCAGTAGCTCAACACAATGATTCCCAGATCACTGAACCGAAATGTTCGGTTCAAGAACCGGGACCTTGCTCTTGACACACGCCGTTGAAGCCGTGAATTGTCACTATGAGGGAATAGCCGCCTGATTCAACGCAAGCTACATGTTCGACACCGTTCTCGACCCACCAAGCGCACTCGTCCGCGCACGAGTAAAAGTCTCCGCAGTCAACCTGGTAATAGTTCGTGAACTCATACTGAGTTCCCGGTAGAGTGGTCTCGTACCAAGACGTCAACAGATTTTCTGGACGCGCACCATATTTGTTCGATGCCCAACAGCGTAAACGTCTTCAAACGTGCAAGCATGGCCCCCTGCCCCGCCGATTTGCTGCGTGAAAGCCCCAGTTCACCCGGTTCGCAGCGGTCCGGGATCCACAGCCCCAATGGTGACGTCCCTGCGCCATCGAACAACCCAGCCGCGGCGCACAACGCCAAGAAATTCGTGTTCATTTCAGTTTGCAAACATCGTTCAACCACACAGACATTGTCTGGCCCCTACTGCCTTCCTCGATTCAGGTCTGTAAATGAAAGTAGCAGTGGATGTGGGGCTGACCGCGAAAGTACCACACCATGTCCGGACCTTCGATCTGCCAGGTATCCCAGACCTTGTCGGAACCAATGTCGTATTCGCCGCCGTACCATGACACGTGTAGCCGCTCGACGATGTCTTTCTTCTCAATGGCTTCGATGGTGGCATTCACGTCGTCCTCGCGGAACATCGCCATCATCTTTTTCATCGTTTCCACAAACTTTTGTTTTTGGTCGGCGCTCAATTCAGCGCAATTCAGTCCCGTCGACGCCGTTGTTTTCTTCACAACCGCGTCTGGTCGTTCGCTGCGCGGCTCTGTCGAAACGAGGCCGAGTTCTTGCTGTCGAACATCCAGACTCTGCACGAATTCATTGAACACTCTCCCCTGATACCAGTAGGGATTGCCGGGGTGATCTTTGGTCTCGTGAAAGTTTGCTCGCATACTTTCAACGGGGTGCGGGTAGTGGCCATAAAAAATGGGAGCTCCGCCAAAACCCAGTCCCTTGTCTGTATGCGCGTTACAACGTCGCGTCACATGGTGACCGGTGTAAATGAACTCAAAGCCCTCATCGTCGGGCGTACCAAAAAAGCCCACGGCGGGTGCATTTCGGTCTTCGCCGTACTGATCGATCTTCACCTGTTTCTTGACATCCTCGATGTACTCAGGGCTATGGAGTGAGTCGAAGATGTTTTGAATCAGCTCTTGCTGTTCCACGGTGAACGTACCGGGAATGCGATCATCCGGACGGATGTACCACCAGTTGCTGACAAACTGCCGCCTTGGGTGGTCGACCGGCAGGCAAACCTTCTGCCTCTGTTGGTCGCTGAGACTCTTGTAAAGTTGCATCGTCATGCAGTCGGTTTCGGTCTCATTGGCCAGCAGAGGGCGTGACACCTGCTCGAGCTTGGTTGTGGCCAACATACCGACCGAGAAACCAGCTGCCTTGATGAGCCTTCGTCGAGACAATCTTTGCATGGTTTACCCTTTCCTGTGGAGTGGAGCGTCAGCCCGCGATTATACGCTTGACTGAATCACTTGATCCAGAAAATCCAATCGACACGGTCCAAGGCTGCCAAAAAAGTGCGGGCGAGAGAGTCACTCTTGAGAAGAGTGTTCCTGGCCATCCGACTTTTCGAGACGAAGACGCGTTTCAACGCGATCTTTGGATCGATGATGTACGACAGTTGCAAAACTCGCGATGCCGGCTCGGCGTGATTGCCCCGTGCGGCCTCGAGAAGCTCCGATCGATGAAACGGGCATGTTGCTACTTCGGACAGTCTTGGTTCGTTTCGCGCCGCGATTTGTCTGCCGAGTGCGACATTTTTCTCGTCCCCTTTGGGTTTCGTTTCTGTATTTGAGTTCGGGAATTTTCTGATGGAAGGTAGGACGTTGACATGATTTGCGACAAAATGGCTGCAATATCTTGACAGCAATAGCGAGATACAGGGAATCATGGCGACCCGAATGGCACGAACTTAGCGAGCGTTCGTGCCGCGACAGGCTGGTGTCTAGCCTTTAGGCGATCTTCGAGGGCGAGCAATCGGCTAAAGCCTGCACACCAACTCCTTATGCTCGTGCCATTCACGCCTGCCCCCTTTGATTCGTCTGGCAACCAAAACCAATTCATGCAGGCCAACTCATTTGGCGGTAAAGTGATTGATGGCCCGATCGCTTGGGCAATGGTCGGTTTTGCGGTGGATGACTCTCCCTTGCTGGATGGATTGACGTGAACCAAGGAACGACATCATGAACGAGCAACTGTCACGACGAAGGGTCTTGCAACTGGGGGCGACGGCAGCCAGCGTCGCTGCGGTTTCATCGCCGGCGTTTTGTGCCGAAGAGATCGGTCCCAAGCGAGTCGGTTTGATCGGTGCCGGCTGGTACGGCAAAAGCGACCTGTGGCGTTTGATTCAAGTCGCGCCCGTGGAAGTGGTTTCGATCTGCGATCCCGATCAACATATGCTCGCCGAGGCGGTGGAGATCGCCAGTCAACGTCAGAAATCAGGGAGGAAACCCCGCACCCACGTTGACTATCGCGAAATGCTCGCAGAAAAGGATCTCGACATTGTCTTGATCGGCTCGCCCGATCACTGGCATGCCCTGCAAGCGATCGCGGCAATGGAATCGGGGGCCGAC
Organism: Pirellulaceae bacterium; assembly: GCA_963734865.1. Lineage (GTDB taxonomy): Bacteria > Planctomycetota > Planctomycetia > Pirellulales > Pirellulaceae > CBDCUW01. The sequence goes on from CAVTIV010000008.1 coordinate 486,158, forward strand.
GTTTACGTGCAAAAACCGATCAGCGTCGATGTGCTGGAAGGGGAGGCGATGGTCCGGGCCGCGCGCCGCCTCAATCGCGTCGTGCAAGTGGGCACGCAACGCAAGAGCACGCCCCATCTGATCGATGTGAAGAAGCAGGTGGTCGAAGCGGGCTTGCTGGGGACCATCGGACATGTCGAGATGTGTTGCTATTATCACATGCGTGCCAATGGCAACCCACCGAGGATGCCTGTGCCTGACTTTCTTGACTATGAAATGTGGACGGGCCCGGCGCCACTGCGGCCGTACGACGGCCTGCCGCATAAGCGTTGGTGGCGGACGTTCATGGAGTACGGCAACGGGATCATGGGAGACATGTGCGTTCACATGTTCGACACCGCGCTGGATGCTCGATCTCGGTTGGCCCCGTCGCGTGACATCCACCGGGGGAATTCTGGTTCAAAAGGACGGCAAATCAAATATCGCGGACACGCAGAGCGCGACCTTCGAGTTTGATCACTTCAATGCCCAGTGGCAGCATCGAACCTGGGGCAGCCCGACCGATCCCGACTATCCATGGGCCTGTTCATTTACGGCGAAAAGGGAACGCTGAAGGCGAGCACGATGCGCGCCGATTTCATCCCGCTCGACAAAGACGCCCGTCCCATGCACTTCGATTGCGTGTTCGAGCGCGAGCAATATCCCGAGGACGTGACGGAGAAGGACATCGAACTCAACGCGGCGCCGGCGACGCGCGGGCACATGCGCGACTTTCTTTCTGCGATCGAGAACCGCAGTCGCCCGGTCGCCGATATTGAAGAAGGTCACATTTCGACGGCCAGCTGCATCCTTGCAAACCTGTCGATGAAACTTGGCGGCAGGCCGCTTCGCTACGAGCCGGAAAAACGCATCGTCATCGACGATGAGGAAGCGACAAGGTGGTTGCGCCGCGATTACCGCCAGCCATGGCAGCATCCGTATGAGGTCGAGCCGTAGCAGCCTGGCGTTGCGGAGGATACCCAACACGGTACTGCAACCTGGCAGCGTCGCAATGGGTGACTATCGCTTCATGGAACTCGATCCGGTCCAGCTGATCTGCTCGGCCGCCGATCCCATCATCGACGAAATGTTGCGCGAGGCCTGAAGCGATCGGCCCGGCTGGCCCACCAACGGAGTGGTCCGAACATGATCAAGTGATGACGTCCAGTATTATGGCGAGTCTGGCAGACTCTTGTCCAACTCGATGTTGGTCGGCCAGACGGCTCTTAGGCCGCGTCGCTGCGGTGAAGATTCAACCACGAAGGACGCGAAGAGCGCGAAGGATTTTTCGGCGCCCCGCTTCCCCTTATCGTCTTGTCCATCTTTGGTACTCTCTCTGTTTTCCTAATCTTCTAGCAGGCTGACGGCATCGGTGATGAAGGTGATTAGTTGCGTTGCGTCCTCGATGAATGACGTGGAGTCAGCCAACGCGAATTCGGTGACTTCTTTAGCGAGAAATGCGATGTCGACAACCTCGAGGGTTGCCTCAATGACCTGTGTCCCAAAAAGAATCCCTTCATTGCCGAGTGCGTATCTCGCCTCTCCCTCGCCGAAACTGTCACGAAGGCCCAAGCTGGGGCCAAACCCGGCGATTTGTGCGAGCCCGTCATTTTTCAGTTTGAAGGACACTCGCCAGATGGTTGTCTCGACCAAGAAAATGACGCCGAACTGTAGTGCCTGTTTTGCGCCGGGTCTCCCAAATTGGGACTTGAGACTATCGAGGATCACTTGAGTTCCAGTGGTGATGCTGGTCTCGATCAAAGACGTCATGCCCGTTGGATCGACATGCGTGGTTGGGTTCTGATGGGTGTAGATGAAATCATGGAGGCTGAGTGGGATCTCCTGGACTCCGGCAAATGGATCGGTGCTAAGGAATCGACCGGCTTCAAAATTCAGCCACCGGGCCCTGAGGTAATCCAGCCCTGTCACGGCATCCCGTTGCTCCCCAGCAAACAGGTGGTGTCGGGGAGAATCGTTTCAGTCAACAGCCCTCGGTCGTCGTAGACGAATATTGTGCTGCGTCCCAGCGCATCAATCGCTTCGATACGATTGCCCACGGCGTCATAGCGGGTTTCCGTTTCGCTTTGCAACACGCCGTCTTCAAATAGTCGGCTGAACCGTAGACGAGAGTCCACGTCATATTCGCTCTCACTGACGATGGTTCGCGTGCCAGTCGGCGTCGACTGGGTACGTGTCTCGGTCAGTTGATTCCCAAGTGCGTCGTACGTGAACGTCGTGACGCTGCCCAACGCATCAGTCCGCTCAAGCACATTTCCGACGCTGTCGTAGACAAAGGTTTGCTTGTTCCCGCCAGGCAGTTCCAGCGACAGCGGATTGCCGGAGGGATCGTACGTGAAACGGGTAACCATCCCAGCAGGGTCGGTGATTGACAGCAGATTGCCGCTGGAGTCGTACGCACTGGTTGACGTATTGCCGAGCGGATCGGTGCTGGTCAGCAAATTCCCGAAACTGTCGTAGGTGCTGCGAACAATGTTGCCCAACGGATCGGTCTCTCTCAGCACGTTGCCTTTGGCGTCGTATTGGAAGGTCGTGACATTGCCGAGTGGATCGGTAACCGACGTTTCCTTCAGTCGATTGTTCGGGTCATCGTAGGTGTACCGTGTCACGCCACCCTCGGCATCGATCTCGGTCAGCACGTTGCCAAGTCCGAATCATATTCGTAAGTGGTCGGATTACCGAGTTGATCCTTGACGGTTTCCACGAAGTTATTGGGGTCGTGAATCAGTTCGACCACTTGGCCACCTGCGTCGATCATGTGGATCAAACGGCCCGAATCGTCGTACTCGCTGCGAAGGCCGCTACGTCCGAGCGGATCAATGATCTCGGTCAAAAAATGCGGCCGAGACGGTTCCTCGTACTGCAAACGGGTTTCATTCCCTTCAGGGTCGCTCGCGGTAACGTGCAATTCCCCCTGCGAACCGAGAGATGTCGCGGTGAATTTCAGAATATCGGACGGATCCACATGAACGGATCCAAATCCCGGCAATTCGGCGCGACCGCTTCGATCGATTGCCATCAGGATTTCATGGTCGCTGAGGAAGTGAAAGGCGTTCACGTCGGCGCCGCTCAATCCAACATTCGATCCATCAAATTCCATCGACCAGGATTGCGAATCGGTGTCGAAGGCGATGATGTCTTCGCGCTCAAACTGAATGCCGCCGGCTTGGCCATGTTTATCGGCGCTGACAAAAATGACCCCACTGCCGCCGGGATCGTGATCTTGACCGTGATCCGACCGCTGGCAGTGATTCAGAATCTGCAGCGCGTCGCCCGCCGTCACCCGGTCGTCCCCATTGGCGTCCCAGTACCTTTCGGGCGTCTCGCCTGGCCCCAAATCTGGCAAATGGGATCCACTTCGGGAGAGGTAGTTGATGACCGTTAGCACATCCAGCAACGTGGTTGAGTGATCATCGTTGACGTCAAAGGAATCTCGCGGATTTTGAAAATCGGATGCCAGTAACCGACGCGATTCCAACGACTCCATCAGTATCCGGCGTTTGCGGTGATGCGCGGGCACGGCTCTCGGCCCTCTGCGACTACCAACGAAATGTTTTGTGAGGGTCTTCATTTGGATATCCCAAATCTGATGAATCGCATTCGATTCAAGGGGGGGCAGGGGCGGTGGCGTCGTTCGGACAACGCCCAGAAAGGCTGAGTCTGCCGGAACGGGCACGTCCAAATGTCAATGCGAGAAGGGGCCACCCTTCGTCCGGAATATTCTGGGTCTTTTGCCGAGAATGCTCGGCTAGAAACCGAATTCGGCGGCAAGCGGCTGCGCGAGCGTGAGATTTGGACGCGCTGAAGCGGCGGTTGGCGGCGACTGACTCAGTGTGCCGACGGATGCGGGCGATCGTCAAAAAGAACCGAGTTGGCACTCATTGACGCCTTCCGTTTCCCAATCAGTTCCTCCGCTTCATTGCGCAGAAGCTCAAGCGTCAGCCTGCGGCTCCAGGCGGGCGAGTCGGCAAGCTCTTCGTTGGCGGATTCATTGGCCGCTTCGAGCTGTCGTCCGGCTGCCTGCTCGTTGCCGAGGTGATGTTCGGCCATGGCGAGAAAGTAGTAAGCGCCGTTTTCGGAGCTACCGTCGGTGTTTCCCATCGCGAGCGCTCTTTCGAGTTCGGCCTTCGCCGCGGCGCATTGATCGGCTCGCATCAAAATCGCTCCGAGCGACAAGCAGAATTGCTGATTACCAGGTTCCCTCTCAACCGCCTCGCGAGCGAGTTTGATCGCGGGGGCGTAGTCGCTGATTGCGTTCGGAGCAAGAGCAGGCCCAGGCCGTGAAGTTTATCTTCGTCGAATCATCGACAGGCTGCAAAGTCTCCACCATTTTGAGGCAGAATTCTTGGTATTGCGAAATATCCTCGGAAGCGACGGAGAGCAGTGCGGCTAGATACAAGGCGTATTGATCTGCGTCCTGGGAAGCGATCACCGTATTCAAGTCCGCTCGTGCTCGTCGCGGTTCCCCCATGGCGAGCAACAATTGCGCTCGCAATGCAAACGGTCTTGCTGGTGGTAACCAAGATTGGACAGCGCCGATGCAAGGTGGTCACGATAGGTCACGTTGTCCGGGTATTGTTGCGATAACCCTTCGAGTTGAGCAATCGCATCGTTGAAGGCTGCTGAGGCAGCGTCCAATTCACTGAGATCCCCAGCCAGCACTCCGAGACGATTCCGAGTCGATGCGACTCGAATGCGGAGTTTCGGAGAATCCCCAGAAGTCAGCGTAAATTGATTGCAGAAGGTAAGTGCATCGTCCAACATTTTCTTGCGGATCGCCTGGGCATGAGGGATCTCCGCCAACTCCGGATGAGATGCATTTTGCAGTAGCTTGTCGACGGCACCAAGGGCCGCCTCGAGATTCTTCTCCGCCTGATTCTGGGCGGCGACCGCGGCGTCATGCTGATCTTGGGCTAAGGCACGCGCCTTATGGGCCTGGAACGCATACGCAACACTGACACCCGTGGCGATGACCAGGGTCGCCATCAACAGCGAGGCTGTCGTCAGCAATCCAAGATGCCGCATAGTATACTTTTTCAGCCTGTACCCAATCGATGGCGGACACGCTTCGACCGGTTCGTCATCCAGATACCGCTGGATGTCCCGGGCTAGCGCGCTGGCCGATTCGTACCGGCGATTGCGGTCCTTTTCCAACGCCTTCATCACAATCCAGTCCAACTCACGCTGCATCGACAGCGTTAGTTCTCGGGGATCGATTCCCCGATGACCTGCGACGGTGGACACGAATTCGTGCTTGAGCGTGCTGAGCTTTTGGCTTGGCCGAAAAGGATCATCCTCGCGGATGATCCGGCGCATTTCGTCGATCCCCGCGCTCTTCAGAGTGTGATCGTCGAACGGCGTCACGCCAACCAAGAGTTTGTACAGCATCACGCCGAGGGAATAGACGTCACTGCGGGTGTCGATATCCAACCCGCTTAACTCCGCTTGCTCGGGACTCATGTAGACCGGCGTGCCAACTAGCTCCGCGAAACGAGTGAACAGCGTTCGGTCGGTCAGTTCATGTTCGAGCGCCTTGGCGATTCCAAAGTCGATCACTTTCACGACGGGAACACTGTCGTGAAGCGTGATCAAGATGTTGGAGGGCTTCAGGTCACGATGAATGATCCCCTTCTGGTGAGCATGCTGCACCGCACGGCAAACATCAATGAATAACACCAATCGATCTGACAGCGACAATGTTGCTTCGTCGCAGTATTTGTCGATCGGCAAACCACGCACGAGCTCCATGACAAAGTAGGGTCGATCTTGTTCGGTAAGGCCCCCATCGAAGATCCTCGCAATGTTGGAGTGATCCATCATCGCCAGTGCCTGACGCTCGGCTTCGAATCTGGCAATGACCTCGTTGGAATCCATTCCCGGCTTGATCACTTTCAATGCGACCTTGCGTTTAACCGGTTGCATCTGCTGAGCCATGTAAACGGTTCCCATACCGCCTTCCCCGAGCCGCTCAAGCAACTTGTAGTGGCCGATCATGGGATGGGTGGCAATGTCAACCTCTACCGCCGATGCGGTACCTACAAGACCCGTTCGTGCGGGCCCTAGTTTCTCCACGGCATTATCCAGGTGTCTGGACTGGGCTTGGTCAATAGCGGCCAGCAAGCCCTCGATCTTCTTGCGCAACGCCAGGTCGCCGCAACAGGCTTTCTGAAGATATGCTCGGCACTCTGTGGAATCAGTCAGACGCCGCGCAGCAATGAAGATCGCTTTGATCGACATGTTGCCAGAAACGTTCGATCTCATGACTCCACCCAAGTTGCCTTCAAGCGTTCCGCTTTGTCGCCGCTCGCTCCACGAACGTTGCGAGTAGATCCCACAAACGGCGATTGTCAAATCTCGGGCACTTCTCTTCACTAGCCATCCGCGCCCGTACACCCCCGACACTCTCAATGCGTAAATGAGCGGCAGATCGTCCGGAGAAATCGGCGGCTCTCAAGCATTTCTGGCTCACAAACGAGATCTCCGACTTGGACCTGAGCGCGAGCATCGCGCCGAACCGAGTTCCGGGCGTGGCATCAAGATGAAGGTCCGCCGAGATGCATCGAGAACCAAGCACAGGCAAATTCCCAATTCTCATAGGCGGTCGAGCGAGACATGCCCAAGGCATGCCCAGCCTCGGAAACCGACAGGCCAGCGAAAAGTCTCAGCTTTACCAAATCCGCGGACTCGGTGTCTTCGACCGCCAATTTGCTAAGACAATCATCCAGATCGAGCCACATGTCGGGAGTCCCCGCATCGCTACCGACAAAGTCGTCCAGCTCGACCCGTTGCCGATCTCCGCCACGCTTCTTGCTCTTTTTGCGCGGGCCGAATCAATCAAGATCCGACGCATCGCCTCGGCGGCGGCGGCGAAGAAATGTCCTTGGTTCTCCCAAGACGATTCGCCCGGCGAACCTACCAGCCGCAGGTAGGCCTCATGCACCAGTGCCGTCCCTTGCAGCGTGTGGTCAGGCCGTTCATTGAACATGCGTGAAGACGCAAGCTCTCGCAATTGGTCGTACACCAGTGGCAGCAGCCCCTCAGCTGCGCTTTTGTCGCCGGCCTCAATCTTCAATAGCATTTCTGTGACATCTGACATCCCTTGAATTTACTCGACAAGACACCCCGGTTCCATCGTTACGTTTTAGACTGCGTGGTAATCGCGACGAGCAAGTCGAAAAGCGCCTGGTTGTGTTGAACGCTGATTCCCTTCCATTCGTTTAACTCTCCCCCCCGGTGGATTCGCTTGAGATCGCCAAGGGCGTCGGATCCAATGATCAAAGTCCGGGCGGCATCGCCAGAGCGATGTAGCGTAACGTCCACATCTTTTCGCGATTCCGGCGGTCCAGTGCTGATCAGTCGTTCGAACCGGGTTGCGACCAAGACACGTTGGAAAGGGAGTAACAGGAACAGGTCGCCGCGCGCGGTTGGCGAGCGGTTTCGCAGGAGGAAGATCATGGACCGTCGCCCGTGGTCTGACTTCGCAATCAATCAAGGCTGTGTGAATGTTCGACCGTGGGATGATCGAGATTCGTGGTGTGCGTGTTCGTGTGAGTGCGGCTGTTGCGAAAACGTCATCGGCTCCAGCGGCAGTTCTCGAATCTCCGAGTCTCCTTCGGTAATCTCAATGAACCGATCGACCTTCAGGTCGGTAAAAGCCTGGGTCTTCCCGCTTGTGGGCCAGAATACTTCGAGACGCCCGATTATTTCAGCGGAACCGACGCCAATCTCTTGGCGAAACGGGTTTCCGCCAAAGCTGCCGCCGCTTCCCACCCAGCGGTAAATCGACCGCTTGCTGCCCTGAGCGTCGATATCGATTTTGATCTTGGTGCCAATGGCCGAGGTGTTCGATTCGGTTCCGATCAACTTGATCGTGATCCAATGGTTTCCGAATCCCGGATTCTCGAACAGCGCATTACCGTAGGCGTCTCCGGCAAACCAGCCACCGAGTTCGTGAAAGATGTCCTGGTCTCCGTCGTTGTCGAGGTCTGCGAAAGCCACGCCGTGGCCTTTCTGCAGGTGTCCGAATCCGCCGGCAGCGGAGACGTCACGAAAGCCGGTGCCCTGGTGGTTATGGAACATCAAGTTGGGAACCAGCGCTTCGAATTCGGGAAAGCCGGTTCCCAAATAAAAATCAAGAAAACCGTCGTTGTCGAGGTCGCCAAAATTGGATCCCATTGGTTGGGTGACGTGGCGAAGATTCTGCTGGGCTGCGACTTCGAGAAATCCTCCCCTGCCGTCGCCCTGGTACAGGCAATCCATTTCGGAGCCATGCGGAAGACCGAGGTAGTCGGCAGCGACAAATTCGAGACTCTGGTGAAAGCTGGCGACGAACAGATCCAAGGCGCCATCGTTATTGAAGTCCCAGAACCAGAGTGGAAAGCTGACATGGGGTCGGGTGACGCCGAGCTGGGCAGCGACGTCGACAAATCGTCCGCCGCCTTCGTTGTGATACAACCGATTGGCTCCGTCCATGTTTGAGACGTACAAATCGGGCAGTCGGTCGTCGTCGTAGTCACCCCAGGCGACCCCCTTGGTAAAGCCCGAGTCATTGACGCTGGCCATTGCCGCCACTTCCTTAAACGTTCCATCCGATTGGTTTTGAAACAGCTCGTTGGGAAATCCTTCGTTTCCAACGTACAGATCGAGGTCGCCGTCATTGTCGTAGTCGGCCCACGAGGCGGTTTGCGTGGGGTAGCGGTGTTTCGCCAAACCTGCGTTGAACGTGACATCGCGAAAGTGACCTTCACCGTCATTGCGGAGCAGCGAATTCGGGTGCAGTCCCGATTCTCCCAACCAGCCGCCGCGGAGCACCAGCACGTCGACGTCGGAGTCGTTGTCGTAATCGGCTTGCACTAGGTTCAGGCCACCATAGAAACCCGTCAGCCCCGCCTCGATGGTCTGATCGACAAACGTTCCATCGCCGCCGTTATGAAAGTATCGAATCTGGTCGGCCAGGCCCCATGATGAGACGACGATGTCGAGCAGGCCGTCGCCGTCGAAGTCATCGACAATGCATCCTCCGGCAAGGCTGAAAGTATTGAGCCCAAGTCCCGGCGCTCGATCGACAAAACGCGGAAAGTCTTCCTCCGACTGGAAGGCTTCCGGCGGAATCAATTGATCTTTCGGCACCTGGTCGGGATACCCGCCGATCGCCATGTAGGCAAGGTTCAGTAACCACTGCGACGGCAGGTGATCGGGCGTTCTCTCCAGCACGCTGGCGAAGTATTCGATCGCTCGACTGGCTCCCTGTTTGTTGACATGAATTCCGCCGCCGCGAATAGGGAAAAGGCAGCTTTCGCCCGTGTGTGATTCGATGCAATTCTGGTTTTCGGCCATTCGCAAGTGTGAAACACCCAAGGCAAACTCAAACCGATCGATTTCCTTGTCTTGGAGGCCGAACTGTGACAACATCTCCAGCGCCGTTTCCTGTTCGCCGATTCCTTCCGCCGTATTGCCCAAAAAGACATCCCGCGTGCCGATCTCGAACATCAGCGAGCCGCGCCGAGCGAGGGCGTCTTGAGGTAGATCTTGCAGTTGCTTTCGAAGCCCTTGAAGATCCTTGTCTCCCAGGAAAATGTTTTCCCAAGGGGCCCGCATCTTGATGCGATCCAACACTTCGAGCATTAGCTCGTGGCTATCGGCTCGTCGCGGAGAGGCGGGCACGTTTCCAAGTTCCGTCTTCGTTTCAGCTTTTCCGCACCCGCCCAGGATGCCGAAGATCAGCATGGCAATGAACAGCGGTCCGCGGCAAGGTCTGGTTCGCATGAGCTCAATCCGCTTTGAATGCCGTTGCATCACCCTGAACGATCACATAGTGGGCATTGGCGTCGAGCGTTCCGAGTTCATCGATCGATCCGTCTTGCCAGGTCACCGTCAGATTGTCGACGCGATCGGCTTTGCCAAGTCCGGCTCGCAAAACCCGTTCGTTGCTGCACATGTACCCATCCCCCGACAGGCACCAAAGTGTCCGCTTGCGGCCGCCATGCGTGAATCGCACCACGGCACCGATGGCATCGCGAGAGGAGTTCGTACCGACGAGTTTGAACGAGATTCGGTTGTGATCGCTGCGGCTGCGATTCAACAGCAGTCTCACTTGCTCACGCGAGTGCGTGATCATGACGTCGCTTCGATCGTCTCCGTCGACATCCATGGTCCAGACGCACCGGCCGACGTGCGGGGTGGAAAAGTATTCTCCCCACGAGTCGTCGTCCAGGAGTGAAAACTTTCCGCGGGCGCTGCGGCGAAAGACTTGAAATGGTTGTTTGTACCGAATGGTTTCATCACCAAAGTCGCCGATATGGCCGTTGGTCACGACCAACTCATCGATTCCGTCATCGTCAAGGTCGACCGCTTCGGTACCGAATCCAACATTCAACAAGGTGGGTTGCACGATGCCGACGCTGCCGGAACTGTCTTTCCAACAGCCGGATGAGATCTTCTCGTAGTAGATGTCGTATTCCTTGGCAAAACCGGTCACGAAGAGGTCCAGATCGCCATCCCCGTCAAAATCTCCGCTGGCGATTCCCATCGACGCCTGGGTGCGTGTGCCCCCATCGACGGCAACTCCGCGCAGAGCCGCACTTTCGATCAGCCGATCGTCGCCAGCTGCATCGAAGTCACCGCCGGCGTCCGCCACATAGAACTCGTTGGTCGACATGTCGTTGGCGATCAACACACTCAACCGGCCTTTGATCAATGAGCCGGCGAGGATTCCCATCCCTCGTCCCAGCGCGATCTCGGCCGTCCAGCTTGAGCTGACGTCGACCAACCGTCCTTCGGCGGTGCCGGCAAAAAACTGATTGGGCTGGGCAGCGAACCGGTACGGATGACAGGGACCGAGTTCGCCTTCTTCGTTGGGGCACGGTTTTTCCGGATGCTCCTTGAGGCTGCAGTAATTGACGGCAATCAGATCGGCAATCCCGTCCTGATTCACGTCGCACATCGCGCCGCTTAAGGTCCACTGCTCCGCGTTGGAATCGTCCAACTGGTCGCTGCAGTCGGTAAACGTGCCGTCGCCGTTATTGCGAAGCAAGCGATTTTTGCCAAGGTTGGCGAAAAACAGATCGGGAAAGCCATCCTCGTTGTAGTCACCCACGCAGGCTCCCTGGCCAAAGTCGGTGTGCCCGACCTCGGCAAGATCGGTGACGCGATCAAATGACGTTCCCTGGTTGCGCAATAGTTCATTGGGAAACGAGTCCGACTTCAAGATCGTTCCGCCTGCTCCCATCACGATCGCGTCCGCTCGTCCGTCAAGGTCATAGTCGATGGCGCCGCCACCCACGCCCGTCGATCGGACGAGCGGACTTGTTTTTGGATCGGAGGGATTGTTATTGGCTCCCACAGAATCGAGCCCCCACCGATCACTCTCTTCGCTCATCCGGAGATGGTGGGTCGATTCCACCAGCGGTGCGACGATGGTGTGGTTCGGACTCGGTTCGTCGGACAGGATCGGTGAAGGAAATCGCGACAAGTCGATTGCCAGCTCCGGGTTGCTACGTATGGAGTACCAATTTGATTCTCGACGCAGTTTGCGGATGATCGAATCGCGCAGCGTCGTCAATTCGTCCGACGGATCTTTCGTCAAGTTCGTGGCTGCCGCGGCCCAGGCTTCGGCCTCCCATTGTCGGCCAAGTTTCGACAGCGTCCGCGCGACCTCGGTCGCGTAACGTTGACTTTCATACCCGCTCCAGAAGAAGGATGTGAATTGTTTGCGGAGTAGCAACAGATTGGCGATTCGTTGATCGATGCGGTGGAGTTGGTCTTCCGAAACGGCATCGGCGAGTTCCGCGCCCGAGTCGCGAAGGCGTCGGATCGCCAGGGCCAACCTCCACCACGCCGTGCTATGGTTGGGATCGCGACGTGTTGCTTCCCAGTAACCGCGTGCGGCCCACGCATGCTGGTTATGACTCGCCGCCCAATCTCCCATCGTGAGCCAGTAGTCGACTTGCTGGTCCGAATCGGGTGGGGCAAGTTCGTACCAATCCGGTATCTCGTCGACTTTTGCCTGGGCCACCAAGATCTGACCGAGCAGGGCGTGCGCCGGGGCAAAGCGAGGATATTGCTCGAGGATCGCCTCAACCACACGTCGCGCCTCAACCGCGTTCCGGTCGTCCATCAATACTCGGGCTTCACCCAGTCGCACTCTCTGGTCCGCCGGATTGCGGTCCAACATCAACTTCGTCGCTTTCTCCGAAAACTGACGATTCGATGAATCGGTCATCGCGACGAGCATATTCAAATCGAATTTGCGTTTGCAGATCAGTGCCCGATAGTATGGCTCGACCAACTGATTTCGCTGTGCCTCACACAGGAAACCGGCCAGCTTGATTCGCACCGAATCATCTGACGGGTGCGCGGCCAAGGCGCGCTGCAGCAAGTCGATCGCCGCGTACAGTTCACCGACATCGATCAGTGCATGAACGGCAAAGTCTACCCGCTGCACCGGGTAATCGGAAATCGTTGCTGCATCAACCATCAACCGAGCTGCCTCTCGTTTGTGACCGCACATTGCCGCCGCCTTTGCGGCGTGCGTCAAAACGTCGGGATCATCGGGCTCGGCGATCAACGCCTGCCGAGAACGCTGTCGCGCCAATTCCCAGTTATTCACCGCCATCGCTTCGCGCATCAGCGATACCGGGTCGGTTGCCGATTTGACTTCGCCGGTATCCGTTTGCGTTGGGCGATCACACCCGACCCAAAGCATCGGAATGCAGATCATGAATCGTACGATTCGGTTGAGACCGATGCTTGCGAATCGCGTTGGCGGACGGACGATCCTCTCAGTCGCTCGCATGGAAAGGTTTCCTGTGCTCCTAACGATTGAATCGATGTGAGATGGACGGTTGATGGGACGTCGTGAGTTCTAAATGAATTTCAACGATTGCAAGATCAACGCACGATTCTATACCGGACGGCACGACGTCGCGGCGGAAAAGGGGAGGCTTCGCCCCCCGACGAAGTCCACTCGCCCATTCATTCGGCGGTGAGATAAAAACATCGTAACAGTTTAGTCCCATCGCCGGGCTGCGTGGCGAGGGATTGCTATTTGATGCGGATGCCATCCGAGCTAGATTCGTTACAACGCGTGGTGGAGAACGCTGTTGTATACGTTTTACGCTCGTAAGGATGACGCTTGCCCCAATGCGAAGCAGTGTCCGCATGCCGGTGGTGCGTCGATCGCTGTGTTGGTACTGCTGGCAAACGACAATGAGCAGTGCGGTCGGTTTCTGCACGGCACCATCGAGGTCGAACGTGAGAGGAATACCGAACTCTTCGCCCAGAATCCAACGTGTAAAACCAACAGCAAGGCGGCCCTTTGATCCAACTTCTGGAGTGACGAGTGATGGCAACTGAAGTGAACCCGACGCGGAAAGCACCCGATGATGCCCTCGACTGGAAGATCTGCGGCATACTGTTGACCGCCGCGATGTTGGCGTCGCTGGCCGTTTTGCCCTACTTGATCGAGATTTCCAGGGCAACGGGCGAAGAGGTTGCTGTCTGGGAATTCACTGTTTCCACTGTCACCGAGCACATGGTTCTGGCGGCCATCGCCGTTTGTGTCGGACTGAAACTCGGTCGAAAGGTCGATCTGGGAACGCCGTTGCTAGAGGACTGGTTGTCCGGAAACGGAGTATCGATTCAGCAAGCATGGTCCGCGTTGGCGGCGGCTCTCGTGGGCGGTATCGCTGTCGCAGTTGCCTTGTCCATTGCGGACCCTTGGCTCGAGGCACTGATGCCCGAATGGCCTGAAACCGCACAAGAAGCGCAAACCGTCGCGGACAACATGGCAGCCTGGAAGCCGCTGTTGGCTTCCTTCTCTGCCGGAGTCACCGAAGAAATCTTGTTTCGCTATTGCCTCATGACTCTGTTCGTTTGGCTGGGACTAAAAGCGACCAGTCGTACCACAACAGAGGCTTCCCTGTTCTGGTTGGCCAATCTTCTGGCAGCACTACTTTTCAGCCTCGCTCACCTCGCAAACGTCATTGAACTTGGCATATCGATAACGGCCGGTCTGGTTCTTTACGTCGTCATTTGGAACGGGATTGCGAGCTTCGTATTTGGTTGGCTGTATTGGCGCCGGGGTCTCGAAGCGGCGATTCTTGCTCATATCGTGGCAGATATTGTGGTGAAGGTGGTCGTGCCACTCTTGGAATAGACCCGGCCCTTTGGGTTGTGGCAGCAGGCGGCCCAACCGGAAGATCACGCCCCGCTAGTATTAGCGCTGCGCCTCCGTTCCATCGCAGTCAAGCATGCTAGAAAACCGTGTGTTCATTGCGGTTGCGCTCGCCATCGCACTGACTTCTGTTGAGCCGCCAATGCCAAACCGAACAAAACGGCATCGGACGGAATCGAACGCACGGGCACGAAACTGGTACTCCCCCTGCTTTTAGTCGAGTAGTCGGCTGGCGGCGTCCGAGGGATCGATCGCTTGATGCTCGGCTCGCTTGACGACATACTTCAGTAGAAACGGCTTCACCAACTGGGCGTCACCAACCACCACGGTGTCTTCATTGCGGACCTGAATCTCTTGCTTTTCACGATTGACATAGATTTCGTAAAAGTCGCTCAAATCGAAAATTCGCAGCCCCTGCCCTTCACCGTCATAACAGCAAATGTAAGCGTAGCCGCGGTCGCGAAGGCCAGCGGTCAACAGGTCGCGATCAAAAGGTAGCGGCACGATCTCTAACGAATTCGTTTGAATCTCCCTGGCAAAAGTGATGCCTGGTAATCCATCCCGCATCAGATTCACACCGCCGGTGGTGGTGAACAGCGCACGAGGATAATTGGGCACATCGTCGTCGTGGATGTCTCCATACAAAAGCTCGTACGGTTCCCGGTCCTGGTACTCCGCGGCAAGTGGCAAGCGGTCGAGGTAAAACAACAGTCGATACACCGACCCACGTTGCTCCTTGATTGCATTGATCCAACCGCCTTTGCCGTCATCGTTCGGGCCCGCCCGATACATCGCCTTCAAGGTCGGATGGTTCATGATCATTTTCTGCACCGCCTCGCGCCGGTTCTTCGCGGCAACATAGTTGCGACGGACAGCTGGTTTTTCATCTGGTTCGGTCACCGGTGAATCCTCGGGGCGCGGCAGTGGCAGGAAATCTCGTGATTTGATCCGGCGTTGCTACTTGCACCGGATGCTCATGACCTCGCAATCTACCAACCTGCGAACCGATCATGGCACGTCAAGTGTAAGCCGTGAGGAGAGTTGATGCTTCGTGCCACCGCTTGCTGCAGAAGTTTTCAATCAGCTTTCCTCGCTTCCGGCCCGGAAATGCTTGCTCTGCGCCCGCGGCGACACGTATCATCGGATGTTCGAAGAACGTACCGCAAGTGTGCGACCACGGCCCGTTGCCCCGATTCGGAGACAACCGATGGCTGAGCAGATTCGTTTGACGATCAATGGTGAGCAGCACGTGACCGATACCGACAAGGATCGGCCGTTGCTCGATTTACTGCGAGAAGACCTTCATTTGACCGGAACCAAGTTTGGCTGTGGCGAAGGCGAATGCGGCGCCTGCACCGTGCTGATCGATGGCATCCCGGCGCGGTCATGCATCACATCGGTCGGCGAGTCCGCGGGAAGGCGGGTGCAGACGATCGAAGGTTTGGCCCAGGACGGAGATCTGCACCCCGTGCAACAGTCATTCATCGACCATCAGGCGATGCAATGTGGTTACTGCGTGCCGGGGCAGATCATGACCGCGGTTGCGTTTGCACAACAGAATCCGGGTGCCAGTGGTGAACAGATCGTAGCTGCGATGAGCGAGCATCTGTGTCGCTGTTGCAATTACGAGAACATTCTGGCCGCAGTCCAACACGTGGTCGCAGGTAACTGATCCTTCACTTTGATCATGGACTGAATTTGCAACGAACCGCACGGAGCCGGGACGATGGTCGAACGTTTTGAAGAACCGGTGGTGGAAGCCGAACGGTATGAATTTCATGAACCACAGCGGTATCGGTTTTCGGCCAATCGCCGTGAATTCGCACAAACCTTAGGCACCGGCTTGCTGGTCATCGCCGTGGCAGACGAGGCGCATGGACAACGTCGGGGCGGTACCGCCCGTCGCGACGAACCCCTCTCCGAGCGGTTTCACCTGGGCGCGGACGGGATCGTGACGGTATTGACCGGCAAGGTTGAAGTGGGGCAAGGATCGCGCACCCAAATCACGCAAGCCACCGCGGAAGAACTCGGCCTACCGATCGATCGCATTCGCTTGATCATGGCCGAAGTTCCGCGCTGCCCGGACGATGGCGGGACCGCCGGAAGCCGAACGACACCGTCGACGATTCCACGAGTGCGGAGTGCGGCCGCGGCGCTTCGCCAGCGATTGCTGGCCTATGCGACAGAGCGACTGGGCGTCCCTCGCGATCAGGTCAGCTTCTCGGACGGTGTTTTTCGTAGCGCGGGCCGGCCACCGTTGACGCTAGCCGAACTCGCCAATGACGAGGAATTGGACAACAGCTTGAGCGATGGTCGACCGAGCGATGGCGTCGCCACAGTGGCTGTTGAGAACTGGAAGGTTCTTGGTACCTCGGTTCGCAAAGTCGGTGGCCGGGACGTCGTGACCGGTGCGGCAAAGTACCCATCGGACATTCAACGCCCCGGGATGCTTTACGGAAAGGTCGTGCGGCCGATCGCATTTGGGGCCACGCTCCGATCGGTCGAATTGGCTCGCGCCCAAGAACTCGATGGTGTGGTTGCCGTGCGTGATGGCGAGTTCGTCGGCTGCGCCGCGGCCACGAGTTGGTTGGCGACCAAAGCACATGATGCCCTTGTGAAGACCTGCCAATGGGACCGATTACCGCAACCGTCCAGCGACGAGTTGTATTCCTATTTCAAACAGACCGCACGGAAAAGCGATGACCGGGGAAGCCGCCAGTGGGGTAATCGTGCATCGGCTTTCGCCGATGCGGCAGGCAAGCTTGAATGCAGCTATACCGTCGCCTATGTGCAGCACGCGCCGATGGAACCGCGCGCCGCGGTAGCCGAGTGGAACGATGGTGGGTTGACCGTTTGGACAGGCAGCCAACAGCCCGCCCGAGTTCATCGCGAACTGTGCGACACGTTTCGATTGCCAACCGACCGCGTGCGGCTGATCGTTCCCGACACGGGCGGCGGATTCGGCGGAAAACACACGGGTGAGGCGGCTGTTGAGGCGGCCCGCTTGGCCAAAGCGGCCGGGCGCCCGGTGTCGTTGCGTTGGACGCGGGAAGAGGAATTCACCTGGGCCTATTTCCGGCCGGCCGGACTGATCGAAATTCAGGCGGCGGTGGACGCTTCGGGCCAGCTGGCCACTTGGGATTTCAGCAATTACAACTCGGGTGGTTCGGCGATTGAAACGCCTTATCGGGTGCCGCATGGCCGTACGCGTTTCGTGTACTGTGATGCACCGCTGCGACAGGGTTCCTATCGCGCGCTAGCGTCGACGGCCAATACATTTGCCCGAGAATCGGCGATGGACGAACTGGCCTTGTTGGCGAAAGCCGACCCGCTAACGTTCCGGCTTCAACACCTCGACGACGGACGACTGAAAGACGTCCTGCAAGCGGCGGCGGCGAAGTTCCAATGGTCCAAACGCCGCAACGCGACAGCCCGGAACCGTGGCATCGGTTTGGCGTGCGGCACCGAGAAGGGTTCGTTCGTGGCCGCCTGCGCCGAGGTCGAAGTGGTCGATGGCAAGACGCGAGTCGTCGAGGTCTGTCAAGCATTTGAATGCGGCGCGGTTCAAAATCCCGTCAATCTGCGATCACAAAACGCGGGAGCATTGATCATGGGACTTGGTGCAGCTTTGCACGAAGCGATTGAGTTTTCGGAGGGCAGAATTGTGAATCCACGATTCTCTCAGTACCGGGTTCCGCGGATGAGCGACGTTCCGAAGCTAGACCTCGTACAGCTGGACCGGCGCGACCTGCCATCGGTCGGCGCGGGAGAAACGCCGATCATCGCCGTCGCCCCGGCCGTGGCCAATGCGGTGCACCACGCCACGGGGCTGCGACACCGCTCGATGCCATTGAAGCTCTGAACCATGATACTAGGCGAGGATGATACTAGGCGAGGATTTCGGTGACGACATGTCCGTGCACGTCCGTCAGCCGGCGGTCGATCCCATTTTGGCGATAGGTAAGCCGTTGATGGTCGATTCCCAGTAAATGCAGCACGGTAGCGTGGAAGTCATAGCAATACGTTTTTCCTTCGGCCGCTTGGTACCCCCACGAGTCGCTACGACCGTGACTTGTCCCGGCTTTGATACCAGCACCGGCGAGCCAGGTTACAAACGAACCTCCGTTGTGATCCCTGCCATCGCCGCCCTGTGCAAATGGTGTGCGACCAAACTCGGTGGTCCAGATCAACAGCGTGTCCTCCAACATTCCGCGCGATTTCAAGTCCCGCAACAAAGCGGCGATCGGTTGATCGACCGACGCGGCGATCGGTGGTAGCTCCTTCGGTATACTGCCATGGTTATCCCAATTGCCTGTTGCGCCTTGCGGTCCGCTCCAGACCTGTACGAATCGGGTGCCTCGTTCGACCAACCGCCGAGCCAACAAACAGCGTCGTCCGAAGTCTTCGGTCGTCTTATGATCGAGGCCATAGGCATGGTGGGTCGCTTGGCTCTCACTGGAAATGTCAAAAGCTTCCGGTGCGGACAACTGCATTCGCGCGGCGAGCTCGTACGATTCAATCCGTGCTTCGAGCTGCGAATCATCCGGATTCTTGGCGACATGTTGGGCGTTCAACTGGTGCAGCAAAGCGAAGCCATCACGATCCGCGTCACGGCTCGCGAATCGGTAACGTGGGTCAGCGAACAGATCACGAATCGTATTTTCCTCGGCCGCGACACGAATCACTGTGCCCTGGTTGACGGCCGGCAGGAAGCCTGCCGAGAACGGCCCCTGTTGGTTGTAGGGCAATCCCTTGGCGTCGGGCAGCACCACAAAAGTCGGCAATTCGTCGGTCAGATTTCCGAGTCCATACGAGATCCACGCACCCATGCAAGGAAAACCGGGCAGCAGAAATCCGGAGTTCATCATATAGGTCGCCGGACCATGGACGTTCGTTTTTGAGACCATCGCCATCAGAAACGCCATCTCGTCAACGACCTCGGCTTGACGAGGAAAGACGCTGCTGACCCAACGACCGCTTTGGCCATGTTGCTTGAACGCAAAGGGACTCTTCATGATTGCCCCGGGAATCGCCGTGAATCCTTCCGGTTTCTGTTGGGGACCGAGTTTCTGGCCATGAAGTCTTTCCAACTCGGGCTTGTAGTCAAACGTGTCCATTGGACTGGCGCCGCCTGTCATGAACAGTTGGATCACACGCGTGACCTTGGCTGGATGATGCAAGCCACCATTGAACTCAGGTTTCGGCCGTTCCAGTTCAGCCGAAAAAGCGTCTGCGCGCGAACATCTGCGTGATAGCGAGGCCACCGAGCCCACCGCCAATATTCCATAAGAATTCTCGCCGCGAATTGCTCATTGTTATTCCACAAAGATGAATTCGTTGCTGTTGAACAGGACACGACAGGTGGCCGCCAATCCATGCTTTCGGGCATAGTCGGCAAGGATCGTTCTCTCGCGATCATCAGGATCGCGCAAGTAGATTCGACGGCACGCCAGCGTGACCTGTTGGTCAATCGTAGCAGCTTCGGTGTTCAATCTTTCCGCCAGATGCTGACTGTGGTCGAGCACAAAGTCATTGTTGAACAACGTCAGCGATTGCAACGCCGACGCCGAAGAGCCGCGTCTGGGAGCGAGCAGTGCCAGGTCTGGGAAATCGAGCGATTCCATGAACGGGTCGGCGATACCACGCCAGACAACGCGATAGATGCTTCGCCGGGCGGCGGCTGGCTGGCTCCAATCAAACGCATCGTAATCGAGCATCGGCGTCGCTTGGCGCCTTGGGATTGAGTGAACTGTTCAATGCCGGGTCCAGCCATGGAAAGATCGATACGGCCGGAGATCGTCAGGACCGCATCACGGAAAGATTCGGCATCCAATCGACGACGGTTCATGCGCCACAGGAGACGATTCTCGGCATCCCTCCGTTGCGGATCGTTGGCTTCGGAGCTTCGCGTCTCGGCGGCAAGGTTGTCCGATGTCCGCTGATAAGTCGCAGACAGCAAAATCAGACGGTGCAGTCGCTTGAGCGAACCGTGGGCATCATCGCGAAACCAGACCGCCAGCCAATCGAGCAGTTCTGGATGAGAAGGCGTGCCGCCCATCCGCCCAAAGTCATTGGGGCTGTCACATAGACCGCGTCCGAAGTGATAGCACCAGATCCGGTTGACGACGC
The DNA here is from genome assembly GCA_963734865.1 of Pirellulaceae bacterium. GTDB lineage: Bacteria > Planctomycetota > Planctomycetia > Pirellulales > Pirellulaceae > CBDCUW01. Next base: position 506,496 of record CAVTIV010000008.1, read on the forward strand.
TTCGCCAGGTGAGCGGATTGTTGGGGTCGGCCAACCAATCGGCGAGCGCGGCACGGCGCGACGCTTCGTCGTCAGGGCCGCCTGGATCGAAACGAGAATTCGGCATCCCAATCTCGGACAGGGCGCCGGGCGTTGCGACCTTGCCAGGCCTTTGTATGTCCCCGCGGCGCAAGACGTGCACGACCTTGGGCGGCATCGGGCTGGCCAGTTTCTTCGCGTGAGAGTATCTGCTGGACACGGCGTACACGGACACCGGCTCGGGCAGCAGCGAGAGTTGTCTCTCGGCATGACGTTGCAAGGCATAGGCAGCGAGAGTCACTTGCTGTGACGGCGAACGCAGTTGGCGAGGCACTCCGATCACGGCTTGAACGGCGTCTGGAAGGATTTCAGTTGTCGCTTCGGCGGCCTCGGTCGCGTACAGCTTCAAACGCCCAATCAGATGCCCGCCGCCATGCACTTGCTTGAGCACGATCACTATTTTGCTGGAAGGCTTCAGAGGCACGGGTTGTTCCAATTCGAACACCGCAAAATGCGATTGGCCTACTTTCGGAAAGATGCCCCATGCCGTATCCGGTTGGCCGTCCAAAGCGTGAGCAATCGTCCAATCTTGCTGATTCCAATCCGCCGTGGCGCGTCGAATGTTCAGTCGTTGCGGTTCGGCCACGTCGACATCCGTCACGAATGCCTCGAATTCGTTCAGATGTAGATTCCCGTTGTCCTGTCGCCCGGGACCTTTCATCGGCAGGCTGTCATCGGCGAGCAAATCGAGCCGCAGCGCCGCCAGCGAGCTCAGCGTCGTCGAAGTGGTGATTGTGTAGGTATCCGTGTCGGGTCGAACGCCCGAGGCTAAGATCGAATCATCGGCAAGCCGCGTCAAAGTCGCGCCATCGGAGGACAGAAAGGTAGACGGCGGAAGCGATCTCCAGATCGCCGCTCGGTCCCCGGTCTGCCGTTCCCAATCCGCGACCAGTTCGGCGTATTCGGTTGCCAGAGATCCGATGCGGTCATTCTGTTTCGTAGCCTGCAACAAGTCGTTCCATTGCTCGCGCTGCTGCGCGACGATCGGATCGCTGTCAAATTCCACGCTTCCCTTTCCAGCTCCGGCAAAGACGGCCTGCAGGGCGTAGTAGTCTTCCTGAGAGATCGGATCGAATTTGTGATCGTGGCAGCGGGCGCAATTTGCGGTCGTGCTGGCAAAGGCAGCCATGGTTTGCGTCACCATGTCATCCCGGTCCAGATACTCAAACGTCACCGGGGCGGTGCCGGCGCGACTCAGTTCCAATGGTCCCGCGGCGATGAATCCGAGTGCCGGGATTAACTGCGGCTGGTCGGGATAGAACCAATCGGCCGCCAATTGCTCGCGAATGAACCGTGCCCAGGGGGTATCCCGGTTGAGGCTTGCGATCACGTAGTCGCGGTAATGCCAAGCATCGGGACGAAGCAAATCGTGTTCACAGCCGTGAGAATCCGCGAAGTGAACGGTATCGAGCCAATGCCGCGCCCATCGCTCCCCATACCGTGGCGAATCGAGCAACCGATCGACCAGTTTTTCGTAAGCCAAAGGATCGGGATCGGCGACAAACGCGGAGACCAGATCGGGGTTGGGCGGAACGCCATGAAGGTCGAAGTACACACGTCGAATCAACGTTCGCCGGTCCGCCCGCGGGGTCGTCGACAATCCCACCTCGTCAAGCCGGTGACGCACGAACGCGTCGATGACATTACCGACATTGCCGCGATCTTGATCTTGATCTTGATTTGGCGGCGAGGGGACGTCAGGGCGATTCAAGGGCGCAAGGACCACCAATCAGTTGGATCTGGTTCACCAGCGAGCCCCGTTTGAGAATCTTGGGCCGCCGCGGTCGACAGGACGGCCGCGGTCGACAGGACGGTCGCCATCGACAGGACGGTCGATGCTATCCATAGCGGAAGCGAGATCCTGCGGGTCGTCATTCTGTTGTGAGGTCGATTCTTCACCGCCCAGCTCGTCGCAAGAAATATCGGACAGCAACCAAGACTCGTCATTCAGTTCGATGGTAGCGTAATCGATTTGCGAATTGTATGTCCGAATCGGGAGCCAATTCGAGCCCCTGAGGAGGGCTTGTTGCCAATCGCTTTGCGATTGACGATCATTTTTCGATCAACGGGGGCGGAACACGACCAACGGCCCAACCTTGCGGATCGCCATCGTCGCCATCTGCGAAGTACCGCCAGGGTCACGTGCCAATCACCCGCGGTCTTGACATCCGATCCATCATGATTGGCGATGGACTCGCGCGACCGGACTCGATACCGGTCGGATGGGGCCCATTGCAGCTCAGATCGCCGACTTCCAAACCGCGTCGATTCATCAAGGGAACAAACACATGCCCAAGCACAATCTTTTCCAATTCATTCGGTTGGTACTTTCCTTCCTTTTGCTGTCCGCCTGTGGTGGAATCCATCCGTCAGTCGCACAGGATTCGCTGGTACAAGATGAAGCGAAGGAAACTTCCGCAACACCGAAGTACGAACCGACCACCATGGTTGAACCCGGTATTCCTCTCGATCAACTCAAGATTCTGGTCAAGCCACTGACGAAGTCCGAACTGCAAGCAGAAGCGGAGGCATGGCTGGAACTGGTTCGTCAAAAGGCGCGGCAGATTGCCGCGGCGCAGTTGGGAGTGAAGAAAACCAACGAGGCGTTATCCGCGGGTAGCGGCGCGGAGGCGGAAGCCGCGATGGAAGCGGCCCAGGCGATTGAGAAGAATGTGGAGCAGGAGTCCAAGGATGCCGGTGTTACTGTCCAAGGGGACGAAGCCAAACAAGATACTGCCGAGCAACCTGGGATCGCAGATACCGCTTCGGCGAAGAAAGAAAACCTTCTTACCAGTGTGAACGAGCTGCAAGATCAGCGAACCGCGTTGGTGGACCGACTGGACGTGGTCCTCGATTCGCTGGAGGCAAAGGGGGGTGACGCTGCCGAGTACCGTGATTACGTCAATGCGGTTTCGGGTCTCGATATTGACACCAAGGACGCCAGCGCGGCTTGGTCCGCGATCACAGGTTGGCTGGCCGCGAAGGAGGGAGGTCAGCGTTGGGCATGGAACATTGCGATGTTCCTGTTCATTCTGCTGATCACCTACATTGCGGCGAACTTGATCGCTCGGATCGTGAACTGGCTGCTGGAACGGAAGCTCACCCTCTCGCAGCTCGCCGAACGGCTGGTTGCGCGGACGATCAAGAACGTGATCATGATCATCGGATTTGCGATCGCATTGACGACATTGGAAATTGACATCACACCGATTCTGGCTGCCATCGGTGCCGCCGGTTTCATCATCGGATTTGCGTTGCAAGGAACGCTCAGCAACTTTGCCAGCGGATTGATGATCCTGGTCAATCGCCCGTTTGATGTCGGCGATGTCGTGACAGCCGGTGGAGTGACAGGGACGATCAACGAAATGAATTTGGTTTCAACGACTTTTCGAACATTCGATAATCAGACCATTCACGTACCCAACAACGCGATCTGGGGAAGCGTGATCACCAACATCACGGCCAATGACAGTCGCCGCGTGGACATGCAATTCGGGATTGGCTACGGCGACGATTTCGAGCAGGCAGAACAAATCATTCGTGATGTGGTGACAGCGCACGAACTCGTGCTGACGGATCCCGAGCCAGTGGTGGTGATGCACGAGCTCGGTGATTCCTGCGTCAATATTGTCTGTCGGCCATGGGCAAAGACGAGCGATTGGTGGACTGTAAAGACACAGATCACGCGGAAGGTGAAACAACGTTTCGACGAAGCGGGGATTTCGATTCCCTATCCGCAACGAGACGTTCACGTCTACCAGCACGCCAACGAAGCTGCCCGATGACGGGGGTCGGAGCGATCGGAGCCGACCGGAAAGACGATGACCGTTCGCGAAAGTTGCCAGACCATCGAATTCTGCGAATTCGGACACGGCTAGTCGGAGTACAGAAAACTTGGTGATGATCGGTGGGCTGAGATACCCCGCCGGGTGGCGACGCACGTAGAATATTCTTGTGTTGGCAACCTTCGCACTCTCATGAGCCCAGACCGTGGTCGATCGATACGATGGCAAGTCGTCCTGTTCGGACGAATACTCAGCAAATGGGTTTACTTTTGGTGCTTCCCACATTGGTCGCCGTCGTGAAACCAATCAGGATCAGTTTCTGATCGCGGAGCTGAACAAATCAATGCTGGTGTCGTCGACCAGCTTACCGCTGGATACGCACTCGCGATTGTTCGGCAGAACTCAAGGCCAAGTGTTGTTGGTTGCTGACGGAATGGGCGGGCATGCGGCAGGCGAGCGGGCCAGCAGTCTGGCAATCGATCATCTGATCCGAGAACTGCTCAATAGCATTCATTGGTTCTTTCTGGACCAGGAAGACAGCGAGCCAGAGTTTATCGAAAATCTGAAAAAGCTGCTTCAAGATGCTCATTCACGGATCTTGCTTGAGTCGGCCCGACATGACAGCCAACGAGGAATGGGCACCACGTTGACCATGGCTCACCTTGCCTGGCCTCGACTTTATGTGGTTCACGCGGGTGACAGCCGCTGCTATTTGGTTCGTGATCGCGTTGCCGAGCAATTGACGACCGATCACACATTGGCAAGACAACTGGTCGAATCCGGTGGGCTGAAACCGGAGGACGAGGCGGGTAGCAGGTGGAGCAATGTGTTGTGGAATGTCCTGGGTGGCCATGCCGGTGGCCAGCTGATCGCGGAAGTCCACCGCGCGGACCTGCAAAGGGGTGACGCGATCGTCCTGTGCAGCGACGGACTTCACCGCTACGTTGACCGCAATCAGCTAGGCAGAATCGTCAGCGATTGCGAATCGCCGCACGTCGCTTGCCGCCGCCTGATCGACTTGGCCAATGACGCAGGTGGCGAAGACAATATCACCGTGATCGTCTCCAAGCCGGAATGATTGCTATGAACCTCTCCCGCAGATGGCTTGTCCAAAACTCGCATGCACGACTCCGGCTCCCCACGTGAATGTGAATTCGTAAACGATGCCGTGCCACCCCGTGTGGCGGGCGGGTTACCCCATGCCGCCTGCGGGAACCCGGGAGTCAAAATTCGCCTCGATCGTCCGCTGACCGCGACCACGGTCACCGCCGAACGAGGGACACTGAGACCGCCGATCGGGCTGACCGCCGCATCCGTCTGCGGGATGGTTGCCGCGGTCCTGTACACGATGGCCAACGTCGCGCTGCGGCAATGCGTGGGTGTCGACCCGTTCTTGGTCTCGGCGATGAAGGCGGCTCCCACGGTCGTGATTCTGGGACCGTTTCTGGTCTGGATGATGCTGACGCGACAAACGATCGCGACCAGCCTGAAAATGGCGCCGCGATTCGTCGTGGCCAGTTTCTTCGGCCAAGTGATCGGTAACGGGGCGTTTCAAGTGGCGTTGGGCGTGATCGGTTTAGCCGCATCGGTACCCATCACGTTGGGCGTTCTGATCATCGGTAGCGCGGTACTTGGGCGGATCCTGCTGGGCGAGCCGGTGAGCCCGCGCAAAATCGTGGCCATGATGACCTTGATCGGTGCCGTGGTGATCCTGTCACTTCCCGGGGCAACGGCATTGAAAATCGAATCGGCAACACCGATGCCGGTTTGGGTCGGAGCGTTGTGTGCCGCCGCATCGGGTTTCGCTTACGCATTTTTCGGCGTCGCGATGCGACAGGCATTGACCGGTGGAATGTCAGCGCCGGCAACCATGTTGATCAGCGGCGTGGTCGGAACCATCGCGTTATGGTCGATCACACTGTTTCGAGTTGGAACCGGGCCGCTGGCCGAACTTGCCGGCGAGCAATGGGCCGTGATGATCGCGGCAGGTGTTTTCAATTTCACGGCCTTCGCGGCATTGTCGCTTTCGCTCAAAGCGTTGCCGGTGGTTGCGGTCAACCTGATCAATGCCTCTCAAGTCGCGATGGCTGCGGTAGCGGGTGTCGTGTTATTCGCCGAGCCGGTAACCGCACCCCTGGCGATCGGGACGGCCCTGACCTTTGCCGGATTGATGATTCTGGCCAGCCGACGCAATGCGGCCAAACGACCGCTGCTGTCGGGCTAAACCCGGGTCAACTTCGTCACTCGGCCGGTGCTGACCCATTCGGCCACAAAGATGTTGCCGTCGAGATCGAAACAGGCATCATGGGGGTGCACGAACTTTCCTTGCTCCCAACGGCTGGCGTCGGCACGAATCGCGAAGCCCTTGGATTGCTCCTTGTCGGCCAACACTCGCTGGCGGTCATCGCCGATGGTGGCAATCGTGTTGTGATTTCGATCGAGCAATGAAACGCGGGCGACCAGTTCCGGAACCAGCATCAAGTCGCCTTTGGTGTCGATGTTTGCTGGCAATCCGAACCCATCCACCGTCTTCTTGTACTCGCCAGCGAGCGAAAAAACTTGCAACGTGTTGTGGCGCGATCGGCCACGACGATTTCCGGCTCGCCTCCCTCGCGCTGGTCGACCCACAGTCCATGAGGCAAGTTGAATGAGCCCTGGCCACCGCCGGCACCCCCGAAAGACGACAGCCAATTGCCCTCTGCGTCGTAGCGGTGGATGTAGTACGAGCCGTATCCATCGGCGACCAAGAATCCGCCCTCGGGTAGAAATGCGAAGTTGGTGGGCATGAACCGGTCGCGTCCCCAGATTCGTGCTGGGCTACTTCCTTCGCCCGGTGCGTAGTGACCACATTGAGTCGGCGCATATTTTTGCCACACGATTTCGCCCTCGAGTGTGGTCTTGGCGATCGATTTGACTTGCTGGTATGCCGAGACATACAGGTAGGGAGTTCCGTCTTCGACATGCACCTCCAGGCCGTGTCCGCCTCCCTGAAACTGCTCGCCAAAGGCACGTACAAAACGACCTTCGGGATCGAATACGAAAATCGACGGATGACCCGTCTGAGATGCGTGTCCTTCGTGGATGACATACAGATTGTTATCTGGGTCGACGGCCACGTTGTGTGTGGTTTGCCAGGTGTATCGATCGGGCAGCTGCGGCCACATGTGCTGGCATTTGAATTTGAATTCCCCGTCACCGATGACATCTTGGGCTGCGGTTCTCTTGGCGGTCAGGATCGCCGGCCCGCAGGCTGCCGTGATCGCAGAGGACTTCAAGAATGAACGACGTGAGTAAGGTTGGGGCATGGGATCGATACTCATTCGGGGAGGCGTGAGGGTGGACAATGCCTGCTTGGGTGGCTGCAGCAACTGTCCGTTATAATGCCGCGGACCAGAGCGATTCAACGTCCGTGGTTCCGCCGGTGGGGGTGCAGATTGCCGTCCGCTGATCACGGCAGAGCATGATGGCGACTTTTGGGAGTTTGGTTTTCAGAGGGTCACCGGTTCGACACACTGGGCGTCATCGTTCCGCGGACTGTTGACGTGGCGTGAAACGGGTGTCAACCGCAACAGTTCATCGGGTGCCGGACGTAACAGTGACTTGAGCGGTTCTTGGTCGTGAACGGCCGGATCGAGCCATAAATCATGGTCATCGGGATCGAGAATGACCGGCATTCGATCATGAACCTCGCGCGTGGCTCGATTGGCATCGGTGGTGATCACGGTACAGGTGCGAATGACCGATCCATCGGCGGCAATCTTGCTGTTTGCTTCCCACAATCCCGCCATCGCGAAGACACCGCCATCGGATCGCTCGATCAGATACGGTTGTTTGCCGTCGGCGGCCTGTTTCCACTCGAAGTACCCGTCCGCGGGGATCAGGCAGCGTCGTGAGGCAAATGCGTTGCGAAAGGAGGGCTTGCGATCGATCGTTTCGCCGCGGGCGTTGATCATCCGATGACCGATTGCCAGATCATCGGCCCACGAAGGCACCAGACCCCAACGGAGGCGGGCAATTTGGCGCAGCCTGCCCGTCGCCAGCCGCAGCACACAGACGATCGGCTGGCTCGGCGCGATGTTGTATCGGGGCGGGTCGTCCAACTTGGCTTCTCGCCCACCGGGTGTCTGAGTTTGCTCGCTGAAGGCGAACAGGTTTTCGGGATCCATTTGCGGTAAGAATTGCTGGCACCAAGCCGCCGCATTCGTTCGCAGAGTGAATCGGCCGCACACGATTTTAGTCCGCTGCGGTTGGAGGAGGGAGAATCGCCACTGCAGATGGTGGAGCAAACGGCCGCAATTGTAGCGTATTGACGATGCAAAATCGTACAACCACTGAGGGCGAGAGCGGGGCTTGAGTGCGTCAGGGGAGGAAGGATGGGAAGATCGAATCCCTGCCGATCGAGCCCCCTTTCACGGTTGTCAGCGACTGAAGCGTCGAAAACGGCGATCGACGTCGCCTCCAACGTCGACCGCCACGGTAGAAAATCACCACCGTGGGGAACGGTGGTGAGCACGACCACCGGGACAGCAATGCAAACGCGATGCCAGATGCGACGTTGCGGCCATTGGGTTGCCGGTTGCCCAGCGGTTGCGAGAAGCTAAGCTGCTCTGACGTCAATCCGCCCCTCGTTTTCCGATTTTCCTTTGAACATACCGCTGCTGTTAAGGGTGCTCGGCACCATCTGCCTGCTGATCGGTGGTTCGATGAGCTTCAGCTTGCCGTTCGCGTTTTCGGTGATGTCGGATCGCACGCATCTGCCGCGGTCGGCGGAATTCGAGATGACCGGGGTGCGGGGGCTGATGCTGAGCATGGCGATCAGCCTGATCGTCGGCACAATGTTACTGATGTTGGGCCGCCGACATCGCGGCGGACCGCTGTATCAGAAAGAGGCGATGGCGATCGTCGGATTGAGCTGGGTACTGGCGACCGTTTTGGGTGCCCTGCCCTATTACCTCAGCGGCACCTGCACTGTACCAGGCGTCCCGATCACATTCATCGAAGCGATGTTCGAATCACAGTCGGGCTTCAGTACCACCGGCGCGACGGTGCTCACCGATCTGGAGGACCCCGCCTCGGTAGCCCATTGCATTCTGTTTTGGCGTTCCTGGACGCACTTCCTTGGTGGGCTGGGAATCGTCGTGCTGTTTGTCGCGATCTTGGGTCAGGGATCGGCCGGCAAAGCAATGATGCGTGCCGAGATGCCGGGTCCCACCAAGGAGGGCAGCATGCCGCGGATGCAGCATGCGGCGCTGGTGTTTGCGGCGATCTATGTGAGTCTGAATGTGGTGTTGACGGTGATCTACATGATCGAGGGGATGACGTTGTTTGACGGCCTGTGCCACGCGTTCGGGACGATGGCAACCGGCGGATTCAGCACTTACAACAGCAGTCTAGGGCGATTCAACAGTGCGTTGATCGACTACACCACCATCATCTTCATGATTCTGGCCGGGACCAACTTCACGCTCTTGTATTTGACGTTACTCGGCGGCCCGAAGCGGCTGTTTCGTGATGTCGAATTCCAAACTTATATCGGCATCATCGCGTTGGTTACCGTGGGCGTGGTTTTCTTCGGCATGCGAGCGGGCGATGAAGGGTTCAATAGTCTGGGCAATTCGCTGCGTTACGGGTTATTCCAAGTCGTATCGATCATCACGACCACGGGATACGGCACGGCCGACTTTGATGACTGGAACAATTTCAGCCGCGGAATTCTGCTGCTGTTGATGTTCGTCGGGGGATGGCCGGCAGCACGGGTGGCGGACTGAAAGTCATCCGACACGTCCTGTTCTATAAGATCTTGCGGCAAGAAATTGAAAAGTCGCATCGACCACGTGTGGTGCGAATGATTCGCATCGGTGGCGCGACCGTTGACGATCCCAAATTGGCTCATGGCATCGTCGTCTACTTTTCAATGATCCTGGCAATCTTCGTTTTCTCTTGGTTGCTGCTGATCACGTTCGAGCCGAATCGGACCTGGGAGGTGACCGACCTCGTGGCGGCGGAACAGTCGATCGAAAACCTCCAGGTCGCCAACCGAGTCGCGTTGGACGAAAAACTGCTCGATTCGGCCAGTGCGGTGGCCGCGACGCTGAATAACATCGGACCAGGCCTGGGGGTGGTTGGGGCGACCCATAATTACGCCAATTTCAGCCAGGGCGCCAAGCTGCTGTTCGTGTGGCTGATGATGCTCGGCCGGGTGGAAGTATTCAGCGTACTGGTGCTCATTTTTCCAGCATTTTGGCGCCGCGTCTGATTCTGCGCTGGGGCCTTGCTGGTGGTCGCCTCGAGAATCGTTTGCGCGATGAACAGCGCTTTTTCGAGGCGAGGTCCTGCTAGAATCGGGAATGGATCGTTTCCCGGTCGCAGCGACGGTGTGGCCGGACCAGCCAATCATTTGCTAACCCACAAGCTGACTATCCCCCATGCGTGGTCTGATTTTTCTTTGCCTGTCGCTGGTCTTTGCGGTCATGCCCGGCGGGCAGCAATTCGCCAGGGCCCAAGATGCTGGCGGCAAACGCCGCGCCGTGATCATTCCTCTGCACGAGGATATCAATCCGCTCAGCGGCGCATTGCTGCAGCGTAAATTCGCCGAAGCGGTCGATTCGGGGGTCGAGGTGATCATCTTGGATATCCACAGCCCGGGCGGTTGGACCAGCGTCACGTTCGAGTTGATGGACATGGTAATGGATGCCAAGAATGTGGAAACGGTCGCCTTCATCGAGAAGGACGCAATCAGCGGTGCAGCGCTGCTGTCGCTCGCCTGCGACAAGATCATCATGTTGCCGGACGCAAGGATCGGGGATGCCGGTGAAATCGTTCTGGGACAGGACGGCGCGTTTCGATACACCGAAGCGAAAAGCCGCAGCGTGCTGGCCCAAAAAGTACGTGACACCGCCGAAGCCACCGGCCGGCCGATCGCGCTTGCCGAGAAGTTGGTTGACAAAGACATGGTCGTCTTCGAGGCGACTCATAAAACCGATGGCAGCCAGCGATTCTTTTCAGACAAGGAATGGGAAACGTTAAAAGACGTCAACGACTGGGAGCGAGGCAAGCCGATTCGCGAGGCTGGGGAAGAAATGTTCTTCATCGCCAACGGCCGGCGGGCGGTGGAATTGGGAATGGCCGATCAAACGATCGACCGTCGCGACCAATTGGCCGATGTGCTGGGTGTCCGTCGCCCGATCCCGGTCATGGAGCGGACTTGGATCGACACGTTCGTCTTTGTGTTGAACTCCTGGCCGATGACGTTTCTGTTGATCGTGGTGGGACTGGTGGCTTTGGTCATTGAGTTCGGTGCTCCCGGGCTGGGCGTCGGCGGACTGACATCCCTGCTCTGTTTCAGCCTGTTTTTTTGGAGTCGCTTTCTTGGCGGAACGGCGGGATGGTTGGAAGTCACGCTGTTTGCGGTCGGATTGGCATTCATTGCCGCCGAAGTCTTTGTGATTCCAGGCTTCGGCGTGGCTGGGATTAGCGGGATCGCGCTAACATTGGGTTCATTGATCATGGCTTCGCGGCGAGTCCTGGTGCCCGAGAATGCCGAGGATCTGACGAATCTTGGTGTCGATGTGTTGACCGTGCTCGGTGCGTTTCTGGGCTTCTTGGTCGCGTTGATGGTGTTGGCCAACTACATCGGCGAGATTCCTGGTTTGAGCCGGTTGACACTGCAACCGCCGGCAACGGTCGAAGGCGCCATCATCATCGACGAGGCGACCGCAGGACTGCTACCGGGATGGCAACTGGTGTCGGTTGGCGATGTCGGACGCACGCTCTCACCGCTGCGACCGAGCGGCAAGATGCAAGTCGATGACTACACCGTTGACGTGGTCACCGAGGGGGACTTTGTCGACAGCGGGCTGGCCGTCAAGGTGATCGGCAAGCAAGGTGCGCGAGTCGTGGTGCGACCGGTCTAATTGCCATGGATGCAAGCAGTGTCTCAAGCGATCTCTGATCCCAGTTGTGACGATTCGCCGTGGCTTCTTCAATCGCTGCTGGCGGGTTCCGATCGGCGGTATTGGCCATTGGCCAGTTTTGTACTCGGCTTGTTGGGTGCGGCAACCTTCGCGATCGCTGCTTCGGCGGCCGCCGGCGTTTACATCTCGTGGGCCGCACGTTGGGACCCCAACTCGGATGAATGGATCGCCTCGGTCAGCAGCATGATGGCCTGCTTGCCGATGGTCGGCGCTTATGTCTCCGTGTTATTCGTGCTGCAACTGATCGGGTCGCTCAGGTTGCCGGTCACGGTGCGTCTGTCACTGATCTACGCAACGTTGTACATGAGCCTGGCAGCGATCTTGGCGGGCTTTGACCGACCTGCCAACTCGCTGAATGTTCTGCTGGCCACCCCGTTCTGCCTGGGCAGCTTTGTGCAACATCGGTTTGGCCGCTGGAGTGCGGTCAGTTGGAATCAGTCCACCGACGGGCCGTCCAAAGTATCGATCGCAACCCTGTTGGACTTCACCGCTGCGATTGCCTTGACGCTGTGGCTTGTACGGCTGAGTGACGATTCGGTTTCGGTCGAAGGTTCACTTTGCTTGCTGCCGGCATCATGCCTGTTGGCAGTGATTGGGATGCATGTTTGGGCCAGACTGATGGCGATCTCCACCGAATCCAGCAGTAAAATCAATGGCCTCGGCGTCTGGATGGCGGGAAATGTTTCGATCGCTTGTTTGATCTGCTTAGGATTCGCGATCGTCGTCAGAAATCCGCGGCAGGGGCTGATCGGGATGGTGGGGGCAGCGTTGATCGTGTTTGTCGCACACTGGTGGACCGAGATCCCGATCCGCTGGTTGCGGGGCTGCGGATGGCGGCTCGTTCGTAGCGGATCGGAATCGCTGAGTGAGTAAGTGAGTAAGTAAGTAAGTGAGTGAGTGAGTAGAGTAAGTGAGTGAGTAGAGTGAGTGAGTAAGTGAGTGAGTAAGTGAGTGAGTAAGTGAGTGAGTATAGTGAGTAAGTGAGTGAGTGAGTGAGTGAGTGAGTGAGTGAGTGAGTGAGTGAGTGATCGGTTGCCGCGGTGTCATGCCGACCGCGCGTTGATTTCTTCGATTTGTTCGTTCAGCGTCAGCGTGTCATAAATGTATCCCAACCCGAGCAGCGCGCCGGTCAACATGTAGATCACGCCCGTGATGATCTTTCCCATGTAGATGCGGTGGATACCAAAGACGCCGAGGAACAGATGCAGGCACCAGGCGACCGGATAATCGATGCGCCCGGGCCGGTAGCGCAGATTCGCCGCCTCGGCCATCGAGGGAATCAAAAACAGGTCGATGATCCAACCGATCAGAAAGACGCCCCCGGTAAAAAACCAGATCACGCCGGTGAGCGGTTTGCCAAAGTAGAAACGATGGGCACCGAAGATTCCCAATAGCCAGAACAGGTAACCGATGATCACGGGATGCGTCGGTGGTGGCGTTTCAGTCGCTGGCAGGGTGGATTCGTTGTGTGGTTGCATCGTGGGGTATTCGGCGGGCAGGGGGAGTTCTTGGCCATCGAGGGAATCAAAAAAGACCACGATCGTCGTGATCGGTGTTGCGACAAGGCATCGACATCGATAACGTGAACAAAATTACACCTCTGTCGTTCTCATGCCATCCGGAACTCGGGGGCCATTGTCGCGGCAGCCGATCCTGGTTTTTGATCAAGCTGGTTTTCGATGAAGTATGTCGAGCTTCACTGCAAAAGCAACTTTTCCTTCTTGGCTGGAGCCTCCCATCCGCACGAGTTGGTCGAGCGGGCTGCGGAGATCGGCTATACCGGTTTGGCGCTCACCGATCGCGAGTCCGTGGCAGGTGTGGTCCGCGGACACACGCCCGCGAAAGAATTGGGTCTGAAATATTTGCTGGGAACCGAAGTCCACCCAAGCGACGCGCCACCGCTGGTGCTGTGGCCGATCGATCGGTCAGGCTACGGCCAAATGTGCCGTTTGATTTCGCGGGGTCGAATGCGTTGTGAAAAGGGAAGCAGCGATCTTTGCTGGGATGACATTGTCGAGTTCAACGAGGGCATCATCGCGGGGGTGATGACCGGTTTCCCGCAACCGGACGTCTCGGTTGGCTGGAGAGCAAAAAAAAGTGTCCCACAGCCTGGCGGATCCCGGTCACGTTTTCTGCGAACCCAATTCCGCGAGGTCTTTGCCGACCGGGGCTATCTGTTGTGCGAGCTGCATCGCGGTGTGGATGATGCGACGCGGGTCGAGGGTCTGCGTCGACTTTCCCTTGCCAATGATATTCCGTTGGTGGCCGCTGGTGACGTGCACTATCACCTGGCCGACCGGATGCTGATGCAAGACTGCCTGACCGCGATTGGGCAGGGCACGACCATTGACGACGTTCACCGCGATCGCTTTGCCAACAGTCAGCGTCATCTGCGCCGTCTGGAGGAAATCGCGGACATTTATCGTAACGTCCCGGATGCGATTTCTCACACCCTCGAGATTGCCGAGCGTTGCACATTCTCACTGGACGAGCTTCGTTACGAGTATCCCGAGGAAATCGCTCCTCCGGGAATGACCTTGATCGAGCACTTGCGGCGATTGACATGGGAGGGTGCTCAGCAGCGTTGGCCGGGAGGAGTCCCCGTGAAGGTTCTCGATTTGATCCGTCATGAAATGCAGATCATCGAGGAACTGCATTATGAAGCCTATTTCTTGACCGTATGGGACATGGTGCGTTTTGCCCGAGAGCAAGACATTTTGTGCCAGGGACGCGGATCGGCGGCCAACTCGGTGGTTTGTTATTGCCTGGGCGTGACCAACGTCGACCCCAGCCAGAGCGATTTGTTGTTTGAACGATTTGTCAGCCGCGAACGGCAGGAGGCTCCCGATATCGATGTCGATTTTGAGCACCAACGTCGCGAAGAAGTGCTGCAATACTTGTACGAAAAATATGGTCGCGATCGTGCCGGGATGACCGCGACGGTGACCACCTATCGCACCAAGAGCGCCGTTCGTGAAGTCGGCAAGACGCTTGGCATCTCAGCCGATTCGATCGACACGATGTCAAAATTGGCTGGCAATGATGCCAGCTTTTCGGACCGCCTGAGGGAAAGCGGGGTCGATCCCGATTCGGCGATCGGCGAGCGATTCATTTATCTCGTCGGCACGCTGGTTGGCTTTCCCAGGCACCTCTCGCAACATGTGGGCGGGATGGTGATGACCGCCGGAAATCTGTCGGAACTCTGTCCGATCGAAAATGCGGCGATGGAAGGTCGCACGGTGATCCAGTGGAACAAAGATGACCTGGACGAACTGGGGATTTTGAAAGTCGATGTGCTGGCCTTGGGGATGCTTTCGGCACTGCATCGCTGTTTCGATCTTGTCGCCAAGCATCACCACCGTCAGCTTTCGCTGGCGACCGTCCCGGCCAATGACGTCGAAACGTATGACATGATTTGCGCGGCCGATACGATCGGCGTGTTCCAGATCGAGAGCCGGGCGCAGATGAGCATGTTGCCCAGGCTCCGACCGCGTTGTTTTTATGATCTGGTCGTGGAGGTGGCGATCGTCAGACCGGGACCGATTCAAGGCAACATGGTGCATCCCTACTTGCGGGCTCGCGAGGACCCCGCCGCGGTGGTTTATCCCAACGACGCGATCCGCGGCGTGTTGGAGAAAACACTGGGGGTACCGATCTTTCAGGAGCAAGCGATGCGATTGGCCGTCGTGGCAGCCGGCTTCACACCCGGCGAAGCGGATCAATTGCGTCGCGCGATGGCGGCCTGGCGGCGACCGGGGGTGATCGATCGTTTTCGGGTCAAGCTGCTCGAAGGCATGAAAGCGGGCGGGTTGACCGGCGAGTTCGCCGAACATGTCTTCAACCAAATCCGTGGTTTCGGCGAATACGGATTCCCCGAGTCCCATGCGGCAAGCTTTGCCTTGTTGGTGTACGCCTCGTGCTATTTAAAGCGACACTACCCGGCGGCGTTCTGTGTGGCGATTCTCAATAGCCAGCCAATGGGTTTTTATGCGGCGGCGCAATTGGTTGCTGACGCGAAAAAGCACGGGGTCCGTGTGCACGGTGTCGACGTCAATCATAGCCATTGGGATTCGACGCTGGAGCCTGATGCGAATCGACAGCAACCGGCGATTCGACTGGGTCTGCAAACCATCCGCGGCCTGCCTCAGCAAGCCGGTTTGCTTGTTGCCCAGCGGCGAGACGCCGAGGGAGCCTTTCAGGACGTCGGCGATTTGGTCCGTCGGACAAATCTTGGAAAATCGGCGTTGGCGATCCTTGCCGACGCCGACGCCCTGGGATCGCTCGCGGGAGACCGGCGGGCGGCGATCTGGAGTTCACTCTCGCAGGAAAGCTGCGCCGGTCAGCAACCTCTTTTTGAACATGTCGAGGATCACGAAGTGATCCCCGAGCAGCTGGTCCCGATGTCGCCGTTGGAGGAGGTCTATGCCGACTACAACACGACGGGCCTCAGTCTGAAATCGCATCCGATTTCGTTTGCACGAAATGAACTGGAGGCACGGCGTTGTGTCCCAGCGGCAGCCCTGCCAAAGCTACGAGACGGACGACATGTGCGGGTCGCGGGTCTCGTCCTGCTTCGTCAACGACCGGGAACCGCCAAAGGTATCACGTTTGTCACACTGGAAGACGAAACCGGATCGATCAATCTGGTGTTATTCGCGGCGGTTTGGAAACGGTTCTTCCGAGTCGCCCGGACCAGCAACGCATGGCTGGTCGACGGCAAGCTGGAAAATCGCAACGGGGTGATCCACGTGATCGCTGGCCGAATCACCGACTTGGCCGGCGAAGTCCACGGGCTGTCGGTTCGTTCACGCGACTTTCACTGACAACCACACCATCACAGAATCAATGGGGCCACGATCGGCTCGGCGTAGGGCAGAACCCGCAACACGTACCACTGACCGTCGCCATTGCGATGATCCAGATCGTACTCCAGAAACATATGCAGCCGCATCGACTCCTGCCCCGTGGGATCCATCCACACCAGTTCGGCCTGCTGCATCTGGTAGTGCGTAAAAATGCGAACCGGTCGTGCCAGCTTCCACGCGGCGCCCGGACCACGTGCCAGAATCGTCCGATTGACCGCGTCCTGGCGAAACTCGATCAGTTGCTCCTCGGCACCCTCGCTGAGGCTGTAATGGGCTTTCAAAGGCATCGTGGACGGAAATCGATTCACGTAGTCCTTCCGAAGTTCCATTGCCAGTTCCAGCTCGTCGTGGGCGACCACCTCGATGTAGTCTCGCCCGAACTGCTTGGCTTGTTTGCCCAACGTCGCGTTCTTCATCCAGGGAAGAAAAAATCCACAACTGCCAAAGCCAACCGCCAGCACCAAACCGATTCGCGCCGCGCCGGTGCCCACCGGAACAAGCTCGCCATGACGACGGAGGGCAAACAAGCCGAACAGAATGGCGGAAATCGGGATCAACAGCAGCACCAGACCCACCACCGAGATCACGCTGAGCAGCCCCAGAATCAGGCAAACGAACCCGGAAATACGTAGCGGCGCCACGGATTCGTCGAGCTCGTACCCCCGCTCGGCCCCCATCGCCGGGACAATCGATTCGCTGGCATCCATCGATTCGCGGGTATCAGTCGACATCAGGCATCCGCTCGCGGACAAAAAGGGGTGAAAATGGGGGTCAGGAAAAGAGACACCCGGCATCTACGCGAGCAACGACCGGTTGGTTTGCCAATTTGACGCGGGTCTGCCAGATTTTCGCAAATCCAATCGCGTCCGGCCATGCTAAGCGGCTCGGCGAATTTCCGCAGGCCGCTGTGTGGGGGGACTTTCCCACTGCTTACAGATCCACTCGGCGGCACGCGCCGAGGCACCTCCCCGCGCGTGCTGCGACCGCAAGCGGTCAAGCCGCGAGAGCGTCTGGCGGAAGTAATACTGGTCCCCCAGCATCGCATCGATCGACTCAGTCAGGAAGTCGATAGCCGGCTGGGCAGGCCCCACCGAAACCATTTCTGGAAAGACGCTGCAACCGGCGATCAAATTCGGAAGCGTGATACTGTCCAGCCGAACCAATAACTTGGCGATCAGGTGTAAGAACCGACCAACGCGATAGACAACGGCGGCCGGTGTCCGCCTGGCCATCAGCTCCAAGCTGACACTGCCGCTGACCATCATCGCGCACCGCGCCGCCTCGATCACTTCGCTGGTCCGATTCACAAAAAACTCAATCGGAATCTTGGCATCGCTGTCGGCCAACTGATCACGACACCAAATGCATTGACTGTCGCGGTAGGAGGCAACCAGAAAACGGGCTCGGGGGTGCCGAACATGCAGCCGGCGAATCGATTCGATCATCAGCGGCCAGTTGCGTCGGACTTCATGTTCACGCGAGCCCGGCAAAACCGCCACCAACGGATCACCTTTGTCACGTTGATCCTTGAGTCGAGCTAACAAGTGTGTGTCCAATTGGGCCGCTTCGACCGCATCAAAAAATGGATGCCCGACGTAGGTTGTCGCGATCCCGTGATCGGAAAAGTATTGCTGTTCGATTGGCAACACGGCCAGCACATGATCGACCGTTCGCCGCATCTTTCCAACGCGCCAACCGGCCCAGGCCCACAATTGCGGTGGACAGTAGTAATAGACGGGGATTCCGTACCTCTTGGCGCGTTTGGCAATGTGCCAGTTGAATCCTGGAAAGTCGACCAATACCACCGCATCGACCGACCCGCTGCGAAACACCTGTTCGGCTTGATCGGCGAACCGAAAGAACTGGCGAAGCTTCGGTAACACTTCCAGCAACCCGACGACCGCATGACCGGTCAGCTCGAGGTCCAACCGACATCCAGCCTGAGTCATCCGAGGACCACCGAATCCACGCAACCGGACATCCGGGTCGATCGCGCGAATCTCACTGATCAATCGCGCGGCATGTTGATCACCGCTCGGTTCGCCCACGGAAAAGAAGATGGTTTTCGACATCAAAATCGCGTGTTCTGGTTGAGAAACGGTCGACGCGTGTGTGGCGGACGGTTGTCACCGGCAAATCCGGAGCCAGAAAGGTGCTCCGCCTCGCCCCGTCGCAAGGTGTAAGTAGGCCAACAGCGGATTCTCGTCAACGTGGTTTCGACGCTAGCAAAAAAAAACGACCCGACAAGGTTTCCCTCGGCGGGTCGTTTTGGATCGCGTCTGAAAGGTGATCAGTGCGTCAATGGTTCGCAAATTAGCGAACGTAGACAGCACTGGCCTGAACGACGCGACGCTTGGTGGTCAAGCTTGCGCTGGGATCAACAACCGGTGCCGGTGGCATCGGTGCAGCTTCCATCGCTGGTGCAGCTGCGGGGGCCGAGCAGCCACCGCAAGGTGCTTCGCAACCGCAAGCTGGTTCGCAGCAGCTATCGCATCCGTGGCCACAGCCACATCCGCTGTCGCAGCCGCTGTCACAGCAGCTCTTTTTGCAACCCAAGTTGCCGAACAGCTTGTCCAGCAGACAGCCCTTCTTTTTGGCACAGGGGTTACAGCAGCTGTCGCAAGCTGGTGCTGCAGCACAGCCGCAAGCGGGTGCTTCGCAACCGCAAGCCGGTTCGCAGCCCGATGCACAACCGTCACAGCAGCTATCGCAACCTTTGTTGCAGCCCTTGTGGCAACCGAACAGTTTCGACAGCAAGCCGCCGCACTTTTTCTTTGCACAGGGGTTACAGCAAGAGTCACAGGTTGGTGCTTCGCAACCGCAGGTCGGCGCACCACAAGCGGGTGCTCCGCAACAAGCAGGTGCTTCGCAGCCACAGGATGCGCCGCAAGGTGCTTCGCAGCCACAGGCTGGTTCGCCACAACCACAGGATGCGCCGCAAGGTGCTTCGCAGCCACAGGCCGGTTCGCCGCAACCACAAGATGCACCGCACGGTGCTTCGCAGCCACAAGCTGGTTCAGCAGCACACCCACAGGGTGCTTCGCAGCCACAGGCTGGTTCGGCACATCCACAGGCGGGCGCTTCACAGCCACAGGCTGGTTCACATCCACTATCACAGCATCCGGTGTCACAACATCTGCTGGCACTGCCGCAGCCTCTGACACCTAGCATTCGATCCAACAGATCAAACCCAAAGCTTTGGCTGCAGATACTGCATCCAAGAACGAGGGCCATTGTCATTATTGTCCGCTTCATTGGAGCCACGTCTCCCTTATCGCAATTTGGCGGTTGATATCGTGGTGTCGAGAAAACTCAATGAATCTCATCCCGGGCATCAGTCATTGTCAGGTGCATTCGTCGGACGAAGTCGCCGGCGAGCACACCTCACACTCCTTCGACAAGCACAAAGCGGGTCGGGTGCGGGACACCCGGCCCGCCGACTTCGCTCAGCTCGTCGATCCCAATCCTTTCCGTGATCAGCACGGACAGCTCCGGGGCATCGATTCAATCATTTCCCAACACCAACAAGACTCCAACATCCAGTGTCCGAGCCTCTGGGTCCGTCGCCCGTCGGAGCGGTAACAGCCACAAGCCGCTAGCTCCATGACGGGCGATTCTGTATCGGTATCGACTTAGAAAACGTGTTCGATCAATGTTCCACCCCATTTTCATTCGCTTGGCAGACTTTGCCGGTCGCGGGAAATATGCCAGTATTAACGGGCTTGGGTGATCCGCCGATTGTGCGCGTGGCACATCCGGAGCGATCGGTATAAACTGCATTCTGGATGCCCTTGTGGTGATGCCGCGGTGGCATTGTCCCAGGTGTGACCCCAATCCATCCCACCCTTGCTGGCAAACCCGGCAGCATGCCGGCAAAGCCCGTTGGGCCGGTTGGCCATCTGCCGCAGGGCGTACCCCCCAGCGGATCGGTGGCGGAAGATTGGATCGGGTGGTCGGCCCGCGATAGAAGACCGCCGCCAGAAACCAGCCTCCACAGACCCAGCGTCCACAGACCCAGCCGCAAAAAACGAGCGACAAAAATTCAGGTGGCCCCCCAACTCGTGCCAGAAACATCGATCGAAAAACCCGTTCTCTCCGCGGAGATCGTTGATCTCACCCAGCTTCCCGCAGTGCCATGTCCCTGTGGACTTGCACGGCGTGCGTTTGCCGATCGCGACGAGTTTCCGGGAACCGTTCACTTGACCCAGATCAGCAAGGAAGCGGCCACTCATTACCACAAGGAACAGACCGAAGTTTACGTCGTGCTGGCCTGCGACAGCGACGCGGCCATCGAACTGGACGGACGTCGACACCCGGTCAGTCCACAAACCGCCGTGCTCATTCCGCCGGGTGTGAGGCACCGGGCCTGTGGCGAGATGACGGTGTTGATTCTCTGTACACCCAATTTTGACTCCGCCGACGAGCATTTTGACTGACCGCTCTTTCGGCTGGTACCGTTCATCCTTTGACCGACTTTGACAGACCTGACGCCACACGGCTTTACGCCACACGGCTTTGCACAAGTCCCAGACTATGAGTTTCCAAATGCACCTGAGTTTCGATCGCCTGCTCCGCGGCCCGCTGGTTTTGGCTTTGGCTCTATCGGTGGCCGCCACCACCTCGCTGTCGCAGGCCGCCGATTGGCCTTATTGGCGAGGTCCCAAGTTCGACGGAACCGCCGAGGCGTCGGGACTTCCTGACGACTGGGATCCCGCGGGAGGGGAAGGCAGCAACCTGATCTGGAAGCGGGAGGACATCGGCGGGCCCTGCACGCCGATTGTGATGGGGGGCAAGCTATACACCGTGCAGCGGTCCGATCCGGGAACCCCCCGTGAAGGCGAGCGTGTCGTTTGCCTGGACGCCAAGACGGGCGAGACGATTTGGGAAAACCGTTACAACGTTTGGCTCTCCGACGTGCCCGCCGAGCGGGTCGGTTGGAGCAGCGTGGTTGGCGACAAGGAGACGGGCAACGTCTATGTCTTGGGTGCTTGCGACATCTTCCTCTGCATCGATGGCCAAACCGGCGAAACGTTGTGGAAGATCCCCCTGCACGAGCAGTTCGGGATGCTCAGCACCTATGGTGGCCGCACCAACTTCCCGGTCATTCACGAGGATCTGGTGATCATCAGCGGGATCATCATCAACTGGGGAGAGCGTGCCAAACCCAATCACCGATTCATCGCGATGGACAAGCGAACCGGAACGGTGGTCTGGTTCAGCGGTACCACGCGACCTACCCGACGACACGACATACTCGGCGCCAAGCCTGGTGACGATCGACGGTCAACGGCAGTTGATCGTCGGTGCCGGAGACGGCAGCATCTGGGGGTTCCAGCCGCGAACCGGGAAGCCACTGTGGCATTACGAGCTCTCCGAACGTGGCATCTTCGCCACCCCCTTGGTCGTCGGAGATCGTGTGTTTGCCAGTCACAGCGAAGAGAATGTCGGCGAATTCAACAATTTGATGGGCGGCGTCGTGGGGCTGAGAATCAGCGGCACCGGCGATGACACGAAAGCCAAAGAACTTTGGAAGCAGATGGAGATCGTGGTCGGTTACAGTGAACCGGTTTTGATTGGCGAGCGGTTGTACGTCGTCGATGACCGCTGCAAGCTGTGGGTCTTTGATGCCGAAACGGGCGACCCGCTTGTCGAGCGCAAGTCAATCGTCGATCGTCGACAACGATCCGCGTTGCTTTATGCCGACGGAAAAATCTTTGTCACCACCGAAAACGGCCGTTGGGCGATCATCAAACCGACCGAGGATGGTTTCGAGTTGCTCAGCAAGGGCGATGTCAACGGTGCCGGTTTCGCCGCCTCGCCGATCGTCGCTGATGGACGGCTGTATTTCCAGAGCACGACAACGCTGTACTGCGTCGGCACCGGAAAGGGATCGCAAACGGCCGTCGAGATGGCTGATGCGATGGGCGAAGAATTACCCGTCACCGCCAACCCAAGTGTCGCGCAAGTTCAAGTCGTTCCTGCCGAGGCGTTGGTGCAGCCTGGCGACACGCTGGAACTGTCGGTCAACGTCTTCAATGCCATCGGACAAAAACTCGACACGCCCGCCGACGTGACATTCGAGGTCGACGGTCCCGGCACCGTCAGCGGTGCCGTTTTCA
Organism: Pirellulaceae bacterium; assembly: GCA_963734865.1. Taxonomy (GTDB): domain Bacteria; phylum Planctomycetota; class Planctomycetia; order Pirellulales; family Pirellulaceae; genus CBDCUW01. The sequence goes on from CAVTIV010000008.1 coordinate 529,316, forward strand.
CCGCATCGCCCGATGCCGCCCATACCGCCGCCACGATCACCGCCCACGTCGCGGGCGTGAGCGGATCGGCCCGCGTCCGCATCGTACCGCCATTGCCCTGGAAATTCACATTCGATGGTCTCAGCGATCCACCCGTGTCCTGGGTCGGTGCCCGCTATCGACATGTCATTCGCGACATCGACGGGTCACCCGCCCTGACCAAAATCACCACGATTCCCAAGGGGGCGCGGAGCCGTGCTTGGATGGGGCCAAGCGACCTGTCGGAGTACACGATCAGCGCCGATGTTCGTGGCGCCAGGATGAGTGACCAGTTGCCCGATGTCGGCTTGACCGCTCACGGATACACGCTTGACATGATGGGCGAAAGCCAGCAACTGCAAATCCGATCCTGGGATGCACAACTGCGGATGGCCTCGACCGTCCCCTTCCCTTGGAAGGAAGACACCTGGTATCGGATGAAGTTTCGCGTCGATTTGGAAAGCGAGCCGCCAGCAACCGTGGCAGTGTTGCGAGGCAAGGTTTGGCCGCGTGACGAGCCCGAACCGAAAGAATGGACCGTTACAGCTCGCGACGAATCGCCTAACCTGAATGCAAGTCCCGGATTGTACGGAAACGCAAAGGTCGCGGAGATCTATATGGACAATATCGAGGTCACGACCAATTCCGAATTGTGAGCCGGTTTCCGGCAAACGGAATTCTCTTCCGTTTGCTCGGGTTCCTGCGAACAATCAAATCACAGATCGACATTACACATCCCGACCCTCAAAACTCTGCAAATCATTTATTAGCCATGCGCAAGAATGAACTTTCGGCTTGGAGCCTGTTGATCGGTGCCACTCTGTTGGGCAGCATTGCCTCGGTATCGCTCGGTGGGTGCAAGCCGCCAACGGCCCGCAACGTCGACGTCTCCACAGGCGACATCTCCACCACCAGCAATCAGACAGCATCCGGCAGTAACCTCACGGCCTCCGCTCCCGGCGTCGATAGCAATGTCACGGTGGCGGCTGAAACGCTAGTCCAAGAAACACCGTTGCCGGAAACGCTGGTCGTCGCCGCGGTGGCCGGCAAGGGTGACGCGTCGGAATCGACCGACGTGAAGCAGATCCAGCAGTCCGGTGGCGATTGGCCTCAGTGGGGCGGGACGCGTGAAAGGAACAACGCACCCGGGGCGAAGGATTTGCCAGCCGAATGGAACATCGGCAAGTTTAATCGCCGCACAGGCGACTGGGACAACACCAATGCGTTCAATGTCCGCTGGTACGCCAGCCTCGGTAGCCAGACTTATGGCAATCCGGTCGTCTCGGGCGGAAAGGTGTTCGTGGGAACCAACAATGGTGGCGGGCACCTGAAACGATATCCCTCCCAGGTCGACCTCGGTTGTTTGTTGGCCTTTGACGAAAAGACCGGAGGTTTTCTCTGGCAACACAGTAGTGAGAAACTGATCACCGGGCGAGTCCATGACTGGCCGTTGCAAGGAATCTGTTGTGCCGCATTGTCCGAGGGAGATCGCTTGTGGTTCGTCACCAGTCGCGGTGAAGTCCGCTGCTTGGACACCGAAGGGTTCTATGATGACGAAGATGATGGTCCGCTGAAGAACGACCCGGCCCTGGTCGCCGAAATCATGAATGCAGGACCGACGGCGGCGCTTCACGCGGCCGTCCTGGCCGGTCTTGCCGAAGGAGCCTTGGTGGACGGGGCCCAGGATCTGTTGGCCACCGCCGGTGAACCGGTCGAAGGCGATGTCAAAGTCGAGACCGTTAGCGAGGGAAAGGTATGGAAGGCGACCGGCAAATTCGACGGGGTCGATCGTGAACTGACCATCAAGCAGATCGGACCGCGGATCAACTTCTTCAAAGCACTCGGTCCCACCGACAAGCTTGAAGCCGATGTGGTTTGGGTATTCGACATGATGGGGAAATTGGGGACCAGCCAACACAACATGTGTTCCTGCAGCGTCACCAGTTATGGCGATCTGTTGTTCGTCAACACGAGCAACGGGTTGGACGAGACGCACATCAACTTGCCAGCTCCCTCGGCACCGAGCTTTCTGTGCCTGGACAAAAACACCGGTGAAGTCTTGTGGTCCGATCATTCACCGGGAACCAACATCCTGCATGGCCAATGGTCCAGCCCGGCGGTCGCCGTTCTGGACGGTGTTCCGCAGGCCTTGTTCGCCGGTGGCGACGGCATCTTGTACAGCTTCCGAGCCGACCGTGGCAAAGACGGCAAACCTGAATTGCTGTGGCAGTTCGATTGCAATCCCAAGACCTCGAAATGGGTTCTCGGTGGCGAAGGCACACGCAACAACTTGATCGCGACACCGGTCGCTTACGACGGTTTGGTCTACATCGCCGTCGGACAAGACCCCGAGCATGGCGAGGGGGAAGGTCACCTGTGGTGTATCGACCCGACCAAGCGAGGCGACATTTCTCCGCAACTGGCGATGAAGTTCGAGGAAGGTAAGCGGACACCGATACCACACAAGCGAATTCAGGCCGTGGAGCCGGAGAAAGGTGAAGTCGCAGTCGATAACCCGAACTCGGGTGCCGTCTGGCACTACACTTCGGCCGACGCCAATAACGATGGCGAACTCGACTTCGAGGAAAAAATGCATCGCAGTTGTGGGACGGTCGCGATCAAGGATGACGTGCTCTACATCGCCGATTTTTCCGGCTTGGTGCATTGCTTGGACGCCAAGGGCAGCAAAGACGGCAAGCCCATCGTCCATTTCACCTACGACATGTTGGCTCAATGCTGGGGTAGCCCGCTGATCGCCGACGGACATGTCTACATCGGTGACGAAGATGGTGACGTCTGCGTTTTCGAGTTTGGTGCCGAGCACAGCGAACCGGTCGATGAGATCAACATGGGTAGCAGCGTGTACAGCACGCCGGTCGCTGCCAACGAGACGATCTACATCAGCACCAAGGACAAGTTGTTCGCTTTGGGACGGCCCAAGGAATGACGAAAACGCTGTTGGACTGCGGTAATTGCGGGCCAGACTACAATGCGATTCGCCAGATGGTCACGTCGAATTTCGATGCCTCCGTCGTGCAATCGCATGGAACCGAAGACACACTCGCGATTCTGCGCAGCCGCAAGATCGATCTGGTCACGGTCAACCGTAAACTCGATCGCGATTACAGCGACGGCATGGAAGTCGTCATGGCCATCAAGGCGGATCCCGAGCTCGGCTCCGTGCCGGTGATGCTGGTCACCAATTATGAAGAACACCAGTTGACCGCGATCGAAGCGGGTTGCGTTCGTGGATTCGGAAAACTGGCAATCCGTGAACCGGCAACACGTGAAGCATTTCAGCCGTATCTGGATTGAGCAATGAACGCGTCGTTTCGAAAACTACTGTCGGCAAAAATTCACCGGGCGACGGTGACAGCTGCCGATGTGGATTACGAGGGAAGCGTGACCATTCCTCCCGAGCTTTTGGAAGCGGCCGGAATTCATCCCTACGAGTCGATTCACGTCTGGAACATCACTCGGGGCACCAGATTGGAAACGTATGCGATCGCGGGTGTCCCGGGCTCAAGCGATATCTGCGCCAATGGTGCCGCAGCCCATCGGATCCGGCCCGGCGATCGAGTCATATTGGCGACCTATGCTTTTGTGCCCGCTGACGAACTGCCGCATCATCGGCCCAGGCTGATCTTTGTGAACGAATCGAATCAGATCATCCATGGCGGTCCGGAAGTTCCGGGTCCCCAGCATCGAATCTCCGCCAAAGGTTGCTAGAACGGTGCAACCATCGGGACTGATGCTCTTGGCAATACTGGTAGGCCTGACGGCAGGTTGTCTGCTCGGTGCCCAACCAAGCGTCAACGGACACCTCGGCCGGCACGTCGAGCATCCCTTGCAGGCATCGCTGATTTCGTTTGCCAGCGGCACGGCGATCCTCTTCTTGTTATCGATTCTCAGCGGCAATTTCCCGCCAGTCTTCCTCACGCCGCCGCGTGAGTTGCCATGGTGGATTTGGTTTGGTGGTGCCATCGGGGTCGTCTTGGTCACGACATCCCTGATCCTCGTTCCTCGGATCGGGTCACTACCATGGTTCGCGGCCGTGATGACCGGACAAACCATCGCAGCGGTTGTCCTGGACCACTTCGGGCTACTGGGAAACCCCAGAGCGATTGCCTCACCGTTGCGTCTGCTCGGTGCCGGCCTGCTGATTGCCGGGGTTTTGGTGATTGTCCAAGCCAAGCGGATCGAGCAGCGTGAAAACGCGGATGCCAGAAATGCATCGTCCGAAACTCCATCGCATCAAGCCGAGAATTGATGACGATTCGTCAATTCCGGCTGTCGGGCGGTGGGCCGGAGACAGAATTGCCTTTGTTGACATTCAGTGGGGGGGATTTCGCCCATTGATCGGCAATCATCTTCGTGGCTCGGCAATCCCGATACCCAATTTTGACCTTGGGGCGACCGCTCATCCTCGCTAGCTTTGGCAACTACGGTTGAGACGGTTTTTGCGGGAAACTATGGTAGGGCCTCCGAGTACGATGCTCCGCTTGTCACCAGAGCAGCCCGGACCGACCCAATCGTTGGCGACCCAGCCCCCGAGTTGGGTTCGTTCGTCTCCAAAATCACCCCGAATAGGGCGAGCCGCACGCGCAGATGAAATACTGTCAAATAGATAAGATCCTGTCGATCGAGCCGGGCAAAAAGCTGACGGCCGAGCGTACCTTGCGCGGCGAAGAAGAGTGTTTGCTCGATCACTTCCCTCGGTTTCCGGTGATGCCTGGGGTCATGATGTTGGAGGCGTTGCACCAGGCAGCGATTTGGCTGATCCGCACCGGGGACAATTTCCAGAGTCCGTTGGTATTGCTTCGCGAAGTCCGAAATGTCAAGTTCGGCGACTTCCTCTCTCCGGGGGAAACGCTTCAAATCACGGTCGAGTCAATCAAAGAGGACGGAAATTTTACCACGATCAAGGCGACTGCTCGAAAAGATGATCGCGTCACCGTGTCGGCGCGTTTGCTGCTCGAACGCTGCAGCACGGGTGACCCGCCTCGGATCGGTACCGACGAGGATGTACGCCGTCGTGTCGAAAAACAGTTCCGTGAACTATTCAGTGAGTTCGCGGTGACCGCGTGACTCACCCCAACCATTCTTGAAAACCCACTTTACGAATCATCCACTACACGAAGGATTCCCCATGGCCCTTGCCCAAGAAGAGATCTTCGAGAAAGTCCAAGAAGCTCTGGTCGACGCGTTGGGCGTTGACGATGACGAAGTCAACCGCGAGGCGACATTGGTCGGTGACCTTGGCGCCGAATCGATCGACTTTCTGGACATCGTCTTCAAGCTCGAGAAATCGTTCGACATCACGATTCCCCGCGAAGAACTTTCGCCCGAAGATATCCTCACCAACAGCCAGTATGTCCAGGATGGCGTGGTGACCGCGGATGGGATCGCCGAACTGAAACGAAGAATGCCTTGGGCCGATCTGTCCGAGTTCGAGAAAAAACCGCGTGTTCAAGATTTCGGTAATCTGCTAACCGTGGGTGATCTATGCAGCTATGTCGGTAGTAAAGTGGGTGAGTGACCCCACTGCATTCGTCGCGGCGGATAGCACCGCGTTGACCGACCGTCATGGATGGAGCTGATTCGATGCAACTGAGTTGATGGTATTCACACGATGCGCTGGCTTTGGATTGATCGATTTACCGAGTTTGTCAGCGGCAGCCATGCCCATGGCATCAAGAATGTGACCCTCGATCAGGAGGTCGTTGACGAGTATTGTCCTGGGTTTCCGATGCTGCCACCGACCTTGATCATCGAGGGAATGGCACAATTGGGCGGCATTTTGGTTGCCGAGCATTTTGCCTTTGAGAAGCGAGTCGTGCTGGCCAAGGTCGGCAAGGCGATCTTTTACCATCCGGCCCGCACCGGTGATCAGCTTCAGTATATCGTGAAGGTAGACGCCCTTCAGCCCAACGGGGCAACGGTCAGCGGCACGAGCCACTGCGGTGACGTGTTGCAAGCCGAAATCGACCTGATGTTTGCGTTTCTCGACGAAGGGCGATTCACCGATGGACCGTTGTTCCGACCCGGGGACCTCGAATCGATGTTACGACTGATGAACTTTTTCCACGTGGCAGTCGACAAAGAGGGAAAGCCAGTTCCAATGTATCAGAACCTCTAAGACAACTCGCTCCACTTCTTCATTGCCTACGAAAGCTATTCTGATGCGTCGCCGTGTAGTCGTCACTGGAATCGGAATGATCAATCCGATGGGCCACAATTCCGCAACCGTTTGGGCCGGGTTGCAGGAAGGGCTCAGTGGCGTGGCGCGGACCACCTTGTTCGACGCCAGTGGTTTTCCGACCAAGATCAGCGCCGAAGTCAAGAATTGGAGTATCACCGATGCGGGTGAACCGGCCGATGTTTGGCGGGTTCGCGGCAGGCACACGAAGTTTGCCGTCGGCGCCGCCAAGCAAGCGATTGCCGACAGCGGCGTGATGGACTCGATCACGGATCCCACACGATTCGGAGTCTACATGGGAAGCGGCGAGGGCAATCAAGACTTCATGACCTTCAGCCGGATGATGTCTGCCGCACTCGCCGGTGGCCAATACGATGCCTCGAAGTTCATCGCGGCCGGGTTGCAGTTTCTCGACCCCGCGGCAGAACTTGAGCAAGAACCGAACATGCCCGCTGCGCATCTAGCGACCATGTTCAACGCCCAGGGCCCCAATCTGAATTGTTTGACTGCTTGCGCCGCTAGCAGCCAGGCGGTTGGCGAAGCGACTGAGATCATTCGTCGCGGCGATGCCGACGTGATGTTGGCCGGCGGCACGCACAGCATGATCCACCCGTTCGGCGTGACGGGCTTCAATCTGCTGACGGCGTTGAGCGAAAGCAACGATGAACCGACCAAAGCGAGTCGCCCCTTTGACCGGCTTCGCGACGGTTTTGTGCTGGGTGAAGGATCGGCGGTGGTGATCCTCGAAGAACTCCAGTCGGCGAAAGCACGCGGCGCAACGATCTATGGTGAGGTCGCCGGTTATGGGACCACGGCCGATGCTTATCGCATCACCGATATTCCGCCGGACGGTCACGGTGGCATTGCTGCGATGCGAATGGCGATCGCCGATGCCGGGTTGAATCCGTCCGACATTGACTACGTCAATGCCCACGGCACGAGTACGACGGTCAATGACAAAGTGGAATCCAAAGCTTGTAAAGTGGTGTTCGGCGACGACGCTGCCAATGTTCCTGTCAGTAGCACGAAGAGCATGATGGGACACTTGATCGCGGCTGCCGGCGTGACGGAAATGATTGTCTGCTTGTTGGCGATTCGTGATTCCGTTCTGCCACCCACGATCAATTACGAGAATCCCGATCCCGAATGTGATCTCGACTACGTGCCCAACGAAGCACGGCAGGCGACCGTTCAATACGCGCTCAACAATAGCTTCGGTTTCGGCGGCCAAAATGTCACGCTGTGCCTCAGTCGATACGATGGCTAATTGTGCGATCATCGTCGCACCCGGTCGCATCTCGCTGCCGCCGACGAACTCGATCAAACCTCGGCAGGATGCCCCAACAACTTGCACCCTGGGTTATCACCGGAGATGAACGAATTCACTGACGCCGAACTTGCCGCCTTTTTGGACGAAGCCCTCCCGGCCAGCCGTTGTTCGGAATTGGAACATCAACTCAGGACCGACACCGATCTACGCAACCGACTGATCGATGTGCGCGGTCGCGAAACCGCGGGAATGCATACGATCGGCGCGATCTGGCGTCGCGCCCGTTTGTCCTGCCCCACTCGATCGGAACTTGGCCAATTTGTGTTGGGCACGTTGGAGGAAGATCCGCATGAGTACATCACGTTTCATCTTGAACAAATCGGCTGCCGGTACTGCCAAGCCAACCTCGCTGATCTGAAGTCCGCGTCGCAAGCGGACAGTCAACCGGCCAAGCGCCGCCAACGCTATTTCCAAACCAGCGCCGGGTATCTGAAGAAAAACGCACCATAAGTTTTTTGCCGCTGCCACGGATCTCTTTTCAAGACTTCGTTGGGGCATCGGCTTGACCCGGAAAATGGACCTGGAAACATGCGTTACCAACCCGCTCGGGGTCAGGCCTCGCGGTACAGCATTCGTTCCAGCCGATCAAGTGTCGTCACCAGCTGATTCCACTCGCTGACGATGTCCAAGGTGGCAACCGAAGTGCCATCATTGCGATCGAAGCCACGTTCGCTGATTGTCACTCTCGTTGAAAGCACCGAGACGCCACTGTGGGCCGCTTTTTCCGTTTTCGATTCGGGCGTGACACCACAGGGATCATCCATCGGCAGCACTTGCTGCATCGCCTGATGGACGGCCCAGATTGCCGCCTTGCGGCTCGACTGGGCCTGGACCACACATCGCATCGTGCCGGATTGTACGAAGTACTTTGCCATCTCTTTATCCCTCGGTTTGATCGTTGTTCGAGTTTTTTTGTTGCCGTTGTCAGGCAAGAGTCCTATCGTCCGAGCGTTTGACACGTTTGGTCAGCGGTCGTCGAATGTCCCCGATCATCGACCATCCGATCGGTCCAACCCGCTGCGCTCGCTTGACTTTCCGCGTATAGTTTGCGGCAGAGATTTCTTTCGTCTTTCCTTCCGGGAGTCAGCGTCTGTTGTCCACATCAGATCACTGCGACGTCGTCGTTGTCGGTGCCGGGTTGGCCGGATTATCGTGCGCCGTCAAGCTTTCGCAGGCTGGCCGGTCCGTGACGGTGCTGGAAGCGACGGATCGAGTCGGCGGACGTGTGCGAACGGATGTCGTCGACGGTTTCACACTGGACCATGGTTTTCAAGTGCTGCTGACCGCTTATCCGGCGTGCCAAGAACTGCTTGACTACGAATCGCTTCGGCTCCGCCCCTTTGATCCCGGAGCACTGGTCAGGTCTGGTGGCGTGTTTTCGCTGCTCGGCGATCCCTGGCGACAACCGGGGCAAGCGATCAGGTCCGCGGTCAGCCCCGTCGGCTCGATCGGCGACAAGATCCGCATCGCCAGAATTCGGCGTCGCAGCAAAAGCGGATCGCTAACAGATTTGTACCAGCGGCCCCAATCATCGACCGAGGAATATTTGCGCCAGGCGCATTTTTCCGAAACAATGATTGATCAGTTCTTTCGGCCGCTGATCGGTGGCGCACTGCTTGACGAATCGCTGCAGACGTCAAGCAGAATGTTCGAGTTCGTGTTTCGCATGTTCGCCGAAGGTGATGTCACCCTCCCGGCCGATGGCATGGCGGCAATCCCACGGCAGCTGGTCGAGCGACTGCCACGCGGTGCGCTACGATTGCATTCTTCGGTCGCCTCGCTCGCCGGGCGAACGGTAACTTTGACCAATGGCAGTCAAATTTCGGCCAATCAGGTGGTGATCGCGACCGAAAGCGATGCGGCGGCAAGGTTGCTGAATGATCAAAGCATCGCCACACAATGGAACCAAGCCACAACGTTTTACTACGCGGCCGATCGATCACCAGATGATCGAAAATGGTTGATGCTCCGTGGTGACGATTGTGGTCCCGTTCAATCCGCCGCCATCCTGAGCAATGTTGCCCAGGAATATTCGCCACCGGGTCGGACTCTGATTTCCGTGAGCCTGGGCGGCAATCCCGCAGGCAACAGAAGACGACCCCGCAGGCAACAAAGACGACATCGAAGAGATCGACCGACGTGTCCGGCACCAATTGTGTGGATGGTTTGGTGATCAAGTCAACCGATGGCGGCGACTTCGCGTCTACCGAATTCCCTACGGCGTCCCGAAACGAGATCTGGAAGCGGTCGCTCTTCCGGTGGATGCGGAATCCTGTGGCGGGCCATCGGGTGTTTACATTTGTGGTGATCACCGAGAAACACCGAGCCTGCAGGGGGCGATGAATAGCGGGCTCCGCGTCGCGGCGGCGATCCAGTCGGCGACGGATCTCGCGCCATCGGCAATCCCTTCGAGCCGGCGGCGCTAGTGCCACCGGTCACAAGTTCCATGTTGCTGGCAACGAACTTGCCATCTGCGTCAAGCACCGCGAGTGTTTCAGCGTTGATGGGTTGATCGCGATAATGAAACATCCAATGGAATGACCCCGTAGTCACCGTCGCGGAAGACTCGACTCACAAAGTCGTCAAACCGTTCGATCGGTGCGCCGGGCAGGATGATCACGTCACCATCGCGAACCCAAATATCATTTGCCGGACCTGCCGCGTGATCCTCCATTGCCTTGCGGAGGTCAAGCTGGGTCGAAAGCAGTTCCCCCTCTTCACTGCGGCGAAAGATCACGACATGTGCCATGTTGGCGGCGGGCGTGCAGCCGCCGGCCATCGCGATAGCAGCGAACAAAGTGGTGGGCGAATTCATGTTGAATGTTCCGGCTCGGCCGACTTCGCCGAGGACCAGAAAGTTGCGCGGAGCTTGACTGTGAAGCGAAGGCTGGACTTCAAGTCCGGTAGCGATCGCGCGACAGCGAAGATCCAATTCCTGCCTGAGTTCTTCGACGGTCAAGCCGTGCGCGGGACGTTTCCGATCCGAGGCACCCGAATCTCGCCCGAGGGAGTGACTGTTTCCAAAACGGCCAGGTCTTCAACCTGCGACTCGTTGTCAATGACCGGCCGGCATTCGCTTTCCTCAGCAATCGCAAGCAAGGCCAACGAGATCGTATCGCCCGTGCGCAGCCGGTACTCAACCGTCCGAGGATCGCTCGCCGGACCTGTGCATTGGATAAGTTCGTTTCCATCGGTCAGCGCATCACTGGAACTCTGCCAGCATTGGCAGTCGCGGGGAATTTCGATGGGAGCGATTTCGCTGTTCAACCCGGCTCCGCCGATCAATCCTTCGCCATCGGAAGCTTCGTTAGCGATGGTGACCGAAGTTGCGACGAGCAAGCAGAACAGTGCCATCACTTGGCGATTCAAACGTATTTGTGAATTCACCATGAAAGCTTCTCGCAGTATTCTTTGACGCGACATTCGGTCCATTGGGACGGTTGATCGAACCAGCGGTTCTGCCCTTTGGTGAAGCTCACAATCGGCGGCCGAACAGGAGCCAAGTCTTTGCCCTACTGATCATGGGTGACTCTGCGGACGCCGCGGTCACGGCTGAAGTTTGCTGACCCGGCATCTCGCTGATCAGCGATTCGTCGCTGGAGAGTTGGTAGCGGGCGGCAAACTGGTTCGGTTCGAGTTGTCGCACAGCGATATCGGCTGGCACACTTTTGTAGTCGAGCGATTCGATACATTGTTGAGCCAAATCGTCGTCACCCAAACGTCGTGAGGCGTCAAGAAGTTGCTGATAGCCACTTTGCGACGGTTGAATTTCGACGCTTCGCCTGAGCGCCACAACGGCTTGTGCGACCAAATCGTATTGCAGCAACCCGGAGCCCAATTCGCCATGCGCCACAGCGTTCGACGGGTCGACTTCAACCGCCGCTTGCTGCAACATCAGTGCGACGGCCGCGGCATAGGGGTCCGATGGACGCGCGATCATCGGCTCGATTCGACTTAGCATGACCAGTGCATCGCTTGCCTCGCGACTTCCTTGCAGAGCCGCAACGAGATTCCTCTTGGCCGTGGCCAGGTAAATCTCAGTCGCCTGATGCCGTGAAACGTTATCAAGTCTTCCTGTTTTCAGGACTTTGGTCAGATGCCCATTTACCAAACGGGCCAGTCCGCTTGGATCGTTCGCACTTGGCGAACTGTAAAAGTCCGCCGATTCACGCATCGCATCCGAGGCAATCTTTAGACATTTCGCGTGCTGCGTACCACCGTCCTGCGCGTCACGCATGGCCACGAGCGATCGCACCGCCTCGATCGCATAATGTTTTGCCGAGTGCAACGCGCGATGTCGCCAACTGTGTTGGGCGGAAAGCAGCGATTCGGTTGCACGCCGTCGCAGCTCCGACGAACCGAACCGCACCTCCGATCGGGCGTCGCCGGGTAACAGATGACGCTTGGCATCGTCCTTGGCCTCACGATTTTCGATTGACGGCAGTTCCGAGCGAAGATCAGCGGCCGCTCGATCGGCGCGATAGGACAGCCCTGCGACCGACCGGTCCTTTCGGCCAGGCGGCAACTCTTCGGCAACCTCTTCCTGCACCTGTTCGGTAACTTGTTCTCTTGCGACGGGTGACGGCGAGTCGATCTTCCACGCCGATTCGGTTTCCGATCGGGTTGCTTCCACGACCTCGACGGTGGGCGCCGGGTCACGACCCAGCAATTCGTTGTTCGCATTCCGCTCGCCCAATGTGAAATGGTGGACGTCGGGCGTTGTCAATTCCGAGTCGATCAGCGGTTCCGGGGCCAGGGAAACGGCAGTGGCGGGCCGATTTCGGCTCTGCTTGCGACTGCGGATCAGTTCTGCCAAGCTGACCGCCGTCTTCCCGACGGCGACGGGCGGTGACTGGATTGAAATCGGCTGGCTGGGAATGTCGGATTTGCTGGCGGCGGTGGTCTTGGGCACCGCTGGCAGTGTCGGGCGGGGCACCGCTAGCAATGATCGCTTGGGTCGAACAATCTCGGGTCTCGATGAACGGGAGTCGGTTGTCGATCCGGGCTCAAGGGGGTCGGTCGGTCGGTTTTCCCGTTTCGACATCGGTTCGCTGATCAGCGGTTCAGCTACTTCGATGATCTGTGCCGGGGGTCGAAAGATTTCTGGCTGAGCTGTGACTTGGGGTGGCCCCGCTGGGACGTCTTCCCAGCCGTTCGATAGCAGCGATCGAAGACTGCCGGTGGACGGGTTCGTCCTGGGCAGGGCTTCCTCGGCGCACGCGGCGACACAATGGAATGCGGCAGCAAACGCCAAGTGTCGCGCGATTCGATATTTGCAGCGTGTCTCGTCCATGAGCGTAATCGCTGAAAAGAGAGAGAGTAATCAGTGGGCACGTCGTCATGACATGCACGATTGGACCCCGCAGAGTGGATCGACCCGATGGTGGGGTGCCCTGATGGTTTTTCAATCGACAGGACAGGCAAAATCGACAGGACGCATCACATTTGATAGGACCGTCGTGGCCGCGAGAGTACGCACATTCGGAAAAACCGGTCGTCTTTCGCCAGTTACTACAACCGATACCTGAGGCCGCCCGAGAGCGGTTTATTCGTCAAGACCTTCGATCGCGCCCGATCGACGGCGCGGTGATTGCTGCGTCTTGCGCCGAGAGTGGGCTGTGACCGAGTGCCCAATTGGCGCGTGAAGTTTTGGCATTTGGTTCATTCACTTCAATTCGCGGATGCGAATCTCGCGCCAGCGGACCTCGAACGGGCCCGTGCCTTTTTCGATCGCATGGACCTGAAGACCGAGAAAGCCCTTCTGGCTCGAGTCGGGGTCCCGAGTATCAGCAATCGGTTGGTCATTGACCCAAGTCTGCAATCGATCCCCTTTGGCACGGACCAAATACCGATTCCACGCACCGTTTTGATAGGCGTCGTTGACCGGCTGTTCTTTCGTAATCCAACCTCTTCCGGTTCCCTCGCTATAAAGATAGCCAGCCTCTCCGGGGGCCGTCTCGATTTCGACTTGAGGCCCATAGACACGTCCGTTTTTGTAGTCGGGAGTGCTCACCGATCGCAGTTGAACACCGCTATTGAGCCCGGGGTCATCATTGACCTCGAACGTCAATTCGAAATCGGCGTACTCCTTCACCGTGCAAAGAAACGAATTCGGGCTACCCTCGGCGGTCTTGCCGACAATCGCTCCATCCTCGACTCGATAGGTCGCCGTCCCATTCTTTTGCAACCATCCGGTCAGATCTTTGCCGTTGAATAGTGACACCCATCCTGCGGCCTTCGTATCAGGTTTTCGATTCATCGCGGCTTCATCGGCGTCACGCTTGATCGTCGCCGGATCGCGTTCGGCCGGCTTGTCGCTCGTCAAGGTCTCGCTTCCCACCGGCGGCAGCGTGACGTTGCCCGTCGCGGCCCACTCGGTCCCCCGCTGCAGCGATACTTGAAAAGCCAAACCTTGCATCGCCTTGGCGTCGTGACCCAACGTGGTATGGAACACGCGGCCATCGCCGAATTGAATGGTCATCAGCAGCGGCTCATGCTCGCCACTTCCGCCGGTCGAGATCGCACTCAACCCGGTTGCCAGCACATGCATGTTTTCGGCCGGCCCGCGAAGCTGTGCATAAAGTTCGTCCTCGGTTTGCATCCAGGAACCAGGCAGACCACGTGTGATCGGATGATCGCCATCACGCACCACGACCATGAACGGAACACGTTTGCCATGGGCACCACCTTTCCCCGGTGAGATGTCGCGCGTGAATCTTTTCTGATCTTCCTTCCATCGCACATACGGCCCGTCTTTCTCCGTCCGGCCGCCCCATCCGCCCAGGCCGATCATACGGTTATAGGCATCCCACTGAGGAAAGGAATTGTCGGCGGCATGGACGCAAACAAAGCCACCGCCGGCGGACACGTATTGCTCCAAGGCCTGCTGTGTTTTTTCACTCCATGGTTCGCCGTTGTAGTTGGAGACCACCACGTCGTAATCCGAGAACGTGGGATCAAATTCGTTCATGTCGCCTCCCTTGGCAGGTGTCGTCGCGACATCTACCGCGAAACGCCCGCATCCTTCCAAGGTCTGCTTGATCAGAGGTGTGGTCTGCTGCCAGTTGTGATTGTTCTGGCCATCAATCACGAGCACGGAAATCACTTCAGCGTCGTCCGCCGCCATGGCGTGACCACTGCTGAATCCGATGCCGGCAAACAAACCGAGCATCACGAACCAAGCGGGCGAGACCGAGACGTTCAGTGCACCGCGAGCGGCAACAACGAGCGGCGAAAAAATGCGTTTCATGGGACCCACAGAATTGGAAAGGGGCAGAATTGATCCGAGGACCGGTTCCCCATCACGTTCCATCGGGACACGGCCATGGGAAAATTGTATCAGCTTTTCGAGTTTGAATTGAACCAACCCCTCGATCCCGTCGGCTAGTGGAACCAACCGTTGCTGGAAAACCGGCTCGGCGGGAATGTTCTGTCACCATTCCACCGGCGCTTCTAAGTTGGGCTCTGGCCTTCTAAGATGCGGAGGTCAAGCCCGTCAGCGTCACTTCATGTCGTGAAGCAATCGCCGGGGTCCACAGGAGAGTGCCAATGGCAGAGTTTTCCCGCGGGGCGTATCCCGCCACCCGGATGCGTCGTGTTCGTCGACACGATTGGTCGCGACGAATGGTCGCCGAGCACCATCTCAGCGTCGACGATTTGATCTGGCCGATTTTCGTATTCGACGGAACCGGACGTCAAAGTGTGGACAGTTTGCCGGGCGTCGATCGCATCGGGATCGATCAAGTCGGTCGCGTCGCCGCCGGGGCATGTGAATTGGGGCTACCGGCGATGGCGATCTTTCCGGCCACCGATCGACAGCTGAAAACGGAGGATGGGCGTGAGGCGGTCAATCCCGACAATCTGGTTTGCAGAACCGTCCGCGCGATCAAGAAGGAAGTTGGTGATGATCTTGGGATCATTTGCGATGTCGCACTTGACCCCTACAGCAGCCATGGTCACGACGGCATTCTCCGTGAGGGCGACGTGGCAAACGATGAAACGATCGAAATTCTATGTCAGCAGGCGATTGTTCAGGCCCAGGCGGGATGCGACATCATCGCCCCCAGTGACATGATGGACGGCCGTGTTGGGGCGATCCGCAGCGCTCTCGATCAGGCCGGCAAGAATAACGTTCAAATCATGTCTTACGCGGCCAAATACGCGAGCGCCTTTTATGGCCCCTTTCGCGAGGCAGTCGGCTCGTCCGCCAGCCTCGCGGGCGGCAGCAAGAAGACGTATCAGCAATCGCCCGCACAAAGCGACGAGGCATTACACGAAGTCGCACTCGACATCGCCGAAGGAGCCGACAGCGTGATGGTGAAGCCGGGAATGCCCTATTTGGATATCGTCAGCCGTGTCAAAATGCAGTTCGCCGTTCCCACCTTCGTGTATCAAGTCAGCGGCGAATATGCGATGCTTTCGGCCGCAGCCGAGCGAGGATGGCTGGACCGGCGACAAACCGTCCTGGAGAGCTTGCTGGCGTTCAAACGCGCCGGTGCCGATGGCGTGTTGACCTACTTCGCCGCCGAGGTGGCCGCTTGGCTCGCGGAATAACACCCTCACGCGGCGGATCGCTGCGGCCGAGTGGTTTGATCGCGAATGAAGTGACGCTGCAATCGCTGGGTCGCAGGGCGAGTGCGCGTTTCGACTGGCATTGGGAGTCGGTCGAAATCGCTGGCCAGATCTGTCCATTGGCGATTGCCAGCGACCCCGAAGGGATGCTGATCGAGGCGTGTGAACGCCAGGATGCTGGTGAACAGGGCGTGATCGACCCGTTTTGGGCGACCACCTGGCGAGCGGCTGCGGGATTGGATCGGTTCCTTGTCCGATTCGACCTCGCCGATGCTCGCGTTTTGGAGCTTGGCTGTGGCACGGGCCACGCCGGACTTGCCGCCGCTCTGCGCGGCGGCCGCGTTGTGCTCACCGATGGCGTCTCCGACCCCTTGCTACTGGTCCGCATGAGCACATGGGCGGTGCGAGACCGCTGCCAGGTGCGTCGGCTTCGGTTTGGACTGGACCGTATCGACCAGCCACCCTTTCCGTTGATTCTCGGCAGCGACGTCACCTACCTGCGTGGTCTGTGGCCAGAACTTGAACGGTGCTTACAACAGCACCTCGCACCGGGCGGTCAGGTCTTGTTGAGCGATCCCTACCGAATCATCGCCAACGAATTCCGCGACTGGATTCAGCAGCGTGATTGGGCCTACAGCGAAACTGCGATTGAACTGCCCGATGACCTGGAGCATCCCATTCGCGTCATGCAACTTCACCGCCGGTAAGGGAATTCGCCGCGTTAACGTGCCTCGGCTGCCATCGAGATTTCGACGACGCCGGCCGGCGCGAACGCCTGCGCGTCGGGGTCGTGCCGCTGCAACAGTTTGGCTCCGATCTCGTAACATTTGCTGGTGATCCGTCGAGACCTCGCGACTCGCAAATGGACCCAAAAGGTCGGCAGGACAATCCGCACCCGCTCCTCGGGGTACAATTCGAAGGGCATCAGGAACCCGCATCCCTGTCGAGAAAAATCTCGCGTGTAGATGCCCACAACCGAGCCGTCACGACGCAGGAACGGCAACGAATGGTCGAACCACAGCAAACCATGCGTCCGCACTCTCATTCGCTGGTTCTGACGCTCGTCATCCAAGTACGCGGCGACGTCTCCCCGTTGGTCGAAATAATCGGCCCACTCCTGGGGCAGTTCGATGTCCCAATCGACCGACTGAATCAGATCGCCAAATCGCGTTGAATAATCGATTTCCAACATGCAAACATCTCCGGATCAAATGCGGTCCCGCAATCGCGTTGCTGTAATGCCAACGCCTTGCTGCGGGGCATAGGCGTGCGGTAGGGCCGATGACTGGTCAATGCCTCGAAGACATCGACGACAGAACATAGCTTCGCCCAGGAGTGAATATCATTTTCGACGCAACCCACCGGATAACCCTTCCCGTCGAGACGCTCGTGATGCTGGTAGGCCATCATCAACTGCCCTTCACACAAGTCTTTTCGATGAGCCATCCTCTTGAAACCCAATAACGGGTGCATGCGGACCTTGCGAAACTCCGTCTCATCGAGGCGGCCCGGTTTGCACAAAATGTCTTCATCAATTTCGAGTTTGCCAAGATCGTGCAACAAGCCGCCCGTCGTGATCCGCTCAATCTCTGTGCGGCCGTAGCCGAGTTCAGCCGCCAAGACCGCACAATAGAAGGCGACATTCGCCGAATGCGTGAAGGTGGCGTAGTCATGGTGCAGCACTTGAAACAAGTCACCAGCGGCAAACTCGTCATGGCTGACAATGTCTGCGGCAAGCAGCCCCATCTTCCCTGCCGCGGTGACCGTTTGGTCCAGATCGTCCTTGGAAAAGGCAGATTGCAATACGTCTCGAACAACTTCGCTGAGCGCGCCAGCACGGGCAGCTAATGGGATCGAGTCACTATCGGCGGAAATCGCGATCTTCCGCAAGTAACTCTGGTACAACGATCGCGAACCGACCGAGATGTACAACCGATGAATGCCTCGTCCCCGGAGCCGATCAATGTCGTCCAAAGTCAGCGGAAACTCCGCGCCCGATACAACACCGGACGCTCCGACTCGGTTTCAAGCTGGTACAGATTCAGCCCCACCGTTTCCGTCGGAAGCAGCGTCGCAATGCTGATGGGCATGAATTCGAGGTCATTCATTGTGTGCTATCAGGACAGACCGGCCCTGCGGAGGGGTGCTTTATCTTCCATACGAAACCTAGTGCGCAGCCCATCGAACGCAACAGGCAATTGTGAAGAAAGAGAAAGCGTTTGGAAGCGAGCGCCGCGGGTACCCCGACTGGGCACAGTCGGCAAACACAATCGGTGCAGGTGTCACAGGCCAACCCCTCTGACACAAGCAGAGGCGAACAACTACACGGCACGACGGCCCAATTCTTGCTCCTTGGCCCGGATCATCCGGGCAAGGATCTGCGGCAGCGTGACCCGAATATCCCAGTCGGGATAATGACGGCGTCGTTTGGACAGGTCGCTGATGTAGCACAGATGATCGCCCTTGCGATTCTGTTGGCCGAGTGAATACTCCACCCGGTGACCGCCGATCTGTTCGATCAATGCGATGCATTCCAGCACGCTGGCAGCGTTTCCGCGACCGCCGCCGATGTTGTAGACCTCACCCGATCGAGGATAATGGCGACCATCAAGCGGATACGGATGTTTCCTCGGACTTACCGACCAATCGCCCGATACTGTGGTACGTGAATCCTTGCGACACCATCTTGTCAGGCTCGAACAGATTGCGTCCGTCAAAAATCACGTGCCCGTTCATCCGAGTACGCATCTCGGAGAAATCAGGATTGTGGTAGACCTTCCATTCGGTGTTGATCGCCAACGCATCGGCGCCGTTGAGCGCGTCCATGGCCGATTCGCAATAGATCAATTGATTGCCGTAGATCCCGTGAAAGTTTTGCATGGCCTCGGGATCATGAACCTGCGGCACTGCCCCCTTTTCCAACAGATAATCGATCAGAGTCAGCGCGGGCGCCTCGCGGATGTCATCGGTTCGCGGTTTGAATGCCAGACCCCAGACCGCGAATCGCTTGCCCCCCACATCGCCGCCAAAGTGCGCATCGATCTTTTGAACCAACACCTTCTTCTGCTCGGAATTGACCTCGTCGACAGCATCCATGATCCGAGGCGAAAGGCCATGGTCACGTGCCATGCTGGCCAGAGCCCGGACATCTTTGGGGAAACAGCTACCGCCATACCCGACACCGGGGAACAGAAAAGCGAATCCGATTCGTTGGTCGTGTCCGATACCGCGTCGGACATCATTGATGTCTCCACCCATGCATTCACAGAGATTCGCCATCTCGTTGATGAACGAAATCTTGGTACTCAACAACGCGTTGGCGACATATTTGGTCAATTCGGCCGATTGCGGACTCATCTGTAGGAACGGGTTGTCGGTCCGCAAAAACGGGCGATACAACTCGTGCAGCACCTCGGCGACCTCCTGTCGTCGCACGCCGACGACCACTCGGTCGGGCTTCATAAAGTCGTCCAGCGCCGCACCCTCTTTCAAGAACTCGGGGTTGCTGGCAACGTCGACTTCACGACCCAGTTTCTCCTTCAATCGATCGAAAATCCACTGGTTCGTGCCGACCGGAACCGTGCTTTTGGTCACGATGATCGCGTCATCGGTCAAATGTTCGGCCATCGAATCGACGACGTTGCGTAGCGCCGTCAAATCGGCCGAACCATCCGCCGCAGGCGGCGTGCCGACAGCCAAATAGATGACCTGCGTGGAACGGACCGCTTCGCCCAAATCGGTGCTGAAGGTGAGCTGTCCGTTGTCGCGATTGCGAAGCACCAGTTCCTTCAAACCGGGCTCATAAATGGGAATGCGTCCCTCACGAAGCCCCTTGATCTTGTCTTCGTCGATATCAACGCAAACAACGTCATTTCCACTGTCGGCAAAGCAGGTGCCGGTGACCAGCCCCACATAGCCGGTCCCGATCATGGCAATTCTCATCGGTTTGTCACCCCGATCCTTGTGATGTATAGGTTTCTAACTGGTCGATTATAGTTGCATCTCGCGAGCCTCAAACCACGCTCGCCGTGGAATACCCTTGCTATCCCAAGCTACCTCGTCCAACACGCACAACCCGTTCGAAGCGAACTGTCGGATTGCTCAGGCACCATCGGTATCCGCAGCTGCCGAGACCACGAATTCTGAAGGCAACTCGTACTTTTTGCTCTCCGCTGCTTGCCGGGTCGTGACCAGGATCACCTTTTCGCCTGGCGAGTCGGATTCGGCGACGACCCAAATCAAGTTCTGCTTGGCATCGTTGGGGCCCGTCGCAGTCTTGTCGGGATTTGCTCCCAGGACAAGATCAGTGAGCACTTTCCGCAGCGGCAGATCGGTTTTCGAAAAATCTCGGACCTGCTGGTTTTGAGTGATTCCCATTTTTTCCAGATCGCTACCAACGATCCGCACCGGTGGCATCGTCGATCCGGGCGGCAGCGATCGCTTGAACTCATCCACGATCGTGTTGACGGCGAACTCGAGCGATTCTTGATCAAACGACACCGACATCTCACGATCCAACATCTGCTGGACCGTCAACGCCTCGGCCTGCGGGACAACGGTGACCTTCGTGTCGCCGGCCTTGGTGTTCATCGCCAGCAACACCGCTACCGAAACCTGAGACATCGCACGCGCCGGCAAGTAGGCATTCGCGACAACGTTCCCTTGGGAAATCCCGAACCGCGCATGCCCACTCAAAAACCTCATCATGAAAGGCAACCGATTGGACAGCAAACGCCAGGAAGCGTCGGGAACGGCATCGACGACAAATCCATCCGCCCACCGCGGCCAGCCGGCGATCGTCTCGCTCAGTTGATGCAGCAAGGCCGGTTCGCTAACGCCGCCGCTGGGGACCAATCGGACCTCGGTGTACACATCCTGTTCGACGATGTCCGCAGTGACCAACGCACCAGCCACATCGGGAATCAAGACCGCCTTCAACGGCCCGACCAGCTCGGGTACCACCGACGGCAGCAATGACCGGGAATCGGCGAACAAGAAATTGGGCGTGACCAAGACAACCAAGTCGGCATCGGCACTTGACTGGTCCCACAGGTTTTGCAGCGTGCGTGGCAGAGGTATCGATGCACCCTCGATCTCGGCGACCTCACTCATTCGTTGGACCGAACCGACAGCAAACCGCGACACATTCGATTCGGCATCCTGGTCTCGGGGCGCGATATAAAACGCGTCACTGTCGGCATCATCCCCGGCATAAATCGTTGCACCGGGCGTCGACGATGATGGCAACCGCGACGCCGAAGCATTCCAGGCGTCGGTCAATTCGGACAACGGCCGTGGCTGGGACAGCTCAATCGCCAACGACACCTCCGGCCAACCCTCCTTCCCTGGATGCAATGCGATGCTGCAACGCCGGATCGATCCGATCGGCACTTTCGATCGCGTCGATGCCAACTCAATCAACTGTGAAAGCTCTGGCGACAGCGACGCCACCAAGTCTTGTCCGACCGACGACGTGCTCAATTGGGCGAGTCGCGCCGTTACGATCGCCCCGGGACCGGGTGGCAGTAACTCCAACGGCGCTGCAGCCGAATCTGCCGGATAGGGAGGCGCCCACAACAGTCGTTCGTCGTCGACCAGCTGATAACCGGCGGGACCGGGCGAGGCCGGCTCGACCACCGTGCTCACCGGTTCAGTCGAGCCGCCGGGGACTGGCGGAATGATCCTGGGAATCGGTGGCCGTTCTGTTGGCCGCTGGGGCGGTGAGTCGTCGCGACCGACCATCAACCCGATCATCATCATCAAAATCGGCACACACAGGGCACCGAGTATCCAGGGAGCAAGGTTTTTCTTCTTCTTGCGGCGTCGCAGCCGCGGCTTTTCGGACGGTTCTGCTGGCTCGGGCTCGACGACCCCCGTCGTCGCGATCGACTGAACCGTGACCGAAGGAAAGACGTCAGCGACCGGGGCCGGTGGCGGCAGGGAGTCGGTCGCCGCTGGCGTTCGCACACGAACCGGAGCGTCACCCTGCTGCGTTTCGTCGACCGGCCGGGCCGCTGGCGGCGATTTGCTGGGGCGCGGTTGGTCGTGGTTGGCATCAAGTTTGCCGCCGCTGGGCTGCGATGAACTGCGATCCTTCTTGGTCGTCGGGGCCGCCGCGGAGGCGACCGACTGGGGAGCGATCACCTTTTTGCCGCTGGGTGAACTGGCGGCGGCGGCCCGCGGAATCAATGGCAGCGTGGCGCGAGCGCCGCAGCAAACTGCCGGGCGCTGCCGAAGCGAGCCGACGGATTCTTTGCCATTGCGAAGGCGATCACACGAAACAATGGGTCGCCCGCTTCGCCTTTCTGGACCGCATCGACGAGTTCGCTCGGTGTCTCGGATGCGTGCGCCGCCATCACCTCGGCGATCGAATTCCCCGAATACGGAGCGTGACCGACCACCAATCGATACAGCAGACAGCCGAGGCTGTAGATGTCCGTTGCTTCGTCGCACGACTTGTCATCGGCGGTCAACTCGGGTGCGCAATACAACTCGGGCGGTTCGAGATCGTCGATCCAGCGATGCGAGCGATCCTGCAACGGGTTGACCGCAGGACCTGACGGATCCCTCAGCAGAAACGCCTCTCCGCTTGAACTGATCCAAACACGATCCATTTGGACGGCACCGTGAATGAGGGATCGCTCATGGAGGGCGGCCAACGCATCAGCAACACCGATCGCGATCTGGCAAGCCTTTCGTGGGTCAACCTTGCCGCGTTTGGCGATCAGTTCTCGCAGGCATTTGCCCTCGGGCAAGGGCGAGAACACGATGGTGTCGCTCGCCAGCGATTCGATTTGGATCGGCTGCAGCGATCCGGCGGTCACGCCCGCGTGTGCCTCGAGCCATTGCTCACGACCGCCGGCAAGCTGTTCAGCGCGGCGCGAAACAAGAATCCGATTGGCCCGCCCCCGACCGACTGGGCCGGCACCCAACGGCTCAAAGGCGCCGGTCCCTTGTCCGATCGCAGCGTCCAGGACCCGAGGCGCAGACGCCGGGCGGAGAGAATCGCACGGGCCTGAAATTCGGTCAAATCGGCTGATTGAATCAGATACTTGGCCAGCCCCACCGATTCCGACGGCGGAATGCCCCCACTGGCCTCGCAAAACGACGAGGCCATGCGTTTGCATCCTTCAGCATCCGTGATGCCGCTTTCAACCAACCGCGTCCAGAACTCGCTCAGCGCGATCGACATGCAATTCAGTGTTTATCAAGGTTCGAACAGAGGTTTCAGGCAAGTTCGATTCTACTATGGGTTCCCCGTCAGCCGAAGTCTGTTGAATCGGTGGGGGATGCTGAAATCACCAATTCCCTCGTGTCTGTGAGTTTATTCCTCCTGTCCGAACCCGCTCCACTGGGTCCAACTGCGATAAAAAACTCACTGCCCCGTCGTGGTGATCCGGCATTCGCACGAGTAAACTCAGATCGATGATCGAATCTCAGGGCGATTGTCGCAGAGAATGGCTTACCACGATGTTCCCCGGCCAACCCGCGAGCTTTGGCTGTGACAAAGAACCAGACATATTGGCGACAGATCGAGTGCAAGAGTGAATATCGTCTATCTCACTTCCGAGGCCGTGCCGTTCGCGAAGACGGGTGGACTTGCCGATGTTTGTGGAACGCTTCCCTCGCGGGTCGCCAAGTTAGGGCATCGCACGACGGTGATCATGCCGGCCTTTCGAAGTGTGCGGCAATGTGGGCTGCCGATTGAATCGACCGATATCAGCTTCGCCGTTCCAATGACCAATCAAAAGCTGGTCGGTAGCAGATTGCTCAAAGGTCGATTGCCCGACGGAGACGTGCCTGTTTGGTTCATCGACCAACCGACCTACTTTGACCGCGAGTCACTGTATGGAACCTCCGCGGGCGACTATCCCGACAATGCGGAACGGTTCGCCTTTTTTTGCCGTGCCGCGATTCAAGCGATTCGTCGAATCGGATGGACGGTCGACATCGTCCATTGCAACGACTGGCAATCCGGACTCGTACCGGCGCTGATGCGGGCCGACCCACAGCCGCAACCCTGGATGCGTTGCGCGGCAACGGTGATGACGATTCACAATCTGGCCTATCAGGGCCAGTTCGCCCGCGAAGCGTTCGGCTGGACCGGACTCGATTGGAGTCATTTCAACCAGGAAGAATTCGAGTTCCACCAGCATCTGAATTTCCTGAAAACCGGGATCATCGCTGCCGACACGATCACCACTGTCAGCCCCAAGTACGCCGAAGAGATTCGTACCGTCCAGCACGGCTGCGGTCTCGATTCGGTGCTGGAATTCGTTTCCGACCGGATCACCGGGATTACCAATGGGATCGACCAGTCGGTGTGGGATCCGCGAACCGACCCTCGATTGCCCGCCCACTACGACCATTCCAACTGGCGTGAAGGCAAGTTGGCCAACAAACGCTCGCTGCAACATCAGTTCGGCTTGGATGCCAGCGACGAAGTCCCGCTGATCGGTCTGGTAGGTCGTCTGGCACAGCAAAAAGGATGGGACTTGATATTGCCGGTCCTCCGCTGGCATCTCGAAGAGAATCGACCCACGCAGTGGATCGTGCTGGGCAGCGGCGAACCGAGTTACCAGCACCAGCTCGATCAACTGGCCCAACAATATCCCCGACGCTTCGCCCTGCATATCGGCTTTGACGACGCCCTGGCACATCGGATCGAAGCGGGCTCCGATATCTTTGTGATGCCAAGCCACTACGAACCGTGTGGGCTGAACCAACTGTATAGCTTGCGATATGGGACGGTGCCGATCGTCACGCCCACCGGCGGACTGGCCAACACGGTGGTTGACTGCAGCCAAGAAACGCTCGCCGACAAGACGGCAACCGGCTTCTATCTCAGCGACAATCGCCCCACCGCGCTCGATGAAGCGATCGGGCGAGCGCCTCCATCTGCGATACCATCAGCCCGATCAATGGGCACAACTGGTCCTCACCGGTATGTCACAAGATTGGTCATGGACCAAAAGCGCCGGCCAGTACGTGGAGCTTTACGAGAAAACGATGGCCCTTAAGCAGGCGACAATGCGAACACCATCCGTCTAGCAGAAAAAGACGTTCAATTTGTCTCTTTTGTCTCGGGAATCCCAGTAAATATTGTAGGATTTCCTCGCCACATTCCGAGGTGAAAAGAGTCAGTCCATGATCCCAAGAGTTGGTGGGGTTTGCGTACGATGATCGAAACTGCCAAGCGTTTTTTGCATCAACAAGATGCCACCGTTAAAAGCGCGGCAGAATCGAGGCTCGATCCGATCACCGGTGAATGGACCGTCTTTGCACCCTACCGTGATCGGCGACCTGACGAATTCAAAGTCAGCCGTTCCGTCGCAAGTGAAACGTTGGAGTGTCCATTTTGCCAGGGACACGAAGCCAATACACCACCGCCGGTATGGATTGGTCGCGTCGACGACGACGAAATGCGGATCTTTCAACCGCAATCCACCCGTTCCCTGTGCGATGCCGATTGGTCGGTACGGGTGGTACCCAACAAGTTCCCGGCAGTCTCGTCGGCCCCCGGAATCGGTGGGATTTCCAAGAACGCCGAGCGGGATTCGACATTCTTTCAGAGCCGCCCGACGGTGGGTGGACATGAAGTGATCATCGAATCGCCCAATCATGTTCAATCGCTGACCGAATTGGACTTAGCCGAAGCCACGCTTGTGTTCAAAGCGTATCAAGACCGAATTCTTCATTGGCGAAGCGTTCCCGACATCCGTTACATCAGCGTCTTCAAGAATGTCGGGGGCGACGCAGGGGCGTCGCTGCGGCATGGTCACAGCCAGTTGATCGCAATCGACCGGCAACCCAAGCTGGTCAGCACCATCGTCGATCGGATGCAACATCACCGCGCCACGACCGGCTGCTGTTTGCAATGCGATCTGATTCGCGCCGAATTGAAGTCAAAACGCCGAATCGTCGCTCAAACCGAGTCGCTGATCGCCTATTGCCCCTTCGCAAGCCGATTGCCAATGATGGTTCGCATCACCACCAAGGACCATCACGCCTGCTACGAAGAACTCTCGGATGAAATGATCGAGGCAGTTTCACGGCTCGCTGTGAAAGTGATCTCCTGGCTGGAAGTGCTGCATCCGGGCACTTCTTACAATTTTCTGCTGCACACACGCCCGCCCGCCTCCCCCGGCGGCATGGACCCCTACCACTGGTCCATGGAGCTGTTTCCGCGGCTGACCAAAATCGCCGGGTTCGAGTGGAGCAGCCAATGCATGATCAATCCGGTGCTGCCCGAACAGGCCGCGGCGCAGTATCGAAAATGCGCCGCCGCGGAAGATCCGCGGATTGTGTTGTAAACCTAAACGGGCCTGCGGATCGATCCACAGCCGATTCGACGGGAAACCGGCAGGCCGCAAACCAGCCCACTCCACGGCGGAGAGCGTTTCGGCGCACCATGGCGGCGTAAATCAGGTGGACTTTGACGACCCGATCAGCCGATAACCACTTCTGCGCGGTTGGCAGCGGTTAGGTTGTCCTCGACGAAAATCAGGACTGGCGTTCCGCTCGATCGGATTTTTCGGTTGATCCGCGTCGTTCCATTTCGCCACCACTCGGAAAAGTGTCCGCGAAGCCTACAATCGGCTGCTCGTGGTTCGCCGCCAGAGACTGGGAATGGAATCGCTCCCGACACGCGGCTACCCGTCACTCCATCACGACCTCCGAAGAACTATGACGCAACACCTTCATCTGTGCCTGGTTTTGCACAACCACCAACCGATCGGAAACTTCGATGGTGTGTTTGAACAAGCGTACCAGGATAGCTATCTGCCGTTTCTGGAGGTTTTCGAGCCATACCAACAGCTGCAGATTTCGCTTCACACCTCGGGACCGTTGATGATCTGGTTGGCCGAGCGTCATCCGGAATACCTCGACCGCGTCCGGTCACTGGTCGACGTGGGCCGGATCGAGATCGTCGGTGGACCGCAATACGAGCCGATTCTGACGATGCTGCCACCGCGCGACCGAATCGGACAGATTCAATCGTATGCCGGCTGGCTGGAACGCAATCTGGGTGCCCGCCCATCGGGGATGTGGACGCCCGAGCGAGTTTGGGAATCGTCGCTGGCCAGTGATGTCGTCGATGCCGGGATTCAGTACACCGTGTTGGATGATTATCACTTCCGTGCCGCCGGTCTCACCGAAGAACAGCTGACCGGATACTTCCTGACCGAGGATAACGGACGCGTGCTGCGTGTTTTTCCTGGTTCCGAACGTCTCCGCTACACAATCCCCTTTCGTCCGGCCAGCGAGACGATCGATCATTGCCGCGAAGTCGCCCAGCGTTGCCCCGGCGCCGTGCTTACCTTCGGTGACGATGGCGAAAAATTCGGCACCTGGCCAGATACCAAATCGCATGTGTATGGCGACGGCTGGTTACGTTCATTCTTTGATGCCCTGACCGAAAACGCCGATTGGCTGCATACCATCACCCTTGCCGAGGCGACTCGTCAAACCTCACCGGCTGGCAAGGCTTATCTGCCCGATTGCAGCTATCGTGAGATGACCGAATGGTCTTTACCGGTCGAATCGCAAGACACCTACGATGACGTCGTCCACGCCATGGAAGACGATCCCCGTTGGCCCGATCTGAAATCGTTTGTCCGCGGAGGTTTCTGGCGGAATTTCAAGACGAAGTATGACGAAACGAACGAAATGTACGCGCGGATGATGCACGTCAGCCGCCGCTTGGCCGAGGCGGAAGCTGCCGGTGTGGACGCGGGCGATTTGTCTGTCATCCGCGATCACTTGTTTCGTGGCCAATGCAATTGCCCCTATTGGCACGGCGCCTTCGGAGGCATCTATCTGCCGCACCTTCGCAATGCCGTCTACACCCACTTGATCGAAGCCGACACACAGCTCGATCGCGCCACCGGGACCGATGCGTCTGCCGTGCAAGCGACAGCCGATGATTACAACTTTGATGGTCTACAAGAAGTGCGATTGAGCAATGACAAGTTGTGCGCCTGGATCGCGCCGGGTCGCGGTGGACGAATCTACGAATTGGATGTTCGCGGTATCAGTCATAACCTGTTGGCGACTCTGCAACGGCGGCCCGAAAGCTATCATCGCAAAGTTCTGACCGGACCGAGCGATCGCGGCGATAACGTCGCTAGCATTCACGATCGAGTCGTTTTCAAACAGGCCGGTCTTGACCAGCGACTGCATTATGACCGGTTCGCTCGCAAAAGCCTGATGGATCACTTTTATGACAACGACGCAACACTGCAGTCGGTCGTGCGCAGCGAAGCGGCCGAACGAGGTGACTTTGTCGAACTGCCGTTCGAGACGAAACTGCGTCGTGGCGCCGATCGCGTGCAGGTGCAAATGCGTCGCGACGGAAACGCCTGGGGAATTCCAATCACGTTGACCAAGGCGGTGACCATGATCGCCGGCAGCGAACGACTCTCGATCACCTACTTGTTGGAAAACCTGCCCCCCAGCCGACCGCTACACTTCGCCATCGAGATGAATTTTTCTGGCCTCCCCTCCGGTGCCGATGATCGATACTTCGGTGATCACGACGGAAACCATCTTGGCCAACTCGGCAGTCAGCTGGATCTGCAGGGGACAAACTTCCTGAGCCTTTCGGACCGTTGGCTGGGCATCGACGTCTCCTTGGAATTCGATCGACCGAGCGGGATTTGGGCATTCCCGATCGAGACCGTCAGCCAAAGCGAAGGGGGCTTCGAACTCGTGCACCAAAGCGTCTGCGTCCAACCGCACTGGATCGTGACCAGCGATGCCGATGGTCGTTGGGTCGTGCAAATCGAAATGACCGCTGCCTGTGAGCAACAAATCGAGACGGTCAGCGAGGAACAAGCGATTCGGCTGTAGGAAAGTGCCTCCCAGGGCGGCGTCCCCGAATGGCAACACGCTGCCATTCGCTATGAACTGAGTCGTTTGGGAACGGGGAATTCGAGTACAAATTTTGTGCCGATGCCGACTTCGCTTTGCACGCTGATCCGACCGCCATGCGCTTCGATGATCTTTCGCGCTGTCGGCAACCCAAGGCCCGAACCCCCCTCTTTCGTGCTGTAAAACGGCTCGAACATGTGTAGCACGGTGTTGTCATCCACACCGCTGCCGTTGTCGATCAAGTCGAGCGCCACACCCGTTCGCGTCGTATAAGTCCGCGCCAACAGCCGGCCGTCCCCAGCCATCGCCTCGAGCGCGTTCTTGACCAGATTCATCAGCGCCGCCTGCAGCGAATCGCTGTGCAACAGAATGGCTGGCAAATCGGGATCGAGATACTTCACGATGTCGATTCCCTCGGCGTCGGCTTGGGCCTGATAGGCACGCAACACGATTTCGATTTGGTCGTTCAGATTACCTGGCAACAGGTCGATGTCTCGAAGCCGGGCATAACGAAGGAAATCTCGCAGCAATGCCTCCATCCGCTCACACTGCCCGCGAACGATATCGACACGCTCGCACGATCGGCGGCTGATCGGTGAATCGATCTCGCCAAGATCTTCGCTCAACAAATCGATATTCATGTGAATGACCGACAACGGATTCTTGATCTCGTGGGCCAAAGAACCGGCTAGTTCAGCCAGTTCCTCGTACTGCGCCCGCATCCGGTCGACTTGCAGGTTTTGTTCAGATGGAGCCATCAGCGATTCATTGGGCATTGAGTTTGATTTCGCTTTGAATTGTAGCGAGCCACGTCGGGATTGAGCCCCTGGCAGCGAGAAACGATGAGCAATTGTTGTTTGCAGCGGGAATGCCCAGCCGTAAGCCGGACGATCGGAACACTGGGTTGCGCCTGCGGATCATTCCACTGGCGAGCAAAACGAGCGGGATCGCTGGAGAAGGCGATGCGATGGCAGTCCGGCAAACAGCCGTCAATCGGCTGCGGAGCAGCGGCAGGCGATTTCCCAACCACGCCACAGCAAATGATCAGCAACCCGGCGACTCGACGTTCGAGAGCAACTTCCCGCGTCGCTCGTTTTCCCGCATCGCTCGTTTCGGCCCACCAGGGTACCCGTCCCGAAAATCAACGGACAGCCGGCCCTTGCCGAAAGAACCCGCTGGAAACTAACCTGCTGGTTGCGTTCTGATCGCTCCGTGAGCAGGGATCAGGCACGTGTCAGCCAAGCAGTGGGACCGTGCCGCAAACCATCCACTCCAACTCCAACTGTCATTGAAAGCATGTCGACCGCCACCAAGGACACCACCACCGCGGATCCCTATTTCCAATCTTTGTTTGCCGAGCGAATCGGTGGTGCCGGGTACGGAAAAGACACGGAAATCTACAAGTTCGAGAAGATCAAGCGTGCCAAACGTCGCGCGTTGTCCGAGCACCCCAACCGCCAACTACTGGACTTCGGGATCGGCGAGAACGACTCGATGGCAGACCCGTCCATTCGCGACGTGATGGCCCAGGAGATCAACAAGCCCGAAAACCGTGGCTATGCGGACAACGGCGTGATGGAATACAAGCAGGCGGCCGCGCGGTTCATGCAGCGACACTTTGGCGTGTCGCTCGATCCCGAATCCCAGATCAATCACTGTATCGGCAGCAAACCGGCCTATGCGATGTTGCCCGCCTGTTTCATCAATCCGGGCGACATCACGATGATGACCGCCCCCGGATATCCGGTCGCGGGCACCCATACTCGCTACTACGGTGGCCAGGTATTCAAGTTGCCGCTGCTGCCCGAAAACAGCTTCATGCCCGACCTTGATGCCGTGCCCGAGGACATCTTTCGACGCACCAAGTTGTTGGTTTTGAACTACCCCAATTCACCGACCGGCCGCACCGTCGCCCCGGGGTTTTACGAAAAAGTCGTCGCGCTGGCGAAGGAAAAAAAGTTTGTCGTCGTGCAGGATGCCGCACACATCCTGCTCACCTTCGACGGAAAACCCCGCAGCTTCTTGCAAACGCCCGGAGCAATCGATGTCGGAGTCGAAGTCCACTCGATGAGCAAGGGCTACGACATGATCGGTTGGCGAATGGGATTCGTGTGCGGGCACCAGCGAATCGTGTCCGCCTTTGCCGATGTCAAGGACAACAGTGATAGCGGTCAGTTCATCGCGACCCAGAAAGCCGCGGCTGCGGCCCTGGACGATGATTCGATTCCCCAACGGATCAATGCCAAGTACCGCCGCCGATTGCAGAAGCTCGTCGCAACCCTCGGTGAGTGCGGATTCGATTGTGAAATGCCGGGCGGCACTTACTTTTTGTATACCAAAGCGCCCAGCGGGACACAGTCGGGCGAAACCTTTGCGGCGGCCGAAGATGCGACGCGACATTTGATCGAACAGTTCGGCATCGTCACCGTCCCCTGGGATGATGCCGGCGCTTTTCTGCGATTTAGTGTCACCTACGTCGCCGACAGTGAAGCCGACGAGGACGCGCTGATGGCCGAGACCAAGAAACGGCTCGGCGCCGCAGGTCTCGTTTGGGCCTAGCAGCGGCTATTGGGCCGGTACGTTCTTGATCATCTTGTTCAACCGGCTCTTGGTCCGAGCGGCCGCATTCTTGTGAATCAAATTCTGGCTTGCGGCACGGTCGAGACGCTTGGTGGCGACGCGAAACTCGGCCCGAGCTTTCTCGGGATCGCCCGCCTGGATCGCCTCGCGAACGAGGCGAATCTGCGATCGCATCTTGCTCTTGAGCGATCGATTGTGAAGGCGACGTTTGTCGTTTTGGCGGAGCCGTTTCTTTGCACTAGCAGTGTTGGGCATGCTTCACTTGGGACGCTCGTGTGGCGTCGATTCATGGTTTCGAGTGACGAAATTTGGGGCCGCGTAGTATGGCAATCCGACCGCCCGCTGTCCAGAGTCACCATCGGGAGTGAAAATACGCCAATGGTACGATCCGATTCCTTCGCACCGGTTTACCTGATTGGCGCTGGACCCGGCGACCCGGGGCTGTTGACGCTGCGTGGTGCCGAACTACTCGGTCGCTGCGATGTCGTCCTGTTTGACGGGCTCAGCAACGCCGAGTTGCTGTCCCATGCGCCCCAGGCAGAGCACATTTGTGTGGGAAAACACGGACAAAGTCGCATTTGGCATCAGGACGAGATCATTCGCGAGATGATTCACCACGCCCGAGCCGGACGGGTCGTTGCCCGGCTCAAAGGAGGGGACCCGGCGGTCTTCGCCCGCACCGCCGAAGAGGTGCAGGCCCTGCGGGAAGCCAACATCCGATTCGAGATCGTCCCCGGGATCACCGCCGCTCTGGCGGCAGGATCGTACGCCGGGATCCCCGTCACGCATCGCCAATTCGCCTCGGCGGTCGCTCTGGTCACCGGGCACGAGGAGCCGGGGAAATCCGAATCTGCGATCGATTGGGGGGCACTGGCCCGCTTTCCTGGTACGCTTGTCGTCTACATGGGCGTCACCACCGCACCCATTTGGACGCGGGCGTTGCTGGACGCGGGAAAACCGCCTGACACACCCGCCGCCCTGATTCGTCGTTGCAGCCACAGCGATCAACAAACGTATCACTGCCGTCTCGACGAAATCGCGGACCGGCTCACCCCAGCGAACAAATTACGTCCCCCCGTCATTGTCATTCTCGGTCCCGTTACCCAATTGGCCGAATCGATGAATTGGATCGAACGTCGACCCCTCTATGGCCAGACGATTCTTGTCA
Source organism: Pirellulaceae bacterium (assembly GCA_963734865.1). Classification (GTDB taxonomy): domain Bacteria; phylum Planctomycetota; class Planctomycetia; order Pirellulales; family Pirellulaceae; genus CBDCUW01. The sequence continues at coordinate 562,055 of CAVTIV010000008.1, forward strand.
CCCGTCCGGCCGATCAGGCCGACGCCCTGGCCACACCCCTCCGTGACATGGGTGCCAGGGTGTTACTGCAACCTGCGATCGAAATCGGCCCTCCGGAAAGCTTTGCCGACCTCGACGCAACGATTCGTGCCCTGGATCGTTTTGACGTGATCGCCTTTAGCAGCCGCAACGGAGTGCAGTTTTTTCTGAATCGGCTGATCGAAACGACCGCGGACGTCCGCAGGCTCGCTGGCCTTCAAATCGCCGCCGTTGGCAGCCAGACCGCCCAGGCTCTGGCCGAATATCACTTGCAGGCCGACATCGTCCCCCCCGACTTTCGCGCCGAGTCTCTGGCACAGCAACTGGCTCCCCAAGCGAGTGGAAAAAGTTATCTGCTCGTTCGCGCCAGCCGAGGCCGCGACGACTTGGCCGATGCGCTCACCGCCGCCGGCGGCACGGTGGCCACGGTCGTTGCCTATTCCCATCGGGATGTCAGGCAACCAGATCCTGGAATCGCCAACGAAATTCAACAGGGTAAGATCGATTGGGTGACCATCACCAGCAGCCAAACCGCCCACAGCCTGGCCAAAATGTTCGGTCAGAATCTGAAGCAAACGCGGATCGCAAGCCTCAGCCCGGTCACATCGCAAACGCTTCATGAACTGGGATACGAAGTCTCCGTCGAAGCCGATCCCTACACGATGCAAGGACTGATCGACGCCATCAGCGAGTACGGCCACTGACAATCCGCCGGCTTTTCAACACCACCACGAGCCCTCCGCTTTCTCATGATTCCAAAACCTTACCAACAGATGCATCAAGACTTTCCCGAATTGATGCAGGCTTACGAATCGTTTGGCCAAGCAGCCCGGCAGTCGGGCCCGCTGTCGCGCGCGAGATCGCGCTGGTCAAGCTCGCCATCTCGATGGGGGCTGGGCTGGAAGGCGCTTGCCACTCCCATTGCCGAAAAGCGCTCGAGGCGGGCTGTCAGGCGGACGATCTTCGTCATGTCGCGGTCCTCAGTGCACCAACCATCGGCTTTCCAACCATGATGCGAGCACGCTCGTGGGTGGAAGACGTGCTCGAAAAGCATCACAAGTGAACGGTCCGCGAGCTGGCGAAACCCTTCGACTGCTGGGGGTCGTGTTGTGCGGCGGACGCTCGTCAAGAATGGGCCGCGACAAGGCAATGTTGACGCATCCCAGCGGCGTCACTTTCTTGGACTACGCGACCAGTCGAGCCGACGAAGTATGCGACCAGATTGTGTTGTCGGGCGAGAACCGATATGGCAGCCTCTTTCGTACGCTCGAAGATCCGCTTCCCTTTCGTGGCCCGATCACCGGGATCGCCACCGCCCTGGCGATGGCGGCTCGCGAATCGTTCGATGGCTGTTTGGTGACACCGGTCGATCTGCCATTCCTGTCAGTCGAAGATTTGGACAAGATCAAAGACACCTGGCAACACGCACCCGATCGACTGGTTTGCGGCGTCTGCGAAGACAGGGTGATTCAACCGTTGGTCGCCATCTATCCGACGCGCCTGAACGAGCGACTCTGCCAAATCGCCCAGTCCGAAGATCGCAGCCTGAATCGCTGGATCCGAGGCATCGATCACGACGTCGTTTCGTTACCATCGACATCTTGCCAGAACATCAATGTCCCTGAAGATTGGCCCCCGAAAGACTGAATCATGACTCCGAAGTTCAAGTACGATCATCCCGACGACGCGATCGACGCATTGGCCGATCAGCTTACCAACGTCGCTGTCGAGGAATCCACCGAGAACGTGATCGGACGCACGCTGGCGAGCGATATCGTTGCCGACCGTGATAGCCCCGCGGCCGATGTATCGGCGATGGATGGATACGTCGGGCGATTGATCGATCTGCAGCGTGCAGATGCAATCCCAGTTGTCGGCGAGAGTGCCCCTGGGGCACCGCCAGCGAAGCTGAGTCCCGGGTCCGTGGTCCGCATCTTCACCGGTGCGATCGTACCCGAAGGGGGTGAAGCGGTCGTCAAACGCGAAGACACGGATGAACTCGGGGACGCCATTCGTGTTCATGAATCGGCACGCCCAACGGATCTCGGTGAACACTTTCGACGTGCCGGAGAGAACGCTCGCGCCGGAACGACCGTGCTAAAGGCGGGGATAAAAATCACCGCCGCGAACTACGCGACAATGATCAACTTTGGTGCCTACCAGGCCGACGTGTTCGCACCCGTTCGGGTCAGCGTGATCACTTCAGGAAACGAAGTCGGCTTGTTCCGCGACGAGCCCCCGCAGTCCTGGCAACTTCGTGACAGCAATCGATTTGCAATCGCATCGCTGCTATCACAACGTGCTTGGATCCAACATCGAGCGAGCGAACACTGCCGTGACGATGCGGAACAGTTGTTCACAGTGCTGGCGGATCAATTGCAACAATCCGATGCCGTGATTCTGACCGGCGGCGTCTCGATGGGTGACTACGATCATGTCCCGGATGTCGTGCGTCGCGCCGGTGGACGGGTCGTGTTTCATGGACTGCCGATACGCCCCGGAAAGCCAATTCTCGGTGCCGTGACCGATGCGGGCAAACTGATTCTGGGGTTGCCCGGAAACCCCGTTAGCGCGACCGTGGGCTGTCATCGTTTCGCATTGCCGCTGCTGGCGAAGATGGGGGGGCAAACCGAATACCTGCCGCCCTGCCCGGAAGTCTATCTTGAACACGCCGGTGAAAAGTCAATTCCGCTGCACTGGATGCGACTGGTACGCCTGACCGCTCACGGCGTTGCCGTACCGGTGACCAGCCAAGGCTCCGGTGACTTGGTTTCACTCGGCCAGAGCACCGGTTACGTCGAGTTGCCGCCGGGCGCCTGCGGCAAAGGGTTATGGCCCTACCGCGACTGGCATTGATGTAAAACGAACCGGATGCTGAGAGTCATGGGGGGGGTGTGATCAACACCTCGCGGCTTGCCACATCGGATATCAAAGTGGGCGATATCGAAGGATGAGCTCGGTGAATCGATCGGAAGCGTGCAGTCAGGCCGAGCGAAAGGTGGCGCACCTCTTACGCCAAGATGTCTTTGATCACATTGCCATGAACGTCGGTCAACCGAAAATCGCGTCCCGCATAGCGGTAGGTCAACTGCTGATGATCGAGCCCCAATAGATGCAAGATCGTGGCGTGCCAGTCATGAATGTGGCATTTATTTTCGACCGCCTCGTAGCCATGCTCGTCGGTTTCACCGTAGCTGAAACCGCCCTTGACGCCACCGCCGGCCATCCAACTGGTGTAGCCTTTGTTGTTGTGGTTGCGACCATCGCCATTTTGCGCAGCCGGTGTTCTGCCAAACTCGCCGCCCCAGATCACCAGCGTGTCTTTCAGCAAGTCACGTTGCTTCAAATCTTGCAATAATCCGGCGATCGGTTTGTCACACGCTTCGGCACGCGCTTGGTGGTCGGTTGATAAATTCACGTGTTGATCCCAGTTTCCATGCGTGATCTCGACGAATCGGACACCTGCTTCGACAAATCGGCGAGCAAGCAAACACTGGCGACCAAACCCCGCCGTCGTACCACCATCGGCTCCGTACATGGCCAGCGTTTCCTGACTTTCGCCCGATGTGTCCATCAACTCGGGCATCGCGTCTTGCATTCGAAACGCCAACTCGAACGACTCGATCACCCCCTCGACACCTGGCTGCACCTGCTCGCGACGAAGCTTGTCGCGATTGAGCGATTGAATCAAGTCGAGCTGACTTCGCTGCTGGCGGTCCGACAATCGTGGATTCTTGATATCGGGAACCGATTGAACGCTTCCCGATCTGGCGAAACTTGCCGCGGGGCCGCCACGGCCAACCTTCGTTCCCCCATAAATCGCCGGCAGAAACGAGCTGCCGTAGTTTCGCGCACTGCCCGCCGGCGGGCTGAGCGATACGAATCCCGGTAGGCCATCATTCTCGGTTCCCAACCCATAAAGTGTCCATGCGCCGAGCGAAGGTCGGATGAATTGCGCGGTGCCAGTGTGCATCTGAGTCATCGCGCCGGGATGAACCGGTTGGTCACATTGCATCGAGCGAATCAAACAGAGTTCATCAGCGTGATCGGCGACGCTGGGGAACAGATCCGAGATCCACAATCCACTCGCACCCCGTTGACGAAACTCCCATGGCGACTTCAACAGCGAACCACCGTACTTGCCTTGTTTGCCATGATCTTTGGCAAGCTGGGGCTTGTAGTCGAATGTATCGACGTGCGACGGACCTCCCTGCATGCAGAGAAAGATGACTCGCTTGGCACGTGCTGGAAAGTGTGGCGGCTTGGCAGCAAGCGGATGACTGCTGGCGGTTTGCTCACTGGCCGATGCGCTGCTGCTGAGTCCAGCGAACGCCAAATACCCGAATCCCGCCGATACGTTTTGAAGAATCTGTCGTCGTGAAAACATAGCTCTCAATCGATGTAACGAAATTCTGCGGATGCCAACAAACTTTGACAAAGTGCGGTCAGCGTCTCGGCGTCGCGCGAACGGTAACTGGTTGTTGGCGTGAATTGTTGAATGAACGTTGCCGTCGCGGCCCGCTCGCCACTGGTCGGCGGCCTTCCATAGGCGAGCAAGAACGCCGCCGCGATCTGGTCGGTGAGCCGATCGTTTTCCTTGGCAATTCGTTTGGCAAGCGATTCACTTTGCTGAATGACGAACGGATTATTCATCAAATACAGCGCCTGATTGGCCGTATTCGACGATTCACGTGTACCGATCACCATGCTCGCTTCTGCGAAGTCAAACACCTCCAACGATCGCGGCACTTCATCCCGCACGATGGGAAGATAAACGCTGCGAAACTTGGCCTCGTTCATATCGAGTGCGTTTTGGATGCGACTGGCCAGGTATTGCATCGATTGTGGTCCGCCGGGCCCCGGCATGCCCAAGCGGCCTCGGAGATTGAAGCCACCGCGACCTTGTGGCCCCGGCTGCGGACCTCGACCGGCAAACCCGGAGCGACCCAATCCGCCTCGTGCTCGCATCGCCTCCATGGCCTGTCGTCCCATTTGCCCCATTGCCATTCGCGCCGCTTCACGCGGATCACCCAGGACGCCGTCACGCACTCGGGTGTAACCGGCTTTTGCGACTTCCGAGCCCCGTGGCCGCTCGAAGCTGATTTCTCCACTCACACTCAACATCGCATCACGAATCGCTTCGGCGTCCAAACGTCTCGGATTCGCCCGCCAAACCAAGGCGTTGTCCGGGTCGTACTCGAAGCTCTTCTCGTCATAAGCCGAACTGATTCGATACACATGGGACGTCGCGATTTCTCGCACGATCGTCTTGACCGACCAACCCGATTCCATGAATCGGACAGCCAAATAGTCCAGCAGTTCCGGATGACTGGGAGCCTGGCCGGTGACGCCAAAGTTCTCGGTCGAGGTGACAATCCCTTGACCAATCAAATGCTGCCAAATCCGATTGACCATCACGCGAGCGGTAAGCGGGTTTCTTTCGCTGCCAATCCATTGCGCCAATTCCAAACGGCCGCTCGATTGGGGATCGATGGAAGTCGCCTCGTCAATCAACACTTGCGGGAAACCACGCGAGACGTACGGGCCCGGTTGGTCGATCTCGCCACGCATCAGCACTCGCACGTTCTGGGGTGACTGCCGATCTTGAACTCCCATGCAATAGCTACGTGGGTTGCCCTCGGAATCGACCACCGCCAGCTTGGCGGACATCTCGGACAATTGGTTGGCCGTACGAATACGTTGCTGAATCGCGTTGCCCGAATTCCCCGAATCACCCGGTCGACCGCGATTGCGTCGCGCCTCGGCCGCTTCGGCAAGCATGCCGGTCAATTCGCTCTGCAACCTCGCTAGCTCTTGTGGTGAGTATCGCTTGTCATAGGGATTCGGATCTTCCACCGGCAACAACAACAAACTGCTGTTGCGACGTGCCTGGATGCTACTGAACGTGCCATAGCTCGACGGCGGATTCCCGAAATAGGTCGTCATGTTCCCAAAGATACCCGCCATGGCGTAGTAATCGGTTTGTGGGATCGCATCGAATTTGTGGTCATGACATCGGGCACAAGCGACCGAGGTACCCAAGAAAACTCGTGTCGTCGTGTCGATCTGCTCGTCCGCCAGATCGGCGGCAAATTGAACGCCGTTTTGCTCGTTCACGTTCTTCGGACCGATCGCCAGGAATCCGGTGGCGACGAGGTTCTCGGCCCATTGCTGGTCCGTCTTCACCGGCAACAAATCGCCCGCAAGTTGCTCTTGTACAAAGCGATCAAAGGGCTTGTCGACGTTGAAAGAATCAATGACATAGTCGCGATACCGCCACGCATGGGGGTAAGTCATATTGACTTCGCGACCCGTCGATTCTGCATATCGGGCAACGTCCAGCCAATGGCGTCCCCAACGTTCACCGAATTGTTCTTGACCGAGTAGTCGATCGACGACAAAGGCAACCGCTTGATCGGGACTCTTGTTCCAAGCACGCGAAAAATACTCGATCTGCTCGGGGCTCGGTGGCAAGCCAACCAAATCGAAACAAAGACGCCGCAGGACCTTGGACGGTGAGGCATCGTCCGCAGGATTCAATCCCGACTTTTCAAGTTCGCCCAGAATGAATCGGTCGACATCTGTCCTCACCCACGGTTCTTGCTCAACCACCGGTGGCGACGATTTGACCGGACGTTTGTACGCCCAGAAACTGTTCTTTGCCCGCTGAATATCTTCTTCGCTAATCGTTGTTTTGATCTCGGCCAGCTTGGTTTCACGCGGATCGGGAGCGCCCATTTCGATCCATGTCTGGAAGTCGTCGATCACGCTCTGCGGCAGCTTCCGCTTGGGCGGCATCGCAAAGTCTTCGTGAGTGATCGCGTTGAACAGCAGACTGTCCTGCAAAGCACCAGGAACAATCGCCGGTCCGCTGCTGCCGCCGATCCGCGTCAGCTGTTTCGTGTCGAGACGGAGACCGCCTTTCGCATTTCCCGATTGGTTGGAGTGACATCCGTAGCACTCTTTGACCAGCACCGGGCGAATCTTTGACTCGAAAAAACTTAACTGTTCCGCCGTCAGCTGATCGGCAAATAAGTTCGTAACATTCGATGCGAACAGCATCACGATGGCGTAGATCGAGAATCGTATGCTGCGCATGCTCGGCTCAGAATTTGACACGATTTCGTTTGACTCCACGCGGTTTGACATCAGGCACGTTCATTTTTGCGGCACAGGGCAGGTTCCCGACGCCATTGGTGAAACGTCCGTCGCCGAACTTGGTTCCGGGAAAACTCGACGACGACCATACGATCGGGCCGCATCGGTTCGTTGTGGTGGCCCCACCCCCCCGATCACCGAGCTGGCGACGATCACCCGCTGGCGACGATCACCCGCTGGCGACGATCACCCGCTGGCGACGATCACCGGCTGGCGACAGGCCTCTATTAACTAGAACGTACTGCCAAACGACGCCAGGACATCCATTACGGCAAAATTTCGGGAAGGTTTGGAAAGGTCGTTTGACGACAAATTGGGTTTTCGCCGCCGCGCGAAGTCGCCCGCGGTCGGTCAACGATAGAAACTCACGTTCCGCCGAACAGAACGTCTTGCTCCGCATCATGCCGGAACTCGTTCCACGCCGTGCGGCCTACCGAACGACGCCTGGTCGGAAAGGTCGTCGATCTCCCCGTCCAGCTGCTAAAATCATTAGCATCGTTCCTACGATTCGGTCCCGTTTCTGATGACTGAACATGCCTGACGCTGCCACCACGATCGCCGACGACCTGTTGCAAAGGATGCGCGGCGGAAGTGAACAGGCGTTGGCTGAAGTTTTCTCTCATTACCGCGAGCGGTTGCGCCAGATCATTCGCTTTCGGCTCGATCATCGGCTGGCCGGACGCATCTCCGACTCTGACGTCTTGCAGGAAACGTACATCGCGGCGGCGAAACGACTTGGGCATTTCAGCGACCAACAAGCGATGCCCGCGTTTCTGTGGCTCAGGCTTGTTGCCGGCCAGCAGCTCATCGACTTGCACCGCCAACATCTGCAAGCCGAGATGCGAGACGTGCGGAAGGAGGTCTCCATTCAATTCAGTCCGGCGTCACCGCATACCTCGATGGCCATCGCCGCCCAATTGGCCGGTCCCGCGACAGCCGTTAGCGAGATCGTTGCCCGGGCCGAGCGGATCGAACGTCTGGAACGAACGCTCAACCGGATGGACCCGGTCGATCGCGAAGTGATTGCACTGCGACACTTCGAGGAGCTTTCGAATGTCGAGACGGCCGAAGTCCTCGGCATTGAACACTCCGCCGCGAGCAAGCGGTACCTCCGCGCCATGGGCCGACTGGCAGAGTTGTTGTCACAGTTCGCAGATTCTGAAAACGAGTGACGCGAACCCAATGACATCGACAGACATCGGCCAGCAGATACTCGACCAAATCGCCGAAGAGTTTTCCGATGCGATTCGCTGCGGTGACAATCCAGCCATCGCGGCTTTCCTGGAAAAATATCCTGACCACTCCGATCAGCTGCCCAGCCTATTGGCATCGATCGCGATGATCGAGGGACTCAAACAAGCGACGGACCGATCGACCGCAACCATCAACCATCAACCGTTGCCGGTCACGCAGCTCGACGACTATCGCCTCATCCGAGAAATTGGCCGTGGCGGAATGGGGGTTGTCTTCGAGGCGATGGATCAGTCGCTTCACCGCCGGGTCGCGATCAAGGTGCTACCCCATAGCCTGGTGAGCGATCCACGCAACCTGGATCGTTTTCGACGCGAAGCGAAAGCGGCCGCAAGACTGCGACACCCCAACATTGTCTCGGTGTTCGGTGTGGGACAGGCGGGCGAGTACCACTACTACGTGATGGACTACATCGACGGACTGAACTTACGAGAATGGTTGCTCGCCGTTACCCATCGATTCCCCGAGGCGACTCCCACGCGTGACGCCGCGATCAGCGATGCGGATCGCGCAGGGAGTCTCCACGACACAGAGGGTACCGCGTCGGATGAAACTGGCAGGCGACCGATAAACGCGAACATTCCGTTGCCGGCAGACGCACCAGATTATTTCCGCTGGATTGCAAATATCGGGCTGATGATCAGCGACGCTCTGGAATACGCGCACTCGCAAGGGACGCTGCACCGCGACATCAAACCCGCGAATCTGCTGATGGATCACCAGGGAAATGTGTCCATCACCGACTTCGGACTGGCCAAAGTCGCCGAACATCAAGGCGTCACTCGCACCGGCGACATCCTCGGCACGCCACAGTACATGGCACCCGAATCTTTCGCCGGGCACTATGATGCGAGAAGCGAAACCTATGCCGTAGGACTGACGCTCTATGAACTGCTGACGTTACGCCCAGCGATCTCGGCCAGCAGCCCCGCACAGCTGATCCGTCATGCGACCAACGGCATGTCGCTGGATCCACGAAAACTCAACGCAAGCATTCCACGCGACCTGGAAACGATCGTTTTGAAATCGCTGGCCGTCAGTCCCGATGCTCGCTATGCCACCGCCGGAGAGTTACGAGACGACCTGAGATGCTTCCTCGATGACCTGCCGATATCCGCCAGACGAAGCAATCTGCTGGAACGCGTCGTGCGCTGGTCCCGTCGTGAACCGGTCATCGCTTCCCTCACACTGGCAACGTTCAGCTCACTGTTTGCCTTGGCGATCGTTGCCGCGACCGCCTACTTGCGAACAAAGTCTGCGCTCGACGATGCCGAGACATCAAAGCAATCGGCCATCACCGCGTTGGCCGAGCGAACCGACGCATTGCAAGTGGCCGAACAACAACGCCTGCGTGCCGAAGCGAATCTGAGCGTCGCCATCGACGCATTTGACCAGATCAAAGAGGATGTTTGGCGACGCGGTACGATGCCCGATGCCGAGATACTCGGTGAAGTTGTTGATAGCGCATCGCCCGATGTGAGCGCCGCCGATGCACAGATCCTGCAATCGCTGTTGGGATTCTTTGATGATTTGGCGGCCAACAACAGCAACGACCTGCGCGCCGAATCGGCGGCAGCCGCTCGCCTTGCCGGCGACATCTACCAGCGACTGGGTCAACTCGCCAACGCAAACCGGGCCTATTCCGACGCGCTCCGACGATACGAATCTCTGGCCAGTGAAAACCCCGATAGCGATGCCTTTGTCGTCGACCAGGCGCAAGTCTTGAATGAACTCATTGTCACCGCCAGCCTGCAGGGACAGGTCCAACGCGCATCCATACTATTTGATCAAACGATCCAAATCCTGACAGGCTCCGATGCCGAGGGGTCGCAAACCAAGCTGCCATCCTCGCCAGAGAGTCGCTTCGAGTACGCCCGGGCGCATGCCCTGTTTGCTTCGATCGTGGCCAGAGCAGGCGTCGACGCAGCATCGCTCCGCCGTGTACGATCGGCAGCTCGCACTCCGGGACGCCCGTTGATGAATGCCATGGCGTTTCGGTCCGAACAGGAACTCAGCGCGATCTCCGAGGCGATTGGTGTGCTGAGCGAATTGGTCGATGAGTACCCCGCCGAGACAAAGTATCATGTCACCCTTGCCCGCGCGTATCGAGACCAGTCGAAGGTGGCGGCACGAGCGGGTCTGTCGAGCGAGGCCGAACGTGCGATCAAGGAATCGATCGATCACTTCGAATCCTTGCTCGCCGACAACAACGGGTCCGATTCGATCCGCTACGAACTTGCCAAAACCCTTTCCAGCTCCGAGGCGCTCAGCCTGAATCAGATGATCCGTATCCTTCGCGCCGATAGTTTGAGCGAGATGCTGTTAAAACAATCACCGACGCTTCCCCGTTACCAAGCACTCAGGGCTCATGTCCTCGAAGTGCTTGCGGTGCATCGGCATCGCCTGGGCAAGTCCGCATCGGCCGAGAAAAACCTGCGGGATGCACTCAAACTTTATGACGCGTTGATCGAAGCTGCGCCCGACTTACTACTGTACAAAACAAAAAAATCGCAGACGCTTGAAACCTTTGCCGATTTGAAGCTCCGCGACGGCGATCGGACAGCCGCCATTGGGTATCTGCAGTCGGCAATCCGTGAACTCCAGCCAAGCAGCCGATCGGCCGACGCCTCCGCGGTCGCCCGGATCCAACTTCAGAAACAACGACAAAAACTGAGCCGGATCAGCGATCCGGGCAACGCGCCGTGAATCAGTCTGTGATAACTTGAACATCGTGAGTGGCTGGTCCACGCTTTGTTCGACAACTCAGTTCGACAACTCAGTTCCCTCAAGACCCACCAACCAAATTCAATGACCGTGAACACCAGGTTTCTTTCCTGCCCTGCCCTTATCTTGCTCTGTTCGTCGATTCTGTTGGCTGACTCAGCCAACCGGCCTACTCCGTTCATCTTTGACACCGATATCGGCAACGATGTCGACGATGTGCTGGCGCTGGGCATGATCCATGCGCTCGAGTCTCGCGGTGAATGCAAGTTGCTGGCGGTGACAATCACAAAGGATCACGAATTGGCAGCCGCCTTCACCGATGTCGTCAACACCTTTTACGGCCGCGGCAATGTGCCAATCGGCGTGTGTCACAGTGGCGTCACCCCTGCTGCCGGCAAGTTCAATCCGCTCGCCGAAGCGATGGACGACGGAAAGTATCGGTATCCCCACGACTTGGTTTCGGGAAAGGACGCGCCGGATGCAGTAACGGTGCTGCGAAAGGCGCTGGTGTCGGCCGAAGATGGTACTGTCGTCATTGCCCAAGTCGGTTTTTCCACCAACCTGGCCAATCTGCTGCAATCGAAAGCGGACCAGATCAGCCCGCTGAGCGGAGCCGAGTTGGTCAGCAACAAGGTTCGATTGCTGTCCGTGATGGCCGGCGCCTTCACGCAGATCCGTGGCGGAAATGGCGAACTCTACGACCACAAGGAATACAACATCGTCAAAGACATTCGCTCGGCAAAGAAGATTTCGACCGATTGGCCGACACCGATCGTGTGGAGCGGATTCGAGATCGGGATCGCAGTTCCCTATCCGCACCAAAGTATCGAACAAGACTACGCGTACGTTGCCCATCATCCGTTGGCCGAAGCCTACGTTGCCTACCATCCGCCGCCCCATGATCGTCCGACTTGGGATTTGACAAGCGTCCTGCTGGGCATTCGTCCGGATCGCGGTTACTTCGGACTTTCGCCCACAGGCCAAGTCAAAATTGCCGACGACGGACTGACGACCTTCCAAGAAGACTCAGGCGGCTTGCATCAATATTTGACGCTCAGTGAACCGCAACAGATCCGAGTCACCGAAACGCTCGTCGCTCTCGCGAGCCAACCTCCAAGCACCCCATGACCACTGGCGACGGATCGCCGTCCACCCTTGCCCTCTGCAGATTCTGATCATGAAATCCACACTCGCTCTGATCGCCACCGCCCTGCTCTGCACCGCCGCATCCGCCCAGCAGCGGCCCAACATCGTGTTGATCTTCATCGACGACATGGGCTGGACCGACACCTCTCAGGCCGGATCGGAACTGTACGAAACGCCCAACATCGACTCGCTCGCCGCCGCTGGGATGACGTTCACCAACGCGTATGCCGCCGCGGGCAATTGCGAGCCGAGCCGCGCTTGCCTGATCAGTGGTCAGTACACGCCCCGACATCACATGTACGCGGTCTCGAGTACCAACCGTGGACCTCAAAACGAGATGCGAGTCAAACCGATCGAGAATATCAACGCACTGCCTCAACAAAACGTCACGATCGCAGACGCGCTACAAGACGCGGGTTACGCAACTGGCATGTTTGGTAAATGGCATCTCGGCAAGTCCCCGCCGCACACACCTTCCGATCAGGGATTCATGGTCACCGATTCAATGAATCCGCCCAGTGCTGCCGAATTCAAAAGGACCGGCGACCCCAAGAACATCGGGCGGATCACCGACGGTGCCTGCGACTTCATGCAACAGCATCGCGACGGGCCGTTCTTTGTCTACATTGCACACCATGCGACTCACATGGCAATTCAGGCCAAACAGGAAACCTTTGACCGCTTCGACAAGAAGGGACCGGGAAAGCAGCACCGCGACACAAAATTCGCTGCGATGAACTCCGATATGGACAGCGGTGTCGGCAAGGTTCTTGATAAAATCAAGACCCTGGGCATCGAGAATCACACGGTCGTCTTCTTTACCTCCGACAACGGCGGACTGCCCCAGTCGCCGCAGAATCCACTGCGCGGTTTCAAAGGCATGTACTACGAAGGCGGCATCCGCGTACCGATGTTCGTCCGCTGGCCCGGGAAAGTCGCAGCGGGAAGCCAATCGCAGACGCCGGTCATCAACCTCGATCTCTATCCCACGTTTCTGGATCTTGCCGGTGTCAAGCCACAGCCCGGAAAAGTGCTCGATGGCGAATCGATTCTGCCGGCCTTGATCGGGGACGGATCGTTCCCTCGCCAGCCGATTTTCTGGCACTTTCCCGGTTACCTCGATCGCCCCAACCCGGGTTCGCGGGACAACGTCTTTCGCAGTCGACCGGTCACCGTGATTCGCAAAGGTGACTGGAAACTGCATCTGTTCCACGAAGAGTGGTCACTCGACGGCGGTCGCAGTGCAGTTGACACGAACAACAGCATCGAGCTTTACAATCTGGCCGACGACATCGGCGAGACGCAAAACCTGGCCGCCAAAGAGCAGGCCAAACGCGACGAGTTGCTGGAAGACCTGTTGGCATGGAAAGCAAGCACACAGGCAAAGTTTGCCAGCGAGCCGAATCCAAAATTCGGCGCGTCGGAAACCAAAAAAAGGAAGAACAAGACGCCCTAGTGGTTGTCACCAGCAGAATATGACGTCGGTTGCTCCCCGTATCGCTGTGCTCGGATCCATCAACATGGATTTGGTGATTCGCTGTGCCCATCTACCGGCGCGCGGCGAGACGATCATTGCCAGCTCATCGTCCGAGGTCCCCGGCGGCAAAGGCGCCAACCAAGCGGTCGCGGCATCGCGTGCCGGTGGGGATGTCGCGATGATCGGTCGCGTGGGGAATGATTCGTTTGCCAGCCGCTTGCTCGAAAACCTTCGCCGCGAAAAGGTGAACATCGATTCGGTTCGCGTCTGCAATGCAATTCCCAGTGGACTGGCCGTGGTGGCGGTCGAGGATAGTGGCGAGAACGCGATCATGGTTGCCGCCGGATCGAACGCTCTCGTCACGCCGGCCGACGTCGCCGCAGCATCCGATCTGATTTCCGGCGCCGATCTGTTGCTGGTTCAATTGGAGATCCCGACCGATGCGGTCGCGGCAGCCGTCATGATTGCCAAACAGGCTGCTGTACCCGTGATTCTGAACCCGGCGCCGATGCCAGAGGGTCGATTGCCTGAGTCGCTGCTTTCCGTGGACGTCGTCTGTCCGAATCAATCGGAGGCCTCGGCGATGGTGGACCACAGCATCGAATCGGTGGATGAAGCATGCCAAGCCGTGTCTCGGATACGGGGTCTTGGTGCAGCCCAAGTCATCATCACGTTGGGCAGCAACGGCGCCGTGGTTGGTGATCGACACTCCGTCGATTGGATTCATCCTTTCCAGATCAATGCGGTCGACACAACCGCCGCCGGCGACGCATTCGCCGGCGCGCTGGCGGTTCGTCTTGCCGAAGGATTCCCGCTGAGGGAAGCCGCGAAATTTGCCTCTGCCGCTGGTGCACTCGCCGCAACACGTCATGGCGCCCAACCCGGCATGCCCACCCGCTTGGAAATCGAACAACTCCACGTCCAACGTCAAAGCTAGAGCAAACCATGAAACGATCCGTCCTGTTGATGCTTTCGCTGATCGTCGGCTGCGGCTCCAACTCGAGCACGACGACGCCCTCATCGGAAAACGAATCAGCGGCAGCGGCGAAAAAGCCTCGCGTGGCATTGATCATGAAATCCTTGGCCAATGAGTTCTTTTCGACGATGGAGGATGGCGCCAAGGCACACCAGGCTGAACACTCCGATCAATACGAATTGATCGTCAACGGAATCAAAGACGAACTCGACGTCAGCCGTCAGGTTGCTCTCGTTGCCGAGATGATCGCGAGCGATGTGGACGCGATCGTGATCGCACCGGCCGATTCCAAAGCGCTCGCTCCCGCTCTGCGGAAGGCGAAACAAGACGGCATCATCGTGATCAACATCGACAATCGTCTCGATCCCGACGTTCTCAAGCAGGAAGGGATCGAGGTTCCCTTCGTCGGTCCCGACAATCGGGCGGGGGCCAAGAAGGTTGGCGACTACTTGGCGAGCAAGCTATCCAAGGGCGATGCGGTCGTGATCCTGGAAGGGATCCGTGGCACATTCAACGCTCAGCAACGGTTGTTAGGATTCAAGGCAGCGATGGCTGAAGCGGGGATCAAAATCGTTGATAGCCAATCGGCCGAGTGGGAAATGAGTCTGGCCAATACAATCGCCTCGTCGATGCTCAGCGAACATCCCGAGATCAAAGCGATCCTCGCGGCAAACGACAACATGGCGCTCGGTGCGGTCGCCGCGGTCAAGGCGGCCGGCCGAAACGGCGACGTCCAAATCGTCGGCTTTGACAACATCAGTGCCATCCAACAGGCAATTCGCGAGCAACAAGTTCTGGCGACCGCCGATCAATACGGTGACAAGTTGGCTGTGTTCGGCATCGAATATGCCCTGTCGTTGATCAACGATCCCAAAGCCGACGTGCGAGATCGAGAAACGCCGGTCGATCTCGTCACCCGGGAGACATTGCGTTGAGCACTCACCGTGTGCCCCGCTTGTCGGTTTCCGGTGCCACCAAGGACTACGCGGTCCGTGTACTCGATCATCTCGACTTTGATCTGCACCGTGCAGAGGTCCACGCGCTCGTCGGTTCCAATGGTGCCGGCAAAAGCACGCTGTGCAAGATCATCTCGGGCCTTGTACCGGCAACGGATGTTTCCATGGAATTGGATGGTCACCCCTACTCACCAAGCAACAAACAAACCGCCGAGAAGCAGGGCGTGCAAATTGTTCAGCAGGAGTTGAATGGGATTCCGACCTTGTCCGTCGCCGAAAACCTGATGTTTTCGCGAATGCCCAATCGGTGGGGTGTCCTCCATCGTGGGCAGCTACGAACACGGGCCCGAATCGCACTTGATCGATTCGGACTCCGTGACGTCGACGTCAATGCCATCACCGGCACCCTTGGTGTCGGGAAGCAGCAAATGGTCGAGATCGCATCGGCACTCGACCGCGATTGCCGTGTGTTGATTCTCGACGAACCCACAGCGGCGCTCAGTGCGAGCGAAACGCGGCGGCTATTCGACCAGCTTGATCGAATGCGCACGACGGAGTAGGAATCATCTACATTAGCCATCGCCTGGACGAAGTAACCCGGATTGCCGACAGGGTCACGATATTGCGTGATGGGAAACACGTCTCAACACGTCCGGCGCTCGACCTGTCGACCGACGAGATGGTTGCCTTGATGAGTGGCGAAACCGCGTTCAAATCGGGCAAGTCGCATCATAACTTCACAAAACAGCGAGTTCGTCTTCGTGTCAGCGACTTGACAAGGGCTGGTGCAGTCGACCACGTGAGCTTTGACTTGCGGGAAGGAGAACGACTGGGGATCGCCGGATTGGTCGGGTCCGGTCGCAGCGAACTATTACGAACGGTGCTCGGCGCCGATGTGGCCAACAGCGGGTACGTGTACATCGATGACGACAGCACACCGCATCGATTTCGCCACCCTCGTCAGGCCGTTGCCCGGGGACTCGCGATGGTCACCGAAGATCGCAAACAAAACGGTTTGCTGCTGTCCAAGTCGATCCGAACCAACATGACACTATGCCGCATGTCGCGATTCGCGAATGCATTGGGGTGGATACGACACGACCAAGAACGACGTGTTGCCAATCAGATGCGAGACGAAATGGAGATTCGCTGCAACAGCACCGATCAGATGGTTGCCACGCTTAGCGGCGGCAACCAACAAAAAGTAGCCGTGGCCAAATGGCTCGTTCGAGATAGCGAAATCTACCTGTTTGACGAACCAACGCGAGGGATCGATGTCGCCTCCAGGGGCCGAATCTATCGGTTATTCGATACACTGGCCGAACAGGGAAAATCCATTTTGATTGTCAGCAGCGATGTTGATGAACTGCTGGAAACATGCGATCGCGTGATCGTCATGTCGGCTGGCCGCATCGTCGCCCAGTTTGATCGCGGCAATTGGTCGCGAGACGCAATCATTCAGGCTTCGTTCGCCGGTTACCTGGACACGACTCAATCGGTGCCCGCGAATGAGTGATCCAGGCAATCTGCGTCGGCTGATCGGCCACTGGGCCCAATATGCTGCACTGCTCGCAGTGCTGGGCTTGTTGATCCTGGTGTTTGGCATGATGAGCGACAATTTCTTTGCCGCATCAACGATCCGTTTGATCGCCAATCAAATCCCTTCGCTCACGGTCGTTGCCGTCGGCATGACGCTGGTGCTGATCGTTGGTGGCATCGATCTTTCGGTCGGATCATTGCTGGCGCTCGGCTCTTCCGTGCTCGGCGTGCTGATGGTCCAGCATGCTTGGCCCCTTTGGTTGGCGGCGATCGCTTGCATCCTATCGGCAGCCGTCTGCGGTTTGATCAGTGGGACGATCACTTCATTCGGCAAAATACCGTCGTTCATTGTCACCTTGGGTATGCTCGAGATCGCACGCGGACTTGCAAAAATCGTGACAGATTCACAGTCGATCTACATCGGATCTTCCGTGGGTTGGATCGGTGACCCGATGGGCAGTCTCGGAATCTCGCCGGCATTTGTGTTCGCCCTCGCGATGGTCGGCATCGGCCAGTTCGTGCTCTCGCAGACAGTCTTCGGCCGATATTGTGTTGCGATTGGCACCAACGAAGAAGCCGTGCGCATGTCTGGCGTCAATTCCAAACCGTATGTCATCAGCGTGTTCGTCATCAGCGGAGTGATGTGCGCCACAGCAGGCATCATGACCACATCTCTGATGTCCACGGCAAACCCGAACGAAGGTGTCGGATTCGAACTCTCGGCGATCGCCGCTTGTGTGGTGGGAGGCACGAGTTTGATGGGTGGTCGCGGCAGCGTGATCGCTTCCTTTCTTGGCGTGTTGATCATCGCCGTGCTGCAAACGGGGCTCGCCCAACTGAGCGTGGCAGACCCGATGAAACAGGTCATCACGGGAAGCGTGATCGTCATCGCAGTCCTGTTAGACGCCTTGCGACAAAAATGGAGCCGTTCATGAAACGTTCGCCCGATCAGATGTCTTGTCGGCCATGCCTCACGCATTGGATCCGAACCATTCTTCCACGGTCGGTAGCGTGCCTGATCGTCTTCCTTTCGCTAGCGTCATTCGTCCGAGCTTCCGAGCCCGCCAAGGTCATCTTCGACACCGACATCAGCGGCGATGTTGACGATGTCCTCGCTTTGGCGATGCTTCACACGCTGGCCGATCGCGGTGAGTGTGAATTGCTGGCGGTCACGATCTCGAAGATCAACCCATTCACCGGACCATTCGTCGATGCGGTCAATACGTTTTACGGGCGACCAGACATTCCCATCGGAGTCACCCGCAATGCTCAACGGCGCGATAGCAAATACTTGCATCTTGTTCAGACGCGAGATGGCGGTCAGTTTCGATACCCTCATGACGTACTCTCCAATAACGCATTGCCCACCGCCGTGTCGCTGCTAAGACGAACGCTTTCCCGGCAGCCCGATCACAGCGTCATTCTGATACAAGTCGGATTGGCGGCGAACCTGGCCGATCTCGTTGAATCGCCGCCCGATGAAATCAGCCCACTTTCGGGGCCTGAATTGGTTCGCAACAAAGTCCGGCTTGTTGAAGTGATGGCGGGTTCGTTCATACCAATTGCTGGCGACGAGCACTATTTGGAGGCCAACGTCCGCAACGGTATCGATTCCATGCAGCGATTCGCCGAACAATGGCCCCACAGCGTGCCGGTGATCTGGAGCGGTTTTGAGATCGGGATCGCGGCCCCCTACCCGCGAGAAAGTATCGCGCGTGATTTTCGGTATACCGGGCACCACATCGTCCCCGAGGCGTACCTGT
Source organism: Pirellulaceae bacterium (assembly GCA_963734865.1). Classification (GTDB taxonomy): domain Bacteria; phylum Planctomycetota; class Planctomycetia; order Pirellulales; family Pirellulaceae; genus CBDCUW01. The sequence continues at coordinate 581,063 of CAVTIV010000008.1, forward strand.
TGCACAGTGGCCCAAACCACGACCGGCCGACCTGGGACCTGACCAGCGTGCTTCACGCCCTACGCGCCGATGACGACTACTTTGACTTGTCACCAGCAGGTCGCGTCACGGTCGAGGATGATGGTTTCACCCGCTTTGAACCGACCGATCCGGGCCGTGACCGCTTCCTGGTCATGTCGGACCCTCAAACCACGAGAGTTCGTGAGGCGCTTCGATATTTGGTTAGCGAGCCACCGGCAAACAGCTTCGATCGCCTGGCTGAAGATCAAAAATGATCCTCCATGAGCCAACTTCCCAAGTCACGGGCAAGCGCAGGTGCCATAATGCGTTGATCGCGTTTTGACGAAAAAGTGGAATCAAAGAAGTGATACCAAAATGAATCACCCTGCCAAAATTGCCGTTGTCGTTGTCGGTGCCGTGCTGTGCATACATCTGCTGGGCAATGTGTCCACGGTCGGTGCCCAATCGGACGCTCGTCCCAACATCGTGCTTCTGTTGTGCGATGATATCGGGGCGCACGAGCTCGGTATCTACGGACATCCGACGCACAAGACCCCGAATCTTGATCGTCTGGCCACAACCGGCATCTATTTCGAAACCGGCTACTCGACGCCGATCTGTCATCCGACCCGGTTCGAGATCATGACCGGCCAATATGGCCATCACAACGGCGTTTACCAATTTCCCGGAAGACCTGGAGGTCCAACACAGAGTGGCCAAGGCGTCGATGACATTTCCTCGCATCGAACCATCGGACAGTTGTTTCAACAGGCCGGTTACGCGACGGCGCAGTGTGGCAAATGGCAACTCAGCGGCGAGCACCCCAATCTGATCGTCGAAACCGGATTCGACGAGTATTGCATGTGGGCTTACACCCACAATTTGCCACCTGGAATCAATAAGCATGACGGACTGCATGAAAACCCACAGGGCACGAAAACGGCACGCTACTGGCATCCTTCCATTGTTCAAAACGGCAAGAAAATACCGACCAACATCGACGACTACGGGCCCGATATTTTCTCGGACTTTGCGATCGACTTCATGCGGCGAAGCAAAGACAAACCGTTTTTTGTCTACTACCCGATGGCATTGGTTCATGCGCCCTATTGGCCGACCCCGGATGATCATCCCGCCGACAACAAAAAGGACAAGAACTCAAAGCAAAACTGGCAATCGAACGTGCAATACACCGACAAGATCGTCGGCAAATTGGTCGATGCACTTGTGCAGATGGGTGAACGTGATAACACGCTGTTCATCTTCGTGGGTGACAATGGCACCGGTGGAAACGGGAAAGCGCAGACGACCGAGATGGGTTGCCGCGTTCCATTCATCGTCAACGGACCGGGGCTCGTGAAGCCGGTTGGCAAGTGTGGTGAATTGGTCGATCTGTCGGACATCTTGCCAACCTGCTGCGAAGTCGCGGGAATCGAAATCCCCCAAGACAGGCCAATCGATGGAGTCAGTTTCAACAGCTATTTGAAAGGTGATCTGACTCCGCGACGAGACTGGATTTACGCTTATCTTGGCGGAGGGCGTGTCGTTCGCACCAAACGTTGGCTGCTCGAAGACAACACGATGCAAGACTTTGGACGGCTATTTGATTGCGGCGACTCGCGGAACGGCGTCGGCTACAAGGATGTCACTGCTTCCAATGACCCCGATGTGCTGGCCGCCAAAGCGATGATGCGCAAGATTCTCGCCGACAAACCGGTGCCAGCGGTCAGCTCGGCCAAGAAGGCAAACAGCGCCGCAAGAAAGTCGAAGGCCTGAGCAATCCGAAAGCAGCCGTTTCACCATCGTGGCGGTGGCTTCCAGGCTGTAGGGTGTTGACAAGCGAATCGGCCGGCACACCGAAATCAGCTCGGGCAATCAATGATCCTGCACTTTGATGGGCGGCGAATTCACGTGTTGCAGGTTCGTGGTGAAATCCTCGCCCACGAACGCAGCAACACAAACGGCGTCGGCCGTGGTCGAGCTTGGAACCGAAAAATCGACGCTGGCTTCGCCCGCACCCGCGATCGTCACCACCTCGCGGTGAATGCGTTGACCAGCCGATTGCTTTCCTCCGGGCGACACCGTCTTCAAAGTCACATGCAGTTTCTGGTCGCCCAACTCTTTCGGAATGCGGTGGCGAATGACGACGCTACAAACACCACCTCGCGTCGCAGACGCTGGCACATCCACCGAAATGGCATCGCGAAGCGTCGTCCGTCCGGCGGCCCCTTGGTTGGGTGCCGCCGCAGGCTTGCTCTGCTTGCGTGATCGGGCCTTGTTCGATCGCTCGTCTTCGGCTGCCATGTATGCTTCACGCAGCGAGTCATCGTCGATCGACGCCACCAACGGCGCCACAGGGTCATTCGTTTCAGCTAAGGACTTGGCCAATTGCTGACGCATTTTGACCAACGTCGACTGATGACTGGGGCTGTCAATCAAGTTCACCAAACAGTCTGGATCGACGGAAATGTCATAGAGTTCTTGCAGCACGCGATGGTCAAAGAGTTCCAAGCGGGCAGCAACATCAGGCTCCGTGAGTGCCCGTTTCACCATTTGCCGATAGGTCATTGTCCCGGTGGTCGCCGTGGCGAATTTGCGATTACCGTCGCTCCACGGACTGTACAGGTAAAGATACTGGCGAGTTTGAATGCCGCGCATCGGGTGCCGCCATCGACCGGAATTCTCGTTGTATTGCAAAATCACGAAATCACGATTGTCCTGAGCTTCGCCGCGGATCAGCGGTTCGAACGATCGCCCATGCAGTCGTTCCGGTGACGGATGCTTTTGCCCCATCACGTCCAGCAACGTGGGAAGCAGATCGACAGCCGACACCATGTGCTCGTTGTCAATCGAACCCGGCTTCGTGACCGATGGCCAGCGAACCATCAACGGCGTATGGGTGCTGTGCTCGTAAAGCTGGGTCTTTGCAAACGGCAATGGCATGCCGTGATCGGACAAGAACATCACAAATGTACGATCCGCCTGGCCCGAATCGTCCAACGCCGTCATGACCTCGCGAAAACAATCGTCGGCGCGACGCACCGAGGAGTAATAGTGCGCGAGCTCTTTACGAATCACGTCGTCCTCCGGCAAGAATCCGGGCACGGGAACCTCTTCGGCATGGAACACCCGTGAAGGCACATGGGGATCTTCGACCGTCTCGCCATTCTTTCCCTGAGCATAAAAAGGCTTGTGGGGATCCGAGATGTTGATCATCAAACAGAACGGTTTCCCCGCGTCCTTGGCCATCTGGATGCCCTGACGCGTGGACTGGCCATAGCTGTTGGCATCTTTCGTGTGCCACTTCTTGCCAGCGGGCGATTCATCCAGAACGGCGTCCCAGGCGTAAGGATGATACGGTGTCGAATGGGGAACCTTGCCACGGATCGCCGCAAAGTAACCGGCCGCCTGCGCCAAATCACAAAGCACCGGATAATCGGCATTGGGATTCTGAACAAATCCTTCGACACCGTTGGCGTGCGAGTACATTCCCGACCACATGATGTTGCGACCCGGCATACAATTGCCGACCTGCACATGCGCTTGATTGAAACGCAACGCCTCCTTTGCAAAGGCATCGATATTCGGCGATGTATCCGCGAGCTTGCAGCCGAATGCGCCCAGCGAATCGGCACTCATGTCGTCGACTGTGATGATCAACACGTTGGGGCGATTGTCATCGGCGGCCATCGCAACGGTGGACAACAGAACGACGGGCGCAAGGCACAACCAGAATCGATGAAACATCAATCATCTCATATTTGTGAGCGAAACGGAGAACCGCAATCCCCGGCGATACGTTTCCCGTAGCGACGGATCCGCATCGCGTATTGTAAACGACTCGGCGATCGAAAGCGGTGGGCCGACAAGTTGGCTTTCGCCTCACCACGGCCGCCCGATTCGGCTACGATAATAGCTTCACCGATCGCCCCTATCCGGCCCCAATCATGCGAACATTGCTCACCCTTACCCGACCCTGTGCGGCGGCACTTTGCTTGCTTTTCACGGCGACTTGCAGTCGCGCCGAAGATACCAAGCCACTCTGGCTCGCGGGGTTTTCAAAGGTGGACATCACGCCCACCGAGCCGGTCCGCATGGCCGGCTACGGTAGCCGCGACCACCCCAACGAGGGAATCGATACGCCACTTCATGTTCGTTGCCTGGCGTTAGTGTCGGCGGCGGGTGATCCGTCGACGTCGTTTCTGTTTTCGGTCGACACCATCGGGCTACCCGGCTCGCTGACTCGAGAATTGGCGGAGTCCATCGCGAAGAAACATCAAACGCCGCGCGATCAAATCGTGTTCTGCAGCACCCACACGCATTGCGGTCCCGACCTGGTCAGCGAACTGTCAAACATCTTTGCCACACCGCTGACCAAGGACGAGATCGCAGCGGGCGAGCGATACAAATCACAGCTTCGAATCGGAATCCTGCAAGCGGCCGATCTTGCACTTCAAGATCTTATCCCCGTCGATCTTGATTACGCGGTGGGTGAAGCCAACTTCGCGGCGAACCGGCGTGTGCTGACCAACGGTCATTGGACCGGATTCGGTGTCCAGTCGGATGGACCGGTCGATCACACCGTTCCCGTGCTTCGCATCACGAGCCAGGACGGTGCCGTTCAAGCGGTCGTTTTCAATTATGCCTGTCACTGCACCACGCTTGGCGGTGAACACTACCAAATCAACGCCGAGTGGGCCGGATACGCCTGTGCCGCACTGGAAGCCGCCTATCCGAACTCCATCGCTCTGTGCACGATCGGATGTGGCGCCGATGCGAATCCCAATCCGCGAGGCTCCTTGGAAGCGGCAAAAGTGCACGGTCGAACGCTCGCCGCGGAAGTCAAGCGAATCGTCGCCGGTGAAATGAAAAGCATCGATGCTCCGTTGGAGACGCGATTTGATTACGCGGGCCTCTCATTCGATCTACCAACCGTCGAAGAGCTTCAGCAAAGAGTCGCCGCCAATACCAACCCTCAGGCAACACGGCATGCCCAATTAATGTTGGAAACCTACCATCGCGAGGGTCGGTTGCCGGCGACCTATCCGGTCCCCATCCAAGCCTGGCGATTCGGCGACCAACTAACGATGATCTTTCTGGGGGGCGAAGTGGTCGTCGACTATGCGCTGCGATTGAAAAAGGAACTCGATCGTCCCAACCTGTGGGTCACCGCCTATGCCAACGATGTCCTCGGCTACATCGCCAGCGAGCGGATGCGAACCGAGGGCGGGTACGAATTTGACCGATCAGGCGTCTATTACGGCCTGCCGGGTCCTTGGTCAGCGGGAACAGAAGACTTTTTGATCACGCGAGTCAAAGAACTGCTCACTTCGCGGGAACGACCTCGGCCATTGTCGTCCGACGCGGCACTGCAGTCGTTCCAACTTGACGATGATTTTAAGATCGAGTTGGTCGCATCGGAGCCGTTGGTTCAAGATCCGATCAACATCGCCTTCGCGGCGGACGGCCGACTGTGGGTCGTCGAAATGGGTGACTACCCGCTTGGCGAAAATGGAGGCCGTGTGAAGGTTCTGACCGACACCGACGGGGATGGAACCTTTGATTCGGGTACCGTGTTTTTATCCAATCTGTCATTCCCCACCGGAGTACAACCGTGGCGAGATGGGGTTCTGATCACGTCGGCACCCGACATTCTGTTCGCTCGCGATACCGACGGCGATGATCGCGCCGACATGGTAGAAAAACGTTACACCGGTTTCCGACTGTCCAATCCGCAACATCGAATCAACGGATTCAGCTATGGTCTGGATCACTCCCTTCACTGTGGCAGCGGAGACAATCTGGGCATGATTACCAGCTCGATCAACGGTGCGACCATCGATGCGTCGGGGCACGACGTCAAAATCTGGCCCGACGACGGACGAGTGGTCGCGACGAGCGGACGGACCCAATTCATCCGTAGCCGTAATGACTGGGGCCAATGGTTTGGCAATGACAACTCGCGGCCGATGTATCACTTTCCGATCGATAGTGCCTACCTGGAACGAAATTCAGCGGTCTCATATTCGGGAAACAGCGAGCAACTGTTTGACCCGCCGGTGGCACCTCCCGTGTTCCCGCTAACCGCCGCAACCGAACGGTTCAATGATTTGTTCGCGGCCAACCGATTCACGTCGGCCTGCAGCGCCATCATCTTTCGCGGTCCATCGTTCCGAGCACCTGATCAACAAATCGCGTTCATCTGCGAACCGGTTCATAACCTGGTTCATCGCGCTGTCATCGAACCCAATGGAGCCACGTTTCGCGCGACAAGAACTCCGCAAGAGCAGGACCGCGAGTTTCTGGCCTCGACCGATCCATGGTTTCGCCCAACTCGCGCCATCACCGGTCCCGACGGCGCACTGTGGGTCGTCGATATGTATCGCGAAACGATCGAGCACCCCGAATGGATTCCCCAGGCATGGCAGCAACAACTCGATTTGCCGCCGGGGAAGATCGCGGCCGGATCTATCGAATTTCGATGGCCAAACCGACGAATCGACGTTACCGCCCGATACAAGATGACTCGGATGAACAGCTGCTCGAACGACTTCGATCTTCCAACGGAATGCTACGCGATATGGCGCAGCGTCTGATCATCGAACGTGGCGCCGCGACGATCGCCAATGCTGCGAGAATTGGCGACGGACGAGAACAACCCCTATGCACGTGTACATGCGCTGTCGATTCTGGCCGTGACCGGTCAACTCACCGCTGACGATCTGATGTCGGCCTTGCAGGACGAACATCCGGGTGTGCTGCTAGTCGCAATTCGGCTGTCTGAACCGCTCGTCCAGACGCATCCCGAACTTCTGACTCGACTTGAACACCTGGCCGGACATGCCGATCCATCCGTCGTGTTAAGCGTCGCGCTACGCGCTCGGCGAAACCGACAACCCGGCGGCAGGCGAGATTCTGGCCAGCATCGCGATCCGACCCAATCTTGATCGCTGGGTCGCCCGCGCCATCAGCAGTTCGTCCAAACCCCACGTGGCGATCGTCACCCATCGATTGGTCAGCCATATCGATTCGGGGAAACAATCGTTGAACGACGTTGTTCAAAACCTGTTATCCGAACTGCTCGTGACCGCACAAGCCGGACAAATCAACGTATTGGCAGAGTTTGGCGACGTTCTCGCCGACAGCCGCAGCGAGCTGGCGGCAAAGTTGGAATTGGCATCGATCTTCGCTCGCTCGCTCAAGTCAGGTAACAACCTCCAGAGCGACGTCCAGCGGCAATTGGGTCCGCTGTATCAGCAAGCTGTCGGCCTGATCCGCGATCCCGAACAGCCAGAGGGCCGGCGTTGTAGTGCGATGAGCCTGATCGGTATCGGAATCGCACCGGAGGATCGCGAACGTGAACTGCTTGTCTCGCTGCTCTCGCCCAACACCCCCGCGGAAGTTCAAAAGCAAGCCATTGACTGCCTGACCCAGAATCAGGATCCGTCGGCGTCCGGCGACCTGTTCGATCGGTGGCCGGCGATGTCACAATCGGTTCGCGATCATTGCGTCGGCCGAATGCTGATGCGACGTTCGTGGAGCGAATCTCTGCTCGGTGCGTTGGAGTCCGGTCGTATTGCGGTCAGTGATTTGACAGCGGCCGCACGACAACAACTCGTCAAGTCGGGAACACGATCGATGCGGGTCCGAGCCGAACGATTGGTCAGTGTTTCCGGATCGATCGAGAAGCGAGAGCTGGTACAGTCGTATCTGTCACAACTTCAATCAAAACGTGACTCAGCCAACGGCGCGGCCCTGTTCAAAAAACATTGCGCCGTGTGCCATGTCCCGGACAGCGAGGGCCGTGCGACCGGCGCCAGCCTTGCGAATCTTTCCGACCGTAGCGACCGCGCACTTGTCGAGGCAATTCTGGATCCCAATCGCGCCGTCGAACCGAAGTACCAAAGTTACATCATCCAGACCACCGACGATCGCATTCTGGCCGGTGCGATCGAGGAAGAAGCCGGATCAAGCATCACGCTCGCGCACGCGGACGGAAAAAGAACGACAATCCATCGAAGCGAAATTGCCTCGATGAAGAATTCTGGTGTCTCGTTGATGCCGGAAGGTTTTCAGGAAATCTTGCCACCCGAAGCTGTTCAAGATTTGATCCGATACATCCAAGACGGCGCCGCCAGCAAATAGGTCCAACATGCCAGAGAACAACAAGGCTCAACACGAATCTCCCTCCGTCGGTCGTCGCCAACTGCTTGCCTATGCCGCGTTCGGCGGTGCCGCATTGGCCGCATCAGGCAGCAATCAAGCCTCCGCGGCGGATACCCCACAAACCCCGCGACGCAAGTATGCGATGAAAAAATCGATCAACCTGTGGGCATTCCCCTACCCCGACAAAATGTCGCTTCGCCAGTGCCTGCAACTTGCCAAGGATGCCGGTTTCGACGGAATCGAATTGAACTATGACCTGGACAGTGATTTGTCACCCAAGTCGGGGACCAAGGAATTCCATGACATCCGGCGGATGGCCGAGGAGATCGGAATTGCGATTAGTGGTGTCTGCTCGTTCCTGTTCTGGCCTTACCCGCTGACGAGCAATGACACGGCCGAGCGGGCTCGCGGCATGGAACTGGCTGGGAAGATGACACAAGCCGCTCATGATCTCGGCACCGAAAACCTGTTGGTCGTCCCCGGCGCTGTCCACATGCCGTGGCGTGCAGACCACGACCCCACGCCAAACGACGTCTGTGACGCGCAAGCGCGCCAGTCGATCGGCAAACTGCTGCCACAAGCTGAGAAATTGAAAGTTCACTTGAACATAGAAAATATCTTCTTCAATGGTTTCCTGTTATCGCCAATGGAGATGGTCGCGTTTGTCGATAGCTTTTCCAGCGAGTTTGTGCAGGTGCATTTTGACACCGGCAATATCATGGAGTACCAGTTTCCCGAACACTGGATTCCGATCCTCGGCAAGCGAATCAATAACGTTCACCTGAAAGAGTACAGCAAGAAAGGAACCGACCATTCGCTCGAGTCATTCCGGCCGCTGCTGGACGGGACCACCAACTGGCCAGCCGTGTTGGACGCCTTTGAGCAGGTCGGATACAACGGTTATCTGACATTCGAGTACTTCCATCCGTATCAGCATTTCCCCGAAGCCCTGGTGTATCAAACCGCCGACTCACTCGACCGAATGCTCGGCATCAAGACTTGAACAACGCAACTCAGGGTTACGTCAAGCTCGTTGAGAGTCGCCTTCGGCGGTCGCTGCTCGTCTGGCTACGGCACGACCCCTTCTCTCCCGTCAACCGGCAGCCCGCTGGGGACCTGATACGGATACGTGAACGGCGACAGCAATTCCCCGCTCGCTGCTGATTCACTTGTCAGCGATATCAAAAACTCCTCCAGGTCCGACAGTTCCTGCTCCCTCAACTTCACCTTCCGTTTGATCCGTCCGTCGAGCGTGTTGATGATGTCGTAAATCACCTCGGGCGCGTCGAGCACCGTTCCCTGCAAGCGGACGTCTAACTGCGAAGGGTCATAGTTCAGCAAAGCAGCCTCCGGATTCAAGTGATGGACAATCGCGCCGCGGAGCGTGGCGTAGGCGCCGTTATGCATCCACGGTCCAGTCAACAAGACATTCCGTAGCGGCGGCGTGCGAAAGGCATAAAGATCGCGCCGCTTCCCCGTCTCGCGTGCACGACCGAAATCGAGTGGTTTCTCGGGAGCCTTGCCGGGCCCCAGCGGCGGAATGCCAATGTTGTAGTGCTGCTGATCGGTGAGCAAACTGCCTGAATGGCATTTTGCACATCCGGCGTCGCCGTAAAACAGCAGCGCGCCGCGTTTGGCAGCATCGGACAACAGTGCGTTGTTGCTTTCACTTTCCAAATAGAGATCAAACGGGCTATCCAGGTACGTAAAGCCCACCGATTCAAATGCGGCGATCGCGTTGGCTGCGTGTTCGAATCCCAAATCCTGTGGGGCAATATCGGGGTAGGCGTTGCCGAACAAGTCGACATACTCGGGCACGGCCAACAATCGGACCATGATCGCATCCCAAATCCCTTGCAGGTCCGTATCGACAAAATCGGCCAGTTCATTCTCCCCTTCGCGGCCGCGCATCTCGTCACGTGAGGTGACCGGAAACATCGCCTGCGCCGCGAGTACGCTTTCCAGACCGTCCGGCAGGCCGTCACCCGCCGGTGTGATCAATCGACCGTGTCGCGAAACTTCCACCCGGCTATCCCAGAACTGAGATCGCCATAACACGGAACCCCGATTGAATACGTCGGGCGCATTCGCGGAATGAATTCGCGGTCGCTACCAAGCAACCGTGGAAATACGTCGGGCTGCAATCCCGGCCCCAGACCAAGACCGCCCACACCGATCGAAACAGACAACCCATCGCCGCTAAAAAACAGCGGATGGTGACACGTCGCACAGGCAACATCTCGGTTGCCGCTCAATTCTTTGTCGAAAAAAAGAAATCGCCCGAGATCGACCTGCGCGGTACCGTGATCGGGTCCGACATCGAGCGGGCGAACACCGGCGGCACGCAGCGCGTTCCGCAGAGTTTTATCGACATCCCTTTTCTTCGGCTTTTTCGCTGAGGCTGTTTGCTGCAAGCCGGTCAACAAACACACAAATCCCACGAACGCACAAATGAACCACTGCCCCGGTCGTGCCCCCATCGTTCAACTCTCCCATTTCAGTTTGGATCGATCCTCGTTTCTAGAAGACAGGGCGTCTGCCAACACCCTTGTTGTCACTAGATCATAAACGAAGATACATGTTGCTGGCAACGAATCGCCGTAAAACCATCGTGGCTACTCCGCTGATTCCCGGCGACGCCTTTCGGCACGATCACCATCGCGACGGCCGCGGTCGTCGGCGCGGGGTTGCTCACGATCACTTCGCTGAGCGGAATCACCGTCGCCTCCGGGGCCTTTGACCTCGGATGCACGATCACCGTCGCGCTGGCCCCGGTCGGCGCGATCGCTGCCGGCATCGCCCTCACGTGACGTTTGGAACCTTCCCTTGTCATACCAGAACAAAAACTCGGCTACCGTCATTTTGCCATCCGAATTTGGATCGGCTTGCTTGAAACGGCCTGCTTCCAGTTCACGACGCGCGGTATCGCCCTCGGTAAGTCCCTCCTTCATGGCGTACCATTCATCCAGCGTGACCTTCCTATCCTTGTTGCGATCGTAGGCTGCAAAAACCTTTCCGCCGCGACTACGCTCCCAGCCAGACGGCAATTCACCGTCGAGGGAACCGCGTGTCGGAGTGAACATGATCCTGCGTGCGTCTTGCGATTCACGATCTCCGTCCCTTCGTGCCTCGCGTTGCTCTGCGACCGCTCGCGTCGACGTGGCTCGCTTCAGTTCGGCGACCTCACGTCGCAACTGCAAGATCATTCGATAAAGCGAGGCTTCTCGCTCGGTCTGTGGGCGAAATTCTTCGTCGCCGGCAACATCGCTCGGTCTTTCTCGGTCGCCGCGCCGCTCGCCCGCATTGTCACGATCGCGTTCTCGACGAGGGCCGCCTGAATCAGCAATTCCTCGCTCTGGACGATCACGCGTTTCACGTTCTTGGCGTTGTTCGTCGCCTTGCTGGGCCCGATCATTGCGAGCCTCAGGGCGTTGGCCTTCGTCATCGTCATCTTGGGCGGCGACCAGTGTTGTTCCTCCGCGATCGGCCAGTGCGGTGTGGACACGAATCACTTCGCCGTCACCAAAGTCTGCTGATACAGATACCGGAATGTTTCCGATACCGATTAGCAGACCGCAGGTGACGAGCGAACCGGCAATCGGTTTGATCAAAGCAACAGGCATGAAACTCAAACTCCCATTAGCAAGGTGAAGTGCGTTGACAGTTACGTATCCGATGGCCGGTTTCCCGGCGGCAAATTGGGTTCCCGCCTGGACGGTACAAGCGACAAGAGAAGGAGCAACCGCGGCTTGCGCGGTTGAGTGCGATTGCATCCACAAGCTCAATGCCACTGACAACGAGATTCCGCGCAGAGACAACCGACGGCGCAACGTTGCTCTGGCCCTCTCTAAACGTCCTTTCAGCGAACCGACCGACCATCCAAGTTGTCCGGCCGCCTCTTCTCGTGACTTGCCCTCGATGCAACACAGAAACAAAGGCAGGCGAAGTCTGGCCGGCAAACGATTCAGCTCTTCGTCAAGAACCGAGCGATGGTGATCAGACGCGATTTGTACCAAAGCGGGATGGTTTTCCAGCATGACCGCTGACTCCAACGTTGTTTCTCGGCGCTGATGCCGATTGGCTCGACAGCGAAGTGAGATTCGAAATGCTGTTCGATGCAACCAAGCCGGTAATGTGGAAGCCTCACGCAGCGAATCGGCCTTGCGTGCCAACACCAGGAACGTCGCCTGAAAGGCGTCCTCCGCTTCCTGTTCATCGGCCAGAATTCGATGGCAGACGCCCATCACCATCGGCCCATGCCGTTCCACGATTTTTGCGAATGCCAAGTCGTCACGGCGGGCAATGAACCGTCGCATCAGGTGTGCATCCGATTCCCCACAGTCGGGTCTGTCGTGCAACGGAATTGCCGCTGCCTCGGCGAGCGAGCGATGGTGAGACATTGGTCTTGAATGGGTGGCGGCGAAAAGGAGGCCTGTTCACGGCAACGTGGTCACAGTCACTATAAAAGAGACGCCGTCGCCAGCTACGGCACGATCTTTCGAAAAAGAACCGAAAAAAATCGCTCACTTCTCTCCGGAAATCGATTCAGCGATGTTATTCGCGTGATCCCGCACCCGCGCATAGGCATTGAGCGTCGCCAGCATGGCCACGCTGACCAGCGGCGGAATCGTGCCGCTGGAGAGATCTTCCAAGTGTTTCCGCCGAAGCATTTTGATTTCATCTCGCAGACGCTTTGAAATCGGACCGGTTTTCGTCAACACATGTTCGTTATTCTTGACGAAACCTTCATGTACCGCCGAAAGATACTCGGCCGCATGACTGTTCAGCTCACGAAGATCCCCACGTTGCTGCTCCGTAAATCGGTATCCGTCGCGGCGAAGCTTTCGATCAAAGCGATCCAAATTCACGATGTAATCACTGATCGATTCGTATTCGTCGGCAATGCGGATCTGCCGCCTCGCCTCGTCCGCAACGCTATGAGGCACGTTTCCGGACAACAAATTGGTAACAAAGATCGCAATCTCGTCTTGAATCGAATCGAGCACTTGCTCTCTCTTCTTCAATCGATCGGCAAGTACCTTGTCCGGTTCGTCTTGGTCCCGCAACGTGGAAAGCCAGTCGAGCATTTTCGCGCAACCGTCACTCATTTTTTCAATTTCGCGACGAGATTGCTCGATGGCCATCAGCGGCGTCTCGAGCATCCGAATATCAAGATCCGTCAGATGTGGCTTTTCCTTGAAATCCTTGGATGGCACCAGCCAATTCAAGAACCGGACGAACCAAGGAAGAAACGGCAAAAACAAAATCGTGTTCGTGATATTGAAAATCGTATGCGTCGCCGCAATCGCCGGAGTCGTGGACGGAAACGTCTCTTTGCCGTCGACCATCACCACCTCGCTGACGTCACCCTCCACTACCCACTGAACCAAATCGATGTAGGACCAGAAAACCGACGTGATCCATAACACCCCGATTAAGTTGAAGATCACATGAAAGTAGGCCGCACGACGGGCATTGGTCGTGGCACCCAGCGAGGCCAGGAACGCGGTGATCGTCGTGCCAATGTTTTCACCCAACACAAGTGCCGCAGCCGATTCGAAATCGATCACGCCAGTGGATGCCAACGAAATCGTGATCCCCAATGTCGCCGAGGAGGATTGAATCAACGTGGTCATCACGCAACCGATCAGCGCACACTTCAATACACCAAAGTAGCTGTCCGCGGTGAACGTCTGGAACCAGTCCTCAAAGTCGGGCATCTCTTTGATGATCACACAGGCATCTTTCATCAGTTCCAGACCGAAAAATACCATCCCCACGCCCATCAGCGCCATTGCCCAATACCGCCATCGCTCGTTCCGCGAAAATAAGTAGACGAACGCAGCACCACCGAGCAGTGGCAATCCGTATTTGCCGACCTTGAGCACCAAGATCCAGCCGGTAATCGTGGTCCCGATGTTCGCGCCCATGATCACGCCAATGGCTTGGCCGAGACTCATCACGCCACTGTTGACAAAGCCAACGACCATCACCGTCGTGATCGAACTCGATTGAACAATACAGGTCACAACCGTCCCAACGGCAGTCGCGGCAAACCGGTTGTTGGTGACCGCGCCGATCAAGCGACGCAAACTGCTGCCCGCGACCGCCTGCATCCCATCGGACATGTTCTTCATGCCCAACAGAAAAATCCCCAGCCCGCCAACGAGTTCACAAATCAGCTGAATCAGCTTGGCAAAATCGAAATCCAAGAAACCACCTGACCTGCGAGCCGAGGAATCATGAAGAAATGATGAAGGGGCACATTCTAGCCCGGCGCCGCAGGAAGACGAGCCTGCTCCAAACGAAACCGAAACACCTCAGCGACAACCCCCTCTATAGAGCCGTTCTCGCGTGAGAATTTGCACGCCTCACTGGCGATGCGCCGTTGGCGAACAGTTACACTGGCAGCCATGAACAGCCAACATTCGCTACCGCTCGTCCTCTTGACCCTGCTCTGTCCGTTGGCCCGCGGGGCCGATGACGGCCCGCCCGCCAACAGCGAATTGGTGGTCAACGAGAGCTTCGATTCTCCGTTGGATGACCATTGGCATGTCAACACGGGCAAGTGGTCGGTCGCCGATGGCGTGCTGAGGGCTCGCGAATTGGAGTCCGATCAACATGTTGCGGCAGCGAGGCGAACGATCGAAACGCAGAACGCGGTTTATCAGTTGCGTTTTCGATTGGTGGAAAATGGCGAATCATTTCATTTCGGATTTGATCCGACCCCCGGCGAATTGAAAAAGCGAGGTCATCTTTTTTCGGTCATCGTGACGCCGAAGATGTGGAAAGTGATGAAGCACATCGACAAAGATCGGCCACAGGATGACCCCAACGAAACGTTAGCCGAGCAGGCCACGCCATTCGTGAAAGATCAGTGGTACACGTTACGCGTGACCACCTGGGGCAATTACGTCACGGCACGCATCGACGGTAAGGAAACACTGAAGGTGTCTCACGAATCCTTCGGCGTGAAGAAACCGACCTTGGTCTTTCGTTGCGTCGGTGACGGTGTCGAAATTGACGACATCAAGGTTTGGCGGCCAACAAAAAAATGATGCCTGACTACTTTCCTTTCTGCAAGCTCGATTCACGTCGCTTGCGAAACGCGGACGATATCTCGATCGCCTTCCGATAGTCGGCCTGGTCATAGTCCCAGAATTCTTGAACGACTTTCTCGCATTCTGGGTAATGCGTTCCATCATCGCCATTCTCTTTTCGTAGCTGGGCAAGCTGGGCCTTCAAAGAGTCTCGCAGCACGGCCTGGGAGGGATCGTTGTAGAGATTGTTGAGTTCCTGTGGATCGGTCTGCAAATCATACAACTCCCAACCGGGCGGTGTCTGGTCTTTCCCATCGTAATTGCAGCCATAGAAATAGATCAGCTTGTGCGTCTTGGTGCGAATTGCCATCTCACCGGGATTGTCATGATGTGCCATGTGCATCCAGTAACGATAGTAAGCGGCCTGCTTCCAATCGTTCGGTTCTTTGCCGGTCTCGCAAATGCTCCGGAAGGATCGACCTTGCATGCCAGGTGGAATTGGGGCGCCAGCAAAATCAAGCATCAAGGCCGGGAAATCGATGTTTTCAATGATCGCATCGCTGCGTTTTCCTGCTGGAATCGTCTGGGGGTAACGAATGATCAATGGCATTCGCTGTGACTCGTCATACGCCCAACGTTTGTCCTGGTAATCCTTCTCGCCCAGCCAAAAACCTTGGTCGCCGGTATAGATGATGACCGTGTTGTCGTACAGATTTTCGGCCTTCAGATAATCGAACAAACGTTTCAGATTATCGTCCACGCCTTTCACACAGCGAAGGTATTTTTTCAAATATGCCTGATAGGCGAGTCGTTTGACTTCGTCGTCGGACAGTTTCGGATCCTTGACATCCCATTTGAATTCGGCCGGGAACTTGTTCGGCAAGTCGGCCGCATACGACCGACGCGGGTTACGACGACCGATGGATGTCCCAATGTGCGGAACCAGTTCGTCCTGGTACCCGCGTGTGGCGATCGATCCCCACCGATCGCCTTTGTGCCACAGCGACTCGGGTTCGGGGATATCGATGTCGGCAAGATAGCTGTCGTAACGCGGCGCACTCTCGAAGTAATCGTGTGGCGCCTTGTACTGGTGGCAAACGAAAAACGGCTTGTCGGGATCGCGATGGTTCTTGAACCATTCAAGCGTGGAGTCGGTGATCACGTCGGACGAGTGCCGGCCAGGATACTGGACAAGATTCTGCGGCCAAGGTTTGTCACCCTGGATCCGAAACTCGGTGTCGAAATACTTCCCTTGTCCGGGCAGCACCTTGTAGTAGTCGAAATTTGGCGGAACCTTCAAATGCCATTTCCCGATGATCGCTGTCTGATAACCGGCATCACGCATGGCGATGGGTAACGTTTGCTTGTCCGGATCGATCTTGCCGCCAAGATCAAAAACGCCGTTGATGTGATCGTACTGCCCGGTGATGATACAAGCTCGCGAAGGCGTACAAATCGAGTTCGTACAGAAGGCGTTGTCAAAGCAGATCCCTTCAGCGGCCAGCGTATCGATCGTTGGCGTCGGATCGAGTTCCTTGAGCAGCGTGGCGTAGGCGCCAATCGCCTGGGCGGTATGGTCATCGGACATGATGAACAAAATGTTCGGTCGGTCGTCCGCCTCTGCGACCGCGGCGGAAATCGCGACCAAAACGACCAACAATGCTCGTAGCGGCATGTTCAGCTTCTCAATCGGGGTGGTTCGAGGTGGAGATGGAGCCATTCTACCTGAAATTGATGAGTTGCTACGAATCCTCTCGCGCCTGGCCGGCAATCAAAAACGCGATTTCCATTGCTTGCTCATAGTTCAATCGCGGGTCGACATTACTCTCGTAAGCTCTCGTCAAGTCGGTGGAACTCAGACCCCCAGCGCCACCGGTGCATTCGGTGACGTTGTTTCCCGTCAGTTCGAGATGAATTCCGCCGACGATCGTCTCATGACTTGCGTGAATCGCAAACGACTCGCGGACTTCATCCAAGATCTGGTCAAAGTGTCGCGTCTTTGTCCCCTCGGGTGTCGTGATCGTGTTCCCATGCATCGGGTCGACCGTCCACAAGACCGGATGATTCGACTTTTGGACTGCCGCGATCAATGGCGGAAGAGAGTGCCCGATCCGATCGGCGCCAAAGCGACAGATCAATGTCATCCGACCCGCTTCGCGATCCGGATTGAGAACCTCCAGCAATTGTATCAGCGACCGTGGAGTGCTGGTCGGTCCAATCTTCACTCCGATCGGGTTCTTGATGCCTCGAAAGTACTCGACGTGAGCGCCGTCAATGTCGCGCGTCCGGTCACCGATCCAAGGATAGTGGGTGCCCAGGTTGTACCACCCGTCACGGCTAATCGCCCGTCGGGTCAGCGCCTGCTCGTAGGGCAACAACAATGCCTCATGGGATGTATAAAAATCGACTCGAGACAAATCGGCGCGAGTTACGCCACCGATCACGTCAATGAATCGCAGCGAGTCTCCGATGCCGCGAACCATTTGGTGGTAATCGGCCGGGCGTTGAGTCACGAAGTCGAGTTCCCAGTTCTCTGGGTGGTGGATGTCGGCAAAACCGCCCTCGGTCAACGCGCAGATAATTGAGAGTCTGAGCCGACCGATCGTAAGCACCCAGCAAGAACTCGGGCCGCGCCTTTCGATCCTCCGCCGTGAACGGACTGCGATTGACACAGTCGCCGCGATACGACGGCAACGTCACCCCGTCACGGGTCTCGGTGTCCGAGGAACGCGGCTTGGCGTACTGCCCCGCGATCCGCCCAACTCGGATCACCGGCTTCTGCATGCCGTACACGAGCACCAAGCTCATTTGTAACAGAACCTTCAGCTTCTTCTCAATCGGATCGGCTCGGCAGGCGTCAAAGCTCTCGCTGCAGTCTCCCCCCTGTAACACAAACGCGGCACCCTGCGAGGCCAACGCAAGCTGCCCCCGCAGCCGATCGACTTCCCAACTGGTCACCAGCGGCGGACGCTGACAAAGCGTATCGAGTACGTCGTCAAGTTGTTCGGGATCGTCGTATTGGGGCTGCTGCAACGCAGTCTTCTTCGTCCAGGACGAAGGATCCCACTGGTTCATCAACATGGTCAGACGTTTTTGAAAGCTGGATGGTTGGATGTTCAGGGGCAAGCCGCAGGCGACGGTGCGTTCACGAACCAAGTCGCCTGCGGCTTGCCGATCGACGAATCTTTCGACACGACTTGCGCAAAACCATCCCCTTCCCTCATTGTCGCGGTTTGCTGCGTCCTGAATAGCAGGGCGGCTGCGACGGCAGGAAACGGACAGAGACAACCACAGTAATCGACCTCGGCGATCTCGCTAGCGGGACCGGCGAAAGCAAAATCCGCTTCCTGACCAAGGTTGCTGTTGCAGAACGAAACAATTGTTCAATTCTGTCGCGATCAAGCCATTCCCCCCAACCACCAAGCAGCGCCAATTTACCGATGTTTTGAACATTTTCCTGAGAGTCGGTCGATTGGCACGAGCTCTGCACGTCGGATCCCACGAGAGTTTCGCCTCCAGCTTCTCACAGTCCCTCGATCTGCTCGTGCCACACATGCAGCGGTCGACCGAATCCATCCACTGCAGAGAACGAAAAATGGAACGAATATTCTCGAGTTGTTTCGCCGTGATGCTCCTATCCGCGGCTGGTCTGGCGGCCGAGCGACGTGTTGCCGATCCCGCGCCCCGCGACAATCCGCCCACCCAACCGCTGGACATTTTCCAAGCGATCGACGATGGCCAAGTCGATGTCAAATTCATCCCCATCGACGCCGCGGCCGCGAATGTGCTGATCGAGAACAAGACCGATCGTCTGCTGCAGATCGCATTGCCCGAAGCGTTCGCCGCCATTCCCCTGCTCGGAAAACCTTTACTGGAGGAGCCTGTACTCGGGCAACTCGGTCCGCAGTTTGGCCAACCCGCCGCGAACGCTGGCGGCGGTGGCGGTGCTGCCTCGCAAAGTGTCGGTGGGGGATTCAATGCCGGCGGCAACCAGGGACTGGGTAATCAGGGATTGGGTAACCCACCAGCGGGTGGCGGGCGACAAGGCGTTGGTTTGGGATTCGGACTGCTGCGGATCCCCGCTCAGAAAACCCGCAAGTTAACCGCAACCACCGTTTGCCTGGAATTTGGCAAACCCGATCCACTTCCACGCCTGGCCTACCGGATGATTCCTCTGTCGCAGTTCAGTCAGGATGATCGAATCGGATTGCTGTGCAAACAACTCGGCCAAGGGGAGATCCCGCAGAATTCGGCGCAGGCCGCCGCGTGGCATCTCGCGAACCATTTGAGCTGGGACGAGATCTCGCAGATCAATCGAATCGAATCACGGTATGTCGGCAATATCAAGATGTTCAGCCCGAGCGAGTTGCAGAAAGCGCAAGACGTCCTCCACGCGATCAAAGCGACATTACGAAACGAATCGAAATCGGACGATGATTAACCGCCCGTCCTGAAGATCAACGAGCTGTTGAGACTGATTCGGCCGGTCCGCAGCCACCAGTTCGGTGGCAACTGCATCCCACACCGATCGCTTGAGCGAAGTCGATGCTGATCCCCGATTCGTTGCCGTCCCAATAGAACGGAACGCGCGGGGAGCGGCTGCCGAAACGGTTCATTCGATTGGCTTCAAAAGCTTCGCCGTTGGCAATGACATATTGGATGTCCTCACTGTGGCGAATGTTTTTGGTGGGATCGGATCCTTTTTGAATGATGATGACGTCGGCCAGCTTGCCCGATTCGATCGAGCCGAGATCACCGTCCAGCCCCAAATAGGTGGCCCCGTTGATTGTTCCGCAGCGAAGCGCCTCCATCGCTGTCATGCCGCCTTGAACGAAGCTCCACATTTCCCAGTGCGTGCAGATTCCGCTCAGCTGTCCGTGTCCGCCGGCCTGAACCAGACCGCCCGCATCGACAACTTGCTTGGCAATCTCAGCCACTCGAATGTGGTTGTAGTCCTCCCGGGGTGATTTATTGCGGCGGCGTGAGCGAGGATTCAAGACGTGGGGTGGGATAAAGGTCTTCAAACGGGGATGCAGCCACAAATCGTCAACTTCGTACCAATACTGTTCACCCGAGATGCCTCCATAGGCCACACTCAAGGTGGGTGTGTACCCAACGCCGGTATTCTTCCACAGGTCCATCACGTCGTCATAGGCGCTCTGCACCGGCAAGGTATGTTCGATACCGGTGTGTCCGTCGACAATCATGGTCATGTTGTGCATGAAGGTCGAACCGCCCTCGGGAACGACCATCATTTTCAAGTCTCGGGCCGCCGCAATGATCTGCTGCCGTTGATCGCGACGCGGCTGGTTGTAGCTCTTGACCGAGAACGCACCCACGGCCTGCATCCGTTTGAGATGAAACACCGCATCATCGATGCTTTCGATTTCCGCTTTGAAGCTGCCTGTCGCGCCGTACAAAATCTTGCCCGTTGAAAACGTCCGAGGCGCCGTGATCACACCGGCCTTGGTCATCTCGCTGGCAGCAAAGATGCTGTGTGTGTCGTTGCTCGGATCGTGAATCGTGGTCACACCGAATGCCAGCCGCGCCATGTCGATCCAGCTTTGCTGCGGCGTGATACCGTCGGTCGCCTGAGGACCGTGTGCGTGTGTATCCACAAAACCCGGCAAAATCACTTGCCCTTTGGCTGAGATCACGTGGGCATCCCGGGGAATATCGATCTTGCCCGCCGGCCCAACGGCCACAATTCGATTGCCCTCGATCAAAATCGTCCCATGATCGATCACTCCCGGTTTTCCCATGGTCACCACGCGACCGCCAACAATGGCCAACTTCCCTTCCGGCTTGGCATGCGCCTGACGGAAACCGATCGGCTGTCGCTGGTTGCTGTGCTGCGGCGGATCGTTGTCACCGGCCGCTGGCGCCAGCGCCTGGTCCAGATCGCAACTGAATAGGTCGGCTCCCAGGCTCCAGTGCAGTCTGCGTCCGTCACCGGAAAAGTGAACAAAGTCACCCGCTTGCTCGCTGACCTTCGCGATTGGCAATCCAGTGGCTTGTGGTCCCACAGTGATCGCGGATCCGGTGTCAACAAAAGGGGCGACGTAGACGTTGAATCGTTCGATGAAGGCGATCCACCGTCGGTCCGGCGAGACGCGATAGTCGGTCGCCCAGGCGCTTGTGTAATGGGTCCGCAGGTTGTCACCGCGGAGATCCATGGAACAGAGCTGCAAGTTGTCGGCATCTTTGTCGGAGTTGCTGGTGGTGAAAAACACCCGTCCCTTTGATTTGGCAAACTGTGGCCGCGAACCATTCTTGGCGATCCGTTTCGGTTTCCCATCGCGCACCGCGATCGCATAGAGCCCCGTCTCTTGCGACCAAAGGGGCGAGGTCAAGTAGCCGCCACTCGTCCGCTGATAGACGATCGTTTTGCCATCGGGTGAGAACACCGGATCGACGTAATGCCCCGGCTCGGTGGAAACGATCCAGCTTTCTGCCGCACCGGGATCGACCGACGCGACTCGAATGGTCCCCAACGACCGATCGTTCCAGGTGGTGTAGACGATGTAGCGGCCGTCGCGAGAAAAACTCGGATAGAATTCGAAATGGTCGGACTGGTTGGTCAAACGACGCGGCTCGCCATCGGGCAGACTGCGAAGATAGATATGACCGAGTGCCTGGTAGGCAACGCTATCACCGCTCGGTGACGTGCTGGTCCAACGTAACATCTTCACGTCGAACTCGTCTTGTCCAACCGAGACCGGAAATCGCAGCGCATTCTTGATCGCACGTTGATCTTTGACTCGAAAGGGAATCACGGTCGATGCGCCACTTTCGACGTCGATTCGCCGAATCTTTCCCTTGGCCCAAACAATGATCGACGTGCCGTCGGGCATCCAGGCAAAGCTACTGTAGACACCATGAATCGCCCATGCTTCCTGCATGTCTCGTTCCAAATCGTCATTGATCAAACGGACCGCACCGGAGCGGACGTCGAACAGATGCAAACCGGTCTTCGCGCCGACACGTCTGACGAAGGCGATCGTTTTCCCATCCGGTGACGGCGTGGGCCGGCAAGCACCTCCTGGTCCGCTAATCAAGGTTTCTGTTTCACCCTCCACCAAATCGAGCCGTTTGATGGCGTAAATGCCCTTGTGCGAATCCTTGTCGTACTCGAACGTGTCGCCGGGCGTCGTGTCTTGCGAGTAATAGAGATATCGTCCGTCGGGTGAAAAAACGGGTTCGTTCACATCCTTCTGGTCGTTCGGTCGCTTTGTCAGCTGGACGCCCCCCATCGCGCCGGTCGCAGCGGCATCACGATGGTACAGCCACATTTCGCCCGCCCCAAGCGATCGTCGACTGGTGAAATGCTTTCTCGCCACAAGGTACTGGCCATCAGGTGACCACGCAGGACCGTTTAGCAGTCGATACGTTTCGCCCGTCACCTGTGTCGGGTTCTGACCATCGACGTCGATATACCAAATGTTGTCGCCTGCCTTTTTGTTCGCGCCATGTCGGTCGCTGGTGAAGGCGACATGCTTCCCATCGGGACTGAACCGCGGTTGCATGTCCCAAGCAATACCGCTGGTCAACTTGCTGGGGAACTTGCCGCCAGTCTCTTTCGTTCCGTCGGCACCATCGATCGGCATCAAGTAAAGATCGCCCAGCAGATCGAAAGCAATCTGCTTGCCATTGGGACTGACGTCCAGATTGATCCACGTGCCTTCACCGGTATCGATTGGCTGCATCCGACCGGGACCGGGTGGCTTTTCGATGTTCCATGCTGGCTGCGAATCCGTGGAGGACTCTTTGGTCTTTGCCGGGTCCGCGGCCGCGACATCGAATCCGCACCAGCAACACGCGACCCAAACACAACAGCAAACAGTTCGCCAAATCAACATGCAAATTGTCATCCAAAGAAACACGAAAAAGGGTTCGTTATCAAATCACATTCTCGTGCGCGTCCGGATACCTCGGCAGCAAGGTCGGCGCGTACATCACCCACGGCTGCGGAGTCGCTCGTTTCTCAGCCGCGGGCAGAAACACGAAAGCGGTGTGCCCGGCGACCTGGAACGTATCACCGGCAAGAATCAGCTCGGTGGACTCCGGCGCCGAGTCCTGCGCCGCGACGACCAGTGCGATCGACGAAACGCAGACAACGCAGATCAATCGTTGGCCTGTCATGGGGGCAGTTTTCCGAAAATGACGACAATGATTTACGACGAAAACCGTCCAACGACGGTTCGCTAACAGTCTACTCGCCCAGCGACAGCACTTCCCGCTGATCGATAAAACCGTCGACATCGGCGTCGAGGTCTCGAAACTGCTCGGCGGTACCGATGAACTCTCGCCCAGAGATATCGCCATCACGATTGCTGTCCATGGACCTGGCCCAGCGCGGCAGCGATTCGGAAATACGAGTTTCTGCGTGCGAAAACCGAAAACTCGCCGCATCCTGCAAGGGGTCGCCCCGCACCAGTTGTATGACGAATGAATCGGGAATATCGGTCGGCAGCAACGCTCCGCTATGCTGTTGGCGCAGACGACCACCCGCCGCAAGGATTTCACGTTCGGAAAGAAATCGATCTTGATCTTGATCCAACCAGGCAAAAAGGGCATCGGGAAACTCGGCTGCTCGGCCCCTCACTTGCACATTCCAAATCGGTTCGTTGCCCCGCATCCCGTCGTTGATCTCCTTCAACGTTAGCTTGCCATCATCGTCCGCATCCAACTTTTCGAATGAAAACTGCTCGGCTGCCGCGACTGGGATCTCCGTCTCATCAAGGCTGCCATCGCCATTGACGTCCAACATCGCAAACGCCTCCGGCGGTATCCGGTCTTGCCCCGTTCTGGCATCAACAACGCGTGCCGAAAGCCAGAGAGTTGGACCGAGCATCGAAATCGTATCATTCGTTTCCTGTTCAGCGGCGAATGATTCCAGTTCCGGTCGCATCGACATGATCTGTATCGATGGATCGTCCGAACGACCTGCCGCGAACTGAACCAGCAATTTCAGATCGGGCTGGACCGTTCGCAAGGCCTTCGCTTCCTCGCGACTGATCGATTGATTTCCATCTTGGTCGAGCGCAGCGATCGGATGATGCTCGATCCCAAAGGGTGCGTTTTCAACCATCGCATCGAGCGAGTACGAAACCATCGCCCAATCGATGTATCCCTCCATGTCCATCGCAACCTCACCACGGCGATTCGAACGTCGCAGGTTCCAGGCCGGATCGTTATCTGGCTGGTTCACTTTCGCTTCGGACAAACTGATTCCCTGGTCCGAGTTTTCGTCCAGCCGCATCAGAGAATGCGCCGCATCACGCAACTCCTCTGGTTCCAATGATTCGTTGCCATTGGCATCGATCGCATGGAACAATGGCGATTGCGAGCGATTGATCTGGCGATAGTAATCCGTCCCGCTCAATCGAAACGGATCAGCAAACCCTGAACTACGAAACAGAAACCTGGCGACCTCGTCGTGATCCGGTTTTTTGTTACGATTTGCGTCGTAACGCCGCGTCAGGTCACTGTATTGATTCTCATTGACCCCTTGCGTGCGGCCAAACTGCTGCGGATCGGACGCGACATGCCTGAATAGCTGCGGCCAAGTCAGTTCGGCTGAATCCTCCTCGCGGGCCTCAGCGATCACGTCATCGATCCGCTGCGCAAATACGTCGGCCAGCGACTTTTCCCCAATCCGGATCTCGAGATCGACGAGCAATCCGCCGGCCGTTGTCGGCAACAGCAGTCGCATCGCAGGTGGATCGATCGGCTCCGCGGCGCCATCGGCTGCTGAGGTTGGTTCCACGATCGAATCCGGGGCCGGTTCCGATCCCGCGTTCGAATCGGGGTCGATGTTCTCCTCATCGGGAGTTTCGTTGGCGATATTCTCGGGCATGGTGACTTCGTTGGCGCGGGTTTCGGCCACCGAATTCTCAGCGATGATCGGCACGTCACCGCGATCCGGTTTCATGGCCATCGCCCGGTCAACCTCCGATTTCAATTCCGCCTCTGCCTCGATCACCCTCGCGATTTCGATCACCTCCGCGGCGGCCACGTTTTCGCGAGCCGCGAAATCGCCGTCGATATCCGTGGCGTCTCTCGAATCCGCGGCAGCGGTGACATCCGTCGCGGCCGGGTCGCCTTGATGGCAACCGCCGTTTGATAATCCAATCACCACCGCGATCAGCAGTGAATGGCTGACATGGTAGTAGCCGTCAACGAGACGTTGGTTGAACGTCATCAGCTCAGCACCTCGGTAGCGACGCGTCCTTCGGCGATCGCGATCGGCCGGCCACCCTCGGCGATATTCTCCGTTCGCGGGTCAACCCCCAAAGCCTGGCAGAGCGTCGCCAGCAGATCTTGCTCATTGATTTGTCCGTCAATGACTTCGCTTCCATCCTTGCTGGTTGCCCCGAACACCTGCCCACCCGCCACACCGCCACCGGCCAAGATGCAGGTGAACGCTTGTGGATAGTGGTCACGGCCCCCGTTTCCGTTGATCACAGGAGTACGCCCAAACTCACCGGCCCAAAGAATGGTGGTCTTTTCCAGCAAGCCGCGATCACGGAGTTCGGTCATCAATGATGCCCATCCCGAGTCCAATTGCTCGCTCAGCCGTTGCACCTGGGCAAAGTTATCGGCATGGGTGTCCCACGCCAGACCATTGCCGAGGGTAACCTCCACCAACGGAACACCTCGCTCAATCAGTCGCCGGGCCATCAGGCAACCTTGTCCGAAGGCACCTCGGCCATACGACTCACGGACTTTATCTGGCTCTTGCGAAAGTTTCGAACGCGTGACGGGCGTCGCTATTCAACATACGAATCGCCGATTGATAGACGGTATCGTGGGCCACGACGTTGGGCGTACCGTGTGTTTTCAGAAAGCTTGCCTGCATCGACTGCCACAACTGCAGTCGTTCAAAATGCCGCTGGGCATCGATGTCCGCTGCACGCTCAAGAAAGTCGACGCGCAATTGCGTGAATCCACCGTCAGCTGCAGGCCCCATCGCAGCAACCGAGGTGGCTGCGTGTTTGGGACCCAAAAAACCAGGGCTGATCGCGTTGCGGGCGAAGGGTCCCGGCGCGATGCTGACGTAGTCCGGCAGTTCGCCGCCATCGGCGCCAAGTGATTTCGACAGCGAACAACCGATCGACGGGTAGGCCACAGGGCCACCCGGTACGTGTCCGGTGCGCATCAACACCGTACCACGTTCATGATCCCCCTCTTTGGTACTCATGCCCCGCAGGATCGCTAGCGAGTCGGCCTGCTTTGCGAGGCGGGGAAGATGCTCACTAAAAGAGACTCCGGGAACGTTGGTTGCCGCTGGCTTCAGCGACCCGCCATTCTTGTGTTCCGGCTTCATGTCGAACGTATCCATCTGACTCGGTCCGCCGGACATCCATAGCAAGACGCAGTGACGTCCGTCTGCCTTGGCCTTGTTTGCCGCGGCCGCGATGGCTGGCAACCAACTGCTCGATGCCGTGCCGATCATTCCCGTACTCGCCAGACGCATCCAACTTCTACGGCTGAGTCGATCTTGATTCATGGCGAATTGCCTACTCGGGTAGATGTGCTCACGGACATACGGCGCATTCGGCCGTATTCAACAGGATCCACAGCAAATCGCCGAGCGCCCCTCGTCGTTGCTGGGATGACTCGGCAGCTGCCAAGTGATCAGCAAACTGCACCATCTCCGACTCTGTCGGCTTTCTGGACAGGGTAGCCAGGAACAGCGTCTCGATCCGCTGGGCATCATCAAAGAATGGCGCTTCGATCGCCGCAATCAGGGCACTGGTCTGCTCATGGGTCGCGCTGCTGATCTCAGGACCATTCATCAAGCCAAGCGCTTGCACGACGCCATGCGGATAGTCGCGCGGTGACGCATCGGGTGCACGCATCCGAGCGAGAAACTGTTCGCGCACGGCACGATCGGCCGATTGGCCATCGCCAGCAGTCACGGCACTTCGTCGATACACGTTTTGATGCAAGCTGTCGTAAAACTGTCGCGCGGTCAGTGTCTTGACATTCATCGCCGCGAACGAATTCACCGGCGGCCTGAGATCATTCAGCACGGCACTCGTTCGTCCATAACCATCGCTGCGAGCGATTGCGGCATACAAGTCACGAAGGTCAAAACGTTGTTGGACAAAGTAATTTGCCAAAAAATCCAACAATTCCGGATGACTTGGTTGATGATCCGCGTCCATCGCATCCACAGGATCAACCAACCCGCAGCCAAACATTTGCGCCCAAATGCGATTGACAGCGGCGCGCGCGAAATAGGGATTGTCGCGTGATGCCAACCAAATCGTCAGCTGACGCCGCCGATTGTCAGTCGGATCCCTTTCCGGTGGTTCGCTGATTCCGGGATAACGCGGCAACATGATTTGGTCGCTATCGGGAAATGTCACTTCACCGCCCGGTCGATCCTCGATGATCGTATTTGGCGCCATCGCTGCATCACTCTGCCGCAGCTGACCAAAGAATGCTGCGTATTGCCAAAAATCGACTTGTGTCCAGCGATCGAAAGGATGGTTGTGACACTGGGCACACTGCAATTGAATCCCCATAAAGATTCGCGAAGACGCCGCCGCAAGTTTCGCGGGTTCGAGCGAATGGGACGTGTAAAAAATTGCCGGACCCGAATTACCGGCACCACCCGCCGTCAAGAATTCGGCGACCAGATAATCGTATGGTGTATTTTGAGTGAACTGCTGCTGCAACCATTCGTGCAGCGCCGCAACGTTGGCACCCGCTTGCGGCTGTGCTTGTGAATCGGAGGGCAGCAGAATGTCAATCCAACGTGAAGCCATGTGGCTTGCGTAACGTTGCGAGCGAAGCAAACGATCGATCAGCTCAGCACGCTTGTCTTGCCTCGGATCGTCCAAGAACCGTCGGACTTCAAAAACGCTCGGTGCGACTCCGGTCAGGTCGAACCAGACTCGCCGGCAAAACTCCGCATCATCGCTGATCGGCACCGGCCTGATTCCCTGATGAGCCCAGGACTCTTCCAGAATACGGTCGATCTCGCGAGCAGCCGCGTCGATCTTGGCAAACCTATCCCCGGCAACGGCCACGCGATCGAGTACCGACCAGAGAAGAAGTACGAACAAGAGGCGGATGGAGATCATGATCACGCGGGCCGTAGGATACGTCCGGTTTCTCTAAGAACGTCAACCCTCTGTTATAACACCGATCCGCCCCCAGCAGAGAGAATCCGCCGATCGGTTCTCGAATTTCCCGCCCAGGCCACTACATCTCGCCCCAACGCCGCCCATGGCGACCCGACCGCCGCATTCGACTCCCCGGATTGGCGAACTGAATCCCGACAGGCCACAGGGACGATTCGCATCGTCCGTGGGACTGGCGAACGATCGTGATTTGTCATTTCGTCGCGATTGAATCGATCTCGATCAAACTTCCCGGTTTGCCATCAAACGCGATCTGCAACGATGAAATCGTGCCCTGGGGTAATTCACCCTCGGGCCGCGTCACCGATGCGTCAACACACGTCTCGCTCGGCGAAACATCGATCGAACCGAGTTCGCGCGGCGTGGTCTCATTTTTGTACGTTGCGAACACGTGAACACGAACGGGCTCGGTCGATCGCATCGCGATAACGATTGGCCCTGCGTTGTTGGCTGCATCCAACCGAAGTCCATCTCGAGTGATCACAGCCGTTTCATCATCGAGTATGAAGTCGAGGAAACCCAACCGACCGGCGATGTTTCCGAGTTCATCGTTCGCTTTCCAGCCTTCGGTTTGCCAGCCGCCACAGTCAAAACGGAACAACAACCGCCCGTCGCTGGGATCGCGACCCTGGATCGTTTCCCAAGCGTCCGACAGCCCGTCACCATCGCTATCCGATCGAACGACCTCGTACTCCGGGTTCACTGCCCTGCCCCACTTGTGATCTTGAGCCTGATAAGCCAATTCCTGATCCGACTCTTCACCTTCGCCGTCGTCGCCCTTGGCAAGCCAATCATCCAACAACTTTCGATGACGCGCAAGTTGTTTGCTGTACTGTGGATCGTTGACCAGATTGTTCAGCTGGCTCGGGTCCTTGTTCACGTCATACAACTCCTCGGCCGGCCGCTCTCCAAAATAGATCTCCGTCAGCTTGGCCGAGAGATCTCCGCTGGCATACAGCTCACGCAAGTTTTTGACGTAGTCTTTCGAGTCGCGGTATTGCGGCTGCAAAAAGATTCGGTCCGTCTTGTAGTTGCGTGTGTATCGAAAGCGGTCGGTGCGCACGCTGCGAACGCGATCAATCGTGTGATCCAACCGGTCCTTGGCCGATGCGACGAACGTTCTTGGAAGAAACTTGCTATCAAATAGATTCTGACCCTCGTACCAGTCGGGCTTTGTTACGCCAGCCCAAGCAAGTGTCGTCGCCGACAGATCGAGCATGTTCACCAGATCGTCACGAACCGAAGGGGCTGGCACATAGGGATCGGGACCCGAGATGATGAACGGAACGTGCAACCCGCCTTCGGTCGGCATCTGCTTGTGACGAACCAGATTGTTCGCGCCATGATCGCTGAAATAGACGACGATCGTATTGTCGGATAGTCCGGACTCTTTCAATCCGGCCAATACGGTGCCGATAAAGTCATCATCCTTGCGAATCGCGTCGTAGTGTTGCGCGACAACCTCGCGATAGATCTGGTTCTGGGGATAATCGGGCGGGACCGCGACGGTCGATGGATCAACCTTCCGATCCTGAGGAAAATTCTGCGTGTTGTTCTTGCCACCGGCCGTTTGAATCTGACCAAAGAAAGGCTGATTTCGCTTCAATTCATCCCAAGGAACGTCGTGCGATTTCTGCAGCAATGAGTAGGTTGCCTTTTCGTCCCAGATAAAGTTGTAGTCTGTCTTGCCAAGATTGAAGGTGAAGTAACCACTCTCCTCGATCAGCTGCGGCAGCAGTTTCATTCCTTCGGGCAGATACAGCTTTGCCGGACCTCGTGATGAACGATGTTCGTGAGCGTTGAATCGAATCTGGTTCTCTCCGCCCATCAATGCCGAGCGGCAAGCCGAACAGACGGGAGCCGGCACAAAGGCTCGCGAAAAACGGACGCCGTTCCCGGCCAAGGCGTCAATATTCGGCGTCGCTCCCTGATTGATCTTGTCGCCATAACAGCCCATCCAAGGCGATGTGTCTTCGGCAAACAGCCACAGGATGTTGGGGCGGTCGGCCGCGTGAAGATCGGAACAGAGCCCGCAGACAACGACGGCGAACAGCATAGCGGCAACGTATTTCATCAGCTTCAGCTCTTACGCGAGGTACAACTTAGTTTATCGGCATCTTAGTTTATCGGCATCTTCTCGAAGTCCGATGGATTGACCCACCCTGCTTTCACCTTCTCTCCCGCCATGTAACGCTCGTAGAATCGATCGGTGCTGGGACTTGAATAGGGATAAGCATCAAACACGGATCCCTGGCCGAACATTCTTGGATCACCCTGCTGCTTCAGTTCGGCCACCATCCGCGATTTGAGTTTCGCCAACTGTGACGCATGCTCTGCCGATCCGGCGAGGTTGTTCAGACAGTCCGGATCGCTCTTCAGATTGAATAATTCTTCGTCAGGACGTCTGCCGAACGCGAGATCCCAAAACGCTCTCGTCTCGCCACGACGACGCATTTCCAGGATGAACGTCTTGGTCGGACTGGCGTCACAATTGAGGTATCCCGTTTCGGGATTACCCGCCGGCCAACGATCCGTTTCAAAGTTTTGCAGATAAAGCCAATCGCCCTGGCAAATACCGCGGATCGGATACCCGCCGGCGTTCGGACGTCCGATATCGTGACGTTCTTTGCCAACCAGTACATGGTCGCGATCAAGGTTGACGATCCCCGATTTTGGCAAGGAAAAAATATCGAACAGACTGCGACCGCTGATCCCTTGCATGATCGGACCTGGTTCGTCGATTCCCGCCGCTTGTAAAAACGTCGGCGCCAAATCGGCAAAGTTAACGAAGTCATCAACGACTCGCGCCGAACCCTTGACACCCTGTGGCCAGCGAATCGCCAACGGGATGTGATTCGAATCGGCATACGCTTGTCCCTTGACTCGTGGGAACGGCATGCCGTGGTCGGAGGTCGCGACGATCAACGTGTGATCGAGCTGGCCAGCGGCCTGCAACGATGCGAGGATCCGTCCCAAATGTGTGTCGTAGTGCTCGACTTCGATCGCATAGTCCAGCATGTCGTGACGAATCACTTCGTTGTCCGGCCAATAGCCGGGTACACGGTCGATGTCGTCGAGCTTCTTCCCAAGCCTCACGCCCGATTGGTATTCGTATGCGCGATGCGGTTCGGTCGTGCCATACCAAAACACCCAAGGTTTCCCGGCCGGTACATCGGCCAGAAAGTCCGCGAAATTGGCGGCATAGTCGTTGCGAGAGATACCATTCGTCGGCGGCGTTGCCGTTCGCTTTGAATAGGCCTTGCCGGTAATCGCGCGGGGCTTGCCACTGGAATCATTGGCAATGCCAGGAGCCCAACCCTTTCCGGTGAACCCGGCAAAGTATCCATCGGCGGCGAGCCGTTCGACATAGCCGCCGAACTTTGCCGGAAAGATGCACATATGATTGCCGGCATCCTCCAACTGCCACGAGTATCGACCCGTCAGAATCGTCGCTCGCGATGGCGCACATTTCGCATTGGGCGTGTACGCGCGTCGAAACAAGATTCCTTCTTGGGCAATACGATCAAAGCTCGGAGTATCAACCCAATCACATCCATAAGCTGTGGCGTGCCCGAACGACCAATCGTCGGCTATGGCCAGCAGGATGTTGGGGCGTTCGTCCGCACCAACCTGTGCCACAGCGGAGACAAAAACAGCGACAGCGATAAGTCGATTCATCATGGTCAAGGTGTTCTCAGGGAGCGGCATCAAGCCAACAGAGATGGTCAAGCACAGGATTGATTGTAGAGTGCCACGCAAAACAGGATCGCGGAAATTCAAAAATTCCAACGAATCCGGCAACACGAACTGGGAACGACATCAATCTTCGGCAATGCAAAACAGATGCCGGTCGCCTCGCAGGTAGATCTCCCGACCGGCAATCGCAGCCGACGCGCTGACTTGTTCATTCAGCCGATTGACCGCGACGCTGCGCGGAATTTCGGTATTCGCGATCACTTGCGTGACCCCATCCAGATCGGTGACGTAGACGTTCCCGGCCGCGGCAACGGGGGATGCGTAAATATTGCCAAGTTCACCGAGTCGCATCGCCCCCGGCGCGTCTTCGCCCGTCTTGGCGATCACGCGAGTCAAAACGTTCTGGTAGTGCGTCAAAAAGTACAACGAGTCTTCGTAGAGCAGCGGCGAGGGTACGTAGGGCGTCCCCCGGGTCCGCGTCCATACGATCTGATCGGTGCCGGTGATATCACCACGAGCACCTTCCAGGTCGATCGCCATCAACGCACGTTTTTCATAACTACTTCCAACATAAAGAAAGCCGTCCGAAGCGATCGGTGTCGCGACAATGTTGGCCGACATTCCACCACACTCCCAAATCACGTCGCCACTGTTGATGTCGTATCCACGAACCCTGTCGGTCCCGCAAACGATCACTTGCTCCTTGCCATCTTGCCGTGTCACGATCGGGGAACTCCACGAAGTCACCTCTTGGCGCAATTTCCGCCATCGCTGCTCGCCGCTACTCTTGTCCAGTGCCAACAAGAATGATTGTTCTTCGTGATCCCAGTTGATGATCAATGTGTCCTGGAACAATGCAGGCGAACTGCCCTCACCATGGCCATGCTTGGAATGCATCCGACCGATCTGTTTCTCCCAAACGAGGTTGCCATCAAAGTCCAGACAGAACAGACCGTGTGATCCGAAATAGGCGAATACGTACGTGCCATCGGTCACCGGCGACGCCGATGCGAGGCTCGCGGTGTAATGGCCCCCTTCGTGTGGAACTTCCTCGCGAACCGTCTTCTGCCACAACACGGATCCATCTTGGCGACGGAGTGCGATCACGACGAAGCGGTGCTTGCTGTCCACCGCCAGGTTGTCATGAGCGCCTGGGCGACCACTGTCGATCGGTGTCAGCTTTTCTCCGACAGGAATGGCTGCGGTCACAAAGATCCGATCATCCCAGATGATCGGCGTGCTGTGGCCGCGGCCCGGTAGCGCCCGCTTCCAGCGAACGTTCCTGCTGTCACTCCACTCGACCGGTGGTTTGGCATCGGGCGCGACGCCGGTTCCCAAGGGCCCACGCCACTGCGGCCAGAACGTGTCGGGCGGCGCCGCGACGCATGAATCGAGATCGCTGTAACTCGCGATCACAATCAACAGAACCAGAACTCTGACCATTTGTTTCCTCCTCGCACTTCCCCGTTGCGTCCTGCCGCAATCGTCCTACGCTCTCGCGTCGACAACGTCACTCGCGACGCCATCATCATAGCCGCCGCGATTGACAATCCGGTTTCCTTCGACCGTGTATCGGTGGGTGGCGGCGTAAATGATCGCAGTGGCGAGGCAGAATGCTCCGATCGATCCGAACAACGCTGCAAAACCAAACCGTTCGCCGATCAAGCCCAGCAGAGGCTCTCCGCGATCGTCCCCAAGTCCAACATCATCAACGCAAGAGCAGATCCCGTCCCTCGAACGTTCCTCGGAAACGGCTCGAGCGTCAGCGACGTCATCGTATGGAACATCAAACCGTGCCCCGTGCCAGCCAACACTGCGGGAACGATGATCATCCAAGAATGCCGGGCGTCAACGAGCCCAAAGCAAAACATGCCGACAGACATGAACAGCATCCCGACGAATAGAACCCTCTTGGCACCGATGCGATCGGGCAATCGGCGCGACGACAATCGCACCACAATCCCCAGCCCCGCATAGCACATGAAGAACAGACCAATGACCGAAACACCATCGATCCGCAGAGCGGCTTTGTCGATAAAACTGGCAACGAATATGAACGGGCCCGACATGCAAATGCCGAACGCCAGATCGACCAACAGGATGATTCCCGGCCAGTGTCGCCAGGTGACCGATAGGAAATCCGACAGCCGCACCGAAGACCTTGTCCGCTCGCTGTCGGTCGGGCGAAGAAAGGAAAGCCCGATTGCCGGCAACAGACTTGCTGCCGCCGCGACGATGAACAATACCGCAAAGTTTGCCCGTTCCCGATCAAACAGGAACAGGTCACCCATAAATGGCCCGACCAGCATCCCCAGAAATCCGCCGACTCCGAAAACCCCAATCGCCTCGGTGCGTCGATGTTCCGGCGTGGTTTGCGAAATGTACGTCAGCCCACTGGCAAACACGATCGCGACCCCAAGAAACAGGCACGATCGAACCACGTAGATCATCCAGCCCAAATCATCCAGGCACAGATTCGCCAGCGATGCGATCGCAAACACGCCATAACCGGCAGCCCACATCGTTCGCGCGCCAAACGATTGATCCACTGCGCCATCCAGGGCCGTAACATCAATCCGACCAGCGCACACGACCCCATGATCGTCCCAACCTGACGCAAGTCACCGCCGAGAAATTCGATCCACCGCGCATAGTGCGCCATTAATGTATTTGCAATGACAAAGGATGTTTGACTTACCAACGCCTGAATAAAATTGCGATCGTACAGTCGGTCCTCGGTCATCCCGGTCATTCGTTACCGACCACGCCGATTTCGGCGGCCGACGCCCAGGCATTTCCGTTGACTTCCGATAAAACTCGTACCCGAACGTAGCGGCCACGCAGGGGAGTTTCGATGTCGGCAGCTTGCGTGCTACGTACCTTGCCAAAAGTCGCTGTGACCACCGGCTCGCCAAATTCGTCGGCTGAATCGCTAACGAAGAACTGTGTCTCGCCAAAGGCGCCGTTCCAGCCGCCGTCTTGCCGGGCAAGATAGCGAAAGCCGCGGATGTTGTAACTCGCCCCCAGATCAATGACCAGTTCGTGCGGATGCTTGGCAAGTTTGTCGCTGAACTGTGAATGCCACAAGGTTCGTGGGTCGCCGTCGATCGCGTTGGAGGCATCTTTCTTATTGCCACGGTTCTCGCTGCTAAAGCGAATCAACTTCATCTGTCCTGACGGTATCAGATTTTTGCCTTCGATGCGATTCACCTTGCCGGGCGATCCAGAGGGCTGTGTGGATCCCCACTTCGCCTGCCGATCCCGTTCGTGATCGATGCGACTGGCGAACGTACCCGATTCGACGGGCGTGTGCGACTGGGCGGCAAAACGTTTCATGCTTGCCAGTTGATCGGGATGTTCATCGGCAACGTCGGTCGTTTCACTGACGTCCGTGCGAAGATCGTAAAGTTCCCAGGGAGAATTTTGCTTGGGCTGAATCGCCTTCCAATGACCCATCCGCACGGCAACTTGAGGACCGTACTCCCAATAGAGAAAATCGTGTTCGGGTTGCTGGCGACCCACAACATCTTCGCCAAGCAACTCGGGCAAAATCGACAGCCCATCGTGAGCCTGCGGCGCTTTGGCCTTCGTCAGTTCGGCCAGCGTTGGCAAGATGTCGGGCTGGTAAAAGGCCAGATCACTGACCTCTCCGGCCTTGATCTTCTGCGGCCAACGAACCAAGAAAGGAATTCGCAAACCACCCTCGTACAGGTTGCCCTTGCCACCGCGAAACTCGACGCCCGTTCTGGGGTTCACATTGGGGCCAAAAAAACCTCGTGGGTAGTCATTGCTAGAGAATCGGTCCTGCCCACCATTGTCACCGGTGAAAAAGACAATCGTATTGCCTTCCAAGTCCAATTCTTTCAATAGATCCAATACGGTACCCAGGTTATTGTCGACCATGGTGACCATCGCCGCATAGTTTTTGACGTCCTGTGGTACGCTCGGATCCTTGATCCACTGGTCATCGCGATATTGATCCCACGCAGGATCACTCGCCGGGATGTCATACATGCCGTGCGGCGGCGTGATCGGCAAATAACAGAAGAACGGACGATCCTTGTTCTCGCGAATGAACTTCACCGCCTCGTCCATGATCGCGTAGTGCGAGTACGTTTCGCCCGATCGTCCGCCTTGGTTCCCGCTCAAAACCACCTCTTGGCTATTTCGGATCAAGTAGGGTGGATAGTAAGAGTGCGCGTGTACCTGGTCGTAGTAGCCAAAGAAAACATCGAAGCCATGATCTTCCGGTACGCCGGTGGAACCTCGACCGCCGGCTCCCCACTTTCCGAAGCCACCGGTTGCATAACCCGCATCCTTGAGCATCGAAGCGATCGTCGGTTCGCCGGCCCGTAGCGGCGTTCCCCCGTCGTTGGCACGCACCGAAGCGTGACCCATGTGTTTGCCTGTCATCAGCGTGCAACGCAGCGGCGCGCAGACGGGAGCACCAGCCAGCGCCTGTGTGAACCGAATTCCCTCGGTTGCCATGCGGTCGATCCGCGGAGTATGGACTCGCGAATTGCCCATATGCGATAGTTCGTAATAGGCCAATTCGTCCGACATGATGTAGACGATATTGGGTGCTACGTCGGCAGCACCGAGGGGACAGGCAACACTGGCGGCGACGATCAGCGTAAGAATCTGACAGGTGAATTTCATAAGGATCACGCTTCGAGGAAGGGTGTGTGTGTGGTTGACTACAGCGACCGAATCTTGACGTCCTTCAACCAAACGACTTGTCCGTGGTTTTGGAAACCGATTCGTCCGCTGCGTGGCAATTCTTTCAGTGCCGTCTTGAATTTATTCGCGCGTACCGTCGGGATTCTTGTTGGGTGTGTCCCAATCGTCGACGTTGACATCATTGACCAAAACACCATTGATCGAAACTTGGATTCTCGGACCATCACATTTCAGGGTCAGCCGATTCCATTGGCCAACCGGTTTCGCCGGATCGGATGACGCGGCCTGGGCGTCATAGAAGGCGCCATTGAGATTCTTGCCATCTTTCTTACCGTGCGATTTCTGAAAACCTTCATCATCCATCAGCTGAATCTCGAACCCTCCCTGCACAGGGTTATCCTTGTCCGTGCGAAAGAAGACGCCGCTATTGGCGCCCTCGGACAGTTTGTAGGACAGCGAAAGTTCAAAGTTCTGGTAACTGGCTTTTGTCCAGATGTATCCCATTCCCTTCTGACGCTTGGTGCCGTCCTTGGCCGACACCGTCTCCATGCGACAAACCATTGCACCGTCTTCATCGATCTCCCATCCGCCCTCATCGAACTCCCAGTCGTTCAGATGCTTACCATCAAACAACACCTTTTGATCATCCGCCCAACCGGTCGGAGCGACCAAGATGGACAGCATGCAAGCGGCCATTAGCTTCTTCATTTCAGTTTTCTTCCAGACAGGGGTAAGGGGCGACGTTTCCGTAAAGACGGATCATTTTTTTTCCACTTGATTCGCAGGCGACGCGTTCGATGTGAACTCATGAACAATCTTTCCATGCACATCGTGATGCCGAAAAGCAATCGTCGGCACGTCATTCACCTTGTTGACCGATACGCTCAAGAAGCCACCTTTGACTCGCAGGAATGGTTGCCAGGACGGCTGCTCAGGATTCCCGCCCGCGTGAACATCGCTGGCCGGCCCACATGAGAATTCACGAAGTCCGCTTGTCGGATCGATCGACATGTATTGCCAGTGGCGATCGCCGCAACAAGTGAAAAAATTCTTCAAGTCTTGCTGCTTCGTCCACATCCGAAACCGATTGCCCTCGTGAGCAAACGCATCATTGGCATGATTATCGTTCTTGCCTTTCTCGCGGTCAGGTCCGACAATCGGTGTCGGGCTGATCAAGACGCGAAAATCGGCGTCGCTATCCAGAATCGATCGTTGCAGCCATGCCATTTGCTCGGCTCCCCAGATCGTCTTGTCTGGACCATCGGGCATGTCGTTGGGTGAACGATACAGTCGGCCTTCGACCATCCAAATTTGCAAACCCTTGCCCCAGCGAATCGTGCGATAGGTCGAATCGCCCATCGGAACCTGTTCTCGGAAGACATTGAAACCCTGTTCAAAGGTCAGCGGATTCATCCACGGCGCCTTCTTGGTCGGCCAATCGTCATTGACCCACGAGTCGTGATCATCCACTTCCCAGTAACCGGGCACGTCGCGGTGGAATTCGACGTGACGCGGCAGCGAGTACATCCGCTGCCAATGGTATCGAGCAAGTTCCACGGTCCGCGCTCGCGGCGCTTCGCTGTCTAAGTAAACAGTATCACCGGTGGGAACCACAAAATCGAGATTCAGTTTTTGCATCGCGGGGTAGATGTGATATCCGTCGCGATGATCCAAGTCCCAGTACGATTGGCCCGTCACGACTGAGAAGCTGACATCTTGCCAAGAGTCGGCGGGGCGCGGAGTACGGAACGAACCCTCGGGCGTTGAGCGAACAGCCGTATCAGGTGCACCTTGTCGCGATTCGACCCTCAGCTTGTAACGTGTGCCGGGTCGCAGGTAGTTGAGCCTGAACTGATGACTGAAATCATGATCCGGCTTGACCGTCACCCAAGGCGTGGTCGTCTCCGTTGACTCGCCATCGGCAAGGAAAACGACTCGCACTTGGCCAACCGCGCCCGGCGTCGCACCCTGGCGATCTTCGACCTTGATCGGCGAAGGCGTGTAAACGTCTTGTTGTCGCTCGCGTTTGTCGGCCTCACGGTATCCATCCCAATTCCGCTCGGCATCACGTGTGATTCGAGCCCACACGATCGCGGACTCTTGGCTCACTTCACCGACACGAAACCCCATCGCCATTTCGGCCGCAACTACCCACTGGGCAGGGCAAGACAGCAACAATACGCAAACAAGCATCGAAGCGTTGAATTTCGTCATCACATCGGCCACCCGGCAAAAAAAGGTCGTTCATCCACTGGCATCATCGACTCACCAGCATCGCCTATTGCGAACCGAGATTCTAGTCGCTCCCCTAGTCCCACGACTCCGCTCGCAGGGCCCGATCCGCAAAGTAGTCCTGCGACTCCGCTCGCAGGGCCCCATCCGCAAAGTAGTCCTGCGACTCCGCTCGCAGGGCCCGATCCGCAAAGTAGTCCTGCGACTCCGCTCGCAGGGCCCGATCCACAAAGTAGTCCTGCGACTCCGCTCGCAGGGCCCCATCCGCAAAGTAGTCCTGCGACTCCGCTCGCAGGGCCCCATCCGCAAAGTAGTCCTGCGACTCCGCTCGCAGGGCCCCATCCGCAAAGTAGTCCTGCGACTCCGCTCGCAGGGCCCGATCCGCAAAGTAGTCCTGCGACTCCGCTCGCAGGGCCCGATCCGCAAAGTAGTCCTGCGACTCCGCTCGCAGGGCCCCATCCGCAAAGTAGTCCTGCGACTCCGCTCGCAGGGCCCGATCCACAAAGTAGTCCTGCGACTCCGCTCGCAGGGCCCCATCCGCAAAGTAGTCCTGCGACTCCGCTCGCAGGGCCCCATCCGCAAAGTAGTCCTGCGACTCCGTTCGCAGGGCAAAAAACCCTTGCCAGTGACTCGCAAACACCGCCATTTCGTTTCGAGCGCCGCGGCGTTCGGCGTCGACTTACCGTCGCCGAGCCCCGCGAACGGAGTCGCGGGACCACACTGGCAATGCGCGAACGGAGTCGCGGGACCACACTGGAGATCGCTAGAATGCATCGAGGGGGCACGCTGATGGTTTCGATTCGCGAATTTCAATTTTTTGACCCGGAGGGTGAGGTCACGGTCACTGAAGGCCATTTGCCTCATTGGACACAGTCGGGAGCGACTTATTTCATCACGTACCGTACATGCGACTCGATTAGCAAAGTCGCGATGCATCGCATCCTTCGCATGCGCGACGAATGGTTGGCACACCATGGGATCAACGCTTCTCGGCCCCAGTGGCATCGACAACTGGTGAAGCTGTCCAATCAACAGCAAGCAACGTTTCGCCGAATGTTCGGAATCGAATTCGAGAACGAACTCGATCAACTGTCTGGAGAATGCCTCTTAGGGAAGAACGGGATTTCACAGATCGTTGCTGACAGCTTGCACCATTTCAATGGCGAACGATACTGCCTAGGAAGCTTCGTGATCATGCCAAATCACGTCCATCTTCTCGTTTGTGTCTTCCCTGAGTTCAATATGTTGGATCAATGTTATGGCTGGAAGCATTTTCAGTCGCATGAGATCAACCGGGCACTCAGTCGCAGCGGCCACTTTTTCCAATCGGAGAGCTTCGACCACCTGGTCCGCGACGACGAACACTTCTGGAAGTTTCGCCGTTACATTTCCGACAACCCCACGAAGGCTGGTCTGCGCGAGGGCGAGTATGTCTTGTGGCAACCCAAAATCAAGAGTTAGGGCGCGGATGTGACCGCGCGATCGACAAAGTAGTCCTGCGACTCCGCTCGCAGGGCCCGATCCACAAAGTAGTCCTGCGACTCCGCTCGCAGGGCCCGATCCACAAAGTAGTCCTGCGACTCCGCTCGCAGGGCCCCCTCCGCAAAGTAGTCCTGCGACTCCGCTCGCAGGGCAAAAAACCCTTGCCAGTCACTCGCAAACACCGCCATTTCGTTTCGAGCGCCGCGGCGTTCGGCGTCGACTTACCGTCGCCGAGCCCCGCGAACGGAGTCGCGGGACCACATTGGCAATCGCGCGAACTTGCTCGCGGGACCACATTGGCAATTTGCGATGATCGTGGGAAAACCGGCGGCCACCGTTGACTTCAGCAACTGAGCGGCGAATCGCAGGTTGTGATCGAACGGACAGGGCACGGTACTCCGGAAATGACATGATACGATTTCCGGGAAAGTAAAGCTCAGGGCGTGGTGGTGCTTGTGGCCAAGGCGTTTCGCCCGCTGGCCACTGCTGCGGCTGCTTGGCTCTCGCCTCATCGACGACTTTGATCAACCACTGGGGCGGGTTCTTGTTTTCCTCCATGCCGTATACATATGGCAGCGCCGGTGTCATCAACAACGGCTTGTCACCCAGAGGTGGCCGCTGTTTGTCAACTTGCGCCAGCCTCGACCTCATGCTGTTCACACGCTGGGGATGATTCGCAGCGACATCCGTCGTTTCGCCCGGATCTTGCTTGATGTTGAACAACTGTTCTCCCATCAGTTTGAAATCGCCCGACCGAATCGTCGGAATACGAACGCTTCCGGTCACTTCGAAAACGATTTCGGTCCTCGGGCTCGGGCTGTCCCCGAACAACGTTTCTGACATGTCGAGGCTGTCGAGCGGTCGTTCCTGCTGCAAACTGCCGCCGGCAAGCTTGACAAATGTTGCGAAGAAATCGATCACGTGCATCATCGCATCGGACTCGCTGCCGGGGTCCAAATGCCCGGGCCAGCGGACCAGACAGGGTACCCGTACGCCGCCTTCGAAGGTCGTGTTTTTCGTGCCGCGAAACGGATGGTTGCTTTCCTCGGTCAATCCGCCATTGTCATTGGTACAGATCAGCAAGGTATTGTCGCTGTATCCATTGGCATCGATCGCGGCGACGATGCGGCCAACGGCCTCATCAAAGCACTTCAGGGCCGCGTTGGCGGCACCATATTGCTCGACATGACGAGGCACGATGTCGATCGGACCATGAACGGCATTGAACGGCACGTAAATGAAAAACGGTTTGTCTTGGGACTGTGCCGAGATCACACGTTCAAATTCGGCGGCAATCAAATCGGTGGAATAACCCTGCTCTCGGAGCGGCTGCTCGTTGCGGTGCCAATCGTAAACATGAAACGGCACCGGCGCGTTGTGCGGAATCATGAACGTGTTGTAGTCGATGCCCCATGCATAATGACCGTATTGGTGCATGAAGCCCTGTTGCATCGGCAAATGTTCCTTCAGCCACTCGCCGCAATGCCATTTGCCGATGATCGATGTGAAGTAACCCGCTTCTTGGAGCGCTTCGGCAACCGTTCTCTCGTTGGTGTCCAGCGCGTGGATGCGACGCGTCTGTTCCCCGTTTTCGTTCCTGGGAAGCGTCAAACCGAGCTTTTTGAGGTAACTGGGTTTGCCGAAATCTTCACTCCGCCAATCACTCCAAGTACGAAAGGCGTATCGCCCGGTCAACAGCGCCGCTCGTGTCGGTGCACAAACACTGTGCGCGTAGAACTGAGTCAGCTTCATGCTTTCGCCGGCAAGAGCGTCCATGTTCGGCGTCAGCTCTTTCTGGCCGCCATTAAAACCCGGCTGCCCGTACCCCATGTCATCCGAAAGTATCAAGACAATGTTCGGTCGACTGCCGGCCAGGTCGGCTGCGCTCGCTGCGACCGACGTGAGTGACTGGTTCGATATGCAGCAGCACAGTGCAACGAAAGACGCGGAAAGTTTCCCGAGTGATTTCTTCATGGGAGATGGATTCAATGCAAAAGGAGGCAGCGGCGATTTGTCGTCATTGTAACTCGTCCACGCGGCGCCTTTGTACCGGGAACGATCCGATTCGCCGTATTGCCAAAGCGTGCACGAACCGATCGCCTTGCACCAGGACCTGCAGGGCGGTTCGATCGGCACCTGGTCAGGCCAGCCCGAATTCGCGACGCAGTTCGTCGATGACGCCCTCGGGCATCGCAGCCACCGTACCGACAGCGCCGGCGTTGATCACCGCTTCGGCTGTCGACTCCAGCACTTCCAGCCGATCAAATGCATCCAGCACGCTGGTTCCGACAACCAACACGCCGTCATTCTCCAGAATCGCTGCCGGTGTATCCGAGGAAACGAATTCGGCGATCTGCGGACCGGGGCGATATTGGACGCCATACGGAACGCGTTTGACGTCACGCAAGAAAATGTAGCTTTCCGGGATCGTCCGCGCATCGAATCTTGAATCGGTGATGCTGAACGCGGTCGCATGGACCGGATGTGCAAACACGATCGCGTGGACATTGGGATGACGACGGTAGATCGCCTGATGGGCCAATGTCGCACG
This sequence comes from Pirellulaceae bacterium, assembly GCA_963734865.1. Classification (GTDB taxonomy): domain Bacteria; phylum Planctomycetota; class Planctomycetia; order Pirellulales; family Pirellulaceae; genus CBDCUW01. The sequence goes on from CAVTIV010000008.1 coordinate 624,067, forward strand.
ACTGGGGTGTTTGTCAAATTCGGCGTCGTCACCACGGACCAAAACCAAATCATCGAGATCGAGCAGTTCACGGTCTTGCTGCGACGGTGTGATCAGAAAGGATTCATCGTCAAGTCGCACCGAAAAGCTGCCTTCCGTACTAATCAACAGACGTTGACGACAACCGCGACGAACGAAGGTGGCGAGTTGTCGGCGCAGCTCCTTTTCCTGGGCCGTCGCGATCGGCGGTTGAAAGCTGCCCAAATTGGCGGATCGGCTCTGCGCCTGCTCGAGCTGTACATCCGATAGGTATCGAACCTCCCCGAGGTGCCGACCTTGGATCACCGTCTTGCCGGCAAACTCAAACGCCTCAAACCGCTGAAACGCGTGTGCCAGCGAGTCGCCTCCCACGACGACGCCATGGTTCTCCAAAATCACGCAATCGACGCCACCCGCAAATGTCTCGGCGATGTTCTGGCCCAACTGCCCGCTGCCGGGAAGCGCATAGGGCGCGAAACCGGGTTGACCACAAACAAAATGTGCTTGATGAAACAGTCGAGTGTCTGGCATTTGGCGACAGATACTGAATGCCACCAGCGCGACCGGGTGTGCATGAACGATGGCATGAATGTCTCGACGCTTGTCGTAAATCGCCTTGTGAAAAGGAAATTCCGATGACGGCGGATGTGGCCCGTCCACGGTAGCGTCAGGGCGCACGCGGACAATGTCGTTGCGAGTCAGATTCCCTTTGTCGACGCGTGCGGGCGAAATCCAAATGTCGCCACTTTCATCACGTATCGAAAGATTTCCGCCAGACGTCGTGGTCATCCGATAGCGATAAATTCGCTCCATCGTCTGCATGATTTCGTCTCGCGGGTGGATAAGCGGACGAGTGACATTCGCGTTCATGTTGGATTCCAAGTGCGGGCGAGACCCCGGAAAGCTTCGCGGCGACAAACGCTCTAGAGTCTAGCAGGGTTGACCGGTGTGGTTGGAATCGCCCCTGAGGCGCGGGCATGGAGCATCGGCCGAAGTCGGTTCATCACCGCGGTCGCCGCAGCATCAGGCTGCACCGCAAGATTGTGGAACTCCAGCGGGTCACTGTGGTGATCGTACAGTTCCAGACCCGCAACACCATCTGCCCACTCGGTATAACGCCATCGATCCGTACGAATACTGCAGCCCATCACCGGGCTCGTCAGCCGATCGTCTGCTGGTCGCATGACTTGTGTCACGGCCTGGCCATCCCAATCGGCGATCGGATTTTCCAACAGCGGTGTCAGATCGCGTCCCGCCAAATCAGAGGGCGCATCAATCGCTGCCAAACTCGCTAGCGTCGGATAGATGTCAACAAATTCGACGATCCGCCGACAGGCCGCCGAGTTCCCTTTGCTGCCGGGTGCGCGAATGATCAGCGGCGCTCTGCGCACCTTCCTCGAACAGTGTCCGTTTTTGCCAAATGCCATTGTGTTCGCCCAAATGGTATCCATGATCGCTCCAAAAAACGACGATTGTGTTGTCATTCAAGTCGAGACGATCGAGTGCGTCGAGCAGACGACCGACTTGAGCATCCACGAAGGAAACACATGCATAGTACGCCTGTGTCGCACCCAGCAGGACCGGCCTGGTCAAGCCATAGTTGGGAACCGGACAGTTGTGAGCAAACGCGGCGATTGGGATATCGTCTCGATCATCATCGGGCGCATACGGCAGACGCATCTGGTCGATCGGATACAAGTCAAAGTATTTTTTAGGGGCAACGTAGGGAGTGTGCGGCCGAAAAAACCCGACGGCCAGGAAAAATGGTTCGTCCTTCCGCTGTTCCAGCAATCGAATCGCCTCGCTCGCCACCATGCCATCGGTTTGTTCTTCGTCGCTGCCATCGGCCGCCAACCAACTGAGCGCTGCACTGATCTTGCGATCCGGTTCGGCGTTGAAAATCAAATGCTCTTCGTCCTTGTCACGACCCTTCGGGTTGACGGTCTGATTCCACGATGGCGGGTCGTCGAAGCCGTCCGTGCCAATCGACGCGGGAACGTTGTAGTGGTAGATCTTGCCGACCCGTGCCGCAAAGTAACCCGCCCGCTGAAAGGCCTGGGGCAATGTCACGACATCCGGTACCTGTTCACGGAAATGCCGATCGAGGTCATAAACCTTGATCTTGTCAGGCCTCAGTCCGGTCATGATCGATGCCCGAGTCGGATTGCAAAGAGGCAACTGGTTATAGGCACGATCAAATCGTACTCCACTAGCCGCCAGACGATCGATGTGCGGGGTCTTGGCAATCAAGTTGCCATAACAACCCAGTGCGCAAGAAAGATCGTCAACCGCGATGAACAACACATTGGGTCGGTCCGGCTTCGCCGGTTCCGCTCGGCTTACCGCACATGTCATCGCCAAGAACACAATAGCCCAAACAACGCGGATCGATAGGGACTTGAATTTTCGCATTTTCGGAATGTCAACTCGGCAGCAAGTTCGCCAATGCGGTTCGATGACCACAGGCAACGGGGAAAGAGTCGTGTGGCACGGTCGTTTCTTACTCACGACTTTGGCAACTGCAGGTTTGCTCGCAGTTCTAGCGGTATCGCAGGAGTGGCACCCGGCTGCGTGCACACATACTCGGCGATTCGGCAGGCAGATCGGTTGATCGAATCAAGATCAACTCCCTTCAGCATCCCGATGGTAATCGCAGCAGTGAAGGCGTCGCCTGCGCCAACGGTGTCTTGGACCGTCACCGGTTGCGACTCGACTTCGCTGATCTTTCCCCCGCACACGAGCAGACCCCCGCGTTTCCCGCGCGTCACCGCGACTAAACGAAGTTCATGTTTTTCGGCAATTTCGCCGGCCCGTTCAACCTCCGAGCCGCGGATGCCATTTATTTTGCAAACGTGGTCCAGCTCGTCATCGCTCAACTTCAGAACATTTGCCAGGCTGAGCGATTCGCGAATCAGATCATCGTCAAAGTAGGGTGGCCTCAGATTGATGTCGAAAATTCGCAGCGCCGAATCCGGAGTCGACTCGAGAAACTTGACAATCGTGCGCCGTGACTCATCGTTTCGCTGTCCCAGAGTTCCGAAGCAGACCGCATCGCTGTGATTCGCCAACTTTTGCAATTCGTCGGACCACTGCAGGTGGTCCCATGCATCGTCGCTGTTGAATTGGTAAGACGCATGGCCGGCCGCATCGAGCGAGACATGCACGGCACCGGTCGGATGAACCTTCGAGATCGATACTTGCGAGACATCCAGTCCGGATGCCTTCAGCAAGCGAATCGCCTGGCGACCCAAATCGTCATCACCGACGCTGCTGACCATCGACACGTTCGCACCCAACAACGCCGCATGATGAGCAAAGTTACCCGGCGCGCCGCCGAATTGTGCTCCTTGGGGAAGGAGATCCCAGAGCAATTCGCCGACCGCGACAACTCTTGGTGTGTTCTGCATTGGTGTCCTTCCAGGATTACGCCAGCACCTGTTCGATCACGCTCGCCGGTTTGACTCCCGTAAGCTTCTGGTTCAAGCCTTGGAAAAAGTAGCTGAACTGTTCATGGTCGATGCCCAACAAACGCAGCATCGTCGCATGAAAATCTCGCAGTTGAACAGGATTCTCGGCGGGCTGGTAGCCGAACGCATCGGTCTCGCCATAGGTCATGCCCGGTTTCACGCCGCCGCCAGCCATCCACAGCGTGAAGGCGCCCGGGTTGTGATCGCGACCGATCAGCTTCATCGTCTTTCCGCCACGATTCTCGCGCATCGGCGTACGACCAAACTCACCGCTCCAAACCACCAACGTATCTTCCAACAGGCCACGCCCCTTCAGATCCGCCAACAACGCCGAGATCGGCTTGTCGACCTGTTGACACTTGTCAATGAAACCCCCGTTGAGCGCCTCGCTGCTGCTGGAACCATGTGAGTCCCAGCCCCAATCGAACAACTGAATGTAACGAACGCCGGCTTCGGCCAACCGGCGGGCCAGCAGACAATTGTTGGCGAAAGACTGCTCGCCCGGCTTGGCTCCGTACATCTCCAACATCTGACTCGATTCGTTACTCAGCTCGGCCACATCCGGTACTGCCTGCTGCATCCGGAACGACATCTCGTATTGGGAAATCCGAGTCAGTGTTTCCGGGTCACGAAAATCGTCATACGCCTGTTGGTTCAAACTGGCCAACGCATCGAGCTGCTCGCGGCGAATTTCACGAGTAACCTCCGCCGGGTTGGAAATGTTGAGAATTGGATCCCCCTGCGATCGGCACTGCACACCCTGGTAGACCGACGGCAAGAAGCCACCCGACCACAAGGCATTTCCGACCCGCGGCAAACGGCCACCCGAAAGCAGGACCATGTAACCCGGCAGATCCTCGTTCTCGGTCCCCAATCCCCAGGTGACCCAAGACCCGATGGACGGATACCCGATCCGCGGCTGACCGCTGTGAACCATCAGTTGCGCCGGTCCGTGATTGAACTGGTCGGTCTGCATTGTCTTGATGAAGCAGATATCGTCGGCGTGCTGGGACAAGTGGGGCAGACGATCCGAGAACCAGGCACCGCTTTGGCCATATTGCTGGAATGGAAATTGTGACCCCAACATCTGTGGAGTGCCCTGGATGAAGGCGAATCGCTGACCTTCCAAGAATTCTTGCGGACAATCCTTGCCATCGAGCTTCTGTAATTCCGGCCGATGATCGAACAACTCTAATTGGCTCGGGGCACCCACCATGTGCAAATAGATCACCCGCTTTGCTCGGACCGGATAACGTCCAATCGCCAATCGCGGGTCATGGCCGCCGGACGCGGATGCCGCACGGTCAAGTTGCGAGGCAAGCCAAACCGCACCGAGTCCGGTCGTGCACTGCTGAAGAAACTGCCGGCGTGTGTTCCGCTCCAGCACGGTTCGGGCAAACTCCTGCGGGAACGTCATTCGACGAGTCATGATCGAAGTCTCGGATAATTCGTTGTGCAATTCATTGGTTTAGCAGTTCGTCCAGGTTCAACAGCACCGCGGCAACCGACTGTAGCGCCGTCTGCTCGTTGCTTTTCACCCGCACGTCTTGATACAGCTGCAACAGTGGTGCGACCTCCGAATCCCTCGCCGGGCGGCAGGTCGCGAGCAGGAATCCATACCGTATCTGGTCGGATAACTCGCCGCCGTGCTGTCGCATCCTGTCGGCGAACGTCTCGCTGCATTCGACGAAAGTTTCATCGTTCAAGGTCGCCAGCGACTGCAGAGGCGTATTGGAACGTAGGCGTCTCGGGGCACAAAACTCTCGCGTCGGCGCATCAAAAGCAGCGTACGTCGGATAGGGGATGCTGCGTTTGACATAAGTATAGATGGATCGCCGGTATCGATCCGGCTGACCCTTTTTCGGCGTCGTCCATTTGTCTCCGCCGGCGAAGGGTCGCCAAACGCCATCGGGTAGTGGCGGATAAACCGGCGGCCCGAACATCTTGTCCGTTAGCAGCCCACTGATCGCCAGCATCTGGTCTCGCACGATCTCGGCCGCCAACGCATTCCTTGGCCCCCGGCCGAGCAAGCGATTCGAGGCGTCTCGTTCGGCAAGCTCCCCACGGATCCGCGAACTCTGGCGGTACGTCCGTGAGAGCACGATTTCTCGCAACAATCTCTTGACGCTCCAATCAAATTCGGTTCGAAATCGCACGGCAAGATCATCCAGCAACTCGGGGTGCGACGGAGGATCGCCCGTCGACCCAAAGTCTTCCTCGGTTGCCACCAATCCGGTACCAAAGATTCGAGCCCAGTAACGATTCACGGCCACGCGAGCGGTCAGCGGATTGCGTGGGTCGACGAACCACTGGGCAAGTTGCAGACGGTCGTTGACCATCAACCCCTCGGGCAACAGCGAACTCGGTACACCAGCGGTGACCCGCTTGTCTTTGGTAAGAAACAGCCCCCGAGTGAAGATGTATGTCGGACGCTCGAGACTCGATGGCCGCTCGCGCATCACGGGTACCGTCGTGGATTTGATTTTCGCCAACTGCCCATTCAGCGAATCCAGTTCCTGCTTCAGACCGACCAACTGAGGGTCGCGAGGCAAGTCGCTCAACACGCTTTGGGATGACAAAGCCAAGTGCCCACGTTTGATCGCCAAGGGATGTGAACCACCCGACAGCATGTTGTTCCGAAGCACGATCTTCAGTTTGTCGCCGGCCTGCACCGAGACGGGTTCGCGGAGGATGAAAGCGGCTTGACGCGGATAATGAATCCGCGTGTAGGCGGCAAAACCATCGTTCGACTTGTCCAACGAACGCGACGGATCGTAGTGCGGATTTGCTTCGTCACCGACAACCGACGAAAACGACAACGCTTGCGGTTCGACGTTGCCCGCAGGAATGATCTGTGCCTCGAATTGCGACAGTACGAAACCCCACTCGGAATCGGCCAACGCCTTGGCGGGATTCAGCGGCAACGCGGTGAGCCGGATCGCAGTGAGCTGTTGGTTCGAATCGAAGGGCACTTCGATGTTGATTTCAAGACCACCGGGCACCGTTCCAACCGTATGAAATTCGACATGATCGTTTTTCGCTTCGACCGCCATCGTGGCAACTGGTGACGAGACCTCCAGCTTGTTCAGCGGTTGCCAATGCGACAGATCCGACGTCACCGCGAATTCTCGTTCCCAAATCCGCTCTCGCAATTCGCCGATCCGCGTCTCCAGCTGGGACGCTTTCGGATAGTCCTGGCTGTCCTCAGGCACACGCATCAGCGGCCAATCGTCATTCAGATCCGAGTCGGCGGTGTTGTTGAAGAACGCCACCGACCGATAAAAGTCCTCGTGTTTGAAGGGATCGTAAGGGTGACTGTGACATTGGACACATCCGAACGTCGTCCCTTGCCACGCTTGCCAGGTCGTACTCACGCGATCCAGCACCGCGGCAATGCGGAACTCCTCGTCGTCCGTGCCACCTTCCTCGTTCGATTGCGTCAGCCGATGCACGGCCGTGGCGATGCGGTCAGAGATCGTCGCATCGGGAAGCAGATCGCCCGCCAACTGCTTGATCGTGAACTGATCGTACGGCAGGTCTTGATTGAGCGCGTCGATCACCCAATCGCGATACTTCCAAATCGTCCGGCGTCCGTCCAAGCCGAGCCCCCGCGAATCGGCATAACGCACTTGGTCAAACCAAACGCTCGCCCATCGTTCGCCAAAACCTTGCGACGCCAAGAGTCGATCGACGGCCGTGGCATAAGCCGATTCGCCATGGTGTTCAAGATCGTCCAGAAACTCGGTCCGAAACTCAGGCGTTGGTGGCAAGCCGACCAAATCCAACGACGCCCGCCGCAGCCAGCGACTGGGAACCTCGTCCGGCGAAGGTTCGATTCCCAACGCCTCGAGCCGAGCGAGCACGAAGAAGTCCATCGGCTGGCGACACCAATCGGGATCACTCACCTGTGGCGGACGATGCCGCCGCGGTATCTGGTACGCCCAATGTTTTCCCCATTTCGCGCCTTGCTCGATCCACTGTTTCAATGACTCGATTTCCTGTGGCGACAAGCGTGGTCCATGATCCGGTGGCGGCATTCGCTCATCGTCGTCCTCCGATGTGACCCGCCGGAAAAGTTCCGAGTCATCAGGGCTTCCCGCTTCAATCAAGTAATCAACATCATCGGCGTACACCAGCGACAGATCCGCGGCCTGCTTGACGCCACCATGGCATGCGGTGCAATGACGAATGAAGATCGGACGGATCTGCTCGTTGAAATCGACACCCACCGGCGACTCGGATTGCGCAAGCCGACCCGGCTAGGCCAGCGGCCATCACCGCCCACAACGGGGTCGCTAGCAACAGCAATGACAGTCGTTTGGCGAAAGCAGGAACGTTCACGTAGCAGGATTTCCTGTCGGGAGGGTCTGGCGATCATTTTCCGCACCGGAATTGTCGGTGGAACATTCAATCTACTTCAATTCGGCAATCGGTGTCACGATTCCATCAATCGCTGGAGCCCGTGGTCTTGCGACGATTCGATCCGCGAGATGCGTCTTCGGACAGCCGCGACGCTGGGTTGATCGGAAAATGAACACCGGTTCAGGCTCGATCAGGGAATCCGATGCTCTGTGATCATGCCGCGAATTCCGCAGGCTCATCGCCCACCAGAACAATGTCGGTCAGTCTGTCCGATGGATCTTGCCAGTAGTCCGCCAACACCCAAGTCGCCGTTTCTCGTTGCTTTGCCGAAAGGCAACCGTTGGCGTGAATGTTTGTCAGGGGATCGGTCAACGGCCTGCGAACCTGTCGGACCGATGGGTCGGTCATGGACAGGGACGGACCGTGCGTGGTATCAAACGACGTACGTCTCGCATAAACACCAACAATCTGATGTCCGAACGCATTTTCTACGAATCGCATTCCCACACGCCGCTTTGCATGCATGCAGTTGGCGATCCAACCGAGTACGCTGCCATTGCCTGGCAGCGAGGTCTTCGCGGCCTGATCGTCACCTGCCATAACCCAATGCCCGATGGATTTTCGGCGCGAGTGAGAATGCGTGAAGATCAATTCGATGAGTATGTCGACTTGGTGGCACAGACTCGTGACCAGTGGGTCGGCCGCATGGATGTTCGGTTGGGGTTGGAGGCCGATTATTTTGAAGGCCACGAATCGTACCTCGAGAAACAATTGGGGTCGGCCGATTTCCACTTCGTCCTGGGATCGGTGCATCCGCAGATTGATGAGTTCCGGCAACGGTACTGGCAAACGGACCTCGTCGAGATCCAACGAATCTACTTTCGTCTGCTAGCCCAGGCGGCCGAAACGGGATTGTTCGACTCGATCGCGCACCCCGACTTGATCAAGAACTTCACGGCTGAGAGTTGGGATCCGGAAGTGATCATCGATGATATCCGTGGATCGCTCGATCGAATTGCCGCCACGGGCGTGGCAATGGAGTTGAATACGTCGGGGGTCAACAAAACAATTTCGGAAATGAATCCTTTTCCCGAGATGCTCGTCGAGATGCGATCTCGCAACATTCCTGTCACGCTGGGTGCCGACGCACATGAACCGGGCCGTGTCGCCGATGGCTATGAACAGGCGCTCGCCCTGTTGTCACGTTGCGGTTACACGCACGTCAGCATTTTTCTTGATCGGCAACGCCGTGATTTGGCAATCGACGACGCCCTGGCATCGCTGATCAGCCCTACGGTCGCATAGGCGAACAACGGTCTCAGGTCGCGAAGCTTCCGACTCGCTAAATTGACGCGGTATATGCCCGCCGCTATAGTGCCGATCCACCACCAGGATCAACGATGTCAGCAACTGTGACCACAACCAAACGCCGTTCCGGGCTCGGGGCGACCGAGCGCCGCGACAACTGGTGGATTGGCCCATTGGCCACCGCCATGGGATTGGGTGCCTTTGGAATCTATGCCACGTTTCGTGCCGTCTATAACGCGGAATATCAGCTGGGTGTCGGCACCGGGCAGATGGAGAATCACGCCCATCTCCTTTCGCCGTTCTATTCACCGCTGATTGTGCTTCCGTTTCTGCCCAGTTGGATCTCACCGGCATTCCTGATCCTTTGGGCGCCTGGGGGCTTTCGACTCACCTGCTATTACTACCGCAAGGCGTATTACCGAGCCTTCTTGCTCGATCCGGTCGCTTGTGCGGTGGGCGAACCGCGCAACGAGTATGCTGGCGAGCGAAGGTTATTTCTGTTTCAGAACATACATCGCTACTTCCTCTATTTCGCATTGCTCTTCCTGGTGCTGCTTGCGATTGACGTGTTCTGGTCGAGTCGTTGGCCCGTCACCGGTGGTGGCACGACGTTTGGAATCAGTGTCGGAACGCTGGTCTTGGCTGCGAACGTGACCCTGCTTTCGCTCTATACCTTTTCCTGTCACTCACTGCGGCATTTGGTTGGCGGCAATGTGGACTGCTTCTCCTGTGTCGCACTGGGAAGTGCCCGCCAAAAGGCCTGGAAAGGTGTTTCGATCCTCAACCGAAAACACATGCTGTGGGCCTGGCTGAGCCTGTTCATGGTTGGTTTTGCCGACTTCTATGTTTGGATGGTTGCCACTGGGGTATTCGCCGATCCCGCCTTGTTCAAGTTTTAGAAAGATCGTTCAGGTTTTAAAAAAATCCATCCGCTCCCATTCCACGTGGGCGATTTGCGCCGAGTCAGTCTGAAATGCATTCATGAGCAAGTATCAAACTCATCAGTACGACGTCGTCATTATCGGAGCCGGTGGGGCGGGACTTCGTGCAGCGATCGAAGCCTCGGCTGCGGGTGCAAAAACGGCACTGGTTTGTAAGTCGCTGCTCGGTAAAGCACACACCGTGATGGCCGAAGGGGGCGTCGCGGCCGCGCTGGCCAATTTGGACGATCGTGACAAATGGGAAGTCCACTTTCGTGACACCATGAAAGGGGGCAAGTACCTCAATCAGTGGCGGATGGCTCAGCTGCATGCCCAGGAAGCTCCCCGCCGTGTCCGCGAGCTCGAAGAATGGGGCGCGGTCTTCGATCGCACCAAGGATGGTCGTATCCTGCAGCGAAATTTTGGCGGCCACAGCTACCCGCGGCTGGCGCACGTCGGTGACCGAACCGGATTGGAACTGATCCGGACGTTGCAGGATCGCGGTGTTCATCAAGGCATCGACGTGTTCATGGAATACACGATGCGCGCCTTCTTGTTGGATGAAGATCGAATCGCCGGCTGTTTTGGCTACCAGCGTGAGTCGGGCCGGTTCGTCGTTTTTCATGCCAAGTCGCTCGTGCTGGCGACCGGAGGAATTGGTCGTTGCTGGGAAGTGACATCGAATTCATGGGAATACACCGCCGATGGACATGCGATGGCGATGTGGGCCGGCGCCGACCTGATCGACATGGAGTTCATTCAATTTCATCCCACCGGCATGGTCTGGCCCCCCAGCGTCAAGGGAACATTGATCACCGAAGGTGTTCGTGGTGAGGGAGGAGTCCTGAAGAACAAAGACGGTGTACGGTTCATGTTTGATAACGTCCCGGAAATGTTCCAGGGCGAATATGCCGAGAGCGAGCAAGAGGCGACCGAGTGGGTCAATTCCGTCATTGCAGGAGAAAAGCCCAAAGCCCGTCGCCCACCCGAACTACTCACACGCGATGTCGTCGCCCGTGCGATCCGCCGGGAAGTCAAAGCGGGACGTGGCTCGCCCCATGGCGGTGTGTTTCTCGATATCGCCTCGCGGCGATCGGCCGATGCGATCAAGAAGAAACTGCCTAGCATGTATCACCAGTTCAAAGAGCTGGCCGATGTCGACATCACGACCGATCCGATGGAGGTCGGTCCGACATGCCATTACACGATGGGTGGTATCCGGGTCGATCCCGAGACGCAGGAGACAACGATCAAAGGTCTGTATGCCTGTGGCGAAGTGGCCGGAGGCATGCACGGTTCGAATCGGCTGGGCGGCAATTCGCTCTCTGACCTGCTGGTATTCGGAAAACGCGCCGGCGAATTCGCGGCCCAATCGGCCAAACAGGTTTCGTTCGGCTCGATCGACGACTCCGAAATCGAATCCTTGGCTCAAAGAGCTCAACAACCCTTTGCCAACGTCGGTGGCGAAAATCCATTCGCCGTCCACGAAGCCCTTCGATCGACGATGCAAAACCTGGTCGGAATCGTACGCACCAAAGATGACCTGGAAGAGGCATTGGGAAAGATTGCCGAACTTCGCGAACGAGCGGGAAAGGTGTCGGTGACCGGAAACATGCAGTTCAACCCGGGATGGCATCTGGCGCTCGACCTGTGGAACATGTTGGACATCAGCGAGGTCGTGACCCGTGCAGCTTTGGCACGCCAGGAGAGCCGGGGCGGCCACACCCGAGAAGACTTCCCCGAATCCGATGCCCAGTGGGGCAAGTTCAACCAGATGGCACGTCAGCGAGATGGCGAAATCCAACTCGAGAAAACGCCGCTTCCTGAAATGCCCGAAGAATTAAAGAAACTGCTTCAAGACTGAATTCCAGCACGGAAAATCGCATGAGCACCGAAGCGACGTTGCGCGTCCAACGCGGCGACAAAGACCACAACGAGATGGTTGAGTACCGGATTCCGCTGAATCCCGGGATGGTCGTGCTCGATGCGATTCATGCCATCCAGGCCGCCGAAGCACCCGATTTGGCCGTGCGTTGGAACTGCAAAGCGGGCAAGTGCGGTTCATGCGGTGGCGAAGTCAACGGCAAGCCCAAACTGCTGTGCATGGATCGGATGGACGCCTACCCCGAGGGTGAGCCGATCGAGGTCCGCCCGATGAAGACGTTCCCGGTGATCAAAGACCTGGCAACGGATGTTTCCTGGAACTACGAAGTCAACAAAAAGATTCCCGCGTTCAAAATGGAAACCAAGCAGGGCGAGGATCCTCGGTTCAGCCAGGAAGAAGCGGACCGCGTGCAAGAGTTCCGCAAATGCATCGAATGCTTCCTCTGCCAAAACGTCTGTCACGTCCTGCGCGAGCATGGGAAACAAGCCGAATTCGCTGGTCCGAGATTCTTCGTTCGCACCGCCAGCCTGGAAATGCACCCGTTGGATACCGAAGATCGCATCGGCTTGCTGAAGGATGAAATGGGGCTCGGTTATTGTAATATCACCAAGTGCTGTACCGAGGTTTGCCCCGAGAGCATCACCATCACCGACAATGCCATCATCCCGTTGAAAGAACGGGTCGTCGACGAGTTTTACGATCCTGTCAAGAAAGTCTTCCGCAAGCTTTTCGGAATCTCAAAACCCAACAACCAGAAAAGTTAGCCACTCCTCTCCATTTTTGGATTCAGCCATGACCAACCTCAAACGCATCAGCTCCGATGGAGTTGGCACGGCTCTTGACAAAGCGGCACACTATCGTCTGTTGAACGAACCGCTGCACGCCGAAAGCATCTGTTTGGATGTGTTGGCAGTCGAACCTGAAAACCAACGTGCGCTGATCACCTTGTTGCTCGCCCTGACCGACCAGTTTCCGAACAAACTGTACGGCGCATACCAAGATGCCGAGAAGTTGATTCCAAAACTCACCAATGAGTACGACAAACACTATTACGATGGAATCGTCAACGAAAGGTGGGCCAGCGCCAACTGGAACGAGGGACCGCGACGAAGAGCTTGGCCAGCTGGCTCGGTCGTGCCATGAAATGTTACGAACGTGCCGAACAGTTGTCGGACGGAAAGAATCCCGATCCGATCTTACGCTGGAATACGTGTGCGCGACTGCAAGATCAAATCCATGCCAGCCAACCGGCACACGCACCGCTGACACGCGACATGCACAGCGAGTACGGCGACGACGTGCCGCCACGTTGACCCACAGGTGGTCCGAAGGTCCACCGATGGGCGTCCAATGATGGGCACTGTTTACGGCGTCCAACATCGATTTCACTCGGCGAAATCGAGGGATTCAGACAGGATCGCGGCAAAATTGACTCATCGGGTGCGAGCGTCGCGTAGAATGGAGGCCTCCCGCCACTCGACCTCCCTTCCTGCCTGGTCTTGCCACTCGCCCCGATCCACGCCATGGTCTTCCGCTCAGCCCTGCTGATTGTCGGCTCGCTTTGCTTGGTGATCGTCGTCACTGCCGCCGAGCCACCCTTGGACGCAGAAGATGTCGAGTACTTCGAGCGCAACATTCGAACGCTGTTGAGTGAGCGATGTTTCGAATGCCATTCGTCGCAGGCGAAAACGGTCCACGGCGGACTTCGACTCGATACAGATACGGCGATCGAGCAAGGTGGCGACAGCGGACCGTTGCTGGTTGCCGGCAAGCCACAAGAAAGTCTGTTGATCGAGGTGATTCGATATGACGGCGAAATTCAAATGCCGCCCGATGGAAAACTGTCCGACGCCGAAATCGCTGAGTTGACCGCCTGGGTCAAACGGGGTGCGCCGTTCCCGCCATCGCTCGAGCAGCCCGAACGTGCCAGCGGCCAAATCGACTTTGAAAAAGGACGAAACTTCTGGTCCTTTCAACCACTTCACCGGCACCCTCTGCCCGCGGTCTCCGATCCACAGTGGCCGCGGACGCGACTCGACGCCTTTGTGCTGGCGGCGATGCAGCGTGAAGGCTTGTCTCCCTCGCCACCGGCAGATCGCGGCACCTTGATTCGTCGACTCTATTTCGATCTGATCGGCCTGCCGCCGACGCCCGAGCAGGTGTTGGATTTTGTCAACGACGATTCGCATCACGCATACGAGCAACTCGTCGACCGGCTTTTGGATTCACCGCAGTATGGCGAAAAGTGGTCGCGATTGTGGCTGGACATGGCGCGGTACACCGACCGAACCGCGAGTTGGCTTTACCAGACTGGCCAGGCACACCTCTATCGCGACTGGGTGGCCAACGCTTTCAACGTGGACATGCCCTACGACGATTTCGTGCGCCGGCAACTGGCGACGGATCTAATGCCGACGACCGGTCCCGATGACCTGCCGGCGCTGGGACTGGTCAGCCTTAGTCCAACGTACTGGAAAGAGCTGAAGCTGCCTTGCGAGATCATCAAGGTGATTGTCGCCGATGAGTGGGAGGAACGCGTGGATACGGTTAGCCGCACGTTTCTGGGACTGACCGTTGCTTGCGCTCGCTGCCACGATCACAAATTTGACCCGATCAGTTCCGAAGACTACTACGCGCTGGCCGGAATCTTTGCCAGTTGCCGGCAGATCGACCGACCATTGATTTCCGATCAGCAGTACGAACCGGTCCGATTGGCGAAGGAGCAAGTTGCCAAGCTTGAAGCCGCGATCGCCGAGCTAAAGAAATCGAAGCCGCAGCCGACACAGAAACTCGAGCAACTCTCCAGCGAGATCCGCGAAATCAAAGACTCGACTCCGCAGTACGATACGCCGATGGCAAACGCGTTGTCGGAAGAGTCAATGTTTGTGGTCCGCGCGGGCGAAACAGCCCAAGACGGCACGCGACTCGAATACCGGCCCGGTGCGCAAGATTTGCCCCTGTTCATTCGCGGTAACCCGAATCGTCCGGGACCCGTTGTCCCCCGTCGGTTTCTCACCGTACTGACCGATAACCCGCAGCCCTACCGCAATGGCAGCGGGCGTTTGGAACTGGCCGATTCGATCACTAGCGACGCCGCTCCCCTGGCCGCACGCGTCATCGTCAATCGTATCTGGCTGGCGCACTTTGGCCGCGGCATCGTCAGCACACCGAGCAACTTTGGGTATCAGGGAGATCAGCCGACTCATCCGCAACTGCTGGACGACCTGGCCGAGAGTTTCATCGCCGGCGGTTGGTCGATCAAGAAACTGCATCGCGAGATTCTATTGTCGGCGACATGGCGGCAGTCCTCGGCATTCGATCGGCAGCGTGTCGAAATCGATCCGGAAAACCGTTGGCTGTCGCGAATGAACCGTCGCCGCTTGGAATTCGAGGCGTGGCGTGATGCGATGCTGGCCGCCAGTGGTGAATTGGATCTCCAGACCGGTGGGCCATCGATCGACCTGGAAGCCGCGAACAATCGACGCCGCACGCTGTACAGTACCGTTCACCGTCGAGACATGTCCACAACGTTGCAGGTCCACGACTTTCCCGACCCGACGCAACACAGTCCGCAACGGAAATCGACCGTCACGGCGTTACAGGGTCTGTACGCGCTCAACGGGCCATTGCTGGCCGCGCAGGCGCGAGCTCTGGTAGGCCGACTTGGCCGAGAATTCGCGAATCACGATCGGCATCGAATCGAACGGGCCTATTGGTTGTTGTTTTCGCGATCTCCGACTCCGCGAGAATATGAACTCGGTCTCGTCTATTTGGGTGATGCCGACGAAGAATCAAAAGAAGAACGATCGGCGCGATGGGAGCAGTACACGCACGCGCTGCTGGCATCGAATGAATTCTTATTGATCGATTGAGATCGCCCATCCGTTGGACATCATTCAATAGCACGATGATAGAGATGATCGAATGACAGACCGCCAGCCCTCGCACCCTTCACTCGACCGTCGCCGCCTGCTGCAGCATCTTGGTGGTGGAATGGGAATCATCGGTGCGGCAAGTGCATGGACATCGTCGAACCGAGTTTCGGCCGCGAATTCCGAGGCAACGGCGACCCCGCATTTTGCGCCGAAAGCCAAACGAGTGATTCACCTGTTCATGAACGGCGGACCGTTTCAAGCGGATTTGTTCGATCCCAAACCGGCGCTGCAGAAATACGCCGGGCAAAAGCCGTCGGGCGCCGATTTGTTGACCGAACGGCCAACCGGCGGCTTGCTGCCATCACCGTTTCGGTTTCATCCTAGCGGGGAAAGCGGCGTTCCAGTGAGCGAACTGCTGCCGCACCTCCGTCAGCATATCGACGATATCTGCGTGCTGCGATCGATGCACGCCGATAACCCGAATCATGGGCCCGCACTGCTGCAGATGAACAACGGCACCATCATTCCGACTCGGCCCAGCATGGGAGCTTGGTTCCTGTACGGTCTGGGAACCGAAAACCAAAACCTTCCCGGATACGTCGTGCTGTGCCCCGGACGCCCTGTCAGGTTTTCCATCTTGTGGAACAGCGGCTTTCTGCCGTCGAAGTACCAAGGGACCTACATCAATCATTCCACGATGGAACCCGACACGATGGTTCCCCACCTGAGAAACGCTCAGTGGGATCCAAGCGTGCAGCGGCGGCAACTCGATCTGCTGCAGCAGTTGAACGCGGACCATCGGGCAAGGCGACCGGACGATTCCGTGCTCAGCGCGAGGATCGAATCGATGGAAACGGCTTTCCGAATGCAGTTCGAGGCCGGCGAGGCGTTCGATGTGAATCGCGAAACCAAACGGTCTCGCGAGTCTTACGGATCAGGCCATTTCGCCAATGGTTGCTTGCTTGCCCGGCGGTTGGTGGAACGGGGCGTTCGTTTTGTGCAAGTGTATTACGGCAACGGACAACCTTGGGACACGCACAGCGGTCACGACGAAAAAGTCCCAAAGCTATGTCAAGACATCGATCAGCCGATCGCGGCATTGATCACCGACCTGAAACAACGCGGCTTGCTCGAAGACACGTTGATCGTGTGGGGTGGTGAGTTCGGACGCACACCGACATCCGAAAACGGCAACGGCCGAGACCACAATCATCACGGTTTCACGATGTGGTTGGCCGGAGGCGGGGTCAAAGGAGGCATGACCTATGGCGAGACCGACGAGTTCGGTTTCAAAGCAGCGGTGAACAAAGTCCATGTGCACGACTTGCATGCCACGATTCTGCACCTGCTCGGTCTTGACCACCAGCGTCTGACTTATCGCCACGCCGGGCGCGACTTTCGCTTGACCGACGTCTACGGCCGCGTCGTTCATGAAATCATTGCCTGAAACTTGCCCGCCCGCGCGATTCAACGAGCAAACCCACCTCTCACAGCACACGACATCCGCGGCGAAATGCGGCGATCGTGACTCAGGCGACAAACAATGCCGAAAATCACTGCGATCGAAACCGCCATCCCGGCCGGGATCATGCCGAATCTGATCTTGGTCCGTGTTCACACCGAAGATGGATCCGTCGGCTGCGGTGAAACGTATTACACACCTCATGCGATCGAAGCGTTGATTCACGACTGGATGGGACAGCGACTGCTCGGATCCGAATCGACCGACATCGAATCGCATTGGCGATTTCTATACCAGCGGTGTTCGGCATTCGGGACGCCGGGTGCCGAGATGCGAGCCCTCTCTGCGATCGACGTGGCGCTTTGGGATCTGCTCGGACAGCTCTGTGTCCAACCGGTTTGGAAGTTGCTGGGAGGTGCCGTTCAGCCACGCGTTCGCATTTACAACACGTGCGGCGGACCGGGATATGGTGCGGTCCAACGAACATCACCCGACCGATCCGAGCATCCCGGTTGGCCCGGTTACGGCGACGAAGGCGTGGCGGGTCCACTGCAAGACAACTGGACTTCCATTCACGCCGCCGGCGACTTGGCCGAGGAATTGATCGGTGAAGGCATTGCCGGCATGAAGGTCTGGCCTTTCGATCGCTATGCCCATCGCAGCGGTGGTCTGTACCTTTCCGCGATCGATATCGAAGAAGGAATGAAGCCGCTGCGCGAAATCCGCCAGCGTGTCGGGAATCAAATCGAAATCATGATCGAAGGTCACGCCTTCTTCCAACTTCCCGCGGCACTGCGACTGGCCGAAGCGCTGGCCGAGATTCGGCCGTTGTGGCTGGAAGACGTGCTGCGAGTTGACAACGTCGATACGCTCGCAAATTTTCGCCGACAATCCGGAATGCCAATCGCCGCCAGCGAAATGCTGTTGGGTCGGTCATCGTATCTGTCGCTGCTGAGCGCCGGAGCGGTCGACTATGTGATGGTCGATCCAACCTGGGCGGGCGGCATTAGCGAAACCCGCCGAATCATCGACCTCGCTCAAGCTTACAACGTTCCGGCGACCATGCATGACTGCACCGGCCCGTTCACACTGCTGGCCGGACTCCACTGCGCCGCGGCTTCGGGGAACGTTGTTTTCCAGGAAACCGTCCGCGCTCACATTCGCACGTTTTACACCCAGTTGATCGATCGCCAGCCGACGATTGAGCATGGACATCTGCTGCTTCCATCCGATCCCGGTCTGGGGGCGTCGTTTCTGCCGGAGTTATTCCAGCCTGGACGTAACCAGTATCGTCGTAGTGAACGATAAGACCGTTGTCGGGGGAGGCTTTCAGAAAGAATCGTGCCAACGAACGTTCGTTACCGAGTGATCGCAGCGACGACGCTTGCCGCGGTGATGCTGTACCTGGATCGTATCTGCATCGCCGAAATCGCCAAGCTGGAAGAATTCAAAAGCTCGCTGGGGCTCTCGGACAAGCAAACGGGGGCCGTCTTGTCCGCGTTCTTTTTTGCCTATGCGTTGGGGCAAGTGCCGGCGGGCTGGCTTTCCGACCGTTTCGGCGCACGGACGATGTTACCCCTTTACATCGCCGTCTGGTCGATTTGCACGATCCTGACCGGTCTTGCCCACGGAATCGTGATGCTGCTGGTGGCCAGGCTGATGTTCGGAATCGCCCAGGCCGGTTGCTACCCAACGGCCGGCAGCTTGATCAAACGCTGGATACCGCTGCCCCGGCGAGGCACCGCCAGCAGCATCGTCTCCTTCGGTGGGCGACTGGGAGGCGCCGTCGCCCCGATTCTGACCGCTTGGTTGCTCCGAGACTTCCTGAGTTGGCGGTGGGTGCTGACGCTGTACGGCGCCGCGGGACTTTTTGTCTCCGTTCACTTTTGGCGGGTCTTTCGCGAGACACCTTCCCAGCACCCGCACTGCAATGAAGCGGAGTGTCAATGGATCGTTGCCGGCGACAACGAACCACCGGTATCGGGCCGGCCAGCCTTTCCGCCCATTGGAACACTCGTCCGTAGCGGCACGATGTGGCTGATGTGTGCCCTGCAGTTCGGAATCAATCTTGGCTGGGTCTTTCTGGTCACCTGGCTGCCGACTTATTTGCAAGACGTCAAAGGGGTCGACCCAA
This sequence comes from Pirellulaceae bacterium, assembly GCA_963734865.1. Lineage (GTDB taxonomy): Bacteria > Planctomycetota > Planctomycetia > Pirellulales > Pirellulaceae > CBDCUW01. The sequence continues at coordinate 643,498 of CAVTIV010000008.1, forward strand.
AGATTGGCGGGTTGATGTCCACGATCGTCCTGCTCGCCGGAATTGTCGGCATGTTGTGTGGCGGACCACTGACCGACTATTCCGTGCGAAGATTTGGAAGACGATGGGGTCGCTCGCTGCCGATGGTTTTCTGCTATGCCAACGCTTTGTTGGCGTATCTATCGTGTCTTTTTCTCGATTCGACATGGGCCTTCATTGCTGCGGCTTCGACGGTCGCATTGATGACCGACATGAGTGTGCCGGGGATCTGGGCCTACATGCAGGATGTCGGCGGCAAGAACACAGCGGCGGTTTTCGGTTGGGGCAACATGTGGGGAAATCTTGGGGCCGCCACCACGCCGCTGTTGGTTCCGATCGTACTCGAAAAATGGGATCTCAACGGAGACTGGCACGAAGCGTTTCTCCTGTTCTCGGCCGGCTACCTGATCGCCGGAATCGCTGCCTTGGGAATCAACGCGGACCGCCGAATCGAGTAACAAAAACTCCGCTGCCAAACGGCTGAAAGCCTCGCATCGTCATGTTCCTTCGTGGCATAACGACCGCTTTGTGATCGGTGTTTGCTCTCCCCTTCGCCAAGCGTCGGCCAGATCGTTCACGCTTTTGCTTGTCGATGTAATCCAAATCGCGTCATCGTATCTTCCCTCACGCGCGGCAGCTTGGATCGTCGTTCTGCCAGCTTCGTTACTCGCCGGCCCCGGGCGAACGATTTGATCGACGACGAATGCTTACTGTCGGCGAATCGGAGCTGCAGGCATTCTGCTAGAATGTGTCGCGGCGTTTGGTCCGCCCCTCCCTCCCCTTCGGCCGAATCAATCGGATGGCGTGTATTGCCCATGAGACATTTCTTCCTTGTGTTCCTTGGATTGGTCTGCTGTGGCGACGCGATCCCCGATGACCTGCTGGTGCCCACCGTCGAAGGACCTTGGATCCGGATTGCCGGCAATCCCGACCTCGGTGATGACACAGGCCCGCGGCAACAACCGGTCGACTTTGCCGTCTGGCAGGCCGCCGATGGAACCTGGCAGGCATGGTCGTGCATTCGTGGCACAAAATGTGGCGGGCACACAAGGTTGTTCTACCGCTGGGAGGGACAGAGCCTGACGCAGCCGAACTGGACACCAATCGGGATCGCCATGGAATCCGACCCAACGCTCGGTGAAGATCTCGGCGGATTGCAGGCGCCGCACGTCATTCGCGAAGGCGACCAATACCACATGTTCTACGGAGACTGGAACAATATCTGTCAGGCAGTCAGCGAAGATGGCAAAACCTTTGAGCGAGTGATTCAACCGACCGGTAAAACGGCAATGTTTACCGAAGGACGCGGCTTCAACACTCGCGATATCATGATGCTCAAAGTCGATGACCGGTGGTATGGCTACTACACCGCTTATCCCAATGACCAGGGAGCCGTTTACGTGCGTACAACCGACGACTTCCATAGCTGGAGTGACTCGGCGGTTGTCTCGTTCGGAGGCCTCACCGGAACAGGAAAATTCTCGTCGGAATGTCCCCACGTGGTGCAACGACACGGTCGCTTCTATCTGTTCCGCACCCAGCACTATGGAACAGATGCCATCTCGACTGTCTATCATTCGTCCGATCCGAAAATGTTCGGCATCAATCAGGACGACCGATATCTCGCCACTCGGCTGGCGGTCGCGGCCCCCGAGATCGTGCATCACGAAGGCCAAGACTATATCGTCGCGTTGACCCCGGATCTCGATGGCCTGCAAGTTGCCCAATTGAAGTGGAGAACGAAACCATCGGTCGGCGACCCAGTGCTGTCGTTCGATGAGCAAAGCGATCGCGACAACTGGATCATCGAAACGGGCGATCTGCCAATGCCGTTTACGAATTCGAAGCGAGCCGACTTTCAGCCGCCGCAAGGTTTCTTCGTTGGCACGGCCGAACTGGACGAGAACAGCTTCGACGACAAACGAACCGGTAGCATTCGTTCGCCTGAGTTCACCGTCACCGATGCGGCCTACTTTGCCTATCTCTCAGGCGGACATCAGAACTCGCTCTACGCAGCGATCATCGACACTGCGAACGACCGTGAAGTGCTACGCATCATGAACCTTCAGGATACAAATCAGTTGCAACCCCAGTTGATCCACACCGATCAACTGATCGGTCGCCGCGTGTTCCTCCGCATCGTCGACCAGGCGCAAGAAGGTTGGGGACATATCAATTTCGGCGGCCTGTATCGAGCTGAATGATTCCAAGATGTGAAATGTTGTGTCCGCGCTGCGATTGTCACATCGATGGCGTTACTCGTCGGATCGGGATTGTGAGGATTACTAGCGAAGACGTTAGAATCGCTGCGGTTTCACGTCGGATGAGTTTTTGGAGAGCACGCGGTCGAGTTTTTTGACCCTTATGGCGCGTGCCCGGCTCCGTACGCCTCTACCCTTGTGGTCAAAAAAATAGAACGAGCGATTTGGCCTGCCATTGACGTGCATTCATGGCTTGGCCAGCCCCGTTGTTCGGTCGAGATTGATGCCAACGCTCGACACCGGTAGTGAAAAACCGAGTCAACTTCACTCTTGGGCGCAACTGCCTCCAAGCCGATTGTTGGTAATCGGTGTGATGACAGCGAGCGAGATTTCCGATTTCAAGCCGTGCGCCGATACGACCGCAGCAAGCCACCGGGATTATCCGTCGTTTCGATCTTGGCGTTCACGATACTCAAGGCGCAGTTGCTACTCTCGATGCATCCAGCCGGCAAGAATGATCACGAACAACTGCCCTGGTTGCAGAACGAACTTCATCGGCGTCTCGGCGGTCCGTCAAACCTGAGACGATCATTGGTGTGAGGCCAATTGTAAACCTGCGTGGTCACGTCTGTGGGCGATCGCGTTTGTTGCCGTTACGGTGAGAACGGTTGCGGAAACATTGTCGACGTCGAGATGCATGACACTTCGGCTTCGATGCGTGGCTCACAAATGCTTGAACGTCGACTTTTTGTATTGTCTAATGCTCGGCTGAGTTTTTTGACCATACCGGGCAGATCAATACGGCTCTTCGGCTTCTTCACGGAGCAATCGTAACGTGAGCGATCGAATCCAATTCGTCGATTCTTCGTGGGGCTGTGTTTCTGACAAATCGATGGCCACTTGCAGGTGTTGCTTCGCAGCTTCCTTGTTATCGAGTCGTTGTTCCGTCATGGCAGCGAAGTATCGAGCATAGACCGGCGAAGCATTGTGGCTAGTCGGCACCGCAATTGCCGCTTCGAGCTTCCTGATTGCCTCCGAGTAATTCCCGGACCTCATCAGGATCGCACCCAGGAAGGTCAGAGATGCCTGATCATCGGGCATTCTGTCGACCGCTAGCCTTGCCAAACGAATTGCGGATGTGTAGTCATCGATCGCATGGTCCATCAAGGCACACGTCCACGCGGTAAAGCCCGCCGCTGACGGTTTATTGGTTTTCTGAAATTTGTCGAGCATTCTTTGGCAGGTTGCCCGATACGACGCATGGTCGTTGGCTGACAAATGCAGCAGTGCCAGGTACAAGTGCGACGCGTAGTCGATCGGGTCAAGCTCTGTCGACTTTTGAAAGAAAGGAATCGCCTCGTTCATTCGATTTCTCATGACGAGTGCATGACCGAAGCTGCGATAGGGTGAGGGAGACAAAGGATCCAGTTCAATTGCCTTTCGGTAAATCTTGATCGCCTCTTCTTCGTCACCTTTCTGGTTGAGTGTGGCACCAAGACTCGCCAGATCGGATGCGTTGCCGGGATCGAGTTCGATCACTTTGCGATATGCTTCGATCGCCTGGTCCCAACGCCCTTGTTGATAGAGCGAGTACCCGTCAATGCGGGCCGCCTTTGCATCGAGAATACGTTCGCGGTTCCGCCGTGTTGTCAGTCTGCCTGCATTCACAAAGTCATAGCCGGATGCCGCGTCCCAAACACGAATGGCGCCCGTGTTTTCCTTTGCTGCCAACATCGTGCCATCCGGTGACCATTCGACATACATCAATTTTCCCTCCAGTGGAATCTCGAGCAATACCTCGCCGGTCGTGCTATCCCAGATCTTGAGCACTTGGTCGTCTCCGCCTGAGGCAACGCGAGTCCCGTCAGGGTGCCATCCCAGTGTCGAAACCATTCCGTCATGAATCCTTTTTCGCAAGACTCGCCGCAGATCGGTGGCTTCCATCACCTGGCAAATTCCATCCATCGTCGCAGCGGCAATCTGTTGAGAATCAGAGCTCCAGGCGACCGCACTCGCATTGTTACGATTCTGGCCAACCTGCGTTCGCACGAAATCGCTGTCATTCGACGGGTCGATCAAATGCAACCATCCCATGTGCGCTAGTGTGCCATCGTCGGTTTGCAATCCTCCTCCGACGATTGCGATCTTCTTTCCATCCGGCGCCCAACTGAGCTGCCGAATCTGCACGAAATCTCGGCACCCAAGAACACGCGACTCCGACCCATCCGCATGAAACAGAGTCGGCCGTCGCAACCAATGTTCCACCAGTGCAAATGATTGAGCATTGGGGTGGCTACATGCGTTTGCATTCCGCGAATCGTCTCTTATCACTGCATCCGTTGCGACGAGCTTGCCATCCTGCGACAGCAGAAACGCTGCTCCTGGCCGAATCACGCTCTTGCGTCCCAAGTCAGCGATCAAATTCCGATCAAAGAGAGTCCAGAACACTTCCTGCTCGAGAGGAATCGCACGAACAACGTTGCCGCGGCGTGGATCAACATCGGTGATCATTGGCGAATTGGCCACCGATCGGATCAGATTGTCTGCGGTCCAGGCAAAGCGGTTTGCCTGGTAGCCGCCACGCAAAGTCGGTAGTTCCGTTGGGCTCCGCGCTGTCAATTCCCAGATCACAACGAACCCGTCAGTTCCAATCGAAGCTAGCCGATCATCATCCGGGCTCCAGACAAGACTCGAGACCGTGCCGTCATGGCCGGAGAACGTGTCTGTTAACGACCAGTCCGTGGCGTCCCAGATTTTGACCAGACCATCGCGACCACAGGTCGCTAGTCGGCTTCCATCACGGTTCCATTCCACGTGTTCGACGCCGCTGACGTGAGCTTGGAAGCGTTGCAGCACGGTATCGTTGTCCACTTCCAGCAAGCAACATTCGCCCGTCTCGCAGCCCACCGCTACATGGCGAATGGTAGGATGCCAGGCATGATGAAGCGGACGAGGAATGGATGGAAACTCTTTGATAACGGTTAGCGTCTCGGCATCCAGAAGATAAACCGTGTCCAACAAACTGCAGGCAACGATCTGATCTTCGGTTGAGTTCCAATCTGCCGAACGAATGTGACGCGGCAGGCTGTTTTCCGCCAGACTTTTCCACGCCCCCTCGCTTCGTCCCCAGAGAACCAGACTCGGCCGAACTCGGGGAGCAAGTGCATTCATGCCACCGACAAGCAAGCGGTCTCCCGCTTTGTTCCATTGAATCGACCAAATCGATTCCGTGTTCGCATCCAGCGTTTCGATTTCTCCGGTCTTCTCATCCCAGATGCGGACGACTGCCTCATCCGATGCGCTGCCCCAGGCCAGTTGGTGCCCTTCCGGATGCCAAGCGACACATATGGTGATCGTACTCCCTAGATGGAATCGCTCGAGTTGCTTTCCCGTTTCAGCATCCCAAATCATCAGGGTAGCGTCGTTTGCAACGGTTGCCAGACGACTTCCATCCGGGCCCCAGGCAATGGAGTTCGCATCCGTTTTGTGAGCTTGCCACTCCAGACGGCTGTGATTCGAACAACCAACAAGGTAGTACCATTCCCAGGAACGATGATCTTCGCGATCCAAATCAGGAGTGTATCGCATCAACAGGTTCATGCCGTCATTGTGCAACCCGCGTGCGACATCGGTGGAAGCCAGTCGGATATCGGCGAGGTAAAGCGCGCTCGGCTCGAGATCGCTCGGCGGATTCTCGCACCGTTGCCTGCTCGGCTAGTTTCCGTTGCTGAGCTTCCTTCTTCGCAGCTTCTAGAGCTTCTCCCGCTTTTCGTTCTGCATCGGATTGCGCATCAAGGGCTTGCTGTTCCGCAAGGTTCGCTCGCTGGGCTTCCTTCCCGGCAATCACCGCTTGTCGGCTGGTGGCGATGATTCCACCAAGCATGGTCAATATCACCAGGACTAACGTTCCAAGAACGCGATTGTGCTTACGAGCAAACTTCTGCAAGCGATAGCTTGTCGACGGCGGGCAGGCCAAAACCGGCTCGTCGGTTAAGTACCGCTGTAGATCGGCGGCCAACCCATTGACAGTTTCATATCTCCGGCTGCGATCCTTTTCGAGTGTCTTCATCACGATCCAGTCCAGTTCGCCATGCAGATCGTCTCGAAGTCGACGCTGATCGAGTTGCCGCCGGTCGGCGAGTGTCTTCGCCGTCTCCGATGCCAACGTGCTGATCCGCGAGCTCGGACGCGGTGGCTCCAAAGCACAGATCATTTGACGCAGCTGGTTGAGTCCTGCTCGTTTCACCGTCTCCAAGTCGAACGGTGTCGATCCCGTCAGCAACTCATACAGCAGCACACCGAGAGAATAGACGTCCGAGCGAGTATCCACATCCAACTCGTTCATCTGGGCCTGCTCGGGACTCATGTACATCGGCGTGCCGATCATCTGACCAAACGAGGTGTAAATCGATTTCTCCGTCAGCCGCTGGTTGATTGCCTTGGCGACGCCAAAGTCAATCACCTTCACCACCGGCCGATCGTCGCGCATCGTCACCAGGACATTCGAGGGCTTCAGGTCGCGATGGATGATTCCCTTTTGATGCGCATGCTGGACCGCACTGCAAACATCAATGAATAGATGGATTCGTTCCGGCACCGTCATGCGAACTTGATCGCAGAACTGCGTAATGGAAATACCGGGTACCAACTCCATCACGAAATAGGGCCGACCCTGATCCGTCGTGCCGGCATCGAAGATCTTGGCGATGTGCGGATGATCCAGCAGGGCCAGTGCCTGGCGCTCCGCCTCGAAGCGAGCGATGACCTGTCGCGTGTCCATCCCTGGCTTGATCACTTTCAATGCCACTTTGCGACAGATGGGACGTTCCTGTTCCGCGACGTAGACCAGCCCAAATCCGCCCTCACCAATCTGTTCGCGGATCTTGTACGGCCCCACCATTCGACAGGGCTCACCGACCGAGAAGTTTTGATAGTCGTCTGTCGAATCACCTCTGGTAGGCATCTCCAGGTGACCCTCTTCGGACTCAAGATGATGAGCGAGCGGCGTTTCGAGAAAGCCGTCATTGGCTTCGCGAGCCTCGAGCAGACGTCGCACGGCCGCCTCCAGCTGTGAGTCACCTGCGCAGCGGCGCACCAGAAGTGACTGACGATCCTCCTGGCTGGTTTCGCCCACGCAAGCCTCGAAGATCTCGCGAACTTGACGCATCTGATCGCTCGTCATCGTCATCTCTCTAACATCATGCAAGCCTCGCCGACGACTGCCCAAGGGCAGCATCCACAATCAATGCGACTTTTCGGGAGCTCTCTTCCAAAAAAACCTGCGAACTTTTTCAATTGGCCGATCAGAGCTTCACGCCATCCAACAGGCATCGCAATCGCGACCTGGCGTACTCCCAGCGGAGATACGCAGTGGAAGTGGGCAAGCCAAGAATGTCTGCGGCCTGGGGGAGAGAGAAACCTGCAAAACAGCGCAGCTTGACCAATTCGGCCAGTTGCGCATCTTCATCGGCCAATTCCGCCAGCGCTTCGTGAATGGCCAGAACCAAGTCAGGCTGTGATTCGTCCGCAATGGCCGCTGGCGCAAGGTCCACACGGTTCCACTGTCCGCCACGTTTGGTGCGTTGCTTGGCCCGAGCCCTTTCCACAAGGATGCGCCGCATGGCCTCGCTGGCTGCCGCAAAGAAATGAGCACGGTTTGCCCAGGTTTCGGCCTGGCCCGCGTCCACCAAACGAAGAAAAGCTTCATGCACCAACGCGGTTGCCTGAATCGTTTGCCCAGGGGTTTCACAAGCCATGCGCACGGCAGCCAACTGACGCAGCTCGTCGTAGACCAAAAGCAACAACTGCTCGGACGCCAGCGGATCGCCGGCTTCGAGCTCTGAGAGGATGCGAGTGATTTGGGACATGAAGTGACTTGAAACCACGGCCGGCGACGGAAACGCGATACCCGAGGGGCCTCGGCCAACCCGACTGCCAAGCTTGTATTTCCAAGGCTCGTCTCGCTGCAAGCTTCCGGTAGTTGGTCGTGGTGCGCCAACAGCTTAACCGGGCAGTGACCAGAAGGCTTCATAATTCTTGGGACTTCTTCTGGAAGATGCGACCGGAAAAATCGCTTTGTTGATGGACGCGTTTCGTTGTGATCTTTGCCTCGCCGGAAATGCGGATCGACAGTCTCTCTTTCCACCGCACCCGACCGACCCGTTCCAGACCAGATTCGGCATCCGACTCCATCCAATTGCCCTTTAACGAGTCACTCCATCGGAGAACCTACCCCCATGAGTCAGTCCCCAAGCCACGATTCGGATCCGAATCCCGTTCGCTCCTCTCTGTTTGGACGGCGCAACAAGCGACGCGGAATCCACGGCGAATCGACCGGCCGGAAAACTCGCTCTCATCGTAAGAGCCGCCGCTCCCGGCTTGCCCGCTTCGAGCGACTCGACGAGCGGATCGTATTGGCCAGTTGGATCAATTTGATTGACAACATTGTCGAGAACCCGGGTGCGGAGGGCAAACTCGTCACGGGAAACGACTCGCCTTGGGCTCGACTCGGCTATGCGTCATCGATGTGGGCGAGCGGGCGAGAGGGAACAAGTGGCCAGCGGATGTTCTTTGGAGGCACCACGGCAACCGCGTACATGTTTCAGACTCAGTACTTCGATTCGAGTCTCTTTGACAAAATCTATGGTGGCATCGTGTACGCCGACTTGTCTGCCTATCTAGGCGGATGGCAAAACCAGAACGATCGTGCCGACGTGGAGATAAGCTGGTTCAACGCATCAGGCCAGGAATTGTCCAATGGCCAAACGTTGCGAGGACCGGGCGCAAGTGAGCGTGGCAACCGCACTTCGTTGCTCTACGGCAAGTTGACCAATATTAAAGTACCTGCTGACGCTCGTTCCGTGGAAATCCGCATTGGCTTCCACCGCTCGGCGGGGGACGACAACGATGGTTACGCAGACGAAATCACACTCGCCTTCAAGGAGAAAAACATTGCGCCCTATTTGCTCATGAAGCCTTCGTATTCTGTGAACGAGGGAGCAACGGTGAAGCTGAGCGTGACTGCCGGCGATCAAAACGGCGAGGACCTGTCTTACGCATGGGATTTCGATGGCGATGGGAAATTCAACGACGGCAATAATGCAACAGCTACGTTTTCCGCTGTTGGCCTCGACGGAAAATCGAACAGCAGCAGAACCGTAAGGGTTCGCGTCTCCGATGGCACTTTTAACACCGACGCATCCACAACGGTATCGATCGTCAATGTCGCGCCGACGATCTCAAAAGTAACCGCTATCAATTTGCTCGAAGGATCACCTGCAACCATTTCGGTTACGGCTTCGGATCCAGGAGGATCACTTGACCCGCTGACCTACCAGTTTGACATGGACGGCAACGGCACCTACGAATTCTCCAATTCGACGGGAAAACTAGACTACGCTTTTCCCGATGATGGGACCTATACGTTCAAGGTTCGAGTTCGAGATGATGAACTTTTATACTCCCAGGAGAAGTTGACGACAGTCAATGTTGCGAACGTTGCCCCATCGATTAGTAATATCACCAACTCCGGCCCCATCCTCGAAAACTCACCTGTGTCGATCGATGTGACGGCCACGGATCCAGCGGGAGCAGGGGACCCGCTGACTTACAGTTTTGACTTCGACAACGATGGCCAGTACGAGTACTCCTCGGCCCTTGCTTCGATGACGCATGTATTTCCGGACGACGGCATCTTCAAGGTCAATGTACTGGTTGAAGACCCCGACGGCGGTTCGCGAACAAGTTATACGAACGTGACGGTCCAGAACGCGGCGCCCGACATTTCCAGCATCGAGAACACAGGGCCGATTCCGCAAGGCACACCGCTGGTGATCACAGTTACAGCAAGCGACCAGGCCGGAGTGCTCGACCCGCTGACCTACTTGTTTGATCTCGATGGCGATGGCGAATTTGAAACCTCGAATGCGACTGGGCGAATTGCCCATGTGTTTTTCGACGCGGGTACCCATCGCGTTGGCATCGGCGTGCAAGACGACGACTCAGGATTGACGGTATCCTATAGCGACGTCCAAGTGCTCAGTATCACACCTCCTGAGGATCTGCCTGAGGATGCCCCTCGCGTCTCCTTTGATACCGGTTATCGAAGCGTGCGAGAGGAAGCGGTCGAGCTATCACTGACCGCACGGCTCAACAAACCGAGCGATAGCGACGTGGTGATCCCGATTAGCTTTGGAGGCACCGCAACCAAAGACGAAGATTACACTTCTCTTACGTCCATTACGATTCCAACCGGGGAATTGTCCGCATCGATTCCCCTTTCAATCCTGGATGATCCTGACGCAGAATCGAGCGAGACAATCATCGTTCGCTTGCTACCACCTTCCAATGCAGTGATTTCATCGCATCCCGCTGATCCGATTGTGCAGACCATCGTTATTCAGGCGAATGATGCACCGAGCGTAACGCTCACCAGTGCCTATCAAGAGATCGCCGAGTCGGGAGGACAACTGACTCTGCGTGCCAGACTCTCCAGTGCCTCCTCCGAAGTCATTGAGGCGCCGTTTTCGGTGACGGGAACAGCGACTCCGGGAGTCGATTACGACCTTCCTGTAACCTCGTTTGTATTCCAGCCCGGTGAACTCGAAGCCGTCGCAATCCTGACCGTCCTCAACGATAATCCTGCGCTGTTTGAGCCAACCGAACAAATCTTGGTGCGGATCGCCAGTCCGCGCGTTGAACATGCGGACGGATCGACATCGCCCATTCTGTTAGGGTCGACTTCCAGTTCAGCGATAGTGATCCGCGATGACGATTTGCCGAAGCTGACACTACAGGCGCAGAACCCGGTTTACGAGAATGCTGGTTTGGTGGTTTTGACAGCTCAGTTATCCCTGCCATCGATCAGCGAGACACCCGTTCGTATCACGGCAGCTGACTACACTGCGAAACTCGGATCCGACTTTTCTCTTGCCAACGGCGCGAGCGAGGAAACGATCGTGATTCCAGCCGGGTTTACTTCGGCTTCAACCATTCTGCACATTCTCAACGACGCCATCAGCGAGGATCGAGAGTCTTTCTATCTCACAGCGATCGCCGAGGAAGTCGAAAACCCAAAGCAACCGCTGCGAGTCGATATTCTGGATGACGAACCTTTCGTGTCTCTCGAGAATGCAAGCGTCCAGCTGGTGGACACCTGTGGGGTCAACTGGTGCGTCTACGTCCCCTTTGGTGAAGGGGGCAGCCGCGACATCACTCTCAAGGTGAAACTGTCGTCAGCAACAACGTATGCAGTAACGGTACCGATCCAGTTGACTGGTGACGCCAAACCCGGACGGGACTATGAAGTGCTTGATGACACCTTTGTGGTCATTCCCCCTGGACAAACCGAGGAATTGGTGAGGCTACGAATCATCGACAATGCCATTGCTGAAAAATCGAAAACGGTGGTGGCAACGTTAGGGACGGTGACCAACGGCAACCGAAACGCCAAATCGTCGACTCTGAGTTTCGACATCCTTGACGATGACGACACTTATCTGTCGTTCTCAGGATCCTCGCAAACCGTTTCCGAACACGTCGGAACTTCCTACGTCATGGTTCGCCTTTCTCAGCCCTCAGAAAACCCCACCCCGTTCTCGTTGAGCCGCATCTCCACAAGCACCGCTGATAGCCATGACTATTCACTTCCCAGTCCAGAGAAGATGGTGATTCCCGCTGGACAGACACGCGTCGTCATTGGCATCGATATTACGCCGGACAAACTAGTCGAAAAGTCCGAAACGATCGATTTTAGATTAACGACTGCTGGCGAAACATTGATTGATCTCGGACTTAGCTCCTACACGATCACAATTCGAGATGACGATAAGCCGACGACAACCTACTTAAACCCGAGTGCACTCAATATCAACACTCGCCAGTCGGGGAGTAACGAGGAGCTTGAAGACGCCACGACGTCAGGCCCTGGGGAGATAGCTTCTTCGTCGAGTGGAACATCCACGTCCAGTGGAGCTCAGACAAATAATCAGGTTGGCAGTATTTATGCCAGCGAAGCAAGCCAACTCGCCGATGGGACACTGTACTTTGACGCCAATAAAAACCTTGTCCTGGATCCGGACGAGTATGAGGTCACGACGGCTCTCGATGGCAGTGCGTTCGTCGAACTTCCCATGCGCTTCGACACCAATGGAGACGGAATCATTGATGCCACCGAGGGACAATGGGTCCTGGCAGGGAGCTTTGATCCCGCGACCGGACTTGCATTGAGTGGTGCGTTGACAGGACCGGTCGGTTCGTATGTTGTCAGCCCCCTGACCACGCTGATGACAGGATTGGTTGAGCATCAATTGTCCGCTGGCCAGATCGCCGATATACCGAATGCTTCCCAACGTGTGACCGATGCCCTTGGGCTGCCCTCAATCCCATTGATGCAATTGGATGCGACGAACCAGGTCAACAGCGGCAACATCGAGGCGGCTGCGATCTACCGCGCGCAAGCGATGGTCTATGACACCGTCAAGCAGATTGCTGCGTTCGCGGCAGGGCTTCTCGGCGCACCGCCTCGCGCGGCCTTGGAAACGATTGTCTTCGCAGACATCACCGACAAGATTCAAGAGCCCGGTTCGACTCTCGATTTGAGCAACCAAGATGTCATCCGCTCGATCATCGAGGGAACGCTTCAGGCGACGGGGCTAAGCGCCGGCGATGAGTTGCTCGACGGCGCGTCGAACGTGATTGCTGCGAACAATCAACAGCTTGATTTGATTTCGCCAGCTGGAGACCGCACCTTTCTGGAATCGGTAGCGCGGGTCAAGAAGCTGGCGCAAGGATCTGTGGCGACCGATCTGATGCTGGCCAGCGTGGGCCAGCAAACGATCCTGTCGGTCGTATCCAACTGGACGGGACTCGAGCTAGAGCAGCGGATCACGACGACCACCATTGGCAACGTGGTTGCCCCCGAATTGTGGGTCGGAGACTCACGGATTGTCGAAGGTGATAGCGGCGAATCATGGGCGGAGTTCGATGTCTTCCTGATGAATGACACCGTGGTTCCCGTATCCGTTCAGTTCACGACGCTGGACGGAAACGCGACGGTCGATTCCGGCGATTACTCCGCCAGCTCCGGATCTTTGCTCTGGAACCCCGGTGATCCATCGGTTCAAACCGTTCGAGTCGCTGTCACTTCCGATACAGTTTTTGAATCGGACGAGTACTTCCTGCTGCTGCTGGATGAACCGCAAAATGCTGTCATCAGGCGTCACCTCGGTACGGGGTTGATTGAGAATGATGATGCACTCAATTTTAGTGTTCCGGCGGATGGCATCGACAATGATTACATCATTGAGCTGCTTGATACCAACATTATCATCAGCCGTAACGGAGTAATCTTGTTGGGGGCCGCCGTCGCCAGCGCACCGATCACGATCACGGGAACCGAAGGTGTTGCAAACCGTTTCACCATGGTTGTCGGCAATGATGCATCCTTGCCAGCGGGTGGTTTGACGCTCGTGGGGGATGGAGACGACACGATCGAGATTCAGTCCGATTCGCTTTCCGATGCAGTCGTCTACGACATGACCGATTCATCATCCGGACAAATCAGTATCGATGACTCCGCGTTGCAGTTCCGTGGCATCACTCAGGTTCGCGACGGCGTGACTGCCTATCAACGGACGTTCCTGTTCTCGGGAACCGGCTCACAAAGCATCGAACTGGGCGACGATGGCGAGTTGGATTCGGGATCATCGCAACTGCGCAGCGAGGAGGCTGGGCAATTGTTCACGGTGGATTTCGCTATCCCTTGGCAATCCTTGACCGTTCAAACGGCGCCAATGCAGATTCGGTTACTCTCGATGAGTTGGACGAGCAGTTCCACGCATCCCTGATCTTGGATACCGGTGCGGGCGACGACGAGATCACGCTCATTGCGACTAACAGTGACGGCGGCTACTCGATTGACGGCGGTGACGGCAATGACGCATTCCATCACTTAGGAGGTGAATTGATTGCCGGCCTGAACGTTGCAGCCACAGTATTTGGCGGTGATGACAGCCAACGAGATGAAGGTGCTTTGTTCCAGAGACTCGGATCGTTCACAGATCCCGGAGACGACGTCTGGTCTGCCTCCATTGATTACGGCGATGGTACGGGCGATCAACCACTGACATTGGCCACCGACAAAACTTTCGATCTCCATCACTTCTACGCTGACAATGGCACCTACACCGTGACCATCACGGTCGTCGATGACAAAGGAGATGTCGATACGGACAGCTTCGAAGTCACCGTCGCCAATGTCGCTCCGCGCGTTGAGCTGGCCGGCACCAGCCTGAATGTGCTTGAAGATGCGACAGTGATTCCTTTCTCGGCGGTACGTGGCCAGAGGTTCGAAATCGGCGCCGCGGTTGCCGATCCGGGATTTGATCATGAAACTCTCGGGACTCAGGAGACGTTTACGTACACAGTTCAGTGGGGCGATGGTTCGCTCGATGAGTCTGGCCAAGTTACCGTGGATCGAGTCGGTAGTGACGGGCTCGATACACTCGGGTCGTTGGGGCGAACGCATGTTTACACGACCGACGGCACTTACCTGATCGTCGTGACGGTCGTGGATGACGATGGCGGGGTAACAATTATGCAACAGGAGGTCACCATCGCCCCGTTCGCACGCCAAATCGCCAATGCCTACGTGATCGGTGGCACCACCAATGCCGACAAGGTGCTCTTGAAGCCGGGCAAAGGAGCGGATCAGGTCGTCACCAACCTGAATGGTGTCGATGTGATGGCATTTAACGATGCCTCACGAATCATTGTTTTCGGTCAGGCGGGCGACGACGATATCCAAACTGCCGGTAGTATCAGTCTTCCTGTGTGGTTGTACGGTGACGCTGGCGACGACCGTTTGAAGGGAGGCGACGCGGACGACGTTCTCGTTGGCGGTGATGGCAACGACCTGCTCGCTGGTGGCAGCGGCCGCGACTTAATGATTGGTGGCCTCGGTGCAGACCGAATTATTGGGAACGCGGATGACGACATCATGGTCGCCGGTTGGACGCTGTTCGATCAAAACGAACAAGCCCTGATCAAGATCATGGACGAATGGACTTCACAACGCAGTTACCAGGATCGCATCGCCAACTTGAATGGTACGGCAAGCGGTACCAATTCTGGTGCTCGCGCCAACGAGGAATACTTCCTGCTGACTGGTAACGAACAGCTGGCCGCCACGCTCTTTGCCGACGGTGCGGCGGATGTTCTGACCGGATCCTCCGGACTGGACTGGTTCCTGCTCTCACTCGACGAAGACCGCGCCACCGATTTGAAGGACGAAGCCTTTTCGGATGTACTGGAGTGGATTGGAATCTAATTGAATGCCGGGGGATCAAAAAAAGTCGAACGAACATCTCAGCCGGCGAAATCTGCGGTTGCGTGGGTAGATGGGGCCCGATTCTCGGTCGCGATCAAAGTCTGTTTTCCGCAGAGAATGTGAAAAACCAGGCCAAATTCACCGATCGGGGCGGCAGTCTTGGGCCGATTTTTTCTCATCGGCGCGGTAAGTGTGAAAGAAATTACCGACTTCACGCCGCACGTCGATACGAAGAAAGCAAACCGCCGAGACGCTCTGTTGTTTCGATCTCAGGACCAATGTCGGACGGTCGGTCCAACGGCACGATCAGTTCGTTGCCCAAACCCTGGTGGCAACGTTGAACATGATAAAAGGGAGCAGCAGAGTGAGCATAATGCCGAAATTTCGTCCGTGTCGAATCGGTACTTCGGTTCACGAGTCCGGCACCAAGATCGACGCTCGGTCATCCGATTTGACTGGTGGGTTAACGCGATGACTGTTAACCCTTTCGTCAGACCAAAAACAGAGATCGCCACTAGCCCCCTCTACGAAAGCGTCCCATCAATTGTTGAAAGATGGTCTCCCAATGGGCAGAATCTGCCCTTCGCAATCTTTCCAATTTTCGTCGGGTGCAACCGACGGGGAGACCATCATGAACGAAGTTAGTTTTTTGCAATCTCTTGGGCAGGTTTCCGCGTCCGAAACCGGCCAAGTCTTTCGCGACTTCCTGCGCGGGGCATGTCCGCGAAATGATCGGTGAAGTCATGGCCGCGGAAGTCACCGAGTTTTGCGGTCCCAAGCACGCCCCTTTGCAAAGCAATCACTACCGGGCTGGCAGTAGCCCTGGCCGAGTCCTTTACGAGGGCGAGCGTGAAGACGTTGTTCGGCCTCGTGTGCGTCAGAAGTCCGACGACGGATCGAGTCACGAAGTCGACCTGGCCAGCTACCAAGCGGCGAAGAATCCGCAGCAACTTCAGTCGCAAATCATTCAAGCGATTGTTGCTGGCGTGAACATCCAGGACAAAGAAACGGCGAGTGTGTGTGCAACTAAGTTTTCCCAACGGTGGCGATGGCGCGTGGCGGTCCGACGGTACTCAAAGGGACGACGCAGCCACTTTCTTTTTATGTACTGAATGTCGAACGCGTCAGTCGCAAGCCGCAATCAATGTTCGAGGGCTGTCAGCACGTTCGCATTTACTACTTCAAGGTGGAAGCCGGTTCGGTCAACAGAAACGACCACCCCGATGCGAACACACCCAGTCGGATCGCCGGGGGCAACGATTTCCGCATTTACTGTATGCACGGTATCATCCGACACTTGCAGGATCGACCAATGATCGAAGTGATCGACAGCGACGCGGGTGCAGGTTTCTCAACTGCAAGCGTTTCAGCCGGGCGAGTTTCTTCATTTGCTCGAAACGCATGGCGAGCACCAATATAAAATCCCTTCTTCGAAGGCCGGCTCGCTTTTCCTGCGTCAGGAAAGCGAATGATGCTGCTACGAACGTTTGCGATACACTTGCAAGAAACGTAGCGGCGATGGGGGGACTGGCGATGATTCGAGCTGGAATCCGTATTCGGACATTTCTTGCTCGACCGTTTCTGGTGCAATCATTCGCCGATGGCTGGCTTCGCGGTGCGAAAACTGCTGGTCCGCCTTGCGGTCCAGGATGTAGATGCGACCGTCATCCGTCAGCCTCTCGTGTAGCGCCGGCAGCAGCACGTCGCCGTGAAAGAGCAAGTGATAGGTGTCCAGAAAAAAGACGGTGCTAAGCGGTTCAGCGGATAGCTTCGGATCGCCGTTCTCGGTCAGCACGCTCGTTAGCTTCACGCCCCGGGGCGATTCCGGCTGCTCGTCCTTTTGCGTTGCCCATTCTTCCAGCACGATGTCGACAGCTTCGCCCGAATACTTCTGCACGATCGGCTCGATCAGCCTTCGTCCTTCGCCCAGGGCAACAAAAGCGATCCGCGAATCGGCCTGCCCCTCCTTGGTCAGCATGTCGGCGGTCAGCACGTTATCCAGCCATCTGGCGTCGATCGGCGGCATGGGATCCGGATCACGACCGCTGCGTTCCATTCCGGTCGGTCGCTGCATGATCATCACAAAGGTATCGTTCTTAGCAAACCATTCTTGTTCGCCAAAGTCGACAAACTCAAAACCTTCTTCACGGGCTTCACGTATGAACGTCGTTTCGGCCAACCAAAAGTGTTTCTTTTCGCGCTCCGCACGCGGCACCCAATCCACCAACGTTCCCTTGTGCCGATCAACGACGATGTAGTAGCCACCCGGTTTGAGTGACCGCCAGAGGCTCCGCAGCATCTCGCGAGGCTTGGCCAAGTGGTGATAGACGTAGTGCATGAACGCCAGGTCGACGGAGTTGTCGGGCAAGTTGGACGTATCGGACTGACCCAGCACTGGGCGGACCTGCAGTAGGTCTCGGGAAGCGGCCTCGTCCTTGAGTTTCATGACATCTTCTTGAGAGATCTCGACAGAGAACACGCGACCGCCGGTGCCGACAATATCGGCAAACACCCAACTATCGTTTCCTTTACCGGCGCCGATGTCCGCGATGGTTGCCCCTGGTCGGATCTCAAGACGATCGGCCAGTTTCCGCAGTGACTCCGCTCGCTTCTTCGCATCTTCCTTCCGCTTCTCTGCTGCCTCGCGTTTGGTGGCCTCTTCTTGTTTCGCAGCAGCCTTCTCCGGTTTCGCCTTTGTCGCGGTATCTTGTGCGAACGCGAAGCCAAAAAGCAACGCCACGCAAATCATGGCTTTCAGCGGTCGAGCAAATGGAAGAAGCATATTGGTCGCCAGGTTGGGGGGGGGGATAATGGGGGGGGAATCGCTTGTTGATGGATCATTCTACCTGAAATCGTTTCCTGAACAGGATCATCACTCGCACTCTCGTGGCGCAGAAACGTTCATCAATGAGATTGCTGATCGCTATTACCGCAGCGTTGTGGAAGAACTGCGCAAGCATGATCCGCACCATTTGATCCTGGGCAACCACTTGTCTGTTGACTGATCCGCCGCCGTTTTTTTGATCGGAAGAATCAGTCTCGAGCTAACGCGACGCTGTTAGCCCGGGGTGAGGTTGGCGAGCCTCAAGCGAGCCGGCCATAACCCCGCGTTGGATTCCCCAATCATTGATTCCCGCCCGCGATCCTCGCCGTTGGCAATATGAATAGAGTCCTCAGAGCATCAATCACCGCAGTGCGATCGAGAACGAAGCTGACAATTGCGGCGAGTCAGATTCGACGCCCAAGTGGGACAACGTGTGCCTTGTGCCGACGATGCAAACGCGGACGGTCGAAGTTGATTCGGATTTCTGCCAAGCACTGGACGATGCCGGTTGCCCTTTGGCAATGGATACTTCATCGATCTCATGTATAGTTTGCGCAGATCAACAGCAAAATGTCGCAAATCGCAAATCGCCGAAGTCTATCATTAGGCAGTTTTCCCGTAAAATTGAAAGGCAGAGATGATCGAGTCCCAGCAACCGAAAAAGACGGGAGACTAGCTCTCATATGATACCGTTAATGGAAAAAGCGAATCGAATACTCGTTCTGTTGCTCGCATGCGTGTTGTCGAACAACGCAGTCTCTGCAACAGAGAAGCCGAATGTTCTGTTCATTGCGGTCGATGATTTACGTCCCGAGCTGGGCTGCTATGGCGTGAAGGAGATCCAAACGCCGGCGATCGATGTGCTGGCGGCAAGCGGAGTCACGTTCCATCGCGCCTACTGTCAGTTGGCAGTCTGCAATCCGTCACGGGTCAGCATCATGACAGGGCTCCGTCCGGATTCAACGAGGGTCTGGGATCTTGTAACTCGGTTCCGCGAGACAGTACCCGATGTCGTGACGCTTCCTCAGCAATTCAAGAAGCATGGCTACTATGCCGTTTCGTACGGCAAGATTTTTCATAATCCGTGGCCGGACAATGAATCGTGGAGTGAACCACATCATTGGCCTAGGAATAGCTCACTATGGTCGGACGAGGCAAAGGCGCGACTCGCTGGCTTCAAGCAGAAGATGCGAGCGGAAGGTAAGTCGGACAACGCGATCAACCGCATGCGCGGCCCAGCGACGGAGATCGTTGATCTTCCCGATGAACAACACATCGACGGCGCGATTGCGGAGCAGGCTCTCGCCGCGATGCGGAAGCTGGCGAAGCAGGATCAGCCGTTTTTCCTGGCAGCTGGTTTTGTTCGCCCGCATCTGCCATTCGTTGCGCCGCGAAAGTATTGGGAGCTCTACGATGCCGACACGATTCCCGTGGCAGCGAATCCGTTTCTTCCCAAGCAATCGCCGCGATTCGCGATGAACACGATGTATGAATTGCGGGACTATATTGATTTCTATGGGACGCCCACACCAGGGCAAGGCTCACTCACAGAAGCTCAGCAGCGTAGGCTGAAGCATGGCTATTACGCATCCGTCAGTTTCGTCGACTCTCTCGTTGGCCGGCTGCTGGCTGAACTTGAAACTCTGGGACTGGCCGACGACACGATCGTTGTGCTTTGGGGTGACCACGGTTGGAAGCTTGGTGAGCACAACAGTTGGTGCAAGCAGACGAATTATGAAATCGATGCACGTGTGCCATTGATCATTCGCGCTCCCAAAGCCAAGGGCAACGGGAAAGCCAGTGACGCATTGGTCGAATTCATCGACGTCTATCCAACGCTCTGCGACCTTGCCGGAATACCTCTGCCGATGCATTTGCAAGGCAGGAGCATGTCGCCACTGTTGTCGAATCCTGATCAGGGTTTCAAGCAAGCCGCTTTTAGCCAGTTTCGTCGCCAAGATGGAAAGGTCCCATTGATGGGATACGCGATGCGCACCGATCGCTATCGCTACATCGAGTGGCAGGATCGCCGAAACGGCGAAGTTGTTGCAACGGAGTTGTACGATCATGAAGGCGACCCCGGAGAAAACACGAACATTGCCCGTGCTACGGAAAACAGGGAGAGGATTACCGAACTCAGTCGCCAGATGTGGACCGTGCTGCCGGAACCACCAACGTTGACGCCACTGAGGCCTCAAGCCACATTCAAGAACGTCGGCGATGTGCCGCTAACACTTTTTTGGATCGCGCCGGAAGGCGAAGAACTGAAGAAAGCTGTCATCAAGCCTGGTAGACAAGTTCCGCAGGTCAGCACGCTCGGGCATCGGTTCCGCGTTCGAGGGCCGGACGGATTCAGCGAGACGTTTGAGGTAAAGAAACAACGACAAACCTTCGAAATCAATCGGACGGCACCCATCGTCCGAGAGGATCGTCAGCCCAACATCGTCTTCTGCATCGCAGATGACTGGTCGTGGCCGCACGCAGGGATTCTCGGTGATCCAGTAGTCGAGACGCCGAACTTCGACCGCGTCGCGACCGAGGGAATTTTGTTTGAGAACGCGTTTGTTTCCACACCGTCTTGTACACCCAGTCGATTGAGCATTCTTGCCGGACAACATCACTGGCGGCTGCAGGAAGGTGACAGTCTGGGTGGTTCGTTGCGTGAGGAGTACGACGTCTACACGGAAATGTTGCAGAAGTCCGGTTACCGCATCGGTCGATTCGGCAAAGGCGTCTGGCCCAGCAAGCACACCTTTCGCAACCGCGATTCATTCGGAGAAAAGTTTCGGTCTTTCGATGAGTTCATCAATGACAGAAAAGCGGATGAACCATTCTGTTACTGGCACGGTGGACAAGACCCGCATCGCCCGTATGAATTAGGCGTTGGCGCGAAGAGTGGTATCAAGCTATCTGAAGTAAGAGTTCCCGCCTGCCTGCCCGACAACGAGACCGTGCGCAGCGATGTTGCCGACTACCTTTGGGAAGTCCAGCGATTTGATCGTGAAATAGGTGAGATCCTTGCACGGCTCGAGGCGATGGACGAACTAGAAAACACCATCGTTGTTGTCAGCGGCGATAACGGTATGCCGTTTCCTCGCTGTAAGGCAACTTTGTACGACCAGGGAACGCGCGTACCGTTGGCGATTCGCTGGGGAGCTAAGGTAAAAGGCCAGCGCCGCGTCTCAGACTTCGTTAGTCTATCCGACCTGGCTCCAACGTTTTTGGAAGCCGCAGGTATGCAGCCGTCAGACCAAATGACTGGCCACAGCCTGATGCCGCTGCTCGAGTCGAAGAAGTCCGGCCAAATCGATCCCTCACGCAGATTCGCGTTGACCGGGATCGAGACACATGTCTATTCGTATCCAGCCAGGGCGATTCGCACGAAGGACTTCCTTTACATTCGCAACTTTGATCCTGACAGTTGGCCGACCGGCGAAGTGAAAGGGCAAAACCCAGAGTACGACTTTGCCAAAACATCATGGCCTACGGAAACGGGAGCCTTCTCTTTTAATATCGATCCATCGCCCACGAAGCAATTCTTGCGATTGCACCGCGACGAGCAACAGGTTAAGCCACTGGCTGAATTGGCATTCCAGCAACATGCCGAAGAAGAACTCTACGAGCTGCGGAAAGACCCCGATCAGCTGCATAACGTGGCGACAGACCGTAGCTACGCAGAAATGAAGCAGAGGTTGCGCCGACAACTCGATGCTGAATTGATCAAGAGCGGAGACCCGAGGTTAGCCGTGTCCGGGTATCAGGATCGCACGATCGCAGGTTGGCCTGTACGTATCAGCGATAAGCTAATAAGGGACCAGAATGCTGCCACTCAGCGGGCGCTCGAGTTGCTGAAAGAGCAACTTGAAGTCATCACCACGCTACTGCCAGCTGATGTGCTCGCCCAACTTCAGAGCGTGCCCATTTGGATGTCTCCGGAGTACAAGGGTGTCAGGCCGACCGCAGAGTATCACCCGGATGTCGGCTGGTTACGTAAAGTCGGTCGTCGTCCCGAGTTGGCACAGTGCGTGGAATTGACCAATATCGATATCTTCGAAAAGGAGTATCACCGCATGCCGATGATGATCCTTCACGAACTTGCTCACGCTTACCATCATCAGGTTCTCGGATTCGATGACCCTCGGATCAAGGCCGCGTATGAACGGGTCGCTGCGAACGGAAGCTATGACTCGGTCCAACGGAATAACGGCAAGGTCGAGCGAGCCTATGGAATGAACAACCACAAAGAGTATTTTGCCGAATCATCGGAAGCATTCTTTGGTACAAACGATTTCTACCCGTTTAATCGCAAGCAGCTGAAGCAACACGATCCCAAGATGGATAAGCTGCTGAGTGAGCTTTGGCACACCACAGGCAACTGACGCAGGGGACAAAGAAGAATGAACTCGTCGTCTAGCAAGGCTTGGCGCGGATGGATCACACTGCTCTGCACGCTCACGTGCTTGCCGAATCTGAATGCAGATGCTCCGCCCCCGAAGCCCAACGTTTTGTTCATCTCTGTTGACGACCTCAACGATTGGATCGGCTGCCTCGGAGGTCACCCGCAGGCGATGACTCCGAACATTGATCGGCTTGCTGAAAGCGGCATGCTGTTCACGAACGCCCACTGCGCGGCACCCGCTTGCAATCCGTCGCGGACGGCCATCATGACTGGTATCTCGCCGCACAAATCTGGTCTGTACGACAACCGGCAGAAGATGCGTGAGTTGTTGCCGGATGCCGAGTTGATACCGAAGTACTTTTCACGTCACGGTTATTGGTCGGCAGGCTCGGGAAAGATTCTGCATTACTTCATTGATGCTCAGTCTTGGGATGAGTACTACCCGCCGAAAGAGACGGAAGACCCGTTTCCTCGTACTCTTTATCCCAAGAATCGCCCCGTCAATCTTCCCGTGGGCGGCCCATGGCAATACAGGGAAACCGATTGGGCCGCACTCGATGCAACCGACGAAGAGTTCGGCGGTGACTGGCTGGTTTCAAAGTGGATCGGCGAGCAACTGGAGAAGAAACATGACAAGCCGTTCTTCCTTGCCTGTGGAATCTATCGTCCCCACGAGCCGTGGTTTGTGCCAAAGAAATACTTTGGCCAATTTCCGCTCGAGGACATTCAGCTTCCGCCCGGTTACAAAGAAGATGACTTGGAAGACGTGCCTCCAGCTGGTCAAAAGCGCGGCCCCAATCGATACTTTCCCCACATCAGGAAACACGGCCAGTGGAAGCAAGGCATTCAAGGATATTTAGCTTCGATCGCTTTCGCTGACGCGATGGTCGGTCGCGTCATCGATGCTTTGGAGCGGGGTCCGAATCGCGACAACACGATTGTGGTTTTGTGGAGCGACCACGGCTGGCATCTGGGCGAAAAGCAGCATTGGCAAAAATTTACGGCTTGGCGAGTTTGCACGCGCGTGCCGTTGATCGTTCGTGTCCCCCAAGGTACGGTTGGGCTACCAGGTGGAACGAAAGCGGGCCGGATCAGCAACGCGCCCGTGAATCTGCTGAGTCTGTTTCCCACGCTTCTGCAACTCGCAGGGTTGCCCAAGAAAGAAAATAATGACGGTCCGAGTCTGGTACCGCTACTCAAGTCGCCCGACGCCGATTGGCCTCACGTTTCGATCACCTATTTGAACAAGCCCGGAAACTATGGGCTCAGCGACAATCGATGGAGGTATATCCAGTACGACAATGGCGATCGGGAGCTTTATGATACAAAGGTGGATCCTTACGAATGGACCAACGTTGCAACGAAACCTGAACACGCCAATAGAATCACGCAAATGCGTGCGCTCGCGCCAACCAAGTTTGTTGAATTCGTGCCGGCGAGTGACGCGTCGCTGCCGAAGCTCGCATGGCATCCAGTTGGCGATGGGGCCGCACCGGCATCGAAGCCTGATGGTGATCCTTTCGATGTAGTGTTTACCAACGAGCGAAAGGATCCCGTCAAAGTCTATTGGATCGACCGCCAAGGCAACGCAATATCTCGCGGCACGCTGCAAGCCGGCTGGCGCAAGCCACAAATGTCACGACCTGGCGCCGTTTGGATGATCGCGGATGTCAAAGACAATCCGCTGGGACATTTCGTTGTCGGCGACCGCACAGCACACGCAATCGTCCCAGCCAGATAACAGATCAGCAGGTCGACGCCGCGGAGAACACGAACATCGCCGACTCAGAACGTGGCAGAAATCTTGTCTCCGAATTATCCAATCAGCTGCAACGAGGATGGCGAGCCGCGGTTGCGGCAAAAATTGAGATCGAAGTTTACTTTGTGCGAGAGTCTTGCGCGATTGGAAGATTGTTTGTCGCAATTTGGCAACTCTCGATGCGTATCATCAACTTGAACACGCTCAGCGAACAACTTACCTGGAATTGATCATGTACTTGCCAGTCAGGACCATTGCCGTCACCGCGATCACGCTGCTGGTTGCCGCAGAAGTGTCGTTGGCAAACGAGTCAAAGATGAACACCGAGTTTGCGCGAATTGGCCAAGAGTACGTCGACCAGTTTGCGGCATTTTCACCAGTCCGAGCAACCGGACTTGGTGATCATCGCTTCGACGGAGAACTTGATGAAATCAGTGAAGATGCTCGTGAGAAACGGTTGCGGTGGATCCGCGGCCTATTGGAACAACTACAGCGAATCGACGTCGATAGACTCTCTCGCAATAACCAAGTTGACTATGCGCTTCTTCAACACGCTCTGAATTCCGGGCAGTGGCGGCTCGCCGAATTGCGGGAGTGGGAGTGGAATCCGCTCATCTATACAGCAATGGCCGGCGATTCGATTTATGACTTGATGGCTCGCGACTTTGCGCCTCCGCGCGAACGACTGATCAGCGCCGCGAAGAGAATGGAGCAGTTCCCCCGGTTTCTGGAACAGGTCCGCGCTACGCTGGACGTTGCGCAGGTGCCAGCGGTCCATGCCAAGACGGCCGTGGCACAGAACCGCGGCGTGCTGAAGACCCTCGACAATATGGTTCGCCCGCTGCTGGACGATCTTTCAGAGAACGATCACAAACGTATTACCGATGCGATCGCGGTTGCCGAAGAGGCAATCGGCCAGCATCAACATTGGTTGGAATCCGAATTGCTACCGAAGGCGAAGGGTGATTTCCGGATCGGCATCGTACTTTACGAGCAAAAGCTCGCCTTCACACTCCATTCGCCGATGCGGCGCCAGCAGATTCGCGACTTGGCCGGGGCGCGGGTTCGTGAACTTCATGAGCAGATGTATGAGATCGCCAAAGAACTTTATCGCGGGCAGTATCCACTGACTCAGTTTCCCGATCAGCCTTCAGATCCATTTCGCCGCAGCGTGATTCGATTCGGACTCGAGAAGGCTTACGCAGAAACTCCGCAAGCCGATGAAATCGTCGCCACGGCGAAGCGGTCTGTGGCGAAGGCTACCGAATTCATTCGCGACAAGGATCTGGTTACGATCATGCCCGATCCTCTGGAGATCATCATCATGCCAGAGTTTCAGCGTGGCGTTTCGCTGGCCTATTGTGATTCACCCGGCCCGTTGGACACGAACCAAAAGACCTTCTATGCCGTTTCGCCGATCCCAGCGGACTGGACCGAGAAGCAAACGCGTTCTCACTTGCACGAATACAACACACGCTCGGTGGATGTGCTTACGATTCACGAGGCGATGCCGGGGCATTTTTTGCAGTTAGCGCACTCCAATCGCTACGCGGCGAAGTTGCGACACGTATTTCAGTCAGGCACGTTCGTCGAAGGTTGGGCGGTATATACCGAATGGATGATGTGCGAGGAAGGATTCCTTGATCACGATCCGCTGCTCAAGTTGATCACGCTGAAGTGGTATCTGCGGGACGCAACCAATGCCATCCTCGACCAGGCCGTCCACGTCGACGGAATTTCGCGTCACGATGCGATGCAACTGATGGTCGAAGATGCGTTTCAGGAAGAGCGTGAGGCGGCCGGAAAATGGACGCGAGCGCAACTGACGTCGGCGCAATTGTCGACGTACTTCGTCGGGTACCTGGAACATGTTGCGATGCGCCGCGAGGCCCAGCAACAGTGGGGCGACGACTTCAACTTGAAAACATACCACGACAAAGTGCTCTCCTTCGGTTCACCGCCTCCGCAATTCGTGCGAGCACTGATGCTCGAGAAAGAGATTCCATAGTTGCCGTTCGCTCCTCGACGGCTGCATTCTATTGACCACCCAATAGACAATTTCATCAACAATCAAAAGACGATAGCGCCTATGAACTCGGCCATTTTTTGCGGATGCATCCCCGCGTTGATGACACCGTGCAATCAAGACCGCAGTCCGAACTACGCTGCACTGGTAAGTAAGGGGCAAGAACTGATTGCCGCCGGCATGCACGCGGTCGTGTACTGCGGATCGATGGGCGACTGGCCGCTCCTATCGGATCAGCAACGGCACGAAGGTGTCCGTCAGCTTGTCGAGGCTGGCGTACCGGTGATCGTTGGTACCGGCGCTCAAAACACGGCACAGGCAGTCGCACATGCCCGGCACGCACAGGATGTCGGAGCTCAAGGTCTGATGGTCATTCCGCGAGTGCTTTCCCGGGGTACTTCTGCGGCGGCACAGCGAGACCACTTCGCACGCATACTCGGCGCGGCGATCTACCTGCCCGCCGTCATATACAACAGTCCGTACTACGGATTTGAAACGAAGTCCGATTTGTTCTTCGATCTGCGGCGTGACTTTCCGAACCTAATCGGCTTCAAAGAATTTGGTGGCCAGGAAGCATTGAGTTACGCCGCCGAACACATCACACATACCGGCGACGACGTGATACTAATGGCGGGCGTCGATACGCAAGTCGTGCATGGCTTCGTTCGCTGTGGCGCCGTCGGTGCGATCACCGGGATCGGAAATTGCCTCCCTAAAGAAGTGCTTTATCTCGTTGCACTTTGCCAGCAGGCCGCCAGTGGCGATGTGGAAGCCAGTCGACTTGCGAGTGAGTTGAGCGACGCGCTGGCTGTTTTGTCGAAGTTCGACGAAGGTCCCGACCTCGTACTCTATTACAAGTACCTGCTCGTGTTGCTTGGGGACACCGACTATGAACTTCATTTCAACGAGTCCGACGAACTGACGGAAAGCCAAAGGCGCTATGCCGAAGCTCAATTGACGCGATTTCGGAATTGGTGGAACCGGTGGCCAGGGAAGTCGTATGTTGACGCAGAGTCGGCTGGGAACGATCCCCAGATCATCTATAGCATGTCCGCCGCCGAATGATGATAAAGGAGTCGCGACATGAAAGCGTTTGTTAAGCGAGACTTCGCACCGGGCCTTTGGCTCGACGACGCACCTATGTGCTGATAGCAAACGGATCGGTGTCAATTGACCGGGTGCTTTCGCAGATCACTTTTCTCTACACATCCTGCTTTGATACCAATGGCGGCTTGTTCGCGAAGTTGGTCACCGCCGAGGATGCGGCGATCTCGGAAAAGCTTAATCACGAGTCGATGATCGACGGCATTCGGTGCTAAGTCGTACCACCGATCGCATGCGTTTTTCTGAATTGGCCGGGGCTTAATCCCAATTCGCGTTGAAAAACGGCGCACAGCTGGCTTGAGTCACGAAACCCACTGCGTCGGGCAACCATTTTGATCGGAAGGTTGGGGTCGAAAAGTTGCTGCTTCGCCATTTCGACGCGTGCGCGAGTGATTTTCTCACCCACCGTGCACTGCACTGCTTCCTTGAATCGGCGTTCGAGAGTTCTTCGCGACAAACTTGCATGAGATGCAACATCGTCCACCGAGATCTGCCCATGAGCGTGTGTCGCAATGAAATGCAGACACTTGGCAACGTCAGAATCGACCACGCCATAGGCATCGGAAGAGTGACGTTTCACAATCGCGCGCGGCGGCAACCACGTCAGATCATCCGATGGCTTACAGCCAGCCATGATTTGCTCTAGCAACAATGCAGCTCGCATTCCAACCTGCTTGTAGCCCACATCGATGCTCGAAAGCTGCGGGTTGATATACTCGCACACCAACGGTTCGTTTTCCATGGAAACAACAGCGATATCTCGCGGCACATGGAGCCCGTGCTGTTCGCATCGTTCGATGATAAATCGCCCCAGAAAGTCATTGGACGCGCAGACGCCGGTCCGCGACGTCCACGACGCAATCAACTCATCAAGCTGATCAGAAAACGACTGCCAAACCGCCGCGGATCGAGCGTACGTGTGATCAAGGAGTTGCACGGAGTGTTCCGAGGCGATGCCGGATGCTGACGAATCATAGCCAGCGATCTGCATCTCGACGCCCCGATCTGCTGCAAAACCGACGTAGGCAAGTTTCCGAAACCCATGCGACAAGAGATGTTGCGTCGCCATTTTTCCGGCTTGATGCCAATCCGGAAACACTCCCGGCAGACCAGATGCATCGGTGTTCAGCCAAACATTCACCACTGGGATTCTTCGATTCTTCGCTTTGGCCGCAAGTGATTTTCCTATTCGACCAACGATTCCATCAAAACTCCATTTCCGATGACCTGACAGAGCGAAATCAACAACGGGCATCAGAGTCGTTTCCCAATTTGAGCTGGCAGCAACTTGTCGAATGCCCGCCAAGACGTCGAGTCGTCGCCTGAGTGGCTGCTGGACGTCGATCAAGACGGCGACACGCTGTCTTTCGCTCATATCAATCACCTCGGACTCTTCAATGTTGTTGATTTCGCGTTCTCAGCTAGCCTGGCAACGAGACTCATCGAGACACTTGGGCTCTGGATAGCTGCGTCGCAGCTGGGCGCGTGCCCTGATCTCGATCCGAGTTTGAATCTGAATGCGTTCATGGAACGTTGGTTTCGCAGCCTCAAGTCTGAGTGACTGAATCGAATGATCTTCTTTGGCAAGCGCTCACTGGAAATGCCCGCGAGAAAACCTTCAACTCAGTCAACTGCACCCGAGTGTTTGCGGAAGTCTGAAGGCGTCACGCCGGTCTTTGAGTGGAATGCTCGGGTGAAGGCGCTGTGGTCGTAGAAACCACAGGCGTATGCAACCTCCGCAACGGACTTATTCGTATCGAGTAACAAACGAGATGCTGCCGCGATGCGGGTCTTTGCTATGAGTTGGCTTGGCGTGAGACCGTAGACACGTTTAGTCAATCGTGCGAGCCTCTGCGGCGTCAGCTTGGACTGTTGTGCTAGCCAAGCGGGAGTGACGTCGACTGAAAGTTCCTGCTCAAAAAACTCCAGGGCCGCCGCGAAATCCGTGGGAATGTCGTGACAATTCACTGGCACGCGTACATCGCGGGAGAAGCCGAACAAGCCGATGACGGTGCCTTTGAGCTCGCAAATCGGGAGTTTTGTCGTCATGCACCAAACGGGCTTGTGCGGTTGATCCCATTGCATTTCCAAATGATCGATCAACGGGCGACCAGTTCGCAACACTTTCGCGTCCTGCTCAGTTGGGATGCGGCCAAAATCGCCCGGGCAGATGTCGCAGGGGCGCTTGCCGATCACACTTGACTTACCCTTCAAGCCATGACGTTTGAGCAGCGAGTCGTTCACACTGATGTAACATCCCACAGCGTCCTTCACAAAGAATGCGACATCCGGCGCTTGATCAAAGAGCCGTGTGAGCGACGCTACGTCGATCGAAGCGACGCGTTGCGTCGTGAATCCAGCGGGTCGTTCTGTGCGCGAATTCATGGTTCGGCGTGATATTGATCCAAGAAGTTCCGAATATAGCGAGCTAAAATCACGCTGTGATACTCAATTATATCAAGCAAAGTAGTCGTTCATGAAGATCATTCGAGTTTTCGCCCACCGCGTCGAACTGCCGTTGATCGAAGGTTCGTACAACTGGTCAGGCGGGAAGTCCGTGTCGGTATTCGACAGCACGATTGTCGGCGTGGAAACCGACGACGGTTTGATTGGCTACGGTGAAGTCTGCCCCCTGGGGCCGTTCTATCTGCCCGCTTATGCCGAAGGCGTACGCGCCGGATTGCGGGAACTGTGCCCGCATTTGATCGGCCTCGACCCGCGCGAGTTAAGCATACTTAACCAACGTATGGATGCCGCACTCAAAGGCCATCCGTACGTGAAGTCCGGCATTGACATCGCGTGTTGGGACATTCTCGGAAAGGCGACCGGCTTGCCGGTATGCGTGTTACTGGGAGGTCGCTTCGGCCAAAGCGTGCGGCTGTATCGCGCAATCTCGCAGCAATCTCCTGAAGAGATGGCCAACAAACTCACCGGATATCGTGAGCAAGGATATACGCGATTTCAGCTGAAGGTGGGTGGCGATCCCGATACCGACATCGAGCGCATTCGCGCTGCCCGTGCGGTATTGGGGCCAACGGATCGACTGGTCGCGGACGCCAACACCGGCTGGACGCAGCACGAGGCGATGCGCGTGGTCCGGGGCGTGCGCGAACTGGATGTTTACATTGAACAACCGTGTCTGACCTACGATGAGTGCCTAGCCGTTCGCAGGAACACGGACCATCCATTCGTGTTGGACGAAAGCATCGACGGCCTTGACATGCTGTTGCGAGCCAAAGGGGATCTCGCGATGGATGTCGTGAACCTTAAGATCAGCAAGCTGGGAGGACTTACAAAGTCGAAGCTTGCCCGCGATCTCTGTGTATCGATGGGGATCGCCATGACGTTGGAAGATAGCTGGGGTAGCGACGTGGCGACGGCGGCCATTGCGCATCTGGCACACAGCACTCCCGAGGAATTCCGATTCACGAGCACTGACTTCAACAGTTATGTCACGGTGAGTACGGCGGATGGTGGGCCGCAGCGCGAACGCGGATTCATGGAAGCCAGCACCGGGCCAGGACTCGGAGTGACTCCTAAGCAGCACGTGCTCGGTCCCCGCGTCGTGGAGGTGACATGAAAGCGATCAAGGCAATTGCATTCTGTTTCTGTTTAGCGTCGCTGCCGACCGTGTCGTTGGCCGACCATGACGCCGCTACGACCGCACGACCCGATATTCTGTTCATCGCATTGGATGCGGACGCCAACGTCGCCGTAGTCAGACCTGCGAAGGAGCAAACGTCGCTGTTA
Organism: Pirellulaceae bacterium; assembly: GCA_963734865.1. GTDB lineage: Bacteria > Planctomycetota > Planctomycetia > Pirellulales > Pirellulaceae > CBDCUW01. The sequence goes on from CAVTIV010000008.1 coordinate 674,906, forward strand.
CAAGAATCGGACATCACAACTATCTCGAAAGGATCCTCAGACCCATGACAAAACGATTTGCACTGCCTACGTCGTTGCTGGCAATGACCGTTAGTGTTTTCTTTTCCTGTTCAATTGTTTCGGCCGCAAAGCGTCCAAACATCCTGTTCATCATGGTGGATGATTTGGGAAAAGACTGGATTAGCTGCTATGGCGCCGATGACATCGAGACGCCGAATATCGACGGGCTCGCTGCCACCGGGATGAAGTTCAATAACGCCTGGTCGATGCCGCAATGTACGCCGACGCGAATTTCGCTTCTGACAGGACAGTATCCGTGGCGCACTGGATGGGTGAACCACTGGGATGTGCCTCGTTGGGGCGTGGGGTACTTTGACTGGGAGAAGCACACAACGTTTGCCAGAATCATGAAGTCAGCCGGATATACGACCGCTATTGCCGGCAAATGGCAGGTGAATGATTTTCGTCTCGAGCCAAAAGCGCTTGAGAAACACGGCTTTGACGACTGGTGCGCTTGGACGGGTGCTGAAGGAGGCAATCCAGGAACCGGAAACCGCTATCAAGATCCGTCGATTCACACCCGTGAGGGAAGTCGCTTCTATGAAGGCAAGTTCGGGCCAGATCTCTACTGTGACTTTCTCGTCGAGTTTATGGAAACGCATCGCGATCAACCCATGATGCTTTACTTCCCAATGTGTCTGACGCACGCTCCGTGGGTTCCCACACCGAGTGAACCAAATGCGAAAGATGCACTCGACAAACATAAGGCGATGGTGCGTTACACCGATCACCTTGTGGGGCGGCTGGTTAGGCAAATTGACGATCTCGGTATCCGCGACAACACGATTGTAATTTTCACGACCGACAATGGCACGACCGGCAAAGTGCTCGGCAAAGTGAAGGGCGATCGGCCCAGCGGCGGAAAGGCCTCCAGGTACGAGGGAGGGGTTTGCGAACCATTCATTGTCAACTGTCCCGGGATCGTGCCGAGTGGCACGACAACAGATGCCCTGACCGACTTTACCGATCTGTTGCCCACATTTGCAGAGTTAGGCGGGGCGACGCTGCCACAGGGATTGACCTTGGACGGGAAGTCCATTGCTCCTCTCTTGCTCGGAAAAGCGGACGACTCTCCTCGCGATTGGATCATGGCACTTGGGCATGGCAGTGCGAAAGTCGACGAAAAAGGGGTGCGCGGCGTGCATGACTATGTCGATCGGGTGATCCGCGACAAGCAATTCAAGGTTTGGGTTGAACCAAGCAAACAGATCAGTGCCCTTTATGACCTGCTTGCCGATCCGCTCGAGATGAACAATTTGATCAGCAGCAAAAAGCCAGAACATGTCGCTGCAATCAAGAAGTTCCAAGCGGTCGTTGACGCAACGCCCGATCAAGAGTGCGCCCCATGTACCGGCCGCGGGAAAAAAATTCCTGGGATCGAAAACCTCAAGCGGACAACGCAAAACCGGACGCGAAGGAGGCGAAACCGAAACGAAAAAAGCAGAAGAAGCAGAAAACGGCGAATGGGTCCGACAATGGCGACTGTGCCAGTGAGGCTGCGAAGGTTGATCTTCAGTGGGCAATTGATACCCAGGAAGAATGGCAGGCGTCTGCGTCCGAGACAAATGGTCTTGTCATTGCCGATGGTGTGGTCACGCCCACGGCAGAAACCTCTGTCTTCAAGAGTCAACTCAAGCGTCTTGACGAGATGCACTCTGCAACTTCGATCGTTCTTGAGCAATCGCCAATCTGGAAAAACTGGGAACCCATCAGCAATGTTGGACCAGTGAATCTCAAAGATGCGCCGGTGCTGCTGTGCATTGAGCCGGGAAACTATTGGATGTTTGGCATGTACGGGACGGACAAAGGCAAGAAGCCGAAGCGCAAGGACAGAAAAGTTCAGACTGTCGACGTCATCTTTAAGGCTGACGATGCAACCCTTGAAGGTTTTGACATCCCATTGAAGACATCGCCGCAAGGCGCCCATCAGTTTGATGCCCCCGGTGGTCTCATGCCAGCGTTAGGTGGTTACCACGCCTGGCAAAGCCACGACATGGTCAACTGGGTCCATCACGGACCGGTTACGGAGAAGGTTTCGCGGTGGGTGACCAGTGCCGAGTACAGCGATGGCAAGGCTTATATCTACTACGACTATCCAAATGACCAGGACCCGCATCTTTACATCGATGAAGACTTGACCGACGGCAAGCCAGGCAAGAACGTTGGTATCGCATTCAAAGATCCCTCGGATGGTTCCGACTCTGCGTTTATTCGCGACAAGCAGGAAAGATTCCACGTCATTTACGAAGACTGGAGCCCCATCGACGCCAACAGACGTTCGTGGGATTCTCCGCTCGCAGGACACGCGGTGAGCGATGATGGCATCGGCAACTACAAAATCCTGGCACCGGCCGTCGACAACCGTACAAATCCGACAGGCAAGTTTGCTGAGTACAAACATCCACATTGGCTTCAACACCCGGATTGGACATCGAACATCGCCAAGTATGAAATTCATGAACCGGAGCAGGAGGCGTATGGTGACTGGGCAGCGATTTGTATCGGCTCACAATACTATTTGTTCGGCGACTATGATCCCATTGGAAGCGGCCATATGAGCGTTGGCTGGTTCACCAGCCCGAGCCTTGATCAGCAATTCACGTGGTGTGACAAAATTGGGGAAGGCCACCCTGACCCTGATATCGGATTTGCCGAGGGACGTTTTTATCTTGTCACGCAGCAACAGACGGACTTCACCAGTCCTGGTCCTTGGGTTGAAAAAGTTGAAGTCCGTGTTGGCGTCGACACAACGAGTGATGGCAAAGCCGATCACTGGAGCGACTGGCAGGAGGTTAAGGAAACGTATTCGCAGCGAAAGGGTTTCGCCAAACAGATTGATAAAGCTCCAGCCTCTCTTGAACTGAAATCCCTTCCGGCCGGATATGGGTTTGCTTTCGAACTGCGACTGATCGACACGACGGAAAATCAATCGAAGCCAATGATCGATCGAGTCCACATTTCTTTTGATTAAGAACAGTGTCGATCTGAATTGCCCACGACTATCGCCTCAATGCTAGGGGCGAGCTCGTCCGGTCTTCCAAACCTGGGTTCGGAAACGACTTGAGTGAATTTAGAGATGTAAAGTCGAAAGCAAAGGCTTAGGCATCTCCTGGCCCATGTTGCAAAGGCGACTCAATCAGTGACAAGAGACTGTTTATGAAGATTTTCATCGTAGCTTTCGTTGCGGCGATCGCCATGGCATTCGGTTCTGCCTTCGCTGCGGACGACAAACCGAACATCCTGTTCCTGTTCGCGGATGACCTCTGTTTCGATGCGATCCACTCGATGGGGAACGATGAGGTCAAGACGCCAAATCTTGACCGATTGGCTGCGCGGGGCATGACCTTCACTCACGCCTACAATATGGGCTCCTGGCACGGGGCGGTCTGCATGCCGAGCCGAGGGATGCTCAACACGGGTCGCTTCCTGTGGGACTTTAAGCAAGTCGACAAAGATCTGACGGTGGAGCAACAGGCGGGTCGGCTCTGGGGACAGTACCTGAATGTCGCAGGCTATCACACTGCGATGACCGGGAAGTGGCACGTCCACGTCGATCCCCGGGAAGTATTTGATGTCATGCGAATTCGCCGGGACGGCAACCGGGCGCCGCAAGAGGAATACAATCGTCCCATCGAAGGCCAGCGTGATATCTGGGATCCTGCCGACCCGAAGTTTGGCGGTTTCTGGGAGGGAGGGAAGCACTGGAGCGAAGTTGTCGCGGATGAATCCATTGACCTGATCAAGGAAGCGTCGAAACAGGACGAACCGTTCTTCCTATATGTCGGATTCAATGCTCCCCATGATCCGCGGCAATCGCCGCAGAAATACCTCGACATGTATCCGGTCGAGAGGATCAAAGTGCCGGTGAACTTCCTGCCGGAATATCCTTTCCGCAACGACATCGGGCTCAAAAACATGCGAGACGAGAACCTCGCTCCGTTTCCTCGCACCGAATATGCCGTAAGAGTCCATCGCCGTGAGTACTTTGCGATCATCACACACTTGGACGCCCAGATTGGTCGCGTGCTCGAAGCATTGGAGCAGTCGGGAAGGGCAGACAACACCTGGGTCTTTTTCACTGCCGATCACGGACTGGCGGTGGGGCAGCACGGGTTTCTGGGCAAGCAGAATCTTTATGATCACAGTGTGCGTGCACCGTTCATTGTTGTCGGTCCAACGGTCCCGGGAGGTCAAAGCACCGACGAACCGATCTATTACCAGGACGTGATGCCAACCACGCTGGAACTGGCCGGAGTCAAGAAACCAGACCATGTTCAGTATCAAAGCCTGCTACCGATCATTCGGGGCGAAGGCAAATCGAAGTATCCGTCGATTTACAACGCTTATGTCAAGTTTCAACGCGCCGTGACGATGGACGGCTGGAAGTTGCTGCTGTATCCCGAGATCAAGAACGTCCGCCTTTATCACGTTGCTGAAGATCCTCGTGAAACCCGTGATCTGGCTGCTGATCCCGCGCAAGCGGATCGGATTCAGACACTGTTTGCCGAGCTGCTGCGCTGGCAAAAGGTGACCGGCGATGAACTCGAGTTGGCTGAAGTTTATCCGGAATTGAACCGCTCGTAGGACGTCACATGATGAAAAACAGTGTCCGTCTGTTAGCGGGATTCGCCTTGGCTTTGCTGACGCACCGAGGTGTTCAGGCACAAGTGGCCGCCACCTCTGTGTCACCTCCCAACATTGTCTTTGTCCTGGCAGATGATCCCGGGTGGGGCGATCCGAAATGCAATCATCCAGAGTCAAAGATTCCAACCCCTCATATCGATCAACTGGCGGCCCAGGGGACTCGCTTCACCCATGCACATTCTGCCGGCTCGACGTGTGCTCCATCGCGTTTTGGCCTAATGACGGGAAGGTCACCGACTTGCTGGAAGTACTACGACGTTGGGGGCGAAGCCTGGAATTGCCTGACACTGCCAGAGATGATTCGCAGATCCGGTTACGTCACTGCCTGCATCGGGAAATGGCACTTCACCGCCCAATTCCCTGACAAAAACGGGAACTATGGAAAGTGCAACGGAAGGACGGTGCCGAAAGATGCCGACCTCTCGAAGCCGTGTCGGCTCGGGCCTGTGGATCGCGGTTTTGATTACTTTTTTGGGACCCTCGCTCAACCTGCCGGCTGGCATTGCAATATCGAGAACAACACGCTGGTGGGCGATTTCACCGTCAACAAGAAAGGGTTCCCTGTCGGCGACGACTTCGATCTCCAACGGTGGTTTGAGCAGGCAACCCAGAAGACCGTGGAAAAGATTCAGTCGTATGCCGCCGACGGCACCAAGCCGTTCTTCGTCTACTATGCGATGAATGCGCCTCATCATCCCATCATTCCCGGCGAAAGGTTCACTGGAAAAAGCAACGCGGGCGTGTATGGGGATTACTGTTGTCAGGTCGACTGGTTGTTCGGGACGATTCTGCAAGCCATTGATGACACAGGTGTGGCCGATAACACCGTTGTCATTTTCTCCAGTGACAACGGATCGTATGCCGCGCTGCCCGGAACACTGGGCGTGTGCGATGGGACATCAGTCGCGACCCGTCCCGGAATGTACGACACGTCGGCAACCTCGCTGAACGGACACCGTCCCAGCGGACCTTGGCGAGGCGCGAAAGCGGACATTTGGGAAGGAGGGCACCGCGTCCCCTACCTCGTCCGTTGGCCCGGGCACACGATACCGGGAACGGTTTGCGATGCTCCCGTCTCGCTCATGGATCACATCGCGACGTTCGCAGCGATCGTGAACTACCCGCTGACAGAACAGGATGGCTTGAACAGTTGGAATATCCTTCCGCTCTGGGAAGGAACCGTTCCGGAAGGTTTCGCAGAAACCCGCCCACTCATTCAGTATGCCAATTCGGCGCACGCTTTATTGCAGGGACGCTGGAAGATCATTCCAGGCAATCTCGGATCAGGGGGGTTCAGCGTCCCGGCAAAAGTCGCGCCGGAGTCGGGGTACGGGGGCCAGTTGTACGATTTCGTCGCGGATCCCTCCGAGTCGAAGAACCTCTGGCTGGATGAGCCCGAGCGAGTCCAGAAACTGACTGAACTCCTCGAACAGCATATGAACCTGAACCGCGCAGCTCGAAATCTTTTTTTGAATGGTCCACAGACTTCTGGCTCGGTCCTTCCGGAAAGCAGTCAACCATGATGTACGTCTTCCGCATCCTACTGAGACTCGTCTTGTTCGGCGCAGCCAGTTCGTGGAATATCGCAAGTGAAGCGAAGCCGAACATTCTGTTTCTCTTCGCCGATGATCAGCGAGCGGACACGATTGCGGCACACGGTAACTCGCATATTCAGACACCCAACCTGGATCGGCTGGTTGCCGAGGGATTCAGTTTTCGATCCAACTATTGCGCCGGGTCGTTCTCGGGTGCAGTCTGTGTCGCGAGTCGATCCATGTTGATGACCGGGCGCCACTGGCCTCGCATTGCTGATCGGGCGACTTGGAATGGCATGCCGTTACTGCCGGAAATTCTCGCACAAAATGGTTACCAGACATTTGCTGTCGGCAAGTGGCACAATGGCGCAAATACGCTGGCCCGCGCATTCCAGTCGGGACGCAATCTGTTCATGGGTGGTATGGCCGACCACACGCAGGTTCCCATTCGTCAGCTCAGCACAGACGGCACACTCAGTGCCCCGGAAACCGGGGATGGGTTTTCCAGCGAACTGTTCGCCAATGCGGCTATTCCGTTTCTGGAATCAGACCGTCCCCAGGAGCAGCCCTTCTTCCTCTACGTCGCGTTTACGGCTCCGCATGATCCACGCAACCCACCGATCGCGTACCGGCAGCAGTATTACCAGAACCGGCCGCCCCTGCCCGCAAACTTTCTTCCTTTGCATCCGTTTGACAACGGTCATGTTGCCGGGCATGAACGTGACGAAGGCCTGGCTGACTTGCCACGCGATCCGAATGTGATCGGAGATCAGCTATGTGAATACTATGGCCTGATCACACATCTTGACGAGCAGGTCGGCCGCGTGATCGACGCGCTCAATCAGTCACCATATGCCAAGAATACGCTGATTGTGTACACCGCTGACCATGGCCTTGCCGTGGGCAGCCATGGCCTGCTTGGAAAACAGAGCATCTACGAGCACAGCATGCGCTGCCCATTGATTGTGTCTGGACTCAACGTGCCCAAAGGAAAATCAACGAGCTCGCTGACATACCTGCTGGACCTGTATCCCACGATTTGCAATCTGACCGCGACACCAATTCCGGAAGGCGTGGACGGACAAGATCTCGCGCCGATTTGGCGCGGTGAAAAGACGGAGGTACGAGACTCTTTGTTCCTGGCCTTCGAAGGCGCAATGCGGTCAATCCGTGATCAACGTTGGAAACTGCACATCTACCCGCGCATCAATTACGAGTTGTTGTTCGATCTTGAGAACGATCCGGGCGAAATGCACAACCTGGCTGAGATTCCAGAGTACCAGGCACAGATTGACCGTCTCACGGATTTGATGAAAGTTTGGCAGCAAAGAGTTGGAGACAATCAGGCATTGTCGGTCGCCAAGCCGAAAGACACGACGTTTAATCCGACCGGCCGGGAGCGAGTCCTTGATGTGTGGCAACCTCAATGGATTCGAGACAAGTATTTCGGCGGTCGCAACGATTCCAATCACGGGCCAGTCGTGCATAAGAGCAAATAGTCAAAGCGTCTTGCGGGAATCGTCGTGCTCGCCAAGCCGAAACTGAAACTGAAACTGAAACTGAAACCGAAAGGCTAACCCATGAAGACCTACTTCTTTGTCATCCTCACCTCGCTCGCATTCTGCAGCGGCTTCACGGACGCCGCGGAACGCTCGCCAAATATCATCTTTTTTCTTTTCGACGATTTTGGTTGGAGCCAACCCTCCTCGTACAACGCTGATACTCGTCTGAATCTTCCCAATTTCGACAAGCTGGCTGCAGAGGGGATGCGTTTTACCGAATGCGCACTCCGCGGCAGCGGTTTGCACCCCGACCCGTTACGGAGTCATTACGGGTCGATATCCATCGCCGGCATTGGTCAGTTCGGTGTGCTGGGAACCTGGTCGCCCCCGATCATTCCGACCGAGCGGATGACCGTTGCATCACTGCTGAAACAGCAGGGTTACGAGACCGCTTGTGTCGGCAAATGGCACCTCGGCATGGAATGGGCGGACGGGGAAGGCAAGGGACAACCTCCAATCGGTTCCAAGATTCTCAAAGGTCCAAACCAGCTGGGGTTTGACTACTTTTGTGGATTCACGCATGCCGGGAATATCGGCACGATTATTGAGCAAGATCAGGTCATCGCTCATGTTGACAAGGTCGAGAATCAGCCATTGATGTTGCGCAAAGCCAAGGAATGGATCGGGAATCGTGACCCCAGCGAACCATTTTTCCTGTATTTTCCAGTCTGTCCGCCTCACTATCCCGTGGCCCCGGCCCCGGAATTCATTGGCAAAAGCGGTGGAGAAGATGTGGCAGGCAAGGACCTTACAGGTCGCATGATCCCAAAAACTATCCGGACTGGGTGTATCAAGGGGATTTCATGCTGGGGGAAATCGTCGAGTCGCTGAAGCAGCTGGGAGTTGCCGACAACACATTGTTAATCGTCACCGGGGACAACGGTGCAGAGCATCGGGTCTACGCTCCACTTCGCGAATCGAACGCAGTATCTACGAGGGGGGGCATCGCGTGCCGTTTATCGCCCGGTGGCCCAATGCCGTGAAGTCAGGTTCGACATGGAATCATCCCGTCTGCCTCAACGATCTGATGGCGACCGCTGCCGAGATCACGGGAGCAACACTACCGCCCAATGCTGGTGAGGACAGTGTCTCGCTATTGCCTGCGCTGCTGAGCAAGACCGAGGAGCCGACGCGCGAGGGCACGATTCATCAGTCGATGGGGGCGGATCTGGCCATTCGGCAGGGGCCATGGAAGCTCGTCTTTCAAAAGGATGGCAGTCGTGAGCTCTACAACCTGGAGTCCGACTTGAGCGAGACCACGGACGTCTTCGCCGACAACCCGTCAATCGCCACAAAACTGACCGCGCTCATGCAGCGTTACATCGACGAGGGACGGAGCACATCGGGTTCCCCTCAAAAGAATGAGTTCGACCTGTCGCTTGAGGGAAACCTCAAACCGAAGGCGCCGAAGAAGGACAAAGAAAACACGCGAAGATCTAAAAAGAACAAGCCAGAGGATGGTCAAGAATGAAATCTTACCGCCCGCGTTTTTCATTCGTCATGTTGACATTTGCCCTGCTTTTCGAAGTCAACATTCAAGCAATCTCGGCGGATGTCGCGAAGCGACGACCGAACATTCTGCTGATCGTTCTTGACGACATGAATGCCTGGACCGGTAACCTTGACGTCAATTCTCAAGCGATCACGCCGAACATTGATCAATTGTGCAATCGCGGCGTCCTCTTTGCCAACGCCCATTGCGCTACGCCACTTTGCAATCCGTCGAGAACGGCCATGCTCACGGGGCAACCGCCGTATGTGACCGGTATCTACCACAACCCAGACCGTTACCCACCCGGCTTTCTCGATCAGCACATCGTTCTGCCGAAATACTTCACACGCGCACGGCTACCACAGCGCTGCGGCAGGGAAGCTCTTCCACAGGGACATCAACGGAGTGTGGGATGAGACCGGAAAATTCCCCCACAGCAAAGGGCCCAGGCCCGATCATCGCGGAGTTGACGGTCTGGGTCAGTTCGACTGGGGAGCGACAATCGAGGACGATGATGCTTTCGGTGACACGCAGGCGGCCGACTGGGTCGCTGAAAAACTCAGTTCGGGCGTGGCCGGCGATAAGCCGTTTTTCATTGGCCTGGGCATCTATCGTCCACACGTCCCGTGGTACGTTCCGAAGAAGTATTTCGACCAGTTTCCTCTGGATGCGATCCAGTTGCCCGAGGTCAAGTCCGACGACTTGGCGGATTTACCACCCGGCGCGATGAGGATTCTCGAGGACAAAAGCCATCATCAGAAGATCATCGAGCAGAAGAAATGGGCCGAAGGTATTCGGGCTTACCTGGCCTGCGTGAGCTACGCCGATGGTCTCGTAGGACGTGTCCTCGACGGCTTGGATGCCGGTCCGTATGCGAACGGCGATCAAGAACTCTACGACCATCGTATCGATCCGCTCGAATGGAACAATCTGGCGGGCGACGGCCAGCATGAATCCATCATGAAGGAATTGGCCTCCCACCTGCCAAGGAATCTGGCGTCGAAGGAAGCAACTCCCTAGGGCAAGAATGCAACCAGCCAAGGTGTTCCAGAGTAGACGCGCCTGCTCCGCAACAAGCTGAGTGCTTGGGAGAAAGACATGGTTGTTGCAACCTTCAGGGCGCCCTCACGCGAAGCAAATCTTGGCAAATCAGAATCCAAGTGATCGCTGGCAGCTCGCTCGTGTTCAATTGCGTTGACGGACACATTCTGTGCGCAATTTCACAGTCTGAGGAAATTGTTGGCCAAGAGGTTCAGCATCACGACATCTAGAATTACCGCCGGCGAAGTGAAACTCACCGCGATGACAGATCCTCATTGAAAAAACATGCTCCACGCTATGTCAACTTCTGTTTCCATTTCTGAGCACAGCGTGGGCGAGAACCCAACCGACAATATTCGGAGTAACCCAATGTGACTTTCCAAGATCCTCTTGACGTTCTTTGTTGTTGGCCTGCTGTCAGTTGCTGGTTGTGGTGGAAGCAATGAAGCGATCACGATGGACATAAGCGAACTGCAGCAATATGTCGAGAAAAATGCTGCCGCGTTGGCTGAGGAAAACGCCATCGCTGATGCGGAAGATGCGGCCGAGGATGCGGCAGACGAATAGACTGATTGCCGACGCGTGTTCTTAGCACTCCTGCGCCATCGGTGAATCATATCGTAGAGGCGGTTTTTTCTTTTTTCCTTCGGGTATACCACGAACCGTGAGGGGACGTTGAATCATGCTCACAGCGAGGGCCAACACCGTACAAGTGTTAGGCCAAAATCGAGTGAATCATCGGCGCAATTCAATCCGACGGCCCAGCCGGTCGCAAGCAGGCCGACGACAAGCAACAAAATCCACGGTTTCACGACGACGTTCTTACGGAGTTTCAGTCCATCAGTGCGTCGTCTTATCTTGACCGGGTACGGCGCGTCTCGTCCAGGAACTAACTTGTTAGAAGATTTTGTCGGCCTCGTCAACGGGACAAGGATGATTTGAAGTATTCTGGATTGGCCGCGTGCTTTGCCGACGACCGGAAGGTTCCGCTGTCAACGACTCGCAAGCTAGAAGCTTGCCCCACGTTTATCCCGCCTCAAACTCCCCTCCTCCGAATTGAATCTCACAAGATGAATCCATCTTCCGGCTGCAACGCTTGTTTACTAGCCATCACACTCGTTGGCCTTGCGATTGTCGCCAGATGTTCCTCCGCGCAAATTCCCGACCCGATCGCGAAGTTGCAAGTCGATGCCGTCGCTACAAGGCAAGCCGACTGGGGACATTGGGGGCCAACCGCCAATACCTACTCAAGCTGGAAAACTCATAGCAACCGATTGATCCCGGTTTACACCTTCGAGATCGACTTGCAATCGGTCAGCGGCGAAAACAGCCTTTACCGAGATCCAGCGGCTACTAAAATGCTTTACGGATATCTTCCGGACAAAACATTGAATTCGGCTGCCGAGTACTTTGATCAAACCGACAACTATCGGCTTCAAAAATCAGCGGTCGAATCAGATGACGTTGACTGGGCGAACCATTCCAACAACATCGACAACTCAATCGGCGCAGTCCTCAGTGGCGACGACGCCTTTGAAGCGGTCGTCAAATGGATTGAACGAAACGGTGGTTGGGATGAAACCGCATTGGTCCTCACCGCAGGCCACTGTCACTACTTCAACCTGGTTCGACCCGAAGCACTGATTCAGAAGCCTGCTCAGCAATGAAGATTGCCAATGGACCCGATCAAGCTGTGCGAGTGCCTGACGTGAACGAAACGAAGAACGATCGCGTTCTTATCTCGGTTATCCGGCTTGGTGCCTTTCTGTGTTTCGCTGGCTGGACCTGGGTGCATTTTTATTGGGAGGGACCTTATGGCATCCTCCTTTGGCAGGATTCAACCTATCAGTTTGCCAGCAGATTTGGCATCAGTTGGGACGAGTTCGTCGGATCGGGTGCCGATGATGGCTTCGTGCAGAAGTGGCTCGCCCGCGTAGGATGGTTGTACCTAGTGTGCACGATCCTGACGCTTACCGTGGGAAAGCGATCGTGGATACAAATGGTCGCTCTGCTCGGTAGCAGCGGATTGCTTGTGGTTCTGAGCTATGCCAAATACGTGGCCGCCCAGCGCCAACTGCCGATGTTCGTTGAACATGGTGGTCAAATGCTGATGCCCGTGCTGCTGGTCTTGGCACTTGCGTTGGGGGTCCGCCACCGCATCACCATGGTCACCGCGATGGTCGCGATTGTCATGACGTTCGCCGGTCACGGTTGTTATGCTTTGGGCATCTGGCCGACGCCTGCCACGTTCTATGCCATGACCTGCGTCAGTCTTCAGGTTGACTATGAAACCGCCCAAACACTGCTTCGCACCGCAGGTGTGCTTGACTTTCTCGTCTGCATCAGCATCTTCATCCCGCCTCTTCGCCGCGTCGGGGCGCTGTACGCCACTATGTGGGGGTTTCTGACCGCGATCGCTCGACCGGTGGCAGGCATGTCCTGGAGTCTAAACTATTGGGGTGCCGACCAATTCCTGCATGAATCAGTGCTTCGCGCACCTCACTTCCTCATTCCCCTTTACTTGTTTTTGATGTGGCGAAAACCGCAGACAACATCGAATTCAACCGGCAAGGAAATCTCATGAAGCTGCAAGCCTGTCTCACGATCTGTTGCATTGCCATTTTGTTCGCCAGTGGTCCCGCCGATGCTCAGCAAGATCGTCAACGGAATCGGGGCCGCGCGATGTTGACGATCCCCGAAGTCGAAAAGAAGGACATCATCTGTTTTGCCTTGTACACAGTCCACGACAATACACTCAAGCTGACCGCCCAGCTCTATCCCATTGCGGAGGGCGACTCGAAAACGGTCCGACTGGAAATCGAAAAAGACGGCCAGTGGGTCGAGGTGGCCAAGACGACTGCCATCGAGCCTGGTTGGACGGCACCATTCCGTGTCGAAGACTGGGACGATTCCAAAACATACCGTTACCGCGTTGCTCACGGCACCGAAGCCACTTACGAAGGCACGATTCGCAAGAACCCGGTCGACAAGGACGAGATCGTCGTCGCTGCCTTCACCGGTAACTCCATCCAACCGGTGCATGGTGGCGACATCTCTCGCCAGGATATCATCGACAATGTCAACAAGATCGATGCCGACGTGCTGTTCTTTTCTGGCGACCAGGTCTACGACCACAACCGTCACTATGCGGCGTGGCTGAAGTTCGGTCGCGACTTCGGCTCGATCATCAAGGACCGTCCGACGATTTGCCTGCCTGATGACCACGACGTCGGCCAGCCGAACCTATGGGGCGAGAGTGGAAAGATATCGACGCTGCCCGGTGCTGCCGATGGTGGGTACGCCCAACCCGGCGTCTATGTCCAGGAAGTGGAACGCGCCCAGACCAGCCACCTGCCGGATCCAGCCGATCCTCACAAAATCGGTCAAGGCATCGGCGTCTATTACACCAACTTGAACTGGGGCAACGTCGACTTCGCGATTTTGGAAGACCGCAAATTCAAGACCGGCCCGGCGGGTCGAGTTCCCAAGCAGGGACCACGTCCCGATCACATTCAAAACCCCAACTATGACCCGGCCAGTGTGGATGTTCCCGGTGCCGTCCTGCTGGGTGAGCGTCAGTTGAAGTTCATCGACCAGTGGGCTCAGGATTGGCACGACGCCGATATGAAAATCGCGCTCTCGCAAACAATCTTTTGCGGTGGTGCTCACATCCATGGCAGCGCCAACGGTCGATTGCACGCGGACATGGATTCCAACGGCTGGCCGCAAACGGGCCGCAACCGCGCGGTGGCGGCGATTCGCAAAGCGTTTGCGTTTCACTTAGCCGGCGACCAGCACTTGGCAACGATCTTTCACCACGGAATTGACGAATACCGCGATGCCGTTTGGTCGTTCTGTGTGCCGTCGATTGCCAACCTGTATCTTCGCTGGTGGGAACCACTCAAGCCGGGGGAGAATCGCGAGAGCGGAGCCCCAGAATACACCGGCGACCAGCTCGATGGCTTCGCCAATAAAGTCACCAACTACGCGGCGGCCAACCCCGAGAAAAGCCCAGCCGGCAATCTGCTCAATACGCCGCGCCGCCGGCTACGGGATCGTTCGCCTGAACACCAAGACGCGACAGATCACAATGGAATGCTGGCCGCGGAACGTCGACATTACCGATCCGGCCGCTAAGCAGTATCCCGGCTGGCCACGCACGATCTCGCAGTTTGACAACTACAATCCGCCGTCCTGGGGCAAGCTTGGCGAGCTGACCTTTGATATCGAAGACCCCGTCGTGCAACTTATCGATGCCGCAACGGACGAGGTCTTGTACACGGTTCGCGCAAAAGGCAAGATGTTCACACCGGGAGCTCCCAAGGGCAAGACGTTCATTGTCAAAGCCGGCAAGGATGCAGCCGACACAATCATTGTGAACAATGCAATGGTCGGCAGCGAACCGAAAACCGTCAGCCTCAAGTAACAATCTCGCGACGCAAACGTGACAGCGGAGATCGAACGTTCTGGTTATCGCATGGTGCCAATCGTAAACCAGCTAAAATCTGCCGGCTGAGCCTCTTGTCATCGGCATTGACGTTATGGACGCTCGTCGGGTGGAGCGTCCTCGTCACATTTCTTGCAGATGAGCTCGTAGCCGATATGCGATCTTCTGCCGCTTTCGGTCGTTACCCACGTTCGGCTCATCCACGGTGGGTCGTGGCGAACATGTTGGTTGTGCCCGCAAGCGAGCTGCGCGACCCAGTGGCCCTCGTCGTCGATTTGGTAGCCGGCGATGGGCTGTTGCATTGGATCACTCACGGAGATTCACACAACGGAACGATTGAGCTGGTTGATTCAAGCAGTTGCTTCATCGTGACTGCCGCAAACGCGCTCTCTGTCGCTTCGTAAGCTCGATCGAGTTCGGCGTGCAACGGACAAAGGGATGTGTGCGTTTTCAACCCCAGCGGACACGAGCGGATTCGCTGGAGTTTTCCAACGGCGTTGACCACATCCAGGATCGTGATTTGGTCGGTTGGGCGAGCGAGTTCATATCCACCGCGAGGCCCACATCGCGAAAGCACTAAGTCAGCGGCAACCAAATCTTTCAACACCCGATTGAGATAGCGGCGAGGAACTCTGGTGATATCCGCCAGGGTATCCGCGGACGACGGATTGCCATCGGTGGCTCCTCGTTCGGCAAGGCAGGTGATGGCGCGAAGAGCGTATTCGGCTGTTTTGGAAAGCACGTTTGGACTCGGTTGTCGTTGTGACGTTTTACCGCAGGTTCGGTTGCGAATCGCTGTCGGCGGTCTCGCCGCGTCGCGGAACTCGCCAAGATCTTCGCTTGTCGGCAACCGAAATCCCTGACGACTTCCGTGACACAATTCGGCAAGCCCATAACATACGCCTTGACGTGTAACATTAATAGTATACCTTTTGGTGTAAGTAGCGAATTTCACAGCCTTCCTCCATCCACTCTCTGCCGAACCCGCCGACATGGTGAGCGAGAAGACCGTCCGAATCGTCAAGGAAATCACCCCTTTGGTCGCCGCCAACGCGGAAACCATCACGCGCCGTTTTTACCAGCGGATGTTCGCGGCCAACCCAGAAGTGAAAGCGTTTTTCAACCAAGCTCACCAGCATTCCGGTGGCCAGCAGAAAGCCTTGGCCGGTGCGATCTGTGCCTACTTCACCCACATCGACAACCCCGCCGTGCTGATGCCGGCGGTCGAACTGATCGCTCAAAAACACTGCTCGCTGGGCATCAAAGCGGAACACTATCCGATCGTCGGCAGCAATTTGCTAGCCGCGATCAAGGACGTGATGGGTGACGGTGCGACCGACGAGATCATTGAAGCGGTTGCCGAAGCCTACGGATTCCTTGCCGATATTTTCATCGGTCGTGAAGGCGCGATTTACGAACAGCAAGAGTCCGCTCCAGGCGGCTGGAACGGCACGCGAACATTCGTGGTTGCCAAGAAGGTTCCCGAAAGTGACGTGGTGACGTCGTTCTATTTGAAGCCCGAAGACGAAGACCCGTTGCCGCCGTTCAAACCAGGTCAGTACATCACCGTTCACATCGACCACCCGCACACGCCAACATCACCTCGCAACTACAGCCTGTCTGATCGAGCTGGCGAGCCGCACTACCGCATCAGTGTCAAACGCGAAGAAAAACTTGCCGAAGATGCGCCCGACGGTTTGATTTCGACTCACCTGCACGATGCGATTGAAGAAGGGCATCGGGTGCAGGTTGGACCGCCCTGTGGCGAGTTCACGATCAACCCCGACAACGCCGAAGGCCGTCCGGTTGTTTTACTGGCGGGCGGAATCGGAGTGACGCCACTGCTGTCGATGGCAAAGTCGATCGTGCACGCCAACCCCAATGCACCGATTTTCTTCCTGCAAGCGGCACGCAATAGCGGCGTGCATGCCTTCGCCGATGAAATTCAAAACTTGGCATCGCTCAGTTCCAACATGCACGTGAAAGTCTTGTACGACGCACCACTCGATGGCGATGTCGAAAACAAGAAGTGTGACGGCGTAGGCTTCGTGAACACGGAGTTGCTTCGCGATTGGACGCCGTTTGCTGACGCAGACTTCTACTTCTGTGGTCCCAAGCCGTTCATGCAAAACATTCATGGCTGTCTGCAAGAACTTGGAGTCGACGAGACTCGCGTGCGTTACGAGTTCTTTGGGCCGAAAGAAGAATTGCAACCTGCGTAAAACCGAAACTTCGTAAAGGAAGTCGTTGGGACGTTTGTTCATCGTCAATACTTCAATACGATCGAAATTCTGAAAGCCGACAAACGAATCATGATTGCACCCGAATCCTCCGCGACGCGGCCTTCCCATCAGCGCCGGCGAAAGTCGTATTACCACAGATTGTTGCTGCGCTTCATGACATCTCATCGCGAAAGCTGGTGACCACATGAGTACTGCTGTGATCGAAGCTGCACCTCGCAATGCGTCACCGACAGTGAGCTTGAAGCCAAAGGAACACGGTGCTTACGCCATCGTGATGATTCCGATACTCACGGCTCTGGTTACCAGCGATGCCAGCATCGTGGGTGCTGCCGTCGTCGTCGCTTCAATCGCAGGATTCTGTGCCCACGAGCCTTTGCTGGTTGCATTGGGCCATCGCGGCCGGCGTGTCCGGCGCGATGCACCGGTTGCCCGATCACGAGCGACCGGTTTGTTGTTACTGAGCGTTTTGGCCGGAACCACGGCGATGTGGTTCGGCACGCCGGGCGTACGCATCTCGCTTGTGGGTTGCTTATTGCTCGCGATCGCCAGTTTGACGCTTGCGGTCGCACGCCAGCATCGAACACTTGGCGGTCAACTGTTTGGCGTGGCAGGTCTTTCCGTTCCCTGCGTTCCAATCCTGATCGCAGGTGGACTGTCGGTACCACAGACCTTGCTGGTCTGGTCGGTTTGGCTGCTGGGTTTTGTGTCGACCACGCTCGCGGTTCGCGGAGTGATTGCGGCACAGAAGCGCCAGCCACGAGCATTGCACTGGTCGGGCCTTGGACTTACGACGGTGGCGATCGCAGGCGCAGTTTGGGCGGGCATCTGGCTACCGCTAGCGTCACTGCCAATGATCGCCGCGAGTTGGCTACTGATGTTGTGGCCACCGCCGGCAAAGTACCTGAAGCGAGTTGGCTGGACGTTGGTCGTGGGAACGATCACCACAGCCGCGATCGTCGCGATCGGACTCACCACGTAATCCAAAGATTTCCAGTTTCGCAAAAACAAGTAATTCAACAACATGAAACGTTTATGGATGGCCTTTGCGGCCGTGATGATTGTCTCGTTCCTGGTCCTCGGTTGGGTCGGAACGCGCATCTTCCAAGAGATGCCTCCGATTCCAGCCAAGTTCGTTACGACCGACGGCGTCACGCTGGTCGACAGCGGCGAGATTGGCGAAGGTCAAAACGTTTGGCAGTCGATGGGCGGAATGCAAGTCGGTAGCGTGTGGGGGCACGGCAGCTACGTCGCACCCGACTGGACCGCGGATTGGCTGCATCGCGAAGCCTGTTTGGCTTCGATGCGATAGAAGACTTGCGAAGATCGAAAGCCACGCCCTGGGTGCAGCGGTACAAATGGCCAATCTACTTCTTCGTTGCCGTGGCGTTTTGGAACATGGTCGGTGCCGGCCTGTTCGGATTCATGATCAACCCGCCGATTGCGCTGTACTACATGCAAGGACTCAACACCACACCGCTGCACGGCCACGCCGCTTTGTTTGGCGTCTACGGAATGCTCGGAATCGGGCTGATGCTGATGTGCTTGCGTGTGCTGATTCCGGCTCGCGAGTGGAAAGACGGGCTGCTGCGAATCGGTTTCTGGGGGATGAATATTGGTCTGTTCGCGATGTGCGTGCTGAGCTTGCTGCCGGTCGGACTGCTGCAAACCAAAGCCTCGGTCGAGACCGGTTACTGGTACGCCCGCAGCAGTGAGTTCATGCAAACCGATCTGATGCAAACCCTGCGTTGGATGCGAGTCCCCGGCGACACGATCTTCTTCATCGGAGCCGTGCGCGCTAGTGACCTTCGTCGCCGGACTTAAAACGGGTCACTCGTTCAAGAAAGCTTCAACTTAGTAGGGCGGTACCCGCCGTGAAGTCTCGGCTGGAGGTCCACCGAGCGACGATGTCCCAAACTACTTTTTCAACAGGAAAACACAATGCTAGCGATTGATATCCAAGCCACTGTCGGCGAACTCGTTCGTGAAGTACCCAGTCGTGCTCGCGTGTTCGAGTTGCTGAAGATCGACTACTGCTGTGGCGGTAAGATTCCGCTCGCGGACGCTTGTGCGAAAAACAACATTGATCCGACCGGTGTCGTGGAACAACTTCAGCAGTGCGACTCCAAACTGATCGACGAAAACACCGTCGATGCCGATGCGATGTCCTTGACGGATCTTGCCGGTCACATTGAATCGACGCATCACGCCTACTTGAAGGAAGAGTTGCCGCGGCTCGATTTCCTGACCGAAAAGGTAGCTCGGGTGCACGGCGACAAAGAGCCTCGTCTGTTGCAAGTCCGCGAAGCCTTCATGGCACTCAAGGCCGAACTCGAACCGCACATGATGAAAGAGGAACGCATCCTGTTCCCGATCGTGCGGCAACTGGAAGCGTCGTCGGATCGACCCGAGTTTCATTGTGGCAGCGTCGCTAATCCGATCCGGCAGATGGAACACGAACACGACCAGGCGGGTAACGCGTTGGCAATCCTTCGCGAGGCCACCGATGACTTCATGCCGCCGGAGTGGGCATGCAACACATACCGAGCCATGCTCGATTCGCTCGAAAAACTTGAGGCCGACATGCACCAGCATGTTCACAAAGAGAACAACGTATTATTCCCGAAAGCGATCGAACTGGAAGCGGATTGCTCCTCACCAGATTCGTGTAGTGCAAGGAGCGAAGAGGAAGGTACAATATGAAATCCAAAGTGATTGCGATATTCTCGGTTCTCCTCCTAGCCCCGGTCGCCACGGAAGCGGATGACAAGTGGCCGGGCTTTCGTGGTGACGGCAGCGGCACCGCAACCGCCGATCTGCCAACGAAGTGGTCCGTCAATGAAGGCATCGCGTGGCAAGCCGACATTCCTGGTTACGGGCAATCGTCACCGGTGGTTTGGAACGGCAAGGTGTTCGTCACGTCTAGCGATGGGCCATTTCAGGAGCACTGTCAGGTCCACGCCTATGACCTGCAAAGCGGCGTGAAGCTCTGGACAAGCAACGTTGCCTCGACCACAAAGGTGGAAAACTACTTCCGCAACAGCCTCGCGGCGCCGACGTGCGTCGTCGACGATGGGGGAGTGTACTCGTTCTTCGCCAGCGGTGACGTGACGGCCATGACGCACGACGGCGAGACGCTATGGAGTATCCCACTCATTCAAACCTACGGCGACGTTGACAATGAGCGAGGCGTCGCCAGTTCGCTGGCTCAAACTGCGAAGCACGTCTTCGTGTTGATCGACCATCACGGACCGTCGTATTTGGCGGCGATTGACAAGTCCACCGGTCAAGTCGCCTGGAAGGCCGATCGAGGCGACCGCGTTCCATCCTGGTCATCACCTGTGGTGGCGCAAAGCGGCGAGCGCGATCTGGTCATCACCAGTTCCGCCGACGCCGTCGACGCGTACGACGCTGCCACCGGCGAAGCACTCTGGCAACTCGGCGGACTCCAAGGCAATCACATTCCATCCGCCTCCGTCGTAGGCGACCAAGTGTTCGTTGGTTCGACGACGATGTATGGCGGGGCGACCGACGAGTCCGCTACGGCAGGTTCGAACTGTTGTATCAAGTTGACCACGACGGACGGCAAGCCGAGCTACAAAGTCCGTTGGGGTGCCGAACGGGCGAATTCGTACTATTCAACGCCGCTCGCCTTTGCCGGATACGTCTACTATGTCAACAAAGTCGGTGTGCTGTACTGCATCAATCAAAAGACCGGGGAGCAAATCTTCGCCAAGCGCATCGGCAATCCATGTTGGGCGTCGGCGATCGGCGTCACGAACTCGGCTGGCGATCAATACGTCTACTTCGTTCTGAAGAACGGTTTCACGGTTGTGCTGCGTCCCGGCGACGAATACGACCAGGTCGCCCGCAACCAACTGTGGGACGCCGAACAGATGTTGGCGGCCCAGGACGATGCAGCTAGACAACGTAAAGCAAACCAGGTACCCGCTGAACAAGCGAAACCAAAGACCGGTCCCGAAAGAGTTTTCGCCGGAATGCCCGAAAGCCAACTGCATCAAATGTTTTCCTACGGCGACCCAACCGTCTACGCCACGGCCGTCGCCGGCGACAGCTTACTGATCCGCACCGGACAGCGCCTCTACTGTGTGAGAAAGTGATGCAAAACAACAGCTCCGACTGGAATTGTAGCGATGGACGACTGGCTACATGCGCCACTCACGGAGTTATGCGATCATATCGCCAAAACTCATCATGCGTTCCTGAAGAATGCTTTGCCGACGCTTAGCGATTGGCTCGCCAAAATTGTCGCCTAACAGTGCTCACGTGCATCAAGTAGAACACGTTCTTTTTCCGCGCGCCATTGAGTTGGCAAATCGGATTGGAACCACAACCAAATAATCTAATCAATTGAAACCGTCACATCGTCACCTTCAATCGCGACGGGGTACGCATCGACGTCACCAACACCGGGACCGCTCAGCAGTTTCCCGCTAGTCACATCGAATTCGGCGCCGTGCCAGGGACAAACGGTGACACAACCATTAAGTTGCCCAGATCGATCGGCGACGGCCTGTGACCCTCGTAAATGCGTTCAACGGTTCGCATCGAGTTCAACGAGCTTCAAAATCTGCTCGGCAACTGCAGCGATTTCGCGTCGTTTCCAGATTGGTGGACCGACACTGGCGAAGCCATCCATTCGCTAATACGCGTCCGTGATCGCTTGCGATGCGCTCAGTCGCGGGTCGGCGATTGGCACCAGCGATGTGCGGGTGGCGATCAGGATTGCTCCGAGGAGATACGCGGAGACAACGAAAAGCAGTGTGCCTATCTCGGGCAATCCAAAGGTGAAGTGCGGTCCCAGCTCAGGCATGACAAGCCAATACAAATCGAAGTAATGCATCACTAGTAGCCATCCGGTGCAGAAAATCATCGCTCGCGGATTGCTCTTCACATGCCGCGACATGATGCCCAGGAACGGAATGATGAATTGGCCGAACAATAGAAACACGAGCAGATAGCCCCAACTGTTGCCGTAGCCTTTCGCCATCGAGGCTCCACGGACAACAAACCAACGTGTTGTCTCAGGCACGTTGGCGTACCACAACAGCATGTATTGGCTGAACGCGATGTATCCCCAAAAGATGACGAACGCGAAAAGCAATCGCGCAAGATCGCGGTGATGCTCGTCTGATAGCAACGATGGGATGATGTTTAGCCGCTCCATCAACAAGAGACTCAGCAGGATGACCGAGAACCCGCCGACGGCGCAACCGGCGAAAAAGTAGACGCCGAAAATCGTGCTGTACCAGTGCGGATCGAGCGACATCAGGAAATCAAACGCAGCGTATGTCAGTGTCACACCGAATGCGAACGTGCACACGCCAGCCCACCATTCCATTTGTCTCGTGTCTGCATCTCCACCCATGGAATCTTGATGCCGGGATCGCTGGAAGTAAAACCAGGCAATCGCGATCCAGATGGCAAAAAAAAGGATTCCTCGAAGTGTAAAGAAGGTTGGATTGAGCCAGCCTTGCTTGCTGCGAGTCAATTCGTCAACGGTTTGATGGACGTAGAGATGTGCCTCATGGTCGCTTGCCCCAGACGTGTGCACACCACTACCTTTCCCCGACGCCAGATCCGAAAGCGCAACCGGCGAGATCAGCGGCGTCTCATTTTCGAGTTGATGCTCCTGGACCTCACGCGAACCAGCCCATGGATAGAGATTTCCGTTGCCACTGAAGACGGACAGCACGATCGGAACAAACAACGCCGCAACGGTAATGATGTTCAATCCGAATACTTCGGCCGGTCGCCGTACCAACACGCCCCAACCGGCTCGCATCAGGTGCTGGAGCAAAACAAAGAACAACGCCCCAAGCGACAGACTGAGCACAAACGCGAAGGCGACCAAGTATGCCAACAACACGCGGTGCATCCCTCCGGAGTAGAGCAATGCACCGGCCAGCGACAGCACCGCGCCGGCAATCGCCGTCCCGCCAATCAAAAAAATGACGTTGCGGGGGATCGACAAATAGATCGGTGCCGGAACGCGTTGTGTGTCGTAATCGGTCATGGTCTAAGTTGCTGGATGATTGTGAGTAAAACCTCTAGCTTGCCGTTGAATGCCACGCAAACTTGAAGCTTACGCCACTTATGGTGCTGTTTCCTGGTTCGTTGGCGGCGCGACTGGCGAATTCGCTTGCACGTTTCGCACGTATGCTACGATTGCCCAACGGTCTCTCGGGTCAATTTGCGACTTGTAACTCGGCATGTTTCTCACTCCGTCTCGGATCGCTTGATAGACCTGTCCATCTGCGCGGTCACGAATCTCCTGGGTCATCAAGTTGCTGGCCGGCACCCACTTGGTCTCTTTCAGTTCGATGGCTCTCAAGTTCACCGGCCCGTCGCCCGTTCCCGAATCGCCGTGACAGACCGAGCAGTAAATTTGGAATCTCTGTTTGCCCCGTGCCAGTAGCGGTTCATCCACGATCACCTGGGAGGGAAAATTGCTGATAAACTGAATCGCACCCGATGTCTCGTCTGTCATATAGCCGTCATAAAAACGAGCATCGTGCTGCAACTTGCCTCGCGCAATTGTGCCTTCAATCGGCTGGCGCATGGCGCGACCGTCGACGAACCAGGGATGTGCCGCTTGGGCACCAAACTTTGCCTGTTTATCCATGTCCATGACGAAATGAACACGCGGTTCTGTTGAAGTCGTGCCCCGAGTGCTGAAGATCAAATACAGTGGAACCCAGGTTGCGATGACGACAATGACAAACGCTAGGATCATCCACCACGGAGGCCGAAGCAAACGTAGTTCGCGAACCAGTCGCCGCGGTGTTGGAAGCGGGAATCGTTCTTCATAATGCGTTGGCATCGTCTAATCCTCTGTCACCAGTTCAATGGCGTGAGGGCCAAGTGACTGCAAGAACTCTTTGGTTCGCTGCGGATCAAACAAGCTATCCTCCGCTGCAATCACGATAAAAAACCGGTCCGCCGTCGCACGCAAGAATCGGTGGCTCTTGTTCAATGGGGTGTACAACCTTGGCAACTTGTTCAATCCCAGCATTCCCAAAAGCGTGCCGATAGCCGCGAACAGGATGGTCGTCTCAAAGATGATTGGGATATTGGCAGGTAAGCTGAAGGTCGGCTTCCCGCTGACCAGAAACTGATAGCCTTGCACACTCGGCGACAAGCCGTCGACCGTCGTGGCATTCATCCACCACGTCAGCCACAACCCGAACGCGGCGCCGGCCAGTCCATGAATCAGCGTGATCCAAGGCAAGATGGTGGGACGCAGTCCCATCGCGCGATTGATCCCGTGAATCGGCATCGGGCTGTGAACGTCCCACAGCAGGTAACCTTCGTCACGGACCCGCTCGGCAGCCCGCATGACCGCGGGAACCGAAACGAATTCGGCCAGCAACGCATACGGCCGTTGGGCATCAGTACTCATCGGGCTATTCTCCTGACGCTAGGTGAACCAGTGACCACGGCGCAGCTCCTCCGGAGTATCGGGTGAGGGTTGATAGTCGAAGCGAGCGGGGTCATCCTCGCCGTGCGCTTGCGGCATTACCGTCTTGACTTCTGCCATCGCGACCATCGGCAAAAAGCGACAAAACAACAAGAACAATGTGAAGAACAAACCGAAGCTGCCGAGCAGCATGCCGAGATCGACCCAGGTCGGCGTGAACATCGCCCAGCTTGATGGCAGGAAATCACGATGGAGCGAAGTCACCACGATTACAAACCGCTCAAACCACATGCCAACATTGACGATAATGGCGATGGCAAAGATCACCCAGATTCGCTTCCGCACCCAGGTAAACCACAATGCCTGCGGGGCGACGACGTTGCAAAACACCATCAACCAAAATGCCCACCAGTACGGCCCCAGCGGACGATTCATAAAAACGAACTGCTCATAATGTTGTTTGCTGTACCATGCCATGAAGAATTCGACGGAGTAGGCATAGGCTACGATCATGCCCGTCCCAAGCATCACCTTGGCCATGTTTTCGATGTGCCGATGGGTGATCAAGTCGTGCAACCCGAACCACGCTCGGGCCGGAATGGAAAGCACAAGCACCATCGCAAAGCCACCAAACACGGCGCCCGCAACAAAGTACGGCGGAAAAATCGTCGTGTGCCAGCCGGGAAGCTGCGACGTCGCAAAGTCAAACGCAACAACGCTGTGTACGCTCAGCACTAACGGTGTCGCGAGCGCTGCGAGCAACAGGTAAGCCCTCTCGAATCGCAACCAATGCCGGTTCGATCCGTTCCAACCGAGTGCAAACACACCGTAGGCGAGTTGCTTGCCGCGTGTCGGTGATCGATCTCGCAATGTTGCCAGATCAGGAATCATCCCCATGTACCAAAACAACAGCGAAACGGTTGCGTAGGTTCCCACGGCGAAGACATCCCATAGCAGAGGGCTTGCGCTTGCGGCCACATCGCGAGTTCGTTGGGATAGGGAGCCAACCAATACGCGAACCAGATTCGTCCAACGTGAATGCCTGGGAATAGGCCAGCACAACAAACGGCAAAAATCGTCATGGCTTCCGCAAACCGATTGATTCCGGTACGCCAATTTTGGCGCAACAGAAATAGAATTGCAGAAATGAGCGTACCCGCGTGCCCGATTCCGACCCAGAACACAAAGTTGACGATCGGGAATCCCCAACTCACCGTGTTGTTGTTTCCCCAGACGCCAACCCCGGTCATCAGCAAATAGAGGATGGTGACGATCAGCAGTGACAACAGCGACAGCGAAACGGCCATCGCAACGTACCACATGGGTGGAGTGCGCCGTACGCGCCGAGCGCCGTGACAGTATCGGTCACCGTCGTGAAATCGTTATCACCTAAAACCAGCGGTGCGCGTTCGCTGGGATTGTTCGCCTGCAATTCCCATTGCGTGAGTTCGGTGGTGGTGATACTGCTCATGCGTCTCGGTTCCGGATTTTGCCGAGGTAGGTTGTCCGCGCACCCAAGTTCTGGCCTTCCAACATCTCGTAGTTGCGAGCACTCTCTTTTGTCTTGGAAACTTCCGATTCAGGATCGTTCAGATCACCGAATACAATTGCCTGTGTCGGGCAAGTCGCTTGGCATGCCGTCTGCAATTCGCCGTCGGCCACCAAGAGGGAATCTCGCCGGCCCTGCGCGTGTTCGTTCTTTGCCGTGATTCGCGCGTCCACGATTCGCTGGACGCAGTATGTACATTTCTCCATCACGCCCCGCATCCGCACGGTGACGTCGGGGTTGTGAACCATTTTCTTCAGCGTCGAAACGTCGTCGCCTTGCTGTTGATCCGGCAGTCCTACCCATGGCTTAGCAGGCGTCCGCGGATCGGACGCTTGATAATCGAAATAGTTGAATCGGCGGGTTTTGAACGGGCAGTTGTTGGCACAATACCGAGTCCCGATGCAGCGGTTGTACACCATCGAGTTCAAGCCCTCGCTGTCATGGACCGTTGCGGCCACCGGACAAACCTGCTCGCACGGCGCGTTTTCGCAATGGACGCATGCCGTTGGCAAGTGAATTACATCGGGCTGATGCACGCCCCCTTTAAAGTAGCGGTCGATCCTTAGCCAGTGCATCTCGCGATTGACCGCCACGTTCGCCTTGCCAACCACCGGAATGTTATTTTCGGCTTGGCAGGCGACCACGCATCCGCTGCAACCAATGCACGCATTCAAGTCGATCGACATGCCCCACTTGTGAGGCGAATCAAATTTGTCAGGCAAATCGAACAGGGGCGCGTCGTGGACGGCATGAACATCGCCGTGAATGGCGTGATGGTCGTCGACGAAATCGGCCAGCGTCGTTTCATGAACCAACATGCCCGGCTCGCCAAGCTCACCCAACCGCAACGTCTTGGCACGCTCTGCGACGGCGTCCAACAAATGATGTTCTTGCGTCGAAACCAGTTCGTGCTGATTGCCGGTCGTGACGATTTCACAATCGGTAGCAAGGTAACTTGCCTCGGCACGCCGCAATGGGTAGACGTTCACACCGACTTCGTTGCCAATATGGCCGGCGCACGTCCGCCCGTAACCGAGCGGCAACGTGATGCAACCACTCGCCTGCCCTGGCATGATGTAGACGGAAATTTCAATGGCCTGGGCTTCGGCAGCGGAGATGCGGATGATGTCGCCCGTAATCCAGCCTTCTCGCTCGGCGTCCGCCGGACTGACCAGCGCAGCATTATCCCATGTCAGTTTGGTCAGTGGTTCAGGCAGCTCTTGCAACCAAGCGTTGTTCGCGAATCGACCGTCGTGCGTCTTTGTGTCGGCGAGAAATCGGATTTCCCATTTTGACGCATCGCGGTAGCTACGGTCTCCCGACGGTGGTTTTGCGTCTGACACGCTTTGAATTGCATAACCGCTGTCGGTCTTCACTCCTGCGTGCAGCGCCTCCTCCCAATCTTGCCGCGACGAATTCGCGAATAGGTCATCAAACGTCCGGCGAACCAAAGGCAACCCATTTTCCACGGCCTGAGCCGATAGCATGGCCAACAATTCGATCGGTGACTTGCCTTCGTACAGCGGCAAAATCAACGGCTGTTGCAGCGTATAGGTTCCATCCCACGCTCGACCATCGCCCCAGGATTCCAAGAAATGCGCCGCTGGAAGATGCCAAGAGCATGCACGCGAAGTCTCATTGTCATGCAGACTCAAGTGAATCGAGGTCAGCGGTCGCGAATTGTCCGACTTCAGGTTCAGAGGTGTATCAACGGGCCCATCATAAATCGGATTGCCACCCACGATCACAAGAGTGTTGAGCACGTTGCCCTGCAAAAGTGCACTCAACTGGCTGATTTGGGCAATGCACCCAACACCACCATTCGTATTTTCTTCGGTGTAGGTGACGCATGAACCAACGCTACCGAGTTTCGCGTTGATCGCGTGAACAAGCTGGTGTGTCGCCACCGATTGGGCTGGTCCCACGGCTGCGATTCCGCTGGCACCGGCGTGATCGAGGTCGGCGGCAACCGTTTCCAAAACGGTAATTTGCTGATCGCTGAACCCGGCGGGCTGCGTTGGAATCAACCCGAAACGATACGCAATGTAGGCCACACTCGCATCCACCAACGACGGCTTCAGCGGCACACGAACGTCGGCGACGCTACCGGTAATCGACATACCGGCCTCGATGGCAATCAGGCGGTTCATTTTTCCCTGGTCGACGCTGCGACGGCCCGCTGCCCAATCACTCGCGTGCTTCAAGTGAGCTGGATGGCCGCCGAGCAAGTCGGCGTCAAACGACAGAATCACCGAGGCTTGCGACAAGTCGTATTGCGGACGCAGCACTCGACCAAAAGCGGCAAAACTACCGGCGTTTTCGTTGTCGTGATGCAGCGGTTGGTACTCGAACCATCGGGCTTTTGGGAAGGCTTGCTCAAACTCGCCACGCAGGCGTCGCCAGGTCGGGCCGTCCGACGGCTGTACAAGAAATGCGAGTCCGTCACCTAGACGTCCGCGAAGTGCTTGGAAATGGGGAGTCGCGAACGCTTGAAAGCCCTCCCAATTTCGTTCGTGTTTTGAGGAGTCACGCTGAATTACCGTTCGGCTGCGGTCCGGATCATACAGTTCCAACACACTCGCTTGAGCCATCGCGCTCGCGGCGCCACGCGAAAATGGATGATCCGGATTGCCTTCGATCTTGATCGGTCGTCCGTCGTAGCTCTTGACAAGAAGACCCGTCGACACGCGGTCGATTTCAATACTGGTTGCATAATGCTCGGCTACTCCGGGTGTGAAACCCTCAGGCCGCGCCGTGTGCGGTCGCACCTCCTCCACCGGCCAGCGGCGGCAACCCGTGCTGGTGACCCCGGCCAATGCCATCGACGCTCCAATTAGCTTTAAGAATTGACGTCGATTGGTCGAATCGATTGCTTGAGCGAGACCGGGAAATTCGTGCTCGATGGATTGCTGCAGCTCTGGAGAACCCGCCAGGTGTTTGATGCTGCGATAGTATTCAGGTCCATTTATCGGTGACATGTCGTGCAGCTCGTCATGAATTGTTTTGACTGAACGTGATACTCGGCTGCCAACTCCGCACCCAACTCGGCTTGTGACTTTCCGGTTGTCGAAACATCCCACGTCATGCTGGTGACTGCTTCGCGAGGTCGTAGGTGATCTTCCGGAGCACGATGACACTCCAGACACCAGGCCATCGACAACGGCTGGTCTTGATGGACGATTTCCATTTCATTGATCTGGCCATGACAGGTTTGACACGCTACGCCCTTGTTGACATGTGCCGAATGGTTGAAATAGACAAAGTCAGGCAAGTCATGCACCTTCACCCAGGACACAGGTGTCCCTTTTTCAAAGCTGACGCGAACCGCTTCCAGCTTTGGGCTATCCGACTTGATCCCGGCGTGGCAGTTCAGGCACGTTTGCGTCGGCGGAACCGCGGCGAAAGCGGCGAATTCGACGGTCGAGTGGCAATAGCGGCAATCCATTTGCAATTTGCCTGCGTGAACGGCATGCGAAAATGGAACGGGCTGTTCCGGTTGATACCCGACGGTGCGGCGTGGTGGGCGACAGGCTGAGGGTCAACAGCAGCGGCAAGTAGGTCAACACACCGATCGCGATGATCAATGCCGCAGGAAACAGGTAGTTCGCCCAAGGCGGAAAGTAGAAACGGTTTTTGTCGACCGTTTCGCTTTCGGGTGTGTCTACCATGGAAGGGTTCCCTTCAGCTTTGAAATTACTCTACCTACGGGCTAGGCAGCGTCTCAGTGTGGCAGTGGGACGACAAAGAACGCATTGAATCATCCAATCATCACAACATCACAAACCCAAATAAGAACACGACCAACCAAACCAACGCAGCGACGATCCACCCCAAGGTCGACCAAGTCCACCAAGACTCGTCATCCGCCCTCTCCTCGTTCAGTCCACGCAACAGCACGTGGCTCGACGCGACCATCACGGCTACCAAAAACAGACCATGAATTCCGGTCAGCGATAACGTCAGCGCTTTCACCAAACCCGACTTGCGCGATTGATCTCGCAACGCCAACGAATCGTCGTCACCAATGTCCGCACAGTTCTCCAGCGAAACCAATCCAGTTGGTGGCATCCGTGCTGGGGGCACAACCCACTTGGCAAGCTGGACTGGCGGCGGTGCATTCGGGTCGGCTGCTGCCGCGCCGGGTGCCTCACTTTGAATGGCCCGCACAAAAGCAACCAGGTGCGCGATCTTGTCGTCACCCAAGAACGGATTGCCACCGCGTGCGGGCATCATCTTGTTGGTCTTGTTGGCCGGATCGGTCGCCGCTCGCCCCATTCGAATCACTCCCGCAATCGCCACATCATCCACCGACGCAATGAACAGGCTGCCGCGCAGCGAAGGAGCCAGGTTGGGTAGCCCGTCCCCCGTCGGTCCGTGGCAAGTAATGCAAGTGGTAGAAAAAACCTTGCGTCCTTCCTCTGCGTCACCAGCGGCGAGTTGGGGCTCTACCGGACCGTCTTGACCGCTGGAGTCGCGGGGGTGCGAGTAATCCATCACGACCGGCTCCGTTCCAAAGGCGCGAGCGAAAGAAACGGAGTGGATGCCCAACGCAATCAGTCCACAACCAATGGCAAACGCAAAGTGAAGGAGCATTGCCCAGCGAGGTGAAAGCTCCGTTGCGTTCTGCTTGCTCGCATCGTCGCCACCGGCGTGGCCATCACTTCGCCGCCCAGCCAGACCGGACCAATAAACGTTCGCGACGGCCCAAACCATGGCCAACGCGGCCAGCAGTGCCCATCCGCGATCGAGCGTTCGCTGAGGTGCGTCGGCAGCTTGGACATAGGTTGCCGCGACAACGATGAGCAGCCCGAGACACAGCAACAATATCAGCAAGAAAACAGCCAAGATGGTAAACATCGTCGGCGACATCCTCTGGCCGCGTAGCGAAAACCGAGACGGTTGGCCAGCGCTGCCTACCGCCGGAGCGTGCCTGCCCGGTGCGGGAGAAGCAAGTAATTCCGAGGATGTTGGATCGTTCGACATCGGGGGAACTTGTCAGAGGCTGTGAGAACTGACCGCTTGACTCGAATCGACGAAATGCTACTCTTTAATTCTGTGTTGTGCAACCGCGTGTGCGATGCGTTCGCGGAATGCGACGTTTTGCCATCCTGCCGGCCCGATTCGGTTGCCTGACACAAGCCTTGAGATTGCGACAGGGGCCGGCCCATCCATTTGGCACGTTGAAGCTTGCCCCACTTTCTCCACAAGGAGACAACGATGGACGCCACGAAACGAAATTTGCTGATCGGCTTGGCGGGTATCGCGATTCTCTTAGTCAGCGTTCTCGTGTACGCCCAAATCAACGCCTCGCGAAACTACGACCTGGGCGTGTATCCGCAGGCGACGCATTAAGCCGGCGGCAGAATCACGCGACAGCCGGCTGAATGGGATGCAGTATTTCAGGCTGGAAGCAAACCGACCGATTCAATCTCCCACCCGCGCCATGTGACTGAGAGCGGAAAAGAATGATCCCTGACGACTCGGATGCGGTCATCGCCAGCTACCATCGCTGCATGAGTGACAACGGTTTCACCGATACGTTTTACAGGCTGTTTCTGCTCAGTTCGGGTGAAGTGAGAACCAAGTTTCAGTTCACCGATATGGTGCATCAAAAACTGATGCTGCGAGAATCGCTACTCGTAATGCTCATGTACAGCCAGAACCAAGACGGCACCCATGAGGAATTGATGCAGCTAGCGGCACGTCACGATCGCAAACACGTCGATATTGCTCCGCACCTGTACGACCTCTGGCTCGACACCCTCTGTACCGCGATCGAGCAACACGATCCAGAATTCACGCCTCAAATCGAAAAACTGTGGAGACGTGCAATGCAACCGGGGATCGACCTGATGATCTCAAAATACTGACCCGCCGCCAACTTAAAAAGACCGAAAAGTACTCAACAGAGTTGCGACCAGCGCAGACAACTTTGTCACTCGGTTTGATCCGATCGCTTTCAGCGGTGGCGAGATTTCATGGCTGGAACGCCCGAAGTTTCTCGCGATTGTCGCTTCTGTCACGCTTGCCAGTGTCTTGGCAAAGAAAGCCAGTGGTCGTGTCGATGGGTTCATTGTCGAAGGCCCAACCGCCGCTGGACATAATGCACCGCCGCGCGGCAAGCCGACTCTGAACAGCAAGAGCCGAACATCGTCACTTGCGGCAATGATGTTGCGAACATCACACAATTCTTGCCTCAGCGCGACTCCGCCAACTACACCGCTGCCGACGTGATCAAGCGATAGACGGCGTAACGACATGAGATCCTTGCCTACTTTTGGATTTTGCGTTGAGGGGCAACCGAGTCCCCCTGCCCAAATGCTGCGAAGTTGGTGTTCTTAAGAAAATCCTCGATGACTTGGTTAATCGCCGAAATCGAATTGTGCAGAGGACATTGTTCATTCTCTCCGCACCATCCTGGACCGTACGCACACATTGATTCACTTTCACGCTCGAACAGTTCAACCACGTCTTTGAGTGAAATCTCAGCGGGAGGCCTGGCCAGACGATAGCCGCCACCGGGTCCAGGAGAGCCGGTGACAAGGCCGCCGCGCGACAGCTCTGTCAAAATCTTACCAACAAGGGGTGCAGGCAGATTGCGACTTTCGGCGATCTGTTTGCTTGACGAGACTCCACCGGATGGATAGAGCTCGGCTAAGCGACTCACTGCTGCGATTGCGTTTTGAGACGTCTTTTGGTGAATCATGGATAGGTAATTCGCTGGTTATCAAAACTGTCGCAAGCCGTTGCAAATTGCGTCCATTCGACGGTGTCACGGGTCAATCACCGTCGAAGGGCTGCGACACGACGATCCGCCCCGGATGCGGCATTGTGTAGCACCTGCGAGATTTTGCCCAGCCAGCGATTGCCAGCGGCTCTTGGTGCCCATAAATTCTATCGCAGAATAACATGTCTGCAATTCGGTAATGCAGTCCGACCGCTTGGGAGGGACTTGGCGATGACTGGAAAGACTGGGAGTCGGCGGCAATTTTTGTTTCAGTTGACGGCAGCCGGGGCCAGTGCAGCCGCAATCCGTGGATGGGCCCAAGAAACGACGCAGAGCATTGAGCCATTGACGGTCGCGAATCCGCTGGGGACCTATCCCAATCGTGATTGGGAACAACTCTATCGCGATCTCTACAAATCGGATTCTTCCTTTACGTTCCTGTGTGCTCCCAACGACACGCACAACTGCCTACTCAACGCTCATATCAAAAATGGCGTGGTGACCCGGATCAGCCCCACGTTTGGTTTCTCCAAGGCGACTGATTTGCAGGGCAACCAGGCAAGTCAACGCTGGGACCCTCGAGTCTGTCAGAAGGGCCTTGCACTGGTGCGACGGTTTTACGGCGACCGCCGCTGCAAACGACCGTTGGTCCGCAAGGGGTTCAAGGAATGGGCAGACGCCGGCTTTCCACGTGATGGGAAGACCGGAGCCGTCGATGCAGACAAGTACCTCAATCGAGGGCGCGATCCCTGGGTAGCCATCTCGTGGGACCAGGCCTTCGAGTACTCCGCCAAGGCGATGGCGAACATCGCGGAAACCTACAGCGGTGATGCTGGCAAAGAACGACTGCTGGCCCAAGGCTATGATCCACTGATGGTTGACGCGATGCATGGTGCAGGAACGCAGACGCTCAAGTTTCGCGGCGGCATGGCTGCGCTCGGCGCGACGCGAATCTTTGCTCAATACCGTATGGCCAACTCGATGGCTCTGCTGGACAGCAAAGTCCGTGGGGTCAACGCTGCGCAGGCAGTCGGAGGCGCGTGGCTGGGACAACTATTCCTGGCATACCGATTTGCCACCGGGGCATCCGATGGTCACCGGCCAGCAGACTGTTGACTTTGATTTGTGCAACGTCGAGCGGTCGAACCTGATCCTAGTTTGGGGCATGAACTGGATTTGCACCAAGATGCCCGACGCGCATTGGTTGACCGAAGCGCGAATGAAAGGATCAAAAGTCGTCGTGATCGCTGCGGAATATTCGGCAACGACCAGCAAAGCGGACGAAGCGTTCATCGTCCGACCCGGAACCACGCCCGCACTCGCGCTTGGTTTGGCTCAAGTGGTGATCGAGGAGAAACTCTACGACGAGCAGTACGTCACCAGTCACACCGACTTGCCGCTTTTGATTCGAATGGACAACGGCAAGATGTTGCAAGCAGCCGAGGTCTTCCCGAACTACAAATCAAAAGACTTAAAGAACGGCATGTTGGTCACAGGTCCAGGCGAGAAGTCACCGCCGCCGTACGCGCAAGCTTCGGCTGTGATGACCAGCGACCGCCGCGACGCTTGGGGCGACTACGTCCTTTGGGACTCGAAAGAAAATGCTCCGCAAGCGATCCATCGTGATTTGGTCGGCAAGTTTTTCTCGGACATGAACATCAATCCGGCGCTGACCGGCACATTCGATGTCACGTTGGCTGACGGCAAGACGATCAAGTGCCGTACCGTCTTCGACGTGACCAAGGAATTGCTGGACGGTTCTTATACACCGGAACATGTCGCGAAGCTGACGTGGGCGCCAGCAGACTCCGTTCGGCAATTGGCGCGCCAAATTGCGGCCAATCCGGAAAAGACATCTTTCGTGCTGGGGATGGGGCCGAACCAGTATTTTAACAGTGACCTGAAGGATCGCGCCGTATTTCTGATCGCCTCGCTCACGCGCAACGTCGGTTTTCTTGGCGGCAATGTTGGTTCCTACGCCGGTAACTATCGCGCGGGTTTCTTCAGCGGTCTGGGGCAGTACATCGCCGAGAATCCGTTTGCACCGGAGTTAGACCCTGCCAAACCGGTCACGAACCTCAAAAAGTACTTCCGTGGCGAATCAGTGCACTATTTCAATCACGGCGACACGATTCTGCGCTATGGCAAGGCGGTGTTGACGGGTGATTCGCACATGCCCACACCATCGAAGTCGATCCATGTATCGAATTCGAATTCGCTGATCGGTAACGCCAAAGGGCACTATGAAACGGTCATGAACACGCTCAAACGCGTCGAGTTCGTAGGCGTGAACGAATGGTGGTGGACGGCAAGTTGTGAATACGCTGACATCGTCTTTCCGGTCGACAGTTGGGCCGAGATGAAGTTCCCAGACATGACGATCAGCGTCACCAATCCATTTCTGTACATCTTCCCCGCCACACCCTTGCCGCGAATTCATGATACGCGAGGCGATGTCGAGGTGGCTGCAGGATTGTGTCGAGCGATGGGCCAACTGATTGGCGACGATCGGATGACAGACTACTGGAAGTTCATCCACGATGGCACTTCACGGCCTTACTTGCAACGTATTCTCGATCACTCCAACGCCACTCGCGGCTATAAGATTGAGGAACTGGAGGCGAAGGCCGAACAAGGCATCCCCACCATTCTGGAAACTCGCACCTATCCGAAAATCGGTGGCTGGGAGCAATCCAACGAACACCGACCTTGGTACACGCGAACGGGAAGGTTGGAATTTTACCGTGACGAGCCGGAGTTCATGGACAGCGGCGAGAACATGGTTTTGCACCGCGAGCCGATCGACTCAACATTCTACGAGCCGAATGTCATTGTCGCCCATTCGCATCCGCTGCTTCGTCCGAAAACTCCGGAGGACTATGGTGCCGACCCGACGGATTTGTCTGGCGACGCGCGTCAGGCACGGCATGTTGTCAAGACCGTCGAAGAACTGCTCGAAACAGAGCATCCGCTGAAGAAGTATGGCTACGAGTTTATCTTCCATACGCCCAAGTACCGCCACGGTGCGCATACCACACCCACGGACGTAGACATCATTGCCGTTTGGTTCGGTCCATTCGGCGATATGAACCGCGCCGACCGCCGGATGCCGATGGTGGGAGAGATGTACGTCGACATGCACCCGTTGGATTGCAAGAAGTTAGGCATCGAGGAAGGCGATTATGTATGGATCGACGCCGACCCGAAAGACCGGCCCTTCCATGGCTGGGAGCATCGGCCGGAGGAATACGAAGTCGCTCGGTTGATGGCACGTGCTCGTTATTACCCCGGCACACCGCGCGGCGTGACTCGCATGTGGCACAACGCGCACGGTGCGACGTTCGGGACGGTGCAAGGTGCGAAACAGAACGCCAACGGCCTGGCTCAATCGCCAACAACCAAATACAAGGCAATGTTCCGCCACGGTAGTCATCAGAGCTGCACGCGAGGATTCCTCAAGCCAACCTGGATGACCGATTCGCTGAATGTGAAGGAACTCTTGACTCAAGATATGACTCAGGGATTCGTGCCCGATGTGCATTGCCCGACCGGTGCGCCGCGGGAAGCGATGGTAAGAATCACACGAGCCGAGCCGGGCGGAATCGGCGGCAAAGGACTATGGCGACCAGCCCAGCTGGGACTGAGACCGACCTACGAGAGTGAATTGTTGAAGAAGTTCATGGCGGGGCAGTTTTGCAAAATGAACGTGGGGTAGTCCTCCCGCTTGCCGCGACGAAATGATCGCAAGCTACAAGCCTGCGCACCTCATGAAAGGGATACGGAGCGATGGTTAAACGTTTCAACTGGCATATCGGACGCGAACAAGAGTATCCCTACGACGCTCCACCTCCGAAGCGACAAGTAGCCTACGTTTTTGACACCAATAAATGCATCGCGTGTCAAACTTGCACCGTCGCTTGCAAAACTTGCTGGACCAGCGGTAAGGGGCAGGAGACCATCTTTTGGAACAACGTCGAAACGAAGCCTTACGGCGGCTATCCACAAGCTTGGGATAGCCGACTGATGGAGAAATGCGGCGACACGACTTGGGATGGCAAGAAGCTGTATTCGATCACCATCTTTGAAAAAAATGGGGAAGGCAATCCGCCCGTTGGACACATGCCGACGGAGCGTGACTATGCGTCGCCTAACTTGGGCGAAGATGATCTGTCCGAAGCGATCGATCTGGGCTCGCACTTCGACGGCACACACAACGGTTGGATGTTCTATCTGGCTCGCATCTGTAACCACTGCGATAGCCCGGCGTGCCTGGCCGCGTGTCCGCGCAAAGCGATCTATAAGCGAGAGGAAGACGGCATTGTGCTGGTCGATCAAGAGCGTTGCCGCGGTTATCAGGAATGCGTTCAGGCATGTCCGTATAAGAAGGTGTTCTTTAATACGATCAATCGGGCCAGCGAAAAGTGCATCGGTTGTTTCCCACGCGTCGAGCAAGGCGACGTGGCATTGTGTGTGGAGTCATGCATCGGCAAGATTCGTCTGCACGGGTTTCTGTCGACGCACGAAGAACCGCGGGAAGACAATCCGCTGGATTACATCGTCAAGATTCGCAAATTAGCTCTGCCTTGTTATCCCCAGTTCGGGACCGGACCGAACGTCTTCTACATTCCACCGGTACATGTTCCTGACCCATTCTTGGAGCAGTTGTTTGGCCCTGGCGTGGACGAAGCCAAAGAAATGTACCGCAACTTGAAAGATGATCGACAGCTACTGGGAGCACTGATGTTGTTCGGAGCGAGTCCGCGAATCATTACACGTTATGAAGTGCAAGGCGACGAAGCGGTCGGCTGGGATGTGGACGAAAAAGAGGTTGTCCGCGTGCCGTTCACAGAGCCCACATACTACCGAAAACACTACGACGAAAAGAACGATGCGTACCGGCACAACACGGCATAGGTGGCAATACAGGGCGTTGAGCTTCCAGCTCGCGAGGTTGAAAACGCAAGCTGGAAACTTTAGCCACGGAAACAACAACGAGGAACCAAAACCATGAACAGCGACCAAACCAACAATCGGATGCTGATGGGGCTCATCGGCGGTGCGGTGCTGATCTTGCTTGTCATGCTCGCGTCGATCTTCATGGTGACCCGCCGGCCTGTCGTGGTCGTCGTTCCAGCCGCTGGTGATCGTGGAAGTCCGGCTGCGTCGGCGATGTCCGCCCCACCATCGGCGGCTGGAATGCCGGCCACGGCCGAAACACCACCGCCAGAAATCAAAGTCGCGAAAGTCGCATCGGCACCCGCGACGGACGACCCGCTCGATCGTTTCTGGGAAAAAATTGCTGCCATGGACGTCCCGCTGTTGCCACAACAAGTCGCCCCGCCTGTGCTGACCAGCGGAACGGTCGCCAATCTCAGCGTGCAAGCGGTGAGAGACGACCAGCGATACGTCTGGCGACTCAGTTGGGATCAAGCCGAGCCAGCGGAGACCAGCGATGTCGGCCAATTCTCCGATGCCGTGGCGATGCAATTTCCGCTCAGCGATGGCGCGCCCTACACAATGGGCGGGCCGAAGATGCCGGTACGCATGCTGCACTGGAAAGCGACTTGGCAAAAAGACGTCGACGAGGGTTTTCAGGATTGGGCCAAAACCCATCCGAACTCCGACGCCGATTTGTATTGGTTCGCCGAGGGAGAGCCTCCCTACACGATGGACAAATCATTCAACGATCCGAGATCCAAACAATGGTTGATCGCGGCGTCGGCAGGCAACCCAATGGCAGATTTTTCGCGCAAGAGTCCCATCGAAGAATTGACAGCCCACGGTTTCGGTAGCGCAACACACATCGACAAGACGCCCAGTCGGGGGCGAGGTGCGTGGAAGAACGGGAAATGGTACGTCGTGATCGATCGGCCAATCAACTCATCCGATCCGCTGATCAAGCGATTCGATGCGAATCCAAATCAGCAACTGGTCGCCTTCGCAGTCTGGGACGGCAACGCAGCTAATCGTGGCGGTCGAAAAAACATTACGAACTGGTCTCCAATGAAGATTGAGCCATGAGTGCAGATTCCGTCTCGTTGGCTGCTCAAGCCGATTTGGTCATGCTGACCGTTGAAATGCTACGCTCACCGGCTCGTGAGCCAACGGTCAACGACTTCACGCTACCGCCTGCGGGAGGGTCGGACGCGGTAGCGGCCATGGAGGGTGATGACAAGGGCTCCGATCTGTGGTTTCATCTGCCGTACCGCCATCTCGACGAATTACTGCACACGGCCTTGGGAGCCTCATCTGGACTTCCCCTCGATGAAGACTCTGAACTGACACCGCGAAGCGCGCTGGTGGATGCCCGGCGATGCGCACACGAACTCGATACCGATCAATGGGGCGACGAATACGTCCGCATGTTCGACGGCGCCACGGCATGTCCGCTGAATCAAGCCTCGTACATCCGCCGTGACAAGGGAAAAATCCTCGGCGACGTCAGCGGCTTCTACAACGCCTTTGGTTGGCGAGCAGGTTTGGACACCGGCGAACGCCCCGATCATCTGCTCTGTCAGCTTGAATTCGTTGCGATGTTACTCGCGCTCGCATCACAGGCCCCAAGCCGGGCCGCGAACGAAGTCGTCATGGAAGCCCTGTCCAAGTTCGCGCGCGAACATATGCACGATTGGTTGCCCGCTGTCTGCTGGCAAATGTGCGAAGAGAGTCAAGTCGAGTACTTTGGCGCTGTGTCCCAGTGGCTTCTCGTCTTGTGGCAAACGTTGACGGACCTTCACCATTGGCCGGTCGACGAACTGCCCGACATGCGACTCAAGCCAATCGTTGACCCCGATGACCCATACGAATGCGGTGCACCGGATCTGCATCAGATCCAAGCACGATAGTTACAAGTTCACTCCACGTGCAAACTTTAGGGGAGATTTCACATGGTTCGCTAACAGGATCGGGACACAGGGCATCGACAGGCCGACGATTCCGCAGATTTGTCCGCCAAGCGTCCGATGCTTGTGAATCATGCGTGACTAAGCCAAGACGGTCGAACGTGTCTCGGCCCTGAAGACCAGTTGTAACGCCGCGGTGACTCGCTGGGCCGCTTTCTGTCCGCTTTCGATGCAACTTGGCACACCGACTCCACTCAGCGAGCTGCCAGCGAGCGCGAGTGTCGGGTGTGGTTCCAATCGCTGGTTGATCGTGGCAATTCGTTGTTTGTGACCCACGTGGTACTGCGGCATTGCCTGCCGTTGACGCGTAATGTGTTGCAGCATGGGTTCGCCTTGGATGTCAAGCAGTCGAGCGAGTTCCCAGTGCGCCAATTCCATCAGTTCGACATCCGACAATCGCAACAGACCCGACTGCGTCGCTCCGCCGATGAAGACGCGCATGAGTACTGTACCTTCGGGTGCACGGCCTTCGTACTTTTCGCTCGAAAAACTGCACGACAGGATAAGGCGGTTTTCAATATGCGGCACGACAAAGCCGAACGACTCGACGGGATGATGAATTTGGTC
Organism: Pirellulaceae bacterium; assembly: GCA_963734865.1. GTDB lineage: Bacteria > Planctomycetota > Planctomycetia > Pirellulales > Pirellulaceae > CBDCUW01. The sequence continues at coordinate 715,113 of CAVTIV010000008.1, forward strand.
GCGACGAAACGCCAGCGAAACGACCGCGCAGCTGGTATATTTGATCTGCCCCAGCTCTGCTGTCATGACATCGTCTACGCCGCGAAGCATTCTCGATGCATGCGAAGCTGGTGCCGCAACAATCACTGCATCGGCACCGAGCTGCGAACCGTCGTCCAAACGGATCCTCCATCCGTCGCTTTCATGCCGCAATTCCCGTGCAGTGGAGTCGAATTGGATCGAATGACTGGGCAGGCTTTTGCCAAGAGCCTCAATCAATCGAGACATCCCGCCGCGTAGCGTCATGAATTGACTGTAGCGGGCTCCGCCCCGTGTTTCGGCGGGTTGTTTTTGCTTCCAACGTCCACTCAACATGCCGCGTATCAAACTACCGTGCTGACGTTCCATCTCCATAAATCGCGGCAAAGTCGCTGCCACGCTCAATCGGGCAGGATCAGCCGTGTAGATGCCGCCAACGAGTGGTTGTACCAATCGCTCGAACATTTCCGTCCCGAAACGGCGGCACACGAACGACTGCAGCGATTCGTCATCGATGCCGCGTTTGCGTGGTATGAAAACTTCACATCCGCTACGCAGCTTGCCTTTCGGAGTCAGAATCCTCGTCGCCAACAGCGGCCAGATGCGTGATGGAGCCATCACCATGAAACCAGCCGGGATCGGTTCAAGCCTGCCACGACTGAGTACCATCGCCCCCTGGCCGTTAGGGTTAGTGCGAATCAGTTCGTCGCCCAGGCCAAGATCATTGCAAAGCTCAATCGCAGTTGGTGATGTGGTGATGAAGTTGTCCGCCGCACCCTCAATTAGAAATCCATCCTTCTCGGTCGTTTTGATCACGCCACCCAATCGTGAACCGGACTCAAGCAACTTCACGTCGAATTCGGGCGATATTTTGCGAAGTTGATGAGCGGCGGCTAGTCCGCTGATTCCGCCGCCAATGACGGCTACACGCTTTCGGTTGTTGGAGTTAAGCATGTCTGGGATCCGTGCCATCGGGGAGGGATATAGCTGCAATCTGGCTCTGCCGCCATTGGGCTGCCTGACACTGCAAAGGCTCGCGCGCGTGAGCCGCCACACACATTTCGGAATTCACAAACACCACACTTGCCTTGCAGTTGGTCAGCGTCGCGGAGCATTTTGAAAGTCGGCGAATTCTGATAAACGTCCACGACACTCTGCCTGGGAAATTCGCCGCAGTGTATCGGCAGAAAGCCGGTTGGGTAGATCTCGCCGGTGTGGCTGACAAACATCACGCCTTTGCCATCATTCACACCGGCAGGAATGAAGCCGCGACGCGACGACTCGAGTTTTTTCGGTGAGTTCTGAATCACAAATCGGCGGTAATGCGGAGCCTCAGTTGTCTTGACCAGGAACGATCGCCAACGTGATTGCGTGTGCAATCGCGCAAACGCTTTCTCGCACTCGTCGGCGCTCAGTCGGGCCATCTCAATCGCGCGACCGACAGGGATCAGGAAAAATACTGACCACAACGCGATGTTGAGTTTCGCAAACTGCTCCCCCATCGCTTCGATCTGATCGACATTATCCGGCGTCAACGTCGTGTTGATCTGAGTTTCGACACCCAACTCGCGTGCGATTCGCAAAATATTCATGCTGTGATCAAAGATTCCCGTGACGCCGCGGTTGGTATCGTGGGTCCTGGCATCCGCGCCATCGACGCTGATCGCCATCCGAGAAATCCCCGCGTCGCGCAGTCGCCTGATCGAGTCGCGATTGACCAGCGGCGTTGCGCTTGGCGTGATCGACACTTCCAGCCCAGAGCCCACTGCGTACTCGATCAACTCATAGATGTCGGCCCGCTTCAGTGGATCGCCGCCGGTGAGAATCAGCATCGGCGAGTCCGGAAACTCGGAAAGCTGGTCGATGAGCCGCATCGACTGCTCCGTTCTTAACTCTGCCGGATCCGGCCGACTTTGCGCAGGCTCTGCAGTGCATGCAGACCAAGTCGCATGCACGCGTCAGCTCATAGAAGACCAGCATCGGACTGTGATCGAATGATCTTCGTGATCGTAGGTGGGATGGCCGAGTGGCGTATGAGCGAGAAGTCATGAGTGTGTTTCCCCTGTGGTTTGCCAAGTCCAAACCACTTTACCTAATTTATACCTTAGGGTATAGGTTGAAATGGAGCCGGGTTCTGCGGCAGAATGTCACACAAAGTTCGCTTAGCAAAAAGTGTGGCGAGCCGTGTAGATCACACGGTCCTTTGGTAACTCGAGTTTGTTACGGAGATCCCAGAATCGTTGGACACAGTTGCATTTCTTCCGGGCCTTACCTCTTGTTGATCGAAACAACGGGATTCCCGAACCACACGGCGCCGAAAAAATGAAGCGACGTGGTCATCTGTTCCATCTCCTCGCAAAGCATGATACGCCGATCCTTATTGCCCTGGCCACGGATCTCATGAAACACCCATGGTTGAAGCTCTAACGCTCGAATCGTGTTGACTGCCTAGTTCGGAAGTTTGAACCAACATTCGATTGCCACGCCCAGATTCGGTCCAATTCCTTGTTGACTCATCCCATGTGCCCGCAAGGACGGTTGTTTTGGCTGCAGTGGAACGGAGTGCATGGAACCACCCTTTGAACGTCAGGGAGCCGTGATTCTCAACTTTCATGCGGCTCCGCTGGTCTCGCAAATGACGAACAGCGTGGAGTGATCAATGGAGAGAATCTTGCCACAGCAAGCCCCGTCGTCGGAATCCCTAAACTGCGTAGGATGCATCGACCGATTGCAAATTGCGTGATGGCCAAATTGCATCGGTGGACGTGAAGTCGAGCACACCAAAGCAGCTTAGGGCAAATGCCATTTCCAATAAATCCACAGGCTTGCCAAGTTGCACAACGCCAATTCGGAGTTAGTCTCCCTCGAAACGAATCTCCCGTACGTTGTCAATCTCCGGTACGACAGGGAGCAGCAGATGACTCGGATGTTCGAGGCCGTGCAGTACGCGCAGTTGTGGCGACCTGCAGCTCGTCGGGCCTGGTCGCAGGCGTGAGCGTGTTTGGGTTACGGTCGAAGCTAGGGAATTCACTCGAGGACACTTCGAGCCTTAGCCGATCGCCTGGTGCGAGGGCGATGCCTGTGGCGCGCAGCCGGACTGTGACCTTCACCGCGGTTCCGGGCTCGACCGGCGCATCCGTGCCGGGTCCGTTTCGATACCGCACGCGTTGGATGCCTCCAGTAATTCTCCGTGTTATTCCGTTACGCTCAATGCGGAGTAGCTTGGCACAAATGTCTGTGTCCGCAACGTCGGTCTCGATCCAGACGACAAGCTCGACTGGGCCGACGATCTCAACAGATGTGGCCAGCGGCTGCGTCGTGTAGTCGAGCACGTCTATGCGGTCAGCGGTTTTCGAGAGGTCCATAAGTCGGGAACTCTTGAGCGGGTCACCAATGCTGACTTCCGGTGTAGGAGCCGGGTCGCCCGGGTCGTAGACAAAGGTGTCAGCAGGCGCCTTGCTCGATTGGACGAGCGCGAGTCGGCCATCGCCGTCGCGGGTGTTCGCGCCAGCGTCGCTTCCGAGAAACAGTTTGGTGAACCGCGTACCTGCCAAGGGCCACGTCGTGCCGGTTCGCCAGTCGTTACGCGCCCATCACGTAGGCAAGGACGGGGTCCTCTTCTTCGATCGCATTCGCTATCCCCTTGAGGTAGCGGTCAAAAAAGCGGACGTATACCGCGTCCAGATCAACGAGCGCCTCGGGGCCGAAGTCAACTTCTCCGATCCTTCGGGACTGGTTAAAAGCATGTCCCCAGGGGCCGACAATCAGGAACTGTCCACTACGCGCTCGCGGACTTTTTGCGTGCTTCCGCAATATCGGGTAATTCTGAAGCCCTCCCGGCAAATCGCCGTCATACCACCCTGTGATGTGCAAGGCGGCAACGTCAGCTTCCTTCAGTTGTCGTTGGTACGAGATGCGGTTCCAGTACGCAGCGTCGGACGGAGGGTGCGCGAGCCACTCGTCGAGCACCGGCTGTTCGATACCCATTACCGTATCGAGGTTGGTCAGCGGGAGTGTCGCTAGAACATCGGTCCACGACAACGAAGGGAGCGGCCCCTCGTCACCTTTGGCCTGATGATCGACTACCATCGCCCACCAGGCAACGCCGAGTTGGAAGGCACCACCTTCGTAAGGAAAAGCTTCCAAGGGGTCGGGCGGAGCAACCTGGGGAACGATCGCCTTCAGATGGGGGTTGCCGCTCACGGCCGCCAGCAGTTGAACCCAACCCGCATAACTGCCGCCGATCATGCCGACGTTTCCGTCTGACCAATCCTGCTCGGCAATCCAGTCGATCGTGTCTGAGCCGTCGTCTCTCTCGTGCAGGGCTGGCGCCGAGTCGCCCGCGCTCTCAAAGCAGCCACGCACATCTTGCACGACAAACGCATAGCCGCGTCGTGCCCAGAACTCACCTTGCGAGCGGCCGGTCTTCGCTCGGCCGTACGGCGTGCGCATCAGTACGGTCGGCCACGGACCGTCACCCTTGGGAATGAATGCGTCGGCGACCAGCGTGACGCCATCGCGCATCGTCGCTCGCAGCCCCTCCTTTCTGGTGAAATCATGTGTTGGCTGCGAAAGCAGAGCTCGCCAGGGTCCGAAGTGGACGATGGTCTTCCCATCGCGCACTGCACCCTCATACCCCTGACAGATCACTTGAATCTGCTGACTCGGCACCGCTAAGTGGACGAGCAAACCTGAGGCCGTGAAGCTGCAGTGGATCTCGAGGTCGCCCAACAGAAGCAGCACGTCGCGCAGCTCGACCGGGGCTTCCTTGGCGTCGCGCTGCCATTTCCGCGTCGCGATGGAACGGACGGTCGCGACAATTTTCGATCCCGCCCGCGGATCGTAGAGCGTCAGGGTCTGTCCCGCAGCGGGATCGTTTGCAGCAAATAGACGCACAGCCATTTCGGAGTACACGGTCCACACCATGTTTTCGTAGAACAACGGGACCGACTCGCCAGACCAATCCACGGTCGCCGTGGCCTGTTCAGTGTCGCCGACAAAGACCGCGATCGAGTCATCGCTCCAATTGCAATGAATGGCACCGCGAGTTCCCGAAACTCGCCACTCCCCAGCCGCTACGGCGGTTCGCACCCAACTACCGGAATACTTGCGGCGATTTCTGCCTCGCTCGAACCGCCCCTCAACTGACCAACCGTCGTCATGAAAGCTCACCTGCTCGTGTCCCACGGTCCGGTTGCCGAGTATGAACTCGTAATTGACTCGTCCGACGTCGGCCAGGGGATACTTGTCTTGAGCGGCGAGGGCCGAAGACAACGCGAGCAAGCAGACGAACAGAGGCAAGGTCCTTCGAGTCGTTGGTGTCATGGTTTGCCTTCGCATGCCTGCATTTTATTGGAACAATCAAAAAACAATTTGAAGGCGACCGCAGTTTTAGCGACCGAGATCCGATGATGCAACTTTGTCACATCGGGAGCATAAAGGGGGAAGCGGAAAAAGAAAGCGCAGCAACGGGAGAGAAAAGGTACGCGGACTCTTTTGCGGGTTGTTGACGGCAGTTTGCGTGCTCCGGCGGCCGATTTTGGATCCCCTACTTTCGCCGTACTGGTGAGCGAAACCAGACCCGAACTGCGGTCACGTCGACTGTTCCCGTACAGTCACGCTGTCGATCTTTTCCTGCATTGATTGCTCGCGGTCTGTGCGAGTTCCGACCTTGATGCTGGTGGTAATGCGCGGCGCCCCGATAGCATGGACACGTTCATGGCATCGTTTGATTGCAGCAAACACTTCGTCCCAGTCGCCCTCGATGTTCGTGCCATATGCGTGAAGCTGGTGCTCCAACCCTGCTTCTTGCAAGACCTTTTGGCACTCAGCGACGTACTTGCTCACAGATACTCCAACTCCCATCGGGACGACGCACAAATCTACGATGACTTTCATCTCGGTTGATTCCTCCACTTTTCTGACAAGAGCGATTTTCAGCCATCAAGCTTAGACTCTTACCCCGAGAAAGGCAGTGGCGAGAACGCGAGTGATTGCGTAAATATTTTCCAGATTACACAACCAATTCGGGCGAACGCTGCATTCTTAGAAGGCAGAGGAGTTCGACATGGCAGAAGAAGGTTTGGAGCAATCGATCGAAGAGAACGCCAAGGGGCCGGCAAAGGCCTCGGGCGATGCTGGCTCCGTTGAGCAGCACAAACTCACGGATCAGATCGCTGCGGACAAGCATCTTGCTGGCAAGGATGATCGACGCATGCCAAAACTCTGGTAAGTTGCCTCCCAATGAATTGAGCCCCAGGGTTACGGCTAGCGAGATCAACGTGTCGGTGCTCCGATCGATGTGCGCCATTTTCACAGCCAGAGGGGGCTGGAAGGTAACCACTCGATGCGACAACGGATTCTCCGTCGGATGCAATATCGAGTAAGAGCGGATCGCGAAGATCGAACGTGATTTCGAGTGCTCCGAGACCATCCTCAACCGGATCTCCGTCGGCGAAGAATTGGTCAACCACGAGCGATCTCGCGCATCGTCCGAGATAAGGCTTGAATACGGAAAAGTGTTTGCGGTGCTTCGGAGTGGGATTGAATGCCATATCGAAGGACACGGTTTCAGAAACGGAGTCGGATGATTCTCAACTTTTGTGTCCGGTATCCTCGTCGTATTCGGATAAACGGTCAACTCGAACCATTGATTTCAAATCCTCAGCCTGAGTGCACCAATGACAAGTCGCTCCCTTCCCAAGACCAAATCCGTCCTGCCCGTCATTCACTGCGAGTCGACCGAGCAGGCCTTGCGAAATACGACCATTGCCGCTGACTGCGGATGCGACGGCGTGTTCTTGATCAACCACAGTATCTCGGCCCAGTCACTGCTCGGGATCATCGAGGTCGTTCGCGCCGATTTCACCGACCTCTGGCTGGGTGCAAATTTTCTGGGCATGGGAGCAGTCGATGTGTTTCGCAAGATTCCCTTGAACGCAATCGACGGAATCTGGACGGACGATGCTGGCGTGGATGAGCGTCGGATCGAGCAGCCTGCGGCGGAATCCGTACAAAATGCGATTCACGAAAGCGGTTGGAGCGGCACTTATTTTGGAGGTATTGCGTTCAAGTATCAGCGTGAGGTTGATCATGTGACCAAGGCGGCGAAAATCGCCTCTCAGTACATGGATGTCGTCTGCACCTCAGGGCCCGGAACAGGCAAGGTCGCATCCACCGAAAAGCTGCAGGAGATGAAACGAGCCATTGGCAAGACGCCACTGGCGGTGGCGAGTGGCGTGACGCCTGAAAACGTCGGCGATGCCTTACCTTGGGTCGATCTCTTTCTCGTTGCCACCGGCATCAGTCGGTCGTTCACCGAGCTTGATCCGATGAAGGTCGAATCGTTGGTTTCGATCGTCAAAGACTACGACAGTCGGCACTGATTGGCTTACCCGACAAAACTTTCATCACAGGATTTGATTGGACCATTGAAGACCGTCACTCGTGATCAAACGAATGACGTTCGCAGATTAGATGAATGTTAAACAGTCGCCACTTAACTGTCAGTTGATTCGACAAAGGAAACGCGGAAACCTTTTCGGAATCTGACCAAAGCGTCTAGCAACGCTTTCGTTCCAGCCGATTTCCCATCCCACAGCAGTGCAACGACGTCTGCTTTCGTGATCAGATAGCGATCTCGTTCAGTAAACTTAGCAGAAGAATCGAGTTCAGCCTGTTCGGATATCAAACCGGTTGGATCAACAAAGGTCAGATCATATTTACCGATCAATTCACGCATCGCGGGAGAAACATCTTGGGGGCCGTAGCCGACTAACATGATTTGCTGATTCTCTCGAAGCAACATCTTCACGGCTTCGACGTCGGTTGTGCCCCATGTACCCAAGTACCAAGTCGTGAACCGGCTTGATCCCGATTTCGACCGAAAACTGGACACCGACTATTGAGGATTCTCAGAAAACGCCACTTTTTACGGAAGAGGCTGAAGGACTCGTTGGAACCGCAAGCGGACTGGATTGCTTCGTCGCGATCAGCGGCGGGCCGGTCTCTGTGAGGCGACGCTGCGATCTCCAGCCAGCTCATTTGTCCTCGTTTGCTTGTGTCGGCGGCTGACGTGCCGATTCGACGATTGCCGAGATCTGAGGATCCGTTAAGAATTCCCTGCAATATTTGTCTTTTTGTAGTCGCTCGTACACTCGATCTTGTCTGAAGACGCCCGATTCAGCGGCGCACTCAAAGAAACTTGAAACGGCGGACCGGAGCGTTTGCATTGATTCCTTTCGTTGTACCTCATCAAGTTTTTCGTCGGCTAAACGATGTGACACGAGCAGTTGCCGTTGGCTTTTGGTAGCCGGCCAACGGATTGGCATCCAGGTCATCGAGTTTGCAGCAGTAGTTGAACGCGGCCTTTACTGATCCGATGACGTTGCGCTGAGTGTTGTGGTTCCAGGTCGTGTGTTTCTGAATCCATGTGCGAAGATGCTTCTTCTTCATTTCTTCGACCCGCAAGGCTCCGCAATAGCCGCAGAAATCGTTCAGCCATTTCTCGACCTGTTTCGCCCAATCTTTATTGGCTGAGATGTGTAGATCCGCCAGGTAAACGTCGCACACCCGCGCAACGGTCCACTCGTTGGCAGCGGGTGTTTGGGGTGGACCTAGCTCGCCGGCGAGCTTGACCCTCGCCAAGGCTAATTGGGCGGCTTCCTTGTTGCCTGTGCCACGGATCCGCTTCCCCTCCTCGTCGAGAAGCGAGACCCGCTTTCGGGTGCCCGGTTCGGTGTAGTACCAGCAATCGGTCTGTTTCCAGTGCCAAGCAGAACCGTGCTGCTGGCGTTGCTGCCTTCGTTTCCTTGCCATTTTTCGATAACCTCGTGGATTTTCCCCAGTTGCCGCTGGGATTTGACGGTGGACGTGAGAGATACGAGAATGCGGTCGGGAACCGTGTTGGGTTCCGTGTCGCCAAGGGATCGCCATACGGGTCTGCGCCCGTGGTCGCTTGGTTTTATTTTTGCGCATGCCGAAGCTGAAGGGCCGCGCGAGAAACGAAGGCGCAGAAGCGCACCTCCAGTGAACAAGTGGATTCAACATGTTTCAATTCCTTGCCCTGACGCAGGCCGGTTGCCGCCGGTCATTCCCGCGTCAGCCACTGCACCGAATATCGACACTCACCATTTCAGCGTGTATCGCACTCATCGCACAACTCATTGATACGCCAACACTCAACGCCCAGCAAAACGATCGGCCAAACATCGTCGTGATCATGGCCGATGATCTGGGCTGGATGGATTTGCATTGCCAGGGCAACGACCTGCTGGATACGCCCAACCTGGATCGACTTGCCCGGCAAGGAATGCGATTTACCGACGCCTATGCCGCGGCACCCGTTTGCACACCGACGCGTGCCGCGATGATGACCGGCCAGGCGCCAGCCCGACTCGCCATTACCAACCACGCACCGGGCAACCCGGACCATGTATCCCAAACGACCGGTTTGAAGGGAGCCGAGTGGACCACCTACCTTTCGCTGGACCATGTCACGATCGCCGAATATCTGAAACGCGCCGGATATGCGACCGGATTCGTCGGCAAGTGGCATCTGTCGCATCGGCCAGGGCGCGACACCGAGGGGCCGCTGGAGCCGCGACTGCGTCCCGAGTTTCAGGGCTTTGACTTGAACATCGGCGGATGCAGTCTTGGCGGACCACCGAGCTACTTTGAACCTTACCGAATCCCCAACATCACACCGCGTCGTGATGGCGATTACCTGCCCGAACGACTCGCCGATGAGTCCATCGCGTTCATCACCGAACATCGTGACCAGCCGTTCTATCTTTGCCTGTGGAACTACTCCGTCCACTATCCGATCCAGGCTCCCGACCCACTGATCGAAAAGTACAAACAACGACCGGGGGTCGAGAATCCAGGTTACGCGGCAATGATCGAAGGGATGGATCGATCCATCGGTCGTGTGCTGAACGCACTCGAAGAATCGGGGCTGAGCGATCAGACGCTGGTGATCTTCACCTCCGACAACGGCTCGCTGTTCGGAAACAAGCCGTTGCGCAAGAACAAAGGTTATCTGTACGAGGGAGGCATTCGTATACCGTGGATCGTTCGCTGGCCGGGAAAAGTCGAACCGGGAACAACATGTTCCACGCCGGTGATCACCACCGACACATTTCCAACGATTCTCGAAGCGGTCGGCTTGACGCTCGAACCGGACCAACGATGTGACGGCGAGAGCATCATGCCATTGATCCGTCAAACGGGAACGCTGAAGAGGAATTCACTTTACTTCCACTACCCAAACTATGCGTTTCACAAACAGAATCGGCTGGGCAGCGCGATTCGCCAGGGGAAGTACAAACTGATCCACTGGTACGACGACGACTCGATCGAGCTTTACGATCTGACAGCGGACATCGGCGAAAAAGAAAACATCGCATACCAAGTGCCGGAACTGAGCGATAAACTACTGCAGAAACTCCAACGCTGGCTTCAAGAAACCGACGCCAACATGCCGACGGTTGTCCGACCCGAATAATCGCCCTGGATCGCTCCGCGTTCAACCATCACAGCAGAGAGTGGGAAGCCCGTCTGATTCATTGGGACGCAAGTCCTTGTCGTTACCGGCATCTTGGAACCGCTTCGCGGTGAAACCCGCCTGCGATCGAAATGTTCGACGCCGATCAGGCCACGATTTCGTCCACCACTCGCGATGACTCGACTCCGGTGAGCTTGAAATCGAGTCCCTGGAAGCGGTAGGTGAAATCCTTGTGGTCGATTCCCATCAGGTGCATCACCGTTGCATGGAGATCATTCACGTGTACCGGGTTCTCGGCCACGTTGTAACTGAAGTCGTCGGTCGCCCCGTAAGACAGTCCCGGCTTCACCCCGCCACCCGCCATCCAGATCGTAAAACAACGTGGATGATGATCTCGGCCACCCTCGGGGCTGTCCCATTGTCCCTGACCGGCGACCGAGCGTCCGAATTCACCACCCCAAATGACCAGCGTCTCATTCAACATACCGCGTTGCTTCAGATCCTTGATCAGCGCGGCGCTCGCCTGATCGGTGTCACGACAGCGGGCCGTGCACCAGCTGCGCAATCGGCTGTGATGATCCCAATCGGGGTGGAATAGCTGCACGAATCGCACGCCTCGTTCGGCCAGTCGTCGGGCCAGAATGCAGTTGGCGGCGTAACTGCCCGGTCGTCGCGAGTCGGGACCATACAGGTTGAACGTCGACTCGGGTTCGTCGCTGACGTCGGTCAGCTCGGGGACGCTTGTCTGCATCCGGTAGGCCATTTCGTACTGGCGGATTCGTGTTTCAATTTCGGGATCGCCGGTCTGCTGATAACGCATCTCGTTCAACTCGCCAAGACCATCCAGAATCTCACGCCGCAGGTGCCTTGGCATTCCATCGGGATCACGCAGGTACAAAACAGGGTCTTTCGCACTTCGTAATTTCACACCTTGATAGACCGATGGCAGGAATCCGCTGCCCCAGTAGTTGTCGTATAGTGGTTGGTCACTGCCACGTTTCATCTTTGAAATCAGCACCAGGTAATCGGGCAGATCCTTGTTGCTGCTGCCGAGCCCGTAACTGAACCAGCTGCCCATGCTGGGGCGACCCGGCAAGTGATGTCCCGTCAGGAATTTCGTCATCGCCGGCGCGTGATTGATCTGGTCGGTTTCCATCGACTTGACGAAGCAGAGTTCGTCCGCGATGTCGCCGATATGGGGCAGCCACTCACTGACCGTCGCGCCCGACTGACCGTGCCTGGAAAACTTTGTCTGTGGCGGCATGATCAACTGCGGCTTGCCCTTGGTCATTCCCGTCAACCGCTGGCCCCGTCGAACGCTATCGGGCAACTCCTGCCCGGCAAGTTTGATTAACCCTGGCTTGTCGTCATAAAGTTCAATCTGCGACGGACCGCCGGATTGTGTCAAGAAGATGATGCGGTTCGCTTTGGGTGCCAGTCGACGAAGATTCGCGATCGCAGCAGAGGCGTTTTCATGCTCACCGCCAAGCAGACCCAAGGCGATCGCCCCCAAACCGAGTCCCGCTCCTCGGCCGAGAAAATACCGGCGGGTCAGTTCGAGCTCTCGCTCGGCCAAAGCATCGGTCCAGTCACTCATGGGTGATCGCCTCGTCCAGATTCAGAATCATATTTGCCACCAGCATGCCAGCCGCCAGCTCGGTCAACCGATTCTCGGGGACCGTGTCCAACTGATCCACGCGAACCAGCTTCACTGCCGATTGACCATCTTCGCGGTAGAATTCCATCGCCCGCTCGAACTGTCGCAATAACACAGCCAGTTCCGCTTCATCGGGCTGACGACCAACGACACGCCGAAACATGGATTCGAGCCGTTCGCCTTGATCGCTGGCCTCGTCGTCCGCAAGCGATAACTCAGCGAGCGATTTTGACGCCTGCAAGGAAGTGGTATCGTTCAACAGCGTCAGCGCATGGAGCGGCGTGTTGGTGCGCCGCGAAACAACCTCGCACGTGCGGCGCATCGCCGTGTCGAACAAAAACGTGGGCGCGCTGGTGCGACGCCAAAACGCATACAAAGTTCTTCGGTATTGGGCGGGACCGACGCTGGGCTTGTATTCAAATCGGCCCATGAATTGGTCCTTCCATACGCCAGGTGGTTGATACGGAAAGATCGGCGGGCCACCGATTGCCGGGTTCAATAATCCGCTCGATGCCAGCATCGCATCTCGAATCATCCAGCTTGGCAAACGAAAACGCGCCCCCCGAGCGAGCAATCGATTTTCAGGATCTCGTCTCTGTAGCGCCGGATCGACGGAACTGTCTTGGCGGTATGTCTCACTGGTTACGATCGTGCGCACGAGATGCTTCAGATCCCATCCGCTGTCCATGAAATCGACCGCCAACCAATCGAGCAACTCGGGATGCGTCGGCGACTCGCCCTGCTGGCCAAAATCATTGGGCGTCCGGACAAGACCAGCACCAAAGAACAATTGCCAAATCTGGTTCGTGATCACTCGCGCCGTCAACGGGTTGTCTCGAGAGACGATCCAACGTCCCAGTTCCAGTCGCGTTGGAACTTCCGACGGATCACGTGGAAGGACGGCCGGAAGCACGGCAACCGAAACTTTCTCGCCCTTCTTGTCCCAGACGCCACGCTCGAGAACATTTGTCTCGCGAGGTTCCTCCCGCTGCCGCAGGACCATCACATTCAGCTCGCCGGCCGCCTTCTTGGTCGCGTCATACTGGCTACGAATCTGGTCATGACGAATCTTGGCGTTTTGGTACTCGACATGATCCTCCAGAAACTGCTCGACCAACCGTTTGCGAAGGTCTGCCGGAACATCCACGGCCGCGATTGGATGCTGACCATCACCCTCCGTTTGCGAATTTGAGGAACCGTTCGCCTCCGGGGACCGCGATATGAGCTCGGCCAACTCCTCCAATGGCATCGGATCGAGCGACCGTACGGCCTCACCCGCCTGATCGGTCACACTGAGACGAAATCGGCCGATCAATGCCCGCGGATCAAGCGATCGTTGCATCAAAATGATGTCCAGCTCCTCGTCGGGCTGCAGGACCAACGGCTGAGCGAGTGCAAAGACGGCATGATGTGGTACGTCGGCCGGTTTTGTTCGAGTCGTCCAACCGGTTCGCGGATCATCGTCCAGCGTGCCAGAGACGTTGGCGTACTTTGTGTCTTCGCCTTGCCCGTTGACATCCGCGACGGCCGAGGCGAGCGGGATCTCATCAATCTGTGATGTGCCGTGTTTGCGAACCTGCAGCTTGACATTTGTGAGGATGAATTCGCCACTGTCGCTATGCGAAAGCTTTCCCGCGGTATGCGAGGGGTGCGGATAGACGTCCAGTCGAACTCCCGTGATCCGATCGAGCGCCGTCGGCGATGCGGTGATGATAAAATCATCCTGAGGCATATCGGCAGCGGCCGACTTGACGATGTCACCTTCCTCGTCCCAGACCAACGGGTAACCTTCGTTGGTCGCCAATCGCTTTGGCCGGATCAAAGCCCAAGGTGTGAATCCGTCCGACACCCGTTCGATCTGTTGCGTGATCCAGTGATCGGCTTCCCCTTCCGCCTTTTCTCTGACCTCGCCCAAAGTCACTTCGGATCGCTTCAACAACTCGCTTGCCTCGTCCAAGGCGCGCGGTGCGTACGGCGATTCGTACTTCAAATACGGACCCGCCTTTCCACCCGCCTCACCGGTTTCATCAATGCTGTTGAAATACGCATTCAGGCTGTAGTAGTCCCGTTGTGAGATCGGATCGAATTTGTGATCGTGACACTGGGTGCAGCCGAGCGTCAGACCGAGCCACAATGTGCCGATCGTGTTCACACGATCGATCACATAGTCGACACGGGACTCCTCGGGGTCACGTCCACCCTCGCCGTTGTTCATATGGTTGCGATGAAAACAGGTCGCCAACTTCTGCTCCGGCGTCGCGTCGGGCAACAGGTCGCCGGCAAACTGTTCGATCGTGAACTGGTCGAACGGCATGTCGTCGTTGAACGCATCCACCACCCAGTCCCGCCACGGCCAATTGGTGCGAATGCCATCGGCCTGGAATCCGTCGGTGTCGCTGTAGCGGGCACCATCGAGCCACCACATCGCCATCCGTTCGCCAAAATGTGGCGAATCTAGCAACCGGTCCACCCATTCGTTCCAATCGGAGTCCGCGGGATCATCACCAAGCTGGGCAATCAACTCGGGCGCCGGCGGAAGCCCCGTCAAATCGAACGACAGACGACGCGCAAGTGTGTGGACGGCGGCGCGGTCGGCGAGCCCGAGTTGCTCGGACCGCAGCCGTTGTTTGACAAAGAAGTCGATCGCATTTTCGTTGTCCGCCACCGGCGATTTGACCGGTTTTTCGAATGACCAGTGCTTGCCCCAAACGGCACCCTCCCCAATCCATCGGCCGAGCAACGAGACCGCTTTGGCATCGAGACGCTTCTTGTGCGAATCGGGCGGTGGCATCAAAATATCGACATCCTTCGTCGTGATCCGCTGGATCAGCTCGCTAGCATCCGGCTCGCCGGGAACGATCGCAGCATCACCACCAAGATCAGCCGTCGCCCCCTCCCGGCGATCCAACCGCAGACCCGCCTGGCGACTGCTTTCATTGAAACCGTGGCAGGCGAAGCAATTGTCCGACAGAATCGGTCGGATGTCCCTATTGAAGTCGATCTCTTCCGCCATCGCCGACAGGCAACTGAGCAGCGACAACAAGACCGACCACCGAATGCACATGAATGATTCCGACCCACAAACGACTCAAGCACCAAACCGTCATTCTACTCCATGGGCCCAACAATCCCAAAGTGCCGCATCGGTCGCAAATCACCGCTGCCAGATCGAGCGGAGTGGTGAAATCGTCAACTTTTTGACCTTTGCCGAGTCGCTGCCAGCGAACACCTCCAGCAGCGGTGTGTGGCTGCTCGGAAAAATTCGGTCGCTGATCACGGCCTCACCGTCATTGACGAAGACTTCGATGGACGAGCGATCGACGATGATCTGCAACTTGACCTCACCGTCGATGACCCGCGCCGGAGCCTCGTGACGACCGGCAAACGCTGGGTGAAAACCGACGTTACCGGACTGGCGACGGTCGACGTAAATCACGCCCGGATCGCGGTCGTATCCGACCTCCGTAAACTCGCTTTCGCCGGTGCGAATCCGAAGACCACACGATCGATCGGTTCCGGGCTGCAAAACCGTCTCCAAAATGAAGTTCATGTCCGCGATCTCACCAGGTGAGGTGATCGCGACCGGCGGCCAATTCACTGCTTCGCTGTTCAACGATCGGGTCTGGGAGCGGAGCCGATCGAATTCGCGGACCGGTCGTTGCACCAACCGATAGCGATCAACTCCTTGTCGGTCAGGAACCTTACGAAGACTCAAGCGACGTGGGACAGACATGCAACTGCGCCAGGGAAAAGTCGGCACCAGGCATGTTTCCCAATTGTTGAACCAGCCAATCCAAATCCGGCGGCCATCCGACTCGGGCAGATCGGACCAACTCACCGGTGCGTAAAAATCGCGGCCAAAGTCGACCCATTGTGCGTCCTGAATCGGCGTGAACCGAGTGCCGTCAAAATGTCCAACGAAGTATTCTCCGCCGCTGCCCCCTGCCACCGCACCATTGCCCATATCGGCCTCCAACACCCACAGCTTTTTCCCCGCTTCGTTCTCTACCGAGAGCTCGAACAAATCGGGACATTCCCAGTTCGGCTTGCCCTTGGCACCAGCGGGACCGAACCGGCTCAATTCCTGCCACGTGCGCAAATCACCCGAAGCGTAGAACACCAGTTTTTTCTCAGCGGCGAGTGATACCACCATCACCCACCGCCGCGTCGGTTCGTGCCAAAAAACTTTTGGATCACGAAAATCAGAGCTCTGAACGTCCAGCACTGGGTTACCGTCGTACTTCGTCCACGTGCGGCCATGGTCGTTGCTGTAGGCGAGATTCTGAACCTGTTTGCCGTGTCCATGTCCGGTATAGATCGCCACCATGGGCGCCATCGAACCGCGGGCGAATCCAGAGGTGTTGTGGTGGTCGACAATACAACAGCCACTGAACGCCATCACCCCGCCCTGCTCTGGGATTGCCAGTGGAAGAGGTTCCCAGTGCGTCAGGTCGCGGCTGATCGCATGCCCCCAACTCATGTGCCCCCACGAATTGCCGGCAGGGTTGTATTGGTAAAACAGGTGATACTCACCATCGTGATAGACAAGTCCATTGGGATCATTCATCCAGTTGATCTCAGGACTGAAGTGGGCCTGTGGCCGAAGAGGCTCGACCATATAGTTGGCCGACTGCCGGTACTGTGCCAGCTTGTGTTCCAGGTCAAATCGCGCGGGCGGCTCGTTGGCCTGGATAATCTGATCGATGCAGATGTGGCCCCAGCCGCCGCTGGCACGATCAAAAATCCGAATCTTCGCTCGCCGACCGGCGTACTGGCGGACATCCCAAGATGCCCACTCGAGTTCCTCTGACTCAGGCCCTGTCGCGGTGCGAACACCCTTGCCGTCGATCAACAACTCGATGCCAACGGATTCACGATCTGCGCCGCCGCCAATCAGAAAGGCGATGTGGGTTCGCTCGATCACAAACGGATCACTTGTCGCATCGCCCGTCGCCGAGTCACCGCCCCAATACGTGTTGACCAGACGCGTGCCGCGAAATCCCGAAACCGGCATCTGATTGGGCAGTGTGCCTTCAGCCGGCGCATCACCCAGTGCATTGCCGGTGACCAGCCATCCGTCATAGCTGCCCGATTCAAAGTCTGCGATGACAATATCTTCGGCGGTGGTTGATCGCGCCAGCGTGATCAGACCGATCAACAGTGTGATCCGCAGAATCCCGCCGAGCGTCGTTGGAATCCCGCCGAGCGTCGTTGGCATGCAAGCGGCGATCGGTTGCATCCGTTTCACGACCTCTCTCGGCCAGAGCCTGGTAGCGACGGCTTGTCTCTTATCCAGTGGCGCAGTGACTGCTTCGAACATTGAACTCACTCAGCAATGCAGAGCTCTCACAAATCACCGTGGCGACATTCGCTCGTCGGCTCTATCCGGTCAATGATTATGCCCGGCGTGAGGATCGATCGGTCCACCAGACTTGTTTTTCATGGCCATTTGCAACTGATGGGCACCGGTAACGGCGATCGTTTGCCCGCTGCGAATCGAACCATCGTTTTTGATCGCCACCAATAGCGAATCGCGGGCGAGAACGCGAACGGGACGACGTTCAAAATGATCTCCGTGGTCAACGAACACGTACCGCTCCGAACCCTCCTCGGCAACCGCGTCTTTGGGAACCACGATCGTGTCGTCGAATCCCTGCAGCGGAACCCGTAACTGCAACCGCTGACCGGGCTTGAATCGCCAACTGACGTACCGCTGCTGACCGCGCTGCTCGCTGCGTTCGATCTTGTTTTCCAGCGGAACGAAAAATGGAAGCACACGCGAATTGATGCCAATCTCATTTCCGATGTACGCAATCCGCAAACCATCAACGATCTCCGGGCGATCGCTGGCCGAGTCGATCACTGCCTGTAGCGGGAACTGAAACTTCGCCGCCATCCGCAGCGCCATGCCATCTTTCTGAAACGCGTGACCCTCGATCAGCACTTCGCTATAGTCCGATAACTGCCCCAGTAGCTGCCCCGCATTGACCGACTGACCACGGTTGACACCCAATTCCGTTACCAGGAATTCCGCTTCCACGTGTTGATGTGGTTCACTCTCGGGCATCGTGGCAAACGCGGTCTGCTGAACCTCGCTGACCGGCGGTATTACCTCCGGTGGCAGCGGCGGATCTTGGCTCTCCGATTCGTGATGCAATGAATAGTCCGCGTGCAATGTCGGCGCATAAACGGTGACTTCGCGAACCAACTCACGGCGTTCTTCAATCCGAGCGATTTGATCTTCGCTCAATCCATGCAGCAACATCGCCTGACGCTCCGCACGCACCTCGGCTAATAACCGGTCACGTTCGTATTCGTGCTCAATCAAAGCCTTGCCCGCGACCGCCCCACTTCGTGTGATCGCGGTAAGACGCGTTATCTCGCGTTGTTCAACGTCCATCCGACCCAACGCGGCCAAAAAGTCGGACTGTGTTTTCACCAGATCCTGGTGCGTCAGACGAAGCGTGAACAACGGTTGGCCGCTTCGAATCAGCTCGCCCCGTGAAACATAAATCGCATTGACGACGCCGGTCAGCGACGCGGTCACCGAAACGTGCGTTCGCCCGGGCCAATCGACAATCGTCGCTGGCATCGATACATATTGGGTGTACGTCGAAGTCGCCACCACCTCTGTCTGCAAGCCCAAGTTTCCACGCGCTTGCTGACTGAGCTCAATCGACATCTCCTGCGAATGGCCATCCTCGCCGGCATCAGAATGGGCGGAGTGATCATGGCCGCTGTGATCATGGCCGCTGTGATCGTGGCCGCTGTGATCATCCACGGGATCGTCGTGACCAGTCGCGGCTTTTGCCGACTCCCCTGCTCCCCTGGCCCCAGTTCCCCCGTTGGAGTCAACCACGCCGGTCGCCGACGGCCCAATTCCCAGACTCGCCGGCAAATCGGTAAAGCCGAAGAGGCCAATAGCGACCGTCAGCAACACCGTACCCAATGCCAACGCGATTCCACGAATCGACGAACGAAAACCAGCTGAATCAGACATCTCCACCAACCTGCCGCAACAAAACATGCGAGTTTCGAAACCTAGCGATCTTCAACTTAGCGGAATCCGCACCACAGCACGATGTCGGTCTGCGTCACCGCCGGGAACCCGATGTCTCCCCGATGATCGTTGATCAGGGATAGGGTGAACCTGTTCATCCCGGTATTCCGTACCAGAATCACCCCGAGAGTTAACATCTTTAGCCACTTCAGGTAATCTGACGCAAAATCACCATCGACTTTGGGGCATCCGATGAATGATGATCGACGCAAGCGTTTGGAAGGCGTACTGGGTCCGCTGATTGAACTCAATGAGTTTTCCACCGAAGAGGCAAAACAGCACTGCTCCGAATCGGCACCCGCCTACGTCACACGGACGCTGGGCGAGTTGGTTCGCGAAGGAGTGCTGCAACGGTACAGCTGCGAGAACCAGGATCGCTATCGTTGGGCCACGCCACGAGAGGAATTCCTTCCGGCGATCTGGATCGAACGCCAAATCCATGGGATGCAGGTCAAAGAAACTCCCCCACAGCAACGACCCCGTGAACGGTTGCTGCGACAAGGCGCTCATGCTCTCAGCACCGCCGACCTGTTGGCGATCCTGATCCGTGTCGGGGTTCCCAAAGAGTCCGCGATTGTCGGTGCGCAGAAAATCGCCAATCGCTTTTCCGAGTGCCTGGATGAACTGGCCCACTGCAGCGCCGCCGAAATCAAACAAATCAGCCCCGCCGCGACGCAGGCCAGCTACACACAGATCATGGCCGGCATCGAACTCGGACGGCGGATCGCCAGAATCGAAGCCGGCAAGCAAAAATCGCTCGTCAGAATCACCAGCACGCAAGAGGCAATTGCCTACTGCGAACAACAATTCGCTCGGTTGGCCAGTGACGGCGTTCAAGAAGAGTTTCACATCGTCACACTCGACACCAAACATAAACCGATTCACACGCACTGCGTCACCGTGGGCACGCTCGACGCAAGCCTTGTCCATCCGCGAGAAGTGTTTCGCCCAGCGATTCGCGATGCCGCATCCGCGGTGATCCTAGTCCACAACCATCCCAGTGGTGATCCAACACCGAGCCGAGAGGATCGCCAGGTCACCCACCAGTTGACCGACGCCGGTCAGTTACTAGGGATCACCGTGCTCGACCATATCATCGTGGCAAAAGAGCAAACTTTGAGCATTCGTGAGCACGCCTGATCGGCGAACAAGCTCAGCGGATCGAGGAGACGACGCAAGACACAAAACAAGAACATCCGGCCGACGAATTCCTATCATTCAACTCGGATCCGGGAGATCAGCGGCGGAATCCCTGTTCTTCTTGTTCGTCTCTTTCGTGGTCACCTTCTCAACATCCCTGCTGCTCAACATCCCATCGCGGCAGCGCGTTGCTATGTCGCAGCGATGGCATAACCGGCCGGCGTCTGTCGCACCCATGCCGGCTCGTCCCGATTCGCCTGATGCCAGACCAACTCTTCGCGAGTTGGCCGTTGCCGGTCCTCGTCACGCGGCGATCTTCCCAATTCCTTCGACAACGTCTGATCGCGGCCGCGCAACGAAGCGGTCACCGTGCGTTTGATCCGCGTCATCCGATCGATCAAGTCGGCCGCAACCTGTCGCGCGAGACGTTGATCCTTGGAATCCGCCAATTCGGCCAAAGCGGCCAGTTGCGATTCCAATTTCTTGAACTCTTCGCCGATCACCTGTTCGGCGATCGAATCGACCGACACGGACGCCGTCGACCCATCGTCCGCCTGCTCGCCGCGAATGATTTTCAAGCTGACCGGAGCATCGATCCCCAATTGCACCCGCTTTCTGGTCAATCCGAACACCCGAATGACAACCCCCAGCGAGGGAAACTCGATCGTTTCGTTATCTTTCCTTGACAGCACCAGCATGGCAGGCCCCTCAAACAGAATGGTGGAACTCGAAACCAACTCGTAGGGGCAGAGCATACAAAAAGTGACAAATGTACACAAGTGAATTCTTGTGCACTTTCAAGAATGCCAAAACAGTCGTTTTTATCGATGTTTTGACACACCAGCCGCCAACAATGCCGCCACCGATGTCGATCAAGACGTGACCGATTAGCGATCCTTCCCTATTGGCGATCCTTCCCCTTGCGCCGATTCAGCTCGGCCGAGATCGATTGCACCGTGGATGCGTTTTCCGTTGCGCCGGCAACATTGGTGTTCTCGCCCGGGTCCTGCTGGTGGTCATACAGCATCCGTCCGGTCAGCTCGCCCAATCCTCGATTCGCCCGGTATTCGCTGTACCGAAATCGGTCGGTTCGAATGGTGTCACCGATCGTGAACCGGCCAACGGCCTGCGACTTGCCGGCCCGCGTCGGATCGCGCAGCAGCGGCACAAAACTTGTGCCTTCGACATGATCCGGGATTTCAATGCCGGCCAGCTCGCACAGTGACGGATAGATGTCGATGAACTCGGTTAGCGCCGCGGTCCTTGTTCCAGTAGGAATACCGGGAGCCGAGACGAACAGCGGTGCGTGCATCGACGTCTCGAAACAGGAATGCTTGTTCCACATTCCATGCTCGCCCAGCTGCCATCCATGATCACCCCACAACACAATGATCGTGTTATCCGCAAGCCCCGTATCATCGAGCGTCTTGAGGACTCGACCCAGTTGGGCATCGATCAAGCTGACGCAGGCATAGTAGCCGTGAATCAATTGTCGAGCCGTGTCGCGGTCAACCGGACCTTGCGGAGGAATCCCTGCGTAAGCGCGAAGCTCACCCGATGCATGCACCGCTCCGTCGGGCGCATCTTTTGGCGGGTAGTAATTGTCGGGGATGTCGATGGTGTCGTGATCGTACAGATCCCAATACCTCTGCGGGGCACAAAACGGAAGGTGCGGTTTGTGGAAACCAACCGCCAGGAAGAACGGTTGCTCCTGCTGCTGCGAGAATCGTTCCAGATACTTCATCGCCCGCGTCGCGGTGTCCCAGTCACGATAGTTTTCATCGGCAACGTCGGCCGCTTCGTAAGGCGCGCCTCGAACCTTGGTTCGCTGCGGATATTTCGCTTGGTGCTCCGCGATCGCTCGTTTGAGTCCGGCGCGATCCTGGTAGTCGTCGATCGCCGAACGCCATGGCTTCTCGGACCAACCGTTCACGTTATCATCCGGAAAGTGCAATACCTTGCCCAGGCTGATCGTCGTGTACCCGTTGTTCTTGAACAGCGTGTTGAGCGTCACCACGCCAGGCGCTTCCCGATCGGCGCGAGCCGTGTAGGAGACGAAACGCCGCGGGGTCGGTCGCAAGCTGGTCATCAGCGACGCACGACTGGCGCCGCAAGTCGGCACCATGCAATAGGCCCGCTCGAACAGCACGCTACGTCCCGCCAAGGCGTCAAAATTCGGCGTTTTCATGAACGTCTTGCCGTAGCACGCAAGCTGAGGCCGCAGATCGTCGACCGCGATGAACAAGACGTTCGGCCGTGACCGGACTTCGGTTTCGGATGGGCGTTCCGTTGCTGCCACTTGGCCATCCGCCCGGAGGGGAATCATTAGCAACGCGGCGATCAAAAACAGGTAGCTGGTTGTGGTTGTTCGAGTATTCAACGTGTCTGTCCTAGAAAATTGCGACTTGGATGCTCAGCCATCGTGGCTTCGGTAACTCTTCCTGCCGGCAAAATCATTGCCGGACCGTGATCACGGCAACATGGTTTCCTTCGGCCGGCGGAACGAGCGAAAGTTCTCCACGACCGGGCTCGAGCTCCCGATCATTGCCGATTTCTCCTTGATCGATGTCAATCCACGTGATCCGACCACCGTCGCCGCGGCGATCGGTCCGTAACGCGACCCGGCGGTCCGACTGCCCGGCAGGAAAGTAGACGACGAATAGATCTCGCCCCTTTGACGCCGCCACGTACGCTTCGTTGTCTTCTCGCCCAACAAGCAACTCGTTCGCAGGCTCCACCTTCCAAAACGGGACCCGCTGCTCAACCGCCCGGGCGGCGCGAATACAAGCCACCGCCTTGTCGTTGATCCCCAGACCCGAGTCGGGCCGATGAAATCGGATCGATGCGGCACCGGCCAATAGATGACGCCAAAAGCGTTCGATTGCATCCTGATCGGTGTGTTTGAACTTGTTTCCATCGGCGCCATACGTTTTCGTCGTGTTCATCGGTCGCGGATGTTTGCTGAGGTAGTTCCGTACATACAGGAAATTGTCCCAATGCTGTTGACCGCTGTTCTGGTTGTTCTGCGACACGTCAACAAAATCGTAAATCTCCGGGTGATCAAACGTTTGGCGATGACGTTCGGCCTTCAGATTCCAGTCGTCCCACATCTCGGTGATCATCACTCGCTTGCCCGCTTGTTCGCTGCGGCGGCGGATAAGCTTCGCCCAATATTCACCCCACTGTGGCTCAGCCCTGGTTTCGTTGTCGATGCAATACAGCACGTGATCGTACGGCAACGAATGATTCAGTAACTCGTTGACGAATCGCTCTTGGTAGGCCAGCACGACCGTATTGTTCCGCTGTTTGGGTGTGGTAAAGAAGAAAGGTTGCTTGTTTGCACCGGGGTGATCGGGATAGCGACGCGCGAATCCCGATTCCTCAAATGTGTAGTTGATGTTGTTGGCGGGACTGTAGGGATGGTCTGCCCAACGCCGAGGATCCGTCTCGCGATTGTCGCTGTAATCGAAGCGATCCCAAACTTCGATCTGCACGAAGATCCCGCGTTTGGCGGTCTCCGAAAGCATCGTATCCAAGCGGCTCCAATATTCCCCATTCCACTGATTCAGATCGTATTTGCCGCTCGCCAGCTTCAGGAAAGGGTAGACCTCGAATCCGGCGTCGCGGCGGTCACTCATCGTGTTGCGAATCACATTCCCGCCCGCGGCGACGATCCGGTCAAGCTGGGGAATCAGCTTCTCCTTTGGCCACTGAAACAAATTGTCGTCATCGCTGCCGCCGAGTAACAAAACCGGCTTGCCATCATGGCTCCAATACCAAGGGTTCTCCTGCCATGGCTCGATCGCATTTGCGGTCGTCAACCATCCGGCCAGCAGCATCATCACGAGCCACTGGATGCCACCTGTTGCACCGCTTGAACGCTGGGTTGAATCCGACATGTTCCTTCCCTCTTCCCGGTGAATCGACCGTGCATGAACGCAGCCACTTGACCGTGACAATGGATCGGTGCGGGCTTCGCCACCCGTCGATGTTCGCTCTGCTGATGTTCGCGCAGTTGGTTTTCGCACAGGCAGGCACCAGGCTCAACAGAGTCACGATTCCGTCGTCGATTGACTCATCGCAGATGCCAATCTTGACCTTCACTCATGATACTCGCGTTGATCGCGGTTAGCTTCTTTTTCAGTTGTTCCAATAGCTGCGGCTTTTCAGCGGCCAGATCGTGCGATTGTGACGGATCGTTTTTCAAGTCAAACAATTGATAATCGGTGTAGCCCCCCGACTTGATGATCGGAATCCAAGATTCTTGAAACATGTTGTCGGTCGACAATTCATAATCGGGATTGGCAACCAGCGAGTAGTCACCATCTCGCATCGCGACGATCGGGCGAGACTTCTGGAGGTGCCAGAACAGCGGCTGATGTCGCTGGAAGTCGCCCGGGTTGCCAAGCAGCAATGGCGAAAGGTCCGCGCCGTCGAGATGAACATCCGCTGGCTTGTCAATTCCCAGCAGGCCACAGACGGTGGGTAGGACATCGACCAGACCGGCCGGCGTGGTTTCGACGTGATTGTCGAGGATCGTCCCCGGCCAACAAAAAATTCCCGGCACACGGATCCCGCCCTCCCAATTCATGCCTTTGCGGCCGCGCAAGTTTCCGGTCCGATCGTCCCGGTAACTGCCGTTGTCAGAAGCGTAAATGATGAGCGTATTTTCGGGCGAATCGATCTGAGCTAGTTTGTCAAGCAAGCGAGCCACCGCCCGGTCGGCGTTTTCAATCGTTCCCGAATAGATCGCCGCGTTGTCCGTGGTTTTTCCGTATCGCGAAACGATCTCGTCAGGTGCGGCAATCGGTGCGTGCGGTTCATGAAACCAAACGTTCAGAAAAAACGGCGAATCTTTCTGGCGGCCAGTGTCAAGCCATGAGATCGCTTCGTCGACCACCAACTGACACGAGTAGCCTTCCAGTTTTCCGACCGCGTCGCCGTTACGGACAAAGTTCGTCGGGTTGTGGTGGCTCGGGGCCGCGTTGTTGGCAGTCGCGAACCAGTAGTCGAATCCATGATCACTGGGCGTCGGTTTTTGTCGCTCTTTCGTCGGCAGGCCCAAATGCCATTTGCCGACATGTGCGGTCGAGTAGCCGGCCCCTTTCAAAACCTCGGCCAGCGTCACCTCGCGCTCGAGCAAATGGGAACGCTGGCGTTGGTCATCGATCCAACTGTAAACGCCGGCCCGGATGTGATGGCGGCCGGTCATCAGAGTCGCGCGGGACGGCGAGCAAACGGCACAGCCAGAATAGAAGTCGGTAAACCGGGTCCCCTTTTTCGCCAAGGCATCCAACGTCGGAGTCTTGACCGGACCGTCATAACAGCCGATGTCTTTGAACCCCAGGTCATCGGACAACAAGATCACGACATTCGGACGCTGGCCCGCAACCTGGGACGGGCCAATCAGCCACAATAAAAAAATGGTCGCGGTCAATCGCGTCGCAGCAGTGGAATGGCTCATCGCGGTAACTCTGGGGGATGAATCGCAACACTGGCAGCGAATACGAGCGGTTCGTCTGTCGTGTCACCCCGATTGTACTGCGCCGGCGAAGTCGCGTGATCCTCAGCTGGATCACCCGTATCTCGTCGAGCTCGAATGCCCATGGTTCACTACTCGATCGACGGACTCAACCTTGCTTTCCACTCGGGCCATTGCTCGTCCTTGAACGTCTGCAATCGCACGGGCCGGTCCGCATCGGTGACGTTCCACAGAGAAATACCCTGCTTCACCAAGACCGCCTCGTCCGACGGCAGAAAAGCGGCCAACTGCTTCTTGTTGCCCTCATAGGCAGGATCTCCTGCCAAATTTTTCCACTCCTGAGGATCAATCGAATGGTCGTACAGCTCTTCGCCGCCATCGAAGTAGCGGATATACCGCCAACGTTCATCTCGCAAGGCGTAGTTGCCACGTCCCCACGTCGTGATCGCGGGCTGTACGATCGCCGCGGCCGGATTCTGTAACTGCCCGGCCAGACTCTGGCCATCGACGTAGGGAGGAACTTCGATCGCGGCCAGATCACCGAGCGTGCGATAGATGTTGATCAGCGACACGGCCTCGTCACAAGTGCGTCCCTGGGTCGCATTCTTCTCGCGAGGATCCAAAATGATCAACGGGACGCGAGTTGATTCTTCCCACAGAGAGAACTTGCGAAAGCTCCGTTTCTCACCTTGGTGGTAGCCATGGTCGGACCACAGCACAACGATCGTGTTGTCCGCGTAGGGGCTTGCTTGCAGTGCGTCGAGAACGCGACCGACGTTGTAGTCGGCCCAAGTGATGCAAGCCAGATACGAACGATGAACTTTTTCCCATGCTTGATCACCGCGAAACCGATAATCATCCTTCAAGCTCGCCATCGTGCGCCCTACCCAAGGTACGTCGGCAAGATCCCGCGGTTCAATGGCCGGTGGCGCGATGCGGTTCGCTTGCATATCAAAAAACTGTTGCGGACACACAAATGCGAGGTGTGGCTTAACGATTCCGGCGCCGAAAGCACGGTATCCGTTGTCGCGAAAGCAACGAGGCAGACTCGTGTACTTTTCCAGTACCTGCTGCGGAATTTCTTCGTGGTTGTAAAACGCCTACAGCCCCGAGTGGAACGGCTCGACACCATAAAGCAGTCCCAGTCGGCAAGGTGAACAGGCCGGTGCGATGCAATGGGCATTGGTAAAATTGACGCCACGTCGCGCCAGCCGATCGAGGTTCGGCGTGATCGCTTGGGGGTGCCCACCGAGGAACCCTGTCCAGTCATTCATGTCATCAATGACAATGAACAGCACATTCGGCTTCGCCGCCGCCGCTTGATCTGCGGCTACCGCGCAACGCTCGAGGGCGACAAGCACCAAGACGGCGGCAGATCCCAAAAATGACCTAGATGAGTCGCGAGAGCATCAAGGTGGCCAAACCAAGCACCAAAAAGAAACCGCACATGTCCGTCACCGTCGTCAACAGCGGCCCGCTCGCGACCGCCGGATCGAATCCGAGTCGCTTCAATAGCAACGGTACTGTGCCGCCCATCGATACGGCAATCATCGTATTGATGAACAGTGATGCGCCGACCACCAAACCCAAATAGGGGTTTCCGTTGAATAGCATCGCGACCACGGCGATCAGGATCCCCAGGACTCCACCGTTGATCAGCCCCACGGCAGCTTCTTTTGACCATACGCGGAACATTTCCGTCGGTCGCACCAGGCCCAATGAAAGCTCTCGCATGCTGACCGCAACGGCTTGGTTGCCGCTACAACCGCTCATGTCGCTAATGATCGGCAAGAACACGGCCAACGCGATAACCGATTGCAACGTGTCTTGAAACAATGCGATCACACTGGCCGCACCGACATTCAAAACAATATTGATACTCAGCCAGCTGAGCCGACGGCGAGATCGCAACCACAGCGGCATCGTGCGAATTTCCTCACCCCCAACGATACCCTGACTCTTCAGGTAATCGCTTTCCACCGCCCGCGTCGCTTCGTAGTCGACAGCCTCGCGATGAATGATTCCCTTCAACACTCCGTCGGCATCGACTACCGGCACACCGAGAAACGCATGTTTTTCAAAAAAATCGATCAACTCATCCAGGGGCGTCGAGTCCAACACCGACAGGGGATCGCGAATCATCGTGTCGGTGATGTGCGCCGAACGCTTGACGAACAACAGGTCTCTCATCGGCAAGACACCGACCAGCCGGTCATTCTCATCGCAGACGTAGGCATATCGAACGTCAAAGTCGCTATAGTTTTCTGCGTTCTCGCTCAGCTGATGGATCACATCGGCAATCGTCATCTGGTCGTTGAACCGCAACATCTCGCGGAACATCAGACCGCCGGCGACATCGTCATCGTAGGACGCCAGCTCGCGAGCGGCTTCCGCTTCTGCCGGTGGCAAGGCATCGAAAATGGCTTCGGCTTGAGCAGCATTCAGGTCACCCAATAGGTCGGCCTGCTCGTCGCTGGACATTTCGTGAACGATCGCCGCAGCCGCGTCGACGTCCAGCATTCCGATCGTCTGCGCCGCCTGAGCCTCGTTCAGCCGACTGACCAACTCGGCGGCGTCTTCTGCCGGCAGGGCGGTCAACACTTGCAGACGTTCATGATCGCTCAGCCGGCTCAACGCGAACGATTGATCCGCGACCGAAAGCTGGGAGAGGTAATTTTCCAGCTCGACCGAATTCCCACTTTGGGCCAATCGCAAAAGTTCTTCCCAAGGGCGTTCATGGGTCTCGATCTTTTCCGCGGTCATCGTCTCGGTGGAATTGGAATCCATTGTCAATCGTTTCGTTGATTCGGAGGGATACTGGATGCGCGCGTCGGTCGCCGGTCGCCGATCGTGTTGCCCAACTGGCCCCGCTCCACCGCTGGACCGTTGTAACTTATCGTCAATGCCGTCGGGCCAGGACACTCTCGGTTGGAAAATCGGCGAGCCGACGCAAACACCTCGGTGATGGACCGACGCGATAGGCAAGGGGATCGCTTCGAGATAGGATTTGCCCATGCCGCGGAAAAGAACGCGTACAATGGGGTCGTTTGCTCGCCCGGTCACTTGGATCAGCGATACTGGGATAAGTGATACTGGCGCTGCTCCACCGGCGATCGATCAGCAATTTCCCTTCCTGATCGATCACCACTTCGCGGAATTTCGATTCGCTCCTCACAACTCCGGCTTGATGACATGATGAAATTAGGCATTATCTCATGTGCTCCCCGATGTTACAGCACACGTCGACTCGTTTCCGCCGCCAAAGAACGCGGTCATTCGGTTCGCGTGATCAATACAATGAAGTGTGCCATTGACCTGCGTCAGGCCAACCCCGAGCTGTACTACAAAGGAAAGCCGCTGGGAAACTACGATGCCATGATTCCGAGAATCGGTGCCAGCATCACCTATTTTGGGACGGCGGTCGTTCGGCAACTCGAACAGATGAACGTGTTTGTCGGCAATAGCTCGACCGGCATCTCCACCAGCCGGGACAAGCTCCGTAGCCTGCAAACCTTGAGCCGGCACCACATCGGCATTCCCAAAACGACCTTTGTTCGCGATCGCAGCGACGTGATTCCGGCAATCCAACGGATTGGCGGCGCTCCGGTGATCATCAAGTTGCTGGAAGGCACACAGGGTGTCGGCGTGATTCTGGCGGATTCGATCAAGATCGCCGAAGCGATCATCGAGACGCTGCAAACAGCGAAGCAAAATGTGTTGGTACAGAGTTTCGTCTCGGAGAGTCGCGGACGGGACATTCGAGCGTTTGTCGTCGGCGATCGGGTCGTCGGTGCGATGCGACGGGTCGCCAGCGGCGAAGAGTTCCGCAGCAACGTTCATCGTGGAGGTTCGGTGGAGCCCGTGGAATTGGACGATGAATATCGCGAGACAGCGATCCGCTCGGCACAAATCATGGGACTTCGTATCGCCGGCGTTGACATGTTAGAGAGCAAGAACGGACCGCAGGTGATGGAAGTCAACAGTTCGCCAGGCCTGGAAGGGATCGAACGCGCGACCAAATCCGACATTGCTGGCGCGATCATCGAACATGTCGCCGCACACATTGACTTTCCGGAGATGGACATCCGCCAACGATTGACGGTCAGTCGCGGTTATGGAGTGTGCGAGTTGGTGATGCCCGAAGGATCCCAATTCATCGGCCTGACGATTGCCGAAGCAGCGTTTTCAGAGCAAGACATCAATGTCCTGACCCTGTATCGTGGCAATGTCGTGATTCCGAATCCAAAACACTCTCGAAAGCTGGAGGCAAATGACCGTTTGCTATGTTTTGGCAAGCAGTCGTCGATGGCCGGTCTCGTTCCCAAAAAGGTCCGCAAGAAGCGGACACCGGCAATCAAAACTCTCGATTCCGCCCGGATCGAGAGTGCTTCGCACGCAATCGCATCAACGACTTAGAGCCGCCTCGGGATGATGCGAGGGATGCCTGGATGGGGCCTTTCCGATGGCCATGACGGTACAATCAATCTCGCACACACAAAGGGATGTATGACACGACCCGACGAAACGCAGCAGTGGTTCGGACACAGTGTTGCTCCAGGCCAATCGGCAAGCGCGGAATTGGAGATCACCGAGAGTTACAGCAGTCGCAATGTGGCCATCCCGATCCATGTCCGCCGGGGCTTGAATCCGGGACCGACATTGCTGGTCACCGCCGCACTTCATGGTGACGAGATCAATGGCACCGGCGCGATTCGCACGATGCTGGCAGATCCGAATTGGCGACTCCATGCGGGAACGCTGTTGATGGTGCCGGTATTGAATGTACTCGGGTTCGAGCGTCATACCCGATACCTTCCCGATCGTCGTGACCTCAATCGCTGCTTCCCCGGCAGCCAATCGGGCAGCATGGCGACACGGTTTGCGCGAATCGCTTTCGACTCGCTGATCAAACGCTGCAACTACGGGATTGATCTGCACACCGCCGCAGTTCGTCGCACCAACTTTCCCAACGCCAGAGCCGATTTCAAGAATGAGACGTGTCTGCAACTGGCGAAA
Source organism: Pirellulaceae bacterium (assembly GCA_963734865.1). GTDB lineage: Bacteria > Planctomycetota > Planctomycetia > Pirellulales > Pirellulaceae > CBDCUW01. The sequence continues at coordinate 745,990 of CAVTIV010000008.1, forward strand.
GCATTCGGCACAGGGATCATCCTCCATGGCGCCGGCCCAAAAGGTTCGCTGCGTCGCGAGGCGACCAATGCCGGCTGCCCGACGATCGTTGTCGAGGGGGGTGAGGTCTGGAAGGTCGAGACATCGGTCGCTGAATGCATGACCCGCGGAATCTTCAACGTACTCAAGGAATTGGACATGATGCAGGGCGATCCGATCATGCCCCAGTCGCAAGCGATGATCCGGCAAACCAAATGGATTCGCGCCGAACGTGGCGGGTTCATGACGATGCATGTTGCCCCCGGCGATATCGTCGTTGAGGGCCAGCCGATTGCTACCACCAGCAACCTGTTGACCGAAGACCAGAACCGCCTCGAATCACCATTCCATGGAATTGTCATCGGAATGACCACCTTGCCAGCCGTTCAACCAGGACAGCCAGTCGTTCATCTCGGCCGGCTGCCAAGCCGTAAATCCGCCCGACATCATGAGAAGCGGGTCAATCGCGATGACATGCAACGGATCGCCCATGAACACCTGGCCACAGGCGTGCACGTGGTCAATCCAACGGAGAATTGATCCGTCCAATCACTTTTTTGACGTTCGCCAATTGACGTCACGGCACAGCAGGACCGTTGTCAGTCGATGTCTCAGGCAGCGACGGCCGCGATTGCGTCAGCAAACGCAATCGAATCACTCGCGGTTCGATTCGATAGGGGAATAGATTTGACGGTAGACGGATATTGCGCATCACTCACGGGAATCTCATGAAAGCCAATCCGCATGTCGGTCAAATCAAGCGTGATCTTCAAACTACTGGGATCCAAGAACCGAAAGTGACGTTCTAATCCGGAAAGCGTCACGCGAGCTTCGTGGGGAGCCGTCACGTCAAGTTCGATTCCCTTGGCCAGGTTTCTGTACTCGATCGGAATGACAAAGGTTCGCTGGACCGTATTGGGATCATAGGCGAGAACGAACCAGGCAATGATCGCGACGCTAACGGACAAAAGTTTCAGACGGCCATGTTGCAGGATGACACGTTTCCAAAGCGGCTGGGTCACGGCCGGGAACGCGGATGCAAAAAACTTCTCCAATCGCTGCTTGAGACTCGCAGCAGTCGGCATCTCCGCCAGCTTTCCAGATTCCGCGACGCTGACCACACCTCGTTCCTCGGACACCACAATGGTCAGCGAGTCGGAACGTTCGGACAAACCGAGCGCCGCACTGTGCCGGGTGCCTCGTCCGGCGATTTCATTCGTGTTTTGAGAAATCGGAAGGTGTGCAGCGAACTGCGTGACCTGCTCACGCTCGATGATAACCGCACCATCGTGGCCGGGCGTGTGCGTGTCAAAAATACTAAACAGCAGTGGCGGACTCACACGCCCGTTCAAAACGACGCCACCGTTGACGTGCCTAGCGAGCGGTTCCCTGCCCTTCAATACGATCAAGGCGCCCTTATGCAACGCTGCCATCTTGAATACCGATTCGACCAATGCGTCACGATCCAATGAGATATCTTGTACCTGCCAAAAATTGAACGAGCGTAGCGTCGAGACGCGTTCCAATAGACGCCGTAAATCCTCCTGGAACACAACGACCAGAATGATCAACAGGACGGCAAAACTTGTGTGGAAAGCCAGAGAGGTCAGGTACATGTCCAGCCCGCGAGCCAAGAAGTAGACCCCCGCTAAAACGACGATGCCAATCAGGACGCCGCGCGATGCCGTCCGCTGAAACCACAGCAATGCTGTGTACAGAAAAGTGGATACCAACAGAATGTCCACGGCATCGACGAATCGAAATGTTCGGCGAATCTCTTCAAAGAACGAAACGATCGTTGGAAACACACATGACCTCGATTACCGTTGACCGGAGATAACTGACGGTGATGAGCATCAACTACCTAATCCGTTTATCTTCCGGCGATTGTCCCTCTGGCCAGATAACAATTGAGGCCGCGTTCACTTTATCAGGTTGCCAGATCCCGGTACGATAAAACGAGAGCATTCCGCTGCTCTTGAAACACTTCTTCGATTCACCGAACTTTGAACCGCGACCGATAGTCGCTAAATCATGACACCGATACGATCCGCCTCAATATCAAAATCGGGGCGTCTGTTAGAAATCCTGGACGGTTATGAACGCGTCCTGGTCGTGATGCACGACAACCCGGATCCTGATGCAATTGCTTCGGGTTGGGGCGTGCAGGTTTTGATTCAAGAGAAGTTAAAGAAACCGGTTAGCGTCGTCGGCGGCGGAGCGATTGTACGCGCCGAGAATCGGCACATGGTCGAATTGCTTCATCCGCCAATCGAACTGGTCGACGATGTCCAGGTCGATGATCGCACGGCAACCATTCTCGTTGACTGCGGCGCCGAGGCAACCAACCATCTGTTGACGCGAAAAGGAATCAAACCGGTCGCCATCATTGACCATCACATCAATGAAAGCAGCAATTCGGATACGCCGTTCACCGATATTCGTCCCGCGGTAGCCGCATCGGCGACGATCACCGCCAGCTACCTGCAGGAACAGGATTTAGATCCGGGCCCGAAGTTGGCAACTGCCATGCTGTATGCAGTGCGAACCGAAACCTGCGGCCACGAAACCTACTTCTCACCACTCGATCGTTCGATCCTGACCTGGCTGACCGAAATTGGCGAGCCCGCTTTGTTGGCCGAGATTGAGAACGCGCCGTTGACGCAGGATTACTTCGCCGATTTGCTGCTCGCCCTGCAGAGCACGTTTCTCTACGACGACACCGCCCTGTGCTTTCTTCCCAGGGCCGGCGGGGCGGAAATCGTTGGCGAAGTCGCGGACATGCTGATTCGCTGCGAGAGTATCCGACGAGTCCTCTGTGCAGCCGTTCTCCACCGCGATCTCGTCGTCTCCGCACGTACCCAACCCAACTTTGGTAGCGCCGTCCATCTGCTGCAGACCACCCTCGATGGAATCGGCGGCGCCGGTGGGCACACGCATCGCGCCGGGGGAAAAATTCCCAACATCAGCCAGGCTGCCAGGGCCGTCGATGGACTCTTTGACGAGTTGCGAACCCGCTGGCTCGCTGCCTGCGGCGTGACCCGCAAACGGGGCAATCGGCTCATCGCCAAGCGGGAAATTGTCGAGAACCTGGAACGATAAAGCCGATCCCGTGTCGACCCAAGTTGAAGAACTTCTTTCGATCCCGTCGCGCCATTTCCGCCGAATAATTTCCGGAACCGAAATTTAAAAAAAATTCGCTCAATTCGCACAACGTATGCCCCGAGCGGGAGTTCAATTGATGCGGCAACTTCGCCTCGCAAACATCTCGGCAACACCCGTTCTCGGAAGATCACCCCCCAATGAAAAGAGCAATACCCGCTGTCTTGGTTTCCACGCTGATCGCCAGCAGCTTCATTCAAGCCCAGGAGCCAAAGGGTACCTACGACGCAACGCACCGACTGGTCATTCGAGATGACCGCCCCGATGACTCGCGAGGCTGGGTCATCGTCGCCAAGTCGACCTATTGGCCGCTGTGCTACGAGTCGCTGGATCGGCTGGAGGAATCCCGCTCGTTGATCGGAGGATCGGACCAGGAGGCACTAGCGGATTCGATCGACAAAAGCGCGGCGTGGCTATCATTGGCGGCCTCGGCCGCAATGACAAACGGCGAAGCGGGAATCACCGACGCCAGCGATTTGATGCAAGTTGCCGCCGACGCCATTCGCGACGGCAAATCGAAGCTCACTGATAGTCAATTGAATGATTTGGTCACGCTCGGTGAGGTTTGCATGGCCAAATCGCATATCCTGAGGTCCGGCGACGCCGATGCGAATTACAGGGATAGTCGTGGCTCGGTGAACAAAACTGCCAAGCCATCGGCAGTCGTGAAAGAGGCTGAGCTCGAGATCCGACAGGCCACCACCGAGCAGCTGCTCGATCAATACCGCTACGATACCCAGCAAGCCGTTCGGCACCTGAAAGTGGCAAAAACGTACCTTGCCGCTGCCCAAGAAGCGGGCGGCCTGAAACTCGACGAAACCATCACCGCCGACCTTCCCACGTTCACTGGCAACGAAAAAGCTTGGGAACTCACTCAGAAATATGATGAGGGAATACGCCGGCGATCCCAAGCGATGCTTCAGCTCGTGGAGCAACAACGGAAGGCATTGGTAGCAAAACTGCCCACCGAATCGGAGATCTGAGCCACTTCCAGCAACGACAAGCGACCACAGGCAGGCACAGGGGATCCAACCCAGTGCCTGCCTTTTTTTGTTGGCTGACGAGGTCATGCAGTTTTTCAATCCAGAAATATCAGTTGGTTCATTCATTTTGAAACACTCTCCCGCTTGCAGATCGTACCGCGTTTCAGTTTCGTGCTTTTTCAAGAGTTGCGGAGCATGAATCACGCTCCCCCCGGGAGCGTCGAGGCTCAGAGTCTGTTGATTCTTGGACAGCCAGGGCTGGGATCGTCGCCGTTTGCTCCGCAGCCGTTTGCGCTTTTGGATGCTACGACCGGCGGAGCGGTCGGAGTCTCTTGGGACATCGCCTATGGGAAACTTGAAAATGCTCGAAAAAGCCCTCCCCGACCGCTACCGCGTCCGAGCCTCTCGGGGGAGGGTCGAAAAAACGTTGCGAAACCAGGACTCGAAAAACTGCACGGCCTCGCCAGGCGGCACGGCCGATTTTTTTCGTTTTTGCTTGACTCCGAACCGGCAATGACATAGGATCGCCTAAACTAATAGTTTAGTTACATATTTCCAGCATGAAGACAACGGTTGAACAATGTCCAAGCCGGTGCCCAGCGATCGGGAACTCGACCTGCTGAAAGTGATGTGGCAGCTGGGCGAGGCCAAAGTCCGTGACATTCACGAGGCGATCTGCCCCGATGGACAATGTGCGTTCACCACCGTGCAAACGTTGGTTCGAATCATGTGCAAAAAAGGTCTGGTCAAAAAACGTGCCCAGGGCCGGACCGACTTCTACACGCCCGTGTACACGCTGGAAAACGCGGCGTCACGATTCGTCGATAAGCTCTATGACGGAGCTGTCGACAAGTTTGTGCTTAGCATGCTTACCGCCGAAAATGTTTCGGCCGACGAAATGCGAACTGGAAAAGATGATCGCAAAAGCCCGCAAGGCGAAACAAAAGAAAGAGGGGAATTAGACATGCTTGCTCTCGACTTCCTGTTTGATTCGCTGATGGGGTTTCTGCTGCTGGCTTTCCTGTTGCTCGGAGCCAGCGTTCTGACGCTGCGTTGGTTGCCGCAACCACTTGAGCGGATCCGGTTGATCCAGATTTCGCTGGCCTGCATCTTTCTGGCCGCAATCTTCTCTCACGTCAGTTGGAAGCCATCGATCGCTCTACCAGTGCTGCCGGGTAACGATTCGCCAATCCTCGCCGAACAAACGTCGACGCCCGGCGACTCGTCATCGCAACGGACGGCCGCCGTGAGAGGCGAAGCGGAGTTCGGCTACAAACCGGCAAACGTGATGGTCGAAGGCATCGGTGACGCGGATGCTGCTTCGGCTGCGGCACCGATCCGATGGCATTGGTGGCGTATGACGCAACAATCAATGGTATTCGGATTCATCGGCATTTCGGTTTTGCAAGCCGTGTATCTGCTGGTTGGCTTCGGTTTGACCCGGCGACTGATCGCACGCGCTAGCCCTCTTTCCGAGTCGGGTGAAGAACGCATCCGCCATCTGATCGCCCAGTTTTCTGACCGCGTGGACATCCGCTTTGTCAGCTCCGATGAAATCGACGTGCCGCTGGCCAGCGGCATCCTCCGACCAACCATCCTGTTGCCGACGCAACTGGCCAGCGACGATGCCGATCCGTTGTTATTCAAGCACAGTCTCGCTCACGAATGGAAACACATCGAGCAAAATGACCTGATCACCTGGCAACTGGTGACACTTTGCCAGGTACTGCTTTGGCCACAACCGTTCTATTGGCTGCTGTGTCGCGAACTGCGCGTCAGCCAGGATCAAATCGCTGACGAATTTGCCGCCCGTGAAACAAACGAACGTGCTGCCTATGCGGCTACGCTGGTTGAGTTTTCCCGGACGAATCATTCCACGATGCTCGGTGCGTTGACCATGGCCGGAACGAGATCGAATCTCTATCGGAGGGTCGAGATGTTATTGAACAGCAAGTTTCGTGTCTCCGGGTTCAGTCGCAAACGCATCGTTTTCGGCTTCACCGGATTGATGGCAACCAGCGGGCTGTTGCTCGCTTCCTTTCAGTGGACCGAGGCGGCAGCGACAGAAAACGGGACGACCGACGGGGAGGCTGATCAAGCCACAGCAACGGGCAGCGAAACGGGGAAACCGCGCGATGACAACAAGCTCATCGAGGAGGTTGCAACCGCATCGGTCGAGCATTTCGGATTTGTCTTTGACGCGAAAACCGACGAGCCGATCGATGGTGCCACCGTCGTTGTCACGCGCATGAATTCCGGAGACTGGCGGGAGTTGGCCGTCACCGAGTCCACCACGGATGCCAGCGGAAAATACACGTTTTCGATTCCACCCGAGCAACTGCAGCAGCGACTGCTGTACATCATGTTCGATCTGCGACATCCGACATATGCACCGCAGCACTGCGGCAGTTACGGCTACGGCATGATTGCCAAGAACCTCAAGCTCGGCACCGCTCCTTGGTTCAGCAAGCTGTACATGACGCCTGGAGCGAAGGTCTCCGGACGTCTCGTCGACGAAGGCGGCAGTCCAGTCGCCGGTGCTCAATTGCGAGCGCACTCCATGGATTCATCCGTGGCGGAACGAACGCAACACATCGGCAGTTTTGTCGAGGCAGTGTCGGACGAAGCGGGTCGGTTTGAGATCGGGGTCACACGCGAAGGGATCGCCAATCTTTCCGTGATCCCAATCGATCAATGCATGAAGCACATCGAACTCGGCACAAAGCGGGGTGACCTCGGCGACATCCCCCTTGCGACCGGTTCATCGATCCGCGGTCGAGTTCTCGACGCCGCCGGCAATCCGATGGCAGGCGTATGGGTGAACCTTACCAAAGTCGACGATCAACAAGCCGGTTCCTATGAGATGAAGCGGTCCAGCAAATCGAACGAGCGCGGCGAGTTCCAGACTCGACCGATCAGTCCCGGGAACTATTCCGTGGACGTCGAATCGAAGGCGACCGGCGCATTGGAAAAGCAGAAATATGCGAACTTTCACGATGACCCGCTACCAGCCATGTTTGTCAAGCAGATCATTGATGTCTCGCGGGAATCAAGCGACAAGCCGTTCGTGATTCAAGCCGTTCCGCACGTCTATATCCGTGGAAGTTTTTACAACTCCAGTGGTGAACTGATCGACAGCCACTCACCCAGTCTGATGGGAAAGATGAATGATCAGTTCATGTGGATTCGGCAGGCTCGCCGCGTCGAGAAAGGGGCCTTTGAGTTGATGGTTCCTCACGGTGTCGAGAATGCCACACTCAACTTTACGACCAACGAGCACAGCGGGTTGACCGTGCAGTTTGGTGACGAATCACCCTCGCCGCATCGAAGATATACGTTCAAAACGATCGAAGAGGACATTGCCAACATCAGGATCGTGCGGTATGTCGCTCCGATCTTGCAAGTCAACGTCGTGGACGAGCAAGGAAACAACGTCCAGGACGCGACGGTCGGAGCAACGTATGCGGTCGAACGAGAGCCACCGAAAAGCATTTCTGACACGGGCGGCATGGAAATGATGACGAATACGGGTGCCATAAGCTTTTTCGAGGAGCAACCCAAGGGGATCTACCAATCGTCGTCGCTGGCTCCCGGTTTCGAGTTCGATGTTTATGCCGAAAAGGACGAACTCGGGAGTCGCCGACCACGATGACAATGACCGAAGGCAGCAGTCAGCGGATCACGCTGACGCTCAAACCCAAACCGCAGGAAGACGTTGCGGGCCAATAGCGGCACCGAGAGACAGGCGAACCACACCCCGAGAGACGGACATGGTCCGAAAACGCGTCTTACCGTGTTCCGATTGGCCCGCCGCGATCATCGTGGCACTCGTGATCGGCCCGGGTCTCGTGATCGGCCCGGGTCTCGTGATCGGCCCGGGTCTCGTGATCGGCCCGGCGCCGGAATTACGGGCTGACGAATCACAAGCGACGCCGGCACAACCATCGATCGACTTCGAGCGTCACGTCGCGCCGCTGTTCGGTCGGCACGGCTGCAACTCTGCGGCCTGTCATGGTGCCTTTGGCGGCAAAGGGGGACTGCAACTGAGCCTGTTCGGCTACTCGCCAAAAATGGACTTCCAAAACCTTCGGGATCGGATCGACACCGCGAATCCCGGCGACAGCTTGATCTTGCAAAAGCCGACGGGCCAGCAAGATCACGATGGGGGCGTCCGTTTTGAGGTCGATTCGCAGTCGTACCAAACGATCCGACGCTGGATCGAGGATGGGAGCGAATGGCGAGAGGGTTCCGGCCGCGTCATCCGGCTGACCGTTGAGCCGCGACAAATTGTATTTGACGCATTTTCGCGAACAGGCGAACGCAATCCACAGTCGATCATCGTCACCGCCCTGTTCACCGATGGTTCTCACCAGGATGTGACGCGGCTTTGTCAGTTCACCAGTCGCGACGAAGGAATCGCAGCCGTCGCGCCCGCGGGCAGCGTTACGCCCGAACGTGTCGGGGATACGTCGATCATCATTGCCTACAGCAATGCATTTGCCGCGACCAGCATCCTGGTCCCCTATCCCCACATCACGCCCCCAGGAGCTCAGGGAAGCGAAGCCTTTGCATCCCATTGACTCCCGTATCGAAGAAAAGCTCGACAAACTTCATCTAGCCCCATCGCCGAATTCGGGCGACGCGGAATTTCTGCGACGAATCATGATCGACACGGTCGGAACGATTCCATCACCGGAGCAGCTAGCAAGTTTCTGCGAGAGCGATGATGCCAACAAACGCGAGGCGAAGATTGACCAACTGTTGGCTCATCCGATGCATGCCGCGCTGTGGGCAACCCGCATGTGCGACATCACCAAATGCGATGTGGGTTCAATGGGTGAAGATCAGCAGTTAGGCAGACACCGCGCCCAGATGTGGCACGATTGGTTTCGAAAACGATTCGCCTCGAACACACCGTATGCGGAGATCGTTCGCGGTGTGATCACGGCGACCAGCCGCGAAGGTCGGGACGTCCGCGACTGGATGAATCGAGAAGAAGCACTGATTCGTCAAAGCCGCGAATCGTTCGAGAATGACTATCCGGACCGAGAGACTCTGGACCTTTACTGGCGACGCGTTTCCACCGACGGAAGGTTTCCACTGCAAGAGACGGCGGAACTGACCGCGGTCGCCTTTACCGGCGTTCGTCTGAATTGTGCACAGTGCCACAAACATCCCTTCGACCGCTGGACGCAAAACGACTATGCCGCGTTTGCGAACATCTTTTCGCGCGTTGTTTTCGGAAGTTCGACCGAGGTGAACGTGGCGGTTTTGGCCGAACTTGATCGGCGTCGCGACGCCAAAAGCAAAGGCGTGAAAACCGATCCGCTGCCGAGGATTCGCGAGGCCTTCATCAGCAAAGAACGGGGACGTGAGGTCTCCGGATCGGAACAGGGAGCCAAGGTTGCACCGCGGGCGCTGGAAAGCGGAGACTTTGACTCCAGCGGCGACTTGCGTCAGCAATTCTTTGACTGGCTGATCGCGAGCGACAATCCCTACTTTGCCCGCAGTTTTGTCAATCGAGTGTGGGCCGTCTACTTCGGCATTGGTCTGGTCGATCCTGTCGATGATTTCTCCGTCGCCAATCCGCCATCGCATCCGCAACTTCTTGAACAACTGGCTCAATCTTTTCGCGATTCACAGTTCAATATTCGCAAACTGGAGAAACAGATTCTGATGTCTGCGGCCTATCAACGATCCTCAACTTTCGATGCATCCAATCGCGACGACCGCCGGAACTTCGCCAGACAATATGTCCGACCGCTGATGGCCGAAGTCACACTCGATGTGATCAACAAGGCGCTGGGAACCGATGAAGACTTTGGCGAAGATGCACGCCACGGCGCCCTGGCGATCGAAGTGGGCTCGAATCAGCTTTCGGGAGATGCGGGCAGGATTTTGCGAGTATTTGGCCGGGGCGAGCGTGAGTCGGTCTGCGATTGCGATCGCCAACGCGATGTCGACTTGCGGCAATTCATTTTCATGATCAACGACGATTCAATCATGGAAAAGATCCGGAATGGCTCGATCCGCAATTTGCTCGAACTGGAAAACGAATCTCTGTTGACGCAGCTCTACTTGCGAATTCTTAGCCGCTATCCCCGCAACGACGAAATCGAAACTGGCTTGCAGCACTTTGCCGAATCGAATGACCGCGAGACTGCATTGGATGATCTCGTTTGGGGGCTGATCAATACCAGAGAGTTCATTACGAATCATTGAACATAGGAGACTGCGGTGGGAGCCAATCGATGAAATGCCAACGGACACATTGCCAGAATCCTATTCGTCGCGATTTCCTGCACGCTGGCTTGCTTTCGCTGATGGGAGTCGGCTTGCCCGATTTGTTGGCCAGTGAGGCGGCTGCTGGGCGAGCACGCCGCGACCGTCAATCGGCTCGCAACGTGATCATGATTTGGCTCGCGGGCGGGCCTTCGACCATTGACATGTGGGACCTCAAACCACGTGCGGCTCAGCGCATTCGTGGTGAATTCAAGCCGATTTCGACCTCGGCTGACAATATCCAGATCTGTGAACACTTGCCGCAGTTCGCTCAGCAGATACACCTGTGCACGCTCGTTCGTTCGGTCAGTCACACGATCGCCGAGCATGGGCAAGGGACCGAGTTCGTCATGACGGGCAACCCAATCAACCCAGCGTTGAAATACCCTTCGATCGGCTCAGTCGTTTCCAATCAAACGACGACGCAGCGGGATGTGCCGACCTACATGGAGTTAACGGGTCTCGAGATCGGTAAGGCCGGTTATCTGGGCGCGTCTTACGATCCCTTCGTGGTCGAGGAATCTGCAGAACAACCCCAGAAGTCTGCTCGCGACCAGTTTGCCCTTGCGAGTGGTTTCACGGTCGCCGACCTCCAACGCAGAGCCGCCTTGCTGCAGAGACTCGAACATGGGTTCGGTCGCTTTGACGATAGCTCGCGTGCCGCCGAGATGAGCAGGTTTCAGCGACAGGCCGTTGATATTCTCAGTAACGGAAGGACCCGAGAAGCGTTGGACATTTCCCGCGAGAGTCGCAAGCGGCGCGAGCAATATGGTCCGGGGCTCGGCCGCAGGGCCCTCGCCGCGCGACGTCTGATCGAGGCCGCGCACCGGTTTGTCACGATCGCAGCCCAAGGCTGGGACACGCATCGTAATAATTTCGCACAACTTCGCAACAATTTGTTGCCGCAACTCGATGCTTCGCTGACGGCGTTGATTCAAGACCTGAACAGTCGTGGTCTACTGGATGAAACGATTGTCTATTGCGTCGGCGAATTCAATCGGACGCCGATCATCAATGCACAGGGTGGCCGTGACCACTGGGCTCGCGCGATGAGCGTGATCGTCGCCGGTGGCGGATTGAAGCGAGGTTTCGTTTACGGGTCGACCGACAAAAGCGGTTTCGAGCCCGACGTCGACCCCTGTTCGCCAACCGATGTCAGCGCGACGATTCTAAACGAGCTCGGCATCGCGCCGGACACGGTTTTGGTCACAAAATCGGGTCGACCCGTACCGGTGTTCCGAGATGGCAGGGTGCTCACCGATTTGCTTGCCTAGCTGGTATTCTCGACTGCGACCATGCGCTCATCTCGCTGGACCATGCGAGTGGTGCTCATGACGGTTCATTTTTCAGGAAAATGAGCTCATCGACACGCTTGCCCAGTTGTTGGGCAAGATGGAACGCCATGGCATACACCCCAGCGCCGTGGCCTCAATCCGCAACACTTGGCCGCGATTCTCAGTCACGAGCTCGCTCAAATTCGCCGTTACGACTTGTTGGTGAATTTGCTGCAACGTGTCATCGAAGCGTTATTGTTCTTTCACCCAGTCACCTGGTGGATCACGCCCATGCTGGGCGTACATGAACGCGGAGTGGCCGACAGCGCGTTTACAAATGGAAGATCGACCGCGGCCACCCAGTTATCGCAAGCGTTCTGGCATTCAATTCTTCGATCCCAATCGTGCTCGTACTCAGGCCGCAGGCCGGTACTCGTACTCGTACTCGAATCCGCGCGACAGTAATGAACGCGACGCGACGCAGAGACGATCGTTGATTGCAAAAGGTTCGCCCCGATCCACGCCACAGTCGAGTACGAGTACCGCTTCGCTGAGTACGAGTACGAGCACGACGATGCGCTCGACGAAAAGTGCGCGGTTGTCGAAGTTGCGCGGTCGATTCCCCCGTGGTATGCTGGTCGATGGTGTCATCGGTCCGGAATCGCCGGATCGGCGCCGCCACAAGAAGCCAGCAAACACAGCACAGGGATGCGGCATGACCGAAGAGCAACAATTGAAGAAGAAGAAGACGTCGTGGTATCTCTATGCCGCCCTCGTCTTGATAGTCGTCCTTGCGATTGGAATAGCTGGCCAATGGTGGATTGGACGCCCAAAACATGTGGCTGAGCACTTTATTTCTTTGGTGTCCAACAACCAGTTCGACGAGGCGCGAGAAATGATGGTCGATGCAAATTCTCTTCAACTTGCAAGTAACGGCGACGTGACGGTCACTGCAACAGATAAGACAACAGTAACGCTTCCGGCTGGCAGTCGTCGCCTGATGTCTGGTGGCCTTGATACTTCATCTACGATTGGAAGCTTCTTGGGAGGCCCGTACGATTTTGAAGTGACGGCGTTCTTAATGGACACAGAAACCAGTCGGGAGTACGCGGTCGAACTAGATGCGGTCGCGATCGGGAATAGGATCGTCATCAACGCCGTTAATCGATAAGTCATGCGCGACGAACAATGCCGTGAACTGGCGCGGCGGAGTCCGCGGAATCAGAAGGGACAATCTTTCGTCGCCGCCCGGTTACGGCGGACGTTCGGCCGTCGCAACGCAAGGAGGCAGCATGAAACGATATGTGCTTTTTGTTGTGATCGTGATTATCGTTGGATCGCTTTTCCTCATGACCCATCAATGGGGAACACGTTTCAGTGCGAACCGAAAGGTCCAACAGCCAAATCTTTCCGGGCAATGGGTGCAGCAATCTCGGATCGTAATCGGCGCCCTCATGGACGATCCGACCGATGTGTACTCCTTTCCCTGTGCTTCGCACCAAAAGGGCATCCAAGACCAAAGGTATGAAGTGAGTCGAAATCGCCTTCGACGTGTGGCGGTGAGTCAACCGACGCTTTACGAGCTTCAACGCGACTTCGAAGACTACGACTAAATGTCCTTCGTGGTGTCGTCTACGGCTGAACGCCTTTTGCGACTCTTATTTTGCGGGAAGCTCTGAAGAAACGCCGAAGTGATGCATCAAAATGAGTACACGCCGGACGCGGAGACCGGGTGTGTTCGTGAACGAGTCGACGATTCGATCGAGATTTGGATGATTTTGCCATGACTGCGTCAGTCCTTTGTTACCTGTCTGACCCTGATACCAAGCACCATCCGTTTGTCTGACGTCAATGCCGACCAATCAAGAGACGACCACGAATGAGATCGATGCTTCCAGGAAATCGGTCCTGGGCAGCATCATCTGGTTTTGCATCCAGAACAAACTCGTCGTCTTCCTGCTCGTGATCGCGATCATGATATGGGGAGTCATCGTCGCGCCATTCGACTGGAAGGTGGGCGGTCTTCCCCGCGATCCGGTTCCGGTCGACGCGATCCCCGACATTGGCGAGAACCAGCAAATCGTCTTTACCGAGTGGATGGGACGCTCACCGCAAGATGTCGAAGACCAGATCGGCTATCCGATGACGGTTGCCTTACTGGGCATTCCGGAGGTGAAGACGATCCGCAGCTACTCGATGTTCGGCTTTTCAACGATCTATGTGATCTTCAACGAGAAAGCGGAGTTTTATTGGTCGCGATCTCGTGTCTTAGAAAAGCTAAATAGTCTGCCATCGGGAACGCTGCCCGAGGGTGTGCAGCCAACTCTTGGTCCTGACGCGACCGCACTCGGCCAGATCCTGTGGTACACGCTTGAGGGACAAGATCCCGAAGGCAATCCAACCGGCGGTTGGGATCTCAATGAATTACGAACCGCCCAGGACTGGTACGTCCGGTACGCATTGGCGTCAGCCGAAGGGATCAGCGAAGTCGCGTCCGTGGGAGGGTTTGTTCAGGAATACCAGATCGACGTGAATCCTGACGCAATGCGTGCCGCCAAGGTGTCACTGGCCGATGTGTTCCAGTCCGTACGAATGACCAACGTGGATGTTGGTGCGCGAACAATTGAGCTGAACAAGGCGGAATACGTGATTCGCGGACTCGGCTTTATCAAACAAGTCGAAGACATCGAAAAGACAGTTGTCAAAGTTACCGACAATGTGCCTATCACGATCGCGGACGTGGCCACCGTCCGACTCGGCCCCGCGCTCCGTCGCGGCGCTTTGGACAAGGCGGGTGCCGAAGCGGTCGGCGGCGTGTGCGTCGTTCGCTACGGCTTCAACCCGCTGGAAGCGATCAAAAATGTCAAAAAGAAAATCGTCGAGCTTTCGCCGGGGCTGCCTCGCAAGGTCGTCATTGACTACCAACGAACGACTGCCGAGCAAGTGGATGCCTATGCAAGTGCAAACGGTCTCAAGCCGATCACAGTGGCCAACCCAGATCACGATGCTTGGGTGCGGCACCTCCGTAACACGCCGCGCGATCAATGGCCCAATTGGATTACGACCAGCCAAATCCGCGTTGTTCCGTTCTACGATCGCACAGGCGTCATCTATGAAACTCTGGGCACGCTCAACACCGCGCTGGCGGAAGAAATCCTGGTCACGATCATCGTCATTCTGGTGATGGTTTTGCATCTTCGCAGTTCGATCCTTATCAGCGCGCTGCTGCCGCTGGCGGTGCTGATGTGCTTCATCGCGATGAAGACCTTTGGCGTCGATGCCAACATTGTCGCACTCTCTGGTATCGCGATCGCGATCGGGACGATGGTCGACATGGGAATCATCATGTGCGAAAACATTTTGAAGCATTTAGACGAAGCCGACCCCGGCGAGGACCGCCGTCACGTCATCTTTCGCGCGTCCAATGAAGTGGCCAGCGCCGTATTGACCGCCGTTTCGACAACGGTTGTCAGCTTCCTTCCGGTGTTCACAATGGTTGCCGCCGAAGGAAAACTGTTTCGTCCACTGGCATTTACAAAGACATTCGCTCTCACCGCGTCGGTCATCGTTGCGTTGACAATCATCCCACCGGCGGCGCACATTCTGATGGGTGGACGAATGAAATCAGGTACTATGCGGCGGTACATGGTGCTTGCGCTCATCGCTGCCGGAATTCTTGCCAGCTTCTTTGTTTCCTGGTGGGCCGGAGCGATCGTCGTCGGATTGGGCATCTACAAATTGACGGAACATCGCATTCCAGAGGGATATCAGAAATGGGGACCCTATGCAGCTAGCGCCATCGCAGTCTTGGTCGTGGGCGTGTTGCTAACGGATCATTGGTTGCCACTTGGTCCTGAGAAAGGCTTGCTTCGCAACTTGCTGTTTGTCGGAATGCTGGTCGGCGGGCTACTCGGCTTTTTCACGCTGTTTCAGCGATACCTCTACGAGTCCATCCTCCGTTGGTGCCTTGCCCACAAGCTTCTGTTCCTATCGCTTCCCGTGATGATTTTGCTGTTTGGTGCATGCGCCTGGCAGGGATTCGATCGTCTTTTCTCGTTTGTCCCCAAGGCCGCATCGATGGTCGGCATCTCCGGCTCGACAGTCCGTCAGTCGAAGCCGTGGACATGGGCCCGAGACGCGTTGCCTGGCCTTGGGAAAGAGTTCATGCCCCCACTGGATGAAGGGTCGTTCCTGTATATGCCGACGACGATGCCACACGCATCAATCGGCGAGGCGATGGATGTCCTTCAGCTGCAAAACAGGTTCTTGATTTCGATTCCAGAGGTCGAGTCGGTCGTCGGTAAAATCGGCCGAGCAGAAAGCGCGCTCGATCCAGCTCCGATCTCAATGATTGAGACTTTCGTCGCCTACAAGTCCGAGTACAAGACGGACCAGAACGGCAATCGGATGAAGTTCCGCTACGACGACGAGGCTGGTGATTATGTCCGCGACAAAAAAGGCGAACTGATCGAAGACCCCGGTGGCAGGCCAGTGCGTCAGTGGCGCGACGAAATCAAATCGCCTAGCGACATTTGGCAGAAAATCACGGAAGCGGCGGAAATTCCCGGCACGACATCCGCGCCGAAACTGCAGCCGATCGCGGCTCGCATCGTGATGCTTCAAAGCGGAATGAGGGCACCGATGGGGATGAAAGTCAAAGGTCCCGATTTGGAAACGATCGAACGTGTGGCATTGCAGATCGAGGGCTTGCTCAAGCAAGTCCCCACGGTACAGGCATCCGCAGTCATCGCCGACCGTATCGTCGGCAAACCCTATCTTGAAATCGACATCGATCGAGACGCCATCAAACGCTATGGGTTGCATATTCGCAGTGTCCAAGATGTCATTGAAGTCGCCATTGGTGGCCGACAGATTACCACCACGGTCGAAGGACGTGAACGCTATCCGGTCCGCGTGCGTTACGCGCGTGAATTGCGTGACGAGTTCGAGACGCTCGGACGCATTCTTGTGCCGACGCCAATGGGACAGCAGATACCGCTGGAGCAGCTAGCGAAGATTCGATACCTCCGTGGACCACAGGTGATCAAGAGTGAAGATACGTTCTTGTTGGGATACGTGCTGTTCGACATGAAGGCTGGCAACGCGGAAGTGGATGTCGTCGAGGACGCTCAAGCGTTTCTGCAAGAGAAGATTGATAGCGGCGAGTTCGTGTTGCCAGCGGGCGTGAGTTACACGTTCGCCGGAAACTACGAAAACCAGATTCGATCTCAGAAGACGCTGATGCTCGTACTGCCGCTCGCGCTGGGGATCATCTTCCTGATCCTCTACTTCCAATTCAAGTCGGTGATCACGACATCGTTGGTATTCAGTGGAATCCTGATCGCTTGGTCGGGAGGCTTTATCATGCTTTGGCTCTACGGCACCGATTGGTTCTTGAATTTTGACATGTTTGGAACCAACATGCGCACCTTGTTCCAGGTCCACACCATCAATTTGAGCGTCGCGGTTTGGGTCGGGTTCTTGGCGTCTGTTTGGCATCGCCAGCGACGATGGTGTGGTAATCGCGTCTTACTTGGACGAGAGTTTCCGAAAGGATCGGATTGCCAACGCGAAACATGCGAGGGAAGCCACGGTGACCGCCGGGATGCGTCGAGTCCGACCGTGCCTGATGACGACAGCAACCACGCTATTGGCGCTCATCCCCGTGCTCACATCAACGGGCCGCGGCAGCGACATCATGGTCCCCATGGCGATTCCTAGTTTTGGCGGCATGACAATCGAGATCATGACGATGCTCGTCGTGCCCGTCCTCTACTGCTTGGCCATGGAATGGAAGCTGAAGCTGCGAATCGCTGATCCACGATTCGCCGAAGACGCCTAGAAGGCGCGGATAACCTCAAGCAATTGGGCGACCGCAGAGATGGTCGCGAGATCGGATTTAGGTTTTTCCATTCAACGGATCGCATCCAATTCTGATAGCGTAACGCGCCAAGAGTTTCGGTTGCTTTGTTGCCCAATGGCCGAAAGTCTTGGCGACTTTTGCTACGTGGATCACGCAGGTTCGTCGCGCTCGTTAAAACGCGCCGGTGGACTGGTGGCTTCGATTGCGACGATCGGTTCAACGATTCGGTAGCAGTGCCGAGCACCTTCGGGAACGAGCCACGAGTCGCCAGCACTGATCTTGGCTATCTGCCCATCGAGATCGAGTTCCAGCACGCCGCTCAGCACATAGCCGACCGTTTCATAGGCTCGGCAGATCGGTTCTCCAAAATCGCAAACGTCTTCTTCCCAACGACGCAGTGCCACTTGCTTGCCAGTGGCGAGATATGCTTGACCCATTTCGCCAGTGTCAGCGGCTTTTTTGGACGTGATTTGCGGGATATCCATTTTGGTTTCCTGTGATAAGGCGATCGAATCATCTACCAAGCAGCAAACGCTGTACCGTCCGGGCCAGAGATTGTAGGAGAGACTCAAACGTCGGCCGCTCGCTCCGTCGGCGCTAAATCCAAGTCGGTGCCGATTATTCCGTAAAATTTGGAGTATTTGCGGAGTGTACTCACGATGGAACAAGAAAACTCGGCAACCCAACATCACTTTTAACGGCGGAGGCTACGCCTGCGCGAATCTATCACGTTGCTGCTGTCCTCGGCGTGAGTGCGGCGGTACTGCTGCTTGGTATGATCCTGTGGATCGCTAATCCGAGCACTGGAAACGACTTGACGGTGGCAACGCTCGTTGAAGAGGTCAATGCCGTTCTCATGCGTAGCGGCGAGCCATGGACAGAGCCGGGACTGATTGGAGGGGAGTATCGCCTGGATCGAGGTCTGCTGCATCTGCGATTCCCCGGCAATGTCATGGTCTACGTCGAGGCCCCCGCTCGGTTTGAAATCGCAAGTGAACAGCGCCTCGAACTGCTTGGCGGACGTGTTTCTGCGAGCGTACCGCCAGAGGGGATCGGATTCACGGTTGAAACTTCCGAAGCGCGAATCGTTGACGACGGAACGGAGTTTTCCGTCGAGGCGGAATCGGGGGCAAGCGAAGTCCATGTGTTTGACGGCCTCGTTCGGGTTCACTCCCGGCAGGGGAAAAGCGCTGAGGCAGATGCAATTGATCTTCGAACGGCAGAGGCCGTGCGGATTGAGAATTCGCCGCAAAGCCCTGTGATGATCGAACTGGCGACCGAGCGATTTATACGCGATTTCGAAGATGGTTCGCTCCCACTTGCGATCTGGCGACACGTTATCATGACGGCGGACGGTGATCAGTTGCGGATTTATGAGGACGGCCAACTGGTGGCATCGACGCGGTGCAAGGTCATGACAACCAGCGATTCTACATCGGTTTGGTTTGGAACCGGCGCCGATGGATCCGGACTCTGGAATGGCCGCATCGATGAACTGGCATTGTTCGACAAAGCGCTAAGCGACAAGGATATCGCTGATCTTCATCAGGCTGCACTGGAAGAAATGGCACGATCAGAATGAAGTCACAGCGGACGATCTTGGTAACAACCCAACGGTGAAGGGAGACTTAAATTGAAGCCACTGCTTACTTCGATCGTCGTTTTCTTGTTGGCGTGTCAGTGCGCCGTTTCTGCGGAGCGTCCAAATATAATCTTCGTCCTTGTGGACGATCAGGGATATTACGATCTGGGCTGCTACGGTGCGACGGAAGTGAAGACGCCGCGCATCGATGCAATGGCTGAGGCGGGAATTCGGTTTACGGACTACTATGCCGCAGCGCCTATTTGCAGCCCGTCGCGAGCCGGTCTGTTGACGGGATGTTATCCGCGTCGCGTCGGCAATCACATTTGGGTGCATCGAGCGGATTCGCGAACCGGCATTCATCCTAATGAATTGACGCTTGCCGAATTGCTGAAGTCCAGCGGTTATGCGACCGCCTGTATCGGCAAATGGCATCTGGGCTTCGACGAAAAGTTCCTGCCGCGAGCTCAGGGATTCGATCACTACTTCGGCCTGCTGCACAACCTGGATCCTGTTGAGGTCGTGTACTTTGGCGAGCAGGGCGTCCCGCTGATACGGAATGGTCAAATCGTGAAGCAACCGGCCGATCCGAATGAGCTGACGCAGCTCTACACCGACGAAGCATTGAAGTTCATTGAGGACCATCGCGAAGGTCCGTTCTTCGTCTATCTGCCTCACACCATGCTGCACAATCCGCTCGGTGTCAGCGAGCCCTTTCGCGGCACATCGAATTTTGGTGAGTACGGTGACGCGATCCAGGAACTGGACCACAACGTCGGTCGCATCTTCGACAAGCTGAAGCAACTGAAAATCGATGACAACACAATCGTCGTCTACGCCTCTGATAACGGTCGTGGTCCCGGACGCACACCGACTCAGCCACTGCGAGGCCACAAACTGTCAACGTATGAAGCCGGGATTCGCGTGCCAGCAATCGCCTGGGGGCCGGGACTGGGCATCGAGTCCGGTGGGACGACTGACGCGGTCGTTCGAGCGATGGACTGGTACCCGACGTTGGCGACTCTGGCCGGAGTGGCCGTACCGGAAGGACGCGTGATTGACGGGCGCGACATCACTCCGCTGCTCAAGGGCGAAACACAACACGTCCCCGCACCGGGCTTGAAACAATCGTTGAATGCCACCGTTCCGTTGCGCCGGACGTGGAATCCAGCGGCCGAGTGGGCGGAGATCATCCAGCGGCACGAGTACAACGATGCGTTCTTTTATCACGGAAGCCAGGGAACGCTCGCAGCCGTGCGGTGGCGAAACTGGAAGCTGTACCTGAATCCCACATTGCAGCTGTACGACCTGGAAAAAGATCCGGGCGAAACGACTCTGGTACGCAATTCCGACATGCTTCGCAAGCTGCGCGGCATGGCCGTACTGTTCCAGCACGAGATGCGGACCGATGCTCGCCCGGCAGGTGAAGGAGTCTCTCCACTTTCGGCCGATGCCCGCACGTCCATTCCAGCGTCAATTCAGCGCAGTCTCAATGCAAGACTCAACGTCACGTACGCCGAGTACGGTGACCGACAACTCCAAATGGACATCTACCGTCCTCGCGACGCGTGGGGCAGTCTGCCGGCAATTGTCTGCATTCACGGCGGCGGCTGGGCGAAGGGAGACCGCACGAACCACGCCAACCTTGCTCAGGCACTCGCTCAGCGCGGCTTCGTCACTGCGACCATCTCCTATCGGCTCAGCGGAGAATCTCCCTTCCCCGCTGCCATCCACGACTGCAAGGCTTCAGTCCGCTACCTCCGCGCTCAGGCGGATGTTCTGGGAATTGACCGGGACAAAATTGGCGCCATTGGATTGTCCGCAGGCGGGCATTTGACGGCGTTGCTTGGCACGTCGGGCGGAGTGGACGAACTGGAAGGAAACGGTGGTCACGCTGAGTTCAGTTCAGCGATTCAGGCGGCCGTTCCGATGGGCGCGCAAACGGACTTCCTGTCCGATCGGACGCGGGAGATATCCAAGGCCGTAGACCGAGGACAGATTTGGCGTCAGTTTCTCGGTGGCCCCCAGGAATCGCGTCGCGACACCTATCAATTGGCTTCGCCCCTGACGCACTTGGACGATGCTGATCCGCCGATGCTGTTCATCACGGGCGAGAAAGATGACTCGAGTACCCACGCCGATGACTTTCGCGGCCGGATGGAGGAACTGGAAGTTGCGCAGGACCTGATTGTGATCGACGAGGCTCCGCACCCGTTTCTCGCTCGCCAGAAGTGGTTCGATCAGGCCGTCGATGCCGCAGCGGAGTTCTTTCAATCAACGCTCAAACCATAAACAGTGGCATCGCTGCCACGATGTCCATCAGAATCAAGCCGAACCAACGAAGTTAGCACCTGCCATGATAGAAAAATTGCTGCATCACTCAATCTGGACGATATGCGGAGTGCTGTCTCTCGCTTCCAGTGGCTTGGCTGCTCAAGAAACGAAGCCCAACATCGTGCTGTTGTTTATCGACGACTGGGCGTGGAACGGTTCACCGGTGCCGATGGACGACGCCATGGAGAACTCGCGTATGCCAGTTCTACAGATGCCCAACGTTGAGAGGCTGGCACGGGAGGGGATGAAGTTCCGCAACGCCTATGCGTCGCCACAATGTTCGCCGTCTCGCGTCTGTGTGCAGACGGGACAGTCCTCGCCGCGAAGCGGCTTCACCGTCTACCTGAACAATAGGGGGCAAGAGTATTACAACCTGAAAGGACATGAGGGTTTTCCGGTCATCCCCTGTGTCTCGGATATGACAATTGACGAGGACGCGGTGACGATCCCCGAAGCGCTGAAGCCTCTTGGCTACGTCAGTGCCCACATCGGAAAGTGGCACATGCGCGGCGACCCCGGCGACGAGGGCTACGTGCTGCACGACGGCGACACCAACAATAATCCGGGCAACACGCTGCCCGATGACGCAAAGCAACGACTGCCCGAAGACCTCACCGATCCCAAGCTGATGTTCAGCGTTACGGAGAAGGCGATCGGCTTCATGGACGAGCAGGTGAAGGCGGGCAAGCCCTTCTACCTGCAGATCTCGCACTATGCCATGCACGAGGGCCGCGAATGTCTGCCGGCGACTCGCGAAAAGTATGCTCGCCATCCGGCGGTGCAGGCTTATTACGAGAAGAGCGGGACCACGGCGGAGAAGGTCAACCGCAAGTCGGACCCCGCGATCTGGCTGGGCATGGGAGAAGATCTTGACGGGCGGATCGGCGCCGTACTCGACCGCATCAAAGAGCTGGGAATCGAAGATAACACCTACGTGATCATGGTGTCGGACAACGGCTACCGGCATCGACTTCTCTGCCAGGCCTCACGCAGCCACACCACGCCGCCAAATGGTGGGTCTGGCAGGGCGGCATTCGCGTGCCGATGATCGTCAAAGGACCGGGGATCAAGCCGGGATCAGCGTTCACAGGCAACGTGGTCAACTACGACTTCCTGCCAACCTTCGTGCGATTGGGCCGGCGGTGACCCGCAGGCTCTCAAAGATATCGATGGTGTCAGCCTCGCGGCTTACATGGCAGGCAAGGAACCGAGTGACGCCTTCCTTCGTCGCAATCTTTACTTCCACTACCCGCATTACCGCACGACCATGCCGCATTCCGCGGTGATTTCCGGGCAACGCAAGCTGGTACATTTCTACGAGCGTCCCGATCTCCCCATGCTCTTTGACCTGTCAAAGGATATGGGCGAAGTCCACAACATCGCCAGCGATCACCCCGATGAACACAAGAGGCTTTACGACGAGATGAGGCGCTACTTTGAAGAAGTCGGCGCTCGCATACCGAAATTGAATCCGGACTACGACCCCGACGTTTATAGGAATGCCAAAGAATACGAGAAACGCATTCAGTGGGGGCCGTTTGAAGGCCGGCGCGCTTTGGACGACGATGAGGTCTAAAATGCTCTATTCGGGGTTTATCGAAGAGAGAGGGATTCGTTGCGTCTGGCTGGCCCACTCGAAGGATGCCGAAACCTGGGTGCAACTGAAAACGCCGTTGGTCGAACCGATCGACGGAGAGAACAACGATGCTTACGGGCCCTCTCTTCTGCGTAGGCAGAACAGGAATTTCATTGTCTATGCGACGGCGACTGCCGTTCCAGGGCAAAGCAGCAGGGCAACGGCGGGCGACCAACCATGATGCTATCTCGTCATCACAAGAAGAGTCCGCGTTACGACTTCCGTGAGTGCGACCGCAACGCGAACACGCATGGAATCAGCATGTTTCCATTGTTTCAGAAAGTCGTAGCAGTTTTGTTTATCGCCTTGTCATTTGTGGATGCAATTCTGTTGCCGAGCAGCCTGGCTGCTGAAGTTTCGTACGACCGAGAGGTTCCGCAAATTGCATTCGCCGCAGCGGAACTCAGCGGCGCGATCACAGAGACCGGACGAACGGACTTGAGGGTTGCAATCGTGATCGAATTGGATCCATCAAACCCGGAAGCGTTTCAAATTCGGTCTGTAGGGCCGAATCAGATACAAATCACCGGTACCGATGCGAACGGTGCGATGTACGGCGGCATCGAAGTGGCTGAATTTCTGAAATTGGGTCTCGTAATCGAGAATGTCAGCCGCACGCCGCTGCTGAAGAAGCGTGGCCTCAAAGTGAATATCCCATGGGATTGCCGTACGCCTTCGTACTGCGATAAGGGAAGCGCGGCGCAGAACAACATCGTGAACGTTTGGGATTTCGAAGGCTTCTGGAAACCCTATTTCGATGACCTGGCTCGTTACCGATACAACGTCGTGAGTTTATGGAGCACTCATGGATATCCCAATCTCGTCGAAGTGCCAGGCTATGAGGATTGCGCGATGTCTGATGTGTATCGCGTCAAAGAACAGATTCTGCATCCGCAATTCGACGGCAAGATTCGACCTGATTTAGATGCAAACGGAGACGGCGAAGTCACGCCCGAAGATGGCACGATGACGTTGGTCAAAAGGATGACCATCGATGAAAAAATAGCTCACTGGAAGAAGGTTTTCAGGTACGCGGAGGATCGAGGAATTGAGACCTACCTGTTTCACTGGGACGTTTACATCAATAGCGCAGAAGGGAAATATGGCATCACTCCCGATCAAACCAACCCCAGGACAATCGCCTACGTACGCGCCAGTGTCAAAGAGGCGCTTCTGACCTACCCGCAAATCAAAGGGATCGGCATCACCTCAGGCGAAGATGACAGACGCGAATTAGACAACACGCCGGATTCGACTGAAAACTACATCTTCAAGACGTATGGCCAAGGCATCATGGACGCCCAGGCGGATTCTGGATGGAAGGCACGTGACTTTCGGTTCATCTGGCGCCGCCACGGATCGGAGTACGAATGGGCCAAAGCTGCCATGAAGGACTACACCGGCGGCGTCATGGATACCAGCACAAAGTACTCCGTCGCCCACATGTATTCGTCGCGGAGACCCCAGGAGTGGGAAAGTCGCATGGCCGGTGAAGGCTGGATCAAAGACTACAAAGCTTGGCTCAACCTGCGCAATGACGATCTGTTCATGCATCGCTTTGGTAGTCCCGATTATGCTCGCGAGTTTATCAAGAACATGCCGCATGAACATATCCGCGGATTCTACATGGGCTCCGACGGCTATTTCTGGGGACGCGAGTTCATTGCCAAAGAGCCGAAGCTGGCTGGTCGTCTGGAGATTGATAAGCACTGGTACAACTTCCGGATGTTCGGCGAGTTGGCTTACAACAACGAGCTCGATGACGACTATTGGCAAGCGGTTTTAAAACACCGCTTCCCCACGGTGGATGCTGAGCTTCTTTTCAATGCTTGGGAGACCGTTTCGGAAGTCGTTCCACAGTTGAATCGATCCGTCTGGGCTGCAACGGACGGCGACTTCGCTCCGGAAATGTGCCAAGGCGATTCGCTTCTGAGCATGGATAATTACTACTTTGACCGCAAGCCCATGAAGCTTCGGAAGACTCCGCCTGCGGGGGAACAGCATTGTATTTCCGTAACCCAATGGGCAGAGAATATCCTTGCGGGGAGAGATGCGGACCCTGATGACAAGCTCACGCCGCTGGAAGTCGCCGATAAGCTGGATGGCTACGCACAGGTCGCGCTGGACGCACTTCCGACTTTGGAGTCGCGGATCGGTGACGATGCAGAGCTGAAGGATGTGCTCCTGGATATCCAAAGCATGGCCCATCTCGGTCAGTACTATGCTGATAAACAACGCTGTGCAGCGCACTTAATGCTCTATCGTTTGGGTGGCCGCCACGACGAAAGTCAGCATCAACAAGCGGTGACCCATATTCAGAATTCAAGAGATCATTGGAAGCAGTATGCGGATGTCCTCGAGTCGCATTACAAGACTTCGTTGCACGCCAAAACCGGTTGGTTCAGGTGGTACGACACGTTGAAGCAAGTCGAAAATGAGGTCGAGAGAGTGAAAGGCGAGGGAGCCTTGCCTGTCATTGAATTTGTAGGTCTGACAGGTGGAGACACGTTCGAGGCCGGAGACAGTCTTGAGGTGAAGCTAAATGTGACGGCAGCCAACGGCGTGGATGAAGTGAAGCTTTATCTCAATGGCCTCGTTCTGGATGGGCAGAAAGGAAGTGGCCGATACGTTTGGAACGGCTCAACGGATGACCTTCTGAAAAATATGCCAAAGGATTGGTATTGCCTGGAGGCTGTGGCTGTCGACGACAACGGGTTTGTGGCTCGCAAAGAGATCTACATCAACGTGGGCAGTGGTTTGGAAGACGATGATTTGGAAACCAAGCAGGACTGGAAGTTTGAGACCTACGCCGTGATCCTATCCGATGGTGACGTGATTACGTCTGGTCACGGCAAAACCGAAGACGAGATCGACGACGATAGCGTCAAAAAGAAATGGGCCAAACTAGAAGCCTCCTTTCAGTTTGACAGTTCCGGGAAATTGAAACTCCGAGACGACTTCTTCGGCGTCACTGTCTTCAAGTCGCGTTCGAAAGTTGATCCCGGACCAAGACGCTGCGAGTTCAAGGACGGGGCCGTGGCTACCTATAACCTTGTCGAGCCAGTGAGTGTCTTGTGGTCCAGCAGAGTCTGGGATGCAGACGCCCAAAATTTTCGACGTGCATTGCCGACAGAAACTGGATTTGAAGGTCCATTCGAATTCGTGATCACTCGAGGCAAAAAACTGGCGATCACCGGCATCAAGAATGGGAAACGTCAGGTCGCCTGGTCTGAAGACCCAAGCTACGAAGATTGGACAGGTCGATTCGAAAAATGATTGGTTTGACAACAACATCATGCACTTGAGAGAGACGCCCCGAACTTCATTGACTGACGGGCGATGATACCTATGAACAATGCAAACTTTCCGACGAACGAAACTGCCGATCGCAACTTAGTACGAAATGCGAGAGTGCAAGGCCTGTGTTGGCCAGCGAGCTTTGGTCGCGTCGGCGCCGTTCAATTCCATGTTCAATTGCTGTGCTTGATGGGGGTATTCGTGGCGACTTCGGTCGCCGCTGAGCCAGCCAAACCGAACGTCGTTTACATCATGGCAGACGATGTCGGCTGGGGCGACTTGAGCGTGCACGGCGGCGGCGTTCCCACGCCAAACATTGATCGACTCTTTTCCCGAGGTGTGGAGCTGACGCAGTTCATGGGTTGGTGCGTCTGCTCGCCGACACGCGCGATGCTGCTGACCGGCCGCCATCCGATCCGAGTGGGCACCGCGCCGGAGGTCGGCGGGGAACTCGATCCCGGCGAGACGACCATCGCCGAAGGCTTCCAGGCCAACGGCTATCGCACCGGCGTCTTTGGCAAATGGCACAACGGAAACGATCCCGACACACCGGAATTCCGTGCCGCCTTCGCCGAGGCGTTCAAGCACCTGCCCAACAAAAAGTTTGTGGCCGGTCACGGGGCCAACGCCCACGGGTTCGACGAAGCGTGGATCTATTACGGTGGCGGCGCGGACTATTTCAACCGCCGCACCGTCAAGGGCACGCGGGCCGGTCTCCTGGTGGCACAACCTCGAGTTCCGTCCGCAAGATGGAGGCTACACGGACGATCTGGTCACACGCTACGCCATCGACTTCATTCGCGAGAACAAGGACCGCCCATTCTTCTGCTACGTGCCCTTCCACATCGCCCACGCGCCGCTGCAGGCCAAAGACGACGATCTGGCCGTCATCGATCCCGAAGAGGCCGCCAAGCTTCCCGCCGCCAGCGAGAAGACGACTGACGAAGGGAAGCACATTCACGCGGCGATGCTCCACTCGATGGACAAGAACGTCGCCGCCATCGTGGCCGAACTCGAGAAACTGGGCCTGAGCGAGAACACCATCCTCGTCTTCACCAGCGACAACGGTGCGATGGAGGCTGGCAGCAGTCTGCCGCTGCGCGGTCACAAGCACACCATCTACGACGGCGGCGTGCGCTTGCCCACCGTCTTCCATTGGCCCAAGGGCGGGCTCGTCGGCGGCAAACAGTGGGACGGTCTTTGCGGCGCGCTCGACATGTTTCCCGACGTTGATGGCGATGACCGGTTCGACGATGCCGCAAACGCGCCCGCTGGACGGCAGGAACATCTGGCCCGCATTGCGCGACAACCAGCCGAGCCCGGTCGAAAGTTACTACTGGGTCTGGCGCGACGAAGACGCGATCCGCACCGACAAGTGGAAACTCCATCGCTTCTTCAACCGCTTCGAGCTTTACGACATCAGGAACGATGAGACCGAGTCGAACAATGTTGCCGAGGCTCATCCCGAAGTGGTCCAGTCGCTCGTGGCCAAAATGGATGCCTGGGCCGATTCGATGGGTGCCGCGATCAGTCACCAGCCCGCACCCGAGAAGTATCACGCTGCGGCCGCGCCCGAAGGCGAGGTGCTCGCCGTCACCGTGACCATCACCGACAAGGCCCAGCCCGAGAGATCGACTGGCGATCTCGTTCGCGAACTGGAACGGCACGCAATACGCCACCGACTGGATCGAATGCGACATCGCCTTCTCGCCCGGCACGACCGAAGCGACATCCCTATTTCTCGACGCTCGAAGGCAACAACTCAGAAACCCTTCGGCCCGCTCTTCAAGCCCGGCACCGGCGTGGATCAGTTCGGCCGCGACCAGAGCACCGGTCCCGGCATCGCCGACGGCACAGAGCATCTGGGAACACCGCATCGTGGGCCTCTCCAGCACCGCCCCCGGCCCGCTCGGCAAGCACGGCGTCGTCTTCATCGGCGGCACGGCGGGCACATTCACCGATCTATCTCGACAACCTCCACATCCGCCATGCCGACGGCAGCACGACGCCGCTCTGGACCAATGGCAAGGACACTCGCATGGGGAAATTCAAAGCGAACGAGCTTTTTAAAGACCTCAAGGTCCGAACCGTTAACGTCTCTGAAGTCCGCAAGTGACGACATCACTGAATTCTTCAATCAAGAAGGACAACACCGTGATCACAACCCGGCTCCGTTTCGCCGCCAGGTCCCTGCTGCTGATGGCGAGCTGCGCCTTTCTGAACTGCCGGAGCAATACGAAAAGACTGGAGAGAGTAAACGCAATGATCAAGAATAGAAGTATACGGCGCAACTCGTTGACAAATTGAAGCCCAAGACGAGGACCAACCGTTTGCCAGCCTTTTTCCCAACTACCAACGACCGTAATCACCAATGAATCGATCGATGAGCCGCTCCCTCATCGACCTGAGTCAGCCTTCCTCAAAATACTTTGAAATCCGTACTTATGTTGATTTTTCGCACCTTCTCGCTAGCTGCTTTCTTTATCGCGTTGGTTTCTTTGAACCAAGCCATGGCCGATCGCCCCAATGTCATCGTCATCATGAGCGATGACCAAGGCGGTGGTGACTACGGCTTTATGGGCAACGAAATCATTCGCACTCCACAACTTGATGCGATGCACGCGCGCAGTGGTTACTTGAGCAACTTCTACGTCAGCCCGGTCTGCGCCCCAACGCGGGCGAGCCTGATGACGGGTCGATACAACTATCGAACACGTTGCATCGACACGTACGTCGGGCGTGCGATGATGGACCCTGACGAAGTCACCATGGCGGAGTTCCTGCGTGATGCCGGCTATCGCACGGGTATCTACGGCAAGTGGCACTTGGGCGATAACTATCCTTTGCGAGCGATGGATCAGGGATTCCAAGACAGCCTTGTTCATCGCGGTGGCGGCATTGGGCAACCGTCTGATCCAATCGGTGCCGAAGGCAAGTATACCGATCCGACGCTGTTCAAGAATGGTCACGAAGTCCAGATGAAAGGCTACTGCACCGACATCTATTTCGACGCCGCGATGGAGTTCATCGGTGAGAGCGTGAAGCAAGACGAGAACTTTTTCACTTACATTGCAACCAATGCGCCGCACGGGCCGTTCGACGATGTGCCGCCGGCACTGTACGAGGAATATCGCAACGTCGATTTCACGCCGATCTTGGTGAACAAACTTCCCGAGAAGAAACGAAAGGAGGAGTTCGACAAACTCGCGCGCATCGCCGCAATGATTACAAATATCGACGACAACGTCGGACGACTGTTTGAGAAACTCGATGAACTCGGCATCAGCAAAAACACAATCGTCATCTATCTCAACGACAACGGCCCCAATTCGATGCGTTACGTCGGCGACATGCGTGGCATGAAAACGCATGTCGACAACGGTGGCATTCGATCACCGCTGCTGTTCCAGTGGCCGGCAAAGGTCTCCGCCGGTCAAACGTCGGCGGCGCTCTGCGCTCACATTGACATCCTGCCAACAGTCTTGGATGCCTGCGAAGTCGACGTTCCCACGGGGCACCATCTGGACGGTAGAAGCTTCCTGCCGTTATTGACCGAGCATGATCCGCAATGGCCCACACGGCAAGTTGTCTTCCAATCACATCGCGGCGACGTGCCTCAACTTTTCAACCACTTTGCCCTGCACGAAGACAATTGGAAACTGGTTCATCCAAGCGGCTTTGGCAATGAGCACTTCGACGGTCAGCCAAAACTTGAACTGTATGACTTGAGCCAAGACCCACGTCAACAGAACGACCTTTCAGAGAGTCATCCGAAAGTAAAACAACGCCTGACCAAAGCGTACGAAGCCTGGTTCGCGGATGTCAGTTCGACTCGGCCGGACAACTATGCACCGCCGCGAATCGTGATTGGAACGCAGCACGAACCGGTCACGGTGCTAACCCGCCAAGATTGGCGACACGCTCAAGGGAAACCATGGGGTGCGGACTCGAACGGTTTCTGGCTGCTGGAGAATCCGCAAGCTGGGGATTTCACAATCGAAATCATTTTTGCCTCCGCTGACCATCCAGCGGGGACGGCCACGATCAATGCTGGAGACATCTCGGCGACCATCCCCATATTACCGAACCAGCAGCGTGGTCATACGACAAGCATTCAACTCGCGAAAGGCAAATTGACGCTGGCGGTCGATGTCGACTTCGGCGGCCAGGTTCAAGGGCCTCATCAAGTGGTGCTCAGTCGCAATTGATGACGTTCGGTTCGCCCAACGACGCCTAAAAAGCGAAAAAAATAGAGACCCGGTATGGAGAGGATGGAGAAGAACTCTACGACCTCCAAGCCGATCCGAACGAATGGCACAACCTCGCCGGTAATCCCAAGCACGCTGCGCGGAAGGCGGGCCTGCGAAAATTCGCGCCCGAGACTTTCGCCGAACCGGCTCAAAACCTCAATGCACGCAAAGATCTCGTGATCGAGGGAGATTCCTTCCATTGGGAGAAAGGAAGCGGCAATTACTCGCCGCCGCCGAAATACCTTCCCTACACGGAACCGCCCTCGGGGCAACGCTGATCGCGAAGTGTCGAGTCCATTCAACCCCCTACCGACAACATGGATGCGGAAGCCCCCAACGGGTTACAGCACCGTGGGAGGCTGAGTTCTACGTCGCGTCGCAGAAGCCCCATCGCCAAAACGCTTGACGAAAACAAACAACGCGAGATGTGGAGGCAAATAAATGATAACAATCGCAAACGTTAACCCGTATATTTGACGTCTGGCTGTTTCTCGATTCGCTTGATCGCCTGAATCAAACTTCGATCGGCAGGTGCTCTTGTTCTAACCGCCGATTCGAACGGCAAACGTTTTCATAGCACTCTCGTTCTTCGGCATTCAAATGTGAGAATTCTTTTTGATCGGATGAATTGCCTGACGTCGCTAAATCTTGAAACTGGTTGAGTGTTGCTTGAGTCATCAAAACACTTTGCATCTGCCTGAGCGATTGTCGCAAGCGGTCGAGGATGACGAATACCGTCCAAGACAGCATTTCGGATGCCTGCGCAAACTGCACGGTTTGGCCGGAGCTGTGAGGCCCATTTTTCGACAAATTTTTGTGCCAAGGGGTAACCTTCCGCCGTGAGCTGCCATATTTAGGCAATGACAGCTGCAAAGGACACGAACGACGCTGAGCTTGAAAAGGCGATTCAGCTTACTCGCAACGGGCAAACCGCAGCCTTTGAGGTCGTGGTGCGACGGTTCGAGACGTCGCTGCGTATCTGGCTTGCCGGGCATTTGCCGCCTGGGATCGATGTCGACGAAGTAGCCCAGCGAACCTTTGTTGCTGCGTTTTCTCGACTCAACGAATACACGCCTGGGACTCGTTTCGACGCCTGGCTGTTCACCATCGCACGCTACCAGATGAAAACTGAAATCACGCGACTGCGTCGCGTCGCCGATTATCACGCCCGCTACGCTCCTGATTTACTGCAACGCGAATTGCAGCGACGAAGCACGGAGCCGCCCGAGATGCTGTCCACGCGGCTCGATCATCTGAAGCAATGCCTTGATGGATTGGGCGATCATCTTCGACGCTATGTCCGGTGGCGATACGACGAAGAAATCTCTTTGGAAGAAATGGCCAGCCGGTGCGATCGGTCCGTTGCGGCAATGAAAAAACAACTTTGGTTGATCCGGCAAAAACTTCAAAAGTGTGTTGAATCGCGTATGGCAACTTCGGAGGAGACGACCGCATGAATCCTGATCAACCATTTGCTGAACTCTGGACCAACTATCTTGAAGGTGAACTCGACGAAACCGGCATCGCCCAGCTTCGCGAACTGCTGGCCGCCGATGCTGACTTGGTGAGTACCGCTGCTGATCTCTACCAGACACACCGGTTGCTGGGGTTAGTGGTGGAGGACACATCGACGCTTCACAATGCATTTGTCGATGAAGTCATCGCGAGTTTGCCGGAAAGATCCAATCAGTTTGTCAGTGACGTCATGGCTGACATCGAACAATTGGCCGACCGCTGCGTTCTGCCGGAACCAAAACAACAAATCACTCCCGTCGACGATCGTAATTCGGGCGTGTGGAAACAGCGCGGGGTGCTGGCAGTGGCCGCATCCCTAATCATCGCGGTTCTGGGATTTGCGTTGTGGCGATCGATCCCGTCGAGAGTTGCCGCAGGTGGTTCGGAACTGAAAGAAACGTCACCACCGATCAGTGACGTTCGGTTTGCCAGTTTGGCTCACGCGAAGTTTTTTGGCGAATTATTGCCGCCAGTGGATTCTCAGTTGGTTCCGCACCGTGATTACGTGTTGATGAGTGGTTTGGTCGAACTCAGTTTCCCAGCGGGAGCGTCGGCGATTGTTGAAGGCCCCGCCGTCTTCCGAGTTCTCTCCGAAGACAGCCTTGCGTTGGACGTCGGTAGCTGCAGCGTTCACGCTCCCGATGGTGCCGAAGGTTTCCACATCGAAACCCCGGTCACGCGCGTTGTTGATCGAGGCACCCGATTCAACGTCAGTGTCGCGGAAACAAGCGAAACGGAAGTCCAAGTGATCGAGGGTGCGGCAGACATTTACGAGCACAGTTCACAATCAATTTCCAATGGTGACGCTGCATCGAAGCAGATTTCAGCGCAACAGGAAGTTCATCTGACAGATGGCGAAGCAAGAAAGTTTGCAAGAGGTCGTGCTTTTGCCGCAGACAACATTCCATTTGATCCCGGCGTTTACCGTCGCGAATTGCCCGATCGAGTGATTTCCTATCAAGCGACCGAAGATGAAAACGGCGGAGCAAAAACTCTGACCAGTGTCACGATCCAACGTGGCGGCCGCGTCGAGACGATCTCAGTGCAAGACATCGTTCCAGCGCAAATCACCGCGTTCACGACCACCGCACCAGGAGCATTCATCTGT
Source organism: Pirellulaceae bacterium (assembly GCA_963734865.1). Taxonomy (GTDB): domain Bacteria; phylum Planctomycetota; class Planctomycetia; order Pirellulales; family Pirellulaceae; genus CBDCUW01. Next base: position 779,294 of record CAVTIV010000008.1, read on the forward strand.
GGCGATTCTACGTATCGGGATGAACTGCTCGAGACCGCCTCGAATCGCAGCTTGAACTCGGGCGTGATCAATCCAGGCGGAAACGAAGTACCGCTCTCAAGGGATCCTGTCCTGTCTGGAGAATCAGCAACTCCGGGGATGGCGATTCGCTTTCGCCGGCCAATCTCCAACGGCTCCGGCGACGACGTAGTGTTCTTTGATTTGCAAACGTTCGGCAACCCTCCCGACGGAGATGCCTTTCACGTCAGCCCGGTCCATTTTCGCGATGGCCTCAAATCACACACGATCCGCGTCTATGACCTAACCATGGAATCACCTGGCGCTCGCGAGTTGGCAAACTTTTATGTGCACATGTTCCGCGAAAAGGCAAGTTCACTGGAAACACTCAAAGCACTGGACAGTTCCCCCAGTCGGCAAGTCATCCGGTTTCGTGGCTTGGCAGTCGGAATTGATCTCTCGGACCTCGGGTATCACGACGGCGAAACCGTTGATGAATTGTTTATTCAAGACGCACGCGATGACAAGCATTTTGTTGATCCCGTATTTATCGGCGGTCTTCCCTCGTCGCACTGACCAGACAACACAACCAACCTTTTCTGTGAACGCATGAAAGATAGGTTCTCAATGTATCCTAAGGTTTTTGCATTATTCGGGCTGCTGTCGTTATCAAACCTGGTGGCAGCCAGTGACACCGTCGACGTCGAGCACTTGAAATTCGTTGAAAACGAAGTGCGCCCGCTGTTGGCATCCAAGTGCGTGCAGTGCCACGGGGACGAAAAACAGAAAGGTGGACTTCGACTGGACTCGCTCGCTGCAATGCTCAAAGGGGGCGAAAGTGGCGCTGCCGTGGTTTCACACAAGCCGGACGAAAGTCTGTTGATCGAGGCGATTAACTACGAATCGCTTGAAATGCCTCCGGAAGAACAGTTGAGCCAAAAGTCGATCGGCATTCTGACACGCTGGGTCGAAATGGGTGCACCTTGGCCAAAATCGGATTCCAATCCGATTCGATCTTCCGAAAAAACATTCACCGAAGAAGACCGAAACTGGTGGGCCATTCAGCCAGTTCAAGACCCCACACCGCCTGAGCAAGGAGAGGCATGGGCACGCAATCCAATTGATCGTTTCATTGCACGCCAATTGGATGAAGCAGGACTGGAGCCCGCCCCCCAAGCGAATCGTTACGAACTTGTTCGGCGTGCCTATTTCGACTTGCACGGCCTACCTCCAACGCCCGAACAGGTTGATGCGTTCGTCAACGACGACCACGCCGATGCGTGGCAGCGTCTCATTAAAGAATTGTTGGACAGCCCGCGATACGGGGAACGCTGGGCGCAACACTGGTTGGACGTCGTGCGATTCGCGGAAAGCGATGGATACAACGAAGACGCCTTCCGTCCCGATGCGAGTGTCTTTCGCGACTACGTCATCCGTTCTTTCAACGACGACAAACCGTACAACCAATTTGTCCGAGAGCACTTGGCGGGTGATGAGATCGCCCCCGAAGATCCAAACGTTTTCATTGGAACGGCCTACCTTCGTCACGGCGTGTACGAATGGAATCAGCGCAATGCGCGGATGCATTGGGATCTGATCATCAATGAAATGACACGTGTCACCGGGGAAGCCTTTCTGGGTCTCGGCATTGGATGCGCTCAATGCCATGACCACAAATTCGACCCAATCCTACAAAAAGACTATTTTGGACTCCAAGCGTTTCTTTCGTCCGTGGCTTGGCCGATGGACCGACAATTGGCGACGCCCGAAGAAATCGCTGAATACCGCGAAAAAGAACTCGTCTGGGAGGAGGCCACGAAAACCATCCGTGATGAAATGCATCTCTTGGCCAAGGAGGCGTTCGACAAAAACCAGGAGTATACCGTTGGTCAGTTCCCTGAAGACGTGAAAGAGATTTACCGTAAGCCGGAATCGGAAAAGACGACCTACGAAAAACAGCTGTCTTATCTTGTCCGACGTCAGGCCGATCGTGCGGCATCACAATTCGACTATGAAAAGGCACTAGCAAAGAAACCGGAAAAACTCGGGCGCTACAACGAATTGAAAGCGGAATTGAAAAAGTTTGACGCGGTGAAACCGAAACCGTTGCCGGAAGCGTTCATCGCGACGGACGTCGGCCCGGAACCTGCACCAACGTTTCTATTGACTCGCACGACCAAGCAAGCGGTTGAACCATCGTTTCTGGCACTCTTGGGCGACGAGCCGCCGGCAATCAAACCGACGGAGACCACAACGGGCCGAAGAACCGCACTGGCAAACTGGATTGCACGCGATGACAACCCGCTGTCGACTCGCGTGATCGTCAACCGCGTCTGGCAAAGGCACTTTGGCAAAGGCATCGTCCCCACCGCAAATGATTTCGGCACGTTGGGAGAACCGCCCAGTCATCCCGAGTTGCTTGATTGGTTGACCAAACGGTTCTTGGAAAACGGTTGGACGATCAAACCGCTGCACGCGATGATTATGAACAGCGCTACCTATCGTCAAACAGCGCGCCGCGAGCCGACCAAGACGGAAAACTCCGTGGACCCGATCAATCGGTTGCTGTGGCGATTTCCACCGCAACGCTTGGATGCGGAACAGGTCCGGGATGCGATGTTCGCTGTCTCAGGGGAACTCAAGCATCGTGACGGCGGTTCCTCCGTCAGCGGCACTTCGCCCTATCGCAGCATCTTTGTGAAAAAGATGCGGAACCGACCCGACGAAATGCTCAGCGGTTTCGATTCGCCGCTCGGATTCGAGTCGGCGGCAGAACGGATTGCGACCACCACGCCCGTCCAATCCCTGTTGCTGGTCAACGGAAAATGGACTTTGGAACGGTCGCATGCATTCGCCAAGCGTTTGACCGAGGGCAATCAGGAGGTTTCGGCGGACGCCATTCGCTCTGCCTATCGACTAGCGTATGGTCGTGAAGCAACCAGCGAAGAAATCCAGGGCGCACTTGGTTTCATTGATCAGCAGATCAAGCAATACCAACAGCAAAAGAAATCAGCTCCGAAACCCGAGGTGAAATTTCCTAACGAAAGCGGTTTGCGTCCCATCACGCAGCATTTCGCATCGGCAACTGAGTTCGACCTCGGAAAAAGCGCGATCTGGTTTCAACCGGGCAGTCGCTTTGAACGACTGCAACTAAAAAAGGTGGATGACTTTGGCGATCAGTTCACCATCGAGGCAATCACAATCCTGGATCGGATCTACCCCGATGCCAGTGTCAACACGTTGCTCTCTCGTTGGAATAGCAGCACCAAAAACAACGGCTGGAACCTTGGCGTCACCAGTACCAAATCTGCCTACCATCCCCAGAACTTTATCGTTCAACTGATTGGACGCAACTTTCAAGACGAACCAACCTACGAGGTGGTTGCATCGGGACTGACTTTCCCGCTTGGCAAACCGGTCTACTTAGCTGCCTCGATTTCGGCCACCGTTTCAGCCGACAACCCGACGAGCGGCTACGTCACGTTCACCATCAAAGATCTATCGGATCCAAAATCGGAGTTGCAAACCGCGACCGTCGAAACCTCCGTTGTTGGCCGAATCCAAAACCCAGCGTTGAAGATCATTGCGGGGGGCCGCGACGGAAACGGACACTTATGGGATGGCCAACTTGCGAGACTAAAAATCAGTCGCGGTGCATTGCCGAATGATCAACTGCTGACTGGCAAGGAATCAAAAAAGGCCGAAGCAATCGTCGACTGGACGCTTGACGGTGACAACGGTGAACAGCCTGCGCAGGAAACCATATGGCTGCGTTCCAATCCCAAAACCGATGCGTCCAGCGAAGCCAACCCGATGATTTCCGCCGTGACGGACTTTTGTCACGCATTGTTTAATTCCAACGAATTTCTGTATCTGCACTGATGCAAGCCTGCCTGCGGTGAGGATGTGATTGATCCCATGAGATGTAACCATTTCGACATTCCAGAATCACGACGCGAATTCCTGTGCAAAGCGGGAGGTGGATTCGGTGCGTTGGCGTATGCCGCTTTGACCGGTGATTCATTGATGGCTGCGACGACCGAGAACCCCGTCGCGGCAAAAATCCCGAATCGACTGGGCAAGGCGAAGAACGTCATCTGGCTCTTCATGGAAGGCGGGCCAAGCCACTTGGATTTGTTTGACCGCAAACCGGCTGTTAACGAATTGGCTGGCCAAACTTTGCCCGACAGTTTCGAGCGTCCTGTCACCGCGATGGGTGAAGCCAACTCGCCGATCCTGGAGTGCAAACGCAAATGGAACCAGTGTGGCGAAAGCGGCCTTTGGATCTCCGATTGGCTGCCGCATCATCATGATGTAGCCGACGAATTATGCGTGATTCATTCGTGCGTTTCCGACGGAATCAATCACGCCGGGGGCGTCTGCCAAATGAACACCGGTGCCGTATTTGGAGGCCGTCCGTCACTGGGAGCATGGGTGTCGTACGGTCTCGGCACAGCTACCGAAAGCCTGCCGACGTTTGTCGTGATGAAGGATAGCTCGGCAATGGTCGTCAACGGCGCTCGTGCTTGGGGATCTGGATTCATGCCGTCTGGACACCAAGGCGTCCTGTTTGAAACTGGCGCCGAGCCGCTACGAAATCTGAACAACCCCGCTGGTATTTCAAATGGGGAACAAAAGAGCAAAATCGACTTCATCAACCAACTGAATCATCGGCACTTTGCCGGACGTGAATCGAACTCAGAATTGGAGGCACGCATCCGCAGCTATGAACTGGCAGCGCGAATGCAAGCCGATGCCCCCGAAGCGATCGACGTGGACCAAGAACCCAACCATGTCAAAGAACTGTACGGTCTCGATCAGAAAGAAACGGAAATCTACGGACGCCAGTGTCTGTTGGCGCGCCGATTGGTGGAACGGGGCGTTCGCTTCATTCAACTGTATTCCGGTGCTGGCAGCAAATGGGACAGCCACAGCAATATCGAATCCAATCATTCACGTTTGTGCCAAGGTGTGGACAAACCGATCGCCGGACTGATTGCAGATTTGAAACAACGCGGCATGCTGGACGACACGCTTGTGATTTGGGGCGGCGAATTCGGCCGAACTCCGATGAGTGAGAAGGGGACCGGACGCGACCACAATCCGACGGGATTCACGATGTGGATGGCCGGGGGCGGCGTCAAAGCGGGACAGACGATCGGAGCCACGGACGAACTTGGGCTATACGCCGTCGAAGACCGACTGCACGTTCACGATATCCACGCCACCGTGATGGGCTTGCTTGGCATGGATCACACCAAGGTCGTCTACATGCATAAGGGTCGGCCTGAACGAGTCGATCTGAATGAAGGACACTTCTATAAGGACATCATTTCGTAGCGCCACAGTGATCACTCCGAAAGCATTCGACCGATGGACTGCTGTTTTGCAAACCCACGTGCAAGCAAGTGGTTTGTCCTAACTCAATTGGCAAAAGAAGACTACCCAGATGTGGAACAAAGCCTTTCAGTCACTCGCCATTGTCTTACTGCTAGCCAACTTTGGCTTTGGTCAACAAGTAACACGCTGGGACTTTGGAACCGACGATGAAGTGCCTCTGGTGTCTCATGGAAACGTTCAGCGAAATCAGGCCGGACCTCGAGCTCCTGAATTTCCAGACTTGGCGGCGGATAATATGGCCGTCCGTGTCGACGCGGGAGCATTCTTTTCCGTTCCGGACTTGGGCGTCAACAGTCCTTTTGACTTTACCAACGACGATGCAATCACCATCGAAGCTTGGGTGAATCCAGCCGAGATTCGCAACGGGCAGCCGGTCTACATCGTTGGAAAAGGCCGAACAGGTTCGCCTAAGTTCGCACGTGACAACCAGAACTGGGCCCTGCGTGTGATCGGGCAAGACGGAAATGTTCACATCAGTTTCCTGTTCGCAACCAAGCTCACCAGTGCCGGAAAACATTGGCATCGCTGGACGTCCACCAAAGGATTTCCGATGGCAACCGGCTGGCATCACATCGGTGTGTCGTATCGCTTTGGCGATCCGGAATCTGTTCGTGGCTGGGTGAATGGCCAAGCCACCGACGGCAAGTGGGACATGGGCGGCAAATCGAAAGAACCGCCCGTTGTCGATGATGACGAAATACGCATCGGTAACAGTTTCAACGGAATGATCGATGCCGTGGCGATTCACCGCGCAGCACTGAGTGACAAAGAAATGCAGTCGCGATTCCATCGCGTCGGAGCTGCCCGCATCGCCAAATTGCAACCCGAAGTCATGCCAGATCTTGCGAACATTCCCGAGGGAGCTGTTCTTGTTCAGCTCTGCGAGGGGTTGCCAGTCAAGGACCGGTGGCTCAACGAAGGTGAACAATGGCCCGCCGAATCAGCCCGATGGATCGGTGACGAGTTTCTTTTGCCTCGCATCCCATTGCAATACGACGCGTGGGGAATCCGGACCAGCTGGCAAGCTCCCGTGTTGCTACGGATGGCGGCCGATGTTGAGCTTCCCACTGGCACTCATCAGTTCCTCTTGCGCGCTCGCGAACAAGGACGTTTGTGGATCGATGGTAAGATCATTGCCCGCACCGATCCGATCACCAAAGGACCACCAGACGGCGAAGAACCCGTCATCCCCGTGGCCGAACCGCCGTTGCCGGGACTGCGACCTCACGGTTACAACCAGCAAGAGGTTCTTGGCGAAGCGACCATCGAACCGAAACGAGGAGAGTCCAAGCGACATTCTCGGGTGGTTTTGGAAATCGTGGTCGGCGGAGGCGGGCATCGTACTGAAACCGGGGAAGTTTGCGTGGCTATCTTGACCGCCGACGGTGACTCCTATGACATCGTCGGTGCAGATTCCCGCCGTCTCCCAATGACCGATGCCTCGATCGAACCAGTACTCGTTCGAATTGAGAAATCACTCTCGCAGTTCGACAACAATCGACGTCGTGCCGCTGCCGTTTCTCACGACGAATTTTGGCAAACGCGTCACGACCAGGCACGGTTGTGGGCAGAGAATCATCCCATCACGGAACCATTTTCATCGGGGCAATCGAGCTTTGTCGATGCGTTTATCACCGACAAGATCGACCGGGCTGTCGCCGCGTCAATAGATACCGACCCCGCTAAGGCAAAACACTTTCACGACCGCGTCCTTCCGATTCTTCGCGACAACTGTTTCCGATGTCACGGCGAAAAAGACAAAGGCGGCCTGCGTCTCAGTTCACGAGAGGCCGCACTCAAACGTGGCGATTCGGATACTCCCGCTGTCGTTCCCGGCGACGTTGAGGCCAGTGAGCTGATCGTGCAAATTCGTGACGGTGCAATGCCTCCGACCGAAGAAGGACTGTCCGAATCGCAAATCGCTCTGCTGGAACAATGGGTTCGCGAGGGTGCATCATGGCCCGCGCCACCGATTGATCGCGATCAAGTCGCACTGGCCCCCGTGATCAGCGACGAGGCATTCTTGCGACGTATCTATCTGGATACCATCGGTCTACCGCCGAGCGAATTGGATGCGGTTACTTTTCTAAGTGACACCGCCGATGATAAACGTGAGCGTTTGATCGACCGACTATTGAACGACGAGCGAATGGCGGATCGTTGGATGAGCTTTTGGCTTGATCTGCTGGCAGAAAACCCTTCGCTGCTCAATGCATCACTGAACAGCACCGGACCGTTTCGTTGGTTCTTGTACGATTCGATGCGAGACAACATGCCGCTGGATCGAATGGTGACTGATTTGATCATGTTGCGTGGCGGTGCAGCCGAAGGCGGTAGCGCCGGTTTTGGTTTGGCGGGTGAAAACGATGCGCCTTTCGCTGCGAAAGGTCACATTCTGGCATCGGCTTTCTTGGGAATCGAACTGCAATGTGCTCGCTGTCACGATTCGCCCTATCACAGCACCACGCAAGAGGACCTATATTCGCTGGCCGCGATGATGAATCGCAGCGCAGTGACCGTCCCATCGACCAGTCGCGTTCCGGACGCTTTCTTTGAAAACCAGACGGTGCGAGAATCCCTGATCCAAGTGACACTCAAGCCCGAGCAACCCGTCCAACCGCAGTGGCCATTCGCATCGGTGACTGGCGTCGAAGATGGCCCGGAGATCGACCGGTTAATGCAGTCACCCAAAGACTCTCGCGAGCGTTTGGCGGCGTTGATCACGTCGCCACAAAATCAACGATTTTCACGCGTCGTCGCCAACCGCGTTTGGAAGGAACTGATCGGAGCGGGATTTGTCGAACCAGTTGATGATTGGGAAGGCAACGCACCGAGCCATCCTGAACTACTTGACTGGCTTGCTCAGGAATTGATCACCCACAACTATGATTTCCGTCATCTTGTGCGACGAATCGTAACCTCGAACGCCTATCAGCGAGACGCGGTCGGGCAGAATCTCTCAGCCACGGCGGAGTTGCGGTTTTTCAACGCGCCCCAGCGCCGTCGATTAACGGCCGAGCAAATCGTCGACTCAATGCATTACGCCACGGGCAACTCGATCGACATCGAAGAATTGACGTTCGTGCATGATGGACGCCGACCGTTGGGTAGCCGACAAACACTCGGACGCCCGAGCCGCGCCTGGATGTTCGGCGATCTCAAAAACGAACGCGATCGCCCCAGTTTATCGCTGCCAAAAGCGCGAGCCGTGGTCGACGTTCTGGAAGCCTTCGGTTGGACCGGGGCACGACAAATGCCCATCTCCCAGCGTGAATCCGATCCGAATGTCCTGCAGCCCGGCGTGTTAGCCAACGGAACGCTGTCGGCGACTCTTACTCGTGCATCGTACGACAACGAACTGGCACGTCTGGCGATCGCTGCCACTTCTCCTGAATCGCTGGTCGACACGCTGTTCATTCGAGTACTCAGCAGATGGCCGAAACCAGACGAACGAGACGAATTTGTATCGGCGTTGGAAAATGGGTTTACCGACCGAGTCATCCCCGCCGATCAAGTCACTCCCATTGAGCGTTTACCACCGCTTCCTCAAGTCACATGGTTCAATCATCTGCGTCCCCAAGCCAACGAGATTCAGCTTGAAATGGAGCGTCGCACTCGGGCGGGTCCGCCTGCAGATCCCAGACTACAACCAGCCTGGCGCGAAATCTATGAAGACGTGGTGTGGAGCTTGATCAATCATCGCGAATTCGTTTGGGTCCCGTAACCGAACAATATGATTTGAGAATGCCAATACACTGCTCGCCAATTAGCAAGCATGGTTCGCAGGTAGTGCAAGCAAACAGCGTTCGCAAGTATTGCAAACAAGAAGTTCAACGAAAACTTAGGAAACTCCCCATGCAGCCAACACGACGAGAATTCATCCAGTCCGGCATTGCAGCGGCAGGGCTAGTCGCTGCCGGCAATGCTCTCGCTTGCGGTCAGGTTCGAGGCAAAGCGGAACATGTGATTTCGATTTGGCTTGGCGGCGGAATGGGACAGATCGACACCTTCGACCCGAAACAGAAAGGCAATCCCAAAAAGAAAGTCGCCGGCTCTTACTACGATGCAATCGACACAGCAGTACCCGGTGTCCAGGTCTGCGAACACTTGCCACAACTTGCCGGCATCATGGATCGCGTCACCGCTGTTCGCAGCGTCCATCACGAAATGATCGATGAACATGCCGCAGCGACCAATCGGATGCATACCGGCCGGCCTGTAAGCGGCACCATTATGTACCCGTCACTTGGCTCCATCATTTCGCACGAGCGTGGTGCTGCGAACGGCGATGCTCCGCCATACGTTCTGATCGGATACCCCAACTTGACGCGTGGCCCTGGTTTCCTGGGAACGCGAGACAGCTACCTCTATTTGACCGACACAAGCCAGGGACCAGCAGGCTTATCGCGTCCTGATGGCATTACGCCCGAGCGTCAGTCTCGCCGTGAAGCGTTCCTTGCCACGCTCCAACGGAACGCCGCCCCCAATCCAGATCAGCGATTGGAAGACTATGACATCGCGATCGCTCAGAGTCTCAAATTGAGCGGTCCGGAGTTCAACCGTGTTTTTCAACTGGAAAGGGAACCGGACAAACTAAGAAGCGAATATGGCGGCGAATTCGGCCAACGTTGTTTGCTCAGCCGTCGACTGGTCGAACGTGGCGTGCGATTCATTGAAGTTTCGCACAACCTAAACTTTCTCAACGGCTCGGGGTGGGACGTCCACAATGGCGGCATCTTGCAACAGCACAAATTGATTGCCGAGATGGATCTTGCGTTCGCAACGTTGATCAAGGACTTGGAAGAAAAGCAACTCTTGGACAAAACCCTGATCGTGATCACCACCGAGTTTGGTCGGCCACCAGAATTCGACAGCGGTGGCGGTCGCGGGCATCAAGGCACGGCGTTCACTTGTGTCCTGGCCGGCGGCGGCTTGCGACACCGCGGAGCCTGGGGAGAAACGGACGAATTGGCAAAGAAGATTGTCTCCAATCCAGTCGGTGTTCCAGACCTGTTCGCGACGATCTGTGCCGCAGTCGGAGTCGACTACCAAAAGCATCTCTACGACGGAGACCGCCCCGTCCCGATCACCGACCGGGGACAGCCGATCACCGAGCTATTCGGATGACAGTGCCGCATTCACATTCATTTTGGTCATCTAGTAGGCATGATCATGTTGTGCCCACGCAGTCTGGCTGGCATTCTATGCATTCGCGTGAACGTCGCAGTAAGCCTTTTTCGCGTTGTTCTCAAAGACAATTCGGCCTCGTCCGCTGCTAGCAGCGCAATCACCCGATCACGATCAGCGGTGGTTTCGGCGATTAACAAATCCGCTTGTGCGTCAGCTTCCGCCGACCACCAAGTTTCGCGGGCGCCGTCGCGATCGCCAGTCCACGTAGACCAAGCGCCCGCCGCAGTGCTGGGGCGAACACCCTTGTCAGACGACGGCCTTTGATCTGCAACTTGATGCCTCAAGGCAAGACAGGGTGAGCACGGGAAAAGGAAAAGATTGCGCCGTAACAGCAAGCTGGCGCAGGGGGCGATTTGCGTAAACCGAGGGCTTTCTCAACCTACCACGCCCAGCCTCTCCCATCTTACCTCGCTGAAAATGCACTGACCCCCATCGCGCTTCAAAGCCATGCGTATGCGACATGTACTCTATCCTCTTTCGCCCTGCGATTTCTAGAAAGAGCGGAGTGCGAAATGGTGTCCAGCGAACCGAATCGGGACAGCCATCGATTGGGAGGCCAAATCCTGATGGCGGCCGCCGCGATTGCAGGATTCTGGTCCGCTGCTTGACTCAATAACGTCCTGTCTCTATCAATTGCGTTCGGGTTGAGCAGCGATCGCAAATGATTCGGCGTCTTTGTCGCCGGACATTTTGATCCATTGCTCGAGGTAACGCCGATGTTCGTCCAGCGTGTCGGCGTGCTCGGGTGCGGTCGCCAGATTATTCATTTCGCCGGGATCATCGCGCATGTCCACGAGAGATTCGCGGAGTTCGCCTTCACGGTACACGCAGTACTTGAAATTGACGCTACGAAGCATACGACCCGTGTGGTTTTCCGTCACGAGGTAGTCGCGCCAATGATCGACGTTCTTTGACTCAGCAAGCGGTCGCAGGCTTTTTCCCATCACACCTTTGGGCACTTCCAATCCCGCGTAGTCGCACACGGTGGGTAGAAGATCGAGCCCACTGGAGATCAGATGCGTGTCGACTTGGCCCGCGATTTTGCCTTTGTATCGCATCAGTAGTGGAACACGAACGGACTGTTCATAGAATCGGCCTTTCGAGGCCAGGCGATGGCACGCGTCCATGTCTCCGTGGTCACTGGTAAAAATGACCAATGTCTGTTGATCCAACCCGTTTCGCCTGAGCGCATCGAGAATCCGCCCAATGTGCCGATCGACCTGCTCGGTGAGCCGGCAATAGATCCAGCGATAGATCTGCCACTGCCGTTCGTCGTAGACCTTGCGCATTGTCCCGGCGGGGGTCACCGCGTTTGCCTTGGAGTAGATTTCGATCGCTTCGGGTTCAAGGAGAGGAATTCGAAAGTTGTCCGGCAGCGGCGGAAGCTGCTCGGGTGGTATTTCGGATGCCTGTTGATAGAGATGTTCGACGCTCTGCTTTCCCTGGATCGACCTTCCTTTGTACGCGCTGTACGCGAAACAAATGTCGTGGGGGTTGATAAACGAAGCGACGGCAAAGAAGGGTCGGTCCCGCTTCCGCTCGATAAAATCAATGCACGCTCCCGGCAATGCATCGCGTTGATCCTTGAAGTACTCGTCGTAGCCAGCATCCAGTGGGTTGAGTTCGGGGCACATGTGTACCTTGCCGCCGTAAAACGTATCGTATCCGGCTCGCTTGACGAGTTTTCCGAGCGAGTTGTTTTCGACCTCCGATGGAACGCTGGCTTTGTCTCCATTGTTCAGCACGCCGAATCGTCCGGCCATCACGCCAGTCGCCATGCTGATCCGACTGGGCACGCACACGGGGTTGGTCACATAGGCGCTGGCGAACCGGATACCGTCTCGAGCCAAGCTGTCCATCGCTGGGGTGTTGAGGTACTTGTTGCCGGCGCAGCTCATCATGTCCGCATGTTGCTGATCGGTGATGATCAACAAGATGTTGGGCGGCCGCTGCTCCGCCGATGAACTCGTCAACGAACTGACGCAAAAGACCGTCAGGCATCCAAGTCTTGCGAAGCAGAACAGGGCGGGGCGTAGTGAGTTCAAGGGAGACTCCGAGTATGGTTCGGTTCGCTACCGCGTTGCGAGTATTGCAACTTCCCAAATGTAGGATGACTCACCGCCATTTCAAGACCAATCTTTGACATCCCGCACAATATCCGAATTTGCGCTGCGTGCTTGATATTGGAATTCGCTACATCCCCAACTGCTCACCGGCAAGCAACTCGAGCATCGCTGCGAGGTCGCGGCTTGATTCAATCGCGTCTGCAGAGCCGCTCGGTTTCGGACTGCTGATTTCCGTGATCGCCGAATCGACGGTCGTGCTATTCAGCGCCGCTTGCTTTCGCACCACGAAGGGTTGCGCCACAGAGTCGAGCGGCACTTCCGTTGCTTGATCCGCTTCCGATGGCTGGCTGGTCATTGGCATCATCGGCGCTGCCATCATGCTAGCCGCGGCGCCTGATCCGACGATCTTGACGTTATCGATGTTGGCATCTTCTTTGGAGCTGCTGACAGAACTGCCGAAGCGAACCTTCAAATCCGATGAGTTGTAAGCACTCAAGTCAACGCTCTCGCCGTGCCAGACGTTCTCAGCGTCGACGTTGCCGCGTAGCTGTCGGACGTTCTGGGTCCAACTCGCTCCGCCGGCGGTGGAGATGTCCAGCGACAGATACTCACCCGAGTCAAAGCCGCTTTCAATCAGCCAGTCGAAAGTCAGCTCCGCAGATCCGTATCCACTGATATCGATCGCCGCCGAAGTCGTCAGCGTCGCGTTAGTGGCTCGACCGTCGACTTCCGCACTGTGAACTCCAACGGTCGATCGTTGCGTCGACCGGAAGAAATCGTTCTGTGAATCCGCCACCCACTTGCCGTTCCAGTCGTTGTTGTTGCTGCCATTGCGTATCACGGGTTGGTTGCCGCTGGCGTCACCGTCACTTACGGTTTGATCCACACCCGCACTGACCGTGGGCGGTACGTTGGCAAATTCATTGTCCAAAATCGTGCCGATGCCTGTGCCATCGGCGATGGTGGTACCCACAGCATTGCTGAGCGTGACGGTAAAGGTCTGGTCACCTTCGATATCTAAATCATCGAAGGTTGGGACAATGATCGTCCGCGACGTGACACCGGGCTCAAACACCAGCGTGCCGCTGACCGCCCTGTAGTCGCTGCCCGCCGTCGCCGTGCCGTCGCCAGTGGTGAACGCAATCGAAGTCGCGTTCGCAGACGGTGACGAGAGGCTGACGTTGAAGACCGCCTGAGAGGCCGGTCCGTAACGCAACACTTCGTCGGTGTCTTTGCTACTCACGTAAAGGTTGCCATCGGCGTCGAAAAGCAATCCGATCGGGAAGTCAAGGCCACCGCTGCCGGCGCTCACATAAGGCTCGATAAGTGCCCCACTCGTTCCATCGTAGCGGAGGACGCTGCCGTCGCCGGCTCTGCCTACGTAAAGGTCGCCGCCGGGACCGAAAAGTAATCCGTGTGGATTATCGAGGCCACCGCTGCCAGGCAGGACAAACGTGTCAACGAATACTCCGGTCACGGCATCATAACGCAAAACAGAGTCGTTGGATTTATTTGCCACGTACAGGTTGCCGTCCGAACCTAGCACCATACCGCCAGGCGCAGCCAACCCTCCGCTTCCAGCGGTGATGAAGTCGTCGATAAACCGGATGCTGGTGTCGCCTTCGACGACACTTACGTCGCTGATCGAAATCGCTGGTGGGCCGGCGAGCGTGCCTTCGATCTTCACATTGTCGACGAATCCGTCTTCACTGCTGCGGCTGACCGTGGAACGAAAGCGAAGCTGGAAATTGGAGACCAGGTAGCTGCCGTCGATCGTGACCGTTTCGTTGTGCCAGACATTTTCCTGGTCAACATTCCCCTTGAGCGAGGCCACTTCGGTCCAGCTGCTGCCGTCGTACAGATCCAACGCGATGTATTCGCCGCTGTCAAAGCCGCTTTCGATGTACCAAGAATAGGTCAGCTCGGCACTGCCATAGCTGGTCAGGTCCAGCGGGTTGGCCAGGCTCAGCGTCGCATTTGAAGCCCGGCCATCGACTTCGGCGGAATACGAACCGTCTGATGCTCGCTGGGTTCTGCGAGCCCAGTCGTTTTGACCGTCTTCGACCCAGTTCCCGTTCCACTCGCTTTGTTCAAAGCTATCGGCAAACAGCACCGCCAACAGCCGTCGATCTTCCAGCGACTCCAGCCGCAGTCGACGACGAGCGAGTGACTTGTTTCGTCGAGGTGACTTCGTTTTACGGGCAACGCGGCTCGACAGGGACATGGCGTGATTCCTAGATTCGGCGAGAGGGCAGGAGGGACGGCCCATCGAGGGGCTTGTCTCTACTGACCAATGCGAGTGTTAGCCCGACACCCTCTAGCGAAATCTGAGGATTCTGGAAAAGAATCCAATGCATACGCCCGACTCGCCCCGCGAGCGTCTCACGTATACCCGGTTGTCCGCTATCGGCCGGCGTCTCCCAGGCCCGCAGGGTCGTCCCTAAGTCTCAGCCCAGGGCTGCGCCGTTTGAAGTTGCGCTTTTCTTGAATCGCGGAGCGATGCCATTTGCTAGCCTGGGACGTAAGTCCCAGGGATTTGGGCCCATTTAGATTTTTATTTGACAACAACCTGGGACTCACGTCCCAGGCTTTCACACTGCGTGCCTCCGGCACTCGAAAGCGCAACTTCAAAAGCTGCGCCCCTGGGCTCACCTACAGCTGCCCCTTTGGGGCGTTGTGAGACCAACATGCGGCGCCGGCCAACGCAATCTCGTCACCCAAGCGTCGCCACACACGTCCATGTGTTTCCCCCCTTCCGCTTGGATTGATTGTTGGCTGTCCCCAAATGAATCCGCTCGGGCCCCGGAGAAAATGCCTCCATCCACTCGCAGCCCCGCAGGGCGTTTGATTTATAAATTGCGTTTCTATTCACTTCCCAGGCTCCAACATGCCGTCGCGTCGCGACTCCCGAACCGTTGTGCGTCCACATACCTGGGACTGACGTCCCAGGCTTCAACATGACGTCGCTTCGCGACTCGGCTCGCGAAGGCGGCGAACTGCGTTCTACGGGAGAAGAAAGAGACACGCATGAAAGGCAATGGTCGGTACGATCGCGGGCATATAACAGGCCCGCGCCGACGCAGTCGACGGGCGTAGCGATTTGTTCAGTCTCGGCAGCGTCCTATCCGCCATGTGTACCGGCCACGCTCCCTTCCGCGCCGAGAATTCGATCGCAAAGTTGATGTCGAAGCGGGCGGAGGATCGATATCAGTCCGCCGAAGAAGTCGCCGAGTATTGGAATCGTGTCTGGCGCACGTTCAACAACCGGCCGATGTGTCGCTACCGTCCTGTCTCATCTCTAAGTTGAAGAGTAAACCGCTGTTCTCGTATTCACGTCGTCCACTAGGAGCTATTGCAATGTTTACCGCTATCGGTTCTTTAGTCTTGGCAGTATTGTTTTCGGCGATGTCGGTCGCTCCGGATATCGCTGGCCATTGGGCAAGTGAGGACTGGGGCGACGTGGAGCTGACACAGAAACGGCCAGGCGAATTCGAAGGAACGTTCGCCATCGGCCAACAAAGGGTTGTCCGCACGCCGTTAAGTGTTGACAGACGCGAGTTCGGCACCTTGAACTTGAAATGGTCACGCTTTGAACGTCGATTCAACGGAACTTGGCAGATCGATGACAGTGCCAAAGGGAGAATATCACTTCGCCTCGCCGATGGAGAAATCCGTGGGGCGCTGACGACTAGTCGGGGCGAGAAAGTACACCTGGGAACTCCCCGTTTAGGCGACTTCCAATGGACACGCTCCGACAGGGCCAGTGCGGGCGAACGCTCACATCCGGTTCCTATTGCTATGGACTCGGCTCCACGGTGGAACCCCATGGCAGCGTCCTTCGCAATTCCAGGACAAGCAACGGCACCACCGGTCCCGTTGTTGGACGTGGTCAGAGCATTCAATGCGCGGAATTCAAGTCATCCGATTGGCAAGGATCAGCCACTACTCACTTGGGTTGGTCAAGCCAGTTGATATGGCCGACATGCAAATGTTCGCTGGGTCGATCGGTTCGGCTCTCGATAATGCTGTACGCAATATCAAGTAGCTGGCTCCGCCTTGTGCAGCTAGCCCCCTGTTTAGACAGGGGTCTGCCAGAAATTCACAAGAAAATGTTCTCGCGAGTGAACCTTTTGGCGGCTACAGGGGAATCACCAATACAGTGGACATTTCCGAAGACAATGAACGCGAGTTGATCGACCGTGCCCAGGCAGGCGAGGCGATTGCCTTCGAGCAGCTCGCCGAGCAGCACGCAGCACGCCTGTGGCGCTGTGCGCTGGCTCTTGGCAAGGATGGCCACTTGGGGGCCGAAGATCTTGCGCAAGAGACTCTGGTCGAGGCGTGGCGATGCTTGACGCAATTTGACGGCCGTTGCCAATTTTCCACCTAGCTCTACGGCATTCTACGCCACCGGTTCTTGAAGGGACGGCGAAACCAGAACGCCGCCAGGTCTGCCGCACCAGATGCTCTTGGCCAAGTGCCATGCACTTCACGCACGCCCAGTAGTTCTGCGGAGGCGTCGGAAGATGCCAGCCGCCTACACGGTCCGGAACAACAAGACTGATGGATCCCCATCCCCGCCGGAAGAGAAGAATCTGATCGAAATGTTCCGAGAATACAGCAATCTGTGCGGCGGCGCTTTCCCGGACTCGCTCGATTTCCTGACGACGACGACAATCGCTGGGAATAAGGCCGTTATCCGGATGATGACTCAGAACTTTTGGGAGAAACTCGCTCCAGCGAAGGGGAAGCCCAACGAGGTGCAGAGGCGCAAGTTAGAGGAGCTGATGCTCAAGGTGACCGAGGGGAAGCTGAATGAACAGCAGATCGCGGAGCAGGTGGAAGAGTTTATTGAAACCCACGGGCTGAAAGAAGTTGGGGAGGCCCAGCCGCAGGAGACCGACGAATTCGGGCAAGCCAAAATCAATGAAATTCTGCAACGAGTTCAGCGAGGTTTGAATTTCGCCTACAAACTTCCGCCGGACGCCGATGCGCATTACGTGGGCAAAGGCGTATCGTTTGGCGCGGCCGACACGCCGATCTTCTGGTATCGGCCAAAGGACTCGAAGAACTATCGAGTCATTGATGCCGATCTTTCGGTCCGTGACTCCGACACGCCGCCCAACGTGACCAAGGGACAGCCGGTGCCCGCCCCGAAAGAATAGTTGATCAGCGGCGGTCGCCCCAAGGTAGCGCAAGAAGAATCGCCGACGGTTACTCGGTCATATAAGTACGGCGCGTGGCACGTTTTTCAGCGTCCACGGGCTGAGGTTTCAACGCGCCGGAGTGAAACTCCGACGCGTTTTTCGCCAGCCCAAACTCGCGTCGGTGTGGTCGAAGTTCGGATGACCGACGCGCCGAACGAGAGTGCTCAGCGCGCTCCGGTTGCTCCCACCGGTTGCGCGAATCACGTCCAACGAAGTGACGCGTATGATGAACTGCTATCTAACTATATTCTTCGGTGGGACGATGGGCATACAACGCATGTCGCGACAGCTGATATCTGGTGGCATTTTCAACCACAGCACTCAAAGTAGACGTCCCATGAGAATTGATAGCGTTACTTTTCGACTCACTTCCTCTTTGAGACTCCTTCTGATCACTGCGGTAACCTCTCTCATCACGGAGTGCGTGCGAGCTGACAATGCGAAACGCAAAGTCACAAACGAAAAGACGAAGTCGATATCTGCCGCCATGGAGTCGTCTTTAGAAGATCTGCCAAAACTCTACGAGTCAGTCAGCAAGCCGATCGTGCGTATCGAACGGACGGGCACAATGAACGTGACCGGGGTCATCGTATCAACGGAAGGGCTCCGAGCAAGGCGCTTGCTCAATCGGTCGTGGAACTATTGGTTGATTCCAAAACGGTTAGCATCGGAACCATCGTTGACGCTGACTTTCTCGGGCGAGAGCCTCGCCAACTGAGCCTTTTGCTCCGGGGTGGCCGGCGCATCGACACGGTCGTAAACAGGCTCGCCGAACTCACGCGTGAGTTCCTGGTAAAGCTCGCCAGAATCACGCCCCATGCGGGCCGTGATTTCGGCGGAGAGTAATGCCGGAATGATTCCATCTTTGTCCGTCGTCCAGACACTGCCATCCAGTCGGAGGAAAGACGCTCCAGCACTCTCTTCTCCGGCGAAGCCCAGTGAGCCGTCCAGCAAGCCGTCCACAAACCACTTGAAGCCGACCGGTACTTCGTGGAGGTTCCGCCCGAGCCTTGCAGCGACGCGATCAATCATCTGGCTGCTCACCACTGTCTTACCGATCGCCGCATCCTTGTTCCATTTCGGCCGGTTCTGAAAGAGATAGAAAATGGCGACCGAAAGGTAGTGATTGGGTGGCAGCAGACCCGCACTACGGGTCACAATTCCGTGCCGGTCGTGGTCGGTATCGCAGGCAAAGGCGACCTCGAACCGGTCCTTCAGGCCGATCAATCTTTCCATCACATAGGGCGAAGAGGGGTCCATGCGGATCTGGCCGTCCCAATCGACAGTCATGAAGCGGAAGGTCGGATCGACTTCCTTGTTGACCATCGTTAGGTTCAGTCCGAATCGCTCGGCGATTGGTTCCCAGTAATGGACACCGGCGCCTCCGAGCGGATCGACTCCCAAGCTGATCTTCGCGCCGCGAATGGCGTCCATATCGAGCACGTTAGCGAGATCGGCAATGTACGCATTGAGATAATCGTGCCGGTGAGTGGTGGCGGCCCGCAAAGCTTTCTCATACGGAACTCTGTTAACGCCCCGCATGCCACATTCCAGAAACTCGTTGGCCTTCGCCCCGATCCAGCTCGTGACGGCTTGTTCCGCTGGCCCGCCATGTGGTGGATTGTATTTAAAACCGCCGTCATGGGGCGGATTGTGTGACGGCGTGATCACGATCCCGTCAGCGAGACCGCAGGCCAGGCACAATTGGGCCAGGGTCTTCCATAACACGTATGCCAGAAAACAGACCAGAATGTGCGACAGCACGCGATCTTCTTTTTGATGCCAAATCGGACGAATCGATAGATCCGATTTGTGAATCTGAAAAGCCGCCTCCGCTTCGGTCAACTGAATGTAGGCTTTCCACAATTCTTCATCGCTCCAATCACGAACGTTTGTCCGCAATAGATAGCAACCGTCGGACAATGAATTCCAGTCGCAAACCTGTTTGACTTTCGACCAAGCTACGACCGCATGGCCTGCCTTGGTTTTTGACAGCGCAGCCTTTGTGAGCTAACTCGGCAAGGTATTGGTCTGCCAATTCGATAGTTTTACTGTCCAAACTATTGCTTTTGCTTCAACCTGGTTGGTGGTAGGCGGTTACGTGCTTTGTAGTGATAAAAGCGAGCCTCTTCGTTTCGCACCAGACGGCGGGTTTTGTTCTTGGCAATCTTCGCCGGTGTGTCGCATTGGAAGGCAGCTCGTAACAACATCGCAATGCCGTCGCGCACTTGTGGGGCCGTGATCGCTGGTGTGTATTTTTTTCCCCACCGGGCTTCCGAAGCTAAGAACCAAGTCGCGATCAGCGAAAGAACTTGATGGTGATGCCAACCCCGCCAATTGCGAACTTCATAGTCCGACAATGTCTCGCCTTCGGTCTGAGACACGTCGAATACATGAACAACTTTGAATCCGAAGATCGATTTGTCTTCGGTTTCCGAATTGTCCTTTCTGCGTCCAACCATCGGTGCGATGATGCCGAAGTAACTCAAGAGCGAGGAGCCATGTCTTACCGGTGCGTCGCATCATCCCCCGAAGGACTCGTCGAGCAAGTTGCCGTTTGCTATTTGAGGCATGGATACTGGTGGTATGTCACCGAAAGGATTGATCGTCAACTTGGTTCGTCAGCGACCAAGTTGGTTCGCGATCGTTCACCGCTACGCAAGCGGTTGAATCGTCGGTCGAAAACTTTAGTTGCCTTGATTGACCCGATCGCCTCTGTCGTTTTCAATTTACGGCGATTTAGTTTTTGTAAGGTTTAGAGGAAGCCTATCGTGAGCGTGAAACGAGAAATTGAGAAGCTACGTGGACTGATGAAGGTCGGCGAAGCGGCTGAATTCTGTGGCGTTACCGCAGAGACACTTCGGAACTGGGATCGGTCTGGCAAGCTAGTCGCTTGCAGAAATCCGGTGACGGGTTATCGCTATTACCGACAGCAAGACCTGGAGAAATTTTTGAAAAAGGTTATTGAGGAGCGGGCAGGTGGCTGAGAAATCGGATTTGTTCCTGGTGAGACTGTCGATTGTCGTGCTCGCCTCCGGCGTGAGTCGGTTTGTAGTCACGCGTCGGAGACGCGTGGCGACGATGGGGGAAATCGTACAGTGAACGAGTACTTCTCCAAATTCTTTGACACGTCCGACTTTCCGGCTCGTTGGTACTGCGGCAATTGGTCCGAGTTCCTTGGATGGCTGCATATCGTTAGTGACGTTGCCACGTTTGCGGCCTACTTCGCGATCCCAGCGGTACTGATCTATTTCGTTCGCAAGCGAGACGACTTTCCGTTCCACAATCTATTTTGGTTGTTCGGCGGATTCATCCTTGCGTGTGGCACCGTCCACCTGATTGAAGCAATTATTTTTTGGCATCCGATCTATCGCGTCTCCGCAATGATGAAGTTGATAACGTCGATTATCTCGTGGGCGACGGTGATCACATTGGTGCGTTACATGCCTCGCATCTTGCAGTTGCCTTCGATGGCGGCGACCAACGAGCGGCTGAGGGTGGAGATCACTCAACGCCAGCAAACTGAGCGAGACCTGCGTGAAGCGAAAGAACGCCACGACGCAATTTTGGCCGGGACACGCAGTATCGTTTGGACAACCGATCCAGAGGGACACTATGCGACGCCGCAAATCTCGTGGGAACGATATACGGGACAAACTTGGGACGAACACAAGGATTTTGGTTGGACTAAGGCGATTCATGAGGACGACCTGCCGCAGTTCAAACGTTGGTGGCAGGCATCGCTCTCAAGTGGCACCAAGTACCAGACGACGGGACGTATTTGGCATCAAGAAAGCCGAGCATACCGTGCGTTCGTTGCCGAAGCTGTGCCGGTGAAGAACGATGACGGCACCATTCGTGAATGGGTTGGCACTGTCACGGATATCGAGGAACAGGAGCAAACGCAAGCCGCTCTCGGACTGGCCAGAGCCGACCTGTTGAGGCAAAAACGTGAATTGGAATTGATCTACGAAGCAGCTCCAGTCGGACTTTCGTTGATTGACCGCAATTATCGGTTCTTGCGAGTGAATGAAACGCTCGCTTCGATCAACGGATACTCCGTTGAGCAACACATTGGTGCACGAGCGGATGAAATGCTTCCGGAATTGCACGAGCAACTCTATCCGATCTACGACGAAATCTTTGCGACCGGCAAGCCGCTACTGAACGTCGAGATTGTGGGAAAGACGCCGGCCAGTGACCAGCAGAAGACATGGCTGGCAAGCTACTTTCCGCTGGAATTGCCCTCGGATGACGGAACAGCTCAGTCAGTGACTGCCGTTAGCGCGATTGTGCAAGACATTACGGATCGCAAAGAGACCGAGCGCCGTTTGCAACAGAGCGAAGCGGTTGCGTTGGCGGCGAGCCAATCCAAAAGCGAGTTCTTGGCAAACATGTCCCACGAGATTCGTACCCCGATGGCAGCGATCCTTGGTTACGCCGATGTGCTGCTAGGTCACTTGAAAGACCCTGACAATCGCAACTGTGTTTTGATTATGAAACGCAACGGGGAACATCTTTTGGAACTTATCAACGACATTCTTGACCTGTCGCGGATCGAAGCGGGAAAGTTGGATGTCGAGCCCGAGCCGTGTCCGCTGCCGCAGTTGGTCGCTGATATTCAGTCGTTGATGCAGGTTCGTGCGGGCGAAAAAAAGGTCAAGTTTGAAGTCGAATTTGAGGGCCGAGTGCCTCGCGAGATATTGACCGATGCCACCCGTCTGCGACAGGTGCTTATCAACCTGATCGGTAACGCAATTAAGTTCACTGACGAAGGTGAAGTGAGACTGAAGGTGAAGTTCGTTGCGGAGGTTAATCCGCCAATGGTCGAGTTTGCAATCGTGGATACCGGTATTGGCATCAGTCCCGAGCAACAGCAACGCTTGTTCAAGCCGTTCTCGCAGGGTGACTCGTCCGTGACTCGGCAGTATGGCGGGAGCGGCTTGGGATTGGCGATCAGTCAAAGGTTGGTCCAGATGCTCGACGGGACGATGGAGTTGGAGAGCGAACCGGGCGAGGGATCGACGTTCTATGTACGGTTACCGGTGGACTCGATGGACGAAATTGAGTTGGTGAAGCCTGACCTGGTCATCCGCAGAAGCGAACCCGAGGAGTTGCTTGCCGAATTACCGAAACTCGGTTGCCGCGTATTAGTCGTCGATGACCGCCGCGATGTGCGACACATCAGTCAGCACTTTCTTGAGAAGGCTGGAGCGAAAGTGGCAACCGCTGAAGATGGACAGCAAGGGATCGACGCGACTATCGCGGCACGTGATGCGGGCCAACCGTTTGATCTGATCGTGATGGATATGCAGATGCCAAACGTAGATGGTTTGCAAGCGACCGCGCAGCTCCGGTCAGCGGGAATCGAGTGGCCGATCGTTGCATTGACTGCCGATGCGATGAAGGGAGATCGCGATAAATGTCTCAATGGCGGTTGCGACGATTATCTGTCGAAGCCGATCGACCATGCCAAATTGGTGAACATGGTTGCGAAGTACACGCAACAGGTGAGCCTAGAGGAACTGCGGCTGAGTCGTAGCGAACGTGTAGAGAAGCTCAGAGAAACCCTCAATGAAGATTAAACGATTCCGCCCCCGACAAACTTGTCCTTCGAGAAGAGCAACGACAACCACATGAGAAAACAATGAACGATCAACTAGATGACCGACCGATCGTTGTGGGCGTTGGCGCTTCGGCCGGTGGGCTGGATGCGATTTCGCAGTTGCTCAAAGGGTTGCCGGACGACTCGAGGATGTCCTTCGTCATCATCCAGCATCTTGATCCGACGCACAAAAGCGCACTCGTAGAGATTTTGGCGCGGCGGACGAGTATCGCGATCACGCAGGTCGAAAAAGACACTCAGATCGAGCCGAACCATATCTATCTCATTCCGCCGGGAAAGTACCTGTCGATCGAGAACTGTGTGCTCAGGCTCAGCGCACCGCAAGACCCGCGTGGTTCGCGGATGGCAATCGACTATTTCTTGAGATCGTTGGCGGAAGACCAATGTGAATACGGCGTCGGCGTCATCTTGTCCGGCACTGGAACCGATGGCACGGCGGGCTTGCAAGAGATCAAACACTACGGCGGACTGACGGTCGTGCAAGACCCCGAGGGAGCCGAACACGGCGGGATGCCGCGAAGTGCCATCGACGCGGTTCATGTGGATTACGTGCTTCCGGCCGAGCGAATTGGACAACAACTCAAACGCTACGTGGAATTTTGCCAAACCCATGGGCCGTTGTCGGCGCAGTCCGTCGCACAATCGGAAACGTTTGATCTATCGCCGATCTTGGATTTGTTACGCAAGGAAATCAAACATGACTTTCGGCGGTACCGCAAGAACACGCTGATGCGGCGTATCCAACGTCGGATGGGCTTGCATCAACTCGGTCAATTGTCCGAGTACAAGGCGCTGCTGGCCGACAATCCAAAGGAACGCGAATCGCTGCGATGCGACCTATTGATCGGCGTCACGCGATTCTTTCGCGACAGCAAAGCTTGGGAGGTTCTGGACAAAAAAGTGATACGTCCACTGATGGAGCAACAGGACCGCACCGACCCGATCCGAGTCTGGTCGGCCGGTTGTGCAACGGGCGAAGAAGCCTACTCAATCGCGATGATGCTGCACGAACAGATCGCGGTCGATCGACGAAAACTGCCTTTTCAAATCTTTGCCACCGATGTCGCTGATGATGCGTTGGCGTTTGCGCGAACGGGGCTCTATCCCGAAGCGATCATGAAGGACGTACCGCTCGAGCGACTGCGACGATTCTTCAAGAAAGAGCCAGGCGGCTACCGTGTCAGCAAACAGCTTCGTGAATCCGTTGTGTTTGCTAACCAAAACGTGCTCGCTCAACCGCCGTTTGCGAAACTTGATTTGATTCTTTGTCGCAACCTGCTGATCTACCTGCAACGCGAAGCACAGGATCGTGTGATGAGCGTGTTTCAGTTCGCTCTCAAGGAAGGAGGTGTTTTGTTCCAAGGTTCAACCGAAACCGTCGGCGGCGCATCGGACCTGTTCGCTCCGGTCTCGAAGAAGTGGCGCATCTTCCGCCGTACCGGCACGAAGTCTTGGCCACCAGCGGGAGGCACATTGGCCGCCAACATTCAGCCGCTGCCGGAATTTACGGCGGCGTCACAACGTCCCCGTCGCGAGAAACCTGGCGACGGCATTGGCCCGTTGGTTCAGCGGCAACTGATGCAGCAACATGATCGCGCGGTCGTGGTCGTCAATCAAGAGGACCGAGTGCTGTTCGCCGAAGGCCGATCCGATTTGTACTTGCAGTTCAAGTCGGGCGTGTTACCAGCCAAACTGCCCAACGTGATGGAGGTCGCCCGCAAAGGACTCAAGGCGAAACTGCGAGCGGCACTGCGAAAGGCATGGAAGACGCGAGGCGAAGAGCCAATCCAGACGATCGAAGCTCGTGCCCATCGCGACGGCGGCATCCATCGCTGTCAAATTCAGATCAGCCAGTTGCTGGGCCGTCCCGAAGGTGATCCCGCGTTGATGGTCACCTTCACGCCGCTGGAGAAAGTTGTCTTGCGTCCATCTCCCGTTTCGGATCACACGGAAAGGCAACTCATTTCCGAATCGAAGTCCATTGCGTCAGAACAGACCGTGATGGAACTGGAACACGAGTTGACGACGACTCGCGACCAACTGCAAAGCTCCATCGCCGATCTGGAAGCGGCCAACGAAGAGCTGAAAGCTTCCAACGAAGAAGCGATGACGATGAACGAGGAGATGCAGTCGAGCAACGAGGAACTCGAAACGTCGAAAGAGGAATTGCAATCACTCAACGAACAACTGACGACGCTGAACAACCAACTCGAAATCAAAGTCGAAGAACTCGAAGACACCACCAATGACTTGGAAAACCTGCTGACCAGCAGCGACATTCCGACGGTGTTTCTCGATACGCAGTTTCGCATCCGCCGCTACACGCCATCGTGCGCTGGCTTGTTTCGCTTCATTGCCGGCGACGTCGGACGACCCTTGGCCGACATCACGTCGCATTTCGATGATCCCGATTTGATTGACGATGCCCAATCGGTGCTGCGTGATCTACAGCCGCGAGAAAAGCTGGTGACTAGCTCGGATGGGTCGCATCACTATCGGCGATGTATGCTGCCGTATCGCACCGAGGACAGTCGGATTCAAGGCGTCGTGATGACGTTCGCTGACATCACCGAACTGACCGAGGCACAGCAGGAAGCACAGCGGCAACTTGCTCAGAAGCAGTCGATCTACGCATCAACGCCGGTTGGTTTAGCGTTTGTTGATACGCAGCTTCGTTATGTCAGCATCAACAAGCGATTGGCTGAGATTAACGGAGCAACGGTAGAGGAACATCTTGGCAAAACCGTCCGCGACATCCTGCCGAAGGAATTGGCAAGGATCAAATGCAATGCGTACCAACAAGTACTCGACACCGGTGAGGGAATGTACGAAATAGAGGTTGCTGGCCTGACCCGAGACAAGACCGAGAAACAGGTTTATCTCATCAGTTGTGTTCCCGTGACCGATGATGCTGGAGAAATCCTGGGAATCAATACGGTGGTGCAGGACATCACCGATCGCAAACACAACGAAGAAGCCCTCGCTGCCCAGCAGCGCAAGCTGAGGACGATTACCGATGCGATTCCTCCACTGATCGCGTTTGTCGATCGCGATTACCAGTACCAGTTTGTTAACGCTCGATACGCGCATGAATTCAAACGCCCGATCGAAGAATTCATTGGCCAGAAGGTTGCGGACATTGTCGGCGACGAGCATTTTGCCGATATCCAGCCGCATCTGCAAGCCGCGTTATCGGGCGAGCAGGTGACCTACGACCTGACTTTGAACGTGCCCGACACCGATGAAGTTCGATTTAAAGAGGTTACCTACGTTCCCGAAACTGATGCGGATGGAGCTGTCAGCGGTGTGCATGTCGTTGTGAACGATTTCACCGAACGCAAACGTGCAGAAATTGAGTTGGCCGATCGGGAAGCACATCTGCGTCGCGTGATCGACGGCACTCAAGGTTTTATCGGTGTGTTGGATGTGAATGGAACGATTTTGGAGGTCAACGAACCGGCACTTCAGGTCATCGGGATGACCCGAGACGATGTCGTCGGCAAACCCTTCTGGGACACCTACTGGTGGAACTTCGACGAGCAGAACAAGGAAAAGCTGAAATCGCTCGTTCAGCAAGCTGCCGCTGGCGAGGCTGTCCGGGAAGACGTGACCTATCGCATCGCAGGAGACGTTCGCCGCATGGTTGATTGCAACTTACGTCCGGTAATGAATGACGATGGGAACATTCGATACCTGATCCCTTCCGGCGTCGACATCACGGATCGGCACGCTGCGGAGGTCGCGTTGCTTCACAAACAGCAGCAACTGCGTATGGCGCTCAGCGCCGGCGGTATGGCAGCGTGGGAGTGGACGCCGGAAGGTTCGGTTTGGGAGATTGAGCTATTGGATTTGCTGGGTCAATCTCGCGATGAAGAAGCATCGTCCGAGCAGTTTTTTAAATCAGTGCATCCCGAGGACCTGCCGGGGTTGAGAGAGGCTTGGCGACGTGCGACCAAGGGAGAGGACGAATACCATCATGAGTTTCGAGTCATTCACGCTGACGGAAGGCTTCAATGGTTGGCCGGAATCGGAACTGCCACGCATGACGACGATGGCAACGTGAACCGCATGTACGGCTTAAACTGGGACATCACAGCCCGGAAAGAACGTGAGCGACAATTGCAGGAGGCTCGTGCGGCTGCCGAAGCCGCCAACGATTCCAAGAGCGCATTCTTGGCGAACATGTCGCACGAGATTCGCACGCCGATGACGGCGATTCTGGGGTACACCGAGTTGATGTCGAATCTCGTCGAGAACGCGGAGGCAAAAAGTCACTTGCAAACAATCCGCCACAACGGCGATTTTCTCCTGGGCATTATTAACGACATCTTGGATTTGTCAAAAATCGAAGCGAACAAGTTTGATGTCGATTTTCAACGCTTCAATCCGGCGAACGTCGTCGAGGATGTTCGCAGCATCATGAACGTGCGAGCCACGGAAAGCGAGTTGAGTCTTGATGTCCAATACCGTAGTGAGATACCGGTTGAGATTGAGTCGGACCCGAAACGGCTCAAGCAAATCCTCATCAACTTGGTGGGCAACGCGATCAAGTTCACCAAAAAAGGCGGAGTGAACGTGGGCGTTAGCTATGAAGACGGCAAGCTCGTCTTTCAAATCACCGACAGCGGCATCGGCATCCCAGCGAAGCAGCAAGACCGGCTGTTTCAACCGTTCAGCCAAGGCGATCACAGCGTCAACCGCGAATTTGGGGGCACCGGCTTGGGGCTGGCGATCAGCAACCGCCTGGCAACGATGCTGGGTGGGTCCATTCGTGTCGAAAGTGAAGAGGGACGCGGCAGCACGTTCACGGTCTCGGTCGCCGTCGGGAATGTGGACGGGGTCGAAATGGCGCAGCCCAAACTCGGAGAAGTCCCCCTCGTCGTCGCGACAAGTCCCGAAACGATCGCACTTGATTGCCGTGTCTTGGTCGTCGATGACCGCCGCGACATTCGCTTCCTCAGTCGTCGATTCCTGACCGACGCCGGCGCAACCGTGAAGGAAGCAGAGGACGGTGAAGTGGCGATCAAGACCTACAAAGAAACATCGGAGAACGGTAATGCCTTCGATCTGATCTTGCTCGACATGCAAATGCCGCGACTAGACGGCTACGCCACTGCCAAACAACTTCGCCTCCTCGGTTTCACAGGACCCATCATCGCGCTGACCGCCGACGCGATGCAGGGCGATATGAGCAAATGCATCGAAGCCGGCTGCAACGACTACCTGAGCAAACCAATCGACAAAACGCGACTGCTCGAAACTGTGTTTCGCTTCAGTCAAACAAACGGCACAAAGCTTGGCCTCAGCACTACTCCCAACGCCGATCATGGTCAGCATCAAGGCAAGCACGGTCGCAGAGACCGTGAGTATCGTTGAGCAAAAAAGGCGACTGGAAGGAATGATCGACTCGAGTAGTCGACGAGCTTCCACATCGCCGACATTGCCCATCGCGAATGTCGCACTCGCAATTGCAAAAGTAATCACAGAGCCGATAATGCCAGCAGTGACTAGGTCGCTTTTCAGACGACCGGCCATTCCTGGCTGATTATCGATCATGACTGTTGGCTGCGAATCGCTTCAATGAGATCAGCCTTCTTCATTTTGCTCCTGCCCTTGATGTTTAGCTCAGCAGCCCGGTTACGAAGCTCATCGACGGTCCGATCGTCTAGCGATGTGTTCGGGTTGCCGGCCCCTTCTGTATCGCTGCGCCAATTGCGGCATGGAAATCCATGTGACCAAGGGATGCAATTGCAAAGATTGCACGACTGACTTCCAGTGCTGTGGTCAGCAATTGGAAAACGTCACTGCTCTACCGGTTGACAATGCGTGAGCGCCGACATGAAACGAACTGGTCGATTGTCAGCGGAAGGGGGAACCGCTGTGGATTTAGACATTTTTGACGTATCGGGAGCCAGCGATATTGGCCAGAAGCGAACGGAGAACCAGGATCATTTCTTGGTTGCGAACTTGCGGCGTCAATTGATCGTCGAACAAACCGATGTGGCTGACAAACGTCAGGCGGAATTGTTCGGATGCCAAGAGGGAAAGCTACTCGTGGTGGCCGACGGCATGGGCGGTGTCATTGGCGGCGAAGAGGCAAGCCGAACCGCCGTGGAGGCATGTGCTCGGTACGTGCTAGACATGATGCAGTGGTTTTTGAAACTCTCGCCCGATGACGAGCAGGATTTTGAGGTAGAGCTTTCGGAATGCTTGAAAGCGGTCCAACGAAAAATTTGGGCCAATGGTGAATTAGAGGTTCGGCGAATGGGAACCACCGTGACAATGGCGTACCTGCTGTGGCCGCGGATGTTCGTCGTTCATGCCGGAGACAGTCGTTGCTACCTAATGCGTGATGGCAAGCTGAAACAACTTACAACAGATCACACCATTGCTCAGCAGCTGGTCGACTCCGGTGGACTCACCCACAGGACTGCGATGACGAAAGCTCGCGGGGCTCGACGACCACCACGATTGGTTAAATCGTCGGTTTGTGATGAGACTGGGACCTCTTTGGACGCGAAGGGTTGTGTCGAGCTTTGGTTAGGCATGGTGATTGCATCATTTGCCATCATTCAAACCAGGTAGGAACCCATGTTTGAACGACCCGATACCAACCAAATCCCTGAAGCTTCGGCGACCGTTCTGGTCGTTGACGATGCAGCGTCGTCCCGGAAGCTTGTCAAAAAAACATGAGATGATCTCGGTTTTTTCACCGTGATTGCCTGCGAGGGTGAAACAGCGCTCTTAAAGGTGCGGGACTATCATCCCGACGCGATCGTCACCGATTTGGAGATGCCAGGAATGGACGGCGAAGAGTTGATTGAGAGGCTTCGGAGCAGTGAAAATCCATGCCTTCGCGACCTTCCGATTATTGTCTCCAGCTCGAAAGTCGACGGATCAACGCTGGCGAATCTGGGACGTCTTGATGTTGATGCGATCGTCCCCAAACCGGTCGACGTCCGTTTGCTGGCAAAGAGCTGCGCTGCGACTTTTCAAGATCGCTTGAGTCGCCATTGGCACAGAGATTGCCGGATGTAGAGAGCAACTCATCTCTACCTCCCCAAACAAGGATGGAACCATGTTGGTACTGTCACGAAAAACTGGCCAGCAAATTCACATTAGCGATGATGTCGTCATCACGATCACGAAGATCGCTGGCAACCGAGTCACGGTCGGCATCAAAGCTCCACGCGAAGTCTCGATTCGCCGTGGTGAACTCGTAGTTTGCGATGACGAACCTGAATCGTCGCCAGTAATTCTCTCCCGTTAGCACGATGCGGGTAGCCTATCGGGCTTCATTGCTGCGGCGGGCTAAGATGCTGCAGCCCGTAGCGACAAGCTGCCGGCTTGTTGGTCACGTTTCAGCTCAGAAGCTAGCAGCTTGTGGCTTCGGTCATTGTGTTCGTTGAGCCACAAAAACAGCCGACTGAAAATCAGCCGGCTGCTCGATGGTCGGACGAAATGTTGTGAGAGGCGATTATTCGACTTCGATCACTGCGTCGTTGGCATCCAGCTCTTCGAGTCGGTCCGCTCGCTCTTCGCCAGCGTCTTCGATGGCGTCGGCTTACCCTGTTCGCGGTGCTCGTGCCCGTCTTGCTCGGATTGGTCGAACATCGGATCGCCAAATTCAATCACCGTAAGCAGAAAGAGTGAGTCGTGATTCAATTGGGCGCGGCAATTGCTCGTACATACATACCGCCAGCTTGTTGACTTGAAATTGCGACTACGAAACGATTTTGAACCCTTCCTTCAACGGACACGCACAATGCGATCGCTCTCCATTTTCGCCCTTCTGTTTACGTTCACTGCCGAGACGACAGCCGACTCGCCAGATCGTTCGATTGTCGCCGAAGTGGAAAAGGCAATCGTCACGCAAACCAATGACTTTCGGAAAGAACATGACTTGCCGCCCGTCAGCAAGAACGCGGAGTTAACCCAAACCGCATCCAAGTTTGCCAAGTTCATGGCGAAGACGGACAAGTATGGACATCATGCCGACGGACGCACTCCTGCACAACGAGCGAAGGCGTCTGGGTATGAGTATTGCGTCGTCCGGGAGAACATTGCGTATCGAACGAACACTGGCGAAGTGACTGCCGCGAGTCTGATCGAAGTTTTTGTGCAGGGCTGGATCGACTCGCCACCGCACCGCGATAACATGCTGGCTGATTATGTAACTGAAACGGGCGTCGCTGTTGCAACTGCGGACGGCGTCACGTACTACGCGGTCCAATTGTTTGGTCGCCCCAAGTCGGCTGCGATTCAGTTGAAGGTGACCAATGAGTCCGGTGAAGCTCGAACAGTCGTCGTTACAGCGAACGACAGCGAAGATGAAGTCGAATTGGCACCGAGAGCTGTGATCAAGATGACGCGGTGCTTTCCCACGACGCTGAGGCTGTCGGAAAGCGAGTCCGAAATCCGGCTGACGGAATCGACAGAACTAACAATCACGGAGAAAGGACTGACGCGTTAGGTAGTTCTCCTGAGCCACAAGCTGCCAGCTTGTCGGCTTGCATGTTCACAAGCTGCCAGCTTGTGGCTACGGGAAAGCGTCAAGGAAACGACATGATTTGGATCGTCGCCTACATCAGTTCCGTCGTCGGGGCGTTTTTAACGATCCTGGCGATGACCATCATCCGCAACGAGCAACGGCATAGCGTTGGTCGGATCGGTTGGCTGGGACTGATTCTACTTTCACCTCCCATTGGGCTGCTGCTGTTCCTGTGGCTTGGCGGTCGCAAAATATCGGCGGAACATGAGCAACGCGAAATGGTCGACATGCCGACACTGCCGGACGCGGCAAAAGAACCGAGCGACGCCCTGGAACAGTTGCTGCTGGCACGAGGACTCTGTCCGCCAACGACCGGCAATCACGTGCGATTGCTCAGCCACCCATCGAATGTGCGTGAAGGATTCATGGAATTGATTGACAGTGCGGAAGAAGCGATCTACGTCATGACTTTCATCTTGGATGCGAAAGACAGTATCGACGCGATCGTCGATCGACTTTGCGAGAAAGCTCGCAGCGGTGTCCGCGTGCGTCTGCTGGTCGATGGATTCGGGTCGTTTATCTTGCCGGAGGAGCAGTTGCAGAAAGTTCGTGATGCCGGCGGGCGAGCGCATCGGTTCAAGGCGATGTCTCAACTCTCCCGGCTCGCGTACCTGAACTTCCGCAACCACCGTAAGCTTGCTGTTGCCGATGGCAAGCGAGCGATTATTGGTGGTGCGAATCTCGTTGAAGAAGAAGTGACCGATGACCCCGGCGAAGATGCTTGGGTCGATCTGAGTTTTTGGATCGACGGCCCCGCAGCAACTCAGTTGCAGTCGGTTTTCTGTAGCGATTGGAATTTTGAGACCGATGAGAATCTTCCACCGATGGAACTGGAAGAGGACGATGCGGCGGCGCCTGACGAAGGTTCACGATTGACAGTGATGCCGATTGGCCCCGATGGCCCGGATGAGATACTGGACGACTTTTGGCAGTTCGCGATCCATCAAGCGAGGCAGCGGATTTGGATTTGCACGCCGTATTTTGTTCCACCGCCTCACGTGATGCGGTCGTTGGAGCTAGCGTGTCGCCGGGGCATCGACGTTCAAGTTCTCGTGCCGCAAGTCAGCGATCTACGGCCGGTTGACTACGCCCGTTTCGACTACTTCAAGGACCTGATCGACGTCGGATGCAAGGTACACCGCGTTCCCGATCGAATGGTGCATGCCAAGATCGGCATCGTTGATGATTTAGTGGCTTTAGTAGGGTCTGCAAACTTCGATGTACGTTCGTTCTTCTTGAACTACGAGTTGTCGTTGTTGGTCCATGATAAACCGACAATCTCACAAGTCAGTGATTGGTACGAAGATTTGGCAAGCGGTTGTGATTCGGGGCTAACGTATCATTCCAGCTATCGCTCCGCGATGGCGACCGCTGCACGCCTGTTCGCTTCGGAACTCTAGGCCGTAGCCACATGCTGCTAGCTTGTCGGCGAAGCAATCACCCAAGCTGGCAGCCTGTGGCTACCGGAGCAGCTTGCAGCTACCCGACTGGCACGGCAGTTGCAAAGCCAAGCTGATCGACAATCGACCTTCAGCTTCCTAGAATTACGTAATCACGGACTGCCAACATGCCTGTTAGCACCGCGAGTGCCGAATCTGACACCAGCACACGTTCTGCACCCCAATCCAAATGGTCCAAGCCTATGCCAAGCATCCTCGTCATTGATGACGACCGCACGATACTGGCATTGGCCGAGAAAACGCTGTCTACGATTGCCGATGTAGAAACAGCGGCGACGGCGACCGAGGGGCTGGCGAAACTGAGAAACGGCAGTTTCGATACGGTTTTGCTTGATATTCGGCTCCCGGACCAAAACGGCCTGTCCGTCTACAGCGAAATTCGCGAGTTCGATCGCCGTATCCCGGTCGTGTTCATGACGATCGAGGCAGCCAGTAGGACGGCGATCGAAGCGATGCAGCTCGGGGCGTTCGATTACATCGGGAAGCCACTGTCGGTCGAACCGCTCCGCGACCTGATTGAAAAGGCCATCGAGCAACGGCAAATCAGCAGCGTACCGGTCGCGATCAGCGCCGATGACACCTCTGGAGACGATTCGGGCGAGCTATTCATTGGTCGATCGCCAGCCATGCTGGACGTTTTCAAGGCAATCGGGAAAGTCAGTAAACAAGACGTTCCAATTTTGATTCGCGGCGAAAGCGGTACGGGGAAAGAACTCGTCGCGCGGGCACTCTACCAGTACAGCCATCGCAGCGATGAAACGTTTTTAGCAGTGAACTGTGCCGCGCTGCCGGACAACTTGCTTGAGAGTGAACTATTTGGTCACGAGAAGGGTTCGTTCACGGGGGCCGAGTCACGCCGCATTGGCAAGTTTGAACAGTGCAATGGCGGCACTCTGTTTCTGGACGAGATTGGCGACATGGCTCCATCGGTGCAGGCGAAGGTGCTGCGAGTGTTGCAAGAGCAACGCTTCGAGCGCGTCGGCGGCAACAAAGAACTGACCACCGATTGCCGGATCATCGCCGCCACGAATCGGCCGCTCGAAGAAATGGTCGCAGACGGCGACTATCGCGAAGACTTGTTGTATCGGCTCAACGGCGTCACGATCGAGTTGCCCCCGCTTCGTGAACGACTCAGCGACGTGCCTGCTCTAATTCAATTCTTCATGGCACAGGCGAAGAAGGAATTCAACAAACCGGATTTGGAAGGCTTGTCGCCGGAAGCGGTGGAGTTGTTCGCCGGTTATCACTGGCCCGGCAACGTACGTCAGTTGCGAGCCGTGATTCGTCGTTGTGTTCTTGATTCGGTGATGCCGGTCATCACGCCCGATGGATTGCCCGTTGAAATCACGAAGAGCAGCGGTGATGTTGTTGCGACCAATCATGAGGCTGCCGACGGTGCTGCATTGCCGCAACTTGTGAAACGATTGCTTGCTGAGAAGTCGACCGATGTGTATTCGGAGGCGATGCAGTATATGGAGAAGTATGTCATCCGTGAGGTACTGAAGTCGACCGATGGCAACCAAAGTCAGGCGGCGGAGATCTTGGGCATCACGCGAGGCAAACTACGCGATCGCATTTCAACGTACAACATCTCGCTGACCAGCACAGTGGAAGTCGGGTAGCTTTCTTCATGCTTCCGGGATGAAAACCTCTCAGGACGCTTGTTGATCTGGCTTGCTTCAACATCCTTCGTTGCCTGCATCACGATCGCTCGTACTAAACCTGTGTAGCCGACCGTTTCTCCCAGTGACAGCATCACATCCGCGCCGCGAAACTCGATCGTTGGAACTTTGGTGGGCAATCGAATATCCCAATAGAAAGGACCGCTGCCCCGTGTTCCAAGACCACTTCGTCGATGTCAGACGTTGGTGTGTGCATTTTCTGATCGGGATACGTCACCGGCGGATGCTTTGTTGGCGTGATGTCCCGTGGAGTGTTGACATAGATTTTCTCGCCGCAGTTCGGACAAGCCACCGCTCGGTCATCAACATGCTTTCCACAGTTCGGGCAAGGCGTTTGGGTCATATCGCGTCAGCGATGCAGACGCAGCGATCATTCAGACACGCGGAAACGGTGGGTCATCGCGGCCTACCGGCACGCTCGTCCCACCCTACAGCTTGTGGCTACAAACTGTCGTTACGCAGTTGGTCGATCACGGACCATTACGACCTTTCCGCGGTCAACGCCCTCTTCAACACGACGATGGGCGACTGCGACTTCGCTCATTGAAAACCGACTGCCGATCGTCACCTTCAACCTGCCGAATTCCTACAGGTCAATCAATTTCCCCAAATCATCCGCACTGGGTTTGGCAAGCATTACCTTCCCGGATTTCAACAACGTCATCAACATTCTCTTAACTTCCGGCTCGGTTGAGACATACCGGCCGTTTTCGCTCAGCACATCTCGAGCGTCGAAGTAGGACGACTTTCCGGCGGCATCAGAAATCAAATCCCGCTGTTTGACCGATTTCGCAAAATCAGCTTTTTCGTAGCCGTAAAATCGGTCCGCGCCCAACTACATGTAAAATGCTTCATTATCACTGCTAGCGACCGCCGTTACGTGCGTGTCGTAGACCTTGGCAATTTGCACTGCAAACGCTCCCACTCCACTGCTTGCTCCGTTGATGAGCACTCGCTTTTCGGTCGCAATCTTCCCGTGATCTCGCAGAGAACTGTACGCGCCGTCGTCCCTCCCAACGGAATCACAGCCGCTTTATCAAAAGGCATCGAGTCAGGCAATTTCGCAGCGATATCAACAGCACACACAGCACACACAGCACACACAGCACACACAGCACACACAGCACACACAGCACACACAGCACACACAGTACACACAGCACACACAGCGAACACAGCGCACGCACCTCCATGCGCGTGATCCAGGAACGCCATCACTCGGTCACCAATCTGAAACGATGCATCGGAAGCACGATCTACAATGGCAACCCATTCCTGCGATACCACTCCTCCGGATTATCTATCAACGAGTCGATGATCGCTGGAAGTCGATCCAATAGCCGATGCCACGGTTCCCAATCAAGCAACTTCTTTGCCCGTGATATGTCCATCGCGTAGTGGTCGTGTGCCATGTTGACCATGAATGGTTTGAAAATCATTGATGCAAGTGACATGCAAAGTTCGCAAGCAAGATTTCGCCCGCTGTCTGATCACGGTGTCTGATCGCGCTATGCTGATCACGCCGCTCGGTCAACATGCGGCGTCGACATTCGCTTCGCCAATCGAACGCTCCGGGCAAGTGAACTGTAGCTTCTCTGCCGATGTCGATTCCGTGCCAGTCGCCACGCGGTCCCTGGTAATGTTCAGCAACGCGTAGAAAAACGCCGCGACCATGGGGCCGACAAAAATGCCCCGTAGTCCCATCAGTTTCAGGGCGTCCAGTACGGTGATCAATGCGACCAGCGGATACATCTTCGCCTGATTTCCGATCACGTAGGCCCGAACCAAATTGTCCGACGTTGAAACAATCGAGGCACCATAGATCGCCAGTCCGATTCCGGGTGCGTACCGTCCTTCGATCAGTAACCAGACAGCTAAGGAAACCCAAACGGCAGCCGATCCAAACCAAGGCGATGAAGATCGCAACAACGAATGGCCTGATAACGTGAAACAACAAGAAGCCGAATAGTCCTATGATTCCGATGAGCAACCAGAACGAATAATGACGAGGCATGGTCGACAGCTCGTTTTATCTTAAGTTTCAAAATCCCAATCCCGCAGAGAACAGGCCTGTCGGTTTTTGATCGATCGTATGTCTCTCTGATCGAAGGCCAGAAACCGGATGTCACGACGGCTCAGGTGTTCGGACTTTCAAAATAGACACGCCTGCCTTGAACACAAATGAACTCGCGTCCGCTCGCGTCATGACGAAGCAAGTAGGCAGGTTGCCTTGAAACCATCGCGTTGCCATAGGCAGAGCCCGAAATGGGCCGCCCACCGCACGAGTTGCTACCGATCGCTTGAGTTTGGTAGTTGTTCCCGTACACAACTCGACCTTGGTAACCGTTTGCATCGTTGGCTTGGCCCTGGTAGCCGTTGTTCTGGTAGCCGTTATTGCGGACTTGACCAGCGTTGACGCGACTGTTGGATTGGGTTTGCCCCGTCACGCCTGTTGCTGTATTTCTCGCTCGATCAACAACAGCTCCAGTGGAATTACGCAAGGCATTTTCCGCTCGATCCGCAGCCCGATTGACGGCGTTGCCTGTTTGTTCGAGTGCATTGCCGAGCCGCTGCGTCGGAGTTCCTGAAACTCCTTGAGCTAGTGATGGGCTGGCGCAGAGGACAGCGAGGCAGAGTGCGTTAGTGAGTCGTTTCATGATTGATCCTTTGAGAGGAAAGTTATCGGTAGGGCGGGTTGAATTGGACCCACGGGGTGTTAACGGAAGCAAGTCTCGTGCCACCTTCTATCTGGCGGACGGACACCCTTCGGACTTTGGCTGAGATTGCGCTACAGATTATGTCTCGCAATTGAAGACGACACTCACTTTTTGGTACTTCCCATTTTTTGGAAGGCAGTCGGCGATCGTCGTACCGGCTGCTCGTCGAGAAACCGGGCTGGTGCAATACCGACACGCTACGACGGAACGGTCTCTGGGTTCATGATTCAGCTCCGCATCGGGCGGGAATGGACGCGTGAGCGTCATCCTCGACGCGACCTCAGGCCTTCGCCGCTTGGCTGGCCGGCAAGCTCATTTCGCATCTCCGATTTTCGGCGTCCATCGAATCAACGCAATTGACGCGTGAACATCATCGCATCGGCATAGTATGTGCTGCTCTATGCTCTCCCGGACCAGAACGAATCATTTCTGTCGCCCCCTCGAACTCTGGAGTAGCCCCGCTATGCAAGTCCTCACTACAACGTGTCCGTATTGCGATCAACCGGTCGATAGCACCATTGACCATCTCGATGGTCCAATCTTATGTCCCAACTGCGACAAACCATTCGAAATGGAAATACCAACCGCAGTCGTGACTTCCGTGTCGGAAGTCGATCAAAAGGCAACGAACGAAAAGCGAATGGCTGCGGAGCCGAGTGAACGCACTCTCTCGCAAGTTCATCCGGTAGTTTTCCGTGCTCGTCCAATCGCAACATTCGTGGTTGTAATCGTCGGGCTCGCGGCCGCCACCGCCTGGATCATGGAGCTTACCGAATCGAACGTTGCCGGAGTCGCGATGGATGAAACCACGATGGTCGGCGCAGCGTCGTTGCTAACTTGGGTGTGCGCAGCGGCCCTCTTGGGCATTGCGTGCGTAATCGCCTATTGGGTGTTGGTCAGTCGATTCACAACGCTAACGGTCACCGACGATCGTACCATCTTTCGGCAAGGAATCATTTCTCGCGAGACTTCGGAAGTTCAACACGATGACGTCCGCAACATCCAGCTGGATCAGTCTTTCGGTCAACGCTTGTTGAACGTCGGCGGCATCGGGGTGTCCAGCTCCGGCCAAGACGACTTGGAAGTCGTCGCCCATAACTTGCCTCATCCCAAGCGAATCATCGAACTGATCCGAGAAAACCAATCCTGAGCATGCGTTCCCGATCCGAATACGAGCGATATGAACGCCGTCGTGTCGCCCAGCGTCGTGATGAACATTGCCCACCAATCGCCGCGGTCGTGTGGATTTTTTGAGCACTGTGTCAACGTACGGCAAGCGCAGCGACACCCGCAAAGAGTTTTGCAGAAGCAGGCTCACTGTCTATGCAGCGTCGTGACAACTTTAGCGACGACGTGACTCAAACGGCCGCTGCGATGCCGCGAATCTCCTCGACCAGCTTCTCAAGCGATGGTCGAATTTCACCGAGCAAGGATGCGGCTTCCTCGTCATCACCGCTCCTTGCTGCGTCAATGAGCGGCTGTAGCTCGCTCACCGGCGGCCCCGTTTCAAAAGTGCTGAGCAATCCTTTCAGCGAGTGACCGGTCGCTGCCGCATCAGAAACTTTCGCTGCTCGAACATCGGAACTCAATTGTCCCAGCAAAGTCGGTGCGTCTTCAACGACCATCTCCGCGAGCATGATGAGCGTTCCCTCGTCACCATCAAGACGTGCCAGCGCATCTGCAAAACGTTGTCGCTGGCCGTCTGTCAACTGGGACACAAGCGCATCTCCTTCTTCGTAACGAAAGTCGCCAAGATTTTACGTCAGCTCCAATGAAACGCTTGGCGAGTTTCGATACAAGTTTCGCAATACTACGGTTTTAGCTTCCAACCAACGAGGATACCGAGTCCGAACGCCCAACATGCAGCAACGTCTGGGTTATCCTTCGCGTACGGGAACCATTCCAGCCAGACGTTCGCGTTGCATCAGATTCGTAACCATCGAATGAGTCACGACGAAGTTGGTTGCGAGGCGACTTTTTGGGCGAAATCAGCGTTGCCTTCATCCAACGCAGGTTCTCAGTGAATTCAGACTTGGTTTCACTCATCGCCGATGCCGCATTCTTAATCGCTGAAAAAGCAATCCAACCAAGTACGGCAAAAACCGCGCCACTGACCATCAAGAGCGAGCCACCGCTAGAAACTCCTGTCAGTTCGCCCAACAGGAAGCCGCCGCCGATCATGACAACGGTGAGTGCTGAACCAGCAAGCGTTGCAGCGATCGCCCCACAAGCTATCGCCGTCGTCAGCTTTCGCTTCGCCTCTTGGCTGTCGACCGACAACAACTGCATCTGCAATTCAAAGAGGTCGAGCACATCTTGCGTGACGCGTTGGAAGCTGGATTGGTTTGTATGAGATTCGTCAGACATGGCGGTCTACCATTCCTTTCGTTTGATGAGCCAAGCGTCGTCATGAAAACACTTCGCGTCCGTCAACTGATAGCAATGTTTTGAATATTCATGGGTTTGATCTCAGGTTTCGGAGGGTTGTCTGTCGTAGCCACTAGCTACCAGCTTTTGAGCGTCTTCGATAGAGCCGACAAGCCGGCAGTTCGTGGCTACGGGGATTCACTCGTTAGCTGGCCGGGCTGCTCATCGCCTAACCGGTCTTCGACGTAAAGCATCTGAACCAGTACCATCGCCAACACGACCAATGGTGCTGCCATCATGACGCCGATGACTCCAACCGACACACCCATCACCAACTGCGCGGCTATGGTCAGGATTGGCGGCAAGGAAATTTCGTGTCGTTGGACGAGCGGTGTAATCAGATAGCTTTCGACTGTTTGCAGAATCACATTGAACAGCAGCACATACAAAACAGCTTGCGTGCTGACGTTAATCGCCAACAACATCTGTGGCACTGCAGCCAACAGCGGGCCGATGTTGGGAATGAACGTTAGCAACGCAGCCAAAATCCCGAGCGAAATTGGTAGCGGTATGCCTAGCACCCACATCGCGATGGCCGTCGCAACTCCCACGATTGTCATCGAAAGGAGCCGTCCAACAATCCATAGGCCCAAAGCCGATTTCAATTCATTCAAGACCTCGCCCGCACGACCTCGCCGGTCTTTGGGAACTAATTTGACCACCCCGGTCCGATACAGATCAGGTTCATAGGCTGCGTACAGCCCCACAAAAAATACGACCAGTGCTCCGGTCGCACCCCAGCCGACCCATTGCAACCCTTGAAACATCTCCGGCAAAATCGAACTTGTCGACGGCGTGACTTGCATCTCCGAAACACTCGGCAAATGTTCGCTGGCCCAAGCGTTCTGCAACAGCCTTTCGTCTGCCGTTTGCACGGCGGATTGCAATTGCGCCGACAACTCATCCGCCCGGCGAACCACCTGGGAACCAAGGTAGAAGCAGCCGATACCGATCGACACCAACATGAGAGTCACCACGACGAGATAACTGGAGCGATAGGACAGTGGAGTATGCTTGGCCGGCCACGCACTGATCGAATGAACGAACACGCCGAACAGCAGCCCAGCGAGGATGAGCATTAAAATACTCAGCGTCGGGACAAACAGCCCCGCGGTTGCGAGCACCAGCGATGCCAGCAACACTGCGATGGCGAAGACTTGCTTGTTGGTCGCTCGGTTGAGTGTGATTGGTTGGTTCATTCTGAATGGTTGAGCAATCGGCGTGCCAAGTGTCGTCCGTAGCAACAAGCTGCCAGCTTGTGAGCTTCTTCGGTCGAGCTGACAGCTTGTTCCTACGTTGCACACGGTCGTTTCGGTACGAAGATTGCATCTTTGAATCCGCCCCTTGATTTCCTCCTCGCTATTTCGCTGACGATGCCCAACTCTGCCCCCCCCAAACGATGCGTGATTGCTGACGACGTTCGTGCTTCTCGCGAGACCGTAGGAAAATGGCTGCGTGAGTGCGGGTTCGAGTGCCAATTGGCGGAAAACGGGCAGCTCGCTCGTGAACTGATTTACGAGCAACCACCGGACCTACTGGTCACTGACCTTGAAATGCCGGAACTGTGCGGACTCGAATTGCTGGAAAAGATTCGCCAAACCGACGATGAGAGCATCCGCAAGTTGCCCGTGTTGGTGATGACCAGTCTTCACGACGGCCAGACGCTGAACATTGTCCAGCAGCTAGGCGGAGATGGCTTGTTACACAAACCGCTCGATAAGCAAGCCACGCTTTCGGTGATTCTCGACCTAGTATCTGCACGCCACAGCTTTCAACAAATCGTGCATCCTGACGACGATACATGTGTCAAAGGCAAGGGAGTAATCTCCCCAACTCTCCGCCGCTTGCTCAATACTGTTGCCAAGAACGAGCGGCAGTAGCAAGCTGCCTAATTCAAAATTGCTTGCAGAATCTTTATCAGTCGAGGATTCGCGGTTGCGTCCATTGCCGCAGTTGCATCTGAATTTAGTCTTTGTCAGGGCCATCCGCGTTCGCTCGATGACGTTTTTTTCGGTCGTGAATTCTGACCAAGTCGCCTGGTTCGCGTTGAGTTGAAACTGCACCCACTTTGCATCTTGCTGATAGCTTGAGAGTTCGTTCGTGTAGCGGTCCATGTCCACAGTCCGTTTAGACTGCTTGGCGTTCGATTGATTCTCGCGTGCCATGGCCGCGATCAGCTCGTCCTCGCCGTCGATCACCTTGGCGGGATCACCTCGGTCGATGTCGTCGTTTCCGTCAAGAGCGTCAACGATTTCGTTCGACTTCTTGGCAACTGCTTGGAGTTGCTGTTTCTGCTTGGGTGATTCACTGCGTTTTGCAGCTTCGGACGCAAGCTTCTTGGTGAGGCCGGCGTCGCTCCAAATCACACCTGCCAGCGCCAATCGCTGATCCTGTCCGTCGCGGTTGGGGACCGCGGCGTC
This sequence comes from Pirellulaceae bacterium, assembly GCA_963734865.1. GTDB lineage: Bacteria > Planctomycetota > Planctomycetia > Pirellulales > Pirellulaceae > CBDCUW01. Next base: position 822,034 of record CAVTIV010000008.1, read on the forward strand.
GGCCTGCTTTCTCTCGTCGGCTCGGACAGTCATCAACGCCGCCATCGCAAAGGCGACATAAGCGAAGAAACAGAGGAGGGTTCGTTGGCTTTGCATGGGATTGCTCTTTGGTGTGAGTTTTGGGGTAGCAAAAATCGCCAAGAGTTTCCGCCCGCGCGAATTACCGAAAGGAAGGCGTCTCCGCCTTGACGCAAAGTCTCGCCGACAACCGCGTTGGCTTGGTCCAAGTCGGCTTCGTTGCAACAGACCATCACCGACTCGACACGTCCGGTTTTCGCGGCACGGAGAACTTCTTCGACGTCCGTTGAGCCTTTGGATTGTGCGAGCGCCGTGCCGAATCGCTCGGCGTATTCAGTGCCATCGGCACTGAGTTGACGAACGAGCGGCAGTAAGAAAAACGAATCACCGACGCTGACGTGTTCGTCAACCGATCCTTGCAGTTTGATGACTCGACAATCGTCGGGGGCAAGAAAAATGGCTAGCCCTTCGTTTTGGTGCTGCCAGAAATCCGAGCTGGTCGATAACGACTCAACGGGGTCGAGGATCGAGCAATCGTGTCCCGCTTCCTCAAGTTTCTTCTTTGCTTGACCCAGTAGGTTCTTGAAGCGAATCGCGCCTTGCGGGGTTTCGGGTCCCGATCGGTGAGTTCGCATAAGAATCGAAACACAGGGATTTGCGGTCGTCTCGGCGAGTTCTTTCAGGTCACCTGGTTTGAGGCGGCTTGGTGATAGGACGTGAGTGGTCGTGGACATTGGCGATCTCGCTTGGGAAGACAGGAAATGTCTTGTTCCCTAGACGATGTAGCAAACTTGATGCCGTTTGTTCGCGGTGTCCCCAGACGCGTGACACTCGATTCCCTGGGGGGACGTTTACGCCCGTCCGCCGATCCAGTTGCCCGTATCCAACACTTGCTTGCGATACTCGGGATCACGCAATAGCCAAACGATTGAGCGATAACGGGGGTCGCCGACAGTTTTGGCGACTTTCGCTACGCTTGAGACTGGTCTCAATCGTGAGTACGGCGTGCTGGAAACTGCTGCCGAAATCGAAAACGCCAATGGTGACCCACGCGAATGAGATCATAGACCGCAACGCTTGTTGGCGGCGTGTAACTTCTGGGCTCATTGCCTTCGAGCAATTCGAACTGAGCACTAGAAGTCGGAACCTCAATCCAGTCCGGCATGGTCTCTAAACTATTCCGGCTGATGGTTTCCCGATGACCATCCAATGGCCCTCCAAGAAACTCAATGACGAACTGCTTGGGCAGGGCCGGCTCTGCAGCGTACGTTTTAGACGCCATCCATTTGCCAATCCAACCGCGTACCTTCGCGGAAACTTCTCGTACCGGATTCATTTCGTCACCTTCCTCGCGCCGGAGGTTGCAATCAACAGTTCCGATCCTGCAACGCAAACGCTGTGCCAATAAAAAACCGAGCGGGAACGATTGTTCCTCTCGGGTAGGCTCGCGAGCGATTATCAACGTAGCCACGGGCTGCCAGCTCGTGAGATGCACCGAGCCGACAAGCTGGCAGCTTGTGGCTACGGGGGCAGCCTGTTGCTGCGATGCTGCACTACTGCTTCATCGCCACTCGTTGAATCTCGGTGGATTCATCACCCGAGGTGATTTCCCGCGCGATCAGCATCAAGCGATCTTTCACCTTCACGGCCGGTCCCGTGACGGTCAACTTGTTCCTTTTTGAACATCAAGCTTGAGCTTGTCCTGCGGGCCCATATCCGACCGCACTTGATAGGCGATAAATGTGCCACCGGGCTTGAGCGCTGCGTGAACCGATTGAACGATCGCCTTAGCGACTGTAGGCGGTAACGCGCTAAAAGGGATTCCCGATACGATCACATCAGGCTGACCTAACCCATGTTTCTCTAAGCCGCAAACTAGATCGACCGCATCGCCGATTTCCGTCGCAAGGCGAGGATCAACGATTTCGTCGAGTAAATCACCGAATGCAGGCACCTTCTCGATTGCCAGCAGTCGACTATCCGGTCGCATCTGCTTCAAGATCGCCGCTGTCGTTCCACCAGCGCCTGGCCCAAGTTCCAACACCGAAGATGCCTCGCGAATGCAGTCACGATCGGCGACGTGCTCCGTCAAATAGGGTGAACTCGGACAAATTGTTGCCACATCTGCTGGCTGCTTCCACCACGCCCGGATGACGAACAGTATTCGCTTGGCAAACGATGGAGCGACTGGCTTTTCAATGGTTATCGACATGTTTTCGCTCCTGCAGTCTCGGTTTGGGGGTAGCGAAATTCGCCGAGAGTTTCGGCCATCGCGGAATCTCTGAAAGTCGTGGCGGCTTTCGCTACGGTTCGTCAGCCTATTTCTGGACGACGAATTTCTTCAACAACCCGGACTGCGTTGTCTTCTGGCTGAATTCCGTCGCCATAACGAACCGCATAAACCTGAGTCGCCTCAGCACCCAGCAGCACGATCATTGCAGAGTAGTACACCCAAACCAGAATCACCGCTAACGAAGCGGCGGCGGCACCCAGTTGAGCCCCCGGCTCGCTGTACGAAAAAAAGACTTGCATCGCAAATCGGCCTGCAAGAAACAGAACGGTCGTGATCGCTGCCCCCACAATCGCGTCACGCAACTTGACTTCGGCATCCGGCATGAACTTGAATATCGCTGCAAAAACGGTGAACACAACCGCAGCCTGAACCACATCGTTGATCGTGCCCGCAACTCCGCTGTTGATGCCGATGGCTTCGCCGAGTTGCTTTCCGACGCTCGAAAGCACTGACGAAACAACAAGCGAAACGAGCAACAAGAAACCGAGCCCCAAGATCATTGCGAGTGATATCAACCGCTTGTAAAGCATCGTCAGAATTGCTGATGATTCCGGGTCGGGCTTCACCTGCCACACTCGGTTCAGCGAATCCTGCAAAGCACCGACGACACCTGTTGCCCCGACAATGATCCCCGCGAAACTCAGCAGCGTCTTCCACCAGGCCCCGCCCGATTCGCGGTTGTTCTCAAGGATCGTGGTGATCCCTTCCGCAGCGAATTCATTACCCAGCATCTCAGTCGCTTGTTCTTCCAAGACCGATTGCGCCTTCTGCTGAGCGCTGTTGCTCTCGTAGGCGACCGACAATCCGAACGTCAGCACCGTCAGCAGCAAGTAGAGCAACGGCGGCAACGCAAAAGCGGTGTAGTAGGCAAGTGCCGCTGCAAGCGTCGTGCAGCGATCTTTGGAGAATTCAGCGAAGGTTTGTTTGAAAAAATCCATCGGCTCGTGAAATGAGTTGGAGATTGGCGTCCGTTGTGTGAAGCCAAGTTGTAAACGCAAATCCCATGCCGGGACCAAATCCGTAGCCACAAGCTGCCAGCTTGTCGGCTTTCGCATCCAACCAAGCTAACAAGCGTGTGCCTATATGCTTCTCCGCTTCGGCTTGATTCCCAGTGCGACCAACCAGCACGCAAGCGCCCACAACGTGGATCCATGGCAAACGCGTCGCCGTCCGTTCCTAAACCTCATTGATCGATAATCAGCCGATGATCGATTCGATATCTGCCATCACGTTGCGTGTGATCGGACGCACACCGAAGATTCGTTTGCAAGATTCCGTTGCGCTGAATCACCGCACGACCGGCCCGCCGATTGATCCCGTGTTTCGTCGGGTTCTGGCGACGCCTGTAGTTTCATCTTTCGTTTTAGCCAAGCAGCGATGCCAACACTCAACACAAAGCAGATTCCAAATGCGGCGAGCACCCACGCATGGACGTTTCCCGCAGCACCGCCCATCGCGATGAATAGAAACGAGCTGAACGTGTGAATCGGCCAGCCCAGCCAAAAGTATTTGCGGAACGGCATGTCGGTCAGTGCGATGGCGTAGAGCTTAATCGTGTAGGCCAGACCCGGTGCCGCGGCGAAGACAATCATGAACCATGTTTGATGTCGCCTGGGAATGGATGGGAGTTCATAATCGCATTGCTCGAGCCAGCGTTCCAATCGTTCCCGAAGCCACGTGTGTGCAACCAGCCAGGCCGCCAGGTGATGCACTGCCATGCACCCAGCGGTGACTAGCATTCCCAGCGCGACGCCATACTTAAGTCCTGCCGCTATCAGAAAGATGCTGATCGGTGCGCCGATCAGTGGGATCAAGGCAAAGCATGGGATGAACCAATGGCTGGGAAGCTGCCGCGCCGCGCGAACGAAATTATCCGCCGACCAGCCCATCGATAGCTTCCATACCGCGAAAGCCACGATCGCCGTCATGGTCAACCCACTGATCAGTTGCAGCGGTCTGATGCCGAATGGTAGTCGCATCAGGGATCTCCCCGTCCGGGGTCCCGTGATCCAGCATGCAACCGCGTCTCGGAACGTTCGAGCGGCACATCCGCGTCGTGGGATGATCCAAGACGCGGCACCAGATCGGCCACCACCGGAAGATGGTCGGAAGCTTCCCTCGCATTCGGCGTGCGTACTCGATTGAAACTCCGACAGACGAATCGATCATTGAACAGAATGTGATCGATTTGCCGGAGCGGAAATGGAGATGGAAACGTTGGCGACGGCGGGCGTTTTGTTCGCACCGCATCGTCGCAATCGAGGAATTGACTCAATCGCGTAACCACTTTTGACTTCGGGCCAGCGTTCAGATCGCCGCAAACGACGATCGGATCTCCCGTCGCAATCTCTCCCAGCCAATCCTCCTCCAGAAGCGTTGTCACCTGCTGGTGTCGTTCAGAGGATTGCAACCCAAGGTGCGTGTTGATCACCTGCAGGTGGGCGCCGGCGCTATCGATTTCGGCCCACATTGCTCCGCGTGTTTCACGAGGCCGTCGAGACTTGGTGGGTGGAAAACGGTCGGTGCGACGTAACGTAATGGGAAAACGACTGAGGATAGCCAAGCCGTATCGCTGGTTGCCGTACACAAGGATGGGAAAAAACTCGCAATGCATCCTCAATCGATTAGCAATCAACGCCGACTGATCGCCAAAGTTGGTGCGCGCGCGACCCGCATCGACTTCCTGCAAACAAACAATGTCCGCTTCGGCTGCAGCGATCACATCGGCGACCCGATTTGGTCGAATTTTTCCGTCAATTCCAATGCAACTGTGAATGTTGTAGGTCATCACTCGGATCGACGAGCCAGGACCCGGACGCAACAAAGGATCGCCATTGCTGGCCGATTCTCTCACTTGGGCGGGCAACGTGTCATCCATCGCCAACTCACTGGCTTCGGCAGTGCCCAGGAAGTTGCCGCGGACGAACTCCCATGCGGCATCATGCAAGAACTGTCCGCGTGTAAATGACTCTCCGCCGTTTCGCCTTTGAATTGCAGCGCGAAGTTCCTGGGGAACGAGCGCGAAGCCACGCGTCTCCTCGGTACCAACGCTGCCGTGAGCGCCGCTTTCACTCACGAACGAGACCGGCTTGTCGCCGGGGCTCCAGCCGAAAATCATTAAATCGCCAGCATTCTCGTGATCGCACAATATCTCTAAATCGGTCGCCACCTGGTCGAGAAACGGATGATCGTCACCCAACACGGGCGCCGCGTGTTTGGGTAGTTGCCATTGGCCGCGCCATTCCAGGCGTAAATCGTGCCGTCGTCCTCGCTGCGCGTCATCACCAAAGGAACATGATATTGGTTGACCAATGAACGGGCGTAGTCAGCCCGGCCTTCGAAATCAAGCGGTACTGGAAGATAGATATGGCCGATTGGCCCCATCGCGGTGACAACGATTTCCTTGGCCAGTGCTTCGTCCGAAAGAGATCGGGGATCCATGCGACCGCGGCGAACTCTCAGCATATGACGTGCACGTTGGTCCGAGTAATAACTTTGTCGACGTTCCGTCAAATCGCTGACGATATAGTCGGCTAGCGGCCCCGAAGCAAATGCCTCTTTCGCGGCTTCTTCGACCGACATGCCGTACAGGGCTACATAATCGCAAACGGATTCCTGACCGTGATCCGAGAAAACAAGCAATTCGTAGTCGCGATGATTGGATCTTCGTGCGGTGCGGTAAATATCACGGAAGACTCCGTCGAGCCCTTTGAGTGCCCAATGCGCAAATCCGCTCGACGGTCCGCGGCGGTGCGACTGTTCGTCATAACCCAGAAAGTTAGCGTAGATGATTGGCGAACCCTGCTGAATCGCCAGCTTCACATGGATTCTCGCCAGTTCGCGCAGCAGAGCACACACTGCGACACGCGCGCGACAAACTTGATTTCGCTTCGCCAGTCCTGGCGATCCACGGCGCCCTTGATCAAGTCCGCAACTCCCACCGCGAGTTCAATCAGCATTAGCCCGACAATGCGGAGTACAGTGAAAAAGTAGAGGCACAGGATCAACAACAGCGACCACGGATTGAGTTCCCGCTTTGCGGTATCAAGCGTCATTTGTTGGCTGCAGAATCGAGGATTCTCGGACCCCCCTGCGAACAAGTTTGAAACTGAATGCCCGCCCACAAGCAACGGATCTCCGATCTCCGAATTTCGCTCGTTAATCGCTTCGGCACAGTCACTTTCAAACATTCGAAACACACGGCCGGTCTGTCGATCGAGAAACGAGAACGCAGGCACCGCCGAACGAATGCCGAACATCATCTCGGACTGCACTGCCGGAGTCGTCGAAGGAATGCCGGAATAAAAGCTGGTCAGCTCGAAGTGCCCGTACCGGGTGAGCATGGACAGGAACGGCAGCCGCTGCTTGCAAACCGCCGCCTCAAACTGCTTGCGCGACAGGCCATCGAGCTGTAAGATGATCAGTCCCGGCGCATCGCTTTCAGCGCCCGGTTTGGGGAGGCCGAGCAGCTTTGCCAACCAACGGGTGCGGCTGATCCGCCGACGCCAACTTCTCGCGCGTTTCGTGATGCGACTAATCAATCGTTGCCCTCGCTGCCGGAGTGTCTGCCAACGCCGCGGTGACGGCCGAGGCCTTCTGTGCGAGCAGATTCCACTCGATTTCAAGCCGGGCAAGCAGTACATCCCACGGATCGCTTTCGGATCCGAGCTGCTGATCTTCTTCGATGAGTTGTTGATAAACGGCTTCCAAGCGGTCAGTACACGCATCGACTGTGTACTCTTTGGCCGTTTCGCGAGCCGCAGCGGCAAAGCCGTCAAGTCGGTTGCGATCATCCAACAGCGACTGTAGGGCCTTGGCAAAGTCAAGAGAAGAAGCATGGCCGTCAAGCAGCAACCCGTTCGATCCGTCGGCAATGACTTCGCGAACGCCCGGTCCGTCGATGGCCACCACCGCCTTGCCCGCGGTCATCGCTTCGGCCAGCACCATCCCCTGCGTTTCCGACTGCGACGCGAAGGCGAACACATTCATCGCGGCGTAAGCATCGGCCAGATCCTGTCCGCTGCGCTTACCGGCCATCACAATCTGCGCAGGATCAGCAAACTCGCGCAGTCGCGATTCCATGGAATCCTTTGCATCGCCGTCTCCCACAACAAGGAACACGACGCCGCGGTTCTCGGAAAGGACGCGGCCGACCGCTTCGGCGAGGTAGTTGAGGTTCTTCTCCGCAGCGAGTCGCCCGAGATGGCCGATGACAAACGCCTCGTCCGCAATCCCGACCGCCCGTCGAAAACGAGTTGAATCGCCACTTCTGAACAAAGCCGAATCGATACCGGTCGGAATGACATGTACGGGTACGGTGACACCGCGCTCGTCCAAAAGTCGTTGAACGCTTTCACTCGGTGCGATCACTGCGTTGCACAAGTTGCAATAATCGGACGCCAATTGAATGACCATCCGCTTCAATGCGGCAGAGTCGAGCGGCACATAATGGGTGTAGTTCTCGTACAAGGTGTGATGCGTGAACACAATGGGGATCTGCCGCTCCCACGCGCCGCGAAGGGCAGCGTCGCCCAGCAGGAAGGGGTGATGGCTGTGAAGGATGTCCGGCTCGAAGGCGTCGAGGAAATCACTGACAACGTTTGGCAAGGCGATGCGCAGCGCAAAAATCACTGCCGTTGAAGTTCTGAATCGCCGGCACTCTCAGAACGTGGGGCATCGCCTCGTCGGCACCTTCGAATTCCGGTGCAATGACCTTCACGTCATTCCCGCGGGCGCGGAGTGCTTCCTCAAACGTATTGACGGATCTCGCCACACCACCGACATGCGGCAGATACGTGTTGGTGAACATTGCAATTCTCATGGCGAAGACTCCATTGGCTTTTGACTGGATCGAACTTTGCGATGCATGGATGTGTGGGGTGATGCGGCGGAGGTTGCGGTTGCCGCCGTCGACGCGGCGGGCGTTTCACGCAAGGTGAGCGACTGCGTGGTGTCAACGCTGTGCTCGGCCCGGTAGCCGGGAATCAGCACATCGACGCGAGGTATTTCGCCATGCCAGTGACCGTCGACTGTCAAGAGCCACGACGCGGGTCCGTCCGCCAACGCGGCTTGGCGGCTGAGGCGAATGCTGACCCGTCCCCAGCGGGTGAGCGTCGGACCAAAGGAAACATCGTCCTCGCCTGTCAACCATTCGGGAAAGATTCCCGATCCGATGATGAGCCGATCCTGTTCCTCGCGGACAAAACAGTTGCGAATCATCATCACCCACTCGGCAGCAGCCCAGCCATGTTGCCCGTCGCCCATGCAACCACCGCCCGTCTGGGGGTGAATCGCCTCCGGCCAGTGGCCGGTGGGGGAAGCGAGATCGGCTACCGACCGCATCAAATCGCGATAACGCAAATCGCCTGCACGAAGCAGTGTCTGGGCAATGTCCAACGTCAGATACACATTGATCCCGGAATGAATCATTTGCTGAAAGAATCCACCCTGATGGAAACTGCACTGCATCAGAAGTTCGATGGTCCGCATCACACGTGCGTCACCGGGCTCGCAAAGCTGCAGCGGGTAGTCGGCGACAAGTGATCCAATGGCACCTGCGTCGATGCGGCGATACGGTGAGGCGGGAATGCCGCCCTGTGCAAACGTGCGGGGAATCTGTTCGATGCTGGCGTTGATCGCCACGTCGAATTCCACGGCCAGTTTTTCAGCCTGGGTGGCCCGGTCGAGCCGGTGCTGACGGCGATAGATGTTCGCCGCCGACCGCAGACCGGCCAGCGACCAATAGTCGTCCCAGTAATAATAATCGTTGGTGCCCAGATGTTCGGCGCTGAAGCCTGGCGGCAGCAGTCCGTCGTGACGCTGGCCCGGCGACCGCACGCGTTTGCGATCGATCCAACCGACGGTCTTATCGACGGCTTTGAGCAATCCAGGCGGCAGCGGATGACCGCTGGTTGTCGCAAATCGATCAGCGATCCACAACACCTGGCCGTTGGAATCCCATTCCCCTTTCTGCGAGAGAAAATAGCCGCGTCGCGTTTGCCGAGTCGGGAAGCGCTGCAAGGCACGGTGGCAACGCTCGAACAGACCGAGGGCGAGCATCGAGTGCATCATCAGACAGGCATCCCGGAACCAGAACCGTCGATAGGTGTAGGGCCCAGGAAAGACCTCGCCTGCCGAAAGGAGCAGCAGCGAGTCCACCGCCGCGCCGTACAGCATTTCAATCCTCCGGTCGGGTAAATGCAATTCAGCCGCTTCAGCCCGCGCGTCCGGCCACGAAATCTGCTGCGTGAACTTCTCCCCATTCCCCAGTTCCCGATATTCTTCGCCCAATGGCACACGGATCACGAGTTCCGTCGAATTGTCGAAATCGAAAAACGCTGCCGCCGTCGCCATGCCCGTATCGCAGCGAATCTCCGTCGCGGAATCGGACTCACCGTGCGCAGCGGCACTATGATAGACGTCACCACGATCGTAACGCGAAAGGCGTGATTGATTCGCGCCACGGTCGAAAACGACGTCCGTACGATCATTGACTCGCCACCTTCGTCGATCCGCGTCGGCTCGAATGTGGTCAATGAACTGCACACCTTCCGGATTGTACGGACGAATCGCAACGACCAGTTGACCGGGTCCATCGCACGTTCCTCGCACGTGCATTTTCAGCATCGGCTGATCTCCTTCGCAGTCCAAATTCGTGGTCTGGACGAGTTGCAGCGATTCCGATTTGCAGCGTGTTTCCACAGCCAGCGAACCGTTACGGATCAACCGCTGTTGCACGTGATCGTCCGCCAGCCGACTGGGAAGCAATCGATGTCCCTGGGGCCCAAAGAGCCAGAAGTCCAGTGACCAGCCGTCGTGCAAAGGGGTCACCAATCCCGCGGATCGACAATCGGATACAAAGCCAAATCTGGAAGCCCGATGGCAGACCAATTGCGATGCGTCAGATTAATATGACTGAACGAAAACGCGGGGAACGAATGAAACATCATTCGGATCAAATTGACGTTCGACCCAGTACGGCCAGACCCAGTCGAGGTTGTGTTGAATTGCCTTCGTGTTGACGAGTCCTCGAGCGTGAAAAACGATGCCGGCTCGCAGCAGCTCAATCGGCTCCTGAACTTCCGAGGGTTGTGAGAACTGTCGGACCCGGCCCAGCCAAGCTGCGGGATCGATAATCCCGAAATTGCGAGCGGCTTTGCGAACGATGTATTTCCACGGCAAGAAGCGAAGCATCGAACGATCTCTTTTTGGTGCGAACCATTCCGGCAGCTCATGGGGCGTGTCCTGGGAAGGATTCCAACAAGCGAGGCAACTTTCGTGCCAGATCGAACGAAGGGGGCAAGAGAGAACGACATGTCAATTCCAGGCAACCGGTGAACCCAGGGCGGTCTTGTACAAAGGCTGCCGCGATTGGAACTGAACAACGGCCGTCCACATTGATCGGCAATCAATCGACCTGCAATCGTGGACTGCCCCGAACGATCGGCTCGACGCGCGGTCGAGTTTGCCACAGATCGCGAGTGGCTCTTGGCTCATGGACTGTCCATAGCGCGATCTCAGTGATTTCAGCTTTTGACGATCTAACGATCAGTCAATGCTGCAAGGTCAAGGATGGGACATAAAAAGATTCCAATTTCCGCCCTTCGACTCAGACGCGAAATCGAGCAGCCATGCAAAGCTGACCTGTCCATTAAAGTTTCCTATGGGTCTTGAGAGTAGATCAAAACCGTGTACGGCGGAAGTTCGATTCCGCCGCGATGGGGTTGGCCGTCGTAGGGGTCTTCGATGGCTTCGATGTCACCGCTCGCGTTTCCGCCTAAGTCTTCGCCGTTCGTCGTTGGGTCGCTGCTGAAACGGCATTTCCAAGATCCGCCGGCGGGCAATCCAATCTCATAGAGCTCAAAGTATTGATTTGCGAAATTGACAATGATGATGCAGTCGTCCCCCTTCACAGAATTTCCGAGGCCGCTGCGATGGCTGCGCCGGTATGCAATAACTTTATTAGTATTGTTGAAATGGAAAACATTGACATACTGACCAGTCAAGCCTTTGGTGTTGCCATCTCGGTTAAGCCGCAGGCGGATCAGCCTGGCGGTCAGCTTGATGATCCTGGCATGGTCGTCGGCTTGGCTCCAATCGAGTTCTTCCGCGTCTTGGAACCATCCGTCCTCGAGAAACTCTTGACCTTGAAACAGCATTGGGATTCCCGGTGCTGTCATCGCTAGGGCAATGCCGAGTGTGGCTCGCCTTTGGGCGTAACAGTTGTCGGGGTCGGCTTCGTTGACTTCGCTGGGGACTCGTGACTTGCCATTGGCGACTTCGTCATGCGATTCCGTGTATACAACTCGCTGGAATGCGTCATCGTTGTAAGTATGGTACAAGGCGTCTCGGACTTTGTTCATGTCGCGACCAGCGTCATCGGGTTGGGCAATCACGTCACGTATCGGGTGAACGAACTCGGCGTCGCATTGCGACGAGAAACCGGCCCCGCCTTCAATCTCTGACTTGGTAAGGTAGTCGTTGTTCTGCAGGTCTTCCGCAATCGTGATCGCCGACGGTTTGAAGCTGTGGACTTCACGGTTGATCCACTGGGTCAGTCCCCAGCCTTCGGGGATATTCGACTGCGGGCTTCCATCAACGCTGCGGATGTACTGCGTCATGTCGTAGCGCAGTCCATCAACGTGAAAGTCCTGGAGCCACATCATTGCATTGTCGCGAATGTACGCTCGGACCTCGCCGCGTCCGTAGTCCGGTCGCGTGTTGCCCCACGGTGTTTGACTGCGATGGTCGTTGTAAAAATAGATACCGCCTTTGTCGTTTTCGCTCCAGCCGTCAAATTGCCAAAGATCGAGATCACTTGGCCCGAAGTGGTTGTAAACGACGTCAAGGATTACGGCGAAACCAGCTTTGTGGGCCTCGCGAACGAATCGTTTGAAACCGACGGGCCCGCCGTAGGCGGATTCGATCGCGTAAGGGTGTGCGGGGTTGTAGCCCCATGAAAAATCGCCGGCGAATTCAGCGATCGGCATGATTTGCAAGGCATTCACACCGAGCTTCTGTAGATGCTCGGACTTCTTTGAGAAACCATCGAATGTTCCGACTTGCTCGCCGTCTCGAAAGAACGAACCGATGTGAGTTTCGTAGATGACTAATTCGTTCCACGCGGGCATGGTGAAATCGTCGCCTTCCCAATCGAAGTTTGGGTCATGGACGATGCCGTTGCCAATGGAATTGGTCACTTCGCGGACTCGCGGGTCGATCCGCTGGAACGTATTGTCGCCGTTGGTAATTTGATATTTGTATTCATCACCGGGCTTCGCATTCTCAATGATTGCAAGCCAGCAACCGCTGTCATCGCGATCCATTGGATTTGCATCGGACTTCCAGTCATTGAAGTCGCCGATGACACTGACGCTGGTCGCGTTTGGCGCCCAGACACGAAAGGCGACGCCGGAGTCGAGGACGATCGGTCCCATGCCTTCATTATCGAGTTCCGTACCTGACCGTTCTGTTCGCCCGAGCATGGCGGTGTTATTCATTGGGTTTGTCCTTTTGGTTGAGGTTGGCTCGATTGACTTACAACGCGATCCACAACATTGAGCCCGTGTCAAGCGATCCAAGGGATTGAATGGAGAGAAAGAGTATTCGACCGAGCATTTTTTCTTTGCCAGAGTTGAATCGTATGCGTTTTGCTTAGGCCGAACTGATGGCAGTTTTGACGTTGTCGGGGTCCAACAAGTAATCGTTTCCATTTTGTTCGTCGGCCCAGACTTCCATATCGGTCCATTGGGCATCGCCACGCAGCGTCGCAAATGCAACGTCTGCGGCATCACGGCCAGTGCCAATACGGACCAAACCACCGACCGGAGCAAGTCTCGTCGCGTCGAACAAAAACCACTGTCCGCTGAGGTAGGCTTCAAAGAATCCGTGGAAGTCTTGCGGTTGCAGGTTGACGGCGTACCCGGAGACGTAACGAGCCGGAATGCCCATTGCGCGACAGAGACTAATGGCGACGTGGGCGTAGTCTCGGCACACGCCGGTTCGCTGCAGCAGCACATCGCATGCTGTCGTCGTCGGGCCAGTGCTGCTGGGAGTGTAGGTCAGATGATCGTAAGTCCAGTTGCAGATTGCAGTTACTCGCGAGTACCCGGGAACCAATTCGCCAAACTCCTCGCTCGCGAAGCGAAACAGTTTGTCGGATTCGCAGTACCGACTCGGATTGAGGTAGGTGAGCACGTCAGCAGGCAGGTTCTCGTAGTCGACTTCGCCCAATTCGGTCGAATCGACTTCGTTTGCATGAAGTTTAACCGTGGCCCGATACTGAATCCTCAGGTCACCTGGGTTCGCCGTCATTCGCAGGAGCCGATTGCCGAGCGGTCCTACGGCACACTCTTCGACTTTGTGAAATGGTAAGACGTCAATCGACTCATCGGTTGTCGACTGACGATCATTTTGAGCGACGGACATACGGAGCAGAAACGTGGTCCGTGATTTGATCGTGTAGTTGATTCGGCTTCCGACGAAGATCTCGTTCATTTGGTTTCTCGCTGAACATTGGACGATGTATTGGTTTGGGGGAACGATTCCTTGCCGTTCGTTTACGCGCCAACACCGGAAACAAGAGACAAATCAGAATGACAAAAACGAAGCTGGCGGTCTTCATTGTGTATTCCCCATTTGATGTTCTGGGGCGAGCCTTTCATTGCGTAATGGGTGAAGGTAGGTGAGTTTTTCGACCACCATGGGCGACAGTCGTTCGGGAAACAATGGCATCAGTCCCAGATCGAAGTTGTATTCGCTGACTTCAATGACACCAATTTGATGTAGTGACCGACCTCATGTCGCATGTGACCGATCAAGGTCCGTTGTGCTTCGCCCAACTCGACGCGAATTCGCTCACGAAGTATGCTGTCGGCCTCGGCCAGATTGATCGTGACGAGGTCATTACTGTGACCAGTCGTGATACTCCTCTTTTGACTCTTCGCATCACTTAAGTCTTCCACCAAATCAAAACTCAACGGATGCGTTTCCCGCACATCACCGACGCTAGGTAGTGGGCACACGCATCCGCAGCCTGCTCGGGGGAATTCGACTCTCGCATGGAGCACGTTGCTAGGCGCAATTGTTTTCTCAAGGGATCTCGACACCGTGCCATGTTGAGCCCGTCGACTTCATGATGCTTCTCGAATGAACGCGAATGGAGCGGCGCGCCCGATTGTCGTGCCGCTCCCGAAGAGTTGACGTACAGATTGCACACCGTTTACCGGTTGCCATCCAACTCGCGATTAGAACGAAGCAAGCGATCTTTGGCATCCATGTTTCGGTTGACACCGTAACGTTTGTCCAAGTCGGCAGCCCATTGAGGGTCAGCCATATTCGGCCAGTGATCTTCATCGAAACCTTGCTGCCCTTCGAGCTGTCGCTGTGTGACGTTCAAAACGAGAATGTAGTCGTCGGCATCGATGGCGTCGTTGCCGACCTCCTGAGGATTGACTTGAACCTTGAATGCCGCGAATGGGACCGCGAACATCTTGTTTCCCATCCCGAGAAAGCCGCCATAGGTCACAGCAGCATATTGAACCTTTCCGGTCCTGGAGTCGAGCACGATGTCCTTGATCTCGCCGACACTTTCGCCTTGCGAATTCTGAATGTTTTGGCCCATCAGCTGGCTTACACGGATATTAGCCCCACGCGTCTTCGCGTCCAGCTTGCCAGCATCGGCGGCACCCGAACGAACCCGATTCTGTCCGATCGTTTCCTGTGCCCGAGCCGTACTGAATGTGAGGCAAGCGATTGCTGCGGTTGCCATGAGAGCATTGATTGCGCGTTTCATTTTTGTTCTCTGATTTTGAGTGCAGGGGTAACTGGCTTCTTTGTTCGATTTACCGACAAGCCATCAGCTAGTCGGCTAGACTTGCTTGCAGGCTGGCAGTTTGTGGCTACCAGTTCTACATGTCATTAGCAGTTGCAGGACGATTCAAACTCTTTGACCTGCTGTTCGGCTTCCGTTTTCGCGATGCCGTATCGTTCTTGAACTTTGCCAACGAGTTCTTCGCGCTTGCCATCGACAACATCGAGGTCTTCATCGGTGAGGTCGCCCCATTTCTGTTGAGCTTGACCTTTGACTTGTTTCCACTTGCCCTCGATTTGATCCCAGTTCATCGTTCTGTTCCCTGTGCAGTGTTAAAAGATTGCCACCCCAGCGAGCGGCTCTGCCAGTCACAGGGAGCACGTGGCGGGCCATTTGATTCGGGTCGAGACGAATATTTGCGACGTACTGGAATTCGTCGGCAAAAAAAAAACAGCGAGGTGCAAACCAGTGGGTCGCCGCATGATGACGGATGACTGATTGCGAACCGTACCGATTGCTAATCGTCCGCCAGCCACTGCGACGCCAGACGTGATCGCAATGCAACTCGTGTGTCGCTCTTAGATGGAAAGAAAATGAGGTAAAGGCGTTTGCCATCTGACCTAACAACGAACGTCTTCGTTCGTTGGGGACTGCGCCAAGCGTCAGTCGGAGAAATCTCGCGATGGGCGTTCATAAGCCACCACGTCGACCGGCAACGTGGCAACGTCTCGGTCACTAACGTTTCTCTTTTTGGTGGGGATACATGCGTCCGCAGTAAGCGAAGCGAACGCTTCTCTTTGCACTCGGTCGCAACTCGCGTGCCGAAAAACCCGATCGCTCGCAGTCGGCGAAATCCTCTCGAGCAACGATGGTGGGTCTCAGCTGAGTCGGCTTGACCCGAATTGCTCGTTTCTACCGACCCAGCGAGTTCCTGATTTAATTGATGGAGACATCAGCCCGTTTGGAGTGCAACGAGCGATCGTTAACGAGCCGTCCAGCGTTCTCGCCAAGTCGGTTCGCGATAGCGATCTGCGGCAAGCGAATAACCGATTGCAATGCCGGCCACCAAACCGATGCCAAGTGCGGTCGCGACAGACTCCATCGGATGCCGAGCGACTGCCCTTGTGGATTGTTGGTAGCCTTGTCGCAGTGTTTCGCCGGTCGCTTTGGAATACTCGGAGGCCCGATCAGCAAGGTGCGAACAGCTCGCTCCACAGTCTTCATAGACCTTATTCACGAACGCTTCGACTTCGGCTCGCGCTACACCGATTTTCTGCTGAATCAGTCCAATCAATTGCTCGCTGTCACCTTCGACTTCGCGCAATTCATCGTCGGTGATCTGCCCATACTTCTCTTTGACGGCACCCTGGATTTGATTCCACTGTCCGCCTATTTCTTGTCTCGTGACCATTACGTGCCTTTCACTAAAAGATTTGCCGCTGGGGAGTGCGTTACTCCAGCCTTGAAGCGGTTGATTAGCCACACTCCCTCCAACAAACTCCAGCAAACCGTGTGCCGGAGGTGACGCAGGCATTGAATCGGAACGACACACCTAAACAAACTTAACGGGATTCGCCAGCATTCGTTCGTCTCCGGATTCATTGCGAAATCTACAACCAAGAATCGCCGTCAGTCCGGATTGGCTGCCAAGCGTTCAACTCGCTGAGAGAATCGACGGCCCTCGGCAGAATCGGTTCTAGTTTGTCCTCGTCATCAACCGCCCGCCGGGTAAGATCCGCGCGACCTCCGATTGACGTGAGGCCTGTTGGCGAATTCAATTTGACGACAGTTGAACTTTGCAAGGTTGGAGGCATTGGCAAATGAGTGTTCAAGAGAATGTCCGTGAATTGAGTGGGATGCTGCGCGTCGGACAAGCGGCCCAGCTTATGGGCGTGTCGGCGGAGACACTGCGGAACTGGGACCGCGCCGGGTGGCTCATACCAACCCGTCATCCCGTGACAGGCTACCGCTACTACAACCCGACAGACCTCGAGAGGTTCCTGGAAAAGATTGTCAAGGAACGCGGACGTGGGTGATTACTTTTCCAAATTCTTTGATACGTCCGACTTTCCGGCACGATGGTACTGCGGCAACTGGTCCGAGTTTCTAGGCTGGCTGCACATTGTCAGTGACGTCGTCACATTCGGTGCTTACTTTGCAATCCCAGCGGTCCTGATTTACTTCGCGCGGAAGCGAGACGATTTTTCGTTCACCAATCTGTTCTGGTTATTCGGCGGTTTCATTCTCGCCTGCGGAACCGTTGACCTGATCGAAGCAATCATCTTTTGGCATCCGATCTATCGCGTGATGTTCATGCAAATGCCGACCGTCGATGGCCGACCGGCGATCGGCCAACTGCGATCGGCGGGAATCGAGTGGCCCATCGCTGCCGAGGCATTTGGCGGCTGTTCATTCAGAAATTAATTGGTGATCGCCAAGATCGCAGCAGCTTGTTAATGAGAGTAGCGGTGAATGATGAGCAAACAATCAAGAGCGAACGAATCCCCACTTATCGTTGGCGTTGGCGCATCCGCCGGCGGGCTGGAAGCGTTCCAGGAATTGCTCGCAGCGCTCGATCACGCTTCGGGGATGGCAATCGTCTTCGTGCAGCATCTCGATCCCAACAGTAGATCGCTGTTGGCTGAGTTACTGCGCAGGACGACGCCGATGGGAATTGTCGAACTGAATGGTCGCAAGAAGTTAAAAGGGGGTAACATCTATCTGTGCCCTCCACAACGACAGCTGGACATGAAAAGCGGATTTGTGAGAATCGTCGAAAATGATGACGAGGCGCGACTGCGACATGTGATTGATTATTTCCTGCACTCACTGGCCGACGACCAGGGCGAGCGCGGCGGTCGGAGTGATTCTGTCCGGGGCCGGTAGCGATGGTACTCTCGGGTTGAAGGCGATCAGTGACGCAGGTGGATTGACGTTCGCCCAAGAACCGATGTCGGCCAAGTTCGATTCGATGCCGCGCAGTGCCGCCACGACAGGTGTGGCCGATCATGTGCTGACACCGGCTGAAATCGCCAAAGAGTTGTTGCAGTATTCGGAACATTTACTTGACTTGGGCGGCGCCAAGTCGTTGATTCGTCTACAGGACCAGATTATAGATTCGATCCCAACGATCGCCGAAACGTTGATGAAGGTCACGAATCACAATTTCCAGCACTACAAAGCCAGCACGCTGTCGAGGCGAATTCAACGGCGGATGCAAGTGTTGAAAATCGCGGCAATCGATGACTATGTCGGTTACCTTCAGCGGCATGAAGAGGAAGCACAGACATTGTTTCGCGAGTTGCTGATCGGTGTAACGGCGTTCTTTCGTGATCCCGAAGCGTTTGAGTCGTTGGCGAAAAAGGTGCTGCCAAACTTGTTTAATCGTCGAGGGCCGGATGAAACGGTGAGGATTTGGGTTGCCGGTTGCGCCAGTGGTGCGGAAGCGTACACGATAGCAATGTTGTGCCGCGAAGCCTTAGATTGTGATTCAACGGCGCCAGCCGCGAGTGGCCTTGCGGATGGGAAACCCGCGGTTACCACCGTCGGCTCACCCGAGATCCAAATCTTTGCAACCGACATCGACGAACGTTCACTGCAAACGGCTCGCCTGGGGACTTACCCGATCGGCATCGAAGACCATGTTTCACCCGAGCGACTCAAGCGTTTCTTTATCAAACGCGGCAAACGCTATCAAGTCACCAAAGAGATTCGTGACACGGTATTGTTTTCGACCCACAACCTCATTAGCGATCCTCCTTTCTCGCGACTCGATTTGATTTCGTGCCGCAATTTGTTGATCTATCTGGGACCGCATTTACAAAGGAAACTCATTCCGCTGTTTCATTACGCGCTTCGTCCCGGCGGTTATCTGTTGCTCGGTCCGAGTGAAAACATCACCTCACACGCTGAGCTATTCAGGCCGATCGACGCCAAGTTTCGTATCTCTCAGCGAAAAGGGACCGCGATCGGTTCGGCCCATTCGATCAGTCTGCGTCAAAGCCAGATGAATCTGCCCACACCTAACGATCGCAAACCCGATGTGTCAACCGATGTGACCGAGATTCGGCAGCGGATTGTGCTTGACGAGTTCGCTCCGAAATCGTGCGTGATCGATGAATCGGGTCAGGTCATCAACTCGGCCCCGAACATGCAGAAATACCTTTCGCTTGGGGACGGTGATTTTCAAAACAACATCATCAAGATGGCCGCCAGCGGTTTGCGGATCGGTTTGCGAGCAGCGATCGCCGAGGCAAGAAAAACAACTCGCAAAGTCCACCATGAGAATCTGTCGGTACGCGTTGGCGATTCCATTCAAGGCGTGATGGTGACCGTCCAGCCGATGCCGCGTTTGGGCGAAGATGAAGGGTTGTTCTTAGTCGTCTTCCATGATGTCGGTCTGCCGATCAATCGCGATCAAGCAGACGAGCAACCCGCAACCGCCAGCCAACTCGATGCGAATTCCGTCATTGTGCAACTTGAACGGGAACTCGAAACGACACGCAGCGATCTTGACAAGTCGATGCAGGACATGGAAGCCGCCAATGAAGAACTGAAGTTGTCCAATGAAGAACTGTTGTCGATGAACGAGGAACTGCAATCGGCCAATGAGGAACTCGAAACGTCGAAGGAGGAAATCAGGTTCGGCAGCGAAGCCGTCGCGCAAGCCAACAGCGATCTGGAGAACTTGCTGCGCAGTTCGAAAATCGCCACCGTGTTCCTGGACGATGAATTATTGATTCGCAGCTTCACTCCTGCGATCTCAGAAATCTATGGGCTGATCAGCACTGACATTGGTCGACCGCTAGAACGCTTCGTGCCGCATGTAAAAGACATGCCGCCGCTACCTGATCCGAAGGCGCTCGTCAATGAATATTCGATTGAGCACACCGTAGTCGCCGACTCAGGCAAGTTGTTCATACGTCGCGTACTGCCGTATCAATCGCACACGGGTGACTTCGAGGGGATCGTGGTTACGTTTCTCGACGTGACCGAACTCCACGAAAACGAAGCTCGCTTTCGTGCTACGTTTGATAACGCGGCCGTCGGTATCTCTCACGTGGACCTCAGTGGTCGATGGATCAACGCCAATTCACGGTTTTGCGAAATTGTTGGTTACGATCTTGACACGCTTTTGCAAAAGACGTTTCAAGAGATCACGCATCCCGACGATATTGATGACGACGTGGGTCAAAAAGAGAGGCTCGTCGCCGGCGAAATCGACAGCTATTCGATGGAAAAGCGTTACCTCCGTAGCGATGGCCAGTACATCTGGATTCGTTTGACCGTTTCGCTGGTTCGCAGTTCGACGGGCGAGCCGGTTCAGTTCATCTCCATTATCGAAGACATCTCGGATCGCAAAAAGTTAGAACTGGAGCGAGAGAGGCGTGAGCGGATTCTTAACCTGGCGCTCGATGCCGGAAAGTTGGGAACGTACACATGGAACATCACGGAGGATCGAGTAACGTGGTCGAATCAATTGTACGAGATTTTTGGTTGTAGTCGAGAACAATTTAGCGGAACAGCCGCTGGTTTCAGCGAGTTGGTTCATTGCGATGACCGCGAATCGGTGCGGCAGCAACTGGATGAGGAATTGGCCGGTGAC
Organism: Pirellulaceae bacterium; assembly: GCA_963734865.1. Classification (GTDB taxonomy): domain Bacteria; phylum Planctomycetota; class Planctomycetia; order Pirellulales; family Pirellulaceae; genus CBDCUW01. The sequence goes on from CAVTIV010000008.1 coordinate 842,761, forward strand.
ACGACCGATCGTACCGCCGAATTTCGGGTCGTCCGACCCTGCGATGGACGAACCGTGTGGGTGCTGAGCCAAGGTGTCATCGAGCGTGACGCACGCGGTAACGCGGTCTCGGCGACCGGAGTCGTGCAGGACATGACGGCGCGGAAGAATCGCGAACTTGAAGTGGTTGAGCGTGAAGCACATTTGCGCCGCGTGATCAACAACCAAATTGGCCTTGTCGGGGTCATTGACCGGCATGGGATTCTGTTGGAAGTCGATGACCGTTCGCTCAAGATCGCCCGCACCGCCCGCGATGAAGTGATTGGAAAACACTTTGCTGACGCGCCATGGTGGTGCTACGACCCTAAGGTCTCCGCGCGAATACGAGAGGCTATGCAACAAGCGGCGGCGGGCGAGATTGTTCGATTCGACGTTTCGCTGTGTGGCTATGGGGATGAAGGCGTGTTGATTGACTTCATGATCGCACCGGTTTTCGATAGCGATGGAAACGTCGATTACCTGATTCCGTCGGGCGTTGATATTCGCCAGCGTCATCAGGCGGAGCAACGGTTGATTGAAAATGAACGTCGCGTCTCGATGGCGCTCAAGGCTGGCAATATGGCCGCCTGGCAGTGGACTCCAGAAAAGAGCCATTGGGATGCCAAGTTGTTTGAACTGTTGGGCATCGTGCCCATCGACGATCCGACACCCGAGTTGTTTTTCAAACACGTCCATCCGGACGATTTGCCAGCCTTACAGGCGGCGTGGAAGGCAGCAACCGACGGTGAGGACGAATACCAAGCGGAGTTTCGAGTAAAATTGCCCGACGGGAGCACTCGTTGGTTGGCTGGGATCGGTGCAGTGATCCGTGATGCCGAAGGCAACGTGACAGCCATTCACGGATTGAACAGGGACGTCACCGGGGAAAAGGAATGGCAAGAGCAAATTCTTGACAGTGAGGAACGTTTCCGCAACATGGCCAACGCGGCTCCGGCAATGCTCTGGGTCACGGATGAAAACCATCAATGCAATTTTCTGTCACAATCATGGCGCGACTTCACGGGACGGGCCGAGGGAGAGGGATATGGTATGGCATGGACCGACGCCATTCACGTCGATGACCGCGAGGCAGCCGGGAAATCGTTCTTGGCGGCAGCCGAGCATCGAGACGCTTTCGAGATTGATTACCGACTGCGGACAGCTCGAGGCGGCTACTGCTGGGTAATCGACGCCGGACGACCACGTTTTGACGATGATGGAAACTTCCTCGGCTATGTCGGATCGGTCATCGATGCCCACGATCGCCACGAGGCACAAGCGGAACTGAAGAAAGCGCACGCGGCTGCTGAGGCCGCCAACGCATCCAAGAGTGCTTTTTTAGCCAACATGTCTCACGAGATTCGGACTCCGATGACCGCAATTCTTGGCTATGTCGATTTGCTGCGTGAACATGTTACCAGCGATGAAGCGATCAGCCACCTGGGCACAATTCGTCGCAACGGTGACTACTTGATCAAAATCATCAACGACATTTTGGATATATCGAAGATCGAGGCAGGCAAGTTCGAGATCAATCGAGAGCGTTTCGACCCGGCACGCCTAGTCGAAGATGTCCGCGGTGTCATGGAAGTACGAGCAACGGAAAGCAATTTGAAACTACAGGTCGAGTACAGCGGCAAGATTCCTTCGCAGATCGAAAGCGATCCTAAACGGTTGAAACAGATTCTGATCAATCTTGTCGGCAACGCGATCAAGTTCACCAAGCAAGGCGAAGTGAAAGTGGTGGTTGGGATCAAAAACGATTTGCTGCATTTCAGAATCATGGACACCGGCATCGGCATGACCGAGCAGCAGCGTGAGAAGTTGTTCAAACCATTTGTTCAAGGCGATTCTAGTGTTTCACGACACTTCGGCGGTACGGGTTTAGGTTTAGCGATCAGCCGGCGACTCGTGAAAATGCTGGGCGGGAAAATCGACGTTCAATCGGAATGCAACAAGGGCAGCACGTTTGACGTCGCCATCGCGGTCGGCGACATCGAAGGCATCCCCTTTGTCGAACCGCAGTTGATGACGGAGGTTCCCAAGGCAACAATTACATTCGAGCCGGCAAAACTTAATTGCCGCGTTCTTGTTGTCGACGATCGTCGTGACATCCGTTTCCTCAGCAAACGATTGCTGACCAAGTCCGGAGCAACGGTGGATGAATGCGAGGATGGACAACTCGCCGTCGATCACATTCGCGAGTGCCTGGTCAACGACAACTGTCCCGATTTGATCCTGTTGGACATGCAGATGCCGAACCTCGATGGCTACGAAACTACAAAGCAACTTCGCAGCCTTGGCTATTCCGGCCCCATCATCGCCCTGACGGCCAACGCGATGCAAGGTGACATGAACAGATGCATTGAAGCTGGTTGCAACAACTATTTGTCAAAACCAATCGACTCGGCAAGACTGGTGCAAATGGTGGCGGAGATGACAGAGCGTTAACAACCGCTTTTTATCCAGAATGGCTCGCGCAGTGCCCGGATCGCTTCATCGTCTGAGTCGATTGCTCTCGAAACCGATTGAAGCGATAGCGAAGGTACGGCCAAGCGATCTTCGGCAACGCACCGTTGGGTCGGAAGAATGCCCTCACACTGTATGTGACCCGACCATCGGTCGACTGCTTGATCTCGAATCGTTCTTCGCCCTGTTCGGGATGGTCCGGCAACGTTCCCATCGCAAATCCGTAGCGTCGGACGGGACCGTCTTCGTCGTCGATCCTTTCAACAATCCGGCAAGCCGCCAGTGCCCAGAGTCCAAGAAATTTTGCTCGAATCGCAATGTTTTGACCGGTGACGAGCGGGGTACTTTGAGGAAACGCCTCGACCCATCCAACGTGGAACTGTTGCCAACGATCGAGAAATTGTTTTGCTTGCTGAAAAACATCGTCGCCTTCGCCCAATGAGACCGCGACGCAATGGTGGTTGTATCCGCTGGGTAATTCACCTGCGGTGCTGCCAATTTCAGCGTAGTTCAAAGTCAGAAGCGATTGCTGCTGTAGGAAACGCTGGATCACTGCCTCGTTGGGCTTATTGATCGTGAGCAAGGGAATTGACTTTCTGTTCGTTGTTCGTATTGAGACGTTTTCTTCGTCTGGCGACGTTCGCGATCACCATTCGGCTTTTCGGCTGAGCAGGAAAGCGATTGAGTGCCACTTACAGATCCTGGTCGGGAACGTCGAATTGGATGTCTTTCGCGAACCATCGAAAGCATTCTGACAGAATCCGCCGAGAGAGTTGCTCGCCCGCGCAGCGATGGCCCGCGTGAAAGTCACCGACGCCTTGCGGAATGAATGTGAACGACGATCAATGGGGTCTCTGAAACTATCCGGGCTGAACTTCTCCGGTCGGTTCCAGTACGGCCCGTCGTGGTTGCGCCCGTAGATGCCGAGCAGAACGCGAGTCTTGGCGGGAAAATCGAGACCGCGCCAGGAAAAAGCACGCCGTATTTTTGCGATCACGGCAGGGAAGAACGGATACAATCGACGCACCTCTTCGCCAAAACGATCTGCTTCGTCTTCACCGCTGGATTCCTGAATTTGCTTTGCCGCTTCGGGAAAACGGTGCAACGCCAGCACTGCGAACATCACCCAGCGAACGATCGCCACCGTGGGACGAAGCACATTCAACAAGTCAACGGCCGCGTGACGAGCACAAAGCAATTCCCCATGCGGCCCACGGTGAGTGAAAAGAGACCATTTCTCGCGCTGGTTGCTAGATGCGAAAAGAAATGCTTGACGACGTTCCGATCGTCAAGCATTCCAAGAGGCTCAATGGTTCGATGATGACTACTGGTCGTCGACTTCTTCGAGTGCGTCGGCCTTTTCCTCGCCTTGCTCTTCCACGGCGTCTGCTTTCCGCTCACCGATTGTTTCTTGACGATCAGCTTTCACTTCGCCGCGTTCTTCAATCGAGTCCGCTCTCTCTTCAGCAGTACTCTGAACTGCTTCGGAATCATTTTCGGCGCTGGCGCAGGCTTTCGGCTGCGTCCTGTGAAGCCTCACGAGTCGCTTCGGCGGCAGATTGCGATTGATCACGAATTCCTTCGGCTTGCTGCTGGGTGGTGTCGCGAATCGCGTCGGCTTCGCGGTCCAACGCGGACTCGTCACAGCCAACCATCGCGAACGTTGCAAGGGCCAGAACACAGGTGGCTAACATCTTCATTTGCGGTTTCCTCATGCATTAGGTAATTTTCGCGGAAGTTTGCGAATGAACAATTTTTGCGGGAGCAATCGGCGTACCAAACCCCGACAGGGTGGAATAGCAGTCGGGCGTCGTGAGATACTTCACCGGGTTCAGCGAGGCTTGTGAGTACGCGTGTAAACTCGGTTGTAAGCATCTATCGCAGCGGGGCGTGCTTCTTCCCAGGTCATATAATCCGCACCACTTTCGTTCTCCCATCTTTGCCGAGCAATTGCTTCTCGCGTCGTCCACTCTTCGTTGGCGTCGGCATCCTAAGCTTCCCAACCAGATTGATATGCCGGGCGGTAATGATCCTACTCATAGGTTGTGTTTAAGCACTTGTCATGCCACACGCATAGAATGGTACTCCGTTTGCAATTCACCCTGGTATTGATGCCAGCCGCCGCAAGACTGCTGGCAGATTAACGACCAGCGCGATCGCAAATCAGCAAAGGAGCGATCATGTTGCCGGCCGCCGATCAACGTGTTGAGAGTCATACCTGCGAAGCCATCGATCGGCAGATCGCGAGACAGGCGGGGGAGCGGATCGCCCACTACTCAACCAAATCGCCGCAAGAGATTTCTGAAAGAATCCGCGAACTCGATCACGAGCGGGGCGTTAGAGGTGCAACGCTTCACCCGCGATGGCATTCACGCTAATCCAGAGGCCGCGCGCTGGGCATAACAAGTCTGAATTATTTCTTGCATCCGACATGCCTTTGGCACAAAAGTCGCTTACCGCTCTCACCCGGCGTTCAGATCGTTACTTTCCTTCCAACCAACGAAAACGGAGCCCCCCATGTCCATGCAAACACTTGCCGACGCCTTTTACGACGAACTACGCGATGCCCTCAGCGCGAAAAGCAACTGGTCAAAGCGCTGCCAAAGATGGTCAAAAAGGTATCGAGTGACAAACTGACTGCCGCCTTGGAAAACCATCTCGCCGAAACTGAGAAGCAAGTCGAGCGGGTTGAGCAAGCCTTTGAGGACACCGGCAAGGTAGCTCGCCCAAAGACCTGTGAAGCAATGAAGGGCCTGATCACCGAAGCCGACGACGTGCTCAAAGAAGAAGCCGATCCCGCCGTCAAAGACGCGCTCATTATCGCCTGTGCGCAGAAGGTCGAGCATTACGAGATCGCAACCTACGGAACACTTTGCACCTGGGCCGAAGCCCTCGGCTACGACAAAGCTCTCAAGTTGCTTAAGCAAAACATCGACGAAGAAGAGGCCGCCGATAAAAAGTTGTCTGAACTGGCCAAGGCGATCAACAAAGACGCTCTGGCCGTTGGTTAGGCCGCTGGGCCGAGCGCCGTCGCCCGCTTATGCGACGGCGTCCTTATGACCTGTAAGTGAAATTGACATCCGCTGGCGATCAAGCGTTCAAAACGGATCGTCATGAAACCATAGCAGTCATTGTGCCGCACTTTGTGCATGACCAATCGGTGCCTCAGGGGAGTTGAACGATGATTCATGCGCGGCCAGCCTAGTGGTGAATCGACCGCATCATCATAACTACAAGCTACGAGTATGCCGTCTTCGGTGCCGATGTCCAGCAGCATGTCTTTGCGTTTGGCGTCTTCGCAATTCAATCCCCGAATGGCGTATTGCATCGCGGCGGCCAGTTCGCCGTTACCACCGCCGAGTTGTGCCAGCAACATCGACCGAACCACACGCCCGGTTGGTCGACGTTGAACGCATACATCAGTTTCTTGACATGGTGATACAAGGGATGCGTTTCTTTTTTGCTAACTCTTGAGTCTGCCAATGGGTTTGGTTCGCCGACCGAGCACGCCATGTCGACTGACCCACATCACCGACAAACGCCATGATGTGGCGATTGCAGCGAGAGCAATGCAATTGCTGAAACAAGCAAGACCGAAGGTGGCCGAACGCTCCGCGGTCGGTTGATTTTAATATCGACTGCGAAGCGTTCGGCCACTTTCCATCGCCAGATCAAGACACGGTCGGTGACGTAGGTTTGGCGTATTCTTGGCGGATTCAGTCGATGCCATGCTTTGTCTGTGGGATACGAATCCGTTTGGAAACGAGGAACGTGTTCGTGACGTAGGACGTTGTCTTCGGAGGCGACGGCGACTCGCCGCAGATTTCGGCCGACCCTCGAACTTTCGGTTCGCACCCGCCGCTGGCGCCGTCGGCTCAGTCTGCTCGAACCAAGTTCGGAACGTCGGCGAGGCAAACTTGGGCATCGTCCGCGATTGTGACACATCAGCGGACCATTTTGCGATTGAGCTGAACGGTTTTGTTTGCGAAAGGAAGTTAGCAACACGCGGCAACTTCGATGCCACTCTCGCCCACCAATAGATCCAGCCCATCGCATATGCCTGTCTGGGGCGGATTCGCCACGCATAATAGTGGCTCAGAAACTCGGCTTTGTAGGTCGCCATGTCGACGTTGACCGGGCATTCGTGCTTGTATCCCTTGCAAGCCAGGCACAGGTCCAGTGAATCGTGAGCGTGCCTATCTCGCCAACCGCGAGTAATCACGTCGCCTTGCAGCATCTCGAACAACATCCGCGACCGACCGCGTGTCGAGTCTTCTTCTTCCCGCGTTGCCATGTAACTCGGGCACATCACGCCGCCTTGATCTCGGCGGCACTTACCGACTCCAACACACCGATTGACCGCCTTGGCAAACGATCCATTGTCGTTTGGAAATTGAAAATGGCTCAATGTCGAGGTGTGTCGAGGTGTCGGGCTGGTAATGTCGTGCACCGTGACGCAAGTTCTGCTCAGGCGTATAATGATCGACAACCTTGCCGGGGTTCATGAATACTCGCGGATCAAAAATCGCTTTGAATTTGCCAAGGGCGTCAACCAATTCCTGGCCATACATTTTCGGCAACAACGCCGCACGCGCTTGTCCATCGCCGTGTTCGCCTGAAAAGGATCCGCCATTTTGAACGACCAAGTCGGCTGCTCGATCGAGGAAACGCAACCAATGCTGGACTCCCGGTTCGGTCTTCAAGTCGAACGTGATCCGGCAATGGATACACCCCTGGCCGAAGTGACCGTAAAGTGCGCACTTATAGTCGAACTCGTGAAGCAGTTGGCGAAACTGGCGCAGGTATTTTCCGATGTTCTCCGGGGCAACGGCGGCATCTTCCCAGCCGGGGTAGGCTTCGTTCATGGTTGGAACGTGCGCGGTCGCTCCTAATCCTGACTCTCGCACCTCCCATAGCTTTTGTTCCTCCCATTCATCCTGGAAGACCTTGATTCTCGGCGGATTGTCGCATTGCTTCAGTTGCTCGATCAACTTGTTTGCGGCGTCATCAGCTTGTTCTTTCGTGTCGTCGCCGAACTCGACCAACAGCCAACCGGCACCTTCGGGCAATAGCTGCACGTCGTCTGGATGCAGTCCCTTTTGTTTCATGTAATGGACCAAGTTGTCGTCCATCCCTTCTAGGCCGACGGGCTGATGCTGAATGAGTTGCGGAACATGGTCGCCGGCTTCGTAGACCGATGGATAGCCCAGCACCACAAGAGTCCTTTCGGGGCGTTGTGGAATCAGATGCAGCTTTGCCTCCAGGACCGCGACGCAGGTACCCTCGGTGCCCATCAAAGCCCGCGCCACGTTGAATCCGTTTTCGGGAAGCAATTCGTTAAGGTTGAATCCCGCGACTCGACGTGGAATTTGCGGATACTATTGCTGGAATCAATTCGGCGTATTGATCTCGCAAGTCTTTCAAGCGTCGGTAAATCTCGCCCTGCGGACCGCCGCTGTCGATGATCTGTCGTAGTTCGACGTCGCTGGTCGGGCCGACGATCAACCGCACTCCCTCGTACGTCAAAACATCAAGTTCCGCGACATTGTGCGCCGTCAGTGGACCGGGGCCGTAGAACTCCGCCACTACACTGTGAATGCCGCATGAGTTGTTCCCGATCACTCCTCCCAGCGAATTGTGATTGTGCGTTGCTGGATCGGGTCCGAATGTCAATCCGTGCTCGTTCGCGGCGCCACGCAGTGTATCGAGTTTGCAGCCTGGCTCGACGCGAGCGAATTTATTCTCGGCGTCAATCTCCAATACGTGGTGCATGTGTTTGCTATAGTCGATGACGACAGCGACATTGCAGCATTGACCGGCCACACTTGTGCCGCCGCCGCGCGACGTGATCGGTGCACCGAACTTGCGACATGCCTCGAAGGTTTGCACCACGTCCTCGACCGACCGCGGCACGACCACACCGATCGGAATTTGGCGATAGTTGGATGCGTCCGTGGAGTACGCCGCCCGACTGCCGTGATCAAAACGAACCTCCGCGGACGTCGTTCGTTTGAGTTCCGCAGACAACCCGGGAACGTAGTCCGGTTCGGCGAGCAGTTGTTCGGTACGATTTTGTTTCACCAATGCCTCCGCACCCCTATGAGGGTGAATCCAACGACGAGCCCCGGTAAAAACCGGCCCACGCCAAAACGGCTGATTATGTCCTGTGCGTACAATACGGTGCGGCATCCTGGCGGATAAAATCCAGTCCGAGACCGCACCGATCAAATGATGGTTGCATTTCGCCGTTTTCTGGACTCACGACCCCATCGAACAGCAACCGTTCAATGCGAACGTGGTCGTGGAAATATTCGAGGTGGCGGATGCCGGGGATTGCACAGCCTAGATGCACATGTAGCGAGGGTGCACAATGCGACGAAAGCGGTATGTGAAACGCCTCGCTGATTGCGGCAGCCGCTAAAAAACCGGTGATGCCGCCGCAGCGGGTCGCGTCGGCTTGCAGCACATCGACCGCGCCCGATTCCAGCGTGCGGCGAAAATAACTGGGCTGGAATCCGTATTCTCCAGCCGTAATTTCGACGCCGGGCAGGCTCGCATCGCGAATCGGCCTTAGTCCGTCCAGGTCGTCAGAGGGGACCGGCTCCTCGAACCTAGTCACACCCAACTCTGCAAATGCTTGCATCATTGCAATCGCCTGCTTGCGGCGGTATCCACCGTTGGCATCGACAAACAACTCGGCGTCGCCGATCACATCGCGAACGATTTCGACGCGGCGAGGATCTTCCGTCGCATCGCGTCCTACCTCGATTTTGACCTATTTGATTCCTTTTTCGATCCAGCCGCTAGTTTGCTCGCGCAGCTCATCGTCACTGTACGAGGTAAAACCACCGCTGCCAAAGACCGGAACTCCTTCACGCACTTGGCCGAGCAAAGCCGACAGCGAAACGCCGAGCAGCTTGCTTTTCAGATCCCACAACGCAACATCGACCGCCGAAATCGCCATCGAGACAATTCCGGGGCAACCAAAATTGCGAGTCTCATGAACCATCGCCTGATAGGTCGCTGGGATGTTCATTGGGTTCGCGTCCAGAACGCTCGGCCGCAGATGCTGCTCGATTATCGTTGCGGCGGCTGGAATGCTGTAGGTGTAACCGATGCCGGCGGTGCCCGCCGCAACGAGTTCGATCAATGCCAGTGACGTCGAGTCCCATCGCAACATGCCGTCAGATTCCGGTTTGTCAGTTGGAATCGTGTAGGTGTCAACTCGACAGTCTTCGACGGTTGAAGTCATGGTTGAGATTTTCCCGCAGCGGAACTCGCCAGGTGTCGCAGTCTTGGACATGCCTGTGAGGCATTGTCCCCAGTGCTGGCGGCGAATCGCGAAGCACCGTGGTCAACGCCAAAAAGGTTAATGTGGAATGGAACTTTCGACCGTTTCGTTGAACGCGCGTTTGATCATCGCCAGCCTATTCGGGTCGCCGTGCGCGATCGAGGACATGAAATTGACAGCTTGCTCCAGCGTGATATGCGGCGGCAAGCACGCGATTTCAGGATCCGTCACCGACCAATGCGACCGCTGGCCGATCAGGCCAGCAGAACTTGGCCGCAATCGCATAGGGAACTCCCGGACACATCGTGGCCAGATTGCCTGACAACGTGCCCATCATGCCTTCCCGGATCTTAATGTCGCGAGCGTACCAATTCGCCGCGGAACCGGAATCGGAGGTCAAAATACAGTTGTCCGGCAATCGCGACGACAACTCCGCGAAGACTCGCTGGGGGTTGATCGGCTTGCCGTCGTTCTTCGCTCTCGCTTCGAGTACTTCCCACCAATCTTTCACGTTCGCTTCGATCGATTCACGCCAGCTCCGATCCTGTTTGCGCTCCAGCAACGGAATCAGCTCGCGCAAAGTTTCTTTGGCATCGCCCACCAACGGGATGTCCATGGGGTAACGAATCGAAAGCATCTTGGGGTCGATATCAATTTGCACTGCTTTCACGCTGCCGGGTTCGGGCAGAAACTCAGAGTACGGGAACCCCGAACCGACCATCAATAGGGTGTCGCAGTCCTGCATCAGATCCCAGCTTGGCTTGGTTCCGAGCAATCCAATCGATCCGGTGACGCCTGGCATCTCATCGGACAGCACTGCTTTTCCAAGTAGGGCTTTGGCGACGCCGGCACCCAGTAACTCTGCGACTTCGGCCACTTCAGCGGAGGCACGCAGTGCGCCGGCACCGACCAGCATGGCAACTTTCTGACCAGAGTTGAGAAGCTTTGCGGCCTCTTCCAAATGTCCCGCAAAAGGTACCACACGTGGCGCCAAATATCCGACACCCGACGCGACACAACCATGCACGCGCGGGGCGGCTCGGCAAAATCCAACTCTTGAACATCGTTGGGAATGATCACACAGGTGACACGGCGCTCGGGCCAATGAGATACGGATCGCGCGATCGATTAAGTGCGTGATTTGGGCCGGGTCACTGCACATGTGAACGTAGTCGCCGGCAACGTCTTTGAACAGCGAGATCAGATCGACTTCTTGCTGATACGTTCCGCCAAGCGCCATCCGAGCTTGTTGCCCCACGATGGCGACGACGGATTGGTGATCCATTTGGCATCGTACAGGCCGTTAAGTAGATGAATGGCTCCGGGACCCGACGTCGCCATGCAAACGCCGACATCGCCGGTGAACTTCGAGTGGGCACAAGCCATCAAGGCGGACATCTCTTCATGAGAGACCCGCACCAGGTCGAACTTGTCCATTGCCCGGTCCATTGCAGTAAACAACCCATTGGCACCGTCACCGGGAAAGCCGTAGATGCGATTAACTCCCCACTGGTGCAGACGCTCAAAGACATAATCTGAAACTGTCTTACTCATCAGAAAGCTCCTCTGAAGTTCCGGGAAATCGTCAATTGCCCGCGTCGTGCGTAAATGAGCTGTTAGCAACTCTTGTTCCGACCCACCATTTGGAGATCGTGCATTCGTTTCGTAGCCTTTACTCTCAAGCTGCATCAGTTCTTGCGCGGCCGTCATTGCACAGAACCTTTTCGTACCTGTTCCGTTTTCTTTACAGCCGTTGCCTTGCATGAGGACTGTGAATAGGACCCGAAGGCGAGCTTCAATTGCGGAAATAACTGGCATAGCATTTGCAAAAGTCAAAGCTGTGCGGGTGGCATTGTTGGCACCCATTTACAAACCTTCGTTCAATAGAGGAATTGAAACGATGTACACACGAATTCTCGCGGCATGCGTTGTCGCCAGCGGACTGACCTATGCAAACTTCGTCACGGCACAGGAGTCTCAAGCTGACAAGACAAGTCACGCGGCCGCTGCTAACCGTCAGAGTCAGCCGGACATTCAGAAACGAGTTGATGCACAGATTGCACAACTCAGCAAGCGGGTTGATTTGACATCTCAGCAAAAGGACCAGTTGCGAACGCAACTCACCGAAGACAGCCAGAAGTCTCAGCAGCTATGGCAACAATTTGCCGACGCCCACGTCCAAGTAATCCAGCTAGAAGCCGAGATGCGAGCGGCACTAGAAGATGTTATGGAGCCCGAACAAAAGCAACAGGTTCAGAATAATCGTCAAACGAAGGCAACTGCCGATAACATTGGTGATCGGTCTGCTCCCAAGGCGAGCGATAATCAGCCAACCACTCGGCACTCTGCAACAACTAGTAGTGACAAGAAGTCGCAGGGCAGCAACCTGGCATCAGCCACCGCTGATTCCCAGTCAAAGCAAAAGGGCGACAAGAAAAAGGCGGACGAAAAACCTCACGCTGCGAATAAGTCCGATGATCAACAGCAGACCGAAGAGTACGTTTGGACGATGGTGATCGTTCCGGCGCAAGTGGAACTCGAACCGTTGGGATTATCGCACGAACAACAGCAGCAGTGCGACCAAGTCTGTCGCGACTATCATCGACAACTCGTGAAGGGTTGGCAGAAGATCGATCGCTTACATGATAAGTTGGTCGCAATCGAAGCTCAGAAACTTATCGATGCGGGAAACGTCCTGACTGCCGATCAACGGCAGAAATTGAAAAACGATCGCACGGATTTTAAGCAGAAATCCGGTTCGGGCGAATCGAAATCAAACAGCTAGAATTGTGCAACATTCGCTGTGTTCTCTGGGAACGGACTCCGTCGTTCCCAGAGAACATTTGGCGGTTAACGTGTGCGGAAAGTGGTTTCGGGAGCAATGAAGCCGCCTACCACCCTCGGCCAAAGCTGCCGAAGCCAATCGATAGCCCGCTACGGCCGAAACCGTAGCCTGGATAACCGCCGTAACCATAACCACCGAAACCCGACCGATAACCATAGGGCAAACCGCCAATACCAATAGAGATCGGGGGACGGTAGTAAAAGGAACGACCATAGCCGTGACCATAGCTCGGGGCGTAGCTCAGGACTGGTACAGAATACCCATCGCCGCCGTAACCACACGAGTTGCCGCGGCGGTAGTGTCCGTGAAACGCACTTGCATCGCTGGCCGTAAACATCACAGCGGCAGAACAAACAGAACCCAGGACCAACTTCTTGAACATTTGTCGTACTCCAAAGGGCATAAGCTAGCGGTGCTGCTCCTCACCGCAAATCACGTGCCAGGCGTGGGTGCGACTTTATGGCGTAAGCTTCGAGCTCGCGATCCCGTAGACGGTTGCGCCCATCGCAGCCACGGCTTTCACTCGCAAGCAGAACCGCCATAGCGGACAAACGGCTAATCACTATCGTGAATGGGGCGAACGCCCACGCGGATGATCAATCGAGCTCTGTCTGATCGCAAACCAAGCAACGCGCCAGCGGACCTACGGTCAAGCCTTGCACAATGATCGAAAAAATCACGACCCCGTAGGTCACGGTTACGAATAGGTCGCGATTCATGCTCGGTGTTAGCTGCAGCGACAACGCGATCGAGATCCCGCCGCGAAGCCCGCCCCAAGTCAGGATCGTCAAGGAGTGTCGTACAAAGTTCAGTCGTTTGGCGAATAGCCAGACCGGGACGATGAGTGACATATGCCTAGCCGCAAGCACTAGCAGTATTGCAACCAGCGAGGCATAGACGTAGCTCGTATTCACATGCAGAATCAGAACCTCCAGTCCGATCAGGACGAACAGAATCGCATTCATGAGCATGTCGACCATCTCCCAGAAATGATCGAGATACTTCTCCGTTTGATCTGACATCGATCGACCGCGAACTGCATCGCTGCCGACAATCAGGCCGGCTACCACAATCGCCAGCGGTCCCGAGACGTGCAGAAAAGTGGCTAGCGAATAGCCTCCCATTACGCATGCCAGAGAGATCATAATCTCAATTTCATAGTCATCGATTGAGCACATCAACAGAAACGCCAGCGTGCCGAGCGCTAGACCCAGCAGCACGCCGCCGACCACTTCGATTGCGAGAAGTTTCACAATTTTCGCGGCCGAAGGCTGATCATGATCGGGCGACGTGTTGGGTACACCTTGAAGCGTTTTCGCTCCGCTCTCTACTTGCGATGCTGCTGCCGTGTCTGCCGACTTTATTGGTGATAGGTTGATGTCCGGCGGATGACTGCCACCGGAGGCGATACCGAACAGGGCCAAGAAAAGGACGACGCCGACACCGTCATTGAACAATGATTCGCCAACGATTTTCGTTTCCAACGCTTTCGGCACACCTGCGTTCCTTAGTATCCCCAGTACCGCGATCGGGTCGGTCGGCGAGATCAACGCTCCGAACAGGAGGCAATGGACAAATTGGACGTTCAAGCCCAAAGCACTGAACGAGAAAAATGAAGCTATTCCGACCAGGATGGTTGATGCCAACACACCGAGTGTCGAGAACGTCAAGATGGGCCAGCGTTGGAATCGTAATTGGTCAAAGTTCGTATGCAGTGCGCCGGCGAAAAGCAGGAATCCGAGCATGACGTCGAGCAGCACTTCTTGGAAATCAATGTAGCTGATCAGTATCCGTGCATACTCTAGAATGCGATCATTGATCCACGCGCTAGCAAAGATCAGCATCGTGAACCCTATTGCGACAACCATCAGGCCGATCGTCTTGGGGAGCTTCAAAAACCTTGCGTTGACAAAGCCAAACAAGGCCGCCAGAGCGACGATGATCGTTGTGATGCTGAATAAATCCATGGTGGCGCAAATTGATTGCCCGATCGCTCCGCCGAATCGGTCCATTCGCGAGGGAACCGGCGGAGCGGTTCGGCGACCGTCTAGGCGGTTCGACGGGCTTCAAGAAAAATCTGTTTCACCCGAGGGTGCTGCTGACGAATGCCATTTTCCAGTCGCTCAATCGCCTTTGCGACTTCGTCAGTGGAAAGGCCGTCTCGAAATGCAATGTCAACGGCAACAAGGATTCGATCGGCTCCCAAGTGCAAGGTAAGTGGATCGCCAGACTGATCAACGACCTTGTCTGAATTGATAATCGACCGAATGTCTTTCACTGTCGCCGGGGCGGCGCTTTCACCAATCAGTAAGCCTCGTGTTTCATAAATCAACACCGAGGCGACCGTCGCGAGGATCAATCCAATCAACAGAGATGCAGCTCCGTCGAAGTAGGGTGACTCAAAAGTTTGGCTCAGAAATAGACCAACAAAGGCGACGGCCAGACCCAACAGTGCCGCCGAGTCCTCGAACAGAACCATGAATGTGGTCGGGTCTTTGCTGTGACGGATTGATTCCCAGACCGATTCGTTTCGCAGCGTTCTGGAGAATCCATGCCACGCAACCATCCATGTAATGCCTTCAAAAACCACAGCGATACCAAGCACGATGTAACTGACCGTGACGCTCTTGACTTCGACCGGATGCAACAGATGTCGCACGCCCTCGTACATCGAAATCCCGCCGCCAACGCCAAAGATCAACACGGCAACGATCAGCGACCAGAAGTAAAGTTCGCCGCCGTACCCAAATGGATGTTGCTCATCTGCCGGTCGACGACTTAAGTGAATCCCCAACAGCAACAACAGACCGTTGCCCGTATCGACCGTCGAATGGACCCCTTCGGACAGCATCGCCGAGCTGCCGGTCATCGCAGCGGCGACATACTTCGTGATCGCAATCGCAAGGTTTCCCGCAATCGCAGCATAGACGACGGTTTTGGATTGCGATTCGGACATCGGCGGCGTTTGCACTCATTAAATGATTTTCCGTTTGTACGTTAGCCTCGGTTCTCACCGCACGCAACGCAATAAAACCGGAGGGCTGCCCACATGGTTAATGAGCACCGCACTGTTCGGTTAGCGACCTGACGAAGTTCTCGCTGGCGCTAAAAGCCATGCTCCTGCGAGCTAGCCCCAGTTTCATCGTTTGATCGCGATAAGTCGCTTCGGCATTAGAGCTATGCGCCAGCAACTCCCGTACCAAGTGGCAAGTTGACACTCCCTAGTCCACTTTTGCGAATCGGTCATCAAGTTAAAAAAATCCAGCTGCGGGACAAAACCGATGAACGGGCGACTGGTTTTGAGGTGTTTCAATGTCGGCCCGACGTACGCTTGACCATTTATCGCACATACACGTCCCAAGTGCCGTAGGTCTGCGTCTTGGGGCCGCGGGATCGACAGCACCAACACGATCGCCGCGAGGATACTGCAAGTGATGGCATATCCGGACGACGTTTGCACAATCCACGGACCGACGCCGACTGCAATCGCCAACAGCAAATTCAAATAGCGACCGATGCGGACAACTTCGCCCATGCAAATCACGGACACGGTCACGATCAACGCTCCACCTAAATGCCCAATGTCGGCGGCTGTGCTGTGGATATCGACACCAAACCAAGTTGGCAAGAACATCACAACGACGCCCAGGACTGTCGCGGCGAACAGCGTCCACGGAAAACTCATGCCCCAGATCGAAGCCTTGAAAACCTGCCACGGTTTGGCGGGAAGTTCCATGATTGCCGGGGCGGGATCGTCATCGGTGCAGCCTTCCGCGTTGCCGCCCTTCCAAAATATCGCCCAAAACGATCCGCCACGATCGCCGCGCTGTTTCGCTTGTCGCACATGCTGGCACATGGCGACGACTTCATCGACTTCCAGCGGCAACATCGGCAACATGATCAGCGCCGCCAGCAGACACATCGAGCACCAATGATGGACGATCACCGGCTGGGAGATCATCAGGATGATATGCGTCAGGCCGAGTGGAATGACCAACATGCCAAAAAACGCAACCATCCACGGCATCGTTCGCCAGCGAGACGGGCTGCCCATGTATCCCATCAAGAACTCAAACGTGTAGGAGATCGTTCCCAGACCACCGTCGGAGATCGGCCACATGTGCGACATATCGGAGTTCAGCACTTTCTCGGTGCCACCTTGAAAACCGAAGAACGGATCCCAAACGTAGTCGATGTATCCGAGTTGAAACATCGCCAGGTAGCGTGAGACGATGAAGCCGCGCAAATCCAGTCGCGATCATGATCCACCGCTGCGGCCAACTGGACGGATTGTAGCTCCAGCCGGGCGGCGTTGCCTTGCCGTGTTGCATGTACATGATCATGTTGGGCATGCCGGGAATCAGGATCGTCAGCGCCATCACCAGGATTCCGACCAGCGAATCGTTCATATACGACGCGGCGGTCGGTGCCCAAAACAGGATCGGTGCAAAGGTCAGCCAGACACCGACAAAACAGCATGCCCAGAGACTCTTGGGCCGGTTCGGAGTCAGCGAACGCCAACCCAACACGATCAACAACATCCCGCAAACGATATCACTGGCGGTCATCAACCAGGCACGCCAATGTTGCAACTCCGGCAGTCGACTGACTCGGCGAACCACGGCCCCCGACCACCACTCGGATCAACCCACAACGCCTCGTTCAAGTAGCCGAAAGTGAAAGGGAGCGACGAGCAACCATAAGCCCAACAGCGGCAGCGTCCAGTAAACCCAGAGCGTTTGCTTGTGATGCATTTTCAGCATCGACAGCCGATCATCATGCGTCATTTCGTGATCGTGGTGATCATCGCCATGTTCGCCATCGTGATGAATTTCCATTTCCGCCATCGGACGAGTGACGCTTCGTTAGCCCATCGATCCGTGTGAGTGGTCGTTCATGTGATTTTCCATCGATAAGCATGTCAAACATTGTGCATCCACGATCAATTTGGCGATTCCGAGTCAGGAGAGCTGACAGCGGTTTGGGATCAATCGGAAAAAGTGTCCGGTACGAAGTGCCATGCGAGACTGAGGCTATTTCTCAAACACTAAGGAATTTGCCTCGGCACCAAGCGACTGGAGCGTTTTTGAAAGCTCCTCGACCATCGGCGGTGGGCCACAGAGGTAAAACGGTTGATCGAAATTGTCGACTCGCGATTCCAACCAGTTCCGATCAATCCGTCCACTTTCGTAATTGCGATGCTTCTGGCGGGTTAGTGTGAAGATGGCGTTTCGACCCAGCATTCGCGAGAGCTCGCCGTGAAGGAAGACCTCCTCCTCAACTCGATTGCTAAAGAACAGTTGATTTCCGTCGATCTGTTTGTCTTGCTCTAACTGCCTCAAGATGGCGACGAAAGGAGTGATTCCCGCTCCACCAGCGATAAACACTCCCGCACCCCGATACTCGATCGCTCCCCAAGCGTCCTCAAACAGGACTCGATCGTTGACTTCGATATCTCGGCCGAGGTGTTCAGTCATTCCGTCATGCTCGGGGTTCTTCGCGACTGGGTATGACTTGATGATGAACTCCAGACGCGGGTTGCTTGGCAGACTGGTGATTGTAAATGGATGCTTGTCCCCGCGCCATTGCTCCTCGTCGATCGACAACTCAACCGCTTGACCAGGTCGAAACGTGAAGCCGACCGGCTTTTCGATCACATAGAGATGGACGTTCTTCGCGGCGGCTTCACGATGTACGAGACGACTTCGGTACTTGCCGAATTCTTGCCAATCATCTGTGCCGCTTTTCGGTTTTGTTTCGGAGTTCATTTCTCGGTTTCCTGTCATGTTCCGGGATTGCCAAACTACGAGGTTCGCCAACACGAGCCGAGGCTAATGCCAAAACCGTTGATGATCTTGGTTCAACTCAGAATCGCCCCAAAAGTAGGTCGGCCAGAGGAGTGAGCGCAATGTACTCGACAACATCGCGAGTCCCATCGAACCCATGATGGTCAATAGGACGACGGCCAACGTGAGCGACGACTGGACGATCGTCGCGATGCTGAGAAAGGCATCAACCATGACAAACCCGATTGCTGTGATTCGTGACATCAGACCCTCCGCGAGTTCAGGTTTAACAGGTGTGGTTCGTTCTTGAACCTCCGCCGGTTTCGGATTCCAAAGCACTTTGCGAATTGCATGCCGACGACCTCTCATTCGCCGGAAGTCAGCAATACTTTCAGAAGGCTATGCAGCGGAATGGGAAATTTCCCCACGTGAAAGGCCCGATCGTGGAATCAATAGGCACGAGTGCCTCGCACATCGGAATAATGTTTGCACCATTTAATGGCCGGGTCAAAGCCAATTTGATGCATGCCGCACGCTGCCAAACCAAGAAGTGAAACGTGGGACGTACGACGAACTCGTCCCGAAATCAACCGAGCTGGTCGATGATCTACCAGCAGAAGTTCGCGTCCGTGAAATCGCGTTCATCCTGAACCTGTGTCACGCCTTAAGACTTGTACAACCGTTTCGTTGTGGGGTCAGCGTCGAACTTCATACGGAAATGGCCAGCCACGCTGAAACTGACGATTCCTAGCGGAATCACGTCGAACCCAAGTACGGCGGGTACAGTGCGATTTAGCTCGTCGACGGGAAAAGTCGCGTGAGACATCGGTTATTTCTCGATCCCGTTTTTGCGATACCACTGATCGGGATTCGCCGCCAACTGGTCGACAATTCCTGGTAGCCGATCCATTAACCGATGTGTCGGTTCCCAACCGAGCAATGCTTTCGCCCGAGAGATGTCGAGCGCATAATGATCGTCTGCCATCGACACCATAAACGGTTTGATAAAGGCGTCTCCCCCGGCAAGCGTGTCGGTCACCGATGCCGACCTTGGCGAGTGGTTTGGGTACGTACAGCGTGGTCCAATCGTGGCCGTGAAGTCGACGCCCGATTGCGTCTTGCAACTCTTCATACGATGGCGGTTCCGGTTCACCGATCAAGATCGCGGTCTTTGGTTCGATTCGCTGGCGCCGCTCGACCGTGCGCACGATCGCATCCACCGCGTCGTTCAGATAGACATTCGATTGACCGGTCGCGGTGTCACCGGGGAAGAAGTGACTCTGGAAGTCCTTTTCGTAAATGCGTTTGATTTGTTGGACCAAAGTTGGCTGGCGTCCATAGTCGGTGTAGACGCCCGCGATGCGGAGGAACAGCGAAACCAAAGCCCATGCCGAGCGAGCCGACGGCATGAATCTTGCGTGAAGATGGCCTCCATGGACCTAGCGTGGATTGCTGTCCTCGTCACGCTCGCGGCGGTAACCGTCTTGGTGCTGATCGGGTGGCTGCAAAAACTCGCCCAACGCCGCTGCAACCGAGAGGACAACTCTGCAGCGAGCATTTATGATGGTGCTATAAAACGCCGAAACCCACTGCGTGTTTTGTCGCGCGAACGATGACGGTTTAACTGCCGCCATTCGTGGCTTCTGCAAATTGCCTTTCCTAGGGATAGATCGAGTAATGGATAGTGGCGAGGATTGCGAGTACCAACAGTTGGATATTGGTGAAACCTTCGAGTGCGATGGCAATGATTACATGAAGAACACCGACGAACATGCCCAAGTGCTTCGACCCAGTCGCGGTGTGGAGCCTGCGCAGCAGACGTACCACTTTTTCCCGAGTGGCCAGTGAAGCGCCTTGACGATACGGATGGCATTGGATAGCCGCTGTTCTTCAGGTTCAGCAGGGGCCGAAACACGTGCGTGAATTCACTCATTCCGTGCCCTGTTGTCGCTTGCATCTGGACGTCTGATTTCCCCGTAAGACGAAAGAACGCAAAGAAACCTTGAGAAAGGATTCATCCCTCAAAGTGCCAGAGTTCCCGATCACATAATCCAGGCTCGGCATTCCGCGACTCCTAAGGGCAACGCGGTATCGATGATACGGCGGGGGAGTCGCGAGTACCGACCTCGAGCCAGGCAACACTCTTGGGCGACGAACACAATAGCGAGAAACAGATGGCTGCACACAGTGTCGAAAGATCGATTCGCCGCGCACTTGCCTCCACGGAGTTTGAAGTCCATTGTGAGTGTACGGAACACAGTACAACTATTCGCGGTTATGTCGAGAGCTGGGACGACCGCATGCTCTGTGGTATTGTTGCGCGGTTGGTCCGGGGCAATCGGAGCGTCATCAACGAGGTCGAAGTCGTGAAAGCCGATCGTTTACTATCCACCAAGAGTCGTGTCGAAACCACGCACCGTTCAGATCACCCCCAATCCGCCGTGACAATTCACCAGAGTTGATGGACAAGAGCGGCAGGAAGTTCATCGATCTCACCATCAGACGGTTCTTCCAAACGGCAATGACGATGTCTTCATTGTTACGGTAATCGTCGTAGCCCGCCTTCGCGACGGCTTCAGCCGACATCGTTGTTATGGCATGCGACTTGCGTGCCGCGTGGGACATGTCAACATCAAGCAAACGAATTGTCCATCAGCGATTTTTTCAACTATTCCGGTTCTTCCGCGGTCGTGAGCCGATGGTGCTGTTGGGACTGCTGGTCGTCGTGCTGGTAGCTTGGGGGTTTATCGAATTGACCGATGAAGTGCTTGAGGGCAGCACGGATGCGTTCGATCGCTGGGCGGTGCGGAGCCTGCGGGATGCAAATGATCTGTCGAATCCGATCGGGCCAACTTGGATGGAGGAGGCAGGACGTGATTTGACAGCGCTTGGTGGGATAGCGGTCATGTTGATCGCGATTGCATCAGCGACCGGCTTTCTAGCAATCAAGAGGGCTTATCGCACCATGGTCGTGTTGCTGTTGTCGACACTCAGCGGCATGGGGGCGAGTTTGCTGATGAAGTCGCTGTTTGCTCGGCCACGCCCCGACTTCGTGCCGCATCTGTCGCACGTGTACACGAGCAGCTTTCCGAGCGGGCATTCGATGATGGCGGCGGTTGTCTATTTAACGCTGGCAGTGTTGATCGCTCCTGTGCTGCGGCATTTCTGGCTGCGCTTTTACGTGATGGCGGTTGCGGTCGGATTGACGGTGCTGGTCGGGATCAGTCGCGTTTACATGGGTGTTCATTATCCGACCGATGTGTTGGCCGGTTGGGCAGCCGGTCTCGTGTGGGCACTCGCGTGCTGGCTAATCTCGCGGGGGGTCAAGTCGAAACCTCGAGACTCGTAGATAAAAACTGCTTGGTTTTTTGCCGTCACTATCGAAAGGAGCTTTGAGCTGACAGCTTGTGTCGACGGGTGTTAGCAAGCTGACCCGGAAACATCCGGCATCCTCACGATGCTGGGCAAACGCGTGATATTGGATCAGGCTGCGGTCGTGTTCGTTGTGTTCGCAGCAATTGTCAAGTTCATGTCGGACGCAGAGGTCTAGTGGCGGACGTGCTGGTAGGCGCGGCGATTGTGGAACTCGCATTACGGATCGACGGTTCGATCGTCAATGATCGCTCCGCAATGATCCAGTAACAGCAATGCAGATGAGCAATGGGTCGCAATCCGGATGCCTGCGTTTTGCGAGAAGGCGGTCGAAGAGTTCGCCGCAGGCAACACAATTCCCATTCGTTTTGGTTCAAGATCGCTACTTTTTCGCCGTCGTCGCAGAACGCCCACTTGTGCCAACGATGCAATTCCCGCGCCTGAGCGGTCAGCGATTGATTGACGCTTCTCCCGATTGAACCTAGCGATTTGGTGCTTGCCGAGTGATCGGTTTGCCACCAGCTTGTTTGTTTACCGAGCATTCGGGCTCGCGACCTTCACTCGATTTTGTGTACTTTCGCCAGCGATCCCTTCTCGCGGAAATTCCTTGCGATATCCATTTTCAACTGCGGCGCGGCACATTCATTGCGTCGTAAGATGTCGTGATCGCGATTGCCGATCTCACCTTCAAATTACAGGCTGACACAATGTTCTGGATACTCGGTTGGATCGTCTTTGGGTTTCTGGTGGGCCTGATCGCGCGCGGACTTGTCCCCGGTTCTCAGCCGTTGGGTTGCTTGCGAACGATAATACTCGGCATTGCCGGATCGTTCGTCGGTGGTGCGATCGGCTACTTGTTCCAAGGTGGCTCACTCATTCAATCGAGTGGTTGGATTGGCTCAATGGTTGGTGCGATTGCTCTGCTAGCGATTTGCGTACGTCGCGGAAAATTCATCGAGTAGGCCCGTTGAACCTTGAACTGATTTACGGTACGTCGAACTGATTGACGGTACGTCGCTCGAGGGTGCGCTAAAGTGATCCCAGAGTACTCTGACAAAACCAGCATTCTCGTGGTCTCCTACGTGACGATCCGTAGAGCGATCGGGGTAAGCGGTTTGTTGCTCCCGCTGTTGCTCGGTCCAGGGGGCTGGCTGTTCGGTATTCCGTTCCAAGACAACATGAGCAGCTATTACCACACGGGCATGCGCGACATTTTTGTGGGTACGCTCAGCGCGATTGGTATTTTCCTGTTCTGCTACCGCGGCTACGACTGGATCGAGAACTGGACTGCGAACCTCGGTTGCTTTTCGGCGCTCGGCGTCGCGCTGTTTCCGTTGGACTTTAACAGCGATCCGTTGAGTCAGAAATCACTGACCGGATATCTACACACATGTAGTGGCGGAGTGTTTTTTCTCACGCTTGCCTTCTATTCACTGTATCACTTTCCTCGTGATTCCCAGCGAGAAAAAGAGCCGCATCTTCGGGAGCGGCGTTGGATTTATAGACTGAGTGGCGTCATAATTCTGATGAGCCTGACGATGATGGGCGGATACTTGTTGTTGCTCAGCGGCGATTGGAAGCGAACGCTCAACGACTACAACTTCCTGTTCTGGATGGAATGGATCGCGGTTTGGTCGTTCGCTGCCGCATGGCTTGCAAAAGGACGGGCAATTATCGCCGACATCGCGGTCGATCTGCTAGCATATTCGAGCGAGTTACTTTTGAAACAGAACCGAGGCGAGTGAAAGTAGTTTCCGTAGCCACACAATCATGCCAATGATAAATCGGCAGACGTCCGTACCAGCAACCAGACGGTGGCAACGGCAAAAACCAGCATGACGGCGAGAATTCCGCCGATGATGGGCCAGACGCTGCCAGTGTGTTTGCCCTGGCGGTAATCCTCGTGCATCAGCTTTGCGTTTCGATGATTCGCCTTGAAGAGCAAATCAAACAGATTGCCGAGGATCGGAATCGATCCGACCAACGTGTCCAGGCCGACATTCAGCAACATGCGACCGACAAGCCTTCCACTCGCACCATGCCTGGCCATCGTTGCAATCAGCAATCCCGAAAGCCCCATGCTGACCAGGTCACCCGCGCCGGGAATCAACCCCAACAGAAAGTCTGCACCATACCGCACTTGAGTTCCCGGGATTCGGAACTTTGTATCAAGTAAGTCTGAGAACCGATCCACCCATTGCAACTCGATAGGGATCTAATAGGTGCTACCACCTATTCGGCCACTTCTTTTTGGCCAAGTTAAGATCCAATTCCGGGTCGACAATTCCCTCACGTATGCGATAGCTGAATCGATCGGACCAGCTAACTCATGATAAAGAGTTAGACTGCCCGTTGCCGCACACTTGGGCGTGGGTGACTGAAGCGACGCTTGGAACAGGCGTTCACTCCACCGATTTTTGCCAAAATCGCTGGTGCTCTACTGTTCAGTGCCTTCAAAAACCACTGAGACTCCTACCGATCACACGCCAGACGTGTGAACTGGGAACAGGCGATTATCAATCTGCCGTTCCAAGGACACTGCCCGGTCGATGAAACCGGTGGCAGTTAGACAGTCGCCCCGAATCAGCTTCGGTCGCTACACCGATGCCGTTTACGTGATGAGCTAAAACGCCGAGGTCGATGCAACCAAACGCACGAAGAGAAGGAGCAACCAACCGGCGGTGCGTGGGTCACGAAACGAGTTTGACCGTTGGTGCTGATAAACCGCAGTGGTTGTTGAATCGCGAAGCGATGCAAGGTGGTAGCCTGGGGTGAGGTTGGCGAGCCTCAAGCGAGCCGGCCGCGACCCCGGGTTCGATTCTCCAATCATGGATTCCCGCCGGCGATCGGGCGGCTTTACCGCCCGATCGCCGGCGGGGGATTTGTTTTTGCGCCGTTTACCTGAGGCAACACCAACTGTTCGGCGACAATTACTTCTTCGCTTGCAAAGTACGCTCGCACCCAGTTTCCAGCGAATACGACAGAACCGGGTACTAGCGTGTCAACCGCTGATGTAATTTGGACTCCAAGTTCTGCTGAATCAAATTCGCCATTGCTTGAGGTGATTCGACGGCTCCGACGACGGTTGTTTTGGGGAACAGGAGCTTGGGAATCGCGCCGGCTCCTGCTCTCTGGTAGAGGGCGATGTGCTTTTTGATGTAGTCACTGGGGACGGGGCTTTGAAGGGCTTCATCAAGTTTGTCGTTTTCCACGATGGTGGTCGCTTTGGCCATTGCCGCTGCATAGCTGGGTTTAGCCTCGAAGAGGTAGTCGTGGAATTCGGTGAACTTGGATTTATCGACTGTCCAGACCGCGACGGCGAGTTTGGCGATCTCGCACGATTCACTGTGGCTGGCGTGAGTTGACTTGACCGTTGGGTTGCACTTTCCGTCCAGGGGCACGGGTAATGTGATAACGGCGAGTCTGTCGCCGAGTTGCTTCCTTGCTGCGTCGAGTGACTGGTGAGTTCGTTGACAATGCGGGCAGGTGTAGTCGAACATTTCGACGAATACGAGTTCCGCGTCCGGCTTACCGATCAGTGGCCAATCGGTCGTGGCAAGCTCGACGCCGTTGAGTACCTTTGCGGTGTTGGCCTTCTTGTCGTCGCTTGGCTCCGCTGCTGTGACTTGGCCGTACATCAAGGTTGCAGGGTTGACTATCGCGGCGAACAAGTGGGGTAAGCTTCTAGCTTGCCGTTCAATTTTGTTCGCAAGCTGAAAGCTTACGCCACGGTCTTTCAATGACGCCTGCAAGTCAGCCGATTCTGGCGGGGTGAACAACTCAGCGTCCGATTCGGTTGCGTTTGTCGGTGCGACTGCGGCTGGCGTCTCGGTGTGTTCGATCACTTCGAAGTTATTCGGTGGTTCGGCCACCAGTTGCAGACTGATGAGTGTTGCGATTGAGGCGGCTGTGCCTCCGGCAATCCACTTCATGGCTTGCTTCTTAACCGGCATGTTCCATAGGAATAGTCCGGCCAGCACCAACCCGGCGGCGTGTGCCACCAAGCAGTACGGACATAGGTGACCGAGGGCGAATAATTGCAGTCCTACGAACCAGATCGCGGCGGCTCCGGCAGCAAGGCTTGCAAGGCCGATGGCGTTCCAACGAACGTTTTGCATTCGCTTGGTGATTGGTTGCGTCAGCAGTAGACCAACGATCAAGGCGTGCGTCGCGATCGCGGGAATGCTGACGGGGATCGAGAGCACACTCGACCACTGACTGTGTAACACATGACTGCAATCGAACGTGCTTCCGCCTCCACAACCTGCTACCGGCGACGAAGTCAACGACGACCATGCGAGGTAACTGCTGGTTGCCAACGCGATGACGCTGCAAACAAACATCGTCCACCATGAAAGCACCGTGACACCATCGTGGTTTGCGCTGGCGCTGCGGCGGAAAAGTGGCGGTGAGTGATCGAGAGGTTGATAAAGTTCGGCGGTGGACATGGGTGGCTCCAAGATCAAGTTGAGGGTTCAATTTTGCTTAAAAACCCACGAAACGCACGTTCCGTGCCAATCGGTGGAATAAGGTACCAGCTTGCGTTTTTCGCTGCGTTTTCTGCCAAGCTGGAAGCTCACCCCCACGGCTTTCGGTTCAGTCGGTTCCAATCTGGCCAATCGCATGTCACCCCTCGCCCGCCCCCGGAATGGGTGGTCTCGCACAGCTTTGAGTCGTTGGCGTGGACGCGCATATACGGAGTTCGCGTCGATCGCAAGCTGGAAGCTTATGCCACTACTTTGGTGAATGAGCTTCGACTGACTGAGCGATCAGTTCACCGTTTTGCTGCATAGCCTCGATGAACACGAGCAAGCCTTCGGAGAGGGCATCCACATCGACTTGCTTTCCGTCGAGCTTAATGTCCGAGCTCTCGGTGACGGTTGCTTCGACACTTCCATGGTAAAAGTCCCGCACGACCAATCGGTCATCGGCTTTGACCTGGATTGTACCGCGAATCGTTTTGGTTGCCGCGTTGAGACTGACTTGCGTTGTGACGGTGTTGGGCTTCGCGACGCGAGCAGTTGATCTTTGCTCGATCGTCAGTCGCTCGACTCGTAACCAATTGGTGACTCGCCGAACACCTTCGATCTCGGCGATTCGTCGCTCGAGCTCCATGCGATCACGAAAGCTGGGTACTTCGCCTCTGAGTGTCACTTCACCGTTCAGCACACGGGCTTCGATGTTGGGGCTGTCCAGCCGGAACATCGAGCGGATTTCGTCTTTCACGTCGAATTCGATGAATTGGTCGGGTGGTCGGTAGTCGCGAGTGGAGTCTGCAAGAGCAGGCAGTGCGAAAGACGCAGTGAGGAGTGCGACAATAAAGTGTTTTGAGGTATTCATTTGATTGCGCCGAAATGAGTGGGGTGAGCTTCCAGCTTGTCGAGAGTGGGTCAATGCTCGTTGCGTGCCAAACGCGGAAAGTCGGGAATTTTCGTCGTTTTGGTCTCGACGGTTGAGTCGATTCTCGAGCTTTCTAACTCGATCTTCGACCGTCAAGTCGTGAATCGGGAACTGGTACTCGCTAGCCGATTCATCGTGACGTACCACTTCAACGATTGGTGGGCTGTCGTTGTGGTTCATTGGTGTTACGGCGATGTGGCATACAGCACTGCGGCGAACACAAATAGCGCAAGCGGGATAAAGATCGAGACTGGTCCCCGCGTGACCACGCGGGTGCAGTTATGACCGTCATTTGCGACCGCTTCGCGTCTAACGTGGCGAGGGATAGAATGAAGCAAATGGCAGGCCACCGTGTGGCGTAAGCTTCCAGCTTGCGGTCGCCCAGGCAATTGTTCGCAAGCTGGAAGCTTATGCCACGTGAGCGCGCAAATGACACAAGTATTGGTGATTGATGACGACCCAATGGTTCAACAGTTGGTCGCCGCTGCGCTGAAGAAATTCGATCTCGACGTTCAATTCGCCGACTGCGCCGAAGCGGGCCTTGATGCAATCAAAAAGCTGAAGCCCGATTCGCTGTTCCTTGACATTCGGCTGCCCGATGTCTCTGGGTTGGAGTTGACCGAGTCGATTCATTCGCTCGATCCGAAGTTGCCAATCATCTTCATCACCTCTTCGGACGACAGCAACACGGCGATCGAGGCCATGACGG
Organism: Pirellulaceae bacterium; assembly: GCA_963734865.1. Lineage (GTDB taxonomy): Bacteria > Planctomycetota > Planctomycetia > Pirellulales > Pirellulaceae > CBDCUW01. Next base: position 870,651 of record CAVTIV010000008.1, read on the forward strand.
CGGGCGCGTATGAGTTTCTGTTGAAACCGCTCGACATGACTCAGGTGCAAGAAGTCGCTCAGCGTGCGATCTCCGTGCGGCGAATGATGCAGGTTCCGGTGCGAATGAGCGGCGGAGACGATGAAGCCGCCGAGACGCCCGGTGAACAAGACTCGATGATCGGTCGCAGTGCCCCGATGCTGGAAGTGTACAAGGACATTGGCCGGGTCGCGAAGCAAGAAGTGACCGTGTTGATTTGTGGCGAGAGCGGGACAGGCAAGGAGCTTGTTGCCCGCGCGGTGTATCAACACAGCCTGCGATCGGACAAGCCGTTCTTGGCAGTCAACTGTGCCGCCCTTTCCGAGACTTTGCTAGAGAGCGAACTGTTCGGCCATGAAAAGGGTGCGTTTACAGGCGCGGATCGTCGCCGTGTGGGCAAGTTCGAGCAGTGTGATGGCGGCACGATTTTTTTGGATGAAGTCGGCGACATGTCTCAATCCGTGCAAGGCAAGGTGCTGCGATTGTTGCAGGAGCAACGGTTTGAACGCGTCGGCGGACGGGAAACAATTCAAACCGACGTGCGCATCATCGCGGCGACCAACCGCGACTTTGACCAGATGATCGAAGACGGTGAGTTTCGCTTGGACCTCTATCATCGGCTGAACGGTTATCGCATCGATCTGCCACCGCTAAAAGATCGTGGTGAGGACGTTGTGCGGTTGATTGAGTTTCTGCTGAGGCGGTACGGTCGCGAAGCTGGCAAGGAAATGCAGGGGCTCGCACCGGAAATGCTTGAGTTGTTACAGAACTACTCCTGGCCCGGCAACATCCGCGAGATGCAATCGGTAATCCGCAAGGCGGTGTTGAAGTCGACCGGACCTGTGCTTGTGCCGGATTGTTTGCCAACTGAAATGTGCATCGAAAGTGAAACGTCGAAGGAGGATGTCGTCGAATCAATCGAGTCAAAAACGAGTGGTGATCGGCAATCCTCAAGTGCGTCCGATGCCGAACTTGCCGCGTTCGTTGATAAACGTCGTGCCGCGAGTTCGCAGAACTTGTATGCGGAATGCGTTGAGATGCTTGAGCGCGATTTGATCGCGAGAGTTTTGCAGGAATCGGAAGGCAACCAGTCAAAAGCGGCTGCTGACCTTGGAATCAGTCGCGGCAGTTTGCGCAAGAAGATTCGTGATTTGGGTTTGTCGATCGAGCATTCGGTGTCGTCCAACGGGGTCGACGATGAGTGAACGTAAACGCGCCATCCCCATCCGCTGGAAATTGTTTGCAACGACGGCTGTCGTCGGGTTTGTTGCTGCCCTCATCGCGGTCAGCGGTCTATCGCGCATGCAAGCACTCAACGATCGCATGAATCGGATCGTTGACATCGCCGCCGCTAAGTCAAAACTGGCGTCGTTGATGAAACAGGAACTCGTCACGGTAACTCGCGCCGAAAAGAATATGATTTTCGCCAAAACCGAAGAAGAAATGGAGCGGCACGTCGAAACGATCGACCGCACGCTTAACGAGTTGCACGAAAACGAAACAAAGCTACGAAGTATTGTTGCTGATGAGACTCGTGGGCAATTGGATCAGTTCTTGGCGAAGTGGGACGAGTGGAAGGACAATCACTCAGAGCTGCGGGCGATGACTCGGCTTAATTCCGATCTGAAGGCTCGTCAGTTGTCCGTCGGCGAAGCGCGTAAGCAGGTTGATGCATTCGACGAGCAGCTCAGCATCGTCGCCAAGCAAACCGACAACGACCGTGCTTCAACGCTCGTGTCGGACCTGCGGATCGCCGTTTTGCAAATGCAGAGAATCGAAAAGAACTTGATCTTGGCTTCCAACGCGAAGGCGGTCGATGAGTTCAATGAACGCATTCGACCATTGCAAGAAAGAGCCACCGAGTTATTGAAGCAGCTTGACCAGTCGGCCGGCGACGATGTAGCGGAGCCACTCGCCAAAGCAAAAGAGTCTCTCAATCAGTACCTCAACTACACCCAACAGATTCGGAGCTATATGGGTGAGAGCGGTAACTATTGGGTGTTTGAACTTGCTTACGGAGTCGGTGGACCATTGGCGGACGAAGCTGAAGAATTGCTCGATGCGATCGTGGAGAATAGCGAAAAGGAGATTAACAGTTTGCAGTTCGATAGTGGTGAATCTTATCGGACGGCACGTAACGGCTTGATCCTGTTGAGCGTATTTGGGATCGCAGCGAGCTTGGCGGTGTCATTCTTCATCGGCGACCGGATTGCAAGGAACCTAGGAAAACTGGCACGGTACGCTCGCGAAGTTCATGACGCTCGTGACTTGTCGAATCCGATTCCCGTCACCGGCAACGATGAAGTCGGTCAAGTCGCCGAGGCGCTGGACGGGATGCGGCAAACGGTCTATGAGCAAACCGAGAAACTGGCGTCGCTCAATAGTCGCATTGTCCGACAAAACCCACGAAATGGAACAGTTCGTCTACACCGTGTCGCATGATCTCAAGTCGCCGCTGGTGTCATGCAAGGGTTTGCTTGGGTTATTGAAAGAGGACTTGGCCGACGAAGCCTACGAAGACGTGATCGACTCGGCCAATCGGATGGAAGTCGCGACCGACCAACTGAACCGGATCATCGACGACTTGCTCGAACTGAGTCGCATCGGTCGCAAGCCGCTTGAGATCACGGACGTGAATGCGCAAGAGCTTGTTGCCGAACTCGTTGACAGTTTGGGCGAACGCTTGGAAGACGCCGGCGTCGACTTGGTAGTCGCGTCGGACCTTCCGCGCGTACGTGCGAACGCGAGCGACCTTCGCCGTGTATTCGACAATCTTATCACCAATGCGATCAAATACGCCGCTGAAGTTGAGAATCCGAAGATTGAGATCGGCGGAAGCGAGTCACGGCACGCTGTTCGTTACTTCGTTCGCGACAACGGCCCCGGAATCGAACCCGGTTATCAAGAGAAAATTTTTGGGCTATTCCAGCGTTTGGAGCACAGCAAGGAAGGCACCGGACTCGGACTCGCTTCGGTGCGCAAGATTGCACGCATGCACCGAGGTCGAGCCTGGGTGGAGTCGGAACCGAATGAAGGTGCAACCTTCTGGATCGAGATACCAAGGACATGACACACTATTACTAGGAACACCGATGTCCCCCCATCTACTCACTTTTCTGCTCGTCGAAGACGACGACAATCACGCCCATTTGGTAACGCGCAGTTTGAAGAAGGCTCGTGTGCAAAACCGAGTTTTCCGAGTTGGCGACGGTGCCGAGGCGCTGGCGTTTCTGCGTCGCGAGGGCGAGTATGTCGAGATGCCGCATCCCGATGTTGTCTTGCTGGACTTGAAGCTACCGAAGATCAGCGGTCATGAAGTTCTTGCAACGATCAAGCAAGACGACCATCTGAAAATGATCCCAGTGGTTGTGATGACGACCTCGGCGGCTGAATCGGACCGAGCCAGGGCTTACGAACATCACGCCAATAGTTACGTCGTCAAGCCACTCGATTTTGACCGCTTCCGCGAACTGGTGAAGGACTTGTGTCTTTACTGGGGCGTTTGGAATGAACCGCCGGAAGGGAAATGATCGCGTGGAAATCGTCAAGCAGTTGAGTGTCCTCTTGGTGGAGGACAACGATACGCACGCTCATCTCGTCCAGCGACATCTAAAAAAGGGCAGGCTGTCGAAGTTTGTCGTCCAGTGCGTGGGCACGCTCGCGGACGCGATCACACGTGCGAATACCGGCAAATTTGACGCGGTATTGCTGGACCTCAGTCTTCCCGACAGCGAGATCAAGGAAACACTGGGCCGCTTCATTGAATCGGTGCCTCCGTATCCAACCATCGTGCTAACTTCATTGGACGATCTCGATTTTGCGAGCGAGTTGGTTCACCAAGGCGCGGATGATTTCTTGGTGAAGTCCGACATCAACAGCCAAATTCTGCTGCGGTCGATCCGCTACGCCATCGAGCGCAGAAAGAGTCGCGAAGCGCTGGCGGAGTATGCGGCCAAACTTGAACGGAGCAATGAGGAACTCAGGAGTTTTGCCCACACGGTTGCCCACGAAGTCCGCTCGCCGCTGAACATCGTTTCTTGTTGTCTCACGTTGATCGACGAGGATCATCATGACGTACTTGGACCGGACAGTATTGAAGCGATGGAGGATGCAACGACAGCGATCAAAGGAATGACGGAGCTTGTCACTGATTTGCTTGAGTATTCCCGCGTCGATAATACCGATGTCGAACATTTACCGGTTGACTTGAATGAAGTCGCTCAAGAAGCGGTCGATTCGCTCAAACAGGAAATCAGTGAGTCATCGGCCACGATCGAAATGGCAACCCTGCCCATCGTCTCGGGCAACGCGATTCAACTGCGACAACTATTCTGCAACCTGCTTTCAAACGCCATCAAGTACCGACATCTCCAGCGTGATCCGATCATCAATGTCACGGCGACCGATGTAGACTCGGAGTGGCAGATTTCGTTCAGCGACAACGGTCTTGGCATGAGCAGCGTTGACCAGAAGCAAGTTTTCGATCCATTTGTGCGTGCACACGAATCGACGGGCATTCCGGGCACGGGAATTGGGTTGTCGTTCTGTCGACGAATCATCGAAAACCACGGCGGCAAGATATGGGTGGAGTCGATACCGGGTGAAGGCAGCGAGTTTTGCTTTACGATCCTCAAGGAGGAGTAAGCTTCAGGCTCGCGATCAACTGTCATGGCGAGTTGGAAGCTTACGAATGCTAGCAGTGGCATGCGCGAACTCAAAATGTGACAGTTCCGCTGCTGCTTGCCGCAGTGTCTCGAGAATGTGTTCGACTGCCGACGCTACGCTCGCCTCTTTCAAAGTTAATGCAAGGGTTGACCTATGCCAACTGCATGAAGTATTCCTTCAAGCGATTCCAAGGTGACTCAGTCATCGGGTCGGCCTTTGCTGCCGTCAGGTTCTTTCCCGCAGTCGTGGTGTCACGCTGACCAACAACGACGGTAATGTTGTCGCTGCCGCCGCGTTGGTTGGCCATTTCAACCAACTGTCGCGAAGCCGCTTCCAGACAATTTGCACTTCGGATCGTCTCGGTGATCTCGTCCTCTTCCAATCACATGCACTCGGCGTGCCAATCCTGGAACGAAGTGCGTAAGCCGTTTCCATCGCTTGGCTTAAGGCGGAAACGCTCATCCGCAAGCTCGATGCGTGTGCAACGAAAGCTTGGCACCGATGGTGCCACGTTGGTCACGATGCTCTCGCGATCCCAAGCCGGCTTCGGCGAGCGGAACAGACGGACGGCTCCCTCGTAGATCATGGTTTCGCAACGAGTTACGACGCCGCTGGAATTTTCGCACGCGAGTTTGGCACGCGAGCTGCGTTGGCATCGTGACGTGAGCTTCTAGTTTTCGATCTGCGCCCATCGTGGGTACGGAAAGCTGGAAGCTTAAGCTTACCCCACGAATCAGGGACTCAATCATGAAACCAATCCTCCTTGTTGTCGACGACGCAGCTGTTGATCGCGAACTCGTTGGCGGTCTGTTGAAACAGCATCCTGAGTTTGATGTCGAATTCGCCTGGGACGGAGACGACGCGATGCAGCCGCTCAGCGAGTCACGTGTTGATGTCGTCGTTACTGACCTGATGATGCCCGATATGGATGGTCTGGAATTGGTCGAGGCCATGCGATCAAACGTTGACGACATCACATTCAACGAAGCCGCGAACGAAGTCACCCTGTCGACGGCCGCGGTGGCGTAAGCATCCTGCTTGCCAGCCCCCGCTGAGCCAGCGAACCGCAAGCTAGAAGCTTACGCCACTTGGAGAACAACATGACACCGAAACTTTCACGATTTCCCATCTGGTTTCCGATTACGATCGCGGTCATTGGCGTAGCAATCACACTCTCGCTCTGGTCGACCGCTCGGCAACAACAGGACGAACGCATCTCGCAGATGGTCGCCGATCGCGGCTCCATCGTCCAAAGTCGGATCACGGAGAGCGTCGACGAACAGGTATTCGCTTTGATGAGACTGTCCAAACGGTGGGAACTGTGGGGACAAAAGTATCCGGTCGGTTGGGAGTCCGAAGCCAAAACCTTGGTCGATCGTTCGCACTATCGAGCCATCGCCCACCTTGATGGCTCATCCGAGCCTGCACAAATTGCACCACAGGATTCTGAGGTCGATTGGCTCACGCGAGAGGAAACGAAACAAACGCTGAATCAGGCACGCGCGGTCACCGATGCCGCGGTTTCCAAACTCATGGATTCGCAGATCACCGTCGCGATTCCTGTAACCCAAGACGAATCGTTCGCGGGTTATACCGTTGGGTTGCTCGATGCACGTTCGTTATTGACGGAACTGGCAGCTACGCAGAAGTCTGCCGGGTTTGACGTCGGGTTCGCACATCAGCCGACGGGCGCTAGTAGCCCCCTGTTCCTAAGCACTGCGAAACCGGACGCTAGCGCGTTGCCGCTGGTGGATGCATACGAAACAACCGTCACGATTCGCGACACCCCGCTTCAGCTTCACATCGCTGTAAACGACACGCTAGTCGCTCAGCACACGTCAATCCTCCCGACACTGACGCTGTTGCTGGGCTTAATCGTTTCGGGACTCCTGGCCCTCGCCACGATGTTCGCGCAAAGTGCCTCGCGTCGAGCCGTTCGGTTGCGTGACGAGATCGTGCGTTGTGAAGAAGCCAACGAAGCAAACCGCGCCAAGAGTGCATTCCTGGCCAACATGAGCCACGAAATTCGCACGCCGCTGAACGCGGTGATTGGGATGACCGAATTGGTCTTGGACACAAAACTGACCGGCGAACAAGGCAGCTATCTGTCGATGGTTCGCGACTCGGGTGACCAGCTTCTATCGGTCATCAACGACATCCTGGACTTCTCCAAGATCGAAGCTGGCCACCTCCATCTAGAATCCATCGCCTTTGATATCCACGAAGCGCTCGGCGACACGATGAAGTCGCTGTCGTTGCGAGCGAACCAGAAAGACTTGGAGTTGTTGTTCCACGTCGATCCGGAAGTCCCGCAATGCGTCTCCGGTGACCCGAGTCGATTGCGCCAGATTGTGTTCAACCTAGTCGGTAACGCGATCAAGTTCACCGAGAAGGGTGAGATCGTCCTGGATGTAAAAGCGGAAGGCAGTTCGGCGACCGAAACGCGGTTGCATTTCACAGTGCGTGACACCGGGATCGGTATCGAGCCCGACAAACTCGATCGTATCTTTGGCGTCTTCGAGCAAGCGGACAACTCGATGACACGAAAGTTCGGTGGAACCGGGCTGGGCCTGGCGATCTGCGCTCGCTTGGTCGAATTGATGGACGGCAAGATTTGGGCAGAAAGCGAAGTCGGCAAAGGCACTCAGATTCACTTTGTCGTCGCGCTTGCCAATACTGACGAACAGCCTAAGCGCCCGGCGCACCGACTTGCCGCCCATCACCTTGAAGGTCTCCGTGTCTTGATCGTCGACGACAACGCAACCAACCGACTGATCCTTCGCGAGATGGTGTCGAACTGGACGATGCTGCCGACAACTGCTAGCGGAGTCGGCCAGGCGTTGGAGTGCGTTCGCAAGGCCAAGGAGGCTGGTCGACCATTCCAGTTAATTCTGACCGACGCTCAAATGCCAGGTCGTGGTGGTTTCGATTTTGTCCGCGAGTTGAACGGAAGTGAAGAAGCCGAACGTGCCACCATCATGATGCTGTCATCCGCGGATGGGATGGCCGATTCTCAGCGGTGCGTGCAACTGGGGATCGCCGCACACGTTGTCAAACCGATCAAACAATCCGAGTTGTTCGATGCGATCGTATCGACACTCGGTATTGAATCCGTCGAGTCGCGCGACTCATCGGAGCCCTCGTCGAGTACGCCGACAACCATCCAGCCGATGAGGGTTCTGCTTGTCGAAGACAGTATTGTCAATCAGAAGTTGGCGATCGGTTTGCTGGGTAAGTTTGGTCACGAAGTCACGATCAAGAACAACGGCCTGGAAGCCGTCGAAGCGATCCAGGATGAAGTATTCGACGTTGTCTTGATGGACGTGCAAATGCCGGTAATGGATGGGTTGACCGCGACCGAGCAGATTCGCGAACTAGAAAAGCACACGGGCGGCCACGTGCCAATCATTGCCATGACGGCTCATGCAATGAAGGGCGACCGCGAACGCTGCCTCGAATGGGGCATGGACGATTATGTTGCGAAACCAGTGAGAGGAGCCGAGTTGTTCCGAGCATTGGATTCGGCACGAGAACGTGGCGTAAGCTTCCAGCTTGCGAACGCACCCACTGAGAAAGTGGATGAATCTGAACCGGCAAGCAAGATGCATACACCACTGCTCGACGAAGCGGCGGCACTTGAGTTCGCAGCCGGCGATGAAACACTCATGCGGACCGTTCGCGAATCGTTCTATCAGGAGTATCCCGACTTGCTTCAAAAGCTAAAAACGGGCATTGCCGATCGTGATGCCGCAACTGTGCAGCGAGCCGCGCATACACTCAAGAGTGGCTTACGATACATTGGATGCGTTGGCGTTTCGGAGAAAGCGACACGGCTGGAAGAACTTGCTGAGAACCAGAGGGTGAACAGTGAGGCCGAGTCGATCTACCAAACGCTGCAAGCGGACATCGAAACGATCCACGCAAAGTGGCCCCTCGAAGAATCAGCCGCAGCGCGCTAGCATCCTTCACGTGTCGTAAGCTTCCAGCTTGCATTCCGGTGTACCGCAAGCTGGAAGCTTACGCCACAAAACAGAACGGACTTCACATGAATCAAACTCCCATCCGAATCTTGCTCGCGGACGACGTTGCGGCGAACCGACGCGCGATGAAACGACTACTTTCTCGGCGAGGCTGCGACATCACGCTGGTGGACAACGGTCAAGAAGCAGTCGAACAGTTCGGTGATGGTGCGTTTGATATCGTTCTCTTGGACCTGCAAATGCCGGTAATGGATGGTTACGAAGCAGTCCGCAGGATTCGGGAATCCAATGACTCTCGGGGTAGATCAATTCCCATCATCGCCATGAGTCGCGCGGAACCGAATTAGATCGTAAAGAGTGCGCCGATGCCGGCTTCAGTGTCTGCGTTCCCAAGCCCGTCAACCTAGACAAATTGTTTCAAGTAATCGGCGAACTCTGTGGGGTAAGCCGCCAGCATTCCAGTAAATCACGCGACCTGCCAATGTCCGGTTGCCAGCCAGCATCGCAACGCGGCAGCAACGCATTGGCGACTGGTTCATCAAAACGAACCGCAAACAGGAAGCTTACGCCACGATCTACCAGTTCTGGATCGCGAAGAAACCATGCAACGAGTCCAAGGTGATGCAGCGATGTTCGATCTGTTCGTCAACCAGTTTGAAACGAGAGCCGATTCGATTCTTGAAGAACTACAAATCGTGAGCCAAAACGAAGACGCCGAGCAGGTTATCCAAGAAGCTCATCGGCTTAGAGGGATCGCTGGAAACCTGGGGGCAAAACAAGTTCAACAACTCACGGCAACCATCGAGCAGGCGGCCCGGCAGGGCGACATTGTTTCCGTCGTCAAATCAATCGAGTTGCTTCCCCAGGCTGTTGGGCGTGTGCATCGCGAACTGAGGGCTGCCGCGAGTAGCTCCAACCCCTGAACTTTGGTCAATCTTTTCACCGCTCGGCTGTTTGGTCACGTCGGAACCAGTTTGCTTTCACTGATTCCAGAGTTGGGCCGTCCCTGCGTGAAGAAGCACGTTTATTGCTCAGGAATAGTTTGGCACGGCGGTTGCCCTGATTGCGTATCGAACGGATCAGGGACCATCCCTAAACAGAAGCCTGAACTGGTCTGCCACCGAGTAACTTATCGAAAGCCACAATATGAGCCTCAAACGTCGAACGCATCGAATGCTTTCCATCGCTGCTGCGAGCTTGACGGTCGTGCTGGTCGCTGGATGCGAACCAAAGAAAGAAACGATCCTCGATATCGAAACACCTAGCGGCAGCGTTGAGGCGGAACGCTCAACGGACACGGGCGAAGTCGATGTAGAGATCGAAAACAAACAGTAGCCCCACCTATCCGGAGAATTTGCCATGCGAACCGTACTCGTGATCGGTGTGATCGTTGTTGTCCTACTGTTGGTGGGCTGGCTTCGCTTTGGCACGTCCGACGGGAACCCGACCATCCAAGTCGACACGGACAAAGTCAAACAGGACACCTCAGCGGTTGTCGAGTCCGCCAAGGACGCCATCGAAGAAGTCGACCGTCGGGTGGACGTTGATGTGGATGTTGACACCAGCCCCGACGTTGACACCGACAACAAGGTTGAACGTGTTGAGTCACCGTAGCCCCAGCTACCGGAGGAACATAATGCCTCGTCAACTGCGGCTTGGGATTCGGTGGCTTGAAGTAAGTTTCGCTTCTCCACGACCTTTACCACTTGATCCATCTTTTCGTTGGTCGCATCCAGCACCGCGATGATGTCTTGTGATCGTTTGGCGTTCGAGGCAGACTCGAACGCGCGAACGACGCCGTTGACTTCGGTGACCGGGCATGGACGATTGGCAAGTCGCCGTCCTTGCGGCAGTAAGGCTTGGCTGCAACTACGACTACGACAAGCTGCAAGATCAATCGCAGAATCGTCTCGGACTCAGGGGGATTCTTGGAATCGGCGACTGGGAGTGCGCCGAGCAGTTTACCGCACGCAGAATCCGCGACACGCTTTGTCTCTTACAATCGAGAAGCTCAATCAGGCAACGCTACGCAACGCGGCATAGTCAAGACGATCGATTTGGGCGAAATTGAAAGCGGCTGTCTAGCGGTCCGCGCTGGCGCCAATCACAGCACCCAATTTGGTCCTTCGACCAAGTAAAACCGCGCGATCCGCATACCCTCGTTACAATCTTCGAATGCAATTCAAGGTCAGCCGGGTCATCAAAATCAGCACTTCGGCGATTTTCGGACAGACACTAACTGCCGGAGGTCAAAATGAATGATGTTCGTCACTTCTCACCGGAAGTCTCGGCGGCTCAGCGAACCGGCTTGTCAAATGTCCTCGTGGCTGTCCACTTGGTGCTGGGGCTAGCGCTCATTTTGCTCGATCCCGTGATGGCCTGGTTTCGACCGACGGGCAACGGAGGGATCGCACTACGAATGTGGTTTCCGCTGCTCCCTTGCATTGGGCTTTTCTGGGTGCTGATCGCCGCCGGGCTAGTCAGTTGCCGTCGCATCGTCGTCGTGCTGGCGATTGTCGCTCACCGTTTGGTGCAGCTTGCGGCGGCGAGCATCGGATTGCTGAGTGCCTTTCTGCTATGGGCGAGTAGAAATCGGGCGGGGCACGGTTGGGAGAGAATGGGGTTCTTCTTCGGAATCGTCGTCGTCGGGATCAGCCTTATGATTGTCATTGTGGCGCAGGTGACAGCCATCGGACTGTGGAGACACTCACATGCCGATCGCTGGCTTCCAACTGCGATGTCGCCAACGGGCCGCGACGCAAATACAGAATCCAGCGACCGATAGCGGGAACGACAACGCCAAGACCAAGACCGGTGTGAATATCGAATTTCCATGAACGGACAACACGCCAGGCACTACTAACGCTTACTTTGGATCAATGTTCGTTAGCGCCTCGGCAACGGTTTCGTGAACGGTAATCGGCGTGCCCTCTGGGAATCTATAGGAAACGCCGATTGAATGGGTAGGGTCATCATCGAGCAGTTTGCGCAGCTCGGGTACCGCCTGTTTTGCATTCGATCCGAATCTCCCTCAGCGCTTCCGCACAGGCGGCAACCAGACTGGGATTACTTGTATCTTCAAGCGTAGCGATAAGCGCGGGTATCGTTTCCGTCTGGCCAATGTAGCCAAGGGCAGTTGCCGCTTCGGGCCGAAATTCATTTTGCTTGTCCTGGAGGATTTGCAATAGAAGTGGCACAGCGGCATGTGCTTCCGTGCCAATGTCATCAAGACACCAGAAAAGCAATTGTTCATAACTGCCCCCGGGTGCTGCTGGTTTTTTTCCGATATGCCGTATCGCACTCATGAGTGCCGGCATCACATCTCGCGTCTCTCCCTTCGCCTGTAGAACTAGCATTTCCAGAGAACGAGAACTCTCATCTCGAACCAACTCAACCGGATCCTCTAGCAGGGCCGCGACCGCAGGCAGCGCCTTCAGCCAGTCCGCGACTTGCCAATGAAGGACACTTGCTTTCTCGCCCAGAAGCTGTGCCGCCCACGCTCTTGCGTAAGGATCCTCGTGGTCCAAATTCCTGGTCCAATACGCAACTTTCTCGCGGTCAGAATTCCAGGGTGGTGACGGCGGATAGGGAATCTTCTCGCCTTCTTTCCTCTCGATAACGCCAAGGGTCAGCCCGGCCCAAAGCCGAACAATCCCGGCTATCATGATTGGTGATCAGATCGTTCAATGTCTCGTCGATCGCGCTCGAATCGATCTCCGAGCTGAATTGGGTTCTCATATCGCCAAGTGCTTTGAACAGGGGCGGCAGGCGAAAAGATGCCTCCTGCGGCCGGATTCCCCAACCTCGCTCCCGGCATTTAGGTTCGCGTACGGCGTTCAAAAGTGGTTCCACTGACGACGGACCGATAGCCACCAGCGCAATCGCGATCTCGGGCTTCACTTTTTCCAGTGATTGCATCGAATCCGATCGCGAATCGTCATTGAGCATCAGGACGTCGATGAGAGCTGGAATCGCCTTTTCAGCGTCCGGTCCCATATGTTTCAGCGTGAATGCCGCATCCCTCAGTTTTAGCGGGTTGTACCGAATTGCAAGATCCTCAATCGCCGAATCAATCAATCGCTCGCGCTGTTCGGTCCTATACCACTGATACGCCCCGAATCCGACCAACAGAGCGATAATAGAACCTATCGCCAGTTTTTGCATTTCACCAAAACCTTATTCAGGGAAGCGACCGATACGCTGTTCGAAGTTCGCGTAGTGGCTCACTTCGCTTGCTCGCTCAAAACGAAGACCATCTCGATTGTCTTGGATCAGCACCAGGCCTCCACTGACGTACGCCGTTGCCACCGAATCGTCGGGAAGCGGCAATTCTCCGTCGACAGTGACTTGGACTGCAAAGTCGCCGCGGGCTGATCGCCCGCCTCGCGGTGCATTCACCCGTCCGGTTTCGGCCTCCAGTGCTTGGATCGCCGTAGACGTTGTCGGCAGCTGGCAATTTCGAGTCGCTGAATAACAGCAGCAATCGTGCGACCATAGTTGTCCCAGGTCTCATGATCTGGCCTCGCTAGAAGACTAGGGGAGTCGAAGTTCGCTTACTCTCTATAGCCTATAGCGTCGTCGCAGTGGTTGTGATGACGGAAATCCAGGTTTGAGGTTGGAATTCTGTCGTGTGCTGGGCAAGTGCTTGGCTCGACACGAACCGATGCTTCAGAACCCGTTGCTATTGGAGCGATTCGGTCGCGAAGCTCGGCTGGCCGCCAAGGTGAATCATCCCAATGTTGCCAAAGTGTTCGGCAATGGGCTTTGGAAGAACACGCCGTACATCGCGATGGAGTTCGTCCCTGGGCGAAATCTCGCGCAGATCATCAAAGACGAAGGGCGATTATCGATTCCGCGGGCTTGGGATATTGTCCATCAAGCTGCGGAAGCGTTACAAGCAGCCGATCGTCAAGGCGTCGTGCATCGCGACATCAAGCCCGCCAACCTGATGGTCGATCCGAGCGGTCGCGTGAAAGTGACGGACTTCGGTGTCTCGCGTCACGTCACGATTGATCCCGGTGTGACCGACGCGGGTACGATTGTGGGAACGCCCGCCTACATGGCACCCGAGCAAGCGATGGGTAAGACAGTTGATTGCCGCTGTGATATCTATGCACTCGGCATGACGCTGTATCAAATGCTCAGCGGACGACCGCCGCTGAAAGCTGCCAGTGCTGTGGAAATGATTGCCTTGCAAATGGCCGAAACGCCACCATCGCTGCTGGGTGAGGTGAGCGATTTGACGCCGGAGCAAGAAGCGGTACTGATGAAAATGATCGCCAAGAAACCCGAGGATCGCTATCCGAATTACGATGCGTTGATCACCGACTTGGACCGCTACGCACCAGGCGTGGATCGACTGGCAAATCCACTGAAACGGATCGCCGCCGAGGCACTCAATTGGGCGAACTGCGTACGTATTCTTCTCGGTGGTCATGCGTGCCTTCTTTCTCTTTGCTCTCAAGATTGATTTCATCTCAAAACCTACGGTACGGGAAACGATGGGTGGGATCGTTCTCGGAGTCATGTTGTCAATGGTCGCTATCTTTATCGGAACGTACATTGTCTGTACTGCGCACAGCGGTGCGACAAGTGGAAAACGGTTCCTTGGGATACGGGTGATTGGGATCGATGGCAAACGAGTTGGTTACGCACGAAGCACACTGCGGTTTGTTGCGGCGTATCCGTTCGTGATCATTTGGGTGTTCATGGTTGTCGTGGGGCATTTTGTTCAGCCCAATGCAACTTGGACTCCGATCTTCTTGTATTCGCCTCAGGTGATCCAAATTCTTCTTACAATGACATCGATCGTAGTATGCGAGAAGGTTCAAAGAGGCAAGATTACAGGCCGTATCATCGAGAAACATATACTCCGAACACGGATTGGATGCGCGGATCTCCCCGTCCGCAGGACAGGTGTGCCATTCGTTTATGGTGGAGTGATACTGTATTCCCGGATCGGCACTGCTCCACGCGCTGCGCGCTATATCGTTCCAGAGCTTACGGGCCTTCAACTTCTTCCAGAAGCTCCCGTCGGTCCGTGACGTCAACTCCCATTCCCCGTCGTCGAGCACAGCCTGCATGAACTCTTTGCTCAGGCGGACAGAATTGTTCGAGGATTGCCCGCTGACCGTGAGATAGGCCTCATCGTCCCACTCGGTATTGAACACGAGAAGGTCTGACAACTCTTCGCCCTGTCGCGCAAGCTGGAGGAGCTGATAGAGAAACGGTCCCGGCATTTCATCAGCAACCGCATGTTCAATTGCCGCTCTGAGTGCCGGGTTCCTGTCCGGATCTATCCGTTCGTCTTCGGTTCCGTCGAACTCCTTGACCGACTTCACTATTTCCCGGGCGTGCCGATTCAGGATCTTGCTGCCGGTTGCCATTGAAGCAACCTTGTACTCCTCATTCACCTTCCAGTTGACGTACTGCTCGATATCGGGATGGTCTGCATCCAGCGTAACCATCTTGGCGGCACGACGAGTTGTGCCACCGCTCTTGATCCCGGCAGCCGAACGATCCCCGATCTTGAGAAAAGAGAGCAGTCCGCTCGAAACGCCACCGCCGGACAACGGTTCGTTCAACCCTCGTATGTTTGAGAAGTTGCTTCCGGTTCCTGAACCGTATTTGAACAGTCGAGCCTCCCGAGCAACCAGGTCAATGATCCCGCCCTCATTCACCAGGTCATCCTCCACACTGAGGATAAAACAGGCATGTGGTTGAGGCCGTTCATAGGCGCTTCCGGACTTCTCAACCTCTCCCGTTTCCGGATTCACAAAGTAGTGACCCTGAGCCGGACCGGAGATACCGTAGACTGAGTGAAGTCCGGTATTGAACCACTGCGGAGAATTCGGCGCCGCCATCTGACGGGCAAGCATGTGGACTGTCTCGTCGTAAAACGCCTGCGCGTCCTCTTCACTGTCGAAATATCCCGCTTGTTGTCCCCAGATACGCCATGTGTGGGCAAGGCGATGAAATACCTGGCGGGAATCGTGCTCGCCTCCGGTGCTGGTGGCGGCATCTGCCCCGCTGTTTTCCTGTGGGACGCCGGCCTTCCTGAAGTATTTCTGCGCAAGTATATCGGTTGCAATCTGCGACCAGCTTTCCGGAACCACCACATCGTCCTGGTGGAATATGAGTCTCCCGTCTGGATTGCGGATTTCGGATGCCCGGGTAACAAAGCGTATCCCCTCGTAGGGGCTCTTGCCCTTCCGCGTGAATCGCCGTCGAATCTTCATTATCTCCCTCCCATATAGCGTCATTTACCTGATTACGGTCAATAATAGCCGCATATGTGGTGGATGTAAAGGGATTTCATCGAGAGAAAGCGAAATGACCTGGCCTGCCTCAAAAACACCGTGCGGCGGCTGCACAGCGATGTCCGGCAGCCGCCATGAGACACGGCGTTCAGCCGGCAGGGAGAATGTCGAGGCGGGTCAGATGGAAATCGGTGTTCCCCGGCTGTACGGAAAGCTGTCGGGGCGTGAATCCGAGCGAGCTGCTGTTGAAAACGATGGTGTGATTTCCCGCTTTTGGCGGAATGACCTCGGTAGCGGATTGAGACTCTGAGCCTCCCGCCCCATGCAGCACAACGACCACCCGGGCCGGCGGTCGGGTTACGCTCCTTACGTACCGGTAACCCAGATCCAGGAGCACGCCTTTCGGCATATCCACCGACGAATCCAGTTGAAAGCGGATTTCCCGTCCGTCATGCGAAAGCATGACTCCTTTTTCCAATTGAACGCTGGCACCCGCGCTGCCGGGCGTCGCGCTGCCGGTATCGGAGACTATGCCGATTCCATTATTCGAGTAGAATGCATGCTTGGCGGGCGATAGGCCGCAACTCGAAATCTGAATGCCTGAAATGGGAAATCCCGCGGCAGATATTCCGGAATTTGACTTGATCGAGGGGGCGAATAGCTGAAATCCCGTAATCTTTATGCCCGATCCCAGCGGCATCTTCAAGACCACATCCTGCATATCAGGCAGATCAGGCAGAACAGCACGGGAGATGACTTTCCCTCCGGTGCCGTACACAGCAAGACGTGCTCCGGGCTCCTCGCCCTGATACTCGAGAAAGAAGCTCATACCCTTTCCCGTGACACGAACGGCGGAGGACAGTGAGTACCGTGGGCCGGAGGAAGTGCCGGGCAGCAGCATTCCGTCCTTGTCCGGATTCACGCGGGGATTTTCGGTAAGTCCCACGGCATGGCCGTGAGCACCCACAAAAGAAAAACTCTGCACGTGCGCTGCACAGGAGACCAGTGCCAGGCACGCGCCGCAGGTGGCAATAAGAAGGTGCTTACTCATGATAGATCATAAGGTAATAACACTACGGGCAAGAAGCTCGGCAAGTTCAAACTTTTTCTCTCTCGTGATGGAACTGTCGCGTCTGAGAAACGTCTCGAATCGGCCGCGGAATGAATCCGGCAGCGTTCCGAGCTTCAACGTATGTTCGGCAAGGTAGCGCGCAGAGGGCTCGAACTCCCGATTGATTGCAAACAGAGAGTTACAGAGGCTCCTGGCAAACCCGCTAACGGAAACCAGGTAGAAGAGATTATCCTCCTGCATGACCGCAGCGCCAAGATCGCTCACATAGTGTTCCATGCGCGACTGGACCGCCTGCCGGACGGAATTCCAGAAATCGTCCCGCAGGTGCTGAATGTCCTCACGCACCTGGGTAATCCATTCCGATTTTGTCCGGATAACCCGACAATTCTTGAGTCTGTAGAACATGTAGGTCCCATTATCCCGAAACACCGTAGGCGAACTTACGTCGCCACGCACAATCTCTTCAAAACGGGCAATGTCCTTGTATTCCACCCGGACGGGGAGCTGGCCAATGAGAAATCGATCCTTTCTGTTGACCGAGCTCTCAAACGCCTCGCCAAAATCAAAGCACTTTCCACGCACATCGACATCCGGGATGGAATTTCGATAGTACACGTCGACGCTCAGGAAGAAGTACGGATCGTACACGTCCTCCTCACCCTCCATGAGGGTAATAGTGTCGACACCTTCCCATGCAAAAATGGCATCAGCTACTTTTTCAACAGCCTCACTCACCAGTCGTCTCATGGTTGGATTCTACCATAAACACACCCCAAGAAGAAGTGGCTTGATCGAGGAGAAGGCGAATGTCATGATGGTTGGATGTTCATTGTCTGCCTGAAACCAGCGTCCAGCCAGGCCGAAATTGCGCTCACGCGGCTCCAGATGCGGTTATTCGCGGAAACCGGAGCGGCTGGACTCATGGCACTGCCGCCACTTTCGGCCGTCGCGGTCTGCGATGAGATGCCGGATGCGGACGTTCTGGACCGCCGTTTCGACAGATTCCCGGCCGAACGGGACTCCGACCGCCACGCAGCAACCGGCGGTGAGGGTCGAGCGGACCGAAGGAACCGTGTTCTATCTGCCGGTCCCTGAAGCGGAGCCTCGCTACGGTGTGGAACGCAGTCCGTTCGCGCCTCCCTGCCTGCCCCAGCACTAGCCGCAGGAAAAGACCTCGGCCCGTTCACCGGCATCGAGCGCCCTTCGATCTTTCTTGGCACAATGGATCCGGAGACAGACCCTCCCGCGCGTCGATGCCGAGGAGCTCGACACCGTCGGTTCAATTCGATCCTACTGCCTGTCAGTGATTCAGATTCAGACTAACCCGGAGGGCCCATGGTGGACGGAATTGAGGTGGGAAACGCTGTACGAACGGGAAATACATCATCGTCAACGCCGCTGAGATTATCCGGCAATGACCACCCGATTCCGGCCAAACTCCTTCGCCTTGTACAGCGCGTCATCAGAAGCCTTTCCGAGCTTCGCAGCAGTCCCGAACTTCGGATATCCCGCCAGACCGCAACTGAAGGAGACATAGAAATCTTTCGAATTGGCCGTGTGACGTATCCGGGCGAAGCTCTCGCGAACCTCGTTCAGAATCCGCTCAGCGTGCTCGGTAGTGGTGTTGAAGAACACGATCCCGAACTCCTCTCCGCCGTACCGCCCGATGATATCCGTCTTCCGCAGCCGATCCTGCAGCATCCGGGCAAGACTTTTCAGGACGCGGTCTCCCGTCAGATGGCCAAATGAATCGTTTACATGTTTGAAATTATCGATATCGATCATGGCAAAACAGAGATTGTTTCCAATTCGCTCGGCCCGCCTGATCTCGTTGTTCAATCCTCCAATGAGGTGGGAATGATTCAATAGGCCGGTCAGAGAATCCCGCTCCATGAAGTACCGTATGTCGCGAGTCCGTTGCGCGCGCATCTCGATGGAAGCTACGAGATGTTCGGGCTTGACCGGCTTGGTGAGAAACTCGTCGCCACCCGCTCGAATTGCATCGATCTGCACATCCGGATCCCGCTCTACCGACAGGAAAACTATCGGAATACCGATGAAGGCTTCCTGCTGGCGAATGAGCTGCGCGAGCTCTCGTCCGTCACATCCCTTCATGTACAGGTCGACCAGTACGATCTCGGGTTTCGACTCGACGAGCACTCTGAAAGACATTTCGCGGATCGGTAGCAACCGACGTAATCATGCCCGCATTCTGGAGAACCAGCGCATTCAACGAGACCTGCTCCACATCGTCGTCAATAATCATGACATGAAACGGCGTATGTTCCCGCTCCGCCGTGGTCTTGTCGATACTGTCTACCAGTCGTGGTATCTCCACCGGGGAGGCGAAATACGCGCTCCCTCCAAGGCGAACTCCAAAGAGGCGCGAATCAAAATCGTCGGAGTCGGAGAGCAGCACGACGAGGAGATGATGCGGGTCTTCACTTCGCAATTTGGAAAGCTCATCCCGTTTTTGCGGATTTTCTTTCAGAAAGCGAATATCCGCAATAATGATGAGAAATTCGTGGTCCTCCCGAAGAGCCAGCGCGTCCCGGTATTTGTCGACGCGCCGGGTCGGGAAACCGAAGAATCCAATCTGGCGGGCGAAATCGTCCGAAATGTAGGTGTCATCTGATCCGAAAAGCACTATCCGTGTTTCATGTTCGATGGCGACCCGCATGCGTTCCTCATCACTCACTGCTCCACTGGCCTCCGCAGTCGGTAAAGTTGCGCCCGCGCATTCACGCTCGAGCCCGGTTATGTACTCTTTCAGCTTCTGGCGATGCGCTGGAAGCAGATCCATCTTCAGTGCAATCAGTTCGTCGAGATAGAGCTCCATCTCTTTCGCCAGCCCGGACAGCGAACCGTAGCCGAAAGAGGCGCCGGATCCTGCGAGCTTGTGGGCCTCGTTCCTGAGGATAAGGGTCTCCTCTGAATCGGACTTTCGCCCCTTCGCCTGAACAAAGGCCAGACGGAGTGCCCCGATACGTTCGGGAAGAGATTCGGCAAATCTCTGTGCAAGAAGGTCCAGCTTCGCTCGTACACGGTCCGACATCGTTCCCATGGCACCACCCGCTCATCTTGCAACGTTCTCGCCTATACAACTGCCACAACCGCGTAACACTATAGGGGAATATGCGTCGATAGGCAAGGATAGGCCCAATTCGGTTCCCTGCCTCTTTCCGCACACAAGGTTTTCCCGTATCATTGGGCCCGATGGAACATCATCGTGCGCTCGTTCTGAGCAATCAACAGATTGCGAGGGACTACTACGAACTGATATTTGCATGGCCCGAGCAACTTCCGCCTCCCGAGCCGGGACAATTTCTGACCGTCAGAGTATCGGAAACGGCTATTCCCCTCCTGCGCCGTCCATTTGCAATTTCACGCTACGACGCGAGGAAACAGGAGGCAGGCTTCATATTCCAGAAGCGCGGTCTCGGCACGTCCATCCTGTCATCGGTCGCCACCGGGGAAACCGTGGATATGCTCGTTCCACTCGGCAATCGGTTCCCCCTGCCGCCGAACGGCAAACGCCCCGTACTGGTTGCCGGCGGAGTTGGCATGGGTCCGATCTTCTACTTCGCAGATGCACTGCGAAAGACATCGGCGAATCCGCTGCTGATACTGGGCGCGCGCAACGTCGCCTATGTTCCTCCCCTGGGTATCATTGACCGTGTTGATACGGTTATCTGTACCGATGATGGGTCCCGCGGCTTTCCCGGGACTGTCGTTGACTATCTTCGTGAACACCACCCTCCGATAGACGAGGAAGTTGAATTGTACGGATGCGGACCCGATCCAATGCTGAAAGCGCTGAGCACCTTCGCCGAGGAGCGCAGCTGCTCGCTCTGGCTCTCCCTCGAACAGACTATGGGATGCGCGGTTGGAGCGTGCATGGGCTGTGCGATACGGGTTACCGGTCCGGCGCAGTACGCACGCGTTTGTACCGAGGGTCCCGTCTTCAACGCTCAGGAGGTCATCTGGGAATGAGTGTGGACATGACGGTACGCATCGGCAACAAGCGACTGAGCAATCCTGTCGGTGTAGCGTCGGGAACCTTTGGCTATGGGAGCGAATACGAACAACTCATCGATGTGGATGCAATCGGCGCCCTCTATACGAAGGCGGTTACGCTGGAAACCCGGCTCGGAAACGCAATTCCACGCATCATAGAAACGCCTGCGGGAATGCTCAACTCGATCGGTCTGGCAAACGTGGGATCCCGCCGCTTCGTTACCGAGAAGTATCCGTACCTGGTCGAACGCCGCTGTGCGGTCATAATCAATGTTGCCGGAAACGAACAGGACGACTATTGCGAAACACTCGAGTACCTCGAGGAACATGCACCGCTTTGGGGGTACGAGATCAACGTGTCCTGTCCAAATGTCAAGCACGGCGGCATGTCCATAGGATCAGATGCGCATCAGGTCGAAAGCCTGACGGCTGCCCTCCGGAAGCGGACGGAGCGACCTCTCATAGTGAAACTCTCACCAAATGTCACCGACATCGCGGAAATTGCGAAGGCGGCGCAGGCGGGCGGCGCGGACGCTGTGACCTGCATCAACACAGTGGTTGGGATGATGATCGACACCAAACGAAAGGCGCCGGTGCTCCCGGGCGGAACCGGCGGACTCTCGGGCCCGGCAATCTTTCCTATCGGCCTTGCTGCGGTCTACCGGACGGCGCGGGCGGTGACAATACCAGTCATCGGCCTTGGGGGTATCATGGAACCTGACCACGCCGTACAGTATCTGCTCGCGGGAGCATCCGCCGTTCAGATCGGCACTGCCAACTTTGTGGATCCGGAAGTAACGGGCCGCGTCATGGCCGGCATAAGCGAGTTTGCGGAAGCCGAAGGACTCAAGTGTGTCTCCGATTTCCATCGGTTCATTCCGTAGAGGGATCCTCTTCCCGGACATTACCCGTGCCTGCCTTGAGCCGATCCACCGCCCACCGGGCGTGCTCGGCAATAAGCTCATCTTCGGAACCTGCGAGCTGCTCGAGACGAGGCAGCAACTCGACGGCCTTGATATTTGCGGCAACGACGCAGGCGTTGCGAATAAGCCCTCGCCTGCCCGCGCGCGCAACCGGGGACCCGGCAAAGTGTGCCGTAAAAGCCTCATCGGACTCAATTGCAAGAATCTGTGAAAGTTGCAGCTCAGGTCCAGCGCGATGGGCAAGGAAATCTTCCTGTGATGTCACGCCTGCGCGAATGTTGAGCGGACAGACCTCCTGGCATAGATCGCATCCGAAAATCCAGTCGCCGATCGAAGGACGCAGTTCGACCGGAATTGGCCCCTTGTTTTCGATCGTCAGGTAGGAAATGCACTTCGACGCATCTATGCGGTACGGGCTTTCCAGCGCCCCGGTTGGACAAACCGCAATGCATCGGGTGCAGCCCGAAGGACAGGAGCCGTGCTTTTTCCCGGAAGCGCCGCTGGCAGGGAAATCATGGGTGGCAAGAATTTCTCCGATCATGAACCAGGACCCCAGGCCGCTGGATATGGAGAGCGTGTTTCTGCCGGTGAACGCAATTCCCGCCCGCTCAGCGAAAAATCGTTCGGCAAGCGGGGTTGCATCGGTAAATGCACGGAACGAGTCTTGCGGGTACTGTTCTCGCAGCCTGCGAAGGAGCTTCTTCAGTTTTTTTCCGAGCAGACGGTGATAATCACGTCCCCATGCGTAGCGGGCAACACGGCCGGATGAGGTCCCGAAGTCACCGCATCCTGATAGTAGTTGATTCCGACAACGATCACCGATCGACACCCGTCAGAATACGCTCCGGGCGATATTTCATCGACTCGTGGCGCTCGAGATACCGCATCTCCCCGTGATATCCTGCGGCAATCCAGTCGCGGTACTCGCGTTCCTCAGTCTCAGCTGGGGGACAATCAGCCACGCCAACAACATCAAACCCCAGTCCAGACGAAAGTTCCTGGAGCTCCGACGGAACCGGCGGGACGTACGGATTGCGGGCAATCATTCCGCGCCCCCGGGCTCCGGCGCCTCGGTCTTCTGAGGATAGTCGCACAGTCGACGAACCACGCAGCGAAAACACTCGGGTCGACGAGCCTTGCAACAGAATCGGCCATGATAGTTGACGGTCATTGAAAATGAGGTGCGGGAATCCGGCGGAAGGAAGGCTGCCACATCTCGCTCATGCGCTCCGGATCAGTCTGCCCGGTCAATCCAAGCCTCCGCGTAACCCGGGAGAAATGTGTATCCACTATGATCCCGGGCTTTTCAAATACATGGCTCAGCAGGACGTTCGCCGACTTCCGTCCGACCCCCGGAATCCGCACAAGCTTCTCTATTGTATCCGGGAGCACGCCACCGTATTCGTGAGCCACGACATGCGCCGCCGCGCGAATGTTCCGAGCCTTGGTGCGGAAGAAACCGACCGAGTGGACCATCTGCTCGACATCCTCAGGCACTGCCGCCGCAAGCTCCACAGCACCAGGATACCAGCAAAGAGCTCGGGGTAATCCGGTTGACCGCGCGTCTGTGGTCTGTGCAGAAAGGATTACCGATACAAGAAGCTCGAACGGGTTACGATAGTGGAGAAGTGGCGCAGCATCGGGGTACTCATCCTTCAGTAAATCCAGGATCTCGAGCGCGCGCATCGTGCGATTCATGACAAAACCATGCGGGTACCGTTACCGGATGTCAAGACCGGCACAGACTGTTAACAGACTCGCCGCGCAACCTTGACCTCGCCTCTGCAAAACCTACTATACTTCGGACGCCCCGGAGAAACGCAGTGCGGTGCCGGGGAAATCAAACATCGGGATGTAGCCTAGGGGCTAAGGCGCCTGCTTTGGGAGCAGGAGATCGGAGGTTCAAATCCTGCTCATCCCGACTCTGCCGCGGGCATTACCGTAAAAGGTAGGCGATGTTCTTCCGTCACTGGAGGACCCCGCCGCGGCACCTATTGCGTCCATAGCTCAGTTGGATAGAGCAACGGCCTTCTAAGCCGTAGGTCGCAGGTTCGAGCCCTGCTGGACGCGCTAAATCATTACAAAATAAATAATTAACGAAAAGAGAAAATGGAAAAAGCCGTGTAGACAAAAGTAGAAGACGATGTCTGCACGGTGCCAGTGCCGGCATAGGGACTCATCCCAAACAGGAGTCAAGACTATGCCGAGAGTCGCCAGGTCCTGTCAATTCAGCTCGGAAAAACGGATACTCCGGTGTCATCTTCATCTGGGGCAAACGCTGGAAGTCGCTCGCAACTTAGGACAAGGTCGAAAACATCCGGCTTTCCCCGGGCCGGGTCAGCCCAACGGGCAGCCGGGCTCTATCTTTTGCAAACGTTTCCGACCTATACTTCAAGAAACACCATCTGCATCGTACACTGAACCGGAGGCGGTCATGGACATCATTTCGATTGTTCTGATACTGTTCGGCATCCTGGAGCTCTCCAACGTTCTGCTGCTCTACCTTCACCCGGATCGAGGCGAGGCAACAGCGTGGGTTTCTTCAACGCGTACGAGAAGTCGAAAAAAGATCCGGAAGTCCACGCCCTCATCAGTTACCTGGTCAACTGGGTCGCCGGAACAAAGCTCATCTTCATCGTACTCCTGATCGGTATTCTGATTACCGGAAACGCCGCAACAAAAGTGTTCACTGCAATTGCGCTCATCTTCTCTATCATGACTTTTTTTTCAAGACTCTATCCAACCATCAGGAAGATGGACGAAAATGGGGAGATTACTCCGCGCGGCTATTCGCGGACGCTGGGAATAATGATTGCACTCTTCATCGCGGTTTTTGCAGTTGCGGTAATCATTTACCTTGCGGGCTCCCCGAAACCTTAACACAGGAAGGTGCTGGTGACGAGGAGACTCAACCCCGATACGGTGCGGACAATCTGGTCAACAACCTACAACACTGAGGGCAAACCGGACTGGTCGCACATTTTCCCGTACTACCATGAGGACATCGTATTCCAGGATTCAATACAGCGAGTCGTCGGCAAGAAGGACTTCGAGAGTGTCTGTACGCGTCTCGCCTCGCGGTGTCGTGAGCTCAGGATGGATATTCGCAATGTGGTACAGAACGACAATGTGATATTCCTGGAGTGGGATATGACCATGATGTTCAAGCGCTTTCCCAGCTCTACACTTCACGGTTCCACAAGGCTCACGTTGAACGACGAATCGCTCATTGTCGAACAACGGGACTACTACGATCTATGGGGAGATATCTTCGACAACATTCCTCGCTTTAACGGCATGTATCGGAAATTCATGCACAGAAAATTTGGATAGGCACAATGATGAAATATCTAAGAGCAATACAAAATGGCGGACATGAGGCAGATGTTGCGAAACAACCGGACACCTCACCGCCGCTCGTCGGCCGTCACTTGGCGGAAAAACAGCCGTAATCGCAGGAGGGACTTCCGGGGTCGGCCTGTCGGCTGCACGGGAGCTGCTCCGCTTCGGCTGCGAGCTGGTTCTGGTTGCTCGAAACGAGGAAAAAGTGAAATCGGTGTCGAGGCAACTGGTCGATCAGTACGGCGGTTCAGTTCGTTACTACATTGCGGATTTCTCCGATCTCGACACGGTCCGCGCAACTGCGGACCGTATCTGCGAACAGGAACCAAAAATCGATATCCTCATCAACAGTGCGGGAATGCACTCGACGCGCAGGCTCTACACACGCCAGGGATTCGAACTCGTGTTCTGCGTCAACCATCTCGCCCCCTTCATACTCACCCATCGACTCATTCCAATTATGAAAAAGTCGGCGAACGCACGCATAATCCAGGTGAACTCGCAGGGGCACCGTTTCGGCGGCCTCGACCCGGACGACATGAACTGGCACCGACGCCACTACACCGGTCTTCGCGGATACGGTGCTTCGAAGACCGCTCAGCTCTTGACCGTCTGGGAGTTCGCAGAGCGGCTCAAGGGAACTTCGGTGACCATTAACGCAATGCATCCCGGTGAGGTGCGAAGCGCCATCGGAGAGAACAACGGGCGGCTCTACAACTGGTACAAGCGCAACATCCTCTGGAGATCCCTGAAGGACAGCCGTATTTCCGGCGAGTCGCTGCACTACCTTGCTGCGGATCCTGGGGTACAGGGCGTCTCCGGCACGTACTTCAACCTGACCCATCCTGAGAAACCGGCACCCCACGCACTCGACCGATCGGTCGGAAGAATCGTGTGGGAGCGAACTCTGGCAATGACGGAGATGAGCGATGAAATTTGACGTGATAGTTGTTGGAGCCGGAGCTGCCGGGTTGACCGCAGCTGCGTACGCCGCGCGTGCGGGGAAAAGCGTTGCACTGCTCGAAAAACAACCGAGGCTCGGAGGACTGGTGCAGTCGGTCGATCGCGGAGGCTTTGTATTCGACATGGGTCTGCGCGCAATCGAGAACTCCGGTATCGTTCTGCCCATGGTAGAGGAGTTGGGGCTGCCGTTCGAATATGTGAAGAGTCGTGTCTCGGTCGGAATAGCCGACCGCATAATATCCATCGATTCAAAAGAATCGCTGGCCGAGTACGGACGCCTGCTTGAGTCTTTCTTTCCCGAGCGTTCGCGCGATATCGGGGCAATCCTCGATGTGATTCGCAGGATCATGAAGAACATGGATGTGCTGTACGGGATAGACAATCCGCTGTTCAAGGATCTTGCTCACGATTACCGCTACATTTTCCGGACACTGCTGCCGTGGTCACTCAGATTCCTCGCTACGATTGGGCGCATCAATCGCATGAGCGCTCCTGTGGAAACATTTCTCCAGGGTTTGACCTCAGACGCCGCGCTGCGCAGTATCATCGGCCAGCACTTCTTCCGGTACACGCCGACTTTTTTTGCAATGAGCTACTTCAGCGTCTACCTCGACTATCTCTACCCCAAAGGCGGTACTGGGACCTTGATGGAGCTTCTTGCGGACTACTGTGCTGCTCGGGGTGTCGATGTCCGCAAGGAGTGCACCGTGACGGAGGTCGACCCGGATGCAAAAACCGTCACGGACCATGACGGTACGAGCTATGAATATGGGGCGCTTGTCTGGGCGGCGGACCTTATCACACTCTTCAAGTCGGTGGACACGTCCCGCATTGCGGATAAGAGGACAAGAGAGGCTGTCGAGCTGCGCCGAAGCGAGCTTGAGTGCGCCCCGAGCGGCGACTCGGTCTTCTCTGTATTTCTTTCGCTCAACGAGTCCCCGGAGTACTTCGGGGAGCGGTCTGAGGGGCACTTCTTCTATACACCGAATCTTCTGGGGCTGGGAGATCTCCACACCCGGGGACTCGAGAATCTCCTTGCGCGCTACGATGAAGTGGCGAATCCCATGCAGGAGGTGAAGGAGTATCTCCACAAGCTCATCACTCTGAACACCTTCGAGATCTCCATACCGGTTCTAAAGGATCCGGCGATGGCGCCCCCGGGAAAGACCGGCCTCATCGTGAGCTGGCTCATGGACTACAGGCTGGCCAGGAAGGTTCGGGATGATGGCTGGTATGATGAACTCAAGGAGTTCTGCATGGACGAGACGATCCAGGTCCTCTCCGCCGGCGTCTACCCCGGAATAGCCGGAAAAATCCTCGGCCGATTTGTCAGCACGCCACTTTCGATAGAGAACTCCACGGGAAACACGGGAGGAGCCATAACCGGCTGGGCTTTCGGCCCCGGCCCGGTGCCGGTCGTCCACGAGATGCAGCGCGTCTCAAAGTCCGTCCTTACCCCGATCAGGGACATCTACCAGGCGGGTCAATGGACCTACAGCCCATCCGGTCTCCCTATTGCATTCCTGACTGGAAAACTCGCGGCGAATCAAGCGGTGAAGACTGGAGTTGTCACCACAAGCGGCCACGGGAAGAGTCAGGTTTCCTGACTATAGATCGCCCGCCTCAAATCCACTCCCTACCGACGAGTTACAACCTTCACACCGAAGGGATGTCCCGTTGCGGTGAGCCCGAGCGGCATCGTCAGGACCGGGTGTCCCGTCACATTGAAGACCCTCGACGACCCACGGGCAAGACCGGTCGATCACGTTTTCGAGCCGATACTTCGCGTGGTCGGTTCCAGACGGTTTCTGCAGATCGACTGGCCGCCTGCGTGTACGCCCCCGTGCGAACTACTACAACCGTGGCGCCGTCGCCCGGCCAATCGTTTCTTCGGGACAACCGGATACAGGGTCTCTGTCATGCAGGGGAAGTCAGTCGCGGAACCGTCACTACGAACATGGTGCCGAGCTCGGGATCGACCTTCATTTCGATCAGTCCACCGCTCTGTCGGACAATGCCGTAGGCGGCCGCGAGGTCCAGATCGCCTGTCCCGAATTCTCCGGTTGTGAAGAACGGTTCGAATGTGCGGGTTTCGGCGACTCTCGTTTCGCACCGGCCCGCTGTTGCTGATGATTATCGCGCAGTATGCGCCTGCGGGAAGGGAGACCCCATCGCCCTGCGGGAGATCGGCAATCCGGGTCTCGACAACGATTGTTCCGCCGCCGGGGATAGTCTCTTGCGTCTTCCTCACAAGCGTCTGAATCGCCCTACAGAAGTGCTCGACGTCGACTCTCAGGATCTTGCTTTCCAGGGAGGGACGCAGGAGGACGGTGATGTTCTCTCGTACCAGCGACTTCAGAATCTGCTCGTGCGTTCGCATCTCCCTGTCTATGTCCACGATCGCCGGATGAAGAGTCTGCTGTTCGCTGAAGGAGAGCAGACTATCGGTGAGCCGACCGGCCCGTTCTGCTGCGTGCCGGATGTCTTTGCACGCTCCCGCGCGGCGCCCCGGCCGCTATTCTCGATAAGCTGCGCGTCGTTGCTGACCGCTGTGACTATGCGACTGAACTCACTCGCTATCCCTGATGACAGACTGGCGATCGCTTCCATCTTCTTTCCGTCGTGAAGACGGACCTGGTTTCCGGCCAATTCAGCAGACTGTGCCATGATTTGCGCACGGTCGCGTGCTCGAAAGATGGTCGCCACAAGACTCAGGCCGCCGATTACCGTCGCCACAATCATGGCACCTGACACATCCAAATTGGTAACGCCCGCGATTAATCCCGGGACGATCAGATAACCGAACATGACGACTACGTATGTGGCAATCGTGTCCAGAGGCGGAAGCAGCACACTGCAAAACACGATCGAGGCCATGGGCCACCCGAACAGGTGAAGGTCGCCGGAAATGAGAATTCCGCCGAATGCAACAAGTGCGGGCTCTGCAGTCAGCAATCGCGCGGCGGCCGAATAGTGACCCCTTCGCGTGAGGACGGAGACTGCAGCGGACTGCGCGGCTAACGCGAGGAGGACCATCGGGAATACCGTCGAAACATAGCGTCTCGAACCCTCGTCTTGCGCCAGCATGAATCGCAAGCGGTAGCGAAAGTACCATGATTGCCCAAATCACCCAGAGCACTGCCAGTATCGACAGGAGGAAATGCGAGCGGCGGCGCACCTCGGGGTCGCTTACCGCCTTCGGCGGCTCAGTATACCAATGCCATAATCGGAAGGGTCTAAACATCCTGCCCCTCCGTCGCTGCTTCTTCGTATATTGGAACAACGACCACAAAGGTCGCACCAAGTTCCAAATCAATCTTCGTTTCAATCCGCCCACCGCTCTGCCGGACTATGCCGTGGGCGGCGGCAAGATCGATACTGGCCATTTCGCCAGTTCCGGTTCTCCGTGACATCTCGAACGCCCGGGATTCTTCGGAACCCGGCTTCGGGGAAATGCCATTACTGATAGTCAGCGTGCAGTATGAACCGCCGGGGAAAAACAGCTCGTCGCTCGGCAACATGTCTTCCTTGTTCGACTGAATCGTTATCGTACCGGGTCCGGAGATACCTTTCTCGGCATCACAAACGAAGGTCCGGATCGCTTCGAAGAAGAGCTCGGTATCGATATTCAAAAGCGCCCGCTTCGCGGCGGGCCGGAGAATGAGAGTGGTAGTTTCTCGCAGCGAGGAATTCAGCGCCGACTCGTGCTCTTTCATCATGGCGTCTATGTCCGAAATTTCCGGTCTAAGCAACTGCTGCTCGCTCAAGGAGAGCAGTTCTTCGACAACCCGCGCAACACGCGCGGTCGAAACCCGGATTCGTTTTGCACCTTCGAGTGCGGCACCTGCCGCCGTCCCCTCGATGATCTGCGCGTTCGCGCTCATTGCCATCAGGATATTATTGAACTCGTGCGCCATGCCGGCAGAGAGCCGGCCAACGGCCTCCATCTTTCTTACTTCCAGGACTTGTTCCTGATCCGCCAGCAGTTTCGCCGATTGAGCTTCGAGTTGCCGGAAGTCACGTGCGCGCAGCACTGCGGCGGCCAGGGCGACGCCCCCCACCGCCGTAGCCACAATTATCGGGTCCACCGGGTTCCACGCAGCAGCGACATGCCCGATCGGGACGAATACGAGGTAGCCGAGGAGAGTAATTGCGTAGGCCACAACGGTTTCCCAGGTCGAAAGAAAGATGCTGCACAGAACGATAGCCGCCGTGGGGAGGTTGATCAGTCCGATGCCGCCGAAGGTCATGGCTTCCATGAATGTGATGGATGATACGGTCGGCACAAGAATCCGCGCACTCGTAGAATAGTGGCCACGTCTCCCGAGGAAGTAGGCAATCGCCATCGAAGCGAGTGCCGCGAGGTGGAATAGGAGGAGCCCCGCAGCCGGGCCACCAGATCGAATCTCTTCGCGCATGAACCGGATCTGAAGCAATACAGTCAGCAGATAGAAAGCCGACATCAACCAAATTGCCGTCAGGACTGAAAGCAGAAGATGCATCCTGCGCCGCTGTTCGGGCTCAGTAATGGTAGACGGAGGGTCGGTCAGCCTGTGCCAGATATGAGCGAAGAGGCGCATTATGTTCACGCCCATTCTTAATCGCATGATTCACCCTACTTTCAATTCACGCGATAGCGGGCCACCAGCTCTTTGAGTGTCTGGCCAAGATCGTTCAGGTTCCTGGCGCCTGATTCCATCTGATTGGCCCCATCCACGCTCTGGCTGATCGCCAACCTGATGCTCTCCATCGCGGTCGCCACCTGGTCCATTCCGACAAGCTGTTGATGGCTCGATGCGGCAATCTGTGATG
This sequence comes from Pirellulaceae bacterium, assembly GCA_963734865.1. Classification (GTDB taxonomy): domain Bacteria; phylum Planctomycetota; class Planctomycetia; order Pirellulales; family Pirellulaceae; genus CBDCUW01. Next base: position 901,702 of record CAVTIV010000008.1, read on the forward strand.
CTGCCTCTGCGGCGGATTCCACGGTGGTGGTAAGACGACCGATGGTTTCTCCCGCTTCCCGAAACTGCAGGATACCTTCGTCAACCGACTTGCCGCCCTGTTCGGCCGCCATTACGACGGCTGCGGTTGATTTCTGAATGTCCGAAAGGATTGACCGTACCTGAACCGTGGCCCGCCTGGACTGTTCGGCCAGGTTCTTTATCTCCTGTGCCACAACAGTGAATCCCTTTCCCTGATCACCGGCCTTGGCCGCTTCGATTGCCGCATTGACGGCCAGCAGGTTCGACTGGTCGGAGAGTCCGTTTACCATCACAATGATTTCTTCGATCGTCTGGCTCTCCTCCCCAAGCTGGACCGAGCTTTCGGCGATGTAGGCTATGCGGTCCTGAATTTCCTGCATGAAAGTAAGCGCCTTCTTAACGGATTCCCGGCCCGTGCGGGAGACACCGACCGACTCCTGGGCACCGGCAGCAACCCGTTCGGCCTTCTGATTGGAAAGGTGAGAGGTCTGCTTGACCTCTTCGATTGTAGTTGTGGTCTCGCTGACAGCCCCGGCCATCTGTGCCGCCGCCGCTGCCGTCTCCTTGGTGGTAACGAATATCTGACTGGCCGAGGAGGCAAGAATATTTGCCGCGTTGGCAATGTCACCCATCTGATCCCGAAGGCTCTTGCGCATGTTCATCAGAGCCCGGGAAATTGTGTCCTGCTCGGAACGTTCATGAAGCTCTACCGTCAGGTCTCCTTCGGCAATCCGCTGCGCAAGACTTCCGACATCAACCAGAGCCTCTTTCATTTTGACGAAGGATTGCATGAGGGACCCGATCTCGTCTTTCGATGTTACGAGCAGATCACGGGTGAGATTCCCTACGGCGATCTCGGCGGCCGCGAAGCGGACCTCACGGATCGGTTTGACGATTGAGCGGGAGATCAGATAGGCGGCCACAATGCTGAGTATGACGAGGATCAGGGAGGCCAGGGCGATCTGATTACGAAGGGAGAAGATAGGACCGAGCACTTCAGCGCTGTCGACGCCGAGGAGAAGGACCCAGTTCTTCCGACCGATCCAGGTGAAGTTCTTCGTGGTGTCATAGGCGAAGAACATCGGGCGCCCTGCTTCGATCGCCTTGAAGGAGCCGCTTCCGTCCCGGACCTGATTGTAAAGGGAACTCTGTGTCAGGTCTTCGCCAAACTGGAAAGTCTGCGTCGAAAAGAGCAGCTTCTCGGTGCCCTGCGAAAGCCTCAATTCCGTGGTGGCGTAGCGGTTGGAGCTCAAGAGACTCGACCGAATCAGATCATCGGCCGCGAGCACCGTTCGGAGGATTCCAATGAAGTTGCCGCTCAGGTCGGTCATGGCTACCGCCACTGTCAGTCCCGTCGTTCCCGCATCCTTGTTCAACCCCATATCTCCCAGATAGGTGCCATTTGCGGAAGCGCCCTTCCACCACGCGGTTCCCTGCTCTGCGTAGGCTTCCGGTCTGGCCGTCGCGGCGACTACGGCGCCGTACTTGTTGGTCAGCTCGAAACTCAGGTAGCTTCGGTACCCGAAAACACGCTGGTAGTAGTCAATCAGATTGCTCGAAAAAGTAGACGCAATCTCGTTTTCGAGGATTGAATTGAGAAGTTGTTCATTGCCGCCAGGTGCGGCCCACATTCTCTGGCGTTCAGACAGCGAGCGCCTGGGGATCTCCACCTGCCTCGAATGTGGCATTGGATCTGCGGACGAATGCCTGTACCGGATTTCGGAGGAGAAAGAGTCGCAGTTCGTTTACGGAAAGTCCAACACTCTTGTCGAGACCGTTCAGCATGTTGTCCGCCAGGAATATCGAGCTCTTTCCGATTGCGTCTTCCATCGCGGACTGACTTACCACCACCGTATAAACCGAAAGAGCGACCATGAGAAGAACGATGATCGCATATCCTCCGATCAGTTTGACTGTCAATCGATTCATCGAATAGCTCCTTCACCGACTTTACTGGTACTTGATGCTCTTGTTGACAATTTGCCCGGGGAAAAGCGGAAACGCAATATTTTGCTCGCCAGGGCGAAGGGAGAGCGAACCGAAGACTCCTGAGTACATCAGACCGCCCTCGAGCAGCGTCTTCAGATTTTCCCGGCTTACTTCGTGGTTTTCGAGCAGGCCGGCGACGATCTTGATAAGGTCATAGCCGTTGGCGGCGTACTGGGTAAAGGGTCTTTTGAAACGCTCTTCGAACTTCAGCCTTGCATTGCGGGCGAACAGATAAGATGGATTATAGATGATCGAGGTTGCAACGTAGGCACCTTGGCCGCCTCGAGCCCGGTGACCGACGGCAGCGAAGCACCCGTCCCGCAGATGATGTGTCCGGCGTAACCCATCTCCTTGAGCTGGGAGAGGATTAGCGGGTAGTGGGCCGCAAGAGCAATGATGTAAATCGCAGACATGTCTATGAGCTTTTTGATCTGCGGCCGGAAGTCGGTCGTCTTTGTGTCGAACGGAACACCGCTGATCGTGTCGCCCAGCTTTGATAATCGATACTTCGCAAGCTCATAGACCGGCCTGCCATAACTGTCATCGACATAGAGCACGCCAAGTTTTTTTTACATGCAGGTTCTCGACAATCGTGGAGGCAGCGTCGGCCTCCTGCTCGGCACCCGAGTAGAATCGGTAGACCCACTCGTTTCCCGTCGTTATGTCGGGAGAGGCGGCAATGAGGGCAAACAGTATCACCTTCTCCTGCGCAGCTATCGGGGTGATCGGGGCGGTAGAGAGAGCTGAGAGCAGATACAAAGAAAAGCGGCCGGTCCCGGGTCTCGATCTTACCGAAAGCCGCAACCGTTTCATCCGCCTTGCCATGATCGTCCTCGACTATGAGCTCGAGTTTCTTCTTGTTCACCCCGCCGCGCGCGTTGACCTCGTCCGCGGCAAGCTGAAGCCCATCTCTGAGATCCGCGTAGACGGCTCCGGTGCCCGAAAGCGGCGAGATCACACCGATTTTAATTGTCGCCTCTTGTGTGCACGAAACGAACGCTGCCGCAGCGATCAGTGCGGCCGAAATCCCGATCAGCAACCTGGTAAACGGTTTCATCTGCCTCTCCTCTCATCTGCGGGATAGTCGTCAGAATGTTGGCAGGCAGTCACGGCGAGCCGATGCGGGTCAAGGGAAAAGACCAGGATACCCTGGGTGCCGGTGCGCTCACTGCGCTATTCCGGCGTTTTCGGAAGGCGGGCGGTTCCCCGTGCGGAGACGACCCTCCGAACTTGTTCAGGCCTTACGGGATGATAAATGACAAGTGAGATATTCAAGCATAGTTCTTGTTCGTCCACAAAGCAAGCGTTGCAATAGTGGACATTGCAATGGCTGGTCGAACTGCCTCGCGGCTGCCGGGCCCATTGTGTATCTTTGCCGCGAAATGTCCCGATTTGACGGAACTTTCGCGACAACTCAGGTGTATTTCCTGCTCTTCTCAGGGGTTGTCCGTATTGCAGACAGGCGGCAGTCGGGACTAGATTCAATAGGGGGATCTCATGCCAGCAGCGATCGCGATCCTTTTCGTCGACGACAAGAAAACCTTGCCGGAGTTTCCCGGGATCGATACTCGTTTCCTTCAGCGAGGCACCTGTGCGTTCAATCTTCGCCGGACAAACATCATGAAGGGTACGCAACGTCTTCTCGGCTTCGAAATTGACGGAAACCGGTATGCGCTGCATTTTCGGTTGATAGTGAACGTTGAACCTGGCGGTGGAGGTGACTCCGCTTCCACAGGCCCCCGCAATCATTGCGGGCGTTGTTGATATCCACGGTCGCGTAGTCCCGGTTGTCAGTTTCCGGCGGAGATTCGGTTTGCTCGATCGGGAGATGGTCTCTTCGGACAAGTTCATCGTGTCCCGCATTCAGCGTGCGGATTCTGATGGACCGGAGGGATGCTTCTGGCTCTTGTCGTAGACGCGGTGAACGGGGTAATTGAGGTCGAGACAGCGGACATCAGCGCAGCCGACAGTATCGTTGCCGGACTTGAGCACATTGAAGGAGTAGCGCAGATTGCCGGGGAACTTCTTCTGATACATGACCTTGACCGCTGTCTCTCGATCGAGGAGAACAGGGTGCTGGATGCAGCGATGGAGCCGCCGAAACACAATGGTTGAGCAACTGACAGATGCGGTGCTTTCACAACTCAGTTCGCTTGTCTCCGAAAAGCTGGGGCTGAATTTCCCGAAAAAGCGCTGGGCTGACCTCGAGAGAGGAATTTCGCGCCGTTGCCCGGGACCTCGGAATGGCGAACGCGGCCGAGTGTGTGCGTCTGGCTTGCTTCGGCTTCGTTTTCCAGAATCCAGGCCGAAACCCTGGCGGCGAATCTGACAGTTGGAGAAACCTATTTCTTTCGCGAAAAGAGAAGCTTCGAGGTTCTGGAGAATGAGGTGTTCCCTGAGTTGATTCGACTTCGGCAGAACAGAGACATGCGGCTTCGAGTCTGGAGCGCGGGATGCTGTACCGGAGAAGAGCCCTATTCTGTTGCGATCCTGTTGAGCCGTCTCCTGCCCAATATTTCCGGACTGGAACATCAAGATTCTTGCAACAGACATCAACCCGCGTGCCCTCGAGCGGGCGGTCAAAGGCGTATACGGCGAATGGTCTTTTCGTGAGACTCCTGACTGGATCCGCCGGCGCTATTTCACGGAGACCGCGGCGGGCGAATGGAAAATCAGCGACGAGATCAAGAAGTTCGTCACTTTTTCCTATTTGAATCTTGTCGAAGACGTTTATCCCTCGATCACAAATGAGACAAACGCGATGGATGTGGTTTTTTGCCGGAACGTTCTAATGTACTTCGTTCCCGAGTTTTTGCAGAGAGTGTCCGACCGTCTGTATCGGACGATATCTCGAAAATGGCTGGCTCCTCGTCGGCCCGAGTGAGACCTCTCAGACGCTTTTCGAGCATTTCGCTCCGATCTATTTCCCCGGAGTGGTTTTCTACCGAAAGCAGTCAAACACGAACCTTTCGTTTCCCGGGCAGCGGCTGGTTTCCGACGACTATCCGATGCCCCGGAGGATAACGGCCAGTTGGATTTCCCAGCGGGTGACACCGCATTGCCGGATTCATTCACGAAACCTGAAGTTGCTGCCTTGAGTTCGATTCCGGCAGAAGATTCCAACCTGCCGAAGAAAGTGATCTGCAATATCCAGGAGGCTGAAGCGCTTTACCGGGACGGAAGATGGGAAGACGCCGAGAAGATTGCACTCATACTTGCAAAAGACGAGCCGCTTCAACCGGAGGTATCTGCTCTGCTTTCGCGAATATGTGCCGATGCGGGCCGGCTTCCGGAAGCGCTAGTCTGGAGTGACCGGGCCGTCGACTCCGCCAGGATGAACCCTGCATATCGATACCTTCGCGCAATGGTGCAGGACGAGCTGGGAAACTCGACTGCGGCGGTTACATCGTTCGAGCAGGCTCTCTATCTCGACGACACGCTGGTGGTTGCCCATTTCGCCCTTGCGAATCTTCAGCGTCGTCTCGAAATGCAGGATCGTTCCGCCGTGCATTTTCGCGTTGCGCTCTCGCTTCTGAACGCGATACGCGCCGGATGAACTGTTGCCCGAATCCGAAGGGCTCACCGCCGGGCGACTTATCGAGATCATAATGCTGCGACTGCCGGAGTGCAGTCCGGTCAGGGAAGTTAGGACAATGAGATTGACAATCGGAACGAAGATAGGCGGCGGATTTTCGCTCGCGATAGCGATCCTGGTAGTGCTCGGCGTTGTCTCCTATTTTACGGCGACCAACCTGATCAGAGTCGGCTGAACGCGTCGCGCACACCTACCGGGTTCTGGGAGAGCTCGATGCGGTTATGCAGGCGCTGACGGATGCCGAGACCGGCAGCGCGGATATGTCATTACCGACCAGAAGACTTTCCTCGAGCCGTTCACCAGTGGAACGTCGGACATTGATCGGCAAATCGAGGATCTCCGTACGCTCATATCAGGCAACCCGGACCAACTCACGCGGCTCCAGGCGTTGGAGGGTCTCATCGCCACCAAAATTGAATGGAACCGCGGAACAATCGGTATTCAGGATGCTGCTCGGCTTCTCGGCCTCGCAGCAGCAGATTGCCACCGGGACCGGCAAGGTGATGATGGACAAGGTCCGGGCGGCGGTTGACGGGATGAAGAGTGCAGAAGACCAACTTATGAAGGTGCGGGACACCGCAGCGAAGTCGAACGCCGCGTCGATGGTTTTGATTATTGTTTTCGGTATCCCGGCGGCGCTGGTGTTGATTGCGATCGTGGCCCTGCTCATCACGCGAAACATTTCGAGGCCAATCGGTCTCATGACCGGTGTCGCGCGGCAGCTCGCAGAGGGGGACCTAACGGCGGAGCTCCCATCGGTCCGGCGCAGAGACGAAATAGGCATTCTCACCGATGGTTTCCGTGCAACGAGTCTCTATCTCAGACAGACGGCCGCAACGGCCCAGGAGATTGCAACCGGCAACCTGACGGTGAAGATCATACCGCGATCGGAGGCCGACGTTCTCGGGAACGCCCTGGTCCAGATGGTCGACGGACTTCAACGGTTGACCCTCAACGTGAAAGAGGCGGTTGACGTTCTCGTCTCTTCGGTTGCCAGGATCATTCTCGCAACGACCCAGGCAGCGGCCGCCGCGGCCCAGACAGCCGCAGGTGTCACCGAAACGACTGCCGCGGTGGAAGAGGTAAAACAGACTGCCCAGGGCGCGAACCTCCGGGCAACGCGTGTCTCCGAGGGTGCGCAAAGGGCGGTTCAGTTCTCGCTCGCCGGCAGAAAGTCAGTTGAGGAAACCATGGCGGGAATGTCCCGAATTCGGGCGCAGATGCTGTCCATCGCCGGGAGCATTGTACGCCTTGGAGAACAGAGTCAGGCGATAGGCGAGATCATCTCAACGGTGAGCGATCTTGCGGAGCAGTCGAATCTGCTTTCGGTCAATGCGGGAATCGAGGCGGCAGTAGCGGGCGACCAGGGGAAGGGATTTGCAGTGGTGGCGCAGGAGGTCAGAAGCCTTGCAGATCAATCCCGGCAGGCAACCGAGCGGGTGAGAGGGATTCTGGGTGACGTGCAGAAGGCGACCGGCGGCGCCGTGATGGCCACCGAACAGGGGACTAAAGTGGTAGAGGCGGGGGTAACGCAGTCGGTCGAGGTCGAAAAGGCGATACGTCTGCTTGGTGAAAGCATTCAGGAAGCGGCCCAGGAAGCGACCCAGATCGCGGCCGCGAGTAAACAGCAGGTGGTGGGGATCGATCAGGTTGCGCTGGCAATGGAGAGCATAAAGGCCGCGAGCTCACAGAATTTCGAGGGTGCTCGACAGACCGAGATCGCCGCCCAGGCGCTCAACGACCTGGGCAAAAAGCTCCAGCACGCGGTCGAGCAATACCGGGTATAGGAAGGAGTATGGGGAAAATCGGGTCAATTGACTGGAATGCCATTCGCAGTCGAATGGAAGTTGTTGCCGCGAGCTTCGGACATCCAAAAGATTCCGGGGATGAGGCGGCGCGAGCGATCCTCAAGGAACGGGCGGTATCGCTGGCGGTAAAACCAGGCGAAGTGCGTCCGACAGCCGATTATCTCGACGTTCTGGCGTTTCAGCTTTCCGCTGAGAAGTACGGTCTGGATCCCCATTTTGTGAGCGAAGTCTGTGGTCTGACTCAGCTCACGGCGCTGCCGGGGATCCCGGGTTTCGTGCTCGGCATCATGAATCTTCGCGGCAGGATCGTATCGGTCATCGACCTTGGCAAACTATTCGGGTTGCCGAAGCGCGGTCTTACGGACACGGATCGGGTCATTATCGTCGGCAACGGAACCATGGAGTTTGGACTTCTGGCAAACGGGGTAAGCGGTATAGTGACCATTCCGTTCGCTGCAATTCAAGAGTCGCCGCCGACTCTCACCGGCATTCGCCGGGACTTGCTCCTGGGAGTCACGCCGGACGGCGTGGCGGTGCTGGATGTGTCCAGAATGCTGTCCGACGAGCGCGTCCTCGTCCGTGAGTCGAGCCGGGAGGTGGAGCCGTGACCGTGGAAAAGAAAGAGGACGATTTTTTAAAACGACTCCTCGAGACCTTTCGTGTCGAGGCCAAAGAGCATCTGCAGGCTCTGTCGGCAGGGCTCGTCTCGCTCGAACAGGCTCCGGATGCTGAAACCCGGGAACCGATTGTCGAAACGATTTTCCGAGAGACTCACAGCCTGAAAGGAGCGGCCCGTTCAGTCAATCTTCTCGATATCGAGGCTCTCTGCCAGTCTCTGGAAAGTGTGATGGCCGCAATGAAACAGCACAACGTCGCCGTAACCGCTCACACGCTGGACGGGCTCCATATAGCCGTAGACGACATAGGTCGCCTGCTGGCCGTTTCGCTGAAGGACGGGAGCGCGAAAACCGAAGAAGCACAGACGAAGCGGCGGCTTTCGGCGCTGCTCGAAGGAAAAGCCGAACATCTGGCTTCCACCGTTTCCGACAAGCATAGCGGCGCCAACCCGGGCGGAGGTGAGGCTGCAGCCGTCCCGCCAGAACGAGCAGTCGTCGCTGAGACCATTCGGGTTTCGATGAAACGACTCGAATATCTCCACCGTCAGGCTGAGGAACTGTTGCCTATTCGGCTCGGTGCCGGCCAACGGGCGATCGAATTGCGCGAGCTTCTGACAGAAGTTGCCGGATGGAGGCGGCGCTGGGCTGAGGTTCGGCCGCTGGTAAATGCCTTTCGCCGGTCACAGGGCAAGGGTGAACCCGATGGGATGGGACGCTTCATCGAGTTTGCCGATCTGAACGAATCGGCACTGACGTCGGTCGAAGACCGGATAGCCCACATTGCACGTTCGGCGGAATCGGACGGGAAGGCCCTGAGCGCGTGTGTAGACGGACTGTTGTACGGCACCCGGCTCACGCTGATGCTGCCATTTTCGTATCTCACGGACATTGTGCCGAAGACCGTCCGCGACTTGTCGAGGGAACAGGGCAAAGAGATCGAGGTCGTCCTGCGGGGAACAGACATAGAAATTGATCGCCGGCTTCTGCAGGAAATGAAGGATCCGTTGATCCATCTGCTCCGCAATTGCATCGATCATGGTGTCGAGTCTCCGGATGAACGCAGAAACGCCGGGAAACCGCCCCAGGGAACCGTTCACCATTTCAGTTCAGCGAAGGAACGGCAGTAAGGTTGAAATCGATGTCTCCGACGATGGTGCGGGGATCGACGTTCTCAAGGTTAAGGCATCGGCTGTGAAACAGGGAATTATTCCCTCCGAAGAAGCGGGAGCTATAAACGAGAGAGATGCGCTTGCGCTGGCATTTCAATCCGGAATCTCCACCAGTCCCCTCATTACCGACATTTCCGGAAGGGGCCTTGGATTGGCCATTGTGCGGGAGAAGGTCGAGAGCCTCGGAGGTACGGTGAGTGTGGAGACGCATCCCGGCACCGGGACAACATTTCACCTGGTCCTTCCCCTCACGCTGAGCACGTTCCGCGGGCTGCTTGTTCGTGTCGGCGACCAGAAGTTCGTGCTGCCCACCCGTTACGTTGAACGGGTCGCGTCCTTCCGAGCCGAGGAGCTGCAAAGCGTTGCGAACAGGGAGACGATATCTCTCGGCGGAGTGGCGGTCTCGCTTGTGCGGCTCGGAGCGGTACTCCGGCTTTCTCAAGTGCGCTCCGCGGAGAAATCCAGAAACAGCTTTCCGGTTGTCATATTGAATGCGAATGATCGTCGCGTGGCGTTTGCGGTGGATGCGATACTGGCTGATCAGGAAGTGCTGGTAAAGGGACTGGGACCTCAGCTGAAACGCGTCTGGAACATAGGCGGCGCGGCGCTCCTCGGAACCGGCGAGCTGGTTCCGGTTCTCAATGTCCCCGACCTGATGATATCTGCCATAAATGCCGCCGATTCCGTCCCCCTGCCGGTGGACGAACCGGAAGGAGAAGCCGTAACGCGAAGACGCATTCTCGTGGTGGAAGATTCAATCACCGCGAGGACACTGATCAAGAACATACTCGAAGGAGCCGGATTCGACGTAACCACCGCGGTAGACGGGGTTGAAGGATACGCGACGGCCAGGGAGAAACCGTTTGTTCTTGTGGTGTCGGACGTCGACATGCCGCGAATGAACGGATTCGAGTTTACGGCGAAGCTTCGAGCGGACAAGCGACTCTCCGAGTTGCCGGTTGTGCTTGTTACGGCGCTCGAGTCTCGCCAGGACCGTGAACGGGGGATTGATGTGGGAGCAAACGCCTACATCGTGAAGAGCAGCTTCGAACAGAGCAACCTACTCGAGGTTGTCAACCGGTTGGTGTAAGGAGAGAGTCCATGATTCGTGTGCTTATCGTCGAAGACTCGCCCGTTGCACGGGAGTTCCTTATTCACATTCTCTCATCCGATCCCGCTCTGGAAATAGCGGGTGTTGCCGGAAGCGGCGAAGAGGCAATCCGTGAGGTGGCGCGGACGAAACCCGATGTCATCACAATGGACATACACATGCCGGGCATGAACGGACTTGATGCAACCAGAAGAATCATGGAAACAAGGCCGACGCCGATCGTCATAGTGAGCGCGATCCTTGATACAGCAGAAGCTGCAACTACCTTCGATGCCTTGGAGGCAGGAGCACTCGCCGTGGTGCGACGCCCGGCCGGTATCGGAAATCCCGCTTATGAACGCACGGCCAGAGAGCTCACTCAGACCGTGAAGCTGATGTCGGAGGTAAAAGTGGTTCGCAGATTCGTCCGCCCCATTCGAACGGAATTGCCGTTGTTGGATGAATCGCAAACCGAACTGCGAAGCATTGCGCCTGCACGTCAGGTCAGGCTTGTCGCAATCGGCGCATCTACCGGCGGACCAGTCGCGCTGCAGACGATACTGGCGCTGCTTCCCAAACCGGTTGCGGTTCCCGTCGTAGTTGTTCAGCACATGGCGGCCGGATTCATTCAGGGTTTCGCTACCTGGCTGGCAGAGACCACGGGCCAATCGGTGCGAGTCGCAAGCAACGGCGAGGCTCTCCAGGCGGCTGTCTTCTACGTGGCTCCCGACAGTTTTCAAATGAAAGTCGGGCGCGGCGGAAAGATTATCCTGGGAAATGATGAATTGGAAAACGGTTTGCGCCCTGCAGTGTCCTGCCTCTTTCGATCAACAACCGAAATCTATGGCGAGCACGCGCTCGGGGTGCTGCTTACCGGAATGGGGACGGACGGAGCAAAGGAACTGCGGCTCATGAGAACCGCAGGGGCGGTAACGATAGCACAGGACAAAGCCAGCTCGGTGATTTTCGGCATGCCCGGAGAGGCAATCCGAATAGGTGCGGCGATGCACGTTCTGCCTCTGGAAGGCATCGCCCGCACATTGGCAGCGCTGGTCGTTCGGGAACAGACAGGGTGAACAAGTCGGGACGAAACCGGCAGGGATAGCAATATGCAAACGGCAAACAAAGACACCTCGAACATCAAGATACTCGTCGTCGAAGACAGCGCTACGCAGTCCGCACAACTCAGGCATCTTCTGGAGGCCAAGGGCTACGAGGTGGCGGTCGCCGGAAACGGACGAGACGCCCTCGAGATTGCGCGGAATGACAAACCGTCCCTTATTATCACCGATGTCGTCATGCCGGAGATGAACGGATACGATCTGTGCAAGACCATCAAAAACGATGACGAGCTCAAGGACCTTCCTGTTGTTCTGGTTACCGCTCTTTCCGGGCCCGACGACATTTTCCGCGGGCTCGAATGCGGCGCGGACAACTTTGTAAAGAAACCCTACGAAGAGAAGTACCTGCTTTCCCGAATAGATAATGTACTTTCGAATATAAGTCTTCGGTCTACCGACAATCTCCAGATGGGTGTCGAGGTGACTCTCGGGGACCGAAGACATTTCATAACCGCTCAGCGGCAGCAGATCCTGGATCTTCTCATCTCGACATCCGAAGAGGCAATGCGGCTGAATGAGGGGCTCACCCGTTCGAATCTGACGCTCAATGGTTTGTATCGCATGGCAGACGGTCTGAACCGGGCGGTGACGGAGGCCGACGTCTGCACGGTGGCACTGGAACAGGCGGTGGCGCTTTCGGGAGTCGAAGGAGGCTGGATCTATTTGAGAGATGACAATGGCGATTTTCGCCTTGCCGCGTCTCGATCACTGCCTGAGCATCTGGCCGATCCAGGCAAGCTTGACGGGGACTGCCTGTGCAAGCGGGAATGGGCGACCGACGAACATGATCAGGTTGCAAAGACAACCACCTGCAGCCGGGTGTCCGTATCCGACGTGGGTCACGGCAGGAGTTGCTGCCATGCGACTATTCCTTTGCAGTTGGCAGGACGAGTCGGCGGGATCATGAATCTTATCGACGGGAACAGGGAATCGTTCAGCGCCGACGAATTGAAGACGCTGAGCGTAGTGGGAGCGCAGATCGGGGCGGCGCTCGAGCGGGCGCATCTTCGGGAACACATGGGGAAAATGGTGCTCGAGCGCACCTTCGCATTGACCGCAGAAATCGAGGATCGAAAAACGGCGCAGGAAGCGCAGGCTCAGCTCACGGCAATACTCGACGCGACGACCGATCTGGTTTCGATAGTGGATCAACAGGGCACTACCCTGTACTTGAACCGCGGCGGAAGACGCATGCTGGGGTTGCCGGAAACCGGAACGCTTTCTTCGCTCAGCGTTGCGAATGCTCATCCCGAATGGGCTCGCGCTCAACTGCTCGCGGAAGGACTTCCTTCAGCGCTCCGGAACGGTTCATGGAGCGGCGAGACGGCTCTTCTCGACAGCGTGGGCAAGGAGATCCCCGTATCGGAAGTCATACTCTCGCACGCTGGACGAGATGGGGAAGGAGTCCGCTTTTCGACCACCGCGCGGGATATCACCGAGAGCATTCTGGCCAAGGAGACGATTCAGACACAACTCGATCGTCTGGGTGCTCTGCGATCGATCGACATAGCCATTACGAGCGGCATGGACCTTCGGGTTGCTCTTAACATACTCCTCGACGAAGTTACCGGCCGTCTCGGCGTAGACGCTGCCCAGGTCCTTGTTCTCAACAGCGATCTCAATGTACTGGAGCACGTAGTCGACCGTGGTTTTTCAGCTCGTGTTGTCGAAAAGTCGGTTCACCTCGGTGAAGGGATGGCAGGCCGCGCGGCGCTCGAGCGTCGAACATTGAGATGCGCCAATCTCATGGTCGAGCCGGCATTCACCCGGCAATCGCTGGCGGAGAGAGAAAAGCTCGTTGCCTATTACGTTGTTCCGCTTGTTGCACACGGTCAGACAGAGGGCGTGTTGGAGGTCTTCCATCGCGAAGCGCTTGATCCTGATCAGGAATGGATTGATTTTCTCGAGGCGCTTGCAGGACAGGCGGCCATTGCGATCAGTGTCGCTCAGCTTTTTGAAAAGCTTCAGCGTTCAAACATCGAGCTTACGCTCGCATACGATGCCACTATTGAGGGATGGTCCCTCGCGATGGATCTCCGCGATAAAGAGACCGAGGGACACACCCAACGGGTGACTGAAGTAAGCATTCTGCTGGCGCGAAGAATGGGGCTGAGCGAAGCGGACATAGTGCACATTCGTCGGGGCGCGCTGCTGCACGACATCGGTAAGATGGGCGTTCCGGATAACGTTCTCCTGAAGCCCGGACCGCTCACCGACGAAGAATGGGTCCTGATGCGGAAACACCCCGAGCACGCCTACGGGATGCTTCTGCCCATACGCTACCTCAAAGCCGCCATCGATATTCCCTACTGTCACCATGAAAAATGGGATGGAAGCGGCTATCCGCGTGGTCTGAAAGGGGCACAGATTCCGATTGCAGCCCGCCTCTTTGCGCTGGTCGACGTCTGGGATGCGCTCCGTTCCGATCGTCCCTACCGGAAGGCTCTGCCGGAAGAAACGGTGCTGGAAGAGTTGCGGAAAGGAGCGGGAACGCATTTCGACCCTGACGCCCTGGCCGCTTTTCTCGAGCTCGTCGGCGAGCTCGATCCTCCGGGGTACGCCGGGAAATAGGTGGAATTTGATGCAGAAACCGCTGTCAGACCCGGGCATGATCGAGATACTCGTTGTCGAGGATAGTCCGACTCAGGCTCAGGCGCTCAAGCAGATACTGGAGAGAGAGCACTATCGGGTCACTGTGGCTTCAAACGGTGCATTGGCGCTGAAGCGCCTTGCGCAGAGCCGACCCGACATCGTGATATCCGACGTAGTCATGCCGGTAATGGATGGGAATGAGCTCTGTCGACAAATTCGGGCAAACGAGTCAACGAGTACGCTCCCGGTAATTCTCGTTACCTCGTTATCCGACCCGGAGGACGTAATCCGCGGAGACAAGACGCAACGAACGAGGCGCCACGTATTGCTCCAGGACGC
>CAVTIV010000009.1:0-175000 GCA_963734865.1 Pirellulaceae bacterium
GCCGGCTGGCCAAAACCCGGAGACGGACCCATCGCCTGCGGACCATAAACCGACTCCGTGCCATAAATGCCGGGTGCCAAACTGGGCTGACCAAGGTTTCCCGACATGCCCTCGGACGGTGGCGGGTAGTAAATCGATGGCGGTGCCGCCGATCCTTGCACCGATGTACCAAATCCGGGCGAGATGGGGGCCGAGGCGGGTCTCGAGAAGAGGCCGCCAAACAGGCTGGAACCTTGGGGAGCCGTTGTCGCGGGGGGGGCACCAAAGACGTTCGCGCCACCCATCATCGATCCGCCCGAATTGGGTGTCAGCGAATAGGGATCCGCTAGCCGGCTGCCCCCATCAACGCTCCCTGCACTGCCATAACCGCCGTAGGGGTTGACCGGCGTCAGATTGGTTTGAGGAATGTCGACCGGCGACCCATTGGTGGATGTGACGCCACTTTGGATCGGCGAGGCACTGCCGGATCGCAACTGTGGGACCTGGGCGTCTGCCGCCGATGTGACGAAAATCATCATCAGCGTAGGCATCCAACGCATATTTTTCCTGGCCAGCCATTGGATAGCGTGTGTCAGATGATGGAGGGTCGCACTGGAATACATGGATTTGTCAAGCCGGAGTCTGAATGACGATTCCTCGTCGGTTGGCTGTCGACTGTTGGAATTACTACGTCCACGCAGACTTGGTCAAGGCGAATCGATCATTCCCACCACATCGGCATTCCCGGTGCATCGCATTCCCGGTGCATCGGGCGCATCTGTCCCGGTGCATCGGTTGGGCGTTCAAACGCTATCATTGACGATGGAATTGTGTGAACCTGTCTAAAACTTGGGAAAGCCACGCCGTGGAAGACCTCGATGTCGCTCGTCTTGCTGACTACCTGCATTTGACGCCCGATCAAGTGACTCGGATGGCGGTCCGCGGCAAACTGCCAGGTCGAAGGGTCGGCGGCGAGTGGCGATTCAGCGAGGCTGAAATCCACCATTGGCTCGAGGAGCGGATCGGGGTCAGCGATCCGGAAGAACTGAGCCGGGTTCAACGTGTCCTTGATCGTGCCGCAACGGGCGAAGTCGCGGATCGTCCGTTATCGGAGCTTTGCACCGTTGAAACGATCGCTGTGCCGCTCAATGCCCGCACTCGCGGTTCGGTGATGCGGTCGATGTGCGACTTAGCGGCGCGGTCGGGGCTGATGTGGGATGCCCCAGCGATGGCCGAGGCAGTCAAGGCTCGCGAACAGATGCATCCGACGGCATTGGACAACGGTGTCGCGTTGCTGCACCCTCGCCGGCCTCAATCGTCAATCCTCGCCGATTCGGTCATTGCCTTGGCGGTTTGCCCGTCGCCGATTCCGTTCGCCGATCAAGGGCAGCTAACCGACATCTTCTTCCTGATTTGCTCTTACGACGATGCCGCTCACCTTCGTATCCTGGCCAAGCTGAGTCGAATGGTTTCCGATGCGGAGTTTTTGGCGGAT
Source organism: Pirellulaceae bacterium (assembly GCA_963734865.1). GTDB lineage: Bacteria > Planctomycetota > Planctomycetia > Pirellulales > Pirellulaceae > CBDCUW01. The sequence continues at coordinate 1,475 of CAVTIV010000009.1, forward strand.
CTGCGTCACAGCGAAACCCCTGCCGAGGCATGGAATTGGCTGGAAGCGGCCGAAGAAAGGGTCGATTCGGCGATGAACGGACCGACATGAATCCGCCGCTTGAAAATCTCGTACCGTGTTCACGGAGGAACATTCGTGAGAGACCCAATCGCCCAATCGCATGTCGAGACGTCGAAAGACCAACCGACGTTGCTGTGGATCGGAGATCGTGCGTCACCAGAGTTCCAAGCCGCGTATCAGTTTTGTGAGGCGAATGTCGCGCAATTGGCGATGCGTCGTGACGTGGACGAAGCGGTCTCGCGTCCGGCCCACGCGGTGGGACGTATCCTTCTTGCTCGTGGCACTCGGCAACCACTGCCGACCGCTGGGATGAATCGGTTGCTGCGATGTTATCGTCAAGCATCCTGGCTGCAGCTTAGGGGAACACTGTGCGAAGGGGACCGAACCGGGCAATCCGATCTGTTCGACGGCGTCGATTGTTACTGGCACCAATGGAATCAGACATTGCCTCGATGGCTCCATCCTTGTGGAACTTCCGCGCGGATCGAGACCTCCCCGATGATCATCGGCCAGCGGCCCGCCAGCGTTGCCGTGATCGCGGCATCGATCGCAGCAGCCGATCCGCTCATGGAATTGATCGTTTCACGCGGTGCGACGGCGATTTGGTGTCGAGGCCCCGATGCATTTCGCGTCCGTAGTGTGGGCGCGGTTTGGTGGGATGATTCCGTCGCCAGGCCGGCGAGTCGTACGGTGTGGCAGCAACGAATCGCGTCGTGTGCTGCCGAATCGACGAAGTGCCAGCACGCTTGGCTGGTCAACTCGCCGCGGATTGAATGTTATCGACAAGCGCGGAGCGGCGGGGTCAACATGATCGTTAGCAAACCATTTGACATTGACTGTCTGGCAGAATCGTTGGCAACCGGACAGACGATCACGGAGCAGCGGGAAGGCTCTGGTTCATCACGCTCGCTGATCGCCGCCTAGCAGTTCGACCGAGTCGACGATCACGCGGGCGGCCCTGACATCCGCTCGACGCGGACCTCCATCCGTAACAGTGGCACGGGTTCACCAAATTGATTATAGACGGCCACGTCAGCGGCATCGCGACCGTAGGCGATCGCGACTCGTCCGCCCTGCAGGTTGGCCTGTGTTGGGTCGAAGGTATACCACCGACCTCCCACATAAGCCTCGAACCAGGCGTGCAGATCCATCGGTTCAAGCGATTCGAGATAGCCCACCACCATCCGGGCCGGAATCGAAAGGCGCGGCTCAACGCGATACCTAGATGAGCCATGTCTCGACAAACGCCGTGCGACATCCCGTTGACTTCGCAGGCACTCACCACCTGCTGGCCGCTACCCGGTGTGTATTGAATCGTCTCGCGAATGTGATCGACAATCGCATGCGCACTGGTCATAACCGGCCATCCGTCCGGCGACCAGCGACGACGCCATCTCCGCAAACCGATCGGACTCACAATACCGGCTCGGAAGCAGGAACGGCAGCGTCTCATCGGGCAACATTTGCACTTCGACAAAGGGAGCCCCGGGGGCGGTATCGGATGCCTCGGAAGACTCGATGTCAGCCGATGTGCGAATGGAGAATCTTCCCGGCTGCGCCACCAGACGTTGACACAGGTTGCCAAACGGATCCGTGAACTCGACCGCCGGTACGCTGGGCGATAACACATACTGCTCGCGCCCAACCCACTGCTGCCGACCGCTGCGGGGCCGCAACATCAACAGGAACGGGGTGGCGACCGGAATATCGAATTCGAGCAGACAGGAGGCGTGCAGCCACATTGCAGATGACTACCATCAACGAGGGAACGGAGTGAGGAAAACAAGACGCTATTGTGACGGTGAGTGTTCCGGGTTTGGTAGTGGTGGCGTTTCTGCTTCATCGGATTGTCGAACTTCTGGAACCGTCATGTCCTCCGCAGATGATGCTGGCTTGCTTGATCTGGTATTCGGGTGTCCTTGACACTGGCCGCGGTATCACTGGCTCGAGCGATTGATCGCGTCGAACGAGTTGTCGCGAAAACGGCTTGGCTCCGGTTCGCCGCCGCGATGCCAAAATGACCGGAACGATTGGTGTCGCCCGAGATGGCTGCGGTTGTCATGCTCGACCTGGCCCGCAGCCGGCCTTTGTGCGGGCGTGGGCGGGTAGGAAGCCATTTTTCGGAACGGAAGCGGCCCCGTGGTCTGCCCCGCGAGTGTGTTCAAGTCGGCATCTTTGTCCCATCCGACGCAGTGCAGCACGAAGTCACGTCGCCAGCCATCGGGCACACTGGGATCGGGCACACTGGGATCGGGCAGCGAAAAGCTGAATCGCATTTCGTCGCCCGAACTGATCACGACCATCGAATCATCCCAACGTTTCACCAGATCGGTACAGTCACCAAATCGAGTCAACGGACCTCGCAGGGGAGGCCACAGTGCCGACAAACTTGCTTGCTGGTAATCGTAGGTTTCCGGTTGCTGTGGGTCACCAGCGATCCGCTTGGAGAAACCGTGATAGGCAACTTCGGCGGAGAGTAACCCGAGGTCATGTACCTTCAATGCCGGCGGTTCACTCTGGATCGCAAGCTTGGCACTGTCCCAATAAATCTGAGCGGACGTTCGAATCCGAAGCCTTGGGTCATCCGTAACCAGAATGTCGCTGACATCGACAACGATTGTCTTGGTTTTGCCACCGGGGAAGCCCATGAAAGGGATCGCTTCGCGCCAGCGGTGGGCCTGCGACGGATCCGGGACCCAGACCGATGGAAACTCGATCGCTGGGAGTTCTGGGTTCTGGTCGATCTGAATGTTCAGGGATGTATCGGTTGGCAGGATCCATCCGGTCAGCACCAAGTACATCGATGGTTCCTTTGAATCGCTGTTGGGCGTTGCCAGTTCGCCAAAATCGAGGTCAATCCAATGAGCTGGACATAATCCTTGACGCAAGCGGCGATCGAATCCTTGCACGAACGCCTTGTCCCGATCGCGCAACAGATCGGTGACGTCGCGACCGTTGGTATCGACCGCCTTTTTCAGGTCGCGTAATTCGTCTTTTCGGAATGCAAAAATGGTTGGCGTCGCAATCTCGCCCGGTCCGACTTTCTCGTTCGTCCAAATCTCGACATCCGCCGGGTGGTCGACAGCGGACATTGCGATGTGATCGATATAGGCGACTTCCCAGAGTTCCTCTGTGATGCGAAAGTCGTATCGCCCATCTCGCGGCTTGACGTTGCGTCCGTCGACCTTCAGGTACTCCCACGGTCGATCTTGTGCCACCACGCCTCGCGCGACCTGCAGCCCCAACGGTGCAGCCCACAGACAGTCGGTCATGAACACATATCTCTCACCATCCCAGGCATAAAGATAGGGACACGACCCTTTCAATTTTTGTTCTTCTTCGATCAATGTGTCGACGGACGGACCGCGGATGGTTTGGGTCAAACCGTTGGGCAACACGACTCGAATGCTGCTGGCCTTGTCAAATACGCCCAAGCCGAAATGGCTCGCCGGCGAGGTAATGATCTTGGATCGGTAGTGCGGTCCGAAACGCAGTTCCAGAACACTGCCAATGGCAAAATGGTTGACTCGACCACTATTGGCCGCATTGTCGTCGATCCCTTTGAATCGCACATTGATGAAGTGCCACGGCGTCTCGGTGCGATTGATCCGGACCAGCGGTGACCCGGCACGCAGACAGGCGTAGTCCATTTTGCCATCACGGTTGAAATCGGAAACGCAGAGTCGCGATACGCCGGGCTCCGCATCGACCGAGGCCCAGCTACCGAATCCCCATGGTCCGATTCTCGAAATGCTCGTGTCGCTCGCATCGGCGGTCAGCAGTTCGTTCCACGAATCGTTGTCAAAGTCGGCAACGACTGCGTCGCTTGAGGGATGTTCGATGGCCTCGACACGATCGACCGTCCATGCGCCGGCGTCGGCGGTCTGAGAAAAGACGATCGCAGATTGTTTGTCGCCACCGACAATCAGGTCCCAGGACACGTTGGCGTCGATGTCTTCGACCGCGATAAACGAAGCTTTTTCAATGGCTGGTATTCCTTCCAACAGCCGGCCTCGGAACTGCAAATGCAACAGGTTTTCCAGCAGACCCACGCGGCCGCTGTTGGGGTGCACGGTGAGAATGTCCAAATCAAGGTCGCGGTCGAGGTCGGCGATCGCCATTGCGGCCACCGGATCATGCGGGTCGAAGCCTCCGTCGTGCTGCGTCACTTCAAAGAACGTGCGATTTCCGCGATTGATGAACAGCCGGATACCGGCGTTCTTCGTCGCGAAGACAAGATCCAGGTCGCCATCCCCCTCCAGATCACCGGCGATCGCGGCGGTAACGTTGGACAGCTCAGCCAACCCGGCGTCACGATCCAGTTGGCTAAGTCGATCCGAGGTAGCAGTTCCTGGCCGGCCATCGACGCGGATGATCCGCACGCCGTCGTCGCCGATCGCCACCAGACTCGGGAAGGTGTTGTGTCGATAAACTCCCGCGTAGTCGGTTTCGGACGACGGGGCTGTTTGGGTGACTGTTTTCAGACGCTGTGGGTCACTGCTATCGACCATGAACAAGTCGACCACGATCATCCCGGTCGGTCGGATATCCAGCGACGTTTCACCAGCCAAAGACCAACCGCCGTGGCCATCATTCTGCCACAGTTGCAACAGGCCACTTTCGGAAACCGTCGCCAAGTCGTCGTCGAGATCAATGTCAAAGTCGATCGGTTGCAGGACGGTGACGCCGCTGGCCTGGGCGATTTGGGTGGTGTCGAATACGAACGGTTGAGAGCCTTCTTCCAGCGGGCTCGATTTGACGACTGCGGCGGACAGACGTCGCAAGGAGTCGAAACTCAATCGATCCAGCGGGTGCGGTGAGGCACGACGCCGATCCGTTTTGACGATCTCGGTGGGATTGAGCACATTGAACCAAAGCAGCATCCGGTTACTGGCCTGGGACCACTGGCCCTCGGCGATTGCGTCGGTGATCTCCGCGACCAGCTCGTCGGGTGTTAAACCGATCGGTTTCGTTTGGCGGATCAGGGAAGGCTCGATCGCCTTGGCCAGTTGTTGCGTCCGCAGGACCAATCGGGCGGCCTTGGGATTTTCGACGGCAATGTTCAATCGTGCGGCGCGGAGAGCGAGAAACAGGTTGTCAGGATGTCGGTCCGACAGCACCGCCACGGTTTCCGCGGCGTTTTGCAACAGATCACGCGGCAATCCGTCGATCGGGTCTTCCAGTTCGTCCAACACTTCAATCAGCGGACCGGCCAGAACAATCGATTCAGGCGATTTGCCAGCCTCTCCCAACACCGCTTCGGCCAAGCGATTGTAGACCTCGTTCCGCAATGTCCGCGTCATCGAACTGGGTAACAGCGAGGCCTGATGCAGGTCAATGCGGCTGCGCAGCCACAGCGTGACCACCGAATCACCCGAGATCTTTTCGTAGTCGTCGATTGCCGTGCGAGCCTGTTCAATGGCCGACGGCAACTGGGCACGAGCCGCCATCCGCTCCGAATCCTGCAACGTTGCGTTCATTGCCTGGCCCGCCAACTCATCGACGCGAAGCCCTCGATTCAGAGCCCGATTCAGAGCCACCGATGCGTCTTGGGGCGTGATCGCGAAGATCGTTTGCCAAGCCGCATCCGCGTCGGACGTTTCCAGGTTCTCCGTGGACGCCAACGCGACTCGCGTCTGTTCCAACAACTCGGTCTGGTCGCTTGAGCCCTGTCCCGGGCCACCTCGGCCGCCGTTGACGACCAAGACCACGACCACAACCACGGCGACTGCGACCAACGCCAGCAGGATCAGAACACCTTTTTGGCTCTGCTTTCCCGCTTTCCCGCGTGTTGCTGCAGGCTCGCTCATCAATGCTCCCCGAGTCGGTGACTTTTCGATATCCTTGGTCGCTATGAACGTAACAAAATATCTCGACCATTCCGACTCGGTCCGTATCGGCCGGGTCGAAGATGACCGGCTTATCCCGCTGCAGTTGGGCTCGAAATTCGCTTCCTTGGCCGATTTGCTCGCCTGCGATGACCCGATCGCGACGATCGGCTCGCTGGACAGCGACGATGCGATCGCGATCGATTCCGCGTTACGCCTGCTGCCGCCAATCGACCATCAAGAGGTTTGGGCAGCCGGGGTGACCTACCAACGCAGCCAAACCGCTCGAATGGAAGAGTCGGAAGCGGCCGCGTCTTGTTATGACCGGGTGTACAAGGCGGATCGACCGGAATTGTTCTTCAAGGCTACGCCGCATCGCGTCAGCGGACACCGACAACCGCTGCGGATCCGCGCCGACGCGACCTGGAACGTACCCGAACCGGAAGTCACTCTGGTGCTGAGCCCCGATCTTCGGATCGTCGGCCTGACCGTCGGAAACGACATGAGCTCACGCGATATCGAAGGTGAAAACCCGCTCTATTTGCCACAAGCCAAGTGTTACGACCAGTGCGCGGGCCTCGGGCCGTGGATCACACTGTACGATGCCTTGCCGGCGATGGACGAAATCGGTATCGATCTGAAAATCATTCGTGACGGTGTGGTCGTCTTTGACCAGCAAACCTCCGCTAGCCAAATGGCAAGAACGTTCGAGGACTTGGTCGGTTGGCTGGGTCGGGACAACAGCTTTCCTGACGGCGCCTTTTTGATGACGGGAACCGGAATCGTCCCGACCACCGAGTTCACGCTGCTTCCCGGTGATCTCGTGAACATTACCATCGATGGTGTGGGAACACTTTCCAACCCGATCGTGCAGTCCGTTTAACTCTACCAGCAGGCGACCAACCTGCCTCATGAAAGGTTCTGATCATGTCGATTGCTACCTCCGCCGTTCGACCCGTGTTAGTCGCCGGTCAGTGGCGCGATGCAACGCACCACGAGACTTTTCGAGCGACCGATCCGAATACAAATTCCAAGCTGCCCGCGGAGTTTCCGATTAGCACTTGGGATGATTGTGACGCGGCGCTCGATGCCGCCGTTGATGCGTTTCGCATCCTCCGCACGCTACCGGCCGATACGATCGCACAGTTTCTCGAGCGCTACGCGGACCGAATCGACGCGGCAAAGGATGAACTTGTCGACGCGGCCTTCGCCGAAACGGGGCTGGCGCGGAGCCCGCGTCTGGCCGATGTCGAACTGCCGCGAACCAGCAACCAACTTCGCGCCGCCGCGACGGCGTGTCGCAGCGGAAGCTGGGCTCTGCCGACAATCGATACGGTTGCCGGAATTCGTTCCTGCTACCAATCGCTTGGTCCGGTCTGTGTTTTCGGCCCCAATAATTTTCCATTTGCCTTCGGAAGTGTCTCCGGCGGCGATTTTGCCGCCGCGATCGCTGCCGGTAATCCGGTGATTGGCAAAGCAAACAGTTCGCATCCGGAAACCACTCGGCTGTTTGCGCAACAGGCTGCCGAAGCGATTCGCGAAACGGGGTTGCCGCCGGCCACGGTGCAGTTGCTCTATCGCGTTGGTCACGCCGATGGGAAACGATTGGTCGCCGATCCACGCATCGGCGCCACCGGCTACACCGGCAGCCGCGCCGCGGGTTTGGCACTCAAGTCGGCGGCCGACTCCGCCGGAAAACCGATCTATCTGGAATTGTCCAGCGTCAACCCGGTGGTCATCACGCCGGGTGCCTTGAATGAACGAGGCGACGAAATTGTCGGCGAGTTCGTCACCAGTGTGCTGATGGGGGCGGGGCAGTTTTGCACCAATCCCGGGCTTGTGTTGCTGCTCGAAGATGAGCTCAGCGAGAACTTCGTCACCGCCGTGAGTGATCAGTTCAAGGCAACCGCCGCCGGGACGTTACTCTCACCATCGGTAGCAAACAGTCTTGCCACCAGCGTAAAGACACTGTGTGGATTCGGTGCCGAATTGTTGACCGGTGGCGGTGAACCGGAGAGCGATCGCTGTGCCTTTGCAAACACCTTGCTGCGAACCACTGCAGCCGATTTTTTGGGCAACCCCGAAGGTTTTCAAACCGAAGCCTTTGGCAATGCTTCGCTGATCGTGGTCGCCGATGACTTGGAGCAACTCTGCGCGGCAATCGCCGGCTTGGAAGGCAATCTGACCGGATGCATCTATTCGGCCTCCGACGGAAGTGATGAAAACGCGTGTCGCCAGATCGGTTTCGAGCTGGCTCCGAAAGTCGGACGGCTACTCAATGACAAGATGCCGACGGGAGTCGCCGTCAGCGCGGCGATGAATCATGGCGGTCCTTACCCGGCAACCGGACACCCCGGCTTTACCGCGGTCGGTGTTCCCGGCTCGCTGCTGCGATTCGGCAAGCTAACCAGCTTTGACAATGTTCGGCCGGGACGTCTGCCAGCGCTGTTGCAAGATCCCAGTCCAACCGCATCGACCTGGCGGCTGATCGACGGCGACTGGAAGCAAGGCGATATTGAGGGGTAATGCGTGACCAGGTCTATTCGATCGCCATTTTTATTCTCGCCATCTGGCTGGTATTCGTTGTCGACACCGTGATTCCCGCCTCGCTGGTGGATTGGGGATTGCGTCCGCGAACGGTCGATGGCTTGATCGGAATTCCACTGATGCCGTTCCTGCACGCCAGCCTCGGTCATCTTGTTCGTAACACGATTCCCCTGATCATTCTACTGCTGCTATTGTCCGGGTCACGCGCCAATCCTTGGATGATCGTGATCAGCGTGGTGTTGCTCAACGGCGCGCTGCTGTGGCTGTTTGGTCGCGATGCCAATCACGTCGGTGCGAGCGGACTGGTGTTCGCCCTGATCTCTTTTCTGATCGTTTCGGGACTGATCGAAAAACGTCTCGCTTCGATCGCAATCGCCGTGATCGTTGGATTTCTTTACGGCGGCACGTTGATCGGCGGAGTCGTCCCACGACTCGGTTCTGCCATCTCCTGGGACGGGCATCTTGCCGGCGCAACTGCAGGCGGGATCGTTGCCTACGTCGCGGTCGGTCGTCGATCGGCCGGCAATCCGAAAGGGATATTCGCGAACTAGCGAGAGATTTGCCGGCGCGGTATTGGTCATCGGGTGCGGCAACCGAAACGCCCTCACGCCCTCTGCATCAGCGGTGTCGATTCAGGTTCAATGAAACCGGCAAAATAAGCACTCGCGCCAACGGAATCGCGAGCATCGTGGCCACCAGGCACCACGTGAATGTCACGCGCCGGTCAGGGACCAAAAACGCCAGCGTTGTCGCGATGGCCAGCGTCGCCGAGATCCAAATCAGATAGACGATCACGATTCGTTTGTGGGTTGTTAGACGCAGTCGAGACAGGGTGACGGTCGCCATCGCCGCCGAAATCGCTTTCACAATCAACAACCCGGCAATGATGGAGGGCAGGTAAGTGAGATATCGATACGCCGATGCGATCGTTCCCTCCCAGCTGGTCTGCAACATGAACCATCGCAAGAAAACGCCCAGCGGCACAAGGACCGCCAGACCCATCACGATCGCAGCCACTCCGGTGACCCAGCTTCGACCGATCAACTCGACCCACAGGAACGACACCATTCGTCCGACGAACAGTACCGTCGTGCCGAGCACAATGGCGATCGACCAGCGGATGCCGATCGATACGGCACTGTCCGGCACATCGAGCGAGGTTGCTTGCGCGGATGCCCATCGATACCAAACATCCCGGTTTTCCGGCCACAGCGACCAACCGACAAAGACGAACACGACGGACAAGAAAACGGCAAGCGAAATGACAGCCACGGTCAACAGTTTCGTCCATGCGATCGTCGCCGTGCTCAAGGGACTCGCGGCGATATAGGTCGGCAGCGTCGATTTCACGTCGCTTGCGCCGCCCGCTCCGCTGCCAAAGGCGGCGATTCCGGCCAAGTACATGAACAAGATCAGGACGCACACGACCGTCGCGACGTGGAGCGGCAGGAACAATGACGCCAAAATGACACCGGGAATCACACCCAGGATCAAGGTGTAACGAATGACTCCGCTCTTCCGCGACAGATCGTGCCAAACCAAAGCCCCAATGGGCCCCGACAGCTCCCGTCGCCGACAGTCGCCTTGTTCCGATTTCTCAACACCTCTGCCCAGCTCCGGGACGATTCCCAAGCAGGACGTTCGCGCCACCTTGACCGCACGAATCGTCAACCACGCTCCCATTGCATAAACCGCGATCGATGCCGCTGTCGCCAGCGGTTTCCACTGGATGTATGCGGGCTGGGATGAAACGATCACTGCAGCGAACAACAGATACACCACTGACGTTGCGATGGCCAGCAGCCCGATCCGGGACCAGCCGTTGCGAACCGGCTTCCAAGCAATGAACAGCACCCAGATCAGGCCCGCCGAAAAACACAAGCTGGGCGCTAACCAGGGGACAACCTCGTCCATCCCCAAATGCGATGCCGTCACGACGAACAGAATCCAGATGCCGCTGATCCAGATCGTTTTTAGCACCACCGGCACGATTGCGATCTTCCAAGATGCAATTGGCATTCGCAGCAACCAATCACTACAGCCGCTTTCGGGCGACATCAGATCTTTGTCATGGCCGCAGTCAAACAAGCCCAGTCCGCCCATTGCCGCGGGAAGCAGTGACAGCAGCAATGCCGGAATCGCAGCCTTTCCCGGATCCAGATCGGGAAAGGCCGATACCGAGATCAATGCAATCGCCTCGCCCAGGCAAACAATTGCCAACAGCACCGCGAGCAGAGCTTTGTTTCTGGTGAACGACCATCGCAGCAGGGCAATCGTTTCAGACATTTGCGGGCACCTCGTCCGATGAGCTCGCGTCGTGGCCGGTTTCAGCGGTGGCGACACGCGCCGTGAACCAACGATGAAGCGTAATCTCGCGTCGCTGGATCATCGACAATTGTTCCACCATTTGATCTTCGTTCTGCTGGCCAAGTTTCATGTCAACAATGCCGGACCATTCGCGGCCGATTCGTCGCCAACCGAAGACGCCTGTGAATTTCGCTGGCGGAGTCCAGTCTGCCGAGGGCTGGCAGATGATTTCGTAATAGCGACTTTCCATTTGTTCGGTCGTCAATGTTTCGACAATCTGACCGTCACGCATCAAGGCGATCGAATCACAAACGCGATCGACTTCGTCCAGCAGGTGGCTAGAAAACAACACGGTGCGACCATCCTCGCTGATCGTCCGGATGATCGCTTCTAAAATGTCGCTGCGGACGATCGGGTCGAGCCCGCTGCTCGGTTCGTCCAGAATCAACAACTGGGGGCGATGCGCGATGGCAACCAACAGCCCCGCACGAGCACGCTGGCCCTTGGACAGCGATCGCATACGGGTGGCACGTGTCAAAGCGAACATGTCGCAAAGCTGGCTGGCGTAAGTATCGTCCCAGGTCGGGTAAATCGCGCGTGTGAAATCAATCAAATCGCCGATTCGCATCCACTTGGGAAGCGAGTCCTCTTCGCTCAGATAGCCCACTTTTTTCAACACACTCTCGGTGCCGACGATCGGGTTTTCGCCAAGGATTGACACCGTTCCGTGCTGCGCCTCGAGCGCGCCGATCAAGTGTCGAATCAGGGTCGTCTTCCCCGCTCCATTGAGTCCCACCAGTCCGAAAATCGAACCGACCGGAACCTGCAGGGTCACATCCTGGAGGGCATGTTTTCCCCGAAACGATCGGCTGAGATGTTGCACGTCGACCGCCAGAACACTCCTGTCGCGGTCCTTTGAATCGGTCATGATGGCGTCTCGCTACGAGTGAGTTGGTCGTCACGTTTTTGGATTTGCTCGATCAGCTCGTCCATGGGGATGCCGAGCTGTCGTGATTGAATGATCAACTTGTCGATCTGCGGGCTGAGGATGCGGCGCCGTTGGCTCGCCGTTTGTCGCTGTAACATTTCGGCGACGAACGTGCCGGTCGTCCGTCGCTTTTCGACCAAACCGTCATGCTCCAGTTCGCGATAGGCCCGCGCGACGGTGTTCGGGTTGACCCTCAGGCTTTCGGCCAAGCCGCGGATCGTCGGCAGCTCGTCACCGGCACGAAGCTGGCCGGAGACGATCCGATACTGAATCTGGTCGACGATCTGCTGGTAGATCGGCACGCCGTCGGAAGCGATGTGTAATAGCATGATTGCACCCTTGTATTAACGCAATGATACAATTGGCAAGAACCGTTGTCAATCGTTTTCTATCAGATTTTTTTCGCCGGCAGCTGCCAGGCGGGCTCCTATCCCACGGCCGGGGAAAGTTTGGTAAGTTCTCGCCTGCCGGATGGGTGGCCGAGTGGTCGAAGGCACCAGTCTTGAAAACTGGCGTACGTTCACGCGTACCGTGGGTTCGAATCCCACCCCATCCGCTGCTCTTCGTACCGCTGCGATTCAAAGCCCTCGTTGTCCGCAAATCGCCCACTGCGCCAGCTTGCTGTACGCGCACGGTCTCTTTCCCATGCTTGCCCTGTCTTGCCTAGAACCGTCGTTATACCCGCTCTGCGCGTTCGAACATGCACTGACCCCGTTCGCCGCCCGTTCGGCGCCGACCGCGGTGTCGCGAAAGGGAAAGCCGCGAAGCGGTGGCAGGTGATAGCCTGGGGTGAACCAACGAGCGTTAGCGAGGCTGGTGGAACCCCAGGAAAACGAGACGGATTTCCCAACACCTTCCCCACGGCGATTTGGCGGCGACGCCGCCAAATCGCCGCGGGGGATTTCCGGTTTCGCTTGACGGTCCTGGGGCTGCGAAATGCTCGCTGAAACGAGCATTGCTTGCCCCAGGCTATCACCTGCCACTGCTTCGCAGTTATCAGGCAGTCATGGGGTCGGAGAACAACGCCGAACCTACACTGAAACGACCCCCTTCCTTTGATTCTTCCTCGGGTAGCGGCGGCTTCGGTAGGGGCTGCTTGTTGAGTTGTAAGAAGCGAGCAAATACATTGCGTCAGGAAAAGACCATCGGTCGCGTGAAATTGGAAGCAGGGAAAACCATGAGAGAGATATCGGATGCCGATTCGTTTCTGAATTGGGCGAACGAGTCTGCTGATTGTGAGCCTGCCGCCATTGAAGATATCGATCTCACTTCCCACACCCAACTGATCTGCCAAAAGCGATTTCCAAACTCAATTTTCTTGTCATGTGATCTTGAGCCGGTAGCCGCTGGCCACGTCGTTCAAACTGGCGGCGTCGTGATCCCAGACTTGGCGGGCTTTCAGTTCACCGTCCATCGAAAGTCCCTCTATTCGGTTGCCGAATTGTTTGACGGTTTCGATCCCGATGACGAGGATGGCTACAAGAAAATCTACGACTACCAGGTTTACGAGCAGTACGTCGAGCAAGGGGAGTCGCCCAAGTTCATCAACATCAGTCTTGCTCGCCGCCTTCACGATCACTCGATCACGGATGCTCTTGAGGAGCAGTTGAGCGACATCAAAGAAGTTGATGGCAAAGAGGTCATCACAAAAAGAAAAGTTGTAGCCGTGATGGGCGGTCACGGCATGGAGCGTCAAGACGAGTTCTACGCCAAGGTCGCCAGAGTGTCTCGCCAACTGACCAATGCTGGTTTCCTGATGGTCAGCGGTGGCGGTCCCGGTGCCATGGAAGCAACTCACCTTGGCGACTACTTTGCTTCGAGGAGTATTCATGACCTCGAAGCAGCCATTGAGATCATCAAGAAACGCCCGGACGGAGCCTTACCCGGTAAGGAGTACAAAGACAAGGACTGGCTCCAGCGTGCCTGGAGAGCGTTGGAAACGTTCCCGATCCCTGATGGAACTCACGAGAAGTGCAAGAGCATTGGGATTCCGACTTGGCTTTACGGACATGAACCGCCTGCTCCATTCGCCACGCACATCGCCAAGTATTTTGCCAACAGTGTTCGGGAAGACGGTCTGTTGGCCATTGCCACCCACGGCGTCATCTTTGCACCCGGTAGTGCTGGGACGACACAGGAGGTTTTTCAAGACGCCGCTCAGAATCACTACGCCAGTCAGTTCGTCTACTCGCCAATGATCATGTTTGGCGAACAGCACTGGACGGAAGTGCGACCTGTCTGGCAACTGCTTTCCACGGTTGCCAGGGACAGGTGTACGGCGAACTGATCGCTCTCACAGACTCCGAAGAGAGATCGTCAGGCGAATCAGCATGTTTGATCCTGAGATCTACGCCAAGAAGTAGTCGCGCTGAGTGACTTTCCGCTTGTTACGTCCGACATCGGTTCTACCTCACCGGCGCGGTGGTCATCGTCGGCGCGGTGGTCATCGTCGGCGGTGTCTGGTGGTCGCGAATTGGTTTCGGTTGCTTGCAGGGTCGGTTCCTGTTTGTTTTCGGGTGGGTTTGTAGGGCGGGGCAAGGATCTGGGCGGGACATTGCCGCACCGCTAGACTGTTGCGACGAGGGCCGAGAATGACCGTCGTGTGATCGGCTTGAATCCGTCGAATCGCGGCGATTATGCTGCCACGCGAATGATCGTCCTCTGCCCTCTGACCACCGAAAATGTTCGCGTTCAAAAGGTCCGCCCGTTGTGAGTCAGGTCACCCGAATTGAGCACCCGTTGGTCGAACATCATCTGTGCACCGTGCGGGACAAGACGACACGGCCGAGCGAGTTTCGTGCCGCCGTACAGCGTCTGGCAGTATTGGTCGGCGTGTATGCCACGACCGATCTGAGCATCCGCGAGACGACCGTCGAGACGCCACTGGCCGAGGCTCGCTGCCAGCGACTATCGGTGCGCGTCGGATTGGTCCCGATCCTGCGTGCCGGCTTGGGGATGGTTGACCCACTGCAGGACCTGTTGCCCGACGCCGCGGTTTGGCATTTGGGAATGTATCGCAACGAAGAGACGGCCGAACCGGTGGGTTACTACGACAAGCTTCCCCATTCGAATGCACCCAACATCGCATTGGTGCTCGACCCGATGCTAGCGACCGGCGGATCGATCGACTTGGTCGTTCGACGACTGATGGAGTGGGGTGTCGACGAAATCCGGGTTCTGAGCATCATCGCGTCCCAATTTGGGATCGATCGGGTGGGTCGCGACTTTCCCAGCGTCAAACTTTTCGTTGCCGCGATCGATCCCGTGCTCAACGACCAGTCGTTCATTGTGCCGGGACTCGGTGACGCGGGAGACCGGATTTTCGATACGCCTCAGTTGGGTTAACCGGCGTCAACAGATCACCAGAGACCGCGACCATGCAGACGAGATTGGTACATTGCTCGCATGTTGCATGACGCGAGCAGTCGCAGGTTGATGGCTATCGCGACGATCTATGCGTTGGCCGGTTCGCTGACACCCGCACGTGCTTTGACCAACATCTCGATCCAGGGACCGACATAGTGTCCGTTGTCATGGAATGTACGCCCGCTGACCATATTTCCGTCGATCACGCAGGGTTCATCGACGAAAATGCCGCCGCAAACTTCCAGGTCGAATTTGCATTTGGGGACCGTGGCCATCCGTCGGCCGCGCACGCAATCGGCATAGGCCGGGATTTCCACACCATGACAAACACTGGCGACTGGCTTGCCGGTGTCGAAGAAGTGCTTGGTGATCCGTACCAGATCTTTGTCATAGCGAATGTACTCAGGCGCTCGCCCGCCTGAGAACATGATTCCCGCGTAGTCCTGTTCGTTCACCTCGCCAAAAGGAACATCACACTCGATCGTATAGCCTTCCCATTCTTTGGTGATCGTCCAGCCCGGTTTGACTTCGTGCATCACCATCTGGTAGCGACGTTTTTCCGGCGCCGTGACGACGGGCTGAAATCCCGCTTCTTGAAGCCGATAGTAGGGGTACATCGTGTCCAGGGTTTCGCTGGCGTCGCCAACGACAATCAATACTTTTTCCATGGTCTCTGTCACGAACGAGTGAGAGTGGTTGCAAAGGTAAAGCTGCCCAGCTTCGCGGCCAAGGCGATGCGGCGGCATCATTGTAAGCCCAAATATACTCCGCGCCATTGCGGCATCGACAAGTCGTCTCGTCTGACCGTCCTGTGTCACGAATCAAATGACGGCTTTCGCCCATTTCGAATTCGCCCACAGCGATGGATGCCCCAGCCCACGTCGCGGTCGTCACAACTGATCAGCGAGGTTTGGGCGGTTTCGTGACGCGGCTGTCGTCGTCGCCATCCCACCATTGATCAAGAAGCGTTTTCATCCGTCGAACTCGCTGCACATGGTCGGGCGACTTGATCAAGTTGATCTGTTCTTGCGGGTCATTCCTTAAATCGAACAAAGCTTCGTTGATCGGTTTGTTTGCCGGTCCGGGGACCAACAGTTTGAAATCACCGTCTCGTATCCATCGCCCCCTGACGTGCCGTGAGGGTGCGCCAAGACTCTGCGCGTCGTTGGGATAGATCGCGCCGAACACCGGTCGTTGTCGCAGAATTGCGTCACCCTGTGCCGCCGGCATCAGGTTTACCCCTTTCATTCGCGAAGTGACTTCGCCGGACAAACCAACCGCCGATAGGATGGTCGGTACGAGATCGACCGTGTGAACGAGCTGCGGATGTTCGCCGGGCCGCGTCACAGAGTCCCAGCGAATCAGGATCGGAGTTCGCAGGCCATCCTCATATTGGCTCAGCTTTGATCGATCGTTTTGGCGATCATGTTGGATCGGATCGGGCCGGAAGCCGTTATCCGAAGCAAACACAATCAATGTTTGATCAAGCAACTGCTTCTCGGCCAGGCAGGTCATCAATTGCCCCACCGTCTCATCGAAACGGGCGATTTCCGCGTAGTAGGGCAGCAGATACTCGGCGACAGGTTTTCCCTGGTACAGTTCGCGAAATCGTTGGGGCGCGTCAAACGGCGTGTGCGGCAGAAACGGCGCGTACCAAACAAAGAACGGTCCTTTGCCAGCGTGGCTGTCGATGAAGTCATCAATCGGTTGCATCGTCTCGCGGCCGATCACCAATCCCGCATCGCCGTTTCCGTGGGCTACCGGATCACCATTGTCTTGCAGTCGCGTGCCGGTGATCGGCCCCAGGCGATCGGCTGGCAAACCCAATGTCATGCCCACCGTAAATCCTGCAGTCTTGAAGTCGCCTTCCCAATGTTTGCCCGTTTGCAGGCAGGCATAGCCGTGCCGGGCGAGTATCCGCGGCAACGTCGGAACATTTTGAATCAGATAGTCGGTCGACGCCCGCGCGAGATGGTACTCCTCGCCCGTCATCGTGCGGCGCATGACGCTCAATCCCGGCGGCGGGTGATTGAAGTGAATGCCATGTTGGTGCGGATACAACCCGGTCAGGATGGTGGCCAAAGAGGGGCGGCAGACACTCATCGAAACATAGCCGTTTGGAAATCGTGCCGATCGGGCCGCAAGCTCGTCAATGCAGGGTGTGTGGACAAGATCGTTGCCCATGAATCCGAAATCACGGTAAGCCTGGTCGTCGGCGAGTATCAATACGATATTGGGGCGATCGCGTGATTCGGCTCGAAGGGCGACTGTACAGATGAGTTGTGGAATGACGGCCAGTGATGCCGAAATGGCCAGTGTCGATATTCTGCGTTTCAAATGACACGGCAATCCCCGGCGGCAACCGGCCTCGGTCCTGGCAAGGAATTGCAACATTTGGAATCCCATTCTTTGGAATGCGGGCACTGCTCGCGCGTATCAAAACCGCCGACCACCACAGTCGCCAACCGCGCACAAAAAAACCAAGGAATCACGAACATGATTGCGGAGCACGCGAAGTCGTTGGATGAACGAGCTAGCGAGATTCAAGCAACACGATCACATCGCGGTCACGAACAGGATGCCAAATACTTTCTCGCACGATTGATTTCCGCGGTGACCTGTTCGGTTGTGTCGAGAATCGGAATGCCTCGCGGCACCGGATGCATGAAGATCTCGGTCCATCCTCGGTAATCGATTGTCGCGAGTGCCGACAGGATCGGAGCGAAATCGAGATCGCCGCGACCGGGC
The DNA here is from genome assembly GCA_963734865.1 of Pirellulaceae bacterium. Lineage (GTDB taxonomy): Bacteria > Planctomycetota > Planctomycetia > Pirellulales > Pirellulaceae > CBDCUW01. Next base: position 19,319 of record CAVTIV010000009.1, read on the forward strand.
ATCTGCAGCAGTTCTTGCTCTTTCGGCAATTTCGTCATGCAACCCATGCCGTGTTGCCAGGCGTAGAAGACGGTGATGCTGGGTCCGAGTGTCTTGATCAACTCGGCCAGCAGTCGCTCGTCCTGTGGCAAGTGATAGGGCGCCACAGCAACGCCCAGATGTCTTGTCGGGGTCAGTTCGGCGAGCCACTTCAGCGAGTCGGGCGATTCGATCAAGTTGTTGGCATGATTCTCGATTGCGATCGTCACACCGGTTTCTTCGGCCACCTCCAGATGCGGCTTCATTTTTTCGATGAACTCGCCGACCGCGGCTTTCAACTCGGCGCCTTTGAGACCCTTGGGCCCTTGCCCGCCGGTGACCATCGTTTGGCATCCAAGACGCTGTGCCAACCGCATCTCCTGTTGCAGGCCGAACGGGCCAAGTTTGTACTGGGTGATGCAACCGAGCGAGACATTGTGTTCGGCGAGCATCGCGGCGAATTTTTCTTCGCCCATCTGATCAAGTTGTTCTCGCTGATCGCCGTGGTTCTTGGGCCAAATGTCGATCGCCGATGCTCCAATTTTGGCAACCTCGGGAACAATCTCGGCCAGCGCGGTGTAGCCATACATGCAGGATCCGAGAATATACTTCGGTTCAAATCGCTTCCCATCGCCCGCCCTGGCAATGCAATTCAAGCCGAGGCCCAGGGTCGACATTCCGGCAAGCTGAGCAAAGGAACGTCGATTGATTGGCAACGGACGCTGCGAGCATTTTCTATTCATGGTTGACCTTTTTTCGAGGTTCGCGAGCGGCGATGGGCGTCAAACCGTTTCGAATCCGCTTCGCTGCTGCCGGCTCAGCCAGGTGTTGGCTTGGGCATCCGCGATGAATGTTTCAGAATCCGGATTCCAGTTCAGTTTGCGTCCCAGACGCATTGAAATGTTGCCGAGATGACATGTGCTGACGCTTCGATGTTGGCTTTCGACATCCGAGACGGGACTCTTTCGGGATTCGATGCAGTCGAAAAAATTTCCCATATGATTGATGATCGCATCCAACTTGCCGGCTCGCTCCGGCCTTTGCAGATTGTCAAAGTCGTACACGGTCCACGACTCCCGCGTCAGTGGTTTGTGGGCAAGATCCTCCACCGGTTTGCCCTCGAGGCTGCCGCGGTTGACAAAGATGCGGCCTTCGTCGCCGCTAAACATGATTCCGTTGCGACCGGTATCGCTAACGGTCATCTTGACGCCGTTTTCGTACATGTACGTGACACCGAAGTCGGTGGCCACGTTGTAACCGTTGGTGACGCTGGGGAATTTCGCCTGGCCATCGATTTCAACAGGCAGACTGTTGATCGCCCATTGTGCGATATCTAAATGGTGTGCGCCCCAGTCGGTCATTTGACCACCCGAGTATTCATACCACCAGCGGAAGGTGTAATGGGAACGCTCCTCGATATAGGGCAGATCGGGAGTTTGTCCCTGCCACAGATCCCAATTGAAGTGGATCGGCACTGGACGCTTTTGGAATGGTCCGCCGGTGACGTTTTTGCCGAGCACGACGTCAACTTGCTGTAACTTCCCGATCCGTCCTTGACGAACCATTTCGACCGCCTGACGAAATCGTTGGTCGGACCGTTGCCACGATCCGACCTGGACGATCCGTCCCGTTTCCTGCACCACTTTGCTGAGGATTTTGCCTTCGTCAATCGTCAGCGTGAGCGGCTTTTCACAGTAGACATCCTTGCCGGCGCGACAAGCATCGATGACCATTTTGGTATGCCAGTGATCGGGCGTACCGATCGTGACCACATCCACGTCGCTGCGTGCAAGCAGGTCTTGATAGTTTTCAAAATCTCTTGGCGTGCTGCCAAAAGCGGCTTTTACTGGGTCGCGAACGTTCTTGTCCACATCACAGACCGCCACAATATCACCGTACATATTGGCTTTGTTCGCGATGACGCTGCCCTGGTATCGCAGCCCAATGCAACCGACGCCCAAACGTTCCACTTTGCTGGCGGGTTTCTGTTGAGCAGCAGCGGTGGAGTGATGCCAGCCCGCAGCCCCCGCAACGAGTCCACCACCGATCATCGTGGTTGCCATGAAGTCCCGACGATTTGGTTTGGTTCGTGTCATTCTGTCTTCCGTTCAGGATCGAGGATCAGCAATCTAACCACCGCGACGAAGCGTGCCGGCGTCGCGTCGAATCGCCATTCTACTACGGAAACTTTCACCTGTTCGGCCGTGCCCCCATTTCCGGATCCACGACTCGTCCGAGTCGCCGATCTGGCGTTTCCAGGCAACAAAAGAGAAGGCCGGCGAAAACCGCTCGCGATTGTCCAACCTCGCAATGGTTTTCGTCGACCTTCCAAAGAAACAAAAAAGTGTCGATGGGCGAAGTGATACATGGGGCACATTGCACCACTACCGCAAGGCAGTGCGGTGCCCATCGACCCAGATAGTCTAGCACGCTGTTGGGCAAAGCAAAAGTCGGAACGAGTCCGCGATTTTAGCAGAATTTTCCGATTTGGGTCCGCGCCGCGCGATACCGCAAAGCCCCCGCCGATCATCATCGGCCCACAAAGACTGTGCAGCAAAGGGACGGGCCACTGGCCATCAAACGACGGGCGATCAAGCCTTTGGCCATCAAGCCTTTGGCGATCAAACGACGGGCGATCAAACGACGGGCGATCAAACGACGGGCGATCAAACGACGGGCGATCCAACGACGGGCGATCAAAAAAGGAGCGGCTCGCACAAATGAATGTGTTGCATTGGCCAGCGCCGTCTCCGACAATAGGGTCTCGACAATAGGCGATTCCCACCCGCGGGCGACCATTGAACAAGGAACGAACGAGGTTCCTTCCGCCCGCCACCCATTTGCCCGCCACCCGTTTTGCCCGCCACCCATTCCTGCTGCTCACGGCACCGGCGCCGGCGGCAAGGTTCCATCACAACGATCTTCGGCCGCTGAGTCACCGGCTGTGATTTCAAGGAGCTCGCGATGACCAGCTCGCTGTATGGTTGGACCACCATCGGTTCACCGCATCGCAGGGTTCACCGTATCGCAGGGGCTGCTGCGGATGAGCGGTAACATGGCGACTGCAAGAAAACCGATTTGGGCTCACGCCAACGTCTCCCGACGCGCGGCGTTGCAGGCTGGTTCAATCGGAATTTTATCTTTGGGCCTCAACCATCTACAGGGGCTGCGAGAATCTTGTGCTGCCGATGGAGTCAGGCTGCAAGGTTCGGCCAGGTCCTGCATCTTCATTTTTCTTTCCGGAGGGTTGGCGCAACAAGATAGCTTCGACATGAAGCCCGCAGCACCGGAAAGCATTCGAGGCGAGTTTCGTCCCACGGCCACCAAGACGCCTGGTCTACAGATCTGCGAACATTTGCCAATGTTGGCCGAACGCAGCGAGATGTGGGCGATTTGCCGGTCACTCACACATGGATCGAATGAGCATTCCGCCGCTCATCACATTCTGCTCACCGGGCACTCGCAATTGCCGACCGGCTTCAACCCTAATCGTCCAAGTCGAACCGATCGGGCATCCATCGCTGCCGTCGCCGGTTACGCCACCGTTGCACGTAACAATTTGCCCACCGCCGTTGTCTTGCCAGAACGATTAGTGCATTCGACCGGCCGTGTGATTCCGGGGCAACATGCCGGTGAGATCGGCGCCTCCCACGATCCTTGGTTGTTTGAGGCGTCACCGTTTCACAACGCCGCCTATGGAGCTTATCCCGAATATAGTTTCGACCATCAAGATCGAGGCAAGGTGGATGATCGCTTGTTTCAAGCACCACAGCTAACTCTTCCCCCTGGCCTGGGCATGCGAGAAGTCTCTGGTCGATTGGCGCTGTTGGAAACGCTGCAGCAACAGCGATCGAGTCTGAATCGATTCGCACAGGTTGCTGATTTTGATCGGTTGCGTCAAGGAGCAATATCACTACTGACCGAATCGAAAGTGCACCACGCTCTTGACGTCACCAACGCCGACGAGAAATCGCTTGATCGATACGGACGCAATTCGTTCGGTTGGTCGCTGCTGATGGCGCGGCGATTGGTCTCCGCCGGCGTGAACCTGGTGCAGGTGAATCTGGGCAATGATGAGACATGGGATACACACGGAAACGCATTTCCGCATCTGAAGAATAACCTGTTTCCGCCAACCGACCGCGCTCTTTTCGGCCCTGCTGGACGATCTGCAGGCGAGCGGCGAACTGGATGAAACGCTGATCGTGATGGCGGGTGAATTTGGTCGCACACCACAGATCACACTATTGGAAAAACACTACAAGCTGCCCGGACGTGATCACTGGGGTGCGGCGCAAACGGTGTTTTTCGCCGGCGGCGGAATTCGCGGCGGCAACGTGGTCGGCAAATCCGATGCCCACGCTGCTTATCCATCGGAACATCCGGTCAAGCCCGAGAACTTTGCAGCCACGATTTATCACGCTTTGGGCATCCCGGCCACCGCCGCCTGGCACGATGCACTGGATCGCCCCCACCCTATCTATCACGGCGAGCCGATCGCCGGCCTGAGCTAACAACGAATCCAAAATGCTTCGTCGATCCATCGCATTTCGCATGCTGCTGCTGTTGCTCATCGCCGGGCAACGCGATGCCCAAGCAGAAATCAACTCGGTGACGCCGCGCACCTGTCGACCGGGACAGACCACTCGTCTGTTACTAACCGGAAAAGACTTGAGCGACTCAGGGAGGATCGTCGCGAGTTCTGCTTCGGTCGACGTGCACGTTGAGTCCGTCGAGCCGACGCGGGCAATCGTCGATCTGACGCTGCCTGACGAAGCGCCGCTTGGGCCGCTTGGTCTTTGGATCGCCAATTCGGGTGCCCCACCGGAGTCGCTCGTGGTCGTCGTCGATGACTTGAATGCAGTCGCGGACAACGGAGACAACCACTCCATCGAATTGGCCCAGTCGATCTCGTCGCTGTGTGCGGTGGACGGTGTATGCGATGGTTCGCAAAGCGATTTTTATCGGCTTGACGTGACCCAAGGCCAGCGGTTGGCGATTGAAATTCACACGCAGTCGCTACTCTCGGTGATGGATCCCGTGGTCCGCATCCGTGATGCGACAGGTGACACATTGCATCTGGCAGACGACGATACCATCGGTCCGGATTGTCGATTCAGCTACCGCTTTGCCGCCGCCGGTGAATACACACTGGAAGTTCATGACAATCGTCACGCCGCGGCCGGTAGCCGATATCATCTGCGAGTCGGTGATTTTCCGATCTTGAGCCATTGCTATCCGCTGGCCATTCGCAGGGGTGAACGCGCAAGCCTGCGCTTTGTGGGCCAGGATGCCGCGGAGGTGAATGGCCGTGAACTGGAAATCCCCGCCGGTTTTATCGGCGATTCGTGCGCTGTCAATGTTCGGATGGACGAAGGAAAATCCTCCGCATGGATGTCGGTTTTGGCGAGCGACCACGCTCAGTTCAGCGAATCACCGGTGGCAAACAAGACCGAACCTCGCCGGCACGAGCCGCTGTCGATACCGATCGGAATCAGCGGTTGCCTGGGCCGTCCTTCTGAATGTGATTCCTACCCGATCCGCGGCGTCAAAGGCCAGCTGATTCGCGTGTCATCACGCACTCGCTCGTTAGCCTGTCCAACTTTGTTGCAAATGCGACTGTTCAACGCCGCGGGCTCCAAAATCGCCGAAACGAAAGTCTCCGACGCGGATCAGTGGAGTTTTGATGTTACGTTTCCGGAGGATGGTGAATATCGGCTCGAAGTCTCGGATCTGTTGAAACGCGGTGGAGCTGATTTCGGCTATTGGATCGAAGTCTCACCAGCGGGATCGTTCACGATTGCATTGAAGGCCGATGCGAAGGTGCGCGATCAGTTTGCCATCGAAGAGCAACATGGTGCCTGCGCAATCGATCTGCAGATCCATCGGTTCGGTTACGACGGTGCGATCGATTTGTCCTTTGCCGATCACGTTACGGGGCTCGATCTTCTCAATCCCCATTTGGCCGCGCAGTCTGCGGAGGCTCGCGTCTACGTCGTTGCCGACGAATCTTGGAAACGCGACTCACTGCAGGTGGTGCGGTTGCGGGCAACCGCGACAGATGATTCGACGCTCGGCTGCGTTCTCGACAGTGGAGCCTTTCACCGGTTGAAGGAACCACACATTTTGTTTCCTGCTTCCTGGCGTGATGGCGTGATCGTTCTCGGCGGCGTCCCGCCATCGGATCCGCCGTTTGCGATGGAACCGGTTGCGCCGCTCGAATTTGCCCGACCATGCCAGGAACACTCCGTCGCATTGACATTGAAACGAATTTCCAAGGGATTCAAGGAAGGCGTCGACCTGCTTGCTGATGGTTTGCCGGTCGGATGGAGCGTGACTGCGACGGCCGAGAAGGATACCTACACGGCAACGTTCACCCAAACTGCGACCGTTTCGGCTGAACCCGATCAACTGTCGTTGCATGTCTTCGCAGAGTTGGATGGTCGGGGACGCATCGAAACGTTCCCCTTGCCCGTCCAGTGGATCGATCCGCTCAGGGTCACTTTGGAAGCGCCGGGACCACTCGTTGCCGGCGGCAGTTGTACCGTTCGAGCGGAACTCGCCCGCGAAGGAAGGGATCCACAGTCGGTCGTATTGAAACTCTCGGATCTTCCGCCCGGTGTCAGTGGTCCACCGACCATCGTGGCCGCGTCCGACCAGTCGCAGATCGAGTTTGAGCTGCAAATATCTCCTGACGTCAAATCGGCTGCCAACAGCCCGCTGGGTCTGTCCGCGTCGAGCAAGTACGATGAGAACGACTTTACGGTGTCCTCCAACTCGGTCCCGTTGCAGATCGTTCAGCGCCGCAGCGGTTGGAAGTCTATCCCAAGGTTGTCCGCCTGGATGGTTCCCATTCGCGACAGCAAATGATCGTGACCGGTTACGACACCCAACAGTCGCCTCGTGATTGGACCCGTGACGTTCGCATCATCAGTACCGACTCGATGATCGCTGAGGTGAAAGAAGGTGTGGTCTATCCCAAGCGAGATGGTGAGTGTGAGATCCTGGTCGAAGTCGGCAGCTTGCGGCAATCGATTCCCTTGCGGGTGTCGAACATGCAATCAAAGACGGCGGTCGCGTTCGAGTCCGAAGTGCTGGTGGCGCTATCGAAACAGGGCTGCAATTCGGGCGCGTGCCATGGTTCGCCCAGCGGCAAAGGTGGGTTTCGTTTGTCACTGCGTGCGTTTGACAAGCAATTGGACCAGCTGACGTTGATTCGTGAGGACTTCGGACGTCGAGTCAACACGCTGGATCCAGAGAAGAGTTTGCTGTTGATCAAGCCGTCGATGAAAGTCGAGCATGGTGGCGGCAAGCGACTCCACAAAGACGACGTTGCCTATGCGATACTGCGAGACTGGATCGCTCAGGGTGCCCGAGAGGATCCTGCTGGTACGGCCCGTTGTGTGCAGTTACAGGTTTTTCCGGATGAAAAACGTGTTCTCGCTCTTCGGGCTGGTGGTCAACAACTTGCCGTCGCCGCCCACTTCGCCGATGGTACCCAGCGAGATGTGACCCACCTGGTCGCGTACGACAGTTCGAATACCAGCGTCGCAACGGTCGACAAACATGGTTTCGTCACGCCTCACCGACGAGGCGAAGCTGCAATTCTGGTGCGGTATCTGGAGCACATCGAGTCGGCACCGCTGATGTTCGTCGAGCACTCCGACGGTTTTCAATGGAAGTCACTGCCAGCGAGTAACTATGTCGACAAGTTGGTGGACGCCAAGTTGCGGCAGTTGCAATACTTGCCATCGGATCGTTGCACCGACGGCGAGTTCTTGCGGCGAGTTCACCTGGACGTCATCGGCATTCTGCCAACGGTGGAGCAGACCACAGCGTTTCTCGCCGATTCACGAGCGGATAAGAGATCTCGATTGATTGACCGTTTGCTCGAACGAGATGAGTACGCCAAGTTTTGGGCATTGAAATGGGGTGACCTGTTGAAGATGACCAGCAAAGGCGTCGGCGACGAGGGTGTTTACAAATATCATCGCTGGGTTGAACAGTCGATTCGCGAAAACATGCCCTATGACGAATTCGCGATGCAACTGCTGACCGCGACGGGCAGCACGCTGGCCAATCCGCCGGCAAACTTCTATCGCACCGCGATCGACATGAACGAGTGCGTGGAAACCATTTCGCAAGTGTTCCTGGGCGCTCGGCTGCAGTGTGCAAAATGCCACAACCATCCATTCAAACGTTGGACTCAAGACAATTACTATGGACTCGGTGCTTTTTTTAATCGCGTTCAGCGTCGTAAGACGCAGCGTCCTGGAGAGATGTTCATCTACAGCACCTTCGCGGGCGACGTGACGCAGCCAAGAACGGGAGAGATCATGCTGCCTTGGTTGCCTCAAGTCGGCAGTGTCGCAGCAACGGATGACCAAGATCGTCGGCTCCAATTCGCCCGCTGGCTGGTCGATGTGAACAATCCCTATTTCGCCCGAATCGAAGCCAATCGTATTTGGAGCCAGTTGTTTTCACGCGGCATCGTCGATCCCGTTGATGACTTCCGTGATTCCAACCCGCCCAGCAATGCCCTGTTGCTCGATGCCTTGGCAAAAGATTTCATCGACAGCGGCTATGATCGCAAGCGATTGTTGCGAACGATCCTAACCAGTCGCAGTTATCAGTCGAGCTACCAGACGAATGAGTTGAACCAGGATGACAACCTCTATTTTTCGCACCAGCAGCCACGCCTGCTGAGTGCCGAGCAACTGCTCGATGCCATCAATCATTCGTTGGGACTAACTCAGCAATTCGGTAATCTGCCCGCTGGCACGAAGGCGACGCAATTACCCGCCCCGGACATCGTTCAAGTCGATTTCCTGAAAGTCTTTGGGCAACCGGAACGCAATACGGTATGTGCCTGTGAACGAGCGGACGATTCGAATTTGGGGATGGCGATCGAACTTTTTAACGGCCCAGTGATTCACAACAAACTGCGTGACCCCAAGAACCGATTTCGCGCAGCGCTTGCGGCTGGCCGGTCGGCCGAAGACACGATCATCGAATTGTACTTGGCGGCCTTGTGTCGGAGACCGTCAACTGCCGAACTCACTGCGGCCAGGGAACACTGTGCCACGCGTGACGATCCCCCATCGGGAGTGGAAGATGTGTGCTGGGCACTTTTCAATACCGATGAGTTTCTGTTCCAACACTAACTGGATAACGCCACTTTCATCACGGCGGCTTCCAGTCGCCGCGCTTTCCTGGCGACGAACGCCCGCGGACAGCCGATCGCACGAATCCACCGCTAAACAAGAATCGCTTTGTTGCTATGAGATTTCTTCTTCTGACATGCTGGTTCGTCACGTTATTTCCCGCCAGTGTCGCGTGGGCATCGGAAGCGATCAGTTTTCGCAGTGATATCGCTCCGATCTTGCTGGATCATTGTCTCGCTTGTCATGGTCCCAGGAAGGCCGAGGGCGGTTATCGCGTCGACAGCTACGACCAATTGTTCAAGCCGGGTGATACGGGCGAAACACCGGTCGCGGTTGCGGAGGACCAGCAGAGTGAACTTTTCAGACGTGTGTCGACCGAGGACGAATCGGAACGGATGCCCGCCGAGAGCGAGCCACTGACTGCCGAGCAAATCGGCATGATTCAGACTTGGATCGAAAGTGGGGCGAAATTTGACGGCCCGGCGAGCGGCGATCCACTGTCGATTGTCATACCTGCGGCGCACCACCCCGATCCACCCGAATCCTATGCCAGACCCATACCGATCACGGCCATTTGTTTTTCGCCCGACGGAACGCAGTTACTCGTTGGCGGCTATCACGAGTTGACTCTGTGGGATGTCAACCAACCACGGTTGATCCGGCGAATCAAGAATATTGGTCAGCGAGTGTTCTCAATTGTCTTCGAAGCCGAAGGAAAAACGATTGCCGTTGGATGTGGCGAGCCGGGAAAAAGCGGTGAGTTGCGACTGGTCGATTTCCAATCTGGAAAGGTAACAGGTGTCCTCGCACGGACGAGTGACGTCGTGTTGGACGCCGCGTTCCGGCCCGACAGTGATCAGATCGCGGTCGCATCTGCCGACAGCCTGATTCGGATTTACAACGTAGAAACGATGCAGTTGGTGCGAACCATCGCCAGTCATGCGGATTGGGTATCGGACATCGCTTGGAGCGACGATGGAAGCCGACTGGTTTCCGGCAGTCGTGACAAATCGGCGAAAGTGTTTGATGCTCTGTCCGGTGATCTGGTGGCCAGCTATTTGGGGCACGGTGCCGCCGTACGGGGCGTGTCAATCTTGGCCGACGGGAAACAGGTCATATCAACCGGCGGCGACCAAAAACTTCATCGCTGGCAGATCGAGGACGCCAAACCAGTTGCCCAGCTCTCCCTTGGCGGAGATGCGTTCAAGTCGGTTCGCGGCGACAATGTTGTGTTTGTGCCCTGCGCCGACAAGCGGTTGCGATGCATTCAGCTAAGTGACAACAAGGTTTCGCGCGAGTTCCAAGGCCACTCCGATTGGGTCATCTCGGCGGCGGTTCAACCCGCGGGCAGATACGTTGCCGGCGGCTCGTTCAACGGCGAGGTTCGCATCTGGGACACGGCCGATGGTTCGCTCCTCCATTCATGGCTCGCCAAGCCTTGATCTCGACGGCGAATCGATCCATTTGGAAATTCCGGAATCGTGTCGCTGCTAGCTGACTGGCTATGCAAAATTCAACGCTGTCCAGCTAAAACAGCGCGGTGATCGGGTTTCCATCGTCGAGCAAGTTGTATTTCCGACCCTCGGCGTCCTTCGCTTGCAGATCATCGATGCCAGTGGCAAAGTAAACAGTCTTGGCAATGTCCGCGGGCGACAGTGGATACTCCGATGGGTATTCGCCAAGTCGGTCGCTGGAACCGTACGTCTGGCCGCCGCGAACGCCACCGCCAGCCATCAGTACGCTTTGGCAGTGTGTCCAGTGGTCGCGTCCGGCACCGCCGGGACCACCAGAGCGGCGGTCACCGATTTTGGGCTGGCGTCCCATTTCGCTGTTGACCAGCACCAGAGTCTGTTCCAACAAGCCGCGTTGATGAAGATCCTCTAACAACGCCGACATCGCCTGATCGAACTCCGGCAATAAGTGGTCCCGCAGGCAGCGAAAGTTGTCGCCATGGGTATCCCAGCCGCCGGCCTCTTGCATTGTGTCTTGATCGCCTCGTTCTCTTTCCAGAACACGGTCACAAAGGGCACTTCGGCCTCGACCAGACGGCGGGCCAACAGCAGGCTCATTGCGTTGACCGATTGCCCATATCGGCTGCGAATCGAATCCGGCTCACTGGCGACATCAAACAATTTCGAGGCGTTCGACGACAACAACAAGTCGATGGTCCGTTGTTGATGCCGCTTCCATTTCCGCTCCACGGCATAATGATCGAACTCTCCTCTGGCCACATCAAGTTTTTGCAACAGCTGTTGCCGCGAACGCAATTGATCAGGCGTCACATCCCCGGCCAACACCAGCGCCGGCGCCTGAAACTTCAGTGGTTCGTCAATCGACCCGTGAACATACAGCGGATCGAACTCAACGCCCAGCCTTGCGGCAAACTGTCCCGGCCGAGTGTACGGTGCTTTGCTCGGTTTGTGCGGCAACGTGATCGCGCTGGGCAAGCTGGATCCCGCAGCGCGACGGGCAGCGACCACCGACCCCATGAAGGGCCAATCATCGGCATAGGGACGACGGTCGTTTCCTTGGGAGAGAAACGTGGCATCGGGTACGTGCCCGGTCAAATTGTAGTAGTAGCCCGCATGATGATCGTTGGTGCTTACCGATCCGCCGACGGAGTGGATCACCGCCAAGTGATGCGACTGTTTTGCCAACAGTGGCAGATGTTCGCAAAGACGCACGCCCGCAGCGGACGTCTGGATCGGTGAAAATGGGCCCCGGTATTCGGCGGGCGCCTCGGGTTTCATGTCCCAGGTGTCAACATGCGATGCACCACCGCACAAGAAAAACAGGATGACCGACTTTGCTTTGCCTGGCGTTGCATCGCTTCGTCCAATCAGGTCGAGCTGCGTTTGGTTGGTTCCAGCCGAGAGTCGCTTGGGAACTCCGAACTGCAGTCCGGCAAAGCCACAGGCCGATGCAACCAGAAACGCGCGGCGACCGCTTTCGGAGTTTTGATGATGCTGCGGCAACATGGGTCACTTCGTTGAAGAGAGTTGGCGGGCCTTCATTCTAGCCAATCAACACGACCCAAGGTGATTGAACGCTACTCTTTCCACTCATTCAAGACCGCTCGCGCGGTGTCCTGTTCGCCGTTCTTCCCCGATTTCGCCAGTTCCTGAAGCAGTCCCATCATCCGGGGACGGTGCCGCTTGGGAACCTCTTTCAACAGCGACAGGTAAGATTGTGCACGAAGCGAGAACTCGGTTCTTACGCCACCGGTGACCATCACGCTCGCCGGGGCATCCAACGCTGGATGTTCGATCAAGTCAGCCAACACCTGGACCAGGTCGGGTTGCTCGTCCAGTGACGCGATCAACGATTCGAGCAGTTTTTTGCGATCGATCGATTCATCCGCGAAGCGACTCGTCATGATCTGCTTCACACCATCGTCGGCCAGTCCGGATCGAAACAGGCCGACAACAATGTATACCCAGGCGACGCCAGTCTCATTCCTCAATCGATCTTCGATGGCCGATCGATGGGAATCATCGTCCAGCCAGGCCGCCATATTCTCGAGATAGCTGACGAAGCCGTTCGTTCCGTGCGCTCCGATGAATTGCAACGTGATCAGGATACAGTCCACCTGCTGCTGCCTGTCAAGCTCGTTCAACATGTTCAACAATACGACCGTCGCCGGCACGGAATGAATATCGACGGAATCAATTTCAATGAGAGAGGGAACGAGCGTCGTTTTCCAGTCCTTGCTCGCGTGAATGATCCGAATGGCACAATCGACGTACGCCGCAACGGCAACGGCAACGGCAGCGGCTTTTCCGTCCAGATCGCGCTGATCAATTTGTATAGCTAAGTTCATCAAGCGGAGGGACATCGCGTTCAAGATCGATTGTGGTGCGTCATACGCGGCCAGCAATTCGATCATCTGAACTTGCTGTTCCAGTTCGGCGGGTGTTGGCACCCTGCGGAGCGTCGAGATGTACTTTCGGGCCTCGGCTCGCTCCGATTCGCTCGCCAGTGGCATCAGTTTCTTTGCCGCCGCCAAAGCACCTTCGATCTCTCGTGCTTGCACATTCATGAAGGCGGCGCGATAAGCTCGTTCAAGAGAATCGTCTCCCACGTACCAAATGATCGCGGAGCTGCCGTCGCGCCGCGATCTCTCGAGCTTTGGTCGTGCACCCATCAATTGCTCGATCGCGTCGGCGACCCAATCCGGCCCGTAGGTATTGGCGACCGTTTGTTGCCTGGCATTGTTCCAAGCCGGCGTCGATTTACTGGTTCGGCCACCGCCAGAGGAACGGCGTTCCCATTCGGCCATCAGCACCGGCACCACGGACGGGTCACCGATCTCGGCCAATGCGCGGATCGCCGCGTCCTTCACGCTCGCCATCCCACCACTCGCGCCGCCAAATCCCGGTTGATGTGGGATCGCGAACGCGGCCGCCATCGTGAGCTCGGGATCGTCTTCCTGGACGCAGGCGGTCAGCTCCGGGGATGCCGGGGCAGCGTCCGTTCCCAGATCACCCAATTGCCATGCCGCCTCGGCTCGCTGCGCCAGCGTTCCCGAGCGAACAAGTGGACGCAATCTCGCAACCACTTGCGGCACATTCGATTTCATTTCGATCAACGACCGAGCGGCGAACAACTGAACTGGCGATCTCGGGATCCGAGAGTGCCGCGACGAACTGTCGCGTGGCAGCCTCCCGCGAGCCAATTTTTTGCAAGACGTTCAGAGCATGGATACGAAAGGGTGATTGCTCGTCCATTGCGATTCGCTCCACGTGAGCCAGCAAGTTCTCGCTGACGAATGGGCGGACGTTCACATCCCAACTCGCAAGGTAGCTCAGGATGAACTCCACATTCGCTCCGTCACCGCGATCCAGTTCGTCCGTCATCACCTGCACAACAACAGTTTGATCGAGATCGGCCAGGAAGGTTTGGCCCGTACTCCACAGTCGATTGAAGCCTCCGTCTTCTCCTTGGTAGTGTGCCACCGAATCGTGGAATCGTGTTGCCACAAGCAACGCCCTCACGGCATCAGCGGCATCCTGGCCAGTGGCAAGCTTTGTTAAGGCCCGGCACGCTTCGTAATACTGCTGCGGGCTGCGTTCGGTGCGAAGCGTGCCAAGCCACTGCTGCAGCGTTCTTCCTTCGTAGGTCGGCTTGCCCAAGGACAGGCGTCGCTGGTCGTCACTTGCAGAGAGATTCGCCGTCTCTTGCGTTTCGGCATCGCGGCTTCGATGAACGATCTTCGCCAGCCAGGTTTCGCCGCGTTTGAGCGTGTAGCGGCCGTTCTCGATTTCCAAACCGTCGGAATCGCTGATGATTTCGATCTCATATTCTCCGGCCCCCAAACGCAGCGACCTGGCCTGTTGCTTGAGCATTAGAGTTTGATAGGGCTTTCCCGCCTTCAATAAGCGAACTTCGACATCGGGCGAGGCGGTTTCGATGACCAGTTGACCCGCCGTGGTATCGAGCGTGATCACAACGCCCATCACGATCGCCAACAACAACATTCCGGCTGTTGCCCAGGCAAGAAATTTCCTGCCGCGGTCGCGGTGAAGGCGTGAGCCCGGCGGCACGATGCCATTGGCCGGCAATGCCATCAGGCTTTCAAGCTGCGACGGCGATGCCGGTTGGGGCCGCTCGCGAGTCTCGAGAATCTCTCTGGCGTCTTCTGACTCGCTTCGCCAGTTCACTTGAATCGCAGAAATCATTGAGTGCCTCGGCAACGGCTTGCATCGAAGCGGGACGGTCATTCGCGCTGCCCGACAGCATGCGATCCACCAATTGGCACAATTCGGCAGGCAATTCGGGTCGTCGCTGCTTCAGTGGGGCTGGTGGATCGGCGGCGATTCGACGCAACTTACACAAAAGTGGCTCGCTCGAATCGATCGTATGTGGCGAGTGGCCGGTAAGGAGTTTGTACAGCGTCGCGCCGAGCGAATAGATGTCGGATCGCTCGTCGACGTCGTGTGAATTTTCTAACTGTTCGGGAGCCATGAAGTCGATCGTTCCCATCAATTGGCCGACGGTCGTCAGCTCGTCGCCGGTCAATTGTTCACCGACCACGCGAGCCAGCCCCAGGTCCAATACTTTGACCTCGCCGCTTCGCGTGACCATCAAGTTCGATGGCTTCAAGTCGCGGTGAATGATTCCTTGCTGATGAACGTATGCCATGCCGCCAGCGGCCTGCCTCGCGATCTCGCAAGCATCGGCCACCGTCATCGGCCCGAGTTGCTGGACCAGCGTGCTGCAGTCCAGGCCGTCGATTAGTTCCATGACCAGAAAGTGAACACCCTCTGCCTCGCCGCCGTCGGTGGCTTGCACGATCGCCGGATGATGGAGCGAGCCGACCGCTTTCATCTCCCGTTCGAAGCGGGCGACGACGACCGGGTTTTTTAGCCACCGTCCCGGCAGCACCTTCAAGGCGACCTGCCGATTCAACCGCAAGTGCCGGGCGCGGTACACCGTGCCCATGCCGCCGCGGGCCAGCGGCTCCAACAGTTCATAGTCGCGAAGGCGGGGGAAGTTCGACGCCGAATCGTCAGCGGCGTTCGCCGCAGATTCGGATTCTCTCTGCTGCCAATAGGACATCGCGCACGTTGCCGCTAAGCGATACACCGATGGGGGCTCCACTTGAACGACGGGTTTGCGCAAGGATTCGATCAGTGTGTCCGATTCACGATCCAGTTCGGACACGGTCGCTTCGCAGTCCAGGCATTCCTCCACATGCAGCGCCACTCTTTCGGAAGCGGTCTCGGGCAGGTCGCCGAGCAAGTAACTTCGCAATTCCTCTCTCGAAAAACAGCTCGCTTCATTCATCGGATGGTCCTCACCGTGCAAATGTTTTACCTCGTCGCTACTAGGTAACCACGCGGCCGCGCGACACCAATCCGTCTGGATAAGACAAAAAGCGATGGTTCACGGAGAATTTCCCGGAATTTCTCCGTCTCCGAGTTCCGCCCGCAATCGCCGCAGCACCCGCGATCGGGCTTGTCGAACGTTGTTAGCCGAGAGCCCGAGCTCACGAGCGACTTCGTCCGTCGGCTGCTCCTCGACAACGCACAGCCAAAATGCTTGCCATGTTTGCGGCTGGAAATCTTGACGGATCAGGTCCATCGCCCGGTGATACAGCATTCGCACTTCATGCCGCGTCGCGTCCGACGCCTCATCGTCCCACAACTCAGGTAACGCGTCCGCAGGCAAATCGGCCAACGCTCGCATGGCAGTATCGCCCCCTCGACCCTCCGGCTCGGCGGTCAGGCGGCGATGATGATCGCGGATTTTGTTTCGCGAGATCGTCCAAAGCCAACCGCGAAACCGACCGCTCGCCGCGGCGTCAAAGCGGCCAATCGCCTTCGTCACCGCCGCAAAGACTTCCTGCATCACGTCGGCAGCATCTTCGCTCGATAGTCCGCCACGACAGCCCCAGGAAAAGATCAACGGACCATAAAGGTCCACCAAACGCTGCCAGGCGGCTTGTTCGTTCGCCTGCACCCGGCCAACCAAGGTTAGCGAAGTCGCATGAGACGATTCGTCGTGTGGTTTCGCAGACTCCATCGGGTTCCGCCGCATTGGTATTTCGTCCCACGGCTAAAGCAGGGCGACTGCGTCCAACCTTCACAGTCGCCTTCGGCTTGCCGTGGAACGGCTAAATCAACAGGCCGCTTCGCTTGTCGCGGCCGACGAAGATGCTCGTCACGAACATCACCAGTTAGGCAATCGTTGATTATACCAGCCGCAGATCCGATCGCATTCAATCTCCGATCCCGCGCCGACAGTCGACCAGTGCCCACGAGCATGCTCCCGCAAAATAGATTCCGGCAAAAACCAACAGCACCAATGTCCAATTGGACGTCCACTCAAATAACTCCGCAACCAGGATCGGGCAGGCCGCTGCGGCGAAGTTACCCATCATGTTCATCAGCCCGAATACCTGCGGCACATGGTCCCCGCCAATATCGATCGTGGCCGAAAACGCGCAGGGTCCGGCAAGCGCCGCGAACACCGCTCCCAGAGACAACAAGGTCACCGCCAGTACGGTGCTCTCCACAAACCATGCCGAAAGGATCAGCAGTGCGCACCCGCACAAAAAGGTTGCACCTACGCCGCTTCGACTGAGCCTGAGATTTCCGGTCCGTTGCCAAATCCAATCGGTCAGCAAGCCACCACAAAGGCATCCCGTCAGCGTGCCCGCAAAGACCAACGCTTGCAGATAGCCCGAATCTTTCACCGACACTCCACGAGTTTCTTGCAGGAACGTGGGAAACCAGCTGGCAAAAAACATGTAACCGGCTGCTCGACATATCTGCTGGCCGCATAGAAACCAAATGGCCGGACTGTGCGCGATCGCAGACCAGGGCGTCGGCGCTGACACGCCGGTCGGACCGTGATCATGAACCTTTCCTGCACGGATGATTGCGAGTTCCTCACCATTCACCGCCGGATCCGATTTTGGGTCATCGCGAAAGCGAATCAGGAACCAGGCAGCCCACAGAAAACCTGGCACCGCATAGGCCACAAACACCCATCGCCAGCCCATCGATTCAATCAGAGGTCCCGTCAACACGCCCGCCGTGATCGCTCCAACCTGCATGCCCATCGCTAGCAGGCCACAGGCAAGCGTTCGGCGGGCGAGCGATATCCAATGTGCGATCGAATAACACGAAGCGGGAAAAATGCCAGCCTGTGCCGCACCCATGATCAGTTGAGCGGCGAGCAGCAACCACAGCCCGGGGGCAAGTCCGATCGCCAGCGCCGCGACCGACCAACCGCAGGCAAATAAAAACATCGCCAACCGCGTTCCCCGCCGATGAGCCAGCCAGCCGCCGGGAACCTGAAGGACAGCATAGCTCCAGAAAAACGTTCCCATGAACCAGCCCGATTGTCGCAGACTCAGTCCGAGGTCTTCGCGAATCGTGCTTTCGGCAACACCGACCGCGTTTCGCGCGGTATAGGCAATCGCTGCCGCAACGGTCAGCAGTGCCAGGACTTGATACCGAGTCTGGGTCGGACGATCGTCGGACCGCCAAACAGATTTCGGCGGCGCTTCGGATCCGCCACTCATGAAGAATGTTCCGTCGTCGGACTCGTTTCCGAGCCAAGCACATCGCTCAATGTCTGAAGCAGCCGATCAACCTCGGCCTGCGTTTCTCGGTCGAGATTCCACGAGTTCGGTTCACGTCGCCGATCCGATGCAAACAACCCGCGTTTGACCAGGATGTACTTTTCGATGGCCAGAAAACCATCCAACCCGGCCTGCAACTGTAACGCCACCAACGCACAAATGGGAAAATAGATTCGGTACGCCGCCGCCTCATCCTTTCGCTTCCACGCGTTCCAAATCGCAACGATGCCATCGAGCAGATCGACGCCCGGCATCGTCCCGACCACACCACGGCGCACAGCATCGATCAGCAGGCTGCCGCCCGATCCGTCGAACATTCTCGCGCGGCCATCACTGGCATCCCGTAGATCCGAGATGTTTGGGCCCACGGGAGCACCTTCCGGTTTGAACAAGATTTTCTCAGGACCGAACTCGTGCAGCAGTCGCACATAGAACTCGGTCGGAATCGACGCGCCGACATACGAGGATGCATCTTGGACAATCAATGGCAACTCCACGGCGGCGGCCAATCCGGCGAAGTAATTCCAAAGCGCGTCCTGTGGCAACGCCGTCGAAATCGGCGGGATGGCCATGATCGCATCGCAACCGGCCCCCGCCGCTTCCCTGGCAAAGTACATCGCCTGCTTCGTACTTTCCGCTCCGACGCTGGCGATCACCACTCCGCGACCGGCCGTCAGCTCGACAATCATTCGGTTCAACGCGACTCGTTCTTCGCACGTCAGCCTCAGGATCTCCGACACCATCGCGGAGCAAACTCCATCGGCGCCAACCTGCAGAGCCCAGTCGATTTCTCGCTGCAGACTCACGCAATCGATCTCGTCATTGGCATCGAACGGAGTGTGCAGAATCGGCAAAACGCCGGCAATTTGTTTCGTCATCGATTTCTTCAGGTAGGGTGGGTCAAGCGGTTCTCAGGCCGCGCGAACCCACCAATTCATCTTGGGCCGGTGGGCCCGCGTCGCGGACGCTTCTTAAATCCAACCGAGAATCTACAATCCCTTCGATATTTCCTTGTTGCCGACCTGCTTTTTGTCCAGCACCTCTTCCACCGAATGGGTCATTGCCGCGATCATCCGTTCCAGAGAGCCAGATGCAAATGGCGTTTGCCAGACAGGGTAGACGTCCTCGTCATAGAGATCCGACGGTGGCAAATACCCGATCGAACCGTTGATCAGATTCATGCAGATCACGGTTCGATCCGAAAACCGGGCACGAAGTCGCTGTTGCAACCGCGAGTAGGCTTCGCAGCAGCATCCGACCAGGATCGCATCGCCGATCCGCCACACGTGAACGGGAACCGGAAACGTCCGACCATCCCCCAAAGATCGTCGGATGTCCCGCCGTCGCCGCAACCGCTCTTCCAATGCTCGGTCGTCACAGGCAAGGCGTTGCTGCTCCAACTGATCCGCCGTTGGCCAATCTTTGAGTTCCAGATCGACAGTTGTCTCGCTCGCACGCAGTTCGGTTGACACCTGCCGCGGCTGATGCCGCCAAACCGCCAGCGGTGCTCCCGACTCCATCACACTGTCAAAGCAAAGTTGCATTCCCGCCGGTTCCATGTCGTTGAGTGTTGCCAGCGCGGCATGCGCAAGCTGACGTCCATGGCGATCGGCGACGTCCGGATCTCCGACATACTGATAACGGGGTGCAAGGTCCCCCGATGCTCCTTGCAGGAAGAAGGCCGTGGCACCAGTCGTATCTTCCATCGTCGCCCGCATGGCGCCGATGTAATCCGGCGAAATCGAGATGTTGTCCCAAGCCAACGTCGTCGGGTGGCAGGCATAGTTGACCAGCGTCGCACGCAACGTGTTCGAATCGTCCGTGATCCGTCCGACCACCAAAGTATCATCGGCTTGGCGATCGGGATTAAAGCCGCACAGCATCCGGTCCTGGCCGGGATCCGGGTCGGGTAGGTCGCGAACTGCCGCCAATCCGCATCGCCCCACGTGCCAGTCGAGCGTTGCCTCGAACGAATCCGTGACCGCCTGTCGAATCGATGATCGTGTCGCCTGATAGATTGATTCCATCCACGGCCCGACCAAATCGCTGCCGGGTAGCGAAGGGTCGGGATCCATCAGCGGGGCCGACGCGTGTGTGTGCGTGAGCGCAAAGACGAGCTGCGA
Source organism: Pirellulaceae bacterium (assembly GCA_963734865.1). GTDB lineage: Bacteria > Planctomycetota > Planctomycetia > Pirellulales > Pirellulaceae > CBDCUW01. The sequence goes on from CAVTIV010000009.1 coordinate 39,715, forward strand.
CGAATCCAACGATAATTCGTCCAGCAGTCTTCGCTGAAATCTCCGAAACAGCTCCAGCGGTCGCCACCAACCGAGGTCCGCATCGACAAGCACCAGCGGGCGGTCATCCGACTGGGATGCCAGCGTCAAAACGGTTAACGACAGTGGCCGGTGAATCGATTCGGCCACGTCGTGTTTTGCCGCGCCCCAATTGCGAGCGTAAATACCCACCGGAGGCGTGATATCGGCACGGGCAATCCCAATTCTGCCGGCAAACGAACATTGATACCGCACTGCGGGTGGTTGATTCATCAAAAGCATTCCGGTTGTTGTTATGGACGATCACCAATCTCCGACGCTTCCGTCTCGATAGAATACTCGCTGAGGAACCTCCTGCTCGAACGGGTGTTTCAAGACTTCCGCCTCGTTGATTTCAATGCCCAGACCTGGTCGTGAGTTGGCCGCGACGGTACGCGTTGCGGCGTCGACGACAAAGCCTTCGTCGACAACGTCCTCGCGCCATGGCACATCGCTGTGCACCGATTCACAAATGATGTAACTCGGTTGCGAGAATCCGAACTCCAACGATGCGGCCGTGCTCACCGGGCCTTGGGGATTATGCGGTGCCAAAGCAATGCGATATGCGTCGGCAAGCGCGGCGATGCGGCGAGCTTCCGTGAAGCCACCACAGTGCGTGATGTCCAGTTGGCAGATCTCACAGCCACGAGCCTGAAACAGGTCACCGAACGCGGCCAGGTGAGTCATCCGCTCGCCCGTCGCGATGGGCGTGGTGACCGCCGCATTGATGGCGGCCAAGCCGGCCACACTTTCCGGCCAGCACGGCTCTTCCAGAAAATAGAGGCCGTAGGGGTCAAGCGCTTTTGCGAACCGAATGCCCATCGCCGGCGATGGTCGGGCGTGACAGTCGACCATGATGTCAATGCCGTCTCCCACGGCCCCGCGCATCGCAGCCACACACGCTTCGGCCGCTTTCACCGGTCCCGTTCCCTCGATCGGCATCGTCGGTGGAACAGCCATCGATTTGAATGCCGTGAATCCGTCTTCGACCGTCTGCTGAGCCAGTTCGGCAAAGATCTTTGCGCTATCGACCGGCGTTTGATAAAAACTCTCCAGACTTCCGCCGCCCAGATGGCTGTACAGTCGAATGAAATCACGCACCGGTCCGCCCCACAGTTGATGGCATGGTACGCCGTGAATCTTGCCCAAGATGTCCCACAAGGCGATATCGACTCCAGCGATCGCAGTCGACCGAACAATACCGCTGCCATGCCAGAAATGTTGTCGCCACATCATCTGCCACAAGTGTTCCACTCGCCGCGGATCTTCGCCGATCAGCAACGGCGCCAGATCTTCGACTGCCCCGACGATGCTTCGCGTATGCCACTCCAGTGTCGCTTCGCCCCAACCGAATAGACCTGGCTGATCGGTCGTCACTTTGACAAACACCCAATTGCGCATGCGGGCGTGACAGACCAACGTTTCGATTGCCGTAATTCTCATGGCACTCCTGCCAGGCCAACATGCAGACACGCGGATCGTGAAAGTGGAGTCGATATTCTACAGAGATCGGACGCTCTGTCGCCTCTTGCATCAAGCGACAGCCCGCCGAATGAGAGGTTCGCTTCATCGCTGGGCAGGGCACCTAGAAGCGGTGAAACAGCGAAGCCTGGGGTAAGGATGACGATCGTCCAGCGAGTCAGCCGTCACCCCAGGGTCACCGGACGTGTTATCATGCCGAAATGAATCGTCGCACATTTCTTCATTGCCTGCTGGGAACGATTGGAGTGGGAGCACTGATGGCCGCGGAAGATACCGATGAATTCGACGGCGCGGCGCAAGTGCTGGTCAAAGCAACCGACCAGGGACTGATCGATGCGGCGGCCCTGTATGTTCGCCACGCCGATCGCGAATTTGCAAAATCTTTCGGGGCGGCAAAATCCGAAAATGATATTTTTCTGATCGCTTCGATTTCCAAGCCGATGTCGGTCGCAGCGTTGATGACGCTGTATGACAAAAATTTATTCCGTCTCGACGATCCGGTCTGTAAGTATATTCCGCAGTTCACCGGAGACGGAAAGGCCGAGGTCACCGTACAGCAACTGCTGACACACACCTCAGGCCTTCCGGATCAACTGCCCGAGAACGAAACATTGCGGAAGAGGCATGCCCGGCTGTCGGAGTTCGTCGATGGTGCGATCGCGACACCGCTCCTGTTCACACCCGGATCGCGTTACCGATACTCCAGTATGGGAATCCTGATCGCTTCGGAATTGGCACAGCGAATCAGCGGCACGACGTTCTCGGATCTCGTCCAGCAAACTGTCTTTCAGCCGCTCAAAATGAAACACTCTGCGCTCGGGCTGGGCGAGTTTGCCATCGATCAAACGATGCGATGCCAGGTACTCAACGCGGCGCCGGAATCGGGAGCCGGTGAGCCGGGCTCCAAAGATTGGGATTGGAACAGTTCGTTCTGGCGAAAGCTCGGTTCGCCATGGGGTGGCGTCCACGCATCGGCTCCCGATGTGGGGAAGTTTTTCGCCGAGTTTTTACATGGAACCGGAAAGATTGTTCAGCCACAGACCGCTCAGCTGATGATCAGCAACCAGAACCGCGAAGGTTTGACACCACGCGGACTCGGCTTTGCTGTCGGTGCCAAGGCCGCCAGCGGCGAATGTTCGCAGGCAACTTTTAGCCACAGCGGGGCCACCGGTACACTCGCTTGGGCCGATCCGGCAACCGACACGATCTGTGTGGTGCTGACCACGTTGCCCGCTCAAGCGGTCAATCCGCATCCGCGACAAGCCGCCTCCGACCTGGTTGCCAAAGCGGTCGCCGGATGAAGAGCGATCCGCACCCGTTGCGAGTTTTAGGCTGCCAGCTTTTCACGTAGGCTGCGAATCACGCTAATTTTCACGTAGGCTGCGAGCGATTTCCGGCGCGATACGGAGCAAAACTTAGCGTTCGCCTTCGCGCCGCGGACGACCCGTTGATTGAGTGCGTCGAAACGGAATCAAACCACCGGCTTGGCTCCCGAGTGGGGACCCCGGCGAGTATCATAAGCGTTCGACCCCAACTGAAAATGATTGAATCGAGGCGAGCAATGAATATGAACATGCGAAACAAAGATCGACGTGAGTTTCTCAAGACTGCCGCGTGGGGAACCACTGCCGCGATCGCGATCCCTTCATTAGCGCTGGCCGATACACCGCCGCGCTCGATGAGTTTCGGGTTGTGCACGTATTTGTGGGGCAAAGACATGGACCTTGCCACGCTGATCGAATCGTGCGAGCAATCCGGTTTGTCGGGTGTGGAACTGCGTACCGAGCACAAGCATGGTGTCGAGCCGAAACTTTCCAAAAACCAGCGTGTAGAGGTTCGCAAACGATTTGCCGATAGCCCGGTGGAACTCGTGGGCTATGGATCCAACGCACAGTTCCATGAAAGTGATCCGGCAAAACTGAAACAGAATATCGAATTGACCAAGCAGTACATTCACTTGATGCACGACTGTGGTGGTAGTGGTGTGAAGGTCAAGCCGAACGGATTTCCCAATGACGTCAGTCGCGAAAAAACGATCGCTCAGATTGGCCGAGCGCTCAATGAAGTGGCGAAATATGGACACGACTTCGGCCAACAAATCCGGGTGGAAGTGCATGGACGAGGGACAAGCGAGTTGCCCGTCATCCGCGATATCTTCCAAGTGGCCGATCATCCCAATGCGACAGTCTGCTGGAATTCCAACGACGAGGATCTGAGCGGCGAGGGGTTGGAGCACAATTTCGATTTGGTCAAGGATCGCTTCGGTGCGACCGTGCACGTTCGCGAGCTGAATCTTGGTGACTATCCCTACGCCAAGCTGATGCGGCTGTTTTCAAACATCAACTACACTGGTTGGATTTTGTTGGAAGCACGCACCAATCCCAAGGACAAGGTCGCAGCCCTGATCGAGCAACGGAAAGTGTTCGAACAGATGACGAGCTAGTGGTGCTTACGGATGGATCGCAATGGGCGACGCCATGTCGGATGACATTTCGACCGGTAGTTGAAAAACATTGCCGTCGATATCCGACAGGTAGAGGCGAGCTTGTGAGGGCTTGCGGCCGTGGCCGTCGGCCCACAACGCGACGAAATCGGGATTCGCGTTGAGTACGCGGCGGACATAGGTGTGATTCATCGAGCTGTGCTCGGTCATCTGTCGCGTTTTCGTCCACGTCGATCCCTGATCGTGACTCGCCCACATTGCGATTTCACCACCGGGATTGAACGGCTGAGGTCCTGTTTCGGTAGGTCCGATGATTCGCCAGTCATCCGCCGCAATCATCCACAGTTCGCCCATGTCATAATTGTTGTCCGACGTCGTGACCGGATTGATCTGCCACTGTGTGCCCGTCCAGCGCGCGATCGTCCAGGTTCGAGGATCGTTCTTCGGCCCCGACTCGTAGCCCCTGCTAGTGATGTACAACAGCACGGGGCGGTCGTGCTGATCGTAACGAAGATCTTTCAAGTACACATTCAATCCTTCTGCCTCGTAGTCGTGGACCAACGCGGAATTGCGAATCTTCAGCAGCGGGATTTTGAGGGAAAGATTGTCGACGGTCTGCCATGTTTCACCGTCGTCCGCGGTTTCGATGTAGTACAGATTCGTTCGCCAATTGAGTCCCTTACCATCGGGGTGGTAGTTGAACATGGTTCCCGATTTGGATTTTCCGATCCCGCTGATCTGATAGTGCCCTTCACCGATTGCAGCCAGACGCTGCCAATCGCTCCAGCTCACGCCGTCCTTGCTGTTCATGTAAAACAGCGTGCGTTTGGCGGGATCTCCATAGCGGGTAAAGAATGCCTGGAATCCATGGTCGCGATCGTACCACGCCTGCATGTAGGAGAAGTTAGTGATCGGTTTTGGGTGATCGTGATCGAGGTGCGTTGCCGGCACAAGTTCAAACGCGTCGACATCATAGGGCTGGACGCTGCGGTGAATGTAGGAAGGACGCGAGGTTCCGTGTGATGTCGAGAAAATCCAGATGTATCCCTTGTCGTCCACCGAGATGACAGGATTGTCATGGGCATCATCGGTCTGTTTATCCAGCAGAATCGTCGGTCGCGGCACCGTTTTGGTCGCGTGATCGAAATACGAGACCATGTGCAACAGCTTGCGGTTGCTGTCCTTCGTCGTGCCCCCGTAGCAGAAGAACGTCTTGTTGACTTGTTCACAGTAAATCGCAAACGGACGGTGCTTCGCGCAATACGTCCCCAAACCGCCACTGTACTTGTAGACGTACTCATCGTTCGATGGTTGGTTCATGTACCAGATCGATCGGTAGCCGTTCGCTTTTTTGTTCAGCGTAATGCTCGACACGGGCTGACCTGATGCGACACTCGTCCCAAGGGCAATCAACGCGACAGCAAGAAGAATACAACGATACAAGCTTGGCCTCCTTCGGCATTGCGACTCAGACAAGAATCTCTTTGACCACACGTCCGCCGACATCGGTCAGACTTTCTTCGCGGCCCTGATGAAAATAAGTCAGCATCTCGTGGTCAAGTCCCATGATGTGCAGGATCGTCGCGTGCAGATCATGCAGGTGAACCTTGTCGCTGATCGCCTCGAAACCGAACTCATCGGTCTGGCCGTGCGTGATGCCTCCGCGGACGCCGCCGCCAGAGAGCCACATACTGAAGCCGTAGGGATTGTGGTTGCGGCCCGGAGCGTTTTGCCCTTCGCTGAACGGCATTCTGCCGAACTCGCCGCCCCACACAACGAGCGTCTGATCGAGCAGACCGCGTTGCTGCAAATCGTGCAGCAATGCCGCAATCGGTTGATCGACTTCGGCGCCATGCCGACCGTGGTTCTGTTCGATGCTTTCGTGTGCGTCCCACGTTTCTTCCAGGTGTCCGCCACCGGAGTAGAGTTGCACGAAACGGACGCCCCGCTCAACCAACCGGCGAGCGATCAAGCAATTGCGACCGTACTCGTCGGTCGGTGCCGCGCCGACGCCGTACATCGCCAATGTTTCCGCCGTTTCCTGCGACAGATCGACCGCCTCCGGGGTGGCGGACTGCATCCGGTAAGCGAGTTCGTAGCTGTTGATTCGCGCGGCAAGTTCTCGACCTCCGGGACGTTCGTCCAGATGCTGCTGGTTGATTTTGGCCAACAGATCCAACTGTCTTCGCTGGGCACCGCGCGTCATGTGCGGTGGACCTTGGAGGTCGAGAATGGGATCGCCGACCGGGCGGAACAATGTGCCGGAATAGGTCGTCGGCATGAAACCACTGGACCAATTCGGTTGGCCGCTGATCGGACCACCCCGTTTGTCCAGGATGACGACATAGCCGGGTAGGCTCTCGTTTTCCGTGCCCAGCCCATAAACCGCCCAACTACCCAGCGACGGACGACCGATCAATGTTTTGCCCGTGTTCATTGCCACCAATGCCGAGCCGTGTGCATGGCTGTCGGTGTGACACGAATTCAGCACGCAGAGCTTGTCCGCGTGCTCGCGCACATGCGGAAAGTAATCCGAAATCAATAAGCCGCTTTCGCCGCCAGGTCGAAACTTGCGCCAGGCCGGTGTCAGGTATCCGATCTTGCGACCACCGGAATTGATGAATTTCTTTTCCGCCGGTAGTTGCTCATTGGCGTACTTTTCAAGTTCCGGTTTGTAGTCGAACGTGTCGACTTGAGAAGGAGCACCGTTCATCATCAGAAAGATGCACGATTTGGCTCGCGCTTTCAGTTGCGGCGGTCGGACTGCCAGCGGATTCAGCGACGCCGTCGCGTCATCGGCCTGCAGATGACGGCCAAAGAACCCCTCACCAGCAAGCAGACTGGAAAGTGCAAGACCGGCGAAACCGCCTCCCATTTGCCAGACAAATTCGCGGCGCGTTTGACCGCAGGGAAAAAGTGACGGATGCGACATCGATCTTCCAAGTGAGTTGAGTGCTAATCAATGTAGATGAACTCGTTGGAATTCATCAGCACCAGAACAAGTGATGCCAACGCCAAAACTTGCGGAGTCGACTGCTTTTGCCCCGCAGCGTCCGCCAGCGAAGAATCGTCCTCCACCGTAGCACCATCCACCACCGTAGCACCATCCACCACCGTAGCACCATCCACCACCGTAGCACCATCCACCAGTGAAAAGGCTTGACGCTGCGCCGAAACGTGATCGATCGCCCAGCTGAGTTCCCGGCCGGTCGGCGCACGAAGGAGGACGCGCGACCAGACCTGTTCGATTTGTGCGGTCAGGTCGGATTCACTTTCCACGGTCAACGCGGCGAGGTGTTCACTTCGATCGTGAACAAATCGGTTGTTCAGCAACGCTAACGCTTGTGTCGGCACGGTGGTGACATCACGTTGCCCGCACGAACCTGTGGCATCGCATAAATCGAACGCCGTCATCATCGGTGGCAATAGCCCTCGCTTGATATAGATGTACAAGCTGCGTCGCATTTGATCGTCCGCCGCCGAGGCCTGCCAGGCGGCAGACTTGCGCGACAGACCCTCGAGCGATTCCGGGCTCATTGTGGGTCGAAAACTCTCTCCGCCGACCGTCCAATCCAGCTCGCCCGAGGCCGCCAACATCGAATCACGAATTGATTCGGCATCCAATCTTCGTCGTTCAGCTCGCCACCACAACCGATTGGACGAATCACGCAATGCATATTCGTCTTGATCGGGATGCAGCGACGCTTGCTGCCATGCTTGCGATGTCAAAATCAGCCTGTGCATCTGCTTGATGCTGCCGCCCCGCTCGATGAACTCGACCGCCAGCCAGTCGAGCAATTCGGGATGGGTTGGCGGATCGGCGAGAAAGCCAAAATTATTCGGCGTGCGAACGATCGCTTGACCAAAATGATGTTGCCACAGTCGGTTGACCAAGACACGGGGCGCCAGCGGGTTCCGCGAATCGGCAATCCAGTGGGCTAACTGCAATCGACGTCGTGACGTTTTCGATCCTGGCGGCGGCGGGTCGAATTCTCGTTCCAACGCGGGAATGGTTGACAACGATGCCGGCGCAACCTGTTGCCTCGGATTCGCTCGCTCGCCATTACCCAGCATGTGAAGCGGGGTGGGATTTGCGGTCAGGTCGGTCCAGGCCAGTACGTGGTCAACGCCCAACTCCTCGACACTCGGCCCGCCGAGCAGTTGTCGATCTCGAGCGGCAATCGGCCCCGCCCAGAACGCCGACGCCATTCGGTAATAGTCTTCTTGGGTGATCGGATCGAATTTGTGTGAGTGGCATCGCGCACACTTGACCGTCAAACCGAGAAATGCCGAGGCCGTCGTGTGTACCTGGTCTTCGAGCCGATCGTACTGATAGTCCAGCGGATCATTGGGCTCGTCGTTCCAAGTACCAAGCCTCAAGAAGCCCGTCGCGATCAACGATTGCTCGCTAGGATTTTCGATCTCGTCGCCAGCGAGTTGCTCGATGATGAATCGTTTGTACGGCAGGTCATCATTGAGCGCCTTGACGACCCAATCGCGATACTTCCATGCAAACGGCTTTTCCTGGTCGCGTTCATAACCGCTCGTGTCCGCGTATCGAGCCAGGTCCAGCCAGTATCGTCCCCAGCGCTCGCCATATTGGGGCATTTCCAACAGTCGGTCGATTTGCCTTTCCCAAGCCACTGCAGAATCGTCGGCCAGGAACGCGTCGATCTGTTGCCGCGTTGGCGGCAGGCCGATGAGGTCGTCATACAAGCGACGCAATCGAGTTCGTTTGTCCGCCATCGGAGCCGGCGACATCTGGTTCCGTTCAAGGCCAGCCAGAACGAACGCGTCGATCGGGTTGTCAGGTTGCCGGAACTTTGCCAGTCGTGGAACCTCGGGCTTCACAATCGGCTGGAACGACCACCAGTCACGCCCGCCTCGAAGTTCCGTGGTTTGCTCGAATAAATCCAGCTGTCTTCCTGCCGGCCACGGCGATCCGCAGGCAATCCATCGCTCCAGTAATTTGATCTCGGTGTCCGGAAGTCGGCGAGATTGGCCTCGCTGCTTAGGTGGCATTTCGCCATCACGCACACGCTCAAGCAAAAAGCTGTCACGGGGAGAATCCGAGTCGATTACCGATCCCGAATCGCCTCCGGCGTGCAAACCTCGATGAGTCGTCAACAGCAGATTTCCCGCAGGGCTCGGTTGACTCTGATGACACTCGACGCAGCGTTTGATCAGAATCGGCGCGATCTCGGACTCGAAGTCGGGCGGTGAATCCGCGGCTGCGGTTACCGACAGCAGAGGGAATGCGAGCAAGAAACTCGTGATCCGTATCAAGCATCGTTGACGTGCATTCATCGAAGCTGGTCACATGCCGAGAGTACCAACACGGCCGTTGCCGTGCCGGCGTGCGCGATAAAGTTTACGAATCCGGGACCGTCGCTGGTCTCGAGGTCCTGCTCCTTGCCGTCCGATCGTGACCAATCGCCAACAGAGGCCAACGCCCAGCCGCCATCATCTTGTTGCAACATCAGTAATCTCTTCACGCAGGTTTTTTGTATAACCCACAACGAAGCAAACTGCAGGTAGGGATGCAAGCGAGAATCCTCGATGGCGGTTTTCGCACAACCGGCAAGACCCGATTCACAACATCAACAACGAACGGGTCAAAGTCTATCCCCGCTGAATCATGAATTCAAATCGTCGATCCGGCATCCAGTCAATGGAATCCCCCGCGTGGTTGGTCACGATGGAAATTGCGGCCGCCGGCGTCGTTCTCGACCGAGAACGGTGCTTTCCACAGCGAATCCTGGAAAACTCGAGACTAGCGGCGGCCAACGCGTCTCGGCCCCCGCAGGACCTGCGGGCTCCGCAGGACCTGCGATTTCCGATGTCATTTGCAAGTGGCAGCACGGCCGAACCGTGGTATTCTTGACCAGGGACGCAGGTGATGCGAACCACGACCACATTTTCGCCGGGGTTTCCGATTTGTTTCGCCGATCACGAACGCGATGGATCTGTTTGCCCAGGCTTGTTGCGATCGGGGCGATTGTCGCCGTCGGCTGCGATCGTCGTGTCGACGAGCCCCACACTCGTTTGCAGCCCGAAAGCGACGTCCTCACGTCGGCAGCGGAGCAAGAACCATCCCCCCCGCCGCCGCTGGACCCGGTGCAGCTTCAACAGGATGCCTTGGCGGCACTCGACTCGGGTGACTTGGATGATGCCTATTCGTTGGTACGCGACCTGATGTCGGTCGCGCCAAGGATCCACAAAACATCGTCTTGAAGGCTCGTGTCTTGGGCGGACGGCATCGGTTTGCCGAAGCGGTCAAGATGTTTGACGTCATGGCCGAGGAAAACCCCTCGATGCGCCTTCCGGTCTTGGGGCAAACGGCAGAGTGGTTGGTTCTGCAAGGCCAATGGTCGCAAGCAGAACAGCGATACCAAACATTGCTCGATGAGCTACCCGATGCCGGACTTGTCCATCGCAAGCTTGCGCAATTGCTGTTGCGACAGGGTCGACGGTTGGAAGCAGCAACTCACCTCCGCCAATCCTGCCGACTGGGAGACATCGAAGAATTGGATTTACGAGCGCTGCTGATGGTCGTGCATCCGTTCCCTGGCGACGCAATCAAGGATCAGCTCGATCCGATCGGGTCGATGGGACAAGCCAGGTACGAAATCAGCCAAGGGAATCTGGATGCGGCGATCGAACGACTTCAGCAATCAACGACTCCGTCGCCTGCAACCGCGGCACTCATGGGCGCATCGATGCCTTGCAGGAAGATTTTGAATCGCTCGGTCAATGGGTCGCGGACGCAGCCGATTCGGGAAAAGAGACTGCCGACTATTGGTTTGCTCATGGGGCATACAGGGCTCACCAAGGCGACCATCAAGCCGCCGTCAAGTGCTTTGGCGAAACGGTGCTTCGTGATCAAACGGACGCCCAGGCCTACGCCCGGATGAGCCAATCGCTTCAGCAACTCGGCGCTTCGACCGAAGCTGACGAGGCATTGCGGCGCACCGATCTGATTGAACGGACCCGTGTGATCGGAAGCGAGATGGCCGAAAACGAAGCTCGAGATTCCATCAAGATCTCCACGCTCATCGATCTTCTTGACCAGTTGCATCGTCCGTTCGAGGCATTGGCTTGGCGAGCGGTACGCGTTGCGTACGCGAGATCAAATTCGGAACTGTCGGTTTCCGAGGCCACGCAGTTGCTCGGTGCAATCAATCGCGATCGATTGGAACGATTACAGCAGTGGGATCCCGACGCCGAGCGGCCGTTCATCCTCTGTGGTGTCGATCTCGATTCCCTGTCAAACGGCACCGGCACCGACACGACACCGGAAGCAAGAAACGGGGAAGGGAGCCGTTTCGGGCTCGCGTTCACGTTCGCCGCCCGAGTTGTGGGAGGGCATGATCGATGTGGCCTGCTTCGTCGGCACGTTTGGATCGCGGCACGATGGACGACTCGCGGATGGCGAGCAGCCATCCTATCCGCTGGCATACACTGAAACGACCCCCTTCCCCTTTTATTCCTTACACTGAACGACCCCCTTCCCCTTTTATTCCTCTTGTGCACCTTCGACATGCAGGCTTTGGAAGGTGAATTTTTCGCCATCGAACAAGCCGCGATCGCTTAGCTTGAGGGTTGGAATCACTAACAGTGCCATGAATGAAAGTGTCATGAAGGGTGCCGATAGTTTCGAACCGAGTTTCCGCTTGGCAAACGCGTCGATTTGTCGGTATTCGCTAGCAACGGTCTGTCCATCGGCAATCGACATGATACCGGCGACCGGCAATGGCAAGATACATTGTCGTTCACCGTTCACCGCCGCGATTCCGCCTTGGTGTTGGATGATCAGGTTGACCACCTCGGCTAGGTATTCGTCGCTGGTACCCACCGCCAGAATGTTGTGTGAATCATGCCCCACACTGGAAGCGATTGCTCCCTGGCGAAGGCCGAAACCGTTAACGAAAGCCGTCGCCGGGGGTGCGTCCCGGTAGCGATTGACCACGGTCAGCTTCAAGATGTCATCGTCCAGGCTGGGCTGTAAGAATCCGAGCTCTGCGTCAACGGTCGCTTCAAACGATTCGGTGATCAGCGATCCGTCAATCGCCTTGATCACACGAACCATCGGCTTGATTGCCGGAATCGCGAACTCCGCGGGACTCTTGTCGTGGCAATGAAAATGATTGATCACGGGCGTGTCGACTCGATCGATCCTCGATTGGCCATGCTCGAAAACGCACCGTCCGTCGATAAATGTTGTCGTCACTTCCCACGAGTCCAGGTCATCGACGAGAATAAAGTCGGCCGGATCGCCGACCCGCAACCTTCCCACCGGTAGTGAGTAGTGGTCGATGGGGTTGATGCAGGCAGCGGTCAGCAGATGAAACATGTCGCAACCGTTTTTCATGGCCCACCGCACCATCGCATCGATATGTGAATCCGCCAATTCGTCGGGATGCTTGTCGTCGCTGCACAGCATGATCGCTTGCGGGTAGCGATCAATCAGCGTGTACAACGCGGCAAGATTTTTCGCCGCGCTACCCTCGCGGATCAAGATTTTCATTCCATGTTTGAGCTTGTGTTCGGCCTCTTCTAAAGTTGTGCATTCGTGATCCGTTGTGATACCCGCCTGGATGTATCGAATCGCGTCATCACCACGTAGACCGGGAGCGTGACCATCGATCGGCTTGCCCGCTTTCTTGGCCGAGGCCAGCTTTCGCATGACCTCCGGATCTTCGCAAAGTACGCCGGGATAGTTCATCATCTCGGCCAAATACCGAATTTCGTCTCTGGCGAGCAGCCGCTCAACTTGAAGGGAATCAATTCTCGCTCCGGCCGTTTCGAATTCGGTCGCTGGGACGCAACTTGGCGCACCAAAGAAGAACTTGAGCGGCACTTTGCTGGCATCCTCCATCATGAAGTCAATGCCTTCGATGCCGATCACATTCGCGATTTCGTGAGGATCCGAAACGGTGGCAATCGTACCGTGGCGGACTGCCATTCTCGCAAACTCGCTGGGCACCAGCATCGACGATTCGATATGGATATGTGCGTCAATGAATCCGGGCAGGATGAATGGAAGCGTGTCGACGACCAACGCGCGATCGAGCGGTACGATATCGGCAATGGTTGCATCGCCGATCGTGACGCGAGACGCGACGATCCGGCGGGCGGCGATGTCAATCAGATTCGCGTTGATTTCCATTCGCAAATCTTACAACCGAAGGGACAATTCGCCTATCATTGCCAGCGTTGTTTCGGATTTACCTGCGCACACTCGGCTCTCACCCGCGGCGACTCACGCAATGATTCTTGCCGGCCAATTGCTGCTGGACGCTGGTCACGGTCGCTGCCGCATCTCGGCCGGTCACGTCCGCGTGGAGGGAGACGTGATTCGCGAGGTGGTGGAGGGCGAGTTGCCGCGTCGCGTCGACGCGGGTGATGCGATGACGCTGATTTCACCAGGTTTCATTGATGCTCATTTGCACCTTTCGCAGTTCGATCGGATCGGTGCTCACGGGTTGCCGCTGCTCCGCTGGTTGGACGAGGTCATTTATCCGGCGGAGATGCGATGGGAAGACGCCGATATCGCCGGCGATATGACGAGCCGAGTCGTATCGCAGTTATTATCAGTGGGAACCACGGGTATCTGCGGTTTCGCGACCGTTCACCATGAATCGGCTCGAGCAGCCTTGCAGGTTGCCGGCGAGGCGGGGATGCGAGGCGTGATCGGTCAGGTGTTGATGGACCGTGAGGCCCCGCCCGAGCTTTGCCGTCCGGCATCGCGGCTGGTTGACGAGGCAAGCCGGCTCGCCGACGAATTCCCGGTCACCGGCCGAATGGCCGCGGCGGTAACACCGAGGTTTGCGGTCGCCTGCAGTGAAGCTTTGTTGGCGGCCGCCGGACAACTCGCCAAAGAGCGTGATTCGATCGTGCAATCGCATCTTGCCGAGCAGGTCGACGAATGCAAATTGGTGGCACGCTTGTTCGGTGGTCAGTCGTATGTCGAAGTCTACGAAGCGGCGGGCTTGCTGGGGGCAAAATCGATCTTCGGACACGGAATTCATCTCCGCGAGCAAGATCGGAAGATCTTATCGGATCATCGTTCGATCGTCGCCCATTGCCCCACCGCAAACTCGTTCTTGCGTAGCGGAACGATGGACCGAGCTGGGCTGCTGGAAGATTCGGTTCCACTTGTGGTCGGCAGTGATATCGGTGCCGGTTACGAGCGGAGCATGGTTCGAGTTGCCAGGGCGATGATCGAAGCAGCCGCGTCGGTTGGAGATGTCATTCCCGATGCTCGGGCCGCTTGGCATGCGATCACCACCGGCAACGCCGACCGACTGGGGTGGCGGGACGGGGGTCGGATCGAAGCGGGCGCGTCGGCCGATCTGTTGGTGATCTCACCGACGATCGACTGGCTCGATTGTGGGGTCGATCCGCTGTCGACGGTGATGTTTGGCTGGGACGATCGATGGCTGCAGCGAACGGTATTGCGGGGTAGGTTCGTACCGTGATTTCCGATGCTTCCCCCCGTTGACCATTTTCATCCGCGACCATTTTCATCTGCCCAGAAGTACCCCCTGCCCGATTCGAACGAGCGTTTCCGGGCTGAGAGCCTGGTGTCCTGGGCCACTAGACGAAGGGGGCAGGTTTCCACAGGGGGCAGGTTCCCACAGGGGGCAGGTTTCCCAAAAACAAGTCTCCGCTTGCTCGCCAAAAGAGGTTTCCGGCAAACAGGTCTTCCTTCGCAGTCGGCTTCTATTTGGGTGCGGGCGACTTGCGGACGACTTGGTCGATCAATCCATAATCGCGTGCCTCTTCGGCCGACATGAAGCAGTCTCGATCGGTGTCTTCCTCGATCTTTTCGAGCGAATGGCCGGTGTGCTCGATCATCAGTTCGTTCATCATTTGTTTGACACGTCGGAGTTCTTTGACGTGGATTTCCACTTCCCGTGCCGTACCTTGCATGCCTGCGAGCGGTTGATGGATCATGATCCGGGCATTGGGCAGCGCGAATCGCTTGCCCTTGGCTCCGGCCGTCAGCAGGGCGGCGCCCATCGAGGCGGCTTGGCCGATGCAATAGGTAGCGACATCACACGAGACGAATTGCATCGTGTCATAGATCGCCATCCCCGCGGTGATGCTGCCACCGGGACTGTTGATGTACAAGTGGATGTCCGCTTTGGGATCATCCGACTGCAGAAACAGCATTTGGGCGACCAGCGCGTTGCTGATCTGGTCGTCAACCTGTTGGCCCAGAAAGATGATTCGATCTTTCAGCAGTCGACTGTAGATGTCGTAAATGCGTTCTTCGCGACCGCTCTTTTCGACGACATAGGGAATAAGTGGCATGGTGAATTCTGGTGCTGCTTGAGTGTGTTAGTGGGAAGCCGCCTCGACAAGGGAGAACGGACAACGAACGACGGACAGGGGAATTGCCGCCATCATTTATCGTCATCATCCTGCTCGTTGGACGGAGGCTTGGTGAGAATGTCGTCGACCAAGCCATACTCTTTCGCCTCCTGAGCGCTGAGGAAGAAATCGCGGTCGGTATCCTTCGCAATTTTTTCGACCGATTGTTCACTGTGTTTGCTGATGATGCCGTTGAGCACATCACGATAGCGGAACATTTCGGCCGCTTGGATTTCAATATCGCTGATTTGGCCGCCAACGCCGCCCATGGGCTGGTGCATCATGACCCGGCTGTTGGGCAAACAAAATCGCTTCCCTTTGGTGCCACCAATCAGCAATACCGCGGCACCACTGCACGCTTCGCCGACGCAATAGGTGGCAACGGGGCAGGACAGCATTTGCATGGTGTCATAGATCGCCAGGGTCGCCGTCACACTGCCCCCGGGCGAGTTGATATAGAAGTGGATGTCTTTGCGGCGATTCTCGCTCTGCAAATACAACAGTTTCATCACGACATCGTTGGCGTTGGCATAGTGGATCTCTCCTTGGAGAAACACGATACGGTTCTCCAACAGCAGATCGCCAAGGGTCAACTGTCGTTGCCGCTGGTAGCTTTGGTAGGAGTGACTATTGGTGATTTCGTTAGCCACGATCTCGTGAGCCAGGGGAAAGTTCATGCGGTGTCTTTCGGACGCGTGGAATGTCACTTTCGACGATTCAGCGAATTTGGCGAGCAAACGGAGAGACCCATCTGCGGCAAACCGGAATTCGATACGTAGTGTTCGCGATTGCTGGAAAAATGACAAGGCCAGGAGCGGAGAAGGGACCGGGGGTTGGCGTCTTGGCGGGGCAACGGGGGCGGGGAAACGGCAAATCGCGTTCGTTTCGATCGCCCGGCTGTCCCGCTAGAAAGGTCCTTTTTGGCTGACGTAGACCTTCAACGAATGGTGGGGCATTTCGATGACCCGGTTGGCCGGCGGCATCGGTCCATCGACATTGGGATAAATGTCATCGGGAGAGATCGCGGCGGTGTCGATGAACAACTTCCATCGCATGCCGCGCCCCACATCGGGCATCTTGTAGGGACGCGTTTGCCCGGTGCTGTTGAACATCATCACGATATCGCGTCCCAGCCCCTCATGGTCTTCGGCTCGGCTGGGGGCGGCGATGTAGGCGATCATCGCCAGTTCATGCTGTCCCCAGTCGAGCGGGATCCCTTCGGGGGCGTACCACGAGACATCGGGGATTTTGCGGCCATCGACCGGCAGTCCCGTCAAATAGGTCGTCCGCCGCACCGTCGGCTGTTCGCGGCGAAACTTGGTCAGACCCTGGACGAAGCGTATCAGATCGGCATGCTTTTCGACGAGATTCCAATCAAACCAACTGACGTCGTTGTCTTGGCAGTAAGCGTTATTGTTTCCTTTTTGCGTCCTTCGCACCTCGTCACCACTGACCAACATCGGCACGCCTTGGCTGAGCAGCAAGGTCGATAGCATGTTGCGGATTTGTCGGGCCCGGATCGTATTGATCGCCTTCTTGCGACTGGGGCCCTCGGCTCCGTAGTTGTCACTGATGTTGTGGTTGTCGCCGTCGCGGTTCTTTTCGCCGTTGGCCTCATTGTGCTTTTCTTTGTACGACACCATATCGTTCATCGTGAAGCCATCATGGCTGGTGATGAAGTTAATGCTGCAAAATGGCGGGCGGCCGTCGTGCTCGTACAGATCGCTGCTGCCGGCCAATCGCGTGGCCAACGCACCCAGCGTTCCGCCATCGCCTCGCCAAAAGCCACGCACGTCGTCACGGTACCGACCGTTCCATTCTGCCCAGCGATGATTGCCAAACGATCCGACTTGGTAAGCTCCGGCGGCGTCCCAGGCTTCGGCAATGATCTTGGTATCGGCCAAGCAGCGGGTCTTCCGCGATCATCTCGACCATCGGCGGGTTGGGGATCAGATTTCCGCTTCGGTCTCGGCTGAGAATACTGGCCAGGTCAAAACGAAACCCGTCGACGTGATAATTGTGAACCCAATGTCGCAGGCAATGAAAAATCATTTCCCGGACGACGGGATGATTGCCGTTGATCGTGTTGCCACATCCGCTGTAATTGGAGAAGTGCTTTCCTTCGCTGAGGATGTAGTAGACTTGGTTTTCGAGACCCTTGAATGACAGGGTTGGTCCGTTTTCGTTCCCTTCGCAGGTGTGATTGAAGACGACATCCAGGATCACTTCGATTCCGGCCGCATGCAATGCCTTGACCATCGTCTTGAATTCGCGCACCTGGGCACCCGGCGTGCGGTCATGGGCATACCCGCGGTGGGGTGAAAAGAAGGCCATCGGATCGTATCCCCAATAATTGGGGCGAGCCATTTTGTTGCCGTTGATATCGCGGATCGGGAATTCGTTGACCGGCATCAGTTCAACCGCGGTGATGCCCAGCGACTGTAGATAGGGAATCTTTTCGATCACACCCAAATAGCTGCCCGGTGCCTTCACTTTCGCCGTTCGGCTCTTGGTGAACCCGCGAACATGCATTTCGTAAATGATCGATTCGCTGATTTCGCGGCGAATGTGCCGATCACCGTCCCAGTCAAACGTATCGTCGACGACCACACACTTGGGCGGCCGAATCACCCCGTCGTCGTTATGCTGAAACTCACCAGCGAGCGCTTCGGTATAGGGATCGATCAGCCGCGCGGCGGAATCAAATCGATGCCCCTTGTCCGGGTCCCAAGGGCCACTGGCTTGAAGATGATACAGCTGTCCCTGGTCGACCCCGGGAACGGTCAGGCTCCACACATCGCCCCAACGATCGGTGTCGCGATCAAACTCGATGATCTCGGCCGGCTCGCGATCGGAGACTTTGTTGTACAGCAACAGCCTCATGGCCGTTGCCGAGCGACTGAAGACCGAAAACTGGACGCCGGTATCCTGCAGCGTTGCGCCGAACGGTGGCTGATAAGCAAACTGCAGATTAGGGCACGGCTGTCGCATGAGCATGTTGCGGGCTTCTCCTTCGCATTATTGGCCAATCGCGATCTCGCCGGCGTTTGCCAGCTAGACGTTCTGGTCGCGGATTGTCAGCAGTCAAAGCAGGCTGACCAATCAACACTACCACTCGTCTTCGCTGATGCCGGTTCGAGATCGACAGCAGACAAGGATTCACGCTAACGCTGCGGTCGACACAACGCCTGGCGAATTGGTATCGGAGAAACCTCCCAGTGGTATGAGCGAAAGGATGCGGGTTGGGGTAAGTCAAACACGGTAATGCTGATTGGCGATCGTCGAGTTTGAGGATTGAGCCGGTTGGTCAATCCCGCGGCCAAAGCGTACCAGCGATCGGCAGAGCATACCGGAACGTCAAATCCGCCCATACAGAGCTCGACACAAAGTAAAATACGCTCCCCACGTAGCCGTCTAACGTACGATCTGCGTCCGCTCGATCCGATCCGACATCGGACCCGGTTCGAAAAGCGGTTCGATGGTTGTTCGCGGTGGCGTCTATTCGCATCGCGATCGGGCGGTCATGATAGGTGCCGATGCTGGATTGCTGGCAAGCGGATGCCGGGTTGGCAAGCGGATGCCGGGTTGCTGGCAAGCAGATGCCGGGTTGCTGGCAAGCAGATGCCGGGTTGCTGGCAAATCGACGTGCCCCCTTCCCTTCGCTCCTCGCATTCAAGCCTGACTCGCCCGCCCATTTCGTTTTTCGGGGCTTTTGTTGATTTCAGATGGCTGCCACCTACAAAGACGCCGGGGTCGATTTGGATGTGTACGCCGAATCGATGAGCCGATTGCCGCGGCTGATGCATCGCACATTCAGTCCCCGGGTGATTCCCAGTGATGGTGGATTCGCGGGCCTGTTCCGACTCGACTTCGAGGGGAAACTGTTTGCCCGCAACTACAAGGAGCCGGTGCTAGTCAGTGGCACCGACGGTGTCGGTACCAAGTTGAAGATCGCTCAACAAACCGGGCGTCACGAGACCGTTGGCATCGACTTGGTCGCGATGTGCGTGAACGATCTGCTTTGCACCGGCGGCGAGCCACTATTCTTTCTCGATTATGTCGCGATGGGAAAAGATGATCCGTCACGACTGGAAAAGATTGTCCAAGGAATTAGTGACGGTTGTGTGCAAGGGGACCTGGCACTGCTCGGTGGTGAAACGGCAATCATGCCCGACATGTACAACGCCGAGGATTACGATCTGGCCGGTTTTGCCGTCGGAGTCGTGGAGCGAAAGCGGTTGATCGATGGCAAGTTGATCGGAGCGGGAGACGTCGTGTTAGGGCTGGCGTCGAGCGGATTGCACAGCAATGGCTTTTCGCTGGTGCGAAAGGTCATCGGTGACGCAGGACTCACCTGGGATGACAAACCCGAGGCGTTTGACGGCAAGTCGCTCGCCGACGTCTGTCTGCAGCCGACTCAGATCTACACCACCGCGATCCGCTCGGTCCAATCTCATTATCGCGTCAAGCAAGTCCTTCATGGCCTGGCACATATCACCGGAGGCGGCATCGGTGAGAACCTGGACCGTGTGCTGCCCAGCGATGTGGATGCGGTGATCGATCCGGGTTGCTGGGAATTACCAACCATTTTCCGCTGGCTGCAACAGATCGGCGGAGTCCAAACCGACGAGATGCGCCGCGTGTTCAACATGGGCATCGGGATGGCCGCCGTGGTCAGCGATTTCTATGCCGCCAGCATCAGCTCGCAAATCAACGATCTTGGGATCGATTGTGTTCCCATCGGACGAATCGTCGCCGGTTCGGGGAAGGTTCGATACGGGCCGTAGCCCGCTCCGCCGACGTTTTCGCTGCATCTGCCACAGAGCGCTCTTCCACAGAGCTGTGCTAAGATAGAGACTCCCCCCCCCCGCCCTCCCGGTCCCGCCCCCAAGCCCGCCTGAAGTTGCCGACGATGAAGTTACCCTGTTCACGAATCTTGGCTGTCGCAGCCTTCCTTTCCATGGCTTCGCTCTGCCGAGCGGACACATGGCCACAGTTTCGCGGGCCCGATGGCAACGGAATCGCAGCCGACCAGACGACTCCGATCCATTTCGGCGAAGACGAAAATGTGACTTGGAAGACGGAGTTGCCGGGAAAGGCATGGTCATCACCTGTGTTGGCCGACGACGTGATTTGGGCGACGACTGCGATTGAACGGATCCCGACCGAACAAGAACGGATCGCATTGTTCAAGCAAGCGGATGTCGAGGAAAAGAAATTCAATCAGCTGTCGATCGCCAAATCGATCGACTTGAAGCTGCTGGCGATCGATTTCAAATCGGGGAAAATCCTGCGGACGATCGACCTGGTCAACTTTGAACAACCCGATGCGATTCATGCGTTGAACAGTTATGCCTCACCGACGCCGGTCATCGATGGACCGAATGTCTATTGTCACTTCGGCAATTACGGCACTTTCTGCGTCGATCGCCATTCTTACGAGATTGTCTGGCAGCGACGATTGCCGCTGCAACACTCGGTCGGCCCCGGAAGCTCGCCGTTGATTTACGACTCAATGCTGATTCTGATCCAAGACGGTCTGGAACGTCAGTATGTTGCGGCACTGGACAAGAAGACGGGGCAGACGATCTGGGAAACCGATCGGCCGGAAATGGACGCCCCCAGCGGTGATCAGAAGAAGGCATATTGCACACCGATCGCGATCACCGACCCACAGGGTCGAAACCAGCTGATCTGCCTGGCATCCCAGTGGATGGTTTCCTACGCACCGGAAACGGGCCAAGAGATCTGGCGTTGTTATCACGGCAAAGGTTTCTCGATTGTGCCACGGCCGGTCTATTCCGACGGAGTCGTTTACTTTTCGACAGGATTCGGAAAGCCGCAGTTATGGGCCGTACGTGTCGACGGCGACGGCGATGTGACCAAGACCCACGTGCTGTGGACGGTGCTCAAGGGAATCCCACAAAAACCGTCACCGATCATTCATCAAGGTTTGATTTATGTGATGGCCGACAACGGTGTGGCCAGCTGCTTTCGGGCGATCGACGGCGAAGAAGTATGGAAGCAGCGAATTGGTGGTGATTATTCGTCATCGCCGCTGTTGGCGGGAGGACACATTTATTTCGGATCCCACGACGGCAAGGTGACCGTGATCAAGCCGGGAATCGAAGGGGAGGTCGTCGCGGAGAACCAAATCGACGGTCAAATCATGGCTTCGCCGGCGGCGGTCGATCATGCGCTCCTGTGGCGAACGGACAAGGCGTTGTATCGGATGGATTCAAAATAGGATTCCTAGTGATCCAACGTCGGCCGGTCCGGCTAGGCGGCGTGAGCGATTCGCTCTTCCGCTGCCTCGACCGTTTCGGGACCGACCGCGTCCATCTGATGTCGCGCCGCCAGCACCATTGCCGACTCGGCAACGGTGGACATTTTTGCCAGCCGACCTTGGCCAATCTCGTGCAGGCGAACGATCGCCGCATCCGACCAGCAGTCGGAAGAACCGCCCGCCTGATGGAGCGACTGGCGTACATAATCAACGGTGTCTGGCAGCGACAATGCTTCCAGCTCCATCCGCATCGGTGCCGTCGCCAGGGGCTCTCGCGCCAACATCGTCGTGAAGCGATCGGCATGGTTCAGACCCACGGCCAACACCACCGAGAACCGCGGAATGCTGGCCGAGAGTTCACAAGCGACTCGTGCCGCTGGCAGCTGGCAGCGATCAACCAACCAGACAGTTCGCACCGACTGCCGCGCGGTTGCCGCAATGGTGGCTCGGATCCTGTCGGAAGGGTTTTCCGAGAGACTTGGCAAACCGAGCGCCGCGGACAAGTCGGCGAGGATCCGTTGGGCACTCGCTTGATCGCCGCGGGTCACTAGCATTTCGACGGCGCAATCACCAATTCCGCAGGTTCGAGCGGCACGCCTTAGTAAGCTGGTCGTTCCACAACCGGCGGGGCTGACCAAAACGGCCGATCGCTGGTCACGGATCAGCAAATAGTTCAAACCGGCGATAAACTCACGCTGGGGGCAACCGCTGAAGAACCGCCGAGATGCGTCGTGAGCGAACGGTTTCTGGGGCAGCGACCAATATCCGAGGTAATCCATCTGGGAGATCCGCGATTCTGGCGAGCACATCGGGGGTGGAAGGATTCGCGCAACCGCGAGTGATCGGCCTTCGTCCAACCGCTATCATCGGCCACCTTACACCCCACACTTGATCTCACGATGTCATTCGCGATGGCATCGATCGACATGACCCGCCGCTATTTCGTACCCGATTTGCCACCCAACGGCGGCCCGATTTCGTTGCCGGACGCGGAAGCCCAGCACGCGATTCGAGTGATGCGCGTGCAGGTTGGCCAGTCGATGACTCTGTTTGATGGCAGCGGAAACGAAGCGGTGGCAAGGGTGACGGGGGTGACAAAGCGGCAGTGTCAGTGCGAGGCTGAGATCGCGGCGGCAATCAATCGCGAATCGATTCACAAACTGCATCTCGCCGTCGCGTTGCCCAAACCGGACCGGGCACGGGAGCTGATTGAACGGTTGACCGAATTGGGGGTCAGCTCGCTGACGCCCCTCGTCGCCGAACGATCGCAACGGCCGCCATCGGAGGCATTGGTCGCAAAACTCGATCGGGCGGTGGTCGAGGCGAGCAAACAGTGCGGACGCAACCGATTGCTGCAAATCACATCCCCGAGCACCTCCCAGGATTTTTTCAGGCAATCCCAATCAAAAAGGATGACACGTTGGATTGCCGATCCCGAGGGAGGCAAGTTGCCGCCCATGACCGAGCACCCGCCCGCCGAAGTGATCGCAGCGGTGGGTCCCGAGGGAGGCTGGAGCGATGCCGAATTGGATTCGGCAATCGAGTGCGGATTTGTAAAACTGGGTCTGGGGAAGCGGATTTATCGAATCGAAACGGCGGCCACCGTCATCGCCGCACTCGTTTCGGCCAGTGAGTAACGGGTCGGTCGGCAATCAAGCAGCTACGGCAGGGTCCGCAAGAATTTTGGTACTTCCACAGACGCCTTTCCGCGAATCGATTGATCAAAGCTCATGGACTGTGGCGTCTCGTCGAGATTGATTTCGACTCGGCGGCAATCGGGCCGGGTCGCTTGGACAATCCCGGCGGCAGGATAGACAACGGCCGATGTTCCGATCGCGACAAACAGGTCCGCTTGCCTTGCCGCTTCGTCGATTTGCTGCAAACCGATCGGCATCTCGCCAAACCAGACGACGTGAGGTCGCAGCCGTCCCAAACGCGTCGGGTCATTCGGATGGGGCGTTTGGTCGTTGAGGTCATCACGCCAATCGAAGACATCGCCGGTGTCGAGGCATCGTGCTTTTAGCAACTCGCCATGCATGGGCAACACGTTCACGCTGCCGGCACGCTGATGCAAGTCATCGATGTTCTGGGTGACGAGCAGGAACGGATCATCCTGTTGTCGCTCGAACTCGGCCAACGCGATGTGTGCGGCGTTGGGCCGAATGTCGCTGTGCAACAACTTTCGTCGACGCTCGTTGTAGAAGTTTTGCACCATTGTGGGGTCGCGAACAAACGCGGCTGGTGTTGCCACGTCCTCCAGGCGGTGCCCTTCCCACAGGCCATCGGCACCACGAAACGTGGGAATCCCCGACTCGGCGGAAATCCCTGCTCCGGTTAAAACCAGTATTTTCATGGACGGTTCCACGGACAAGTGAAAGCGGAAGGTGCGTTTTTCCAGGCAACAAGAACGAATCGAGCGAATCTGGAGCGAGGAATTGGCTGGCCGCGAACTCCAGAATCATTGCCGGCGGAGAGGAATCCATTGTGCGGTTTTGGGCCCAACGTGTTACCCTAGAGTCCCGCGGTGGGCGGAAGTTTCCGTCTGGTCGACCCGCGATCTGCGCCAGAGGACCTGTGCCAGAGTTGAAACCTCACCAGCCCTCCCCCCTCCCCCCGCCCATGTTCTTGCCCGTTCGCCTGTTGCTCGTCGTCGCGTTGGTTGTGGTCACATTCCTTGCCACATCGATGGTTGTGGCGGACGAGGCAGCCGAGCCGGCCGATTCGGTCGAGTTTTTCGAGAATCGCATTCGGCCCGTTTTGGTCAAACACTGCTACGAGTGTCATTCGTCGGATTCCGATGAGATTGGCGGTTCGCTGGTGCTCGATTCGTCGGACACGATGATGGCCGGCGGCGACAGCGGACCGGCCATCGAACCCGGCAATGCGGAGGCCAGCATCTTGATTTCGGCGATTCGCTATCAGTCGGGAGAAATGCCACCGAGCGGCCAATTGCCAGGGGATGTGATCGGTGACTTCGAGAAATGGATCAACGCCGGCGCGATCGATCCGCGAAAGGGGAAACCCGAGGAGATCACAAAAACACGAATTGATTTGCAGGCGGGCCGACAGTTCTGGGCTTTCCGACCGATCCGCTTCACGCCGACACCTGCGAGAGTCGAAGCGGATTCGCGGGGAATGATTGACCAGTTCCTCAGCGAACATTTGCGAGAATCCAACATCGTTGCCAACGGTGCCGCATCGCCCGAAGTTCGTCTGCGCCGGCTTGCCTTTGATCTGACCGGGCTACCGCCGGGGCAAGAGTTGCTGCGGCGGTGGAATGCCGATCCCAGCGAAAAGCATTGGCGAAGGATCGTCGATACGATGCTCGCTTCGCCTGCTTTCGCCGAGCACTGGGCCAGGCATTGGATGGACGTCGCTCGCTATGCCGACAGCAACGGCGCCGACTTCAACGCCACCCATCACGAGGCTTGGCGTTATCGCGATTACTTGATTCGAGCGTTTGGCGATGATGCGCCCGTCGACCAGATGATTCGTCAGCAGATCGCGGGAGATCTCCTGCCCTCGCGAGATGACAGGGATCGGTATGACAATGTCGTTGCCAGCACCTTTCTGATGCTCGGCACGAAGATGCTGAGCGAACGCGACAAAGCAAAGTTGACGCTGGATGTTGTTGACGAACAAATCGACACGGTGGGCCGAGCTTTTTTGGGATTAACGCTTGGATGTGCGCGGTGTCACGATCACAAGTTCGATCCCATTCCGACCGAGGATTATTACGCGCTGGCGGGAATCTTTCAGAGCACAGTGACGCTGAAGGGTGAGAGTCAAAAATACGTCAGCACATGGAACCGAGTGCCTTTGCCGGCCAGCGACCGGCACCTCGCGGCAGTCAAGAAACATGAAGCCGATGTCAAATCGCTGCAATCGCAAATCAAACTTGCCGAATCGCAATCGAAAGCGATTCAAGAAAAGAGCGAGCACCGATTTCGCGGTACCATCGTCGATGACTCGGAAGCGGAAAAGGTCGGGCAGTGGAAGTCCTCCACTCTGTTCAAGCATTTCGTGGGCGAGGGATATGTCCACGACGACAATAACTCAAAAGGCGATGCGTCGATCCGTTTCGCGACCCGGTTGCCAAGCTCCGGTCGCTACGAAGTCCGCATCGCCCACTCCCCCGGCTCGACTCGGGCGTCCGCGGTGCCGATCACGATCATCACCGCCGATGGCCAGCAGACGGTCACCGCCGACCAACGTACGATCAAGATCGAGCCGATGTGGACGTCGTTGGGCGAGTTTGAATTTTCCAGCGAAAGCGATGCGGTTGTCACGATTCGTAACGGCGGAACGAGCGGATATGTGATCGCCGATGCCGTTCAATTTCTTTCTACCGCTGCTGGGCATTCGGCCGACGAGAGCTCGATTGACAGCGTGCAAGTCGCGGATGCCGACGTCAAAGCGGCCGCCGAAAAACTTGCCGCTTTCAAACGGCAACTGGAGGAATTGCAGAAAGCGGCTCCCGATCCGCTGCCCGAAGCGATGGCTCCGTCGGATGGTCCCACCGACCAGATCGCCGACAGCCCTGTTCATATCCGTGGTGAAGTCACCAATCTCGGACCGGTCGTGCCCCGTGGTTTCTTGCAGGTTTGCAGCAGCGGTGAGGCATCGATTCGCGCGCCCCTCGGCAGCGGGCGAATCGAGTTGGCCGATTGGTTGACCGATCCCGATAACCCGCTGGTTTCGCGTGTCTTTGTCAATCGTGTTTGGATGCATCTGATGGGCCAGGGACTGGTCCGCACGGTTGATAATTTTGGCCTGCAGGGAGAACGACCGACGCATCCCGAATTGCTCGATGCCCTGGCCACCGAGTTCGTGCGTGACGGTTGGCATCTGAAACCGCTTGTTCGACGAATCGTGATGTCGGCCGCCTACCAGCGATCGAGCGGCTACAACGCCGAGTCGATCGCGGCTGATCCCGAGAACCGTTTGTTGTGGCGGATGCATCGTCGGCGGATCCCTGCCGAAGCGATTCGCGACGCGATGCTCGCCGCTGCCGGAGCGCTCGATCGCCGGGCCCGGTTCCAGCCGATGCGCGACCGCGGCACATTGGTCTCTAGCAACAACAGCGACAGCAGTGCCAGGTTTGATGATGTCGCGCAGCCCTGCCGATCGATTTACCTGCCGGTGGTTCGTGGATACATGCCACCACTTTTAACCATGTTGGATGCCGCCGAACCCGATTTGCTGGTGGGCCGACGCCCGACCACCAATGTCCCGGCGCAGGCGTTGGTTTTGATCAACAGCCCGGATGTCAACCGCTGGGCAAGAATGGCTGCCGAGCGAGTGGTTGCCCAGAGCGATGGTTTCGAGAATCGGTTGCGCCAATCGTACCGACTGTGTTTGCAAAGAGAACCCAAGAGTGACGATCGCCAGCTGGCCCAAGCGTTTTTTGGTGACGACGAGCAAACGAAAGAATCGCTTGACGTCTGGCATGAGTTTGTTGCGGCACTATTCGCCAGCACCGAGTTTCGATTGTTAGAGTAGTTATGAATCACAGATCTTCCATTTCGCGGCGACACTTCGGAACCGTGAGCAGCTTTTCGCTCGGGACGCTGGCGGTATCGGCTTTCGCGCCGTTGCGATCTGCCTTTGCCGGGCCGGCGATCATGACGCCACATGTCAAACCGCGCATCCGCCGCGTGATTTTCCTGTTCATGCACGGCGGACCCAGTCATGTCGACACGTTCGACTACAAGCCGCTGCTGGCGCGGGATGACGGAAAGCCATTGCCATTTGCGTTACCGCCAAACATTGACGCGGTACCCAAACTGCTCAATGGCCCCTGGAAGTTCAAACAGCGAGGTCAGTCCGGGCTGTGGATCAGCGACCTGCTTCCGAATATGGCTAGCCAGGCCGACTCGCTGTGCGTGATCCGCAGCATGCACACCAACGGTCAATCGCATGGCCAAGCGGTGGGCATGATCAACACCGGAAGTGATAACCTGGTGCGACCCAGCATCGGTGCTTGGATCAGCTACGCACTGGGCAGCGAACATCCTGATTTACCCGCACACGTCGCGATCGGACCGGCCACGGCGCACGGCGGACCGCGTAACTATGGCGCAGCATTCTTGCCGGCGATGCACCAGGCGACCGTGATCGGCAGCAACGGTAAATTTGGCGACGGCAAGATTCCCAACCTCGATGGCCCCAACCTCGATGGCCCCAACCTCGATGGCCCAGTGGACGCCAGACGGATGGAGCGGCGGTTCGATATGGTGCAAGCGCTCAATCGTCATCATCTGGAAACAAGCGGGCCAGACCGCGAGATCGAAGGGGCGATCGAAGCGGTCGATCTGGCATCGCGGATGCGTTTGGCGGCGCCCGAAATCTTCGATCTCGATCAAGAATCCGAACGAGTCCGTCGCGACTATGGCATCGGCCAGACCGCGACCGATTCCTATGGCCGCGGCTGTTTGTTGGCGCGGCGACTGGCCGAAGCTGGCGTTCGCTTCATCACCGTTAGCAGCGGTCAAGTGTGGGACCAGCACGGCAATCTGGAACAGGGTCACAATAAGAATGCCGCGGCAACCGATCGTCCGATCGCGGCGTTGATCGGTGACTTGAAGCGACGAGGACTATGGGAAGACACGTTGATCGTCTGGGGTGGCGAATTTGGCCGAACGCCGGTGGTCCAGGGAAAGAACGGGCGCGACCACAACCCGCAGGGGTTCTCGATGGTCTTAGGCGGCGGCGGCGTGAAGGGCGGGTTCGCCCATGGTGAAACGGACGATTACGGTTATTACGCCCGCCGCGATCGAGTCCACATGCATGATTTGCACGCGACGATCCTGCACCTGCTTGGCATCGACCATGAACGGCTGACCTATCGCTACGCCGGTCGCGACTTCCGACTGACCGACGTGCATGGACAAGTGATCGAAGAAATACTCGTATAGGCGTCGGGTCGATCTACCGCGAGGCCGGTCACCAGACACCGCAATTGCGCGGGCTACTCGGTCGCGACACGTAGCATTTTCAGGCGTTTCTCGTTCGTGTCGATCTCGAACTTGAAGTTCTTCAGAAAGCTCATCCCCAGTAGCGGTTCGGCTTGCACCGCGACCGCGTCCATGACGGCCGCTTCGACGTCTTCCGCCTCGAATTGGCCGATCCTAACCCGTTCCAGCGTCACGCCACGCGCAGGGATGCTACGCCCGTCGGCCAGCAGCAATTTGATCTCCCTGGCATCGAGCGGAATTTCAATGCCCAACTCGACCGCAGTCTGGGTGGGCAGACAGACCAACGATGCTCCGCTGTCGATCACCATTGGGATCGTTTTCTTGCCCACGACGACATCGACATACAAGGCCCCACCTTTGACTTGCAATTCGATTGCCTCACGAAAGATCTCCTGTTCGATCTTTGCGATTCGTTTATCCAACGCCGACAGAATGTCGTCGGCGGTCAGCGATGGGGGTGTTTGGAAATTAGCCTGCATCACGCGCAGTGCGATCTGTACCTGGTCGTCCTGAAGAGACTTGGCAATCTCGGTTCGGACTGACGCATATTCCTTGCGGATCGCGATCACCGTGTCGGCATAGTTTGTCTCGGCCTGGTTGGCCTCGGAACGCTTGGCAGCCAGTTCTTGCGCCCATCGTTCGCGCTGATCGATCAACGCCTGTGCACGGGCCCGCGAAGCGTTCAGCAAGGCGATCAGCTGGTTACTTGACTTGACATCCGTTTTCGCCACCCGAGCGAGTTGCAGGTTCAATTCCCCATCCTGGGCATTCAATCGCTGCAATTCTTGCCGGTTGGCCGCGATTTGATCGGCAACCTTTTGCCACTCCTGATCGATCAATCGCAACTCGCGCTTTTCTCGGGTGAGATTGGCGATCGCTCGAGAAATGTCGGAAGTTTCGCTTGCCTGGATCATTTTGCCGCTGCGCCGCAGTCCCGACGTCTGCAAAATCTGCTCGGCCTTGGCGACAACGTCCGGGCTGTATTTTCTTGCCGGCGTGTCTTGGGCCAGCACGGGCGATCGCGTTAGACTCGTGGGAACGAGAATTGCTGCGAATACGATCGCGGCAAGATACAATCGCGGGTGCAGCGGAGGCCATTTCATGGATATCAAACTATTCACGTTCCGATCAATCCGGCTGTTGGTTAGCAGGATGGGTGATACGATCAGCCCATTGGGCAGCAAAACTCTTGCCGCTGAAAGTCGGCATGTCACCGTGAATGCCCGCTGCCGAGGATCCCGAAATTGTCACTTTGGCGTTTTGAGCAATGGTTTGGTTCCCTGCTTTTCGCTGATGATCGTCGCTTTTACCACACTTGCGGCCAGCGCCGAAACGCCGCTGATGACGCTTCGCGGTCAGACAGGGGATCTGCTTCGCGAGCAGGCGACCGTGGCGGATTCGGCCAAGCAGGATGCGGCAATTGCAGCACTTTGCGACATGTACGTGATTCTGAGGAATGATCCGCGGTATTCAACGAGCGAGATGTTGAAAGCCGATGCGTCCAAGGTGCGACGCCGATTGTTGACCATCGCTCGTCGCCGCGAGGGACAATTGAAGCGGCAGGGTATCGCCCGCCCGGCGACGTTGTCGGCGGAAGTCGATTCGGTGATCCGATCGGCGCTCAGCGATGACGCTGGAAAAGTGGGTGATCTGGCAATCCCTTCGGCACCAGGCGGCGGAGCCGTCGCCGACCAGGGATGGCAGTTGGTTGAATTGATCCAGCGAGTGGTGGCTCCCGATTTCTGGGAGAATCGTGGCGGCCCCGGCGTGATTCGTTACTTTGCGATGCGGCGGGTGCTGGTGGTTCGCGCCACCACCGATGTGCACGAACAGATACGCGACTTGTTGATGGCATTGCGGTGAACCGCTGGCCGACTGGCAATCCCTCGCTTTGACGCAGACAACCACCAACGGATTCGATCATGAAACAACGCCCCTCGGCATCGCAGCGAAATGACTCGGCTTTGACCTGTCCCGGGTGCGGGCGGAAGTATTTGCCCGGCGAGTCCACATCGCGACCGTTTTGCAGTGAAAGATGCCAACTGATTGACCTTGGACGATGGCTTACCGAAGAGATTCGCTTGCCTCATGAAGGTGATCCGGGAGACGCTCCGATCGAGTATCTGGACGACGATGATCATGATTCGTACGGCTAGTCGAAACGGAGTTATCTCGGCAGGCCGGTAACGACGAGGATCGCAGCGGCCGAAAACGTGCAGAGACCTGCTGATCGGGTACCTGAATAAAAAAGTCGCGATTTGACCCATCTTTGCGGCGGAATGGGCGAGGGAATTTCCATTTTCCCCGGTGCCGTCCTTTGCCTGAAAAACGAGGATTTAGCGGGGAAACAGAAATCGAGTCGTCCGATTGTGGCGAAACCGGGTTTCGTGCCCAGAGAAGTCTTTACAGGGGGCAACCGAACCGCGACACTCTATCGCTGAATTCAACTAAAAAGCCTTTCTCAGCTGCAAGCGGGAAAGGTTTTCTTTTTTTGATTGCTTCGCCAACGAAAGGGGACACGTGCCATGATCGAATCCGTACCGATGACACGTGAGGGATATAACAAGATCAAGGCTGAGATCAGCCGCTTAGAAAACGAAGAGCTTCCGATCATCACCGAAAAGATTGCCGCGGCACGAGCGGAGGGCGACCTGAAAGAGAATGCCGAGTATCACGCGCAGCGTGAGAACCAAGGCATGATGATGGCGAAGATCGGTGAGTTGAAAAGCAAGATCGCCCGGGCATCGATCATCGATCCATCGCAGTTGCCCAGAGACGAAGTCGTGTTCGGATGTACCGTGACCGTTGAAGACCTTTCCTACGGCGACGAGGAGCAGTTTTCGCTCGTGGGCGCAGGCGAGGAAGACTACGACAAAGGGAAGATCCTGGTCACCAGTCCATTCGGTCAAGGTTTGCTGGGGAAAAAAGTCGGCGAGACGGCCGAGGTCGACGTCCCCGCGGGGAAGCTGCAATTCAAGATCCTGAAGATCGAATTTCTTGAGTAGGCGGTCTGCCTACCGATGGATGACTGATGACTGACGAATCGGACGACGAACCGGGAGAGGAAGATGGCGTTGCCTCGGCAGCACGCCGCCGTCGGAGGGGGCCCCGGATGGATGCCCGCGATCGTGGCCGCCACGGTGTTGTTGGGAATCGCCGGTTTCATTTGTTGTGGCGTCTCGACATGGGTTCTGTTTCAGCAGCGCACCGAATTCGCGATACGGACGCTCCGAGGATCGTACATTCCGGCGCTCGAACAGAGTCTACTGGACCCGCAAGAAAAGAATGCGGTGGTCAGCCGGATGGAGGAATTTGCGTCGGAACTGGAACAGGGTAAGTACGAAAACTGGCAGGCTGCTGGTGTGTTGCAGCGAATGCAACGGCTGCCGGTCCTGCAATGGGGTGAGCTGGAGGCCGTGCAGGGCTTTATTGAAAAATCGGATGACCCGCAGAAGCAGCAATCGCTCGAGCAGCTTTCGCGATTGCGACGGGGGGTCGAATTGGGCAAAGCGACCTCTTTTGATTTCGAGGACATACTGCAGCCCGTGTTGGAGTCCGATGACCAGTCGCCGGGCGGTCGGAGAATCATTCAGCCGCTGACGTCCGAAGGGGTCAAGATCGTGATTGGGCGGGCCAAGAGGTTCGCTGACGCCGTCAATGTGCCTGAGCAGCGTTTCGACGTCAGTCTCGACTCGATCATCCGTCGAGAAATCGATGCCGGTCTTCGAGACGGCAGCTATTGATCCTCGCGTCCGTGACTCCGAATCAAGGGAAGTGAAGTTGGCGAGACGTAGGGTGGTTGTGGTCGGGGCAGGTCCCGGCGGATTGGCTTCGGCGATGCAGTTGGCTCATGCCGGGTGTGAGGTCACGCTGTTGGAGCGACGCGATCGAGTCGGTGGACGCACCTCGGCGATCGATCGAGATGGATTCCGATTCGACTGCGGCCCAACGTTTTTTCTTTATCCACGCGTGCTCTCGGAGATCTTTCAGTCGGTCGGCTTGGAATTGATGGATGAGATTCCGATGCGCCGCCTCGACCCCCAGTATCGGCTAACGTTTGGCAGCGGAGGTCAGCTCGATTGCACGCCCGATCTGGATGAAATGGACCGCCAAATCGCCGACTTTGCGCCTGCGGACGTTGGTGCTCTGCGGCGATACATGGACGACAACCGGGTGAAATTGGCGAAGTTTCGTCCGATTCTCGAGTCACCTTTCAGTTCAATGTTCGATCTTATCCGCCCGTCGCTGCTGGCCGCGGCGAGGCACCTTCATCCCTTCCGCTCGTTGGGCACCGAGTTGGAGCGATATTTTTCCGATCCGCGATTGGTCATCGCCTTTGCGTTTCAGGCCAAGTACTTGGGGATGTCACCATTCCAGTGTCCGAGCCTGTTCAGCATCCTGTCGTTTCTGGAGTACGAACATGGCGTTTGGCACCCGATCGGCGGTTGCAGCCGCGTCAGCGAGCGGATGTCGGAGATTGCCGAATCGATGGGCGTCACGATTCGGCTCAACGAACCGGTTCGTTCGGTGGAGATGTCGGGAAGACGCCTCACCGCACTGCAGACGGATGCGGAAAGGTATCAGGCCGATGCGTTCGTGGTGAATGCAGATTTTGCGCACTGGATGACCCATACGATCCCCAACGCAAACCGGCGGCGATGGAGCGACGAGCGGATCGCGACCAAGCGTTTTTCCTGCAGCACGTTCATGTTGTACCTGGGCATCGACGGAACCTACGAGAACCTGCCCCATCACAACATTCACATCAGCCGCGATTACGAAGCCAACCTCAACGAAATCGAGCACCTGCATGTGCTCAGCAAAGACCCATCGTTCTATCTGCAGAATGCATCGGTGACCGATCCGTCGCTAGCCCCCGATGGTCAAAGCACGCTGTACATCCTGGTTCCCGTGACGCATCAGCACGAGAACGTTGATTGGTCGATCGAGTCAGATCGATTTCGCGAATTGACACTCGATCGCCTTTCCGCAATCGGGCTCGATGACATTCGCAGTCGCATTCGAGTTGAGCATCGGATCACGCCGGCAGACTGGGAAAGCGATTACGCGATCTATCGTGGGGCGACGTTCAACCTGGCGCACAACCTGGGGCAAATGCTTCACCTGCGGCCGCGAAATCGCTTCGAGGAAATCGACGGAGTTTATCTCACCGGTGGCGGCACGCATCCCGGCAGCGGTCTGCCGGTGATCTACGAATCGAGTCGCATCACCAGCCGGCTGCTACTGAACGATCTGGGTGTCGATGGTCGGTTCATCGATGAACCGGTGTGAGAGGTTGAGGGAGATTGCGAGTAAAGATTGAACAGTGAGTCGCCCATTCCAGACCCCAGACCCCAGACCCCAGACCCCGGAACCCGGACCCCAGACCCCAGACCCCGGACCCCGGAACCCGGACCCTCAAGCCTCAACCTTTGTTCGTGTGCTGATCCAGATCAGCAGGGCACCGACCAGGGAAATCAGGCTGGCCGCAACGATCCAACTGGTCGGCAGGTGAGCCTGGTCGTCGAGATTGGTTCCAAAGAAATCGATACGGTCGTGATAGTAAGCGACGAGATTCAACAGCGTGTTGTGCACAAAATGCACCACCATCCCCGGCAGCACGCTGCCACTACGGTAGGCGATCCAACCGAGAATCAGCCCCATCAGCGTGGTCGGGATGAACCGTTCCACCAGCAGTGCGCTGCCGGTCAGCACATGGAACAATCCAAACAACACGGATGTGAGCACGATCACCCGGCCGGGCGACAAGATGCGTGAGAGCGCTGAGAACAGGTAGCCACGGAAACAGAGTTCTTCGATCACCGCAGGTGTCAAAGCGAAGGCCAGGATCAACATCAGGGGCGGCGCCTGTTGCATTCGTCCGACCGACTGAAGGATCTCCTTGATCCGTTCTTCATCGAGGATTCCGATTCCAACGGACTGTGCCAGGACATAAGATTCGTGCGCGATGGCCCAAGCGCCGATACCCACGACGGCAGCCCCCAACAAGGTCATCGCCCGGGGCACGGTCAATCGATAGGTCGTTCGAAAGGCATTTCGTTCCCAAAAGGTTGCCAGCAGTGGAACGCCACCGAAGGTAGCAATCAGGGCGATGGCGTTGAGTGTCAATTGATTGGAAATGGTCAACGAATCGCGATAGGCCTGCAAACCTTGAATCAGGGCGTTGGAGACGACAAAGTAGATCGGCACCAGCAATGCCAACATCAACGCGGCCGCCTGAGGGCTGGGGACCGGTGACCAGCGGCGCGGCCTGCGGAACATCGAGCCGATCGATTGTTCGCTGGTACGCGTCACCGCATCGCTGCCGAACAGTTTGGCGGCAATGGCCAATGCCGCGGCGGCATAGCCGGCGGTGCTGATCACGGCCGCGAGTGCCGCGGCGGGCAGGACGTCCCCGGAGAGCAAGTCCCGTGCGAGCAGGATGATATTCACCAATGGCGCGATCGCCATCGGCCCGGAGAGTGTGACACCGGGCATCAACGATAACATTCCCGGTGCGAGAGACAGTAACATCACTGGAATCAGATAAGCCTGCGCCTCCTTGAATGATTTTGCAAAACTGGTCAACGACAACAGGACCGCAGAATAGAAACCGCTGAACAGAACCAGCAAACCTAAGATCTGCAGCACCGCGAGCCAGGGAAACGCATCGCCGCCGGTCAGGAGTGGCAGCAAGCCCCCGAACCACAGGGTCGTGAACATCGCCAGCAGGTTTGCGATCGCGGTCAGCAGTGCGACCGTCACGACCGCCGTGTACTTGGCAAACAGCACATAGAATCTGGGCACGGGTGAGGCCATCAACGACTCCATCGTGCCACGCTCGCGTTCGCCAGCGGTCAAATCGATCGCCGGATAGACGGCACCGGTGATGGTCATCAGCACCAACACAAGCGGGACGACGGTTGCCAGCAGAGGAGTCTGCTGGATCTCACCGACATCCTTGACGTCGACTTCCACCAGCGGCGCGAAATCGGGTGACGTTTCGGCTGCGACCGATTGTGCTTGGCGGAGCTTCAGCCACTGCAATCGCTCGACCATGATTCGTCGCGCATTCTGACTGCTCGCATCGCCGCGGTAGGCAAAAAACGTGACTAGCGGCGGTTTTCCTTCACGCGGTTTGATTTCGACCGCCACATCGATCGTGTTGCGCGAGAGCGCATCGACCGGCGTGGTCGAATTGTCACCGGGGACGTCGACCGTATTGACGAACTCGAAGTCGGCTAAATCGCCGCCACTGGCTTGGACGATTTCGTCCGGCGGTTTGCTGCGCGGATCCGACAGCCAATCTTGCAGCATCTTTCCTTCCTGATCGGTTGCCACACCAACCGTGTAGGCCTTGTTTTTGGGCCCCCCCGATGACAGCAGGAATCGGTTCATCGACATGCTCAGCAGTGGATAGACCAACAGCGGCATCAACAACAACGTGACGATCGTGCGTCGATCCCGAATGGTCTCTTTGAGCTCCTTTTGGCACAGTCGTAGAATTCGGCCGCGTACAAAATGGCGTTGGCGCCCTGCGCTGGTCATTGCGATGGGCTCCGAAGAAGGTCGACAAACATTTCCACCAGACTCTCTCGCTGAGTCGACGCGCGAAGTTGCTCGAGCGTGCCGTCGTGTACGAGCCGTCCCTGATGAAGCAACCCGAAACGGTCGCACAGTCGTTCGGCTTCATCAAGCCGGTGCGTACAAACAACAACCGCTTTGCCGACGTTGCGAAGGTGATTGATGTACTCGAAGATCGTTTGCACACCGACCACATCCAACCCACGGGTCGGTTCATCCAACAGCATCACCGGTGGATCGTGAATCAGTCCGCGGACCAGAGTCACTCGTTGGCGTTGGCCCGTGCTGAGTGAACCGGCGCGTCGATCCAATAGCGGTGTGATCTCCATCAGGGCTGAGAGTTCCTCGGCCCGGGTCTGGGCGACGTCGGGATCGACTGCGTACAAATCAGCGAAATACAGCAGCATTTCTCGAACGCTGAGCCAGGGATAAACGCCATCACTTGCCGACACGAAACCGAGCCTCGACTTCACCGCAATCGGATCGTCAGCCGTTCGCACGCCGTCGACTTCGGCATAACCTTCATCGGGATCGAGCAAGCCGAGCACCATGCGCAGCGTCGTCGTCTTGCCCGCGCCGTTGGGACCGAGCAGCCCATAGACCTCACCGGGATTGACCCGAAACGACAAATGGTCGACCGCGCATAGCTCACCATCATCGAGTGAAAATGACTTGGTCAGCGAGTCAACGATCAGCATGCGATTCGTCGGTCGAATGGAGTTCAGTCACCTGCGGTGACAGGGTTGGACGCTGTTACGTCGCGTCGACTCGGATGGATCGGTAAGTATCGGCCAGGAAATCAGTATCGCGATCGTCCATCGATTGTCCCTATTCGCTCGGTCAGGTCGCTCGGTCAGGTCGCTCGCGGCCGAGAGGCAGCCATTGGATGCCCAGTAGAGCACAACGCTGCAGCGGATGGATCAAGGGATGGTGGGTTGTTTTTTACGGCGGTTCGCTGGGGTTGCTGATCCAACGGGTCATCCGTCAAGCCTTGGTCAGTTTCTCCAGCGGCACATAGAACCTCAAATACCGACCACCATCGCTGAACCGTTCACCGGCAGGACTTGAGACCAGCACCGTGGCCCGCCGCGTGATTCGATTGACCCGTCCGCACAGAACTTGTCCCTCGTGCGCGAAGCGAACCTGGTCTCCGACACGAATGTTGAATCGGATCGCGGCGCGTTCGCGTTGGGTGATCAGTTCGTGTCGATAGTCGGAATGGCCAAAGTAGCGATGGGCAAGGAATTGGAATCGTTTCTCACTGCAATTGCCATCGTTCCAAATCAACATTTCGACCAAATGGACCAGCTCGTGTTCGGCCACACGCTGCATCGCTTCCAGACGGTCACGGCATGATCGTCCGGTCACCTGCACCGGACGATCCACGTCCTCAAACGTTTGAAACAGCAGCGTCGAAGAGAGGACCAACTCGAACTGCCTGCGTCCCTGGTGGTTGCCATCGGGATAGTGGGTCACCAGCTTGCCAGCCACGCGGGTCATCCGCGAGGACAATCCGAACGAGAGGCCTTCGGCCTGGGCGGTGGGCAGGATCTGTCCGTCGAAGAAGCGATCATCGTACATGCCGACCATCCTCACCAAATCATCGCGGCCGACACGCGTGAAGTTGGGTTGATCCATTGATCGGCTCAATCGCAGCGTCTGCTCGTGGATTTCCCGTTGCAAGCGTGAGATCTGTTGGGCCGAGAACTGACGATCGGTGACCTCACGGGCCAAGCGGCCGAGCAACTCGGGGTCACGAGGGGTGATCGATGAGTTCGCTGGGGGCGCGATGGAGGGCGGGGAAACGTGCGGCCTGGGAACCGCCGACTGCCTGGGGAGGCTTTGTCGATTCCTCGGTTGCTTGGGGCGTCGATTTCCACTCCGTGACATTTGCTAAACTGCCTCTTTCGCGTCAGGCCGGATTCGATCGACGACTCCATCCCGCGACGCAAATTCCAACTTGGCCCGTCCCCATCCCAGGGACAGAACGGACGTGACCGACAGCAATCGTGCGCCCGATCACAACCGTTCGACGACAGCGACAACATCTTCCACTTCTCGTCGGGCTTTCCTCAAGGGGGCGGGCTTTCCTCAAGGGGCCGCTACCTCTATCCGCAGAGGCAGGGTTTGGCGCGAATCGGCTGTCCGACCTGACGCGGGACGCAAAAAGAAAGCTTTCACGGCCCATTTCAAGGGAATAATCGTCGATTCTCAGCGATATCCGAGTGACAACCACACGATTTTGTTTGACGCGATGTGGGGTTTTCGGAGATACTAACAAACCAGTCTTGTCTCCTCCTGTCGGCCCTGCGCGGCCGACCAAGCTCAACCGGTGATTCGATATGAGCCC
Source organism: Pirellulaceae bacterium (assembly GCA_963734865.1). Classification (GTDB taxonomy): domain Bacteria; phylum Planctomycetota; class Planctomycetia; order Pirellulales; family Pirellulaceae; genus CBDCUW01. Next base: position 78,273 of record CAVTIV010000009.1, read on the forward strand.
TCGTACAACCCAGTCCGCACAACCACCCCATCCGCATCCGGGCCGTTCCGCTGTGCTGGCCTCGTCCGCAGCAACGGATCTGGGGCGGAGTCTGCGGTTGCTCGTGATCCTGTTCCTGGTCGCCGGGTTGATGGCGACTCTGACGATCACGGCATGGGGCCAGCAAGCCCAGTATGACACGATCAAAATGCATCCCGCATTCTCCGATGCCAATACCCTTCGCAGGATGGAGCTCGCCGCCAAGAACTTCGCCGGTACCGGGTCGGCAGAAGAGACCTACGCGAAAGTCTATTTCGAAACCTACGTTCCCGGAAAAATAACGCAGCCCGACGCTCTGCCAGAGATCGGCGATTTGGTCAAGAATGCGACGGTCCTGCTCAACCGTGCTCAGCGATCCAACAACCCCCGCGCACGACAGATACTGGGCTGGATCTTCACGGGAATGAAACGCGTTGCCGAGGGGAATTATCATCCCCCAGCAAGGATCAATGCGTTGCTGGTCCTGGGACGCCTGGACGAAGCGCCGGCCAACCAAGCCAGCCAAACGCCTCCGATTCCGCTTCGTTATTCGCTGCCGATCTTGATCGCCCAGTACAACAACGAAGCCAATCCGGACGGCGTCCGCGCGGCTGCGCTGGAAGGATTGCACCGCTACGTCTCCTATGGGCTGACGCGGCTTGCGGCCGGCGACAAGGCGACCATCCAGACGGCGATGGCCAGCTTGTTGACTTCCGATCCGCCCCCGGGACGCTCGGAGAAAGCGCACGCCTATTTGCAGCGTTTTGCCGTCGACATTCTCGACTTACTGCGTGCCAAGAACGATTCGTCGTTGGGGGTCCAGTTGGTCAGCATCAGCACCGAACCGAAACAGCCCGACTTGATCGCGCTGCATTCGGTCTCTCGCCTGGGCGGGATGAGTGGCGAGATGAAGGGCAAAGTGGCCGACCCGAACGCGGTTTTGCAGAGCTGGTCGGCCAGGGCATTGCACGCATTCGAGGCTGAAGTGGCTCGTCTCAATGCACTTGAACGCCCGAAAAAGGCGACCAGCCAGCCGACCCGCCCCGATGATTTCCTTGCCAATAAGCGGACGGCAACGCCAACCATCATGTCCGAGGACGACATGTATGATTCGAACATGATGGAGATGGACATGGAGACTGGTAACTACGGCATGGAGGAAATGGAGATGGACGACATGTCGATGATGATGTCGGGAATGGGCATGATGTCGGGGGCATATGGCGCGGCCGTCCGCAAAGCCAATCCACAACCTCCGGAGGTGATTGCTTCGCGACGGAAGCTCAACAAGGTTCTCCAGCAAATCCACCTCGGGGTTACCGGCTCGCCCGTCGCCGGAATGCCCAGACAAGAGGGTGGTGTTCTGGCCATGGTCAGCGCCCAGCAAAAGCCACAGGTTCAGGAGTGGGTCACGGAGATGACCCCGATCGTCGAGGCAATCAACGATGAGTTTCTGGAGAAACGGGAAACGTATGTCGAAGCACTGACCGAGCAGATCGAACTGCTACGGGAAATCGCCGGGGATGCCGCGGAGACGGTCGATCCGTTGGCCGGTCCGGTTGCGGCGAAGGCTGCCGGGGCCGCTGCCAACGTCAATGTACCCTCTCCTGCTGCGGTGCAACCCGCTCCTGCTGCAGTACAACCCGCTCCTGCTGCGGTGCAACCCGCTCCTGCTGCGGTGCAACCCGCTCCTGCTGCGGTGCAACCCGCTCGGCGCAACCCGCTCCTGCTGCGGTGCAACCCGCTCCTGCTGCGGCGCAGCCACCGGCCGCCTAGCTGGACAGCGCTGCAATCTCGCGAATTGTCCGGAGTTGACTATTCCACAAAGCGTGCGATTTCAATTGGCGCAGTCGGGCAGGCGAGGTCGAAACGCCAGCGAGGCACACGAAAAAACAGGCATCCTTGGAGGGCCCCCAGCGGCCGGTGCAGTGGGCAATCGTTACCGGCGCAGCCGACGGTTGCCGAAATCGTTTCAGCACCCACATCGGCTATTGGCTGGCGATCGCGGCATCCAGGGCGAATGTGTCGGCTAGGTCATAGGGGTGGAACGACCGTCCGATCTCCTTGGCAAGCATCCCCAGATAGACCTTTCGGAATCGATTCTCGTCGGTCTCGCTGACATGTTGTCCGGCCGACCGGGGGAAGGTGTATTCCTCGATTTCACGCGTGTAAACGACGGTCCCGGTTGCCACATCCAGGACGCTGATGACGACATCCGAGTTGCCACGATAGAGGGTCGCACCCTCCCGTAGCTTCAGATTGTTCAGTTCGATCGAGATAACCTTGTCCGCCTCGACGGCTTTTCCGAGGGCGACATAGTCAACGTTGTCCCAGCCGACTTGATCGCGCCACTCTTCCACTTTGCTGTGACGAATCAGTCTCACATCTTTGACCTTTTGGGTCAGAATGGCTCCCACGCTTTTGCTGAGCATTTGGGCGGAGACATCGTCCTTGTAATTCGTGCTTTCGGTGGCCGTCACGATCGCCACGTTGCAGTCTTTGAGACCGTCGAACTCGGCGGGGACCATGTCGGCACCGACGGCGTGCATCAAGTTGGCGGCGACTCCCAAACAGCCGATTTGGGTGAGCATTACGCTGGCCAGGAACGTGAGAGCGATCGCCTGGGGGGCGTTCGTTCGCCGGCGCGACACGGTGGTGGCGGGGGTCGTTTTCATCGGTGCGAGTCCTTTCGCGCGGTCGGCAAGATCTTCTCAGCAGCCGCGTACATACGAAGTTTCCGGACTGCGGGACCACATCACTTGCAGCCCGTCCCCTCGATTTCCGTAGAAACCTGTTCGGCTGATCCAATCTTGCGTTGTCGCGATCAGCCGCTGAGCAATCGCAGAGACCAGTCGACCAGCGTCACCGCGGCGATGGCCAAGATCCCCACGCCCATGGCTCGCTGTGTTGCGAGACTGGGGAATTGTCCGCTCCAGCAGGTTCTCAATGCGATCCAGGCGAAGACAAGACTGTAGCCCGCCAGCAAGAATCCCCCGGCATTGACCTGAAAGCTGCTTTGCCACTGGCCGCGTGTGAAATGGGCCCAGGATGTCGTCATGCCGCACCCGGGACAGCGAATTCCCGCAATGACGCGCATCGAGCAGGGTGGCAGGCCGAGTTGCTGGTGTGTACCCAGGCCGGCGGAACTGGGCTGCAGTCGACTAGCGACCAACAACAGCGTCAAGGGCAGTACGGCCAACCCCAGGGCAACCAATCGCAGCAATCGGGCCTGGGAATTTTGCGGCCGTTGAACGCTCCCGTGCGTCACCACCGAGGTCGAATCGGTGGGCTGGGTCGCAATCGCCGGATCGGACGCTTCGGACATGGGTGACTGGGGGGAGATAGGGGCATGACGGGGGTGAGCGGAAGAAAGAAACGAAAAGAAATCGCTTCAAACGTTCAACAGCCGTTGACGGGTTTGGCGACTGACCGTAAATTTTCCCGCTTCCCCGTGAGTGGAACGCCACTTGCGAAAGAACGGTTTTGGCTGTCTTCTAGGGTGGTGACCGATGGTCTTCATTTTAGAGGTGTCGCGGGTCTATTTTTCAGGATCAGTGGCGGCAGCTTGTTACTTTATCACATTTCCCTGACGGATCATTCATTGTGTCTGCCGGTGCCAGCGAAGTAATTCGGATTCGTATGGAAGCATACGATCACTCCGTGCTTGACCAGAGTGCTCAGGAAATTGTGGATACGGTAAAGCGGACTCATAGCGAGGTGCACGGGCCGATCCCGTTGCCGACTCGAATCGAGCGGTACACGGTTTTGTCGGGCCCGTTTGTGAACAAGAAGTCTCGTCAGCAGTACGAGATTCGCACACACAAGCGATTGATTGATATTGTCCAGGCTACGGCCAAGACGATCGAAGCATTCAATAAACTGAGTCTTCCGGCCGGTGTTGACATCAAGATCAAGGCGTCAGCACGTTAGTTGGCCGAGTGAGGCAATTGTCTGGAAAGCCGGTCGCCCTCGTGGGTGATGGGTCGCTCGAATGAAGGGCGATTCCCGTAGTGTTTCTGGACGGTAAAGCACTGTTTAATAGCGACGGTTTTCCGAATGAACGGAAGCCAGGTCGATAACCCCAGTGCATTGGCCCTGATGGCAGCAGATGTTGCGGTCTTATTTTTGGTCCATTGCATTGGTTGGTTCGCTCTGGCGAGCTTGGAATCCATCAACGAACGACGGACGCCCTGGCCACAGGGCGAGATGAAAGATATGTCACCATCGATCCTCGGCCGCAAAGTCGGGATGACGCAGGTTTACTTGGAAGACGGTCGGGTCGTGCCGGTGACTGTCATTCAGGCCGGTCCGTGTCATGTGCTGCAGGTCCGCAATCAAGATGCGTGATGGCTATCAAGCGGTTCAGTTGGGTTTCGAGGACAAGCCGCGTCGATTGGCCAGTCGCAGCGAGCGTGGCCATGTCGCGAAGTTGGACAGCAAGCGATCGAGGAAGCTTGCCGCCAGCGGCGTCGAGTTGGTTGCCAAGGCTGATTGCGAGCCGCAGCGATTCATTCGCGAGTTTCGCGGTCGAGACCGATCTGGAGGTGGGTGCGACTGTGACGGTCGACCAGTTCGCTGAGGTCAAGAAGGTCGATGTGACCGGGACCAGCAAGGGCCGCGGCTTTTCGGGCGTCATGAAGCGGCACAACTTCTCATGGCCAGCGAGCTTCGCACGGTGTCAAGAAAGTGCATCGTCATGCTGGCGGTACCGGTTCGGGTAGTGCATCGCCGAGTCGGTTGTTCAAAGGGATTCGCATGTCCGGCCAGTACGGCAACGCACGAATCACCTCTCGCAATTTGGAAGTGGTCCGCGTGGACGCCGAAAATAATTTGCTGCTCGTTCGCGGTGCCGTTCCCGGCCCCAACGGCGGCTTTGTCACGGTCCGTGAAACGAACAAGGTGGGTTGAGGTTTATTCATGGCCACATTGACTGTCTATGACGAAACCGGCGGAGAGGTCGGTCAGTACGAAATCGATACCGCGACGATCGCCGATCGTGTCAACAAGCAATTGCTGCACGATGTGGTCGTGATGTACCAGGCGAATTTGCGTCAGGGTTCGCACAACACTCGTACTCGCGGTCAGGTGGCCGGTTCGACGAAGAAGATGTACCGCCAGAAAGGGACCGGCAATGCGCGTGCCGGCGGCAAGCGGACGAACATTCGTCGTGGTGGTGGCGTCGCACGGACGATCAAGCCGCGCGACTATAGCTATCGAATGAACAGGAAGGCGGTACGGCTGGCGACGCGGATGGCGATTCGCTCCAAGATCGATGATGGCGAAGTGGTTGTCGTCGACAGTCTCGGGTTTGATGCCCCTAAAACCAAGCGGATGGCTTCGGTGCTCAAGGCGTTGGGGCTCGATGGCGTGACGACGTTGGTGGCAACGGCCGATCATGATGTTGCGGTTTACAAGAGCGGCCGAAACATATCGGGTGTCTCGGTGCAGACGGTTCGCGAACTCAATGCGTTGTCGGTGCTCAAGCCGCGGCGGATGTTGGTCACCAAGGACGCACTGGACAAAATCAAAGACGGCACATTCAACGGATCCGACGCGAGCAGCGATTGAACGGTCGGGTTGTCGCGAATGAACGAGTCAAACTGGCACATAAAGTAGTAATTGACATGACACGAATCCAACCTCCAGCGAAGCCGAAAGGCGGCATTGAGCTCGAAGCACACCAGGTGTTGCTTCGCCCGTTGGTGACCGAAAAAGGCGTGCACCGCGCGTCGCGCAACAACCAGTACGCGTTCGAGATTCATCGCGACGCGACCAAGCATGACGTCAAGAAAGCGGTCGAGGAACTGTTTGAGGTCAAGGTCTCGAAGGTGCGAACTCAGACTCGCAAGGGAAAGATTCGTCGCTATCGTTTCCGATCGGGCCGAACATCGGACTGGAAGAAGGCGATCGTGCAGTTGCACGAAGAGCATCGGATCGACTTCTTTTAATCACAAAACATTACGAGCTTAACCGCGAAGAGCTAATTCCATGGGTATTCGAGTCTACAAGCCGACCAGCGCCGGGCGCCGCAATGCGTCGGTCAGCGACTTTGCCGAATTGACTCCTGGCTACAAGCCCGAAAAGTCGTCTGCTGCGTCCCAAGCGGAAAACGGGTGGCCGGAACAACCAGGGCAAGATCACCGCGCGTCATCGTGGTGGTGGCCACAAGCAAATGTACCGGATGATCGATTTTCGGCGGATCAAGGATGGGGTTGCGGCGACCGTCGATTCGGTCCAGTACGATCCGAATCGATCGGCTCGGATCGCATTGTTGAAGTACGCCGATGGCGAAAAGAGTTACGTGATCGCGCCGGCCGGTTTGAAGGCGGGCGATGCGATCCAAAATGGCCCGGAAGCGCCGCCGACGCTGGGCAACTGTTTGCCGCTGAAGAGGATTCCGCTGGGAACCACGGTCTGCTGCATTGAGCTCCGCGGCGGCAGTGGTGCGGTGCTCTGTCGGTCCGCCGGCACGCAAGCCACGCTGATGGCACGCGAGGCCGATTGGGCGCAGTTGTCGCTGCCCAGTGGTGAAATTCGCCGCGTGCCGAGTGTTTGCCGGGCGACGATCGGTCAAGTGGGCAACAGTGATCACATGAACGTGCGGCTCGGCAAAGCGGGCCGTTCCCGATGGCTCGGTCGTCGTCCACACGTCCGCGGCACGGCGATGAATCCGGTCGACCATCCGCACGGTGGTGGTGAAGGCCGCACCAAGGGGGGTCGCCACCCGGTTAGCCCGCAGGGCAAGAGTGCCAAGGGTGGGGCAACCCGGCAGAAGCGGAAGTCGACCAACAGCGCGATCGTCCGGCGTCGCAAGAGCCGTCGCTATGGACAATTGAAGCTACACAAGTAATCAATGAATCAGTCGATCGCCAGTCGGATCGCGAATACGGATTCTGCGGAACACAGAACCAAAACCAGAATTGAAACCAAACTAAAGCCCAGCAGCGAATTCCATGAGCCGTAGCAGTAAAAAAGGCCCGTACGTCGATCCGAAGCTGTTTTTCAAAGTGCAGAAGCAGATGGAATCGAGTCGGGTTGAACCGATCAAGACGTGGGCGCGAGCCTGCACGATCGTGCCGGAGTTCGTCAACATCACGTTCATGGTGCACGACGGGCGGAAACACATCAAAGTGCATGTGACCGAAGACATGGTCGGACATAAACTGGGCGAGTTCGCTCCGACGCGGACGTTCAGGGGACACGGCGGTAAAGGCAAGAAGTAGAAGCAATTGCCCCGCAGCAATTCAAGGCCCGAGATTCATCATGGCAACATTCAACGCAATTCATAAGAACGCACGAATCAGCGCACAGAAGGTCCGCTTGGTCGCGAACCTGGTTCGCGGCATGTACGCCGACGAGGCGCTCGATACGCTGAAGTATCAGCCGCAGCGCGGTGCCCGGATGCTGGAAAAAGTGATCAAGAGTGCTGTCGGAAACGCGCAGGACCCGGACCAGAACAATGGCCGCAGCCACCGCATCGAAGAGTTGGTGGTGACCGATGTGCGGATTGATGGCGGCCCGATGTTCAAGCGGATCCGGCCGCGTGCTCGCGGGACGGCATTCATGATCAAGAAACGAAGCAGTCACATTCGCGTCGGTTTGACACCGATCGACGAAATCTGAGTCAATCCTTTCCATTTCAACAAACAGACGATGAGTCCCTGATGGGTCAAAAAGTCAACCCGATCGCATTCCGAACAGGCATCACTCGCGGGTGGAGCAGCCGCTGGTACGCGTCCAAGCAGGACTTTGCGGAACTGCTGGTCGAGGACCGCAAGCTGCGGAACTTCATCACCAATCATCCCAAGAAAACACAGTACAAGAACGCCGGGATCGACCGGATCGAGATCGAGCGGACACGTGACGAAGTGCGTGTGATGATGTTTGTCGCTCGTCCCGGTTTGATCATCGGCAAGAAGGGCCAGGAGATCGAGATTCTGCAGGCCGAACTACAGAACTTGATCGGTCGGCGAATCAACTTGAAGGTCGAAGAAGTCGGCCGACCGGAATTGCAGGCTCAGCTGGTCGCCGAAGACATCGCGCAGCAACTGACCAAACGATCCAGCTTCCGTCGAACGATGAAGCGGGCGTTGGAACAGACGATGGATGCCGGTGCCAAGGGCATCAAGATCCAGATGGCAGGGCGGCTTGGTGGTGCGGAAATGGCTCGCCGAGAAAAGCAAATTGCGGGCTCGATTCCATTGAGCACGTTGCAGGCAAAAATTGATTACGGATTCACTGAAGCGATGACGCCACAGGGGCACATCGGGATTCAGGTGTGGATTAACCAAGGTACATACGGAGACGACACCGATGGCGCTGATGCCCAAACGGGTCAAGCATCGAAAAAGCCAAAGAGGTCGCATAAAAGGTAACGCGACTCGCGGCAACACGGTCGTCTTTGGTGATTACGGGATCCAGTCGTTGGATGCCGGGTGGATCAAAGCAACGACGATCGAAGCCGGGCGTATCGCTGCCCAGCAATACGTCCGCGGCGAAGGAAAGCTTTACATTCGCATTTTCCCTGACAAATCGGTGACCAGCACTCCGCTGGAAACTCGAATGGGGAAGGGCAAAGGTGAGCCGGAATTCTGGGCCGCGGTCGTCAAGCCTGGCACAGTCCTTTACGAACTTGGCGGCGTGACCGAACAGCAAGCCAAAGTGTGTTTCGCACGCCTGGCGAGCAAGCTGCCGGTGAACGTTCGCTTTGTCGGAACGCCGTACCGCTTAACGGCTACATGACATGAGCAATGACACATCCGAACTACGCGAGATGAGCGACGAACAGCTCGAGGCGACCGTCAAGGAAGCCGCGCACACGCTGTTTCGACTCCGCTTCCAGTCGCAGTCCGAGCGTTTGAATACACCCACTGAAATCAAGAAAAACCGTCGACTGATCGCTCGGATCAAAACGATCCAGACCGAACGCCAGAAGACGGCTGTCAACTAACAACCATTTTTCACTCGAGCCGACTACATGCCGAAGCGCGTCGTATCCGGAATCGTGACCAGCGACAAGATGAGCAAAACTCGTCGCGTCGAGATCAATCGTCTGGTCAAACATCCGAAGTACAAAAAATACATTCATCGGCGTACCGTTTGTTATGCCCACGACGAGAAGAACGAATCGGGCGCCGGTGATCGTGTGGAGATCATCGAATCCGAGCCGTTGAGCAAGATGAAGCGATGGCGTCTGGTTCGTGTGCTGGAGAAGAGCACCGAAGTGGACGTTGCCGCGTTGCGAGCGGCACGCAAGGGTGCCACGCAAGCGGAATCCGAGGCGATCGAAGCGGCACACCTTGGGGACGAGGCGATGGCCTCGGCCGCTGTCGAAGGGGGCCGGGTCGAAGTGGACCAGTCCGCCGGTGGCGACGCAGAACCAGCGAGTGACTCCGAATAACCATCAGTACGACACAGAATCAGCATCGGGCTGTTTCCAACATGACAGGCTGTTTCCAAGATTAAGAGTAACCGTTGATTTCGAGTTCCAGCGATGGGACTGGGAATCCCGGTTCCAGCAGAGTTTGCGAACATGATCCAACAAGAATCCCGACTCGACGTGGCCGACAACACCGGTGCCCGCCAAGTGATGTGCATCAAGGTGCTCGGCGGCAGCCGCCGGCGTGTCGCCGGACTTGGTGATGTGATCGTCTGCAGCGTCAAGAGTGTGATCCCCGGAAGTGACATCAAGAAGAAATCGATCGTACGTGCCGTGATCGTCCGCACGAAACAGCCGACGCGTCGACCGGACGGCAGTTACATCAAGTTCGACAGCAACGCTGTGGTGCTGATCGACAAAGACAAAACGCCTCGCGGAACTCGCATTTTCGGCGCGGTCGCCCGTGAGTTGCGTGATCGCAGCTTCATGAAGATAGTCAGCTTGGCCAACGAAGTCGTTTGAGTCCGTTTGCCCGCTGAGCCGTAACAGATATCCATTCAACGAATAGACGATTGACATGTTTTTTCGCATTAATGATGAGGTCGAAGTGATCGCCGGGGCCGACAAAGGGCACCGAGGCAAGGTGCTGAAGATCGATCGCCAGAAGAACAAAGTCGTCGTCGAAGGTGCAGGGCGGGTGTGGAAACACGTTCGTCGAAGCCAGAAGAACCCGCAGGGTGGACGACTGAACAAAGAAATGCCGATCAGTGCCAGCAATGTCATGTTGATTGATCCGACCAGCGGCAAACCGACTCGCATCGGAGTCCGTTATTTGGTCGACGGCAGCAAGGAACGTTACGCGAAGAAGAGTGGTGCCAGCCTGGGCAAGATCGCCCCGGCTCGTGCCACCTACGCGAAGAAGAAATAGTCCGCGAATCAACAACAGAAATCGAACGCAAACGAAAAGCCTGACTCGCAATGGCCGATTCCAAACCACGAATGCAAGAACGCTACGAAGAAACCATTCGCAAAGCGATGGTGGAAAAGCATGGCTACAAGAACCCGCACCAGATTCCCGCGATCGAAAAGATCACGTTGAACATGGGTGTGGGCAGCGCGATCGGTGACAAGAAGATTCTCGACCTGGCGGTTGAGGCAATGACCGAGATCGCTGGTCAAAAGCCAGTGATCACGATGCTCGCAAGTCGATCGCAAACTTTCGCCTCCGCGAAGGAATGCCGATCGGTTGCATGGTCACGCTGCGTCGCCAACGAATGTATGAATTCCTGGATCGGCTGGTATCGCATGGTTTTGCCGCGTGTCCGTGACTTTCGCGGGATCAGCCGCAAGGCGTTTGATGGTAATGGAAATTACACGCTCGGTTTGACCGAGCAATTGGTGTTTCCGGAATTGAATCCGGACAAGTTCACTCGCCCCCAGGGGATGAACATCACGATTGTGACGTCGGCCAAGACCAATGACGAAGCGCGTGACCTGCTGGAAATGTTCGGCATGCCGTTCAAGCAGGACAAGAAGAAGACGGATGCTGCGTGATCGTCGCACAATCGGGCTCGAGCCGGTTGTACGAATCGAACTCCATTTTCGACTCGATAACACATTTACCGAAAGTCACCCCGTGGCAAGCAAATCGAAAATCGCCAAGGCGAACCGCAAGCCCAAGTTCAGCTCCCGACGGGAAAACCGCTGCAAGTTTTGCGGTCGTCCGCGGTCGGTCTATCGCAAATTCGGCTTGTGCCGGATCTGTTTCCGTGAGAACGCGAATCTGGGTTTGATCCCAGGCGTTCGCAAGGCCAGCTGGTGATTCAAGAGAGACAAGTAGGGGAGCAGACAACATTATGATGACAGACCCGATAGCCGACATGCTTACTCGCATCCGCAACGCCGTTCGCGTTGAGAAGCCGTACGTCGATATTCCGACGAGCCGCTTCAAGCGTGGCATTGCCGATGTGCTGAAGCGTGAAGGCTTCATTTGGGATTGGAAAGAGATCGACGAAGAGAATCCGTACGGCGACTTTGCGTTTGGAGCTGAAGTACGGCCCCAACGGCGAACGAGTGATTCAGACGATCAAGCGAATCAGCAAGCCCGGACGGCGGTTGTACACTCGCAGCAAAGAACTCAAACCCGTCCTCGGCGGACTTGGCATCAGCATCATCAGCACCAGCAATGGCGTGATCAGCGATCGCGAAGCGCGACGAGACAATGTCGGTGGCGAAGTGCTGTGTGAAGTCGCATAGCATGCTGCCGTCACCATCGAATCGCGAATCAAGTCTGAACGACAGTGAAGTGATTGACATGAGCCGCATTGGAAAAAAGCCGGTATCCGATCACCGACGGCGCGAAAGTGTCGGTCAATGGCCGCATGGTCGAAGTCGAAGGGCCCAAGGGCAAACTGAATTTCGAGCACCGTCCCGAGGTCACCGTTCGCGTTGACGAGAGACGGTAAAGAAGTCGATCGGTCTCGCGGGACAACGATGAACGTGCCTCGCGAGAGTTCCACGGTTTGACCCGTGCGATTATCGCCAACATGATCGAGGGAGTCACAAGGGCTACGAGAAGAAGTTTGGAAATCGTCGGCGTCGGATACTTGGCGGCCATCTCAGGGTGACACGCTGCAGTTGCGGGTCGGATTTGCCAATGAATTGCATCGCAAAATCCCGCACGAACTGGACGTGACCTGCCCCGACCAAACGCACGTCGTCGTGCAGGGATGTGACAAGCAAAAAGTGGGTCAGTTCGCTGCCGAAATCCGGTCGCTCGGAAGCCGGAACCCTACAAGGGCAAAGGTGTCCGTTATCAGGGCGAACAAGTCAAGATCAAACCAGGTAAGTCAGCGACCAAGTAAGACGCGGCCATTCGTGAATCGGTAACCAAGAATTCCACCCGTCTTGCGAATTGGTGTTAGGTCGGTATTGAAATGGATAAAAACAAAAAAATTCAAAAGAAGCGGCTTCGACGGCGGCAGCACGTCCGCAACAAACTGCGTGGCACCGCAGACCATCCGCGTCTGTGCATCCATCGCTCGTTGAAGCACTTCAGTTGCCAGGTTGTCGACGATCTGGCCGGTAAGACGTTGGCCAGCGCCAGCACACGCGACAAGGCGTTTCGCGGCGGAATCAACAATGGTGGCAACTGCGACGCGGCAGCGAAACTTGGTACAATCGATCGCCGAACGAGCGACAGCGGCCGGGATCAAGAGTGTCAAACTGGATCGCGGGCATAACAAGTATCACGGTCGGGTGAAGGCATTCGCCGACGCGGTCCGCGAGGCTGGCTTGCAGGTATAGACGACGAGCGTTTCCGGCCCGCGAAGCTGCGGCAGCCAGCCGTGGCAGGTTTGGCCCGTCGGGGCCTTGGCGAAACAAATCGATCGGCGAAACAAATCGATCGGCGAAACACCAGCCGATCAACCCAGATCCCGCCTCCACGGCGGGAATCATTCATCGAACTCCGACAAACGAAAACCCTCCACACGAGGATCGAAACATTAGTACTGCACCCCGTAACGCAGGAGCTCGCAAGCCTCGCAAGAAAGAAGAGGGACTTGGCCAGCGACTTGCTCGATCGCGTCGTTAAAATCAAGCGATGTGCCGCCGTGGTCAAAGGTGGTCGCCGCTTCAGCTTTGCCGCCATGGTTGTCGTTGGCGACGGCAAGGGAAAGGTTGGTTGGGGGTACGGCAAGGCCAACGAGGTGCCGCCGAGTGTCCAAAAGGCCCAAAAACAAGCCAGCCGCGGCATGATCGAAGTGCCGTTGGTCCAGGGCAGCATTCCGCATCAGGTCTGGGGACGATACGGGGCCGCGAAGGTATTGTTGATTCCCGCGGGTGCCGGTACCGGGATCATCGCTGGCCAAGCGGTGCGAGCGGTATGTGAGGCAACCGGGATCCACGACATTCTGACCAAATCGTATGGCACCAATAATCCCGTCACCTTGGTCAAGGCGACGATGGATGCGTTGTCGAAGTTGCGGACACGCGAGCAGGTTGCCGCTTTGCGCGGGTTGCAAGTCGAAGACCTCGCGACCGCTTAATCATCACAAACAATACTTCTTGATTCCATCAAGCATTGAAATCAAAACACAGGTTTCGTTATGAACCTTAACGATGTCCATCGCGGCATTCAGAAAAATCGCAAGCGCAAGCGGATCGGTCGTGGCCCGGGTAGCGGTCACGGCAAGACGGCCGGTCGCGGTCACAAGGGCCACAAGAGCCGCAGTGGTTACAGCCGCAAGCCCAACTTCCAAGGGGGGGCGATGCCGATGTTCCGGCGGATCCCCAAACGTGGCTTCAACAATCGTTGGGCCGTCGAGGTATTCGCGGTCAACGTCGGTCGCTTGAATGATGCCTTCGACGACGGCGCCGAGGTGACATTGGAAGCATTGGCGGCAAAGGACCTTGCCAAAGGTCATTTCGACGAAGTCAAGATCCTCGGCGATGGCGAACTGACCAAGAAACTGACTGTTTCGGCCCACCGGTTCAGCAAATCGGCGGAAGAGAAAATCACGGCGGCCGGCGGAACGGTCAGCGTGATCACCAGAAAGCGGACTCCAGAGCAGCGGGTTGCGGATCTGAAGGCGGAAAGTAAGTCGACTTCGTAGCGACAGCTCGTGGCGAGTTCTGACGCGGGTATGTCAGGACAGCAATCGGCTGCGGGACCGACATTTCCCGCAATTTCCGATTCCTATCGCTCAGATCTTTTTACTCCGGTAGACTGCCGACCTTGCCTCCTGGCCGAGCAACCCGAGACGTCGGGCTGCGGGAAACCTGAACACACTTTTTTCGTGCCTGGCACGATCCAGCGACGGACCGACGCATGTTTGAAAAGCTGCGCATCATTTTCTCGATCCCTGAACTCCGCAAGAAGGTCATGCTGACCATCGGCTTGCTGGCCGTTTATCGGATCGGGTTTCATATCCCGCTGCCGATGGTCGCGACCAATCTGGGCGATGCCGGCGGAACAGCATCGGAGTTCTTCGAGAAGATCACGGTGTTCGCCGCGAGCGATTTGCGTCAGGCGACAATCTTCGGACTGGGGATCATGCCGTACATCTCGGCGTCGATCATTTTTCAACTCCTCGGCAGCGTCTACAAGCCGCTCGAAGAACTGAAAAAGGAAGGTGAGGCGGGTCGCAAAAAGCTCAATGAGTACACGCGTTACTTGACCGTGGTGATTTGTCTGGTCCAAAGTTACATGTACTTGAAGTTCATGCTGATGTCGGGCGGTCCGAGCGGATACGGCAACATCAACCCGAACTTTCTTAATGCCGATGCTACCGGACTTTATTGGGGCTGGCAGATCATTGCCGTGCTGGTGATGACCTGTGGAACGGTGTTCTTGATGTGGTTGGGTGAGCAGATCGACGAGTACGGAATCGGCAACGGCATCAGTTTGCTGATCATGGCCGGGATTTTGGCGCAGATGCCGAAGGCCCTCTATGAGTTGGTCCGCAACATGAAAACCGAATTGACCGGACTCAGTCGTGGGCAGGTCGGTATTGAGACTTTGATTCTGCTGGTGGTCCTATTTGTCGGCGTCGTATTCGGAGTTGTCTTCATCACGCTTGGGCAGCGCAAGATTCCGACACAATCGGCAAAGTTCACGCGCGGACGCCGCGTCTACGGTGGCACGCGCCAGCACCTTCCCTTGCGAATCAACCAGGCTGGCGTGATGCCGATCATCTTTGCCAGTAGTTTGTTGATGATCCCCGGAATGCTTTTTGCCGGACTTGCCGGTTACGCGGGGAGCGAAAGCATGTTGTTCAAGCCGTTGAATCTGCTGAGCCTCACGCTGGGCGATCAGTCGTCGTATTTGTTCAACATGTTGTACGTCAGCTTGATCTTCTTTTTCTGCTACTTCTGGACTGCAATCACCTTCAACCCGAAGGAAATGTCGGACAACCTGAGGGATAGTGGCACGTTCATCCCAGGTTATCGCCCTGGCAAGCGAACGACCGACTATCTGGAAAAGGTGATGGTTCGCATCACCTATGTGGGTGCCGCTTTCTTGTCGATCGTCGCCATTGTTCCGACCATTGTCTATGGATCGCTGGGTGTGCCCTATTCCATCGCGGGATTCTACGGCGGAACGGGATTGTTGATTGCCGTCAGCGTCGCATTTGATTTGGTACAGAAAATCGATAGTCACCTGGTCATGCGTAATTACCGCGGTCTGCTTGAGGGTGCCGGTGGTGGTGTCGCGCCGGTCGTTTAGCCGGTACGTGGTTTAACCGGTACGTGGTTTAACCGGTACTTGGTTTCGCCGGTACTTGGTTTCGCCGGTACAAAGCGAGCTGATTGATGGTTTTCTCCGCACGATCAACCAGGCTCAAATGCTTGACGAGCATTTGGCGTCCGATGGCACGAAATTGGATCTGGTCGTGGCGTTGGCGGCCGAGCAACAGGAGTTGGTGACACGTCTGCTCAAGCGGGCGCCGATCGAGCACCGCGTGGACGACACTGCCGAAACGATCTCATCTCGATTGAGGATCTTTCATGCTCGGACGGCGTCGGTGTTGGACGATTACCGAGATCGCGGGATCGTCGAGCGGGTGGATGGCGTGCGCAGCCCCGATCAGGTTTTCGATCAAATTCGCCAGTTTGTCGACGCCAGGATGTGATTTGGGTCAAGATCGGCGGTTTTGCGGAAAGGACGTCGAGAACCGATCGAAAGAAGGGTCGCTGGCGGGAAATCGGCTCCTGCACCCCCGATTTTTCCAGGCGCCGGCAACCCCGGAGATGGCATGGAGAGGGCGAAGGTCGATTGCCAGAGGACTCCCTCAAGAGTCAGACGCACTCGCCTTGATGGGTGGATCGATCTTACAATGTGGGCACAGCATTCTCTTGCCAATCTTGATTCCGTGATTTGCTTCGGCGATCTGAATTCGCGACCGAGGATTGGCGCGAGAGTCGATTGCCTGGCAAACCGTGCCATCGTTCTCTGTCACTCCGCTCATCCAACAGGACTCAGCGTGACTCGCCAACCATCGATTCTTTTTTCCGTCAGTTGGATCTTCGCGTCCGTCTTTTGCGCCTCGCATTTTGCTCGCGAGGCGTCGGGGCAAGCCTTTTTTCCGCGGATGACGCAGTCCGGTCGGTTCATTGAAGCGCCACGTGGTATCGAGCAGCAGCTACGCGAGGCCGAGCGATCGTTGCAGCAAGATGAAGACAGCGATGCGGTTGTGCGACTTGGCGATTTGTTGCAGCGTGATTCGCAGTCTTTGGAGGAATCGGATCTTGCGGGGCAAGATTTTTTCATCGACATCGACGGTCCCGAGTCCGGTTCGCGGTTGGTTACCAACAGCCTGATTCGACGTGCGCGGCAAATCATTGGCCAACTGCCTCCCTCGGCATTGGACACCTACGAGTTGCGATATGGACCGATGGCTCGCAAGCTGCTGCAGGATGCGGCTTCGTCGCGTGATTGGGAGGCGGTCCGTACGGTTCGACGAAAGTATTTTCACACCAAAGCTGGTTACGAATCGTCTTTGCTGCTAGCTCAGCGAGAGTTGTTGGCTGGGCATGCGCTTGCGGCATCGTTGCTGCTCGATGATGTGGTGGCGACTCCCCGCGCCGTGCAGCATCTCGGCGATGCCGTGTTGAAGATGCATGCTTCTGCGTCATCGATTGCCGGTCGTGCGGACCGGGGAACGACCGCCGGCGACGATCGATATCGCGGATCGGAGGAATTCACCGGCAAGGATGTTCGCGACTATGCGATGTTTGGCGGGGGACCGGACCGCAATGGGAATTCGGCCGGCCAAATGCCGCTAACGAACATGCGTTGGGAGCTCGAAACGACGGCCAGCCCACGACAGGAGCGAGCGATTCGAAACGTCGCGAGTGATTTGGCTGCCACCGGCAAACTGCCGCCGCCCAGTTGGATGCCGTTGCGTGTGGGAGATCAATTGTTGATGCGTACCACCGAGCGTTTGGTGGGCGTGGATTATCGGACGGGCAAACGTGTCTGGACATGGCCTTGGTTTTCGCCGGCATTCAACGAGGAGAATCTGGAGTTTGATTCAGTCCCGGGTGAAGAGGGCCCGGGCGATCTGTTGAGCCAGAGAGTTTGGAATGACTTGCCCTATGGTCAGATGACCAGTGATGGCGAGCGTGTGTTCATCATTGATGACCTTGGTGAAGTCGAGGTAGCGGCGTTCAGCCCGATTGGCTTGGGAGGGACAAGGCCCTCGGACACCGGGACCAACACGTTGGTGGCGCTCGATTTGGCGACCGAGGGCAAGTTGTTGTGGCGGATCGGAGCGGGATCCGAGGAAGCATCCAAGTTATCGGGCGCGTTCTTTCTGGGGCCGCCGCTGCCGCTCGATGGCCGACTGTACGTGATGATCGAGCTTGCCGGAGACATCATTTTATCATGCCTCGATCCGGCCACCGGTGGGGAACTGTGGCGGCAGCAATTGGTGGCCGTCGAATCGGGGGGAGTGGATGTCGACCCGATTCGTCGCGTCGCGGGTGCCAGTCCGACATACTACGAGGGATTATTGATTTGCCCAACGGGCGCCGGTGCGGTGGTCGCCGTGGATCTGAGCGACCGGGTACTGCGTTGGGGGTTGGCTTTTGATCGCAACACGGAGATGATCCGCAGCGTCAGCGGTCGCGGAGGCCTCGAAGCGACTCAATTGATGCAGCGATGGTACAGCGGCACGGCCATCGCTTCGGACGACACGTTGCTGGTCACGCCGATCGAATCGGATCGTTTGTTTGGACTGGAACTGCTGACCGGACGACGACGTTTTGCCGAGAAGAATCGCGTCCACATGCGTTACCTCGCTGGCATTCGTGACGGTCGTTTTTTTGTCGTGGGTGCAAATCAAGTCAATGCATTTGACCTGCACACGGGGGCGTCCATTTGGACAACTTCACCAGAAATGTTTGCCGCTGGCCAGCAGGTCGTCGGCCGCGGTGTGTTTGGTGACGGCGACTATCTGTTACCGACGACTTCCAACCAGCTGATACGTATCTCGTTAGCAGACGGTGATGTGATCGAACGTCGCACGACGAAGTATCCGTTGGGCAATCTGGTCGCGGTCGGTGGAGAGATCATTGTTCAGGGCACATCAACGGTTTCGGTCGCATACGGAGAGGCTTCGCTTGAGCCACTGGTGACGAAAATCCTGGAAAAAAACCCCAACGATTTTGGGGCATTGGTTCGAAAATCCGAGTTATTGATCCAGCGTGGTGAACGGAAAGAAGCGCTTGAACTGTTGGCACGGGCCCGCGAAATGGAACCGACCAACGATGAGGTGCACATGCTGAGCGTGTCGGCGATGCTCGGCGCACTTCGCGCAAACCTGGATGCGGGCGGCGATCTGGTTGAATCTTTGGACCGCTTGATCGACCGGCCATCCGAGCGAGCCGAATTATTATCGCTGCGCATCCGGTCGGCACTCGCACACGAGCGATACGACGAAGCGACTGAGTTGCTGATTGATCTGTCGACGTTATTGGCAAGTCAACCTCTTCTGGAAGGCGCTGCCGATCAGGTCGTTGGTGATGTTGCCAGGCATTGTTCGCTCGATAGCTGGGTGGCAGCCCGAGTCAATGACGTTGCCAACAACACCGATCAAGAGAATTTGGCGGCGGTGAATGATCTCGTTGCGGCTTCGATCCAACCTCAATTGGCAGGATCCAACAGTCTGCTGTCGCGAGTGGTGCGACACTTTGGATCGCTCGATGGCGTCGCTCCGATCCGCGCGGAACTGGCAGCTCGTTATGCCAAGGCTGGTTCCACGTTGCAACTGGAGCGACTCGCGTTGGGACTTGAGGTTCCCACCGCGGCTGGGTTCCAGGCACTGCCCAATGCACGGCTGTTGACACTTGCCGAGGCATACGTGAGTCATCGCTTCGGCGAGGATGCGATCGCTGCGTTAGGGGAGCTTCGATCACGCGATGCTCCGGAGCTTGCTGGGCGGATCACGCCGCTTCTCGAGCAGGCAACGGGGATGGAGCTCAAACCTACGTGGGCGAACAATGTTTCGTTGACCTGGGATTCGCAGCGAATCCACACGCGTGGGTTCACGGTGCCCAGCCAACGCGTTGCCGAGACCAAAGTGGCCGCCGGGAAGCATTTTGCAAACTGGCAGTTGGTCAGTGAAGGTACCAATCCGCTGGCTTTGCGAGATCCCACTGGTCAACTAAGTCCGATCACGATCGAGGGATTCGACCGACGAATCGATGTCGACAAAGAAGCGCAAATTTGTGGTTCATTCATGGTCATTGTGATGCCCACCGAGTTGGTCGGAGTCGATCTTTACCACGTGATGGCCAATGACGGCGAATCGGTGCTGTGGCGACGTGGACTCAGCGGCGACGGTCAACCGATCGCAAAGCGACGTAGCGAAACCACGCCGTTCGACGACCAAATCGTTCGCTATGTCATCACCAGCGACACTGCCGCCAACTCATTACCCGAGTTTTGCTTGGGTCCCATTTTGGGTGACCGTGTGCTGGTCTTGCAGGGAGGTGACCTGATGGCAATCGACTTGCAGACATCCGAAACGCTATGGCGGAATTCGACGGCGCCACGAAGTGGTGCCGTATTGGCAGACGACGGGCGAGTTGCCGTGGTGTCGCCCGCGAACAAGAAAGTTGCATTTTTTGATCTTCTTGATGGCCGCAAGCTGGAGGAGAGCAACTGGGATCACGGTGACATATGGGCTTCGGCAGGCGCGAACGTGCTGTGCTACAGCGAAACGGAGACGAAGCGACGGTACCACGTCCAACTGGTCAATCCGTTTTCGGGGAAAGTGTTGCTGGAGTGCCAAACGCTTGCGGCGAATCGCGGCAATACCGACGCGCCCTGTTCGTATGGTCGCGTGATCGATGGACGCTACTGCACTCTTCTAGACAGCGATGGCCAGTCAACCATTTGGGACCTCGTCGATGCGCGAAATTGGTCGACCGAAACTGCCGGCATATTCCGATCTGCAGGGACTTCAATCGACCGTCCTTGATGGGCAGATCATTTTGTTTCCCAAGCGTCGTATTGAACGTGCATCATTGCCACAAGCCTCCCAATTACAAACCGCTGACGGAAAGAATCACGGAACCGTTCATGGCGTGTATGCGATCTCGCTTGATGATGGCACGCTACGTTGGGGTAAAGACTTTGAGACCCCTTGGGGTTGTACGTTCCAGCAGCCGGCCGCGACTCCGATCCTGGTGTTGACGCGCAGCCCATTTTCCTTCAATTCGCCGACAAGTAGCCGCCAAAAGCATTTGGACGCGCTGGCGATTGATGTTCGCGACGGTCGTGAATTGAACAAGACCGTGGGACATCCGGTGCTCAGCACGAACAACGTTTTGGAAACGCGTTTGACGGTTCAGCAAGGCCTGTCCCGCGTGATCGCTCAAGTCGGCGGAGAACTGTTGACCTACGAGTTTTCCGACAATGCGATTGAGAACCGCGACGTGGAACCGGAGAAATCGGAACCGGATAAATCGGAACCGGATAAATCGGAACCGGAATCGGATCGATAGCAAATCGAACGTCGCACGGTTTCCATCATGCGTCGTCGATCGGCTGCGGTGAATGCCACAGCGTGTGACCTGACTTGTCACGACGTCTGCGATTCTATGAGTGTCGCCCGATCCATTCGGTGCGACGGGTCGTCACGACTCTTCATCACCTCATGGAGGAACGACAAGTGCCAAGATTCCCGCTCGCAGCAAACCACCGATTGCGACCGAAGTACTACGTTCAATGCGGTCCCATTCGCATGATTCTCCTCGCCGCTTCCATCGAACAGGCCGCGATGGCGGCGATGGACCGAACGCTGCAAAGCCACCTTTGGATCTACGACGATCCGAAATTGGGCCAGCAGGACTGCCGAGATCATTTGATGATAGAGGCACTATTGCATTTGGCGCCCACGATCCGAATCAGTGAAATCGGGTTCGATCGCGATGACGCCGTTGATGTCGGCGTACCGGAAGTCATCACCCGCTGGCACGAGTTGATGATCGGAATGCATCGGTTGTTTGCTGCGGCGGGTCTGCCGCCCCGTTCGATGGCTACGGTTGCCGGGGCACCGACGAGAGAATCTGCGGCACCACGACTGCCGCGATAAGTTTACCGGTTGCCCTTTACCGGTTGCCCGGGCCGATCCAGCGGCCTGTTGATCCGGGCATCGGACGGCTAGGGGCGTCGGCTGATCTTGTTCGAGTTGCCGAACTGCTCGATCGCCTTTTGCAACACGGCGTCATCGCGGTCCGATGTCATGTTTCCCTGATCGTTGGGACGGGCCGCGATGTAGGTGGGCGCCACGACCACGCTCGGCTGCACGCCACGGTGGCTGATGGCGTGACCGCTGGGTGAGTAAAACTTAGCCGTCGTTAGGCAGAGACCGAATTTCGCTGACTGCATCCGAAAGATTCCTTGGACGCTTCCCTTGCCGTAACTCGTCTCGCCGACAATCTCTCCGCGACCACTATCGGCGATTGCCCCGGCAAAGATCTCACTTGCACTGGCGCTGTCCTGGTCGATCAACACGGCCAAGGGCACGTTCCAGGTATTGGGGCGGTGGGCCACGTAGTCAAAGTTTTCTCGAGCGTTGCGGCCACGAGTGGTCACGATCCGGCCGGCAGCAAGGAAACGATCGGCAACTTCCACGGCGGCTGACAGCAGACCACCAGGGTTACCTCGTACGTCAATGATCAGCGATCGCATGCCCTGGCGATGCAATTCCCAAAGCGCACGTTCCACGTCTCGCGTCGTTGTCTTCTGAAAGTTGGTCAATCGCATGTATCCGACATGGTTGACGGGGTCGACAAAATGAACGTTCTCGACGCAGGGAACTTCGACGCGTCTCCGTTCGACTTTCAGGTCTCTTTCCATTCCGTTCGGATCAACGATGCCAATCGAGACAAACGTATTCTCGCGACCACGAAGCAGGTCAGCGGCATAATCGGGATTGACCTGATTGGTGAGCGAAGCTTCGACGCGAACGATTTTGTCGCCGGCGACGATTCCAGCTTCTTCCGCCGGGCCATTGGGGATCACGGACAAGATTCGCAAACAATCGGACTCGGCCTTCAATTCGATCCCCAGACCGACAAAATTACCTTCGATGTTTGAAAACATCTCGTCAAGTTGACTGGGCGAGAGAAGTCGTGTGTAGGGATCCAGAGTCGAAATTGCACCACTGAGATACTCCAACACGGTGGCCGTGCCGGAAAGTCCAAGTTCGGCATGCGCGGTGCCGGCAACGTAAGCGACGTTTGCTCGCAAATCAAATCGCGTTGCCGTGCTTCGATTGCTCAATTGATGATGCACGTTTTGTCGGAATCGCTCGATCGCATCGGGATCGACGTTGGCCAACAGCCGGTCAACAAACCTCTCTTCGGTCAAGGCAACTTCTAACGACGCAGTTCCGTGTATCAGAACTCGCGACCAATCGACTTGCTCGACATAATGCGTTTCCAGGTTCGCGAGCATCTCGGCATAGAGATCAAGAGCCTGCCCGGTACCCAGGTCACGGACCGCTTGCAAGTAGCTTTCGTCTCGATAGCGGCGATTCACGTCATAGTGAATTCGGCTGATCACTAGTCGCTGGTAGAGAACCTTGCTTTCGGGATGGTTCCGCGTTTCGCTCTCATAATGCCGAACAGCGTCCGACCATATGCGACTGCGTTCTAATTCCAGTCCTTGTTCGATGGCAGCCGATTCCCCATCGATCACGATTTCCGGTGCTTCGGAAACCACCTGCGCGGTCGCCCGATGAGCGACTGCGGAGCAGGAAGCGAGGAGGAGTAAAGCGGCGGTCAGCCGGGCGGTCATCGATTGAAAAACGACACGTCGGAAAAGATCCATGCGCAGGTTATCCATCGGCGAGCATCGTCTGGGAGGGCCCACAAACGCCGGGGAGGAGACGTTTGCTTCATGGCCGCGCTAAGACGCTCAAAACGTGCGGCCACGGGAATATAGGTCACAAAGGGTGCCTGGTCAAAAAACCAATGCGGCGGTAATTCGGAAAATCGAGTGTGACCTGCCCAAGTGGAAATTTTCCAAGCAGATCGGCACGATTGTTCCGGTCGTTCCGAGCAACAACGACTGAAAAAAAATGATGCTCGAAGAGCTGAGTTTCACGCTCAGCACCGCTGCGCTTCCCGGCGCGAGAGACAACTTGGGGGATTCGTCCATTCAGATTCCAAGTCAAATGCGACCAGAAATGAACCCGCCAATGAGTTCGTTCTGAGTTCGTTCTGAATTCGAAAGGCCCGTTGTCGTGGCTTCCATGTTCACGATAGGCGGTGTCCAGCAAACGGGCAACGGCAAGATAGCGTTGACACCCGACCGTCAAGATTCCTAACTTCCCGTTCAATGGGCAAAAAGGTCCAAATCATCACTTTTTGCCAACCATCCTTTGCCAGCGTCGCAAGGCCGCTGAGCGAATTGAATCGCACCATGAGCCAGGGTCATTCAGTCCGTCGCGACCGTCGTTCTCGTAGCCCTAACGAGTCCACGATTGGTGCTGCGCGGCTGTTACGCGTGGTCCTGGTCCTGCTGATGCTCAGCCTCACGGGCGGATGCACGACAACCAGCTATTTGTCGAGCCGTTCGATCCGAGAAAACGCACTCACCAATCAGCTGAAACTGGTTGGCAGCAAAGGCCCCCAAATCAGTGAGCGGACGTGGGACACGTTGCGGCGATTCGGTTTGGAAGATCAGTACAAAGCGAATTGCCACAAGTGTTTTGATGATATTCGCGACACCGTAAGCGAGACACCTGACGCGGAGCTCATTTACGCCCTCAGCGAACTTTCCTATGTCGAAGGCAAGAAAGCCGAACGTTCGGGCGATGCCATCACGGCGCTCAATCAATACGGAGTCGCACTGACCAATAGCTATGACTATTTATTCAGCGATGACCTGAAGATCACGCGAAACGAATACGACCCCCAGTTTCGCGAGGCATGCGATTTGTACAACGAATCGCTGGAAGACACGCTGAGATTGCTGTGCAGCGAGAAAAGGATTCAACCTGGGCAAACCTATACGATCAAGACGCCCAATCGGAAGTTTCTGGTTCGTACGGAAATGCGAGGTAAGTGGCGACCGGACGAGTTTGATCATTACGAATTCGTCAGCGACTACGAGATTCAGACGCTCCGTAATCGTCACATCACTTACGGCCTGGGCGTGCCGCTGATCGCGGTACGCCGTCAGCGAAACGAGCAAGACCCTCGTGAAAAATACTACCCCAAAGGGCTCAGCTATGCGGTAACCGCCATGATGCGGTGTCAGAGGCCAGAGGATGGCAAACGCTCGGGAGAGTCGGCGACTTGCGTTTTGGAGTTCTTTGATCCACTCAGTGCGAATCAAATCCAGTTGGCCAAGCAATGGGTACCGCTGGAAACGGACCTCACGACTCCGCTGGCGTTTTTCTTAGACAGTCCTGAATTCCGCAAACGAAATCTCGCCACCGAGGGGCTGCTGAACCCGAATGATTCACAGGAGAAACGGGGGCTGTATATGTTGGAGCCCTATGATCCGAATCGCATACCGGTGTTGATGGTTCATGGTTTATGGTCCAGCCCGATGACCTGGATGGACATGTTCAACGACCTCCGCAGTTTCCCGGAGATTCGCGAGCGGTACCAGTTTTGGTTCTATCTCTATCCATCGGGCCAGCCATTTTGGATCAGTGCGACACAGTTGCGCAGCGACCTGTTGGCGATGCGGGACGCGTTTGACCCCGGTCGCCGTGACAAACCGTTGGACCAGATGGTGTTGGTGGGACACAGCATGGGCGGCTTGGTTAGTCGTATGCAAACGATCGACAGCGGCGACGAATTCTGGAAAATTGTCAGCGACCAGCCCGCCCCGACACCCGATCAGGCACTCGCGAAAATTCGTGGTCCCAGCGAAGACCGAGACAAACTAGTCAGCACGCTGTACTTCAAACCGAACCAGTCCGTTAAACGCGTGATCACAATCGGAACTCCCCACCGTGGCAGCGAATTCGCGAACGGCTACACACGTTGGTTGGCCAGGAAAATCATCAAGCTGCCGACCATGGCAGTCTCGACCGGACATCGCCTGGCGAACGAAAATCCGAGTTTATTCAAGGACACACAACTGCTAACGGTGGCCAATGCGATCGATTCTTTGGCACCGGAATCCCCCATCTTCCCGGTGATGATGCGTGCGAAACGTGCTCCCGGTGTGAAATACCACAACATCATCGGCGTGTTGGAAAACCCGAGTTTTATTGAACGAAGACTTGGCCGGGGGGATGGAATCGTCGAGTACGCCAGTGCCCATATGGACGATGTGGAAAGCGAGCTGATTGTCGACGCCCCGCATACATCGATTCACATGGTCGGTAAAACGATCTTCGAGGTGCGCCGGATTCTGATGGAACACGCGCAACAGGTCGATGCCAATGACCGGGTTGCCCGTCTCAGCGAATCTCGTTCTCCGTCGGAAACCTCATCGGATCACGATTTGGTTCCTGTCGTGATCGAAAGGTAACACCAGGGTGTTTGTTCGATCAGCTTGCGGTCATGAAACCGGCAAGCGGTGCGCGGGCGATACGCGGTTGTTCACCGTTGCGATCCACCGTGCCTACGAATAGCTGAGTTGTGTCGGCATTCGCCACTCGACGGCGGGACACCGCAGTCTGGTTCGGATGCGCAAACGCGCCCTCTCGCTCCGAGGGTTGACCTGCCAAGTCCGGCTCGTTGCTGGATAGATCGGCGGCAACGGGACTCAATTCTGCACGAATCACACGAACGTCCTTGGGGGCATCGATTCCAATTCGGACCTTGTTTCCGTCGATCCGAAGCAGCGTGATCACGATGTCATCGCCGATCATGATCTGTTCTTTGATTTTTCGAGACAGGACTAACATGGCATTTCTCCTTCGCCGTGTTGATGAGTCGTCGTGAATGGATGTCGGTCGCAACCCGACGCTTTGCGACGCTGGTATGGAAAGCACAACTCGTGCCAAATGTTCGGCACCTTTTGTGGGTTCGTCGTAAGCCATGGCGATGAAACACTTTGCATCGCATCTGCGGGTTCGCCGCGGACCAGGATCGGGGCGGTATTGGGAAAGATTTACAAGGCCTTGAAAAATGCAAACCCGATCGGATTGGCCGGCCGTGTGAAACATGACTGCGTGAAACTGGCAGCGTGCTGGCCGAGATGCCGCCGACGAGCATGGATCATTCGCCTTGAGTGAAATCCGATATTTTTCTAACGTTCGCCAATCGCCACGTTCGCGACAGCCATGTTGTCGAGAACCTTGGCCAAGTTGACCCAAAGTCGGTTCAAAGGAGTGACCGTGATGCCTCTACAACCTGCCCGTATCGGAACCGCGCGACTGCGGCAATGGATAATGACGCTGTCAAAGCTTTTCACTGTGTCGATTGTGGCGATTTGCCTGGTCGCATCAGCTGCAACCTCGTTGGCGCAAGAGACTGCAAACAACATTGTTGCGGTCGTCAATGCGGATCCGATCACGCGAATGACGTTGTCACAAGCGTGTGTGGAACGTTATGGCAGCGACGTGCTTGACAACATGATCAATCGTCATCTGATCCTGCAAGCATGTGCGCAGCACGGAGTCAGCGTCACCGAAACCGAAGTTCGTGAGGAGATTCAGCGAATTTCGAGTAAGTTCGGATTGACGATGGAAAGCTATTTGCAGCTGTTGCAAAAGGAACGCGACATCGCCCCGGACCAGTACAGCCGCGAAATCGTGTGGCCGATGCTGGCCCTCAGGCGGCTGGTCGCGGACAAGGTCCAGGTCACAGAAGATGAGTTCAATCACGCCTACATTTCACAGTTTGGCGAAGCGGTCAAGTGTCGCATGATCATGGTTGCCAACAAAGCGACCGCCGATTCGTTGCAACAACAAGCCGCCGCAAATCCGGCTCTGTTCGGACAGCTTGCCAAGCAGCACAGCGAAGACGAAGCGAGTGCAAGTGTTGGTGGCCTGATTCCACCGATTCGACGTCACAATGGCGACTCGCGATTAGAAGAAGCCGCCTTCGCACTGCAGAACAACGGAGTATCGCCGGTACTTCAGCTGGGTGATCAATGGATCATCCTTCAAGCGGTGCGCCGAATCCCGGCATCCAACCCCAGTCCCCAAGCGTTGCCGAGCATCCGTGCCCAGCTGACCGATCGCATCCGTGATGAAAAGATGCGCGGCGCGGCAACCGAATTGTTTGACGGGCTGCAAAAGGAAGCGAGTGTGGTCAAGGTGCTGGGCAATGCGGAACTGTCGCAACAACATCCAGGTATTGCCGCGATCATCAACGGGGAAAAGGTCAGCATCAGCGTCGTCGCCGCCGAATGCGTCAAGCGACACGGCGTTGAAGTGTTGGAGGGCGAGATCAATCGAAAGCTGCTCACTCAAGCGTTGCGCAAGGCGGGCAAGGAAGTGACCGAAGCAGACATCAACGCGGAGATCGCTCGTGCGGCCGCCAGTGTTGGTTATGTCCGCGGAGATGGCTCACCCGATGTCGCCGCCTGGATGGAATCGGTTACCAGCGACGGCGACGCGACACGTGAGATCTATGTGGCCGATGCGGTGTGGCCCAGCGTGGCGCTGCAAAAACTCGTCGAGGATCAGATCACCCTCAGCGAAGAGGACCTGCAAAAGGGGTATGAAACCGCTTTTGGACCTCGAGTCGAGGTCCTTGCCATTGTGCTATCGGACCAGCGGAGCGCACAAAAGCTTTGGGAAATGGCCCGAGACAATCCGACCGACGAGTTCTTTGGCCAGCTCGCCGAACAGTACAGCATCGAGCCGGTTTCGTCGAGCAACCGAGGCAAGGTACCGCCGATTCGCAAGCACGGCGGTCAGCCAGCGATCGAACGCGAGGCGTTCCAGCTGAAGCCGGGTGACCTGAGCGGTATCGTTGTGACCGGAGACAAACACATCATCATGCGTTGCCAAGGCTTTACCGAGCCGATCGTCAAGGACATCGCAGCCGTCCGAGGCGAGTTGGTACGTGATCTGAAAGAACAGAAGTTGAATATCGCAATGGCCCGCCATTTTGACGAGTTAAAGGATGCCGCCGAGATCGACAATTTCTTGGCGGCCGCCAAGCAGATCCCGCGTGTGGCCAGCGGTCAGGGGGAGGATCGGAAGTAGCCCCTCCTGCGAGGTCTGTTCTGTTGCATTGCAATCCCAAGCCCGGCCGAACAGCGGCCGGGCTTTTTTTGCCGACCAATCGGTCACGGGGATGCCGATTGAGACGACAATCCACGTACTTTCTGGGTAGCCCCTGGGCTTTCGCAACAGTCTGATCGACAATGGGGGTCGTACTGTTGAGACCCGCACCGGCCCATTCTCTTTCGCACCCAAGGGGCGTATACACGACGATCCGACCATGACTGAACCGTTCAACGTTGACACACCCAACATCGACGCGCCAGCGATCGAGCCTTTGACGACCGACCCCGTGCCCGAACCGTTCGAGGTTCACTTCGCCTCACGCGTCGATCGGTTGCCGCCGTACATGTTCGGCAGGATCAATAATTCCCTGTACCAGAAGCGTCGTGCCGGCGATGACGTGATCGATTTGGGGATGGGAAATCCGTCGGACCCGCCCGATCCAATCGTCATTTCCAAGCTTGCCGATGCGGCCGCGGACGTCAACAACCATGGCTACAGCAAGTCCAATGGGATCGTCAATCTGCGTCGAGAGGTTGCCGGAAAGTACTATCGCAAATACGGAGTTCGGCTCGATCCCGAAACCGAGATCATCGCCTGTCTGGGGAGCAAAGAAGGCTTCTCGCACATGTGTTTGGCGTTGATGGGTCCGGGCGATACAGCGATGATCCCCTCGCCTTACTTTCCGGTACACATGTACGGCGTGATTCTTGCGTCGGGCAATGTGGTTTCTTTGGATGTTGCCGATTCCGAAAAGTTTCTGCGGAACATCGCCTACACCTGCGAGCACATGGCGCCGACGCCGAAAGTTTTGATTGTCAATTATCCTCACAATCCTTCGGCGGCCGTCATTGAACCCGAGTTTTTTGTGGAGGTCGTGAGGCTCGCGAAGAAGTACGGTTTCATGGTGATCCATGACTTTGCCTATGCCGATGTTGCCTTTGATGGCTATCAGCCACCCAGCTTTCTGGCCGCGCGGAGCGAAGGATGTTGGCGTCGAATTCACGACGATGAGCAAGGGCTACAACATGGCCGGCTGGCGGGTGGGATTTTGTGCGGGCAACGCCGATATGATTCGCGGTCTGGGGACAATCAAGGGATACTATGATTACGGAATGTTTCAGGCGATCCAAATTGCCGCCATCGTCGCGCTCCGCGAGACCGAGGCATCCGTTGAGAAACAATCCGTCATTTATCAAGGGCGTCGCGACGTCTTGGTAGGCGGTCTTCGCCGTCTCGGTTGGAGAGTCGAGTCGCCCAAGGCGGGCATGTTTGTCTGGGCCGAAGTTCCGGAGCCCTGGCGAACTTCGATGAGTACGATGGACTTCGCCATGAAGCTGTTGGAAGAAGGAAACGTTGCGGTCAGCCCGGGCAGCGGATTTGGACCCGGGGGCGAAGGATTCCTGCGGATGTCGTTGGTCGAGAACGAGCAGCGGTTGCGACAGGCCGTCCGCCACATCGGCAAATGCCTGACGCAAGGTGGCGTTTCCGCCGCGTCGGTCAACCCGTAACTGCCTGGATGGATTGGTCCCCGCAGTACCCGTTTCGGCTATCCTATCGGTTCTCGATTCCCTGCCAAATCCCCGCTGAGACCTGTCATGTTCCGATCCGTCGCCACTCTTTTCGCTGTCTGTTTCGCGTGTTTCACGCTCGGTTCCATCGCCAAAGCGGACCACCAGGTTTTGCTTCACGGTGACAATCGTTTGGCCATCGTGGAGGCCGATGGATCCGTCAGTTGGGAAATGCCATGGGGCGGCATCCACGATATCCATCTCCTCAACAACGGAAATATTCTGACCCGAGAAGGGCGATCAGCTGTGGTCGAGATCGATCGTGAAACCAAGAAAGTGATCTGGAAATATGATTCCGCGACCAGCAATGGAAATGCGGGGAAGCGAGTCGAGGTTCATGCCTTTCAAAGACTTCCAAACGGAAACACGATGATTGCCGAATCGGGAACGGCACGGATTATCGAGGTCCTTCCCAATGGCACGATCAAGAAAGAAATCAAACTGGTCGTGAATCATCCGAGCACTCACTCCGATACGCGTCTGGTGCGAAAGACCCGCACCGGCAATTACCTGGTCGCACACGAAGCGGACGGGATGGTCCGCGAATACGATGGTGAAACGGGAGAAATTGTTTGGGATTACGAAGTCCCGATGTTTGGTAAAGAGGCGAAAGGTGGTCACGGACCTGAGGCGTTCGGCAATCAACTTTTCGCGGCGTTGCGATTGGTCAACGGCAACACCTTGATTGCAACCGGAAACGGTCACGGGATCCTGGAGGTCACTCCCGGAAAGGAGATCGTTTGGCAGATTCACCAGAATGATTTGCCCGGCATCCGCCTGGCCTGGGTCACGACCCTGGAGGTTCTCGCCAACGGCAATATCGTGTTCGGAAACTGCCATGCGGGCGATGGCCAGCCTTTGTTGGTCGAGATCGAGCCAAAATCCAAACGAGTTGTTTGGACTCTTGACCGACACGCCGACTTTGGCAACAGCGTTTCCAATTCACTGCTCATGGATGTTGCCGGAAAAACGATTCGCTGAAGCAGCGCTGGCCTGGGCAGACAGCAGAGGTGAATCACGATTCGCAAACCAAGCAAGCCGCCTGAGTGCCCAGCAATTCATGGCAGCGACGTGACCATTTTTCCTGGCGATGTTGCTCGTCAGCGGCCAATCGTCGCTTCAGTTCCCGCCGATCTTTTTCGATCGCGTCGACGATCCGTTGAAACAACTGTTTGGTGTCTGGGCCGGTTGCGGACCGCGGAATCGACCAATCGGTACGATCGCTGTCTGGTTGTGCAAATGCACGAGCGAGCGAATGGAAATCGTGGAAAGCGAGATTCAGTTGCTCGACGTGAGAGTCGCAATCGTGTGATTCGATCGCGCAAATATTCGTTGAGTTTCGGCTCGAAATCGCGAAGCGTCCGCGGAATTTTGTCAGCGGTTTCCTGCAATTTTTTTGCAGTCTTTTTTTCCTTGTCCGCAATTTTTTCATGTTTTCGGCAGAGTGAGCGGATTTCGGATTCGATGTCTGCGGATTGCTGTTCCATTTCCTCAAGCTGCGACTTGGCCAAATCATAGGGACCGGATGCGATACGCAGTGCGGCATCGGCCGCGTCGCGTTCCTTTTCCAATCGGTGGAACTCGGCGTACACGGGATCCGTGGACTCATTAACATGATCCGGCTCGCTACTGATGGCTGCTCGATGCTGATCATAAATTCGTTTGGCAGCGGCGACAGCTGCATCGGCTTGGTCGGCCCGCGTCTTGGCTTGGTCGTGATGAATCGCCACCCCAGACAATTGTTGTTGCGCCTGATCCAAGCGACCTTGGCTCGCCTGCAAGTCCTCTCGCAAACGTTGAGCTTTCGAATCGATTTGCTGGTGTTTGTGAGCAAATGAGTCGGCTTCCTGCGAGAGTTTGCCGAGTGTCGTAAACAGATCCGACAATTCGGTGCCGGATTCCAGAGCCGTTTTGGCCAGCCGAGCGCTCCGTTGAAGCTGATCGACGCGTTGCAGCAACTGATGAAACTCGCGGTCGTGCTGCGACAGCTCGTCGGTCACCAATTCACCAGCCCGTTTGATACTTGAATCGAGCAACTGTCTCTCTTGTTCGATCTCGGTTTCCAAAACGGCGAGTTCATTGCGAGCCGCTTCGACGTCTTTCTGCTGACGGTGTCGATCGTCGGCGTTCAGGAAGACGGCGTGAGAAAAGGCATCAATGTCCTGTCGAACTTCGTTCGCAAACGCTTTCGAGGTCGTCAGTTCATGCGACAGATCTGTCATCGCATCACCATATGACTTGATCCGCTCCGTCGATTCACACTCCAGCAACCTTGCACGCCACTGATCGGGCCGAAATCCAAGTTGCCTCGACTGCGGCGGTAGCAAACCTTGTTTGAGCATTTGCGCGCGAGCGATGATCAGGTTGTCGGCCAGAATCTCGGCACTCTGGTCAGCGACCGCGTCGCGATGCCGACGATCCTCGCGACGTGTCTCGGTGAACGGAAGATGACGTTTGAACCAGCCAACGACACCACCCTGTTGGCTTTTGAATTCGGCGTATTGCTGCTCGTAAGTTTCCAATTCGCTCTGATCCCGCGCCCGTTCCTGTTCGATGCGTCGGATCGCTTCGTCAATGGATTCAGCCAATCGCGCGCCGTCGTCGGTCACGCGTGACTCAGCCACCATCTCGAAAAAAACCGACTGCAGTTGCTGGTAGTCGCTCGCCCGTTGCAATCGTTCCAGCCAATCCGAGTTCGATGCCATCCCCGTTTGCTCCAAGATTCGTGACACGATCAGCCTTCATACTGTAGCGTTTCGTTTCGCAGCCGTTCCAACGCTCGGACCCACAACATGCGAACCGCACCTTCACTGCGTTTCATCCTGATTGCGACTTCGGCGTGGGGCAGGTCTTCCAGTTGCCGGAGGATGATCACTTCGCGGTATTCGGGGGGCAGACGGTCAAGGACGTCGGCGATCAACAGTTCGCGTTCTCGCGCGACGGCTTGCCCGCTCGGGGAAGTCAAATCGACCGCCAACATTTGATCGAGCCGCTGCGATGATTGGGCAAATGATTGCTGCAACGAGACTTCACGAGAAACGTCTGGGCTTCTGAGTACCTGCGTAGTGGCGGGCCAGGTGTGCCAATTGGTAGGCCAGGATCTGTCGCAGCCAAGCGAGTCGTTGCGGTTCCTCGCTACCGCGAAATCCGTCCCACCCGCGCCAGGCCTCGAGCAAGGTTTGTTGAACGGCGTCCGATGCTGAGAATTTGCCTTGAAAGCGACTATCGATCTCCAGTCGGGCCAACAGTTTCAGCCATGGTTCGTATTTCACCAGCCACTGGGTTCGTTCGTTGTCAGGCGTTTTGTTCATCGATGGCACTAAGCGATTTGAATCCGCTTGCGGCGAATCGTTCGCAGCAGTATTTGCAACAAGACGAAAACGGACAACAGCCAACTCGTGACCACGGCGGCCGGAAGCCAGATCAACAGTATACCGTCAAAGGCGATTCGTTCTTCCGGCAATCGCTCGCCGCGAATCATTCGCTCGACAACCAAGAACAGATAGATACCCATCAAAACGGCGATGATGACCGACAGGGCAAGCCAAACCGCGACTTTCTTCCAGCGGCGTTTGAAGCACCAATAAGCGATCAGTCCACTCGCCAGCAGTGGTGGAAAAGCAGTGAGCCCCATCAGCAGTTTCGTGTTTAAATCGCGAAAGGTTCCAGCGGTTCCGCTCATCGACATTCCCATCAAGACCACGGACACGACCACTGGCGCGACAAGCAGCGTTCGGATACCCCACTGACGCCTCCAAAAAAGAGACGCCAGGAAGCCGATCGGCGCCACCCACAACGTCAAACAGTAAAAGACCAGCCAGCCGCACAGGCGAATCATCCTTGCCAGATCCAGCGACGTCATCGGCCGCGGGAACGATCGCACGAAGCGAGGATCGACCAGATCATTCTCTGCGACGTTCGCGTCTCGGCGCCCTCGGCCGTGATCCGACGAGACGGCCTCGCCGTCGACGAAGTGACCGCTACGTGAAAGCGAAACATTCTGGTATCCGAAAAAGACCAATGGCAATTCGCCATTTCCGCAAGCCAACATATCGATCGCCATTGCCTGATTGCTTTGCGGTTGTGGTCCGTCGCACCGCCAAATCATGCGGCCCGTGGCGGCATCGACTCCCGCAATACTGCGACCGCGATCACCCGAGCGGAGAAGAATCGTTGGTGACGATGGCGACTCCTGGTCCGACGCGACTCGCAAGACGCGGTCAGTGGCGGCCGACAACGTGCGACCCCACAGGGATTGATCGGGCTGCGACAACCCAACGGCAACGATCTCGTTCTCACGGCAAAGCACGATCTCATCCTGCCCGTCGCCGTCTGCGTCGCAGCCCCACACTCGCTGCAAATGCTGGCCGGTGCTATTGGCGGGCGCGACAGGTATCTCACCGACTTTTTGTCCGGCATGGTCCAGGACGACGACCGACACGCTTCGATCACGATGGTGCAAAAGCGTTGCAATGGATTTTTTGTTATTTTCGCTGCGAACCAAAATCGGTCGTGGACGGGCGGCCCACCATTCTTCGTCGTTACTCAAATCGCCAAAGTTCCAATCGACGGGCGTCTCGAAGCGAAAGCGTTCCCTGCCACTTTTGCCGTCCACAGCGACGATGCGTGCGAACGGGTTGTTGGTCGCGGGCAAAGCACTGCCAATGCCCAGATGGACCAGTTCATTGCTGCCATCGCCATCCACATCAGCGATCAGGCCGGGCGATACGAATCGAAGCGCGTCTTGAACCTGTCGGACCGGGGAAGCGGATTCGCCCACAGTTGTTGTCCCTGGCGGCCATCGAGGGCCCGCAATTCCAACTGTTTGCCGGACGCAACGCTCGAGTCGGCCGGTACCACAATGTCCAGGACGCCGTCACCGTTCAAGTCGCCGTAGATCGTTTCGATCCACACACGATCGAACCGATAGGGTGAGTTTGTCGGACCGTTTCCATACGGCGGAGACAAGGCATGCTTCCAGCGAACGCGGCCATTGCGTCCGTCGAAGACTCCGATCCAAAGTTGCGAGTCGGCGTTGCCCCATCGGCCTCGCCGCGGGTACCCCCAGTCCATTGCCGCCAGCAGGACAACTTCCGTCACACCGTCTCCCTCCAGGTCACAGGTCTCCAGCGCCAACACCGCATCGATATTTTGCACTTCCAACTCGGCAGTCCAGAGCTGTCTGCCCGTGGCACCCGACAATGCCACCAACGGTTGGAATCGGCCTCCCATGCTCCGCTGCAAACAGACCAGCAGGTCAGGGTGACCGTCACCACTGAGATCGGCAACCGAGGGAGCATTGGGCCGCAGCACCAGAAAATCTTCGGAGTGCATCAGCCCGGGTGACGTACCGCTTGCCAGCACCCAGTCGCCACCCATCTGTGTGGACAATCGGGTGTCCCACAGGGTATCGCCGCTACGACCCGAAGTGGCTCGTAGCGATTCGAATCCCATCTTCATCAGTACGTCACGGACACCATCCCCGTCAAAATCTGCCGCTGGCGTCTGCGGGTTACCCAGCCGACGCCAGTTCTCGCTGGTAATCCCTCGATAGATCGTCAACTCACCGCCGGCGCTCCGCGAGGTATTGCTAAACGGTCTTTGAATCAGCGCCAGATCCTCCAAGCCGTCTCCGTCGGCGTCGCCAACAATCATCTCCTGCGGCGACCGCACGGTGCGAGCGAGTTTGCCGGTGCCGGCGGAAAACAAGCATGCGATCGACGAAGCGGGATGATCTTTGGCTCGTGCGGTGACAATTAGCATCGGCCAACCGTCATCGCTGGCGTTCCACCATTGCAGGGGATCAAGAAAGAAATCGGTGGAATCCCATTGTGGTTTCCGCAATACCTTGTTTGCTTGCCAGACCAAGTCGCCATTGGCGCCCGACCTGCAATCGACAAACAGTTCGTATTGTTCTCCCCACAGCGATGCCACGAAAACTTCACGCCATCCGTCACCGTCCACATCCGGTCCGACGGCGAGATACTCTGCCCATTGATCCATGTTCGGTATCCGGCGTGACCAGTACGGTTTTCCGGTCCGGCCGTCGACCGCTTCGACCGCACCCCACGGAATCCCAGCACTATTTTTTGTCTCGTCCGATGTGCCGTTGGGGACCAGCAAATCGCTGGCACCATCGCCGTTCAGATCGGCGACGACCGGCCAATTCGGCACATCGATCGACCAATGAGACCGCGAGGGCAACCGTGCCGTGAGATCACGCTGCCACAAGCGCGTGTCTCGTGCCGGCGACCAAGCAACGATGCTGATTCTTGGTAACCGAGCTATTGTGGGCGGATAGCCGGCCGAAACATTCTTCTTGCCCAAGTCCTCGAGCAGGATTGCGTCCGCACTTCCGTCGCCATCAACATCGGCCCACAGCACCGGTAGCGACGGCACGGTCCCGGTGTCGTCGACCGACACAAGCTGTCCCGATACGGGATCGATCGACAACAGTCGGGTTCCTGCCAGACATTGGATCACGCCATCGACCATTCGCGGCGAATCGGGAACGTAGACATGCGGTCCATACCGGCGGGTGTCGTACCGCCATGTCCGGGTGATGATTCCTTCGTAGTTGGACCATCCTCCGCCCCCTCCGGATGAGGAACCGAGACTGCTGCCCACGAACCATTGAAATGCGTATGGCGTCTCGATGCCCTGTGCCAGCGTGAACCACTCCGACTGCATCTCGACTTTCCAAATGGTCGAGCCGTCGGCGCCCGAGACGGCTTCGATCCAACGTCGATTCCCGTTATCGCTGGCGTCAACAAACATCGTGATCAAGTCGATCACCGTGTCGCCGTTGACGTCGCCACAGGGAATCGGAACTGACAACGTGGCGCTCAACACCTCGCCTGCTGCAGTATTTGTCGTCTTCAGGTCGTTACCTCGTGGCGCGTACCACAATGGCGACAAATCCCTACCCGACAAGGCGATCAACCATGCTTGATGACGTGCCGCGATCACGATGTCGGCAATCCCATCGCCATCGAGATCCGGAGCAAACGACTCGTCACGATTCGTCGTCCGCTCGACCTGGCCTACCACCAACGGTCGCAGATCGAACTTGTCGTAACCATTACCATCGTTCTGAACAACTTCCGTCCAGCGGCGGAATCCCACGCTGTCACCCAACAGCGCCCAGACACTTTGACCGACCGAATCGGCAGCGGTTCTGGGAATTGAGATCGAGGAACTGTCACCCGATTCGATCAGCTGCTTCAACCGTACCGCATCGTCGTCCAACAATAGCGGATGCCACACGTTTGTTCTTTGGCCACCCCTATCACCCGCCGACAATCGATCGCTCGTCGATGGATTTTGAGGCTGCGAGCGGACCAGACGAATCAGGTGATCGAATCGGATCTCAGGGCCCAGTCGTTGGTCGGTGAGATTCACTTCCAATTGTCGCTGCTCGCCGGGGGCGAGCGACGTGCGGTAGGTCTGACCGAGCTGACCGGCGCCGGAAACTTGGACGCGAAAATCGCCGGCAGGAATTTCAATGGGTTGCTGGGTC
The DNA here is from genome assembly GCA_963734865.1 of Pirellulaceae bacterium. Classification (GTDB taxonomy): domain Bacteria; phylum Planctomycetota; class Planctomycetia; order Pirellulales; family Pirellulaceae; genus CBDCUW01. The sequence continues at coordinate 115,923 of CAVTIV010000009.1, forward strand.
GGCAGCGTTTCCGGGCCCGAAAGCGTTTGGCCGCTGTCATCCAACAGCTCGGCGATCAAGGGCGGCGTGTCGGTTTGCAAGCTGACTCGGGCGATTTGGGATCGTGTGTAACCGTACCAACTGATAAAGCTTGTTGCGACAACGGCCATCGTCACCGCGATGGTAGCCAATGTGAGTGCAACGCTGCGTTTTTGTCGTTTGACCGATTTGACCGCGAGGTCCAAAAGATTCGATCGCTTCGCGAATCGGTCGGTTGTCCAAGAAGGCTCGCAGATCTTGCACCAATTCATTGGCGGTGGAATAACGTTCGGCTGGATCTTTGGACAAACATTTCATCACAATGGTTTCCAGATCGCGCGGCACTGCGGGTTGATGTTTGCGGAGCCGTTCGGGATCGTCGGACAGGATCTTATGCAGCACTTCATGCGGCGTATCGGCATGGAAGACAGGCTGGCCCGAGAGCAGTTCATATAACGTCGCACCCAAACTGTACAAATCGGTACGATGATCGACCTTTCGTCGGGTCGCGTCCGCCTGCTCGGGGCTCATGTAGCGCGGCGTGCCTAGCAATGCACCGGTCATGCTCAGCGTGACGTCATCGAGTTGTTTGGCGAGTCCGAAGTCGGTCAACCAGATCCGTCCTTCGTCATCATCCAAGATCAGATTCGATGGTTTCACGTCGCGATGGATCACACCTCGTTGGTGCGCATAAGCCAGCGCCTCGGCAGCTTGCAGCCCCCACTGGACAACCTGGTTCGAATCGAACGGGGATTCGGCAGCCTTCAGAACCAGGTCCAGGCTTTGCCCTTGAATGAACTGCATCGCGTAGTAGTTCACGCCATGTTCGCTGCCCACCGAATAGATCGGTACGATGTTCGTATGGTGCAAACTGGCAACCGTTTCCGATTCGCGGCGGAAACGATCGATCGCGTTGGCGTTGCTTGCCGATCCGAACCGCAACACCTTCAAGGCGACCTGCCGACCGAGTGAAATCTGCGTTGCCTGGAACACCGTCCCCATGCCGCCTCGACCCACTTCACGTTCGATCAGGAAATCACCGAGCTGTTTTGGCGGATCGACGGCGATGGCCGATGGACCCAGGAAATCGATTCCCGCCAAACACGCTTCCAACTGCTGGGCCAGGTCAGGATTTGCGGCGATCAATTCAGCGTGAGAAATGGCCCTGCCGGCCTTCAAATCGTCCAGGTACTGGTCCAGGACAGCCACCATTCGGATCGCTTCGACGTCCGGCTCGAAGTCACAGGTGGGCTGCAAATCGGGCGACTCGTGGGGAGTCACCTCCGCCGAGACGCTGGGGGTTGGAGTGTCGGGAAGTCGCTGTTTTGTTGGCCGTTCCAAGGTCTAGGCTCCACAAATAGGCCGGCCGAGCGAAGCACGATGCTAAGCCTCTACGGTACCAGTACCGCTGTCGAACCGGTTGTCACTCCCATTCTGGCAAAAATGACTCAGGCGTGTATTCGCCGTCCCAAAGCACAGGGGGGGAGATGCTGCTCGCGGTCGGTTTGACCCCGTGGGGTCGGTGAATCGCCAATCAGTCGCGATGTTTCGCAATGATCCAACCAAAGAAGATTACGCCGGTGGTAATCGCGAAACCGGAAAGAACGCGTGAACTGCGACGCCCCGTCAGGGACGCTGCAGCGAATCGAATTCGCTAGGTCGCGACCATCCAAAACGCAACCCAGAAGGAATTGATGCGGTTTCCCTGAGCAACAAACATCAAATAGCAAGATGTCGTAATCATTATTTTGGCTCCCTTTCGCTGTTCTGCTGACCACACACTATGAGTTGGATGTTTCCATCGCAAGTCTGCGATCGGCACGCTGAGGCCACAGTGCCAGCACGTTGGCGACCAGCACCAACGACCCACCGATTAAAAACGGCACGTCGAAACGTTCATCGTCATACGTGACCGCACAGAGGACGCTGAGCATCGCTGGTAAGAACATCGCCCACAATGAAGCGAACACCGGTTCGAGTGTATAAACAACAGCTGCTTGCACTGCCGAAAGGCATGGCTGGTATTTGTTCATCCAAGCGAACGCGAGTAGTGATGGAAAGATGCAAAGCATGCCGATCATCAGAAAGAATCGCGGTTGCGCGACCAGCGTCATCCAGTCGCCCGGGGATCCATCGGTGATAGCCGCGACTTCAGGAATCTGCAATCGTAGGAAGCCAAACACGATCCAGGCCTGCACGGTCACTGTGGCAAACATGCTGGGCGTAAAGGCAATCGATTCGTAACGCTTGCCGAGTTGATCGACCAGCAGGATTTGGACGCTGAAGAACAGTGCCGCAAGCAAAGTCAACGAGTCACCCGGCGTCCATCGCTGCCAGGCATCGTCGGAAAAAGCGACCCGACCATCCTGGATCACCACCAAGCCGGTTAAGATTGCCACGCCGGCAACCGCAACGGCCGCGCCCAGCAACACGGGCACCCGAGGAAATCGGCGTCGGTACAACGTCGAAATCAGAGGGGTGAACACGACGGCCAGGCTAGTCAGAAAGCCACTTCGCGAAGCGGGAATCGTGGCCAGTCCGATTACCTGCAGCAGCAGCCCGCAAAAGAACACGGCCCCGATCGCAATCCCCGCGATGACGTGCGGCAAGCGAACCCGCGGCAAGACGCCGCGAAAAAAGCCCAAGAACAACAGCAGAGCCAACGCGAATCGAATGGCAATCATCCAGGCGGCCGAACCGGTTCGCAGCCAACTCGATGCGGTGAACTCCGTGACCCCAAAATGCTGGTCGATCTGCAAATTCAGACACTTCATGACCGGGAATGACGAGCCCCACATCGCGTTGACCAATACCAGCGCCAAAATGGCACGTCGGCGATTGAGCAATGGTTGAACGTCGTCCATCAGAGACATCGTACGGCAAGAGACAGACAATCCAGCAGGAATGACTCTACCACGGGAACGCGTTTGCACCTACAAGCCGGCGGTAGTCCGTTCACGAGTCTTGCAATCGGCTGCCGAACGGGGAAACAGCTTTGTCGCCGCAGGAATCCCGGGCCTACGAATTTTTGGCCGCAGAGAATATGTTCTTGTCATGCCTTCGTAACCACCTTCTCGATTCCAAGGAGCCGACAGTGCCGAGCGATCTCCCCAATGTTCTGGCATCGCGATACGCGAGTGATGCGATGGTCAAAATCTGGTCGCCGGCAAGCAAGGTGGTCTTGGAACGTGAGCTGTGGATCGCCGTCATGGAGGCACAGCGTGACCTGGGGGTCAACGTCCCAGACGGTGTGATTGAGGCTTATCGTGGCGTGATCGGTCAAGTCGATTTGGCGTCGATTGACCAGCGTGAACGCGTTACCAAGCACGATGTGAAAGCGCGGATCGAAGAGTTCAACGCGTTGGCCGGTTACGAGCATGTCCACAAAGGAATGACCTCGCGCGACTTGACCGAAAACGTCGAACAGTTGCAGATACGGTCGGCCCTCTCGCTGGTACGGGATCGCACCATCGCCGCGCTGGCGCTGACCGCCAGCCGGGCGGCAGAATACAGTGAATTGGCGATCGCCGGCCGCAGCCACAACGTGCCGGCGCAAGTCACCACGATGGGGAAACGGTTCGCCAATGTCGCCGAAGAGCTGTTGGTCGCTCACGAGCGGATCGAAAGCCTGATCGCGCGGTATCCACTGCGCGGTATCAAGGGCCCCGTCGGGACGCAGCAAGACATGCTCGATTTGTTTGCCGGTGACAGCGGCAAACTCGAACGCGCTCGACAAACGCGTCGCTGAGAAGCTGGGATTCGAATGCTGCTTCGATTCCGTGGGTCAAGTCTATCCTCGGTCGCTCGATTTTGACGTCGTCTCGGCGTTAACCCAACTTTCATCCGCACCGGCGAATTTTGCTCGAACGCTTCGTTTGATGGCGGGTGCCGAATTGGCCACCGAAGGATTCAAGCCGGGACAAGTCGGTTCATCGGCGATGCCGCACAAGATGAACGCCCGTTCGGCCGAGCGGATCAATGGTTTTTGCGTGATCTTACGAGGCTACCTGACGATGGTCGGCGGACTGTTGGGCGACCAATGGAACGAGGGAGATGTCAGTTGCAGTGTCATCCGACGAGTTGCCATCCCCGATTCGTTTCTGGCGATCGATGGCCAGCTGGAAACTTTCTTAACCGTGCTTGTCGACTTTGGCGCCTATCCCGCGGTGATTGAGCGCGAACTGTGTCGCTACCTGCCATTTCTCGCGACCACCAAAATCCTAGTTGCTGCGGTCAAGGCGGGCGTCGGTCGCGAAACGGCGCACGCGGCGATCAAAGAACACGCGGTGGCCGCGGCGCTTGCGATGCGCGACCGCGGATCGGACGACAACGATTTGGTCGAACGCTTGGCGGCTGACCAGCGAATCCCGATGGATGCCGACGCCTTGCGGTTGGCAATCGGCGATCCCAATCAGTTCATTGGCAACGCACCCGCACAGGTTCGTCGTGTTGTCGGCAAGATTGAAGCGATCACGAGCAACCACCCTGAAGCGGCGAACTACCGTCCCGGTTCCATTCTGTAATTGCCCCGATTTCTTTCGTTGCCCGAAGAGTCAGTTTTGCAACTGCGCGTTTGAACCGAGGCATGATGCCCTGCCTTCGGCACTCGCGATGCGCAAAGTCAAAACTCACGCTTGGGGTTACGGTTTAGCGACGTCACATCAGGCGGATCGCGGCTGCGGTTGCTTGCGATCGATCAACCATAACAGGATCGGGCTGGCGATAAAGATCGAACTGTAGGTTCCGACCACGACGCCGACGACCAAGGCAAAGGCGAAAGCGTGAATCCCTTCGCCACCGAAGAAATACAGCAGCACCACCACGATCAGCGTTGTCACGGAGGTCAGCAACGTCCGGCTGAGTGTCTGATTGATGCTGATGTTGATCATATCGGCCGTCAGACGAGGTGCTTTGCCTTTCGTCTCACGGATCCGGTCAAAGACAACGATTGTATCGTTCAACGAGTAACCGATGATTGTCAGCAGGGCGGCCACAACCGTCAGGCTGATCTTGAATGGATCGATCATCAAGAATCCGAGTGAATCGGCCAGCCAAGCGCTGACGGCAATGGCACCCAACGTGATCAACACGTCGTGCAGCAGCGCGGCGACGGCAGCCAAGCCGTAGATCACACGTTGGAATCGGAACCAAATGTATCCGATGATGCACAAAATGCTGGCGAACAACGCGCCGAAAGCGCGTCCGATCATGTCACCTGCCACGCGCCGACCGACGCTGCTGCTGCTGATCCATACCGGATCACTGTCCATCTGTGTTTTCAGCGTGCTCACCACCTGGTCTGCAGCAGCCGCTTCGATTGGCAATTCAACCTTCCATTTGGCAAACGTCAAAGAAGACTCGGGATCCCACTTCTTTTTCCGTTCCTCCGTCTCTTGATCTTCGGCGATCGGCGTCAGCGTGATCAGCCGCTCGGCCAGCGGCACATTGATTTTCTGTGCGGCATTGGTCAGCAACTCGGTCAACGTGGCAGCATTGATCGGCGCGCCACCCTTCTCACCCTCGATCTTGAATTCGATGGTGCGGCTGGTGGTGACGTCGGTGTCGACGTTCGCCGCCCCGGTACTGATCGCGTCCCCGGTCGGAGTATCGCTGGCCGCGGTCAGGTCATCGGGGGTTTGAGCGGCCGCCGTGGCGACTTCCGCAGCTGCACTCTTGGTATCAGCTGCACTCTCGCTATCAGCTGCGCTCTCGCTATCAGCTGCACTCTCGGTAACCGGGTCTTGCGGGCGGAACACGGTCAGCATCACACCGTTGGCAGAGCGATTGATGCTGGCGTTGCCGGCCGGTGCGATCTGCACATCGTAGGTCACCAGTTTCGCTTCGGAAGTCTGGGCAAACGCTTTGGAGATCGCGGCTTTCAAATCATCGACTCTGTCGAATGCGGAATCCACCTTGAAGACGGTGCCTGACTTGACGCCCTCAATTTCGACGCCATTGACGGTGAATTGAACGTCTTGGAATTTCTTGTCCTGTCCTTCTGCTCCTGATGCCGATTTTAACTCTTCGGTCATGACCGGTTTGACAATGCCGCGAACCGTGTCGGTCGTCGTCGGGGCATCCAACCGGAACTGGACGGATGACCCGCCGGCAAAGTCGATGTCGAAAATACCTTCCCCGCGGCCGTACAACCCAACGAGTCCGATCACGATGAAGATCGCCGAGGCGGCCAGCGAGAGTCTGCCTTTGCCGATGAAGTCCAGATTGCCGGTTCCCGACAGGGCCGTGCGAATCGAGCCGACGCCATCGGACATGCGAAGGGACAAAAATCCATAGCGTTCGGCAACATCAAACAACGTGCGCGACATGTAGATCGCGGTGAACATCGAGAACAGGATGCCCAAGATCAACGTCACGGCAAAACCGCGAATCTGGTCGGTGCCGATCGCATACAGGACGATGGCCGTGATCAGGGTCGTCAAGTTCGCATCGATGATGGTGACCGTGGCTTTCGAGAAGCCATTGCGAATCGCCATTCGGGCCGCGGCTCCTTTCTTCAACTCTTCGCGAATGCGTTCAAAGATCAAGACGTTGGCATCGACCGACATACCGACGGTAAGGACCAGACCGGCCAGCCCCGGAAGCGTCAGCGGCTGGTTGATCAATACCATCGTGGCAAGAATCATCGCCATGTTCAGCACCAGGGCGATGCAAGCGACGAGGCCGGCGAATCGGTAATAAACCAAAATGAACAGCAGCACCAACAACAGCGACGCCGCGATCGCGAATTCGCCCTTGGCGATCGTGTCGGCTCCGAGCGTTGCGTCGATCTGATTCTCGGCAATCGGCTGTTTCGTGAGGGCTGCAGGAAGTTGGCCCGCGGTCAGGATCGCGACCAAGTCCTCGACTTCCTCGCGGGTGAATCGGCCGGTAATGCGCCCTTCCTTGCGAATCGGTGACAAGATATTGGGTGCCGAAAGCAGGTTGTCATCGAGCACGATTCCGAGTTGACGTTGCCGCGTTCCGATCGGAGCGTTGTTGGTCGTCAATGCAAAGAAGCGACCCGAACCGGCATCGGTCAGGTTGAAGGCGACAGCCGGCGCACCGTTTTGGTCAAACGTGCTGGTGGAAAACGCAAGGTCTTCGCCGGTAATGTCCAACAGCGGATCGACGATCATCAGCGTCTCGATCCCGCTCATGCCCTGCGATTTCATCCAGGCGGCGATCTTGTATTCGCCGTTCTCACCGCGAACCTCCGGCGGGAGTGTCAAAATCTCGCCGGTGCTCGGGTTGCGAACAATCGCATCGCCCACGTTCACACGAAGCGGTTTGATATCGTCGGAGACATCTTCGCGATCCACATTGGCCCAGATGCCAATGATTGAGCCGTCAACGTCGCGGACCGTTTCTCGGGTCCGTTCACCTCTGGATGTCGATTCGGATTGCTCAATCGCGAGTTCGATTTGACGTTGGTGATCGGCCTGATTGGCGAGGATCGCGAATCGTAGAATTCCGGCCTCTTCCACTGTGCGTTTGATCCGATTGACCTCTCGCTCATCCACCGCCGGAACGATGATTTCGATTTGCGTCGGACCGTAGGGGCGAATCACGATCTCTTGCGTACCACTGGGATTGATCCGATCGGTGAGCGGTTTGATCAGTTGCTCCGATTCGATCGTTCGATTCGGATTCTCGCCGCCCCCACTTACTTTTCCGGGGTCGATCTCGTAAACCAAAATCGTTCCGCCACGAAGGTCAACACCAAGGTCGATTTCGCCCGTCCAAAGCACAGCCGTGCTTGCCACGATTGCCAGCAGGATGAATCCAAAACGCATGCCGTGATTGGGCATCCTCCATGACTTGGCAAGAAAATTGCCGACCACGAAGGGCAAGATCATTACTGCCAACGAAACCACCAGCGCCAGGATTTGGGGCCAGGAGATGCCCTTTTCGCCAGCATCTGCGGCGCTCTGCGCCAGCGGCAATGAAGTGAGAATCGAGTCGTTCAAAAAAGAGCAGTCCATCGTTGTATTTCTGAATCAGAGGATTCGTTGGTGTCTCGCAGCAGCGTCTCTCAATTCTGCGAGGCCATCGACTGGCGTGTGTTGGGAACGAATGATCGTAGGGAAGGGATCGTGTAGGTCTCGGTATGTGAATCGTCGCAAGGTGGAACAGAGGCTGCGACGGTAAGACGGAGGGAATTTGGATCGTTAGTTGTCCTTCGCGTCCGGGGCCGTTTCCTTGCCTTTCGCGTCTTTGTCTTTCGCGTCTTTGTTTTCTTTGCCATCAGCAACGATCGTCGCGATCGCCGTTCGATTCACTTTGATTCGGGTGTTGCTGCCTTCGTCCACTCGGATGGTGACGACCCCGCTGTCGGGTGAAGTCGAGACAACAGTCCCATGGATACCGCCAACGGTGACGATTCGATCGTTTTTTTTCAGGGACGACATCAACTTGGATTCTTCCGCCTTCCGTCGGCGCTCGGGAAGAATGAAGGTGATGTAAAACAGGAAGAACAACCCAGCCGGCAAAATGAATGGATTGGTCAGGAACTTTTGCAGCCCCGTCGGCTCGGGCGGCCGGCTCGACCTGGGCCAGCAAACGAGCAAACATCGCCGGCAGCGCAACGATCAAGTCGAAACCAGCCGCGACAACGGGCCCAACGATGTCGTAGCAGGCGGCTGTGTCAGAAAGGAGCGTATCGACAATGAACAAAGGGTAACCCTTTTACGGTTCTGCCCCCGAGAACCGCGGCATTCGATCCCCCGATGCAAGTCGGGTTTCTGGGGCGTTTGTGTGCCAGTGGATCGATCGCGGTACCCACCTGGGGCCGAGAAGACGAATGCGGCATGATATGGAAGCGAAAAAAACGTCACAAGCCCAGCAGATTCCAGCACTTCAGGATCCACCGGGATTCGTTTCCCGAAATTGGCAGTCTCCATGCCATTTGACAATCCAATCTGGCCACCCCAGTGGCCCGAGATCGAACAGGCCGCGATCGGAGTGATTCGCTCGGGGCAGTGGGGAAACTATCACTCACAGGTCTGCAACGCGCTGGAAAAACGACTGGCCAACCGATTTCAGGCCAGCCACGTGCGGCTTTGCTGCAGTGGCTCGGCCGCCATTGAGATCGCTTTGCGGGCATCCGGCGTCGGCAGCGGCCACGAGGTCATCGTCTCGGCTTACGACTATCCGGGAAATTTTCGCGCGATCGAACTGGTCGGCGCACGTCCCGTGTTGGTCGATGTCGCGCCCGGTTCACTGGGCCTCGATGCGAGCCAATTGGAGATTGCCGGTGGCCAGCAAGTTCGTGCGGTGATCGCTTCGCATCTGTTTGGTGTCGCCGCCGACATTCAGCGCCTCCGCGGTGAATGCGATCACCGGGACTGGATCTTGATCGAAGACGCTTGCCAAGTGCCCGGAATGGTGATCCAAGGGCAGCCGGCGGGAAGCTTCGGCCATTTCGGGACGCTCAGTTTCGGCGGCAGCAAGCCACTCTCGTCCGGTTGCGGTGGAGCTCTTCTGACCAGCGATCCCCGGCTGGCGGCACGTTGGGGGCCGCTGCTCGATCGGCCCAGTGACGCGATGCCGCTGAGCCCCCTTCAGGCGGCCGTGCTCGCGCCCCAGCTGGACCGTTTGAACGAGTTGAATCAACGTCGCTTGGCGACGGTTGCCTTTCTAGAATCGCAGATCGTCCCCCAGCTCCCCGATTGGCAATGGCTCAGTCGCCTGGACCGGTCCGTCGCGCCCTGCCATTACAAGGTCGCTTGGGCCGCAAAATCGGATCCTGATCGACGCCGCATCGTCGATCTCGCAATCGATCTCGGGTTACCCGTGGGTGAGGGGTTTCATGCGATGTCGCGGAGCAGTGATCGGCGATGCCGAAAGCCCATACCGCTTGAGCGGTCCAAAAAGCTCGGGGAAACCGCTTTTGTCCTCGATCACAGCGCGCTGCTGATTGATCCCGAGCGACACCGCGAGCTGGGAACACATTTGATCGACCTGCACGAGCGAGCGATGGAACGTTGAGAATCTTACTGACCAATGATGACGGCATCGACGCTCCCGGCCTCGTGGCGCTGTGGGAGTCCATCAACGAAACATTCGGCGATTCATTGGAAATCACGGTCATCGCGCCCGATCGGGGCCGCAGCGAATGTGGACATAGCGTGACGACCGGTCGACCTCTGCATGTCGAACAGGTACGGTCCGGTTGGTTCTCGGTCGACGGGACGCCAGTCGATTGCGTTCGGGCGGGCCTGGCCTCGCTCGCCCCCAACGTCAACCTTGTACTCTCGGGCGTGAACGCGGGAGCCAACCTGGGAGTCGATTTACTGGTCAGTGGGACGTTTGCAGCGGCACGAGAAGCCGCCATCCAGAGCGTCCCAGCGATGGCCATCTCCCACTATCGGCGGCCGGATGTGCCGGCGACCTGGGACCACGTTCCGCAGTGGCTGATGTCGACATTGCAGGAGTTTGCGGAGATGGCAGTCGCGAAACGTGAGGGCCCGATTCCCCACAATACGATCCTATGGAACGTCAACCTCCCGGCAATTCACCCCCAGGGGCAGCCTCCACCGCGCGTGCGGTGCGCGATCGATTCACGACCGCTTGAGCGCGTCGCCAACCGAACGGCATCGAAAATCACGTTTGAATCAGATTTTCACAATCGTCCACGGGGGGCGGGTTCGGATGTCGAACGGTGCTTCGCCGGATCAATCACGATCAGCGAAATCGCACCTCATTCTTGGTAGCCGCCAACACGATTCTTGGTAACCACAAATCTATCGGCCCATGAAGCAAACCGCAGGTGGCCCATGAAGCAAACCGCAGGTGTACGACAAGCCACCACTAGCCTTTCCACTCCTCACGCTGTCGGACATCGATAGGCGGCCCAAGGCATCCGCGGAGGCAAAGCATCAGTGAGGCTTGCTAGCAACCGCCACGTTGGTTTCCATCGGGGCCGACCTTCCGGCGGGCAACTCGTGCCGTTGCAGTTCTCCCCGAACCACCCGCACATCGCGCGGGGCATCGATTCCGATTGCCACTCGATTTCCGGAGATTCGAGTGATCGTCAGAACGATGTTGTCACCGATCATCAACTGCTCATTTTCTTTTCGGCTCAAAACCAACATTGTCACACTTCCCTGATTGATGGTGATTGTAAATCGATGGATGAATATCACTACAAATGACGTGCCAAGTTGAGTTGATTGATGCGATGCTGGGACGAGGCGAACAGGCAACTTGAGAAAATATTGGCAAATCGCCAATTTTTTTTCAATCAGCCGTCTCACATTCCTTCGATCGCAACGATCGAACTCTTGTCGGCCTGGTAATTTTTCATCCGATCGGTGTGCGTTTTGAACAAGTTGTCTCGCTTTGAGATTCGCTTGGTTCTCCCCGCGACAACAGAACTATCGCACCCCTGTATGACACGTTTGGTCATGCCACGATGAATTCTTCGTGAATTCGAGCGTCGACCTCGGATCAGCGCAAACGCCAAACCGAAAGGTCGCTATCAGGCCAAATGCTTTGCTAGCTTTTCGCTGTCCGGATCGTGGACGATGCCCCGCTCGGTAATGATCGCCGAAACCAAGCCGGCCGGCGTGCAGTCGAATGCGGGATTCATCACGTTGGCAGCTTCGGGGACCACGCACCGACCAAAGGGGGATGCGATTTCCTCGCGGCTTCGCTGTTCGATCGGAATCAAATCGCCAGACTGTAGAGACAGGTCAAATGTGCTCGATGGTGCGGCCACGTAAAACGGCACGTTGTGATAGCGGGCGAGCACGGCCAGCGGGTAGGTTCCGATCTTATTGGCCACGTCTCCATTGGCGGCGATTCGATCGGCGCCGACGATGACCGCGTCGATCGTCCCGCTGCGGAGCAGGCTTCCGGCCATCGAATCGGTTAACACGGTGACCGGGATACCCGCCCGAGCGAGCTCCCAAGCGGTCAGCCGGGCGCCCTGCAGCAGTGGGCGCGTTTCGTCGGCATAAACCTCGATCGGTTGGCCGGATTCGTGCAGTTGATAGATCGGTGCGAGCGCCGTGCCCCACATTGAGGTCGCCAAACCGCCAGCGTTACAGTGCGTCAACACACGTCGGCAACCGCGCAGCAACGTTGCCCCCTGCCGCCCGATGCTGCGACACATCTGTCGGTCTTCGTCATGAATCGCCTTCGCTTCGCTTGCCAGCGCGGCCGAAAGTTGCTCATCGTCGGAAGTTGATTCGAGCACCGCCTTCATCCGATCGAGCGCCCAAAAGAGATTGACGGCGGTCGGACGGCTGGTGGCCAAATGATCGATCGCGTGTCGATAGGCATCGCGACTCGGTTTCCCCGTCGTGTCGTCGCTCGCCAAGCAGACTCCGTACGCCGCCGCGATTCCAATCGCCGGTGCACCGCGGACCACCAAGCGTTTGATCGCATCGACCGTCTGCTCGACCGTCAGGCAGCGAACCGTGACCAGTTCGCCAGGCAATCGGGTTTGGTCGATCAGCACCAGTTCACCATCGTCGAAGGCGAGCGTTTCAGGAACCGTTGTCAATGCCATGCCGATTCGTGGAAGGATATCAGGAAAGGGGAACGATGCCGGTCGGACATGATGTTAGCCCAAGGCGGTACGAAATCGAAGTGAGTGCCAGAAATCGAAGTGAGTGCCAGGAATAGTGAGTGCCAGGCTCGCGATCGGCTTCCGGTGGCTCGCGGCGTGGCTTCCAGTAGAATGGTGATCTTGCCAATCCGCCGGCATCACCTCCCGCCAGCTCGCCGTGGCGACAAATCCTCTCTCAACCTCCCTCCCATTCGGTCAAACGAACGGCAGATGATCCACCCTCCCGAACTCGCAAAAATCTTTGGGCGGTTTGCGCCGATTCGGATTTTCGTGGTTCTGCTACAGCTGTGTGGCACCGCTGGCGCGGGGGAGACCATTGATTTTAGCGGTCAGATCGCACCGATTCTGCAGCGGCATTGCCTGCGTTGTCACCAGAGCGGACACGCAGCTGGCGACATCTCGCTGTCGACGATCGAGGATCTGGCCGAACAGGAATCGATTGTCCGTGGCGATTCGAGTTCGAGTCCCCTGGTCGACCTGATCCGTTCGGTCGATGGTGATCGTCCCCAGATGCCCAAGGAAGGCGCTCCGTTGACCGCGTCGCAAGTTGCCCTGATCCGCCAGTGGATCGACCAGGGAGCGAGCTGGCCTGGCGAGGTGGTGATCCAAGAGCGGGCACGGGCCGATTCGTCTTGGTGGTCGTTGCAACCGATCGTCGATGCGCCACCGCCGTCGAATCACGACGAGCCCAATCCGATCGACCGATTCGTGTTGGCGACGCTGGCCGAACATGGCTTGCGTCCTGCTGTCCAGGCGGATCGTCGTACGCTGATTCGCCGGCTCTCGTTTGACTTGATCGGATTGCCTCCAACGCCAGCGGAGGTGAAGTCGTTCGTCGAAGATACCGATCCTCGCGGTTATGAGAAACTCGTCGATCGGCTGCTGAAGTCGCAGCGATTCGGCGAGCGATGGGCGCGTCACTGGCTCGATATCGTGCACTATGCTGACACGCATGGATTCGAGCGGGACAAGCGTCGTGACCACGCCTGGCGTTATCGTGACTACGTGATTGGCGCGCTGAACGAGGACAAACCATACGATCAGTTTCTGCGAGAGCAGATCGCGGGCGATGTGCTTGCCCGAGACGATGCCCAGGCGGTGATCGCGACGGGGTTTCTGGCCGCGGGTCCGTGGGACTTTGTCGGCCAGGTCGAAACGAAGAGTCCGATCCTTCGTCGCGCCGCGCGAACGCTCGATTTGGACGACATGGTGACGCAGGTGATGACGGCCACCGTCGCGATGACGATCAACTGTGCGCGTTGCCACGATCACAAACTGGACCCGATCTCCCAGACCGCGTACTACCAGTTGGCGGCGGTCTTTGCGGGACTGCAGCGAGCTGATCGCGATATCGATCCGCGCGCTCGGCAGCGGTACCTGGCGGAGCAACAGCGGCTCGAGCAGGCGATCGATCGCGTGTTGACAGAGATCGGCCAGTTGCAGGGGGAGCGGATTGATCTGGCCGACATCGTTGGAGGCGGCAACGGATACGGTTCCGGCCAGCGAGGACTCGGAATCGACCCTCGCAGCGGAGCCGTGCAAGAGCGACCCTTTGGTGATCTGGGCAACGTCAAACCGGGTCACTATGCCGCCTGCGAATACCCGTTCGTCGACGGAGTTTTTGTGCCCGCGGTCGGGACGACCAAGATCAGCTCAACCCAACTCGTTGCCAGCGAGATTCCTGAGAACAGCGGCAAGGCGTGGGATATGATCCGCAACGGCCCGGTCGCGAGTCAGTTTTCGACCAAGCTGGGAGCGATCGATTTCAGTACCGCCGAACACTCGATGATCGGCTTGCATGCCAATGCCGGGATCACCTTTGATTTGGAAGCGATCCGGCGATCGGGTCCTGCGACAGGGCCGACTCGGTTTTCGACCGTGGTCGGTTACGGCGGCCGGACGGTCGAGCCCAGCGGTGAATTCTGGATTCTATTGGACGGCGAGCTGAAAGCGCAGCAACGAATCGGTCGTAACGACGCCGTTGCGGTCGATTTCAAGGTTCCCACGTCGGCGAGGTTTTTGACGTTCCTATCGACTGACGCAGGAAACGGGTACGGGCACGACCAACTCTCGTTTGGCGATCCCCATCTTGTGCCGGACGATCCGCAAACGCCGGGTGAGCCCGAGCGAGAACGACTGGCCTTGTTGCAGGCCCGGCGAGTTCAGCTGGAACAAGAATTGAAGCAACTCGGTGAACCGCCGGTCTTCTTTGGCGTCGTCGCTGAACAACCTCCGGACGTTCACGTGCTTGTTCGAGGTGACCCGGAATCTCCCGGCAGCGTGGTTGCTCCGGGGACGCTCAGCTGGGCCGAACAGCCAAAGACATTCGGCCCCAGCGACATGCCCGAAGGGGATCGCCGCGTCGCGCTCAGTGATTGGATCGTCGATCCACACAACCCACTCACGGCCCGCGTGATCGTCAATCGATTATGGCATTGGCATTTTGGACAGGGTATCGTCACGACACCGAGCGACTTTGGTTTCGGTGGCCAGTTGCCGACGCATCCGCGACTGCTCGACTTCCTGGCTTCGGAATTAATCCGCTCAGGTTGGAGCTTGAAACACATTCACCGGCTGATTGTCACCTCGCAGACGTATCAGATGAACAGTCGAGCCGGTTCCGCATCGCTGGAGCAAGACTCGAAAGCGGATCCGACCGAGATCGACAGCGACAACCGATGGTTGTGGCGGATGAATCCACGGCGATTGGAAGCCGAGGCGATTCGCGATGCGGTGCTGGCCGTGACCGGCAAGCTGAACGGAAAGATGTACGGCCCTGGCTATCGTGACTTCGATTACCAGGAAGCTTACGCGCCGATTTACACATACAAAACGGCGGATAGTCCTGAATTGTGGCGGCGCAGCGTTTATCGTTTCATCGTCCGCACAACCCCGCAGCCGTTCCTGATGACCCTGGATTGCCCTGATCCGGCCAACCTGACACCAAGCCGTAATGTCACCACCACGGCGCTGCAGTCATTGGCCCTGTTGAACAACGATTTCATGTTGCGGCAGGCGGGTTACTTCGCCGAACGGCTGAGCCGCGAAGCGGAGACGATTGACGAGCAGATCGACTTGGCGTTTCAACTGGCGTTCTCGCGATCGGTCAGCGACGAGGAACTTGCCGCGGCTCGCCGCTTGGTGAACGAGCAAGGATTGATGCACTTATGCCGCGTTTTATTCAATGCCAATGAGTTCGTTTATGTTGACTGATGACCACCTCGTGATGGACCGCCGCACGGCCCTGCGATCGATCGGCGGCGGATTCGGTTGGCTGGCGGCACAGGCCCTGCTCGATCGACAGGCCCGCGCCCAGCGGCGGGTTGGCGAGACAGATCATCGGCCCCGCGCCAAAGCCGTGATTCAAATTTTTTGTCCCGGTGGGATCAGTCAGGTCGATACGTTTGACTACAAACCGCTGTTATCAAAGCGTGCCGGCCAGCCGTTCGATCCGGATGGCAAGCTGCAATTCTTCGCCTCCAAACCGGGCAACTGCCAAGGGAGCTTTTGGAAGTTTCGACAACATGGCCAATCGGGGTTGTGGATATCGGATCTGTTTCCGCGGCTGGCCCGATGCATTGACGACTTGGCGTTCATTCATTCGATGCAGAGCAAGACGGCGCTTCATGGCCCGGCCTGCTTCATGATGAATACGGGATTCGTGTCGCCCGGATTCCCGAGCATGGGGGCGTGGCTGGCTTACGGCCTGGGCAGCGAATGTGAAAACCTGCCGGCGTTCGTGGTGCTGCCCGACCCCAGTGGGTTGCCACCGGGTGGGATCATCAATTGGGGCGCCGGATTTCTTCCTGCCGTTTATCAGGCCACCACGTTTGATTCGCAGCCGGCCGACAACCGATCGACGACCTCTTTCCGCCGAGCGATTTTGGCAGCATCGATCGCCGCAGCGATGAATCCGACCTGGCGCTACTGCAAACCCTGAATCGACGGCACCTCGCGGCGAGGTCGGGGGATACGGATTTGGAAGCCCGCATCTCAGCCTACGCATTGGCCGCTCGGTTGCAACGGAGCGCGCCGAAGTCATGAGTCTGGATGGTGAGTCCGAGGCGACGCAGCGAATGTATGGCCTTGGCGAGCAAGTCACCGCTCCGTTCGGTCGTCAGTGCCTGCTGGCCCGACGGCTCATCGAACAGGGTGTGCGATTCGTTCAGGTTTACTGCGGCGCGGAAAACACGACCGCCAAGGAGATTCGCCCCAACTGGGACTCTCATGAGGATGTCGTTCGCGACCATGGTCATTGGGGACGCGTGCTCGATAGCGGCGCCGCGGCGCTGTTGAATGACTTGAAGGCGCGAGGAATGTTGGACGAAACGCTCGTGATCTGCACAACCGAATTTGGGCGCCAGCCAGCCGCGCAAGGGGATCGGGCGAGGGGACGAGATCACAATGCCGGCGCCTTCACGGCCTGGATGGCCGGCGGGGGAGTCCGGGGGGGCGTCCGTTATGGCGCCACCGACGAACTCGGATTCAAGGCGGTGCAATCGCCGACCTATTGCTATGACCTGCACGCCACGGCCTTGCATTTACTGGGGATCGATCACACCAAGTTGACCTTCTACCACGACGGCATCGAGCGACGGTTGACCGATGTGCATGGACAGGTGATCGGAGACCTGATTGCCTGAGGAGAGTGTCACCCTGGAATCCAGCCGCGGTGCTACAGCTGACCTCGGACGATGAATCCGATGATCGCGCCGACCAACAGGCTGAGCGGAATGGTGACGGCCAGCGCGATCGCGATTGGCAAAGCATGACTGCGCTGCTGCGAGTGGGCACTGACCGAGTCCGACAGCCAATCGGTGGGCAGCGGTGGTGGCGCACGGTCCGAGAGGGAGGCTTCCGATGCGCTGAGCGCCCGGAGTTCTGGAACTCCAGCGGGTCGGATCCGTTACGGAGTTGGGATGGCTCGTGCGGTGGTGGCGGTGGCGTCCAAGCTTGTCGATCGATGGGCCGGTCGACGACTTCGGCCTCGGCATTGATCCAGGGCTCTAATCGCTCGGCAACCTCCGCGGCCGATTGGATACGGCGGGCCGGATCCTTCTCCATCATGTCGGCGATCGTATCGACGAAGTCCTCGGCCAAGTCGGGCGCGAACTTGCGCGGATGCCAGGGCGTTTGCTCGCAGTGTCGTCGGCACTTTGACTTTGAATCGCCACCGGGGTAGGGCACCTTGCCGGTCACGGCGTAGTACAGGGTGCAACCGAGCGAGTAAATGTCGCTGAGCGGTCCGGCGGATCGCGGATTGCGGATCTCTTCGGGGGACAGGTAATCCGCAGTGCCGACAATTTTTCCCGCCCGCGGATCATTTTCTAACGCCATGCTCCAAGCGGCCAAGCCAATATCCGAAATCTTGGCGTGCCCCTCGGGCGTGACCAAAATATTGCCCGGCTTGACGTCCCGATGGACGAGCCCCAAGTCGTGCGCGTATTGCAGACCAAGGGCGGCCTGCGAAATGATCAACGCGGCTTGGCTCATCGATAGCGGTCCGTGGTTCTTGATCAAACGTCGCAGATCGGTTCCCGGGACATACTCCATCACGAAGTAATGCACGTTGCCGTCTTTTCCGGCATCGAAGGCGCGGACGACGTAGGGGTTATCCAGGCCGGCCTGCAAACGAATTTCGCGAATGAAACTCTCGTGTGCCTCTTCGCTCCACTTCCCCAGCGGCAACGTTTTCACAGCGCACTCGCGGCCCATCACTCGGTGCACCGCCTTGAACACGTGTCCCATCCCGCCTTGGCCGATCCCGTCGGTAATATCGTACGGCCCGAGGTTGAACTTGATCCGGCCGTCGCGAAGCTGCTGTGCCTGGTAGGGCGTGATCAGCCCACTCTTGACGAGCGTCGCGGCGATCACCTCGTCATCGTCGGTTCCGGCCAACTCCACGACCCGCTTGTATTTTCGAGCACTGACCAGCCCGCTACGAAGCGTTGCCTCGCGAAAGCTGAGCGTCGGTCTTGATGGTCCGGATGTCATGCGAACGTCGGATCAGAGGGGCGGGGGGAATCCTTTGTTCCAGATTAGCTGTTCCAGATTAGCACAAACGACCGCAACCTCGGCGGTTCGCCGTTAACCGTTGGAGTCGGCGGCGAAGATGACCAACACATCAACGACCTGGTGTCCGACCAATGGCAGCGTCACTTGGTCCCCTTTGCTGCTCAATCCACCGCGTTCATGCTCCTGGGCAATCGGGCGATGGATCGCATCTTCGCCGAAATCTTCGATCACGCGGGCATGCTTGACGTCGCGAATGAATCTCAAAACCGCCGTACAAGATTTCGAGCGAGTTTGCACGACGCGAACGATGGCGGCCAGCAGACCGTCGTCGCGCCGCTGGACCTCCATCTCGGTCAGCACGATGTCCTTGGGAGCGACATGAATGAACCAGCCGAACGCCGCTGCTTTTTTTGCCGGGGTAACGCCGATCCGCTCCGGTGGTGCGATCAGCGTCTTGGCCACCGCAACCGGATTGCTGACGTCAAATCCGTAGTTGAGACGAAATTTGGGTTGCGACTCGCCCCGCACCGCCAGCAACGTGTCAAGAAATCGATCGCCGACTCGGACGTGATAAGGCAATCCATCACCGCTCACCAGGGTTTGTCGTTCGGCTTCGTCAATCACGATTCCTAACGGACACACCAATCGACGGCTGGTACGCGGTGCACCTTGTCTCGCAACAGCAGTCGGCAAATCGATGCTTCGGTCACCACCGCGACGCGTGCCGCCAGGTAGCTCTGCCACGGCTCGGCGGTCATCGAACCGATCGCCGTCAGTTCGCCGCAGACCGAAAGAATTCGGCTGCCTCGTAGCAACGTGTACGCCAACTTGAATTTCGCAATCGAGTTGTCGCTGCCATCCAAGATTTCGCCGTCCACTTCGATCGTACCCGCCGCTGGAGTTGAAGAAACGATCCGCAGGTTGTCGCACCGCATCGTCGTGTCGACCGACTCCGACTTGCGGTCCTTCGCGGAGCGAACCAGTCGCATCGAAAAACGATTTCCGCGCGTCCCGCCGCTATAGACCCCGGCAACTCCACCTGATTCCGGGCTGATCGATACCTCCATGAACTCGTTTCGCAGATGGTGCTGTTCGGCAATCAGCTTGGGCGCCCCGATCCCAAGCATCTTGCCGATTGAGAATCGGCCCGAGGACGCCTTTTCGTCGCTCTGCACCACCGCGAAACCGCAGGCGGGGATATCGGCGGTCGCGATCGAAGTCTTGCCTTCATTGCTGACGCCGTAGATGTGTTCACTTGATTTTGCGACCGGGCCTTCGACGCTGACCGTTTCACGACAGCCGGTGCTGTGCGGATTGATCAACAACAACGCCCGTTTGTCTTCCGAGCGTTGGCGGCCAATGGCCTCGGCAAACGTCTGGGATGTCTGGTTGCCGGGCGAGCCCGAGATCAGCGAGGTCAAAGCGACGAGCTTGGATTGCCCCTCCTGAACGACCGCTTGCCGGAAATCAGCTGCGGCCGTGGACAGCGGATCGACCACGCCGCTAGCGACTTGGCCAGTCAGGTGGGCGGCGGCGTCGGGTGACGTCGCGCGGCTGTTGCCGTGATGATAGGGATGCTCGCCGTCACGAAAATAGTCATCCAGCTTCCAGAATTTCCCCAGTGCCAAACTCCAGGAGGCGACACGGCGAAGGTCGTGGTAGCTGTCACAACCATGACCGGGCCAATGGGCCAGTAAGGCCGTTGCAATTTCGCCGCTGTCAATCGCTTCACCGAGCCGAGCGCCGAGCGACAAGAACGCCGAATCGCAAGATGCGTCGAGCGGCTTGGCCGTCAGCGATTCGATCTCCGCACCACCTTCGCGGAGAATGACTTTCGCTTCGTCACCGAACCCGGTACCGCCAGAAAAATCGAGCGGTATCAGTCCCTGGTAGCCCAATCGCACCAGCGTGCCAGTCATATCCGACGGCGTGCTGCCCGAGAATCGAGCGTAAACGGTGGGGGGCCGGCCGATCGCCTGCTGGGCAGCGAGAAATGTGCTGCGGAGAACCGATTCGGCTTGCCGGAACGTCATCGCATCGAAGCAAGTATCGGTTGCCGGTCCGCCGCCTGCCCAGCCCAGGGTGCCATCGACCAAGGCCGCAGAAAGCGGCTCACGACGCTCTCGATCCAGCTTCGAGATCGCCAATGCGACCGTCTGATCGATCAACACGTTCATCGGGGTCGCCAGCGGCCGCGGTCGGGAATCGCCCGCACCGAGACCTTGGCGACTGTCGCTGGGGTCCTTTGTTTCCCCCGGTGGATCGATGGCAGCATCCGCGGCGACCGGATTGGCTGCCGGATCGTCGCCCGGCGAAGTCCCGCTTCCGGGCAGCTGGCCGCCGAAGTCAGCCAGTTGCAGCAGCGCATCGATCGTGGTGTCGGTCATCAAGATCAGGTCGATCAGGTGCGGATCGGACGCAAAATAGTGGTCTCGTTCTTCTGCCAGGCAGTCAAATACATCGTGCATCGCCTCGACGGCCGAATCACCGTCCCGTTGTTCAAATGCTTTGGCGGCGGCGACCACGCGGTTCTGGAGGTGAATCTCGTCCAGGTTGCTGGTGTAGCGAAGACGCCGGGTCATCACCTGGATTTGCAGGATCGCGAAACCGACCGCAAAAAAATCTTCGACACAAATCGAGCGATCTTTCCCCTGCAGCGGCGGCGGGGCGTCGCCTAGCGACAGCGCCGCCAACATCTCCTGGCGGTCCGCTCCGGTGATCCACTGGCACTCCTCGCTTTGTCGGCACTGAGCCTCGTAGCGTTCGGGCAACTGGGCCAAACTAGGGTGGGGTACGGTCAAGATTCGGCGGCCGACCGGGTCGGGGGGCGCATCGGCGCGATACCAGGTCGGAATCTGTCCCTGAGCGGCCAGCAGGCTGGGGTGCCACAGGACCGTCCATGCGGCCAATAAGCTACGAGCGTCACAATCCGACAAATCGGAAGGGAAATCTTCCAGCGTGGCCGCAGGAATCAGCACACCAGATTCGTCAAATGCAGACATATTCAAGGAAAAGTTTGACTTAGTGGTGTGGGAATCGATAAACTGATGCTACGCAATCGCGGGTGGGGGACAGGTTGGGATTCAACCTTCCTCTGGTATCCAAGGCGCGTCCGACTTTCGTCCGTTATGTCCACTTCCATCCTCGTTCATTTCATTGCGATGGGCGGTGGGCAGAGCCACAGTACCAAAGTTGGAGAAACAGGGATGCCAGCCACCACACTTTTCCAATGCTTTTCCGTTTTCATCATCGCCGGTTGTTTTATTCGGCTAAATCGATCTCCGGTTTCGAGTGTTCCGAACACAGAGCCCAATTTCCAAAGCGTGCCCATTCCAAAGCTCCCACGTGCCCATTCCAAAACGTGCCCAGTTTCCAACCGTTGGCAAAAAATCACAGCACGAGGCAATCATTCGTGATATCCAGGCGATGCGAATGGATCGCATCGTGTAATCTGTGATTGTAACGGCAAGGATCGAAATGGTCCCTGGGGGGAAAGGGGGTGCCCTGGGGGGGAGCCGCGGACGATCGAAAAGAAAGCTCGACAGGCCGTACATTGGGTGCCTGACACACACAACCACACAAAGCATCCGTTTCCAGAAGCGAAATCTACATGGCCAGCAAATCAAGCGTTTGGGGAATCGAAATTGGACAGTCAGCGCTCGAAGCGCTGCGTTGTTCACTCCAAGACGGAGAGATTGTCGCGGATGCATTCGACTACATCGAGTACCCCAAAATTCTGAGTCAACCCGAGGCGGTTGCCGACGAATTGATCGCCGGTGCGATTGAGCAATTGTTGGAGCGCAACGACGCGTTCAACGAAAAGATCTGCATCAGTGTGCCTGGGCAAAGTGGATTGGCGAAGTTCTTCAAGCCGCCGCCGGTGGAGGTCAAGAAGGTCGCGGATATCGTCCGCTATGAGGCTCGACAGCAGATACCGTTCGATTTGGCGGACGTCGTTTGGGACTTTCAAATGATGCCCGGCAGCATGATCGAGGAAGGATATGCACTGGAGAGCGAGGTCGGCTTGTTCGCCATGAAACGCGAGCAGGCGTATCGACAGCTCGCCCCGTTTGACAACGCCAACATCGAAGTTGACATCGTGCAGATGGCGCCGCTCGCCCTGTACAACATGCTTGCCTACGACCGGATGAACGAGCGATTGGAGACGGACATCTTCGATGCCGATAATCCGCCTCCCTCGACGGTGTTGTTGTCGATTGGTACCGACTCGAGCGATTTGATCGTGACCAACGGATTTCGCATTTGGCAGCGCAGCATGCCGATCGGCGGGAACCACTTCACCCGTCAGTTGACGAAGGACTTGAAACTGACGTTTGCCAAGGCGGAGCATCTCAAGCGGAATGCCCGCGAGGCGGTGGACCCAAAGTTGATCTTCCAGACCATGCGTCCGGTGTTCAACGATTTGGTGACCGAGGTCCAACGTTCGATCGGTTTCTTCCGCAGTATTGATCGAAAGGCTGAGATCAACGAATTGCTGGTGACCGGTAACACCGTCAAGATGCCTGGCTTGGCCGCTTACCTGGGAAAGAACTTGGGCTTTGACGTTCATGTTCTCGATCGCTTCAATCGATTGCTCGGTGACGACGTCCTGACGGTTCCGACATTTCGTGATAACGCGCCGACGTTCGCGGTCTGCTATGGACTTTGTTTGCAGGGACTCGGGCTGTCGCAAGTGCATGCCAGCCTGGTGCCGCAAGAGATCCTGACGGCACGAATGATTCGGGCTAAGAAACCGTGGACCCTTGCGGGGCTGGCCGCACTGATGATCGGGATGGCCGGACACTACGCCTTTACCGAACGAAGTTGGTCAACGACGCATCCCGATCTGTGGGACAGTGCGCAGGCCAAAGTGGCTTCGATGCAGAGCTATTCATCGGACCAAAAGAGCCAAGACGACGATCTGACGAGCAAGCTGAACTACCTCAACGAGATGGGCAAAGAGGTTTCCGGAGATGCCGAACGCCGTCTGATGTGGATGGAGATGATCAAGGCGGTCAACGCGGCGATACCGCGAGTGAACTATCCCAATGGTGAACTCCCCAGCCTCAAGGAAGTGCCGCTGGAAGACCGCAAAGACATTCACATTATGCAGTGCGATACGAAGCATTACGATGATTTGAAAGAATGGTTCACCGAAGATCTGGCGAAAAGATATCGCGAAGAGATGCGCAACTGGGCTCGGCTGATGAAGCGTAAATTACCCGAAACGTTTGAAACCGATCCCGGTCCGAGCGGTCCGGGATGGGTCATCCAGCTGCAAGGCTATCACTATTACAACAACCCCAATCGCCGGGGCGAGGAGGGTAGCAACCACATCCGCCGCTACATGACCACGAACTTCATCGATGGTACCGTCAAACTGCCGGCGGGAACGGACAACAACGGCAATCCGATCATGGAGGAATTCTCGTTTCCGGAGATGGGGCTGATCTATCCGTTGTTGCTCGATGACCGCAAGGCAGAGTTGACATCGATTCCGAATCCCGATTGGGATCCCGAAATCGCAATGACAGCGATGCCTGCGGCGAACCCCCGAGGATTCGGGGGCATCGCCCCGGTGGCGCCTTTGGAAAATGGTGACGCGGCGCTGCCCGAACCGCCCAATCTTGAAGTGTTAAAGCTGGATTTCGTGTTCCAAGTCGTTTGGCAAGAAAAGTCGCTGAGTGAGAGAATGGCGGCGAAAGAGGAAGCCAGGAAGAAAGCCGAGGAAGAGGCGGCTCAACAAGCCGCAGCGGGTGGATCCGTTGCGACCAACCCTTGACCTATCGATCGTCCGTTTGAACGGCCGTTTACAAAACTAGACATTTCGTCACACCCAACTGACCTATCGCTATGGACCAGCTCAAACAGCAACTCGCCGTGGTACTCAAGTACGGTTTCTGGATCGGCAGCGCAATCGTTCTGCTCGGGTCCCTTGGCGCTTGGTACATGACCACCTCCAAGCTCGCCACCGAGTCGGAGAGCCAGACATCCAAACTGGAGCAGTCGTACCAAGCCGTGACCAGCGTTCGCAGTTCGCTGAGCGAGCAGCCGAATGATCTGTCGCACGAAAAAATGGGGATTCTGATCGAAGAGAGAAAGAAGGAGGTCCTCGAGTCTTGGAAGTCGCTTTATGACCGACAACGCAGCATTCTTACTTGGCCAACCAAAGAGTTGACCCAAGAGTTTGTCGATGAGTTCAAGGACATGATTCCAATCGAAGTGCATGTCGATTTCCCGACCTTGGAAGCGGACGAAAAGGAATCCTACCTACGAACGCAATACCAGCGGTACATCGGTAACGCCCTTCCGGACATCGCGGCGATTGCCAACGCCGAGTGGAGTGCCGAGTTTTCTCGCGCCGGTACGACCATGGGGATGGGCACCTCCCGGGGTGCCACCGACCCTTACATGGGGATGGGCAATCGGCGCGCCGTCAGCATCACCGGAAACGATAGCGGTCCGCTGGTGAAATGGTCTTCGACCAGCCAGCAAGCACTGCTGGACGACTTGTTTCCGTGGCGTGGCAATGGCACACCCCCAACCACGCTCGAGGTGTACTACTCCCAGGAAAACCTGTGGATCCTCAAACAGTTGTTGCAGATCATCAGCAACGTCAATGGCGACGCTCGACAGCCCTACGAGGCGCGGATTCATGACATTATACGGATTGGGATTGGCGAGTCGGTCAGCTTCACCGCCGGCCAGATCTCCAAACCGGGCGAGGGATTGTCCGGAGGTGGAGGAATGGAGGACATGATGGACTCCATGATGGGCATGGACATGGAGAGCATGGGCGACTCGATGGGCATGACCTCCTCGACCACCGCCGCCCCCGATCCCGGCGATAACCGCTATGTCAACACGAAGAACGAGCCGATCACGGGATCGGCTCTACGATCCGCCCTGAAAAGCAATTCGGCTTCCGACGCCGAGATCGCCGTCGCCAAGCGGGTGCCCGTGATGATGTCATTGCAGATCGACCAGCGATCAATCCAGCAATTGCTCGCCGAGTGCGGCAGCGCACCGTTGATGGTGGAAGTCAGTCAGGTGCGGGTGTTGCCCAAGAGTGGTGTCAGTTCACTTGGCGGCGGCATGGGCGACATGGGCATGGAAGAGGAATCGGGCATGGAGACGGAGATGGATATGGGCATGGGTATGGGCATGGGCATGGGTGCCACCGCACCGATCAAAAAGCCCGCCGAAGAATTTCCGCTCGACATGTCCGTCGAAATCTATGGCCTGATCTACATGTACAATCCGCCCGATCCGGTCAAACTGGGTGTCGAACAAGTCGACAAAAACACCGTGCTGGAAGGTGCCACCGAAACGACCCCCGCAGCCACTGCGGTACCGGTCGCCCCCGCACCACCGGCAGAATCCAACGACGGTGTCCTGCCCGATCCGGCCTCCAAACCCGCACAACAACCCGGTGACACGGTAAGCGAGCCACCGGTGGCGGGTGTCAGCACCCCGGCGACGCCCCCAGCGATCGCGATCGGACAGCCTTAGTCATCCTGTTCCATCTTGGGCACTCCGTTGCAGTGCCCGAGGCAAACGAATCGCACACCAACATATCGCCACCTCTTTTCAATTCCACACTCACTGAGGCATCAGCCATGGACGCCGACAAGATCAAAAACTTTTTCATCTTCCACTTCGAGAAGATGATATTGGTTGTTGTCATCGGGGCATCAGGCTTGCTGCTGTACAAGGGGTTCGAGCTTCCCAATTACTTGGACACGCATCAGCCAAGTAAGCTCAGTGAGGACGCGACCCAGGTGAGAAATTCGATCGATGAAGATCACAACGATCAGATCATCCCGCCGAGACAGCCGACCTTCGACATCATCGCGGAAACCAAAAAACGCTATGACCCGGTCGATCCGGTGCCCTACAAGCTGCCACATCTGTTCATCGAGGAAGGCAATGAGGGAACCATCGTTCGTCGACAGGATCCCGCGTTGTCACCGCCACAGATGCTGCTTGCCCAGGGCGTCGCGACGGCCATCGTTGTTCGGTCGCCAGTCGAGGATTACCCGCTGGCAGATCTCGAGCCGGCAGATCCCGTTGAAAAAGTCGAAGCCCCCAAGGTCCGCGAACGTAAACCGCGTGGGCGACGCGCCATGATGATGGGCGGGGACGATATGGATATGGAGATGATGATGGAGGATCAAAGTGGCATGGAGATGGACATGATGATGATGGACCAGAGCATGTCGACTGCTGGAGCGACACGAAAATTTGACAGCAAGTTTGATTTCGGCGCCCGCACCCCGGACTCACCGAAGACAAACAATTCGCCAAGCCAGAACTCGCCTGGTTCATCGCGGGTACCGCCGTCATCCCCCACAAGGAAACCTACGAAGCATACGAGAAAGCGTTGCAGGATGCCGACGGCTTCCAAGCTCGCCGCGATACACCCTTCTACTACAATTTCGAGGTGCAACGAGCGGACGTGACCGACAAACCCGTTGACCAGCTAGTAGAGAAAGACTGGCTGGTTGTCTGGGATCGTCTCAAGTACACCCGACTGGGTGCGAAGAAGTGGAATGGTTTCGCCCCTGAGATCGTGCCGGGCGACTATCGCGATGAAATGGTCACAACTTGGATTCCACCGGTCCTGCTGGATGATTACAGCACCTTCGCTCTTCATCCGTTGATTCCGATGAAGCCGCAAGCCGAAATCGAAGCCGAGAAACGGGGCGAGAAATTCGTACCAGAGGTTTTGACCAACGACGACATCTTCAAGGACGAATCCGTCGGGCTCGCCCTGCCGGGTGTACGCGGCGGCGGTCAAGGCATGGGAATGCAATCCATGGACGACATGATGGAAATGATGGACATGGGAATGGGAATGACGGCCGGTTACAGTGGCGCCGGCATCGAAAAGAATCCGGTCGAATACAAACTGCTGCGTTTTTACGACTTCGTCGGCTTTGCCAATTCTCCCAGACCGAATCGCAAATATGTCTATCGTTTGCGGTATGCCGTGAATGACCCGAATTTCCCCGCGAACCCTGAAATGCAACCCAAAGTCAGCACACTTGCACCCGACTCGCGCAGCGGGTTCTTGATCTGATGTCAAAGGCGCAAGCGACCGGGACCCGACAATTCGAACGCTGGACCGAATGGAGTGAACCTTGCCAACCCGTGTCGCTGCCGACACTGGAAGATTACTTCGCGGGCCCGGTGCAACCGGGTACCACCAACGTTTGGACCGTTGGCGGGAAGAATGTGACCTACATGCGTGACGCGCCCACCGCCAAGATCGTGGCAAGTCAATACAACCCGCTGTATGCCACACGCGTACCGATGAGATTGGATGTGACCGAGGGTTCCGTTCTCAGTCACAAGGCCGAATTCGCGGATGTCGTCGACCAGCTCACGATGGAAGTCAAGAAACTGCCGGACGCCGAGCTGATCAGTGACACAACGATTGTCGATATCGACGGCGGATTGCCACTTTCCATCACCGCCGATCTGACCGAACCAGGCCTGATGCTGATATACGATAGCAGCGGTAAATTGGTGGTCACCGATGATGTCGACGACCAGGAGTTCTACCGGATCTATTCCTACGCCGAGGAGCGTGGAGAGCAGTAACCGGCTCGATTGCCTGTTAGCCGTCGCCAAGACACAGTCTCGTCGACGGCAAGACAGGGCTGCCAGCCTGCTGGACGACGGTGAAACATTTTCGTAACTGGGATCCGATATCCGCGCGCGTCATCGCGTCGAAACTGGCGATCAGGCATAGGATCGGTTCCCCTTTTCGGACCACACCGCCGTCCCTCGGTAAGTCCGATAAGCGGAGGCCGAGTTGGTCGTTGGCGAGATCGGCAACGGATTGCTCGAGGATCGGTCGATTCAACCGCATATCGTGTCGGGCAAAGATGACACGTTTGGCGTGTCTCCTTGCGATCGGCATCGACGCAAACTTTTCTGACTGCGCAATCCAATCTTTCAGCGACCCGGGCGGCTCTCCCGACGCGCGGTAAGCAAGTCCCATTAACGATTCGGTCGCGTCGATCTGGCCGCGATCTCGCATCGCTCTCTCCAGTACCTCGCTCGATCCGCTCCAACGTGGATTGATCTCCAGCAGCCATCCGACGCCCGAGCGGTCGACAATCAAATCGGCATTGAACAATCCGCGGAGACCTAGCCGAGTCAGCAGTCGACCGAGTTGATTCAACGAGAGCGTGGTTGGCTCGGGCAGACACACCGGCCCGATTGATCCGGCATACACAAACGGACGACCGCCCTTCCGCGTGAACGATGAACGACAGACCCCCAGCAAACTGGTCGCGACACCATCACTGAGGAATGAGACGCCATAACTGCGGCCGGCGATCCACTGCTGCAGATAGTCCGGTCGCTGCATGTCCTGGACGGGTATCGCGTCTTGGACGGGTATCGCGACCCCCGTTGACCGCCCGCAGACGCGGGTTTTCCTGAAGAACCGGTCCAAGTCGTCGCCGGCGCCCATCCATCGGACACCCAGACCACCGGAATCGTTGGGATTCTTGCGTAGTGCCGGTCGCAGTGACGTTCCGCGGAATCTTGCTGGCTGGCTAAAGCCGTCACGCGATGATCGTGTCAGGGTGGCCGGAAACCGCAACCCGGAACTTTCGGCAAGCCGGCAAAGAACACGAGGATCTTTGAGTTTTCGTCGCAGTTCGAGAGATGGACCGATCAGGGCATGCTTGGCGGCGAGAAGATTCAAGACGCGATCGGCATCACTCGAACCACCGACCTGCATCACTTGGGCCGGCGCGAGCGAAAGTGCGACTTGCGGATCGAATTCTCCGAGCAAGTAATGCTGGCGGCATGCGTCCAGCGTGTCGGTATCGGCGAACAAATCGATCCCGATGACAGCGAATCCCGCCCTCCGTGCCGACTGGGCGGCCGCGCGAATCGAGGCACCGAGGAGAATCAGCGTCGGTTGGTCGGTCCGTTGGATGTCGGTTTTACCCGAGAAATCAGCGGGTGCTTGCATCGTGAGTAGGGTCTGCTAATTTTTCGCTTCTCGGAACGACCCAAAACGGCTCGCCCAACGGCTACGACCGTAAACGGGCTTGGGTCCGAGGAATCGATGAGGCATCGCGCGGTACCACCCTCCATTGTGGGGACCATCCGGACGGGCCGCTTGAAACACTCCTGAATAATTCCCGAACTCTTGAACAAAGGTGGCCCCGATGCAGTTTAACGTTGGTGAAGCACTGGTAGGTGATGGCAACGAAGTCGCGCACATCGACTTGATGATCGGTAGCAAGGACGGACCTGTTGGGGTCGCATTCGCAAACGCGTTGTCGACGCAGAGCGAGGGGCATACCAACTTGTTGGCCGTGCTCGAACCCAACCTTGCGGTGAAGCCTTCGACCGTGATGATCACCAAGGTCACGATCAAGGGAATGAAACAGGTTGTCCAGATGTTCGGACCCGCTCAGGCAGCGGTGGCGAAGGCCGTTGCTGACTCGGTCGCCGAGGGCGTGATCCCCAAGGATCAGGCCGAAGATTTGGTCTGTGTCTGCGGTGTATTCATTCATCCGGCCGCGGAGGATGATGAGAAGATTTACAACTACAATTACGAGGCGGTCAAACAATCTTTGGCCAGCGCGATGTCGGGCAAGCCGACGGCCGATGAAATGATTGCCAAGAAAGATTCGGCGGCTCACCCGTTCAAGGGCGACTTTTAGTCATCCATCCACCGCGCTTCACAAACAAGGCAAAGCTTTCCGATTTTCCGATCGGGAAGCTTTTTTTATCGAGCCAATCACGAGCATCCTCTGGCTCCATCGCACTTTGCCTCGATCGCACACCTGAACGATGAAATGAGACGCCATGACCAAACGCATTCTGATTCAACTCGACTGTGACTCGCACCCCAGTTCGTTCGACTCGGTGGTGGCAATCGATTCGGGCGTCGACCACTTACTGCGGTACGGCGGGGTGCAGGCGACCAGCGTGACGCCGTTGGTGCATGGCGCCATGTTCACCCGTGGTGGCGATGACCTGCGGAACACGGCAATCTTCATTGGCGGATCGGACGTCAGCGCCGCGGAAACACTGATGAAGGCGTGCCAGGAGGCATTTTTTGGCCCGATTCGCGTTTCCCTGATGCTTGATGCCAATGGCTGCAACACCACGGCATCGGCCGCCGTCGTCGCGGCCGGGCGTCATACTGATCTGAAGGGCAGTAGTGCCGTCGTACTCGGTGGCACCGGCCCTGTCGGACGTCGTGTCGCGCAGCTTCTTGCCAGCGACGGAGCGGAAGTGAAATTGACCAGTCGCTCCTTCGATCGCGCGTTGGCCGCCTGCGAACAGGTTCAGGAACGAGTGATCAGCGGCAGCGTGTCGCCGGTCGAGTTATCCAGCGACGGTCAAACGGCATCCGAATTGGCCGGTGCGTCCATCGTGATTGCCTGCGGGGCCGCCGGCATCGAATTGGTTAGCGAAGAGATGATCATGGAAATCGGATCGCTCAAGGTAGCGATCGATTTGAATGCCGTGCCACCGGCCGGAATCGGTGGAGTCGGCGTCAGCGACAAGGCAAAACCGCTGGGCAGCGGCGTTGCCTATGGTGCGATCGGCGTTGGTGGTCTGAAGATGAAGACCCACCGCAGGGCAGTGGAGACATTATTCCAACAGAACGATCGAGTATTGGATGCGGAGGAAATCTACGCCATCGCAAAGTCGATCGGTTAGAACTCGATCGACAGGCGATTATCCAGCCTTTGCCAGATTCTGCTTGCGAAGGCCATTGATGTAGTCGTGGGCGATGTTGATCACTTCGCGATTATAGAAATTATCGCGGTAGATCACTTCGTTACCCATCTGAATCTCTAATTCTTCCTCTTCGTCCTGTTTCTGGGCATCCAGTTCTTTTCGCCGGGCCATGAATTCCTGTTCATTGAGCGAAACGGAATTCTGCTTTTTCTGGCTCACATAAAGATCGACTCGACGAAGCAAATCGGTGAATTCCGTGTCATGTTCGACGCGCGATTCGGACCGCTGTCGAAGTTGTCCAACCAGGTCTGGCGGTACCATGCTGTACACTTCGTGCCTGGCCGGGTTGACCTTATCGTGTTCGAGGGCATATTTCAGGTCGCCTTCACTGATGTCCATTTTGGCCGTGATGCTGGGCAAAACGACGTCCGCGGTCACGCCATTGCGTTGCGTACTCTCGCCATCGGGCAAGTAAAACTGCTGCAGTGTGACTTTCAACGCACCATAGTTTGCACGATTGTGCTGGAACAGCTGTTGCGCGATATCCATCAGGGTTTGCACGGTGCCCTTTCCATGCGTGGAAGGATCACCGACGACGATGCCGCGACCATAATCCTTGATCGCTCCGGCAAAGATCTCGCTGGCGCTGGCGCTAAACATGCTGGTCATCACGACCAGCGGACCGTCCCAAGTGGAGCCGCTATCTTCATCGGCATACTGCTGGACGGACCCGTCCGAATTTTTGACTTGAACGACTGGGCCGCGGTCAATGAATAGACCCGTCAGATTGATCGCCTCGGTCAAGCTTCCACCACCGTTTTTACTGAGATCCAAAACGACCCCATCCACATTCTTGGTTTTGAAGTCTTCCAGGATTCTGCGAACATCGCGGGTGCTGCTGCGAAAATCTTGCTTGTTCTGTCGGGCCGCATCCATATCCAGATAGAAGCTGGGCAGGTTGATGTAACCGATTTTGAGCGTCCCGGCAGAGTCGGGAAGGGTGTGTTCAATGATTTCACCTCGAGCGGCTGACTCTTCCAGCTCAATCCGTGCTCGAACCACCTTGTAAACTTCCACATTTCCAACCCCGCCCGGTTTGACACCCAAGCGAACGGTGGTTCCCGCCTTCCCACGGATCAGGTCGACGACGTCGGTCAACGGCATCTCGACGATATCGACAAGTTCGCCATCCTCATCCTGGCCGACGCTGACGATCATATCATCGGTCTTCAGCTTTCCGTTTTTTGCCGCGGCACCTCCAGGAATGACCCGGGTCACGACCGTGTTGCCGTCCTTTTCACGAAGTTGGGCGCCGATCCCGTCCAAGTTCAAACTCATCTGAATTTGAAAATCATCCAAAGTACCCGGCGACATGTAGGTCGAGTGCGGGTCATAACCGCTGGTCACGGCCGTCAGATACATTTCCAAAAGATCGTCGCTATCGGTCTTTTTCCAACGACGTGCGTAACGTGCGTAGCGTCGGCGAAGTTGCTCGACTGCTTCGCTTCCCTCCTTGCCTTCGTCCTTCAAATCGAGCAGAGCGTATTTGATCTGACGACGCCAACGGTCACGTGCTTCTTGCGGGGATGTTGCATATTTAGCGGACTCAGGATCGATGACAATGCTCTCTTCCCGCTGAAAATCGAAATCGCCATCAAGCAACTCTTGGGCGACGGCAACTCGCTCGTCAACCCGCTGGATGAACCGGCCGAAGATATCATAGGCGAGCGAAAGATCACCGGCACGAACCATGTCGTCGATCTTCTTGGAGCTCAATTGAAACTCGTCAATATCGCTCTGATAAAAATAGAGCTTCAACGGGTCGAGCGATTTGACAAACAGCTCAAGGGCCCGCTCGCTGATCGTATCATTGAGGGCCTGCGCCGAGATGTGATGCTTGGGCATCAAACTGGCGATCAGCCGTGCGACGATCTTGTCGCGCACCGTTGGCGAGGCCAGCACTGGCTCGGCAGCCGCGGTTTGGGGCGCCGCAGGTTGGGCCTGGGCCGATGGTGCCAGGAAGCTAGCAACGAGAGCGGCTGCGACCCAACAGAGGGACTTGAAGGGGATACGCTGTGCGAGAGAGGGTCGCAGACTGCTGTCCATAATGAATTCCTGATTCGGATTTGGTTTTCGCCAACGTCGCAAAGAGGTGGAGGGCAATCCCAGTTGAGATTCGCTCCGATTGCCGACATTGAAATAGTAGGAAAGTGGCAAAAGTTGAGCAACTGCGTTTATTCGTCCAGTTTACCAGGACGGTTCGATTTGATGCACGATTCTGGACCAATTTTCCTGTCGAATTCATTGTACGCCACAGGAAACGCTGGTTGTCGTTGGCTCCGATCGCGATTGGTCAAACGGAGAAATCCAGGCCTCCAGCGGTCGGCCCCTCTTTCGGCAGCGTCGGCAAACCCAAATCAGCCCTTGCTGCGGTACTCATGCCGATTCTCGGCATAGGTTTTCGGATCTGGTAGCTCGGCTGCTTCGGGATCGGCTTCCAGCATCAGCTGTTTCAGAAAAGGGCGACACCATCCGCAACCGGTTCCGGCCCCGTAACAATCCGACAACTGACTGCTGAGAGTCGGCTTTCGGGCCCGGATGTATTGGATTACCTTTCGGCGCGTCACATGAAAACAGAGGCAAAGTTCGTCATCATCCTTCATGGCCCGCTCCCGCGGTGATCAACCAAGTCGCGACCTTGCAAGCGTCCAGGTAATCGTCGATGACCAGGTATTCGTCGGCCGAGTGGATATCCCGTTGTCCGCACCCCATGGTGACCGCTTCGATACCGTGACGAAACAACCAATTCGCATCGAGTCCGCCATCGGCGATCTGTGGAAATGGGTTTCGTCCGATCGCGCGCAGGGCTTGCATCGCGGCATCGATGGACGGATGGTCGTCGGCCAAGGCAAACGCTTCATAGTCGACATGGGACTCAAAACGGAGCGAACCCGACTTGCCATCGGCACTGGTCACACCGCTGGCTGCCTGCTGGAAAGCCGACCGAATTTCGGACACGATACGGGATCGCATCTGTGGGTCGTGACTCCGCGCTTCGGCACAAGTGGACTTTGGGTGTCACGACATTGGTTGCCTGGCCTCCTTCGATCACACCGACATTTGCCGTTCCCACACCGCCCTGCTGTTCGACCTTGCCCAACCAACCGCGACGATCCAGGTCGGCGATCGCCCGTGCCGCCATGACAATCGCGCTGGCACCTTTCTCGGGCGCGACGCCAGCGTGGGCAGGAATGCCGGTCAATTCGATATCCATTCGTTCGCCCCCGATCGCACCGGTGGTCACCTTTTCAACCGTTCCCCCATCGAAATTGAACGCGCGATCGACCTGTCCGATGGTCGCGACGTCCAGCTGGCGAGCACCCTCCAAGCCGATCTCTTCTTGAACAAAAAACGCGATAACCGCCCCAGGTAATGTTTCGTCGCCGGCTGCCAATCGTTCGATGGCGGCCGTGAGGATCGCCGCACAACCGCTGCGATCGTCTGCACCCAGACCGGTATCGGCCTTGCTGCGGACGACGTCGCCGTCGACCACCGGCTGCGAGCCGATGCAGATTGGCACGGTGTCCATATGGGCCGAGAGCATCGTCCGAGGCCCCCGGCCGTTTCCAGGCAGGGTGACAATCAGGTTCCCACAATTGCCCTTCAATCGAGTGCGCGACTCGGCACCGTCGAAGTGAATCTGCGCATCAGTCAAGCCCGCTTCGCGAAGCAGTTCGATGATCTTCGCAGCGACCCCAGCTTCGTCGCCGCTGCCTCCCGGTATCTGCGTGATTGCCAAAAATCGTTCGAGCGCCAGATCAAGGTTCACTTCGTTCGTACTCATCGACCGGTTACACTCTCGCTAGGGGATATTCCGCTGTCCGCGCGTCCACTGAATCGAAGCCACCTTCAAACTAAGCCACCTTCAAACTAAGCCACCTTCAAACTAAGCCATTGATTGGCATTTGCCGAGTCACCTGAACCGTGAACCTTCCCGTTCTTGATACAAATTCCGTCACCAACCGTCCTCCCGCTGAAGATCCGCGTCTCCATTTGCTGGACTTGACCTGGGAGGAGTTCGCAAAATGGTTCGCCCGCTACGAGCAGCCCGCATTTCGGGTCAAACAGGTCATGGACTGGGTTTTTCATCGCCGGGTGAGCGATTTTCAGCAGATGAGCAATCTGCCGCAGACCCTTCGCGATCAGTTGCAGCAATCATTTCGCGTTTTCGTGACCCACGAGGCCGAAGCGGTTTGCGCCAGCGACGGTACGGAGAAACTGTTGATCGGGCTGCCCGACGGAGGAGAGGTGGAGTGCGTGCTGCTACGCGACGGGGCCCGCCGCAGCATCTGTGTCAGTAGCCAGGTCGGTTGCGCGATGGGTTGTGTGTTCTGTGCCAGCGGTTTGGATGGTGTGGATCGCAACTTGACGCGAGGCGAGATTCTGGAGCAGATGTTGCGGTTGCAAGCACGACTGGGCGATGGCGAGCGACTGAGCCACATCGTCATGATGGGGATGGGAGAGCCGCTGGCCAATCTCGATCGTGTCTTGGGCGCGCTCGACATCGCTCGCCACCCCGAGGGACTGGGCATCAGTCCGCGGAGAATCACGATCAGCACCGTCGGACTGCCCCCCGCTATCGACCGACTTGCTCAGCAAGGGGTGCCGTACAATCTTGCCGTCAGCCTTCATGCACCCAATGACCCACTTCGCAGCGAACTGGTGCCGGTCAATCGAAAGATCGGGATCGATGCCGTTCTTGTCGCGGCCGATCGCTATTTCGATTCCAGTGGCCGACGACTGACTTTCGAGTACGTATTGTTGGGCGGAGTGAATGATTCGGAAGAAAATGCCCGGCAATTGGTGTCGTTGTTGCGTCACCGCACGGTGCTGCTGAACGTGATTCCGTACAACCCTGTGGCGGGACTTCCTTACCAGACACCCAGCAAACGGGCGATCGCGACATTTCGTCAAGTGTTGGAGGCGGGCGGCGTCAACGTCAAGTTTCGCCAACGCAAAGGGGGTGAAATTGACGCAGCGTGCGGCCAACTTCGCCGTAACCGCAAGTCCTTGGCCAAACCTGCTTGTTGAGCTGGCGATCGGCAAATGCCCGGTTGTCGTGGGGGTTGGGGAATGAATTTGTCATTTGCGATCGATTCGTGATCGGCTCCAGGTGGTGGGGCTTTCGCCGTCGGGTTCACTCGATTGGCGTGGAGATTTGGGTTCGACCGTTACAACAGTTCGAACACAAATGCTTTTTTTGACCACTTCACCCGAAAAAACCAACGACGATCGCGAAAGTGAAAGCAAAGGTTGAATGCCTGTCGAGGCTCTTCAACGTTCCGGACAGTCGAGCAGCGGGGGCTGTGGTGACATCGGGCCGGGATCAAGTGTTACCACCGAGGTTTTGTCGTGTATCAGCGAGTGATCATTTCTGCTGCTTTGGTTCTGTTTTTCGTTGCCCAATCGGATGCGGCTGGCCCCTTCGGACGCCGCATCATCGATCGCTCGAGCGTTGCCAAACCCGCCTCCCCTTCCTATCGGCATGTGTTGAATTCCCCGGAGGAGATGACCAGAATCTTCGGGCCCAGCATCTTGATCCGAAATACCATTTCGGTTCAAGAGACGAAGGCATTGAAGAAGGAATCTCGCTTCGTGACACAGCCGGTTCGATGACGCGAATCTACCCGCGGTCGGCCGCCGTTGGTTGACGGCCCGCACCGCAAACGGATTGTGGGATCGCGGATCTCTCCCTGTAACCGCTACAGGCGGTCGAACCATTTCATCAGGAGAAATGGGGCGATCCGGAAAGGCTTTTTCTACCGCGCCATTGTGCTGCGTGTGCAAAGCTTCAGTCGGATCGGTACTGCGTCTTCGCGGCCAATCCCATGTGTCACAAGTGTGACGTCGAAATCGTCCAAGAAAGTCGAGGTTTGTCGTGATCAAGCGAATCGTCCTATCCGCCCTGCTGGTTTCCTTTCTGGTTGCCGACGCTAGCGCCCAGAGCCGATTTCATCGGCGCCGTGGCGCGATTCTCGGAGGCGTCGCCGGCGCCGCGATCGGAGCGGCCATCGGAAACAAAGGACACAACGAAGCGGCCGGAGCCTTGATTGGCGGAGCCGTTGGTGCGGTCGCCGGTGGTACGATCGGGGACCAGAAAGATCGTCGCGTCCGCGAGCAGAATTATCGTTCGCAAGAGGTCCAACAATACCGTCAACAGTTGAGCCAGCAACAGGAATACGCCAACTGGCAATCGCAACAACTGGCACAACAACAAGTTGCTCGCGCGTTGTCGATGGACGATGTGATCACCATGTATCGCCGAGGCTTGAGCGATGAGACGATCATTCAATACGTTCGTGTCAATGGCGTGCGACACCGGCTGAGTGTCAGCGATATCATTAGCTTGCACGATCAAGGTGTGAGTGAACCGATCATCAATGCGATGCAAGCGGCACCGGTTGCATACGCCGACTCACCGCCGATGATCATTGGCCCCGACGGTCATCCGGTCGATGCCCACGGCTATCAAGATCCCGCTTCGAACAACCTTCATCCGGACCGATCGTATGGGCCAAGCATCATCGTGCCGCCCAACCCGCAACCGAGCGCCCCACTGATCGACCCCACTCGGCCGTACATTTTTCCACCGGCCAACTGATCCGTTGGAGGCCGTCACCGGGAACGATTATCCGCTGGTAACGGGCCGGTTCTGGAATCCCAACTCGGCCAGGTGGGCGGCCGTGCGTTCCACGGCAAAGCGAATCTGCTGTTCACTGTGTTCACAGGTGATAAAGAATCGCAACCGGGCCGCCGATTCGTCAACGGCGGGATAGAGAATCGGCTGAACGTTGATGCCGTCGGCCTTCAATCGGTTCGATAGCCGCAAGGCGACCATCGAGTTCCCGGTGATCACGGGAACCACGGGAGTGCCACCGCTGCCACCGGTATCCAACTCCGCTTCGTTGCACAGCGACAAGAACAGTTCGCTACGCTTTCTCAGCCGCTGCACACGTTCCGGTTCAGCCGCCAATGTCTGGATCGCGGCAAGTGCCGCGGCGACTTGTGCGGGCGGCATTCCGACGCTGAACACAAATCCCGGAGCGGTGTACTTCAACAATTCAATCAAGGCGTGACTTCCGGCGATGTAACCGCCACAAGAGGCGGCCGACTTGCTGAGGGTTCCCATCCAGATCTCGACATCGCGCGGATTGAGGCCGAAGTGTTCGGCGATGCCGCGGCCCGTTGCGCCCATCGTGCCAAAGCTGTGCGCCTCATCGACCATCAACATGGCGCGATGGCGTTTCTTGACCTCGATGAACGCCGGGACATCGGGGAAGTCGCCATCCATGCTGTACACGCCCTCGATGCAAATCAATACGCGTCGATACTGCCCGCGAACCTCGCCGAGCATTCGATCGAGGGCATCAAAATCGTTGTGCGGAAACGGTCTCCGTTTTGCTCCGGATAACAGTGCGCCCTGTACGATGCTGTTGTGGGCGAGCGCATCGTGCACGATCAGGTCACCCGCCCCGACCAGATGGCCGATGGTCGTCTCATTGGTCGCGTGACCGCCGACCATCAAAATCGACGCGTCAACCCCGATCCATTCGGCGATCGCTTTTTCCAGTTGACCATGGATTGGCTTTTCGCCCGATACCAGTCGGCTGGCGGAAACGCTGGTACCGTATTTCTGCACGGCGGCGGCGGCGGCGGCGGTGACGGCCGGATGCCCACTCAGGCCCAAGTAGTTGTAACTGGCAAAGCTGATCAATTCCTGGCCGTCAATGATCGTCGTGTCCCGGACGACCGATTCATGGACCGTGAAATAGGGGTTCGGCACACCGGTCATCAACATCTGCCGCATTGTCGCCTTCAATCGACGGTACTCGGCGAACTGTTCGACGTCGTCCTCTGGTTCAACGGCGGGGACCGCGGTGGGCGCCAATTGAGTACTGCCGTTTCGCGCCGACAACGATTCGGTCTCCAGCGTCGCACCCCTGAGCAGGGCTTCGGCGCGCGCTTCACCGCCGGGCGGCAAGTATCGCTGGATCGCCAATGCGGTCTGGCCGATGGTTTCAATTTCATCGAGAACCTGTTCCGGGAACCGGCCGCCAAAGGTGCGTTCCAAATTTCTGGCGATCTCCAATCGCTCCAAACTATCCAAACCAAGATCGAGCACGATGTTGGTATCCAGTTCCAGGACGGTTGCCCGTTCGCCAGCGACACGGCGGACGTGATGCTTGATCGCCGCCACAACGGACGGATTCACGTCGTCCGCGTCAACCTGCCCCGTACGCCCTCGCGCCGCGGCAGCCTCCATCATCGGATGAGCTCCACCGCTAAAGGTGGCCGTCGACGACTCTTCCCAACGCACCCACTTGGCAACGATCTTCAAGTCACCATCACGTACCGCGTGCAAACAAGCGTGACGTTGGATCTTGCCGCTGCTCGTTTTCGGGACCGAACTGTTTCGAACGAGATAGACGGCGTCGGGTGGCAATTCGTGTTCGGCCGTTACGGCGCGGCGAATCGCTTGCAGATGGGAATCCCAATCCACGTCTCGAATACGAACCGTTTCGGCCACGATGACCAGTTGTTCTCGGCTGTCGTGCTCCATCGCAAACGCACCCACCGCACCGGCCCGAACCGCATCACTGGCTCCCTCGACGGTTCCTTCGATGTCCTGGGGATATCGATTGACACCGCGAACGATGATCATGTCCTTCAGCCGACCCGACACGTAAAGTTGGCCGCCGAACAAAAATCCCAAATCGCCGGTTCTCAGGAAGGGACCATCGCCGTCACTCGTCGTCGCCCCAAAGGTTTGTTGGGTCACATCCTTCCGCTGGTAATAGCCGCGGCCAACCGATTGGCTCTGGACCCAAATCTCGCCGATCGAATCAGCGGGCAGGACCTGACGAGTTTCCGGGTCGACGATCAACACCTTTTCGTCGGGCAACACGGCGCCGCATCCGACCAGACGACGGGCCGAATCGTCGTCGGGATCTACCGCACGAACCGTCCGCTGGTCCAACCCGGGGCCGTCAAACGTCTCCATCACCGGTCGTGTTTCGGCTGGACCACCGGTGACGATCAGCGTCGTTTCCGCCATCCCGTAACAGGGCAGGAATGCCGAGCGACAGAAACCGAATCGCTCGAATCGCTCGGTGAACGCGTCAAGCGTGGTCGCACGAATCGGCTCGGCACCATTGAAGGCGATCTGCCAGTTCGATAAATCGACATCCGGAAGTTCGTGATCGGCGATCTTGTCGACACACAACTGAAAAGCAAAATTGGGGCCGCCGCTGATCGTTACCTTGTGCTTCGATATCCCCTGCAACCACCTCGCTGGTCGTTGCAAGAACGTCATCGGACTCATCAAAACATCGGGTCGACCGATGAACAGCGGCATCAACACGCCGCCCACCAGCCCCATGTCGTGATACGTCGGAAGCCAAGACATCCCAACAATATCGCCGGTCGGTTGAAAGGCATGCAGAATCAACTCACTGTTGGCAACCAGGTTGCGTTGCGTCAGCATGACCCCCTTGGGAGAACCGGTCGATCCGGACGTGTACTGCAGGACCCCCAAAGTATCGCCAGTGATTTTCGGCCGCCGCCACTTCGCTTTGTCACGGCAAGTTGCATCGTCGGTACCCAACAACTGAACGCCAACCAAATCGTCATGCCATCTGTCACCGGTCAGCTGCTCCGCAACGCTCCGTGTGGAAAGCGCCCACCTGGCGTCGGCATCCACGACGATCGATCGAATTCGTGACGCCTTGCGATTGCGCCGCGGCGGATAAGCAGGAACGGCGATGGCCCCCGCAGCGTGGCAGGCGAAGAAACCGACGACAAAATCAAGACCGGGCGGATAAACCAGCAGCACTCGATCGCCCGAACGAATCCGGCAGCGTCCCTGAAGGTAACCGGCAAGTCCCTGGACCTCACGCCACAAGTGCGAATAGGTTAGGTGCTGCTCGACCGATTCGACATCGGTAAAGTAGAACGCCGGATCGTTCGGTCGTCGCTCGGCCCAATGCTCCAAAATCGAGACATAATTGTCCCTTGGTGGCAATTGGTCCCCAAAAAACTGCTGCAAATCCACGGAGGAAATCACTTCCTGGAATCAAGAGTTCATTTGGCTGGCCACGTTGGTCTTGGTCAACCGTTACTAATCGAGTCGTTGGACACGCTACAGCGTAATCGCTCGAGGATTCATTGGACCGCACCAATTGTGCTACAAACACATGTGCATGGAAAGGAATTCGGCCCGAACACTGGAGCAATCAAGAAGTTTGTGCCTAAGAATCCGGATTGTTGAGCCGTCCGTGGTCGTTGTGCGGTCTCCATCGCATGTGCCAACGGCAAACTGCAATCGACCAGAATAATCGCGATCCGGATGAAATACAGGTCATCGCCCCCAGATGGGCGGGAGCCGCGCCTCGGTCGCGGCCCGGAGGTCTTTCCGCAAAACGA
This sequence comes from Pirellulaceae bacterium, assembly GCA_963734865.1. Lineage (GTDB taxonomy): Bacteria > Planctomycetota > Planctomycetia > Pirellulales > Pirellulaceae > CBDCUW01. Next base: position 157,738 of record CAVTIV010000009.1, read on the forward strand.
TTCTCTCCTCAAATCAGACGAATGAAAAATGTCGATCCCGCCGGCGCCCCACGACCGTCCCAACCCGCGAACGCCCGATTCCTTCGTCGGACAGTCGGCGGCACTGATCGATCGAGTCGTGAATCTGCTCGACCCCAGCGGAAACATTCTACTGGGCACTTCGTTCGAGCAAGCGTGCCGGGCCGTTCGCAGCGGTGATACCGAGTCGGTGGGCGCATTCGCGGCCAGTTCGCGATCTGCCAGCAGGCGGGAAAGACCGTCCGCATGGCCCGCTCCATCGGCCGTCCGATGCGGTATTTTCTCGCGAAACGCGCTGAGGGACCGGCGTTGGTGATCGCTGAACGGATCGACGAGATTGCCCGACAACTCGCGTCCGAGGGGCTGGGGGATCAATTCCATCCCTCTTACACGCGGATGGTCCCCGCGCATCACCTGCTGGAACTGCAGCTCGTCGGATGCCCCGACCCCAATCCCACGCTGAGCCGGTTTTTCGCTCCCTCGCGTAACCGGTTGCCCGCCGACGTGGACGCGATCGGCTTGCAGTACATCGGACGCTTGGCCGAAGTCTGCGATCAGTGGCTCGAATCGATTCCCACGGACCAACCGATTGGCCTGATGTTCAGTGGCGGCGTCGACAGCGGCAGCCTGCTCGTCCTGATCGACTACCTGCTTCGTCGACGTGGTCAATCAACCGCGCGTTTCAAAGCATTCACGTTGGCCGTCCACGGCAGCCCCAGTGACATGCGTCAAGCGTCGGAATTCCTGAAGGCGGTCAACCTGGAGATGCTATTGGAGGTGATCGAAGTGGCGCCCGACGCCGTCCGCTGGACCGATGCAATTCGCGTGATCGAAGACTACAAACCGCTCGACGTGCAATCAGCCACGATGGGCTTGGCATTGCTGCGAGAAATCCGGCGGCGTTATCCCGATTGGCGATACCTGATCGATGGTGACGGCGGCGATGAGAATCTCAAGGATTATCCGATCGAAGAAAATCCGGAACTGACCATCCGCAGCGTGCTGGGCAACCGGATGCTGTACCAGGAGGGATGGGGCGTGGATGCCGTCAAACACTCGCTCGTCTACAGTGGCGGTCAAAGTCGCGGTCATGTCCGCACCAGCGCGCGGCAACGGCGCTTGGGTTCAGCGGATTTAGCCCCTACGCACTCGGCGACGTGATCGAAGCGGCCGAAGCGATCCCGTTTGTCGAACTGACCGATTGGGATCACGAAAAGCTGTACGCCTTGAAAGGCAAGATTGTCGCTTCTGGAATTCGCCAGATCACCGGCGTCGAGATGCCGGTGTTTGCAAAACAACGGTTCCAACACGGAGCGGCCGACGGCGACACCTTTGCTTCGTTGTTCCCGCGGACCGAGAAAGAATACCGAGACGAATTCGCCAAGAGTCTTCGAGTCAATGACGCTTTCTTAGCCGTTCTCGCAGTTCGGAGCGAGTGGAGCGAGTTCCGGCTTGATGCGAGCAACGGTGATTGGGTAGGACCATTCTCGAATTTCATGGCCAGCGTCTATCCGGAGAATCTCGATCCCGGCGGGATCACGCGTTCCATCCCGCTATCGCGGATCGGTTTGTCCGCCCGACGGGTCAAGCATCTCTGGCACCCCCGGCGGGACAAAGACACTCCTCCGGCATTCCCGCAACGCTCGACAAATCGCCGGTTTTCGCGAAACCACCGCAGTTCCGCCGTGTTCAACGGGATAGGAGTGGAGGTTATTCTGTCGCTCTCTTTTCCGACGCACAATTACCGGGTGAATGCGAAATGCGATACTTGCAAATCGATCGGCGACGCGCTCTTGAATCCATGGCAGCTGGCGGAGCGTTCTTTACGACCGCCGGATTGTTCGCCGAGGAGCTGGTACCAACGGCAACCGTGGGTGAGGGCCCCTTCTATCCCGACAAGATGCCGCTGGATACCGATAACGATCTGTTGATCGTCAATGATTCGATCACACCGGCTGTCGGCGAGATCACGCATCTGAGTGGGCATGTCTATTCTGCGAGCGGTTCACCGATTCGCAATGCCTTCGTCGAGATTTGGCAGGTCGACAACAACGCCTCGTACATTCATTCACAGTCCGCCAATGCGGGCCGGAACGACAAGAATTTCCAGGGTTACGGACGCTTCTTGACCGACTCGAGCGGACGCTACTACTTTCGCACAATCAAGCCGGTCGCCTACCCGGGCCGCACACCGCACATTCACTTTGCCATCAGCAAGAACGGTCGGCGGATATTGACGACCCAGATGTTGATCAAAGGCGAGCCCAAGAACGAGAGCGACGGGTTGTTTCGCAACGTTTCCGACCCGGCCGCGCGGGAGTCGATTCTTGTGGACTTCAAGCCTCTGAAAGATTCCAAGATTGGCGAACTCGTGGCGGACTTCGACCTCGTCCTCGGTCGTACCGCGTACGAAACGGACGACGGCAAATTGCAAGGTGGAATTGCGCCCTCGGCGATTCAGTCCCACCGTCGCGGCTAGTTCGATACCGATCGATTGTTCATCCCACCTACACCATTTGCTTTGGAGCTTTTCTGTGATGCAGCGTTTCAACCGAGTTTGTTTGGCGTCGGTCATGTTGGCGGCACTGCTTGCCAGCAGTACATTCGCGCAGCCACCGGGCCGTCGTGATCGCGGTGGTCCTCCCGACGGCGGCGAGCGTGGCGGTCCTCCCGGTGGCCGTGGTGGTCCAGGTGGTCCTCCCGGGATGATGATGATGCGGATGATGCCGGTTCTTGTCGCCCTGGATGCCGATCACGACGGAGTCATTTCTAAGGCAGAAATCGAAAATGCCACGGTGGCCCTGCAGAAGCTGGATAAGAATAGTGATGGCGATCTGACCGAAGAAGAATTGCGACCCGACTTTGCCGCCATGCGTGGAGGCCCCGGCGGATTCGGTGGTGGCCCTGGTGGTCGCGGTCGTCCGCCGCAGGAGGGAGGACGTGAAAGTGAACGCCCCGAGGGCGGACGTCCAGAAGGTAGCACCGGGGGTGGCGGCAATGCCCAAGCGATGGTCGACCGTTTCATGCAGTTCGATAAGAACAGTGACGGCAAGCTTTCCAAAGATGAACTTTCCGAACGCATGCAGAACGTGATCACGCGTGCGGACAAGAATGGCGATGGTGTCGCATCCCGCGAAGAGCTGACCGCGATGGCGTCTGCCATGGGCGGTGACGGTCCGGGACGCGGCGGACCGGGTGGCCCTCCGGGCGGCGAAGGCCGTGGCCGCGGTGGCGATCCGGTTCAATTCGCCAACCGCATTTTTGATGATCGCGATGCCAACAAGGATGGCAAACTGAGTGGTGACGAGATTCCGGAGCAGATGGCCGGCCGGCTCGCGCAAATCGATAGCGACAAAGACGGCACCGTTTCACGAAAAGAATTGGAAACGTCGATGTCGCGGTTGCGGGGCCAGGGTCGACCGGGTGGGGACGGTGGCCGAGGTCGCGGTGACGACGCGGGTGGACAACGACCACGTCGACCCGAGGCCGAGTAAAGAGTCCGGTTTTGAGAACCCTCTGCCCCAGGACCTCAGGGTCCGGCAGAGGCGTTCTCGATTGCGGAGGTGTCTGTGGCGTATCTGCGTCGCGCCCCCGACCCCCGACCCCCGCGTCGCCCCGACCCCACTGCCCGGTCAAAACGCCTACGGCGAGACGGCGGCCAGTTCCAGGCACAGCACATTCGAGGTGCCACGAAGGATCAAATGGTTGCCCACGACAATCGGCGCTGCCCAACAGGGATATCCCAGCCCCGGACGATCACCCTCGGGCGAATTCAATGCCCATTCGGCCACCACTTCCAATCGGTCCGGATTTGGTTTGATCACCTGCAGCAGGCCCCGTTCTTCAAGGACCAACAGGTGATCGCCCACTCGGGTGACCGACGATCGGATCCGTCTCGGATCGGTCCATTTGACTTTACCGGTCATGAAATCGATGCAGCGAAAATCGCTGTCGGGGGGATTGCGTCCACTGCAGCCATACAGATTTCCGTCGATCACAATCGGCGTTGCCCAGTGCGCACGGAAGGACTGACGGCTGAGTTCCAAGCTTCGTTTACCTGGCTCATCCTTCCAGACAACCACACAATCGTTTGCACTGGCTCGCAACAGCGCGCTGCCCATTTCATAACACTCGCTGATCAGCAGATGATTGTCGACGACCACCGGTACCATCGCATTGACGCTTTCTAACACCTCGGCACGGTGGTCAAACCGCCATCGAACTTCACCCCTCTCTGGATCGATCGCCATCAACCCCTCGCGGGCAAAGACCAGCACCAGCGTTTCGCCGTCGATTTCGGTCGGTCGTGGACTGCTGTAGCTGGCCAGGTCGTTGCCGCACTTCCAGATTTCGTTGCCTGTCTGGCGATCAAACGCGACCACCGCTGACCCGTTGGGCGAGACCCGATCGAGCCGGCCGGGGGCGACCCTCTGGTCCTCGGGGGGACTTCCACCGATCATCACGATCAGCTTGTTGCCCCAGACGAGCGGCGAGCTACCGACGCCAAAGAAATTTTGCACCACACCGTATTTCTTGTTCGTATCGACCGTCCACACGATCGCGCCGCTATCCGCTTTTCGACACGTCAGGTTACCAGTCACACCCAACGTGTAGACATCGTTGTGGGCAATCGTCGGACTGCTGCGTGGCCCTTCTTCATAGCCCAGCATGTCACGATAGATGAATGGTTGCATGCTGGACCAAACCGTTTTTCCTGTCGCCAGATCAAAGCAACGCAGTCTCTCGGCCGTTTGATTTTGGTCCGTGAGTGCCGCATCAAATTGAAAGTATTTGCCGTCCGACACCGAACCGATTCCGAAACCGTCACCCACTGGTATCGACCACCGAAACTTCGGTTTCTCGGTCCATTGAAAGTTTCGGGCGGTCGCCACGCCATCGAACGTGGGGCCAAGGAAACGGGGCCACGACGGTGACGTGGCAGGTTCGCCCGCCGCGTCTTGCGAGATGGCAGTGTCAGGCGTGATCCACAGGGCAACCATCAACACAAGGAAAGATCGGGGAATGAATACAAATGCACGCATGATTTCGGCCGGCGGTTCAAGATGATTGGATGGATCGTCTGTCACCATTCGATGGTGGCAGTCGGCGCTCGGGCAAGCCCAAGTGACGTCAGACAGAGCGTGGCAGGAGTCCAATGCGAATCGGCTAATCCTGCAATTGATGAATCGTATTGTGGATCTGCCGTTCGACCGATTGGCCATCGGCAGTTTTCAGGAAACAACGGATCGCCATCCCCCATGTCGGTGCGAGTTCGGGAATCTCGAGTGTAATGGTTTTGCCATCGTCGGAAACCGTTGCCTTGCGGACCTGCCACGTGCGCTGGTTGTAGTGTTCGGATCCGTAGTTGGCGGTCCGCTTCAGATCCCATGCTTGGACGTCGTAGTTGTCTCGGTTTTCGGCAGACTCACGCGAGACGGCGTCGGTGAACCGGATTTCCATCCGACCATGCTTGGCGTGCAGCTCGATCGGCAGGTGCATCGGTTTTCCGGTCGCACGGACGCGATAGAAGCCGCCGGGCTGCTGTTGATTGCCGGCCCAGGCAAACATGCCGCACGTGTAGAGATGCCCGTTGGTCGGATGAAATCGTCCGCGAACGAGTCCGGTGGGAAACGGTGGCATCGGCAATTCACACATGCCACCCTGCATCTGGCCATGGATCTGCTCATGAGGAACGACAAACACCTTGCCGTAGCCGTATGACAAGTTCAGCAGGGATCCTGCCAGTGACCCCCAGCAATCTTTGGGAACCCACAGCAATTCCGCCGGTGATCGGTCGAAATCGTTGGTGATCCAGCACAACGGGGGCTCCATCGCCGCATCCGACGAATCGGTGACGTTGTGATAACCAAACATATTCCCATAAAAGCCGCCTTCGTGTACCCAATTGATCCGGTTCTTTGGATTCCAGTGTCCTTCCTGGTCGGTGACAATGAAAGAACCATCGGGGTTCAAGCAAACTCCATTGGCAGCACGAAAACCTGTGGCCACGATATCGGTCCGCATTCCGTCTTTGCTGACTCGCAACAATGTGCCGTGATGCGGCACCACGGCGGTCAGGGCATGTCGCGCCGACTTGGCATAGTAAAAGTTGCCGGCGTCGTCCGTTTGCAGCCCCATTGCGAACTCGTGAAAGTGGTCGGTGACCTGGTGGTCATTATTGAAGTTTTCATAGAAGTCGGTTTCGCCATCGCCGTTCATGTCATGCAGGATCACGATTTGATCGCGGCAAGTGACGTAGATTTCACCGTCGACGATACGGACTCCCAAAGGCTGGAACAAACCGGTTGCGATTCGCTGCCAGTGCAACGGTTTGGCGAGCGCGTTGATTCCAGACACTTTCCATACATCACCATCCCAACTGCAGATGGCGGCCGAGTCGCCATCGGCAAAGAAGTCGAAACCGGTCAAACGTACTCTGGCCAACCACGGATTCGTCGCCGGGCGTGTCAGCACATCCACGGCGAACGGACCATCGTCATTTCCGATCGACGGCTCGGTCGCGACAATCTCGGGCAATCGTTGACGGCTTCCGCCCAGCATGGCTCCCAGGTCATTCGATTCATCGGACAACGCCGCGACCTGTAGCGCCACCGATTCGGCAGCGCCGGTCGAGTCGATCGACGCGAACCAGAGGGTGATCGACAGCGGATCATCACCTTCGGGAACGGTCAGTCGCAACAAGCCGTTCTCGCTCTGCCATCGGAAGCCCCGAGTCTGACCTTTGACCCCGGCCACCAGAAACGGCTTGACGCCGTGCGAGACCCGCTGTCCGGCGGAGACCAGGGCGTGGTGATGATCGGAAATTCGATTGCGTAACGTATCGTCAGCCTCGCTGAAATTCCAATCGGCCAATGGCTCGGGAGTATCGGTTTCCGCCGCGATTTCCGACTCGGCTAGCTTGACGGTGTAGAAACGCAATGATTCGATTTCGCCTTCGAAATGGCTCAGCGGTTTGGGAAAGTTGTCAGCTCCCATGCCAATGCGAACGACTTGGTCGTCGTGGCTCGTTTTCGGCCTCAGTTCCTTCGCGGTATCTTTCTGGCCATCAACAAATAGCGTGGCAAGGCCGCTGTGATGATCCCATGTGAGCGCCAAATCATGCCAATGTCCATCGTTCACGGTGGCCCGTGACTGCACGACACCGACCCAGCCGATATCGAAACAGAGTCGACCATCACGAATGAACAAGACTTTGCCGTCGGCGACCCAGGCTGCACCCGGATCCGTTTTTGCAAACAGACTGCCCCCCATTTTCGTTTTGACTCGGGCGGTGATCGTGAAGCTGTGGGTTGTCATCTCGAAATCATTCGCTTCGTTTAGCTGCGCATAGGCCGCGCCGTCAAAGCAAAGCGATCTCGTCTGGTTGACAGCGGTCGCCGTGACTGCCGGAGCCAGAACGACAACGCCCGATTCGAGATTCGACAACTGATTCGCTGACCGGTCGAGTTGGGCGACCTGCAGCGTGAGCGGTTGTTCTCTCGGTCCAAATTCGATTTGTCGCGCGTAGATCGGAACGGGCGATTCGGCGAGCAGTTTGGGCAGTTCAAGAATCGGTGTGGTGCCCACTCGATAGGAGATCACGGTACGGTCACCGTAATAGTACATCCCCTGGTAATGTCCCCAATCTCGCGGCAGCGGGCCGTAACGACGGTCGTCGCGACCAAGAATCCGTGGGTCTTCCCATGATCCGTTGTCGGGGTTCGCCCATCCCGGCCCCGTCTTGTTCTCGGCTTGCAGGTCGCCAGCGAGACGCGGATGAACGGCGTGTTGGCCATTGAAGTGGATGCCCTTCCAGTCGATGAAACCACTTCCGCTCCAGGCCGCTGCCATCCGCAGCGTGTCGTGATCAAAGATCATCCAATGACGGCCGCGCGAGACGCCGCCCGGACCGTCATCGAGTCGCACAGCGATACCTTTGTAGGCAAAGTTCGTGCCATCGTCACCGACTTCGTAGGTATTGATCAGTGTTCGACCGTAGTCCATCGTCACCCATGACTCGAGGTTCTGCGGATCGGGTCCCCGCGAGTGGCCGGTGGGAAGTGAGTCGAGCCATTGTTTGTCGACGGGGAAATATTGTGATGAGTTATGCTGTTTCAGGTACGCCTGGCGAATGTAATGAATCACGTCGTACTTTTGCTGCGGCACCATCCATGATTGCGGTTGCATCATCCCAAATCCGCGGGTCAAGGTTTGGTACATCGTGTACGGATCGCTGCCGTTTTTGAACTGTCCGCTGGCGAACCGTAACGATGTTGGCAGTGATCCAGGTTGATCGATGTCCCCGTGGCAGTTCACGCAGAGACGCTGGTAAATCGCTTTACCGCGACGGAAGTTCTGCGGCCCCAGATCGGCAATCATGCCCGCGTGATCAATGTCTTTTTCGTACTCAGGCAGGGGTCGGGCGGCATAGAGATGCGGAGCCGGTCGCAAGTTTCTCGCCACCAGCGGCCCACCATCGCGAATCTCGATCAGGTATCGGATCAAATCCAAGAATTGTTGGCGGCTGGAAAGCTGATTCACCAGCGACTGCGGCATGAGGGAATTCTTGTTTTCGACAATCGCTTCCAAGTCGTCGCGATCGAACTTGTGCAACTTCCCCGGTTGGGACGGATCGCGCAGCGTGATTCGCTGGCCGTTTTCCACGACCAAACCGACGATGGCTTTCCCGTCGTGGGTCAGCACCGACAAGGACTCGTAACCCTTGCGGATCTCTTTCGAGGGCCGCAGAACGGCATCGACCAGTTGTTCGTCACGGGCGGGCTGCTGCCAACGTGACAGATCGGGGCCGAGTTGTTGCTCTCGGTCATCGCTGTCGTGGCATTTCCGACACGACATGAACGGTTGAAAGAAAACGATCGCACCTCGTTTGGCGTCCCCGGTCGCGCGGGCATCGGCGACGAGCGAGGCGGTGGATTCCGAGAGCAATGGCTGCTCGAGCGATTGTGCCCTCAGTGATAGGGCTGATACCATCAACAAGGAGAGAAGCAGTGATGCTCGAAAAAGCGGAGAGATCATTCGGATTCCTGCGATGGTGGGGATACCACTGTGCGAATTCAGCCGAGAGATGCGTGCAGCTGGGCGATTGGGGCCAAGATAATCGACCGGGGTTGTCGATTACCGGAAGGACTGGGATTGATTGTACATTCCCAGCGAACGGTACAGACCCAGCGAGTTTTTTGATCGACGCCCGATCCAGTGGAGCGAGTGCCGGCGTGGCGGGAAGCAAGTCGTGCTGTGTTCACCGCAACGGCACTGCGAATATTTCGGCCTGCGATGGTGCCCCGAACCAAAGACTCCATTTTACCGAACGACCCGACGATGGCCGATCTTCACGTCAATTCACGACTGACGATTTCTGAAAAGGAAATCACGATCACGGCGGCTCGCAGCAGCGGACCGGGTGGCCAAAATGTCAACAAAGTGAGCTCCAAAGTCACTTTGCGGTGGTCACCGTCGCGCTGCGAGAATCTCGATCGAGGCTGGCGGCGGCGGCTTGAGACTCGCTATGGCGGTCGTATCAATCGCGAGGGCGAACTCGTCCTTCACAGCGAGCAGTTCCGCGACCAGAGCCGGAATCGAGCCGATGTCCGTCAGAAGTTGGTGAATTTGTTGTTGGAGTGCCAATCGGCGCCGAAACCTCGCATCGCGACACGCCCGAGTCGGGCAAGTCAGCGACGCAGACTCGACCAAAAACGTTCTCAGTCCCAAAAAAAACAGTCGCGCCGGAGGCCACTGAGCGATGATTAGGGCGGGATAGATCACGCTGGCCGGCGTCCTTTGGGACTTGCCAGCAATGCCATGTCAATCCTTCACCAAAAAATTGTCGCTGGTATACTCGGGTATCGAAGACGATACCGACCCGAATGATATCGACCCGAATGATATTGTCCGCCTGAAAGGTTCTCTTGCAAAACCTCTTGTAAAATGCGGCACGCTAGCTTTACTGCAAAGTGCGAACGGCCTTATCTGCTGTGAACGGATTGATGAAGCGACAAATACATCTGGACGACCTGCTCTCCAAGTGGGCTTTCGACCCCGCGACGCTGAACGTGCGACTTGTCAAAGGCAAGGATGGTCGTGACGTGATCCAAATGCGAGTCGATATGGGGATACTGCAATTGGAAACGACCGGTCGGCCCGATGGGATGCAGTTCGATGAATACGAAACGTACCTTGACCGATTGCAGCAGACGCACCTGGACGAACCCGATCGACAGTTGACCGAGACGGAGTGTGCGGAAGTTGATCGCGAGTTCATGCAGTTTTATCACCGCCGAATCTGTTGGTTGCGGCTGCAGTATTACCATCGTGCGGTGATGGATGCCGATCACACGCTGCGACTGATGGACCTGAGTGATCAGATGAGCCCCGATGAAGAGTGGGCCGGTACCCACGAACAATACCGTCCGTTCGTGTTGTTTCATCGCACTCAAGCCGAAGCACTCGGAGAGCTGGAAGAGAACACCGCCGAGGAAGCGGTGCAAGCGATCAATGTCGGGTTGGAAAGGATCCGCGAGTTCTTTGCCAAACATGACGCCGAAGACCACTTTGACGAAGATGAGCTTGTCGTGCGATTGGTTGAATTGCGTGAATCGCTCCGCAGTGAGTACGCGGTGGGACAAACGCTGAAAGAGCAACTCGCCGATGCGGTGGCCCAAGAAGAGTATGAATTGGCGGCGCGACTGCGGGACGAGTTGACGCGTCGAGAAACGAATTAGCGGAAACTCCGTGCGATCGAATCGGGAAACCATTGCCTAATCGGGAAACCATTGCGATCCCCCTCATCGCGCCCGCCCGACTCGGTTCGTCGGCTTGGCTGCTGCACTTGCGTTGGTTTGCGGTGGCCGGTCAACTGGTCACGATCCTCGCGGCAGGACTGCTGACCAACGTCGAATTGCCCTCTGGGCCACTGCTGGCGTTGGTTGGGCTAACGGCCATTACGAACGTCTTCTACGGTCTTTGGCTGCACCGCTCACAACAACCGGTCGTCCCCTCTCGCGAGATGCGGAAACCGAGTTGGCCCCATCCGGGAGACATTTCGGCATCGAAAACGATGTCGATCGCGACCACCGACCACTGCCCCTTGTCGGACGAGTCGACCTTGCACCAAGGCGTCGCGTTGACCTTGATGCTGCTCGATCTGCTAACGCTGACGGCGATGCTCTATTTCAGCGGCGGTGCGAACAACCCGTTCAGCTTTTTCTACTTCGTCAATCTTGCCGTTGGCGGCGTCACGATCCGCCCCACAGCAGCCTGGTCGCTGACCGTCACGGCGATCGTCGGCTACACGTTCCTGTTGCACGATAGCATGCCGATCGAAGGCATCAGCATGGGCGAGCCGGACGGTTTTGATTTGCGAACAGGCGGTTTGATGCTTGCCTTCGCGACCTGCTCGACGGTGGTGACGTATTACGTGACGCAAACGTCGGGCGAGCTGAAACAGCGTGAACGACAACTGCTGCGTGCCCAGGCTGAACAAGCCGCGAGTTACCGCTTGGAAGGGTTGACGACGCTGGCCGCCGGCGCGGCCCACGAATTGGCAACTCCGCTGTCGACGATCGACGTGATCGTTCGCGAACTGTCCCGTCACCTGGAAGACTGCCAGAAACCGGAATCGGTCGACACCGACCTGCGGTTGATCGACGGACAGCTGGAGATGTGCCGCCAGATCTTGCGCGCGGATGCGCAGCGCTGCGGGAGATTCGATGGCCCCTCGATGGGATCGCACCACCGTCGGAGAATTGATCGACGCGACTTTGGAGGGCATTCGCGATCCTCATCGGGTCGACGTGACCGACGGAACCGAAGCGGTCGAGAACCAAACCTTGTGGGTGCCCCAGGAGGCGGTGGCACAAGCGGTGCGAAATCTGATTCACAATGGGCTCGATGCCAGCGGCGATGACGGGCGTGTGCGGCTGGCCTCGCAACTCGTTGCCGGTTGTGTCCAGCTGATGGTGGTCGACTCCGGCCAGGGGATGACCGAGGAAGTGCTGGGGCGGGCATCGGATCCTTTTTTTACAACCAAAGAACCCGGTCGCGGGATCGGCCTGGGACTTTTCCTAACCAGGAACGTGATCTCGCAGTTGGGTGGTGAACTGGAATTTCGCTCCACTCTCGGACGTGGCACGCAAGCGATCGTTACGTTGCCGTTGGGAGATTCCCGCGATGAGACGCCACCAATCGGCGTGAAAACGGAGCCTGCCTGAGCGGACACGGGGCGACATCGATTGCGTTTGCGTTAGAATCACGATCTACGAACCCTGCACGGCAGAGATTTCGATGATCGAACCAAGCGAACCGTCCCCTGTTTATGACGCCGAGACCGTTGGCGCCCAAAGTATTTTATTGGTCGATGATACGTTCGTGCTTCGCGAGCGATTGTCGATGGCGATGCAACAACGAGGATTTCGCGTCGAGACGGCGGGTAACTACGAAGAAGCTGTCGAAGTGTTCACCGATCGACCGACCGAACTGGCCGTGCTCGATTTGCGGATGCCCGGCCGTAGCGGGCTGGAGCTGTTGCGCAAGTTACTGCAGATTCAACCGACAACGCGGATCATCATCCTTTCAGGCTTTGGCAGCATCCCAGCCTCGATCGACGCGGTGCGGGCTGGAGCGGTCAACTTTCTCAGCAAGCCCGCCGATGCCGATGACATCCTGACCGCCTTCATGCGCGGTGATGAACCGAGTGTTCCCGATGGAGCGGTGGCCTTTCCGGCGCCGTCGTTGGCGCGAAACGAATGGGAACACATCCATCGAGTCCTGTCCGATTGCGGCGGCAATATCAGCGAAGCGGCCCGGCGATTGGGAATCCATCGACGCAGTCTGCAACGAAAACTCCGTAAACGCGCCCCCGAAGATCCGGCCGTGCCGGATGCGCCCGAGGACGAAGCGGTTGAGTGAGTTTTCAGTTTTCAACGCGGCGATTTGAGTGTTGATCGCTTGCCCCGCGCGACGAATCGGAAACGTTGCATTCTCAATAGAAACATCGTCAACAGAATCTGAAGCTGCGAGATCAACGTCGTGGTCGGAAAGAGGGCGTCGCGTCGCCCCAAGTACGACGTGCTGACCAGGGCGACAGCCCCGACACAAACCAGCACCCCAATCCTGATCGGTGAGATCCGATCATTCAGCAACGCCCAGATGTTGAAGACGGTGGTCACCGAAACAAACATCGCCAGTCCCAGGATCTCAAGAAACGTTTCGATGTTGCCGTTCACTTCCAGGAGGTAACTGGCGGAAGATCGACCGATACCGAACAGGATCGCAACGACCGTCGTCCAGATCAGAACGCTTTTGATCCCAAACTGCAGGGCGTCCGTCGCTTGATCGCTTTCAGGCACACGTTGAAGTCTTCCTTTCCAGCGACGAAGCGCGAAGGTAGTGAGGGCAACCACTGCGATGATACCCAGGCAAAACACCTGAAACTGCCACATTTCGCCTCCTGCGGCAACACTCGCAAGTACTCCCATCGCCGGGCTGCAGAGGGCAATCACCGGGACGCGCCAGCGAACGTTTCCAAGTCCGGCCCAAAAGCCCAACATCGAGCATTGCCAGACCAGCATACAGAACCACAGCAGATCGGCGGGATATGATGAGCTCGGTAGATCCAACCACAAACACATCACGATCCAACTTGCCGATGTGGCCACGAGCTGAATCCAAAATGCGATCGTCCAACCTGATCGCCAGGAGCGTGCCGATGTCGCGGTGGACTCGTCGTCGTTCATAAGGCCTGCGGAGATCGGACGATTGATCAGTCAAACAGGCATTAGCATAACGGCAAAAAAGCGGCTGAATCCGCCCGCGGTCGCAATTCAATGAAGGTAGCTGCCTCAAGAACTGAAACCTTTGGTTACATCACCGAGAAGTAGTTTTCGCAGGCGAAGTCCAAGTATTCGTTATTGAGTTCGACCGGCAGATCGTTGTACAGGCAATAGTTCTTGACTTGCAGCAACAGGTCGCGTGGTTGGCACATCCGCATCGGGCGTTCGATCGGCAGGTAATGTGTTTTGATCAGGTAGTCGATCGCCTCCGCATTGTAGGGCACCTGCGTGATCTTGCACATGATCTCGAACAGCTTGCGGAAATCATGTTCCGGCGGGTTTTCTGCTTCGATTTTGTACGGAATCCGTCGCAAGAACGCATCATCGACCAGGTCTTTGGGCTCCAGGTTGGTGCTGAAGACGACCAATTGGTCGAATGGTACTTGGATTTTTTTACCGCTGGACATATTCAGAAAGTCGTAACGCTTTTCCAGCGGGACGATCCATCGGTTCAGCAGTTCGTCGACGCGCATTTTTTGGCGGCCAAAGTCATCAATTACCAGCGTGCCGCAGTTGCTTTTCAGTTGCAGCGGTCCTTCGCTGATGTTGGTCTCCGGGTTGCATTGCACTTCGAGCATATCCATCGTCAATTCACCACCGGCGACGATCGTCGGGCGTTTGATGCGGACCCAGCGTTTGTCGAATCCGCCGACGTCCAACAGGCCGCTGCCAGCCTCGGGCATCGCCAGTTCGTGGTTCATCGGATCGAACACGCGCAGGATGTCACCATCGATATCGACCGCGCTGGGGATCCACACGTATTTGCCAAACGCGCCGGTGACACGTTCGGCGATCGAGGTCTTTCCGTTGCCCGGAAAACCGAACAAGAACATTCCCCGACCGCTGGCAACGGCTGGTCCCAATTTCTTCAGCATATTGGGATTGATCAGCAAATCACTGAACGCCTTCAGGAGGTCTTTTTTCTTCGGGTACTGGCCCTCAATCGTCTGACGTTTGACGCTGTCAATGTAGTCGACCAGGCGAACCGGACAGGCACCATAGTAGGTGCAGTCATGGGTGTAGTTACGAGCGATCGCGCGACCCGATTCGGTCAGCACATAGACGTAATCGTTAGTCGCCGTCGCGTTCTTGTAAGCGACGTTCTGTTCCATTTTCAGCCGCGCCATCATCGGTTCGATCATCCCGAACGGCAGTCGCACCTGATCGGCAATTCGCCGACCTTCGGCCTCACCGATGTTCAGCAGGTAGCGATAGATAATCGCTTCGAGGATCGATTCATTGATTCCACCGGAATGGGTGTCGACCGGTTCGGCGGGCCGCCACGGCTCATCACGACTGGGATCGAAGCCAACCGGCGTCACTGAGGGCCTCGCTGCGACGACCGGTTTCGGGCTCGCATGTCGCGGCGGTCCGGGCGCGACAACGTTCTGCCGGGGCGTCTGCGGCAGCGGTCCACCCGGTGGTGATGGGGCAGCAGCAGCAGCAGCGGCGCCCGCGACGCGCCGTGGCTGCTGCTTCGGGCGCTCGGCGGGAGGGCTGCCGGCGTTCGATTGTTCACCACTGAGGGATTGGATGCGAGTAATCAGCGCATCGAGCTTGTTGTCCACATCGCCGCTCGAGGCACTCGTAGGAGACTGACTCATGTGAACCCTCTTTCCCTCTTTCTCAACTCGGGGTGGACTGCGGAGAGCAACAAAACTGCCCTGCAACCGGACTCGTTCGATCAATCGTCCGCTGTGAACCACCCGCTAACTTTCTGACGTCACGAAACTGGTGGCGGGCAGTCACGCTTAACTACCCACATCTATCGACCCTCCAAGTTCCCCTGCTCCACAAACTCCACCTGGCCGATGAACAGTCGTTACAGAGTGGATAATCGGCATGCCTTGGCGGTCGAACTGCGGTAAAGTTGGGTCTGATCTGGGCAGCACCGCTGGAATCCATGGTGCCGCCGGAGCAACCCTCCCTTGTCGGTCGATCGCCGATCGTGGCGCGGGACAACGGCGTCTACGCCGCAAAAAGCGACGAATCTGCCGAACTCTACTCCATGTAATCGGCTGAAAGTGGAAGTTTTTCGCTCGAATCGTGCCCGACATCGGCCGCCGGTGGCGATTCGCCGGCGGTTGGTCCGGAGCTTCTTTGTGAGCTAGGTGTTAAGTGTCCGATCTTGTGTTCATCCCGTCTTGTGTTCATCCCGGGCGATCCATCGGTTTGATTCATGTCCACGCAAAACCTCAGCACTTCCCGACTCTCGATGCGAGTCGAACAAGCGAAATGGGAGTTTGGTTTGCCCGATGGGGCGCGTCGGCTGATGGCGGCGGGGGATTTCGATGGACGCAGCAACGACAGCCTCGTTCGCTGGTTGGCGTCGGACCGAGAACTTGCCCAGCGGTTGCTGCGCTGGTGCAATACGCCGCTGTATAACCTCTCGCGTCCCTACCATTCGCTGCAGGAGGCTTCAGCGGTGATGGACGCCCGCGATCTGTCCAGGCTGGCGGTTCTGGCCTTCGTCCGAGGCTTGTTCTTGCCCGACTTCCAGACCGACCGTTACAGTCGCGAGGGGCTGTGGCGACATTCCATCGCGGTTGGTGCGGTCGGCTCGATGATCTCGCGAACCTGCGGTCGCGGTGACCCCAGTTTGGTGTTCGTTGCTGGTACCCTTCATGACATCGGTATCTGTGCCAGCGAGCGACTTGATATCGACTCGTTCACGTCCGTCGTCGCCGAGATCGATGAGCTATCGAGCACCTGCGAGATCGAGCGAGAGGTCTTGGGTTGGGAGCATACAGATCTGGGCGCGGCGATTCTGGGTCATTGGGGCATGCCCGAAGAGGTGCAGATGGTCGCCAAACTGCACCACCGGGCCAATGATGCGATTTCCGGGCCCTACGCCGAGGCGGTCGGTTGCGTGGCGATCGCGAACTATCTGTGCAGTCGCTCCGGTTGGACTTCGCTGGGGTCGCACAATGTGGCGCCGCCGAGCGACCCTGTTTTGAGCTGTTTGGGGATCGACGCGAGCCTGTTGACCGTGCTTTGGCAGCAGCTCTATCCGGCACTCGATGCGGTGGCTGAGCTCCGTTAGCCAGGAAACGAGCGGGTAAAAAATAAATCCGGCGGAAAACGGCCAACGGCACTTGCCAGGGTGTGGGATGCCCGATATCTTTCCGCCTCGCTAACGCGGTGACCGCCTGACTCGCAACGAGTGTTGGTTGCATCGACATCCAAGACGGGAAGTTTTCACGAATTTCCTTGATTGGACCTGTTGACGAAACGCCGCGAGGCCCCGATATTACGGGGCCACGTCCGAGACAACCTCGCCAGATCATTCTGGACGCACGAGAGTTTGGACGCATTGATCTTTGACAATTTGGTGATGAAACTTCTGTTGAGTTCAGCAGTGCGAGGTTGCTGTTTGTGTTGGAGTTTTTGGGCGTCAG
>CAVTIV010000009.1:177500-192808 GCA_963734865.1 Pirellulaceae bacterium
GACGTGTTTGGTGGACAAATTCTTCAATGCTGTAACGGCTCACAAGGTTCTCCTTCAAAGGGGTGAGGTGTCACTCAGGGCAGCGGTGATCGCACAGCTACGGGGTCGCGTCGACGACCAATGTATCAATCGTGCCTGAGAAAGGAGTCATGATCGCGTCTCGATCGACCGGATTGCCATTGTCGTGACCGACACAAAAATCTTCCTGCGGCTGCTTGGTAAGTGGACCCTTTAGCCAGTTGCCGATGGTTGGCTCACCATTGATGACGACACGGACAACCCCTTCTTTGTCGATGTTGGCCTCGATTCGCGTCGCCTTCCATTTCGCTACAGGACAGGCGATGCGATGGATCTCCGATTTGGCCAGCAAATCTTGGGGCTTCTCTTTGATCCCCATCCCCAGGCTTTGCGGACCGAGGGCAAGTTTCCAGGGACCCATGCGGACCGCTTTCAATTGCGTTCCCTGGAAGTAGTGCCAAACCTTGCGAGCTGACCGGGAAGTCTTGCCCAGCAGGAGATCGGCGACATTCTTCCCGTCGATCGGTCGGTCGCGGTTGTCCTTGATGAACTTGATCGCTTCGGTGGTGTACTCACGCGTCACACGGCGCTGCCCTTCATCCTCCAGCAATTCGGCAACCTTGTCATCGCGCAGCAGAGGCACCACCCGTTTGCCGTCAACAGCAGAGTTTCGCTGCATGTCGTTGGAGTAGGGAATTCCGAAGTAATGATCAAAGCCGTGTCGGGTCGGCAGGAATTCCTGTTGGTCACCCAGGTGCCATTTACCGACGCACATCGTCGCGTAACCGGCGTCTCGTAAATATTCCGCGACGGTATGTTCGTCCAGGTTCAGGCCCTTGGGCCCGGCCGGAAAGAAGACTCCCGGCACACCAACGCGTGGCGCATAGCAACCGGTCATCAGTTGCGCCCGAGATTTTGTGGTTTGAACTCTTTCCATCCTGACGCTCGATCGGATTGAACGCAAAACGGTCGATACCCTTTCGTGTGGGCCTTCGCGTTTACCCCGTCTTTTCCGCCGACAAGACACCGCAGTGAACCATCGTCGAAACGATTGGTTGTGGTCTGAGTCCGGCGGCTTGAAGCCATGATCGATATTCTGCCGAACTGTAGGCCCGACCTTCGGTGAATGTGAAGAGTGCGGCGGAATAGAGAGCAATCGGCAGCGGACCATCGAGCTCGTCGTTCAAGAATACATCGTGGATCAATAGCCGTTTGCCCGGTTCGAGCGCCTCGGAACATCGCTGCACGAGTTGCTGGCACTCTGGCAGATCCCAATCGTGCAGGATATTGGAAAGCAGAATCGCGTCACCACCGGTTGGCAATTCATCTGCAAACATATCTCCCGCGACCAGTTCCGTGCGATCGAGGACGCCATACCGGCGCCCCATCTGTTCGGCGATCTTCAATACCTCGGGTCGGTCAAACACAATGGCTCGCAACTGAGGGTTCGCTTGCAGCATGGCGTAGCTGTAGATTCCCGTTCCGCCGCCAACATCCACCAGCAGGCTCGCCTCTCGCAACGGGACTGCGGCGGCGAGGGCTGGAGCGACGTTTTTCGCCCTGCCGGCAAGCGCCATCGTGAAATGCCTCGCCGTATCCTCCGCTTCCATCGCCGATGCGATGCCGTCGCGATAAATGAATGCCGCGCCTCCTTGATCGTCGCTGCCGAGCGGTTTGTTTGTCGTGAGTAACTTGAGCATGCTCAACACTCCGGGGCTCTGGGCAGCCAGTCCGACATAGTCGCCACAATCGAATTCACCACCAGGAACAAGGTGTTCCCGCGCCAATTCAGTCAGGGATAATCGTCCATCGGACTCGACGATCAGCCCCATGGCACGCAGGGCTGTGACCAAGACAACGGCGGGTCGGGGATCCAATTTCAGCTCATGTCGCAGTTCATCCAACGACAAAGGCAGTCGACTGAGCCGCCCGAAGATGTCGAAGTGGGCGACGGCAACGGTCAGCAAATCGCTGCCATAGCTGCCGCGAAAATGCTCAAAAATGGGAGTGGGATCGATCGTCGGTCGCGTGATGGCGGGATGATTCACGGTGTTCGCATTCGCTAGAGGGTCGGTTCGCGAACCAATATAACGAGCAGCAGCGATTTCCGCTGATTTCGTCGCCGCGAGTTGCTACCGGTTCGTTTGAGTTTTCAGCCAAGAATCTCGTTTGTATTTCTCAAACCCCAACCCGATTACGGCTGCATCGCAGAAAGTGCATCGACAAGCTGGCTGTGTAGCGACGCCCGCGTCCGCTGGTGCTCGGGTTGATCGGACAGATCCGCCAACTCCAGCGGGTCGGCAAGCAAATCAAAAAGCTGCTGCCGCTTCGCGATCGGATATTCGATCAGCTTCCAGCGATCGGTGCGAATCATCCGCTGGCTGTCGCGAAAATAACCGATCACGAATTTGTACATCGATTCCTGCTCACCACGCAGGACGGCGACTTGACTTTTTCCGTCGAGGTCGGGGATTTCCAAGCCAGCGAGTTCACAGAGCGTTGGAAACAGGTCTCGCAGATAGGCTTGTCCGGAAAAGCGTTTGCCTTGGGGGATCGTGGGTCCGGCAAAAATCATCGGAACAGCGATCGTGTGTTCGTACATGTTTTGCTTTCCCCGTAGGCCATGACTGCCCATCGCCAATCCATGATCGCTGCAGAAGACGACGATCGTGTTGTCCCTCTTTTCAGCCGCATCGAGCGCATCAAGAATTCGTCCGATCTGCGCGTCCAAATGCGAGATGACCGCGTAATAAGCGGCGATATCGGCGCGGACCAGCTCACTCGTGCGAGGCACCGGCAACAGCAACTCATCACGCCCACCCTGGTTTCCGTGATCAAACGGATGCGTGGGGAGAAAGTTTTCGGGCAGCGGGATGGAGTCGGCCGAGTAGCGATCCTCGAAACCCGGCGGCATCAGCAGTGGATCGTGCGGCGCGGTGAAGTTCAAGTGAATCAGGAACGGGCTGTCGCTGTCTTGCCGGATGATATCGATCGCCGCATCCGCAATCACTTCACTGATCTGCGGCGTCAAGCCGACGCCGAGCTCTGGCAGCGGTTGGTCGCTGGCGTCGCGAAAGATCCAACCTTTGTATCCGCTGACGGGATGGCCGCGATAGTCGAATTGGGGCTTCCACCAGCGGCCGCCACCTCCGGTAAAAAGCCGTTTCGTCTGCGCATAGCCATGCGTCGAAGGCCGATCATTGTTATGCCACTTTCCGCAATACCATGTCTGATAGCCTGCCGCCGCGAACGGCTCGGGCAGTGTTACCAGGTCCGGATCAATCGTGCGACCGAAGTCAAACACGCCATTTCGAAATCCCGTGCACCCGGTCAGCAACTCGGCTCGGCTGGGCGTGCAAATCGGATTGGCACAGATCGCCCGAGTGAAAACGCTTCCCCGCCGGACGAGGCGGTCCAGTGACGGCGTCTCGATAATCGGATTGCCCAGTGCGGCAATGGTGTCCGGTCGCTGGTCGTCGGAAACGATCAGCAGGATGTTGGGGCGGTCCGCTGCCGCCTCGGTTACCATCGCACACAATGCGAGAAAGATCGCAGGGAAGATACGCATCGATACGACTCCGGTGGTGTTGAATCGAGGACGCTAACTGATTTCAGTTGCCGGCCCCGGACAAGATATTCTTCTACTCTTGCCGGGATCGGCCTTCGACCCATCTGAGAATTTCTGCACGAGTCGGGCAGCCAACCGCAACGGCAATCACGCGTTGTTATCTTCTCGGTCCTCTCGCATTTTTCGGCTTGTCTGCTCAAGGACCAACAGCTCTTCATCGGTCAGCGATTCATGGCCGTCGCGTGAGATCTTCTCTAAAATCGCATCCAGAGGTTGTCGATCCGCGCCACTAACCGTTTCTTTATTATTTGCCGCAGGCATCTTGAAGACGGAATGTCGCTCCCTTGATGAGTTCGGTTGCGGAGCGAAAGCCCCCAGGCTCGCGGAAATTCGATGCACCAATGGCATCAATTCCCATCCATTGTACCAATAAAGAAACCCGAAGACGGCTCCGCCGATGTGAGCCGCATGGCCAACACCACTGTAGTACTGCTCGCCACTGGCCATCAACAGAACCGGATGCAGGTCAAACAAGAAATACAATATGACCAGGAAGCGGATCTCGACCGGAAACAGGAAATAGATGTAGATTCGTTCGTACGGATAGAGTAACGCGTAGACGGCAACGACGCCCCATACCGCACCTGAGGCGCCGATCGCCTGTTGGCCTGCGCCCGTGTAGGCGTCCAACGCGATGAACGAAATGCTTGCGGCCAGCAAAGCCGCAAAATAAAACGCTGTGAACTCTGCCGATCCGTACCTGCTTTCCAGCCGACGTCCGAACCAATACAAGAACAACATATTGAATGCGATGTGCCAGATGCTCATTCGGTCATGGCAAAAACCGCATGTGATCAGACGCCAAATCTGGCCCTGCTTGACCTTTTCTGTGTCCAGTTCAAGCCATTCTTGGACAGGTGAGACGCGAGGATAGTAGCGTTGCATCTGCTCACGCAACAACTGGCGACGTCGTCTGGCGAGCGAACGAGCGGATTCCGAGTCGGCATCCGCGATCTGTTCCCTGTCGGCATCCGACGCTACTGAGGGATCGACAACGGTTGGGGGATCGACATCGGTTGGGGGATCGACATCGGTTTCGCCCTCACGCAACTCTGCGTCCGTCGCCGAAGCCGCTGCCAATTCTTCCTGCAACGCCTCAAGTTCCCATATCACGTCCTCATCGAAGTAGGGAGACTGCTTGAAGTCGTCTTCGGTACCGGGGCGTGAAACGATGATTTGCAGCAGGAACACGGCAACGTTGATTGCGATGATTAGCTTCCAGACTTCCCAATCGGCAAGTCGGCCGCCCCGCCGCCAACGCTCGGTGCCCTTGACCGGCCGAAACCGGTTGTAATCGCGATTGTCCAGGCCCATGATTCAATCTGCTTGGCTAGGTGTCGAGGCGCCCGTCGTGTGCGAGACATCACAACAAGCGACTGAACAGGGATCTGGTCACGCTCGTCGTCATCGGATTCTACTGCAGCGGCAGTTGGGCGTAAAACAATCAACGGATGACGATTCGGGTTAGGCTAACTGCTGAGGATCGTTATCATTTGCCGGAAACAAGCGATCTGGCGTGATTTGTACGAATGGGACCGAGCATTTTTTTTCAGCCGAATCGACTACCCGATCACCACGTGAACTATGAATTCGGACATCGACCCAAAGTTTCACCCCGAGCGGATTGACGATTCCGCATTTGTCGCGTCGACCGCGACGATCCGCGGTGACGTGCGCATTGGCGCCGATTCAAGCATCTGGTTTGGCGCCGTGATTCGCGGCGATACCGCACGGGTCGAGATCGGCTTGCGAACCAATATCCAGGACTTGGCGGTGATTCACTGCGATCCGGGATATGACTGCCGAATTGGTGATGATGTCACCGTCGGGCATGGCGCGGTCGTGCACGGCGCCACGGTGGGAAACGGAGCCATGATTGGGATCCCGCGGTGATTCTCAATGGAGCCAAGATCGGCGCCGGATCGTTGGTGGCCGCCGGCGCCCTCGTGACCGAGAGGACCGAAATCCCGCCCGGCTGCTTGGCAATGGGAGTGCCGGCAAAAGTGGTCCGTGAACTCAATCCCGCTGATCGCGAACGAATCGGTCACGCGTCCAACCATTACGTGATTGCGGCAAAAGCATATCGACAGGCTTTCTCGACCCATTCGTTCGACGCAAGCGACGGGTAGTCCAGAGCCTGTTTTAGGGCGACGAGTTGTTGTTGCCCTCGTAAGTCGTACCGAACAACGTGTAGAAGTTCGCTCCTCCCAACCCAAGACCATTCGATGGTTACGAAGCATTTTTTTCTTTCCGGTCTGTTTCTGCTGTGTTGCAGTGCGATTCTCGCTGCCGACGAGCCGGCTGCTTCACGCGCCGATGCAATCCGGTCGAGCTACGCCAAGTTCGAGTACATGGTGCCGATGCGCGATGGGACACGGTTGTTCACGGCTGTCTACATTCCCTATCAAGCGACGGCGAAAAAGTCCTACCCTATCCTGTTGGTCCGCACGCCATATGGCTCGGGTCCCTACGGTGCCGACCAGTACCGCTCCAGCCTGGGACCCTCGGTCGAATTTGAGCAAGAAGGCTTCATCTTTGCGTACCAGGACGTGCGTGGACGCAATCTTTCCGAAGGGACCTTTGTCAATATGCGTCCCCATCGGGCCAACAAGAGCGGAATGGAATTTGACGAAAGCTCGGACACTTTCGACACGATCGACTGGCTGATCAAGAACGTTGACCACAACAATTCTCGTGTCGGCATGTGGGGAATTTCTTATCCCGGTTTCTACAGCTCGGCCGGCTGCATCGATTCACATCCGGCGCTCAAGGCAGTTTCACCGCAAGCACCGATCGCCGATTGGTTCTTCGATGACTTTCACCGCAATGGCGCCTTTGTCTTGCCGATGGGTTTCAACTTTTTCAGTCGATTCGGTGTGCCACGACCGGAGCCGACGGCCATCGGTCCCAAGCGGTTTGATCACCATACACGCGACGGCTATCAATTTTTTCTTGACATTGGACCAATGTCGAATGTGAACAAACGCTATTTCAAAAGGGAGATTCCGTTCTGGAATGAATTGACCCAGCATCCGAACTATGATGAGTTTTGGAAGTCACGTAACATTCTGCCGCACTTGAAAAATGTTTCGGCCTCGGTGCTAGTCGTGGGCGGATGGTTTGATACCGAAGATCTCTACGGTCCGCTGAAAACATATGAATCGATCGAGCGCCACAACCCCAATACGAAAAACACGTTGGTCATGGGACCATGGCACCATGGCGGTTGGGGTTCTGGTAGCGGCCGCACGCTTGGTGATGCCGACTTTGGTTTTGATACTGCCAAAACGTTTCGTGATCAGCTTCAGCTGCCGTTCTTCAAACAGGCGCTGAAGGGGGATGGTCCGCCGGAAATGCCCGAGGCCTTCGTCTTTGAAACCGGAGCCAACCGCTGGCGATCGTATGACAGCTGGCCGCCATCGAGTGCAACGAAGACGAGTTTGTATTTTGCCGCCGACGGCAAACTGCTGCGCAGCGATCCGATCGATCTGCCGAGTCGTCCACCGGCGCCCAGGGGCGTTCCGATCGCGACAGCCGACCAGACGCCGTGGATCAGCGATCCAGACAAGCCGGTGCCCTACACTCAAGAAGTTACCTCGGCCTGGGCCAAGAACTACATGACCGAGGATCAACGATTCGCAGCTCGCCGAACGGACGTTTTGGTCTTTCGCACCGACAGGCTTGAGCAAGATTTGACGATTGCCGGACCCCTTCGCGCCGACCTCGCCTTTAGCACCAGTGGTGAATCAGCGGACGTGATCGTCAAACTGATCGATGAATTTCCGGGGGAACCGGTACACCGCGGTCCGGACGACCTGATCCCCGACGACTTTCAAAGTGGGCGTCAGCAGTTGATCCGCGGCGGTGTGATGAGGGGTCGATTTCGCAACGGATTCGAACGCCCCGAACCGTTTGTCCCCGGGCAAGTGACAGAAGTGATCGTGCCACTACGCGACGTGCACCACACCTTCAAAACGGGACATCGCTTGATGATTCAGGTTCAAAGCACATGGTTCCCGTTCATCGACCGAAACCCGCAAGTTTGGGTCGAAAACATTTTCGATGCCCAGGCGGACGACTTTCGACCGCAACTCCATCGCCTCCATCACTCCAAACAATCACCCAGCCGAATTGTGTTTTCACAGATGTAGACCCTCCGCTACTCGCGCTTGCCCAAGCACAACAGGTTGCCGTCGAGCATCGTGACGACGACTTGGCCATCGCGATCGACCAACAGACCGTCGGGCAGCGGCGTACCCAAGATCTCGTGTTGCCATAAGCGACGGCCCTGTTGTTTGTCGAACGCCGCGACGTACCATTGCGGTTGAGCGCGATTCTTTTGTTGATGTTGAATGACAGCGACGACAGCATTGGGGCAAATGACCAACGAAACCGCCTCGAACTTGTTCGATTCGCCCAGATCCGTTTGCCAGCGGACCGCACCGTTGGCGGCGAAGTCGTCGGCCAAACTGCGGCGTCCACGTTGGTCGGCCGGCTGTGGTTTTGGTGGATCGGAAATCTTGCCGCAGACTTTGTCCGCGTCGTAGCAGGTCAGTTTGCCATACAGGAAGTTGACCAGGGCAACCGTCGAATCGTCCCATGCCGGAGGGATACCGCCAAAGCTTAGCGTCAATGGCCGATTGCCCGATGTCAGAGTGAAGCTGCCTTTCGTCGACACGTTGTCCGCCGCCGAGTAAAGAATTCGGCCACCGACGATCGGAAACTCGCCCATGAACAACCCACAGAACCGTCCGTTGTTACTCTTGGGTTGACCCTGGGCAATCGGTCCCGCCTGGGACTGGCCCGTGGTCAAATCGAATGCTGCCGGCGAGACTTGGTTACCACCAGCGAGCAACAAGCGGTCACCGTCAAGGGTCATGTTGCCCTGGACACTGACACCCTTGCGCAATTCTTCATTCAAGTGGCCGGACGAATTGTTTTGCCATCGCAGGTGCCCCGTCTGCGCGTCCAGGGCATAAACGTAAGTGCCATCGCTATCAATGATTCCCGCGGCGCAATAGGCAACACCATCTTTCACCACGACTCCCGAATTGACGGGCCAGGTCGAACCCAGAGTTCCGTACACATTGATCAGACGCTCGATCGGCGCTGCTCGGAAACGCCACAACTGGCGCCCTGTGGCAGCATCGAGTGCGTAGATGTGCCCGTCGCCCGAGCCCAGGTACAGTCGGCCATTGGCAACGGTCGGTGATTGGCGAATCGCACCCGGCGTTTTGAACTGCCAGCGCAGCTCGCCCGTTTTCGCGTCGATCGCCCGTGTCTTGCCGTCGAATCCGCTGACGAACACCAACCCGCCGGCGGAAATCGCCGCCGTCGGCGTGTCCGCGAGGTTCGGCCGATACTGCCATTTTTCCACAACCGCATTGGCAACTCGAGTTCCCGTGCTGCTGCTGCGATCATGGTTGCCCCGATAGGTCGGCCAGTCATTCTCGGTGATCTCAAAATCGGCAGAGATCTCGGCGTTGTCCGATGACTGAAGTCTTTGCTCGTCTGTGGCGACAGCATCGAATCGAAAATCGCCCGCCGAGCATCTAGCGATGCGGCCGATCAGTGACAAGTTGCAGTCACACTGCCAGGGACCGAGGTACAACAGGCCGTTGGCCGGAAGCGCGCCGTCGTTGCATGCTGGGCGTGCTGCACCGTCAATCATGATTTTCTCCGTCGCGCGATCATAGCGAAGTGTCCCTTCGCCACGAACAAAGAACGAATCGCTGCATGCGGTCAGCCGTGTGCAAGCGCGTTTGCGAAATCCCAGATCTTCCAGGACTTCGCCGCTGACCGGGTCAATTGCGACGTGGTTGCCACCTTCGCCAACGCCCAAGATCACCCTGTCATCGACATAGATCGCATTTGGATTGTTCGTCACCTTCTGCTTCGTCCACAGTCGTTGTCCATTGCTAGTCGAGACGGCAACGACATTCATTCGAGTTTGCCCCTGCAGGATCAACGCCTGTGGTGTGGCCACGGCGATGCATGCCGATCGAAATCCTGGCGTCGATGTCAGTCCTGTTCCCGCTTCTTCGATCAGCGACAGCGTCGTTTTGTCATCGTTGGTCCACAGGATGTCACCCGTGCGAGCATCCGCGGCGCACAGATACTTGTCCGGGCAATAGAAATAGACTTTTCCGTCGCGCAGCGACATCGCCCGACCGTCCATCGGCTGGTCATCTTCGGTATGGGTCCACAGAACCTTCTGTTGCTTCAGATCATAGGCGGCGAGGATCGATCCGAATCCCCAGGGGACACGTGGCTTCGCGTAATAGCCCGTACTCAAGTCCGCCCAACTCCAACCTCCGAACTCCCGATCGCCTTTCGTCGTCTCCACGCCCGAATCTTGCTTTCCGGCCAGCATGTACAGCACATCATCCTGGATCGCCATCCACTTCCAATCACCAAAGACGCCGGGAATCGTAAGCTTACGCTGAACATCGCCAGTCGCCGGATCGAGCATTAACGCGTGATCTTTTTCGATCATATAGAAGGTGTCGGCGGTGGCAATGAACGCCGACCGATGGACCAGGTAGCCCTCAGGCAAGTCACGCTGCCAAAGCATCATGCCGTTGTAACCATTGCGGGCGATCAAACGGTTCATGTTGTCCCACTCGCGACGGTGATGGGCGATGTGCCCAATCGCCAAGAAGGTGCGACCAGCGGCAGCTGTGGTGATCGAGGGGATGGCAATGTAATACGGCTTGGCCATGAACTGGGTCATGTACGGCGCTTTGATGATCGCGTCTTCGGAGACCGGATTGTTGTCGGGGCTATGTTCCCAGTGACTCCAATCGCCGGCCCCCTCGAGCTTCGGCGCCACGATCTCGACACTCGCTCCGGCTTCACTCGAGCTGACATCGAACCGCAAACCGCGAATCGATTCATCGTTCCAACTGCGCAGCTTTTCGGCCGTCAACGCGCCCGATTCGGCATACCCGTTGCCAAGGATCGCGCGACCCTTGGGACGCAGCACTCGCATGATCTCGACGAACGAATACCCGACGAGCGTCTGATCGCTGACATCCGGTGCGAGTAGAACGTCGATCATTCGATCGGCATAGGGAAGACGCTCGATCGGACCGACGTCGACTGCCAGCCGATCGATCCCGAGTCCGGCCTGATCGGCGAGTAAACGGATCTCGGCCGCAATACGAACGTTCGGTTGACGACAGTGAACCAACCACTCGCTGTTGCGGGCCAATTCCAAGGGCAGCATGGCGTCGCCACCCACAACGACGCAGATGCCGTGGCGAGATTCCATGCTTCGCAATGTACGCGCTGCCAACTCCGATGCGCTTGCACTCCCGCCGGCTTCGTCCGCACAGATGCCTGCGACCAATGCCAGTTGCAGCGAGGAGATCAAACACAACCCGGACAGCACCAGCGTTTTCTTGTGAAACATGGAGTCAGCTCGAATGGAGGATCGAATCGTTAGCTCGTCGACTTGACGCCCCGTGACCACCGGCGCGACAAGACAAGTGCCATCACCATCCCACCGGCAAAGGCGAGGCTGATTGCAATGGTACGAAAATGATTTGACATGGCCGCCGCAAGCGGTGCCGGCGTCGCGGTTTGCCCTCCCGAGGGAATGGGGACCACCGTGGGATCTGCGTCGAGCGGAGCGGTTGCTTTTGCTGCGAGCATGTTTTGTACTTCCACATCCAACTGGGACAGGTCAAGCTCTTGATCCATCAGAATCACGGTCGAATCGACCGCGTCGGACCAGACCAGAGGAATGTCGACGCCAATGGTCGGTAGCGGCATCGAACACGAGCAGGCTTGACGAATTCTTGTGACCAGTCCGTGGATGTTTTCCGAATTGATTTCATCGCCAACGAGTGGCGGTGACATCAGCTTTCCACGGCCGAAGGCAACGCACAGGGTGTCGGGACTGTCGGCGCGAAGACCCATGAATCGACACAGCAAATGTTCTGCCGGATCGTGTCGATCGAGCGTGATCATCGACAATCCGATTCGTTCGTCGGTGATGCCGGCTTCGATGACTGACTTCAACCGGGTCACGACCGCTGAATCACTCGCTAGATCACTGGCGCAAACACCAGGACAGCCACGTTTCGCGCAAGTTCACTGGCGAGTCGCTGCCGCACAGGCGAATCGATGATCGTTAACAGATCTTCGTTCGTCGGAGCCGTTTCCCAGTGATCGATGATAAAGCTCTCGCCGATCCCGTTATCGCGTCCAACGAGAACGGTCACCGGTAAGGTTGGCGGTGCCGAAGGAATCCCAATCGATTGCCAATTCGTTTCCGGATCGTCCGCATCGATCCGAACGATTTCCAAATTGAACGTTCCGTCCGTTTGGTCAAGCCATTGATTCAAACGCTGCTCAATCCGATCGGCCGATTCATCCGACGAATCCGCAATGATGCAAATCTTGTGAACGTCACGTACGGTACGAAAGGCCGAATCACGAACACGAATTTCGCAGGCGATGACGGTGGTCAACGCGAGAGATAGCGAGACAAATGTGAGCACAACGATTCGGCGACACATCACAGCAAGCGTTCCCGGCCGATGGCAGCATTGGCGTGCGTTTCAGACGGTGAATGATACCACGGCGACAGAGCAAGTGTCCGCATTCCTTTCCGCTTCTGGGGGGATCCGATGCGGGCCGAGAAAAGTACGAGAAGTCGCCGACGGAAGATGGATCAAGATTCCGACCGGCACACGGAAACCGAACGTCCGCGCCAAACGACGGCGCCGCTGACCAAGCGATGATACAGTGCCCTGGTGAAGCAAGCGATCACCGGAACAGCGGCTAGCGGGAAGCACAGGGCCTTGTGCCAATGGATGCGGCAAATCCGCGAAACCGGTACCAGTAGAATTGCCTGGACGGCATATGCCGCGGCGCCGGCGACGATCAGCATGGCATCCGAGTTCCAGATCCCCAAGATCAAACTGAAAATCGGAATCCAGTAGACAAAGATCGGCAAGAACATTGCCGGAACCGCCATGGCAATGTTGTCCACGGCACCGAGGATGTTCTTGGTCAGGCCCCAGAAGGCGTCCTTGTTCCCCTTGAATAGACGAACGGTTAGCAGTTCGGCGCGAGCTGAAATCGTGCCTCACCACCATGACGTTTCACACTGCGAGCAAGTGCCACATCGTCCAAGAACTCGGACCTGACCGATTGCATTCCATCGATCCTATCGACCATCTCTCGCCGCACCAGGATGAATGCTCCCGCCGCGGCGCCGTTGGACGAGCGTGGATCGTTCACACTCTGCAGACAAAACTGAACCGTGCCGGCAATGAAACAATGCGGCAGCAGGACGTTTTCCCAGAATGACTTGCACTCGAATGTTGGGCACAAACTCAACAAATCAAGCTTTTTCTCCTCGAGCATCGCCACCGCCACAGCGAAACAGCATGGATGATGAATGACATCGGCGTCGGTGAAGACCGTCAACGCGCCGGTCGCCAAGGAAATTCCGGTTTGCATTGCATTGGTTTTTCCCAACCACCCGTCCCGAAGCGGCGGATCGTGGATGACCGTGACACGATCATCGGACCTGGCGAGCGAGTCGGCGATGGCACCGGTGTCATCGCTGGAGTGATCATTCACGAGGATCACTTGCAGACGGACATCTTGCTGGGCAAGGATGGAGCGAACAGCGGAAGCCAGGTCGAGTTGTTCGTTGCGGGCCGGAACGATCACGCTAATCGTCGGTTCGGCCGACCGGATCTGGGAATCGGCGTCCAACGTTCCCAACTGTTTCAACGTCATCCAAAACACAATCCCCAGCCCTGCCGACATCACTGCCGAGAGAAACGAGAGGTTGATTAGACACGGTTCCCACATGTTTTCGTCCGCCAATCAAGAGAGGCTCCATTGTAGCCGCGAATGATGAGTCGCTTGGTGATGTGGAACGCAACGTCATGTTTGCCGCAGCGGTGCCGTACCAGGGGTCAGCCACCGCACCAGGGGTCCGCAGCACCCGCCGCCACCAGGGGTCAGTGCTCTTTCGCACCAGGGGTCCACCGCACCAGGGGTCCGCACCAGGGGTCAGTGCTCTTTCAGGCGCACCAGGGGTCAGCAGCACCAGGGGTCAGCAGCACCCGCACCAGGGGTCCAGCCCGCACCAGGGGTCAGTGCTTTTCAAGGACGTCGCGTCGGCGCACCAGGGGTCAGTGCTTTTCACGCACCAGGGGTCAGTGCTTTTCAAGGAGCGTGCTTCGATCGTGGATCTCCGATTCTTGGCTTGGATGACCGACTTGGTCGCGGCGAGCGCGAGAGAGGGCATGCTTGATCGTCGGCTAGCGGCAGCTTCCGAGCGTGAACGAAGCGACGTTCAGCCAGCAGGGCGCAGAGGTTGCCCGCAGGTCGACGGAGAAAAGCTTGAAGCATTCCACACAGAGAGAGGTGGTCGCCAGTCGATCTAGCCGCCGCCACACGGCTTGAGCGATCGCTTGCCAGGGGCGTTGAGCCGGCGACGACCGCGACGTTTCGCTTCGGCATCCAGCGATGCCGGGCAACCCACCGCCGTAAAGAATCGCTCGCTGAAGCAACTCACCAATTCGGCGAACTCAACCGGATCGAGACGGAGCCTTGCTAAGATCGAGGCACCATCCACCTTGGGAGCCGTGCCCGCACGATTCCTCGGTTTGCCCGATAGCCAAGACAACAGATTCGCGTAGTCTTCCAGGGTCATCGGCAGGCAGCCAAGGGGTTGTTGCTGTTGGGCCGCCAAGTGCTCCTCCAACTCGCGCCGCGACAAGCGATTGACCACCGTGACCGATTGGCCATCACTCTGGCTGGCAAGTTCCAGCGGTGCCAGCCAATCCGAAGAGTCAACCGCTCGATCATCCAGCGTCCGCAACCGCTCGCCGATCGACACATGCGGATAACCTTCCAAAGAATCGGCCATCCCGGCGCGGATGGGATTGAGATCCACGTAGGCCAGGCAGGCCAGCACTGCCGAATCGTCCAGCAATCGGCGCATGCCGAAACGTGACTCCCAAAAGTGGCCGGTGATTTGGTCTTCGGCGTTGCATCGAATCCCCATGTACTGGGCAAGTTGTCGGATCAGCCAGGAGGGGTTGGAGAGTCGTTTGCGAAGTTCCTGGACTTGTCCGGGCCGCTGCCGCTGCCGTCGAACCTCCGCCGGGGTCGGTTCACCGGCGGTGCCATCGGGGCGCCGTTGGGAGTTCGGGCAGATCCTCAACCAAGCCCGGACGACCTGCTCATCGCTCATCGCCCGCACTTGGTCGGGCCGATTGCGAAGGACCAGGTGATAGTGATTGGAAAGGATCGCGTAGCCGAGCACATCGACGGCAAAGTGTTTGGCGAGATACTTCAGTCGCTGCAGGAGCCATTGCCGGCGATGCGAATAGTCGTGGTTGCTCACGGGATCGAAGCCACAGAGAAAGCTTCGCCGGACGACTCGATTGAAACAGTGGTAGAGGCCGATTGTATCGGGATCGAAGACATCGCAACGTCGCGTTCGGGTCATGGCCAGATCTCCCAGGGGGTCGGGTACATGGCCAAATGTACACGTCTGAGCGGGTGGGTCAAGTGTTTCAATTCCGTTACTTCACCGAGCGGTGACATTTCGTCCGCGTGTGTGCGGCCTGCCGCCCACCGGAAAGGCACTGACCCCGTTTGGTTTCGAAAGGCACTGACCCCGTTT
>CAVTIV010000010.1:0-235431 GCA_963734865.1 Pirellulaceae bacterium
GAATCGGACCCGAATCAAATCTTTGGCACCGAGTTTGGTGTTCGCATCGGTGCGTTCACCGACTTCAGCACGTTCAACAGCCGTAGCATCCGGATTTTGGGGAAAGCGTTGGCTCATTTTCGCTTAACGCCCACGTCCACCCTCCGTGGCGGAGTCATTTATCTCGATCGCAACAACATCAAACTGGTACCTGCGGTGGGCATCCTGGTTCAACCCAATCCATATACACGGCTAGACTTTTACTTTCCTCAGCCAAAATTCTCGCGGTACTGTCGCACCGTAGGGACGCGAGATGTGTGGTGTTACTTGGCTGGCGACTACGGCGGCGGTTCGTGGACGATCGAGCGGGCCAACGGGACCAGCGACAGCATCGACATGAACGACTACCGCGCCATTGTCGGTTTGGAATGGGGTACGAGTGACGCGATTCGTGCTGGTCGGCGGACAGGTTTTGCGGAAGCTGGCTATGTGTTCCGACGCAAGGTGAAATACCTGTTCAATTCGCAGGACGACTTCGACATCAACAATAGTTTCATGTTCCGGATCGGTTTCGGCTACTAATGCTGTTCCGATTCAGAAGACAAAGAAGCTGTTGGTCGGACACCAACGAGCCTCTTGCATCATTCGGTTGGTCAAACGCATTTGATCGATCTGCGGATCACAGACAGGGCGCGCGATCTGCAGGCTGTTTGATTCCAGTTCGATGCGATTGCCTTCGAGCCCCATGAGTACGGGAGCGACGAACCCGCTCCGTGGGCGACGAATGACGATTGCCAGTTCGCCATTCTTCAATTCAACCATGCTGCCAAGGGGGAACAGAGTCTCGGTTTTTAGGAACGCTCGAATGACTTGCGGATCAAAGATCCCACTTCCCGCCTGATGGAGCATCAAACCTAGCGCGTCGTGTGGGACGATGGCGCACCGCTCGGATGAGCATGCGGTCAGCTGTAGATAGGCGTCAACGACATTCAAGATTCTTGCGTACAAGTGAATGCGCTGACCCTTGACGCCTCGTGGATATCCGCTGCCGTCGTATTGCTCATGGACTTGCTGGATGGCGAGTTGCACCGAGTGCGGCACATCCATGACTTCCTTCAACAGGTTCACGGACATCAGTGGGTGTTTTTGGTACTCCCAGAGTTCGGAATCGCGGAGTCGCGCTGAGGACGGAGGGGGCAGGGCGTCGATCGCGACCAAGCCCATGTCATGCAGCAGACCTGCCATCCCGACGTGTAGCGTCTGTGGACCATCGAGGCCAAGTTCGACGCCAACCGCCATGCCGATCACTGACATGCGGACGCTTCTGACCGCCAAGTCACCGACCGTGGTTGAAGCACCGATCACGCCGACCGTCTGGTCATGATCGTCCACGATCGCCCTGGCATAGGTGTCCGAAACACCGACGAGTTCGACGATATCTCGCAACTGGTCGTTCCCCAACGTCGACCGCAGCTTGTCAAACTGTGACTTCGCCGCGCCCATCGAATACCTGAGCTGTCTGGTCCGTTCATGACTCAAGTCTTCATCATGCCGATCAACCAGCAAATCCTTCACGGGTTGTCCGACGACCCACTGGCCATTCGCACCGCTAGTGCGTTCGCGTTTGGCGGCAGGCGATTTCGGTTTTTCGCCACCGCGCATCACGATCAGATCACTGGGATGCACTTCGATGGAGTCGATACCTCGTTCGCGCAGACCGCAAATCACCTGCTGTGTGATGCGGCTGCCAGCGCCCAGCAGCAACAAGCCGGCGTCACTCTCAATGGAATGACTACAGGTGGACCCCACCCGTAATTCATCAATCGAAATCGAAACGGTACTCAATTGCACCAACTGTGCCCCAAATTCGAATCGCGGTAGATCCCGGTTGCCTCCGGGACTCATGAAAGGTACTGCGAATTATGAAGATCGCCAAATCCGCTTTGGCGGGATTCATCATTTTGACGTCAGCGCCGTGGATTACACGATCCGTCCCACAATCGAATCACGATTCTGCTGGTTGTATCAGTCGTCTGTCTGGAATCCCCCTGACAGTACAATGTGTGAATTCAAATTCCTCGACCTGACACATTGCTCGAACCACGAATCCCGCTATGACCTCCCTGCCTGCAAATTCGGACGTCGTCATTGTCGGAGGGGGAATTGTGGGTCTGGCAACGGCAATGACACTCCAAGAACGCTACTCCGATGCGAGCATCACGGTGGTGGAGGCTGAGTCGCGTGTCGGGGAGCACCAGAGCGGCCACAATTCAGGCGTGTTGCACTCCGGAATCTACTACCAACCGGGCTCGGACAAGGCAATCTGTTGTCGCAGGGGCAAGGCGGCGATGGAGAAGTTTTGCGACCAGCAGGGAGTGGCCTGGGACCGTTGTGGAAAGATCGTCGTTGCGACCAGCGCCAACGAGCTGCCGCAATTGGACCGGATCGCCAAGCGCGGTGACGAAAATGGCGTGGAATTCGAGCGAATCGATACCGACCAAATACGAGAACTGGAACCGGCGTCGGCGGGACTCGCCGGCTTGCATGTTCCCGAAACGGGGATCGTGAATTTTCGCAAGGTTTGTGACGCGATGGCCGAGGTCATCCGATCTCGGGGAGGCACGATCCAATTGCAATTCACGGTCAAGGCAATCGAATCTCGTTCGTCGGAACTTCGACTGACAAGCCAGCGGAATGAGACGATTCAATGCGGACGCATGATCAACTGCGCAGGACTGCAAAGCGATCGGGTCTGCAGCCTGGCGGGCGGAAGTCCCAGCGTTCGAAATCATTCCTTTTCGTGGCGAGTATTACGAGCTTGAACCGGCCAGCGAATCACTTTGCCGCAACTTGATCTATCCCGTTCCGGATCCCTCGTTTCCATTCCTCGGAGTGCACTTTACTCGGATGATCGATGGTGGTGTGGAGTGTGGCCCCAACGCGGTCCTCGCGCTTTCGCGGCAAGGCTATCACTGGACCGACATCAGCCTGCGCGATCTGGCGTCAACGTTCAGTTTTGGCGGCTTCCGAAAGCTGGCAGCCAAGCACTGGCGGATGGGTGCCGGTGAGATCCATCGCTCACTCAGCAAGGCCGCCTTCGTCAGGGCACTGCAAAAGTTGATACCCTCGATCCACGCCGCGAATTTGAAACGCGGCCGAGCGGGTGTTCGTGCCCAAGCGGTCACTCCGCAAGGAAACCTTGTCGACGACTTCATGATCGAACAGAGCGAGCGGGCGATCCACGTGCTCAACGCCCCTTCGCCCGCTGCGACCGCCTCGCTGGCGATCGCCGAAAAGATCGTGGAGCGATTCGGGTGAACAAGCGGCTAGGAGGCATCCCCCGCAGCGACGTGTTCGGCCCACGAGCGACCGGCACGGAGCGATTGATGCGATCGAGATTTGCCGAGGGGCGAGATTGGCTGGGAACTCGCTGATGCTCGGCCGCCAGCCACTGGCGAGCGATTTCCGATTTCAGCCGTGACGTTCTAGGCGTCGATGCAAGTTTCCAGGAACCGGGCCAAGCGATGGAAATCGGATCCCGGTTCGATGAAGCGAACTTTCGTGACCAGCGTGACCGGGTCGACCAGTTCCTCAAACGGCACGTAATGCAGGTCAAGCTGGCCGGAAACGGAAACCATCACGCCGTTGAGCTTCTCTTCGACCAGTGCCCGATAGGCGCCGACACCAAGCTGCGAACCGAGCATGACGTCATAAGCGTGTGGCGGGGCACAGCGAGATTCGTAGCCCAGCTGCAAACCGTTCACCTTGCGAGATCGACCGGTGCGTTCCAGGTATCTTTCACTGATCTTGGATGAAATCAGCGAAGACAGGTTGATCGACGAGATGTTGATGTGACCGTGGTCGTCGCGACTGACTCCTTCCAAATACTTTGCCGGCAGGTATTCAGCCATCCCTTCGGCCACGACGATCGTTCCGTACTCGCGCCCTTCTCGCTCGCGGGCCAACATCATGTCAACCATCCGGTCGATGACTCGCTCCAACGCCATCACCTTTCGCGTTTCGCCGGTATCTTGATTCACGACTTCTTGTTCGGCGAGCGAACCGTTCACATCTTCCACGCTCAGCACCATGCTCGCTTCGCCGGCGATCGCGGCGCCATAGGCCAGCCAGCCAGCGCTGCGACCCATTGCCTCGCAGAGGAAGTAAGAACGACCAGCTGCGGCATCGTAGTTCAAGTTGCGAATCTCTTCCGCCAACGTTTCAACGGCAGTAAAGAACCCGAAGGTGAAGTCGATCCCGGAATAGTCGTTGTCGATCGTCTTGGGCAGATGCACCACAGGGAAACGTCGTGCGCCGGCAGGAAGAATGTCCTGGAATAACTTCAATTTGTTCGCCGTCTTCAGCGTGTCGTCACCGCCGATCGAAATCAAGGCATCCACTTCTAACGAGCACAATCCCTCATAGACGCGTCGCAGGGGTGCGACAAGCTCGGGGTCGGTAAGGTGGGCGGGGGAATTGACGTGTTTGCCAGGATTGGTCCGCGCGGTGCCAATCATGATCCCCCGGCTGCTCCGCGCATGGGTCAGCGTATCGTGCGTAAAGCGGACGTAATCGACGCCTTCCTGAAGGGGGCCCGCCGCGGTGTACTCGGCCAAGCGGCTGTACCCATGTTTGATTCCGAATACCTGGGCCCCTTCTTCGATAAAGGAAAAAGCAGCGGTCGAGATCACGGCATTCGCTGCAGGTGCTGGGCCACCGGCAAAAAGGATGGCGACGCGTTTGATGTCCAGATCGTGATGGTCAGGCATATTCGCTACAGTTGGTAGATTGGGCATTCGTGGCGGGGGGCGAGGAGCCGATTCGCTGAGCCGATTCGCTGAGCCGATTCATTGTGCCGACCGCGTCGGCCCTGGGGCGCGGCTGGGATGGTGGCGATGCTCGAATCAGCATTCTAGAGATGGAATGCAATCCGCCAAGACGGCGGCCGATACCCGCCCCTGTGAGAAACGTCGTCAAATGTCCAGGCCGCCAGCGATGGCCACCTTTACGCCGTTAACAGCGTTCAGAGGTGGCTGCCTGCTCAAACCGCTTCCCACGTCAGCGCGTCCTCGATCGCCGATTCGTATTCTGGCTCGGTCATGTCGAGCAGTTCACGCATTTTGGCAAGCGTCCGCATCTGCTTTGCCCCCATCTCCCCCTCAGCGGTCGCGGCCAGAAACATCGCTTTGAGCGCCTGTGCACGTTGTTGCTGACTCCATCGTCTCGATACCGTCAACACGTAATTGGTCGCCTCGATCTGATTCTGCTCGGCGATCGAGCAGAGTCGTCCGAGTTCCTCGCGATCGAGCGGACGATCGAGTAAACGCGATGAGATGAGTTGAAGTGCATGGATCTCGTTCTCGGAAATTGTGCCGTCGGCAACGACCACCAACACGGCCGACCGCACTGCCTCATCGCGAAACTGTTCCTCCAACGCCATTTCATGGCTCTGCTGGTCCATTTCCAAGACGGTTGGATCCCAGGATTGGCGGCACTGATCGCACTGTACAAAC
Organism: Pirellulaceae bacterium; assembly: GCA_963734865.1. Taxonomy (GTDB): domain Bacteria; phylum Planctomycetota; class Planctomycetia; order Pirellulales; family Pirellulaceae; genus CBDCUW01. Next base: position 5,493 of record CAVTIV010000010.1, read on the forward strand.
AACTCCGCGCCGCCAACCGGGACGGTGGGGATGAAGTACAGCGTTAACCAAGGGCGGCGAGCCCGTAAGCGATAGGTCTGGCCCATCGCGCAGGTGGGACAGTAAAAATCACCTCGCTCGCGGGTACGGGTGAGGTTCATTGTGCCGATCAGAATCATGCCGAATCCTTCAGTGGACGGGAACCAACAACACTCGTAACACGTGAGACGATTCGCCGTTTGCGACACGCCTTCGGACTGGGCTAACCGGGGAGATGCCCTTCATTATGGCAAATATTTCGGCTCCGGGCATTTAGTCTGGTCAGCGATTCTGGGCCGATCAGGTCGCCACTGCCAATGAGCTCGTCCTGACCGATCATGCCGGTTTCGTTGAATCGGGGCGGCTCGAGACCCGATAAAGATGATGATGGAATTCGGGTCCGGTGTCAGAGGTGCGCATTCAGCGACGACGATATGTCATTTTTGCCGGTTTCGACCGTTCGCACGAGCACCCCGCTGACGACACAGCGACTGCTTTTTCAGTTGAATGCGGACCAAATCGCGATTCAGAATCAATATGATCAGCTGAGCACCGGCAATCGCGTGCTCCGTTTGGCGGACGATCCGGCGGCGGCTGGCCGGGCACTTGTATTGAATCGTGGCATTGACCGTGGCAATCAGTTGGCTCGCAATGCGGCTTCCACCGCCGCCTTTTATCAAGCCACCGACGAGGCATTGTCACGAGTCGATAGCGCGTTGATTGAATCGCGCGGGGTCGCCGTCCAGGCCGCACAAACCATCAATTCCGAGGATGAGCGAGCGGCGTTGGCCGCGACCATCCAACAGTCGATCAATTCCGTGTTCGCAGCGGGAAACTCGCTTTCCCGTGATCATCAGTTGCTGGGAGGATTCCTCAACGGTGGCAATCCGTATCACTACGACAACAACGAGATCGTGTTCTCGGGCGAGGCTGCGATTGCCCGAACGGCACTGGGTGCCGGGCAACCGGGTGACATCAATGTCAATAGTAGCGACGCACTCGGCGCGTTTTCTACTTTTCTCGAAGGTGACCCGCTCAATGCTGCTCTGGTCCCCGATTCGCGATTGGTCGATCTCCGCGGGGGGATCGGCGTTACGCCGGGCGTGATCCGAATCTCCGGCGGAACGAACTGGCAAGAATTGGACCTTCGTTCAGCCGCGACGATCGGCGATGTTGCCACGCTGATTTCGAACGTCGAAATCGATGGCCGCCAACTCGCCGCCACGATCAGCAACGATGCGATTCGGATTGAGTACAGCGATGGCCTGGCCGGAACGCTGGCGATCGATGATACCGCTGGCGGAACCTTGGCGGCAGATCTTTCGATCAGCAATCCAGGCGGCACTGTTGCCCCACCGATCATTGGGAACCGACTCGCGCCACGTGTCACCTCGAACACCAAAATCTCGGATTTGAACGGCGGTGCGGGGCTCGATTTGTCCGCTGGCATTCAGATCCAACGGGGATCGGACCTGTTCACCATCGATTTGGCCGATGCCCAAACGTTGGGAGATGTGCTGATCAAGATCAACCGCAGCGGTGCCGATGTGCGAGCCGAATTGAACGAGTCCGAGGGCAAGATTCGACTGCGGTCGCTCCGTAGTGGGGTCGACTATTCGGTTGGCGAGAACGGCGGGGATGCCGCTCGCGCCCTAGGTATACGCTCGGCCACCGAACAAACATTGATATCCGACTTGGGCAAAGGACGCGGCATCACGTTGAACCCAACGAGCCCAGACTTGGTCATCATTCGACCCGACGGTGTTGAGCTTGAGTTGGACCTCAACGGCGCCAAGACCATTGATGACGTGATCAATCTGATTCGCAATCACCCGCAAAATCAGGATACTTTGCGAGTATTGGTTGATCTCAATGATGTCGGCAATGGTATCCAACTGAAAGCTCCGCCGGGACCAAATCCGCTGCGAGTTCGCGATCTGCAGGTCAGTGACGCCGGCATTCGTTTGGGGCTGATTCCGCCGGACAGCACCGAGGCGGTCGGATCGATCGTCGGTAGCGTCGACACGATCGTCGGTGCCGACTACGTGCCCCGGGACGCTGGCGGAGCGCTCGACACGTTGCTCCGCCTGCACAAAGCGGTACTGGACGGTGACATTCCCGAAATCGAGCAATTGCAAAAGCGATTGGATGTCGACCTCGATCGGGCCAGCCGTACCCGTGGACGGGTGGGGGTATGGAGCCAGAATCTGCAACAGCTTCGTGCAACGTCCGAAGACACGGTCGTGCAATTGCAGTCTCAACTGTCCGACGAAATCGAAGCCGATCTGGCAAAGGTGATTAGCGACCTGAACCAACGACAAGTATCGATGGAAGCGTCACTTCGAGTGATCGGCCAAACATCGCAGCTTACCGTTTTGGACTTCCTGTAGCGATTCTGTCGATTTTGGCTGCGCCAAAGTCGATACAAAAGACTGGTAGTGCGTGCGCCCAGACTGCGCCACTCATTTCAATCCCCGGTTTCGTCACTCCATCGGGAACTCCGGCAATGCGGATCAATACACAGCGTTTTGGCACATTGGACTTGAACGCGGATCAACTTTTCCTGTTTCCACAGGGGTTGATTGGGATGGAAACGCTTCGCCAATGGGCATTGCTTCCCGACCCGGAGAACACTTCGGTTGCCTGGTTGCAAAGTGCATCACGCGGTGACCGGGCGATCGCATTGATCAGTCCACGAGCGTTCTTTGACAACTATCGAGTCCACGTTAGCCGACGCGACTTGGCCGCATTACACATGCGTCCGGGTGCGGAAGTCTATGTGATGACGACGGTTTCCGGCCATGTCGGAAAACTGACCACCAATCTGCGATCACCGCTGCTGCTAAACCTGAATCGTCGTCTCGGTTGTCAAGTGATCACAAGCGACGACCAGCCAATTCAGCAGAGGCTGCCGATCGCGGTACCGTTACAGCCATCGGTCTCGGAAATCGTGCGCCAAGCGGCGTGATGGGCGGTGGATGCCGCTACGAGTGATGGTTGGAGGGCAACTGTCGAATCGGCACGATCGGCAAGGCCCTACCTTCCACGTTTCGGTATCAATTACTCGCCCTCGCTGGCCGATCATTCTTGTAGCGAAAGGCGTCGTGTGCCTCCGCGACTGTCCTGAGCTTTGCCCCCAAGGCGAGCTGCACAGCTTCTTGAAGCCCACTCCACTATTATCACCTTGAGGACAACATGCTCGTCCTTTCCCGACACCGAGACGAAAGCATCATGATCGGCGACGATGTGGTGGTGACGATCGTGGACATCCGTGGTGACAAAGTTCGTCTCGGAATCGAAGCTCCGCAGTCGATCCCCGTGCACCGCCAAGAGGTTTACGACGCGATCCAGCGGGAAAACCGCCGAGCAACGCAGACCGGCCCGGCGCGACGAAGGATGTTCGTCCGCCGCAAGACGATTGAGCGTTGCTGGAAAGCCGCTCGAATCGGGCGGGCCCGTCAACTCGGTACTCTTTGTGATCCTGGCAGCGATGGCCAGGATCCTTTCATTTGGGGACCTTTCTTCACACCCCACCCGGCATTGGCCCCGAGGACATTGCTCCTGAGGACATTGCTCCCGAGGACATTGAGTTCTTGATTCGGGCGGGCCGCTGAGGCCGAAACGAGCACCGCGCCGTTCCGGTACAGACGACCTTTTGCTCGGCATCATGCCGGAACTCGGTCCGACCTGCCTCGAAAACTCGCAACCCGAGAGTACTGTTTTCGGTTACTTCGAGTTTTTGTGCCAATGTTTTGCGTTCTGCTACGCAAAACGCTGCCGTCAGTGCGGATCGTAGCGATTGGATCGACGTGCAGGTAACAAACCCTACAGATTCTGCTGCGCCGATCTTTCAGCGGACCACTGCGTGTCCAATGCTTCCGCAGACGAAGTTTCCGCAGCGGGGTTGTTGATCCACGCTGATCAACCTGTCGCGGTCGCCTCATTCGCCGGTCCAAGAGCGGCCGGATCCAACCATTTCCGTTTGCGATTCGCCGCACGTAGGGGTTTAGAACCATGACAAGAATCAACACGAATGTGTCTTCGCTGGTAGCTCAGAATCGTCTGCAAACCAGCAACAACGACTTGCAATCCGCTTTGACTCGGTTGAGCACCGGACTTCGCATCAATAGTGGTGCCGACGACCCCGCCGGCTTGATCGCCAGTGAAGCGCTGCGCAGCGAGATCACCGGCCTGAACAAGGCGATCAGCAACACGCAACGGGCCAGCCAAATCATCAGCACCGCCGACAGCGCGTTGGGCCAGGTCAGCAGTCTGCTCAATGACATTCGCGGGCTGGTCGTCGAAGCGGCCAACGGCGGAGCGCTCAGTGACCAGGAGATCGCCGCCAATCAGTTGCAGATCGACAGCTCGCTGGAAGCGATCAACCGAATCGCCCAAACGACCACCTTTCAAGGCCGAAAATTGCTCGACGGGTCGCAAGACTTCGTCAGCACAGTGGGCTCGGTCTCCTCGGTGCGGGATTCCAGCATCGAACAAGCCAAACTGGGCAGCGGTAGCCTCGATGTCTCGGTGGTCGTCAGCACTGCGGCGTCACAAGCATCGGTGACCGCCAGCGCATCAGCGTTCACAACCGCCGCGGCGGCCAACGTCGCCTTTGGCAACGGCACCGAAGAAATCACCGTCACCGCGGCCGCGACCGGATCGGACTTCAACGATGTGCAGGTTCAGTTTGTCGATGACACAACCGCCGGCGATGTGGCCTCGACCGCCTCGTATGACGCGGACCAAAAGATCATCACGGTCACTTACAACTCGACCGCGGCCACGGCGACCAACAGCGATTTCGCCTCGGTCGTCTCGGCGATCAACGGCTTGACCGACTTTGGCGCCGCGCTCTCGGGTGGTGTCGGAACGATTGCCTTCACCACTCCGACCGCAACGGTCACCACCGCCAAGACGGGTGGCGAAGTTCTGGCCGATGCCTTGGTATTGCAGCTGAACGGATCGAGCGGAGCAGAGACATTCAACTTTGGTGCCGGTACTTCCAAGGACCAGATCGCCTCGGCGATCAACCTGGTTTCCGACAGCACGGGAGTTGCGGCCGCGGTTGCCTCGGGTGCCCTTTCGCTGACCTCCACCGATTACGGCAGCGATGCGTTGGTCAACGTCGATGTGATCAGCGAAGGGAGCAGCGGAACGTTCGTCGCCAACTTGGACGCGACGCGAGCCACCGGGACCGACATCGTGGCCACGGTCAACGGTGTCGAAGCGACCGGCTCGGCAAACACGCTGTCGATCAACACCAGTTCGCTGGACCTCAGCTTGACGGTCGATGACGGCAGCAGTACGAATTTCAGCTTCACCATCTCTGGTGGCGGTGCGACCTTCCAACTGGGTCCGGAAGTGAGCGGCACGCAGCAAGCGAACCTGGGGATCGGCAGCGTCAGCACCGGCCAACTCGGGGGTGCCACCGGCCGGCTGTACGAACTCGGCAGCGGGCAAGCGAGAAGCCTGGTCACCGACGCGATCGGCGCGGCCAAGATCGTCGATCAGGTGATCGGCAAGGTCACTGGGCTCCGCGGCCGATTGGGCGCATTCCAGTCGACGACATTGGAAAGCAACCTGGTCAGCCTCAATGACACGAAAGCGAACTTGCAAGAAGCCGAAAGCTCGATCCGCGATGCCGACTTCGCGCAAGAATCGGCCAAGCTGACTCGCGCCCAAATCTTGGTCCAGTCGGGCACGAACGTGCTATCGCTGGCCAACCAGAATCCTCAAAACGTCCTCGCTTTGCTGCGATAACCGATTTTTCGCCCAGCGACGACGATTACCAATAGCGCAACGGCCGACGGAGAACTTCTCCGCCGGCCGTTGTCGCGTTTCGGGGCAAGCCGGATGGTGGAAGCCGGATTCGCCAGGCGAGAGGGGACTGCCGGACCACCCGCACCTCGCCTGCCTGGCTTTGCGCGGGCTGTGTTCCGGTTAGTCAAGCTCTAGCGAATATTCACATCTTGCCGAATCTTCAGCCGTCGACAGCGCGATTTGCAACCGTTTTTCGCGTTCCTCCGAATGTCACCGAGAGGGTTAGTTCGATGATACAGATGACGAGCTTTATGAAGCATCTGACGAGTGAGGCTCAGGACATTGTTGTGATCGATGGTCGATCGCATGTTGCCAGGGTATTGGACGGTCCACCAGGACCGCGACTTTCCCAACATCGTTCGCAACTCGCCACACAAAAGGGCTTGCCATGACAAGAATCAATACAAACGTTCCGTCGCTGGTCGCTCAGAACCGGCTGCAAAGTAGTAATACCGATCTGCAACAGGCTTTGACTCGTTTGAGCACGGGTCTGCGGATCAACAGTGGTGCCGACGACCCCGCCGGTTTGATTGCCAGCGAGGCGTTGCGAAGCGAGATCACCAGTCTCGGAAAAGCGGTTAGCAACACGCGTCGAGCGAGCCAAATCATCAGCACCGCTGACAGCGCGTTGGGCCAGGTCAGCAGTCTGCTCAATGACATTCGCGGGTTGGTCGTCGAAGCGGCCAACAGCGGCGCGTTGAGTGACGAGGAGATCGCGGCCAACCAGTTGCAGATCGACAGCTCGCTGGAAGCGATCAACCGGATCGCACAGACGACAACGTTCCAGGGTCGAAAGTTGCTCGATGGATCGCTCGACTTTGTCAGCACCGCCAGCTCGGTCGGCTCGATTCGTGACGCAAACATTGACCAGGCGAACCTCGGTTCGACCGGTCAGATCGATGTCGAAGTTGTGATCAGTGACGCAGCCACGCAGGCCGAGATCACCGGCGGTACTGGCGCGTTTAGCACGGCGGCCGCTGCGAATGTCGCCTTCGGAAATGGCACCGAGGAAATCACCCTCACCGCCGCGGCGAACGGATCGGCGTTCAACGATGTTCAGATTCAGTTCGTCGATGACACGGCCGCTGGCGACGTCGCCACAACCGCCGCGTATGATCCGACCCAAAAGGTGATCACGGTCACTTACAATTCGACCGCGGCGACGGCGACCAATAACGACTTTAACTCGGTTGTCACGGCAATCAACGGCTTGACCGACTTTGGGGCCGCACTCTCGGGCGGCGTCGGTACGGTCGCCTTCACGACGCCGGCGACACCCGTTTCGACGGCGAAGACCGGCGGCGAAGTGCTCAACGACACGTTGGTCTTCCAGCTCAACGGTGCGAGCGGAGCGGAAACGTTTAACTTTGGCGCCGGAACATCGTCTTCGCAGATCGCAGCGGCGGTGAACCTGGTATCGGACAGCACCGGTGTCAGCGCTGCGGCCGGCGCGACCGGTTTGACCTTCACCTCAACGGCCTACGGCACCGATGCGCTGATCAATATTGACGTGATCAACGAAGGAGCCGCAGGCACTTTCGGTGCTTCGCTGTCAGCGATTCGGGATCTCGGCAGCGACGTCGTCGCCGCCGTCAATGGCGTCGAAGCGAGCGGCGATGCCAACACGTTGACGATCAACACGAGTTCCTTGGACCTGAACATCACGGTCGATGACGGCAGTAGTACGAACTTTTCATTCTCGATCACCGGCGGTGGTGCACTATTCCAACTTGGCCCGGACGTGACCAGCAACCAGCAGGCCCGTTTGGGCATCGGCAGCGTCAGCACCGGTCAAATCGGCAGTGCGACGGGTCGGCTGTATGAACTGGGCAGCGGTCAGGACCGGTCGTTGACCAACGACGTCAACGGTGCCGGTCGGATCATTTCCGAGGTGATCTACAAGGTGACCAGCCTTCGCGGGCGACTGGGAGCGTTTCAGGCGACGACTTTGGAAAGCAACCTGGTCAGCTTGAACGACACGCAGGCCAACCTGCAGGAAGCCGAAAGTTCGATCCGCGACGCCGACTTCGCGAAGGAATCGGCTCAGCTGACACGAGCTCAGATTCTTGTCCAATCGGGCACAAACGTGTTGAGTTTGGCCAACCAAAACCCTCAAAACGTCCTTGCTTTGCTGCGAAACTAGCGGCACCGACGAAGTGACGATCATTGATAGCAGATCGGCCGGCGGAGAGTTTTCTCCGCCGGCCGTTTTGCGTTGCCGTTACCGCCAATCACGACCCGTATCAGCTGCACAAACACTACCGAATCAGGAAATGCGTTCAATTCAGCATTTCCGATCCGACACTCTCTTGTCTGGAACGTACCCTTTTTCTGGACCTAACCGCGCAGGTTTGACGATCTTCACTCAGGGCAAACGCGCCCAATATGAGACGGAAATCGCTGGAACTCTCCACTTAATAAAACGAATCCATGGGGCGAATTCAGTCATCGATCGGCTTGATCACCGGTACCGACATTGCCGGTACCGTCGATCAATTGATAGCGATCAGCGGCCGACCCCGTGATCGGCTGGTGTCGCGTACCGACTCGTTGAAGAAGGAGCAGCAGGCGCTCGCCGAGTTAACCGCCGCGGTGATTGGCGTTCAATTGGCCGGCAACCAACTCGCCAGCCCATCGGCGTTTCGAGCGAAGACGGCCGAGTCGAGTGATGCCAACGCCCTTTCGGCAACGGTCGGCAATGACGCAACGACCGGAACGTACATCGTCCGCACTCTGCGAACGGCAGCGACCCATGCGATTGGTTCGCTGCAGCGGTTCGACGCTTCCGATCAGGCTCTCGGCTTCAGCGGCACGATCGATATCAGTCCCGACGGTTTCCTCGACAACTCGCTGTCGCTTTCGAAATTGAACGGAGGCCGAGGTGTTGAAGCGGGAGTGATCCGGATTACCGATCGGTCGGGCGCGTCGGCCGCGATCGACTTGACCGCCGCACAAACAATTGACGACGTTTTGACGGCGATCAACGACGCCGATGTCGGCGTCTATGCCACGACGGTTGGCGGCGCGATCAAGTTGATTGATCAAACCGGCGACACGTACTCGAACCTGATCGTCGAGCAGTTGGGCAATGCCGAAACCGCGGCCGATCTTGGGCTGTGGGGTATCGATGTTGCATCCGATCGTGCGACCGGATTTGACTTGACGTCCACCGTGACCGGCTCGACCAAGTTGAGCGATTTGCGGGACGGCCAAGGGATTCGATTCGCGGCCGGCAACGACCTCACCGTCAACCTTTCCGACGGCACGACGTTGAACGTCGATTTCGGTGATTTTTCCGGGAATACGGACCCCACGATTCAGGACGTGCTCGACTTTTTGAACAGTGTTGACCCAGCCAAGTTTTCGGCATCGTTCACCGACGAGGGGATCGTGATCGATGACTTGACGGCTGGATCGGGTACGTTTTCGATCACCGACGCCGCCGGCGCGACCACGGCCAGCGATCTCGGATTGGCCCAATCGACCAGTGGGACCGCGATCACGGCTCGATACGAAACTCAAACGCTCCGTGGGGCATCCCTGGGCGATCTGGCTGGCGGATCGGGGCTAGGGTCCCTCAGTTCACTGAACATCACGCTGGCCGACGGTTCGTCGGCAAACATTGACGTTTCGTCGGCCACGACCACGAGCGAAGTTTTGGATGCGATCAACGCATCGGGTCTGTCGCTGATCGCGCGACTCAATGATGCAAAAAACGGTTTTCGGATCCGCGATGTTTCCGGGGGGACAGGAAACCTTACGATCAGTTCTGCCGACAACACCGCGGCGTTGCTAGGGCTCGAAGCAAACACAGACGACTCGATTGTGATCGGCCAGAACTTGCATCGGCAGACGGTAAATGAACAAACCCTGCTCACCGATTTGAATCAGGGTCTGGGCATCAATCCAGGCAGCTTCACGATCACCGATAGCAACGGCGCGAAAAGTGCGATCAACTTGAAAGTTGCCGGAATCACAACCGTCGGCCAGTTGATCGACGCGTTCAATGACTTGAACATCGATGTCACCGCGTCATTGAACGACAACGGCGACGGCATTGCGATCGTTGACAGCGGCGGCGGATCGCAAGCGTTGACGATCGAAGACACGGGAAATGGTTCGGCGGCATTTGATTTGGGAATCGCGGGGCAAGCGACCAACCAGACGGTCGGGGGCTTAGCGGTATCGGCAATCGTCGGCTCTCAAGCCGACCGGATCGAAATCGAAGCAGGTGACACGTTGGCCGATGTCGCGGCAAAGATCAACGCCGACGGCCGCTATGGTGACGCCACTGTGGCGACCAATGACGACGGCACGTACTCGTTGCGAATCCGCAGTCGACGTGGCGGCGAGTCGGGTCGATTCGGGATCAACACGGAAGGATTTGATCTTGGTTTGAGTACGATCAGTCGTGGTGAAGACGCGTTGATCGCCGTATCGAACGAGAACGGTGTAGAGCGATTCCTGACATCTTCCGATGGCGTTTTTGATCTCAACGAAGATGGTGGCTCCTCACAAACGGTTACCACGTCGACGTTGCTGGCGGACTTGAATCACGGTCGCGGCGTCGATTTGGGAAGTTTCACGGTGACCGACAGCAATGGTGTCACGAGCGCCGTGAACTTGACCGTTGAGGGAATCAAGACGGTCGGGGGTGTGATCGATGCCATCAATGGCCTGGGGATTGGCGTGACCGCATCGATCAATGCGGCAGGCAGCGGCATCGCCGTTGTCGATACCGCAGGCGGATCGAAAACGTTAACGATCAAAGACACCGGAACGCGAACCGCGGCGGCCGATCTCGGAGTGGCCGGGTCTGCGACGAGCCAGACCATCAACGGGAGCACCGTTTCGGCACTCGTTGGCCCGCCCGAAACCGCATCCGATGACTCCGCTGGCGGCCTCGTGTTAACACTCAAGGAACTATCGGCGAGTCCGATCACGGTCGCGGTCGGTGAAAACTCCGAGACGGTCCTATCGGCAGCGACGTCCTTTGTCGACCAGTACAACAAGTTGATCGACAAACTCGATTCGTTAACCTTCTTTAACGGCGACACGAACGAAGTTGGGCTGTTGTTCGGGTCCAGCGAAGCACTGAGGATCGAGAACGGCTACTCACGTCTGCTTTCGGGCGCGATTACCGGTGCTGGTGACATCCGGTCGATCGGCCAGGTCGGATTGAGAATCAACGACCAAGGAAAACTCGATTTCGATTCGGGAAAACTGACCACAGCGTTGAGCGAAAATGCCGCCGACGTCGAGGCGTTTTTCACAACCGATGAATTTGGCCTGGCCAATCGTTTGGCGCACTGGCCGATCGAATCGCCGGTGAGACGGGGAGTTTGCTGATCAACCGCAATGAAAGCCTGTCCACGCAGATCGATCGTAATAACCAACGTGTCGATACGCTAAACGCTCGGCTGGACGTCGAACGTGAGCGCCTGCTGAAGCAGTTCTATGCGACCGAAGAAGCGATCGCGAAAATCCAAAGCAACCAGTCGTACATTTCGCAAATTCAACCCGTCACCATTCCCACCAAGTAGCGGGTGCCCGCCTGAATCCGCGGGCTGAAGGCCGCGCCGATCCAGGACCCGCCGCAACTGGCATCGAGCAGACGACCAGCTGTCAATCAAAAGGATCACGTTCTTCATGTCAACAAATCCCGATCGTTTTCGACCCAGAGATTCGGCCCGAAGCCAACACTACCTCGATGCCACGATCCGCACCGCATCGCCGGCGCGACTGCGTTTGATGATGATCGAACGGGCTGTCGAAGTGGCCGCGACGGTTGCCAGCGGATGGCGAAGCGGCGAAACCTCGGGCTCCTGCGAACACTCGCTGAGGCTGCTCGACTTGCTCACCGAACTCCTCAGCGGGGTGACCAAGGGAGCGACCGACAAGGAAACGGAGGTCTGCCGCAAGGTAGCCGACCTGTACGTCTTCCTGGTGCAGTTGGTAATCGCCGCCGAAGAAAACAGTGATCCCTCGTCGATCGACGAAATCCGAATGATCCTCGAAATCGAGGCCGAGACTTGGCGTGCGGTCTGCGCCCGAGAGGCCTCCACGGTCGCCTTGACTGCCCATTTGCCCCGTGCCAGCGAAACAGCGTGTACCAGCGTGAATTTTGAGGCCTAACAGCCTGCTAAACGTTCGCTCACCGGAATCGGCTCAACCGTTTTGCTCGGATCCCGCAGATCGGACCCCGCAGAATGGGGCATCCAGGGGCGGCATCCAGGGGCCAAAGTCGTTAGCTGGGGCGACCGGTAGCAAGTTGCCGCCCCCTGCCCGAGGCGCTATCCTTAAACGTAGCAGGCGGCAGATGTTCCAGTCGTCGCTGGCCGGATGATTCGATTCCTCCCCCTCCAACGGGCTTTTGTGAGATGCGTTTGTTTCTATTGCTTTTGGCCTCGGTCACACTGGTTTCCGTCTCGATCCGCTGTTTTGCTCAGACCGCCGTGACGGAACCGCCTGCCGTCAAGCAGACGGATCAAGAGCCGGGCAAAAAGGCCGCGGCGAAGCCCGCCCAGGCGAACAGCGAAAAGCAGGCGAAAGCAGATTCGCTTTATATCCGTGTCAACGAAACCGCCGATGGCAAACCGTCGGCATTGCAGACGGCGATCGTGCGCTACAAGGGAAAGGCGGGAACGAAGCATGCGGGACAGATCGTCGACCTCGTGGGCGTGGTTCATATCGGCCAGCGCGATTACTACGTGGATCTGAATCAGCGGCTCGCCAAATATGACACAGTGCTGTACGAACTCGTCGCCCCCGACGGCACCCGAATTCGCCCCGAAGATTTGGAGAAACGACGATCGCTGCTGGCATCGATGCAGACGGGCATGAAGGATATGCTGAATCTCGAATATCAACTGGAGTTGATCGACTATCTGGCGAACAACTTTCGCCACGCCGACATGAGCCCAGACGAATTCATCGATGATCTCCAGCGCCGAGGCGATAGCGTTTGGAAGATGGTTGCCCGAATGATGGGCGCTGGACTCGCCTCCTCGGCATCGACAGGGGGCGATGCCGGTATCTTGCTGGCCCTGTTCAGCAATGATCGATCCAAAAAAATGAAACAGTCGATGGCGAGGCAGCTCGTCGATATCGAATTGGTGACCGCCGGAATCGATGATGCCCAGGGTGAGAACACGTTGATCAAAGGCCGCAACGCGAAAGCGTTTCAGATCCTGAAGGAAGAATTGGACGCCGGCAAAAAGAAGATCGCGGTCTTTTACGGCGCCGGGCACCTGCCCGATATGGCCCAGCGATTGGAGCAAGAATTCGACATGGCTGGCAAGAAAACGACCTGGCTGGACGCTTGGGATTTGACACGGAATTAGACCCAACACAAGATCTGCCGTAGGCCCGAGTTCGGACCCCAGGCGGATCACAACGTGGCGTGCGGGGAGGGAACGGCACCGAGCTTGTTTACCGAACTTGTTTCCGCCGACGTTGGTATCAAAACCAAAGAACGCATAGCCGCTAGCTGGAGTTGGCGGCCAGTTTTGGGGACTCTGGTTTGCTCGCTTCCCTGACCGCACGCATTTCCTGTTGAACGCGAATGGTCAGTTCGCGTGCCCGATCGGCGGAACTCGGATCGACCGGTCGCAGCAGGCGTTGGGCGCGGATCAGAGAGCGAACATTGGGCGGATTCCGTTCCAGCGCGTCGATCCATCCTTCCGCCAGTGCCGATGCCAGCAGGCGATCATTCCACCCGGCAATGGACTTCAATTGCTGGCAGTCACTTCGAGCGATCACGAACAGGGGCCGCGCCGAACCGCTCGCCTGGAACGGCGGTTGCCCCGTCAATTGACTCAGTGCAGGCGCTTCACGCAGCGGCATCGCAATGACGGCATATTCATCCATCAGCTGACGAGTCGCCGGATTGAAAACGGGGCTCGCCCATTCGCCTTGGTTGTGCATCACAAACAAAATCGGACGACCCGTCTTCCTGGCATAGTCGAGTCGCACCGACGCTTGGGCAAGACGCGGTCCGGCTTCGCTCACTTTTTGGCCCAGTATCTTCTCGAAGATCTCTTGATAGACCATTTGCAACTTCGGCAAGGGGGTGTTCATCAGCAGCTCGTGAACTTGACGGTCCTGGCTGCTCAGCGGCGACGCACTGGCTTGTTGGTGGGCCCCAGCGACGAACTGCGATTGTTCGGTGGCAGGCCTGGCTTGCGCCTGGGTGTACATCTCCAACGCCCATTTCGCTTCCTGTAGCAGCACGTTGGCGTTTACCGGGCCGGTCACCGAATGGATCACACGGCCATCGGGGGTCAGAAAATAGCTGGCAACGTTGCCGCCGTTCTTGCTGATTTGATCGCCGATTTGGATCGCGCGAAAATCGCCAACCTGTTGATGCGCGGCAACGAACTGTTCGCTAAACAGCTTGCCAACTTCGGGGTCTGACAGAGCGCCCGCCCTGTATTGGGAGGCATTGTTTCAGGTAAAGCCGGGGATTTCGAAGTTCCCCGAGACGTGGATCAAGAACACGAGTTTCTTCTGTTCTTCCGCCATCCGATATGCCTGGGCGGGCGTGTCGGCCCATTTCAATGCGGTGCCCAACGACTCCATTGCCTGCTGGCAAGTTCCATCCTGGCAAGTTCCATCCTGGCAAGTTCCGTCCTGGCATTGCGGATGCAGAATGGACGAGCGCGACGCTAAAGTCTTCGGCGATTCGATCGATGGCGGCGTCCAGGTCGGTTGTCGAGAAATGGCCGCGGATGGCTTCGGCGACGATGACTCAATCGGCAGTGACACGATCTGTTGGGGCAACGCTTCGCTCTGGCTGGCCGACGCCTGCGCCATCAGGCCATCATCCAACTCATCATCGTCGTTAAGATTCTCGACGATGGTCGACCGATCGACTTCGGTTGCGACTTCATTCGCGGGATCCGCTTGACTCGGCGGCTGCGGGGCGTGTTCCAGGTCGCGAAACGAATTCGCGTCTGACTCCGACGGTTCGTCGATGACCGTGGAGGTGGCAAGACGATTGTCGTCAGGTTGCTGGATCTCAGCGGTCGCGACGGCTGCAATCGATGATTGGGTATCACGGCGATCGGTTGAACCGAATTGACCGACTACCCAACCCAGCAACAGGCATCCCGCACCGATTTTGATGTCCCGTATCCGATGACCCGCCCGGGATGGCTGCCGCAGCACAGGCGCCGACGCATGCGGTCGAACCACCGGCGGCGGCAAAACTTCCTCCGGCAGCGGCGGCGGAACCAGGGGCGGGGCGATCGGGGTGGGAGGATTCACGGAGAGGTGCATTTGCTCGCCTGGGAAAAGAAGGAGATATCGACAGGCACCGCCGAAATTGTATCACTTTCGACTGGCAACTCCAAATCCGCGCGTCGCTGCGGGGATCTGAATCCATCTTTTGCCGAACGCCTCTTGTCGTCGTTTGCTCGGCCAACGATTCGTCAGGGAACGTTCGTTCAGACAGCACGCGACAACTTTCCGAATCGCACAGCCTCGAGGGGGATCAAATCGATCGGACGGATTGCAATCCATCGAGCAATGCCTCGGCAGCCTCACTCTTATTCAAGACATAGTAGTGAATACCGGGCACACCGTGTTCGATCAGATCGATCGTTTGATGCCGCGCATGTTCAACACCTGCTTTGAATTGGTCCTCGACATCGTCGCTCTTGTTCATCGCCGTCTGTAGCGCCGCCGGTATGCTTGCCTTGCACATGGAGGCGATTCTTTGTGCCTGCTTGAAATTCGTGACCGGCAGGATCCCGGGGACAATGGGAACGTTGATCCCGGCCGCCAGGCAATCATCGCGAAAGCGGTAAAAGTCGCTGTTCTGATAAAACAGTTGCGTAATCACGACATCGGCGCCGGCGTCGATTTTACGTTTCAAGTTCTCCAAGTCGGTTTTCGCATCGGGTGCTTCTTGATGCACCTCGGGATAGCCGGCAACCGCGATGCCGAAGTCATCAAACTTCGACCGAATCAGTTCCACCAACTCGTTGGCATAGCGTAGTCCACCCTCGACCGCCACAAATCTTTCGCTGCCTTTGGGGGGATCACCGCGCAAGGCGACGATGTAGTCGGTACCGCGTCGACGGGCTTCGGACAAATAGCTTTCCAACTGCGGGATTGTCGCGCCGACACATGTCAGGTGGGAGGCAACCGGCAGGTCGGTGATTTCGCGAACCTTCGTCAACACGTCCAATGTGGCGCCCTGAGTCGACCCGCCGGCGCCGTAGGTACAGGTGAAATAGCTCGGTTTGAATTCCATCAAACGCCGAATGTTGTCGCACAAGGACGCCATTCCCGCCGCTGTCTTGGGCGGAAACAATTCGAAGGAGATGGCACAGTGAGATGTTTCGTAGTGAGACGAAAGACGCATCAAGGGTCCTGTCGTTGTGGGTTGCATCGGGAGCCCGGCGACTCGAGCAGTTCGGCCCAACAGTGTAATCGTTGGGCGAGAGAATCGAGCCCCGAGGATCGCAGGTCCGATTCGTCGCCTGCCGGATCAGTCGTTCGTGGGCCGAGTTGCTCCGGGCCATTGTGTTGGGTCCGCTTGGCCCCGGACGACAATCCCCTTTTGATTCCAACCGAGATAGGCGACAACGTCGGCGGGGCAATAGCGAAGCGTCAATCCACAGCGACGCCGATCGCTGTCATTGGGAGCCGAACCATGTAGCAGCAGATCGCTGTGAATCGATATCTGCCCGGCCCGCAGCGGCGTCTGTTGCAGCCGGCCATACTGTTCCGGATCCTTGACCGATTGGTCCAATACGTTCCCCGCGGTCGCGTCGCTGGGATCAAAGTCGATCAATCCGTAGGTGTGCGAACCGGTGAACACTTCCATACAGCCGTTCTCCTGGTCCGCGTCATCGACAGCCAGCCAAACCGTGACCGCTTTGGTGGGTGTCAGCGGCCAATAGCTACAGTCTTGATGCCAATCCACTCTTTTGCCGTCCCCCGGCATTTTGCAGAAAAAGTGCGATCCCCAACCGACAACGTTTTCGCCCAACAGATCGCTGACGTAACCGACGATCCGCTCATTGGTCAGCATGTCCCAAACGCGCGAGTGCTTCAAATGAGCGCTGCTGATCGAATAGCTGTCCTGACCTTTTGTAATCGCGTCCGCTAGCAAGATATCGAAGTAGTCGCGAATATCGCGGATCGCGGCATCGTCGTAGACATCCAGCGGGCCGAGGTACCCATCGCGGTTCCAGGTCTCGATGTCGTCCTGGGACAGAAACTGCGGTGAAGGGTTGGACGATGGAAAAAAGCGAATGTCGCGTTGGACGGTGCCGATCGAATCACGATCAGGGATGATGGCAAATTCTGTGGGTGGTTGCACGATGAGCCGATGGTTGGTGATGAGCGAAAACGAACACGTCGACCAGCGCGGCGACGAACTCCATGAATTTAACCGTACCGAATCGAGTAATGAAGGTCCAAACGATCTTCTGGTCATTCCCACGGCCGCATGGAGATCGCGACAGGGACCCCCAATGATGGGGCACAGATCTCTCTGTTGCTGAGGACGTCGATTTGTCTACGATCCGCCACTCGCAGCGACACCGATGGGCTGCGAGAAGTTGCACCAGATCCAATCAGAGAATGATGATGAAGCTGACGATCGTGGTCCCTTGTTACAACGAATCGCGACGGCTGGACTTGCGCGTTCGAGCGATTTCTCGACTATAGCGATGAATCTCGACTGTTGTTTGTCGACGATGGCAGCACGGACAACAGTGCCGAGTTGCTGCATGAATTCTGTGCCACGAACGCGCCACGGGCAGATTTACTGGCCCTTCCGACCAACGGCGGCAAGGCGGAAGCGGTTCGTCGAGGATTGCTCGTTGCGAGCGCGACCGATGCCGAGTGCGTCGGATTTTGGGACGCTGATTTGGCCACCCGTCTTGGGGCCGCTGAAGAATTTCGCGGGGTGCTCGAGCGTCGGCCACGCGTGCAAATCGTTTGGGGCACCCGCCTCTGTCTGCTTGGACGAGAGATCGATCGCCGACCCATGCGACGTTTGTTGGGCAAGGTGTTTTCCGCTTCATCGGCGATTGCCGTCGGCCTGCCGATTCGAGATGCCCTGTGCGGGGCGAAACTGTTCCGTAATGGCCCGTTGGTTCGCGATCTGTTCGGCACACCGTTTGATTCTCGTTGGATCTTTGATGTGGAGATTCTCGCTCGGCTCCGCTCGCTTGCGGCAGCCGACTCTCAGCTGTCCGTGGCGTCGGCGATGTTCGAGCTGCCGTTGGACGAATGGCGGGAAGTGGGCGACTCGCGATTGCGATCCCGCGATTTCGTCCGGGCGGGGGTCGAACTCGCCCGATTGCTGTGGGCGACCCGAATCCGCCGCACTCGCTGGACCCCGCAACCCGAAGCGGATGTCCCGACGCTGGAGATCCGACGAGCCGCCTAATGCCTGATCACAACCCCTCTCACGCCGTCAGCCCCTCTCTCGCGGCCAGCTCCGACCAGCGAAGGCTCGTTGCCCGCACCGATCCGCGATCGATCGATCCGACGGTGCGATGGTTCTGGCTGTTTGCCCTATTGCATCTGTCGATCTGGACCATCGTCCCCGCGCTGACCCAGCCCAACGCGCCACTTGACACGATCGAGATGCTGTACTGGGGTCACGAATGGCAGTGGGGCTACTACAAACATCCTCCGCTTCCGGGCTGGATCGCCGAAGCCAGTTGCTGTGTGTTTGGGCAAGTCGCTTGGCCGACCTACCTGATGGCTCAATTTTGTGTGATCGCTTGTTTCTGGTCCGCTTGGCAATTGGCTCGAGAAATCCTCAAGCCCTGGCACGCACTTTGCGCCGCGCTCTTGTTGGAAGCCTGCTATTACTACAACTTCACCACGCCGGAGCTGAACAATAACGTTGTTTCACGCACCTTCTGGGCGTTGGCGATCCTGTGTTTCTATCGCGCCCTGACGCGTCAACAGCTGCGCTGGTGGCTACTGATCGGCGTGAGCTTGGCAATGGGGATGCTGAGCAAGTATGACACCGCCGTCTTGGCGGCGACGATGATCGGGTTTCTCGTGCTGCATCCGGTGGGCCGCCGCAGTTGGGCAGCGGCGGGCCCCTACGTCACGATCGTCGCCGGACTGACACTCTTTGCGCCCCACCTGTACTGGCTCGTCACGAATGATTTTCCGACGATCCATTACTTCCAGCGTCGCTCGGCCAGCGACGCCACCTGGGTCAATCATCTGTTGAACCCACTGAAATTTCTCCGTTCCCAAGTGCCGGCGTTCGCGCCGCTCGCGTTGTTGGCGATTCCCTTGGTGGCCCGTTGGACGCCGCGACGCGTGGGTCATGACGAACGTTTCCAGCGGGACTTTCTGTGGTCGATGGTCGTCGGTCCGGTGGCGATGATCCTGGTCGCTTCGGCGGTCGCGGGGTTTTCGGTTCGCGCTATGTGGGGCACGGCACTGTGGACCTATTCTGGTGTGTTCTTGCTGTTCTTGCTGCCCCTCCGCGAAGGCTTGCCAGCGGCAAAACGGCTGGTACCGCTCTGTGTCGCCGCGACGGTGCTGTTCGCCACGGCGTTGGCCGTTCGCAACACCGTCTCACCGTTCGTCCGTCAAAAAGGCTCGCGTGTACACTACCCCGGCCGGCAACTCGCTGCCGAAGTGGATCGCCGTTGGCGTCATCATTACCAAGAGCCATTGCGACTGGTGGCCGGAACCTGGTGGGAAGCGGCGAACGTGGCCTTCTATGGCGAACAACGAGCGAGCGTGTTTGCCGATCTCGATCCCACAACCAGCCCCTGGACGAGCGATCAGGTGCTGCGGGAAAGCGGTGGGGTGATCCTCTGGGACAGTGGGGTTGATCCACAGCAAATGCTCGACGAATTGAAGGCCCGATTCCCCACCGCCCACGTCGAAACGCCGATCGAAGTCGACTGGGAAACAACGGCCAATCTGCGACCGGTCAAGGTGGGGATCGCCATCGTACCGCCCTCCGCAAGTGGCACATCGCGGCGGTATTGAATCGGTCACCACCCTCGTCCGCTTTCGGCAACTGATCTTGCGTGAAACAGCAGATTGTTTGTAGCAGATCGTGTTCGGGATGGCGTGTTTTTTTCAGCGACATCGATACATGGTCAACGAACGAACAGGTGGCAGGGAGGCCAGCGATGGATCTTGGCGAGAAATGGGCAATGCCGCTGCACAGCGAATTGGTAGACGATCAGGTCACGGCGCTACGTCAGATTTCGGCAGCAGAGATCGTGACGGGAATCACCGTGCGGGTGGTTCAGTTGGCCGGCAGCAGTCACGACGAGGTGCGGATGTGGTCAGCCGAGGCGCTGGAGACATCGATCCAGCCCAGTTTGGGCGAGGTGTTCGGCCTCCGCGAATTGCTGGGTCGCGCCGCCGATGGCGAGGTTTGCTATTGGGCCGCCACGATGCTGGGACGACTCGGCTCGCAAGCGGTATCGGCTGTCAATGAGTTGGAATCGTGTGTCCGAGAGTCGATGTACCTGCCGGCGCGAGAACAAGCCACCTGGTGCTCAGCCAGATTGGGCCGCATGCTTCGGCGGCCGTGCCGACGCTGAAGGAAGCGGCCAAGGACGCACCGCCGCGATTGCAACGATTGGCCAGCGACGCCTTGCGAGCGATCGGTGCCGCCGCATGAGCCGACTCACGGCGAACCCCAACCGACATTCACCCAAGTTGCGGCAGGGAGGCCGAGATGGGTCTTATCTTCAGCCGAGGTCGACGCGCGCCGCGCCAACATAAGGTCACCGACGGAATCCCGTTGCTCCGTTTTCTCGGCCCGGTGACAACGTTCGCAGGGATCATCTCGCTGTTGTTCTGCCTCGCGACCGGTCGTATCGATCTGGCAGCGATCGACAAACTGGTCGGTGACGGCGGAACCGACGAGGCTGGCCGCACCGCGGCGATCCAACCGGTCAATCTGCAAAACCTCGGGCAAAAGTCGGTCGATACGATCCGAATCGCGACATTCAATATCCAGATCTTCGGCAAGCAGAAATCGGAACAACAAGATGTGATGGCTGCGATCGCCAAAATCGTGTCCCAATTTGATATCGTCGCGATTCAAGAAGTTCGCGGTGGCGACGCCGTCCCGATTCAGCGTCTGGTGGATCTGCTCAACGCATCGGGGGGACGATACACGGCCACCGTCAGCGAGCCGATCGGCCGCACGTCGCAAACCGAATCGTACGCCTACGTGTGGGACGAGACCCGTATTCGACTGATCCCCCAGAGTGCTTATGTGGTGATGGATCGTGCCGACCGAATGCATCGAGAACCGATGGTCGCGTCGTTCCAGGCGGTCACCGGTGACCCAGCGGGTCGGATTCCGTTTCGATTCACACTGATCAATGCCCACACCTCGCCGCGTGAGGTCGTCTCATCGGCGCCGGACAACGAAATGGATGTTCTGGACGACGTGTTTGAGAGCGTGCGTCGTTACGACTATGAAACGACCGGAGAGGAAGATTGCATCCTGCTTGGCGATTTGAATGTCGATACCCAGGGGCTCCGCGAAATGGGCCAGATTCCCGGAGTCGAATCGATCGGCCGTGACATCAAAACCAACACGCGTCACAACAAGACCTACGACCACATCATGATTGACCGACGTATGACCCGGGAATTCACCGGGCGGTTCGGCGTGCTCGATTATCAGCAGGAATTTGGTCTAAGTGAAGCGCAAGCGATCATGATCAGTGATCATCTGCCGCTGTGGGCCGAATTTAGCGCCTACGAGATGCCCCAATTCGATCCGGTGGCAGCCGGCGGAACTCGCGAGATTCGGTAATGCGAAACAGTCGGACGCCTGCAGTCCTCACGCGGCACGCCGCTGCGACCGGTCTTTCTGCAAACGCCGGGCGACCTTTTCGGGCGGCGTTCGCCACCTGCGATGCAACCACCAATACTGCTCGACTGATTGGTCGATCGCGGACGCCAGTCGCTCGTTGTACCACTGTGTCATCGTGGTGACCGATTCGCAGATCGAATGATCGTCGCGGATCGGGTCGGCGATGCCATGACAAGCGAGCTCGAATTGCATCGGGCGAGAATCGATCCGCCGTGTGCATCCGATCATCATCGGCGCGTTGGTGCTGAGCGAGAACAGCGCGAGTGCTTTATGGGAAGATGCCGGGACACCCATGAAATTGACCCAGCAACCCTTGGGGCCGGCATGCTGGTCGGCCAACAGGGTCAGGATTCCCCCTCGTTCGAGATGTCTCTCCACTTCTGCCGCACAGCCATCCTTGTCGACCATGTGCTGCCCCTTGGCGCCGCGAAACCGCTCCACCCAGCGATGCAGGAAGCGATTGTCCAGTCGACGGGCAATCGTCAACGTACTGAATCCCATCAACCCGGTGACATAACCGCCGATCTCAAAGTTTCCAAAATGGCCAGTCACGGTGACCGTGGGTCGGTTGCTGAGCAGGCAGCGGAGGATCTGCCGATTGTCGCGAAATCGCACATGCTGGTTCCAATTGGCCAGATGCAGACGCCGTTGCGCCCAAGCGATTTCGCAGACCATCAGCAGCAGGTGATGCCACATCGCGAGTGACAATCGCCTGCGGCTCTGGGCATCGGCGTCCGGAAAAACGAGCCGCAGATTGGCCTCGGTCGCCTGGCGGCGAATCCCCAGGGGTCCGGAGGCAAACCACGCCAGAACGCGGCAAAGGGAATCGCCCATATCCAACGGCAGGGTTTGGATCACTGCCACCGCCAGGCGTACGAACAGATAGGCAGCGAAATCGACGCCTGTGACGACGGCCCGCTGCAGTTTCAGGCGGTACTCTGTTTTCCGTGACACCAGTGTTTCCTTGCCCAGATCTGTCGAGGGGCGATCCGGCCGCCGCGTCCGCGACTATTCTTGCTGATCCGTGCCTCCCAGAGCCAGACAGATTCGACGGCTTGTTGGAATGGCTGACAGAGGACACGATTGTGACTCGCATTCGCGTGAACCCGACCACACGACTTTCGTGGCGCAATCCCCCCGCTGGGCCAGAAAACTCCCCGCTCGCCTGAATCCTGAGGAAAAAACCTCGATGAAAAACTGCTCCGCCTCGCAGCCCTGTGCCGTCGTGCTGGCCGCCGGCAAGGGGACCCGCATGAAGAGCGAACTACCCAAAGTGTTGTGTGAGATTCTCGGTCGCCCGATGATCCATTATGTGCTCGATGCCCTGCAGGAAGCGGGTATTCACCGGCAAATCGTGGTCGTCGGCTACCAGGCCCAGGCTGTTCAGGACGAGTTGGATGGCCGCCAGGAAACGATCGAATTTGTATTGCAAGAGCAGCAACTGGGGACCGGCCATGCCGTCCAGATGTGCCGCGATGTGCTGGTCGATCAGACAGGTCCGACTATCGTGGTGGCAGGTGACTCGCCGCTGATTCAGCCCTCGAGCCTGAGAAAACTGATGAACCACTTCCAGCAGACTCAGCCCGCATTGCTATTGGGGACATTGCACAAGGATGATCCGCAAGGGCTCGGGCGGATCGTGCGTGACGCTTCGGGAGCCTTCCTGGGGATTGTCGAGCAAAAGGACGCCACGGAGCAGCAACAGGCCATTCGGGAAGTGAATATGAGCACCTATTTGTTTCGGACACCCGATTTATTGAGCGCGCTGGAGTGCCTCAGCAGCGACAATGCTCAATCCGAGTATTACCTGACCGATTGCGCGAGGATATTGCGTGAAGCGGGTCGCGGGGTCGAGGCCTTGCCGGTACTTGAGCCCTGTGAGTCACTGTCGATCAACAATCCAGATGAGCTAAGACTCGTCGAAGACGCGATGCGGACCATGGGATATGCGTGAACTGAAAATTTTCAGTGGTCGAGCTAACCCCGAGCTGGCCGCAAAAATCTGCCGGCATCTCCATCTCGAGCCGGCGGCGATCACGTTGGGGAAATTCCCCGACGGCGAGAATTACTGCAAGCTGGACGAGGATGTGCGGGGACGCGACGTCTTTTTGCTGCAGCCGACCTGCCCGCCCGTCAACGACACGTTGATGGAACTGCTGATCATGATCGATTGTTGTAAACGGGCCAGTGCCGAGCGGATCACGGCGGTGATTCCCTATTTTGGCTATGCCCGACAAGACCGCAAAGATGAAGGTCGAGTGCCGATCACAGCCAAGCTGGCTGCCAACATCATCATCCGCGCGGGTGCCGACCGAGTGCTGACGATGGACTTGCACGCCGCCCAGATCCAGGGCTTCTTCGATGCCCCGGTCGATCATTTGTATGCCGCCCCGGTGCTCAATGAACACTTCATTGAACGCGGATTGACCGGTGAAAAAGTGATCGTCGTCAGCCCTGATGAGGGAAGCATCAAACGGGCCGTCGGGCATGGCAAGCGGCTCGGTGGAACGCTCGCGATTGTTGACAAGCGGCGGAGCAGTGCCCTGGAGGTGCGTCAGAGCACGATCATTGGCGGACCGGTCGCAGGAAAGATCGCGTTGCTTTTCGACGACATGATTAGCACGGCGGGTTCGATTTGCGGTGCCGCAAAGTTGGTCCATCAGGCGGGTGCGAAAGAAATCCATATCGCTTGTACCCATGGTGTGCTGTGCGGCCCGGCAATCCAGCGACTCCGCGAGGCACCGATCGACTCGATCATTGTGACCGATACGATTCCCGTGCCTGCCGAAAAGAGATTGCCCAACCTGGTCCAGCTGAGCGTTGCCCCCCTGCTTGCCGAGGCGATCAAGCGAATCCACCACGATCAATCGATCAGCGAACTGTTTCGGGAGCGGTAGGCAATCGGCGCCACAGTCCGCAGTCCGCAGTTTGCCCTTTGCCCCCCGCCGCAGCGAGCGCTCTTTCGCGGGCCAACGGTTTTTGATTAGCCTCCGACGTGGTTCAGTCGATGTCTCGTTGATGCTGCGATCTCAACGAGTTTCACAACGGGTTGCCAACAAACATGCACAAGAACACTGCACCAGAGCTGCGACCGGTGCTCACGATCCTGGGAACGCCGCAGGTCTGCGATACCACCCAGTTTCGGATGGCCAGCCTGTTGTGGTTGGCTGGGATCGCAATGTTGTTGGTGCCGATGACCACGTTGATCGACGTCCCGATCGCGCGTTGGTTTTCACACGATCCGCTCCCTCATGTCGTCGGGGATGCTCTGGATCTGTGCATCGTCTACGCGCACGGCACTGGTATTTTCTTGATCCTCGTAGCGGTGATCTTGATGGCGCCGCGACGAGGCTGGCATGTGCCACGGCTGGCGGCGTTGGCGATGGGCAGCGGCGCCGTGGCCACGATCACCAAGATGTTCGTGCTCCGCCCGCGGCCCAATGGATTGAACCTCGATGTCGCGACCTACGATTATGCCTGGATCTGGTCATTCGATTGGAAACTCCAGCACGTCGCGAATTTCGACGCAACGACACGGGCTTTTCCGAGCGCTTATTTCGCCACGGCGACCGCTTTGACGGTCGGGCTTTGGGTCGTGTTGCCGCGCGGACGCTGGCTGTTCTTCACGATGTGTCTGGGAACGATGGTCCAGCGGATGTACTGTGGCGCCCACTTCCTCAGCGACCTATTCGGCTCGGCCGCTGTCGGGCTGTTTTGGGCCTACCTCTGCAATCATCCCAGTCTGTTGGGATCGGTGTTTGACAAGATGGAACCGGAAAAATCGCCGCGTCGAAGACGCTTGCCCGGGGCCGAGGATGCACCGACGGGCGAGGATGCCGATGAGTCACAGCAATTTGCTGCCTAGCTGGACAGCGAGTGCCCACACCCCTCCCACCGGTGGGCGCTGGCGTTCATTGGGCCCGCTGCCGCAGTTGCTCTCGTAGCGGGTTGATGATTTCGCGGGGCACAAACTTTGCCAGTTGTTCGTCGTCGTCACTGAGGGCCGCGATCTGTTTCAGCAAACTACTGCTGACATGGGCAAACCGTTCGTCGGCCATCAAGAAGACCGTCTCGATGCCCGGATCCAGTTGGCGATTGGCCATCATCATCGTGAACTCGCCAGCGATATCGGTCAGTGGGCGGATCCCCCGAACCATTACCCGGGCCCCAATACCGCGCACAAAATCGACAGCCAAACCAGTGAATACTTCCACGCGAATGTTCTGCAGGTGGCTGGTCACGCTTCGGACCAACTCGATCCGCTGCTCGGGGTCAAACAACGCCCGCTTGTCGGCATTGCTTCCAATGCCGATGACCAAGTCGTCGAATAACGGCGAAGCACGTTGAATGATATGTAGATGTCCCAACGTGACCGGATCGAACGATCCGGTATAAACGGCGGTACGGGGACTGGGCATCGTCAAGCCCTCAACCTGGTCAGATTCATGAAATGTTGCGAACAACGGAAACGAGACGTTCAAGATCGTCGGCGTTATTGTACGCGTGAACGCTCGCCCGTACGCCACCGTCACGACAACTGACCACGACGTTCTGCTGCAGTCCCCTGCGACGAACCTCTGCCGGTTGCACTCCCGGTACCTCGAATGTCAGAATCCCGCTTTGCCGCCTGGGATCCGTTGGCAGCCGCGTCACCGCCCCCGCGTCACGCAGCATGTGGTCAAGTTCTCGAGTCAGCCCCAGGATCCGGTCCTCCATCGCTTCCACGCCGTGCTGACCGATCACCTGCAGCATCAGATCGAGACTGGCCGAAAGCGCCGCCGCGCCGGCCATGTTGGCCGATCCCGATTCGAATCGCGACGCGTCGCTGCGAAGCTCAAAGACCGGGTCGCCGAAGTCGTTTGAGTTCTTCACGCTGCCCCAGCCGACGTTTCCGCAGCGAAGTTTTTCCAGGTGCTCGCGGCGAATCATGGCAACCCCCAACCCCTCGGGCCCGAGTAACCATTTGTGGCCATCGGCGGCCAAAAAGTCGACCGGCACTTTCTGCACATCGAGGGGATAGACGCCGAGCCCCTGGATCGCATCCAGGAACACCAAAACCCCCCGCTTGTGGGCCTGCTCCACCAGCGACGCGATGTCCAATCGATAGCCGCTGGCATAACCGACCCAGCTGACCGCGACGATTCGCGTCGAGGCATCGACTCGCTGCAGCAGATCCTCGACCAACACTTGCCCATCGCGTCGCGGCACGATTCGCACTTCGACACCGCGCGAACTTTGATTCAGCCAGGGAAAGAGATTGCTGGGGAATTCCCCTTCGGGCAGGACAACGTTGTCGCCGTGCCGCCACGGCCATCCCTCGGCCACGAGATTGATTCCGGTCGTGGTGTTGGGGACCAGGCAGATATCGGCTGGGTCAGCCGCCAAAAGTTTGGCAAACGATCCTCGTAAATGCTCGATCACCGCCGCCCACTGCGGCCAAGCGGTATCGCCCGAGGTGACCGCCTGGTCGACGAAATGCCGGAGCGCATCGGCCGCCGGTCCGCTCAACGGGGCGACCGCTGCGTGATCAAAATAGCCCCATTGCCGGGCCACAGGCATCTGGTCACGCCACCAAACCCAGGGAGAATTGCCGATCGACGCCATATTTGTCCGTTTTTTTTGGGTCTTCGCGTCGCTTGGCCCCGCTTGCATCTCGATATCTTTGGATTATTCGTTACAAACCGTTCCTCGTCCCAAGATCGCTAATCTAGCTATCTGGCGTAGGCTTGGGAAACACGGCAGTCGGCAACTATACTGCGAACCACATCGTGATCACCCCTTTGACTTCTCTTCGCTCCGCATCTGTTCGTCGAGGTTTTTGATGCCCAAGGCGCTCTGCCTGATCAGCCTTGTGGCGTCGATCTTGATCGTCGTCCTATTCCTTGCCGATGCCGCATTGGGCATGGCGGGAATGGATATCGCGCCACTCGGTTTTGCCAAGCCGATGATGAATATCGCGTTCATCGTTCTTGGCAGTGCGATGATCTATCTCAGCTGGTCGACCTATCGCGAGCAGCGTTAGGATTGGTTGTCAGCAACCCGACCAATCGGTCCACCCGGTTCGTCCTTCGATGTCACTGATTTGCGCCGCTAGCTCCCAGCGTTCGCCCCATTCTTCATTCGCTCGCGGAGTTCCTTGCAAGCGTCCGCGGGGTTGCTGCACAGCGAACAGCTCACGCTGCCATCCTCATTGGTGCTGCCCGAGAGACCGCCACACGAGCCGCTGATCGCACGGCGGCCAAAGACCACGCCGATCGCCATCGCGAACAGAATGATTCCGAAGGCAGCCACCGAAAGTGCGAGAACGATCAGCGGGCTGCCAACGTCCGAGCTGGTTTGCGCTCCGGTCGGCCCTGGTTGGCGTACCGGTTCCGGTTCCGCATACTGGGCCAAAACGCCGGTGCCGCGCAGGACGTACTCGCCCTCGCGACGGCTGACCAATAACACGGCCAGCTGTTCTCGATTGGCCAATTCCAAGCCTCGCTGTGGCCCGACCACGTTGATCGCCGTGGCCCACGCATCGGCTGCCATGCACGTCGCTGCGATCACCGAAACCGATGCCAGGTCGTGATCCACCGGTTTGCCGGTGCGAGGATCGATCGTGTGCGAGTAACGCTTGCCGTTGACCTCAAAGTAGTTGCGATAATCCCCCGAGGTCGCCATCGACTCGTCCTTCCCCCCGTCGGTGCTCATCGGATGAGCGATCATCACCGCGTCTCTGGCCGCATCGGGCAATTGAATGCCCACACGCCACGGATGTCCATCTTTGTCACCACTGGTGCGGACCTCGCCGCCGATCTCGACGAACACATTGGCGGCTCCCAACGAGTGCAACAGATCGACGACCCGGTCGACGCCATGTCCTTTGGCAAGTGCCGAGAGGTCGACCCTCAGATCGGGGATCGATTTGCGAAGTGCAGGCGGATCGAGGCGAACGGACAGCTTGGCAAATCCGACCGATTCCCGTAGTCGGTCCAATAGCTGGTCGTCGGGCAGTTGATGATCGCGCGGTTCGGGCCCAAAACTCCAGGCATTGACCAGCGGACCAACCGTCACGTCGAACGCGCCATCGGTTTTCGCCGAGACACCTTGAGCAAACTCCACCACCATCGCCGTCTGGGGGCTGACGCTGAACCAATCGGTCGACGTCGAGTCGTTGAATCGACTCAGCTCGGACGACTTCAGATAAGTCGACATTTGATCGTTGACACGGCGCAGCTCGGCATCGATCGCCAGGCCGATTTCCGTCTCGAACGGCGGAGGATCGAACAGCTTGACCATGTAGCTGGTACCCATCGTGGCACCACGCAGCTGCAACATCCGCGAATCGTCTTGAGCCGCGGCGAAGTTTGACCCTAGCAGCAAGCCAATGACGATCAGGATAGGTCTGGTCATGGCTCGGTCATTCCATCTTGAGATCGGCTGCGGTGCTCGTTTCGACCGACAACGCACGACCGCGACGTCCCTTACCCACCAAAATCATCGTAGGCAATGTTTTCCGGTTCGACACCCAGATCGTCCAGCATTTTGAACACTGCCTGGTTCATCATCGGAGGTCCACAAATGTAGTATTCGATGTCCTCGGGCGCCGGGTGACTGCTGAGGTAATTGTCCAGCAGCACCTGGTGGATGAATCCGACGTAGCCATCCCAATTGTCTTCGGGTTGCGGTTCGGAAAGAGCGATATTGAACTTGAAGTTGGGGAAATCTCTTTCGATCTCGCGGAAGTGATCGATATAGAACAGTTCTCGCAGGCTTCGACCGCCATACCAGTAGGATACCTTGCGGTCGGTTTTCTTCCGTTTGAACAATTCGAAAATGTGACTGCGCAGCGGGGCCATTCCGGCACCACCACCGATGTAGACCATTTCGGCGTCGGTGTCCTTGATAAAGAACTCGCCGTAGGGACCGCTGATGGTCGCCTTGTCGCCCGGCTTGAGCGAGAAGATCCAGCTGCTCATTTTTCCCGGAGGCACGTCGGGCAGCCGTGGTGGCGGCGAGGCGACGCGGACGTTCAGCATGATGATGCCCTTCTCGCCCGGATAGTTTGCCATCGAGTAGGCACGGACGACTTCCTCATCGACGTTCGACACATACCTCCAGATGTCGTACTTGTCCCAATCCTCGCGGTATTCCTCCTCGATGTCGAAGTCCTTGTAGGCGACGACATGGGGGGGACATTCGATTTGGATGTAGCCACCCGCTTTGAAGTCGACTTCCTCGCCCTCGGGAAGTTCCAGCACGAACTCTTTGATGAAGGTGGCCACGTTGTGATTGCTGCGAACCGTGCACTCCCACTTCTTCGTGTCGAATGCTTCCGGTGGTACCTCGACGATCATGTCGTGCTTGACCGCGACCTGGCAGCTCAGTCGTTCGCCTTCGGCGGCGTCTTTCTTGTTGATGTGGTCTTTTTCGGTGGCCAGGATATCACCACCCCCTTCGGTAATCTTCACTTTGCACTGGGCGCAGGTGCCGCCACCGCCGCAGGCACTGCTGACGAACACGCCAGCATCGGCCAACGCACCGAGCAGCTTTCCGCCGGCCGGCACTTCGATTTCCTTTTGATGATTGATCATGATCTTGACCGGTCCCGATGCGACCAGCCTGCTCTTGGCAGCCAGAATCACCAGCACCAAAGCGAGCACGACACCCGTAAACATCGCGACGCCGAGAAAAATTGTCATCAGTTCAAACTCAACAAAAAGCTAATTATTGGTTCTCAGAGCCCAAACGATCTGAAAGTGAAATTGGGCCGATATCGGGCATCATTGCTACAGTTGGATTCCGCTGAAGGACATGAACGCCAGTGCCATCAGGCCGACCGTGATGAACGTGATCCCCAGCCCGCGCAGCGGTGGTGGAACGTCACTGTATTTCATCTTTTCGCGAATGCCGGCCAAGGCGGCGATTGCCAGTGCCCAGCCGACACCGCAACCGAACCCGTAGACGACCGATTCGCCGAAATCGTAGTTGCGTTCCTGCATGAACAACGATCCACCAAGAATGGCACAGTTCACCGTGATCAGCGGCAGGAAGATCCCCAGCGCGTTGTACAGAGGTGGAAAGAACTTATCCAACACCATCTCCAGGATCTGCACCATCGCCGCGATCACGCCGATGTAGCTGATGAAACTGAGGAACGACAAATCCACCGCCGAAAAATCGATGGTCGACGTCGAAATGAACAGGTCATTGACCCAGCTCAGGGCACCCTTTTTCAACGCCCACGCGTAGATCGCCTGGTTGGCGGGGATCGTGATCGCTTCGATCACGATCACGGCCAGTCCCAGACCGAGTGCTGTTTTGACGTTCTTGCTGATCGCCAGAAACGTGCACATTCCCAGGAAGAATGCTAACGCGAGGTTCTCGACGAAGACCGCCTTCAGAAAAATGCTGAGGTAGTTCTCAACCATGATCACGCCTCTTCGATCTGTTCAGGCTTATAAACTCGCGACGCCCAGATCATGAAGCCGATCAGGAAGAACGCACTTGGCGGCAGCAACATCAAGTTGTTGGGGCTGTACCAACCGCCGTCTCGGTCGAGCTGAAAGATGGTGACCCCGAACAAGGATCCACTGCCAAACAACTCGCGGAAAAACGCGACCAACATCAGCACAAGTCCGTAGCCAAGTCCGTTTCCGATCCCATCCAGGAAGCTGAGCGTGGGTCCATTCTTCATCGCGAAGCCTTCGGCGCGTCCCATCACGATGCAATTGGTGATGATCAGTCCGACAAACACCGACAGCTGTTTGCTGATGTCGTACATGAATGCCTTCAGAATCTGGTCGACGACGATCACCAGCGACGCGATCACCGTCATCTGGACAATGATCCGGATGCTGCTGGGGATGTAGTGACGAATCGCGCTGACGGCCAGGTTGCTGAATGCCGTCACCGCGAGCACCGCGATGCTCATGACCAGCGACGTTTCCATCTTCGTCGTCACCGCCAGCGCCGAGCAGATCCCAAGGATCTGCAATGCGATCGGGTTGTTATCGATCAGCGGGCCGATCAGGACCTTGATTGGCTTTTCGGCTGCCATCTTATTTTATTCCCGCTACTTTGGTGGAGGATTGTTGGGCATCGATCTGGGCTCTTAGCTTTTTGAGAAACGGTCCGAACCCGTCCGCACTGGCCCAGTAGCGGATCAGGTTGGTGACACCCCGACTGGTGATCGTGGCACCCGAAAGCCCGTCGACCGCATACGGATTGCTGGCCGGTGCTGGGCCCTTGTAGACCTCCGCCGCCGGCACACCTTCGGGGTTGTAAAGCTTGACGCCTTCCCACTGCGCTTTCCATTTTGGGTTGTCGACCTCGCCACCCAGCCCCGGCGTCTCCTTTTGCTCGTAAAACGTCAAGCCTTGGATCGTTTCCAAATCGCTCTTGATCGCCAGGTAACCCGAAGCGTCCCCCACAGGCCTTTGCCATAGACCGGCAACACGACCTGCTGGATCTTCTTGGGGTCATTGGCGGCGGTCACGAAATAGACCTTGGCGACCTTTTCGCGATACGGCTCGCCGATGTCGAACTGTGGATCGACGATCTCCACCTCGAGACTGTTCTTTCATCACCGCCTCGCGCGGATCGTAGGTTTCCTTATTCAGTTCGGTGTTGTAGTCCCCGGTATCCAGGTTCACCAGTTCTTCGCTGATCCGGCCGTACAGTTGATCGATCTGTGCCTTGCTCAACGCTTCGGCTGGACGGCCGAACTCGCTCATCGCCAAACCGGTGACATCAAGAATGTTCTTCTGCTGGTCGAGCAGCTCGTTGGCGTCCTGGTAGGGCTTCAAAATCACCGCCGCAGCGCTGACGGCAAGCGAACAGACGACACAGAGGACGGCGGCTACACCCAAGGTGTAACCGAGTGAATCACGTTGTTGCATAGCGTGCAATCCTCCGACGAACGTTGGCTTGAATCACAAAGTAATCGATCAGTGGCGCAAAGACGTTGCCGAACAAGATCGCCAACATGATGCCTTCGGGGAACGCCGGATTGATCACGCGAATCAACACGGTCATGAAGCCAATCAGTCCCCCGTACATCCACTTCCCCTTCTCCGTCATCGAGGAACTGACCGGGTCGGTGGCCATGAACACCAAACCGAAGGCGAGCCCGCCGACGACCAGGTGCCAGTAAAAGGGAACGCCGAACATCGGATTGGTGCCGCTATTGACGCCGTTGAGCAGCAGCGAGGTGCCGACCACACCGGCAATCACCCCCGTCATGATCTTCCACGACCCGATGCCGCTGCCGATCAGAATCGCCGCACCGACAATGCACAGCAAGGTGCTGGTCTCGCCGATGCAACCTTGGATCGTCCCCAAAAATGCATTCCACCAGGTGATCGCACCCTCACCCCAAACATATTGGATGGTCGAGAGTGATTCGATGGCAGGATTCACGGTGGCATCGAGATTGGGCGCCGCATTGGCCATCTGGCCCAGGGCGGTCGGTCCGCTGAAACCGTCGACCGCGGTCCACACTTTGTCGCCGCTGATTTGCGCCGAGTAGGCAAAGTACAGGAACGCGCGACTGGTCAGCGCAATGTTCAGGAAATTACGGCCGGTCCCGCCAAATACCTCCTTGGCCACGATCACACCAAACGAGATCCCCAACGCGACCTGCCACAGCGGAATCGACGCCGGCAGGATCAGCGGAAACAGCAACCCGGTGACCAAGAACCCCTCGTTGATCTCGTGCCCCCGGAGGACGCTGAAGATCAACTCGATGTGCCCCCCGACAAACATGCAAACGATGTAGATCGGCAGAAAGAAAATCAGGCCCAACATAAAGTTGTCGGCGTGGTTGGTCGAATCGCCGCTGAATCCCAGGAAACTGTGGATCGCGTAATGCCAATCCCCTTGGTGATCGATGCCAGCAGCGGTCATCTGTTCGATCGCGTGGTTGGCTTCGTATCCGGTATTCCACATCCCAAACAGCGTGACCGGGATGAGAGCGACCACCACGGTGATCATCATCCGCTTCAGGTCGATCGCGTCACGCACATGGGTCGATCCCTTGGAGACCTCGCCGGGCGTGTACAGAAACGTGTCGAGCGCCTCGAATATCGGATACGCCACTTCCAGAATCCCGCCCCGGTCAAACCAGGGATGAATCTTGTCGAGGACGTCGCGGAGTGCTTTCATGATTCGTTTTCAGTGTTCAGTTTTCAGAGTTCAGTTTTCTCGCGCCGACTAACCTTCTCGTTCAATGGTTGCCAAGCTCTGACGCAACAACGATCCGTATTCGTACTTTCCCGGACAGACAAACGTGCACAGCGCGAGGTCTTCCTCTTCCAGTTCCAAGACGCCCAACTGCTGAGCTTCGTCGGTGTCCCGGTAGATCAACGCCCGCAATAACTGTGTCGGCAGAATGTCCAGCGGCACCACCTTTTCGTAAGTGCCCAGCGGGACCATCGCCCGCTCGCTGCCGTGCGTCGTCGTGGTGAAAGCGAATTTCTTGTTCGGCGTCCCCGCCGAAGCAAAGACACGAGTCACTGAGAATTTGTCGAACCCGGGCTTCTGCCAACCGAGAAACTCTCGCTCGTCACCCTCTTCCAAGACCGAGATTTGCGTGTGGTAACGCCCCAGAAAATTCTTGGGAGCCACCGCGGTTCTGCCGAACAAAACGGAACCGGCAATCGGCCGAACCTTGACGTCCGCGACCACCTCGCCGTCGATCAACTGCAGCACGTCGGCACCCATCCGCGTCTGCAACAATCGCGGTTGCTTGACCACCGGGCCAGCCAGCGAAATCACTCGTCGCACGTCCAGATTGCCGGTCTGAAACAACGCCCCGATCGCGCACACGTCTTGATAGCCGATGTACCAAACCGTTTTGTTGGGTCCCACCGGGTCGAGAAAATGAATGTGGGTGCCGACCAATCCCGCCGGATGGGGACCCGAAAAAGATTCGACTTGAATCCCCTCGATCGCGCTGCCCGAAATTTCCGATTGCTCCGCTTTGCACAGGAACACCTTGCCCGCTAACTGCTTCAATGCCAGCAACCCCAGCGAAAACTGCTCTTTCCGATCGGCGATCGCCACGGCCGGATCCGCCGCCAATGGGCTGGTGTCGATCGCTTGCACAAAGATGGAACTCGGGACCGTTGCCGGAATCGGAACCTTGCCGAATGGACGAGTCCGCAACGAAGTCCACAGTCCGCTGGCAAGCAACTGTTGGGTGACTCGCTCACGCCCCAGCGAGACCGGGTCGGCACCCTTGGCATCCGAGAATTCGACTTGCTCATCGCCCTCCACCTCGATCACCAGCGACTCGAACTTTCGCTTCGCTCCGCGATGGACGTCGGCAACGGTGCCCGATGCGGGTGAGGTGTAAACCACACCCGGTGTCTTCTTGTCCTCGAACACCGGCTGGCCCAGAACCACTCGATCCCCCGGGGCGACCAACATCGTCGGCTTCATGCCGACATAATCATCCCCCAGCAAAGCGACCCGAGTGACATGCCTGGCAATATCGATGTGCTGCTCGGGATTACCTAGAATGGGGAGGTCGAGCCCCTGTTTGATGATCGTCATCGATTTGCAGTACTCGTGTCACATGGAATTTCACCACAGCAGCCTGTCAACGCCCGCGACACGATCGGCCCGGAACGACTTTGTGATTTTTTTCACAAAGTAGTTCGCAGTCAATGCCCGCACTCATCAATGGAATGCGGGCAAACGGGGTAACCGGTATTGGCAACCGGCATGGGGGGTGATCGCGCCAGGCTTACGTCGGCGGTTGGCTGCTAGGAGGGGGAACCGTGGGCGCCACTCTCAACGCAACATCGTCCGGGCAGGCTCTGCAAGCGAGAAATATGCCACAGCAACGCCCAGCTGGCAACGGCACACGTCTCTGGGACGCCTGAATTAGCACAAGCTGAGTTTAACGTCTGTCGAATCGCCGCTAAACGCCCGCAAGGGTGCAGGATTTGGGGTGGGAAAGAACGCTCGCTGAGGGGACATTAGTACTTGGATCCGATCAGCAATGCGAACCGTATCAACGAGTGTCGATGGTCGACGACCGCCCGCGCATCCGATGCGGGCGCCACCAGCGACTCCTGTCGATTCCTCGATCACGAATCCATCACCCATCCATTACGAATCACGAAGTATTCTCGGAAAGACAGACATGAAATTCGATCACTCCGCCCTCCTCCGCGTGCTGTGCTCCTTGGCGGTCCTTAGTTGCTACACGGCGATGTTCGTCGGCTGCGGCAGCGGGTCGACCAATTCGACGCCGACCTCCACGGTCGACGAGGATCATGACCACGATCATGCCGAGGGAGACGACCATGATCACGATCACGATCATGCCGAGGGAGACGATCACGATCATGCCGAGGGAGACGACCACGATCATGCCGATGGCCACGAGGGTCACGATCACGCTGCCCACGGACCCAATGGCGGACACCTGCTGGAGTTGTCCGGCGGTGCACATGCCGAATGGGCCCACGATGACCAGAAGAATCAGATCATGGTCTACGTTGAAAAACCGGAAACGGTCTCGAAAGTCGAGATGAAGATCACCGTCGGGGATGATGTGACGGCCTACAAGTTTGAGAAGACCGAGGCCGACGGCAAAGCTTTTTATGAAATTGTCAGCCCAGAACTGCTGACGGCGGTCAAGATGGGGAAGGTGGTGGATGCAAAGCTGGTGATCACGACGGAGGATGGCGAGTTGATCGGGCAAGTCGAGCATCACGTCCACTAATGCCATGTCCTGGCCTGATAGATCGTTGAATTGCACCTTTTCACCGACGGCGTGAAGCTGTCGGTGGCTTTCCAGAAAGATTGATCCTTTGCGTCGTAACGATATTCGAAACGTGGTCATCATCGCCCATGTTGACCACGGTAAAACTACACTTGTTGACTGCATGCTGCGCCAAAGCGGCCAGTTCCGCGAGGCGGAACTCAAGGGCGAATGTATTCTCGACTCGAACGATTTGGAGCGTGAACGAGGGATCACGATCCTCTCGAAGAACATTGCGATTCCCTACAAGGGTGTGAAGATCAACCTGATTGACACGCCCGGTCACGCGGACTTCGGGGGTGAGGTCGAGCGAGTGGTGCAGATGGCCGATGGCTGTTTGATCTTGGTCGACGCGGCGGAGGGTCCGATGCCGCAAACCCGGTTTGTGCTTGAAAAGGCGTTGCAGGCTGGCGTGCGGCCGATTGTGGTGATCAACAAGGTGGACCGTCCCGACGCCCGTCCCCACGAAGCGCTTGACGAGGCGCTTGAATTGCTCGCCGAACTGGGGGGCGAGGAGCAACTCGATACGGTGTCCTTTGTTTTCACCAGCGCCAAAGAGGGTTACGCGACGACCGACCCTGCGGTCGCCTCGAGCAACATGCAACCGCTGTTGGACATGATCGTCGAGTCGCTTCCCGGGCCGGAAGTCGATGCCGATGCGCCGCTACAGATGATGGTCACCACGCTCGATTGGAGCGAATATGTGGGCAGAATCGCGGTCGGTCGAATCCAGGCGGGCACCGTGGTTGCCGGCCAAATGATTGACCTGCATCGCCGGAATTCGGTGAGCAAGCAGAAAATCGCCGGGCTGTATGTGTTTGACAACTTGGGTCGCACGGCGGCCGCCACCGCCGGCGCCGGAGACATCGTCGCCATCGAAGGGCTGGTGGATGTCGAAATCGGCGACACAATCGGCGCGGTTGACGCGAACAACGCGCTGCCCCGGCTGACCGTCGATGAGCCGACGTTGGAGATGGTATTCAGCGTCAACACGTCGCCGATGGTGGGTCGCGAAGGCAAGTATGTGACGACGCGTCAATTGAAAGGTCGGCTGGAAAAGGAACTCGAACGCAATGTCGCACTGCGTGTGGAATTGATCGAAGGTGCCGAAGCATACGCGGTCAAAGGACGTGGGGTGCTGCACCTGGCGATCTTGATCGAAACGATGCGTCGAGAAGGCTTCGAGTTGAGCGTGGGAAAGCCGCGAGTGATCTTTAAAATGATCAACGGCAAGATGCACGAACCATTCGAGACGCTGCGTGTGGAAGTGCCCACCGAAACGATGGGGCCGGTGATGGAGCTGGTTGGACTGCGGCGCGGACAGCTGCAAGAGATGGCACAACGCGGCGAATACAGCTTGCTGCGATTTGTCGTGCCATCGCGAGGGCTGATCGGACTGCGGACACGATTGCTCAATGCGACCCGTGGCACCGCGATCATTCACCATCGCTTCGATAGTTATCGATTGGTTGAGGGAGAGGTTCCTAAACGGACCAATGGCGTGCTGATTTCGATGGTCAGCGGTAAAGCGATGGCTCACGCTCTGTACCTGCTGCAAGGACGGAGCGAATTGTTGATCCCGCCGGGCACCGAAGTCTATGAGGGGATGATCGTGGGCGAAAATGCCAGGGACAACGACATGACGGTCAATCCCTGTCGCGAGAAGAAACTGACCAACATCCGAGCCGCCGGCAGCGACGAAAACGTGATCCTCAAGCCGCCACGCGACCTGTCGCTCGAAGCCGCACTCGAATACATCGAAGATGATGAATTGGTGGAAGTGACACCCCGCAACATTCGGCTGCGCAAAACGACGCTGAGCGAAGCGGGACGGCGCCGTCAAAATCGAATTGCCTAACGCATCTGCCATGACAGACGAAACGATCATCGAGCAACTGAATCGGCGTTTGAATCTGTCCTGGATCCTGATCGTTCTGCTCACCATCGCCTTGCTGCTGCCGACCTTCAAGCAGTGGCTGAACCTTGGTGTCAGCGGAAATCCGCGGCCCATCACGCCACGTGGTGAGCTGGCCGATTTCGAGAAAACGACGGTCGAACTGTTTCGCAACGCCAGCCCCTCGGTCGTCTACATCAACACCCGAGCCGCAGTCGCCAATCGCTTCACCCGAGACATCTTCGAGGTCGAATCGGGAACCGGAAGCGGATTCGTGTGGGACGAGGCGGGGCACATCGTCACCAACTATCACGTGATCGAAGGTGCGTCGTCGGCGCAAGTGGTGTTCTACGACCAATCGGCCTATGAGGCGACTTTGGTGGGGGTCTCACCCGAACACGATTTGGCCGTGCTCCGCGTTCGACCGCGTGAAGATCTGTTGCGGCCACTGTTGATCGGCCAGAGCGATGATCTGCTGGTTGGCCAAAGCGTCTTTGCGATCGGCAATCCGTTCGGCTTGAATCAAACTTTGACGACCGGTGTCGTCTCGGCAAAGAGTCGGCGAATCGAAACACCCGAAGGCAAGAACATCGATGGTGCGATTCAAATTGACGCCGCGATCAATCCCGGAAATTCCGGTGGCCCCTTGTTGGACAGTGCCAGCCGGTTGATCGGCGTGAATACGGCAATCTATAGCCCCTCGGGTGCATCGGCCGGAGTCGGATTCGCAATCCCGGTTGATATGGTCAATCGCGTCGTGCCGCAAATCATTGCCAGCGGCAAATACGAGCCGCCCGGATTGGGTATCGCTTCCAGCGATGAAATCAGCTGGGCCATCGCACGACGCACGGGGATCGAAGGGATTGCCGTCCTGAAGGTCACACCCGACAGCGGCGCGGCGCTGGCCGGCATGCGGGCGGCCGCGCCCGATCCTCGCGGCTCGCTCGTTCTGGGCGATATCATCTTGCAGGTGGAAGGTCAAAAAGTGACCACCATCCAAAGTCTCGATGACGTTCTCGATGAATTCGATGTCGGCGATACGGTTGACGTCACGATCTATCGCGACGGCGCAGACCCAA
This sequence comes from Pirellulaceae bacterium, assembly GCA_963734865.1. Lineage (GTDB taxonomy): Bacteria > Planctomycetota > Planctomycetia > Pirellulales > Pirellulaceae > CBDCUW01. The sequence goes on from CAVTIV010000010.1 coordinate 44,912, forward strand.
ACGCTGGCCGTTGAATTGCAGCAGGGCGGTTGAATTGCCGCAGCGGCGATTCCCCCGACAGGCGGGCAGGCTATTGATCGACCGTGGGGTTATCGTCCAGGTCGCCTTCGGTGATGATCGTGAATCCCTTTTCCACGAGTGTTTCCATCGCCAGTTCGATGTTTTCAACCATGATTGCGACGGCCGGCTTGCCGTTGGGCCGGACGATCAGGGGATAAGCCTGGATGATGTTCAATTCGGCTTGCAACAACGCGGTGCAGACGCGCAGCAGTGGTTGCGGACCTTCGGGTAATTCGACACCGACCAAATCGGTCTCGATCATTGCCAAACCGCTGCGTTCCAGGATCTCGCGGCCGCGATCGGCGTCGCTGACCAAGAATCGAACGAACGCACATTCAGCTGCGTCGTTGATCGACAACGCACAGACGCGGATCCCCGTTCCCTCAAATCGTTTGACCACCTCCAACAGTTGGCCGACGCGGTTCTCGAGAAAAATGGTGAACTGCCGAAGTCCAGGAAAGTTGCGTCCTCGAATGGTCTCGTACGCCGTCGTCGAATCGTCCCCAAAACTCATCGCTGTTCCATTTTGTACGGATCGCTGGTGCACCCCAACGCGCAAGTGTAGGCTTCGACCTTCGGGATGGTCAATTCGTGCCGAGGCGTTTGGATAGCCGCCAGGAAAGAATAGGCGATGAATCAGTCAAACGGGAATGACCACTGGTCGCACGCGGTGCAAATTCGCGTTTCCTATCATGAAACCGATGGTCAGCGACGCGTACACCACGCCAACTACCTGAATTACTTCGAACGCGGGCGAGTCGAGATGCTCCGAGCAGCTGGGCTCAGCTACAAAAGACTCGAGGATGAAGGATTGCTGCTGGTCGTCACCGAAATGAACGTGCGCTATCACCAAGCCGCCGAATTCGACGACCTGCTGACGCTGAAGACCGAGGTGATCGAGGTCAGGAAGGTACGCATTCGGCATCGATACACGCTGTGCAGAGATTCCCAGCTGGTGGTCGAGGCAGAGTCGGTGATTGCCTGTGTCGACCGCGCCGGCCGCCCCCATCGCTTGCCAGATCTGTTTCGCAAGTGAAGCGTTCAATCGCCGGTCACGAACCAACCCTCGGGCGGATCGGGCAGGTTGAACGCCTGGTGGTATTGGCGTTGCTGCATCTCGATCCAGGCGAGCGTGTTCTTGTTTAGCCCCGTTGGCTGACGATGAATCGCTTTGCGAGCAAGCTGCTTTGCGGTTGAAAACTGTTGCGCAGCGGCAGCGGCGAGTGACAGGTTATGAATCGCGGCAACCTGACTGGGGTGCTGCCGGGCCACCTCTGCCCAAATGCTCGCGGCCTGGGCCCAATCACCCGACAAGGCTGCAGCGTTGCCCCGTCGGACCTGCTTGCTGCCGGCCAACAAGTAAGGGATCGCCAACTGGACGCGCTGGCGACCCACCCAGGGGGTGATCAACCGAAACGAATCACGCACCACGGCCGAAGTCAGCACCGCGTTGGGGTCGTCGAGGAATCCAAGATCGGGATATCGATCAATTGCCGACGTCAGTTCCACACTGACCGGCTTGCCACCGGCGGATCGGTTGTCCGAGAGCGACATCAATCGCCAGGAGACGGTCAGCGGTTGGCCATCGAACCGTTCGGTTGCCTGGTCGCTCGTGGGATGGTGGTGGCTCCGGGCGCAGTCCTCGCGGGTGCAGTCCTTCAGGATTTCGCCGCGCAGCACATAGTCAATGCCCTCGCGCCGGGCGACCGAGGCGATCGCCAGATCGCTGGGTTGGTCGTCGGTTGCCGAAACGAGCTGCAGGTCGGTCCGGCTTTGCAACGTGGCGAAATCGACCAACTCGGTTTCACGGCCTGCGTCGCGCGGCGTGGCTGCGATCAGTGTCGACTTGATCGCTGCGGCCCGTTCTCCAGGGCCAACGACGCCCGAAATCACGACTCGCTGGCCAACGGTCGATTCCAATTGTGGCGGTTGCCAGACGTGGATCGGTACGGCCATCCGGCAACCCGCCATCCAGATGGCGAGCGCACATGACGCAACAGACAGAGTTCCTCGGACGCTCATGGACCGGTCTGTAAGCTAGGCCGACGCAGGACGTCAACCACAAAGCTGCCGTCCAGCTGACCAAAACGCATCGATCACCTAGAATTCGCTCTGAACTTCCGTTCCCTCCCTGGTCTCCCATTCCCCATGCCGCGTTACAACCCCGCCGAAATCGAACCTCGTTGGCAGACCCATTGGCAGCAGCATCGCACTTTCGCGACTCCTGAGATGCCGTCGGAAAAGAAACGATACGTCTTGGATATGTTTCCCTATCCCAGTGGTGACGGTCTTCATGTCGGCCATCCCGAGGGCTATACCGCGACCGATATCGTTTCGCGTTTCGCCAGGATGAGAGGCGAGAGCGTGTTGCATCCGATGGGTTTTGATGCCTTCGGATTGCCCGCCGAGGAACATGCGATCAAGACCGGCGAGCATCCCCGCATTCAGACTCAGCGAAATATCGACAACTTCACGCGGCAGTTGAAGATGCTCGGATTCAGCTATGACTGGGAGCGGGTGTTGGCAACGACCGACGAAGACTATTTCCGCTGGACGCAGTGGATCTTCTTGGTCTTGTATGACACTTGGTTCGATGCCGATCAGCAGAAAGGTCGGCCGATCGACGAGTTGCCGATTCCGGCCGACGTGGTGGCTGCGGGGCGTCTGGCAACCGAACAGTACCGTGATGCTCAGCGGTTGGCATACCAGGACGACGCACTGGTCAATTGGTGTCCCGCCCTGGGAACGGTGTTGGCCAATGAAGAGGTGCAGGACGGGAAGAGCGAGCGGGGAGATCATCCCGTTAAACGAATCCCGCTGCGACAATGGATGTTGCGAATCACGTCCTATGCCGAACGATTGTTGCATGGATTGGACGAACTCGGCTGGCCAAGCGGGATCAAGAAGTTGCAGCAAGATTGGATCGGCCGCAGCACCGGCGCCGAAGTCGACTTTTTTGTCGGTGACGGCGCGGCGTTCGATAGCTGGAAGGAATCCCGCGCATCGTCCGGCTTCCCCGACGACCCGGGCGAGGATGCGCTGCGGATCTACACCACCCGACCCGACACGTTGTTCGGCGCGACGTACATGGTGATTTCGCCGGAGCATCCGATGATCGATCGGCTGACGTCGAGCGATCAAGCCGCGGCGGTGCACGACTACTGCGAACAGGCGTCGTTCAAGAGTGATCGCGAGCGGACCGAGGCGACAAGATCAAAACCGGCGTCTTCACCGGCAGCCATGCGATCAATCCGGTCAACGGCGAGTCGATTCCGATTTGGGTCGCCGACTATGTGTTGGCCGGTTATGGCACCGGCGCGATCATGGCGGTGCCGGCTCACGATGACCGCGACTTCGAGTTTGCCAAGCAGTTCGACCTGCCCGTGATCCCTGTCGTCAACCCGCCGGCCGATCATCCCCAGCGGGACGAGATTCTTGCCGGCAACCATTGCTTCATCGCCAAAGGCGAGGCGATCAACAGCGGTCCGTTCGACTCGCAGCAGACCGACCAGGTCAAGGCCGCGGTGACCGAGTCGCTGGACCGGCAAGGGCAAGGCAAAAGTGCCGTCAACTACAAGTTGCGGGATTGGTTGTTCAGCCGCCAACGGTTTTGGGGCGAACCGTTTCCGATCCTGCATGAACTGGATGCCGATGGCAATCCGACCGGGATCAAACGCCCTGTCGCCGACAGCGAATTGCCCGTTCGGTTGCCCGAGCTCGAGGACTTCAAACCCCATGGTCGGCCCGAGCCGCCGCTGGCCAAAGCGGACGACGATTGGCTTTACGTGACGATCGACGGAACTCGATATCGACGCGAAACCAATACCATGCCGCAGTGGGCCGGTTCCTGTTGGTACTATTTGCGGTACATCGATCCCGACAACAAAACCGCTTTGGTGGACCCCCAGAAAGAAAAGGCCTGGATGCCCGTCGACTTGTATGTCGGTGGTGCCGAGCATGCCGTGTTGCACCTGTTGTATTCACGATTCTGGCATAAGGTGCTGTACGATCGCGGCCACGTCAGCACCGCCGAACCGTTTGCGAATTTGGTCAACCAGGGAATGATTCTTGGTGAAGTCGAGTTCACCGGGTATGTCGACGATGATGGCACGCCCGTATCAACCAGCGATCTCAAACGCAATGAGCAGAACCAACGCGTCGCGCGACGATGGGCGCCCGGTGCAGGCGGTCCGCCTGGCGGAGGATGATGTCGAAAAGAAGGGCGAAGGATTCGTTCGCAAGAATGATCCGTCGATCAAGATCGACAGCCGAGCGTTCAAAATGAGCAAGAGTCGAGGGAATGTTGTCAATCCCGACGCCGTCGTCCGAGAATACGGTGCCGACTCGCTGCGGTTGTACGAGATGTTCATGGGGCCGTTGGAAGCGACCAAGCCCTGGAGCATGACCGGCGTCGGCGGTGTGCGAAACTTCTTGGACCGGGTGTGGCGGATGATCGTTGATGAAAAGGCGGATCAGCTGGTATGGAACCCGGCTTTGACCGATGCACCATGCGGTGACGAGGACCGTCGAGTGTTGCATCAAACCATCAAGAGAGTCACCGAAGATAATCTTTCGATGAGCTTCAACACGGCGATCGCCCGGATGATGGAGTTCACCAATCACTTCACTCGGGCCCAGCAGCGTCCGATCGAAGCGATGAAAACCTTCTTGCTGCTGTTGTCACCCTACGCGCCGCATATCAGCGAAGAGCTTTGGCAATTGCTAGGCGGCAAGCAGTCGATCGCGACCGAAAAATGGCCCCACTGGGACGAGTCGGCTTTGGTCGAAACCAGCATCGAAGTCCCCGTTCAAATCAATGGAAGAATCAAAGCCAAGATCCACGTGGCCCCCGATGCCGATCAACAAACCGTCATCGAAACGGCATTGGCCGACGAAAAAGTGAAAGCGGCCCTTGATGGCAAGACGATCGTCAAACAGATCGTCGTACCCGGCCGCTTGGTGAACCTGGTCGTCAAATGACCGCCGCGTCGTCGTCTTGCGATTCGCCAAACAGATCGTAAAAAAACGCGACGTTCGCGGAGCAAAAGCCGACCTTCATCGGGGCGAACGATCGCTCACTTGTCGTACACGTCGACGCCGAATGACTCGAGCGTTTTCGTTTGCTCGGCTTTTTTCTTTTCGTCGATCGGGTTCTCACCCAAATAGACTTCCATGTAAGGTGCAAATCGCCGATCACCCTCGGCGTCCTTCTTGCACATCTCGACCAGCGGGCCGAGGTCGGACACTTGATTGCGCGACATCAACAACATATCCAACTCGCGGAGCGACGTGATCGGTTGCAACGATTTGACCTGATTGCCGGCGATGTCCAACGTGGTCAACCAACCCAGTTTTCCAACCGGTCCCAGCTCGACCAATTGGTTGTGGGATACATCGAGTGACCAAATCTTTGACAGTTCGGCGATCGGCTCGAGCGATGTCAGCTTATTGTTGGCCAGATACAGCGAGCGAAGATTCGACATCTTCTTGAGCGCCGAGAGATCTTCGACCTGGTTGCCGGACAGATCCAACAACTGCATCGCGGTCAAATTTTCGATCGGTTTCAGATCTTTGATCTTGTTGTTCGCCAGGGTGACCGATTGCAGTCGTTTCAATTCGGCGATCGGTGTCAGATCGACAATCTCGTTGTCGGCAAGATCGATCAGCATCAACGCTTTGCAGTGCTCGAGCCCAGCCAAGTTTTTGATCTTCTTGCCGACACCGACCACGCGAGAGATGTTCGCGACATCTTCCTTCAAGATCGGTTCTGTGTTGTATCGTTTCTCGAACACTTCGGCGCGAACCGCCTGCTCCAGACCGGGGTCGTTGAAGATCGGCAGTGACTTGGGCGGTTCTTCTTTCTTGGGCTCCTCCTTCTTCATCTCCTTCTTGACTTCGGGCTTCTTGTCTTCGGGCTTCTTGTCGGCCGGTTTTTTGTCGGTTTTTTTCGCTGCCGACTTTTTGTCGGCTTTTTTCGCTTCGGGTTTCTTGTCGTCCGCCTGTTTCGCTTCAGCCGGCTTTTTGTCATCCGGCTTCGGATCGGCGGCGGCCGGTTTTTCGTCAGCCTTGTTATCGGCGGCGACCGGCTTTTCGGCGACCGGCTTTTTCGGCGGATCGTCGGCGACGAGCGGAATCGTCAGCAGGGCGAGAGCGAACAGGGCAAGGAACGGACGGGCGAAGGGCAGGGTCTTGGGCATGCGAGATCTCGAATGCGGAGGGCAATGGACAATAACCTCCGAGTTTACTCTGCCCGAGACGATTCTGCCGCCCCGGAGACCGGATTTTCACAGTTAGCCGTTGCGTTCCCGCGGATCGGTCAATCCGTCGGCCAAACGCCGCAGCGCTTCGGTTTCGATTTGCCGCACACGTTCGCGTGTCAGTCCGAGTTCGAGCCCAATTTCCTTGAGCGTCTTCGGCTCGGTACCACCAAGTCCGAATCGCAGTTTCAGCACGGTGGCCTCGCGGTCTTCCAAGTCGCCCAGCAATTCCATCGCATGACGTAGAATGTCGTGATCGAGCATCTCTTCGTCAGGGGCCTTCAGCCGCTCGTCCATGGACCATTTCGCCCAACGACCATCCCGATTCGGTTTGATCACTTTGCGGGGTGCTGTTGCTGATCCGAATCGCTTTTCGGATAATCGGGAGCTTCTTTTTCGGCAAGCCGAGTACTCGTGCCACTTCTTCGTTGGTCGGCGTGCGACCGAGTTCTTCACTCAACCGAGCCGTCGCTCGACGCCACTTGCTAAGCAGTTCGACCATGTACGCAGGAATTCGAATCGTCTTGGCACTGTTGATCAACGCCCGTTTGATCGATTGCTTGATCCAGTAACTCGCGTAGGTACTAAAGCGAGTGCCCACGGTCGGATCAAATCCTTCGACCGCTCGCAACAAACCGAGGTTTCCTTCCTCGATCAAGTCTTGCAGCCCAAGTCCCTTGCCGGTGTAACCTCGGGCGATGTTGACGACCAGACGCAGGTTGGCTCGTACCATCCGGTCGCGTGCCAAGACGTCGCCCTGGCCAATCAACTCGGCAAGCTCAAGCTCCTCGTCGGCCGACAACAACGCCGTCTCATTGATCTCACGCAGATAAGTTTCCAGTGGTGATTGAGCGGCGGTTGCACGCGTCACTCGGGACGGCGTCTTGGGCTGCGCCAGTTCGACTTCGGGATTTCGAAGCGGCGGATTTGGATTGCGACATGAATGGATTGCCACGCAAATGTGCCGGGGGTCGATCTTTGCTACCGATGAACTCTGCCGCCATTCCACTTGCCGGTGAACATGTCACGGGCAGAGCGGGGCTGACGTTGGCAAAGTTGTGACGGGAAGGATGCGATCCCAAGCCAGGGAGATGGATTGGGTGAACAACTGTTGCATCGGTTGGCCCGCGTGAATCGCTCCACGGTGCGTCAAAACAATGGGAGTTTTCCGGCAATACGGATTCTTTGGCGAGCAACGATCACCAAGCTGGCAGCGGTATCAACGGCTCATCGCGGCCGCAGTCACGACGGAGAACTCTCACCCGCCGATGATTCGCTACAACCCGAACCGCTGCGAGTTCGATTGTGCGGGTGCTGAAAAACGCGCCACAATGACGCCATCGTGAATTGCCCGTCGGCCATCTGGCCGGTAGTCTGTCTCGCCTTGACGATTCTTTCCCTCGGCATTCCTCGCTCGCCATGTTGATCGACAGCCATCACCATTTGTGGAACTACTCGGCCGAACAATATGGCTGGATCAGCGATGAAATGGCGGTCCTGCGGCACGATTTCCTGACTCCCCAACTGAACCAGATTGCCGCCGCAAGTGGTGTCGATGGCTTCGTTTCGGTGCAGGCCCGGCAGACGGTCCAGGAGACGAGATGGCTGCTAGATCTTGCCGCCGACGAGCCATTGATCCGAGGTGTTGTCGGTTGGCTGCCGCTGGCCGAGCAGAATCTCGACTCGCTGCTGGACGAGTTCGCCGATCAGCCGCTGCTGAAGGGTGTCCGCCATGTGGTCCAGGATGAACCGGATGACCGATTCATTCTCGCTGACGATTTCAACCGCGGCGTCGGGTCATTGAAACAACGTGGGCTGGTTTATGACATCCTGGTTTTTGCCCGCCAGCTTTCGGCATCGATCGAGTTTGTCGATCGACATCCCGATCAACCGATGGTGTTGGATCATATCGCCAAGCCAACCATTCGCGGCGACGATTTCGATCACGATTGGGAACGTGATTTGCGCCAGCTTGCCCGCCGAAAAAATGTAACCTGCAAATTCTCGGGTGTCGTTACCGAAGTGCGCGATCGGGAGTGGTCGATCGAAACCATTCGCCCTTACTGGGATGTCGCGCTCGAAGCGTTCACACCGAAACGTTTGATGTTCGGCAGTGACTGGCCGGTGTGTCTGCTGCGATGCGATCACAACCGCTGGTTGGATACGGTCGGCCAGCTTGCCGGCCAACTCTCACCACAAGAGCAGTCCGATTTTTACGCCGACAACGCGATCCGTGTGTACAACCTAACGTCGGAGCCGTAGCCGCTAGCCACCGGTCGCCCACCGCGGAGCGGTTCAACAACGTAGCCCGGAGTCGTGCGGCGCACTGGCATCGAAGACGCCGCGAATAACGGGGACGAACGTCGTCGGTTCCAATGACAGACCCTCGCCCCCCCTCGGCTCTGACCGCGACGGTCAAAGTTGGTGGCATTGGGCTGACACCATCGGCTCAGCTATGCTGCACCCGATTGACGTGCTGGAACAAGACACGAGACTTTCGCTACGATCCCAGTTTCCCGTCGCTGACAAAGCGAGAAGGCAAAAAATCGCATGCGTGCAATTCAAATCAGTGAAGCGAAAACGCTGAAACGAATCGAAATCGACGAACCGTCGGCACCCGGTCCGGGACAAGCGCTCGTGCGCACCCATCGGATGGGCGTCTGTGGCACGGACATCAGTTGTTATCTGGGAAAATTTCCGTTCTTTGACTTTCCTCGCATTCCCGGACACGAACTTGGGGTCGAAGTGGTTGCCGTGGGCGACGGTGTCACCAACGTCGCGGCGGGTGACCGTTGCAGCATCGAACCCTACATGAATTGCGGCCAGTGCTATGCCTGTCGCCGCGGCGCGATCAACTGTTGCCAGAACCTGCAAGTGATCGGCGTGATGTGTGATGGCGGGCTGTGCGATTCATTCCTGGTTCGCGCCGAAAAATTGCATCCCTCGGCGAAACTCAGCTACGACCAACTGGCGCTCGTGGAAACGTTGGCGATCGGATGCCATGCGAACGACCGAGGGGCACCGAGAGGTGGCGACCACGCCTTGATCATCGGCATGGGGCCGATCGGACTGGCAACACTCGAGTTCGCCAGACTGACCGAGGCGACGATTAGCGTGATGGATATGAATCCCGCACGACTTGATTTCGTCCGCGAGAATTACGGTATTGAAAACACGATTCTGTTCAAGGGCGATGGCAGTGAACGAGAGCGGATGAAGGAATTGACCGGCGGTGATTTGTACCAGGTGATCACCGACGCGACCGGCAACAAACATTCCATGTCCGGCGCGCTGCAATACATCGCGCCCACTGGATCCCTTGTTTATGTTGGGATCACGACCGAGGAACTAACATTCAAACATCCGATCCTGCACAAGCCCGAGGCATCGATTTTGGCGTCGCGAAACGCGTTGCCCCCCGACTTCCGTCGGATCATTCGGTTGATCGAACAGGGCACCATCCACACCGATCCCTGGATCACGCACCGAACCGGATTCGAGACGGTGCTCGATGACTTTGATTCGTTCACCAAGCCAGAGACAGGCGTGATCAAAGCGATCATCGAAGTGACCTAATGTCACTCCTTACCGACCTTGTTTACCAAACCTGATAGAGGATTTCATGTCGAAGAAATGCGTCGCACTCGGTCTTGCTCCCAGCTTCGGATTTGGGGACCGTACCGGACTCGCGACTCCCGGTCATGTGGCCGCGATGAAGCGATGTGGCCAGGGAATCGCCGCGATCTTTCCGCAACAGTCGATTCGCGAGATGACTCGAACGCGGCGGACGCCACAACAAGTGATGGACGACGCCATGAACGCAGCCGAGGCCTGCGACTGGACCGGCGACGTAGGCGCCGACGCAGACCATTTGAAGGTACCCGAGGATGTCGATGTGACTGCGGCGGTGGGCTTCACCTTTTTCACCATCGACCCCTCGGATGATGTCGATCAAAAGGCGGACGACTACGACGAACCGACTCTGCGGCAGAAATTCGCCGCCAGCCGAGATGACGCGAGCTGGTATGACGACTATCTCGGCAAAACGGTCAAGCTCGGTACCGGCACGGTCATCGATCTGAACGAACAGGCCTGCATGCGCGCAGCGGTCAAATATGGCAAGGCGATCACACGGGCGTTGAAACTGGGCGATTACATCAAACAGGTCAACGAAAAAGCGGGGAATGATTACGAGATCGAGCTGTCGGTCGACGAAACGGACCAACCCACCACGCTCGCCGAACACTACATCATCGCCGACCAATGCCTGCGAGGCGGGATGAAGTTGGTCAGTTTAGCGCCTCGGTTCATCGGTGACTTTGAAAAAGGGATCGACTTCATCGGCGACCTGGACGCGTTGGAGACGTCATTGGCGGATCACGCCGCGATCGCCGAAGCATTGGGGCCTTACAAGCTGAGTCTCCATTCGGGCAGCGACAAGGTTTCGATGTACGGTTCGCTGGCCCGCGCAACCAGCGGCCGCTTTCATGTCAAAACCGCTGGCACCAGTTACCTGGAAGCCTCCGCGTGGTCGCCCGACACGATCCCACCGCCTTCCGCGAGATCATCGATTTTTCGCGTGGACGCTACGAAACCGACAAGGCGACCTACCATGTATCGGCAACGCTCGCCGATGCGCCGCTGACCAGCGAAGCCGACGATGTGACGTTGCAACGAGAGTATCTGGAGATCTGGAGCGACGTCGAAGTCGGAAAGGGATTCACCAAGCCGGGACGTCAGATCCTGCACTGCACGTTCGGATCGGTACTGACCGACGACAAACTCGGTAAGATCGTTCACGATTGTTTGAAAGCACATCCCGATACCTATATCGAAGTCCTCGACGATCACTTTGGCCGACACCTCGACGCCCTGCGCGGCGGAATGTAACCGGCGCAGCGGAATGTAACCATCATGACTTCCTCGATCACGCACCGACCGTTGGGCAACACCGGCCTTGAAATTCCCGGCGTTGTTTTTGGCGCGACCTGCCTGGGGAATCTGTTTGTCGCGATGAGCGATTCGGACAAACGCGAATTGATACGTCAATGGTTCTCTCAGATGCCCAAACCGGTCGCCATTGACAGTGCCGGTAAGTATGGTGCCGGTCTCTCGTTGGAAGTGATCGGTCGCGAACTGGCCGCGCTGGCGGTCGACCCGGCAGACGTTGTGATCAGTAACAAACTGGCCTGGCGACGCGTACCTCTGACAACTCCTGAGCCGACATTTGAACCGGGCGTTTGGATCGGTCTGAAGCACGACGCCGTACAAGACATCAGCTATGACGGCATCCTTCGCTGTTACGATGACGGTTGTGCGATGCTGGGTGATTATCGGCCGCAACTGGTATCGGTGCACGATCCAGACGAATACCTGGCCGCGGCCAGCGATCGCGATGATCGGCAACGGCGGCTCGACGACATCTGCGGCGCACACCGTGCGCTTGCCGAGCTTCGCGATGACGGACAGGTCGCCGGTGTTGGCGTGGGTGCGAAGGACTGGCGCATCGTGCGAGAGTTGGATCGGCACTGCGACTTTGACTGGGTGATGCTGGCCAACAGTTTCACGATCATGAATCATCCCCCGGAGTTGATCGAGTTCATCGATTCACTTGCAGCACGCAACATTGCGGTGATCAATTCCGCGTTGACGCACGGCGGATTCCTGGTCGGCGGTTCGTTTTTCGACTACCGCCCGATCGATCCCAGCGATCCCGATGACGCCAGGCGGATCGATTGGCGGCAGCGGTTCGCCCGAGTTTGTCAGCAATACGAGCAAACTGCCTATCAAGTGGCGGTCGCCTTTGGTCGATCGCATCCGGGGATCACTTCGATTGCCCTGAGTACCAGCTCACCCACACGTGTCGAATCGATGGTGCACGCCGCGACCGCCGAGCTGCCATCGGAAATCTGGATCACGCTCCGCGAGCAGAATCTGATCGCAAGGGATTATCCCCACCTCGGCGCCGATCGCGGCTAGTGCTGGACAGCGCCACTTTCGGTTGCTTTCCTAACCCGAAGCGTGAGCGAGGGACGGGTTGAGGTGCGCGTCCCTCGCTGACGCTTGTTGAAGTGTCGCGTTTTCGTAATCGCGGAGCGATGACAGGCGATAGCCTACCGTGCCTCCGGCACTCCATGGCGCCACTTCAAAACTCACGCTTCGGGTTATGTAAAACCTGGCAATTCGCCACAAAGTGGCGCTGTCCAGCAAGAGCATTCTCTTTCCTTAGCTGGACATCGCTTGGCTCATGATTCTTCGGCAAGCAGCTGCTCGATGGTATCTCGCATCTGTTGCTCGCCGGGTGTGCCGTTCCAGTTCATTTCGCCCTGCCACCAGCGGCGAATGAAACCCCGCTTGTCGATCAGGTAAACGGTCGGCCACATCGTGTTATTCCACGCCCTCCAGTTCGATGATTGGGCGTCCATCATCAATGGGTATCGGATGCCATCACGGTTGGCTGCCTCGGCAACGCGATCGAGTTTCTGTTCGCTGGGCGTTTCCGGTGTCTGGATACCAATGACGACCAGATCTTTGTCGGCATAGTCGGCATGCCAAGCGGTGTAGTGCGGTAAGTTGCGTTTGCAATTGATGCACTGGAAGGCATAGAAGTGAACGGCGACGACTTTACCCCGTAACTCTTTCAGCGTCAGTGGTCCGCCTTGAATCCAGGTCGCTCCTTCGCTAGTCAATTCGGGCGCCAGCGGATAGGTCCGTTTGACCCGTCCGAAATCGAACCGGCGGCCGGTCAACGAACCGAGTTTCGTACGTTGGTCGGCGGTCAGCTGGCCGATCAGATGCCGGCGTTCTTCGTTCTTCAGTTGTTCGATTTCTTTGTTCGCTTCGGAGGCCTGTTTATCCCCTTTTTGCAACTGCAGCTGAATCTTCTTGGATTGGGTGTCGGTTTCGGCAAAGGCGTCGAGGAACGATTGATTCTGGTCCTTGGTCACGTTCAAAGCTTGGGCAACGTCATCCAGCAGGACCATCCGAGTCCCCAGCGCCTGCCGCTGCAATTCATGCAATCGTGTCATTTGCCGTTGGTCAAGAATCCCGGCAAGCGTCTGGCTCAGTTGCGTCGAGAGCGTTTCGAGTTCCGGAGCCTGCTTCTCGGCCGGCAAGTTGCGTGATCGGAACCAGCGTCCATCGACGTCGGCTAACGCATCGATGATTTCATCGCGCTGCTGGTCCGTCAGTTGCAACTCATCGTGCACGGCGTCATCACGAATCATCTGCAACAGGACCGGCGGTGTTTGCGGGTCCGACGGGGCGGCGGCGACGGCGGCCGGTGGACAGGATGACCAGCGTCAGGCCAGCACAAATCGAAGTGCAGCAACAACGGTAGGTGTGCGACACGTGAGGAGTTCCATGAAAGGGTTGCGTCGATACGACTGAATTGTACCCGTATTTACAATGTTGATTGAGAGATCGAACCCGCCAATCGTGTTTACTAACACAAAGCGCAAGCGAGTGAATCTCCGTTTTTACTAGCACGAATCGCAAGTTTTGAAGTTGCGCGTTTTCGTAATCGCGGAGCGATGACAGGCGATAGCCTGGGGTGCAAACCCTTGTCATTACCCACATTTTAGACACTCAGGTTTGCCCGGCTAGGCGCATGCCGTCAAGGAGCATGTGCAGCTTTTGGTAGCCGCGCCAGATTGTTTGCCAGCCCGGTTCGCCGTCACCAGTGCGACCTAGAAAGCCACCCATCTTCGCAAGTTCGCGAAAGAAAGCATACACCGTTAGGTTCGTTAGCTTCATCTTTGGAGCGCGGCCTTCATGCACTTCAGCCAGTGCGCCGGAACGTGCGTCTTGGCTTTCGCCTCCGGCTGATTACGACCAACCAACTTCAACTGAAACAGTCGGATCCCCAAGATCCCGATCAGTCCGATTAAAGGTTCGGTCCGATCGGCCGTACGCAGCGAATGCTTTTCGATACTGCACCCGGTTTTGATCACCTTGTGATATTCCTCTACTAGCCAGCGGTTCTCGTAATCTTCAATTACCTGCCAAGCGTCATCGAATGTTTCCACTGGCAGGCTCGTCAGCAACACCCAGCGAATCGGCGCGACGCCTTTGGGGGCTTTCTCCTCTTGGACGACCACCACGTTCATTGTCAGTTGTTCGATACCACACTTGCCGACCCACTTGCTGTATTGCGACGGTCGAGGGAATGTCACCGTGGCCACCGAAACGGTGAGCTTGGCAGTTCGAGCGGCCACGCCGGGACGACTACGAAGTTGGAGTTCATACGAACCAACCTGCTGGGCGCACTCGGCGGCCTTCTTGAGCGTCGTTGCAGTGCCCTGCTGATCGAACACTGTGCGACTGAGCTTGCTTGCTCGGATCACCCAGTCACAACCACTTTGCTTGATGTGGCACATCGCCTCGAAGTTGTCGCCACCGCGATCAAAGACGTGAATCCACTGCGACTGCTGGGGTGCCGGTCCGACTTGATCGACCAACTCGCCCCATAGACTGCTTTCGCGTCGGCGGTTCAAACGCTGCATTCGCTTTTCGTTTTTCGGTTTGTGCTGACGGTAGTAGGGGATGGCTCCGGCTTGTCCGACGATCTGCTGGCGATCGCAATCAAACAGCAGGCAGTTGTGTAGCTGAATGCCTCGACCTTTCCCGTCGCCCAGCATTCCCAAGTCGGTAGTGGCTTGATGGGTATAGAGGTCGATGTCGGTGGTGTCACTGATCAGCAGGTAGCGGCCGGGTTTGGTTTGTCGGGTCTGTTCCCAGTGCGGCGTCGTGATGGCCTCGAATGTGACTTCGGGTCGATCGAAAAGCCGGTAAGCAGCCTTGAGATCCGCCCAATCGGTGTTTTGTTGTGGGAGAGATCCGTCAGGCTGGGCAAGCATGTTTTTGGCGATGACCTGGAGGCGGAAGGTCCGTCGTTTGTCTTGCAAATCGCAATCAGCGAATTGATTTTCGACCCACTGTGCATTATCGAGAACGATCATCAATAAACCCCAGAAAAACTAGTCGCTTGCGGAAGACACTTCTTGTCCCAACAAGGCAACGGACCCGGCGAACCATCCTGGCCGGATCAGAAGGTTTACAATTTGGTCACGACAAGCAAATGCGGTTGAGTTTCCCGATCCGTGATGGTGCCCAATTCACGCCTGTCTAGCTGATCCCGTTTCACGAATGAAGCTAGACTTGTGGGTAATGACAAGGGTTTGCACCCCAGGCTATCACCTACCGTGCCTCCGGCACTCAATAGCGCAACAGCAAAAAGCGCAAGCGAGTGAGTCCCCGCCTTGCTGTCACACCGTGCGACGACGACACTTCGTGCTTGCACCAGCGCAAATTCGCAGTCGCGCCGCTACTGGAAATCTTTGACCACGTCCAGCTCATCAACCTGACGTGTGCCGCCATCGTAGTTTCGGAACGATATTTTCAGCGATCGCAATGGCACGTTGACCGGCGGCGAGGCGTCCGTTTGCACCGCACCATTGAACAACATGTTCGTATTCAGTGGGTCCGGTACGTCGCTGCCGAAACCTTGCGCCGGATTGGACGGTGGCGTCGTCGGCGGTCCCTGAAATCCGTTGAACACCCAGAAAGTTGCCTGCACATCGGTGCCGTTGAAAAAGTTGTTGTCGGCGGGAAAGGTTGTCATCACCTGGTTCAACCCGTCGTGTTCGTAGCTGGTTGTCCAGCTGTCAAAGGTATGCTGAAGGAATCCCGACCCGCCCGAGCGAATGACAAACTTGCCACTGTGAGCGAGACTGGGGGAGAGAACCGAGTTCGGCGTCGCGGTGACTCCGGTGATCGTCACACCACTCAGCGGCGACGAGAGGAGCGAAAAATAATTCTCGTTGACCTTCCCATTCGGTGAAAGGATCGGGTCATCGATCCCGAACCGCAAGTTACCACCTGGCTGTTGGGCATAGCCGAGGTCGACGAACGTGCCGCGAGACACGGGTCGCGCGGTCGTCAGGTCGCGGGTCACGACATAAAAGAACGGATCGCCCGGCACGACAACCTGGTCATCGGATTGCATCGCGCCGAGCTCGGACCAATCCTTTCCGCCGCCCAGCGCAGCGGGCAATACGTCCGTGTAGGAATTGCCGTTATCGTCATAGCCAGCGACTCCCGGTTGCGAGTCGCCACCGAGCGTGATAAAGACCGGCGCACCGGGATCAAACACTTGCAGGTCAAAGGCGAGTGCGTTCGTCGAGACAATGTCATCCCCCTCTCGGATCCCGCCCAAGGCAAATTCGGGGCGGAGGTGACCGATCATCGTGAAATGATCGCAGTCCGTCGAAGCGGCCGATTGGGTCAGAAACAGCGTGGGTGTTGTCACCGGCAGCGTCGGCCCCTTGGCCAGGAACTTTGTCGGGGGTGATAGGGCCAGCAGCGGCATCGAGCAACCCTCGGCCCCCAGCGGTGTCAGCTGCGAAGCAAACGTGACCGCCGATGGAGCCATCACATGTGCGAATCGGCGATGGGGGTCGCGGAGCAATTCCATGTTATTGGCCGAATAGACGCTCGACGGGCGTCCGGTCGAGAGCGTATTGACGTCACGAATGAACTCTCTGGCCACCGACAAATCCATCGACTGCTGGACCAAGGCCATCCCGATAAGCCAATTGGGCGCGTTGCCCAGAACGCCGGCCCCGCCTGGATCCCAAACGCCCGGATTGAGAGCCGTGACGGAGCTTCCGCACGGTTCGACGCTGCCGTCGCTGCGCATGTAGCCCACCACGGGCTGGTCACTGAGCACCGAACCAAATCCGACCTGACCAATTCCCGCGTTCGTCAATGCGGCGGCGGTGACATTCAAATCGGGACGCACCAACAACACGCGACGGTAGAGTACAAATTCGTCCGGGAAGTCGTCGCCGTCAGCATCGACATACTGCGGCATTCCCAGTTCCAGCATGCCGTCGGTGGTATCGCCGTCATCGACTTCGTAGACCAAGCCACCTACGGGTGTGCGGGCCATTCGCGGGCCCATCCAATAGACGACCTCGGCGTACTGGCTTTGAATGATTTGCGGCGTGTTGGGGTTGTAGGCCGTTGGAAACGCGTAGGCGCCGCCGAGAGCTTGCGCGGGCAGCTTCCAGAACACCCCAGGGAACGGTGCCGGTGAAAGGCGATTCCTGGGGCGCTTTGACGGTGAACGCCAGCAGATCGTCGGTATCACCCCAGCGGCTGAGCGGAAAGTAGCCGGCTTGAACGAACGTCGGCCCCGATCCATAGAACGTGGTGGTCGTCGAATCGGTCGTCGGACCTTCGTAGTAAACGAAGTACCCGCTGCCCGACTCGGGATCGGAGGGATCCATCGAGGCGGTCAACTGTCCCAGTTCGCTCCGCAAAGTGAACATCAGGTCGCGGCTCTGAGCGCTCAATTGGACTTCGGCGCGGCTATCGCGAATGCTGTTGCCGACCAACCCGAAGGCGCGAGTCAGGGCGCCCATGATGACCAGCGTTGCGGCGGTCGCGATCAGCAATTCCAGAATCGTGAATCCGGCGCGGCAGCGGATCCCCCCTGTACTGGCCGCACCACGACAGTGGATAGACATGGTTACCTTACTCATCCGATCACGTATCCGTATTCTTCTTCGGGTCATTGATCAAGACTCTGCAACAAGACGGAGTTCAGCGCGTTGTGAGCCTGGCCTCGTTCAAACGCGACCGGAATGGTCCGGTCGACAATGAACATGCCGTGTTGCCGTTCATTGTTATTGGTGTCAATGCCGTACTCGGCACCAACTTCACCCGATTGCGGATCGACTTGGAAATAGCCGATCGTCAAACGAACCAGGAACACGTTCGAGTGATGGGTGGTCATATTGGCCAGCTTGGCCGTGTTCCTCATGCGGAACATGGGGTTGCGGTCCTGCAGCCGCAAGTCACGATGCAATTCGGCCTGCGATCGCTCGAACAGCGGCGTGCTGAGAATTTGGGATCGCAGGACCGATCCGGCACCGACGAGGTCCGTGTTGATGTCGTATTCGTCGATCGCCGGTTGCGTGGCAAATTGACGACGCTCCAAGTCGGGATGGGGACGCATCAACGTCACGTCGTAGGTCCGCCGCACGGCGGCCGGACCACCACCAACATCCAGCGGCAAGTACTTCTGGATGGGCAACCTTGCCGCCGACGATGGTCCAAACAGTCCGGCAAACCGCGACGGATAGTTGTGGAACACAAAGCGGTTTCGCAAGTCCTCGAATGGTGCCAGGTAAGCAGGAGTCGCGGGGAAACCTGGATTCGTGGGTGCGTTTTGCGAGTACCCGGTTCTCGATTCGATGAAACCTTTGAAGTTGTAACCGAACGGAGTGTCTTGGGTCGACGCATAGGCCGTGCCCGGACCAGAGATCGACGGGATCGTGGTTCCCCCGGCCAGACCGAACTCACCGCGATCCAATTCGAAGGCGGTCGAATAACCCCAGGCGAGCGACTGATAAACGGCACCATTTCCCGTGAACGTCCCGAACGCTGGGGTGGCCGAGTATCGGATCACGTTGGTCGTCCCGTTGTACACCTCGGGCGTGATCGGATTCTCACCACGATCGAAGTTGGTGAAATCATTCGGATCATTGAGCTGCACGAAGTCGGGAGTCGTGTTCAGATTCACGCGACCGGGCACCCGATGCATCGTGATGTGATTGAACGGAGGCCGCAAGGTCTCGGTGACGCGGTTGAAGACCGCGTTCCCGGTGGCCTGCGTCTGCACTGGGCTGAGCCAGCGTTCGTCATCGGCGTAGATCGGTCCGGTATCGATGAAGTCAAAGATCTGTTCGAACCCGGGACCGGTTCCCAGCACATTCGTCGGATTGGCTGGCGAGTCGTATCCGATATCGAACCCGAGCAGATGTCGGAATGGGGCCACCACTTCGTCTTCGAACGGATTGAGCGTGGTGAAGTCGACTTGGGTCCCCAAATCAAATTCAACACCCAGCCCGCGCTGGAACAGGCTGGTACCATCGTGATTTCATAAGCTGATGCGTAGTCGCGATCGTACCAGGGCAGCGCGGCCATGTAGGTTTTCTCGGGCATGCCGACGTAGTTCGGCGTACCGACGAGTCGCGGCGGACCATACTCGCGGCTGACGAAGCCGAGGGTGGCCGGGAAGAGCTGCACATCCGGATTGTCGCCAATCCCCGTGTTCAGCGTGGCCGCAGGAGGCAGAACGGGATTGTTGCGGAGGTCGAAATCGAAAAACGTATTCGCTCCGGCGGCCGGTTGGCCATTCAAGATGTTCAAACGATTCATGTACATCGAACGATGCACGTATTTCGTTCCGTTGATCGTGCCGGCACGATCGCGACGGGTGTCGGGTATCTTGCGGCGAGTGTCGAACTGCATCTTGGCGACGTAATCACCAGGCATCGCATTCTGGTCGACCGATTCGTTGAACATCCCGTCGCCGTTGGAATCGACGGTGTCGTCCAAGTCTTGCTGGCCGCTGAAGACCGTCAGATCAAGAGTCATCCAGTCGACCGTGATGTAAGGATTCGTCGCTGCGTTGTAGGGTTGCGACGGATCGGCGAGCCGTTGCAAGAAGGCGGTCGAGGCGTCCTGGTAGGTACCACCGGCAAGCCAACCGTTCTGCTGCAGCGGCTTGCCCGATGCGGCGATCTCGTCGACGGGCTGGTCACGTGGCGCACCAGCCGGCGTGACCGCATCGTAGTACGAATCGAAATGCGGGAAATCGGTCCCGGCGGTGGAATTCAACTTGTATCCGGGCGCCGGGTAGTAATTCGCGTCCGTCAGTGGCGCGGAAATATTGAAACCGAAATCGACCCGCTCGGCCGAATTGGGAGCCACGTTGGTGAAGTAGTTGTTCCAGCCTGCGGTCAACGGCCCAGGTTGAATGATGTGAGGCGGTATCGCTTGGGCGATGATCGGGATGATCTCGCGTAGCCGATAGTTGGCGTTGTCCGACTGATAGGGAGGTGTCAGGTCGGCACCACCAAGGTCAACGTAATGAGCCTCCCACTGGTTGGTGCCGCCATCGAGCACCAACTGGATCTTTTGTTCGCTGGGATCGTACTCAAACAAGTTCCCTTCGACGCAAGTATTCTTTTGTCCAAACTCCGTCAACAATCGCGGCGCGATCAGGGCGTACTGGCCCGGTGCAATCCGCGGCGGTGATGTCGGTGAAGAGGCAAACACATTTCGAAAGACTTGCTGCGGATTCGGCGCGTCGGTGGGAAGCACGACCGCGGTCGGATCCAGATCGGTAAACCAGACGACCCGATCGATCGCGATCTGGCGTTGATCCGGCCCAAAGGCTAACAGCCCGCTGCCACCACTCTCGAATGTCGCCAGGTGCACATGCTCCTCGGCGAATCGATTGAACGGAACGCCCATGAATGGATCGCTGGCATTGTTGGAAAGCCGTTCGCCATCGGCGAGCCAGCGTGGACTCTTCAGCGTGCGATCGGCGTCTCCCGGAGAAACCCCCTGGCCAACGGCGACCCGCCAAACGGGCGACCGATTGCCACCGACACCAACGACGCGTGCCAGATCCAACCGCGGCGGTGCGGTCGAAAAATCGTACAGTTCGGGTGGGTAGTGCAGGTAGGCGCCACCGGTGCTGATCGGACGCGTATTCATGACCTCGATGAACGCGCTGGCAGTCGGAATTCGCAGTTGGTCCATGTCCGCATCCGGCGTATCGCCGGGATTGTTCACGGTCCGCGAAGTGTCCTCGGCCGTGGGCATCGGCACATCGAATTCACCAAGATCGAGGCTCGTATCACGAGTGCCGCGATCGTGCATCGCACTCGCCTCGGTGAGAATCAGATCACTCGGTTCGGCACCCCACACGGTCTCGAATCCGCCGGATGTGTCCCAACCATTGGCGTCAAAGGGATCTTCGTCAAAGCGGAACCGTGTCATCGCACAGTTGGTGTCGCGGAAATCGACCGCGTTGACGGCCCACTGCGCCAACCGTCGCGCGACGTAACGGTTGCGAACGTTGATGTCGGCAACGAATGGCGTCAGAGTTCCATTGGCCAGCCGGTACTGCGGATACGGGAAATTCGGAACGATTTCGGCCGGTGCGGTGGCATCCGCCTTGGGATCACGGACCAACATGAACATCAGCACATACAAATTTCGCGCCAACAGTTCTTGCCCGCTGAGGTCGGTGAAATCGCTGATCGGCACGGGGTCGTAGGGTACGTATCGAGCGAATGTGCTGCCGTCGGGCATGGGCAGTTGAGGATAGGCCGCTTCCGCGACCGTCTCGGCGGTGTCGTCCACGACGCCATTGGCCGGCGCACTGTCGTCGATCCCGTTTCCGATCGGACGATTCAGATTTAGTTTCGAGCCTTTGCGAAACTCGACCGCGAGCATCTTGGTCAAACTACGCTCGATGTTGTTGATGTTGACCGCATTGTTGCTGGGGCCCATGAAATTCTCGAGGTGAGCAACGTACAGATCCATCATGCTGCCGAGCGCCGACAACGTGCCACCGGTCGTGCCACCATAACCGGACATTTCAGGAATCCGCTGACCGCGACTCTCGGTCGTGATCAATCGGCTCAGTTCCGGGTTGGCCTGCAGGCTTTGATCGAGAAGTTCCAACAAGCGGGATTGAAAAGCCGTTCGGTTCGGATTGTTGCGATCGATCACCGCCAAAAACTCTTCGGTCGTGAACGGTTGGTCGTTCCCCAGCGGCGGCCCTTCGGTGGCCATCTCATACGGATCGTTCGTTCTTTCGGTGCGAAGGGGAGCGGCCGCAACGGGGGTGGTCAGGTTCTGAACCACGACGTTGCCCTGTTCGTCCAGATCGACGGCGCCCCGACCAAACGCATCCATTGGCATGCCCATCGGGGCATTGGCGGCGTGCACATCACGGCGTGCCGGGTGAATCATCTGGCTGACCAGGTCATCGGCCCAAGCCCCATCGTCATACCCGGGAGCGCCCAACTGCAGCTGTCGGCCACCGTAGCGTGATTGGAGGACACGGCCGAACAGGGTCGTCAACGCCGCAGGCACCGCTGTCGTCGGCGTATTCACACGGCGACCGAACAGAAAACCGGGGAACACTTCTGACGGCCCCACACCGAAACCCCTGGCCGTCAAGCGAAACGTCGTGGGAGTCGTGGTCGCCGGTGCGCTCGAGAAATCGAGACCGAAAAAGTTGGTCGCCATCTGAGCGTGGTTGCCTGCGGTATTGATGTTGACTTTGCCATCCAAGTCTTCGATCAACGCCGCAACCAAAGGACGCAAGATCGTTCCATCGGGTGCCGTGAATGACGGCAATTCAAAGTCCGTCCAAATGCTTTCGGGAATGCCATCATGATCATTGTCAACGTCCCACGGTCCATTGACCAACCATCGCGCAAGCAGCCTGATCTGCACCAGGTCGACCGCCGTCGCGGGTTGTGGATTTAGCTGCACTCGCAGGATCGGTGTCGGATTGCTGCCGGTAAATCCGGGACTGCCATCAATGAATTCGCCGTCACCGTCCAAGTCTTCGCTATCACCCACAAACGGCAGCGGTCGCAGGCAGGCGCGACGCAAGCGGCGAACAAGGATTTTCGCCCTGATCACATCCTCGCCATTGGTCATGTTCAGCTGTGCGAACGTTCTCGCCGGCGTTGTGCTGCCGGCAAAATCGAGTGGCTGATTCATCAAGTAATTGAACAGCGCCGGCCGGTGAAAGGACGGGATGATCGCTTGATTGATCAACAGGTCGGCTTGGGCGGCACCATGAATCGAGATACCGGCACTTCGCACCGACGGCTGCCAGGCCAAAAACATATTCTCCAGGTCGGGAGCGTCGAATGCTTCATCGGGCTGCGCACCCACGGTCGCTCCCAAGTAGCGATTGTTCGGCTGCAACAGAGAGGTCATCCCGGGGTCGGACCATCCGGGCGGTTGCCCCGCTCCGGCATACGCGTTCCACCCCGGGCGAACCGCGGTCGATGTGCCGGCCGCAAACGCGGCATCGGCACCGGCACCGTTGAAAACTTGCCCATTGATCACCAAGCGATAACCCATGTCATCCGAATTGGCCGTGCCGTACTCCGACAGATCGTCCACTCCACCCGCGCCGTTGTCATCGACATTGGCAATGCCCGGGCGACCGTCGGGACCCGCCCCGTAGAGCAGCGCCGTGGGCGAGCTATCGGCAATGATCCAACGATCAAACGCCACCCCGCCAACCTCGATCGTCTGCGAGGGAAATTCCGAAAGGTCAATGACCAGATTGTGTGACAATACCGATTCGGGAGTGCCGTTTTGGTAGGTCGCGTTCGTATCTTGACCGAAGGAGCGAACGACGTGGAACGAATGCCCGCCCAGCGGACCTTCCAGGAACGTCACGATTCGCCCGGTGTAGGCGTCATCGAATTGTTCTCGCGTATTCAGGTCGTTGGGCTCGACCGCCGCGGTGACTGGATTGTCGCCGGCAAGCGGTATTCCCTGGTACGATTGTGACAACTCGGGCACTTGCAACGCGGTCGAGCTGCCCGCAGCGGTGCTGCCATCAAAGTTCCAGCGAGCAAAGCGAAGCGGAAACCGAAACAACGTCGATCGCGGCGCGTCACCCGGTTGGTACGTTCCCGGTAACGTCCCAAACAATTCTCCAAACGCTTCGATGGGCGGAGCCGGCGGGGGCACCGGTGTCGCGTTGGCCCGATCGGTGCGGTAGTGTGCCACCCGCAGTCGTACCGAATCATAACCGTAAAGGTCTTCCAGCAAGCCCTGGCCATTGGCAGCCGATCGTGGATTGTTGCTGCCGACGATGATCTGCTGCATCACTTGCGGAAAGAGGTCCTTGGGACGCTCGCCGTCATTGATCCGGGTGACGAAAGAGGTCGATGCGTTCCGCGCCTGACTCGAAAATACGACGTAGGTCACCGTCAAAATACTGAACAGTCCCAACATCCCCAGGGCGATCAGCAACACAACACCCTCTCGCTGCCGCGATCGATGTCCGACAAACTGTGGTTTCAGGCGTGTGAATTGGTTCATTTTCGGGTCCCCGCGAAAGAGTCTGCGAGCATGGAGAAGAGAAGGGTGTGCTGTTGTTCGGCTCGGTTGGGCCATCGTTACAGGCCTTGCAGAGAGAGGGTGCGTTCATGGACGCCGACCACATCGGGCATCCAAACCACAAAGGTCGCGTGTTGATAGGTCGGCATCGTATTATTGGTTTGATATTGGTAAGTCCCCGAGTTGATGCGAGACTCGTCGTCGAATAGCCATGCCGGACCGCGAAGATCCAAGGTGATTCGCCAAACGTCACGGGGTACGGCGGCGGGCTGGAAACCGGGATCGGCAATCGTCACCGGGGCCGCTTCCCCATCCAAACCGGTCGCCGGATCACCGATCACAGCGGCAATCTTGAACCAATCAAATTCAATTCGTGTGGGGCCAAAAAACGCAGCCGAAGCAAATCCATTGTTGACCACCGTTCGGATCGGATAGACATGCCGCATGAACATCACATATTGACCGCTGCGGAACCGGGCGCCGGCTGACCGGCGGCGCGATGCATCGCGATTTCCACCTGCCCACCAAGTCCACTGGCAAAACTGCCCATCGTGGACGGGGAAAGCGGGTTCGCCAGATCGGGGTGGACGAACGCCAATTGCTCGCCCTCGTAGTAAGGCGCGGTTTTCGGATCGTAGGTATAAGTTGCCAGATTGAATCGTGCCGCACCTGTCGCTCCGGGATCGATCATCGGAATGCGGTTCTTCGTGACCGCCGTGGAAACCCTCAATGTGTTCGGATCATTCTGGTGAGAGACGATGAACGACATCGCCGAATACCGTCCCGCCGCACTGCCGCGCACCGGAACGGTCAACGGAACGGCACCGACGATGAAACGTCTTCCGGCCGGCAGCGTCTTGTCCTTGTCCGGCATGATCATGGCCGGTTCGGCACTCTGTGCGGCAAAGATCTGTTCGGCCGCATAACGCGGGGCAACACCGGTCAACATCGGCGAAGGCAATGACGCCGGAGCCACTCGCAGAAAACGGGGCTCTCGCGGACGGACGCCGGCAGCGACATTGATGTAGGGCGCGTTCCACAAAGACTCGGTAAAGTTTCCCCAGGCCGTGGTTGCCGCGCCCGGCATGGTGTACAGCGATTCCGAAGGGCTCGCCAACGGGTTGTAGCAACGGTCATAACAGGGAAACAGGGATCGGTCATAACCGTTCAGCGTGCTGTGGTCGTAGGTTGCCGAAAAGATATTCTGGTTCGTCGTGTTTCGCTTGTTGTATGCCGAAGACAAGAACCACGGATCGACGCAGATGCCATAGCGATAATCGGCTGGCGAAGGCTGATACGACAGGTAGTTCTCGGGGCTGGAGACGGTTGTCGGATTCCAGCGATCGGCGATCACGAATCCTTCTCGCGTTGCCGTCTCTGCCTGGACCATCGTGCGGCTGACCAGGTTTTCCATCGCAATCAGCGACTTGTCGGCGCTGACCGCATCCGCCGATTGATGCATGCCCACCGGTAACACGTGCGCCAGTCCGACGATGCCAATCAACAACACGCCGATCGCAAAGATCACCTCCATCAGCGAAATGCCGTATCGCCAACGGCGATTCAAGCGTTTCGCGGATTCAGATTCAAAGCGATGGAATCGACAGTTATTCATTGCAATTGAGCTCCTTGCTTGGCCAATCGACGACCATTGATCACACGTAGGCTAAGCACATTGATTTGTTCGATCCGATTGGCACAGGTGGTGCCGACCGGCGGAGCCGTGATCGCGTTGGCGGTGTAAAACGCCGCGGCAGGTTCCAGCGGCGCGACCTGGGGGCTGAGCGTGATCGCCCCACTGCTGGTGCGCAGGGACAACCAAACCGTTTCGGTGCTGGCAAAGTTGGGCAGCGTCCCGCGCCAGGCGTCGATCGTATCGAATCCCACCGCCGTCTCCGGGGCCAGAATCCCATCGCTGCGACCAATCGAAAGATAGATCGTGCCGGTGACGAGCTGCGTTTGCACGTCATAGGCATTCGTCGTCGCGTTCCAGGTGTCCGTGTAAACCTGTTGAACATCACCGGTCGGACCAAACATCACCACGACTTTGTCGAATCCGGCATCACTTCCCAACGCCACGTCGGCGTCAGTCGACGTCGTGCAGCGAATATTTTGGCTGTTGAATTGAACGCCAGCGAGCCCGATTCCCGAGACCGACAAATCGATCGCACTATCACGAGGCAATTCCACGCCGGGAAGAAACGACTCCATCGGCATCCCATGGACTTCAAAGGGATAGTACGAACCATCGACGAACGGCAGCTGTGCACTGGGCACATTGGGCCACAACGTTTGTAAGATCAATTCGACACCCATCGCAGTCACGCCCGTGTGGGTGATGTTTTTGAGGTTCGCCCCGGTGACCCGGAAGGGACCGAGCGAGTCGCTGAGGTAGATCACCGCACCGGGGCGCAACGTCACATCGCGGATCGCTTGCATTTGCCCACTGTTCTGGTAGGTCTCCACCTCGAAGTACAAGCGGGGACATTGGATCCGGCTGAATCCGAATCTCAGGATGTTGGGGGGATCGGGTGTCGGCGCGCCGACGGCGGCCAGTTTGACTGCCGTTGCCGTGGAAACATCACCTTGATAGGTCGGCGGCGCGGCCATGAAGCTGAGCGACTTGCAATAGTCGGCGTTGACGCCGGTATTGGCGCTGCGCCGCAGGGCAACGCCGAATGGCCGGTTCGATTTGATCGCTTGGGCGCGGGCGTTGACAAAGACCTGGCGAATGACTTCGGCGCTGCGGGACGCCGTGTTCTGCTTCAGTGCATTGCGAATCGCCGGCAGCGCGATCAACGTCACGACCGAAGCGATCGTGATCGCCACCAATAGCTCCACCAGCGTGAATGCGCTCGGTCGTCGATCGTTTGGAGTGAACTCGCTCATCATTAACTGCCGAAGTTTGTGATATTGTCGGCGGCATCTTCGGGCACCAAGGTGGCCCCCAAGCCTTTCCCGGACCGGGCCGCGACGATGTCGTTGTTAAGGTCAACCACGTTGTAATAGGGGTCGGGATAAAAGTAATTCGCGGGCGTCGTCCCCAGCACTGTGCTGCCGCTGTAGAACGTCGTGGCAAAGGAAAACAGCCGCGAGATTGATTCGTTCGCATTGGAGGTCATCCGGACGCCCAAACGCCGATCGGCACCGCCGCTGACAATCATCGGTGTCAAGTTGATCGGATCATTCGCTGTGTTCAGCGTGGTCTCGTTGAAACGATGATCACTGCGCAAGTAATCGAACGCATCGGGTCCCGCGTTTTGAATGTCTTGAAAGGGTGCCCCGATCGGCCAGCGAATGAAACCGAGCGGTTGTCCCCAGGCATCCACGATCTCCGGCACCATGTCGCCGTCGGTGTTGGCGATGAACGACTTGCCCAACAGATCGAGTGCCGGTGTGCCGTTGAATTCGGTGACCGACAGAATCAGGTACAGGCACTCGGCCGACTCATGCTCCAGCGTCCATAGTTCCCGTAACGCCGTCGCCGAAGTACCCGATGGCAGTTCGACCGGGTTGCCCGGTGGTGTGGGATCCGGCGCAACATGACTGGTCGGGTCGGTGTAGATCCGTCGACCCCATTCCTCAAACGCGCCACCCTTCAACGTTGCTCCCTGACCGATCTCGAGCGCGACGCCAGGCAGCGCCGGGGGACGAGCGAGTCCGAGCTTGGTGCGCATCCGCGACCAGGCGGCCGGCGGTCGAATCTTATTCACCGTGTAGGAACCCGCTCCTGGCCAATACTTCAGTGCGGTCGGCGGGTGCAACAGATCGGCGCGGCGATCGGGGAACGTCATTCGCATTTGATCGCGGCGGGCCAGCAGTCGCAGCCGACCCGCATTGTCGACCGGTGTTGCTGACGCCAACGGCAGGACCAACGGGACCGGGCTGAATCCCATCTCGCTCATTCGCGACAACAAGATCTGCTCGATCACGTCGATTTCGCGAGCGGTCTTTTTCTCGAGCGCCTCGGTCTTGGCGCCGGCCATCATGACGGCGGTCATCCCCGACAGGATGCCGATCAGCACCATGACGACGAGCAGTTCGACGAGGGTAAATGCGTTGGTCTTCATGTCACGTTACAGCAAATAAGAGTCTCGATCTCGAAACGTCATCCGTATTCATTACGGCACGTCGTCCACGACCTTCGCTTTCGAAAAATTCGTGATGTTGTCGATCTGACCCTCTTGGTCCATGTTGAAGTCGGATTGATTTTGAAATCGTTTGAAAGCCGGCACGACTAACTCTGCAGGTGCGGTCGCCATGTCGTAGGCAACGATCGCATTGCCACTGGGGTATTGAAAGTAAAGAGGTTCATCGAGATCTGGGGGCAATCCACTGCCATCAATATCGAAGGAAAGGCTGCCTCCAAAATTTTTGCTCAACCCGCACGAAATGATTTGGAAGGTGTTTGGATTGATGAACTGCCATGCGGTGAGTGATGCCGCGGCCGATCCATAGGGGGCAGTACCGGTCTTCAACACCGGTTGATCGGAGACGTAGGGACGAACGCCGCCAAAATTGGTGTGGAAGTATCCGTTGAACCCTTTACTTGGAGTCGCCGAATCGACAGCGGTGTACGTGCGGGAATCAAAATAGACGTACGGCCCACCCTTTGAATTCAAGTAGATGGGAAACAAGTCGGCCGGTGTGCCGGCTTCGTCATTCGAGATCGCTTTATTCGTGGCCGACAGAGCGGCGGTCGCATTGGGTGTGGCGATCGTCAGCAGACTCGCCTCGAACTCGAACAATGGCGTGCTGCGTCCGGTATTGATCTGGTAATTCCCGGAGGTAAAGGATTGAGCTCGCGGTGTTGGCGTTCGCCGGAGGAATGTACTCCAGCGGCCCGCCACTTCCGGTAAAGGGGAATTGCGGGTCGGAACTGAACCCGCCCAACGCCCAGTAGAGGGCTTCGGCGCGGTCCAATGCCGTGGGATCATGTGCCGCTGGAAAATCGCGATTGTCGGTCGGCTCCAAATCGTTCGCGGGATCGACATCGCAAGCCCGTTGCAACAACAGCAATTCACTGGTGGCGATGTTGGGGAACGCCTTGCGGTAGTGACGCGTGACGATCGACCAGTCCATGAAATCGGGCGGGAAGTCACCATACTTGAGCTTGTAGGCGTTCATCGATGAATCGAGCCCTTCGACCTCCGCCCGGACCGCGCCGTTTTTCGCCGTGTTCAGGGCGCCGAAGATGGCCGGGATAGCGATCCCCATCAGGATCCCGATGATCACGATCACGACCAGGATTTCGACAAGGGTAAAACCCCCTCGTACGATCGGGGCGCGGAGTGCGATCGGGGCTCGGAGTGCGGCAATGCCTCCGCGCGGTGCGGTGGCGTGGTGTTGGGAAGGTCGAGAGTGGGCGTTCATGCTTGGGGCTCGATCGGGATGAAATGGTGGGTTGTGTGGGTCCATAGTATGTCCGTGGCGCCCCGGTCTCGGTGACGCTGCCTGACGTTTGCGAGTGTTTCGGTTGCGGCCCGAGAACGCGGCGACCGCGGCCGCGGTGCATCAAGTCAAACCGGTGATCAGCGAGACCAAAGGCATGAATAGACTGATGACAATGAATCCGACCGCGAAGCCCAGGAACACAATCATCAACGGTTCCATCAATGCGGTCAGACCATCGGTCATCGTCCGCACTTCTTCGTCGTACGTGTCGGCAACTTTATAGAGCATCGTGTCGAGTTCGCCGGTTTCTTCACCGACGTCGACCATGTTGACCACCAGGTCGTCGACCACGCGAGATTTGATCTTGGTCGCGGCAAACAGACAGGCCAGGACGCCACCGCCAATGATTGCGTACATCGAAATGAAAGTCAGCGTTTGGACCATCGTGCCGTCATCCAGCTTGGTCCCCTTAGCCGTCAAGGCGACCGACATCAGCGCACAACCGGGGGCCGATCCGAACAACGCCCAGAAGACAAACGCCATCGGGTGAAAACCGAGCACGCTGTACTCACGCAACGGCTTGCTGATGACTTCGCCTTCGCGGATCGAATCGTTCACCCGCGTGAACAGCCGCTCGAACATCGCGTTGCCCGACGTTTCTCGTGTGATGTTGATCGCTTCGAGAATCGGTACACCGCTGGAGACCAACGTACCCAACGTTCGCGTCGTCCGAGCCATGATGTTCTTCTCGATCAGGCCGCCGAAAATCGGCACCTTGATGATGAACATGTCAAAGCCCATTCGGCCATGCCGGAATTTGCGCATCAGCTTGACCAGAATCAGCAAACAGATCGGCATCGCGATCAGCAAGAACCAATATCCGGCGATGTAGTTGCTCATCGCGATCAGCAGCATCGTCGGCGCCGGCAAGCGTCAGACCGAACTCGTCAAACATCTTCTCGAACGTGGGGACGATGAACAACATGATGAACGTCAGGATCATGATGGCGACCAGGACCACGATGATCGGGTAAATCAGCGCGCCTTTGACTTTCCGCTTCAGCGACTCGGCCCGTTCCAGGAAGTCGGCCAGACGTTGCAAAATCGTCTCCAACGCACCCCCCGCCTCGCCGGCTTTGATCATGTTCACGTACAGCCGGCTGAACACTTTGGGGCTCTTGCTCATCGCTTCGCTGAGCGTCGCACCCCCTTCGATCTCCTCGCAAACATCCATCAGCGCATTTTTCAGTTTGCCGGGCTTCTGGTTGTTCTCCAGAATCTTCAGGCTTCGCAAAATCGGCAAACCGGCGTCCTGCAGAATCGACAGCTGACGAGTGAAGGCACAGATGTGTTTGGTCTTGGCGCCACCGATCGCGAAACCGCGTTTGCGGCCTTTCTTGCCACCGGCCGCTGCGGCCGCCTGTTTCTTGATGGAGATCTTCGTGACGAAGTATCCCATCTGGCGAATGGTGGTTTGCGCCTCTTCCTCATTGGCCGCATCGATTTCGTCCCGGATCTCTTGTCCGGTCGCGTCCATCGCTTCGAATTGATAAGTAGGCATGATTCAGTTGTTCAGTTTTCAGTTTTCAGTTTTCAGTTTTCAGTGTTTCAGTTTGTCGTTTTGGCGAACCGCGAACCCATTCTCACTCTTCCACCGTCTCCCGAATCACTTCTTCCAACGTCGTGATTCCATCCTCCGCCAAGCTGAGCCCGAATTGGCGTAGCGGCACCATGCCGCCTCGCATCGCTTCGTCTCGCAGTTCGTCGGTCGACGAGTTGCTCAGCACCATGTCGCGGATCTTGTCATTGAGCACCATCAGCTCGAACAGCGCGATACGGCCCTTGTATCCGGTGTTGTTGCATTGATCACATCCCGAACCCTTGAAGAACTTCTTGGTCGCAATGTCTTCCTTGGACATCCCCAGGTCGCTCAGCATCGCTGTGGTGACCCTCGACTCTTCGCGGCACTTGGTGCAGATCCGGCGGACCAGTCGCTGGGCCAAAATGGCTTCCACGGTGGCACAGATCATGAATGGCTGGATGCCCATGTCTTTCAGCCGCGTGATCGTCGCTGGCGCGTCATTGGTGTGCAAGCGTGCTGAAGACAAGGTGTCCGGTCAGCGCCGCTTGGATCGCGATTTCGGCGGTTTCCAAGTCACGGATCTCGCCGACCAGGATGATGTCGGGATCTTGACGCAAAATCGCACGCAGGCAACTGGCAAAGGTCACGCCAACGTCGGTGTCGATGGGGATCTGAATGATGCCGTCGATGTCGTACTCGACCGGATCTTCGGTCGTGATCAACTTGTCCTTGATGTCGTTCAATTCGGTCAGGGTCGAATAGAGCGTCGTCGTTTTGCCGCTTCCCGTCGGACCGGTCACCAGCACAATGCCGTTGGGCCGGTCGATCGCTTTGCGAAATCCCTTCAACATCGACTCGTCCATGCCGACATTTTCCAGATTCAGATTGACGACCGAGCGATCGAGAATCCGCATCACAACGCTCTCGCCGAAGATCGTCGGCAACACGCTGACGCGGAGGTCGACCGGGTGACCACCGACCATCAACTCGATCCGCCCGTCCTGAGGCATCCGGCGCTCGGCGATGTCCAAATCGGCCATCACCTTGACTCGCGTGGTGATCGCGAACGCCAAGTGACGCGGCGGCGGCACCATTTCGTACAGCACCCCTTCGGCTTTGATCCGAATTCGGAATTCGTCTTCGAACGGCTCAAAGTGGATGTCGCTGGCGTGATCCTTGATCGCCAACAGCATCACCATGTTCAGCAGCTTGCGAACCGGCGCCGAATCGGCCAACGCCTCGGCGTCGGTGATGTTGAACTTTTCCGACTCGAACGCCGAGATCGCGGCCTTCAACTCATCGTCATTGGCCAGCTCGGCCACCAACTTTTCGACACTCTCGGATTCGCTGTCGTAGTGCCGCTGGATCGTCTGCATCACATCGCGCTCGGTGGCAATGACCATCGAAATCTCGTAGCCGAGAAAGGTCCGCAATTCGTCTTGGATGGTCAGATTCTGAGGATCGCAGGTGGCCACGGTCAACGTGTTGTCTTCGAACTTGATCGGCACCACCCGATACAGCTGGGCCATCGTCTCGGAGATCCTTGCCAACACCTCCGGATCCAGCTTCACATCCTCCAGCGACGACCGTCTGCATCCCCATCTGCTCGGCCAACGCCTGGATCAACTGCTCGTCCGTGATCAGCTGCATGTCTTCGGCGATCTTGCCCAACAAGCGCACCCGGCTGCTGCTCCTGTTCCTCGAGCACGATTTCCAGCTGTTCGTCGGTCAGAAAACCGAGGTCGACGAGGATTTGTCCGATGCGACGCGGAGCCATGTTTCAATTCTTTAGCGGTTAGCGGTTTTTAGCGGTTAGCGGTTCTTTCGCTTGCAGCCATCCGCTCGGTTGCGAATGGCGAACTGCGAATCCCCTTCCTCATTCTTCGCCGACTGGGATCTTTTCGTCTTGCAGGCCACGGCGGGCTTGCACGATCCGTTTGGCCAAGTCGTCCGGCCGATGGGCTTTGGCCAGCACGTCTTCGACCGTGACTGACCTCGTTTTTCCAGTGATTGAACAAGGCGTCATCCATCAGCTGCATTCCGAACTTGGCACCGGTCTGCATCGCACTGTTGATGCGGAACGTCTTGTTTTCGCGAATCAGGTTGGCGATACCCGGGGTGACCACCAACACTTCATAGGCAGCACATCGCCCGCCACCGATCTTGGGCAGCAGCGTTTGGGCGACCACGCCGATCAGCGTGCTGGCCAGCTGGGTCCGGATCTGGTCCTGCAGGTTGCCGGGAAAGGCGTCAATGATTCGGTTGACCGTGCCCTGGGCACTGTTGGTGTGCAGCGTGCCGAACACGATGTGACCCGTTTCCGCCGCACTGATCGCCGCTTCGATCGTTTCCAGGTCACGAAGCTCGCCGACCAGAATCACGTCCGGGTCCTGACGCAAGGCACGACGAATCGCCTCGGAGAAACTGGGCACGTCGACGCCCACTTCACGCTGGTTGATCGTGCTTTCGATGTGGTCGTGATAAAACTCGATCGGGTCTTCGATCGTGATGATGTGATGGTCCATCGTCTCGTTGATCAAGTTGATCAGACTGGCCAACGTCGTGCTCTTGCCCGAGCCGGTCGGCCCGGTCACCAGGAACAATCCACGCGGCCGGTGCACCATCTTGACCACCGACTCGGGCAACCCGAGCTGCTCGGGCGTCAACTTGTCGTTGGGAATCTGACGCAGCACCATCGAGATGAAACCGCGCTGCTTGAACACCGACACGCGAAATCGCGCCAGCTCGCCAAAGGCAAACCCGAAGTCGGTACTGCCCGCTTCCTGAAGCTCACGCTGGCAACGCTCGGGCGTGATGCTCTTCATCAACGCCACGGCGTCTTCGGCCTCGAGCGTCTTGGTCTCCAGCTTCCGCATCCGACCATGCAGCCGAAATACCGGCGGTTGCCCAACCACGATGTGAATATCGCTCACGCCCTGCTTGATCGCTGCCTGCAGCAGTTTGTCAATGAGCACGGTGGCCAATGGTCAAACTCCTTAAGGAAAGACGCCGCAAATTGGCGTCGCACGATTTCGATCAATCAACGTCCCAAGATCGATGCGTCGCTACTGTAACGGACCCGCCGGGTCGGTTGGTCGTGGCACGCGAAAGTCATGGGCGCGAAGTTGTCGGGTCAGCGGCAAACAGAGGCCGATTGAATTTGATGATGAGATAAGAGAGGAAAATGAATAGCTATCACGATGAACCAAACCGACCCTCGAGGAATAACAATGATGGAGGATCATGTCCGGGTTGAAGTCGAATTCGTGCCGACCAGTGATGTCATTATCACCAGGTAATAGGGCGAAGCCAAATAAACGTTGCAAAAGCGTGGCAATCGTGTCGCTTGGCCGACCAGCGGGACGAGCAACGCCAGCGAGATCTGGCACCGTGACCGACGGCCCAGCCGCAATGACCCGATCGCCCGCCAGGGGGCACCAAGGCACACCCGGCAGGGGCAGAGATGTCGACCCGCTCCAGCGATCAGGATGCGGCGCAAAGCGGTGACCCACCGGGGAATCGGAAACGCCAGAATCGAGCGACCCACGCCGATCAAAGGGAGTCCAAATCCTTGACAATGTGCTTGAACGCAAACTCTTCCTGTTCGGTCATTTTGGCCACCCGATAGACCTCTTCGAACGTCGTGATTCCGCGCATCACCTTCAGCATCCCGTCGGCGTAAAGCGTTGACATGCCATTGTTTATCGCTGCCATCCGGATCTCGCTGGTGTTGGCGCCCTTGAACATCAATTCGCGCAGCTTGTTGTTGACCATCATCAGCTCGTAAATGCCGATTCGCCCCCGGTATCCGCTGCGGCCGCAGTAGGCGCATCCCTTGCCCCGAGCGAACTCGGCCTGCTTGACCATCTCGGGCGGAATGCCGGAATCGGCGATCACGCTTTCGGGTGGTTGGTATCGGATCTTGCAGCGGGGGCAGATCGTCCGCACCAACCGCTGCGCAAGGACCGCAATGACGCTACTAGCCACCATATAGGCAGGTACACCTATGTCCACCATTCGTGATATGGCACTGGGCGCATCGTTCGTATGCAGCGTACTGAATACCAGGTGTCCAGTCAGAGAAGCCTGGATCCCCATCGATGCGGTCTCATGATCCCGCATCTCGCCGACCAGGATGATGTTCGGTGCCTGACGCAGCATGGCGCGAATGATCATGCGCAAAGTCGAGGCCGATGCTGTGCCGTACTTCGACCTGATTGATCCCCGGCAGGTAGTATTCCACCGGGTCCTCGGCCGTGATCACCTTGCGGTCGGGACGATTGAGAGCATTGAGGGCGGCATACAGGGTGGTGGTCTTTCCGGAGCCGGTCGGACCTGTCACCAAAATGATTCCATTGGGGCGGCGGATCAGCGAGTTGAAACTCCGGAAGTCCCGTTCCGAGAGGCCCAACTGGCGGACACCGACCTTGATGTTGTCCTTGTCCAGCAGCCGCATCACACAGGACTGGCCGTGATTGGTCGGGATGATGCTGACCCGCAGGTCAAGCTGCTTGTCGCCGACGGTGATTTTGATTCGTCCGTCGGTCGGTCGCCGTTTTTCGGAGATGTCGATTTTCGACAAGATTTTGATGCGGGCAATGATCGCCGAGAGCATTCGCCGGGGGGCACATTCACGCTCCACACAGACGCCGTCGATCCGATAACGGATGCGGACCCGGTCTTCAAACGGCTCGACATGGATGTCGCTGGCCCGCAATTGGACCGCTTCCTGGATCATCAAGTTGACCAACCGGATCACCGGGGCGCTGCTGTCATCGATCGTCTCCTCGGCCGATTGGGCATCGGCATCGGTCTCGGTAAAGTCGATCGCCGTGTCGGTAAACTCCTGCAACATCGAGTCCGCCGATTCCCCTTCGACCTGCCCGTAATACTTGTTGATCGCCCCCTGAATCGACTCTTTCGGCGCCAGCGCCGTTTCGATCTTGCGATTGAGGATGAACCGCAGCTTTTCGATCGTTTCCAAATCGAAGGGGTCCGAGATCAGGATCCGCAGGGCGCCGTCTTCGTCGCTGAATGGCAGCACTATGTTTTCACGAGCGACCGACTCGGGCACCAATTCGATCACCGATTCGGGGATTTGGGCCGTCCGCAGGTCGACATAGGGGATTTTGTGGTGCTCGGCCAGCGCCTTGGCGACCTCTTCGGGGGTCGCATATTCCATCTGGATCAACACGTCGCCCACATCGGCGTTGGTGTTCTTGGCGACGTCCTCGGCTTCGGAGAGCTGATCCAGGCTGATGACACCCTGCTTGAGTAGCAGGTCGGTGAATTCTTGCATCGCTTGGCGCATGGCTCATTCCTACGGGATTGCCGACAAAAGAGAAGAGGTTGGAGAGATGTCTTCCAGGATACCATCGGCAACTGCCAACCGCACGGCAACTTTTCCGTTCCCCGGAAGTTCACAGGGGATGGGAACCGGGGATCGCGGAGCAGATTTGGCCTCGCTCGCGGGCGCTGCCCCGTTCCCACACCCAGAAAAGTCGCCATCCGCTCCGCCCAGATGGGTCGCCGAAAAGTCGTCATCTCGCTGGTCGGCTACTGCCCACTGCCATCGCTGGCCGCTTCGCCATCGTCGGCCGCTTCCTCGTCCGCGGCCTTCAAGGCTTCGATGTCTTCGCTGATGGCCCGCGCGGTTGACGCTCGCGGGTCGAGATCGGGATATCGCGACTCGGCCTCGGCTAGCCAGTCTTGGCTTCGAAGGAGCGGACCGAATGTGTAAATCACCCGAGCGAGCTGCGGGGTCTCGTGAATCAGATCGCGATCCTTGCTGACCGGCAGGGTACAGCCATCGATGTGGCACAGGACCATATTCTGAAACAGACGCACATAGCCGTGTGTCTCGTCGATGGCCTGCTTGGTTGACTCGTCATCGGGGCGGATCCGGGTCCCGGTGGGAAACAGGGCGAACACCCAACCTTCGCCGCGCAAGCGGGCGATCGCCCGCTCGGAGGCAATGTTGACGAGTCTCGCCTGATGGACTTCGTCCTCGGGATGCTGGGCATCGAACCAACGGTGGGGGGTGACGATCACACGGTTGAAACACTGGACCAACAGGCTCGTCAGGCCCACATCTTCTTCCAGCTTGCGTCCGGCGACCCAAATGATTCGGTGAAAAACGCCAGGATCGGCCAAGTCGTTCATCAACGTGTACAGCGTGGGGACGTCAAGATTCGACCGGTGTTGCAGGCACAGCAGGCAGGACTCTCCCTGGCCGGCGCGATCGGACAACGCGATCAAGTTGGCAACGCCTCGGATTGTGCTGCCCGGCAGGAGCAGCCGCCGACAGATGTCGGCGAACCGCGATTGATTCGTTTTGTCCGACCAGCGCACGACGCTTTCCGGCGTCACCTGTGGTGCGTGATGTACCGCCAGATGGCGTTTCATCTCGGCCAACTGCTCGGCAAACACGACCGCGGCGTCACCGTCGATCAGAGGCTGGCAATTCTGTTCGTACATCGGTCCGGCACTTGGATTGGGTGAAAGAGACTCATGGCGAGGGAGCGGCGGCCGACAGTTTTGCCGCCCGGGTCGGCATCGATTCGATCGCTTGTTGCAGCATCTCCCGGGCGGCGTCGGATCGATCGCTCTGCCCCGGCTGGATCGGCGACTTTTCATGCCGGTCTTTGACCGCGTAGAGTGTGCCGTCGCGATACAACTTGAAGTGCTGATCTTGTGCCCAAACGATCTCCCGTTGGTTCACACCTTGTCCATGATCCTTTGCCGCCGGAACGAATTTCGGATAATAGTATTGAAAGATCCATTGCCGTGGATTTCCCTTCTTGCCGAGGCATTGCGGCCAGAAACTGCGACCATCGAGTTCAACCTTGGGCAGCGGAGCGGCGGTGATCTCGGCCAACGTCGGCAGCACATCCGAAAAATCGACCAGATCATCCGACACGATCCCCGCCGGAACGGTGCCGGGACAGTTCACGATCAGCGGTGCATGTGTCCCACCGTCGGTCGCATAAGCTTTCTCGCCGTTTCGTTGTTCGTCGGCAAAGGGATAGGTGAGACTTCTGCCGGTGCCATTGTCGGTGGTATAGATGATCACCGTCCTGTCCCTTAAGCCATTGCGATCCAAGGCCTCGACAATCCGGTTCACGCACTTGTCCGCGTACCGCGTCATGTCGCGGAAGTGGCTCAATTCAACGTCGGACTTTTTTTCCTCGGCCGAGGCCGGCTTGCTGTCGGGCGTGGTCAGGAATGGAGCATGCACCAGGACCATCGGATAATAGGCAAAGAAGGGACGTTCTTTGTTCCGCTCGATAAATTCGATCAAGTAGTTGGCAAAGATATCGGGACCATAGTCTTCCTTGGTCGTTTCGAGTTTTGTCCCGTCACGAACGATACTTGGGCTCCAATATCGGGAACGTTCGGACCCGGGATAATTCCATAGGCAGTAGGAATCGAAACCGCAGTCGGGCGCGAGCGAACCGTGGGCCCCGCCGTGCAGCTGCCATTTCCCGGCCACGGCAGTCGCATAGCCGTGTCTTTTCATCATCGTGCCGAACGTCGTTTCGCTTCGGTCAAGCGTTCCGAACGCGACGTAATTGCGAATGCCATCCCGGCCGGTCATGATTTTCACGCGGCTGGATGTGCAAACCGGTTCGCTATAGCAGTGGTTGAACCTGGCACCGCCGCGAGCCAGAGCGTCGATGGTTGGTGTTTGGAAAAAGGTACTGCCATAGCAGCCGTAATTATCCGCGGCCGAGTCGTCGGCCATGATCAAGATCACATTGAGCGGTTGGTTGCCGGCGGACGTTGGCTCGGCAGCAACTTTTTGCGTGATCGTGCCGAGGGCCATCATCGTGCAGAGGGTCATGGCCAGGATTGCGACGGCCCCGATCGCAGCGCGATGGGTCCGGTTGAAGAGGAGTTGCATGGGTGGGCCGTGAAAGGTGGATCGAGTGAATCGTGGGGAACCGCTGCGGCGAGTCCGGCAGCGGTTGTTGGCCACAGTTACCTCCCTTTGTACCTCGCTTTGTACGCCGAAAGGCAGGCAACGTGCAAAGAATGGGAGTGCATAAAAAAACCCTTTTGCTGCGAACAGCAAAAGGGTTTAAAAATCCGGCAATACCTACTTTCACGCTGGTATGCACTATCATCGGCTCGAAAAGCTTGACTTCTGTGTTCGGGATGGGAACAGGTAGAACCTTTCCGATATAGTCGCCGGAAAGACCACATCGACGGGTATTTCACCGCCGACGGGCCGTTGTTTGGTAGTTGAACATACGCCGATTGAACAGTCACATTGTTCGTTTGGTCGCGTACCCCGAGGCTGTCGATGACAGCATCGGAGTGTTCGATGATTCCGCTTCGGATATGAGTGCGGGATATCGATGGCCAAACCTTCGCCCGTTAGTACTGGTTTGCTCAACACATTACTGCGCTTACACGTCCAGCCTATCAACCTGGTCGTCTTCCAGGGGGCTTTCGTCGCAATGACTTACGAATCCTTATCTTGGAGCGGGCTTCACGCTTAGATGCTTTCAGCGTTTATCCGTTCCGTAGTTAGCTATCCAGCCGTGCCGCTAGCGCGACAACTGGTACACCAGAGCTACGTCCAACTAAATCCTCTCGTACTAAAGTTGAACCTCCTCAAGATTCGAACGCCCACGGTAGATAGGGACCGACCTGTCTCACGACGGTCTGAACCCAGCTCACGTACCACTTTCATTGGCGAACAGCCAAACCCTTGGGAGCTTCTACACCCCCAGGATGTGATGAGCCGACATCGAGGTGCCAAACCGCATCGCCGCTGTGGACGCTCGGATGCGATAAGCCTGTTATCCCCGGAGTACCTTTTATCTGATGAGCGATAACCCTTCCATTCGGGATTACCGGATCACTAAGGCCTACTTTCGTACCTGCTCGACTTATGGGTCTCGCAGTCAAGCACACTTTTACCTTTACGCTCTACGCCTGATTACCGACCAGGCTGAGTGTACCATTGCACTCCTCCGTTACTCTTTGGGAGGAGACCGCCCCAGTCAAACTGCCCGACTGACACTGTTCTTCGCCCAGATTCATGGGATCGAAGTTAGAATTAAAATATGACCAGGCTGGTATTTCAACAACGGCTCCCTCCGCACTAGCGTGCGGAGTTCAAAGCCTCCCAGCTATCCTACACAAGACATATCTCAACCCAATATCAGCCTACAGTAAAGGTTCACGGGGTCTTTCCGTCTAGCCGCGGGTATGTGGCATCTTCACCACAACTACAATTTCACCGGGTCGGTGGTTGAGACAGTGCTCCAATCGTTACGCCTTTCATGCAGGTCGGAACTTACCCGACAAGGAACTTCGCTACCTTAGGACCCTCATAGTTAGGGCCGCCGTTTACTGGGGCTTCGGTCGCGAGCTTCGGTCCGAAGACCTAACCCTCTTCCTTAACCTACCAGCACCGGGCAGGCGTCAGTCTCTATACATCCACTTGCGTGTTAGCAGAGACCTGTGTTTTTGATAAACAGTCGTTAGAGCCGATTTTCTGTGGCCTCCCTCAGCGTGAACCGAAGAAGGCGCCCCTTATCGCGAACTTACGGGGCCATTTTGCAGAGTTCCTTAACCACCGTTCTCCCGAGCGCCTTAGAATTCTCATCTCGCCTACCTGTGTCAGTTTTAGTACGGTCGACTGTACACATAACTTAGCTGCTTTTCTTGGACGTCCTTCCAATGACTTCGAGAACTTAAGCGCTCTCGAGCTACGCCTTGGATTATTCCGGTCATTTAACCCCGGACTCCTCGGCCTTCGCTACGGACATTTCTATTCGTACCGCTCACTTTCTGGACGCCGTCCCAGCATCGAATGTACAGCCGGCGCAGGAATATTGACCTGCTATCCATCGTCTACGCCTTTCGGCCTCGACTAAGGTACCGGCTAACCCTGGGCGGAATTGCCTTCCCCAGGAAACCTTAGGCTTTCGGCGAACAGGATTCTCACCTGTTTTATCGTTACTCATTCCGGCATAATCACCCGATGACCCCAACACCGCTCGTTACCGTACGGCTCGTATCTGATCATCGGCGCTCTCCTACCGCTTAGACTTTCCGAAGAAAGACTAAACCCGCTGCTTCGGTGCCATACTTACTCCCGTTCATTATCGGCGCAGAAATGCTCGACTGGTAAGCTGTTACGCACTTTTTAAATGGTGGCTGCTTCTAAGCCAACATCCCAGCTGTCACGGCACTTCAACTTCCTTAGTGACTAAGTATGTCTTCGGGACCTTAGCAGGCGATCTGGGTTGTTTCCCTCTCGACCCTGGAGCTTATCCCCCAGGGACTGACTCCCGAGATAGTCTTTACGGTATTCGGAGTTTGGTTCGGTGGGGTACCCCGGGAAGGGCCCCCATCCGATTCAGTATCTCTACCCCCGTAAAGTAGTGGCTCGAGGCTATCCCTCAAGATATTTCGGAGAGAACGAGCTATCTCCTGGTTTGATTACACTTTCAGTCCTCCCCACAAGTCATCCCCTCAGTTTTCAACCTAAGTGGGTTCGGTCCTCCACGCAGTTTAACCCGCGCTTCAACCTGCTCATGGGTAGATCACACAGGTTTCGCGTCTGCAGCAAACGACACTTTCGCCCTATTCAGACTCGGTTTCCCTTGGGCTTCGTCCCGGAAGGACTTAACCAAGCCGTTTACCACAACTCGCCGGATCATTATGCAAAAGGCACGCCGTCACCCATTGTCTAGCAAGCTAGACCATAGAGCTCCGACCGCTTGTAGGCACATGGTTTCAGGTTCACATTCCTCCCCTAGCAGGGGTTCTTCTCACCATTCACTCACGCTACTGGTACGCTATCGGTCGTTGAGGAGTATTTAGCCTTACGGGATGGTCCCCGCCGATTCAGTCCAGGTTTCACGTGACTGGACCTACTCAGGTGCTCCTATGGTGTGTGTTTATTTTCGTGTACGGGACTGTCACCCTCTGTGGCGATCCTTTCCAGAATCTTCCACTAACAACACACAATCCAATATTGGAGTCCTACAACCCCGCGAGGGAAACCCTCACGGTTTGGGCTGTTCCGATTTCGCTCGCCGCTACTGACGGAATCGATTTTTCTTTCTCTTCCTCTGGTTACTTAGATGTTTCAGTTCACCAGGTTGTTACTATCCTGCCTATGAATTCAGCAGGTAGCATTCAGGAACCCCGGGATCATCGTTTGTTTGTCAACTCCCCCAGGCTTTTCGCAGACTTCCACGCCCTTCTAGCACTCAACGCCAAGACATCCCCCATGCGCCCTTAATAGATTGGCCATCGAAATCCCGAACTCCATTGCCACCAACCCCACAAGCCGAAGCCCGCAAAGCAAGACAACAACCGAATGCCAGATCTCGAAAAGTTCATCTACTTAACGATATCACATGTGTTGACTGCCACCATCAAGCGATCACCTGGAAAGGTCATCACCCACGGAGGCAGTCACGTTGCACAGAATCCTAATCAGAATTCATCGATCGACTTTCGCTCCTCTTGTTCCCATCACCAAGGCAATGATCCCAAGATTCACCAAAACCGACGACGCTTCCAAAGAACTTGTATTACCAACAAAGCTTCCGCTCGAACGAGTCACGCCGAAACGTGATCCGACCTAGCATCCACCTCGCTGGTGCTCTGTTCAGATGCCAACTACCAAACAACCAAATTGTCAAAAATCAGTGCCTCACGCTGGCCATCGGCCATCGCAAGGAATGCTGCCGGAGAGCAGCCGCCGAGCCAGTTGAAACTGCCTCGGCGGATGAGCTCCGAAGGGCCCCGAATTCTATCAACTGACCGTTCACCCGGTCAACGGGTTCAAGGTCGGTTTGAGAAATTCGCGACGAAATCATCGGGAAGTCCCAGCAACTCTGGGAAGCCCCAACCCCTGGCCCCAACCTCGGGGAAGTCCCCGATTCTCTCACAAGCTTTTTCGCTAACAAGCCCCGCACTCTCGCGTGACTTCCCAACCCGCTGAACAAGGTCACTCCGGGGCGATCCCGGCGGAGGCGACCTTCGTTTGGTGGGCTGTGAGGGGAGAACTTTAGCGTCCCTGCCGCCCCGGTCAACACCTAATCAAAACCTAATCAAAAATTCTTTTCAGCCGCCTGTCGAAACGACTGCCAACAGGCAAAAAGTGGAGGTGGACGGACTTGAACCGACGACCCTCTGCTTGCAAAGCAGATGCTCTCCCAACTGAGCTACACCCCCTCGAGAAGTTTGAAGGGCGAAGTGAGAAGTGTGAACAAGGAGCTTTCAAACGTCTCTCTTCACCCTTCAAACCTCTCCAGTGGGCGTGCCAGAACTCGAATCTGGGACCTCGTCGTTATCAGCGACGCGCTCTAACCAACTGAGCTACACGCCCGAAATCGGCCAGCCATGCCCCGTCACCGGAGCACAACCGCCACTTCATCGAAGCGGGAGAGTTTACGCAAACTCATCCCCCTGTCAAAGGGAAGACCGCCCAGCAATTCGACCCCGCACCCCGTTCGCACCCCGTTGTGCCAGTTTCGGCCCGATTCCGGGGCGGTTTCGTGCCGGTTTCGTGCCGATTCCGGGGCGCCGCCCCAGCAGGGAGCCCGCAGTTGCCGATCTCCGGTCGCCACGGTTTTTTCTTGCCATTCGCCCGTCACTGACCAAATCGACATTCTCTCGAGATGCCTGGTTCGGGCAAAATGAGACTTGCAATCCGATTTCACCACCGCCCCTTTCTCCACCCCGGCAACCCAGACCGCTCGGGGATTCCCGTCACCACGATTCCTTCGCCCGCTATGAGCCGATTTGCAATTATGGAAACCGACCGAATGATGGACCATCTGCCCAGCTTTGCACGCCCCGCCGCCGCCCACCAGGCTGTTGGCACGATCAGGGCCGTTCGCACGATCGTGGTGGCACTGCTCAGCACGATCCTGATCCAGTGCTGCTCCGATGCGATCGCCGCCACACCGTCGCCCGCAGCCGCACTGGCGCTCAAGCCGGTCCAGCCCGGGATCGACTATGAACGCGTACCCGCCGACGGGGTCGATGAATGCTCGGTCGAGGACTTGAGAATCGACGATTGGTCCGGCTGGGAGGTGGTCGCACCCGATGGCTCGGTGCTCCGTCGCTTCGCCGACACCAAT
Source organism: Pirellulaceae bacterium (assembly GCA_963734865.1). Taxonomy (GTDB): domain Bacteria; phylum Planctomycetota; class Planctomycetia; order Pirellulales; family Pirellulaceae; genus CBDCUW01. The sequence continues at coordinate 89,287 of CAVTIV010000010.1, forward strand.
GGTGACAAAAGAGTCGATCTGTGGAGCTATTTCAAGTTTGGCGTGGAGGTCTATCGCGATCAGGACGTCGATTTCAACGGCAAGGCGGATCAATATCGCTGGCTCAGCACCGGCGGCACGCGATGGGGAATCGATGAAGACGAAGACGGTAAAATCGATCGCTGGAAACAGATCTCTGCCGAAGAGGTTTCAGCCGAACTGGTGGCCGCGATCCGCGATGCCGACAGCGATCGATTCACCCGCCTGCTGATCTCCGATCGGGAGCTGAAATCACTCGGACTGGGGAGCCGCAAAGCCGAGGAAATCGCGATCAAAGCCGAGCGTGCCGCCCGTGATTTCGCGGCCTTGGCCCAGCGCCAGCAGTCGGTCGGCAAGGCCGCCAAGTGGGTCCAGTTCGCCGCTTCGCCCCCCGGCGTCGTCCCCCGCGGCAGCGACGGTTCGACCAAAGATGTGGTCGTTTACGAGAATGCCGTCGCGATGTTCGAGGAAGGGGACAAGAGCGGACAACTGATGGTCGGGACGGTCGTTCAAGTCGGCGACGCGTGGAGGTTGGTGGAGCTGCCTTCGGTGGGGGGTGACGGCGAAGCGATCGCGCAAGTGACCGGCATCTTCTTCACCCCCGGTGGGTCATCGATGGATGCGGCCGGCGAGTCCTCCGGGATCGGTGCCAAGACGCAAGAACTGGTCCGCGAATTGGAGTCGGTCGACAGCCGGCTGGCCGACGCCAAAGAGCCGGACGACCTGGAAAGCCTCCATGAAATCCGGGCAAACCTGGTCGAACAGTTGATCGCTTCGGCAGGGAATCGGACCGAGCGTGATACGTGGACCCGGCAACTGGTCGATACCCTCAGTGTTGCCGTTCAAACCGGCGCCTACCCCGATGGATTGGTCCGGCTGAAGAAGGTCGGACGTGAGCTCAGTGAGCAAGAAGAATCGCTCAAAGCGTACGCCGACTATTACGCGATCAGCACCGAGTACATTGTCCGCCAGACACCCACAGCCGACTTCGCCAAGGTCCAAGAATGGTACCTGGAATCGCTGGGCGGTTTCGTCGAACGCTATCCCCAAACCCCCGAAGCGGCGCTAGCCTGGCTGCAACTGGCGCTGAGCAAGGAGTTTGAAGACAAGGAGCGCGAAGCGCTGGCGTACTACAAAAAAGTGGCCACGGCGTTCCCCCGCACCGATGCCGGCGCCAAGGCTGCCGGCGCCGTGCGACGACTCGAATCGGTCGGTCAACAGATCGATCTGCAAGGAACCACGATCGACGGCAAACCGTTCAAATTGTCGGACCTGCGTGGGAAACCGGTCATCCTGCACTACTGGGCAACCTGGTGCGAGCCGTGCAAGCAAGACATGAAGCTGTTGCGCCGGCTGCAAGCAAGCTACCAGCGAGCCGGATTGCAGCTGGTCGGTGTGAACGTCGACGTGACCGGCGAATTGGCCTCCGGCTTTCTAGCCGAAACGCCGCTCCCCTGGACGCAGCTGTTCGAGCCCGGAGGGCTCGAATCGAGTCGACTGGCCAATTCGTTTGGTGTTCAGACGCTGCCCACGATGATGTTGATCGACCAGGAGGGCAAGGTCGTTCGACACAACGTCCGAGCCGCCGAACTCGATTCGGAATTGTCCGCGTTGGTCAAAACCAAGCCCTGAGTGGCCAAGCCCTGAGTGGCCAAGCCCTGAGTGGCCAAGCCTTGAGTGGCCAAGCCCTGAGTGGCCAAGCCTTGAGTGACCAAGCCCTGGGCGGCAGACGCATCATCACGCCTTGGCCGGTTGCTTGCGCAGCTCCAGCCACTCGCTGTGGAACGTCCCTTCGATGTCGATCCGCTGGTAGGTGTGGGCGCCGAAGTAATCGCGTTGTGCCTGCAACAGGTTGGCGGGCAATCTGGCCAGCCGATATCCGTCGTAGTAGTTCAACGCGGCGCTAAATGCCGGCACCGGAATCCCCAGCAACGAAGCCGCGGCAACCACGGCTCGCCAAGACTCCTGGGCATTTTCGACGGCGTTCTCGAAGAACGGATGGAGCAACAAGTTCTCGAGGTTCGGATGCTCGTCGAAGGCCTCCTTGATGCGATCCAAGAAGCGGGCGCGAATGATGCATCCGCCACGCCACAGTAGCGCCGAATTGCCGTAATCGAGACCCCAATCGTGTTCGGACGAGGCGGCCTGCAATTGCACGAAACCCTGGGCGTAGCTGACGATCTTCGAGGCGTAGAGGGCCTGTCGAACCGCCTCCACGAATGTCTCGCGGTCCCCCACCAACTTCTTCGCAACCGCGGTGAACTCGGCGTTCGAGGCATCCGAGGGACCATGGAGCTGCTCGCTGGCACGGACGCGAGCCTCTTTTTGCGCCGAGAGTCCACGCGCGAAGACGGCCGTCGTGACGAGCGTGCTGGGGACCCCCAGGTCGAGCGCCAGCTGACTCATCCACTTGCCGGTCCCTTTCGCACCGGCGATGTCCAGAATCATGTCGACCAGGTATCCGTCGCCGCCTCGATCATCCTTGACACTGAAAATGTCACGCGAAATCTCGATCAAGTAGCTTTGCAATTCGCCTTGATTCCACTGCTCGAAGACGTCGTACAGCTGATCATTGTCCAGTCCGCCCAGCTCATGCAGCAACTGATAAGCCTCGCAAATCAGCTGCATGTCGCCATACTCGATCCCATTGTGAACCATTTTGACGTAGTGGCCTGCTCCGCGCGGGCCGACCCACTCACAACAGGGGATGTCGTCATTGGGACCGACCTTCGCGGCGATCGACTGAAACATCTCTTTGATCTCGGGCCAAGCCGCCTTGCTGCCGCCGGGCATCAGGCTTGGCCCCTTCAAAGCGCCCTCTTCACCCCCCGAAACACCGCAGCCAACAAACAACAATCCCGCCTCTTCGACCCCCTTGGTTCGACGTTCGGTGTCGGCGTAATGCGTGTTGCCGCCATCGATGATGATGTCGCCGGGATCGCAAAGTGGAACCAGCGCATCGATGATCGCGTCCACCGCCGGACCGGCTTTGACGAGCATCATCAACTTGCGGGGACGCTTGACCGCTTTGACGAACTCCTCGATCGAATGCGTGCCGACAAAATTCTTGCCAGCCGCCCTTCCGGCGATCAATTCGTCCACCTTTTCGGTCGTGCGGTTGAACACCGCAACCTTGTAGCCTCGGCTCTCGACGTTCAACGCCAAGTTCTCGCCCATCACGGCCAAACCAATCAGCCCAAAATCGCAGTCGCCGCTCATCGTTCTTTCCGCAGGGTTATTCGTGTCCGGTCAAAAAATCGAATGTGGCTCGGATTCTAGGGTCTGCGAGAAAAACGAAAAGACCGGACACGACGGCACCACCACCAGAAAGTGACGGATCTTTCGATTGGGATCGCTGGTGGTCGAGCGTTGGCGAGCCGGACCAGATCGATCGACCGCTCCCCCCCTTGACTGGCTTGCCTGTGCGATCCTCCCCCTCCCCCCATGTCAAGGGGTAGCCCTGCTCGCGGGACGTCCGATGATGGGTAGAACCGGAACAATTCAACGGATTCTGGGCCTGGTTTTGGCTAGATTGTTGATGGACCGACTCCGTCCGATTATCGTCAGGGAGTGCAGCTGCGCGGAAACCGTGCGGACCTCTTTTCCACCGTTCTAGCCACCTTCGGCAGACCTCATGAACAAGATCTATCGCATCAGCGCCATGCTCGTGATTGGCGCGATTTCGCTCGCCTTGACTGCGGAGGCGTTCGCCCAAAACACCGGTGGCGGTACCACCAACGTCTTCTCGAACCCGATCGCCGGGATCGATGTGGATGCCAGAGGCGTGCTGAAAGTTCGCCAGTTCGACCCACGTGTCGCCCAGCAACGACTCGCCGCCGTCCGCAATCAGGCCGAAAACGACTTGATGCGGCCCAGTGAGTTAAGAAAGGTCTCGCTGAACCGGCTGGAAGCGGCAATTACCCAGCGTTTGGCCGAGGGGCTCAGCTTGAGCGATGAGATGCGAGCGTTGGCCGGTATCTGTTCGCTGGAATACGTCTTTTTCTATCCCGAAACGGGTGACATTGTGATCGCCGGTCCGGCCGATGGCTTCGTCGCCGATCCAACCGATCGCTTTGTCGGGATCCGTAGCGGTCGACCGGTGGTGTTGCTGGAAGACCTCGTCACGGCGCGTGCGCCTACGCACCAGGTTCCGCACCGACGCCGGTCATCAGCGTCTCGATCGACCCAACCCAACAGGGGCTGCAGCAGATGCAGCAGTTCCTCGCTTCGGTTCGCGGTCGTGTCCAACCCAGCGATGCGCAGCGTTTGGCCGCGGGACTCAAACAAAACCTCGGCCTGCAGACGGTCACGATCAAGGGCATTCCCACCTCGACCCATTTCGCCCGTGTCCTGGTCGAAGCCGATTATCGAATGAAGTTGATCGGCATCGGGCTGGAGCGTTTGCCGATTCGTATGCCGAGCTACGTGGATCGGGCCAATCCCAATTCGGTCGCCGCCAATGCGCTGGAACGCTGGTATTTCCAGCCGAATTACGATGGTGTCGCCGTCAGCGAAGATGGTCTGGCGATGAAAATCAACGAACGAGGCGTGCAGTTGGTTGGCGCCAATGAGCGCGTCGCCAATGGCGGCACCCGGGTCGCGGCCGGCCGGGTCAATAAGGCGAGCCAAGCCTTTTGTCAAGATTTCACCAAGTCGTATCCGTTGATCGCCGAGCGCAGTTCGCATCTATGACGAACTGCGTCAGTTGATCGATGTGGCGATCGCGGCGGCCTATATCCAAGAGCAGGACTTCTACGGTCAGGCGGGCTGGAGCATGCCAGTGCTGTTGGACGAGTCCAAGGTTCCCGTCGAAACCTACACGGCGCCCGAGCAGGTGGAAACCGCGGTGAATGCCATTTGGCGGGGCAATACGCTGATGACACCCTTGGGTGGCGGTGTTCAGATGCAACCACGGCTGGCGCTGCGACGCGACCGCTTGACAGTCGACACCGATGGTGCCAACGAGCAGGTCAAACAATCGGCCGGCCCAAGCAAGTTGGCCGACGGCCAGTGGTGGTGGGACTGAGCGCAGCGAATCGCATTTTTGTAGGCAGGGCAAAGCGACCCGAGAGGGTCTCGCATTCGTCGATCCGCGTCCTGCCGACCTTGTGACGACCCCTCGCCAGAAACCTGCGAGGCGGAGTCGCAGGACTGCGAGCAGCTTGGCAACTTGCGGCAGCCGATCTGGCGATGGTGTAGACTTGAAGGTTGACGTGGGAGAGGGTTCCTCGGCGAGCAGGTGGTAGAGCCTCGATCGTATTCGGGATGCTTCTTCCAACGCCAGAGGCCAGGATGCGGCCTGGAGCAAGAAACGGTTGGGCAATCTGTGCCCGCTCAAGGGTCGCAACGCTGGCAAACTGAGCTAATTGCTAACCGTTAACCGCTATGAGCCATCCCGACAACCGCCTTCGCTTGCCCAATGCACAGTGCCGGTTGATTGTCGTTCAAGACCAAATTCAACCCTGCCCGTATCTGGCGGGCGTGACGGCCCGGATGCCACTGAGACTGCCCGTGGGAGTGGTCACTGGCGAGATCACCGATCAGCTGTTGGCAATGGGCTATCGTCGTAGCGGCGATTTTGTTTACCGGCCACAGTGTCCCACGTGCGATGAGTGTCGGCCGACAAGAATCTTGGTCGACCGATTTTCGTTGACCAGCTCGATGCGGCGTGTGCTGCGGCGCGGCGATCGCGACCTCACTTGCCAATGGTCCGAGCCCACCGTCGATGCGCGGTCGTGTCGAATTGTTCAACGAACACCGCAATCAGCGTGCTCTCAACGCCAGCGGTGAGCCGGTGGATGCCCCTGCCTATCGCTCGTTCTTGGTCGAGACCTGCTGTGAGACGAAGGAACTGTCAATCGCGATCGGCGATCGACTCGTCGGCATCTCGATCATGGATGTCGGTCGACAAAGCACTTCGGCCGTCTATACCCACTTTGCTCCCGAGGCGAGTCGATACAGTCTGGGGACATTCGCCATTTTGAAACAGGTCCAGTGGGCCAGGCGGAGTTCGCGGCGATTCGTTTACTTAGGGATGTACGTCGCCGCAAATCGACATCTGAATTACAAGGCCAGATTCATGCCGCAGCAACGGCTTCATGATGGACGATGGATCGACTTCGACAGCGATCACGCGCGCCCGATGTAGCGTCCTGCTACACAGCAGCGCCGCATTCTGCTGCGAAAGTGAATCGTTGATTCAAAAACGGTTGCGATTGTGATGAAAAATCAGGCAAAAATCGGTACGATAGTGACCGCGGACCAGTGTTTGCTCTTGCGCATCCCTTCGCGGGTGCCATCTGGGACGGATGGGACGCCAGCATCGGCCGAAACAAGCTCCACGGCCCGTTGATTTGGGTCGTATCGAACGACAGAGAGAATGTTGGATGACGCATCATGCCGGATCTCGTTCCACTCGGTCCGGCCCATTGGAAAGATCGATTCACACATGGCCAGACACTTGATCGCTTCGGCACGTCGCATTTTCAGGTTGGGCATTTTTAGGTTGGGCTTCTTCGGATCTGTCGTCCTTACGAACTCCGCGGTCGCTCAGCAACTCGACCAGCACCTCGCCGGGGGCGAATTCGCTGCGGCGATGCGGGTGGCCGAGCAGCTTCCCACCCAGGGACGCGACCCGCTGCTGACGCAAATTGCAACCGCGCAGGGAAGTTCAGGAGAAAGCGTGGCCGCGGCGGCGACCGTCCGAGGGATTGATTCACCAGCGAGTCGCGAGGCGGCAATCGAGGGCGCCCGTGGTGGTAGCTCCTTCGCCGATTTTCAGTCGTTGATCGATCTGATTCAAACGACGGTCGTTCCTGACACATGGGAAGCGCTTGGTGGACCGAGCACAATGGCGCCCTACCCAGCGGGTGTGTATGTCGATGCCCAGGGGACCATTCACGAGTGCGAGACGTTCTCGAAGTCCGATGCGGTGACGGAACTGAAGAATCTGTTGGGCCGAACTCCCGATCCGAGAGGCCAGGATGAAGGTCCGGCGGATTGGCGTCAGCCCTCGACGATCCGCTGTGTCTCGCTGAGACGGTTGATGGATGAAATGGTTCGGCTGCGGATCGATGCCACGGCGATGCCCGCCGCAATGACCTACCTGGCCGGCATTTCGCACGTGGAGCATCTGTTCATCAACGACGATGACATCATTCTCGCGGGCAGGGTCGGCGGCATTGATAACGTTCAAGGTTGGTACCGTGATCGGGTCACCGGCTTGAACACCCTGCGACTCGATTTTTTCTTGACCTGCCTGTCATCGGCGCTCGCCAATCAGCCCTTCGGTTGCACGATCGATCCCACGACCGAGGGGCTACAGAGGGCGGTCGTTGTCGCCAACGATGTGCAAAACGACAAGATTCCGATTGGCACCGCAGCTCAGGAAATGACCGACGCGCTGGGCATGCAGCGGGTGGAGGTTTTCGGAACCGCCGGTGATACCCCGGTCGGATACCTGATGGTCGAAGCGGACCGACACATGAAGCAACTTGCCCTGGGCATTCATCCCATGCCCCGGGGTGTCAAGAATTATCTCGATGTGATCGATGCGAGTATCGATCGCGGTCCGCCCAATGAGTTGTTGCTGCGACTTTGGTTCACTTCGGCACCGCGGACCGTGCGAGCCGACGTGGGTCGCAAGGTTTTCGAGATCAGCGGAACACCTCTGCGACTGAGTGGTCAGAATGAACGCGCGATGGCCTCGGGCCAACGGGGCAACGTCACTGAAGATTTCCGCACCGATGCGTTCGTTGGCGAATTCAACAAGAATTGGAATGCGATCCGCACCAAGTATCCGATCTACAGCGCGTTGGAATCGATCTATCGAACATCGTCCGTCGCAGAGTTATTGCGACGATTCGCCGTTGCCCCCGAACAAATATCGCTGATCAACGCCTTTGCCGAAAATGCGTCCAGCCTGCCGCGGATGCAGTCGACTCCGCGTCAAGTGTTATCAATCGCGAAGTTGCACTCGGTCCGTCAGGGACGATCGGTGCATCATGTGTTGCTAAGCAGTGGCGGGGTGGCCGTCGATCCGCGTCAAACATTGACCTCAAAAATCGCCGATTACCCGACACTTTCATCGATTGCCAATCCATCGAGTTCCCAACCCCGCGTCATTCAACGCTGGTGGTGGGACGCCGGACCAGCGACTCGCTAACGGCTACAGATTGACGAGCAGATCGAGCATTTCGGCGGCCGTGGCAATCACCCGCGAGGACGCTTGGAAGCGCGTTGAAACGCGATCATCTTGATCGACTCTTCATCAATGTTCACCCCGCTGAACGCGAGATGTTGGCTCTGCAGCGTCTGATAGAAGTTGCGTAGTCCCTCGGTCGCACTGTTCTGCAGACTGACCTGCTGACCAAACACGGCAACCGAATCTTCGTAGGTACTGCGTACGGAATGACCGTCAAGATGGTCGAGCGGGCGGTCGACAAGGTCGATCAACTGGGTCAGCACGTCGGTGTCATGACCGATACCGCCAGCACTGACTGCCAGCAAGTCGGAATCGGCCGAGAGGGTCGGATTGACGGCGATGTCGACAGCGTTGTCACCGACGAAAAATGAATTCAGTCCCGCGGCGGCCAGAAAGCCGCTCGTGTCGTCGGCAAACGTGAACTCGGCGGTGGGCGAGTCGGACAGGATCTCCAGGCGGCCTTCACCGGTGACGTTGGCGCTCAGCCCATCGATCGAGTTGATGTCGGCCGCGATGGAGCTGATCGTCGAATCGGTCACCTGGCCGAGGATTTGTACGGGGATTCGATGAGTGGAGATGACTTGGCCCTGCAAGTCGACCACGTTGATGTCGAACGTACCGTTGCGCGGCGTCCATGCGAGTTGGGCATCGGGCAGCGGTACACCGGAATCTGCCGGGACCGTCGCAAGCAGACTGGAGAAACCATGTCGACCCTGGCCCTGCGAATGGACTTCATTGACACTGCGGATCAATGCCGTCGCGATTTCGTCCAGGTTATCGATATAGTTGCCGAAAATCTCGTCCCTGGCCGTCACGGCGGCGGCGACTTTCCCGCCGGTTGTCTGCAGAGGCGAATCGGTCTCGACGATCCGAACTTCGTTGCCCTCGAGTTTCGGGTTGTAGGCGGTGTACACCTCGCGATTGATTCCGTTGCTGATCAGGTAATCTCCGCCGACAAATACCGAAACGGATCCACTTGCCTGCTCTTGGACATCAATCTTGATCAGTCCGGCGAGTTCTTCGAGATCTTGATACCGCTGGTCTCGCAGGCCAGTGGCGTCGCTATGGATCAAACCTCCCCCCTCGATCGTCGCGATGTCCAGATTCAGCTTCGCAATCCGCCCGGTCAGCCGATTGATCTGGCTCGACATGTCGCTTAGTTCGTTGTTCCACAATTCCTTTCGCTCGACCACGTTTTCACGTGTTCGCCGGATATTCGTCGACAACGTCTCGCCCTGCAAAATCACGAATTGGCGAAGTGACGAATCATTGGGCTGGGCGGATAGTTCCAACAAGGCGTTGTTGAACAACGACAACTGTTGATTCAGGCCGTCGTTGTTGAGGTCCGAGGTGAGCTCTTCCAGCTGGCCATAGGCCTTATCCAACGACTCCGCTCCGGCGAGCGCCGTATTCGCGTCAGCTTTTCGCTCGACCAACGCTTGGTCAACGACCTGAACGATTCCGGTGGGGCGGACCCCGTGACCTTGGATCAGACCACCAATGCGAACCGACTCGGCCGACGCCAGTTGCAGTTCCTGGCGTATGTATCCGGGTGTGTTCGAGTTGGCGATGTTGTTGCCAACCACTTGCAGCCCGAGCTGGGCGGCCTGTCGCGCACCGGCAGACTGCTGAATTGTGCTGAACAGGCTCATCGCCCAATCCTCGTTCCGTTCTGGCCGATACCAAGAACGATTGTGTGGTCAAAGCCAGCCGAACCGGCACGGGCTCCATCGACCATGACCGCCACGGGCGATCGTCGGCACCAGGGACCGATCAAGCACGAACGCTCCTCTTCGAGTCCAGATCGGTCGTCCCAATTGGTAAACTCCACACAATCGGACAAAAATACCGTTTCCGGCTGCCAGGCAGTGCGTTCGCCTGCGATGCCGCGTCGCAGCACGACTCGGGCGGTACAGCGCTACCGACCGCTGCGGCCTACGGCTGCGCCATCTCGCATGACGAATGACGGATGTAGGTCAAAACGGCGAGTGACAAACGGCTCGATTACAACAGATCGGCCATGGCCGCATCGAGGGCTGCGATCGCCGAGTCTTCGTCCCGCTTGCTATCTCGGTCTTCCGCGATCAGGTCGATCAAATCGGCCGATACCGGTGCGGTGAACGAGGCATCCACCACCTTGATCGGATCGGACACGATCGCCGCAGGCGAATCGGCGATGAACGATTCGTCCCCCTGCACGTCCGGCTCGATCGGCAGGGCCACCTGCTCGGCTTGGCTACCGCCGCTGTTGACCCGGCTCAGCTGGTTGATCACCAGCAAAGCATCGTTGGCTGTGATGAACTGGTTGCCATTGACGTCATAAAAGTTGGGACCGCTGTCGGTTGGCAGCACCGGAATCGACGAGGTCGATCCGTTGCGCTGCAAGTGATTGATGACCAATAGTGCGTCCAGTGCGGTGACAAACCCGTCGTCATTGACGTCCTGGATCGTGTCGGGGTTTTGCAATCGGCTGGCGACAACTCGCGTATCAACCGTGGCGACATTGCTGGCCCGACCTTCGTTATCCCGGATTCGGTAGGTGAACGAATCACGACCGAGGAATCCGGCGCAGGGCAGGTATTGAACAAAACCGCCGGCTTGCGGGATCGCTTCACCGCGAGTCGGCTGAGTCACGATCTCGATGCTGCCGAGGTCCAATGTCCCGTCACGATCAAAGTCATTGGCGGCCACATTGATATCGATCGCTTCGTCCAGGAAGGTTCCCTTGGCATCATTGACCGCTACCGGACTGGCGTTGGCCGAGATGGTAACGAGTGCCTGGTCGCTTCTGGCACCGAGATTATCGGCGACCGTGTAGCGGAACTGGTCTTCGACTGAAAAACTGGCGAATGGCGTATAGGTCAGCGTGCCGTTGACGATCATCAGCGACCCGAACGCCGGCTGCAGCGTGACGATAATCGAACCGGGGTTGATCGAACCATCGACGTCGGTGTCGTTATCAAGCGGCCGAATGATCGTCGGACTGCCGAAAGTCAAATCGACATCGTCGTCCACCACATCCGGTGCGTCATTGATACCGGCGACTGTCAGGCCAACGGTGACGGGACTACTGGTGACACCCGCGGCATCCCGGGCAGCGTAGGAAAACGAATCGACCAACGATTGACCTGGCGCCAACGCCTGCAGTGCCAGGGCATTTGTCGGATCATAGGTAATATTCCCGGTGGTCGGATCAAACGTGACTTTGGCACCACTGATCGAGAAGGACTGAGTCGGCATGATCACCCTCAGCATCTCGTTCTCGTTCGATAGCAGGTCAGGATCGATATCGTTGGCCAACAATTGAGCAGACGGGATGGTCAGCACCGTGTCCTCGTTGGTGTTCAGCGAGTCCGATTGAGCGACCGGAGCATCGTTCAGTTCATTGATCGTGATCTCCAGGGTCACCGTCTGCGCCTGACCACCCTCGGAATCGATCGCCGTGACCTGAATCTGGGCAGGTCCCGCGGCGTTCTCGGTGTTCTTATTCGTGGCCGGAGTGAATCGCAGGATTCCCGCATCATTGATCACCGGTTGCGACAGGAATAGCGAGGTAAACGCCGGCGGTGTCGTGACCACGAATTGAACGCTTTGCGCAGGATTCATCGCTGGGACCGGGGCTGATGCCGCTGGCCCACGGTTCGCTGTACGGACCGCTGTCTTCGTTGACCGTAACATTCGCACCACGAGTGAACGTCGGTGGATCATTGACCGCATTGACCGTGATTACAAACGTCGTCGGAGCACTGATGAACGTATCACCGATGCTGGCGTCCCTCGGACCGCCATCGCGAAGGACGACTTCAAAAACCGCAACGCCGTTGGCGTCCGGAGCGGTTTGGTAAGTCAGTGATGCGGAATCTCCGCTGATGATGGCCGTCGGTGGTACCGAGAACAAATCGAGGTTCGATGAAAGTTGAGTGAACACGAATTCCAGCGACTGCGGCGGAGTCGAAATACCGTCGCCATTGTTTTCATCGACCGCAGTCAACGGTCCGGCCTGCACGTTGTTGGCCCACGAATTGATCACGACGACGCCTTGATCTTCGTCGCTGGCCACGTTCCCCGCTCCGCTAAACAGCGGCGCGTCATTGACCGGCAGCACATCAAAGGTGACGGTATTCGACGCGATCCGCGGATCGTTAAAGGGAGTCCCGCCCGTGCCGATGTTCACCGACACGCCGTTATCAATGACCGTATAGATGAACGAGTCGGTACCGACAAAATCCTTTCGCGGCCGATAAACCAAACGAGTGATCGCATTGGTCGCAGGATCGCGGATCGCTTGGATCAGGCCACCGTTGGCACTCGTTGCCGGAACGGGATTGCCCAGCAACACGGACTGGTTGCCGCCCGGTTCGGGAAGGATGTCCGCCGACTCGTTCGCCGGGCCGGGCAGGAACACATCCAACAGCCCGGGACTGGTGTTATCACCGTTGATCAGGACGTCATACGTTCCGTCTTCCAACATCGTGAAGCGCAGCGGCGCGACGTTGCTGTCAACAACCGGTGGATCATTCGTCGGTTGCACGTCGATGGTCAACGTAATCGGCAGTGACGCGGTAATGTCGCCCCGCGGATTGTCACCATCCACGTCACCGTTGCCGTTGTCAATCAAGCGAATTTCAAAGTCGAATTCGCCGAACACATTGGCAGCCGGCCGGAAGGACAGTCGCCCGCTATCCTTGTTGATCGTTGGGAACGTGCTGAAGAAATTGCTGGCATTGGCGATCGGGAAGCTCAGCGGCGTGACGGTGAACTGAACAGCCTGGCCGGTGTTGATGTCGACTTCATCAAAGGCCGTCGTCGGCGGGCCCGCGTTGATGTTGAAGGCATAATTGGCGATGGCCAGCGCGCTGCTGTCTTCGGGAACTTCGATGTACAGTGCGCTGACATCAAAGTCGGGTCGGTCGTTCACCGGATTCAGATTCAATTGGACGCGGTTGGTCGCGGTCAAGCGATCGGAGATCAGGGCACCGGCCGCCAGCGAGTAGGTTTCGCCGCCTGTCGTGCTCTTGTCACGAACCTGGTAGGTAAACGAATCGGATCCACCGATCAGATTGTTGAAGTTCAACGGCGGAGTGTAGCTCAAACCGATCAACGTGCTGCCGCTGAAGACGGATCGCAGGACACCGCCAAGGTCGGTAGTGAAGTCGATGCCGCCACCGGTCGGTGCATTCCCAAAGCGGAACAACTCCAATTGCTGCGAACCACCGGGCAATGGCCCGGCCTCGTTGTCCGGTCCGACGTTGAATACATCCAGCAAACCGATTTGCTGGTAGCCAGCCATCACGGCTCCCGCAGTCAAGGGGATGAAGTACGGTGTCGATGTGTCCGCAAATGTCTGCGTGTTGTCTTCACGGAGCGTGTAGGTGATCGTCGCATCGTCGATCTCGCCGTCATTGTTGAAGTCGTTGTTGGCAACGGCGTAGGCGGTATCCGCGTCCAGCGAATCGCTGCTGCCGGCGACCGAGGAATCGAATCGAGGAGCATCATTTACCGGCTGGACGTTGACGGTAAATGTCCGCGAGAACTGCTGTTGTGGGGTACCATCATCGATGCCCGTGACGATATAGGTCGCCGTGCCGAACTGATCGGGAGCCGGGAAGAAGTCAATGTACGTGCCCGAGGACACATCGGGATCGGCAGTCATCAAATTCGCTGGATTCGACGAGACGAGCGTGATGCCGAACGATACGGTTTGGTCTGGGTCTTGTTCATCCAATGCCGTCGTCAACGGACCGCCGCCAACATTGGTGATGAAGTTGTTCACTCTGGCCGCTTGCAAATCGTCCCGTTCAAGGATATCGACCAAAGCGGGAATGTCGAATACCGGTATGTCATTGGACGGGGTCACGGTCAAGCTAACCGTTGCCTCGACCGACGTCACCGCCGGTGTATCAGGTGTCAGCGTTGTGCCGACGGGGAACTGATGAACACCGTCGTCGGTGACCGTGTAGGTGAACGTGTCCTCGGCGACGAAGAAGGGGGTCGTCGAGTTGTAATCGATCGGCGGCGTATAAACGGCTTGGATAAAGAATCCGTTGCTGTCAAATTCGACGGCCAACTCACCGCCCGATGCGGTGGTCAGCAAGCCCGTGACCGAAGTGGTCACGCCCTCGACCGTCACCGAATTGACTTGCAAATTCTGATTGTCCTCGTTGTAGGGAGCGGCCAACAAGATATCGCTGGCGGTCGCATTGACCGTCGGGTTCAGCAGATCGTCGGTGCTGCCGATCAGCAGCGAGTCACGAGTGATGATGATCTCCGCCGGAGCTACCGGCGCCGGGCGGTCGAGCCTCGATCGCTTCAGTGACGTTGAACGCTCGGTCCACGGCGATCGGCGTGTCGTTGATCGGCTCCAAGAAGATCCGCGAGGTGATCGTGGTGCTCAGCGGTGCCGGACTCTTGGCCGCCGGATTACCGGCATTGAGTGCCGCGTCCTGGTCGATACCAGCATCTTCGACGGTGTAGGTGAACAGCACCTCGCCAAAAACATCATCGGCCGGAACGAAGGTGATATCGCCGGTGGTCGGGTCGACACTAATCGATTGTCCCAAATTGGGGTCGACCAACGCCACACTGGTGATTCGCATCGGACCATCATTGCCATTGAACTCGGTTTGTTCGTCGGCAGCCGTGGCCCGACCCTGTTCGTCGTTTTGCAGCAGCAGCGCGCTGGGGATGATCAACGTCTGATCTTCGGTCGGCACCGGTGCCGTGACACCGAGATTGGTGTAGTAGGTGAGATAATCACCTGCGGGGTCGGTGATCGACACGTCGTCGGTTAACGGCACGGGCGGATCATTCTGCGGTGTGACGCGAATGAATGCGGTGGCCGTCGCGGTTTCTGGCATCGCGGGCGTTTGTGGTGCCGTCGACGGTTCCGGCAGCGAGATGCCGTCATCGACCACCGTGAAAATGAATTCGTCATCCAAGAAATCGCCAACCATCGCCGGCAGATTCTCGCTGTTGAAGTCCAGGGCAGGTCGATAGAGGATCGAAACAATGTGGTCGTTGGCGTCGAACGTGGCTGTCAGTTTTCCGCCGCGAATGGTATCGAGTTCGATGCTCGGATTGGCCCCATCAATCGTGGTCGTGACGCCACCGATGACGGTCGCGATCGACTGCAGGTAAACCTGTTGATTGCTTTCATCCTGTGGCGGCGTCGTGACCATCGGATTCCCGATCGGCGCCGCGCCGACCAACAGATCGGACGCCGAAATCAAATAGCCGCCGTTGACCAGGTCTTCCTCTTGGATGTCTTCGATGGTGCGGAGTAGTACTGCGGCGACACTGGGCGGGTCATTGACTGGGGTGACGGTGATGTTCACCGTTGCAAAGACGGCGATCGCGTCCGCTTCCGGGCCGGCGTTGCGTTGTGTACTGACGGTGTACCGGAACGAATCGGGACCGTAGTAGTCGGGATCGGGCGTGTAGGTGAACAGACCCATTGCCGGATCATCGACCCGCACCTGTCCATGCACGGTGCGATAAATGGTGTCGATCGGATCGGGAACCAAGGTGGCATCAATGGTGTACTGCGGCTGGACAAATTCCTCGGTCGGCAAGTTGTCGTTGAAAAACAGACCCAACAGCGGATCGTCGACCGTCAGAACGGTATCCTCGGCGACGCTGTAGGCGTCATCGAATACCTGCGGTAGGGCGATGTCAAAAATCGTGATGCGATAGTCCTCGACCTCGCCATTGTTGGCCACGCCACCAGGCGAATCGGTGCCGTCGGTCGAGATTCGGAAGCGGACGAACGTCGCGCCAAGCACCGCATTGACCGGTGTCACGATCCGCAGATTGTTGACGCCATCGCTGACCGTGAGGTGATCGAAAACGCGTTCACCGAAGTCTTTGAAATCGCCATCGGCGTTGAAGTCGATCCAAACATCCAACAGACCGGTACCGGTCACCGTCACCGGCAGCACAGCCCCCGCCGCATCGGCGCGGTTGAAGAAGGCAATGACTTCACCGGGGTCACTGGTTTGACCGGAATTGTTGGCCAGGATCAGGCCCTCGGTGGTCACGGCGCCGACAAAGGAACCCACCGGCACACCGTCTTCGTCGTCAATCGACACGAGGGTAAACGACGCACTGTCGGTCGGATCGATCGAGACGACAAGCGTGTCTTTCGTTTCGGGGACGGTCGACTTGATCGTCGCGACCAGGTTTGCCGCGACTTCGGCCCCTGCGTCACCGGCCGCGAAGGGGACCGCGATATTTCCGGCGCCGGGACTCGATGTCGATTCGACCAGCTCGAAGCGAATCGCAGTACCGTTCACCGTGAGCGTCAGTACTTCACCTCCGATGGCGGAGTCGCTCGCCGTGATGCGAATGTTGGCCGCGACAGAATCGTCGATCGCGAACAGCGACGAGGCTGATGCGGCCGTCACCGGCAGACGTGCATCATCGGACCCCGGGAATGGCGTTGCGTCCGTTTCGGAATCGATCAAGCCACCGAGTCGCGGCGTGCCACCCCTGACGATCGGGTGACGAGCACCGTTATTGCTCAAGGTCGTTTGATAGGACGCGGGAGCATCACCGTAATCGAGATCCACTTCGGGCATCACGATCGTGAACCGCGTTGTTCCGTTACTTTGGTTGGGCGTCAACGGATTCCCCGCAAGATCGGTGATCCCGTTGCTTAGTCGGATCACATAGACCGAGTCGGGACGCCATTCGCCCGACGTCGGCGTCAATCGCAGATTGCCGCTGTTGCTGCTGTAACCAAGAACGTAGTCCGCACCGCTGGCCAGCAACCGACCGTTCTCGGTGACGGTGATCCGGTTCGGCGTGATCGTCGATGCGTCGGTGCCTGTTCCCTCGCCATCGTCCAACAGAATGCTGAACTCGAATAGACGTCCACTGGTCAGCTGCAAGACCGTCTGACGGGGATCGACGTCATTACCCTCGGCGTCATTGTCCAGTGGCACGAGTAGTTTGGCGATCGGGCCCTGATCATCCAAGCGGTCAATCGCACCACGATCGGCAAAGAACGCCTGACCACGAGACTGGCCGAGCAAATCTCGCTCCGATACCTTCACCGGGCTTGGTGGGATTCCCACAACCTCTTTCACGGAAACAATCAGAGGCCGGTCGTTTTGACTTGGTACGCTACTGTCAATCAGCGGGCTGCCGGCAGCCGGGAAGAAATTCGGCGATCCGGCCGCAAAGTCAAACCCGGCCGGGTTCGGATTGACAAACAGCTGCGCAATCGGATTTACGATCGCCTCGGTACCCAAGGAAACGCCGTTGACGTTCGTGCCGTTGCCCGAGTAGACCGTCGCGCGGATCAACGTTTCGGCTTCATTGATTCCGACAATGCCGGTGCCATTGTTCATCACCACATTGTTCAACAGTGCCGGTGCGGCCTGGTCATCGATTTGGATCCCGACATTGCTGCCGTAGATCGTGTTGTTGACCAGACGCGAATAACCCGATGGTGCGCCCGTGCTGGTATCACCGCTGACGCGAACGCCACCGGCCGTGTTGTTGTAAAGCAGGTTGTTTCGGATCACCGCACCGGGAACTTGCTCGGCCGTATTGAGCGTCGGGAACCGCTGCACCGCGCCCGGCTTGGGACGATTGCCCTCGGCGTTACCCGCATTGAATGGTCCGATCGGCGTGGTCGGTCCGGCATCGACCACGATGCCAAAGCCCGACGAAAAACTGATCTTGTTGGAGTCGATCAGCAACTGCCCTTGGTCTCGGGGACGATTTCGGTCGCCATTGTCTTCACCCAAAACTTGGTTACCGCCAGTGAGCACCCCGCTCAGATGGGAACCAAAGTTCAGTCCGCCAAGATTGTCCGCTGCGATGAAGCCGTGAATGGCAATCACCGGATCGGTTGGCAGATAGCTCGCTTCGCTACCCAGTTGACCACCTTGGTTGGTGGCGAGGATTTCTAATGCCGTGTTGATCGAGACCTGATTGATCGCGTTGCGGACGGCACCGGCAATCTCGCCGACCGTGTAGGTCGAATCATAGAAAACGGCAACGTTGCCGGCCGTGACACCGCCGCTGCGATTGAACTCGAAAGTCAGCGTATCGCTGCCATTGGACAGGGTGAACGTGTCACCATCGTTGATCTGGCTGCCGTCGTCGGTGACAACAAGATTGAGCCCTTCGGCCAGACGTTCGTTGATTTCAACACGTCCGCCTGCCAGTTTTCCTAAGAACACACCCGTTTGTGCATTCGGGTCGCCATACTCCCGCGCCAAGCGAACCTCGAGTTGATAAGGTCCGGAATTCGTCTCGGGCAAAAATGAGTCGGCGAAGACGGGCTGGTAGTAGGGGTTATCGGCCAGATTGCTGATCGGTGTGGCGTTGTTGGCGCCTCCCACACTTTCGCCCCGTTCGGCCAACCCGATCACAATGTCATCGATGTAGACGCCGTTGTCGCCGCCGAGACCGATCGTCCGCTGACCGGCACGAACGAGGTCATTCAAATTGGTGGGGCTGCCTTGATAGACTCCGAACTGCGACGCCGGCAGATTCGGTCCGTTGGAATACTGGCCCTGAACCAGGGTCAGCAATCGGCCCGACCTCGAAGCGGCGTTGACCGGAATGCCATCGACCGAGACGTGCAGCTGGTAAGTTCCGCCGCCCGGGACGGTCGCACCGGAGATCCCGCCGGGATCCCCGAAAGAGTTGAATGCTGCCACGCCAATCACATACGTACCGGGAGCCGCAAAGGTGTGCTGAATGAAGGAATTGAGGCCAGCGCCGCCGTCGTCATCGGTCGCCAAGAGAACGCCCGTGGCAGCATCATAGAGATGGAGTTCTGTATCAAAGCTAGCGCTCTCGATATCAAACGTCGCGACCGCTCCCGCATCAGCGACGTTGAATTCAAAGTAGTCGTAAGTTCCGTCGCCTACGCCGTCAATCGTCAAGTGAGGTCGCGTGGTGCTGTTGAGGATGTTCGCATTCAATCCAAGCGTCCAACTTTCTCCGTCCAAATTCTGGGCCGTCGCGATCGAGTCATTACCGGCTACCGAGGATAGGCCAGACGACAACGACTGCGTGACTGACAAGTCATACAGGCGAACGCCGTCACCGACGATCGGGAACGCATTGGTCGTGGGACTGCCGTTGGCATAATGAATTTCGTTCACCAGGGCTTGTTGGATCGCGTTGCGGACTTGGGCGATCGACATGGCCGGGCTGATATTGATCGGAATGTGGCCGACACCGACGCCGTTCCCAGCAACATCGAACTCGAACGTCTTGGTCAAGCTTGGCAGCGTGGCGCCAAGATTGGTCGCCGTGCGATCGGGCATCTTGCCGCTAACGGTGATCGTATGACCATCGCCAATCAAATTGCCCGGCAGGGCAATGATCTCGCTCTGGTCGGGGCGAGCTTCACCGGCGGTTGAAAATTCGAATCGGATCTTGACGTCCTGCTGGCCGGCCCAAGTTCCCAGATCGATCCTCGCCTGGCGATATCCGGGACCATCGAACAACTGTTGCACGAAGCGGCGGTCCCCACCACTGTTGCCAAAGCCACTAATACCAGGATCGTATTCACGCGGGTTGTTTTGGTCATCCCAATCGAAACCACCAGCGCTGGCGTCCTGATTGAAATTGTTCGTTGCCACCAAACGCCAAACGCCATCATCACCGGCAACGTAAACCCGCAGCGAATCCCGCATCGGCGTGTTGGCCAGATTGTTGCCGCTGTTGCGACCCTCACTGTCCAACACATAGGTGAAGTACAGCGTCGGCAGGTCTTCCGATACAAACCCAGTCAGATCCAATGAATTACTTTGAACCGTACCGTGCGCCCCACCCAGGAAGTTGTAGCCGCTGAAATTTTGCAGGTCCGAGGCATCGGGGGTGCTATCGACGATGCCGGTACTCAAGTGGCTGAAGTCATTATTCAGGTCATCAAAGCCAAATCGCAACGCGGCACCGCCACCGATGTTCGGTCGCGCGTCGTTATCCAACTGCGGCATGCCGTGACCGGCCGCCCCTTCGTTGGTGTCCGAGAGGTGCCACAGGTTTTGGTCGAGCGAGCTGAAGAACACACCCCGGAAGTTGGCCGACGTGGTAGCGTCGTTGATCGGAACGCTGTCGGACCCGAAGGCAAAGACCGGCTGCGCCGTGCGGTTGTTCATGTCGAAGGCATACAAGCTGCGCTGCCCGCCGGCGATTCTGCCGATGCCGAAGTACAGGTTGCGGATGTCGATGCCAGCGTCCGGATTCTGGTAATTCGCCGGACCCGAGGTCACGCGTTCGAAGGTGATCTTGTTGCCCGATTGGTCGGCGATGAAATCGGTACCGGCCACAGCGCCGACGACCGTCGGATCGACGACCAGCGTCGCGAATCCTCGGATGTCACCGGCCGCATACGAACCCGTCGACGCGTTCTCGCTGAAACTGGCTCGCCAAACAGCGCCGGTGTCGGTAAAGGCCCACAGGAACTGACCGCCACTGGGATCGGTCACGATTTCGACGACGTTTCCGGTGTACCCACCGGTGCTGGGCGAGATGGTTGGAATCTGGATCTGGGCGACCACATTCGTGCCTGCCCAAGGAGTCTCGGGCGGGAAATTGAAGTTGGTGTAATTGTTCTGGATTCGTAGAGCTAACGGATCGGCCGACTCGAAACCGCCGGTCATGTTGTTGCCGCCACGGCTGACCGCTGCACCTGAGTCAGGATCGAGGCGATAGATCAGGTTGTTGGCGTTCTGGAGTCCGGCCGACGGGCCGACGATATCGTTGCCGTTGTTGTCGGCGCCGACCGTGATGGCGTCGAAGTTGCCGCGATTGGCCAGTCCGTACAGAAACCGCGTCTGCGAATTCGTGTCGTTGTAGAAGGTCAGGCTGCTGAACTCCATCCCTTCATTATCCAAGCGATTCGTATCGGTCGGATTGGTACCGGTCGTTCGGAAGTATTCATAGGTAGCGATCCCAGTCGAGCTGAGCGAGTTGATCGTCCCTTCGGCATCGATCGAGTAGGTCGTGGACGTATTGCCGTCGTTGTTACCCGCCGTTCCGCTATCGCGAATCGCAATGATGTCGCCGCGATCCGAACGCGCGACAGCCCCCAGCGGCACCGAAGTGTTCTGCGACACGATGGAGTCGTGACGGCCGGTCAGGGGGTTGTAGATCGAGAGCCGAGTATTACCGGCCGTGTTGCTATCGGTGACCGCGATCAGCGGCACATCGCCGAGGTGCCAGGGAACGATGTTGCTGCCGTTGTCGGCAAACGCGACCTGCAGCGCGACGGGACCTTGCGAGGCGACCGGTACCGGTTTGTTCTCGACACCGACATCGAAGCGGTCGTCGGCAATACGGATCGTCGAATCGAGCGGCTCCAGTCGGGCCAGCGGATTGGCGGGATTGGAGTCGGTGAACTGACGCAATTCCGGCGGTATCTGCTGATTGTTGGTGATCACGACTTCATAGGTGCCCTCGGTGCTCAATTCGAGCGGGCCAATGAACGGGTCCTTCGGGCCAAGTGAACCGTCGGGCAGGATGCTCGGGTCCGTCGTCTGATTGGGGATCGAGGGTGAGACGCGATCGTCGAGCACATTGGAGTTCGTTCCAATCGCGACCAGCACGCCATCGTGATAGAGGTAAGCGCCCGTGTCGGGACGCTGCAGACCGTCGGCATAATCGACATCGATGACCGTGGAGACTTTGTGATCAATCGGATCCGATCCGGCACCCCCGGGAATCCCCTGCAGTCCGTCACGTCCGACGGTGAATGTGTAGGAGTCGGCGGTCCCGTTGGCTGTACCACCGACGGAAACCGCACCCCGATCGGTGTCATCGAATCCGCCAAGATCGACGGTTCCACCGGGATTGAATAACTCGCCGGCCAGTGGCGAGTGGGCCGGCAAACCGATCGCCTCGATGCCGATTGATGCGTATCGAATGTCGGCATAACGAATGACCGAGCCACCGATTTCATCGGTCTCTCGCAGACGAATCTGCAATTGGTAGCCACCGCTGGTGATTCCCGAGGTCAAGCTGGAGGCGATCTGAGCGGGATCGGAAAAATTCGTGGTCGGATTCGTACTGCGAACGCGAACGTAGTAGGTGAGCTGCGATCCGAGAGAACCCGGCAGCACGACTCGCATCCCGGCGTCGCCGTCATTGGTGCCATAAAAATCTTTGTTTCCGCCGCCAGCCGCATTGAATTGCGCAGCCGGATCCAACTGCATCGGTAGCGCATGTCCCGATTCAAAACCGACGAAGTCACCCGCGTTGACATCACGCGGATTGACATAGGTCAGCTGGCCCGTCTGTGACTCGAATCGCGAATCTTCGCTTAACGCCAATACATTCCCGTCGCCATCGAGGAATTCCAACAACGTGTCCAATCCCGAGTCGGTACGATCGATATCGATCCAAACCATGGTGCCGGCGGTACCCTTGAAACTGTAGACATCCTGATCGCTACCGGCCGCGATCGCACCGAAAACGGTAAACCCGAGCCGACGATCCTCGTCACCGGATAACTCATCCGGGGCAAGCGTTCCCAGTTCCTGGTGTGCGCCGATGACAGCGTTGGTATCACCACTGCCACTGATATTCCCCTCCAACTCCAATTCGGTATCGACATTTCGATCGTGGCTGTAGGGATCGAGCTTGATCCCGGTCCAGTCCCCGGGTGTTCCCGTGTCGATCGATCCACCCGCCTGAACAACGATCGATGACACCAGCACCTGGCTGAATACGTTGGCCGTTTGTGCCGACGCGGCTATCTGGTCAATGTCGCCAGCGATACCACCGGTTGCCGTCACCAAACCGAAGTAATCCTGGACAGTTGTCCCAAAGCCTCCGGTGATCGACCCACCGGGCGAGACGGTGAATGTCGAGCCGTTTTCCAAGTATGTATTGTCGGCATCGATTGCCAGTCCCAGTTGGCCGGTGTCATCGGTGATGTCCAGATTCACGATCGCTTGGAAGTTGAATCCTTCCGACTGCAGTTCAGATAGCGTGGTTGCGAAGGTCAGATTCGCGTTCAATTCATCGCGATCCTCGTCGGAAGCGAGAATGATGAACTTCGCCGCTTCGGGCCTGGCTTGATAATTCTGGAGCGCGAAATCGATGCCCGCATAACCATCTTCGGAGGTGCCGTCGCTGGCGTACTGATTGACGATGCCGGCGTACTCACTGGCCGTGCCGAACAGGGCACCTCCGGCGCCGACCGGAATCGATCGTCCCAGCTCACCTTGGATCCGACTGGCAAATCCGACGGCGCCGTAGCGATTGCCGCCCGCACTTCCGTTGCCGATCCCAGCGGCCAGCAGGCCAGCTTCGAGATCCTGGATGAATTGCGCCGTGAAGACCTGCGTGTTTCGCATCGTGATGGTTTCGTCCATCACGATGATGATGTCCGCGTACGGGGCCGACGTCGCCGAGGCGATCGCCGAACAGGTCAGACCGCCAATCGTTTCGACCTGGAACCGTCCGTCGGGAGTGAAGCCGGCGCCGGCGCTGCAGTCGGTCAGTGCGGTCATGATCACCGGATGACCGGGGGTTCCTAGCACCTGCAATCGTCCGCCAATCCGATCGGTGATATCCAGCGATGCGCCTGTCGCCGAGAGCGCAGCACCGTCCAATTTGACGACCAACGATTCCTCGTCACTACTCTCCAGACGAAGGCCGTTGTAGACATGGAAATTTGTCGAGACAACATCGTCTCGTACCACGTGAACGATATCCGTGTCGTCCCAAACCACTTCGGTAAAGAGTGTGTTTCCGCGAATTTCCAAACCGTTGACATCGTTGCCATCGAGTTTATTTCCGCGAATGACCGGACCATTATTGCCCGGCGGAATCTCGTACAGCGCCACATCACCACTTTGACGTCCCGTGTCCTGTCGCAGGAACGAGTCAAGTGAGTTGACGTTGATGTTGATCACGGCGCCGCTGTTGTTGACAAACGTGTTGCCAACGATGGTCGGTTGGGCTCCCGTGACGTGGATCGTTGCGTCACTGTTGGAAAGTCGCCCTTGACGATTTCCGCCTGACTGACCTCCACTGCCGTCGGCATTGAGCTCGAACAGACTGTTCGCGATCCGCGCATTGGCTTGCTGGACTTCGAGCACGTTGAAACCGGCCGTCGAACCTTCGACGCCCGACACACCTCCGCCATAAGCCAAGACGGCCTGATCGATGCTGACGCGACTCACGCGACCGGCGTAAATGCCCGCCCAATCGCCCGGTGCCGGTTCAACCCCCGGCGTGCCATCATTGTTGGTATCAAAGGTACTACCTTGACCGAAACGATCGTCATGGATCGACGTGAAAATGACGTTGCTACCCTCGTTCCCCTCGGCGATCAACGTCGTACCGAATCCCAGTTCAATCCTGGCCCCGTCGCTCTTGATGATCATGCCCGGATCGATGACCAACCCGGCGTCGGGGCGTCCGCGAAGCTTCGAACCGGCGGTCGAGACCGTGGGTGCATTGGCCGGCGCGGCGTTCAAGCGATCGGTGTAGGTGTTGGTGGCGCGGTCGAGTTCGGCGACCAGTCGGAAAGCGCCTCCATTGTCGCTGCGATAGAGTCGCCGAGAAACAAAATCGCCCGTCGCCGCGGTGATGCCCGAAAACAGCACGGCATTGTTAATCCCCGTGACCGTGATCGCCTGCGCAGACGAAGCCAAACTCTCAAAACCGCGCATGTCCACAAAGGTATAGCGGTACTGATAAGTGCCTGCGTCGATGGATCCGCCGGAAACCTCACTGAGCCCGAGAATGGAACTGGGGCGAACAGACTCCTGCACCGGTCCGCCCGACTGACCTTCCAGCAGCAAGCTCTGATCAAGCACATGCACGATGTCGGTGTCATCAAACCGAGCCGAAACTTGCAACTGCTCAAGCTCGCTGCCCGATTGCGTGTCGATGCGAATGTACAGACCATTGATCAGGTTGTTGCTCAGTACGTTTCCGTGCACGTCCGGGCCAACCCGATCATAGTCGGCGACAAACCCATTCCCGCTGATCGATGACCGTTGAAAACGTGGCGAGGCGAACGACGTGTCCTGGAACGTGTTGGGATCGGCTGACATGGCCGCATTCGCGCTGGCCACGATCGTGTTGTAGGAAACTTCCGCGCGCGCTTCGGACAGATGAATTGGATCGACGACGCGGTTGATCGTCGAGACCTGTCCGCCGCCGAACTCAATCGATGCATGGTTCAAGTAATTTTGGAAGATACCTTGCCGCTCGGCCTCCGGCCGACCTTGTTCGCGATCAATATCATTGCGGATTTCAATCCCCCCCCAGTCGCCGTGCGCCGGCGTGTTGTCGTTGGGATTCGAATTGATACCCTTGGCATGGTCGTTGTAGCTGGTGAAGTAGACAGGCAGTTGTGGAGTTCCCAACACCTGAATGGAACTGCCGCTTCGATTGAACCCGTCGGTATCGCTGCCCACCGAAATGCGGCTATCGAGGAATTTTAAAATGACTCCAGCATCGACGACCAAGGTCGTATTATCTGGCACGTTGACATTCCGACCGTCATCCAGCGTCACGTTGATGCCGGGCACGAACCCGATTTCATAGGCCTCGTTGTCGGCAAGGGTAGTGACATCGTTGTCCAATCCGTCGTTGGCCAAAACTCGGACCACCGCATTGGCTTTGGTTGCCGCGACCGCGAGCGCATCGTCGATATTGTCAAACGGCGCCACAAGCGAGCCATTACCACCTTCGTCACTGCTGATATCCGGTTTCCGAACATACAATGTGTCCGCAGCAGCGGCGGTCTCAAACCAGAAGTTGTAGTTGCCGCCAACCACACCGTCGCGATCGCCATCGAGCGCCGAACCGTCCGCATCGACGATAGTTTCGCTGCTTGAATCGGGACGGAACTCCAGTCGCAGGTTGTACGCGCCCTGGCTGACGCCGCCTGGCGAGGTCAAACCAGATTCGATGTCATAGGAGTCGTTGCCCTCGGCGGAGACGCCCACATAGTAGGTCCCCGCCGCCAATTGCATTTCGACGAACGAGTCCGATCCAAAATAATCGTCGTTGGCGCTGACCAACTCGGTCTTACCGGCGACCTCGCGGAACAAAGACAGCCTGGTGTCCAACAGACTGGAGCTACTCAGACGCTCGGCTAGCGTCTGAGCGGTCAGGGTCCCTGGACTGTCGAGCACAACTTTGTACAAGTCGACATCGAGAGACTCTTTCTGGTGCAGGTACTCGCCGTGAACAATATCTTCCGGATTCGGGAACACTTCGTCCCCCGCACCGCCAGCACCCATCACGGCGCCTTCCAGATCGTAAGCATGCCCCAGGCCGATCGCGTGCCCAATCTCGTGCAAGGCGACGTTAAAAAAACTGCCTCCAAATTGATTCGATGCCGATGTCGTGAAGTCGGCGAAGTCCATCGTCACGCCGCCCGGTCCACCCAGGCCGGCGACGCCGCCCGGTCCGCTCACTCGTGTCGGGTCGGCCGTGAACAGGTCACCAACGATCAATCGCAGTCCGCTGCCTTCGGTCTCATAGAAGTCGATTCCCAACAAGGAATCGTAGAGGTCAAGAACTTCGCGAAATCGCTGTTCCTGGGCCTCATTCATCTGGTTGTACAGCGGATCGCCGTTGACGTCATTTCCGTAGCTGGCATTTCTCAGGAAGGTGTACGCGATCTGTTCGATCCCGTTGTTTCCATCACCGCCACCCAAGTGCGTCTCCACTTCGATGTCGCGATGGCCAATCTCGTCGTTGCCACCCGGGTTGTCGGCCATCGGTGTCAAACCGGTGTTGCTGATCTGCTGATCCACCAGCAGCGTCCAATTGCCGTTGACCGCCGAACCATTGGCCGCCGCCGTTAAATCGGTCGCGGTTGTGGCCGTGATCCCCGGTTCCCCGACGGGTGTGAACGGTTCGACTGCAAGTGTCTCAAAGTCGTTCGTATCCCCAATTCGAAGTCGGAACGACGTACTGCTCGCACCGGCGACCAATGTCTCTAGACTGCTGGCGAACTCCAAAGTCACTTTTTTGAGAACGGGATCGACGACGACGCCCCCGGGGATCGGATTGAAGGACTGATCATCTTCGGTCGTGACGGTCCCGCGCGTGTCGATCAGCTGATAGAACTCGCGGTTGCCGAGATTCGATCCCGGCCGGAACAGGTCCGCGTCATCAAAGTAGACGTCGATCTGGTTGTCCCGACGGACCAGCGTGCCATCGACCGGATCGATCGGCTGGGGCACCACCGCGATCACCTTGCCGCCGGTTTCGACATCAAAATCGATCGTTTGAACGGTCTCACCGTCGATCGTTCGGAAGGGAAGACCGAAAAAGTTGCGCAGCGCGATCGTCCCCGTGGCCGGATCGTCTTCGCCTGAAATCTCGATGCGATAGCGATCATCCGCGAGGGTCTGCGAGAATCTCGCCACCACCGTTTGCTCGTTTTCCCGGAATCCCAAGAAACCGGGAGTGATCTGGATTTCGTTGCCATCGCCGAACGTGTCGTCACCGCCCGAGGCGGTGATTTGAATACCGCCCAATGTCGTGGGGTCGAGACGCTGCCCACCGTCAAACCGGAAGGTCAACTCGCTGGGCGAGAACTTCAGTTCGTTCAGCGCATCTTCCGCGAACAGACCCTCCGCATTGGGATTGGCGCCGACCAATCGTGGCGCCCCATCGATAATGTCGATCGCCAACAACTCACGCTTTTCGAGTGTCTCGTGATTGAGCCGGCGGGATGCGGTGCGAGAGAGAAGACGCCGAAGGTTTCGTCGCTTGGCCATGGGTGACCCGAAAGGGGGGAGTAGAACTGCTGGTGATATAAACGCATGTGCAGCGACAATCGACACAACGGATTTCTCCGAATGATCGGATTTCGCAGGCTTTGGTGGGTGTTCGGCAGGCCGAACGATGATTCAATCAGTCAATTTAGGGGATCGGTTGATCCCGATGTTAGTCGCTTCAACGGCAAATGTTTCGATAACTTTCATCCCAGGGGCCCCTCATGGGTCATTTCGTCCATCAGCAGTGACAACGCCTCGTCGACACCAGAAGGTGTGCTGACTTCGCTGCCCGAAGGCAATTGCTCGATCGCGATTTCGCTGGCGGAATCGTTGATCTCCAGGCCAGCGGCAAGCAAGGCATCGCGTGGGTCTGCCTTCACGCTGCTGGCCGGTTCGGTCACCGTGGCCGCCTCGGTCGTTGTCGACGGCTCGCTGTTTCGCACCGCCAAGTTGGCCGTGCTGGCGGCGGCAAAACTGGTCGTGACAGCATGGCTGGCTAGCGATTCACCCTCGCCGGCTCGAATTTGGCTGAGCCTGTTGATGACCAACAGCGCGTCGAGCGCCGAAACCCGTCCATCGCCGCTGGTGTCGTAGTAGTCTGGCGGGGGAGTTCCGATTGCGCTGACCGGCACAAACGTTGCCGTGCTGCCGACCAACGCTCGGCTGAGGAAGTTGATGATCCGCAGCGCATCGATCGCCGACACCACCCCGTCCGCGTTGACATCCGTCGACAGGTTCGTCAGCGGGTTCTGGTAACGCGATTGGTTCAACGTCAGCGTGACGGTCACCTGATCACTGGCTAAGCCGCTGTTGTCCAGGATTCGATAGCTGAACGAGTCCTGATCGTTGACGTTTCCGGTCGTGTTGGTGTAAACGAACGTGCCATCGGCATTGACTTCCAACGTCCCCAAGTTGGGGCCGACAATGCTTGCCAGGTCGACCGTGATCGGGTCGCCATCGGCATCACTGTCATTGCGAAGCAGGCCGCTCGAGGGGTTCAATATCTGCAGCTTGGCACCGACCGGAACGTTGTAGCCATCGGCGAGGGCAACGGGACGATCGGGAACGGGGCTCACGGTCAGCGTGAATGTATCGCTGACGCGGAAGGAATTATCGGTCGCCGCAATCTCGATCTCAACCTCGCCCGATTGATTCGGTTCGAGCGTGATCTGCAGCTGGTCGCCCACGAACGTGATCGATCGAACCAACGGATGCTGCAGGATCTGCTGGGCCGTCGGATTGATGATGTTGCCGAGTCTGGCGACCGAGTAGTGCAGCGGCTCGCCGTCCGGATCGGCAAACACCGAACCGAGGTCACCGGTGACCGGTAGGTCTTCGGTCCCGCTCAGCGGATTCAACGTTCCGATCACCGAGGGCGGATCGGGGGTGTTGACGACCGTGACGGGAATCTGGATGACCGACATCGCACCGTTGGAATCTTCGGCGGTGATGCTCAGCGAAACCGGTTGTCCTGGCGGCGTGAACGCAAAGGGCGGAAAGTCCAAGACCAGCAAGTCGCCGACCACGCGTGCGGGCACGATCGTCGAATTGCTGGAGGTCACCGCAAACGTCAGCGCGTCACCTTCCGGATCCTCGAACCAAGTCGTCAGATCATAAGTCGCCTGCTGCGGATCTTGTTTGCTCTCGTCGCGAACGATATCCGTCTGGCCGGCAACGCCATTGATCCCGACAAAGATCGGGCCATTGTTGACACCGCCGATGTTGATCGAGACCGTCGCCGTTGCCGAGGCGCCGAGGTTGTCGACCACGCTGTACTCAAATTGGTCGATACCGCTGAACAAAGCCGGCGGATCATAAGTCAACGTGTTTCCCGACAGCGAGACCGTTCCACCTCGGAAGGTGGTCTTGGGGAATTGCCCGGCCACCAAGGAAATCGTCTGGCCCGCCGCGACTTCGTCGGCAGGTCCGGCTGTGTCGTTGTCCAAGATGCCGGCCAGGACCGAGTCACCCAAGACCGGAATCTGCAGCAGCGTGTCCTCTTGGACACTGTAGTTGTCGTTGATCAGTCGCGGAGGATCGTTGACCGCATTGAAGGAGATAGAAACCGTACCCAGCTTGGTTGCGGCCTCGGACTGTTGGCCGGCGCCCGGTACGTCCGCAACCACGTAGGTGAACGTATCGGCAATCGACCCGTTGTAATCGGCCGGCGGCGTGTAGACGACGTTCGTACCGTTGTCGGTGATCGCGATCATTCCGCCAAGCGAACTCAAAAACTCGCCCCGAATGCTGCCTACCGACTGGATGACCATCGGCTGAGTCGACTCGTTCTGCGGCCCTGGCACGTAGTTCCCGGCGATCAAACCGGGAAAAAAGACCAATGATCCATTCACCGTAACAAATTCATTGTCGATGCTGAACGTCTGCACCACGTCCTCATTGATGTTCCGCGTGATGACAACACTGGGTAGCTGAGCCACCGGTGGATCATTCACCGGCACCACATTGATGGTGACCGAGATCGGGACCGAATTGACGAGCTCGGCGGAGCGATCGAACGGTTTGACATCCGATACCCGAGCGGTGAATCCGGTCACGCCGTTGAAATCCGCTGCCGGAATGAATGTGAATGTGCCATCCGACGCAAGATCCAACTCGCCGGCGACCGTACCGCCGGGAGTCGTCAGCGTGCGGACACCCACGTCATCGGCGAAGATGACGAAGTCGTCCCCTTGCAGATCGACCACACCAGTCAGCAAACCATCGTCGTTCGTATTGGATGGCGTCAACACGCCATTTTCGTCGAGCGCCTGCAGGGCACGATCCTCTTCCACGGTGAATGTGCGGTTGGGATTTGCGATCTGTGGCGGGCCGCCTGGCAAGATCAACATCACATAGTCTTCCGTTTCACCGCTGAGCGCCAATCCGGACGGTTCCAACCCGCCATCCCGCGAAACACGGAACCGTGCATACGTTTGGATTGGGGCGATCGGATTGGGCGTCGTCGCCGGGACCGTCACATTGAACACACGTGTGATTCCGACGCCGGCGTCACTGAAGATCGCGCCATCGGTCAGCGGCGTGATGATCTGTTCGCCTGGATCGGTCCAGTCACCGTCGGCATTGAAGTCAATCCAAGCCTCCAGCACCCCGGCTCCGGTAACGGTGACGCTGATTGGCGTAATGACACCTTTGTTCAAAACACCATGGGGATTGGTCTGGCTCGTCAGACTGACGCCATCTTCGTCATCGGCGACCACAAACAGGCTGGCCTGCGACAGCGACAATCCACCCGTGCCCAACGCGCTGCCGGCGATCGCGTTGCGGATCGCATTGGCGATCGAATCACGTGATGTCGTGTCGAGGGGCGTCACCGGAATGTTCCCCGGGCTGACGCTGCCGTCGGTATCAAATTCAAATCGTGCTTGCTGACCAGCGACGGTGATCGTAAACGTTCCACCCTCGACCAACGCCGAGTCAACACCGCGAGTCAATTGCAGCACCTTGCTCGTCGAAAATTCATCGACCGTTAGCAGCGAGCTCGCTCCATTGACCGTGACCTGCACCGAATTCGATCCCAGCAACCGGAATCCACTGATCAACGCGGCGGGTCGCAGCGGACTTTCTTGGATCGCCGGGATGATCGCATCGGCGATGTCGATAGCCGACGTCGGATCCTGAGCGCGAACCGCAAAATTGTCCTCATTGAATCGACCATTGACGTCGAACTCGACGGTCGCCACCGCAATGCCGGTGTTGATCGTGACGGTATCGCCGTCTCGAGCCAGCGGATCGCTGGGGCTATGCACGACGATCTCGGCGGCGCCATTGATCACCGAGGAGGTGAACAGTGCACCGGTACCGAAAATCTCGATCGACAGGTCGTCGCCATCGGCGCTGCGAACCGGACGTCCGTCGGGGTCGGCATCAATGAAACGGCCAAGTTTCAATGAATTGTCCACCACGTTGCGGGCACCATCGTTGGCATTCAAAGTTGGATAACGACCGGCAACCTGCAGCACAGGATCGGGGGCGTCACCGAAGTCGAGTGACACGGTGGGCATCAGAATGGTGAACTGCGTGGTCAGATCATCCCGATTGGCCTCCAACACGTTACCGGCCAGGTCTTTGATGGCCGGCAAGAAGTAGTTGGCCAACGGACCGGCGAAAATCTCACCATTTTCGACGAAGAAGGTGGCGCCACCGCGATCTTCGGCTGACAAAGTCGTCACCGGAAGTTCGCCCGGTTCATTGACCGAATTGAAAGCGTTGAGCAGAGCCCGTTTGACCTCGGTCGCACTGAACGCGGGAGAGATCCGAACGGGAATCGCTCCACCGGGAACGCCCGTGACGTTCAGCGTCGGGGCGGCCGTGACATCAACCACCGTACCGGGCAGATCGTCCAGCAGCACTTGACCGCTGGGCACCATCACGACGTTTCCGTCATCGTCAAGAACCGGGTCGCCGTTGACGTCCAGTTTGGCAACAAATTCTGCCTGGGCACTGATTCGCAAACTTCCCCGGTTGTTATTGATCGCCGCGGCCAGGCTGATCGCGACATCGCCGACTGTGCTGCCCGGTTGGAACGCGACGGCAATGTTACCCGGTGCGACACCGCCACCATTGTTCACCGACTCGAACTCAAAGCTGACCGATGTGCTGCCCTGTCGAATCGTCAACACCTCGCCATCGCTGACAATGCCCCGCCGCGTCGTGATTTGGGGTACGCCGGGGATGGAAAGCAACGGGTTTGTCAGATCGGGGATGCCGCCAGTATTGACGCGTGAGGCGTCAATGCGGCCCAATGAAACTCGGCCTGTGCCGAGATTCTGTGCCGTGATCCCGATCGCAGCGTTGTTGATTGCCAATACCAGATTGTCGGCAAGTACGTCGACGGTATCGAATGTGTTGTATCGAACCGGGATCGCACCGACCACCGTCGTCAACGTGCCGTTCAGGTTGAATTCGAACAACACGTCGTTACCAGCTGTGTCGGTCAAGATCAACACACTGCCATCATCAATGTTTCCGCCGCCGACCAACGGAAGCTGCAACAACAGTGGACCGAACACCTGGATCGTGGAAGAACCCGTCACATCGGGCGCACCGGTCACTTCCAACGACGTGCCGCTGACGGCAAATCCGAGTCCCTGTTCGCCACCGACGGCGAGCAATCCGCCGGGGATCGTCTGAATATCGTTCGCATTCAGACCAGGAATGCTGGACCCTTGCAACAGGTTGGCGATCAGCGCCGTCAACTCATCCGAAGTTGTGGCACGGGTGATGTTGATCGGCACATTGGGATCGGTCACACCATCATCCATCGGCGTGCCGTCGATCGGATTGGGTTCGTCGGTGCGATTGATCTCCAGCGTGACATCCTGACCGAGCCCGGTGTTGGGCGTGATCACAATCGTGTCGCCATCGGTTGCCGTTCTGCTCAACCCGACGACCGTCAACTGGCCGGCCGGAACCACGGCCGAACCGTTCACCGGCAGATTGAGGTACACGTTCAAACCGTCCAACTGTGGATTGAGCCCCAGCGGCGACTGGGCGATCGCCTGTTGCACGGCAAGCACGACATTTGCGGCGGGATCCGCCGCCAACACAGGAACGATGATGTTGGTCGGCGTGTTGAGTCCATTGCCGGTATCAAACTCGAATGTAACGGTGGCGTTACCGTTGCTGAGAATGAACGTGTCCCCGTCTCGAATCCCCGTGGCGGCGACTCCGTCCTCGGGAACCTGTAACGCCAAGGTACGCGACAACTGTTGCAAGCCACTGCCTGACGTGATCGCGGTGACGCTCGGTTCGGCTCCCACGACGACACGATTGCCGAGCACGCGAACGTCGACGTTCAACAGACCTTGGTCGGCTTGTGACTGAATCGCCGAGGCGACGTTCATCGCGATCTGATTCAGGAACGCCTTCAAGTCGGTCTCATTCGTCGGCGTCGGACTGCTGGGCAGTGTTACTTCCACCGTGCCCGGCAGTTTCGCCGTGTCGCGGTTGAATTCAAAGACAACGACCGGGTTTTCTCCGTCGTTGATCTGGAAGATGTCGCCATCGCTCAGACCACCCGCGTTCGTTCCCACTCGGGGTATCACCAACGTGATCGGCTCGGGCACCAACAATTGGTATCCCGACTCGAACTCGAAGACCACCGTGCCGCCTTGCGTGTCGGTGATCGCGATCTGATCACCATCGTTGACCTCGCTCGGATCGGGCGCAACGAGTACCGCTCGGTCACGATTGTTCAACGCGATGCGATACGATCGATCGTTTTTCCAGACCCCAGCCAACGGAGTCAGTGTGATGATGTTCTTGGTTTCGTCGAAGTTAAAGACATAATCGATCCCTTCGATTAGCAAGCGGTCATTCTCGAACAGCGTCAACTCCGCACCCGAGGGACGCAGGCCGGGGATCGCCGGCACGACGACCGTCGAGTCGTCGATGCCGATGCCGGCGAACGGATCCGATGCGTCACCGGTATCGCGAAGCTGAATGCGGAATTCCTCGTAAACACCGCCGGTCAGATTGATGTAACTGATCGACGGATCCGAATCGATGCCTTCGGCGTCGTTATCACGAGGCACTTCGGCAATTGCAACGGGACCGACGAAGTCAGCCAGTTCGCTGGAACCGCGGTCCTTGAAGACCGAACTTCCGATCCCGCCGGGAGGTGCGTAATTGGGGTTGTCGGCACGGAGAATGCCGCTGACGTCCAGATTCGGCGCCACGATGTTGCTGATCGGCAACCCAACCGAATTCTTCAGGTTGACCAAAGCGGAACGTTCGACCAGCGAGTTGACCGACGAGTCGATCAGGACCGACTGAAAATCGGGCTGGAAGTTGTTGCCCTCGGGATACTGCAACGCCTGATCAACATTACCAAGTGTCAGGTTGAAGTCATCCGTTCCGCCATTGACGTTGCTGGGGGCGCGGAGCGTCGTGATGCCCGAGTCACGGAGCGCAAAATGCACCATGTCCGCGTTGAACTGAGTTAGCGCCGTTTCGTCATGCTGGAAGACCGATCCGACGACGATCACTTCCATCGGCTTGGGTTGCTGATCGGGACCTCGGTTGTCGGGTCCAAATCCAAGCTGACGTGTTTCTTCGCGAACCAAACTCTCGTGCAAATTCAAGAACACATTGTTCAACAGCGTCGGGCTGGCACCGCCGGCGACCATCACACCCGTTTCGTTGATCAATTGATCTGTATCTCGGCCCGGTTGCGGATCGAGACTCAATCCGGCCGCGGCAGCGGCAGCACTGATCTCGATTTCCGCGACCTTTTCGACAAACACGTATTGCTCGGTCGTACCGGCACCATCGGACAGATTCGAGATGGGGGCCGTGAAGCTGCGATTGTGACCAAAGCCGTTGCTGTTGAAATCCTGGAAGTACAACTGCGTGAATTCAAACAAGTCGGCACCGGCTCCGGAGGCACCACCGAGCGCATTGGCCTCGGCGGCCGGGATCGGTCCGCCGTTGGGCAGTACGGGAATGTTATTGATGACTCGCGTGATTGCCGATTCGATCGCCCGCATGATGTCGGGAACGCGGTAGTCCGTTTCTAACGGAACCGCGACGTTTCCACCCTGCACGGCCGGCCCACCAGTGGTGAACACGAACGTGACCTGATTGGTTCCATTGCCAGCCGGTCGAGTGGCGGGAATGTCAGAAATCTGGGTGACGGTGAAGGTCGTTCCAATCAGCTGCGCTCCCATGCTGCCACCACGATCCGACTCGGCTCCGTAGTTGGACGGGTTGCGGGTCGAGCCACTGCCATTGTTCAGACTCATCACGAACGAACGCGGTGTGTATGCCTCCAGCGAAATCGTGTAGTCCCCGGTTCCGCCCGTCCCCGCGACTCGACCCGAAAGCGACCGAGCGTCGTATCCGTCGTTCCCAGCACTGCTGACGCCGACGTAATAGACACCAGTCTTGGTCGCCGTGAAGTCAATGAAGGGGTCACGTGTGTTGTTGGCGTCCGCTTGAACGTTGGCCACCGACGATAGCGGTTCCAGGTAGCCCGGAGCGATCGCGTTATCGCTCAATGTCTGTGGATTGCCTGCCGCATCCAGGAACGTTTGAACGATGCCGCTGGAATCAAAAATCTGTAGAACCGTGTCGGGACCTGCGGGCGTTCCGGCGCCTGCGTTCGCATCCAGAGTATCGATGTCCGCGATCAATCGATCACCGACCTCCAAATAGACTCGGTAGAAATCAACATCACCGGCCGCTGGCAAGGGACCGCTGTTGTCCCCCAATATCGCCGCTTGACGATACGGATCGCGATGGCTGCTGCCGATCTTGGTGTCCACCGCTTGGGACAAGAAATCATTCGGCTCCGAATTCAAAGCGTTATCCGGGAATGCCGATTCACGACCATCCGATCCATAAATCGTATTGTTGACAATCCGTGCGAACGGTTGCGGAGCCTCATAAACGGGTGCCTGATCAATGAATATCTCTGCATCGAAGCTGTAGATTGCGCTGGCACCTTCGAGATACAGAGCCGGTGTCGCGAAGTTTTCATCGCCAGAGAAAAACCCGCCACCGCCACCGCCACCACCGAAACTGGGGGCCTGACTCGTCAGCGAAGGCCCGACGTAGACGTCGAGCAATTCAACCAAGCCGTTGGTCACCAAGATACTGCCTTGAATGGCCTCGCGGATCGCGTGCAACACCTCAAGCGGCGTGTACGCGGTGACACGACCGAGATAGACCGAGGACGGGTTGGAGTCTGTCTGTCGGTAATAGACCGGAACATGTCCATCGCGAACCCCATCACCACCGTCGGTTGCGGAACCGAACACCGGTCGTTGTGGCGAAGGAATCACACCTTGACCAATGTCCTCGAACTCGAAGACCACTCGCGTGCCAGCAGCATCAATTGCGAACATCGAGCCATCGGTGATCGTATCGCCATCTCCCGTTTCAATCGTCAACGGCGCGATCTGACCGTCGATCTTGATCCCGGCATACTCGGCCTGGTCAATCGTGTTGTTTTGGATCACGATTCCCGGGGCAAGTCCACCGAGCACGCTATCATTCAACGTTGGTAGATTGCGAACGGCTCCCGGGTAACTATTCCCGACCGGTGGCAACTCTAACAGCGAATTGTTTCGAACCAGGTTCGGACTGGAATCACGGGCGCCCGGTTCCGACCAGATCCCGATCCCTCGCACATCACTGATCACGTTGTGCTCGACAATCACCTGACCCTGTGTCCGCAGGTAGTTTTCATCGCCAGTGCCATTGTGCAGAATTGCCGGCATCAGCAAATTGCCGTTGGCGTCGGTCGTCAGCGGAGTTCCCGAGGGGGGTGCCGCCAATGCCGAAGCGACCGGTAAAAACGTTCCATTCGCGCTGCCGCTGAGCGCCAGCCGTCCATCGGTCGTCGGCTGCGTATCGAGTCCACCCGAACTCGCCGCTTCCAGGCTGATGATGTTCTGGTTGTTGATCGCCAAGCGAATCGAACTTGCCACTTGCGCGGCGGTATCGGTCGCACTGAACAACACCGGCGTGTTGCCAAAAGCAACGGTTCCGGGCGTCGTCGTGAACTCGAACATCTGGTTGGCCGCACCATCGCCAAGAATGAACGTGTCTCCATCGGAAATCTGAGTGCCATCAGGAGCGACCAACGTGACACTTTGATTGTGACGATCATTGGTGTCAAAGCTGGCATCGAGTCTTACGTTGCCGCCAAAGGTCGGCGTGGCAAAATCGGTGCCCAATCGCATCTCCAGCTGGTACTCGCCAGAAACACCTCCGAAACCACCACCGGTGAATGTGGCGCCGGTCGACGCGTTGAACACCGTCTCGCCACGCTCGGCAAAACCGACGATGAAGTCGTCCAGTCGCAAGCCGACTGCCGTGGACAACCCCGGGAGTCCGTTGGTCGTGTACTCGACCTGCAGTTGAATTCCGGTGTGACCAGCAAAGCCGGCCAGCGACAGACGCAACTGGTCCCAACCGCCCGCGGTGAAGGTGTGTAACACGCTACCAACCGGATTCTGGTCGCTCGTGACCCGCAATCTCGCCGAATCACCGAATTGAGGTTGGTACAACCGATTGACGTACAGGAACGGCAAATCGGCCGGTACGTAGCCTGCCAGGTCAAAGGGTTCGCTGGTGACCGACCCGGAATCGATGTTGGCGGCACGATCAAAGGAAATAACCGAAGCGCCTTGGGTCAACATGCCAACGCCCGGCGGCAACGCATGGTCTTCGACCGAGACATGCAAGGTGTAGGATTGAGTGTTCGCGCTCAACCCACTATTGGCTGACGTCACACCTGTATTGCTAAAGGTCAGCGTCGTGCCTTCCTCCAACACGCCAATGAAGTACACACCGGCCGGCAACGTGGTATCGATGAAGGGATCGTTCGTCGAATTACTGCCGCCCCGGCCATCGGCGATGCTGGAGGTCAAGGTTCGTCCAGGGTTGACGATCCGCAGCGACCCGGGGCTCGTCGGATCGGGCTCCAAGATGATCAGGTCGGTGTCGACGGTTGCCGGATCGGTATTGACCGGCGGCGTGGTTGGATCGTTATCGGTGTCGCGGTCGCGTGACGCGTCGTACCCATTGTCAACGTCAAGAATGACGCGAGAAGGAGCGCCTAACACGATCTGATAGAAGTCGGCCGGGTCCGATCGTAGATTGCCATTGATGGAAACATGCGGAATGGTCGTCGACGTGTTGGGGGCGCCGCCAAAGAAACTGGCCGCGCCACCAATCTCAAAATCGTCTGCGATTGACCAATTCAGCAGATCTAAATCGCCGCTGAACGGCAGCACGGTACTGACGCCATTGGAGGCATCAACCCCGCCGGCGGCGACCGTTTCAGGGATCCGCGGCGCGGTGCTCACGACCACCGGACCCGTCGTTCCGTCAAAGTGCTGCGGCTTGCCGTGTCCACCTTGAGCGTCGTTCACAATGGTAAAGTCGGTGCCCGCCAAAACCGCATCACTGAACAATCGCGGCAGCACCGGTCCATTCGCTGTGCTCGGCGATTCCGGGTTGACGCGGTCGACCCGGTCTTCCACGATTCGATCGACGGAGTTGATCGGCTCCACTAGCGCTGCTGCCAGGCTGAACGGCTCGGTGCCATCGGCGGTGATCGCGACGTAGTAGGTTCCCTCGGGCAAGATGACGGGGCCCACGAACGGGTCGCCGTTGGAGATCGAGCCGCGAATCAGCTTCTCAAGCGCACTGTTCTCGCCGTTGGGACTGGTCAAGTCGTCGGCGATGTTGCTGGCTCGACCAAAGAAAACCAGTTGCGGTTCAAAGTTCGGGCTGCTCTCGAAGGGCGGAACACCGTCTCGATCATAGAACACGCTGATGTTCGTGTTGGGACGGTTAAAACCGTCGGCATAATCGATGTCAAATACGGTCGATTGAATACCGCTGCCGTTGGCATAGTTGATCTCGAATTGGTAGAAGTCAACGTCGCCGGTGGACGACAATTCACCCCCCACGCTGATCACGCTGGACTGGCCGTTGACCAGATTGCCGACGTATTGCGCGCCCTCTCCCGGCGTCGCTCCGATCACCGTGTCATTGCCGGCCACAAAGTTTCCGGCCGCCGCTTCGTTTTCTTGAGCTTCGCCCAACAACGGCGAGGAGGCCATCAGTCCTTGTACATGAATGCCGTTGTTGGCATAGCGAATGTCGGCGTAACGAACCACGCTGCCGGGGAACGCTTGCTGCTCGGTCAGTCTCGCCTGGAATCGATACGAACCGCCAGTAATACCTCCCTGAGCATCGTCGGGATTCGACGACGCACTGCGGATACGGAAGAAGTAGACACTTCGCGCGTTAGGATCGGTCGTATTTCCCGCTAGCCGGAAATGGATCCCCGCATCACGCGGGTTGGTCGAGCCAAAGTCCTCGTACAGTCCGCCTACACCACGCGCGGTGTACTGCTCCGCAGCCGCTTGCAGTGACGTGGTCACGCCTTGCAAATCGGGATCAAAAACCGCAACCGGTGCGGGATTGGTGAGCGCCGTTTCCGCAAAACTGTTGTCGCTGCGGGCAAGTACATTGCCGTTCTCGTCCAACAGTTCGATGACCGTATCGAGCGTGAACGTGGTTGTGTCCACGTCGATCCAAACCTGCGTTCCGGGTGAACCGATGAAACTGTAGACGTCAATGTCGTTGGCGCCACTGAGGTAACCATCGACCTCGAAGCCCAGTCGGCGAACATGATCGCCGGTGGAAAGGTTCTGAGCCAATTCACCCAAGAATTGCGCATTGTCAACCGTCGAGTTCAGACCAGGCGCCACCTCGGTCGACAGTTCCAGCTCCGGCAGGACCGGCATGTTGAAATCATTGCTGAACTGATCGAACAGCAGCCCACGCCAATCGTTGGCAAACGGTCGCGAGTTCGTGCCATCACCATCGTGGTCGGTAAACTGAGACCCATCAGGTTTCAAACCGGCGCCCGCAGTGTCGTCATTGATGCTGGTCAAGATCACCGGTGCCCCCGGCAAACCGATCACATGAACCATCCCGCCAACGCGGTCATCGATGCCCGAACTCGCACCGCTGGCGGTGATTCCGGTTCCAAACGTGGCACTGTTTGGCGTGCCGCTGCCGGCGAATTTGACGACCAGGCTCTCATCCGGACGGCTCAGCAGCCGCAAGCCGCCGGAACTGTGAAAATTACCGACTTCGATGTTGTCAAACAAAAGATGGGCGATGTCCGTGTCGTCAAATACGGTCGCGGTCGTGATCATCCCGGCACGGATTTCCAAACCGGAAAGTTGGATGCCAGAAGTCGGATCATTGAGGTATCGATTGAACCGAATCAGCGGCCCATGATTGTCATCCAGTACGGCAATCCGATCGATGTCCCCCGTTTGACGCCCGATGTCCTTTCGAATGTTCGCTCCCATCGACTCAATATCGATGTCGATGATCGATACTCGGTCGCTAGCCGCGTTGCCCGAACCATGATTATCGACGAACGTGTTGCCGACGATGATCGGCTGAGATCCGCGGACCATGATCGTCGCCGGCGTCACCGCCAACCGACCAAATCGTCCCGCTGGCCCGGCCCCATCCTGGCCATCATCGTTGAACGCGAACCGCGAGTTGGTAATCCGCCCTTCGGCTTGTTGCAGTTCCAGCGGCAGGAATCCACGAGCCAAACCCCCTTCCAGCAAGCTGATGCCGCCGGCGTACGACAGCTCGACATGATCGAAGCTGACATTCGATGTCGGCCCGGCATAAATGCCTGACCAATTCCCACGACTCGGCGCAATTGCCCCGGTCGCGGTCCCATTGTCGTTGTTGGTATCGAACGTTCCGCCGGCACCGAATTCGTCGTTCAGCGAACTGGTAAAGACGACCGGATCGCTGGCCAGTCCCTCGGCCAATAACTGGGTTCCTTGACCAAGCTCGATTCGCGTGCCGCGAAACTTCATGATCAAACCTGGATCCATCACCAGCGATGCATCCAAACGCCCACGCACACCCTGTCGAGTCAAATCGAGAACCGAGTCGCCCGCGGCGCCCCGATCGGTAAAGTTCCTGGTTGATCCGTCCAAGTCGGCAACCAAACGATATTCGGGGTTGGGACCGGCGGTCGCACGGTACAGTCGGCGAGAAAGGTAAGCGCCACCGGGGACAACCTGCGGCAACGAAGTCAATTGAATGCTGGAGTTCGATGCGGCAACGGTGAACGGGAAAGTATCGGTACTGGCCAGCGACTCAAACCCGTCGCGATCGACGAAAGTCATCTTGTACAGGTAATCACCGGCGACCAACGTCCCCCCGGGCAAACTCTGGGCCGAAACCAAGGACATCGTCGGCGAAAAGCCGTCCTGGATCGAACCGCCAGGCGCCGCCGCAACGATCAGATTCTCCGCCACGTAGTGCACGATGTCGACATCGTCGAAACGCCCGGCAACCGTGAACTGTTTGGGGGATTCGGTGGGGGTCGTGGTCGCGCGAATGAACAGACCGTTGATACTGTTGTTGACCAACTGGTTGTTGTGGATATCCGGTCCAACACGGTCGTAGTCCGCCGTGAACGCACCGGCCTGCTGGTAGCGTGGTGCCTGATAACTCGTTTCCTCGAAGCTATTGGGCGCGGCACTGATCGCCGAATCGGCACTTTGTGTGATCTCGTTGAAGGTGATCGTCGGACGCATGTTGACGATCTGGATCGGATTGACCAACTGTTGCACCGAATCGATCAACACGCTGCTGCCGCCGCCGTAACGGATCTCGGCGTGGTTGACGCGTTGCAGGAAGATGCCCTCGTCTTCCAAGTCGCGACGACCTTGCGCCTGGTCCACATCGCGGCGGTAAATCAAGCCG
Organism: Pirellulaceae bacterium; assembly: GCA_963734865.1. GTDB lineage: Bacteria > Planctomycetota > Planctomycetia > Pirellulales > Pirellulaceae > CBDCUW01. The sequence goes on from CAVTIV010000010.1 coordinate 131,524, forward strand.
CCCCAATTCCCCGAAGATGCCGCGGCGCTCGCACCGGCCGCCGCCGTGTCGACGACGCGATCACGTGTGCTGGTAAAGATAACGCTGCCGTCATCATACGCAGGCGCAACGACATTCGCGCCACCGACCAGGTTGGTGGATACCGGATCACCTTGGGCACTCAACTGCACCAAACGCGGCGTGCCAAGAACCTGAAGAGCACCGCCACTTCGGTCGACTTGCACGGTGCTGCTGCCGATGCCGATGAACGAGTTTCGCAGTTTCACGACCGTGCCGGCATCGATCATGGTCGTCACACCGCGAGGAACCTCCATGTTGCGACCGTCTTCGAGCGTCTGGCCACCGGTATCGGAGACACCGATCTGGTAACTGAAGTTGTCCGCTTCGGTCGTGATGTCATTGTCGCTGCCACCATTGCCAACGATCCGCACGATGTCGTTTTCCAACGCCGAACCGAATGCGTTGGCGACGATCGGATTGGTGATGTTATTGAACGGCCGATCGAGACTTCCATCGGCCAGCGGCCCGGCAGTCTTGTCGACAAACAGGTTCCGTCCGAATACTTCGACGCCGCGGAAGTTCGTCGAGAACGAGATGCTCCGTTCGCCGGAGAAGACGATATTCGACGTCCCCGGGGTGGGAGCGATCGAAACGCCCGTCTCGCCCTGACGCGAATTCACTTGCGCGGCAAGCTGGTTGGCCAGAATGAAAGATGGCGTCGGGAAACCGGAGGTTCCCGGGTTGTAGGCCACGGCAATGTTGCCCGGACGAGGCGTCGCCCCGTTGGGTACGAACTCATAAGTTCGCGTGACACCGCTGCCGCCGACGATGGTAATCGTTTGGCCGGGCGTGATCGCGTCACCATTGTCGATGAACTCGACCACGCGATTGAGTGGGCGTGTCTGGAACCAGAAATTGTTGGCGCCACCGGGAACTCCGTCGCCATCACCATCCAATCCCGTTCCGGGAACATCGATTCGATCGCTGTCCAAGTCGCGAATCACATCGACTTCGTCAACTTGCGGTTCGAACTTCAGGTGCAGGTCGTACAAACCTTGCGTGCGGCCACCGTAACCACTGCCGGGAATCGTCGGGTCGTATTGCTCATTTCCGCTGGCCGCTACGCCGATGTAGTAAACACCTTCGCCCAGGGATGCGACGATTCGCGAATCTTCCCCGAAATAGTTATCGTTTCGGCTCAGTTGCACCAAACCGCCGCCCCGCAAAAGCACGGGCGAGAAGCTGAGTCCGCCACCGCTGATGTCGATCGCGGCATCGCCGGTGGTGATCGTGGCGCGGAAGATCGAACTGGCAAACGGGTCGTTGTTGATCGCGGCCACGACAGCACCCGCCGATACCGACGACACGTTCGGGCCACGGCGAGGCAGATCAACGATAATTCCGTTGGAGACGGGATTGCCCGACGCATCAAAGGCACGCAGGATCCGGACCGCCGTGTCGCCTGCGCCGCGATCGGTCTGAATGAAGTCGAGGCGTGAATTGTTTCCCAAACGTCCCGGCAGCAGCGACTTGATCGTCACCGCCAGATCCGCGCCTACGCCGAAGTCCGTGCTCACCGAAGCCGTCACTTCCTCGAACAATGTCAGCGAAGTGTCCAGCAGACTCGAATCGGGCAATCGCTCGGCAAACGTCTCGGCCGTCAACGTGCCCACTTTGTCTGCGTCGTTCAGATCGACCTCGAACCGATACATGTCGATGTCGACGCTATCGGTGCGATGCACATACTGGCCGTGAAGCACGTCATAGTTGTTCGGGAACACCGGTTCCAAGTCGGTCAACACATCGATGCTGGCGTTCAAGTAGCCGCTGTTCAAGCTCATGATCGTCGGCGGCGGCAGATCCGGCGTCGCATTGAGCCCCAACATCAGTCCGATGCCGGCGACCGCCTTGCGTGTGAAGTCTTCACCATAGGCCGTGCCGAACACAATCTGGTTCGTGAACACCATCGCCGACTGGTTGAACGACGGGTCGATGCGGAGCCGGGCATTGAGCTGGGAAACATTCGTGGCCGGAATGCCCGGGCGGTTCTGCAGTTTTCCAGAGTCACCGACCGCGAACGTGATCCCCTCGCTTTTCGTTTCACGGAACTGCACACCAATCTCGCTGGCCCACAGATTCAGCGCTTCGCGGATCCGAGTCTTTTGCCGCTCAGTAATCTGGTTCAGGAACGAATTGCCCGCGAAATCCGTGTCAAAGATGCCATTGAAGTTGTAGGCAATCTCGGTGATTCCGTCGGTCGTGTCGGCACCAAAGGCCGGATTGATGTGGTCCACCTCGTCGCTGTGGGCGGGATCATCATCGCCGCCGGGCAGCTCGATCGCGAACGGCTGCGGATCAATCGACTCACTGAACACAACACTCTTGAGCGCGTTGAACTGGCCAAAGATGCCAACATTCAAGGCGGTCTCAAACGTGTCACCCACCGCATAAAGGACCAGCGGCGGCGTGCCGATCACGTAACCTGGCAACACCAGGGTACCGCCGTCGCCCGCAACGCCATCACGTTCCCAGGTCACGCCAATCACGGCATTGACACTCGGCGTGCTGGACACGACCGCGCCCAGATCTTGAACCTGAGCAGAGGTGCCGCCAACGTCGAACACGACCGTCCCATCCGAATCCAGGCGCGCCGTCAATCCGCCGGCACCCGTATTCTCAAAGCGGATTTGCCGCCCGCTGGCCGATTCGCCTAACGTCCGCGAAAAGAAACTGACTCGCAGCCCGTCGTACTGAAAATCAGTGACCGCCGACGCAGCCACCGGCACTTCGGTCGGCGGCAGGATCAGATCGACGCGGTCGTCAACCGCTGTGCCGATTCGCAACCGGAACGTACCGCCACCTACAGGCACACCCGGCAATTCGTTGATGTCACTATCAAAGAACAGTCGCGCCGTGAACGTGGTGGGGTCGTAAACCACCTCGGTCGGACTGTAGATAATGTCGTCGGTTGTGCGGACAGTTTCCTGCGTCAACAACAACTGATAGAAACGAGGATTCTCTGCCGATCGTTCCGTCGGATTGCCGCGAACGGTGGTCTGAACCGCTGGCGCAGTGAACACGGTTGTGCCCGAGCCAGCCGATAGCGATGCAGCGAATCCGTCCAACGCGTCGATCGCCGATACGACGGAGTCGAAATTGCTGTTCGCGCGATAGCCGACCGTGATCGTCCGGGCGACAGGATCATGCACCGCCGTCGTCAAACCGGGAGCCGGATTGAAGACAAAATTGATCGTCACGTTATCAAACGAACGCGCGATGTCCGCCGTGACCGTGACCTCCTCGGTCCCGTTGCCGAATCGACCCTCGGCCGAGTCGTCCTCGACAAACAACGGATCTTCATTGAAGTAAACGACGATCTCGTTGCGATTTTGCACCAACGATCCGTCATTGAGCCGTACCACCGGCTGGGGCACGATCGATTCCACCAACGCGCCCAAACGCAAGCTAAAGTCGATCACGTCGGCGCACTGCCCAACCACCGATGGCTGCAGCAGTTCACCATTCTGATTCCGCAAACCGGTGATCCCCAGCCCGGCATCGTCAAACCCGAACACCTCAATGCGGTAATTGTCATCGGGAAGCCGTTCGGCGAATCGAACCACGACTTCGTTGGGAGCCGGATCGCCCAAGGTCACCAAGCCGGGAACGATGCGAACGTCGTCCGCGGTACCAAACGTGTTATCGTTGCCGCTGCGGGTAATCTGAATCCCATCCAGGGTCGATGCATCGATCTGCTGGTTCGCATCGAACCGAAGCGTCAACACCCGAGGCGCGGTGTCACGTATCGTCCCGTTGACGATCAGTTCACCATCATTGGGTTGAATGCCGATCAATTGCGGGCCGGCGAGCAGCTGTCTCGACTCGAGCGATTCCAATAAATGCTGCCGTTTTTTGCGACTCGACCGCTTCGTCGCACGCGACGAACTTGTCGACCCAAAACGGCTTGAGCGTGATGCATCCAAGGAGAAGATCGAGGAGTGTTTTCGCTTACGCGAGGTCATAGACCAATACCTTCCAGGCGATGTCGCTCGCGCCTCACAATCCCTTGGCACTCGCGACGGTATGGTGGTTGTAGTTGGGTATCAGCCGAAACGAACGAATGAACGCTCGGCGGGAGTAGGGTGACAATTGACGAGCAGCGTTGGGGTGATTGCCCAGCAATGGCAACAACCCAAACACAGTCGCCGAGTATAGTTAGGCCCAAAAAACCCGCAAACAATTGCCAGTTTCCTTCCCTGAGCAAGCTCGAGTTCGGGCCATCACACGTCCGGTCGTAGCGGCAATACTGGCAATCGCGTCGATCATCAGCACGCTCTCCCCCTCACAAGAGTGGTGAGCGGCCGTCGCAATCCGTACTACCGCGTGGATCGTTGGACGGTCGGAATGGGCGAAAGTTCCCCCTCCCTTGCGATCCTTCCCCTGCTTCCCGCCGGAAAACTCGCCTCCCGCAGCATTCCATGGCCTGGCCCACCGGAAGTCTCAACCCAAGTCGTCGTCGTCCTCGTCGTCATCGCGATCCGGATGCAGCGGATCATCGGGATCAAAGAACAGATCTGCCAGCCCGAGCGGGACCGCGTCGCCACCGAGCGTCCGCCGCCGACGTTGGGCCAACGACTCCAGATCGACGGCGTCGTCGCCCAGGCACTTTTCCAATGCCTCGCGCCAGGCGTCATCGCGATTGATCGGATGACTGCCATCCTGCATCATTCGCTTGAGCGCGAAACGCAACAGGTTGATCCCATCGCGCGGCGAAAAATCAAGTTTCAGCTCATGCGAGTGCTGCAAAAACTCGACCGTCATGGCCAGCATCTCGGGCTCGGCAAATGGCAAGTGGTACTGCAGGATCGCCATCTCGTCCTGCTTGTCGGGAAATCCGATTTTCAACGTCGGCTGCAGGCGACTGAGGATGTAATCAGGAATCTCGAAGGTCGATTCGTCTTGGTTCATCGTCACGGCCGCGCGGAATTGCGGGGCAGCGGGGATCGTGATCCCCGCCACAATCGACTCGACAAGACGTCGCCCGTCGAGCAGCGGTGCCAGCGACGCCCACGACTTTTCGTTCATCCGGTTGCCCTCATCCAACAGGCAAACACCCCCGCGAATCATTGCCGAGACCAACGGGGAAGCGTGATACGAAATCCCGCCCCCTTGGCTCAACACAGGCGTGATCAACAGATCTTCGGGCCGCGTGTCGGCGGTGCACTGATAGATGTACAGCGGTCGCCCGTGGGCCTTCGCCGCGGCAATCGCCAGCTGCGTTTTACCCACTCCCGGTGAGCCGATCAGGCGTGGCGTTAACGGCAAGTCGGCTTCGTCCACGGTGATCCAACAGGCCAACAACTGCATCAAGACCTCGCGCTGTCCGATCCACTGTCCCGCCGCCGAATAGGGGTGAGACAGTTTCAATTGGACGCCGTCGATTTCGACAAACCCACGAAGTTCGTCTGGGTCGGTCGTTTTCGTTTCGCTCATCCCGGCAGACCCGTGTCGTTGGAGGTGGAATCGATGGCCCGCGGACGATCGTCTTGAATGGACACCCTGTTGACAAGGTCCTCAGCTCGGATCGCCCTCTTCCCGCCGGCCATCTCGTGCTGCTCTTGCTCCGCTGCCGCCCAAATCGCTTGGATGTAGCAGTGCACCGAGTGATCGGCAAAGTGATCAATCCGCCAGCGCTGAAGACCACGCAAGAAACCGTTCCAGCGATCCCGACGTTTGCCGATCACGCCGATTTTTCGGATGATACCGAGGCTGTCGATATATACCTCGTGGCCGCAGTGCCGGTAGCCCAGAAAAACCGGAGGCACGCGGGTGACGATATCGTTGTTATGGACGTACCGATAGTGATCGAGCTTGACGTAGTTGATGTACGCTTTGTCGCCCACCCGGGGGCTGCCAAAGGTGTACAACTGCTTGGGGTTGCTTTCGATGTGCGACAACAAACAACGCCCGGCGCAAATCGTGGCCATCGCGCCACCCAGCGAGTGGCCACAAAACCACAGCGGTTGGTCGTTGCCCGTCAGTGCCGTTTCCAACATCGGCCATAGATCATCGACTTCCGTTTTAAACCCCCGATGTACCTTGCCGGTAGTCTCGGCGAGCACGGTTGCGGCGTTGGCATCGGCGCGAATGTCGTTCCATTCATTGGGCTCGGTGCCTCGGCAAGCGATCACACAATCATGGTCGTTGCGCATCCGGAACGCTTGGGAACCATCGCGGTCATAAAAATCGACGTCGGGAAAGCCGATCGCCCGATACGCGCGACGGGCCTCCGATTCATCGTTGTACGAGATCATCGCCAACTCGGCGAACAACAACGATCGCCGTAAGAAAGTCAACTCCGCAATCGGCCCGCCGACGGTGGAATGGATCACCAGCGGCCGTTCACCGGGATCGGTAACGATCGCGGGGCCAGCGGGTTTCGTCGTGGTTCTGTCGATCATGGAATCGCTCTGGGCTGCTGCTGCGTCGCACCGTTCCGGCCGAGCGGAACGAAGCATCGGTTGGGCTCGCCACTAACCGTCGGCCGTGAAGGTCGCCTCGGTCGGGTGGCTGGCTTCCAGTTTCTGTCCAGATTTTGGGTGACCGCCGTCGACATCGATTTGGATCGTCAGATGACGACGCCAGTTTTCGTCGTCCGGAACGGGGAAATCGCTGCGAAAGTGGACGCCGCGAGACTCATTGCGTGCCAAAGCCGCCTCCACGATGCAAGAAGCGGTCAGCAACAAGTTCTGCAATTCCCATCCTTCGATCGAGTCAAACTGGTGAGGCATCACGTAGGCCGCGAACGAGCGGATCGAATCGGACGCTTCACGGAGCCCTTGGGCATCCCGCTCGACCCCCGCCAAACGGCCCATCAGGCTCTTCAGCGAGACACGAACGTCGGCAACATCAAACGACTCGCTGCCATCATGGATCGGATGCTCGATCGGCAACGCCGTCATCTTGCTGGCACCCTCGGCGGCCGATCGTGACGCCGCCTCGCCGGCATGCGCACCATACACCAATCCCTCCAGCAGACTATTGCTGGCCAATCGATTCGCGCCATGCAAGCCGCTGCTGGTCACTTCGCCGGCGGCCCACAATCCCGGCAGACTCGTGCGTCCCTGGCGATCCACCGTGACACCGCCAATCATGTAGTGCGCTCCGGGTCGAACCGGTATTCGATCACTGGTGATGTCCAACCCGAATTTGCCGCATGCTTCGGCGATTCCCGGAAACCGCGCCAGCACGTGCTTGGGATCCAAATGCGATAAGTCCAAGAACACGTTCGTGTGCTTCGTCTTCTGCATTTGACGAATGATCGATTGGCTGACGACATCGCGTGGCGCCAGTTCGGCACGTGAATCGTATTCGGGCATGAACCGATAGCCGGTGATATCAACCAGATGCGCCCCTTCGCCGCGTATCGCTTCGGTGATCAACGATCGCGACGACCCGGCAATGTACAACACGGTCGGATGAAACTGAACAAACTCCATGTCGCGAAGCTGGACGCCGGCACGGTACGCCAACGAGGAACCGTCGCCGGTGGCGACAGCCGGGTTCGTTGACTCCCGATAGACTTGTCCGGTTCCGCCGGTACACAGAATCGTCTCTTTGGCCCACACCATCAGCGGCCGCTGTGTCGCATCCATGATCACCGCGCCGCGGCAGCGACCCTCGTGGGTCAGCAAGTCAACCGTGAATGCGTTTTCCCAGATATCGATGTTGGCCGCCTCGCGGGTCCGCGAGATGACGGCTCGCATGACTTCTTGCCCCGTCGCGTCGCCGCGCGCGTGGACGATCCGCTCGCGGCTATGGCCACCCTCGCGACCGAGCGCCAGCTCCCCTTCGTTTTGATCGAACTTCGTCCCCCAACGCACCAATTCCTCGATCCGACGGGGGCCCTCGCGGATCACCATGTCGACAATCGCCTGGTCACAAAGGTTGCCACCGGCGGCAAGTGTGTCGGCCACATGAGCCTCGAAACAATCCTCGGGGTCGAGGACGCCGGCGATCCCACCCTGGGCGTAGTTGCTGTTGGATTCTCGCAACAGATCCTTGGTCACCACCAACACCGACTGGTTCGACTCGACCGCGTTGGCCGCTCTCAGTCCCGCCAAACCGCCGCCGATGACCAAAATGTCGGTGAACCGGTGCGTCGCCCGCCGGGAATCAAACGGCAATAGATATCGGGGCGTCATCATCGAACACAATTCCCTTCGCCGCCGGGTCGGCTGATCTTGGTCGGCTGTCTTGGTCAACTCGGTCGGCATCCGAACCAGCGGTTCTCGCATATCGACAGTCCTCCGTTATAGCGGATAGGCTGGAGATCATGAGCACACCACCATCCAGCCATCCGATCTCTGCAACTTCTTCCGATCGGGATGCCGATCCCGCGAGCGACACCGAGCGTCAGCCAAAGTCCGATGATCCACCGGCCATGGACCCCTCGGTCACGACGATTCAGCCCGGTGGCGGCGTGGTGATGACCATCGAACTCGCCTGGGGAACGGTCCGACGATCCCTGCTCCGCACCCTTCGACCCGGTTATGTCAAGCGGATGCTAGCGACCCGACAAGGAGAACGAGGTCCATTGCCGTTCGACCCGATCGATCCTCGCGACCTGAAGTATTATCGCAATCAACCGACCCATTGGTGGGCCGATGCCGATGACCCCTTCGGCTGGCGAGATTCCTTGCCCTTCGTGCGTGCCGGACTTGCTGAACTCGTTTTGATCGGCGGCGGTTTTTTTCTGCTGGCCATCGTCGTCGGCTTGATCTGGTGGCCGCTGGCCGCCGGCCCGCTGGTGCTTGCCGGTTTGGTCGTGTGGTTCTTTCGAGATCCTCGGCGACCGATTCCCAGTGAACCGGGGACGATCGTCTCGCCGGCCGATGGAAAGCTGGTCCAGATCGATCGGATCGAGGACCCCGAACTGGGAAACTGCGTCCAAATCGGCATTTTTCTGTCGATCTTCAATGTCCACGCCAATCGTGCTTCGTTGCCCGGTCGGGTGATCGCAATCCGATACCGGCCGGGAAAGTTCTTGAACGCGCTCCGCCCAGAATCTGCCCGAGAAAACGAAAACCTGGATGTGGTGATCGAAAATAGTGAGCATCCGCAGCGAAAATATCGGATTCGGCAGATCACCGGCCAGTTTGCTCGGCGGATCGTATGCTGGGTGCGGCCGGATGATGTTCTGGCCCGTGGCCAGATGTTTGGAATGATTAAGCTGGGGTCTCGTACCGAGTTGATCATTCCTGACGACCCGTCGCTTCAGATTTCCGCCAAAATCGGAGACAAGGTTTCGGCCGGAAGCAGTGTCTTGGCTCGATATCAACCACACTCCGAAGTCAGCAATCCGGCGGCATCGAAATGAGCGAACTGAAGCGCGCCCTGCAACTAGGCTTCGAGCCGACAACGGAGGAATCCGACGTCGACTCGAACGATATCGAACCGGCACACGAGCAAGTTACCAAACGTCGTCGCTTCCGCGGCAGCGGTCGTCGTCGCAAGAGACGAAGGAAACGACGCTTGACGCTCGCCGTCCTGCCGACCCTGCTGACGCTCGGCAATGGCGTTTGCGGTCTGGCCGCGATCGCGGTCGCGATGAGTGTCAATCTTGACTGGGATAATGATCAAAAACTTCTTGTCGCCGGTATCTTGATCTTCGTCGGGATGTTGTTTGACGCACTCGATGGCTCGGCAGCGCGGATCACCGGGCAAGCGAGTCAGTTTGGGGCCGAGCTCGACAGCCTGTGCGATGCGATCACCTTCGGGACCGCACCGGCGGTGATCGTTTGGCGCATCAACGATGGCCAGGCGCTACCACAAAAACTGACCTGGGCGATCGGGGTTCTATTTGCCCTGTGTGTGTTAATCCGCCTCGCACGTTTCAACGTCGAAACAGCCGACGACGACGCCCACGATGGCTTTGACGGATTGCCCAGTCCCGCCGCCGCAGGGACTCTGGCGGCATTCATGATCGCGATGCCCGAACTCGCGTCCTATGCCCATGATGACAGCTATCCCGAGCGGATCCGGTGGCTGGCGGAGCAACTGTTGATCGGTTCGCAATACTTCCTACCGGTGCTGGCGCTGGTGCTGGCCTATCTGATGGTCTCGCGGTTCCAATATCCTCACGTGTTTCAGCAGTTGTTGCGTGGCCGTCGGCGCCGCATCAAATCGGTCAGGCGTTGTTCGTACTGATCGGCGCGTTTCTGTTGCACTGGTTGGCCCTGCCATTGGCCTTCTGTTACTACGCGTTCGCTTCGCCGATCAGATCGTGGGTTGCCGGCTGGCGAGCACGCGAGGAAATTACCGAACAGGTTTAGTGTAACGATCAGGTCATTGGTTCAGCCGCGAAGCCCAGATGGAATGTCTCTGGCAGGTAATAAATGCCCCCAATTTGCCATCCGGCCATCCCTGCCTCGCGCCTTAAGCCTTTGTCAGCAAACCATTTAGAAAACGTTGCGGGAACGGCTGCGGTCATTGACTCCGGTCGAAAAACTGCAATCCTTTATCTCTGCCCACCCCGGTCCTTACCCGTGGCCCCCCTGGATCGTTGTGGCCCCCTGGATCGTTGTGGCCCCCTGGATCGTTGCCTGAGGAAAAGCATCCCATGAGTCGTATTCCGAGCGGGAAGAAAACGATACCACAGCCGCATCGCAGCCCGTTCTATAACAACCTCGTGCCGGCCTATCAGGCGCTTTGGCCAGCCGTTGCGAGGAAGAGAATTTTGTCGGCCGTGCCGTCCTTGAACATCCCCGCCGGAGCCAAGGTCTTGGAAGTTGGCGTTGGCACGGGGTTGTCACTCGATAGCTACCCGCGAGATGCGATGGTGACAGGTGTCGACTTGTCCGAGTCCATGTTGGCCGAAGCGGAACAGTTGATCGAGAGTCGTGGTTGGAGCCACGTGAACCTGATTCCGATGAATGCCGAACAGCTGGAATTCGAAGACTCCAGTTTCGATTTTGTCACGACCTTTCACACGATTAGCGTGGTCTCGAAACCTCAGTCGATGATGAACGAGATTGTTCGTGTCTGTAAACCAGGTGGTCGGATCATGATGATCAACCACTTTCGCAGCGATAATCCGCTGATCGCCCGCGTCGTGGATTCAGCCGGCAACATCACCAAACGGCTCGGCTGGCGGACCGATCTTGAACTCGAAGAGTTGCTCAGCGAGGTACCCCTTCGACTGGACCATTGCTACAAACCGAACCCGCTATCGCTGTTCACCGTGATGACCGCGACTTGCAGCAAACCGGAACAAGCCAAGCTGGTCACGACGGTCTAGCGGGCCGGCGGAGCTGTCGGTTGCGATTCGCCTGACTCGGACTTGTCCTTGCCGAGAAACTTTGCATAGACGCGGGCGATGTCACCCATGTAGTTGCGCGGTGCCTCCTTGGCGGATCGGTTCATGTAGGTCAATGCTCGGTCCTTCTCGCCCAACGCGTCGGCATAAAGGCCGAGATAAAAGTCGCCATAGAATTGGGCGGAATCGCGATCCGCCGTGCCGTTGGGTACCGCGCCGACTCGCGTGCTCACCGCATCGGTATCACCGCTGGAGAGCATCTCCAGCACCTCTTGCATCGGGATCCGCGAATCGCCTGGGGCTGGCAACACGAGTCGACGCGCCTGGTCGACCGATTTCGCCTTGGCGACACAGAGGAAATGCCAGGCGGCGTTTTCCACATCGTGTGGATTGACCTTGCGATGTTCCTCGAATTGCTTGGCCGCCTTCCCAAAATCGCCCGTGAAATACAGCGAAATACCCCGCTGCCAAAGTTCGGGCATCTCGGCCGGCCGGGCCCGCACAAATCGATTGAATTGTTTCGTCGCCGATTCCACTTGACCGGCGCGCAAATAGACATCGCCCGCCACTCTTGCCGTGATCGGATCATCCGGGTTTTGTCGCAACATCGCGTCGGCCGAAGCGATCGCGGCTTCGTTGTCCCCTTTTTGCAGTGCCATCAACGCCTGCGATCGAAGCACTGCGGGACTGAGTTCCTGTTTGCTGGGATCATCTTGGGCCACAGCGGAGATGCCGATCAGCGTCAGAATGGACGCAAGCAGAAGGCAAAAAGTCTGCGAAGCTTGTTTCTTTGACACGATCGATTCCCAGTTCTTCATCGTCCGAAGGGCACAGCCAACTCACCAGTCGATGGCCATTGTAGCGCCCTGGATGCCTTCGGGAACCATGGAAGCCGAAGTGCCGCAGCATCGCTACCGACCGTCCGCATCGGTCATCTCCGTTGGCGCCAAGATTTCCAGCAACTGGATCGCCGGTTCTCCGTTGCAATGAATCAACGCCGTCCGTCCCCAAACGGTTTCGCCGATCTCGATATGAAGCAATGTGGCTAAGGCTGGACCAGCATGAATTCGCCACAGACCACACAATTGCACTTCTCGCAGCACGTCGTGCTCAATCAGTACTCGGCCCAACGGAACCTCTTGGCTCTTGATTCTCCGCCAAACCTCCGCTTCCAACGTCGTGGTGTTCAACCGGACAATGCCATATTGGACCACTCGCCGTGTACCGGTGGTGACAAGTGTGATTTCACGCGAATACCAATCCCCATGTTGCTCGCACCGGTGCACCTGCACGTCGACCTTTTCGCCGTAATGAGATTCGACCGTTACGGTCATGTGCTCCTGGTGATCGAGCAGGCGATCGTAGGGTGACGGCAGGGCAAGAACAGGCTCGAACTCCCCCAACTGCCAGAACAAAGGTTCGGGATAGAACTGGTCCAGCAGTTCTGCGATTCTTACGTCGGAGTCATTGGTCGAGGTCACGTCGTTCCATCCATCACTGGTGAACTTGAAGCGAGCACGGTCGGAATGCTGCCCACTCAACGGGTTCGCTTCGCAGCCTGTCGATTCTCAGGTTGAGCACCATCGGGGATGCCGAAACTGTGTCGCCGTCGCTCCATGTCGCCGGCCTACGCGAAAAACAGCAGGCGGTTAGCCGATCACTTGTGCCGAGAAACCGAGCGAGACCACAGCCGGCGCTGCTGGCATCTCAGGCCGCTCCAAAACCGTATCAACCAAGAAGTAAAACAATCGCCGCAGCGCATCGGGGTCGATTTCGTCGGCAACCTGTTCGGCCCGAGCCTGATGTTTGTCAACCAATTGCAGCGCCGTTTCAAACACACCCGCCGACTCGTACAGCCGGCGAACTCGCGTCAACCGCTCCTGAGCACTCAAGCCGCAATCCGAGGCACCCAGCTCGAGCAGCTTTTCTTGGTCTGCTGGCGAGAGCGCCTGCAAGGCGAGTGCCCACAGAATGGTGGGCCGTCCGCCGAAAACGTCACCGCCGGCCGATAACTTGTTGGTGTCATCACCGCACCAGTCCGCCAAATCATTGAGTATCTGAAAGGCAACTCCCATGTTGCGGCTGAATTTTCGAATCGATTCACGGTATGGCTCAGCGTCGCCGGCCAACCGAATCCCGCTGAACAGCGCAGCCTCGAACGCCGGAGACGTCTTCAACGCATAGACTTTCAAAGCATCCAGCGGCGTCAGCCGGCGGTCTTTGGCATCACGCCACAGCAATTCCGCACCCTGACCCTCGGCCAAGCGGGTGTGTGCCGCCGCCAACGAATCGATCACGTCGACGCGAGCTTGCGGATCCACCGCATCACTGTCATCGCTGCGACTCAGCAACCGATAACCGAGCCCGATCAGGTAGTCGCCAACGTTGATCGCGGTCGGCAATCCGAACCGGCGATGCACCGCGGGCTGCCCGTATCGATAGGCGTCGTCGTCCTCGATGTCGTCGTGAACCAGGCTCGCCTTGTGGAACGTTTCGATGCTCATTGCCGCACGACGAACCGAAACCGGTATCTGGTCGACGGATGTTTCGCCACCCGGTTCGGTGCATGTGCCCCCATGTCATCGCGTCATACGCCGCCAAAGTGATGAACGGCCGCGAGTGTTTTCCGCCTCGTGCCAAGAAGTCGTAGGCGATGTGTTCGGTCGCGGCAACCGCATCCATCGATTCGATCCGCTCCATCGTCACGGGCTCTTCGCCCAACGCGGCCGCGCTCCGCAGACGAGGCGAGTATTGATCGATCGATTCGGTCTTGAACAGATCGCTCGCCGCCCGCATCAAGTGAACGTAACTCCGCGTCTTCTGCGCGGCCGGCACATAAGGCGTGCGGATCATTTGATCGACCCACGACTCATCGACCTTTGTGTTGCGACAATCGCTGCTCAACAACGGCACCGCCATGCAGGGAATGCCCGCCAACAGCACTTTGTCGATCGCTTTTTCCAACACATTCAGGCAAGCCACCCCGATGACCGCATCGACATAACCACCGACAATGATCTTCATCACCACGGGCGAACCTTCGGCGACCAGCACGCGATAGCCCATCTCCTCGGCGAGACCACGAAAATCGGCAATGCTGCAGGCCCCACATTCCTTGCAGTTCATGCCGAACTGGTCGTACTCGGCCGGACATCCCTCGGCGTGCTTCAAGCAGTGCGGCAGCAAAAACAGCCGCCGCTCGGGCGGCACCGCGGTCAGCGCGTCTTTCCAAAACTCGCTGCTGATGGTCACCATCATCCAGCCGAGATAACCCTCGGGCAGATCCGCCTCCTCCAAGGCTCGTCTCGCTATTTGCTCCATCTGGTCCTTGTTCAACGGGACGCTGCGGTCGATCCGTGACGCAATGTCTTCGCACCTGGCCCGTAAACTCTCGCGGAGCTCAAGGGTTTCGGGCACGTCCTTCAAATGGCTGGTCTTGCGACGAGCCGACCGTCCCGCGGTGCCAGAGGTCGCGTCCGCGGGAATGGTCGTATCTGTTGGGCTAAGTCCGGTCGACAAACCGAGTACCTCAGGGGTCACTTCGTGGGTTGCATCTCTATCGAGGCCAATCGGGATCGTAATCGTCTGCTGTCGCTCGCAGGTATTTGCCAAGCGCCGTCACCGTGAAAATCAACGGATAAAGGCGTTCGTGATACCACAGCTTGGCAAAGTAAAATCCAATCGGCCAAGGTACGCGGTGACGTCCGTCGTCAACGCTTCTTAACAAAAATTCTATCGCTCGGATTATAGCCGCCTGAGGGCCGTTCTTCCCAGCGTCTGTCAAACTCTTGCCAAAGTCCGTCATTTGGCTCTCAGGTAGTTCCATCTTGGGGGGGGCTTGGCCATCTATTTCAACACCGCTGCGACCGGAAAGGTTCCGTTGGGTCAACAGGACGGTCGCCAGGGCATCCAACGCCAAGGCGGTCTCCTCGATACTGCTGACCACGCGGACTTTCCTCGTCGGATCACCATTTGGGTCCGTGCTGGCCGGCAAACTCGTCTCGATCCCCTGCGAATCCAACCACGCGGTGACCGAGCAGCCACCTCCCCAACCTCCGTCCAGATTCTGGTTGGCCAGCAAGAATTCGCACCCCCGTCGTTGTGCCGCTGCGCTCAGACCCACTCGCTGAGCCGCGACCAGAACTCTCGCCGTGCCGTAAACCGGATTGGTTTCGTCGTCGAGATCCTGATTGCCGAACCACAACGGTACCCACGAACCATCCTCTCGCTGCTGCTTTTCCAGGAATGACCTCGCCTGACGGCTGGATTTCGCGACTTCAGCAGACAGCTGAGACCCGCTGCACCCGGGGACATCGCGCCAACCAGGAACGGAGCACAGTGCCCGGATCGCATGACCGGTCAAGTCGGTGCTGCTGCGATCAAAGGGTAACTTTCCCCATCCGCGGCAAAACGTCGGCCAACCACCATCACGGTTCTGGAGCTTCAACAGCCAACCCTTCCCCCGAGCCACAGCCTCGTCGATCCGACGCTTCGATTCGTCATCGGCCCATCGGCCCAATGGATGAAGCGCCAAGATCGCCGCCGGCGTATCGTCGCTATCGGGGACCGCGCCACTCAAATCACTCCACCCCCAGCCACCGGCTTCGGCGCCCGTATACGGATGACGCCGCAAGTGTTGGCAGCCGAGATGCCAATCGGTCAATGACTCGCTGTACCATGCACCATCGTCATCGGGATCGCATGCCAACGCGTGAATCGCCAGCGATGTGACCCAAGTTGCCAGATTCGTATCGATCGGCCAACTTCCCTCGTCCGTCATCGAGTCGGTCAAGAATCGCAATCCGTGGCGGCTGACGTCGCAATCACCTCGCTTCGTCGCTGCCAAACTCATCACGACGAACGAAGTCAACGGAGTCGCTTCGAGGTATCCGCCGCTCTCGGGTTGCATCCGGCGGAGCACCTTCATCGTCCGCTTGATCGATGCGGACCGAATCATCCGCAACGGTAGAGCGGCACGACGGCCGTGAAAATGTCTCGCCTGGCCGATTGCAACCAACGCCGGAATGGCATAGCTAACCACCGGCATTCCCAAGAATCGATACATCGATTGTGGAAACATCGCCGCCTCGAACGGCAACGCTGCCACTTGATCCCAATCGACCAGTCCGGCGATCGCCAGGTTCGTCAGGATCGGTACCACGAACGTTTTATCTTTGCCGTACCGCCGCCTGAGTCCACTGATTTCGTCATTGGCGCGGATGTACGCTTGCAGTCGTTCTTGTTGCGATCGGTCAAGCGAACAGCCGATGCATTGATCGGCCAGTGAAGATGCCGCTAGCACCAAATAGCTGGTCGCGATGTTGGAATGACTGCGGTCGGTATCGCCGTAGCCTCCGTCGGCGTTCTGCTGGCCCCTCAAATACTCCATTCCGCGGCCAACGAGCTCGTCCAAACGGGCCGCATCGGGATCTGACTCTGCCGCCAGCAGCGTTGCCGCGATAGCGCTGATCGCCGTCGCGGTACTGAGCGACGAGGGGGACAACTGGCCGACCCAATGGCCGTCGCTGGTACGCTCACTGAGCAACTCCGCACGCAGTCGATCGAGCGATTTTCGCGTTTTCGTACGGAGGGACTCACTCGAGTTGGATACTGCCATGGCGGAATTGTATCGTGATTTCGAGGAATCGATCAGCACCAAGCCTGTGGTCGCGTCCAGTGGCGGCTCGTACATTCCGGCAAAGCGATGAGCGACAGGAAACGTCGGGCTAGCGCTGTCCTCGCCGCCAGTTGCAGACTATGTTTCTTATCAGCTGATCCCTTCCCAAACCTGAATGCCAAAGAGGTGCCCCGTGCGACGACGTGAATTCCTGCAGTTATCCGCAATCGGTACCTGTCTGGCCACCACCGGCACGGCGCTGGGTCGTGGTCCGATCGAGCGGTCAGGACCGCCGCGTTTCCAGGTCGGTTTGGCTGCCTACTCACTACGCGATTATTTTTCATTCTCCAAAGGAAAGCCGCACGCGCCGCGCAGCGATGGAACGGCGATCGACATGATCGGATTCCTCGATTATTGCGTGGCACAACAATTTGATGCCGCCGAGCTGACGAGCTATTTCTTCAAACCCGACGCCGACGATGACTATTTCCGTCAGCTGAAACAACAGGCTTTTTTGCGCGGCGTGACCATTTCGGGAACCGCAATCGGTAATAACTTTACGATCGGAAAAGGAGCGAAGCTGGACGCAGAAATTGAACAGGCGATCGCCTGGATCGATCGTGCGGCGATCCTCGGCGCCCCTCACATTCGATTCTTTGCCGGAACCGGAAAGCAACTCGCCGACGAACCCAAACGATTGGAAGAGGCCTCCGAGGCGATCAATCAATGCGCCATCCATGCTGCCAAGAAAGGTATTTTCCTGGGCGTCGAGAACCACGGCGGACTGACGTCCCAGCAAATGCTGCAGATCATGGAGCGTGCCGACAGCCCCTGGATCGGCATCAACCTGGACACCGGCAATTTCCTCTCCGATGATCCCTACGCCGACCTCCAACGGTGCGTTGACTACGCCGTCAACGTGCAGGTCAAAGTCAGCATGAAGACGCCGAGCGGCAAGAAGTACCCAACCGACATGAACCGCATCGGCAAGATCCTCAAGGATGCCAGCTATCAGGGGTTCGTGATTCTGGAGTACGAAGACGAAAACCCGTACAAGAATATTCCGGATGCCGCGGTGAGCCTCCGGGAAGCGCTCCGCTAATTGCCCCAACAGAGCAATGAAGTGGCTGGCATGATTGCCAACAATCCAAAATCCAACAGCACGGCGTTTCGCCTGCTTCGGCCGACGAGAGATGGCCAACAAAAAAATGACCCGACGATCACACCTCGATCAATTCGATCTTTGATTCTTTCGGGCCGGGCGGGACGCTGGGGACTTCAGCTGGCCTTTGGCCTGGCCTTTGGCGCTGTTCCCGCAATCGCTTGAGCATCTCCTGATGCTGCTCGAGCATCTCCTCGTGCCTGCGGAGGTGCTCGGCGCGAATCTGCTCGATCCTCTTTCGAACGTCATCGGCGTTGGGATTGCCTGGCAATGCCGGGGGCGGTTGGATTCGCCCGCCAGCGGCTTGTGCGCCGATCTGAATCTGCACTCCGCCGCCTGAGTGATCAAAGGACTTTAGCGCTTCGGGATCATCTTTCTTCAATTGCTCGCGATCGGTGTATTGCTTCGTTTTGGTTTGGCCATTCCGATCGGTTCTCTCAACGCGAATCCCCTTGTCATCTTCAACGACACGGAGCTTCGTTCCGTTCTCCTCGACCGTGACGTCCCTTTTCCCGTTCGTGACTTTCACCCGGACCCGCATTTGAGCGTTCCCGATGATCTGGTTCTGTGCCGCCGCGCCGTTTCTCAATTGGATCTGCAGGTTTCCGGGCAGCAGCAAGTTTGGCAGCCGAACCCCACCATTGTTGTGACTGCTCGCTGGATTTGGCGGATCCAAGACATCTCTCGCAGCTTTCGCACGGGGGTGCCCCGAAGTCGCCGCGATGCGTTCCAGCTTTGTCGTCGCGGCATCTCTCAGCGTCGGGTCACCGCTGGTGTGGTGACGCTTCAAGATCTCGAATGCGCGATCCGCCGATTCCGTGGTGCCTTGGAGCGTGATCTGCTCGAGCTCGTCGATGACCGATAGCCCCCGACGCTGCAACTCCGCCATCGCTTCGTTGCGAACGGAATACCTTTTCGACTCCAATCTTTCCATCCATTGCTGGACCGAGGGATGGTCCGGATCGGCCTGTTCGACCGGTCCAAGATCCTGCGCGTCAGCGGCCCAGGGAATGAAACAGATAGCCGCAATCAAAAGGAATCTCGATCGCATCTTCGTTCTCTCATTCAATCAACGCACGGATACCAGCCACGCTTCGAATATACACGGTTTTCTCACCAAGCGACCACGCCCGGCGAGATGACCGCGGATCATTTGCTGCCAATGCGGAACAGGTCACTGGCTCCGCGGACGTAGAGTTGTCCATTGGAAATTGCCGGCGATGCGTAACAGGGCTGTCCGAGCGGGTTCTCGGCAATGATTTCCGCTTTTTCTCCCGGCCGGATGATCTTGCAGATCCCGTCGTCGTCAAGAAAATAGACCAGCCCACCGGCGGTCACTAAGGAAGCGCTGTAGTGCCGTCCCAAACGTTCACGCCAGATACGATCGCCTGTTTGCGTGTCAAAGCAATTCGCGATTCCCCGATCGTCGGCAACAAACAGATAGCTGCCCGACAACACTGGCGAGGGCACGTAACACTTGGCCAGCGTACTATGCCATGCCACGTGCGTGTCGGTCACGTCTCCCGACCCGTCGGCGCGGATCCCCATCACGTGATGTGTCGGGAAACCGGCTGACATGTAGAACTTTTCGCCGTCAAAGACCATCGAGGCGACAAACTGTTCGGTGGGCCCTTCGACGGTCCACCAAGTCGATCCGTCACGTGGATTCAAACTCGTGATCTGCTTGCTTCCGGAAAACACGAGGTGTGGCTGCCCATCAATTTCTCGCAGCAACGGCGTCACGTAACTGCGGGTTTGATGACGACGCGGACTCTTCCAAATCGTCTTTCCGCTCTCCCGATCAAGCGCCGCAATGTACGAGTCGCCATCATGATCGCCATTGATGATCACCAATGACTCAAACAGTACCGGGCTGCTGCAAAAACCATGCACACTCGAGAACTCACCGGGCCGGACCTTCCAGCGAAGTTCACCATCAAAATCATAGGCCGCGACGACGATGTTTCCTGTTGACGCCCCTCCCTCGAGTTCACCGGGCGATTCCAGGAACGTGACATAAACCAATTCGCCGTCGGTCGCTGGCGTTCCCGAGGCGAAACTATTCAGCTTGTGCTTTTTTTCCAGCGGTGCCTCGACGACGGTGCGTTGCCAGCGAAGGTTTCCCGTGTCGGTATCGATGCATAGCAGCTCTCGCTGCTCTGACTCCAGCAGGCATGTTGTGACAAATAAGTTTTCGCCGTACACGATCGGCGATGAATGACCAACTCCCGGTATCGGGACTTTCCAGACGATTCCATCCCCTGTTTCACCGTTCCATTTCGTCGGCACACCACTTTCTTGGCTGGTGCCATCACCCCTGGGTCCGCGCCACTTAGGCCAATTCTCGGCCATCGCCAGCGGCATCAAAACGGCAGCGAAAAACAGACTACACATCCATCTCATGGGAATTCTCTCGATTCTCTCGCAACGCGTTCTTGCCTGACGGTGAATCGATCATTTTATCCACTCGGCCCTGTCCCTGCCGACCCGCCTGCATGAAAATCAACCGGCTGGTAGGCTACGTTCGTGTCCGCGAGGGCGAAACCCTCCGCAAAATCGCCAAGAAAATGCCACCGACCCAGATCGCTTGAGTAAATGATGACCGGACGGATTGCCCTGCTGCCGAATTGTGTCGCGTTATGGATGTTGTCGGTCGTCGTACCCTGCCCACACACATCGGCCGCTGAAGATACACGTCCCAACATCGTCTTCATTCTGATTGACGATTTGCGGTACGACACGTTCGGGTACATGGACCATCCATTCATCGAAACCCCCAACATCGATGCACTCGCGTCGACCGGACTGCAATTTCGCAACGCCTTTGTGACCACGTCACTTTGCTCGCCCGCGCGCGCCTCTTTTCTGACGGGCCAGTTCATGCACCACCACAAAGTGGTCGACAATGCGGACTTGATGCAGCCAGGAACCGTGACGTTTCCACAATTGTTGAACGATTCTGGCTACGAGACGGCGTTCATCGGCAAATGGCACATGGGCGGGTCCAGCGATGCGGCTCGACCCGGCTTTGATCACTGGGTCAGCTTTGCAGGACAAGGAACTTACGCTCCCGGCAAACAAATGCTGAACGTGAACGGCAAGCATGTGCCTCGTCAAACATACATCACTGACGAACTGACCGACTACGCGACGGATTGGTTAGCGGACCGCGATCGCAACCGGCCATTTATGTTGTATCTGTCGCACAAAGGAGTGCATGGCCTTTACGATCCGGCCGAGCGACATCGCGATCGTTACCGCGACAAAGAATTTGATCCTCCGAAAACGATGGCACTCCCGGATGCCAATGACCTGGGCACACCCATGTGGGTCCGCGACCAACGAAACAGCTGGCACGGTGTCGAGTTCCCCTACTACGGGCGGTCGAACCAATCGATCGCTGAAATGTACAAGCACTACTGCGAAATGATTCTATCGATCGATGACAGTGTCGGTCGGATCATGCAGACGCTGGGTCAACAGGGATTTGAACAGAACACGCTGGTGATTTTCACCAGTGATGGTGGCCATTTGTGGGGCGAGCACGGGCTGATCGACAAACGCTGTGCGTACGAAGAATCGATTCGGATACCGATGCTTCTGCAGGGCCCGTCACTCGTGCAGCCGGGAACCCGGTGCGACCAACTTGTTGCCAACATTGACATCGCGCCGACGCTGGTTGAACTTGCCGGATTGCCGGTTCCTGCATGGATGGATGGCCGCAGCTTGCGAACGCTCTTGGATCGCGCCGGTGACGATCCGCCATGGCGAGAAAATCTGCTGTACGAATATTATTGGGAACCCGCCTTTCCCCAAACGCCGACCACGTTTGCCTTGCGGGGACAACGATTCAAATTGATTCAGTACCACGGTATTTGGGATATCGATGAACTTTATGATCTCACACTGGATCCCCAGGAAACGACCAACCTAATCGACCACAGCGAGCATCAACCACTCGTCGCCGATTTGCGCCGACAACTGTACGAACGACTCCGACAAACTGGTGGTCTAACCATTCCGCTTGGATTCAAACGCGATCAGGGCTCCAACAAGCGAAACCCAAACGGTTCCATGCGGGCCGAGTTTCCCCAACAGATGATTCAGAAATGAACCAACATCGCAACACTTCTCGACGATCATTCATCAGCTCGTCCGTGACAACTGTCGGCGCCCTGGCGTTTCAGCACGTCGCGGGCGCGGCCAGCGCGTCGAGAATCCGAATTGGACAAATCGGTACCAAACACGCCCATGCCAGCGGAAAAATCTCGGCGTTGCGAAAGCTGGATGATTTGTATGAGCTCGTTGGTGTCGTCGAACCTGACGAAAAGCAACGCCAATCGATGGCCGGCAGTGCCAGCTATCGCGACCTGAAATGGATGACGACCGAGCAGCTCTTGAACAGTGCGAATCTGGCGGCCGTCGCGGTCGAGACCGATGTGAGCGATCTGGTTCCCACGGCGCTCGTCTGCATTCAAGCGGACAAGCATGTCCATCTGGATAAACCCGCCGGACCATCGATGAGTGCCGCTCGGGCGCTGCATGCCGAAGCGAATCGCAGACGGCTGACCATTCAAATGGGATACATGCTGCGCTACAATCCCGCGTTTGAACTGCTGTTCCAAATGGTCGCCGACGGTTGGCTGGGGCCGATTACCGAGCTCACGGCGATGATGGGCAAGAAAGCTGGCGACGAAATGCGCCGCCAGTTGGCAGTGTTTTCCGGAGGCGGAATGTTCGAATTGTCATGTCACGTCATCGATGCCATGGTCACCGTGCTCGGCAGGCCCGACAAGGTGACCGCCCATAACCGTCGCAGCCATCCCGACAAAGACACCTTCGCCGATAACCAAATGGCCGTGTTCGACTATCCGACGGCAATTGCAACGATTCGCTGCAATCATCTCGATCCATTCGGCGGGCCGCGCCGGTGCTTCGACGTCAGCGGAGAACAGGGGACATTTCAGATCAATCCACTGGAACCGCCCCAAGTTCGACTGGCCCTCGATCGGCCACGGGGTGAATTCAAAAAAGGATTTCAGGACGTACCGCTACGAGCGACCACAGGACGCTACGACGATGAGTTTCGCGATTTGGCGAAAGTCATCCGCGGAGAAAAACAGCTGGCTTGGGACTCCGAGCACGACTTGGCCGTCCATGAGGCGGTGCTGCGGGGATCTGGCATGCCCCTCGATTGACATCGCAGGGCCTACGCCTACTCGCCCGCTTCGTCCAATCGTTCGTCCAATCGTTGGTTGTCGCTCACAACTCCCCTCTGGCCACGGAGCGATACGACTTGAGCATCAGGATCCTTGCAGATCGCGACGTTGCCCAACACATCGGCGGCAAGTTTGGAGTCTGAAATGACGAATGCGGCGTTGTGAAAATCACTCACGGTATTCTTGGTCACCGAGACATTTGACTCGGTCGCCCACAAACCGTGCCGCCAACCGTGAATCGTGTTTCCAGTCATCGTGATCTCCGATCCCGGTAGTGCCCAAATCGCGAAATTGGGAGGTCCGGTCGGACGCATCGCTGACCCTGCAATCTCATTCTTCTCCGCTCGAACCTTTCCGGCGGTACGTATTCCGGCGACACCGCCGCCGCGGATCCTATTGTCCGTCAACGTCGCTTCGGCGCCCACGAATACCATCACGATCGGAGGCAGGCCGTCCCGTCGTGACAATTCATTGCCTGACAGATGCACCGTCCAACCGGAATGAATGCCGACTGCTACTTTCGCGTTATCGATGACGCGGTTGTCGATCACCGTGGAATGCCCTGCGTCACACTCAGCAAAGCCGATGCCTGCCGCTTGATTGTGATGACAGTGGTTGCCGACAAGAAGAGTCACCGAATCACCCTCCTGCCCAATTCCGGCCTCCACGTTTTCATAACATTCGTTGCCAATGATGATTGGCTTCGCTCGCGTGCGTGAACCGATTCCCGCCAGCTTGTTCTGGTAGCAGCGGTTGTTGCGAATCATTGGCGCGGAATCTTCTTCGGCACCGATTCCGGCCATGTCGTTCTGATAACATTCGTTGTTTTCGATGGTCGGACGCGTCCCGCTGCCGCTGCGAGTGCCGATACCGGCGCGACGGTTCTTGTAGCACTTGTTGCCGCGAACAATCGGACAGGCCCCTTCACTGATGCCGATTCCGGCGCGAATGTTCTCGTAGCAAACATTGGCAATCACCGACGGACTTGCGTCGTCATGTCCGATGCCGGCATAGAAGTTCTGAAAACAGATATTCTGCTGGATGACCGCCGTCGACTTGTGCATCGACCCGATGCCGCCGCCCATATTGCGGTAACAGATGTTGCGGTAAACGTACGGTGCGCAGCGAGTTTCATTGCCACCTTGGATCGCAATCCCGGTGTATCCGATGTGATGCACAATGTTGTTGCTGATCGTACAAGTGACTCCGATCACGCTGATTCCGGCCGTACCGGGTTGGCCAATGTGCTCGTGCAATTGCTGCTGGCCCTGGGTGGCGTGATGTTTTTGCCACTGCGCATCGTCGTACCGCCCGACGTTCGTCACGGTGAAGCCATCAAGGGTCGCACCTTGCGCCATCGTTACACCCGCGATTTCCCCCGGCTCACCGCCGCCATCAATGATCGTCGCCTCCGATCGCTGCAATCCGAGCTCACCTGGGGAATCGTTACCATCACTCTTTAAGGTGACGCCCGCCTTGATGCGAATCCGCTCGTGATAGGTTCCCGGTCCGACCAGGACGGTGTCGCCCGAGGTGGCCGCGTCGAGCGCGTGCTGTATGGTCTGGTAGTCGTCGGGAACTCGGACAGTCGCTGCGACTGTGATATCGCAGCGTCCAACCGCCACGACAGCGGCAAGGGAGGCGATCATGAATGCACGGCCGATCATGGGCTGGTGTCCTTACGAGTTGTGGTCAAGCGACCTGCGCAGGCAAGTCGTCTTGTTGATGTCATGGTCCGAGATTTCAGCGCAACAAGCGTTTCAGGCGATCAGGCCGGCAACGAGCTGGCCGTGAACGTTGGTCAATCGGCGCTCAATTCCATTGTGGTAAAACGTCAGCCGCTCGTGATCGATCCCCAGCAAGTATAAAACCGTGGCATGCAAGTCGTGCCAGTGAACCCGGTTCTCAACAGCCTGCCAGCCGACGTCGTCCGTTGCACCGTACGCGATGCCGGGCTTCGTTCCGCCACCGGCCAACCAGACGGTGAATCCTTTTTCGTTGTGGTCACGTCCCGTTCCCACCACGTCCGCGGCCGATTGAGTGAACGGAGTGCGTCCGAATTCAGAGGTGAACATCACGAGCGTGTCTTCAAGCATTCCACGCTGCCGCAGATCGCGAAGCAGACCTGCGATCGGTCGATCGATCCGCCCCGCTTCGCGGCCGTGGTTCTTGACCATGTCCTCATGTCCATCCCAGTTGATTCGGGGTTGTCCAAAAGCGCCACCGGAAAACAGTTGCACGAACCGGACTCCGTGTTCGAGCAATCGACGGGCGAGCAGGCAACTGCGACCAAAGTCCTGTGTCTGACCCTCCTCGGTTCCATACATCTCGTGCGTTGCTTTCGTCTCGGCCTGCAGATTCGTGACTTGCGGTACAACGGCTTGCATTCGCAGCGACAAGTCGTAACTACGGATGCGTGCTTCAAGCAGATCGCTGGCACCACGCTGGGCCAAATGATTTTGGTTCAATTCGGCCAGCAGTTCGCGACAGGCAGCTTCCGTTCCGCTCGCTAATTCGCGAGCAGGATAGAGGTCCTGGATCGGGACCCCCGAACTGTTGACGATCACCCCCTGGTGCTGCGCCGGAAGAAAACCATTGGTCCAGTTGATCGATCCGCCCGCCGGAACACCACGTCGATCGGGGATCACGACATACGCGGGTAGATCGTCCGTCTCGCAGCCCATCCCGTAAGACAGCCACGCACCCGCAGTCGGAAACCCATTGAGTCGGAAGCCCGAATTCTGCTGGAATGTCGCCGGAGTGTGATTGGCCGTCTCGGCGAACATCGACCGGATCACCGTCAATTCATCCGCGACCTCGGCCAGATTCGGAAACAGCTCCGAGACCCAAAGACCGCTTTCCCCTCGCTGACGAAAACCCCAGTCGCTCTTGCGAAGCAACCCGACCTGACCGAAAAACACATCCGGCTGTTCGCTGGAGACCAACGACTTGCCGTGCAACGACTGCAATGCCGACTTGTAGTCAAACGAATCGACCTGGCTGAGTCCGCCACAGGCCACAATATGGATCACCCGTTTGGCGGCGAGGTGGGTGATGCGGCCATGGAACCGACGCTTGGCCCGGCACCACGTCGGCGCGGGCGACACCGTCGCGAACCAACAACTCGCCAATTGCCACCGAGCCGATCCCCGAGGCCGCAAAGGAAAGAAAATCCCGGCGGCTGTTGATGGGATCCCCAGCCAGCTTGTTGCCTCGATCGAGCGACGAATCTGTCACCGTCTCTGGTATCTCAGTCGACATGAATGAACTCGTTACTGTTGAGCACAACGCGACACAAGGCCGATAGCCCTTGCTCGCTAACAAACCGTCCCAGCCGCTCGGACTCCGAACCACTCGGCGATCGTCCATAGGCAAGTTGACAGACCCGGTCTGCCTGTGATCGAGGGTCGTTGCCAACCTCATTGCTGACGCGCTGGGCAAAGCGATCCGACATTCGCAATACGAACGAGTTGTTCATCAGCGCCAACGCCTGGATCGGCGTTGTCGTCACCGCTCGCTGCGGAGCCGTCGTTGACGGGTCCGGACAATCGAACGCATCGAGCAAATGATTGCGTCCCGACCGAATCCACGTGCGGTAAACGGTGCGACGATAGACGTCGGGGTCGTCGGGATCGGTCATCGTATAGAATTGGCTGTTGTTGACGGCGGTCGTGAAGTCGCGATACGGCGGCCCGCCATACTGTCGGTTCAACTGGCCGGACACGCTCAAAATCGAGTCCCGCAGCGCCTCCGCTTCCAGTCGCATCGGACTTTTTCGCCACAGCAATCGGTTGTCCGCATCGACTGACCCGCAATCGCCGCGAAATCGCGAAGACTGCCGATAGGTCGCCGACGTCACGATCAATCGGTGCACGTGCTTCAAACTCCAGCCGGAATCGATCAACTCGGCAGCGAGCCAGTCCAGCAAATGGGGATGGCTTGGGCGTCCACCGTTGAACCCGAAGTCATTCGGTGTTGGCACCAGACCGCTGCCGAAGTGGTAATGCCACAATCGATTGACGATGACGCGCGCGAACAGAGGATTTCGTCGATCGGTGATCCACTCGGCCAGCTTGCGACGGCGATCCGCATCGGAAGAGTCTGCAGCAAGTTTGAAATCGGAATCGAGTCCCGCGATTGCCGCCACACCGCCAGCTGTCACCTGTTCGCCGCGGTTGGCCGGGTTGCCGCGGTCTAACACGTAAGCCGTCTCGGCCGTCGACGGCTTGACGGCATAGACCGAGTGAGCCTTCTGCAGCAACCGATTCGCCGCGACCAGTTCGATTTTGTCGCCCCCATCGGGTGCCGACTGAATCGGGGTGTCGATTTGGCTGGTGCGTTTGTTCCCCTCTGGCGGGCTGACGTTGCGACTGCCGTGATGCACACCGCCGACCGCCGCGGCAAGCTGGTAATACTCTTTCTGGCGAATCGGATCGAACTTGTGGTCGTGGCAACGCGCACAATTCACGGTCAGCCCCAGAAACGTTTGACCGATCGTGCCCACGTAGTCCTCGATTTCGTCTTGCCGAACCACGGCCTTCATGACGACACTCCGTTGACTTTGGCCAACCTCGTCCCACGGACCGGCCACTAGAAAACCGGTCGCCGTGATCGCATTCGCATCATCGGGGTAGAGGATGTCGCCGGCGATCTGCTGACGGACAAATTCGTCATACGGCATGTCTTCGTTCAATGCATGGATCACCCAATCGCGGTAGTACCACGAGTCGTCGCGCAGCTTGTCCCGCTCGAATCCCTGACTCTCGCCAAAACGAACGACGTCCAACCAGTGCCGTGCCCAGCGTTCGCCGAAATGTCGCGAGCCGAGCAACTGATCGACAAGTTCATTCAAGGCTGCGTCGCCATCGGTCCGCACCGCATTCTCAAACCGCAGGACATCCTCTGGCGCCGGCGGCAGGCCGAGCAGGTCGAAAGTCAATCGTCGAATCAAAACACGCGGCGATGCTTCGGCCGACGGTGTCAAACCCGATTGCTGAAGTCTTTGTTGAACGAACGCATCGATCGGGTTTCGAACCGGCCGACTCGGATCGACATTTGTCACTGTTGGCACAACGCCGCGAGTGATCGGCAGCAACGCCCACCAATCGCTGCCTGCCCGATTCTTCGTCGTCACTCGGAACGGATCGATCGGACTGGTTCCCCACGTTGCACCGCGAGTGATCCAGTCACGCAACGTCTGCCGTTCGGAAATAGAGAGCGACTGCTTGGGCGGCATTTCGCCGGAATCAACACGTTGCCACAGGCCACTGGCATCGAGATCGCCGGGGACGATCGCCGCTCCGCTGTCACCACCGCTCAGCGCCGAATCGGCGACCGCCAGATCGAGCCCCCCCTTGGGTTCCTCGCCGCTGTGACAGTCCAAGCAGTGATCGACCAAGATCGGAGCGACGACCCGGTCAAAGTCCAGCGTCGTTTCCTGGGCGAAAGAAACGTGGCCAAAGCATCCAAACCACAACAGGAAAAGACATCTCCTGCTGAACCCGCTGCGACGATGGCATACTCCGTCTCGCATTCCAGCCCTCCCTTGTGTTCCCGATCGTACGATTCATCTTACTCTTCATCTGACTCTTCATCCCAATCCCTTCGGGTTTACCCACATTTGAAGATCGCCTAGGGATCCAAGATAGTAGCCGTAGCTCGCGCATCGAAGCTACGGATAACGCGAAAATCCTGCATTCTTCGACCTTCATTGCGGGTTACGAAGATCTCAGTTAAGGAAAGATCTTAATCACCCGCGATCTGCGCTGTTGCTACGAGCGGAGCAGGTACGGGGGCGAGAATAAGAGTAAGATTAAGAGCACGATTCAATTCCAGGAGAATGCCGATGTCGATTCCGTCCGCTGCCCATCACGCCGCCGAGAGCCACGACTCGTCGCGACGAACATTCCTAAGACGGGCCGGCGCGTTGGCCCTGTCGACATCGAGCTTGGGGATGTTGCCCGGCGATGCTGCGGCCAGCCCCGCGGCGAAGCAACCGCCCGAAACGCTCGTCAAAGTGCTCTACGATACGCTGACGAAAAAGCAGAATGAACAGATCTGCTTCGCTTGGGATCATCTCGACAAGGAACGTGGCCTACTGCGCACGCGGATCGAGAATAACTGGAAGATCACCCAACCGTCGATCAACAGCACTTTTTTCACAGCCGACCAGCAGGCGATGATCCGCGACATCTTCGAGGGGATGACGAATCCCGACTGGCTGACGCGATGGGACCAGCAATTGAAGGACGACGTGGGCGGATTCGGTAACCGACAATCAATCGCGATCTTCGGGACACCTGGCACCGGACCGTTCGAGTTCGTGCTCGCCAGCCGGCACATGACGCTACGGTGCGATGGTAACAGCGCCGAACATCTCGCATTGGGTGGACCGATCCTCTACGCGCACGAAGGCGAAGGGCTGTACGAGAGGCCCGATCACCGCAACAACGTTTTCTGGCATCAGGCGCTCGAAGCGAACAAATTGTACGGCATGTTCGATGGCAAGCAGCGAAAGCAGGCGCTCGTCGTGAAGGGGATGCCGTCGGAAGAACTGGTCGGATTCCGTGGGCCCAGCGGGGACTTTCAGGGAATTCCGGTTACCGAGTTCTCCTCCGACCAAAAGGACCATTTGCAATCGGTTTTGAGACTGCTGCTGGAACCGTTTCGTCAGTCGGATCGCGATGAAGTCGTCCGCTGCTTGAAAACGCAAGGTGGTCTCGATGCCTGTCACCTCGCCTTCTACAAGGAGGGCGACCTGGGCAAAGACGAACTGTGGGACAACTGGCGCCTGGAGGGTCCTTCATTCGTCTGGTACTTCCGGGGCAAACCACATGTGCACGTCTGGGTCAACGTGGCCGACTCGCCCAACATCGAACTGAATTCCTACCAAAATTCGATCGGTGTCTGAGCTTACCTCCGGCCCGGTCGGCTCTCGATCGGCCGGTTCCTTCGTCATCGGACGGGCCGTGAAGGGAATGCGCACAACCATCGCCTTCGATCGACCGTGCCAAGAGCGTCGAGTGAGACCGTGCCCTCGACTCGTGGTTCGGAACTGTCAATTGTTGAATGCGTTTTGAAAGACCCTCTGGCGTCGAGAAAGGCGGAGTTCCCAGACTGCCATCGCGAAAAAGATGGTTTACCAGTCGCCGGAAACGATCTTCTGGGGCAACGAGGGTACGACAAGTTCTTGCACGTAACTTTCTCCGCCGCGCTGTGCAGCACCTCCAGCGACCACAAGTCCACGCATGTCGGGTCGAAATCGGACGCTGATCACCCACTCAGGAGCCTTGATCGTGTGCAACAGCGTCAGGTCGTCACCCCGCCAAAGGTTGATGTCACCGCGAAGACCGGCCGACGCGAGGATTTGCCCATCGGGTGACCAATCGAGGGTGTAGATCTCTTCGGCCGTGGTTCGCACCTGGTGAAGCAAGTTGCCATTGTTGACGTCCCACAAGCCGATACTGGCGTCCACGTAGCCGACGGCGATGATCGGAAGTGTGGGATGAAAGGCGAGTTCCTGCGAACTTCGCTTGGGCAACACCTGCCACAACTCACCCGTTGCGACACGAAAGATAGGAGTGCTCGAGTTACGGTTTCCAACGGCAACGAATTGTCCGTCGGGACTGAAGACCGGACTGAGCCCACCTTTGGTCGTGCCTACATCAAGCTCGATCCGCAAGGTTCCAGTCGGTACGTCCCACAGCCATGCCTTGGTACCGTACGCTCCGGAAGCCAAGATCGTGCCGTCTGGACTGAATGCCAGTTTGGATTGGCCAGCAACCGTATCGAGTACTTTCGTCTCGCCCGTCTGCAAATCAAGGATGCAGGGCTGCTTGCCGTTTTCGCAGTAAGCAACCGTGTTCTCATCCGAGCTGAAAGCGAAGTGAATAATCTTCTTTCCTTCGCCAATCGTTTTCATTTTCCAGAGGGTTGTCGCGTCATGAATTTGGACCGGCTTTTCCCAGCCGACCAATGCGACACGCTTACCGTCGCTGCTCCAGGCAACCTTCCAAATATCGATGTCGATCCGCTCTCGCTGACGGAGTTGTGTGAGATTCCCTAGCGACAGCGGCTCGCGATTGAAGCGGATCGCAAGCCAAACACTCACCAACGTGACCGCGATGAGCAGTGTGGAAAGCCGAAACCGCGGCCAACGACGCATTCGCGAAGTCCGGTTTCTCATTGGGATGGATTGGGATGACGGAAGAACTGCGACTTGGATGAGGGAACCGCTGATGTATCGTAAAGCAACTTCCACACCTCTCTTGGGAGATCCGTTTCGATCAAATCGGCTCCGCTTTCCAGCAAGGCCCGATACTGTGGTTCCAAGGCGGAAGTACCACTCCCCTGATCGGCCAAGAACTCTCGGTCGAGATTTCTTGAGGTCCCGACGATGCAGCACGACCCTTTTTCGTGAATCATTTGCAGCAGCTCGTTGTCCTCCGGCGGCGTGTGTCCGACAAAGGCAACGACGTTGCTCCAAGGGATCCCTGTTTTTTCAAACTCATGAAACTTTGCACGATTCGGAATCATCACTTCCATCATGATGTCTCTGTTCAGTTCATGGCATTGCCGGGCGGACTGGAAACTGTAGACAATCAGAATGGCATATGACTCGGCCCGATGTTGTTCAATCTTTTTCACGCGTGCTTCGATGGAAAGACCTTTGTCATCGAGCACGAGAATGGTCTTGCCACGAGCCCATTGCAGGACTTCATCGAGAGTTGGAATCCGGAACGGTGTCACCGTGCCGCTGGCGTCTTTCAGCCGCAATTCTTTCAACTCTTGCAACGTTTGGTCCGCCACGAGACCCTTGCCCGTTGTGGTTCTGTCAAGCGTTGCATCATGATGAACGACGATCGCCCCATCGCGAGTGCAGCGAGGGTCGATCTCCAGGATTGCGAACGCTTCTTGAAGCGTGTTCTCAAAAGTCGCCAGGCAATTCTCGGGCAACTCCCGTTCCGGACCGCCCCGGTGCGCGCTAACCAACGGCAGCCGTTCGCCGGTGTAGTGAAATAGCTCGCGAAGACCCGCCGCACTGGGCGGAACGATCGCATGCCGCGTTGTCGGCTTGCCTTCAGCATCGAACGCGGTCGTCTGCGCAAGACCGACCGTCGGCAACATCAGCAGCAAAAACGGCAATACGAATAGAATTCTCATCAGCGATTGGCCTGTTCGGATTCATGTCCCGTCCCGGTGGTTGATGAAGCGCATTGTAGCCTGGCGGCGACCGTGCAGGCTGCGCGCCGCGTCAGTCGTCAGCGGATCGGGCGATGACCGACTTTTCCAGGCCAAACCGTTTTGCCTGATGGACGCGGAACAGCGAAATCCGTTCACGTCCGGACGGCGCACACTCACTGCAATTCCGCGTAAACTGGAGCAGGGAGCCCATGTTGCTACCGCGCCGCACCCCGATCGAGTATCGACGACCTTGCCACTCGACGCAAACCGGAATCACCAGATGCCTGGCCTTCTAAAGTGCTTCAGTCAGCGGCCAGACTTTCTGCGACACGTGATTGAATTCAGTAACGAGCTTCACTTCCGCGACGTCAGATCGCTTGCAGAAGCCGTACCCAGCTGAGCAGAGTGCTGCGATCGACGTCGCCTCCGAGAACGATCGGGTACCCCGACTGTTCGAGCGGCACAGCCCAAGTTGGTAGATCGTCCGAGGACGTAATCGGCAGCAAGACTTGGAGTGACGCGGACGCTTCATTCTCGCCCACCCGGATCGCCGGCGGTCGCGTTTCAGGTGATATCGCGACTCCAAAAAACCGGTTGCTCTGTGACACCGCGACTGCCAACGCCATCGAATCGGCCGCTTCCGCCTTGCCGCCGGCGAGGGCGCCGGCCGCCGCAACGGCAACTGCCGATTCTTCGATCGGTGCCTTCTTGAGCACCGCGGCAGCGAAACGTGAAACGACATCCAACTCTTTCGGTTGCCAGCGTCCGTTGTTCTCTGGCGCGATCGCACAGACCACCACGCCCGCTTCTGGTGCCGCTTGATTCCATTTCTTCAGCACTTCTTCCGGAGCACCTTCGCCTGGGTTCAACAACAACACCAGCAACCCCAATTGCCGCAAGTCGTCCACTTTTTTGGGCGAAATCACCGCCGCCGCATTACTCATTTCCGGAAGCTTGAACGTTTCGACCGACCAGTCATCCGGGACCGCGCCTTGCCACGACTGGGGAACGGCGCGAACGATTTTCCCGGCGATGCTCGTTGGCATCACCTCGGCCGAGCCCTCCACACCTTCACGCTGATAGGTAACCTTGATCGCTTGCTGCGGTTCAGCCGAGATCATCCGTCGCCGGAAAGATTCAATGTCGTTCAACTCGGTCTCACCGATTCGCGTGATGATGTCCCCGACCTGCAAACTTCGCTCGGCAGCAGAACCGGGCAGCAGCGAGTCGACCACGACAACGGATTTCACCTCCTCCGACTTCTCTTTGTCATCCGGTTGCCGCTCATCAGAGCGTTGCTGTTCGATTGCGATCAATCCGAGACGTTGTGGCTCAAGCGGCGGGATGGTATCGGTCAGCGTGACTTCGACATCCTGCTCGCTGCCATCACGCTCTAGTTTGATGCGAATCGCTTCACCGGCGTCAAAACTGCCCAGCACTTGACGAATCTCCTGGTGGCGGCGCACCGGTTTTCCGTCAACCGCGATC
Source organism: Pirellulaceae bacterium (assembly GCA_963734865.1). Taxonomy (GTDB): domain Bacteria; phylum Planctomycetota; class Planctomycetia; order Pirellulales; family Pirellulaceae; genus CBDCUW01. The sequence goes on from CAVTIV010000010.1 coordinate 165,510, forward strand.
ACTTTGTCGCCCGGCTTGATCCCTGCCGCGTCGGCAGGAGAGCGGTTGCGGACGGCGGCGATTTCGGTTTCGTTCTCGTAAGGATCCTTACTCTTGGCGATAATTCCGATCAATCCTTTTTTAATGTCTTCGCCACGGCGCAAGCGATCGAGCTTTCGTTTCAGCACTGCCGAGGGAATGGCGAATGCGATTCCCGAGTCGTACCAACTGGTGGCGTCTTCGGCGCCACCTTCCGCGACCGCGGGAATCAGGACGCCGAGAACATTGCCCGACAAATCGATCAGCGGTCCGCCGTACAGGGCGGGCGATACCCGAGCATCGGTTTGCAGCGCAATTCCGTCGAGTCGATCGGTGCCGCTCAACACACCGCTGCTGACCATCGGCGATGCGTCAAACCCATATCGTCCCACCGCGATTGTTGTTTCGCCGATGCGAAGGTCCAATTCACTTGGAAATTCGATCGCTGTCAGCGGCTTGTCGGTATCGATCTTCAACAGAACCAAATCACGATGATAATCCCGAGCGACCACTTTCGCCGCATGACGCGTGCCATCAGGCAACACGATCAAGATGCTGGCCGATGGCTTCCGCACCACGATGCTCGAGCCGATGATGAAGCCTTGGTCATCGATGATCACACCCGAAGTCGGTGCGTCCTGCTCGACATCGCCATTGGCCGCACCGCTGGCCCCGATGATTTCGATCGTCACGACCGACGGTAACACGCGACCCGCGGCGGCGCGAATTGCTTCAGCCATCAAGGTTCGAAAGTCGGCATCGTCGGCACGAACCGGCACAGCCCCGCTGCAGAAAACCACCAGCCCAATGCAGAAAACCGCCAGCCAGGGGAATCCAATCGGCTCTCGACGGCTGAGAAATCGCGTTGTCATGCTGAAAACATTCACGGGCGTAAGACCAAAGGAAGGATTTCGGTGTCCCGTTGGATCGTCAGTTCGACCTGGTCGCGGCGGTCAATCGTACGCAGCAGCGCCCGGAACGAACGCTGGTTTTCGACGCGCCGCCCATCGACCAACAGAATCAAGTCATCGGGCGCAGCTGCGCCCTGGCAGCCGAACTGCCGGCGATGGTGCTGTCGACATATGCCGGTGTCGATTCCAACACATCGGGGATCATCACCAGCCCCAGCGAATTTGGACTGTGCGATTGATCGCGAGGAAGCGCGGGGTTGGCATCTGCCGCGGCCGTCGTTTTTCGTCCGGCAATGATGTCACCGATGGTCTTTCGCAGCACGCCGGCAGGCAACGCGTAGTTCAACCACACACCGGTAGCCGCATCTCGCAGTTCCTTACCCAGCATCCCGACCAGTTCACCCTGGGCATCGACCACCGCCCCACCAGCGGCGCCGGGATTGTTGGCGATCAGATCGAGGATCAAGACCTGGCCACGATAGGGCGTCTTGAAAGTGCCGCGTCTGGCATCCAACTGTGTCACCGCAGCAACGCTACCCTGCATCACGCTGGCCGGCTCGTCACCGGTCGCGATTCCGAACAAATTGCTGACCGCCAGAATCGAGTCGCCCCACTGGGCGCTAGCGTCCTCGCGAACGGAGAAAAACGGCAAGTCCGATGCCCCCTCGATTTTCAATACGGCCAATTCGAGCGATGGCTCGAAGCCGACGATGGTTGCCTCGAATCTTCGTCCATCATCCAGGACAACGATCGGTTCAACATCTAGCACGTAGCTCCACGCCGTTGCCACATGACCGTCGGGCGATACCAGGAATCCACTCTGATAGTTCTCCAATCCCGAGATGCCGCCGGCACCATAAATCTTGACCACCCGCTTTTGCGCCTCGCCTGCCAAGTCGTCCAGCGGCGGCTGGGCCACCGCCGATTGCAACCCGCAAAGGGAGTCATCCGTCAAAGGGGAAAACAAGTTCATGGCCAGCAAGCCGACTACATAGGCGATCGCTAGTCGGCTCATTGCACTTCCTCCGCATCGGTCGCCGCCGTTTCACTCTCGGGGAGGTGCTGCCACGATTTGACGCGAACCCGCAATAGCGAATCAACACCGTAGCGGAGATCCAAAATCGCAGGCGACTTGCTGGCGTCATCCGAATCGCGGATCACCCACAACTCGGCAGGGTCTTCGTCTCGGTCGGCAAAGACTTCGACCGATTCGACCAACTGAGAGTCGGGGTGAGTCAACCACCGAACTTCCATCTCGCCGTCGATTCCGACCATGCAATCACGGAGCGGCCGTTCGCCGCCCAACGGGATCTGACCCAGGTAATAACTGTCGCCAAATTTTTTCGGACCGTCGGAAATCATTCGCCTCCAGGCATCGAGTGCCGGCAATATGCCGGCGATCGATCGCGCGGCGACCCCATCATACATTTCGCTCTTGCTTGCAGCCTCGATCGCATTCTCACCAACGATCATTGCCAGTTTGTCCGAGGCAACTCGAATCATGACCGGTTTGGGCTGCGGTTCGTCCGTCTCTCCTTCGATGACCCAAGCATCGTCTTGGTCAGGCTTACCCGTGGGAAACTGCGCACGCAATGACTCGATGAACCGATCTTGCTGCAGCAGATTGAAGTAATAGTTTGCATATCCCTTCCGCGCGATAAAAAGATCTTCGACGGCTTTTGGAATCTTGGTCGCCGCCGGTTTCACCTGGCGGCGAATGGGATCGGGTTTCGGAGGCCCGCCGTCCTGATCATCCTCGTTGTGTTTCGACTTACCCTCTTCCGGATGCTCACCATCCTTGCCTGGAGGAATCGGGGGTCGCGGTGGTGGCGGCGGCATCGCGTCGGACATCTTCTCGAGCAGCTCATCTTCCTGGTGAACACTCCGCAACCGCACCAGCGTGTCGATCGTTTCGCCCTCGTGCCGGTAGGACATCTTGACCCGCCATAAATTCGGCAATGTGGCCAACACATTCTGTAATTCGTTGGCGGTGTGCACGACACGTCCATCGAGTTCCAACACTTCATCGGAATACCTCAAGCCACGGCGAAACGCGTCACTTGATTCCAGGATATTGGTCACCCGAACACCGCCATCGGGGTCGGTTGCCACGGTCGCACCGAGCGTCGCGTGGTCGACGATCCGCCCGCTTCGCAGGTAACCCAAAAAATTCTTGGCCTGGTTGATCGAAATCGCATAGCCAACACCCACATTCACTCGGTCTCGCTTCTCAAAGGATGCGCGGCCGACAATCCCCAACAACTTGCCTGTGGAGTCATAGATCGGTCCGCCCGAATTACCGGGGTTGATCGAGGCGTCGGTTTGCAGACAGTCGGCATACTCCAGCAGCGTTCCCGAAGGGTATTGATAGCGGCCCACACCGCTGAGGATCCCCCAAGTGACGGTGGGTTGCAGGTTCGATGCCAACAGAAACGGATTCCCGATCACCATGCACCAATCGCCAGCCCGTGCCTGGCGACTGTCGCCAAATTCGGCGAACGGAAAGTCATCACGACCGAGCAACCGAATCATGGCCAGGTCGCCGACCGGATCGATCCCAACAACCACCGCGTCGTAAATATTTCCGTCGCTCAACCCGCACCGCATGTAGGAGCCAGCCGGACTGGTGACATGGAAGTTGGTCAGCGCATAACCGTCAGGCGAAATCAAAACGCCGCTTCCGCCGCCGGCACCACCGGGCACAAACACGCAGACCGCCGAGGGCATCGCTCGGCCGATCGCCGCGATCCGTTGTTCCTCCGCTGCTAACAGGATCGGATCGATCGTCAGCGGATCGTCGGCACGGACATCCGCCGGAATCCGGGTGATCGCCAGCAACATAGCGATTGCAGCGGCAGCGGACAAATTGGCTCGATTCATCATCATTTCACAAACCGTGGTCGTATGATCCGAACGGTATCACCAAGATCGCCATCGTCACCACTATCGACTTCAATCCGAACTCGGCGAGCATTCTCGACCGGCAGATTGAAACCGAGCAGGCTGGTCCCCTTGATGCTTTCCTTCCATCGAACTTGATCGTCGATCAGGATACTGACCGAGACTTCACCCGCTTTGACCACCGAATCATCGCGGCGAACGCTTCCCACCAGTGTCGTGAATCCGGGCTGGACACGATAATCGATCCAGCAATCGCCCTGCATCCGCAGATCCGAGTCGCCACCGGCCGAGGGTGCAAACCATTGTTCGATCAATGTTCGGTCGACCTTCGTCTGGAAATACGGCTTGAACGAGCGCTCAGCCGCTTCGGCCGATGCCAGCAATTGCAGCCCGCTGCTCCAACGTATCGATTCAATCTGCTGCAGCGGAACCTCATGGATCAGTGAGTTGTTCAGTTTCAATTTCAGGGGCTGATCCGATTCACTGGGCAGGATCGCGATCGCCGCCCATGTCGAACCATAAACGTCCGTCACTCTGATTTCTGCGTCCTCGACGACTTGCCGATTGCCCCCGAAAATTACACCTTCAAGTTTATCCACCGGCGCGTTGACCGCGTCTCCCTCCATGTCAAAGCTGACACTCCCCTCGGTGATCGATTGAATGACCCCGCGATAGGGATCCATCCGATCACCCTCGCGTCGAATCGCCAACACGTCGCCCCGTCCCGGTTGCTCCATCAATCCAAGCCATTGCGGGTCGGTGGTCGGTGTCGCGGCACGAAAGCGAATCGACTTTACCTCCTTGACATTCAGACGAAGCGGTTCTTGGCGACGGGGTTCAATCACCAACGTATCCTCGACCAGCGACAGATCTTGTGCCGCCACGTTGGATCCCCCCAGCAGCGTGACGCGGAAGACCGGCCCCACGCGGGAATCGACTTTCGATGGCTGCAGCGATAGGAGTTCGTCAAACGACAGCTCGATCGCTGCACCATCCCTGTCGATCCACAACGCCGATTCGCTGAGCCCGCTGAGCTCTCCCTCGACCGTGTCGCCTGCACTTGTCGTCACTCGCACCGGTAAGGCAGCGATGAACAAGATGCTCAATGCCTTCCACAGCAAGGAAGATCCGAACCCAATTCCGAAAACCATCATGAGCAAACCAAATTCATTCCTTGGAAGGATCGATTTCCTAGGGAGATCCCCGGAAGCAACGGGCGATGCGGCAGGTCCGATCACGCCACCGATTTCGCCCAACGGTCAATTCCCTTCATAGTCTAGCGCAGCACACAGCCCATGTCTGCGGTCATTTTCCGGTTCCGCCATTGTCGAAACCTCTTTTATGCCGGAAAACGTGCCTTTAGATGCTCCGTCTGTCGCGCAGCCACATTGGTTCGGGTCCACGACATTCGAGCGACTGGGGGGCCTACCAGCGGAGCCCGAATCGTTCGCCGCCGGCGTCTCGGTTGTTGCCGCCCTTGAGCGGGCCGCTATGCGTTGCCCTCACAGACGGCTCGCGTTGCGGCTCGTCCTCTTCGACCTCGCTCGCATTCGCGTTGGCATCGACGGGCGCATTCTGGGCAGCCTTGATGGACAACCCGATCTTTTGCGTATCGCGATCAAAGCTCAACACCTTGACCTCGATCTCTTGCCCCTCGCTAACAACGGTATCGACTCGCGAGACACGATGGTGCGCCAGTTCGCTGATATGAACCAGCCCTTCGACGCCGGGGGCAAGCTTGACGAAACATCCGAACGTCGCGATGCGAGTCACAATTCCCTTGTGAACGCTGCCGATCGCAAACTCCGCTTCGGCCGTATCCCAAGGATTATCCAACAGGTCGCGGTAGGACAAGCTGATCTTGCCCGTCTCCTTGTCCATCTTGTCGATCGTGACTTTGACCTTCTGGCCTACTTCCAACACCTCGCTGGGATGCTTGACGCGGTCCCAACTCAACTTGCTGATGTGGATCAAACCGTCCAGCCCACCGAGATCGACAAACGCACCGAAGTCCTTGATGCTGCGAACGATACCCTCCAACTCATCGCCCACTTCGATCTTGGCAAGTTGCTCCGACCGCTTCTCTTCCCGCTCTCGCTCCAAGACCGCTCGTCGGCTGAGTACCAGGTTCCCTCGACGCACGTTGGCTTCGGTCACCACACAGCGGAATTTCTGGTCAACGAACTCGCTCAAGTCCTCGACACGATATTCGGTCACTTGGCTGATCGGGATGAAACCCTTCACGCCACCCACTTTGCACTCCAAACCACCGGCATTACTGCCGGTCACCGTCACGTCCACGACCGAGCCTTCTTCCAGATCCTCCCAATCGCTGACGTCGACCGTGCCGCCGGGCAGCGACAGGACATAAAGTCCATCGTCGGAACTGATCCCGCGAACAACCACTTCAACCGATTGGCCTGGCACCGGCTCTTCTTTGAATTGCACCAGAGGTACAAATCCCTCGTCCGGTCCGCCCAATGCCATGAACACACTGTCGTCGTGGATTTTCAAGACTTGGGCATGAACTCTGGCGCCCTCTTCGAGCGGCTCGCTTCGCGCCGGCATTCCGGCCGGCCCGCTGAGCATCGCATCAACATCCGCCGTGCCAAGCTGCGCCTCAAGCTCGGCCAAAATATCATCCGGTAGCGATGACCGACGATTGGGGACGGCGACTTTTGCCGAGCGCGGCTGTTCAGCCCGCGGTTTCGCTTCGCCCGCCTGTTCGCCAGCAAGTCGGGGGCGTGGATGCTGCTTGCTTTTGTCCGCGTTGCCCTTGCTACCACCCTTCTTCTGCTGCGGGCTCCCCAAGCTGGCGGCTTTTTGAAGTGCCTTGCCCGACGCCGTTGGTGACGAAGGCTTGGCCAGTCCTAAGCCACGCGCGGCAAGCGGTCCGCTGCCACGACCGACCCTGGCAACACCGTCGCCAGGATGCTGATCAGTCGCAGTCGGTTCGCTCGCGGTGGCACCGGGAGCCGATGATGAAGCAGTATCCTCCACACTGACCGATCCCCCCTCGGCAACGGGCTCCGGCGATGTCGGCCGATTCGCTTGTGGCGCAGCGGACGGATCATCGAAGTCGTCTGTCGCAGCGTCGTCGATTGGTGTCGCCGCCTGCTTGACGTCACTCGGGGGGGAAGATTCGGGATTGGGTTGGTCGCCGATGCTCATCGAATCAAATAGCGGCTAGCAGAGGAAATCGCTTGGTGAAAACAAGGTACCCCTTGTTGGAGTCCCGCAGTCTAACAATTCGCCCGCCGTGCCGGTAGCCTTCGCCCCGATCGACGGTCTCACTACAGTTCCGATTCTGATTGGCGATCGTTCGATGGCGTCCAGCTCTTCCTAGCCGGTTTGACCAGAATTCGGTAATAAAGGTGTCAAACGACGCCTCCCCCGTTGATCACAGCCACGCCGACACATGGATCATCGCCAGACGGAGCGTTCCACCCAACCAAGAGCCATCCAATGCCACAACTCGAATCGTCTGTTGCCAAAGTCTTGGCCACATTTTCACCCGAATTGCTCCAGGCGATCGAATCGGCCCCGTTGCCCGATTTGGACGAGGGTCCCCGTGACCCGGCTCTCCATCGGATGCTCATGAAAGCCGATTTTGCCGATCGTTTGGGGATGACGCCGCAGCACCGTCGAGCCGAATGTATCAGTGGGCTGTGGTTGCTCGCCGGAGATCTCGACCGCAGCCACTCGATTAGCCAAGCCATCGACAATCCCGAAGGGAGTTTCTGGCATGGGATCATGCATCGGCGCGAAGGAGATTTTGGAAACGCGAAGTACTGGTTCCGACGCGTGGGACCCCACCGAGTCATCGATCAGATTGTCGATCTAGCAGCCGACACCTATCACAACCCATTCCAGTTCGTCGACGCGTGCAGCGCAGCCAGTCGTAGCAGCCATGACGATTATGCCGTCTGCCAGCGTACGCAATGGTTGGAATGGCAAGCCTTAACGGCGTTTTGCGTTTGCGGTTAAGCGCAGAGTTCGGATACCGATTCAACCCGCTTCGCCCCATTGTCGATAGGCTGTTAAGTACCAAGATGTGCGGAGATCGCTACATTGTGTGGGGCAAGTTGCTCTCTGGATTTCTTGGGCAATTACGATCCGGGTTTCCCCGATGGCAGTCGTTTCGCGGCAGTCGTCGGGGTATACAAATCCGGGTCGTTTTTTTATGCGCGGTGGTAACCGGTCGACGTGTGTTGCGTGAATGCAACATTCCCGCTGCAACCAGGCAGCACGCCTGACGCCGACCGGATTCTTCTAAGTGGTTGGCCGCAAACACTTTCGGACCCGCTAGCGGCGTGTGCATGCAGCGCTGGCACGAGTCATGCATTGCGTCCAAGTCGGTTCTGTATTCATCCGACCACTCCCCCGCTCGCCATGCACTGCGTCCTCATTGCCGACATCGCTGCACTCGTATCCCAGCACGGCCCGGCCGTGCTTTATCGCCGCGATGCGATTCCGCCCGAAGCCGTCACCGCCTATTGGGCCAGCAATCGCACGCGATTCGAGCTCTGGCATCAAACGATGTCGCGATATCAATCCGCCCAGCAGTCAGGTGAGTCGATGATCCTAAGAAACTGGTGGCGCGAACACATTGTCGTGTTGGAGGAAGTCCTGGTCACCGAGATCTTGACCCGGGTGATCGCCGCACTGGCCGCCGGACTGGACGAGGCAAGTGATTCCGATGAGATCGCGCCGGTCACCCACGCGGTTCATCTGTCGCACTTAGAGGCGCGCAACCGAGTCCAGCAAATGATGCTGTTCGGTCGCGGCAATTCGGTGCAAGATGCCGTGCGGCTGAACCGGCTGAGACAAGGCGTGGAACGCTGGACCGACGCATTGATCGGACGAATGTCCGTTCAATCACCGACCACCATCCGATACGCCATCAATCCTCGGCGGGCAAATGTCTACGCCGAAGAGATGCGTGTGTATGGTCACGGACCCTCTCGTGACACCGCTTCCTGGCTGATGAACGCGGCGATGCACGATATGCTTCGCCAGCGCACCTCTCGCGTTGCCGCACTTCCCGAAGCGAATCGCAATGTCGCCCAAAGCGTGCTGTTGATGCTTCGCCCCGATCTGTTTGACAGCGTCGGCACACTGAAATCGTTGTGGCTTCACCGAATGCAAATCGATACCGATCGAACCAATCGTGTGCTCGATGAATTGAACGCGCCCGACATCGACGATGCGGCAACGGCAACCGGAATCGAGATGACGCACGAATCCTACTTCGAACGCTGGTACTTGTAAGTTTGACCGAGCGCGAGCCAAAAGGGTTCACGAACTTCCAACGCGAGTCCAATCGCAGAACGGGCATCCTATCCCCGTTCGCGTTGCGTTCTTGAGTTCGGCTAGAATCCAAATGCGAATGAACCGCCGCCGGCCCACGTACCATGACCGGACGAAAAGTTTACGCCAGAGGACACGTTTGACTGCGGGCGAAAATAGCCATCCGGCGTACCGCCGAAGGCAAAGCTACGGCCGAACGTGAGCGCGAATCCGTTCCCCCGAATCTGTTCCGCTTGGCGATCGGAAATCGCGATCATGCCACTGAGTCCCATCGCGGCCAGTTGGCCGGCAGACAGGTTTCCGTTTTCTGTTGATTTCCCGCCTGGCTCGCCCGCAGACGCTCCTGAGGCAGAAATAACTAGCGCCACTGTCACCACGGTTGCAAATACTAGAGCCTTCATTTTTTACCTCTCACCACGTCGTTGAAAACAAGTAGTCGCCGTCCTACGCATCCGATTGGACGCCGTCAAAGTCGTTCAATTGCACGGCTTTGTCGGGGCGAAACGGAGCTACGGTTGTCGCGATTCTATCGGCCGCCAACCCAGATGCAACGATTCTAGCGGTCTTTTCCGGGACTTTTCCTCGCTCTTCTTCCATCCATCATCTCGAACCGAACGAAGACCAACCGTTCCCCCTGCGAGCGTACCGAAAACACGTTGCCGCTAAACCAGCGAGGCAATTCGGTCGACCGATGTTCTCAATGACCGAGCGGCCATCACGAAATTCGTGTGACCACTCACCTCGGGCTGAATCTCTTCATACAACTCGGTCGCACGACGCAAACGGGACATCTTCTTCTTGGCCATCTTCAAATAGACGGCCGGATCAGCGACTTCGTTCAACGGCCCGACGGCCAAAATGAAATCGTACAGGTCTCGCACCACCGCTCTTAACTCTTCGTCGTCCTCCGCCTCGTCGACGTGCTTCAAGAATGTACGAACCATCCAGACATGCGCGATCTCGGTGTCAATCGCGCGGACACGATCCATTGGACCCGAGCCATCCGAGTCGCCAGCAACCGCCGAGTCCATCAGCCTGCCGACTCCGGTTCGGCGCTGGTAACCCCCGGCTGTTCTGACTCGGCGTGATCGGCTTGTGTCGTGGCCGCCGCGGGCGGAACGACCGCGGGAGCCGCATGTGCGTGCGGTGTGTTCATCGCAACGATCACAACTCCAACCACCGTCAACAACATTCCGACCCACAACAAAGGATGAACGGTGGCGTTGCCTTGCAATCGAATCAGCGACACCAGCGCCGTTACCGACACCGCTCCTCCGAACACGATTGGCATCACTAGCAACGCATTGCCGCGACTCGTCATCATCGCAGTGGTCAAGCACAAAGCACCCGCAGCGCCGAGCACCCCCGCCAAGAAACCCCATTTCGCGGTCGGAAAGTGATCACCGCTGTAACTGAAGCTGTCTCCTTTGATTTTCATCATCAGCAGTCCGCCGGCGATCGCGATCACCAAATAAGCGATCCCGATGAACACGTATGGCTTGAACGGAGTCCACCCGTCCGGTGGAAGCAATGGCCGCCCGTCAACCCGAGGTGTCTGAGCGTTCCCAATCGTTGGCCCATAACATCCCCAGAATATCGCGGTGCCAACGGCAAAAAGAATCGGAATCAACATTTTGTTCATGAATACCTCTGGGAGGGGAATGGATCAGCGAACGGGTGCTGCATTGTCACACGTTGAACAGGAAGTGGCAAATATCCCCATCCTGCATCACGTAGTTCTTTCCTTCTACACGTAGTTTACCGGCTTGGCGAATCTCTTTCTCACTGCCGTACTGCTCCAAGTCCTCAAGCGTGTAGACCTCGACACGGATAAAGCCTCGCTCGAAGTCGCTGTGGATCACTCCCGCCGCTTGCGGGGCGGTGGCTCCGACCGGAACCGGCCAGGCACGGACTTCTTTTTCGCCGGCGGTGAAATAACTTTGCAATCCGAGCGTTCGGTACGCTTCTTGGGCGATCTGGCACAGTGCCGGCTGCTCCAGTCCAAGATCGGTGAGCATCTCGGCGCGATCTTGATCATCGAGCTCGGCGATCTCCGCTTCAATCTTGGCACACACGCAAACCACGCCGGCTCCCGTTTTCTCGGCATACCTTCGCACCGCCTGGACCAACGGATGCTGGCCCGCCAAGTCACCCTCGCCGACGTTCGCCACATACAGGACCGGCTTGGCCGTCATCAGCCCATAGCTGGATATCGCCTTGCTCTCGGCATCGCTTAGCGGCAGCGTTCGTAGTGGTAAGTCTTGGGCAAGATGCGCGTTGCACTTTTCGATCACCGACACTCGCAATTTCGCCTCTTTGTCGCCGCTGCGAGCGGTGCGTTGGGCCTTGCCGAGTGAATTTTCCAGCGTTTGAATGTCCGCCAACATCAGCTCGGTTTCGATCGTTTCAATGTCCGAAATGGGGTCGATCGTACCAGCCACATGGACAACATCGGGATCCTCGAAACATCGCACGACCTGGATGATCGCGTCGACCTCCCGAATGTGACTGAGAAACTTATTACCCAAGCCCTCACCTTCACTTGCTCCTTTGACAATCCCCGCGATATCGACGAGTTTGAGTGCGGCGGGAATGATCTTCTGGGGAACGATGTATTTGGTGATTCGCCCCAGTCGCGCATCGGGAACGTTCACAATTCCCTCATTGGGCTCGATCGTGCAAAACGGATAGTTTTCGCTTTGCGCCGACTGAGAGCTGGTCAAGGCGTTGAACAGGGTACTCTTACCGACGTTGGGTAAGCCAACAATCCCGGCTTCCATGGCTTTCTTGCTTCAAATCTTTGGTGGCAGAATCGAATCCAGACGAATCGTATCAGCCAGAACAGATTGATCGAAGGTGGGCACGTTCGGCGAGTCGCCAAGATCGATCGCCTGCGGCCATACCGCTGCGGCGCATCGGCCGCCCCCATCCATCGATCCCCCATGGGAAACAAATATTTTAAAGATTTGCTGGAGATTCGCGGCAGGGTTTGCCGATCACTTTCCTTTGCAAGACGCATTTCGTTGAATGTTTCAAGGACGAAGCTGGTAGCCGCTCTATCGCCCAGCTTTTCTCGCTAGGGTGGTGGCGCATCCCTTCCATCCACCCAGCTCCGAGCCCTCCCTTGCGAACTCTCACTCTTGGCGTGCTAATTGTCACCGGCGGTACCTTGGCCGCACTTCCCTTCCGTCGTTACCAGTCCATTCGGGACGCGTCGTCAGGACCCGTTCAGACGACCGGACCCACGGAATCCGCCTTGGGGAGCTCGAAGCTGGAAATGCTGGTCGACCTCAACGCCAGCGAGGCTCGACGCGACGCCAGCCCGGTCGACATCCTGGCGATGGAACTGTCTGCCGGTGCTGCCTCGACCCCGCCGCCAAACCGACACGTCTCGATTCCGCTGACCTACGAAGACTTGGCAGTGCCGATCGATCATCCCGATGCGATCGCGCAACGATTCAATGCCGCCGTCGGTCTCAATCCCACCGTCGATGCCCACCAAGTTCCGCTTCAAGACGAGCAATCCGCTGGCCTGGTGATGCCGCGGCTCGAGTCGCTTACGCTGTCGCAACAAGACGAAATCCAATCGCTCGTCTCTGTGATCGACGCCCGTAATACAACTGTTCAAGCAGACACGGGCGTCATTCCCCGTTCGGCAACACTGGCCAGCGCGAGTTCACGGGAACGAAACATTCAGCGATTCCCGGCAAGTGAATCGTCGCCACGCGAGAAACATTGGATTCGTCAGCCGGAATGAACGGCTTACCGTGATCGCACCAATCGATCTCTGGAAATGTTTTCTCGCTGGACGATGTCCGCGATCTGCTCGAGGAACCGATCTGCGTCGACTGGATACCCGGCGGTCGGCTTGAGCGGTGTGCTGCCCCGATGCCGTTCGCCGAAATAACCGTTGAACGATTCCATGAACCGCTCTCGCAAGTACTTGGCATGAATCGACGAAAACGCGACGGGCGTGAACGAGTCCCCGTTGACCGTGAAATGAACCGTCACCGTCTGACGGCTGCCGCCGGTGGACGACATTGCCAGACGATAAACGCTTTGTCGGTTCGATTCCGAAACCACCTGCACGATCGCCTCGGGAAAAGTATGCTGCAACACGCCGGCATAAAACTTTCGCCCGCCATGCCGATCACAGAACACCGCAGCGGAGGGTTGCTGGCGGCCATGCTTTGCCAGTAACGTCCGCACGAGTGCTAAGGTCGATTCGGACAACAGCTCCGCCTTGTTCGCCCCCGCACCGCAAGCCTGATTGAATCGGGCAGCCGTGATCACGCGAGCTTGCGTGTCAACCTGGCGGACGCCCGATTGGCCCCAAACCGTTCGCATCGCGTCGGTCGCCGCCGGCTCCAAAAAAGATCGGCCTGCCAGTCGATCCAACCATGAAGTTCTCACGATTGACTCGAAGTCTTCGCCCGCCAGAAGCGGCAGAATCGCCGGTAGCGTTGATTCGCGCCGCCCGCACCAATGATGGCTGGCGCTAACGGCCGCGTGCAGCATCTGCAAGCCGTCACCCGATTGATAAACGGCCTTGGAGTCCTCGATCACGACCTGAGTCCCGTCGCACTCCTGAGCGGTACGCAACTCGCCGAAAAGTGTGTCCAATCGAGCCTGGTCGATGCGCTCGAGCGGCACTTCCCAGGCCGTCGCAACGATGATCAATGGGCCCAACTTCGGGCCGTACCCTGCTTCATCGATTGCGATCAATAACATCGTCTTCTGCCCTATCAGCGAACCGGGGTCTGGAACGGGAACCCAAAGCTGACCAGATTTTTCGCCGTTGACAATGCGGGACCGAGGACGCGGGATCGACTTGCAATCAGTCAATTCTCGGGATCATCCTTGTGGCAAGCCGAAACAAGAACGCCGCACTAAACCAAGCCGTTCTCGGTTCTGGCTAACGAATCACGCTTGGAATAGGCATCCATGACTTCCGGACAAGAAAGCAGCACATCAACGACGTCCGCAGCCCACTGAGATCCACGACCCTTCTCGAAAATCGTGATGACTTTTTCAAGTGGCATTCCGGTGCGATAGGGCCGATCACTGGTCATCGCGTCAAACGCATCGGCGACTGCCAACACCTGGGCATCACGGGGGATCGATTCCCCACACAACCCGTCGGGATATCCAGTTCCGTCCCAGGATTCATGATGATGGCGAACGGCCGGCAGAATCTTGCGGAATTGACGGATGCCCTGCAGGATCTCGTACCCCAACACAGGATGCTGTTTGATCTTCTCGAACTCTTCATCAGTCAACTGGCCGGGCTTTCGCAGCACCGAGTCTTCCACTCCGATTTTGCCGATATCGTGAAGAATCCCTGCCATCCGAATCGTCGCGATATGGTCTGAGTCAAAGTTCAGACGCTCGGCAAGTTCAACAGCCAGATCGGCCACCCGCGAACTGTGCCCGCAGGTGTAGGCGTCTTTCGCATCCAATGCCGAGACCAACGACTGAATCGTTCCCTCGAACATTTGTTGCATCTCGCGATACTGACGCTGATTGATGAGATGTGCGCCCAGCATCATCGAGGTAGACCTCATCAAGTCCGCTTCGATCGTTCCGAATTCAGATTGCTCGATCGAACGCACCGCGATCATCCGTCCCAGGTAGGCCCCTTGTCGTTCGATCGGAACAACCACCGTACGCACCTGCTCTCCTGCCTGCAGAGGTGTGTTGGAGATCGCGATTCGCCCAGCAGTCGATTCATCCGACCTGCGATTGGCCGCGTCGATCGCTTGTTGCGCGACCATCTGCAGCCAAGCAAGCGGCCGGGTTTCACCAGCCTGATATAACGCCGCATCGATCTGAGACTCTTCGTCCGCCGCCAAGTCGATCGCCAAAGTTTCGGCGCAGATACAGGGTGCCAACTCCGCTAATAACGACTCACAGATGACTTGCGAGTCTTCACCCAGGGTCAGCCGTTCGCTGAGCTGGTGGATGAGCGTGAGTTCCTCGAACTTGACGGTCAATGCTTCCGCAAGACGCTCCACTTCCCCGTCCAAGTGTACCGTGCTTGCGATTGGGACAGCCCACGCCGATGGGGCGTTCGAGGTGGTATCGTCATTGAGCATGGTACGTTTCGCTCGGAATTGGCGCATGATCCCGCCGCTAACACAAAACGGGCACGTGACAAGCTTACGTCGTCGTCGCACATCCAGGCCCGCAAAAGTGCCCGACCCCATTCGATCGGATCCCCAAAACCCTGCAATCGGGGAAAGCTTGATCCAGTCGTAACGATTGTTACGGCACGCGCCGTCCCAGCTGAGACGCGTTGTCGCGCGGCACGGACGTTACGTCATCACCGCGGCGGTCCCGCAATGCTTGACTGACGCGGTTAAGGATCGCCCGTTCCTCCTGTGACAACGCATCGAGTCCGTTCTCATGTAGTCGGTTCAAAATCTCATCCAATCGAGAAGCATCCATCGCCTCGCGACGCTCCTGTACCATCGCCCGCTTGACGCGGCGACGATTCTGCCGCGTACGAATCGCCTCGCCCACTCGTTGGAAGATGCCGATGCGATACTCGTTTTCTCGAATCACTTTTTTAACCGCGTTGTCGTCGATCGACTGCTGCTCGTACCGTTCATCGACCCGCGGCGATTGAAAGCCAATCATCGTGTCCGCCAGGTCGCTGGAATGGGATGATGTCCACAGCAGCAATGCCAACAACAAGATCAGCGGCCATCGGGGAATGGTCATGCTGCCATCACCGGCGATCATCATCATGGCGACCACCAAGGTCAGCAGAGAGACGGCAACAAGACAGCGACGAAAAACCGCCACTTGATGAGGCAGATCAAGACGACGCGAACAAACACTCGTCAGGGCTGCTAAAACTTGACGTCCCGTCGTTCTGGGCAGCGGGAACATCTGACACACCGCCTGGACCCAAAAAAGCCACGCACCCACACGCCAAATCGAATCGGATGATGAGAGACCGATACTTGGCGGTGACCAAAAGTCGGGCTGCGTGGGCGTCAACACCGGAGTCCGAAAACCGCCCTCGACCCACCAAAATAGAACGCCAGCGATCACCATCGCTGCCAGTGATGTAAGGGAGACGAGCAGCGACTGAGTCGCCAGCCAACGTCGGGGACCCGATTCGACGCCGATCAAATTGATGGTGATCTCGGGCGTTCGTAGACCAAACACCCCACAAATCGTCAACTGCGATACCACTTGAACCAACCAACCCGCGATCCAGAATCCAGAACCGATCGCAGCGACAATCGGCAAGTCGGCATTGCCTTGACGACTCGTCATCGCGGCAACCACCGCCACGACCGCGATCGCCGCCAACACCACGACGCCAGAAAGAAAGAACCGCGTCTGGCCAACATGGCCCAACGGAATCACCAGCGCCACCGCCGTCCCCTCGCCGGTCCGCGGCAAGCGACGACGATCACGTGATGGATTCTCAGAGGCATTGCCAAGAGGCATGACGGGCTTCTGCCGGGACTGGGGATGGAACGCGCTGGCCAGGATCTGTCGATCTGTCGGTGCGAAGCCTTTCTCTCTATCGTACTAGGTTCCGTGCCCTAATTCGAAAGAAATCGGGCAACACGATCGGCCACCCACCGCACGAACCGCCGGTGTCAAAGTGACAACAGAAACCCCGCTAAACCGGACGCTGACAAGCGGCTAAGCCCCGCTCGGCTGCGCCGAACTCTCGGCCGGAGACTCCTCGCTCGCGGCCGGAGGACCTCCCGTCCGATCGCTACCGCTTGGTTCGGCCGACTTCGGTTCGGCCGTCTTCGGTTCGGCCGTCTTCGGTTCGGCCGTCTTCGGTTCGGCCGTCTTTGGTTCGGCCGTCTTTGGTTCCGTAGCCTTTGGTTCGGCGTCTGGTTGAGATTCTCGTCGCAACTTCAGAATGATCTTGTCGCCCTCGATCGACACGCTCTCAAAACGACTGATCATCTCGGCGTTTTTCGGATCCTTGTACAGATCTTTGGCCAAGTTCTCCTTGCTCATTGCGTCCAGGATCTCTTGAGGCACCTGTTCGCCTTTCACTTCCGCATCGGCAAGCGTCACAATCAACACGCCATGATCAAGTTTGATATCAAAACTACCGGACGCATTGAAGAATCTGCCGTCGCCACCAGGGATCGCATCGGTCGGAATGCTGATGTCACCGGTCACCCGACCGTGGTCAATTCTGACGAACGCCTTGCCACGTAGATGTTCTTCCTGGTTGATCAGGGCGTTGATCTCATCGGCAGTCAAAACCAAATCTTCCGCCGGCTGCCCCTCATCCAACGCCTCTTTGAATGTCTCCAACCGGGCATCCAGTTGGTCAATTTGCTCGGGCGTGAACTTCACCACCGGCAACTCGGTCGGCGTCTCGGAGGTGTATTTTTCTACCTGCCCGGCGATGAAGTAATAAACACCGAATCCGCCACAAACGCCCAATAGCACCATCGCCAGGAACACGCCAAGACAACCATACAGACATCCGCGAGAACTCTTTTGCTCGACGACTTGTGGTTGTTCGGGGGTTTCGATCGTTTGCGACATGGTTCTTGCCCGCACAATGGAAGGTTCGAATGACGTTCGGGAGGCGTCACCGACGTCCAGGCCAAAGCTTCGTCGGTGGCCCCCTGAACTCGGCACAACCCGTCACACTTGGGGGCGCCTGTGGAAAAAATTTCCGCGGAATTGCCAGCACCGCCCTCCGGTATCCAACCGTTTCGCTCCCCAGCCGAGTTCCATCAAATCCGGCCTGCTTTGCTGGCCATTCTCCGCCGCCTCTCAGCCGATGCACCACATCTCGGTGAACCACTCGATACGATCCGAACGTTTGGGGCTGTATTTCGTTTTCGGATTGAATTTCTGGTTATCCAAATAGGACAAGAACGGCGCACAGGGAACCTCGGCGTGCTGAGTCAACACGTCGACCGTCTCGCTTTCAAACTTCCAGTCGTACAGAAGCTTGTTGTCCCGTTCAAACCATTCGTCCAAGTAGGCAGCATCGGTTGTGCTGACCATCACGAAGTCGCACTTCTTCTTGCACAGAAAACTCAAGAACTGAGCAGCCAATGCTCGCGTCTTTTCATCATCCCCGTCGCACGAAGATGAAGCGACTCTCCACAAACTGACGAAGCCATTTTCATCAAGATCCTCGGGCGAAGCTTTGACTTCGATCCCTTCCAACACAGACTCCGACATGGAATTTCCTTCACAGGTGAATTGAAAGCCTCTATTCTAGCGTGTTTACCCCGCGAAATGAACCACACGTGCCGAGGACTCGGACCACCCCAACCGGCTATCGGCCCCCTTTTCGCTGTTCGATTTGCCGTTGCCGCTCGGCAAATCGGCGTCGCTGATCTTCGCTGATCTGATCGACACAGCGAGGGCAGTGGATTCCTTTCTGGTAATCGGGATGTTGCTGGTCCTCCATCGTGACCGGCCAACCACATGCGAAACACATCACGTGGTTTCCCTCGACCAGACCGTGTCCCACCGACACTCGCTCGTCGAATACAAAGCACTCCCCTTGCCACTCGGATTGTGCTTCTGGAACCATTTCCAGGTACTTCAAGATCCCGCCGCGTAGGTGGTAAACCTGATCAAAACCTTGCTGCTTCAACAACGCTGTCGACTTTTCACAGCGGATTCCTCCGGTGCAAAACATCGCGACCTTGTTTTGCTTCCGCGGATCCAGTTGTTCGCCAACGAACTTGGGAAACTCACGAAAGCTGCGAGTGTCAGGATTGATCGCGCCACGAAAGGTGCCAATCGCAACTTCGTAGTCGTTTCGAGTGTCGATCAAAGTCACTTCCGGATCGCGGATCAGTCGGTTCCAGTCTTCCGGATTGACGTAGGTTCCGACCGCATCGTTGGGGTCAATCCCGGCAACACCCATCGTCACGATCTCTTTTTTCAGTCGCACGCGAGCGCGTTTGAATGGAAGATCGTGGCAACTCGACTCTTTGACTTCCAGCTCGGCTAGTCGGAGATCGGACTTGAGGTAGGTGATCAGATCATCAATCCCGCCACGAGACCCGGCAACCGTTCCGTTGACTCCTTCAGCTGCCAGCAACAACGTACCGCGAACGCCCGCCTGCCGCATCCGGCAGAGCATCGGTTCTTGCAACTCGGCGTAGTCGGCCAGCGGTACAAAACGATAGAGCGCGGCAACAACGATGCGGTTCATTTCAGCTGGTTTTTCTCCGTTCCATCACAACCCCTAGCGTGAGTTTTGAATCACGTGCAATTTCATCACTTACGCTTCCGGTGATGACAGCAATCGAAACCGCCACCGTCCGGCTATACAAGCATTCGCAGCGTCGCCATCGCGGCTTCGTAGTCGGGCTCGTTGGTGACTTCCGGGACGATCTCTTTGTAGGCGACATTGCCGTCCGAGTCCAACACGATCACGGCCCGGGTCAACAGCTTCAACTCTTCAATCGTCATGCCGTAGTCGGTTCCAAACTGGTGTGTCTGGTAATCACTTGCCGTTCGCATCTTGATATCCTCGGCACTACAAAAACGCGCCTGTGCAAACGGCAGATCGCGACTGACGGTGACCGCGTTGACCTTATCTCCGAGCGAACCGAGTTCCTCGTTGAATCGCTTCGTTTGCACCGCACACACAGCGGTATCCAAGCTGGGGACGATGCTAATGATCGTCGGTTTGCCCTTCAGGTCACTGAGTTTCAGTGTCTGAATTCCGGCGTCGGCATAATGCAGGGTGAATGCCGGGGCTGGCGAACCGACTGCTAAATCTTCGCCTTCCAGCGTCATCGGATTGCCCTTGAATGTAATGAATCCCGAACGTCCCATGATCGCTTCTCCCAAAAAGTTTGTCGCTGAAAACGCGCAAAAAGCTTGCCCGTGCTGTCAGTCCGTTACGCTATGGGTCAAAGTATGGTGTCCTGCCGCGGCGGCGTGAATGGGTGGCCCCGATTCGGCCGTGATTCAAAGCATCGGCAGATCGGCGTTGCCGCATCAATATCGACTTTCTTTTACGTTTTTACACTCAACTTGCTGCGAAGATCACCGTGAACTCTCTCCACATCGGATGGGTCGCTTTCTCGATCATCACCTTCCTGTCAACGGAATGCAGGGCCGCCGATTCGCGATTTGCCCACAGCGATGGCAACGCGAGGTATCTACACTGGATCGACCTCTATGATGCGGACAATCGAAAGATCACCCCCGAGTCGGAGCAGCCCTATTCGTCCCAGAAAACCTGTGGCCGATGTCACGACTACGAAACGATTTCACATGGCTGGCACTTCAACGCGTTTCTTGCCGATGCCGTCGCAGGACGTGAGGGCGAGCCTTGGATTTGGACCGACGAGCGAACCGGCACACAACTGCCGCTGTCGTACCGTGATTGGTCCCACACCTATGATCCAAACTCGATCGGCATCACGACCTGGGAAATGACCAGACAATTCGGCGGCCGGTTGCCCGGTGGCGGCTTGGCTGCGAATCCGCAGGTCTCGCACACGACAACCACCACCTCGCAGCCGAACACCGATTCGCAAGGGGCCGATCACAGTGATGAAGCCGAATTGGCCGTCAATCGTTGGCCACTCAGCGGCGCTCTGGAAATCGATTGCATGGTTTGCCACGCCATACCCGGTAGCTACGACTTCAATAACCGACGCGAACAGATCGCGCAAGAAAACTTCGCCTGGGCGGCAACAGCCGGTTTGCGACTGGGGATCGTCGACGGCATTGTCTCCCGAATCAAAGATGATGCGGATCCCAACGACGACGCGACCAAGGCGAAGCTTCCCAAAGTGACCTATGACCCAATCAGGTTCTCCGCCGACGGTACCGTGTTCATGGACTTGATCCGCGAGCCCGACAGCAATTCATGCTACCAGTGCCACAGCAACCGTTCCGTCAGCGAGGCCGGGATCGAGCCACGGTGGATTCACGACGAGGATGTTCATTTGCGGGCCGGGATGGTTTGCGCCGATTGCCACCGCAACGGTATCGATCATCACATCGCCCGCGGATTCGATGGCGAACAAAACCCGGGGAAATCCAGCGTCGCTACGCTCTCCTGTGCCGGTTGTCACCTCGGTGCCAATCATCAGGATCCCCAATCCGACGCCAGCGACGATGTCTACGCCCGGGCGGGAAGGCTCGGATCGCCAACACCGATGCATGCCGGCTTGCCGCCGATTCACTTCGAAAGAATGTCCTGCACATCCTGCCATGGCGGACCAGCCCCCCGCGACCAAGCACTCCGCGTGATGACCTCGCTGGCGCATAGCCTGGGCGAGAAAGATCATCGCACCGGGCTCGAATTGCCAGCCATCGTCGGCCCCGTCTTTGCCAGGCAGAGCGATGGCCGGATCTATCCCCACCGCGCGATGTGGCCGGCTTTCTGGGCGCGATCCGTGACGGCAAAGTGCATCCGATTCCGCCCCAACAGGCGTACGAAATCACCCGACGCGCGCTCCGCGTGCGGAACGACCTCGTCGCCGAACTGCTGCAGCCGAAACTCAGCAGCAAGGACCTGCAACAGATCCTCGGGCAAGAACGCGCCAAGCTGGACGCCGACCAGTGGAGCGAACAAGAAACCGCGAAAGTGAAGAAACTGCAAGACGAACAAGGCCGTGCATTGTTTAACGAAAAAGTCTCGGCCGCCTTGGAGGCGGTGCAGAAAGAACTGCAAGTCGAGACCGCGGTTTATGTTTCCAGTGGCGTCATTTACGCTCGCGATGACAAACCAGATTCATTGAAAGTGGTGCAACTGGACGACCCGTCGGCTACCGGAATGGTCCGCTGGCCGATAGCGCACAACGTCAGACCGGCCGGTTGGGCGCTGGGCGTCGGCGGCTGCCTCGAATGCCATTCCGATCATGGCAAGATCTTTACCTCAACCGTCGCGCCGTTGGGACCCGGGCCAGACCGCGGCAATCCGGTCACGATGGCATCGCTGCAGGGAATTCAACCCGATCAAAGCTTGGCTTGGAATGAATTGTTCCGCGGACGCAAGTCGTTCAAGTTCATCGTGGCCGGTTCGATCACGATTTTGCTGATGACGTTGATGATCGGAGTCGGCGCTGTCGCCTCGCGGTTCGCCGCTGGAAAGCAATCAGCAACATGACGAAATGGCAATCATGAAAACTTGGATCGACCGAATTTTGCTGCTCGTGGTTCTGGCCGTCGTCATTGTGCTTTCGGCCACCGCCGCTGCCTGGCTCGCCGGCGGTCGTCTTCAGGGGTCGATGTTGCGGCTGCACATGATGGCAAGCGGGGTGCTGGTCATCACGCTCCCGTTGTTCGCCTTGTCGTCACTCTGGCGGAACATCAGCCGCGTTGATTCCGGCGGACTACAAAAGCTTGGCTTCTGGTCGCTGGTCGTCACCGGACTGGCAACCATCGCCACGGTTTTTGCCTGCATGCTGCCAATACCGTCGACGGACCAAATGCATTCATTGATCTTGTTGCACGGCTACGCCGGGTTCGCGATGGTGCCGGCGTTGGCGTTGCTGCTGCTGGGCACTTCCCGCTGGCGGCGCATCCAATCGACTCGCTCCGCCACTCCGGGATGAAGCCAGGTCGCCTTTTGTGCCGACGGATGATCGAGCGTCACCCGAACCAGCGCCGCGGATAAAATTTCCGCAGCAAGATCGTAACTGCTGGGCACGTCTTCGATCTCTTTGGATATTTTCGCGGCCATCCGACAGGCCGTGACATCGGCGTCAAATTCCGTTCGATACGCGACAAATCGCAAGATCAACATGGTCAGCATGATCCCAGCGGCACTACCCATCGCAACCGCCCATGATGCGTCGCCGGCAATTTTGGTGATCGCGGCGCCAGCTGCCCATGCCGGCATCACCGCAAGCATCCGAAGCGGTACGTGTCGCCGACGTAAATGAGCAGCCTCGTGCAACACGACCATCGCCACCTGTTCACGTGGCAGCTCATCGACCAGCCGATCGCTGATCAACAGCGTTCGGGCCGGCGGTACAAATCCAGCGACCATCGCGTTGAAAGCTCGACCACCGGTATCCCAACGCACCGCCTTTGTCCGTCGCAATCCCGCCGCAGACATCAACCGACGTACCCAAACTTCGGTCGCTTCATCCAATCGACCGGTCTTGAATAAGTGTCGGATCAACCACGGCAAACCCAACGGGACGAACAGCAGAATCATTCCCACCGTCATCCAACTGGCCGTCATGGTGTCGACCGGCAGTGCCGACAACAGGTCACCGCCGACGAGCAGAATCAGAATCGGCACGACCAGCCAAGCCATGCCACTACGAAGTGCAAGCCAAACGAAGCCGACGTGCCGGCAGAGACCGCGATCCGCATAACCCAAGTGCACGGCGTAACGATGCTCGGCGGACCAGGTTCCAACCGTCATCGCGATCGCTGGTGCCAGTAACACCAGCGATTGAAGAAACATCGAATGTTCAAACGGCGGTGTCGTGTCCATCGTCCCCGCCAATCCGAATCCAGCCAAACAGAGAACCGCGACCCCCAGCCCAAGCCAGCGAAAGGCTTCCAGCTGTTTGTCCATCCACTGGGCGCCCACCACGGCGTCGATGTTTTCCAACATTACCTGCTTCGCAGTCACCCGGGCGGCGACATGACAAAGCAAGATCCACGCGGTCACCATCCCTAAAGTGGCAATCGCGGCACGAACCGGATCGACATCGGCCGGTGGCAGCGAACCACAACTGAGCGAGACCACGACGACCAGAAAAGAGTACAAATGCATGGCCACACGGTACGGTATTTGACCCGTATCCTATTCACGATCGCCTGGAAGTTGCCGGCCGAAATTCATTGGATGATTCGATCGGGTCGGCAGCACAAAAGACGCAGTTTATCCCGAAAACAGGCAACCCGGTCCCCGCCGCTCTCAATTCGTCTCGGTCCCACCAATGCGCCGGACCAATTATGATGGTCCTAACGAATGGTTTAGCGGCCGCTATTGGTTCGCCGCATGGCTTAGCATGCAGTCGCTGACCGTGACGTTGTTGTCTTCCTCGATCCAAATCGAAATGCCGTCTGCTCCCTCGCGGTCGTCCCGAATCAGACAATCCGAGACGCGACTATTGGATACGTCATCCAGCAGCAATCCGCATCGACCATAATCAACAATGGTACATCCAGTCACGTTGAAGCGATTGCATCGCCGCACCACCATTGCCGCTTCACCATCAACAATTCCCGAAATGTGATTGGCGCTGATCGTGCAATCATCGGAATCAATGAACAGCAATCCCAGTCGCGCGTCCGCTCCATCGCCGTAGTGATATCGCGGATTGCGGTCGAATACGTTGCCCGTTAGGACAACGTTCTGGCAACCGTCCACAACCAGGTTGCGTTCGTATCCCTTCCAAATCGTGTTGCCCGTGATCGCGACGCCTCGCGCATTTTGAATGACAACGTTCAGCTGGACGTCTGACAGCACATTGTTGGCGATCGTGATGTTGCCGTGACGCAGCTCGTCGGTAAATTCACGCTTGGTCGACTGGCCATTGAATCGAATGTTGGCGGATTCTGGCGAGTCGTGTGAATGTTGGATCGTGCATCCGACAATCGCTACTTCACCGATTGAACTGCGGCTCGAATCGAGCAGAATGTTTGCCGTCGGTTGCGATCCGGGGCCGCCCATGTTGGCTTCGATATCACAGCTGCCGATCTGCAGATTTCGAATCTCGCTATCGCGCGCCACAACGCCGCCGCCGTCGTTGTAGCTGATGTGGCAGTTGGCGATATTGATTTGATGCAGGTTCAGGTGATCCATGAACACTCCAATCCCTTGATTGTCGTAAATGTGACATTCAGAAAGCGTCACGTTGCGATTTCGATTGACCAGGTGAATGCCGTGCAGGCACTCCCGAACCACGACACGTGTCAACGTCAATTGCATCGTGCCCGACGCCTCGATTCCACAAGCATCGGGATGGTTGCCAACGATATCGATTCCATCGACCATCGGCGTGTGCTGTCGATTCCAAACGTTGCTGTTGACCGTTGTCGGTGATGCGGTCCCCTCATGCGTACCGATAAATCGAAATGCCGGCCCCGGTCCGTCCATCACAATCCGGGCAACGCCCCCACCGTGAATCGACGTGTTGGTGACCTTGTCCAGCTCGATCACGATCGGCTTGGTGATGCGGTAGATACCTTTGCTGAACAGGATTTCGCCACGTTTGGCGTCGACCGCGCGTTGAACTGCCGTCGTGTTATCGGTTTTACCGTCACCAATGAATCCTGTCCCTGTATCCTGCGCTCTCAGTTGCACGTCTTGCGAAAATAGAATGCCGCCAAGAATCAACGTGATCGAAAGCGTGACGGAATGTCTCATGGCGCATCCTGTTGGAAAGTGATTCGGTTGCGACGGATCGCAATTACACAATTACATCGGCGCGATTCGCCGCGATCCCATGTCGGTCGTTAACACAACGTGGGCATCAAACGCCTCGCGAATCAACTGGTTCTTGACGGTTTGGTACGCCGGATCGTCCCAGCGGTCTTCAAATTCCCAGGGGTCGGTGTCCAGTTCGTACAGCTCGCCAATTCGCTTGTCATGGTACATGCACAGTTTGTGTTTTTCCGTGCGGTACATCGTTGCGAATGTTCCGCTACCACCGGTGAATTGCGGATCGAGAGCATCGAAATACTCGCTCCGCACGAAAGTCCGCAGTACCCCCGGATCCGGATCACCGCGGAGGATCGGCAGCAAACTGTTGCCCTGCATGTAGTCGGGACATTCGAGCCCGGCCAGTTCCATCAATGTGGAGGTTAGATCCAATAATTCGACCAACCCATCGCTGGTCAGACCACACTCGAATTGCCGCGGCCAGGAAAAAATCAGCGGCACCCGCACCAGCCCCTCGTAGAAGCGACAGCCTTTGAACATCAGGCCGTGATCCCCCAACGCCTCGCCATGATCGCTGGTAAAAATGATCGCCGTGTTTTCACGCTGGCCGCTACGATCGAGCGCTCGAAGAATGCGGGCAAATTGGTCATCGATCTGGGCGATCATGGCATAGTACAACGCCTGAACTCGAAACGCATCATGATCCTGGGGCGATCGCACTTCGTCCTGAAAATCGATTGCCGCCAGCTTCGCTTGATGCACCAAATCGGAAGGCCGGAAATGTGGTCCCGGCATCCTCGCCGGATCAAACCGGTCGGCATACACCTTGGGCGGAATGAATGGCGGATGAGGATCGTAGATGTTGACATTCAATAGCCATGGTCGATCTGGGTTCCGCTCTGCCGAGATGAAATCGATTGAGCATTCGGTCGCCCAAGTCGTTTGGTGCATCTCCGGCGAAACGCGATCCGACGTCGCTCGCATCGCCTCCAAGTCACCACCTTTCGCACGGACCCAATCCGCATAGTGATGGCCCTCGGACCAGTCGTCTCGGGGAGCGTGGCTGAATTGCCAATACGAGAATCCGTCATCGATTCGCGGCTCCGTGCGATGACCGGAACTCTGCAAATGAAACTTTCCGATCAATCCACATTCGTATCCCGAATCCGCGATCAGTTTCGTGATCACCGGCGGATAACTGGGAAAGCTCTCATTACCGTTTCGCGTATTGTGAACCCGCGATGGGTACATCCCCGTCATGAAGCTTGATCGACTGGGGGTGCAAATCGGGCTCTGGCAAAACGCGTGAGTGAACGCGACGCCATCGCGGACCAACGAATCAAGCGTCGGCGTCACGACGGAAGAATTACCCAGCGCGCCGATCGTGTCAAAACGCTGCTGGTCAGTGCAGTACCACAGAATGTTGGGTCGGCCAGTCATGGGCAATAGTTTAGCATGCCGCCCAACCGTGCGCCGTCAATCACCCCGCCGGCTTCACTAGGGTTCGATGAATTCGCGGGTCACTCGTCGTGGCCCCCACAGCGTCCAAGCAAGAATTCCGGCGGCCAATAGACAGAACGAAGCCGAAATCGGTCCAGTTATCAGTGGCAGAAAACTGCCGTCGCTTTGCATCAAACCCGCGCTGAGGTGTTCCTCGCCAATCGGTGCAAGCACGAATCCGATCACAAATGGCGCCAGCGGCATCCGCAGACGTTCGATGACAAAACCGACGACACCGAACCCCAACATCACCCAAACGTCAAAAACTCGATTGGCAAGTGCATACGAACCGATCACACAGAACGTCAATACGGCCGGAATCAGCAACCAAGGGGGCACCTCGATCAACCTGGCGATCCAAACTGCCGTCAATCGCATCAGCGCGTAAACGAACAAGTTTGCCAGTAGCAACGTGACCATGATCGTGTGTACCGACAGCGGGTTTTGCTCCATCAGCAGCGGACCGGGTTGCAATCCATGAATCACCAATGCTCCCAACAAGATCGCATCGATCACGCTGCCAGGAATCCCCATCGCGATCAGCGGTATCAATGCGCCACCGATCGTTGCGTTGTTCGCAGACTCCGACGCGACAATCCCCTCCTCGCTGCCAGTACCAAAGAGTTCCGGTGTCTTCGAGGCATTCTTCGCGGCCGAATATGCCATCGCGGATCCAATGTTGGCGCCGATCCCTGGCAAGATTCCGATCGCGGTCCCGATAAAGGACGACCGCAACAAGTTGACCCAATGATCCTGCCAGCGAATCGGCCCAAGCACAACGGACTGCCGATTGCTGCCGATGCGATCGGTGATTCGTTCCACCATCAAACAGTCACGAATCACCTGGTTGACAGCGAACAAACCGATCAGCACCGGCAACAACTTGAATCCGTCGTCCAATTCATGAATTCCCAACGTCCATCGTGTGACCCCCGTCGCCGGCGATCCGCCCGGCATGGCGGCCAGGATCCCCAGAAAACCGGAAAGCAGACCGACGATTGGCGAACTGTCGCCCACCGAGGCGATCAGAACCAGCGAAACCAGCACCAGCGAAAAGAACTCAAACGGACCGAACATCAACGACCAGTGCGCCATCGGGGCCGCCAACGTTACCAAGAACCCCCAGGCAATCATGCCGCCAATGAACGAAGCACCAATGCCCAGGCCCAACGCCCGGCCCGCTTCGCCTCTTTGGGCCATCGGGTATCCATCAAGCGTCGTCATGATCGATGCAGGCGTGCCGGGAATCCGCATCAATGTGGCCGTGATCAACCCGCCGCTAATGCTTCCCACGTACATCGAGACCAGCAGCACCAACGCGTGTTCACCACTCATCGAAAAGGTCAGTGGCAACGACAATGCGATCAACATCGCACCGGTTAAACCGGGAATCGCCCCAACCATGACGCCCAGAAACGAACCGACCACGACCAACGCCAGCGACGTTGGCGTGACCATCAAATCAAAAACGGGACCGAGATCGGGCATTCGCGGTGGTTTCCGGTGATCAGGGAAGATCCACGACCAAGACTTGAGTGAACAGATAGTGGACTCCGACGCTCAATAATAGTGCAACGCATCCGAGCAGCGACAACAGCCGTGTCAAAGAAACCCGAGATCCCGCCATCGCGGCGGAATACCGAGCGATCGAGATGCCGACCGCGAAGACAAAGCAGACGGTCAGCACGCGAAAGCCGATCGCTGTGAATTGTAAACCGAGCACGTAAACGACCGTGATCAAGATCACCGAAAGTGACGACAACAAGCCGCGGAAAGAAATAGGATCCTGCTCGCCGGTCATCCGCCGGTCGCCGCGCGACCGATACCAAACGAGTAGCGAGAGCACAAGAACGATGGCTGCGGTGATCATCGGAAAGTTGGGCAGACTGTCGATCGGGCGCGATGCGA
Organism: Pirellulaceae bacterium; assembly: GCA_963734865.1. Taxonomy (GTDB): domain Bacteria; phylum Planctomycetota; class Planctomycetia; order Pirellulales; family Pirellulaceae; genus CBDCUW01. The sequence continues at coordinate 194,394 of CAVTIV010000010.1, forward strand.
CGACCGCGATTCGATCCGTTCGCTCTCGGATCTCGGCTTCCAGTTCTGCTCCCCTCAAAAACCGCGGGTCCATTCGCATCTGTGCCAGCTTCGTTCGCACCGGTTCACTGTTCATCGCCCGTTCAACGGCAGAGGCGATGACGTTGATCGGCTCGGCAGCGGTACCCTTGGGAGCCCACCAAAACTGCATGTTCTGGCTGATCACATCGAATCCCTGCTCACGCGCCGTCGCAACGCTGGGCAGGTCTGGATGACGTTGTTCCCCCAACAACGCCAGCGCTCGAATTCCCGAGTCACGGAATTGAATGTATTCCGCGATCGAAAACGCGGAAACGTCAACGTGATTGCCCTTCAACGCGGCGAACCGCTTTGCCCCGCCCCCTGTCTGTGTGTAGCGAAACCTCGCCCCCGGTTTTTGTTGTTCGAGCATCAATCCGGCGAAGTGACTCGGCGCGCCGATGTTGGCCGCGAACACGATCTCGCCGGGGCGACGTTCCGCGTCGTTCATCAATTCCGATAGATCTCGATACGGTGAGTCCTCGGCGACCGTGACCACCTGGGCCGCGTCGCCCGATCCGGCGATCGCCTCGAACGCTTCCGGTCCATAAGACGACTGGCCGGAGAATTTTGCCGTGATGATCCCATCGTGCAGAAGCAGGATCGTGTACCCGTCTGGCCGAGCGTTCTTGACTCGGCGACTGCCGATCGTCCCACCCGCGCCGGGGACGTTGATGATCACCAACGGCTGCGGCAATAGGTTTTCTCGTTCGATCGCCAATTGAAGGATGCGACCGAAACTGTCACTCCCGCCTCCAGCAGCGAACGGCACGATGACCTTGATCGGCCGCTGGGGAAACGAATTCGATTCGCGGTCGCGCCGATCACAGCCAGCGACGACCGCCATCCACAATAAGACAGCAGCGACGATCGTTCCGCGAGGTTTTCTCATTGAATGCTTGATGGTAGCGAAAATACGAATTCAACGCGAATATCTTCTCCGATCCCCGTTCCCCACACCAGGACGCCGGACGATTACATTGACGGGTGTCAGCTTCTGTTGCGCACCTCACCAGGAATCCACCCCCAGGGAGAATCACGATGCCCCGAGCTTACTACGCCCCGTTGATCATCGTTTCGCTTGTTTGCCTGATCCCGAATCATGCGTTGTCGGACGAAACGGACAAAGATGATGGCAAGCTGCGAATCATCTGTTTCGGCGCGCATCCCGACGATGCGGAATACAAAAGTGGTGGATCTGCCGCGCTGTGGGCCGAGCGGGGCCATCATGTCAAACTTGTCTCGGTGACCAACGGTGACATCGGCCACTGGGCAATGGCGGGCGGCCCGCTGGCAATACGGCGGACTGCCGAATCGGCAGAGGTCGCAAAACGATTGGGCGTGGAATCCGAAGTGCTGGATATCCACGACGGCGAGCTATTGCCTACCTTGGAAAATCGCAGAACGATCACGCGACTGATCCGCGAGTGGAACGCCGACATCGTGATCGCACATCGACCGTGGGACTATCATCCCGACCACCGGTACGTGGGGGTGCTGGTTCAGGATGCGGCATTCATGGTTACCGTTCCGTTTTTCCTGCCCAGCACGCCGGCGCTCAAAAACAATCCGGTTTTCCTTTACTCCAGCGATCGATTTCAGAAACCCTATCCGTTCGAAGCGGACATCGCCGTGTCGATCGATTCTGTTTTCGACAAGAAAGTCCACGCACTGACCGCCCTGGTTTCTCAAACATTCGAAGGAGGCGCTCTGGGCAGTGCCGAGGCAGCCGCACAGGCACCGCCGGAATCCCAAGCCGAACTTCGTGAACAGTGGCTCAAGGAACGATGGGAAAGGCGAGCAAGTGCCGAGGCCAAACAATCTCGCGATGCACTCGTTCGCTGGTATGGCGAACAGAAAGCTGATGAGATCGCATATGCCGAAGCATTTGAGATTTGCGAATACGGCCGACAACCAAGCGACGACGAAATCCGCGAATTGTTTCCCTTTCTGCCGCCGGCGAAGTAGATCGTTCGGCTGCTGACCCCGATCGCAGTGAAAGACATGGCGAGGTATTTCTTGACCGCCAATGACCCTTTCCGTCCGCCCGCCACGATCGACGTCGATGGACGCTCTGGGCGCCCGACTCCGGTTTCGTTGACCTTGGGTTTGACGCTTTGGTCAACGCTCGCGGTCGCGCATCTGCTGGCCTACTTGTATCTGAAACCGATTTTCGTTGACCTCGATGTCAAGCTCCCCGTATTGACTCGCTGGCTGTTTCACCCGATGGCGTTGGTCATGTTTTTTACCATCGCCCTCGCCGTCTTGCTGAGCGGAAAGATGACAGAAAACCTCAGGCAACGACAACGTATCGGCAAGTTGGCGCTTGTATTGGGTATTCTCACGCTGGCCACCTGGGTGGCGGCGATCATCCTCCCCGTGTTTTCACTATGGAATGCGTTGTCATCATGATCGCTCGATTTGGACTCGGAAAGAAAACTCGGAGTTGCCTGAATTCAATAGGGAGATGAGCGGAACTCGGAGGGTTCTCGTGCGCCTTCCCAATCCCAAGCTCGATTGGAAGACCCACGAAGAATCCAACACCATCGGCTGGGCTGCCTGTCACCTCGCTTCGTTCCGTCGGGCAACTACAGTATCCTATTGGGATCGAAGACTGACGCCCGAATCCACCGAAATGAATGCCCCGAGGTAAACGATGTCCGCCAAACCGCTCGGCCGCCGGACAATCTTGAAGAGCGCCGCCGCGTCGATTGCTGTGCCGATCCTCGACGCGATGCAAGCTCGCCGCGCCTGGGCCGCCGGGGCCAAACCCGAGGTGCCATCGCGAATGCTGGTTGCCCATTTTGGAACCGGGATGAACATCCGCGAGTTCTTCCCCCCACAGACGGGCGAGAATTGCCAGCTGCCGCGCATCTTGAAACCGCTGGAACCGTTCCGCAAGCGAATGACGGTGCTGTCCGGATTACAACTCGAGCATGGCGGCGGCCATACCGGTGACTACTCTTTTTTGACCGGCACCGAAGGCTGGACCTCCTCCGGCATCCAAGGCGGCATCTCGGCCGACCAAGTGGTGGCCAGCCAGGTGGGCCAGTCGACCCGCTTTCCTTCGCTGCAAATGTCGATCGAGCGGGGAACGAACTTTGGCAACCAAGGTTTGGCAACGTTGTCTTGGAGCGAAAATGGTATCCCGTTGGCCGCCGAGAACGACCCGCATGCGATCTTTGCCCGGTTGTTCCAAGTCGACGATGCCAGGCAAGCAAAGGCCAGAGACGAAGGGTTCACACGTCGCGGCAGCATCCTTGATCTTGTCCGTGACCAAGCCCAGTCGCTGCAAAGACAAGTCGGTCGCCGCGACCGACAAAAGCTGGACGAGTACTTTACCGCCGTGCGCGAAATCGAGCATCAACTGCAGCGCGACATCGATTGGTCACAAAAGCCCAAACCGAATCCCAACTTAGTAGGGATCGGCAATTATTCGCAATCATTGACTCCCGATTCGCGCGAGTTCGATTACACCGTCTATCAAAAGTTGATGTACGATCTGATTGCCCTGGCTTACAACACCGATTCCACGCGAGTGATCACGTACAACGTTCGCCGCGAGCTTGCCGGTGGAACCTTTCCGGTTCATGGTGTCTCGAAAGGATTTCACGCGTTGACGCATCACAACAATGACCCCAAGAATCTGGACGAACTCGCGAAAGTCGACGAGATCAATATGGGATTCTGGAACGGGTTTTTGAAGCGGCTCGAATCGATCGAACAAGCCGACGGTGGTAGTCTGTTGGACCACACCGTGCTGGCCTTTTCCAGCAGCGCCGGGATGGACCACTCGCGTGACAAACTGCCGACGGTTGTGTTCGGTGGCGAGGCTTTGGGGCTGCAACACAAAACGCACTTGCAAATGCCCGAGAAGACGCCACTGGCGCGGGTTTGGCATACGATGGCCGATGCGATGGGTGTGAAGATGGACACGCTGCAAGATAGTACCGGCGTGATTTCCCAATTGATCTGACGAAGCCGGCTATCTCTTCGACAAAACCCATGCATGACCGGTCAATTGCCGATTCCACGATGCCGCATCGCCTTTGGTTGTGCGCCACGCTGGCACTGCTTCCAGCTTCCATCGCCGATGCCCAGCAAACCTTCGTCCACGATTCAACCGGACAAACGTACCGCCTCATCGAGGCGACGCATTTCGAGATGGGCGCCGCACGACCAGAATCCTTTCGCGGTGATCATGTCGATTACAATGCCGGCGAAGATGATCTGCCGATCCATCCCGTGATTTTGACCAAACCGTTCTACCTGGCAACGACCGAAGTATCGGTCGACCAGTTTCGTCGGTTTGTCACCGCCACCGGCTACAAAACGGACGCCGAACGAAGTGACACAGGGATGGTAGCCTGGGATCCGGTCAATGACCCTAGAAACGACGAAGTCAAATCTTCGTTTCGCTGTGGAACCGAATTCGATTGGCAGCGACCGGGGATCCCACAGCAGGGATCGCATCCCGTGGTCGGTGTCAGCTATCACGATGCCAAAGCGTATTGCCGTTGGCTGAGTCTCGAACAGGGCCACAGCTATCGGCTGCCGACCGAAGCGGAGTGGGAATGCGCATGCCGAGCCGGTACATCCACGCACTTTTCATTCGGCGATGCCTATCGAGGCATGATCCAGCGACACGCCAATGTGGGCAACGTCGAATTGGAACGTGCCTCCAGTGGTCGTGTCCTGCTGCAGTGGTTGATCGATGTCGACAACGATCCGAGTGACGGAAATGTGTTCACCGCGCCGGTGGCAAGTTACCAGCCAAATCCGTGGGGACTGTTCGATCTTCATGGAAACGTTTGGGAGTGGTGCGAAGATCGTTATCTGGACACTTATTACAGTCAATTCAAGCGCGCTGGTCATCGGCAAGTCCGCCCTCGTGCGATCGATCCGTTGTGCGACGAACGTTGGAACGAGCACGGCGAATGGCGTGTCATCCGCGGCGGCTCGTGGTTCGTTTCCCCGATCCAGTGCCGTAGCGGCGTCCGCGGTGTTTTCGAGGCCGGCGACGCGGCCTGCTACATCGGGTTCCGCGTGGTCCGCGAAGCAAGCGACGAAATGGTCGCCCAGTCGGCGGAGCGCCATCAGAAATCGGAAGCGGCGTTGGAGGCACTGAAGTTGATCGCGAGATCCGTGACCGAGGACCGTGACGGACAGATTGGATTCGAGTTGCGATGCGACGACCTCAGCGATCTCGTTTTTCGTCAACTCGCTGACCTGCAATACGCTGTTGATGTTCACCTCAGCCAGCCCGGACGTCTGTCGGCCGATCATCTCAAACAGCTTGGCCAGATTCATCGATTGACCGGATTGTCGATCTCCGTCGGCGGCCCAGGAATCTCCGCCCAAGACTTCGCTCCCCTCGCCGACCACCCCGAGATTCAAAGTCTGCAAATCACCGGAACGGTCGACCTATCGGATCAGCTGTTGGACTACCTGCGTGATGCCGACCAGTTGATCTCGATCAATCTGCAAGGGAGCAAGATTACCGACGAAGGACTATCGACTCTGCCGCGGTTGACCACCTTGAACACGCTGCACGTCGCCAGCACACAGTCCAGCGGAGCCGCTTTGTCGCGATTCGTCGGTTCGCCGCTACGAGAAGTTTCATTCGCCAGGTTGACCGATGACGGTGCGGCGCTGTTGACAACTTTTCCAACGATTCAAAACTTGAATCTGCAAGGCTGCCCGATCAGCTCGCGGGGACTGGACTGCGTGGCATCGTTGCGATTGCTGGAAAACCTGTCACTGGCCGGTTGCGTCAACCTTGTCGACACAGACTTCCAGGCATTGTCGCGACTGACTCGTCTGGTCAACCTGAATTTGTCCGACGGCGATGCGGGCGATACCGCGGTCGCGTCGCTGCGACAGTGCAATTCGTTGCGGGACCTCACACTCGGCAGCGATTCGCTAACCGATGAGGGGATGAAGTCGATTTGCGAGATCGTTGCTTTGCAATCACTGACCTTGACCGAGCAGGCGACGAAGATCACCGACATTGGCTGGGCAGACTTTTGGCGGTTGGTCAATCTTCAAACACTAAGTATTCATGCTCCGCTCGTCAGCGGCCAGGGATTTGCCACCCTGGTCGAATTGCCGAAGCTCCGACAATTGAATTTGAGCAATCGCGGTTTGAACGATGCCGCCATGAAACACGTCGGCCAAATGGAAAATTTATCCGAGTTGTTTATCGGCAGTTGGCAATCGGGAGGCCCCCAGGGATTGACCGATGAAGGGCTATTGAGTTTGGCAAACTCAGCCCGCCTGAAGAAGGTGACACTGCTACGTAAAGGAACAAAGATCAGCGACGAAGCGATTGAGAAACTTCGAATACTTAAACCGGAGTTGAAGCTCGATGTGCGTTGAACCAGGCCGCAGAATGTATTCGGATGGCAACGGGTGCGGTCGGCAATTAACGGGCGTCGGTCGATTCATTTGCGTCGCGATCGGAGTCTTGCTGCCCCTGCCCACGTTCGCTCAACAACCGGACGCCCGGAAAGCGGTCGATCCGCAAACCTTTGACGATTGTATCGGACCCTTTCTTGGCAATCATTGCCAAAAGTGTCATGGTCAAGATCTTTCCGAGGGCGAGTTGCGACTCGATCTCTTGGAGCCGAATTTTCAAGAACGAGAATCGCTGGGAATCTGGGTCGAGGTTCTCGACCGAATCAATCTGGGCGAGATGCCTCCGCAAGACGAACCGCGTCCCGACGCCGAAACGCTGGCCCAGGTAACCGATTGGATCTCGGGGCAATTGCAGTTCGCGCGCCGCCAAAGTGACAGCACCGATGGCCGAGTGATGCTGCGGCGACTGAGTCGGTTGGAGTATGCCAACACCGTTCGCGACCTGCTGCACGTCGAGTTTGTCGAAGGGGAAGGGCCGATTGACTTGCTGCCGCCGGACGGATCGATCAATGGCTTCGATCGGCTGAGCAAGGCTTTGCTGGTGGATCCGTCGCTGATCGATTCTTACTTCCAGGTCGCACAGGCGGTTGCCGACCAGGCAGTGCGATTTCGCCCGCCAATCGTTCCCGAGAAATCGGTGCGGTTTGATTTCCGAGATACGGTCGGTTCGGCAATGGAGTACTTGCTGAATTCAAGAAGCGCGTACCTCGACGGCGACATGATGGTGGTCTTGGAGGGCAACGCGCGGACGTTCGGAAAACTTCGACATCCATTCAATGGCAAAGAGGTTCCCGCTACCGGTCGTTACCGCGTACGCGTAAGAGCCGCGTCCGACCCGGCCGATTCGGGGCAACCGGTGTACATGAACATCAAGCAGGGACCGAGCAGCAGCATCGCCCAGTTTCGTGTCGACGCGACTCCCGATCAGCCGATCGTGTACGAGTTTGTGACAACTCGAGATGAATTGTTTCAAGGCGAGTATGACGTCGGAATCGTTGACGGCACCCAGTTCGGCCGGTACGTCAGTGCCCGCGGTGAACTGCACCGCCAGGCCAGCGAACTGTTTGATGCCGGCCAGGTGCTCGAGTCGACACGGATCAAGGCACGCCTGCGAGCGCAGGGTGACTACGACTCCAATGTCCGCGGCGCGTTCAACGAGCAGGTCCTGCGACTCGAACGATTGCCAAAGTTGTACCTGGACTGGATCGAGGTCACCGGTCCGCTGCAAGGCGAATACCCACCGGCAAGTATGAAGACATTGTTTTTTGATGGTTGGCAATCGGAACAGCTGACTCTGGAGTACGCGAAACGCATCTTTCAGCGACTTCTACCACGTGCCTACCGGCGTCCTGTCACGCCGGCCGAAGTGAATGAAATCGTCTCGTTGGTGGCAGCGGAACTGGGTCGAGGAAGCGATTTCCAAACCGCGATCAAGACGGGGCTGATCGCGATACTCTGTTCACCAAAATTCCTCTATCTTCATGAACGCAGCGCGTCCGAGTCGCCTCGCGAATTGGATGACTTCGAACTCGCATCGCGGCTCAGCTATTTTTTGTGGAGCAGCATGCCGGATGACCAATTGCTGCGGTTGGCTGTCGCCGGCAGCCTGAAAGATGATCGAGCCATCGCTCAGCAAATCGATCGAATGCTTTCCGATACTCGCATCGAGGGATTTCTGCAGGGGTTCGTGCGGCAGTGGTTGAAGGTGGATGAGTTCGAGCGGTTTCCCGCCGACGAACGCATCTTCCCACAATACTACGCGACCGAGTATGCCGGTATCGACAACGATATCACCGAGCAACCGATCGCCCTGCTGCGAGAGCTGATTCTGCGAGACGAGTCGATTTTGCATTTAATCGATTCGGATTGGACGATGGTCAACGAACGTTTGGCGATGTACTACGGAATCGACGGGGTTCGCGGGGAAGAGTTCCAGCGTGTCGCGTTGACCGGCCGCGACGTCGAGGGCCGTCCGCTGTCGATTCGTGGCGGGCTGATCGGGATGGCCGGCGTTCACCGCTGGGGAAGTGATGGGAACCGCACCAAACCGGTCGAACGAGGCAAATATATCCTCGACGTTTTGTTCAACGACCCGCCACCACCACCCCCACCCAATGCCGGCGAAGTCGAGCCGAACATTCGCGGCGAGAACCTCAGCGTACGCGACCGTTTGAATCGTCATCGCCAACAGGTGACGTGCAATAACTGTCATCGACGCATCGATCCCTACGGCCTGGCGCTGGAAAACTTCAACGTGATTGGTCAGTGGCGTGATCGGCTGGACGGCGAAAAGCCACTCGCGCATTGGGGCGATGACCGACCGAAAATCGATCCCAGCGGCAAACTGCCCGGCGGTGACAGCTTCATAAATTTCCCGGAATTCAAACGAGCATTGCTGTTGCAGCAAGACCGATTCATCCGCGGGCTGGTTGAAAAGCTGCTGACCTATGCTTTGGCAAGAACCGTCGAATCATCCGATCGCCCAATGGTCGACCAAATCGTAGCCGGCGCAAGCGAGCAAGGTTTGACGCTTCGGTCGCTGATCAAGCAGATCGCGACGACCGAAGCGTTCCAACAGAAATGACCGTGCCGATCGACCTTCATTTCTCGACCGAATCGTCGGTCTCCTCGATCCTATTGTCCACATCGATCCGAACTCGCTTGTTCACCGATTCGCCAACTGGCTGAGACGGTGTCGCGTCGTGCGGAGTATTCGGAGCATCGTCGAAACCGCCGATCATTTTTCTCGCCTGGTCAAACTGCCTCCATTTCAGGTCAACATCCTGGAACGCCTTGCGTGCCTGTTCCAACGCATCATCCACTTCCAACAATGCTCGCTCCGACTCGACGCCGTTCGCGACGGCTTCGAGCATAAGGGCGCGACGTTGTTCGCTGCGCTCCGATTGCATCTTCGCGAATTCCAGGTCGCGATTCAATCGTTCCTCCAACGCTTGCCATTCGGCGCGAGCGAATTCGAGGTCTCGTTTCGCTTGTTCCAGTTTCAACTCTGCCTTCCGATTCTCTTGTGAAGTGATCACAGCTCGCTCGTGAAGTTTCTGCGACCGTTCCCAGTCCTCTTTCGCTGTCAACTCGGACAACATAGCCGTCGACAATCGTCGAGCCAATGGGAACACGTCTCCGGATACCGAAGCCGACACCTCGATCCGCCGCGGCTGTTGGACCTCCGCATCGGAGGTCACCGATTCGTGAATCAATGGTGGGGCACCCAACGGCATGGCGTCATGTAATCCCGGCGGCAATCCCGGCGGAGGAACCCGTCCAGTGGTCGAATCGCGTGACGGGAAGGTCGGCGGCCGTGTCGGCCGAGAGTTCGGTTCAGGTACGATTGGATCCCGGTAATCTGCCTGTCCCCCGCCGTACGCGGCCGATCCAGCGGGAGGGGACAGCCGGTTGAACGACTGAGAATCAAAATCGAATCGCTGCGGCAGATCAATGTGCCCCGGATTCCAATCCAACACGTCGGGCTGACCGATCAGCTGATCGATGCGGCGGGTAACGATCTGGTCCTTCATCTGCTCGCGTTGCTCATGCATTTTGCGAAGCGACTCGAGGCGATCCGCGGTCTGTTGAATCTCTCTGCCCTGCTGCTCATGGCGCTCGTTGAACTCCTCCAACAGCAGTGTCCTCATTTCCTCCAACAGCGCGTCACGTCGCTCGTCTCCCTCTTTCATCGTCCGCAATTCATCCGCCAATTCCCCGATCCGTTGGCTATGCGGCGCGGTCGGGAACATAGCGAGTGATTGTCTTGGGAACATGAATGACTGTTTCACGCATCGTCATCACGGACTTGCCCGTCTCTTGATCGACGGCCACGACGGGGACTTGTTGTCTCTGCTGTTCGTAGACCGTATCGAACACCGGACGGAACGTGTTGGGATTGAGAAGGGGTACATTGGCCTGGGGTCTTTCGTCGTGGATCGGTTGCGATTGGGCCTGTGGAGGCCGGATCTGCTGGGCGTCAATGTTCTGGAGAGACATCATGCCGTCGATCAGCAAGATCGCTGGAATCAGGAGCAGCAACAGCAGCGTGCCGATCATGATTCGCATGGCGGAGCCATTCCTGTTCGATGAGTGGTTCATTCCCTGTTCTCCTCTTTTTCGGTTGATGAAGGTAGCGTGAGTGTTTCGCTGGACGGTTGCTGCCAGGGCGGCATTTCTAGCGATATCGAGATCGAATCGATCCGACCATTGATTTCGACGAGTCCTGCATCCAAGGCTTCGCCCTGCCAATCCCAGTTGCCCGCGGAATCACGATTCGTTTCGCCGGAGATGTCGGTCACGCTTGGTGCATCGGACCGGGGCGGAAGGGTTGTTGGCGGTTCTCGCACGACGGCGTAGATAGCCATTGCGACCACGATCGGAACAACAGCAGCGGCAATCACCAGTCTCACGCGACCACGATTCGCTGCCAGCGATTTCGGTATCGGTTGCTGCGTGGGATTGCGAACATGTGCCAAAGCGTCGCGGAGAAGCCTGGCCGCTTCGTCCGCCGTCGAAACACGCTTCGAGATGTCAATCGCCATCAGTTTTGCGACAAGACGATCAAACCATGCGGGTATCTGCTCGTTGATCTGCTGAATCGGTCGTGGCCGCGATTCGGAGATCTTGCGCAGCACCGCCAGCGGTGATTCGGCGCGGAATGGCGGGCGGCCAACGGCCAGCGCGTATAACAAACTGCCTAGCGAGAACAAGTCGCTTCGCGCGTCGACCCCTTCGCCACGCGCCTGTTCGGGACTCATGTACTGTGGCGTCCCGGCGATCATCCCGCTCATTGTCAAGGTCGCGTCATCGAGCGCGCGTGCCAGACCAAAATCAGTAATCAACACCCGGCCGTTCCCTTCTTCGATCAAAATATTGGCCGGTTTGATGTCGCGGTGAATCACGCCGTGTCGATGAGCCGCATCGAGACCTTCTGCGATTTGCAGCCCGATCCGCAGTACCTCGGCAAGTTCCAACGGACCGTGACGATCAATGTGTTCTTGCAGGTTGCCACCTGAGATACAGGGCATCACGATGTACGGCAGCCTTGCCGCCGATGCAATGCTGTAGATCGGAACGATCGATGGATGGACGATTGCCGCCGCGGCCTGAGCTTCTCGCATGAACCTGGCACGAGCCGCACCGACTCCCGCCAGGTGCGGTGACATGATCTTGATCGCGACCGGACGATGCAGCTCAGGATCGCTGCCGCGAAGGACCACCCCCATGCCACCCTGGCCGATCAAACCATGGACCGGATATTGATCGATTCGGCCCAGCTCGCTTTCAGCTGACTCGTCCAATAGCGGCTGGATCCAGGCCAGCGATGAATCAAGTGACCAAGCCTGGTCGATTCTCGCTGGCGTCGACGACGGCTGGCGTCGACCGGAATTGGCAACGGTACCCTGCGACAACACGCTGACCGTTTCATCCCACCAATGTTTTTCTCCGGCGAGATGCTCGAGTTCGCCTCGGCACACGTCACAGGCACCCAAGTGCGACTGGACCATCTCCGCTTGTTCACGGGGCAACTTTTCATCAAGCAATTCGCGAAGCGTGTCGCTTTGAATATGCCGGTTCGGTTCTGCAATCATGCCTTATGCCTCATTCGCCCCAACGCTCGTGAACCAATTCGCGGATCCGTTTCAAGATTCGGCAGCGAGCCACATACACGGCTCCCTCAGGTATCTCCAGTTCGGTGGCAACCTCCGCGATCGGGCGCGCGTTGACAGATGTTCTCCAGAACGCAATCCAATTCACTTCGCCGGTTCGGCGGCGAACCTCGCCGGCTGCCCAACGAAAGAGTTGTTGCCTGCGATGCAGTTCGAATTCGTCGGCGCACTCCTGGTTGATTTCCAACGCATCAAGGTGCCGTTGAACATCGCTGGTTCCTGTTGCCTGTTCGCGGGCGGCCAGCTTGCGAAACTGGTCGACCGTTGCGTTGCGTGTGATCCGAGCTAGCCAACCGCGGAATGAACCGGCGGCGTCGGCATCAAATCGATCGATCGCCGAGGCAACCGACATCAGCACCTCTTGGACAACCTCACGGGCATCGGCATCCTGCAGCCCACGGCGCTTCGCCATGCGATAAATCACCGGCTCATAGACGGCCGTGAACTCGCCCCACGCCTGATCGTCCCGGGAATTCCGGAGTCGAACCAGCAAACTGGGTCGCGTGATGGGATCTGGGTTCAAATTGTTCATCCGCTTGCCACGAAACTAAACTCTGCCGTCGGCAGCATTCTTTGCCGTGAACCGATGGTGCCAACACCAACGGATTCCCCTCTGGAAGGTTACACGTGCGAAATCGGCGGACCTTGTGCACCAAATCGGAAAAGTTTCGCCAATCCGACGTGCAAAATCAAAGTTTTTGCGCCATTGGTTTCCGCGAAACCCGCCCCTATTTGAGCGGTTTAAACGGAAGGCGCGAGCGAAAAAGACGATAGAGAGACTTGGAGCGAAGGGCAAAAAAATGAACGACAACAGCAGCAACACGAAGATAACCGTCACTTGTCCCTCGGGACACCGCGTTCGTGGCGACATCAGCTTGTCGGGAAACACGGTTCGATGTCCAAAGTGTCGCACGCAGTTCATGTTCGCGCCGGCAGACGCACCTTCCCCCGAACAGCGGCGGGTGACCGATACGGGCGTGATGCGAATACTCGGTGATGTTCCGGAGTTACCGCCACAGCCGAAAAAGAAGGAACCGGCCACGAAACCGTGTTCTCGCTGTGGCGTCGCAATTCTAACCAATGCAACCGTTTGCGGTCACTGCAATTGCTATGTCGGGCTAATGCCCCGATTCATGCAGCAAATGACAGGAAGCGATTCCGGAACCTATCGCCGAGCTTAATCGCCCGAGGACGACTGGGATGATCATCGTCGCATGAAATCGTCCAGGTCTGCGCCTCAACACACCCCCGGGTCACCCCTCCCACAAAGGAAATCGTCCAACGACGGCTGTTGGCTGGGGAATCGCATTTCGCTCGAGATGCTTTACCCTATTGCCCAGGGACGATTTGGGAATAATGGGAGTTCGGGGAGACCACGTGCTGGCTTGCCAAAGATTTCAGCAATACATCTTATTGAGTCTGTTGCTGCTGGGGCTTGATTCGCCTGCTTGTTTCAGCCAAGCGACGACCGAGGAGTCGGCACCACAACCCGTGACACAGACGCAGGTGGACGAACTGCGGGGTCGGCTCGAGTCGAGCAAAGATCTGGACGACTCCGTCAAGACGTCCATCACTTCCTTGCTGGAGGAAGTGACGACCGACCTGCAGTCGGCCGAATCGAGCGCACGCGATGCGGCGGCGTTTCAGGAACAAATTGATTCGGCCGCGGCGAACGTTGACTCGGCGAACAAAACGCTCGAGAATCCGCCCGAATCGGAACCATTGCCCAACGCCACGCAGTCGGAGTCCTTGCTCCAGCAGCAATTGGTTGAGAAGCAAGCGGCACTGGCCGACGCGGAAAAAAAAGTTGCCCTCGCGGTCAGCGAGCCGTCGCGTCGGCAAGCTCGACTGCTGGCAATCCCGGACGAGCAGTCGAAGTTGGAACAATCGTTAGCAGAAGCTCGCAAACAAGTTTTGGCGACCGGTGATACGGGTGATCTGCCGCTTCTCGCAGATGCTCGTTCGCTAAGGTCCAGGGCGAAAGTGCAGTCCATCGCGGCCAAGTTGAACATGCTCCAAAAAGAGGCGGTTGCTTACAAGGCGACATCGGATCTGCTTCCCTTGCAACGTCAGTTGGCCGAGAACGAGGTGAAGCGACTGCAACAGCAGATCAAAGCACTGCAGAACGCACTTGCCGGAATCCGGCAAGCACAGATCGACACGTTACGCGGTCGTGTCGCGAAGGCCGCCAAAGACGCTTCGCCGACGCTGGTGAAAGTTGCGAAGACCAATGTCGATCTGTTGGATCAGTACGAGCAGATGGCCTCGCGCGGCCAGGTCGTCGCCGACAAACTGCGTGATACTCGAAAACAGCTAGAAGATGTCAAGAATCATGAGAGAACGACGGTTGATCGCGTGGCAGCCGTCGGGTTGACCGAGGTACTTGAGTTGCATCTGCAACGAGAAAAAACTCAGTTGCAACGCCTGCAAGTTGACTATCGACCTGACCCCGATCTGCGTAAGGAGATTCAAACGCTGCTGAAAGATACGTTCGCTTGGGAGGATGAAGCGACTCAAGCATCGACCACTCAAGCATCGACCACGGCGCTTGCCGCGCCATCCAATCAGGGACCATCCAATCAGGAGCCGGCCAATCAGGGACCATCCAATCAGGGACCATCCAATCAGGGACCATCCAATCAGGAGCCATCCAATCAGGGACCATCCAATCAGGAGCCGGCCAGTGAACAGGTCTCCGATCATGATTTGCTGTCCTTGAAGGCCGAGATCCTGCGGAAGCTCGTTCCGGTTAGCTCGACATTGTTCCAAGATCTCGTTTCGCTCGATACGGCCCAGCGTCAATTGCGTGACGTCATCGATCGCTATCTCGATTTCATCGAAGAAAACCTGCTTTGGACGCGTAATGCACCCTACATCACCGCGGTCAATCCATCGGCATCGCTGGGTGGCATTGCCTGGTTGATCTCTGGCGAGAACTGGTCTGCGGTACCAGCGGCGCTCGCCAGTGACTTCCGCAGGCGGCCATTCATTGTCGTTTGCATGCTGCTGCTATTGGGCACAATCACGTTCGCTCGATCCAAGTTTCGGCGCACGATTATCACACAAGGCGAAATCGCCAAGCGTGCCAGTTGCGTGGTTGTCGAGCCGACGTTCCACGCGACCTACGCGACCATCATGCTGGCGGCGCCCGTTCCGTTAGCTCTGGCAGGTCTCGCTTGGTTGATCGCGGGTTCTGGCCAGCGGGATGAGTTCCTGATCAGTTTGACTTGGGGACTTGGTTTTGGCGCACTGTTTTTGACACCCATCATCTTGCTGCGGCAAATCTGTCGTGGTGAGGGACTTGGGATCAACCACTTTCGCTGGCCAGAAAGCGTATGCAAGCGGGTACGTCAAGCCTGCGGAGACCTGGCCGCCGTTGGTGGACCATTGGCGATAATCATGGTGATGCTGCATCTCCAGTCCGACGAATCGATTTCGGATTCTCTCGGTCGGTACCTCGTGATCGCATTGATGGTGATTTTTGTTGCTGAAGCGTACCAACTGCTCAGACCGAGTTTGCTGTGGTCAGAACATCTCAGGTCGACGAGCCTGCTGTTTCGATACCGGCGCATCATCTATTCGATTGCCATGTTGATCCCGATCGGGATCACGCTCCTGGTCGCTTTGGGTTACGAATACATGACCTTCGCGGTAATGCACTCCGTTGCGCTCTCGGTGATTGCGCTGCTGGTGATTGCTGTCTTGCAATCGATCGCGATGCGAGTACTGCTGATTCGCCGCCGCCGACTTTCGATTGCCCAGTCGAAGCAGCGTCGTGCGGCGATGGCGGATACCGATGCGGTCGAAACGGCGGGGATCAACGTCACGGTTCCCGAGGTCGATTTTGGATCGGTCAGCCAACGTGCCCAACAGCTCGTACGGCTGCTCGGTTTCGCGGCGGGATGCGTGGCCATTGGGTGGATTTGGAGTGATTTATTGCCCGCACTTGGCATGCTTGACCGAGTTCCGATTTCGCCAATCGAAACGGCCGATGGCAATCCGCGAACTCTGCGTGATTTGCTATTCGCCATCCTGACCATTGGCTTGACCATCTATGCGGTCAAGAACTTGCCCGCGATGGTCGAGTTGTTCTTCTTGCAGCCGCTGGAGCCAGGTGCAAGGTACGCCGTGTCGACCATGCTTTGCTACGCGATCGGATCTGTCGGTTTGATTTTGGGTCTGAATTTTTTGAGCATTCCCTGGTCGCAACTGAGTTGGATCCTGGCGGCAGCGAGCGTGGGTTTGGGTTTCGGGCTTCAGGAGATTTTGGCGAACTTCGTTTCCGGAATCATTCTGCTGTTAGAACAACCTATTCGAGTCGGTGATATTGTGACCGTTGACAACTCCACTGGTGTTGTCACGAAGATGCAGATCCGAGCGACCACCGTCACCAACTGGGATCGTCAGGAGTTGATCATTCCCAACAAGGACCTGGTCACGGGCAAGCTACTTAACTGGACGCTTAGCAACGTGATCAACCGGGTCGTGATCAATGTCGGTGTCGCCTACGGGTCGGAGCCCGAGAATGTAAGGAATGTGTTGCTGGGCGCCGTTAAAAACCACCCCGAGGTACTGAAAGATCCGGCACCCATCGTGACGTTCGAGCAGTTTGGCGACAGCTCGCTGAATTTCGTGATCCGCTGCTATTTGCCGTCGCTGGAAAAACGTCTGCTGACGATTCATGAGTTGCACAGTGCGATCGCCAGGGCCCTGACGTCTGCGGAAATCGAGATTCCATTCCCGCAGCGTGACATACACTTGACGATCGAGCCATCCGGTCCATCACTCGATTCGATCGTGCCCCGCCAAGGCTGAAACGTTTGTTCGTCGCCTGTGACGAGTGCTGTGGAACCGCTTCGCGGTAAATCCCGCCCGCGACCCGAAATGTTGGCTACGAAGATGCGGGTCAAGACCAGGGGCTGATCACACTCGACGAGCCGATGCCGCCGCGATCTTGTGTGAAACCCTTTGTTTTGCCGAGTGAGATCAATGTTCGCAGTGTTAAACACTTAGCAACCTCGCGAATTCCAAACGTGTGAAAACGTGTGAGCCAGGGAAATACGCCAGGATGTTGGCAGAGAATGTCGAACCAACGCTCGCCAGCGTCTATCATGAGAGTGTGTGAGGTGG
The DNA here is from genome assembly GCA_963734865.1 of Pirellulaceae bacterium. Classification (GTDB taxonomy): domain Bacteria; phylum Planctomycetota; class Planctomycetia; order Pirellulales; family Pirellulaceae; genus CBDCUW01. Next base: position 211,670 of record CAVTIV010000010.1, read on the forward strand.
ACCACGTCCTTTGCTCGGACGCCCTTATCGGACTCTCAGTGCAATGCCTTGCCAGCGAAAACCGTGAGATCTCACTCGGTAGCGATGACTGTGCGGTTCGGTATTCGTGAGCAACGCAGTCAGCCGACAAGGACACCGGACATTGTTCTAGAACAGTTGAGTGTGCTGTGATGGCGAATGCGGAAATCGGTGGCGAAATCGATCGGTTCAACCAAGGACACCTCCCCGAAAGCATCCTTGGACAGTCCCATGAATTTGCCTGGATTGCCGCGGTCGGTGGCGATCCCTTGCATTGGATTCATCCTGTGGCCGAGAGAATCTACGGACGCGGGACCAGCGAGCTGATTTCGAACCCGCGTTTGCGATTCGATTTGATTCATGCCGACGATCGAACCGCCGTCCTGGAGAGCCTAGAGCAATTGCCCGATACGGGAACGGCCCAGTACGACTACCGGCTCGTCGATCCGCGCGGCAGCGTGACCTGGATTCGTGAATCGGCAGTCCTCGATCGCAGTGATCCCGACAAGCCGTTGGTGTGCGGTGTCAGCCGCATCATCACCGATCAGCGGAATGTCGAAATCACGCTTCGTGACTCCGAGGCCGTCTACCATTCCCTGGTCGAGAGCTTGCCGCTGAGCGTCCTCCGCAAAGATGCTCGTGGGCGAATCCAATACGCCAATAGCCTGGCTTGCGAACAGATGGGGACGCACGTCGAACAGGTGATCGGGAAGACCGACTTCGATCTGTTTCCAGCCGAACTGGCCAAGAAGTACATGGCTGATGACAAAAGCGTGATGAAATCGGGCAAGCTCCATCATGACGTCGAACGTCACCAAGGCAGCGACGGAAAGCAGATACACGTCGAGGTATGGAAGGCTCCCGTCTATACGCGCACAAGGCGAGATCGTGGGAATCCAAGTGATGTTTTGGGACATCACGAACCAGAAGAACGCCGAGCACCAGGTCGAGTTCGAGAAGTTTTTGTTGTCGACGCTGCTCGAAACCGTTCCCGATTCGGTGTACTTCAAGGATGCCGACAGCCGATTCATCCGGCTCAGTCGCAGTTGTGCTCGAAAATTCGGATTGAGCGACCCACATGATGCGATCGGCAAGTCGGATGCTGACTTTTTTAGTCCCGAACATGCCAAAGCGGCGCTAGCCGACGAGCATCAGATCATGGAAACGGGTGAGACAATTCTTGCCAAAGTTGAAGAGGAAACCTACTCCGACCGAGAACCAACCTGGTGCAGCACGACCAAGGTTCCACTGAAGGACAAGAGCGGCAAAGTCATCGGAACTTTCGGCATCTCTCGAGACGTGTCGCAGCAAAAGCGGGCCGAACAGGAGTTGGCACGCGAACGTGATCTGCTCAAGACAATCATCGACAACGTTCCAGATCTGATTTACGTCAAAGATCGTGTCGGTCGTTTTGTAACGGCCAATGCCTCGTTGCTGCGATTGCTGAAACTAGAATCGGCCGACCAAATGCGAGGCAAGACCGACTACGATTTTTCGCCACCCGAAATGGCCTGCAATTACGTGACTGACGATCAGAACGTGATGCGCAGCGGCGAACCACTGCTGGACCGCGAAGAGTCCCATCGTCGAGACGACGGTTCCCCGATCTGGTTGCTGACAACCAAGGTACCGCTTCGAAACGCCAACGGCGAAGTCATCGGAGTGGTTGGGATCGGACACGACATCACGGAACGGAAAAAGGCGGATGAGGAGATCTTGAAGGCCAAGGAGATTGCCGATAAAGCGAATCTCGCCAAAAGTGACTTTCTGGCAAACATGAGCCACGAGATTCGCACGCCAATGAATGCGATCATTGGCATGACCGACCTGGTCTTGGACACCAAACTGGACTCGACTCAACGTAATTTCCTGTCGATGGTCCAGGAGTCGGGTGAGTCGCTGCTCGCGGTGATCAATGATATTCTCGATTTTTCAAAAATCGAAGCGGGCAAATTAGATATCGAATCTCGTGTTTTCGATCTCCGCGAAAGCCTCGGCGATACAATGAAGACGCTCGGCCTGAAGGCACACACCAAAGGGTTGGAATTGGCCTTTCGTGTTGATCCAAGTGCCCCCCGATACGTCGTCGGTGATTCGGGCCGGATTCGTCAGATTATCGTGAATCTGGTCGGCAATGCGATCAAGTTCACAGAAATCGGTGAAGTGGTCGTCGATGTTGAGCAGCTCACCGGATCGTCCCACGAAGTCACGCTGGAGGTCAGTGTACGTGACACGGGTATTGGCATTCCAGAAGACAAATGCGGCACGATCTTCGAAGGATTTGAGCAGGCCGATACGTCAACGACCCGTCGTTTCGGTGGTACCGGTTTGGGGCTGGCAATTTCGTCCAGACTCGTCGAGCTGATGGGCGGTTCCATCTCCGTCGAGAGCAAAGTCGACGAAGGCAGCAAGTTCACATTCACCATGCAGTTGGCAGCCGCACCCGAGGATATTGAGGATCAATCGAACAAAGGCGTTGTGTATGTGGGTGGCACCCGGGTATTGATTGTCGACGACAATGAAACAAACCGAAAGATTCTCCATGAGATGCTAAGTAACTGGGGAATGATTCCTGTGTTGGCCGAATCAGGCGATGTAGCGATCGACGTGCTTCGCGAATCGCAACATCGCGGCCAGCCGTTCGGGCTGGTCGTCAGCGATGTCAACATGCCCGAAATGAGCGGTTATGATTTCGTCGAACAAGTTCGTGATGACGTGAATTGCGGCAATCCACCGATCATCATCCTGACGAGCGGCGGACGCGATGGCGACGCGTCGGTTCGTGATCGTCTGGGGATCGCCGAACGATTGATGAAACCGGTGAAACAATCCGAGCTATTCGATGCGATCGTCCGCACCCTTGGTGTGACATCGCCCGAAGACGAAACCTCGTTCAATTACGATGAACAATTCGACGATCAACTGGGCCGTCTGAAAATTCTTTTGGCTGAAGACAATATCATCAATCAAAAGTTGGCCATCGGTGTGCTGTCCAGATTCGGTCATCAGGTTACCGTGGCCAGCAATGGCGAAGAAGCGATCAAAGCACTGGAAACCGATTCGTTCGATCTCGTGATGATGGATGTGCAAATGCCTGTGATGGACGGATTCGCGGCCACTCAAGCGATTCGAGAGCGCGAAGTCAAAACGGGTGCCCACATTCCGATCATCGCCATGACGGCTCACGCAATGAAGGGAGATCGCGAGAAATGTATCGAATGTGGGATGGATGAATACGTCGCCAAACCAATTCGTATCACTGCACTCAGGGAGAAACTTGCCATGGTCCTGGGAAATCAAACCAACTGGAATGATGACGAATCCGAAGAATTGGTCGAATCGGATCACGCGGATGCGGTTGACCCGGGCGATCCGATCAACTGGGATCACGCTCGGACGACGGTGGCGGGCGATGAGCGACTGCTGAATGAATTGCTGGCCATCTATCTCGACGAAAGTCAAAGACTCCTGCGTGAAATTCGGGCCGCCGTTGAATCCGAAGATCGACAGACCCTTCATCGCAGCGCCCACACGCTCAAAGGCGCCTCGATGTCGGTCGGGGCAGACCATACCGTCGAGATCGCTCAACGCCTCGAGGATTTCGGTGATCAAGGGCGATTTGATGACCTGCCAACCATTATGGACGAGTTGCACGCATCGCTCGGCCGGGTGGTCACCGCCGCGAAGAATCATCTGGAAACCGACGAACTTGGATAGCAAGCTGACGGAAGACGCAAGCTCGACCGAATGCTCTCTGCCGAGTTGCAGCGGATCGGAGCAAAAGTGCCACATCCCAATCCCGATCATGCGGTCCCAATGGACGCAATCGTCGGCAGATGGTGCGTGCCTCAGCAAAATCGGCTGAGGCTGCTAGAATAGTGCTCCCGCCCCCGCAGCCCCTGCATCCGTTGAGAGTTTTCCCGTGCGTTTTCTTGCCGTCCTGATCAGTTGTGCCGTCACGTTCGCCACAACCGGTCGACTCCCTGGCATCGAGCCGGAATCGGTCCGCCCGGCGATCGATCCTGCCGTCCGATTCGATCGCGACATCCGACCGATCCTCTCGGACAAATGTTTCTTTCTGTCACGGCCCCGATCACGAACATCGCGAAGCCGATTTGCGGCTCGATCTGGAAGCCGACGCAAAACAATCGGTGATCGTTCCCGGCAACATCGAAGCGAGTGAGATGGTGCTTCGTATCCGCTCGTCCGATGCTGACGAGATCATGCCGCCGGCCGATGCTCACAAGGAACTCTCGGCCGAGGAGATCGATCTCATCACACGCTGGGTTGCCGAGGGTGCCAACTGGACACAACATTGGTCATTCATGGCGCCTCGCTCCCCTGAGATACCCAGTGTCTCGGCAAAGGATCATGCCCGCTGCGAGATCGACGCGTTCATCCTGCGGCGATTGGAACAGCAGGGTTTGACGCTGACGCATCAGGCGGATCGCGAAAAGTTGATCCGGCGAGTCACGCTTGATTTGACCGGTTTGCCACCGACGCTGCAGGAAATCGATGCGTTCCTGACGGACGATGCGACGAATGCCTACGAGAGGGTTGTCGACCGGTTGCTACAGTCGCATCACTACGGTGAGCGGATGGCCCTGATGTGGATGGATGCCGCTCGATACGGCGACACCAGTGTCTATCATGCGGACGGACCGCGAGACATGTGGGCGTGGCGCGACGCGATTGTCGATGCCTACAACGACAATTTGCCGTTTGATCAATTCTCGATCTATCAGATCGCCGGCGACTTGTTACCCGAGGCGAGCCTGCAACAGAAAGTCCTGTCCGGATTCAATCGAAACAACGGGACGACCGACGAAGGGGGCGCGATCGCCGAGGAATATCGCGTGGAGTATACGGTCGACCGGGTCAAAACGACGTCGACCGTCTGGCTCGGGTTGACCATGGAATGTGCCCAATGTCATGACCACAAGTACGACGCCATCTCGCAAGAAGAGTACTACCGGTTTTACGCGTTCTTTAACACCAGTCGTGACGCTGGGATGCAAACCCGAAACGGCAATGCCGAGCCGGCACTCGAGATCCCCGATCCGGTCAAACAACAACAGCTTCCGGTTGTTCAACAGCAACTCGCTGCGATCAGGCAGAAAATGCAATCACGGGCCGCAGCATGCGAGAGCGCATTTACCGCCTGGGTGACCGAGCAGGAATTGAAAACCGCCGGCGATGCAAGCCTCGGCAACGCACAGATCGATATCCCTTTGATCGCGGGGAAAGGAGATTCCGTTTCCAATTCGACAGCCACGCCACAAACCGGCAAGATTCAGGGGAAAGCCGAATGGGTCAAATCCCGTTTTGACTGGGGGCTGAAATTTAGCGGCGACAACTATGTCGATCTTGGCAACGTCGGCGACTTTGAGCGAACCGACTCCTTTTCTTACGGCGGTTGGGTCAAGCCGCAAAAGCGTCAGACCGGTGCGCTGCTGGCACGGATGGATGACAACAACCAGCACCGTGGTTACGACATGTTGGTGGGTGACGGACCCATTTCCGTTCATATCATTCACACCTGGCCGTCCAACGCGATCAAGGTGATCAGCAATAAAACTCTCAAGGCAGATCAATGGCAGCACGTCTTTGCAACGTATGACGGTTCGTCGACTGCCGCAGGCATCAAAATCTATGTCAACGGTGAGCAATGGGATTGGAAGATCGAGCAGGATGGGCTGACCGATTCAATCAAGACAGACAAATCGTTATTGATCGGCAGCCGACATCCGGGTTCGCGGCTAAAGGGAATCGTGGATCAGGTGCAGGTCTATGCCCGCAACCTCGATGCATCGGACATCAAAACGCTCGCCACTGCGCCGCCGATTCATTCCTTGTTGGCGATCGACGCCGAGCAGCGGACCGCGGAACAATTGGAATCGCTTCGTGAATACTATCTGGTCTTGGAGGACCCGCAGTACGGCGAATACAAGCAGCAACTCGAATCACTGACCAATCGGGAAGCCGAGCTTCACAAGCCGTTGACGTCCGTGATGATCATGGGCGACACGGAACAGCCGCGGGAAACGTTCATCTTGAATCGCGGCGCCTATGATTCGCCAACGGAAAAAAAGGTCGAACCGGGTACACTGGCGGTCCTGCCACCGATGGAAAACGATTCACCGCGAGATCGTCTCGGGCTTGCCCGCTGGATGTTCCGTGATGATCACCCGCTAACGGCGCAGCGTCGCCGTCAATCGTTATTGGCAGATGTTATTCGGGGTCGGGCTGGTTGCCACGCCCGAAGATTTTGGGCGCAGGGAGATTACCCGTCGCATCCGGAGTTGCTGGATTGGTTGGCAATCGATTTCCGCGACAACGGGTGGAACATCAAACGGTTGCTCAAACAGATCGTGATGTCGTCAACGTATCGTCAGAGTTCTGCGGCGGACCCAGAGCTGTTCCGCCGCGACCCAGCCAACCGGCTGATCGCCCGCGGACCACGATTCCGATTGCAGGGCGAGTTCATTCGCGACAACGCGCTGGCGGTCAGCGGGTTGTTGGTCGGCAAGATCGGTGGTCCCGGCGTCAAGCCATACCAACCGCCGGGCCTGTGGGCCGAAGTCGGTCTGGGGGGCAACCCCAAGTTTGTTCAAGACCATGGCGAGAGTCTGTATCGACGCAGCCTGTACACGTACTGGAAACGGTCCGCGCCGCCGCCAGCGATGCAGATTTTTGACGCGCCGACTCGCGAGAAGTGCACGATCCGCCGGGCCCGCACGAACACACCGTTGCAAGCGCTCACGACACTCAATGACATTCAATTTGTCGAAGCCTCTCGGCAGTTTGCCGAACGATTCATTCGCGAAGGTGGCCGTTCGGCTGACGAAAGAATCGGACATGCATTTCGACTCGCGACCGCTCGGGAACCCAGCGATTCAGAGCTTGTTGTCCTGAAAAACGTTTTCACAAGTTCGCTCGATCGATACGTCAATGACGTCGAGGGAGCAAAAGCTCTGCTCAGCGTCGGCGAGTCCGAACGAGACGAATCGCTGGATCTGTCGCATCACGCCGCTTGGACGATCGTCGCCAGTACGATTTTGAACCTCGACGAAACACTCACACGTGAATGAAGAAGATGAGTCCGAACGAAGATTTTGAACGTCAAATGACGCGCCGGCAGTTGCTCAGCCGGTCCCGCGGATGCGTTGGCGCGGCCGCCTTGGCATCGCTGTTGGCTGCCGATGGGAAACTTCAGGCGGCACGGGCTACCGAACACGCCAATCCCGGGCTGCCCGGGCTACCGCATTTTCCGCCAACGGCAAAACGTGTGATCTATTTGTTCATGGCGGGCGGCCCCAGTCATATCGACATGTTCGACTACAAGCCGGCGTTGCGTGACATTCACGGGACCGAGCTTCCGGATTCGATCCGCAATGGACAACGTTTGACCGGAATGTCGAGCGGCCAATCGACATTCCCCTGCGTCGCGCCGATGTTCAAGTTCGATCGTTACGGCGAGCGGGGAACGTGGGTCAACAGCGACTTATTGCCCCACACCGCGTCGATTGTCGACGAGTTGACGATCATTCGCACGATGAACACCGAAGCGATCAACCACGATCCGGCGATGACCTACATCAATACCGGGACACAACAGCTTGGACGTCCGAGCATCGGTTCCTGGCTCAGCTACGGACTGGGAAGCCCCAATGACGACCTACCGGCGTACGTGACGATGATTTCCGTTGGTGCCAAGCCGGGCCAAGCTCTGTTTTCACGTCTGTGGGGGAGCGGATTCCTGCCCTCGAAACACCAGGGGGTGCAATTCCGCAGCGGCGACAGCCCGGTTCTGTATCTGTCCAACCCCGCCGGCATCGATCGTGGTATCCGACGAACAATGCTGGATGGGATCGCCGCCTTGAATGCCCAGCGGTTCGATGACGTTGGCGACCCCGAGATACAAACACGCATCGCGCAGTATGAAATGGCGTATCGCATGCAAACGTCGGTTCCCGACCTGATGGACAGTGCATCGGAATCACAAGCGACGCATGATTTATATGGTCCCGAATCGGGCAAGCCGGGGACGTTTGCGGCGAACTGCCTTCTCGCCCGGCGATTGGCCGAGCGTGGCGTGCCGTTCGTTCAGCTCTTTCATCGAGGCTGGGATCAACATGGAAATCTGCCAGCCGACCTTCGCAAGAACTGCCACAGCGTCGATCAACCGGCCACCGCGTTGGTCAAGGATCTGAAGCAACGCGGCATGCTGGAAGACACCGTCGTGATCTTCGGCGGCGAGTTTGGGCGGACGATCTATAGCCAGGGCAAGTTGACCGAGAACAATCACGGTCGCGATCACCACGGACGTTGCTTCAGCACATGGGTTGCCGGAGGCGGCTTCAGGCAAGGATTCGACTATGGCTTGACCGATGATTACAGCTATAACATTTTGGAAAACCCGGTACATATCAACGACCTGAATGCAACGGTGCTACACACGCTGGGAATTGACCACCAGCGTTTTACCGTCAAGTACCAGGGTCTCGATTCTCGTCTGACCGGTGTCGAAGGGGCGCGGGTGGTGACGGAGATCTTGGCCTGAACCTTGACGGTGGCCTGAACTCTGACAGTTTCGAGCCTTGTTGCGCCGTCGGTGGGTCGACGTCGCGATCGCCTCCTCGACCCTCCCAACAGGTGAGACATGGACAAAGCACGCATTGGCATCGTTACCGTTTCAGACCGCGCTAGCCGCGGTGAGTACCAAGATCTGGGTGGTCCAGCGATTCACGATTACTTGACCGGAGTGCTGACAAGCGATTGGCAACCGGTCACGCGGATCATTTCGGATGACCAGGACGTGATCGAGGCGACGCTCCGGGAACTATGCGATGACGAGCGTTGTTGTTTGGTCATCACAACGGGCGGTACCGGTCCGGCAAAACGGGATGTGACACCCGAGGCGACCGAGGCGGTCTGTGAAAAGATGATGCACGGTTTTGGCGAGCTGATGCGAAAGGTATCACTCGAAAAAGTGCCCACCGCGATCCTCTCGCGACAGACCGCTGGAATTCGCGGCGGCTCGCTGATCGTCAACCTGCCGGGCAAGCCCAAAGCGATCGCGGAATGTTTGGATGCCGTCTTCCCGGCGATTCCCTACTGCATCGATCTGATCGATGGTCCACCCCTGAGCACCGACGAGAGCCGTGTCGTTGCGTTTCGCCCGAAAGGGAAGTGATATCGGCCGATACTAATACTCAACGATCTGCAACTTTTTGTTCGCCGTGGTAAGTTCGTCGACCACGTCAAAACCGACAGCGCTGTTGACGATGTTCAAATAGATCAGCTTGGGAAGCTTCGCGAACTCGCGTGCGCTATCACCGATTTGAGTTCCGCCGATATTCAACCGTTCCAGATTCTGCATTTTCACGAGCGTCGGCGTCGATGCATCCGTGATCGCCGTTGCCCCTTGCAGGTTCACTTCGGTCACGTTGACCAGGTCACCGAAAGTGTTGAACGCCGCGTCGTCAATTTTCGTTTCCCAGAGTCCCAGGTACGTCAGTCCCTTCATTTTCGCGATCTGTTTCATGCCGTCGCTCGACACGAGCCGACACTCGGCGATGTCCAAAAACGTCACCTTGGGGAGCGATGCGATCACTTCCATCCCCTGATCATCGAGGGACGAATCGCGGAGTTCAATGCGATCGATTTTTTTCAGGTCTTTGATGTTTGCGATTCCGGCGCCGGTGACATCGCAACCCCGTAGCCGCAATCGCTTGAGGTTGGTCAGTTTGGCGATCGCTGGCATGCCTGCATCATTCACCTTCGTGTAGTCCATCTGGATCGATTCCAAGGTGGGGATCTCACCGAGCAATTTCAACGAATCGTTGCTGATGGTCGTACAGTAATTGACATTCAACGATTTCAACGGCAGCCCAACGAGGTTTGCGATACCGGCATCGGTGATGTTCGCTTTTTCAAGTTCGATGTCACCGAGCTTTGGGAAATTGGATAAGTGAACGAGCCCTTCGTCACTGATCTTTGTATTTCGTAAATCGAGCGCACGAAGCTGGGTGAGATCTTTGAGGTACGCCAGACCATCATTCGACACGGGCGCGCGCCGCAGCCGCAACACTTCCAGCCCGGTCAGCTTCCCAACCGCTTTGAGCGTCGGATCACCGATTTCCGAATTGGACAGATCGAGTCGTTTCAACTTGGTCAGCTTGGCAATCGCCTCCATCCCCTCGTCCTTCAATCCAGGACCGGAAAGACTCGCGATTTCGACGTTGGGAACGCCTGCCAGATGAACCAGCGATTGGGAGATGTCCTTGTCGGTAGAAACAGACAATTCGGTCACCAGCCCGTCACGATTCCTCTTCAACAGATACCCAGCCGCTTCCAAAGCGGCGACCGCTTGCGGATCATCCGTCGCCACCGGGGTCACCGCTTCGGCGATCGGCTTTGTCGTGGGAGTCGTCTTGCGGTCGCAACCCACCAGGGGGGCCGAAAGGAGACAGGCGAGTGCGAGTGCGTGACGCAGTCGAATCTTGGTCATGGGTGGGATGGCTCCGAGAATCAAGCAAAACCTTCGATCGAATGGGCCAGCGTAGACTTTTGGAGAGGAACTGGCAACGAATCGGCCGCCAAATTCCGTGCACGCCGACGATTGTTGAGATAATATGGGCTTGCTATCGTGTTGGCAGAATTATCGCCGCAAACCATCTTCGTGGGCACGCCGTACCACACTCCGGATCCTGCCCATTTTCACTTCGAGGGATTTCATGACAAGAAAGACAAGTCGACGTCGTTTTATCGGCCAAACCGCGGCCCTGGGTGCCGGGGTCGGTTTTTGGACTGGGGTCAGTCCCCAAGCCCGCGCTCAATCGGCACTTCAAGCGCCTTCAGCCGCGTGTGTTGGCGTCGGCGGCAAGGGTGGTAGTGACACAAGTCATATCGCGGAAAACGGCGTGTCGATCGTCGGACTCTGTGACGTCGACGGTGGAACATTGACCAAGAAAGGTCGCGAGTTTCCCGATGCCAAGCAGTTCAACGATTTTCGTGAAATGCTCGATCAACTCGGCAGCAAGGTGGACATCGTCACGGTCAGCACGCCGGACCATAACCACGCCGCGGCAGCGGTTCGCGCGATGCGAATGAAGAAACATGTTTATTGTCAGAAACCGCTCACCTGGTCGATCCGCGAAGCGCGGATGATGCGTGAGGTCGCTCAAGAGATGGGGGTGGTAACGCAAATGGGCAACCAAGGCACCTCGGAGGATGGGCTGCGCGAAGCAGTGGAAGTCATCCGCAGTGGTGCGATCGGCGACGTGAGTGAAGTTCATGTCTGGACAAACCGCCCGATTTGGCCTCAGGGTATCGGTCGACCCGCCGGTGAAGATCCCGTGCCAGAAGATTTGAACTGGGATGCCTGGATTGGCCCGGCGCCGATGCGTCCGTTCAAGGAAGGCGTCTACCACTCCTTCAAGTGGCGCGGTTGGGTCGATTTTGGAACCGGTGCTCTCGGGGATATGGCTTGCCACACCACCAACATGCCGGTGATGGCGCTGAAACTTTGGGATCCGATCGCTGTCACCGCGGTCAAGAACCCTGGCATTTTTGAGGGCGAAACGTTCCCTGGGAATTCTGCCTTGATGTTCGAGTTCCCCGAGCGAGAGGGCCTGTCCGCCTGCAAGTTCCACTGGTACGACGGTGGCAACCTTCCCAGCGACGAGATCATCACTCAGTTGCCCGAATCGTTCCAAAAGCGAATCGCGCAGCAGAGAGAAGACCCCAACCGCAAGACCAGCGGTGCGGTCGTCGTCGGCAGCAAGGGGCTGTTGTTCTCGCCAGATGATTACGGTGCGAAGTACTTCCTGCTCCCCGAGGACAAGTACAAGGATTTTGAAAAGCCCGAGCAGTCATTGCCGCGGATTCCGTACAATGCCGGTGGTGACCAACGTCAGAAATGGGAATTCGTCAGCACCATCAAGGGCGAATACGAGCCCGGCACGATGTCGAATTTCGGCTACGCCGGTCGATTGACCGAAACGATTTTGGTCGGCAACTTGGCGATGCGAGCTGGCGAAGGCCAACGTATCGAGTGGAACGCCAAAGAGCTGACGAGCCCCAACGTTCCCGAGATCAACCAGTTTGTGCAACGTGAATATCGGGAAGGCTGGGAAATCTAGATCGATCCCCGATCATGACCATCGATCAAGCCGGATGTTGCCGCGATGCGACGTCCGGCTTTTTTCGTCAGTCTTCTGCTGGGACACCAAAACGACGACAACGCTGTGCCGGCGCCGGCACTCCCTTCGGCCTTCGCGTACAATACTGGTTCGTCGACATCGTTCACACCCACCTTCCATCCCACCTTCCCGGAGTTCGTTCATGCGTCGCCTTTCGAATCTTTCTCGCCGAGAGTTCCTGGCATCGACCACTGCCGCCGGTGCCGCAGCAGTGGTCGCTCCCTCGTCGCTGCGTGCCGCCCAGGCGAACGACCGAATGAAGGTTGCGTTCATCGGAGTGGGCGGCCGTGGTGGTGCCAATCTTCGCACATTGTCGGCGACCAAACAGATCGACGTCGCAGCGATTTGCGATGTCGACTCGCGATTCCTCGGTAACGCCGCGGAGCTGTTTCCCAAGGCCAAGCAGTTCAGCGACTTTCGCAAGCTGTACGACGCCGTTGGCAAAGGCGTCGATGCGGTTGTGGTCAGCACTCCCGAGCATATTCATGCCTACGCGACGATGCCCGCTCTGCAACTGGGCAAACACGTCTATTGCGAGAAACCGCTTGCTTACAACATCGATGAAACGCGGCGGATCACCGAGGCGGCGGCCGCCGCCGGCGTGGTCACACAAATGGGCACGCAGATTCATGCCAGCGATAACTATCATCGCGTTGTTGAATTGATTCAGTCGGGGGCGATCGGTCCGGTAAGTGAAGCGCATGTCTGGGTATCTCGCGCTTGGGGACTGCAAAGCGAAGCGGAGGCGACGAAGAACAAGGACAGGTTGTTTGTTGATCATCGACCGACCGAATCGATGACGCCGCCGGAATACCTGGACTGGGATCTGTGGCTTGGTCCGGCACCCGCGCGACCATTTCACAGCGTCTACTTTCCCGGTCCCAACTGGTATCGCTGGTGGGATTTTGGCAACGGCACGATGTCGGATCTGGGAAGCCATTGGAATGACCTGCCGTATTGGGCGCTGCAGCTTGATGCACCGCGAACGGTCGAGTCGTTCGGCATTCCCCCAAACCCGGAAATCGCCCCCGCTTCGATGACCGCGGTCTACGAGTATGGACCCCGTGGCGATCTGCCGGCGGTCCAGTTGACCTGGTACCAGGGAACGCACAAGCCTGATCGCTGGACCAATGGCGAGATTCCCCCGTGGGGCAATGGCGTGCTGTTCGTCGGCACCAAGGGTATGTTGCTCGCGGACTATGGCAAGCACCTATTGCTGCCCGAGAACGAATTCGCCGACTTCCAGCCCCCCAAACCGTTCGTCGCGGATTCGCCCGGTCATCACCAGGAATGGTTACTCGCATGCCGCGGCGAAGGGACCACAGGCAGCCCATTCAGTTACGCCGGTCCGCTCACCGAAGCGAATCACCTTGGCAATGTCGCTTACCGTGTCGGTAAGAAAATTCAATGGGATTCCAAAAAGATGGCTTGCCTCGGTTGTCCGGAGGCGGATCCCTTCATCCGCCGAGTACCGAGAGCCGGTTGGTCGCTGGATTCGTGATCGAACACCGGTCGTCAAAATTGTGCGATCTTCAGCGCGGGCACCGCTTTGTCGCAAGGCTTGTTCGATCGTCGTTCGTCGTTCAACTGCCGTTCCGATTCGACCCATTTTTCGATCTGCTGGATCTCGGTCCGTTGCTCGTAAGCCGACTGACCGACCAAAACGCCAATGATCAAAATCGTGTCGTTCGGTGCTGCCTCGGAGACGGCCCACCGCACGGCGCGCTCATGATCGCTGACAATTCGTATCGCCGCGCACTTTTCGACGCCGTCGAGTACGCAGTGCGATGCGGCCAGGAAGGAAGCTTTTGAGTTTCGGTTGGCCGTGACGATACACCGATCCGCGAAACGCTCGATCAGGTTGCCGTAACGTGCCAGTCGCTCGGGCATGTCCCCACAATCGATCGCCATGACACACCACAGCCGACCCCCGCTTTTCATCGATCGATAGGTTCGCAGCGAAGCCGCAGCTCGCTCCGGCGAACCTCCGGCATCCAGGATCAACGAGGCATGCCCGAACTGGCTGAGACATTGCCCGCGACCAGGTACGACTTGCAATTGGCCCAGCGTTTCGACGATCTCGTGAAGCGGTTTGCCAATCAACAAGCCGACCACCGTCGCCGCGGCGTGGTTCGCTGCCATCGCGGCGCCGCATAAGCTCGATTCCATCACGGCAGTCGTCTCGGCGTGAGAAACGATCAATGTCGTCATGCCAGCCGACTGTTCGATGATCTTTGCCGTCACGTCAGCCGATTGGCGAATCCCATAGGTGACGATTCTGGCACCGCTATCGCGGACCACACGGATGGCCTTGGCGTCGTCGGCGGGTGTGACCACGACACCTGTGGTCGTCAATCGCTCCAGCACGCACTGCAGACCGGATTGGCCGTAGTCGACACTGCATGTCGTCGCGCCGGTCACGACCAGCAGGTCGAATTGGATCGCGTCGTATTGACCGTGGCGAGCATCCTCGTCAGACAATTCCACGATCGCGGCCTTGCAACCGCTGTCACAAGCTTCGCCAAGCCACTGGACCAGATCGGAATTCGACGGTACCGATTGAGTGGAAGTCGATTGCACGATTCCATCACTATCCCCCAGATCCGTCTGATAGGCGGTGCGAATCCCGTTGCCGCGAAACAGTGACGCAATCAGCAGTGCCGTCGTCGTTTTTCCAGCGGAACCGATGATGCCGATGGTCAATAGCCTGCGGTCGGGATGTGCCAGCTGCCTGGCCGTGATGTCGGCCAGTGCCCGCTCGATGTCGCCAACAATGCATTGCGGCAATGGGCATGGCAAAACCTGTTCGCTCAAGATTCCCGCTGCCCCTCGAGCGACCGCGTCGGCGACCAACTGTGTCGGACAGTCTTGACCGATTCGATAAGCAATCAACTCGCCCGCCTTGGCTGTCGTCGAAGATGCGGCCACCGTAGTGAACTGGACATCATCACCGGCGAAAAATCGAGCCGATGCCAGAAGGCGGCGTAAAGAGATGACCTCGCTGGCGGCTTCTTGCGGGACGCCTCTGTCAAAGATCGAATCGAAGACAGTCGGTAAAGAATGATCGATTACGTGACGCATGATGGCCTCCATGCACATCGCTACGGACGAATGTTTCACGGCAGTTCCACCGCCGTCGGTGTGCAATCCTGCGCAACACCGTTTCAAGGATTGTTCCGATCGGCCCGAACGGGTCAATAGGAGTTGGCCAAAGAATCCCAGAACAGGGCAACGACTGCCGCGATCGCCCGTTCGGCGATGCTGTTTTTTTTCGCCGCCGTGATCTCATTTCTTCGCATTTGGGTCGACTCCCGCGTCACGAAGCATCAATTGAAGGTCTTCCCAGGCTGCTTTCTTCGCCGCCGGATTTCGCAACAGATAGGCGGGGTGATAGGTAACCAACACTTTGCTTTCAAAGTAACGATGAAGCCTTCCCCGCAAACGCCCAACGGACAGTTTGCTTTGAAGCAGTGTTTGACTACTGATCGCTCCCAGACAAACGATGTATTCGGGACGCAGGATTGCAAGCTGACGCTGGAAATACTCGCGACAGTTTTCGATTTCTTCGGGTTCGGGATTTCGATTTCCCGGAGGACGGCACTTGACGGTATTGAGGATGTAAACGTCTTCTCGACAGAGCGTGCAAGCTTCGATCATTTTGGTCAGCAACTGGCCCGCCTTGCCGACGAACGGTCGCCCCATTCGATCCTCATCCGCACCGGGCCCCTCGCCAAAAAAAGCAAACCGTGGACTGACGCTCCCCTCACCGAACACCGTCTTGGTACGACAGGCGGCCAGGACTTCGCAGCGGGTACACGAGGCGACATCGTGGGCCATCGCATCGAGCTGATGTTGTCGATCGACGACGGGCAACGATTCGCCGGGGTAGGCCTCCTTGACCATGTCGACCGAGGCGACCGGTGAGAGTCTCGATCGCGGGGGTGTCGCACGATTCGGCCGCGGCCGATCGCCGCGACCGCTCTGGTCAGTTGCGTCTTCTCGACCGGGCTCTGTGGCTCGACTGGGCTCTGTGGCTCGACTGGGCTCTGTGGCTCGACTGGGCTCTGTGGCTCGACTGGGCTCAGCAAACCGCCAACGCAGCGTCTCCACCGAGTCCGAACCGGTAGCGGGCAAGAATTGCACGCCCGATCGCTGCAGATGGTCGGCCAGCGCCGCTGCCTGGGCCAGGATTTCGTCGCGGGAAAGTAAATCGGATTCTGCCATCGGTCGATCCCGTTGCCAAATCAGTCCAGTGCCCCGGTCGCAATCGCGAGCCGGCAGCGATCGCACTCACCGGCAGATTGTAGCAATTGAACCGACATCGTTCTGCCGGGCCTATGTCTTGGGTGGATGCCGGCATAGGATCATAGGTTTCTGACTTTCACCCGAGTACGCTGCCATGCCCGTTCCCCAAGTCGCGATCGTTGGTCGTCCCAACGTGGGCAAGAGCAGCCTGTTCAATTGGCTCGCTCGCCGTCGGTTGGCCATCGTTGACGACTTTGAGGGCGTGACTCGCGATCGGATGACCACGCTGATCGAGCTCGATGACCGATACTTCGAGCTCATTGACACCGGCGGTATGGGTGTGGAGGATGCCGACGACCTGACCGCCGACGTCCGCCACCAGATCGAGCTGGCGATCAATTCGGCCGATGTCATTTTGTTAGTTGTCGATGTCCAAACGGGCTTGATGCCCTTGGACGAGGAAGTCGCCGAACGACTTCGCGGGGTTGAACGCCCGGTCATCCTGGTGGCGAATAAGGCCGACCAGGACCATCAGGACATTCATGCCGAAGAATTTCACCGGCTCGGTCGAGGACATCTGATCCAGGTCAGTACGACACAGAACCGCAATCGTGACGATCTGTTGGAACTGATTGTTGATCGACTTCCTGAGCCCAACCAGGAAACGGTCGAGGCAGCTCGGATGAAGGTGGCCATCGTCGGTCGACGAAATGTCGGCAAGAGCACCTTTGTCAACACGCTCTCGGAAGCCGATCGCATGATCGTTAGCGAAGTGCCGGGAACGACACGTGACAGCGTCGATGTTCATTTCGAAATGGACGGCCAAAACTTCATCGCGATCGATACGCCTGGATTAAGGAAACGCAAGAGCCAGCGTACCGACCTGGAATATTACGGGATGCACCGCGCCCAGCGCAGCGTTCGCCGGGCCGACGTCGTGCTGATGTTTTTTGATGCCAGCGAAACGATCAGCAAAGTTGACAAACAGTTGATGGGCTACGTGATCGAGAATCACAAACCTTGCATTTTCGTGATCAACAAATGGGACAAGCTCCATGGAACGGTACCAACCGACCGATGGGTGCGATATCTGCGAGGTCAGTTTCCAACCCTTGCCTACGCCCCGATTGCATTCATCACGGGAGAAACCGGCAAGAACGTCAAGACGCTTCTCAATCACGCCACAATGTTGTTCAAGCAGGCACGTGAGCGAGTGTCGACCGGCGTGTTGAATCGAATCATTCGTGCGGCAGTCGAAGCGCATCAGCCACCGATGTATCAGAATCGTCGGCCCAAGATTTTTTATGCCACGCAAGTGGCGACCGAGCCGCCGACAATCGTGCTGATGTGTAGTGAACCCAAAGGCATTGGGAAAGACTATCGACGATACCTGCTTGGCGTACTGAGAGATCACCTTTCCTTTGGTGAAGTACCGATCAAGTTGTACCTGCACAAACGCTCGCGAAAAGACGAAATCCCGCAAGAGTCGTAAGGTTTTCGCCGATCACAAACCAAGATCCCGAGACAGCAACTCCGTCGGCTTGGGCAAGACCGTCTGCATTAAGTCATCGACCGCGAACGGCTTTGCCGCCGCAAATGATTCGCCGGCCATTTTTCCCGCCGCCGCTCCGGTCACGATCGCCGCGGCGCGGATGCGATCAATGATCCTCGGCTTGTGCTCGAATTGCGTCTTGTAACACAGAATCGATTCGATCTTCGTCTCAATCGTTTCCGACACGTCGACGATCAAGTGATGCGAGTTCCCGGGTATCGCATCGGGTTCAACCGCCAGGCGAAAGTAAAGGTGACCCGAAATACCATGGACCGGAAGTCCATCGAAGTGCTCGTCCCACTTGGTCAGCCGGCTGTAGAAGATCGCCGCATCGGTGATCTGCATCGCCTGCCAATGATCTGGCGATGCCAGTGGTGTTTTGTCGCCAAAACCGATCACCAAACGCGGTCGCCAGCGGCGGAACAGCTTTGCCACCGCGACACGATGCTCAAAGCAGTCCAACAGGCGCCGATTGGGCAAATCCAGCTGGATCCGTTCGTGCACACCCAAGACTTTCGCCGCCGCCTGTGCCTCGGCCAGTCGGACGTGGGGGCCAGGCGAGTTTGGCGTCGGTTCCCCATCCGTCAAATCGATGATCCCAACCCGGTACCCTTGCCGCACAAGTTTCGCGATCGTCGCCCCACAGGCGATCTCGACATCGTCCGGGTGGGCGCCCACAGCGATCACGTCGAGCGGTTCAGGTAAATCAGTCATGGAACGAGTGCTTTTTGATCACTAGAAATTGAGATTCAATCTGTGACGGGTCGAGCGCGGCGGCACGCGAAGTGGCATGTTCCACCGGGCTCCCATGGTGCCCCAGGCACGCATGGTACGCCCAGCCCCACGGTTTTCGAAGGACGGTTCCCACGCCGAATTGAACCGTCAACTGCCGTATCGGCAGGATCTGCCGGTCCCAATCGCGTCAACCGTCACAGACCAACGACCGTGGAGAGCAGATCGAGCCAATTCGACGATTCGGTTCATTCATCGCCGACGAAATCGACGGATCCGGACTACTGTTAGTCATGTAAGGGGAACGCAAAACCAGCTTGATACACAACGAGATACTAAGCGTCCCCCCGTGCGAGGCGGGGTCGGTTCTTCGGAGCCGGCCTCGCCTTTTTTTGTGCGCATCGGCAACAGGCGCGCAGATACCGAGAACACAACTTGCTCGCCAGTCGCGATGAAGGTTGGCCAGAACACGGCACCAAGAGAGGCAAGAACGGCCACCGGGGCTTGACGGTCCACTGGCCAAAACCAAGCCGACAGACCATCGCGTGGATGAGATCGTTCGACGCATTCTTGCCAACAAATGCGCAGGGCGACAAGAACGATGAACCATCACGCCAAGTTCAATTTGTCGGTCAACATGCGATCATACAGGTCGTCAAGAAATGCGTCGAAACTCTCGTACATGATATCGGGCGTTTCGCTCTCGTGGTCAAACCAAAGCATTTGATTCCGCGTTCCGGTACCGTACCCTCCAAGATCGAAGCATAGCAAGTCACCCCCGCCGTTGTCGAGAAATGGAATCCAATCTGGTCGCCAGTGATCGGCATCCCACTGGTCAAATGCTGCCACATGGTCAAGAGTCGTCTTCATTTCGATCACTTCGGGTAGCGTCATGAATGTAAGGTTGAATACAAGCGGAGTAAATTCGCGTGGTGTTTGGCCGCCGTGCCACATGTATAGCAGGCGGAATTCGTCAGGAAACGTGACAGATAGCTGAGATTCGACATCGTTAAGCGAAGCGTCAGTTTCAGCAGGACGAAGCAAAGCGTGGTAGTCAGGCCGGTTTGCGCGGAGCCAAACGTCGATTTGTCGGATTCGATCTGTTGTGTTCATGACACAGTTTTTTCAGTCGGCCGGGTTCACCGGGGACGAACGGAGAGGCAACCACTGCCAAAACGCGCTGAGGAGTCCTCCGCGTGCAACGCTTTGTTCGTCAGCTTTGTTGTCGTACACCCCAGCCATCTGCATGGCCGTTGCATTGTGCAGCAATAGCCGCGAGGGTTTGTTCAGTATTGCTGATGGCGTTTAGAGTTGGGACAAGCTGTACTTGGATATGAACGTCATATCCGCCAGATTCATCGTTTGGTTCGACGGCCACGATCTTGAAAGACTTTTCGCGCGCCTTACGCCCCATATCCTCAGCATTTTCTTTTGTTTTGAATAGATGCCAAAAGTCGATGGTATGAACCGCTGACATATCCATACCAGCATTCGCCATGCGTTTCAGTGTATCACGGTTCGCGTTGTCACTATCGCTTGGCAAAGCAGTCGATTTGGTTATTGTGAGTCCAGTGAATGCGAAAGACCAGCGAAGAGCCAAGAACACGATTGTCGTTACTGCGATCATGGTGAGGCAAAACGTCATCCCAGCGGCAAGGTTCAAACCGTTACGTCTGACCATGGCACTGCAAACGAAATACGCCACGCCACCACCCGCGCCGAGCGACAGCAGACTCACGATCCAACCAACGATCGTAAACCGACTGAAATCGATGTCGAGCTCATTTATCGCAGTGCCAATTCTTGCCGCGATGTCTGGTTTGTCACTCATAACTGCGCTACTGCGATTTACTGTTGCTGACGAACGTCCGGATTCAGCGGGCGGGCGCGAAAGATTAACCATTGCCAAAACGCCTGGCTCGCCCGCTCCGTTGCCCATGGTTCGTCGGCCCGGCGCGCAGGAGACGGTATTCCTATTTGAGCATCCGTGTGTCACCAACGCGACAGACCCTTCGTACAATCGCTCTCGTAATTCCGTCGATATGGATTGCGGCCGCAGCGAAGGCACCCAGAACCCCACATCCAATTGTCATGAACGCTCTCACCCAGATGTCTTTCGTGAAAGTTAGGTTTCCTCCAGTTGCACCCATGATGAACCCGACGACGGCTAGGCCAATGAAGAATTTCTTTGAGCACAGGAAACGTTCAATCGGACGCGCCGTAGCGCTATGGCGAGCAAAGTAGTCAGTAATGTTCTCATCAGTATCGGCCCATTCAAAATCGGAGATCGGGAAATACGCGTCGCAGCCAGAACACCAAGTTCGGGTCACGTTCCAGAAGCCGATTTGAAACGACGGTGAATGACTCGCCGCTGACGCAAGTTACGTGATTGCATGCCAAGTGCCGGTACGACCGAGAATCTAGAGTGTTCATTGGCGGTGGTGTTCACCCGGGGACGAACGGAACGATCACTACCGACCCAAGATCCTTTTGAGGGCTCGGCGTGCAACACGTGGTTCTGGCTTGTTGTGGCGGGTACCAATCCGGGCTGCCCGGATCGTTGACACCGACTCCCAGCATAACAGCGGGGGTCCGACCGCGCAACTTCGAACGCACCAATTGACTGCGCACCTTTCATCGACCGCTGCGATCCGCTCATGCGCGTACTCATGCTCATGCTCGTATGCTCATGCTCGTACTCGTACTCGTACTCGTACTCAGCGAAGCGGTACTCGTACTCGATTGTGGCTGGGAGCGGGGGGAACGCTTTGCCGTCCAAGATCGACTCGACGGTAAACCCCATCCGCTCGCTGCCGCGCGGTTTCGAGTAAGAGTACCGGCCTGCGGCCTGAGTACGAGCACGATTGAGCGCAAAGATCGAATGCCAGAACGAAATGCGATCTATGGGGGCACGTCGCGTGCCGGCATCGATCGTGCGTTGAACTTTGTCGCTCGCTGGCGGGCGAGTTTCCAGATCGGGGCGATCCGGTCAGTACGATTCTACCAGCATGTCGCCGTCTGGGGACAAGCCGGGAAGCGAAGGTTGAGTCGCCGCGGCACGCTTCACCGAGCCTCTTGCACTTTCTATCCGCGTTTCCAGCAGCCAGGTGTCATAATCGACACCATACTCACGCTCCAGGTACTCGATCAGCGAAGCCTTCTCCGCCTCGGCGTGCCACCGGGGACAGCGATCGTCCAAGTGATCCAACACACGAAGCCAACTCGGCTTGGGGATTTCGCTGATCAGTCGCAGTCGATCACTATCGCACGACGGGCAGCGAATCGCATCCTGGTCTTCGTCGTCGATGGAATCACCAAGCCACGAGTCGTCGATCGGCTCGTCCGCATCGTCCAGCTCCCAAGCCGCCGGATCGAAGGCGATCGACTCCAAAATCTCTTGGCAACGGTCCATGTAGGCGGTCTGCCGGCGACAACTCCAACCGCCGAAATGGCGAACCTTCGTCAGTTGAAAAACTCTCCCGCAAGCTGATCGCGTCGACCAAGTAGTGCCCGTCACTGTTGGCGACATCCGCGGGTGCTTCGGCTTGTTCCCAGCCGTCGTGCGAAAGACTGGGACCGGCTCCGGGCACCAGCGCGTGTACGTGCCAGTGCGAATCCATTCGCTGGTTCCAAGTGTGCAGCACCATCATCGCCGCCGGATCATAGTCCTGCTGAGAGCGAATCGCTTTTTGCAGAGCTTTCCAGGCCGACGTGAACAACAACTCCGCCAGCTCTGACCGATTGGCCAAGGCCATCTCCGAAAGCTCACTCGGCAGCGTGAAGACGACTTGGTAGTACGTCACATCATCAAGGATCAATGCCTCGGCCCTGGCTGCGAAGTCGTAGCGTTTTCTTCCGCTACAGACAGGACAGTGCCGGTCGCCGCAGGAATGATGAACCGTCGTGACCTCGCCGCAGTCGTCACACTGATCCCCAACCTTTGAAAGACCCTCGAGCATTGCCTGACTGAGGAGAGGAGAACGGGCACCCATCGAGTTGCCAGGGGAAGACAGCGGCGGGACGGCATTGGGGGTTGGCAAGGAAGCCAACGAGCAAGCCTGCAAGGACCGCAGTAAGAAACTCAGCTCATCCGCATCAAACCAAGCACCGAAAAGTCAAACGCAATTCGATTAAGTTCAACGGCCGCGATCAGCGGGCGGCGGGTGTTGACTCACCATTCGAAACCGGTCCGTCGGCGGCTCCGTGTGCATCGCATTGTTCTGCCTTCGTGCCCGGGTCGATGATGCGATCCGCGACGTCCGCCCTGCGTTCGTTGAATAATGCCGCCAATTTGCGAATGTCATGGCCTACAGCTTCAGACATCGATTTTCGCACTCGGCGTACTTCGCTGTAACTATCCATCGTTTGCGTCTTCGTTCAAAAGCTCGAGAGGCGTCACCAGTGCCGGATTCCCCAGTCCAAGTATACCATTGACCCGGCGTATGTGACCGAATTTGTTCGCATTCGCGATGTGTCGGCAATTCCACGTAACCAGAAAGTCGCACCGATGGAATGATGCGACTGCCAAATGGAATGCATCACCACCGGGGTCTTTCGGCATCACGTGATTCGCGATGTACGCCTCCACTGCTTCGATCACGGCATCATTCACGTCTAGAAGCGGAAACCGCGATGCCAGTTCAAGCATGTCGGATTTATGCGGAAAGCTCCCTGCAGAAAGCTCGGTTTCGACCGCAAGACTTGTTACGAGTTCGTCCGATGAGCTCAAAGCGGCATCAAGCCACCGTCGGCTCCAGTTTTGACGCGCCACCATTTCCGGCTCAGGACGAGCATTGAAATAGAAGCTGACAACGGTTGTTTCAATGTAGATTCGTGCCATCGTCGTGTGGCTCAAACTCCAATGGCAGAACGAAATGCGATCTATGGGGGCACGTCGCGTGCCGGCATAGATCGTGCGTTGAACTTTGTCGCTCGCTGGCGGGCGAGTTTCCAGATCGGGGCGATCCGGTCAGTACGATTCTACCAGCATGTCGCCGTCTGGGGACAAG
>CAVTIV010000011.1:0-78271 GCA_963734865.1 Pirellulaceae bacterium
ACATCGTGCTCCACTCGTTCACTGCCGGGCTCGAGTACCAGACGTGGACCCTCGAGAATGCTCGTGTGGTTTCTTACCACCTCCTCGACGACGCTGCATTGGACATTCCTCAAGTGGAGTTGGCCTTTGGTTTCCAGGCGATCGAATCAACCTACATCACGTACGACGGACCTTCGCAGTCCGGTCGACAAACCTCACGTTGGGATTTGGCGGGGGGCGAGTCGCAAGTCAGCGGAGGAGGTGCCGGCCCCGAAAGCTCGGAACACGGTGCGAATTTACTGAACATCGACGATTCGACGTTGGCGATCCAGGCGTTCTCGTGTGGCGCGGAAGCGCCGTATGATTTCAGTGGCACAACTGCGCCGGCGGGGCGACCTGCAGCCGGAACTGTTCGTCGTTCGATCCGACGTGACCAGTGCTGGCGGTTTGTTCGCCGACGTGGCCGGTGGCCGAAATCTGGGTGACGTCGTGCTCCGGTTGTATAGTCCGGGCGGCGTTATTTACCAGACCTGGACCCTCGAGAACGCCGAGGTGGTTTCCTATCGCCTTCTGGACGAGGGCAAGTCCGAGACCAGTCCGCCCATGGTGGAATTGGCCTTCGGCTTTAGCGACATCGCGACGACATTTCCGCCACCGTACGAAGGCAATCTCATCTCTGGAAACGCTACGGGCGTGTCGATCAGCGGCAGCGGCTCCACGGCGAACATCGTCGTCGGCAACTTCATTGGCATCGACGCCAGCGGCGTGACGCGCTTGCCAAACAACCGCGATGGCGTTCGCATCGTCGATTCCAGCGGCAACAGGATTGGTGGCACACAGCTGGCTGAGCGAAACGTCATCTCGGGCAATGCGGGTGATGGCATCGCTATCGAGGGAGGTGCGAATCTTCCGTACCTGGTGAGTGTCTGGAATGCCGAAGGTGATGCGGCGGACTCGTTGGGCGGAAACGACGGAGAGATCAATGGTGCCGGTTTCACGTCAGGTGTTCGTGGCGGACAGGCCTTCAATTTCGACGGTGTTGACGACTTTGTCCGTGTCTCACAGTCTCCGGAACTGGAATCCGATAACATCACGCTCGGGACCTGGATCCGGTCCAGCGGACCTGCGAAACCGATTGAGTACTTTGCGGCGAAGGGCGGCCAACTGAACCGCGCCGCCTCCTGGCACTCTATCAGATTAACGGACAGGCATATTTCTACATCTTCGACGGCACTGTCTTCGTTCGATCCGACGGTGTAGCGGCGGAGACTGTCTACGATGGCCAGTGGCATCAACTCACCGGCACTTATGATGGGCAATTCGTCAGGCTTTACGTCGACGGCATGGAAGTCGGCAACGGTACGCCGACCACTGTCCCGATCAAATATGACCTGGCTTCGTCAAACGACCTGTTCATCGGCAGCTACATCGACACAATCGAGGTAGATTACCATTTTTCCGGCGCGATCGACGAAGTGACTGTGTTCAGTGAGGCATTGACGCCTCAGCAGGTCGCCACTTTGTATATCACAGGTCCGACGGCCATCGGTGGCAACCAGGTTCAGGGCAACTACATCGGCACGACGGCCGACGGGATGTCAGGCCTCCGCAATGACGGCGCGGGAGTGAGCATCGTCGATTCCAGCGACAATCTCATTGGCGGACCAGAACTCGGATCGCGAAACGTCATCTCTGGAAACGACCTGTTCTATTATCAAAGCCCCGGCGTTTCGATCTCAGGACCGCTATCGACTGCTAATCGTGTCGTCGGCAACTTTATCGGACTGGCCGCCGACGGCGTGACCGCTGTGGGAAATGGAATCGGAGTGATTGTTCAGGCACGCCGGCGGGCAATCTCATCGGCGGCACCACCGAATCCGAGCGAAATGTGATCTCCGGAAACAGCTGGTACAACGTCTTCCTTGCGAGCACGGAAGGGACAACGGTCCAGGGCAATTACATCGGCAGTGACTGGACCGGGACACAGATTGTTCCGGTTCGAGCACGCAACGGCATTCGTGTTTTTACCGATCGCGACAGTCTGATCGGCGGCACCGACCCCGGCGCGGGCAACGTCATTGTGGGAGCCTCCGAGGGCATCTTCCTTTCCAGTCGCTATCAGCCCACCCAAGGGACACGGATCCAAGGCAATCGCATTGGCACCACGGCGGACGGCCAACAGGCCCGCGCAAACATCACGGGTATTCTTGTGGACGGCTACGTTGACACGAATGGCGTGACCCGCGACGTCTTCGATGTGCTCATCGGCGGCACCGAACCGGGAGCCGGTAACCTGATATCCGGCAGCCAGAACGACGGCATCGTAGTAACTGGACCGGGCTCTGAAGGGATTGTCATCCAAGGCAACCAGATCGGTACCGACGTCGAAGGCGTGGACGCGTTGGGCAATGGCCAATCGGGCATCTTGATCAATGATGCGGGCGGCGTGCTCGTTGGCGGAACGGATGCGGGTGCCGGCAACCTCATCTCGGGCAACAATGGTGAGGGCATCACGATCACCGGCAACGCACCTTCCAGCAAGACGGAGCCGTTCGATCTGGCCCACGTTTCTGCTCTGCATGGTTGGAAAGGCTTTGGCAACACGGCTAATCGCGACGTTTTCGGGTTTTCGCAAACTCACTTTGTGAACACGTCTGATTTGTCGAGTGTCGAAGCGGGTGGGACATTTGCCCGTGCCAGCAGCGTTTTGGGCGAGACGTCCGATCCCGTCTCTTACTACGCGGATACTCGCCTGGGAGGCACCCTTACGCTCGACGATAACATTCATGCGGACGGTGAGTTGCTCATTACCGCGCTGAATGATTTCGATGGTTCGGTCGAAATCGGATACTTGAATCAAAAGAGCGCCGCGGCGAGCCAGTATCGCAATCTTCTGAGCCTGCGAGTTGGCGAGCCCAGTTCCCCTCAAGGGACTGACGGTATTCGCATGTTCGCCGAGATCGTGTTGGCTGACGGGACGCGAGTGTTTGGCACTCCAGTCGCCACGCCGGTCGGCCTCGACCCGAACGTGTTGTACACGTGGCGTTACGACTACGACCCCGACGGGGGCGCTAGCGGCCAGGGCGAGCTGGTTGTGGAGGTCTTCGCTGACGGCGCGTTGCTCGGCACGAGCACCGCGGAATTGACGGCGGCCCATCGCAGCATCGGCGCCAGCTTCGACGCCTTCGGTTTGCACAACGGCGGCCAGACGGTCAAATCCAAAAACCCCAATACGATCACGCTGTACATCGACAACGTGACTTACACTCGCGCCGCCGGTAACATCATCCAGGGGAATCTGATCGGCACCTCCGCTAATGGGATGTCCGCGTTGGGGAATGCGGAGTCCGGTGTACGCATCGACGACAGCCGCGGCAACCTGATTGGCGGTGCCATTGAAGCAGCTCGCAACGTCATCTCCGGCAACACGAGCAACGGAATTTCCATCACCGGTGGCTCCTCCAACGTGGTTCAAGGTAACTACATCGGCGTTGGCCGCGACGGTGTGACCCAATTAAGCAACTTTGACGGTGTCCTGCTGAACAGCGCCAGCGAAACTCAGATTGGTGGTGCAACGTTGGAAGCTCGCAACATCATCTCCGGTAACAAGCGGTACGGTATCGGAATCGGGGCCTCAAGTCTCACGACAATACAAGGCAACTGGATTGGAACGGACGCCTCTGGTACTGCGGCGGTTGGGAATGGTCTTTCCGGTATCGAGTTGATCGGTTACGCCACGGATACGCAGATCGGGGGAACAGTGCCGAGTTCGGGAAATCTGATCTCCGGTAATATCGGATACGGGGTACGCGTTTCCGGTTCCGGCGCCACTGAACGCACCCACATTGAAGGGAACCTGATCGGCACGACCGCCGACGGACAGGCTGCACTTGGAAACGGCATTGGCATTGACGTTCTGGCAACCGGCGGCAGCTACGTCTACGAGACGACCATTGGCGGTACAGAACCGGGCGCAGGGAATGTCATCTCCGGTAACTCCAAGCAGGGCATCCATGTCATCGGAACTGCCCCCGACGAGCAGGTCTTCATTCAAGGCAACCTGATCGGGACCGACATCGGCGGCGTCCATGCCCTGCCAAACGAGACCGGCGTGTTGATCCAGGATGCCAGCGGCGTACTTGTGGGCGGCATCGAAGACGGTGCCGGTAATCTGATCGCATTCAACACCCAGCAAGGCGTCTCGGTGAATGGCGATGCCGCGACCGGCAATACGATTCGCGGCAATTCGATTCACTCCAACGGTGGTCTCGGGATTGATCTGGGCGGCGACGGAGTGACTGCCAATGATATCCGGGACTTCGATTCCGGTCCGAATGATTTGCAGAATATCCCGGTGATCGGCCTGGCGCAAAACGGCGCGACCACGCGTGTGGCAGGAGTGCTGCACAGTTCCCCATTGAGTTCATTCACACTCGATTTCTATGCCATCACGGAAGCAGATCCGAGCGGTCATGGCGAAGGCGATCGGTGGCTCGGTTCGGGAGTCGTGACGACGGACGAAACCGGCAATGGCAGCTATGAATTCATCCTTGATGCTGCCACAAACGCAGAGCGGATCACCGCGACAGCGACCAATGCCAACGGCAGCACATCGGAGTTCTCTCAGTCGCTGTATGTCGAAGATATTCCTGCCAATACGCTTGTCGTGACCAATACGAACGACAGCGGAATCGGTTCGTTGCGCGAGGCGATTGTCGCAGCAAATCAAATTGGCGGCACCGATTCCGCCCGGATTTGGTTCCGACTTCCAACAACCGATCCTGGTTTTGTGGATGTCGATTCCGACCTTCCTGGTGGTGACTCACTTCCGGATGTCTATCTGTTCGATCCACAGTCAGCGCTTCCGGCCTTGACCCGTGGCAATACGGAGATCGATGGGGAGTCGCAGTTCAAGCTTTCCGGCCGCGGAAAGAACCCCTTTGGACCGATGATTGTCCTGAACGGCAGCGGCATCACTGAAGCCGCGAATGGTCTGGCACTTGCATCATCGGGCAATTTCATCCACGGGCTGACGATTCAGCAGTTCACCGGTGATGGAGTGTTGATCACAGAAGATGAGAACACCCTGACAGGCAACTACATCGGGACTGATGCCGTGGGTATGACGGCACAGGGCAACTATTCCGGGATCCTGATCGTCAATGCTGATCACAATCAGATCGGCGGCGGACTGCCTGGATCCGGAAACGTTCTCTCCGGTAACGCCGTGACGGGGATTCAGCTGCAGGGAGATTCGAACGACAACCGGATTCAGGGAAACCTGATCGGTACCGACGCTGCGGGCACGAGCCCGATCGGCAATGGTGTGATCGGCATTGATGTGCTCGTGTTTTCCGATTCCAACATCATTGGCACCGATGGCGACGGACTGTTCGACGCGAGTGAAGGCAACGTGATCTCCGGCAACTCCGGCTGGGGCATTGAGATTCGCGGACTCAATCTTGGTCAACCGACGGACAATGTCATCGCCGGCAACAAGATCGGCGCGGATCTTACCGGCACCGCAGCAGTGGGCAATGCCCTGGGCGGCATTCGCATCTGGGGCGGAGACGGCACCAGAATCGGCAGCGATGGCGATGGTGTCGGCGATGTCGACGAAAAGAATATCATCATCGCAAATGCCGATGATGGAATCTTTCTGCGTATCAACACCGTCAATACAGTGATCGCCGGTAATGAGATTGGTGCTATTTCCGACAGCGACCTGGCTGTTGGAAACCAGGGCAACGGAATCCACCTGCAGGACTCGACAGGAACCATCATCGGGGGAGATCAGGCCGTTGAACGCAACCTCATCTCCGGGAATGGAATCAACGGCATTCGGTTGTTGCGCTCGCCGAACAACACCATTCAGGGCAACTACGTCGGCACGACTTCCGATGGGATGTCCGCGTTGGGGAACGCAGAGTCCGGTGTACGCATCGACGACAGCCGCGGCAACCAGATTGGCGGTGCAAATGAAGGAGCCCGCAACATCATTTCCGGTAACAGCGGGAACGGCATCTCGATTTTCGGCGGCTCAAACAACAACATCCAGGGCAACCACATCGGCACGACCGCTGATGGCTTATCCGCTCTGGGGAATGGCCTCGACGGTGTTGCAATTCTAGTGACGACCGGCGACGCCGTCGGCGGTATCGGAAACGTCATTGACCGCAACGTTATCTCGGCCAACGGATCCGCCGGTGTGTCGATCACGGCAACTGGACAGGGCAGTCAAGTATCAGCCGACAACATCATCACTGGAAATTTCATCGGTGCTGACAAGAGCGGAGCCGGGAGCTTGGGCAATAAAGTTGACGGCGTTGTCATCAAAGTTTCCCCACACAATCGCGTGGGTGGGACATCGCCTGAGGAACGCAATGTCATCATCAATAATGGCCGTTTTGGAGTCCTGTTTGAAGAAACTGGCGGAAATTTTGTTGTTGGCAATTTTGTTGGTATCAATCCGTCCGGTCAGCAGCAGCAACATTCCATGGTGGCCGGGGTTGTGTTGCTCAACGACGACAACAGCACGATCGGCGGCACGGTCCCGGGCAAGGGAATGTTATCTCGGGGAACGGCATCGGCGTTTGGATGTATGGATCGAACGTGGTTGATAATGCCCGTGTCCAGGGTAACCGGATCGGCACCGATGAAGCTGGGCTTGTTGCGGTCCCGAATAACGTCGGTGTCAGGATCGACAACGGCCGAGAGATTCTGGTAGGCGGTCCGGACAAGAATGCGGGAAACATCATTTCCGGAAACTCCAGTGCCGGGATCTATGCATTGAGGGCGGGTGGTCAAGCGCTGCGTATTCAAGGCAACCGGGTGGGGACCGTCACGGATGGCGTCGATTCTCTGCCGAACGGTACCGGAATTCTTCTGCAAGACGCCACAGGTGCCCTCATCGGCGGTCAGGAGATAGCGGCCCAGAACCTCGTGGTCGGCAACGCATCCAACGGCATCCAGGTCAATGGCGGCTCGGCCAACACGATTCAGAACAACGTCGTTTCCGGTAACCGCGGTTACGGCATCGCGATTCAAAACGGGTCCGGCAACATCCTGAATGGCAACTTTGTCGGCACGGACGCGACCGGCGCTTTGGATCGCGGCAACGGTCTGTCCGGTATTCTGCTGGAGGACGCCACAGGCAACACTGTCTCCGGTAACGTCATCTCAGGCAATGACGCCAACGGCGTATTCCTGGTCGGCAGCACGCCGACTACCGATATTGCGAACTTGATCGAAGCAAATCTCATCGGCACCGACGCATCCGGTATGCGGGACCTAGGAAACTCGCTGATGGGCGTACGCGTGGGTCAGGGAGTTGGTCCCATCATTCGTGGCAACGTTGTTTCCGGGAATGACAACGTCAACATCAACGTCGACACCACCGCCGGTCAGGTATTGATTGAAGACAACCTGATCGGCACCAACATCACCGGCAATGCGGCACTGCTGGCGCCAGTAGGCTTCTCAACCGTTGGCGTGATACTTGTCGGCCACGACAACGTAGTGCGCGGCAATGTCATTTCCGCCAACCCAATCGACGGAGTGAACATCGACGGCTTGAACGTTCCAGATGGCCGCGGCAGCGGAAACGTCCTGCAGGAGAATCTGATCGGCGTCGGCCTGGATGGCATGACTCCGCTGGGCAACGGACGCTACGGCGTCCGTATCTGGCGAGGAGCCAGCAACAACTTGATCGGTACAAGCAGGAACCGACTCCAACACGAACGACAAAGGCAACGTGATCGCCTTCAATCCGCAGCAGGGCGTGCTGGTGGCCAATGACGCCTCGATCGGCAACACGATCCGGGGTAATTCGATCCATTCCAATGGCGGGCTGGGAATCGATTTAGGCGCAGACCGCGTGACGCTCAATGACGCCTCGGATGCGGACACCGGCCCGAATCTGCTGCAGAATTTCCCGGAACTGAAGGCCGTTCGTGCCGGGGCGACAACTCTGGTCAACGGCACGCTGCGTAGCCTTCCTAATGCCACATTCTTGCTGGACTTCTATGCCAATGATCAACTCGATCCAACGGGCTATGGTGAAGGACGACGTTGGTTGGGGACCATCCAGCGCATTCCAACAGCCAAGGATTCGTTCAGTTTCGAGAGGAACTCCCCGGGGCAACCGTCGCAGGAGAATTGATCACCGCCACGGCGACCGACCCGGCCGGCAACACCTCTGAGTTTTCCAGCGGCTTCATGGCCACCGGAAAGAAAGACAAAAAGCTGATTGTCGGTGGTGGCTACACGGCCGACACGGTGCAACTGTTTCAAGGAAGCGTGATCGCGGTCATCAACGGAGAAACGTTCGAGTTCAAAGACGACGGCAGCACGGAAGTCGAAGTGCATCTGCTGGGCGGCGACGACACGCTCGTCTCGACGATTGCCAACAACACGGTGGCGTACGGCGGCGATGGCGATGACGATCTGCAGCTGGGATCCGGCAATGACCGGGCATATGGTGAAGCGGGAAATGACACACTGAGGCTCGGTGCCGGCAACGACTTTGGCGACGGCGGCGACGGGAACGATCATGTGGATGGCCAATCCGGAAGCGACCAGGTGGTGACCGGAAACGGAACCGATACGGTCGTCACCGATGCCGACGACAACCTCGGCGACTTTGGCTTGCATATTGTCGCCCCCCACTCATTGACTGCCGACAGCGTGGCGGTTCGGGGACAGCAACTCACGCTTTCCGCCCAGTTTCCTGATTCCAGCAGCGCGGTGCACTGGAACTTTGGTGACGGCGGCGAAGCGGATGGACCGGAAGTCACGCACGTCTTCGCCAGCGAGGGAACGTACCACGTTGAGCTGCAGGTGGTCGACTCCGCCGGGAATTCGACGACCATCGGCCGGGATCTGACCATCGGAGTGATTGCTCTGCAAGTCGATCCTGAAAACCCGATGCTGACGGCCTTGGCGGTGGGGGGCACATTGCAGAACGACAACATTCAGATCGTCAAACACGGCAGCCGAGGCGAGATCAAGGTATTGCTCGATGGTGAAAGCCTGGGCTTGTTCTCGCCCGACGGACACGTCTTGGTTTACGGACAAGACGGGGATGACCGAATTCACGCCAGTGGTTCGGTCCGCTTGGCTACCTGGCTGTTTGGCGGTGCCGGAAACGACGACCTCAACGGTGGCAACGGCCCCAACGTGCTCGATGGTGGCGACGGTGACGATTTGCTGATTGGCGGCAGCGATCGCGACCTGCTGGTGGGTGGACCAGGACGCGATCAGTTGATCGGAAACGGTGGCGACGACATCCTCATTGGCGGTGAGTTGGTGTTTGCTCCGATTCAGGCCGATCAGGCGTTGGCGGCGATCACGCGTGAGTGGAACTCGGATCGCTGCTACGATCTCCGCGTGTCCAACTTGAAGGGTGTCGACCACTGCGAGTTTGACCAGCGAGCCAACGGTCAATTCTTCCTCAAGACGGAGGGCGATTTCGCCACCGTCGGTGATGATGAAGACGCGGACAAACTCACAGGCTCGGCTGGCGTCGACTGGTTCTTCGCCGATCTGGACGATGATCGACTGACGGACCGGCAGATCAAAAAGTTCTTCGAGGAGCTCCTATCGGAACTTTAGAGCATTTTTATATTTATCGTAGGCCAGGACCTGGAGACCGTCCGGCTTAGGGCACCGCTGTTGATTGACGTTTTCTGAGATTGTAGAGCCGGAGTGAGTTTTGAGCGACTACAAGTAGCCCAACTTCCGCCTTGACGCGGATCAGACCCCGGCCATTTTGCTCGTTCTGATTGCGGTGAAGCTTGCCATCCCCAAAGGCTCGCTCCACCGTTTGGCCGCGAAGACCCGCGCTGCGTTTGCCGGCATCCGTTTCCATCTTCGTTTGCTGGGTGTCTAGCAAGTCCTGACCCTCCAGACGTGTGACGGTCCGGCGAGCGCTCCCTGGTTTGATGCAACGCGACGCAAGTGGGCAACCAACGCACCGCTCGACAGACTGTTCGTAACGCACCTCCACCACACTGCGATCATCGGCCCGCGTCTTGATTCCTCGAGCACGCTTTGGCATGGGGTGACCGGCCGGGCAATGGCAACTTCCATCTTCCCGGGAGAATACAAAATCCTTCTGCGAAAACAGCGGCTGACCGTCCAGCGACGTGCTGCCGTTGCCGCGAGAATGGTCCTGGACCGGAGAGTACAACTCGACACCAAGCTTCCGGCAGTCCTGCAGCTCCAAAAGCGAACAGTAGCCCTTGTCGGCATGGATGGTGCGAAGCCGACCGGAAACGATTCGTTGAGTCAGTTCAATCATCGGAACCAACGTTCCGCTGTCATTGGTTTTTGCAAAGACGTCGTATCTCACGATCACCCCACTGCCGCAGGCAACCATGTACTGCGTGTTATAGAGCGGGCAGAGAACCTTCTCTTTGTCTCTCCCGAAGACCGCATCGATATCCGTCGGACTGATCAGGATGTTGTCTTCATCGCGTCTGTATTTCTTTGGTTTTTCCCTGTTTTGAGCGATTTGATCGAGCAGCCTGCCTTTGGCGGCTCGATATCGATCCAGCTGCTCTTGTCTTCCCTGCCGCGTCGAGGCGACCCAGCCCGCAATCGCGTGATTGCGTTGATCTTGTTCGCGATGATCGAGCAGGCGAATGGCCTTTTTTAATTTGCCAATACGTCGACTGATGCGTTTGAGATTAAATCGCTGGTGCCGCGAGGCGGCGGCGCGAGTGAACGTGCCGTCGAGGCAGCATTCACTGGGATCAACCACTTCCTGCTGGCAAGCCATTTGGATCATCTGCTGATGCACTTGATCAATGAATTTTGCGCACCGGTCTCGGAAGCTGTACCAAACCGAGCGAGCAGGTGTGATTCCTTGTCCGAGAAATTTACATTGGTCTCGCGTCTTGGCATCGCGGCACCACTTGGCCGGCGAGGAGACCCGATTGAGAATCTCGAACAGCGCGATGGCAAGCATCAATTCGGGGCGATAGGGCTTCGATCCGGTGCCTCGAAAAGTAGCGTAAAGGGGCTTCAAATCGATACTTTCGATCGTCTGCGAGACCGCCTGCACATGATTGAGGTGCCCGACCTGCTCGCGGAGTTTCTCAAGCTCGGGTGAGCCCGACGCGAGCGGGGGCTGGCGAAATGAGGTTTTTATGAACGCGGTTCATGGCTATCCTTGCCGTCGGCCTGCCGGGTTGGTGACACACAATTTCATGCTCGTAGCGTGAAACCGCGAACCTTGGCCAGGCCTTTTTTTTGCAATCATTTCCAACCCCTAAGCCGGACGGTCTCCAGGTCCTGGCCTACATCTTTTCCCAAAATGCTCTAGCCCTCAGCCCTTCGCAGATACGCGTGCAGCCATCGCTCTCCGAGCGATGCAGCCCGACCGAAAGATCGTCCCTTAGCTCGCGATGCGGACCGTAGAGACGACCCTTCTTCGGAACATCACCGACACGATCCAAACCGTTCGATCGTCCACACGTCCCCGTCGGGCGTCGTCACTCGGAGAGTGACGGCTACTAAACTGATGAGCTCACAGGGCCGTTGTTCTTGTCTTCTCGAGTCACCTCGCATGGAACTGGCATGACATTGCAATCACTCGCCGGTCACTCAATGACCAGCATTTCGCGATCGCTCGGCCTGCTGCTGATGCTGAGTACTCCCGCGGTTACAACGGCTCAATCGACGCCGTCCAAAACCGGCCAACCGCCGCGACAGCCGTTGGCTTCAGGACCGGAACACGAGCTGCACCAAGCAGGCGAGCGGATTACCGGCCGAATCTTGCGTGAGCCGAATGCCAAGCTGAACTATCGGTATGAACTTGCTCTCGAAGCTGCATTGGAATTCGCCCAATCGACCGGTGACGAGGAATTGCGTCGCCGAGTGATCGACAAGGCGACCTCGCTCGGTGTCACGCCCGACGCTGAGATTCCTTGGAAGCAACAGCCATTCGGTTGTTTCACTCATGTTCTTTACCGCGCCACGGGCGACCGAGCCTGGTTGACGGGATTTGTCGCTGAATCGCTGGCGATGAAACGAGACATCTGGCGCAACGCTCAAGGTGTGGTCCTTCATCCGCGGGGCGCGTTGCGCGGTGGTGGTTACGCGATGCTGATCGATGCGATGCAAGAGTATTCGGCTCGAATGGCTCGTACCGCCGCCGCCTCGGAAGATCCCGTGCAACGTGACGAACTGATTGCCGATGTCGTACATCAGTGGGCTGAATATCGAAACCAGCTTCGCAATCCTAAAACGGGACTCTGGAGCCAGGGAAAGGGCTGGCTTGACGACACGCCCGACGCCTTGTCGCCCGGTGCGTGGTCCCGAGGACACGGATGGCTGCTCCGTGGCTTGGTCGCGACGCTGCAATCACTACCACCCGACGCTAAGGAAACACGGCAAGTTCTTTCCGTTTATCGAGAACTATGCCAAAGCCTTCTGTCGCTGCAGCAAGACGATGGCAGTTGGCACGCGCTGCTACATCGCAACGCCGATGAGAGTCCGATTGATATCAGCGGAACGGCAATGATTGCGACCGCTTTCGCGCAAGGTTGGCGTCTCGGATGGTTGACGGACGAAGTGTATCTGGCGTCGGCCAAACGATCGTTCGCTCTCCTGCCAAACTATGTTAACGAAAATGCTCAAGTCATCAGCGTCAGTCCGGGTCCCGGACCTCTTCAATCAGAAAGCGGTTACCTTGTTGATCATTTTCCGATCGATAACGACCACGGAATCTTTGCGGTCCTCTTCGCGGCAGCCGAAGCCGAACAATTGCATCGTTCGATGAAAGATTGAGTCGGGTTCACGAAGCTGCCAAGTTCTGGACACGCGAGATCA
Organism: Pirellulaceae bacterium; assembly: GCA_963734865.1. Classification (GTDB taxonomy): domain Bacteria; phylum Planctomycetota; class Planctomycetia; order Pirellulales; family Pirellulaceae; genus CBDCUW01. The sequence goes on from CAVTIV010000011.1 coordinate 12,814, forward strand.
ACTCAGCGGCAAGCGCCGACGGGGTTCGGTCTGCGAGGCGAATGATACCCGCATGGGTCGTCAACTGCGGCGCATCCACTTGCAGTTCGACGAGTGAGCCGCTCCGCAATTCATCCGAAAGAGTCTGCTGCAACGCGGCACTGACGCAATCGCTTGATAATACGAGACGTTTCAACATCACGTAGGACTCGCATTGGATGGCCGGAATGGGATGCGGACGCCTGACGCTGTCTTCGTCGGCAATCGCAGCCGCTATCCATTCGATTGCCCAAGGCGGCATCTTGGGCGTCGCAAGTGGATAACGCAACAGTTCCTTACGCGACACCGGCTTCTTTCCGCGCTTGGCCAATGGGTGTCCTTTGCGGCAATACCAGACGAAGGTCTGCCGAGGCAAGCTCGTGTAGTGAAATCGAGTGTCGATGGCGCCATCACCGATGTCAGCGACGTAGAAGTCCAACTCACCGGCCAGCAGCCATTCCGAAAGTTGCTGCCAGTGATCAACTCGGACGGAAATCTGTAATCGAGGACGATTCTCGACTGCGGAGACGATCGCGTCGGAAACGTTGGTCTCTGACATCGCCGGGCCGATGCCAACGACGACCAAGCCAGCGTCCGGATCGGTCATCGAATCCACGATCCGTTGCAACTCCGCCGCCTCGTCGATCATCCGGCGGACGCGCGCCAGTACCTCCCGGCCGACTGCCGTGGGAATGACACCGGCCCGCGAGCGATCAAACAGCTTTGCTCCCAGCGCCCTTTCCATTCGCTGAAGCGATTTTGTGAGCGCAGGCTGACTCAAGCCAACCGCGTTCGCGGCTCGCCCAAAGTGTCGAAGCTCATCGATATTGACCAGATGGCGCAGCTCGCGGATTTCGAACATCGTCGCGTCGGTCGATAAACAAGGGTTATTGAATCATTTGCTTTCGGAATCCATTAAATTCAAAAGATAACCTCTGAGAATCTTGACTTACAATCCCCGACCTCGGAAACTGGGTCCCTTGTCTGGGTCCCTTGTCTGGGCAGTGTGAATTCCCCGCCTTGACAATCGGTGACCATCACGAGCACCCCAATGAGGGCGTGCTCGCCAGGGAAATCACGCCAGTCGCTGCGTCGAAACTGGGGTGAGTCATCGATAGGGATCGGGCGAAGTCACCCTGAAGAATTGCTCACCAGAATAGAACACAATCCACGTCGAAGTTGGAGTGAAACATGAGTCGTGCTGCGTTCAGCTTACGTTGCGCCGTGTTGTCTTTGCTGGCTGTCGTTGCGCCGCTGGGCGCCGTCGTCCCGGCGCAGGCCCAGCAGAAGAAGCCGAACATTTTGTTCATCGTGTCGGACGACACGGGCTATGGAGACCTGGGGCCGTACGGCGGCGGCGAGGGACGCGGCATGCCGACGCCCAACATCGACCGCCTGGCCCAGGACGGAATGACGTTCTTCTCGTTCTACGCCCAGCCAAGTTGTACGCCGGGTCGCGCTGCCATGCAGACCGGCCGCATTCCAAACCGTAGCGGCATGACCACAGTCGCCTTTCAGGGCCAAGGCGGCGGATTGCCCAAGGCGGAGTGGACGCTGGCGTCCGTGTTGAAGACGGCTGGCTACAAGACTTATTTCACCGGCAAGTGGCATTTGGGCGAAGCCGACTACGCACTGCCCAACGCCCAGGGCTACGACATGATGGAACATTGCTTTCTTTACCACTGCAACGCCTACACCTACGGCGACCCAACCTGGTTCCCCGACATGGACCCCAAGCTGCGAGAGATGTTTGACAAGGTGACCAAGGGGTCGTTATCCGGGAACGCAGGCGAGCCGGCCAAGCAAGACTGGAAGGTCAATGGGCAGTACGTCGACACACCGGACGAGGGCGTCGTCGGCATTCCCTTCATGGACAAATACGTTGAGCAGTCGGGATTGAAGTTCCTGGAGGACGCCGCGAAAAACCCCAGTCAGCCGTTCTTCATCAACATCAACTTCATGAAGGTTCATCAGCCGAATCTGCCGGCGCCTGAGTTCGAGCACAAGTCGCTGTCCAAATCGAAGTACGCCGACTCGGTGGTCGAACTCGATGCCCGCATCGGCAACGTGATGAACAAGCTCCGCGAATTGGAATTGGACAAGAACACGCTGGTGTTTTACACCACGGACAACGGGGCATGGCAAGACGTCTACCCCGATGCCGGATACACGCCATTTCGCGGCACGAAGGGCACCGTCCGGGAAGGCGGTAACCGGGTGCCGGCGATTGCTGTGTGGCCCGGTAAGATCAAGGCGGGCGTTCGCAATCATGACATCGTCGGCGGTCTCGATCTGATGGCCACGTTCGCTTCGGTGGCGAGTGCCAAACTGCCTGAGAAAGATCGCGAAGGCAAGCCGATTATTTTTGACAGCTATGACATGACAGCAATGTTGACGGGAACCGGCAAGTGCGAACGAAACGCCTGGTTCTACTTCACCGAAAACGAGTTGAGCCCGGGGGCGGCGCGGGTTGGCAACTACAAAGCGCTGTTCAACCTCCGCGGTGACGATGGCCAGACGACCGGTGGTCTGGCGGTCGACTCAAACCTGGGCTGGAAAGGGGCTGACAAGTACGTTGCCACCGTCCCGCAGGTGTTCGATCTGTGGCAGGATCCCCAGGAGCGATATGATATCTTCATGAACAACTTCACCGAACGGACCTGGACGATGGTCACCATCAGTGAAGAAATCAAAAAGCTGATGAAGACCTACGTCCAATACCCGCCGCGGAAACTGCAGAGTGAAACGTACACCGGCCCGATCACGATCTCGGGCTACGAGCGGTTCCAGTACGTCCGGGACGCGCTCGAGAAACAAGGCATCGGCATTCCGCTTCCCACTGGAAATTAGTCGTCTGATGCGATTCTAACGCGGTCCGTCCACCTTCGGACGGGCCGCGTTTCGCATATCCGGTCGATGGCCACATGCTGGAAGAGCGCATTGCGACGTTCGACAACGACGGCGCGCTCTGGAGCGAGCAACCGATGTACATCCAACTGGCCTTTGCGATCGATCGCGTCAAAGCCATGGCAGCGGACCATCCCCAGTGGAAAACCACACCGCCATTCAAAGGCGTCCTTGAGAGCGACCTGACGGCGGTCATGGCCGGAGGCAAGAAGTCTCGCTTGGAGATCATCGCGGCCACACATGCCGGCATGACGACCGAGGAATTCGAGAGAATCGTCACCGACTGAATCGCCATGGTACCGCCGGTGGAAACGCGCGCACTTTCGCCGGTTTCCCGGCGCGCACGTTTCTGAGTCTACTTCCGTCGTTTTCTTCCCTTTGAGCGTTTCCTTCCACCTCAGAGACTCTCTCATTGGTCTCCTTCTCTGTCTTCTTCAACAGAGGGGCTGGAAGTGCCCAGACGTACGTTTACTTCGCTTTTGAAGCCGGGAGCACTTATGCTGATCGCGTAATTCGTTGTTAGAAGTGTCCAGGGAGGTTCTTGCAAAACCTCCCCGGACGAGTCCGCACGGGACAAACCTCCCATGGGACAGTCCCAGCATACTCCAGTAGTCAAGCCGGTTGGTGGGCGATTACGTCCACGGACTTGTCTGCGAAAAGGGTGTAGCTCTGTTTTCCAACCGGCTCGTTGGAATCAACGCTATTGCCAGGATGGGGAATGCCTGCGTCAGCTGCGTCGCTGGCAAGCTGCCAAACGGCAACGTGTTCATCGGACGTCTCCCGGCAACCGAAAACGACACGCTGAAGCAGAAGCCCGCCGCCGTCAGGCGCGGTCCACGACGGCCAGCAGCCAAAATGCTGTCTCGAAATCGGATGACGACGGCGGCGCGTGGTCACGCAGCAGGAAAATTCCCACGGATTTTTGTGACCGTCCTGGGTGCTATGAACCGCTCCCAACACGCTCGCGGGCGCCCACGCGTTATTGCACTGGTGGTTGTCGCCAGGCGGTGCGCCGAGTCACCGATCGCGAACGTAAGTGGTTGCTGCGTAATCGTTACGGCGAGCAACTCGCGCAGCGCAGGGATCCTCTCAAGGTAAATCAGCCACGAGGACTGCCACGATCAGCGGCCGGCAATGCGTCGATCAATACGGTTGCCAGTCCAGTCGGCGACTATAGGGAAGGCCGCAAGGAGACACTACCTTTTTCGCGACTCGAACCACGGAGCGATGAAGAAGATGACAATCCAAAAACGCATCTTGGCCGCCGATCGCGTCCGCCACCCCCGCCAAACCGGCTCACTTCCTGTCCGGCATCGACAAGCGAAGCCGTGATTTTGAGGAACCGTATGCTCTAATGCGGGCACGTACGGGTCTGTGGGAGCCCTGGGTGAGTAATCACCCAGGACCACCCGGTCCTCGTTCACGAAGCCAATGGCGAAACTCGCAGCGGTCTAAGGCACCTCGTTGAGTTTGCAGCTGGCGATCCCGTGACCTTTCATAAGTTGCTGGGGCAGGCCATGCGACGTTATTCGCCGGCAATCGCATCGATGTGAAGGATATAATCATGGGCTTGGGCAGCCCTCTGAAGAATCCCGACCATGACCGACGTCACGCAGATACTCTCACAGATTGAAGATGGCGATCCCCGTGCTGCCGAGCAGTTGCTGCCACTTGTGTATGACGAGCTGAGGAAATTGGCGGCAGCCCGATTGGCCCAGGAGAAACCGGGACAGACTCTGCAGGCGACGGCGCTGGTGCATGACGCCTACATCCGCCTAGTGGATGTGGAAAAGGCTCAGCACTGGAACAGCCGGGGCCACTTCTTTGGAGCCGCTGCCGAGGCGATGCGGCGGATTCTTGTGGAATATGCAAGACGAAGACAGGGGCCTCAGCGGGGCGGTGATCGGATACGCCTCGAACTGGAAGATGTCCAGGACTTTTTGGACGCGTCAAAAGCTGGGGAGATACTCGCCGTTCATGGTGCTCTGGATGATTTGGGAGACGAGCACCCGTCGGCAGCCCAGTTGGTGAAGCTCCGGTATTTTGGCGGAATGACGCAGCAGGAGGCGGCAGAATGCCTGGGGATATCGCGCTCAACTGCTGATCGCTACTGGGTTTACGCGAAGGCGGCACTGTTCTCTGCGCTCAAGGATGCTGGCCACTGAAAAAAATCTATTTGCGGATGAAGCAAATGGGCCTCCCATTCTCGCACTGACTTATAGGGAACCAACGCCTGAAAGGGGCTGGAATGGCTCAAGCCGACACACCTATCGACGAGATTCTCTTCAGAGCTCTGAAAATAGAGAGCGAAGCAGATCGCGCCGAGTATCTGGATGAAGTCTGCGGGAACGATGCAGAGTTAAGGGCTCGAGTGGAGAAGCTGCTTGGAGCCTATCCGGAGGCGGGAAGCTTTCTAGATTCGCCCGCAGTGCCTGCCGCCCCCACCCTCGACCAGCCCATCACCGAAAAACCCGGCACCCAGATCGGCCCCTACAAACTGCTGCAGCAAATCGGCGAAGGCGGGATGGGCGTCGTCTACATGGCCGAGCAGAAGGAGCCGGTCAAGCGACGGGTGGCCCTGAAGATCATCAAGCCGGGCATGGACACCCGCCAGGTGATCGCGCGTTTCGAAGCCGAACGCCAGGCGCTGGCGATGATGGACCATCCCAATATCGCCAAGGTGCTCGATGCGGGTGCAAACAGAGAGCGGTCGCCCGTACTTCGTCATGGAGTTGGTCAAGGGCATGCCAGTGACCAACTACTGCGACGAGCAGCATCTGACGCCGAAGGAACGATTGGAGCTGTTCGTTCCCATCTGCCAGGCGGTCCAGCACGCTCATCAAAAAGGCATCATTCACCGCGATCTGAAGCCCATCGAACATCCTCGTCGCTTTGTACGATGGCCAGGCCGGTCCCCAAGATCATCGACTTCGGCGTCGCCAAGGCGACCAGCCAGACGCTGACCGAAAAGACGATGTTCACGCAGGTTGGCCAAGTCGTGGGCACGCTGGAGTACATGAGCTCCCGAGCAGGCTCAGCGGAACCAACTGGACATGGATACTCGCAGCGACATCTATTCGCTGGGCGTCGTGTTGTACGAGTTGCTCACCGGCGAGACGCCGTTTGATCGTGCGCGACTCCGGTCAGCCGCCTTCGACGAAATGCTGCGGATCATCCGCGAAGAGGAGCCATCCAAGCCCAGCACCAAAGTCAGCAGTAGTCAGTCGCTGCCATCGATCGCCGCCAATCGCCGGATCGAGCCCGCCAAACTCAGCACCATGATCCGTGGCGAACTCGACTGGATCGTCCTCAAGGCGATGGAGAAGGATCGCGGCACGGCGGTACGAGACAGCCAGCAAGTTTGCCGAGGATGTGCAGCATTATCTCAATGACGAAGCGGTGGCGGCGTGTCCGCCGTCGCGGGCGTATCGGCTTCGCAAATTTGCACGGCGAAACAAGGCAGTGCTCGGGACGACGGCCGTTGTTGCCGGCTCTCTGATCGCTGGCATCATCGGGACCTCCTGGCAGATGCAACTGGCTGGCGAGGAGCGTGACCGGGCGGTGATGGCTGAGGCGAATGCACTTCAAGAAAAGGAACGAGCGATTGAGGCAGAGCAGTCAGCTGAGAAACGGCTGAAGATTGCATCCGCCTTGAACGAATTCATCAATGACGACCTGTTGGGCATGGGTAGTGCATGGCGACAGGCAGAAAGGGGGCTCTCTCCCGACCCAAACATCAAGTTACGAACGCTGTTGGACAGAGCCGCCACGAACATCAAAGACCGTTTTCTCGATCAGCCCTTCGTGGAAGCCGCAGTTCGTGACACGCTCGGTTCCACCTATTGGGCAATTGGGGCATATGATGAGGCTCAAAAGCAGTTTCAGCGGGCCCTGGAACTCAATCGTCAGCAGTTGGGAGAGGAACACGCCGACACGATCGAAAGCATGCTAAGTCTCGCGATTGTCTACGTCGATCAGGGCCATTATGCCGAAGCGGAGAATCTATACGAGAAAGCACTGAAGATCAGCCGGCGGAAGCTGGGAGACGAGCATGCCGACACACTTCGAAGCACGGCTGGCCTGTGCGTGTCTATCGTAAGCAATCCCGGTACGGAGACGCCGAAACCCTGTATCGTCAGGTGATCGAGAACGAACGGCGGACGCTGGGAGACGAGCACGCCGACACGCTTCGAGCCATGGCCGGTCTGGCAGGCGTATATTGCGATCAGGCCCGTTATGGTGACGCCGAAGAATTATTGCGTCAGGTGCACGAGATTACGCGACACACATTGGGAGAAGAACACCCATCAACACTCGAGACTCTGGCTAATCTCGCTGCTGTGTATTCTCTTCAAGACAGGAACGCGGATGCCGAGAAGTTGCTGTGTCAGGTGCTTGAGATCGAGCGACTAATACTGGGAGATGCACATCCGCATACCCTCAATTGCATGAATTCGCTCGCGAATGTCTACCTGGATCAACATCGGTTCTCAGAAGCTGAAACCTTGTACCAACAAACGCTGGATATTCGGCGTCGCGTTCTGGGTGAAGAGCACCCGGCGTCGTTGACTAGCATGACCAATCTGGCGCTGCTCTATGAGCGTCAGCGTCGATACGCTGATGCGGAAGCACTGAACAAGGAGACGTTAGTGATCCAGCGGCGACAGTTAGGGGAGGACCACTCGGATACACTTCTCAGTCTGTACCGCCTGGCTCGTGACAATATGTTTCAAGACCGTTTCTCAGACGCCGAGCCGTTGCTCCAATCCGTGATCGAGCGTCAACGACGAGTGTTAGGGAAGGAACACCCAGCAACGCTCGCCAGCATGCATGATCTGGCGTACATCCATGCTAAGCAGGAACGAAACCCTGAGGCCGCCGCGATACTTCAGGAGGTGGTAGAGATCCGACGACGAACAATAGGGGAGGAACACCTGGAAACGATTGCCAGTATGAGCAGTTTGGCGTCTGTATTCTACAAGCAGAATCGTTACTCCGAAGCCGAGACGCTGAATCGACAAACGCTGGAGGTCCAGCGGCGAGTTCTGGGCGACGAGCACCCCGACACGCTCAAAAGCATGAGTAAACTCATCGATTGCTATTGCCGCTTGAGCCGCCTCGAAGACGCCGAGAAGTTGTCTCGGCAGGTTCTGGATATCCGCCGGCGCACGCTGGGTGAGGAACACCCCGACACGCTTAACAGCATGAACAATCTGGCGGTTGTGCTGGGGGATCAGGACCGGGATGCCGAGGCTGAAGCGCTCCATCTACAGGTGCTGGAGATTCAGCGAAGAACGCTGGGCGAGGAACATCCCGATACGCTTGCGAGCATGAACAATCTGGCGGCTCTGTACAATAAACAAGGACGTTACGACGAAGGTGAGACACTGCATCAGCAGACTCTGGAGATCCGCCCACGAACGCTGGGCGAGGAACACCCCGACACGCTTGCGAGCATGATCAATCTGGCAAATTCGTATTACAAACAGCGTCGCTATGACGAAGCTGAACAGCGTTATCTCCAAGCACTGGAAAACCTGAAGAAAACACAAGGCGAAGTATTTCCAGCCACGAAACTCGTCAAGAACAATCTCGCCATCCTGTCTCTGAACCGTGCTTGGGAACTTGCCACAACCCCAAAACTCGAAGAGCGCAATACCGCAGAAGCCATCCGCCTCGGACAACAAGCTGTAAAGCTCACTCCGCAGAATGTGCATGCCTGGCAGTCTCTAGGCTGGGCTCAGTATCGGGCGGGCAACTGGGCGGATAGCCTCGATTCTTTGCAAACGTCGTGCAAGCTGCAAAAGGGCGCCAAGGGGGATCACGGCCAGTGGTTCGTCATGGCTCTCGCACATTGGAAGCTGGCAATTGAATCTGATCTGCCCGATTCTGAGAAAGCGATGCATCGTGCGGAATCCAAGCGCCTGTACGAACAGGCCGCACGACAAACCCGACGCTGGGGAACAGAGCGTCCCACCGATCGTTTCAAACAGGCGCTCTGGGATTTTCGCCGCGAAGCGGAGGCCCTGATCATCGGCGAGTCAGACCCTGTGGACCAGTCCGCAATTGAGAATCGCGATGAGAGCACCAATGTACTGGCCAGCGAGACCATCGATTCGACAGCAGAATAATAGTTAGATCGATTGAGTGACAAAAGAACACGGCCGGTGAGTAACAGTCGCGAAACCACTCTCACCGGCCGCAAGAGCCACCTACCGGGGACACAGTCCGCGCCCCGGGCGAGCGGCGTTTTGCATTGTACAGCGCGGACAACAACCGGAAAAAGGAAAAGTCTCATGTGCATTCGCTCCCCGCTGAATCTAATCCGAACAACACCGGCGATTTTGGTGTATTGCACGTTGTTCATCGCCTCGTTGAGCCCGGCACGTGCTGATGAACCAGCAGGTGTCATCCGTACCTTCGCAGTGCTGTTCAATTCACTGGAGCCGCCCGTCCTTCAATTCGAAAGCGAACACTCGCTCGGATTGGTCATCTGCCCGAACGACGGGGGCGTTCCCTCGACACACTTTCATTTCTGTTTAGGCCTTTACGATTCGAATGACTGGGAAACCCAGAAACTCCTGCACGTCACGTCCAACGGTGCAGAAACGATCCCGTTCACGGTCATCTGGTCGGAAGCTCCCCTGTAGGCGCGACTACGTTCACAGGACCGAACAGCCCGATGATCCTGTACCAGGAGGTTCTCTATGCCCACTCCAGCACTGGCTATCCTTGTAGTGGCAGCTATACCGGCACCTATTATGCGGACACTTCACGTTCTGGCGCTGCTTTCGGCATGCTGATCGTGACCGCCATGTTCTCACGGTGAGACTCCATCCGTTTGGTTGTGCTCTTGACCATCCATTACAAGTTTTTGCAATCCGGAGATAATAAAATGAAGTTTCACCAAAGACGAACATTGCAGACAGTTACAGCAATCGTTTTAGGCATGGTCCTGCCGTTCTCCGTCGCCGTTGCTCAAGGTCGCGGTGGAGGAAACGGGGGAGGAGGAAGTGTAGGTGGAAGCTCACTCGCCGTGGTCAACCTCCACCCAGCGGGCAGCATCTATAGCTACGCCTACCGCATTACTGAAACCGGATTGGTCGTCGGTGAATGCGACGGATTACCCGGCGTTTGGGATGCAAACACGGCGCAACCCACATTTGTGCCCCTAAGTGGAGACGATGGGGGTGCATACGGTGCCAGCAATGCCGGCGAGATAGTCGGTTGGTCTGAGACTGTGCAGGCCCCTGTGTACTGGGCCGACAGTACGCGCAAATCCGACCTACCTACCACTTCCCGATAATGCCGTGCTCGGATGGGCGGTGGCGATTTGCGACGCTGGCGTGATCGTGGGCACGGTGGTCGACCAATGGGATGTGGAATACGCCGCGGCATGGCGGATGCAAGCAGGAGTAATATACGGTCCCGTGCTTCTCTCCGGTGCAGGAAGTGCGACCAATGATGTCGCTGCGGTTGCAACCAACTCGGTGCGTGTTGTCGGGCGGGATGGCGATTATCAGGCGACCGCTTGGGGCCTTGTACTTGCCAACGATGGTTCGTTCGCTCTTTCTGGAACCGTCAACTTGGTGCCAGGAGAGATTGGCGAGGCAGTCGCTATCACGGATGCAGGTGATATCGCCGGAGCGATTCGAGAGGCTTCATCTGATCCTTCTTCGGGAACATTGGATTACATCGGCTTCGTATTGCGCTCCGGGACGATCTCCCTCCTGCCAAACGCTTCCCGCCGTAACCGTTACGCGATCGGGCTGGATCTAAATGATTCATCAGTGGTGGGTTCGTTCGCAGCCGACATCGGCAGCAGCAATCACAAGGCGTGCAGATGGGATTCGAGAAATCGCATCGAGAAATTGGCCGAGAGCTACTTTCCTGGAGAATGGGCGTACTCCGAGGCCAAGGGTACGAACAATATGGGCGAGATCGTCGGCTTCGCTGCCGAAGGCGTCGGCTTCCCAGCAAGCGCGTGGTTACTGCGCTGACAGATCCGTTCTTGGCCTTCGAAGTCTTCAAGCTGGTTCACAGAAAAGTAGTCTGAAGCGTTTACGATAGATCTCGCAACTTTGGAACTAATTGCGGGATGGAAGGGTCGATAACCTCCAGGAGTCACCATTTCGGGTCGCGAACGGGGTCAGTGCATTCTCGAACGGTCGGTCGAACGGGGTCAGTGCATTCTCGAACAGGTAGGGCAGGTACAATGACGGCCCTAGGAAAGATGAAGCGAGCAAGGAACGGAGAGAAGTTCGTGCCGTGACAGCAAGCTGGCTTGGGAGGAGAGATTTGCGAAACCGGTGGGCTTTCTCAACCCACCACGCCCAGACTCTCCCATCTTACCTCGCTGAAAATGCACTGACCCCCATCGCGACGACCCCCATCGCGACCGTGATCGTTGCTGACGTCAATCGCCTGCTCGTGGGCTGGAGCCAATACTTTGGTTACGGTCATCCACGGCGGGTGTTCGCAGCGGTGAACTACCAGACGTTTCGTCGTCTCAGTATTCACCTGCGTCGTCGAAGTCAACGTGGCTGTCGTCCGCCTGGTGGTCGCAGCCTCTACGAACATCTTTATCATCACCTGGGTTTAAAGATGATTCGTGGCAACCGCTGAGCCTGTGTGTGCTGATGCACGAAACGCCTTCGGTAAGCCGGATGCGGGAGATCCGCACGTCCGGTTTGATGAGGGGGAGGGACGCCTCACGGCGTTCCTCCTCTACTCGACTGGTTTTCAAATCCCGACCGCAAACAATTCAGTTGTGGAACGACCACGATCACGTGGTCGCCGCACATGACTCACCACTTCAATAAACTCAACTCGGCGACTCATGTGCATCGTCTGGTTCGTCGGTGTTAGTGGATTTGGGTGGCGATCAGCGCAAAGTTGTGGCAACGGGACTGCCATCGGCAACAAAAGTGATGACGCCATATTTTACGAGCACCTGCACGTCAGTCACCTCTTCGTCGATTTCAGCGACAGTGGTTCCGTTAACCATCAGGGAAGTCGGTTTTACAACAATTTGCGTTCCCGCTGTTTCGATAGTGGCGGTGTCTGAAGTAAAACTTGACGTAAGCGATATCGAGTCCGAATATGTCATTACGCTTCGACCGGAGGCAAGGGTGCCGCCAGCAGAACCGCCAGCGAACATTGCCGTTACGACTAAGGCAATGATCGCAAGCACGGGAAGGGCGGCAAGAGCGATCAGTATCGTTTTGATCCGGCGTTTTGGCATGAGAGTTCTCCTCGGTTGAAGAATGAAACACTGAGTGGAATCTCAAATCCTGGCGAATACGTCAAGATCAAGCGACGAACGGAATGCGATCTATGGGGGCACGTCGGGTGCCAGCATAGATCGTGCGTTGAACTTTGTCGCTTGCTGTGGGTGGCAAGCGACCGATGAGTTGAAACACTCAGTACGATTCTACCAGCATATCGCCGTGCGGGGACAAGCCGGGAAGCAATCGCTGCCTTCGGCAGCACGCACCGGCCTACTTGGCAAAGCTGGCCGATCAGCTGCGCAGCTGCGGGCTGTACGATCAGGTTCCAGCGGAAGCTTGGGCAAAGACCTTTGTCGTCGACATCGAGCCGGTCGGTGATGGCCGGGCGGTGCTGAAGTATCTGGCGCCGTACGTCCACCTGTCGCGATCAGCGATAGTCGGATCGTCGCCTGCGACCAGACTTCGGTGACGTTTCGTTACAAGCCTTCGGGGACCAAGGTTTATCGGGAACGCAACGTACCTGGAACCGAGGTCATCCGTGGATTCGTGCAGCACACGCTGCCACCAAGGTTCGAAAAGATCCGCCACTACGGCTGGATGCGTTCGAACTCCAAAGTCCGCCTCGACGAAGTGAAGTGGCTGGTCTGGCTATTCCTGGGCTGGACGTTTTGGCTGGCCAGCGGCCACGCACCGCAGCACAAGCCGATGCAAGTACGCTGTGCCCAGTGCGGCGGTGAGATGCGAGTGGTCGACATTACGTTCGAGCCGACCGGAACGCTCAGCGAGCACGCACTGGCATACCTGGATAGCGGATGAGTGTCACGACAGATGATCCAATCGGTAGAGTCGAAACGTCAGCGGGGAGGCGAGCGATGAAGGTTTGCGCTGCCACGTCTCATCGGTCGCAATTTACCTCCCACCACGACGTCATCGGAGGCATGACGCGCCTCCAACTCCTTCCAAACGATCCAACAACGCTCAGCCCAAGGGTGGACACGGAAACAACACCGTCGCTGTCGCAGGCGTGACAAAGAAGCGTTACCCATGAGGGCGTTCACAAGTCAGCCGGACTTCTTGAACAGAGGCCTTGAACATCGGCTCGTACCTCGCGATGTCAAAGCCTTAATGGTTCTGCGACTTCGCTTTGGGGCTAATCTCGCCACAGACCTTGCAACAATCCCCACGCATATTCATTGCCTTTCATCCGCGCGGTAGCGCTACCGATCTCGTCGGATGTCGTTACTGCAAAGCGGGGCGGCACCAGGCTTCTATCCTGAAACAACTCGAAACGACTATTGATCGAGTGAATTCCCGATCCACTGTGACAAGTGATACATGTTTGGAGTCGCGGGACGGTTGGGGCTTCGGTGGTTGTTTCTGGACGCTCGATTAAGTCACTTGAGGCAAAAATCGTTGTGTAGTGAATCTCGTTTGCCGCAATTGGTCTCATGGGCACGTTTCCTTGCATCATTTCCCTTGGCTGCAACACAAACTCGGAGATGGCCTGGCTCGGCCCAAGAACCCGGTTGTTCCGTCTTCTGTCAACATTGACGTTCAAATAAGCTCGCAATTGAACGCGCTGCACCAACGGACTGAGAATCAACTGCCCCGAATCGGCGATGAGCAACGCTTGCTGCAACAAGGCGACTTGAGTTCCAACAGGGAACTGAGGCGTCAGTGGATTGTCGTGAACGTCCATCGTAATTAACGAAGGGTGCTGAGGAATACCAACATGAGGTGGCTGCCCGCCTGATACCCAGGGAGAACGAAAAGCTGCTAGTGTTTCGAGATATTTCAGAGTCGCTTCCCGGCCGTCCGGCAACCTCATGAAGATCAAAAAGGCCGAGCGCACAGCCACCGCTTCCGTATGAACGATTGCCGGAACGGCGTGACCATCCTTGGAGAGACAGACCCAAGGGCCTTTCTCGTCGAACAGATCGCTCGGAAGAAATGGCTTTGGGGAATCGCTGGCGTCGTAACTCTTTGGGAATTTTTCAGAATCAGCAGTAGCCGTCAGTGGATTCGGCAGTTTCGCAATCGCGGTCTCGGAAAGGGCCAGCTTTCTAATGGCAAGGGCAAGCGACTTCTGCATCTTATGCAGTTGGGATGGCGGCAAGTTCGTGTCGCCCCTTGATAGATCGAGTAAGGTGGTCCAGTCGAAGACTGTCCAAAGATGGTGTTGAAGAATCGCGCGATTAAGCGGCGGATAAGCTTCGATGCGATCACCCGTTAGCGAATTAAGATCATCTAGCGATTTCAATAGCCGTGGGAGAGTGTCTTCGGACAATAAGTAGCGGGAGTTCTTCCAAAGAAGTGGCGAATCAGGGTCTTCTGTTACGACACGTTCATCGGAGACCGTTCGAACCATGATGATATCGTACAGACGATCGTAAGGGTCAGGCGGCTCGTCCGCGGTGCCGACCTTGCCAAACCCAGCGAGAAGCAAGGCAACCAGGACGAATCGCATGAGAACCTCACTTGTCGCAGAACGAAACGAAATGCGATCTATGGGGGCACGTCGCGTGCCGGCATCGATCGTGCGTTGAACTTTTGTCGCTCGCTGGCGGGCGAGTTTCCAGATCGGGGCGATCCGGTCAGTACGATTCTACCAGCATGTCGCCGTCTGGGGACAAGCCGGGAAGCGAAGGTTGAGTCGCCGCGGCGCACTTCACCGAACCTCTTGCACTTTCTATCCGCGTTTCCAGCAGCCAGGTGTCATAATCGACACCATACTCACGCTCCAGGTACTCGATCAGCGAGGCCTTCTCCGCCTCGGCGTGCCACCGGGGACAGCGATCGTCCAAGTGATCCAACACATGAAGCCAACTCGGCTTGGGGATTTCGCTGATCAGTCGCAGTCGATCACTATCGCACGACGGGCAGCGAATCGCATCCTGGCCTTCGTCGGCGATGGAATCACCAAGCCACGAGTTGTCGATCGGCTCGTCCGCATCGTCCAGCTCCCAAGCCGCCAGATCGAAGGCGATCGACTCCAAAATCTCTTGGCAACGGTCCATGTAGGCGGTCCGCCGGCGACAACTCCAACCGCCGAAATGGCGAACCTTCGTCAGCTGAAAAACTCTTCCGCAAGCTGATCGCGTCGACCAAGTAGTGCCCGTCACTGTTGGCGACATCCGCGGGTGCTTCGGCTTGTTCCCAGCCGTCGTGCGAAAGACTGGGACCGGCTCCGGGCACCAACGCGTGCACGTGCCAGTGCGAATCCATTCGCTGGTTCCAAGTGTGCAGCACCATCATCGCCGCCGGATCGTAGTCCTGCTGAGAGCGAATCGCTTTTTGCAGAGCTTTCCAGGCCGACGTGAACAACAACTCCGCCAGCTCCGACCGATTGGCCAAGGCCATCTCCGAAAGCTCACTCGGCAGCGTGAAGACGACTTGGTAGTACGTCACATCATCAAGGATCAATGTCTCGGCACTGGCTCGCGAAGTCGTAACGTTTCCTTCCGCTGCAGATCGGACAGTGCCGGTCGCCACAGGAATGATGAACCGTCGTGACCTCGCCGCAGTCGTCACACTGATACGTCTTGCCGCCCAGTGCCGCGGTCCGGCACAGCGACAGTTTCGCCAGCGTGCTCCGCACCAACTCGCAAGGCGACGACTGCTTGACGTAAGACGCCGCCGCGATGCGAAGGATCTGGGCGACGGTTAACTTTTCGGCGGTTTTTTCGGTGTGTTCGGATCGTTCTCTTTCGAGTTGTTCTCCTCGGGCGGCCTGTACGTCGGTAACTGCCGCACCGGGAGCCAATCCAACGGACTGGGCACATTGATCAAGTGTTCGCGGCGACAGTGCAGGTAGATCATCGTGGTGGTGAAGCTGGCGTGACCAAGAAGTTTGCTGATCGTCAGCAAGTCGACTCCCGCTTCGAGTAGACCCGTCGCATAAGAATGTCTCAGAATGTGCGGATGGACATTCTTCTTGATGCCGGCCAACTTGGCCGACTGCTTGATCGCCTTCTGGATCGACGTGTCGGCGTAAGGCTTGTCCGGTCGCTTGCCGGGAAACAGGAAGTCGGTCGGCCGGTACTGCTCCCAATACGTCCGAAGTTCCTGCAGCAGTCTCGGCGAGAGGGGTACCAGTCGCTCTTTGGCCCCCTTGCCGTGGGTGATTCGGATCTGCATCCGTTGCGAGTCGATATCGGGGATCTTCAAGTGGGCCGCTTCGGAGAGTCGCATCCCACAGGCATACAGGACCGAGAGAAACGTTCGGTGCTTGAGGTTCTTGGTGCATCGCAGCAGCTCGTCGACTTCTTGTCGGCTGAGCACCACTGGTAGCGTTTTGGGACGCTTGCCGAAGGGAACCATGGTGACCGGCCAGGGGACACGGATCGTGTGGGTGTACAGGAACCGTAAAGCACAGACGGCTTGATTGAACGTGCTGTAGGCCACTTTCTTGGTTTGGATCAGATAAAGTTGGAAGGTCCTAACGTCTTCGACGGTCGCTCTATCAAGCGGTTTTTCGATAAAGTCGGCAAACCTTCGCACGTGGTAGGTGTAGGCATCGATGGTCGAGTCGGCGAGATTGCGAATCATCATGTCTTCGGCGAGGCGACGAGTGAGTTCGCACTTACGGTTTTTGTAGGGGGTCATGGCGTTGATTCTTGACGAGGAGCTGACGCGATTCACTCAACCAGGAGTGAACGATTGACTTTCCAGCGTGCTTACAAAACGCAAAAGCGCAAGACCTTTTTATCAAAACGATCGCTACAACCGGCCCTGAGAGGGAACGTCGCTTGACGGCTTGCCTGACGCGTGAGCGTTTAAAAAGAATGAAAAAAAGATCGCCGGCGCAGCCGATCCCCAACCTTTGAAAGACCCTCGAGCATTGCCTGACTGAGGAGAGGAGAACGGGCACCCATCGAGTTGCCAGGGGAAGATACCGGCGGGACGGCATTGGGGGTTGGCAAGGAAGCCAACGAGCAAGCCTGCAAGGACCGCAGTAAGAAACTCAGCTCATCCGCATCAAACCAAGCACCGAAAAGTCAAACGCAATTCGATTAAGTTCAACGGCGGCCGTCACCGGGCCGGGAAGGTTGATTGTCCATTTGAAGACGGCCGCAGGCCCGGCTCCGGTGCACGGCATGGTTCTGGCTCCTCCGCGCCATCGTACTCGTACTCGTACTCAGCCCCGCGGTACTCGTACTCGCTTCCAGATTCGGACACCGTGTCAGCCCGGGCGATCAACCGAGTCAGCATCGAGACGATCCGTTTGAGCATCGTCTTGAGTTCGCGATGACGACCATCATCCAAACCATCGATTGCCGCAAGCACGTCTTGAATCGCGGCACATTCGAGCGTTGACCCACGAGCGATGTCAAGAAAGCGGTTGCGATCCTTGAGGCTGCGTTTGCCGTTACCCTCGGCGATATTGAGCGGAATCGATTGGGCCGCGCGAAGCCACTGATCGCGCGCATGACGGTGAACGCCGTCGAGCGACTTGGCGTCAGCGAAAGACGCGGAGACGTACTCTATGGCGAGGCGATAAACGTCGAGGCGGTCGTGGTCGAAGATGGGTTCAGTCACCGCAGTGTGAATTCGAGTAGGAGTACGAGTACCGGGCTGCGCCCTAAGTAGGAGTACGATTCGTTGCCAGAACGGCCGCGCATCACCGGGGCGCGGCGATCGGTTCTCCATACCAAAACACTCGACCTCGGCTCCGCGCGCACTTCGTGTGCAACGGCATAGTTCCGCACTCTGAGCGACACCAAATCGGCAAGGCGAACCGAGCGAGGCACTCGACCGCAATCGGTATCGCGAAGTACCACGAGCAAATCGCACGAAGATTAGAGCGACGAATCGTTTGATCACCATCCTTGAGGAAGGCTCACGTTGAAACGCCGACGCAGCAACCCTATCGCCATGTCGGCGAGTTTCATGTACGCCAGCTATCTTCATTCAGCAAAGTGCGAGACGCCGGAAACACTGTTCGCACGCCTATCTAGATTACCGTGCGAACACACCACGCATCGATGAACTCGTCGATTGCGTCGGCATCAAATCACCGATGCGGGTCGTCGAACTCCACAGAACAGTGCATCGTCGTGAACCTTCGTCGTACCAAATCCCAGATGCAGTCATTTCGAACGCGAACGGCCAGGATCACCCGGCCCGAGGAGTTGACGAACCATTGCCCAAGAGACGTTCGAGGGCTCGGTGTGCATCCGTTTGTTCTGGCTCCGGTACCGGGTACCGACGCGGCCAACCCAAGTCAGTTCCGTCTCCGATCAGGATACTATCGCAACGTCGACCACGCAAAATCAAGCCCCCCGGACGCACCATTTCACCGCGCATCTGTCATCGAGCGCACCGTCGTACTCGTACTCAGCGAAGCGGTACTCGTACTCGATTATGGATCGGAGCGGGCGAATGCAATGGGGTCAAAGGTCGACTCTGCGGCACGTCCGGACCGCTCGCTGCCGATTCGAGTACGAGTACGAGTACCGGCCTACGGCCTGAGTACGAGCACGATTGGGAGTAAGAAATCAAATGCCAGAACGGTGGCCATCAGCCGGCACGAACGGATGGGTCACTACCGACCCAAGATGCTTTTGAGTGCTCGGTTGCATGGCGTTGTTATCGGATGCAGTGGCGATCCGTTGACGACCAGGAGACGGCATCCGATCCGCGCATCTTAGAGCATGGGCGACCGCGCAACAATCAACCGCGCACCTTCGAGCATGGGATTCGACCGCGCACCTTCGAGCATCCGATCCGACCGCGCATCGTCTGCCTGGCCTTCGGCCTCATCGGTGACAGCCAGCACCCGCAATCACGCGATCCTACGTTGCGACGAAGAATCGACGCGCCGGTCCCGATCATGTCTGAGCGCCGACGACCGCGCATCTCTTGGCACCCGAGGAGTCCGCGCAACTCTTCATCCCGATAACGGCGGCGATCACCGAGTCGCGGGGTTTGGTTTTCCATTGGTAAGTCGCCCGGCTACCGCGACTTCGTGTGAATCGCATGGTTCGCGCCCTGTGCGACCCAAAACGCCGGCGACCGACCGAGGCCCTCGATCGTATCCGTATCCGCGAGTCCAAGCAAATCCGCAAGTGACGTCTAACGTTTCAGCGCGCAGGAACCCGCGAATACGCCGCGCGGCAGAACCCGCAGTTGGAGTTGGTGCCAAATCCCGCCGCACGGCGAACCCGGAAACACGCAGTCGCGCCTAAACCGGCGAACACACCACGCTGATGAACTCGCAGGTTGCATTGGCATCAAATCCCGTGCGCCACGAACCCACGAACAGACCGCGCCATGAACCCGCGTACCAACCGTCCGTTTTTGACCGCGAACGGCCAGGATCACCCGGCCCGAGGAGTTGACGAACCATTGCCCAAGAGACGTTCGAGGGCTCGGTGTGCATCCGTTTGTTCTGGCTCCGGTACCGGGTACCGACGCGGCCAACCCAAGTCAGTTCCGTCTCCGATCAGGATACTATCGCAACGTCGACCACGCAAAATCGAGCGCCCGGACGCACCATTTCACCGCGCATCTGTCATCGAGCGCACCGTCGTACTCGTACTCAGCGAAGCGGTACTCGTACTCGATTATGGATCGGAGCGGGCGAATGCAATGGGGTCAAAGGTCGACTCTGCGGCACGTCCGGACCGCTCGCTGCCGATTCGAGTACGAGTACGAGTACCGGCCTACGGCCTGAGTACGAGCACGATTGGGAGTAAGATCAAATGCCAGAACGGTGGCTCACGGCCGGTGCACACCGCCCCGCTATTCTGAACGTTGTGTCGACATCGAATGCGGCAGGAGACGGTAGGACTCGATCCAGCCGGCACGCAACGGCATTCGGGTCCACTACCGACCCATAGATGCTCGGTATTGAAGTGCATCGAGTCTGCAGTCGCGCGTTGTTGAGTCGGATGCAGCTGGCGCATTTGCTCGTTGACGTGACCAAGGACGACGGCGACTCCGATCCGTCGCTCGGTTGATGGCATGGATGCATACCGGCGCAGACAATCATCCGCGCATCTTCGAGTGCGATCGGGATTCGAGCGCGTACCTTCGAGCATCCGATCCGACGCGCATCGTCTGCCTGGCCTTCGGCCGTCATCGGTGACAGCCTGCACCCGCAAGCACGCGATCCTACGTTGCGACGAAGAATCGACGCGACGGTCCCGATCATGTCTGAGCTGCGACGACCGGCACTATCGGCACCGAAGAGACCGCGAAAAACTCTTCATCCCGATAACTTGTTATTCACCCACATGGTAGATCGGGGATGGGCGTTACCCGATTCTAGCCGGTTTGGGATTGGGATTGGTTGCTCTTTTTGATGGTTTTTTTGCTCGATTGGTAAGCGTTCGCTTCGTCGGGTATCGGCGTTACCCGATCAGCGCAGATCGGGTAATGGCCGTTACCCGATCTGCGCTCTGCCGCTTCGTCGGGTAACAACTTCTTACCCGATTGGGAGCAGGCAGGGAAAATACGTGCTTTGCGGCGTCTGCGACCCGCTTCAAGACGCCGTCAAAGATGGCGACCGATTGGCCTTGACCGCGCGCCCGGTCAAACACGTGTGTGCTCGGGATCCACGCTGGCAAATGCGTCGGCTTGATTCCCCGCTGCGGCCACCGGTGCGTCCTGGTTGAGGAAATTGATTCCGAGACTTGACACTGATGGATACATTTGTACACTTCATGCCGACACGGCTACGATCAGCCGGAACATGAGTCAGTTTTCAGCAAGATTGGCTCGGCACGGTTGATTTGGTTTTCACTTTAGGGAGGGCAACGAAGTGCGATCCACAAGCAACGGCGGGCACCGCGGGGACGATCAGGACGGATTGAAGTGGCCCCGAATCTGGTTTCGCTCTCTGGCCAGCTTTCATGCGATCGGTGACCCCGATTCGTGGTCCTTCACCGATCAGGACGTGATCGGGTTCTTGCGGGCCTGCCGTGACCGGGGAATGCCCACCGGCAAGCGTTTGAAAATCGTTGAATCGCTGATCCGTTATCGCAACGAGGTTCGCCATTCGTCCCAGCCGCGGATGGAAATGATTCGGGCGAAGTTGCGGGAGATCGTGCGCGCGGGAGGGGATTGAACGAGATGGCCAGACGATCGGCGACGTTGCCGGGAAAATTGATCCGCGCGAGCCGGACGCGGTTCAGGAGTTTCGCCGCAAGATGCGGGTCAGCGGGTTGAAGTATGCGACCGAAATGGCGTACGTGAAGAAGTTGAAGCAGTTCATGTGTGGGCGCGGGATCTCGTGTTTGAACGACTTTGCGCGGGTTGGTACGCGGGACGTGGAGGCTTATTTGACTGATTTGGCGGTCGATGGCGATGTGGCCGCATCGACTCAGAACCAGGCGTTCCATGCAGTGTTGAAGTTTTTCGAGTTGGTTCTGAAGCGTGACGTCGGCACGGTCAACGCGTTGCGATCGACGAAGGGTCCTCGTTTGCCATCGGTCCTGTCTGAGAAGGAGGTTCGCGCCGTGCTGGACGAGCTGACGGGGATTCATCTCTTGATCGGCCAGCTGTTGTACGGCTGCGGCATGCGGATCAAGGAGTGTCTGCGGCTGCGGGTCAAGGATATCAATTTCGAGCAGGGATGGATCGAGGTGCATCGCAGCAAAGGGGACAAGAGCCGGTTTGTTCCGCTGCCCCAAAGCGTCAGGGGGGAATTGAAACGTGTGTTGGATCAGCGTGCCAAACTGCACGAGAAGGACGTGGAGCGAGGGACGGCATCGGTATGGTTACCCCATGCGCTATCGAAGAAATATCCCCATGCGGATCGGCAGCTGAAGTGGCAGTTCATCTTTGCTTCGGCGCGTTATTTGCGCGATCCGCGGAGCGGTCGCTGGCACCGTCATCATCTCCATCCCGATACGTTCGGGCGGCATTTGCGAATCGCGGTAGACGCCGTGGGGATTGAACGCTACATCACATCACACACATTTCGACACAGTTTCGCGACGCATTTGTTACGCTCGGGGACTGACATCCGCGAAATCCAGGAGCTGTTGGGGCACGCCGACTTGAAGACGACCATGATCTACACGCACGTGCTGGCCAGGCCGGATCAGGCGGTGGTCAGTCCGCTGGATCGTTTGATGTCGGAGGAGTCGGCGCAAGAAAGGCTGTCGGCCAAGTCAACGACGGATGATTCGCTCATGCTGGAATGCAAAACGGCGATCGCCGAGAACTTGGAGATGGGCGTGGAACCGGTCGAGGTATCGGTACCAGGACGCTCTGCCGACAGGATTCGTGGGACGAGAAAAGTGTGGGGAACCCTTTGCGCGGCGTTGAGTCATATCTGGACCAATCCCTTTCAGTCACGGATGGCGAACCGATCACGGCCCCAACGATCCGGGCTGGAGTGTCCTTATTGATGCGCCGGGGACCAGAGAGCGAGCCCGATGTCTCACTGTTCGAGGGGCAGTTCGAGGATCTGCGATAAGTTGTCTCAGCGGAGCTTGGCAACGACGATGCCGATCGGCGTGATCGGTTGCTGCACTCGGGCGATCGCAAATCGATCTGGGAGTGATCCGAGTACGAATGGGGTCAGTGCATTTTCGAACGCGTAGGGCAGGCACGGTGGCAGCACTTGAAAAGATGGGCGAGCGAGTTTGGGGTAGCCCCAGGCAAAGATTCCGAGCTTTGTATCCTAGCGGCGATCGGGCGGCTCCGCCGCCCGATCGCCGCTAGGAAAACGTTTTTGCGAGACGACCCCGGGGGTTACAACGACAGAAGGGGGAGATGCGACGAGTACCGACGCCGGCGGAGCCAGATCCAGGCCAGTGTGCCGAGCAGCCCTTCGACCACGATGAATAGCAGCCGAGCGGCGATCGCGGCCAGCAATCCGTGGGCGGAGCCGAGCGAAACGCCCAGGATCGTCGCCAGCACCAACTCTCGAACACCGGCACCGCCCGGAAGCAGTGAGGCAAAACCGGCCACGATGGCCAAGCTGATCGCCGCGGTCGCGATCGCATAAAGAGTCCCCGGATCGGGCAATTCCGACACCGAGGGGATTGCATAAATCAGAGCCGTGAACGACCCACCGATCAACGCCCATGAAACGAGCGAGCAAGCCCATCCGGATACGAACAGCCCCATTGCCTCCATCGATCCGACGGTTCTTTCACTCTTGGCTACTCTTGCCGCAACGAGTCTTAGAACTGGCGGCAACGTTGGCAGGCTGGCCGCGACGGCCGCCAAGATCGCCATCACGGTCATCCAGGCCGGAACCGGCAACCAACAAATCACTGCACCGGCAACGGCAGCGCCGACGGACATCATCAAGAACGTCTCCATGAAAACGCCAATCGTGGCGGCAATCACGCGAACGCCATCTCTTTGCAGTGCTCCGGAACGCAGCACGATCACCATCGCTTTTCCGGGCACGTATTTGCCCAGATGGCCCAGCAACTGAGCCGCTATCGTTGTGCTCAGGTGCGGATGTTCACCGAGCGAGCGGAGCGCACGATGGAGCAGCAGTCCTGGGGGCAGAAGTCCAGCGGCATACAGTACAGAGGCCAATCCGATCCATCCCCAGCGGAGATTGCCCAGGCGCGGTGTGCTTGCCGAGAGTCGCTGCCGTTGATCAATCAGGTCTCTGCGCAGCGCAACATCGGTCGTCTGTGCGATCGCCAGATCGAGCTCGATGATCTGAGTCGCCAGCTTTTCACTCTCGGTTCGCCAGCCTTCGATCGCCGACCGCAGGGCAAAAGCGAGCCCGACGACGACGGCCGCGGTGATCATCCACTTGGCAATTCGAATCAGTCCTTGGCGACGACCGCTCGGGGATTTTGCTGCTCGTGGGGCCAATTCTTCACTCGTCACGCGCGACTCCGTGAACCGATCTCGCGGTTTGGCGAGCAAGGCTGGTCAACGGTTGTGGGATGGACCACAATTCGCTGGCAAGTCCATCCATCATCAACGCACATTCCATTTTCCTCCGAGCATCCTGATGGCGAATCGTCGGCGTAAACGAAGGTCGAACGAAGCAACACCTGTGGAATCGGGCGGCACGCCAGCGGCCGATTCATCACAGCCACAATCATCGCCGGAAACTCCGACGGCAAAACCCCCCCTGGGAAACAGCGTGGAAGAGGTGGCCGCCGCGACGGAAAAGGGTTCGCGGCTGCCAAGGCTACCCTCCCTGTCGCGCGTGATGTCCGTCGTGATGTTGATGATCGGCATCGTGGCGATTGGGGCATTATTTTACAAAGTGATGGCCGGCTTCTTTGTGCCACTATTTCTCGCCACGCTGCTGGTGGTGATCTTTCGACCCGTGCATCAATGGATTTATTTCCGGATTGGCGAAAAGCCACGTTTGGCGGCATTGTCGACCACTTTGTTGGTTTTGATGGTCGTACTGTTGCCTCTGATCATCGTGCTGTCGGTCGCGACAAGCCAGTTCACGGCGATGATTAGTCACGCGAATTTCAGTGACCTCAGTTCGGCGCTGGACCGTGCGCGAGAACAACTATCGATTGCGCTGCCGCACGCGGAGCAGTTCCGACGGCTCGATACACTCGCCGATTCCTTTGACACACCGGACAATCCCGAGGATTTGCTCTTGAATATAGACGAGGCCGTGACGCTGGTTCGATTTCTACAGCAGGAAATCGACGGTGCAGCAACGGCGGAAGTCGCGGCCGACGCCGCCGAGACGAGACTCGCCGAGTTCGCTGATTCCGTGCGCAAGTTCGTCGCTGAGGACAAGGCACACGATGCGGTGAGTGAATTGGACGCCGAGGCACAATTTCATCGGCAAAGCGTGATCGCTTCGGCCGCCATTCGATCTTGGATGCGGACGCTGCTGGGTGGCACGCTGCGGAGCCAGGCCAGGCTATTGGCGAATCCCAGCGAAGCCGACTTTGCCCGGCTGTTACGCACCGGTCGCGAAGCGTTGCAACCGAGGTTCGTGCAGGTCACCAGTGCCACCGGGATGTATTTATTGCAAGCCGCGATCGGCTTGTTGATCCTCGTCGTTTCTGTCTACTTCTTTTTACTCGACGGTTCGACCATGATTCGCACGTTGATGCGTCTGAGTCCGATGGATGACAACTATGAACGGCGGTTGCTGACCGAGTTTGATCGAACAAGTCGCGCCGTCGTTCTGGCCAGCGTGCTGAGCGCGCTAGTGCAAGGCGTACTGGCAGCATGCGCATTTTGGTTTTTCGGATTCAATTCCATTATTTTGCTGTTTCTGTTGACCAGCATGATGGCCTTGGTGCCGTTCCTTGGTGCGGCATCCGTGTGGGTTCCCTGTGCGCTTTGGTTGGGTGCAGTCGAGCAGCGTTGGGCCGCAGCGGCGTGCTTGGCGATCTACGGAATGGCGGTCGTTTCATCGATCGACAACGTGATCAAAATGTACGTTTTGCACGGTCGATCGACGTTGCATCCGCTATTTGCGCTGTTGAGCGTGATTGGCGGTGTGAAAGTCTTCGGGCCCATTGGGGTCTTGATCGGACCAATGATCGTGGTCTTTTTGCAAACATTGCTGGAGATTTTGAACCATGAGCTCGTGTCGACGCAAACGGATGAATCGCACCAAGCGAAGGCGTCAAATGCCGGTCAACTGAACAACGTCTGAGGACGATTTCGTGAGCATTCATCCGACAACGAAACAGGGAAAGGTTTATGTCAATCCATCCTGAGCTGTTTGACTCCGTTTGTGGACACGCACGACGAGCGATGTTGCTTCAGACGGCTGCAGATGCGTTGGAATGGGACGAACGTACCGGGATGCCCCTGGCCGCCGGCGAATACCGCGCGCAACAGGTATCCACGTTGCGGGCTAGCGTTCATCAATTACGAACCGATCCGGACTACGGCGATCGATTGCAACAGCTCGCCGCCGCGCCGGCGATCAAGATCGTCATCAGGATTTCGGAGCGACCATTCACGCGCTGCTTCGTGACTGGCGGCGAGATCGCAAGTTGCCAACGGAGCTGGTTGAGCGGATTTCCGTCGCAACGGTCCGTGGCCAGCAATCCTGGGATGCGGCGCGGAAGGCCGATGACTATGCCATGTTTCGTGACACACTCTCAGCCCTGGTCGACCTCAAACGCGAAGCGGGCCAACGATTGGCCGAGGGTACCGATCGCAGCGGCTACGAATCCTTGTTGGATGAATATGAGCCCGATGCCCGGGTCGACCAGCTGCAACAAATGTTTGCGGCAGTTCGTTCGCCGCTGGTTGACCTGATCTCGCGAATCAAGGATTCCCCAAAGCAGCCGGACACGAGCGTTCTGAAGAAAACATTTTCGATCGATGATCAGCGTCGATTCAGCCGATGGGTCGCCGAAAAAATTGGGTTCGATTTCTCCCGTGGTCGACTCGACGAGACTTCGCATCCGTTTTGTACAACGTTGGGCCCGAATGATTGTCGGATTCTGACGCGGTTCGATCCACGCTGGTTGCCTGCCGGATTGTTCGGAACGCTGCATGAGGCGGGACATGGAATGTACGAGCAGGGACTGCGCAGGGATTGGTTCGGCTTGCCACCGGGCAGTTTTGTCTCGCTTGGAATTCACGAGTCACAATCGCGGCTGTGGGAAAACCAGGTTGGCCGCAGCTTACCTTTTTGGGAGTGGTTGTTCCCCCAGGCCCAGCGCACCTTTGCACCGCAATTGGATGCCGTTTCGCTCGACACGTTCTATTTTGCCGTCAACGCAGTGGCGCCAAGTCTGATTCGAGTCGAAGCGGATGAAGCCACGTATAACTTGCACATCATCATTCGTTTTGATTTGGAACGTCAGCTGATCGATGGCTCCTTGTCGCTGGCCGACTTACCCGAGGCTTGGAACGCCCGCTATGAAAGTGACCTTGGCATCCGACCGTCCTCCGACGCCAGTGGTGTGTTGCAAGACGTTCACTGGAGTGCCGGATTGTTCGGCTACTTTCCGACCTACACGATCGGGAACCTGGCCAGCGCCCAACTGTTTGATGCGGCACGTCGCGAGATCAGCGATCTGGATGGATTGTTCCGTCAAGGCGAGTTTCGGCCGTTGCTCGATTGGCTTCGGCAGAACGTGCATTCCTTTGGACGATGCTATCCTGGGTCACAGTTGATCGAACAGGCAACCGGCACGCAGCTCGGTGCCGACCACTTGATTGACTACCTGAAAACCAAGTTGGAACCCCTGTATCAGTTGTGATCGAGGCACGGTCGAGCCACACAAGAATATCGATGGATGGCAAAATGGGTGGCGGTGCCGGGGGCGGCAGAGACCCTTTGCAGCCGGTTGATTCTCGGGCGGCGATTTCACAGGCCGCAACCAGCGAACCGCGGCGGCCGCAATTGCCTGAATTGCACGCCTTGGAATTACCGGAAGGATAACGTTGTCACTCGGTGGCGCCGGCCTCGCGAAAATCAACAGGCTGTTAATCTTCGCGGTTTTGCAGCTACAATCGGTCATGTCGCCTTCAAAGGATTTTCATGATTGTTGCAAATTGCCCCCACTGTGCCGAGGCATTCCGAATTCCCGACGGGGAGATGCCCGAGGATGCTGTTGCGATTTGTCCGTGGTGTGGCGAAACATTCCCGATCCTCGACGTGCTCCATCGGCTGCCGCCAGTGCTGGAGGTCCTGACGTCGGACGGACGCAAATTGGATTTTTCGCAACCGCACCGTTCGTCGCGCATGGCCGATGGTGATTTCGGTGCCGACGATGCACCTGCGGATTCGCTCGCGTCCGGCGAGCAGGATGAGAACCCGATATTTCGAGGTGACTTTGGTGGCGGCTCGAATCCCGCTGCCGATGAAACGGTTGACGATGAGAATTGGAATGACGATGAGAATTGGATGACCGATGAATCAGGGCATCAGGATTCAGGCGGCCAGTGGGAAGATTCATCCGATGTTATCGCTCCTATGAAAGTGACTCCCGCTCCCACCACCGGTCGCCGGCGGTCCAAGGGATCACCGATCCGTACCCTGTTGAGCATTGTGCTGGGTGGACTCGCCGCGGGCCCGATTGCCGTTGCCATCCTGTGGGTGCTGACGTTGTTTGGCGTGAATGTTGATTTAGGATTTTGGCCGCTCGACGGAAGTAGTTCAACCGCTGCACCAGTCGCTGTTGCCGGTCCGCCAGTCGATCTTTCGCAGCAGCCGACGGGACGTCGACCGATGTCAAGTCACTCGCGATCGCTCGTCGACGACGACGCATCTTATGCATCCGGCGCGATGGACGAAGGGGAAGATCGGATCGTCGAGCCGTCGTTCGATTTGGATCCCACGGACGCGGCGTTGAATGAGATTCTCGGCGGTGTGTCCGGGCCCGAGACCCGTGGTGAGCCCGAGACCAGTGGTGAGCCCGAGACCAGTGGTGAGCCAGAGACCCGTGGTGAGCCAGAGACCCGTGATGAGCCGAGACCCGTGATGAGCCCGAGACCAGCGGTGAGCGCCGAGACCAGCGGTGAGCCCGAGACCAGCGGTGAGCCCGAGATGATCGACGGACCGAAGATCACCGGTGAGCCGGAGGTTGGTGTTTCGTCGGCGGACGATCGCGCCGATGACGATGCGCCGCGAGACTCGCCGGAGATGAGAGAAACGGGATTGGTGCTACCGGACAATGCACAGCTCGATGCGGTTGATTCGGTGGCAGTTCAAGAAACGGTGAACTCGACGATCACCGAGACGACCGAAAGTTTCGCCGAGTCGATCGCCAATCCAGCCGAGATTTCAGTTCCAATCGACGTGGCGAACACGCCGCCTGGACCTGTTGATTCGACTCCGGTATTGATCGCGGCGCAAAAGGCTATCGAGATGCTTGATGAGTATTTGAGTTTCGATGGTGATGATGCGCAAAGAAAGAGATTTCTGGCCAGAACCTATGTCTCGATCGCATCTGTTGGCGAGATTGCGAAAAATGACGACGAGTCGTTGCGATCGCTGCTGGCGAAAATCAAATCGTCGCCTGCTTTGCAAAACCTGGCAGGCGCGGCTTCGCAGTGGTTGGTCTATGCAAAACGACCATCCGACGGTGTGCTGTTGATTGGGCGTCCCGGTACCGTTGGCGGCGGTCAAACGATCGCGATCGATGCAGATCATGTGGTTACCCTTTCCGATACATCACCACGTTTACCATCTGCCGAGCGAGTCATCGCGCTCGGGCGCATTGTCGACAACTCGGCCGGTGGAATCGTGGAATTGATTGTCGCTGAACCGTTGCCTTAGAATTGGGGTCCGCGAACCGATGTCCGAGATCGAACAGACCGAACCCGACTCGAGCGAAAGTGACGGAGCCACTCCGCCGCAGCAGGTTGATCCTACCGATGGTGCAACCTGCGAGGCAGAGAGTTCGTTGCTCGCGAAGCTCACATACGGACTCTCATTGCCCGAGCGAACGGCGCGAGCGGTATCGGTCATGGTGGGGGGTCTGGCCAACGAGTCGGCAGCTCGGTTGATTCCGGCGGCGTTCCGGTCTTCCCGCAGCTATCGCGTTTTCGTCCAGCAGGCGCTCGACATGATGATTCACGATGTGGGTGGCGCGAAGAATCCGAACGTCCAGGCGGCTGGTGCGCAAGAGACCCATTTGTGCAAAAAGCAGTGGGAGGTCTGTTGGACGTGGCGGCGCTGCCACGCTGCATCTGTCGCCGATGACTGTCTTGGCAATCTTCAATGATCTGGCTTATGGATCGGGCTACTACCTGGGCAAGCTTAGCGAGGAGCTCAAGCGTGAAGGGATCATCGGCTCCGAATCGAGCATCGATCATGTCACGGATCTAATCGATGCGCTCCGCGACACCAGCGGACGAGCGGCCGATACGGTTGATTCACCGCCGATCAGCTTGGACGGATTGAACAATACCATTGCGCAGTTGCGGGAAGAGATCAACAAAGTCGACCCACGAAAGCTGATTCCCCAGGCTGAAGTCGAGCGACTGTGGGGCGAGATGGAAGACGCGGCAAGCCGGGCTGATGTCGGACTTTGGGACGTCAGCACGACGATGACGATGTACGCGATGAATCGTGTCACGCTAACCTCGCGAGGTGCGTTGTCCACAGTCCATGTCGCTGGCAGCTTGTTTGATGAGCACATCATTCAACATTACGCCGAAGCTCTGGATGAGATCGCGGAAAACGGCTTTTATGCGACGCTTGCCAATGCGTCGAGTCCGTACATCGAGGCGGTCTGGGATAACTTCGACGATGACCGGGAAACATGGACCGAAGAGCTGCTCACCGGCCGCCTGTTTGAGAAGGCATGGGCAGGATTTCGAGGTTGGTGGTCCCCTGACGAGGGATCTGCAAGCGACACCGATCAAACAGGTAACGCGGATCCCAGGGCCGAGTAGGGTTTGCTTGGCCCGGTCGGCCCTTCATTCGGTTTGGCCAAACGACAGAAATCGGTTGCGTTGATGCTCGCCCAGGCGATCGACCAGGTCCGTGATTCCCGCGATCCAAGAATCGAAAAGTTCTTCGTTGTCTTCCCAGCGATCGCGCATCTCCGATTGATGACCCAGGACGCGTCGCAGCCCGCCGATTGCGGCCGGGACAAGGCGACCCACGGGCAGCGCTCGGTTATCGCGGAGCCACTGGCCAGCCGGCTGGGGCAATTCGTCCCGGCGACCGCAGCAGATTGCATGAATCATTTCTGCGGTGCAAACCACTCCGACGCAGGCGAGGTATTCCAAGTCGTCCTGCCCGGTCAAGTCGAGGCAATGTTCGAAGAACGCGATCGGGTCGGAGTCGCCGAGGTCCTCCAGCCAGTCACACGCGAAATCGTCATCAAACGTGCCGGTGCCCCATGCGCTCATGACCCATCCTTTAGCGCCACGCATCCGCCGCAAACCGTATGGACGATCGCCGCGCGACGATCTACTTGTTCCACCACCAGCTGCTATTGCTGGACGCGATTGCGATGGCCCGTTTATCAGCGACCGTGGGATCGGTCGTTTGGTTCTCAACGATCTCAAATGCATTGATGTCGACACCACCCGATGCGGTCACAACCCAACCGGCTCGGCCCTTGATGAAGCTGCACTGCGGATCGATCGATTTGGGAATGTCGTACGATATCGGCTGAATCGTATCACCATCGTGCATCAGGACCGACAGGTCCAACCCGGCTCGTTTGTCCAATTGTTCTTGGACGATCAAGGTGGAAACGACGGTCAGATCCATGATGTTTTGCAGGTCCGCAAAGACCGACACTTCTCGTGACAGGTCGGCGAAAGCCTCCGTCATTTTCTCGGCCCACGCTTGGGCGACTTTGTCAGTGCGTCCGCCCCCCTTCGCCGAGCCATCCTCCGCAATGATGTCTTGCTCGGTCAACGTTTTGACTCCTTGGCCCGACAACTTCCAGGCGAGCCCATCTTCGCTCTTGGACAATGAATCGTAGTCGCATGCCATCCACCAACGTGGGTTCTGGCCCGCTCCGTGTCGGCTGTTTTTCGACATTTGCAGGTAACTGGGCAAGCCTGGCGACCGGGGACGGAGTCAATCCCATCGCCACCCGCTTCATCTCGAAGTCGGCAGCGACCAGCGTTCTCGCATAACGGCTATCGGTGGGAATGCCGGCAAGGTAAATCATCTGGGGGCCAAAGGCTTCTTTCATCGATGCTTCCAAGCCAACCGGGTTTTGTCCGGGGCGAAGCTGCACATGGCTGAGCATCTGTTGCAAACGGCGTCGTCCTTCGGCGGTCGGTTCGATCGAGCAGCTGATGCCACCATTGCGAGCGGTTTCGACGGCACGCAGCGCGACAACGAGGTCGACCAAACGCATCGTCGATCCACCGGTCACTTTGCCAACGACGGAACCATCATTGCGAAACACCCATGGCTCCGCCGGTCCGGCAATCACGATGTCGTGCTTATCCTTGTCGACGAACACATATTCAATTCGCTGCAGCCCGGCCAGAAACTCAACTTCGTCCGGTAGCGTCCCGGCTTGATTGGCTTGGATGATCGCTTGTTGAAGGCCCCTCAGCGAGATCATTCGCATGTCGGTAACCTTGGCCATGTCCCCGGGGGCAGCCTCGGTCGACTCACGTACCAATTTGGCGAGTTCCTTTTGTTCTTCGATCGTGGCCGCGCGGACCACGCCCGCACCGTCGATCATCACACCACCAACCGCGTTTCGGCTATTTCCGCTAAAACCGGCATGCACGGCGGATGCCAGGCAAAGGATTCCCACTGACCATGCGGCAACGAAACGGGATAAACGTTTAGGGTCCAAATCCATCGAATGGATCTCCGGGGTGGCCACCTACGTTCGCCGGGCGAACGCTGCTAGCACGGGTGATTGAGGATTGACGAGAGAACTAATTCTGAACGAAAAATTGTCCGATTTCGAGCGAAAAGTCGAGATTCCCTAGAATAGTCGGGTGCGTTTCATCCGGCAACACAAGCTTGCGTTTGAAAGCCTGATTCCCAACCCATTGCCTGGAAGCGAGGTCGAGCCGAGCGATCGCGGCAACCGGACCATCGCGGTGGCTGGGTGAGAAATGCGGAAACACGCCGCGTCAACGGGGGGACCGAAATCCGACCAGACGTTAGAATTGGCACATTGAGCCCAGCCTTGAGCCCAGCCTGCGATCGCGCTCGACCGCGATGCTGCTTAGACTTAGCGCTCGCAAAAACCAACTTTTCGACCCATCCGCTCCTAACTTCGATCGATCCCGTTGCACTCTGACGATTCCGATTCCGGCGATCGCCCCGCGTCCTCCGCAAGTGCGAAATCTGGTGCCTATCTGGTGCTTCGCAGCGCGGGACGTTGGAGCGATGTTTTTCGGCTCTCGCCACCAGCCGAGGCGGTGATTGGTCGCGCCTCATCGAACCAGATTGCGATTCGCAGCGACCAGGCGAGTCGCCGCCATGCACGCATCTATTGGGGGGGAGACCACTGGGTTATCGAAGACCTGCAGAGCCGTAACGGGACTTTTCTCAATGGAAAACGATTGGACTCGACCGAGTCGCTGAACGATGGTGATCTGATCGAGGTGGCTGGTTTTGCGATCACGTTCACCGGCCGGATCGATGGAGGTCTGGGAGAACCTGTCGTTTCGCCGCAATCGTCGCAAGTCACAGACGATCAGCTGACCATGGAAATGGATGCCGGAACGATTACCGATCGTCGCCGGCGAAGCCGTTTTCTGCACGAGCCGTTTGGGTCATCGCAATCGAACAAAGGAAGCGCTGCCAGTCACTCATTGTTGCAGCTTGCATTCTCGCTGGCACGGTGCGACCAATCGGCCGTTGCTGTCGAAGCCGTGCTCGATCTGTTGGCCGGCCAGCTGCATTTCGATACCGCTGGGGTTTACGTTTGGGATGCCGCAAAGCCGCCGGTAAAGATAATCGATGTCCCGCTGGTTGCGACGCGTCAATCGGGGTCGCGCAGTTATCGTCGTCCGCCGGACGTCTTGATCGAGTCGGTTGCCAGCGAGGATGGGCAAGCCGTGTTGGCAAGAAACGTGGTTGGTGACGATCAACTGGCCACCGAAAATAGCCGGGGCGAGATCGACGTCGAGAGCGTGATCATCGCACCGGTACGGGATCGTGAAGGCCTGCTGCGGGGCATGATCCACCTGACAACCACGGCCGGCGAAGCGCCGCTGGGTAGTGATGACTTGGAATATGTGGTCGCTGTCGCGGAGATCCTGGCCGAGTCGCTCTCGAACTTATCCGACCGAAAGCGACTCAGCCGCTCTTTGAGACACAGTCGAAAGCAAGTTGAACAACTGCAGCAACAACTCGGTGACAAGGTCCGGATCGTTGGCCGCAGTAAAGCGATCACCGAAGTGGTCCAGCAGATCCGTCTCGCCGCACCGACCAGCGCGACCGTGCTGGTATTGGGAGAATCGGGCGTTGGGAAAGAGCTTGTCGCCGCCGCGTTGCACCATGCCAGTTCGCGAAAGGATGGGCCGCTGGTCTGCCTCAATTGCGCGGCGCTGTCGCCGACGCTGCTGGAAAGTGAGCTATTCGGGCACGAAAAAGGTGCCTTCACCGGGGCGACCGATCGAAAACGTGGCAAGTTCGAGGCGGCCGACGGCGGCACGTTGATGCTGGATGAAATCGGCGAGATGAGTGCCGAGATCCAAGCCAAGTTCCTCCGTGTCTTGGAGGGCCATCCGTTCGAGCGAGTGGGTGGCCACGAACCGATTCGCGTCGATGTGCGTGTCGTCGCGGCGACAAACCGCGACCTGCAATCGATGGTCCGCGATGGCCATTTTCGGCAAGATTTGTACTACCGGCTGCATGTCATCGAGATTGTTGTCCCGCCATTGCGTCAGCGCGGAAACGATTGCCTGCTGTTGGCGCAATACTTTCTCGATCGATTCAATTCCGAGATCGGACGCAAGATCGAAGGGTTTACCGAAGCGGCAAAAGCAAGGCTCGTGAATTATCCGTGGCCCGGAAATATCCGTGAACTGAAGAACGTGGTCGAGCGGGCAGTGGTTCTGAATACGAAATCTGAAATTGACGAATCGGACTTGTCGCTTGCCCCAGCGGTCAAAGGCGGATCGGCCAACGTGGCCGGCAGCGATTCGGCGATCGAAATGACCCTTGCCAAGTTGGAACAAAGTCACATTGAACGAGTGCTGCGGCACACCAGCGGGAACAAGAGTCGCGCCGCGGCAATCTTAGGGATTGAGCGGAGCACGCTCGACCGCAAGCTGAAGAGATTCGCCGAGGATGCCTGAGCAGGGGCGCACCGATACCGGTTGCGCACTGTTCCGGCAAAGCTGACGGTTTGCTCGGCACCGCGTGCCGCAACTCGCTCCGCTCGGCCCGGCCTACCGGAACAATAACGTCGGATTCAAGGGCTCTTGTGAGATTCATTCGTTCCGCCGATCATCGTTGGCTGCGGGGTCGCCTAAGATGGGGCCGTTCAGATGATGTCCCGCGAACCATTCATACGCCTGATCGGAAAGAATCGTCCATGAAGCCCATCGTACAAATCTCACTCGACCTGACCACGATTGGTGAAGCGCTGGAGACCGCAGAATTGGCGATTCGCGCCGGAGTCGATTGGTTGGAAGCCGGCACTCCATTGATACTTGCCGAGGGCCTGCGTGGTGTTCGCGCTCTTCGTGAACGATTTCCGGATGTGCCGATCGTCGCCGATTTGAAAACGATGGATGGTGGATATCTGGAGGCAGAAATGATGGCCAAGGCGGGTGCGACGCACGTCGTGGTGATGGCCCAAGCGCACGAAGAAACGATCAAGTGTGTCGTCAAGGCTGGCAAGGATTACGGCATCGGCGTGATGGGCGATAATTTGGCCTACAAAACGATGGTCGATGGGGCGCGCCGCCTGGAAGACCTGGGATGTGGATTTATCGTGCATCACATCGGTTACGACGAGCGTCGCGGGATCGCCGCACGCGGCGAGCGAATGCCCAGCCCGATGGACGACCTGCGAGCGGTGGTGGAAGCGGTCAAAGTACCCGTCCAGGCCGTTGGTGGTTTGTCGATCGAACAGGCGATCAGTTGCCCCGCTCTTGGTGCCCCATTGGTCGTTCTTGGCGCACCGCTCACGATCGACGCCGATGCCTTCAAGACCGCCGACGGTGATCTGGAAAGCTCGTTGCGATTGATCTGCGAAAAAGTTCACGCCCACGGAGACGTATCTGTATGACCCAATCTGCTGCCGTCGTTAATTATTCCGCGGAACCGGGAAGCGTCGAAGTTCGTGAGTTCGCCAAACCCCAGATCGGTCCCGACGATGTGTTGGTGGAAGTCGCCGCCGTTGGCGTTTGCGGCAGTGATTTGCATCAATGGTCGGCCTCTCACAGCTGGCCGGTGAATTATCCGGTCGTGTTGGGACATGAGTTCGCCGGCGTCATTGCCCAGACCGGAACAAACGTTCGAAATTGGTCCGAGGGCGATCGGATCGCCAGTGAGACCGCGGCGGTGATCGATCTTGACAATCCGATGTCGCGGCGTGGCTTGTACAATTTGGATCCGACCCGCAAGGGCTTTGGCTACGGTGTGGACGGCGCGATGACGCGGTACGCGCGTGTACCGGCACGTTGTCTGCACCGGGTTCCCGACGCGCTGCCGCTCGATCACGCCGCGCTGACCGAGCCCTGTTGCGTTGCCTACAACTCCGTCGTCGGCAATTCGCGGATTCATCCGGGCGATCGCGTGTTGGTGATCGGTCCGGGCACGATCGGAATCCTCTGTGCCGCGATGGCCAAGCTCAGCGGTGGTGATGTCGCGATCCTGGGTCTGGAATCGGACACGGCAAGGTTCGCGGTCGCGAAAAAGTATGGCTGCCATACGTTGACCGATGCCAGCGACTGGGCCCGAGAGCGGGACGGACTTGGAGTCGACGTCGTGATCGATGCTGCCGGAGTATCCGCGACGCTGAAACTCGCGCTCGAACTCGTCCGACCTGCCGGCTGGATCACGAAAGTGGGTTGGGGCCCGAAACCGCTCGACTTTTCGATTGATCCTCTGGTGCAAAAGAACGTCACGTTGCAA
This sequence comes from Pirellulaceae bacterium, assembly GCA_963734865.1. Classification (GTDB taxonomy): domain Bacteria; phylum Planctomycetota; class Planctomycetia; order Pirellulales; family Pirellulaceae; genus CBDCUW01. The sequence goes on from CAVTIV010000011.1 coordinate 49,378, forward strand.
GGAAGCTTCAGCCATCACTGGACCATTTGGGAACGCGTGCTGGCGATGCTGGCCAGCGGTCAGCTGGATGTCACACCGATCATCGGCGGGACATGGTCACTGGAAAACTGGCACGAAGCATTCGAGAAGATGCACAGCGGTCAAATCGTCAAGTCGTTGCTGAAGCCATCGATGTAGCTTTTTCGTCATCTGACAGCCAAGGAACCAAGGAAGATTGAATGCCCAAGCTCGCCGCCTTTCCAAAACTTTACATGCAACAGCTTTGCAAGGATGGCACGATGAGCATCGCCCAGTGGGTCGATCAGGCGTCCGAGTTGCCGATCGACGGTTTGGAATGGTACGCCGGGTTTTTGGAGATGCAGGACCAGGCAAACTGGGAACCGATTCGTCGCAAGGTGGAAGAAAAGGGGCTGACGATTCCCATGATGTGCTGTTCACCCGACTTCACTCACCCCGATGCCGAGTTCCGGGCCGAGCAGATCGAGCGAGAAAAGTTCTGGATTGACATGACTGCGAAGCTGGGCGGCAGTTTTTGTCGGGTTCTGTCGGGACAACGGCGCCCCGAATTGTCTCGCCAGGAGGGCGTCCGTCTGGCCGCCGAGTGCATCGACGCATGCGCCCCTATGCGGCCCAACGCGGCGTGACCTTGGTGATCGAGAATCACTACAAGGACGACTTTTGGACCTACCCGGAATTCGCTCAGATGATGGATGTCTTCTGCGATCTGGTCGACGCCGTGACCGCACCCAACTTCGGCGTGAACTACGATCCCAGCAATACAATCCTCGCCGGCGAAGATCCCTTGGAACTGCTCCGGCGCGTGGCGAAGCGGGTCGTGACGATCCATGCCAGTGATCGTTACCTGCTAGAGGGAACGATCGAAGACCTTCGGAAGGAAGAGTTAGGTGTCGAGGGTTATGCCAAGCGCTTGAGCCACGGCGAAGTTGGAAAAGGTCTGAACGACTATGACGCGATTTTTTCGGAATTGAAAAACGCCGGATTCGACGACAATTGGATCAGCATCGAAGACGGTGTCGAGGGAATGGACCAACTGGCCAGGAGCGCCGAGTTTCTGCGTCGCAAGATCGCCGAGCATTGGTCATGAGCATTTTCCTCAGCTGATATCGCCCAGTTGCTGACGAAGCCTTCTTAGCACGCGGCTTTTCGATTGCCGAACGGATGCCTGAGAGATGCCCAGTTCGTTCGCGATGCGATCGGTGGATTGCCCCAGTACCGTGGCGCGCCAAAACGCGTCCCAACTCGCAGTCCGGAATTCCACGCGAACCATGGCAAGCGCACGATGCAACAGCGTCGCGGTATCGCTCGGCTGGCTCGGCGCATCGTCCGGTAACTCGGGCGCAACCAATTGCTGAAAGTGCCCGAGCGCATCGGAACCGCCCATCGCGTGGGGTTCGCCAGCGGCGTGCCGAAAGTGATCGCGGATCTTGTTCTTGGTGATCATCCAAACCCAACCGCGAAACCCATGAGTCGACTCTCGCGGCTCGAATCGATCGACCGAGCGGTGGATGGAAAGAAAGACTTCTTGCAGGATGTCATGAATCTGGTGCTCGGGCACACCCGAGTAGAGACACCATGATCGGACAAGCGGTGCGTACAGATCGACCATCCTGGTCCAGGCGTCATCGCTTCCGCAGCGAAGTCCCCCCACCAGACTGAGGCTGGCGGGCGAACTTCCCATCGATGAGGCGGATGAGTCGGTCAAGTTTTTTCCTGAGGGGAACTCGGAATTGCCAGTCAAACCATTATGAACAAGTTTTCTGTCACAGACGAACGTTGTTCAAATGAACCCGCAAAGAACCAACGCAGACAATCGGCTCGCCAGGCATGCTGGCGAGATCGTATCCTGGAGTACCGGTTTCCGAGAAAAGACATGATTCATATGGTTTGCCTGACGCCCGAAGAGATTTCCGACTATTTGCAGGGCCGCCTTCCAGACGAGCAGTGTGACATCGTCGAGCAGCACTTGAGCCATTGTGAGAACTGCGAAGCGATCGTGAGGCAGGTGGATCCATCGGGCGATTCGTTAATTCGCCACTTGCGATTGACCCCCGATCCGCCTATCGCCGATCGGAGTTGGCAGCGTTGTCTGGAAACGCTGCGCCAGCTACCCGAACGCGCCGATCCGCCGGTCGCGCCCGCAGCCGGGATCTCGCTGGAGCAGGCGCTCCGTCCCGATTCGGTCTATCATTACCAACTCGGCCAGCAACTCGGTCGAGGTGGCATGGGGGTCGTCTACAGAAGCTGGCACCCGCAGCTCCATCGCCCCGTGGCGATCAAGATTCTATCGGCTTCTCGAGCGACCGATGCCCCGTCCATTGCCAGGTTTCAGCGCGAGATGCGGGCCGCCGGCGGTCTGGATCATCCCGGAATTGTCCGCGCCGTGGATGCCGGCATCTGGCAAGGAACGTACTACCTGGTCATGGAATTCATTGACGGGATTGACTTGTCCCGCCTGGTACATCGCAGCGGTCCGTTGGCCGCTGCCGACGCCTGCGCGCTGATGCTGCAGGCGGCCGACGCGCTTCAGTTCGCCCATGAACATCAAGTCATTCATCGAGACATCAAACCGTCAAACCTGATCCTGGCCCGCGATGGAACCGTGAAGATTCTCGATTTTGGGCTCGCCCGCTTCGAGCACGGCGGTCTCACTAGCCACGAGGCAACCACTGCCGGTCGGCTTGTTGGCACACTCGATTACCTGGCGCCGGAACAGGCCGCGGGCGTGCAACCGATCGACGCGCGGAGCGACGTGTATGGTTTGGGAGCGACGTTGTTTCGCTTGTTGGCCGGTCGGCCACCGCACGGATCTAGCCAGAACCGCCCGATCCTGCAGTACCTGCAAGAGCTGACTCACGAAGACCCCCTGGCGATCGAAACCTATCGCGGCGATCTACCGGAAGAACTTTGTCAGCTGATCGCCAATATGCTGTCGCGCGATCCTGAATTGCGGCCACCGACCGCCGGTTGTGTCGCCGAATCGCTGCGGCCACTCGCCGAAGGATCCCAGCTGACGTCGCTCGCCGTTGAATCGATTGGGCACGGTGACGAGGCTGCCGACAAGTTCGGAGCGTCGATCGATTCGACGCGCGCCGGCGATGGTCATGATTCGCTGCCTGCTGTCGAACAATCACGGCAAACAGAACCGTCTCGCGGCAAAGTTTTCCGTTTTTGGGCAATCGCGACCGCATGCCTGTTGATGGGATTGGTCGGTGGGTGGAGCGGCGTCACGCTGTGGCTGAAAACAGGGGAAGCCGCGATCGAAATCCAATCCGAGGTCGATGACGTCACACTCGAGCTGGTCAAGGACGGCAAAATCGCCGAACAGATCGAGGTGCATCCGGGCGAAAAGGTCAGCCGAATCCGAGTCGGAAAGTACGAGCTTCGGATCGCCGGACAGACCGATCATGTCCGAGTCGACCAGAACAGCTTCTCGCTGATGCGAGGCGACCAGCGAATCGTTCGTATCACTCGTGATGCAAACATACCGGCAGAGGATTTGGTGGTGGTTGGTGAAGCCGATCCGGGTACCGTGGTTCGCCAACAGCTGCAGGCCGTCCAGGCGAAAATCGATGCGCTCAGGGAAAAATTTGGCGACGACGATCCGGCGGTGATCAAAGCGATTGAAGAGCTCGAGAGGACGAAAAGGGAAATCATGAGGCTTGCATTGGGGGATGATCCCGACTGCGCCAACCAGCAAAGGACGCACCTATCAACAGTGGACCGCAATCGTATTACGCGAAACCGATCCGTCGACCGTCGTGGATGCCATTGATGCGTTGGCGACGCTCAGCACCCCTGAAACTCACGCCCAGACGTTCGCGACGCTGATGAAGATTGCCCAGTGGAACGAATCTCGTGGATCGGACGTGATTTGCGACGATTACATCAGCTATCTGACGAACAAGAGGATCGAAGTTGAATCGCCGAGCGAGTCGTACGGTCGTGGTGCCGGACCAGCGGGACTACAACTGGGAACGGCTTTACCCACCTGTCGCAGACGATTGGCGCAACGTCGTCGATGCGATCCTGTCGGCAATCGCAAAGCTACCGGACGATGCACGCGATCGAATCGAAAAAACGATCGACTCGCCGAGCGAAACGACCAAGTACATGACATTGCTTGACGCGGCGAAAAGCCGTGACAAAGAGAAGGAGGAGTCGAATATCTCGCTGGTCCGACGGTTTTGTCGAGAGGACCAACCGGCCGGGGTTCGTGCGCTGGCGAATCACATTTGGCTGGCAAGTCTTGATCAGGAGGCGGGCCAGGATCAGAAGGCCGCCCTGGCGAGCAATGCGAAACCGTTGGCAAAAGCCGTCTTGGCCACCCTGTTGACGCACAAGCAATGTCCGTTCGGACGCGAAATGGGGACGACCTGCGGAAGGATGATCATGCGAAGATGAAGATGGATTCGGTGTGCCCGTGCAGCGGATCGCACTGCAGGGGATCGAACAGGGTGACGCGTTTCGCCAGACCGAAGAATCGCAATTTTTGCTGGCGACCGGTGCCGAGATTGTTCGCCGATGGCAAGATCGCAATGGCGGTTTGGCGGGCAGACTCGAGGGCGTCGAGTTTGTGGAAATGCTCGCCTCGGCCGATCGGATCAGCGAGCCAACGCGGAAGGCGGCGAGCGAATTCTTGCACGGCTTTCTTGAGAAACAATTGGTCGCTCGACAAAAGATCGATGACCCAGGCAATTTTGACGCATCCACCATGTGGATTGTGTATACCGTGCAAACGCTTGCCGCCGTCGATGGTGAACTCCCCAATGCGTTGCTCAATCAATACAAGATGGAAGAGGGTAGCGCTCAAGCGAAAGCCTTCGATGCGTGGGCCGACGCGTTTCGAGCGAATTCGTACGACTTCGATCGAACGATGAGCATCTGGTGGGTTCAATTTCCGCTGGAAACCATCGCCGTAGTGTTGGACGCCGCCGGGGATACGATCCGAGCACAAGCCGTCGACCGATCGATGCCGGCAGAAGTTGCGCTAGCTCGTGGACGGTCGGCGCCACAGATGCGTAGCCTGGAGCAGATCGGCCTGGTCATCGCGATACCCTACGCCGCACAACATCGCGAAGATGAAGACGTGCAGTTGGGATTGGGCGCGATGCTGGAAATGAAGGTGCAGCGAAGTCTGGACGAACTGCAATTGGCCGTGCCACTGCGTGCCTACGCCAATTCGCTACTCGAGATTGCCCGCGGCAATGCGGTCGGACCTGCACGTGGAATCGCCTTGCGGCTGGCACAACTCGGCGGTGCCGATAACACGAAGGTGCAACAGTTGGCGCTGCAATGGCTTGCGGCGAAGAAGGTTGATGGCGAGCAGGAGCGTTGGGAGGTCAATTCACGCGAACTTGTTTGGCTGCTCGAATGTTTAGCCAGTGCCCAGCCGATCGAATTGAGCGACGAACAAGCGAAGATCGTGAGCGATCGCGTGATCGCTGCTTCTTTCTCTCCCTTTGCCCGTGACGGATTGGGCCTCGAACAATGCATCATTGCCGCGCTGAACCTCAGCCGTCGTGGGGTCGCTCCTGATCCGCGCATTGTGAAAGCCGCGCTGGGGATGCGAGTGGCTGACTTTCGGCCAAATTGGTCCTCCGCTCGGAACGGACGACCCCGGCAAGCGCCGACAATGGAAGATCAACGTTGGCGTCTAGTGGCCGGTGGCGTCCCAATAGCCGTCGTACAGAAAGCGCTAGAAACACTTATCGAATATCCATCGGCTGACAAGGAGATTCTGAGCCAACTTCAATCGATGCAGCGGCGTGTCGCCCAAACAGGTGATTTCGCGAACGAGCCAAGCAAACTGCTTTCGGAGGCGTTCGCTGCGGTGCAAAAGGCGATCGCGGACAGCCCCGAAAAGTAAGTGCACCGAGAGGTGCGTGCCTACTTTTTGCGAATCACGACATCATCGAATTCATTCAAGTCATCAAAGGACCCGATCCCAACGCGGCCTTCGGCAAAGGTCTTGTCGGTGACTTGCATGTGTGGATTCTCCATGTCATCAAAGTAGACCTTGATGCTGCCCGACGGGACATCGCGTTCCAGTCGAACGGTGTGCCAATTGTCATCCCAGGGCGTCAATCGCGTGTTCTTGGTCAGCGGACTTCGGGGTGCTTCCTTGACAATCATGATCTGGCCGCTGGCGGGATCAGGTTTCGCGCCCAGGTGCGCGTAGTAGAAGTGCTGGTCGTCTCGGTAGCCAAAGAAAATGCAACAATCGCGATGGTTGCCGGTGTCTTTCGTGCTACGCACTTTGAAAGTGATGTCAAAACTGCCCAGGCTCAGATCCTTGACCAGCGCGACGTGCCCCGGGCTACGCACCGGTGGTTTGTAGGCACTATTCCGCTCGGTGATCTCCAGTGTCTTGTTGTTTGGATGGTCGGCAATCCTCCATGTCGCCGGATCGAGAATCTGCCAGCGATCGGCGCCCGACTCAAAATCCTCCTCGAACACCACCGTCGGCTGGTCGGCGAAGAGAGATGGGCATGATGCAAAAACGAAGAGGCAACTGGTGAGGCTAAGTCGGAGCATCGGAATCACAGCGTGAGGTGGTTGGGGCTCAGAGGTCAAGATAAGAGTGTACCTGAATCGCGGCACTTTCGTGACGATCGAGGCCAGGCGACGATCCGATTGTCGCCCTGTCATCCCAGTATTCCGGCCGCTACCATGTTGGCCATGTCTTCCCTAAACGGAGTTTGGCCAACCTGTGGATTTCAGTCCCGACGAGGAAACGAAGATGACGCAACCAAAGAACTGCCCGGATTGTGACGGGGAACTTGAACTGGGCTTTATTCCGGATGTCTCGATGGGAGCGGCGCTGCAAACGTCCTGGCACCGGGGAATCCCGGACGATAAAACGATTTTGGACTTCCTTAAGTACGGCCCTGGTGTCAAATATGACCGTTCTCAATTGCTAGCGGTGCGCACGTACCGATGCAAGAACTGCGGAATTCTACGACTATACGCAAACGAAGAATAACGCGTTACGACGAACCATGGGTTGCACGCGGAGGATTCGCAAATGCGTTTCGGCAGTGGTTGCCTTTCCGCTCGTCCTCCGTGAACGCCGCCGTTCTGGCAGTGAAGAGTTGCGCGGGCATTGATCTGTTGGCAACAGACACTGAGGAGCAGTATGCACAACCGAACTGTATTGATGCTTCACGGACTAGGCGGCGATCGGCACACAATGCTCTCCGTCGGCGACCATTGCCGGCGTCATTTGAGCAAAACGAAGTTCATTGCGATCGAAGCACCGAAGAACCTGGGCAGCGAACAAGCACCATTGCTCGGTTGGTTTGTTGCTCCCGACGACGACAACCGGGCGTTGGAAGGGCCAAACCCGCCGAAACTTGACGGCCTAGCGGACTCGGTGGCAATGGTTCACGAACGGGTCCGCGACCTCATCGACCAAGGCGAGGATCCACATAACATTCATTTGTTGGGGCACAGCCAGGGCGCAGCAACTGCCCTTGCGGCTGGATTGACGTTCCCGACGAGACTAGGGAGCGTTTGCACCATTGCAGGTTACCTTGCGCTAACGCCGGCAATGCGACCGATTGCCAATGGCACCAAGTACTTCATCCATCACTCACAACAAGATTGCAACGTCAGTGTGCGTTGGGCGCACTATTTACAATCGTTCGTGAGAAGTGTTGGTGAGTTCTGCGAATTACGCTGTTGGGATATCGACCGCAATCCTCATTCGATCCACGTCAACCAATTGGACGCGATCTGCAGTGAGATCGCTAAACTTTCGTAAACTGTGCAGGAAGAGTCGAACCGCTCATTGACGCTGATGAACGCTAATTGGGTCCGTGGAACTCTCCATTCAGTCGTGTTCATTCCCCGTTCGCAATCACCCTGTAGACTCGAGCAACTCGGATAAGATCAATCGTTTGTACGCGAGTTTTCCGATCGGACCAAAGTTGACAAGGTAACCGATGGGGCTTCGCGCAAGGCGCATTCAATTCAACCGTTGAGCTTCGTGATCTGTCGTCAGCGTCGAGACCGCTTTCAATTCAACAATGACACTGGTCCAATACGAACGGTGCCGACGATCTTCAACCGATGACGTGCTGTAATCGATCGCCAGGCTGAAAGATTTGCTGTGTGACGGTGCGCTCGATAGACTTGGGGTGACGCCGGCCGTTGATGGTCAGCTCTTCGGCGATTCAACAAACACCGATGAACCATCGGCAACGAATGCAAAGCCGAATACCACGTCGAATTCGATGCAAACACGAAGACCGTTAAAACGGACGGCACTATGATTGCGGGCTCACCGTACGATACATCCAAGGGCAAACTGTTGCTCATCGATATGAAAACCGCTCCACCGGTGGTTACTCAAGTAAATCTGGAATTACCCACGGAGATTCCCAGCCTGAAGGAATCGGAAGCCGCAGAGAAATTCGGGGAAAACAGACTGAATTCGTGATGCAAGACGGATCGAGCGGTGGAAGCGTTTTGCCATGAAATCGAACAAAACGGCAGATGACATGGCGGTAGGCCGAACGATCGAACATAGCTGCCATAGAACATAGCTGCCATAGAATCGTATCAATGAAACACGCGTCGCTGGTGATTGACGTTCAACGAAAATACTGTGACGGGGTATTTCCGATCACGCATCCGGCCGGTCATTTGCAGCAGATCTTGCGAGTGATGGATGTGGCGGCGAGAAAATCCGTTCCCATTGCAGTGATGCTGCCGACGTGGTTTGTTTGCAGCGTTGTATGCATTTGGACCGCGTGCACTTCGATCACTTCGGCCGCCGAGTCAGCTGCGGGTATGGAGTATTTCGAGACAAACATTCGTCCGCTATTGGTCGAACGTTGTTACCAGTGCCACTCGTCGAGATACGATCGAAACGAAGGGGGATTGTTGCTCGATAGCCGTCAAGGTTGGTCGGCTGGTGGCGACAGCGGTCCGGCGATTGTGCCGGGAAAGGTCGATGAAAGTCTGTTGATTCAGGCGGTTCGTTACAACAACACGGACCTGCAAATGCCGCCGGACAAGGAACTGCCTGAGGAGGCGATCGATCGACTGGAGCGATGGGTACGAATGGGCGCGCCCGATCCGCGCATCGAAGGGGCGGTTGAAATGACGCCGCGTGAGAATCCGTCGGACCCCATCGCGGGTCGACAACACTGGGCTTTTCGTCCGCTCAAGGAACAATCGGTTCCCGCCGTCAAGGGGACCGATTGGCCTCGGTCGACGGTCGATACGTTCATCTTGGCGAAACTAGAAGCGGCCAACCTGCAGCCCGGGCCAGATGCCGATGGGCGAGATCTCGTTCGAAGACTCTACTTTCAACTGACCGGATTGCCGCCGACGCCGCAGGAGATCAAATCCTTCCTGGATGACAGAAGTCCCGATGCGTTGCAGCGACTGGTCGATCGCCTGTTGAGTTCGCCCCATTTCGGCGAGCTTTGGGGACGGCATTGGCTCGACCTGGCTCGGTACGCCGATTCCAACGGACTCGACGAGAACTTTCTGTTTCGCGAGGCCTGGCGTTATCGCAATTGGGTGATCGACGCGTCGAACGCCGACACACGCTTTGATCGCTTCCTGTTGGAGCAGATCGCCGGAGATCGGATGCCATACGAATCGATCGAGCAGCGTGATCGACAACGGATCGCCGCGGGATTCTTGGTCGTTGGCCCCAAGGTGTTGCTGGGCAATGACGCGAAGAAGCAACGAATGGAGATCGCTGACGAACAAATCGATACGATCGGACGAGCTATCCTGGGTCAAACACTCGGATGCGCGCGGTGTCACGATCACAAGTTCGATCCCTTTCCCACCGCCGACTACTACGCGATGGCGGGGATCCTGACGTCGACCGAAGTGATGGAGACGCGTTACATGCTCGGCCAGCAGCGGGTGATGGAGAGGCTGGTCGGCCTCGGACCCGATGGCGACGATTTGGACGCGGCCTACGAGAAATACTGGCGAGATCAACCGTCGCGAAAAGAGCGGCTCAAGAGGGCCAAATCAGCGTTGGAGTTGCTGAAAAAGAATGATTCGCCGGGGCTCGCGGCGGTTGTCAAAACTCATGCCGATGCTTTGGCGGACGCGGCGGCGGACACGAACCAAGCGTTGGCAGTGCGTATCGAATCGCAGCAGGCGTTGATTGCCGAGTTGGATCGAGAGATTGCCAATCCGGTCGCGATCCCACCTCCGCGATGATCCCGGCTGATGTCGATTCGCCTTTGGACGAACACATCCGTCTGGCCGGGCAATTCGATCGCTTGGGCGACAAGGTCCCGCGTGGCTTTCTAAGCGTCCTTTGCGATTCGCCAGCGCAGATTGGCGACGACAACAGCGGCAGAATGGAGCTCGCGCATTGGCTGACGGACGAGCACCAGGGAGCTGGACAGGTCGCCGCGAGAGTCTTGGCCAACCGCGTCTGGCATCACTTGATCGGACGGGGCATCGTCAGAACCGTGGATAATTTCGGTCGCACCGGTGAAGCTGCCAGCCACCCCGAATTGCTTGACCACCTGGCCCGTCAGCTGATCGATTCGGGTTGGTCCATCAAGCAGCTTGTGCGAACGATCGTGCTGAGCCGCACATTCGCCATCAGCAGCGCAGTACGACGCTGTCGGCCATGCGGTCGACCCGGACAATCGTCTACTCTGGCGAGCGAATCGCCGCCGTCTCAGCCCCGAAGCGCTGCGAGATTCGATGCTGGCGGCCGCGGGCGGATTGGATCGGACGCCGATGGAATCGTCCGTTTGGTACCTGGGGGACCAAGCCACGGCCGTGGGTGACAACAAGAATCGCAGACGGACCGATTTTCCCTGTCGCAGCATCTACCTGCCGGTCATTCGCAACGATCTGCCGGAATTGTTCGACGTTTTCGACTTTGCCGATCCGCACGCGACCACCGGCATGCGGCCCGATACAACGGTCGCGATGCAGGGCCTGTTCATTTTGAACGACGAATTGGTGATGGATGCCGCCCAGGCGGTCGCAAGGCGGGTGCTGGCCAGCGTCGAGACCGACGGTCTCGATGCGAAAGTTGATAAGATGTATCAGCTGATTCTGGGCGCGTCTCCGACCGATGATCAGCGAGACATGTTGCGATCGTTCATCCGAGAGACCGAGCGACGCCAGAGCACGCGGGCGACGATGGCGCCAGTTTGCTCGCCTGGTCGATGGCCTGCCATGCCTTGATTGCCTCAAGCCGTTTTCAGATCCTGGAGTAGAAGATGAGCTGCCATCGATTCGCCGCGACGTCCACCCGCCGAGACATGTTGCGTGCAAGTGCTTGTGGCTTTGGACAAGTGGCCCTGGCGGCGTTGGCCCATCAAAACGCGACCGCCGATACTTCGTCCGCCGCAACGGTGACGCTCGACCCGATGGCGCCAAAGTTGCCACACTTTGCGGCCCGTGCACGGCGTGTGATCTTTTTGTTCATGTGGGGCGGCCCAAGTCACGTCGATCTGTTTGATCCCAAGCCACGGCTCAACGCGGAAGCAGGCAAGCAATTGTTGGGGAGTTCGGTCGGAAGTGATCGCGAGAAACTTGGTGAGGTATTGGGATCTGAGTTCAAGTTTTCGCAGCACGGCGATAGCGGCATTTGGATCAGCGAGCTGTTCCCGCATCTTTCCCGGCATGCCGACCGAATGTGTGTCATCCGATCGATGCACACCGAGGGCAGTGCACATGGCGAGGCGTTATTGCGGTTGCACACCGGCCAAGCAAATCTTGTCCGACCAAGCGTCGGAGCCTGGGTCAGCTTCGGCTTAGGGTGCGAGAGCGAGAACCTGCCGGCGTTCATCACGATATCGCCGCCCCGCGGTCACGGTGGAGTCCAGAACTATGGCAGTGCATTTTTACCGGCTGTCCATCAGGGGACGGCAATCGGATCGGCGGAGATTCCGATTTCCCAGGCCGTGGTATCCAACCTCGTCAACCATCGTCTGAATCCGGCTTTGCAGCAAAGCCAACTGCAGCTTGTCCAATCGCTCAACAAGCGGCACTTGAACGAAGCGGTCGTGGATCGCAACATTGAGGGTCTGATCGACAGTTATGAATTAGCGTTTCGCATGCAATCGACGATGCCGCAGGTGATGGACTTGGCCGACGAGGCAAAATCGACGCTCGATCTTTACGGGATCGGGTCCGAACCGACCGATAATTTTGGGCGGCAATGTCTGCTGGCGCGGAAGTTCGCCGAACACGGGGTGCGATACATCCAGGTTTCCACCAATTACACCTGGGACCATCATCAAAAGGTGAAACAGGGACACGTCACCGAGTCGGCCAAGGTTGATCTGCCGATCGCGGGTCTGCTCGCCGACCTTGCGCAACGGGGATTGCTGGATGACACTTTGGTTCTGTGGGGCGCCGAGTTTGGTCGTACGCCGATGGCCGAAAATGGCGACGGTCGAAATCATCATCCGCAGGCGTTCACGATGTGGATGGCTGGCGGCGGTACCCGCGGCGGTCTTACCTATGGTGCGACGGACGACTTTGGATATCGACCGGTTGAAAATCCTGTTCACATGCACGACCTGCATGCAACGTTGTTGCACACGATGGGTTTGGATCACCAGCGATTGACCTATCGTCATGCCGGCCGCGATTTCCGTCTGACCGATGTCTACGGTAACGTCGTGCACGATGTACTGGCCTGATATTTGCGAGTGGGCTCGCATTTCCAAATAACTCCGTCTCGCCGATACCGATTGCCATGCACCGATTCCTGATCTGTTCGATGATTGTTGTTTGGGCATTACCGATCGGCGCCGTGTCTGCCCAATCAAAACGCGTCGATTTCACCCTGCCGGCTGGTTTTGTCGCGGAACAGGTTTACGAAGTTCCCAATCATGAACAGGGGTCGTGGATTTGTCTGACCGCCGATAACCGAGGACGTCTGATCGCGTCCGACCAAAGCGGTGCTCTGTATCGATTAACCGTTCCCAAACCCGACAGCCCGGAACCGCCGATTGTAGAAAAGATTGAGCTCGATATCGGCATGGCGATGGGATTGCTCTATCTGTCCGATTCGCTGTACGTGATGGTTAACGGATCGGCGGCAGAGGGTCCCGGTTTGTACCGTGTTCGGGACACCGACCAGGACGATCAGTTCGATTCGATCGAGCTGTTGCGAGCGATCGATTCGCCGGGGAAACCGGGAGCCGGACATGGCAATCATGCCATCGTCCCAAGTCCCGACGGGCAGTCGCTGTACGTTGTCTGCGGCAACATGGCGGGCAAACCGGTCGGCGGATTCGACAGTAGCCGAGTTCCCAGGACCTGGGGCGAGGACCAGTTGCTGCCGCGGTTGGCCGACAGTGGGGGACACGCATCGAATGTCATGGCTCCCGGCGGCTGGATCGCCAAAACCGATTTAGACGGTCAACATTGGCAGTTGGTGTGTAGCGGGTTTCGCAATATCTACGATGCGGCTTTCAATCGTTCTGGCGATCTGTTTACCTTCGATGCCGATATGGAATTTGACCTCGGCACTCCCTGGTACCGGCCGACTCGTGTTTGTCACGTGGTCAGCGGTGGCGAGTTCGGATGGCGAAATGGCTCCGGCAAATGGCCCGACTATTACCCCGACAGCTTGCCGTCGGTCCTCGATCTCGGGCTCGGATCACCAACCGGAATCAGCTTCGGATACGATACGAACTTTCCGGCTCCTTATCGCGACGCACTGTTCCTGTGTGATTGGAGTTACGGTCGCATCTACATTGCCGAACTCGAGAGAGACGGAGCGACTTACAGCGGCAGCCAGCAATTGTTTGCCAGCTTCGCACCGCTGCCAGTTGTGGATATCGTCGTTCATCCGCTCGACCACTCGCTTTACCTGGTCACCGGTGGTCGCGGCGTGCAATCACACATTTACCGAATCCGTTATCAGGGTGGTCAGGTGACCGACCGGGCTGACGGACCCCCGTTGGTCGCGGGTCGGCAGCCAAAAGTGGACCCAAGCGACGCCACGAAGTCGGACGCCGATCGACTACACGTCCTGCGACGGTCGCTCGAGGAACTGCATGAACCACACGATGCTGTGGTGATCGATCCGATTTGGCGACAGCTCAACCACGAAGATCGCTTCATTCGTTTTGCCGCACGCATTGCCCTCGAGCACCAACCTGTGGCGTATTGGCGAGAACGCCTGTTCTCGGAAACCGACCCCGCGACGGTCATCGCGGCGGCAATTGCATTGTCTCGGTCCACTGCGAACGTCGGGCAATCGTTGCAACAAAAGCTTGATCAGCTGCCGATCCAAGATTTGGAACCGCAGCTTCAGTTGCAACTTCTACGCGCCTATGGGCTGGTGTTCATTCGCCAGGGGCGACCGAGCGAATCGGATGGCAAACAGCTCGGCCAACGTTTGCTGAAGATGTTTCCTACCAACCGTGCGAATCTGGATCGTGAATTGAGCCGGTTGTTGGTCTATCTGCAAGTCGACGGATCGATCGAAGCGATCCTAACGTTGCTCGAAAATGCCGAGGCTCCCGATGACCAGATGCATCTCGCCTTGATGCTTCGTGTCGTCGATCGCGGCTGGACGATTGACCAACGGCGACGCTATTTTCAATGGTTCGGCAAAGCGAGTGATTACACGGGCGGCCGATCCAGCGGCGAATTTGCAAACCAGATCCGAAAGGATGCCGAAGCGACCCTTGACGAACATGAGCGGGCGGAACTTCGCAATCTGCTGAACAGCTTGGACGGCCCGACGAGCCCTGAACCGATCACCCAGTCGCGACCATTGGTGAAAGAATGGTCGGTCGCGGATTTAACGGACAGTCAGGATTTGACTTGGCAGACGTTCCTGTCGACCGCACCGGATGCCAAGCGAGGCGAACAGATGTTTGCAGCTGCGATGTGCAACCGATGTCACCAGGTGAGCGGCCAGGGTGGACGCGTCGGTCCCGACTTATCCGGCGCGACGCGTCGGTTCAGTCCCAAAGACTTGCTGGAGGCGATCATCGAACCGAGCAAAACTATCCCACAGGAATTCCAGGCGGTACAGATTGTCACCGATGACGGGAAGATCGTTGTCGGGCAAGTCATCAATTATGGTGCTGGCGGAATGTCGGTCCGCACGAATCAAATGGAACCTTGGAAGTTGACCAAGATCAATGACGCGAGCGTCGAGCAGATCTCACCCTCGTCCACGTCGCTGATGCCGGCGGGACTTCTCAATGTGCTCAGCAAACGGGAAATCTTTGATCTGCTCGGATGGCTGGCCCTGCAATGATTCCGTTGGGCTGTGATGCAATCTCGTGATTGCGGTATGTTAGTATTACCGTCCCGTCATTTTCGATCGTCCTTTTGCAATCAATCCGATGCTCTCAAGCCGCCTCAACCAACCAATCTCATTGGCAATCTTACTTGCTGCGGTTGCCTTGGCTCCGGCGATACGTATTGAAGCCGCGGCGCCGGGCGTCCCTTTTGCCCAAGTGTCGGATTTTTCGCTACCGACAACCGATGGGGGGAGTGTGTCGCTATCTGCAGACGTGGATGTCACTCTGCAGGTCATCTGTTTTCTGGGCACCGAATGTCCGCTCGCCCGCGTCTACGGACCACGTTTACAGCGAATGTCGGACGAGTATCATTCGCGCGGCGTGCGTTTCCTTGGCATCAATAGCAACCTGCAAGACTCGATGGAGGATTTGCGGCGGTACGTCAGCGAGCATGACATTCGGTTTCCGATCGCAAAGGATTACGACCGCAGCGTTGCGATCCAGATCAAGGCGAGGCGAACACCGGAAGTCTTTGTGATCGATCGAGGCGGAATCGTCTGCTACAGCGGTCGAATCGATAACCAATATCAACCGGGAATTGCCCGCTCCGAGGCGACCCAACATGATTTGCGTGACGCGATCGACCAGCTGCTTGCCGGACATCCGGTCGTTCACCCGCGGACCGAAGCGGTAGGCTGCCTGATTTCGCTGCCGCGAGAACGAACTGCGTCAAAGTCAGATTCGGACGTGACGTTTTGCAAGCAAGTGATTCGTGTTTTGCAGGAGCACTGCGTCGAGTGTCACCGTGACGGAGAGATTGGCCCCTTTGCGCTCGACGAATATGACGAAGTGGTTGGCTGGGCGGATATGGCTCTGGAAGTGATCGACCAGGGTCGCATGCCGCCCTGGCATGCAGATCCTCGGTTTGGTTCCTTTGCCAATGCGCGTCATATGCCGGATGAAGCCAAACAGATTCTTCATCAGTGGGTCGAGTCGGGGACACCTTATGGCAGCGCAGCCGATTTGCCTGCCAAGAGGGAGTACGTTCAAGGATGGCAATTGCCTGCGCCGCCGGATGTCGTGCTTTGCATGGCCGACGAACCCTTTCAAGTTCCGGCCGATGGGACGGTCGAGTATCAATACTTTGTCGTTGATCCCGGATTCAAGGAAGACAAATGGGTAAGCGCGGTGGAAGTGGTTCCGGGCAACCGCGCCGTCGTTCACCACTGCATTGCCTTCATCCGACCTCCCGATGGTGCCGATTTTCGTGACATCGGATTGTTGTCAGCATACGTGCCTGGGCAGCGCTCGGTGGACCTTCCTGAGGGATACGCGCGACGAATTCCGGCGCGATCAAAGATCGTCTTTCAGGTGCACTACACGCCCACTGGAAAGCCGGAAACCGACCTCACTCGGATCGGTTTGGTCCTGGCCGATCCTGATCAGGTCACGCACGAAGTCTATGCACTGGGGGGAATCGAGCAGGATTTCGAGATACCGCCCCAGGCGTCCAACTTCACCGTTTCGGGAAGAATTCGATCGTTTCCTGAAAACGGTTTGCTGTTGTCGATCGCGCCTCACATGCACTTGCGGGGCAAGTCCTATCAACTGACTGCCGAATCGGACACAGGCAATCAGACACTGCTGAGTGTTCCCCAATACGATTTCAATTGGCAACACAGTTACGAACTGAAAAACCCATTGCCGTTGCAATCCGTCAGGACACTGCGTTTCACAGCAACGTTTGACAATTCGTCCAACAATCCGACCAATCCCGACCCAACCGAGTATGTGACTTGGGGCGACCAGACCTGGCAAGAGATGGCGGTCACATTCATCTCCGTCGCAGAGCCGAGAGTGGGCAACAGGAAACCGGTCGCGGCAGATACGATGTCGGCACAGCAACAGCAGGACAGGCAAGCGGAGCTAACGCGTCAAGCCGACGCGTTCGCGGACCGCTACATCGCACGGTTTGACAAGAACGGTGACGGATCCTTGGCTTCTCATGAATTGCCCGATTCGGTCCGCAGGTGGGGAAATCTTGATCACAACTTTGATGATCACATCAGCCGCGATGAGCTCATAGAGGAGTTCTACTGGCGGCTTCCGGCATCTCAGTGACGTGAAGGAACGCCCGTTCTGTGTTTAACCGATTCGGCCTATTGGCAGATTGGATTATCGATCACCGCTGGGTGACGTTCTTCTTGCTCGTCGTCCTGACCACCGTGATGGCGATCGGTCATGTCGATCCCTACCTGATTCTGCCCGAACCGGTCGCGGCAGAACCGCAGATGGAGGTGGACGATACATCACCCGATGGTGCAGACGACGAACCATCAGTTCCACCACCCAACGTCCAGCCGATCCGGGTCGCCGCGGGTGACGTCATCGTCGTCGCTCGTAGCAACGATTTCTTCACGCCCGCAGGGGCCGATGCGATCCGTGCCGCCGTTGATGCACTCGAATCGCTCGATCATGTCGACCGCGTGTTGTGGATGGACCGGGCGCCGATGATGAATATATTCGGGCTGCCCGAACCCATTTTGCCGCAAAAGAACGCCTCGCCCGCACGGTTTGACGCCGCCAAAAAGAGGGCGCTGGAACATCCGTTGATCGTGGGTCAACTGCTCTCGCCCGATGCAACCACGATGCTATTGATGGTCGACATCGACTTTCTTTATGTCACCAAGGACGAAGATTGCACGGATCTGCTGCGGGACACCGCCGCCGCCGCCGCCGCCAAATTTCCCGCTGCAAAGATTACGTTTCAAGTCACCGGAAATGTGCCGATCGGACTCAGTCGGACCTCCAGCAACCGATCGAACGAGCGAAAATATCAATTGATCGGCTATTCGATCGCCTTGTTCATCGCTTACATCCTGTTTCGCGGATTGTCCTCGGTCATCATCGTTGCCATGGCACCGGCATTCGGCGTCTTTTGGACGCTGGGAATGCTGCACTTTCTCGGCTTCGACGACAATCCATTCAACGCTGTGATCGTGCCGGTACTGCTGTGCATGGTCGGATTTACCGATGGCGTCCACATGATGGTCCAGATCCGACGGCACCGCGCCTCGGGACTGTCGGCGGCCGATTCGGCGAGATTGTCGATTCGCGAAGTTGGCTTGGCTTGTTGGCTGACATCACTGACCACGGCGATCGGTTTCGGATCGTTGGTGATGGCTCGGCACGAGGTGGTACGCGAGTTTGGCTACTGTTGCGTGATCGGCGTGTTGCTAACGTTCCTGTCGGTAATCACGATCATTCCGCTGGCCTGCGCCAGCCCGCTGGGCAGGAATGTCCATTCCGGGTTCGGTCGTAACTTGGTTGATCAAAACCTTCAAAAGATCGCTGGTATCATCGACTTTGTCCTTGCCCGCGCCGGTTGGATCTGCGTGATCGCCATCACGGGCACCTTGATGCTGGCGTTGTGCACGCTACAACTTCGTCCCGACGAACGCATCACCAGCAGCTTGTCCTCGGACAGCGAATCAGCGGTTGCACTGGCACACATCGACAAGGCATTCGGTGGCATGGAAACATCGCAAGTCGATGTCAGCTGGGACCGCTCGGTCAAGTCAAACGATCGTGAAATCGCGATCGTCGTCGGAAAGATCGATCAGCTTCTTCGTCGTGAACCGCTGATTGGTCACCCATTGTCGATCTACAGCCTGATCCGAGCGCTGCCTGGCGAAGGCGATCCGTCAACACGAATGTCACTTCTTGAACTATTGCCACCGCCGCTGAAACGCGCCTATTACACCCCCGAGTATCATACGGCCAAGGTGACCTTCCGACTGCAAGACATCGGGATCGCAAGTTACGGACCGGTGTTCGAGCGGATCGAAACCGAGCTGCATTCGATCACCAAGGCTCACCCAAAATTTGCGATCGAGCTAGAGGGTGGAGCCGTCTGGCGATGGCGGCATCTGTATCGAATTGTGATCGATCTGGCCAAGAGCCTCGGTACCGCGAGCCTGATCATTTTTGGCGTGCTGACCGTCGTCTATCGATCGATCCGATTGGGCTTGATATCGATCATCCCGAATATCTTTCCGCTGGCCGCGACCGGATTTTTGCTGGTCATCGCGGGCCAGCACCTGGAGATCGTTAGCGTTGTCTCATTCACCGTCTGCCTGGGGATTGCCGTCGATGACACCATTCATTTTCTCACACGTTATCAGGAGGAGCGGAAAAAGACGGATGATCAAAAACTCGCCATTCGCAATGCATTTGTCGGCGTCGGTACGGCGCTGATCATGACGACCGTCGTGCTGGTGATCGGTTTCTCAACGGCTCTGCTAAGCGACGCCCGCGATCATCGGATCTTTGCCATGATGGGTATCTTGACCATCGGAACCGCGCTGTTCGCCGATCTGGTGTTCTTACCGGCACTGCTGCTGCGTTACGGCCCCAAATCGCAACCGCAGTAATGATCTTCAACGCCGCGGGGTTTGCGGCGTTCACTTGGCGTCGTCTTCGCTGGGTAGCTCTTTCACTCGCAAATTGCGAAAATCGACGCGACTTCCGTGTCCCAGCAATCCGATGTGACCTCTGGTTCGCGATAAACCAGGATGCTTCTTTCGCACCGCTTCGTCGTTCACGTCGGCCAAATCAACGTCAAGGATCGCGACGTCGTTGACGGTCACCGTGATACGGCTGCCGCGGCAGCGAATCTCTTGCTCGTTCCACTGGCCGGCAGCTTTGAGTGCTCCACGTTTTGCCGCGGCGACGTCGTACAACGAACCGTGATACTGCGTCGGTTTCAACTTATCCGCAAACGCGTCGTTGTCGAGGATCTGAAACTCCATCCCCGCGTAGGCCGGCTTGGCGTCGACCAGCGGGCTGCGAATCGCGATTCCATTGTTCGCGCCCGACTGCATGCGAAACTCAAAACGAAAGCTGAAGTCGCCGTACTGCTTGTCGGTGAACAGGTAGCCGCCACCGTCGGCTGGACAGACCAGCATTCCTGCTTCGGCGCGGTAGCCGCCACGGTCAGCGCGACGGAGTTGCCAACCGTCCAGGTTCTGTCCGTTGAAGATCGAAACGTAACCCGTCTGATCATCAAGGTTCGCTTGCCGACTGCTACTCGATTCTGGTTCCCCGGGTAAAGGAAGGCGATGTCGCAGCAACCACGGATCGTCCGTTTCGACAAGCCAGTTTGTCAACCGTATCGACAAATCACGACGGGTATCCTGCCACGCCGGGTGGTTGGCAAGATTGATGACTTCATCGGGATCCTGCTGCAGGTCATAAAGTTCGACCTGGTCGCGGTACAAAAACTTCTTGACGCTGCGAGGTCCGATCGTCGGGTCGTCGCGACGCACCGTTTCGGTCCATGTCGCGCGCTGAAGCGTATCGATGGGCAGCGGGTACTCGCTTCGCCAACCGATATTCCAGATCAACTTGAATTGACGATTGCGATAGCTTCGCATCGGGTAGTACATCGTTACTTCATGGCAAACGTGGCTGAGAAAGACTTCATCCCAGCCCTCGGGCTCGGGTGTGTTCAAAATCGAAAGAAAGCTCCGCCCATGCAGCGGGTACTCGGGACCTTTCATACCTGTCCACTCAAGAATGGTCGGCGTGAGGTCGGCCAGGGTGATCATCGCCGTGTTGGTCGTTCCTTTTCCGATGCCCTCGGGATGCCGCACAATCAACGGCACTTGCACACCCGGCTCGTAATGATTTCCCATCGCGCCGGGCTCCGATGATCCGTGGTCGCTGGTAAAGATTACTAGCGTTTCCTCGTCCTTTCCTGTCTCTTTCAAGACCTGCATCAGCAAGCCAATTCCGTGGTCCAGGCGACTGATTTCTTGGTAGTATCCGGCCAATCCCTCACGGACTTCCGGCCGATCCGGCAAATATCGGGGTACGATCACATCGGCCGGGTCGTAATCGATGACCGGTACCGATTCGTCTTGGCGGACCACGCCCCAACCGGGCCGATTCCGCGAGGTTGGATGCGGATCGCTATACCCGATCACCAGAAAGAATGGATCATCACCCGACCGTTCAATGAACGTCCTGGCCGTGTTTGCCAATTGGGTCACATCGCGACCGCTGATCGTCACATCAAATGTAAAAGGATACGATTCGGGGTGAGTCGTATGTTGCTTTCCCAATCGCGCGGTCTGATACCCATTGGCTACTAGCAAGGCGAATACGGTCTTCACATGTGGTGCTAAATGAAACGTGTGAATGCCGTGACCATGACCGTATTGTCCGTTTGAATGCGTCTGCAAGCCTGAGTAGATCACTGCACGACTGGGGCCGCAGGAGGCCGTTGTCGCGAACGCATCCAAAAACCGCACGCCCTCGGTCGCGAGACGATCGATGGCGGGCGTCTGCACCACGTCGTTGCCATAGCAACCACAATCGTCCTTGTTCTGGTTATCCGATATCAACAACACGACGTTGCGATTGGCTGCCGCGGTAAGGCACGGTGTGCTCATAAGAACGATGACGATCGCATGCATTGCAAACTTCATGAATCAACCTTGTTGGGCTGTGATGATGGGATCGACTTCCCAGCCAGTTGGTATTTGCAGAGGTCGGCAACGAGCAACGACGGTGACACAGTTCCGGCATTCCCATGTTTGCTGTCCAACCACTAAACGCGAATGAATATCTTACTCCGGTACAGATACAGGCAGACAAGCCATAACACGGCAAACACGCAAATCGCTTGCATGACCGGACCGTAGGTCCCGGCAAAAATCTGGTCCCCGAAGTACGTCTCCAAACAGCCGGAAATCCATGGCTTTAGTAGGTTCGACATCAAATAAATCGCGAGCGAATTCGTTCCCACGACGATCAATGGAAACGTCCAGGACCTCCAGCCGCGCACGTCGATCACAAAGTACAACGCCGCCAAAATCCACAGCACCCAAGCACCGCTGTACAAGACCCAGGCCGGCGACCAGATCTTTTTCACGATCGGACAAACCGTGTAGCTCGCGATGATCGCCATCGCCATGCAGGCCATCCCGCCGGCGATCAGAAACCGAACCTTGTCGCTCTCGGATTTTGAAGATCGCAGCAGCGATCCGGCCAACACCCCGATCAGCATGGTGACCATCGAAGGCACGAAGTTCAACGTCGCATATCCGGCCGAATGGACGTCCACTGGCTGGCCGTGATTCCCCAGATTCAACAGCGTTCGATCCGCCTGGGCCGCGGCATTGGTATGAATCGCAAACTGCTTGGCAATCTCGTGCGGTACGGACAACGATTCGATGCTCTCCAGTGACGCTGTGGGCAGTGACGGCGGAACCGGATATTGCATGAACCACGCCCAATAAGCCATCAACACGACCGCCCCGATTCCAATTTGCAATCTCACACCGCGTCCGAGCAACAAAAAGACGAAAAAGTAGCCGAGACCGATCTGGGCCAATACGTTCGTCAATAGCCGATTGGAGGGGAGGCCCGTGTTTCGAGTCGCCAAAAAGACGCCAAGCATGATCAACACGAGTGACCGAATCAGGGCATGCATTACCAACTTTGGCCGAGACTCACCACGCTTTCGCCGGCTGGCGTAAGAATAGGGCATCGCCACACCGACCATGAACATGAACGATGGCTGGATCAGATCCCAATAGGAACATCCCACCACATAGAACTGGCTGTTCCAAACAGGATGACTGTTGTGAAAGGCGAGCCATTGCCAGACATGCCCGGTCCTGGTCGAGACATCCACGCCCGGTCCGTATCCAATTTTGTTTGCCGTTGTTGCGAAAGCGAAGCCATTCACCGCCAAAGTGCACATGATCAAGCCGCGAAATGCATCGAGCGACAGAAGTCGTTTCGGAGTACTCGCGTCACGGACGAATGGTTTGGCTGAATCGGATCCCATCAATCTTACTTTTTTCTGATGCCGTTGGCTCACAGGTAGGGGACTTGGCAACGCGTGTGCGTGCACAACTCACCACGCACGGTCAACGCATCGATGTTCGGTGTGATTGCCCGCGGATGTCCGTCCAGGCAACCGATCCAATCATTCAAGTCATCGATGGCAATGAGCAAGACGTTGGGATGATCGGCTAACAGGCGCGGATGCCCGATCACCGCAGTCATCAAGACGAAGAGGAATCGAATTATAGTGAAACTTTAGCGGGATCGCGCGACCGGGAGATCCATGCGTAAGGTGACAATCGCCCTGCCCTGACGCACAGCTCTCCTGTTCGAGGAAGTCTCCATTCTGCTTTTCCTCGTGCCGCCGAGGGCGGTGGCTTCTTTGATTTCGACAGCGACGTGGGCCCAACGAAGCTCCGCGCAGGATCAAACAGGGCATCATGCCGCCAAATACCTCGCTGGGACGGTCTTTTGATTTGGACTTGCCAGACGAATCTGATACGCTGGATGGCCCTCGACACGCGCCGCACCACTCCTTGCGGCCGAGGTCTTTTCTCTTTTCGGGAGACTCTGTCATGCGTTACCGAACTCACGGTTTCACGCTCGTCGAATTGTTGGTGGTGATTTCGATCATCGGTATCTTGATCTCACTATCGCTGCCTGCGATTCAAGCGGTGCGAGAACAAATGCGCCGCACCGAGTGTGCCAACAATCTGCGAGAGCTGGCCCAAGCCTCGTTGGGCTTTGAAATGGCGCGCGATCAACTTCCCGGCTACTGCCAAAAGTTTGGCGAATTCGCCGGCGGCTTTGATCCCTCCGACCCGGGCAACTTCAATGGCAGCGTACCACCTCACGTGAAGGTCGGTACCTGGCAAGTTTCGCTGCTCTCGAGGCTAGACAACCAACCGATTTATGAGGCTTGGACGCAAGATCAATACCCACTGTTGTCCGACGGTTCTGGAGAGCGGTCGCCTTCGCTGGAGGGATACAGCAGCATTGTTACGCCCAATTTGCCGTTTTATCAGTGTCCCAGTGCTAGTGGATCGATCGCGTTCAACGGCCGCAACAATTACATCGCGAACACGGGAATGCATTGCGATACG
Organism: Pirellulaceae bacterium; assembly: GCA_963734865.1. Classification (GTDB taxonomy): domain Bacteria; phylum Planctomycetota; class Planctomycetia; order Pirellulales; family Pirellulaceae; genus CBDCUW01. The sequence goes on from CAVTIV010000011.1 coordinate 73,577, forward strand.
TTTCCATTTACCTACACACGACCCGGAGGCACGCCGCAAACGGTAACTTTTGTTAAGTCGATGGACCGGACCAACGGAGCCTTCACCAACGCCTATGCCGGTTATGATCCATCGGATCCAAGTCTGTTGGTTCCCGTCGGCCGGCCGATCACCATGGAAGACTTTCGAGACGGCCTGAGCAATACGTTATTGCTGAGCGAGAACCAGCAGGCACAACCGTGGTACCTGACCAGCCTATCCGGCAATACCGCACACCTGATGGCATTTCAAATGATTGGCGGACAGAAGGTGTCTCAGTATCGCGCGGAGTCAAGGTACTTGCAGGGTGCGGTCTGGCACTTCGAGGATCCGATGAATTTCGCGGGAGCACCGACGCCATCACAGTTCCATCGAATCAACGGCGGCGATGTCTATAACGAACAGATGAATGCGACGAATTTCACCGACCTCGCTCGTCCGTCATCGTTGCACAACGATGGGGTCAACATGGCCTTCGGCGATGGCAGTGTACGCTTCGTTTTGAATTCCATTGACTATCGCATCTACCAGGCATTGCTCACGCCCTCGGGCAAGTCGAGCGACGTTCCGGCGAACCAGTTCATTCCGCCTGGGGAGTTTTGACGCGACCGGATGGTCGCCGCTGTTCGATGCAAGACAGACAATCCTGGAGCGGTTATCATCCGACGTATGTCCAACCCGACTTACCGAAATCCGCCGCGTGACGAGCTTCCATCGCTATCGTCTTCGCTGCTGGACCGTGTCCAGCAGATGGAGCCCGACGCGTGGGGGCAAGTTGTGGCGGTTTTTAGTCCGATCGTCTATCGCTGGTGTCGGCAAACAGGTCTTAGCGGGCAAGACGCATCCGATCTGGTGCAGGACGTTTTCAGCAGTGTGGCGCGCGGAATCGGTGGCTTCCAGCGGGCCAAGGCAGAAGGGAGTTTTCGATCCTGGCTGGCAACGATCACTCGCAACCGCATTCGCGATCATTATCGACGACTCGCGAAACAGCCTCAGGCAATGGGCGGCACCGATGCGCTCGGCCAGCTGCACCAGATACCGCAAGTCCTCGCCGACGATTCGTTGGACGACGCTTCGCTCGATTCGATTAGCGAAGCGAATCTGAATCAGTCTCTTCCCGGGCGAATTCTAGAACTCGTGCAGTCCGAGTTCGAACCGACCACCTGGCAGGCCTTCTGGCTGACCACCGTCGAGGGGAATGCCGCCAGCGATGTGGCCCAGCAATTGGAGCTGAATGTCGCGTCGGTCTACCAGGCAAAATCACGCGTTTTGCGGCGGTTCCGTCAGCGAATGCAAGAATTGCCATGACAGTTTGCGAAATGGTGTCAGACGTCTGCGTTCGTATCTGTAGCAGAGGAAGACGGGCTCTTCCGAGATCCGAATCGGCCCGTGGTCCAGCGCTTTGAAACCATCGATCCGAGAGGCCCATGTGATGATCGCAACCTGCCCGAAAGACCAAACGCTCCAAGAATTTGCATTCGGTAAACTGTCGGATTCGCAAACCGACGAGGTAACCGACCACGTTCGCGACTGCAGCGACTGCCAGAAACGGCTGGCGGAGGTTGACCGTATGGAAGACACGATGGTCGGACAGCTTCGCGATTCGACGGTCAACGACTCTTTTCAGAATGAATCGGAGTGCCAAATCGCGATGGCCAAGGCCCTCGGTGCGCTCGCCCACGCAAATCAGGTCGGCACCACCGACGAACTTTGCCTGCCCCGTTCAATCGGCGAATATGACATTGTCCGACAGATCGGGCGGGGCGGCATGGGCAGCGTTTATCTGGCCCAGCATACAAAGCTCAATCGCAAAGTCGCGGTCAAGGTGTTGGCGGCCAGCAGGCTATCGGACCCCCGGATGCACGACCGCTTCAAGACCGAAATGCGCGCGGTTGGTTCCTTGAGCCATCCGAACATCGTGACCGCACACGACGCTCGCGAGGTGGATGGTGTCGCGTTGCTTGTCACCGAGTGGATCGATGGCCTGGATCTGCGTGACATACTGCGTCGCGTGGGACCGCTTTCGGTCGCAAACACTTGTGCGATCGGCTGCGAAGTCGCCAAGGCGCTTTCCTACGTGGCCCAGCAGAATCTCGTCCACCGCGACTTGAAACCATCCAATGTAATGATCAACCGTGATGGTGACGTGAAACTGCTCGATCTCGGTCTTGCTCGACTGCTTTCCGGTGAGGACGACCGCGGAGATGCGACTGCCACCGGTCAGGCGTTGGGCACAGCCGACTATGTCGCCCCCGAGCAGATCAACGACGCTCATGCGGTTGACATCCGAGCCGACATTTACGGGCTCGGTTGTACTCTGTTCCAACTGCTGACCGGTCGAGCGCCGTTCGATACTCAGCAGCATCAAACGGCGTTCGCGAAAATGACGGCGCACGTGTCCGAGTCACCTGCCGCTATCCGCTCGATCGTGCCACAGGTACCTGTCGTCGTGGCAACTCTCGTCGACCGAATGCTTGCCAAATCTCCCGAAAACCGCCCCGCCTCGCCCGATGAAATCTTGCGTGTCCTGCAGCCACATGCCAAACAAGCGGATCTCAGCCAATTGATCGATTCGGCAATGCGGACCACCGCGGCGGCCAGTGACGATTCCGATACGCGCGGTGCGGTAGCAACGATACCTCAACCGTTTTGGAGACGACGCGTGCCGGTCACCGTTGCCATCGCCACAGGGCTCGGCGGCCTGCTGTTGGGCCTGCTGGCCGGAGTGCTGATCACGATTCGACACGCCGACGGAACGGAGACAAAAATTGACGCACCCAAGAACAGCACCACCATTATCAGAGATGATGGCGATTCGGTGGACGTCATTTTGGACGGATCTGCAACACCCGATGCCGTGACCGATGCAAAGCCGGATGCGACCAGCGATGTCGAGCGGTTGAGCGGCGTATGGGTGGTCGAAGCGACCGCTGACGGCGGAGAAATGAAATCGGTGGCTCGCGGCGAACTGACATTCGTCTTTCACGAACCAAACTTCGCGATATTTGGTGGCCAACAGGCCGCCTCGATTGGCACGGTCGTCGTCGACCAAGAAGCCAAACGATTGAAATTCGTCGAACGCACGGGCGAAAAGGTTACCAGGAATGCGGTCTATCGATTCCTCGCTGATGGGCGATTAGAGATCTGCATCAATGAACGCCAAAACGGCCAGGTGCCGACCACATTCCAATCATCGAAGGACCCAACGTCACCCAACGACCTATTGCTCCAAATGTCGAGACTGAAAGTTCCGGCGGACGCTCAGTCGATGCTGATCTTTTCGCGTGACCCTAGCAACCAGCAGCTTTTGGGAGCGGTGTCGATGCACCGCATTTGGCTGGAAAATGTCGAGTTTGACGCCCAGTTGTATGCGGATGCCGTCAAAAACGCCCAGGCGGCCACTGACGCTTCGACGTCAAACAAGAATCTCAAGCAGATGGGGATCGCATTCCACAACTATCACGACGTTTACAAAGTCTTGCCCGCGTCGCGATCTGAACACAAGGGAAGCACTACGAACGGACCGCAATTGCCGCCCTTCAGTTTGCGCGTGGCGATCTTGCCCTTTATCAATTGCAGTCATTTGTATGACCAATACCGGTTCGACGAGCCTTGGGACAGCGAACACAATTCAAAGCTGCTCAGCCAAATGCCCGACATCTACCGGCGGCCAGGTGCAGCCGCCGACTCGACGTCGACCGGCTACGTCGGAATTGTCGGCGAAGGGTCGGCCCTGGGCGACACGGTCGGGGTCGGATTTCGCGACCTCCGAGACGGAACCTCGAACACACTGCTGCTAGTCGAGGCAAGAACCGAAATCCCGTGGACCAAACCGGAGGATTTCTCCATCAGCCCTGACGACTTTCCGGCTCTGGATCGATTCGGGGAAGACTTTGTCCGAGCCGTCATGGCCGATGGTAGCGTGAGAGAATTTCGACCGCTGAGCGAAGAGGCGATTCGCGAAGCCGCCAACGGCAACGATGGCAAGTACCAAAGAAGACAGTGATTCGAGATCGTCTGTCAGCGTTCAGCGAAAGTAGCCGTCATGTTCCGTCGTGACGAGGCCCGACCAAGAATGTCACCCGCGGGTGACCGGAAGGGCTCGGGACCGCAAGGCGGTCGGAGCGGACCGCAAGGGGTCGACCGCAAGGGGTCGGCACGGACCGCGAAGGGAAGATCGGAAGGGGTCAGTGCTTTTTTAAGGAGCGTGCTTCGATCGTGGATCTCCGATTCTTGGCTTGGATGACCGACTCGGTCGCGGTGATCGCGGAGAGGGCATGCTTGATCGTCGGCTAGCGGCCGCTTCCGAGCGAAGAGGACAGGAAGGGGTCGAGGACAGGAAGGACCTGGAAGAGGACCTCGGAGACCGGAAGGGGTCAGTGCTTTTTTAAGGAGCGTGCTTCGATCGTGGATCCCCGATTCTTGGCTTGGATGACCGACTCGGTCGCGACGATCGCGAGAGAGGTCATGCTTGATCGTCGGCTAGCGGCAGCTTCCGAGCGTGAACGAAGCGACGTTCAGCCAGCAGGGCGCAGAGGTTGCCCGCAAGTCGACGGAGAAAAGCTTGAATCATTCCACCCAGAGAGAGGTGGTCGCCAGTCGATCTAGCCGCCGCCACACGGCTTGAGCGATCGCTTGCCAGGGGCGTTGAGCCGGCGACGACCGCGACGTTTCGCT
>CAVTIV010000012.1:0-72202 GCA_963734865.1 Pirellulaceae bacterium
TCGCTCGCACCGATTGCGCCCCGCCGGTCTTGCCCGCGATTCGAATCGATTACTGAATACACAGTCAGTAGTGAACGGGCAGCTGGTTACCGATCGCTCTCAGGCTTCACCGCCAAGTCGCCGCAGCATTTCATAATGCTCGGCCCAGTGGTCCGGGCCTTCCCGATGTTGGAAGCGGCGAATGACGGAAATCTTGCAAGCGTGAAGGTCCCTAATCGACCGCGCGAGTGCGCCCACGTCGATCGGTCCGGTGGACTGCAAAGCGGTCATCAGCAGTGTCCGCTGTTCGGTTCGGATGTCCGGCATGATGATTGATCTGACCATTGGCCAGATATCGCAGTCGATGGTGAAGACCGATGCCGCGTCGGTGGGATATTCAAGCGGTGGTCCGAACCGCTCAACCAGCCGGAACGTCGGCCCGAACTCGTCTTGATGCAAATTGACGGTGAACCGGTGAGGCAGGCCGATCGAGGACTGACCGTCGCATTGTCCGACAGCCCGCGTGGTGAGGGTTTGGAACGCGCAGGGATTAAACGGCTCGTGCCTGAGATAACGACAGCCCTATCCGGTAACACGGGTGCCCGATTTTGACGAAGTAAGCCGATTTCTGGTAGCTTTCATCAGAGCTGTTTGAGATGAGCAACGAAAATTGAGGCAATCGCACGCACCGGCTCGCAGCTGAAGTCAACGAACCCTGGGCGAAGCGAGTCGTTGCCAACACAGATCAGAAAAGCAGGGAGTAGCCGAATCAACTGGCTCAATCAAATCGCGTGAGACACTTCATTGTTACGATTCTCTTGCTCGCCTATCCTGGGCTGCTGTTCGGTGTTTTCTGGTGCCCAAGCAGCGGACCGCGAGAAGTACACGAACTCAGTGTCGCTAAGGATGGTTCGTTTACGACCTCATCCTGGGACGGCGACACAGTAAATCTGGGTGCCATCGATTATTGGGCCCCAGACCTCACGCATCGAAAAACGATCAAATTATCGGGGTATCTCATTGGTTGGGCCCACGCTCTTTCGCCTGATGGCGACGCTTTAGCAATAATAACAACGGATGGGCGATCACCAACCATTGAAGTCGTGAGTATACCCGACGCTACGCTCAAGATCGCAATTGATGCTCCCACGGGTCGGATGGCCACTAGGCTCTATTTTTGCGGAAATAGTCAATCAACCTTCCTGATCTCAGATGGCGACAACGCTTTCGTTTGCAGCCAAGACGACGAGCAATATCAGCAATTCCAAGCCGAAGAGGCTTACCCTTTATCGGCATTTGGATCGCGGTACTTTGCAATCTCTAACATTCTCGTGGGGGCAACCGATCCGTCCGGTCAAGTGCATTACGACAAAGAGTATCGCTTCTATGATGCAGAAGCCACACCGCTCAAACTCATGTATCGGGAAAAGCGACCAATCGACGATTGGGATGGCCGGGGCGTTGCGATCGGATTCGATGGGACGATAGCGGTACAACATTCAGGCTACATCCAGTTTCGCAATTCGGACGGAGCTCTACACAAACTTGAATGGCCAATGGAGCGTGGCAAACTTTGGCGATTCGATCCAACAATGTCATACATGTTGCTTCACGACGGACGTACAGCCAAAATCGCGGACGCCAAAACAGGCGAGATCCTGGCAAGCCACACGACAGACGATCAGTGGATTTATTGGCAGTGTAAGTTTCAAGATAATTCGCACTTGCTCTTTACCGAACAGTTTGCCGGGTTGCCACGCGATTCAATAAGCGGACGAATCGTCAGATGGAATTGGCGTGACGATACTTTAAGTATCAAGAGTGTTGGGGGGTCGAACGCTCAAACCCTCGGTCGGCGGCTCAAGTGGCTTGGCGTCGCTGTCATGCTGTGGTTCCTTGCCGCTACTTGGGTGGCACGAACAAGCCGCCGCAGGTTCACACCAACAACCGTTCTTACCGCCGCTGCCGTGCTTTGCGTGGTTTGGGCATATCATCACCCGCGATTCGAGTATCACTACCTTCATGGTGCGATTGAGAATCCCTCTTGGCTTGTGCTAACGACGGTCTGGCTCGCGATTCCCGTGTTGACGTGCCTTTCGGTGTGCAAAGAACCGAGCATGTTTGTTCGGCGGTTGCCAATATTGGTCCTGGTGTCTGCGTTATCTGCCGACCGACTGCATCACCTCGCCGCGACGGGAAGCTGGTTCTTTCCGCTAACGCTTCTTTTTGTTCTGATTTGGTTGGTCGGGGTTACGATCATCATCCACTTCAGCAAATACCGGCGGATAAAGTCTTCCCATGGCGACGGAGCAGTGTCGGTAAATTCGTCTGCTTCGTTTCGTTTAATGGATCTACTCCTGCTGATCGCCGCGATAGCCGTAGCACTTGCCGTGCTCTCGAATTTCGATGGATTCGACCAGAATCTGTCCTCCATCTCGTGGGCTCTGGGCTGCAGTCTTGCACTGGCTTTTCTGGTAGTGCTCGGCGTTTGGTCCAGCCTGTCTAGGTCGGCGTGGTGGAAAAGATATCCGCCGCTGATTGGTTTCACGTTTGTGGTCGCTTGGGGGTTCAGTCGATTTCGCTGGATAGAGGGAGGCGACCAATCGCCACTGTTCTACGGCAGTTTGTTCTCCATCGTTTCCATGGCCTTTACTGTGAGCCTAATATACGCCGCATGGCTGTACCGGGGCACGATTGCCGCTCCCCACGACGATGATGTCGCAGAACCTGGAGCTGGCTAGCTCCCACTATATTGTTACCAGCCGCTACGCGTCATGAAGACGTAGCTGCCGGTTGTTCCAGATGAAATTCAGCGGTGAGTTGCTCTTCAGTTCGTTTGCCGAGCGCCTTCTCGATGAACTCGCTGGCCTTTTGGCACTCGCTGCCGCTGAAGCCCTTGGTTTCGACGCGGGTCTGGCCATCGGGTGCGACAGTCACTTCGATAATCCTGTTCCTCATGCCGCACCCCCGACGCTGACAGTGAGTTTGATGCTGCCGTCGGCGAGTTGGCATTCGGTGACGCTGTGTCCACCCCGGCGGGCTTCCAAGGATGCCCTTTCGACGGCGTGTCGCTGCAGAAACTGGTCGAGGTTTTGTTGATTTCCCCAGAAGCAGCAAACATAAGACGCGCCAAGTGAACCGCTCTGGTTCACCATCCGACTTTCCGGTATTGTCTGTATCAGCATTTTTGAAGCTCGCTAGTTGGTACGAGGCCCATCGACACACGAGTTAAGGAGAAGAGTCATGCGAGATAGGCAGGAAGAAATCTTTTTCCGCCGGAACCGAGGTCCAGCCAGCGGATAGCACTGCATCGTCTCTGGGAGGTACTGCGCCCAGAGGATCGTCAGCGGACGCTGCAGGTGCTCGGTCGAATCGTAGGGCAGCAACTTCAGCTTCCTCCAAGCGTCAAGGAGGAGCATCATGAAGACTGCTGAACTCAAGCGCCGCCCCGGCTCCGTCGCCAGCGAGCGGATTGTGGGATCGAACGGCGTCTCCAAAGGTGCTGCCAAGCCACCTGGAGAAACTCGCGATCGTGTACGTGCGGCAATCTTCGCCCACACAGGTTTTGGAACATCGCGAGTCGACGGCACGGCAATATGGACTTGCCGACCAGGCCGTAGCCTTCGGTTGGCCGCGTGAACGCGTCCTGATCATCGACGAAGACCTGGGTAAGAGCGGTCGAACCACTGAAGGCCGTAGCGGCTTTCAACGCTTGATCACCGAAGTGACGCTGAACCACGTCGGCATGGTTCTCGGCCTAGAGATGAGCCGCTTGGCTCGTTCCTCCAAAGACTGGCATGCCTTCTTTGAAATGTGCGCCGTTTTTGGCACACTCATCGCAGATGCCGATGGCGTCTACGATGGCAATGATCCCAACGACCGGCTCCTGCTGGGTCTTAAAGGAATCATGAGTGAAATGGAATTGCACATCATGCGCAACCGCCTGGAAAGCGGCCGGGACAATAAGGCACAGCGGGGTGAGCTGTTCTTTAGTGTGCCGGTGGGTTACGTGATTCTGCCAACGAGAGAAGTGGACTTTGATCCCGATGAGCAGGCCCGGGATGTCATACGCTTAATCTTCGATAAGTTCGATGAGTTGGGCACTATCTACCGGGTATTTCATTGGCTGATCCGCCACGACATTAGGCTGCCAATTCGGCCCCGGTCGGGAGCCAAGAAGGGGCAACTGGACTGGCGCCGCCCAACCATTTGCACTTTGGCGAATGTGCTGTCGCATCCGATTTACGCGGGAGCCTACAGCTTTGGTCGTCAGTCGGCGGATCCGAAACGCAAGTTGTCTCCCACGAAGTATCGACCACGGGTGCCGATGGAAGAGTGGAAAGTGCTAATCAAAGACCGGTTGCCCGCGTACATCACCTGGGAGCGTTATCTGCGAAACCAAGAGCGGATCAAGCAGAACAGGAACCGATTCGATTGCCAGGGTGCGCCTCGTTCGGGTGTCACGCTGCTTTCGGGGTTAATCGTCTGTGGCCATTGCGGCCGCCGGATGCGGACTCTTTATCACTCCCATGGCAAGGCCCAGTACGATTGCCACCACCATGCACTCACGGGCCGGGAACCGCATTGTCCAGGGATGGCAGCGAGAGCTGTGGATGATTTGGTCGCTCAACAAGTCTTACGCGCGCTCGAACCGGCCGCTGTCGAGCTGAGCATGCGAGCGCAAGTCGACGTCGAGCAAGAACGCAAGCGTCACGAAAAACACTGGCAGCAACGGCGCAAACGGGCACGCTACGACACGGAGTTGGCGGAGCGGCGGTACCAGGCGGTTGATCCGGAAAACCGTCTGGTGGCGGGTACACTGGAAAAACGCTGGGAGGAACTCCTCGTTCAGGAGAAGCAACTCCAGGAAGAGTATGACCGCTTCCGGAGTCAAACGCCGGTAGGCCTGAGCCCGCAAGAACGGGCACGTATTATCGCCCTCACTTCAGACATCCCGGCCTTGTGGAACGCGCAAGGTACAACCAACGTCGATCGGAAGGAGATCGTGCGCTGCCTGGTAGAACTTGTGACCGTTCATCTGCATCCCGAGAGCGAGTTCGCTGGAGTTACGATTCAGTGGGCGGGCGGATTTGAAAGCCAGCATGAGATTATTCGTCCCGTGAGGCGATACGAACATCTTCGCGACTTGGAGCCGTTGCTGGACCGCGCCCAGGAGTTGCGTGCGAGCGGGCAGACCATAAACCAAATTGCCGAGCAACTGAACACGGAAGGATTCCACACCCCGACAGGCCGAGGTCGAATCAAAGGACCAATGGTCAACCAGCTCCTGCAACGTCGAGGCGTCATTACGGACGAGCGTGCGAACGATGGCTTGCTCAGCAAGCACGAATGGTGGCTCACCGATCTTGCTGACGAGTTGCAAACGACCCGATCCAAACTACAGGAGTGGGCGCTGCGTGGCTGCGTGCATGGCAGGAAAACACCGGTGCAAGGCTGCTGGATTCTGTGGGCCGACAAGGACGAATTACGGCGACTGCGCGCACTGATAGAGAAAAGCCAGCCCGGAAAAAATCGTCATGCCAGCGATCTGAAACGACCGAAGAAACGGCCAGACCCTGGCTGACTCCAAGCGACTGCGCCGCTGAGCGTGATGATCATGTGGCGATCTGAACCACAATGCTACCGTCGTGACGGGCTTGTTCAGTGACGCAGTAACCCTGTTTCCTGGCTTCTATTTTTGCTTTCTCAACCGCGTACATTTGGAGCAGTTGCCCAAGTTTTTCTGGATCGCCCCAGCGACCCTCGTAATTATCGTACTTGACCGATCCCTCAGCAGTATCAATGACAACGGGATATCGCCAACCAGGAAGTTTGACTGACAACCCGGTCGCGTCTGCGCTGAACAATCGGACGTTGGCGTAGACGGGTTCAGCGAGTTTGAGTCGGCGACAAGCAGCGCATAACGCGGCCGCATCGTATACTTTGGTTTCAATCACTACTATGTGCGACATCAGTTTCTCCTTTATCGTTTTAAACCGGCACTCTTCACATTGGAGGTATCATGTCTAGCCCGTCCAGCGGCCCTCAAAGTTGCCGAACTTGACTTGCCCCGTGCTCAGCTCGCAAACCACCGGGTACTTCCAATCAGGCAACTGGACGCCCAGGCCGGTGACATGGCCGCTGAACAGTTTGTGTTTGCCCTGGACCGGCGGCGGCAATTGCAATCTTTGGCAAGCCGCGCGAACGGCGGCCGGGTCGCGGACTTCGGTTTTGATCGTGACGATGTGACTCATTGTGTTGTTCTCCTTGCGTTGAATGGCAGACGGATGTTCTTGGTGAAGGCCTTGTCGCCGAATCACCGGCGACGTGTTTTCATGAGCGCATAAAGAACCCCGCCATCAGCCGGAATCGGCTGTTGGCGGGGCTGGAAGGTCCAAAATGCCGCTTACCAAATGGTAGGCCGCAGCGGTTCATCTATTCTGACTCGATAGTGCCCGAAATTTAGCTCTGTCTTTCGATACGCAGAATAATGAATACGGTCAGGGTCCGCCCCCGGCACCCTAAAGCGGAGTATTCAAATAGATCGCGCCATGGCATGGGCAGGTTACCGCACGGATCCTTTATCCCATGTCCGTAAAGCAGGTGTTGTTGATCAATCCGATGCTTGGGACGATCAACGATGGGTCAGTCCATTCGACGCAATAGCGTTGACGCGTGTAGATATAACGCGGCGTGGTTGTCCAGTCGCGGGTGATGTCTCGATCACCAGTTGCAAGAGGAGTCGAAACATCGAGCACGCACCAAGATTCATCAGATGGTCCGGGAAAATCCACCAATGCACATACACAGCCTCCAAAAAAAGAGCACTGGAGATACCATTGATTTCCGGAGTGAGTTAGGCGAAACGAATGGCCATCATCCGATCGATGCAGATCGGCGAAATCGTCGGGCCTTACGAAACCACATCTGCGAGGAAGATCTGCTGGGAACGCGCGTTTGCCGAGGACGAAATCGGTGGCTTCTCGGAAGTGATGTGAGTCAACCGTTGTGCGTTCGCAGCATTCACGTAAAAGGTTTATGCCGAGCTTCACTAGTGCTCGAAGAATTCGATCTGGTCGCCAATATCTGCGAATCACTGGTAAGGAAGAGCCTCGCGCTGACGAAAAAGTATCTAGCCGTGTATCCAAACCAAGGTTGTGGAGAACGTGCAGCAGGCGTCGCCGATCAGATTCAGTCGCGTAACCAACGACAAAATTGCGCTGACGGGAAAGCTGATCAATTCGGACCCGCGAGAAGATCCGTGGCGGGTAGCTGTACCGTTCGAGCATTGGCGAGGGCGCATGAAGCCGCTCAAAGTGCAATCCCTTGCCGCCCAGGTTCCACCGAATGTAAGTCCGTCTTACCTGACGCAAAAAAGCTCGGTAGAACCGATCCGGCCCGAAGTCTCGTACTTCCGCAAAGTCACATCGAACTTGCATTCCTTCCCGAGTTACGATCAATTGCGGCCACAACATCATCGATTCGGCATTCCATTGCGGACACGCCTCCATCAGCATGTTGCTCTCGGAATGATCAACGTCCCAAGTAAGCCCGACCCCCTTTTGGATCTTCCTCGCGGCGACAAGCGCTAACGGCGATGCAGTGCAAAGCTCATTATCTAGCTGCGACAGAATGCCATTGTTGCACGGTGAGCATACGTCCTTGATGGTTCTCACGCCACCAATTGCAGCGGGTACGATATGCTCGCCTTTCTTGACGCCTTTAACCACATCTCCACAATAGATGCACGCTGGTGGTGGTAGGATAATTGTTCTTCCATTCATCTAACGGCTCATTTCACGAGACATTAACTCACGAAATGGGACACACCAGTCATCCGTAAGTTCGCCACGGTCAATCAGATTGTCCAATGCAGGGTTCGTGGAATGGGAGTGCTATTTCTTCGCCGATTTCTGCGTTTCGCTGTGGTAACCTCCCAAAAGCACTTAGCCGGAGACAGCCTCGCCACTACTCATCCAAATTTCCGTAGCTCGATACGGGTTCAGCGCATGCCTTCCTGCCGGTGACCGCTGCTTTGGCCATCAGGTGCATGGTTTGCTGTGACGGAAGCAGCGGCAGATCCCGCAGCCCCAGACGCATGACGACCTCGGCAACGGCATCTTCAATCTCGTTTCCCAGCTTTCGCACCACTTTCTGGTTCATCGATCACTCCGGTCCCAGTTCGTCGTAGCAGGCTAGCAACTTCCGGCCAACATCCTCCGGCACTCCAAGAACGCTGACATCCTCCACACCGGTCGAGATGGCGACCAGTGCGGCAATCAACTGTTCTTCGTCGTCATCCGGCAACAGTTCATCGTCAAGGTGCTGCTCGTGGTAAGCGATCCAGGCAGCCGTGATGCTACACCAGACGACGACTTCTTCCTCGGGATTCGTGTCCCGCATCAGACCGACTTCAAATTGTTCCAGCGTCGTGCCGAGAAATGCATGCCGAGCGCACAGATCTTGTCGGTGACGATCTGGTGCATCGGCTGCATGGGCTCGCCGACAACCTGGCTCGTGCTTCCCGACAGTTCTTTCGCAAGTGTTGCCACGTCGAAATCCGACACATAGCGGTCGTAGCAGTTGAAGGCCTCTCCGGCGATCCCATCGGCGGTCAACAGTATGCCCACCGCCTTGGCGACGTCGGCGGCATGGACTTCCTTTCCGCCCCTTGAGCACTCAACCGTTTCACCACGCACGACCGCCGACACGAGGTCGTACCATTTGCTGCTCTCGACAGGACGGGCCACGCCGTAAACGCCCGTGGGACGCAGGGCGCAGATCGGGTAACCCTGCCCGAGGCCATAGCTGTGAACGAACTTTTCGACCGCCGCCTTGTACGCTCCGTAGTGGCTCTTCGCCCACAGCGGATGGGCTTCATCGAGCGGGCGGTCGTCGAGAATCTTCTCGTGCACCGCGCAGGTGGAAATGAAGACGATGCGGCCGACATTGGTTTTGCGGGCGGCCTCGATCAACTCCAGGGTTCCAAGCACGTTCTTTCTAGCAAACTCGATCAGGTCGCCCTCGGCTCCACGGAACCCCATTCCGGGTCGGTAAAGCGCCGCATGGACCACCGCGTCGCACCCATCGACTAATGCGGCCGTGCTGTCGCGATTCCCCAGGTCACCCTCGACCCACTGAAGATCGCTGATCTGGCCGAAGCCCTCGCGATTGCTACGCGCCCGATACCAACAGCGAAGCGAGTGACCCTCGTCGGCAAGGTGGTTGGCAATATACCGGCCGATATGCTCCCCGTTGAATTGAGGGGCGCCCTTTTTCTCTTCTGGGTGAACTTTACAGCTTGTAATAGTTGGGTAAGCGCAGCTGCACGAAATAATCGCTTTAACTCGACGTTCTTGCTCTTCGCCCTGGTTCAACTGCGAGCGAAAGCGGTTATTCTGCCTGCTCCGTTGACAGCAGTGATGATCGATTTGCGAACACCATCGATTTTGCATCTTGACGCGACGTGTCACGGATCTCAACACACCACAGTTTTTTCGACTCAATAGGACTCGAGAACAATCGATACAGAACGGATCTGCAGCGCGAGTTTGGTCGAATCCACTCGCAATGTTCTCCCGCACGGCGTTGATGTTTCACCATCGTCGGGTGAGATCCTCGATACATCATCCCAGCCGACCGTCGGTGCCATCCGTTGGGATTACACCATTTTTTTTGTGACGCTGCATCTGGTAACGTTGCTCGCTCTGCTGCCCTGGTTTTTTTCCTGGTCAGGCGTGATTGCCTTTCTGGTTGGCGTTGTTCTGTTTGGTCAATTGGCGATCCCGATTGGCTATCACCGATTGTTGTCTCACCGCAGTTTCAAGACTCCGAAGTGGTTCGAGCGAACATTGGTCACTCTTGCGATGTGCACGGCGCAAGAGACTCCTGCCCACTGGGTCGCCTGGCATCGCATGCACCATTCGCACTCCGACCATCACGACGATCCGCATTCGCCGCGACGCGGTTTCTTGTGGCGCACGTTCGTTGGCTGGTGCATGAAAGTCGCACGCGGCTGGCCACTTTTTCGATGTATGAAAAGTATGCACGCGACATCGTGGCTGATCCGTACTATCGATGGATCGAGCGATTGCCGAGCCCGGCGGGTCTGTTTTTCCTGGCGCATGCGGCCATCTTTGCGGCTATTTCGACGGCCGCCTGTGTCGCCCTGATTGGCAACACCCAAGAGGCCTACCAGATGTCGGCCAGCCTGTTTGTATGGGGCGTCGTTGTGCGAACCGTTTGGGTTTGGCACATCACCTGGTCGGTCAATTCGCTCAGCCACATCTTCGGTTATCGAAACTACGAAACCTGCGATGACAGCCGAAACAATTGGTTGGTCACCTTGCTGACCGCCGGCGAAGGTTGGCACAACAACCATCACGCCGATCCGGCCAGCGCCTCGGTCCAGCATCGGTGGTGGGAAATCGATATCAACTACTACGTGATTCGCTCGTTTGGCGTGATGGGTTTGGCAACCGACATCATCCGGCCACGGATACAACGCAAGCTGGGCTCGGGCACCCTTTGCTGAGCCATCGCTTCTCTCAATGAATTGCTTGAGCTTCACCTCGAAGCCGACGGATTGAAGAATCTGCCGGAACTGAATCTGTTTTGGATCTCCACGATCGATTGCGTACGCGAACAGCGAGTGGCATTCACACCGAGCGTCCTCGGCGGCTTCGGTCGATAGTTTTAGCGGTCTGTTTTCGATACCGGCGATAGCGGATCAGACAGCCAGGCAGGGCAAGAAATGCATCTTGCTTTGGCTTTGCGGCGTCCCGAGCCAGTTCGAGACTTGGGACCCAAAACCGGGGTCCCCGACGGGCGATCCCTTTTCTGCCATACCAGAGTGCAGAGCCCCTTTTTTAACCGATGTTCAGACCTTGCTGGCGAATTTGCGTTACCAGATCCACCGCGATGCGTCGTCGAGAAGGGCTGTTGATGGGTCGTCTACATCACGGATTCGCCTGACGCAAGTGGATCTCCTGCCTCCGCCAGGGCGCACGCAGCCAACGGTGCGAAATCGGGCCTAAGGCTGGCGAAGATTGATGGCCTCAAGTCCACGAGGCTGGACCAACCGAATGGAGTTTGTAGATGCCCTAAATGCCGTCGGTGGCGGAGACCGACGCGAGTTGTAGACACGCTGCCATAGTGCTCCGGCGGCCGACACCGAGTGATTCGAATTCGAGCTCCGGTCGATGAAACCGGAGCCGTTTGGCCGAATGCGATTCGGCGCGTCGGTGAAAAAGACCGAAGCGAGATACGCCCCGACCGAACTCCGCTTGGTTGATGCAACCGCGTCAATGAAGAAATCTCGTTTTCTGCATTCGGTGTGATCGCGCTAATTTCATTCTGGCTCCCTTCTCCCCCTCAGGCGAGAGCGAGTGGTGCTCGCTCTCGCCTGAGGGGGAGAAGGGCTGGGGATGAGGGGGTCGCGTTCGTTACATTCGCTCATCAATTGCCTGTTCGATCTGCCGCCGCACGCCAGCCGCATGCCGCAAGACCTCGTAACTCGGAATCCGCAGCACCTTAAATCCTCGTTCTCCCAAATAACGGTCGCGGTGCTGATCATGCCGAAGACCTTCGGCGGTTTGATGGTGTTCACCATCGACTTCAATGATCAGGTTCAGCGCTACGCAACAAAAATCGACGGTGTATGGTGGAATCGGGTATTCACGACGAAACTTCTGGCCTCGGCATCGACGATTTCGCAACATCTGCCAGACGTCTTGCGAAAACTCATTTGCCGTGGCTCGCTGGTGACGAGCAAATTGGATTGCGTCATGGTCACGTTGCAATCTCTTGCTCATGTTGCCCCTCCGATTCTCAGGTGCCGCCTGTTTGCTGCCCCCTCATCCCCAGCCCTTCTCCCCCTGCAATGAAAGCGAGCACCACTCGCTTTCATTACAGGGGGAGAAGGGAGCCAGATTAGAGTAGGCTGGCCACAGAGTGTAGTATGCAGATCCGTACTGCATCGAACACCTAACGCAGTTCGAGTTTCGCATTCGTGCACGAGGTGGGACCAACCGAAAGCAGTTGTGCGAGCGGCCAATTGCTGTCGGTGGCGGAGACCGACGCGAGTTTTAGACACGCTGCCATAGTGCTCCGGTGGCCGACGCCGGAGCGTGCGGACTGTGGTGTTCATCGTAAACGCTCAGGGCACACAATGGCCTGCGTTCTGGTGCATCGGCCGCGTGACGATGACTTTGCAGTTGCCAAGTTTCGATTAGCTGAACACGGACTTGATCGCCGCGACTTCGGAATGCGGAAATAGGTGCCGGTATCGCCGTCTCATTTCGTCGGTTTGATGACCGACCCAGGAATCGATCATTCGTTGGTCGACGCCCCGCATCGCGCAATTGCTCACAAAGGAATGACGGAAGCAGTGCCATCCTGCGGCGTTATCCTCTTGCTCCCGCACGCACTGTTCACTCCAGGTTCAGGCACGCAGCGAAGCCGTGATTTGAGGAACCGTATGCTCTAATGCGGGCACGTACGGGTCTGTGGGAGCCCTGGGTGAGTAATCACCCAGGGCCACCCGGTCCGACTGCACGAAGAGAAGGAACAACCGGCCGGCGTTGCCTGGGTCACGAAACGAGTTTGACCGTTGGTGCTGATAAACCGCAGTGGTTGTTGAATCGCGAAGCGATGGAAGGTGGTAGCCCGGGGTGAGGTTGGCGAGCCTCAAGCGAGCCGGCCGCGACCCCGGGTTCGATTCACCAATCATGGATTCCCGCCGGCGATCGGGCGGCAAAGCCGCCCGATCGCCGGCGGGGGATTTGTTTTTGCGCTGTTTACCTGGGGCTACACCAACCTCGCTCGAGGCTCGGTGTTGGCCGCCCCAGGCTAACGATGCCGTCGCTGCTTTTGCTCTGGCTGCGTAGGTTGGACCATCCTCGCGGAGGAAGCGGATCCGCCAAGTCGCCTCGGTCCCCGGCACCGACGCAAGTTCGCCGATTCGCTGCATGCTTCTCTCGAGAATAGACCGGAAATCGGGGAAACTGCTTTGAAAAGATTGGCCAAACTCGCTTCGGACGATGCAGCCGACGCGAGTTGGCGGGCGAATGGCCCACGCTGATTACGGCCACATTCGCACCCATGAATTCTTCCGGTCTCGCCAATTGATATGATCTCGCTCAGCGCGACCTGGGGGCGACCTCATAAAGTTGTTGAGCGATTCAGCTTGCCCCAGAAAAGGGAAAAAATGAGTGCGAAATGTGCAACGAATTGCAGTACGAAAACTCGTTGAGTCCGCCAGCGTACTTCGCTTTGTCCAGTCGGTGAGTTCGCTCAACGGGTTCGCATGGCCGTCACCGAGCTTGTGATGGAGACCACGACGAAAAGTCTTAGTTTACCAAATCTATCAGGCTTGAATTGCTAACGGTGACTCCGCTCTGCGGCCACGCCGTGTTGTGTGTCACATGCCAATAGTAGCCATGATCCCGTTGCGCATGTAGGTACCAATCCAGATCCAAATCATTAAGCAACAGAGGGACAAGAACAAAGTGAACTTGTTGGGTCGAAACAAGGCAACGGACATCGCGATGACAAGCGACAACGTGATTAGAGAACCAACCAAAAGATGAGCGAGTGGGTTGTTGCTTCCAAGGCCAGGAACGAAAAACTTTATCAACCATATCGGTCCCGGAAAAATGCTCGGTGGATCAGTACCGCTGATCCGCAAATTGCCACAAGAACATCACAGTTGCGATGACAAATGAAAGTTTGAGCAGATGGGCAATGGGGTATTGAGGTTTCACGGCCCACGGTCTGGCATACGACGGTTTGCATGACCGACACCGCCTTCGACGAATCAGGCGGCGGCGGTCCAAGATGATCCATTGGCAAAACGCGACCCACCGCTCTCTTGCACCCGTTGGGTACGCCCCGTCATGGGCGTGATTGTTGTCGGGTGAAAGTGCCCTGTACGAGGAGCGGAGTCACAAGGATGTCAGCATACCAAATGATTGTTCCCGCTGCGGATTTGGCGATTCACTGCACACTTCCGCAAAATCCGATCCGATTATTCTTGAAGTGTGCGCTAAAGCGATCGAGCAGACTCGCCTCGGTCGATGCCACCGACGCGCCCTGCACAACCGAATGCGAACTCCGTTAAAGGACAGTATCGCACCATTGACGTATCCGATGACGCTCCAGTCAATTTCGTCAAAGATGTAAAGCGACTGAGCGATTTGGTGGATTGGTCCGTACGCACCGGCGAGCCGCGTAGCCTTCCCAGATCAAGGTTTTTGGACAGTGACCGCGCCATTGCAACGCACGGGCCGTGCACGACTCCAGCCGCCCGACCCTCCGAACGTGCCATCTGTGTTGGCGTCGCGTCAAGAATCACTCTGGCATTCGTGATACGATCGCCGCAGAGGTCTGAACACGAGACAACCGAGAAAACTGAGTGCCAATGCGCGCGTTAAGGAACGATCCATGAGATTTGGTACTGTCCGAGGATGGATTTTTGTATTGCTATTGTTGCTCTGCAATCAGGTCGCCCTGTTCAAGGGTGCGCGAGCGGAAATTCAAGCTCGCAATCAAAATGCGTTCACAGTACCGACGTTTCATTGTCTGGGGCTCTACTGGTCACCTGAGGAAGGTGCGGTGGGGCGTGAGGTATCGGTTCGGTATCGACACAAGGGCACCGACATGTGGAACGATGGACTGCCGATGCGTTACAATCCCATTGCCGAAACGGACGAAGATCTGGCCGACTACCGCGGCAGCATCGTTCACCTTGCGCCTGCCACAACGTACGAAGTCGAACTGCAACTCGCCGGCACTGCAACCAGCACCCGTCTGACGGCAACGACTTGGAGTGAGGAGTTTCCCGTTGGCGATACGGTCCGTGTGTCGGATCGCGACACGCCGTTGGTGATCACCGATTCGGGTAAGCCGCATGCCTGGCGAGTCTATGACGGTCGGGGTGCCACGATCGATGTGCGTCACAAACACGATGCGTGTATCACCGTCGACGCTTCGTACGTGATTCTGCGAGGCTTCACGCTCAAGGGGGCCGGCGCTGGCGAAATCAACCGCAAGTCGCCGATCGGTGCCATCCGCATCGAAGGAGGCCAAGATATCATCATCGAGGACTGCGATATCTCAGACTGGGGTCGGCTGGATCCCGCGACCGGCTTCGGGGTCAACTATGACTCGGCCATTTACTCACGCTGTCCGACGCTCGAACGCCTAATCGTGCAACGCTGTAAGCTGCACCATCCGAGTTTCGACGGCAGCACGTGGTACGAGCCGACCTACCCGACGCACACGCGCGGACCGCAGTGCATCTCGCTGTTCAACACCGCCGGCAACCACGTCATCCGCTACAACGAGTGCTATTCCGACCTGGAGCACATGTACAACGACATCATCGGCGGAGGTAGCAACGGAAGTTTCCACGGCTCACCCGGGCCGGACTCGGATATCTATGGCAACCTCGTCAGCCACTGCTGGGACGACGGCCTGGAGGTAGAGGGAGGCAACCGCAACGTCCGCGTGTGGGACAACTACATCACTCAGTCCATGATGATGATCGGCAATGCGGCGACATCGATCGGGCCGCTTTACGTCTGGCGCAACGTCTGTGCCCGCAGCCAGTGGCAACCCGATGCCACGGGTGGGTACTTTCTGAAGATGGGCTTTGCCGGCGGCGAGCAGTGGATGACCGGCCACATGTACATCTTCCACAACACGCTATTCCGTTCAGACGACTGCCTCCCCACCGGCGGCCTCGGCGGCAATCGCATCGTCAAGCACACCGTCTCCCGGAACAATATTCTCCAAGTCCGCACGCCGCAGAACCGCAGCGCCAGCGAGGCCACAGCAGAACGTCGACAACGATTTCGACTACGACCTCTTCAACGGCCGGGTCCCGCAGGGCCAGGAGAAGCACGGCGTCCGGGGCGAGCCGGTCTACGTCAGCCGGCGCCGGCTTCGATACTGCAACAAAGACCGGCCAGTTCCAACTTGCCCCGACCAGTCCCGGTGCGGGTGCAGGTGAGCCGATCCCCAACTTCAGCGGCGGCTACACTGGCCCTGCGCCCGACATCGGGGCCCACCAACGAGGCGTTCCGCCGATGCGATTTGGTGTCGAGGCCGACCAGCCGTAACCTCGCGACACCGTCGATGAGAGTTCCTACTTCCGAAACCGGACCGAAGGCGGTCACGCTGCGGGACAGCGGTGGATTCACCGCTGCGTGAACGAGAGCACATTCGTGAATTCGGACTAGGTGGCCGTGGGTGATTACTCACCCACGGCTCCCACAGACCCGTACGTGCGCACATTAGCGCATACGGTTCCTCAAATCACGGTTTCGCTGCGTGCCGTAGCTGCGATCGGACAGTTCGCACTGGAGCAAGCGGGTAACGTTGCCCCAGCACCATCGCCAAGCAGACCCAGTTGTGTCCATAAAGCCAGTCTCCGTCGCCGGGGCCCGGTGTCGGATTATGGTGAATGTTGGCGGCTTCGACATACGGCCCGAATCGTTTGGTCGGCGAATCATCCAAGGCCAACGTCCAGTGGCCCTCCTCACCGGGATCGAACTTCTCAAGTACATGCATCAACAGCGGCAGCATCAACGAGACGGTGTTTCGACCGATCGACTGAAGCAACTCATAGAAACGATCCCAATCATCTTTGACACCCGCGCACCTGAACCAACTTGCCGCCGTCCGTCGTCCCCCGGCGAGCATGGCTCCGGCAATGACGATGGGCATCCGAAAAGCAATCCGAACGTCGAGCAGTCGGCCCATCTCGGTGGCGAGCATCGCGACGGTTCCTGTCAAAGGCACGCCAGGCTCAGTGGTACGTCGACGATTTTCATTGCTCCGAGCCAGTCGATTTCGTTTGTCATGCTGAGACGATTTTCGGGGTGCATGTCAGGGATTGTAGTTTCTAGGCTGCTTGTTGTGCTGGGGACGTTCGGCGGAGAGTCGCTTGGCCTGGACGGTTGGTTAGCAGGCGGACCAGTCGATCGTCATCGCTCAGTGAAGCCGACCGGATTTGAAGGATCGCTTCCGCGCCGCTCGGATTGTTCCAGAACATCTCTGTGCCTTTGATCCGGTAGTTCATCTCTTTGACCGCTGATTCCATCCAGCGCTCGTCGTCGGCAGGCCTTCCCGCCGGTATTGGTCGTACTTCATTCGCTCGCGATTATTTCGCAGGTAACCGAGCACGCGACGCAGTTGTTCCGCCGCGTCATCTTCGCTGGCGTCTTCGGCGGGCAGCCCGATTCGTTCTTGGTGCTGTTGAAGAGCTTTCTCTCATGGAAGCGGTCCCGTTCCAATCGAGCATGGCAGGTGTTGCAGTCGCGGGATCGAGCACCGGTCTTCCTGGACATCCTGCGGAACCGCGAGAGCGGACGATCCTCAAGGCACAAACGACACCTTTTACGCTCTTCCCTCAATGGCTCTTCTGACGGCACCCCAACTTGCGAGTGGCTAGCACCGTCGCTGTAGCCTCCTTGGTCACGCATGGAGTCAGGAGACTTGTCTGCGAACGAGGAGACGGAGCGCGGTCGACGGTGCTCAGTCGAAGGCGGACTCAGTGTCACGGTGACACTGGACGGGTGCCGGAAGGGTTTGCTGGGCACATTCATGGGCTCCGAGCTTGGCAGGTGCGCCAATCGAGCTAACAGGCGTGGCGCATACAAAAGCATCGCAGACTCTGCTCGAATGGTCAAAGGTTTGAGCTTGCTATCTCGAAGCGCCCAACAGGGTCAGTGCATTTTTAGCGAGGTAAGATGGGGAAGACGGGTCGAGGTAGGTTGAAAGAGCCCTCGGTTTGCGAAAATCACCCCCCCGCGCCAGCTTTGCCGTTGCGGCACAATCTTCCCTCATTTTGTTGCTCGCCCTCTCCCCTTCCTAGGGCCTGTCCTGCGCGTTCGCAAATGCGCTGACCCCGTTCGCCCCCGTTCGCCCGACCCGGACCCCGTTCGCCCGTTCGCCCGACCCGTTCGCCCTGCAAAAAGCTCTAAAAGAGTCATTTTCGGATTCCGTAAATGTCGAAGCGGGCCAATCCCGCCCCGGCGACTGATGCGCGAACAGGGCAATTGCTGTTCCTTTACGGAATAAAATACGTGGAGGCCCAGGGTTTGCAGTGCTCCCAATGCGTCACAGTTATTCACGTCCCAGAATAAATAAACGAAACATTATGCTCGCTACTCTACCGGTTGCCGTAAACAAGAAGCAAGTGGAAGTGAATTTGCGTTTTGCGGTGTTTTCCGAAATGGAAATGTTGCGTCGTTTTTCCACTGACGTGCGTGCTGGCTCTCGCAGTTTCAATTCGCGCCGCTGCGGAAGACGATTTTACAGGGTTCACTCGCGCATCGCTGGATATCGGACTTGTCGTTCGGGACGTCGACACCTCGGTCAAATTCTATAGAGCGCTTGGGTTCCGCGAAGTCGATGGGTTTGCGGTCTCAGGAAAGCTTGCTGCCGCGATTGGTTTGTCGACGGGAAAGCCGGTGCAGGTACGTTTGCTTGAGATGGGTGATGCGAAGTTGGCGAGCCGGATCAAAGTCCTACCGTTGCCACAGAACGGGATGCAGCGACCACACGACACTCAGCAAACGGCCGTCAACGCTCGTCCTGGACTACGCTACCTGACGATCTTTGCCAAGGATTTGAATGTGATCTCAAAGCGCCTGACCGAGGCTGGCTTTAAGCTGCCGGGAGAGAGTCCCGTTCGGCTCGGAAATGACGCGACACAAGAAGTTCTCGTGGTGATCCTCACCGACCCGGACGGTAACGTCGTCGAGTTGGTCGTTCCACTACCGAATAAGTAGTACATCAACACTTCGAGAAACGTAATATGGAATTGCTGATCGCCTTGTTGGTCGTACTCATCGTCTCGCGAGTCTTTGCGGAGATTGCGGTACGACTTGGCCAACCCGCTTTGGTCGGTGAACTCGTCTCCGGCGTCGCTTTGGGCGTTGCGATCCGCTACTTCTGGCATTCATCGGCGCTGATGGAATACTACGCCGCGTCCAATCAGTCGATCATCGCCAACTTAACCGGCGATCCAGTGTTCATCGCACTGACCGATCTGGGGATTTTCTTCCTAATGTTACACGGTGGGATTGAACTTCGTTCGAGTGATTTAGCGAAGGCATCTTGGCAGGCGCTCGCGATCGCAGTTTGTGGACTGGTATTTCCGACTGCAATTGGATTTGGAATGGGTTGGGCGTTCCTTCCGGATTCGGAGTTAAAAGTGGCGCAGTGTTTGTTCCTTGGAACGGCGCTGGCGATCACTGCCGTTCCCGTCTCCATTCGCGTTCTGATGGACTTGAATAAACTGGATTCGCGTCCGGGAAGCATCATCGTCTCGGCCGCAGTTTTTGACGACGTCCTGGGGCTACTGTTGCTAGCCGTGTTGACATCCGTGATTGAACAGGGACAACTTCCCGACATGCTCGGTCTACTGACGCTGCTGGGCCAGATCGGACTCTTCTTCGGGGTCACGGGAGCGATTGGTTGGTTTGTTTTCCCCTGGCTCGGTCGGTTCCTTACTCGCTTCAACACGGCGGAATTTGAGTTCACGGCCCTGGTCGTCGTAGCGTTGGCGTTTGCAGTGTTGGCCGAGTTATTGGGGCTACACTTTATCTTGGGCGCGTTTATTGCTGGACTGTTTTTCGAGAAGCGAGTGGCTGGTTCCAAGACCTACACCGGGGTTCAGACAAAAGTGTCCGCGATCACCAACGGATTTCTCGCTCCGTTGTTTTTCGCGTCGATCGGATTGCACCTTGACTTGAGCGCAATGCGGGCGATTCCAGTTTTCTTGATCCTGTTCGTTGTGGCTGCGTTCCTTAGTAAACTGATCGGCGCTGGACTGCCAGCATGGTCGATCGGACTTTCCAAGCAAGAGTCGCTGGCAGTTGGGATTGGGATGAGCGGACGTGGGGCGGTCGAGCTGATTGTTGCCGGGATCGCGTTGAAGGCGGGCTTATTCACGCAGCCCGACCCGATTCCACCGATGGTCGCGAACCTGTTTTCGGCGGTTGTCATCATGGCGATCGCGACGACGATTGCTGTGCCAATTCTGTTGAAGCCGGCGTTTCGATCCGTTCCTGATGAAGAAACCCAATCTGTGTCAGAGTCTTAAGTGGAAGATCAATTGCATCAAATTGGAATCGTCGCGATCGCCGCTGGCCTGGGTGCGCTGGTCGGCGTTGAACGTGAGTTTGCGGACAAGCCGGCAGGCTTGAGAACTCACATGTTCGTCTGCGCCGCATCCGCCATGCTGATGTTACTCGGCGATGCCGTATTGGACCGATTCGAACAAGAGGATTTGGGCAGCGTGAGCGCCGACCCGATACGGATCATTCAAGCGATCGTCGTCGGGATTAGCTTTCTCGGCGCGGGTACCATCATTCATCATGGTGACAACCGAGTCGAAGGCCTGACGACGGCGTCGTCCATCTTGCTGACCTCAGGCATCGGGATCGCAGTAGCAGTAGGACAACTCATTTTTGCGATTGGAATCTCCGTTTTGGCGGTATTGGTGTTGCTGCTTGTTGGGTGGGTGGAAAAACGGATTGCCGGGCGTGTGGAAGATAAGGCGTCGCGAAATCAACCCCAGAGCGCTAGTTCACGTTTCTCGCCAGAACGCCGACAACCTGGTGCCAATGCACGTCGCTGATCGTTTGCGATGATGACGAATCTTGCTTGACGCCGGCAAGTTCATCGATTTCATTCAGTAGATTTTGGATGTGGCCATCCAACGATCGCAGCAACGATTTCACTTCGCCCGACGTTCCTGTTCGTGCCGACATGACCCTTAGAAGCACATAGCGTTCTATGTACTCGACCGCCTCGGAATCGTGACGCCATTGAGTCGATACAATAGGTCATCACGATACTCGCCGTCCTCAACCATCTTTTCCAAAGGCGGATTTGTCGCGGCTATGATGCGAACGTCGGTTTGCAATTCGTTGTTTCCGCCGACGCGCTCAAACTGTTGGTCTTGCAAAACTCGCAGTACTTTCGCCTGTACCGAGGCCGACCGATCGCCTTAAAAACGTTCAGCATGGAAGGGCTGCGTCCGATAAACAACTCGCTGGAATCGTCGGCAACGTCGTCCTCTGCCGCAATCGCCACGGGCACGCTGCTGATCTTTCTTTGGTCGATCGCTTTTTCGACTAGGTCACGAAGCGGATCAACTGAGAGCGGTTTGGCCAAATAGTCGAAAGCACCGAGCTGCATCGCTTCTATCGCCGTTTGGCAGGTCGCCTCACTCGTCATGAAGATGACGAGCAAGCGATGATCATGCTTTCGAATCTCGCAAAAGAGGGCCAGGCCATTTTGGTCTGGCAATATGATGTCCAAGAGCACCGCATCGAAAGCGTGCTGACGGATCATATTTAGCCCGTTCTCAGCCGTTTCGGCAGCGAATAAATCAGCGATCGTTGCAAGCGACTTTTCTGCCAGCACGTGAATGGAGCGGTCGTCGTCAATGACCAGTACTTTAGGCATCTGGGTGATTCTATAGGTGACGTTGCGAGTTTCAGTAAACGTCGCTTTTTCAACCCAGGATTCTATCTTGAGACTTGCGGCATAGGACACTGGGCGTCGTTTCGTGTTCATCGCACTCTCTCCCGCTGGCTATTCGCGTTCGCTCGATTCGCCTTTCGATTGGGTGCGAACTCTTCATATCATTCAGCCGACGCTGACAACGCGATCCAGCTTGATGGTCGCTTGCGAAAGAAGAATCGCCGCAATCACCACCAAGAAAGGAACGAACCCGTGGCTGGCCCGGACACGATTGACGACCTGCTGCAGATACGAACGCATGCGACTTTTTCGTCAGACATAAGCGAACTGAATTCAACCGTAAAAGCAAATGGCAGACCACCGACATGCTCGGTTAGCCGTTTTGGCGCTAGTACTGCAAATTACAAGTTCGTTCCCATTAGAAGCGATTCCTACCCAGTTCAACATTTTGCTCCCCAGGTTGACATTGCATTGCTTCATCTTGAGGAAAGCCATTTCCGCCTTGGATGAGTCCCGTGGTGAGTTGGCCGAAAACCTGCGATGGATCAAAGCCGTCATCGTCCATCCCGATACATCGCTACGTGTGTTTCAGCGTTGTACTCGTAGAAACCAACTTGGACCAATTTTAGCCAAATACACATCTACACCTAACTCAAAAACAGAACCTCGATTCGATAGGAGTTTCGGCGATGGCTACTCAACAAGAATTCAGCGGAAAATGGGATTCACTTGTCAGTGCCGTGAAGCATAAGTTCGGACAAATCACGGACAACGACTTGGCGAGCATTCGTGGCGACGTCGACCAGCTCATCGCCGTGATTCAACAGAAGACCGGACAGACGCGCGAGCAGATCGAGGCGTTCCTGCATGAATGCGGTGAGAGCTGCGATTCGATGGTGGAACGTGTCTCGGAGTACGACGCATCCGCCGGTGATACCTTGCGTGACGGCTATGATACCGTCGCCGAACAAACCAAACGCGGCTACGACACCTCCGTCAGAACCGTATCACGTCATCCGTTGGAATCCGTCGGTACGGCGTTTGGCGTCGGCCTGGTCGCCGGTCTCCTCATCGGACTGTCAATGGGTGCCCAGCGTGAACGCGACCGAAGCTGGCGAGAACGTTGGATGAGCTAAGCAGCGAACAAAGTGGTGCATGCCTCCAGCTTGCGAACGAACCTCGATCGGATCGGCCGCATTGCGCTAGCGACCAGTTCTCAGCGCAACACGGCCAATGGGGAATCGCCGGCTGGAACCTTTCGCCACGGAACGCGTTTGGCACGACAATCGCACAATGAAGTTTCCCAGTGGCTGTGGTGTTCGACGTTACCTCTGTACAAACGTAAATCGTGGAGATAGCCATGTTGAGCTGGGCACTAACATTCCTGATCATCGCCTTGATCGCCGGCGTGCTCGGCTTTGGCGTGATTGCTGGAACCGCTGCGTACATCGCAAAGATTTGCTTCCTCGTGTTCTTGGTGCTGTTTGTCATCAGTCTGGTGGCAGGCCGACGGGGACCGATCGTTTGATCATACCGCGGACAATGACGTTCCAATACCCGAAGTGAGAGCGGGAATCACACAACACGCTACTCGCTTGGGGTCGTGAAAAGGAGACAATACGTGATGAACATTGGCGAGTCCCTTAACAGTAATCGCACGAATTCAATTGCGACGCTTTGCAGTACGCCAACTCGCGATACTTGTCGGGCAAGTCATTCTGCAAACCGTCGTTGATTTGCGTCACGCCGCCAAGGACATCCGGTTGGTGGGCGAGCACGTTGAACAGGTTCAGCGACTGGCCAAACTTGTTTTCGATGGCTTCGAGAGTTGGCTTGGAATCCTCCGGGGCTTCGTCGATGTTGAGCGGTTTTACGTGGGACTTGGTGCTTCTCCGTTCTCCATGGTCTTGAGATGAGGTGTTGGGTGCACGTTTTGTTCGTGATCGTTTTCAACGCGAACGTCGCCTTTGGTTTCGTCTGAACTTGATGTCGCCGCGACAGGCACTTCGGCACCGAGTACGTAGGCTATTGGGCGTAGACCCTCACTGCCTTCGCAAGCCATCCTCACAGCGATCAAAATCGGCACGGACAAGAACACGCCCATGATTCCCCACATCCATCCCCATACGACGATCGATAGAAACACTAGCACAGGACTCATGCTCATCGACCGACCTAAGATCGCAGGCGTGATGAATTGGCCTTCCAGCGACGTCAACGCTATGAACGTGGCGGTCACGACGAATGCATAGTACGTCGGCTCGAAATTCACCAATGCCACGACAAAGATGATGAACGCGCCCGTGATGGCACCCACGATGGGGAGGAAGTTGAACAGGAAAGCCATCGCTCCCCAAAGAACCGGTGACGGCATCCCGAGAAACCACATCGCGATTCCCACGCACAGTCCCAAACAGGCGTTGATGGCGGAGATTTTCGCCAAGTAACTTCCCAGACCTTCCTGGACGTTCGCGATCACTTCGACCAATCGGCGACGGGCCGTAAAATTGGGGAGCGCGTGCATGATGCTACGCAATAGGTTGTCGCCGGTCGCGAGCAAGAAGTAGAGCAAAGCAATGCAAATCGTGACGAACGAAACCAGGTTGCCGGTACCGCTGAGATAGGTGATGTTAGTGGTCCACTCAGGTTGCTTGATTTCGACCGGTACAGGTTCCAATTCCTTGTCAGCGGATGGCGACTCCGCTTCACCGGTTGTTTCAGCTAAGTCCTTCGTGGCCTTATTGAACGTCCGCAGATTTTCGGTCACGAACGAGAGTTTTTCCTTGACGACGGCAACGTGGCTAGGAGCTTCAGCAATCGTTTGTTGTGCCGGCTCTATCACAAGATAGGTCGCGAATCCCAAAGCAATCAGAAGCCCAACAATGATGCCTGCAGAACCAACGGCTGGGTGAATCCCCAGCCTCTTTCCTTGGCGGACCAATGGGCGCAGCACCATGTAAATCACAAACGCCGTGACGACTGGCACCGCCATGCTCCGGGCGCAGTACAGTGCGTACAGCACCAACATGACAGCACAGAAGCGGGTCGCCACTACGCCAGACCGCGTATCGGTGGCATCCAAACTGTCGTCCCGCGATTCTGTGTCGACCATGATCTCACTCAACAAGCTGGCAGCTTGTGACCACGGCGTTGCACTACTGATTGGCGATTCGATCACGATTCTTTTTCAACATGCGATCCTTTGCATCCATGTTACGATTGACGCCATAACGCTTATCCAGATCAGCCGCCCATTGACGATCCGCCATGTTGGGCCAGTTGTCTTCGTCGAAGCCTTGTTGGCCTTCGAGCTGTTGCTGCGTCACGTCCAAAACCAAGACATAGTCGTCCGAGTCGACGTTGCCGTCGCGATCGTCTAAGTCATTGCGATCGACCTGGACCTTGATCGCATCGAACGGTACGGCAAACAGTTTATTGCCTACACCGAGGAAGCCGCCGTAGGTCACCGCCGCGTAGCGGATTTTGCCAGTCCTGGAGTCCATGACGATGTCTTTGATCTCACCCACGCTCTCGCCTTGAGAGTTTTGCAGGTTGTAACCCAACAGTTGACTGACGCGGATGTTCGCACCACGAGTCTTGGCATCTAGATTGCCAAGGTCTTTGACGGCAGGTTTGTTCGCCTCAAACCTCGTTTCGGTTTCTGTCTCCTGAGCTGTCAAAGTGCCAAGCGACATGCAGGCGATGGCAGCCAAGGCCACTGTGAATGGTAATGTGCGTTTCATTTCTTTGTCTCCGATTCGATTTTTCGGGTGATTGTTTGAGTAGTGATGGTGTCCACAACCGCCAGCTACGCCACAGGTGCCAGAAAGTACACCCGGCTTCATTCGCTAGTCGGAGGAATGCGGCGAAGTGCTAGCAGCTACAGGAGCTTTCAAATTCCTTGACTTGCTTTTCGGCTTCTTCTTTGGCGACGCCATATCGCTCCTGAACCCGGCCGACCAACTCTTCGCGTTTTCCATCGACCCTGTCCCAATCGTCGTCGGTCAAATCGCCCCATTTCTGTTGCGCTTGACCTTTGATTTGTTTCCAGTTGCCTTTGATTTGATCCCAATTCATTGTGGTGCTCCTGTGTGAGTAGAGTTTGAAATGCCGCTCCACTGAGCGGACCTTCGGAATCCCGTTACTGCACATCGCGGGCCAAACAGATCGCCTGGCCACAAATCTTAGCTACCCAAAGTTGCGTTGGATTGGCAGAATGGTTATGGGCAGAACAATGTCAGTTTGGAATCATTTCGAGAACCTCGAACCGTTGGCTCGCGGCTGCGTCAGAGTGTTCATTTGCAGAGCGAGCTGATCTCGATTCGTCCACGTCAATGTGATCTCGCCCGTACTCTTTCCACATTCCACTTCGACGCCGATGGCTGGCGTGTCGACGTCGATCGAACATGGTTGGTCAAGTTCTTGGATCATCGTATCGGCGACCAACGGATCATTCGATTGATTCAGAAGTGGTTAAACGCTGGAATCATCGAAGAGACGGACTGGTCGGATAATGGCAAGGGTACTTCACAAGGATCGGCGATTTCACCTTTACTTGCGAATGTGTACTTGCACTACGTCTTCGACTTGTGGATCAATCAGTGGCGGAAACGTCACTGTCAAGGCAACTGCATCGTGGTACGCTATGCGGATGATTTCATGATCGGTTTCGAGAATGAATCAGAAGCTCGCCGATGCCTCGATGCGTTGAAAGAGCGGTTGGCAAAGTTCGGTCTCCAATTGCATCCCGAGAAAACTCGCCTCATTGAGTTTGGTCGCAACGCGTCCGCTCGTCGTGAGCGAGAAGATCGGGGTCCGTGCGAGACGTTTGAATTTCTTGGCTTCACCCACATCTGTGGCAAGACCAAGCAGAACAAACGGTTTGTCCTCTGGCGGCGTACCAGCCGCAAGCGGTTTACCCGAACGTTGCAGGCGATCAAAGCGAAGCTTCGCGAGCGTCGTCATGATCCCGTTGGTAGTACCGGTCGTTGGTTGGCGAGCGTGATCCGTGGATGGCTGGGCTACCATGCCGTACCGGATAATGACAGCCGACTCGACGAGTTTGTCACCGAAGTCACCAAGCTCTGGCTCCATCAACTGCGACATCGCAGTCAGAAGGGCCGAGCCGTATGGCCTTGGGAACGAATGAACCGGTTGGTCAAGCGGTATCTACCGCAACCAAAGATCCTGCATCCTTATCCAAAAGACCGATTTCGCGCCCGACTAGCAGCAAGAGCCGTATGAGGTAGTACTTCGCGTACGGATCCGTGCGGGGGGCGGTCAGCGATGGCCGTCCCTACCGCGATCCCCGGCGAAGCCCGCGGAGTCTAACTGGACAGCGCCACTTTTTAACGAAGACCTCGTGTTTTACCGGGCGATGCAATCCAAGTCGTCCCGCGACTCCGCTGGCGGGTCATTTGCCGCAAATCGCGGCATGCCCTGCCAGCGGAGTGGCAGGACTACAACAAAAGTGGCGCTGTCCAGCTAACCCGGCGAAGCCCGCTCTTTGACCGGCGAAGCCCGCTCACAAGTTGGCGTAACCAGCGGTGCAACCGTTCGGCAGCGATGTCACTGTGTTCGGCGATTCGCGGCGTTTCCGTCGCCGTGCCATTTCGTTCGATTTGATCCGCTAGCGGGCGAACTGATCCCGGGCGAACTGATCCCGGGCGAACTGATCCCGGGCGAACTGATCCAGGGCGAACTGATCCAGGGCAGCGGTCGGGCTACCGCGGCGGAGCGAGTCGGTGAGCTCGGCCGGCGCTCGCAGCGACTTGGTCGTGGGCGAAAAGCGTTCGATCATCTCGATCATCCGTTGGCTGCCGACCGACTCGAAGAATTCAAGCCAAGTACCGCCGGACTGGTAACCCAGCCCGCCGCGCATCGCCAAATCGAACTGTTCATGTGCGACGGCGACTCGCTCGCGAAAAGCGAAAGCGGCCTCAATCCACATCGGGATCGACAACACAAGCATCACCTGTTCGTCACTCAGCCGAGTCACGTTGCGCCGATATCGTTCGCAAAACAGCTCCGTCACGGGGGCAAGTTGCTTGCTGCGGACGCCGTTTTGATAGTCATACACACCCGCTCCGCTGGCCCGGCCCGTCCGCTTTGATTTGATCAGGGCGGCCAGGATCGGCGACGGATCGAACCGTGTCGGAAAGGCTTGCCAGAACGCTCGACCGGCATCAAACATGGTCCGTGTACCGATCCAATCGACGAGTTCCAGGGGCGACATCGGCATGCCATAAGCTTTGGCCGCGCGTTCCAATTGGTCCGCGCCGACTCCGCGGCCGAGCAACAACATCGCTTCGTTCAAATAGGGTGAAAGCAGTCGATTCACAATGAATCCGGGGCTATCCCCAACAACCAAGGGTGTTTTTTGAATGCGACGGACATGAGCCTGACAGATATCGATGGTCGACGAGTCTGTGGCGTTGGCACGGACAACCTCGACGGCCCAACGACCCTGGACGGGCATGAAAAAGTGCATCCCGCAAAGCCGCTGTGGGCGTGCAAGGGCTTCGCCGATGTCACCGATACGCAGCGTCGATGTGTTGCTGCACAGGATCGCATCCTCGCCTGCCAGCCGTTCCACATCGGCGAAGAATTTTTGCTTGGCATCCAATCGTTCGGCGATCGATTCGATCACGATGGTTGGCAGATCGAGAGGTTCTTGGTCCAACCGAATCGCGATTGAGGGCAATTGCCCGTCGAGCATTTCGATTTCAGAGATCGTCCATCGCGTCAGATCCAGGGATAGCTGTGCGAGGGATTCGCGGATCGACGATTCGCATTGATCGACGACGCGAATGGAAACATCCGCATCGATGTGCGCTTTCATGATTGCGCGGCCAACCACACCCGTTCCGACGAGAATGACGTTGGGATCGTGCGGATTCATTGCTCAGGTTACTGGGTTGTGGCCCAGCACTCGCACTCGGCTAGACTCGACTCTTTGCCGCGTACATTTCGGCATATTGGATCGCCCAGGTGTCGATCAGCTGCTGGAACTCTTCGGGATCAACCTCCGCGATCGGCAGATAGTGCGAGCGATGGAAAAGCTCGCGATTCATAACGGTTCCCTTGCCTTTGAGTTCCAAGACCTTCAGATCGCTGTAGGGAGGGATCATCATTTCCAGCCGGCTGTACTGGTTGTGACGACGTCCCGCCTCGATCCTCAGATCATCGCGATAACAAGCGGTCCCCCATCCCATCTCGCCGAAGAGCGACTCCATCCGAAACCCGGGAAAGTGATCGGCCACGCCATGAACCGCGCTCTCGATTCTTTCGGACAGGGACAGGCGGTAGGAGGTGTGGAGTCTCTTCAACTCCTCTTCGCTCATTTCCTTCTGTCGTTGTTGGTTCGCTTTGAGTTCGGCCCGCTTTTTTCCTCGGGCGATCGCCGACTCGAGTCGCGATTGAAACTCGTCACTCATGAGCTGGGTGCGTCCGATGGGGCCGGAGGTGTTTCGGGCGAGGATTTCGTCTCACCATCGTCGCGCTTCATTTCGACCGCCGCGTCGTCAATGTTGCTCTCGGCATCCGATGTCTCGGTCGCTGGCGTTTGCGGCATGGTGGCAGCGTGGGCGACCACCTCCGCATCGGGCTTGGCCGCTTCGGCGGACTCTGGTTTCGCGGCCACAGTATCGGGTTGCGGCTCGATGCCAGGGATTGCGTTTGCTTGATGGGCCTGGGCAGATTTCGCTTGCTCGGAAGGTGTCGTTTGCTTCGGCTGCGC
Organism: Pirellulaceae bacterium; assembly: GCA_963734865.1. Taxonomy (GTDB): domain Bacteria; phylum Planctomycetota; class Planctomycetia; order Pirellulales; family Pirellulaceae; genus CBDCUW01. The sequence goes on from CAVTIV010000012.1 coordinate 29,219, forward strand.
GGCGCCGCTGTCTTGCTTTTCGTCTTTGGAATAGAACTGCAGCAGGTCACCAAACGACCTCATCGGCTCGACACCTTTTTGCATCGCATCGGTGATCGGCTTTGCCGGTTCTTTGCTGACAACACGGTACGATTCGGGTTTCTTTTCGCGACCGCGTGATCGGCCACCATCGCGACTGTCACGCGATCGTCCGCCGCGAGCATCACCGCGTCCCCCGCGTCCCCCGCCCGCACCGCCGCCGCTGCGTGCCGGAGTGGCGGGACGCGTGCCGCGCGACTGGCCTGGGGCTGAATCTCGCTGATCGCGGCGAGGCTGCTGGGCGGCACGCGGATGGCGATCGCCACCACGCGTGTCGCCGCGAGTATCGCGTTGATTTCTGGCCTGCTGGAGCTCGGCTTCACGCTGCGGCGACACGGCACTCAGGGCAACCCTGCGGCGTTTTTCGTCAACGCCCGCCACCCACGCCGTAACGACATCACCGACCTGGACCGCTTCATGAAGATCTTCGACGAATCCATCGGACACTTTGCTGACGTGAATCAAGCCGCTGCAGTCGGGGGCAAGTTCGACGAATACGCCAAACGGCATCACCCCCACGACGACGCCGATGACTTGATCGCCCTGGTTCAATTTTGGCAGGGAAGGCATCGTCGAAAGCACGGCCGGCGGGTCTCCGGACAGACCATTGTCACCGAAGGGATCACACAGCCAGTGCACCAATTGACCGACGCGATGTGCACCGACCTGCCATTCCTTGATGCACTTGTTGATCTTTGCGTCCTCGGGTTTGGGACGCCGGATCGGGGCGGGCAGCTCGGGTGCCGTCGATGCGGCGGTGGCGACAGCGGCTTCATCAACGGCCGGCGACTGCGATGGACTCAGCTCCGATTCGCTGGACGCTTCCTCGTCAGGAAGTTGCGGAGCATCCACGGCGCCGGGCGACGTTTGGATCGCTTCGGCCTGCTCGGCGCAGACCCAGCGTCCGGCTGCGGTTTCTCGGGCTCCGCAGCAGTGGGCTCGGGCTCCGTAGCAGTGGGCTCGGGCTCCGTAGCAGTGGGCTCGGGCTCCGTAGCAGTGGGCTCTGGCTCCGCAGCAGTGGGCTCTGGCGCCGCGGCAGTGGGCTCGGCATCGGCCGTTGGTTGCGTTGTCCCCAGTTCCGGTTCATCCGGCAACTGAAAATCGGCTCGCTCGGCCGTTTCCGACGGCACGACCGTCGCTGCTGAGGTGCGGGATGATTCGGGATCGGTTCGTTGTGGCTCGGTTTCATTCTCAAACGCGGCAGCAACGTAACCGGGTGGTGCCGGGGGCGGCAATTCGATGTCCAAGGCCGCGGCCAGCTTCTTTGCCAACGGATAGTCGTCGGGATGGATCAATGTGCCGTCGAGCACCTCGTCGCTATCAAACACTCTCAGAAACGGAATCGCTTGACGGCTGTCGACCGCGGTGGGCCAAGTTTCCAGCTCGAGAATCTGTTGCCGCGATTTGAACAACGATTCCCTTCGCCTGAGGTCAATCGCTTTGGCCACGCCGTCCCACACACCAGGCAGTCGTGAGAGCCAAGAAACCGGCGTGGTGTTCACGTCCACTCCGCCACGCGAAGCTCCGCTGACCATCACGTCATTCAACGTGCCCAGCAGCGCCTCTTCGGATAGCTCGCGTTGGAACGAACCGAGTCGCAACTTGAGTGGATCGACTTTGGCAAGCGCCTGGGCGGGCTGCAAAACGGAAAAGACCAACCAGGCAGCGGCGCGAAACCGGCGCGGCGTCGATTTCATTTCCCGATCCGCAATCGGGCTGCCCGCATAGGCATCGGCACCACTGCGATCGGCCAACGTCCAACGCAGCGACTTCGCTGGTGACTGTGCAATCAAGTCACCCGCTGCGACCATGCAGGCGCGGCGGGCCGGACCGTTGCTGATCACAATCAGATCAACATGGTAAGTGTGAATCAGCTCGCCCATCCGGGCAACCGCTTGCGAGCGAGGCGCCGATGACAATTGGCATGGCAGATCTTCACTGTGCAGCAATCGGCCATCCGCCGCGACAATCGCAGTGGCGGCGGTACGGGGACCGACAGCGTCGATCGACATCACTACCTTCGCTTCGACGCCGCCACGGTCGGTCTGTCGTCTCAGATGGTCAGCAGCGATTCCGACCAACCGGACCGATGCTCGTTCCTGAAGCTCGTCCCACCATGCGCCTTCGGCCGCTTCGCGAATGTCCGCTTCGTTCTGCAACACAATCTCACGGAGCTTCTCTTCGACGTGCCGATTGAATCCGCCAGCGGTGCGTTGTAGCTCGGCAACCAGCTTCGTGGCGTCATACTCGAACGAACACTGGGCAACCTGACTACGCAGGGCGCGGCCCAGCATGACGACCTGAAACGCACTCAGCTTTCCCGAGGCAATCCGTTTGCCCTCCAGTGGCTTCAACACACTGACCAGCCAACGGCGACGACGCTGACGTGGCGAAACCTTCTTTTGCTTCTTCGCCACCTTGGCCGGCGCCGCCTTTTTCTTCGATTTTCCTTTTGCCGAGCGGTTCGCCGCTGGTGGCGTCACGGCCTCGCCGGCGGTCGCCGGGCTGTCGGCCGCGGCAGCATCGGGGACCGCAGTCTGGTCGTCGCCGGGGGATGCTTCTGGCTGCGACGGTGTGACAGGCGGCAGATCGCTGACCACCGGTTCGCCTGCGGTGGGTGGCGGATCAACGGCCGGTGCCCCGGTCGGCTCGACTTCGGCCGACTCGCTTGCGGCGGGCTCGACTTCTGCGGGTTCGTTTGCCGCCGGCTCGCTTGCTGCGGGCTCGCTTGCTGCGGGCTCGCTTGCTGCGGGCTCGCTTGCCGGAGCCTGCTGCGAAACGGGGGGAGGGGAAGCTGCCTGGGCGGTCGACGGGTCGGACGTTTGGACAGGTGTCTCCGCATTTTCCGGAGCCGCTGATTCTGTTTTCGGTTGTTCGGCTACCGTTTCTGCGGCGGCCGATTCTGCACCGCCGCGGTTGCTGGTGGCTGGTTGCGGATCGGCGCTGGCATCGTCTTCGTGGCCGATATGGGGGTCGTGGATGCTGGCGATATGAATTCGAGCATTCTTGACCAACCAGCGGACCGCCGCGCTGATGATTCGTGGATCGCCGGCGAGCCTTTTGGCGAGTGCGGCATCGAGCCCGGCAACGGCGCTGGCCGGGTTTTGGATCCCTTCGACCTTGGCCGCGATCTCGGCAAAGTCGCTGCCGTCGCCCTTATGGGGATTGATCACTCGGACGGCCAGGCGGACGCTGTCACCGAGATGGTCGGCCGTTTCCGACTTCAGCCGACGGCCGAGGCGTTCGAGCATCCGAATCGAATTCGATTTACGAATCGCATGCCCGATAGCGGGATCTTGAAGCGGAGTCGCCTCCCAAATGGCAAGCAATTCTTCGCGTCGACGGGCAATCGTCTGTTCCGCCTGCACCGCTGAGGAGAGAGCCCACAAACTGGCTTCATCCAGCCCGCCGAGCTCATCACGCCGATAACGCGCGAGAAAGGGAGGTGAGTAGCCCTGTTCGAGTAAAGGCAACGCAATTCGCAAGTTAGAAACATCGCAACGCCCGCGTTGGGCAATTGCTTCTAGATCGACATTCATGACGAGTCGGTCTCTTTACCGGCTCGCCAATGGTCAGCGAGCCTTGATGGGAGATTGGCGGGCGGTTCGATGACAGAACGCGCATGCCGGACAACATCGGGAGTGGAGTTCCCGTGCAGGTTCGCGAAGATAGCGCGAGACCCCTGCGATGTCAACCTACGGCATCCCCCAGCCGCCGATGCGGCGGCACCGCCGTGATCCGGCTAACCCTGCTCGGACACGTCGTGAAACTGATCGGGGACAAAGGGGCGAAAAATCTGCAAATTCGCTTCAACTTACCCAACCGGCAAAGTCGATAGACCTTTTGGATCTGATGGATTCCCGATGCGTTGAGACGCTCAGGACAACCGGCTCACGGCGTCACCTTCCCCCCCAAAAAAACCACACATTTTTTACCGAGAATAGTGTTCCATGCCGAAGCCTTCGCTCCGCGTTTTTCGCGCCAACACACCTGAGGAAGTTTCTGATCGTGTTCAGGGTCGCCGGGAACGAGAACTCGACCGGATCTCGGGTGCGGCGGAACCAAAGACGGTGACGGTGCCTGTTGGCAAGTTGGTTCCATTGCTGATGGATGCCGCCAAGCATCAGCGGGCATGGCTAAAGGACTTCGCCGAGGATGCTGTTCGCATCGACGCCGACCTGTATGACGTTTTGCTCGCCTACCAGCAAATGCAACAGCGTGCTGCATAAGCCAAGACCGTCCGAACCAGAACACGCAACTGAAAAAGGATTTGTGCCGTGCGTTCAATTGCAGTGATCAATCAAAAAGGTGGTGTCGGGAAGACCACCAGCAGTGTCAACCTGTCTGCTGCGCTGGCGGCAGCCGGAAGGAGCGTTTGTCTGATGGATCTTGATCCCCAGGCGCACGCCTCGCTGCACCTCGGAATCACCGCCGTCGATGGCGAGGCCAGCATGTACGAGGTACTGTGCGGCGAGGCGACGCTTGAGCAAGCCCGACGAAAGGTCAACGACCGGCTGCATGTCGTCCCGTCGAATCTTGATCTCGCAGCGGCCGAACTCGAGCTGGCCGGTGAAGTCGGTCGGGAAATGATCTTGCGTGACAAGATGCAAGTCGATGATCAATCGTTTGATTACTTGATTCTCGACTGTCCGCCGAGTCTGGGAGTGCTAACGGTCAACGCGCTGGTTGCGGTGAGCGAAGTCTTTCTTCCGCTTCAGCCGCACTTCCTTGCACTTCATGGCTTGAGCAAGCTGCTGCGAACGATCGAAGTCGTTTCGCGTCGGCTGAACAATGAGCTGCGGCTTTCGGGCGTGATGCTCTGCATGTACGACTCCAACACACGGCTGGCCGCGGAGGTCAGCACCGACATCGACGAATTTTTCCAGGCCAGCAAGGGCGGCCGTGAGTTCTACCAAGACGCCAAGTTTTTCGAGACCAGGATACGCCGCAATATCCGCCTGGCCGAAGCGCCGAGTTTCGGCCAATCGATCTTCCAATATTCGGGTGAGTCCAACGGAGCGGCCGACTATCAGTCGCTCGCCGAAGAGGTGCTCGCTCAGGAAGAATGTGAAGCGGCACGACCGGTGAAGGTCGCGGCTTGAACGATCGGAGCAAACCGGCAGCTGCCTTGGGGCCTGATGGCAGGCTGCTCAAACGCCCGGCGTGCGGATTACCAGATTGCGGATTTCGGTCATGTCTTCCATGGCAAAGCGAATCCCTTCGCGACCAAGGCCGCTATCTTTGACGCCGCCGTAGGGCATGTTGTCGACCCGCCAAGATGGCACGTCACCAATCACGACGCCGCCGACATCCAACTCGTCCCAAGCCTTCTGCATCTTGTACAGGTCGCGGGTGAAGATGCCCGCCTGTAGCCCAAAGTCGCTGTCATTGACTTCTCGAAGCGCATCGTCAAAGTCGCTAAACGGGCTCAGCACAGCGACCGGTCCGAACGCTTCATGCGTACACAGGTCCTGGTCTTTGGGCACATCCTCGAGCAACGTTGCCTCGAGCATCGCCCCTTCACGTTTGCCACCACAGAGCAGCTTTCCGCCGGCGGCAACGGCGGCCCGGATCCAGCCGTCCAAGCGGGCAGCTTCTTGCTCGGAAATCATGGGCCCAATGAAAGTCGACTCGTGTTTGGGGTCGCCAGCGACCAATTCGGTGGTTGCCGCGACCAACCGTTCACGCAGTTCGGCGTAGATGCTTTGGTGGGCGATGATCCGTTGAACACCGATGCAACTTTGGCCGGACTGATAGAACGCGCCGATGATCAGTCGACCGACGGCGTCATCGAGGTTCGTGTCTTCGTCGACGACGCAGGCCGCATTTCCGCCCAACTCCAGCACCACCGGTTTTTTGCCCGCCATCGCCTTCAACTTCCAGCCGACTGCGGGCGATCCAGTGAAACTCAACAGCTTCAACCGCTCGTCGGTGGTGAACAGATCGGCACCGTCGCGGCTGCAGGGAAGAATCGAAAACGCACCGGGCGGCAGGTCGGTTTCGGCCAAAATCTCGCCCATCAGCAGCGCGCCAACGGGCGTGCGGCTGGCAGGCTTCAATACAAACGGACATCCCACCGCGATTGCCGGAGCGATTTTATGGGCGGCCAGATTGAGCGGGAAATTGAAGGGCGAGATGAAGGAACAGGGTCCGATCGGGACACGTTGATACATGCCTCGATAGCCGCGGGCCCGCGGCGAAATCTCCAGATTCATCACCTCGCCGGTGATCCTGACCGATTCTTCGGCGGCGATCCGAAAGGTGTCGATCAACCGTGACACCTCACCCCGCGAATCCTTGATCGGCTTCCCCGCTTCGATGCACAGCGACATGGCGAGTTCGTCAAACCGCTGCTCAAATCGTTGCACGCAGTGATTGAGAATCTGCTGTCGCTGGTATGGCCGCATGCGGCGCATCGGCTGGGTCGCTTCGGCGGCCGCGGCAATGCCTTGATCAATCGCCTTGGCATCGGCGACCGCGACCCGCGTGGCAACCTCGCCGCTGTACTTGTCAGTCACCTCCAAGTCTTTGTTATCGGCGACCGCTTCGTTTGCCAGGTAATAAGGATAGCTCGGATTCAGCATTGGTTTCTCTCGTGCAAAGCGTTCAACGCAGACCTCCAACCCCGAGTTTTCGCTGCGACGGAGCAGGGGAATTCAACTCTTGACATTCCGGTGAACCGAATGCGATCAAACCTGCGAGCTCAATTCCTTGATGTCGCAATTGAGAATCTGATCGTTCTCGGAATAGTCGACTGGGACTTCGATCAGGTGCACACCATCGCTGGCGTGACACTGCTGCATCAGCTCTAGCAGGTGGCTGGAACTTTTTACGCGATAGCCTTTGGCGCCATAGCTTTCGGCATACTTGACGAAATCGGGGTTGCCATAATCGAGCCCAAAGTCGGCCAAACCCATGTTCTTTTGTTTCCATTTGATCATGCCATAGGCGTTGTCGCGCAGGATCAACACGACCAACTGCATGCCCAGCCGCACGGCGGTTTCCAACTCTTGCGAGTTCATCATGAACCCGCCGTCCCCGCAAATTGCCATCACTTTGCGACGCGGATAGACGAGCCGCGCCGCCATCGCCGAAGGAAGCCCGGCACCCATCGTTGCCAGCGCGTTGTCAAGCAACACGGTATTGGGCGACTGGCGCGATAATTTCGCGCGAACCAAATCTTGTAGACACCGTTATCGAGCGCGATGATCCCGTCTTCGGGCATCACCTTGCGGACGTCGGCCACCAACCGCTGGGGATAGATCGGAAAGCGTGAGTCGTCGGCACCTTCCAACAGGTGCGCGTCTCCGGCCTTTTTTACCGCCAAGAAGCGATCGAAGTTCCAGTGTTCCTGGGGCGAGATCCCTTCGGCGATTCGCCACAACGCGTTGGCGATATCGCCGACCACTTCCAACTGTGGAAAATAGACCGGGTCAACCTCGGCCGACGAAAAATTGAGGTGGATCACTTGAACACCATCTTCATGCATGAAAAACGGAGGTTTTTCAACGACATCGTGACCAATGTTGATGATCAAGTCGGCGGAATCGACCGCGCGATGAACAAAGTCTCCCGATGACAACGCGGTGTTGCCCAGGAACAGTGGATCGGTTTCGTCGATCACCCCTTTGCCCATTTGCGTGGTCACAAACGGGATCCCCGTTTTGTTGATGAACGCGCGAAGCGTGCGGCGAGTCAACTTTCGGTTCGCCCCGGCACCGACCAGCATCAGCGGATGATCGGCGTTTTGGATCATCTTGATTGCGGCATGTATCGATTTTTCCTCCGCAATCGGCCGGCGGACGTAGCTCATCGGGATCGGCGATTCATGGACTTCTTCACGGGCGATGTCTTCGGGCAGTTCCAGGTGAACGGCACCCGGTTTTTCTTCATGCGCCAGACGAAAGGCTTCGCGAATTCGGCTGGGAATGTTCGCGCCACTGACCAATTGCCGTGTGTATTTCGTCAACGGCCGCATCATGTCGACGATATCAACGATCTGAAACTGACCCTGTTTGCTCTTCTTGACCGGTTTCTGGCCGGTGATCATCAACATCGGCATCCCACCGAGTTGTGCGTAAGCGGCGGCGGTCACCAGATTGGTCGCTCCGGGGCCGAGCGTTGAAAGACAAACACCAACTTTTCCGGTCAGCCGACCATACGTCGCGGCCATGAAACCGGCCGCCTGCTCATGCCGCGTCAGAATCAATCGGATATTGCTCCGCGAGAGCGAATCCAGGAAATCAAGATTCTCCTCGCCAGGAATCCCAAAGACGTACTCAACGCCTTCCGCTTCCAGAGCTCGCATGAACAATTCCGACGCTTTCATGGCATCCTCGGCTAGTTTCGATCAGGCCAACGGGTGTGGCTGGACGCAGCAACTCCGCAATCGTTGGCCGGCAATTCAAAGTTTCAGTTTCTCGCGGACGCTTGTTGCCCGGTTTCACACGGCGAGCCTCGAACCATATCAAGCTGCGACTCTCGCAAAACTTCAGGGCTCGAACCACGCTCGTGTCCCATTGTGATCGCTCGATTTGGTCCCTGCCGCGATGGTGGCGGGCGAACCGTTGTCCCGGCCGCGATGGTGAGTATGAACTAGTTTGCGTCGCGATGCGCCTGACTCTAAGCTTTGGACGTTTGCGAAATCCGAAATTGGTATCCGATCATGACCGACTACTTTGCCCGCAGCCTGATCATTCACGAACAACTCCGCGGCAAACTCGGCATTCAGTCCCGGATGCCCATCTTGACTCGTGACGATCTTTCGATTGCCTACACACCGGGCGTTGCTCGGCCCTGCGAAGTGATTGCGGCGGATCCCTCACGGGCACGCGATTTGACGATCAAACGCAATTCCGTCGCCGTCGTTAGCGACGGATCGGCCGTGTTGGGTTTGGGCAATATCGGACCCTATGCCGCCATTCCGGTGATGGAAGGAAAAGCGATCCTGTTCAAGGAATTTGCCGGGATTGATGCCTGGCCCATCTGTCTCGATACGCAGGACGCCGACGAGATTATCGAAACGGTGCGTCGGATCGCGCCGGTTTTCGGCGGCGTGAACCTGGAAGACATTTCCGCGCCACGCTGTTTCGCCGTCGAGCAAGGTCTGCAAGATCTTGGAATTCCCGTATTTCACGATGACCAACATGGCACGGCCATCGTGTTGTTGGCCGCGCTAATCAATGCCGCCAAGGTGGTCGGTCGTGAGCTGACTGACTTGAAGATTGTGATCAATGGTGCCGGTGCGGCAGGCACGGCGATTGCCAGATTATTGCGATGCGTTGGACATGACCCGGACGTCTGCGTTGCCGTGCGTGACGTCATCGTCTGCGATTCGCGTGGCGCGATTCACTCTGAACGTGACGATCTTTCCGACTGCAAACGTGAGCTACTTGGCTATACGAATCGAGCCAGTCAAATGGGCAGCTTGAAGGATGTCTTGAAGGGTGCCGACGTGTTCATCGGTGTCAGCAAGGGTGGCTTGCTTTGTGCAACTGACATTCGCACGATGGCCGACAATGCGACGGTACTGGCAATGGCCAACCCGATTCCCGAAATCATGCCGGACGAAGTGCATGCCGGAGGTGCGGCCGTTGTCGGTACTGGTCGCAGCGACTTTCCCAATCAAGTCAATAACGTGCTGGTCTTTCCCGGCATCTTTCGCGGCGCGCTCGATTGCGGGGCCGCACGGATCAGCGAAGAAATGAAGGTCACCGCGGCAAAGGCACTGGCCGCCTGTGTCGACGAACCGACGGCCGAGCGAATTCTGCCCGAGCCGCTTGATCGCACTGTGGCACCCCGGATTGCCGACGCCGTCGCGCGCGTCGCCGCGGAGTGAACAGCCGCTGCAACGTGTTGGCAACCCTCGGTTCCTGCCGTTTGCCGCGGCGACCATGTTCCGGAGTCGACAAGTGTCCAGTCCCATTGTCTTGGATCCACACGACGATCTCGCGCTCCACTAATCTAGGGATCACCGCAATCCGACTCTGTTCTGCCCGGGGCACATCCAGGCCATTGCTGTTCACGCCATTCCATCGCCGACCAACCATTGAGGTTCACTATGTCCGCCACCACCAGACAGGATTCCGCAGCCAAAGAAGAAGTCGAAGCCTTCATGCATGGGCTGATCAAGCGGAATCCCGGGGAAGAGGAATTTCACCAAGCGGTTCGCGAGGTGACCGAATCGTTGATGCCCTACATTTTGGAGCATCCCCAGTACAAGCAAGCGCAGATCTTGGAACGGCTGACAGAACCCGATCGGATCATCATTTTTCGTGTCACCTGGGAGGACGACGAAGGGCAATTTCGGGCCAACCGAGCATGGCGCGTGCAGTTCAACAATTCGATCGGACCCTATAAGGGAGGAATGCGATTTCATCCCACCGTGACGCTCAGCGTGTTGAAGTTCTTGGGCTTTGAACAAATCCTGAAGAACAGTCTGACCGGCTTGCCGATGGGTGGCGCCAAGGGCGGTTCGAACTTCAACCCGAAAGGAAAGAGTGACCACGAGGTGATGCGGTTTTGCCAATCGCTGATGATCGAACTGCACCGCCACATCGGTGAAGACACCGACATTCCAGCCGGTGACATTGGCGTCGGTGGACGCGAAATCAGTTATATGTTTGGTCAATACAAACGCTTGGCCAATCGATTTGTCGGCACCCTGACCGGCAAGGGACTGTCATTCGGCGGAAGTCTGGTTCGCACCGAGGCGACCGGCTATGGCTGCGTGTATTTCTGTGAAAATATGTTCAATCACATTGGCGATAGTGTCAAAGGCAAAACCGTTTCCGTTTCGGGCAGCGGGAATGTTGCCATCTATGCCTGCGAAAAGGCGACCGAGATGGGAGCCAAGGTTCTCACCCTGTCGGACTCCGCCGGATTCATTCATGACCCCGACGGGATCGATGCCGAAAAGTTGGCGTTCGTCAAAAACTTAAAAGAGGTTCGACGCGGTCGTATTTCGGAGTATGCGGACAAGTTTCCCAAGGCAACTTTTCATGATGGACAGCGTCCCTGGGGAGTCGCCGTCGACATTGCCCTTCCTTGCGCGACGCAAAACGAACTCGACCTTGCTGACGCCAAGACATTGCTGGGCAACGGTGTCCGAGCGGTGTCCGAAGGAGCGAACATGCCGACCGAACTGGAGGCCGCTTATGCGTTTCGCGACGCGGGCACCCTGTTCGGTCCGGCAAAAGCAGCCAACGCCGGGGGAGTCGCGGTCTCGGGCCTGGAACAGAGTCAAAACGCATTGCGATTGTCTTGGAGCCACGAAGAGGTCGACACCAAACTGAAGACGATCATGAGAGACATTCACGCGAAATGCGTTAAATATGGCGCCAACGGTGATCGCGTCGACTATATCGACGGAGCCAACTTGGCCGGCTTCGCGAAGATCGCCGAAGCGATGCTGGCTTACGGGGCGGTGTGAACGAGACCCTTGCTAGCACGGTCCATCCACCGACCCCGCCGGCCGACGAAACCGTTCGTGACGTCGCCCCCTTGATCGCGCATAATACGCCGGATCGGCCGGAGGTAGCCTGCCGGCGGTGCGGGGACGGTGGGGCACTGGTTTTTTTAAGAGGCACTGGGTTTTCTCAAGAGGCATTGGGTTTTCTCAAGAGGCATTGGGTTTTCCCGATGCAATCGTTCTCAGGGATGGTCTGGCATGGAAGCAATCTGGCGAGAGCAACCGGTTTTCGGTTTTGGCGTCGACCCCCTCAATCCTCACCCGACCCGGCCGATCGAGGCCGTGGGTGGACGATCGGCCGAGCAGTTGCGACGACGGATGGTCCAATCCTGTCCGCGTGTGCCCGGCGTCTATGGGATGCTGGACCGCCGGGGCCAGCTGATCTATGTCGGCAAGAGCAAGTCGCTGCGATCGCGTCTGCTCAGCTACTTTGCCGCCTCCAACGCCGATCAAAAGGGCGCCCGGATCATCGAGAACGCGCGGGCGATTCAGTGGGAGACACAGCCCAGCGAATTCGCGGCGCTGGTTCGCGAGCAACAATTGATTCGCATGTTCTCACCTCGCTGGAACGTACAAGGCGTTCCCAAACGTCAGCGACCGGTCTATCTCTGTTTGGGGCGTCCACCGGCGAGCTACTTCTTCTTGGCATCGACTCCACCGGCCAACTGTGTCGGGGTCGAAGGTCCGTTTTTCGGCGCCGGTCGCATGCGCCGCGCGGTCGAATCGTTGAACAAGGTTTTCCAGCTTCGCGACTGCAGCCAAAAACAAGTCTTTCGATTTGCCGAGCAGTTGCAACTGTTTGAACTCGAGTACCGGCCGGGTTGTTTGCGATTGGAAGTGGGTACCTGCAGCGGACCATGCGCCGCCGCTTGCACGCGAGAAGCATACGACCAACAAGTCAACGCTGCCCAGAGCTTTCTGGATGGATTCAATGACGAGCCGCTATCGATCGTTCGCGACCAAATGGACAGTGCGATCGCAAACCGCCAATACGAATTGGCCGGACGGGCGCACGAGACGCTCAAGCCTCTGGAGTATGTTCACCGCAAGCTGGCGCTCCTTGCCCGGGCACGTCGCAAGTACACGTTCATCTACGGTGTACCCGGTTACGACGGATGCGGCTGTTGGTATTTGATCCACAGCGGTGAAATCGCGGCAGTCGCGGCCGCGCCGCGAAACACCGATGAGTACGCGGCAATCCAGCCGATGCTGCAGCAATGGATGCTGACCACGGCCAACCGGCTCGATCGCGGCCATGGTGCCTACCCGCACACATTGGCGTTGGTCGCAACCTGGTTCAAGAAGCACCGTGGCGAACTCGACCGGACGTTCGATCCGAGACAGGCCAGTCGCTATCGAAAGTCGATGACGGCATGAGGTCGGTGCCGTGCCAGGATTTCGATTTCCCGTGATCAAGGGATGTGATGGATCTGCAAACGCGTCAAGAACTTTGCGGCGTCGAACCCCAAATCCGACGTTCAACCTTGACTGGTGGCGAATCGGTGCGACACTAGGGACGTTCAAGGAAACTGTTTTTCGTATTCTCGCCTATCGGGCTCGCGATCTCCGAGCCCCACTGATGTCTGAGACGAAATTACGCCGTCAAATCGCCTGGGAGGCGGCGCGTTTGATGTACTCCCGCGAAGTGGTTGAGTACTACAACGCCAAACAAAAAGCCGCACGGCGAATTCATAAAGGCTGGGTCAAACCAGCGGACCTCCCGACCAATGCGGAGATTCGCGACCAAGTCCAATTGCTTGCCCGGCTCCATGAGGGTGCCCAACCGCAGCATCAACGTCTGCTCGAGATGCGATTGCGGTCGGTTTGGTGGCTGAAACAGTTGGCCGAGTTTCATCCCCGATTGATCGGCAGCGTGCTGCAGGGCAGCATTCGCGAGGGATCGGACATCGACATCCATATCTTTGCGTCCAATCCCCATTCGATCACGGTGCAGTTGGACGATCTCGGCGTGTTCTACCGCCTGGAACGCAAGCGGGTTCAAAAGGACGGCCAGCAGCGCGTCTTTACTCACATTCATATCCGCGACGAATATCCCGTCGAATTGACGGTCTATCATCCGTCGTTGCTGGGTTTTCGGTTCCGAAGCTCGATCACCGGGAAGGCGATTGAACGGGCTGGGCTTTCCGAACTCCAGCGTCTGATCGCACTGGAACACGACATCGATCCAAACTCACAGACGCAGCGTCTGCAACAGATGGATAGCTGTCCAGATCGATTCCAAGTGTTTCTCGCTCTGCTGATCCCTCTGGAGAACGTCCGCCAGAGCCCCAAGTATCACCCCGAGGGCGACGCGCTCTTTCACAGCCTTCAGGTCTACGGTCGGGCCAAAGACGAGATGCCCTATGACGAAGAGTTCCTGCTGGCGGCGCTGTTGCACGATGTCGGCAAAGCGATTGATCCCGATCAGCACGTGCCAGCCGGTCTGGAAGCGGTTGACGGGTTCATTTCCGATCGAACGGCGTGGTTGATTGAGCACCACATGGAGGCTCATCGGATTGCGGATCACACGATCGGCGCCCGGCGACGTCGAAAATTGGCAGCGAATCCCTGGTTCGAGGACCTGATGGTGCTGGGTGAGTGCGATCGTGACGGACGGGTCCCGGGAGCCGATGTCGAAGCAGTGGAGGAGGCGCTCGATTACATCGAGCAGATTGAGGAGATGTTCGGGTGAGCGGGCTCGAAGTAGCCGTATCGCTCCGCCCGGATGGCTACTTTCCCGTAACGAGTTGATCGAGCAAGCACCCCAGTTGGTCGGGATCGTGTGTTTGCAGCATCTGAGCGAGACAGTCCGACTGGCGGGTGTTGAGCGGAACGGGCATTCCAGACTTGGGGAAAGACGCGATCAACTCGGCAACGATGGCACGCATCAGGTTTTCGATCCCTTCGCCGCCGGTGGCCACGGTTCGGATGTCGTGTTCGGTTGGGTGACCCGTTTCTGGTAGCAGATCCGCCTTGTTCAAGACACGCAGCGTCGGTGTGGGCCGCAGATTGAGCGTGAATTCGACCCCTGGCTGCTCGATGCAGAGCACCAAATCGGCCTCGCCCACCGCGGTTCTGGCCCGGGAAATCCCCTCGCGTTCGATCGACTCGACGCTGTCGCGGATTCCCGCGGTATCGCTCAGTCGAATGGGGATGCCGTCGATCACGGTATCGGCGTGGAGCACGTCACGGGTCGTGCCGGGCTGATCGAGCGTGATACTGCGATCGTAGCCAACGATCGCATTGACCAGGCTGCTCTTACCGACGTTGGGGGGACCGCACAGGACAACTCGAAACGGTTCGGCGAGCCGAATGCCGAACACGGCAGCGGCCAAGAGACGGCGGATCTCTGCATGGACAAGCGAAATATCGCGTTGCCCGTCATCGGCGACTTGCCGCTTCATGGATGCGGCCCAGCGAGGCATTGCACCGCGTAGTTGGTCGAGGGCCACCGCAGCGGTCCGCGTTGTTTGACACGCCACAAGCACCCCTTGGGCTTCGGCAATGACCAGCGGGATTTGGGAATCCGATGGCCACTCCGATGGATCAACGAGCGCGACGCCCATTCGCTGCAAACCGTCGGTAATTCGAGCGATCGCGGCTGGTCCACCGTGGCAATGGACCTCCAATGAGTCGTGATCCAAAGGTGTCACCACCACCGCCTCGCCGCCAACATCCTGGTCGACGTTCCGCCACAGGCCGAATCGGATTTCACCTGGCGAAAACGGTCGTTGGGTAGCCGGTTGAAAACAACGCAGCAGCGTCTGTTCGGCTTGCTCGCCGCGAATCGCGATCACAGCCACCGCACTGCGACCGGTGCCGGTCAGCAATGCACAGCATGTCCGATGCTCGCTGCGGCGACTCGGATCATCGATCGCCGGCGAATTGATTTTGTTCGGATCAGTGGTTTTGGGTAAAGACATATTTGACAAGTTGAATAGACTGTCGCACCAACACTGATTTGCTTCCTTGCCTTCCCACCGGTGTCATGGCCCGCAACACGATGGCCCGCAACACGATGGCCCGCAACACGCCAAATCTCGCGACCATGAGTGACGAGCAACTGCTCGACACTCGGATCTGTGATTTGAAGCTATCGATCCACGACACGGCGTTGCAGAATCGAGTCGAACAGCTTAACGCAGAACTCGCTCACCGCGGATTGAAGTTTCGGCCCCACTGTTGGCTCAGCGACGATTGGTTCTCGCCGGACGGCATCCCGGGAATTGCGATTCCGTTCTATCTGGCGCATCCGCGGTTGATTCGTTTGGAACGCAAACAATTGCTGGAAGTCGAAGGTGGGACGCATGAATGGTGCATGAAAATTCTGCGGCACGAAGCGGGACACGCGATCGATACGGCATTTCGCTTGCGTCGCAAGACCCGTTATCGAAATGTGTTTGGGAACTGTTCTCAACCTTACCCAGAATACTATCAGCCGACGCCATCGAGTCGCCACTACGTGTTGCACCTTGATATGTGGTACGCTCAAGCCCACCCGTTGGAGGACTTTGCGGAAACATTTGCGGTTTGGCTGCGTCCGGGGTCGCGTTGGCGGACGCGCTATCGCGATTGGCCGGCGATCAAAAAGCTGCAGACGGTCGACGATTTCATGAAAACCATCAATGGCAAGAAGCCGGTCGTCACGTCGCGGCAAAAAACGGACCCGATTTCGCGGATTCGAAAGACGCTTCGCACGCACTACCGCCGCAAACGTGAACATTATGGGGTCGATTATCCGAGTATCTATGATAACGACCTTCGTAAGCTATTCTCGTCGGATCCTGCGGATCGTCGTGATGTCACCGCAGCCGCATTTCTCAGTCGTATTCGGCGTGAATTGCGTTCGACGGTGGCACGATGGACGGGCGAGTATACGTACACGATTGATCAGGTGATTCAGGAAATGATCGAACGGTGCCGCGAGTTGAAACTGAGACTTGGTAGCCCAGCGGAGGAAGCGAAACGCGATGCCATGATTCTCGTCGCGGTTCGAACCACCAACTTCCTGCACGAAGGAAGACATCGTGTTATGGTTTGAAGGCACATGCGATCGTAGCTCTGGCAAGAACATGGGATCGTGGGTGATGGCATGAGCCGATTGAAAATACTCGTTCTGGTTCGTGAAGGTCATGTCCCGCCGCTCACTTTGGAAGGCGTCAGCGATAAGGATCTGGACCCCTGGAAAGCAGAGTTCGACGTCTGCGAGACATTGCGCCGGCTGGGACATGAAATACTGCCACTGGGCGTCTACGACGACTTGGCCCCGATTCGCAACGCGCTCAGCGACTTCGAGCCCGACATCACATTCATGATGTTGGAGGAATTTCACGGCGTGGTGACGTACGACTTTGCCGTGATCAGCTATCTGGAATTGATGCAGCAGCCCTACACCGGCTGCAATCCACGAGGATTGTTGCTCAGCAAAGACAAGGCGCTGTCAAAAAAGGTGTTGACCTATCACCGCATTCCCACACCACGGTTCGCCGTTTTTCCGATTGGCCGCACCGTTCACCGACCCAAGAAGTTGTCGTTCCCGCTGTTCGTCAAATCGGTGGTCGAAGACGCATCGTTTGGTATCTCTCAGGCGTCGATCGTGCACCATGACGAGGCATTGGCGGAACGAGTCAGGTTTGTCCATGACAAAACCGGAGACGATGCGATCGCCGAGCAATACATCGACGGTCGAGAATTGTACGTGGGAATCATCGGTAACAACCGCCTGAAGACATTTCCGGCTTGGGAAATGGACTTTGGCCGGTTGCCCGAGGACATCGCACGGATTGCCACCAGCAGCGTCAAGTGGAATCGCAAGTACCAGGAAAAACACGACATCGCCACTCGGGCCGCCTCCGGCTTGGACGAGGCGACTCAGACACGCATCTCGAAATTGTGCAAACGCGTCTATCGGGCGTTGAACATGAGCGGTTACGGGAGAATGGATTTGCGAATGACCGAGGCCGGTGAGATCTTTGTGATCGAAGCCAACGCCAACCCGAATATCGAGTATGGCGAGGATTTTGCGGAGTCGGCCGAAATGGTGGGTGTCAGCTATGAAGCGTTGCTGCAACGAATCGTGAACCTTGGCCTGCGTTACAAAGCGGACTGGATGACGGCTTGATCGAAAGGAACCACGGCCGTGACCCGCGTCCGCGCCCCCACCGCTCCCAACGACCTTTGACTGTCTGCTATTCTCTTGCTCTATCTGACAGATGTTACATGTCCATTTGAGTGAGATTGATGAGTGAATCGGTTTGTCGCTGGGGTTTTTTGAGTACCGCTGCCATTGCCCGCAAGAACTGGAAAGCGATCCGGCTGAGTGGCAACGGTCGCGTTTCCGCGGTAGCGAGTCGCAGCATCAGCCGCGCTCAGGCATTCATTGACGAGTGTGCCGCCGAAGTGCCGCAGACCGAGGATGCGAATGCCTTCGGTTCCTATCAGGAATTGCTTGATCGCGATGATGTGGACGCGGTCTACATCCCGTTGCCCACTGGGATGCGAAAGCAATGGGTGATCGCTGCGGCCAAGGCAGGCAAGCACGTCCTGGTGGAAAAACCGGTCGCGATCCATGCCACCGATGCCCAGGAAATGATTGCCGCCTGCTCACAATCGGGCGTTCAGTTCATGGACGGGGTGATGTTCGATCATAGCAAGCGGTTGCAGTCGATCTGCGAGAAGTTGAAATCGGAAAGCGTGATCGGCAAATTGCGCCGCATCTCGACCCACTTTTCCTTCAGCGGTGATGCATCGTTTCAGCAATCCAACATTCGCACCGACAGCGTGTTGGAACCGCATGGATGTCTGGGCGACCTGGGATGGTACTGCATCCGTTTCACGCTCTGGGCTGCGGGGCTGCAGATGCCGACCCATGTGTCGGCACGCACCATCACATCGTTGAGCGGTGAGAATTCCGAAGGCGAAGTACCGGGCGAGTTTTCGGCCGAGCTTCGATTTCCCAATGGCGTCTCGGCTGCGTTCTATTGTTCGTTTTTGACCGAAAACCAGCAGACGGCCATCTTGTCCGGCGATGCCGGTTACCTCACCGTCAACGACTTTGTCTTGCCCTACTACGACGCCGAGGCGGTCTGGCAGGAAAGTTCTCATGTCCTTGAAATCGACAATTGTCGTTGGAACTTCAGGCGTCACACCAAGCAACAGGCGATCCCCGAGTACGCCTCGGGCGAACCCAACTCACAAGAGGTGACGATGGTCAGGCGACTGGCTCAGTGCGCGATCGATGGCCATCTCGATCCGCTCTATCCCGAGTTGACACTCAAGACGCAGCAGATACTCGACGCTTGTCGGCGGAGCGATGTCGCGGGCGGCCAGACGATCGAAATCTAGATTTCTCGGCAGCCCGCATCGTGCAGTCTGCGTTCAACGTCGAGTAACAGGCGGTCCATTCAACGATGACAATCTTTACGTTCCTGTTGTTCACGGCGATCGTCGCCGTGTTGACTTGGCTGATCACGCGCGGCGACGATCACCAGACCACGGGCGGTTATTTTCTTGCCGGGCGATCGCTGACGTTTCCTCTGATCGCCGGTTCGCTGCTGCTGACCAATTTGTCCACCGAACAGATGGTCGGGCTCAATGGACAAGCCTTTACCGACGGTCTGTGCGTGATGGTCTGGGAGGTGGTTTGCGTGGTGGCTCTGGTATTCATGGCGTGGTTTTTCCTGCCGCGATTTCTCAAAAGCGGCGTGGCAACCGTGCCCGAGTATCTGGAGATTCGTTTTGATCATCAAACCCAGGTGATTACCAACGTCATCTTTCTGGTCGCCTACGTCGGAATTCTGCTGCCGATCATCCTGTACACCGGCGCAACCGGGATGATGAAGATCTTGAATGTGCCATCGATGTTAGGCAGCTTGCCAGAGCTGTTGGGGATGAGCGCGACAGCGGTCGGCGACCCATTGACCGGCGCTGCTTCGGCGGACGCGGCTCTGTCAGGACCGGACACCGTCGCGCTTTGGTTGATCGTCTGGGTCGTCGGTATCATCGGATCGATCTACGCACTCTTTGGCGGTCTTCGCACCGTCGCGGTTTCGGACACGTTGAACGGCGTCGGGCTGTTCGTTGGCGGATTTCTGATCACCGGCTTTGCCCTCGCCCAGATTGGCGGCGACGGTGGTATTGCCGACGGTGCCACCCAAATCTGGGAAGAGCAACGTACGCGATTCAACTCCGTTGGTGGGCCCAAGTCGACCGTTCCCTTCGGGACGATCTTCTCCGGCATTTTTCTGCTGAACCTGTTCTACTGGACCACCAACCAGCAGATCATTCAACGCACGTTGGGGGCAAGCAGTTTGGCCGAAGGACAAAAAGGTGTGCTGCTAACGGGCGCTTTTAAGCTGCTCGGGCCGCTGTATCTGGTCCTGCCCGGTATGATCGCGTTCACGATGTTCGCCGGGGAAAACATCAAACCCGACCACGCCTACGGCATGCTGGTCAATCGGGTACTGCCGTCGCCGCTGACCGGGTTCTTCGCGGCGGTCATGATCGGCGCGATCCTGTCCAGTTTTAACTCGGCGCTAAACAGTTCCTGCACGCTGTTCAGTTTGGGGCTGTACAAGAACGTGATCCGCAAAGACGCCACTGAGCATGACGTCGTACGCAGCGGCAAAGTCTTTGGCTGGATCGTGGCGGTGCTGGCGATGGCAATCGCGCCATTGCTGGCCAACACGACCAGCATCTTCGGTTACTTGCAGAAGATGAACGGTATGTACTTCATTCCCATCTTTGCCGTCGTGTTGGTCGGAATGCTGACCAGACGAGTCCCTTCGATTGCTGCGAAGATCGGCCTGATCGCCGGTTTCTCGCTGATCGCGATCGGTTACTTCGTGCCTCCCTTTGATAGCATCGTGGCGTCGTTGCATGAGTTTCATTTTCTGGGCATCGTGTTCAGTTGGCTGATCATTCTGATGCTGGTGATCGGCGAGGTCTGGCCACGCGAGACCGAGTTCGAGCAGCAGGATGTCGGAGCGGTCGACATGACGCCTTGGAAACATGCCCGGGCTGCCGGTTTCGTGCTGATCGCCATCGTATTGGCGATTTACGTCACGTTCGCCGATTTTTCGGTGCTCGACGTCGCCGCCGGCAAGTGATCGACCTGGCCTAATCGCCGGGGGGGATCACAGCGACCAGGATTGATCCGCGGGCTCGGCAAAGAGTTGCGATTTCTCTGCAATAGGATGGCGCCAGGCCAATCGTGGCCCTATAATGGTTGCCACTCGTTAGGCGGCCAATTGCAGCGCATGGGGGTCAACCATCGGGATATTTGGCTGTTCGCAAATCGGCGGTCCGGTTGATTTCGCAGTGACTGGAAAGCATTTGGTGATACAGAAGTCATTTGTCGATTGGGTGACCTTTTGGCACCTCCCAACGCGAGTCATCCGACATGGACGACAGATACAAACAGCCGTCGCACGAAACAAGTGTCCGCGTCCAGGGCGATAGAGACACAGCCCGCGGGGATGGTTCGAGTGATCGTGTCAGCCCGCCCTGGAAGATTGGCGATCGGCTGAACGACTTTGTCTTGGAGGAATTCCTGGGCAAGGGGACGAGCGGCTTCGTTTATCGCGTGCTCGACCGGGTGACCGGGCGTCGCTGTGCATTAAAGCTGTTGCTGCCCAGCACGCCGGAGGACCTGGTCCGCAACAAACTCGGCTTTCGCCGGATGATGTCGATCCAGCATCCGAGTCTGTTGCGTGTGGACCGGATTCATCAGCTTGGTAGTTACATCGCACTGTCGATGGAGGAAGTCGATGGTGTTACCTTACCGGAGGCCGTCAAGAAACTGCGTCAGATCGACATCGACTCGGCATATCACCGACTCCTTCAGTTGACGCGTCAGTACGCCGCCGGTTTGGCTGCGATGCATGTCAATGGTTTCGTGCATCGCGATGTGAAACCACAAAACTTGATGGTCGATCGATCGGGAAATGGACGCGTGATCGACTACGGCCTGGTCGGTACCTTCGATCCCGAGACGGACCCAAACGGTTATCGCCACTACTTGGCTGGTACGCCTCGATATTTCGCTCCGGAGATGTTGTGGAATCAATTCTATTTGCCGGCCGGCGACATCTTTGGGTTGGGGATGGTGATGCTGGAGGCGTTGCGGGGCGTGTCACGCGGTGGCGATTGCGAACGGCCGGGCATCGAACGCAGTGATACGAGCCCGCGGGATGATGCTGAGCGAATCACCGAAGCGATTGAAGGGCTCGACAAATCGGTGCCTGACGCACTTCGTGATATCTGCTTGAAAATGCTTCGCCGCGATCCCGGCGAGCGGCCCACCGCGATGCGTGTGGCTCGGTTGGGAACATCCGAAGCGGTCAACGTTGTGTGGCCGAATGCGACGCGACTGATTGGCCGGGAGCAAGAGGCCGCCGAGATTCGAGCCTGGTTGGATGGCATCTACGCCGGTGATGCGGGGCGGTTGCACCTGACCGGGCCATCGGGCATCGGAAAAACGCGATTGATCGATGACATTGAAAAGTACGTTCGATCGCTGCGCCGGGGACAAGTCTTTCGGGCCCGATGTCGGTTACGTGAAGATCAACCGTTGCAAGCGTTCGACCAACTGTGTGATGCGATCGCCAACCGTTATAAGCGAGGGGATCGCGAACCGTTGGAGCTTGACCCGATCAGTGCGACGATTTTGCACACGGTGTTTCCGGCGTTGAAAAACATCGTCCGCTGCAGCATGCAGTTGGCACCCGCGGGCGCAACCACCGAACGATTGGATGCCTTGGAAGCGGCCGCTCGGATGAGTGACCAACTCCGCAAAGTGGGACCGTTGATCTTGATCATCGACGATGCTCAGTGGGCCGACCGAGACAGTTTGAATGTGCTCGATCGCTTGCAGACTGCCGTCGGCGAGATCGGCTTGGGAATCATCACGGTCTCTCGTGATACGGTCGATTCACAGCGAGTCCCGGCAAGCCATCAGCTTGCCCTGCAGCCACTCGAAGCGTGTGATTCGGTGGCAATCCTGGCCGACGCTGCCAAGCGGCACGGTGTGCAGGCAACGGAATCCACCCTTCAGATCCTGGCCCAGGTGGCCGGGGGAAGTCCCTTTCGGCTGCACGAATTGGTGGAGGAATTTCAGCCAGGCGGTGCGCTGTCGCAGATCTGCGAGTCGACTGCGCCGGCAACCACGCTCGCGCAGTTGGGACGGGCCGATTGGATCTGGCGGAAGCGTGCCAAACGATTGAGCGAGGACGCCCACCGAGTACTTTCCTTCATTGTGACCGCTGGGCGCCGAGTTTCGACACAACAATTGGGCGAATTGACCGGTCTGGGCGACGCGGTGGATGCAGTCATTTCGGAACTTGTTCAGCAGCGTTTGGTGATCGATGACGCGACCGGCGGCGAGTGCATCCAAATCGTGCACGATCGGGTTGCCGAAGGTTTCTCCAAAACGCTTGACCAAGAGGTCACACGCAAGGCACATCATGCCTGGGCCACGTTGTTGATTCACCAGGAGCAGAGCGAAAAGCAGGCGGCCCGAATCGCTGGTCACTTCTTTGCCGCCGATGAACCGGGCAGAGCGGTGTCGCACGCCATCTTGGCGGCCGAGGATGCGGAGCGGTTGGTTGCGAAAACCGAGGCCGCGAGATGGCACGCGTTGGTCGTCGATCATGTGGATGGACCGGAAAAAGTCAACCGCTTGCGTCATGCTGCGAGATGCTTTTACGAAGCCGATCGGCCGATCGAAGCAGCGGAATATTATCAGCGACTTGGCCAGTATGTTGATCTGGATGAACGAATCGAATGCCAACTGCTAGCCGCTTCGCTCTCGATTCGCGGCGGACGATTCTCGGAGGTGCGAAGCCAATTGCAGGATTTGACGCAAACGCTCGGTCTGCCCCGCCCCAAGCCACCGCTGCTGAGCGTGCTGGTGCGGACGGCTCTCGCGATCCGACAATCATTGCGTTCGCTGACCAGCAACAGCCAGCCGTTCTCGGACGGGCAGATCAACGACGAACAGCCGATCGTCAAACGAACCAGCGCCAGTTTGCGAGACAAACAGCGATTGAAACTGTGCCATTGGCTGGCCCGCCCGATGTCGATGTTTGACAATCTCTATTCGGCGGAGCTGTACATGACAGGCTCGCTGCTGGCGTCGAAATACGGCACCGAAGTGGAACGCGTTCACACGATCGTCGGCCAATCCGTCTATGGTTGTTACGACAAAGGCGCGAAACGGACCGCCAGCGAAGCGACATTGCGGAACATGCAAGCTCACGTCGAGAAGTTGCAGAACTCGCGTGCGAGCGCTGACTGGTGGGCCGGGACCGCGTTTTCCCATGCCTTGAGTTGCCGTTGGATCCAGGTTATTGAAGCGGCTCAGAAAAGCGTCAGCCACTACGAGCACGCTTCCGACGCGAGCGGATTCGAGATTGCACATACTCGCTGGACAGAGATCTGGGCCTGTTGGAACCTCGGCCGCTGGGATTCCATGATGCAGATCAGCGACGCGATGTTTGAAGACGCGATTCGGCGCAATGATTTGTTTCAGCGAATGATTGTCACCAGCGGAATCGGTTGTTCCGCTTGGCTGGCCCGCGACCGGACGAGCGAATTGGATAGGATCCGTGACGAGGACGATAAATTGCTGGCCGACAGCTCGATGCAGATGTTTCATCTGTTTGGCTGGTTCACCTCGGTGCAAAGAATGATCTACGGCGGTGAATTCGACAAAGCGTGGCGATACTGGAAAGCGATGGCGCCGGTACTCAATAAGTTGCCCTATTCCAGGCTGCAGCTGATCCGACTTGTCGGCCGGTCATTGGGAGTCCTGGTATCGCTGCACATGCTGGGTGGTCGAGATTCGACCATTTGGGTGAGGCGAATTGGCAAACTGGTCCGGCGCATGCGTCGCGAGCAGCTGCCCTACGCGTGCATGCTGGCAAACCTGTACGACGGCTTGCTCCGGATGCGGCTGGAGGCCGACAGAATGAGTCCCGGTTCCCAGAACGCTCGTCGGCTGCTGTTGGCCGCCAGCAGCGAGGCGAAGCAACTGGGCCTGAGGCCCTTCCAGCTGGCCGCCGATGACGCCCTGTCGCAATTCGACGAAGGCCGTTCACTGGGACTTCTTTGTGGTGAGATGCGTCATCAAGGGATCGAATGTCCTCGGCTTTTTGAGCGGTTGTACACGCTGCCACCGCTTACAAGCTCGGACGATTAGCCGCCGTCACCGGTCGAGGCCAGCGAACACTCGACAACAAGGTGATCTCCAACTAGCGTTGGCATCCGACAAAGACCGTAACCGGCCGGCACCGGGCTCTCCCGTTTCTCCGGACCGTCGCCGTGACCTTTCGATTGACTTTCCGAACCTGGAGTGCGAACATCCTTTTCTGGGTGAGCGAGGGTGAAGGAGTATCGTCGTCCCGCTCTCCCACCATCATCCGCCGTGTCTGCCGCAACAACGATCGCCAAGTTGTCCGAATCTTCGAGCCCATCGACCACCAAGGCTGATTCTTGGTCCGTTCGTATCTCGAACCGTTACGGCTGCCAACTCTCACCAGATTTGGCAGATTGGTTTGATTCCGAAACCTGGAGGTATCGCGGAATCAGCGAGTATCGTGAGCCAGTCGATGCCACGGTGTTGCTGGAACCATCCCCAGAAGTCATTTGGCCGGGGTTGATGCCATGCGACCTGTTGCCCATTCTTGGCAATACCGCGGGCGATTGGCTGTGCGTTCGAGTGGATCAGCGGAATCGTGCCGCGGAGGTCGTGCAGTGGTACCATGGCGGTGGCGATTGGCTCCCCTGGGGACGATCGATTTCGGACGCCATCCTTTTCGACGCGCTGAGCGAACGGTTACCCAGTCCGGCCCGGCGGCACGCGACTCCGGCAGAGAACACACGCCAGAATGAGCCTCTTGGGGAGGACAAATTGCTGTCGTGGGCGCGCGGACATGTCCCGGCGGAGGTCGCGGCATTGCTTGACCGAAGTGCGAACGGGGACGAGATCGCATCGACGCTGTTGGACGCTGGTGTGTCGGAGTTGGCCGTTCGCTGCGAGTTGGTGCAGTCGGCGCTCAAAGAGACCCTCTCGGCAACGCTTGACCCGGCCACGGCCCAGCAGCTTGGCGTCGATTGGAACGACGTCGTGCAGTGGATGTTTGATGTTCAGCGAATGCCGGTCGCGACACGTCAACGACTGGAAAGAGAATATGGCTTGCAGGTCTCCAAGCCCCAAGACTGGGAATCGGCAGAACATCACAGCCAGCGAGTCGTCGAGCAGGCACCCGAACTGGCCTGGGCCTGGGATGTGATCGGATATGCAGCGGAACGACGTGGCGAGCCCGATGTGGCCGCCAATGCCTACCAACGTGCGGCGGCTTGTTCGGTCTTTACCGACCAGTCCGTTCGGCTGCGCACGCACTGGACCACGGACGACGCGGCAAAATTCTCCGCCTCAAGACTCCAGGCTTGCTTTCCGGAAACCGTTCGGCAATCGCCCTATCTGCAGATTCTCTGCGAGCCTGATACGCCGCAGCGACGTTCCCGATTGACCAAATACTGGCTTGACCGGGCCGCGGCCTCTGCGGCAACAGGCGATTGGAACGAGGCACATCGACACTATTTTGCCGCCGGTTGGGACCTCGGCGCCGAGCCGTTGTCGGCTTACGGAGAACTGCTCGATCGCATTGCCGAAGCGGCCGAACACGCCCATCAAACCGCGCGTGCGGAATTGGCAAGAACCCATCGACGCTGCCTGAAAGACCGCTACAGCATTTAGCGGTTGCCAAAGTCCTCCGAGATCCCCTACCGATTTCTAACCAAGCGACCGATTCCATGGCCGAGCCTTCTGATATTGTTTGGCACCAGCAGAGCGTCACTCGCGAGGATCGTGAACGAAGATTGGGGCAGCGCGGTGTCGTGATCTGGTTCACCGGTTTAAGCGGGTGTGGCAAGAGCACGATCGCGAACGAGTTGGACCAACAACTTCAGCAAGCGGGCCACGCGACGACGCTGCTCGACGGCGACAACATCCGACACGGTTTGTGTGCCCCCCCGGCGATGCTGGCCCAGGAGCATGGCCAGGCATTCGCGCAGCGGTTCGGGCTAGGGTTTGGCGAAATTGACCGCGAGGAGAACATCCGTCGAATCGGATCGGTCGCGGCATTGATGGCCTCGGCCGGTCTGATCACGTTGACGGCATTCGTCAGCCCCTACCGTCGAGATCGCGACCGCGTGCGAAGAATCGTGGAGCAATCAGGTTCCAAGGGTGATTTCATCGAGGTGTTCGTCGACACACCGTTGGAGATCTGCGAGGCGCGCGATCCCAAGGGGCTGTACAAGAAAGCCCGGTCGGGTGAGATCAAGAACTTCACCGGGATCAGCGACCCCTACCAGGCCCCGGAGAACCCGGAGTTGCATTTGCTTGGCGGGAACACGCGGACTCCGGCCGAGCAGGCTGCGGAGGTTTTCGGGGTGCTGAGATCTCGGGGAATTCTTGGCTGAAGATTGAGTCCCTCGGCTGATTTGTCGATCTCTGCCCGTTTGCCGAACATTTCTCGGGGGGGGGGCGGTGGCCGCGAAAATGCTCATCTGCCGAACGCCTGATTTGGCGTTGCGTTGCGAACCGACACCGCTAAACTACGGTCCGACAGATGAGTGTAAGAACGACGAAACGAACAAAAAACGAATGACGATCTCGAAAGAGCGAAAAACCGAGGTAATCGGCCAGCACCGACACACGGATGCCGATACCGGCTCGCCAGAAGTGCAAATTGCAATCTTGACCGAGCGGATTAACGGGCTAACTGAACACATGCGAACCCATCGCAAGGACTTTGCTTCGCGGCGTGGTCTGTTGGGTCTGGTCAGCCGTCGCCGACGTTTGCTGGACTATGTGCGCGGCGAGGACCCTCAGCGTTATCTCGATATCATTGGAAAACTGGGCATTCGCAAATAGCCCAACCCGGCCGCTCTTGACGCGACGATGGTAATCAGCCAGCTCGCCAGTTCGGGCAGCGGGTTTCTTGTTGTGGCGGCACGAGGGTGGCTTGGCATAGGTTGCCGCATTCATGGCGGCGTCTGCCCGGCGGTCCGTCGAAAGTTTCGACACCGCTCTCGTCTCTCGCATTTGATCGCTCGATCACTCCATTTTATTGATTGCCCCGAATGTCGCAGCCGCTTGATGCGGACTTCAGCCGGGAATGTGTTGTTCATGTAGGTAGTTGAAGGGAAGGACTTAAAAAGTGACAGAAAAAAGAATCCGAGTCGAGAAACAAATCGGTCGTCAGACATTGTCGTTCGAGACAGGCCAGCTTGCCAAACAGGCCGCTGGCAGTGTGCTGGTCCAGTATGGTGGGACCGTGGTATTGGTTGCCGCTGCGTCAAGTGATCCCCGCCCGGGTCTGGACTTCTTTCCGTTGATGTGTGATTACCGGGAACGTTTGGCGGCCGCCGGAAAGTTCCCTGGAGGGTTCTTGAAACGTGAAGGTCGGCCGAGCACGAAGGAAACGTTGAGTTCCCGTTTGATGGACCGTCCCATTCGTCCTCTGTGGCCCAACGGCTACAAAGACGAGGTCCAAGTCCAGGCATTCGTGCTGGCAAGTGATTTGCAAAACGATGGCGACGTATTGGCGATGAACGGTGCAGCGTTGGCTCTGCACATTAGCGAACTGCCATTTCAAGGCCCGATTGCCAGTGTCCGGGTCGGCAAGGTCGATGGCGAGATGGTCGCGTTTCCGAGTCAAGAGGATCTGGAAAACAGCGAACTCGACATGATCGTCAGCGGCTCAAAAGAGCAAGTCGCGATGATTGAAGGTTTTGCGCGCGAGATGCCCGAAGACCAAATGATGGAGGCGATCCAGTTTGCCCACCACGTGATCCGCGACGTGATCGATCTGCAGCAGGAACTGTACCAGAAGGTCAATCCTCAGAAGAAAGAATTCATTCCGCCGGAAGACGACGGATTGTTCCAGCGTCTTACCGATGCCTATTACAACGACTTCAGGGCTGCCCAGCAAACCGCGGGCAAGAAGGATCGCGCCGACGCGGTTCGTGCACTTCGCGATCGTGCGATGGCAGAAGTCATTCCCGATCCCAACGCCGACAACGCGGTCTGCGCGAAACGGTTCAAGAGCGTCTGGCACGATTTGGAAGAAAAGGTGGTCCGTGATTTGATCATGGCCGGCACCCGTCCCGATGGACGTGACAATAGTAGCCTGCGACAGATCTACTGCGAAACAGACCTGCTGCCACAGGTCCACGGTTCGGCGTTGTTCCAACGGGGTGAAACTCAATCGCTGGTGACGATCGCATTGGGTACCTCACGCGACGAACAGCGTGTCGACGGGCTGATGGACGAGTACAGCAAGAAATTCATGCTCGATTACAACTTCCCGTCCTTTTCGGTTGGTGAATGTCGTCCGATTCGCGGACCGGGTCGTCGCGAAATCGGCCACGGCTGTTTGGCCGAACGAAGCGTCGCACCAGTACTGCCCGACGCGGCCGATTTTCCCTATACGATCCGCGTCATCAGCGACATCCTCGAATCCAACGGCAGCAGTTCGATGGCATCGGTTTGTGGCGCCACGCTGGGTTTGATGGCTTCGGGGGTCCCGATCAGCAATCCGGTTGCGGGAATCTCCATCGGCTTGGTCAGGAATTCACCCGATGATTGGGTTCTGTTGACCGACATCCTGGGGACCGAAGATCACTTCGGCGACATGGACTTCAAGATTGCCGGTACGCAAAACGGGATCACTGGAATCCAGCTGGATTTGAAGGTTACCGGGATCAGTGAGGAAATCATCCGTGCCACGCTGAAGCAATCGCGTGAAGCCCGGATCGAAATCCTGCGCAAGATGCTGACCACGATTTCGCGACCTCGCCGCGAGATTTCGCCGACGGCACCGCGGCTTCTCCGTACCAAGATTTCACCCGACAAGATCGGTGCTCTGATCGGTCCGGGCGGAAAGAACATCCGCGGGATTCAGGAATCGACCGGCGCGGTGATCGAAGTCGATGATGACGGTACCGTCCTGGTCGCCAGTGCCAACCGAGAATCGGCCGAACAGGCGATGCGGGCCGTCGAAGCATGCACCGCCACCGTTCAGATCGGCAAAATCTATGACGGAACGGTCAGCAGTATCAAAGAGTTCGGCGCGTTTGTCGAAATCCTGCCCGGCCGAGATGGTCTCTGCCACATCAGCGAATTGAGCAGTGGTTATATCAGCAGCATCGACAAGGTCGTCAATGTGGGTGACCCGATGAAAGTGCTGGTGATTGACGTCGACGAACACGATCGGGTGAAACTGAGTCGTCGTCGGGCGCTCGAAGAATTGGGCGAAGAAGACGAAATGGCCGCTGCGGTCGAATCGGATGACCGCGGTGAACGTGGTCCTGATCGAGATCGCGGCGATCGTGACGACGATCGTCCTCGCCGGCGGCGTGGCGGTGGTGGCGGTGGTGGCGGGCGAGGCAGTAGCGGTGGACCGCGTCGTGAAAGTAGCGGTAGCGGCGGTAGCGGCGGCGGCGGCGGTCGGTATCGCGACTAACGCCGGCATTGCGTCAGCAACCTGGATCGTCCAGCAATCCAATCCAACCCAGGCCAACCACTCGGTTCGCCTGGGTTTCTTGTTGAATCGATGGAATGCTCTAGTTGCGGCCGGACGCCAGCGGATGGGAGTCGATGAACTCGGCGGTCAACTTCTTTGCCCTCTCGTCATTCATCAGAAAACTGTGCAGGACCGGGACGGTATGAAACGACTCCGCTCCATCCAGCTTCGCCTCGTCCAGACTGACGACAAAGTCACTGGAACCGTCAACCAAAGGATTCTGGACAAAGTTGCCCGATATATCGCCAGCAACAATGGCGAATGGGAACGGCGGCGTCGCCAAATTCTTCTCGAATTGCTCCCACAGCGGCCCCAGTTCCATGCCACCCTTGCCCGTCACGATCTCGTACAGACCGGTCGGTGCCAGTCGCCGCGCGATCGCCGCACCTTGGTTCGGCGGTCCGAGCATGACCATCGAGCGACAACGGGGCAAAATATTTTTGGGGTCGCCGTCGCGTTGCAAGTCACCGATGGTGTGACGGACGACGATGTTGCCCATGCTGTGACCGACAAAACTGAATTCGTCGTCGACCGCAAAACCCTCCAATAGCTCTCTCAGTGCGGCCGCATGATCCGCGATCGAGCTTCTCGCGCTGGCATAGGAGAAACAGACGATGGATCGATGCCCGTCCGCACGCAGCGATTCCTCCAACGGTTTCATGGAGTAATGAGTCCGCATCAATCCATGAAGCAAGATCACAACATGCCTTGGCTCGGGCAAGGTCTGCGACGTCGGATCGATCCGTTCGAGCTCCGCCTCACACTCCGTTCGATTACCCCAGGCACGCCGAACATCGTTTGCATCGACCAAACGCCAATGACCGGTCAGCGAATTTTGCTGGATTCGATAGCCATCACGCCAGACGTGATCGGTCCATAGTTGAGCACCACCGGCGGTCTTCAATGGCAGATTTAGCCGTGGAATCCAATTCAAGGGTTGCTCCGAGTCTTCACTGGGTTCTGACGTTTCGCCAGTCGTCGGATGATCGGACACTGAATCGCCTGCTCGGTTGCCTGGGGGGTCATCGATCGTATTCTCCTGCCCGACGAGTTCGCGTGATTGAAACACAGTCGCAGCAAGCAGAGCGAAAAGGATGAAAACTCGCATCGCGAGGCACCGTAAATCGAGTGACATGAACATTCGTCTATTGTAGTGCCCAAGTACGGGAGGATGCTTCGCGGTGCGAAGCTCAACCTTGCGGCGAAATGATCAAACCGAGGAACTCATCCTCACTGATGACTTGGATTGCTTGACCCGCAGCACGGAATGGTTGTACGGCCTCTTGGATGCGCAGGCGCTGGCCAGACGTGATGGTCTGCCGATCAGCCGATCCGATCACGACGAAATCAGTCATCTCGTTGACCGATTCTTGGCATTGGCCACCCAATCGAACCGCTAACGCATGGGCATCCTCACGACTGAGTCGTTGCAGCCGGCCGGTGAAGACTACACATCGACCGGTCAATGGGCGGATGAACTCGGCGCGGACCATCAAACGCTGCAGATCAAACGATGCCGTCGAATCGGGATGGGCCACCGGGTGAGTCGCCGAACCGGTCGACGAGACAGGGCCGGGCCAATGGAACGGCAGCGGTGAGGGGTGTTCAACCGATCGCGTTGGCCTTCCGCTCACCGACGTTCGACGCCCAGGCGTTTTCAGTCCCCATTGCCCGGCGGTGCCTCGAGCGATCCGCAGTTTCCTTTCCAGATCGGGCAGGTCTGTGGCCTCATTGTCGATACCGGCGGCAATCAGCACCTTGGCACAGGCGATCGAGTCTTCCAGTGCATCGTGGTGTCGAAAGCGAATACCCAGCCAATCCGAAAGCGGTTTGAGGCCATAGCTGCGGCGATGCGGCCAAGTCCGCCGAGCGATCAGACGAGTGCAGGTGAACTGTAGTTCAGGTGCCGGGTGATGGTGGTGCGCAGACAGGCCAACAGCACTCCGATGTCAAAGCCCGCGTTGTGCGCGACCAGACAATCGTCGCTGATTTTCTCGGCAATTTCCGGCCACAAATCGCCAAAATCGGGCTCGCCACGTACTTGATCGGGCGTGATCCCGTGAATTTCGATGTTGACGCGGCTGAAATAGAGCGGCTCGGGACGTATCAACCACGTCACCGAATCGGCGATCTTTCCGTCGCGGACGGCGACAGCTGCCAATTGGCAAGCACTGTCAGCGCGGCGATTGGCGGTCTCGAAGTCAATCGCCGTGAAATTCGCTGCGAAGTCCATCACCCGATCTCACCAGATTGGTGGATCGTCACTCCTTTTTTAGTTGTTCCGGTCGTAGCGGATACGTATTCTAAAGCGCCAGCCAGTTTGTGGCAATTTGTACCCTATTCGATGGATTCATTTGTCCATCACCCCAAATCGGATGCCCGCAATCGCGAGCTGATGAAGCATCATTCTTTTCTTTTCCTTTTCACCGTCACGAAGTCTTCAGCACCATGACCCCTTCACGATCTCGACCATCAAGCAAAAAGAATCCTCGCCTCCACCCCTACCGTGCCCACCGGCGCCGCCATTTTCTCGAGTCACTCGAACCACGTTGTTTGCTGGCGTCGCTGGCAGGGGAAGTCTTCCTCGACGCTAACGGGGATGGCCTGCGTGGCGGACAGGAAATCGGCGCTGCCAACGTCCGAGTGTATCTCGATACAAACAACAACGCCGTGCTTGATAGTGGTGAGCTTTCGACCGCGACAAACGATCAGGGCCACTACCAATTCAGCAATTTGAGTCCGGGCCCCTATGCCGTGCGGATCGTGACCACCGATACGGCACAGTCGAGTCCCACGAGTTACTTTGGCTCGGGATACACAGCGTTGGGCGGTGGCACCGGCACCAACCCAACGCAGTTGTTCGAGATGAGTCTGAGCGGCGAGGTGATGCCGATCGGATCGCCAACCGGTGATCGCATTCATGGTCTCGTTCGGACCAACAACGGTACGTTCTTTGGTGTCAATTATGAAACCGACGGGATCTATACGATCGATCCAGTGACCGGTCAGGAAACGCTGCTCTCTTCGCCGGGCGTCGAACTCGCCGCTGGGCTGGCGTACGATCCGGGCACCGACACGATATACACGGTGATGGAACAGAATGGTTTGTACGAACTGAAGACCGTCGACCAAGTTTCCGGCCAACTCGGCGCTCCCCCGGTTGCTGTGGCGCCCGACGTGCGAGCCATTAACTTCGGCAGCACCTTTTATGATTTTGACACCGCGACGCAGACGGCCGTTGCGGTGCCCCGCCAAACTCTCAGCCCTTTCGCCAGCACGCTGGACGTCCGTAGTGATGGTGCCATCTTTGGCCTGCAGGGCAACGCGCTGAACCAGTATTCGTTTCCGATCGCGGGATCGACGGCCACCACACTTTCGACATTATCGGAATCGATCGAGGCGATCAGCTTTGATGCTAGCGACCGGCTCTTCGGAGTCAGCGCGGTGAACTCGACACTTCACCAGATCGATCCGGCGACGGGAGTTGTAGGACCCGGTGTCGCGATCACATTTGGCGGAACGTCGATCTCAGGGATCACCGGCTTCGACATCGCGCCCGACGGAACGCATTACCTGGTCGACTCGACTTACCTTTATACATTCGATCCAACGACCGGCGTCGCGACGCAGGCCCCCAACCGCGCGTTGCCGCCGTTCTCGCCAATCTTCACATCACTCTCGGCCGCCGCCGATGGGTCCCTTTTTGCGACACTGTTCAACACCACCACTCCGCTGGCGCAGATTGATCCTGTCACAGGCTTGGCAACAGCTCTCGGCGACGATCCGTTGGGGGCGCCCTATGCGTCGGTCGTCGTCGGCAGCCCGGCAACCGGGATCACGGCCAGTTTGCCGGGGATCAGTGACTTGACATTCGACACGGTCGGGCAGCGAATCGTGGGATTTGCCAATGGCAACGATCAATTCTTTGAGTTCAGGACCGACGGGGTCGGCTCGGTCTTGGCCACGGCCGAGCGACCGCTCGAAAGTTGGTCATTGGCGTTCAACGGGTCGTCCTTCGTCATGTTTGACCAGGATGATCCTGCCAGAACGGCGACGGTCACCGTCAACCCCGACACAGGCGCGATCAGTCCCGGCTTTACCGCTTCGCAACGAATTCCAGCGGAAGCCCTGTTCCACGCCAAGACTGGCAACGCGGCGCAACGTGTCACCCTTGGCGTCAGCGACCTCGTCGGAGTGGACTTTGGCGTTTTGGTCAATCAACCTACCGGTGTGGAGCAGCGAGACTCTGGGTTTTACATCAACGAGTTGATGGTTGATCCGCTATTTGGAAACCTTGATACCGATCAGTACGTTGAGCTGCGCGGCCCCGCGGCAGGCCAACTGCCGGCAAACAGCTATTTGGTCGTCGTCGACGAAGACGATTCCAATCGGGGTGAGATCCACGGGATCTTTGACCTCAGCGATCAGGCATTCGGTGCAAACGGCTTCTTGGTGTTACTGCAGCAGGACAATGCCTATACGGTCGATCCGGCCAGTGCGGTTTTGGAATCCACCGCCACGGGCTTTGGCGGTCTGCCGGGCAACCTCTATACCGACAGCGACCCTTTGTCCGACCGGATCGATTTCATTGTCGGTTCCAATGGTTTCTTCTTGATCGAAAGCGCTGTCCCGCCGCAACTCGGCGATGACATCGACGTTGACGACGACGGCTTGGCCGATCCCAGCGGAATCAAGGCGAACTGGAAAATTCTGGACTCCGTCTCCCTGCATCCCTTTGTCAGCAACAGTTCTCAAGGCTACGGCGACATCGTGTTGCGAGAACTCGGGCCCGGAAGCGTCCCGCTGGCGGCGGCGCCGGGAGTCGTCGTGGATGGCAAAGGACATAGCTATGCCGGACGCATCGGTGATTCGATCGGAAGCAGCGCCGACGACTGGGTCTTTGGCACCGCCATCGCAGCCCAAACCGACCCGGTCACCAACCGCACCACACTGTATGAATTGGAATCGGGCATCTTTGGTGTCCCGGTCCCCACCGCATTCAATGGTCGCGATCTCGATCACATCGGTGCCAGCAATTTCAACGGCGGTGTTCATGGGACCGTCACACTGTTTGCTGCGCAGGGTACGACGGACGCCAACGGCGACCCGCTTCCACCTACACCAGGTGCAGGAATCACGATCTTTGCGGATCTCAACAACAATGGCCAGCAAAACTTGGTCAACTACTTCGTCGATCCCAACAACGGGATCGACCCGACCAACCTGTTTGACGCCAATGGGAACGCGATCCCGCAAGTCATCACTAATGTCTTTCCCGGCATGACGGTCACGACCGCCGATGCGTCGAATAACATTATCGGGTTTGATGTCACTGCCGAACTGGAAACCAACAACTTCCAAACGCAAAACAATCGCATCTTTGCCCATGGCGGAATCGACTTCTTCACCAGTGGCCAACGTTTGCGATTCGACCTGTACCGTCCGGCGAATGAGGTTTCGATCCAGGCGATTGGATCCGAGATCGGCTTTTCAGCCACCTACGGTCGATTGGAAGCCTACAACGCGCAAGACCAGTTGATCGGATTCGCGGTCAGCAATGTTTTGATCAGCAATTTTCGTGAAACGATCACTGTTTCCTCAGTACAGGAGGATATCGCCTACGCCGTCGCTTATTCCGACGATATTGGCAGTCCGTTTGGGCGGTTCGACAACTTTGCCTACCGGCAATCGGAGGCCAGTGCCATCACCGATGCTCAAGGCAATTACGAAATCAAACACCTTTTTCCTGGAGACTATCAAGTCCGTTTGCTTCCCGGTGGCCAGTCCGACGGACTGATTGGGGGCACACCGCGCCCGGTCGTCGTCACCAGTCACGAGAACTATGAAATTGATTTCACGTTGCGGCCCAATGTCGGACCAACCACCGACCCGTCGTTTTCATTCACCATTGCCGAAAACTCGCCTCCGGGTTCGTCGGTCGGGTTCGTCACCGGAAACGATCTCGATGCCCAAGCGCTGAAGTACAGTCTCGATTCGGGAGCAGAATTTGGACTACTGATCGACGAGGATACGGGTGAATTGACCGTCGGCCCCAATGCCGATTTGAACTTCGAGGCCGATTCGCAGTACTTGCTGACGGTCGTGATCAGCGATCAATTCGATCTCACCGCGACCACACAGGTCACCGTGAATTTGAGCGATCTCAATGAGCCACCGGTGGCTGAACTGGGAACCTTTGCCGTTGCCGAGGGTTCGGTCAATGGCACGGTGGTCGGGCAGATCCATGCACCCGATCCCGATGTGGCCCAAAACCAAACGGTGACTTTTGAAGTGATCGGCGGTTCCGGCGCCGGAATCTTTGCAGTCAATCCGGCCAACGGCTTGATCACGTTGACCGACGCTGACGCGATCGACTTCGAGACGATCGATGAACTCTCGGTCCTGGTCCGAATCTTCGACAGTTTCAATCCTCCCGCCGAAGTGACAATCGAGCTGTTCATCCAAGTTGTCGACCAGAATGACCGGCCGATTGTCATCACGAATTCGATCTTGGTTCCGGAAAATAGCGACGGCGTGGTGGGAAAGATCGAGATTGATGATGCCGATGTCGGACAGTCCCATTTATTTCAACTTGTGGGAGGTTCCGGTGTCGATCTTTTCCGACTGCGCCCGACGGAAAGGTCGAAGTGCGACCGGGCAAGCGAATCGATTTCGAGGCCGGTGACAGCTACACTCTGGACCTGATCGCCATTGACAATGGCTTTCCACCGTTGGCTGGCGAAGCGACCGTCACGCTGATCATCCAGGATGTCAACGAGCCACCAGTCCTGAACCTGGCCAGCGTCGAATTGCCTGAAAACTCCGCCGGCGGAACGTCGGTTGTTACGCTACAAGCGATCGATCCCGAGGGGATCGGAAGCGGCTACGTGATCACCCTGCTGGATGGCGCCGATGCGAGCGACTTTGATTTCGATCCCGTCACCGGCCAGTTGTCCGTCGCCACCGGCGCCACGCTGGACTTTGAAACGCAGCCGGTCAAAGAATTGCATTTCCAGATCAGCGATCCCAGCGGCAACGATGCAACAACGATCGTGCCGTTTTTCGTCTTCCTGGGAGATGAAAATGACCCACCCACTTTGATCACCAACCATGTCATCATTTCCGAACTAGCGGCTCCGGGCACGGTCGTGGGCCGTGTCGAAGTGCAGGTCCGAGATGTCGACACGGCCGATAGTGTGACGGCTGAAATCATCGGCGGTAACGCGGCAAGCCTGTTCAATCTGAATGCTCAGACAAGGATTTTAACCGTTGCCGATGGCGCCCAATTTGATGCCGATGTCAGCGGTGAAGTCCTGATCCTCCAGGTCCGGGTCGAAGATGCCGGTGGACTCTCAAGCGTCGGCGAAATCGTGGTTCAACTGAATGATGTCAATGAGCCTCCGGTCTTCACTAGTGGAGCACCTTCACCAGCAGCCATTGTCAGCGGCCAACCATTTGAATTGATCCTTCCCAATGACTTCATTGTCGATCCGGAAGGACAGAGTTTCTCGATCGCAGTTTTTGGCAGCAACGGACCGCTCCCCGCCTGGCTCCATTTCAATGAATCGACTCGCACGCTCTCCGGTTTGCCTGATCCATCTTTGATTGGCAGTTACCCGCTGTTGCTGCAGCCTACGAACCGGGACCGCTGCAACTGTTCAACGAAGTATCATTCACCGTTGTGGTCCAGCAGGGATCCACGCCACTGACCAATCAGCGCAGACGACTGGATGTCGATGCCAACAACGACGTCGCGGCGGTCGACGCGTTGCGGGTCATCAACTTCATTGCGAGATATGGGACGGGCGCTGTCGTTGCCAATTTCCTTGGCACCTTCAGCGGTTTCGTCGATGTATCCGGCGATGGGTTCGTGACCGCCAAGGATGCCTTGATGGTGATCAACGGCATTCGCCGTGAACGGCTCGGTGGGTTGGCCGGTGAATCGGTGAGCGTCGGTCCCGACGACAGCCAGGAAGCCAATGACATGGCTCTGGCGGAATACCTCCGTGAATCGTCGCTGTTTTAACGATGACAGGCTGTGGTCTCCGCCCCCAGCATCAACCTTGCTACGAAGACACTCTCGGAACCTCGACTGAGTCCGTGAAATCCGTTCGATTTTTCGGTTGACACATTACGGTACTTTTGTACACTCCCTGGTCGTTCAGGTAGCATTCGTGAACCAGGAGCCAGGAGGATGAGCGATGGTGGGGCACTCAACACGAGGGGCGGTTCAGGGAGTGACGGGAGACGCGAAATCGATTTTGAAGGACCGTTTTGGTCTCGACCGGTTTCTGGAAGGGCAACACGCTGTCATCGAGCGTCTGCTCGCGGGCAAGAACGTGGCAGCGGTATTTCCCACCGGTGGCGGCAAGAGTCTCTGCTATCAACTCCCCAGCGAGATGCTCTCCGGAACGACGGTGGTGGTCTCGCCGTTGATCGCATTGATGAAAGATCAATGCGACGCGTTGGCTCGCCGGGGGATCGCAGCGGCGCGACTCGATTCGACCCTTCCGCCCGATGCTTTTCGCGATGCGATGGCTGGCATCCGTGACGGATCGATCAAATTGCTCTATGTCGCACCGGAGCGATTCTTCAACGAACGATTTCTCGCATCGATCGGATCGCTGCATGTCTCACTGTTTGCGATCGACGAGGCGCATTGCATCAGCCAGTGGGGGCATAATTTTCGTCCCGACTATTTAAAGCTGGCCGAACTGTCTCGCGATTTGTCTGCCGAGCGTGTCTTGGCATTGACGGCAACCGCGACGCCCGAGGTACTCTCGGACATTCGTGATGCGTTCGGTATCGAGCCCGAAGACGCGATTCGAACGACGTTCCATCGACCCAATCTGCAACTGCGTAGCACCGTGCTCGACGCCGATTCGCAATACTCGGCCCTCGTCGATCGACTGCGTGCTCGGCCGCCGGGACCGACGCTGATCTACGTTTCGCTGCAACGGACGGCGGAGGAGATTGCCGAGCGATTGGTGGCCGACGGTTTGGATGCGGCGGCTTACCACGCCGGAATGGAAACCGACGATCGATCAAGAATTCAGCAGCAGTTCATCGACTCGCAAGACGGGATCGTCGTCGCCACAATCGCCTTCGGGATGGGTATCGACAAGTCGAATATCCGCTATGTCTATCATTTCAATCCGCCGAAATCACTCGAGTCCTATGCACAAGAGATTGGCCGGTCGGGGCGTGACGGTGACGATTCGGTTTGTGAAATGTTGTTGGTGCCCGAAGATCGCACGGTGCTGGAGAATTTCACCTATGGAGATACGCCGTCGCGGCACAGCGTCGGCCGGTTGATCGATTTGTTGGCCGGGCAGCCCGAGACGTTCTACGTCTCGCACTACAAATTGTCATCCGAAAGCGACATCCGTATCTTGGTCGTACGCACACTGCTGACCTACCTGGAACTCGACGGCTATCTCAAGGCGACGTCACCGCGGTACGACACCTACAAGGTCAAACCGCTCGTGAATTCGGCAAAGATCCTTGGCCATTTCAGCGGCGAACGCCGTGCGTTCGTCGCAGGAATCCTATCCCTGCTGACCAAAGGACGCACCTGGTTCACGCTGAACATGGTGCTGGCCACTCAAAAGCTGAAAACGGAACGGGCAAGGATTGTCAAAGCCGTCGAATACATGGCCGAGCAACAGTGGCTGGAAGTTCAGGTGGCCGATCTGGTTTACGGATACCGCTGGCTGCGACGAATCGAACCGCCCAAAAAAACCGTTGCCGACCATCTGCATGAACGGCTGGTCCGTCGCGAGCAGGGCGAGATTAGCCGGCTGGATGATGTTTTCTCGCTCGCCGCAGCCGGTTCGTGCCAATCGGCGATGCTCTCGGCGCATTTCGGTGAGACCGTGTCCGAGCCCTGTGGGCGCTGCAGTGCCTGTCTAGGCGAGGGGCCCCACGAGATCGCCGAGATCCCTGCTCGCACGATCGGCCGCTCTGCCGGCAAGGCGATCTCGGAACTGGCCAGGGAGTACCCCGATCGGTTCACCACGCCCCGAGATCGTGCCCGGTTCCTGTGCGGGCTCTCCTCACCCGGTTTCGTCCGAGCTCGTCTGACCCGACACCCCAGTTTTGGGATCTGCAATCGGATCCCCTTCGCCGACGTGCTCCAACAGCTCAGCGATTGACGTTGGTGCCGCCGGCACTTGACGCAGGTCAAACCGGCGTGCTAACTTTCCCACCCGCAATGACGCTCGAACCCCCGGTGGTGCGAGCGTCTCGGCAACCTGTTTCGGGGGATCAATCTTTATCGGGGGTATAGCTCAGTTGGGAGAGCGTTTGGCTGGCAGCCAAAAGGTCAGGGGTTCAAGTCCCCTTACCTCCACTTTGAAAACGAAAGCCGCCGATCAAATGTGATCGGCGGCTTTTTTCATGGGCTTTTTCGCATCAGTGGCTGAATTCTGAAAGTTCAATCAGTTTCTGCTACTTCGGGGCAGAACGCTGCAAGTGACTGTAAGCAAGACACTTACTGAGTTCAACCGTCCACTTTCTTCAATTGCATTGCACGCTTGATTCTTCATTGGTTCGAGCCCTAATCGGGGAGCTTTCGACAGTCTGTACACACCGAAATCCTCAGTCACACGTTTTTGTGGCGGAGGGTTTCGTCATTGATGGAGGACTTGGACATAACCCGAAACCAGCTTTTTCACGCCTGTCGCGTTGAATCACGACTGGAAGAGCGGCGATAACCAACGTCTTTGCTCCCACCAATCAAACGCATTTATTGCGTTAGGTAGGAACACCGAAGCGAGTTAGTCAAATTGCTTCGTAGCTTCGGTCGATGCAATTGCGCCAAGCAAAGCTTGGGAAGGGGGAATGAGATGTAATCAGCAACTTTGAAACCTTTCATCGGAACCTTGCGGGTGGGAATCCCGTTCAGTAGAGCCTGACCAGCAACTGGAAGCGAGTCTTGCGTGGTACTGAGGTAACTCACTCCACGAAGCGTAGACAGCCAGTTCGAAAGCCATGCTATTGAGCTCCGAAAGACCTTTCGTGGGAGCCTTTGCTTTTTGCATACCAGGGGCCACGCTGCTGTGTCGCAATGGTCTGACACAAGCAGTCCCGCCGGAGTCGGATTGGAACATGGCAAACGGACAACTGAGGTTCCCCAGGAACTTGGGAGAACCCTGTTCGCTCCTCGGCGAATCCCGGACCGGAGATACCGGGTCACCAACTCCAGGCCTTGACGGTGCACTCGTCCGTCAAGGAGCGAACCCAACGAGTGAAACCGAGGTACCACCAAGCGAAGGAAACGAAGTGCGGTGGGACGGCAGCAGGGCGTCATAGCGTCTTGATAGTACCGAAGAAGCTGGCGAACTTCGCCCCGTTGGAGCCAGTGGAGGAAAGCGAGACGTCGAATTATGGAACCATTTTTGGGAAACACAACGAATGCATCGAAATTCGACAAACGTGTTAACGAAACAGGAACGGATAGCCGCGTTGGCGAAACAGTCACCAGAGATGGCTTTCACCTCGCTCGCCTATCTGATGGACATCGACTGGTTAAAGGAAGCGTATCGACGCACTCGTAAAGATGGTGCTGTTGGCGTGGACGGAGTGACCGCGGAAGAATACGAACAGGATTTGGAGGGCAACCTTCGAAGCCTGCTCGACCGCGCGAAGTCCGGAACGTACAAGGCACCACCTGTGCGGCGTGTGCATATTCCCAAAGGCGGCTCAGGTACTGAGACTCGCCCACTCGGAATTCCCACTCTGGAGGACAAGCTCCTTCAGCGTGCGGTGGTCATGTTGTTGGGAGCAATCTACGAACAGGACTTTTTGGACTGTTCGTACGGCTTCCGACCAGGACGTTCAGCACACAATGCGCTCGAATCATTCCGCGACCAGACGATGAGCTGTCGGCCAAAAGGCGGCTTGGTGCTTGAGGTGGATATTCGCAAGTTCTTTGATAACTTGGATCACAACCACCTGCGACAGTTTCTTCGACACAGGGTGCGTGATGGCGTGTTGCTACGTCTGATCGACAAGTGGTTGAAGGCGGGCGTTATGGAGGATGGAAACGTTAGTTATCCTGAATCTGGATCGCCCCAAGGCGGAGTGATTTCACCGTTGCTTTCGAACGTGTTCCTGCACTACGTGCTGGATCTATGGTTCGAGAACGAAGTGAAACCGTGTCTTCGAAATCGTGCCTTCCTCATCCGCTTTGCGGATGACTTCGTGATTGGGTTCCGCGATCATCGCGACGCTCAGCGTGTCATGGAGGTCATTCCGAAGCGATTTGGCAAGTACGGGCTGACAGTTCATCCGACCAAGACGAAACTAGTTCCCTTCAGTCCTCCGTCTTCCAAGACCAAGGGCCGCAACGGACCAGATGATCGTCCTGGAACGTTTGACTTTTTGGGATTCACTCACTATTGGGCTGTTTCCCTGAAAGGATACTGGGTTGTCAAACTGAAGACCGCCAAAGACCGCTTCAGCCGAGCCGTGAAGAGTATGGACCAATGGTGCTACCTCCATCGGCACTTACCAATCAGCGAGCAGCAACAGAAGCTGAACCAAAAGTTACGTGGACATGATGCGTACTATGGAGTCACTGGGAACTCCGCCGCACTGTCACGGTTTCACCGCGAAGTCGAGCGACGTTGGCGCAAGTGGCTTAACCGCCGCAACCGCATTCGCTCGCTGAAGTGGGAGAAGTTCCGTGCCATCCTGCGACGTTATCCTCTTGCTCCCGCACGCACTGTTCACTCCGTGTTCAGACACGCAGCGAAGCCGTGATTTGAGGAACCGTATGCTCTAATGCGGGCACGTACGGGTCTGTGGGAGCCCTGGGTGAGTAATCACCCAGGGCCACCCGGT